>CAWGKH010000022.1:0-139929 GCA_963823025.1 uncultured Planctomycetota bacterium | reverse complement strand
GTATCGCTGGGTTCGCCCGCACTCAGCGCGCCGGCGATCGGCTGGCCGCTCTCGTCGACGACGTGTCCGGCGATCAGGCGGGCGGTCTCGACCGCGAGCTCGCCGAGATCGGCGTCGGCGGTGTGCGCCGCGACCTCGAGGCGACGGCTGCCGGTGTCACCGAACAGGCGGTCGGCTTCGCGCGGGAGCTGCAGCGTGCCGCGCGCGCCGCCGGTGACGTCGAACGCGGTCCCACCGTCGGCATCGGTGTTCTTGTCCTGCTCGGTGTTGGTCAGGTCCATGCCATCGAGCATCGCGAAGTTCCGCGCCCAGCCGCGTGACCAACTCAGCTCCTCGACGTCGGCGACCGGCGCGCCGGCTTCGACGAACTCGCCCGGTCAGTCGGACGCGGGCCGGCTTCGCGTCGCTGCTGTCCGGGACGGCGACGCGCTTGCGGTGGTCGCCCGCGGCCGCGCCGTCGTCCGCCGGCTTGCCCGCCGAGTCGGTCGCGCGTTGCGCCGCGGCATCGGGTGCCGCCGCGCTCCGACCGGTGTCGGTGGTCCCGCTCGATCCGGACGGTCGATCCTGTGGCCGCCGGCCAACAGCACCGCCCCGATCAGGGCCGCGACCATCACGAGCAGCGAGGTGACCAGGAAGAGATTGCGTCGATGCATGGCGAGTCCGAGCGGAGTGACGGTTCTGCGACAGCCGGAACTCCGCGCTGGCCGGGCAATGCGCCCGGCGGGAGGCACGGAGTGTACACGAGGCGCGGCGGTGCGTCGTCCGCTACGCTCGTGAGGATGCCCAGCCTCGACTTCCACCGCGGTCGCCGCGACGCGTTCCTCGATCGCCTGAGCGACCCGGTCGTGTTGTTCGCCGGCGGCGAGCGCCCCCGGAACTACCCCGCCAATCCCTATCCGCTGCGAGTCGACAGCAACTTCCTCTACTTCTTCGACCGGCCGGAGTCCGGCGCGGCGGCGCTGTTCGATCCGGCGGACCGGTCGGTGCGGCTGTTCGTCCCGGAGCGCACCGCGGAGGACGCGCTGTGGCACGGGGCACGGGCGTCGTTCGAGGACCTGCGGCTCCGGCACGGCGTCGACGAGGTGCTGGCGGTGGAGAACCTGGCCGACGAGGTCGCGCGGCGCGCCGGCGGGCGGCGTGTGCGGAGCCTGGCGGTGGCCGACCCGCTCACCACGGCGCAGGCGCGGGCACTGACCGGCGAGGAGCTCGACTTCTTCGCGACGGACGGTCCGGCCGACCAGGCCCTGTGCGACGCGCTGTTCGCGCTGCGCAAACACAAGGCGCCCGACGAGATCGCGGAGATGCGGCGCACCGCGGTGGTGACGCACGAGGCGCACGTCGCGGCGATGACGCATACCCGGCCTGGCGTCTTGGAGCAGGAGCTCGCGGGCATCGTCGACGGGACCTTCGCGCGGCACGGCTGCGTGCCCGCCTACGAGACGATCCTGTCGGTGCGCGGCGAAGTGCTGCACAACCACGACCACTCGAACACCTGCCAGAAGGGCGACATCGTGCTGCTCGACGGCGGCGCCGAGGCGCACAGCGGGTACTGCTCGGACGTGACCCGCGCGTGGCCGGTCGGCGGGAGGTTCTCGCCGGAGGGTGCCGAGGTCTACGACATCGTGCTGCGCGCCGAGCAGGCGGGCATCGACGCCGTGAAGCCCGGCGTGCGCTATCGAGACGTGCACCTGCTGTCGTCGCGCATGATCGCGGACGGGCTGGTGCAGATGGGACTCTTGAAGGGCGATGTCGACGGCCTCGTCGAGAGCGGCGCGCACGCGGTGTTCTTCCCGCACGGCGTCGGCCACCAGATCGGCCTCGACGTCCACGACATGGAGAGCTTCGGCGACCGCGTCCACTACCAGGACGGCCGGAAGCGCAGCGAGCAGTTCGGGACCGCGTTCCTGCGAATGGACCGCGACCTCGAGACCGGCATGGTGTTCTCGATCGAGCCGGGGATCTACTTCGTCCCCGCGATCCTGCACGAGCCGGGCCTGCGCGAGCGCTTCGCGAAGCAGGTCGACTACGACAAGGCCGAAGCCTTCCTGAAGCAGAACGACGGCCGCGGCTTCGGCGGCATCCGCATCGAGGACGACGTGCTCTGCACCGCGCATGGCGCCGAGGTGCTCACGAGCGCGATCCCGAAGGAACGCGGCGCCGTGGAGGCCCTGGTCGGAACCGCCGGGTGACGCGGGCAACGGCGCGGCCCGCCGAAGGGCGACCAACCACACCCGGTGTAGATTGTCGCCTTTCAGCTCCGACCTTCCCGCCATGAGCCTCCTCAACTGGATCTTCGACCTCTACCAGCACTCCGAGATCAACCGCGCCCGCGACGAAGCCCGCCAGACGCGAGCCGAGCTCCGGTCGATGCACGGGCACGGCTACGTGAACGGCGAGAAGCTCGAGCGTGCGCTCGGTGAGCTGGCGCTGGCCACGAAGACGCTGCAGCGGATCCTGATCGAGAAGGGCGTGTGCACGCACGCCGAGCTGTCGCAGACGATGCACGCGATCGATGTCGAGGACGGCAAGGCCGACGGGCAGTCTCCGCCGACGTGATCGCCGGGGATTCCGGCGTGCAGAACCGGACGACACGCCACCCGCGCCGTGGTGCAATGCGTATCGTGAACCCGCGCACCGTCCCCGGATCCCGCTGACGCGCGAGCAGATGCTCGCCCGCGCGCGGGCACGGGATGCGCGCTTCGACGGCGTGTTCCTGACGTGCGTGCGCACCACCGGCATCTACTGCCTGCCGTCGTGCCGGGCGCGCGCGCCGAAGCCCGAGAACGTCGAGCACCACCCGACGCCGTCGATCGCCCGTGCGCGCGGCTTCCGCCCTTGTCGTCGCTGCCGGCCGGACGACTTCTACGCCGGAGTCGACCGCGATCGACTGGCGCTCCTCGACGCCCTCGTGGCGCTGCGCGCGTCCCCGAGTGAGTTCGAGAACGTCGCGTCCCTCGCGACGCGGGTGGGCTGCGGCGCGACGAAGCTCGCCGCGCTGTGCCGGCGCCACCTCGGGCGAACGCCGGCCGAGCTGCTGCGTGCGGCACGGATCGAGCACGCCTGCAATGCGCTCCGTCACACCGACCGGAACGTCCTGGACATCGCTCTCGACGCTGGCTTCGCGACCAGCTCGGCATTCCACGCGAACTTCAAGCGCGCGACCGGCTCGACGCCGGGTGCGTATCGACGCGGAGCGGTTCCGTCATGACCAGCCACTCGACCATCCTCTCGTCGCCCGTCGGCGACCTCCGCATCGTCGTCGACGATCGCGAGCGCCTGCGGTCGATCGAGTTCGCCGGCCGCCACGACATGTCCGACGGCGCCACCCCGGATGCGCGCCGCTGCGCGCGTGTCGTGCGCCAGCTTCGCGAGTACTTCGCCGGCGAGCGCACGGCATTCGATCTCGAGCTCGCACTCGACGGCACACCGTTCCAGCTCGGCGTCTGGAACGCGCTGCGCGCGATTGCTTACGGCGAGACGTGCAGCTACCAGGCCATCGCCCACAGAATCGGCAACCCGAAGGCGGTCCGCGCGGTCGGCGCGGCGAACGGCCGCAACCCGATCCCGATCGTCGTGCCGTGCCACCGCGTGATCGGCAAGGACGGCAGCCTGACCGGGTTCGGCGGCGGCCTCGGCGTCAAGCAGCGGCTTCTCGAGCTCGAACGCGCGACGCTTCAGCGCCGTCGCCCGATCCAGACGACCGGGCAGAGCGGGCTCTGATCATCGGGAGGCGCCTCCTCGTCGAACGCGTCGTGCCGCCAGTCGAAGCGTTCCGAGAGCATCGAGCGCGCGACGAGCCGACCGCCGGGAGCGAGCGCCCGAGCCGCGCGATCGAGCAGCGCGGATGCATCGACGTCCGTGAGGTCGGGCAGGTTGCTCATCGACACGAGCGCGAGCGAACCCGGCGGCTGACGGTCGAGCGCCTCGTCCAGCGATCGTGTCTCCAGCCGCAGGTGATCGGCGGCTCGGAGCCACGCGGTGATGCCCTCGCGCGTCCACACGCGGGGCGGACGCTCGCCGAAGCCGTGGCCCAGCAGCGCCTGCCGCAACGGGTTGCTCCACGCTTCATCACGCGCGAGCGATTCTTCGAACCGCCGCTCGAGCAGCTCGACGGCTGCAGCGTCGACGCGTTCGGCGACGGCCCGACCGTGCACGGCGGCGACGAGCAGTCGGAGCACCTGTGCGCCGACCCGACGCACGCCGCGCCGCAGCGCTCCGGGGTCCCCCCGCGGCCAGTCGAACGCCCACCGCACCGCCGGACCGAAGTGCCCGAGCGCGCGATCGACGCGACCGCAGAAGCACAGGCCGTGACGCAGGCTCGATGCGTGCGGAACCCAGCGCGCGCATTCCTCCGCGGGAACGATGTCGAGCGCTTCGCGCGCATCGCCCGTCATCCACCCCGCCGCCCGGTCCGGGCCCCCGGCGCGCGCGACGGCGATCTTCAGTCGCACGAGCGCGATCTGCGCGGGGTTCGTGTCGACGGCCAGGACGCGCATCCCGGCCCCGACGAGCGCCAGGGCCAGATCGCCTCCCGACGCGATCACGAGCGCTTCGCCGTCCGCCGACTCCCCGGCCGCCCGCAGCTCGACCGCGTGGTCTTCGTGCATGTGGCCGAAGACCACTCGTTCACGGGTTCGCTGCATCGCCGGGTGAGGCGTCGCTCCCGGGATCGCCTCGGATCACATGTTGTCGAGCGTCCAGTCCAGGCCGTTGGTCGCCGCGATGCCGAACGGATTGATGCCCGGCGACACGATCAGCGACTCGAGATACAGGTGCGCCCCGGCCAGCGTCGGGTCCGGCGGGATCGGCACGCTGAGAGGCGCGGTCGCGCCCGTGACCGGGAAGCCCACCTGTGCATCGAAGCCCACGTAGAAGCGTACAGCCGGTCATGCCGATGATCGAGAGGTCGAGAGGTGGCGCGACCTGCGCCAGGCCGAAGGCCGTCACGCCGGCGAGACTCCCGGTCGGAATCGACCCGGTCTCGACGCCGGCGGTCATGCCGATCACCGGGCGCGCCGTCGGCGCCAGCGTGATGCCGCCGCAACCGGTGCCGAAGGGCGCCGCGGCGGCGAAGCCCGCGGCCGGTACCGCGTACACCTCGACGCGAGCGACCTCGAAGGCGGCCTCCGAAGCGCAGGGCTGGTTGCCTCCCGAGGTCGACAGGTTGCTCTGCATGAGGAAGCGCGTCAGCGTGACGGGGAAGCCCAGGACGTTGCTCTGGAACGCACCGGTCGGTCCGTACGAGTTGTACATCGTCGAAGACCCGCAGGCGCCGAGGACGCCTATGAAGTCGCCCTGATTGACGAGCACGTTGCAGGGCAGGATGCTCGCGCTGGGCTGGTTGTTCGCATAGAACAACTGCGTCGGCTGGATCGTCGACGAGAACGCCGGGGGGGCCGAGGTCATCCGGCTGATTTCGACGCACTGCACGCCCTGGCCAGACTCGTCCGGCACACGCACGCCGGTGATCACGAACGTCGTCGGCGCCTGGAACCAGAAGCCGCGCGTGAGCTGGCCGGAGAACGTCCTGTTGAAGGCGGGAATGGGGATCTGGGTCTGCGCGGCTGCGAACGCCGTCACGCAAGACAACACAGAGAGAAAAAGAGCCGATCGCATGAGTCGAGTCCGTGAGAGAAGCGAGAAAGCGTGAGAGAGCTTGCCGATGCCGAGAGACACCGCACAGGGAATGTAAGCAGCGCGCCGATGTCGCTCCATCCCCGCCGGACATGGTCTCGACGCGGAGTGAAGACGCTCGGATGGTCGCCTGGCGCGCCCGAGGTTCCTCGGAACGACGCGACCGCCCACGCCATGGGCACGAAGACGGAGGATGGTCGCGCGACGCGAGGATTCGGAGCGCCCCCGAAGAGACCGAAGCGCGGTCGACCGCCTCGGTCCGTGCCCACCGCTGGTGGGCATACCGGTCCGTTGCGGCGGCAGGCCGCGCCGGGGCGTTGCCGCCGAGGCGATGGCCGGAGCCGCACACGTGGCGGCCCCGGCCCGATCGAGACGGCGTCACATCGCGTTCATGCCCCAGTCCAGTCCGTTCGAGGACTCGATACCGAGCGGATTGACGCCCGGTGAGACGACCAACGACTGGGCGTACACGTGCGTACCGGCCAGCGACGGATCGACCGGTATCGCGATGGCGTGAGGCGCGGTCGCTCCCGTGACCGGGAAGCCGAACTGCCCGTCGAAGCTCACGTAGAGCGAGCACCCCGGCATGCCGATGATCCCGAGACCGACCGGCGGGGTCACCTTCGACACGCCGATTGCCAGCACGCCCCCGAGCGATCCCGCGGGGATGTCGCGCGTCTCGGCGTTCACGGTCATGCCGAGCACTGGACGGGACAGCGGGTAGAGCGACAGGGGCGCCGCACCGCAGCCACTGCCGAACGCCTCCGCGTTCGCCCAGCCGAGGACCGGCTCCACGTACAGCTCGACTCGACCGACCTCGTAGGCCGGCTCGGACGAGCAGAGCTGGTTGCCACCGCTCGTCGACAGGTTGGCCTGACAGAGGAGGCGCGTCAGCGTGACGGGCTCGCCGAGGATGTGGCTCGTGAATGCGCCGGTCGGGCCGTAGGAGTTGGCCATCGTCGAGTTTCCACAGGCCCCGAGCACGCCGATGTAGTCGCCCTGGTTCACGAACACGTTGCAGAGCAGGATGTTCGCGCTGGGCTGGTTGTTCGCGTAGAAGAGCTGCGTCGGCTGGATCGACGACGAGTAGTTCGGCGGTGCCGAGGCCATCCGGTTGACCTCGACGCATTGGATGCCGACTCCGGTCTCGTCGGGAACGCGCACGCCGCGGATCCAGAAGCTCGTCGGCGCCTGGAACCAGAACCCGCGCGTGAGCTGACCCGAAAAGGTCCGGTTGAATGCGGGAATCGGGACCTCCGTCTGCGAGCCGGCGCTGCCGCCGACCGTGTAGGAGATGCTGGTGTTCACCACGCGCGGCGTGAACGGGGTGCCGCTGAACGCGAGGTTCCCTGCAGAGCCGGCGGTCAGCGTCAGCTCGGTCGTGCTGTAGGTCTGGTTCGTGCCGGTGCCGTTGGTGTAGAGGTTGGAGAGACCGTTGGCGACGAGCGCGACGCCGTAGCTTCCCGTGACGAGCTGGATGTCGCTTGCCAGCGCCACCGGCGTGGGCACGTCGGCCCCGTTGGACGTCGCGGAGCCGGTGCCGACCATGCTCCACGCCGCGATGTCGGCCTCGCTCCCGGCGTAGGTGCCGGGCTTGATGTAGACGTCGACGGACCCGGCCGTGCCGGCGGTGCTGCTGAAGTTCAGGTCGAGACCGGTGATGATCACGCCGGTGTTGACCTGCAGATCGAAGTAGACGGCGCCACCGACCGAGCCGCCGTTGTCGCTGGTGAAGGTTGTGGTGAGCGGGGACTGGGCGCAGAGCGCCGCGGACAGGAGGAGAGAACCCGTGACGAGGGCTGACGTTCGCATGGTGAAGCCTGGGTCGAAGGAGGGAGAGGAACGAACGGGCTCGGCCGCATGAGCCGATCCCGCCCGCGAAAGGTAACTTCTGCCCGGGCTATCCTCCACTCCCACACGCCGTGTCGGACGGCGCGGTCGATCTGCTATGGATTGCGCTGATACGCAACTGTCCGCGACGATCTGTCGGACACCGCGAGGAGCCCGTCGATGCGATGGATGGTCCCGCGCGCTCGGGTTCGACCGCGTCCTCGCTCCGCATCCGCCGAATCATGCCGACCACTGGCCGCGCCGTACTCCATCCCGACGCTCGCCCGCGCTGCCCGTGGTGCCCGCGCGGTGACGACCTCTACGTCGCCTACCACGACGAGGAGTGGGGCGTGCCGGTGCACGACGACCGGCGGCTGTTCGAGATGTTGATCCTCGAGGGCGCGCAGGCCGGGCTGAGCTGGCGCACGATCCTCGGCAAGCGTGCGCGCTACCGGGAGGTCTACGCCGGCTTCGACCCGACGAAGGTCGCGCGCTTCACCGCCGCGAAGAACGCGAGGCTGCTCGCCGATCCCGGCATCATCCGCAACCGGCTGAAGGTCGAAGCCGCGGTCGACAACGCCCGCGCGTTCCTCGCGGTGCAGGCCGAGCACGGCTCGTTCGACGCGTGGCTGTGGAGCCGCGCCGGCGGCCGGCCGATCCGGAACCGCCCGCGCACGATGCGCGACGTACCCGCCCGAACGCCGCTCGCCGACGCGCTGTCCAAGGAGCTGAAACGACGCGGCTTCCGCTTCGTCGGCTCGACGATCGTCTACGCGTTCCTCCAGGCCGTCGGCGTCGTCGACGATCACCTCGCCGACTGCTTCCGCTACCGTACCGCCCGCACTCCGCCACGACCCCGATCCGCGCGCACGCGATGAACCCACGGCTCCTTCCGCTCGCTCTCGCGCTCCTCGCCGCACCGCTGACGGCGCAGGGCCTCACACCCCAGCAGGTGATGAACGTGCGCCAGGTGCTCGACGTCTTTCCGAGCCCCGACGGCCACTGGCTCGCCTACACCGTCACGCAGGCGCGCGGACCCGACGAGTCGCCCGGACCGGCGAACGTCACGGCGTTCGCGATCTCGCTCGAGAACGCCGACGCGAAGCCGGTCGCGCTGCCCGATGCCCACGGCCTCGCCTGGCAGCCGGGCACCGGGCTCGTGACCTGGATCGCGACGCACGATGGAGACAAGACGCCGCAGGTCTTCGGGCGGCCGGTCACCGGCGGCGACGCGCGGAAGCTCGCCGAGACGCCGAACGGTGTCGGCACCTACGCATGGCGCCCGGACGGCGAGGCGTTCGCGTACACCGCGCTCGACCCGGAGACCGACCTGCGCCGCAAGAACCTCGAGCGCGGCTTCGCGCCGGTGGTCGTCGACGAGGACAACCGCAACGTCTCGTTGTGGCTGTGGGACGTCGAGACGAACAAGAGCACGCGCCTGACCACCGAAGGCACCGTGCACGACTTCGTGTGGTCGCCGAAGGGCGACGTGCTCGCGGTCGCGATCTCGCCGCATGACACGGTCGACGACCACTACGTGTTCCGGCGGCTGTTCCTGGTGACACCGGCGAGCGGGCAGGTGACGAAGCTCGTCGACAACCCGGGCAAGCTCGGGCCGTTCCGCTGGTCGCCCGACGGTGAGATTCTCGCGTACATCACGGCCGCGGATCGGAACGACCCGGATGCCGGCTCGATCGCATTCGTGACGCGCGACGGATCGCCCTCGCACCAATTCGATCTCCTGCCCGTGCCGTCCCTGCCGATCTGGACCGGCGAGAACTCGGAGATCCGCGACGTCCGTTGGCTGGGGAACGGTCCCCCGCTGATGCTCGTCGACCACGGCGCGCGCTCCTTCGTCACTCAGGGGGGAATCCCCCTGAACCGCACTCCACTGCCCGCGGTCGAGTCGTTCGAGACCTTGCCGGACGGGCGCTGGGTCTCGGTCGCCTCGACGCCGGATCATCCCCGCGAGGTGTTCGTCCAGCGCGAGGTGCGAGGTGAGCTGGAGCGCCTCACCGACTCCAACCCGTGGCTCGCCGATGTCGAGCTCGGCAAGCAGGAGATCGTCACCATCACCGCGCGCGACGGCGTTCCGATCGAAGGCCTCCTGATCCACCCGGTCGGCGACACGACGGAGCCCACTCCGCTCGTCATCATCGCCCACGGCGGCCCCGAGTCGCACTACCGCAACGGCTGGGTCACGCGCTATGCCGAGCCGGGTCAGGTGCTCGCCGGCATGGGCTACACCGTCTGGTACCCGAATTACCGCTCGAGCACCGGCTACGGCGTCGAGTTCGCGAAGGCCGACCACGGCGATCCGATGGGCCGCGAGTTCCTCGACCACCTCGACGCGATCGACACCTTCGCCGACCAGGGCATGATCGATCCGAAGCGCGTCGGCATCCTCGGCGGCAGCTACGGTGGCTACACGGCGGCGTTCGCCGCGACCCGCTTCAGCGAGCGCTTCGCCGCCGCGGTCAGCTTCGTGCCGTTCACCGACATCCGCACCAAGTGGCTGACGACCGACATCCCCTACGAGTTCTACTTCGTGCACTACGAGGAGCAGTGGCCGCACGAGCAGCCGGGCCTCCTCGCCGACCGCAGTCCCCTGACGTGGGCGCCGTACTGCAACACGCCGCTGCTCCTCTGCGGCGGCGACGCCGACACCCGCGTCGATCCGAGCCAGCCGTTCATGCTCTACCGCGCGATCAACTTCGCGACCGATGCGCCGGTGCGCTACGTCCGCTACCCGGGCGAGGGCCACGGCAACCGCACCGACGTCTACCGCTACGACTACCTGCTCCGCTCGGTCCGCTGGCTCGACTGGTACCTCCGCGCACCCGACCGCCGGCGCGCCGAGCCGCCGCCGAAAGACCTCGAGTATCCGCCGTGGCGGTGACGGCAATCGAACGATGACCGAGCCGTGGCTGTCGTGGATGGGAACGAGGAGTCGTCCGATCCGTTCGATCCCGGTCCGGTACCGCCAGGCCGACGCCGCGATCGACTGCGCACGTCGCGTCCATCCGAATCGGTTCGAACCCGAAGGCTGATCCCGGCATGACCCCCACGAACGTCCCGGCCACTCGCGCCTGTCAGGTCTGCGGCAGCACGCACGCCTCGTCCCTCCGCCGCGCCGCGCTGATCCGCCCTGCGATCGCCGAGCTGATCGAGAAGGGCATCGGACGTTGGTCGCCGGAGGGCTGGATCTGCACCGCGGACATCCAGCGCTTCCGCGACCGCTACGTGCAATCGCTGCTCGAGTCGGAGAAGGGCGAGATCTCCGAGCTGGAGCAGCAGGTGATCGAGAGCCTGCGGCAGCAGGAGATCCTGTCGCACAACACCGAGGACGACCTCGAGATCGGTGCGACCCTCGGCCAACGGATGGCGGACCGCATCGCGAGCTTCGGCGGGAGCTGGGTGTTCCTCGGTCTGTTCGGGGGGCTGATCGTCGCGTGGATGGCGATGAACACGGCGGTCCTGATCGCGCGGCCATTCGACCCCTACCCGTTCATCCTGCTCAACCTCGTGCTGTCGTGCCTCGCCGCAATCCAGGCGCCGATCATCATGATGAGCCAGAACCGCCAGGTGGAACGCGACCGCTGGCGCGCGCTGCACGACTACCAGGTCAACCTGAAGGCCGAGCTCGAGATCCGCCACCTGCACCAGAAGGTCGACCACCTGCTGTCGAGCCAGTGGGAGCGACTGGTCGAGATCCAGGAGATCCAGATGGAGCTGATCCAGGAGGTGCGCGGCCGCAAGTAGGCCGTGGCACGCGCGGGCTCCGGTGTCGCGGTCAGATCCCGATCGTGATCTCCGCGCCGTACGACACCATCACGAAGTCGAACCGGCACGAGCCGAGGCACGCTTCGTGATACGTCAGGTACTGGTGGTCGACCGTGAAGCCGATCAAGCCGACGTCGTTCGGGATCGTGTAGTCGAGGTGATCGACGTAGGCGCCCGCACCGGCCGGTGGCAGGAACATCACGAACAACGGGACGACCAACAGCGTGCAGTTGGTGCCCATCGCCGGCGTGAGCGGCGGAATCGGCGCGTTGTCCCGCATCACACTCGTGACGAGCACGGGCACCGCGATGTACGGGAACGCGCCGCTCCGATTCGCTCCGAAATACCGGATCGACAGCGTCGTGCCGAGCCGCGGCAGCCCACCGTCGACACGGATCCGCGGCGCCGTGAAGTTGCCGGCCGCGTCCGCGCAACCCGAGCCGTAGTAGGTGATGGCGGCGACCTGAGCCGTGGCTCGCGGTGCGAGGAGCAGCGCCAGCGCGACACAGGTCGAGAGTGTCAGTCGAATCATGGGAGGTCCTCTCGAGGATCGCTGTCCCTCACCCTAGTCCCGCTGCACTCCGTTTGCGCCCGGAGTCGGGTGATGTTCCCGCCCGCGGCCGCCTATGATTCCGGACCGTGCGCCCGCTGCACTTCGACGTCGATCGCTTCCTCGAAGCGTTGATCGGCGATCTCCATCCGCGCGCGGTGTTTCCGGCGCGGCTCGAGGTCGCGCCCGACCGTCTCGTGGTGGAGCAGCGCGAGCTCGAGCTCGCGGACGTCGAGCACGTGCACGTGCTCGGCCTGGGAAAGGCCTCGGTGCCACAGGTCGAGGTCGTCGACGGGCTGCTTCGCGACGTCTTCGGCACACGGATGACACAACCGCTCGCGGTCACGAAGCGCGGGCAAGGCGCCTCGAGCGGCTCGGTGGAGGTGCTCGAGGCCGCGCACCCGGTGTGCGACGAGAGCTCCCTGCGCGCCGCGGACGCGCTGCTGTCGCGCGTGCAGCGCACGGCGCGCGACGATCTGATCGTGCTCTGTCTGTCGGGCGGCGGTTCGGCATTGGCGACCGCACCCCGGCCGCCGTTCACGCTCTCCGACGTCGAGGAGGTGACCGCGGCGTTGCTGCGGGGCGGCGCTTCGATCGAGGCGCTCAACCTCGTCCGACGCGAGCTGTCGCGCATCAAGAACGGTGGCCTGCTCCACGCGTGCGGCGCCCGACGCGTCCTCACGCTGATCACGTCGGACGTGCCGGGTCGCGACCTCGCCCTCGTCGCGTCCGGGCCGACGCTGTTCCGCCCGATCGACGACGGCCGCCTCCTCGACGTCGTCGATCGTCACCTGCGCGATCCGCTCCGCCAGCGCATCCTGGCACAGCTCGAGGACCCCGCCCGCGCGCGGTGGCTGGCCGAGTTGCGGGACGCGGCGGCAAGCAAGGACGCGACGGCGGTCGTGGTCGCCGACTACGACTACCTGATCGAGCGCGTGCGGGTGCGGCTGCTGGGGCTCGGCGTCGAGCGCGTGACCGCGTTCCCGGACGCGCTCGATCTGCCGATCGACGAGGGGGTCGAACGCCATCTCGAAGCCCTGCCGGAAGCCCTCGCGCGTGACGGACGATTCGCGCTCGTGTCGGGCGGCGAGCTGCCGGTACCGGTCACCGGGGACGGCGAGGGCGGGCGCAACACGGAGTTCGTGCTGCGGCTCGCGCGCGCGCTGTTCGTCGACCGCCGACTGCCGATCGCCGACGCGGAGCTGCGGCGGCTACGCGTCCTCTCGTTCGCGACCGACGGCGGCGACGGGCCGACCGACTGCGCGGGCGGCTTCCTGACGCTCGACGACGTCGAACGCGCCGACGGGCAGGGCCTCGACCTCGAGGCACATCTGCGGCGCAACGACAGCCTCGGCTACCTGCGTGCGATCGGCTGCGCGCTGAAGACCGGCCCGACCGCGACCAATCTGATGGATCTACGCGTGATCTCGCGGGGGTGAGCCGCCCCGCCACCGCTCCCTCTCGGCCGTCGACACGTCGCGAGCTGCCGATCGTACGAACCGGCGGCGTGCTCGAAAAACTCACTGAACCGCACGCCGTGGCCCTCGTTCGCGGGCCTCCGTACCCTCTCCCGACCCGAGTTCCGTCGATGCGAACGCACACCGTCTCCCGCTTCCCCTGCCTCCCCTCGCTCGGCCTTGTCCTGCTCACCGCGAGCCTGCCCGCGCAGATCGTCAACCCCGCCGACAAGCAGCGGCCGCCGCAGCAGCCTGAGCCCGCGACGACACCTCAGGACCAGACCCAGCAGCCGACCGGCGAAGGGAAGCCCGTCGTGGTGGAGGGCAAGCGCGTGTCGGGGCTGCGCGAGGAAGATCGCGTCGGGTCGTACGGACAGCCCTACTGGACCGAGCATCGGCGCTTCACCGAGACACGCGTGTACGTGCGCGACGAGGGCACGGTCGACTTCGAATTCTGGTTGCAGCCGGAGTTCAAGGACGGCGAGCAGGTCGTCACCAAGCAGTACGAATTCGAGTTCGGATTGCCGGAGCGGTTCCAGCTCGATCTCTACCTCGTGTCCCACAAGGACTACGCGGACGGCCCCGAGCAGTTCGACGAGCAGAAGTTCGAGGTGCGCTGGGCATTCGCCGACTGGGGCAAGATCTGGGGCAATCCAACCGCGTACCTCGAGTGGGCGTCGAAGAGCGACGCTGCCGATTCCATCGAGGGCAAGCTCCTGCTCGGCGACGAGCTCGCCGAGGGCTGGCACTGGGGCACGAACCTCGTGTTCGAGGCCGAGACCGGTGGCGAGCTCGAACGCAACTACGAGATCACGGCCGGCATCAGCAAGACGCTGGTCGACTCGAAGTTCTCGGTCGGCGCGGAGATCAAGGCCGCGATGGCGGACGTCGAGTCCGACCGCGGCAACTTCGCGAACGAGGTGCTGATCGGCCCCAGCGTGCAGTTCCTGCCGCTGCCGAACGCGCACATCGACTTCGCTGCGCTGGCCGGAGTCACCGACGACTCGCCGGACGCGAAGCTGACGTTCGTGTTCGGGTGGGCGTTCTGACGGCGCGCGGCGCGGGCGCGCCTTCGCGCTCACTTCGGATCGTGCGAGCCGCCGTCGGTCGCGTGCTCCTGTAGCAGCTTCTGGAACCCTTCGAGTCCCATCTCGCCGACGAGGTTTCCGTCCGGATCGACGACGATCGTCGTCGGGAACGCGTGCACGCCGTACTGCTTCAGCGTCTTGCCGGTGGCGTCGAGCAGGATCGGGAACGGCAGCGGCTGGCCGCCCCAACGCTTCTCCGGGATCTTCTTCTCGGCCAGCTTGTCGTCGAGCTCGGCGAGCGTCTTCACCGAGTCGTCATGGAAGGCCAGGATCTCGAAGCGGTCGCTCTTGTGCGCGTTGTAGAACTCGATGAGCGCCGGCAAACTGCCGGCGGTGCACGGTCCTCACCAGAAGCCCCAGAACTCGATCAGGAGCCACTTGCCGCGGAAGTCGGCGAGGTTCGCGTGCTCCAGCGGCACGCCGCGAGCGGCCGTGACCTTCCACGGATCGAGCGGCTTGCCGCGATGCAGCGCGAAGTAGCTGCCCCGCAGGTGGATCTTGCCGAGGTCCTGCTCCGGCTCCGAGCCGTCGATCTCGAGCGACCGGCGCACGCTCTCGACGTCGGTGCCGTAGCCCCAGAGGCGGTACTTCCCCGGCGGTAGCACGACGTCGAACTCCGCGTGGTCCGAGGAGCACGAGATCGGCCGCTGCTTCAGGTCCGCACCCGCGAAGACGTAGACGTTGGTCCAGGGAATCGGCTCGCCGAGCTCGGGGGACTCGAAGCGACCCTTCACGTGTACACCCGGCTGCAGCGTGATGTGCAGCTCGTGAACCGCCGCCTCGTCTTGGACCTCGACGAGCCCGACGCGGTCGCCGTCTGCCGAGAACGCCGCGAACAACGCCGGATAGCGATGGACCTCGACCCGGCCGCGGAACCGCCCCGCATCGTCCGCGCGGAGCTCGTGGTATCCGTTGGCCGCGCCGTCGACGAACGACCAGTTACTGGGCCACCTGCGCTCCCGCCGCCGGCTCGCCGCCGGCATCGACCACCACTCCGGCGACCTCCACCCCCGGCGGCTCGTGCTGGTCCTGCGCCGCGAGCGGCGCCGCGATCAGGAGTGCGACGATCGGAACGAGCTGCTGCATGGGGTCCTCCTGGAACGACGATCCGGCGACCCGAGCATAGGGACGAACGGAACGACTTGCCGCCGTCGGTTGCGGGCCAGGTGAGCGTGACGGGGCGGAATCCGGTGGACGGCCCGAACCACGACGTCGCGGTCACGGCCCGAGCGGGCGGCGCGACCGTCGAGAGCCGGTCGGAAGCCAGTCCCTCGTGGTTCCCTGGACCCGGGGCACCGTGGCGACCTGCCGCGGATGAGGGCCGGAACGCCGGCTCTGCGGGTCACCCCCGGCCATCCCCCAAAGCGCCGGGAATCGCGACGAGCGAGTAAGGTTGCGCCGCCTCCCGGGTCTCTCCGTGTGCACCGCGGTTTGCGGTCTGCAGGAGACACCATGAACAGAGCCCTCGCCGTCCTTTCGTTCGTCACGCTGACCGTGCCGGGTACTGCATGCCCAGCAGGGCATGCCGACGTTCGGTCTGTCCCGTTCGCGCGCCCTGGCCGAGCTCGGCCGGCTGCCGGCGCCGAACGACGTCGCGGTCGCCGACATCGTCAACTACCACCGCCACCGGCTGCCGTTGCCGCGCGCCGGCGAGGACGTCGCGCTCGACGTGCGCTTCGGCAGCGCGACGACGACGGCTGATGGGAGCGCCGTGCTGCAGATCGGCATCACGACCGCCTCGGTCGGCGACCGTCGCGATCTGCCGCCGCTGAACCTCGTGCTGGTGATCGACTGCAGCGGTTCGATGGCAGACGATGACAAGCTCGAGGAGGTGGGGCGCGCGCTCCACGTGCTCGCCGGTCGCCTCAGGCCGAGCGACCGCGTCGCCGTCGTCACCTACGCCGACTCGGCGTCGCTGCTCGCCGGGAGCCGCCGCCGCGGCGAAGGCGACTGGCTCGACGCACTGATCGACGGGCTGCAGCCCGGCGGCCACACGAACCTCTGCGACGGGCTCGTGCTCGGACTCCGCGAGGCGGCCGACCACGCGATCGAGAACGGCAGCAACCGCGTCATCCTCCTGACCGACGGCATCGCCAACCGCGGCGAGACGGACCCCGGCGCGATCCTCCGCGAGGCACGCCGCTACACGTCGGAGGGCATCGACCTGTCGACCATCGGCGTCGGAACCCAGCTCCAGACCGCTCTGCTCGACGAGCTCGCGCGTGGCGCGCACGGACAGTTCCACTTCGTCGCCGACGCGCGTGACGTGCAGAAGGTGTTCGTGGACGAGCTCGAATCGCAGCTCGCCGCCGTCGGGCGCCGCGTCCGTCTCGTCCTCGACGTGCCGGACGAACTCGAGATCGAACGGCTCTACGGCCACGACGCCTGCGCGCGCGACGGCCGACTCGTCCTCGACCTGCCGGACCTGAACGCCGCCGCCACCGCCGTCGTGCTCGCGAAGTGCCGGGTGCGCTCGGGAGAATGCCGAGAAGACGGCCTACGGGTCGGCGCCAGGCTCGAGTACAGTCGCCGCCGCCTCCGGCGAGCGCCGGTCGGTCGAGCGACGAGCCGAGCTCGCGCCTCAAGGTGCGGACATCGGACGCGAGGACCGCGACGCCTGGAACGACTCTCCCCTCGACGACGCCGAGGTCCGCAAGAACTTCACGATCGCGGTGCTCGCCGACGGCATGCACGAGATGGCGGAGAGCGCGTCGCGCGAGCGTTGGGCGGATGCCGCGCGCTCCCTCGAGCGTGCACTCGACTTCGCGAGACGCCAGTTCCCGCATGCCGAGGATCCCGATCTCTCCCGCGTGATGACGATGGCGCAGGACTATCGCCAGACGCTCCGCCGTTACCTCGACCGCTTTCACGGCGATTGCTGACCGCATGCAGATCCGATGCGCGAGCTGCGGGCGGGCGGTGACGGTCGCGGCCACCGGCGTACTGCCGGAGCGCTGCCCGCACTGCCGTGGCGCACCGGTGCCGGAGTCGCTCGGCAAGTGGCGCATCGAACGCCTGCTCGCCGCCGGCGGGATGGGCGAGGTGTACCTGGCCCGCCACCGCGAGCTCGGCAGCCGTGTCGCGATCAAACTCCTGCCGGGGTTCGCCGGTGAGACCGAGGGGCTGCGTGAACGGTTCGCGCGCGAGGCGACGCTCACCGCGGCGATCGAGCATCCAGGCGTCGTGCAGGTGCTCGACTACGAGGACGACGGCGGCCGCGCGTTCCTCGTGCTCGAGTACCTCGACGGTCGAAACCTGCGCTCGCTCCTTCGCGACGGCCCACTGCCGTGGCCGCGGGCCGTGCAGATCGCTGTCGCCGTCGCCGACATCCTCGCCGCCGCGCACGCCCGCGGCGTCGTGCACCGCGACATCAAGCCCGAGAACGTGCTGGTCGCCGCCGACGGCCGCGTGCGCGTGCTCGACTTCGGCATCGCTCGCGCACTGCAGGATCACGAACCGTTGACTCGCACGGGCGAGATCCTCGGCACGCCGGAGTACATGGCACCCGAGCAGATCCTCGAGGCGCCGGAGTCGGTCGACGCACGCACTGACGTGCATGCGCTCGGGGTGCTGCTCTACGAGCTCCTGACCGGGCGCTCACCGTTCGCAGGCACCAACCTCTTCGCCGCGCTCAAGCTCGTCGAGTCGATGGACCCGGAGCCACCGTCGACGGTCCGCCCCGATGTGCCCGCGGCGGTGGACGCGGTGGTTCGACGCGCGCTGCAGAAGGCGCCGTCGGAACGGTTCGACGACGCGGCGGCGTTCGCGGTGGCGCTGCGGGAAGTGGTCGGGGATGACTCCCCCGCACTCCCGCCGCGGCGCGCGCGCGTGACTCGGGGCCTGCTCTTGTCGCTGGTTCTCGCGGTGGTGGCGTTCACGGTGGGCCGGCTCTTCGCACCCCGCGCGACCGCTCCGACGACGGACTCGCACGCGTCCACGGACGCGGACGCGCGTTCGCGGCTCCGCGACCTGCTCGCGCGTCCGGATGCCGATGCCGGTGCGCTCCATGCCGCCCGCGCCGCGCTGGCCGGTGCCGACGACGAGGACGCGCTCGCGCTCCGCGGGCGCGCGTCGCTCCGACTCGGCGCGTTCCACGCCGCTCTCGACGACCTCGATCGGGCCCGCGCGCGCGGCGACCGGGCGGTGGCGGATGACGCGGCCGTGGCGTTCGTCGAGGCGAACCTCCTGCTGCCGGCGGTGACCGGTGCACCGGTCTGGCTGTCGGCCGTCGACCGCGAGCGCCGCGATCGCATCTTCGGAGACGCGACCGCGCCGGGCGACGACACCGCGCCAGCGGCATCGGACAGCGTTCTCGTGCGCGCGTGCCGGCTGCTGGCACACGGCGACGCGGCCCACGCATTCGCGACGCTGCGCCCGATGGACAGCGTGTACGGCAGCGGCACGCCGACCCCGGCCGCAGACGCGAGCGGCGCACCGAACGGACCGGAGGCCACGGTGGCGCTGCTCGCCGCGTGCCGCGCGTGCGCCGATCGCCCGTTGCTGCGACGCCTCGCGACCGAGCTGCAGCCCGCGCATCCGGATCCGGGGTGGCAGATCCTCGTCGCGAGCCTCGAGTCGCCAGCCGCGCTCCGCGAGGCGCTTCGCGCGCACGCGATGCGTCTCGATCCGGGCGGCTCGGATCGCTGGCTCGTCGAGATGTTCGTCGCAGCGGCCGATGGTCGGAGCGGCGACGGCCGGGTCGAGTCGTTGCGGGGGGCCGCCGAGCTCGCCTGGCTCACCGGCGCCGGCGAGCCCGCGCCGATCTGGTACGCGGCGCTGCGCCTCGGGCTCGCGGCGGACGACCCTTCGCGGTTCGCGCTGTCCGCCGAGCGGGCCGCGGCGATCGACCGACTGATCGCGCCCGCCGACGCGGCCGACCATCCGGCCGCGGCGATCGCGCGCGCGCTGCTCGCGAGCGCGGCGGACGACGAGGCCGCCGCGGCCAGGGCACTCCGGGCGCTGCCGGCCGGCGACGACCCGTCGCTCGGCGCGTTCACGCAGTGGCGGGACGCGGTCGCGAGCGGTGCCACCGCGCACGCCGAAGTGCGAGGGTTGTGGGATGGCGCGGCGGCGTGGCTCGTCGGTCGTCGCGAGGACGCCGCGACCGGGCTCGCACGGCTGGCGCAGGAGCCGTCCGCGGTGTCGGCCTCGGCACATCTGCTGCTCGCCTTGCTGGCCCGCGACGCCGGTGACGCGACGCCGCACTGGCGTGCCGCGCTCACCGGCGGCGCCGACTTCGGCCTGCTCGAGCTGGTGCCGTACCGGGACGATGTCGCCGCGCCACCGGTGTCGGTCTTCGTCGAGGCGCGTGCGGCGGGCCGCGGCGCGGACGTCCTGGTGCCGGCGGCCAGAGCCTGCGTCCGGTGCGGCGCGGATCCGACCGCGCTGGCCGCGGCGCTCGCCATCGATGCAGACGAATCGCTGCGTGCCGCCTGGACGCGTGAGGTGCGAGGTGGCATCGAGCGACGCTGACCTCGTTGCTGCGGCTCGCGACGGCGATCGCGACGCGTTCGCGGAGCTGGTCGCGCGGCACGGCGAGCGGCTCCACCGTTTCCTCGCCACGATGACCGGCGACGATCACGCGGCAGACGACCTCCGGCAGGAAGCGCTGCGGCTCGCCTTCGAACGGCTGTCGCAGCTCGACCATCCCGAACGCTTCTCGAGCTGGCTCCTGGCGATCGCCGCCAACCGCTGCCGGAACCATCTGCGGGACGCCGTGCAGCGGGAGGCACGGGGCGGCGATGGCGTGCCGGAGCGACCGCCCGACCGCGGCCGCCGCAGTGCGTTGTCGAGTCTGGTCGCGCGCGAATCGGCGGAGCTGCTCGCGCTGGCGATCGATCGACTGCCCATCCGCCTGCGCGAGGCGTTCGTCCTGTTCTGTCAGGAGCGGCTGCCGTACGCCGCGATCGCCGAGATCACCGGCGCCAGCGAGGGCGCACTGCAGGTGCGCGTGCACCGCGCCCGGCTCCTGCTGCGCCAACAGCTCGGCGAGGTGGTCGACACGTGGTGGGGGCGAGCCGAGCCGCGCTGACGATCGGCCGCTCACCAGTGCCGGCTGCCCACCGTCGGCGCCTGTCTCTGGTTGGCCTGCTTGCGTTGGAAGAAGCGCGTCACGTGCTCGCAGAGCTTCGGGTCCACCGCCTCGAGGACCGCGCGCTGGTCGTCGATCGGCACCTGGTAGTTCGGGTCCTCGCGCCACTCGGTGTCGGAGATCACCTGCCGCGAGCCATCGCGCATCGCGTCGGCGAGTTGCTTCAGCACCGGGTCGACCTCGTCCGGATGCTCGACGGCGAGGAAGCGGGCGACGCCGAACGCGAGATAGGCGGTCGTGGGGTCGAACCCCGCCTTGCGCGGGTTCCAATCGGCGAACTCCTCGAACTGCAGCGTCAGCGGTGCATCCGCCTTCTTGCGGCGCGATCGCTTGAAGTTGTTGGCGAGCCACAGACCCCAGTCCGCGTGCGACATCGCGGACACGAAACCGGATCGATAGGGAAAGCAGTAGACGCTCGCGCGCACGGTGTCCTCGACGTGCCACGCCAGCCCGAGGAGCAGCCACTGCGGCAGACGCGGATATCGCTGGCGTATCAGGAGCTGCGCGGTGCGGTGGACGAGCTCGTTGTACGGGTGCCATTCCGTCACACCCTCCGGATCCTCGATCCAGCCCGCGACCAGCGGGCTCGACAGCGTGAACCCGCACACCGTCCCCGCGGCGCTCTGCGCCCATTCGGCGATCCGATCGTCCATCTTCGCCACATGGTCGAGCAGACGCGGATAGTCGCTCGACCTCACACAGACGACGACTGCCGGCACCGCGTTCGGGTCCGGCTCGGGCAGGAACCGGCCCACGACCTCGGCGGATTGCGCGAGCAGCTCGCGCATGACCTCGACCTCGTGGTTCTCCTTGTGGTCCTTGCGCGGCGCATAGGTGTCGCTCAGCAGCAGCAAGACGCGCCGATCGTCGCTGAGCAGCACCCGATAGCCGGTGTCCGCGACGAACTGCTGCCAGGATCGGGCGACCTTCACCCCGGCTTCCGCATCGGTCTGGAGGTCCTGCCAGCGCCCGATCCTCCCCTCGCCAGTTCACCGTCATTTCCTGCGCATGACCCGACAGGGCGAGCGCGAGGGCCGCGAGCACGACCATCCCCCGCGAACCGAGCAGACCTGTTCTTCCCGTTGCAATCATCGAGACGCTCCTCCTGCGTCGAACCGCCGATATCGGTGGTGGATCACGCGACCGGATCCGGCCGGCATCCCCGTTCGGACCGAGCGTGACGAGCGACGGCCTGGATCGCGCCGCTATTCCGACTTCCGCGTCGAACATTCGACGAACGGTCGACACTGGACGCCCACACGAGGAAACGACAGATCCGGTTGGTTGGGACCGGACCGCCGAATTCGTATTTGCGGGCCGCGCGCAGGGACGGCGGGCTCACCCGCTCCGCGCGACGCGGAGCGTGTCACACAGCCACGCAAAGTCGGTGTTGCCGCCACTCAGGATCGCGCCGACGCGCTGTGCCGCGAACCGTTCGCGATGGGTGCGCAGGACGGCGAGCACGACCGCGCCGGAGGGCTCCACGACGGTCTTCACGATCTGCAGGAGGGTCCGCGCGGCATCGACGATCGCCGCCTCGTCCGCGGTCAGCACCTCGACGCCGTGCGCCGTCAGGATCGCGAAGTTCGGCTCGCCGATTCCGGTGAGCAGTCCGTCGCAGATCGTGTTCGGGTGCTCGACGCGCGGCTGGCGCACCCCGGTCGCCATCGAACGCGCGGCGTCGTCGACCGCGAGCGGCTCGGCGCCGAACACCCTCGCCGCCGGACGCATCGCCCCGACGGTGATCGCGGTGCCCGAGCACAGCCCGCCGCCGCCCACCGGTACCAGCACCGCATCGAGATTCGGAACGTCTTCGAGCAGCTCGAGCGCGGCCGTGCCCTGACCGGCGATCACGCGCGGATCCTCGAACGGGTGCACCACCACCGCACCCCGATCGGCCGCGACGCGCGCGCACGTCGCCTCGCGTTCGGCCGGCTCGCACAGCACGATGTCGGCGCCGTAGCCGCGCACCGCGTCGAGCTTGATCCTGGGCGCGGTCCTCGGCATCACCACCGTGCACGGCACACCGCGCACGCTCGCCGCATACGCAAGCGCCGCGGCGTGATTGCCCGAGCTGTGCGTCACGACCCCGCGCCGCGCCTCGTCGTCCCCGAGCGACAGCACCGCATTGGTCGCGCCGCGCGCCTTGAAGGCGCCGCAACGCTGCAGGTTCTCCGCTTTGAAGAACACCTGGCAGCCGAGCTCCGCGTCGATCCGTCGCGAGGTGAGCACCGGGGTGCGGTGCACGTGGCCGGCGATGCGCTCGGCCGCGCGACGGACGTCCGCGAAGGACGGCCCGGTCACTCGGGGGCGACCTTCAGCTTGCCGTTCTTGCGCTCGACGTTGAACCGGCGGTTACCGACCGGCAGGCCCTGGATCTTGAAGTCCGGCATGTCGTCGATCACCGGATCGTCCTGCAGATCGCCGAAGCGCACGACGAAGCCGCAGGCGACGCGGAACACGTTGTCGAGCAGGAACGAGTTGGCTTGGAAGTCGACGCCGAGGTGCCGCGCGGGCCGGCCGCTGATCGGGCTGTAGTGCTCGAACACGTGGCAGTCCTCGCCGCCGTCGGCAGTGCCCGACACCATCTGGATCGTCCGTTTGAACAGCTCCTTGAGGAGCTTCTGTGCCTGCTTGTTGCCGCGCTCGGCGACGTAGCACAGTCCCTCCATGACGTGCGAGTTGACGAGCGGCCAGACGCGGCCGTTCCATGGGCGCTCGCGCCGCGTGTCACGCCATTGCCCGTCCGCATCGAACCACGGGTCACTGATCGCGACCGTAGGCACCGGGTACTTCGTCCAGAACTCCTTCCGGTCCGCGAGCGTCGACAGCATCTTGTCGACCTGCTTCGGCGTCGGGATGTCGGTCGCGAGCGGATAGAACCCGACCGCCGCCTTCACGCCGGTCTTGCGGCGCGACTTCGGGTCGACGTCCATGAACAGCCCGGACTTCTCGTCCCACATCCGCTTGCGGATGGTCTCGTGGATCACCTCGGACGCGGCGATGAACCGGTTGGCCATCGCCTTCTCCTGCAGCTCGTCCGCGACGCGCGCGAGGAACTTGACGAGCCGATAGCGGAACACGCTCGCGTCGATCGCCTTGAGCCGGAAGTTCTCCTGGTGGTCGTCGCTGCGATCGGCCTTGTCGTCGACGATCGTGAAGCGCCGGGACAGCCCCTGGCCGGACTCGCTGACGTTGACGACGTCGGTGAGGCCGCTGCCCTCGGGGTCGCGATTGTTGGCGAGCCACTTGGTGTAGCGCTGCATCGTCATGATGACGGCGCGCTTGGTCGCCCGATCGGAGTGGACGTCGTCGAGTGCTTCGAAGCCGCCACCCCAGTCCGCGTGGAAGAACTCGTCGCTCACGAAACCGGTCATGTAGAGCCGGCCGGGGACCATCCCGTTCTGACGCACGTTGTCGAAGAACGACTTCACCACCCCGCGCGCGAGCGACGGATCCTGCAGCCAGCGTGCCTCGCGCAGGACCGCGGGCGCGGCGAACGCCGACGGCTGGTGCAACGGGCCATTGCCCTCGTTGACCGTGGGGCTGGAGATGTTGCCGACGCCGTTGGGCACGCGCAGCAGGTGCAGAGTCTCGAGGCGGTGTCGGACGAGTCGCTCGATCGCCTTGTCCTCGCACGTGAAGCGCGGTGCCTTGTCCGAGAACGCCTGGAAGCCGTTCTCGTCCTTCGCGTCGGGTCGGCGCGGGCGGTAGTTGATGCCCTTGCCCTTGAACACGACGTTCGCCTCGAAGCGGTGCGAGACCGACGAGCTGGACTTGAGCTTGAGGATGCGGAACAGCCCGAGGTAGACCGCCGCGGTCGGCAGGATCGGGCTCGGCTTCTGCATCGGCCGCTTCGCGCGCGGCGTCGGGAGGTCGGCGCGGTCGTACCACGGCGTCTCCTCCCAGTCGGGAAGGCCGCTCGAACCCTCGGCGAAGAACCCCTGCAGACAGCGCGCGCCCTTCGAGTCGGGGCTCGAGAACACGATCTCGGTCGGCACACCCGGCAGGTCTCCGACCTGCAGCGACCGCCGGATCCGGAAGCTGTCGCCCTCGAGCGACGGCGCCTCACCCTCGGGGTCGGTCGTGGTCCAGAGCACGACCTTCAGCTCGCGCTCGTTCTTCGAGGTGTTCTCGATCGACAGATGACTGACGAACCGGTCGTCAGCGGTGACGAATCGCTGCTCGACGACCTTCAGGGCGCGGACGTCGGCGCTGTATTCGACCGTCAGCACGCCGTTGGCGACCGTGTGTTTGTTCGGCGTCAGGGTGATCGGCAGGTCGTCCTCGAGGATCGTCAACACGAACAACCTCGGCAGCTCGACGTTCGACACGAGGCACGGGTCGGCGAAGCCGGGCGTGAGCTGGTTGTTCGGGAAGCGCGGCGCGTAGAGGCAGTAGCCGCCACCTCCGAGCGCGAACTTGTGCTTCTGATTCATGCGGGGGTTCCTTCGAGGACGAGCCGGGCTCGACGTCCGGCGCGCACGGCACTCGGGACCGCGGGCTTCACGAACACGTGGCCTCCGGACTCCGGTGTCGGGCGACGCGTGCGGCGACTCGGCCCTCCGGTGCGCAGCCGGAAGCGCGCCGCGCGGCTCCGGGAGGGCACGCGGTGACGGGGACGAGACGGTCGACGGCAGGCCGGCAACTGCGGCACGTCGGTCGTGAGCTCCTGGGTTCGCTGGGCTTGGGCCGGGGAGTCCGGCAACGCGGCCGGCCCGGCGGTTCCCGAAGCCAATTACGCTGGAGCCGAATCCGGCCGCGGATTCGGGCCCCATCTTGGAGGCCGCGCCGCCGCAGTCAAGAACTTTGCGGTCGGCCGGGCGCGATCGTGCGCCGTCAGAAGGTCGCGAGGCACACGGCGACGAACGCCAGCACCCGCAACAGCCAGGGCACGAACTCGGTCACGAACTCCTCGGTCAGGCGCGGCATGGATCCCTCCCAGCAAGAGACGTGGCTCGCGTGCGCGGCGTTCCCTCCGATCCCGAGGAGCGGCGAAACACCACGATCCGCTGTGTGTTGGTGCCCTTCCGGTTGTTCTCGATGCCCCAGCAGTTCGCGGTCTTCGTGAACCGCTGGTCGTGCCAGAGCAGGAAGCGCGGCTCGAAGCCGGCCGCGACCCCGCAGTCGAGCACGCTCGCCTCGAGCGACACGGTGCCGCCGCGCACCTCGCCGACCTCGAACGCGACGTGGCCGCCCGGCCGCACGACCCGGTGAAGCTCGCGGAGCACGGCGGTCATCTCGGCTTCCCAGTCCGGCAGCCGCCGCGCCATCGTGATCGGCACCTCGGCGGCGTCGAGGCCGCAGAACCAGCACCGGAGCCAGTTGTCGGCGGCGTACTGGACGACGTCGAGGAACGGCGGCGAGGTCACGACGAGGTCGACGGATGCGGTCGCGAGCGCCGGCGTCGCGGCGGCCGCCGCGGTCAGGATGCGGGCGCGCGGGGCGACCGCCGCGAGCGTCGCGCGGGTCGCGTCGCCGCAGTCGGCGAGCAGCCCGGCGGCCTTCTTCAGGATCAGCCGCCGCACGTCGCGGCGGGGTGGGACATGCTCCCGGCGTGCATTGATCTTGCGCTGGCTCTCGACCGACACCGCCTGGTTCGGGGGCAGCGTGTAGACCGAGAAGAACCCCGTCGAATGGCCCGTCAGCCGGTTGATCGCCACCATGCGGATCAAGCGGTCGACGCGATCGAGCGTGCCCGCGCGCTCCCGCGCGAGCAGGTACCCGCGGAGCGCGCAGAGCTCCTGCCAGCGTGTCGGGGTGGTAGAAGACCAGCAATTCGTCGGGGCGCTCGACCGGCGCATCGAGGTCGATCGCTGCGAGCCGCGCGTCGAGCTCGTCGAGCGTCGGCGGATCGAGCCGCGGCTCGACCAGGATCCGGCTCAGCGGATTGACGTCCGCGCCGCACGGCACGCGGCCGAGCAGGGCGGCCTCGAGCGGCGTCGTGCCGCGGCCGACGAACGGGTCGTGCACGACCGCGCCGGGTGCGGTCAGCCGTTCGATGAAGAACCGCGGGAGCTGCGGCTTGAAGCACGCTCGGTAGGAGATCTCGTGCAGCGCGTTGGCGGCGCGCTGCTTCGCGGTCCAGAACTCGTTGACGAACGCCGGGATCTCGATCGAGCCGCTCCGGCTGCGCAGGCGTTCTTCCCGGGTCCGCCGCCCGCTCCGCTCGAAGGCCAGGAGCGCATCCTCGATGCGCTCCGACGCCGGCGCGTCGGCGAACAGTCGCCCCTGCCTGATTCCCATCGCGCCTCATGGTCGCCCCGCGGCGGCCCGCGGGGAAGCGCGCACCTCGCTGACGCACGGGTTTTTCCACCGGCGATTCCCCGGCGAATCGGCCGATCGTGCCCGCCCGCGGGGCGGACATCGCACCGACCGGCGCCGACGATCCTTGACAGTCGGGTCGCGGCGCCCCTAACAAGGCGCCGCCCCGATGGCCTCCCAGAAGACCAAGTCCAAGCCGCTCGTCATCGTCGAGTCGCCCGCCAAGGCGCGCACGATCGCCCGATTCCTCGGCCGCGACTTCGTGATCGAGGCCAGCGTCGGGCACGTCCGTGACCTGCCCGCGAACGCCTCGGAGGTGCCGCCGAACCTCAAGAAGGAGAAGTGGGCGCGCCTCGGCATCGACGTCGAGAACGGCTTCCAGCCGCTCTACGTGGTGCCCAAGGACAAGCGCGAGCACATCAAGCGGCTGAAGCAGCTCGTCCGGGACGCGAGCGTCGTCTACCTCGCGACCGACGAAGACCGCGAGGGCGAGTCGATCTCCTGGCACCTCGTCGACGAGCTCAAGCCGAAGGTCGAGGTCCAGCGGCTCGTGTTCCACGAGATCACCGAGCCGGCGATCCGCCACGCCCTCGAGCACCCACGCCAGATCGACGAGAACCTCGTCGAGGCGCAGGAGACCCGCCGTCTCGTCGACCGGCTCTACGGCTACTCGGTGTCGCCGCTGCTGTGGAAGAAGGTGCGGCCCAAGCTGTCGGCCGGCCGCGTGCAGAGCGTCGCGGTGCGGCTCGTCGTCGAGCGCGAGAAGGAGCGGATCCGCTTCGTTCCCGCCGACTACTGGGGCCTGGTCGGCCGGTTTCAGACCGCCGGTGACGAGAAGCTCGAGGCGACGCTCGCCCGGCTCGGTGAGAAACGGATCGCGCTCGGCAAGGACTTCGACCCGGACACCGGCAAGCTGGCGGCGGATGCCGCGCGCGACGTCGAGCACCTGACCGAGGCGCGGGCGAAGGAGCTCGCGCCCGGTTGGAGGGTCGCGAGGCGACGGTCGAGAGCGTCGAGACGAAGCCCTACACCGAGCGCCCGCAGCCGCCGTTCACGACGAGCACGCTCCAGCAGGAGGCCGGGCGGAAGCTCGGCTTCACCGCGAAGCGCGCGATGCGCGCCGCGCAGCGTCTCTACGAGAACGGCTACATCACCTACATGCGCACCGACTCGACCACGCTGTCGAGCGAGGCGCTGAACGCGGCACGCGAGCTGATCGGGCGCGAGTACGGCAAGGAGCATCTGCCGGACGCGCCGCGCACCTACGCGACGAAGGTGCGCAACGCCCAAGAGGCGCACGAAGCGATCCGGCCGGCCGGCAGCGAGTTGTGCCGCCGGGGAAGCTCGGCGGGGAGATGGGCGACGACGAGCGCCGGATCTACGAGCTGGTGTGGAAACGCACGGTCGCCTGCCAGATGAAGGACGCGCGGCTCGAGCGCACGACGGTCACGCTCGCGATCGACGACGCCCGCTTCACCGCGAGCGGCCGCGTGGTGCGCTACCCCGGATTCCGCCTCGCCTACGTCCAGCAGGGTGAGGACGCCGAGAGCCGGGGCGACGACGAGCAGAACGACAAGGACAAGATCCTGCCCGCGGTGACGCAGGGTGACGCGGTGGCGACGCGCGAGCTCGTGCCGGGTGGCCACACGACCAAGCCGCCAGCGCGCCTGACCGAGGCGAGCCTCGTCAAGGAGCTCGAGGCGCGCGGCATCGGGCGACCGAGCACCTACGCGTCGATCATCGACACGATCCTGCAGCGGGAATACTGCTTCAAGAAGGGCGCGGCGCTGGTGCCGACCTTCACCGCGTTCGCCGTCGTCGAGCTGCTCGACCGTCACCTGCACTGGCTCGTCGACTACGCGTTCACCGCGCGGATGGAGGACGATCTCGACGAGATCAGCAATGGGCGCAAGGACGGCACCGCGTATCTGAAGGCGTTCTTCCTCGGCAACGGCGAGGCCGGGCTGCGCGACCAGCTCGCGGAGGCCGACGGCAAGATCGACCCGCGCGAGGTCTGCACGCTCGGGCTGTTCGACCTCGGGGAGTTCGAGGGCGCGAAGATCGAGGTGCGCGTCGGGCGCTACGGGCCGTTCCTCGCTTCGAACGGTGTCAGCGCGAGCCTGCCCGACGAGTTCGCGCCCGACGAGCTGACGCGGGAGGTCGCGGTCGATCTGCTGGCGAAGGCCGCGGCCGGGCCGAAGGCGCTCGGCACCGATCCCGAGACCGGGCTGCAGGTGTTCGTCAAGGTCGGTCGCTTCGGGCCGTACTTCCAGCTCGGCGACCAGGAGTCGCTCGGCGGCGAGAAGCCGAAGATGGCCTCACTGCTCGCGAACATGGACCCCGAGACCGTGACGCTCGAAGCGGCGTTGCAGGTCCTGGCGCTGCCACGCGAGCTCGGCGAGATGACGCTGCCCGAGGGCGAATCGGGAGCCGGCGAGACGCACCCGGTCCTCGCGACCAACGGCCGCTACGGCCCCTACCTGAAGTGCGGCAAGGCCACGCGGAGCATCCCGCCCGAGGACGACCTGCTGACGATCGGCCTCGCACGCGCGCAAGCGCTGTTCGCGCAGCCGAAGCAACGCGGTCGCGGCGCCCGCGCACAGGCGAAGGTCCTGAAGGAGCTCGGCGACCATCCGGACACCAACGCATCGATCCGCGTTCTCGACGGCCGGTACGGACCCTACGTGTCCGACGGCGACGTGAACGCGACGATCCCGAAGTCCGAATCGGCCGACGCCTTGAGCCTCGCCCGCGCGGTCGAGCTGATCGACCAGAAACGCGCACAAGGACCGAGCCGCAAGCAGCGCGGCGCGAAGAAGAAGCCCGCCAAGAAGAAGGCCGCCAAGAAGTCGACGACGCGCAAGTCCGCGTCGAAGAAGAAGCCCTGACACCGCTCCGGGCTCGAACCCCCGCCCGGCTCCACGGCCCTGGCTGCCGCCCGTTGCCGCCGTTCGCCCACGTCTCGATCGGCCGCCGCGGATCATTTGCGTTCATTTGCGTTCATTTGCGGTTCCGTTCTCGGGTTTGTCGTGCCAGAGCAAGAAACCGCAGATGAACGCAAATCGCGCAGCCGAAACACCGCGGTCGAGCTGATCGACCAGCAGCGCGGCGCGAAGAAGAAGTCCTGCCACCGCTCCGGGCTTCAACCCCCGCCCGGGTCCACGGCCCTGGCTGCCGCCCGTTGCCGCCGTTCGCCCACGTCACGATCGGCCGCCGCGGATCATTTGCGTTCATTTGCGTTCATTTGCGGTTCCGTTCTCGGGTTTGTCGTGCCAGAGCAAGAAACCGCAGATGAACGCAAATCGCGCAGCCGAAACACCGCGGTCGAGCTGATCGACCAGCAGCGCGGCGCGAAGAAGAAGTCCTGCCACCGCTCCGGGCTTCAACCCCCGCCCGGGTCCACGGCCCTGGCTGCCGCTCGTTGCCGACGTTCGCCCACGTCACGATCGGCCGCCGCGGATCATTTGCGTTCATTCGCGTTCATTTGCGGTTCTGTTCTCGGGTTTGTCGTGCCAGAGCAGGGAACCGCAAATGAACGCAAATGAACGCAAATAGAGGCACATGAGAACGCTCCGCGGTCGATGCGGTCGCGGGCACATCGACGGGGAAGGGGACCGCTGGCCGGGAGCGGCGACGGCGCTCGGTCGAAGGTCGCTGCCTGCTGCCGCCGCGGGCCGCGGTCGACAGCGTTCATTTGCGTCCGCCTGCGGTTTCGTTCTCGGCGCGGCCCGGCGCGCGGTTCTCGGAGCCCTTCACCCCGGTGAGATCGTCGCCGAGGCGTGCGCGCATCCGGTCGGCGAGCTTCGTCAGGTGCGCGACGACTTCGGGGTGCTGCTCGTGGACGTCGTGGGACTCGCTCGGGTCCGCTTCGAGGTCGAACAGGGAGAGCTCGATCTTCGCGCCGTGGTCGTATCTCCCGGGCATGCCGCCGTGGCCGGGCTCGCCGCCGGTCAACGTGCGGTAGTGGTGCGGGAAGTGCAGCTTCCAACGGCCGCTGCGCATCGCCTCGAGATCGCCCTGGTGGTAGTAGAAGTAGAACGCCTCGTGCGGGGACTTCGCGCCCTCCTCGCCGGCGATCAGCGGCCCGATGTCGAGGCCGTCGATGCGTCCGCTCCGGCAGCGGCACGCCGATCAGGTGCGCGACGGTCGGCAGGATGTCGATCGTCATCGCCGGCTCGGCGCACACGCGTGCCGGCCGGAACGTGGCCCGGCCAGCGCACGATGCACGGCTCGCGCACGCCGCCCTCGAAGGTCGTCCCCTTGCCCTCGCGGAACGGCCTGCCGAGCCGGCGTGGTCGCCGTAGCACGAGCCACGGCCCGTTGTCCGAGCGTGAAGATCACGAGCGTGTCCTTCGCGACCCCGAGCTCGTCGAGCGCGTCGAGCATGCTGCCCACCGACCAGTCGATCTCCTCGATCACGTCGCCGTAGAGCCCCCGCTTCGTGCGTGCCTGCGAACTGCTTCGACGCGAACAGCGGCACGTGCGGCATCGGGTGCGCCAGGTAGCAGGAAGAACGGCTCGTCCTTGTGCCGCGATCGATCGCACGACCGCCGGCGTCGTCGGTCAGCTCGCGCGTGAACCGCGACTGGTCCTCGGGCCGTCTCGCACCGACTTCTCGCCCTCGAGCAGCGGCAGGTCGGGGACCACGGCTTCGGCCCGCTCGGGGTGGATGCGGCCACATGTCGTTGGAGTACGGGATGCCCGTAGTACTCGTCGAAGCCGTGGTGCGTCGGCAGGAACTGCGGCTGGCAGCCGAGGTGCCACTTGCCGAAGATCGCCGTCGCGTAGCCGCGCGCCTTGCAGACCTCGGCGAGCGTCGTCTCGTCGGCGGCTGATGCCGACCTTCGGCCGCGGGCGCCAAGGCACCGAGGATGCCGATGCGGATTCGGGTAGCAGCCGGTCAGCAGCGCGGCGCGCGACGCCGAGCACACCGGCTGCGGCGACGTAGAAGTCGGTGAACCGCATGCCCTCGGCGCGCCAGCCGGTCGAGGTTCGGCGTCTCGAACCCTTCGGCGCCCTGCACGCCGATGTCCGCCCACCCCATGTCGTCGACGAACACGAGCAGCAGGTTGGGTGGCGAGTCGGCGTCCTTCTGGGCGGGCGAGACCGACGCGAGACCGACGCAGGCGAGGGCGGCGAGCGGAAGACGGCGCATTCCGGACAGGGTAGCTCTTGCCCCACCGGGGCGCGGCACCGATGTTGTTGCCGATGGAGGCACGCTTCCCCCGCGCGTTGAAGCGCGGCGACGCCGTCGCCGTGCTGTCCCCCTCGAGCCCATTGAAGGAGGACCATCACGCGGATCTCGACCAGGGCATCGCGCGCCTTCGCTCGTGGGGGCTGCGGCCGAGGCTGATGCCACACGCGCTCGACCGCGTGGGCTACCTGGCCGGCTCCGACAAGGCACGCGCCGCCGACCTGCAGTCGGCGTTCGACGACGAGGAGCTCCGTGCGATCCTCTGCGTGCGCGGCGGCTACGGTGCGACGCGCATCCTCGGCCAGCTCGATCCCGAGGCACTGCGCAAGGACCCGAAGCCGATCGTCGGGTTCAGCGACATCACCGCACTCCAGGCATGGGCGTGGGCGGTCGCGAACGTCGTGACCGTGCACGGTCCGAACGTCGTCATCACCAAGGCGCTCGAGGCCGGCCCCGACCTCGAGGAGCTCGAGCGGAAGCTGCTGTTCGACGGCGAGCACGCGCCGGCGCTGCCGATGCCCGAGGGCGACAACCCGCACGTGCTGCGCACCGGTCGCGCCGAGGGCCGTCTGATGGGCGGCAACCTGTCGCTCGTCACCGCGCTGATGGGAACGCCGTGGCAGGTCGATCCGAGCGGCGCGATCCTGTTCCTCGAAGACGTCGGCGAAGATCCGTACCGAGTCGATCGCATGCTGACGCAGCTCCGCTCCGGCGGTCTGTTCGCGAACTGCGCCGGGATCGTCCTCGGCGACTTCCACGTCGAGGGCACGCCGCGCGGCAGCGAGGACGCCGACATGACGAACACGCTGCGCAGCTGCCTCGAGGACGTCGCCTGTCCGGTGGCGCACGGTTTCCCCTTCGGCCATCGCCCGCACTCGTGGTCGTTGCCCTGGGGCGGCCGCGCGCGCCTCGACGCGAGCGACGAGAAAGCGACGCCGACCCTGACCCTGCTCGACTCGGCCGTCAAGTAGCCCAAGGCAGACAACCACACCCGGCGTAATTGTCTGCCTCTCAGAAGCGGACGCCGCCGCCGACGAACCAGCCCTGGAGCTGGATGTCCGCGTCGAAGTCCTGGCCGCCGGCGACGCCCTTGGTGGCCATGTCGATGTAGCGATACCCGGCGAACACTTCGAAGGTGTCGACGATCGACGCCGAGACGCGGCCCTCGAGGTCCCACCACGTGCCGTTGACGTCGCCGAGGTCGAGGGACATCCAGCCCGCGTCCACCTGCGCCGACACCGGCCCGACCTTGCCCTCGACCTGACCGTAGAGCATCGGCACCGGCGTCGTGATGTGGATCTCCTCGTAGACGCTGATCGCGGTCTGCGAAGCGACGCGGGCGTCGACGTCGAAGACGTCCACCGCGATACCGGGCGCGAACCGCAGGTAGCCGGTGTCGATGACGTCGTAGAGCCAGTAGCCCTTGACGTTCAGCAACTCGAGGTCGGTCTTCACCGGCGTACCGGCCGGGATGTCGCCGAAGCTCTGCGACAACGTGCCGTTGCCGGTCTCGTCGTAGCGCAGCGCGCTCGCGCCGAACCGGCCGAGCAGCACTCGAGGTCGGCCGCGAGGTAGGGCGTGCCGGATGGCTCGTCGAGGCCGAGGTCGCTCTGGACGTCGACGGTGCTCGTGCCGGACCCCGGCGCACTGCCCTGCAGTCCCGCCTGACCCTGCACCTTCAGCTGCGCGTAGCCGGCAGCGACATGGCCCGTCGGCGCAACCTGACACCCGGCGAGCAGGACGGTGGTGACGAGCCCGAGTGTGAGCGAGCGCATGGACCAGAACGCTAACCGCGCTCGGGCTCCGATGCATCCGCACTCGGGCCACCCGCACCGGTTCCGCCGGGCTCCCGCAGACCCGAACCCGCAGCCGCCGGAGCTGCTCGAGGAGATGCTCCCGGCCCTTCGGCGGATGCTCGCCACCGAACAGGTGCGCGATACGATCGGTCCACCCGCGTTGCTCGTTGACGGCGGCCGCGCCGGTGTCGGCCAGTCGCGCATTGGTGCGTCGCGCCCACGCACGCATCGCCTGGTCCGCTTCGTCGAGCGTGGCCTCGAGATCCTCGGTCTCGTAGCGCTCGTGGTGCAGCACGGCGCCGAGTGCCATGCGCTCGCGCGGCACCGGATCGTCGGCCGCCCAACCGAGCGTCATGCCGAACGCCACGTACACGTGCGGGGGCAGACCGAGCAGCGTCGCGAGCTCGATCGGGTGGTTGCGCGCCGCGCCGATCATGCACGCGCCGAGCGACTCCGACTCGGCGGCGAGCTGCAGGTTCTGGCCGAGCAGCGCGGCGTCCACCGTGGCCTGCACGAAGATCTCGAGCGAGTCCGAGTGCAGCCGCCGACCATGACGCGCGCAGGCGAGCTCGAGCTTGTGGAGATCCGCGCAGATCGCGAGGAACACCGGCGCCTCGTGGATGTGCCGCTGATCCGCGCACAGCCGTGCGACCTCGGCCTTGCGCTCGGGATCGCGCACCGCGATCACCGTGTACGCCTGGATGAAGCTCGACGTCGACGCATGACGCGCCGAGTCGACGAGCCAGGCGAGCTGCGCCTCGCCGACGGGATCGGGGAGGTAGGCGCGCCGGCTGCGATGCCGCGCCATCAGGACCGGAGCCGGGCCGCGGCCGCCAGCACGCCGAGCGCGGCACGGAGATCCGCCGGCTCGTCGATGTCGCGCAGCACGAAGCCGTCCTCGACGTCGACGCCGGTGACGCGCCGCCAGTCGCGACGGATCACGTCGCGCAGCGTCGCGGACGAGTCCGGGTCGAGCGCCTCCCGCGCCGCGTCCCACCCGAGCCCGACCGGATGGCCCGGACGGCCCCGACAGATCGGCAACACCACGGCGTCGCCAGCCCCGCCGCGCAACACGCCGAGCAGCCGTGCGACGACGTCGGTGCCGACCATCGCGTAGTCGATCGGGAACACCAGCACCCCGTGCGGCGGATCGGCCGCCAGCTCGCGCAGCGCACCGCGCAGGCTCTCGATCATCTCCCCGCTGTCGACCTCGACGCGGCGTGCCGGGACGTTCGCCGGCAACGGCGCGGCGCCCGTCTGGCGCACGATGACGATGTCGTCGCAACCGGCCTCGCGACACCGCGCGGCCACGACCCGCGCGATGGGCTCGTGCGGCAACGGCACGAGCGCCTTGTCGATACCGAGCCGCTCGCCACGGCCGGCGGCCAGCAGGATGGCGACGATGCGTTGGGGCTCGCTCACGTCAGTAGCTCGTTCCGGTCTTGCGCACGTGCACCAGCGGCAGGCTGTCGGGACGTCGGAAGCCCGCGATCACCTCACCGCAGAACACCGTGTGATCCGACCACGTCGCCTCGCCGCGCAGACGGCATTCGATCCACGCGAGCGCGTCGGGCGAGAACACGAGACCCGACGGCGTGCGCTCGATGTCCAGACCCTCGAACGCCGGCTCGCCGGGCCCGAACCCACGTGCGAAGTGTGCCATCAGGTAGCGCGACTGCTCGTCGAGGACCGACACGCAGAACCCGTCGGTCGCGCGGATCAGCGCTTCGATCGGCCGGCCGCTCTGGACCGCGATCGCCAGGCACGGTGGTTCGAACCCGACCTGTTGCACGAACGACCCCAGGAAGCCGGTCGCCTCGTCGCCGCGACCGGTCGTGATGACGAACAAGCCGCTCGGCACGGCCCCGAGCGCGCGCGCCCAGTCCTCGCCGCGATTCTCGTGGCGGGCGTTCATCGGCCGCGGATCTCCGCGAGCCCGAACAGCGGCCGCACGTCGAACTCCGCGCGGAACGCCGCCGCGTCCTCGTCGTCGCGATCGGCGAGCGCCAGCACCACAACCGGCTCGGCGCCGACCTCGCGCACCGCCTCGATCGCCTTTCGCGCGGATCCGCCGGTCGTGATCGTGTCCTCGACGATCGCGACCTTCTGACCCTTCTCGAGCTCGCCCTCGATGCGCGCGCCGACGCCGTGCCCCTTGGCCTCCTTGCGCACGAGGAACGCCGGCAGGTTGCGGCCGGTCTCGAACGACAGCGCGGCCACCGCCGCCGCGAGCGGATCGGCGCCCATCGTCAGCCCCCCGATCGCGGCGACCTCCGGGAGCTCGTCGAGCTGCTCGAGCATCAACCGCGCGGTCAGCCACAGGCCTTCGGGGTGCAGCGTGATGCGCTTGCCCTGGATGTAGAAGGTCGAGCGCTTGCCGGAGGCCAGGACGACGTCGATGCCGTCCTTCCAGGCGCGCTCGCGCACGAGCTCGAGCAGCCGTCTTCGGGCCGCTCTGCTGTCGAACGAGGTGGTCACGCGGCCATGGATACGGCCGCGACCCCGCGGCGCACAAGCCTCACGCCGCACCCACGGGCCGCGATGGCGGCCAGGTCGCCCGCAGTCAGCGATCGAGCACCGGCTGGCGCGCGCGCAGATCCGCATCGAACGCCTCGTCCCACGGGTAGCGGTGCGCGGGGTCGGGCCAGACCACCTGGAGGCACCGGAAACCGGACTCCCCGCCGTAGTAGTCGGCCAGGAACGCGAGCCAGGTGGGCACGTACTTGCGCGCGACGGCACGCAGGGCGACCCGGTAGCCGACGAGGAGCTCGGCGTCCTCACCGCCCTCGGCGTAGGCCGTGCCGTCCGCGACCGACTCGGCCGCCGCGTCGAGAAGCTGGTGCATCGTGCCGCCGGTCTCGCCGTCGTCGAGACCGATCGCGAGCAGCTCGGGATGTTCGAAGCTGGTCGTCAGTCCGACCGTGAAGCCGAACGCCGGCTCGCCGCCCTCGCCCGGCGGCACCAGCACGATGTGCCAGCCGTGGGCCTCCACCTCGGCGCGGATCCGTGCCGACAGCTCCGCATGCCCACCGTCGCTCGCCATCGAATCCTCGCCGCCCGTGCCCCGGTTCACGGCGTGCTCTGGCCGGCCGCGGCCAGACGGTCGGCCTCGATGTCCGCCAGCATCGACTCGGTGACGTCACCCGTCGGGTAGTCCCCGGTGAAGCAGGCCCTGCAGAAGTCGCGGCCCGGCGGCACCAGCGACTGCACGGTGCGCACCATCTCGTCGATCTCCTGGTAGATCAGGTGGTCGGCGCCGAGCTCCGCGGCGACCTGCGCCGGCGTCCGGTTGCGCGCGATGAACTCGCGCTTCGTCGACATGTCGATGCCGTACGGGCACGGGAAGAGCAGCGGCGGCGAGTAGGACGCGAAGTAGACCTTCTTCGCCCCCATCTGGCGCGCGATCTTGACGATCTGCCGGCTCGTGTTGCCGCGCACGATCGAGTCGTCGACGATCAGCACGCGCTTGCCCTCGAACTCCATCCGGATCGGATTGAGCTTGTGCCGGATGCTCGATTGCCGCTCGCGATCGTTCGGCATGATGAACGTGCGGCCGACGTAGCGGTTCTTGACGAAGCCCTCGCGGTAGGGCTTGCCGAGCCGCTCCGCCATCTGCTGGGCGGCGGTGCGCGACGATTCGGGCACCGGGATGACGACGTCGACGTCGAGCCCCGTCGCCTCCCACTTGCGCGCCAGCGCGTCGCCGAGCGCGAGCCGCGCCTCGTAGACCGAGATGCCGTCGAGCACCGAGTCCGGCCGCGCGAAGTAGATGTACTCGAAGATGCAGGCGCGGTGCGGCTTGTCGCCGACCTGGAACGTGTGCACCTGGCGGTCGCGGTCGATCCACAGCACCTCGCCAGCCGCCAGGTCGCGCACGACCTCGTAGCCCGCGACATCCAGCACGACCGACTCGCTCGCGACCGCGTAGTAGATGCCGTCCGCGGACTCGCGCTTGCCCAGGATGATCGGCTTGATGCCGTACGGGTCGCGGAACGCGAACATGCCGGCATCGGCGACGACGCCCACCACCGAGTAGGCGCCCTTGACGGTGCGGAACACCTCGGCGACCGCGTCACGGATGTCCGCGGGGCGGATGCGGTCGCCCTTGCGCTGGAAGAGCTGTCCGGCGAACACGTACAGCACCGCCTCGAGATCGCAGTTGCTCGCGAGGCGCGCCTGCGGCGTCAGCTTCGGGAAGTAGTCGCGGCGCAGCTCGTGGAAGTTGGTGACGTTGCCGTTGTGGGCCATCGCGATGCCCACCGGGTAGTCGACCCAGAACGGCTGCACGTCGACGTCCTCGTTGCCGCCGACCGTCGGATAGCGCACGTGGCCGACCGCCATCGACCCGCGCAGCCGCGCCAGGTGCTTCTCCTGGAACACCTCGCGCACGAGGCCGAGGCCCTTCTTGGCCTGGAACTTGTCGCGGTAGGTGACGACGCCCGCAGCGTCCTGCCCACGGTGCTGGATCGCGAGGAGCCCGGTCAGGACGTCCTGAACGACGTCGGAGTCGTCCGGGCCCAGGATGGAGATGAAGCCGCACATGTTCGGTCGGGGGCGCCACTACTCTAACGTGGCCGGTACCGCCGGTCACGACCGGTCCCGGGTCGGCACTCTTCGATGGTCAACCTCTGCAACGTCGACGGCCGTGTCCTACGCGAGAACGACGCCGTCGTGCCGGTGATGGACCGCGGATTCCTGTTCGGGGACTCCGTCTACGAGGTGTTCCGGACGAGGGACGGGGTGCCGTTCGCGTGGCGGGAACACCTCGCCCGTCTCCACCGCTCGGCGAAGGGTCTCGCCCTCGCCATCGACGCGACCGATCGCGAGCTGATGCAAGCCGTGATGGACACGGTCGCCGCGAGCACCGAAGACCTCGCGACCGACGAGACGCCGGACCGCTACGTGCGGTTGATCGTCACCCGCGGCACCGGCACGTCGCCGTCGCTCGATCTCGAGGCGGCGCCCGGACCCTGCCGCGTCGTGGTCCTCGTCCGCACGGCCCCGCTCGGCCGGAGCGGCCAGCCGGTGACGCTGCAGACGCTCGAGAAGCCGCGCGCCGGCGACAAGGACCCGGGAGTCAAGAGCGGCAACTACCTCGCACACGTGCTCGCGCTCGCCGACGCCCGGCGCCGCGGGGCCGGCGACTGCCTGTTCGTCAATCCGGACGGGAACGTCACCGAGACCTCGGCGGCGAACGCGTGGTTCGTGTTCGACGGCACCGTCGTGACACCGCGGACCGGCGACGGCCTTCTGCCCGGGGTGACCCGCATGCTGCTGCTCGCAGCGCTGCGCCACGCGGGCATCCCTTGTCAGGAGCGCAGCGTCACCCGGGCGGCCGCCGCACGGGCGGACGAGGCCTTCCTGACCGGCACGATGCGGGACGTCTCGCCGGTCACCTCGATCGACGGCGTCGCGCTCCCGGGCGGCGAGGTCACCGCACGGGTCGCCGCCGCCTGGCGGGAGCATTGCGCGCGGACGATCGCCGAGGACCGCGCCGCGCTGCGCGCCCTGACCGGCTGACCGGGGCCCGAGAGTGCGCGGTCGGCTCGCGGGCTCACGCGAGGGCGTCGTTCGCGACGTCGCGGATGCGTTCGAGCGCCCGGCGCAGGCTCTCGTGCTCGGCGCTGTTCTCGCGCATGGTCCGGATCGCACCTTCCAGCGTGTCCAGCGCGGTACCGTTCGCCGTGGCGACGCGGGTCTTGGGCGGCCGCCCGCGGCGCGCGCCGGCGCCGGTGACCGTGGCCGTCGTCGCCTTCTTGGCCGACGTCTTGCCGGACGGCCTGGCCATGCCGAGCGCCTTCTTGGCGCGGCCGTAGATCACAGGGATCACCTTGAGGCCCTGCTTCTGGGCAGCGTCCCGGATCTCGGCGAACGCCGCGTCCGGACGGTCCTCCAGGTATTGCCGTGTGAACTCGAACGTCGGTGAGGGGTTCTTTGCCATGAGGGGTCGTCGAAGGGGGGCGGCGCGCGGGTCGCGGGCGCCGCGATGCGGATTGCGCTGCGCTGGACGGGTCCCACGCGCGATCGGGTGGGAGCCTCGCCGGTGCGGTCAATCACCGTGTGGTTGGATAGTCCACGAATCACCGGGAGCCAGCAGCAACGACGACAACGGTCGCAGGCCCACCTGGAGCTCGAACGCGTCCTCGAGCCGCGGGCGCCCGCGGGGACCCGGATGGCGCGCACAGCCGAGCACGTCGTCCAGGACGTTGATGCGCCCCTGCAATCGCTGACCGACGACGCGTGCACGCGGATGGGCGGCCGACAGCAGCACACAGTCGATCGGCGGTTCGCGGTCGACCAGCGCTTCGTCGAGCTCGGTGCCCGTGATCAGGAGATTGGTGCCGTCCGGCCACGTCACGCGGTAACCGACGCCCGGCGAGACCCCGCCGGCCTTCTGATCCACGATGCCCAGCACGCGGACCTTCAGGCCGTGCGGCTCGTAGGTCGCGCCCGGCTTCACCAGCGGCAGGTCCTCGACCTTCAAGCCGGGGAGGTGGATCGCGAGGTGGGTCAGCACCGGCTTCTTCGGGTCCGCGGCCCGCATCCGCACCAGCAGCTGGTCGTTGCGCCGGGTCGCGTCATTGGGATCGGTCAGCATGACGAAGTCCACGCGGTCGGCCAGCAGGCGATCGACTTCGTGACCCGCCGGATCGATCGCGAACGTCGCCGTCTTGCTGTCGACGAGCCACCCGCCCTGCGGCAACCGCGTCAACCGGAACCCGTGCTCCGGCGGAGGCGAGGCGGCGAGGTCGCGCATCGTCCGTTCGAGCGCGAGATCCCAGAAGTACGGCAGCCCGCGCGCGGCGATGCCCGCGGACTCGCGCACCATGCGCCGGTCGATGCGGTACCTGGTACTCGAGAAAGTCGACCCGCGGGAACTCCGCGCACTGCCGATCGACGTCCGAGAGCGCCTGGAGCCGCTCTTTTCCACCAGCGAAGCGCGGGTCGGGAGTGTCGGCGTCGACGATCTGCGGCCCGTGCGCGCGCAGCCGATCGAACAGCCCGATCCAGTAGTCATCGCCCGGCACCGGCGGCTCGGCGATCTTCGGTGCCGGCGGGACCTCGGGCAGTGGCACGGTCGCGCCGCCGAGGTCCTCCGACGACGCGTCGACCAGCATCACCGAGCCGAAGAGACCGGGATCGATGCGCGGCCCCATGCCGAACGTCCACCCGACCCGCGTCTGCGGCAACGGGTCGGTCGGCTCGTCGAAGTCGCTGACGACGAGCTGCAGGCCGAACGCGAGACCGGCCGCGGGCTTCGTCCCGTGCGGCAGGATCTCGGCCCAGGGCAGCCGCGCCTCGTAGTAGGTGACGTGCTCGTCGTCGTCCCGGTGGACGACGGCCTCGGCGCCGTCGGCGTAGCGCGCGGTCCCGCGGAACCGGTCCCACCGCACGACCAGGCGCCCCTGCCCCTCGACTTCGGCGAGCCAGAACTCGGCGTCGTCCGCCCGGCCCAGGTCGTTGCCGAGCGATCGCGTGTCGCGGCCGGGATCGATCGTCACCACGACGTCGTCCGCGGGCGGGATCTCCGAGAGGCGCGGCGAGTCCTTCGCGAGCTTCACGTGCCAGTCGTCGAGCACGTTGAGCGCGACGTAGAGCGCGTCCGCGTCCCACATCAGGAACGCCCGCGCCGCGAGGTCGCTCCGTCCGCGCCATGCGCCGAACTCGGTGCCCGACACCTGGCGCACGTCGTCGAGGATCAGCGGCGGCAGCGACGGCCAGTCCTGCAGCGACCCATCGATCACGATCTTGCGTTCGCCGCGGCTCAGGACGGTCGTCCGCGGGATCGGCATCGGCTCCGGGCGGGCCTGCGCGGGCTCCTGCGGAGTCGGCGCCTGGCAGAGGGCACACAGCCCGATCAGGGTCGTGAGGATCATCGGGTCGAGAAGGGCATGCTGGATAGGCCGGCGCCCGGCCCCGGTTTCGGATCACCGCCGCTCACAGCCAACGCACCCGCGCTCGCGGCGCCAGGATCGCGATCGGGCGGCCGACGAGATCGTCCATGTCGTAGGGATCGCGCGCCCGCACCCGCGAGTCGCGGCTGTTCTCGGTGTTGTCGCCGAGCAGGAAGAGCTGGCCTTGCTCGAGCTCGAAGCGCTGCTCGGAGGGTTGGTAGTAGACGTCGTGGAACGCGGTCAGCCGGAGGATGCGTGCGGCCGCACCGCTCGGTCCCGCGAACCCTACGTGCAGGCAGTTGATCGGGGGACGGGTGCCATCCTGCCGCAGGTGCGGTTCGCGCGTCGAGCGGACCGGCAGCTCGAACTCCCGCGAGAACACGAGGCGCCGGTCGACGGTCGCGAAGAACCGGCCGTCGAGATGGCCGAACGCGAGGGACACCGGCCTGCCGAGCGGGATCGGTGGCCCCTCGACCGTGGGGCCGTCCGGCTCGCCCATGACCGCGAACGTCAGACTGCCGTCGACCCCGTAGCGGAGCGCGTAGTACCCGCTCGAGGGTACTCGACGACGACGTGGATCGCGGTCGGACCGTGCGCGGGCAGCTCGAAGTCGACCGCGACGCCGATGTCCCGGGGCCAGGCCGTGCCGCCGAGCCGATCCCCGGCGCACGTCAGGAACGACGTGTTGATCTGCCGCGTCGTCGACAGGAACCCCGGCAGCGCCAGATCGCCCGCGGCGCGGCGCGCGGCCTGCGCCGCCTCGGTGCACGCCGTGGTCAGGGCGACGTCGGGCCGCGCCCGGACCTCGAGAGCCCCCGGCACGCGCGACCAGACGCGGTCGTCGGCGGCGAGCCAGTCGAGCCCGTTGCCCCGGACCGGATCGACGACGAACGCCGTCTGCCGCAGGTCGGGGTGGGCGGTCGGGTCCTTGACCAGCCGGTGCATCGCACCCGTCTCCGGGTCGCGCACGAACACGTCCCCGTCCCGCAGCTCGACGACCGTCGGCCCGATCGCGATCAGCCGCTTGACGATGTGGTGCTCGCCGTCGGCTTCGCGGTCCTGCACGACGACCAGCGCGAACGGCTGCAGCCAGTCCCGGCCCTCGAGCCAGGCCGCCGTCTTGTCCACCAGCACGACGTCGCCGTCCCGCTCGTCCCCGTGCAGCGCAGGCTCCATGCTCGGGCTCGGCACCAGGTAGCGCTCGGCCACGTGCGTGCGCAGCAGGTGGAACACCAACCCGCCGACGACGAGGATCGGCACCACCTCCCGCACCAGCCGGCCCGCAGGGATCCGCCGGGGGGTCACCGGCGCCTCCGAGGGTGGAGAACCGGGGAAAATTTCTCCCGAATCCAGCCCTTGCGGGCCACCGCATCCGGGGCGCGGAGCGTTGCCCGGCAACGGGTTCCGCGAGCCTCCGTGCCGGGGTCCCCGGCCGCCGTTCCAAGCGCCGCCTTGCACCGTGCCGACCGGCTCGCTAAGCAGGGGGGTCCGCGTCGGACCGTCACCACTAGTTCATTAGAGTCAATCACTTATGAAATCGCGTCGAAGAGTCGTCGCCCTCCGGGACCTGCTCGATCTGTGCGCGGATCTGCACCGGATCCGCACGCGACTGTCGAGCGACGACATCACGCGCGACACGCGGACGCGGCTGCGTCGACAGGTGCGCACGAAGAGCCAACGCCTCGCGCAGCGACTGTCCGACTATCGCTTCCAAGGTCCGCTCGGTCGACTGCTTCGTGACTACGACCTCGGCGCGGTGCACTTCCAGTTGCTCGCGGTGCTGTTGCAACGGCATCTCCGTTCCGACGAGCCGGCGCTCGAGGGGCGTCGCCTGCTCGCCGCGGTGTTCGAGGAACCGGTCGACGTGCTGGCGGCCATCGGACTCCTGCAAGAAGGCGGTGTGCTGCGGAGCAGCGGCCTGATCGTCCTCGACGACGAGGAGATCACCGAGGACGTGCTCGAGTCGCGGTTCCGCATCGCCGAGGACGCGCTGGTGGCGTTCCGCGAGGAGATCGCCGGCGTCGTCGTCGAGGATCGGCGCACGCGGCCGGCCTGCTACGCCGGCAACCACGAGTTCCTGCTCGACCTGCGCATCCTGCACAACCTCTACAAGCACCGCTGCACCCGGGTGTTCCACGTCGACCGGTGGGACCGCGTGCACGCCGCCGCGCCGCGCGCCGGCGAGCGCCTGCAACGGCGCATCGAGACGTTCGCCAGGCGGATCCAGGCGCGGCTCGACGCGACGGCCGATGCCGCACGTTACCCGGCCGTGCGCTTCATCCGCGAGCACGGCCTCGACGAGGCCGAGGTCGTGATCGTCGTGCACCTGCTGTTCAAGGAGCTCTACGAGGGCAATCCCTACGCCGACGCGGCCGAGCTGGCGCGCCTGGTCAGCGCCTCGGAGCTCGAGCTGGTGCGGAACCGCCGCCTCCTGCTCGACGGCGGCCGCCTGATGTCGCTCGAGATCCTCGAGAACGAGCCCGCCCTCGAGGGCCGCCTCCTGACCGGCGAGGTCCACCTGACCGACTGGGCCGTCAACTACCTGTTCGGCGCCCTCAAGGGCGACGACTCGATCGACACCGACGACCGCCTCGACTGGCACCTCTACCTGAAGAACCTGCCCGACGCGCAGAGCTTCTTCCGCGACCTCGAGGCGAACTGAGTCGGGCCGCGGCATCGCCTCGATTCGGCGAGGCCGATCAGTTCCGGACGATCGCTGACGGGGTGGACCACACGAGGGCTCCTGAGTCGAGGACCAGCGACTGGAACACCATCGGCTGGCCGAGCGGGTAGGCGGTGGGCATCGTGAAGCTGACCAGGTGGTGGCCCATCGGGTCGATCGCACCGACGTCGATCACCAGTGAGTTCGCGAGGCTCGCCCACTGGTAGCCGATGGGCGAGGGCGCGACCGGGCCGGGCGGCGACGCGATCAATGCACCGGCGCTGCCGGGCGTGCCGATCAGGTCGAAGTCCATCCGGCCCTGGACCTCGTCGCCGACGATGCCGTCGAGGGTCGGCTGGCGCTGGGTGCGCACGCTCACCGAGTCGTCCACCGTCCCCAGGAACGCGCCGGGATCGCGGATCACCTTCATGTTCGAGCCGGTGATCGCCGGCGCCTGCATCTGGATCGGGCAGGGGCCGCCCGACACGCCGAGGTGCCCGCCGCGGATGCTGGTCCCCGCACCCAGGACCAGCGTGCTGTCGTGGCCGCCGATCGCCACTCCGGGCGGCAACAGCACCTGGCAGCCGCTGTAGACCGCGCGGCTGCCGATCAGCACCGAGTTGCCGAACACCACGACCGAGTTCGTCGCGCGCAGCACCGGGTCCTGCGAGAAGCTCGCGTCCGACAGCCCGCGGTTCATCGTCACGAAGCTCGACTCGATCCGCGCATCGGTCGCCGCCACCTCGTTGAAGATCACGTCGCCCGAGTTCCGCACCCGCAGGTAGCCCCCCTGGTAGCCGTGCTGGCACTTCTCGACCACGACCTGCCCGGCGTTGTCCTCGAGGATCAGGGCGGCGGTGTAGTAGCCGATGAGGTTCTTGAGCATGCGCCTCCTGACCTGCCGGGACCCCGCGCACGATGACGTCGGTCGTGATTCCGACTCCCGTAGCGCGGAGCTCAGCATGATCGTGACTCCCTTGCTGAGGATGAAGCCATTGTAGAACGATGAGTGCCCGTACGGATCAAGATGATGTCGCCAGGTGCAGCGGCGTCGACGGCGGGCTGGACCTGAGTGAACTGGCTGCCGGGGCTGCCCATCACGTCGACGATCCAGGTCTGCTGCGCCGTCGTGGCGCACAGCGCACGTCAGAGTGCACGCCACGACACGACCGACGTGGAGGATCCTCGCTCGTGCGGCGACCCATGCATTGCTCGAAGCAAGCTAGCGATTGGCGTCTACGGAACATAGAACTTTCGGATTCCAGTAGTGCTGGCGATGTAGACCTCGGGCTTGGTGTTCGGGACGCCGATGTGATGATCGAAATCCCCCACCACGATCGAGTTGAACGCCCCGAGCTGCCCGTCGACGATCGTCTGGAACATCGGCTGAGTCGGCTGCATCATGCCGCCGTTCGGTGTCGCGAACACTCCGCCCGACTGGCGGAGCACCACGAACTCCCCGTTCTCGGTCGTCACGAGGACCTCGGGCGTGTCGTCGCCATCGAGGTCCGCGACCGCGAGCCCGCACGCGCCGTAGCCGCACAGGTCACCGTAGTTCGTCGGGTCGTACGGGTTCCCGATCGGCACCGTGCTGAAACGGTCGAGGTGCGCGTAGCCGCCGGCGGTCGAGTACTTCAGCGCGTGCACGTACAGACCGCAGCCAGCCCGAGTGCTGCTGTTGATGCGGCGGATCCGGCGGTTCGGCGTCCACCGGCGCCAGCGCCGGCGCGAACACGATCTCGTCCGTGCCATCGCCGTCGAGGTCGGCCAGCGCCAACGCCATCCCCCCAAACCCCAGGTCCTCGCTCTGCGCCGCGATCGTGCCGTTCGCTCCGTTCGCTCCGTCGATCGCGATCACCCGACCGCCCATGCCGCACACCACCACCTGCGATTCCGAGCTGCCCGGGATCACCTTGCCGATCCGCAGCGTCTGCAGGTCCATCGCACCGGCCGCCCGCAGGTTCGTCCGCAGCGAGATGCCCGACGTCGGCGGTGATGCCCGGCAGGGCATGGCCGACTCGCCGCTGGTGGGTACTTCGATGCCTGCGGTCAGTTCCGGACGATCGCTGACGGGGTGGACCACACGAGGGCTCCTGAGTCGAGGACCAGCGACTGGAACACCATCGGCTGGCCGAGCGGGTAGGCGGTGGGCATCGTGAAGCTGACCAGGTGGTGGCCCATCGGGTCGATCGCGCCGACGTCGATCACCAGTGAGTTCGCGAGGCTCGCCCACTGGTAGCCGATGGGCGAGGGCGCGACCGGGCCGGGCGGCGACGCGATCAATGCACCGGCGCTGCCGGGCGTGCCGATCAGGTCGAAGTCCATCCGGCCCTGGACCTCGTCGCCGACGATGCCGTCGAGGGTCGGCTGGCGCTGGGTGCGCACGCTCACCGAGTCGTCCACCGTCCCCAGGAACGCGCCGGGATCGCGGATCACCTTCATGTTCGAGCCGGTGATCGCCGGCGCCTGCATCTGGATCGGGCAGGGGCCGCCCGACACGCCGAGGTGCCCGCCGCGGATGCTGGTCCCCGCACCCAGGACCAGCGTGCTGTCGTGGCCGCCGATCGCCACTCCGGGCGGCAACAGCACCTGGCAGCCGCTGTAGACCGCGCGGCTGCCGATCAGCACCGAGTTGCCGAACACCACGACCGAGTTCGTCGCGCACAGCACCGGGTCCTGCGAGAAGCTCGCGTCCGACAGCCCGCGGTTCATCGTCACGAAGCTCGACTCGATCCGCGCATCGGTCGCCGCCACCTCGTTGAAGATCACGTCGCCCGAGTTCCGCACCCGCAGGTAGCCCCCCTGGTAGCCGTGCTGGCACTTCTCCACCACCACCTGCCCGGCGTTGTCCTCGAGGATGATCGCGGCGGTGTAGTAGCCCACGCAGTGCGACAGCACCAGTCGCTGCCCCTGTGGGATAAGCCGGATGATGACGTCGGTGGTCACCGCATAGCCGCCGCTCCGCTGCTCGCACATGATCTGCAAACCCTTGCTCACCGTGAAGCCGGTGTAGAAGGAGCTGATGCCGGTCCGCACCAGGATCAGGTCGCCGGGCGCCGCGGCGTCGACGGCCGGCTGGATGTCGGTGAAGTCGGTGCCGGGGCCGTTGAACGCATCGACCAGCCACGTGTGCTGAGCGCTCGCAGGCGACGCGCCGCCCAGCGCGATCGCCAGCGTCACGACGAGTCTGGCGACCCACGCCTTCCCCAGGCGATGCGAGTTTCCCGACGGCGCGGTCGTCGCCGGAGCACGCTGGTGGTCGGGCACCTTCCTACGATCACTGTGCATAGAACTTGTGGATCCCCGTGCTGCTGGCGATGTAGACCTCGGGCTTCGACAAGTTGCGGGAATCGTAATCCCCCACCACGATCGAGTTGAACGCCCCGAGCTGCCCGTCGACGATCGTCTGGAACATCGGCTGGGTCGGCTGGGTCATGCCGCCGTTCGGTGTCGCGAACACTCCGCCCGACTGGCGGAGCACCACGAACTCCCCGTTCTCGGTCGTCACGAGGACCTCGGGCGTGTCGTCGCCATCGAGGTCCGCGACCGCGAGCCCGCACGCGCCGTAGCCGCACAGGTCACCGTAGTTCGTCGGGTCGTACGGGTTCCCGATCGGCACCGTGCTGAAACGGTCGAAGTGCGCGTAGCCGCCGGCGGTCGAGTACTTCAGCACGTGCACGTACGACCGCAGCCAGCCCGAGTGCTGCTGTTGATGCGGCGGATCCGGCGGTTCGGCGTCCACCGGCGCCAGCGCCGGCGCGAACACGATCTCGTCCGTGCCATCGCCGTCGAGGTCGGCCAGCGCCAACGCCATCCCCCCAAACCCCAGGTCCTCGCTCTGCGCCGCGATCGTGCCGTTCGCTCCGTTCGCTCCGTCGATCGCGATCACCCGACCGCCCATGCCGCACACCACCACCTGCGATTCCGAGCTGCCCGGGATCACCTTGCCGATCCGCAGCGTCTGCAGGTCCATCGCACCGGCCGCCCGCAGGTTCGTCCGCAGCGAGATGCCCGACGTCGGGGCCGGCATCCCGACGGCCATCGGCCCCGGCGGCTCCGTCCCGTTTCCGGTGCCGGTCGTGCTCCACAAGAGCGGTAGCCCCGCTGTCGGGGGCTGCTGCAGCGAGTAGCGCCACTGCTGGGCCAGATTCGGAAACAGGGTGCTCCACCATGCGACGCGCCAGTCCGAGCCGTCGTACATCGCGTCGCCACCCATCGGGAACAGCCAGAAGTCGTCCCAGTTGAGCTGGCCCTCGTTGTAGTTCACCGGCGGCCCGTACTCCGTCGGAACGTGAGCCCAGTAGCCCAGGTCCGGGATCGTGATGTAGGGAGTGCTGTTGACCCGGATCGACGTGCCGACCGTGGCCCCGCCGTCGTCCACCTGCCAGTACGTGTCCGGGCCGGCCGACATGCCGCTGGTCATGACGGGCAGCATGCTGGAGCCGCTGCCGCCATAGGCGAGGCCGCGGATGCCGTAGATCCCGGTGTCGAGGACGTACGACGTCCTCGGCGGATTGATCCTCGGCAGGCCGGTGAGCGGATCCACGACCCACCAGCCCCCGCCGACGTCGATCGCGTCGAGCTCGGGTTGGGTCCCGCCCTTGGCCGTGAACCCCCACGTCGCCGCGATCGCCGCGTTCATCCGGTCGTCGTAGACCTCGCCTGCGACCGCATCGACCTGCACTGCCCGGGTGAACGGGACTTCCAGCCCCGGGGCGCACAGCTCGGCGATCGTGAACCACATCAGCCGCCCGTCGGCCCTCGAGATCACGACGTCGTCGAGCCCGTCGCCATCGATGTCCCCCACCGCCAGTCCGATCGCAACCCGTGCGACGGGCGGATCCCCCGCGCGGAGGTTCTTCATGCCCAACGCCACGTCGGCGCCGTAGTCCCACACGCCGACGTAGTCCTGGTACAGCGTGACGAACTTGTTCTGCGCGGTGATGGCCAAGCTCGGCGCCGCTGGTGAGCCGGCGCTCGAGACGTTGAACTTGGTCAGGTTGATGTCGTCGCCGTTGGAGGCCTGTCCCTGGTCGACGTCACCGAACGTCACCGTCGGGTTGTTGTCGCCGGGCGGCTCGAAGATCCGGATCGAGTGGTCCTCGGTGGGTGCCCCTGCGGCCAGCAGGGCGAGCTTGGAGCCCTGGTAGACCTCGAGGTCGGCGAGCGCGCCGTACTGCAGGGTCGAGGAATAGGCCACCCGGCCGATGTCGGTCGTTCCCTGCGTCGAGTCGAGATCGAGACCGATCAGGTGGCTGCGTGCCGACAGGATCCAGATCCCCGTCGAGTAGACCTGGTCCGACTGCAGAGGAACGGCCGGCCCGACCGCGAGATCCTGCACGCCCGCCTCGGAGTGCTCGCCGAGGATCGTGAGCTGTCCGTTGCTGACGCCGAGGATCAGGATGCGGCCGTGCAGCGTGCGGCAGACGATCTCGTTCATGTTGTTGCCCGAGACGACGTCAGCGATCTGGATGCGCTGCGGCTCGCTGTCCTCCCAGTCGGGCAGGTCCAACTGGAGCGGTCCCACCAGCGTGTCGCCCAGCGCCTTCGCGTCGAGCACGACGATGCGCCGGTAAGCGGCCGCGACCACGTCCGGCTTGCCATCGCCGGTCACATCACCGACGTCGAGGCCGTACACCGCCCAGCCGAGGGACTCCGAGGTGGCCTGCTTGACCAGCGGCTCGTGCCCCGGCCAGACGTTCGGGTCCATCTGGTAGCGGGTCACGATGCCATCGGCGCTGCCGACGAAGATCGACACCCGCGACTGACCGTTCAGCTTCACGACCTTCATCGACTCCTCGGCACCGGGCCAGGCGCCGTGGCCGAAGCGGTGCCAGCCCTGCTGGTCGGTGGCCTCGACCAGCAGCGGCGGGTTCCCGATCGACGGCGCGGTACGCGCGCGTGGACGGTTGAACGCGATGTCGTTCGGGTTCAGGGTGAACAGATCGTCCGACTTCTGCCGCAACCGGTCCGCGAGGCTCAGGGGCGGCAAGACCCGCAGGCGCTGCTCATAGGCCTTGCGGATCATGAGTGCGGCGACCTTGTTGATGTCGTAGTAATTCATCGGGTCGCCGGGCAGATAGAACGGCTCGGCCAGGCCCGGATAGTCGCCGCCGTGGCAGGTCTTGCCGAGCACGAAGAAGTCGACCCTCCACGTCTCGTTGGTGACCAGGTTGGTGAACGTGTGCTGCTGGAAGTACGGCTGGGCGAACCCCGTCGTACCGTTCACCACGTTCATCCAGTCCTGCCCCTGGGCCACGACATCCTCGTCCGCCACCATGAGCGCGAACGGCCTCAGGAGGCCGAAACCAGGAGGCGCAGGGTTCTGCGAGGCCGAGGGTGGATACATGCGGTTCACGAGCGACAGGCTCGGGTAGTCGATGCCCTCGAGCTGAGCGAAGATCGTCCAGTCGACGGCCGACCGCAGCGTGTAGCCGGATCCCGAGGCCCCGAGGCCGACGCCGCCGGTCAGGAAGTCGAGCATGAGCTGGTTGTCGGGGGTATCGCGGAGCGACGCGTCGAAGGCGGCGGCGACGCCGGACTGGAACTCGTCCGGCCAGAGCATGACCGCGGCCATCGCGGAGAGCCCACCGAACGAGCTCCCGCAGATGCAGGTGGCATAGTTGGACGGCATCGAGCGCGGCGGGATCGACTGCGGAGGGTTGCTGCAGAGATCGTTGAGCTCGAGCTGCATCGCTTCCCGCAGCTCGCGGTCGCGCTCGATGCTGAACACGAGCGGCTGGAACGCGGTGCGCGGGACGATGTAGCCGGTCGCGAGATAGAACGAATCCGAACTCGTGCGGAACTCGTCCATCAGGCTCGTGCCAGGCCATCCCGGCGTCCAAAGTCCGAACTGATTCGGATCGCCCGGGTAGTCGTTCGGCGCGTACGGAATGTCCGCCTTCCGCTCGGGGTCGCTGGTCTCCTTGGTCGGGATCAGGAGCACGACGTCGTCCCTCTTGGCCGGATCGGGCATGTCGACGAACGCCCTCGGCACGATGATCTCGAACGACGACCCGGTCAACGGCATCTGCTGCTGCGTGGGCGCGCCGGACGGCCGGAACTGGCCGACGAAGTGGAGGTACTGCGAGTCGATCGGCCAGTCCTCCCAGGGCTGCAGCGGCTCGATGTCGCTGAACTGCATCGCGTTCGGATCGGTCGGCCCGAACACGCCGCCGGCATCGACCGACGAAGAGGCAGCGAAACCCTCGCCGCGGTCCCACACGAAGTCGGGGTAGTTGAAGAGCGGCGAGGGCGGCGCCAGGTAGGCGCCGGTCTGGAAGTCCGCGGTATGCGGGCTGCCGCCGTCCTGGGCCATCAGCTCACTCGCCGCGCAGACGAGAGAGAGAGAGAGAAAAAAAAAGAGCGGCCGGGCGGCGCATGGGAATCCCCTCGAGGGAACGAGCCGAAAGCCCGTGGAACGGACCGCGGTCGCCTCGCGTCGTCAAGTCCCTCCTCGCGGTCACTCCGGGTCCGAAGCACGGCCAAATCGCGAGCATCACGAGCTCTTCCGGGTCATGGCGTGCGGTCCGTCCGTCTCACGCCAATCACCGGTGTCACGAAGATCCCGACCTCGCCCCGGAGATCCGGCGCACGAGCTCGTCACGGTCGGCGACCTCACGGACGCGGTCCTCAGCGAGGATCGCGCGTCCGCGCCCTACCCGAAGAACCGCGCGTGCAGCGCCCGCACCGCGCGCGGGCCGTCGGCTTCGGCGACGACCACGGCGACGTTGACCTTGATCGCGCCCTGGCTGATGACGCGGACGCGGATGTCCTCCTCGGCCAGCGTGGAGAACACCGCGGCGGGCACGCCGCGCGACTCGGCGATGCCGTGGCCGACGACGCCGATCAGGGTCTGGTGCGTCTCGACCAGGACCTCGCCGAGGGCCGACAGTGCGGCGACGAAGCCGTCGAGCTCGGTCGCGTCGGTGGTCATCGTGATCGACACCTCGGAGGTCGCGACCAGGCCGATGTCGATCTCGTGCTCGGCCGCGGCGCCGAACACGCGGGCGAGGTAGCCGCTCTGCATCAGCATGCGCGGCGACACGAGGCTGATCAGGCGCAGCCCGTCCTTGTAGACGATCGAGCGCACCGGCGGCGCACCGGCGACCGGCTCGGCGACGATGCGCGTGCCGGCGACGTCGGGACGGTGCGTGTTGCGGACGACCACCGGGATGCCGGCGCGCATCGCCGGTTGGATCGTCGCCGGATGCAGCACCTTGCCACCGTAGTAGGCGACCTCGCTCGCCTCGTCGAAGCTCATCACCTCGATGGGGTGCGCGTCGGGCACCAGCAGCGGGCTCGCGGTGAGCACGCCGTCGACGTCGGTCCAGATCTGGATCTCCTCGGCCGAGAGCGCCTCGCCGAACAGCGCCGCCGACAGGTCCGACCCGTTGCGGCCGAGAGTCGTGACGTCGCCGCGTGCGTCCCGCGCGATGAAGCCGGTCACGACCGGCAGCACGTCGACCCCCAGGAGCGCGGCCGCGATGCGGCCATCGTCGGGGAACGGTCGCGCACGGCCGAACCGCGAGTCGGTCCGTAGCCCGAGCGCGCCGGCCTCGAGCGCCTTCGCGGGAATGCCGGCGGCTTCGAAGCACGCGGCGACGATGCGCGCCGAGCAGCGCTCGCCGAAGCTGAGTAGCAGGTCGCGCGCGCGGGGGCTCGCCTCGCCGACCAGACGCATGCCGCGGACGAGGTCGGCCAGGTCACGATGCAGGTCGTCACAGAGACCCAGCGGCAGACCGAGACCCGCGAGCATCGCGCGATGACGATCGACGACCGGGGCGACGTCGACGTCGCCGTGGGGCGCACGGTTCGCGAGGTCGACGAGGTGATTCGTGACACCGGAGTGCGCGGACACGACGACCAGGGGTCGCCGGGCGAGCGCGTCGCGCACGATCTCCACGGCGCCGCGCACGGCCTCGGGCGTGCCGAGCGACGTGCCGCCGAACTTCATCACGATCATCGGGGACGCATCTCACCGGCGGGAGCGCGCCCACGCAAGCGGAGCGTCCGCGCGGCGGCCTCGGCTAAGATGGCGGCCATGAAGCGAGTCGAAGACCTCATCCACGACTGGAACGCCGTCGGGCGGGACGGCGCGTCGGTGACGGGCCTCCAGTTCGACGACGAGACGCTGCGCGACGGGCTGCAGTCGCCCTCCGTCGTCGACCCGCCGGTCGAGAAGAAGCTCGAGCTGCTGCACCTGATGGACCGGCTCGGCATCCACACCGCCAACCTGGGCCTGCCCGGGGCCGGCGGCCGGCCCCGCGAGGACATCCTGAGGATGGCGAAGGAGATCGCCGACCAGAAGCTGTCGATCGGCGCCAACGTCGCCTGCCGCACCGTCGTCGCCGACATCGAGCCGGTCGTCGAGATGTCGCAGCAGGCCGGCATCCCGATCGAGGTCTGCGCGTTCATCGGCTCGAGCACGATCCGGCAGTACGCCGAGGACTGGAGCCTCGACACGATGCTCGAGCACACCAGGAAGGCGCTGTCGTTCTGCCGCGATCACGACCTGCCGGTGATGTACGTCACCGAGGACACGTCGCGGGCGTTCCCCGAGACGCTGCGTGCGCTCTACGGCGCCGCCATCGAGCTCGGCGCGAAGCGGCTGTGCGTGTGTGACACGGTCGGACACTCGACGCCGCACGGCGCCGCGCAGGTCGTCGGCTTCGTCAAGCAGCTCGCCGAGGAGATGGGTGCCGACATCGGCATCGACTGGCACGGCCACCGCGACCGCGACCTCGCGATCGCCAATTGCCTCGCCGCGGTGCGGGCCGGCGCGACCCGCATCCATGGCGCGGCGCTCGGCATCGGCGAGCGCGCCGGCAACGCGCCGATGGACCTGCTGCTCGTCAACTGCAAGCTCGAGGGTTGGATCGACCAGGACCTGACGGCGCTGCCCGAGTACGCGGCGAAGACCGCGGCGGCCGTCGGTGTGCAGATCCCGCACAACTATCCGGTGCTCGGCTCGGACGCGTTCGAGACCGGGACGGGCGTGCACGCGGCGGCGGTGATCAAGGCGTTCAAGAAGGGCGACCGGTGGCTGGCCGACTCGGTCTACAGCGGCGTGCCCGCGAGCATGGTGGGCCTCGAGCAGCGCATCGGGATCGGCCCGATGAGCGGCCGCTCGAACGTCGTCTGGTGCCTCGAACGCCTCGGGGTCGAGCCCACCGACGACCGGATCGCACGCGTCCTGGCCGCCGGCAAGTCCAGCAAGGGGCTCTTGAGCGACGCCCAGATCCGCGCCGCGGCCTCGTGAGCCGGGGCCCGGCCGGACTCAAGGCCGGGATCCCGAACGGCCGATGACGTGGACAAGCCGCGCGGGGCGAACGAATGCACGAGGACGTGATCGACCAGACCGTCGTCGATGAGCTCGTCGAGGGCATCGCCGACGGCGACCCCGGGCTGTTCCTCGAGCTCGTCGCGATGTTCGCCAGTGACGGCCCACGCCGCGCGACGCGCATCGCCGCCGCGGCCCGCACCGGCGACCTCGAGACCGTCGAGCACGAGGTCCACGCGCTGCGCGGGGCCGCCGGCAACCTCGGCGCGCTCCAGGTCGCTTCGCTGGCCGAAGCCCTGCAGGTCAGCTCCCGGCGCCAGGATCACGCCGAGGTCGCGCGCCTCGCCGCCGAGATCGAAGCCCGCCTCGAAGCGTCGGTTCTCGCGCTCCAGATGCTCGCGGACGGCTATCGCTGACGACCGGCCACGGGCTCTGTTCCTCACCCGGCGCGGCGCGCACGACCTGCGCCGCCGACACCGGCACACGCGGTCAGTCCGCGTGGCCGTTGCGGCCGTTCTTCGCGCCGACCTTCAGGTCGACCAGCTGGGTCGGATAGCCGGTCTCGGCGACCGGACCGAGCCGCGGCGGCTCCGGGATCACGAGATCCGCCGGCTGCCCCCGGTACAGGCACCGGTGGCACTTGTGATAGTGCTCTCGCTGGCGCTTCATGCACTGCGGCGGCTCGATGCGGTGCGTGATCAACGAGCGCAGGTCGCCGGGCAGGGTCGGGCATTGCCGCAGCGTGATGTCCGCCACCGCCGGGCTGCGATCGATCCGCTCGCGCGTGGGATGAGCCATGGATCGCGTTCCTCCCTGGATTGCCGAAGGGTCGAAAGCGCGACAGCGTAGGGCGGCCCCCGGCCGAAAGCCACACGGGGGCGCCCGGTCGTTTCCGTTCCAGCGAATTCAGGGCCCGAACGCCCGTTGGCAGCGCGCCCACAGCTCCGCGCAGCGCGCGAGCGCCGCCGGCGCGCGGTGGCTCGACCGGGACAGCTCGAAGCACGCCGTGCCGTCGTAGCCGCCCGCGTGGAGCGCGCCGAGCACCCGCTCGAAGTCGACCTCGCCCTCGCCCGGCTCCAGGTGCTCGTGGACGCGGCCGCGGACGTCTTCGACGTGGACCTGGCGGGCGCGGCCGGCATACCGGCGGCACAGGTCCGCCGGATCGTCGGTCTCGGTGACGTAGAGGTGGCCGATGTCGAGCACCAGCGCCGGGGCCTCCTCGCCGCAGGCCGCTGCCAGCGCATCGAAGTCCGCGAGCGACGCGACCGCCATGCCCGGTTCGGGCTCCAACGCCGGCGTCAGGCCCCGACCCCGGATCGCCGCGACGGCGCGCCGCACCCCGTCCCGCAGGCGACCCGCGGACTCGGGGCCCGGCGCCCGATCGACGCCGGCGAAGAACGACACGACCTCGGCGCCGAGATCCGCGCCGATCGCGGCTGCCCGCTCGAGGTAGTCGACGCGCCGGGCGACGCCGGCCGGGTCCGGCGTCATCAGCGTCGGCTCGTGCTTGTGCCGCGGATCGAGGAGGAATCGCGCGCCGGTCTCGATCACCGCCTGGAGCCCCAGCCGCGCGAGCCGATCGGCGATGTCGCCGACCTCACGTGCCGTCGTCCGGAACGGATCGAGGTGCCCGACGTCGAGCGTCAGGCCGACGCCCGTGAAGCCGTGATCCCGGATCAACTCGAGCGCGTCCTCGAGCCGGTGATCGCGAAGTCCGTTGGTGACGTAGCCGGGGCGCAAGGGGCGCGCGGTCAGCGGGGCTGCGTGACCTGCTTGAGCTTCTTGACCTTCTGGAACATCCGATCGTAGGTGTCGAGTCGGTGGGACAGCCCGACGTACGAACCGGGCATCTCCCAGCCCTCGAGATCCGCCTCCTCGTACCAGTCGGTGTAGGTGCGAAGCGCCGCGCGCTGCTCCTCCATCTCGGCGTAGGCGTCGTCCATCGCCTTCAAGTAGGCGTCGGTGTTCCCCGCGGTGCGCGCGCGCTGGCCGTCGTTCCAGTGCTGCACGGCCTGGCGGTAGTGAGCCTCGGCCGTGGCAAGGTCCGCGTCGGCGATCGCGGGCGCCGGACGCGCCGGGCTCTTGCCGGGCCGCGGCGCGTAGCTGGTGCTCTCGACCGGCGGCGTGTTCTCGACCGCGTGGGTCTCGGGCTTCGGCGCCGGCGCGGGCTTCGTCTCGGTGGCGCTCGCCTTCTTCGTGCCGGCACCGTTCGCGAAGAACGCGACCGCGACGACGATCAGGACCGCGGCAGAGATGCCGCCGATCACGAGGCCCGAGGACGACGACGAGGAACCGCCGGAGCGGGAACGGGTGCGGGCGGTTCGGCCACTCGTCGGGCGGGAGCGATCACTTCGAGGCATCGGGATTCGCGGGCTCTGGGTGCAGGGACGGGCGGCACACGGTAGCGCATCGGCGATCGCGCTGCGCCCCGGTGCCCGGGATCAGGAATCCTCCCCGCGCCTCACCACCGCGAAGTAGCCGCCGTCGTGGAGCGGCGGCTCCGGGAAGGTCGTCACCCGCCGCTCCACGATGACCCCCGGGAGCTCCGACGCCACCGCGTCGACGACGCGATCGTTCTCCTCGGGCTCGATGCTGCAGGTCGAGTAGACGACCACACCTCCGGGGCGGACGAGCCGCAGCGCGCGACGCAGGATGTCCCGCTGCTCACTCGCGAGCTCGCCGAACGTCGTCTCGCGCAGCCGCAGCCGCACCTCGATGCGCCGCGCCAGGACACCGGTGTTCGAGCACGGCACGTCGGCCAGCACGCGGTCGTAGGGGGCCTCACGCTCCGGCCGGTCGATCAGCCCGAGCCACGGCAGACCGAGGCGCACCGCGTTGTCCTGGATCCGCGAACGGCGCGAACGATCGGGGTCGAACGCGAGCACGACCCCGCGCGATCCGACGGCCTCGGCGAGCCACGTCGCCTTGGTCCCGGGCGCGGCACACAGATCGAGGATCCGCTCGCCCGTGGTCGCGCCCAACGCCTCGACCGCGGCGACCGACGTCGGGTCCTGCACGACGCAGGCCCCCTCGCGGTGTGCGGCCGTCAGCATCGGCGGCGTGCCGCCGGTGCAGCGCAGCATCCGCGGATGTTCCGCCGGCTCGCACTCGACACCCTCGACCTCGAGCCGACGCCGCAGCTCGTCGCGATCGATGCGCACCGCCCGCACGTGGAGGCCGGGCCGTTCGGAGCTCGCCGCGGCAAGCGCCAGCGCACGCTCGACGCCGTGGGCTTCCGCCCATCGCGCGACGAGGAACGCGGGCAGGCCGTGGAGCAACGCGCCGCGTCGCACCGGATCCTCGGGCAGCGGCACCGGCAGCCTCGCGCTCCGCGTCGGTCCGAGTGCCAGCTCGGTCCGCTCGGACTCGGCGGGGCGTGCGAGCAGCGACTCCGCGACGCGCCGGAGGACGGCGTTCACGAAGCCCGCGGTTGGCCGCGGGGCACATGCGACCGCCCGATCGACCGCCGCGTGCGCGGGCACGCGATCGAGGAACAGGAGCTGGTACGCGCCCACGCGCAGCGCCGCGCGGGCGACCGCGTCGTCTGGCAGCCCACGCGTGGCGTAGCCGAGGAGGACGTGGTCGAGCAGTCGGAACCGCCGCACGACACCGGTCGCGATCTCGCGCGCGAGGTGTGCGTCCCGCGTGTCGAGCCCGGCGACGTCGAGCAGCTCGGTGAGCCGCCCGGTCCCGCGCCCGTCCAGCGCCGCGAGAGCCCGGACCGCGACCGCGCGCGCGTCCGCAACGGACCGCCGTGCGGGTCGCTTCACGTGAACCGCGCGTCCGGCGGGAGGGGATGACCGCGGACGAACTCGCCGGCGGTCATGTTCCGGCCGTTGTCGGGCTTGATGCGCGTGATCCGGAACAGGTCCTTGCCGGTGCAGACGCGGATGCCTTCCTCGCCGGCGGAGAGGATGCCGCCCGGCATGCCCATGCCGTAGAAGTCCTCCTCGACGACGCCCTCCATGACGATGAAGCGCTTCGCGCCGAGCCGCGTCTGTGCGCCGGGCTTGGGGGTCATCGCTCGGACCAGGCGATCGATCTCGATCGCCGACGCCGTCCAGTCGATCACGCCGTCCGGCTTCTCGACCTTCGGTGCGCGCGTCGCCTCCGCCGCCTGCTGCTTGCGGTATTGGTCCTTGCCGGCGTCGATCAGCTTCAGCGCCTCGCACAGCGCCTCTCCCGACAGCACCGCGAGCCGGGCGCGCAGCTCGCCGGCGGTCTCGCGCTCGCCGATCGGCGTCGTCTTCTGCAGCAGGATGTCGCCGGCATCGAGCTCCTCGACGATCCGCATGATCGTCACGCCGGTCTCCTTCACGCCGTCGCGGATCGCGTGCTCGACCGGAGCGGCACCGCGATAGGCCGGGAGCAGCGAGGCGTGCGCGTTGAGGCAGCCCTTCTGCGGCAGCTCGATCAGCTCCGGGTTCAGGATCACGCCGTAGCTGACGACGATGCCGACCTCCGGATCGAGCTTGCGCAGCCGATCGAGGAACTCCGGCGCATGCACGTCGTCGGGCTGCTCGTAGGGCAGCTCGAGGGTCTCGGCCTCGAGGCGGATCTCCGCCGGGTAGATCTTCCGACCCCGACCGCGCGGCGCGTCCGGTTTGGTCACCACGAGCTCGGGTGAGAAACCGCCCTCGACCAACGCCCGAAGGGACGGTCGGGCGTAGTCTCCACAACCGAAGAAGACGATCTTCAAGACTTCTCCTAGCTCCACGCGGCCGCTTCCTGCGGCGGGATCGAGGCCAGCGGCCGGCCACGGTAGCGCCCCCCACCACGCCCTGCAAACTCGCTCGAGCCGCGCCCATGACCCGACTGCCCGACGACCTGTTCGCGCGCGCCGAGCACCGGCGGTTCGCACCGTCGGCGCGACGCGAGATCGAGCTGCTCGGGAACGTGGTCGAGCTGCTCTGGCTGCCGGAACGCCGCACGCGCGCGGGCGTGCCGGGCGCGCAGCGGCCGCCGTTCCTCGCCGATCCTGCGCCACGGATCGTCGCCGAGGAAGCGATCTGGTCCGACGATGCCCTCGCGGCGACCCCGAATCGCTATCCGTTCGCCGCACGCCAGGTCGTGCTCTGGTCGACGCGGCCCGGACGGGAGCCGGACGCGGCGATGCTGGCCGCGGCGTTCGAGTTCACGGCCACCGCCGGCGCGTCCGCGCTGATGAACTCGATCGGTGCCGCGGCCTCGATCGCCCGCGCGCATCTGCACCTCGTCGCCGACCGCCTGCCGTTCCTCGAGAACCTCGCGACCGACGCCGTGCAGGCCGGGTGGACCGCGGAGCTCGACGCGGTCACCGTGACGAAGGCGTCGCCGCCGTTCCCGGTCTGCCTGCTCCGCCTCGACGGCGCTCCGCTCGCGCGCGCCGGCGCTCTGGCCCGCCTGCTCGAGCTGCGCACCGCGACCGCGTTCAATGCGGTCGACGACGGGCGGGCGACCTGGCTGATGCCGCGCTCGGCGATCGAGGTCACGGCGCCGTGGTTCCCTCAGGCGCTCGGCGCGGCCGAGCTGTGGGGTCGCTGGTGCTTCCTCGACGAAGCCGCGTTCCGGTCCGCCGACGCGCACGCGCTGCTCGCCGCCCTCGATCGCGCCGGCTTTCCGAACCGCGACCCTTAGTGACCGGCGCTCACGCTTCCGGCGGCGCCGAAGCCGCGTCCTCGACCGGCGGCGCGCCGCTGTCGTCCGCATCGTCGCGATCGAGCCGGTGACCGCCGGAGAGGATCTCGGCCGCCGACAGGCTCGGATCACCGCGATACACGACGACGATGTCGCCACGACCCGACTCGTGCGCCTTCAGGACGCCCTGCTTCATCATCTCGAGCATCGCGATGAACGCGCCGATCAGCCCGTAGCGTCCTTCACGGCGATCGAACAGGTCGGCGAACGCGGTCTCCCGGCCGTGACGCACGCGGTCGAGCAGCCGCTCGGCGTAGAAGTGGACGTTGCGCCGGTCGATGCCGACCTCGAGCTGCTCCTTGCGCTGGCCGGTCTCCTCGAGGAGCCGCGCGAACGCCGCCGTCAGCGTCCAGATCTCGACATCGCCGAGGTCCAGGAGCTCCTCCTCCTCCGCCTGCTGCTCGTGCACGCGCTCGACCTCGGCCGGCAGCGGCATCCCGACCTCGAGCATGCGCGAGCGGCGCAAGGCCAGCCGCTCGAGCCGCCGCGAGATGTCGCGGTAGCGCTTGTACTCGAGGAGCCGGCGGATCAGGTCGTCGCGCGGGTCGAGTTCCTCCTCGAGCTCGACCTCCTCGCGCGGGAGCATCTCGCGCGACTTGATCTCCATCAACGTGCTCGCCAGCACCAGGAACTCCCCGAGGTCCGCGAGGTCGAGAGCCTCCAGCACGGCGAGATACTCGAGATACTGGTCGAGGATCGCCGCGATCCGGATCTCGTGGATGTCCACCTCCTGCTGCTTGACGAGGTGCAGGAGCAGGTCCAGAGGACCGCAGAACACCGGCAGTTCGACCCGGTACGCCATTGCGGCTAGAGTCTAGCGTCGTTGCCGCGCAAGGCGCCACGGATCCCCGTTCCCGTGACACGCCCCACTGCGACCGTGGGCCGCCGGCAATCGAACACCCCAACCGATGGACCCGAGGATCGAGCGCGCGCGCGCCATCATCGAGTGTGAAGCCGAGGCCGTCCGCCAGGTGGCCGCCCGAATCGGCGACGACTTCGTCCGCACCGCCGAAGCGATCCTCGCGCTCGAAGGGCGCGTCGTGACCGCCGGCATGGGCAAGGCCGGCATCATCGCGCAGAAGCTCTCGGCGACGTTCGCCTCGACCGGCACGCCGTCGATCTACCTGCATCCGGCGGAGGCGATCCACGGCGACCTCGGCCGCGTCGCCGAGGGCGATCTGCTGATCGCGCTGTCGAAGTCCGGCGAGACCGAGGAGGTCCTGCGCCTGCTCGCGCCGGTCGAGGCGGTCGGCGTGCGGGTCGTCGCGATGACCGAGACGCGCGACTCGACGCTCGCACGCCACGCCGACCTCGTGCTCGAGCTCGGCCCGATCGAGGAGGCCGGGACGCTCGCACTGGCTCCCACGGCCTCGACGACCGCGATGCTGGGACTCGGCGACGCCCTCGCGATCATCGTGCAGGAGGGTCGGAAGTTCGGACCGGAGGACTTCGCGCGGTATCACCCGGGCGGCGATCTCGGCCGACGCCTGATGAGGGTCGAGGAGCTGATGCGCACCGGCGACCGCAATCCGGTCGTGCAGAGCGGCGCGAGCCTGCTCGACGCGATCTCGGTGATGACGCGGACCCCGGGCCGACCGGGAGCCACGAGCGTCGTCGACGACCACGGCTGCCTGATCGGGTTCTTCACCGACGGCGACCTGCGGCGCCTCCTCGAGACCGCCGAGCTCGGCGACGTCGCCGTCACGCGAATCGACGCGAAGATGACCCGCAGCCCGCGCGCGATCGCGCCGGACACGTTCGCGCTCGAGGCGCTCGGGCGGCTTCGCCAGCACCGCGTCGACCAGATGCCGGTCGTCGATCGCGACGGCGGCCTCGTCGGGCTGCTCGACGTGCAGGACCTTCTCGATCTCCGCATCGGATGAACCCCGAACGCCTCGCGCGGATCCGCCTCCTCCTGACCGACGTCGACGGCGTGTTGACCGACGGCCGGATCCACTTCGATCACGCGGGCAACGAGGTGAAGAGCTTCCACGTCCACGATGCCGCCGGGCTCGTGTCACTGGCACCGCTGCGGCGGGCTCAGCGGGTTCGTGTCGGGACGCGTCGCGCCGATCGTCGAGGCACGAGCGAAGGAGCTCGGCGTGCACGAGGTGCACCTCGGCAAGCTCGCGAAGCTGCCGATCTTCGAGGCGATCCTGCTGCGTCGCGGGATCGCGGCGGACGAGGTCGCCTACATCGGTGACGACCTGCTCGATCTGCCGATCCTCCGGCGCGTGGGCTTCTCGGCCGCGCCGAGCGACGCCCGCGCCGAGGTGCGGGAACGCGTGCAGCACGTCACCGGTCCGCGCGGCGGGTTCGGCGTCCTGCGTGAGGTGGTCGAGCTCTTGCTGCGCGCGCGCGGCCGCTGGGACGAGGTGGTCGAGAAAGGCGGTCTGCCATGATCCGCCGCGCCGTCATCGTCGTGCTGATGCTCGGCATCTCGCTGCTCGTCCTGCACCTGACGATCGGGCTCGAGAACTTCGCGAACGCCGATCAGAGCGGCGGCGCGCAGCCGATCCGCGAGACCGACAGCGGACAAGGCGTGATCGTCGGCGGCGTGCCCGGCGACTCCGCGGCCCCGATCTCGATGTCGGGCCGGGGTCGCTTCGAGTACACGCGTTCGGCCAGCTACGAGTTCCCCGGCGGCGAGACACGCTTCCTGCCGCGCTTCGAAGTCGTCGCTCTCGACAGCGAGACCGTCGCGGACGATCTGCTGCGACTGGACGACGTCGAGGTGAAGGTGTTCCGGATCGAGGAGGGCGAGGCGCCCCGCGCCATCCACATCGCGACGATCCACGCGCGTGAGGCGTTCGTGCAGGTCGGGCGCGACGAGAAGGGCAACCCGTCGATCCGCGAGGACCGGGACATGGACCTGACCGGCGTCCGACTCGAGTCCACGGCCGACGCCAGGGTCCACGGGCTGTCACTCGCCGTCGAGCACCTTCGCGTGCGCCAGACCGAGGCGGGCATGAAGTTCGAGACGCCGGACCAGGAGGAGGCGTTCCACGTGCAGCTCGGCGGCGACCAGCCGGTGCGGCTCGAGGGTCACGGCCTCTCGGGATTCGTGCCATCGCGCGAGGCGGTCGACGGTCAGCTCGAGCTGCACGTCCACTCCCACCCGGTGCTGGTCCGGTCCGACCTCGAGCTGAGCGCCGACGGGCCGTTCGACTACCTCGAGGACCTCCGGACCGGGTTCGGCCACATCGAGACGAACCGCAACGTCGAGATTCGCGGCTTCGGCATCACCGGCGTGGAGGGCGATGCGATCGCACGTGGCGAGACCCTGTCGGGAACGCTGATGCGCTCCGGCGGCGAGTCGAACGACTCGACCGCGGTGCGGAGCGGCGGCACCGCGACCTGGGGTCGGTTGATCCTGCGCGGCTCGCAGGCGCGCCTCGTCGCCGAACCGATCGAACTCCGCTGCGACGAGCTGTCGGTCGCGCCGGCCATCGACGGCAAGCCCGCGATGTTCACCGCGATCGGCGATCCGTCGATCACCGATCATCGCGCCGGCACGACGTTTCGCGCCGCCGAGCGGATCCACCTCATCGACGTCCCCGCCTGGCTCGGCGCGCTCCACCGCGATGCGGGGTTCGGCATGCCGCGGTTCCCGGATCTCGTCGGTCAGCTCGTCGTGTTCGAGGGCGCCGCACGCATCGTCGAAGCGGAACGCGGCTTCGAGATCACCGCGAGCGACGGGTTGCGCGTGCTTCGCTCGGCCAAGCCCGCCGGGCCGCTGCTCGCGGTCGGCCGGGGCACGGTGCAGGTCAAGAGCGCCGACCTCCTGGCCGATGGGGACGACGGCTTCGAGCTGCGGCAATCGGCGACCGGCCAGGTGCTGCGACTCGGTCCCGCGCAGCCGTCGGCGACCCACCACTACCGCATCGAGCGCAGCGACGGCGACGTGTCCCTCGTGGTGTCCGGCACCGGTGCGAGTCGACTCGTGCGCGGAGCGGACGGCAGCGCGGACGTGCATCTCGAATCCACGACCGACGACGTCGTGTTGACTCGCGGTGACGATCGGCTCGACGGCGTGCGGTCGCTCGATGCCAAGGTCGGCGCGGGCGGCGATATCGAGGGCCTGACCGCCACTGGCTCGAGGTGTCACGTCGTCGCGCGCACCAACGACAAGGAGCCGCCGATCGACGGCCACGCCGCGCGGATCGAGAGTGCGGACGGCCGGGCGTTCGTGCTCACCGGCACCGACGAGCAGCCGGCGACGATCACGCGCGCTGCGAGCTTCGGGGTCACGGCACCGGGCATCGACCTCCGACCGGTCGGCGAACGGCGGCTGTGGCTCGTCGCGAGGGGCGGCGCGAAACCCGCACACGTGAGCGTCCGCGGGCGGGCCGAGGATGCCGCGCTTCCGGCCGACGGGATCGACCTGGACGCGAACACCGTCGTGTTCGCCCCCGCGGTCGTGCCCGATCTCGTGCTGCGCGCGCACGGCGTGCCCCGCCTCGGCTCGATCGCGGCCGAGCACGTGTTCGCGAAGGGGCATGTGACGCTGGTCGAACGCGAGCCCGAGAGCGGCGCCGAGGTGGCTCACGCCAACGGCGACTCGTTCCTCCTCGCGGTGCGCAGCGCGCGCGGCGCTCTCCGTGGCAAGCCGGCCGAGATCGAAACGGTGACCGATGGCGACCGCCGCGTGATCGGGCGCGCCGACGACGTGCGCTTCGCCGCCGCGCCGGACGGCCGCGGCGTGCTGCGTCTGCTCCAGAGCGACCGCTTCGACCCGGAGCTCGACCTCCACGGCCGGGGCGGTGGTCCGTTTCGTGACGTTCGCATCGTGTGTGCCGGCTCGATCGAGGCCCTGCCCGATCACGGGCAGTTCGGCGGGCCGGTGCACGCGCAGGGTCTGACCCCGTCCGGTGACCTCGATCCCGGCGGCCTCGACTTCCGCGCCGAGTCGCTCGACGCCGAGTGGGACCAGACGACTCGCGAGCTCCGCACGATCGTCGCACGTGGCAAGCCGCGCGTGCGTGTGAACGACATCGTGGCGTTCGGCGACAAGGTCCGCGTCGACGTGCCGCGAACGACGATGCAGGTCTGGGCGGGTTCCGATGCGCTCGCGACCGTCGAGGTCCGCGGCTCGCCCACGACGGGCGGGATGTTCCAGGTCGACTACGAGTCCCGTCGCGTTCAGGCCTGGCGCCTGCAACGACGCACGACGTCGTTGGATCGCTGACGTCCGAGTGTGGAGGTCCGGCGCGGGCGGCGGGTAGAGTCTCGCCGATGCGTCTCGGTCCCGCGCTGCTCCTCGCCCTCTGCACGTGGTGCATGGTGCGGCCGGCCGACGCCCAGCAGCAGACGGCGGCGAAGCCGCCGACGCTCGACACCGGCTACTCCGAGCTCCGCTCGCGCGGCGACGTCATCGAGGGTCTCGCGACCGGCGGCGTCCGCTACGTCGATCCGGCCAGCGGCCTGGACGTCCGCGCCGACAGCGCGATCCTCGTCCTCGACCAGGAGTCGTTCCTCGCGCAAGCGCGACGCGCCGAGCGCGATCGGGACGCGGGCGGCCTGCCCCGCCGCGGCCCGCCGGTGCCGGGCGCGCGCCGGGCGTTCGGCGAGCGCATCCTGCGGGAGCGCCTGCAGTCGTTCCTGTCGTCCGCCCGGCGCGAACAGGTCACGCTGCCGCCCTCGGAAGCGGATCTGAGCGCCTTCCGCTCGGTGTACCTGGAGGGCGACGTCGCGGTGGTGCAGAGCGACGTCGAGACGATGCGGGCTTCATCCCTGTTCTACTCGGTGGTCGACGACCGCGCGGTCCTCCGGGACGTCGTGCTCCGGCTCACCGGCCGCGGCGCCGACGATCGCAAGGTGCAGGTCACCGTCCGCGCGCCGGAGCTCGTCCGACAGGGAACGCGCATCGTCGGTCGCAACGTGTCGGTGACGACGTGCCCGGCGGGTGAGCCGCAGTGGGAGGTGTTCAGCACCGAGGTCGAGATCCTCGAGCGCGGCGAGGAATTCGAGGTGCGGACGAAGGACAACTCCCTGGCGCTGTTTCGCACGCGCGTGCTGCCGATCCCGAACCAGACCTGGTTCACCGGCGAGCAGTCGAGCTTTCCGATCCAGGGCGCGCAGCTCGGCTATTCGAAACAGGAGGGCGCGGCGGCCCGGATCGTCCTCGGGAGCACGATGAACGGCGTCGGCGGCGCGATCCACCACGCGTTGACCGGCAAGCCCGCGGACGAGTTCCGCGGCGAGTGGCGCCTCGGACTCGGTTGGATCGAGGCGCGCGGGTTCCCGGTCGACGCCGACCTGAACTACCGCGGTGGGGACAGTTACTTCGGAAGGACGCGGGCGTTCGGTCTCGACGATCACGGCCAGAACATCCGCGACATCAAGACCAACATCGACGGCTCGCCGATCACCGAGGAGAACCGTTGGCTCGCACAGACGCAGAACCGGCTCGCGGTCGGCGACGGCACGACCGTCGATCTGACGTGGTTCGGCGCGAGCGATCCGGCGGTGTGACTCGGAGTTCTACCAGGCCAGCTACTACGACGACGAACGTCCCGAATCGAGCGTCTACGCACGCCACGCGACCGACAACTTCCTGGTCACGGGTGAGGCGCGCTGGAACGCCGACTCCTTCAGCTACGCCGACGGTCGCGAGCTCGCGGACTCGTTCCGTGAGGAGCTGCCGGAGTTCACCGCCGACCTGTTCGCAGAGCCGTTGGCGAAGCTGCCGTTCGATTCCGAGCTCGTGCTGACGTCGTCGACGTCGGGCGGACTCCTGCGCAACAAGTTCGATCCCCTGCTGCCGAACCCCGACCAGCAGTCGTGGCGGTTCGATCAGGAGTTCGAGCTCAGCACGCCGTTCTTCTTCGACCCGTTCACGCTCCGGCCCTACGCGTCGACGCGCTACACGTGGTACAGCGACACCCCGTCGAACGAATCGATGGGACGAGTCGCGCTCGCGGCCGGCGTCGAGCTCGGCACGCGGATGTCGCGCACGTGGCGTTGGCTGTCCGGTGACGGCGATGCCGTCGCGATGCGTCACGAGATCCTGCCGACCGTGCGCTTCGACGATCGGTGGCGCGTCGACGGCCAACCGTCCGACTACTTCCAGTTCGACAACCTCGATGCGATCGACCGAGGGCAGCAACATCCGGGTCGGCGTGCTGCAGCGCATGCTCCAGTCGTCGAGCACGGCCGGCACACGGCAGGTCAGCGATCTCCGCATGGCTCGACCTCGCGCAGAACTTCAAGCCGAACCCCGACCGCGACAACAACGGCGACGTGCTCGGTCTGGCCGAGTTCGAGGCGATCCTACGACCGCACGCGGTCTGGCTCGGACTGCCCGAGCTCGAGTTCATCGTCCAGGGCGAGCAGGACTGGAGCACCAACCAACTCCGCACGTTCGACAGCGTGGTGACGCTCAGGACCGGCCTGTTGCGGTGGCTCGCCGAGGACCGCACCGACGAGACCGAGCGCGGTGTGGTCGGCTACGGCGCGCTCGTGCCGATCCGCCGGCGGTGGGAGCTGTCCGGGCGCAGCCAGTACCGACCTCGAGCGCGGCGGCAACCTCAACTACGTCGTGCGTTTGACGCGCCGGGACCTCGACTGGCGACTCAGCATCGAGACGGTGTTCGACGTCGTGTCGGAGAACACGTCGATCAACTTGCTGTTCGAGCCGTCGTTCGGCGGGCTGTTCAGCGGCCGCAACGCGGACTGGTTCGACACCGTTCACTTCGGCGCGAACGACTACACCAGCTACTGACCGCTGGGCCGCGCGTCAGACGCTGTCGATGTACTTGCCCGGCTCGTAGTTGCCGAGGTCGAGGATCTTCGTGCAGACGCGATCGAGGAAGTAGCGGTCGTGGCTGACGATCACCATGCAGCCAGGGAAGTGCTGGATGCCTTCCTCGAGCACGCGCAGCGTGTCGAGATCGAGGTCGTTGGTGGGCTCGTCGAGCAGGATCAGGTTGCCACCGCGGCGCAGCAGCTTCGCGAGCTGGACACGGTTGCGCTGTCCGCCGGACAAGCTACCGACCTTCTGCTGCTGCATCGGCCCGGTGAAGTTGAACTTCGCGACGTAGCTGCGGCTGTTCACCTCGACCTTGCCGAGCTTGAGGATGTCCTGGCCTTCGGAGATCTCCTGCCAGACGCTCTTGTCGGGGTCGAGCGTCTCTCGCTCCTGGTCGACGTAGCAGAGCTGGACGGTCTCGCCGACGGTGACCTTGCCGTGGTCCGGCTTCAGCTTGCCGGTGATCAACTTCAGCATCGTCGTCTTGCCGGTGCCGTTCGGCCCGACGACGCCGAGGATGTCGCCGGGCTGGAGCTCGAATGACACGTTGTCGATGACCTTGCGCTCGCCGTCGTAGCTGAAATCGACCCGCTCGAACCGCAGCACGACGTCCCCGAGTCGGCGACCCGAGGGGATGTGGAGCTCGACGCTGCCGTCGCGCTCCTCGACATCCTGCGCGAGCATGCGGTCGTAGTTCTTGAGGCGCGACTTGTTCTTCGTGCTGCGCGCCTTCGGGTTCATGCGGATCCACTCGAGCTCGCGTTCGAGGAACTTGGCGCGCGACCGCTCCTCCTTCTCCTGCTGCTCCATCCGCTTGGCGCGCGCCTCGAGATACTGCGAGTAGTTGCCCTTGTAGGGAATCGCGCGGCCGTGGAAGACCTCGAGCATCCAGCTCGACGACGCGGTCGAGGAAGAAGCGGTCGTGGGTGACGACGATGACCGTGCCCTTGTAGTCGGCGAGGGTCTGCTCGAGCCACGACACCGACTCGACGTCGAGGTGGTTGGTCGGCTCGTCGAGCAGCAGCATGTCCGGGTGCTCGAGCAGCACCTTGCACAGCGCGACGCGACGCTTCTCACCGCCCGAGCACTCGCGGACGAGCTTGTCCCCGGCCGGAAGGTGCAACTTGGTCATCGCCGTCTCGACATGCCGGTCGAGCTCCCACCCGTCGCGAGCCTCGATCTCGTGCTGCGCGGTCTCGAGATCGGCCATGACCTTGTCCATCTCCTCGGCCGTGAGGTCTTCGCCGAGCTTCATGCTCAGCTCCTCGTGGCGCAGGAGCACCGCGCGCAGCGGGGCGACCGCGATCTCGACGTTCTCGCGCACGGTCGCGTCCTCGGCGAGGTGCGGCTCCTGGCGGCACGTAGCCGATCGTCAGACCGTCGATCGGTCGGACGACGCCGTCGTACTCCTTCTCCTGACCGGCCATCAGCCGGAGCAGGGTGGACTTGCCGGCGCCGTTCTGGCCGATGACGCCGATCTTCGCCCCCTCGATGAAGGACAGGCTGACGTCCTTGAGCACGGGCTTCTGGTCGAAGCTCTTCGACAGCCGCTCCAGGGAGAACACGTATCGCTCGCTCATGTGGGCCGAAGAGGTTAGCGAATTCGGCTCCCGTTGACAGGGCTCGGCACCCCTGGATCATCGCCGGGATGCCGTTCGGCGCCGGTCCCGTCGCCTACTTCCTCCCTTCCGGGAGCGAATTCGTCGTGCTGCTGGTGATCGGCGTGATGCTGTTCGGCCGGCGCCTGCCGGAGGTCGCGCGGACGGTCGGCAAGTCGGTGGCGCAGTTCCGCCGCAGCTTCGACAACTTCAAGCGCGAGCTGAACGCCGACGAGAGCCTCCGCGACGTCCGGGACAGTGTGCAGGGCTTGCGGCGGGCCGTCGACGCGCCGCGCCGCCTGGCCGACCCGCGGCGCCTGTTCGAGGACCTGACCGACGAGCACCGATCGACGCCGGCGCCCTCGTCCACGGTGCCTGCGTCCGCGGTTCCCGACGCTTCCGAGCCGCACGAGGCGCCGGCCGACGGCGAGGCGACGAATCCGGTCAGCGACGCTTGAGACCGTCGCGGACCTGGGCGTCCGCGGAGTCGAAGATGTCCATCCAGTCGGCTTCCTCGCGCGACTGGCTCGCCCGCTGGATGCGCTTGGTCTCACGCTCCTTCTGGAGCCGCTTCCGGAACTCCTCGAAGTCGGGGAACAGGTCGCCGAGCACCTTCCGGTTCTCGCTCACCAGCCCGACGTACGGGAACAGCTCGTAGCCGGTCTTCTTGCCGATGCCCCGCAGCACCTCGAACGGCGAGAGGATCGGCATCGCGATCGTCATCAGCTTGTCGAAGCGGTCGAGCGGCACGATCTGATAGCGGAACAGGATCTCCTTCGGGATCGCGGTCTTGACCTGCTCGTCGATCGAGTAGCTCCCGGCCATCAGGAACGGCACCTGGAACTGCTCGACGACGGTCTTCGCGAGGTCCCATTCCGACACGTGCCCGGTGCCGAGCAGGACCTCGACGAACGGCTCGTCGTGGCGGTCCTGCGCGTAGAGCGCCTCCGTGAGCACCTCGCTCGGGACGGCACCTTTCTGCGTCAGCACCTCCGCAAGACGAATGCTCGTGAGCTTCTCGAGGCCTTTCACGTCGGTCGTATCGGCGCACGCCGGCCTCGGGCTTGAGCCGGTCCGCGGGCCCTCACCGGACCCCGGCCGCTCGGAACCGCCGACACCATCGACGGTTCAGCCGAACTGGATCAGGGTCGCGACCGCGTGAACAGCGAGCACGAGGAAGATCCCGATCACGATGCTGCTGTTGACCGCCCTGCCGACGTCGGCGCCCGATCGCTTCGGCCCCATCGCGAGGTGATAGGTCGCGACGGCGACGAGGAACCCCGAGACCACGGTCTTGAGGAGCGCGAAGCGCAGGTCGCGCAGCTCGAGCTCCGCGAGGTAGGCGATCGCCCAGCCGTGTCCGCCGGTGCCGGTGACGAGGCGTACGGCGATGAACGACGCCATCGTCGCCATCACGATGCCCGCGATCGTGGTCAGTGGCATCGCGATCGACGCCCCCCACACGACCGGGGTCAGCAGGTAGTCCGCCGGCCGGATGCCGAGCAAGCGCAGCGCGTCGACCTGGCTCGTGCGCTTCATCGTGCCGAGGCGTGCCGCCACCCCGGCGGCGATCCGCGCCGTGAAGAAGAACCCGGCCAGGAGCGGCACCAGCACCGCGACGAGCACCTTGCCGGCGCCCGTGATGACCGCGCTCTGGAACGCACCTTCGAGCGGGTTGTTGCGCAGCGCGAAGAACGTCGCGAGCCCGCCCACGGTCGCGCAACCGACGACGACGAACAGCGCCGCTTCGAGCACGTAGCGCGCGGTCGTCCGCAGGACGATGCGTGGATACCGCGGCGGCAGGCTCAGGATCGCGTGTCCGAGCGTCTGTGCGATGCCGGCGAGACCGAGCACGACCTGGCGGGCACCGGCGACACCGGGATCCTCGAAGCCCGCCGACGACGACGATGCGCGCCCTTCCGCCGCCGCGAGATCCTCCCCGCCGAACCGGATCGTGCGCCGCGCTGGCTCGATGCGCAGGACCCCGTCCGCGAAGCTCGCGAACGTGTGCGGGTCGTGCGTGATGATCAGTGTCGTGCGCCGTCCCGCCGCGGCACGGTGCGTCTCGGCGATCAAGCCGGCCACCGCCCGCGCGGAGTCCACGTCGAGACCTGCGGTCGGCTCGTCGAACACGAGGAGCCCGGGCTCACCGGCGAGCGCACGCGCGACCGCGACCCGCTTGCGCATGCCGCCCGACAGGGCCGCGACGTCCGCCGGCGGATCGGGCAAGCCGGCCTGCGCCAGCAGTGCGGGCGCCAGCTTCGACGATCGGCCGGCCGCCGAGAGCGCCAACCCGACGTTGTCGCGTGGGGACAGCTCGTCGATCAGCCCTTCGTCCTGCAGCACCGCCTGGACCGGGCCGCGCAGCGACTGCGGGTAGGACAGCGGCGTCACGGTCCGGCCGAGCACCCGCAGCCGCCCCTGCACCGCGGGGACCGTGGCCCGCGCGTCGAACAGTCCGGCGATCAGCCGCAGCAGCGTCGACTTGCCCGAGCCGCTCTCCCCGACCAACAGCAGCAACCCACCCGCCGGGACCTCGAGGTCGACCGCATCGAACAGCGGATTCCGGCGGCCCCCGCGAGTGAACGCCAGTCCGAAGCCCTCGAACGCGAGGACCGGGACGGTCACTTCTCCGGCCTCAGCTCCGGCGGGAGGAGCCCGAGCGGCACGACGGTCGCCTGCTCGTCGTGCCCGGACGGCTGGCCGACGACACCGACACCCTCGTCGCCCACACTGACCAGGGCGCCGCGGAGCTTCGCCAGCCCGAGCGCCGACACGTCCCCGAGCGCGGTGCCTTCACCGCCACCGTAGGCGCGCACGGTCGCGTTCTTCGGGTCGACGGCGTCGTCGAACGCGATCTTCCCGGCCGGCGTCACCGGCAGGTCCGGCGGCGCGTCCTCGAGCACCAGCATCGCCAGGTCCTTGCCGTCGGCGGCGACCCACGTCCGGCCGGCACGGAGCACCGTCCCACCCGGGATCGCCACCCGCACCGCCTCGCTCGCGATGTCCGGCGAGCCGAACGTGTCGGTCATGTAGTAGGCGCCGTCGCAGAGGCTCCTCGCGGTCAGCACCGCGGGTCGACCATCGCGACCGAGGAACAGCAGACCGGTGCCACGTCGCTCGTCGTGGTCGTTCGGGCTCAACCAGTCGCGCTCCTCCACCTCGTAGATCACCTCGACGAGTCGGACGTCGCCGCCTTCGGTCGCCGACTGGTCTTCGTCCGGCGGTGGCAGGCTCGACAGCGCCTTCTCCGTGACCGGCTCGTGCAGCTCCGGCCGATCGACCGAGGCGACCGCCCGGTAGCCGTCGGGCACCGGGACACCCGCTTCCTCCGGCGTCTGGTAGCCGACGAACGGGCTCAGCAACGCCGTCAGGTCCTCGACCGCAATGCCCCGGAGCAGCGCGCCCGACAGCCTCGGCCGTGCGATCCAGAACTCGCTCCGTTCGGTCACCGTCCGGCGGTAACGCTGCCGGATGCGGAGCTGCACCGCGACGAACGACCCGTCCTCGGCGAGGGCGATCGAGCGCACGTCCCCGACCTCGACGCCCCGGAACCGCACGGGGGACCCCGGATCGAGACCCTGGGTCTCGTTCGCGAGCAGGGTCATCAGCAGGTCGCCGCGGCGCACGGGGTCCAGGTCGGCGCTCGAGTTCGACGGCCGGAACGGCTTCTCGAGACCCGACATCAGGCTGTCGGGCGCCAGCGGCGGACCGGCTGGCAACGGCGTCAGGAACGCCACGTAGGCGTCGCGAACGAGAGTGTCGAGTCCGGTCGCGCCGTCGGTCAGGCCGCCGAAGCGAGGGACGACGATCCAGAACCGACTCGACTGCCGCGCCAGGTTCTCGACCGACGGCTCGAGCAAGGCCGTCACCCGGGCCTTCTCGCCGTCGGGCGTCAGCGCCACGGCGCGCACGGTGCCGACGTGCACTCCGCGGTATCGGACGTCCGCCCCGGCCTTGAGTCCGCGCACGTCGCGGAACTCGATCTGCACGCGGAACATCCCCGCGGTGTCGTCCCCCGACAGCAGACCGAACAGGTACCAACCGACGACCGCCGTCACGACCAGCGTGGCGATTCCGATCGCGTAGCGGAGGCGGTCCATGGGGATGGTCGTGGACCCGGGAACGACCTCAGATGTCGAGGTTGGTGACTTCGAGCGCGTGCTTCTCGATGAACTCGCGACGGGGCTCGACGTTCGGACCCATCAGCACCGTGAAGATCCGGTCCGCTTCGACCGCGTCGTGGATCGTGACGCGGTAGAGGGTGCGGCGCTCGGGATCCATCGTCGACTCGTAGAGCTGCGACGGGTTCATCTCGCCGAGTCCCTTGTAGCGCTGCACGGTGACGTCCCGCTCGCACTCGCGTTGGATGATGCCGAACGCTTCGATCGCGTTCGCCGCGGTCTCGGTCGTCTTGTTGCTGTGGATCTCGAACCCGATGCCGTCGCCGCCGACGAACACGTCCGGCAGGAACCCGCGCCGCGACAGGTCGACCAGGTAGGGCGTGATGTGCTCGCCGATGTGCAAGGCGTAGACCTCGATGTCGGCGACGTCGCGCGCGACGCTGGACTCCGGGCCTTCGTAGACGGTGAGCTTGCCGCCGCGCTGCTCCCGCATCGCCTCCATCTCGGCATCGAGCATCGACTCGGTGTCCACGAAGTGGCCTTCGTCGCCGATTCGAACCCAGTAGGCCGGCAGCTCCATCTCGGGCACTCGGGCTTCGCCGAGGAACCTGCCGAACGGGATCTCAGCGTCGTGAGGGAGCTGGCGCTCGAAGCCGAGGATCTTCGCCATCACCTTGGTGATCTCGCGGAGCTCCTGTCCGGAGACCTCCCGCTTCGTACCGCCGGTTTCGACCACGAGTCTCGTGTCGCCGAGACCGAGCTCGGTGAGCACGGCCTGCTTCTCCAGATCGCTGATGACGTAGCGTTCCTGCTTGCCCTTGCGAATCAGGTAGAGCGGCGGTTGGGCGACGAACACGAAGCCGCGGGTCACGAGCTCCGGGAGCTTCCGGTAGAACAGGGTCAGCAGCAGTGTGCGGATGTGGCTGCCGTCCACGTCGGCATCGGTCATGATGATGACCTTGCCGTAGCGCAGCCGCGACTCGTCGAACTCCTCGGTGACGTAGCCGGTGCCGATCGCGGAGACGATCGTCTGGATCTCCTCGTGGTTGAGGATGCTGTCGACCGGCGCCTTCTCGACGTTCAGGATCTTGCCGCGGAGCGGCAGGATCGCCTGGTTCGAAGCCCGGCCCTGCTTGGCACTGCCACCTGCCGAATCACCCTCGACGAGGAACAGCTCCGCGTCCTCGGGTTTGGTGCCCTTCTGGCAATCGGCGAGCTTGGCGGGCAGACCGACGCCCTCGAGCGCCGACTTGCGCCGCACGAGGTCGCGGGCCTTGCGAGCCGCTTCGCGAGCGCGCCGCGCGTCGATCGCCTTCTGGAAGATCGCCTTCGGGATCGGCGGCTTCTCTTCGAACATCGTGCGCAGTCCATCGCCGACGACGGTCTCGACGATGCCCTGCACCTCGCGGTTGCCGAGCTTGATCTTCGTCTGGCTCTCGAACTGCGGGTCCGGGACCTTGATCGACAGCACCGCCGTGAGGCCCTCGCGGAAGTCGTCGCCGGACGGCGGGGTCTCCTTCGGCTTGAGGAGCTTCTCCGCCTTCGCGTAGTTGTTCAGTGCACGCGTCAGCGCGGTGCGGAAGCCGATGACGTGCGTCCCGCCCTCGATCGTGTTGATGTTGTTGACGAACGCGAGGACGGTCTCGTTGTAGCCGTCGTTGTACTGGAGGGCGAGCTCGACGTCGTAGACCTTGCTCTCGTCGTCGGGATGCGTCGCCTTGCCGCTGACGACCACCACGTCCTTGTGGATCGGCGACTTGCCCTGGTTCAGATCCTCGACGAACTCCCGCAGCCCGTCGGGGAAGTGGAACTCCTCGTGTTCGTCGGTGCGCTCGTCGGTGATCGTCAACGTGAGACCGACGGTGCCCATCAGGTACGCGAGCTCCCGGAGGCGCTTGCGCAGCACCTCGTAGCTGAGCTCCGTGGTTTCCATCACCTGCGGATCGGCGCGGAACCGCACCAGCGTGCCGGTCTCCGTGGTGTCGCCGATGACCTTCAGGTCGGTCTTCTTGTGGCCGCGCGCGAACGACTGGCGGTAGACCTTGCCGTCGCGATACACCTCGACGTCCAGCCACTCGGACAGCGCGTTGACGACCGAGATGCCCACGCCGTGCAGACCGCCGGACACCTTGTAGCTGCCCTTGTCGAACTTTCCGCCCGCGTGCAGCTTGGTCATGATGACCTCGAGCGCGGGCACGCCGGTCTCGTGCATGTCGACAGGAATGCCACGCCCGTTGTCGCGCACCGTGCAGGAGCCGTCCTTGTGCACGCGCACGTCGATGCGGTCGCAGCGACGGGCCAACGATCCCGCCTCGATCTCCACCAGCGCCTCGTCCACGGCGTTGTCGACGGCCTCCCAGACGAGGTGATGCAGGCCCTTCGCACCGGTGTCCCCGATGTACATCGCGGGACGCTTGCGTACCGCTTCGAGGCCCTCGAGCACCTTGATCGAACTGGCGTTGTACTTCTTCTCAGACTTCTCAGGCATGTCCGGTCCCGCCCATGCGGAAAACGATCTCGGCGATTTGCTCGCCGTCTTCTTTCTGGTTCCTCAGCGCCTCGTTGCAGGCTGATCGGATCTCTTCGCGACGAAAGGCCGTCCACTCGGCGAACAACGGTGCGGAATCGACCTCCACGTAGAGCCGTCCCCGGCGGAAACCGGTGACCTCTGCGTGCTCGGCGAGCTCGGGGCCGAGTGCCGTGTCCAGCGCGGCCGTGAAGCGCGCGCGGCTGGCCTTCGTCCCGACCTCCTTCAGGATGCCCTTCAGGAGCTCACCGGCGTGCTTCGGCTGCTTCACGATCCGCTGATCGGCATCAGGATGTAGGTGTAGGCCTCTCCGAGCGTGAACTTCGCCGGCGTGGAATCGTCCGTCATGTCGAGACGCACGATCTCCTGGTCGGAGACCTTGAGAGCGTCCAACAGGTAGTCGGGATTGAACGAGATGCCTCCGCCCGCACCCTGGAGCTGGACGTCCATCGTCAGATCCGCACGCCCGACGCCCGAGGTCTCCGCCGAGAGCTTGAGCGAGGAGTCGGTGAACTGGAAGCGGACCATGCGCACGTCGTCGCTCGCGAGGACGCGCACCCGGCGGAGGTTCTTCTCCAGCAGGTCCCGCCGCACCTCGATCGTCGAGTCCGCCGCCTTGGGGATGACCTGCTCGTATTCCGGAAAGCGGTTGTCGAGGAGCTGGCTGATCAGCGACATCGATCCGACCGCGAATCGGATCTGGGTGGTGCCGATGGTGATGCGGAGCGTGCCCGACTCGTCTTCGGGAAGGGTCCGCGCGAGCGCCTGCAGCGCGCGGATGGGCACCACCACGCGACGGTCCTCGCCGTCGCCATCGATGTGATGGAGGTAGCACAGCGCGAGTCGCCGGCCGTCGGTGCCGACCATGCGCAGGCTCCCGTCGGAGTGGTCGAGCAGGAGCCCGTTGATCGCGTAGCGAGTCTCTTCCCGCGCGGCAGCGAAGCTCGTTCGCCGGACCATCTCGAGAAAGCGCGGTGCCGGCAGCTCGAGCGCGATGCCGGTGTCGAGCGTCGGTTCCTTGGGGAACTGCTCGGGGTCGGCGCCGAGCAGCACGTAGCTGCCCGGGCCGCTCTCGATCGTGCAGCGATTGTCCTCGCTCGTGAGCGTCAACGTCGCTTCGCCGAGCTCGCGCAACAGCTCGGCGGTCTCCCGGGCAGGCAGCAGGACGGTCCCCGGGCGAGTCACCTTGACCGAGTCGAGCTCCACCTTCGCGCTCATCTCGACGTCGGTCGCGAACAGCGAGAGCCGATCACCCTCTGCCCGGCAGAGAACGTTTTGGAGGATCGGCTTGGGCGTCTTCTGGGGTGTGATCCCGCCGACGAACGCGAAGGCTTCCAGCAGCTGTTGACGGTCGCAGAGGATCTTCATCGGGAGTGCAGGGCCGGGTTCGAGCGTCCACTCTAGGGGTTCCGCAGTTCGAAAGGAACTCTCGCGCGCCGGCCTCCTGGGGTGTCCTCGGGGCGCTCTTGGCGCCGGGAGCGGGCCAGGGTCGCCGCGCGGAATGGTGGTTCTGTGTTCCTTCTCCAGTCAGTAACCGTACGCGCCGTCGCGAGTGTGGAAAGGTCGTCGCGCGCGTGGGCCTGGCCCGCCGAAACCGCGGGTCCTGCGGTTCGCGCTGCGCGGGGACAACTGCCGGGGTGCGGCGTGCGCGAGCGTGGAGATCGCCGGAAGGTTCCTGGAAGAGCGGCGAGCCGGATCAGGAAGTCCCCGCGCGCGTGCACGGCCGTCGCCGGAACACACAGGGTCGATCGACGAGTCCCTTGTCGCGAACACCGGCTACCGGCACGGCATCCACAGGCCTTCCACGACCACTCGGGTCAAAAGTCAAAGGACGACGCGAGCGGAGCGGCGGGCGATTTTGCGGCCGGCACGGCGGCGTCGACGACCAACGACGCCGGGTCGCTCGGTCCGGGGCCCGTCGATCACGCAGCGGTCGCCGCGCCCGCGCGGTTCAGTCCTCGCCGAGCTTGCGGGCGAGGTCGTCGATGTCGACCGAGGTCAGCTCGTCGCCGGAGATCGGCGGCAGCTCCCGGAACTTCCGGTACTCGTCGATGCTCGACAGCTCGACGTAGTCCCGGTAGCTCATGTGCTCGGCGTCGGCCATGGCGTCCTGCCCGGCGCGGCTGCCACCGCCGAGCGCGCGTTCGAGCGTGCGCTTGGCGCGGAGGCAGATCGACAGGGTGTTCTCGAGGTTCCCCCGCACGCGCCGGAGGCGCTCCTCGTTCGCGCCGGGCGTCTCGAGACTCCGATCGACCTTGGCGATCGCGACCTCGAGCACGGCGATGAGGCAGTTGAGCTTGGTCAGAAGGCGAGTGCGGTACTCGGTCGAGCCAGCGCTCGGCAGGTTCTCGGGTTCGTTGCTTTCGGCGTCCATCGCGTGCTCCAGGGTTCGGGGTGGTCGAGGGATCGAGGAGCAGCGCACGTGCCAGCACCTGGCCCGCGAACCGAAGCACCGATGCGAGCGGCGACACGTGGCGGTGACCGGCGGTGCGACGGTCGTGCGCGGGTGACCGACCGTCGAGGAAGCGCGACGGGAGGGGTCGAAAGCGATGGACGGCCGTCTACGAGGGTCGACGCCGCCCACGGCGGTCGGGCATGATCCTGCGGTGGAATCGCCTGCCTCTTCCGACCCGGATTCGAGCCGCGCGGCGGAGTTCTGGAACGAACGCCACCTGGATCCGGCCGGGGAGGCGCACGACAACTTCCTCAACCACCCGCTGATCCAGGCCTACATCTCGTTGCGGGCGTTCGGGACGCTGGTCGGCCACCTGGACGTCGTGGGGGCCGAGATCCGCTCCAGGACGCAGCCGGGCGACCGCATCGTGTCGGTCGGCTGTGGTCGCGGCGACAAGGAGCGCGCCCTGGCGCGGCTCGTGCCCGATCGCCGGTTCCTCGGCATCGACATCGCGGCGGACATCGTCGCCACGGCCCAGCGCGAGCTCGCGGCGGCCGGCGTCGACAACCTGCAGCTCCGGGTCGGCGACTTCAACCACTTGGAACTCGAGCGCGGGGAGTTCGCGGCAGTGCTGGGTCTGGGTGCGATCCACCATGTCGAGCAGCTCGAAGCGTTCTGGACGGCGTGCGCGGAGGGGCTGACCCGCGACGGTGTCGTGCTGGCGCAGGAGTTCGTCGGTCCGGATCGCTTCCAGTGGACCGACGCGCAGATCGCGGCCGGCGACCGTGCGTTGCGGGACATCGTGCCGGAGCGCAAGCGACCCCACCACGACCGGATCGAGCGCACGCCGGTCGAGGAGATGATCCGGCTGGATCCGTCCGAGGCGGTGCGCTCCTCGCAGATCCTGGCGACCTGCAAGGCGGCCGGCTTCACGATCGACGGCTACGCAGGCGCGGGCTGCGCACTGCTGCAGCCGGTGCTGATGAACCAGATCGCGGCGTTCGATCCACGCGACTGGGAGGACAATCACGTCCTCGCGACGCTGTTCCGCGAGGAAGACCGGCTGATGCGGGCGGGCGAGCTGGGCGACGATTTCGCGATGTTCGTCGCGCGACCGGCTCGCGACGGGTGACGCGCACGTGACCGGTTGGGGCGGGCGACTCAGTCCGGGAGGACCGATCGCCGCAGCAGATCGCGAGCGAGCGCGGGCAGGTGGTACTGGCCGGCCCGGCCGATCACCATCGTCTCGACGCCGTTCACGTTGAACAGCAGCTGCGCGACGCTCAGGTCCTGGTAGTAGACGATCGCGTACGGCGTGTCGCTCTCGCCCGCGGGGACGGCGGGAAGCGCGGGACGTGGCGCGTTGAAGGTGTGCACGACGAAGAACTCGTCGATGCCGTCACCGTAGGTGAGCACCAGGCTCGTCCGCGTGTTGACGTCGCTCTGGACGATCCGCTGGCCGTGCAGGGCGTAGCCGGGCGGCAACTCGGCCGCGGTCGGCAGCGTGACCGGGATCGAGGGTAGGGCGGACAGTGCTTCCGTGACCGTCGGGAACTCGGTCACGGTCTTCAGCGGTTCCCACCAGCCGATCGTCTTCTCGTCGATGTGCGCCGCCGGATCGAAGCGCGTGACCTCGAGCGCCGACACGAGCTGACCGGCCGCGTTGAACTCCGCGGTGTACAGCGGATACGAGGTGGCGGCGTCGACGTCGACGAGCCACGCATTGCGGCCGAACACGCGCGGCAGCACGGCGAAGCGCCGTGTCGTGCGGTTCAGGTGGCTCCCGGAGTCGAGATAGACGAGCAGGTAGTTCTGCTCCGCGGCCACCGGATCGGCGATGCGGAAGCCGCCGTGCTCGAACAGATAGCCGGCGTAGGACCAGTAGATGGCGCTCCGGTCCTGCTTCTCGGCCGACGTGAGCTCGCGTCCCTGCACGCCCTCGAAGTCGAGGCGGAAGTGCACGTCGTTGGCGAACGGTTTGATGCGCAGACGCTCCTCGATCGCGACCCACTGACCGGCGGTGCCCTGGCTGCCGCCGTCGAACACGCGACGGATCTGGTCGGAGTCGATGGTCAGCGAGCGCTGCGCGTCGGCGATCGAACGGAACGAGATCGAGCTCGGTGCCTGCGCCGACACGCCGGACGGCAGAAGCAGCCCGATCGACGCGAGGAGCCAGACGCCCGACGCCGCGGTGACGGACCGGATCGCCCGGTGCATCGCGATGCGTTCACTCCCGCCCATCGCGAACCCTCCGTGCGATCTCGGCGGGCGCGAACCCGGCCGACAGCGGCCGATCCACCCGCACGAACTGGATGCTGATGTCGTCGGGCCGCGGCGCCTTCGACGTCCACAATACGTGCACGAGCAACGCGGTGATGGCGATCGTCGCCGCCGCGAGGCCCGCCCGGGTCAGCATCGCTCGCGGCGCCCGGCGAGCACGTGCGAGCAGACCGCCGCGGTAGGCCTGCAGCTCGCTCCGGATGCGCGCCCAGAGCCAGCCGGGCGTCGCCGCCGGACCGTGGATCCGATCGGCGGCACCGTTCGAGCGCGAGAGCAGCTCTTCGACGGCGGCCGTGGCCCAGTCGACCTCTGCCGGCGCGGCCACCGGCGCGAAGCCGGCCGCGATCAGATCGCCGAGCGGTCCGTCGCGCAGCCGGGACTCGCTGTCCGCCACGACGCCCTCGTGCAGGGAGCCGAGCACGCGGCGGTCGAGCTCGGCGCGCGGCACCGCCGGCGCGGGCAGCGCCGTGAGGAGCCGGGCATGGGCGTTGGCGATGCGCGCGCGGCGGCTCAGGGTCGCGGCGGCGCGCGGGTCGAGACCGGAGCAGACCGCGTCGAGCCGTCGCTCGAGCTCGACCGCGGGCAGCGGGAACGCGTCGGCCAACCGAGCCAGAGCGTCGTGATCCACACCGGTCATGCGACGCCCTCCGTGGAGTCGGTGTCGCGATTCCGTTCACGGGATCCAGGATGCGCGCTGGCGCTGCCTGCGGCCGGTTCGGGCCGGGCGGCGGTCGTTCCGTCGGCACCGTCCCCGTCGGGATCCGGCACCTCGCTCGGATAGCCGAACGCGCCGAGGGTGCCCCGGAGGACGCCTTCCAGCGCGACGTGCGCACGTGCGAGCCGCGACTTGACCGTGCCGAGCTGCACCTCGAGCACCTCGGCGAGCTGCTCATAGCTGAGGCCCTCCAGGTAGCGCAGCACGAGGACCGCGCGCAGCTTGGGGCTCAGCCGTTGGAGCGCAGCGTGGACATGGTCGCCGAGCTCGGCACCCTCGGCGAGCTCGACCGGGCCATCCTCCCTGGAGGCGGGCTCACCGGCGTGGTCGAGCAGCGCGAGGCTGACGCCCCGGCGTCCCGCGCGCGCGGATTCCCGCCGCTTCAGGTCGATGCTGCAATTCACGACGATCCGGAACAGCCAGGTGCTGAACTGGGAGTCGAACCGGAAGGTCGAGATCTTCTGGAACAGCACGCGGAAGCTGTCCTGGACCGCGTCCATCGCATCCGTCGCCCGACCGGTGATGCGGTAGGCGATGCCGTAGGACCGGTCCCGATAGCGCCGGTACAGCTCTTCGAACGCCGCTTCGAAGGCGTCGGCTTGGATGTCCCGGCAGGCTTCGACGAGCTGCTGGTCGGTCCGGCTGTCGCGGGGTTCGGTCACGAGGCAAGCGGTGGAGAGGAGCGATTCTGAGCTGTGACGAGCGGTGGGCGCACGGATGTTCCCCGGAATCCCGCGGCGGGGCGGCCCGAGACGCCGGCCTCCCGAAACGGGGACGGATTCCGGAGGGGGCGCCCTCGGCTCGGCGGCCGAGGCGTGGCGTGCGGCGCGTCTCGCCGGACGGGCCCGCTCCGGGGGCTCACCGCGGCGGTACGCCGCCGCCGGTCACCGTGCTCAGGCCGTCCGGGAAGAACATCAGCTGGCCGGTCGCCGACGTGCAGGTCGGCGGGCAAGCCAGACGTCCGTCCGAAATGCAGGTCGAAGACACGACCTCGGCCATCGCGCCGCCGGGCGACGTGCCGACGATCGCGAGGCGCATCAAGCAGACGCGTTGACCCGACCAGAACGGCGTTCCCTGTGCCCCCTGGGTCAGGGTCTGGACGGCACCGGCGGAAGGCTCGATGCCGACCAGGCTCGTCGAGAACCCGTCGGAGTCCCGCAGGTAGGCCCCGGTCGAGATCGTCCGGCCGCCGATCTGCGCGATCGCGCCGATCGTGCACGGCATCACCGCGCGGAGATCGTGCTCGCTGCACAGCTCGAGCGAGACCCGTACGAACAGTCCGTCGGCACCGGCGTCCCGCAGGTCGACGTCGGTCTGCCCGAGTCCCAGGAGGTCGTCGAGCGGGAATCGGTAGCCCCACCAGTCGAGGTAGGGAGTCAGGCTCGTGAGCGCCGTCGTGTCGTGCGCGACGAAGCGGAACAGCAGATGGAGCCAGGTGCGGGCGTGGGTCCCGGTGCCCTGCACGGTGACGACCGCACGGACCTCGTTGTCGAGCGGCGGGTGCACCGAGTCGGTCGGGAGCGTGCGCTGCGCGGCCTCGAGGAAGTCGCCGACGCCGTCATCGTCGGTGTCGGGGTTGTTCGCATCCGTCAGCAGCACCCACTCGAGCGCGTCGGGGAGGAAGTCGCCGTCGGTGTCGGTCCAAGCCTGGGCCGGCATCGCCTCGAGCCTCGGTGCCGGCGTCGTCCTCACCACGAGGGACGCGCCGCCACCCGCGACCAACAACGAGGTCGCGATCCAGACGGTGTGCGAACGGCTCAGCATGCGATCGATTGGGGGACCGCGATCGGACGCCGACCCAAGGTCGGGACGTGCGTGCGGGTTGCGCCGGGGGCTACGGCAGAATTGGACAACAAGAACGCGCAGTCGGCAACCACCTCCACCGGCGAGCCGGCTCCGGTCGGCTTGCTTTCGGATCGGGCGGGAGCCATGATGCGCGGCCCGCGCGGGCGCGATGCGACCGTGCGGACCGCGCGCCCGTAGCTCAGCTGGATAGAGCGACGGCTTCCGGAGCCGTAGGTCACAGGTTCGAATCCTGTCGGGCGTGCCATTTCCCGAGAGCGTAAGTCCGCATGCAGTTCCGGATCGACCTCGATCGCGCGTCGCAGCGGACGCTTCGGGTCGCGCTGACGTTGGACGTCGGCCAGCTCGCGGGGACGGCGATCGCCGCCGGCGCGGGAAGCACGGTCACTGGAAGCAGCGAGGCCGCAGAGCACGAGTTCTTCCTGCCGGTGTGGACGCCCGGCAGCTACCTCGTCCGTGAGTATGCCCGTCACCTCGGCGGGTTTCAGGCTCGGGACGCGGCGACGGGGGAGGGCCTGAGCTGGCGGAAGTCGGCGAAGAACCGCTATGCGGTGGCTCCCGGCGCGGCGCGGCGCGTCCGCCTCGAGTACGAGGTCTACGCCCATGAGCTCAGCGTCCGCACCAACTACGCCACCGACGCCTTCGCGTATTGGAACGGCGCCGCGACGCTGCTGTGGCCGGTCGGGTTGGAGTCCGCTCCCGCACGGGTGGACGTCGTCGTGCCCGACGGCTGGCGGCTCGTGACGGGGCGCGGGGACCCCCGGCCCGTGCCGGACCTCCCCGACACGTGGACGTTCGAGTGTGCGGATCTGGACGAAGCGGTCGACACGCCCTGCCTCGCCGGGGCCATCGAGGAGTTCGCGTTCGAATCGCGCGGTCGCCGCCACCGCCTCTGCGCCGTGGGGCTCGAAGGCGTCGCCCCACCCGCGACGTTCACCGATGACGTGCGCCGCGCGGTCGAAGCGGCCGGGGCGGTGTTCCCGGGCGAGCTGCCGTTCGATGAATACGTGTTCCTGGCGCTGTTCGGCGGCGCGGGTCGGGGTGGCCTCGAGCACGCGTCGTCGAGCACGCTGCTCGCGCCGCGGATGACGTTCGAGCCACGCACGAGCTACGAGGACTTCCTCGCGCTCGCGGCGCACGAGTACTTCCACGTCTGGAACGTGAAGCGCATGCGCCCCGCGGAGCTCTGGACGTTCGACTACGAACGCGAGAACCACACCGAGCTGCTGTGGGTGGCCGAGGGCTTCACCGCCTACTACGACGATCTCGCGCTGCGCCGCGCCGGCCTGACGACCGCGCGCCGGTACCTCGACGTCCTCGGCAACCACATCCGCGGCATGCTGACGATGTCGGGGCGCTTCGCGCAGTCGCTGGCCGAGTCCAGCTACGACGCGTGGATCCGCTTCTACCGTCCCGACGAGAACACCAGGAACGCGACGCAGAACTACTACGCGAACGGCGCGCTGGCCGCGCTCTGCCTCGATTCCGCGATCCGGTCGGCCACCGGCGGCGCTCGATCCCTCGACGATGCGCTGCGCGCGCTGTGGGCGGCGACGTTCCAGCAGGGTCGAGGCTACACCCACGCGGATGTGGCGGCCGCGCTGCGCACGGCAGCCGGTCAGTCGCTCGATGCACTCGTCGACGCGTTGACGCGCGGGCCGTTCGAGCCGGATCTCGACCACGCACTCGCGCTCTACGGACTCCGCCTCGAGCGCGGGGAGCCGAAGCCGTGGATCGGCGTGCAGTTCAGGAGTGGCACGTCCGAAGTCGCGGTCGTGCACCGCGACGCGCCGGCGTGGTACGCCGGGGTGTGTCCGGGCGACGAGCTGATCGGCGTCGCCGGACTGCGCGTCGACGGCAGCCGCTTCGGCGACGTGTGGCCGGTGGTGGCGCAGATCGGCGCGCCGGTCGAGATGCTGGTCGCGCGTCAGGGACGGTTGCTGACGATGGCGGTCGAACCCGAGGGGCGAGGCGACCACGAGGTGCGCATCCGGTCGGTCGAGGCGCCTGGCGAGGTGCAGTTGGCGTACCGGGAGGCCTGGCTCGGAGTGCGCGACGTGTGACGCCCCCCGATGGTGGCCCCGACCGCTGGTGAAGACGGCTGCAAGCGGTTTTGGAGGAGTCGGTTGCGGTCGATGCTCCGAGCCCGGTCGGCGACCTGTCCGAAGTCCGCGCCAGATGCCGAGTTCCGCCCGATCCTCACCAGCGGTCGGGGCCGGCATCGGGGTCAGGAGTCCGCGTGCGAGCCGTCGCAGAACGGCATGTGCGCCGAGTGCCCACACGCGCACCACGTCACCGTGTGGGTGCGATCGATCACCACCTTGATCGGCCGCGGTCCGCTCCCGTCCGCCGCGGCGAGCGCGCGATGCGAGCCATCGCAGTAGGGATACGTCGCACTCCGCTGGCACTGGCAGTGCGCGTATTTCCCAGGCGGACACGTGGTGACGAACGGCCCGCGCTGCGGGCGGCCGGGTGGATCGCCGGGCCTGCGGCCCTCACCCGTCGGGCGACGGTCGGCAGCCGTGTCGTCCACGCGTCGCTCGTTCATGCTCACCCTGCCGTCCTCAACCTCACGTCCTCAACCTGCCGTGCACCGTCTTCGCGGCTCATCGGAATCGGCGGATGACGCCGCGCAACACGCCGCGGATCTCGAGCCGCTCGGGATAGATCGGACTCAGCGCCGAGTTCGCCGGCTGCAGCCGCACGCGACCGTTCTCCTCGTAGTAGCGCTTCAAGGTCGCCTCGCCGTCGTCGACGATCGCCACGACGACGTCGCCATTGCGCGCCGTCGTGCGGCGTTGGATGACCACGAGGTCTCCGTCGTCGATGTGATCCTCGATCATCGATTTGCCGGACACGCGCAACAGGTAGTGGTCGTCGCCGTTCGGCACCAGATCTTGGAGTGTCACCATCTCGCGGTCCTCGACGGCTTCGATCGGTCGCCCTGCGGCGATCGTGCCGAGCAGCGGGAGCTCCCGGTCGCCGTCGAGCATGCCGTCGGCGTCATCGGGGTCGTGGAGGATGGCCACCGAGCGCGCTTTGGCACGATCCCGGCGGATCGCGCCCTTGGCCTCGAGGTGTTTCAGGTGCTCGTGGATCGTGATCTTGCTCACGCCGAGCTCGCCTGCCGCCTCCTCGAGGGTGGGGGCGAGCCCGTTCTGGCGCCAGTAGTCGCGATAGAAGCGCAGCACGGCGAGCTGCTTCTCGGTCAGCAGGAGTTGGGGCATGATCGCTCGGGAGGCACGCTCAGGGAGAGACAGTCGGTGAGACACGCGGGTGTCGGGTCGGATCCGGGCGCGCGGTCACAGATAGGCGGCCGCCGCGAGGCACACGGCGAAGACGAAGGCCGCGCCCAACACCTGGAACACCGGCATCTGGAACACCGGCATGACGCGGGCTGGGAGGCTCGTGCGGTCGAGTCGACGCGTCGGCGGCACCGGCCACTCGGCCAGCACCAGGGGCGGCCGGACCGCCGATCTGGGGGTCCGCTCCTTGGGCAGCCGGGCGAGCTGCGGGACCGGCGCGAGCCGGGGGGCGGTCGCGCGCTCGAAGGGCAGCGTGCGCTGCACACGGAGACGGGGAGACGGGGTCGTGTGGACTCGGGTCATCGGAGCTCCTCTTGCGGAACGGCGTGCAGTGTTCGGGATGCGTTAGGAGAACACAACCCGAAAGGCGGAAATCTTCGGGATTTGTTCGGGACCGGTCCGGCTCCGCCGGCGATCGCGTCGCGCGTCCCGACCGGCACCGCGCGCCGCCGCCGCCGACCGACCGGAAATCTTCGGGAGAGCCTCGGGTTCGACCGGGGGTATGTGCGCCCCTGCGCCGAGAGTCCCGCTCGTGACGGTCGAAGCGATCGAAGTCCTGAAGCGCGAGCACGCGCTGCACCGCCGCATGCTCACGCTGCTCGAGCGGATGGCACGCGCGATCGACGCCGGGACGGCGTTCCCGTCGGCCGACGTCGCCGACGTGCTCGGCTACTTCCGCGAGTTCGTCGAGACCTACCACCACGCGAAGGAAGACCGGGCCCTGTATCCGCTGACGCTCGGCTTCGGCGACGACGACGCGGTCGAGATGGTGGGCCGGCTGGTCGCCGACCACCAGGAGACGCGCGACCTGATGCACTCGCTGACGTTGTTCTGGGAGCCGGGCGATCTGCGCGACGACGAGCGTCGCGGGTTCGCCGGCCTCGCGCGCGCGTACGCGAGTCGCATGCGACGACACATGGAACTCGAGGAGACACGGCTGTTCCCGCGTGTCGAAGCGACGATCGGTGACGAGCTCGACCAGGCGATCGCCGACGCGGTGAAGCCGTATGCCGGCCGCCGCGACTTCGCGGCGTGGCAACTCGTGGCCGCGGTGCTCGAGGAGCGTTGGCCGGGCTGATCCGCGACACCGGGAACGAGCCTTCGGCCGCACGCGCGCCGTTGCTATAACGGTCCCGGGCCCGGAGGGGGACTCCGGCCGCCGTACCCGCGCGTCAGGACGCCTCATGATCCTTCGACTCGACCGGCCGCTCGTCTGCTTCGACCTCGAAACCACCGGCCTCGACACGCAGAAGGACCGGATCGTCGAGGTCGGCCTCGTGAAGCTCCATCCCGACGGTGCGCGGGAGTCGATGCAGCGCCGGGTCGACCCCGGCATCGACATCCCCGAGGTCGCGACGCGCGTGCACGGCATCCGCAACGACGACGTCCGCGGACTGTTCGGTGAGCCGACGCTCGCGAAGCTCGGCGCGGAGCTGATCGCGTTCCTCGGCGACGCCGACCTCGCCGGCTTCAACTGCGTCGCGTACGACCTGCCGCTGTGGCTCGCCGAAGTCGAACGCCACGGTCTCGCGTTCGCGATGGATGGCCGGCGCGTGCTCGACGCCAAGCTGGTCTTCGACGGCAAGGAGCGCTCGTGGGACCGGTTCCTGCAGGGTCCGCGCAACCTCAACAACGCGGTGTTGCACTACTGCGGGCGCGACCAGGCCGCGGCGTTCAGCAAGCGCGACGCCGGCGATCCGGACTTGCTCGCCGCGAGCGTGGACGAGCAGGCGCGCCACTCGGCCGTCAAGGACGCCGAGGCGACGCTCGACGTGCTGCTCGCACAGCTCGAGCGCTACACCGACGTGCCGCGCGACGTCGGCGAGCTCCACGCATGGTGCGCTCGCGTGGCCGAGGAGCGCCGGCGCGCCGGCTGAGCCGGTGACCCCGTTCAGGTCGCCGCCGGCAGGCCGTCGGCCGCGACCACCAGCTCGGTCGCGAACAGCGACTCCCGGTCCGTCACACCGCGCCAGCCCTCGGCGATCACGACGTGGCCGACCGGCGCGCGCAGGTCGGCGCCCGGGGCCGCGCACAGCAGCACATCCGGGTTGAACTCCCGGATCGCGGTGCGCACCGATGCCGTGAAGTCGAACGTCGTCCGCACCTGCGTGTCGAGCGTGTAGTGGAGCAGCTCTCTCGGGTCGGCGGACCACGGCGTGTGCACGTCGCCGCGCCCGTCGATCAGGTGCACCGCGGGGGGCCGCACGACGAGGTGGCTGAGCTCGTGCCGGGCGCGCTCGGCGACTGCGGCGCACAGCGGGGTGTGGAACGGCCCGTGGCCCGCGAGGCGGAACGGGAACCCGCGGGACCCGCGTTCGACCTTCGGCAGCCCTTCGAGGAGCTCGCCGACACCTTGCTCGGTGCCCGCGAGCACGACGTGGCCGCCGAGGCGGATCGACGTGCCCACCCAGTGCGCTTCCCCGCGTGCCGCGATACCGCGCACGCAGTCGTCCACCGCGCGCGCCAGCGCCGGATCGGGCCGCCAATGTTCGTCGACCTGCGTCGTCAGCACCTGCCCACCGGCGACGCCCTCCTGCAGCCGCGCCATCGTCGACACGAGGCGCCAGCCCTCGGCGGGCTCGACCGCGCCCGCCGCCGCCAGTGCCGTGTACCACCCGAGCGAGTTGCCGGCGACCGCGACGATCTCGTAGCGCTCGCGCAGATCGTGGAGCTGCGCCATCGTCGCGAACCAGATCAGCTCCGCGGCATTGCGCCCCTGCAGGTGCAGCCCCGGCCGGAACTGCTTCGCGCCGTCGAGCTCGCGGATCGCCGGCTCGGCGGCGGCGCGCCGTGCCGCGTCCGCCGCGTCGAGCACCTCGGCCACCGGCCCCGGCCGCAGTCGCCGCTGGATCGACCCGAGCGCGTCGCGCCCGTAGCTGCCGCGACCGGGACAGAGCAGCACCGCGAGCGGCCGGTTCACGTGCGCACCTCCTGCGCGAGCCGCAGCGCCGACGCGACGATCGCGTCGGTCTGCACGAGCACGGTGTCCGCCGCCGGTCCGAGTGGGACGTACGTGTCCGCGCTCGTGAGCCGGTCGAGCGGGATGCCGCGCGTCGACGGATCGAGCGCGAGCGCCGTCGCGAGCAGCGGCGACACGCCGCCTGCCGTGGTCCGGCACTCGTCGACGAGCAGCACGCGGCCGACTTCGCGCGCGTGCTCGAGCACCGCGTGGATCGGCAGCGGCGCGAGCCAGCGCAGATCGAGAACCCGCGCGCGCAGCCCCTGCTGCCGGAGCCGTCGCTGCGCCTGCAAGCTCATGTAGAGACCGTTCGCCCAGCTGACGATCAGCAGGTCCTCGACCCCCGTCCCCTCGGCCGGCCACACGCGCGGCTCGCCGAGCGGCACCGCGAGGTCGGCCTCCGGATACGCGGTCAGCCACAGCCCGTCGCCCGGCTCGTGCAGGTCCTTCGTCCTGTAGAGCGCGATCGGTTCGAGGAAGATGCACACCTTGCCGTGCTGCCGCGCCACCGCGGCGCACGTGCGCAGCATGCCCACCGCGTCGTCGCCGCGCGACGGCGACGCGATCACGAGGCCCGGGATGTCCAGCAGCGCGCCGATGCTGTTGTCGTTGTGGAAGTGACCGCCGAATCCCTTCTGATAGGCGTAGCCGGCGATGCGCACGACCATCGGGTTCTGGAACCGCCCCTCGCTGAAGAACTGCAGCGACGCCGCCTCGCCGCGGATCTGGTCGAGCGCGTTGTGCACGTAGGCGAGGTACTGGATCTCGGGGAACGGCAGACAGCCCGAGCTGCGCCAGCCCCGTGCGCGAGCCCGAGGATCGTCGTCTCGTCGAGCATCGTGTTGAACACCCGCCCCGCGCCGATACGTTCGTAGAGGCCGCGCGGTCACGCCGTAGACGCCGCCCTTCCTCGCGACGTCCTCGCCGAACACGAACATCTCCGGGTAGCTCGCCATCAGATCGCGCAGGCCCTGCGCGATGCGGAACGACAGGTGGCGCGGCCGCGTTCCTCCTCCGGCAGCTTGCCGCCGAACACCGCCGCGCCGCGTCGCCTCCGGTGCGGCGACGTCGACGCACCGCGTCCGGCCCCGGCAGCGCGAGCGGCGCCGACCACCTGCTCGCACGTGGTCAGACGCGGGCGGTGGCTCGCCTCCTCGGCGGCGCGGCCGATCCGCGCCTTGAGGTCGTCGTCCAGCGCCCGCATCCCGTCCTCGCCGATCGCGCCGCGTCGACACCAGGAGGTCGGCGAACGCGAGCATCGGGTCCCGCATCTCGTTGCGGTCGAGCTGCTCCTCGGTGAGGTAGGTCGTCTCGACGTCGGACCCGGCGTGGCCCATCAGCCGCACGGTCTTCAGGTGGAAGAACACCGGCCGGCGCGTCCGCGCGGCAGTGCTCGATCGCTGCCTGCGCCTGCGTGTACGCCGACGGGAAGTCCCGGCCGTCCGCGACGAAGTAGTCCAGGCCGCGGCGCCCGCGGAAGCAGCGTTCGATCAAGTCGTCGGGCGTGCGTGTCGGATGCCGAGGCCGTTGTCCTCGCACACGAACAGCACCGGGCACGGCTGCCGGTGCAGCGCGGTCGCGATCGCGGCCTGGAAGCCGGCCTGCGCGGTCGCGTGATTGACCGATGCGTCGCCGAACGAGCAGTGGACGATGCTGTCGTCGGGGATCTCGGAGCGCAGTCGAGTCGCGCCATGCGCGCCAACGCGAACGCCATTCCCACCGCCTTCGGCAGATGGCTCGCGATCGTGCTGGTCTGCGGCGGCACCCATAGCGTGCGGCTGCCGAGCACCTTGTGCCGGCCGCCGGAGATCGGGTCCTGCGACGACGCCGCGAACGACAGCATCGAGTCGAACACCGGCGTCTCGCCGTGCGCCCGCCGCGCGCGCGCGGCCATGAACGCGCCCGAGCGGTAGTGCAGGAGTGCCGGGTCGGTCGCACGCAGCAGGTCGCCGAACACCGCGTTTGCCTCGTGGCCGCTCGAGCCGATCGTGTAGTAGGCGAGCCCGGCATCCTTCAGCCGCCGCGCCTCGAGGTCCTGCAGGCGCGACTGCAGCCCCGCCTCGAACAGCCGCACCGCCGTGCGTCGCGACAGCGCCAGCCCCGGCACGATCGGCCCGTCCATGGGTCCGGAGCGCGCGGGATCCGGGCCGGGATGCGCGCGCAGGAGCTCTTCGAGGCGTCCTGCGACCCTCTGCTCGCGACGGACCGACATGGGGAGGGTGAACTTCCGGTGAAAGGCTGTTCCGGGGGGAAGTGTGGTCGGACGATCATGCCGATCGGACCGCCGCGCCGGAAGATCGGAACCGCGTGACCCTCGCCACGACCCACCTCACCGCGACGCTTCTCGAGCTGGCGTTCCTGTTCGGCCTGAACATCGCCGTCGGCTGGGCGTTCCTGCGGCTGCGCATGCCGCCGATGGTCGGCTTCCTCGCCGCCGGTGCGCTGATCGGACCGCACGGGCTCGGCATCGTGCGCCAGCCGGAGCTCGTCGAGCAGCTCGCCGAGATCGGCGTCGTCGTGCTGCTGTTCACCGTCGGCATGGAGCTGTCGATGGTGCAGATCGCGCGCATGCGGCACGCGATCAGCGTGGGCGGCGGCGTCCAGGTCGTGCTGACGGTCGCGTTCGGCGCGGCCGTGTCCCTCGCGACCGGCACCGGCCCGGGTGTGGCCATCGTCGCCGGCTTCGCGATCGCGCTGTCGAGCACGGCCGTCATCACCAAGCTGCTGACCGATCGCGGCGAGCTCGGCACGACGGCGGGTCGGCTCGCGCTCGGCGTGTGCGTCGCGCAGGACCTCGCGGTCGTGCCGATGGTCCTCGCGTTGCCGCTGGTCGCCGGGGTGGGCGGCGGCGTCGGTGCGGCGGCGCTGACGATGCTCTGGGAGTTCGCGGCGCTCGTCGCGCTCGTCGTGGTCGCCTGGTTCGTCGTGCCGCGCGTCCTCGGCATCATCGCGCGCACGCGCAGCCGCGAGCTGTTCGTGTTGTCGGTCATCGTGCTGTGTCTCGCGTGCGCGATCGCGACGGCAGCCCTCGGTCTGTCATTGGCGCTCGGCGCGTTCCTCGCCGGGATCGTCCTCGGCAGCTCGGACTTCCACCATCAGGCGGCGAGCGAGGTCGAGCCGATCCGCGACGCGCTGTCGAGCCTGTTCTTCGTGTCGATCGGGATGCTGTTCGACGCCGGCACGATCCTCGACGAGCCGCTCGTCGTCGGCGTGGCGCTGTTGACGGTGATCGGCGGCAAGGCGGCGATGGCGTTCGTCGCGATCAAGGCGATGCGCATGCCGACGTGGACCGCGCTACGCACCGGGCTGATGCTCGCGCAGGTCGGCGAGTTCTCGTTCGTCATGCTGCAGGTCGCGCGCGGGCTCGAGGTGGTCCCCGACCGCACGATGGATCGGCTGGTCGTCGTCGCCGTGCTGTCGATGGCGGCGACGCCACTGCTGTTCCTGCTCGGGCAACGGATCGGCGTCCGGCGCACCGAGCCGGCGCGACATGGCGACCGTGAGCTGCGCGACCACGCGGTGGTCGTCGGCTTCGGGCCGGCCGGCCAGCACATCACGAAGGCCCTGCGCGACGTCGGCATCCCGTATCGGATCGTCGAGTTCAATCCGGAGACGGTCGCGCGGTGGAAGCCGAAGGGCGAGCCGATCGTGCTCGGAGACGCGTCGCGACACGGCGTGCTCCGCTCGGTCGGCATCCACCGCGCGCGCATGCTCGTCGTCGCGACCAACGCGCCCGACGCGACGCGACGCACCGTGGCGCTGGCGCGGCGGCTGTCGCCGCGGCTCCACATCCTCGTGCGCGCGAACTACCTGAGCGACGTGCCGGCGCTCGAGTCGATCGGCGCCGACGAGATCGTGCCGCAGGAGCTGGAGACCAGCGTCGAGCTGACCGCGCGCGCGTTGCGCGGTTTCGTCGTGCCGGACGATGAGATCGCGCGCCAGGTCGATGCGATCCGCGAGGGCGGCCACTCGATCCGCGGCGTCGCGCCGCACCACGAAGGCGAGCGCCTCGTGCCGCAGGCGCCGGGGCTCCGCGTCGCGACGTTCCGCGTCGAAGCCGGCAGCGCGCTCGCCGACAAGAGCCTCGGCGAGAGTCACCTCCGGCACGAGACCGGCCTCAGCGTCGTCGCCGTCGAACGCACCGGTCGCGCCGACATCGGCATCGGCCCGGAGACCGTGCTCCAGCCGGACGACATCGTCGTCGCGATCGGCGCGGAGGGGGCGATCCAGGCGGCGGGGGTGTGGTTCCGCGGGCCGGGGGAGGCGGGCGTCGCGAAGCCGACGCCTTGGACGGAGCACTGAGGTCCCCCGAACCGATCGAGGTCGGGCTTCAGATGCTCGACGTTGCCGTCGCAACGGCCGATGCCGGACGCGGCACGGAGCATGGTCACGGCGCCGATCGCCCGCCGGTGGTCGGCGGGTACGTCCGCAACCGAGGTGTCGTGCTCGCGTACGTCGGGCGGGCGCCGTGGAGCGCTGGACCGGAAGCAGCTCCAGCTCGCGCCATCTCGATCAGGCGGACTTCTCGAGGAACCGGCGAACGGGGGTTGCGCGCACTCTCCGTGAGCGTCAGTCTGCATGCTGCTCGTTTCTCCCGCCCCGTCGTTTCGACGGCGCGTGTCCCTCGCTTCTCACCGCTCGAAAGGAGTCGCCTTCCATGCGCTCGCTTCTCTACGCATCCCTCGCCATCCCGCTCGCGATGAGCTCTCTCGCGGCACAGGTTCCCGGGGTCTACACCCTGGGTCCGATCGGTTGCTCGCAGTCCTGCGTCTCGCAGAACGACCCGCCGCCGGGATACGTCGTGCAGTCGTTGCCCAACGAGTACACGTACGCCGTCCTGAGCCCCAACGCGCTGACCGTTGCCGCGTTCAGCATCTACGTCGAGTCCGTCAGCGGCCTGCCCGAGTCGATCCAAGCGGCGGTCTACATGAGTGCCGACGGCACGACGCCAGACACCACTCCGGTGGCGAACGCCATGATCGAGGTCGCGGGGCCGCGCGGATGGTACACGGCGGTGCTCGATGCGCCGGTCTCGGTCCCGGCGAACACGCTGTTCTTCATCGGCGCCGACACCAATGCGGTGCGGCCGCCGGACGCGGGCTCGGGCGCTGCGACCCCGCCTGCCGGCACGTTCTGGCGCCGGCCGCCCTTCGGCGGCACGAGCTGGACGCAGACGGTGATCATCACCTCGCCGATCTACCGCATTCACTGCCTCGGCTCCAACGGCGGTGTCACGACGTTGACGAACTCCAGCCTCCCGGTCATCAACACTTCGTTGAACCTCGACGTCGCTGGCGCGCCGTCCGGTGGCGTGGTGATCGTCGGGTTCGGACTGTCGAACACCACGTGGGTCAACGCGCCCCTGCCGATCGATCTCGGCATCGTCGGCGCGACAGGCTGCTCGGCGCTCTGCAGCCTCGACCTCCTGCTGCCGGCCGTCGCCGATTCGATGGGCAATGCCAGCATCACGTTCCCGATCCCGAACATGCCCTCGATCGTCGGCGGCACCTTCTACAACCAGGGACTCGTGTTCGATTCGTCGGCCAACAGCTTCGGCCTGGTCACGACGAATCTCGGCACCGCGATGATCGGCGGGTGACCGCGGCGTCCCTTGCCGCCCGAGGCGGCTCGGCCGAACATTCCCGAGGACCGTTCGTCCGCTCCATCGCGGATGAACGGTCCTCGCTGTTTTCCAAGAGGTGGACGCGATGGTCGGAAGGGTCGGGACGACGAGCGGTGCGCTGCTCTTCGCGTGTGGCGCGGTCGGCGCACCCCAGACCACGCCGTTCGGGGACGTCTGGATCGACCCGCTGGTGAACCTCGTCGTGTACGTCGGCTGGGTGCCACCGGGCACCGTCGTCCAGTCGCCGGTGCCGGTCCCGACGACGATCCTGCCGGGCCTGCCGCTGACCTTTCAGGGCGTTCAGGTGCTGGGCGCCACGCCACTGGTGCTCTCGAACCCGGTGACCTTGCTCGTGCGTTGACGCCGCCCCGTCGGACTACAACGGCTCGGGTGGCGCCAGCACGACCTCGAGCTTCTGCGCGGCTTCGGCGAGCAGTTCGGCGCGGGTCGAGGAACGGGACACGGTCTTGAACGGCACGATGCAGCGGTCGGCCAGTGTGACGCTGGTGTCGAGCATCGCGGCGGGCCAGGCGTGCCTCACGTGCACCTGCACGTCGTCGAACTCGACGAGGACCGAGCACGGCTCGAAGCTCGGCGTGCAGACGTCGAGGTTCTCGAGGATGCGGACGTCGGCACCGAGTCGCTCGCCCAGCCAGCGCGCCAGGCGTGCGCACGCGGCGCGGCTGCCCGCCCCGCCCCCGTGGCGGATGGTCGCGCGCGGCTTCGTCATCGGCGGCCATTCGACGTGTTCGAGCGCTTCGGCGAGCGCATGGCGCCAGGGCTGCAGCCGGGCCCATGCGAGGTCGGCGGTCGGCACCGCGAGGTCGTCGATGCGGGTGACGTCGCGGTCGGGATCGGCGAACAGGCTCGAGTCGTAGACCAGAAGGTCGGCGAGTCGGCCGAGCTCGCGCACCAGGCGCAGATCGTCGGGCAAGGCGCTGGCGAGCAGCGCCTTGGTCGGGATGTCGTCGACGAGCAGGGGCCGGATCACGCTCGGCACCTTCGGTTCCTCCGCCTTCGACACGCGGAACGTGATCTGCTCGAGCAACACCGCACGGCTGCTCCGCCGCATCTCGACGTGCGTCGCGAACGTCGCCTCGAGCGGCCGGTCGTCGCGGACGAGCAGCACGAGCATCGCGATGCACGGATTGGTACGCAGCAGCTCCTGCACGGTCGCACGCAGCAGCGACTCGTCGTCCGCGGGCGCGATCGCGACCAGGTTCATCGTCAGCGCGCGATGGACCGGCCGCTCGTCGTCCTTCCCGCAGTCGTCCCAGTAGCGCCTGAGGCAGCGGTCGAGGTCGCCGAGGGCGACCGGGTGCTCGTGCTCGACGATCTCGCGTGCCATGGTCCGCGCCTCGCAACCGGTTCGAGCCGCAGGATACCTCACCGACGCGCGAGCGGGGCGAGGTGTGCCGTGCAACCGCCGGCTACAATCGGGCCCGATGACGGCCGCCCGCAAGCACATCCTGGTCACCACCGACTTCTCCGAGGAGTCGTTCGCGGCCTTCGAGCCGGTCGCGCGCCTCGCGCGTGACATCGGCGCGCGCGTCACGCTGCTGCATACCGTGCCCGAGGTCGAGGCGCGGCCGACGGGGACGCCGTTCGTCTCGCCGGTGAAGATCCCCACCGTCGAGGACCAGCTCCCGCTCGCGCTCTCCGACCTCGAGAAGCTGCGGCCGAAATTCGGCGCCGGCGTGGACCTGACCGTCGACGCGACCGGCGGGCCGTCGGTGCGCGAGGCGATCCTCGACTACGCCGAGCAGCACGACGTCGACATCCTCGCGATGGCCACGCACGGCCGCAGCGGCCTCCGCCGGCTGGTCATGGGCAGCATCGTCGAGGAGGTGCTCCGGCACAGCCAGGTGCCGGTGCTGGTGATCCCGTTGCACGGGTGCTGGTGATCCCGTTGCACGAGTGCTGGTGATCCCGTTGCACGAGTGACGCGCAGCGCTACGGCACGCCGTCGAAGAACTCGACCTCGCCGGTCTCCAGCGAGTACTCCGCCCCGACGACCACCAGCCCGTCGCGCGCGATCATCCGCTCGAGGATCTCCGACCCGTGCCGCAGGTGATCGGCGGAGGAGCGGATGTTGGCGCGCACCGCGCGTCGCACGAGTGCGTCCCGATCGCCGCACAGATCCGTCTCCATCAGCGGCTCCACCGACGGTCGCACACGATCGACGATCGAGCGGAGGTTCGGCGAGCGGCTCTCGGTCGGGCGCTCGAGCTCCTCGACGGCGGCCAGCACCGCCCCGCACATCGAATGCCCCATGACGACCACGAGCCGCGTGTGGAACCGCTCGGCCGCGAACTCGACGCTGCCGACCTGCGACGGCGCCACGATGTTGCCCGCGACACGGATCACGAACAGATCGCCGAGCCCTTGATCGAAGACGATCTCCGCGGGCACGCGCGAGTCCGAGCAGCCGAGGATGATCGCGAACGGCTCCTGCCCGTCGACGAGCTCGTTCCGCCTCGTCTGGCCGGTCTTGGCGCTACGGCCACGCACGTCCTCGACGAAGCGGCGGTTGCCGTTGCGCAACCGCTCCAGCGCTTCGGCAGCAACGATCATCGACCCTCCGGCGGTTTCCCCGCGATCCGTGAGGTACATGTTCAGCAGGTCCTTGTAGGCCTCTTCGAACGCCGCGGCGTTGACCTCGTCGATCGCGTGCGGCGCCAGCCGCTCGATCAGCTCGAGACGTGCGAGGATGAGCTGCAGATCCGCGTCGGTCGGATGGCTGTTGTCGGTGTAACCCTCGTCGTTCAGATCCTCGATCAGGTCCGAACGCGCACTGGCCGGCGTCCGCGGATCGTCGATCGCGCGGCGCCAGGTCTTCTCCGCCTCGGGATCCGCGCCGACATAGCGCAACGCGCGGAACGCGAGCTCGACCGCCACGCCCGGTTCGCCGGTGGCTCGCGCCGACTCGCTCGACGTGTCCGCAGCGTGCACCACCGGCCAGGGGATCACATCGCCGCTCGACGTCGCGTCCACGGCACCGCCGGCAGGCTCGGGTCGCTCGACCGGCGCCCCGGCGCCGCCGACCGCAGCGCGACTCCGCTGGTTCGCGGCGTCGCGCGCATCGTCCGCCGGCCCGGTCGCCGGTGGCGGGTCCTCGTCGGTCGTGGCCGCGGGCGATGTCGAAGCCGTGCCGTCGGGAATCGCGGACCGGGAGTCGCTGCGCCACCAGAGCACCGCGATGCCGGCGACCACGAGCGCGGCGCACACGGTGACGGCCTGCGGCGACTTCATGCTTCGCATGCTCGGGCGGTCGCCGAGGGTCGTCAAGCCGACGGTTGAGTCCGTTTCTTCAGTCGTCGTTCAGCCTCCGCACCTACCCTGTCCGCTCCCGAGTCCCGGGGAACGCCCCGCATGAGAACCCGGTCCTGGATCCTGCCCGCGGCCTGCGCGGTGGTGTTGATCGCGGCCCTTTGGCTCGTCGCGTCGATCGTCTCGGGGACGACGTCGCGGCCAGGCTCCCTGGCGACACCCGAGTCCGGACGCGAGGCGCGCGCCGGCGGCGAGCAGCCGCTCCAGGACGCCGAGCCCACCCGCACGCCGGTCGCGGATCTGCCGGTCGCGCCCGCACCCGACGGCGTCGTCGTCCGCGGTCGTGTCGTCGACGCGTACGGCGAGCCGGTCGGCGACGCACTGGTCGGTGAGATCACGTCCGCGCGCCCGGTTCGCACCGCGTCGGACGGGCGCTTCCAGCTCGGTGTCGAACGTCCGGACCGCGCGGGTCCGCTCACGCTGCTGATCCTGGCCGCGGGTCACCCGCCACTCGTGTCCGAGCACGACCTCGAAGGCGGAACATCGTTCGACGCCGGCGACGTGCAGCTCCTGAACGGCGGCCGCGTCCGCGGGCAGGTCGTGGACGGGGCCGCGAACCCGTACCCGGGAGCGAGCGTGCGGCTGCAGCTGCTGTCGCGCGGCGCGTGGCCGGCGTCGCTCGATCCGAACGACCTCGTGGCGCCGGCCACCACCGGCGCCGACGGTGCCTACTCGTTCGCCGCGCTCGTGCCCGGCACCTACTGGATCCTGGCGACCGCGCCCGGCATGCAGGTCGTGCGATCGGGACCGGTCATCGTGCGCGACGGCGCGGAGACCGCGGTCGATCCGATCGCGCTCGCCGTCGGCCACCCTCTGACCGGTCGCGTGCTGGGACCCGGCGACGTCCCGGTGGCAGGCGCGTCGGTGTGGGTTCGCAGCGGCCGCGGCCAGCCGTACTTTCGCGGGCAGACCGAGTCCGACGCGGACGGCCGGTTCGAGATGGGAGCCCTGCCGCCCGGCGCGATGCGCGTCGAGGTGACGAAGGCCGGGTTCCTCCGGTTCGAACGTGCCGACGTCGACGCGAGCCGCGACGAGGAGCTCGTCGTGCGGCTCGAGTCCGGCCTCCGCATCACGGGAACGGTCGTCGACGCCGTCACGCGGCGGCCGGTCGAGCGGTTCGCGGTCGCCGTGCACCGCATCGGCGAGCTCGACCCGACCTCGAACGGCACGATGGTCCAGCAGCTCGAGCGCGAGATCGAAGCGCTGCGCGAGACCGTCGTGAGCGTGACCGATCCCGCGCAGCGCGATCGTCAGCTCGCGGTGCAGCGCGAGCTCGAGTCCCGTCTCGAGCGCATCCGCCGCGAGGCATCGTCGCGGCCGGTGGTCGTGCCCGCGGACGTCGGTCCGGAGAAGGAGTGGCCCGACGGCCGGTTCTCGTGCGGGGGATACGAGGAGGGCCTCTACTCGGTCGGTATCGAAGCGCCCGCGCACCGGTTCACGGCGATCGAGCCGGTCGAGCTCCGGCGCGGAACCGAGCCGCCGGATCTCCGCTTCGAGCTGGAGGCGGGCCTCGGGCTGACGGGGGTCGTCGTCGCGCGACCGGGTGGTGCGCCGGTCGCCGACGCGGTCGTCGATCTCGTCCGCGTCGACGACGAGCCGCGCGACGTCACCGACGCGAGCGCCTCGCCGTTCGCGTGGGCGTTCGCGCCGGGGCCTGCGGGCGTCACGGTGATGACGACGCGGAGCGGAGCGGACGGACGCTTCGGGTTCGAGCAGGCTGCCCCTGGTCGCTACCTGCTGTCGGTCGACGGCACGCACATCGCCCACCACGACACCGGCGCCTTCGAGCTGCGCGGCCGCGCGCGCGAGATCCGCATCGAGGTCGGTGCGCGGGCCAGCCTGACGGGACGGGTCGGCGGCGTGCCGCCGGGGCGGGAGGGCGCGGTCGAGGTCCTCGTGCTCGGCGGGCACGGCACGCTGCGCCGGGTGAAGATCGGCGCGGACGGCACCTACCGATTCGACGGCCTGCAGCCCGGCGGCTACATCGTCCGCGCGTTCCAGAGCGACGCGAGCCGCTACGTCGATCGGCTGATCCACACGATCTTCCCCGAGCAGCGGTCGGCCGTCGATCCGGAGCGGATCCCACCGCGCGACGTCACGCTCGCCGAGGGCGAGCACCGCGTGTTCGACCTCACCGTGGATCGGCCGCCCGCGGGGCTCGTTCGCGGCACGGCGTCGATCAACGGTCGGGCGGCGACCGGCGCACGCGCGATCCTGCGGCCGGTCCCGGGCGATGCGCCGGGCGCGGGCGGGCTGTCGCTGCGTGCCACGTGTGACGAGATGGGCCGCTTCGAGGTGCGCGACGTGCCGGCCGGCGATTACACGTTCGAGCTGTATGCGGCGTCCTGGCAGCAGATCCACGACGAGAGCATCACGGTGACGGCCGACAGGGCGACCGTCGTCGCGGTCGACGTCGCGGCGGGCGGACTGCGCGGTCACGTGTTCGCACCGGATGTCACCGATCCGAACCGGATCCTCGGTTACGTGTGGCTGCTGCCTGGCGCGGACGAGGAGCCGCCCGATCTCTACGCCTACCGCCGCACCGCGCGGACGCACCGGATCCGCGTGCGCGGTGGGGCGTTCGAGGCGACCGGCCTCACGCCGGGTCCCGCGCTCGTCGTCGTCGACATCCGTGGTCGCGAGCGCGTCGTGACGAAGACCGCGGTTCCGGCCGGTGACACGCGGACACTCGATCTGACGGCTGGCGCGCGTCTGCCGGGATCGTTGCGCAACCGCTGACCCGATTTTCACCGGTCGCGAGAGAGCGGATCCTGGAACGATCTTGCGGTCCGGTGCGCGGTGACATGATCGCGCTGAGCAAGGACGTGGCGGCGGCGACGGCGTGCCTGCCGACCGCCGGAATCGGCGCGTCGATGGCGATGGGGTCCGCCGCCGTGCTCACCGGCGAGCCGTTCCGCACCGATGCTCGGTTCGTCGGGCACGCGCTGGAGCCGTCGGGGAAGGGCCGGTGCGAGCGGGTCGAGAGCATCCGGGACGACCCGCGGCGACTGGCGCGCACGGTGTTCGTGCGCTCGGCGACGCCGGCGCGCGTCCGTGACCTCGTCACGACGCCGTGCTCGCTCGAGCGACTCGCTGGATCGATCGCGAAGCCGTTCGACGAGCCGATCCGACTCGCTCCGCAATGCGTTCGGGCGCGCACAGACATGCGCCACGCCGTGCCGCAGCCGGCCCACCGCTCGAACTCACGCGATCGAAATTCGTTCTATGCTCTTCTGTCCGCCCTCCTTGTTCGTTCCGGGGAAGCCGCCATGTGGTTTCGTGTCACCAGCGTGAGCCTCGTCCTCGCGCTCTCCGTTCTCTCCCAATCGTGTCCGACCGTCGACGACATCCATGCCGGCAGCGGGCAGTCCAGTCCGAACGCGCTGCGTTGCGTGCTCGGCGATCAGCTGTTCTTCAGCGCGACGGACGGCCTCGGTGGGCAGGATCTGTGGACGCTGCGCAATGGCGGCGCACCACGGCGCGTCTCGCCGCCGAACACGACGGGTCACTTCCCGCGTGACTTCGTCGCGATGACCGGGAAGCTCCTCTTCACGCTCGATGCATCCGGTTCGGGCCGGGAGCTGTGGGTCACCGACGGCACGGCGGCGGGGACGGCGATGGTCGTCGACATCAAGCCCGGCTCGCTGTCGAGCGATCCCGAGGGCCTGGTGAGGCTCGGCGACTCCATCGTGTTCTCCGCCGACGACGGCGTGCACGGCCGCGAGCCTTGGGTCTCGGACGGCACCGCCGCCGGCACGCACCTGCTCGTCGACGTGCGCCCCGGCAGCACGACGAGCGATCCCGCGGGCTTCGTCGAGCTGAACGGCCGGGTGCTGTTCGCGGCGAATGACGGCAGCACCGGGTCGGAGCTCTGGGTGACCGACGGCACGACCGCCGGGACGAACGAGCTCGTCGATCTGATGCCCGGAAGCCTCAACGCGGCGCCGGACCATCTGACGCGATTCGGGGACGCGGTCGTGTTCGCCGCGCGCTCGCCGACGAGCACCGGCATCGAGCCGTTCGAGACCGACGGCTCGGCGGGGGAACGCACCTGATCCTCGACCTCAATCCGACCGGCGACTCGTACCCGCGCGAGTTCACGCCGGCCGGTGATTCGCTGTTCTTCACCGCGTCGACGACCCCGACCGGCAACGAGCTGTGGATCATGGACGCGTCGTCGACACGGCTCGTCGCCGACATCCGACCCGGATCCGGCAACGGCAGCCCGTCGGGTCTGACCTGGGCCGATGGCCGGCTGTTCTTCGCCGCGACGGACGGGACCACCGGCATCGAGCTGTGGTCGTCGGACGGCACGACCGCCGGCACCACGCTGGTGCGCGACATCCGTGTCGGTGCAGGCCACTCGTATCCGGACGAGATCGTCGCGGTCGGTGACGACGTGTGGTTCGCGGCCGACGATGGCACCGGCATCGGACTCTGGCACAGCGACGGCACGACCGCCGGCACGATGCGGGTCTGCACGGTCGCGTCGCCGACCGAGCTGACGATGTGCGGCGGCGATCTCTACATGGCCGCGACCACCCCGGCCACCGGGCGCGAGCTCTTCGCGGTGCGCGATCCGGGCGCATCGGTCGAGCCGGTGGCGCCCGGCTGTGGACCGCGGCTGACCGCGACGCGTCCGGAGCTCGGCACGACGATGATGCTGGGCAGCGACCACGGTCCAACCGGTTATCTCGGCGTGCTGGTGTTCGACCTCGCGGTCCACGACCCGATCCCGTGGCTCCCCGGCTGTCCGCTGTACGTCTACCCGACGTTCGTCGCCGGCGGCTTCCCGTCGCCGGCGTTCCTCACGTCGATCCCGATCCCGAACGACCCAGGACTGAACGGCGGCGCGTTCCCCGTCGAGGGCTGGTGGGTCGGTGTCAACGCCGGCGGTCTGCTCGACATCCGTCCGACCAACTCGCTGCTGCTCGGCATGGGTCGGTAGCGCCGGGCCCCGGCGCTACCACCGCACCTCGGCGCGCAGGCCGTTGCTGGTGACGAGTCCGAACGCGTTCGCGGCCGGATCGAGCTGGATGAACTGCGCGAACAGCGACTCGCCGAACAGGCTCGGCTGGGCGGGCAACGGGATGTCGACGTCGACATGCCCGGTGGCGTCCGCGAAGCGGTAGAGGATCACGTCGGGTGCGACCGAGATCTCGCAGCCCGGGGCGCCGAGGCCGGCGAGCGGGAACGGCAGCGGGACGCCGAGGTAGAGCGTCCGGCTCGTGCCCGCGGTGAGGATCCCGGCGGCGTGCGGTGGCAGGCCGGTGGCGCGCAGGCCCATCGTTCCGCAGATCCTCGGCACACCGCCGCGGCCGACCATCTGTGGCGTTCCGGCCGAGCCGGCGCACGCGGTGCCGAAGCTCTCGAATGCCGATGGCCAGGGCCCGAGTTGCAGGCGGCCGACGAAGCCGTCGACGTTCGACATCGGCTGGACTCGAGCGGCGCCCGCTGTGACCGGGGCATCGCGGTCGCCGACCAGCACGACCTCGCTGCCGTCGAACGCCATCGCCTTGTCGTGTTGGCTGTACGGGCACCCCTGGTAGTGCGTCGCGTACTCGATGAAGGGATCCGGCTGGCTCGTCAGGTCGAGGACCTGAACGTAGCCGTGGACAGTCGATCGGCACGACGGGATGAAGGCGCCCGGTGTCGTCGGGGGGTACCCATTCACCCAGCTGAACAGCGCCGCCCGGCCGTTGGCCACCGCGATGTCGGCGGCTTCCTCGGAGCGGCCGGTCACCATCCACGAACCGTAACGCAGCGCCGCGCTGCCGGTCTGCGACAGATCGAGCTGCGCGTAGTACAGGTCCGAGTTGACGCCGGGCGTCGATTGCAGCGCGTTCGGCGTCACCGGAAGGTCAGCCGAGTAAGACGTCAGCGCCAGGTGGACGATCTCGGCGGCATCGGTCGCGTGCACCAGGTCGAAATCGATCCCGCTGCCACCGATGTAGGTGCAGTAGAGCAGACTCGACGCACCCGTGGCTTGCGTGTCGAAACGCGCGAGCAGGCTCGAGCGATCGCTGTTGCCCGTGCGGAGCGCGCCTGCCGTCGTCGATAGATCGGTCGACAGCGTCTCGCCCGACAGCGTCACGATTCCGTTGCTCTCCAGCGTGAGATCCCCGACCTCCGCCTCGGCCCGGCTGCCGCCGAGCAGCGTGCCGTAGGCGAGCGACGTGGATCCCGGCACCGTGCGGTCGAGTACCGCGACGTACAGGTCGCCGCCCCCTGCAGGACTGCTCTGGAACGCGCCGGGCGACACCGGCACCGGCGTGAGCGGCGCACCCTGGTAAAGCAGCGTGACCCCGGCCAGATAGACGAGGTCGTTCGCCTCGTCGACGACGAACGCCTCGCCGCTGTCGCGGCCGCTGCCGCCGAACAGGCGTCGAGTATCCGAGCGTACCGAGGTTCGGATCCAGGTGGACGACGAACGCGTCCTCGGAACCCGCGGGCGTCGCCGCGAACGCATCCGGCGTCGTCGGGAAATCGCTCGATGCGGTGGTGCCGACGACCCAGACGGAGCCGTCGCTTCCGATCCGGACTCCGTGCGCCTGCTCGCGCGCGTTGCCGCCGAGGTAGGTCAGCGCGACGATCTGGCTCAGATCCGGCGACAGCCGCGCGACGAACGCGTCCTCGAGCGCGCCCTTGGTCGCCTGGAACGCGCCGGCCGGTCACCGGGAGATCGGCCGAGTACGTGCTCCCCGCGACGACCACGTCGCCGTTCGGCGCGACCGCCACCGCCTCGACCGACTCGCGATCGTCGGAACCGCCGAGGTAGGTGCAGAAGTGCGCGGGACGTGCCTGGGCCCGAGCGAGTGGCGCGGCGCAGGCCAGCAGCGCCGCGGCGAGGACGGGACGGAAGGAGAGTCGTATGCGGGTCATGGTCGTGGCCTCCGGCCCGACCAGCGACATCCGCGCTCGGCGTCACGCCGAGTCCGGCCGGCCCATCGGCGGGTTTTTTTGTCCGTGGCGTTCGCCCGGTGCCGCGGCGGCATCGACGGCCTGGGGGTCACCGACCGGACCTCGGCAGGCACGCGGTCGGTGTCCAGCGCGGACCGGGTCGCGGACGGGCCGGGTGTCGCAGGGGGTCAGGCGTGGTTCTCGGCGCGTGCGCGCTCGGGCTGGTCGCGCCGAGCGACGCGCTCCGTCTCGCGCCCGGCTGGTGATGCCGACCACGTCCGACGCGGGAGCACCGTTTTCGGGGGCTCCCGCGTTCGCTGCGTACCGCGTCCGCATTGAACCGACGGAGCGGCCCGGGTGGCCGCCGGATGTGCACCATGCGATCGACCGTCATCACGCTTCTCGTCGCCGCGCTCGCGGCGCCGCTTGCCGCGCAGACCCTCCTCGCGGACATCGCGCCGGGGACCGATGGCAACGACCCGAGCTCGTATCCACAGGACTTCGTGACGGCGGGGAGCCTGGTGTTCTTCACGACCGCCGATCCCGAGGCCTTCCGCACCGACGGCATCCCGACGCCACCGGGGCACACGCTGTGGCGCTCGGACGGGACGCTGGCCGGCACGCTGCCGATCCGGCGCTTCGACTTCGGCTCGATCGGGCAGCCGGTGGCGATCGGCTCCACGATCTACTTCGCGGTCGGCCGGGACGAGGGTGGGATCTGGCGCAGCGACGGCACGGCGGCGGGCACCGTGCTGGTCGCCAACGTGCCGAACGCGTTCGACCTGACGGTGGTCGGGAACCGGCTGTTCTTCCGCAGCCAGGACCTCGAGACGCTCGGCGACGAGCTGTGGACCAGCGACGGGACCGCCGCCGGCACGAGGCTCTGCAAGGACATCCTGCCCGGCGCGGCGTCGTCGAGACCGGAGCACCTCACGGCCCTCGGCAACGAGTTGTTCTTGGTCGCCGACGACGGCATCCACGGGCGGGAGCTGTGGCGCAGCGACGGCACCACGGCGGGTACGCAGATCGTCGTCGACATGCGCTCGTCCGGCGACGCGCAGATCGACGAGCTGACGGCGATGGGCGGCTACCTGTACTTCGTCGCGACGACGGTGACCTACGGGCGCGAGCTGTGGCGCACCGACGGCACGACGACGTCGCTGGTCGCCGACATCTATCTGCTGTCGGGCAGCTCCTCGCCGGCGCAGCTCACGGCGGTGGGCTCGACGCTCTACTTCGCCGCCTACGACGGTGCCGGCCAGGAGCTGTGGAAGACCGGCGGCACGGCGGCGACGACCTTCCGAGTCGCCGACATCCGCCCGGGCTCGGCGAGCTCCAATCCGAGTGGTCTGATCAAGCTGTTCAGCTACCTGTACTTCGTCGCCGACGACGGCGTGCACGGCCGCGAGCTCTGGCGCAGCGACGGCACGACCGCCGGCACGCAGCTGGTCGCCGACATCGTGCCGGGATCCGGTGGCTCGAACCCGTTCCCGCTGTGGGCGACGCAGACGTCGATGACGTTCGGCGCGACCGGAACCGACGGCCGCCTCGGTCTCTACGTGACGTACCGGGTGCTGCTCGCCGCGAGTTGGATGTCCGATATGCTGCCGCGCTCGGGCGCCGGATTGTTGCCCGGCGTCGCGCTGTTCGGTGGCAGGGCTCCCGATGGCGAGGTCGAGCTCTGGCGCAGCAGCGGCACGACCTCGTCGACCTACGAGCTTCGCGATCTCGCGCCGCCGGGCCTGATCGCGAACTCCGACCCGTCGGGGTTCGCCGCGCTCGGCACGAACGTCCTGTTCGCGGCGACATCGCCGTCCTCGGGCCGCGAGCTGTGGATCTCCGACGGCACCGCCGCGGGGACGACGGTCCTGACCGACGTGCGGCCCGGCCCTGACGGCTCCGACCCCGAGGGCCTCGTCGCGACCGGCAACCGCGTGTTCTTCACCGCGGACGACGGCGTGCACGGCCGGGAGCTGTGGGCGACCGACGGCACGCCGGGTGGCACCGCGATGGCGCTCGACGTGACGCCGGGTCCGGCGGGCACACAGTTCTCGTGCCTCACGCGCTTCGGCAACCGCCTGCTGTTCGCGGCCTTCGACAACCTGGGCCTCGAGCCGTGGGTGAGCTCGGGGAGCGCGGCCGGGACCTTCCGGCTCGCGGACATCGAGACCGGCAGCCTACTCGTCGATGGCCAACATCGACGAGCCGTTCGCGGTGTGGAACGGCATCGCCTACTTCCGCGCCTACGACAGCGCGCACGGCCGCGAGCTGTGGCGAACCGACGGCACGACCGCGGGCACCGCGCGCCTGATCGATCTCGCACCGGGTGTCGACAGTGGTGCGAGCACGGCACCGATCCTCGTCGGCGGCCGGCTCTACTTCGCCGGGTTCACGACGGCGACCGGCACCGAGCTGTGGCAGAGCGACGGCACCGCGGCCGGCACGCAGCTCGTCGCCGATCTGGTGCCGGGCAGCGGCGGCTCGTTCCCCGAGCTGCTCACGGCCGCCGGCGGCCGGCTCCACTTCTCCGCCACCACGCCCGCGACCGGGCGCGAGCCGTTCACGAGCGACGGCACCGCCGCGGGCACGGTCCTGCTGATCGACGTCAACCCGGGCCCCGCGAGCTCGCGGTCCGTCCCCGATCGCGGGCTTCCCGGGCTGGTGACTACTTCTCGGCGTTCTCACCGGACCTTGGCCGCGAGCTCTACACCAGTCGCGGACAGCCAGGCAACACCGCGCTCGTCGCCGACATCGAGCCGGGTCCGGAGAGCTCGATCGGCTCGCGTCGCATCGAGATCTGGGACCAGGCGACGTTCGACTCCGCTGCACCGCTCGGTTCGAGCCCGCGCGTGATCTTCGCCGCGGATCGCGACGCCGAGGGCGTCGAGCTCTGGCGCAGCGATGGCACGGCCGCGGGAACGCTGCTGCTCGCCAACCTCTGGTCGGGTCGCTGGGGCTCGTATCCGGCGGGGTTCGCGCGGATCGATCGCACGATCTTGTTCGCGGCGTACGACACGGCGGTCGGACGCGAGCTGTTCTCGATCGATCTCGTCGACGCCGGTGGTGTGCTGGTCGATCCCTACGGGCGCGGCAACCACAACGGCGCCGGCTTGCGCGGGCAGCTCCGCACGGTCGGGTATCCGGTGCTCGGCACGGCGGGCTTCGCGGTGCGGGTGTTCAACGCGGTGCCCGCCCAGCCAGGCGTGCTCTGGCTCGCGGCCGGCGCTGCGGACGTCTCGTTCGGCTTCGAGTGCTCGATGCTGGTCACGGCGCCGCATCGCGAACCTGCCGTTCGTGCTCGACTCGGCCGGCGGGGTGAACGTGCCGGCACCGGTGCCGAGCGACCCGTCGCTGCGCGGGATCGAGGTGTTCGCGCAGGGGATCTTCCTCGACGGCAACGGCAGCTGCTTCCTCGACCTCTCGGTGACCGAGGGTCTGCGACTGGTGCTGAACCAATGATCGCCGCCGACGCGGATTCGACCGCCAGCGACTCTCGGAGCCCAGGGACGGCTTGCCGGTGCGGTGCCTGCGGCGGATGCTGCGGCCATGGCCGACTCGCGGCAATCGCACGACGTGCTGTGGAAGCGGGCGACCGTCGGCGATGCCAAGGCGCTCGACGAGCTGCTCGTCGACTATCTGCCGCACCTGCGGGCGTTCGTGCGCTCGCGCGTCGACGGTGCGCTCCGCCAGCGCGAGTCCTGCTCGGACGTCGTCCAGTCGGTGTGCCGGGAGCTGGTGAGCCGGCGGGAGTCGTTCGAGTTCCGCGGCGAGGCGCAGTTCCGCGGCTGGCTGTTCACGTCGGCGCTCAACAAGATCCGCGAGAAGCACCGCTTCCACCACGCGGGGAGACGTGACGTGCACAAGGAAGACGGCATCGACCCGTTGTCCGCCGCCGAGCTCGCCCTGGCGTACGCCTCGGTGTCGTCCCCGGCGAGCGTTGCGGCGATGCGCGAGGACGTCGACCGTCTCGAGAAGGCGTTCGACGAGCTGTCCGACGACCATCGCGAGGTCATCTCGCTGGCACGCATCGCCGGCCTGCCGCTCGACGAGGTCGGCCAGCGCATGGGGCGCAGCCCGGATGCGGTGCGCATGCTGCTCGGCCGCGCGTTGCTGGCGCTCGGGGCGTTGCTCGCGCCCGGCGCCGACGGGTGAGCCCCGACTATCGCGCGCGCCAGCCGAACACGTGGCCGAGCCGGGTGAAGACCGACACGCAGGCGTACAGCGTGTTGCCGTCGGGCGAGAAGCACGGTGCGTAGACCGGCGCGCCGGGTGAATCGAGCGTGAGGATCTCGGCCGTGCGGGCGGCGTCGTAGACGATCAGGCGCTGGTCTTCGCCGGCGGACACGAGGCGCGTGCCATCGGGGGAGTAGGCGACGCCGCGGATCGGACCGACGTGGCTGTGCATGACGGAGCGGACCGCGCCGGTGTCCGGATCGATCAGCGCGATCGAGCCGTCGCCGAACCCGACGGCGAGCTCGTGGCCATCGGGTGCGAACGCCGGGTAGACCATGCCGCCGGCCTCGTCGAACGCGAGCTCGCGGATCACCTTGCGCTCGGCCACCGACACGAGGTCGAGCTTCCCCGGCTGCAGGCCCGCGGCGAGTCTGCCGGTGCGGGGATCGAAGGCGAGGACCGGCTGTCGTCCTGCCAGTTGCAGCGGCTCCCCGAGCGGTTCGAGTCGGATCGGATCGAGGAAGAAGGTCTTGCCCGAGCTCGCCGCGACGACCAGTGTGTGGCCGTCGAGCGCGAGTGCGGTGTCGCGAAGTGGCGTGCCGAGGTTCGCGCCGCTCGCCAGCGACTCACCGGAGCTCGCGTCGAAGGCGTGCACGAACCCCGCAGCGTCGACACCGAAGATCCGGTCGCCACCGAACGCGATGCTCTGCAGGTCGTGCGGTGCCTCCGCGGTCCACTCGACGCTCCCATCGCGGGAATTCCAACAGACGAGCGTGCCATCCATCGCGCACGCGAACACACGGCCGCCGTCCGCGTCGGTGACGACGTCGATCGTCCCCAGGCCACACGGCAGACGGAACAGCCCGCCGATGTCGGCGGGTCGGAACACGCGCAGCACGCCGAATCGCCCGGCGGTGAACAGGCGCTCGCCGTCCGCCGACCACGCGAGACCGTCGACGCCCTGCTCGTGGCCGTGGAGCCGGCGCAGCACGGCGCCGTTCGATGCGTCGAGAACGGCGACCAGGCTGTCCATGTGACCGCCGGAGACCGCGAGTTGCCGGCCGTCGGGTGCGAACTGGATCGAGCGGCACTTCGACGTGAGCGTCCTGCGCCACAGCGGCGGGCCGTCGGGATGGCCGAGGTCCCACAACGCGACCGACAGATCGGCGGATGCCGTCGCGAGCGCCTTGCCATCGAGCGCGAAGCGGACGTCGAGCACGACGTCGTCGTGTGCGAGGAACTCGCGTGCGACTCGCAGATCGTCGCTGCGCACGATGCGCACCGTCCCGTCGGCGTCGCCGATCGCGCACAGCGCGCCGTCCGGAGAGAGATCGATCGCGGTGATGTCCGTCCCGATCGTCGCGCGCTGGGGCGGCCCACTGGGCGGGAACGGCTCGACGAACAGCGAGCCGCCCTTGCCGCCGAACGCCAGTCGGTCGCCGCGGGGTGAGAAGCGCACGCAGCGCAGCACGACGCGCGACTCGTAGCGGGCGTTGTCGAGCGGCTGCCCGGAACGGACGTCGAAGACCGCGAGCCGTCCATCCTCGCTGACGACGGCCACCGTGTGGGTGTCCGGATGGAGATCGAGGGAGACGCGACTGCTCCGGGTCTCGTCGATGAGCTCGGGCTCGTCGGCGTCGAGCCGCAGCAATCGGCCGTCGTACATCGCCGCGATCACCGTGTCGGCGCCCGGCACGACGGCGAGGTCGCGGACGTGGCCACCGATCTCGACGGTTCGGACGGAGTCGTCGAGCCGGCCGTCGAGCAGGCGCCACTCCCAACCGCGCAGCGCCGGAGGTGCCGCTCCGAGGCTGCGGCGCGCCGCCGCGACGTCGCCGTCGCGGCGGAGCGCCAGCGAGGCGGCGACGACGCTCGCGGAGTAGAGGTTCGTCGTGGCGCGGTCGCGCTCGGTCACGGCTTCGGAACGCGCGCGGTTGATCGCGACGAGACCGGTCACGGCACCGGTGAGGGCGAGTACGGCGAGGACGATCCCGGCTGCCGCGGACACCACGCCGCGGCGATGCCGGCGCACGAACTTGCGGAGCAGGTAGCTCGTCGACGGCGGGCGCGCGGTGACCGGTTCGTCGTCGAGCGCGCGCGACACGTCCGCCGCCAGGGCCGAGACCGACGCGTAGCGTGCTTCTCGATCCTTGCGGAGCGACCGCAGCACGATCCAGTCGAGATCGCGCCGGAGCAGCTCGGCGAGGGCCCTGGCGTCCGTCCGGCGGCGCGCGGCGATCGCATCGGGATCCTGCTGGTCCAGCAGCGCTGCGCTCGGCAGCGGCGCGTCCTCGTCGCGCAGGATCCGCGCGACGTCGCCGAGACCCCCCTCGCGCAGGCGTTCCGAGGGGAACGGCAGCCGGCCGGTCAGCAGCTCGAACAGCAGCACGCCGAGCGCGTGCACGTCGGTGCGCGTGTCGACGTCTTCGCCGGCCGCCTGCTCCGGGCTCATGTATTCGGGCGTGCCGAGCAGGCGCTGCCCCTCGGTGCGGCGCGCGTGGTCACGCAGGTCGCCGTGCAGCGCCTTGGCGACGCCGAAGTCGATGATCTTCGGGCGCGCGACGCCGTCCTGCACCGCGACGAGCACGTTCGACGGCTTGATGTCGCGGTGGATCAGCCCCTTCTGGTGCGCGTGCTGCACGCCGGCGCAGATCTTGACGAACAGCTCGAGCCGCGCGCGCACGTCGAGACCGAGCGCGTCGCAGTGCTCGGTGATCGGCACGCCGTCGACGTGTTCCATCACGAAGTACGGGCGGCCATCGTCCGTCGTGCCCGCGTCGAACACCTTCGCGACGCCGTCGTGCTGCAGGAGCCCGAGCGCGTCGCGTTCGAGGTCGAACCGCGTCACCGCCTGGCCGTCGTCGATGCCCGCCGCCAGGAGCTTCAACGCCACCTGCCGGCGGATCGGCGTCTCCTGCTGCGCGAGCCACACCTCGCCGAAGCCGCCGCGGCCGAGCAACCGCTCGAGCACGTAGCCACCGATCTGCGTGCCCGGCGCGGCCGGCATGCGCTCGCCGTCGGGCCCCCGCCGCACCGACCGCGCCGCCGCGAGCGCGATCTCGGTCGCCTCGAGATACGCCAGCCGGTCGATAATCCCGGCGCGCAGCTCCGGACGCTTGCCGAGCAGCTCCTCGACGGCCACTCGCCGCGCTTCCCCCGCCAGGTCGAAGTGGATCTTGTAGACCACGGCCTCGACCGACTCGGGCAGGTCTCTGCCGGGCGTTTGGGGCGGCATGGCGGCGGCGATTCTAGCGGCGTGCGATCCGTGCGGCGCTCGCGTCGCACTACGCTATCGGCGCGCGCCCGTGGCGCAGCCTGGAGGTTCGACGCAACGATGGCGGATCACCCGAAAGTCTCCACCTGCCTCTGGTTCGACGGCGTCGCCGAGGATGCCGCGAGCTTCTACACGTCGCTGATCCCCGACTCGCGGATCACCAACGTCTTCCGGCCCGACCCGGATGCCGCGCCGTTGCTCGTCGAGTTCACGCTCGCCGGCGCGCCCTATCAGGCCCTCAACGGGGGACCGCACTACCGTCTGTCCGAAGCCGTCTCGATCGCGGTCACGACCAAGGACCAGGCCGAGACCGACCGCCTGTGGTCCGCGCTCCTCGCCGACGGCGGCCGCGCGAGCCAATGCGGCTGGCTCGTCGACCGCTTCGGCCTCTGCTGGCAGATCATCCCCGAAGCCCTGCCCCGCCTCCTCAGCGCCCCCGACCGCGCCGCCGCCGGCCGCGCGATGCAAGCGATGCTCCAGATGCAGAAGCTCGACATCGCCAGACTCGAGGCGGCGTTCCGCGGCGACGCGTGACCGACGCGGACCGACGATTCCCCTCTTCGCGCCACGGCCACGCGCGAGCGCCCCCTGCCGCCCGCGTCGCACCAAGCCCACAGCCCCCGCTTCCTCCCACGCTCGCCCCGAGTTAGCCTGACCAAACCATCACGCAAACCGGCCGCTCCCCCCTCCGCCGCAACCCCGCACCGACCGCGATCGTCCGGCGCCCCGCTCTCGCGGCGCTGCGAGTTGGACGGACCGGGAATCCTGTGCTGCGTGATTAACGTCGAACCATCGAGTTCAAGTTGGGCAGTCGAGCCGCCGCGTCGACGTGCCGCGTCGTTCGATCGAGAGCACAAGAGGATCCTGGTGTGTCTGTCATGCTTCGCGTCGAGTGAGACGCGAGAGGTGGCGACCTCGGTCGACGCCTCCGGGACTCGGTTCGACTGGCCGGGCCTGAGCGTTCCCCCGCGACTCCGGACGAGGGAGGCTTGGCGACGTGCGAGGTTCTGGTACGCTGCCCAACAAGTCGCTGCAGCCGACACCTTCGCGTCACGATGCTCGCTTCCGCGAGCATCGCGCCGCTCGGCGCGGCTGAGCGACGTACTCGTTAGCCACACGTGACCACGTTGCGACTGACCTCATCGAACTCGGATGTTGTGATCGAGTTCTCCAACGTCGAGGGCGACTACTTTGTGGTTTCGGTGGACGCTCACGATCACTCCGCAACGCGGCGCGTGTACACGTACACGGACGGTGCGGGGATCGCGCGCTTGTTCGCGGATGCCGCGAAAGAGTGGCAAGGCTGGCAGGAGTCCAAAGTGTGGGAGTCGCTCGAAGGCGAGCTTCGAATCGAGCTGAGCGTTGACCACCTCGGGCACGTCGTCGTGGCGGTTCGAGTGAGCTCAGACCCAGGCGGACCAGACCGATGGCAGCTGGACGCTGAAATCGGGCTCGACGCCGGACAACTTCACGGTGTTGCGCAAGAGGCAAGTCGGCTATGGGGTGGCGGTGGCTAACATGCTGCTGCACCTGACGACGGCCTGCGGCCGTCGCAGGTGAGCAGCAAAGCGTTGGGCAGTCGAGCCGTCGCGTCGGCGTGCCGCGTCGTTCGACCGAGAGCACAAGAGGATCCTGGTGTGTCTGTCATGCTTCGCGTCGAGTGAGACGCGAGAGGTGGCGACCTCGGTCGACGCCTCCGGGACTCGGTTCGACTGGCCGGGCCTGAGCGTTCCCCCGCGACTCCGGACGAGGGAGGCTTGGCGACGTGCGAGGTTCCGGGACGCTGCCCAACAAGCCGCTGCAGCCGACACCTTCGCGTCACGATGCTCGCTTCCGCGAGCATCGCGCCGCTCGGCGCGGCTGAGCGACGTACTCGTTAGACCGACCGACGGGGCTGCGCTTGGCCCCGCAACCGCCTCGGCTACCATGTTCGGCGATGCCAACCGTCCTTCGGATCGGCGGTGCCAGGTTCTTCTTCTACTCCAACGAGGGGGAGGAGCCCGCACACGTCCACGTCGAGCAGGCCGGGGCCGTGGCCAAGTTCTGGTTGGATCCGGTATCCTTGGCGTCCTCCAGCCGATTCACTGGTCGCGAGCTCCGGAGGCTAGAGCGACTGGTCAACGAGCATCAGCAACGGCTCCTGGAGGCATGGAATGAGGACTTTGGGACCTAGTGTCGATCCGCGGGCCACGCGCGTCTCCCTCACGGAAGATGAGCTCTCCGTCGACCTCGCCGATGGGCGTCGCGTGAGCGTTCCCCTCGCATGGTTCCCTCGACTTCTGCACGCGACTGCCGAGCAGCGCGACAACTGGAAGCTGCTGGGCGACGGTCAGGGTATTCACTGGCCTGACGTCGACGAGGATCTGAGCGTCGCCGGGTTGCTACGTGGGGCCGCCGCACCGGGAGCGTCTCGGCGTGCGGTCTAACAAGCAGCTGCACCTGACGCCGGCCTACGGCCGGCGCAGGTGAGCAGCAAAGCGTTAGCTGGGTCATGCTCGAGCTCACTGATGCGCGATGGGCTGACTTGCAGGGCGGATACCGCCGGCCGTACGACCCTCGACCTGCCCTCGCCAAGCTGGAGCGGGGGCACGATGTTCCTCAGGCGTGGGATGAGCTGTGGCAAGAGCTTCATCATCAGGGCGACGTTGGCACGGCGTCCTACGCGGCTGTTCCCCACCTGCTGCGCGTGCATCGGGCGCGAGATGTGCCGGACTGGAACACGTTCGCGCTAGTAGGATGCATCGAGCAAGCGCGGCATGCTGATCGCAACCCCGATCTTCCCACATGGCTTCGGGGCGACTACGACACTGCATGGAGGGACGTCGTGGCTCTGGCGCTTGGAGACCTCGCTCGGTCTGAAGACCCTACACTGGTTCGGGCGACCCTCGGAGTCATCGCCATGGCTCGCGGTCTCGCTCGCGTAGGCCAGATCCTTTTGGATTTCACGGATGACGAGCTCGCCGAGATGATCGCGGAGTATCGTGGCTAGACCAGCTAACAAGCCGCAGCAGCCGACGGCGCTTCGCGCCGCGGCTGAGCGGCCGATCCGTTAGCTGGTTCCCCAGCATGCCCATATACCACCAGGAACCTGAGAACGACTCGCCGAAGCTTGTTGAGCGTCGGCCATACCAGTCCTTCGGATGCTCGATGTTGCATACCGGGCCGATCGCACTCTACTGCAGCAACGAGGTCTTGGAGGACGACATCAACAAGCTGATCGCCGAGGCCTTCGACGTCCGTCGCCTGGACGCTTCGAAGTGGAGGGTCGAGAGCAATGCTCACGATGACCTGAAGCGAGTCCTGCAGCTTCCGGCGTACTACGGTGGGAACCTGGATGCTCTGGACGACTGCATGCAGGATCTCGTCATTCCGGATGAGGGGGGCATGGCAATCGTCCTCGCGGAGTACGACGACTTTGCTCGACGAGATGAACGGCTCGCACGTGGCATCCTCGATGTCCTCGCGCGGGGCTCCCGTCTCTTGCAGGTGTTCGGCAAGACACTGGTCGCCCTGGTCCACACGAGGGACCCCGACGTGAAGTTCGGCGAGCTGGGAGCCATCACGGCTTGGTGGAACACCGGGGAGTTTGTTCGGAGCAATCGTGGACGTTCAAGGACCAGCTAACTTGCCGCAGCATCCGCCGGCGCTTCGCGCCGCGGCTGAGCGGCCGATCCGTTGGGCAGTCGGGCCGCCGCGTCGACGTGCCGCGTCGTTCGACCGAGAGCACAAGAGGATCCTGGTGTGTCTGTCATGCTTCGCGTCGAGTGAGACGCGAGAGGTGGCGACCTCGGTCGACGCCTCCGGGACTCGGTTCGACTGGCCGGGCCTGAGCGTTCCCCCGCGACTCCGGACGAGGGAGGCTTGGCGACGTGCGAGGTTCCGGTACGCTGCCCAACAAGTCGCTGCAGCCGACACCTTCGCGTCACGATGCTCGCTTCCGCGAGCATCGCGCCGCTCGGCGCGGCTGAGCGACGTACTCGTTGGACGGGCAGCCGTGGCCGCCACGAACACAACCAGACTCGCGATGCTCATCGCCGTGGCTGTCGGCCTCGGCCTGTTCGCTTGGTTCGGCCCCACCGGTGTCCGGCAGGCTCGATGGATGGCCGAGTCGAGTGAGGTCTTGCCGACGGTCCAAGGCCGCCTGGCATCCGACCGACGATTCGCTGGCCTCACGGCCTTCGTCAGCACCGGGTGCAACATCGTCGTGTGCGGCAACGTCAGTTCCGAGCAGGACAAGCGGGACTTGCGGGCTGTCTTGGGCGACATCGCGTTCCCGCACGGGGTCAGGCTCGTCGTGCGTGTCCAGTAGCGGCAGGCTTCACGTGCTACGATGCCGTCCAACTCGACGCAGGAGCCGACGGGCGCCCAGAGGCGCTCGCGGCTCAGCGTCAAAAACGTTCGACCGACACACTTCTGAGGCACAGGAGGCCCCCATGCCCGCCCGCAAGTCAGACAAGACTTCGAAGCCCGCAGTCCGGAAAGCGGTCAAGCGCACGGCAGCACAAGGCAAAGTTGCCGTGACGCTGCCGAAAGCCATGACCGGCAAGGCGAGCCCCGCGAAGGCTGCGGTCGGCGACAAGCCGGTCTTCGCCTATATCGCCAGCCTGCCGCAGCCGCAGCGCGGTATCGCCGAACGTGTCGATGCCCTGGCTGCCAAGACGCTGCACGGCCTGCAGCGCTCCGTGAAGTGGGGCATGTCGTACTATGGCGTCGGCGACGGCTGGTGCTTCTGTTGCGGCGGCTTCGCCGACCACGTCAAGCTGATGTTCGTGAACGGCGTGGCGCTCGAGCCCGTCCCGCCGGTCACGCCGGTGGGGATGGGAAAGTCCACGCGCGGCGTCGAGCTGAAGTCGGTGGACGACATCGACGAACGTCAGATCGGAGCGTGGATGAAGCAGGTCGCGGCCGTGCCAGGTGTCGGGGGGAAGAAGCGGTAGGCGCGGAGTCGGCCGCGAAGGCGAGAGGGTCGCGTCGGAGCGCGTGCCCGAGGCGCGGCAGGAGGTTCGTTCCGATTCCTGTCAGTCCCATCGCCGGATCGCCGAACACGGAGCAGACCGGCGCGCTCGGAAACCGATGTCGATCGGATCGGTGTCCGACGGCGGTCCAACAACAGCATCGGCTTGACTCCGCGGAGCGCTCGGGCGGGTCGAGGGGGCTCTTCAGGAATCGCTGTGGGCGCGCGAGCGAGCGACGGCGAATCAGTGGCGTCCGCGAGTGGGCGCAACCGGGACCCCGGCCGGACGCTGGGCTGCGGGCGGATCCTGCGGGCCGGCAGCCGTCAGCAACGGTCATCCCAGGAGCGGGCAGATCGGTGGGACAACGGGCCGGTGGGGATCCGCGGGCCACATCCCCACGGTCCCGGCCGGCGCCAGCAACAGCCAGGCTCCCGGCCGCATGGCGCAATGCGCCGCGCGCAGACAGGGAACGCCAGAAAAAAGCAGACATACGTCTTGCACTACGGAAGTCACGCGTCTATGTTCCACCGATGGAAGACAGGACAGGTGGGACGTCCGAGGACGTCGTTCTGGTCGAAGGGCTCGAGGCGAACGAGGTGGACCGGCGGCTCGGCGTGTCGATCCGGCGTGGCGACGTCGAGCATCGCGCGCAGGCGTTCTACCTGTGCGAGCTGCAGGAGCGGGGGCTGTGCCAGGCGTTCGGCTATCCGAGCGTGGCGAGCTACGCGGAGGGGCGGTGGCGGATGGGCCGGCGGACCGCGCGGGAGCTGGCGCAGGTCGGTCGGGCGCTGAAGCGGCTGCCGCAGATCGACGCGGCGTTCGCCGCAGGGATGCTCGGTTGGTCGAGGGTGCGCGTGTTGTGCCGGGTGGCGACGGCGGAGACCGAGGGCGAGTGGCTCGAGGCGGAGGCGGGCACCACGCAGGAGGAGCTCGAGCGGATGGTGCGCAGCAAGCGGCCGGGGGAGGGTCCGCCGAAGGGCGAGGGACTGCCGCAGGTGTGGTTCGAGGTCCGGGCGCGGCTGGATCCGGTGCAGTGGCAGGGTTGGGAGAATGCGATGGCCAAGCTGCGCGCCGAGATGGGCTGTCCGGACGACCTGACCGTCGAGGACCTGATCGCCGAGATGGTGCGGCTCGTGCTCGCGACCGACGCCGACGGCAACGTGGCGGGCCGGAAGCCGGTCGACGGCTCGATCTACAAGGTCGTCGTCGCCGAACGGGACGGCGGTGCGACCGTCGAGAGCGAGACCGGCAGCGAGCCGATCGATGCGAGCACCCACGAGGCCGCGGCCAGTGACGGCGCCACGCCACCGGCGTTGCGCCAGAAGGTCTTCGCCCGCGATGACGACCGCTGCCGCAACTGCCGCTCGCTGCGCGGACTCCATGCCCACCACGTGATCTGGCGCAGCCGCGGCGGCAAGACCGTGCTCGACAACCTGATCACGCTGTGCGCCAGGTGCCACGGCCTGGTGCACGCCGGGCTGCTGCAGGTGAACGCGGCGCCGTGCGCCGCGGGCGGCGTCCGCTTCGAGATGCGCGACCGCGACGGCCACCTCGTCGGCCGGCATCTCTCGGTCGGCCCGAAGGTGGTCCTCGGCACGGCGCATTGCGCCGCCCCGGCGCCGGCTCGACCCGCCGCTCGCCTCGACCTACCGCCGGGCTTCCTCCGCGAGCACTTCGACTGGCTGATCACCAAGAACGGCAAGCTCACGTTCCGCCAGGACAAGCTGCCGGAGATCGAGCGCATCGCCGGAGAGTGGGAGCGGCAGCGCGCGATGGCCTGACCGCGGCGCATTGCGCCGTGCCTCGCGCCGCCGTTGCCTGCGCCTGCCGGGACCGTGGGGAATGTGGCCCGCGGCTGTCCACTCGTCCGTGGTCCCCTGGATCTGCCCGCTCCTGGGATGACCGTTGCTCACGCCTGCCGACTCGCAGGATGCGCCGGCAGCCTCTGGCCGCGCCGTGCTCCCCGTCGCGTCCGCTCGACGAGACCGTTCCTTCGCTGTCACCGATTGGCTCACCCACACGGAAGCCGGAGAGTCCAGAGATCGCGCGCCAACGCGGCACTCGCGAAACATGCCCAAGCTGCCCGATGCACTCCGTCAGCGTGACACGGGGACGGTCAGGACCGGCGCCCGCGAGCGTCCTTCGGTCGCGTCGGCGATCCGCGACGACGCGATCGCCTCGAGGAGCCGGAACGACTCCTTGCTGCGACCATCCTTGGCATCGATCCAGAACCACCACCCGTGGCGCTGGACCGCGACGAGCGCGTCGTCCGGCCGGCTGGCCGAATGCCGGATCCGAATCTGGTCGCAGACGTGGCCGCGGGGCGGCAGCGGCGACGCCAACCCCGACTTCAAGTGCTCCTCGGGGACTTCCACCGATGCGGCCGCGACTTGCAGCAGGTCGAATCCCGATCGGGTCATCAGCTCGATCTCGTCACCGCCGTGGGCACCGACTCCGAGAGCGACTCGCAGCGTGTCGGCTGTTGCGTTCGTCGGCGGCGGATCCAGCCCCAGGAGCTCGTGCAACCGGACGATCTCCTGCCGTGCGTCGGCATCCTCGCCGCGCAGCAGCAGTCCGAAGGAGGAGTCGTCGCCGGGTACCTGCGTCCAGATCAGCCGCCCGCGCCGATGCAGCGAAGCGAACAGCTCCGCGATCTCCGCGAAACGACGTTCGTCGTCCGGCGTGGCGGCTTCGGAGTACACCGGATTCCGTGTGCCATTGATCTCCATGATCAGGAGGGTCATCGCCGCGGGCGAACGACCCGCGGTTCGCATCAGCGGCACGACGAGGCTCATCGGGAGCGGTGCGAGCATCTGTCGCAGGTGGTACTGGCCCGCCACCGGTGTGTAGGAGATCGTCGGGTTCTCCTCGTAGAGAACGCCGGCGCTCAGCGGAACCAGGTTTCCGGAGTAGTTGCTGTCGGGACCGACGCCGAACTGGGCGCCGACGCTGGCTTGCATCCGGAAGTTGGCCGTGACGCTCGACACCGAGAGCAATCCGGTCGGTTCCTGGTAGCGCATGCCCAGGATCTTCGTCAGGATCTGTTCGTTGTTGGTCGCGGTGATCGCGTCGTTGTAGGCAGCTCGACCATTCCGGATCGTCGTGGTGCCAGTGAAGTTGCAGCCGGCAACGACCAGCGGGAGGAGCGCCGCGAGCAGAGCGCGTCGCATGGTCCAGTCCCGGTTTCCTCGGATGTCCGGGCGAGGGCGTGGATGCGCGACTCCGAATCCGCGCAGCTCGTCGTCATTGCGCACCCCGCTCATCCGACCATCGCCCCAGCGGCAACGGACTCCGGACGGCCGAGCACGGCCGCCACGGCGGCTGCCGGCACCCACAGCGTGACGTCGTTGCGGCGATCGACGCACCGCGCGTGCCGGGCCCGGTTCGCCACCCGGCACCGCGTCTCGTACTTCGGGTGGACCCTCGATCGCTTGCTGGACAACGTCACCTCATCGTGCGGAAGATGGCCTCACGGTGGCCAGACGGGGAATCGTGCACCAACGCGCTGGAATGTCGAGCTTCATGCCCGCCGGTAGGGTCGGGATCACCGGTGCGAGTCGCCGGCGCAGCGCGGCGACGCGGTGCGTCGATCGACCGCGACCCGCACGCGTCCAGGTCGTGCATCGCTCGGCGGTGTGCCGCGAGGCGTCGGCGACATGAGCCCCAACCGGTCTCCCGGAGCGCGCCGATCGTGAGCACGGCAGGCCGTCGACTCGGACTGTGGTCGTCCGTCGCGCTCGCCGCGGTCGGCGCCGGCTACGTCGTCGCGCTGGGGGTCGGGTTCGCACGGTTCGGACTGGACGAACCGATCACCGATCCGCTGCTGTCGGTTCTCGAGGTCCTGACGCTCGCGGCGGCACCGGCGATCGTCGTGCTGATGGCCGCGATCCACGACCGCGCGCCGCCGGCGCGGAAGGTGCACGGGCTCGTCGCCCTCGCGTTCGGAACGCTCTGTGCCGGCACGACCGGCGCGGTGCATTTCGTCGAGCTGACGGCGACCCGGCAGCAGGGTGGTGGCGGGATCGTGTGGCCGTCGCCGACCTATGCGGCGGAGCTGCTCGCTTGGGACGTGTTCCTCGGGCTCGCCCTGCTGTTCGCGGCGCGGACGTTCGACCGGCGCACGCGCGAACGCACGCCCCGGCGCCTGCTGCTCCTCGGGGGCATCCTCTGCCTCGCCGGAACGGTCGGGCCGGTCGTCGGGGACATGCGGCTGCAACTGGTCGGAGTGTTCGGCTACGCCGCCGTGCTCCCGGTCGGTGCCGCCGTCCTGGCACGGTGGTTCGCGCGGGCGGGCGCGGACCTCGACCGCGGGCGATCGGGCATGATGGACGGTGGCGGCGACACCGGGCGCTGACCAACCGCGGACGACACCCTCGATGAACCGCACGCCCTCCGATGCCGAGCAGCGGATGCCGGCCGCGTTCGTCGGCCACGGCGATCCGAGGAACGCGCTGGAGACCAACCGGTACACCGCGGCCTGGCGCGCGTTCGGCGCGAGCGTGCCGAGGCCGCGGGCCATCCTGGTGGTCTCGGCCCACTGGTACGTCCAGATCGCGGCGGTCACCGCGATGCCGCGTCCGCGCACGATCCACGACTTCTACGGGTTCCCGCAGCGGCTGTTCGACGTCGAGTATCCGGCGCCGGGGGATCCGGAGCTCGCCGAGGAGGTCGCGGAGATCGCGAAGCCGACCCAGGTCGGCCTCGACCACGACGGCTGGGGTCTCGACCACGGCGCGTGGTCGGTGCTCGTGCATGCGTTTCCGAACGCCGACGTCCCGGTCGTGCAGCTGGCGATCGATGCGCGTCAGGGACTCGAACACCACCTCGAGCTCGGCGCGCGGCTCGCGCCGCTGCGCGAGCGCGGCGTGCTCGTCGTGGCGAGCGGCAACGTCGTCCACAACCTGCGCGCGATCGACTGGGAACATCCCGAGCTCGGCTTCGATTGGGCCCGGCGCTTCGACGATGCGGCCCGCGCCGCGCTCACCGGCCGGCCGGACGAGGTCCTCGCGCTGGCGTCCCACGCCGACTACCCGGCGGCCGCGCCGACACCCGATCACTTCCTGCCGCTGCTCTACTTCGCCGGGCTCGCGGCGGCCGCCGGTCGTCCTGCCGAGGTGCTGGTCGACGGCTGCGCGATGGGCTCGTTGTCGATGACGGCCTACACGCTCGACGCGCGGTGACCGCGGGATGCCGGCGAGGAGGGGGCCCCCGGCTCTCCCGGATCCGGATGCGGTGCCGCCCGAAGACACGAACCTCTGATCCCGGCTACTGCGGAGTCGTCGGTTGTCTCGTCGCGCTCGAGGCCGTCGAATGCCGGCCTGATCCGCGGCGGCCCCTTCGACCGTGGCCGGGTCACCACGGTTGCCGAGCAGGGAAGGACGGATGAAGAAGTCGACGCCCGCCGCCAGTCCCGACGAGTATGTCGCCGCCCTCGACGGCTGGCGCCGCGAGTGTGTCGAAGCGCTGCGCGCGACGGTGCGCCGCGCATCGAAGCTCGACGAGACCCTGAAGTGGGGTCACCTCGTCTATCTGGCCAACGGTCCGGTGCTGCTGATCCGCGCGGAGGAGGAGCGGGTGCTGTTCGGCCTCTGGCGAGGGCAGCGCCTGACCGCGATCGAGCCGCGCCTGAAGCGAAGCGGCAAGTACCGAGATGGCCACGCTCGAGCTGCGCGAGGGGATGACCGTCACGCCGGCGACCGTGCGTCGCCTGACGCGGGAGGCGGTCGCACTCAACGAGTCGCTCGGGGATCCGACGCTGGTGGCCGAGCGAGCGTCGAAGCCGGGCAAGAAGCGCCGGTGAGGGCCGAGGCGAGGCGCCGGCACGAGGCGACGATGGAACCGATCATCGATCACATCCAGATCACGGTCCGCGACCTGAGCATCGCGGAGCCGTTCTACGACGAGCTCCTGCCGCTCCTCGGCTTCGACCTGGAGCGGAAGGTCGGTGCGGTGATCGACGAGCACGAGTTCCAGGTCGTCGAGTACGGACATCCACGGTTCGCGTTCGCGATCACGTCGCCGAGGAGCGCGTTCGCGGACGAGGCGGTGCACCGGCGAAGGCCGGGCGCGTTGCATCATCTGGCGTTCCGCGTCGCGACTCGGGCGGAGGTCGATCGACTGCATCTCGAGCTCCGGAGGATCGGCGCCGACATCGTGAGTCCGCCGCGGGAGTATCCGGAGTATCAGCCGCCCGGGTACTACGCGGTGTTCTTCAAGGACCCGGACGGGATCAAGTACACGAGATCGTCTCGGCCGAACGGGACGAGCCGGCTCGGGACGCTGCAGCGGATCGAGGAGGGGCGCGATGAGCGATGCGGCGGACGGCGTTCGCCGACTGCCGAGCGCGAACCGGCGGTGCGCGACCCGATGCCGGCGCCCGATCCGCGGTTTCGCCGGCGGGGCCGCCATCGTGCTGGCCATGCGGGGACCGGTCGGCTACTCCTTCCGGTCCGCGGAGGCTGCCGCATTCCGCGAGCGTGACTCGCGGGCTGCGGCGGAGCGCCCGGTCGAGTGACCGAGCGGCGAGACACCGTTCCAACCCGAGGAGGCACCGTGTTCGTGACGACGACATTCACGATCGAGGGTCACGAGATCGTCGAGGACAAGGGCATCGTGCGGGGCATCATCGTGCGCTCGCCGACGATCTCCCAAGGGTTCATGGGCGGTCTGAAGAACATCATCGGTGGCGCCATCGGGGCCTACACCGAGATGTGCGAGCAAGCGCGAGAGCAGGCCTACGATCTGCTGCTGGCCCACGCCCGCGAGCTCGGCGCGAACGCGATCCTCGGCGTGCGGTACGACGCGTCCGAGGTCGTCAGTCGCGGTTCGGCGACCGAGGTGCTGTGCTACGGAACCGCGGTCGTCGTGCGGCCGGCCGGTGCGACGGCATGACGCGACGACTTCCCGGCTGGTCGCTGTGACCACAGACCAACGCTCCGCTGCATGATCCGCCTCTGCCTTCTCACCGGTTGCGTCCTCGCCGCCTGCGCGTCCGAGGTCGCCGCTCCGCCGCGGGACCTCGCCGGCGCCTACGCGATGATCGAGATCGATCAGTCCTCGTATCTGACGCTGCGGGCTGGCGGCCGGTTCGACTGGACGGGCGTGTCGAACGCCACGAAGGCGTTCGCGACGACGGGGGGCTGGACCTTGGCCGGGAGTGACGCTCCGCTTGAACGCGGATCGGCCCGCGGGCCCGGGGTACTTCGCCGATGCGTTCCGGGTCGTCGAGTGCGGGGATCACGTCGTACTCGTGCCGGCGGAGTTGGCGGACACGTTCGACGTCGCGCATCCCGACTCGACGCCCCACTTCGAACCTTCCCGATACGTGCCACCAGCGATGAGCGCTGCGCTCGCCGGTCGATGGTTGCCCCTGAGTGCGGAGCTCGGCGGCAACGATCTTCCCGTCGCGAGCTTCGGCGGCGCGACCCTGCTGCTGACGGTCGACACCTACGAGTTCGGCAACGACCGAGGGAGCTACGAGATCGTCGGCGTGGACCGGCCGGCGGCGATGGACATCCACGGGCGAGACGGGCCGAATGCCGGGAAGACGATCCCGGCGATCTTCGCGCTCGACGGCGACCAGCTGACGGTCTGCTACCAGCTCGGTGGGGACGGGCGACCGGCCGGGCTCTTCTCGCAGACCGGCACACAGGTGCTGCTCGTTCACTACTCCCGGGCGCGGTGATCCCCACCGCGCCCTCCCATCGTGGTCGAACGGCATGCTCACCGATCGTCGACATGTCCCGAGACCGTCGGCCGCGCTCCCGAGCTTCGCGGGCGTTCCGGTTCCGAATCCTCGCGTCCGGCGAGGCCTCTCCGACTTCGCGACCCGATGATCCTCGACCACATCGGCCTGGCCGTCTCCGACTACGAGGCCAGCAAGGCGTTCTTCACGGCGGCGCTCGCACCGCTCGGCATCACCCTCGTCGCCGAGGTGCGCGGCCACGCGGGATACGGCAGAGACGGGAAGCCGGAGTTCTGGTTCGGCGCGCACGCCGAGCGGCAACGGCCGATGCACATCGCGTTCGTGGCCGAATCGCGCGAACAGGTGCGCAGCTTCCACGAGGCAGCACTGCGCGCCGGGGGCGAGGACAACGGCGCGCCCGGCATCCGAGCGCACTACCATCCGGACTACTACGGCGCGTTCGTTCTCGGTCCGGACGGCCACAACCTCGAAGCGGTGTGCCACCGGGCCGAGGACTGATCGTCGGCGCACGTTGCCGGCCGCGACCGGGTCTCGAGACCATGGCATCGTTCGTCTTCGTTCACGGGTCGGGTCAGAACGCGAGTTGCTGGTCGCGCGTCGCCAGTGCGCTGACGGCTCGCGGTCATGCGGTCGCGACACCCGAGCTGCCGAAGCGGGCGGCCGATGGGGGGCTCGAGGGCCACGCGGCGCGGATTGCGGCGGCGATCGACGGGCCGCGCGCCGTCGTCGTCGCGCACTCGTTCAGCGGCGTGTTCCTGCCGCTGGTCGCGCAGGCGCGTGATTGCGGCTTGCTGGTGTTCCTCGCCGCGGTCGTGCCGGAACCCGGCAAGAGCGTCCGCGAACAGTTCGCCGAGGACCCGTCGATGTTCGGCGCCGAGTGGATCGCCGCCGGGGCGCGGTGGTTCGACCCGACGCAGGTGGCGAGCCTCGCGCGGGAGTTCCTGTTCCACGACTGCGACGAAGCGACGCTCGCCTGGGCGCTGCCGACCGTCGAGCTGTTCGAGACGCGGCACCTGGTCACCGAGCCGTCGCCGTTCACGCGCTGGCCGGAGGTGCCGGTCGCGTCGATCGTGGCGACCGGCGACCGGACGCTGTCGCCGGACTGGAGTCGGCGGGCCACGCGCCGCGTGCTCGGCACCGAGCCGATCGAGATGGCGAGCCGGCCACTGCCCGCACGTCTCGCGGCCGGACGAGCTCGCGGCACTCCTCGAGCGGCTCGCGGGCAGCCGATCGCTCTGACCGACCCGCGGGGCTCGTGCGCGGAGCGCCGCCGGGCCACGATTCGGGACCGACTTGAACCGGTATGGGCGATGGCGGCTTCTCTCCGGCGAGCCGTGGCAGAACGACACGACATCCCGAAGGCGTCCGAGCAGCTGCTCGCGGAGACCGAGTGGCTCGGTCGTCTCGCGCGGCAGCTCGTGCCGGTCGCCGACCAGGACGACCTCGTGCAGGACGTGCTCCTCCAGGCGATGCGCCGCGAGGATCGTCCGGTTCACGTGCGGGGCTGGCTGGCGACCGTCGCGCGCAACCTCGCGACGCGGCGGCAGCAGCGCGAGCGCAATCGGCGGTCGCGCGAGCGATCGGTGGCGCGCCCTGAGAGCGGTGAGCCGTCCGCGGCCGAGACGGTCGAGGCGTTCGCGACCCACCGTGCGGTGGTCAATGCGGTCATGGAGCTCGACGAGCCGTATCGCAACGCGGTGCTGCTCCGCTTCTGGAACGGCCTGCCGCCGCGCGAGATCGCGCGCGTGACCGGTGCGCCGGTCGAGACCGTGCGCACCAGGATCAAGCGGGGTGTCGACCGCCTGCGCGCGCGACTCGACACCGACGCCGGGAATCGAATGGCGTGGGTGGCGCCGCTGTTGCACGTCGGCAGCGTGCGGCGGTCTCTCGTGAACGGAGCGCTCGCGAACGGCGCGCCCGTGGCTCCGGTTTCTCTCCTCGCAGGAGTGCTGACGATGAAGACCGCTTGGATCGCCGCCGCGGTGGTGGCCTCGACGCTCGGACTGATCGCGACGCTCGCGTTTCATGGCGACCGGCGTGGCGCGGACGCGGCCGTGGACACCGCGACGCGGTCGGTACGAGCCGACGGCGCGACGGACCGCGTCGCCGCGGCACCCGCCGAGCCCGACGGCGCGCGCGTGCCGGCTCCGGCCGACGCCCGGACCGGCGCGCTGCTCGTGCGCGTCCGCCATCACGACGGCTCCGCCGCTCTCGACGTCGGCGTGTACGTCCGCCCGCGGCGCCCCGACGCGCTCGGCATCGAAGCACGGACCGGCGCGGATGGCACGTTCGCGTTCCACGACTTGCCCGCCGGCGCTTGCCTCGTGCTGCTCGACCGCGGCGCCGAACGCATCGTCACGGTGTCGCCCGATGCCGAGACGGAGTGCGAGCTCCGGATCGCTCGAGGTGTGCTGGTGCACGGCCGCGTCATCACGCTCGATGCGCAGCCGGTCGCCGATGCGCGCGTCTACGCGTTCGACCGGCGGCACGAGGACCTCGCGGTGTTCCTCGGACGCACCGACTCGACGGGCCGATTCGTGCTGCGCGACGTGATGCCCGGCCTCGAGCTCTGTGCACGCGCCGACGGCTGGCAGCCGGCCGGACGCCGGGACCTCGCGCGGGTGCGCGGCGAACCTGGCGACACGGTGGAGGTCGCCATCCGGCTCGGCGCGCGCGGCGAAGCGCTCTACGGCACCGTGCTGGATGCATCCGGCCGCCCCGCGCCGCATGCGTGGGTGGGCATCGCGGTCGACGAGGATTGCCGGAAGCGCATCGACGGTCTCGAGAAGGTGCGCACCGACGAGGACGGGATGCTCGATCGGGACACGTTCTTCGTCCGTGCGGACTCGGACGGGCGGTTCGCAACGACCGAAGTGCCATGGGGCGACGTCGCCGTGCTGGCGCGCGGCGCGGGCGCGCAGGCGAGCCAGGTCGGCGACACTCGCGTGCGCGTCGACAAGCAGGTCGCCAACCAGGTCGTCGTGCAGCTCCACCCCGGTGCCGCGGTGTTCGGCACGGTCCGCGACGAAACGGGCGCGCCCTACGGCGGAGTCCGGCTGCGCGCCGAGTTCCACGGGAACGCCGGGATCGGCGAGCTCGCGAGGGAGTTCGGTCACGAGCTCGCCGACCGCTACTGCGTGACGGCGGCGGACGGCAGCTATCGGCTCGAGGGGCTGTTCGCGGCCGCGCACCGCCTGCGGCGGACGCTCGACACGGACGAGTACGAGCTCGAGCGGTTCGAGCTGTCGGCGGGTGAGCAGAAGCGGCTCGACGTGACGGTGCCTCGGACGTGGCAGCTCCGCGTGGTCGTGCAGGACGAGCACGGCTCGCCCCTCGAGGGCTGGGGCGTGATCCTGTCCGACCGGGCTCGGTGCCCTTTCGCGACATCGAACGGATGCGCACCGGGGCCGACGGGGTGCGGGTGGCGACGGGGCTGCGCGACGAGCGCTACGTGCTCAGCGTCCACGCGCCCGATCCGGGCGGCGAGCGATGCGTGCGTCGACTGCCGTCGTTCGTGAAGACGATCGAGCGCGGCGCGACCGATGTCGTCGCGACGGTGTCGGTTCCGGCGGCGGTGATCCACGGGCGGGTGCTCGACGCGGCCGGCGCGCCGCCGTCGCGGGCGCGCATCGAGTACGAGCGGACGGGATTCCAGGAGAGCCTACGAACGACGGCCGGCGCGAACGGCCGTTTCCGGATCGATTCCCTGGCGGCGGGTGACTACCGGCTCGTGATCGACGCCAGGGATCACCCGACGATGTCGATCGACGTGAGTCTGCGCGTTGGCGAGGACTCGGACCTCGGTGACGTGGTGCTGCCGGTCCCGGCGATTCTCGAGGTCGCGGTGCAGGCGGCGGACGGCGGAACGATCGGCGGGCTACGGCTGTGGCTGAGCCGACGTGTGGCGTCGCGAACCGACGACGCGCAGCCGTGGCGGCGCGTGGCCGACCTCCACCCGGCGGAGGGCGATGCCGTGTGGCGCAGCGAGGCCGTGGAGTCCGGGGACTACTGCCTGCACGTCGCGGGCACCGACGTCGCGCCGGTCGTTCGCGCGGTCCGGCTCGTCGCAGGCGCCCCCGAGCGGATCCAGGTGAGCTGTACACGCGGCCTCGAGCAGGTCGTCGACGTGGCGCTCGGCGGGGACAACGACGACCGACCACGACCGGTGCGCGGCACCGCGAAGATCCTCGACGCCGAGGGGCAGACGCTCGACTCCCGATGGTTCGAGGGCACGGCGAGTTCGAACGAACGCCTCGTCGGACGGCTGCAGTTCCGTCTGTTGCCGGGTCGGTACGACGTCGTCGTGGACACCACCGACGGCGGCACTGCCCGGAGCCGATGCGACGTCGCAGCCGGTGCGCCGCCGGTGCGCATCGTGCTGCGGTAGCTCGTGAAGGCGAGGTCGCGTCGGGCCGGTGGCCCGCGATTCCCGCTTTTCCGCGTCGCCGGTGAGCGGGCTCTTCCCTTTGTACCCGTGTTGTCGCTCGCCGGACGGGCCGGAGCGCGGCATCGATCCACCCACATACGAGATCATTCCATGAACACCATGCTCTGCGCGACCCTCGGGTCGCTCGCGCTCGCCGCCGCGGCCGGCGGCCTCCTCTACCACACCGGTTTCGAGAACCACCGCTACACGGCCGACCAGCCGCTCGACGGTCAGGACGGCTGGGTCAGCCTGCTCGCTCCGGAGGCGGCCGTCGTCGTGGACGGGCGCGCCACGGCCAGCACCGGCCGCCGCGCGGTCGCGTGCTGGGGCGGCGGTCCGCTCGCCGATCTCGGCTGGATCCTCGATGGCGCGTGGGAGCGGCAGGTCGACTTCGATCCGATCACGGTTCCCGGCGTCGTGCGGGTCGAGGCCGACGTCCGGCTCGACGGACCGGACACCGGCATCGGCCCCAACGACGACCTCGTGAGCGCGAACCTCTATGCGCGCAACGGCGTCGGCCGGTCGGCGTTCATGTACCTGTCGTCGACCGGCGCGGTGTTCGCGTTCGCCAACAGCGAGCAGTACGGGCAGGCCGGCTACGAGTTCGAGACGCCGGTCGATCTCGGCGTCTACAACCACCTCGCGATCACGCTGGACTACCGCACCCACATCGCGACGTTCGAGGTGAACCGGCGGACGATCGGGTGCCTGCCGTTCGGCGGGAGCGGCGAGGACTTCCTCGGCGCACTGCTCGAGTTCGGCGCCTACAACGACCCGATGTACGTCGACCCGTCGCTCTACACCGGCTACTGGGACAACGTCACGGTGAGGGGCAAGGTCAGGCGATGCCACTGAGCGCGAAGGGCGTCCAACCAGACCCGGTCTGGTTGGACGCCTTTCACGCCGGCGCGATGTTCTGGTTCATCCGGAACAGGTTCGTCGGGTCGTACTTCGTCTTGAGCTTCGCGAGGCGGTCGTAGTTCGGGCCGAACGCGCCGGTGCGGACGCGCTCGGCCTCGTCCTCGGGCATGAAGTTGACGTAGACGCCGCCGGTGGCGTGCGGCGCTCGAGGGCGGTGAACAGCTCCCGCGCCCAGCCGATGCAGCGCTGCGTCGTCCTCGGCGTCGTCCCAGCGGGTGTGGACGTTCATGACGAACTGGACGTCGCGATGCGGGTAGGCGGTCGCGTCCGGCCGGGCGCGCGATTGATCGCGCCGCCGAGCTGCGCGATGAAGATCTCGCAGCTCGGCGTCGGCAGGCTGCCGCGCGGCGTCGATCACGACGTCGAGCGCGCCGTCGCTCAGCTCGCTTGAAGTCGTGCGACTTCCAGTAGTTGCGGGCGCCCGGCGTCAGCAGCGGGTCGAACGCCGCCTGCCAGCCGGCGAACGGGTGCGGGCCGACGACGTCGGCGATCGGCTTGCCGATCTTGCGGAACGGCGCCGCGGCCTTCTCGCCCCGCGGCGACGTCGCCGGCGTAGCACAGCGGCGAGGACCACGATCTCCTTGCCGTGCACCTCGGCCGGCAGGAACGGCAGCGGCGGCGCCTTGCGCAGCACGACCCAGCACGTGAGCTCGTCGGGCGCCCTCGCGGCCGAAGCTCGCGATACGCGCGCAGCACCTGCGTCGCGCCTGCGCGAACGGGTGGACGATCAGCCCCGCCAGCACCTCGGGCCCGACCGGGTGCAGGCGGAACTCGAACGAGGTCACGACGCCGAAGTTGCCGCCGCCGCCGCGGATCGCCCAGAACAGGTCGGGCTCGTCCTTGTCGCTCGGCGTGCGACGCAGCGTCGCCGTCGGCGGTCACGACGTCGGCGGCGAGCAGGTTGTCGATCGTCAGGCCGTGCTTGCGGCGTCAGCCAGCCGAAGCCGCCGCCGAGCGTCAGCCCGGCGATGCCGGTGGTCGAGTTGATGCCGGTCGGCGTGGCCAGGCCGAACGCCTGCGTCTCGCGGTCGAGGTCGCCGAGCGTCGCGCCGGGCTCGACGCGCGCCGTGCGCTGCCGCCGGGTCGACCCGCACCGAGCGCATCGGCGACAGGTCGAGCATCAGCCCGCCGTCGCACGACGGCGTTGCCGGCGATGTTGTGGCCGCCGCCGCGCACCGACGAGCAGCAGCGTCGTGCTCCGCCGCGAAGTCGCACCGCGCGCATCACGTCGGCCGTGCCGCGCGCAGCGCACGATCAGCGGCCGGGCGCCGGTCGATCATCGCGTTCCAGATGGTGCGCGCCTCGTCGTAGCCCGGCTCGCCGGCGACGCACAGAGTTCCGCGGAGATCGGCAGCAAGCGCGTCGAGCGCCGTCGAGGGGACGTTCACGGATCGGCCCGCGCCGGTTCGGATGGACAAGCTCGTCATGGGAGGTCTTTCGCGCGTAGGGGGCAACGGCGGACTTCGGCGACCGCGTCGGCGAGAGTGCGCCGCGAGATGGGGCGCGTGCGGCCACGTGCCGACGCGCCGGTCAGGTCGCCGGTTGGCGAAGGCCAGACCCTATCCAATCGGGGCAGGGACGGCGCGGTTGAAGTGGGTGCGTCCGTCCGGCATCCGTTCTCGGGCCCTTGCGCCCTGCCCTCGGCGGGAAGTAATTGCTGTTCGCACTCGTCCACTGCCCCACCGGCGTCGACGAGATCCGTGGGAACGCCCTGCATGAAGATCCTCGGGTTGGTCGTCGCCGTGGTCGTCCTTGCGGTCGGCGCCTGGTTCACGTGGTCGCGCCCCGGCGAGACCGCGTCGGCCGGCGGATTCCGCACCGAGCCCGTCACCCGCCGGGATCTGGTCGCGAGCATCGAGGCGACCGGGACCGTCGAGCCCGAGGAGGTCGTCGACGTCGGCGCCCAGGTCGCCGGGATGATCCTGTCGTTCGGCACCGACAAGGACGGCAAGCCGATCGATTACGGCTCGACGGTCGAGGAGAACACGGTTCTCGCACGGATCGACGACTCGCTCTACGCCGCGGACCTCGCGCAGGCGACGGCCCAGGCGGAGTCCGCGACCGCCGCGGTGACGCGGGCGCAGGCGGATCTCGGGCAACTGCAGGCCAAGCTCGCGCAGGCGAAGGCCGACTGGGATCGCGCGCAGCGCCTCGGGCCGTCCGACGTGCTCTCGCAGAGCGCGTTCGACGCCTACAAGGCGGCGTTCGAGACTGCGCAGGCGAACGTCGAGGTCGGGCGCGCGGCGATCGTGCAGGCGCAGGCCGGGGTCGCAGCTCGCCGACGCCGGTGTGCAGCGGGCGCGACGCAACCTCGGCTATTGCGTGATCCGCTCACCGGTCAAGGGCGTGATCATCGATCGCCGCGTGAACATCGGCCAGACGGTCGTCAGCAGCCTCAATGCGCCGAGCCTGTTCCTGATCGCGAAGGACCTGCACCGCGTGCAGGTGTGGGTCGCGGTCAACGAGGCCGAGATCAGCAGGGTCCACGCTGGCCAGCCAGCGACGTTCACCGTCGACGCGCTGCCGGACAAGGAGTTCCAGGGCGAGGTGCTCAAGATCCGGCTGAACGCGTCGATGACGCAGAACGTCGTCACTTACACCGTCGAGGTCGCGGCGGACAATCACGAAGGGCTGCTGCTTCCGTATCTCACCGCGAACGTGAGCTTCATCGTCGACAAGCGCACCGGAGTGCTGAGCGTGCCCGCGGCCGCGCTGACTTTCCTGCCGCGGCCGGATCAGATCGATCCCCGGTTCCGCCAGGACTCCGGGAAGGCGGCGCCCGGTTCCGGGCGCGTCGTTCACGACGACCGATGCTGACCTGCTGCGTCCGGTGGGCGTCGAGGTCGGGCTCAACGCCGGACGCTACACGGAGGTGTCGGGAGACGGGATCACCGAGGGGCTTCCGGTCGTCGTCGGTGAGGCGATGGTCGAGAGTGCGGCGCCCGGTGGCGGGTCACCAATCCGTTCACGCCGCAGCTCAACCGAGGGCGCACACGCAACAATCGGTAGGAATCGTGGCATGGCGATGATCGACGTCCGCGATCTCTACAAGACCTACCGCACGGGCGAGGTCGAGACCCCGGTCCTGCGCGGCGTGTCGCTGACGATCGAGACCGGCGAGTTCGTCGCGTTGATGGGCGCGTCGGGATCCGGCAAGACGACGCTGATGAACATCCTCGGCTGTCTCGACCAGCCGACGTCGGGGAATACCGGCTCGACGGCGAGGAGGTCGGTCGGCTCTCCAGCGACCGCCGCGCACTGCTCCGCAGCCGCAAGATCGGGTTCGTGTTCCAGAGCTTCAACCTGTTGGCGCGGACGTCTGCGCTCGACAACGTGCTGATGCCGCTCGCCTACTCGGTCGGCTCGCCAGCGCTGCAGGAGCAGCGAAGGCGCGCCATCGAGCTGCTGGAGCGCGTCGGGCTCGGCGATCGGATCGGCCACGAGCCGGCCAAACTGTCCGGTGGCCAGCAGCAGCGCGTCGCGATCGCTCGCGCGCTGATCGGGCGACCGAGCCTCGTGCTGGCCGACGAGCCGACCGGCAGCCTCGATTCGAAGGCGAGTGCGGAGATCCTCGCGATGCTCACGACCCTGCACAGCGAGACGAACGTGACGATCGTCGTTGTCACGCACGACGACGCCGTGGCGCGACACACGCAGCGCGTCGTGCGCATGCACGACGGTCGGGTCGTCGACGCGGCGACGCTCGCGGCGCTCCGGTCGGCCGGAGTCATGCCATGATGCTGCGTCCGCTGATGCGCATCTCGATGACTGCGGTCTCGAGGAACAAGACGCGGGCCGCGCTGACGACGCTCGGCATCGTCATCGGTATCGCGGCGGTCATCGCGATGACCGAGATCGGGCAGGGATCGTCCGCGGCGATCCAGCGCACGATCGAGAGCATGGGGGCGAACAACCTGCTGGTGTTCCCCGGCACCGCGGCGAGCGGCGGAATCAGCTTCGGCTCCGGCAGCGTGCTGACGCTCACGCCGCAGGACGCGGACGCGATCCAGCGCGACTGTCCCGCCGTCCTCGCCGTCGCCCCGATCGTGCGCACGCGCACGCAGCTCATCCAAGGCAACAAGAACTGGGTGCCGCAGGTACATCTACGGCTCCACGCCCGACTATCTGGCGGTTCGCGACTGGCTGCCGCTGGAGTCCGGCGAGCCGTTCACCGATCGCGACGTGCGTGGCGCAACGAAGGTGTGCATCGTCGGGCAGACGATCGTGCGAGAGCTGTTCAACGGGCAGTCGGCGGTTGGACGCGACCTGCGCGTCAAGAACACGGTGTTCCGCGTTGTCGGCGTGCTCCGGCCGAAGGGCGCCAACATGATGGGGATGGACCAGGACGACATCGTGATCGCCCCCTGGACGACCATCAAGTACCGCGTGTCCAACACCTCGCTCGGCGACGTCAACCAGAGCACGAGCTCGGACGCGACGAGCAGTCAAAGCAGCGACGACCTGTATCCAGGGGGCGTGACGCTCTACCCGCTGCCATCGGCGACGCAGCAGGCGGACACACCGTTGCCGGTGCGGTTCGCGAACGTCGACCAGGTCGCGATGTCGACGCGCGGCAAGGAGTTCACAGCGGCGGCGATCGACCAGGTGACCAAGGTGCTGCGCGAGCGGCACCACATCCGCCCGGGCGAGCCCGACGACTTCTCGATCCGCGACATGACCGAGATGACGCGCGCGGTCGCGTCGACGGCGACGATGATGACGCGGCTGTTGTTGGTGGTGGCGCTGATCTCGTTGGTCGTCGGCGGCGTCGGGATCATGAACATCATGCTGGTGTCGGTGACCGAGCGGACGCGGGAGATCGGGCTGCGGATGGCGGTCGGGGCGCGCACGCGCGACGTGCTGCAGCAGTTCCTGGTCGAGGCGGTCGTGTTGTGTCTCGCCGGCGGGGTGATGGGCATCCTGCTCGGCCGCGGCACGAGCTACCTGATCTCGCATCTGCTCGGCTGGTCCACGGTGCCTTCGGTCGCGGCGATGGTGGCGGCTGTCGGCGTGTCGGTGTCGGTGGGGGTGGTCTTCGGGTTCTACCCGGCGTGGAAGGCGTCTCGCCTGAACCCGATCGAGGCGCTGCGCTACGAGTGACGCGATGAACGTCCCGAGGTTTCGAACGGTGTGGCGCCGGGGTGCGTGGGTTGTCGCCACGTCGATCGTCGCGGGCTGCACGGTCGGGCCGGACTTCGAACCGTCGAAGACCGAGATGCCGTCCGGGTTCGCGGTGCCGAAGATCGATCCGGCGGCGGTGTCGACGACGCTGACGAGCCAGGCGGCGGACGTCGCGACGTGGTGGCAGGTGTTCGGCGACGCGCAGCTCGACGATCTGGTGACGCGGGCGGTGGAGTCGAACCTCGACGTCCAGGCCGCGGTCGCGCGCATCCGTCAGGCGCGCGCGGCGCGTGGGGTCGTGGCGGGCGGGTTCTGGCCGCAGGTCGGCGTGACCGCGGGTGCGCAGCGCGGCAAGGTCGGACCGGCCCCCGCCGGGTCGCTCTATCAGGCGGGCCTCGACGCGAGCTGGGAGCTCGACGTGTTCGGCGGGCTCCGGCGCGGCGTCGAGGCCGCGGACGCCGATCTGCAGGCGGCGGTCGAGGACCGGCGGGACGTGCTCGTCAGCCTGACGAGCGAGGTCGCGCTGAACTTCATCGAGCTGCGCGGGTTGCAGGAGCGCATCCAGGTCGCGAACCGCAATCTCGAGACGCAGACGCGAACGGCGGACATCACGCGGCGGAAGTTCGAGGGTGGCTTCACCAGCCGACTCGACGTCGTCAACGCCGACGCGCAGGTCGCGAGCACGAAGGCCGTCATCCCGTCGCTGCAGGCGGCGGCGCAGCAGGCGATCTTCAACCTTGGCGTGCTCCTCGGATCGGATCCGACCATCCTGCAGAACGAGCTCGAGACGCCGGCACCGATCCCGGGCGTGCCCGAGAGGGTGCCGACCGGACTGCCGTCGGACCTGCTCCGCCGTCGTCCGGACATCCGGCGCAGCGAGGCGAGCCTGCACGCGGCCACTGCGCGTGTCGGCGTCGCCACCGCGGATCTGTTCCCGAGGTTCTCGCTGAACGGGATGCTGACGTTCCAGAACGGCGCGATTCCGGGGCTGTTCGACGCGATCCAGCGGAGCTGGTCGGTCGGTGCGGACCTGCTGTGGCCGCTGTTCGCAGGGGGCTCGATCCGCGCGAAAATCGCGTTGAACGAAGCGGTCGTCGACGAGGCGCTCTCTCCAGTACCGCGCGACGGTGCTCACCGCGCTGCGCGACGTCGACACGTCGTTGCACCAGTTCGGGCGCGAGCAGGAGCGGCTCGTCGCACTGCGGGAGTCGGTGAACCAGAACCGCCAGGCGGTCGACCTGTCGACGCGGCTCTACGCCGAGGGGCAGACCGACTTCCTGAGCGTGATCGACGCGCAGCGCCGGCTGCTCCTCGCCGAAGACGAATACGCACAGAGCCGCACCGCGCTGGGGACCGACCTCGTCAGTCTCTACAAGGCGCTCGGTGGTGGCTGGGAATCGTTCGAGAGCGAGTGAGCCCCGCGAACACGACTCCCCGTGCGCCATGCTGCGCGTCGAGAGGCAGCATTCCACACCGGGTGTGGTTGTCTGTCTCTCGTCATGGGCGGCGCCAGACGCGGCCTTCGCCGAGCATGCCGTCGGCTTCGGGGGGGCCCCAGGTGCCGGCTTCGTAGAGGAGCGGCTCGATGGACTGGTCCTGCCAGCCGGCGACGATGGAGTCGACGATGCGCCAGGCTTCCTCGACTTCGTCGCGGCGGGCGAAGAGGGTCGAGTCGCCGACCATCGCGTCGAGGAGGAGGCGTTCGTAGGCGTCCGAGCCGTTCGCGCCGAACGCGCTGCCGTAGCTGAAGTCCATGCGGACGCTGCGGATCTTGAACTCCGGACCCGGGACCTTCGAGCCGAAGCGCAGGCTGATGCCCTCGTCGGGTTGGATGCGCAGCAGCAGGACGTTCTCGTGCAGGTTGCGGCGGTGGAGCTGGCCGTAGAGGAGGTGCGGCGGGCGCTTGAAGTGGATCGCGACCTCGGTGACGCGTTTCGCCAGCCGCTTGCCGGCGCGCAGGCAGAACGGCGTCTCCGCCCACCGCCAGTTGTCGATGTAGAGCTTGAGTGCCGCGAACGTCTCGGTCGTCGAATCCTTCGCGACGCCGGTCTCCGCCTTGTAGCCGGGCACCTCGGTGCCCAGCACGTAGCCGCGCACGTATTGCCCGCGCACCGTGCGCCGCGCGACCTTCTCCGGCGTCAAGGAGCGGATCGCGCGCAGCACCTTGACCTTCTCGTCGCGCACCGCGTTGGCGTCCTTCGACACCGGCGGCTCCATCGCGACCAGCGTCATCACCTGCAGGAGGTGGTTCTGGATCATGTCGCGCACGATCCCCGCCTCCTCGAAGTACCCGCCACGCCCTTCGACGCCGAGCGACTCGGCGACGGTGATCTGCACGTGGTCGATGAACTTCTCGCTCCACAGCGGCTCGAAGATGCTGTTGGCGAACCGCAGCGCGAGGATGTTCTGGACCGTCTCCTTGCCGAGGTAGTGGTCGATGCGGAACACCTGGTGCTCGCGGAACGCCTTCGCCACCTGCTCGTTGAGCGCCCTCGCGGAGTCGAGGTCGCGACCGAACGGCTTCTCGACGATGACGCGCGCGAAGCGCCCGGGTTCGTCCTGCGACAGACCCGATCGACTCAGGTGCTCGAGGATCGTCGCGTAGGCCGACGGCGGCGTCGCGAGGTAGAACAGCCGGTTGCCCTTGGTGCCGCGCTCCGCATCGAGCTCCTCGAGCCGCGCGCCGAGCCGCGCGTAGCCATCCGCGTCGTCGAACGTCGACTGCAGGTACTCGAACGCGCCCTGGTGCACGGTGAACGCCTGCGTCGCCTCGCCTCGGCCGTGCTTCGCAACCCCTTCCGCGAGCTCGCGCCGGAAGTCGTCACTCGTCTTCGGCCGCCGCGCGAACCCGATCACCGAGAACCCCGGTGGCAAGAGCCCGTCCTGCGCCAGCCCCATCAGCGACGGCACGAGCTTGCGGTGCGTCAGGTCGCCGGTGGCGCCGAAGATCACGAGCACGCACGGCTCTGCGCGGCGGACGGCCTTCAGCTCATCGGCGAGCGGGTTGCTCATCGGCGCGGAGTCTATCGCGAGGCGGAGTGCAGCGCGCCGGCGATCACAGGCGGCCGCTGACGGTGAGCCACAGCACGACGAGGCTGCAGACGAGCAGTCCGAGCGACACGAACAGGAGCGGCGAGCGCCGCGTCTTCCCCCAGAACTGCACGACCAGGCTCGATGCCATCATCAGCGGCAGCAGGTAGAAGCCGAGACCCGGCTGCGGACCTTCGACCGGCTGATTGCGCCACTGCTGGATGGTGACGACCACGATCACGAGCCCCAGCACCAGGAACGCACCGCGGACGACGAGCGGGCGTTCGCCCTGCGAGGTGGGGACGGGCATCGGAACGGCGGCTCAAGACAGCTCGAGCATGCGGAGCAGCGGGATCTCCGCGCGCCGGCGCAACTCCTCGTCCATCTCGATGCGGGGTTTCAGATCGCGCAGCGCGAGGTAGACCTTCTCGATCGTGTTGCGCTTCATGTGCGGGCACTCGCCGCACGCCGTGCAGCCGGGGCCGCTGTCGACCGGAGCCGGGATCAGGACCTTGTCCGGCGCGGCTCTCTGCATCGTGTAGAGGATGCCGCTCTCGGTGCCGACGATGAACTCGGGTGCCGGGTCCTCGGCGACGAAGTGCAGCAGCCGCTTGGTCGAGCCGACCAGGTCGGCGTGGCGCAGCACGTGGTCCTCACACTCGGGATGGGCGATGAACTTCGCGTTCGGGTGCTGCGCCTTGAGGTCGAGGATCTTGCGCTCGTTGAACGTGATGTGCACCTGGCACGTCCCGGGCCACAGGTCCATCTGCCGGCCGGTCTGCTCGATGAGCCACGCGCCGAGGTTCTTGTCCG
>CAWGKH010000021.1:0-243710 GCA_963823025.1 uncultured Planctomycetota bacterium | reverse complement strand
ATCAGAACCCAAATAGCCACAGGACACCGAGACAGGTGGCGTTCGTTCATTGCCGCGATCTGATCCAACGGGTTTCAGGCCGCGGTTACCAGCCTCGGACGAATGAAAGCGATGCAGGCCTGGCAGAAATTCTGCCATTCCCATTTTTGGCAGTCGTGGGCCAAAAAGAAATGAAGCTGGCCCTGCTGCTGGCGCTCATTAACCCCGCGGTGGGCGGTGTGCTGCTGATCGGCCCGCGCGGCACCGGGAAAACGACCGCCGTCCGCAGCCTGGTCGATTTGCTGCCGATGGTGCCGCCAGCCTGTGCTATTACGGCTGCATGCCGGAGGATATTGAAGCCGGCGGAATTGATGCAGTTTGCCCGGACTGCGCCAAAAAGTATGCCGAAGGCGAACCTCTGGCGCGGCCGGACCGGGTGCGGCTGGTGGATCTGCCGTTAAATTCCCAGTTGGAGGATGTCGTGGGCGGGGTCGACGAGCGCGCCGCAATCCACGACCGGCTGCGGCTGCGGCGCGGGCTTTTAGCCCAGGCGGATCGCAACCTGCTGTATGTGGACGATGTCAACCTGCTGGCCGATGAAATTGTGGATGCCATTCTGGATGCGGCTGCCCAGGGAAATTACACCGTTCGGACGGTCCGGTTTCGGCCACTTATCGCTCGCATTTTGTATTAGTCGGTTCGATGAATCCCGAAGAGGGCCGTCTGCGCCCGCAGATACTGGACCGGTTTGGACTGCGGGTGCTGGTGCGCGGCCTGGTTGAACCTGAAGAACGCCTGGAAGCTTACCGGCGGGTCCAGGCCTACCAGCAGAACCCGAGGAAGATGGTGTTGACTTATGCCGACGAGACGGTTACCGTCCAGGATGAAATTCAGGCTGCCCGTGACCTGTCCCGAATGTCCGCTTGCCGGACGAGGTTGCCCGACGGGGGTTGGCTTTCATCGACCGGCTGCACATGGAGTCGCTGCGGGCGGAGATCACGCTTTTTGAGACTGCCCTGGTTTTTCGCCGCCCGCGGAATTGACTACTCGGCTTCGCGCGGAGCGGGATGATGATCTGCACACTCTCGACGTCGAACCGCACGTGCTGAATCGACGTCGAGCGGCTCGAGCGTCTGGCGGATCTGGGCCTGCCCCGCGGTCGGGATGCCCGGCTTGAACGCCCACAACTTCCGGCCCTCCCGAGCGAGCTCGTTGACCGCGCCGGCGGGGCCGCGGACCTTCACCGACCCGGGAGTGAACTGCGCGTCCTCCCAGACGAGGCGCTGCAGGAATCCGGTCGAGTTCGGTGGCGGCTGGACGTCGATCCGGTCCCGGGACCGTTGATCGTCTTGGTGGTGTTCTGTTCGAGCTCGACGACGAGCTTCGGCGGGTTCATCGACTGGACCAGTCCCTGGTAGCGGGCGGTCACGGCGTTGACGTCGGTGACGTCGAACTCCGCCACCGTGCGTCCGCCACGGAGCTCGGGCTCCAGGGTCACCTGGAACACCGCCTCCTGTGCCGCCGCCGCGACCAGGCGCTTCGCTCCGGAGAGCATCAGCGAGAGGTCGTGGATCGCCTCGCCGGTGCGTGCGTCCTTGATCTCCAGCACCGAGTAGCTCTGCGTGTCGACCCGGAGCACGACGGTGTTCGACTCGACGGCCGTTGCGTCCTCCGCTGGCCCCATCGCCTTCATCGCCGCGTCGACGCTGACGTGCTCGGTGACCTGGTCGTCGAGGAACTCCCAGAGCAGCACCGCGAGCACGATGGATGCGAGCTTGCGCCACGGGTCGTCCAGCAGGACTCCGAGCAGCGCGGACTTCACCGCTGCGTTTGGACTGGGCGCTCACGACTCGCCTCCTTTCCGCGAACCGAGCGTCTTCTCGATCGTGCGCTCGAGGGTCTCGAGGGAGATGTCGTGCTGGAGCTCGCCGCCGAACGCGGTCGAGATCTTGCCGGTCTCCTCCGACACGACGATCGAGAGCGCATCGGTCTCCTCGGCAAGGCCGAGCGCGGCGCGGTGTCGCGTGCCGAGGCGGCGATCGATGTTCTGGGCGTCGCTGAGCGGCAGCACGCACGAGGCCGCGACGATGCGGTCTCCCCGGAGGATCATCGCGCCGTCGTGTAGCGCCGAGCCCTTGTGGAAGATCGACTCGACCAGGAACGAGTTCACCTCGGCGTCGAGGTGGATGCCCTGCTCGGCGTACGCCGACAGCGAGCCGTCGCGTTCGATCGCGATCAGGGCGCCGGTGCGCTCCTTGCTGAGGCGGGCCACCGCGCGGATCAGGCGCTGCATCGTCTTGATCTCGCGCCGGAAGAAGCGGTTGAAGATCGGGGACTCGCCGAGGTGCACGATCGCGCGGCGGATCTCCGGTTGGAACACGATGATGAGCCCGACCATCGCGACCCCCCGCAGGCTCTGGAACACGAGATCCAGCCGGCGCAGGTGCAGCGTCTTCGTCAGGATCGTGAACGTGATCAGGCCGCCGATCAGGATCAGGCTGAGTCCGCGGATCACCCCGGAGCCGCGCGTCGCCCGGAGGAAACGAAGCACGATGTAGATGCCGGTCGCGAAGATCACGACCTCGATCACCATCGCGACGTTCTCGTGCATCACCGCGATCACGTCGCGCGGTCCTCCTCCCGGACTCGAATCGACGCGACCGCATCGACCACCGCGACGACGTCGCGCATCTCGGCGACGTCGTGGACCCGCAGGATCTCGACCCGCTGCGCCGCCAACCAGGCCACGCTGCCCGCGGTCGCCCACAGACGGTCCGCCTCGGGTCGTCCGGTGACGTACCCGAGGAACGACTTGCGCGAGGTCCCGAACAGCAGTGGACAGCCCGGGGCGCGCAGCTCGTCGACGAACGCGTGCATGGAGAGATTGTCGTCCGGTCGGGTGCCGAAACCGATGCCGGGATCGAGGACGATACGCGAACGATCGACGCCGCGCGCTACCGCGAATCGGACGCGTTCGGCCAATGCCATCGCGATCCCGCGCACCAACCGGCGGCCGGCGGGGGGCTCGTCGCCCGTGCGCCGTGGGGGCTCGAAGCGGTGCATCAGGACCACCGGGCACCGGCGTTCGGCGCAGAGACCCGCGAGCTCGGGATCGTGCCGGAACGCCGACGTGTCGTTCACCCAGTCCGCGCCGGCGTCCAGCGCCGCGCGGGCCACGGCCGCGAGGGTCGTGTCGACGGCGATCGGCACCGTCAGCGTCGACCGGAGTGCCTCGATCGCCGGGACGACCCGCCGGATCTGCTCCGGCGCCGGGACGCGCGAGTGCCCCGGCCGCGTGCTCTCGCCACCGACGTCGACGAGGTCTGCCCCTGCGTCGCACAGGGCCCGTGCGTGCGTCACCGCAGCTTCGGCCGTGGCGTGGCGCCCGACGGCCTGGAACGAGTCGGGGGAGAGGTTCACGACGCCCATCAGGCGGGTCCGGCCGGCGCCGAGCTCGAGCTCGACGCCGCCGGGACGACCGATCCGGATCGCCGTCACGGATGGGCGAGGCCCTCGGCGCCGGAGAGGCCGACGTCGGGTTCTTCCCGGCCGCCGCCCGCGGGCTTGGGCGGTGGCAGCTCGTTGCGCTTGCGCGCCGCCCGATAGCGCTCGAGATCGTCGCCCCGCACCACGGCTGCCACCTCGTCGCCGTGCAGGGTCTCGAACTTCATCAAGCCCTGCGCGATCGCGTCGAGCTCGGCCCGGTGGGTCTGGATCAGCTCGCGGGCGTGCCGGAACTGGTCGTCGCAGATCCGGCGGACCTCCTGGTTGATCAGGGCCAGCGTCGACTCCGACAGGTCGCCGGCGATCTGGAACTCCCGGCCGAGGAAGCCGGCCTCGCGCGCGGAGGTGTAGTTGATCGGCCCGACCGCGTCGCTCATGCCGAGCTCGCACACCATGATCTTCGCGAGGTGGGTCGCCTGCTCGATGTCGTTCTGGGCACCGGCGGAGACGTCGCCGAACACGACTTCCTCGGCGATCCGGCCGCCGTAGAACACCGCGATCATGCCCATCAGCTTGGTGCGCCGCTGGTGGTAGTCGTCGCGTTCGGGCAGCGACATCGTGGCGCCGAGCGCCATGCCGCGGGAGACGATCGTCACCTTGTGGATCGGGTCCTGTCCGGGGACCAGCGACGCGACCAGGGCGTGGCCGGCCTCGTGGTAGGCGGTGACCCGCAGATCCTCCTCGGCCACGTGGCGCGAGCGCTTCTCGCGGCCCCAGCGGATCTTGTCGCGGGCCTCCTCGAGGTCGGCCAGCTCGACGTAGTCCTTGTTGCGCATGGCCGCGAGGATCGCCGCCTCGTTGATCAGGGCCGCCAGGTCGGCGCCGGAGAACCCGGGCGTGGCCCGCGCGATCAGCGCGAGCTCGACGCCGGGGCGCAGCTTGATCTTGCGTGCGTGGACCTTGAGGATCGCCTCGCGGCCCTTGACGTCGGGCATGTCGATGACGACCTGCCGGTCGAAGCGGCCGGGACGCAGCAGCGCCGGGTCGAGCACGTCGGGGCGGTTCGTCGCGGCGATCAGGATCATGCCCTTGTCGCTGTCGAAGCCGTCCATCTCGACGAGGATCGCGTTGAGCGTCTGCTCGCGCTCGTCGTGGCCGCCGCCCATCCCGGTGCCGCGCTTGCGGCCGACGGCGTCGATCTCGTCGAGGAACACGATGCACGGGCTGTTCTCGCGCGCCTGCTTGAACAGGTCGCGCACGCGGCTCGCGCCGACGCCGACGAACATCTCGACGAAGTCCGAGCCGGAGATGCTGAAGAACGGCACGTCGGCCTCGCCGGCGATCGCCTTGGCGAGCAGCGTCTTGCCGGTCCCGGGCGAGCCGACGAGCAGCACGCCGCGCGGGATGCGGCCGCCGAGCTTTGGAACTTCTGCGGGTTCTTCAGGAACTCGATGATCTCGCGGACCTCGTCCTTGGCCTCCTCGATGCCGGCGACGTCGTCGAAGGTGACGTTGGTGCGGTTCTCCTTGGTGTAGAGCGCCGCACGGCTCCGGCCGAACGACAACACGCCGCCCGAACCGCCCGGTGCGCGCATCTGCCGGACGATGAAGAACCAGACGATCAGCAGCACGAGCAGCCACGGGCCGATCGTGCTGACGAAGTAGAGCAGGGCGGTGTTCGGCTTCTCGATCCGCATCGTCCGCGGGTCGAGCGACAGGCTGCGGTCCGCGATCGGCACGTCATGGGACCGGAGCTCGTTGCGGAGCGCGACGAGGTTGTGCGCGGTGTCCGTGGACTTCGGCTCGATGCGCACGAGCTTGTCGCCGCTGCCGTCGTCGACGATCGCGATCAGGTAGTGCTGGTGTGGAGGCTGGACTTCGCCCTCGCGCGGTTGCGCCAGATTGCTCGGCTGCTCCGAGACGAAGATCGCCCGCGTGACGCTGATCGCACCCGACGCGAGCTCGTCCATGAACTCCGGAGTCTTGCCGAAGTAGCGCTTCGAGTCGAACGTCGGGGCCAGGGCGACGAGCCGCCGGATCTGGGACAGGTCGTCCTCCACCGACTTGTCGATCGCGACCTCGATCTTGATGGTCTTCGCGTCGGCGCCGCGTTCGTGCGGCGTCACCTGCGCGACCACGCGATCGGGCAGCTCCCAGCTCGTGGTCTGGATGCGGCCGTTGAACAGGTAGCGGTAGAAGTCGTAGACCGACGCCTCCTGCTGCATCCCCGACTGGGAGATCATCACGAACAGCGTCAGCAGGAGCGCGACGATCAGGAGCACGCCGCCGAGGCCGCGAGGCTTCCGCCCCTGCGACTTCTCGCCATCCCCCGCGGGCTTCTGAGGGTTCTTCGGGTCGGTCATGTGTGGTCTACGGCCCGGGGCCTTCCGCACTGTCGGCCAAAACGGCCCTGACGATGGTCTTGCCGGCGATCGGGCTCAGGGGATTCTCCCCGTTTCCGGGCCGCCACGGAGTAGTTCGTCAGAACCCCTCCTCAAGGGCAAGCACGATCTTACGGGCGAGGTCGAAGAAGCCTCCGCGACCGCGGAGGCTTCGGTCTCGCCGACCGGAATTCGGAACTCGGCCCGGTCGAGGACGATCTCGTCCTTCAGCACCTCGCCGGTCCGGGCGTCGATCAGCTTGGCCCGCACGCGGTAGTCCAACGCGCCTTCGCGGACGGGGGTGGTGCCGGCTCGGACCAGCGCCCGGCCCTCGATGTTCTCGATGTTCACCTGGAGGATCTGGTCCGCGTCGCGGTGACCGGACAGCTGCATGTTCGAGTACACCGGGACCGCGTCGACGAGCGCGCGGGTCAGCGGGATCTCGAGCCGCTGTCGGAACGTCGAGTTGCCGGCGACGTCGACCGCGACGCGGCGGCCAGGGGGGCCGGCGTTGTCGTAGCCGACGCTGTAACCGCAGCCGGCCAGCGACAGCAGCGCGGCCACCGCGCCGAGGCGGGCGATCCGGCGGCGACGCGTCACGACGGCCCGTCCCCCGGCTTCTGCGACTTGCCGTCCAGCTCGCGGAGCCGGTCCTTCGCCTGCTTCGCGGCGTCGCTGTCGGGGTAGTCCCGGATCAGCTCGTCGAGCTGGTTCCGCTCCCCGATCTCGCTCCCGACCGTGCGGTAGAAGCGGGCGTTGATCCAGTAGCGCTCGCGGATCCACTTCTCGACCGTCGCGAGACAGTCGCTCGCCTGCTTCCGGAACTCCGGCCGCTCGGGACTCGTCGCCAGGTAGTCGCGCAACTCGTTGCGCGAGCGGCGCATCTGCTCGAAGTCGTACTGCGGTCCGACGAGGCTCCGGAACGAGCAGATCGAGATCCGGAAGCGCGCGTACGGCACCCATTCGCTGGCGGGGTGATCCTCGGCGATCTGTTCGTATCGATGGCGCGCCTCGGCGTAGCGCTCGTTGTCGAACGCGAGATCGCCGAGCGTCTTGAGCGCGTCGGGGATCCGGGAGTTGCCGCCGTAGCGCTCGACGAATTCGCGGAGCACGATCGCGGCGTCCTCCTTGTCGGAGCCGAAGATGAAGTAGCCGGCGTCGCTCTGCGCCAAGGTCGCGCCGATCTCGTAGTGCAGCGCCTCGACCCGGGGGAGGAGCTCACTGAAGCGGTGCTCGTCGGCGAAGTTGCGGATCACCTTGAAGGCATCGTAGCTGCTGCCGGTGCGTTGCAGGGCGGTCGCCCAGAGGAGGTCGAAGCGCGCGCGCTCGTCGGTGAACAGCTCGTCGCGATCGACGAGCCGCAGCACGGCCCGGGCCTCGTCGGCGCGATTCTGGTCGAGGAGGGCGCTCGCGGCATCGAGCGCTTCTCCGGGGCTGGCCGGGTGGATCGGTGGTGCCGTGCCGCAGCCCGCGAGCGCGCCGAGCAGCGCGAGGCAGGCGAGGCTCCCGGGACGGCGGATCATGGCCGGATTGAAGGCGATGGAGCGCTCCGCGTCGAGCGCGCGCCCGCGAGCGCGTCGATCGCGAGGTTGCGGAGTCGGGGCCGGAACTCGAGCGCGTGCTCGAGCCACGCGCCGAGGAGTCCGAGCGCTTCGCCGGTGCCGGGTCCCGGGCGCGTGGTGGCGAGCTCGCGTCCCGGTGCGGTCGCCGACCGCGCGAGGACTCGGATCGCGCGCCAGGACACCGCCCGGTCGCTCGGGCCCCGGTGGTCGTCGCAAGCCAGCGAGGCCCGCCCCGGGGACGCCCACAGGTTCGCGCCGTCGGACACCCTGCGTCCGCATTCGCCGCACGCGTCCGGCGCGCCCAGCACCCCGAGGGTCTCGAGAAAGCGCGCCTCGAGCCCGGCCAGCACCGCGGGCAGGTGCGCGCCCGGTGCCCGTTCGCACAGCGTGAAGCCGCCGAGTGCGAGGTCGAACAGCTCGGCGTCGACGCGCTCTGGCACGAACGCCGCATCGAGCAGCTCGGCGAAGTGCGCCGCGACGAGGAACCGGCTCGACTCGCGGAACGCCCGCGGCTCGTGGACCAGCTTGACCGCGCCGAGGAGCGGGATGCCGCGACCGGAGATCGCGACGTCGACGCGATTCAGGAAGTCGAGACGGCCGAGACACGCGCTGTTCGGGCGATGCGCACCCTTCGCGAGCGCGGTGAACTTGCCGCGCTCCCGCGTCAGCAGCGTGACCAGACGGCTGGTCTCGCGGACGTCGGCACGCCTCCAGACCAGAGCCAGCACGGTGTCCGCGTCAGGCCTCCAGGCCGTTCCGGGACTCGGTGGCGCCGCCGTTGGCCGCGGCGGGCACCTGCGGGGACTCGTCGAGGGTCAATCGCATGCGAGCGATCCGCCGCGCGTCGGCCTCGAGAATGCGGACCTCGAGTCCGTCGAGGAGCACCGTCTCGCCGACCTTCGGGATCCGGTCGAGCGTCGTGAACACGTAGCCCGCGACCGTGTCGTAGTCCTCGCCTTCGGGGATGCGCGAGCCGAGGACCTCGTTGGCTTCGAACACCCTCGTGCGGCCGGTGACCTCGATCACGTGACCGGGCTCGACGACCTGCAGCTCCGGGTCCTCGTGCAGGTCGTACTCGTCCTGGATCTCGCCGACGATCTCCTCGAGGACGTCCTCGAGCGACACCAACCCGGAGGTCCCGCCGTACTCGTCGAGCACGATCGCCATCCCGCGCTTCGTCGCGCGGAGCTGGCGCAGCAGCTCGACGAGGTTCATCCCTTCCGGCACGAACAGCGCGGGGCGCGCGATCTCGCCGACGGTTCGCTGCTCGAGGGCGTCGGGATCGGCGATCAGCGCGAGCGCGTCCTTCGCATAGAAGACGCCGACGATCCGATCGATGCGCTCCTCGTAGACCGGGTAGCGCGAGAAGCCCTCGTCGACGGCCCGGTGCACGGCCTCGGACAGCGGCATCTCGCGAGGGAACGCGACGACGTCGGTCCGAGGGGTCATGATCTCGCTCGCCGCCTGGTCCTTCAGCTCGACGATGTTCTCGATCCAGGCGCGTTCCTCGTCGGGCAACGCCGCCTCCTGCGCCGAGTCGTGCACCGCGGCGAGGATGTCGTCCGCGATCTCGTCGGCGGCCGGGGGCTCCTCGTCCCTGGGCACCCGCAGGACGCGCAGCGAGAGACGTGCCAGGACGTCGAGCGGGGCGAGGAGCGGCCAGTGCAGCGCGAGTCGCACCGGCCGGAGCAGTCGGATCGTCGCGGCGACGACCGGCTCCGCGCGGGCGTTGGCGATGCGCGCGGGCAGCACCGCGCAGAGCAGTGCCGACAGCACGAAGCCGATCGCGAGGGCTTCGCCGCGGAACGGTCCGGCGCCGTACCACACGAAGAAGCCAGCCAGGACGCTGCCGGCGATCGCCAGCAGCCGTCCCAGCACCTGGTAGTCGTGCTCGGCGTCGTCCAGGTGTTCGGCGAGCGCGGCCCCCGCCGGCTGACGGGACAGCTTGGTCGGGGAGTAGACCAGCAACGACGCGGCGGTCAGCGCGCCGACGAAGGCGATGGCGAGGCCGAGGAAGCCGCCGGCGAGCAGCCAGGGGTTCGCGGATGCCCCGGAGTCGAGGGCTTGGACATCGATCGCCGTTCGGAGCGCGAGACCGGAGGCGCCGATCCCGCGGAAGGTACTGCAGGGGTCGTCGATCAACGCACCGGCTCCCGCCGTTCGAACCGGCCGGCTGGATGGCAGGACTCGTCCAAGGTCTCCGCCAGGATACGGCCGCCCGCCAGAGCTGTCCAAGCCTGCCGGCCGGGTCGGCGAGCAGGCGTTTCTCGCCGATGCGGCGGCGTCTTCGGGCGCGGAGTCACTCGGTGTCGGCGCTGAAGCGGTTCCGCCCCCAGACCTTGCTGGTGTACAGCGCGCGGTCGGCTCGCTGGAGGAGATCCTCGACGCTGTCCTCGCCGTGGCGCAGCGAGGCGAGTCCGATCGATGCGGTGACGGGCAGTCCCTCGGCGTTGCTCTGTGCGTCGATCGCCGTGAACAGGCGTGCGGCCAGGAGCGACGCTTCCTGCGGGCCCGTGTCCGGCAACACGATCAGGAACTCCTCGCCGCCGTACCGGCACACGGTGTCGGCACGGCGCACGCTGCGCCGGAGGACCTGCGCCGCGAGCCGCAGCGCGTGATCGCCCGCCAGATGGCCGAGACGGTCGTTGAGCGCCTTGAACTCGTCGAGATCGACCATCAGGACACACAGCGGGGACGCCGTGCGTCGTGCGCGCGCCACGCTCTGTTCGAGCGTCAGCATGCCGAATCCCCGATTCGCGAGGCGCGTGAGGGTGTCGATCGTCGCGTCCCGTCGTGCCCGCAGCCGGTGGACCCGCAGGCGGAAGTTGTCGATCAGGAGCGTCACGAAGCCGGCGAGTGCCGCGACCTCGCGCATGTCGGTGGCGGGGTCGATCCGGCGGCCGGACGTCGCGCGGTCGAGGACCAGGAAGCTCGACGCTCGGGTCCCGCGGTCGAGCGGCGCGAGGATCATCTCGGTGGCGCCGAGCCAGGCGGACAGCCCATGCGGCTCGGGTCCGGGCTCGACGAGCAGCGGCGTCCCGTCACGGACGATCGCGTCGAGGGTTTCGCGCTCCTGCTCGGTGGGCTGGACCGGCGCACGGACGATCGGCACCCGGGTCAGGTCGGTCTTGGTGCGGACGAAGCAGCGGTCGATCTTCGGATGCCAGCTGACGTAGAACCCGCGGTCGAAGTCGAGGAACCGGACCGCCGAGGCGGTCGCGAGCGTCGTGATCGCCTTGTAGCTCGAGGCGTGCTTGCATTGCAGCAGCGCGAGCACCATGTCGGTCTGCGCCGGGCGGCAGGGCCTGCCGAACAGGTCGGCCGGAGCCTCGTCCGGTGCCACGGCTTCGGTTTCGCTCGCCGAGCCCAGGCCGAATTCCGCCAGCGCTTCTTCGACGTCGTGCCGGATCTCGTGTGCGAGGATCAGCGCTTCGTGCGAGGTTGCGGCCAGTCGTGACAACCGGCTGCTGCGGTGCGTCGTCGGGGGGCGATGACCGAGGTCGGCGAGCGAGGCCAGCCGCTCGGCGGTCACGATCAGGGACGCGGGATCGTTCCGGACGAGGTCCTCGGGCGGAGTTGCGAGCGCCTCGTCGTCGTGCGGGTCCTCGGGGGACGATGGCGGCGTCAGCGCGAGCCACTGCTCGATCGTCCGGGCGAGGTGCGCCGACCGTGCCGGGCCGAGCGCGGCGCGCGCCCAGGCCGACGTGTCGTGGACGAGACCGGCGAGATAGGCGTGGTCCGGGTCGCCGACGCCGGTCGACTTCGCGAGCCGGCGCGCCGCGCACGCAGTGGCGATCGCGTGCAGCCACAGCACGCGCAGCTTGCGGGTTCCGTCCGGGAGCAGCTCGGGGACGTCGAACAGCCGCTGGAGGCCGGACCGGCCCAAGGCGTTCGCGACGTCACCGATCGAGCGGCAGGGACGTTCGGGCGGCGAGCCGTGGAGCGGTGCCAGCAGGATGCCGAGCGCGCGGCAGGTCGTCGCCGGGTCCAGCGCGAGCAGGGCCGTCAGCAGATCGAGCGAGTCGAGCCGACCGGAGTGCGCGCACAGGCGCCGCCGAAGATCGCGGATGGCGAGGATCGACGGCACCCGTGTCGCGGCGGTTGCAGCGATGACGGAGCCGGAGGTCACGGTGTCGCGGTCGCTTTCCGGGGGGCCAGGGCGTCCATGCACACAGATCGGCGCGGGGTGGCGAAGCGCTCAAGCCGGTGTTCGGATCGGCACACCGACGGGCGTCCGAAATCCGGACGCGCCGGGCTCCGGGGCTGCCATCCTGTCGCAACTTCGCTGCTCGCGGGCAGTTGCGGGCGAGCCCGTCGATTTTCGAGCGATCGGCGCGGTCCGGTCCGGGATTCGCTTTCGCCGCCGTCGCCATGACGATCTCGCACGCACTCGAGCTCGTCGCCCCCCGGCGGGAGATCGCCCCGCCGGCGCGACGTGTCTCGCAAGACGAGGCTGCCGCGCGGCGCCTCCTGGCCGCGCACGGCGAACCACCGCCAGAGGAACGCTTCGCCCTCGCCGACGATCTCGACGCGGATCGCCGGCGCGATGCGCTGGCCACGACGCTGATGGACGCGTTCCGGCGCACCGGCGATGCCGCGGTCTTCGAGCAGCTCGTGTCGCTCGTGCAGCGTCGTCTCCAGCGTCGGATCGGCGCCCGACTCCGCGCGCTCGGGTTGGGTCTCGATCCGGAGGAAGTCCTCCAGGACTCCTTGGTCAACGTCTACCGCTATCCGGACCGGTTCGATGCCGGACGGCCCGGTGCGTTCCGGGCATGGTCGTCGACGATCGTCGACAACGTGATCCGGCGGCAGCTGCGCAAGGCTCGATCGGGTCCGGAGCTCCAGCTTCGCACCGACGAGCAGCTCAGCCAGGAATGCGACCCCCGGGTGGGGGAGCCGAGTGCGCGGGCGGAACACGGCGAGGAGTACGCGGCGACGTGCAGGGCCTTCGCGCTGCTGCTCGGTTGGTATCTCGACGCCTACCACGGCTTGAGCGAGCGCGAACGGTTCGTGCTCCAGATGGTCGAGGTGAAGGGGCTGCGCTATGCCGAGATCGCGAAGGTTCTGCGCATCCGCCCCGAAGCGTTGAAGATGGTGGTCTTCCGCGCGCGAAAGCGGATCCACGAGCGCCTGACGGTGATGTTCTCGCGCGCGAACACCGGCGAGGGGGGCATGCACGAGAACGGCCGCCGATCGGAGCGCGCGAGCGCACGCGCCCGGTAGTCCGGCCGGTCCGCACGCGGCCCCGGCGCCTGCTGCCGGTATCATCGCTTCGCATGCCGGAAGCCGTCGATCGCCTGTTCGTCCACGCGAAGGAGATGGTGCCGCTGACCGCCGGCTCGCCGCGCGGCGCACGGCGCGGTGAGGCGATGCGGACGGTCGACGTCGTCACCGACGGCGCGATCGCGGTGCGCGACGGTCGGATCGTCGCGGCTGGCCCCACCGACGCGATCACGGCGGCCTATGTCGCCGAGGACGTCCTCGACCTCACCGACACCGTCGTGCTGCCGGGCTTCGTCGACTGCCACACGCACCCGGTGTTCGCCGCGACGCGGGAGCGCGAGTTCCACATGCGCTGCGCGGGCGCCGACTACATGGCGATCGCGTCGGCAGGGGGTGGCATCCTGAGCTCGGTTCGCTCGCTGCGCGCGATGGACGAGGACGCGCTGGTGGCGCGCGTCGATCAGAACCTCGACAAGTTCCTGGCGAACGGCACGACGACGATCGAGGCCAAGAGCGGCTACGGGCTCGACGTCGAGAACGAGGTGAAGAGCCTGCGCGCGTTGACGCGCGCGATGGAGGATCACCCGCTGACCGTCCACCGGACGTTTCTCGGCGCGCACGAGGTGCCGCTCGAATATCGCGACCGCCGCGACGCCTTCGTCGCGCTGGTGGTCGATCAGATGCTGCCCGCGGTCGACGGGCTCTGCGAGTCGTGCGACGTGTTCGCGGAGCCGGGCGTGTTCGATCTCGAGCAGAGCCGGCGGGTGCTGTCGGCCGCGAAGGCGCGTGGTCTGCGGCTGCGCGTGCACGCGGACGAGATCCAGCCGATGGGTGGGGCCGAGCTCGCGGTCGAACTCGGCGCCGACTCCGCCGACCACCTGGCCGTGGTCTCGGAGGCGGGCGTCCAGGCGCTTGCCAGCTCGGCGACGATGGCCGTGCTCCTGCCCGGAACCAGCTTCTTGCTCGGCAAGCATCGGCATGCGCCCGCGCGGGCGATGCTCGATGCCGGCTGCGCGGTGGCGCTCGCGTCGGACTTCAACCCCGGCTCGTGCTACGCGATGTCGATGCCGTTGATCGTCACGCTCGCCTGCGTGCTGTTGCACATGACGCCTGCCGAGTGTCTGTGCGCGACGACGATCAATCCCGCGGCGTCCCTCGGCCTGGACGGCGAGGTCGGCACGCTCCATCCGGGCAAACGGGCGGACTTCGTCGCGCTCGACCTGCCGAGCTTCGAGGGGCTCGGCTACGTGTTCGGTGGCAACCCGGTGCTGCTGACGGTCAAGGACGGTGAGGTCTACGGCGTCTAGGCGCGGTGAGGCGCGCCTATCGCGGGTTCTCGGTCTTCAGGGGGACGGACACCTCCATCTCCTTGAACACGCCGCCGCCGGTGTCGCGCAGGATCTTCAACTTCACCGTCTGGCCGACCTGCTTCTGGTCGAGGACGGCGAGCAGGTCCTCGACGCTCTCGATCGGGGCGTTGTCGACGGCGAGGATCACGTCGCCGTAGCCGCCGTCCATGCCGTGCAGTCCGGCCGTCGCCGCACCGGTGTCCGGGATCACCTGACCCACCATCGGGTGGCGGTGACCCTCGTAGGTGTACGCGTACCGCGCGAGGTGGATGCCGAGCGCCGGCCGGTTGCCCTTCTCCCCGCGGATCAGCCGCGGGGCGACTCGATTGATCGTGTCGACCGGGACTGCGAAGCCGATGCCCGCGTTGCTGCCGCTCGGGCTCAGGATCGCGGTGTTCATGCCGATCAGCCGGCCCGCACTGTCGAGCAACGGGCCGCCCGAATTGCCGGGGTTGATCGCCGCGTCGACCTGGATGACCCCCTGGATCGGGGTGCCGGCGATCGAGTCGATGACGCGGTCGAGTGCGCTGACGACACCGGTCGTCAAGGTCTGATCGAGACCGAACGGATTGCCGATCGCGAACACCGACTGGCCGACCTGCAGGTCCTTGGAGGTGCCGAGCGGGATCGGTTTCAGGTCGGACGGTGGGTCGACGAGCTTGACGACCGCGATGTCGACGGTCGGCTCGAATCCGACGACCACGCCCTGGCGATCGGGCTGGTGTGCGAATCGCACGAGCACGTTGCTGGCGATCTCCCGGTTGGTCCGGTCCCAGACGACGTGGAAGTTCGTCACCACGTAGCCGCGGGCGTCCCAGACGAAGCCGGCACCGGTGCCTTCGCTGACCTCACCGGTGAGCTGCGACTGGGCGATCGTCGTGATGTGCACGACCGACGGCGCGTTCTCCTCGAAGATCCGGATCGTCGTCTTCTCGTAGTCGGCGAGATCGCCCCGGGCCTCGATCGCGCGGGGCGTCGCCTCGGTGTAGACCGGTTCCGGCCTGAGACGGTCCCAGGCGAGCCAGGCGGTCGCGACCAGCGCGACGCCGGCGAGAACCAGCGGCAGTGGGGAGGCGCTGCGCCGGAGCGGAGGAGGGTCGAGAGTCATCGCGTTTCCATGTTAGGCCTTGCCGGCGCGTTCACCGAACCGGGTCCGGCCACAACGTGCGCCAATCGGTCCGCGTTCCGCTGTCCTGTTGGCGCCGCAGGACCTGGAACGCTGCCTGCGAGAGCCGGACGTTCTCGAGCGCCGTCTCCGCCAGAGCGCGTCCACACGCCTCGACGATCGAGTCGGGGTCGAGGCCGTGGTAGCGATAGACGTCTGCCGGCGTGCCCGACTTGCTGAACTTCCGCACCGCGAGTGCGATCTGACGCACACCGGCGATCGAGCCGAGGTTGTCGAGCAATCCCGCCTCGCCGTCGTGCACGCTGACGATCGGGACCCGGCGACCGGCGAGGTCGACGACGTCGAGCGCCTCCAGCGGTTCGGCGGCGGTCGTGCGGGCGCCGAGGTGCAGCGAGCCGTCGATGCCGAGGCCGTCGCGCAGGTGCTGGTGGCCGGACTTCTCGGCGAGGATGCCGCACAGTAGATCGGGCGAGCTCGCGACGATCACGTCCGCGTAGATTCCGCGCTCGAGGAGCTTCTCGCTCGCGGCCACGGTCTCCTCCGCGAGTGCGCCCATCGTGACGAGGTGCACGACGTTCTCACCCGGTTCGTAGCCCCGGTAGCCCGTCCAGTCGACGAGCTTGTAGCCGCCGGCGAGCACGTCCTGCCGGAGCGCGGCGAGGATCTCGCCGTCGGCGATCGCCGGCACCTCGTCCTCGGGCAGACCGCCGTCGGCGCGCCGCGCGGACAGGACGGCGCCGTCCGGGAGGTCCTTCTTGAACCGCGCCTGGCGCCGGAGCCACTGCATCAGGGCCTTCTGCTCGAGCGCGCGCGTGACCGCGCGGATCAGCACTCCCTTGCGGCCCACGTCGTCGCCCTCGATGTGGCGGCGAATCGCATCACAGAGGATCCAATCGAGCTCCTGCGCGAACGACGGCTCCCAGGTCACGAGATTCGGCGTCTGGATGTCGGACTTCCAGCTGTGCTGTGCGCCCTCCGGCGACAGCGACACACCGGAAGGCGTGCCCATCAGCACGAAGCTCGAGCCCCAGTAGAGGTCGTAGTAGAGCTGGTCGAGCGCGCGTTTGATGAAAAAGTCGTAGACGGTCATCATCGGCAGCAGCGGAATGCCGGCGAGGTGGCCCAGCTTGCCGAACGAACCGGTGGCCGACATGCAGTTGGCCTCGGTGATGTCGAAGCGGATGTGACGGCTCCACGCCTCGTCGGTGGGTGCGACGCCCGGACGAAGGCGCTCGTGAACCTCGAGCTGTGACTCCCAGTCCCGATCCGCCTCGGGACCGAACACCTTGTGGTCCATCGCGGAGTTGATCTGCGTCGAGGTGCCGACGTCGGGTGACAGCGTCAGGACGAGGTCGGCGACGGTGTTCCAGCGTTGCTCGTCCTCGGTGAGCTCCTTCCCCGCGGGCTTGCCGGCGCGTGCCAGCTCGTCGTGCACGCCGATGCGCACGAGCTTCGCGGCGAGCTGACCCCACATCCATTGCGTATGGGTCAGGGGTGCGATCGAGAGGTTGATGTCGAGCGTGTCGGGCAGGCCGCCCGCGGCTTCGACGCCGTCGCGGATCGCGGCGAGGCGTTCGGCGGCGCGGGACTCCGACGCGGCGATGGCTTCCCGCCACGCCTGACCGCGTGCGGCGAGGAAGCGGCCCTCTTCCGAGTCGTCGGCGAAGCGGCGGTAGGGGTGCTCCGCGTCGAGGCCCTGCTCGGCGAGCAGCTCGAGCACCTCGTCCTCTTCCGGGATCGTCGAGTGATTGCCGGTCGCCGCCTGGCAGCGCAGACCGCGGCCCTTGATGGTGTGCGCGATGACCATCGTCGGCCGGCGATCGTCCTGCTTGCAGCGCTCGAAGGCCTCGGCGAGCAGCTCGATGTCGTGGCCGCCCACGTCGAAGAACGCCCGTAGCACGTCCTCGTCGGACAGGCCGTCGACGAGCTTCGCGCACTTCGGGTCGGCCGCCTTGGCGGCGTCGCGCATCGCCGTGGCGTCGTTCTTCCAGAGCAAGGTCTGCAGGTGGAAGTCGGTGAGCCCGGCCTCGAGAACGTTGCGAAGGGCTTCGCCGCCTGGCCGCTCGAACAGCTCCTGCCGGAACTTGCCGTGACGCAGCTGGATGACCTCCCAGCCGTTCGCAGCAGCGGTGCGACCGATGCGGTCGGCGTCGGTGCCCTCGAGCCCGCGCGCGTTCGGGGTGCGGGTGCCGTCGAGGCTCTGGCGGTTGTAGTCGACGATCCAGGTGACGTTGCCGAGCTCGCGCTCGGCGGCCTCCGGCAGGGCTTCGAGCAGCGAGCCTTCGCGAAACTCGCTGTCGCCCATCACGCACCAGAAGTGCGGTTGCTCGAGGTCGTCGAAGCCGTGCGCCTTGGCGTAGCGGAACGCCAGCGCGAGGAACACCGCGTTCACCGGCGGGATGCCGACGGTGCCCGACGGCAGGATGCGCCAGCAGTCCGGATCGAACTCGGAGTGATAGGACTGGAGCACCGGCTCACCGTCCCGGGAGAGGGAGCGCAACCGGTCCATCGCGGCCTCGGACGCTTCGTCGCCGAGCCATTCCCCGTGTGGGTCCCGGAACAGCCCCTCGAGGTGGAACAGTGCGTGGTCCAGCGGTGCCGCGTGTGGCTTCGAGCAGAAGAAGTCGAGCGGCTCCCGGACGGCGAAGTGCAGCGTCGAGTGGATCTCCAGACACGACGCGCAGGCCGCCGGGTGCCCGCCGACCTTCGGGTCGCCGGGTGCCGCGTCGTCCCGATGGTTGGCGCGCCGGATCATCGCGACCGTCTGCGCGAGAGCGCGGCGGTTGATCCGGCGGAGCAGCTCGGGGGATGGCTTCATCGTGGTTCGGTGAGGGCTGCCGGGGCGGCGTCTGGGCACGTGCCGCGACCGGTCGGTCGAACTTGCCGAAACTAACGCGCGCGGCTGTCGGCTTCCACTGCGGCGGTCGGCCCTTGCGTCGCTGCGGGTAGTCCGTAACCTTCTGCCCCCCAAATCGCTGCCTTGGGGATCCCCATGGCCCTGCCCGTCGTCACGATCGTCGGCCGACCGAACGTCGGCAAGTCGAGCCTGCTGAACCGGTTCGCGGGCCGGCGCGTTGCGATCGTCGAGCCCACTGCGGGAGTCACTCGCGACCGGGTGGTCGTGCCTGTCGAGTACCGGTGACCGGCGGTTCGAGGTCGTCGACACCGGCGGACTCGGACTCGTCGACGAGGATCGTCTGAAAGGGCACATCGAGTCGCAGATCCAGGTCGCGCTCGAGTCGGCCGACGTCATCGTGTTCGTCGTCGACGGGAAGGAGGGGCTCGTCCCGGGTGACGAGCTGGTGGCGCAGCGACTTCGCAAGCTCGGGCGGCCCATCGTGCTCGTGGTCAACAAGATCGAGAGTCACAGCGAAGAGCTGCTGGTGCACGAGTGGGCCCGGCTCGGGTTCGGCGATCCGGTGGCGACGAGTGCGCTCGAGGGCTTCGGCATCACCGAGGTCCTCGATCGGGTCGGTGGCGTGCTGCCGCCCGCGGATCTGGACGAGCACGAGCCGGAGTCGGAACCGGTGTTGCGATTCGCGGTGGTCGGCAAACGCAACTCGGGCAAGTCGACGCTCATCAATGCGCTCGCCGGGGAGGAGCGGGTGATCGTCTCCGAGATCCCGGGTACGACGCGCGACTCGGTGGACGTCGTGTTCCAGCTCGGTGACCGTAAGCTCATCGCGATCGACACTGCAGGAGTGCGGAAGAAGAGCCGGCTGCAGGACGCGATCGAGCTGTTCAGCTACTCGCGCTCGACCGAGAGCATCCGGCGGGCAGACGTCGTCGTGCACATGTTCGACGTGCGCGAGGAGATCAGCCAGGTCGACAAGAAGCTCGCGCACTACTGCTCGAGCCATCACAAGCCGGTGGTGATCGCCGGCAACAAGCTCGACCTCGCGCCGTCGATCGAGCTCGACAAGTGGGACGCCTACTTGCGGCAGCAGCTCCCGGGGCTCGCGAACGCGCCGGTGGCGTTCCTGTCGGCGAAGACGGGCACCAACCTGGCACCGACGATCGAGCTCTTGTTCGAGCTGCACGAGCAGGCCGGCCGGCGCTTCCCGACGTCGGAGCTCAACGAGGTGCTGCAAGCGGCGAAGGTCCGCCTCAGTCCGCGCACCAAGGGCAAGATCCCGAAGCTCTACTACGGCACCCAGCTCGGCACGCACCCGCCGACGGTGCTGGTGTTCGTCAACGAGCCGAAGCTGTTCCGCGGTCAATACGAGCGCTACCTGCAGAACGCGCTGCGCCGACACTTCGGCGTCGAGGAGGTGCCCATCCGGTTCGTGTTCCGCGAGCGGACGCCCGGAAAGGCGCGCGAGAATGGCGTGCCGGAACGTCCGGTGTGAGCGCGGGCGTTTGACGATCGGCGGAGCATCGCCTACGGCACACTTGCATGGCGAAGCGCAAGCTCGACGACTACGCGAACAAGCGCGACTTCTCGAATTCACCGGAGCCGAAGGGTGGGTCGCGGGCGCAGCGCGGCGGCCGGCGATTCGTGATCCACGAGCACGGGGCACGCTCGCATCACTTCGACTTCCGGCTCGAGGTCGACGGCGTGCTCGTGTCGTGGGCGGTACCGAAGGGGCCTTCGACCGATCCGCGCGAGAAGCGCCTGGCGGTCCGTGTCGAGGACCATCCTCTCGACTACGCCGACTTCGAGGGGCGGATCCCGGAGGGGGAGTACGGGGCCGGGCCGGTGATCGTCTGGGACGCCGGGACCTACGAGAACCTGCGTGCGAACGGGGGCGACCGCGCATCGATGGCGGCGGCGATCGAGGACGGGCGGGTCGAGGTGCGGTTCGCGGGGGAGAAGTTGAAGGGTGGCTATGCGCTGGTGCACGCGAGGGTCGGCGGCGACGACGAGAATTGGCTGCTGATCAAGATGGACGACGACGACGCCGATGCGCGGCGCAACCCGACACATACGGAGCGCAAGAGCGTGCGGAGTGGGAGGACGCTGGACGACTTGTCGGGGTGACGAGCGTGCGCGCGAGTCCATGGCGCGCGGCCTTTGCCCGCGAAGGGCCTCGAATCAGGCAGGGTCCGATTCGACGGTGTCTCGCGCGCTCACGTCGCGTCGGCCTCCCCCCGCACTCCGCGCCAGGCCACGGCTGCTCCGACGACTGCCAGCGCCACCATCCCCCAGAACGCCCCGCCCGCGAACCGCTCGTACAACACGCCGGCTGCCATCGTCGACAAGGCCATGCCCGCCCCGGTCGAGATCGCGGACAGCAAGCTCTGGGCGGTGGCCGATCGTTCGCCCGCGATGCGGCGCTGCACGAAGCCGATCGCACCGAGATGCGTTGCGCCGAAGCTCAGTGCGTGCAGCCAGTTCACGGCGAACAGCGCCGGTCCTGCGGTCGTCGACGCCAACGCGGCCCAGCGCACGACGCCGGCGCCCGCGCCGATCAGGAGCAGTCGGCGTGAGCCCAGCCGTTCTGCCCATGATGCGCCGAACGCGAACAGCGCGATCTCGGCGATCACGCCCTCGGCCCACAGCAATCCGACCGTGCCCGCCGACACGCCGGCGCCGGTCCAGTGCAGCGTCGAGAAGGCGTAGTAGGCACCGTGGCTCGACTGCACGACCGCGGTCGCGACCAGCACCGCGACGAAGGCGCGGTTCGACAGCAGCTCACGCACCGGTCGCCCACCGCGCGGCGGCCGCGCGATGCCGGGCGCCGGCAGGAACGCCGCGCACACGCCGGTGGCCGCGAGCGCGCCGATCAACGTCCACAGCACCAGGTCGGTGCCGCTGCGCTCGAGCAGCTGACCGAGCAGCACGACGGTCAGCAGGAACGCCGCCGATCCGTAGAGCCGCATGCGCGCGTATCGCAGTCCCGGCACGCGCCGCGCGCACAGCTCGGTCAGGCTGTCGTGCAACGGGATCAGCACCGGGTAGGTGAGCCCGAAGCACAGGCTCGGCCACAGGAGTTCCCAGAACCCGTGCGCCCACGCGAACGGCACGACCGCCGCGACCGCGAGCCACGCCATCGCCAGGATCGCCGTCCGCCGCCTGCCGCTCTGGTCCACGCGCCCGGCGAACCACGGCACGAACGCGACCCGCACCCAGATCGCGACGCCGACCAGCACGCCGATCTCGGCGTCCCCGCAACCGCGCGCCTCGAGCCACTTCGGCCAGTACCGGAAGCCACGTGCCGAGCACGGCGAAGATCGCCGCGTAGAACAGCGCGAGCCGCAGGCGCAGGAACGGGGGAGCGGCGTCCAAGGGGGCGACAGCCTGCCGTCGCACGGCTCACCGCGCTACCCTCGTCCGACATGCTCGGGATCGCGTTTGCCTTCGTGTTGGTCCCCGCGCCGGTCGTCCAGGAGCCGGGCGCGACCGCGGACGTGCCGATTCCCGAGGCGATCCGTGAGGCCGCCTATCTCCACAGCGAGGCGCGGGCGACGCTCCTCGCGCTCTGCGACGGCATCGGCGCGCGCATGACCGGCTCCGAGGGCTACGACCGTGCCGCCGCGTGGGCGCGCGAACGGTTCGCCGCGCACGGCCTCGATGCGCGGCTCGATGCGTTCACGTTCCCGCACGCGTGGACTCGTGGCCCGGCTCGTGCGCGCATCGTCGCGCCGATCGAACGCGATCTCGCGATCCTGGCCTCCGGATGGTCACCGCCGACCGACGGCACCGTCCGCGCGAAGCTGACCCTCGACCGGGTCGGGGAGGGCATCGTCCTCGTCGACCCGGCGTATGCGCCACTCGTGGCGTCGCGGAAGCCACCGTGTCCGAACGCCACGCTCGCGCTCGTCGATGCGCAGCGTCCATACGCGCTCGTGCCGACCGGCCTCGCGACCTGGGCCAAGCCGTTCGAGCCCGGCGCGATTCCGTCGGCATTCGTCGCCGCGGAGGACGCTGCGCTGCTGCGGCGGCTCGCGGCGAACGGCCCCGTCGAGCTCGAGGTGACGATCGGCGCGTCGTTCGCCGAGCAGGGCACGACCGCGGACGTGCTCGCCGATCTGAAGGGCCGCGAGTCGCCCGACGACATCGTGCTCGCGGTGGCGCATCTGGACTCGTGGGACACCGGACCGGGGGCACTCGACGACGCCGCCGGCTGCGCGGTGCTGATCGAGGCCGCCCGCATCCTCGCCGCACTCCCCGACCGGCCGAAGCGCACGATCCGGTTCGCGCTGCTCGCCGGAGTCGAGCAGGGGCTCGGCACCGCGGGCTACGTCTCGAGGCGTGGCGCGGACGAACTCGCGCATCACGTCGGCGGGTTCGCGATCGAGGGCGGTGGGGGTCGCCTGTTCGGTGTGATGCTGGCGGGACACGAGGAGGTGCTGCCGCGCGCGGAAGCCTGGTTCGCGCCGGTGAAGGACCTCGGGGTGACCGACATCGGCTTCCGCACTTCGCTGCGGAGGCTGCCACAGGCGTTGCAGGACGCCGGCGTGCCGGTGTTCGCGATGGTGGAGGCGGCGCCCGAGCTGCCGATCGTCACCGGCTCGCGCGCGGACACTCCGGACAAGGTGCTGGAGCTGAACCTGATGCAGGCCGCCACGGTGCTCGCGCAGGGCCTCTGGGCCCGTGCCGACGCGTGATCATTCGGGCTGGCCGAACGCGACCCAGAATTGGTCCGCACCCTCGGCCCGCAGCACGGCCGGGTCGTGGAAGCCGTAGAGCGCCGCCGCCGTTCGCAGGCCCACGGCGCGCCCGGCGCGGAGATCCTGCAGGCCGTCGCCGGCCATCAGTCCGCCGGTCGGCGACGCGTCGAGACGGTCGAGCGCCGCACGCAGCGGGCCGGGATCGGGCTTGCGGCCGGCGGCGGAATCGCCGCCGACGACGGCGCCGAAGAACCGCATCAGGTCGAGGTGTTCGAGGATCCGGCGCGCGAAGCGCTCGGGCTTGTTGGTGACGACACCGAGCGGCCGCCCCGACTCGCGCCAGCGGGCCAGCGTCTCGGGCACGCCGGGATAGAAACGGACCTCCTGCGTGCACTGCGCCTCGTGGTGATCCTGGTAGACCGTCCAGGCCGCCGCGACCGGAACCTCGCGCCCGGCGTCCGCCAGCGCGCGCCGCAGGAGCATCGTGGCACCGTCGCCGATCATGCCCCGGACCGCGGCCGTGGGGAGCGGCGGGAGACCGAACGCGGCGCGGACGTGGTTGGTCGTGGCGGCGATGTCCGCCAGGGAATCGATCAAGGTTCCGTCGAGGTCCAGGAGCACAGGGGATGCGACCATGCCGAGGCGGGTATAGTGCCTCGCCACCTCGGTCCGAATCCTCTTCACGACCCACGCTGCAGAACCGTGCGAACCGTCCTGATCCTCTCCGTTCTCGGCTTGCTCACCGCCTGCGCCTCCGAGCCGAAATGGCGCACCGTCGACGTGAAGGCCCCGTTCGGGGAGGCGTGGAACGCGTTCGTCGACGTCGGGGTGACCAACGGCTACCGCCAGTTCGACGGTCCTGACGGGACGGATCGCGGGATGCGGGTGTTCGTCTCCACCTGGCGCGAGTCGCCGGCACCGTTCCGGATGAGCGCCCGGACCCGCCTGCGCGGCAAGTTCGAGCGGCCTGAGGGCCAGGACGATGCCTGGCAGATCCGCTTCTACGTGCAGCGGCAGAAGGTGCGCGAGATCGAGGCGGGGTTCGACCCGCACGAGGCCGATTGGAGCGACGACGGCCAGGACGGCGACCGCGAGGACATCATCCTGGGCCAACTCCGCCTGCGCTTCGGCCAGGACCTCGGGATCACCCCCGAGTCGGAGCGGATGCGCCACTGACGCGGGCCCGTCGAGGACAGGTCGAACCCGGTCCGCCCGCTCGGCCGAAAACGTCGGGTAGCCTTCCCCGTGACACGGCGGGGCCGATCTGCTCGACTCCGCGATTCCGTCCCTGCTTCCCCAGACCTCGCAACCCGTGACCAGCACCGTTCCGGTTCGTCAGGTCCTACTCGGCGGAGACCTCGCCCCGTGGGTTCCTGTACCACGCCTTGCGGTCGTGGAACCTGCTGCGGGTGGCCGCGCGGCACCAGGTGTTGATGCGGTACTTCACGACCCGGGAGCTGCTGAGTCGATTCCACGGCAGCGCGCTCGGCATCGGTTGGGTGCTCATCCACCCGCTGTTCCTGTTCGGGGTCTACTACTTCGTGTTCGGGACGATCATGGGCAGAGGGGCGGGCGGCAACAAACTGGAGTTCGCCCTCTACCTGTTCACCGGCATGTTCGCCTTCCACTCGGTCGCCGGTGCCACGAACGGTTCGCTGTCCTCGGTGGTGAGCAACGGCAACCTGGTCCGGAAGGTGGCCTTTCCCTGCGAGCTGCTGCCGCTCATCCCGGTCCTGGTGGAGACGGTCGTGATGCTCGTCGGGCTGGCGGCCGGGGTCGCGGTCGGCATCGCGGCCGGCATCCTCAAACCCGGGTGGGAGCTTGCGCTGCTGCCGTGGTTCCTCGTCATCCTCATCGGCTTCTCGACCGGACTCGGCCTCCTGCTGTCCAACCTGAACGTGTTCTGGCGCGACGTCCGGCACATCTACCAGATCATCACGACCGCCTGGTTCTTCGTGTCGCCGTGCTTCTGGACGCCGGACTTCCTCGAGAAGAGCGTGCCGGCCTGGGCCCGGGCGCCGATGAACGTCAATCCCTTGTACCACCTGCTGATCGCCGAGCGGCAGATCTTCGGCTTTCGAGAGGCGTCGTTGGGCTTGGCTGGGAGCGTCGTCGCCAATCTCCTGATCGCGTCCGGCTGGGCAATCGCAGCGCTCGTCATCGGCTATGGAGCCTTCATGACCAACAAGCACCAATACGCGGATCTCATCTGAGGAAGTATCGAAACGATGGCATTCGTGATCCGGGTCAAGAACCTCGACAAGAGCTACAGGGTCTACCGCAAGCCGATGGACCGCTTGCGCGAGAGGCTGCCGTGGAATCGCGAGAAGACGCTCCACAAGGAGGTTCACGCGCTGCAGGACATCAACGTCGACGTGATGCCTGGTCAGTGCATCGGCCTCGTCGGGGGCAACGGCGCCGGCAAATCGACGCTGCTCAAGATCCTCACCGGCACGACGTTTCCGACGCGGGGGAGCTACGAGATCACCGGACGCGTCGCCGCACTGCTCGAGCTGGGCGCGGGCTTCAGCCAGAACTTCTCGGGCCGCGCCAACATCTTCCTCAACGCGGCCCTGCTCGGCCGCTCGCAGGAGGAGATGAAGGCCAAGTACCAGGAGATCCTCGACTTCTCCGAGCTGCACAACTTCATCGATCAGCAGATCCGGACCTACTCGTCCGGGATGGTCGCCCGCCTCGGGTTCAGCGTCGCGATCGCCACGGATCCCGACATCCTGATCGTCGACGAGATCTTCGCGGTCGGCGACATGCACTTCCGCAAGAAGTGCGTCGACAAGATCATGGCGTTCCGCGAGCGCGGCAAGACGATGTTCTTCTGCTCGCACTCGCTCTACGACGTCCGTCAGCTCTGCGACAAGGTGATCTGGATGCGCAACGGGCGGATCGAGATGTTCGACGACGCGGTCACCGTGACGAACGAGTACTCGACCTACGAGAACCAGATCATGGCCGAGCAGGAGGAGGCTCGGCGGGCGCTGGCGATCGCCGAGGCAAGCGCGGTCGATCGGGAGCGTGGCAAGGACTACGCACGAGTCGTGTCTGCGGAGCTCGTCGACGTCGACACCGGTGAGCCCAGGAGCAAATTCGCGCCTGGCGACCCGGTCGGTGTGCGCGTGCACATCCGCAGTGGCCGGCACTACGAGCCGATGGCGCTCGCGATCGGCTTCACGCGCACCGACGGCACGCTGTGTTTCGCGCCGACGACCGAGATGGACGGCGTCCCGCTCGAGTTCCACGAGGGCGTCGTCACGATGATCCTGCCGAAGGTCGCGCTGCTCTCCGGCGAGTTCGTGGTGCCGATCTGGCTCCTCGACGCGCGGGGCGTGCACCGCTTCCACGAGACGACGTGCACGGAGAACCTGATCGTCCAGAACCGCACCAAGGAGCTCGGGCTCTTCTACGCGCCGCGGGAATGGAAGGTCGAGATCCTCGAGCCCGCACCGCTGCAGGAGCGCAGTACGTGACCGAGCTCTCGCTGCTCGTCGTCAACTACAACTCGTGGCGCTTGTGCATCGACGCGGTGCGCTCGTTCGTGGCGCACGCCCCGACGCGCGCGGACGGCTCGCCGATGCCCTGGGAGGCGATCGTCGTCGACAACGCGTCGCCGCAGCGCGATCCCGAGGCCGAGCGCGAGCTCGCCGAGCTGTGTGCATCGACCGGCGGCAAGCTCGTCCTGCACGGCGAGAACGGCGGCTACAGCGGCGGCATGAACGTGGCGTATTCCCATGCGCGGGGGCGCTGGCTCCTGGTGAGCAATCCGGACGTGAAGTTCCTCGCGCACGCCGTCGATCGGTTGCTCCGCACGATGGAGGCGCGACCGGACGTCGGGGCCGCGGCTCCCGAAGGCTTCTGGGACGACGGGCTCGAGGGACGTCTGCCGCCGAACATCCTCCCGACGCTCGGCGATCTCGTGCGACTGACCCTCGCCGATCTGCTGCCGACGTTCGTGCGTCGCTACTCGCGGCGCCGGTCCCACGACGCGCTGCGCGTGTGGCTCGCCGGCGCGGACGTCGAGCTCGACATGCTGTCGGGCTGCTGCTTCCTGATGGAACGCGCGCTGGTCGAGCGCATCGGCTTCTTCGACGAGCAGTATCCGCTCTACTACGAGGACACCGACCTCTCGATGCGCATCCGGCGCGCCGGCAAGAAGATCCTGCAGGTGCACGGCTCGGCCATCGTGCACCTCTACAACCGATCCGCCGAGACGACGCACGGCGAAGCGATGCGGCGCTATTGGATCAGTCGGCGTCGCTACTACCGGAAGTGGTACGGCCCGATCGGCGGCGCGATCTACGCACTGACCCGCAAGGTGCTCGAAGCCGACTGGGCGCAGCGGCGCGCGCTCCGGGTCCCGCACCGGGACGTGCACGATCTCGGCGCCGGCCACGGCAAGGTGGTGCTCGAGCTGCCTCGCGCGTACGACCGCTTCCTCGTCGAGTTCGCGCTCGATCCGCGTTTCTACCTCGCCGGAGGGACGTTCGGCAGCGGCGATCGCTGGATGCCGAGTGACACGATGTTCTGGCGCTTCGGGCCCACCACGTGGTGGTTTCGTGTCGTCGACGTCGAGCCGCCGCACCGGCAGATCGGCGTGTATCGATACCAGCAGCTCTACCCACCGGAGTCGCGGCCCCACGTCCCTGCGACGGCCGCGGGGGTGGCCGCGGAGCGGGAGACCGCGGAGGCCGGGGGATGACCGCGCCCGACCTGTCGGTCGTGGTGCTGTCCTGGAACACGCGCGAGCTCACGCTCGCGTGTCTCCGCGCCTTGTTCGCCGAGAGTCCCCGGCACGCTCGCGAGGTGATCGTCGTCGACAACGGCAGTGAAGACGGCTCGGCCGATGCCATCGAGCTCGCGTTTCCCGCCGTGCGCCTCGCCCGCAACGCGGAGAACCGCGGCTACAGCGGCGGCAACAACCAGGGCGCACGCCTCGCGACCGGCCGGCATCTGTGCTTGCTGAACTCGGACACCGAAGTGCGCCCCGGTGCGCTCGACACGCTCGTCGACTGGCTGGTCGAACATCCGGACTACGGGATGGCGGCGCCGAAGCTCGTGCATCCGGACGGTCGTGTGCAGCGTGCGTGCATGAGCTTCCCCGGTCTGCTCACGGCGCTGTGCTTCGACACGTTCTGGGGGCGCTTCCCGCCCGGGAAGTGGGTCGACGACCACTACCGGATGCGGCATTTCGATCACCTCACGAGCCGCGACGTCGACCAACCGCCGGGTGCGTGCCAGGTGATGCTGCGCGAGGAGTACCTGCAGCTCGGCGGCCTCGACGAGGAGCTCTGGTTGTTCTTCAACGACGTCGATCTCTGCCGCCAGCTCCAGCAGCGAGGGCGGCGCGTCCGCTACGTCGCGGACGCCGAAGTGATGCACCACGAAGGCGCATCGACGCGTGGCTTCCGCAAGTTCGTCGTCATCTGGCACCGCAATCGCATCGCCTACTATCGGAAGCACTACGGGCGCTGGGTCGTGCCGTACCTCCACGCGATCGTGCGTATGCGGGCGATCGAGGAATGGGTCCGTATCGGCCACCGCCAGCAGGATGTCGGTGCGCGCCGCGCCGAACGTGACGACCTGCGCGGCGCCGTGCGCGAGATCCTCACCGGTGGGGGGGTGGCGACGTGAGGATCGCGCTCGCCTGCTCCAACTTCCCGCCCGAATTCCTCGGCGGCACGGAGCGCGTCGTGCTCGCGCTCGCGCGCGGACTGCGCGAGCGCGGCGACGAGGTGATCGTGCTGGCCGGTTCGGATCGGCCGCACGTCGGCGAGGACGTCGTGCGCGAGCGCTTCGAGGGCTTCGACGTGCGGCGGTTGCCACGGTTGCCGGACGAGGTCTACGGCCTCGACTTGCGTCGGCCGCGCCTGCAGGCTCGCTGCGAGGAGCTGCTGCGAAGCGAGCGCATCGAGCTGTTGCACGTGCATCACTGGGCGTTGCTGACGACCGGCCTGGTGCGCGCCGCGCGCGACCTCGGTATCGCCACCGTCGCGACGCTCCACGACATGTGGACCACGTGCCCGCGGTTCTTCCGACGGCCACCGGACGGCGTCACCTGCCCGACCGGTGACGGGCGTGAGTCGTGCGTTCGATGTGCACTTCTCGCGCTGACGCACCTCGACGAGCCGACGGTGCGTGCCGGCCTGCGCTCACGCGACGCCGAGGTTCGCGCCGAGATCGGCGCGGCGCAGGTCGTGACGGCGCCGAGCGAAGCGTGTCGGGTGCGAATCGAGCGCCATCTGCCATGGCACGGACCGATCGAGGTCGTCCCTCACGGGTTGCTCGAGCCCGTGGGGCAGCACTCGCCGCTGCCGGCGCGCGCGGGGGTCGTGCGCGTCGGCACGTTCGGCAACCTCGTCGAAGAGAAGGGCGTGATGCTGCTGGTCTGGGCCTGTCGCAACGTGCCCGACCTCGAGCTGCACCTGTTCGGGCGCTTCCTCGATCCGGAGTTCGAGCGCCTGGTCCGTGCCAAGGCCGCGGAGTTCGGTGTGCCGCTCGCGTGTCACGGGCCCTACGAGGCGAGCGGTCCGCATCCGGCGCGGGCGCTCGATCTGGCGGTGTTTCCGAGCCTGTGCGAGGAGACGTATGGCCTGGTGGTCGAGGAGGCGCTCGCACGCGGCGTCCCGGTCGTCGTCTCCGATCGCGGGGCGCTCGCCGAGCGCATCGGCACCGGCGGCCTCGTCGTCTCCGTGAACGAGCTCGGGCCGCTCGAGCGAACGCTCAGCGAGCTGTGCCGACACCCGGAGCGCATCGCCGAGCTGCGGACGGGTATCCCGGTGAGGTTCGCGACGATCGAGGACGCGGCCGCGCGCTACCGGTCGATCTACTCGAAGGCGCTTCAGGAGGCGACCGCGTGAGACACCTCTTTCCGCCGCTCCTGCCGAAGGACGCGCTCGAGCCTCCGGTGCTCGCGCTCGCCGCGCACCCGGACGACGAGGTCATCGCCTGTGGTGGCATGCTCGCGTGGCATCGAGCGCAGGGTCACCGCGTCGTGGTCGCCCACCTGACGGACGGCGCGGCCGGTGATCCGGACGCTCACCATGCCGACATCCGGGCGGTGCGGCGTGCCGAGGGTCGCGAGGCGCTGCGGCGACTCGGAGTGGACGAGGTACGCGCGTTGGAGTTTCCCGACGGCCAGCTCCCCGAGCGGCTCGACGGCGTCACGGCCGCCGTGCGCGCGCTGTTCGAGGAGGTTGCTCCGCGCACGCTCTACAGCTTCTTCTTCACCGAAGCGCATCGTGATCATCGCGCGGTGGCGGTCGCCACCGCGGAGGCCGCCCAGGCGTTGCCCGAGGACTGTCGCTGCCTGCTGTTCGGCGTCAACCAGGTGGTCGTCGGTGGCACGATGTTCGACATCGGCGCGTTCGTCGAGCAGAAGCAGTCGGCACTCGCCGCGTTCACGAGTCAGCTCGCCTACAACGACTTCCAGGAGAAGATCCGGCACCGCGACCATGCCGCGACCGTCAATGTCGAAGACTGCGCTGTCCAGTACGCGGAGCTGTTCGCCGACCTGCGGCCGTCCGAGCTCGTCTCGGTTCGTGCGATGGCCGAGCCGCTCTACCGGCGCCTCTTGAGGGACGACGGATGAGCGCCGATCGGCCGACGGTGTCGCTGGTGATCTCGGTGTGGAACCGCCGGGACGATCTCCGGGAGAACCTGACGGCGATCTGTGCGCAGACCCGCGCGCCCGACCAGGTCGTGGTCGTCGACAACGCCAGCACCGACGGGACGCCCGAGATGATCAGGGCGGAGTTCCCCGAGGTCCAGCTCATCGAGATGCCGCACTCGCGCTACGGCGCGTGCGAGACCTTCAACATCGGCTTCGCGTCGGCGTTCGGCGAGTACGTCGGGATCCTCGACGACGACGTCGTGCTGCCGCCCGACTTCATCGCGCGCATGCTCGGGGAGTTCGAGGCAGAGCCCGACACGACGGTGCTGCTCTCGCCCAAGGTCGTCGAGCCGGAGATGCCGGACTGGTACAAGGACTCGCCCGCCGTCAACACGCCGCGCTACATGTCCACGTTCCGCGGCTGTGGCAGCATGGCGAAGCGTGCTGCGCTGCGCGAGGCCGGCTACTACGACGAGCGCTTCTTCATCTTCGGCAACGAGCGCGACCTCACGACGCGATTCCTCAACCTCGGCTACCGCGTCAAGATGGTGCCGTCGATCGAGGTGTTCCACAAAGCGCCGTTCGGCATGCGGCACGGCGCGCGCAGCCTCTACTACCACGTGCGCAACTTCTGGCTGTGGTCGTTCAAGTACCTGCCCTGGTCGCGCGTCCTGAGCTTCCCGTTCCTGTTCGTCAGGAAGGGGCTCGGCAGCAGGCGCCAGGGCAAGGGCGGCGACGTCGCCGACGCGGTCGGGACGATCGGCCTCTTTGAGAACGTGCGGTCCGTGCGCGGCGGCTGGTGGATCTGCATCAAGGCCACCGCCGCCGCGCTCTGGAACCTGCCCTACTGTCTCCGGCGTCGGCAGGTCTGTCGGCATCCCGACTTCGACCTGCCGATCCGGTGAGGCGCCGTATCCACGACGCCTCACCGTCGCCGGTCACCGGAGCGTCAGGTCGACCGTGTCGGTCAGACTGATCTGGCTGAGGCAGGGCTGGCCGCCTCCGTAGATGGCGAGGCCCTGGAACGACGCGGTCCCGCCGACCAGCACCGGATCGCACGGGATGGCGATGTTCAACGGCGACGGGTACGGCGACCCGTCGGTGCCGAGGACACAGCCGGAGCAGATCGGCGACAGATTCACCGACTGCGGCAGGCCGAACATCACGGCCTTGGCGAACGAACCGGAGGCGTTGACGTTGAACGACACGTCATCGCCGATCACGGACGAGCCGGACGCCGAGATCGACGCCGAGCCGCAACCGGTCGAGCGGGTCGAGAACCCGCCACCGGCGGCGAAGCCGTCGTAACGCCTCGCTTCGATCGTGTCGTCGGCGGTCCCCATCAGGTTCTGCCAGCCGACCACGAACCGGTGAGGTCGAGCCACCACGGGCGCCGCGGAGGCATCGGCGACGACCGAGGCACCCACCTCCTGGTCCAGTGTGTAGGCCGCCGGGATCCGGGACTCGTTGACGACGAACGTGCTGTACGCCGAGGCCCAGCCGAGGAGCGACACCCGCACGTCGAGGTCGGCCGTCGTGCCGGCGAAACCCTCGTGGTAGCCGACGACGAACCGGCAGCCGTCGCAATCGGCCGTCGGCGCGAACTGCGGCCAGGTCTGCGCGGTTCCGGCGTTCTCGAGCGTCTGCAGGCTCGTGCCACCGCCGGTCAACGTGCCGGTCAGGTCGAGTGCGCACACGATGATGTCGGGGTCGCCGCCGCTATACGAGCCCTGGTAGGCGGCGAGGTAGACACGGCCGTTGCCGGGCGTGGTCGGCGAGGACACCGTCGGCAGGACGTCGCTGCGGCCCGAGAAGTCGATCAGGAACTCGGTTGCGGTCCCGACCATCTTCAGGTTGCCGTTCCAGTCGCAGAACGTGCCGTAGATGTCGTGGTCGGTCGTGGTGAACTCACGCTCCCAGACGATGCACCAGCTCTGATCGGAGAACGGGCGGAAGCCGTCCGACTTCGAGATCTGCGGGCGGAAGTCATTGTCGCTGCCCGAATTCGCGATGAGCGTCGGCGATGTGCTGCGCAACGTGCCGCCGGACGTCACCTGCTTCAGGTGGATGTCGTGGTCGGTCGAATTGAACACGCGCTCCCACACGACCGTGTAGTAGGTCGGCCCGGTGGTCTCCGGGTCGCCACCCACGTCGGGGTTGATCTTGTCGCCGGAGGCGTGGCCGGTGTCCGCGGCGTTCGCGATGTCGAACTGTGCGCCGGCGGTTCCCGCCGAAGCATCGACCAACACGCCCGCGACCCAGTACGGCGAGGCCTTGCTCGCACTCACCTGCCCGACGACGAGGAAGTTGTTGGCGAGGTTGTTGTTGGCGACACGCGGTGACTGCCACGCGTTGGACGTGAAGTCGATCGTGATGACGCCGCCGACCAGCGAGAGCGTCCCGTCGAGGAGCTGGGCGAAGCAATCCGAGTCGGTGGCCGACCAGTCGCGGAACCAGACCACGAGGTAGACGCCATTGGTCTCGTCGTACGCGATGTCCGCGTGGTTCTCGGCGCGTCCGCCGTTCGAGGTGTTGACCGTGACCGTGGAGCCGACCAGCGGGTCGACCACCAGCGGGAGCTTGGCGTTCGCCACGAAGCTCGCCGGAACGTGGATCGAGATCGATCCGCCGTCACTGGTCGTTTCCAGCGGGAGGCGTGCACCCGCGGCATCGACCGCGACCGCCTGCGAGTAGCTGACGCCACCCTTCGGGCCCTGGAACACCAGACCGTTCTCACGGGCCGATGCCTGCAGCTCGGAGGTCACGGGGACGCGGATGTCGATCGCGCCACGCGTCGCCAGCTGGTCGAAGCGGAACGACTGCTCGACGTTCGGGCCGGTGAGGTCGTAGGTCTCGACGAGTCCGCCGCGATCGAAGCTCACGCGCGTGCCCGACAGCGTCGGCTCGACGTCCTGCTTCACGCTCAGCGCGGCGCCGCCGACGGCGACGGACGGCGGGGCGAAGTGCAGCGGGTAGTCCTTCGGTGCATCCGCGCCGAGGAACGGGATGAACCGCGTGCCGGTACGCTCGAAGCTCATCTTGTAGGCGGCCGAGCCACCCCAGAGCTGCTCGGCGTTCGGGCGGCTGAACAGCACGTGCTTCGAATCGAGCGCGTAGGCGCTGACCGGAACGGCCGGCAGCATCTGCGACGGATCCTTGACCGTCGGCGCGACGTTGTCCGACGGTGTCGGTGCCACCCACGGCGCTTTCGGGGCTGGGTTCGACGGGGTCGTCTGGACCTTGACGTCGGGGGAGGTGGGTGCGGGAGAGTTCCCGGCACCGGGTTTCTGCGTCTCCTGCGCAGAAACGGTCGCCTGCGCGAGCAGCGCGGCGACCACGAGCGAAATCGATCGGGCCAGCATGGGGGCCCTCCTTCGACGAGAGAGACTTCGGCGACGAAAGCAGAGTGCCCCGTCACCGTTTCACGCACTGGACCGACGCATCCGACTCCCGTCAATGGGGGGGCTTGTCAGATTCTCGTCCGGACGTACGGCGCTGCGGATCCCGATCCGCGGATTCTCACACGATGCGCCGGTAGTCCTCGAACCGCGAACCCACCGTGGCATCGGCCTCGACGTCGCGTGGCGTGAACGGACCGGCGATCGACGCGAGCCTTCTCGCGATGGCGCGAATCGCGTGCGCGACCTCGCTCTCCGGGTCGGTCGCGACGAGCGGAAGCTGCCCGAGACGGCGTTGCGTGACGAGTGGTTCCTCCGGGATCGCGCCGAGCCACTCGAGCGTGAGTCCGGTGTGCCGCTCCGCGACGTCGCGCAGTTTCTCGAACGTCGCTTCGCCGTGGCTGTCCTCGCCGGTGCGGTTGACGACCACCGACACCCGTGGCGCGTCGACGAGCTGCGAGAGCGTCTTGATGACTGCGTACGCGTCCGTGAGCGCCGCGATCTCCGGCTGGGTGACCAGCACGACGTGATCGGCGGCGCACAACGTCAAGACGTTCTGCGGCGTCAGCCCCGCGCCGGTGTCCAGGATGACCGCGTCCGACCGGCGGGTGAGCTGATCCAGCGCCTCGCCCAGTGCCTTGAGCTCGTGCTCCGGCAGCGCGGCCATCTGCCGGAGTCCGGTGACGCCCGGCACGATCGACGGGCCGGCCGGCGATGTGCAGATCGCGTCGTCGAGCTTGCACTGCCGGCGGAGCAGGTGTTGCAAGTGGACCTGCGGCTTGATGCCGAGCAACAGGTGGGCGCAAGCGAGCCCGAAGTCGCAGTCGACCAGCATCGCGTTGTGTCCGCTCTGGTGGAGCAGGACCGCCAGGCTCGTCGCGACGAACGACTTGCCGGTGCCCCCCTTGCCGCTCGCGATCGCGAGGGTCGGCGCTGCCCGGACCGCGGCGCGAGCCGGCTCGGGCACCGCGGTGGCGGCGCCGAACAGGCGCTCGAACAGTGCCAGACCGCGCGGGCCGAGCCCGGTGGTGCGGCGCCCCGGTGAACGTGGCACCGGGACCTTGGTCCGCGTCGAGGGCGCGGACGGACGCGTGTCCAAAGTCACCCGTTTGACCATCGGGTCCCTCCTCGCGCGCAACGACGCGCGGCCGCGCTCTGGTTCATGCCACCTCCCGGACTGTCGTGTGCGGCGAGCCGCACGGTGGGAGACGCGGCCGCCCGCCGCGTCTTCGTCCCATACGCACAGGATTGCGCGCGCGGCCTCGAGAAGCAAGCGCGTGTTCCGTTGCATGTCGCGCGGCAGCGGTCCGCCGCGTGGCCGGATCACCCCCAGAGCTCCGGTTCCGGCAGCCCGACCCGGCTCTGCTCGATCCGGAGCGCGGGTTGGCGGTCCTCGCGCATCCACAGGGGACCGTCGAGGTCGACGACGGCCGCCATCGCGGCGATCAGCGTGGCCGGTGCCATCGCGAGCGACGTCGCGAGCATGCAGCCGACCATCAGCTCGAGTCCGCGCTCCCGCGCCGCGTCGCACAGGAGCAGCGCCTCGGTGAGCCCACCGGTCTTGTCGAGCTTGACGTTGACCATGCCGTAGCGGCCGACGCAGCGGTCGAGATCGGCCCGCGTGTGGCACGACTCGTCGGCGCACAGCGTCACCGGCGATTCGAATCCGGCGAGCTCTTTGTCCGCGGCCGCCGGGAGCGGTTGCTCGATCATCTCCACGCCGAGCTCCGCCAGCTCACCGGCGACCGACCGCAGCAGCTCCGCGTTCCAGGCCTCGTTCGCGTCGACGACGATCCGGCTCCGAGGTGCGCCTTCGCGGACGGCACGCACGCGATCGACGATCCGGTCGCCGTCCAGCTTCACCTTGAGCATCGGTCGCTCGGCGCAGCGGGCGGCGGCCTCGCGCATCGCGCCGGGCGCATCGATCGTCACGGTCTCGACGGTGACCGCCGGCGCGGGCTTCGGGCGCCCGGCGAGCTCCCAGAACCGCAGGCCCCGGGCCTTGCACTCGAGATCCCAGAGCGCGCAGTCGACCGCGTTGCGGGCCGCGCCGGCGGGCAGGATCGTCTGGAGCCGCTCGCGATCGCCGTCGGCGCCGAGGGCCGCGACTGCTTCGCGCACCTGATCGATCACCGACTCGAAGGTCTCCCCGTAGTGCGCATAGGGCACGCACTCGGCCCGGCCCGCGGCGCCTCCGCGCTCCAGCTCGAGGTAGAGGACCTCGGCCGCGATGCGGCTGCCACGCGAGATCGTGAACGCCGCGCGCAGCGGCCAGGACTCGCGCTCGAGGCGGCGGATCCGAAGGACGTCGTTCATCTCAGGATGGCGTCGACCAGCGCGCCGGCGCCGGTGCGGACCGGGTCGACGGCGGGCATGCCGAGCGCCTCCGCGCTCTCCGTCAACACGCGCTGCGCGTCCGCCTCGGCGAGGCTCTTGGTGTTCATCGCGATGCCGACCACGCGCGCGTCGGGATTGGTGCGACGCGCCAGCTGCTCGTTGAGCCGGATCGTCTCCGCGATCGTCGGCGGGGGGTAGGTGGCGGCGCCACGCATGCCGGTGCGCGTCGGGTCGTGGCACACCACCAGGCGATCGGGCTGCGCGCCGTGCAGCAGGCCGAGGCTGACCCCGGCGAAGGCCGGGTGTGACAGCGAGCCCTGGCCTTCGATCACGTCCCAGTGATCGTCGTCGTTGGCGGGCGACAGGCGTTCGGTCGCACCGGAGATGAAGTCGGCGACGACCGCGTCGACGCAGATGCCGCCACCGGCGATCAGGATTCCGGTCTGACCGGTTGCGCGAAACGTCGCCTTCATGCCGCGCGCCAGCAGCTCGCGTTCGATCGCCAGCGACGTGAACATCTTGCCGACCGAGCAGTCGGTGCCGACCGTCAGGACGCGCTTGCCGCGGCGCCGGATGCCTGTCCCGGTCGTCAGGCCAGCGGGTGGGTTGCGGACGTCGTGCAGCTTGCGTCCGAGGCGCGCGGCGGCCTCGCGGAGCGCCGACACGTCGGTGAGGCGCATGTGCATGCCGCTCGCGACGTCGAGTCCGGCCTCCAGCGCAGTGACGAACGTCTCGATCCAGCGCGCGTCGATCACGCCGCCGGCGTTGGCGACGCCGACGACGAGGGTGCGTGCGCCACGTGCGTACGCGGCGGCGACGTCGAGCTGCGGCATGCCGACCGTCACCCCGGAGCCCGGGTCGTGGTGGAACTCGCCGACGCAGGCCTCGGGACGCCAGTGCGCGATGCCGAACGCGGTCTTCGCCGTGATCACGTCGGGGGCATCGGCGAGGAACAGGAGGTAGGGCTTCTCGAGCATGGAGGTCGAGCGCGGAGCGTCCCGCAAGGCGAGCGAGGAGTCCAGGGGTGAGCGCACGGTAGGGCGAGGGCCGTCGAAACCGGCGCTTGCGCGCGCTGGTGTCGATCGCAACGATGGCGCGTTCCCGGCGAGGCCTCGGTCAGGGTCTCGGGGATCTTCGGTCGGACCTCCGGCAGGAGGGGGCATGATCCTGGCGTTCCTGGATGCGCATCGATTCGCGGACGGCGCGGTCCGCGGCATCGTCCTCGTCACCGACGAACGGACGCGGCCCCTCGAATTCCGCGTGACCGAGCCGATCGCGCCGGACGAGTTGCAGCAGATCCTGTTCGGCGCGGTGCTCGACGAGCATCTGCTCGGCGATCTGTGCGGGGTGCCGCTGCTCGAGGCGTTGCGCGAGGTCCCGGACTACGTGCTCGTCCGGGACCAGGCGCTGCTGTCGTTGCAATCGGTCCGTGACGAGGGCGTGCTGTGGGTCGGTCGCGACGACGCCGCCGACGGCAGCGGCATCGTGCTGGGCCACCACGGGGACGGCGACGGGGAGACGTTGCAGCGCGCGCGCCGCGACTTGCGCGCCGTCGCCGAGCACTACGACCTGCTGGAACCGTTCGACCGGATGGCGACCGCCGTCGAGCACGTCCACGGTCAGCACGGCATCGGGGCAGGCGCTTGACCGATCGCGGCCACGCGCGGGCGCTGCGTCGCCTGCTCCGGCGGGCGCGGCCGGCGGTGTTCGAACTCGGCACCGCGGGCGTCGGACCGCCGGGAACCTCGCCGGATCTGCTCGGCGGCCCGACTCCTTCGCCGCCGACGGTCGACATCGCGTTGCCGGAGCGACCCCGCGTCGGCGAAGACCTGTGCCGGGGGCTGCGTCCGGCCGACGTCGTCTCGCGTGGCAAGCACTTTGCCGCGGCGCGCGCGCCCGAGGCGAAACCCGCGAACGACGACGGACGCCGGCGTCCGCGCAAGGCCTACAAGGAACATCGCGTCCCGGGCGACGTGCTGCGCCAGACACTCACGGTCTGGGACCTGCTCCTCCCGCTGCTGCACCCGCCGCTGACGTTCGACGACGGCGCGCCCTGCGACCTGCCGCACCGGCTGTACCGCTATCAGGTCGACGGCATCCGGTTCCTCTGCGACAGTCCTTCGGCGCTGCTCGCCGACGAGATGGGCACCGGCAAGACGGTGATGAGCACGGTCGCCGTGCGCGTGCTGTTCCGCCGAGCGCGGATCCGCAAGGCGCTGATCGTCTGTCCGCTCAGCGTGCTCGGCGTGTGGGATCGACACCTCGCGGAGTGGGCGCCGGAACTCGCCGTGACCGTCGTCCACGGCGACGCTCGGACGCGTTGGGCGGACTGGCGTTGTCCCGCGCACGTCTACCTGACGACGTACGACACGCTGCGGTCGGACGTGCTCGGCGGCGGTCGCGGGGGCGAGCCACTGCTGACGGCGGAGAACGCGCGAACGCTCGATCTCGTGCTCCTCGACGAGGCGCAGGGGATCAAGAACGCCGACAGCGGCCGTAGCCAGGCGGTGCATCGCCTCGATCCACGCTTTCGATGGGCGCTGTCGGGGACGCCGATCGAGAATCGCCTCGACGACCTCGTCAGCCTGTTTCGTTTCGTCCGGCCGAGACTCCTGCCGAGCGAGGGGCTGACGCCGGCGATGGCCGCCGAGCTGGTCGCGCCCTACGTCAAGCGCCGGACCAAGCGGGAGGTGATGCGCGAGCTGCCCCCGAAGATCCGGCAGGACGAATGGCTCGAGCTCGACGCGGCCCAGCGCGCGGCATACGAACGCACCGAGGCCGTCGGGTGCGCGGAGCTCGAGGAGCTCGGTGACCAGGTCAGTCGGGTCCATGTCTTCACGCTGATCGGCAAGCTCAAGGCGATCTGCAATTTCGCACCCGGTGCGACGACGAGTCCGAAACTGCGCGCCACGATCGAGAAGGTGGAGGAGATCCGGGCGAGCGGACAGAAGGTCCTGGTCTTCACCCAGTGGGTCGGCGAGGGCGTCGACAAGATCGCGAAGGCGCTGAAGCCCTACGGCGTGGTCGCATTCGACGCGCGTCTCTCGCAGCCGCAACGCGAGGCAGCCGTGCGACGATTCAGGGAGGACGGTGACGTCACGGCGTTCGTCGCGACCGTGAAGAGTGCTGGCGTCGGCCTGACGCTGACCGAAGCGAGCTACGTGATCCACTTCGACCACTGGTGGAATCCGGCCTGGATGTGGCAGGCGGAGGATCGCGCGCATCGGCGCGGCCAGGTCCAGCCGGTCAACGTCTACTCGCTGTGGATGGCGGACACGATCGAGGCGCGGGTGCACGAGTTGCTCCAACGCAAGGGACTGCTCCACGAGGAGATCGTCGACGGGCTCGCGGAGGGCGCGGAGACCGGCGTGATCTCGGTCCGGGAGTGGCTCGACGTCCTCCGGGTGCCCCCCGGACGTCGTTCGCGGGCGCTGGATGCCGGCTGAACCACGCTCCCGAGTCTGCTATCCTCTCCCCGGCTCCTGAGAAGGAACGCGAAGAGGAACACTGTTTGGGAATTCGCAAGCTCGTGCGCGACGGTCTGCGCGCTGTCGGTCATCGCAACCCGCGATTGCGGGGCTCGCTGCTGGAATGGGACCGGCGCTTCGACGCGGCACGGCACGCGGTCGCCGAGCACGTTCCGGCCCTGATCCGACCCGAGCCGCGCAACCTGACCGTGGCCGTCACGGCGCGCTGCAATCTCCGCTGCGAGGGCTGCCGTTACGGCCGCGACTTCATGCCCGGTGCCGAGCTGCCGCTCGAGGTGGTCCGCACGTTGTGTGACGACGCGGCGGCACTCGGCTTTCGCGATCTGCGGCTCTACGGTGGCGAGCCGCTCCTGCACCGCGACCTGCCGGCGATGGTCGAGCACGCGCGGACGCGGGAGTTGCGGCCTGTACAGTGCACGACCAACGCGACGTTGCTCGAGCGCCGGATCGACGAGCTCTGGGCAGCCGGTCTGCGATGCGCGACCGTCGGCTTCTACGGCACCGGCGCCGACTATGACGCGTACTGTCATCGGCGCGGCGCGTTCCGCCGGGTCGAGCAAGGTCTCTTCGCCGTTCGCGAGCGCTACGGCGACGAGTTCGAACTCCGCCTCAACTGGTTGCTGTCGCGGGCGAGCTGTGACCCGCGAGTCGTGACCGGCGTGTTGGAATTCGCGCGGCGTCTTCGCGCGTCGGTGCAGGTCGACCTCGTGCACTACTCGTTGCCCGTCCTTCTCACCGAGGGTCCCGACCGCTGGCTGCAGTTCCGGCCGGAGGACCGAGCCTCGATCGATGCGGTGGTGGACGTGCTGCTGCAGGTCAAGCGTGCCGAGCCCGAGCGTCTCGACCACACCGAGATGGGGCTCCGTTCGATTCCCGACTGGCTGATCCTCGGTCCCCGGATGCGAGTGCCGTGCGACAAATACCGCATGTTGTGGGTCGGGGCTGACGGCACCGTGCAGCTGTGCTACGTCACCTTCCGCCTCGGCAATCTGCACGAACATCGCCTGCGCGAGATGGTGAACACCGCGGCGCACAAGCGCGCGGCGCGGTGCGTTCGCGCTGAGCTGTCCCAACTGCCATTGCAGCTACGACTCGCGGACGTCACGTCACATGCCGAGTCGGCGGCGCTACGGCTCACGGTCGGCGACGTAGCGTCGCGGACGGGCGCTCCCGATATGCCGTCCGATAGGCCGCGCTGAACCGTCCCAGATGCCAGAAGCCACAGCAGAGCGCGATCTCCGTGACGCTGTCCTTGTCGGGATCCCCGTGAAGCAATGCGCGACGCGCCGCCTTGAGGCGCAACGTCCGCACGAAGCGCATCGGGCTCGCGCCGCGTAGACAGCGGAACGCGTCGCGCAGCGCTCGCTCGCCCAGCCCGGCGGCCTCGCAGAGCACCTCGATCGTCAGCGGCGCCGAGAGCTTCTCGATCGCCACCCGCTCGGCATGCCGCACCGAGTTCCACCGCGACCGGGATCGGTTGCCGAGCCGGGCGCCCCCTCGCATCGTGCAACATGGCCTGCACCACCCCGCTGCGCGTCGGCCTGCAAGGCCTCGTGGAACCGCGGCGTCGACGCCTCCGGCGGATCGTCGCGAGAACTACGATCCAGGACGGCGTCGACGACCTCCTGGAGCGCCGCGACGTGCGAGCGTTCCACGTGGATCCGCATCCCGGTGCGCTCGGCCGTCTCACGCGACTCGGGCATTGGGTCCCCTACGAGCGAGATGCAGATCGCCCGGAGCGTGCCGCCCCGGCGGGTTGCACCCCTTCGCACGTTCCGCCCGGTGGTCCGACCGGCAAGGTGCCCGGGCGAATCACGTCACCAGCCCAGACGAACGGCGCGGACCCGGGGTCCGGCACCGCGATGCCGATCTCCGTCGGCGGCGCGGATCCGGTGAGAAACAGTGCCGGCCCGTGCTGCTGGCGCACGAGCCGCACGACGCCGATGTCGGCCTCCTCGTGGTCGAGCCGGAACGGTGCACCCTCGCTCGCGACGAACTCGAAGTCCCAGTCGCGTAGCGAGTGCGCGAACTCGTCCGCGTCGTCGAAGGCCGCCCGCGTGATCCGCAGTCGGCGTTCCGTGTCTTCTCCCATCGCTGGCGAGGGACCCCTTTCGTCCCTTCGAGCGGCAGCATAACCGCACCTCGGCGGCGGATTTGACCCGGAACTCTCGTGCTTCCGGGATCTCGGCCGCCAGCCATCGCTCCGCCGGAAGCGGATAGCGCAGCGCGAGGCGGCGCCTATTCTCCGGACCGGAGAACCACTGGGAAACCGACTGCCTCGGGGAAGAGGGGGAGTCCGGTCCCGCGACCGGCGAGCGTCAGGACACCGCGCGCGCCGCCGGCGGATCGCACGATGCGGAAGCGCGGAGCGGAATCCCGATATCGGGATCCACGTCGCCGAGCGGAGTGCGGCCGGCGTGCCCGGTGCCACGCCCAAGTTCCTGACCGGCTTGGGGTTGGGCGATCCGCGATCGGTCGCCGCCGGTGGCACGACGATTGCCCGGCGACGGCGCCTCGCCCCGGACCGCTTCCCCGAGTTCGCCCGCGGCGCAGACCGTGCGGCGCCATCGTCGGTCCAGAACCGAACCGACGAGGCTCGCTAGACTCCGCCCCCATGAGCCTTCGCGCGCGCATGTTCTGGCTGTTCGGTGCAGTGATCCTCGCACTGCTGTCGGCCGAATGGTGGCTGCTGTCGAACTTCCGGCACCAGCTCCGGGACCAGGCGGTCGACGACACGCTCCAGGTCGGTGGGAACGTGCTCGGGGCGATCGGGACGCCGGTCGAGCCCGCCTCGAAGGCGATCCCGCCGGCTCCGACCGGTGGCGACGCGGACGCGTCGCCGATCGACGCGCAGGACGAGCCCCACGCGGGGGCCGTCGAGCTCGAGCTCGAGCGCGCGCGGTCGGGTGGCGCCGTGCGCGCGAGCGTGCGCCGCACCGATGGACCCTCGACGGGACCGAAGGTGGAGATCCCGATGATGGATCTTCTGCCGGCGATTCCCGTCGGTGGTCGGTCGAACGCGAACGAGGCCACCCGGCCGATGATGACGCTGCGGAAGATCTCGGTGCCGACCGGCACCGACGACATCAGTCGCGCGTTCCAGACCAACATCCTGCTCGGCTCGATGGCGATCCTCGCGGTCGGCCTCGTGGCGTCGTGGCTCGTCGCCCAACGCCTGACGACGCCGCTGCGCGGACTGGTGGAGGCCGCCGACGCGGTGGGGGCCGGTCGACTCGGCACGCAGGCCGAACCGGTGGGCGAGCCGCAGCTCGACGCCACGATCGCCGCGTTCAACCGGATGTCGACGCGGCTCGCCGAGCTGGATGCGCAGTCGCGCGAGGTCCAGGCGCGCGCACACCTGACCGAGATCGGGGAGATCGCGCGCGGCATCGCGCACAGTCTGCGCAACCCGCTGAACGCGCTCGGCCTGACGCTGAACGAGCTCGCCTCGAGTCCTGGCGAGGCGCCGAAGCGCGATGCGCTCGCGGCGACGTGCCGCACCCAGATCGAGCGCATCGACCGGACGCTGCGGTCGTTTCTCGCGCTCGCGTCGGCCGGAGGGGAGCGCGTGCTCGCCGAGGTCGACGTCGTCGCGGTCGCTCAGGACGTCGCGATGGAGGCGACCCAGATGGTCGGCGGCCGGGTGCGCGTGAACTTCGAGGCCGGAGCGGAGCGACCGACCATCCGCGGCATCGCGGCCGAGGTGCGCACGGCGCTCCACGTCCTGGTCGTCAATGCCGTCGAGGCGTCGCGATCGAACGGCTCGATCGACCTCCGGATCGCTCGCCGGGACGACGCCGTGCAGATCGTCGTCGAAGACGAAGGCCCGGGCTTGCCGCCGGAGGTGTCGAGCCGGTTGTTCCAGCCGCACGTGACCACCAAGGAGCAGGGCGCGGGTCTGGGACTGTTCCTCGCTCAGCGCATCGCGTCGCGTCGCTACGGCGGCGCGATCTCGTTGGAGCGCCGCTCGCCGCGCGGCCTGCGAGCCGTCCTGACTCTTCGGGACGCCCACGAGCGAGGAGCCGAGATTGGCTGAGGGCCGCATCCTGTTGGTCGAAGACGATCCGACCCAGCTTCGGATCGTCGCCGACATCCTCCGGAGCGAAGGCTACGAGGTGCGCACGGCGTCGTGCGTCGAGGCTGCGCTCGCATCCGTCGGCGCCCATGGCTCGCCGGACCTCGTGCTGTCCGACTGGAAGCTCGGCGCCGCCGGCGACGGCCTCGAGCTGATGCGGCGACTGCGCGAGCGCGAACCGGACCTGGCGTTCGTCCTCGTGACCGCGTACGGCACGATCGCGCACGCGGTGGATTCGGTTCGCCGTGGGGTCGACGACTACCTGCCGAAGCCGTTCGAGCGCGGTTCGCTGGTGCTCGCGGTGGAGCGCACGATGCGTACGCGGCGGCTGGCGGAGGAGAACCGCCGGCTCTCCGCCGAGCTCGGCGAGCGCGACCGCCTCCTCGACCTGTTCGGACGGACGCCGGCGATGCAGGCGGTCTACCGGCAGATCGAGCGTGTGGCGGGAACCGACGCGAACGTGTTGTTCGCCGGCGAGAGCGGCACCGGCAAGGAGCTCGCGGCGCGATCGCTGCACCGGCTGTCGCCGCGCGCGGAGGGGCCGTTCGTCGCGGTCAACTGCGCCGCGGTCCCGGCGGCGCTCCTCGAGGCGGAGTTCTTCGGGTGCCGGCGGGGGGCGTTCACCGGTGCGGTGGCGGATCGCGTCGGTCGGTTCGCCGCGGCGGCGAGCGGGACGCTGTTTCTCGACGAGGTCGGTGACCTCCCGCTCGAGCTCCAGACCGAAGCTGCTACGGGCCGTGCAGGAGCGGCGGATCACACCGCTCGGCGAATCGGTCGAGGTCGACGTCGACGTGCGCATCGTCGCCGCCACGAACCGCGACCTTCGCGACGAGGTCGACGCCGGCCGCTTCCGCGAGGACCTCTACTACCGCCTCGCGGTGGTGACGATCGAGATGCCGCCGTTGCGCGACCGCCGCGAGGACCTGCCGGCGCTGATCGACCACTTCCTCGACCGCAGCGCGCGCGCGCACGGCGTCACGAAACCGGTCGTCCCGCGCGGGCTGGCGAGGCGGCTGCTCGACCATTCGTGGCCTGGCAACGTGCGCGAGCTCGCCAACACCATCGAGCGCCTGGTCGTGCTGGCGGACAACGGCTCGGCCTCGACCGACGATCTGCCCACCGGCTTCGCCGAGCCGCCGTCGAGCGAGGCGTTCGTCGGCCGGCACTTCGCACTGCCCCCGTCGGGAGTGAAGTGGGACGAGGTCGAGCGAAGCTTCCTCGCGCAGGCGCTCGAGATGACGAACGGCAATCGCAAGCGCGCGGCCGGTCTCCTCGGAATGCCGTACAAGACGTTTTTGTACCGACTCGAGAAGTTCGGGGTCGTGCACCGGTGATCACCCCGACGGTTGCTCACCCGCGCGTGCCGGACGGTCGCAACCATGCCAGCGCGTCGATACCTCGCCGCGGAACGGTTCCCGGGTTGCGCTTCCCGACGTCGGATTCTCCGCGTCGTATTCCCGAGCTGCGGATCGATCCCCATCGCGGGACCAGGTGCCGATGCGTTCGCGCGTTCGCGCCCATGGGCCGCGTTTACGAATCCGTCCTGCCGACTAGGATGCTCCTGATGCCTTCGCTCTTCCCCGCCGGGCTTCGCGCCGTGTGCGCGACGCTCATGCTCGTCGTTCCGTGCCTCGCCCAGGGCACCTGGACCCCGATCCCCTCGCCGTCCGCACGCGACTCCGTGGCGATGGCCTACGACACCGTGCGCAATCGCCTGGTGTTGTTCGGTGGCCAGTTGACGGGATCCGATCCCGCCGCTCCTTCGCGGGGACACCTGGGAGTTCGACGGCTCCGTGTGGCACCAGATGTCGCCGGTCAACGCGCCCGCGCCGCGTACCGGCCACGCGATGGCGTTCGACTTCGCGACCGGAAAGGTCGTGCTGTTCGGCGGCACGACGGTCGGGACCGGCGCGCAGCTGTTCGGCGACACGTGGGAGTGGGACGGGGTCAACTGGACGCAGCGCACCCCCGCGCTCTCGCCCACCGCGCGCAGCGGCCACGCGATGAGCTACGACTACATCCGCGGCAAGATCGTGCTGCACGGCGGTCACGACATCAGCGGGCTCGTCGGTGACACGTGGGAGTGGGACGGCACGACCTGGACGCAGTCGGCACTGCAGAACGCGGGTCCGCCCGTCGAGGACCACGCGATGGTGTTCGACCTCCTGCGCGCCCGGACCGTGCTGTTCGGCGGTGAGAACGTCTCCGGCTACTCCTCGGACACCTGGGAGTACAGACGGCGTCGGTTGGCAGCAGATCTCTGCCGTCAATGCGCCGAGCGCACGCAGCGGGTTCGCGTTCGTGTTCGACATCTTCCGCGGGCAGGCGATCCTCTTCGGCGGCATCGGGAACAACATCTTCGGCGACATCTGGACCTACGACGGCAACACGTCGACCTGGACCCAGCAGATGCCGAGCGTCCCGCTGGCACCGCGCTACGGCGTCAGGGGAGCTCTCGATCAGGCTTCGCAGCAGATGGTCGTGTTCGGTGGCTCGAGCCCCGGTGGGCTCGGCGGCATTCCGCGCGGCGAGCTGTGGGCGTGGGACGGTGTCCGGTGGCACGACGCGTGGGTCGACCCCAGGATCCGCGCCGGCGCGGCGATGGCCGACGATCCGATCGGAGGCGGCGTGCTGCTGTTCGGTGGCGACGACGGCCGCGGCAACGTCCTGGCCGACACCCAGCGCTTCGACGGCACGCAGTGGCACGATCTCAAGCCGGTCAGCGCGCCCGGTGGCCGCAAGCTCGGTGCGATGGCGCTCGACCCGGTCCGGCACCGCGTCGTCCTGTTCGGCGGGTTCGACGGCAACGGCAATCTGGGCGACACCTGGGAGTGGGACGGGACCCGCTGGATCCAGACCACGCCGGCGCAGTCGCCGAGCGCCCGGCAGGCGCACGCGATGGCGTGGGACGAGGTCGGGCAGCGCGTGCTGCTGTTCGGCGGTCTCGACACCGGCGTCCTCAACGACACCTGGGCCTGGAACGGCACCAATTGGACCCGGCTCTCGCCGACCACGGTCCCCCCGGCGCGTGCTCGCCACGGCATGGCCTCGGCACCCGAACGCGGCCGCGTCGTGATGTTCGGTGGCGTCGGGACGATGTTCCTCAACGACACGTGGGAGTGGCAGGGCAGCAACTGGGTGCAGATGCAGCCCGCGGTCTCGCCGGCGCCGCGCCGTGCGTTCGCGATGGCAGACGACCCGCGGCGCGGGCTCACGGTGATCCAAGGCGGGGCCGATGCGTCCGGCCGCCGCAACGACACCTGGGAGTGGGACGGCTCGAACTGGTCGATGCGCCCGTCGACCGATCCGTCGATGCGCGAGGGTCACGCGATGGCGTTCGACTCGACGCATGGCCGGCTCGTCGCGTTCGGCGGCGAGAACTCGCCGCTCGTGCTGTCCGACTCGTGGAGCTACGGATCCGCGGCCGACGCGAGCTACGTGCCGTTCGGCGCGGGCTGTTCCGGACCGGGGGGCGCGCCGGTGCTCGCCGCGGACGGCTATTCGTTGCCGTGGCTCGGAACCAGCTTCACCGCGCGTGCCTCCAACCTGCCGTCGACGGTCGCCGGGCTGATGTACACCGGCTTCAGTCGGACGTCGTGGGGCGGCAACCCGCTGCCGTTCGATCTCTCGATCCTCGGCATGACCGGTTGCCCGCTGTTGGTGTCGGCGGACGTGCCGTTCCCGCTGACCGCGACGCCGCCGGGCGCGGCGACCTGGACGCTGCCGATTCCGAACACGCCGTCGCTCGCCGGCGTGGAGTTCTTCAACCAGGCGATCGTGCTCGATCTCGCCGCCAACCCGTTGGGCCTGACGGTCACGAACGGGGTGACCGGGCGCATCGGCGTGCGCTGATCCCATGATGTCCTTCCCGAACCGCCTTCCCACGAGGAGCCGACGCGTGTCCCGCTCCGGCTCCCTCCTCGCACTGGCCTCGTTGCTCGGTGCTCCGGTCCTCGCCCAGCAGCAACCGGAGCGGCCGCCCGTCTTCGCGGACCTCGGCTTCGACGCCGCGCTCGCGCGTGCGAAGGCGCAGCACGAGCTGCTGATCGTCGATGCGATGACGTCCTGGTGCGGTCCGTGCAAGCAGATGGACCGGACGACGTGGGTCGATCCCGAGCTGGTCGGCTGGATCCGCGATCACGCGGTCGCCGTGCAGCTCGACATGGACGTGCACAAGGACGTCAAGGAGAAGCTCGACATCCGCGCGTTCCCGACGATCGTCGTGTTCCGTGACGGCGAGGAGTTCGACCGGTTCGTCGGCTACCGCGACGCGGCATTCGTCGGCAAGTGGCTCAGCGGCGCCGCGATCGGCAAGAGCGGGCTCGAGCAGGCCAAGGAGCAGCTCGCGTCGCTCGGCGGCGCACCCGAACGGGCCGCGGCGCGGACCGAGTTGTGCGCACGCCTCGCCGGATACGGCGCATGGTCCGTCGTCACCCCGGAGCTGCTCGCGATCTGGCGCGAAGGTCGCGCCCGCGACGGTGTCGCGTTTCGCGATCGCCAGCTGTTCGGCGTGATCGCGGAGGCGGCGCACGGCGACGCGACGGCCGGTGCGCAGTTCGTCGCGATCCGCGACGAGCTCGGCAAGTCCGTGTCGAGCGGCGGCGACCGGCGTCGACCGCGACGTCCTCCGCGACTGGCTCGACCTGTGCGGCGCACTCGACGATCGGCCGCGCATCGCCGCGTGGGCGACGAAGATCGCCGACGAGGACGGCGGGCCACAGCTGCTCCAGGCGTTCGAGGGGCGGCTGTTCCGGTGCCTCGTCGACGCCGGCGCCTGGCGCGCGGCTGGTGCGTGCCTCACCGAGCCGGTCGCGTCGGCGCGCCGCCTCGCGGCCGGGATCGCGGGGTCCGCGTCCGCGTCCGGCATGACCCCGGCGGTGCCGCTGTCGCCGCGACCGACGAGCCCGCCGGCAGGTGGCGAGGAGCAACCGACGGTGGTTCCGGCGATTCCGCTGGCCCCGCGGCGACCGGACGCCCCGGCGGATGCGTCCGCACCGAAGCCGAAGACGCCCGCCGTGCCGATGGTGCCCGCCGTGCCGATGGTGCCGATGGCGCCGCACGGAGCGATTGCCGCACCACCGCACACCGACGACCCCGACGAGCCCCATTGGGACAATCCGAAGGACCCGGTCGCGCGCGATCGCGAGATCCGCGCCCGCATCCGCTACGAGTTCCGCCAGGACTGCGCCGATCGCTATGCCGCGCTGCTCGCGGCGGATCGCGTCGACGAAGCGGCGGCGCTCGCCGACGTGCTCCTGTCCACGATCAACACACCACGCGCGCGCGCGGCGCTCGTCGCCCGTGCGCTGCGCGCCGGGCAGATCGACAAGCGCCGCGAGGCGCACCAACGCTGGCTCGACGAAGCCGGCGGCTGAGATCCACGCCGGCGGGACGTCTCGCCGGCATCCATCGTTCGTTTCCTTTCCTGTTCCTGCTCCCCGACACCTTCAGAGGCAAGCAACCATGCTCCGATCTCCCCTCACTCTTCTCGCCGCCGCCACGCTGGTGGCCGGCCTCGCCGCGCAGACCCCCGACGGCTACCTGTTGGTCGGTGCGCGCGGCACCGAGATCCAGATGATCGATCCCGCGACCGGCGTGGCCACGCCGGTCTACTCGCGCACGACCGGCACGCTCACCGACGTGCTCGGCGTGTGCCCGGACACGACGTCCGCCAACACGCTCTATGCGTTCGGCGGCGCGGGCTTCTTCCTGGGCCCCGACGTGTTCCCGCTCGTGTTCAACGAGGAGAACAACGTCCATGCCGCGCCCATGAGCTTCATTCCGGCGGGCTTCCCGGGATTCTCGTTCCCGCAACGCTGCGTGCGCGTCGGCAGCAACCTGCTCGCGACCGCCATCTCCGGTGGGTCCAACAACGGCCTGTGGATCATCGACCTGACCGCGCAGACGGTCTCGGGCGTGATCGTGATCCCGGTCAACACGATGAACACCAACGGGTTCGCCTCACACGTCGCTGCGATCGGCAGCAACGCCTACATGGCGACCGAGATGTCGAGCACCGGCGCGTCCGCGATCTACGAGTGGAACACGCTGCTCGGCACGAGCCGCGTCGTCGCCAGCAACCTTACGCAGAACCTCCGCTCGATGGCCGCCGTGGCGGGCACGCTGCTGGTCGGCGACGACGCCGGTACCGTCTACTCGGTCGACCTCGTGACCGGCGCCCTCACGCCGACGATCAGCACCGGCCTCGGCCTGCCGATCGTCGCGATCGCGTCGAAGGGTGGCTCGGGTGATCCGACCTACCTCGGCGTGCAGGACACCGACGGCATGGGCAACCGCGTCGACCGCATCTACGACGCGGCGAACCTCTCCTCCGCGATCTGGAGCTACACCGCGAGCGCGAGTGGTGGCATCCAGCAGGTGTGGGTCGGCACCGACCCGAACGCCATCCAGCTCGCGTTCGGCGAGGGCTGCGCGACCTCGGTGATGACGACGCCGCGTCACGCGTACCTCGGCTCGCCGTCGCTCGGCAACTCGAGCTTCGCGATCGGCCTCGCCGACGCGCTGCCGGGTGCCCCCTCCGCGTTGCAGATCGGCATCTCCCGGACGGTCTGGAGCGGCGGTGCCCTGCCGTTCGACCTGTCGGTCATCGGCATGACCGGATGCTCGCTCTACACCGAGCCCGTGCTCAGCTTCGGCGCGCTGACCGACGCTGCAGGCGCGGCGAGCGTGCCGGTGCCGGTCCCGGGCACGCCGGCCACCTTGGGCGCGTACATCATCTCGCAGTGGGCGATCCTCGACACGCCCGCCAACCCGTTCGGCATCGTGTCGTCGGACGGCGAACAGAACATCGTCAAGTGACGGTGGACGGACGGAGCGGGCGGGTTCTGCCGCCCGCTTCGTCCGAGCGTCCTGGTTCCGCCACGACCGGCCTCGTAGCATCCGCTGCCGCGTGATCTCGGCGGTCGTGGTCAACTGGAACGGGCGGCTCTATCTCGAGGCGTGCCTCGACGGACTGCTCGCGCAGGACCCGCCGCCGGCCGAGGTCCTGTTGGTCGACAACCACAGCGACGACGGCTCGCGCGAGCTCGTGGCCGATCGCCATCCGGCGGTCCGGATCGTCGACACGGGCGCCAATCTCGGCGCCGCCGCGGCACGCAACCGTGGCGTGCGCGAGGCCGAAGGCGACCTGGTGCTGTTCGTCGACAACGACGTCGCATTGCGCCCCGGCTGCCTCGCGGCGATGCGGGCCGTGCTCGACGCCGATCCGGGTTGTGCCGCCGTGCAGGCGCGGAGCGTGTGTGGCGATCGACCCGACGTCGTCCACTACGACGCCGCGGACCTGCACTATCTCGGCACGCTCGTGCTCCACAACTGGTTCCGGCCGGTTGCCGAGGCGGTGCCACCGAGCGGCCCGGTGGGTGCCGTCATCGCGCTGTGCCTGCTGGTGCGGCGCGACCGGTTCGAGTCGGTCGGGGGATTCCGCGACGACCTGTTCATCCTCTACGAGGACAACGACCTGAGCTGGCGGCTGCGCATGCACGGCCACACGCTCCGTCTGGCCGCGGCTGCGGTCGTCGAGCATCACGGGGGCACGGCCGGGTTGTCGTTCCGCTCGCCGGATGCGCGCTACGCGGCGCGTCGCACGTATCTCCATGCGCGCAATCGCTGGCTGGTCCTGCTGGCGTGCATGCGGTGGCGCACGCTGATCCTCACGGGTCCGGCGCAGTGTCTCTACGCACTGGTCTACACGGCGTTCGCGATGAGTCGCGGCCATGTCGTCGCGCCGATCCGCGGCCATCTCGCCGGCCTCGCCGGAGTGTTTCGGGTGCGGACGCTGCGCGCCGCGCAGCGCGGTCGGACCGTCGCCGACCGCGACCTCCTGTGCGCGTTCCCGATGACGGCGAATCCCGGCCTCGCCGACCACGGTCCCAAAGCCCTCCTGCGGCGCGGTCTCGACCGGCTGTTCGCCGGCTGGTGGCGCCTCGTGCGGAGGGCCTGTGGCTGACGTCTGTGCACTCGTGCTCAACTGGCGCCTGTGCGATGCCACGTTGCAGGTGCTCGACGACCTGCGCGAGCACACACCGGCCGTCGACGTCGTGGTGATGGACAACGGCTCGGGCGACGGTTCCGCCGAACGGCTCGCCGAGGCGGTCGCCGGCCGCGCCAACGCGGAGCTGATCGCGTTCGCCGAGAACCTCGGCTACTGCGCGGCCATCAACCGGGGCCTCGCGCGTGCCCGCGAGCGCGATGCGGCGTTCGCGCTGTTCCTCAACAACGATGTTCGCCTTCCAGCGGGCTTCCTCGCGCCGCTCCAGGCCGCGCTCGAGAACGACCCGACCCTCGCCGGCGTCGCCCCGACCGTGACGACGCCCGAAGGGAAGGTCTGGTCCCAGGGCGGCCGGCGTCGGTTCGGGCCCAACGAGGTCGTGCTGGCCGGTCAAGGCGGTGAGCCCGCGCCGACGACGCACGGGCCCGAGCGCGTGGACTTCCTCCCCGGCGCGTGCGCGCTCTATCGCCTCGACGACCTCGCGGCGGTCGGCGATCTCGACGAACGCTACTTCATGTACGTCGAGGACGTCGATCTCGGCGCACGGCTCGTCGCGCAGGACCGGCGGCTCGTCTGGCTGCCGTGGGTGCGCGTCGTCCACGACGCGAGCCGTAGCTCGGGCGGTGGCGTCTCCCCGCTGCGCAAGTACCTGAGCGGGGCCAACACCGTGCGGTTCCTGCGCGCGCACGGCCGCCTGCGCGACTGGCTGTCGTTCGCGATCTTCGACGTCCTGCTGTGGCCCGTGTCACTCGTGTCGGGCACGCCCTGGCGTGCCGCATGTGCGAAGGCGCGCGGACTCGCCGACGGGCTGCTCGGACGCGGCGTGTCGGCTGCCGACGTCGCGCGCTACCATCGGTGCCCGGAGGGGTCCGATTGAAGATCTTCCACGTCCTGCACGGCTTCGCGCCCGAGCTGACGGGCGGCACCGAGCGCACCGTCGAAGCGCTCGCGCGCTCGATGGCCCGGCTCGGCCACGAGGTCGCGGTGGTGTGCGGGTCCCTCCGCACCGGGAGTCCGGCGCACGCGGTCGAGTCCGACGAGCAGGGGCTTCGCGTGCTGCGGATCCTGCGGGACGACCTCCACTTCGAGAGCTTCGAGAAGGCGTGGAGCCCGAGCGTGTCGGCCGCGTTCGACGCGCTGATCGCACGCGAGCGGCCGGACGTCGTCCATGTGCATCACTGGCTCCGGCTGACGAGCGAGCTGGTCCGCATCGCCCAGGCGAACGAGACACCGGTCGTGGCGTGCTCGCTGCACGACTACTGGACGCAGCTCGCGAGCCCGGTGCGCCAGTTCGGCGACGACACACCCCGGGCCCCGGAGCCGCCACCGTGGATGGGGCGCGCCGAGGTGGGGGAGGCGTTCGCGTTCCACCGCGCCGACCTGCTCGACGAGGTGCGCGCGGCGGATCTGCGGTTCGCGCCGTGTCGCGCACATGCGATCGGACTCGAGCAGCTCGCGGAAGGTCCGATCGGCGACGTCCTGACCGCGAAGCCACCGCTGCTCGAGGTTCCGCCGCGTCGTGCGCGCGCGAGCGAGGGGCGCGGCAAGCGTCTGCTCTACTGGGGCAGCATCTATCCCGAGAAGGGCCTCGAGACGGTGTTCGACGCGCTGTTCTCGGTCGGCTGGGGTCGAGAGCTGCACGTCCTCGGCGAGGCCCACAGACCCGGTCTACCGCGAGCAGCTCCGGCAGCGCGCCCGCAGCATGCCGGTGCACTTCCACGGCTCGTTCGCACATGCCGATCTCGCGACCGTCGCGGCCGACTACGCGGTGCTGCCGTCGACGTGCCACGAGAGCTACGGGCTCGTGCTCGACGAGGCCCAGTGTCTCGGGCTGCCGATCCTCGCCGCCGACCTGCCGGCGTATCGCGAGCATGCGCCCCGAGCGCGGCGCGGCGTTCTTCCAGCCCAACGACCCCGGGGACCTCGCGATGCTGTTGCTCGACGACGCGCGCAACTGGCGGCGCTCGAGACCCCGGCGATGCCCGAGCTGATCACACCGGACGTGGCGGCCAAGGCGTTGCTCACGCACTACGAGGCGGTGCGCGTCGGCGAGCATGGACCGTTCCGCGCGACGCCGGCGGTCGACGACCGGCGGCGCGCGGTGATGATGTTCCGCCGCGCGGAACGACGCCTCTGGTCGACGTTGCAGGCACTGCGCCCGTGACGCCGCCGCCGGACGAGTTCCTCGGCGGTTCGTGAGGTGCGAGGCATGTACGAACGCACCGGCCTTCGCGGGTACTCGAATGGCGGAGCTGAAGCGCGTCCTCGTCGCCGGGTGCGGTGACGTCGGTGGCGAGCTCGGATGTGAGCTCGCGCGCGCGGGTGTCGAGGTGTCGGGGTCTGCGCCGCAGGCCGGACCGGCTGCCCGCGGCGATCCGGCGGTTCGCTGCGGACCTGTGCGAGCCGTCGACGCTCGCCGGGCTTGCCGCCGATCTCGACGCGATCGCCTACACCGCGGCGGCCGACGCGAGCGAGCCCGACGCCTACCGCCGCGCCTACGTCGACGGACCGCGCAACCTGCTCGACGCCCTTCTCGCGCAGGGGCAGCGACCGCGGCGGCTGGTGTTCGCGTCCAGCACGGCGGTGTACGCGCAGGACGGCGGCGAGGTCGTCGACGAGGACAGCCCGACCGAGCCTCCCGGACTTCCGCGGCCAGCTCGTCCTCGAAGGGGAACGCGTCGTGCGCTCCGGGCCGTTCGCCGCGACGGTCGTCCGCTTCGGCGGCATCTACGGTCCGGGCCGAACCTGGTTGGTCGAAGCCATCCGCGCCGGTCGGATCGGCGTTCGCCGAACGGCGACTCCCGCACACCAACCGCATCCACCGCGACGACGCTGCGCGCTGCCTCGCACACCTGCTGCGTCTCGACGACGACGGCGCCGTCGTCCGTCGCGGTCGACGAGGAGTCGGCGCGGCTCGACGACGTGGTCCGGTTCGTCGCCGGGGAGATCGGCATCGAGCCCGCGATCGGCACCTCGTCGCGACGACGCGGCGGCGACAAGCTGTGCTCCAGTGCCCGCCTGCGCGGGAGCGGGTTCTCGTTCCGCTTCCCGACCTATCGCGAGGGCTATCGCGACGTGCTCGGACGGGGGTGAGCCGAGTCCGCTCGACGGCGAGGGGTCAGCGAGTCGGTGTGGTGGCCGTGTGGTTGCCCCAGTGCTGGGCGCGCCGAAGTGGAACGCCTGTGCATGCAGCCGAAGGCCGACGAGAACCGGTGCGTCGGGGATGAAGAAGTCGAAGCTCGTGCGTCCGTCCGGCGGCAACGCGATCTGCGGCAGCGCAGTGAGCGTGACCGGATCGAGGAACAGCGTGCCGTAGGGTGGCCACGGCAGCCGGGTGGCGCCCAGCGACAAGAGCGGGAGCACCGGTTCGCCCGGCAGACCGCCCAGTTCGAGACGTGCGGGACGTCCGCGGAGCGCGAGCCACGGCAGCCGGAGCTGTCGACCGAGGTCCGTCAGCACCCGCACTCCGGTCGCCGGCTCGTCGATGACGAGGTCCGTGTCGCCGTCCGTGTCGACGTCGGCCACCGCGAACCCGTAGACCGACGCGCGACGGGCGCCGCCGAGCATCGTCTCGGACGCGTCGTGGAAGTGTCCGCTGCCGTCGTTGACGAACAGGTCGAGTCGCGGGGTCTTGTGGGGTGATGTATGCGGCGCAGAGCACGTCGGGCGCGCCGTCCCCGTCGACGTCGATCACCTTGCTGCGCCGGTACGCGCTCGGCAGCGGGAACGCGCTGGCGGGCGCCGGCGCGAAGGAGCCGGCGCCGTCATTGACGAACAGCTCGGGCTCGTTCGCGAGGACGAACACGTCCTGGTCGCCGTCCATGTCGGCGTCGGCGATCGCGACCGAGCCGGATCGGAACACCGTGATCGCCGGGAGCTGGAGCGTCCGCCACAGCGAGAACGAGCCGTCCCCGGCGTTCCGGTAGACCTCGACCACGTCGGTGGGGAGATGGGCGGCTCGCTTCGCGGCGACGTCCGCGAGCCCGTCGCCGTCGAGGTCCCCGAGTGCGAACACGCCGAGCCCGGAGGCGAACGTCGAGCGCGTGTCCGCCTGCCAGGCGAGCGGCGCGGTGCCGTGCCACGGATGCAGTCCGTAGCTGTCCTGCACCAGCAGGTCCTGCTTGCCGTCGCCGTCGAGGTCCGCTGCGGCGAGACCGAGCATCCCGCCCGCGAACGCCGGCACCGCGATCGCCGGCAGCTCGGTCAGCACGCCGGCGCTGTCCCCGACCAGCAGGACCAGGCGCGTGGTCAGCCCCGTCTGCAGCGCGATCCAGACGTCGTCCGGACCGTCGCCGTCGAGGTCGACGACGCCGAAGCCGCGGTTGGCGCCCGAGAGCGGTGGCAGGTGGGTCGCGGTGACGTCGTCGAACGCTCCGTCGCCCGCGCCGAGCAGCAGGAGCAGGGGCGTCGTCGCGTCCCCGGCGACGAGCAGGTCCACGTCGCCGTCCGCATCGATGTCGGTCGCCGCGACCGACTCGGCGAGATTCAACGGCGAATGCGCCGCGAGCGTGATCGGCTCGGCCGCGTCGAGGAACCCGGCCGTGGGATGGTTCAGCAGCAGGCGTCCGCGTTGGGGCAGACCGCTCGCGAGACGATTGCCGAGGAACAGGTCGGGCCGGCCGTCCCGGTCGGCGTCGAGCGCGACGAGGCGCTGCATCGCGTCGTTCTGCGCGTGCGTCTGCCACGGCGAGAACGCGCCGTGGCCGTCGTTGCGCAGGAGCTCGAGCCGTGAGGTTGGCGCGATCACGCCGCTCGCGAGATCGAGATCGCCGTCGCCGTCGAGATCCACGAGTACCACGGACTCCGGCACGGGTGCATCCATTCCCGGCATCGCGGCCGGGTCGGCGGTGAACGCACCGGTGCCGTCGTTGCGGAACAGCGCCCCCGGCGCGCCGGCATTGCTGGCCGCGCTGACGAAGTCAACATCGCCATCGCCATCGACGTCGCCGGTCGCCAGGTCCTGGTCGTCGAGGAGGTCGTTCGGCAACGCGTTCGCCGCGCGCGTGAAGTGACCGGCGCCGTCGTTGAGCCACAGCTCGTTCGCCGGCGGCGGGCCGAGGTAATGCGCGGCCATGCCGCACAGCAGGTCGAGATCCCCATCGGCATCGGCGTCGAGGAAGGCGGCGCACGACGCGTTCTTCTGCTCGACCGGCAAGTGGGTGGCCGTGACGTCGACGAGCACACCGGCGTCGTTGCGGTAGAGCCTGCTCTGCGGCGCGTTGGTGCCCGCGACGCCGGGTGCCAGCGACATTGCGGCGAACACATCGTCGTCACCGTCGCCGTCGATGTCCGCAATCGCCAGACCTCGCACCGGCCCGGAGACCGGCGACGGCAGGGCGACGAAGCCCAGCGGGCCGTCGTTGCGGAGGATGCCGGCCGCCGCACCCTGCAGCGCGAAGACCACGTCCAGATCGTCGTCGCCGTCGAGGTCGAGCAGCGCGACGGCGCCGGTGCGAGCGGCCGGGGTGACCGGGATGGTGGTGAGCTCGGTGAACGTCGCGTAGCCGCTGTTGCGCAGCACGCGGATGCGATCGGACTCCAACACCACGAGGTCGGGAGCGCCATCCCCGTCGAGATCGCCGCTCGCGGCGTCGACGACGTCGAGTCGGAGTGGTGGCAGATGGTCGGTCCGGCCGAGCTCGGTGAACCGCTGGGCGTGCGTCACCGGAGCGAGCAGCGTCGGGAGGATCAGCAGCGGGATCGAGCGTGCCACGAGGCGCATCGGCGTCATTCTCCGGTCGGGGTTCGCGAGGAATAGCCCCGAACACCACCACCGGGCTCAGACCGGCCGCGAATCAGTCCGTTCCGGGCAACCGGATCCCGATCACCGCGTCGTCGCTCGGCGCGGTCGTCACCTCGAACTCGGTGACGGCCTCGCGCCCGAGGCCGTCGCGCGCGACGACCCGGTAGGCCCCCGGGCGCAGGCGGGCCGCCCACGGAGTCACGTGGTCGAGGTTCAGGATGCGCGACTCTCGAAACACCGGCTCGCCGTCCGCGGTGTACCACGCGAACGACACCGCGCACCCGTCGCACGGCACTTCGGCGAATCGCAGCCGCCGATCGACGCCCGCGTCGATCTGCGCGACGCGATCGATTCGTTCGCCCGCGTGGGCGTCGAGCGCCTCGCACAGCGGTGTCCCGACGTGCCCGAGGTAGGTGAGCCACCATCGACCCGGTTGGATGCGCACGTCGCCCTCGCCCGCAGTGAGCGGGATCGACAGCATGCCGAAGAGATCGTCGCGCTGGAGCTCGACGCTGCCGATGGCTGCGGGACCGCCGTCCGGGCCCGAGACCTTCACGTGAAGCGTCGCCGGCACCGTGAACACGTGCGTGCCGACATCGACCGTCGTCCGTTTCCCGAGTTCGAACGTCCCGACCGGTGCCAGACCCAGGCCTTCGACCGTCGCGACCAGCGCGTGCCGGCCCGCCAGCAGCGGTCCGATGTGGTAACGGCCGGTGTCCGCGTCGAGCTCCAGGTGCGTCCGGTGGGCGGCGCCCTCGTCGTCGATCCGCATCAGGTCGAACCCGGCACGTTCGATCGCGCCTCCCGGACCGACGAGTCGGCAGTCGATCCAGCTCGCGGCGATCGCCTCGCGAGGCACGCGGATCGGATCGATCGGTCGCGTCCGTGCGGTGACGACGTGGAAGGTGCCCGCGCCGCCGCCCGGCGCGTGATCTTGCTGGACGAACAGCCGGTAGCGACGACCCGTTTCCAATCGCGGGACCTCGAAGCGACCTTCGCCGTCGGTCCGGACCGGTGCGGCGGCGCGTTCCTCGTGCATCTCCCAGGCACTGACGCGCCAATCGACGAGCGGCGAGCCGGTGTCGTCGACGACCTGCCCCGAGAGCGTCGTGCCGCGACCGAGCGCCACGTCGCACGAGGCGCGTTCGCCGTCGATCAGCTCGAGCACGTCGGACGAGCGTGCACCGTCCGGCGCGGCCACGCGCACCGTCGCGGTGCCGGCGAGGATGCCGTGCACCTCGTAGCGACCGCTCGAGTCGGTCATGGCCACGACCCGCGCCCAGCCCGGGCCGTCGAAGTCGTAACCCACCGGTGGCTCCACCTCCCCTTGCCACACCTCGACGCGCGCGGCGTCGACCGGCGACGCGTCGTCGCGACGCGTGACGAGCCCCGCGACGGTCGCGCCGCGTGCGAGGCGAAGCTCGACGCGCCGCTCACCACCGGGCGCTGCCCTTGCGACCTCGATGCGGCGGACGGCGAACCCCGGTGCGCGCGCCCAGATCGCGATGCCGTCGCTGCCTTGGCTCGCGCAGGCGAACCGGCCGAGATCGTCGGTGAAGCACCGCGACGGGACGCCGATCGGCACGAGGCCCGGCTCATAGGTCGATCCGATCAGCACCGCCGCGTGCGCGACCGGCTCGCCACGCTCGTCGAGCACGGTGCCGCCGATCGGTGCCGCGCGTGTGAAGCACGTGAACACGAGGTCGAGGCTGTCGGTGTCGCCGAGTGCGATCGCGACCGGCGGCTTCCAGCCGTCGGCGAGCGCGCCGAGGCCCGCTCCGGCCGGGAGATCACGGACCGCGAACGCGCCGTTCGCGTCGGTCACGGCGACGACCGCACCGGTGTCCGAGGGCTCGCCCGGCGGGCACGCGACGATGCGCGCGCCTTCGATTCCGCCGCCGGTGTCGTCGATCACACGGCCGGCGACGTCGATGCCGGGCGGCAGTGCGACGTCGACCTCCGAGGGGATGGCCGAGACCGTGTGCGGGGGCTCGCCGCGGTCGGTGCGGATCCGGAACGGTCCGTCGCCGGGCAGACGCGACGCATCGAACCGCGCGACGCCCAGCTCGTCCGTCGACGTCCGGATCTCGCGCAGCCATGACGTGTCGGCGGCGGGTCGCAGCGAAACGCGGATCCCGGCCGCGGGTCGGTCGTCCTCGCGCCAGTGCACTCGAACCGCGAACGGCGCGGTCGAGGACGGCGTCGGAGTGCGCGCGGTCGATGGTGGAGCGGAGTCGGCCGGTCCGCGCTCGGTGCCGCCACCGGTGCGTGACGTGGCGGTGTCGTCGGCCGCGCGGTCGATCGAGCTCGTGCCGCCGTCCCCGCCACCATGTATCGCGAGCGCGACGACGACGGCCGTCGTCGCGAGCGCGCCGCACGCGAGGAGCCATGCGCGCGCGTGCGTGCGGGCGGCCTCGAACGCGCCTTGCCTCGGCACAGGGACGTCGCGCGGCGCGCGCGCCTCGGCGAACGCCGAGACCGCGGCGCGCGGGCCGTTCGACCGCGCGCCGACCGCGAGCAGCGCGGCGAGTCCCGGGGCCACGCCGTCCGGCAGGTCGCGTCGCAGGCGTTCGATGCCGCGGGCGAGCTGCGTCTTGACGGTCTCGCGCGGGCGCTGCAGCTCCGCCGCGATCTGCGCCGGCTCGAGACCGTGCACCAGTCGCATGCGCACCACGTCGCGGTAGAGCGGCGGCAAGCGATCGAGCGACGCCGCGACGAGGTCGGCGAACTCACGTGCCTCGGCCTCGCGGTCAGGGGACGGCTCGTGCTGGCGCAACGAGAGGCGACCCGCGTCGAGGCGCCGGCGTGCCCGCCGGTGCTCGTGACGCGCGTGGTGCAGGAGGATGCCGGTGAGCCACGGGATCAGGGGGCGCTCCGGATCGAACCGATCGGCCCGCTCGATCGCGTCGAGGAACGTCGCCTGCACGAGGTCGTCCGCGGTCGCGCGGTCGCCGCCGAGATGCGCGGCGAGCGACACGAGGCGCGGTGCGACGAGGTCGAACACCCGCGTGATCGCGCCCGGCTGCCCGGTCTCGCGGAAGCGGCAGAAGGCGCGGTGGGCTTCGCGTTCGCGTCGGTCGGGGCGCATGGGACGGCTCGGCGACTAGCCCCGAGCCGGTGGCCCGGGTTCACCCATTCTCGCTCCGCGGCGGCGTGAGCCGGACTTTTCGCGCACCCCCGACGCGATCGAAGCGCTCCGGATGGCAGGTCAGCACGATCACCTGGACCTGCTCGCCGGCGCGGGCGAGGAGCAGGTTCATCGCTTTCAGCCGCTCGGGGTCGGCGCTGCCGAGGGTGTCGTCGAGGATCAGGGGCACGCCGCCCTGCTCGGCGACGAGCTGCGCGACGGCGACGCGGTGGATCAGGTCGAGCTGTTCGCGCGCACCGACGCTGAGCTGGTCGAACGGGAGCGTGATGCCGCCCAGCGTGCGCGTGGCGATCGTGAGGCCCTCTCCCAGCTCGACGTGGAGATCGTCGCCGAACACCGGGTGCGCCAACGCCTCGATGCGCTCGCGGAGCGGGTCGCGGTAGCGCCGGCGCACCTCGTCACGGCAGGTCGTGAGCGTGTCGCGAAGCCGGAGCGCGGCCTTGGCGCGAGCCTCCACGCGAGCGAGCTGTGCCGCGACCTCGTCGTGCGCGCGCCGGGCTTCGTCGCGTGCCTCGAACAGGCCCTGCCCACCGACTCGCTGCACGCGGTCGTGCAGCCGGATGCGCGCCTCGCGGCGACTCTCGAACTCGCGCGTCCGGTCGAGCACGACCTGACGGGCGTTTTCGGCGGCCTGGCGCTTGCCTTCCAGGTCGGCCTCGGCGAGTTCGGTGCGGAGCGACGCGATCTTGCGTTCGGTCTCGCGTGCCGATCCGCGTGCGGCCTCGAGCTTCGACGCGAGCGCGCTGTCGGACTCGCGGCCGCGGTCCTCGTCGAGACTCCGCCGATCGCTCGCGAGACGTTTCGCGCCGAGCTCGATCCGGGTCCGTGCAGTGTCGACCTCGCTTCGCAGCTTCGCGAGATCGTCGCGGAGCGCCTGGCTCGCCTCGCGTCGCGTGCGGGTCGCCTGCTCGGCGTCGCGTTCGCCGCGAACGGCGTCCTGCAACAGCCGCTCGGCGGCCACGGCGTCGGCCGGCGGCTCGGGTTCCGCCGGTCGGGCGGTGCGCGAGCCGTCCAGCAGGGTCCTCGCCGCATCGAGAGCATCGTCGAGTGCCGCGAGCGGCCCGCGCTCGCTGTTCCCGAGGTCCGCGCTCAGCTCCTCGATCCGCTTGCGCTTCGGTGTGATCTGCGCACGCGCTTGCTGGACGTCGTCCCACAGCTCCCGTGCCTCCTTGACCGACTGCGTCCCGACCGCGCGCAGCGCCGCGGCGAGATCGCGTTCGGCGCCCTCGACGGCATCGCGCAGGCCGTCGCTGCTCCGGCCGGGACGGATGCGAACGGTGATCTCGTCGGGGATGCGGATTTCGAGCTGCTCTCGGAGGCGGGGCGTGAGGCGGTCGCCGCGTCCGAGTGGAGTCGGCTCGCCGTCGAGCTGGATCGCGAGGTCCGACAGCGCTTCGATCTCGACCTTCGGCGCGCCGAGTGATGCGGATTCGCGGGCGGCGTTCAGGCGGGCGTCCGCCGTCGTCACCGCGTGCGCGGTGCGTTCGTCGATGACGTGGGCGGCGAGCTGCTCGAGCGGCTCCAGCTCTTGCAGGAGCGTGGCCAGCTCCTCGCGACGGCGCTCCAGCTCCGTGATGTGCTGCGCATGCCGCTGGTCGTCGACGTCGCGCTGGCGGAGATCGCGAAGCGCGACCGCCGCCTGGTGTCGGCGTTCGGCCGCTTCGAGCGCCTCGGTCGCCCGCTGCTCGGCTTCCGAGTCGGTCTCGAGCTGCTGCTCGAGCGTCGCGAGGGCCAGGCGCTCACCGTCGAGCGCGGTCTGCTCTCGCTCGATCCTGGCCGCGCGTTCGACACGATCGGTCGCCGACCTCTCGAGCCGTTCGAGCAACTCGCGCTTGTCGCCGAGCTCCGGCTCGAGCCGCCGTAGCTCGTCGACCTTTCCGGTCAGCTCGTCGAGGGCGCGCTGGGCGGTGTCGCGCTCGGCGATGCGCTCCGGGAGGCGTCGCTCGAGGTCACGGACCTCGTCGTCGATGCTCTCGAACTCCTCGACCGCGGAGCGTGCGGCGGCGAGCGCCGCTTCGGCCTCGTCGGCGCGCGCGGAGAGGTCCGCTGCTTCCTTGCGAAGGCGCGCGAGATCGCCACCGGCCTTCTCCTTGCCGGTCGACGTGTAGTAGCGCTCGAACTCCTCCGTCACGCGCGCGAACAACGGCTCGTGCCGATCCCCCGCGCCGTCGGTTGCGCCGCCTGCGGCCCGGTCGAGCGCTTCGCCGAGCCAGCCACCGCCGCTGAGCGAGAGCCGATCGATTCCCTTGCCCTGCGCGACCTGCAGCGCGTCGAACAGCGGCAGGTCGACTTCGTCACCCAGGATCCGTCCGACGCGCAGCATCGCGTCGTCACCCTTCAACGTCTCGCGCTTCGGCTCGACGATCTCGAGCTCGGTGCCGCCGGCCGCGCCGCGCGCGAAGCGCTTGCGGAACACGAAGCGCCACTCTCCGCATTCGATCTCCGCTTCGATGGTGGGCCACGCCTGGCGCCCCTCCGGGCACTCGCGTTTGACCTCTTTGGCCTCCGAGCTGTGCTTGAGCTTCGGGTCCAGCAGCAGCCTGAGCGCGTCGGCGAGTGCGGACTTGCCGACCTCGTTGGGTCCCTCGACGATCGTCACGCCGTCTTCGAAGGTCACCTCGCGCTCGGTGACGTGCCGGAAGTCGCAAAGGCGCAGCCGACGCAGCCTCATCGCGCGACCTCCGTCGCGAGACGGTGCAGCAGGAGCAGTGCGCCCTTCGCATCCGCGTCGCCGGCGGCGGCGTCGGCGGCGAGTTGCTCCCACGCGGCTCGCGCGTAGCCACTGAGGCCGAGCCGCGTCGGATCGCTGTCGCCGGTCCGCACGACGAGCGTGTCATGGCGTTCCCAGACGCCGAGCGCGGCGAACGTCTCACCGAGGCGCTCGACGAGGTCCTCGAGCCGCGCGTTCTGCGCCACGTCGAGGCTGCCGGTGATTCTCAGGCGCACGATCGTGCGCTCCTTGTCCGGGATCGCGCGGAGCTCCGCCTCGAACGCGTCGAGCGACGCGTCGTCGTCGAGCTCGGCGGCGACCTCGACGAAGCGCCAGGTGCCGACCGCGATCTCGCGGACCGCGGGCGCGGTGTCGCCGAGGTCGACGAGCAGCACGTGGCCGGCGGCGACCTCGCGGAAGTCGGTCGGCTCCGGCGCGCCGGAGTAGCGCACCGCGCCGGTCGCGCCCGCGGCGGTCGCTGAGTGCCGGTCCCCGAGTGCGACGTAGTGGGCGCGGCCGTCGCGGAACGCGGCTTCGAGTCCGGCGAGCGCGATCGTGTCGACGCGTTCGCGGTCGGGCTGGAGGCTGTCGAGGGCGCCGTGCCCGACCACGACGCGCCGGACACTGGCGGGCGGCGGTGGCGCGTCGCGCAGCGCGCGGGCCACGAGGTCCTCGGCAGGGCTCTTCCCCCGCCACGGCGCACCGAGCACGTCGACGCCGTCCACGCCGGGGACCGGCCTGGGCGTCTCGTCGTCGAGCACGATGACGTTCGGGGGACGCGCTTCGGTGAACGCCCGGCTCGTGAACACCGAGGCCGCGTCCAGCGGATCGTGATTGCCCGGCAGCAGGAACACCGGCGCCGGGATCTCGCCGAGCGCTTCGCACGCGCGCTGGACGGTCTGCCGCGCGACGGCGTTGTCCTCGAACACGTCGCCGGCGACGACCACGAAGCTCGCGTGCTCGTCGCGCACCAGTCGGGCGATCGCACGGATCGCGTCGATGCGAGCCTGCGTGAAGCGTCCCTGGGCCTCCCCGGCGAGGAACCGTCGCGTCATGCCGAGCTGCCAGTCCGAGGTGTGCAGGAAGCGGATCATCGTCGTCGGGCCGCGTCGCGCGGGTCGGCTGCCGGGGAGCCGTTCTCCGGTGGGCGAGGCGAAGGCTGCGCGCACCCCGATCATGTCCGGGACGCGCCGCGATTTCCCGGGCGCGGATCTCGGCGCGGCCGCCGGACCCTCGGATCGTGGGCGGATCCGTCCGGTCACGGCGGCATCCTGGTCGGATACCGTTCGCGCATGGCGCGCCGGCGGGTCCTGACGCACGCGGAGGCACGGTCGTTCTACGACCGCTTCGGCGAGAAGCAGGACCTCGAGCGGCTCCACGCGGACCCCGCCGTCGAGCGGCTGCTCGGGGCCGCGGACTTCGAGCACGCGCGCGTGGTCGTGGAGTTCGGCTGCGGTACGGGTCGGCTCGCGGTGCGGCTCCTGCGGGAGCGGCTCCCCGAGAGCGCCGCGTATCGCGGCTTCGACGTGAGCGGCACGATGGTCGGGATCGCCCGAGCGCGCCTGGTGGAGTGGTCCGATCGCGCGACGGTCGTGCAGACCGACGGCGAGCCGCGCGTGCCGGTCGCGGACGGCTCGTGCGATCGGTTCGTGTGCACCTACGTGCTCGATCTGCTCGACGACGCCGACATCGGCGCGGTGCTGGCGGAGGCGCGTCGCGTGCTGATGCCCGGCGGCCGACTGTGTCTGCTGAGTCTGACCTTCGGGCAGACGTGGGTCTCACGCTTCGTCGATCGTCTCTGGCGCTCCGCATGCGCGATCAGCCCGCGCCTCGTCGGTGGCTGTCGCCCGTTGCGGCTTCGCGAGCGGCTGGGGGCAGGGTGGGAGATCGCCCACCGGGAGGTGGACTGCACGTGGGGGCTGTGCACCGAGATCGTGGTGGCCGTGCCACGGCATGCCGCCACGCCCGCAACCGATCCTCACCCGCTGCCGTAGACTCGGTTCCTTGAGCTGCCCCATCACACTCGACTGGGGAGAGTTGTTCGCGCGCTACGAGGTCCTCGGCGTGCGCCTCGCACGCGGGCTGGTCGGGGATGATTCCGTGGCTCGGGACCTGTTCCAGGAGGCCGCGCAGGCGACCTACGCGCGCTCGACGTCGGGTGGCATCGTGTTCGACGGACCCGAGCACGCGAGGAACTACCTGCTCCAGGTGGTCCGCAACCTCGCGATCGACCACCGCCATGCGCGGACGCGGGCGCCGCGGGAGCTACGCGACGACGTGCCCGACGCGACGGCGGTGGATCCGGTCGACTCGATCGTGCGGGCCGAAGCGACGGCGGAGCGGGACCGCGTCGTGCGTCGCGCGTGGGCGGAGCTGCCGGCCCGGGAGCGCGAGGCCTTGTCGCTGCGCTACCTCGAAGGGGCGACCTACCAGGAGATGGCCGAGCGCACCGGGCGACCGATCTCCACATTGCAGGCACGGGTCGAATCCGGGCTCGCGCGGCTGCGACGCCAGATCGGAAAAGCGAGGCCCACGGAGTAGAGGAGACGGCGATGGCGTGCAACCAATCGAGAAGCGAGCAGATCGCGGCCCTCGCGGCGGGACGACTCGACGAGCGCGGCTCGGCCGACCTGCTGGCTCACGCCGGGTCGTGTGCGGCCTGCTCGGCCGAGATCGATCTCGTCGCCGACCTCGTACGTGCGGCGCCGCGGTCCGTGCGCGGCGGCAGACTGGGTGCTTCGCGGTCGCGACTCGCGATCCTCGTCGCGGCGCTGGTCGTCGCCGGCTTCGCGTTCTTCTGGTGGGAACCCTGGCACGAGCACCCGAACGGGCTGGCGGCGTTGGCGAACGTCACCCCGATCCAGGCGCCCGCCGACGTGCTGCGCGGTCCGGACGTCGCAGCCCGTGGCGACGAGTACGCCCGTGGCATCGCCGCGTATCGTCGAGGCGACTTCGCCGCCGCGATCGAACCGCTGGGCGCGGTGGCCGAACGCCGGCCGAAGGACGCTCTGACCCACCTCTACCTCGGGATCGCCGTGCTGCAGACGGGAGACCCGTCCCGCGCGCTCCCGGCACTGAACGTGGCCGCGGACTCGGGTGCCGGCCTCGTTCGGGAGCGAGGGCTCTGGTACCTCGGCAACGCCCAACTGCTCCTGGAGCACGCCGGCGCGGCCCGCTCCGCGTTCGAGCGGCTCCGCGACCTCGACGGTGACTACGCACCCAACGCGCGCGCGATGCTGGCTGCGCTCGCCGGGCGTTGAACGGTCTACACTGACCTCGTGCACGTCGCAGTGTCGATGCTCGTGGCCGGGCTCGCGGCTCTCGCGGCCACGGCGCAGGATCCGCGCGCCGACTTCGCAAAGGCGGCGCTCGATGCGGCCGCGCAGCAGCGAACCGATGACCTCGCAGCGCTCGTCGCGCGCGAACCGGACCGCGCCGTGTTCCTGGTGCGCGATGCACTGCGCGGCGCCAGCCGGACGCGCAATCGGGGTCTCGCCAAGCTCGCGGGCGTCGTGGCGACCGCGGTCGCCGACGAGCCCACGCGTATGCGACTGCTCGGAGACGTCGACGCATGGCTCGCGCGCGATTCCGATGCGCAGGACGCGGCGCATGGTTTCGAGCTGGCGATGGAGCGCGCCCAGACGTTTCTCGCCAGCGGTGACGGGATCGCCGCCGCGGCGGCGGCAGACGACGCGATCGCGCGCGCCACCGGTCTCGACGATCCGTACCTGGTCGCGCGGGCGCGCAGCCTGCGCGGCGTCGCGCGAGCTCTGTCCCACGACCTGGGTCCCGCCATCGCCGATCTCGGGGCCGCGATGCGTGCTGAGGAGTTCCTCGGAGCGGCACTCGAATGCGCAGGCGATCGTCTCGAGCTCGCGCGACATCTCGAGGAACGAGCCGGGCTCGCCTCGATGCGCGGCGACTACCAATCGGGTTTGCGCGATCTTCTGGCGGCGAGCGAGCTCTGGGCGAAGGCGGGCGACACCGTGGAGCACGGCCGCTGCCTCGTGCAACTGGGCGGCGCGTTCTCCGAGCTGGCCCGCTTCGCGGACGCGGAGGACAGTCTCCGCCGTGCGCTTGCGTGCTTCTCCGAGCCGAACGCCGCTCGGGGCCGTGCCGCGTCGGCGCTCGCCCTGACGCTGCTCGACGAAGGCCAGCCGGAGGCCGCCGTACCCCTGCTCCACGAAGCACGGCGCCTGGCGCACGCCGGCGGTGACCCAACGGGTGAGGCGATCGCGCTCCGATATCTCGGCCGGCTCGACGCCGGCGCCGGTCGGTTCCAGGCAGCGGCGGACGAGTTCGAGCAGGCGCTCGCCGTGCCGGTGCCCCATCCGGATCCGCTGGAACGTGCGCTGGCCTGGATCGGCCGTGGCGCGGCTCTCGGTGCAATCGGCGACGGCGCACGGTCGCGCGCTTGCTACGAGGAGGCCGCGGCGGCATGTCCCGAGGTCGCGGAGGTGCGTTGGCGCGTGGCGCTCGGGCTCGGTCGCCTCGCGGAGCGACGCGGGGAGGCGGCGCAGGCGCTCGCACTCGATCGGGCCGCCGTGGCGGATCTCGAATACCTGCGCGGACTCATCGGCGTGCCGGACCTGCGCGCACGCGCCCTCGCCGAGCGCCGTGAGCCGTACTTTCGCGCTGCGCGCCTCGCTGCGCGGGCCGGCGATGAAGGCGAGGAGTTCGCGCTCTTGGAACGCCTGCACGCGCGTGCTCTCTGGGAGTCCTGCGGCGTGGGGCCCGGTCCGTCTGGCGACGCCGACAAGACGGTGCGAGCGATCGAGGCCGAGCTCCGGGACGTCGAGCGGCGACTGGCCGGCGCGGCGGCGACCGACCGGGCAGAGCTCTTGGCCGTGCGGGAGCGCCTCGTCGGAGAGCGTTCACGGGCGCTGTTGCAGGGGCGACTCGAGGATCGGGGCCGCTCGATCCTGGTGGGTCGTGCTCCGGAGACCCTCGCGGCAGTGCAGGCGTGCCTTCGCCCGGACGAGGCGCTGGTGGTGTTCGCAGTCGGGAGCGACGGTTCGCTCGCGCAGACCGTGCGTCGGGATCGCGCCGCAAGCCTGGAGCTGGACACCGGCGCCGAGAAATGTGAAGAGCTCGTCGAACGACTCCTCGCTCCCGCTCGCGACCTCGCCGCCGGCCGTGTCGACACGGCGACGCTCCGGTTCGACGTGGAAGCGGCCCGGGAGCTCTACGAATTGTGGATCGAGCCGCTGCATCTCGATGGCGTTCGGCGCGTGTGGCTCGTGCCAGACGGATCGCTGCATCGCCTGCCGTTCGCGATGCTGGTGTCGCGCCACGAACTTCGCCCCGTCGATCCGGCGGTGCCCTACGCGCAGTACCACGGCTGCCGGTTTCTCATCGAGGATCACGAGCTTGCATACCTGCCGGTCGCGTCGTTGCTCACGCTCGTGCGGTCCGCTCGCGGCGGAGCAGCCGGGCCCGCGCTCGTGGTCGCGACCGGGAGCGACCTGCCGGGCGCCGAGTCGGAAGGGCGGGCGGTGGTCGGAGCGATCTCGGGGATGAGCGTCCTGCTGGGAGCGGGCGAGGCGCGTGAGGCCGCCTGCGTTGCGGCCTTGCGCGAGGCCCCGATCGCGCATTTCGCGGTGCACGCCGAGCTCGAGCCGATGCGTCCCGGCGACTCGGCCCTGCGGCTCGAAGCAGGGGACGGAAGCGACGGCTTGCTACACGCCTACGAGATCGAACGGCTCGATCTGCCGGGCTCGATGATCGTGCTGTCCGGGTGCGACACCGCGGGTCGTGCCGGTGCGGGAGAAGGGCTCCTCGGATTGACGCGCGCATTCCTGGCCGCGGGTGCGCGTGCGGTGATCGCGACGCACTGGCCGGTGGAGGACGCGGCGAGCGCGGACCTCATGGCTGACTTCCATCGCCACCTCGCCACCGAGGCAGACGCGGTCCGTGCGTTGCGGGAAGCGCAGCTCGCGATGCTCGCGGTCGGTCGGCGCGACGGCACGCGCGTGGCGCATCCGTTCTTCTGGGCCGGCTACGGCGTTCACGGACGCCCGTGAGATTTCCCGGGCTCCGTGTCGGAAAACCGGGCCGGTGCGGAGAAGCAGCAGGACGGAGGCAAGCTCACCATGCGACCGATCCTGGCATCCGTTCTCCTCTCCGTGTCGGCGTTGCCTGCGCAGACCCTGCTGGCTCTCGAGCAGGGACCGACGGGCGCGACCATGCACGAGATCTTCTACAACTGCACGTCGCTTCGATCCTGCACGCTCGCGCCGTCGGCGCTGCCGAATCCGCCCGTGTCGCTCCAGGGCGGAGTGGCCTGGACCGGGCAGTTCGCCGTGGTCACCGACGGACTGACCGTGACGACGGTCGACCTCGCGTGCAACGTGGTGCAGAGCTGCACGATCGCCGGCGGCTTCGGGGCCCTGCTCGACATCGCGGTCGATGGCCCGACCAACACGCTGGACTGGACCGACGGCGGGAGCTTCGGGTCGGTGCCGCTCGGCTGTCCGATGGGGGGTTCGTTGCTGAGCCGCGCGGGGGTGCCGAGCCCGTTGCAGGCGCCGGTCGCGGCGCTGGACATCGACAACTCGACGGGACACGTGTGGGTCTGTGATGCCGCCGGCACGGTCGCGGAGGTGGCATTCACGACGCAGTGGAGCGCTGCCGTCGTGCAGAGCTTCCCCGCGCAATCGACGTTCGGATTCCCGGCACCGGTGCTGCCAATCCTCGGTCTGGCGTTCGACCGCTGCGCGAGTCGCGTCTACCTCGCCGATGCGTCGGGTGCGTTGATCGCCATGGACCTCCTGGGCAACCCGCGGGGTTGGTGTCGTCCGGCATCACTCGCCCCCGGCAGCTTCTTCACCGGCATCGCGCGTCGGCCGCGCCAGCCGACGCCGCTCGCCGGCGCGTGCTCGGGCGCAGGGATGCCTTCGTGTCAGCCGCGCACGTTCACGACCGGCGGCGACGTCATCGTGCCGAATCCCAACCTGCGCATCGAGGTCGCCGGTGCACCGCGGCCCGCCGGTGGGCCCACGGTCGCGATCCTGTTCGTCGACGTCCAGCAGGGCTACGTCGTCGTGCCGGGACTGTGTGGACCCTTGATGCTCGCGGCCACGTCGTTCTTCCAGCCGATGTACATCGGCACCGTGGCGTTCGACCCGCAGGGCACACCACCCTGCGACGGCCGCGCCTGGGCCGGATTGCCGGTGCCGAACTCACCGGCGCTGTGCCGGCTCGACCTGTACTTCCAGTGGGCGTTCCTCGGCTCGACCGGAGGATTGAGCCTGTCGGACGCGCTGTGGGTGCGGGTCGACTGAGCGAGGACCGGCCTGGCGCGGCGTCGCTCCAACGAACCGGCGCCGCGCGTGAAACCGAACGGCGCGATGCGCCGCGGTCGACGCTCCGTTCGGCGAGCGGTTCGAAGGCGGCGATGTCTCGGGTGCGGCTTCGGTGCTACCGGCGGAAGCCGCCGACGAACGCGTGCCCACCCCAGCGATTGCCGCTGAAGGCGGGCTGCGACCAGCCGCCGCTGTTGCGGAAGCCGTTGGTCACCGTGTCGCCGCCGAAGCGCGCGCCGACGTCCCCGTTCAGACCGCCGGTGACTCCTGCGGTGTCCAGGTCGCGGCGGAAGCCACCGAACTGCTCGCCGCCGAGCTCGCGGCCGGAAACGAAGTTGTTCGTCGGTTGCCCGACCGCCCCCGAGTCGGTGGCGCGAGCCTGATTCTGCCAGCCGCTCGTGTCAGCGGCTTTCCAGGTGCCGTTGTCGGTACCTGGTTCCAGCTCCCGGTGCCGGTGCGTTGGTACACGTTGCCGTCGCGGTCGGCATACACGTCCCCGCCCGAAGCGCGTGCGACTCCGCCCTGGTCGGTGCGGACGTAGCCGCCGGACGCGGTCTCTCCGCTGGCGTTGCCGACGACGCCACGGCCCGCCGCGACCGTGCGACCGGTGTAGGGATTCGTCGCGACGCCTCGACTGCCCGCGGCCCAGTTGCCGGTGTACGCATTGGCCGCGACGCCGCGCTGACCGGCGGCCATCGTTCCGGTGCGCGAGTTGTACGCGGTGCCCGCCTCGGTCCGCCAACCGGTGCCGGTCCACGCGTTGTAGCCACCCGAGTAGCGCGTCACGCCGCTGGCGGCGCCCCACTGATGGTAGATGTTGCCGGTGGTCCCGCACCATCCGCCCGGACCCCAGACGGCGGCGCCGCCGTGCGGACCCCACGCGGCGCCTGCCGCGTAGTGGCAGCCGTAGGTACGGACCCCAGCACGGATACGGGCCCCAGCAGTAGCCACAGCTCGAGCTGCCGAACGCCCAACCCACGCCGAAGCCGATCGCCCAGCCGGCGATCGGCGTGTACGTCGGGTTCGCCGCGTAGCCGTACGTCGGTGGCGGCGGGTAGTAGTACGTGCCGATCCACGGCGTGGTACGCGTACCCCGTTCCGAACACGACGACGCCGTTGGTCACGACCGTTCCGTAGTAGCCCGGCGTGTAGCCGACGTACGCATAGCCGTCGTCGGCGCCATAGACGTAGACGTAGGTCACGTAGTGCAGCGGGGAGCTGGTTGGGATCGTGTAGATGACCTGCGGCACTTCGGTCGCGACGGTCCACGGTCCTTCGGGGGCCGGCGCCGTGAACCAGACCCCCTTCTCGACGCAGTACCAGGCGCCGTCGGGGACATGGATCACCGGTGTCGCGGTGTTCACGACGTACGACAGGTTCGTGCCGGTGATCGGCTCGACCTTCGGCTCGCCGTCGTAGGTCGGTGGCTCGGACTTGATCGAGTCGAGCTTCACCTTCGCGGTCTGGGGGATGCTGTTGGCGATCACGGCTTCCGACGCCTGCTCGGTTCCGGGAACCGCGGCCTTCACGTTCTCCTTCGGGCTGTCGTCCGGAATCGCGGCGAACTCCGGCGGCAGGCTCGTTCCGGGCACGTACGTCCACGGACCGTCGAGCGACGACGAGGTGAACCAACGCCCGGTCGCAAGGACGAACACCTGGCTGGTCTCGGTGTTCATGAACACGTCGCCCGTCGTGTTGTTGGCGAACAGGAGGTCGGTGTCGGGTATCGGCACGTAGTCCGGCTTGCCGCGGAACACGATCAGTTCCGTCGGCGTGGTTGCGACGTGGATGGCCGGCGGCGTGCCGCTGGCGAGGGACGGTGCCTGGGGGTCCTTCGAGTCCGCGGACGGTTTCGATTCCTCGAGGAGATCGACATGGCTGTCCTTGGCGAAGTGCGCGAGCACGGACGCCAGCCCGGCCGGAGGCTCGGCTGCGACCGACCATGGCCCATCGAGGGTGTCGGCCGTCATCCAGCCGTCGAACACGTGGAGGTAGAGCGAGCCGTCCGCGTCCTTGACGAGGAGGGCGGTCGTGTTGAGCACGCGCTGGAAGCCCGTGTCGGGAACGGGTCGCCACACCGGCTCACCGCCGAGGTGGACGAGCATGGCGGGCGCTTCGGAGAAGATGAGCCGCGGCGGCTCGTTCTCGACCTCGATGGCCGCGGCGGACTGGACCGCGTGCATGAGCTTGAGCTGCTCCGTGAGCTCGTCGAGCGCGATCTTGTCGATGACGCCGGCGGCGTGCTGCTGCAGCTCGTTCTGGAGATCGTCCGCGTCCGTGCGATTCGCGGGGAACTTCACGCGGGTGGCGGCCACGTCGTCGAGCGTGACCACGCGCTCCATCCGATCGACCTGCGTGTTCGCCGTGAACCAGACGACGCCGTAGGTCGGATTCTTGCCGTCGGCGTCGCGTACGTTCACTGCCGCGCGGCCACCGAGAACCGCGCCATTCCAGTTGTCGATCTGCGGCTGGTAGATCGTGAACTCGTGGGCCTCGGTCTTGAACCCGCGCGGCCACTGCGCGGGCCACGGGTCTTCGCTCCCGTTTGGTGCGGCCGTTCGAGGATCGGCCTGGTCCTGTGCGGTGATCGGCAGTGCGAGCAATGCACCGCCGAGGACGGTCAGCGCGGCGATCGCCGAGCGAACGAGCCGGCCCGGGTTGCGGACCCCTGGCTCCAGTTCCTGGATCTCCATCCGCCCGATCGTACCCGCGACACGGGCGGTTCGGGATCGAGAGATTCTCCGGGGTCGCGTGCCGGGCGTCGGACGGGGAGCCTGATCAGCCCTTCTTCGGCGGCGGGAAGGACGCCAGGATCTTGTTCACGGCGTCGTCGATGTGCTTCGTGGCTGCTTCGGGCGTACGGGTGTCGTCGACGACCTCGGTCGCGGTTCCGCGCCAGATCATGGTCCGGTGGGCGGCATCGACGATGTCGATCACGAGCACGCCCTGCTCGTCCGTGTAGACGTCGGCCGGGGCCCGCCACCAGCCCGGACCGTAGCCCCACGCGTCCAGGTTGATCTGCGCGTGGCGGTCCCCGTGCAGCGAGATCAGGAAGTCGCCGCTCGAGCTGGCGGTGAATCCCTTGGCCTCGAGGTTCTGTTTCACCGCGGCTTCGACGCGTTGGACGTTCAGCGGATCGACCCGACCCATCCTCATCATCGGCGGCCAGGTGAACGTCTTCAGCCGCGAGAAGTCGAAGCTCGTGTCGTAGTCGTGGTGGATCGAGAGGGTCGAGCACGCGCTCCCGAGGAGCGCGAGGCCGAGAACGAGAGCAGTCGTCTTTGCGTACACGGTGTGCGCTCCGGGGCGGAGGTCGGTTCGGGGTCCGCAGCGTTCCGCTCGCGCGGGTCCGCGTCAAGCGGAACCGCGGGTTGGCACGTGCGGGAGGGTGGGGATCGAGGCGCCTTCACCCGGTCGTGAAGAACTCGCCAAGGCCTGCCGCTTCGAGACCGGGGATGTTCCCGCGTTCGGTCGGTTCGCGGGCGCGGTGCGGGAGCTGCCGCTCCGCGGCCATCGACCGAGCCGCCTGCCCGCGGTGCCGCAATCGGCGGATTCGCGGCGGGGTCCACCGGGCGGGCCGCTGCGTGAGCCCGACGGCGTACGATTCGAGGCGAATCGTGGTAGGTGAGTCGGCTCGTTGCGCGGACCGCGCGCCCACCACGTCATGTGGCGTAGCCGCGCTGGCCCGACCGTGAGCGGCAACCTGATCACGCTGTGCGCCAGGCGCCACGGCCTGGTCCACGCCGGACTCCCGTTGGTGAACGCGGCGCCGTGCGCCGCCGGCGGCATCACGCTCGAGATGTGCGACCGCCACGGCCGCCGGCTCGGATAGCGGCTTGCGGTCGGCCCGATGATGGTCTTGCGGGCGGCGCGATGGCCGGCCCCGAACCGTCCCCACCCGCCGGTCGCCGCGCGCTGCACAGGAGTGGATGGAGAGGCGCGCGATGGCCTGTCCTCGGCGCACTGCGCCGCGCTTCGCGCCGCCGATACCGCCGCCCGCCCGAACCGTCGCGGGCTTGGCCCGCGGCTGTTGCGCGAACGCCTCCCAGCCGGCGTGGCGAATGAGGGTGCCGACGTCACTGGCACGGCGGTCCGCATCAGCCAGGTGCGTCTCGCCGACTGGATCCACCCGCGCCTCGTCGGCGGCTGTTGCTCGCTGCGGCTCCGCGAGCAACTGAGCGACGAATGGCAGATCGAGAACCGGCAGGTGGACTGCACGTGAGGGCGGTGCACGGCAGTGGTGGTGTCGAAGGGGTCGCGAGAGGGACGAAGTGCGAGATTTTTTTTGGGGACGGATGGCCGCCGCCGTGCGCAGGTGTCACGACCGTGTGGTTCGATCGGACGTTCCCCGCCCTGTTCCTGCGCACCGCGACCCTTGCCTCGCTGGTCGCGGTGGCCGTCGCCCCAGTCGGGTCAGATGGGACGGGCCTCGTCGCGCCCGCGTCCGTGTCCGAGGGCGGGGTCCTCAGCGTCACGGTCAGGAGTGGTGCGACGGAGGTCCAGATCGCCATCCCGGGCCGCGTCCGCGTCCGCGTGTCCGTGGTCAATGGCGTGGCGGAGTACCTCATTGCCCCAGGATGTGCAGGGCGGAACGACCATCTACGTGTCCGACGGGGAGTATCCGAATCCATCGACCGCCACGGTCCAGGTCGTGGAGACTTGATCATGATCCACCTTGTCTCTTCGTTCGTCGTGATGCTGGCGGTTGCCGGCGTCGCTCAGCAGCCCCCGATCACGGCCCCAGCCCAATTTGCCGAGACGGAGGCTCCGACGCGGATCTGGGTCGCCGGAGTCGGGGCACCCTTGCGACAGCAGATCCTCGTCGATGGCGCCCTGATCGACTCGCTCTCCGCGCACTCGATCACGTCGATCGCGTTCCGCCGCGACACGCAATCGGCTGGCGCGTTCGCCGGAGGAAGCACGCCGGTCGTCGTGCGGCTCGGGATCAGCCCGTACTCCGCCGGAACCGCACGAGCCGACTTCGCAGCCAACTCACCCAATGCAGTGCAGGTCTTCAACGGGGCTCTCGTGGTGCCAGCGTCCCCGACCGTCCCGGGCTACCAGGGTTGGACCTCACCGAGCGTGGTCCGGATCCAACTGACGACGCCGTTCGCGTACGACGGCGGGACGCTCTGCATCGACATCGACGCGTCCAACTCGACGGCGGATTGGTGGTGGCCGGTCGACGCGGTCCGCCAGAGCGCGAGCGGTGCGGTGGCCAGCCACGGAACTCCGTGCGGGAGATTCGCGTGGATGGGCTCGACGGCGTGGGTCGCTGCCGGAGACCTCGTTCCGGGGAACTCGGTTCCGTTCACGTTCAGTGCCGAACCGGGCCACCTGGCCGTGGCGCTGCTCGGAGCGGGACTGCTTCCTCAACCCGTCGATCTCACGTTCATCGGGGCCGCCGGTTGCTCACTCGACATTTCCTTCTTCGTCAACATCCCGGTCGTGGTCCCGCCACCCGACCAACACCCTGATCTCGGGGGCGTCGCGTCCTTCCTTCTCGACGTGCCGGGGCAATCCGAGTTCCTCGGGGCACCGCTGGCGGTGCAGTGGGCGGACATCGGGCTGCCGCTCGTGACGTCGAACGCGCTGTCGTGCACTCTCGCGTCCACGATGCCGGACCTCGGGATGTCGATGGTCGTGCAGAAGCCGGGGGACTCGAGACCGCGAGTGCTGTCGACGTTCGCGCCGGTGGTGAGGTTCGAGAGCTGGTGATGGCGATTGCGCACAGGTTCGCGAGGGCCCGACTCGGCATCATCGCCGGTTTGCTGGTGGGAAGTTGTCCTGCGGGAGCACTCTCGCGTGTGCCATCCTCGAATCACGAGGCCGTCCGGCTTTGGTCACGTGCGAGCGAAACGTCCGCTCAGAACCCAGGCGGAATCGTGGCGCCATCCGCTGTTGCGGAGGGCGGAAGGCTCCGTATCGAAGTCTACAGCAACGTGAAGGCCATCCAGATCTACACGCCAGGTCAGGGAGTGACCTGGTTTCCTGTGGTCAACGGGGTCGTGGAGTATCACCTGCCATCCACGGTGCCTGCCGGAAGCCCGATCTACATCACGGACGGTCTGTATCCGAACCCGTCCAGCGCCGTTGTCACAGTCGTCGGAGGCTGATCATGAATCGTTCTTTCCTGTTGGCCGCGGCTCTGTCGGTGGCTTCGACCTGCCTTGGGCAGACGTACACGACGGTCCCGGCGGTGTACGACACGACCGAGGCTCCAGACGTGACTCTTGTCGTCGCGGCCGGAATTCCCGCTCGCCAACAGATCCTGATCGACGGCGTCCATCTGTCGCAGCTGGTCGGGCATTCGATCACGGGGATCCAGTTCCGCCGTGACTCGACGCTGGGCGACGGGCTTCTGGGCGGCAGTTCGGATCTCATCGTTCGAATCGGGATCTCGCCGGGACCTGCAGCGGACGCGGTCGCCGACTTCGGCGTGAACGTGTCCGGTGCGACCGACGTCTTCCGCGGGACATTGACGGTTCCAAGCACACCTTCGGGATCGGGCTTCGCCGGCTGGCAGGCCTCGCACGTCGTCGGCATCCCGTTCTCGGTGCCGTACACGTACGGGGGCGGAACCCTGTGCATCGATCTGGAATCCACGACCTCCGGCAGCGGGCTGATTTGGCCTGTCGACGCACTCAGGGATTCGACGACGGGGTTCGTGGTCGACCTGGGTGGGCAGTGTGGCCCGTTGGCGTCGACCGGATCGACGGCCGGTACGCACGCCGAGTTGCTCATTCCCGGCTCGACGGCGCGTTTCTGGTTCCGGAACGAGCCAGGTTCATTCGCGGTGATGCTGCTCGGGCTCCCGCCCACCGGCACGCCTTTGGATCTCGGGTTCGCCGGGGCTCCGGGATGCAGCCTCGCGGTCAGTCCGATGATCGAAGTGCCCGCAGTCGTGCCGGCGCAGGAGTCGTTCCCCGGTTTCGGGGGTGTGGCGTACGTGGTCGTCGACCTGCCCGCTCAGCCCGGGCTCCTGGGCGCGGCGTTCGGTGTCCAGTGGGCCGGCGTGGGATCACAACTCGTGACATCGAACGCGCTCGATTGTCAGTTGGCACCGTCCGTCCCGACGATTGGCGTCGCGATCGTGGAGCAGCGGAACGGCGATCCCGCGCCGGAAGTGAATCTCACGACGGCGCCGGTTCTCCGGTTCGAGTCGTATTGACTCATCCGGGCGGATCCTGCGTTGCCGCAGCCGAGAGCCTCGGTCGACCAAGAACTGGCAAGTCCGGGACAGTGGGCGCTCGGGCGAGCCCGGCGAGCGGAGACAACGACGACCGAGGACGCAGCCCACTGCGCCGTGCGCGGACGAGGAAAACGTGAACGGTAGCGGACATATGTCTTGCATCACCCGGGCCTGGCGCCTACCGTTCACCCATGGAAGACAGGGCGAACGGGGCGTCTCAGGACGTGGTTCTGGTCGAGGGGCTCGAGGCGGACGAGTTGGACCGGCGACTCGGCCTGTCCATCCGGCGCGGCGACGTGGAGCATCGCGCGCAGGCGTTCTATCTGTGCGAGCTGCAGGAGCGGGGGCTGTGCCAGGCGTTCGGCTATCCGAGCGTGACCAGCTACGCGGTGGGCCGGTGGCAGATGAGCCGGCGGACCGCTCGCGAGCTGACGCAGGTCGGTCGACGGTTGAAGGAGCTGCCGAAGATCGACGCGGCGTTCGCCGAAGGGAAGCTCGGCTGGTCCAGGGTGCGCGTCTTGTGCAGGGTGGCCACGGCGGACACTGAAGACGAGTGGCTCGCGGCGGAGGCGGGGATCTCGCAGGAGGAGCTCGAGCAGATGGTGCGGAGCAAGCGGCCGGGCGACGGGCCGCCGGAGGGCAAGGGCCTGCCACAAGCGTGGTTCGAGCTGGAGGCGCGGCTCGATCCCGTGCAGTGGCAGACCTGGGAGAACGCGACCGCGAAGCTGCGGGCCGAGCTGAGCTGTCCCGACGACGTGACCGTCGAGGACCTGATGGTCGAGATGGCGCGGCTGGTGCTTGCGAGCGACGTCGATGGCCGCGTGGCGGGGCGGAAGCCGGTGGACGGCTCGATCTACAAGGTCGTCGTCGCCGAGCGGGACAGCGGCGCGACCGTCGAGAGCGAGACCGGCAGCGAGCCGATCGATGCCAGGACCCACGAAACCGCGGCGAGTGACGGTGCGACGCCGCCTGCACTGCGTCAGAAGGTCTTCGCCCGGGACGACCACCGCTGCCGCCACTGCCACTCGCAGCGCGGGCTGCACGCCCACCACGTGATCTGGCGCAGCCGTGGTGGCCCGACGGTGAAGGACAACCTGATCACGCTGTGCGCCAGGTGCCACGGCCTGGTCCACGCCGGACTCCTGCAGGTGAACGCGGCGCCGTGCGCCACTGGCGGCGTCACCTTCGAGTTGCGCGACCGCCACGGCCATCGGCTCGGCCTGCGGCTCGCGGTCGGCCCGAAGATCGTCTTGCGGGCGGCGCACTGCGCCGCCCCCGAACCGTCCCGCCCCGCGACTCGCCTCGAACTGCCGCCGGGCTTCCTCCGTGAGCACTTCGACTGGCTCGTCACGAGGAACGGCAAGCTGACGTTCCGCCAGGACAAGCTGCCGGAGATCGAGCGCGTCGCCCGGCAGTGGGAGAAGCAGCGCGCGATGGCCTGAGCGCGGCGCAATGCGCCGCGCGCCGCGCCGTCGTTGCCGTCGCCGGTGGCGAACGTCGGGAGTGTGGCCCACGGATCCTCAGCTGCCGATTGTCCCATGGATCTGCCGGTTCAACGGACGACGGTTGCCGTCGGCCGCCGGCGCGCAGGATCCGCTCGCCTTCCGTCGGAGCAGTCGAGCATCGCCCAAGTTCTCGGACCGGGCACGCCGGGCACTCGCGTGCGCGGGCGGATCGCGCATCGCGGCCCCAGGGTGCCGAAGGAGCGGCGAGGGGATCCCGCGGCGCGTCCGTCGTCCGTTCGCGTTGGTCCGGTCTGATCCGGCGCACGTCCCACAACGGTGCGCATCGTCGAATGCGACGTAACCACTTTCCAAATAGTGAGTTGCGCCTCAATCGCAGATCTTCTGGCCGCCGAGGTCGAATGTGTCTCGTCAGGCGTCGCTCCCGCGGCCCGGAAGTCATCGATGGCGAGGCGTGCGCGGCATCGAACCGGCGCGGCCCGATTCCGCGCGTCGAGGGTCAGATCTGCTATGCTCCGGGGGCTCGTACCACGCTCTCGCTCATGAGATTGGACCCGGTCTACCTCGTCGCTCCCGCGCCGGAACCACCGAAAGTCACTCGGCGTGCGGCGATTCTCGCCTGCATCGGCACGGCCGTCTCGTGCTTGGCGATCGGCTTCGGTTCCGCGTCCGTGCTGTCGCGGCAGTCCGGGCGGTCAAACAAGCTCCCCGGTGAGGCCGAGGATGCGAATCTGAGCTGGGCGCTCGAATTGCAGAGGGGACCTCAGGCGGATCTGATCGAGCATCACCGGTTCTTCCTCGCTGTCGTCGAGCTGGACGAACCTCATCGTGAGAGGCTTTGGCGTGGAGTGGGGCGACTGGTCGAGGCCGTCTCGCTTGCGAGCGATCTCGAAGTCGACAACCGCAGGTCGCTCGCAAGGCTGCTCTTGCCAGTGATTCGGCGTCCGGATGCACCGGCGGACCTTCAGGCGCGCGCGGCGGAAATCCAGATCATCGCAGGTGGATAGTGGCGGTGGCTGTGCAAGGCGAGAAGCGGCTCCAGGTCGCCAGCACGGTAGAAGAGGGCGGGACCGTCGTCGTGCAGGCCGCCACCGGCGTGAACAGCGTCTATTTCTGCGTGCCGGGACTCGGCACCGTGTGCGTCCAGGTCGTGGGTGGCGTGGCCGAATACCAGCTTCCGGCGGGACTCGCCAGCGGAACGCTCATCATCGTGTCGGACGGGAAGCTCCCGGACCCGCAGTCTGAAATCGTGACCGTCGTCGGAACGGAGGCATCATGAGAACGCTTCTTGCCACCCTTCTCCTCACCCCCTTCGCCCTCGCCCAAGGCGCCACCGTCGTCCCCGCCTCCCTCGCCAACTCCGAGGGCGGCGGTCTGATCGGGATCGCCGGGGTGGGGCTCACGCAGGCGCAGCAGATCGTGATCGACGCGGTGCACCTCCAGCCGATGGTGGGGCATGCGATCACCGGGATCCGGTTCCGGCGCGATGCGCACGAGGCGATGGCGTTCGATGGGGGGTCGGCGACGATCACCGTGTGGCTCGGGACGGCGGCGCACGTCGCGAATCAGGTATCCGCGGACTTCCGCGAGAACCTGCCGAACCCGGTGCAGGTGTTCGACGGCACGCTCGCTGTCCCGCCCGCACCGTCGCATGCGGCGCCCGCGCCGTGGTCCGCGCCGCAGAGCCTCGAGATCACCTTCACGACGCCGTTCCAATACGCCGGCGGGCCGCTCGCGATCGAGATCGACGGGACGGCGACCGGCGCCGGCTGGTGGTGGCCCGTGGACGCGGTCATCGACAGCGCGGTCGGCGCGGTCTCGCCGATCGGCTCGGCATGCGGCGCGTACGCCGGCTCGCTCGGTCGAACGGCGTTCGTCGCGACGCGCGATCTCGTGCCCGGCAGCACGGCGCTGTTCGAGTACGTCGGCACGCCCAGCGCGCCGGCACTGTTCGTGATCGGCACCGCGTTCCTCCCGCAGCCGGTCGATCTCGCGTTTCTCGGTGCGCCGGGATGCGCCTGGCGGATCTCGCCCGACATCCTCGTGCCGACGGCCGTCGGCGCCGCTCTGCCGGTCGCGCCGCTCGGCGGGTTCGCGAGCGTGCCCGTGCGGATCCCGTCCTCGACGACCCTGCTCGGATCCTCGTTCGCCGTGCAATGGCTCGAGCTCGGAAGCTCGTTGGTCACCTCCGAGGCGCTCCAGTGTCTGCTGTCGTCGAGCCCGCCCGGACTCGGCGCGGCGCTCGTATGGCGCGAGCCCGGCGCGAGCAGCGCCACCGTGCGGTTCGCGACCATCCCGGTCGTCCGGTTCGACTGGCAGTAGCGCGGCGGGTGCCGGCGGGTTCTCAGACCCGCTCCGGCGCTCCGGCCGGCTTCCCGAGCTGCCCGGTCAGCGCCACGGCGCGGTAGCTGTTGCCGCGCAGCTCGAGGCCGGGCCAGCGCTCGGCGAGCCGTCGACCGACGGCATCGAGGATCTCGCCGTGTCCCTTGACGAACTGCGGGATCGCGTCGTGCACGCGCGCCACGTGGACGACATCGACGTCGCCGGTCAGCCCCGTGTAGCGCCGCAGCGTGGACTCCGCGAGCTGCGACACGGCCGCATCCCCGCGCTCGCCGACGCCCGGGTTGCGCACACCGCCCATCATCACGCGGATCAGCGACCGACCCGCCGGCGCGTGCTCGGGAAACAGGTGCGAGCAATAGAGGCAACCGAGCACCGGTGAGCCCTCTGCAGGCTCGAGCAGGAACCCGAACCCGCAGGTGTTGGGGTTCGCGTCCGCCACCGCACCATCGACCGTGAGGTACACGCTGGTCACCGAGGCGAACGGGATCGCCGCGAGGTCCTTGGCGATCACCGGATCGAGCTTCTCCAGCAGCTTCGCCGTCACGCGCGCGGGGGATGCCATCACCAGGTTCGGCGCCACGAACTCGTCGCCGGCCGCCGTCGCCACCCGCCACATGTCGTCGTCCCGAACCACGCTGACGGCCCGCTGCCCGACCCGGATCCGTTCGCCGAGCGCGTCGGCCATCGCATCGGTCAGCCGCTGGAGCCCGCCGTGGAACGACACCAGCGGTGGTCGCTGCTTCCGCGGTGCGCCGTTGCGCTGCGCCTTGGCCGCCTTCGCCTTCTTCATGAACCCCTTGAAGACGCTGCCGTGCGCGGCCTCGAGCTCCGTCATGATCGGGAACGCGCTGCGCATCTCCAAGGCGTCCGCGTCGCCCGCGAAGATCCCCGACACCATCGCGTGGACGAGCGGCTCGGTGCGCTTGCCGAATCGCCTGCCGACGAACGACGCCACCGATTCGCGCGGATCCGGTGGTGCCGCCCGCTTGACGAACGGTTCGGCGAACACCCGGAGCTTGCTGCGCAGCGGCAGGATCGCCGACCCGAAGAATTGGCCCGGCCCTGCGGGCAACGGCACCAGCTTCCCACGTCGCCCGATCCACCGCACGGTCGCGCCCGCACTCGCCGGGACGACGTCCGCCCCGATCCCGAGCGCTTCGATGATCGCGTCCAGCGTGTCGCTCGGCCGCAGCGCCTGCGGCCCCAGCTCGAGCGTGAACCCGTCCTTCCGCAGGCTGTGAACCCAGCCGCCGGCGCGCTCGGCCGCCTCGATCACGACGACGTCGTGATCCGGGTCCGCCTTCGACGTCCAGAACGCCTGCGCGAGTCCGGCGGGTCCACCGCCGACGACCAGCGTCCGACAGCGGGTCTCGGTCATCTCGGTCTCACTCCTCGGTCACACGGTTCGCGAGAACCGTGGCCCACCCTCGGCGCGGAGCTTCTGCAAGTAGGCGTCGAAGGGCATGGCCAGGTTGCGCACGAACAGCCGGCCGAGCTCGGTCACCGAGAAGCCACGGTCGTCGAACGTCACGAGACCGTCCTCGGCCATCGGTCGAAGCTCCGCCAACGCGTCCGCATAGCGCTCCTCGAACGCCGCGCGACCGCCGTGGTTTTCCCAATCGAGCCGGAACCCGCACATCACGTCGAGAATGATGCGCCGACGCGCGTCGTCGTCGGCCGACCGACGCAGGCCGCGTTCGACCGGGAGCTCGCCGGCGGAGATCAGGCGGTCGTAGTCGCCGAGGTTCTTGACGTTCTGTGCGAACGCGCCGTCCATCTCCGAGATCGCCGTGATGCCGAACGACAGCATGTCCTCCGCCGGCATCACCGCGTAGCCCATGAAGTTGCGGTGCAGCTCGCCGTTGCGCGCGGCTTTCGCCAGCGGATCGGTCGTCTTCGCGAAGTGATCCATGCCGATCACCTCGAAGCCGCCGTCCTGGAACTTGTCCAGCGCGACCAGGTACAGCTCGAGCTTGTCCCGGCCACGAGGAAGCGCCTTCTCGTCGATGACGTGCTGGTGCTTCTTGAGCCACGGCACGTGCGCGTAGCCGTAGCACGCCAGCCGGTCGGGGCCGAGCCCGAGCACCAGGTCGAGGCTCTCGGCGAACGACGCGGGCGTCTGGTGGGGGAGCCCGTAGACGACGTCCAGGTTCACCGACTGGTAGCCGAGCTCGCGCGCCGCTTCGACCAGCGCGCGCGTCTGTTCGTAGCTCTGCACGCGGTGGATCGCCTGCTGGACCTCGGCGCGGAAGTCCTGCACGCCCATGCTGACCCGGTTGAAACCGATCCCGCGCATCACCTCGAGCTGCTCGCGTGTCGTGACCCGCGGGTCGATCTCGACGCTCACCTCGGCGCCGTCGGCGACCGGGAACCGCGCGCGCAGCCCTTCGTACAATCGGACGATCTCGTCCGGCCGCAGGAACGTCGGCGTCCCGCCACCCCAGTGGTGCTGGTGCACCGGCCGATCGGCCGTCAGGCGCGCCCGCGCGAGATCCGCCTCGCGCAGCACCTGATCGACGTAGCGGCCACCCTTGTCGTGGTCCTGCGTGATCTGGACGCTGCAGCCGCAGTACCAGCACATGCTCTCGCAGAACGGCAGGTGCACGTACATCGCGAGCGGCTCGCCCGCCCGTTCCGACGCGCGGCGCAGGCTGTCCAGGTGGTCGGCCGGCCCGAACTCGTCGCTCCAGCTCGGTGCGGTCGGATAGCTCGTGTAGCGCGGACCGGGGCGGTCGTAGCGTTCGAGGAACTCGGCGGGAACTCGGATCGTCACGACTTGCGCACCTCGTCGACCAGGATGGCCAGCGCGTCGGGATCCGTGGCCGGCAGGATCCCGTGGCCCAGGTTGAACACGTGCCCGCGCTCGCCGGCCTCCGCGCACACGCGCGCCACCTCGGCACGCAGCACGGACTCGCCGGCGAACAACATCGTCGGGTCGAGATTGCCCTGGACGACCATGTCGCCCGGCAGGCGGCGGCGAACCTCCCGCATCGGCAGCCGCCAATCGACGGCCGCGACGTGCGCCGGCGACTCGCCGATGCGGTCGATGTGCTGCGCGGCGCCATTGACGAACGAGATCGCGATCGCCCCTGCGTCGCGCGCGACCTGCAGCAACGCGTCGGTGCGTGGCGCACAGCGACTCGCGTAGTCGTCGGCGGCGAGCACGCCCGCCCACGAATCGAACACCTGCACGGCGTCGCAGCCCGCGTCGACCAGCGCACGAACCAGTGGCGACAGCCCTTCGACGAGCTTGTCGAGCAGCCGGTCGAACGTGCGAGGCGATCCGTGCATCGTGCGCCGTGTCGCGTCCCAGCTCTTGCTGCCCTTGCCCTCGACCAGGTAGCACGCCAGCGTGAACGGCGCGCCGACGAAGCCGATCAGCGCCTTCGAAGCATCGAGCTGCTCGCGGACGCGCCGCGCTGTCGCGAGCATCGGCGCCAGGTCCTCCACCGGGTCCGGCACCTTCAATGCGCGCACGTCGGCGTCGGACTCGATGGTCCGCGCCAGCACCGGGGCCGGGTCGTAACTGAGCCCGACGCCCATCGGGACGAGCGGCACCAACAGGTCGGTGAACAGGATCGCGGCGTCGAAGTCGTAGCGCCGGATCGGCTGCAGCGTGACCTCGGCGGCCGACTCGGGCGAGTTGCACAGCTCGAGGAACGAGTGGCGCTCCCGCACCCGGCGGTACTCCGGCAGGTAGCGGCCGGCTTGACGCATGATCCACATCGGGCGCCGCGCCGCGGCTTCGCCGCGCGCGGTCGCGAGAAAGGGTCCGTTGCTGTCGGCGGGCGTCACGTCTCGGCCTCCGGGGTCAGACGGTAGCCGACGCCGCGCACCGTGTGCAGGTAGCGGGGGTGGCGGCTGTCGGGTTCGAACAGGCGGCGCGCCTGAAGCACGAGATTGTCGATCGTGCGCACCGCCGGGAGCGCGGTGGCGCCGAACACATGATCGAGGATCTCGCGGCGCGACACGGCCTCCCCGGCTCGGCTCGACAGGAGTCGGAGGAGGCGGACCTCCGAGTCGGAGAGCTGCTGCTCGGAGCCGTCCGGGTTGCGCGCGACGTGCGCGCGGAAGTCGATGGTGACGCCGCCGAGGACCAGCGGTGCCTCTTCGACGACCGGAGTGGGGGCCCGCCGCATCAGCGCACGGACGCGCAGCAACAGCTCGCGCAGGTTGAACGGCTTGGTGAGGTAGTCGTCCGCCTCGAGCTCGAGACCACGGATGCGGTCGCCGTCGGCGGAGCGCGCCGACAGCACGAGCACCGGCGTGCGGTCGCCCCGCGCGCGCATGTGCCGCAGAACGGTGAACCCGTCCATCTTCGGCAGCATGATGTCGAGCAGGATCAGGTCGAGGCCGCCCTTCTCGATCCGCTGTTCGGCCGCCTGGCCGTCCTTCACGAGCTCGGTGCCGAAGCCCTCCGCGGCGAGGTTGTCGCAGATCATCTCGCCCAGCGGCGACTCATCTTCGACGACCAGGCACCAGCGCGTCATGCGGCCTCCACGCGGATCGCGAGTGGGAGGTCGACCGTGAGCCGTGCGCCCTGCCCGGGCCCGTCGCTCTCCGCGCGCACGCGGCCGTCGTGCGCTTCGACGAGCTCCTTGACCAGCGCGAGGCCGAGCCCGGTCCCGCCGACGTGGTCGTGCGACGCACCGCGATGGAAGCGCTTGAAGATGCGGTCGAGCTCGTTCTTCGGGATGCCGCAGCCGTCGTCGCTGACGACGAGCCGCGCCTTGTGACCGTGGCGCTTCAGGTCGATGTCGACGTGGCCGCCGCGTGCGTTGAACTTCACCGCGTTGTCCAGCAGGTTGTGCAGCACGATGCGCATCGAGCCCTCGTCGCGGTCGACCGGGCAGCTCTCGAGCTCGCCGATGCGGCACTCGACACCCGCCGCGTCGCAGCGCGCACGGAACTGCGCCACCGCGCGCCGCACGTCGTCGGCGAGGTCGCCGCGCACCGCCTTCTGGCGCACGGTGCCGGGCGACTCGAGGCCGGCGGCGACGAGCAGGTTGGTGAGATCGCGTTCGAGGCGATCGACCTCGCGCAGCATGCCCTCGAGATAGCTCGCCCGACGAGCCTCCGGCAGGCTGCCTTGCTGGAGCGACTCGAGGCCGAGCCGCACGGTCGTCAGCGGTGTCTTCAGCTCGTGCGTCGCGCCGGCGAGGAAGCGCTGCTGGTTCTCGCGCATGTGCCGTTCGCGGATCAGCGCCGTGTAGAAGAACACGACGCCGGTGAGCACGAGCAGGCCGAGTGTCGCACCCTCGTAGGTGAACATCTTGCGGCGGCTGCGCGCTTCGGCCGCGAGCTCCTCCGCCGAGCCCGCATCGAACACCTGCAGCGCCGACGCGACGTCGCCTGCCTTCAGGTGCGCGCCCGCGCGCTCGATCCGGTCGGTCTCGTGGAACTGGAACACGATCCACCACGCGACCTGCGCGAGGCAGAGCGCGACCACGAGTCCGAACAGCAGGGCGCTGGGCCAGGATCGCATGGGCGTCGCCCCTCCGCCGTCAGCCGGCGAAGGTCTCCGCGAGCGCCTCCTCGAACACCTCGAGCGCGTGGTCGACCTCGGCGTTGCCGTGGGCGGCGGACAGGAAGCCCACCTCGTACGCCGACGGTGCGATGTAGACCTGGCGCTTCAGGCAACCGGCGAAGAACGTCCGGTAGAGCTCGGCCGCGTCCGTCGCGATCGACTCGGCGCTGCGCGGCGCTTCGCGATCGCCGAACGCGAACCAGAACACCGAGCCGACGCGCGCGAACGCGAATCGCCAGTCGGGGTGACGCTCGCGGATCGACTCGACCCCCTCCGCCATGCGGTGGCCGAGCGCCTGCAGCCGGTCGTGGACGCGGTCGCGCGCGAGCACGTCCAGGGTCGCGAGTCCGGCGGCCATCGCGACCGGGTTCCCGGACAGCGTGCCGGCGTGATAGACGGGACCGAGCGGCGCGAGCTTTCCGAAGTGATCCGCGGATCCGCCGAACGCACCACACGGCATCCCGCCGCCGATGATCTTGCCGAACGTCGCGAGGTCCGGGGTCATGCCGTAGAGCTCCGCGGCGCCGCCCATCGCGACGCGGAAGCCGGAGATCACCTCGTCCCAGATCACGAGCGCGCCGTGCGCGTGCGCGACCTCGAACACCCTTTCCAGCCACTCGGGTCGTTGGAGGAGCAGGCCGTTGTTGGCGGGCACCGGCTCGAGGATCACCGCGGCGACCTCGTCGCCGTGCTGGCTGAAGAACGTTTCGAGCGCCGCCTGGTCGTCGAGCGGCAGGACGCTGGTCCACTTCGCGACGTCGTGGGGCACGCCGGCCGACGACGGTTCGCCGAAGGTCACCGCACCGGAGCCCGCCGCGACCAGCAGCGCGTCACTGTGTCCGTGGTAGCAGCCCGAGAACTTGAGCAGGCGATCGCGCCCGGTCACGCCCCGCGCGAGCCGGATCGCCGACATCGTCGCCTCGGTGCCCGACGAGGTGAACCGCACCCGCTCGACGCCCGGGTAGATCGACGCGATGCGTTCGGCGAGTCGCACCTCGGCCTCGCAAGGCGCGCCGAACGTCAGGCCGCGCGCGGCAGCCACCTGCACCGCGGCGACGACCTCGTCGTGCGCGTGGCCGAGGATCAGCGGTCCCCACGAGTGCACGAAGTCGAGGTAGCGGTCGCCGTCGGCATCGACGAACCAGGCGCCCTTCGCCTCGCGGAAGAACCGCGGAATGCCGCCGACCGCGCCGAACGCGCGCACCGGCGACGAGACGCCACCAGGCATCGCGCGCACCGCGCGGGCGAACAGCGCCTCGTTGCCGGCGCCGGTCTCCGTGGCCTTGCCGTCGATCCTCGTCATGATGTTCTCTTCGAGCGCGGGTGCCGGGCGATCAAGGCGTCGCGTACACCCTCGGGAGTCGGCGTGGCCGCCGTGACCGGCGACTCGCCGAGCTCGCGCAGTGCCTCGGCCGTGGTGGCGCCGATCGCGACGACGACGCCCGCGGCGGGCCGTTCGAGTCGGCTCGCGGCCGCGACGGCCGATGGGCTCGTGAGCACCATCGCGTCGTAGCGGTCGCGCGGCCATTCGACACCCTGGAGCGGCTCCACGCGATAGACAGGTGCCGGCAGCACCGCGACGCCGGCTGCCGAGAGCTCGGTCTCGAATCCCGGGTGGCGGTCGAGGGCGCACGGGAACAGCACCGTGGTGCCGGCCGGCACCAACGCGGCGACGAAGTCACCGAGCGCCGCACCGCCACCCGATCCGTCGTTCGGGGCTTCCGCCGTCAACCCGCGCGCCCGCAGCGCCTCGGCCGTGGCCGGCCCGACCGCGAACAGCGGGCGACCGGTCAGATCGACTCCGGCGAACGCGGCTTCCTCGCAGAGGCGGTCGACCGCACGAGCCGAGGTGAACGCGACCGGGCAGTGCGATCGCAGCGCCTCGATCGCGGCACCCTCGAGCGGCAGGGGCAAGGCCTCGCTGACCGCGACCGAGTCGACGTGCGCGCCGGCGACCGCGAGCTGCGCCGCCATGCGCGTGTCGCCGCCACCCGGCCGCACGAGCGCCACCGTCACGTCGCGCAGCGGCTCCCCGGCGAGCGGGCGGAGCGCCTCGACCGCGGCGGCCGCCAGCGCGTCCGGGTCGTCGCCCTCGCCTTCGTGGTAGACCGCGTGGACCGGAGTCCCGGCCGTGCCGTAGAGGCCGGCGACCATCTTGAACCCACCGTGCTCGCGCGGACGCACGAGCACGCCGAGCGGCATCGAGCAGCCGCCGCCGAGGCCGAGCAGCACCGCGCGCTCAGCGTGGACGCAGCGCGCCGTGACCTCGTCGTGGAGACACTGGAGCAGCGTGCGGACACGCGTGTCGTCGCGCCGACACTGCACGCCGAGCGCACCCTGCCCGGGCGCGGGGACGAAGCGTTCGACCGGCAGGCTCACGCGGCGGAGCGGCGCGACGTCGAAGCCGAGGCGTGCGAGTCCCGCCGCCGCGAGCAAGGTCGCGGCGTAGTCGCCGTTCTGCACCTTCCGTGCACGCGTCGGCACGTTGCCGCGGATGTCGGCGATCTCGAGGTCGGGACGGACGCGCAGCAGTGCCGCGCGGCGCCGTGGTGACGACGAGCCGATCCGGCGACCGTCGAGCAGCGGGACCGAGCCGCCTTCCGGATCTTCGTGGCGCGGGTCGTACACGAGCACGTCGGCCGGATCCTGGCGGGGCGGGACGGCGCCGAGTGCGAGCCCCTCGGGATCCTCGACCGGCAGGTCCTTCAGGCTGTGCACGGCGACGTCGATGCGGCCCGCGCGCAGCGCATCCTCGAGCTCGGCGGTGAACAGGCCCTTGCCCCCGACCTCCGGCAACGAGCGGTCGACGATCAGGTCGCCGCGCGTCTTGATGACCTCGATGCGCCATTCCTCGCCGGTGCGTTCCGCGACCGCCTCGGCGACCTGCCGGCTTTGCGCGAGCGCCAGCTCGCTGCCGCGGCTGCCGAACACGATCATGCGACGGTCAGCTGGCGGAGATCCCGGAGATGAAAGTGCGCGTTGCGCTTGGCGGTGCGGGTGACCATCTTGCGGAGCGTATCGCGATCGCCGTCCGCCAGGTGGGCGAGCTGGCCACGCAGCGCGCGCTCGAGCTCGGCCAGCGCGTTCTCGACGTGGAGGTCGACGACCTTGCCGAAGTCGTCACGTCGCTCGGCGACGTCCGCCCAGATGCGTTCGGCCTGCGCCCGCACCTGCACGCGCGCGGTCTCGGCGACCGCCTCGGTGCGCTCGGCGTCGCGCGCGGCGATGGCCGCGAGATCGTCGAGGTCGACGACCTCGAGGCCGTCGATCTCGCGCAGCGCGGGGTCGATGACCGACGGCTGGCTTATGTCGACGACCTTGCGCAGCCCGTCCGCGTCGCGCGGCTCGAGCAGCACGTTCGGGCTCGACACCGCGAACAGCACGCCGTCGACCTGCGGGCGCTGGCGCTGGAACGTCCCGAGCGAGATCGCCTCGCCGCCGAAGTGATGGGCCAGGGCCTCGGCGCGCGAGAGGGTGCGGTTGGCGACGTACACGTGTTCGAGGTTGCGACGGCGCAGCACGTCGAGGGCGAGTCGCGCGGTCTCACCGGCGCCGACGACGCACACGGTCCGGCACGTCGCGGCGATCTCGTCCGCGGCGACCGCGGCGACCGAGCGCGCACTGCGGGCCAGCCCGGTGCGCCGGCGCAGATCACGCGCGGTCGCGAGGATGCGCGTGCGCAGCATGTGCAGCGGACGGCTCATCAGACCGAGGTCCTCGGCGATCTGGAACGAGCGGCCGACCTGACCGAGGATCTGCTCCTCGCCGAGCACCATCGAGTCGAGTCCGGCGGTCAGCTCGAGCAGGTGCGCGACGGTGTCGGGTCCGTCGAACGACTGGACCGGGAAGTCGTCCCGGCAGCCGAACACGCGATCGACCAGCACTCGCGTCTCGCCGTCGAAGTCGCCGAGGTGGAGCAGCGCTTCGACACGGTTGCACGTCGAGACCAGGACTCCACCGCGGATCGCGCCTTCGCTGCGAAGATCGACGAGCCCTGCGCGGATCTCCTCGGTGCGCGCCGAGAGCTCGCGGAGACGCGACGGCGGGGCCTGGCGGAAGTCACTCCCGATCAACGTCAGTCGGACCATGGCGAGTGTTTTCGACCATCGCCGGGAGCACAGTGTCATCGCTGTGTCAGGCGACGCACGGAGTCGCGAAATAGAACCGAGACTCGATCTCTCCGTGCGCGACGCGCCGGGGCGTGCGCAGTGCGAAAGCGCCGGTATGCTCGCGTGTTCGACCCCGGCGGCTCCTCCGCGCAACGGAGTCCCCACACCTCTTCCCCAGGGCACCATGAACCTCATCCACCGCGTCCTTCCGCTTCTTCCCGCCGCCATCCTGGCGGGCATCTCGACGGCCCAGAACCCGATGTTCGTCCGCCCCGAGTTCGAGGCGACGCACGAGGGCAACGGCACCTTCACCTACCCGTTCGGTCGCCAGACCGCGGGCATGCAGACGATTCTCGAGAGCTCGTTCGTCACGAACCTGTCGACCGGCGTGATCGCGCGGATCCAGTTCCGTCCGGATGGCGAGAACTTCGACACCGCCTGGACCGGCTTCACGCAGGACTTCACGATCCAGATGGCCGCGGTGCCGACCGCGCCGCAGGCGATGACCACCGACACGATCGGCAACCTCGGCGGTGCGACTCCGGTCACCGTGTTCAACGGCACGATCAACGTACCCTCGAGCGCCGGGCAGCCGGTGGCACCGAGGCCGTTCTTCGCGATCCCGCTGACCTCGGTGTTCGTCTACAACGCCACCAGCGGCTCGCAGCTCCAGAACCTGCTGATCGATCTGCGCACCAACCCGACCATGGTGACGCCGCCGAACCGGATCAACATCGACTCGGTGCTCTACCGGTCGGCGAACATCGAGGGTGACTACGAGGCCTACGTCACCGACTGCACGAACCCGGCGAACGAGAAACTGCAGCTGATCCCGTCGAAGACGAACCTCGTGCCGGCCGGTTCGGTGGACGCGACCCTCACGTCGAAGGCCGGTTCGACCGCGACGCCGGGGCTGTTCCCTGCGGCGATGCTCGCGTTCGGCACGACGCACTCCGAGCTCGACCTGTCAGTCGTCGGCATGAACGGCTGCATGTGGTCGCCGTCGCTCGACGTGACCCAGTTCCTCACCGACTCGGGCACCGGCTTCGCGCCGTTCTCGGCGCCGCTCCCGAACGACCCGAACCTGACCGGCGCGACGCTCTACACGCAGGCCTTCGGCCTCGGCACGTCGCTCGCGGACTCGGTGACCAGCGAGGCGTTCTGGATCAAGGTCGGGCCGATGCCGTCGACCAACGCCTACTGGCCGTTCCAGATGATCTTCTCGACGAACCTGTCGAGCTGGTACATCAGCAACGCCGGGCCGTGGGGTGCGGTGATCGGCTTCGACGGCTCGCTGTGAGCCGTCGCCCGGTGCCACCGCCGGTGTTCCGGGCGTGCGGCCGGTCGGTCACCCGATCAGGCTGCCGACCTGGAACACCGTGAAGCTCGCGCACCACGCGAGCGCCGTCATGTAGACGAACATGAACACCGGCCAGCCCCAGTGGCCGCTCTCGCGCCGCGCGACGGCGAGCGTGCTCAGGCACTGGCACGCGAGCGCGAAGAACACCATCAGCGAGAGCACGGTCGGCGTGTCGTAGCGGCGCGTCCCGTCGGGGCGCGTCTCCTCGCGGATGCGTTCGCGCAGCGGCGTCGATGCCTGGTCGGCGTCCTTGTCGAGCCCGTAGACGACCGCCATCGTGCTGACGAACACCTCGCGCGCGGCGAACGAGCCGATCAACCCGATGCCGATCTTCCAGTCGTAGCCGAGCGGCTGGATCGCCGGCTCGATCGCATGGCCGAGGCGGCCGGCGTAGCTGTGTCGCAGGTGCGCACCGCGTTCGGCGGAGTCGATCGCCGCGAGCTGCGCCCGGAGCCACGCCTCGTCCTTCGCCGGGTCGGCCTGCGCCTCGGCGGTGACGTGCTGCCGCTCGGCCGGGAAGTCGGTGTCGAGGTGCTGCTCGCGCGGGAACGTCATCAAGACCCACAGCCCGATCGTGCACAGCAGGATCACCGTGCCGGCCTCACGCGCGAAGATGCTGCTGCGCTGCAGCATCAGCTTGCCGACCGAGCGGGCGTGCGGCCTGCGGTACGGGGGAGCGAGAGCAGCAAGGGCGGGTTGCGGCCCTTCAGCACCGTGCGGCCGAGCACGCCGGCGGCGACCAGCGACACGACGATCGCGAACAGGTACATGCCGGCCATCAGCATGCCCTGTGCGAACGGGCGTTCCTGGCCGACCGGATAGAGCGCGGCGATCAGGAGCCCGTAGACCGGCAGCCGTGCCGAGCAGGTCATCAACGGCACGACGAGCATCGTCAGCAGCCGGTCGCGGCGTCGCTCCATCGTGCGCGTCGACAGGATCGCCGGCACCGCGCACGCGAAGCCGGACATCATCGGCACGAACGCGCGACCGTGGAGCCCGACGGACTTCATCACGCGGTCCATCAGGAACACGACGCGCGCCATGTATCCCGAGTCCTCGAGCAGGCCGAGGAACAGGAACATCAGCAGGATCTGCGGGAGGAACACCAGCACCGAGCCGACGCCACCGATCACCGCATCGACGACGAACTCGCGGAACAGCCCGGCCGGTAGCGCGTGGCTCACGGCGTCCGAGATCGCGCTCATGCCGTTCTCGATCCAGCCGATCAGCGGATCCGCGCCGATGAACAGCGACTGGAACACGACCGTCATGATCGCGACGAACAGCAGGAAGCCGAGGATCGGGTGCAGCAGCACGCTGTCGATGCGGTCGGTCCACGACACCGTGGGCCGCGTGACCTCGTGCGTGAAGCCGTCGACGCGCTCGTCGATCCAGGCGTAGCGCGGGGCGATCAGGTCGTGGTCGATGTCACGGCCGGCGGCGACCGCGGTCTCGCGACGCGCGGCGACGGCCGTGACGAGCTGCTGCGGCAGACCGCTCGTGACGTCGGGCTCGTCGGCGGACAGCAGCGCCCACCGCGCCAGCGCGCGTGCCCGCGCGCGATCGGCACGATGCCACGCGTGCGGCACGGCGCTCGCGACAGCGTCGACGTCCGCCCGCATCGGCGCCACCTCGCGCGTGCTCCACGTGTCCGACGGCAGCGCCGCGCGTCCGGCGGCGACGACCGCACGCACCGCGTTGCCGAGCTCGGCGACGCCGCGACCCTTGCGCGCGAAGACGGGCACCACCGGCACCCCGAGCGCTGCCGACATCGCCGGCGCGTCGATCCGGCGGCCGCGCTTCTCGAGCTCGTCGACCATCGTCACGGCGAGCACCACCGGGACGTCGAGCTCGCAGATCTGCAGCACGAGATAGAGGTGACGGGACAGCTCGGTGGCGTCGGCGACGACGATCACCGCGTCCGGCGGTTGGCTCGGGGGCAGCCCGGCGATCGCCTCGATCGCGACGCGTTCGTCGACGCTGTGCGCGGACAGGCTGTACGCGCCGGGTACATCGAGCAGCTCGACGGTCGCGCCGCCTTGGAGCGCCCACCGGCCGGTCTCGACCTCGACGGTGATGCCGGGGTAGTTGCCGACCTTCGCCGTCCGGCCGGTCAGCTTGTTGAACACCGTGGTCTTGCCGGCGTTCGGGTTGCCGGCGAGCACGACGCGCAGCGGGCGCGAGGCCGTCGGGGTGGCCGGCACGGCGCCTGCGAGGGGTGCGGTCATCGAGGGGTGGGGATCAGGGGCCGTCCGCGCATCGTGCCAGGAAGGTCACGACACCTCGACACGAATCGAGCGGGCCTCGGTGGCGCGCAGCGCGACCCGGCAGCCGCGCAACTCGAGCTCGATCACGCCGCCGACGTCGACGCGCCGCAGCACCCGCACCGGAGTCCCGGGCAGGAACCCGAGCTCGAGCAGGCGGCGGCGGAACGCCCCGCTGCCGTCGATGCGGACCAGGCGGGCGGTGGCGTCGACCCTGAGGTCGTCGAGGCTCGTCATCGGCGGAACTGTAGCTCTACTGAGAAGCGGTCTCAAGACCTGATCCGGTCGGCGGACGGCGACGGCGTCGCCACAAGACTCCGGACGTCACGGAGTTCTGGACGGGTGTGGGTGCTGGGCGTACGCCCGGCGCGTGATTCTCCTCGCCGTCGGGGTCGCGATCGCCACGCTCGTCACCACGCTGCTCCTGCTGCTGGCAGGGTGGGGGGTGAGGCTGGTCCGCGGGCGCGTGCGCTGGCGCCGCGTGTGGATCGCCGCCGCGCTGCTGATCCCACTGCACGCGTTCGGGACCGTGCCGGCCGTCCTCGGCGTGGCTGCGGCACGCTTCCTCGTCCACACCCGGGGCGACGAGAGCGACTACGCGGGGCCCGAGCTCGACGACCAGGGCCATTGGCGGACCCAGGGCCGGGGGCACGTGCTGCCCGGCCCGTCGCCGTACGCGATCTCGCTGACGGCCGCGGACGGCGTGCGGCTCCGCGCGTTCGCCGTGCCGCCGCCGGGAGCTGCGACGCCCCGCGCGGTCGTCGTGCTCGCGCACGGGCTGTTCCGCGGCGGGCTCGAGCTCGACCCGGTGGCGGCGGACTTCCACGCGCTCGGGTGCCACGTCGTGATGGTCGAGCTGCGCAACCACGGCGGCAGCGGTCGCGCGGTGGCGACGTTCGGCCGCGACGAACGGCTCGACGTGCGCGCGGCCGTCGACTGGGTGCGCGCCCGGCAGGCGCTGCGCAACCGACCGCTCGTGCTGTTCGGCGTGAGCCTCGGCACCGCGGCGGTGATGTTCGCCGCGGCGGAGATCGAGCCGCCGCCCGACGCGCTGGTGCTGGACTCGCCGATCGACGACGTGCGCGCGACCGCCGACCGCATGTTGGGGGAGGGTCCGCGGGGGCGCGCCGCACTCGGGTTTCCGGAGCCGTTTCGGGCGTTGGTGCTCGACTGGCTCGAGCTCGCCGCGGGGGTCGACCTCGCGTCGCCGCGGCCGATCGACGCGTTGCGTGGGATGGCGCCCGTGAGTGCCGCCCTCGTCGTCGGTGGGGAGCTCGATCGACGGACTCCGCCCGACGTCGCGCGCGCGGTGTTCGCTGCCGTGCCGGTGCGCGATGCGGCTGACGAGCAGCTCTGGATCCGGCCGGGCTCCGGCCACGGCGATGTCTGGCGTGACGACCCCGCAGGCTACCGCGCGCGACTCGAGTGGCTCCTGGGAAGGCTGCCCGGGCGATGAGCCGCGACGCGCCCGTGCGCATCGGTGCTACTCTCGGCACCGTCCACCGACTGTCTGGAGGTCCGATCCGCATGCGACTCCGCTCGTTCGTGTTCCCCCTCGTCCTGCTCGCCGCCACGACCCTCGCGTCCGAGGCGTCCGCGCAGGTCCGTTTCGGTGAGTTCGGCTTCGTCGTCTCCGGCACCAATGGCGCGGCCGGCGATGGCTGCTGGGGTTTCGACTGCATGCCGCGGCCGCTCGCGGTGGTGTCCGGCGAGACCCTCAGCGTCACCGTGCGTGCGCCGCTCGGCGCGCCGTACGCGGTGTTCGTGTCGACCGGGCTCGGCTCGTGCATCGTGCTGCCGGGCATCAACAACGCCTTCAACCTCGATCCGTCGTTCGTGGCGCCGCTGTTCGCGAGCTTCGTCGACATGCAGAACTTCGCGCGGTACTGCTACGACGGGCTGACGGTGCAGTCGTTGCCGCTGCCGCCCGCGGCGATCGGCACGACCATCTACCTGCAGGCGGCCGCGGTCGTCGGCACGCCGCAGTTCCCGGCGACCGGCCTCGCGCTGGCGTCGGTCGTGCAGCTCACCGTGCAGTGACGCGGGCGGTCACGGGCCTTCAGAGCGAGTCGAGGAGCTCCCGGTTGCCCGGCGTCGCCGACACCCGGCGAACCAGCTCCTCGAGCGTCTCTTCGCACGAGCCGCGATCGATCTCCTTGCGGAAGCGCCGCAGGCGCTCGGCGTCGGTGGGGGACAGGAGCGTGTCCTCGCGGCGCGTCCCGGTGCGGAGCACGTCGATCGCCGGGTAGACGTGCAGACCGGCGATGTGCTCGTCGAGCACGATCTCGCAGTTGCCCTTGCCGAGGAACTCCTCGATCACGACGTCGTTGGTCCGTGAGTCGGTGTCGCGGAGCGCGGTGGCGATCACCGTCAGCGAACCGCCCTCCTCGACCGCGCGTGCCGCGCCGAACAGGCGCTTCGCCTCTTGCACCGCGGCGACGTCGAGCCCCGACGCGAGAATCTTGCCGGAGTGGGGGACCTCGGCGTTGTAGGCCCGCACGAGACTCGTCAGCGAGTCGACGAGGAGCACGACGTGGCGGCCGCTCTCGACGAGTCGTTGCGCCTTGCGCACCGCCATGTCGGCGAGGGCGACGTGGCGAGCCGCCGGCTCGTCGAAGGTCGACGCCACCACCTCGCGGCGATCGTCGGGTCCGGTCGCGCGCACCGCCTCGGTGACCTCCTCCGGCCGCTCGTCGAGCATCAGCAGCGTGACGTACACGTCGCTGTTGCCGGTGAGGATCGCCTGTGCGAGATGGATCAGCAGCACGGTCCGTCCGGAGTGCGGCGGGGACAGGATCAGCGTCCGCTGCCCGCGACCCATCGGCGCCAGTAGATCGACGAGCCGCACGTCGAGCGGACAGTCCGGGTGCTCGAGCACCAGCCGCTCGTGCGGGAACACCGGCGTCAGGTTCTCGAACGGGATCGCGCGGTGGAGCGCCTCGGGCGGCGCGCCGTTGACGAGCTCGACGCGCAGGAGCGCGAAGTACTTCTCGCCGTCCTTCGGTGGTCTCACCGGTCCGGCGAGCTGGTGACCCTGCTTCAGGTTGAGGCGCCGGATCTGGCTCGGGCTGACGTAGATGTCGTCGGGGCCGGCCTTGTAGTTGTAGCGACGTGAGCGGAGGAAGCCGAAGCCGTCGGGCAGGATGTCGAGCGTGCCCTCGCCCCAGCCGAGACCCTGACTGGTCACCTTCGCCTTCAGGAGCTGGAAGATGAGCTCCTGCCGCGTCAGGCCCGTCGTGCTCGTGACCCCGGCCGAGCGCGCGAGCTCCTGCAGCTGGACCATCGGCATCGCCTGCAGCTTCGGGATCTCGTAGTCGGCGCGCTTCGCCGCTTCGTAGACCTCGTGACGTGCGTCGTCGTCGAGCGCTTCGACGTCCGGATTGGGGCGGCGCACGTCCGCGTCGGGTTCGCTGTTCACGAGAAGCTCCGAATGCGTGCGACGAGCCCGGCGCGCCGAGGCGGGCGCGGGGCGGTTCGGCCTGGGCATGATGAGCGAGGGGGAGAGAGGTGCCCGCGTGGAGGCGGGGCGTGCGGGGTGAGGAGTCGGGCTGCGCTCGTCACGCGCTCTCCGGGTCCGGGTGGCGCGACTCCAACCTCGCGAGCAACGCCCGGACCTGCGCTCGCGTGCTGTCGAGCGACCCGGCATTGTCGATCGTAGCCGTCGCACGCGACTTTTTCACGGCGAGGGATGCTTGCGCGCCCTCGCGCCGCTCGAGCTCCGCGTCGCTCCAGCCGCGGTCGTGCGCCCGTGCGCGGCGCACCGCCTCGGGAGCCTCGACGTGCACCACGGCGTCGCACCACGAATCCAGGCCGTTCTCGACCAGCAGCGGGGCGTCGAGCAGGACCGACCGCCCGGCGCCCTTGGCGGCGTCGATCGCGGCACGCAGCCGATCCCGGATCCGCGGGTGCAGGATGGCCTCGAGCTCGGCGCGTGCGGTCGAATCGGCGAACACCACGTCGGCGAGCGCCGCGCGGTCGAGCGCGCCGTCGGGAGCGAACACGTCGGCCCCGAAGCGCGCGCGGAGCGCCGCGAGCACCGCGGGTTCCTCGCTGACCGTGCGTGCCGCATGGTCGGCGTCGACGACGCGGAGGCCGCACTCGGCGAACAGGCCGGCGACCGTCGACTTGCCGCTCGCGACACCACCGGTGAGGCCGATGACGACGGGCGGATCGGGTGCGAATCGGCAGATCATGGCTCGATCGGAGGCCGCGCGGTTCTCCGCTGTGGCGCTCCACCTCGCGGAGCGTAGGGTAGACTCCCTCGAAGGGCCGAGTGCGATGGTGTCTTGCGCCAGCTTGACCCTGTCGGACGAAGCCACCTAGAATCCCTCCCCACGTCCCCCACTGAGACCCCCCCCTGCCGTGCCCTCACGAGTGGCCTCCCCTGGCGACGACGCGTCGCCCCCGGAGTCTCGTGGCGCTCGGAACCCCTTCGGTGACAGGAGCATCGGACATGCCTTCTCGTGAGCGCGGTGCAGCGCACGTCAACATCTTCTTCTTTCTGATCATGCTCGTCCTCTTCCTGGGCGCGCTCGGCTTCGGCTACGTGACGCTTCAGAAGAACACGGAGCTCGAGCAGGCGATCCAGACGGCGAGGGCCGACAAGGCCGCGGCCGAGGGCCAGCGGATCCTGTACGAGCACTACACCGAGGACATCACCAAGCAGGTCGGCGAGGCGGGTGAGTACGCCGGCAAAGAGGGCTTCAACTACAGCGAGTACGGCAATCCCAAGCCGCTGCAGAACGTCGCCGTGCCGAAGCGGGTCAAGGAAGCGATGGACAGCGCCGCCCGCGAGATGAAGGTGCCGGAGTCGATCGGACTCGCCAACCTGTTCTCGCAGATCAAGAACGCGGTGGACGCCGCTCAGACGCAGTCGCGCGATCTCGAGAGCCAGAAGACCACGCTGCAGAACCAGGTCGCCGAGCTGCAGACCTCGGTCAGCGACCTGACCGCGCAGAACAAGGCGCGCGAAGCCGAGCTGAACCGCGAGCTGCGCCAGCGCTCCGAAGACTACACGGCGGACGCGACCAACAAGGAAGGCATCATCAACTCGCAGAACGCCGAGTACAGCAAGATTCGCGAGGAGAAGTCCGACCAGGCCGCGGAGAACGCCAAGCTGGTCGCCGGCCTGCGCAACGACATCGAGACCTTGCAGGCGCAGCTCGACGCCGCGTTCAACAAGGTCAAGCTGATCAACCCGAAGGACGCGCCGGACGGCATGGTGCTCGACGCCTCGCAGGCGACCGGCCTCGCGTGGATCAACATCGGCGGCTCGGACATGCTGCCGATGGGCACCACGTTCGAGATCGTCAAGGCGGGAACCAACGACGTGAAGGTGTACGGCACCGTCGCCAAGGTCGACGAGAATCGCTCCGAGTTGCGCGTCACCGGCCTGAAGGACCGCTTCGATCCGGTCGTCCCCGGTGACCAGGTCCGCAACGACCTCTACAGCCCGGACCTGCGGCACAACATCTACCTGATGGGCCGCTTCGCACAGCCCTACACCAAGCCGCTGGTGAAGACGATCCTCGAGAACCTCGGCAACCGCGTCGCCGACGAGCTCGGCCCAGGCATCGACCTGATCATCCTCGGCGCGGACACGATCAACGAGGAAGGCTCCGGCTTCACGCCGATCACCGATACCGAGGAGTATCGGCGCGCGCAGTTCCTGCGCATCGAGATGGCGCCGCTCGCCAAGATCCAACAGTACCTGAAGCTGACCGACGATCTCGCGGCCAACGCGTCGCGCTGATCCCCCGGTCTCCGATCGCTCCTTCGGACGAGCCACGCCGCCTTGCGGCGTGGCTCGTCCGCGTACCGGGGGCCACCCGACTCTTCCAACGGGTCCGGCCCGCACTACATTGCCCCGTTCATGACGACGGCGTCGACTGCGGAACCGACGAAGGCAGAGCGGCCGGAGCCGGGTTCGGAAGAGCTGCCGCGGATGTCGTTCGGGGACCACCTCGACGAGCTGCGGAAGCGCCTGCTGATCTCGTTCGGCGCGGTCGCGCTCGCGGTGCTCGGCGTGATGCCGTTCAAGCAGACGGTCACCGAGATCTACACGGCGCCGTACGAGCGGATGTGGTTCTGGGCGTACGACAACTTCCTCGAAGACCTGGACGCGAAGGTCGCGGCGGCGAAGGAGTCGGGCCAGCCGCTGCACGAGCTCGAGCAGAACGTCGTCGACTGGAACGCGAAGTGGCGGCAGCAGATCCTCGACGGCAGCTTCCCGGAGGATCTCTACGGGTTCATCCAGTCGTCCGGCGGATTCAGCCTGCCCCGCACGCTGAAGGCGCTCGGCGGGCTCGACGACTTCTGGACGTTCATGGCCGCGACGATGCTGTTCGGGCTGGCGCTCGCCGGACCGGTCGTTCTCTGGCAGCTCTGGGCGTTCGTCGCCGCCGGGCTGTACCAGCACGAGCGCCGGGTCGTGATGCGTTACCTGCCGCTCAGCCTCGGGCTGTTCTCGGCGGGTGTCGCGTTCGGCTACTTCGTCGCGGTGCCGATGGGGCTGTACTTCCTGATCCAGCTGATGTACTGGGCGCGCGTGCAGTCGATGATGTCGGTCGGGCTGTACTTCAGCTTCCTGCTGACGCTCACGCTGGCGCTCGGCGCGGTGTTCCAGCTCCCGCTCGTGATGCTCGCGTTGCAGAAGATCGGCATCGTCAGCCACCAGGCGATGCGCAAGAACTGGCGCTACGTCGTGCTCGGCTTCTTCGTCGTCGCCGCGATCCTGACGCCGCCCGACCCGTTCACGCAGATCATGATGGCGTGCCCGATGATGGTGCTCTATGCGTTCGGGCTCCTGCTGACCGGTCGCAGCGCGCGCCGCATGGCCGCGGAGGCGATCGGTTGATCCGCCGCGCCGAGGTGCTGGCGATCGGCGACGAGCTGGTGCACGGCAGCGGGATCGACACCAACTCGGCGTGGCTCTCGCGGCGTATCGAGGCGCTCGGCATCGCGTTGCCGCGGTTCACGGTGGTGGGCGACGACCAGCGCGAGCTGGAGGACGCGCTGCGCGAGGCGTGCGCGCGGGCGGACCTCGTGCTGACCACCGGCGGCCTCGGTCCGACCGAGGACGATCGCACGCGGCACGCGCTCGCCGCGGCGAAGGGGGTCGAGCTCGCGTTCGACGAGCGGAGCTGGGAGTGGATCCGCGCCTACTTCGCACAGCGCGGTCGCAGGCTGTTGGACGACAATCGCCGCCAGGCCCTGGTGCCGGCGGGCGCCGAGCCGCTGGAGAACCGGTGGGGGACCGCGCCCGGGATCCGCATCGAGATCGGGAACGCTCTGGTGTTCTCGCTGCCGGGCGTGCCGAGCGAGATGCGGGCGATGTTCGAGGGCCATGTCGTGCCGGCGATCGAGGCGCGCTTCGGTGGCGAGCTCGCGCCGCTCGCGCACCACACGCTGCGCGTGCTCGGGCCGACCGAGGCGGCGCTCGGTGCGCGTCTCGAGGACCTGATGCGACCGGGCGGTGCGGCCGAGGTGGGCATCACCGCGCACTTCGGGATGCTGAGCGTGCGGATCGCCGCGCGCGGTGCCGATCCGGCGGCGGCCGCGGCGCGCGCGACCGAGGTCGCGGCGATCGTGCGTGCGCGTGTCGCCGAGGAGCTGGTCTACGAAGGTGACGAGTCGCTGCAGGAGCGCGTCGTGCACGAGCTGTGTGCGCGCGGCGCGACGCTCGCGACCGCCGAGTCGTGCACCGGCGGCATGGTCGCGAAGATGCTGACCGACGTCGCCGGCTCGTCGGCGGTGTTCCCCGGCGGCTTCGTCACCTACTCGAACGCGCGCAAGCAGGAGGACCTCGGAGTCCCAGCTGCCGTGCTCGAGGAATCTGGCGCCGTCTCCGAGCCGGTCGCGCGCGCGATGGCCGAAGGCGTGCTGCGCCGCGTTCGCGCCGACCTCGCGGTCGCGATCACCGGTATCGCCGGGCCCGACGGGGGCAGCGAAGAGAAGCCGGTCGGCACCGTGTGGTTCGGCATCTGCGCCGGCGGCGAGACCGTCGCATGGCGCCGGCAGATCCCGCCGATCGGCCGCGCGTTCGTGCGCGAGCGCGCGGCGTTCGAGGCGCTCGCCGCCGTGCTCCGCTGGCTCGACACCGGCGCGTTGCCGCGCGGCTGACCGGCTCCGGCCCAAGCCCCGCGCGTGCCGAAGAACGGGGTGGACGGCGCCCTGGCCGGATGCTAGCTTCCTCCGCCCTCCGAAGCGGGTGTGCTTCGGTATGGTGTAATTGGCAGCACGGCAGATTCTGGTTCTGCTAGTCCTGGTTCGAGTCCAGGTACCGAAACACCGAGGCCGGCCGGGGGCAGGAAACTGCTCCCGGCCGGTTCGCTACCCGGTGGTGTAATGGCAGCACAGCTGGTTTTGGTCCAGCCAGTCCAGGTTCGAGTCCTGGCCGGGTAAACCCTCAGCGCAGCCTCCCGCCCGAACGGAACGGGCATGCCCACCTGCGGTGGACATGCCCCGAGGCAGTCGGCCGCGCTGCCGCTTCTCGCCGCCCCGACCGTCGGCCTGCGGCAGGACGACCAGGTCGGCGCGATCCTGCCGGCGGTCCGCCGCCTCCTCGGCGGGGACCAGCTCGTCGAGGCCGAGGTCGCGGCCGTCGACCGTGCCGAGGGGCGCGTCGAGGCGATCGCTCCACGCGGAGGCGAAGCCCGCGAGCCCCGGCACGCCCGAGAGGAGAGCGATGCGAACCGGCGGCATGCCCATGCCCGGTTGCAGCACGTGGCTCGGGTCGGTCACGTCCTCGACCGCGTCGCCGGGATCCGTACCGCCGAAGAACTCGCTCGATGCGCGCGGCAGCCGCTCCGCGGATCCCCAGGCACTCGTTGTCCCCGGGATCTGCAGTGTCTGTGGAGTTCGCTCGTTGCCTCAAGGGGGTGCGCGCGCCGGCCGCTCACGGCCAGAACTGGTCCCAGAAGTCGCAGAACGCGGTGCGCACGCCGGTGCCGCTTCGGATCGGGATCTCGAAGCTCAGGTAGTCGTCGGTCGCGCTGCCGTAGGTCGGCCAGGTCGGCGCACCGCCGCCGTTCGGATCCCCGGTGTCGGCGAACCGGATCAGATAGTCCTCCATCGATGCGGCGAGCGCCGACTCGGCGGATGTCGGGACGAGGTACCAGATGCTGCCGAAGACGTAGTAGAGGTCGATGCTGTGCGCGGGTCCGTAGGACGCGAGTGGCCCGTTGCTGTGCGTGTGAGCGAACAGCTCGCGGTAGACGGGCTGCGACTGGCTGTTCGCCAGCGCGCGCAGCGTCGTGCGCGTCGGCGCGTGGTAAGCGTAGTCGCTGGTCAGGGCGACGAACGCGGCCTTCGGCGTCGGATAGGCCGGGAGGTAGAGGCTTGTGATGGTGGTCGTCTGCGCCGGGGTGAAGCCGTTGTTCTGCAACAGGGTCGTCAGCTGGGCCGCCGTCTGCGGGAACACGCTCGCGTCGAACAGCGAGGCGGTCTCGTCCAACGTCGTGCTGAAGATCAGCGGCATCCGATTGTGCGTGCCGTTCGCGAACATCCGATCGGGCGTGTCCGGCAACACGTAGCCGTCCACGACCGGCAGCCAGCGTTGGTGGTTGTTGTTGACCACGCCGAGGCTCGCGAGCGTCGTGAACAGGCTCGCGGTGCTGAGCCCGCGGAGGCACTGGATGGCGCCGCTGCCCGCGCTGCACCCGGGGGCCGCGGCCGCGATGTCGTTCGCCATCCGCTCGCCATCGGCGGCGCTGACCAATCGGCTCGCCACGCCACTCATCACGTACGCCCGCGAGAACAGGCCGGCGGCGAGCGGGGACGCGATCAGCGCGGTGAGGTCGACACCGCCGGCCGATTGCCCGAACGCCAGGACGTGAGACGGGTCGCCCCCGAACGCCGCGATGTTGCGCTGCACCCAGCGCAGCGCGGCGATCTGATCGAGCAGGCCGTAGTTGCCGGCCGCGTGGAACGGGTTCTCGGTGCGCAGGTCCGGATGCACCAGATAGCCCAACGCCCCGAGGCGGTAGTTGATCGTGACGACGACGGCGCCGCGCTCGGCCAGATGACGGCCGTCGTAGACCCTGACTCCGCTGAGGTACGGGGCCAGTCCCTGGAACGTGCTTTCACCGCTCGACCCGTGCCAGTGCGACCCACCGTGGATGAAGAACAGCACCGGCAACGTGCCGTCGGCACCGTCGGGTGTCCAGACGTTGAGCGACAGGCAGTCTTCGTCGCCGATCAGCGTGCGCGGATCGGTCGGGTCGACGAGTTGTGGGCACACCGGTCCGAACTGCGTCGCCGGTCGGATCCCCGACCAGCACGCCGCCGGCTCCGGCGCACGCCAGCGCAGGGGCCCGATCGGCGCGGCGGCGTAGGGGATGCCGAGGTACTGCCGCACCCCGCCGAGATCGACACCACGGATCGCGCCGCGGTCGGTCAGCACCACGTCGGGCGCGAGGACCGTCGTGCCGAGCGTGAAGTCGAGTGCGTTCGTCAGTCGGAGCGAGCTCGCGTTCAGCGAGACCGCTTGCGAGCACAGGCTGATCCCGATCAGGATCGGCTGGTTCGGCACCGGGACCGGGAACGGTGTCCCGGGCTGGGACGCGACCGTCAGGGACGGGCCGTCGCAGAGCAGCGTGCCGAACCCGATCGGCAGGTTGACCGCGTCCGGCGTGATGACCAGCACGTCGAGCGACGCGTCGGGCATGAACGTCGAGTGATCGATGACCGGATCCCAGGTGCGCCCGATCACCGGCCCTGACGTCTGTCCCGGCCGCAGCACGTCGGGATTCGGGGGCTGCCCGAGCCGAACCGTCTCGGTGGCCGGGCCCAGGTCGCACGGTGGGTGGGCCTGTGCGGAAGCCGCCGCGGCAGAGATCGCGGCAGACAGGGCGATCGCCAGCAACCTGGTTTCGAAACGGTTCATGTCGTGGCTCCCCAACCGGGCACAGCGTGGCGGGAACCCCGGGCGTTGTCGAGGCGGGTACCGGGCGAGGTGCACAGCGTGCCGATGCGCGCGGGCGCCGAGCGGGGAAACGGCGAGCCGACGGCGATGTTTCGCGTCCTGCGGCGGCTCGCTCCGGACTCACGCCTCCTGCGCGACGGCCCGCACCGCCCGCCGCAGCCCGACGTCGCCGAGCTGACCGCAGGCGGCCATCACGCTCCGGCCCTTGGTGATGCGGCGGCGGACCGGCAGGCCAAGGGCGCGGAGCCGGGCGATGAAGGCGTCGACCTCGGTGGGGTCGGGGGCGCGGCAGAGCGGGCGGGTGCCGGGGTTGTAGGGGATCAGGTGCACCATCACGCGGCCGAGCGGCGTGCAGAACTCCGCGAGGCGGCGGGCGTCGTCGGCACTGTCGTTGAGGCCCGGCATCAGGCACCAGTGCACGCCGAGCTGCCAGTTGCGGCGCGGGCGCATCGCGATCAGCGCCTGCTGGACCTCGGCGAGCGGCCAGCGGCGCGTGATCGGCATCAGCTCACCGCGCTGCGCGTCGTCGGCGAAGGTGAGGCTGAGCGACATGTTGAGGCGGCGCATGCCGAGCGCCGCGAGCCGGCGCAGGCCATCGACGTGGCCGGCGGTGCAGACGGTGATGCGGCGCTGCGCGAACCCGAGGCCGTTGTCGTCGGTCAGCGCACCGAGCGCCTGTGCCAGGGCCGCGACGTTGTCGAGCGGCTCGCCCATTCCCTGGAACACGAGGGTGTCGGGGCGCCAGCCGAGGTGCGTGCGTGCGGCGACGACCTGCCCGACGATCTCGCCGGCCGACAGATTTCGCAGCAGCCCCATCCGCCCGGTCTCGCAGAACCGGCACGCCTGCCGGCAGCCGACCTGCGACGACAGGCACTGACTCGCCTTCGCGGTGCCGATCGGGATCCGCACGCTCTCGACCTCGAGCCCGTCGGCGAGCCGGAACACGGCCTTCTCGGTGGTCGTGCCGCGGGCCGTCGCCTCGGACTCCCGTCGCAGCGGCTCGGGCGCGCCGAGCGTGAACGCCCGCCGCCACGCTTCGGCGGCCCGTGCACCGAGCCCGTGTCGCTCCGGCTCGAATCGTCCGTGCCGGTGGGCGTCGCGATGGATCGCGGCCGCCACACCATGGCCGGTCGCGAGCCGTGCGCGCGCGTGCGCGATCACGTCGTCGCGCGTGCAGGCGAGCAGGTCGATCCGGTCGGACGGCATCGCCGAGAAGCTATCGGGTCGCCACGCGTGAGTCAGGCATGCGGGTGGCGGTTCCGGCCGACGCTCGATCGCCGGTTCGCGGAACGGACGATCGACCCGGCAACCGTGCGCGCTACGCTCGCGCGGCTCCGGTCCGATGTCCGTGCCCTCGCTCGACCTGTTCGTCGCCTGCCTGCCCGGACTCGAGGCGATCGTCGCCGAGGAGTGCGCGGGGCTCGGGATGGACGTCGCGGGGGATGTTCGGAGCGGGGACGGCGGCGTCGTGGGGCGAGGCGATGCGGACGCGGTCGCGCGCCTGAACGTGCGGCTCGGCGCCGCGAGCCACGTGCTGGTGCGCGTCGCCGGGTTCGGGGCGCGGCACTTCGCGGAGCTGCGGCGCCGGACCGCGAGCCTGCCGTGGCGGGACTGGCTCGGTGCCGGCGTGCCGTTCGCCGTCTCGGCGAGCACGCACCGGTCGAAGCTCTACCACACGGGCGCGATCGCGGAGCGCGTCGCCGGGGCGATCGGCGAGACGCTCGGGCGCGCGCCGGCCGTCGACGACGCCGACGCCGTGCGCGTCGTCGCGCGGATCGTCGAGGACCGCTGCACGTTGTCGCTCGACACCTCCGGCCGGCCGCTGCACGAGCAGGGTTGGCGGCTCGAGTCCGCGAAGGCGCCGCTGCGCGAAGACCTCGCGCACGCGCTCGTCGCCGCGTCGGGATGGACGCCGGGCACCGCGTTCGTCGATCCGTTCTGCGGATCGGGGACGCTGCCGATCGTCGCCGCGCGGCGCGCGCTCGGCATCGCGCCCGGCCGGTCCCGGGCGTTCGCCGGGGAACGGCTGCCGTGCCTCGCGACCGATCGTTGGCAGACCGCACGCGCCGACCTCGAGCCCGCACCCGGCGCACCGATCCTCGGCTCCGACCGCGACGCCGGCGCGGTCGCGATCGCCGCGCGCAACGCCGAGCGAGCGGGAGTCGCGGACGCCGCGCACTTCGACGTCGCCGCAGTCTCCGCAGCACCGGGCCTCGCGCTCGATGCGCCGTCGGGTGCGGTCGTCACCAACCCGCCGTTCGGCCGCCGCGTCGGCGGCGACGACCTCGCGCCGCTCTACCAGACCCTCGGCGCGCGCCTCCTCGCACTCCCGAGCGACTGGCACATCGCGCTGCTCACCGCCGACCGCCGCCTCGCGCTGCGCACCGGCCTCGACCTGCACACCGCGTTCCTGACCAACCACGGCGGACTGCGGGTCCGCGCGCTCTGTGCTCACGGTCGCCGCGCCGCGCGCGCGTAGTCGACGGTGCTCCAGACGACGAGCGCCGCCACCGGCACGAGCCACAGCGGCGAGACGCGCGCGCCCGCGGTCCATGCGCAGAGCGCCACGAACAGCAGCACGCTCGCCGCCTTGCCGTGCCACCGGTGCTCGACGTCGGCGGTCTTGCGCAGCGCGAGCCAGCCGACCAGCAGGAACGCGTCACGCGCGATCAACAGCGCGAGGAACCACAGCGGAATCGACGCGAACGCGTGCGGCTGCCGCAGCGCGAGCCACGTCACCAGCACGACCTGCGTCAGCTTGTCGGCGACGGCGTCGAGCACCGCGCCGGCGCGGCTCTGCAGGCCGAAGGTCCGCGCGACCCACCCGTCGAGCACGTCGGAGAGGCCGATCGCCGCGAGCGTCGCCACGGCCCCGAGCCGTGCCTGGAGCACCCGCTCGTCGTCGCCCATGCGTTCGGCACTCTCGGCCGCCTCGGCGCACCACACCCACACCGGCACCAGCGCGATCCGCAGCGCCGAGAGCGCGTTGGGCACGAACCGCGGCATCGACGCCATGCGCCGATCCGACACGAACCGGACGGCATCCACAAGTACGGGGCTCGCACCACCGGCCGAAGACGCGTACAGGAGGCGACTCCGGAGCCCTTCCCGATGCGTGACCGCCGACCGCTCGTCCCCGTCCTCCTCCTCCTGCTCGCGCTCGCCACCGGTCTGCGTGCGCAGGTCGACCCCGCCACCGTCGCCGCGATCCGCAAGGAAGGCCTCGAGAGCAGCCAGGTGATGCACGTGCTCGATCGCCTCACCAACGGCATCGGCCAGCGGCTGACCGGCTCCGATCCGTTCATCCTCGCGTGCCATTGGGCGAAGGCCGAGTTCGAGCGCTACGGCGTCCCGAAGGTCGAACTCGAGAAGTGGGGGAGATGGCCGATCGTCTGGAACCGCGGCCAATGGCAAGGCCGCGTCGTGACTCCCGAGCCGCTCGAGCTGCAGGTCGCGACCGATGCGTGGACGAACGGCACCAAGGGCCTCGTGCGCGGACCCGTCGTGCCGCTGCCGCCCGACAGCGAATCGCTCGCCGCCGCCAAGGACCATCTCCACGGCGCGTGGGTGATGGGGACGTTGCCGTCGCGGAGCGAGCCGTTCCGCGCGGAGCTCGACCACGCGCTCGACCAGGCGGGCATCCTCGGCCTGTTGTTCTCGTCGCAGGGCGACGAGCAGTACCCGAATCGCATGCGCGTGTTCGGGACCTTCCCGCGCAGCTCGCGCATCCCGGACGATCCGCCGCACATCATGATCCGGCACGATCAGTACGAGCGGATCGCCGCGATGCTGAAGGCCGGCAGCGACGTCGTCGCCGAGTTCGACGTGCGCAACCGCTGGCGCGACGAGCCGGTCGATCTCTACAACGTGATCGCCGAGATTCCGGGCACCGAGTTCCCCGACCAGTACGTCGTCGTCTGCGGGCACCTCGACTCGTGGCACCAGGCGACCGGCGCGACCGACAACGGCACCGGCGTCGCGACCACGCTCGAGGCCGCGCGCATCCTGATGGCGGTCGGCGCGAAGCCGCGGCGGACGATCCAGTTCTGCCTGTGGGGTGGCGAGGAGCAGGGGCTGATCGGCAGCGACCGCCACGTCAAGATGCACCGCACCGAGATGCCGCGCGTGTCGGCGGTGTTCAACCACGACAGCGGCACGAACTGGGCGCAGAGCCTGACGGTGACGCCGGCGCAGGCCACGGCGCTGCAGCCGGTGATCGCGCCACTGCTCGATCTGCCGTGCCCCGATCCGGACTTCGACGGACCGGTGTTCGAGCTGAAGACGCGGCCGCAGCTGATCGATCGCGGCGGCAGCGACCATGCGTCGTTCGTCTCGGCCGGTGTGCCCGCGTTCCCATGGCATCTGCGCGGGCGCGCCGACTACTTCCACTACTCGTGGCACTCGCAGTGGGACACGTTCGACGCGGCGATCCCCGAGTACCTGCGCCACACCTCGACCGTCGTCGCGCTGATGGCGCTCGGCACCGCGAACCTCCCGGACCTCCTGCCGCGGCAAGGCGTCGCGCCGGCACGCGGCGACGACCTGCAGCCGCAGGTCGAGGCGATCCTCGGCGTCGACCTCGACGGGCCGAACGATCTGCACGTGAAGTCGATCACCGCGAACGGCCTCGCCGCGAAGATCGGCATCCGGGCCGGCGACCTCATCGTCGGCGTCGCCGGCGAGACCGTGCACGACCTGCTCGGTGTGCGCCGCGGGCTGCGGCGGCCGTCCGGCGACGAGGCCGGCGGTGCGACGATCGCGGTGATGCGCGGCGATCAACGACTCGAGATCGCGCTCCAGCCGGGGACCGCGGCCGGGGCGAAGTGACGGCGTGTGTCCCCGCAAAGCGCCCCGGACCGGTGCCGATTCCGGGACGAATCGCCGATCGATCTCCTAAACCTCTCTCCCACAAAGGCTTGGGCGCTCACGCCCCGGTCGACGCCTGCCGCTCGGTGTGATAGCCTTCCCACGACACCTCGGCCGCGCCCCCGATGAAGATCACGCTCGTCCACCCGCCCGCCTACATCAACGAGAACGGGCTCACCGCACTGCGACCGAGCCTGCCGCTCGGGCTCGCGTACATCGCCGCCGTGCTGCGCGACGACGGCCACGACGTCGGCGTGATCGACGCGCTCGGCGCCGCACCCGACAAGATGACGCCGGACGGCGACATCTGGCGCATCGGGCTGTCGACCGACGAGGTCGTCGCGCGCATCCCCGCCGATGCCGGCGCGATCGGCGTGACCAACATGTGGAGCTACGCGTGGCCGATCGTCCGCGAGCTCCTGCACAAGCTCCGCGCGCGCTTCCCGGACAAGCCGATCGTCTGCGGCGGCGAGCACTTCACCGCGACCGCCGACCTGTCGATGCAGCAGGCGCCGATCGACTTCATCGTCGCGGGCGAGGGCGAGGAGACCGCGATCGCGTTGTTCCGCGCGCTCGAGATCGGCCTCGACACGACCGTGGTGCCGGGGATCGTCTACCGCAAGTCGGACGGCGAGATCGTCCACAACCCGCGCCGCGATCGCATCCGCAACATCGACGAGATCCCGTGGCCGGCATGGGACCTCTTCGACGTCCGGGCCTACGACGACAACAAGCTCGTCACCGGTATCCACTATGGCCGCACGGTGCCGATCCTCGCGACGCGCGGATGCCCCTACCAGTGCACCTACTGCAGCTCGCCCGGCATGTGGACGACGCGGTGGTACGCGCGCACGCCGAAGGACGTCGCCGACGAGATCGAGTACTACTTCGAGAAGTTCGGCGCGACCAACTTCCCGTTCCAGGACCTCACGGCGATCCTCAAGCGCGACTGGGTCGTCGAGTTCACCAAACAGATCCTCGACCGCGGCCTGAAGATCAACTGGCAGCTCCCGGCCGGGACGCGCTCGGAGATCATCGACGACGAGGTCGCGCGGCTGCTCGTGCAGTCCGGCTGCCGTTCGCTCAACCTGGCTCCGGAGTCCGGGTCCGAGCGCACGCGCAAGCACATGAAGAAGATGATCACCGACGAGAAGCTGTTCCGCGCGGCGAGGGCCGCGACGCGCAACGGCCTCAACATCGGCATCTTCCTGGTGCTCGGCTACCCGACCGACGAGCCGGTCGACATGCGCGCGACCGCGAGGATGGTGCGCCGGCTCGCGCGCGTGGGCGTCGACGATGTGTCGGCGGGGTTCTTCTTCCCGCTGCCGAACACCGAGATCTACCGCGAGCTCGAGAAGCAGGGTCACGTGCAGCTCGACGACCGCTTCCTCAAGCTGCCGATCTACGTCCACAACAAGTACATGACGCCGGATCGGAACTACAACCCGCACATGACCGCGCGGCAGATGACGCGGTGGAAGTACTGGATCGTCGCGAACTTCTACCTCAACGCGTACCTGTTCCACCCGAACAAGGTGCTGCGCATCTTCTGGAACTTCTTCCGCGGCCGGGAGACGTCGAAGATGGAGAGCTTCCTGCAGGAGACCAAGCGGAAGTTCACGCTGCGTCGCAAGCAGAAGCGCGACCACGAAGCGGAGACGAAGGCCGCCGCGACCCGCGTCGAGGTGCAGCAGGTCGGTCAGGGCCAGTGACCGGGTCCGGTCTGCGGGCCTTGTTCCTCATCCTGGCGCCGCGCCGTCAGTGACCGCGCGGGTGCGCGAGCAGCTCGCGCACCGCATCGAGCTGTGCGGTCGCGGCCGCGTCGGGTGACGCGTTCTGCTCGGCCCAGGCGCGCGCTGCGGCACCCGCTTCGGCGGCGCGCACGGGATCGCGCAGCCACGTGACGCACGCTGCCGCGAGCCCGGCGGGATCGCCGGCGCGCGCGACCGCCGGCGCGCCGGCGTCGACGCCGCGGAGGCCGAGGTCGTTGGCGATCACCGGCAGGCCGTGCGCGAGCGCGGTCAGCACCTTGATGCGGCTGCCGCCGCCCTCGAACACCGGCGCGAGCAGCGCGCGTGCCGCACCGAGCAGCGCGCGAAGATCGGGAGCGTGGCCCACGACCCGCACGCCGTCGATCGCGCCGAGTGCATCGACGCCGGCCTCGCCGGCGTGCGCGCCGGCGAGCCACAGCTCGGCGTCGGGAACCTCGCGCCGCACGAGCGGCCACACCTCGCGTGCGACGAACCGCGCCGCGCCCGGATTCGGCGGGTGCCGGTAGTCGCCGAGGAACACGAGGCGCGGCGGCGCCTCACCGGGCTCGACCGCGCGCTCCGGCCAGGGCACCGCCGGCGGGCGCACGCCGACCGGTCGCCCGAGGCGCTGCGAGAGGGCGTCCGCGTCCTCACGCGTCAACGCCTGCACCCGATCCGCGCGCGCGTAGGCGACGCGGAGATGGCGTTCCCACAGGCGCCGGTCGCGCGGGCGCGCCGCGCCCGTCGGCCCGGCGGCGGGGACACCGGCCTCGTGGTCGGTCAGGATCGTCGGCGCCGGCGCGACCGCCGGGAGGTACTGCGCCATCCAGCCCATCTCGACGAGGCACGCGTCCGGCCGGCGCGTCCGCACCGCGTCGCGCAACACGCGCGTCATCGCGCGCGACCGGAACTTCGAGACCTGCAGCGGCGTGCCGCACGCGAACCGGATGCCGTGGCGCAGGCGATCGGTCCATGCGGCCAGACCGTGCAGGTCGGCGCGCGCGCGCCGCACGACGATGCGGAGGTCGCCGAGGCCGGCCGGCATCGGGGGCGGCTGCGCGGCCTCACTCGGCGTGGCGAAAGCGACGAGATCGACGTCGACCCGCGCCGCGAGGGCGGCGAGCAGACACCCGAGATACACCGCACCGCCGTGGGTGGCGGCCGGAGACGGCGGGAACGGAGCGACGACGAGGACGCGCATCGGAGCGGAGGAGAGGATTCACCCACATCTGGGGAAAGCGCACAAGTCATTGTTCAGAGCCGGTTTGCCCATGCCAAGGGCGGCTCGTCGAGAGCTCGGCGGTGGGGAGTTCTCCACGCCGACGCGGACTGGCGGGCGATTCGCCGATCTGCCATAATCCCGCCCGGAGGCGGGGCCTGGAGACCCCGTCCACAGCGATGAACGAGACGATCAAGTCGATCCTGGACGTCGTCGAGACAGGTTCCCCGGAGCTCCAGATCGCTGGAGCGCAAATCCTCGGGGAGCTGGCGCCGCACGACCAGACCGTGGTGCGGAGCCTCGAGCACCGTCTGACCGGTGCCGAGGATTACCTCGTTCCGCATTTGCAGCGCGCCCTGGCCTCGATCGGCACCACGCCGGCGATCAAGGCGCTGGTCGGCCAGCTCGGCCGCCGCGACGCGCAGGGCGACCTGGCGGGGTTCCTGCTCGGCGAAATCGGCGAGGGGGTCTGCCCGGTGCTGGCCGAGGCGTTCGACCTGGTCGACTTCGAGGTGCGGCAGCGGATCCTCCACATCCTCGGCCGCCAGACCGGCCCCGACGCGGTGCGGGTGCTCGAGAAGGCGCTGCGGATCCCCGAGCTGAGCGAACGCGCCGCCGACGCGCTGCTCGGCCGGCACCTCGAGACCCTCGATGCGCGGGCGCGCCGCTCGCTGAAGGGTCGCATCGTCAAGGCGTTGAAGGACCCTGAGCTGGCGCCCGAGTGCATCGCCGCGGCGCTCCGCGTGCTCGCGCCGCTCGATCCGGCGGGCAGTCGCGTCACGCTGATCAAGCACGCCGAGGAAGGCGACAATCCGCTGGTCCGGCGTGCCGCGCTGCGCGCGCTGGCCGACCTCAAGCTCACTCCGAAGCAGGCCGAGAGCCTGCTGCCGCTGGTCCAGGACAACGACCGCACGAACGTCGCCGAGCCGGCGATCGCCGCGCTGGCGTCGGTCGAGAAGTGGCCGGACGCCGTGGCGCCGATGCTCAAGAAGCTCGCGGGCTCGTCGCGCGACGAGCTGCGGCGCTTCGCGATCCACGCGATGCGCGGCGCGCCGCACGCCGACCTGGTCAAGCTCCTGACCAAGGTGCTGCTCGAAGATTCGGACGGCGAGCTGCGGGCGGCTGCTGCCGAGGCGCTCGCCAGGAATGGCCACGCCCTCGAGCCGTTGCTGCGTGCGTTCCTGACCGAGAAGCGCGACGTCGAGCGCGCGCGCCGGCTCGCCGAGCCGCTGCACACGCTGCTCGCCGATCTGCCGGACAAGGACCTGAAGGCCGCGACCGAGAAGGCCGCCAGGCTGCTGTTCGCACACGAGGCGACCGCCGAGGTCGTGCTCGGTGCGCTGCTGAAGGCGCGGCACGACGAGCTCCACCCGCTCCTCACCGACAAGGCGGTCAAGCTCCGCCGCGCGAAGAAGCTGACCGATGCGGTGGCGCTGCTCGCGTTCCTCGCGCACGCCGACGAACTCGACGGCGAGGGGCGCTACCAGCTCGCGCTCGCGCGGTTGATGCTCGACAGCAAGGCCGGCCGGCAAGAGAACGGCAACAGCGGCGACGCGACGATGGGCTACTTCACGCGGCTGGTGCGCGAGGGCTTCCCGGTGTTCACGCGCCTGCGGCGCGAGGCGTCGCTGAAGCCCGAGGACCTGCTGCGCGTCGGCCAGCACTTCTCCGAGGGCGTCGGCGAGGAGCGCCGCTTCGGCACCGAGATCCTCCAGCACCTGGCGGAGAAGCACGCGCGCAAGCGCGCCGGCGAAGAGGCGCGGCTCACGCTCCGCGCCGAGGGCCTCTGACCGAGCACGAGCATCCAGGCCCGGTCTGGACTCGTCCGTCAGCGGCTCATCGCCTCGCCCATCCACACGCGGGTCTCGGGGACGCGCGGCGCGAAGGCGGCGTCCCCGGGGCCGACGACGGTGACCGTCGTCGAGCCGAAGCCGAACCGGCCGACCTCGTCGCCGCGCCGTACCCCGGTGCCCGCGGCGACGCTCTGGTGCACGTCGCCGACGTTGAGTGCGCCGACCATCACCACGACGCCCGCTCGTCCGTCGGCCAGCTCCACGGCGAACACGACCCGTGCGTTGCGCACGAACAGGCGCTCGATCGCCGCGACCGCCGGGGGGTTCACCGGGAACAGCGTCCCCGGCAGTGCCCGCACCGCGACCACGCGCGCGTCGAACGGTGCGTGCACGCGGTGGTAGTCGCCGGGCGCCAGATACACCGTCGCCTGGCTCCCGCCCGCGAGCCGCCGCGCCAGCTCGGCGTCCCCGACCAGCTCGGCCAACGCGTAGTCGACGCCCTTCACCTGCGGCACGAGGTCGCCGTCCAACGGCCCGGCGGTGACGATGCGACCGTCACAGGGCGCGACCAGCGGGTCATCGGCGACCGTGCGCGCACCCTCGCGGAGCGGCCGCGCGAAGAACCGCGCGAGGCTCGGATAGTCGCGCAGCTCGCCCTGGACCTCCGCGAGGTTCGCGCTGTAGCGCCGTGCGAACCAGCGGAAGCACGGTTCCCGCATCGCGCGCGGCAGCGGCACGCGCGTCACGACCCCCGTGGTCCGGGAGAGCAGCACCTTCGGCAGGAGGGTCAGCAGCGTTCGGCGCACGCGGGACACGGAGCGCCGTTCAACGCGACCAGCGCGCCCCGTGCAACGGAATTCGGGGCCGCGGCGTGCAGGACCGCACGCCCCGTGGCAACATCCGGAGCCATGTGGTGGTGGAATGCGGTGGGTGCGGCGGCACTGCTCGCCGTTCTCGCGTCGTGCGGCGAGGAACCGACCCGCAGCGCGGCCGATCGTCCGATGGTGCTCGAGCTCGGCGGCAACCAGCCGACGATCGCCGAGGTGCTCCGGCGCACCGCGCCGCGCTCGGCGGTCGAGCCGCCGCCGGAGCCGGAGCCGCGGAGTGAGCCCGCCCCACGGACCGAACCCCCTGCTCCGCCGCGGGTCCAGCCGGATCCGCCGCCACCCGCCTTCACGACCGTTCCCCTGCCCGAGGGCTACACGCTGATCCGCCTGTGCCGCGAGCAGCTCGGCGACGGCGGCCGCTGGCCGGAGGTCGCGAAGCTGAACGGCTGGTCCGAGGCCGACCTGAAGCGGCTGGCGGTCGGTACGGAAGTCAAGCTGCCGACGAGGTGACTGCCATGCAACCGACTCGAGACCTCCTGCTGTCGTTCGCGATCGTGCTGCTCTGGTCCTGTCAGGGCACGCAACCGGCCGAGACGAGCGTCAAGCCCGGGATCAACGACGCGTTCCTCGAGGCCCCTTCGGCAGAGCCGTGGGTCGCGCGATTCGAGAGCGAGACGCGCGAGATCGCCGCGCACCGCGGCGACATCGTCGCGGCCGTCGGGCTGCACCAGGGGCAGGCGGTCGCGGACGTCGGCGCAGGCACCGGGCTGTTCATGGAGCCGTTCGCCAAGGCGGTCGGGCCCGGCGGCAAGGTCTACTCGGTCGACCTCGCGCCGGTGATGGTCGGCTACCTGCAGGAGCGCAAGCAGAAGCTCGGGCTGTCGCAGGTCGACGTCGTCCAGTGCACCGATCGTTCGACCGAGCTGCCGGCCAACTCGGTCGACGTCGTGTTCGTCTGCGACACCTACCACCACTTCGAGTATCCGCAGGACACGCTGGCGTCGATCCACCGCGCGCTGCGCCCGGGTGGCAACCTGGTCGTCGTCGACTTCAAGCGCATCGAAGGCGAGAGCAGCGAGTGGACGCTGAACCATGTTCGCGCGGGCGAGGACGTGTTCACGAAGGAGATCGAGAACGCCGGGTTCGAGCTCGTCCAGCGTCGCGAGGACATGATGAAGGACAACTATCTCCTTCGCTTCCGCAAGGTCGGACCGTGACCGGGAGCCCGCTCGTCTTCCGCACGATGCACGAGCGGTGGCTGTCGAACACCTGGCTCGTCGCCGACCGCGAGGGTGGTCATGCGGTCGTGATCGACTCGGGTGGGCCGCTCGAACCGATCGTCCAGCGCATCGAGGAGTGGCGCGTGACGCCGACGCACGTGCTGTGCACGCACCATCACCACGACCACGTCGAGCACAACGACGACTACCGCGCCCGCTACGGCTGCCCGGTCTGCGGGCACCGGCGGGAGGCCTCGCTGTTTCGCGGCGGGCTCGACACCGAGCTCGAGGACCGCGCCGAGATCCGGAGTGGCGATCTCCACATCCGCGCGCTGCACGTGCCCGGTCACACGCTGGGGCAGCTCGCGTTCCTCGTCGACGACCGCGAGGTGTTCACCGGCGACACGTTGTTCCAGGGTTCGATCGGCGGCACCCGGGCGCCCGGGCACACGACCTACGACGACATCCGGCACTCGATCATGGACGTGCTGATGCGCCTGCCGCACGAGACCGTCGTGCGACCCGGGCACATGGACTCCTCGACGATCGGCCGCGAGTGGGAGCAGAACGCGTTCGTGCGGCTGTGGCGCGGCGTCGACGCGCCCGTGGCGACGCGCTGCTCGGCGTTCGACGAGTCGGCCACGCTGCTGCTGCAGGCGCGCGACTACGACGGCGGCACGAAGTGCATCGTGCGCTTCGACGACGGCCGGCTGGACGTCGTGCCCGGGTCGCGAGTCACGTCCGATAGTCGGCGTTGATGCGCACGTAGTCGGCGGTCAGGTCGCAGGTCCAGACCTCGGCGGTGCCGTCACCGACACCGAGGTCGACGCCGATCGTCACCTCGCGCTCCTCGTTCAGGTGGCGCCAGGCTTCGTGCTCGCGCTCGGGGAACGGGCGGCCGTCCTCGTAGAGCGTCTCCCGGCCGATGAAGACGCGGGCGTTCTGCACGTCGATCGGGACTCCCGCGCGGCCGGCGGCGGAGAGGATGCGGCCCCAGTTGGGGTCGCGGCCGGCGATCGCGGTCTTGACGAGCGGGCTGGTCGCGATGACGCGGCCGACGAGCGCGGCGTCCGCGTCGCTCGCGGCGCCGCTCACCCGCACGGTGACGAGGCGGGTCGCGCCCTCGCCGTCGGCGGCGATCTGGCGGCCGAGGCGCGCGCCGACCTCGATCAGCTCGCGCTCGACGTCGGCGGCGCCGGCGCGGCCGGAGCCCCACAGGACGACGGTGTCATTGGGGGAGGTGTCGCCGTCGATCGTGATCCGGTGGAAGGTCCGGTCGACGACGCGGCGCAGCAGCTCGGCCGGCGCCGCCAGCTCGGCGTCGGTCGTCAGGAACCCGAGCATCGTCGCCATGTTCGGGTGGATCATGCCCGCGCCCTTCGCGACACCGGTGACGCGCGCGCCCGCGGCCGCGCGTTCCGACTCGAGCTTGGCGTGCGTGTCGGTCGTCATCACCGCCCGTGCGAACTCGCTCGCGAGGTCGGGGGATGCGCGGTCGAGCAGTGCAGGCAGCGCACCGAGGATGCGATCCATCGGCAGGTGCGCGCCGATCGCGCCGGTGCTGATCGGCAGCACCTGTTCGGCGGGGCAGCCGAGGCGCTCGCCGACCGCGCGCGCGGTGCGCCGCGCGTCGTCGACGCCCTTCTCTCCGGTCGCACAGTTGGCGTTGCCGGAGTTGACGACGATCGCGCGCGCGAGTCCGCCGCTCCGTTCGAGATGCTCCCGGCAGACCGGGATGTGCGAGCCGAGCAGCGCGTTCGTCGTGAACATCGCGGCCGCCGGGAACGCCGCCTCGGCGACGAGCACGCCGAGGTCGAGTCCGCGGCCCTCGCGCTTGATCCCGCACCACGTGCCAGCCGCGGCGAACCCCTTCGGCAGCGGAACCTCGCTCACGACTTGCCCTTCGCGACCTCGATCGTCGCGTGCTCGATGACCACCGGCTCGCTCGTCTTGCCCGATGGTGAGCCGAGCGCCTCGATCTTCTTCAGCGTGTCCATCCCTTCGACCACGTCCCCGAACACCGTGTGCTTGCCCTGTAGCCACGTGCGTCGGCCCGAACGTCAGGAAGAACTGGCTGCCGTCGGATTTCGGCTGTCCGGTGTTCGCCATCGCGAGCAGTCCGGCGCGGTCCATCTTGACGGGCCGGTAGAACTCGCCGTCGTAGCCGTACCCGGGACCGCCGCTCCCGTCGCCACGCGGATCACCGCCCTGCGCCATGAACTTCGGGATCACGCGGTGGAACGCCAGCCCGTCATAGAACCCGAGTCGCGTCAGGTAGATCGTGCTCGACACGTGCTTCAGCGCCATCTGCGGCCAGAGCTCGATCGTCATCGGTCCCTGGTTGGTGTCGAGGTGCCACAGGTAGCGCGCGCCCGGTGCGAACTCGAGCTGCGGCGGCTCCGGAAGCTGCTCGCGCCAGCCGTCCTTCGACGTGTCGATCTGCTGCTTGTGGATGAACGTGTCGGCGCCGGTGATCGCCGGATCGTTCGAGCCACGCGGCCAGGCGATGGCAGCGACCACCACCACGCCGATCAGGATCAGTCCCGCGGACGTCTTCGAATTCATCGTTCTGAGATTAGCGGCTTCACCATGCGTCGGCCCGCGCGGCTTCCCACTCCCGGGCCATCAGATCGTCGTATTCGCTCGGTCTCAGCCCGAACCGACCCTCGAGCAGATCGTCCGGCTGGAGGTAGTCGTAGACCTCGGCGTAGGTCGCGATGCGCGTCGGACCGACGCGGCGGTAGACGTGCTCGGGACGGAGGTCCTCGAACCCGTCGAGCCCGGCCGCGCCGACGATCTCCATCGCCGCACGCACGGTCGCCTTGTGGTAGCGGAACACCCGCACGCGCTTGTCGGCGACGTCGAGGCCGCGCACCAGGCCGGGGTCCTGGGTCGCGACGCCGGTCGGGCAGTTGTTGGTGTTGCAGCGCAGCGCCTGGATGCAGCCGAGCGGCGAACATCATGGCCGCGCGCGCGTTGCACAGCGTCGGCGCCGAGCGCGACGCGCTGCACGCATGTCGAAGCCGGTGACGATCTTGCCGCTGGCGACGATCGCGGACGTCGTCGCGCAGCCCGACGCCGACCAGGCGTTGTGCACGAAGAGCAGCCCCTCGCGTCAGCGGCGCGCCGACCGAGTTGGAGAACTCGATCGGCGCCGCGCCGGTGCCGCCCTCGGCGCCGTCGACGGTGATGAAGTCGGGCGAGCTCGCCGGTCTCGAGCATCGCCTTGCACGATGCCGCAGGAACTCGCGCGCCGCCCGACGCAGAGCTTGAAGCCGACCGGCTTGCCGCCGGACAGCTCGCGCAGGCTGCGCGACGAACTCGAGCAGCCCGCGCGGGCTCGAGAACGCCGTGTGGCGCGGCGGCGAGATCACGTCCCTGCCCGGCGGCGACGCCGCGGATCTCGGCGATCTCGGGCGTGACCTTGGCCGCCGGCAGGATGCCGCCGTGGCCCGGCTTGGCGCCCTGGGAGAGCTTGATCTCGATCATCTTGACGCTCGGCGACTGCGCGCGCGCTCGCGAAGCAGTCCGGCGTCGAAGCTGCCGTCGCGCGTGCGGCAGCCGAAGTAGCCGGTGCCGATCTGCCAGACGAGGTCGCCGCCGCGCTCGAGGTGGTACGGGCTGAGCCCGCCCTCGCCGGTGTTGTGGGCAGAAGCCGCCGAGCTTGCGCCGCGCCGTTGAGCGCGAGGACGGCGTGCCTGCGAGAGCGAGCCGAAGCTCATCGCCGAGATGTTGAGGAGCGACGCGGCGTAGGGCTGCGCACAGCGCTCGGTGCCCGACCACGATCCGCGGCTCCTCCTCGGGCGGCTGCCGTCGCGGCGATCGAGTGCGCGAGCCAGCTCGGCCTCACCGTCGTAGAGGTCGTGCTGGGTGCCGAACGGCCGCGTGTCGATCACCTGCTTCGCGCGCTGGTAGACGACGCGTGCGGATCTCGCGCGAGAACGGCCGGCCGCTCGTGTTCGACTCGATGAAGTACTGCTGGATCTCCGGCCGGAGCAGCTCGAGCACGTAGCGGACGTGGCCGATGATCGGGAAGTTCCTGCAGGATCGCGTGCTTCGTCTGCAACGTGTCCCACAGCGCGAGCAGGACGAGCGGCAGCAGGACGACCAGCGACCACCAGAGCGGCGGCCAGACCGCACCGGCTGCGACGATCGCCGCCAGCCCGAGCAGCGTCGTCGTCCAGAACAGGCGGATCGGCGACATGCGAAGGACACTCCGGCGCTCACAGACGAACCGGCCGACTCGGCAGCGTGCTGCCGGCACGCATCTCCTCGGGCGTCGGCTCGCGCAGCACACGCACCATCGCGATCTCGTCGCACGCGTGGAACTTCGGGCAGTTCTTGCAGTCGTTGAACATCTTGTGCGGCAGCTCGGCGTGCTCGACGAGGTGGAAGCCCATCTTCTCGAAGAAGCCCGGCACGTAGGTGAAGCAGTAGAGCTTCGGAACGCCGAGATCGAGCGCGATCTCGATCAGGCGGTTCGCCATCTCCCGGCCGAGACCCTTGTGCTGCAGCGACGGATCCACCGCGATCGAGCGGATCTCCGCCATGTCCGACCAGACCACGTGCAGCGCCGCGCAGCCGGCGAACTGTCCGTCCACCTCGGCGATCACGAAATCGCGGATGTGCTCGATCACCGACGCCGGGGAGCGGGGCAGCATCACCTGCTGTATCGCCAGCTCGTTGACGAGCTGCATGATCTTCGCCGCGTCGCTCACCTTGGCGTCGCGGATCAGGACGGAGTTCATGTCCGCTTCTGTTCCAGTCGTCGTTTCCATGTCTTGACCTCTGCCCGGACGCGCGACGGCGCGGTGCCGCCGATCGCCTTGCGCCGCGAGAGCACGCGTTCGACCGCGAGCTCCTTGCCCAGTCGCTCGGCCAGCTCCGGGAACAGCTCCTGGCGAACGGCGAGCGGCAGGTCCTCGAGCTCACAACCTTCGGCGATCGCTCGCCGCACCGCGATGCCCACGCGCTCGTGTGCGTCGCGGAACGGCACGCCCTGCTGGACCAGCAGGTCGGCGAGATCGGTCGCGTTCAAGAACCCGCCGGACGCCGCGGCCCGGCAGCGGTCGGCATCGTAGTCGATCGTCTCGACGACGGTGGTCGTGACGCGCGCGCAGGCGATCGTCGTGTCCAGCGCGTCGAACAACCCTTCCTTGTCCTCCTGGAGGTCCTTGTCGTAGGCGAGCGGCAGCCCCTTCAGCGTCACCAGCAGCGCCTGCAGGCGCCCGATGACCCGGCCGGTTTTGCCACGGACCAGCTCGAGCGCGTCGGGGTTCTTCTTCTGCGGCATCAGCGACGAGCCCGTGGCGACCGCGTCGCTGAACCGCACGAGCCGCGCCTCGTGACTGCCGAGGAAGATCCAGTCCTCGCACAGCCGCGACAGGTGCACGACGCACAGGCTGCACGTGAACAGCACCTCCGCGACGTGATCGCGGTCGCTGACGGCGTCGAGGCTGTTGTGGGTCGGCCCGCCGGCGAAGCCGAGCCGCCGCGCGATCGCGCGGCGGTCGACCGGGAACGCGGTGCCGGCCAGCGCGCCACTGCCGAGCGGCGACGTGTCGGCGCGCGTCATCGCGTCGCGCAGCCTGCCGCGATCGCGGTCGAGCATCTCGGCGTAGGCGAGCGCGTGGTGTCCGGCGGTGATCGGCTGCGCCCGTTGCAAGTGCGTGTAGCCGGGGATCGGCAGGTCGGCCGTGCGTTCGGCGAGCGCGACCAGCGCACCGATCAAGCCCGTCAACGCCGTGTCGAGGTCCGCAGCCGCGCGCTTCATCCAGAGCTTGAGGTCGGTCGCGACCTGGTCGTTGCGCGAGCGACCGGTGTGCAGCTTCTTCGCGAGCGGCCCGACGAGGTTGCCGAGCTCGCGCTCGACGAAGCTGTGCACGTCCTCGTCCTCGGCGTGCTCGAGTCGGCCGGGCGCCGCGGCCAGCTCCTTCCGGAGCCGGCCGAGCGCACGCACGAGCTTCTGCACCTCCCCGACGCGCAGCACTCCCGCTGCGCCGAGCGCCTCGGCCCAGGCGACGCTGCCCTGGAGGTCCTCGTCGACCATCCGCCGGTCGAACGGCAGGCTCCGGTTGAAAGACTCGAAGAACGGGTCGAGCCCGCCCTCGAAGCGCCCACCCCACAGCTTGGTCATGCGTGCCCCGCGATCTCCGCGTTCGCGCGGGCGGTGCGGGCGGCGGCGACGGCGCCGGGCAGTCCGTACAGCTTGACGAACCCGGCGCTGTCCGCCTGATCGAAGCGTGCCGAGGGCCCGAACGTCGCCAGGTCCTCCGAGTAGAGCGAGTACGGAGAGTGCGCCGACACCGCGGTCGCCTGTCCCTTGAACAGCTTGACCTTCACCTCGCCGGTGACCCACCGCGTCGCCTCGGCGAAGAACGCGTCGAGCGACTCGCGCAGCGGGTGGTACCAGCGTCCGGTGTAGACGAGGTCGGTGTAGTCGGGCATCAGCTTCTCGGCCATGCGCATCGTGTCGCGTTCCATCGTCAGGCTGCGCAGCGTGCGCAGGCCTTCGACGAGGATCGTGCCGCCGGGTGTCTCGTAGACGCCGCGCGACTTCATGCCGACGAGGCGGTTTTCGGTGATGTCGATCCGACCGACGCCGTGCTCGCCGCCGAGCGCGTTGAGCCGCTCGACGAGCGTCACCGGATCGAGGGTCTCGCCGTCGAGACCGGTCGGCACGCCGTGCTCGTAGCCGATGGTGACGAAGCCGGGCGCGCCGGGCGCCTGCTCGGGCGACACCGTCAGCATCCACACGTCGTCCGGCGGCGCATTGCCCGGATCCTCGAGCGCTCCGCCCTCGTGGCTGATGTGCCACAGGTTGCGGTCGCGCGAGTAGATCTTCTCCTTGGTCGCGGTGATCCGGATGCCGTGCGCCTTCGCGTAGTCGATCGCGTCCTCGCGGCTCTGGATGTCCCAGGAGCGCCACGGCGCAAGGATGCGCAGGTTCGGGTCGAGCGACTGGTAGGCGAGCTCGAAGCGCACCTGGTCGTTGCCCTTGCCGGTGCAGCCGTGCGCGACGATCGATGCACCGACCTCGTGCGCGTAGTCGACCTGCGCCTTCGCGAGGATCGGCCGCGCCATGCTCGTGCCGAGCAGGTAGCGGCCCTCGTAGACGGTCATCGCGCGCAGGCACGGCCAGACCTGGTCCTCGAGGAACGCGCGTCGCAGATCGACGATCTTGCACGACGCGGCGCCGCTCTGCAGTGCCTTCTGCTCGAGTCCCTCGAGCTCGGACGCGCCCTGGCCGACGTCGCCGGCGACGCAGTGCACCTCGACGCCGTGGTTCTCACGGAGCCAGGGAATGATGATCGAGGTGTCGAGGCCGCCGGAGTAGGCGAGGACGACCTTCTCGTGAGTGGTTGCCATGTCGGTAGTGCTTGGGCGGGTCACTTGTTGAGCAGCAGCAGCAGGACCGCTTTCTGCACGTGAAGGCGGTTCTCGGCGATGTCGTAGACGATCGACTGGTCGCCATCCATCACGCCGGCGGTCACCTCGTGGCCGCGGTGCGCGGGCAGGCAGTGCATGAAGAACGCGCCATCGGCGGCGCGCGCCATCGCATCCTCGTCGACCTGGTAGTCGTGGAAGATGCCGGCGCGCTCTTCGACCTCGTCCTCCTGGCCCATGCTGGCCCAGACGTCGGTGTAGATCGCGTCGGTGCCTTCGGTGGCCTCGATCGGGTCGTTCATGATCCGGATCTCCGAGCCGGAGTCACGCGCGAACATCATCGCTTCGTTGACGACGCGCGCGTTGGGCTCGTAGCCGTCCGGCGTGCACACGGTGATGTGCGCGCCGAGCTTGGACGCGGCGTAGATCAGCGAGTGACAGGTGTTGTTGCCATCGCCGACGAACGTCACGCGACGCCCGGCGAGGTTGCCACCCCACTTCTCGTGCAGCGTGAAGAAGTCGCTCAGTGCCTGGCAGGGGTGCAGGTGGTCGGACAGGCCGTTGATGACCGGGATCGCGCAGTTCTCGGCGAGCTCGGTCACGACCCGGTGCTTGTAGGTCCGCGCGACCACCACGTGGACCCAGCGCTCGAGGTTGCGGGCGACGTCCTTGATCGACTCGCGCGCGCCGATCCGCGCGTCGCGGTGGTCCATGAACACCGCGCCGCCACCGAGATCCTGCATGCCGATGTCGAACGTGAAGCGCGTGCGCAGGCTGTCCTTCTCGAAGATCATCGCGAGCTTCTTCCCGCGCAGGAGCTCCGAGTACTGCTCGCGCTTCTGCTTGAGCTCGGCGGCGGTGCGGAAGATCGCGTCGATGTCGGCGGCGCTCAGATGCGCGACCGAGAGGAGGTCTTTCTGGGGAAGGGAGCCGAACTCGGAGTTCATCGGTTCTCCTGCGCTTCGGTGTGGGCCGTGGCCCGGGTCAGTCCGCCGTCAGGCAGCGGTCGAGGATCTCGAGTGCGCGGTCGACCTCGCCGGCCGAGACCACGTAGGGGGGGAGGAAGCGGACGACGTCGCCCGCGGTGCAGTTGGTGATCAGGCCGTGCTGATAGAGCGTCTTCTGGAGCTCGGGGCCACCCTCGACCCGGATGCCCTGGATCAGACCGATGCCGCGCACTTCGTGGACGCGGGGGTGCCGCGCCTGCAACGCGAGCAGGCCGTGGCGGAGCTGGTCGCCGCGGGCGCGAACGTTCTCGAGCAGGCCGCCTTCGAGCTGGTCGAGCAAGACGAGCGCCGCGCGCAGCACCAGCGGGCCGCCGGCGAACGTCGAGCCGTGGTCGCCCGGCACCAGCGTCTCGGCGAGCTCTCTGCCGGCCACCGCGGCACCCATCGGCAGACCAGCAGCGAGCGGCTTGGCCAGGGTGACGACGTCGGGTTCGACGCCGTACCACTGTCCGCACAGGAACTTCCCGGTTCGTCCGGTGCCGCACTGCACCTCGTCGTGGATCAGCACGGTGCCGGTCTCGTCGCACAGGCGACGGGCCGCCTGCACGAACTCGGCGCCGAGCTCGACGATGCCGCCTTCGCCTTGGATCGGCTCGAGGATCAGCGCGGCGGGCTCGGCGCGGAGTGCGGCCTCGAGACCGGCGAGATCGCCGCGCGCGACGAACGTCACGCCGGGGATCAGGGGCTCGAACGGCTCGCGGTACTTCTTGCCGCTGGTCACCGACAAGGCACCCATCGTCCGTCCGTGGAAGCCGCCCTCGAGCGCGACGAAGCCGGTGCGCGTCGGATGTCCCGTCACACGCTGGTGCTTGCGCGCCATCTTCAGCGCACACTCGGTCGCCTCGGCGCCGCTGTTGGTGAAGAACATCGCCTCGAGGCCGGTGAGTCGCGCGATGCGTTCGGCGACCGCCTCGGTGTAGGGATGGCGGTAGAGGTTGCTGACGTGCACGACCTTGCCAACCTGGTCGCGCAGCGCCTCGACGAGGGCCGGGTGCGCGTGGCCGAGCGCCGAGACCGCGATGCCGCCGAGGAAGTCGAGCCATTCCCGTCCGCCCTGGTCGCGCAGGATCGCGCCCTTGCCTTCGACGAAGACCTCGGGTGCGCGGAGATAGGTGTGGATCACGTGCTCGTCCATGGTTCGGGCGTGGGACCGGTTCAGGAGCGGGTTCGAGGGTCTTGGACGAATCGCGTGCCGACCGCGTCGTCGAGTGCGTTCAGCACCGCGTCGTCGCCGTCGGCGGGCGCGATCTTCACGAGGCCTCGCGGCAGGTCGCGCAGGGCGCCGAGCGCCGCGTCGACCTTCGGGATCATGCCGCCCGAGATCACGCCGGCCTTCCGTAGCTGCTGGCACCGTGACGGCGTCAGCTCCGCGAGGCGCCGGCGGTCGCCGTCGTGGACGGCCGGCACGTCGGTGAGGAACAACATCGCCTCGCAGCCGAGCGCGCTCGCGAGCGGCGCGGCGGCGTGATCGGCGTTGACGTTGTAGAGCGCCGAGCGGTCGCCCTGCTCGCTCGGATCGAGAGGCGCGATCGTCGCGAGGACCGGCGTGAACCGAGCGGCGAGCAGCGTGTCGACGAGGCGGCGGTCGACGCGGCGCACCGAGCCGACGAAGCCGAGGTCGACGCCGCCCGGGGCGTGCCGGCGCACGGTGAACGTGCCGCCGTCGACGCCGCACAGGCCGACCGCCGCCACGTTCGCCTCGGCGAGCGACTGGACCAGCGCCTTGTTGACGGCACCACCGAGCACCATCAGCGCCACCTCGGCGGTCGGGGCATCGGTGATGCGCAGGCCGTCGTGGTAGCGGTCGGCGATGCCGAGCCGCGACGACAGCGTGCGGATCTGGTTGCCACCGCCGTGCACGACGACAACCTCGTGGCCGGCGTCGCCCGCGGCTCCGATCGCCCGGGCGAGCACCGCCCGGGCGTCGTCGCGCTCGAGCTGTGCCCCGCCGATCTTGACGCACAGCCTCACAGGAGCCCCGCGGTCTCGGGCAGGCCGAGCATCAGGTTCATGTTCTGGATCGCCTGGCCGGCGGCGCCCTTGACGAGGTTGTCGATCGCCGCGATCACGACGACGCGCCCACCCGAGCTCGCGACGGCGATGTCGCAGAAGTTCGTCATCTGAACTCGTGCGAGGTCGGGCAGGCCGCGGGCATACACGCGCACGAAGGGCTCGGCGGCGTAGGCCTCGTCGAGGCACGCCCGCACGTCGTCCACCGTGGTGCCGGCGACCGGCCGGAGCCAGATCGTTGCGAGCATGCCACGGAACGCCGGCAGCAGGTGGGGGACGAACAGCACGCGATCGGTGCCGAGCACCTGGTGGATCTCGGGGACGTGCCGATGGGTGCCGACCGCGTAGGCGCTGGAGTTCTCGTGGACGTTGCCGAACAGCGTCTTCGGCGACGGCGTCTTGCCGGCGCCGGACACTCCGCTCTTGCAGTCCGCGATCACGTCCGCCTCGAGGTCGACGAGGCCGCGTTCGAGCAGGGGCAGCAGCGGCAGGCAGACGGCGGTCGGGTAGCAGCCAGGGTTCGCGCAGAGGCGGGCGCGCTGCACCGCGGGCCGCGCGTGTTCGGTCAGGCCGTAGACCGCCTCCTTGCGGAGCTCCCGTGCGGCGTCGTCCTCGGCCCCATAGGTCGCTGCGTGCACGGCCGGATCGCGGAGGCGCAGGTCGGCCGACAGGTCGACGACCTTGCAGCCGCGTTCGAGCGCGGTCTTCGCCAGCGGGGCGGCGGCGCCGTGGGGCGTGCAGAGGAACACGCCGTCGACCTGGTCGAGGCGGCCCGTGTCGAGGCGTTCGACGACGGTGTCGTAGCTCGTCTCGGGGGGATCCGGATCGACGCCCTCGCGCGCCGTCATCACGACGTCGGCCGCGATGCCGTCGTGGTGACCGACGATGCGGAGGACCTCGCGCCCGGTGTAGCCGGACGCGCCGAGGATGGCGACGCGCTTCTTCATCGCTTCTGGCGGGCGGCGAGCAGGGTCTTGGCGAGGCGCGACGCCGCGATCGGGCTCGCGCAGATCACGAGAACGGTGTCGTCGCCGGCGACCGTGCCGACGACTCCCGACGGGCGCTCCTGGTCGATCGCCAGGGCGAGGGGTTGCGCACCGCTCGGCGGGGTACGGAGGACGACCTCGTGGGCGACCGGGATCGCGTCGACGAGGAACGCGCCGAGCGCCTGGGTCAGTGCATCGGGGGCGTCCCCGCCCTCACCGGGCAGCTCGTAGCCGTGCGGCCCTTTGCGCACCCCGAGCTCCCGCAGGTCGCGCGAGAGTGTCGCCTGGTTGGCGGACAGGCCGTCGGACGCCAGCAGCTCGGCCAGCTCCGCCTGGCTGCGCACCTGCTGGCGCTGGATCCACTTGCGGATCGCGTCATGGCGCGCGGAGCGGGCGGTCGGTGGCCGGGTCGATGGCATCTTTATGCGTCCAAGGACGCATGATTATGCCATCGCATCGGGCGTGGTCAAGCGCGGTGATCCCGGCGCGCGAAGAAACCTCCGGCTCGGTGCCCAAAAACGGGTCCTCAAGACGAGTAGTGGTCGTACGCGGGCTGCGGCGGTCGCCTTCGCGGAGTCGACTCGCTGGCCGTGTGCAACCGGCTCCGAGAGAGAGTGTGACGAGAGAGTGAGAAGTGCGTGCGAGGACAGGAGTGCCCTCGCACCTGAGAGAGAGCGTCGCTTCGGAACGAGGCGAACGCGCAGCAGAGAGATGAGAGAGGACAGCCGCCCTGGCCATCCGAGATGGCCGGGGCGGGCTTTCTGGTCGCGGTCGCTCAACCGCCGGCGCGCAGCTTCGCGAGCGCCTGGCGCAGCGCCGGGAGGTACGTCTCGGCGCGCGGCGAGCCGGTCGCCTCGAGCTTCCCGATCGCCTCGGCCAGGCGGTCGGCGTCCTTCTGCTGAACCGCGTCGCTCGCCAGGAAGAACCAGAAGTACGGGGCGAAGCGCTCGCTCGGGATGCGGTGCTTCTGCCACATCGGCAGGCAGCGCGCGCCTGCGGCGGGCGCGTCCTCGGCCGATCGCGCGGTGCCGAGGATCAGATTGAACTCCTGATCGACGAGCTGCTGGTCGAGCTTCGCGCGCGTCGCGTCGTCGAGGCCCGCGAGTGCTGCCAGCTCGGCGTGGGCGGCGTCGAAGTCGTCGAAGTGCCGGAGTTCGACGCGTTTCGCGAACAGCGCGCGCCGGGCGTCGGCGTCGCCGGCCGCGGCCTGCTCACAGAGCGCGCGGAAGGCGGCGACGTCCCCGTCGAGCGTCTTGCGGAAGCCGTCGACGCTGCGCTCGGTCTGCACCGCGAGGACGTGGCCCTCGGCGTCGAGGAACGCCATGTACGGGTACATGCTGCCGCCCTTCTCGCGGAACAGGTTCTCGTGCGGATTCCCGTCGATGTGCGTCGTCAGGTGGCAGAACAGCACGACGTCCTTCGCGAACTTCACGAACTCCGGTGTCGAGAGCACACGGCTCTCGAGGGCCGAGCACGGCGGTCAAGGCGCGTAGGATCGCGAGAAGTAGGCGAAGATCGGCTTCTTGGTGTCGCGCGCCTGCGCCAGGGCCGCGTCGTAGTCGGTGGTCCAGGGCGCGAGCTTCAGCCAGTCGTCGGCGAGCTTGGCGTCGCGGCGCGCGACGAGCTCCGCCTGGGTCTGGGCCAGCAGCGGTGTGGCGAGGAAGGGCAGGAGCGACGCGAGCGCGCCGATCGATCGGATCATCGGGTACCTGGGTCGTGGATTCGGAGCCGGGGTCAGTCGCGGCTGCTCAGCAACAGCATGAGGATGTACTGGAACATCAGCACGACGTCGGTGAACAGCACGACCGCCGCGGCGACGTGCGCGGTCGTCGGGTAGCGGTGCAGGATCTGGCTCGTGTCGTAGAGGATGTAGCCGGCGAACAGCAGGGCTCCGGCGACCGAGTACCAGATGCCGACGTCGAAGCCGATCAGCCAGCTCGCGAGGCCGATGCCGATCAGGGCGAACAGCCCGATCGACAACGCACCGCGCAGGAACGAGAAGTCGCGCCCGCTGACGAACACGTAGATCGTGAGGCCGAGGAACACGACGGCGGTGATCAGGCTCGCCTGGGAGACGACGGCGGGCGCGGTCGCGTTCGCGTAGCTGACCAGCGGCGCGATCGCGAGGCCCATGACGAACACCCAGAGCGCGTAGGCGACGGCGTTGATCGGCGAGCGTTCGGCGACGGCGTGGACGAGGTAGGCCCCGCCCATCAGGACGACGATCGCGATGATCGGGTTGCCGAACAGCGCGAAGCCGAGGTGGCGCACTGCTTCGACGTGGTCGAACGACCAGAGCGTCCCGCAGAATCCGAAGATGCCGCCGAGCAGCCAGGTGTACGTCCGCTGGAGGAACGCGGCACGCTCGGTGATCGACGCCTCGGCGGCTGGGGTGGATCGGAGTGAGTAGGGGTTCGTGTGCGTCATCGGCTGGATGGGTCGGCGAAAACGTCCGGGTGGAGCATAGCGGCTGGCCCGTGGCGGGGGACACTGCCGTCGGCCCCGATCGGCGCCCATTCCGGTCATGAGTGATTCGAGTCCCCGCCGCATCATCCTCCGCAGCATGCTCCGGCCGTTCCGGTTCGAGCGGCACGAGCTCGCCTATCTCGATCTGCTCGTGAAGCTGGCGCTGCTCGGCCTCCTCTATCCGCTGCTCGACGAAGGCGATCTCGGCAGCGGGATCTGGAACGTGTGCATGTGGCTCGTGATGCTCGGCTCGGTCAGCGTGTGCTCGGAGAGCCGCCGGCAGCGACGCATCGCGCTCTGGCTGTTCGTCGCGGCGATCCTGACCAGGATCGCCGCGGACGGTGCGCCGTTCGCCGGCATCGACGCCCTTTCGTACGTCGCGGAGCTGCTCCACATCGCAACGGCCGTGATCTACATCGCGTTCTTCGCGCTGATCGCCCGCGTGATGTTGGCCGACGTCTTCCGCACCGGTCGGGTGACGATCAACCGCATCCTCGGTTCGATCTGCCTGTATGTCGTGATGGGGATCGGCTTCGCCTATGCGTTCGTGATCGTCGAGCTGTTCACCGAGGGCGACGCGTTCCGCTACGCGGAGTCGCGGGTCGGCACCGCCCTGCCGCTGTCGGAGCTGCTCTACTTCAGCTTCACGTCGCTGACGACTCTCGGCTACGGCGACATCGTGCCCCGCCTCGACGTCGCCCGCCTCCTCGCGACCGTCGAAGCCATGGTCGGCCAGATCTACCTGACCGTCCTCGTCGCCCGCCTGGTCGGCCTGCACATCGCGCAAGGCGCCGACCCGCAGCCCTGAGAGGCAGACAACCACACCCGGTGTGAAATGCAGCCTTTCGCGCGGAATCCCTGACCGCGCGGCTGCCGGAATCCGCTCGGGGAGGACGGAGGCGTGGACTCGCCCGCCTCGCTCGACCTGACAGAACCATGCGTATCTCCGTTCCGCTCCGCCGTGCCGCTCCTGGCCGTTCCGTTCGTCGCGATCGCCTGCAGCGGGGGCGGCGGGGGCTCGGGCGGTGGGGGCAATCCGCCGCCCGCCAACGGGTTTCGCGAAGTCGCGAACCTCGAGCCGGGCACCTATCCGGAGAGCTCGGCGCCGTTCGCCGGCTCGAACGTCGTCGAGCTCGGCGGTGCCGCGGTACTTCGCCGCCTCCGACCGCGACCACGGGCGGGAGCTGTGGCGGACCGACGGTCACCGCTGCGGGCACGGGGCTCGTGGCCGACGTGAATCCCGGACCGTTCGATTCCCAGCCGAGCGACCTGGTCGTGCTCGGCAGCACCCTGCTGTTCTCCGCGAACACCGGCGACGAGGACTACGAGCTGTGGCGGACCGACGGCACCGCGTCCGGGACGTTCCGGGTCGCCGACATCCGTCCGGACTACCGCGGCTCGTATCCGAACGAGCTGACCGAGCTCGGCGGCGTCGTCTACTTCTCGGCGAACGACGGCACGCACGGGAACGAGCTCTGGCGCAGCGACGGCACCGCGCAGGGCACCTGGATGGTCGCGGACATCAGCCAGGGAGTGACCGACTCGCGCCCGGACCAGCTCACGGTGCTGAACGGCGTGCTGTACTTCCGCGCCGAAGACGCCGCGCACGGCCGGGAGCTCTGGCGCAGCGACGGCACGGCCGCCGGCACGACGATCGTGGCGGACATCTTCCCCGGCAGCGGATCGAGCATCAGCGATTACACGATGGTCCGGTGGAACGGCGCGCTCTGGTTCGCGGCCGACGACGGCACGCACGGCAGCGAGCTGTGGACCTCGGACGGCACGCCGGGCGGGACCCACCTCGTCGGCGAGGTCCGCGTCGGCTCGTCCGGCTCGAACATCCGAAGCCTCGTCGCGTTCGACGGCGGCATCGTGTTCATCGCCAGCGACGACACCCACGGCCAGGAGCTGCGCTACTGCGATGGGACGAGCATCTCCCTGGTGGCCGACCTGACGCCGGGTGCCTCCAGCTCGTCCATCGGCTTCCTGGAGGGGGTCGGCCCACGGGTGTACTTCGGCTTCAACACGTCGGCGACCGGCACCGAGCCCTGGACCTCCGACGGCACCGCCCTGGGCACCGTGCCACTCGGCGATCTCCGGCCGGGCGTCGACGGTTCGAGTCCGTCCGGTTGGACCGCCTTCGACGGCCGCGTCTGGTTCGTCGCGTACGTCGGCGCGAACATGGCCGCACTGTGGCGGACCGACGGCACCGCCGCCGGGACGGAGGCCGTCGTGCCGACGTCCGGCACGCTGCTCGACGTCGAGCTACTTGAACGTGTTCGGCAATCGCCTGCTGTTCCGGGGGAAGGACGCGGCGAGCGGCGAAGAGCCGTGGATCTCCGACGGCACTGCGGCCGGCACGATGCGGCTCGCGGATCTCGCGCCGTCGACCGAGGGCCTCGACTCGGATCCGACCGGGCTCACGCGGTTCGGCGATCGGCTGATCTTCTTCGCTCACACCGAAGCGCACGGCGAAGAGCCTTGGATCAGCGACGGCACCGCTGCCGGCTCGCACATGGTGAAGGACGTCCTGCCCGGGGCCGAGAACGGCGTGGAGCCGTATGGCAACCCGGTCCGCGCGGCCCTCGGCCGGGTGTTCTTCGTCGGCAACGACGGTACGCATGGCCAGGAGCCCTGGGTCACCGACGGCACGTCGGCCGGCACCGTGATGCTCGCCGACGTCGCGCCGGGCACCGACGACTCCGATCTCGACGACTTCACCGAGTTCGACGGCCACGTGTACTTCAGCGCGACCAACCAGGCGAGCGGTCGCGAGGTCTGGCGCACCGACGGCACGCCGGGTGGCACCGAGCTGCTCACCGAGATCGCGCCCGGTTCGGCGAACTCGTACCCCGCGTACTTCACCGTGTTCGACGGGCGGCTGTGGTTCTCGGCGAACGACGGCACGCACGGCTACGAGCCCTGGGTCACCGACGGCACGGCGGCGGGGACGCAGATGTTCACCGACCTCGTGACGGGATCCACGGCGAGCTACGCGTCCGAGTTCACGGTCGTCGGCGACTCGCTGTTCTTCGCGGCGAACGCCGACGCGGCCGGGGGCGAGTTGTGGAAGACCGACGGCACGGTCGCCGGCACGTTGCGCGTCGCCGACGTCCGCGCCGGGAGCCAGGGATCGGATCCGCACGACCTGATCGACCTGGGTGGCACGTTGATGTTCGTCGCGGACGACGGCACGCACGGCTTCGAGTTGTGGAAGAGCGACGGCACCGAGGCCGGGACGGCGCTCGTGCTCGACACCGAGCCCGGCTCGGGCGACAGCGACATCGACTCGCTGGCGGTGATCGGCGGACTCCTCTACTTCCAGAACGGCACGTCCGCCGAGGGCACCGAGCCGTGGCGCAGCGACGGCACCGCCGCCGGGACCTTCTCGCTCGGCGAGGTCCGCCGCGGCCCCTTCTACAGCAACTCGCGCTACTTCACCGGCCTCGGCGACCTCGTCTACTTCAACGCCGACGACGGCATCCACGGCTTCGAGCTGTGGCAGACCGACGGCACTCCGGTCGGCACCCGGATGGTCGAGGACCTGAGCCCGGGCAGTGACGGCGGCATGGACGGGCAGCCCGTCGTGCTCGGCGACTCGCTCTACTTCGCGGGTGGCGACCGCGTCGACGGCCAGGAGCTCTGGGCGTATCGGCCGTGAGGCGGCGATGGACTCTCGCGCGCGTCCCCACCAGACTGGGCGCGAAGTCCGACCATGCCCGCCCTCGCCCTCGTCCTCGCCGACGGACTGTTCGCCACCGCCGACGCCAAGGTCGCGCACGGGCTCGTGCGCGGCAGCGACCGCTTCGAGGTGCTCGCGGTCATCGACCGGGCGTGCGCCGGGCGGGATGCGGGCGAGGTGCTGGACGGCTGCGCGCGAGGTATCCCGGTGCTGCCCGACATCGCGAGTGCCCTGCAGATGCTGCCCGAACCCCCGCGCTTCGCGATCGTCGGTGTCGCGACCCACGGCGGGCGGTTCACGCCGGCGATCCGTGCGCAGATCCTCGCCGCGGTCGATGCCGGCCTCGGTGTCGTCAACGGACTGCACGACTTCGCGGCGGACGATCCCGCGATTGCCGCGGCCGCGCGGCGGCACGGCGTCGAGCTGATCGACGTGCGGCGTCCGCCGCCGACGCACCTGCTGCACTTCTGGCACGGTGACGTGCTCTCGGTGCGCGCGCCGCGCATCGCGGTGCTCGGCACCGACTGCGCCGTCGGCAAGCGCACGACCACCAAGCTCCTCACCGCGGCGCTGGTCGCCGCCGGAATCCGCGCGGAGATGATCTACACCGGCCAGACCGGTTGGATGCAGGGTGCAGCGCACGGCATCGTCCTCGACTCCCTGCCGAACGACTGGGTGTGCGGCGAACTCGAGCATGCGCTGGTCGCTTGCGACCGCGAGCGCAGTCCGGAAGTGATGCTGATCGAGGGTCAGTCCGCGCTGCGCAATCCGTCCGGGCCGTGCGGAGCCGAGCTGCTGCTCGCGGGCCAGGCACATGGCGTGATCCTGCAGCACGCGGTCGGCCGCACGTGCTACGAGGGGTTCGAGAACCTCGACCTGCGCATCCCGCCCGTCGCCGACGAGATCGACCTGATCGCGCGCTACGGCGCGACCACGCTGGCGGTCACGCTGAACGGCCGCGACACGACGCCCGAGCGGCTGATGGCCGAGCAGGACCGGCTGCGCGCCGAGCTTCGCGTCCCGGTCGTGCGCGTCCTCGAGGAAGGCGTGGACGAGCTGGTGCCGGTGGTCCGCCGCCACGTCGAACGCGAGCGAGCGAAGTCATGAGGATCGACGACATCACGGTGCGCCCGGTGCGCTTCCCGCTCTCGCGGCCCTACGCGATCGCCGGGCACGCCGCCGTCGACGCGGTCGACAACCGGATCGTCGAGATCACGGCGGGCGACCTCATCGGATTCGGCGCCGCGTCGCCGGCACCGGAGGTCACCGGCGAGACCCTCGAAGCGTGCGATCGGGCGCTGGACGAACACGCGCTCGACTGGCTGATCGGGCGGGACCCACGCACGCTGCCGGCGCTCTGCGGCGAGCTCCGACGGCGCCTGCCGCACGCGCCCGCGGCGTGCGCCGCGATCGATATCGCGTTGCACGACCTGTTCGCCAAGACGATCGGCCTGCCGCTCAGCGACGTTCTCGGCCGCGTGCACGAGGCGCTGCCGACGTCGATCACGATCGGTGTGCTGCCGCTCGACGCGACGCTCGCCGAAGCCGACGAGCACGTCGCGCGTGGCTTCCGCGCGCTGAAGATCAAGATCGGCGACGACCTCGACGCGGACGTCGAGCGGGTCACACGCCTCCGCGAACGCGTCGGCCCGGACGTCGCGATCCGCGTCGACGCCAACCAGGGCTACTCCGCCGACGACACGCTCGCGTTCTGCACGCGCACCGCGCAGCTCGGCGTCGAGCTGATCGAGCAGCCGATGGCCGCGACCGACGTCGCGGGTCTCCGCGCGCTGCCGGACGCGATCCGGCGGCGCGTCGCCGTCGACGAGTCGCTGCACGACGACCGTGACGCACTCTCCCTCGCCGCACCATCCCCCGCCTGCGGCATCTTCAACATCAAGCTGATGAAGTGCGGCGGCATCGCGGCGGCGCAGCGGATCGCGGCGATCGCGGAGGCCTCGGGCATCGAGCTGATGTGGGGCTGCATGGACGAGAGCGTGATCTCGATCGCGGCCGCGCTGCACGTCGCGTTCTCGTCACCCGCGACGCGCTACCTCGACCTCGACGGCAGCTTCGACCTCGCGCGCGACGTCGCGACGGGCGGGTTCACGCTCGAGAACGGCCGGCTCGCGACGACGCGCGAGCCCGGCCTCGGTGTCGAGAGGCTCTGAGTGTGGCCGATCGGATCGTCAGCCCTGCGGCCCGTCCCAGCACGTGCGGCCGGGGCGGCACGTGTCGACGTTGACGAGCTCGTCGTCGGGGCCGACCTGCATGCAGGTCCGCTGGCACCAGAAGTAGCCGTCGCCCGGGTAGCGGCGATCGTCGAACACGACGTCGTCGAGGCCGTGCACGAGGATCTGCTTCATCATCAGGAGCGGGCAGACGTCCTTCGGCAGGAGGTCGCGGTGGGTGACCCGGCCCTTGTCAGGTTGGTTCGCCATGACGTCACTTCCCTCCGGCGGCTGCCGTCAGCGCGTCGACGAGCACCGCGCGGCCGACCTGGATCTTGTAGGCGTTCTCGGTGAGCGGCACGGCATCGGCGAACGCCGCCTCCGCCGCCTGCGCGAACAGCGCCGCGCTCGGCGCCTTGCCGCGGAGCTCCTTCGCGGCCGCCGCCGACGCCCACGGGATCGGCGCCACCGCCCCGAGGCAGACGCGCGCGTCCTGGATCCTGCCGCCGTCGATGCGCAGCCACACCGCAGCCGACGCCGTCGGCCAGTCGAAGCTCTGCTTCTCGCGCGCTTCGCGGTAGGCGGAGCGACCCTGGAGCGCCGCCGTCGGAACGTGCACCGCGGTGAGGATCTCGCCGCGCTTCAGGGTGTGCTCGGCGACCGCGGCGGCGGGCTCTTTCGGGAACAGCTCGAGGATCGGGAAGCGCCGCGAGCCGTCGGTCCCCTGCGCCTCGACCTCCGCACCCATCGCGATCAGTGGCGGTGCGGCGTTGCTCGGGTGCACGCGCACGCAGTCGAGCGCGCCGAGGATCGCGTGGTAGCGGTTCTCGCCGATGCGCGCCTGACACAGTGGGCCGTCGCCGCCGTGCAGGCAGCCGAACGCGGCCGAGCGCAGGTACCAGCAGCGTGCCTTCTGCAGCAGGTTGCCGCCGAGCGTCGCGCGGCGGCGGACCTGCGGTGTCGCGGCCTCGCCGCACGACTCGCGCAGCGCGGTCGCACCGTCACCGCCGAGCTCCGCAGCGTCGGCCACTCGCTGCAACGTCACCAGCGCGCCGATCGAGACGCCGGCATCGGTCTTCTGGATGTCGCCGAGCGTCTGCTTCAGGCGCCAGAGATCGACGAGGCGGTCGGGTCGATCGACGCGTTCCTTCAGCCGGTCGAGGACGTCGATCCCCGCGGCCTTGAACATGCTGTCGTCGCCGGCGGTCTTCAGCGCCTCGGCGAGGGAGTCGGGGAGGGTCAGCTCGAAGGGGTGCATCGTCGACTCCTCACTTCTGTTCGGGGCGCTTGTGGAGCGCGGCCAGGACCTTGTCGGGCGTGATCGGCAGAGACCGCATGCGGACACCGATCGCGTTGGAGACCGCGTTGGCGATCGCGCCCGGCGCCGCGGTGGCCGGCGGCTCGCCGAGGCCGGCGGCGCCGACGTTGTTCTTGCCGTTGGCGACCGGGAACATGATCGCGTCGAGCTCGCCGACGTCGAGTGTGCCCGGCACCTTGTAGAACGACAGGTCGCCGTTGAGCATCCGCCCCGCGCGCCGGTCGAGGATGCGTTGCTCCATGAGCGCGTAGCCGATGCCCTGGATCATCGCGCCGAGCACCTGGCTCTCGGCGAGCTTCTTGGCGATGACGAGTCCGCAGTCCTGTACCGCGAGCATCTTCAGGACGCGCACGACGCCGGTCTTGGTGTCGACCGCGACCTCGGCGAACTGGCAGCCGCAGACGTTGTCCTTGTAGCCGTCGTAGTTCGGGTAGCGGCGGCCGGTCGCTTCGATCGGGTTCGGGCCGATCGACTTGCACGCATCGTCGAACGACATCTCGGCGTCGCCGGCCTTCACCTTGCCGTTCTCGAATCGGACCTGATCGGCAGCGATGCCCTTCTGCGCGGCGATGCGCTCGGCGAGCTCCTGCTTCGCGAGTCCCGCGGCGTGGCGCACGGTGGGGGACAGGCTCGGGGTCGTCGTGCTGCCGCCGCTCGCCGGGCCGACGGGATCCGTCGTGTCGCCCATCGTGACGCGCACGCGCGATGGCTCGACGCCGAGCTCTTCCGCCGTCAGGAGCTGCATCACGGTCTTCATCCCGGTGCCGATGTCCTGCGCGCCGTTGCGCGTCTCGACGGTGCCGTCCTGGTGGATGCGGCACGTGACCTGGTTGCCCGGGCGGCCCATCTGGCCCCAGAACGCCGCCGCCAGTCCGGCGCCGCGCAGCACGCGCGGATCCTCGCCGTCGCGCGCGGTGCCCGGCTTCGGGTTGCGGCGCTCGGTCCACCCGAACCGCTCGGCGCCGAGCTGCCACTCGGCGATGCGCAGCGCGTCGGCGTCGTTCTTCAGCCGGAAGGCGAGCGGGTCCATGCCGATCGCCTCGGCGAGCTCGTCGAGCATGCCCTCGGCGACGAATTGTCCCTGCGGCCAGCCCGGCGCGCGCATCGCACGGCAGGCGTCGGTGTAGGTCGTCAGGTCGTTCTGTACGTTGCGGCCGACGGCCTTCTCGAAGTAGCTCGACACGAACCGCGTGCTGCCGCCGCGGCCCGAGAAACCCGGGCCGCCGAAGCTCTGCCAGTCCCACGCCTGGATCACGCCGTCGCCGTCGACGCCGGCGCGCACGCGCACGATCGCCGACGGACGGTTGCCCGCGCAGGTGTGCTCCTCGAAGCGCGACAGCATGAGCTTGACCGGCGCCTTCGCTTCGCGCGAGAGGCGCGCCGCCGCCACGCCCTCGGCGTCCGGTGAGAACTTGCTGCCGAAGCCGCCGCCGACGAACTCGGCGTGCACACGCACCCGGTCCTCGGGGATCCCGAGTGCGTGGGCGAGCCCGGACCGCACGCCGAAGGTCGCCTGCGTCGACGCCCAGACCTCGAGCGAGCCGCCGTCCGCCTCGCCGTACTCGGCGATGAGGCCGTGCGTCTCGAGGCTCGAGTGCGTCTGCACCTCGACGGTCCACGTGCCTTCGCACCGCTTCGCGCACCCGGCGAGCGCCTTCTCGATCGCGTCGCGATCCTTGTCCGGCCACGGTCCGACGACGTCGCCGTCGGCGTTGCGCTCTGGGGCGTCCTCGGCCTGGTCGAGCGTCACCGGTGCGTCGGCGTCGGTCTCGTAGTTGACCTTCACCGCGGTGAGTGCGTCCTCGGCCTGGTCGAGCCGTTCGGCCGCGATCGCGGCGATCGGGTCCCCGACGAACCGCACGCGGTTGCCGATCTCCTTGACCGGGATGGCAGCGCGGACGCCGGGCATCGCCTTCACCTTCTCGAGGTCGAGCGCCGTCAGCCGGCCCTTCGGGTGCGGCGAACGGACCATCACCGCGTAGAGCATGCCCGGACGGTTCACGTCGTAGGCGTAGCGCGCGCGGCCGGTCACCTTCGCGATCGCGTCGATGCGATCCAGATCGGTGCCGACGACGCGATACTTCGTGTCGAGGTCCCACGGCTCGAGGTCACCGGCGGGGACCTTCACGTCGATCTTCTTCGAGTCTCCCGGGTGGCCGACGCGCATCTCGTGCGGCGGCAGGTCGCGCCAGCGAGCGCTCATCGTCCACCTCCGTGGGCTGCGCGTTCGACGGCGTCGACGATGCGCGTGTAGGTGCCGCAGCGGCAGATGTTGCCGGACAGCTCGCGGCGGATCGTGTCGCGGGATGGCTGCTTGTTCCGGTGGAGGCAGGCGACCGCGCTCATCACGAAGCCCGGCGTGCAGAACCCGCATTGCAGCGCATCGCAATGCACGAACGCCTCCTGGACCGGGTGCAGCTGGTCGCCGTTGGCGACACTCTCGATCGTCAGGATCTCCGCGCCGGCCGCATCCCACGCGAGCGTCATGCACGAGTTCACCGGCTCGCCATCGACCAGCACCGTGCACCCGCCGCACGCGCCGCGGTCGCAGATCTTCTTCGTGCCGGTGAGGTCCGCGCCGTCGCGGAGCGCGTCGAGCAGCGTCGTCCTCGGCTCGACCTGCACCTCGCGCTCGGCACCGTTGATCGAGAGCTTCAGCGGCGCGAGATCCTTCGGAATCGTGCGCACGCCGCGCACGCGGTGCACGGTCGGCACGTCCGCCGGGGCGAGCAGGTGGTCACCGACGGCGCCGCCCACGGCAGCCGCCGATGCGCCCTTGAGGAAGGCGCGGCGTGAGAAGCGGGAGAACGGCGTCATGAAGAGGTCCTCGAGCGGGGTGGGGGCGCGAGTGTACTCCCCAAAGGTGCGATGGGTAGGGGGCGTCGTGAAGGACCAACATCCAGAGCCGGTCCGAACGCAGGTGCTTTTGGCCGTGGCTTCGCCGCGGAAGCCTCAGCTGCAGAACACCTTCGCCCGGTCGACCACGCGGCCGTCGCGGTTTCGCACGAGCACCCCGATCGGTTGCACCACACGCGTTCCCTCGGTCAGCGGGAACATCGTCGCGCGGTCGACGTGCGCGCCCCGGTGCACGCGCTCGATCGTGTGCGGGCCCGAAGCCGCGAGGCGTGAGAGCGGCGCGTCGAGCAGCCGCTCGACGGCCGGATCGCCGAGGCCGATCGTCGACTGGAGCTGGTACACCGCCTTGATCGTGCGCTCGAGCTCGGCGCGGTCGTCGCCGGCGTCGAACGCGGCGATCGTCGCCAGCAGCTCGTCGAGCGTCCGGTACGGGTCGTGCAGCTCGCGGTGGCGCACCGCCAGGTCGCCGATGCCGCCGGCGCCGAGTGCGGGCCACAACGTGACTTCTCCGTGTCGCCGTAGAACCTCGTCGAGCGTCGCCGCGAGCGGTCCGCCGGTACGCGTCGCGGCGCGCACCGCGGCCCGCGCCGATGCGATGCGCAGCGAGAGGAGCAGCGCCGCCGCCGCGAACAGCACTTGCACGATCAGCGCGAACGCGAGCACGTCAGCCGTCCCGCCCGGGCATCAGCGCGTCGGCGAGCGCGCGCAGGCGCGTGGCGCCGTCGCGCAGCTCGCGCAGCAGGTCGCCCACCTCGCCCGCTGGCGGCCCGATCGCCGTCTGCAGGCGCTCGAGCCGCTCCAGCTGGCGCGCGAGCTCCTCGCGAAGTGCCAGCACGCGCCCCTGCTCCGCCGCCCGCGCCGCCTCCAGCCGTTCGACGCGTCGTTCGAGACCCTGCGTCGCCGCGAGCGCCGTGCGGCCGGCGTCGCTCCCGAACACGCCACGTACGAACACCACTCCGGTCACGACCGCGGACGCGATCGCCAGCACGACGACGATCCTCAGCAGCTGCCCGTTGGTCGGCATCACGCGCTCACCGGAGCCACTGCTGGGCGTTCGACCGCACGATCCGAGCGAGCAGGCCCCGTGGCTCCATGTCGATCTTCCCGTTGTCGCAGAAGTTGTCGACGATGATGTCGTTGCCGCCCGGCACCCACTCGGTGAACAGCACGTCGTCGCCCGACAGCATTCGCACCGAGTGGTCGTCCATCAGCTCGAGCTCGACATCCTTCGTCTCGGTGTCGTGCGTGTTGAACATCGTCGCGACCACCTGCGCGTGGCCTTCGGTCCGGAATGCGTGCCCGAGCCGTAGCCCCTTCTTCGGATCGACCCGCAGCCGGATCGTGCGCGGCGTCGACTCGCCCGGCTCGACCAGGACCTTGTTGAGCCGCAGTCCGGTCGGCGTCTCGCGTACCGTGCCGATGTAGCGGTTGAAGATCGGCGCGTCCGGCAGCGCGACGAATCGGATGTGGTCACCGAACGTGAATCGCTGGGCGCCGCACACCACCGCGAGCTTGTCGAGGTTCTGGTAGCCCTGCACCTTCAGCGTGTCCGGCAACAGCTCGTGCAGCGTGCGCACGCGGTGCAGCGGCAGGTGCAGCGCGTGAGCGGTCATCTGCTTCATGAACGACAGCCGCGACGTGCGGCCGCTCAACACGACCATGTGCGGTGTTCGGTTCGTCCGCCCGAGGCTGTCGCGCAGCTCCTCGAGGTAGAGGAACACGTCCATGAATCCCGGCTCGCCGTTGGTCTCGAGCGACTGGCGGTCCTGCTCGACCCACTCGCGCAGGAGCTCCTGCCACAGCTCGAGGCGCTTGCCGCCACGCGCGAGCTCGTCGAGATCCCGGCCGTCCAGCAACGGCTGGAAGCACAGCATCAGCGCGCGCTCGTCGTCGGGGCCGAGCGTCCACGTCGCCTGCGATTCGGCCATCGCGATCTTCGCCTGCTCGGCGAGCTCGTGGATCGCCGACACCGCCTGCCGCTTGTAGGCGAGCGTGAACGCCGGGTTCTCCGGCTCGACACGGAAGTCGAGCGATTCGTCGATGCCGTACTTCTCGCGCACGAACGTCAGGATCGCCGTGGCCACGACGTGCGTGAGCCGGTCGCCGGCGCGGTTGAACCGCATCGACTCGATCATCTTGAACCGTACGTCGATGCCGTCGTCGTCGTCCCTCACGCTCCAGCCGATGTCGACGCACGCGATGTCGGTCGAGCCACCGCCGACGTCGACGACGAGGAGTCGCAGCTCGTCGGTGCCCTCGGTGTTGCCCAGGCTCGCGGCGGCGAGCCGCAGGTTTGGCGCGTCGAAGTGGAAGAACTGCTCCCACAGCACGTAGGCCGCGACCGCGACCGGCTCGCTGCAGATCAGCTCGACGTCGAAGTGCTCCTTGATCTTGTCGTCGTGGACGAGCACGTGCTGCGCCGCCTTGCGCACCATCTCCTGGAACAGCCGGCGGTCGGCCGCGCGCCACGTCAGCGGATAGGTCAGCAGGATGCGCGCGACCTGCGGATAGAACTCCGGCACGCTCGACGTGCCGTGCGGGTTGGTCAGTGACGCGAGCGCGTACTGGAACATCTGATCCAGCGTGTGCTGCACGAACTCGAGATTCGGCCGCAGCCCGGTGCGCTGGCCGAGGATGCCGCGGCACGGCATCGAGTGCTCCTCGGCCTCCTGATGCGCGGCCCAGTGCCGCACGTGCTTCTTCGGCGAGTAGAGCGAGCTCGCCTCCGGATGGTCGCGGATCAGCTCCTCCGCGCGCTTGCCCATGACGATCCATGGCGGCACGTGCTCGCGGTTGTCGACGCGCAGCACGATCATGTTCGACCGCAGGATGTCGCGCTCGTGTGCCGGGCGGCGCTGGTAGAGCGGGTCGAACGGGTTGTGGATCTCGATCGGCTTGGAGTCGAGCGGGCCCGAGCCCTCCTTCGCGAACACGAACGCGCTGCCGGTGTTGCCGAAGTCGACGATCAGACTGCCGACATCGTTGCGCGCGCGGACGTGGTCCTCCACGAACACGTCGGCGAGGTGGAAGTCCTTGCGGAAGATCTGGCCGAGTCGCGACGGGCTGCCTCGCAGGAGGACCGGGACCTTGTTGCGCGGCATGTTGCCTGCGCCGCTCTGCGTGTCGACCACCAGGTCGAGGCAGACCTCGCCGCCGGCCCACACGACGCGGAAGAACACGAACTCGTTGGCGTCGGTCGCCATCCAGTCGGTCGCGTCGAGCGCGACGTCCTGGCGGCACGCGACGTGCTCCTTGACGAGCTGCAGGTTCTGGTTCGCGAGCTGTGCCTTGCCCTGGCGCTCGGCCGCGCGCTTCAGCTCCTCGACGCGGTCGCCGACGGTTCTGGTGATGCGGAAACCACGCACGAGCTGGACGCCGGTGTTCGGCAGCACGATCACCTGGAAGACGTTCGAACGGTCGATCTGGCTGTGCGCCGGTTGGGAGACGGTCATGGCTTGACTCCGTGGCGGGCGCACTCGTCGTGGCCGACCTTCAGGATCCTCTCGAGCTCGCCGCGCAGCTCGACGACGCGTTGCCGGTCCTCCTCGGACTGCGCGAGGGTCGCCGCCGCGTCTTCGCCGTTGCCGGACGCGGCATCGCCCGCCACGAGCTGGTGGAGGATCTCGCGCGCATGGAGCTTCAGGCAGTGCGTCACGAGGTCCTTGCTCTGTGCGTAGCCCTTCGACGGGGACGTCAGCTCGGCGGTGGAGTAGCCCCAGCGCTCGACCCATGCCGCGGTGCGGGCTTCGTAGTGGCGACGGAACTCCTGGACGACCTGAGCCGGCGCCTCGGCCCGTTGCTCGATGCGTTCGAGCAGGACGTGCGTCATCCGTCGCCAGGCCTGCGCGATCCAGTCCTTCGGATACTCGTCGCCGGTGCGGCCGAGCCGCTCGACGACCTGATCGAGGTCCTCGTCGAGCTCTTCGACCGCGAACTGCTCGATCGTGTCGAGATGCTGCGGATCGAGGAACGCGAGGCAGCTCCGCATCGCCTCCTTGATCGCCTCACGCGCGAGATTGCCGTCCTGGTCGTAGCTCCGGTCGAGCAGATCGAGCGTGCCGCGCACCAGATCGAGCAGATCGGTGCGCGCGAGGACCTTGCGCAACAGCAGCGCCGGACCGCGTTCGTCGATCAGCGACAGCAGCTCGCGCATCAGGAAGCCCTGACCGCGGTCGTCGGGATCGCATAGCGCGTCGATGTTCTCGCGGAACGACTCGACGATGCCGAGGCGCTCGAGCGTCGCGTAGCCGGGGCCGCCGGGCTCCGCCCAGCGCTCCATCACCGGCCGGTAGTCGGCGTAGGCCTCGCGGTAGCGCTTGCCGGTCAGGGTCTCGACGATCGACTCGGAGTCGAGGAACGCGATGCGTGCCGGGCGCACGCGGCCGCGCGGGCTCATGTTCTGGAGGATGTTGCTCTCGAGCGTCGATGCGAACTGGTCGCCGGCGCGCCGCGCGGCATCGGGGTCCTCGTACTTCTCCTTGATGTTCGGGTCGGTGAAGTAGCGGTTCATCCCGTTGACCGCGAGGACGAGCCGGTCCTCGAGCCCCTCGAGGTCCGGGTCCTCGCAGGTGCGCTCGATCTGCTTCCAGAGCTGCGCGAAGTCCGACGAGCGACCACACAGGACGAGATGGATCACGATGTCGAGCTCGTCGTCCTTCCAGAGCTGCAGCGCGATCTGCGTGCTCTTCTTCTCGAGGAAGTGACGCAGCACCTCGTCCTTGCTGCTGCCCGGCGTCGCGAGGCCCGGCGTGTCGATGAACGTCAGCTGCCGCAGCTCGTCGATCGGCCGGCCGCTGAGGTTCGCGATGCGCTCGAAGCCGTCGCACAGGCTGACGTCCTTGACGACCGCGCGGAGCTGCAACGGATTCCAGCTGCGCTCTCCCTGGCGGATGATCGGCTCGGTTCGGACCACCGAGGACTGCTCCTTGACGGTCAGGGCACGGATGAAGCCCGGATCGCGCGCCTGTTCGCCGTTCACGACGTAGGGCTCGGCGAACGGCCGCAGCTCCAGCGTGCGCGGGAACCGCGCCGCGGCGAGCTCCTTCTGCGGGAACGTCGCCATCGAGCCATCGACGACGACGCGGTCGTCGTGGTAGGCGACCTTGATCGAGTCGTTGTCGTTCTGTTCGCGCACCTCCTCCTGGCTCATCAGCTCCTTGATCTGCGTGGCGCTCCAGGAGTGGACGACGACATGGTCGCGGGTCGCGGAGTCGCGTGGCGCGTGCCGGATGCACAGCGACTGGCTCGTCGTGTCGGTGACGTCGGTGACGAGCCAACCCCGCGCTGCGAGATCGGGGAACAGCTCGTCGAGGATCGTCGTCTTGCCGTGCGCGCTCGAGCCGATCATCGCGCAGGTGATGCCGCCGTCGCACTCCGACCGGATGCGCGGGTGCCCGGCGCCCGCGACGATGCGTTCGAACGGCTCGCGGATCTCGCGCGACGTCGCGAGCAGCGAGCGGAAGCTCGGGATCTCCGGCAGCTCCGTCGTCGCGCGCAGGAACGTCGTGCGCACGTCCTCGATCGCCTCGAGGGTTCGCTTCCGGTCGTCGCTCATGGTGTCTCTCCGAGGGGGCCGAAGCGGCCGCCGAGTGCGTGCGCGAGCTGCGCGAGGTCGTTCTCCTCCGGGGTGGCGGGCGCCGGCGAGCGTGAGCCTTCAGGTGTCAGCAGCCGCGGCGTCAGCGTGTCCCCGGTGACCTCGACACCGTCGCCCAGGTCTTTGAAGACGTCGCGTCGCGCGGCGGTGACGAGCTCGTTCACCGAACCGTCCCCCTTGCCGTCGGTGAAGATCACGACCGTCGTCGACTGGCCGAGCCGGCGGATCTCCTCGGCCGCGAGCTCGGCGGCGGGGCGGAGCCGCGTCCCGCCGCTCGCCTGCAGGCCGGCGAGGAACGCGTCGAGCCGCGTCGCCGTGTCGTCGCTGACCTCGGTCAGCCCGCCGAGCGCGCTTTCGGCATGGTCGTCGTAGACGATCAGGTCGACGTGGCAGGTGCGGAACATGCCGTTCTGCATCCGCGCGAGCGTCCGGCCCACCTCCGTTCGCACGAGCGGGAACAGCTCCGCCATGCTGCCACTCTTGTCGAGCACGACGATCAGGTTGTCGTGCTCGATCGGCACGCCGAGGATCGAGTTCTCGTGGTCGCACTTCGCCAGCGAGAGGAGTGGCAGCAGGAGCAGCAGGAGCCACGGCAGGAAGCGCGGGATCCGGAAGCCCTCGCCGAGCACGAGCTGCGAGGCCCATGCTTGCAGGCCGGCGAGCCCCGTCGCCGGATCGAACGTGGCCTTCGGCTCGAGCACGCGGAGGTGCGCCTTGCGGATCGACCGCCGGATCGCGCGATGGCACTGGCGCGCGGCGCTGGCCTCGTCCGGGTAGCGGCCGTCCGGATCGCACGACAGGCCGAACTTGACGCGCTTGCCGCGGCCGTGCGCGGACGCGCTCTTCGAGAACCCGCCCGACAGCACCAGCGCGTCGAGGCCGTCCTGGGCGCGGAGGCGCTGCAGCGATGCGATCAGTCGGACGAGGTCCCCCTGCGTCTCGCGTTCGCGCGTCGGATCCTCGCGGGTCGGATCGGCGGCCTGGAGGCGGACGCCGCTGACGTGCGTCTCGACCCGGGGGCGCTCGCTCCGCTCGACGACGGTGCGCCCGTCCTTCCAGGCGGCGTGCGTGAACGGCAGGAAGAGCTCGGCCGCGACGTCGACCTGCTGCATTCCGTCGCGGAACCGCATCTCGTCGAACGCGGTCCGCGGTGCCGTGGTGTCCATGGCCCCTCCCGGGTGTCTTGACCGACCGGAGGCGCCGCCCGACGCCCTGCCGGCCACACGCGAGGTGTGCCACCGGCTCCGGTCGGCTGGAGACGTTACCCGACCGCCTCGGACCGCGCCACCGCGGCGGCCGTCACTGGAACCCGACGACGTCGTCGCTGAGGCCGATCGCGTAGCCGAAGAACGAGAACACCTGGCCCGCCGAGAACGACAGCGACATGTCGAACGAGCGGCCGGCCTGCTCGTCGAGCGGCCAGGCGGCGTCGAGGCGGAAGACGTTGGAGCCGAACAGGTTGCTCGAGCCGAAGCGGAGGCCGACGCCGACCGAGCGGAACAGTTCCCCCGCGTTCGGACTGTTGCCGCCGGGCCAGCCGAAGTCGGCGAAGGCGACCGCGCCGATGTGCACCGACAGGACCTCGACGCCGGTGGCGATGCGGTCCTCCAGGTTGAGCACGGTCATGCGCGTGCCGTTGAACTGGCGCGCCGGATAGCCACGCAGACCGTTGTCCTCACCGAGCGTGAGCTGTCGCGGCAGGCCCTGGTCGTCCTCGGCGCCGTCGCGGCGCAGCGCGAACGCGAGCGTCTGCGCCGGCAGCGACTGCTGAAACCCGTGCACCGAGGCCCGACCCTCCCAGCTCTTGACGTCGCCGTCCCCGAACCGGCTCGCGCCGCGGAGCTCGAACGTCAGATAGGTGTCCTCGAACGGGCGCGCCGCCGCGAGCACCCGACCGGAGAGGTTGGTCTGCAGCTCGGACCCGACGCCGTTCTCGTCCCGCAATACCCCGGCCAGGGAAAGGTCCACGGTGACGCCGAGCTGCTGGTCCTCCACGTAGTCGAGCGTGTCGACGTTCTCGAGCTCCAGATACTCGGCCGCCCAGTCGAGCGTGCCGCGCACGCCGATCTGCACCTCGGTGGTGTCGCCCGGGACGGGGATCGATGCGGCCTGACTGCCTGTCGCCGCCCCGTAGCGACTCGACGTCCCGCTCACGAAGATGCCGAGCGACGCGCGTCGATCGCTCGGTCCGAAACCGTGGGCGAGGTATGCGCTCCCGCCGACGCGCTTCAGCTTCACTTCGGCGACCTTCGTACCGTCGTCGTAGTAGTCCGCCCGGTAGGGCACGCGGGACAACGACACCCCGTGACTCACCGGATCGGTGAGGTGTTTGAACGGCTTGTAGATGCTGACCGCCGCGACCGGCCCCTCGGTGGAGCTCCCCGCGGTGACGTTCGCGTGGTACCAGGACTTGAAGAGCTGAGGGTCGTCGTAGTTCAGCAGCACGCTCTGGTCCTGATCGTCCGAGCGGCCGGAGACCGTGAGCCGCTTCCCCTCACCGAACAGGTTGGTCTCACCGAGCTGGCCGCGGAACGTGTTGACGCCACCGACCGACGATACGCCCGCGGACACGATCAGCGAGAACTTGTCGCGCGTCCAGATGTCGAGGTCGTCCGTGTCGTCGTCGACGTGGTGCAGCTCGGTGCGGACCTCGCCGAACAGCCCGAGTGCGCGGAGGTTGCGCTCGAGCTCCTCGATCTCCGCGCGCGTGACGCGATCGTTCTCGTGAAACCAGAGCTCGGTGCGGATGACGTCTTTGTCGGTCGTGTAGTGGAGGAAGTTCGCCAGGCCGTAGATCAGGTTGCCTTGCGCCTCTTCCTGCGTGAACACGTCGCGAGTCGTGATGTCGATGTTGCGGATGATGAAGCTGTCCGTGTCCGCATCGGCGTCGTCGTCCGCAGGCGCCTTCGCCGCGGGCGGGCTCGACGCCGGTTCCTGTGGTGCCGTTCCGTCGGGCGCCTGCTGCGCGCCGAGCGCCAGCGCCGACAGCGCACCGGCCCACGCGACGCGCCACCCGACCAGGCCGCCTCCCGCGCGCACCCCCAGCGCAGCCTCCCGCCGCAACGGAACGGGCATGCCCACCTGCGGTGGACATGCCCCGAGGCAGTCGGCCGCGCTGCCGTCTTTTCGGGGCCGCTCCGGCTCCGAAATCCTCGCGGGACGCGAGGTTTCTCCGACTTCGCGGCCCAGCGCAGCCTCCCGCCGCAACGGAACGGGCATGCCCACCTGCGGTGGACATGCCCCGAGGCAGTCGGCCGCGCTGCCGTCTTTTCGGGGCCGCTCCGGCTCCGAAATCCTCGCGGGACGCGAGGTTTCTCCGACTTCGCGGCCCAGCGCAGCCTCCCGCCGCAACGGAACGGGCATGCCCACCTGCGGTGGACATGCCCCGAGGCAGTCGGCCGCGCTTCCGTCTTTTCGGGGCCGCTCCGGCTCCGAAATCCTCGCGTCCCGCGAGGTTTCTCCGACTCCGCGGCCCATGGTTCAGCCGCCGCCCGCGAAGCGCTCGAGTGCCGCGAGTGCGGTCGCGCGCACGGTCTCGGCGACGCGCTCCAGCTCCGCGCGTCGAGCCTCCCGCGTCTGGAACGCCTCCCCGTCGGTCGCGCGCACCGCGTCGTCCGCCGAACGCAGCAGCTCGTCGCGGCTCGACGAAGCGAGCAGCGTGGCGAGTGCCTTCGGATCGTCGTCGTGGTTCGCCCACAGCAGGTGGAAGCGCGGCACGAGGCGGCCGTAATCGGCCGGGAGCTCCGGATCGGCGGCGACGAACGCAGCGGCGGCGGCTTCGAGCGCCGTGCGATAGCGGCGGTGCTCGAGGGCCGCCTTGCGGATCGCCTCGTAGAGCGCGTCTCGCGGCGGTCCGCCGAGCGGTCCGTGCACGTTGCGCTGGCCGAGCACATCGCGAGCGAACGGGATCGCGTCGATGTCCGGCACGTCGACCTGCTGGCCGGAGAACCACGCCTCGTAGAGCGTCACGTCCTGGTAGGCCCTGCCGTTCAGGTCGCAGTAGGTGTGTCCGAACCACGCCGCGAGCTTGCGCTGCCGCGGGTCGCGATCGAGCGTCGCGAGGATGCTCGCGATCGCGTGGTCGGTCGCCGGTGCGTAGCCGTGGATCCAGTTGGCGAAGCGGTCGCCGTACTCGAGGGGCGGGCACTTCTCGACGCGCCCGGACTGCCAGTCGTAGACCACCTCCCGGCGCAGGTCGTCGAGGAACGGCACGCGCGGCATCCGCTTGCGGACCGCGGCGTGCGCGGGGTCGTCGGCCGGGACGACCGTGCGCCCCGGGTCCTCGGTGCCGTCGGTGTCGCCGTCGGCCGGCTTCCGGGCCTCGAAGATCGGCGGGTGGTCCGGAGCGTCCGGCAGGTCGGCGGTCTCGAGCCGCAGCTTCCCGATCCGCTGGATCGCCGGGTCGGCCGACGCGGCGAGCTGGCGTTCGACGGTGCGCACGATCGCCGCCTGCCGCCGGAAGTCGAGCGCGGCGAAGCGCGCGATCGGATCCGTCGCCGCAGGCGTGGCCTGCGCGGCGAGCGGCGAGACGAGCAGGACGAGCGTCGTCGCGAGCAGGCGCCTCAACGCTCCTCCGCGGCCTTCGGCTTCGAGTGGCGGAGGACGCGGCCGGGGCGCGCATCGGTGCGCTGCCCGTCGGCGACGACCGGCACGCCGTTGACGAGCACCCATGCGATGCCCCGCGGCTCGGCCAGTGGCTCCGCGTACGTCGCCCGGTCGATCACCGTCGCCGGGTCGAACACGCACAGGTCCGCGAACGCCCCCTCGCGGACGACGCCGCGGCGCTCGATGCCGAACACCGTGGCCGGCAGCTCGGTCATCTTGTGCACGGCGAGCTCGAGGGAGAGGACCTTCCGCTCGCGCACGTAGCGGCCGAGCACTCTCGGGTTGTTGCCCGCGCCGCGCGGGTGGGGCTTCTCGGCGGTGTCGTACATGCGGATGCCGGAGTCGCTGGCGATCCCGACGTAGGGGAGCGCCATCAGTCTTTCGACGTCCGGTTCCGCCATCTTGTGATAGACCATGCTGACGCGGCGAGCCCCGGCCGCGATCACGAGGTCGATCGCGGTCTCGGCCTGTGCGTGGCGGTCCGTCTCGCCGAAGCGGCGCTCGGCGGCCTCGGCGATGCGCAGGCCCTGCAGGTCGCGCGACCCGGGCGCCGACGCGATCTGACAGAAGGACAGATCGCCGAATCCCGAGGTGTCCATCGTCGCGTAGAGCGCCTCGACCATCGTCGCGTGGAACGCCGCGTCGTCGCGCAGCCTGGCCGCGAACGCTTTCGGGCCCTCGGCCAGCTCGGCGCTCGGGAACAGCACGAGCAACGTCGTGCTGCTCGCGGTGTAGGCGTACTGGTCGCCGGTGACGGCCAGGCCGTCGGCGCGCGCGGCTTCGAGCCGCGCGACGATCTGTTCGCTCTTGCCCCAGTTGGGTTTGCCGCTCGCCTTCAGGTGGGAGAGGTGGACCGGGAGCCCGGCGCGGCGGCCGATCTCGATCGCCTCGTCGATCGACTCGAGCACGTGGTCGCCTTCGTCGCGCATGTGGGTCGCGTAGAGCCCGCCGAACGAGGCGACTTCCTCGCACAGCGCGACCAGCTCGTCGGTCTTCGCGTACGTGCCCGGCACGTAGATCAGGCCGGTGGACAGGCCGAACGCGCCGGCGGCCATCTCCCGGCGGACCAGCGCGCGCATCTTGGCGAGCTCGTCGGCCGTCGGCGCACGGTTCGCGCGGCCCATGACCGCCTCGCGAACCGTGCCGTGGCCGATCAGGCTGCCGTAGTTGACCGCGATCCCGTGCTTCTCGACCTCGGCGAGGTGCGTCGCGAGATCGGTGACCGAGCCGCCGCAGTTGCCGGTGATGATCGTCGTGACACCCATCGCCACGAAGTTGCGGGCGTCGCCGCGACGTGCGGCGGCCCGATCGGCGTGGGTGTGGACGTCGACGAAGCCGGGCGCGATCACGAGGCCGGTCGCGTCGACGACGCGCGCGGCGGTCCGGCCGGACAGATCCCCGATCGCCGCGATCACGTCGCCGCGGATGCCGACATCCGCTGGCCGCGGGGAGGCGAGCGTGCCGTCGACGACCGTGCCGCCGCGGAACAACAGCGCGAACTCCGGCTCCTGCTGCGCGACCGCCGAGCCGGCGAGAAGAACCCCGATCCCCGCGCGGAGCAGCCATCGGCCGATTCGGTGCATCGAACGTCGCATCGAAACCGATTGTGGCGCCGTGCCCGCGATGGTGCCGAGAAATTTCACAGTCGATGCGAAACCGTGCGCGACCCCTCGGCTAGGGGGCTGTGTCCGCGCGAGGGTGCGTGGCCCGAGTGCGGACGACGAGACGGTAGGCTTTCCACCGAGGAGTTTCCGGCACGGTGCTGGAGGCTCCGGGGGCGAGGTGGAAAGCCTACGTTTTTGTACGCGCGCTTCGTGCGCGCCGGGCTCGAGCGGTCGCCGACGATCGGCTCGCCCTACTCGTGCCGCAGCGCTTCGCCCTACTCGTGCCGCAGCGCTTCGCCCTACTCGTGCCGCAGCGCTTCGACCGGATCCATGTGCGCGGCGCGCCACGCCGGGTAGATCCCGAAGATCACGCCGATCGCGGTCGAGATGCCGAACGCCATGATGACGTGCTCCGGCCGGATGATCGTCGTGATCTGACCGGCGACCATGCGCGCGATCGCCGGGATCACGAAGCCGAGGCCGATCCCCGCGAAGCCGCCGATGCCGCTCAGCACCGCGGTCTCGACGAGGAACTGCTGCACGATGTGGAAGCGCTTGGCGCCGAGCGCGCGACGGATGCCGATCTCGCGCGTGCGCTCGGTCACCGTCGCGAGCATCACGTTCATGATGCCGATGCCGCCGACCAGCAGCGAGATGCCGGCGATGCTCGCCAGCAGGATGTTCATCACGCGCTTGCTCTCCTCGGCCTCGCGGAGCAGCTCGAGGGGCACGGTGATCGTGACGTCGTCCTGGCTCGTGTGGCTGTCGGCGATCAGCGTGCGCAGGACGTTCGCCGCCGGGATGACGTCGTCGACGTTGGCGAGCTTCACCTTGATCTCGCTGAGCTCGACGCGTTCGCGCGAGAAGCTGCCGCCGGACTGTTGGGTGGTCTCGTCGCCGAACCGCGAGCGCGACGTCGTGATCGGCACGAACACGCAGTCGTCGAGCGGCGGTCCCACCGTGCCGCTGACGCGACCCAGCTCGGCGAGCACGCCGATCACCGAGTAGCGCTCCTCGTCGACGCGCAGCGTCTTGCCGACCGGCGGCTCGAGCGGGAACAGCGTCGCGGCGGCGGTCGCACCGAGCACGACGACGTTCTCGAACCGCTCGACGTCGATCTGCGAGATGAAGCGTCCTTCTCGCATCTTCAGGCCGGTGACCTCACGGTAGGCGGGCTGGACGCCGAGCACGTAGCTGCTCGACCAGAACGACCCGTTGCGCAGCTCCTTCGGGGTCTCGCGCACCTCGGCGACCTGCTCGGCGGCGCCGAGCGTGGACTGGATGCGTTCGGCGTCCCGGTACGTCAGCCCGTAGCTGACCGCCTGCCACACGCTCTGGCTGCTGCTCTGCGCGGTCGACGGCGGCTTCTTGCTGCGCAGCAGGATGTTGGTCGACCCGAGTGCCTTGATGCGCTGCAACGCCTCGTAGCTGGCGCCCTCGCCGATCGCGAGCATGCCGATCACCGCGGCGACGCCGAACAGCAGGCCGAGCATCGTCAGCGACGAGCGCAGCTTGTGGACCAGGAGGCTCTTGATGCCGAGCCGGACGGTGCGGACGGTGCTGCGAATCATCGGTTCCGGACGATCTCGTCCACGTGGCCGTCCTTCAGCCAGATCGTGCGCTCGGAGTGCGAGGCGACCTTCTGGGCGTGGGTGACGATCACGATCGTCATGCCGTCCCGGTGCAGCTCGTCCAGCAGCGCCAGGATCTCCTGCTCGGTGTTGCTGTCGAGGTTGCCGGTCGGCTCGTCGGCGAGCAGGAACAACGGGTCGTTCATCAAGCGCGCGCGCGATGGCCACGCGCTGCTGCTGGCCGCCCGACAGCTCGTTGGGCCGGTGGTCGAGCCGGCCCTCGAGGCCGACGCGATGCGCGAGCTCCGCGGCCTTCCGACGCGACTCGACACCGACGCGGTCCTGGTAGAACAGCGGCACCTCGAGGTTCTCGAGCACCGTCAGCTGCGGGATCAGGTTGAACGACTGGAAGATGAAGCCGATCTCGCGCCCCCGCACCTCGCTCAGCTCACCGTCGTCGAGCCGTGAGACGTCCCGGCCGCCGAGGACGTAGCGCCCGGACGTCGGCCGGTCGAGGCAGCCGAGCAGGTTGAGGCAGGTGCTCTTGCCCGAGCCCGCTGCGCCCCATGATCGCGACGTACTCGCCCTTGCGGATGCGCAGCGTCACGCCGTCGAGCGCGCGGACGACGTGGTCGCCCATCGTGTAGTGACGATGGACGTCGTCGAGCTCGGCGATGATCGGGCGATCGTCGGCGCGGTCGTCGGTCGCGGTCGCAGGGCTGCCGAGTGCGGCGGTCCGACCGTCATTGCCCACGCTGGCGTCCTCCGGCGTTGGTGCCAGCGCCGTCCCCACCACCGTTGCCGCGCTGGCCGCCGGGCCCGCCGCCCTGGCCGCCGCGCTCGCGCATGCGCTTCATCATCTGCTCGCGGAGCGCCTGCGACATCGCCGACAGCTCGGTGTCCGCCTCGATCGCCTGGCGGATCTCGGGATCGGAGAACAGCGTGCGCGGTCCGCCGGATTCGATGCGGTCGGCGAACTCCGGGTGCTTCTGCAGCAGTGCCGCCTGAAACGACTGGCGGGTCACGGCGGGAGTGCCCTCGGCCGGCGCGCTGGCGTCGGCCTGTGGGGTGTCGCCCTTGGGCGCGCCGTCCTGCGGCGGGGCGCCGGGTGTCGCACCGGGGGCCACCTTCGGGACGTCGACGAGCGCCTCCGGCGCTTCCGGCTGCGGGAGCTGCGGCGGCACGGCGCCCGGCGGCGGCGCGAGGTAGATGCGGTCGCCCGCCGTCAGCCCTTCGACGACCTCGACCTCGATGACGGTGCTCTGGCCGACGTCGACCGGCGTGGCGACCGGGCCGGCATCGGTGACCTTCCAGACGTAGTGCACGCGGCCCTGCCGGCGCACCGCCGTCAGCGGCACGGCGATCGTGTCCGGGATCTCGCCGACGAGGATCTCGACCTCGGCCGACATGTTGGGCCGGAGCTGGTCTTGGTTCTCACCGTCGATCGTGATCCAGGTCTTGTAGACCTTCAGGTTGTTGTTGCTCCAGCGCGAGCCCGAGTCGGCGAGCGGCGAGACGCGCTCCACGTGACCGGTCAAGACGAGTCCCGGGAGCGCATCGACCTTGACGATCGCCGGCTGACCGGCGCGCACCTTGTCGATGTCCGACTCCTGGATCTTCAGCTCCGCGACCATGTGCGTGACGTCCGGCAGCAGCAGGATCGTCTGCCGCTCGCGGACCTCCTGGCCCTCCTGCATCATCTCGCGGCCGCGGTTGTCCATCGACGCGTAGACGACGAGCCCGGGGGTGGGGGCGCGGATGACGGCGTTGGCGATCTGCTGGTCGAGATTCTCGAGACGCTCGAGCGCGAGCTTGTATCCTTCTCCGCGCTGGAGAGCTCCGCCTTGGCCCGCAGGCGCTTCGCCGAGGCGTCGGCGCGGACCTTCTCGAGGTTCAGGTTCGCGTTGTCGAGCTTGAGCCTCAGGTCGATCTTCGACTTGCGCAGCGTGTACGAGATCAGGATGTCGAGCGCCTGCCACGCGAGCTGCACCTGCGACTGCTGGCTCTCGAAGTCCAGCCGGTCGCCGTCGAGCTCGTTCTTGGTGATGTAGTCCTTCTTCTGCAGCTCGATGCTGTGGTCGAGCGTGTCCCTCGCGAGCGCGAGCTTCTGGCGCGCGAGACTGATGTCGACCGTCTGCTGCACGATCTGCTCGCCGAACTCACCGACCTCCCGGTCGAGGTTCTCCTGGCCGAGCAGATCCGTGGCCTTCTGCGGGAGTTCCTCGTACGGGGTGCCGGCCACCTGGTCGCGGAGCGACCGCAGCATGTCGGCGTTGGTGCCCTTCTCGGGCTCGTCGGCGCTCCCGGCGGGCGACGGCTCCTGGACGATCGCGCCACCGGGCGGTGCCGCGCCGCCTTCGACCGGCACCGCATTGGGCGGGCCGCTCGACGGCGTCGTGTCGGCGGGCTTGCTGGGCGGGCGGCCGAGGAACTTCTCGAGATCGATCTCTGCGATCTCGACCTGGCTCGACGCCTGGGCGTCGGCGGCGGCGAGCTCCTTCTCGAGGATCTCGTTGTCCTGCTGGGTGTTGACGAGGCTCGCCTTCGCGCGCTCGACCGAGATGCCCTGGTTCGCACGGCGCTCCTCGAGGTCGGAGACGTCGAGCTCGACGATGCGCTCGCCCTTCTTGACGCTCGTGCCCTCCGGGATCAGGTAGATGATCGTGGTCCGGCCTTCGATCTCCGACTTGATCTCGGTCTCGACGGCGGCCTGCAGCTCGGCCGCCTCGCGCACGGCGATCCGCAGCGGGCCGCGCTGCACGACGTGCACGGCCGCCGACTGGGAAGTGCTGTCGCCTCCGCCGGTACAGCCCGGCGAACAGGACGGCCAGCGCCGACGCCAGCGCGCCGAGCCACGGCGCCGGGCGCCGGCTCGGAATCGGATCGTTCACAATGGTCATCGTTCCCCCCAGGAACTTCAGATCACGGGGTTGCCGGCCGGTCGCCCGGGTAGTGGAGCGGGCTTTCCGGGAGCGGCAACGTCAGGTCCAATCTTAGCCCTTTCGGCTCGATCGCAACCGCCTCCAGGTTGCGCAGCAACCCGAGCCGCGACAGCGAGTAGTCGACGAGGGCCGCGGTCCGGCCGATGTCGGCCGCGAGCAGCGCGTTCTGCGCGTCCAGCAGGTCCAATGCCGCCGCGCGGTTGGCATCGTAGAGGTCTCGCGTGAAGTCGACCCGCTGCTCGGCGAGTTGGAGCTGCAGGGTCTGGTTCTCGTAGTTGTCGACGCGGCGCTGGATCTCGCGGAGGTCGTCGCGCATCTGCTGCTTGATCCGGTCCTCGGTGCTCTCGCGATTCCGGATCGCCGCATCGAGCGCGATCAGCGCCGAGCGGTAGGCGTTGCGCTCGGGGAGCTTGTCGAGCGCCAGCTGCAGGTCGAAGCCCGCGCTCCAGGCGACCGACGACCAGTCCGGGACGAACGGCTCGTCCGGCTTGCTCGGCACGTTGACCGCCGCGGAGAAGTCGAGCGTGCTCTGGAGCGCGTCGGCGGCGACCACCGTCCGGCGCGCGGCGTCCTCGACCAGGTCGAGCGCGGTCCGGTAGTCGTAGCGGCGCTGCAGCGCGAGCTCGATCGCCTTCTCGGGCGCGAGATCGATCTCCCGCACGCCGAGCTTCTCGAGCGTGTCCAGCGGGTTGCCGGTCAGCTCGATCTCGGAGTCGACCGGCAGGCCGAGCAGGAACTTGAACGCGTCGAGCGAGCTGCCGAGCGAGTTCGTGGCGTTGACGACGGCGTTCTGTGCGACCAGCTCGTTCTGCTGCGCGCGGCCGAAGTCGGTGATCGTCCGCCGCCCGGCGCGGAACAGCGCCTCGATCTGCTCGCGCGACTGCTTGACGCTCTCGTAGTTCTGCTTCTGGCTCTCGAGGTCGCGCTCGTTCTGCACGACGCCGAGGTAGGCGGAGATCACGTCGACGGCGAGCTGCTCGCGGAACGCCTCGAACGACCTCACCGCGTAGATCACGTTCCGCTCGGCCTGCGTCAGCGTCTCGCGCACGACCAGCGGGTTCGCGCCGGCGAGCAACGGCTGGGTCAGCGACAGGTTGAAGATCGAGCTCGGGTCCCAGCTGCCGCCGTGCAGGACCGACTTCAGGAAGGTGTTGACGAACCCGGCGACGATCTGCGTACCCGAGGTGGAGCGCGCCGAGGCGCTCAGGTTCGAGCCGAGGTCGACGGCCGCCTCGTCGCCGCTGATGCCGGAGATCCCGGCGCTGCCGCCGCCGCCCCAGCGCACCTGGAACTGGTGTTGCTCCCGCGTCAGGTCGAGCGCCACCAGGTACAGCCCCTCCTTCTGCGCCGCGAACTCCCGGCTGTTCTGCGCCGCCACGTCGAGCGCGGTCGTCAGGTCCAGCTCGACGACCCCGCCGTGCTCGAGGAGTTGCTGGCGGAGCGTGTTCTCCTGCCGATTGATCGGGAACGTCTTGGCGTCCCCGGTGACCGTCCGGCTGGCCTCGTCGAGGATGCCGTAGACGTCGTGATCGGCCTGCTCGACCGCCGCGTCGGGCGTCAGGCAGCCGGAGAGCACGAGGAGCGGAAGCGCGAGGAGCGGAGCGTTTGCGGTGCGCACGATTCAGGAGAGGGCGCGAGAGAGCGTTCGCCGGTGGGCCGTCTTACGGTTCGGAGGGGGCCGGTGGGAGAGGTTTCCGGGTCCGGGACGAAGGTCTGACCATCCACCGGCGCCGCGGACCGGGCCGCGCGCCGGGTGAGGCCCGGCGTCTTCGGCGTGCGATTCCCGCCGGACGCGGCGCGGCCGCGACGATCGAGCATGCGGATCGGGCCGGCGCTTCGCGGGCGCGCGCTGGCTGCGGGAGCTGCAGGAGGAGGTCGCGCGGCTGCGCGCACAGGTGGCGCGCGCGAACGTCCGGGCGGAGGCGGCCGCCGTGTGGGGACAGCGGGACACAGCGTCCGAAAAAGGGGGCGACGCACTCACCGCGCCACGGCGCCGCGGGCGCGGCTGAGTGACCCCGCGCCGGTGCCGCCGCCGGCCAACGGGCCGACGGCGCGCCGGGCCGCGCTGCGGCAGCTGGCGATCGAGCAGGTCGCGTCCGGTGCCGCGGTCGACTCGGTCGCCGAGGGCTTGGAGGTGACGCCGAGTACGGTTCGCCGGTGGCTCAGGACCGAGCCGCGGCGTTCGGGGCGTCCGCGTCAGCACGTCGGCCGTGAGCGGTGCGCGCGGATCCTGCGCGAGCTGCGCGCGTGCCAGGGCAGCACGACGGTCGCGCGGTTGCAGCAGCGGCTTCCCGAGGTGCCGAGGTCGGTGCTGGCGAGGATGCTGCGAGACAGGCGACGTGGCGAGCGATCGCGGCGGCGCCGGCGGTGGCTGCAACTGGCGTGGACCGAGCCCGGCACCGTGTGGGCGATGGACTTCACCGCACTCGGCAAGAAGGGCGAGCCTCTGGCGCTGTGCGTCCGCGACCTCGACTCGACGAAGGTCCTCTATGCTGGCCTGGTCGGCGAGGGCGCCGCCGACGTGATCGAGCCGCTCGAGACGCTGTTTGCCCGAGACGGCCGGGGCGCTTCAGAAATTCGTGTGGGTGAGCCAATCGGCGACAGCGAAGGAACGGTCTCGTCGAGCGGACGCGACGGGGAGCACGGCGCGGCCGGAGGCTGCCGGCGCATCCTGCGAGTCGGCAGGCGTGAGCAACGGTCATCCCAGGAGCGGGCAGATCCAGGGGACCACGGACGAGTGGACAGCCGCGGGCCACATTCCCCACGGTCCCGGCAGGCGCAGGCAACTGCGGCGCGAGGCACGGCGCAATGCGCCGCGGTCAGGCCATCGCTCGCTGCCGCTCCCACTCTCCGGCGATGCGCTCGATCTCGGGCAGCTTGTCCTGGCGGAACGTGAGCTTGCCGTTCTTGGTGATCAGCCAGTCGAAGTGCTCGCGGAGGAAGCCCGGCGGTAGGTCGAGGCGAGCGGCGGGTCGAGCTGGCGCCGGGGCGGCGCATTGCGCCGTGCGGAGTACCACCTTCGGGCCGACCGCGAGATGCCGGCCGACGAGGTGGCCGTCGCGGTCGCGCATCTCGAAGCGGACGCCGCCCGCGGCGCACGGCGCCGCGTTCACCTGCAGCAGCCCGGCGTGGACCAGGCCGTGGCACCTGGCGCACAGCGTGATCAGGTTGTCGAGCACGGTCTTGCCGCCGCGGCTGCGCCAGATCACGTGGTGGGCATGGAGTCCCCGCAGCGAGCGGCAGTGGCGGCAGCGGTCGTCATCGCGGGCGAAGACCTTCTGGCGCAACGCCGGTGGCGTGACACCGTCACTCGCCGCGGCCTCGTGGGTGCTCGCATCGATCGGCTCGCTGCCGGTCTCGCCCTCGACGGTCGCACCGCCGTCCCGCTCGGCGACGACGACCTTGTAGATCGAGCCGTCGACCGGCTTCCGGCCCGCCACGTTGCCGTCGGCGTCGGTCGCGAGCACGAGCCGCACCATCTCGGCGATCAGGTCCTCGGCGGTCACGTCGTCCGGACAGCCCATCTCGGCGCGCAGCTTGGCCATCGCATTCTCCCAACCCTGCCACTGCACCGGATCCAGCCGCGCCCGGACCTCGAACCAGACCTGCGGCAGCCCCTCGCCCTTCGGCGGACCCTCCCCCGGCCGCTTGCTGCGCACCATCCGCTCGAGCTCCTCCTGCGTGGTCCCCGCCTCCGCCTCGAGCCACTCGCCCTCGGTCTCCGCCGTCGCCACCCGGCACAACACGCGCACCCTCGACCAACGGAGCATCCCTTCGGCGAACGCCGCGTCGATCTGCGGCAGCCGCTTCAGCGCCCGACCGACCTGCGCCAGCTCCCGCGCGGTCCGCCGGCCCATCCGCCACCGTCCCTCCGCATAGCTCGCCACGCTCGGATAGCCGAACGCCTGGCACAGCCCCCGCTCCTGCAGCTCGCACAGGTAGAACGCCTGCGTGCGATGCTCGACGTCGCCACGCCGGATCGACACGCCGAGCCGCCGGTCCACCTCGTTCGCCTCGAGCCCTTCGACCAGAACGACGTCCTCGGACGTCCCACCTGTCCTGTCTTCCATCGGTGGAACATAGACGCGCGACTTCCGTCAGTGCAAGACGTATGTCTGCTTTTTTCTGGCGTTCCCTGTTTGCGCGCGGCGCATTGCGCCATGCGGCCGGGAGCCTGGCTGTTGCCGGCGCCGGCCGGGACCGTGGGGAATGTGGCCCGAGGATCGCCGTCCTTCGGTTGTCCCGACGGATCTGCCCGCTCCTGGGATGACCGTTGCTCAGGGGTACCGGCCCGCAGGATCCGCCCGCAACCCCTCGTCTCGCCGTGCTCCCCGTTGCTGCTTCCACTCGACCAAGTCGCTGCGTTCGCTGGCACTGGCTCGAACACTTGCACGAACTCCTGGAGGGTGCAGCAAGGGTGTGCCGGTGGCGTGGTGAGACGCGGCCGGGCGCGTGTCCCGACCGAGAGTAGAGACGAGCCCCGTGACCTGCGCACACGGAGCCGCTATGCTGCTGGAAAGTTCCACCAAGGGGAGCTCGCCCCAAGGGTCCCATGAACCTCGCCACCTCGCCACCTCGCCACCTCTAGGCTCTCGGCTTTCGCATCCGCGATCCTGACGGTCCTGGTCTGCGCTGTCGCTTCGGCACGGGCGCACGCCCAGACCATCGTGGAACGCGTGCTCCATCTGTGGGTGGATCCGCTATACGGGGACGATTCGTTGGCCGCGACCTTCAACCCCGGCCCATCGTGCGCCAGTGACTGTGGCACGGGCGCGGCGGCGCCCATCGACGTCGTCGACCCCAACACGGGGTCGTTGCTGTTGCACGCCTCGCAGCCGTTCAAGACCATCACCGCGGCGGTGGATTCGATCTGGCGACTCAGCCCGAATTCCACGACGCCGCCGTTACCGTACCAGAGCGCGATCGCGCACCAGTTCTACCTGACCCACTATCACGTCGACTACACGGTCCGCTGGACCCACGCGATCATCCACCTGCTCCCGGGCATGTACCACCCGGACGGAGGCACGCGCGATCCGGTGAACGGGCTGCGCCGCAACGGCGAGACCTTCCCGATCTGGCTGCCGCCGCACGTCAGCATCCAGGGCACCAGCGCGCTGAACACGGTCCTGGATCTCGACGGTTTCACCCATCACCCGACGGACGAGTCCCAGAGCTACGCCGCGTTCGAGTTCGGCGTGTTCTACGACCCGATGAGCGGACAGCCACTCCTCGATCCGGAGTCTCCGGGAGTCCCGGTGAACGGAGAGGACACGTTCATCGACTCCGTCACGATCATGCGGGGAGGCCGCTCCGCCGTAGGCTGGCGGCACCTGGCCGGAGTGCTGGTCTATCACCACACCGCCGCGCGCCCGACGATCTCGAACTGTTTCTTCCTGTTCAACGACGTCGGTATCCTGGTCAGCGCCGGGGAGGGCCAGCCGGATCCGGACGATCCCGTCGTCCACGACGGACTGACGATCGTCAACAACACGTTCGCCGGCAACCAGATCGGCGTGTGGAACGGGCAGGCGGGACCGGACCGTCAGGATGTCAACTCGCTCAGCGTACTGGCGATCGGGCTGTCCAAGCTGATCGTGCTCAACAACGTGTTCGATGGGGGCTATCTCGACCCGAACATCCGGTGTGGTCCGAGTGGCGTGGCGTCCGGAGCTTGGCCGAGCACGTGGACCGGTACGGTTCCCGTGTCGGACTTCGAAGGACTGTGCGCGGAAGACATGTCGGTCCAGGTAGGGGCCAATCCGACGGTCTACGAGAACTTCAATGCGTTCGAGGTGTACGGGCAGAACCCCTCTTGTCGGCGGTACAACCAAGAGACGCATCAGGTGAACAGCGGCTCGATCCTGACCAACCTGAGGGTGACCTCGCTACGCACGACCAACGACCCGACACCGACGACGAACGGCCACGACCGAAACATCGCTCCGTTCACCGGCTATCAGGGCGCCTTTCAGAGCGGTTCCGGCTGTTCTGCGGGTGCCTATCCTGGATTCGTGGCCCGAGGTGTGCTGTACGTCCGCGATCTCATCTGCTGGGGTGCCGATCCCAACGCTGGAGCGGCCTCGGCCTTCCCGATCTACCCGGAGTTCGACCGGTCGCCGATGGACTTCCGGCTGTCGCCGACCGCGTACCTCGCGCAGCCATCCGGCATCTCCGTGCCGCCCGCACAGGCCCAGGCCAACCCGCTGATCGACGCGGGCTGGGCAGGCCCGTTCCCGGGCACGATGCAGAACGGGCTGACGATCGCGTCGGAGCCTGGTCGGCTGCCGTTGTCGGGTGTCAACCAGGTATCGTGGGGCTTCCACTGCTGGACGCACGACTGTGAGGGCTATGGAAACCCGCGGATCGTCGACGACCCGTTCGCGCCGAACGCGCCCGCCAACAACTATCGGGAGATCGACCTCGGCGCGGACGAGGCCAACGGCTTGATCATCGCCGGCTATCGGTACGGGACGACGTCGTTCGTGAAGATCGTCAACAATCCGCCGACGGGGATCCCGCTGATGATCAACGACGCGATGTTCTACATCGGCAAGCGTGGGACCGGGGTGCTGCAGAACACGTCCCAGGGGCAACCGTGGTACCGGTACGATTCGCTGTTCGCCGCGGACGCGAGGTGGCCGTGGCCGTTGCTACCGGTGGGCTTTCCGACGGCGGGCGTGCATGCGGCCGAGACCTGGTTCCAGCAGTGGAGCTTCAGCCCGGCTGCGTCCGGGCCGTACTTGCCGACGGTGTCGGACGTCATGCCGTACCTGCTTCCCGATCCGCATCCGTGGTGGGTGCCGGCGGGTCTCGGAGCGTCTCCCGCCATCGTCGAGTGGAAGCACTGCGTTCCGGGTACAACTTCCTGCTGTACCTCGACCCGAGCCGCAACGTGATCAACCCGCCGGGAGCCTACGCGGGCTACTTCGTGACGGGCAGCCCCGACGGCGACTTCGACTTCCTGTATCTCGACGGGCTCCTGCCGCCGGTGATGCCGACCGTGCAGTTCGCGCGGCTGAATCACTGGGAGAATTCCGGAATGCGAAGCGACGGCACGCGGATCGACGACTTCGACGGGTGGGGCCTCGGCGGTCCGTTCGGCGTGAGCTCCTCGGGCCGCTGGCACGTGTTCCAGGGCACCCGGATCCCGGCCAATGGCCCGGGGGCGACCGGGACCATCGCCGACACGCAGATGCTGCGCTTCACGGTGGAGTTCAACCGCACCCTGCGCCAGCCGAATGACCCCTCGCCGCTCGGCATGATGCCGGACAACAACATGCAGACGTTCGGCGTGTGGATCGACGAGGTGGCTCCGATCGGCGGCGGGCAATGAGGCGGGCATGACCATCTGCAGGAAGTCGGGACTCGACTCATCGCTGCTCGCGGCGCTCGCGTTGCTGGGCGTTTTATCGGTGGCGAGTGCGCAGCAGGCCTGGCGGCCGATCCCGCGGATCGGGACGATCTCGTCGACGATGGTCTACGACCCGTTCCGGGAGGTCATCGTGATGTTCGGGGGGGTGAGAGCGAGCTCGACCTACGGCGTCTTCTCCGACACCTGGATCTGGGACGGTCGGGCGTGGCATCACGCCGCGACGGCGACGACGCCACCGGGGCGGTACGAGCAGGCGATGGCCTACGACTGGACGCGGCACCAGGTCGTGATGTACGGGGGCTGGGGCTACCTCGACCAGACGCTCGGCGACATGTGGGAGTGGGACGGGCAGGACTGGCACGAGGTGAGCGGAATCCCGCTGCCGGGCCCGCGGTACGGGGCGGCGATCGGCGCGGACCCGATCCGAGGGACGATCTTGTTGTACGGAGGGCTTGCCTACCAGCCTGTCTACGGACACTTCAACGACACGTGGGAGTGGGACGGGACGCAGTGGGCCCGGCGTTTTCCGCAAACTCAACCGACGCCGTTCGGGGGCGCTAGAATCGCTTTCCAGCCCGCTACGCTTCGTCTGGAGCTGGTCGGCGGAATCGCGGGCTCCGGATCTCCTCTGAATGGAGCAACTGTATGGGAATGGAACGGCCACGACTGGTCGGCGATCCAGGCCACGGGAGCGATCCCGTCGTTGTTCGACCTCAATGGTTCTGATGTCATGATCGACCCGCTGTGGCGCGGAGTCTTGGTCTCGGACGGTCAGCAGATGTGGCTGTTCGACAGTGCGCAGTGGACGACGCTCTCAGCGAATGCGCCGGTGGCCTTGCGCAGCACCTCGGACCTGCTGCGCCATGAGGTCGTCGGCCTCGGCTGGAGCACGGCGCCGAACGGCGGCCTCGTGACCGGGCGGTTCGACGCGGCGCAGGGCACCTGGAGCCAGACGGTGAGCTACCGCGGGCGGCCGGACCTGCCCTCAGCCTACGATCCCGTCCACCGGCGGTTGGTGTTCGCGCCGGGCTGGACCTGGTCGGACAGCGGCTGGCAGCCGCTGCCCTCGACGCAGGCGCCGCCGGTCGATCCGCACGGGCTCGTCGCCGTGCATCCGGGCAGCGGGCGGATCGTCTACGTCAGCGACGCGTCGCTCGCGGCCGGACAGACCTGGGTCTACGGGCCGACCGGCTGGACGGCGGTGCCGTTCACGGTCGGGCCGACCGCGGCCACCGGCGGGAGCTTCGCAGCGGACCCGGCGGGCAACCGGCTGTTGCTGTGGCAGGGCGGTGCGATGTGGGAGTGGACGCCGGCTTCGCAGTGGCGGACGCTCGGCACCGGACCGGCGGCGATCACCGGGCTCGGGTTCGATGCGGCGCGCGGGGCCTTCGTCGGCTGCGCCGCTTCGCCGGCGAGTCCGCCGGCCTTCGAGACCTGGGAATGGAGCGGGCAGACCTGGCGGCAGGTGTCGACGGCGAACTCCCCGCCGTGGCTCGCCTCGCCGAAAGGCGTCTACGCCCCGGCATCGGGCGGTGTGCTGCGGATCGCGGCGGACCAGACCGGGGTGCAGGGCCTCGAGGTCTGGCGCTTCGACGGGCAGGACTGGACGAAGCTCGCGGTGCAGGGCTCGGCGCCGCCCCATGCACCGGGGACGTTCGGCAACTTCGAGCCGGCCAGCTACGTCTACGACGCGAGCCGCCGGCGGGTCGTCGCGGCCTACGACAACGCGCGGGTGGTGCAGCCATACTTGCTGTACGAGCTGTTGCCCGCGGAGCTGACCGCCGACCGCGCGATCGTCGCGCCGGGCGCGGCGGTGACCTTCCAGGCGAGCTTCGAGGGGCGGGCCGCGCTGCCGTGGCTGCTGCTGCTTTCGGAGAGCGATGCCGAAGGGATCGTCGTCGGTCCGAGCCCCTACCTCGGCGCCGAGGTGCTGCCGCTCGACCCCGACCCGTTGCTGTTGGCCTCGCTCTCGGTGTGGATGGGCGGGATCCTCGATGCGCAGGGGAACGGCAGCTTCGCGCTGCCGGTGCCGAACCTGCCGTCGCTGCGCGGCTACCCGTTCCACGCGGCGGCGCTGGCGATCGGGCCCGGGCTGACGTTCGCCGGCGTCAGCGATGGCGTGCCGGTGCAGGTGGCGTGGTGAGTGGGCCCGGGAGGATCTGGCCGCGGCGCGCGGTCCTCGGGGCCGCCGCCTTGTTCGCGATCGTCGCGGCGTTCGTGGCCGGATGGACGATGGCCGGTCGGGTGCCGGCCGTGCGCGGCACCGATGCGGACTCGACGACGGATGCCGCTCCTCCTGCGGCTGCGACACCCGGCGCGGATCCCGCGCCCGAGACTGCCGGGAAGCCGAGGCAGCGGATCACACCGGGTGTCAATTGCACCGGCTGTCGCCGGAGCTGTCGCGGAGTGCCGGGATCACGCGGCCGACGCTGGTCGCCGAGCTGATCGTCGGCACCGATCCGGCGGTGGTCGAAGCGATCCGTCCGGACGGTTCGACCGCGTGGCGGCGGACCCTGGAGGCGGGCGAGCGGGTCGCGACCCTGCGCGTCCTGCGGTAGCGCGAGAGGCAGCAGATCACACCGGGTGTGAATTGCTGCCTCTCCCCGAGCCTCCACCGCCCCTAGCCGTTACACTCCGCCCCACTCCCGGTCCGGCCGGTCAGCCGGAGCCGAGGGCGGTTCCTGACGAGGGGTTCATGCCGAGCCTGCTGATCACAGCCGGTCCGACGCACGAGTATCTGGACGACGTCCGCTACCTGGCGAACGCCAGCAGCGGGCGCATGGGCTACGCGCTGGCTGCGGCAGCGGCGCGGGCCGGGCACCCCGTGCTCCTCGTCTCCGGGCCGACCGCGCTCGACACCCCAGCCGGCGTCGACCGGATCGACGTGGTCTCGGCGCGGGAGATGCACGACCGGGCGGTGGCGGCGTTCGCCGACCACGACATCGCGTTCGGCGTCGCCGCGGTCGCGGACTTCCGGCCGGCGAAGCGCCGGCGCGGCAAGCCGTCCAAGGCCGAGCTCGGCGCGCCGATCGAGCTGACCGCGAACCCCGACGTCATCGCCGCCCTCGGCCGCGCGAAGCGCGCACGGCAGCTCGTCGTCGGCTTCGCGCTCGAGGTGTTCGACACCGCGGTCCCCGACGATGCGATCGCGCGCGCGGCGGACAAGCTCGCCCAGAAGCGGCTCGACCTGTGTGTGCTGAACGCCGCGACCGCGATGGGTGCCGAGGAGAACCGCGTGATCGTGCTCGACGCGAAGGGAGTGTGCGACACCTTCGGGCCGGCGCCGAAGGCCGCGGTCGCCGAGCGGCTGGTCGCGCTCGCGGTGGCGCGGCTCGAGGACAAGCAGAAGCGCGAGGAGGCATCCGGTTGAGCCGCAAGAAGGGCCCACGCTTCGTGCCGGTCGAGGACGTCCCGGGTCCGGGCCTCGGGCCGCGCGGCCGCGAGCTGATCGCGCTGTGCATCGTCGGACTGGCGGTGTTCGCGCTGCTGGCGCTGGCGACGTTCCAGCCGGCGCCGATCGACGGTGCGATCCCGCGCGGCGGGCTGACCAACCTCGGCGGCACGGTCGGCTACGGCATCGCGTTCGGGCTGACCTACACGCTCGGCTTTGCGGCGTTCGTGCCGTGCTTCGGCGCCGTGATCTACGGGCTCCTGCTGTTCGTCGGCCGGCCGGTCGACCGGCTGGTGCTGAAGACGCTCGGCATCGTCGTGTTCGCGGCGATGCTGGCGCTGTTGTTCGCCGGGCCGTTCGGCGACGCGGCGCCGTCGCGGCTCGCGCCACAGGGGCCGGGCGGCGCGTTCGGCGCGAACCTCTCGCCCAAGCTGCTCCGCGCGTTCGGCGGCTCGGGGCGGGTGCTGCTGCTGCTGTTCGGCGCCGCGTGCTCGTTCGTGCTGGCGACCGAGTGGCTGTTGTCGACCGCGGTGCTCCGGTTCGGCGAGCTGGTCGAGGCCGGCGCTCCGCCGGCTCGGTGGGCCGTTCGTGCAGCCCGCGACCGCGGAGGGTGCGCTGGAGGAGCGACGACGAGGCGGACGGCGAGCCGCGCCCGCGCGGCCGTCGCGCTTCGGGCTCGTCGCGCTGCGCACCGCCTGGCGGCGGACCGCCGACGCGTTGCGGCGCTCGGGTGAAGCGGCGAGCCCGTGGTCGCAGCCGAGGACGAGCCCGCGGCGCGGGAGGACGTCGACGTCGCGGACGAGTGGGCCGAAGCGGAGATCGCGGCGGCGGGCGCCGAGCCGGTCGAACCCGAGCCGGCCGACGTCGACGAGCCCGAGCCCGAGCCGGAGCCCGAGGAACCCGAGCCCGAGGAACCTCACGAGGAGGTCGAGCTCGCCGAGGTCGAGGAGCTCGACGCCGACGACCGAGCCCGAACCCGAGGAACCGGAGATCGTCCTCACGCCGCCGCCGCGCGCGAGCGCCGGAGGCAGAAGGCTCGCCGCAAACCGCGCGCGACGGACGCGCGCCAGCAAGGGCTGCCGTTCGACCATCCCTACCCGTTCCCGCCGATCGAGCTGTTCCGCGAGCCGGAGGACGGCGACACCGAGACGACGCAGAAGACGCTCGACACGAACAAGGCCGCGATCGAGCAGCGGCTCGGGTCGTTCAAGGTCGAGGCGAAGGTCGTCGCGGCGTCGGTCGGGCCGGCGGTCACGCAGTACGAGGTCAAGCTCGGCGAGGGCATCAAGCTCTCGAAGATCACCAGCTACGAGGCCGACCTCGCGGCCGCCTTGCGCGCGGTCAGCGTGCGCGTGGTCGCGCCGATCCCGGGCAAGGACACGGTCGGCGTCGAGGTGCCGAACGTCCGGCGCCGGATGGTCGTGATGCGCGAGCTGCTCGAGCAGTTCGGCCACGCCGAGGACCGGGCGATCCCGCTGTTCCTCGGCCGTGACGTCGCCGGCGAGCCGATCGTCGAGGACCTCGCGAAGATGCCGCACCTGCTGATCGCCGGCACGACCGGCTCGGGCAAGTCGGTGTGCATCAACGCGATCCTGCTGTCGATCCTGATGACGCGGACGCCGCAGCAGGTGCGGCTGATCCTGATCGATCCGAAGATGGTCGAGCTGCAGGCCTACGGCCGCGTGCCGCACCTCGCCTGCGACGTCGTCACCAACATGAAGAAGGCCCCGGCGGTGCTCGAGTGGGCCGTCGAGGAGATGGAGCGCCGCTACCAGCTCCTGTCCGCCGTCGGGACCAACCACATCAAGAGCTACAACAAGCTCGGGCAGGAGGAGATCGAGCAGCGCCTGCAGAAGCCGATCGATCCGGCCGACGCACACCTGCCCTACATGGTGATCGTCATCGACGAGCTCGCCGACCTGATGACGGTCGCGCAGAAGGACGTCGAGGAGTCGATCCAGCGGCTCGCGCAGAAGTCCCGTGCGGTCGGCCTGCACGTGATCCTCGCGACCCAGCGTCCGAGCACCGACGTCATCACCGGCGTGATCAAGGCCAACCTGCCGTGCCAGATCGCGTTCAAGGTGAACCGCAAGATCGACTCGCGCGTGATCCTCGACTCGAACGGCGCCGAGAAGCTGCTCGGCCACGGCGACATGCTGTACGTGTCGCCGACGTCCCACCAGATGCGCCGCGCGCAGGGGGCGTTCGTGTCCGAGGAGGAGACCCACGGGGTCGTGTCGTTCCTCGAGGAGCATGGGCCGCGGCCGGACTTCCTGCCGGAGCTCGTCCAGACCGAGACCGGCAGAAAGCGCGGGCTCAAGGACCGCGACGACCTCTACGACCAGGCCGTCGAGGTGATCCTCGGGCAGCAGCGCGGGTCGGCGACGCTGATCCAGCGGGCCTTGTCGGTCGGCTACACGCGGGCGACGCGGCTCCTCGAGATGATGGAGGAAGACGGTGTCGTCGGACCCTTCGTCGGCTCGAAGTCGCGGGACGTCCTGATGACGGTCGACGAGTGGCGGGCGCGCGAGGCGGCCATGGACGAGGAGCTGGCGGCGCTCGAGGGCGAGGCGTCGGACGACGGGCCGGACGCGGATGCCGACGAGGATGCGGAGGATCCGGCATCCGGATGAGCCGGCGATCCCGCCACCCGCGCGAACGAGTTCGCGACAGCTCCTGGAGCGCGCCCCGCTCCGTGGATAGCATCGGGCCCGACCGACTGGGCGGTCGCCTGGCTTCGCGGCGCGAGCGCGTCACGGGGTTCCGGCGCCGGGAGGTTTCCAGATGACTGCACCGTTCCTCGCGAACGGGGAGGCGCGCGTCGGGCGCTTCCCCCCTTGGGCATGGCCCCTGGTTCCGATCGCGGTCTCCGGCTTCTTCGTCTCGGCGTTGACCTGGTTCCGCCTGCGCGGTGCCGTCGCCGTCGACGACGACGGTCTGTTCGCCCGACTGGTCGTCGCGATCTACGACCGGATCGGCTTCGAGCCGCTGTTCATGATGGCCGTGCTCGTGCTCGCCTGGAGCTCGATCGCGTTCCTCACCGGCCGCATCGACCGGCCGTGGATCCGGCTCGCACGCATCGGTGCGCTCGGGCTCTGCCTGTCGATCCTCGTCAGCCTCCGCGTCGACGGCACGGTGCCGGCGTCCGCGGGAACGGTGGGGGCGTTCTTCGCGGTGCGGCTCAGCGCGGTGCTCGGCACGACACTGTCGATCCTGCTGGTCGCGCTGGCCTCGCTCGCGTCGCTGGCGCTCGCGACCGACTTCTTCTTCTACCGGCAGTTCGAGGGGCTGGCGCGCGGCGTCGCCGGTGAGGTGGTGAGCGCGAAGCCGCGGAGCAGCGGTGGGGTCGAGACCGAGGCCGTCGCCGAGCTCGAATCGTTGCGTCTCGAGGCGCCGGAGCCGGACGCCGACGACGAGCTGTCGGACACCATCGTCATCGACGACGAAGAGCTCGCCCGCGCGGTCGACGAGGTCGTGACGGAGTTCGAGGAACGTGGCCGCGACCGGCGGTGGCGCCGCCGCTACGATGATGAGGAGGAGGAGGAGGACGCCGACGACGAGCCGGCGGCGGCGGCGGACGCCGGTGCCCTCGCCGCGGACGACGACGCCGCGGACGACGTCGTCGACGAGGGCGGGGAGGACGCGGAGGAGGCCTACGCCGGGGAGGACGCCCACGCCGAGGAGGACGAGGACCCCGACGAGCCGGCGGCGGCCGATGCGGACGACGCGCTCGCCGAGGACGAGGATGTCTTCGAGGACGCGGACGTCTTCGAGGACGAGCGAGCGGACGACGAGGAGATCGACGACGAGGTCTACGCCGAGGATGCGGAGGAGGCCGAGGAGGATCCCGCCGAGGGCGCGGAGATCCTGGCGGCGAGCGATCCGGACGATGCGGAGATCGACGACGACCGGCACGACGACGCGGTCGTCGCGGCGGACGAAGCGGACCTCGAGGACGACGACGACGCGGGCTACGCCGAGGTCGATGCCGACGACGACGTCGACGCGGGCTACGCCGAGGTCGACGCGGACGACGAGGTCGACGCGATCGATGCCGATGCGGTCGACGAGCCGATGGTCGACGAGCCGACGGTGGCCGCGATCGACGACGCCGCCGCCGAGGGCGACGCGTCGTGGCTCGTGCCCCGGCCGAGCGGACAGAAGTCCCTGTTCGCCACCGGTGCGTCGGACCAGGAGCTCGTCACCGAGGCCGAGGCACTGGTCCTCGAGTACCGCCGCGCCAGCGTGAACTTCCTCAAGCGTCGCCTGCGCGTGTCGCACGACGAGGCGGTGGACCTGCTCGGTGAGCTCGCGCGGCGCGGCGTCGTCGAGTGCGAGGCCGGTGCGACCAGCGGGCGCGTGATCGATCGCGGCGCGTGAGCCGCGCACGTCTCCACCAGATTCCACGAGACTCTCCACCGACCTTCGCGCGCGCACCGCGCGAGACCCTTTCGATCGGTGCTTGCACGTCGCCGCGTTCTGGCGGCAAACTCCTCCGTTCCCGTGGCGGCGCGTCGTCGATGCGGGATCGTCCGACGAACCAGGGAGGGCTCGAGAGCGTGGTCGACTTCAGCCCAACGACGGAGAGCCGCGGCGTGCCGCGGAGTGTGGACGCGGAGCGCTCCGTCCTCGGAGCGCTCCTCCTCGATCCCAACGCGATCGCCGACGTCAGCCAGGTGCTGAAGAGCGGCGACTTCTACGTGCCCGCGCACCGGGTCGTCTTCGACGCGATCCTCGAGACCTACGACCGCCAGGCGCAGGCCGACGTGCTGACCGTCGAGGAGTCGCTGTCGCGGCTCGGGCGGCTCGACGAGGTCGGCGGCCGCGAGGCGCTGCTCGCGCTGCTCGACGCGGTGGTGTCGGCGGCGGGCGTCGGCTTCCACGCCGAGATCGTCCGCGAGAAGTCGATCCAGCGGCAGCTCCTCGAGATCTGCCTCGACATCTCGCGCATGGCCTACGAGAACGCCAACGACGCGCGACAGCTCCTCGAGGAGGCCGAGGAGAAGATCTTCAAGATCGCCCGCATGAACGTCGCCGACGAGGTCAAGAGCATCGAGTCGGTGCTGCAGCAGACCTTCGAGCGCATCGACTACTTCCGCTCGCGGCAGGGGGAGCCGACCGGGGTGATGTCGCACTTCCCCGACCTCGACGAGATGACCGGCGGCCTCCAGCCGGGCGAGCTGATCATCGTCGCGGCCCGACCGTCGATGGGGAAGACGTCGCTGGCGCTCAACCTCTGCGAACGCGTCGCCACGCACGGCCAGGGAGTCGTCGTGTTCAGCCTCGAGATGTCGGCGCAGCAGGTCATCTCGAACATGCTGTGCTGCCGGTCCCAGGTCGACGGTCAGGCGATGCGCCGCGGCCGCCTCACCGACCAGCAGTACAAGCGGCTCCAGGACGAGGCGGCGTTGCTGTACGAGGCCCCGATCTTCATCGACGATGCCGCCGGTCTGACGCCGACGACGCTCCGCGCCAAGTGCCGGCGCCTCAAGCAGCAGCATGACATCCGCATGATCGTCATCGACTACCTGCAGCTGATGACGATCGGCAAGCGCGCCGAGAGCCGGCAGCAGGAGATCGCGACGATCTCGCGCGCGCTCAAGGGGCTGGCGCGCGAGCTCGAGGTGCCGGTGATCGCGTTGTCGCAGCTCAACCGCGACGTCGAAGGTCGCGAGGACCACCGACCGCGCATGAGCGATCTGCGCGAGTCGGGGGCGATCGAGCAGGACGCCGACGTCATCGTGCTGCTGCACCGCGAGGAGTACTATCGACGCACCGAAGAGAACGCCGGCCTCGCGCAGCTCATCATCGCGAAGCAGCGCAACGGCCCGACCGGCGACGTCACGTTGAAGTTCTTTCGCGAGTACATGCGGTTCGAGAGCTACCAACGCCGGCCGGAGCCGCTGCCGTGAGCCCTGCCCGGGCGAGACACCACACACGGGCCGCGGTGCGCCGCGGAGTGCCCGCGTGAGCGGACCGCCTGCCGTGTCGCGCGGGCGAGTCCGGACGCTCTGGCGCGTCGTCGCTGCCGCCGTGCTCGTCGTCGCGTGGCTGTCGCACGTGCCGTGCGCGGCGCAGGACGATCCGGAGCCGGTCCGGCCGGACGCGACCAAGCAGGAGCCGATCAAGCCGGTGCCGGCCGCGCCGAAACCCGGTGCGCCGGAGCCGGGTGCAGAGCCGCCGGGCACCCAGGAGCCGAAGCCCGAGCAGCCGAAGCCCGAGCAGCCGAACACGCAGCAGCCGGGCGCCGCGCAGGCCGCGCAGCACAGCGAGGCCGAGGGCAAGACCGTCGTCGACATCCGCATCGAGCCGGCGACGTCCGCCGACACCATCCTGCGCATCATCAAGACCAAGGTGGGCCAGCCGTTCTCCGACTCCGTGGCGCGCGACGACATGCGCACGCTGTGGCAGCGACTGAAGATCTACACGCGCTCGCTCGAGTTCGAGCCGGTGTCCGGCGGGATCCGCGTGTTCTTCTTCGTGGACGAGTCGCGATCGTTCGACCGCTTCGAGTTCCACGGTCTCGACCACTTCAAAGAGCGCGAGGTGCGGGCGCTGCTCGGGATCGACGCGCGACAGCGGATCAATCGTCGCGCCGCCGAGCAGTACGCGGCCACGTTGAAGGATCGTTATCACCGCGAGGGTTACCCGTTCGCCGAGGTGCGCATCGTCGAGAAGCCCGACGACAACACGCTCGAATTCTGGGTCGACGAGGGCAACTACGTCACGATCGGTCAGATCCACTTCGTCGGCAACCAGGCCTTCCCGGGTTGGGTGCCGCTCGGCTTCTCCGAGAACCTGATCGGCAGTGCGAAGCTGGCGAGCGGTCCGGCCGGGATCCTGCACGGGGATGCCTACTCGGAGGAGATCGTCGAGGAGGATCTCGATCGTCTGCGCTTCTTCTACCGGCGGAAGGGCTATCGCGACGCCGAGGTCGAGCTCGCGAACCTCGTGTTCAATGCCGACTGGACCGCCGTCGACCTGACGATCCGCGTCGTCGAGGGGCGCCGCTACAAGATCGCGAGCATCGACCTCCTGCAGGTGCCGCCGCCCGGTCAAGACAAGCCGCTCTACCCGAAGTCGCAGGTGCTCGCCGAGGTCAAGATGAAGCCCGGCGACGACTACGACTACGAGCTCGTCCAGCAGGACCGACAGGCGATCATCGACTTCTACGGGCGACGCGGGCACCCGTTGTTCGGGCGGTACGGGCGCGGCATCGAAAACGCGTTCAAGATCGGCGATCCCGCGGAGCGCTTCGACATCGAGAAGGCCGAGATCCACCTGACGTTCGTCTGTGAGGAGGGCACGCCGAAGCACCTGCACGATGTCGTGATCCGCGGCAACACCTACACGCGCGATCGCGTCGTGCGGCGCAAGGTGTTCCTGATGCCCGGCGACATCCTCGACATGACCGAGGTCGAGCGGTCGCAGCGCGCGCTCGACGGCCTCCGGTACCTCCAGGACCCGGAGGATTTCAGCGGCGTGATGTTCGAGCTGCTGCCGGTGAAGGGCGAGCCGGACAAGCTCGACCTCGCGATCGACGTCAGCGAGGGGGACACCGGATCGTTCCTGTGGGGGGCCGGCGTCAGCACCGCGACCGGCGTGCAGGCGCGATTCGTGCTGTCGAAGCGCAACTTCGACTTCACGCGCCTGCCGACGAGCCTCAATCCGGTCGACTGGTTCGAGGAGATCGGCAGCAACAAGGCGTTCCACGGCGCCGGCCAGGACCTCGAGCTCATGCTCGCGCCGGGCACCGAGATCAGCCTGTTCTCGATCTCGTTCTACGAGCCTGACCTGTTCCGCCAGCACTTCGACACGATCGGTCTGCGCGTGCAGGGGTACAAGCGCCTGCAGTTCTGGGACAGCTACGAGCAGGACTCGCTCGGTCTCCAGCTCGGTCTGCAGCGCAACTTCAGCGAGCAGCTGTCGGCCGGCCTGTCGATCCGCCAGGAGACCGTCGACATCACCAATCCGGACGCGAACGCACCGACGATCGTCTTCGAGTCCGAAGGCCAGACCGAGATGCGCGGTGTGAGGCTCAACCTCGACTACCAGACGACCGACTCGGCGCTGGCGCCGAGCGCCGGCATGCAGCTCGACGTCTACGGCGAACTCGTCGGCGGCCCGTTCGGTGCCGACCAGGACTTCTACAAGACCGGGCTCGCCTACACGCAGTTCGTGCCGCTCCATCGCGACCTGCTCGGCCGCGCGCACGTCCTGCGGTGGCGCAACCGCTTCGACTACGGGCACGCGTTCGGCAGCTCGGACTTCCTCTACCTGACCGAGCGCTTCTACATGGGCGGCAGCACGCTGCGCGGCTTCGACCAGCGCCGGGCGGGACCGTCGCAGTTCGGCAACCCGACGGGTGGCGAAGCGCGGATCCTGTCGAGCCTCGAGTACCAGTTCCCGATCTTCTCGACCCGCCGCGAGGGGCAGCTCCGCGAGACCGAGGTCCTCCGTGGCGTCGTGTTCACCGACTTCGGCATGCTCGGACTCGGCATCGACGACCTCGGTCCGCCGCGGCTGAGCGCCGGCTTCGGCATCCGGTTGCAGCTCCCGCTCCTGAACGTCCCCCTGGCCCTGGACCTCGGCTGGCCGATCCTCCGCGAGGAGACCGACCGCACCCAGCAACTGTTCTTCTCGCTGTCGCGGTTCTGATCCGGACGGCATCCTCGGGGATCGACCCGGCGGTCCTCCGATCCGAACCATGACTCCCATCCCCCTCGGCACGAAGAACCACCCGCTCGACACCTGGATCTCGCTGTCCCTGCCGGACGCGCGCGTGAGCCTCCCGGCTGACGCGCGCCGCGGGATCGCCGCCTCGCGGCGCGTCGTCGAGGCGACGATCGACGAGGGCCGCGTCGTCTACGGCGTCAACACCGGCTTCGGCAAGCTCGCGAGCGTGAACGTCCCGCTCGCGAAGCTCGGGACGTTGCAGCGCAACCTCCTGCTCTCGCACGCGACCGGGGTCGGCGACCCGCTGCCGGTCGACGTCAGCCGTCTGGCGTTCGCGCTGCGTATCCACGCGATCGCGCGCGGGTGCTCGGGGGTCCGGACCGGGCTCGTCGACGCGATGATCGCGATGTTCAACGCTGGCATCGTGCCGTGGATCCCGTCGCAGGGCTCGGTCGGAGCATCGGGCGACCTCGCCCCGCTCGCCCACATGGCGCTGCCGCTGATCGGCGAGGGCGAGGTGTTCTTCGACGGCAAGGCGATGCCGTCGAAGCGCGCGCTCGCGCGCGTCGGTCTCGCGCCGGTCGAGCTCTCGGCGAAGGAGGGGCTCGCGCTGATCAACGGCACGCAGATCATGACCGCGATCGGCCTGGTCACGCTGCACCGCGCGACGATCCTGAGCCGCACGTCGGACGTGGCGTGCGCGACCACCCTCGAGGCGCTGAGGGGCTCGGCCCGGTCCGTTCCGCCGCGCGGTGCACGAGGTGCGCCCGCACCCGGGCCAGCAGCGGACCGCGGCCAACCTCCGCTCGCTGCTGCGCGGCTCGCGGATCATCCCGAGCCACGCCGGCTGCGGAAAGGTGCAGGACGCCTACTCGCTGCGCTGCGCGCCGCAGGTGCACGGCGCGGCCAAGGACGCGCTCGGCGTTCGTGCGCGGCGTGCTCGAGACCGAGGCGAGCTCGGTCACCGACAACCCGCTGGTGTTCCCGAACGGCGACGTGGTCTCGGCCGGCAACTTCCACGGCCAGCCGGTCAGCCAGGCGCTCGACTACCTGAAGATCGCCGTCGCCACGCTGGCGAACATCAGCGAGCGCCGCACCGAGAACCTCGTCAACCCGGACATCTCCGGGCTGCCGCCATTCCTCGCCGCGGATCCGGGCGTCGAGAGCGGGCTGATGATCCAGCAGGTCGTGGCCGCGGCGCTGGCCTCGGAGAACAAGACGCTCGCCCATCCGGCGAGCGTCGACACGATCCCGACGTCGGCGAACCGCGAGGACCACGTCTCGATGGGCGTGACCGCGGCGCGGCACGCGGCGCAGGTCGTGCAGAACACCGCGCGCGTCCTCGCGATCGAGCTGATCAGCGCCGCCGCCGGACTCGATTGCGGCGAACCGCTGCGCCCCGGACGGGGCGTCGAGGCGGCGTACGCGGCGATCCGCGAGGTCGTGCCGCCACTGACCGAGGATCGCTTCCTCGCGCCGGATCTGCGCGCCGCCGAGCAGCTCGTCTCCTCCGGCGAGCTCCTGCGTGCGGTCGAGGCGATCTGCGGCCCACTGAAGTGAGCGGTGACCGGGGCGCCGGGCCCCGTAGAATGCCCGGATGTCGCGATCGAAGACCGTGATCCGTGCGCCGCGCGGAACCGAGCTGACCTGCGCCAACTGGGCGATCGAGGCGCCCTACCGGATGCTGCAGAACAACCTCGACCCCGAGGTGGCCGAGGACCCGGCGCGGCTGATCGTCTACGGCGGCTCAGGCAAGGCGGCGCGCAACCCGGAGGCCCTCGACGGGATCCTCGCGACGCTGCGCCGCCTCCGCCCCGACCAGACGATGCTCGTCCAGTCGGGCAAGTGCGTCGGCGTGTTCCGCACGCACGAAGGCGCGCCGCGCGTGCTGATCGCCAACTCGAACCTCGTCGGCGACTGGGCGAACTGGGACGAGTTCCGCCGGCTCGAGCAGCTCGGGCTGATCATGTACGGCCAGATGACCGCCGGCTCGTGGATCTACATCGGCAGCCAGGGGATCGTGCAGGGGACGTTCGAGACGTTCGCGTGCGCCGCGCGACGGCACTTCGGCGGCAGCCTGAAGGGTCGGCTGGTGGTCACCGCGGGACTCGGCGGCATGGGCGGGGCGCAGCCGCTGGCCGCGACCCTCGCCGGCGCGGTCTGCCTCGCCGCCGACGTCGACCGTAGCCGCATCGAGAAGCGCCTCGAGACCCGCTACCTCGACCACTTCGCGCCCAGCATCGAGGCGGGGATCGAGCTCGCGTGGCAGAAGCGCGACGCCGGAGATGCGTTCTCGATCGGCGTCGAGTGCAACGCGACCGAGCTGCTGGCCGCGCTGGCCGACGGCGGGCGCGTGCCCGACGTGCTGACCGATCAGACGAGCGCGCACGACATGCTGAACGGCTACGTGCCCGACGGCATGTCGCTGGCCGCCGCGCTGGAGCTGCGCGCCGCCGATCCGAAGGCCTATCTCGAGCGGTCCCGCGAGACCGTCGCGCGCCACGTCCGGCTGATGCGGCGGATCCAGGACCAGGGCGCGGTGACGTTCGACTACGGCAACAACATCCGCACCGAGGCGCGGGACGCCGGGGTGGCGGACGCGTTCGAGATCAAGGGCTTCGTGCCGGAGTACATCCGCCCGCAGTTCTGCGAGGGTCGTGGTCCGTTCCGTTGGGTGGCGCTCAGCGGCGACCCGGCGGACATCCACCGCACCGACGACCTGATCCTCGAGATGTTCGCGGATGATCGGTCGCTGACGACCTGGATCCGCGCCGCGCAGGAGAAGATCGCGTTCCAGGGGCTGCCGGCCCGGATCTGCTGGCTCGGCTACGGCGAGCGCGCCCGCTTCGGGCTCGCGGTCAACGAGCTGGTCCGCAAGGGCGAGATCGCGGCCCCGATCGTGTTCGGCCGCGACCATCTGGACTGCGGCTCGGTCGCCTCGCCCTACCGCGAGACCGAGGGCATGAAGGACGGCTCCGACGCGATCGCCGACTGGCCGCTCCTGAACGCGATGCTGAACGTCGCGAGCGGCGCCACCTGGGTGTCGATCCACCACGGTGGTGGCGTCGGCATCGGCCGGTCGATCCACGCCGGCCAGGTGACCGTCGCCGACGGCACCGCCGAGGCGGCGGAACGGCTCTCCCGGGTGCTGACGAACGACCCCGGGATCGGCGTCGCGCGCCACGCCGATGCCGGCTACGAGCGGGCGCAGGCGATCGCGAGGGAGCGCGGCGTCGACCTCGGTGGCGCCCGCGGTCCGGCGTCGTGAGGCAGTTCGGAATCCCCTTGCGGAGGACCCGCGGAGCGGCTTTGGTGACCGGCTCGGCCACCCCGGGAGGCGGGCGCTCCAGCCGCTCCGATCGGGCCGTCGATACACAGACGGGACCCGCAGTCTCGTGGGCGACCGAGACGAGGAGCGCGACTTGACCCGATTCCGCAAGCGGAAAGACGACGCGTCCGGCGAACCCGAGATGGTGGCCGGGCTGGATGCGTTCGACGACGACGTGTTGGTCGTCGTCGACCGCGCCGTGAATCCGTACCTGGTCGTGTTCCACGAGCCGACCAGCTACCGCGCCGAGCAGTTCCGGGCGCTCCGCAACCAGCTGATGGCCCTCAACCCCGATGGCGAGGCCAAATCGCTCGTCATCACCTCGGCGGTGAAGGGTGAGGGCAAGACCATCACGGCGATCAACCTGGCGCTGGCGTTCGCCGAGTTGGAGCGGTCGCGGATCCTGCTCGTGGACGGCGATCTACGGTCGCCTTCCGTCGAGGACTACCTGCACCTCAACCCGCACGCGGGCCTCGGTGACGTGTTGATGGAGCGGGTGCCGCTCGCCGGCGCGCTCCGCCAGTCGGGCATCCGCAACCTCTGGGTGCTCGGCGCGGGTACGCGACTCGCGGCGCCCTCGGAGGTGATCTCGGCGCCGCGCGTGGACGAGCTCCTGAGCCGCCTCAAGGAGGAGTTCCGCTACGTGCTGATCGACACGCCGCCGATCCTGCCGGCGACCGATGCCGGCGTCGCGGCCGCGCGCGCGGACGGGACGCTCGTGACGGTCCGGCTCGAGTATTCGCCGAAGACCCTGACCCGCGATGCGATCCGCACGCTGCAGGACCTCGGCGCCAACGTGCTCGGCGTGTTCGTCACCGAGGTTCGGGGCGCCGATCCCGACAACGACCCTCGGTTCGCCTATCGGGGCCGGGACGAACGGTGAGAGCGCATCGAACGTGTCGACCTTTCGCCAGAGCCTGAGAGATGCCGTTCGCCGACTCGCCTACAAGACGTCGGTCGATCAGCTCAAGAAGCGCGGCGTCCAGAAGGTCAACGTCATCGGGCTGGATCGCATCGTCGCACTGATCGACGAGGCGGTGCATCGGACGCTTCGCCACCGATTGCTGGCCACCGAGCGGTACCAGGTCGCCGACGCGACGAAGGAAGAGTTCCTGCGGCTCCTGAAGAGCAACGAGGAGCTGAAGGCGGCGCACTCGCGGGCGGAGGAGGAGGCGAACGCCCTGCGGCTCGAGCATCAGCGCCTGCAGCAGCAACTCGAGGAGCGCCTCGAGGAAGCCCGGGCGCAGCGGTCAGTGGACTACGCCCGCGAGGACGCGCGGATCGTCGCGACGATCCGGACCGTCGTCGAGACGCTCCCGCTCGGCGGGGCGGAAGCCCTCTCGATGCAGGAGCGGCTCGAGGAGCTGGTCATGTCGGTCGTCGAGCAGGAACGCGCCGCGGCCTCGGCCGAGCGCGGTGCGGCCCGCGACTCGGAGATCGCCGTCCTGCAACGCCGGATCGACAAGCTCAACCGGTCGCTCGCGGACGCCGAGCAGGAGCTCGGTCAGGTCGCGCGGCGCAAAGGCATCGATCCCGGCATCGCCTCCATCTACCGTGAAGTGCAAGGCCTCGACACCGCCGAAGCCAAGGCTGAGCAGAAGCGGGCCCTGATGGCCGACATCTTCCAAGCCAACTTGAAGCTGCAGAAGAAACCCTGACACCTCGCCTCAACGGAGACACGATGAACGACGACACCCCGAAGACCGACAGCAAGGAAGCGCCGAAGGACGAACCGGCATCCGAGAAGAAGGACCACGGCGTCCTCTACATCGGCATGGATCTCGGCACATCGCGCACGTCCGTGTCGGCCAGCAACGGCGTTCGTGAGACGGTGTTCTCGGTCGTCGGCTACCCGAAGGACGTGGTGAGCCGGAAGCTGCTCGGCAAGGACGTGCTGTTCGGCAAGGAAGCCGTCGAGAAGCGACTTTCCCTCAAGATGTTCAAGCCGCTCGAGAAAGGCGTGCTGCGCTACAGCGACGGCGACGAGAACGAGCGCAAGGAAGTCGAGCGTGCCGCCCGTGATCTGATCCGGGAGGCGATCCAACGGGTGCGTCCCCGCAAGGACGAGCTCGTCTACGCGGTGATCGGCGCGCCCGCACAGGCCTCGATCCAGAACAAGGAGGCCATCATCGAGGCGGCTCGCGAGACGGTCGACTCGGTGATGCTGTGCTCGGAGCCGTTCGCGGTCGCGTACGGGCTCGACATGCTCGAGGACGCGCTGGTGATCGACATCGGTGCCGGCACCGCCGACCTCTGTCGGATGCACGGCACGATGCCGGAGGAGTCCGATCAGCTCACCCTCCGCGTCGCCGGCGATTCCGTCGACGAGAAGTTGGCGTCGCTCATCCAACGCGACTTCCCGGAGGCGCAGTTCACGATCCAGATGGTCAAGGACATCAAGGAGCGCCACTCGTACCTCGGCGACCCGCTCGAGCGCGTGAAGGTCACGCTGCCGGTCAAGGGCAAGCCGACCGAGTTCGACATGACCGACCAGATCAAGGAGGCGTGCACCATCCTGATCGACCCGATCGTGCAAGGGCTGAACGACCTCATCAGCTCCTTCGATCCGGAGTTCCAGCACAAGCTGCGGAACCGGGTGCTGCTCGCCGGCGGCGGGTCGATGATCAAGGGACTCGACTCGGCGATCGAGGCAGCGATGCAGCGGGACCTCGGGGGCGGCAAGGTGGTGCGGGTCGAGGAGCCGATCTACGGCGGCGCCAACGGGGCGCTGAAGATCGCGCACGACATGCCCGAGGAGTACTGGGAGCAGCTCAAGTAGGGCGGCTCCCGCGGGCGCGTTTGCTCACGAAGTGGCGGTCAGCGCGAACTCGCCCTGCAGGACGTCCCGCAGGTCGTAGAACGTCGAGATCTCGAAGTCCGGCCGGCTCTTGCCCTCGAGCTTCGCGTGTCGTCCGGATCGCCGGTTGTGCACGGTCACGAGGCCCACTGCGTTGGCCGGATCGACGTCGTTCACCGGATTGTCCCCGACGTACATCACGCGCTCCGGCTCCAACCCCAGCTCACGCAGCACGCGGCGATAGAGCTTCGGGTTCGGCTTGCTGATGCCGATCTGCTCGGTGAAGAAGATCGCCCCGGGCGTCAGGAACTCGTAGATCTTCAGCCGGATGACCTTCTCCGCCTGCTTGATGCCGAGCCCCGCCGAGATGATGCCGCGCAGCAGGGTATGGCCGGCGAGCCACTCGAGGACCTCGTAGACGTCGTCGTAGACCTTCAGCTCGCGCCACTTCGTCTCGTGGTAGGCGACGACTCCGGCAGCGACGAGGATGTCCTTGTTCAGGCCCGCGCTCGCTTCGATGGGCAGTCGTTCGATCAGCTTGTCGAAGTGGCTGCCGTAGTTGCTGCTGAACTCGTGCACGACCTCGGTGAGCTCGCGGAAGCACTCCTCGCGGGATGAGCGCAACCCGACTCCGATCATCGCGTCCACCGCGGCACGCCGTGCCTTGTCGGCGAACACCGATGTGGAGAACAGGGTGTCGTCGATGTCGAAGAAGATCGCGTCGAGCGGGCGGGGCACCGTGGGAGACCTGTCGGTGGGTGGGGGGGGCGCTGAGCTTGCCGGTCGAGGCGGGCTCGCGCCAGCCCTCGTCAGGAAGCCGATGACACCGTACGGACGACGAGTCCGGCGCGACGGCGCCGGGCCCGCGGCGGGGGATCCGCGCCCGCCGAGCGGGCGCCGCCGAGCGGGCGAGAGCCCGTGATGCGGACCCTCACGGCCTGGCAGCCGGTGACCGGGTCCAGGCTACCGCTCGGCTCCTGACCCGGGCGCCGCCGGCGCGGCGCGGACAGCGTGCGCCGGTGAACAAGGCACACTGTGAAGAAGGCCTGCCGCGAAGAAGGCGTGCCGCGAAGAAGGCACACCCTGTCAGCGGTTGTCCATCACGTCTTTGACGTCCGTGATCGTCGCGCGGACCATCACCATCAGCGAGCTGTTCTCGTCGGACACGCCTTCCTCCTTGAAGAAGAACGCGATCAGCGGGATGTCGGCGAGGATGGGGATCTGCGCGCGACGCTCCTTGTTGCTCACCGTGCGGAGGCCGCCGATCAGCACCGAGGCGCCGTCCGGCACCTCGACGGTCGTCGCGAACGAGCGCACGAGGAGCTGCGGGAGCTGCAGCGTGACCGGCTGGGTCGTGCCGGCGAGCGACGTCGAGAAGGTCGCGATCGGCCGCACCAGGTCGGCGACGGTCGGCTGCATGTCGAGCGTGATGCGCTTGCGGTCGAAGCTGATCGTCGGCCGGACATCGAGCACGACGCCGTCCTGGATCACGTCGATGACCGGGTCGGCGATGAAGGCCGCCTGGGCCACCTCGACGTTGAAGTCACGGACGTAGGCGGTCTGGTTGATGATCGCGACGTGACCGCGTTCGTTGTTGAGCACGGTCAGGTTCTGGCCGTTCAGCTCCTGGACGTCTTCCTTCTTCTCCACGGCGCGGATGATCGCCTGGATCTGGAGGTCGTTCAGGAACACGATCGCGGCGGTCGCGCCACCGTTGGTGCTGAGCGCGCGACCGAGTGAGTTCGTGAAGAAGTTCTCACTGCGTGCGCGGACGTCGCCGTCGCCACCGTCGTTGTAGAACGCGCCGGCGATCGGGCTGGCTGCCGGGTCCTGGGTGCCCGAGTTGTCGAGGCCGCGCGACGCGTTGTCGTTGAGGCCGTTCGTGACGTCGTCGAGCTGGGCGACCGTGCCCTTCGACCCCGAGCCGCCAAGGCCGCGGAAGTCGACGCCGATCTGCTGCAGGAAGTTCTGCGTGATCTGCAGGAACTTGGATTCGATCGTCACGACCGTCGTCGCGAATCGCCGGAGGTCGTCCAGGATCTTGTCGACGCGCGCCTGCATGTCCGGGTTGGCGGTGACGAGCAGGTACCCGGACTCCGCCTGGTCGATGCTGCCACCGCCCTCGCTGTCCCAGTAGTTCGGGTCGGTCGCGTCCTTGATGTTCGCGACCAGGGTGTCGAGCTCGACGAAGAACGTCTTGTCCTCGCCTTCGCCACCGGTGCGCGGGGCGCCGCCGGTGTCCTCACCGTTCGGGATGTCGCGGATCGTCGGCGGCAGGAACACCGTCTTCGGGAACACGAGGTCGCGAACGTCCTTCTCGTCGAGGTAGTTCGCGCCGCCGGCCTTGGCCTTCGTCGTGATCTCGACGACCCCGTTCTGGACGATCCACGCCAGCTCCGCGCTGCGCGAGACCATCTGGTTGAGGAAGTTCTGCACCGAGATCGGCGCGGTCACGTCCATCGCCAACCGGAGGTCCTCGCTGTCGATCGTCTCGCGCGCCTCGGGCGTGATGATCATCGGGATGTTCGTGATCGTGGAGACGCGCCGCACGACGTCCCCGTAGGCGCCGTCCTCCTCGGTGAACGTCAGGCCGCTGATCGTCGCTTCCCCGAGCTGCTTGCGCAGCGCCTGGTTGTCGGGATCGAGCGTCGCACCCGAGCTCTTCGGCACCGAGCGGTGCAGCGCCTTGTCCCAGACCTGCTGATCGACCCAGAGGATGTCGGTCTGCGGGATGCGCAAGCTCTCGGCCTCCTCCTTCATCCGACGGATGGAGGTGGCCATCTGGCGGTAGTACTCGTCGGTGCGCGTCTCGCGCGCCGCCTTGATCGCGGCATTGTGCAGGTCGCGCGCCATCTGGTTGTTGGGCTCGACCGTCATCGCCTGGAAGGCGAGGTCACGCGACAGCGCGAACTGCTTGCGCTCGAACGCCCGACTCGCCTGCGCCATCAGGCCGTCGACGCGCGCGCGGCGGCGCGCCTGGTCGGCCTGCTCGGCCTCGCGACGCTGCTGCGCAGCCTGGCGACGTGCGGCCGCGGTGGCTTCCGCCTCGGCGGCGTCGCGCGCCTTGGTCGCCTTGTCGAGCAGTTCGTGCGCGCGTGGGTCGAGATCCCCCCACGCGACGTAGCGACCGACTTCGACGTTCAACACCGCGCGACGGAAGTCGTCGATCGCGGTGCGGAAGTCGTTGTCCGCGAGTGCCTGCTGACCCTGGTCGAGCAGTGAACGCACTTCGGCCTTCCGGCGCTGCTCGTGGATCTTCTGCTGCTGGGCCTGCACCTCGGCGAACGTCTCCGGCGTCGCGGCCGGGAGGTTCAGCTCGGTGGCGACCTGCTCGAGCAGGTGCTGCACGCGCGGATCGCTCGGTGCGATCGACTGGGCCTTCAGCAGCTCGATGCGCGCAGCCTCCAGCGACGCCTCGTCCCCTTGGCGACGCAGGCGGTCGGCGTTGGAGAGGTACTGCTCGACGAGCAGCTTGTTGCGCTCCTGGCGCACCTGATCGGGAACACCCTGATCCTGTGGCTCCTGCGTCGCGCCGGCAGCGGTGGACGGCTCGTTCGCATGGTCCGCGGACGGCTCGTTCGCCATCGGCGCGTTGTCCTCCGACGAGCGAGCCGCGGACTCCGGAGCGGAGCACGCGGTGACGCAGAGGAACAGGACAGGCAGGGCTCCTGCGAGAAGACGACGGGGTTCGAAAGTCATCTCAGCCTGTGTCGTTCAGGGCACGTCCGGAGCGTGGCGAACCGGGCGAGCGCGGGTCGATTTCGGGCGACCCTGCGCGGCGCGAGGACCGGGTCACTCGGGCGAGCGAGACGGCGATCGGCATCGGCAGGGAAGGGGGGGGGGTCAGCGAGGGGCGGGGGAGGGATCCCGTCCAGGTGTCGCGACAAGCTAGCCGTGGCAGCGGCCCGATGCCAGACCTTGTTCGACACGAAGGCGCGGCCGATCGCCGCGGGGCGCGACCTCCGAAAGTGGGCGTGCCCCTCTGGTTGCGGCCGGACGCCGCGTCGGCGAGGGAGGCTGCGATCCCGGGTCGGGCGGGGGCCGCTCGGCGTGCGGGTGAACCTCCCGAGCTCGGCGAGGCCCGCTCACCGCTGGCGCGCGCCGCGACCGCCGCCGAACTGGATCTCGTCGAATCCGGCCTGCCTCACCGCGTCGACCGTCGTCGCGACGTCGCCATAGGTGGCGCCGGGCCAGGGCTCGATGACGACCGGCCGCTGCTTGCTGCGGCCGGGTATCGCGAGGTCGGGTACGCGCTGGTGCGGGTCCCGCGCGAGGCGCGCGAGCTGGTCGACCAGGTCCCGGAGCTCGGCGAATCGCTTCGCACCGAGGCGCCAGTGGATCCGGTGACCGACCAGCGCGAAGGGTTGCTCCCGACCGGAGAGCCGCGGCACCGCCGTTCCCCAGTCGTCGACGATGACCGCGACGGTGAGCGGCTCCACCGGGAGCGGCATGTCGACGCCACCACCCGAGTCGCGAGGCAGGTAGGCGGCCAGTTTCGACTCCAGCGTGCGGAAGTCGAGGCAGAGGAAGAACACGATCAGCAGGAACACCGCGTCGATCATCGGCGTGGTGTCGGCCTTCGCGGCGTGCTCCGATGCCGAAACCGGTGTCGTCATCGCGCGTCCCCGGGCGAGCCATACGGGATGGGGGCGCGTCGAGAACGCGGGCGAGCGGCGCCCGGTTCAACGACGAGGCCTTCCGCGGATCGTCGTGCGTGCGCACCGCGCGCGCGACGGGCGCCGCGCGGACCGCTCACCGCGGGCGCGGCCCGACTACCGCGGACGCGGCCAAGCGACCGCGGACGCGGCCAGGCTACTGCTGACGCGTGCCGCGTCCGCCGCCGAAGTTGATCTCCTCGAAGCCGGCCTTGGTCACGGCGTCGACCGTCGTCGCGACGTCGCCGTAGGTGGCGCCTGGCTGCGGCTCGATCACGATCGGCTTCTTCTTCATGCGGCCCGGATTCTTGTCGTCCGGGACGCGCTGGCGCGGGTCGCTCGCGATGCGCTCGAGCTCATCGACGAGCTCGGTCAGCTCGGTGAACTTCTTCGGGCCGAGCAGCCAGTGGACCTTGTGGCCGATCAGCGCGAACGGCTTGGCCTTGCCCGGAATGCGCGGCACTTCCCGGCCCCACTCGTCGTTGAGGATCTTGAGGGAGAGCTGCTCGACCGGCGGCGACGACGTCGCCTGCGAGCCCTTGTCCTTCGGCAGATACGCAGGCAGCTTCGCTTCGAGCGTTTTGAAGTCGATGCACAGGAAGAAGATGATCAGCAGGAACACGGCGTCGATCATCGGCGTCATGTCCGGCTTGGCTTCCTCTTCGGCGTCTTTCAGGTGGCTGGCCATCGATTCGTCTCTCGCGCTGTTTCGTTCGTCGGTCGGGGGCGCCTGCTCAGAGGCTCCTGCTCAGAGGCTCACTGAACGGCGGGAACGGGTCAGTTGCCGATACCCCGCCCCCTGAGCATCTGCTCTTCCTTGTCCTTCTCCGACATCGCCAGCTCGAGCTTCCAGAACGCGGCCTCGGGCTGGCTGCAAGCGGTCATGAACACGCCGACGTAGTGCCATTCAGTCCACTTGTCGGCGCGCACGAGGACCGGGTCGTTGACGAGCTCGACCATGTGGCCGCCGATGTTCTGCGGCTCCTTCTTGAGCGGGAGGTCGCGCTTCCACTCGACGAGCATCTGTTTCAAGCCGCTGATATTGTCCTTCTGGGCCGGGTCGTAGTAGGTGTTGCCCTTGTAGACCATGTGCCCGTCCTGCGTGATGTTGATGATCGGGCGCACATCGGGCGGATTCTCGTCCGGCACCGCGTACTTCGCCTTCGGCAGGATCAGGTCTTCGAGGTTCTTCTGGCTCAGGTCGATGACCAGCACGAAGAAGATCATCAGCAGGAAGACGCAGTCGATCATGGGCGTCATGTCCAGCTCCACTTCCTGCTGCGCTCGTTCGGACTGCGTTGACATGTCGTCTGTCTCGGTGTCGGGTGGTGTCGGCGCGGCCGGGGGGGGGGTCGCCCGGCCGAGCCCTCACGCAACGATCAGACCCACCGGGGGGTTCATCGCCGCCGGCTGGTTCGGGGGAAGGGACGCGACGGGTCCAGGCATCAGCCCTTGTTCGCGGTGCGGAAGCGCTCGAACAGGTCTTCGGCGATCGCGTTGACCTCGATCGCGGTCCGCACCACCTTGTTGCGGAACGTGAAGAAGAACGCGCCGGTCGGCAGGGCCACGATCAGACCGAAGATGGTCGTCACGAGGGCCAGCTTGATACCACCGGCGAGCTGGGCCGGGCTGACCGAGCCGCCGGCCAGTGCGATCTGGCCGAACGTCACGAACATACCGGTCACCGTGCCGAGCAGACCGAGCATCGGCGCCGACGCGGCGATCAGGCTGAGCCAGCCGATCTTCTGGAAGAGCTTGACGGTCTCTTCCTCCTCCATCTCGCGCACGGCCTGCTGGATCGTGTCGAACGAGTGGCCGAGCTTCGAGAGTCCGGCCTGGACGACGTTGGTCAGGTAGACGCGCTCGCTCTCACAGAGGTCCATCGCCTCCTGGAAGTTCTCTTCCTCGAACAGGGCCTCCAACTCGTCGATGACGTCGGGCGGGGCGAGCTTGTCGCGCTTGATCGCGACGAAGTTCTCGATGATCAGCGCGACCGCGACGATCGACAGACCGACGATGACGTAGCCGATGACGCCGGCGTTCCGGAAGGCTTCGGCGACCGGATTCGGAGCGGTCAGCGGCGCCTCGCCTTTGTCCTGAGCGAACGCGACCGAGGCCACGAAGAGGGGCATCAGCGCCGGGAGAGCGGCGCGGAGGGGGTTCTGGATCCGCAACATGAGCCGTCTGTGTCTTGCAGGGGTTGACGGGCGGGGGGCGTGCCCGTGGGAGGGGTTCGAACCGAACAGGGCCGGAGGAGTGTCCGCAACGGCAGCGCCGAGCGAAAGCCCCTCGCCGCCGAAAACCGTGGTTTCCGAGGTCTCGAGTCGCATGCCCGAGGCGCTCGTGGTGTGCTTCACTGCCGGGCCGCCTCCGCGGCCTTCGGCGCCCAGACGGTGTTCGGGAAGTTCTTCACCACCGACTGGAAGTAGTCCGCCGCGCGTTGCTTGTAGGTCGACGCCTCGTGGTCGGGGCCGAGCGCGAGCAGGACCTCGCCCGAGTAGTAGAGCGCCTTCGCGGTCGTCTCGCCCGCGGTGCTGTCGAGCATGCCGGCCTCGGCAAGGGCGATCTGTGCCTCGCGGAGTCCGTCGACCGTGCCGGCCTTCTGCGCCTTGAGGAACAGCGCTTCGCCTTGACCCGCCTTCGCCGCAGCGCGGATCGCGTCGCTCTTGGCCTGATGGACGAGGTCCTGGAAGTAGGCGAGCGCGTCCTCGAACTTGCCCTCGCGGACCATCGTCTCGCCGATCCCGACCGCGGCGTCCGCGCGGAGCGAGACGATCTCCTCCGAGGACCCGTCCTGGCCGGCGGCGGTGTCGGCCGCGGAGGACGCGGCCCGGAACGCGTTCCGCGCCCCGTCGAAGTCGCCAGCCGCGAGCAGCGCGCGAGCGAGCTCGAAGCGCGCGCGAGCGTTCCAGATGGGCGCCCAGCCGTTCTTCAGCGTGTCGTCCGACAACTTCTTGAAGGTCGTCTGCGCCTGCGCCGGATCGCCGGCCGCGACGTAGGCTCGTCCGAGCATCAGCTGTGCGTCTGGCGCACGGTAGCCGTCGGGCCACTTCGCGAGCCAGTCGTTGAGGCTCTTCACCGCTTCCTGCGATTTCGCGGTGTCGGTGCCCGCACCGCGCACGAGCGCGGCCGCGGCCTGGTAGCGACACTCGGCCTCGAGCGGCTCGCGCTTGGTCTTGTTGGCGGCCTCCGTGAACATGTTGGCGGCCGTCGCGAAGTCAGCGTTGCGGAGCGCGGCACGCGCCAGCGCGTACTCCTCCGGCGGATCCGACCAGACGATGTCCAGCAGCCGCGTCGCGGGGAGATCGCTGGACTCCTCGCCCTTTGTGTAGCTGATCGTCTTGCTGGTGGTCGCCGTGACCTCCACCCCGCGGATGCGCTGGCCCTGGGTCGTCTGGATGACGTCGTTGATCTTGTCCTGAGCCGTCGCGACGGCCGTGCCGAGCACGCTCGCCACGAGGAACAGCGCGATCTGGTTCTTCATCTGGATTCTCTGCTGTCGCGTCATCGAAGGGCTCCTCACCGAATCGCGTTGAAGAGGCCGTAGATGCGCATCCCCTCGTCACCCTTCTTCTTGAGGGTGGCGAAGTCGTCGGTGGACCGCGCGATGTTGTAGAGCGACTTCGCGTAGTCGGCGTACTTGCTGTCCTTGCGCGCCGCCCGCTTCGCGAACATGTAGCACTCGAGGTAGAACTGGTACCAGTCGAGGCTGAACTGATCGACGCCGCGGTTGGGGTTGAGCGCGTAGACCTTGTACTCGTTCCAGTGCCGGTTGTAGGCGGGGATCGGCTGGTCCAGTCCGGCGACCTCGACCAGGTTGCCGGCCGAGTCGAACTCGAACCAGCCACCCTGCGCGAGGTCGAGGTAGCGCTTCACCGGGTAGTTGTTCGGGTTGGCCTTCGCGGCCTTCTCGAGCAGCTCGACAGCCTCCTTGAAACGGCGCTGCCGCAGGAGCGCCTCGCCGAGCATGGGGTTGACCCATTGCTCGACCTTCGGGCCGTCATCCTTCGAGTCGGCGTAGAGCTCGACGATCTTGTGGCCGACGTCCTCGACGGTCTTCCAGTCCTGCAGATCGTGCGCGAGGAGCATCGTGTTGAACAGCACGCCGTACTGCGGGTTGGCCGCGTTGTGCATGTAGTCGAGGCCGCTCGCGATCGCGGCGCGTCGAGCGTCGTCGAGCTTCTGCGTGACGGGCTTCCACTCACTCTCCGGCGCGCCCTTCTCGCGCAGCGCCTTGAGCTCGACCTCGAGCCGCTTCACCTGCTCGAAGTGCGATGCGAAGACCTGGGTCGCGAGCAGCGGGACGAGCGGGCTGTTCGGCTCGAGCCGGCGCAGGGTGCGGTAGTTCTCCTCCGCCTTGTCGATCTGGCCGAGCGCCGCGTAGAGCCGCGAGATCATGTCGTAGCAGCGACCGACGTAGTTCGGGCCGTCGGCGGCGTACTTGTCGAGCCAGCCTTCGAGCTTCCGGATCGTCGGCTCGTACCTCGTCGGCTGGGCCTTCTTCTCGTCGCCGAATCCGGTCGCCTCCTTGTAGTCCATGTAGCCGTCGTAGAACTCGATCGTCGCGATCGTCTGCTTCCGGTTGTCGACGAGATCACGGCGGTCGTCGGGGAGCTGCGCCTCGGGGGACTTCACCCAGGTGCGGTAGTCCTCGATCGCCTGGCGCGCGGCCTTGTAGTCGCCGGCGACCTCGAGGGCGACGACGATGCGGCCCTGCGCGACCTCGTGGTAGGCCGTGTCGGCGGGCACCTTCTTGAAGCGCGCCGCGGCCTCCGCGTACTTGCCTTCCTGCAGGAGGCGGTTGCCTTCACGCCAGAGCGCCTTCGCCTCGCTGCCCTCGCCGCCGAACTTCTTCAGCAGGTCGTTCACCTGCTGACCGAGCTGCTCGATCGGCGGTGCGTCATCGTTCTTGGTGTCGCGGCGATAGAGCGGCCATGCCTTCTCGAGCACGTCCGCGGCGGCGACCTGTGCTTCCTCCGGTGCGTCGTCGCCGTGATGCTCCAGCCCGTACGACGCGGCGAGCGTCGCCTCGAGGTAGCGGTTGAGCAGCCCGTAGCTGCGACCCATCGAGGTCCACAGCTCGAGGCCGTCCTTGGTCTTCTCCTCGGGCGTCATCGCCGCGTAGGCGCGCTTGAACTCCTTCAGCGCGCGCTCGTAGTCGCGGTTCTGGTAGTCGCCCTTCGCGACCTCGTACAGGAGCGCGCCGCTGACGAGGTTGCTCTGGACCGCGAGGATGTCGCGGATCAGGTTCTTCGCCTTGATGCCGACGATGTCGTTCGGGTGCGCGCTGTTGATCTTCTGCGCGAGTTCGAGCGCACGGGCGACGGACTCGGGATCGCCGGACTCCGCCATCGCGCGTGCCTGTGTGAGGAACACGGGATGCCCGTACTGCGGGCTCGCGATGTCGAACGGATCGGCGCCCTCCTCGCCGTACTTCTGGAGGTCGCTGCGGAACTTCTCGATGAACTGCAGGGTCTCCTGGATCTTGCCCTGCGTGAACAGCGCGTTCGTGCCGCGGTCGTAGGCCTCCTGCATCAGTTGGAACAGCACCTCCTGCGCGTCGCGGCGCAAGCCGAGCTGCTGCGCGTCATCGAGCGCGGTCTGGATGCTGTCGATGGTGTCCTTGTAGTCGGAGAAGGCGCCGTCGTAGTTGCCGAGGACCTCGTTGATCTTCGACATCTCGAACCAGGCGCGGAGCCCGAGCAGGCTCTCCTCACCGACGTCGAGGATCAGGTCTTCGAACGTGGAGCGCGAGATCGCGGCGAGTGCGTCGCGGTCGCGCTTGACCGCCCGGGCCATCTCGCGTTGGAGGATGGCCTTGTAGAGCCACGTCCGGTAGTAGTCGCGCTGCGCGTCCGAGCCGGGCTCGTCCTTCGCAGTGGCGAGCTTCGACATCACCGTGTCGCTCGCCTCGATGCCGTCGCGGAACACCTTTTGAGCGGCTTCCTCGAGGTCGGCGACCCGGTCGGGGGACTCCTGCCGGGCGATCTCGATCTCCTCGGTCAGGAAGTTGCCGTACTCGTAGCACGCCTCGATCAGCGTCAGCCGCGCGCGGTCGGCGACCGGGTCGTTCCCGTACCGGTCGATGAACTCGCGCGACTGGTCGAGAGCCTCTTTGAACAGCGTGCGCTGCTCCTCACGGTTCGGGTGGGAGCGGGCGCCGATCAACGCGATCTCGATCCCGAGCTGGAAGACCTCCTTGAACTCCGCCGAATCGCGGTGCGAGGCCTTCAGCGTCTCCACTTCCTGCTGCGCGAGCCCGATGAAGCGGAGGTCGGTCGCGAGCTTGCGGACGAAGGAGATGTCGCGCTCGAGCTTCTTGTCCGGCTTCGAGGCCTGCGCTCCGGCCGGCGCCGTCAGGGTGAGGAGGGCGCCGGCGATCGCGGCCGCCAACACGGACCTTCCAAGCTTCATCAAGAGGGGGCCCCCTGGCTCGGGGATTGCGGAAAAAGGGGTCTGGAACGACACGCGTTCCGACGCCATCGCCGGGTCCGTGCCGTCGAATCTGTGCTGAGGGGACTGGGCCGGCGGGGGCATTCGCCGGCTGTGGCGATCGGAGGGGACGATCGCATCACGCGGGGGAACGCCGGAGTCTAGCGACCGGTTCAGCGAATTCCAACGTGCCGGCGACCGCGCGGGTCGCCGGCAGCGTGTGGCGGGCGTGGGCCGGTCAGCCGTTCTGCAGCAGCGTCTGGTACTCGTCCGCCGGGACGTCCGGCTCCAGTTCCGCGGGGACGATGATCCGCGCGCGCATCAGCACGATGATCTTGCGGTTGGCGATGTAGCTGCCCTTCCGGCTGAAGAAGAAGGACAGGCCGGGCAGATCCTTCAGGATCGGCACGCCCGACTCCTGCTTCTGCCGTTCGGCCAGCTTCATGCCGCCGAGGAGGATCGAGCCGCCGTCGGGCATCGTCACCGTCGTCCGGACGCTCTGCAGGGTGACGGTCGGGAGCTGGATCGAGACCGGCTGGCCCGTGCCGAGCGTCGTGGTGAACGTCGGGATCGGCGTCAGCAGCTCCATCACGGTCGGCCGTAGCTCCATCGTGATGAAGCGGCGGTCGGCCGACACCACCGGCCGGACGTCCAGCACGACACCGTCGCGCACCACGTTGATCTCCGGATTCGCCACCGCGGCAGCCTGCGCGATCTCGACGCCGAAGTCGGCGATGTAGGACGTGGCCCGCAGCGCCTGCATGTGCGCGCGCGTGTTGTTGAACACCAGCAGCCGCGGCGCGACGATCTGCTCGCTCCGCTCCTGCTTCTGGACCGCGCGGAGAATGACCTCGACCTCGGTGTCGCCGAGGTAGGCGTACTGCAGCGAGAGACCGCCGGCGTTGTTCATGCCGTTCGGGCCGCCGCCCAGGGCGTGGTCGTAGAGGTTCTGGGTGCGGGCGAGCAGGTCGCCGTCGCCGCCATCGTCGAAGAACACGCCGGGCTCGGTGCCGGTGCCGATCTCGCCCGGGGACGCGGGGGTGATCAGCTCCGGGCGACCGAAGTCGTTGAAGCGGACGTTGCTGTTGTTGTTCTTCTCGAGGCCGCGTCCCGGGATGCCTTGGGACGACTGGTCGCCCAGACCGCGGAAGTCGACGCCGATGTCCTCGAGGAAGTTGTCCTCGACGCGGAGGAACCGGGCTTCGACGTCCACCTGGATGCCGACCGCGCGGCGCAGGTCCGTCAGGAGCTTGTCGATCTTCTGGTGCACCGACCGGGTGCTGCGGACGAGCAGCACGCCGGCCTGGTAGCTCATCGTGCTGATGCCCTCATCCCAGGTCGTCGGCTCGATGTTGTTCCGGATCAGGTCCTGGAGGCGACCGTCGTCGACGACGGTCGGCGCGGGCTCTTCTTCGTCGAAGAACGCATCCAACTCCTCGCCGGGGACGGACAGCTTCAGCTTCGGGCCGGGGTGGCTCTTCACGCCGAGCACGAGGTCGCGGACCGGGTAGGGGTAGAGATAGGTCTTGCCGGTCGGCGTCTCGGACGACACCAGCAACACGACACCATCGCGCACGACCCACTTCACGCCGGTCTGGCTCGAGATGACGTTGAGCGCCTTCTTCACCGACATGTTGGGAAGGTGGAAGTCGGTCAGCGTCGTCGTCGCCTCGTCCAGCTCGCGCGCCGACGGACCGACGACGAAGTTGACGCCGGTCACGCTCGCGTAGAACTTCGACCAGTCGTTGATGGTCGCCGACGAGAAGTTGTGCTCGAGGCTGGTGCTCTCGAGCGACGCCATGATCGCGCGCTCCTCGGGGCTCTCGAGCTCTTCCGGTGGCGTGAACGACAACGGCTTCTGCTGGCTGACCTCGGCCCAACGCTTGAGGTCGAACACCACGGTGTCCGACTGCGGGATGCTCGACATGTTCAGGTCGTCGAACGTCTTGACCCACTCCTGCTTCCAGCGCTGCTTCGCCAGGTCGACGTTGTTGTCGTGATTCGCCCGGCTGGCCAGGTCGTGGAGCTGGAGCGCACCGGCGTTGTTCGGCTCGAGGCGCAGCACCTGGTCGAGGAGCTGGATCGAAGAGCGGAAGTTGCCGAGCTGGAAGTCGCGGTTGGCCTGCATCATCAGGCGTTTCACGCGCTCCTCACGCTCGAGGCGCTGCTGGCGCTCCGACTCCTCCAGATCGGCGCGCGACTTCGCCTGCGCGGCTTCCTCGTTGTCGCGCAACGCCTGCACCTGACCCTGCTGCGCCGACTTCAGCTTCGCCTCGATCGTGCGCGAGAGCTCGTTGCCCGGGGTCAGCCACGGGTTGTACTTGAGGATCAGCAGCGCCTTGTCGTAGTCGTCGATGGCGTCGCCGTACCGACCGAGGTCGATCTTCGCGTCGGCCTGCTGCACGAGCTGCATGGCGCGGTAGCGGTCCCGTTCGATCGCGATGCGGGCCCGGAAGATCTTGTCCTGGGTCTTCTCCGCGATGCGGGAGACCTCGTCGCCGAGAACCTCTTCCGCCGAGAGAAAGATGCCGCGCGCTTCGTCGTTGTTCGGGTCGAGTTCGAGGACATCGGCGGACGCGTGCAGCGCGTCCTCGTACAGCTTGAGCTGGATCGCGCGTCGCGCGCGCTCCAGGCCCTGCTTGACGAGCAGTTCGCGGCGCTGGCGATCGACCGACTCGGAGGGCTCCTGGTCGCCTTGGCCCTGCGCGGACGGTGCTTCGCCCGTCGCGCCGGGCTGCTGGGCGGTCTGGCCTTCGGACGTCGTGGCGGACGGTGCGCCGCCGCCGGTCTCGTCCGCGCCCGTTCCCTGCGTGCCGGAGCACGCGAACAGCAGGGACGCTGCGGGGACGGCAAGTCCTCGGAGGAGGAATCGGGTCTTCATTCTGTCTCCCTGAGGCGAGAGGTGTGGCAGCCTATGGGGCGAGCGGGCCAGAGGGGGTGGCCCGAGCGTGCAGCGCGGCGGACCGTAGCCCTGTGCCGCACAAGGGTCAAGGCGAAGGTCGGCGATCGGCTTCGCCGGGGGCGGCGCGGGTCGGGATCTCGGGTCGGCCGAGCAACCGGTTGACCCGCTTCACGTCTTCCCAGGTCTCGCGCTTGGCACTCGGCTGTCGGAGCAGGTAGGCGGGGTGCCAGGTCGCGACCACGGGGATGCCTTCGTAGCTCAGGTCCCGGCCGCGGAGGGCGCGCATCGGCTGCGCCGTGCCGAGCAGGTTCTGCGCGGCCACGCGGCCGAGCGTGACGAGCACCGCCGGGCGGATCGCCCGGACCTGAGCGCGCAGGTACGGCACGCACGCGGCGATCTCGTCGGGTTCCGGGTTGCGGTTGCCCGGCGGCCGGCACTTGTTGACGTTGGCGATGTAGACGTCGCTCCGGGCGAGGCCCATCGCGTTCTCGATGATGCGGTCGAGGAGCTGTCCGGCCGGACCGACGAACGGCCGGCCCTGTTCGTCCTCGCGCGCGCCGGGCGCCTCGCCGACGAACATCACGCGCGCGTTCGGATCGCCCTCGCCGAAGACGACGTGCTTGCGCGCTGCATGGAGCTTGCAGCGGGTGCAGGCGAGCGCGATCGGCCGCAGCGCGTCGAGGTCGAGCGGCAGCTCGCCGGTGTCGACTGGGGCCGGTCGGTCCGGCCGCGGCGAGGTCGCGGTGTGCGGCGGTGCGGCGGCGAACGGCGTGGCCGCGCTCCGCGGCAGCGGAAGGTCGTCGCCGTAGGCGGCGGCCGTGTGGCGCAGGACCTCGAGGACACGGTCACGCATCGCGGTCCGGCCTCAGAACGACCAGCCGGCCGACAGGAAGAACTGCTGGTCGGTCGGATCCGTGCCCGGGGCGGGCGAGTTGTCCCAGTCGACGATCCACTGGAACTGCGCGAACAGCGCCTCGTTCACCTTCATCCGGAGCCGCAGGTCGTTGCGCGCGTAGACGTCGTCCTTGTCCTCGAGGCTCGGGAAGATCTGGCCGTCGGACAGGACCGTCAGCGACTCGATCGGCTTCCATTCGAGCCCGTAGCCGACGCGTGCGGCGATGTAGCTCTGGTCGGGACTCATGCTGCGCTTCTCGTCGACGTATGAGATACCGGCCTGGGCCGAGAGCTTGAAGTCGTCCTGCTCGTAGAGCTGGTAACCGAGACCGACACCGATCGTCGAGCGCAGGTCGAGGTCCTTGAAGACGTCGTTCTCGAGGCTGCCCTGCCCGTACGCGAACAGCTTCTTGCTCAGGAAGTAGTCGTACTCCGCGGCGCCGTAGATGCGGCGCTGGGTGAGGTTCCACTCGCGCGTCGTCGGGTCGCGGTCGTCCGCGTAGACCCATTGGAACGAACCGGTCAAGCGCGTGTCGTCGGTGCGACGGACCGCGTTCGCACTCACCGCCGCGCCGCGGCGCTCGGTGTTGCCGGTCGAGTAGTTGCCGCCGATGGCGACCGACCCGGTCCACTGGACCGGCGGCCGGCGCTCGACGAGGTCGGCCACCGGGAAGGACCGTTCCTGGGAGTCGACCTGCACGCGCAGCGCGCCGTTCTCGAGCGCGGCGACGCGGCCGTCCACGCGCTCGCCGGACGCCGTCTGCAACTGGACCGCGTGCCCGGAGGAGAGCTGCACGATTTCCGCGATCGGGATCTCGACGTCACCGAGCGCCTCGGTGTGGAACTTGACGTTCTCGGCGGTGACGGCGAGGAGCTTGCCGGTCAGCACGTCACCGTTGCTGAGTTCGACACGGTCGGGAGGCGGGCTGTCGGGAGGCGGGCTGTCCTGTGCGGCGAGCGGCGCGGTGCAGCAGCAGGCGAGCGCGATGAGGATCGTCGCGGAGTGAAGGACGTTCGTCATGGAAGGCAGTCGCGGGTACGAGGGGATCCGGAGGGCACGGCTCGTCGGTCGGCGAGACGGGGCACGACATGCGCATCGCGTCCCGCTAAACCTGTGCGTCTTTACCCAGCGCCGCCTCCCGCCGCAACGGAACGGGTGAACCCGCCTGCGGTGGGAATGCACCGCGGCAGTCGGCGGCGCTGCCGTTCCTTCGGGGCCGCTCCGGCGCCGAAATCCTCGCGTCCCGCGAGGCTTCTCCGACTCCGCCGCCCATGACCGAGGAGCGATCCAACTCGGATTCAGCGATGCGCGACGACGGCAAGATCGAAGGTTCGAACCGGCTCGGCCTGACGGGCTTCCTCTGCTTGCTCGGCCTCTGCGCGCTGGTGCTCGGTCCGAGTGCGTGGCACGCCGGGCAGCTCAACTTCGACGATCCGCTCTACTACGGACCCGCCTCGCCGCTGGCGACCGGTGGCCTCGCGCGTGCGCTCGATCCGGGTCTGCCGATCGCGAACGCCTGGCTCCCGGTCACGCACCTCTCGATCTGGCTCGACCTGCACCTGTTCGGGGGGCCGCGCGGGCCGCACCTGCACTCGCTGCTGCTCCACGTCCTGGGTGCGTTCTTCCTCGCGCGGCTCTGCGGCCGGCTGGGGCTCGGGCGGCGGTTGGCGTTCGGCGTCGCCGCGGTGTTCCTGCTCCACCCGGCGCTGGTCGAAGGGGCGCTCTGGCTCAGCAGCCGCAAGGTCCTGCTGGCGGGGATCTTCGTGTTCCTGTCGCTCGACGCGGTGGCGGCCGGGGCGCGCGGGGACCGTGCGCCCGGCAAGAGTGCGCTTCTCGCGGGCGCGTTCGGGCTGCTCGCCGTGTACAGCAACGGCACGGCGCTGGTCCTGCCGCTGTGCGCGGCGGTCGTCGCGTGGCTGGCCGGCGGAACCGACTGGCGTCGCGCGCGCCCGGCCGTGCTCACGCTCCTGGTGGTGGCGGTCGCTGCCGGGCTCCATCACCTGAGCATCGCGGCGGCGGAGGGCACGATCCGGGGCGGGGGCAGCGTCGCCGAGCGCCTCGCGCGCGTGCCCGGGGCGTTCCTCCACTACGTGACGACCGCGCTGTGGCCCGTGTCGCTCGACGTCCTCTACCCGGAGGTCAAGACGTTCGAGTCGTTCGCGAGCCGGCTCCTGCCGGGGCTGTGCGTGATCGCGGCGTGGATCGCGGCGATCGTCCTGCTGCGCAAGCGCGCGCCGCGCGTGGCGGCCGGACTCGCGTGGTTCGCCCTCGCGTTGCTGCCGTTCAACACCGCGTTCCCGGCGACGGCGCTCGCGGCGGCGGACCGATATCTGTATCTCGCCATACCGGGTCTCGCATTGGCATTGGGCAGTCTCCGCCGCCCGATCGGTGGCATTGCGTGCGCCGTGGCGATCGTCCCGCTGGCGATCCTCGCCCATGGTCGCGCGGCCGCTTTCGAGTCGAGCGATGCATTGTGGCGCGCGAGTCTCGCGCGCGACTCCGACAATGCCGCCGCGTCGATCGATCTCGCCGCAGACATCGCGTCGCGGAACCCGCTCGACGACGAGGTGCGCACGCTGCTCACGCACGCGGCCGAGGTCGCGCGATACCCCGAGCACCGGTTCCAGGCCGAGAAGCGGCTCGCGAGCCGCGCGCAGCTCGACGGTCGGCTGGAGGAGGCCTATCGTCACGCACAACGCGCCGCGCGGGCCCTCGATGCACTCGGTGACGGCGCGGACGTCCGGCGACAGCGCGTCGGGATCCACCTGACGGCGCTCCGGATCGCGCGCCGGCGTGGCGACGACGCGGCGGTCGCCGAGCAGCTCGGCATCCTGCAGCGGATCGATCCCGACGCGCCGGAAGTGCTGTGCGACCGGGCGGAGCAACAGCTCGCCGGGGCCCTCGACGCGTCCGCCCACGCGGCGCCCGACGCGCCGGGCGTCGTCGCGGCGCGCGCCCTGCTCGAGCGCGTGCTGAGCACGAACCCGAACGACTACGAGGCGCAGTGTCTGCTCGGGCGCTGCGACGCGGCGACCGGCGCACTGCTGTCGGCTGAGAAGCACTTTCGGGACGCGATCGCGATCGATCCGACGCGTCCCGAGGCGCACCGGGCCCGCATCGAGATGCTGCTCGGCGAGGAGGGCATGGCGGCCACCGCCGAGTCCGCCGCGCGACAGGCGCTCGCGGCGGGCGTCGACGACCCCCAGATCCAGTACTTCCTGGCGGTGGCGCAGATGGCGCAGAACCACATGGAGGACGCGCGCCGTCGTTACGAAGCGTATCTGGCACTGAAGCCCAATGACCGCGACGCGCGGCTCGGACTGGCGCGGGTCATCGCGGCGATCGGTCATCAGAAGCTCTACACGCTGACACCCGACGAGCTGGATCGCCTGGCAGACCGCGTTCTCGAGCTCGAGCCCGACAATGCGGACGGGCGCCTGATGCGCGCCGTGGCCGCGCGCGGTCGGCGCGAGATGCTGAAGGCGCTGGTCCTGCTGGAACGGCTGCACGAGGAGTCGCCGGACGATCGGGAGATTCTGGAGCTCTACGCGCAGACCCTGCGCGATCGGGGCTGGGAGCTGAAGCTCGCCGGCGGACGGGACGACGCGGCCTTCGACGAGTTCGTCAAGTTCCTCGCGGTCGCGCCGGACCAGGTGCCGACCGACGCGGTCCGGAACGCGGTGATCCAGGAGTGGCATCGAAAGCTCGAAGCGGGGCAGCAGGCATTGATCCACCACGATCTGGACGCCGCGGAGACCGCGCTGCGGCGCTGCCTGGCGCTCCGGCCGGACGAGGTCACCCCGAACCTGCAGCTCGGCATGACCTTCCTCGAGCGCGGTCCCGACCACGCCGCCGAGGCGCTGAAGTGCTTCGAAGCGGTGGCGAAGGGTCAACGTGCGCGCGACGCGGACGCGAGCCTCGCGGTGCTGTACGAGATCCGCGCGCTCCAGCTGCTCGGTCGCGACGACGAGGCGCGGCAGCGGGGCGAGACGTTCCTGAAGGACCCGGGCCCCGCGCAGGCCGACGTGCTCGAGCGGATTCGCGTGGCGATCGCACTGTAGCCCCGACGATCCCGTCGCTTGCGCACGCCTCGGCGGGTCGCTACGGTGCGGCCGGAATCCGGCGCGCCAGGGTCAGTGGCGCGCGACCCACACGACATCGATCCAGGGCGTTGGGTCGGCCGACGCGGCCGGCCCGGGAGGTGCATGATGGCCAGGAAGCATGGCCGTGACTTGTTCGAGATCCTCGGCGCGCGGGCGCAGGGGGTGCGACCGGCGCCGAGCCGGCGTGGCGCGACGGCAGGGGCGGGACTGGCCGGCGCCTGGGACTGGCTCCGCAGCCTCGTCGAGCCGGCGGGGCGGCGGTCCCCGAAGGGCGGGCGGCGCGGCACCTCGGCCACCGCGGGCTGGCCGGCGTTCGTCGTGCTGGCGCTGGCGTTCGGGGCGCTCGGGCTCGGCTTCGCGATCGGCCGCGCGACCTCGGGAGCCGACGTCGCCCACGCCGAGGGGCTCCGACGCGACGCCGGCGATGCGCGGCGCGGCACCAACCCGAGCTACCTGCCCGCCTCGCGGCCGCTCGATCGGAGCCACGAGGAGGAAGCCCTCTCGACTTTCGGCTACGGGCTCGTATGGTATCCGGCCCCCCAACGCGAGGCGGCGGCCCGGCTGGCCGCCTGGCTGCGGGATCACGGTCTGACGACCACCCGGCTCCGGCCGGGGGTGCACCGCGAGACCGGCGAGCCGATCTATCTCGTCGTCTGCTACACCGACAAGTCCGGTGCGCGCGAGCGCGCACGGATCGACGCCCTGAAGGGCGTCGACAAGCCGGACTTCGCCGATGGGCTGGACGATGTGATCGAGAAGCTGCCGCGCTCGCCGTACCACTTCTGATCGAGCCCCGACCCCTCACCCCGCTGAACGGCGCGAAGCCACCCCGAGACGATGTCGATCCATTCCAGCCTGAAGGTCTCCGGCGGCCTCCGCGGGTCCCGCAACGTCTGGACCCGCATGGAGCGACTGTCGGCGCTGAAGAAGGAAGGCCGCTGGCAGGAGGGCGAGACCGTCCTCGGCTTGCCGAAGGTCCGCACCCGGTTCAAGTCGAAGACCAAGAAGCAGCTCAAGGCCGAGGCCACCGCGGTCAAGGAACCCGGCGCCGAGGAGACGCCGACGCCCGCCGAGGAGAAGAAGGGCTGAACCAGGCGTTCCGGCTGGCGAGCCGACGATCGCCTGCAACCGTTTCCCGACCCGAGCTCCGGCCGACCTGAGCATGCTCGCCGAGCGCGTCCGTCGTATCCAGCCGAGCGGCATCCGCCGCATCTTCGAGCTGATGGCGACGATGGAGGACCCGATCAACCTGTCGATCGGGCAGGCCCACTACGATCCGCCCGAGGAGCTGGTCGAGGCCGCGTGCCGCGCGATTCGCGCGGGTTTCAACCGCTACACGGTCACGCAGGGCATCCCGGAGCTCAACGAGAAGATCAAGGCCAGGATCGAGGCGGCCTACGGCCAACGCCCCGAGGCCAGCATCGTCACCGGCGGCGTCTCCGGCGGGCTGATGCTGTCGTTCCTGTCACTGCTCGATCCGGGCGACGAGATCCTGTTGCCGGACCCGGCGTTCACGATGTATCGCGTGCTCGCCGAGCTCTGCGGCGCGACGGTGCGCTGGTACGACCTCTACCCGAACTGGCAGCCCGACCCGGCGCAGGTCGCCGAGCTCGTCAACGAGCGCACCAAGATCGTGATGCTCAACTCGCCGAGCAACCCGACGGGCGGCGTGCTGACGGAGGCGTCCGTCGACGCGCTGGTGCGCGAGGCCGCGCGCGTCGGGGCGTACGTGGTCACGGACGAGATCTACGAGTCGTTCGTCTACGACGACGTGATGGTGTCGCCGGTCGGCCGCTACGACCGCGTCATCCACCTGTCCGGCTTCAGCAAGACGATGGGCGTCCCCGGTTGGCGTCTCGGCTACGCGACCGGTCCCGCCGACGTGCTGGACGCGATGAAGAAGCTGCAGCAGTTCAGCTTCGTGTGCGCGCCGGCACCGTTCCAGGTGGCGATCGCGGAGGTCGGGTTCGAGATCGACATGACCGCCTGGATCGACGAGTACCGCAACAAGCGCGACCGTCTGGTGCGCGAGCTGCATCCGGCGTTCGAGCTGGTGCCCCCGGCGGGCTCGTTCTACGCGTTCCCGGCGGTGCCGGGTGGGGACGAGCAGGCGTTCCTCGACGCTGCGCTCGCCGACAAGGTGCTGATCGTGCCGGGAAGCACGTTCTCCCAGCGGGCGAGTCATTTCCGGCTGTCGTTCGCGGTGACCGATGAAGAGCTCGGTCGCGCGATCGTCGCGCTGAACGCGCTCGCGCGCCGCTTCACGTGAGTCGCCCGCGGGTCGACCCGTGGCCGCGATGAGCGGTTCGCCGGAGAGTCGGCGCGCCGCGCTGATCGAGATCTTCCACTCGATCCAGGGCGAGGGGCGGCACGTCGGTGTCCCGATGGCGTTCGTCCGCCTCGCGGTCTGTCCGTTGCGCTGTCGCTACTGCGACACGCCGAACAGCTACGTCGCGGAGCCGACGTTCCGCGTGGCGATCGGTGCGGCCGTCCGGCGCGAGCCGAACCCCGCGACCGCCGAGCGCGCGGTGACGCTCGCACTCGAGAGCGCCGCGGCGTCGCCGTTCGCGGCGCCGGGCGGCGTCCCCGTGTCGATCACCGGTGGCGAGCCGCTGGTCCAGCCGGGGTTCGTGCGAGCCTTCGGCGAACTGCTCGTGGCGCGCGGCCGGCTGCACCTCGAGACCGCCGCGCTCGACCCGGACGCGCTTCGCGCGGTCCTGCCGGTCCTGCATCACGTCAGCGCCGACTGGAAGCTGCCCGAGACGCTCGAGTCCGGGGATCCCGCCGACGAGCACGCGGCGTGCGTGCGCGCCGTCGTCGAGCGAGGCGGGACGGTCACCCTCGACGTGAAGATCGTCGTGACCAACGACGTGCGCGTCGCGTCGTTCGAGCGGGCGCTCGACCGGCTCGCACCGCATCGCCAGGACCTGCTGCTGATCCTGCAGCCGGTGACTCCGTTCGGGGCGATCCTGGCGCGGCCCGACCCGGCGCTGGTCGCCGAGCTCGCGCGCCGGGCCGGTGCGCGCGGCTTCGCGTATCGTGTCCTGCCGCAGATGCACCGTATCCTGGGGCTCGAATGACTCGCGCAGCAGGCATCTCCGTCCTCGCGCTCGCCGCTTGCCTCGTGTTGGTGGACGGTGCGAGCGCCCAGTTCATGCGTCTCGAACGACGCGGCTACGCGTGGCTCCAGGAGCTGCGGCAGCAGCTCTTCTTGCGGAGCCACGACGCCGAGCTCGACGTCCGTCGTCGGATCGCGGCGCGGCTCGCCGAGGTCGGCTCGGACACGCCGTTCACCGTCGTCGCCGATGCGCTCGCCATCGCCGCCGGCGCCGAGCCGGACGACCTCGCGCGGTTCCGCGCCGGCGTCATGGCCCTCGTGCTCCCCGAGGCCGTCGACCAGGACACCTACCATGAGGTGCACGTCACGATGTACGCGCCGCGCGTCGTGCCCGACGTCGGCACGTGTGCGTTCGAGGTCCTGCTCCGGGATGCGAAGGGCGAGACCAGGCATCGCGAGCTCGTGACCGAGAAGACCGCGGTCGAGGATCTGCTTCGCGCGCGGCCCACCGTCGCGATCGAGGTGAAGGACCTGCCCGCCGGTCGCTACCACGTCGACGTGCGCACCCTCGTCGACGATCAACCGCCGCGAGCGCAGGACGTGGTCGCCGGGGCGGACTTCTGGATCGTGCCCGGGTTCAAGACGCGCGCCGAAGCGCTGCCGCTCGCGACCGACACGACTCCGGAGACGTCGCTACGCGTCGAGCAACTCGCGTCGCGCATTCCCGAGTCGCGGCGCGACGCGTTCTCTCGCGCGATGCTGAACGGTGCACTGTGGCAGGTCGATCGCGTCTACAACGCCGAACCCGGCGCCCCCGGAGCCGATCCTGCCGCGGAGCTGCAGCGCGCCGAGGCCATCTACGCGAACCTGTGCGCGAACCGGCCGGCGCTGCACGGACTCTCGGGCCGCATGAACCTCGCGGTGCCGGTCGATCGGGTGCCGGGTGAGGTCGGCGAGCCGCAGGTGATGGCAGCGGTGTCGGTCGACGTACCCGATGCCGACCACGCGGACCACGCAAAGCCGCTGTGCCTGTTCGTGGCGGGCGCGCCGACGTGGGACGCGCACGCCGACCGCCCGAGCACACCCGAGTCGACCGATCCCGGTTGGCTGCGCGCGAAACTCGACGCGGCGGGCTTCGATTCCGAACACCGCTACCACGTCGTCGTGTTGGAATCCCCGGGCCGATTCTCGAGTGCGCCGCGTGCGGTCGAGAACGCGCTGCGGTGGATCGAACGCCTGTTGCCGATCGACGGCAAGCGGACGGTCTGGATCGGCGAGCGCGAGGGCGCCTACGCGGTGTCCCGCGCGGCGGTCGAGGATCCGGAGTCGCCACTCGGGATCGTCCTCGCCACGGGCGGGTTGCTGACGGCGGACGATCTCGAGGCGCATCCGGATCTCTTCGTGCTCGGCCTGCCCGCACAGGGCCACCCGTCCACGTCGGCGCTCCTGAATCTCCCGCGTCAGTTCGGCGGCGATCGACACGCCCGCGTGCTCGATCCGGACGGCGTGGCCTGGCCGCTCGTCCTGGCCGAGCGCGCGGCGGCGATCGAGGAGTTCTGCGAGACGCGATTCGCGCCCCGCTGAGCGGCGCCTCGCGGGCGTCAGGGAGCCGCGCGTTCGGCGAGGACGAGCCACTGCTCGCTGACGAACGGGAGCAGTGCTTCGAACGCGCGCGGCCGCAGTCCCGCCGCCCGGAGGTCGCCGAGGAACCGTCCGAGCGTGATCGCGCCGCGGCCGCTCGTTGGTTTGCCGAGCTGCCGTGCGATCAGTCGCCGTGCGTGCTGCAGACTCGGCGCATGGAAGAACGACACGACCAACGGGCCGTCGGTGACGCGCGCGATCTCCATCAGGATCCGCACGCGCTCTTCGCTCGTCGGGATGTGATGCAACAGCCGGTGGCAGAGCGCGCCGGCGAACGTCGCGTCGGGAAACGGCAGCGCGGACGCCGAAGCGCACACCGAGGGCCGCGCCGGTCCGCCGGCGGCGAGCATCCCCACCGCGCGGTCGACACCGATCGGCGGGCCGGGCAGGAGGTCGCTCATGCGACCGGCGCCACAGGGCACGTCGAGCCATGGGCCGTCGCGCCAGCTGGCGCGCCGCAACAGCCGGCGGATGGCGCGGACCTCGCGCCGGTGCGTGGCGGGTCCGCTGCCGGTCCGGAACCGTTCGTCGCGGTAGCGACGCGGGTAGTCGGCGTCGCGCTGATACGGGGTTTCCACCCGTCTGTCGTCGGGCGCGGTCAAGGCCGGTCGGGGGTTCGGTCGATGCTGTCGTGGAGGGAGTCGGCGGGGAGCCTATCCGATGAATCGACCCGACGAGCAGCAGGAGCTGCCAGCGCAAGGCACCGCGGAGCGCCGCGTCGCCGAGCGCGTCTTCTTCGACGGTCAGGTGACGGTCTCGTTCGCGGACCTCTCGTTGGTCGGTCCGGGGCGCAACATCTCGGCCTCCGGGGTCTACTTCGTCTCGTCCGCCCGCCCGCGGGTCCTGGTGCGGATCGAGGGGCGCGACGAGCCGGTGGAAGCGGAGCTGGTGCGCGTCGAGACGATCGGCGAGGGCCAGGTCGGCGTCGCCGTGCGGTTCCTCGAGCCGATCTGAGCGGTCCGCACGCGGGCCGAGAGCTGCCCCGCGCGGTAGGATGCCGGGGATGGGCAACCTCCGCGACCAGCTCAAGAAGGCGAAGGTCCTCTCCGAGAAGGAAGCCCGCCGACTCGCGCACGAGGAGCGGGTGAAGCGCAAGGAGGTCGGCCGCGAGGGCCTCGAGAGCGAGCAGGCGAAGCGCCAGCGCGAGATCGAGGCGAAACGTCAGGCCGAGCGGGAGCGCGATCGCACGCGCGAGCTCGAGTCCGAATCCGCGCGGCAGGCGGAGGCCGAGCGCGCCGCGTGCCTCGCGATCCTCGACAACGAGGCGCGCGAGCCGGCGCGCGGTGGCGCGATCTGGCACTTCGAGGTCGAGGGGGGCTTCCTGCCGTTCTTCCGGACCTCGGAGACCGACCGGCACCAGCTCGCGAGCGGCACGCTGGTGGCCGTCCGCCGGGGGCCGCCGGGCACGTTCGCATACGGCGTGCTGCCGCGTCACCTCGCCGACCGCGTGAAGCGCATCTGGCCCGAGCGCGTGTACGGCTGAGCGGCCGCGGTGGCGGTCAGAACTCGACGAGCGCCTCGTCGACGCCGATCGCGGCGCGGCGCGAGAGCTTGACGCGCCCCCGGTCGTCGAGTCCGACCACGCGGACGACGATGTCGTCACCCGGCTCGAACGCGCGGTCGGGTGCGTTCCGGCGTTCGTAGAGCTCGTCGCGTCCGACCAGGCCCTCGACCACCTCGTTGAGCCGGACGAACATCCCGAAGTCCTTCACGCTGACGACGGTGCCGGTGTAGTAGCCGCCGCGCTTCACGACGCCGGCGACCTTGCCCACCATGCGCAGCGCCTTGCGCGCCGTCGCGTCCGCGGCGGCGTAGATGCGCACGACGCCGTCGTCGTCGACGTTGACCTTCGCGCCGGTGGTCGCGGCGATCGACTTGATCGTCTGGCCGCGTGGCCCGATCAGCACGGCGACCGAGTCGGGCATGATCGCGGTCCGGACGACCCGTGGGGCGCGTGGGCTCAGCTCCTTCGCCGGCTCGGCCAGCGTCTTCGCCATCTCTTCGAGGATGTGGAGCCGGCCGTCGCGAGCCTGCGCGAGTGCCTTCCCGAGCTGCTCCGACGTGATCCCGCCGACCTTGTTGTCGAGCTGCAGCGCGGTCACGCCTTCGGCGGTGCCGACGACCTTGAAGTCCATGTCGCCGAGGTGGTCCTCGTCGCCGAGGATGTCCGAGAGCACGACCGTGCGCTCGCCGTCGGTGACGAGCCCCATCGCGATGCCGGCGACCGGCCTCGACATCGGGACACCCGCCTGCATCAGCGCGAGGCAGCCGCCGCATGCCGTGGCCATCGACGACGACCCGTTGCTCTCGCTGATCTCCGACTCGAGCCGGAGCGTGTAGGGGAACTCCTCGAACGACGGCAACGCCGGCAGGAGCCCACGACGCGCCAGGAAGCCGTGGCCGATCTCGCGCCGCCCGGGCCCGCGCAGCGGCCGGATCTCGCCGACGCTGTACGGCGGGAAGTTGTAGTGGAGCAGGAAGTGCTCGTCGTGCAGGCCGTCCAGGCCGTCGACGCGCTGCGCCTCCTCGGCGGTGCCGAGCGTGCAGGTCACGAGCGCCTGCGTCTCGCCGCGCGTGAAGATCGCCGACCCGTGCGCGCGCGGCAGCCAGCCGACCTCGCACCAGATCGGTCGGATATCGGTCGCGCCGCGCCCGTCGAGCCGCGCGCCACCCGACAGGATGGTCTCGCGCACGATCTGCGACTTCGCCGCGTCGAACGCCTTGGCGAGATCCGCGCCCTCCTCGTCGCTCGCCGTCGCGAGCGCGGCGGCGCGCGCCGCGTCGATCGCCGCGCGCCGTTCGGCCTTCTGCGGGATCGCGAGTGCCTCGCGCAGCGCCGCTCGGTGGGGGTCGGGCAACGCGGTCGCTTCGCGCGTCGCCGGTGGCTCGGCTTTCGGCACCCCCGCACGTGCGCGCAGCGCGTCGATCGCGCGCGCGAGCCGGCCGATCCACTCCTGCGCCTGCTCGAGTGCCGCGACGCAGGTCGCTTCGTCGACCTCTCGCGCACCGCCCTCGACCATCACCAGCCCGTTCGGTCCGGCGCTGACGATGAAGTCGAGCGACGCCTCGGTGCGGCGGCTGCTGGTCGGGAACGCCGTGAAGGCACCGCCTGGGCGGTCGGCGATCCGGACGCCCACGGCCGGCCCCAGCGCCGGCGCCTCGCTCAGATGCAGCGCCGCGCACGCGCCGACGATCCCGAGCGTCGTCAGGTCCGCCGCCGGATCCGCCGACAGCACCTGGACCTGCACCTGGACCTCGGCGCGATAGCCCTTCGGGAACAGCGAGCGGATCGATCGGTCGATCAGGCGGCTGTGCAGCACCTCGTGATCGCTGATGCGACCCTCGCGCCGCTGGAAGTTGCCGGGGATGCGCCCCGCGGCTGCCATCTTCTCGCGGTACTCGACGGTCAGCGGAAAGAAGTCGAGGCCTACGCGTCCCGGACCGACGACCACCGTGGCGAGCACGACGTTGTCGCCCGAGCGCACCACGACCGCGCCCGATGCCTGGCGAGCGATACGACCGGTCTCGAGCGTCAGCTCGGTACCGGCGAGCTGGACCGTCTCCGCGTGCACCTCGGGCTTCATGCCCGATGGTCTACCCCCTCGCCGGCGCGGATCAACGATGCCGGTCGCGACCGGCATCCACCCCCGTCACTGGAAGCAGGCCGGCGGGCGGCGCAGGCGGCCGAGATGATGCGACAGCGCCTGGAACAGCCGCTTCCGCGCCCGCATGATCCGGATCGCCACGGTCCCCGTCGGCAGGTTCAGGCGCTCCGCGGCCTCCTGATAGGGCCGGCCTTCGCGCACGCAGAGGTTGAACACCGTCTGATACCGCTCGGGCAGCTCCTCGACGGCCTGCGCGAACGCGGCCATGAACTCGCGCTCCTCGAGGTCGCGGTTCTCGCGATCCTCCGGCAGCGACTCGAGCAGATCCTGCTCGTCGTCCTCGAACGGCAGGTTGATCAGGCTGCTGACCGGGCGCGGGCTCCGGCGGCGGGCGCGCAGCGCCGACAGTGCCTGGTTCCGCGCGACCTCGAACAGCCACGCGCGGAAGTTGGTACCGGGCTGATAGAGGTGGCTCTTGAGGAAGACCTTCTCGAACACCTCCTGCGTCACGTCCTGTGCGAGATGAGCATCGCGCAGCAGGCCCCGCACGAAGTGCAGGATGCGCTTGTGATAGCGATCCTGAAGAGCGGCGAGGCCGTCCTCGGCCTGTCCGCGCTCCAACATGGCCATCAGCTCGTCATCGGTCAGCGCCGCCGTGGCCGCGAGACGTCGCTGGTGGGGAGAGGTGACGAAGCGTGCGCGAGAGGGCATGCGCGGGGAGAAGCAAAGCGTGTGCCACCGCTTGCCGTCGATCTTCGGAACGCTGCAGCCCGCAATTCCACGGGGTTTGCGCGCGTCGTTCCCCGCTGGTCCCGGTCGAGGTGCCGCCGGTTTGCGGCACCTTTGGTGCCGCCGCCCCGAGGCGGCCCGCCCGGAAATTTCACTGGGGCGGAAAGAGGTCGCGGCCGCCGGCCAACGCGGCGTCGAGCAGCGCGAGGTTGCGGGCGGTGTTCGGATCCTCCGCGCCGTGCACGAGGAACCCGAAGCGCAGGCGGCGGAGCGCCAGGTAGACGAGGGCCGAACGGATGCCCCACTCGGCCCGGATGCGGTCGGAGCCGTAGCGCGAGCCGAGGTGGCGGTCGAGCAGCGCGCGCTTCCAACCCTGCGAGCGGGCCGAGTGGATCCAGAGCCACGCGAAGTCGTGGTCCTCGTTGCCGATCCCCACGCGCTCGAAGTCGATCAGGAACGGGTGCCCTTCCCCGTCGACGAGGATGTTCTGCTCGGTGAAGTCGCCGTGGACGAGCGTCATCGGCCGGGACTCGGTCCACCGCACGGCATCGTCGAAGAAGCTCTGCACGCCTCGCCACCGCCGCGTGCCGATCACCTGCAGCACGACGTCGTACATCACGCGCACGCGCTCGAGGTAGCTGATGACGTCCCAGTGATTCAGCGGGAAGTAGCGCCGGCCGAGCATGCGGTCGATCGGGATGCCGCGGAGCCGGTGCAGCACGTCGAAGATCTGATCCGCGCCGAGCACCTCTTCGGCCGGGCCGACGGCGCCGCGGATCCACTGGAGCAGGATCCAGCGCGGCGGGTCGACGCTGTCGATCAGGATCGTGCGCGGTGCCGGCAGCTCGCGCCGGGTCGGGTCGATCGTGTCGAGGAACCGATAGAACGCCCCTTCGCGGCGCGCGTAGTCCTCGAGTCGCACGCCCGCGGGGTAGAACACGCCGTCGGCCGGCGGGACGAACAGCTTGAGGACGAACTCGCGGTCCTCGCCGCCGACGCACGGGACCAGCAACGAGGTGTTGTGGCCCGACACCGGGCGCAGGCGCACGTCCGGGTTCTCTCGCAGTCCGAGCTCGCCGAGCACGCGTCGGGCGTCCTCGAGGTGCTGCTCGATCGATGTCGTGTCCGGCGTCACGGTGTTCTCTTCGGCACGTTCTCGTTCACCACGTGTGTTCCTCGCGCGAGAGTTCGGCGACCGCCTCGCCGTCCAGCTCGTGCACGAGGACGGTCTCGGCCCGCACTGCGCCACGCGCCCGCGGAATCCGGAACCGCCGCGTCTCGCGAACATAGAGCGGGTTCTCGGTCGAGAATACGACGCGATTCTCGGCGACCGGGCCGCCCTTCGCGTCGAGCTGCCGCACGATCACCACGAATCGCCGCAGGTCGAGGCCGGGCACGCGATGCCCGGCGCGGTTGCCGACCGCGAGCTCGAGCGCGCCGCCCGGCGCCGGCGCGAGCGCGATCTTGAAGGCCTCGGCGCAGAACTCGGGATCGCCCGGCCCGCGCAACGCGTGGCTCCGGCCGTCCCGCGGCGGTCCGTTTTCGGCGCCGGAATCGGGGTCCGTAGCGATCGCCCGGAGCGCCCGCGGCATGTGGCAGCCGATGCAGCTCTTGCCGCGCTCGGCGAGGCCCGAGGCCAGGAAGTCCGCTGCCAGCGCGTGCACCGGCCCGATCGTCGTGTCGTGGCACGACGCGCAGAGGCTGACCGAGCCACCGGCCGTGAACGACGGATGCCGCGTCGTCGGGTGCGCGTCGGTGTCGGTCTCGAACGGCCCCGCGATACGCTCCTCCACGCGGTGGCAGGCGATGCAGCTCGACGCCGTCCTCGCGCGCCTCGTCGCGTGCGGCCGGCATCCGCCCGAGTCGCTCGTGAACCGGCTTCGGGGCGTGGCAGCCGGCGCACCGCTCGGGTTCTCGACGCGTCTCCAGCGCTCGCCGATAGCGGGGGTCGCGGAACGCGTGCGCATGTGCCGATTCCCGCCACTCGTCGGCGATCTGCCGGTGGCAGCGCGCACACGACGCGGCGTCGTCGGGGCCGCGAGGGCCGGCCGGCGCCACGCCCGGCGCGCCGCCGGCGCCTTGTGCCAGCGCGGCGAGGAGGAGGGTGCAGGTCGCCGCGGCACGTCGCATCGCGCCCGGATCCTCGGCGCGGGGGCGCCGGCCGGCAAGACCCGGCTTCGTGCTCAAGGCGCCACCGTCCAGGGGTCGAAGATCCATCAGCAGCCCCGCCGTGACCGACACCTGCAAAGAGGAAGCCACCGGCGCGGAGACCGAGGAGCTCACCGCGCGGATCGGACGGATCGTCGAAGCCGTGGTGGCCAAAGAGGCCGACACCGCGGAGCGTGACTTCACACACGTGCTCGGGCGGGTTCGCGACCTCGTCCTGCGCAAGCAGGAGATGAAGGGCACGAAGAGCGAGACCCGCGACCTCATCGGCGAGGTGATGTTCTCGCGCCTGCGCCGCTCGTTCCGCAGCTTCCTCAACACGCCGCAGGCACGCGAGGAGATCCAGGTCGCCGAGTGGGTGCTCGGCGCGATCGTCGGGAGCTCGACGCTGCAGGAGCTCGCCGGGGCCGTGGACCGCACGATCCTCGACGGCTCCGGTCCGCGGGACTTCAGCTTCGCAGGGCGTGCCGACTTCATCAGCATCGAGGAAGTGATGCAGATGCTCGGCTCGGGGAAGCACACCGGCTGCCTCGGCCTGGAGAAGCACGACAACCGCCTCGACGTCTACATCCAGCGTGGCCAGATCACGCTGCTGGACGCGCATCACCTGGTGCGCCGCGTGATGCCGGGTCAGTCCCCGATGCAGTATCGCGAGATCTCGGCCGAGCAGATCCGGGCGGCCGAGCACCGGCACACGCAGGAAGGGACGCCGTTGCTGCTCGCGCTGGCCGAGGCGGGCGTGTTCAAGGACATGGAGCTCCGCACCGTCCTGCGGCAGCTCGGCGCCGAGGTGCTGCTCGACTTCCTGCGCGAGCAGGAGCGCTGCAACTTCCACTACAAGAAGCTCGATGCGCTGCCGGACTTCGCGCTGCAGGCCGACCTCCGACTCGGCATCACGCCGGTGCTCCTCGAGATCAGCAAGAAGCTCGACGACTGGCGGACCCTGGTCGCGGTGTTCCCCGACCCCTACGCGCCGATCGAGCCGATGCCCGACATGCTCGCGCGCATCTCGGGCCTCAACCTCGGTGTGCTCGAGATCAAGATGCTGACGATGGTCAACGGCGAGAACAGCCCCATCGCGCTCACCGAGATGACCGGCCTGCCCTTGCCCGAGGTCTACCAGCACCTCGTGCACTTCGCGCGCGAAGGCGCCGTCGTCGTCCCGGGCGGCATGGAACGCCTCGAGGAGCTCAACCTCTCGGTCGAGGAGTCGCTGCAGGAGGCCTTCGAGGCCCTGGACGAGAACGACGACGACCTCGCACTCAACTCGGCCCTCGACAAGGTGCTGGGCGCGGGGAACCAGAGCGAAGACGACGAGTCGTTCTCACTCGAGTTCCTGACGCCGAACGACGATTGACGCGGCACGCCGCGAGTTCCGCGAGGAAGGCCGCGGCGCTCGGCGGCCGTCGGTCCGGGTTTGCGTGGAGCGCGCGCAGGATCACGCGCCCCAGTGGTGATCGCGAGTCGTGAACGACTCCGATCGACGGTGCGTGTCCGGTCGTCAGCTCGGCGAGCAGCGCTCCCAGAGCGAAGACGTCCTGGCGCGGATCGACGGTGGCCCGCCCGAGCAATTCCGGGGCGGTGTAGCCGGGCGTGCCGAAGGTGTCCAAAGCGACGGACAGCGGGTCGTCGATTGCCGTGGCGATGCCGAAGTCGAACAGGACCGGCGCGCCGTCGGCGGCGAACGCCACGTTGCCCGGCGTCACGTCGCCGTGGACGAATCCCGACTGGTGTACGTGTTCGACGCCGCTCGCGACCTGCGCGATCATCTCGACGATTGCGTCGATGCGCGCGTCGCGATCGGGCGCCGCGCCCGGCAGGCCGACCGGACCGGACGCGCCGGCTCGGCGGTGCTCGGCGATGCAACGGGCCAGGGTCGGACCCGGGAGCAGCTCGGTCGCGAGGTAGGCGGTTCCGTCGTGCTCGCCGGCTTCCCATACCGTGCAGACGGCCGGATGTCGCAGGCCCGTGGCGATGCGGGCCTCGCGTTCGAAGCGCATCAGGTGGGCGGGGCTCCAACGATCCGACCGCGGGCGTTTGAGCGCGACCGGTCGGCCGATCCGCGTGTCGACGGCGCGGTGCACGACGGCGTGGCCTCCGCGACCGAGCAGCGCTTCGACGCGGAACGGTCCGAAGGAGGCGTCCGCGCGCGGACCGAGCGCATGTTTGGTCGCTGCGCGCAGCGCGACGTCGACGGCGTCGGCCCATGGTCCGGCGTCGTTCGGGTGGTGGTTCTCGTTCGCTCCGCCGGAGTCGCCCGACATCGCCATTCGCCGCGCGAAGAGCTTGCGCAGGGCTCCATTGGCACGGGCGAGGGCGACGGCGGGCATTGCGGACGAATCGGTGAGATGGACTTCGCCCGGCCAAACGCGAACGCGAGCGCGCGACCGACAGAATTTCCGGTCACCGCGTCGACCGGCGGCCGGGCGCCTTGCACCGCGGTGGCGAGGACGGCATCCTCGGGTCGGAATCGGGGACTTCCGCCCGATTCCATTCCCTGGGTATGGAGAGCGGAGACGCAACGCACGTCGCGACGGTTCTGTTGGCGCGGCTTCGCGACGGCGATCCGGCGGCAGCCCACGAGCTGCTGCCGATCGTGCACGCGGAGCTGATGTCCCTCGCGCAGCACCGGATGGCCGGGCGGCGCGGGCACACGCTGCAGCCGACCGCGCTGGTGCACGAGGCGTGGATCAAGCTGATCCAGAGCTCGAGCGATTTTCGGGATCGCCGGCACTTCCTCGCGTGCGCGGCCCGGGCGATGCGTCAGATCCTGACCGACCACGCGCGCGCGAAGCGCGCGCACAAGCGTGGCGGGGACGTGCCGGTCGCCGCGCTGGACGGTCTGGCAGTCACGTACGAGGACCGTGCGCTGGATCTGGTCGTGCTCGACGACCTCCTGACGCGGCTCGAGGCGATCGATGCCCGGCTATCGCCGGTCGTCGAGCTTCGCTACTTCGGCGGGCTCGAGAACGACGAGGTGGCCGAGGTCCTCGGCACGTCGACCCGGACGGTGGAACGCCGCTGGAAGCTGGCACGTGGCTGGCTTCGGCAACAACTCTCGGACGAAGGAGACCATCGGTCATGACCACGTCGCGCCATGTGATCGCTGTGGTCGAGGAGGTTCTCGATCACCCTGCCGCCGCACGCGGAGAGCTGCTGGATCGTCGGTTCGCAGCGGACCCGGCCGGGCTCGCCGAGGCCCGAGCGCTCCTCTCGGCGTGCCTGCGGGACGACAGCTTCCTCGAGACGCCGTTGCCGGTGCGGCCGGCGGGTCTCGAGGAAGGCGCCGTGCTCGGCAGCTTCCGCATCGTCCGCCACCTCGCGTCCGGCGGCATGGGGGACGTCTACGAGGCCGAGCAGACCGATCCCCGGCGACGCGTCGCCGTGAAGCTGATGCGCTTCGGACTGCGATCGGCCGAGGCGTTGCAGCGGTTCCGCTACGAGGTCGCGGTGCTCGGCAAGCTCACGCATCCGGCGATCGCGACGATCTACGAGGCCGGCATGCACCGGGTCGGCGACGTCGACGTGCCGTACTTCGCGATGGAGTTCATCGAGGGCGCCCGGTCGCTGTCTCGGTACGCCGATGAGGAAGGGCTGGATCCGGCGGCGCGAGTCGCACTGTTCCGCCAGGTCTGCGAGGGCGTGCAGTACGGCCACCGCTTCGGTGTCGTGCACCGGGACCTGAAGCCGGCGAACATCCTGGTCGGCGAAGATGGGCGACCTCGAATCATCGACTACGGCATCGCGCGGTCGCTCGACGTCGACGACGGTCACCGGACGCTGACGGTAGCCGGCGAGCTGATCGGCACGGTCGGCTACATGAGTCCCGACCAGCTCGAGGACCCGCAGAAGGTCGACACGCGCACCGACGTCTACGCGCTCGGCGTGGTCCTCTACGAGCTGCTCGCGGGCCGGCCGCCGTTCGATCTCCACGACATGCCGCTCTCCAAGGCCTTGCGGACCGTGATCGAGGAGGAGCCACCGCGGCTGCGCAACGTCGCACCCGCCCTGCCCCGGGAGCTCGACTGGATCGTCGGTCGTGCGATGGAGAAGGACCCGGCGCGGCGCTACGCCGGCGCGGACTCACTCGAAGCGGATCTCCGCCGATTCGCCGCGAACGAAGCGGTCGAGGCCGTCCCGCCGACGCGACTCTACCGACTGCGGAAGCTGGTTCGACGCAATCGCGCACTGTTCGCGGTCGGTGCGTTGCTGGTCCTCAGCCTCATCGGTGCGGTCGTCGGCACGTCGCTCGGCCTGGCCGAGGCCCGGGAGCAGACGACCATCGCCCAGTCCGCGTTGAAGGACGCGAACCACGCCAGGGCGATCGAGCAGCAGCAGCGCCAGATCGCCGAGCGCGAGGCGCAGCGGCAGCAGGCGGCGTTCGCGACGCTGCTGCAGACGCTTGGCGCGATCCACCCCGAGCAGCGAGGTCGCGAGGTCACGGTGTACGAGGCGCTCGAGCAGACTCGCGGGCGCGCCGAGAAGACCTTCGCCCACGATCCGGAACTGCTCGCCCTGCTCCAGGTGATGCTGGCCGGCGTCTACTCGAACCTCGACGAGATGGACGTCGCGGAGGAGCTGGCGTCGAAGGCCGAGCGCACGTTCGCGGCATCCGATACCGCGAACGCTGGCCATGACCGGATGCGTGCCCGGACGGTGTTGGCCGAGGTCGCGAGCTCACGGGGACAGTGGGACGAGGCCGAGCGGATGGCCACCGAGTTGTTGGAAGCGAGCGGCGGCGACGCGACCGGGATCGGGATCCAGGCCCGATTCCTGCTCGCCGATGTGGCGCGTCGACGCGGCCAATACGACAAGGCCCTCGCCCGGTATCGGAAGCTCGTGAGCCTTGCGGGCCTGTCGGACATGGACGCCGTGCTCGCGCGGAGCTCGGCCGCGACGTGTCTCCGTGAACTCGGCGATTATACGGCGGGCGCGAAGATCGGCTCCGAGGCGATGAAGCTGGCGGAGGAGAGCTATCCCGAGAGCCACCCGGTCCGTGTGCTCGCGGTGTACGGATACCTGCTGAACGCCGTGAAGCTGGGCGGCGATCGTGCGGAGCAGGTTCGGGAACTGGAGCAGTTGCTCGAGCTGGTCCAGCACGCCATCGGTCCCGAGTCGGACACGGCGGTCGCCATCCATCGTTCGCTTGGTCCCGCGTATGCCTGGGCCCGTCGCCCGGAGGAGGGCGAGCGCCATCTGCGCGAAGCGGTCCGCATCGCGACGGCGCGCCACGGCGAGACGCACCACCTGACGACGGCGGCCGTTTCCGATCTCGCGGAGTGCCTGGCGTTCGAGAAGAAGACCGACGAGGCGGAGAAGCTGATGCGATCGGTGCTCGAGGTCCGCGAGAAGGCAGGTCTCGGTCACCACAGGAACCAGGCGCGTCTGCTCGAGAACCTCGGGGTGATGCTCCTCAGAGCCGGTCGACTCGAGGACGCGCGAGTCGCTCTGGTGCAGGAGGTGAGCTTGCTCGACGACCTCTACGAGAGTCCTCACCTGATGCGTGGTCAGGCGCGAGTCTGGCTCGGCAAGGTCTTGTGGGTGATGCACCGGTTCGACGAGGCGGAGGGCATGGGGCGCACCGCGCTCGAGGAGCTCGCACCGTTCGATTCCGAGCAGGCGCTGACCTACCGGAGGCGAGCCGAGATCGTGCTCTCGCAGGTCTGCGCGAGCACCGGTCGGATGCAGGAAGCGAAGGAGCACGAGGCCGCGGCTGAGCAGGTGCAGGGCGAGCTCACGGCGAGGCGACAGGCCGCCGAGGCGGCCGCAGGCGCCGACAAGCGCTGATCGCCCGCGTCAGCTCGCGGTCCCGTCCGGATCGGCCAGCGCCGGATCGGCGAACAGCGATCCGGGAAGGGCCGCCCGCAGCCGCCGGATCGCGCGGTGGTAGCGGACGTAGATGGCATCCGCGGACGTCGCGAGCAGTTCGGCGACCTCTTTGCCCGGCCGTTGCTCGAGTCCGCGCAGGATCAGGACCTCGCGATCCGCCGGGTCGAGCGCCTCGAGCTGATCGAGCACGATCTGCACGGTCTCCCGCCGGATCGCGGTGGTCAGCGCACCGTCCTCCCGCGCCGGTAGCCCATCCGCGTCTTCGGTGCTTCGCTGGGCGGTGCGGCGGATGTGGGCGCGCAGCAGGTGGTTGGTGCGGAACAGGACGATCGACGTCAGGAACTTGAGCGTGATCGGCGTCGCCCGGCGGTCTTCGATCGCCAGCTCGTGGAGCTTCGGGATCGCGATCGCCCATGCGTCCTGGACGACGTCCTGGGGGTCCACGAGCCGCGCGAGGTCCGGTCCCATCCGGTAGCGCGCCTGGGCGAGCAGCCCCGGGGAGAACCGCTCCACCAGCCATTCGAGGCTCTGCATGTCACCGGCGATCGCACGGCGGACCTGCGCCGTGGTGTCGAGGGGCGGGGGCATCCACCGACCATCGTCGGGCCCGTTCGGGGCCGTGTCCAGACGAACGACGGCACGCCGGCGCGATCGGGCCCTCGGCGAATCCGCCGAAATCGCCTGTAAGACCGGCCGGCGCGCCGGGACCGCAGGGCTGTTGACGCTGACTTTCTCGCTTCGGGAACCCCATGCACCTCGCCCTCCGCCCGTTCTTCTTCACCGTCTTCGTCACTCGTCGCCGCGGCCGTGGCCCCCGGTCAGACGACCTGGACCGGCGCCACCAGCACTGCCTGGAGCGACCCTGCCAACTGGTCGGCCGGCGTGCCGAGCGCCTCGGTCGACGCCACGATCCCGGCGGGGACGCCGTTCCTTCCGTCCGTCGCGGCCACCGCTGCCGCAGTTCGGACGTTGACGGTCGACACCGGTGCGAGTGTCGACGTCGGCGGCGGGCTGACGCTCGACGTCTACGGCAACCTCACGGTGAACGGTGCACTCGCCGGCGCGGGGGTCGTGGCCTTCGCCGGCACGGCGACTCGCCAATTCGCCGGTGCCGGGAGTGTTCGTGAGCTCCGGATCGCGCTCGGCGGCGGGTCGGTGCAGATCAACAGCGATGTGACGGTGACCGGGGACCTGACGCTCAGCTCGGGCGATCTGCAGCCGCGCTACGGCCACACGCTGGCGGTGGGCGGCAACGCCGATTTCCTCGGCGGTACGCTGTCGGTCTACTCCGGTGGCACGATCGACGTGGCGGGCCACGTGACGTTCGCCGGCACCACGGCGAGTGGTCCGCAGCCGACGCTGCGGTGCGCGGGCAACTGGAGCCAGGCCGGGAGCTACCAGCCGACCAACGGCCAGGTGGTGTTCGACGGCACGGGGGGGCAGGCCGTGCAGGGCAGCCCGCTGCGGCTGGACCGGGTCGAGGTGGCGTCGGGCAGCGCGGTGACGCTGGGCTCGCCGCTGCAGGTGCTGGACACGCTGACGGTGTCGGGCAGCCTCGATGCGTCGGCGCAGGCGCTCGACGTGAACGGTGCGCTGACGTCGACCGGCGGCTTGGACCTCGGTGGCCTGACCCACACGTTCGGATCGAACGTGTCGATCTCCGGGTCGCTCGTGATGAGCGGGGTGATGCTGCTCGACCAGGCCAACACGATGTCGTTGGCGTCGTCGTCGCCGATCGCCGAGGTGCGGGTGGAGAAGGGCACCGGGAGCGTGTTCATCGGCAGCGAGGTGGCGGTGTCCGGGGACCTGACGCTGGTCTCCGGTGACCTGCAGCCGCGCTACGGCCACACGCTGACGGTGGGCGGCAACGCCGACTTCCTCGGCGGCACGCTGTCGGTCTACTACGGTGGCACGATCGAGGTGGCGGGCCACGTGACGTTCGCCGGCACCGCGGCGAGTGGTCCGCAGCCGACGCTGCGGTGCGCGGGCAACTGGAGCCAGGCCGGGAGCTACCAGCCGACCAACGGCCAGGTGGTGTTCGACGGCACCGCAGGGCAGACCGTGCAGGGCAGTCCGCTGCGGCTGGACCGGGTCGAGGTGGCGTCGGGCAGCGCGGTGACGCTGGGCTCGCCGCTGCAGGTGCTGGACACGCTGACGGTGTCGGGCAGCCTCGATGCGTCGGCGCAGGCGCTCGACGTGAACGGTGCGCTGACGTCGACCGGCGGTCTGGACCTCGGTGGCCTGACCCACACGTTCGGATCGAACGTGTCGATCTCGGGGTCGCTCGTGATGAGCGGGGTGATGGTGCTCGACCAGGCCAACACGATGTCGTTGGCGTCGTCGTCGCCGATCGCCGAGGTGCGGGTGGAGAAGGGTACCGGGGGCGTGTTCATCGGCAGCGAGGTGGCGGTGTCCGGGGACCTGACGCTGGTCTCCGGTGACCTGCAGCCGCGCTACGGCCACGTGCTGGCGGTGGGTGGCAATGCCGACTTCCTCGGCGGCACGCTGTCGACCTACGCCGGTGGCGAGATCGACGTGGGCGGCCACGTGACGTTCGCCGGGACGACGGCGAGCGGTGCACAGCCGACGTTGCGGTGTGGTGGGAACTGGACCGCGGACGGCAGCTACCAGCCGACCAACGGCCAGGTGGTGTTCGACGGCACGGCGGCGCAGTCGGTGGGCGGGAGCGGCCCGTGGTTCGACGAGGTGACGGTCGCGAGCGGCGCATCGGTGACATTCGCGACCAATCCGACGATCGGCGGCTCGCTGACGGTGGACGGGACGCTGACGACGGCGTCGGGCGACCTGTCGGTGGCCGGCAGCCTGGTCGCCGGCGGGACGTTGAACGGCGGCTCGACGCTGGTGGACGTCGAGGGCAACCTGCAGCTCAGCGGCACGGCGACGCTGGCGAACGGCACGCACCACGTGGGCGCGAGCTTGGATCTGAGCGGTGCGGTGGCGACGACCGGGCACTTCGTGTGCGACACGACCCAGCGGGGCGACTTCGGCGGCACGATCCCGAGCGTCGAGATCCAGAAGGACAGCGGCGCGATGTGGGTCGGCGGCGAGGTGACGGTGACCGGCGACGTGACGCTGGTCTCCGGCGATCTGCAGACGCGCTACGGCCACACGCTGACGGTCGGTGGCAACGCCGACCTGCTCGGTGGCTCGCTGTCGACTTATGCCGGTGGCGAGATCGACGTCGCGGGCAACGTGACGTTCGCCGGCACCACGGCCAGCGGTGCGCAGCCCGTGCTCCGCTGCGGCGGCGACTGGCTCACCGACACGAACTACGTCGTCGCCAACCGCGTCGAGCTCACCGGCGATGGCGCGGTGTCGCAATCCACGGCCGGGCAGCCGGTGCAATTCACCGACCTGCGGCTCCTCGGCGGCCGTCGGAGCCTCGGCAGCACCGACGTCACGATCCAGACGACGCATCTCCTGATCGACACGCCCGCCGTGCTCGACGTCGGCACGAATCACCTCGACCTCCAGGTCGACGACGACAGCGTGCCGATCGCCGGAGGCCTCGAGATCGGCGTCGGCGGACGGATCACGTTCGAGCCGACCGCGGTGGTCGCGATCGCAGCGACCGGCGGCCTGACCGCGCTCGGTGAGGCCGGGTCCCCGGCGACGATCACCTGCAGCGGGAGCGGCGGTTACACGCTGAGCCTGGCGGGGGCGATCGCCGCGCAGAACGCCGTGTTCGAGAAGATGAGTGCCGCCGGCGTCCAGATCGCGGAGTCCGCGACCCTCGCGCCCGCACCGAACGATCTGCGTGCGGTCACGTTCGGTGAGCCGTTCCCGGTCGCCGGTGCGGTGCTGCTCGACATCCGGCGCACGACGCCGACCGAGATCCGGTTCCCGCGGTTCGAGAATCCCGCGGCCACCCCCGGCGTGTTCAACGTGACGACGTCGCCGACGAGCCAGCCGATCACGTTCGTCAACTTCGCGGGCGACCTCTCCGGCGAGACGTTCGAGAACGATCCCGGCGACCTGTTGGTCTGGGCCGATCCGCAGGCGACCGATCTGCTGTCGTTCACCGGGACACCGGGAGTCGAGCAGATCACGCTCGACTGGGCGACGGCCGACGAACCCGACGTCGACGCCTTCGTCCTGCGCCGCGCGCCGGATCCGGCCGGGCCGTTCACGACGGTCGCCACCCGCGACGCCACGGGACCGGGTGCGTACCAGGTCGTCGACCAGAACCTCGATCCGACGACGACCTACACCTACGAGCTCAGCGAGCGGATCGACGTGATCGGCGCGACCAACGTCCTGTCGACGATCCAGATCACGCCGCTGTCGGCGTCGGTGCAGCTCGCGTTCGGGACGCCGCCGGCGTCGACCGCGACCGCCGGCGACACCTGGCCGGCGTTCACCGTGCGCATCGAGAACGGCAGCGGTGTGCTGAACACCAACGCCGCCGAGACCGTGACGATCCAACCGATCGGCGGCAGCACGATCTACGGGACGTTGAGCCAGCCGGCCGTCGGCGGCATCGCGACGTTCGCCGACCTCTCGGCCACGGTCGCCGGGGCCTGGACGTTCGACGTCGTCGCCGGGGGGCTGACCCCGATCCAGGGCGTGTCGGTGACGATCGACCCGGCACCGGCCACGGCTCTCGTGTTCGGCACCGCGCCGGCTGCGACCGTGGCGGCGGGGGACAGCTGGCCGGCGTTCGTGGTCCGCGCCGAGGATGATTACGGCAACCTCGACACCGCGTTCACCGACGACGTCGATGTGGCGGTCTCGTCGGGTGGCGGAACGCTCGCCGGCACCACGACACGTGCGGCGGTCGCCGGCCTCGCGACGTTCGACGACCTGTCCTACGGACTCGCCGAGCCGATCGAGATCGCCTGCTCGGCCGCGTCGATCCCGACGCCGCTGACGGCGAACGTCACGGTGCAGTCGGGCGCCGCGCAGATCCTGGTGTTCGGGACCCCGCCCGCGCCGGCGCAGACCGCCGGCGACGTGTTCGGTGCGTTCACGATCGAAGTGCGGGACGGTCTCGGCAACCCGGTCAGCGTCAACGGGCAGAACGTCGTGCTGACCCTCGCCACCGGCAGCGACACGCTGCAGGGGACGTCGACACGGCCGCTCGTGGACGGCGTGGCGACGTTCGACGACATCGTCTACACCCACGCCGAGACCATCCGGCTCGCGGCGAACGTCACGGGATTCACCCCGGTCACGAGTCCTGCGATCACCGTGGCGCCGGCGGATCCGACGGCGCTCGCGTTCGTGTCCGAACCACCGTCCCTCGGGGTCGAGGACGCCGTCCTGCCGGCGATCGCGGTGCAGGTCGAGGACACCTACGGCAACGTCGCGACGCAGGCGACGGACGCGGTCGTCGTGCAGATTCCGGCGCTGGTCGGCAACGCCTTCGGCACGCTGTCGCGGTCCCCGGTGAACGGCGTCGCGACCTTCGACGACATCGGCGTCGACACGGCGCAGACCGTCGAGTTGATGTGGACGTCCAGCGGTCTGCCGACGATCTCGCGGACCATCGTGTTCGCGCCGTTCGCGTCGGACCTGCGGGTCGCCTCGGGCTCGCTGCTGGCGAGTCCCGCCGCGCCGGCCGTGGGCCAGCCGACCGTGCTCCAGGTCGGTGTCGTCAACGGCGGGCAGATCAACGCCAGCGCGGTCGCGCGGTTCTACGTCGGCAATCCGGATCTCGGCGGCACGCTGATCGGACAGACGGGGAGCACGATCGGCGTCGGGGGCAACGAGACGTTCCAGGTGTCGTGGACTCCGACCGAGGCGACACCGACCGACATTCACGTCGTGGTCGAGAACCTCACGCCTCCCGATGACACGCCGGCGAACAACCGCGCGGCGACGCTGGTGTACGTCGGCGCCGCCCAGGTCGATCTGAAGGTGTCCGGCGGGCGACGCACGTCGTGGCCCGGTGACGAGGCATCGGTGTCCGTCACGATCCGCAACGTCGGTGCGTCGAGCGTGACCTTGAGCTCGATCACCGCCGACAGTTCGTGGCTGACGTTCGTCGCGCCGCCCACCGGAGTCGTTGTGCCTCCGGGAGGCTCGGTGATCGCCCGTGGCGACCTCGCGGTGCCGCTCGGCACGGCCGGCGCGCCGCTCGGCACCGACCCGATCGTCCAGCCGATCGGCATCGCCGTCGGCACGAGCGGTGGCGACACGTTCCAGGGGGCCCTGCGTGTCGACCTGTTCGACCAGCCGACGAGCTCGCTGACCGTGCACGTCGTCGACTCGACCAACGGTGCGGCCATCGGCGGAGCGCTCCTGGCGTTCCAGGACCTGAGCGGCGTGTTCTCGACCGACAGCGCCGGGGACGTCACGGTCCACCTGCCCGCGGGTTCCCGCGGACTCGCGGCCTTCAAGCAGGGCTACGTCGCGGCGTCGCGGAACGTCGTCGTGCCCGACGGCACCAGCACGGTGCAGTTCGACCTCGAGCCCGGGCAGACGCTCGCCGTCCAGTCGGTGGAGGAGCGTGAGCTCACGAGCCAGGAGATCATCCAACGCGGGGTCGACGTCAACGACCCGGTGAACAACACGGTGGTCGATTTCGTCGTCTCGATGCAGATCGGCGAACCGCTCGTGATCCCGAACGTCGAGGTGCCGCGGACGCCGGTCCCCGGGACCACGATCCAGGTGGAGCGGACGCTCACCGGTGGTGGCAACAGCGGCTCCGGCGCGGAGACGGGAGGGTCGGCCTACGGCACGCTCTCGTACGTCGCCACGCCTTCTGGCGTCACGCGGGTCGAGACCTGGATCCTCGTGCCCGGCGAGATCTTCATCCTCAAGGACTTCTTCGAGATCACCGCGGTCGTCGTCAATCGGGCGCAGACGGTGAACCCGACCGACGTGCAGCTCCGTAACGTGTCGGCATCGCTCGGCACCCTGCCGTTCGGGCTTGGGCTGCCGGACCTCGACGGCGTGCCGCAGTCACTGACCCAGGCGCTGAGCGACCTGAACGCCGGGGCCACCGCGCAGGCGACGTGGGTCGTGCGTGGTGACGAGCCCGGGGGTTACACGTTGCAGGCGGCGACGACGGCCGATGCCTACGGGTTCGGCAACTTCCTGAGCCAGGTCATCGCGACCGCCGACACCGATCCGTTCCAGGTCACCGTTCCGCTGATCCGGTGCGAGTTCGACACGCCGAGTTCGGTCGTCCAGGGTGGCGTCTTCGACTTCGGCGTGCGCGTCACGAACGAGGGCAGCTCGGTCGCGAAACTGGTGCGTGTGAACCTGCGGTCGGCCGACCTCCGGAACTGCTCCCTCGCCGCACTGCAGAGTCAGGCGACGCTGACCGCGACCGGCGCGACCGTGGATCTCGGCGATCTCGCCCCGGGTGACACCGGCGTCGCGACGTTCCAGCTCGTGTCGGCTGTCACCGGCTCGGTGGTCGAACTCGGCATCCAGAGCGGTTGCGGCGGCGAGCTGTCGCCGCCGGTGACGGTCATTCCCGACCCGCCGACGATCACGACCCAGCCGGCGAGCCAGACGGTCTGCGAGACCGCGGCGGCCACGCTGCACGTCGCGGCGGCCGGTGCCGGCCCTCTGAGCTACCAGTGGCGCAAGGGTGGGATCGACATCGCCGGTGCCGTGGCGGCCGACCTCGTCATCAGTCCGGCGACCGCGACCGACGCCGGGGACTACGACGTCGTCGTCACGAACGAGGGTGGTTCGACGACGAGCCAGACCGCGACGCTCACGGTGCGACCGCTACCGGTCGCCGCGTTCCATGGTGACGTGCTCTCCGGGGTCGCGGGGCTCGGCGTGACGTTCACCGACGATTCGACCGGGGACGTCACGCAGTGGAGCTGGGACTTCGGGGACGGCGGAACGTCCACCGAGCAGAACCCGACCCACGTCTACCAGACGAGCGGTGTCTACACGGTGACCTTGCGCGCGACGAACGCCTGCTCGACCGATCAGGCGGTCCGCGCGAACTACGTCACCGTAGTCGAGCCGCCACCGATCGCCGCGTTCAGCGCGACGCCGACCGTCGGCACCGCTCCGCTGACGGTGGCGTTCACCGATCAGTCGACCGGTGCCGTGAACGGCCACTCGTGGGACTTCGGGGATGGCGGCACGTCGACGTCCCGGAACCCTTCGCACCAGTACACCGGAGCCGGGACGTACACCGTGACCTTGAGCGTCAGCGGGCCTGGTGGCACCGACGACGAGGTCAAGACCGGCCATGTCCGTGTCGAACCGCAGCCGGAGATCGCGGCGTTCGCCGCGAATCCGCCGGAGGTGAACGACGGTGACGGCACGATGCTGACCTTCACGTTCTCGGGCGGCAACGGCACGATCGACGGCAACCCCGTCACGTCCGGTACGCCGTTGCCGGTCGACCCACCGGACTCGACGACGACGACCTACCACCTGGTCGTCACGAACCCCCTGGGCGCGCAGACGACGCGGGACGTGCAGGTGACGTCGTATGCGCTGCCGGCGATCACGGCGTTCGCGGCCTCGCCGACCGAGGTGAACGACGGAGATTCGACGACCCTGAGCTTCGCGTTCAGCGGCCACACGGCGACGGTTGCCGGCCAGTCGGCGACGTCGGGCCAGGACATCGTCGTGGATCCGCCGGATTCGACGACGACGACCTACACGCTGGTGGTCGAGAACGAGCTGGGTACGCAGGTGACGCAGGACGTGCAGGTGACGTCGTATGCGCTGCCGGCGATCACGGCGTTCGCGGCCTCGCCGACCGAGGTGAACGACGGAGACTCGACGACCCTGAGCCTCGCGTTCAGCGGCCACACGGCGACGGTTGCCGGTCAGTCGGCGACGTCGGGCCAGGACATCGTCGTGGATCCGCCGGATTCGACGACGACGACCTACACGCTGGTGGTCGAGAACGAGCTGGGTACGCAGGTGACGCAGGACGTGCAGGTGACGTCGTATGCGCTGCCGGCGATCACGGCGTTCGCGGCCTCGCCGACCGAGGTGAACGACGGAGATTCGACGACCCTGAGCTTCGCGTTCAGCGGCCACACGGCGTCCGTCGCCGGCCAGTCAGTCACGTCGGCCCAGGACATCGTCTTGGATCCGCCGGACTCGGCGACGACGACCTACACGCTGGTGGTCGAGAACGAGCTGGGCACGCAGGTGACGCAGGACGTGCAGGTGACGTTGTACGCGCTGCCGGTCATCACCTCGTTCGTCGCCGACGGCGAGCTCGTGACGAGCGGCACGCAGGTGTCGCTGACCGCCGTGTTCAGCGGCGGTGATGGCACCGTGGACAACGGCGTCGGGAGCGTCACGTCCGGAGTTCCGGTTCCCGTGACACCACCGGACGACCTGATCACGACCTACCGGCTGACGGTGCGCAGTCCCGCCGGCGGAGAGGTGTCCGCCACGCGCGACGTCGAAGCGGTTCCCGCACCGACGATCGAGAGCTTCACGGCTTCCTCGACTCAGGTCGAGAACGGTCAGACGGTCGAGCTGACGGCGCTGTTCTCCAACGGTGTCGGCGTGATCGAGCCGGGCGCGATCCCGGTGGCCAGCGGCACCCCGGTCACGGTGACTCCAACGCCCGACAGCACGACGATGTATGGGCTGTCGGTGATGAATCGCGCCGGCGAGTCGGTGATCGCGGCCGTGACCGTTCAGGCGTCCGCGTCACTTCCCGTCATCACCCAGCAGCCGATCTCGGAGACGGTGATGACCGGGAGCAGCACCGACCTCACCGTGGTGGCCACCGGTCCGGCGCCGCTGATCTACCAGTGGTACAAGGACGGCGACCTGCTCGCCGGCGAGACGTCGAGCACGCTCACGTTGTCGGACGTGCAGCAGGCCGACGCCGGGGACTACTACGTCGTCGTGGGCAACTCGGCCGGTACCGTCATGAGCGAGCATGCGATCGTGATGGTTCTCGCCGCGTGTCCGAGCTGTGACGGCGGGACGGTCCTGGTGCGCCAGGGTGTTCGCGCGGACTTCTCCAGGAACCCGCCGGGGCTGATCGGCGACCAGACCTTGGCGCCGTACGTGTCTTTCGACGTCAGCGGTCCGACTCCGGACACCTGGAAGATGATCGTCGACGTCGGCATGAAGCGACTCGTCGTCGGGCGTTGTGCGTCGATCTCGACGGGCCTCGTCGACGGCGGCGGGCACGGCCACCATCACGAGTTCTTCGCGCCGGGACTGGTGATCCGGTCGTCGTGTGGCGTCGAGATCCGTCGGGGCGGGAGCCTCGATGTCCGCTCGCGCAATGCCGCGGCCGGCGAGATCCGTCTCGAGGTGGACGGAGACGTGCGCGTCGACGGCTGCGTGCTCGATCGCAGTCTCGGTGTGGACGCCCGCTCGGGCGCGATCACGATCGCCTCGCGTTGCGGGGACGTGAACATCGGCTGGACCGGCATCGTGCAGACCGACGGTGGCAGCGACGTGACCATCCTCACGGGCGGCGACCCGGTCGCCGGCGCGGGCGGCGAGATCACGGTGCGAGGCCTCGTCGAGGCGAAGCACCGAGGCGAACCGGCGCCGACGATCCGGCTCGTCGCCCTTGACGACCAGATCACCGTCGACGGCCAGACGCTGCACTGGCTCGGCGTCCAGCGGCGTTGCACGGCGACGTCGGGCGTCGTCGTCCGCGCCACGCGCAACTGCGAGGCAGCCGGCCGGATCGAGATCCAGGCTCTCGGTGACGTGCGGCTGCTCGGCAACACCGTGTGGCACTGGGCCTTCCCCAACCCGGGAACGGTCGCGATCCAGGGGCGTGGAGAGCGGTCCGGCGGCGGCGTCATCGACGTCCGCTCGATCGGTGGACGCGTGCTGGCCGTCGACCGTGCGATCGACAACGTCAACCACTCGAACGGCGCCGCGATCAACCGGGTCTATGCCCGCGACGACGTGGTGCTCGGCACCACCGGGCGCTGCAACAGCGTCGTCGATCCGACGTCGGAGCCGCCTGCGCGCATGGCCGTCATCGACGTCAGCACGGTCGGTCACGGGCAGGCGGGACTGAATCAGATCCGTTCGTTCTCGGGCGGCATCCAACTGCTCTCCGCCGACACGGTCGTGCGGGCGACCGCGTGGGGTGGTGCCGGGACCGACGGGGCCAACGACCTGACGTCGAACGACGGCATCCTGAACCTGGGCTGGGTCCTGCCCGCGGACACCTTCGGACAGGACGACATCGGGACGTCGTCACCGGCCGCGCCGCCGGCACTCTACGCGACTGCGTCGAGCCTCGGCTTCGTGTGGCGGTGAGCGGGCGTCGGCGTGCCTCAGAACTCGTAGCCGAACGCCTCGACGTCGTCGGCCCACGACGAGCGGACGAGATCCCGCGTCCGCTCGTCGTAGAACTCGCGGTAGGCGGCGTGGTCGGTCCGGTTGTGGTGCGCCAGTCGGGCTGCCACGCCGATCCGTGCGCAGACCGTCGCGAAGTCGGCTTCCAACCGTTCGAACCGGCCGACGAAGTCCACCCCGACCCGGCCGGTCGAGTCCCGCAGCAGCTCGACCTGGCTCGACATCACGCGCGGCGCCTCGCGCTCGAGATACGCCGCGAACGAGCCGAGTCGCTTCACCCGGGCGTGCCGCCGATGTGCCGGGCGGTTCAGGACGAAGCTGTAGTCCGAGACCAGGCGATCCCACGGGTTGCGGACGAAGGCGAACTTGAACCACGTCCGGAACCGGTCGCCGGGCAGCACGCGCTCGACCGAGCGCAAGGAGCCGTGCTTTTCGAAGCGGTGACGCCGGTGGTCGCGCGGGAGTCCGAACGGACGGAGCAGGGACGTCCAACGCGGCGGACGGGGCAGTGCGAACTGCCGGAGCGCTTCGGTCACGCTCGTGCCGCCCGCTTTCGGGACGTGGATGAACACGAACGACTTCTCGTCGGAGAGGAGCACGCGGGGCGTGGCGCGATCGATCGCGCCGGAGGTCGCATCGTGGTCCCGGCTCGGTCCGGGTCAAGCGCGTCGTGCGCGAACGCTTGCATTCCCGCCTGCGGGGGCGAGACTCCGTCCATGTCAGCCCGTCGCCCCGCGCCTGCAGCGATCGATCGCGATCTGATCGAGGCGCTTCCCAAGTCCGACCTGCACGTTCACCTCGACGGCAGCCTGCGGCTGGAGACGCTGATCGAGCTGGCGCGCGCGCGCGGCGTGAAGCTGCCGAGCGCGACGCCCGAGGGGCTCTTGAAGCTGGTCTTCAAGCGGGCCTACCGCAACCTGCCCGAGTATCTGAAAGGGTTCGAGTTCACCGTCGCGTGCCTGCAGGACGCCGAGTCCCTCGAGCGCGCCGCCTACGAGCTCTGCCAGGACTGCTGGGCCGAGAACGTCCACTACGTCGAGATCCGGTTCGCACCGCAGCTCCACGTGCACGCGGCGCTGGGGCTGAGGGACGTGCTCCGGGCCGTCGGCAAGGGCATCGATCGGGCCCGTCGCGACATCCAGCGCGACCCGGAGATCCGGAGCGGCGCGAAGCCCGGCTTCGAGGCGGGAATCATCGTCTGCGCGCTCCGGTTCTTCCTGGCGCAGTTCTCGGAGCACTACCGGGCGTTCTTCGAAGCGCTGCCGAACGCGCCACGCGAGGAGATCTACGGGCTCGCGTCGCTCGAGCTCGCGCGTGCCGCGGTGCGTGCGATGGAGGAGGACGGTGCGCCGATCGTCGGCTTCGACCTCGCGGGTCAGGAGCGGGGGTTTCCTGCCGCCGATCACGCGAAGGCCTACGAGCTCGTGCACGACCACTTCCTCGGCAAGACCGTGCACGCCGGCGAGGACTACGGGCCGGAGTCGATCTTCCAGGCGATCACCGACTGCCACGCCGACCGCATCGGCCATGGCACCTGGCTGTTCTCCGCGAGCCGCATCCAGGATCGATCGATCCAGGACAAGCAGCGCTACGTCGAGAACCTCGTGCGCTACGTCGCCGACCGACGCATCACGTTGGAAGTCTGCCTGACGAGCAACCAGCAGACGCTGCCCGAGCTGCGCGACGATCTGCGGCGGCACCCGTTCCGCAAGATGCGGCGGGCGCGGGTGAGCACCGCGCTCTGCACCGACAACCGGACCGTGTCACGGACGACGGTGACGGACGAGGTGTGGAAGGCCGTGCAGACGTTCGGGCTGAAGCCGCGGGAGCTGAAGGACGTCCTGATCTACGGCTTCAAGCGCTCGTTCCACCCGGGGTCGTATCACATGAAGCGGGACTACGTGCGGCGCGTGCTGGACCGGATGGAGGAGGTGTTCCTGGCGGGCGGCATCGACGTGCGGGGAGCGCCGGGGGCGGGGTAGGGGCGCGTGGCAGCCGGTCGCACTCCGCCGTGGCCGTCCAGACGCGTCGAATCAGACCCGGTCTGACTTGCCGCCCGTCGCGGTCGGCTCACCGCGGCGGTCGCGGCGCGGCCTGGAACGCGAAGTCCCGGAGTCGGCGGTACGACAGCCGCGAGCGTCCCCCGGGCGTCACGAGTCCGCGGCCGGTGCCGGCGTCCACCAGTTGATCGACGACCAGCGCCTCCACCCGGTGCTCGCGCGCAGCGAACTGCAGCAACCTCCCGAGCGTGTTCGCCTGGCCGAGCTCGCCGCCGCCGCTGAACACCGACAAGCCGGTGTCCATCACCCAGACCGGACGCGTTCCCGGTGCCCGCATCAGCCACGCCGTCCACGTTTCGAGCGCGACCTGCACGTCGTGCGGGGTCGCGCGATCGAGGTCGATCGACAACCCGACGATGTCCACCGGGGAGTCGTCGGCGCAGAGCCGCTCGAACAACCGCGCACCGTGTAGCGCACGCGTCTCGACGACGACCGCGAGTCGGACGTCGGGATTCGCCCTGCGCACGTCCTGTGCGTCGTGTGCGATCCGATCGAACCATTGACCGACAGTGCCGATCTCGACGCGGCAGCCGAGCAGCCGCCCGTACGGTCCCGCATGCAGCACGAGCACGTCGGGCACGAGCTGTTCGGCGCACAGCCACTGCGTCTTCGCCATCGCGTTGGCGAAGCTGTCGAGGTCGGAAGCCGGGCGCCGGTAGAGCGCCTTGGACGGACGCACGACCGCGACGATCGTGCGCCCCTGGGTGCGCGCGAACGTGATCTCGTCCCGCGTCTGCTGGAGCCGCTCCGGATCGTCGAAGACGCTCTGGTCGACCGCGAACGCCAGCACCTGCGCCCCGAGTCCGAGCCACTCGCTGCGCCACGCATCGCGGGCGTCGGCACTCGACAAGTGCTCCGCCCACGGCACCGACACCCCGAGCGCCGAGTCGCCCTGGATCGCACTTGGCGCCTGCTCGCGGAGGTCGTGGGTGCGCTGCCAGGCGAACGGCATCACCACGGCCAGCCCCCACACCATCGCGCTCGACACCGCCGCCGCGGTCCAGAGCAGGAGTCGCTGCGGCCAGAGGTAGCGCAAGCAGAGTGGCAGGCAGAGCGGCAGGTGCAGGAACAGCGGCCGCGACATCGCGTCGGGCGCGCCGACCGTTCGCTGCAGGAACGCGTGTCCCGCGACCAGCGCGGTCCCCGCCGTGCCGAGGTCGTGGCCGGTCAGGTCCTGGTAGACGCGCACCGCCATCACCGCCGCGAGCGCGGTGTTCCAGAGCACGACCGGCGCGTGCAGCAGCTTGAGCCCGATCCCCTGGTCACGGAGCGTCATGGTGTTCGACCAGGTCGCTGCGATCGCGAGGATCGGCAGCACCGCGCCGATCGGTCGCAGCTCCGGATGCCCGAGTCCCGACGCGAAGCACGCGGCGAACAGCGCCGGAGGCGAGCCGAGCGCCGCGACCAGGGTCCATGCGCGGTGCGCGGTGCCGTGCTCCGCGACCTTCGGCAAGGCCGTGATCGCGGCCCACAGGCACAGGCAGAGCGCCAGCCCGTGGTAGGCGATGTAGAGCACGAAGGACACGGTCACGCATCCTTCATCGGCTGTAGGGCCGCCCGACTTGTGGGGTCCGGCGGCCACGGACCGGTGCCAGCGCGCGTTCAGGCGAATCGGCGGGGTGCGAACAGCCGTGCCGCGTCATGGCTGGCGCGCCCGCCGACGACCTGCTCGGCGAGGCTCTTGCCTGCCAGGAAGGCGAAGCTCAGCCCGTAGCCGTTGAAGCCGAGGAGCGCGAACACTCCCGGATGGCCGGGCAGCGCACCGACCAGTGGCAGCGCATCATTGGTGCCGCACATGATACCGGTCCACACCCGCGGGAACGGGACGTTCGCCAGCACCGGGAAGTGCCGCGCGACCCAGGCGATCAGGTTCGCGGTGATCCGCGGCTCGTCGCGCCCGTCGTCGACGATCCCTAGCTGCTCGCCCGGGACGCTCCAGCGCATGCCGCCGGCGACGAATCGCCGGTCGTGCATCCGGAAGTACTCGTAGCAGAAGTGGCTCGACATCGCGTACGGCGGGAACCGATCCGCGAGCTCCTCGGGTAGCAGGTCGGTCGCGATCACCTGCCCGCGGAACGCGAACAGCTGCGCCTTCAGGAACCCGCTCGCGTCGAGCCCGCGGCCCAGCGCGCTCGTGCAGTGCACGACGATCTGCGCGCGCAGCACATCGCCGTCGCCATGGCGGACCTCGAACGTCCCCTCGTGGCCGTCGACCGCGACCACCTTGGTGTGCTCGTGGATCCGCGCGCCCGCCGCCCGCGCGGCGGTGGCCAGCGCGCGCACCATCGCGACCGGTTGCACGATCGCCTCGCCGGGGAGCCGCAGCGCGCCGCGGAAGTCCCGAGCGCCGGGCAACACCGCGCCGACCGCACCCGCATCGAGCAGCTCGTGCGGGATGTCCTCGCCACCGAGCAGCACCGCAGCCTCCTGCAGCTCCTCCCACTCGTGCGCGTCCTCGGCGAGCCGCAGCCCGCCCGCCTGCACGAACCCGCACGATTCGATCGCGCCTGCGCGTTCGAGCTCCGTCCGCAGCGCGGCGTGGTTCTCGTGGATGTAGTCCCACAGCACGCGTGCGTCGCGCGCGCCGAGCTGGCCGACGATGCGGTTGTAGTGCTCGCCGAGGCCGAGCAGCACCTGGCCGTCGTTGCGGCCGCTGGCGCGTCCGGCCACCGCACCCGCTTCGAGCACGACCACGTCGACACCCATGCGCGCGAGCCACAGCGCGGCGGACACCCCGGCGACGCCGGCGCCGATCACGCAGACCTGGGCCGTGCCGGGGGGTGGGGCGGGCTCCGGGGCGAGCGCGGGTGTCTGTTCGAGCCAGAGCGAGGTGGACATGGTCTTGGGCCGCGCCGGGAGAACGGATCCTACCGTGGATCGGCGCCGCGTTCCGTGCACGATGCCCGTCCGATGCTGTGCGCCTCGTGGAACGTCAACGGCCTGCGCGCGGTCGCCAGGAAGGGCTTCCGCGAGTGGCTCCTCGACTTCGCTCCGGACGTCCTGCTCGTCCAGGAGACCAAGGCCAAGGAGGACGACCTGCCGTCCGAGCTGCGCGACCTCGAAGGCTACCTGCTGCGCATGCACTCTGCGGAGAAGCCCGGCTACTCGGGCGTCGCGGTGTTCGCGAAGCGGGCGCCCGACGAGTGGATCGAGGGCATCGGCGACGCCGCCTTCGACGCCGAGGGCCGCGTGCTCTTCGCGCGCTACGGCAAGGTGCTGATCGGCTCGATCTACTTCCCGAACAGCCAGCAGAAGGGCAAGCGCCTCGACCACCGGCTGGCGTTCGGGGCGACGCTGCGGAAGTTCCTCGCGGCGCAGCGCCGAAAGCGCCGGCACATCGTGCTCGGTGGGGACTTCAACGTCGCCCACGAGGAGATCGACATCGCGCGGCCCAAGCAGAACGTCGACAACCCCGGCTTCCTGCCGGAGGAGCGCGACTGGATGTCGCGGTTCCTCGACAGCGGCTACGTCGATGCCTGGCGGCGGCTGCATCCCGACGAGACCGATGTCTACTCGTGGTGGAGCTACCGGTTCTCGGCCCGCGAGAAGAACATCGGCTGGCGGCTCGACTACTTCTGCGTCGACGAGGGGCTGTGGCCGCGGGTCGAGGACGCCCGGATCCTGACGGCGGTCGAGGGCTCCGATCACTGCCCGGTCACGCTGGAGTTCGAGCTGCCGCGCGGCCGATAGACCGGCAGGGGCCACGCTCCGGCAGTGCCGGTGCGACCGGCTCGATCCGGCATGCGACACGGCATCACCGCCCACCCGTCCGACGTCATCGACCTGGCCCAGCACGGCGGCTACGCGCGGCTCGCCGAGCTGGGTTTCCAGGACGTGTCGCTGGTCGTCACGCAATCCGGTGGGCGACGAGTCACACCGTGGAGCCCGACGTCCGCCGTGCAGTGCCTCGAAGAGGGGGTCGTGCACTTCCGGCCGGGGGACGGTTACGGCCCGCTCGTGCCGAAGCCGTCGCGGCTCGTCGTCGACGACGCGCCGACGCCGCTCGAGGAGCACGTCGCCAACGCGAAGGCCGCGGGCATCGAGGCCTGGGCGTCGGTTGGTCCGTTTCACTGCTCGCGGCTCGGGCGCGAGCAACCGGCGTCGTGCGTGCAGAACGCATTCGGCGACCGCTATCCGCACGCGCTCTGTCCCGGTCGGCTCGAGGTGCAGGACTACGCCGCCCGCGTCGTCGACCAGGTCGCGTCGCACCAGGGGCTCGCGGCCATCGAGCTGTACGCGCTCGGCTTCCTCGGCCATCGCCTCGGCCGGATCGACAGCGCGCTCCCGCCCGATCCCTACACGGACTTCCTGCTCTCGTACTGCTTCTGCGACCAGTGCGTCGAGCGCATCGGTCAGACCGGCCTCGACCCGATCGCGATCCGCCACCGCGTGCGCGAGCTCGCGACCGAACGGCGCATCGACGTCGACGCGATGGAACCGCCGGCGCCGCGCGCGCCCGAGGAGACGTTCCGGCACCTCGAGGAGGACCTCGGCGGCGCGGTGATGTTCGCGCTGTGGAGCCATCGGCTGTCGGTGTACATGCGGCTCCTCAACCGCCTGCGGCGCGCCGTCGCCGGTCGCTCCAAGATCGCGCTGCGCGTGCAGCTCCATTCGCTGACCAGTGGCGAGGCCGTCGGCGCGCCGCTGAAGGCGGTGAAGGCCCAGGTCGACGAGGTCGTCGTCTCGCATCTCGGCGACTCGCCGGTGACGATCGGGCCTGCATGGCGCGGTCATCCGGTGCGCGAGGTGCCGACGCGCGCGGCGATCCGACCGTCGGCGCCCGAATACCGCAGCATCGACGACCTGCACAAGGCGCTCGACGCGGTCGCGATCGGCGGCGGCCAGGGCGTGCGCATCCACGAGCTCGGGCTCCTGCCGTGGCCGACGCTGGAGGCCGTGGCAGGGGCGCTGCGCTCGCCGCTCGTGGTGGGGCCGTGAACGACGACTGGCGCGACGTCGTCGTCGCGCCGGCGCGGGCGGAGCGGCGCGATCCGCCGCCGCCGGTTCCGCCGCAGCCGGGCGTCGACGTCGAGTTCGACGACGAGCACGAGGCGCGGTGGCGGGCGCTGCAGCGGCAGCGATCGGGACGAACGGTCGTCGAGAGCGCGCTCCTGCTGATCGTTCCCTGCTGGGCCGCCGGCTACTGGACGTGGGGTGGACTGGTGCTCGCCCTCATGCTGGTCGGCCCGATGCTCGGCGTGGCACTGCATCATCTGAGGGCCGGTCGCTTCGGCTGTGGCACCCTCGGGGCACTCGCCTACGCATTGGTCCAGGTGCTCACGTGTCGGGTGCACCTCCACGGGTACCTGGAGATGTCCCTCGCGACCGGGGGGCCGTTCGCGTTCCTGGTGTTCGCCATCTACGGCGTCCGGCGCGAGGCGAGGTCGCGCGAGGGCTGGGAGAACGGTCCGCAGCCGCGGGAGTAGACCGTCACTCGACGACGCCGACGCCCGAGCGCTCGGCCCACCCGCCGCCCCGCGGGAGGGTGACACGCAGCCAGCGATCGGAGCCTTCCTCGACGCGCACGATCTCGCCGGCGTGGAGCACGAGCGTGGCGGGCAGGTCCGGGTGGGGCTCGGTGCGCACCGGGAGGTCGTGGTCGAGGACGACGCCTTCGACGGGTGGGGGCGACGTCCGGCGATCGACCAGATACACGGCGCCGACGAGGCCGATGGCCAGACCGAGCGTGGCAAGGAGCCGTCCCCGTCGCCGCAGCGCGAGAACCCCGGCGAGTCCGGCGGTCTGCAGCAGTGTGACCAGCACGAGCAGCTCGGCCGGCGACCGTGCGTCGAGAGCAGCGCGCAGGCGTTCGACGACCGTCGGCGGCGCGTGCGCGACGCCGAGCCGACGTTCGGCGAGCTGCAGATTGAACGCCAACCGCGGATCCCCCGGCAGGCGCAGCGCGGCGCGGCGGTAGTAGAGCGACGCTTCCGCGGAGCGACCGAGGCGGAACGCGCAGTTGCCCATCGCGTACAGCACCGGGCCCTGCGGCGCATTGGGCTCCGCCAGCGCCTGCTCGAACAGCGTGAACGCCTCCTGGTAGCGACCGATGCGATAGGCGTGCTCGGCGCGCACGAGCTCGGGGCCGGACAGCGTCGCCAGCACGAGGCACACGAGGGCGATCATCGGCGCGTGCTCCTCGCGGCGAACGCCGCCTCGAGCTCGTCCAGCAGCGCACCGAGCGCCGCGGGATCGACCCCGTGGCCGTGGCCGCCGTAGCGCGCGGCCAGCAGCGCGTCGAGCGAGGTCGTCGCGCGTTCGGCGAGAGATGCGGGGATTCCGGACGCCGCGAGTCGCCGGGCAGCTCCGGGGCGATCACCTCGGCTTCGGCACACCGGAGCCGCGCCGCCAGGTAGTCGGCGAACACCAGGCTGGCCTCGTGCGCCTCCGGGCCGGCGCGCAGCCGGACCGCGGCGCGCCGCGCTCTCGCATGGTGTTCGCCGTCGTCACGCGCGCGTCGCCGCCGGACCGCGACGAACGCGAGCGCGAGCAGCCACGGCGCCGCGAGGATCGCGAGCAGCGCACCGAGATCGAGCGCCGGGCGCGGCACGCTGTCACCACTCTCGAACGGCAGGAGCCCGTGGATGTCGTCGACACCCGGAGTGGGTCCCTTCGGCTCCGGCGTGTCGACGGCCGCGTCGTCCGTCCCGGTCACCGTGATCGGGATCGGCTCGGTGTGCACCGTCCGGTAGCGGCCCGGAGGTGTCGGGTCGAAGAACGCGAAGTCGATCGCCGGCACGGCGGTGACGTCCGTTCGCAGCGGTGCCAGGTCGTAGGTGATCGTCCGGTGGTCGGGCGCTTCGGACTCGATGTGGCCGAGCACGTGGAAGCCGTCCAGTCGGTCCAGCGACGGTGCGTCGAACGAGCCGAGGTTGGCGCCGTCGGTCGGCTCGACGCGCACCGCGAGCTTCAGGCTCTGGCCGACGGCCACGGTGCCGGGCTCGGCGGTCGCATGTACCGTGAACCGGCCGACCGCGCCGGTGAACCCGGCCGGCTGCCCGTCGACCGGCAGCGGCTCGATCCGCAGCGCCAGCGGCGCGCCGTCCACGGTCAGCTCGTGCCGGTCCTCGGGCACGCGGCCCGCGACGAGGTCGTCGCGAAATCGCGTGGCGTACGCGAGGTGGAGGTGCGGCGCAGGCAGTGTCAGCTCTGCGGGGCGGTCGGCGGCCAGGCGGCGCTCGACCTCGAACACCGTGACCCGCCGCCCGCCGGCGTCGCGGTCCGCGGCGCGTGTCGCGCGCGCCAGCTCGCCGTCGAGGACGAACGTCACGCGACCCGGCTCCGCCGCGCCGAGCCGGACCACACCATCGGGTCCGTCGCGCCACGGTGAGTCCACCCGTACCGGCGCGTCGAGCTCGGCCTGGAACGGCTGGATGACGTGCGACGCGAGGAACTCCGCGTCGACGCCGAAGCGCACGACGATCGGGATCGACTGGCCGACCCGGAACGTCGCGCCCGGTACCACCGTCTCGATGAACGCGTGCGCCTGCCGCACCGCGTCCTGTGCCGCGAGTGCGCTGCCGAGGCAGAGTGTGAGTAGCAGGCGTTTCACCAGTCCCGCTCCACGTCGGCCGACCGCGAAGCCCGCTCCGCGCGCCGCACGGCGCGCTTCTCCTGCTCCGTCTCCGCGAGCCGTGCCAGCAGCGCCTCGATCTGCTGCGCGTTCAACGCGTCCGGATCGCCCTGCGGCGCCGGCGGGCGCTCGGTCTCCTGGCCGGGCTCCCGCGGCTGGTCCTCCGGTCGCTCGGGCTTCGGGGATGGCACCGCCTGCTTCTCCTGACGCGCGCGCTGACGCTGCTGCGCCTCGTCGCGCTGCTTGCGCAGGTCGGCGAGCTCGAGCAGCGCCCGCTCGACGTTGCGTCGCGCGGCGGGCCAGTCCCCCGCGATCTCCGTCGCACGGATCCACGCGTCCCTCGCGGCCTCCGCGTGGCCGATCGCACGGTCGAACGCGGTCGGCTCCGGATCGGTGAGCGTCAGCTCGGCTTCGGCGCGCCGGCAGCGCGCGAACGCGGTGTTGCCGTGGACGAACTCCCGCACGCCGTCGATCCCGACACCGCCACGGACCACGGCCTTCTCGATCGACCACTCGGCGTCCCGGAGCTTGCCCGCGCGCAGCGCCGCGAGCGCACGGTCGTAGAGCACGACCGCGTCCGCCGCGTCGCCCGCCCGCCGCTCCGCAGCCGCGAACGCCGCGTGTGCGTTCGGATAGCGCCCGGCCTGATAGGCCGCGACGCCGTCCGCGAAGTCACCGCAGCCCGCGAGTAGCAGGAGCGCGCCCAGCACGGCGCACGAGGGCACGTGCCTCAGCATGGGCCACCTCCGCCGGAGCGGGGCCGACGCGCCGGCGCTCGGACACCGCGAGCTCGAGCAGCCACAGGACGAACGCGAGCAGGAGCGGCCACTGGTAGCGGTTGGTGCGTTCGCGCTGCAGCTCGGTGGCGGCACGCGACGCGGGGGCGGCGGCGCCGTCGTCGATGGCCAGCAGCGGCGCGGTGGTGGTGTTCGCGTCGACGAACGTGCCGCCGGTCGCCGCCGCGATCGCGCGCAGACTCGTCGGGTCGAGCGCGGTGACGACCTCGTGGCCATCCCGGTCGCGCAGGAACCTCTCACCGTCCGCGGTGCGGATCGGGATCTTGCTGCCGCGCCGCGAGCCGAAGCCGATGCAGTGGACGACGACGCCGTGCTCGGCGCAGGTCTGCGCCGCGCGCAGGCCGCGTTGCTCGAGGTCTTCCCCGTCGGTGAGCAGCAGGATCGTGCCGCCGTCGCTCCGCGATGGGCGAGCGCGCCCAGCGCACACTCGAGCGCGGCGCCGAGGTCGGTGCCGCCGCGGGCGACGCTGGACGGATCGGCGTCGCCGACGAGGTCGGCGTAGGTGCGCGCATCGCGCGTGAGCGGGACGAGGAGGCGCGCGTCTCCGGCGAACGCCACCAACGCGAGGCGATCGCCGCGCGCGCGTCCGGCGAGCGCGCGGACCTCATGCCGTGCGCGCGCGAGGCGTGTCGGCGCGATGTCCGCGGCGAGCATCGAGCGGGACACGTCGAGGCAGACGACGATGTCACTGCCACGGTGCTCGACCGCGCGCTCGGCCGTGCCCCAGATCGGCTCCGCGACCGCGAGCAGTCCGAGCAGCAGCGCCGCGGCGAACCAACCGCGCCGGCGTGCCCGCATCGGGACATCGAGCTCGCCGGCGACGAGCGCGACCCGCGGTCCGACCACGCGCCCGAGGCGACGTGCGCGCGCCCGGTGCAGCAGGAGCAGGACGACCCAGACGACTCCCGCCGCGGCGAGGAGCGGCAGCAGCTCCGGGTGCAGGAACGACGCACCGCCGCTCATGGCGCGACCTCCAGTGCCGTCGCCTCGAGCAGTCGCCCGAGGACGAACAGCGCGAGCGCCGCCCACAGGAACGGCAGGAAGCGATCCCGCCAGGCGAAGCGCGGCTCTTCGATCGGCACCGTCTCCAGCGCGTCGATCCGGGCGTAGATGTCGTCCAGCGCACCGGCGTCGCGCGCGGTGAAGAAGCGGCCATGGGTCAGCTCGGCGAGGCGTTCGACCTGCTTCGTGTCGAGCGGCAGCCACTCCCCGCGCGGCCCGCGTTTGCCGATGCCCGCGGCGATCGTGTAGACGCGCATGCCGAGTGCTTCGCACATCCGCGCGGCATCCAGCGGACCGATCTCGTCGGGGGTGTCGGCGGAGGCGACGTTCTCTTCGCCGTCGGTCAACAGCACGACGACCTTGGACCTCGCCTCGCTCGAGCGCAGCACCTCCGCCGCGCGCGCGACGGCCGTGCCGATGCCCGTGCGATCCTCGTCGCTGTCACGTGCGACCGGGTCGAGACCCGCGAGGAACCGTGAGAGCGCGTCGTGATCGAGCGTCAGCGGGCAGGCGACGTCGGGGTAGCGGGCGAAGCGCACGAGCCCGATGCGGTCGTTCGGCCGCGCACGACGAAGCGGGTCGCCGCGGCCTTCGCCAGCTCGAGCCGCGAGCGCGTCGGATCGAGGTCGTTCGCGGTCATCGACGACGACACGTCGACCGCCAGCAGGATGTCGATGCCCTCGGACGTGCGCGGCAGCTGCTCCTTGCTCGCCGGCCGTGCCAGCGCGACGACGACGAGCAGCAGCCCGAGCACGCGGAGCCCGCGCGGGATCGCGACGAGGCGCTCGCGCAGCGAATGGGGGAGCCCGTCGGTGAACGGAGCCGGTCCGAACCGGACGGCGGCGTCACCGCGCCGGCGGCGGAGCCACCAGGCCAGCGGCACCAGCGCCGCGAGCAACAGCAGCCACGGGCTCTGGAACGCGCTCATCCGGCGCTGTCTTCCCGCGCGAAGCGTTCGGCCGCGTCGAGCCAGTCCGCGCGCTCGTCGGACTCGGGCACGTGCCGCCCGAACTTCGCGAGATCGCAGGGCCGGAGCAACGGGACGAGGCGCTCTGGCGCCAGGCCCGAGCCCGATGACGTTCAATTCGTCGGTCGTGCGCGGCGCGATGCTCACGCCGTCGCGGGCCGCGACCAGCTCGCGCAACACCGCGGCGGCTTCCACGTGGAACGCGCGAGCCTCGTCGGCCGTGCGTGGATCCAGCGCGCGAAGGCGTGCGAGGCGGTCGAGCGCGAGCTGCTCGGGCGGGGCACGACGGGTCGTGCGCCGGCTATCGCGACGTCGGCTCGCCGCGCGGAACGCCAGCCCGAATGCGATCAGCAGGACGGAGCCGGCGAGCAGGGACGGCACCCACGGAATCGGGCGATGCAGGATCACGCCCGGCAGCTCCGGCTCGCGCGCGTCGGCGTTGCCGAGCGCCGTCGTGACGTGGATCGCGATCGGAGTCGTCGTCGCGATGCGCGGCTCGCCGCCCGCGTTCGGCGTTGCGTGGAACGCGAGCGCCGGAATCGTCACGCCGCCGAGCACGAAGGCGCGTGCGCGGATTCTCCGGAGCTCCTCGACGCGGCCATCGACGGTGCGGCGTCGATCGTCCACCGGCGACAGTCTCAGCGGCGCCAGCGATGCGTCCGACCATGGCTCGGGCTCGAGCGAGGTGTCCCAGACGCGTTCGACCTCGAGATCGAACGGCGCGCCGAGCTCGACCTCCGACGCGCTGACGGTGACCCGCACCGACACCTGCTGCGCGGATGCCGCCGCGGCGAGCCCCAGCGCGATCGCGACGAGCACGGGTCTCATCGCTTGATCTCGCGCTGTTCGCGCATGCGGGAGAAACTCCAGGCCCGGCCCCCGCCACGGCATCCCGGTCGGGGACGCGCGGCACGGGCACGTCCATCCGATCGGCGCCGGCGCGGCGGACGACGTTGCCGGCGAGCTCCCGGCGCCAGG
>CAWGKH010000020.1:0-71315 GCA_963823025.1 uncultured Planctomycetota bacterium | reverse complement strand
CGGATCCCGGCAGCACGAACACCGTCTCCGACAGGTTCATCTCGCGCGCGAGCGCCTGCATCGTCTCGGTGTCGAGGTCTTCCGCCCGCGGGAACACGGCCAGCGGATTGCCCTCGAAGGGGCGGTCGGTGAACACGTCGACCCGCAGATACTCGAGACTGCCCACAAAACCTCCGGTGCTCGTTGAAGCCTCACGCCCGCGCCGACGTTGAGGCCACGGCCCCTGAACTTAGACTCCCTCGACTTGGAACGCACCGACGTACTGATCGTCGGCGCCGGCCTCGCCGGTGCGAGCCTCGCCTGGCACCTCGCCGGGTCGCGGCGGGTCCTGCTCGTCGAGCAGGCCGAACAACCGTGCGCGGAGGCGTCGGCCCAGAACGCCGGCATGGTCCGCCGGCTCGTCACCCAGGCCCGCGAGCGGGCGCTCGCCTGCCGGAGCCACGAGTTGCTGGTCGACCTGCCCGACGATGGCCACGACTGGGCCGGAATCCCGCCGTTCCGCCGCACCGGTGCCGTGATCGCGCTCGCCGAACGCGACGATCCGGCGCTCGCCGCGGCCGCCGCCGACCTGAGGGCGAGGATCATCGCCGTCGAGGAGCTCGCCGCGCGACGACGTCGTCACCGTCGCGCCGGCGCTGGCCGGCCGACCGCTGCGCCGGGCCTTCTGGCTGCCCGACGACGGGATCTGCGACGCGTGGTCGCTCGGCCAGGGCTTCCTCCGCGGCGACCCTGCGACGCGGCGCCGAGCTCCGCTGCGGCGTCCGCGTCGAGCGCCTTGACGTCGACGGCGGTCGGCGTCACCGGCGTGCGCACCGACCACGGCGCGATCGCCGCCGACACCGTCGTGCTCGCCGCCGGCGCCTGGAGCCGGGCGCTCGCGCGCACCGCCGGACTCGACCGGCCGTTCCGCCCGCTCGCCCGCCACCTGTTCGGCTCGGCACCGCACCCGCTGTCGCGCCGCGACCACCCCTGGTGCTGGGTCGACGACGGCGGCGTCTACGTCCGCCCGGAGGCCGGGGGCTTCCTGTGCTCGCCGTGCGACGAGGCGGAACGCGAGCCAGCGCCTCGGCCCCGGCTCGGCGCGTCGCCCGGACGCGTGGTGGCGGCGCGGTCACGCAGGACAAACTCCAGCGCTACTTCCCGGCGCTCGCGGATCTTGCGGCTCACGGCCGGCTGGATCGGCCTGCGCACGTTCGCGCCGGACCGCCACGCGGTCGTCGGACTCGACCCCGAGCTCGACGGACCTCGGCCTGGCTGGCCGGTCTCGGCGGGTTCGGCGTGAGCTGCGCGTTCGCACTCGGCGAGCGCGCCGCCGCCGCGATCGCACGGGCCGAGCGGGTCGCGATCTCGGACGAACGTTGCGGACCCGCTGAAGTCGAAGGACAGTAGCGCCCGACCTTCGTCCAGGAGCGACCATGAACGGCACATTCCACCGCGTCTTCGCGGCGGCCGTCACGCTCGGCACGGCCATCGCCCAGAAACCGTCGACCGAGGAGCACCAGCTCCCCGATCATCGTCACGGCCGCTACTTCTTGATCGAGCGCCCGGACGCCCCGGAGCCCCCGGAGGCCGGCCACGGACTGCTGGTGGTGCTGCCCGGCGGGGACGGCGGACCGGACTTCCTGCCGTGGGTGCGTGACGGCGTGCTCGGCGCGGCGCCGGAGGACTTCCTCGGCGCGATGGTGACGGCGGTGAACTGGACCGACGACCAGTCGATCGTCTGGCCGACCCAGCGCTTTCCGGTCGTCGACATGGCGTTATCCGACCGAGGACTACGTCGCGGCGGTGGTCCGCGACGTGTCCTCCCGGCGCAAGATCGATCCCGCGCGCGTCGTGCTGCTCGCCTGGTCCTCGAGCGGACCCGGCCGCCTACGAGATCGCGATGCAGGAGAAGCAGCCGTTCGCGGGCTTCTACGTCGCGATGTCGGTGTTCCGCCCCTACGAGGAAGCGCTGCCGCATGTCAGCGGCCGGCGCTTCGTGCTCGACCAGTCGCCGGACGACGAGGTGACGCCGTTCCGGTTCGCGCAGCACGCGCGCGACGAACTGATCGATCACCACGCGGTGGTGTGGCTGCGCCGCTACGAGGGCGGGCACGGATGGCAGGACGATCCGGTGACCCGGCTCCGCGACGGACTCCGCTGGGTGCTCACCGACGAGCCCGCGCCGCCGATGCCGGAGCCGGGGCCGATCGACCGACACCTGCTCCGCAACGGCGGCTTCGAATTCGGCACCGAGAGCTGGGTGGTGCACGACACCAGCCGGACGCCTGACGGTCGAGCCGACCGGTGACGACCCGCCCGAGGGGTCCAAGGCGCTGAAGCTGGTCAAGACCAGGAGTCGCCGACCGACCTCCTCCGTCAGGAGATCGCGCTGCCGAAGGGCAAGCGCGTGCGCGTCTCGGCTCGGTGCGGTGGAAGGACGCACACGACGCGTTCGTCAAGTTCACGATCCACGACAAGCAGGGCAGACCTGCTCAACAGCGCGGCGGTGCTCGCGAAGCTCTACGGCGACCACGCCTGGCGGCAGGTTTCGCGGACGTTCGACGTCGAGGACGGCGCGGACTACGCGTCGTTCACGCTCGAGCTCGCCGGCACCGGCGACCGTCTGGATCGACGACGTGCGGATCGAAGCGCCGTTCACTGAGGCGGCTCCGCACGACGTCACGCTGGCCACGCTGCAGGGTAGAGTCGCGGCTCTCGCGACTCTCCCCGCGTTCCACGATGGACCGAGCCTCTCTCCCCGCGTCCCTCTCGCCGTCAGTTTCTCGCCGCCTCGGCAGCCACCGTCGGTGTCGCCGGCCTCGGCGACCCGCGCCGCATCGCTCGAGCGCGTCGAGGTCGCGAAACCGCTCGGCGACGGCGAGATCCGCGTCGGCCTGATCGGCTGCGGCGGCCGCGGCACGGGCGCCGCGAGCCAGGCGCTCCGCACGGCGGGTCCCGTCAAGCTCGTCGCGATGGGCGACGCGTTCTCCGACCGCCTCGAAGGCTCGCTGAAGCAACCTCTCGGGCGATGCCGAGATCGCCGACCGGATCGCCGTCGACGCGGACCATCGCTTCGTCGGCTTCGACGCGTACCAGAAGGTCATCGACAGCGACGTCGACCTGGTGATCCTCGCGACGCCGCCGCACTTCCGGCCCGACCACTTCGAGTACGCGGTGCAGAAGGGCCGGCACGTGTTCATGGAGAAGCCGGTCGCGGTCGACGGCTTCGGCATCCGCAAGGTGCTCGCGGTCGCAGACGTCGCCGAGGCGAAGCGACTCGTGCGTCGGCGTCGGCCTGCAGCGCCACCACCAGAACGGCTACCGCGAAACGATGCAGCGCGTCCACGACGGCGCGATCGGCGACATCGTCGCGGCGCGGTGCTACTGGAACCAGGGCGGGCTCTGGTGCGCCGACCGGCAGCGAGGCTGGTCGGACATGGAGTGGCAGATCCGCAACTGGCTCTACTTCACCTGGCTCAGCGGCGACCACATCTGCGAGCAGCACATCCACAACATCGACGTCGCTCAACTGGGCCAAGCAGGGCGCACCCGGTGCGCGCGCTACGGGCTGGGCGGCCGCCAGGTCCGCACCGATCCGCAGTTCGGCAAGATCTACGACCACCACGCGGTGCAGTTCGTGTACGCGGACGAGCTCGTACCTGTTCAGCGAGTGCCGCCAGATCGACAACTGCTGGAACTCGGTGTCCGAGCACCTGGTCGGAACCAAGGGCCGCGCCGACATGGACACCCGGTCGTGGACCGATTCGAGGCGACGTGAGCCTGGCAGTTCGGTCGCGAGGGCCGCAACGAACCGTACCAGACCGAGCACGACGACCTGTTCGCCGCGATCCGCAGGGGCGAGCCCTACGTCGAGGCGCGCTACGGCGCCGAGAGCACGCTGACGGCGATCATGGGGCGGATGGCGACCTACACCGGACGCGAGATCCGTTGGGACGAAGCGCTCGCGAGCGAGCGGCTCGGACCGGTGCGCTACGAGTGGGGTGACGTGCCGGTGCCGCCGGTCGCGATGCCGGGCCACGCCTGATCGAATCCGAACTCCGCCGGAAGCCACTGGCTCCGACGCCACGCTCGTGGCGAAGATGTCGATTACATGCCCGAGGCGCCACCTGACGACACGACGAGCGACGACCCGCGAACCGTCCGCCGTGACGCGCTCCAGAGCCTGAGCCTGCCGCGGACGAGTGCCAAGGCGTTCCGGCGCCGCCGCGTGCCGCGGTGGGTCTTCTGGGGCATCGTGCTCGGACTCCTGATCGGCGGCGTCGCGGCATTCCACGCCGCGACCGCGGTGCCGGCGGTCGAAGTCGCCGCCGTGCAGCGCACCTCGCCGATCGCCGCGCTCGAGATCACGACGGCCAACGGCTACGTCGTCGCACGCACGCGTGCCTCGGTCGCCAGCAAGACGCAGGGTCGGCTCGACCGGGTGCTGGTCGACGAGGGCGATCTCGTGGAGACCGGCCAGCTCCTCGCCGAGGTCGAGCACGACGAGCAGGACGCCGTGGTGGCCCAGGCCGAGGCCGACCTCGAGCAGGCGAAGCTCGCGGTGCCGTCGAGCGAAGCATCGCTGCGCGAGATCGAGGCCGCGTTGAAGACCGCGGAGACCGCTCTCGAGGAGAAACGCGCGAGCGTCGCCGAGGCACAGGCGGTGCTCGCCGAGAGCGAGACGTCGTACACGCGCACCGAGGACCTCGTCCAGCGCGAGATCGCCAGCCAGTCCGAGCTCGACACGGCGCGAGAGTCGCGCGACGTCGCGCGCGCACGCCTGCAGCTCGCGAAGACCTCGCTGACGACCGCCGAGACCGATCTGCATCGGGCGCGCGCCGCGGTGGACGTCCAGAAGCAGCAGCTCGCGATCAGCAAGCAGAGCGTTTCGAGCGCGGAGGCCGCGCTCGACCTGGCGAAGGCAACTCGCGCGAACGCGTTCATCAAGGCGCCGTTCGCGGGCATGGTGCTGCGGCGCGAGGCGGAGCCCGGCGAGGTCGTCTCGCCGGCCAACACCGGCGCGTCGGGCAGCAAGACCGCGGTCGTCACGCTCGCCGACTTCGCGACGCTCGAGATCGAGGTCGACGTCTACGAACGCGACATCGCGCGCATCGAGGTGGACACGCCGTGCAGGATCGTGCTGGACGCCTACCCCGATCGCCCGCTCGCCGGCAGCGTGCGCCTCCTGCGTCCGACCGCCGACCGCACGCGCGCGACGATCCAGGTCTACGTCCGCTTCGCGAAGGTGCCGGACTTCGCGCGGCCCGAGATGGGCGCGCGGGTGTCGTTCTTCGAGAAGGGCGCCGACACGCTCGCACCGGACGAGCTGATGCTGCCCCACGCCGCGGTCACCGAGCGCGGCGGCAAGCAAGGGGTGTTCGTCGTCGCCGGCAAGACCGTGCGCTTCCACGAGGTGGAGCTGGGACCGGTCGTCGAGGGCGCGGATCCCGACGCCGACCGCAAGGTCGTGTCGGGAGTGGCCCCCGGCGACAAGGTCGTGCTCGATCCGGAGAGCTCGCTCGAGGACGGCACGCCGGTCACCGTCGCGGACTCGTGAGCGAGGCCACGGCATGACCGAACGCGAGATCCTGATCGACGTCCGCAACGTCAAGAAGCAGTTCGAACGCGGCGGCGAGGTCGTGCACGTGCTCGAATCGCTGTCGATGACGGTCGAACGGGGCGCGTTCGTCGCGCTGATGGGGCCATCCGGCTCGGGCAAGACCACGCTGCTGAACCTGCTCGGTGCGCTCGACCGCGCGGACGACGGCGCGATCGTCGTCGACGGCGTCGACATCACCGATCTCGACGACGACCAGCTCGCGGGCTGGCGCGCGCGCACGGTCGGCTTCATCTTCCAGCTCTACAACCTCCTACCGGTGCTGCGGGCGGTGGAGAACGTCGAGCTGCCGCTGCTCCTGTTCGATCTTCCACGTCGCGAGCGTCGCCGGCGCGCCGAGCTCGCGCTCGATCTCGTCGGACTCGCCGACCGCATGGACCACTATCCGCGCGAGCTGTCCGGCGGCCAGGAGCAGCGGGTCGCGATCGCGCGCGCGCTGATCACCGACCCGGCGTTCCTGCTCGCGGACGAGCCGACCGGCGACCTCGATGCGCACTCGAGCGACGCGATCCTCGATCTCCTGCAGCAGCTGCACGAGGAGCTCGGCAAGACGATCGTGATGGTCACGCACGCTCGCGACGCCGCCGAGCGCGCCGAGCGGATCGTGCACCTCGAGGAAGGGCACATCGTCGCGGGGGGAGTCTGATGACCGGAGGCCTCGCGTGATCCCGGTGCGCCTCGTGTTCGCGCACGTCCGCACCCAGCCGCTGCGCTGGCTCCTGACCTCGGGAAGCGTCGCGCTGGCGCTGTTCTTGTTCTGCACGCTGCAGACGGTGTTGTCGAGCCTGCAGATGATCACCGAGGGCGCGAGCGGCAACCGCCTGATCACGAGCTCGGCGGTGAGCCTGTTCCAGAGCCTGCCGATCTCGGGCATCCAGCGCATCGAGGCGGCGCGCATTCCCGGCGTGCGCCACGTCGGCCACTGGACCTGGTTCGACGGCGTCTATCGCGACCCGAAGGAGTTCTTCCCGCGGTTCGCCATCGACGTGAAGACGTTCCGAAAGCAGTACCGGCGACCTGTGTCCGGAAGGCGCCGAGTTCAACCTCACACCGGACGAGTGGGAGCACTTCGAGCACGAGAAGGCTTCGTGCATCATCGGCAGGGGCCTGGCGGACCGGTACGACCTGCGCGTCGGTGACCCGATGACGATCGAGGGGACGATCTACCCGGGCACGTGGCAGTTCACGATCGTCGCCGTCTACTCGACGAACGACCCGGCGTACGACGAGGAGACGATGTACTTCCACTGGTCGTACCTGAACGAGGGCATGGGCCGGTTCGACCAGTGCGGGCTCTACACGGTCGATCTCGTCCCCGGAACCGACGCTGCCGCGGTCTGCCAGGCGATCGACGACCTGTTCCGCAACTCGAGCAACCGCACGCTGACGCAGCCGGAGGCGGCGTTCTCGGCGCAATTCATCCAGATGTGGGGCAACATCGGACTGCTGTTCAACTTCATCGGCTATGCGGCGATCTTCGCGACGTTCATCATCAGCCTGAACACGATGCTCCTCAGCGTGCGCGAGCGCGTGAAGGAGGTCGGCGTGCTCAAGACGCTCGGTTTCCGGTCGGCGGGTATCGGGCGGCTGTACCTGCTGGAGGCGTTCGTCGTGTGCGGCGGTGGTGCCGCGGCGGGCGCCGGACTCGCGCGTGCCGCGTGGCACGGCCAGACGCTGCGGATGGCGACGGTGATCTTCCCGTCGTTCGGCGTCACGCCGGGCACGCTCCTCGAGGCGACGGTCATCGGTGTCGCGCTCGCACTGGTCGCCGGCATCGCGCCGGCACTGGTCGCGTCACGCATGACGATCGTCAAGACGTTGCGGGAGGCCTGAGCACATGGCGATCCCGCTGATCTACAACGTCAAGAGCGCGTTCGTGCGGAAGGGCGCGACGTTCCTGACGGTGACGGCGATCGCGTTCTCGGTCGCGGTGTTGGTCCTGGTGCTCGCGCTGGCTCGCGGCTTCGAGACCGCGCTCGCGGGCACGGGCTCGGACGACAACGCCATCCTGATGCGGGCCGGCGCGACGTCCGAAGGTGTGTCGGGCATGACGCGCGACGTCGCGCGCGTGCTCGAGGCGGACCGGTTCGTCGCGCGCGACCGGGACGGTCGACCGATGTCGCAGCCGGAGGTGTATGCGGCATTCAGCCTCGAGCGGGACGACGGCAGCCGCGCGAACATTCCGGTGCGTGGCACCGGGCCGATGGGACTCGAGATCCGCCGAACCGTGAAGATCGCCGAGGGACGGATGTTCGTGCCCGGGCGCTACGAGGTCGTGGTCGGCCGCGCGCTGACCCACCGCCTGCCCGGGGCGGAGGTCGGCGGGACGATCGAGCTGTCGGGCTACACGTGGCGCATCGTCGGGATCCTGGACAGCGACGGGCAGGCATACGACTCCGAGCTGTGGATCGACGTCGAGGTGTTCCTCGACGTGCTCGACCGCACCGGCTTCAGCACGATGATCGTCCGGCTCGCACGACCCGGCCAGCTTCCGCAGATCGAGGCGCGGCTCGAGGACGATCCACGCCTGAACGTCGCCGCGAAGACCGAGCGCCAGTACTTCACCGAGCAGTCCGGAGCCCTGAGCATCGCACTCAAGGCGCTCGCCTGGTTCCTCGCGGCGATCATGGGGACCGGTGCGGTGTTCGGCGCGACCAACACGCTGCTCGCGTCGGTGACGATGCGCACGCGCGAGATCGGCACGCTGCTGGCGATCGGCTTTCCGCCGAGGGCGGTGTTCCTCGGGTTCGTCGCCGAGTCGATGGCGCTGGCGCTCGTCGGCGGTGTGCTCGGTGTCGTGATCGGCTGGCAGTGCAACGGCATCGCGACCGGCACGACCAACTGGACGACGTTCACCGAGCAGAGCTTCGCGTTCCGCGTGACGTCCGACGTCGTCGTCCAGGCGATGATCCTCGCGTTCGTGATCGGCCTGATCGGCGGCGTGCTGCCGGCGCGCCGTGCGGCACGATTGTCGCCGCAGACGGCCCTCCGGACCCTTTAGGCTGACGGCGGCATGACCACGACCGGTGACCGCGAACCCCTCGACGACGCATCGCCGTTCCGAGCTCCTCGACGGCTGCTCTGGCTGGCGCTGGTCGTGCATCTGTGCCTCGCGGGGTGGTACGCGTTCCTGACGCCCGCGTACGAGGGCCCGGACGAGAACGACCACGTCTACTACGCGTACTTCCTGCACTCGACCGGTCGGATGCCGGTGATCAAGGGAACGGCCGAGGGGCTGGGGCGCACCGTGCACGACGAGGCGGTGCTGGCACACCACCCGCCGCTCTACTACCTGATCGAGTCTCCCTTGTGCGGCGATCGTCTGCCGTCCTGGCGCCTCAACCCGGCGTTCGGCACGGACACGCCGTCGGGCGACCTGCACAAGCTGCACGGCGCGGACGAGACCGAGCACGAGTCGGCGGAGATCGCGGCGCTCCGGCGCATGCGGTTCATCTCGGTGCTGTGTGGGCTCGTCTCGGTCGCACTGACGTGGTTCCTGGGACGGCAGCTCTGGCCGGAGCGACCGGCGATCGCCGGCGTCGCCGCGTTGCTGCTCGCGTGCGTGCCGGAGTGGAGCTGGATGCACGGGACGGTCGAGAACGGCAATCTCGCGACGACGCTCGCGCTGGGCGCCACCGTGCTGCTGCTGGGCGCGGTGCGCATTCGAGCGATGTCGGTGGCTCGCGGGGCGTGGATCGGCGTGCTGGTCGGCGCGGCGCTGCTGACCAAGCTGACCTCCATCTTCCTGGGTCCGCTGTGCGTGCTGTGTTGGCTGATCGCGCTCGTGCGCTGGCCCGACAAGCGGCGCACGCTCATCGCCGGGTGCACGGCGCTCGGGGTCATCGTCGCGATCTCCGGCTGGTTCTTCGTGCGGAACGTCGAGTTCTACGGCGAGGTGCTCGCGCTCGAAGCGCACGCGAGGGCGTTCCAGTCGAACCAGCTCTCGACGGCGGCGGCCGCGACCGGACGCTCGCTCGCGGACGTGCGCTGGGAGTATCTGACCGGGGAGTTCCTCACCCGCTCGATGGCGACGGCGGTCGCGGGGTTCGGCTGGCGCGCGGTGCCGGTGCCGTTCGCCGAGTGGCTCGGCATCGGCATGCTGGCGCTCGCGCTCGGCGGCTGGGTCACGCGGGGACGCGACCTGCTGCGCGGGCGCGGCGACGATGCTCGTCGTGCTGCTCACCGCGGTCGCGCTCGTCGTGTTCGGATTCGTCCGCTACAACTGGACCAACGTCCAGCCGCAGGGTCGCTACCTGTTCCCGGCCTACGGGCCGCTGGCGGTGCTCCTCGCCGCCGGTGTGGTCGTGCTGTTCGATCGACACCGGCGGCGACTACGCGGTGTCGCGCCCGCGTTGCTCGCCGCGCCGGTCGTGGTCGCGTTGCTGGCGCTGATCTTCGTCGCGGGACCGTCACTCGACGCGCGGCTCGCGCCGGCGGGCGATCGCTGGTTCGCGTCGTTGATCGGCGGGGTCACGACGCCGCCGGCCCCGGCGCGGGCGACGATCGACGTCGCGGCACCGGCGGACGGCGCGGCGTCGGACGCACCGCCGACGTTCCGCTGGACGGACGACGGGGCGCCTGAGGATGCGCGTTACACGATCCACCTGGTGCTGCCGTCGGGACTCGGCCTCGGCATCTACGAGTCGGCGGGCATCGCGATCGCCGGAGACCGGTGGACGATGCCCGCGGGGATCTGGGCCGGACTTCCGGTCGGCCAGCCGATGGCCTGGAAGGTCCGACGCCTCCCGGATCGCACGCGCGGCGAGAGCGCAGCCGACGCCCCCGCGAGCGGGTTCCGCACGATCGTGCGGAACCGCTGAGCCGTCGACGCCAGCGTCACTTCATCGACATCGAGATGCCGGCGGCCTTCAGCTTCGCCGTCTTGTCGGCATCCGGAGAGCTGCTCGAACTTCGCGCGGCACTTGGTGCAGCAGAACGCGACCGTGTGCCCGTCGTAGGTCGTCGTGACCGCCGCGTCGACGGCCTCGTTCGGGTTCATGATGCACATCGTGTTCTCGGGAGCCTTGCGTCGACATCGTGTCCGGATGGTGGGACGCACACGACGTCGTGAAGAAGGTGAGGGCGAACAGGGAAAGCAGGATGGCGAAGGACTTCATGGATCGTTCTCTCCCCGGAATGGGGCGGCCGCATCGTCGTGGGCGGCCTTTGGCCGTGCAACACCCTGGACCGGTCGCGGACGGCGAGAGGCGACAATTCGGACCGGGTCTGAATGTCCGCCTTTCGACCGGTTAGCGGGGCCCTCGTTCCGGGAACCGCCCTTTCCAACGCCTCCCCCACCCCGCAAGCTGGAGCCTCGCATGACCAACACCCCCGCTCGTGGTGCCGTCGGCCGCGGCTGCCTGATCGCCGCCGCCGTCGGACTGGTGATCGTCCTCGTGCTCGGCGGCACGATGGTCGGTCAATACAACTCGCTGGTGTCGTCGCAGGAGAAGGTGCGCGCGGCCTACAGCGACATCGACAACCAGGTACAAGCGCCGCTACGACCTGATCCCGAACCTCGTGGAGACCGTCAAGGGCGCGGCGAACTTCGAGAAGTCGACGCTCGAGGAGGTCACGAAGGCGCGGGCCTCGGTCGGCAAGGCGCAGCTGCCCTCGACGCTGCCGACCGACCCGGCCAAGCTGCAGGCCTACCTGCAGGCCCAGCAGTCGCTCGGCTCGGCGCTGGGCCGCCTGTTCGTCGTCGCCGAGCGCTATCCGGAGCTGAAGGCGACGCAGAACTTCCTGTCGCTGCAGGATCAGCTCGAGGGCACCGAGAACCGCATCGCGGTCGCACGCCGGGACTGCATCGACGCGGTGCGCGCCTACAACACCGGGCGCCGCAGCTTCCCGGCCAACTTCATCGCCGGCATCTTCAACTTCGAGCCGGCGGTCGCGCCGGAGATCGAAGCCGGTGAGCGCGAGACGCCGAAGGTCGACTTCGGCGACAAGAACAAGTAGTCGCCTTGCGCCGCGCCGCCGCTCTCCTGCTGCTGACCGCCGGCCTGCTGGCGCCGGTCGCGCCGGCACAGATCCAGGTGCCGGAGCGCCACGGGCTCGTGACGGATGACGCGGGCTTGCTGACGGAGTCGCAGCGGCAGGAGCTCGAGAAGATCCTCGACGTCCTACTTCGGCCGGGACGTCGCACACGATCGTGATCCTGACGATCCCGTCGCTGAACGGGCAGCCGATCGAACGCTACTCGCTCGAAGTCGCGCGCACCTGGAAGATCGGCCGCGAGGGCCAGAACGACGGCGCCCTGCTGCTGGTCGCAAAGAACGACCGCAAGCTCCGCATCGAGGTCGGCCGCGGACTCGAGGGCGCGCTGCCCGACTCGATCTGCGGGCGGATCATCCGCAACGTCATCGCGCCGCGCTTCAAGGCAGGCGACTACTACGGCGGACTGAAGGACGGCATCCTCGCGATCAACCGCGCGATCGGCGGCGAGTACGGGAAGATCCCCGACCATCCGCCACGGTCGCGGAACGGCGACTTCGCGGGCATCGTCGTGATGTTCCTGTTCCTGTTCATCCTCCTCGGCTTCCTGCTCGCCGCGCGCGGCGGCGGCGGCGGGGGCGTGGCGCGGCGCCGGCGCGGCGCGTCTGGCCCTGGCTCGCTCGCCGGCTGGCTCGCGGGCTCGGCGGTCGCGGCCATCGCGGCGGGTTCGTGGCGGCTTCGGCGGGGGCTTCGGCGGTGGTGGCGGCGGCTTCGGCGGCGGCGGCAGCTTCGGCGGCGGCGGCTTCTCCGGCGGCGGCGCCTCGGGAGGATGGTGATGACGTCGATCCTCGCAGTCGTGATGCAGGCCCCGCAGGCGCGCACCGGCACGTTCGACTCGCCGCCGCCCGGCGTGGCTCCGCACCTTCGAGAGCATCGGCCCATGGGTGCTGCTCGCGATCGTCGTCCTGTTGATCGCGCGCGCGATCGTCGAGGCGACGTCGCTACCGGGCCGTCGTCGTCCTCGACGACGCCGCGCAGCGCGCGGTCCACGACGCACTGGTCGCGGCCGAGCAGCGCACCGTCGGCGAGATCGTCCCGGTGGTCGTCGAACGCTCCGACCGCCATCCCGGCGCGAGCTGGCTGGCGGCTCTGGCGACGATGCTGATCGGCTCGGCGCTGCTCGAGGGCGTGCTGCCCTGGACGCATCCCGCCTGGCTGCTCGCCTGCCAGCTCGGACTCGGCGCGGTCGGCTACGGCCTCGCGCGGTGGCTGCCCGACATCCAGCGGCTGTTCGTCTCGCCGGCGCGCGCGACCGAGGTCGCCGAGGAGCAGGCGTTCCAGGAGTTCTTCCGCCAGGGCCTGCACAAGACCGAGGCGGCGACCGGCGTGCTGATCTTCACGAGCCTGCTCGAGCGGCGCGTGATCGTGCTCGGCGACGAAGGCATCAGCCAGCACCTGCCCGACGACTTCTGGAACGACGTCCACGCGGCGATCCTCGACGGCATCGCCGGCGGCTCGTTGCGCGACGGGCTGGTCGAGGGCATCCGCCGCACCGGCGACGCGCTCGCCGAGCACGCACCGTGGAAGACCGGCGACCGCAACGAGCTGCCCGACCGGTTGATCGTCCGACGCGAGTGATGGGCGACACGGCGACGGCAGCCGAGCGGTCGTGGTGTCGACACCTCGACTTCGAGCCCGAGGAGGCGCGGCTGCTGGGGCTCGCGGCCACGGGCCGCAAGTCGCTGCGGCGGCTCGGGGAGCAGGTCGATTTCTACCGCGATGTCGCGAGCGCACCCGACGGCGAGGCGAGCGTCGCGCTCCGCCGCCTCGCCAGACTCGCGGTGCGGCGGTTCGACCGCGGCGACGAGCACGCGGCGCTCGAACGGATGCTGCTGCCGCGCCTGGTCGAGATGGACGACGCCGCCGGCTTCGTCGACGAGCACGCCGAGCTCCTGCGCGAAGTCCTCCGCCGCGGCGCGCCGCCGCCGATCGAGCTGGTGACGCACTTCGTGGACGTTCGAGCTGCCGGCGATCCTGGAGCAGCCGCTCGACGATCGCGAGCGCACCGCGTGGCGACGCATGCACGCGCTGCTCGCGGACGAGCTGCACGCCGGCCGCGGCGGCGCTCGGCGAAGATCGCTGGCGCCTCGGCGACGAGGAGTACGCGTGGCGCCTGACGAACATGGGCATCGACCGCTCGCCGGCCGAGCTGCTCGACGCGGCTCGCGAAGCGCTCGCCGAGCAGCAGGCGGCGATGGCTGCGCTCGTCGGTGTCGCGCGCTTCGCGGACGCGCTCCCGCGCCTGCGCGCGGCCGGTGACGGCCACCTCGAGGCCGGCGAGGTCGAGTCGGCCTATCGCGACGCCAACCAACGCTGCGTCGCGTTCGTGCACGAGCAAGGTCTGTTCGAGCTGCCGGCGGACTTCACGGTGCCGCTGTCGGTCGTGCCGCCGGAGCTGGGTGCGGTGACGCACGCCGGCAACGTCCCGGCACCGCTGTTCGGCGACGGTGGCGGCTCGTTCGCGGTCCTCGACGTCCCCGAGCGCCACCGCCGCGCCTGGGTCGTGCCGCTCGCGGTGCACGAGGGTGTGCCGGGCCACTACCTGCAGAGCCGGATCTGGCAGCAGACCTTCCGCGGCCGCGGCACGGCGCCGGAGTTCGTGTCGTTCGCCGATCCGATCGCCGCCGAACGCCAGGACTGGGGCGCGATGCCGGCGATCGAGGGCTGGGCGGTCTATGCCGAGGAGCTCGTCCGCCGCGCCGGCATGCACGCGCCCGAGCAGGAGCTCGCGGTCCGCACGTTCCACGCGATCCGCTGCGCGCGCACGATCGTCGACGTCGGGCTGCACACCGGGCGGCTGTCGCTCGACGCGGCGCGAGCAGGTGCTGGCCGACGGCATCGGTCTCGACCCCTCCGCCACGTCCCCCGAGCTGCTGCGCTGCATGCGCGTCCCGACCCAGCCGACGACCTACTTCGCCGGCTGGCGCGCGATCGAGGACCTGATCGCCGGCAGCGGCCTGCCGGCGGCCGAGGCGCACCGCCGGCTACTGGCCTGCGGGCCGATCTTGCCGCGCTGGTGAATTCGCGACAGGGTTCCGCCCGCTCGGGGCCGCAGGTGGATGCCCCCCATGACCCTCGACTTCGAACGGCAACTGCAACAGCACGCCCGCGCGGTGCAGAGCCTCGCGACGGCGCTGCTCGGCGATGCCGACGCCGGGCTGGACGTGTCGCAGGAGACCGTGCTCCTCGCCCGCGACCGCCTGCGGCCGCCTGCGGCCGAACGCCGGCTCGGCCCGCGCGTGGATGCTCCGCGTCGGCCGGCGACGATGCCGACCGCGCCGAGCTGCTGCAGGCGATCGCCACCGCGGTCGCGGAGCTGCCGCCGCCGGCGCGCGAAGTCGTGCTGCTGCGCCACTACGACGGACTGCCGCTGCGCGAGAGCGCGGTGCAGCTGGGCCTGTCGGTCTAGGCCTTCGATAGCCGCCTGAGGCGCGCCCACGCGCGGCACGGTCCTCGGCCAGGGCACACGCATGCGCGTCGCCGTCGAGCTCCGCGACGCCACCCTCCAGACTCTGCTGGGCCGCCCACCCGCGGGCGACGGCACCTTCGAGCTGCGCGCGAACCTCGACCGCCCGGGCCTGGTGCTGGTCGCCGTGCGTGGCACGACGACGTCAAAGTCGGTACCGGTGACCGGGGCGATGAGCGGGGTCCGCTTGACGATTCCGGACTGAAAGCCGCCGACCGCCGAGACACGTCCGATGCGCTCCGCGCAAGGTCGGGAGCGTCGCCGGACGACCCGATCACCATGCTCACCAGACCGACCATGCGTCGTGTCGCGCGAGCTCGCCTGCGCGACGCCGAGGTACTACTCGAGGCGAGGCGCTACGACGGTGCGGTCTACCTGTGCGGCTACGCGGTGGAACTCGGACTGAAGGCACGCATCTGCAGAACCCTGCGCTGGGCCGGGTACCCGGAGTCCAGCCGCGAGTTCCGCCGGCTGGGGTCGTTCCGAGTCCACGACCTGGACGTGCTGCCACACTTGACCGGACGAGAATCGGCCATCAAGCAGGTCGCCCTCCCGGTCTGGTCCGCGGTCGCGGCCTGGAGCCCGGACGCCCGCTATCGGCCGGTGGGCACCTCGAACTCGACGGACGCCCGGTTGATGATCGAAGCTGCGAGATCCATCCTCGAGGTCCTGTGAACTCCCTGCGGACGAAGCTGCAGCAGATCGAGGCCCGCCTCTCGGCCGAGCACGGGCCGTTCGCGTTGTTCGCACTGTTCCTCCCGGAGGACCGGCCACGAACGTGGGACGTGCTGGTCTCCGCACCTTGGATCGCCGTGGACAAGGCGGACGGCCTTCGCATCGTCGCCACCGAGATCCAGAATGCGCTCACGCCCGAGGAGCTGATGTCGATCTCCCGAGTCGTCATCCTCGATCCCGACAATCCGTTCCTCCCCGACATGCACGCACTGGTCCAGGTCGAGCACGGCACGGACGTCGAGCTGAGAGACACCAACCTGTTCGGCGTGGACGTGAAGCGCGCGTACGTCATCACGTCGCAGCCCGTGGCGGCGAGCGCTTGACGCCGCCGCCCTACAGGCACCCGCGAATCGCCCGCGCGACGAACACCGGCGCCATCTTCTTGCGCCAGCCCGCCTCGTGGTCGGTGTTGTCCATCGCGCGCGTCGGCTTGTAGGCCTCGTGGGCGGCGGCGCGGATCAGCTCCTCGCTCGCGGCGTCGCCGGCGCGGAGCTTCTGGCCGACCAGCATCGCAGCGGTCTTCTCGGCGAGGATCGGCCAGCTGCCGGCGCCGCCGATGCGGATCTCGGCGCGCTTGACGACGTCGCCGTCGAACCAGAGGCACGCGCCGATGCCGAGCACCGGGAAGTCGAACGTGCCGCGGCGACGGAGCTTCTCGTAGCTGGCGTTCCAGCCGTTGCGCGCCGGCAGGTGCACGTGCGTGATCAGCTCGCCGTGCGGCAGTGTCGTGTAGTCGATGCCGTCGTCCTTGTAGAGGTCGCGCACCGGCAGGCGGCGCTCGCCGTCCTTGCCCTGCACCGTGACCTCGGCGTCCATCGCGCTGAGGAGCGGCACCGAGTCGCTCGACTGCACGGCCCAGCAGCGCGGGCTCGACGGCGCGACCCAGCAGATCGTGCCGTCGCACTTCTTGCAGAAGTCGATCGACTCACGCCACTCGTGGCTCTGGTCGTAGTAGTTGCAGCGCGTGTCGAGCAGCAGGTTGCCGCCGATCGTGCCCATGTTGCGCAGGAGCGGCGTCGAGATCACCGACACCGCGTGCGTGAACGCCGGATGATGCTCCTGCAGGAGCGGGTGGTTCTCGATCTCGCGCAGCGTCGTCGCGGCGCCGATCGTGAAGCCCGACCTGGGATCGCCCTTGATACCGCGCAGTCCCTCGCACGCCGACAGCGACACGACCTGGGTCGGCCGCTGCACGCGGCGCTTCATGTTCGGGTAGAGGTCGGTGCCGCCGGCGACGTAACGGGCCTCGGGCCCGTGGTCGAAGGCGATCGTCACCGCCGCCTTCGCCGAGGTCGGACGGTGATAGGTGAACTTCGGGAGTCGCAGCATCGCTCGGCTCAGCCCTTCTTCTGGAGCATCTCCTGCTCGCGCTCGACCTCGTAGCCGGTGCCGCCCTGCCAGGGCGTGCGCACCTTGCGCGATTCCGGCCACTCGATCACCGGCAGCTTCGTCGGACCGACGCGCGGGTCCTGGCCCTTCTGCTTTCTGACCATCGCGTCGAACACCTTCTCCGGACTCACCGGCACCTCGTCGACGCGCACGCCAACGGCGTCGAACACCGCGTTGGCGACCGCCGGGATGATCGGCAGGAGCGGTCCCTGACCGGCCTCCTTGGCACCGAACGGACCGTTCGGGTCCGGGTCCTCGACCAGGTAGGTGACGACCTCGGGCATCTCCATCGACGTCGGCGTCTTGTACTCGAGCATCGAGGGGATCTTGTGCACACCGCGGCGGTTCCCGCGGTAGGCCATCTCCTCCATCATCGCCTCGCCGAGGCCCATGTAGACGCCGCCCTCGACCTGGCCGACGACCAGTGCCGGGTTGAGCGCCCGACCGACGTCGTGGGCGACCCAGATCTTCTCGACCTCGTAGATGCCGGTCTCGGGATCGACGTCGACCGCGACCACCGCAGCGGTGTAGCTGTAGCTCGGGCTCGGGCCGACGCCGCCGCCCTTGTAGCGCGCGGCCGAGCGCGGCGGCCGGTAGGAGCCGGTCGAGCCGAGCGTGCCGAGCTTTGACTCGGCGGTCTGCACGGCCTCGGCGAAGGTCATCCCGCGCTCCGGATCGGCGGCGTCGAACACGCGGCCGCCGTGGAACACGACGCGGTTCTTCGGGATCTCGAGCTTCTCGGCGATCGGACCGAGCATCTGCTCGCGTGCGCGCTCTGCGGCCTGCAGCGCGGCGTTGCCGGTCATCACCGTGACGCGCGAGCTGTAGCTGCCGAGATCGACAGGCGTCAGGTCGGTGTCCGACGTCACGACGCGCAGGTCCTGCGGGTCGAGGCCGAAGACCTCGGCGACGACGTAGGCGAGGACCGAGTTGCTGCCCTGGCCGATGTCGGTGCTGCCACAGAACACCGTGACCAGCCCGCTCCGGTCGAGCTTGAGCTGGACGCCGGAGTGCGGCATCGCGTTCCAGTAGATCGGCAGGCCCGCACCGGACAGGTAGCTCCCGCAGGCGATGCCGAGCCCCTTGCCCTCGGGCAGCTTGCCCCACTTGTCGAGGAACCCCGAGCCCGCGCACACCTTGTCGATGCACTGGCCGAGACCCATCGAGCCGATGCGCATCCAGTTGGCGGTCAGCGAGTAGGCCTCGGCGAGGTTGTCACGGCGCAGCTTCGCCGGGTTGATGCCGAGCTCGACCGCGAGCTTGTCGAGCTGCACCTCGAGCGCGAACCGCGGCTGCGGCGTGCCGTGCCCGCGCTTCGGGCCGCACGGCGCCTTGTTGGTGAAGTGGCGCGCGCCGCGGAAGTGGTAGTTCTCGACCGGGTAGGTCACGCACTGCAGGGCACCGGTGTAGAAGGTGCTCGCGGTGCCGTAGCTGCCGTAGCCGCCACCGTCGAGGTGTGTCTCGAACTCGAGCGACTTGATCCGGCCGGTCTTGGTGACGCCGATCCTCGAGCGCATCAGCACCGGGTGGCGTCCACGGTGCGTGTAGAACACCTCCTCGCGCGTCAGGCAGATCTTGACCGGTCGGCCGGTCTTGATCGACAGCATCGCGGCGGCGAGCTCGTGGTTGAACGGGTCGGACTTGCCGCCGAAGCCGCCGCCGTTGGGGCACGCGATGACGCGGATCTTGTGGGGCGGCACGTGCTCGGCGAGCACCTTCGCGAGCGCCTTGTGGAGGTAGTGTGGCGTCTGCGTGCTCGACATCACGCAGAGCTTGCCGTCGGGGTCCGAGAACGCGAGGGTCGCGTGCTCCTCCATCGGCAGGTGCGTGTTGCCCTCGAAGAAGAACAGGTCCTCGCGGACGACGTCGCTGTCGGCGAAGCCCTTGGCGAGGTCGCCGAACTCGAGGTTCTCCTGGCGGTGCAGGTTGCCGACGCGGCCGTAGTCGTGGATGCGGTTGTCGGGGTGTTCGACGGAATCGAAGATCGAGGTGATCTCGCCGAGATCCTCGTATTCGACGCGGATCGCGCGGCAGGCCTCCCAGGCGGTCTCCTCGTCGACGGCGGCGACCGCGGCGACCGGGTCGCCGATGAAGCGGACCTTGTCGATGCACAGCGTGTGCTCGTCCTGGCTCACCGGCAGGATGCCGAACGGGATCGGCAGCTCCTTGCCGAGCAGGATCGCGTGGACGCCGTCCATCGCCTCGGCGGCGCTCGTGTCGATCGACACGATGCGGGCGTGGGCCTTGGTGCTGCGCAGGAGCTTCATGTGCAGCATGCGCGGCAGGGCGAGGTCGTCGGCGTACTTCGTCTGGCCGGTCGCGCGGCTGCGCGCGTCGATCTTGCGCCAGGCCTTGCCGATCACGTCGAGCGTGCTCGGATCGACCTTGTGGAGCCAGCGGCCCTCGGGGCGCTCGGCCGCTTGCGGGGTCGGGTTCTCACTGGCCATGGAGGCTCTCCTTGCTCGGCGCCGCGTCCTCGCCGCGCAGCTTCTTCGCCGCCAGCTCGACCGCCTCGAAGATCTTGATGTAGCCGGTGCAGCGGCAGATGTTGCCGGCCAGCGCCTGCCGGATCTGCTCGCGCGAGGGGTCGGGGACCCGCTTCAGGAGCTCGCTCGCCGACAGCAGGAAGCCGGCTGAGCAGTAGCCGCACTGCGAGGCGCCGAGTTCGGCGAAGAAGTGCTGCAGCGGGTGGAGGTCCGGGCCGTCCGCGAGCCCCTCGATCGTCCGGATGTCGCGGCCCTCGACCTCCTGGGCCAGGAGCAGGCAGGACAGCACCGGCTGGCCGTCGAGCAGCACCGTGCAGGCCCCGCACTCGCCGAGCTCGCAGCCGTGCTTCGTCCCGGTCAGGTCGAGGTCCTCGCGCAACACCTCCAGCAGGGTGTGGTGCGGCGCGTACGCCACCTCGTGGCGCTCGCCGTTCACGACGAAGCTGCCGAGGGTCTTCGCGGATCTCATGGACCGCGCAGCTTAGCCGAGGCGGTCGAAACGCGCCACGGCGTTGGCGCACGGCCGGCGGAAGGCCGCGAGAGGCAGACAATTACACCGGGTGTGGTTGTCTGCCTCGGGCGTCGGACCGGACCCGGTGTGATTTGACGCCTCTTGGCGGGGGTTCGAGAATGGCCGCAACCACCTCGCTCTCGGAGACACCATGCGCATGTTCGCCGGCACGCTCGCCGCCAGCCTCTTCGTCGTCGCGCTGGGGGCGCAGTCCAGCCCGGGGCTCACGACGTGGGGCGCCCACGACTACGTCGAGTACGTCGAGGGCAACCTGCCGCTCGTGATCAGCTCCGGCCACGGCGGCGCGTTGCGGCCGAACGAGATCTCCGACCGCACCTACGGCGTGACGGTGCAGGACGGGGAGACCCAGCCGCTGACCCGGGAGCTGGTCCGCGAGATCGTCCGCCTGACCGGACGCATGCCGCACGTCGTCTACTCGCACCTGCACCGGATCAAGCTCGACCCGAACAGGGAGATCGTCGAGGCCGCGCAGGGCGACCCGATCGCCGAGCAGGCTTGGCGCGACTACGAGCGGTTCCTCGACATCGCGACCGCACGGGTCACGTCGCAGTGGGGCCGCGGCCTCTACGTCGACGTCCACGGCCACGGCCACACGTTGCAGCGCATCGAATGGGGCTACGCGCTGACGGCGAGCGACCTCGCGTTGGCCGACCCGGTCCTCGGCCAGCAGACCTACATCGATCGCTCGACGATCCGAAACCTGGCGAACGACCCGAACGTCGCCTTCCTCGAGGTGCTGCGCGGCACGACGAGCTTCGGCGGCATGCTCGAAGGGCGCGGCTACCCCGGCGTGCCGAGCCCGGCGATCCCGGACCCGGCCGGCGCCACGTACTTCTCGGGGGGCTACAACGTGCAGCGCCACGGCTCCCGGGACGGCGGTACGGTCGACGCAGTGCAGATCGAGCTGCCGAGTTCGCTGCGCTTCGACGTCCCGGTTCGCCGGGTGTTGGTCCAGCGCTTCGCCGAATCGATCGTCGCGTTCCTGCAGACGCACTACGGCATCGACATGGCGGTCGACCCGCGGATCTCGGTGACGGCATCGACGCCGTTCACGACCGAGAGCGGTGCGCCTGCGGCGTTCCGCCTCACGCGGACTGGCGACGTCTCGCAGCCGGCGTCGGCGCTGCTGGTCGTCGGCGGCACGGCCACGGCGGGCGTCGACTACCAGCCCATCGCACCGTTGGTCGGCTTCGCCGCACAGCAGTCGACGGTCGACATCCCGGTCGTCCCGATCGCCGACGCACTCGACGAAGGCAGCGAGACGGTCGACGTGACGATTCGCGGCGGCATCGACGTCGGGCAGCCGAATCACGCGACGATCGTCGTCGACGACGACGGGATCGATCCCAGCCTCGTCGCCCACTGGACGCTCGATGAGGTGGTGAGCTCGGCCGTGCAGGACGTCAGCGGCAACGGGCACTCTGCGTCGGTACAACCGAGTGCATCGGGCGGTCCACAATCCGTCGCCTCCCCGCGCTTCGGCGGCCTCGACTTCGACGGCGTCGACGACCGGGTCACGGCCGCGGACTTCGCGTATGCGCCGGCCGGCGAGTTCACTCTCGCGTTCTGGTTCCGCGTATCGCCGGCCAGCGGCTCGGGCTACCAGTACATGGTGAGCCACGGCGCGGTCGGCGCCGCCAACTCGCTCAACATCTGGTTCGTCGAGTCCGACGCCGAGCTCCGCACCGCGCTCGCATTCGCCAACGACCGTGCGCCCACCGGGCATCTCGACGTGCCGGACGACTTCATGGACGGCGCGTGGCACCACTACGCGCTGGTCGCGCGTCCGCTGGGCCTGACGTTGGTCGTGGTCGATGGCGAGGTCCGCGCGGAAGCCGCGTTCAGCGGCGACAGCTACGACCCGTCGGGTCCACTCTGGCTCGGTGCCCGCAGCGACCTCAGCAGCTCCCGGTTCTATGGCGGCGCGCTGGACGACGTGCGCATCTGGCGGCGCGCGCTCGACCTCGCGGAGGTCCGGATGCTGGTCGCGCGCCTCCCCGGGAGATTCGACCGATACGGTGCCGGCTGCGCGGGCAGCGGTGGGGTCCCGACCATCTACGGCTCGGGTGCCCCCTCGGTCAATCGCGACCTCGAGATCGAGCTCTCGAACGGTCCGGCCGCGTCCGCCGCGATCCTCGCGATCGGCACCTCACGCACGATGTGGTCCGGCGGCGTCTTGCCGTTGCCGCTGGACGTCCTCGGCGCGAGCGGCTGCGCACTCCTCCAGGATCTCACGATCACGCTGCCCGCCGCGACCGACGCCGCGGGGGAGGCGAGCATCCGGGTTTCGGTGCCGCCGACACCGGCTCTCGTCCGGAGCACCGCGTTCGCGCAGTTCATCCTGCTCGACGCGGGCGCGAACCCGCTCGGATTGACGGCGAGTGACGGCCTGATGGTGCTGCTCGGCGGGTGACGCACCGAGGCTGCGGCTCGGCGCGACGAAACACGGCGCGTACGAACCGGAACCACGGCCGCGCGCGGACGAATTGTCCGCGCGCCCGGCGGTTCCGCGGAGTACGGCCCTCGCCTACACTCGGCCCGAGGAGACGGCTCCGCTCGAAGGAGTTCGCTCCCCTGATCGACACGGTCTGAAGGAGACACGCTCGATGATTCGCAACGCTCTCGTTCTCGGCGGCATCGCGTTGCCGCTTCTCGCCCAGGGTCTCGCGGCGCAGTCGTACTCGCTGGTGCTCGCACCCGACACGCGCATGGTCCTGCGGCACGCCACCGGCGCCCCGCTGCTGCAGGACGTCGACGACCAGAACACCTACATCGTCACGCCCGACGCAACCGCGCCCTACGACGCGCTGCCGTTCCACACGTTCGCGAGCTGGAACATCCAGAACGGCGACGGCGACAGCGACGGTGACCTCGCGGACACCACCAACGACATCATGGGCACGACGAACGTGCTGTTCATCCGGCGCCAGACGGGTTTCGCGGACACCGTCCGCTATCCGGGCGACGTGTTCGTCTCCGGCTCGTTCAACACGACCACCGGTATCGCGACGTCCGGCGGAGGCGTCATCAACGTGCTCGATGGCGACGTCTGGCGTGCCCGCAACGGAGTGCTGGAGTACTTCGTGCACGAGAATCAGATCGTCGGCGCGCTGGGCGACCCGCTGGGCGACATCGATCTCGACGCGATGTGCCAGGACTCGGCCGGCAACATCTACTTCTCGATCACCGATGCGACGACGCTCGGCAGCGCGTCGTATGCCGATGGGGACCTGATCTTCGTCCCGGTCAGCGCGATCACCTACGACGCCGCCGGCATGATCTCGTCGATCGCGGCCAACTCCGCGGTCGTCCTGGCGACCGAGACGGAGATGAGCTCGTTCGTCACCAACTCGGGCTCGGTCAATCAGTCCGGCACGACGAATGGCCTGAGCGACCTCACCGGCCTCGAGATCGACCCGAACGGGGGCTTCTGGCTCAGCCAGAACTACTCCTCGCCAATACCGAACCTGATGTTCTGCTCGAACTTCAGCGTGCACTTCGACACGATCTGGTCGACCGCGGTCAATCCCGCGAACTCGGCGAACGGCAGCCTCGCGGTGATCAATGGCGTGCCGATGGGCTACACGAGCGGTTTTGCCGATGGCACGGCGACCGGTGTGGGCATCTCGACCGTCGGCACGCCGCCCCAGGACGCGCTGAACGGCATGATTGTGATCCCGGAGCTCGACGACTGGATCGCCTGCGAGGCGTCCAACTCCGGCCGCCCGGTCGCGGGCACGTTTTCGGTGGACGTCGGCCGGCTGATGCCGAGCAGCCCGGCGGTGCTGGTGTTCACAGCGTGGACCAACGACTTCACCGGCGGCTGGGTCGACGGAACCCCCGCGGGCGGGTTCGGCTTCGGCGGCAATCCGTTCATCGACATCGACCTGACGTTGATGACGATCCCGATCCTGATCGTCGCCGATTCCGACGGCTACGCCTCGCTGACCTTCACGCAGCCGATGGGCATCCCGACCGGGCTCGACGTGATCGGCCAGAGCGCGGGCTTCCCGTTCGGGGGTGGCGGCGTGTTCGCGTTGGGCCAATCGACGAACCTGACGACGCTCTGAGCCCCGCCGCCCTGCGAGAGGCAGACAATTACACCGGGTGTGGTTGTCTGCCTCTCGCTACGCTGCGGCGTCGTGACGGACACGGGCGCGACCTCGGTGCAGGGGCTGGCGGCGGAGCTTCGCGACGCGTTTCTCGCGTACGACCTCGAGTTCCGGGTGGTCACGCGGCGGGCGCGGGTGCGGTTCGAGCGCCGCGACTGGTCGGGAGGACAGCAGGACGCCGCCGAGCGCATCGGGCTGTACGACCGGCACGCGCAGGCGTCGGTCCAGAAGCTGACGCGCCTGCTCGGCGCGCGCGCGCGCGACCGCGCGCTGTGGATCGACGTCAAGAACGCCTACCGCGAGCTGGTCGACGATCATCCCGACGTCGAGTTCACGAAGACCTGGTTCAGCTCGATCACCCGCCGCCTGTTCGGGACCGCCGGCGTCGACGCCGAGCTCGAGTTCGTCGGTGAGGAGACCATCCCCCTCCGCAACGTCGGCGGCCCGCTGATCGGCCGGAGCTACGTCGTCAGCGACTCGCTCGAACGCACCTTCCAAGGCCTCCTCGACGACTTCGCCTGGGAGACGCCCTACGAGGATCGCGATCGCTGCGCGGCCTTCGCCGCCGAGCAGGTGAGCGCGCACTACCGGGAGCACCAGGACGGCGACACCGTGCTGTGCATCGACGTGATGACGCCGGTGTTCTACCGCGACTCGCGCGCCTACCTGATCGGCAAGGCCACCGGTTGGACGCGCGTCACACCGCTGGTCCTGGCGATCCGCAACACCGAGCGCGGCGTCGCGGTGGACGCCGTCATCTCAGACCGAGCACGGCGGTCAGCGTCCTGTTCAGCTTCACGCGCTCGTACTTCCACGTCGACCTCGAGTGCGTCGGCGACGCGATCGTGTTCCTCCGCAAGTCGTCCTGCCGCGCAAACCGGTCAACGAGCTGTTCACGGTCCTCGGCCGCGCCAAGCAGGGCAAGACCGAGCGCTATCGCGGCTCGTCGCGCCACCTCGCTTCTCGACCGACCACTTCATCACCGCCCCGGGCAAGAAGGGCATGGTGATGGCCGTGTTCACGCTGCCCTCGTTCGACGTCGTCTTCAAGGTCATCCGCGACGCTTCGCCTACCCGAAGAACACGACGCGCACCGAGGTCAAGCGCCGCTACGAGCTCGTCTCGACGCCACAACACGCGCGGGCCGCCTGGTCGACGCGCAGGAGTTCAAGCATGCTCGAGTTCGACGCGCGCCGGTTCGACCCGCGGCTGCTCGACGAGCTGCTCGCGGAGACGCCGCACACGGTACCGTCCGCGACGGCGACGCGATCGTCATCCGCCACGCCTACATCGAACGCCGCCTGCGCCCGCTCGACCTCTACCTCCGCGAGGTCGGCCGCGACGCCGCGGTCCGCGCCGTGCTCGACTACGGCCAGGCGCATGCGCGACCTCGCCGCGACCAACATCTTCCCCGGCGACCTCCTGCTCAAGAACTTCGGCGTCACCTCGCCACGGGCCGCGTGATCTTCTACGACTACGACGAGCTCTGCCTGCTGACCGACTGCAACTTCCGCGACCTCCCCGCTCGCCCGCACCCACGAGGACGAGATGAGCGCCGAACCGTGGTTCTCGGTCGGCGACGACGACGTCTTCCCCGAAGAGTTCGCGCCGTTCCTGGGCCTCGACGCCGATCTCCTGGCGGTGTTCCGCGAGGCGCACGGCGAGCTGCTGACGGCATCGTTCTGGCAGAACGTCCAGGCACGCATCCGCTCGGGCGAGCTTCTCGAGGTCCTGCCCTACTGACCGAAGGTTGCCGCGCGCGCTCCCAGCGGTTCTCCTGAGCGGCCCGCCGTCGATCGGCCGGAACCCCAATCATGGCCCGCAACGAAGAGACGATCCTCTGGCACGACTACGAGACCAGCGGACTCGACCCGCGCGTCGACCGCCCGATGTCGTTCGCGGCGATCCGGACCGACACCGCGCTCCAGCCGGTCGGTGAGCCCCTCCAGGTCGAGTTCGCGCTCGCGAACGACGTCCTCCCGTCGCCCGACGCGTCGCTGGTCACGGGGCTCGACCCCGACCGGCCGGGCACCGTGTCCGAGCTCGAAGGCGCGCGCATCGTGTTCGCGGAGATGTCGAAGTTCGACACCTGCTGCGCTGGCTACAACAGCTTCCGCTTCGACGACGAGATCACGCGCTTCATGTTCTGGCGCAATCTCCTGCCGGCGTTCGAGCGCGAATGGCGCAACGGCAACTCCCGGTTCGACCTGATCAACGTGGTCCGCATGGCCTGCGCCTTGCGCCCCGACGGCATGGAATGGCCGGTCGGCGACGAGGGCTGGCCGGTGTTCAACCTGGAGAGCCTCGCCGCGGCGAACGGCATCGAGTACCGCGCCCACGACGCGCTCAACGACGTCCAGGCCACCCTCGAACTCGCGCAGAAGCTCGTCGCCGCACAGCCCAACCTGTTCGCGTACCAGTCCGAGGCACGCCAGAAGCACCTCGTCCGGGATCGCGTCCGCACCTTCGGCAAGGAGCCGTTCGTGCACACCAGCGGTCGCTTCCCGTCGCGCTTCCGTTGCACGAGCCTCGTCCTGCGGCTCGCCGACCACCCGCGCTTCGCGAACCAGACCCTCTGCATCGACCTCCGCCACGACCCACAGGTCGTCCTCGACCTCGACCAGGAGTCGCTGCGCGCGCTCCTGTTCACGCCCCGCGACCTCCTGCCCGAGGACTCTCCCCGCGTCGGCGTGAAGGGCATCCACTTCGGCCGCGCCCCCGCGGTCGCGCCACGGGACGTCCTCGACTCGGCATCCGCCGAGCGCATCGAGCTCGACCTCGCGGCCGTCGATCGACACGCGGAGCTGGTCGCCCGCCACCGCGCGACGATCACCGACAAGGTGCAGGAGCTGTTCGACACCGACCAGATTCCGGCGGACGACGTCGATCAGGCGCTCTACGACGGCTTCGTCGAGGACGCGGACGCCCGCCTCTCTCGGGAGATCCACGACACGCCGCCGGGCGAGTGGCACGCGCTCCACCGCGAGTTCGAGGACGAGCGGCTGACCGAACTGCTGTTCCGCATGCGCGCCCGCAACCACCCGGAGACGCTCGGCCCGTCCGAGCTCGAGCGCTGGAACGCCTATTGCCGCGCACGCCTGAGCGGCGCGGACGCGGCGCTCGCCCGGATCGCGGAGCTGCGTGGAACGGGGGTGTCGAAACCCGCGGCCCTCGACGCCTGCGAGGCCGCGATCCGCCGCCGGGTCGAAGCCGTCGGCACCACGACGTGAACGGCGCACCGTTCCCGACTCCTCGCTTGCTTTTCGCGATGCAGCGACGTTCTCTCCGGCTCGACGCATGACCCGAGCCGCCGAGACCAGCGAGTCCCACGCCACGACCGCAATCCCCCGCTTCGCGCGCTGGGAGTCCGTGTCCCCCCTCGTCGGCACCCACCCGACGCAATCGCTGGTCGCCTTCCCGACGACCGTCGATCAGTGCCGCGAAGCCCTCGACTTCTGCCGGGCCCACGGCATGACGCTCTGCCCGCGCGGCAGCGGCCACAGCTACGGCGACATGGTCTTGAACGACCGGCAGATGCTGCTCGACACGCGCGGCATGAACCGGGTCCTCGACTTCGACGAGGGCACCGGACGGATGGTCGTCGAGCCGGGCGTGCAGGTCATCGACGTCTACAAGGAGGCGCACCCGCGCCTCTACACGCTGCGCGCGAGCCCGAGCGAGGGCACGATCACGATCGCCGGCGCGATCTCCAACAACGTCAACGGCAAGGACTCCTGGAAGGCCGGCAACTTCGGCGACCAGGTCCTGCACCTGAAGCTCCTGACCGCAGCCGGCGAGATCCTCGAGATCGGCCGCGACAGCGAACCCGAGCTGTTCCGTGCAGTCGTCGGTGGCATGGGTCTCTTGGGCATCCTCGTCGAGGCCACGATCCAACTCGAGCGCATCGCCTCGCCCTACCTCGAGACGTCGCGCGTCGAAGCCCGCAACGTTCACGAGATGCTCCAGCTCGTCGAGCGAGCCGAGCAGGAGAGTGACTTCGCGGTCGGCTGGGTCGACGTCTACGCACGCGGTCCCAAACTCGGCCGTTCGGTCGTGCACTTCACGAAGTGGCTCGAACGCCCCGAGCGCGCCGAGCTGTACGCCGAGGACGTCACGGCGACGCTGTCTCGCCTGTCGCGTAGCCGCCACAAGGCGCTGATCCTCCACGGCCTCCTCAACTACGCGATCACCGCGCTGCTGCACGTGCAGCGCGTGTCGGTTCGCCTGTTCAACAAGGCGTACTTCGTGTTCTGCGCGGTGCGCACGCGACTGCCGTTCGTCAGCCCGGTCGAGCTGTTCATCGAATACAACTTCTTCCCGAACCTGCAGATCCCACCTGCGGCGATGGTCTGTGGCCCGCGCGGCTACACGGTGCAGATCGTGTTTCCGCGCGAACACGCCGAAGCGGCGACGACCGACCTGATCCGCATCTGCCAGGCGATGCCGTGCCCGCCGGTGACCACCGTGCTGCGCCTGCACCGCGGCGACGACAACCTGATCTCGTTCTCGGCCGACGGCTACAGTCTGAATTTCGAGTTCCACCCGAAGGCGCGGCACGAGCACGCGATGCGGCAGCACCTCGACACGTTGATCGAGTGCGCGATCCGCTACGGGGGCCGCGTCCATCTCGCGAAAGACCACGTGCTCCGCGCCGAGCAGTTTCGACGCCTGTACCCGGAGCACGGCGAGTTCCTCGCCGTGAAGCGCCGTCTCGACCCGGACGGCTTGTTCTCCTCGAATCTCTTCCGCCGCCTCTTCCCCGAAGCCGCGGGGAGCTGACCGCTCGGCCTGCGGATCCTCGACGTCCGCCAACCGGCACCGGAACCGCAGCGGCCATTCGCGTTCGTTCGCGGTTCGAATCCGGCAAGACCGGCCGGACCCGAGCACCGCCAAGGACCCCCTCCGACTCCGGTCCGGACGCCCGAAGGCCGTCAGTCGTCGTCCGCGACCGGCGTCACCGCCCACTCGGGATACGGCTCCGCGGCGCCGCGCATCGCCCGCCACAGCACGCGGTTGAGCGCGTCCTCCGGCGCGCGATCGACGTGCTCGAAGTCGAAGCCCTCGCTCGCGACCGCGTCCGCGCGCAGCACCGGATCGGCGATCGCCGCCGGCGCGGGGTTCATCTGATCGAGCGGCACGTTCGCCCGCTGCGCGACGAACGGCGTCAGGTCGGCGTGCGGTTGGAAACACTCCCACATCGGCGTCGCGCTCGCATCGAACTGGTTCATCGGTGGGATTCCAAGGATCTGCTCGATCGTGCGCAACATGCTCGTCGTCGCGTACTGCGCGCCGATGGTGACGCCGCGTCGCGCGTAGGGGCTGACGACGAACGCCGTCGTGCGGTACCCGCTGACGTGGTCCCAGCCGGCCTGCGGATCGTCCTCGATGCAGAAGATCGCCATGTGCGGCCAGAACCGCGACCGGCTGAGCCCTTCGACGATGCGACCGAGCGCGAGGTCGTTGTCGGCGACGCTCGCGGCCGGCGTCGGATACCCGTGCTTCGTGCCGCTCGTGTGATCGTGCGGCAGACAGATCAGCACGAGCTTCGGGAACTCCCCCTTGGCCTCGAACGCCGCCAGCTCACGGAGGAAGCAATCGGCGCGGTACTGGTCCGGCACGCGCATGCTCCAACCCACGTACTCTCCCGCGGAGTACGGCTCGAGCGACGGCACCATCGGCTTGCAACCGAACACGACGTCGTCCCGCTTGCCCTGCGTGGCACTCCAGCAGGCGAGGAAGTCCGGCGCACCGGACCGTGAGGCGTCGGCCCAGTGCACCTCCGGCTCGCAGAACTCGCCGTAGTTGCGAAGCGTGAGGCCACGTGCGATCGCGTGATCCCACAGGAACCCCGCCGGTGAGTACGCGAGCGCGTCCGACTCGTCCTCCCCCATGCCGTCCGGATAGCTGCGTGGGAAGCCCGCGAAGCTCTTCTCGAGGTAGTCGTTGGCGAACGCGGCGGTCGACCAGTTGTGCCCGTCCGCGCTGAGGATGCCCGCGCAGTAGGTGTTGTCGAGCAACACGAACTCCCGCGCGAGCGCGTGTTGGTTGGGCGTGACTCGTTCGCCGAACACGCAGAGGCTCGCATCGCCGTTGCCCTCCGGCATGTCGCCGAGCACCTGGTCGTAGCTTCGGTTCTCCTTGATCACGTAGACGACGTGCTGGATCGGGCTGGGCTCGCCGATGCGCTCGGGGATCGGGCGCGCGGGCACGCCGTCGCGCGGCGGCAGCAGCGCGCGCTCGATCGCCGGTCGCCGCAAGTTCGCCTCGACCTTCGCCGACAGCCTCTCGAGCTGGGCATCCACGCTCGCCACGTCGAAGATCGACACCGAGCCGTGGTACTGGTGGGAGTTGAACTCCGGCCCCGCGCCGTCGCGCGGCCGGCCGAAGCCGAGGCCCTTGACGTTCGCGACGACCAGGCGCTGGCGCTGCACGTCGAACGCCAGCGCACCGGGGAACCATCCGACCGGCACGAGCCCCTGCAGCTTCGACGCCCCACGCACGGTCGGTGCGAAGTCGACCAGGGCGACGGCGTTCTGCGTGCCGTTCGCGACCCAGAGGCGATCGCCGTTCGGCTCGAATGCGAGCGCGTTGGGTGTCGCACCGAGCAGGTCGGAGGGTTTCGCACGCATCCAGACCGTGTCGACCACGTGGCCATCGGTCGCGTCGAGGATCGACAGGTTGTCACTGCCGGCGTTCGCGCACACGACGTATCGCTGGTCCGGCGACACCTCGAGATCGCTCGCGTGCAGCCCGGTGCGGACCTCGGCGACGACCCGTCCCGCCAGCAGGTCGACCACGCTCACCGAGCCTCGATCGGCGATGAACCGCACCGGGTCGACGTGCACCACCGTACCGCGCCCCGCGGGTCCGACGGTGTCGCCGGGACCGGGCCGCGGCCCACCCTGGTTGCTGACGAATGCGAGATCGCCCACCAGCACGACGTCGAACGGCGCAACGCCGACGTCGATCGTCCGCAGCACCCCGCCGGTCCGCGTGTCGATCTCGAGCAGGCGGTTCGACAGGTCGCCGCACACGTAGAGTCGCGCGCCGTCGTCCGAGCACGCGAGCCCGGCCGGGATCTCCGCCTCGCGGCGCGGCGCGTTCGCGGGCGGTAGCGGAATCGAGTGCGACGGGTGCACCGTGCCGTCGTCGTCGACCGTGAACACCTTCACCGAACCCCGCACGTTGCTGAGGTAGATGCGCCGTCCGCCCGGCGAGACGACGAGCCCGGTGTACGAGAGCTGGCCCTTCTCGTCGGGGTCGAGCTGCTGCTCGGACACGGGCTCCGCAGGGGCCGCGGTGCGCGCATCGCTCGGCAGCGGGACGTGCTGGACGACCGCCCCGCCGGCGGCATCGAGCACGACGAGCTCGGACGTCTTGCCCGAGACATACACGCGCGTGCCGTCCACCGACATCGCGACCGCTTGCGGTCGCATGCCATCGAGATCGACGAACAGCCCGTAGGGCGTCAGCACCTGCTCGACCGGCAGTGCGGTGGTGCCGTCGTCCAGCCGGCCGACCGGGCCGGTGACGGCGGGACGCAACGCGTTCCGATCGGCGGATCGGCACGCGACGATGAGGCCGGAGAGCGCGACGGCAACGGCGATCGTGGCACGCATGACGCGCACCATCGTGACCTGACCGGAGAAAAACGCCAGCGACCGCCGGGCTCGGTGGAGCGCTCGACGACTTTCGGTAGCATCGCCCGCGGAACGACTCCGACTCGCTCCCCGACGACTTCAGCATGCGCTCACACCATTCGATCGCCGCCGCGCTCTCGTTCGCATCCCTCCTGCTCGCCACGCCCCTTCCGTCCCAGGGCGCACAGTTCCGGTTTCTGCGGCAGCCGCTTCCCGACGACGCCGTGTCGTGCCGCGCGCTCGCGACCGGCGACGTCGACGGTGACGGCGACATCGATGTGCTGGTCGGCAGCTACGCAGCTCCGTATCGACTGTTGATCAATGACGGTCTCGGCAGGTTCCGGGAGGAGGGCGAGGCGCGATTGCCGAGCGTCCCGGCGGCCTCGGGAGCCGCCGCGTTGCTCGACGTGGACGGCGACGGCGACCTCGACGCCTTCGTCGGCTCCGCCAGCGGCGACCAGCTGCTCGTCAACGACGGCACCGGCAACTTCGCCGATGCATCGGCGATGCTGCTGCCGAGCGGACCGATCGTCTCGTCACGGACCGCGATTGGCGATCTCGACGGTGACGGCGACGTCGATCTGGTGCTCTCGACGACCCGAGCGTCGGGCGGCCACACGACGCTGCTCATCAACTCCGGAAGTGGGTCGTTCACGGACGCGACCGACGGACGCATCCCGGTCGACGCGGACACGACCACCGGCCTCGCGCTCGCCGATGTCGACGCGGACGGCGATCTGGACATCCTCGTCGCGAAGGCCGCGTCGTCCTCGGCCGGCCAGAATCTGCTGTTCCTCAACGACGGCCATGGCGTGTTCCATGACGCCACCGTCACCAACCTCCCGCTGGTGTCGGATCAGTCGACGGCGGTGGTGTTCGGCGACGTCGACGGAGATGGCGACCCTGACGTCCTCGTCGGTGCGCGGACGACGTCGGCGATCCCGTTCCAGACTCGGCTGTGGATCAACGACGGGCACGGCGTGTTCACCGATGCCACCACCGCGGACCTGCCGTTCCGGCTCGGCAATGCCACCGATGCCGCGTTCGGAGACCTCGACGGGGATGGCGATCTGGACGTCCTGGCCGGGTACGTCGCCGGTGATCATTCGAGTCGGAACGACGTCTGGCTGAACGACGGCGGCGGACACTTCGCGGTCGCCCCGACCCTGTCGGCATCGCCGATCCAGGACGACACCTACGCGATCGCGCTGGCGGACGTGGACGGCGACGGGGATCTCGACGCGCTCGTCGGCAACGACGAACAGGACCGCCTCCTGCTCAGCGACGGTCATGCCCACCTCACCGAGTCGACCGCTCCTACGTTGCCGCCGAGCGAGGGCTCGCTCCACGCGGCAGCGTTCGGCGACCTCGACGGGGACGGCGACCTCGACCTGGTCACGTCCGCCTCCTCGTCCGATGCGACCGGCACCGGACACGCGGTCCTCCTGAACGACGGCGTGGGTCGCTTCGTCGCGGCACCCGCCGGAACCCTGCCGCCGCGCGACCTGGCGAGTGCGTCGCTCGCTCTCGGCGATGTGGACGGCGACGGTGATCTGGACGTCTACTTCGCCAACGGGTTGCGCGGTTCGTCCCGCGACCAGCTCTACCTGAACGACGGCGCCGGGCGCTTCGCCGACGTCGCGACGACACATCTCCCGCCCGTCTATGCCGTGAGCCACATCGTCCGACTCGGCGACATCGATGGCGATGGCGACCTCGATGCGTTCGTCGGGAACATCACGGGCAGCGTCGGCACCGGCCGGGATCTGCTCTTCCTCAACGACGGGAGCGGGGTCTTCGCCGACGCGTCGTCGCAGCTCCCCGCACGCACCGAGTGGACCGAGTCCGCGGACCTGGGCGACGTCGACGGCGATGGCGACCTCGACCTCTTCCTCGGCAACTCCCCGGCCTATCTCCAGCGCTCCTACCGCCTCTACCTGAACGACGGCACCGGCACTTTCGTCGACGCGACCGGACGACTCCCGGACACGCCGCACCTGACGGTCCGCGCGATCGCACTGGCCGACGTGGACGGCGACGGCGACCTGGACGCGATCGCCGGCACCGAGGCACAGAACCGACTGTTCCTCAATGACGGTGCCGGGTTCTTCACGGACGTCACCGACACGAACCTGCCCGCCTTCGAAGACGGCACGCGGAGCCTCGTGGCCGGTGACTTCGATGGCGATGGGGACGTGGACTTCGTCACCGGCAACTCCGGCTACGGAACACCGCCGGCGCATGCGTACCTCTACGACAACCACGGGGATGGCGTGTTCACGCTGTCGGTGGACGGGATGCCGCAGACCAGCGGCTCGGCATTCGTGGTCGCCGCCGGAGACGTCGATCGGGACGGCGACGTCGACATCTTCCTCGGCTACCAGGGCGTCGGCAGTCGGATCGCGACCAACATCCGCGCGCAGCTCGCCTGGCGCGCGCCGCCTCGTCTGGGCAAGCCACTCCGCTATGACGTGTTCGGGCCGGGCTCCGGTCCGTTCGGCGTCTGCTTCGGCCTCACCGAGACGTCGACGGCCACCCCGTTCGGCGAGCTTCGGCTCGACGTCACGACAGCGTTCTCCGGCATCGTGGGAACGCTCGACACCGGCGGCCATGCCGTGGTCGAACTACCGATCCCCGATGATCCCGCCGCGCTCGGGGCCACGGTCTACGCGCAGGCGATCGTCGCGGAGCCGCTTCGCCTGACGAATCTCGAGTCGGCAACGCTGACCGGACTGTGACCGCCCGGTCCGGCTCCGTCGCGGAAGCTACCGGGTCAATCCCTCGACGCCGAGGTTCGTGAAGCGCAGCTCGGCCAGATCGGACCCGCGCAACGTCGCACCCTGGTACCAGACATCGATCCCGATCAGCGCCGCGTCGGGGGGAACCGGCACGACGAAGTCCGCCGAGTCGGCCGCCGCCGCGATGGGCAACGTGGCGAAGAACAGAAGCCCGGCGGGATCCAATCGGATCGCGCCGAGCGGTGGCAACTCCAGCGGCACGGCCGCCGCCGCCGAGCTCATCAACAGCACCGCGACGCCGTCCACCGTCGCGTAGCCCGGTTCGCTGAACACCCGCACCGTGAACGCTGCGCCCGTCCTCGGGGCCGACGGCGCCATGACCTGTCGCTGCAAGTTGCGGAACAGCCGCGGCGGCGCGTAGGTGGCCGACACCAGCAGGTCGGCGTCACCATCGCCGTCGAAGTCCGCCACGTCGCCGGACTGGAAGTCGGAGAGCTCGGACGCCAAGCGCCCCTGGTCGGTGAAGGTGCCCGAGCCGTCGTTGATCAGCACCTCGGTCGGCCGCGACTGCGCGACACCGACGAGATCGAGGTCGCCGTCGGCGTCGACGTCACGGAAGAACATCGAGCCCGCCACACGGGACCCCGCAGGTAGCCCGGTCGCCACCGTGAACACACCGGCCCCGTCGTTCGCGAGCAGGACGCTGGTGCCGCTGTATTGCTTGCCGAAGGTGAGGTCGAGATCGCCGTCGCCGTCCGCATCGCCCAACGCCACGCCGCGGCAGGAGCTCTGTCGGGGCATGCGGAGCGCGGTCTCGTCGGCGAACACCGCGTGACCGTCGTTCACGAAGATCCTGGCCTGTGAGTCATCGTCGTCGAACACCACGTCCAGATCCCCATCCTGGTCGATGTCACCGATCGCGACGTGCCCGGTGTCGAGGCCGTAGGTACCGCCGAAACGCGTGAACGCATCGATCGATTCGGTGAATGCGCCGGTGCCGTCGTTGAGGAAGAGGCGGTTCTGGTAGCCGGTCGTGACGATCAGATCCTGGTCCCCGTCCGCGTCGAGATCGGCGAACGTCGCGAAGTCGTGGTACAGCGAAGTCGTGGTCAGCAGTTCCGCCGTCGACGACTCGAAATGCCCGTCGCCGGGATTCCGATAGATGAAGTCCTGGCTGCCGCTGCCGACGAGGAGATCGAGGTCACCATCGCCGTCGACGTCACCGAGAGCCGGGACCAGGAGGCTCAGCGCCGGCAAGTTCATGACGTGTTGCGTGAACCGACCGAGCCCGTCGTTGAACAGCACGTCCAGCGTCGCGTCATGGTCGAGCAGGACGAGGTCACGATCGCCGTCGCCGTCCAGGTCCCCGCCTATCGCCCGACCGGTGAGTGCCGACGGCGCGACGTCGGCAGGCAGCGTGTCGACGAGACCTCCCGCGCCATCGCCGAACCAGATGCCGTTCGGGCCACCGTTGGCCTGGAACACATCGAGGTGTCCGTCGCCGTCGAGGTCCGCGACCGCGACGCCATGACCATCGTAGGTCGCACCGTCGAACACCACGGACGGGGCACGCGTGAAGTGTGCAGTCCCGTCGTTCAGGAACAACCGACTCGGCTGGCCCGAGATCGCGAACAGCAGATCGAGGTCACCATCCGCGTCGACGTCGAACGCAGCGGCGTCGTGCGACGTCGTGTTTTCGAGCGGCAGGCCGTCGTTGGGGAACGGCACGAAGACGCCGCCGACGTTGGCTTCGATCGTGTCGGGGGCGGTGTCGTGCACCTCGATCAAATCCGGATCTCCGTCATTGTCGAGGTCCGCGAACCGGAGCGCCGTCGTCGCGAAGTCGCGCGTCGGCGCGATCCAGCGCGGGTCGGTCCCGAAGTGGCCGGTCCCGTCGTTCCGGAACAGCCACGTGTATTGGGGAGCGGATTGGGTGGACTGACCCACCGCGAGATCCACGTCGCCGTCGCCGTCCACGTCCGCGACCGCCAGGCATCGCGCGACCAAGCTCACGCTCTGGAAGCGACCCGCCGTCGCGAAGTAGTAGCCGGCGCCGTCGTTGAGGAAGAGGGTCAGCACGCCGCGTGCGGCGGCCAGGAGGTCGGCATCGCCATCGCCATCCACGTCGGCCGAGGCGAAACCGGTGACGTAGTCCAATAGCTGCGGCAGCCCGCGCAACGACGACTCGTCGGTGAAGGTTCCCTGACCATCATTGATCCAGAGCCGGAGGTTGAGGCCGAGGCCGGATCCCGCGGCGACCAGCAGATCGAGATCGCCGTCGGCATCGACGTCCGTGAGTTCGTTCTGCGCGGTCGTGCCAGTGCTCGCCGGTAGCCGGCCGTCCGTGGCGTCGCGGAACAACCCGGTGCCGTCGTTCAGGTACAGCCGGTCCTGGAACGAGAGTCGGGTCGACGTCGATCCGTCCCCGTTGCCCACCACCGCATCGACGTCGCCGTCTCCGTCGACGTCGCCGAGGGTGACGGTCTGGGAGTCGTTCGCCGTCGCTCCGAGGGCGAACCCCGGGATTCGCTCGGCAAACTGGATCGCCGTCTGTGCGGGAACCGCAAGGACCAGGGACGCCGCGGCCGCGACGCCGGACAGGAGGATCTGCACTCGTGGCTCCATGGTGACTCGAGTCATCAATGCACGTGCGTCGTGATGGCGTTGCTGAAGCGGATCGCCGAGCTGGAGAGGTCGACGAAGACCGACTGCACGGTGAATGCGGCGCCCTCGAGATCGGGAACCGGCGGCACGAACAGGCTGGTCTCGCCTTCGCCGGTCGCCGTGAGATCGACGCCCAGGATCGGCGTGATGCTCGCGGGATCGAGGCTCAGGATCCCGTAGGGCGGCCAAGGCTGGTCGACGCGTCCGAACGACACGGCCACGGCCGCGTAGTACGGCGGCCGCACGCTCTCCGGTTCGGCGAACGCGCGGACCGGGAACTCCGTCCCCACCCGGGCGAGCAACGGCGCCTGGATCTGACGCTCGACGTCGAAGGCGAGGTGTCGAGCGGCTTGGTACGCGGACGCCACGTCGATGTCCCCGTCGCGGTCGAGGTCCGCGAACGCAGCGACCTGGGCGTACAGACGACGGCAACGCGCCCGACTCGACCGTGAAGGTCCCGGAACCGTCGTTCGACAGGAGCTCGAGCTGCGAAGCCCCGACCACGATGTCCAGATCGCCGTCGAGATCGGCGTCGCAGAGCCCGACGACGGACGCGTAGGAACCGCCGGCGGGAATCGCCGAGGGCACGTCGACGAAGTAGCCGAGACCGTTGTTCAGATAGACGCGAGGTGTTCCTCCCGCGAGCACGAGATCGACCGTGCCGTGGCCGTCGACGTCGCCCGCGGCGATCGATTCCGTCGCGACGGCAGGATCGATCGGCATCCGGCGGAACGTCTCGTCGCGGAAGTGACCGGCGCCGTCGTTCATCCACAACCGCGTGCTGCCGGTGGCGGTGCCACGGATCCCGATCAGCAGGTCGGGAGCGCCGTCGACGTCGACATCGAGGACCGCGAGCGCCTCACTCGCTTGGGGCAGCACCCAACCGGGCGCGTGCGAAGAGGTGCCGTCTTGGAAATTGCCGCTACCGTCGTTGATCCAGACATGATCGCGCGCGACCTGGCCCGACAGACCTTCTTCGACGGTGACCAGGTCCTGATCACCGTCGCCGTCGACATCGACGAACGCGGCCGCACTCGTGGACTCGGTGAGCGCGGGGAACGGGATCGGCGTGAACCCGGCGGCGCCGTCGTTCACGAGCAACTCGTCGCGTGGGCCGGCCCGCCCGACGTACAGATCCTCGTCGCCGTCCCCGTCGACGTCTCCGGCCGCCAACGCCCTGACCGTGCCTCCGAAGCTCGGGACGTCCAGCGGATCGAGCTCGAAGAACTCGCCGCTCCGATCGTTCAGGTACACGCGGACGTAGCTGAGTGGGTCGAAGCTGCCGTGGTCGCTCGCGACGACCAGGTCCGGATAACCGTCGCCGGTGAGATCTGCCGCGAGCATCGCGGTCGCGTCGTCGACGCCGTCCTGGATCGACGTACCGGCCCCGTCGCGAAAGGTCGCGTCGCCGTCGTTGAGGTAGAAGGCATTGACGCCCGACGCCGATCCGGAGCCGCCGGACGACGCGTACGCCTCGACGAGATCGAGATCACCGTCGCCATCGAGATCGGCCAACGCCTGGTCGGTCCGACCACCGCGCCGCTGGGGCAACCGCGTCGCTTCGACTCGCGAGAACCGCCCCTGCCCGTCGTTCTGCAACACGAACCGACCGGTCGGTGAGCCGAACGCGATCAGGTCGAGGTCCCCGTCGGCGTCGAGGTCGTCGAGCAGCAGATCGGAGTAGCGGGTGTGGAGCTCGGCGAAGTACGGGAGCGGCAGGTCGGCCGGCGGTGCCGCTGTGAACCGACCGGTACCGTCGTTGAGGTAGATCTCGGAGAACCCGGAGTAGCCCCCGAGCACCGCATCGGGATCGCCGTCGCCGTCGGCGTCACCGGCGACGACCGACGCGGCGCCCCGATCGAGGCCACCGGCCGCGAGCGGCAGGTTCGCCGAGGCGTCGACGAATCCACCGTGCCCGTCGTTGCGCCACAGCCGGTACCGATCGTCCGCGAGCAACGCGACCGACAGCAGCACGTCGACGTGTTGGTCTCCGTCGAAGTCGGCGATCGCCGCGCCGGAAGCCCGCAAGTCCGGCTCCGGAAGGCCAGCGGACACGCTCGAGAAGAAGCCGAGGCCGTCGTTGAGATAGAGCCCGGTCGCCGACGAGCTGCCTATCAGGAGGTCAGGATCGCCGTCGGGCTCGACGTCGAGCACCCAGAGCGACGCGACCGCATTGACCGGGGTCTCGCTCGGCAGTCGACCGGCGGTCGCATCGGTGAACGTCCCCGCACCGTCGTTCAGGTAGATCAGCGCGGCGCCGTTCCGCCGGCCGATGACGAGATCGAGGTCGCTGTCGCCGTCGAGGTCGACGAGCCGCAGCGCCTGCGCATTCACGCTGATACTGGAGGGACCGATGTTCTCGACCGCGAAGACCGCGTGACCGTCGTTGCGGTAGAGCCGGAGCTGCCCACTGCCGCGGCCGAAGACCGCATCGACGTCCCCGTCCGCGTCGACGTCGCCCAGCGCGACCGCCTGATGCAGTGCATCTTCGCGCGGTGTGTGCTCACGAACGAGTTCTCGGAACCGGCCCTGGGCGTTCGCCGCGACGGTGGACAAGGCGATGACAGTGAAGAGCGACGGAAGCGGTCCATTCATGGTGCGGTGCGCCGGAGCGGCCCGACTTGCATGCTACGGATCGCGGCTCGTGACGAAACCCCGCGCTCCGACTCGAACACGTCGCGCGCCGCCACCCGGTCGGGTTGCAACTGTGATACGGTTCGCCGGTCCGCGCTCCGGATCCATGTCGCATCGCGGAGGAAAAGGAGATCACCGATGCCCCTGTTCTGCCCGAGCTGCAACGCGAGCAACGCCCGCGGCAACCAGTTCTGCACCGAGTGCGGAGCACCGCTCACGCCGCAGACCGCGACCGGCGCCGCTACTGCGAACGAGACCGAGACGGATCGCGCGTCAGCCCCTCGCCGAAGCCGCCACCGCCACACCATCGGCAGCGCCGCACGGGCGATCGCGCGAGTGCGCGCGCTGTTCATCCTGATCGGCGTCCTCAATCTCGTCTCCCTCGCGCTCATGCTGATCGTGAGGTCCCAGCTCGAGTCGACCTACGTCAAGGACGTGGTGACGCTGATGATCGCGCTGTCCGCGGCGACCGTCATCGTGTGCTTCATCGGTACATGGGCCACGCGCCGGAACCCGTTGCCGTGGGCGATCGCGCTCGCCTCGCTGCTGACGATCAACGTCGTCACACCGATCGTGATCGGAACGTTCCCGGGGATCCTGTCGGTCATCCTGATGATCATGGCCTGGGGTGCGCTCGCGCCGATCATGCGGCTGCGGCGCTTGATGGCGGGGAATCCCGACGATCCCGCGCTCGCGCGCGTCGCGGACTCGTCGCGCCACGGCTCGCGCTCCCGCGGGCGAGAGCGCCCCGCGAGGCGGCGACGTGCGAGCGAACGCGAGGACATGTGAACCCGGAAGGTCTCTGCCCCACCTGCGACGCACCGGTCGCGACATCGGCGAAGTTCTGCGCCATCTGCGGCGCGGCGCTCGGGACGGCCGAGCCGGCGGGATCGCCGCCGACGACCGTCGTGACCACACGCGACCGGCGCCGAAGGCGGACTCGGCGCGCGCGGTCCGACGACAGCGAGCGCTCGGTGCATGCGCTCGCGATCGTGTTCGGCGGATTGCTCGTCGCGCTGGTCACGCTGTTCCTGTGGGGCCCCAACGATCGGACGGCCGAGCTGGCGCTCACCGGGGTGGAGTTGACGCTCGGCCTCACGGCGATTCTCGCGCTCGGGAGCGGTGCATGGCGCGCGAGCTTCGCAGGTCTCGCGACCGCAACGGACTTCGGCTACGCCGTCGCCATCGCGGCGGTCACCGCGGCGTTCTCCTGGGGCTTCGTCGAGTCGCTGGTCGGGCTCGTCGGCGTCGAGCTGCTCGAGGAAGGCACCACACCATTCGACCTCCTGATGGTGATCGCGGTGGCGCCCCTCCTCGAGGAGTGGCTCTGTCGCGGCGTGCTGTGGCGTGCGCTCGAGCCGTTCTCGACGCCGAACGAGCGCATCGCGAGCACCGCGGTGCTGTTCGGCATGCTGCATTGCACGGGCGGCCTGCTCGCCTTCCCCCATCGCTTCGTCGCCGGGATCGGGTTCGGTTGGCTGCGCGAACGCTCCGGCAGCCTGCTCCCGTGCATCCTCGCGCACGCGCTGCACAACCTGATCATCACTCTGCTCCCGTCGGTCTGACCGGCGCGCGGCGCGCGAACACGTAGAGCACCGAGCCGGCCGCCAGGAACGCGGCCGTGACGAGCCACGTGCGGACCGTCACCTGCGTCAGCAACGCGACACACGTCAGCACACCGAGCGACGGGATCAGGAGCCCGCCGGGCAGACGCAGCGCCGCCGGTGTGCCGGCCTGCGTGCGCCGCAGGCGCGGCACCGCGAGCACGCCCATCAGGTAGATCAGGATCCGCGTCAGCACACTGACCTCGGCGAGCCACGTGAACGACCCGACGGTCGCCAAGGCGAGGGTGACGGCGCCGTAGACCAGGATCGACGCGCTCGGCGTCTTGAACGTCGCGTGCACCGCTCCGAGCCAGCGCGGCAGGAGTCCGTCGCGCGCCATCGCATAGGTGATGCGCGGCGTGCTGAACGTCGCCGCCGCGACGTTGCCGCCGACCGACACGACGACGCCGACGGTGAGCAGCACCGCGCCGAAGGGGCCGAGCAGCGCGGCGCCGGCGTCGACGAGCGGGCGCTCCGACGCGGCGAGGTCCGCGACCAACGCGACGCTCACGGCCTGGATCAGCACGTAGAGCAGCACGACGATGCCGAGCCCCCACAGCAGCGCTCGCGGCATGTCGCGCGTCGGGTCGCGTGCCTCGCCCGCAGGCACGAGCGCGGACTCCCATCCGACGTAGGCGTAGACGAGCAGCAGCGCGGCCTTGCCGACGTTCGCCGGTGGCGGCAGCGGCGTGGTCGAGAACGGGAACGCGGACGGCGACAGGAACGCGACGCCGACGAGCGCCAACGTGAGCAGCGGCACGAATTTCAGCACCGTCAGCACGCCGACCGATCGCATGCCGTGCTTCGCCCCGACGACGTTCACGAGCACGAGCGCGCCGCAGATGACGAGCAACAGCGCGACGCGCACGGCACCGCGGTCCAGGTCCTCGTGGAACCACGCGAGCGAGTCGACGAGCAGGTTGACGTTCGCCGCGGACGCCGACACGCGGGCGACCCAGAACGCCCACCCCGTCTGGAAGCCCACGACCCGCCCGAACGCGGTCTCCGCGTAGCGGATCGGTCCGCCGGTGCCGCGGAACCGGCTCGCGACCTCGGCGAACGAGAGCACGATCGGCACGAGCAGCACGCCGCACAGCAGGAACACGAGCGGGCTGTAGATCCCGGTGAGCTGCGCCGCCTTCGCCGGCAGACCGAAGATCCCGGCGCCGATGGTGCCGTTGATCGCCAGCGCCCAGATCCCGAACACCGTGACCTGGCGCAGCAGCGGCTCCCGCTCACCCTCGTTCGTCCGGTGCGGATCGCTCATGCGGCTCGGCGCGTCAGCTTCGCCGATCGCCCGCCGCGGAGTGCGTACATTCCGACCGGGTCGGAATGGTCGCTCGTGGCGCGCGTCCGGGTGGATGCGATCGCGTCGCGATCGGCGCGTGAAATACGCGCGCCCACGCACGCGCTACCCCGTGGCGCGCGGACGTCGCCGCGAGCTGAGACCATGGCCCATCGACCGAGCCACGACGCCCACCGACTCGTGTTGGTGGCCCTCGCGCCGGCGCTGCTGGCCGTCCTGGGCATGCTCTGGATGTCCGGCCGCAACGACCGGACGGTGCCGCACGCTACGGATCCCGCCCCAGCACGGCTCGCCCCGGGCCAGCCGGCCGCGGGCATCGCGAGCCCGGCGACGCCCATGAACACGGTCGCCCGCACGTCGACCCCGCTCCAGCGCGACGACGTCGAGCTCCACGGTGTCGTGCGCGATGCCGGGGGCGCGCCCGTGGCCGACGTGCTCGTGACGCTGAACGGCCCTGGGGAAGCGGACCACGAGGTGCGCTCCAACGCTCGAGGGACGTTCTCGATCGAGCACCTCGCACCGGCGCGCTATCAGTTCGTGGCAGTCGCTCCGCACGTGCTGACCACCAGCGGCTTCGTCGCGTTCGGTGCCGCCGACGCGCCGGTCGAGTGGACGGTCGAGGTCGATCGCGGCGTGCCGATGGGAGGCCGCGTGCTCGACGAGGCCGCGCGTCCGGTCGAGGGTGCGTGCATCACGCCGTTGCGGCACGGGCCGTGCGCCGACGAGTACGACCACCGGTGCTCGGTCCGAACGGATGGCAACGGCCGCTTCGAGCTGCACGGCGCATCGAACTGCGACACGTTCGTGCTGGTCGAGCACGAGAATTTCGCAGCGACGACCGCGCGGCTGCACGCGACGCGTGCAGCGCTCGTGCAATTGCGCACCGGGCGTTAGCGGTTCGCACCGGACCACGGACCGGCCGTCGCACGACTCGGTTCTGGCACTGTTCCGGTGCTGGTTGTGCGCGCGTCGCGAACAGCACACGAAGACTCGCGTCGTGACGGAAAGAAGACATGGCGAGTGACGTTCGCCTGACAGACGGCACCGACGAGCGTCTGGCCGTTCATCTCCTTCCCGCGAAGAGGTTGCACGATGAGTCGAAGGTCTCTCACGTCCGCACGAACCACGCTGATGGGGCTGTTGTGGATCGCCCTGCCGCTGTGGGGATGCTCGGGAAGCGACGGCGCCCCGGGCGCGAGCACTGGCACCCTGATGGGGACGGTGACCAACAGTGCGAACCAAGGCGCGCCGGTCGCCGACGCGACGATCAAGACGAACCCGGTCGTGCCGAACGTCACGATCAAGACCAACGCGAACGGCCAGTACTCGACGAAGCTCCCGGTCGGCACCTACTCGCTGACCGTCACGGCGACGAACTTCCAGAGCGTGGACACGTCGGCCTCGGTGCTCGCCGCGGTCACGCAGACGATGGACTTCGCGCTGGACCCGGTGAGCAACGTGATGATGGAGGTCAGCGGCATGCCGGCAGCCGCGGCGCCGGGCGAGAGCTTCGGGTTGGCGATGACCGTCACGCCGATGGACGGCTCGACGGTCCAGTCGTACTCGTGGAGCCAGAGCGGCTCGGCGACCGCCACGATCGCCGACGAGACGACCGCGAATCCGACGGTCACGCTGGCCGATACGTCCGCCTACAAGCAGGCGCTGCTCGACCACCTGAACGTCCAGGACCGGTTCGCGATCCTCGGCGTCGATCCGCACGCGTTCGAGCTCGGCACGTCGGTGACGCTGCACTGTGACGTCACGACCACGAGCGGCAGCTACGCCCACGAGGTGGACGTCCCCGCTGCGGTGCCGTTCGCCGCCTGGTCGACGAGTCTCCGCAACGTGCCGACCAAGGTGCCGGTGCTGCTCGAGGGCAAGGACCAGGCGAGCTACGACTGGGTGCTGGGTCGGCCGGTCAACTCGACGGCGACGCTGATGGACGCGACGACGCGGTTCCCGTGGTTCGTCCCCGACGTTCCCGGCACGTACACGCTGACGGTCACCGACCTCGCGGCGTCGATGCCGTTCCAGCTCCCGGTCTACGCCGCGGAGTGGGAAGGCGCGATCGTCGGCCAGGACGCCGAGGGTCGCCCGACCACGATCTGCGCGACCGCATGCCACTCGCTGATCTTCCCCGAGAAGTTCGACCAGTGGGCGCACACCGGGCACGCCGAGATCTTCACGCAGAACATCGACACGGGCGGGCACTACGGTCCCGACTGCTTCGCATGCCACACGGTCGGCTACAACACGTCCGCCGCCAACAAGGGCTTCGACGACACGACGAACTTCCAGGGCTTCCTGGACGCGATGTTCCCGAACGGCGTGAGCCACCCCGATCCGGACAACTGGACGACGGTGATCGCGCAGTGGCCCGATCAGGCTCGCAAGGCCAACATCCAGTGCGAGAGCTGCCACGGCCCGAACGGCATCGGCGGCGCGCACGCCAACATGAGTGCGGGCGACGCGCGCATCAGCGTGTCGGCCGAGGTGTGTGGGAGCTGCCACGGTGAGCCGCCGCGGCACGCGCGGTATCAGCAGTGGCAGGAGAGCGGCCACGGCAACTTCGCGACCGCCATCGCCGAGGGCACGAACGGGAGCTGCGCGAAGTGCCACACGGCACAGGGCTTCCTCGAGTGGTTCGCCAACGGCTGCGACCCGAGCTTCCACGGCACCGCCGTCCCCGAAGGCGAGATCCAGCCGATCACCTGCGTGGTCTGCCACGATCCGCACGACGTCGGCACCGTCTCGGGCGAGACCAACAACGCCCACATGCGCCTGGAGGGCGACAGCCCGCCGCTGCTGGGCGGCTTCACCGCCTACGGGATGGGCAAGGGTGCGATGTGCATCGTCTGTCACAACACGCGTCGCGGCGAAGCCAACGACGTGATCACGTCGACACCCGACCGCGCTCCGCACGGCGGGGCTCAGGGTGACGTGCTGATGGGAGAGAACGCGTTCTTCGTGACCAGCGGCGTGCGCGGCCCGCACTCCCTGATCACGAACACCTGCACCACCTGCCACATCAAGCTCACGCCCCCTCCCGCCGATCTCAGCTACCAGCTCGGCGGCACGAACCACACGTTCGAAGCCAACACCTCGATCTGCTCGGATTGCCACGGACTGTTCGACGCCAACTCGCTGATGGCGTTGACGCAGTCCCGGCTCGCCGCGCTGCAGGTCGAGATCCAGACCGCGATCGAGAAGGAGATCCGCTTCCACACCGACAACGGTCGCTCGGTCCGGATCACCGGTGACGTCGGCGGCACCGCCACCACGATCGACATCACGGGCACGTCGGTGATCAACTCGATCGAGCTGCTCGACAGCCACGGTCGCTCGGCGATGAACATCGATGTCGACGGCGTGGTCTACGGTGGTGTCCAGCTGAACGGCGGCACGCAGATCATCGCCGGGGGCTCGCCGGATGGCCGCCTCTTGTCCAACAGCTACTCGAACGCCGAGGACATCCTCGCGAAGAGCTGCTGGAACTTCTTCGTGATGCACAACGACAGCAGCTCCGGCATCCACAACCCCGGCTGGGTCACCGAGATCATCGCGGCGACGTCGGCACAGCTCTCGACCAACTGGCCGTGATCCGCGCGCTCCCCGAGGAGCTCCCTCTCGCGAGCCGCGGTCGCGCGGGCCCACCGGCCCGTGCCCGCGGCTCGCGGCGTTTCGCGGTCAACGACGCGAGCCGAGCACGGCACCGGCGACGTCGTGCTCGGGAACGTCGACGTCGCCGAGCGGCACGACGATGCCCGACGCCGAGGGCGTGACGAGCACGGAGCTGCCGTCCGCGCGCTGGATGCGGCGCGCCGCGCGAAGCGTCACACGGTAGCGCCCCGGCAACAGCCCCTCGGCCAGGAAGTCCCCGCCCTCGCCGCACACCGCGGTGTGCTTCACGGACACGCCGTCTGGCTCGACGCGCTCGAAGTCCAGCTCCGAGGTGCGCGGGACGTCGATGCCGATCGCGCGTTCGTCGATGTCCCCGGCCATGCGCAGCAGCGGGTTCAGCGCGAACGAAGCGCCGGTCGTGACCCGCGTCGGGCCGACCGCAAAATGACGCATGCGCAGCCAGCCGCGCTCCGGGTCGGTCACGGTCAGGACGTAGCTGCCGTTCGGCAGGTGGTCCATCGCGACGAAGCCCGACGCATCGGCGCGGAGGCTCGTCACCACGCGACCCACGGGCGCCGTCGCGGTCTCGCCCTCGAGCCGCACCTCGACGCCGCCGGCACGTCGGCCGGACGCGGTGGTGAGCTGGGCGCTGATCGGTTCGGTCCGCACGTCCACCTCGATCGGCGACGGATCGGTCCCGAGCTCGAGCCGGGCGCGCCAGAGCTCCGCGGGAGCGTTCAACCCAGGCACGACGAGCGCGAGCTCGACCGGTCCGGCGCGCCACTCTCCGGCGTCGAATGCGCCCGAGTCGTCGAGCGGGACCCGCAGCTGCTGCCCGTCGCGAACGACCAGCAGCGCGCCGCCACCCGGCGGCTCGCCGTCGACCAAGAGCCGCCCTTCGAACCGCCGCGGCGCCTCTGCCGCGGGCGCCGCCGGCGGCACCGGGTCGAGCCGGAACCCGGTCGCGAGTCCGGGTGCCACGTCGAGCAGGACACGCGGCCGATCGTCGGGCACACCGGTCTCGAACAGCAGGTCGAGCAGCGCTCCGAAGTCGTGGATCGCCGCCGGCATCGGTCGCGCCTCGATCGAGTAGAGCCCCGGCTCGAGATCGCCGACCTCCACGGTCCCGTCCGGCTGCGGTGCCACCAGCACCGGCGGCACCGGAAGGACGTCGAGTGGCTCGCGCACGCGATGGGCGACGACGAGCCAGCGACGTGGATCGAACCCGTCCGCAGCGGACACCAGCGCACCGGCGAGCGCACCCTGCTGCCGCAGCATGAGCTGCCCGTCACGGGTCCCCGGATCGATCTCCGCGAACCGCCAACCGAGACCGGGCACCGCGATCGCGAGTCGTGTCGGACTGCCAGGGTCGCGCTCGAGACCGAGGGCCGCCGCGGCGTCGCAACGCCCGAACACCGTACCCAGCGGCTCTGCCGACGTGCCGCCACCGAGGAACGACGCCACCACCGTCGCGCCACGCATCAACGCGAAGCCCTGGTCGACGACCGTGACGCGCAGCGGCTCGGTCGGCCTCAGCTCGACGTGCACCTCGGTCGGGCCGGACACCACGACTGGAACCGCGGCCGGCACGCGATCCGATGCGGTGACGAGCGCGATCCACGCTCCGTCGCGCACGCCGTCGACGACGATCTCGCCGGGAACCGGCCGATCGACGCGCTCGCCGGGGTCGAGCACGTCGATCGCGCCGAGCTGGTGCAGGGCGAGCGTCCCCGGCCCCTGCTCGTCGAGCGGTTCGCCGCGGACCAGGCGAATCTCCGCGCCGTCGACCACCGACCCGGCAGGGTCGACGCAGCGAAACACGACGCGATGCGTCGCCGGAAGACGCACGAGCTGCTCGAGGTCGGCGGGCAGCGACGTCGCGAAGAACGGCTCGTCGGGCGACGGCCGCACCGCGACCAGGATCGGCACCTCCGCGAACGGCACCGACAGGCGTCCGCTCCCATCGGTCCGACCGACGCGTTCGAGCGGCACCGACGCGCGACCGATCACCGCCGCGCCGAGCGCGACCTCGGCGCCGGCGACCGGCCGGTCGAGCTCGTCGACGACCGTGATCTCGGTGCGGGGCAAGGGCTCGAGCACGACGTCGCCGCGGTCCTGGCCGTCGAAGCCGAGCGTCAGCTCGACCACGGCCGGCGCGAAGCCGTCGGCCTCGACGACGACCGTCGCGTCGGCCGCGCCGACGGCCTGCCACGAGAACCGGCCGCGGGAATCCGTGCGCACGGTGGCGGGATCGATCGCGCCGCGCAGCGACGCGAACCAGGGCGGCAGTTCGAACACGGTCGTCCCCCGGGGCCCCGACACCGCGACGAGCGCATCGGTCTCCGCCATCGGATCGGTCGCGGACGCGAGCAGCTCCCCGGCGACGCCGAGCTCGGCCGGAGCGCCGAACCGACGCGGCGCGGGCCGCAGGCGCGCGTTCTCGATCGGCCGCAGCAACGGATCCATGATCCGGCCGTACGCGTATCGGCGCGGCGCGAGCTCCCGCCAACCGAGATCGACCCGTTCGTCCGGCGCGTTCCGGATCGCGACGAGGTCGAGGAACGGCGGCCCCACCGGCGGCAGGACGCGCAGCAGCCAGACGCCACCGGGCCGAACGCCGTCGATCAAGAATCGCCCGCCGGCGTCGGTGTCCGCTTCGCCCGCGACGAACGTCGCGTTCTTCGAGCGCTCGCGGCACCGGCGCGTGGTCCGTCAACAACGCGTCGCCGTGCAGGCGCAGCAGCGTGACGTGCACGCCGCCGACCGGGCCGCGCGCATCCCGGAACCGGCCTTCGATGGACGCGAACACCGGCGGCACGTCCGCGGGCGTGTCGGGTGTCGCCGGTGATGGCGCGGTCGCGACGCCGGTCCGGCGCGGCTCCGGGGCGGCGCTCGGCCGTTCGACGACGACGGGCGTACGCACGAGCGGCGCCTCCGGGCCGTCGTCGCTCCGCAGCAGCCGGTAGCCGGCGAACGCGAGCCCGGCGGCGCCCACCGTCGCGGCGACCCACTTCAGCGCCGCGCCGCGCGCACTCGCACCGGTGACCTGCAGCGCCGCCGACGCCGCGACCGGCGCCGCGGCGCCGGCCGCACCCAGCACGACGTCGCGCACGACCGAGAGTGAACGCGCCGGGGCGGCGAGCAGCGCGATCAGCCCGGCGAAGCCGGCGGGCAGCTTGACGCGCAGGCGCTCGGCGCCGCGGCGCAGCCGGGTCTTGACCGTCTCGGGCGAGAGCCGCTTGGCGTGCGCGATCTCCGTCGGCGTCAGCCCGTGCACGATGCGCAGCGTCAGCACCTCGGCGTAGGCATCCGGCAGCTCGGCGAGCGCGCGATCGAGTGCGGCGCGCAGCTCGCCGAGCTCGGCCGCAGCGTCGGGACCGACGAGCTCGGGCGTCGCGAGACGATCGGGGTCCGGGGACCGCGCGTCGCGGCGCCGCGCCTTCTTCGCTTCGAGCACGAGGATCCCGGTCAGCCACGGAAGGACCGGCCGGCCCCGTTCGAAGCTTGGTGCGAGCTCGATCGCGCGCAGGAATGTCGCCTGCACCAGGTCCTCGGCTTCGCCCGGCCGGCCGGCGACGTGGCTCGCGAGCAGCAGGAGCTTCGGCGCGAGGAGATCGAACACGATCGCGAGATCGTCCGGCTGTCCGCCTTCGAGATAGGCGTGGAAGGCACGGTCGGCGTTCTCGGTGAGCTTCATGGTGCGTGCGGGAGGAAGATCGTCCGCGGGCGGCGGGCATCGTGCCAGCCGCCCGGCGAGTCTGGTTCCCCCCGGAACCGGCTCCGAGGGTTCGGGAATCCGGCCGCGCGATCGAGGATGATCACGGCGCCCGAGGCGCATGAAACCGGCCAACTCCCATCCGGGCCGCGAGCCCGCGCTCGGCACCAGCGCGATCCGTGCCGCCTGGACCAGCCTGCTGGTCGGCGCCACCGTGCTGGGCCTCAAGTTCGTGGCGTGGCTCCTGACCGGATCGGTCGCGCTCTACTCCGACGCGCTCGAGTCGATCGTCAACGTCGTCGCCGCGACCGCAGCGTTGTTCGCGGTGCGCATCTCGGCCCTTCCGCCGGACGCGAATCACCCGTTCGGGCACTCGAAGGCCGAGTACTTCTCGTCGGTGTTCGAGGGCTCGTTGATCCTCTTCGCCGCGATCTCGATCGTCAGCGCGGCGATCGCGCGGCTCGCCGAGCCGACACCGCTCGACCGCGTCGGGCTCGGCGGCGCCATCTCGATCGTCGCCTCGATCGCGAACGCGCTGCTGGCCGCATGGCTCGTGCGGATCGGCCGTCGACTGAAGTCGCCGGCGATCGAGGCGGACGGGCTGCACATCTACACCGACGTCGCGACGTCGGTCGGTGTGCTCGCCGGCATCGGCACCGCGGTGCTGACCGGCTGGTGGATCCTCGACCCGCTGATCGCGATCGCCGTCGCGCTCAACATCGTGCGCGTCGGCTGGGGTCTCGTGCGGAGCTCGATCGGCGGGTTGATGGACGAGGCCCTGCCGGAGGCGGAGCAGGATCGGCTGCGCGCGATCCTCGCCCCGCGCATGGGCGCGGCCCTGCAGGTGCATCAGCTCCTGACGCGGCGCGCCGGAAATCGGACGTTCGTCCAGTTCCACCTGGTCGTGCCAGGGGCGATGTCCGTGCACGACGCGCACGAGATCTGCGAGGGTCTGGAATCGGCGCTGGCGGCGGAGCTCGGCGACGCGCACATCTCGATCCACCTCGAACCGGAAGGCGAGGCCGTGGCGCGGCCCTTCCTGGTGGCGGACCACGCCAGCGGCGTCGATACCGACCCGGCCTGATTTGACGCCCCTCGAACCGGACCGGCTCCGCTCCGCTATCCTGCGCCCGCGGCAACGCCGCCGCTCGTTCTCCACCTCGAGGTCTCCCGGCCATGCTCTCCCGCTGCACGCTCCTCCTCCCGGCCCTGCTCGCCCCACTCGCCGCGCAGAACACCGGCCTCCTCTCGACCGCGGGCATCGACGCCTTCGTCGAGGTCCCCTACGACGCCGCGCTCGTGCCGAGCAGCGGGATGACGATCGAAGCGTGGATCACGTTCGACGACAGCACGATGCCGACCGGTCTGGCCTACTACCCGACGATCGTGCGGCAGAACGTCGCGCGCAACTCCGAGAGCTACCTGCTGCGCGTCAACTCGGGCTCGACCAACAACCTCTCGATCCTGTTCCTGGTCCGCGACCAGACCGGTGCGGTGCACACGGTGACGGGAACGTTCATGCCCGGGCAGCTCCAGTCGTTCACGCACATCGCGGCGACCTACGGTCCGACCGGCATGTCGCTGTTCCTCAACGGTCAACAGCTCGCGTCGACGCCGGGCACGATGCTGCCGGTCGCCGACAACGGCGGCACGCTGCGCATCGGCAACGGCGACACGACGTACGCGGGGGCCGAGAGCTGGAACGGCGAGATCGACGAGGTGCGCGTGTGGCCGTTCGCACGCAGCGCCACCGAGATCCAGGCGTCGATCAACGACGAGCTCTCGGGGATTCCCGGCGGCGTGCTGACGTTCGGTCTGAACAACTCGACGAACGACTCGTCCGCGGGCCTGATGGGCAATGCCGTCGGCACGCTGGTGTTCCAGTCCAATTCGCTGGCGTTGACCCCGCGCGCCGGCGTCGCGCAAGCCATCGGACAGTCGTGGAGCTCGTGCGCGGCGATCGGCAACACGATCGGCTCGGTGCCCACGGTGGGGAACGCGGCGTTCCGCGTCGTCGGCACGCACGGCGCGCCGAGCAGCGCGGGCGCGATCGTCGTCGGCGTCACGGCGAACGCGATGCCGATCCAGATCCTCGGCATCGGCGTGTACCTGCTGGCGCCGATCGCGAGCGCCGGCCTGCCCACGGATTCGTTCGGCACCGCCAGCGCGCCGCTGCCGATTCCCTCCGACACTTCGCTCGCCGGGTTCCCGCTCTGCACGCAATGGGCGTTCGCCGACGCGACCTGCGGGACGTTCGGCCTGACGGCCTCCCCGGCGTTGTGCTTCACGGTCCAGTAGTCCGATCGCCGTCACCGACGAGGAGTCCATGATCAATCCGCTCCCGCGGCGCGCCCTGCGCGTCTGCGCGCTCACCTTCGCCGCGCTCTGTGTCCCCCTCGGCCTCGCCGCCGCCCAGGAGCTCTCGTGGAACGAGCTCGCCCGCCGGCCGGAGCTCTGGCCGTCGGAGTGCAAGCTGACGCGCGCGATCGAGTTCCAGAACGGCACCAAGGTCGGCGCCGGCGACACCTGCGACGTGATCGAAGTGCGCGCCGGCGACGTCGTGCTGGCGACCCGCGGCGACGTGTTCGAGTTCGTCGCCGCGGCCGACGACACCGACGTGCTGGCGATGGCGCGCACCGCGATGGCGGCGCTGACACCGGAGCAGCGTGCGCTCACCTACCCGTCGCTCCAGCAGCACATCGAGCTGTGGCCCTACGAGGTCGCGCTGACGCAGCCGCTCCAACTGGCCGGCGGTGCGACCATCGAGAAGGGCAGCCAGTTCGTGATGCTCCGCTACGAGGGGCCCGACCTCGTGGTGTTCGACAAGACCAAGCGGGGGACGATCGTCATCGACCCGAAGAACACCGACGTCATGCAGCGTGCGCGGGCCGCACTGGTCGCGGAGAAGCCCCCCACTCCGCGCCTGCTCCGCGAGCTCGCCGGCAAGCTCGTCGACCTCCGCACCGGTCAGCCGACCGAGTTCGACGCGGAGCACGCCGACAAGCGGCCCCGCTTCTACGCGATCTACTTCTCGGCCGGCTGGTGCGGCCCGTGCCGCATGTTCTCGCCGAAGCTCGTCGAGTTCTACAACGCGGAGAAGCCGAAGCACGACGACTTCGAGGTGGTGTTCGTCAGCGCCGACCACACCGCGGAGGAGATGGCGGGCTACGTCAAGGACGAGTCGTTCCCGTGGTTCGCGGTCGCCTACGACCGCGTCCCCGAGCTCGCGATCGTGGACAGCTTCCGCGGCGGCGGCATCCCGCAGCTGCTGGTGCTCGACGAGCACGGCAAGCTGCTGGCCGACAGCTACCAGAACGGCCGCTACATCGGCGCGGATGCGGCGCTCGCGCGCCTGAAGGCGCTGCTGAACCAGCCGCGGCCGAAGCCGGCGCCGGCCGACAAGCCCGCGCACGCGACGGCGCCGAAGCCGGCGACCGCGCCCGGCAAGCAGGGCTGACCCAGAGGTGCTACGCCCGCGCGCCCGCCGTCAGCGCCTCGGATCGATCGGTGGGCACGCGATAGCGCGCGAGGATGCGCGGGCCGGCCTCCCGCGCCGCGGCTGCGTCGAGCACGATGCGGCCGCCGAGCGACGTGCGCAGATCGACGAGCTCCGCGCACGCGTCGATACGGCGCGCGAAGTCCGCGAGGTCGACCGGCCGCTCGCCGCCGATCGACACGACGCATTCGTCCTGGAATGGCGAGTAGCCGATGTTGATCTCGTCGGCGAGCACCTGCGTGAGGACGACCAGCTCGCGGCGATCGGCTTGGCGCACTCCGGCGAAGTAGAGGTGCACCAGCTCCCGCGGCGCGCGCTCCCACCACTTGTCGCGCCAGGTCGCCAGATAGTCGCGGGACAGGGTCTGGAACACGAGACCGCCGAACACGAACCACTGCGGCTCGCGGTCGTGCCCACCGTGCGGGACGAGCGGCCGGTAGTGACGGAGCTCGAGCTCGACGTCGCGCCGCCGACCGTCGCGCAGCAGCGTGAGCGGCAGCGGATCGCCGGTGAACCGTTCGCCGAGCAGCACCTCGAAGCCGGTGCGGTAGCGCTCCCGGTAGCGGATCGTGCCGTTGTTGGCGATGCCGTGCCCGTCGATCGCCAGCAGCGCGTCGCCGGGCTCGACGGCGCCCCAGGCCGAGCTGTCGAAGTCGACGTTCTCGACGAGTACGCCGCTCTCGCCGTTCGCGAGGCCGACGACCCGCCGCAGCGTGGGGTTCTCGAGGTTCTGCGTGTGGATCCCGAGGCCTGGTACCTCGAGCGGCCGCTGCTGCTCGATGCCGTCGAGAAACCGACGGATGATCGGCGCAGGGACCATCTCGCCGATGTTCTCCGCGTCCTCGAGCGACTGGAACGCGATCCCGACGACGTGACCCTCGTCGTCGAGCACCGGCCCCCCGCTGTTGCCTTCGTTGATCGCGGCATCGACGGTGACCGCGAGGAGCTCGCGACTCGAGTGCGAGTAACGCTGCAGCTCGATGCGCGACACGATCCCTTCGGTCACCGAGATCTCGTCTCCGCCGACCGGGAAGCCGACGACCAGCACGCGATCCTGGAAGTCCGGCAGCTCGCCGAGCGGCGCCGGCGTCACGTCGTGCATGAACCGCGGATCGTCGATCGCGAGCAGCGCGAGGTCGGCGTCGTGGCAGACCCCCGCCACGCGCGCGAGGAACTTGTCCGGCTCGGCGATCTTCTGCACCTGCAGGAACGTCGCGTCCGCCACGACGTGGGCACCGGTCAGGATCCGTCCGGGCGCGACGACGACTCCGGAGCCCGAGCCCTCCCGCGGCGACTCGCTCTGCCACGGGCTGACGTGATCGGGCTCCTGGGTGGTCGCGAACACACGGACGACGGCGGACTTCCACATGACGACGGATGATGCCGCCCGGACGGTCCGGCGTCAGCGAGCGAGACACGGTTCTGCCGCACGCCGGGCGGCGTGGACGAGCCCGTCGGCGCGCTCCCCGGCCCGGTGGCCGGCATCGTGATCGGTGTGCCGTCGCTGGCGGTGGCGTGCGTGTTCTTCTCGGCGTTGCAGAACGTCGACGTCGCGGCCCTCCATCGCCACGCGAGCACCGGCGAGAGTCCCGAGGGCTTCGATGAACCGCTGATCTCCGACGCGTTTCAGGGCCGACGCAACCGGCGCTCGACGTGGCCGGCCAATACGCGGCGCCGGAACGCTGCGCGATCACCTTCCGCACGCGCGTCCGTCGGACGTGCTCCGGCACATGAGCCGCATCGCCGCGGGTCGACGTCGATCCGCGTACGGACCACAATCAGTTGGCCCGGCGACTCGCTCGCGTCGGAAGGAGAATCCATGCGCTCGACCTCACTCGCTCTCTTGGCGGCGCTGCCGCTGCTCCCGTGCGGAGCCCTCGCCCAGGAACCCGCGACGGCGGCGCCGACCTGGCGCATCCCGATCCACGCGGCATCCGCCGAATCCGGCCCCTCCGAGCCCGGACTGTGGGCCGCCGGACCGACCTACAAGGTGCGGTTCGAACGCGGCTTCACCGTGTACCCGGTGCTCGGCAATGCGTACCCGGAGAACCTCCCGCTGACCTGGACGACGCAGTCGATCGACGTCGGTGGCGAGCGCTGGTTCGCCCCGGCCGATCTCGAGGTCCGGCGCGAGGTCCGACACGACGACGGGTGGATCGAGTATCGCGTGAAGGGGCTGACCGAGCGCTACGACATCGTCGACGGCGGCGTCGAGCAGAGCTTCGTCCTCACCAGGCGGCCACCGAGCGCCGGCGACCTCGTGATCCACGGTGCGATCGACACGCCGCTCCACGCCGATCCACGTGGGCCCGCCCACGAGCCGATCACGTTTCACGGGCCGAAGGGCGAACCGGTGCTGCGTTACGGCCGGGCATGGGCGTTCGACGCCGGCGGCCGGCGGGTCGCGCTGGCGACGAGCATCGACGCGCTCGGCATCCACGTGCACGTCGGCGCGGGGTTCCTCGCATCGGCGACGTATCCGGTGACGATCGATCCGTTGACGTCGGTCGTGACGGTCAACGGCGGTTTCGGAGAGGTGCTGGACTCCGACGTGTGCTCGGCGCAGCCGCTGGCGTTCACACCGACCACGCACCTCGCCGTGTACAGCCGCGCCTCTTCGATGTCCGACGTGGACGCGTTCGGCGTGGAGATCGACGGCAACGGCGGCGCGGTTCACACGGTGTGGTCGGATCTGTCGACGACGATTTCGACGACTCGACCGCGCTGCGGCTATCTCGAGCCGGACTGGGTGATCGTCTGGCAGAGTTCGTCGTCCCGCACCAGCTCGGCCGTCCGTGCCTACGTGCAGGACCGCCGCGTCACGTCACTGAATTCGGGAACGACCTCGACGCTGTCGCCGCCGACCGGCAACGCGTACGCGCGACCCGACATCGGTGTCGACCCGACCAGCTTCAGCCTTCGGTGCCTGGCGGTGTTCGAAGAGCACTCGTCCGGCAACACCGACGTTCTCGGCGCCTATTTCTACCCGCTGACGAACACGTTCGGCACGCCGTTCCTCATCGCCGGCACGCCGGTCGGGAGCACCCGCGAGCGTGAGACTCCGTCGGTCTCGACGTCGATCGACCTCAACGACTGGATCGTCTGCTGGTCCGAGCATCAGACCTCGGGCACCGACGACTGGGACGTGCTCGTCAATCTCGTCGATCGCTACGGCAGCGTCATGACGCCCCGGTTGGTCGGACCGTCAGGCGTCGCGACCGAGCACGCGCGATCGCCGTACGTCGACGGCGGACACGGTCGGTACATCGTCACCTACTCGACCAACGACACGAGCACGTTCAGCCGGCGCGTCGGCTATCAGCGCGTCGATTGGGACACGACCAACGGCACCTTCTCGCTCGGCAGCGAGCGCACGCTCGCGAGCGCGATCCTGCTGACGTCGTCGGTGTCGCAGTACGGCGTCGCGTTCGACACCGACACCACCTCGCACTGGGCGATCGTCTACCGGGTCGACGACTCGATGCGCGTCGCGCGCGTCGGCTACACCGGTGGCGTCACCGAAACGGCGACGCTCGCCCAGATCACCGGCGGAGTCGGCGCCGGGGGCGTGAGCCACGACGGGGAGGACTCGCTGTCGCGCGGCCGATTCCTGTGCACATGGGGCCAGGTCGGGACGTTCTCGCGGCCGGTGAACGCACGGTTCCTCACCTATCCGAGCGGCGCGTTCGTCTCGACCTTCGGCGATCCGCCCTGCGGCGCGTACCTGCAGTCGTCGGGCCATCCATACGCGGGCAACGGTGTGTTCGAGCTGATCGTCAGCTCGGTGCCCAGCGGTGCTCCGCTCGTGCTGTTCGGCGCGGCGACGTTCGTCAATCCGATCCCGATCCCGCTCGCCTCGCCATGCACGCTCAGCCTGCCGCTCGCATCGCTCGTGGTCGTGGACACGGCGGTCGCGGCGAGCTCCGGGACGGCGTTCCTGCGAGTGCCGCTGCCGGACGATCCGCTGTTCCAGGGCGCGTTCTACTTCCAGGCCGCCGCGCTGGAGCCCGGCTTCAATCCGCTGGGCATCTCGGTGAGCGGCGGACTCGGCGTCCACGTCCAGTGACCGCGCTTCGGAGCGCCCGCTGGTTCTCGTGGGACGCGCAGGTCCGGTCGATCGAGTGGCTCGACGCGTCGGGCGTGTGCTTCGGTCGGGGCATGTGGTGCGCCGTGCCGCCGGGATCGTTGCTCGCGCGGATCGATGCGCCGGTCGGTCGGATGCGGACCGTGGCCTGACGGTGCGCGACGCCGTCGGCTACGCTCCGCGTCGATGTCGTCCCGCCGCCGCGTGCTCCTCGTGCAGCTGCCGATCCCGCCGGCCGGGCCGGAAGCGGTGCGTGGCAACGTGCCGCTCGCGGCCGGCTACCTGAAGCTCCACGCGCAGCGAACCGGGCTGGGCTCGGGCTGCGACATCGACATCCTGCCGGCGGGCGAGGCCAACGCGCTCGGCGACCGGGCGCTGGTCGAGACGATCTGCGCGCGGGAGCCCGATCTGCTCGGGTTCACGTGCTACCTGTGGAACGTCGACCGCTCGCTGTGGGTCGCGGCCGAGGTCAAGGCGCGGCTGCCGCGGACCCGGATCCTGGTCGGCGGCCCGGAGATCACGACCGACAACCGTTGGGTGCTGGAGTCGCAGGCGGTCGAGCTGTTCGCGATCGGCGAAGGTGAGCAGACGTTCGCGGAGCTGTGCGCGTGGCTGGCGCAGGCGAGTCCCGAGGAGCTGCCGAGCGGCATCGCCGGGCTCGCCGTGCGCGGACCGCACGGGGTCTTGCCCGGCGCCCCGCGCACCCCGATGCCGCACATCGACGCGATCTCGTCGCCGTACCTCGACGGCATCCTCGATGCCGCCGACAGCGAGACGCTGCTTCTCGAGACGTCGCGCGGCTGCATCTTCAAGTGCAAGTTCTGCTATTACCCGAAGGCGTACGACCGGCAGTACTTCCTGTCGCCAGAGCTGGTGCTCGCGAACCTCGAACACGCGCGGGAACGCGGCGCGCGGGAGGTGTTTCTGCTCGACCCGACGCTCAACCAGCGCCCCGACTTCGGTGAGCTCGTCGAGCTGCTCGGCCGCGGCAATCCGGACCGGATGCTCGAGTTCCACGCCGAGCTGCGGGGCGAGGGCCTGACGCCGGACATCGCACAGGCGATGCGCGCCGCGAACTTCGCCGAGGTCGAGATCGGCCTGCAGTCGATCGACCCACACACGCAGGAGCTGATGGACCGGCGCAACAACCTGCGCGCGTTCGAACGCGGCGTGGGCGCTCTGCGAGCCGCGGGCATCCGCACGAAGGTCGACCTGATCGTCGGGCTGCCCGGCGACACCGTGGAAACGGTGCGGCGCGGCATGCATTGGCTCGCCGAGCGGCGACTCGTCGACGATGTGCAGGTGTTCCAGCTCAGCATCCTGCCGGGCACGGCGTTCCGGCGTGAGGCGCGCGAGCTCGGACTCGAGCACCAGGACCGACCACCGTACGCGGTGCTGCGCACGCCGACGCTCGGGCTCGACGAGATGCGCGCCCTGGTCGAGGAGGCGGAGGACGTGTTCGGCACGAGTTTCGACCCGCTGCCCGAGCCCTGGCTCGAGCGCCTCGACCCCTCCGCGACGTGCGGAGTGCCGTCGTGGTGGCTGGCCGATCTCGATTCCGACATCTCTACCGGCGAACCGCCCGAACGGACCGCGCAGGTGTTCACGCTGTGGTTCCGGACGATGGACCCGTTCACGCGGCGCGCTCGGCTGGCCGACCTCGTCCGGGCGCACCTGCGCAACAACCCCTTCAGCACGCTGCAAGTCGTGATCGAGACCGGCGCGGAGTTTCCGTTCGACGTGTTCGACGAGCTCGAGCGCGCCTTCGCGGTGCCCGAGCACGTCTACCTCGACCGCTACCACGAGTGGACGCCCGGGAGTCCGCGGGCCGCTCGGCGCGTCGCGGTGGCGCTCGCCGGGACCGACCTCCACAGGCTCGACCCGGCGTGGCTCGACGACGCCGGCGCCCGCGCGACGATCGCGGTGACCGGGTCCGGAGGTTCACGAAGGGCGGCTGTGGTCCGCCGCGATTCGTCCTAGGTTTGCAACGGTGTGTCGCCACACCGTTCGAAGCACCGGAGCACCATGGATCCCATCGTCGCCTGTCCGACGTGCGGACTCGTGCAGACGGCAGCTCCCCTGCCAGCCGGCCACGTCGCCAAATGCGCGCGCTGTGGCTTCAAGATCCACCACCGCCGCACCAAGAGCGCGGCGCGGACCGCAGCACTGGCAGCCGGAGCGCTCGTCCTGTACGTGCCCGCCAACATGTTCCCGATCGCGATCACCGACTACTGGGGTGCGCACGCGGAGACCACGATCTGGGACGGCGTCAGCGCGCTGTGGAGCGGCGGGAGCTGGTTCGTCGGCGGCCTGGTGTTCTGCACGAGCATCCTGACGCCGTTCTTCAAGATCACCGGCCTGCTGTTCCTGTCGCTGACGGTCCGGATGGATCGCTGGCAGATGCTCCGGACGCGCGTGTTCCGCACGATCCGCTTCCTCGACCCGTGGAACATGCTCGAGGTCACGCTGCTCTCGATCCTCGTCGCGACCGCGGAGCTGGGACGCGTCGCGACCGTGGTCGCGGGACCGGGCGTGTTCTCGTTCGCCGGCGTCGTGGTCCTGACGATCTGCGCGACGCTCGCGTTCGACACACGGCTGATCTGGGACAGCGAGGAACGCAACGGATCGCCCGCGACGGAGGCAGCCTGATGGACAAGGACGACACCACACACGACAGCGAACGCGCGACGGCCGATCGGGATCTCCCGCGCGCCGACGTGCGGAAGCGGTCCTGGTGGACATGGCTCTGGGCCGTGCCGGTGCTCGCGGCGGTCTACCTCGGCTTCCTCGTCTATTCGAGCTCGAACCACGGCCCCCGGATCACGATCGAGTTCCACGACGCCGGCGGGATGAGCGCCGGCAAGACGCCGATCAAGTTCCGCGGCGTCCAGGTCGGTACGGTCGAGAGCGTGACGGTCTCGGCCGACGACTCCCACGTCACGATCACCGCGAAGCTGCTCGAGTCCGCGGCGTCGCTCGCCCGCAAGGGCTCCGCGTTCTGGATCGTGCGGCCGCAGGTCAGCATGTCCGGCATCCGCGGCCTGCGGACGATCGTCGCCGGCGACTACATCCAGGTGAAGCCCGGCGACGGCCCGCCGGCGAGCCACTTCAACGGCCTCGAGACGCCACCGGTGATCGAATCGGAGGACGGCGGCCTGCGCGTCGAGCTGATCGCCGGCTCGGTCGGCTCGGTGCAGAAGGGCTCTCCGCTCCTCTACCGCGGACTGCAGGTCGGCGAGGTCGTCGGCATGCACCTCGGCGACGACTCCCAGACGGTGCGCTTCGCGGTGCGCGTGCAGCCCCATTACGCCGAGCTCGTGCGGCGCGACTCGAAGTTCTGGAACGTGGGCAACCCCCGTCTGGACGTCAGCCTGTTCGGCGGCGCGGAGTTCGGCGCGCGGTCGATCGGGATGCTGCTGACCGGCGGCATCGCGTTCGCCACGCCGGATCCGCCGGGTGAGCCCGCCGACAACGCGACCGCGTTCCGCCTCTACGAGCAGGCCGATCCGAGCTGGCTCCAGTGGGCGCCGGACGTCCGACTCGGTCCACGCCCCGGCGATGGAGGTCCGCACGATGCGAAGTGACCGGTCCGACCACTCGCAGTGCACACGCCTCGCGGCGCTGTGCCTGCTGCTCGCGACGAGCGCCTGTTTCGGGAACGGCTTCGGCCCGCAGCGAGGCGCCGACTACCTCGACGACAAGGTCCTGACGACGCGGGTCGAGGACGCGCTGAGCCAGGCCGATGCCGCCGTGTTCGCGAACGTCGAGGTCGAGACGCACGACGGCGTCGTCCACCTGACGGGGCGCGTCCCGTCCCTCGAGCTGAAGGAACGCGCGGAACGCATCGCGCGCGACCTGCCGCGCGTCTCGCGCGTGCAGAACGACCTGCAGATCGGTACGTGACGGGACCGCCGCGAGCTCAGCGCGCCTGCTCGGCGCGCTCGATCGCCGAACGCACGTCGTCGAGCTCGACCGGTGCCGCGCGAGCATCGATGTCCACCACGACCAGGTAGCCGGTGTCACCGCCGGCCGCGCGAAACGCGTTCAGCAGCGCGACCTGGTCGCTCGACTCGAGCCGGCCGTCCGCCGGCGACCACCGCTCGTCGACGCACAGACATCCGGCGGACGGCGTCATCGGGTGGTAGCTCTCACCCTCGTAGAACGAACGATCGATGGTCGTCCCGTGCGAGAGGATCTCCGTGCGCCCTGCGCGTCCGGCGAGCCACGCCTCGCGGATCGGTGGGTAGCCCCGCCATGACGGTGGCAGCAGCGCCGCGCACGATCGCGAGCCCGGGCCAGCGCCGGTCGAGCCGCTGCAGGCTGAACACCACCGGCCAACCGCGACCACCCGGCGCGCCGAAGCGCATTGCACCCGCGGCATGAAGCCCACGATCCGAAGCGCCGCGCCGCTACACTGCCCGGCCGCATGCGCCGGCTGCACGCACACCTGGTCTCGCACACCCACTGGGACCGCGCCTGGTACCTCCCGTTCCAGCGCTTCCGCGTCCACCTGCTGCAGTTCGTCGACGGCCTGCTCGACCTGCTCGAGCGCGAGCCACGCTTCGTGTCGTTCACGCTCGACGGGCAGATGGCGCTGGTCGACGACTACCTCGCACTCCGGCCGGAGAACCGCGAGCGCATCGCGCGCCTCGTCCGCGCGGGGCGCCTCGAGGTCGGGCCGTGGTTCGTGCTGCCGGACGCGTTCCTGCCGAGCGGCGAGGCGTTGATCCGCAACCTGAAGCTCGGACTCGACCGCGCGCGCGGGCTCGGTGCAGCACCGCGCGACGGCTACATGCCGGACTCGTTCGGGCACGTCGAGCAGATGCCGCAGCTCCTGGGCGGCTTCGGAATGCGGTCGTTCCTGTTCATGCGCGGGCTCGCTGCCGACGACTGGCAGCGCCTCGGCTGCGAGTTCGACTGGGTGGCGCCGGACGGCAGCCGGGTGCTGGCGATCTACCTGCGCGAGAGCTACCTCGACAGCAGCGCCCTCGGCCTGCCCGAGGCGTTCGGCGACTTCGAGGGGATTCCGCCCCGTCCCGAGCTCGCGATCGAACGCATCCGGGCATCGCTCGCCTCGCGCGTCGAGCAAACACCGTCGGGAGTGATCCTGCTGCTGAACGGCTGCGACCACATGCCGTTCCAGCCCGAGCTGCCGGAGCTGCTCGACACGATCCGCCCGGCGTTCGCCGATGTCGACATCGAGCACGGCACGATCGGCGGCTACGTCGACGACGTGCTCGCGGCCGGTACCGCGCGGGCGAGCTTCCACGGCGATCTGCTCGGCAACGCGCACCATCCGGTGCTGTCGAACGTCTGGTCCACGCGGATCCCGCTCAAGCAGGCGAACTGGCAGACGCAGTGGCTGCTCGAGCAGGTCGCCGAGCCCCTGTGCGCGGCCGCCGGCCGCCGCGGCGCAGAGCTTGCCGCGGCCGTCGACGAGGCGTGGCGACTCCTGCTCCTGAACCACGCGCACGACGACATCTGCGGCTGCAGCGTGGACCCGGTCCACGAGGACGACGCGGTCCGGTTTCGCGAGGTCGCGGAGATCGCCGACGAGGTCGCGAGCGAGTGCGTGCGTGCGATCGCCCGCCGCGAAGGACTGGTGCGCGAGGGCAGGACGCAGTGGCTGTTCACCCTCGACCCGAACGCCGAAGGGACTTCGCGGGTGGTCGAGGCCGACGTGTTCTTCCCGGCCGCCGGCGCAGGCGACGGCTACGTGCACGACGCCGACGCGGCGGGCGAGGCCCGGTCACCGGCGACCGCCGCACCTCGGACTGTTCGCCTGTTCGACTCGAGCGGTGACGAGGTGCCGGTCCAGATCCTCGAACGCGACGAGCACGCGTTTCGCGCGCTGCGCTGCGACACCGGCTCCGGGACCCGCTTCCGCATCGCGTTCACCACGCCGCCGACCGAAGGCCTCGGCATCGGATTCTGGCGCGTCGAGCCGTGCGAGTCGGCCGGGAGCCCGCCGGCACGTGATCGTCACGTCCTCGAGAACCCGGACTGGCGGATCGCCGTCCACGACGACGGCCGCATCGACCTCCACCACCTCCAGCTCGGCGTGCGACTCGACGACGCCCTCGCGTTCGAGAGCGTGACCGATGCCGGCGACGAGTACAGCCACGGTCCAGTGCCCGGTGAGACACCGGTGACGAGCCGCGGCACGCCGCCGATCTCGATCAGGTGGACGGCGTCGGGTCCGGTGTTCGACGAGCTCGAGGTGGGGTGGCACCTGGTCCGGCCCCGGAGCCTCGACGACCGGACCACCGTCGAGCTGCCGGTCGCGCTGCGCCTGCGTCTGCCGCGGGTCGCCGGCGATCCCGAGCTCCGGGCGGTCGTCGACAACGTGGCCGAGGACCACCGCCTGCGGCTGACGGTCGCGACCGGCGGCCGCGCGCGGGAGGCACTGGCGAGCGGGGCGTTCACGATCACCTCGCGATGCCGAGTCCCCGACGATTCGCCCGAGCCGGCACCGGGCTACCCCGGTGAGCGCGTGTACCCGACGCAGTTCAGCCGGGACTTCGTGTTCGTGCGCGGCGAGCGCGGCGACGTCGTCGTCGCACACCGCGGTCTGCACGAGTACGAGCTGGTCGACGGTCCGGGCGGCCGGACGGACCTGGCACTCACCGTGCTTCGCGCGGTCGGCATGCTGTCGCGCGGCGACGGCCACTGGCGCAAGGTGCAGGCCGGGCCGAGTCTGTCGACGCCGGGAGCGCAGTGTCCGGGCCGACACGTCGCCGAGCTCGCGCTCACCGTGCTCCGGTCAAGATCGCCGGCCACCACCGCGGCGCGCCACGCCGCGGCGTTCACACGCCCGATCTATGCCACGCAGGCGCGACTCGTGCCGTTCGGCGAAGGGTCTGGGCCCTCTGTCTTCGACCACGTCCTGGTGGACGTCGACGACCGCGACGTCATGGTGTCGGCGCTCTACCCCGGTGGCGACGCGGAGCACCTCGTGGTCCGCGTCTGGAACCGCGCCGACGTCTCGCGCCGCACGTGCCTGGCACTCGGCGACGCGCTGCTCGCCGGCCGCGGGATCGTGCACGCCGACCTGACTGACCTCGACGAATCGCCCGCCGGCGAGCTCGCGGCCCAGGCCAACTTCGTCATGCTCGAGCTGGCCCCGTTCCGCATCCAGACCGTCCGTTTCACGCTCGAATCCAAGTGATCACCGGCACCTTCCTCGACGAGATCAGCCACGACATCCCCTCGGCCAACTGGGGGCGTGCCGAATGGGCACGCGACTTCCAGGCCATGGCGGACGTCGGGATCGACACCGTAATCCTGATCCGCGCGGGCTATCGCGACCGCTGCGCGTACCGCTCGAAGGTGCTCGAGAAGCGCCACGGCCACCTGATCGTGCAGGACGACCTGGTCGGGCTGTTCCTCGAGCTCGCCGAGCGGCACGCGATGACGTTCTACTTCGGGACCTACGACTCCGGTGACCACTGGATGCGTGGCGACCACCAGGGTGAGATCGACATCAACCTGGCATTCACGGAGGAGTTCTTCGAACGCTACGGGCAGAGCCGGGCGCTCGGCGGCTGGTACATCAGCCACGAGATCGACACGTTCGACGACGCCGTGATGCGCGTCTACGAGCAGCTCGCACGACACCTGCGCGCGCTGAAGCCACTGCCGATCCTCATCTCGCCGTACGTGCACGGCGCGAAGATGTTCACCGACGGCTTCACGGTGGAGCAGCACGCCGAGCAGTGGGAGAGGATCTTCGCGCGCATCGAGGGGCTCGTCGACGTCTGCGCGTTCCAGGACGGGCAGGTGGACTACGACACGCTGCCCGACTTCCTGCACGTCAACGCCGACCTCGCGCGCAGGCACGGCATCGCGAGCTGGTCGAACGTCGAGAGCTTCGATCGCGACGTGCACATCAAGTTCCCGCCGATCGCATGGCCGAAGCTCCGCTACAAGCTGGAGGCCGCGCGCCGCGCCGGTGTCGACAAGCTGATCACGTTCGAGTTCTCGCACTTCCTGTCGCCGAACTCGATGTTCCCTTCGGCGCACGGTCTGCACCGCTTCTACCGGGAATGGCAGCAGAGCCTCGAGGTTGCCGATGAGTGAAGTCGAGACGCGCACGGTCGCCCGCTGGCACGGCGTCGTGCGACGCGAGCTGCACGAGAGCGTGATCCCGTTCTGGATGCAGCACTCGCTCGATCCCGAGCACGGCGGCTACTTCAACTGCCTCGATCGCGACGGGACGCGCTTCGACGACAAGAAGCACGTCTGGCTGCAGGCCAGGCAGGTCTGGATGCTGGCTAGGCTGTTCGGCGAGGACCGGAGCCGGCACGACCTGTTCGACGCCGCGACGCTCGGTGCGGAGTTCCTGCGGCGACATGCGCGCCGCGACGACGATCGCGTGTACCTCTGCCTCGCGCGCGACGGCCGACCGGTCGCGCTCCAGCGCAAGATCTTCGCCGAGTGCTTCTACGTGATGGCGTTCGCCGAGTACGCGCGCGCCAGCGGCGATGCCGGCTACCGCGAGCTCGCGCTCTCGGAGTTCGACGCGATCCTGCGCTTCGTCGACGACCCGACGTCGCTCGGTCGAACGGCCCTCGCCGGCCAGCCGCAGACCAGCGAGCTCGCGGTACCGATGATCCTGCTCAACGTCGTCGCCGAGCTGCGCGGCCAGCCCGGCAGCGACACGTGGGACGACCGTCCGGACTACGCGAGCATCGAGGCGCGGTGCGTCGAAGACATCCGCAAGCACCTGCGGCCCGACCGCCGGCTCGTCCACGAGACCGTCGAGGCCCACGGCTCGCATCTGGACTCACCGGAAGGCCGGCTGATCAACCCCGGTCACGTGATCGAAGCCGGGTGGTTCCTGCTCGACCACGCGCGGCGGAGCGACGACTCGGTGCTGCGCGACCAGGCGCTGTGGATGATCGAGGGCGCGCTCGAGTTCGGCGCGGATCCGGAGCACGGCGGGCTCTTCTACTTCCTCGACGCCGACGGCTACAGCCCGGTGCAGCTCGAGTGGAGCCTCAAGCTGTGGTGGCCGCACTGCGAGGCCATGATCGCGACCTTGATGGCGTGGCGGGACACCGGGGATGCGCGCTGGTTCGAGCGCTTCGAGCGCGTCGCGACCTGGGCGTTCGACCACTTCCCCGACGCCGAGTTCGGGGAGTGGTTCGGCTACGCCGACCGCGAGGGACGCGTTTCACAACGGTTCAAGGGCGGCCCCTACAAGGGCTGCTTCCACGTGCCGCGCGCGCTCTGGCGGTGCGAGAAGCTCCTCGCGGGGACGTGACGCCTCACCGCGCACGACGATCGACGAGCGCGATCACGGCGTTGACGTGCAGCGCGTCAGGACGTGCCTCGACCGTCACGACCGGCTCGTCACCGCCCGCGGACAGCGTCACGGTGCCGATCGGCAGCCAGCTGCTCGCGCGTCCGACGTTGACGGTCCGTGCATCGGTGGATCCCGCGAGCCGAACGACGACGCTCGCGTCGGACGGCGTGTCCGCCGGGAGTGCGACGAACACCCGGTAACGGCCGGCGACCGGAGGCACGATGGTCCACACCTGGTCGCCGGTCGACGTGGCGCCGGCCTTGCGCTGCGCCTGCACCGCCGGCGGCCGCCAGTCGTCGCCGTTGCGCCACGGCAGCCGCGCGGGGGTCGCGTACGGCCCGTCGACCAGCGCGTGCAAGAGCTTCGCGTCGTGATCGAGCAGCGCCTGGTGGTAGAAGAACACCGCTCCCGCCAGCTTCCTGCGCCGGTTCTCCTGCACGTCCCCGACCAGGATCTCGGGGCTCGTGACGAAGCTCCCGACCTGCACGAGCACGCCCGGCGACAGCACGTCGCGCTGCCTGGCGATCCAGTCCACGCCGAGGATCTGGTCGAGCATCGCGTCGTAGTGCCGGCGATCGCGGGCGTAGGCCTGCGGGTGGAGAGCATCGACGAGTCCGCGCGCGATCCAGGTCTCCGGGTCCTGCAGATACTCCCGGTACGACCACCCCGGCGCGCCGGGAGCCATCGAGAACACCAGGTCGCGGCCGGCGTCCTTGACGGCGGCGCGCAGCTTCGCGAGGAAGTCGGTCAGCCGATCGGCACGCCACTTCGTCCACGCGGCGTCGTGGATGTCGTCCGGCGGCGGGCGATGGAACTGCTTCCGCCACTCGGCGACCGTGCCCTTGTCGTAGCCGGCCTCGCACGGCATCGCCGGCAGCCGATCGTCGCCTTGGACGCCATCGACGTCGTAGCCAGCACAGACCTCGAGCACCATCTGTGCGACGAACGCCTGGAGCTCCGGATCCATCGGATTCATCCAGGAGAAGCCGTTCTTGACCACCGGTTCGCCGTCCTGGCCGATCGCGGCCCAGCCCGGCCGCGCGTCGAGCACCGGGGACCCGGTCGTCCGATGGCCTGCGGTGAAGCCGTACTCGAACCACGGGATCACCTCGATGCCGTGCCGATGGGCTTCGAAGACGACCTCGGCCAACGGGTCGCGGCCGGCGTAGCGCGGATCGATCGGCTTGCCGATCACCTGTTCGAGCGTCGCACTCCGGAAGAGTGTGAAGCCCTTGCTCCACACGACCGGGAAGACGACGTTCACGTGCCCGTCGGCGAGCGCCTGCATGCCGGCCACGATGTCGTCGCGCGAATCGAAGAAGGTCGTGCCGGTGTTGGGGATCCAGACGCCGCGCACTTCCGCCGCAGGTCGCGGCGACTGAGCCTGCAGCGAGCCGACGATCGCGGCGAGACAGACGCAGTGAAGACGGGCTAGGATCCGCAATCGCATGGTCTCCGATTCGGTCGAGTTCGATGTCCTCGTCGTCGGCGGTGGCACGTCCGGGGCAGCCGCCGCCTGGCAGGCCGCGAAGCTCGGCGCACGCACACTCGTCGTCGAACCGACGCCGTGGCTCGGCGGCATGATCACCGCCGCGGGCGTCAGCGCATTGGACGGCAACGAGGGTGCGCTGGGAAGCGGGCTGTTCGGCCGCTTCCGCACCGACATCGAGCGGCACTACGGCGGCGCCGACCAGGTGAAGACCGGCTGGGTCAGCAACACGTGTTTCGAGCCGCACGTCGCGGCGCGCCTCCTGCGCGCGTATCTCGCCGAGACCGACACCGCCGTCTGGCACGGCAGTGAGCCGATCGAAGTGCTCCGCGACGGCTCGCGCGTGCGCGGTGCACGCGTGCGCACGCTCGACGGAGTGCGCACGGTGCGAGCGAGGATCACGATCGAGGCGACCGAATACGGCGACGTCCTGGCCCTCGGCGCAGTGCCGTTCCGCCTCGGTCGTGAGGCTCGGAGCGACACCGGCGAGCCGGACGCGCCCGAGCATCCCGATCTCGAGCTCCAGGACATGACCTACGTCGCCACGCTGCAGCGCTACCCGGGCGGAGCCCCGCCGGTGCCGCGGCCGGACGGCTACGACCCCGACCGGTTCGACTGCGCGACGTCCGAGCGGTGCACGCGCCCGGATCCCGCGGTCCTCGATCACGGCCTGCACGACTGGGACGGCTTCCTGGGCTACGGCCTCCTGCCGAACGACCGCTTCATGCTCAACTGGCCGTTCCACAGCAACGACAGCCCGGCCGACGGACTGTTCGGCCATGCGTCCGATCGCGCCGCGTGCATCGCCACGGCCAAAGCGCGGACCCTCGCGTTCGTGCACTACATCCAGAACGAGCTCGGTCATCCCGAGTGGGGTCTCGCCGCGGGCGTCTTCCCGACCAGGGACGGCTTGCCGCTGATCCCCTACGTCCGCGAGAGCCGGCGCGTGGTGCCGGTTCGAACGATGCGGGAGCAGGACGTCGTCCCCGCCGCCGGCGAACGCTTCGCACCCGCACAGCAGGGCGCGATCGCGGTTGGCGACTACTTCCTCGACCACCACCACGGCAAGGCACACTTGCCACCGGGCGAACGCCTCGTCGAGTCGTTCCCGAAGAACGCCCCGTTCCAGGTGCCGTGGTCGGCGCTCGTCCCGGAGTCCGTCGACGGTCTGATCTGCGCCGAGAAGTCGATCGGTGTCACGCACATCGTCAACGGTTGCACACGGCTGCAACCGGTGGTCATGCTGATCGGCCAGGCCGCCGGCGCCGCGGCGGCGCTCTGCTGCCGAGCCGGCGTCGAGCCGCGCGCGCTGGACGTCGCCGCGCTGCAGGAGACGCTGCTCACGGCCGGGTGCGTGCTCGACCCGCGCGCGGTGGATGAACCAGATCGCTAGCCCCGCCGCCGCACGATCAACGTCACCTTCTCCTGCGGATCGAGCCCAGCGACCTCTGCACGTGCAAGGCCGAGGAGCTGGTCGGGCTGGACGAGGCCGGAGAGGTCGACGAGGTGCGACGCCTTGACCATCTGCACCTCGGGGACCTCCAGGCCGCCGTCACCCCAGACCGAGAACCGATCGAGCAGGTCCGTGAGGGTGGCGTCCGTCTCCTCGGCGGCGACCTGCTCGGTGTGGGCGTCGTCGGTCGCGAAACGCACGATGCCTTCGCCGTCGAGCACACACACCGGCGTGCGGATCGCCGGCAGCAGACCGAGCAGGATGCGAACCTGGCGTTCGCCGGTGAAGACGTGCATCCAGCCTGCGGCATCGAGCGCGGTCACTGCGTCAGCGTCGACGCGCAGGGTCTTCGCCGCGGACGCGCGGAGGTGGGCCTCGTCCGGAAGCTCACCGCCGAGCTCGCGCGTGCGGAGCTGCGGGCTGCCCTGCGCGGTCGCACGCACGCGCTTCTCGCGCTGATCGACCTCGACGAACACCTCGATCGTCGCCGCGTCCGCCCCCATACGTTGCACGCGCTCGAACGCCTCACGCCGCAGCGCCACGAGATCGGACTCGCTCGGGTTCAGGAGCGTGCGTTCGACGGTGTCCTGCAAGATGCCGAGCGCGACGCCGATCGCCGAGATGACCTCGGCATGCTTCGCGATGCGATGCTCCATGCCGAGCGACTGCGCGGTGAACGGCACGATCGCCTCGGCGCCACCGCCGCCGCCGACGAGCACGAAGTCTCTCGCCGACGCGCGGATCTCCGAGAGCAGCCGCTTGACGACCGCCGCGACCTTGCGCGTGCCGAGCTGCAGCAGCCGCTCGGCGACTTGGTGCGGCGTACCGCCGAAGCTGCGCGCGGCCGCAGCGAACGCCTTCTCGATGCTCGCCGTGCGACCGCGCCCGTAACCGGACGCGAGCCCCAGGAGGTTGGAGGCACCGGTCGGCGTCAGCGCGTGCGTCGCCCGCGCCTGCCCGCTCACGGCCAGCGCGACGTAGTCGTCGGGATCGCCTTCGCGAGGCCGGAACGGCACCGTTCCGAGGTCATCGAGCGCCAGCTCGCCGAGCTCCGGATCGAACGCCTCGTAGCGCAGCCCGGCGATGTGCGCGCTGCGCGGACCGACCTCGACGAGCTTGCCGCGCCGCGCGCGCGGCAGCGAGCCGCCGGCGACGCCGACCGTGCGCACGTCGAGCGTGCGAACGAACAGCCGCCGCCCGCCCACCTCCGCGTGCTTGACCTGCGGCCGCCCGTTCCGGATCAGGCAGATGT
>CAWGKH010000019.1:0-63444 GCA_963823025.1 uncultured Planctomycetota bacterium | reverse complement strand
TGAGATGCTGCGGCAGCCGCCACGCGTCGGATTCGCGGGCTGGGACCCCTACGCAGAGTGGGACGCGGTGCGCTGATCGCGCACCGCAGCGTCTAGCGCGCGGCGTCGACGACCGCGCCGGCGAGTTTCGACACCGCCTCCTCGAGCTGCGCGCCGAGTTCGTCGCGTGGCGCGTCGCCCGCACTCTCGAGCTGGCCCATCACGACGTAGACGAGCGTCTTGCCGCCCGGAGTCTCCCAGAAGCCGGTTTGGATCCGCGTCATCGGATCGCTGTCGAGGTCGCCGTTCTTCGTGTAGTGGCCGGCCGAGCGCCGGGTCCTCGTCGAGGAACAGCAGATCGCGCATCGCCTGGACCGTGTCCGGCTCGACGCCGTGCATCCGGCCGCGGGCGATCGGCTGGAGCACTTCACCGAGGAAGCGCGCGGATGACCTCGTTGTCGCCGGTGACGTGTCGTGGCGCGAGCATGTAGCGCCGCACCGCCACGCCCGGTCCGAACCTCGCGCGCAGTCGCGCCGTCAGGGCCGCGGGTCCGCCGAGCACGGCGGTCGTGACGTTCGCGGCCGCGTTGTAGACCTTGTTCGACACGCCGACGCCGTGGATCATCATCTGCGCCATGCGCTCGCACCGATGCGCCGCGCATCGTGCGGGCGATCTCGGCGCGCACGTCGGGAGCGAAGTGGACGATTCCCGGGTGCTCCGGGTCGGCGACGATCTGGTCGAGACCGGACAGCGGCTCGTCGAGCCGACCTTCCATGCTCGCGAACAGCTCGGCCAGGTACGCGACCTTGATCGAACTCGCGGACGCCAGCATCCGATCCGCGCCGCGCTCGTACCAGCTCGGCCCCTCGGGTCCGCCGAGCCAGATCGCGAGCTGCAGTCGGTCGTCGAACGCCGCTTCCGCCTCGTCGCACGCCGTCGCGATCGCACGGCGATCGACGTGTGGCAGCTGCGCGTCGTGCGGCACGTGCCACGCGGTCTCCCACTCGACGCCCTGCCAGGTGAATGCGGCGTTCCGATCGAGCCGCGCCTCGAGGTCGGGCAGGTGTGCGGCACCGTAGAACAGCGCGACCGTCCGCCCGGGCGGCCCGTCCTTCAGCTCCGCCTCGAGCTTGCCGAGCGCGGCCGTGTTGCGGTCCTCGACGATGGCGCCGCGCAGACCGGCGAGGGACGGCTGGCGCATGATCCGATCGGCCTGGGAGAGCGCCGGACCGAGGAGGCGCGCGGCGCGCGCGCGCAGCACCGGCGAGCGCTGGCCCTTGCCCTCTGAGGCGATCGCGGCGACGCGCTTGACGAACCCGGCCATCAGCGGGCTGTCGGTCGGGAGTGCGGTGTCGTGCGCCTTCAACGAGCGCTGCAGGTCCTCGAAGTCGACGTCGGCCCGCTTCCAGAACGCCCGGTCGTAGTCGAGCCCGTCCTTCTGGAAGCGGAGTCCCAGCGCGTCGCGCATCAGGAGCTGCATCCGCAGCAATGCGTCGAGCCGCGCGAGCTCCTCGTCGGTGGCGTCGCCCTTGCCGACGCTCTCGAACAGCACGACGTCGCACCGATCGAGGCGCCGCTGCAGTTGCTCGTAGTAGCCCTGCTCGCCGACGTGCACGACGCCGACCAGCAGCACGGTGTCGCCCGACGGGCCGTGCCGCCAGCGCGACGTGCCCGTCGCCAGCCGGTCTGGGTCGGCGTCCTCGCCTGCGACCCAGCGGATGTAGCCGTCCGGTCGCTCCTCGTCCCCGGCCGGCTTCCAGTCGGGGTCGAACACCGTGACCACGTTGCCGTCCGGTCGCAACGCGTGCACGCTCGTCCACGGCACGCGCACCCGGCCGAGCTCGTGGTCGGTGAACGTGACGGCGTCGAGGCCGCGATCGACGATCGTGCCTCGGAGCTCGCGCCCGGCCTTCGTGATCAGCAGGTCGTCCGGTTGCTGGGCCGCGGCGACGGCCGCGAGAACGGCGGTTGCGAGACCCGCATGGAGCACGTGGCGCATCATCTCATCCTCGGCGATCGTCAGGCGAAGCGCGACTGCTCGTGTGCCTCGGTCGCACGTGCGAGCGCCTCGAGATGTTCGGAACCGATCGCGTCCGCCGCGCGGTCGAGCAGCTCGCGCGGCGTCTCGCCGGGCCGGAGTGCCAGCCCGGCGCGCTTCAGGGCGCGCTCGTAGTCGGCGATCGCCACCGGTCGGAGCGCGCGGCGCGCCCGGCGCAGCCAGAGCGCGAGCGCGCACAACAGCGCCAGCGCGAGCGAGCCGAGCGGATGGGCACCGATTGCCGCGACGAGGCGACCCGGCAGGGCCAGGCACCACGCGAGGAGTGCCTTCCGGTCGTCGGCGTCGAACCGCGTCAGCCGCATCCACAGCTCGCTCGCCGCCGCCGTGATGGAGCGGAGCCACGAACGGCCCGAGGTCTGGTTCGCGTCCGTGCCCGGCGGCGTCGGATCGGCGGTGATGAAGCGGCCTCGATCCGCATCCCACCATTCGACCCAGGCGTGCGCGTCGCGCCCGCGCACGACGAACTCGCCGCGAGACGCATCCCACTCGTGCACCTGGTAGCCGCTCACGAGTCGGCACGGGATGCCCTGCAATCGCAGCATGACCGCGAGTGCGGTCGCGAACAGCTCGCAGTGTCCGCCTCCGCTGCCACTGACGAACTCGCGGAGGTCCTCCGCGGCTCCCTGCTGACCGGGCAGCAGGTATTGGAAACGCGAGGCGAGCAACGCGCGACACCGCTCGACGATCGTCGGCGTCGGCGCGCCGATCGTCAGTCCGCGATGCGCCTCGTCGATCAGCGGCAGGATCGCCGGCGGGACCTCGTCGGGGTCGTTGCGATCGATCTGCAGCAGTCGGGCACGCTCCGGCAGCGCCCGTTGCTCGCCGGACAACGTGTCCTCGGAGCCGTAGGTGACGTCGCAGAGCGGACCGTTCACGATCGAGCGGCCGGTGTGGTGACGGAACGTGCCGTCGGCGAGCGGCACGACGCGCTCGGGCTCGACGTTCTCGGACAGTTGCAGCGCCTGCGCACCGAGCGGCGCGAACAGCCGGCCGGCTGGTGCGTTGTCGGCGATCAGCCTCGCGCGGCCGGTCGGGGCCCGTTGCACGACCGCGTCCACCGATCCGCGCCTTGCCGGTGCCACGGCGTTCGCAGGGCGTCGAGGATGCCGATCGCGGTGCCCGGAGCGCGGCGCCACCCGTACCGATCGAACGCGCTCATCGTCGCGCCGCGCCAGTGCGACGGCACGTCGTTCGGGCTGCCGTCGAGTGGTCGGATCCGGAGCACGATCCGCTCGTCGACGGTCGCGTGCGCGGAGCGACCGAGGCGCACCTCCTCGGCGAACCCGGTCGCCGTCGTGCCCGTCAGGCGTTCGAGCCAGCGATCGTCCTCGATCAGACCCGGCCGGCGGAAGTCGCGTGGCCAGAGCGCGAACACCAGCATCGTGACACCGAGCGCGACGAACGCGCGCCGTGCGCCATCGGTCGCGATCCTCCGTGTCGCGTGCGCGTCGAGGTCGGTGTCCCCGGTCGCGGCGCCGAGCTGCAGCGCGACGAGGAACACGAACGCGTAGCCGATGAAGATCACCGAGTAGACGAGGTCCTGGCAGAAGAAGCTCGTGACGAGGGCGATCAGGAACGAGTTGAAGAACAGCAGGTCGGGCCGTTGACCAGAACGCAACGCGTTCAGCAGGTGGACCTGGCAGAACGCCGCCAGCGTCAGGCCGTCCTCGAGCAGGTGCCGCGGACCGGTGGTGCTGAAGTCGCGCATCAGGATCGCGAAGATCGCGATGACCGCGACGTTCCAGCCGCCGCGCCAGAGCACGTTCTCGCGCCAGCGCACGGTCCACGGGGCGACCACGGTCAGGGCGTACATCGGCACGAGCCAGTGGAGCCCGACCGCGTCGGTCACGTGCACGAACGCGAGGTTCGAGAGGACGAGTAGCGCGGCGATCACCTGGACGGGGCTCACGCGGCGCCTCCGGTGGTGACGACGGCTCGGCTCGGCAACCGGATCGCGTCCGGAGTGGCAGGCGGCAGCGGTTCGGCGTGGCGCGGCAGCGGCTCGGCTTCGGCCAGCCAGCGCAGCAGCTGGTCTCGCGACCGGTGACCGTCACCGAACGTCGCGCACATCCCCTGCGTCGTCAGGTGCAGCGGCTGGTCGGTCTCGGTCGCGTGGCGGCACAGCGTCACCAGCGCCGACAGGCAGCGCTCGAACGTCGCCGCCGGACACCGCCGGTCGAAGCACACCGAGATGCCGCGGCCGGCCTCGCGCTCGAGCTCCTTGACGATCGGCCGCGTGCGTCGCGCGGTCGCGCGCCAGTCGATCGCGTGCAGCGCGTCCCCGACCGTCCACTCGCGCAACCCGGCGGGCGCGTCGAACGACTGCGAGCCGTGCAGCTCCGGCAGGTCGGCGCCTTCGGCGGTGCGGCCGGCGACACGCGTTTCGTCGAGGGGTGCCGGGTGCACGATGAGCTCCGCGGGCGCGTCGATGCGTGCGTGCCGCCACCACAGTCCGAACGGGTGCTTCGAGCGGAGGAACGCGCCGCGGATCCCGTGCACGCCTCTCGGCAGGGCCGGCAGCTCGCACGGCGTGCGACCGGTGCCGGCGCGCTCGACGACCGCGCTGTGTGCGACGACCTGCTCGCCACGGGTTCCGACGAGGCGCAGGACGACGTCGACCGACAGGCGGTCCTTGCCACCGCTCACGATCTCGACGATCGCGGTGGTTCCGCGATCCGCCGCGAACGGTCGCACCTCGGGCATCCTGCCCGTCGCGCCGTGCAGGTTCGTCCAGGTCCAGAGCGTGCCGAGCGCCAGCACGACGACGAGGAACGACGAGCAGCAGGAAGAAGAGGTTGGTGTAGGGGCTCGCGACGAACGCCGTCGTCACCAGCACGAGGAACAGGGCCGCCTTCCCACCGAGCGCGGTCGGCCGCACGTCACAGCTCCACGCGTTCGGCGGCCAGGATCGTCGAGCAGCACGGGCGCCGAGTCGCCGCCGTCCTGGAGGAACACGCGATGCGCCGAGCACCGGGATCGCGAGCGCCTTCAGGTCGTCCGGCAGCACGTAGTCGCGCCCGTGCGAGAACCGCACGCGCACGCGATGCGTGCAGCCACGCCATCGCGGCGCGCGGACTGGCGCCGAGCGCGATCTGCGCGTGGCGCCGGGTCGCGTCGACGACCCGCAGCGCGTAGCGCGCGATCGGCTCCCGGACCTCGGCGCGGCGCGTCTCCTCGAGCGCGTCGCGGAGCTCGGCGCGCGTGATGACCGGCCGGACGTCGCGGAGCAGGGTCTCGGGCTCCTCGCCGAGGTAGAGCGCGAGCTCGCGTTCCGACTCCGGGTAGCCGAGCTCGACGCGCACGAGGAACCGATCCAGCGCGGCCTCCGGCACCGGGAACGTGCCGTGGAACTCGATGCCGTTGCGCGTCGCGAGGACGAGGAACGGGTCGGGGAGGTCGACGCTGCGACCTTCGACCGACACGCGCCCGCTCTCCATCGCCTCGAGCAGGCAGGACAGCGTGCGCGGGCTGGTGCGGTTCACCTCGTCGGCGAGCACGATGTTCGCGAACAGCGGGCCGCGCACGAACTCGAACGACTCGGTCGACCCGCGCCACACCAGGGAGCCGACGACGTCGGCCGGCATCAGGTCGTTGGTGAACTGGACGCGATGGAAGTCGCAGTCGACGCAGCGGGCGAGGGTGCGCGCGAGCAGGGTCTTCCCGATCCCGGGCATGCCTTCGATCAGCGCGTGTCCGCGGGCGAACAGGGCGACCAGGATCGGCTCCAGCACCGCGTCGTCGATCGCGACGATCTCGGCGATGCGGCGGCGAAGCTCGTCGGCCTTGGAGCGGGTGTCGGCGAGGGCGATGGTGCGGGTCATGGCGGAGCTCCAACTCCCGATCGGCGCGCGCGCGGTCTCCTCTCCAGCTTCGGGACGGCGCGGATCCCGAGTCGGGACGCCCGGCGTGCGGCGCGGAGCTTTCTTCGCTTCGAGGAAATCGAGCGCAGCGATCGCTCGTTGGCCGAGCGGGAGGCCGCCATGGAGCCGATTCGTACCATCCTCGCCGCGGTGGACCTGACACCGCGTTCCGATCGTGTCCTCGAGGCGGCTCGCCGGGTGGTTCCCGACGAGCGGGTCGCGTGCCGGGTGGTGCACATCGTCGGCGATCTCGAGAGCCTGCTGTCGGTCTACGGCGGCGGCGAGACGCTGGCCGACATCCAGACACGGATCGAACGGGAGGCCGAGGAGAAGCTCGCTGTGCTGGTCGCCCGCCACTACGGCGAGCGCGCCAACCTCGCGACCGAGGTCCGCACCGGGCCGGTGTGGAGCGAGATCGTCGCGGCGGCCATGCACCACCGCGCCGATCTGCTGTTCCTCGGCGCGCACTTCGCGGATCAGCCGCGCGACAAGCTCCAGGGCGCCGTCGGCCAGAAGGTGTGCCGGTTCAGCCCTTGCCCGGTGGTGGTCGTGCCGACCGCCGAGGCGTGACCTGCGCGCACCCCGTGAAGGGTGCGCTCAGGCCGGCACTTCGATCAGCGACTCGAGACGGTCGCGCGCGCCATTGACGATGTGCTGCACCAGCGGGTTCTGTAGCTTGCGCTCGACCGTCAGCGCGTAGAGCGGCAGCCGGACGCCGTCGAGCTCGCCGACCGGCACCGCATCCACTTGCCGCCGCAGCTCGGCCTGGACCGAGCTCGGGGCGGGGAACAGGCCGGCGCCGCTCTGCCCGAAGGTCTTCATCAGGGCGCTGTCGTCGAACTCGGCGACGATCCGGGGCGTCACGCCGATGGTCCCGAACCAGCCGTCGACGGCTTGCCGCATCGCGGTCGAGGTCGTCGGGAGCAGCACCGGCGCGTCGGCCATCGACCTCGGGAAGTTCGTGCGGTACTTCGCCGCGAGGGCGGCGGTGCCGAACATCGCGACCGGCGAGTCGCCGAGCAGCTGGTGGGACGTGCGCGGCGTCTCGTCGCGCGCCACCGGGCTGTCGGAGATCACGACGTCGAGGTCGTACTCGGCCAGCGAGCCGAGGAGCCGATCGGTCGAGCCCTCGTGGCAGATCAGATGGAGGTCGTCCAGGGCCAGCAACGGTGCGAGCAGTCGGTGGGTGATGAGCTTCGGAACCGAGTCGGCGATGCCGACCGAGATCCGCTGCCGCCCCTCCGTCGGTCGATTCCGCAGAGTGTCGACCAGCTCCTGACCGACCGTGAAGATCTGGTCGGCGTAGCGGAGCACGAGCTTCCCGGTCTCGGTGAGCACCAGCCTGCGACCTTGTCGCAAGAACAGCTTCTCGCCGACGGCCTTCTCCAGTGACTGGATCTGACCGCTGACGGTCGGCTGCGCGAGGCGAAGCCGTTCGCTCGCACGGGTGATGCTGCCCTCGCGGGCGGTGACCCAGAAGTAGAGAAGGTGGTGGTAGTTGATCCAGTCCATTGGCGATCCCTTTGCTCCAGCTTCGCCGCTCGTCCCGCGCCGGATGCGAACAAGGATCGATCTCGCCGATCCGGGCCGGCGGAATCGGCGGAATCCCCGGGGTGCGGCGGCGCTGCTGGTCTCCGGTGCGTGGCTCGGGTTACGCTGCGCCGCCCCGCGGACCGCCGCCCGGATGAGCCACCTGCAAGGATTTCAGCGACTCGAGGCCCTCGGCGGGGTGCTGCTGATCGTGGCGTCGGCCGCGGCGATGGTCCTGGCCAATTCCGGCGGCGCCGGGTGGTACGACGCCCTGACGACGCTGCCGGTCGAGATCCGCGCGGGGTCCCACGGCCTCGAGAAGCCGCTGCTGCTCTGGATCAACGACGGGCTGATGGCGGTGTTCTTCCTGCTGATCGGCCTCGAGCTGAAGCGGGAGGTCCTCGAGGGAGAACTGTCGTCGGTGCGCCAGGTGATCCTCCCCTGTGCCGCGGCGCTCGGGGGGATCGCCGTGCCGGTCGCGATCTACGCGCTGTGCAACTCCGGTGACCCGGTCGCGCTGCGCGGGTGGGCGATTCCGGCGGCGACCGACATCGCGTTCGCGCTCGGCATGCTGGCGCTCCTCGGGCCGCGCGTGCCCGCCGGGCTCAAGACGTTCCTGATGACGCTCGCGGTGTTCGACGACATCGCCGCGATCGTGATCATCGCGGTGTTCTACAGCGGCGACCTCGAGTTCGGGCTGTACGGCGCGGGGTTCGTCGCGCTCGGACTCCTGCTCGCGATGAACCAGCTCGGCCTCAAACGGCTCGGGCCCTATCTGATCGTCGGCGCCGTGCTCTGGCTCGCCGTCCTGAAGTCCGGGGTGCACGCGACGCTGGCCGGCGTGCTCGTCGGCCTCGCGATCCCTGCCCGCGGCACCGACGCCCTGGGCAACTCCCCGCTGGGCTCGCTCGCGACCATGCTCCACCCCTACGTGGCGGTGCTGATCCTGCCGGCGTTCGCGTTCGTGAACGCCGGCGTGTCGCTGCGGGCGGTCGGCTGGGAGGGCCTCGTGCATCCGGTGACGCTCGGCATCGCCCTCGGTCTGATCGCCGGCAAGACCGCCGGCGTGTTCGGGCTGGCGTGGTTGGTCGTGCGCCTCGGCTACGCGAAGCTGCCGGCGGGCACGAGCTGGCCGGTGATGTTCGGTGTGTCGGTGCTCGCCGGCATCGGCTTCACGATGAGCCTGTTCATCGGCACGCTCGCGTTCGAGAACCAGACCGAGGCGCACGGTCTGTCGGTGGCGATCCGGCTGGGCGTGCTCGGCGGCTCGCTGGTCGCCGCGGTGACCGGACTGCTGCTGCTGCGCATCACGCTGCCGAGACCGGGGCGCGCGGGGGTGCGGGCATGAGGGTCGTGCACGCCGCGCACGGCTTCTTCCCCGAGGGCTCGGGCGGGGTCGAGAGCTACGTCCGCGACCTCGCGCGGGCCCAGCTCGCCCGTGGGGACGACGTGCGCCTCTGGACCGGGTCGCTCGCCGCGCGTTCGGCCGTCGAGCTCGAACCGCTCGAACTCGAGGGCGTGCCCGCGTGGCGCGTCCATCGCGACGACCTGTACTTCGACCACTTCGCGAAGCTGTGGCATCCCGGCGTGGAACGCGTGCTGCGCGAGCTGTTCGCCCGCGAACGGCCCGAGCTGTTGCACGTGCACCACTGGATCCGGCTCACCGGCAACCTGGTCGAGATCGCCGCGGATGCCGGCGTGCCGGCGATCGTCACGTTGCACGACGTCGCCGTCACGTGTCCGCGCTGTTTCCGGGTCGATCGCGACGGTCGGGCGTGCGCGCGGCCGCTCGGTGTCGCGAGCTGTCGGGATTGCGTGCCCCGGTTCGGACACGAGTCGTCGGGTGAGATCGCGGCCTCGATCGAGGTGTTCGCCGATCAGCTTCGGGCCGAGCTCGATGGCGCGGCCGCGGTGGTGGTCGCCGACGGTGCGACCGCGGCGCTCGTCGAGGCGCAGGCGGGTTTTCCCCGGGCGCGTTGCGACGTCGTGCCGATGCCGCGCGCGACGCACCTCGGGCCGCGGCGTGGCGGTGGCGGTGGCGCACTGCGATTCGGCCACTGGGGCTCGATCGCCGCGCACAAGGGCGTCGTCGATCTGCTGCAGGCGTTCGCGCGGATCGCCGCCGATGCCGGGAGTCCGCCGGTCGAGCTCGCGGTGTTCGGCCCGATCGCGACGCCGTCTCTGGAGCGCGAGCTGCGCGCGCTCGCGAACGGCCTGCCGGTCGTGTTCCACGGCGCATACGCCCCGGCGGACCTGGTCGATGCCGGGCTCGACGTCGCGGTGTTCCCGAGCCTCGCATTCGAGACCTGGAGCTTCGCGCTCGACGAAGCCCTCGATCTCGGACTGCCGGTCGTCCTGAGTGACGTCGGCGCCCCGGCGGCGCGGGCCGGTGCCGCGGCGCTCCTCGTACCGCCCGGTGATCCGGATGCGCTGGCCGACGCGATGCGCCGGCTCCGCGACGACCCGGGCCTGCGCGACGGGCTCGCCCGTGCCGCGCGGCCGACGGCGTTGACGATGGCGGCCCATCTGGCCGGTCTCGACGCCGTCTACGCGCGGGCCGCCGCAGCCGGCGTGCGCGCGGGCGCGTGGCGTATCGATCCCCTGCGCCGTGCCGAGCTGCTGTTCCTGCAGCGCGAGTCGGCGCAGGGGCGGATCTGTCCGGACGGTGGGCCGCGCTAGCGCGCTACGTCCCGGTCACCGTCCAGCTCAGGCAGTTGCTGACGAAGTTGCCGAGACCGGTGGCGTCGCTGCAGATCCCGATCCACTGGGTCGCGAAGTCCTGGCCGCAGATCGACGGGTCGAGCGGGATGGGCAGCGGCTGCGCGACGCCGGCGTCGCACATGCCGAGCGTGCCGGTCGGCGCGTAGGGACCGACGACGATCGGCGGGGGGGCGAGCGGCACCAGCACCGGCGCACAGAGGAACGGGAAGCCGGGTGGCATGCACTGCCCCGCATTGAACAGGAGGAACGCGAACGACTGGCCGGGGTACTGACGCAGCTCGAGCGCGAACACCGCGCTGCCGATCACCGGGTCGCCGCGCAGGCGATGGACCATCGAGGTGCAGACGGGGCAGGCGCCGGTTCCGCACGGCCGACCGTCGCTCCGCTCGGTGGCGGGCAGCACGCCGAGGCCGATGAAGCTCGCCGAGAGGCCCAGGTTCGGGCAGCACTGGACCTGCTGGATCTGGCACGGCGTGGTGGGGGTCGGCATCTCGCGCACCCCGATGACCTGCGTGCCGTCGGTGACCCACAGGACGTCACGACATGGGTCGTAGCCGAGGCCGGTGATGCGGGTGATGAGGTTGCCCGCGCAGTCGGGGACCGTGAAACGGCAGCTCGCCCGGCACGGCGCGGACAGCGGAGCCTTGTAGACGATCGCGGCCGGCGGCGTCGGCGTCGGACCGACCCATACGGCGGCGGAGTACCAGATCGATCCGCTCTCGTCGTCGGTGGCGCACCCCGACAGCACGAAGTTCAGCGGCAGCGTCACGGAGCACTGTGCCGTCGGTTGGAGCTGGCAGCCGGTGACCGAGAACTCGCGGATCGTGTTGTCGGAGACCGTCGCGTAGAGCGTGCCGGTGATCGAGTCGAAGGCGAGACCGGTGACGTAGTCGTTGGGTCCGATGCCGGGGATCGACGCGGGTGGGCAGGCCACGTTGCAGAGATTGCGAGGGTCGACCTTCGCGATCTGCACGCCGTCGGTGATCCAGGTGAACCGGTCGCGCGGATCGTGCGCGGTGCCACCCGCCCACGGCACCGGCGCGAGACCGATCGGCGGCCGGCAGCGGCGGATCAAGCAGGTCGTCGGGTCCTGCATGTAGACGTCGTGGAGGCCGGTCGGGGAGTTGGTCAGGCCGATGACCTCCGGGATGCCGAACGTCTGCGCGGTGGCCGGCGCGGCGGCTCCGAGCAACGCGGCGAGAACGAGCGAACGAGAGCAGCGCATGATGTCCTCCTTCTCGGGGAATCCCGAGGGGTCCATTCTGCCGAAGCAGCCGTACGGCGGGGGCGCGCACCGGCTCCGGCGGGAACATTTCCGTTGGGCGACAACCGCGCCGGAGGTTGCGCGCATCGCTCGCATTCGCGGCTCGGGCCCGCCAGAATGCGCGGATGACGAAGATCACGATGACCGCAGCCGGGCTGCAGGTTCCCGACGACCCGATCCTCCCGTTCATCGAGGGCGACGGCACCGGGCCGCGACATCTGGGGCGCGTCGGTGCGCGTGTTCGACGCCGCGGTGGAGAAGGCCTACGGCGGCAAGCGCAAGATCGCGTGGATGGAGGTGCTCGCGGGCGAGAAGGCCTTCGAGAAGCACCGGCGAGTGGCTGCCCGACGCGACGGTCGCAGGCGTTCAAGGACTACCTCGTCGGCATCAAGGGTCCGCTGACCACGCCGGTCGGCGGCGGCATCCGCAGCCTCAACGTCGCGCTGCGCCAGATGCTCGACCTGTACGTCTGCCTGCGGCCGGTGCAGTACTTCACCGGCGTGCCCAGCCCGGTCAAGCAGCCGGAGCTGACCAACATGGTGATCTTCCGCGAGAACACCGAGGACATCTACGCGGGCATCGAGTTCCAGGCAGGGCGACCGAGGACAGCGAGAAGTTCCAGCGAGCTGTTCCAGGAGCACTTCCCCGACCGCTTCGAGAAGATCCGCTTCCCCGAGACCTCGGGCATCGGCATCAAGCCGGTCTCGCGCGAGGGCACCGACCGCCTCGTGCGCGCCGCGATCGAGTACGCGATCGCACGACGGCCGCGCGAGCGTCACGCTCGTCCACAAGGGGAACATCATGAAGTTCACCGAGGGCGCGTTCCGCGACTGGGGCTACGCAGCTCGCCAAGAACGAATTCGGCGGCGAAGGACCTCGACGGCGGTCCGTGGCAGGTGATCGAGCAAGGACGGGCAAGAAGCTGCATCGTCAAGGACGTGATCGCCGACGCGTTCCTGCAGCAGATCCTGACCCGGCCCGGCGGAGTACGAGCGTGATCGCGACGATGAACCTCAACGGCGACTACATCTCCGACGCGCTGGCGGCGTGCGTCGGCGGCATCGGCATCGCGCCGGGTGGCAACATCAACTACGACACCGGCCACGCGATCTTCGAGGCGACGCACGGCACCGCGCCGAAGTACGCCGACCAGGACAAGGTCAACCCGGGCTCGGTGATCCTCTCGGGCGAGATGATGTTCCGCCACCTGGGCTGGACCGAGGCCGCCGACCTGATCATCAAGGGCGTGAACGGCGCGATCGCGGCCAAGACGGTGACCTACGACTTCGCACGCCAGATGGAGGGCGCGAGCCGCTCAAGTGCTCGGCGTTCGGCGACGCGATCGTCAAGCACATGGACGACTGACGGCGGCTTCGGGGTCCGCGAGCGAATCGATCGATGGACCTCTCTCCCGGCCTCGGTCTCGCCGTCTCGCTCGTCGCGCTCGCGCTCGGTGCGGAGCTGCTGGTGCGCGGCGCGGTCGCGATCGCGCGGCGTTTCGGCCTGTCGAGCTTCTTCATCGGGCTGACGATCGTCGGCTTCGGGACGTCGACGCCCGAACTCGCGGCGACGCTGCGCGCGGCGCTCGACGGCCGCCCCGAGCTCGGCATCGGCAACGTCGTCGGCTCGAACATCATGAACATCGCGGTGATCCTCGGTCTGACCGCGTTGATCCGACCGATCCCGGTCAAGATGGCGCAGGTCCGCCAGGAGGTGTGGGTGGTGATCGCCTGTGCGTTCGTGCCGCTGCTCGCGTGGACGGCGGGCATGCGGCTCGTGCGCTGGCATGGTGTCGTGATGCTGGTTGGGCTCGGGGCGTTCCTCGTGCAGGGCTACCGGCGCGGGCGGGAGGAGGTCGGACAGGCGGCGGCGGCTCAGGCCTTGCTCGAGGCGCCACCCGTGCCCGCGGCGACGCGGCGCCTCGCGCTGCCGCTGGCGGCCGTGCTGGTGGCCGCAGGGCTCGCGACGCTGGTGTGGGCGTCGGGGCTCCTGGTCGGCAGTGCGAGCACGATCGCGCGCGGACTCGGGGTGTCGGAGCTGGCGATCGGGCTGACGATCGTCGCGGCGGGCACCTCGGCACCCGAGCTCGTGACGTCGCTGGTCGCCGCGTGGCGCGGGCAGAGCGACGTCGCGGTCGGCAACGTGCTCGGCTCGAACGTGTTCAACGTGCTCGGCATCCTCGGCACGAGTGCCCTGGTCATGCCGCAGCGCGTGCCCGCGCAGGCGCTGTGGCTCGACACGCCGGTGATGATCGTCGCGAGCGTCGCGCTGCTGCCGCTGCTGAGCTCGGGGGCGCGGCTGTCGCGGGGCGAGGGGGCGGCGCTGCTCGTCGGCTACGCGGCGTACGTCACCGTGCTGTTCGCGCGCGGTGGCGGACGAGTCCGCGCTACTGCCCGAGCGTGAGCCCGCCGATCGCGAAGATGTTGTCGCCCGACACCGGCACGATCAGGATCGTGTCGAAGCCGGCCGTGCTCTTCGCGTCGGGAATCGACACGTCCCGGACCGCCATGCTCGGCGCGTCGCCCGCCGCGGGCAGGACGACGTCGGGTTTCAACTCGAAGTCGGGAGCATCGAGCTCCGCGCCGACGACGAACGCCAGCGCGTACGCGTCGTTGTCGCCGAGGACGACTCTCGCCGTCATCGCATGCGAGATCTCCGGCAGCGCGATGCGCAGGCCGTCGTAGTCGAACGTCATGACGCCGGCGTCGTACCACGGCACGCCGGCTGCGACGGGTTGGCCGAGCGCCGCGAGCTCGATGCGTTTCGGGCCCGGCTTCTGCCTCGCGATGTAGGCATCGAGGAAGTGGTCGTAGCGACCGATCGAGAAGCCGAGTACGGCCTCGAGGCGTTCCCGGGACCAGATCGGGCCGGCCTCGACGAGCTCGAGCTTGTCGTAGTACGCGTGCAGATCCGGGTCCTCGATCTGGTTCTCGCCGGTCGCGAGCGTCTTCAGATAGCCGTCCGGGATCGCGCGGCGGTAGTGACCCGGCGCGACGCGCGCCCTCATCGGCAGGCGTGCGAGGATCGGATCACCGAGACCGAACAGGTCGATCATGTGGGTCTCGCGATCGGTGATGAACGACGAGTAGCCCATCATGTTCCAGACGACGACCCTGCGGCCCTTGAACGGATTGTTCGCGTGGTCGGCGATCGGATCGCGGCGGTTCGGGCTGAGGTAGCCGAGTCCCTTGCCGTAGTAGAAGCCGCGCTCGTCGGTGACGCCGTGGATCTTGGGCAGGCACTCCTCGTAGTGCGGGCCCGAGCAAACGGTCGGCTGGCACGGTACGAACAGCACGCCGAGGATCACCGCGAGCGCGACGCCGAGCGCGCCGTAGGCGGCGTGGGCGCGGTTCTGATCGAAGCGGAGGGTGGCGAGCGCGATCACGGCGACCATCAGCGGCGCGGTGAGGAAGCGCCCCGACATGTAGTCGCCGCCGATGTAGATCACGTAGGCGACGTAGAGCGCCGCGCCGAGCGCGAACGCGCGGCGTTTGCCGGCGCCGACCGCGAGCGCGACGAGCAGCCCACTCGCGATGACGCACAGCGTGATCGGGTCGCGTTGGCGGGAGTCGTCGAGGTAGCGCAGGCCCTGGTGGAGCAGGTCGACGCGGCTGATGCCGAGACCGAACGCCTTGGCGTAGGCGGTGTTGGGGAACGGGAAGCCGTAGTAGAGGATCGAGAACACCTCCCAGCCGATCACCGGCAGGAAGCCGACGAGGACCGGGACGATCGCGCGGCGCAGGCCGACGCGCCAGGAGAGCCAGGCGAGGGCGGGGATGAACAGCAGGACCGTGTCGAGGCGGTTGGTCGTCGCGAGGCCGGCGACGATCGCGAAGCGCCAGAGGGTCTTGCGCTGGTCGGGTTCACCCGAGGTGAGGGCGAACCAGGCGAGGACGAGGAACAGGTGCGTGAGCGGATTCTCGAGTCCGCCGGTCGAGAAGTCGGTGAACGCCTTCGACAGGATCAGGACGGCGCCGCCGAACAACGCCGGCCACGCCGCGGGCGCGGCCTTCCACACCAGCAGCGCGAACGCGAGGAGCGAGGCCGCGAACGCCAGGCCGAGCGTCGACATCCACGCGTTGTGCGTGATCGCGGTGATGCCCGCGACGGCGAGAGTCCACAGCGGCGCGGTGTACGTCTGCACGCGCTCGCCGACGTTCCAGACGAACCCGTCGCCGTCGACCAGATGCGCGACCGATCGCAGCCCGATGAACGCGTCGTCGGACACCCACGCGGTCCGCACCACGACGAACCCGAACAGCGCGAGCAGCGCGAGTGCCGTGGCGTGGTGGACGAGCCGATGGGGACGGCGTCCCGGGGCCGGGAGCGGCGGGGGCGCGGGGGCCGGGGCGTCATCGGGAGGGAGCATGGAGGAGGTTACGGCCGGCAGCGGGAGTGTGCGGTGCGTCCGGGGTGGGGGTCAATGGCGTGGCGCCGGCCGCCGTACGCTGGAAGGCAGCAAACTACACCCGGTGTGGAATGCAGCCCTTCGCCGACCGCGACCCGTCGCGCGCGTCATCCCTCACTGCTCCACGACCAACGGCGCCTTCCGCCCGTCCCATCGCAGCATCTGATCGGCGATGTCGAACGGGTACTGCACCTGGACATCGACGATCTTGCCATCGCCGTCGACGACCGGGACGAGGTCCGGCTGCACGAAACCGGTGACCGAGGGCAGGTCGAGCTTCTCGAGTCGGGCCAGCACTTCCTTGTGCAGCGCCGGATCGACGCTGGTGCCGTAGGTGTCGACCAGGGCCTTGCCGGCCTTGAAGTCGCCGGTGGCCTTGATGCGCATGACCTCCGCCAGGAGCGCACCGCAGCCCTTCTGGAACGCGTCGATGCCGGTGACGCGGTAGTAGGTCTTGCCGTCGCGATGCTCGACGACGATGGCGTCGGTGTTGGCGATCAGCCAGTGGATGATCATCTGGCGGTTGCGCATGTGGTCCTCCTCGATCTTGCCGCCCGGCGGCACGCGGCGGAGCTGGACGAGGACGTTGCGCGCGTAGGCCTCGTACTCCGCGAGTGCGCCCTCACGGTCGGCGACCAGCCCGAGCTCCTGCATCTCGGGGTCGGCGATCCAGTAGAGCCCGACGAGATCGGCCCGTGCCTCCTCGAGCGTCGAGTAGTAGGTGCCGAGGATCTGCGCGGGGTTCTTGATCTCCGGGCGGATCTTGCCGGACGCGTGGCCGATCACCTCGTGCAGGTTGGTGTGCACGTCGTCGATGCCCTCCCAGCGCTTCGCCCGCGCGATCTCCTCCTCGCTCCAGGCGAACTCCTGCACGCTCTTGCCCGAGCTGAGGCGGTCGTAGGCCTCGACGACGTTGCCCAGGTTGACCGACTTGCTGCCGTAATCCTGACGGATGTCCGCGTCGTTCGGGAGGTTGATGCCGATCGGCGTGATCGGCCCCGAGTCCCCGGTTTCGCAGACGACCGAGATCGCGCGCGCGGTGATGCCGCGGACCTGCGGCTTGCGGAACTCGTCGGCCCACGGCATCCGGTCCTCGAACCACTGCGCATTGGCCGCCAGCTTCTCGATCGCTTCGGTCTTCTGCTTGTCGACGAACGACACGACGCTCTCCCAGCTCCCCTTGACGCCGCGCGCGTCGACGTAGACCTCGATGAAGCCGTTGATCGCGTCGACGTTCGACGCGTCATCGGCGACCCACAGCACGTTGTAGTCGTGCCAATCGTCGGGCGAGCCGGTGCGGTAGTAGCGGATGAGCTGCTTCAGCGCTTCGCGGGTCGGCTCGGGGGCGTACTCCCGTGCTGCGACCAGGTGCCTGATGATGGTCTCGATCTGATCGGCGTAGCGGCCCGGCGTCACGCCGTACGCCGAGTCGCCGGCCCGGTAGATCTCCTCGGTCAGCGTGCCGTCCGCGTTCTTCACCAACCGGCTGTTGAGCGGATAGTGCTCCTGGAAGCCCTCGAGGTCCTGCATCGACACGCCGACGTAGAGGTTGTTGCAGCTCTCCAACAGTGGATCGCCGCCGTCGGCGGGGGACTTGTTGGTCACCGAGACGAACCGGTCCGGGTCGGTGATGACGACGTACAGCTCGCGCAGGCGGTCGACCTCGGGCAGCTTCGCACCGTCGGCGCGGGCGAGCTCCGCCGCGGCGAGGAACTGCTCCTCGCTCATGTGGAACGGCATCTTGCGCGTCGTCAGGTTGTGGTGGATGCCGTTGTGCACCCAGAAGAGCTTCGTGTAGCGATCGATCTCCTTCGCGTCTTTCGGCTGCAGCGCCTGCCGGTGCACGAACATCTCCTCGAGCATGTCGCGCAGCTCGAGGTCGTACGCGAAACGCTGGTCGAGATAGATGTCGCGCCCGGCGATCGCCGCCTGCGCCAGGTGGTAGCACAGGATGCGGTCCCGGGGTGTCAGCGCGTCGAACCCGTCGGCGTAGATCTGCGCGATCGCGGTGTCATCGACGCGCTCGATCAGATACGGCCGCGTCGCCGGGTCGGTGTCTCTGGGGGGCCGTGTCGTTCCGCAGGCAGTCATCGTGAGGAGGGCGAGGAGGCAGACCGGGGTCCTTGCGCGCATCCTCGGAGCTTCCCGCCTCGCGACGGGGCTGTCCATTCGACGGCGTCGCGATTTCGTCGCGGCGCCGCGTCGGCCGCCCCGTCGGGCGCCGCCGGCGTCACCGCGACCGCCGCAACATCGCCAGCAGGCGATCGATGCGGCGCTGCGCCGGGGAGCTCTCGCGCGGTCCCGCGCCGGCGGCGGAGCCGCGAACGACACGTGTGACCGCCTTCCTCTCCGGCTCCGGCAGGCGCTCGGACGCGAGCGGCTCGGCCTGCGCCGACTGCGGGCTGAACCTCTCGGTCGGCGACACCGCCTCGGCCATCGCCTCGACCGGTACCGCCGCCACGCTCGGCGCCTTGCCGCCCATCAACGCCGCGATGCCATCGGGCGGCGGCGTCACGGGCGCACCGTGCAGCTCGGCCTCGACGGTCCGCGCGACCTCTGCCTTGACGCGCGTGCGGGAGTAGCGCTGGTGGGGGTTCCGGAATCGCTTGTGCACCAGAGTCGCCTCCTCTTCGGGTGTGGTTCCGTGGCCGTCGCTGTCGAAATACGCGACGTGTCCCTCCCTGAGTCGTCCAGCGACCGTTGCGTTCTTGAACACCTTGTCTCGGGACGAGCCCCGGCATCCCGTTCCGGCCCCGGTTGCTCGATCGACGTGGCCGATGCTGGCCGAACCCGGGTCGAGAGCCGATCATGTCGGGAGCCCATTTCTCCTCTCCCAGGAGCCGATCATGCGTGCCCCGCTCGCTCTCCTTCTCGCCGCTGCCGTGGCCGCCCCGCTCGCCGCGCAGACCGCAACCGCCTCCCTCTCCGCGCTGTCGAACATCGCTTCGACGGCGTCGGCCGGCGGGCAGACCGACTTCGACGTGGTGCCTCAGGGCACTCCGATCCCCGGCGCCGGCACGGTGTTCGTGCAGGCGCACGTCGACCCGCCGGGCGACCCCTACACGAGCTTCACGGCGATCGCGTATCCCCAGCCGACCGCGGTCGGCGCGGCGATGATGGAGCGCGGCTACGCGCGAGGCGGCCCCGCGGAGACCGGTGGCACGTCGGCATCGGCGACGGCGCAAGGCGCCGTGACCGGGCCGCACGAGTATCTGCTGACCATCGCCGCGGCGCCCGGCACGGTCGGCAACCTGCGGATCTCGTGGAACGCACAGGCCGAGCTCGGTGCGACGATCCACGGTGAGGCGGACATCGGGAACGACGGAACCGCCGAGTGGACCGCGAATGCCGGCACCCAGCTCACGCGCATCCCGCTCACGATCGGCGCGCAGCCGACCGTCGTACGCTTCCTGCTCGACGGTGCCGCGACGGGCACCGGCAACCCGGCCGACTGGGTCAACTACTTCGCGGACCTGTTCGTCGGCTTCGAGGAGGACCTGACGACGACCTGCACGTTCACGAGCTACGGCCAGAGCTGCGGGCCGACGCTCAGCGCGAGCTCGCAGGTCGTCGGCACCGAGCACGTCGTGACGCTGACGATGCAGAACGGCTTCGCCGGCGCGCTGGCGCTGACCTTCGCCGGCGACCAGCGTCTCAATCTTCCGTTCGGCGGCGGCTGCACGCTCCTGTGCAACGCCACGATCGCGCGGGTCGTGTCGATCGACGCGACCGGGCACGCACAGGACAGCTTCCGCTTCCCGTACACCCAGGTCGGCCGCGCGGAGTTCCAGATGCTGCCGGTGACGGTGCAGGGCCAGAACTTGGTGATCACCGCCAGCAACGGCATCGAGCTCGACTGCCGGTGATCGGCGAGGGGCAGCAAATCACACCGGGTGTGGTTGTCTGCCTCTCGGCCGGCTCGTAGCTTCCCGAGATGCAAGGCGACCCTCCGTTTCGCCGCGTGCTGGTCGCGAACCGCGGTGAGATCGCGGTGCGCGTCTGCCGCGGCCTGGCCGAATGCGGCGTCGAGTCGGTCGTCGTCTTCAGCGACGTCGACCGCGACGCCGCGCATCGCTTCGCCGGGGACGTCGCCGTGCCGATCGGCGGGGAGTCGGCCACCGACTCGTATCTGAACGTCGCCGCCGTCCTCGACGCCGCGCGCGCATCGGGTGCGGAGGCGATCCACCCGGGCTACGGCTTCCTCAGCGAGAACGCCGAGTTCGAGCGCGCGGCCGAGTCCGCCGGCTTCGTGTTCATCGGCCCGCGCGCCGACACGATGGAGATCCTCGGCGGCAAGCGCAGCGCGCGGCAGGCGGCCGTCGCCGCCGGCGTCCCGGTCGTGCCGGGCTTCGACGGCGACCTCCCCGACGACCAGGCCTGGCTCGCGAAGGCGAAGGACATCGGCTTCCCGCTGCTCGTCAAGGCGTCGGCCGGCGGCGGCGGCAAGGGCATGCGACTGGTCGAGCGCGAGGCCGACTTCCTCGACGCACTCGCCGCCGGTCGCCGCGAGGCCAAGGCGAGCTTCGGCGACGCGCGGATGCTTCTCGAACGGCGCGTGTTCCCGGCGCGGCACGTCGAGATCCAGATCATGGGGGACGAGCACGGCCGCGTCGTGTCGTTCCACGAACGCGAGTGCTCGGTGCAGCGCCGCCACCAGAAGGTGCTCGAGGAGTCACCCTCCCCCGCGGTCGATCCCGCGCTGCGCGAGCGCATGGGCCGCGCGGCCGTCACGCTGTGCGAACGGGTCGGCTACCGCAATGCCGGCACCGTCGAGTTCCTGCTCGACGAGAACGGCGACTTCTACTTCCTCGAAGTCAACACGCGCCTCCAGGTCGAACACCCGGTCACCGAGTGCGTCACCGGACTCGACCTCGTGCACCTCCAGCTCCAGGTCGCCGCCGGTGCCAAGCTCGATGCACTGCTCGCGGGTCGCGAGTTCACGCCCCGTGGTCACGCGATCGAGGCGCGCATCTACGCCGAGGACCCCGAGCACGGCTTCCTGCCGGCCGCCGGTCGCCTGACGCGCGTGATCGAACCCGAGGGTCCGGGCATCCGCGTCGACTCCGGTGTGCACGAAGGCGCCGACGTCTCGGTGCACTACGACCCGATGCTCGCGAAGCTGATCGTCCACGCGCCCGACCGCGAGACTGCCTGCCGCCGGCTCGCGCGCGCGCTGCGCGACACGGTCTATCTCGGTATCCCGACCAACGTCGACTTCCTCCGCCGCGTCGTCGAGGACCCGCGGTTCCGAGCCGGCGAGCTGCGCACCGACTTCGTCGAACGCGCACCCGACCTCGTGGCCGGACCCGGCATCGAGCCGACCGACACGGCCCTCGCCGCGGTGGTTCTCGCGCAGCTGCTCGGGGCGGACGGAGCGCGCACCGGGGCCGCGCCGATCGACGGCGCGACCGGTTCGACGTCCCGCACCACGCTGTGGCGCACGCTCGACGGCTACCGCGTGCTGGGAGGTGCACGATGAGCGTGCGCAAGGACTTCCTCCGCGACGGCGAGCGGGTCCGCGTCGGCGGTGAGCGCACCGGGGACGGCACGTTCCGCGTCCAGATCGGGGACGCGGTGCACGACGTTTCGGCGCATCTCCTGCCCGACGGCCGCGTCGCGTTCGAGCTCGGCGGTCGCACGCACGTCGCCGTCGTCGCTCCGGCTGCCGAGGGCGCGCTGCACGCGCGGGTCGACGGCCACACGTTCACGGTCCATCCGCAGCGCGGCCGCGGTGGCCACGGCAGCGCGGCGGGCACCGGCGTGCTCACCGCACCGATGACCGGCACGCTGCTCGACGTGCTCGTCGAAGTGGGGCAGCAGGTCGAGCACGGCCAGACGCTGGTCGTGCTCAGCGCGATGAAGATGGAGCACAAGATCGTCTCCGACGTCGACGGCACGGTGGCCGAGGTCGGAGCGACGCCGGGCGATCCCGTGGAGCAGGGCCGGTTGCTCGTGCGTGTCGAACCCGCCGAGGCTTCGGGGTGACCGCGCGCGGCCTCGCCCTGCTGCCCGATCTGCCGCCGGACAAGGCCGCGCTCGCCCGGCGTTCGGTCCTCGCGGGCGGAGCGCCGGAGGTCACGATGTTCGGCGCGCGCGGTCTCCGCCTCGCCGCGCGCGAGGCTCTCGGTCTCGCGGCATGGACGGCGGCGGGCCTCGACACCGAGATCCGCCACGCCGTGCGCTCGGCGGACGGCAGTGAACGCCTCGTGATCGGGCTCGCCGACGGCGAGTGCGTCGAGACCGTCGCGATGGCCGACGACGCGGTGTGCGTGTCGACGCAGGTCGGCTGCGCGGTCGGCTGTCGCTTCTGCGCGAGCGGCATCGACGGGCTGGTGCGAAACCTCGCGGTCCACGAGATCCTCGAACAGGTCGTGCACGCGCGGCGGCGGCGGCCCGCGATCGATCGCGTCGTGTTCATGGGCATCGGCGAGCCGACGCACAACCTCGACGCGGTGCTGCAGGCGGCCCAGGTGCTCGCCGCCGACGGCGGGATCCCGGCACGGCGGCAGACGTTGTCCACGGTCGGGTCGTCGCGTGCGTTCGAGCGCCTGGCCGCCGGCGACGTTCTTCCGACCCTCGCGCTCTCGTTGCACGCCGCCGACGACGCGCTGCGGCAGCAGCTGCTGCCCCGCGCCGGGTGCGAACCGGTCGTCGCGCTCGTGCGCGCGGCCGAGGCGTACGGCCGCGCGTGTGGCCGACCGGTGCAGGTACGCCTGGGCGTTGCTCGCGGGCATCAACGACCGCGACGCGGACGTCGACGCCCTGTGCGAGCTCCTCGCCGGCGCGCACGGCTACGTCAACCTGATCCCCTACAACCGGGTCGACACGTTGCCGTTCGTGCGGCCGGCGGCCGATCGGACGGTGTCGATCGCGCGCGCGCTCCGCCGGCGGGGCGTGCTGGCGACCGTGCGCTGGTCGGCGGGGGCCGACGCGGAGGCCGCGTGTGGTCAGCTCCGGCGAGAACGGTGACGCGGGCGCCGCGATCGTGCAAGATCCGGGGAGCCGGGTCGATCCGGCTCGAGGACCGTTCACGATGATGCTGCTCTCACCGCGGGTGCTGCTCCTGCCCGCCTTCTCGCTCGTTCTCGCCACCGGCGGCTGTTTCTACATGAGCACCGATCGCGTCGAGGTCGACCGCACCGGTGACCACGCCACCAGGCAGGGCTCCGGCGCCGAGTCGGACGCCAGGCCCGATGCTGCGACGGATTCCGCGCCCGATCCCGACGACGCGCAGCGCCTCGAATGGGCGCGGACGGAGCTGCACATCGCGGAGATGACCGCCGAGCTGCAGCGCATGGAGGCGGAGCGCGCGGTCGCCGACGCGCAGAACGACCTCGAGAAGGCGCGCGGTGAGCTCGAGTCGTTCGACGCACACGAGCAGCCGCGACGCAACGCCGACGCGCAACTGGATCTCGACGAGGCGACCCAGCGCCAACACGAGGCCAAGGCCGAGCTCGACGAGCTCCAGGCGATGTATTCCAAGGAGGAGTTCGCCGAGAAGACCAAGGAGCTCGTGCTGCAGCGCGGCCAGAAGCAGCTCGAGTTCGCCGAGCGCCGACTCGCGATGCAGAAGGACCGACGCGAGTTCGTCGAGAAGGTCGAGCTGCCGCGCGAGCGGCGCCAGAAGCAGTTCGCGGTCGAGCAGGCGGAGCAGGCCTTGCAGGTGGCGCAGCGGAAGGCCCGGCGCACCGACGTCGAGGCAACACTGTCGGTGGAGAAGGCACGCTCGGAAGTGCACGACCTGGAGCGGCAGGGTGACGATCACCAGAGCTGACGCGCTGGTTCTCGCGCTCGCGCTCGTCGCCGCGCTGCCGGCGCAGGCACCCGAGTCGAAGTCCGACGCGACCGCCGACGTCGCCGCGGCGCGCGACGGCGTCGACCGCGCGCTCGCGTTCCTCGTGAAGGTGCAGCAGAAGGACGGCTCGTTCGGTCCGGGGGTTCTCGAGAACCTGATGGATTCGGGGTTCTCGGTCGAGACCTACTACGACTACCAGCTCGCGGCCGACGCGCTCGCGTGTGTCGCATTGCTGGAATCCGAGCAGACCCCCGAGCGGCGCACCGCGCTCGAGCGCGGGCTGCGCCATCTCTGCACGGCGCGCATGCCGCGTCGGGGCAGTGCCTGGGACAACGACGAGAACTGGGCTGGTCTCTACGGCACCGTCGCCACGGTGCGCGCCGCGCAGGACGCGCGCTTTCCCCCCGACTCCGAGCTCGGGTCGTCGATCGACGCGCGCGGTCGGGCGTTCGTCGCCCTGCTCGTCCGCAACCAGTCACCGGAAGGCGGCTGGGCCTACTACGATGACCCGCCGATCAGCCGCCGGCCGACGTGGTCGACGAGCTTCTGCACGGCGCTCGTTCTCCCGGCGCTGCGCGACGCCGTCGCGCTCGGCTGGCTGCAGGACGACGCGGTCGTGCAGCGAGCGAAGCGCTACGTCGATCGCTGCGCGCTACCGGGTGGGGCCTACGAGTACCAGACCTGAGGCCGATCCCGCGCGTCGGCGGCGGCGAGAACATCAACCGCATCAAGGGCAGTCTCGGCCGCACTCAGGTGTGCAACTGGGCGCTCCGCGAGCTCGGCACCGAACGCGTGACCGACGACGTGATCCGGCATGGCGTCGAGTCGTTCCTCACCGAGCACCGCTTCCTCGACATCGCGCGCATGCGACCGGTGCCGCACGAGGCGTACTACGCCAACGCCGGCTACTTCTACTCGTTCGGCCACTACTACGCGGCGCTCGCGATCGACGAGCTACCGGCGGACGAACGTGAGCAGTGGCACGCGCGCCTGCGCCCGCACCTGCTGAAGACGTTCCGCGCCGACGGCTCGACCTGCGACTACCAGGTCAACTCCTACATGGCCGTCGCCAGCACGAGCTTCGCCGCGCTCGCCCTGATGGCGGGGCTGTGATCTCGCCACCGTCTCCCTCCCGACACTTCCCACCGATGCTCTCGCTCCGCGCTCTGCTCGTCCCGTGCCTCCTGCCGGCATTCGCCGCGGCCCAGCTTCCGGTTCTCGACGACTGCGCTCGCGACGCGAGCGTGCCGGCGCTCGCCGAAGTCGTCGGGCACGGGTTCGGCGAACGCATCACGAGTCCGGAGGAGATGCTGAGCTACGCGAACGCGCTCGCGGCGGCATCGCCGCGCGCGGAGCTCTTCCGCTACGGCGTGAGCCTCGAGGGTCGGCCGCTCGTGTTCCTCATGATCTCCTCGCCGGAGAACATCGCGCGTCTGCCCGACGTGAAGTCCGGGATGCAGCGGCTCGCCGATCCACGCGGCGCCGACGATGCGACGCTCGACCGGCTCTGCCGCGAGCTGCCGGCGATCACCTGGCTGGCGTACTCGGTGCACGGCAACGAGATCTCGAGCACCGACGCCGGTCTCCTGCTCGCGTGGCACCTGTGCTCGGCGAAGAACGATCGGCTCGCGGACACCATCCTGCACGAGTCGGTCGTCGTCATCGATCCACTCCAGAATCCCGACGGGCGCGCGCGGTTCGTGTTCCACGCACGACAGACGCGCGGTCGCTGGCCCGACGCATCGCCGGATGCTGCCGAACGCGACGAGCCGTGGCCGGGCGGGCGCACCAATCACGCGCTGTTCGACATGAACCGCGACTGGTTCGCATGCACGCAGCCGGAGACGCGCGCGCGCGTGCGCGCATTCCTCGACTGGCGTCCGGTCGCGTTCGTCGACCTGCACGAGATGGGGGCGAACTCGACCTACTTCTTCGGGCCGCCGGCGTCCCCGCGGAATCCCGAGCTGCCCGAGGCCGGGCTGGTCTGGCAGGAGCGCTACGGCCGCAACAACGCCGAGTGGTTCGACCGCGAGGGCTTCGACTACTTCACGCGCGAGGAGTACGACTCGTTCTATCCCGGCTACGGCGACTCGTGGCCCGGGCTGCAGGGCGCCGTCAGCGCGACCTACGAAGAGGGCTCCGTGCGCGGGCTCGTCGTCGAGCTGCGCGACGAGACGACGAAGACCTATCTGCAGTCGGTGCTCCATCACTTCATCGCGTCGCTGTCGACGGCGGAGACGACCGCCGAGAACCGCGAGGCGGCGTTGCGGCGGTTCCTCGACTACCGGCGCTCGGCGGTCGCCGACGGATCGAACGGCGGCACGCGGGAGTTCGTGCTGGAGCCGTCGCGTGATCCGTGGCGCGCGGCGCGGCTCGCACGGCTGCTCGCGTTCCAGGGCATCGAGGTGGCGCGACTGACCGAGGCTGCCAGGAACGCGAGCGTCCGGCCGCATGGCGGGCGTGACGTGGCCGAGCACGAGTTCCCGGCGGGCAGCTACGTGGTCCGACTCGATCAGCCGTCGAAGCGCCTCGCGGCGAGCCTGCTCGCCAAGCAGCAGGACATGGATTCCGAGTTCGTCGCCGAGCAACGCCGCCGTCACGAGCGCCGCGAGCCGCTCGACATCTACGACGTGACCGGGTGGTCGCTGCCGCTGTTGTTCGGTGTCGACTGCTTCGAGACCGACGCGTTCACCGAGGGACCGCGCGAGCGGGTCGTCGCCGAGGATCTCGACGAGCCGGTGATCGATCCGAGCCGGTTCGCCGACGGCGACACCCCGCGGGTCGCGTGGGTGCTGCCGGGCGGGTCGAACGCGACGATGGTGGCCCTCGCGCGGCTCCTGCGCGAGGGATGTCGCGTGCACTGCGCGGGCAAGCCGTTCCGCATCGGCGAGCGGCGCTTCCCGGCGGGCTCGCTGATCGTCAAGACACGCGAGAACGACGCCTCCGTCCATCCGCTCGTGCGGGCGCTGCGTGCCGCGCTCGGCGTCGATGCGTTCGCGGCGGACTCGTCGTGGGTCGATGAGGGCGTCAGCTTCGGCAGCAACCGGGTGGCGTTGGTCAAGCCGCCGAAGGTCGTGCTCGCGTGGGACGAGCCGACCAGCAGCTACTCGGCCGGCGCCGCGCGCTACGTGCTCGAGCAGCGGTACGGCGTGCCGGTGACCGAGATCCGCACCGAGCGGCTCGGGCACGCGGACCTCGAGAAGGTCGACGTGATCGTCCTCCCCGACGGCGGAGACTACGGCGAAGCGCTCGGCAAGCGCGGCACCGAGCGGCTGAAGAACTGGATCCGCGACGGCGGCACACTGGTGACGCTCGGCGGCGGCGCGACGCGGTGGCTGACACGCGACGACGTCGGCTTGCTCGCGAGCTCGGTCGAGAAGCGCGACAAACCGAAGCCGGCCGAGCCGGAATCCGAGAAGGCGGGCGAGCCGGAGCAGGACGTGCCGGCGGCCGAGAAGCCGGCCGCGGCCGCGCCGCAGGGCGAGACGCCACCGGCCACGGTGTCGAAGCCGTACGACTACGAGCGCGCGATCCAGCCCGAGGAGGAGTCGCCGGCGCGCACCCCGGGAGCCCTGCTGCGCGTCACGCTCGATCCGGAACAGTGGCTGGCGTTCGGCCTCGGTCCGTTCGTCGACGTCGTCGGGCAGGATCGAGACATCTACACGCCGATCACGCTCGATCAGGGCCAGAACGTCGGCGTCTATGCGCCGCGTGCGGAGCTGTTGCAGTCGGGGTTCGCGTGGGACGACAAGCTCGACCAGCTCGCGCGGAAGGCCTACCTCGTGCACGAGTCGCACGGGCGCGGGCACGTCGTCGCGTTCGCCGAGGATCCGACCGTGCGCGGCTTCGTCGAGGGCACCGACCTGCTGTTGCTCAACGCGGTCCTGCTCGGCCCGGCGTTCTGACGGTGCGCGGGCGACGGCCGGTCACCGATCGGCCGTCCGCTCCTCGTTCAGCTCGGGCGGTCCGAGGTCGCGATCGTCCGCGGCGTCGACGTCGATCGGGCCGGGCTCGCCGGTCACCTCGCGCAGCACGTCGTCGCGATGGGCGTAGCGATCGGGATCCTGCAGGCGCAGGCGCAGCGCATCGGCGACCTCCTGTGCGAACTTCATGGCCTCGTCGCCGTCCAGCAGGCGCAGCAGATCGACACGCTTGTCGGTCTCGAGGACGAGCTGCACGAACCAGCCCTTCGCGCGCGTGTTCTGCATGTGCGAGATCGCGGTCTCGGTGCGGACGGCGCGCACGCGTTCGATCGGCACGGCGTGGACCAGCCGGATCCCGAGCACGCGCTGCCATCGCCGCACTTCGCCCCGGCCCAGGTCGATGTCGACACCGCGTCGCCAGCTCAGGATCGCGACCCCGAACGCCGCGACACACGCGCCGACGATCACCGTGTCGACGGGCCCCTCGTGATCGGGTCCGGGCAGCCAGCCCGCGCCGAACCCGATCAGCCATCCGCCCAACACGATCACCGCGATGCCGAACCCCCGCATCGCGCGGTCGTGCCGCGTGGCGATGCACAGGTCGGGGCGGGGGTGCGTGAGCTTCAAGGGGTTCCGTGTCTTGGACGAGACGTCGGTCAGTGTAGCGCTACGGAATGTCGCGTCGCGACCGCTCTCGTCATCGCCCGCGGCCGCTCCGCCCGCGCACGAAGGCGCCGTCACTCGCGGTGGCAGCCGCCCGCTCCGCTGCACTCACCGTTTCCATGGCAATTCCCACACCCGCCCTCGACGCCCGGCTGCTCGGGGTCGTGCCGCGCGACCAGGTTCTGGAGCAGGACCCAGACCGCGCACAGGGCGCCGAGTGCGAGGATCGCGATCGCGTGACCGAGCATGTCAGGCCGTGGCGCTGAAGAGACCGGCGAAGCCCATGAACGCCATCGACAGGATGCCGGCGATGATCAGGTTCATCGCCGTGCCGCGCATCAGGGAGGGGATGTCGGACAGCTCGGCCTCCTCGCGCAGACCCGCCATCAGGACGAGGGCGAGCGTGAACCCGCCGCCGCCGCCGAGCGCGAAGGAGATGCCTTCGAGGAAGTCGTAGCCGCGGTTGGTCTGGAACAATGCCAGGCCGAGGATCGCGCAGTTCGTCGTGATCAGCGGCAGGAAGATGCCGAGTGCGCGGAACAGCGCCGGGCTCAGCTTCTTGATCGCCATCTCGACGAACTGCACCGTGCTCGCGATGACGACGATGAAGCTGATCAAGCGCAGATAGGGCGCGTGGGGCAGCACCCAGGAGTTGAGCGCCCAGGCGGCGACCGACGTGATCACCATCACGAACGTGCTGGCGAGACCGAGCCGGAACGCGGTCTGCAGTCGGCCCGAGACCCCGAAGAACGGGCACAGGCCGAGGAACATCGACAGCACGAAGTTGTTGACGAGCAGCGCGCTGATGAAGATCCAGAGCAGGTCGCCCATCACGCCGCCTCCCTCTCTCGCGACGCCTGCATGCGCTGCCGCGCCTCTTTGACGCTAGCGAACACGAGCAGGATCATGCCGAGCACCAGGAATCCGCCGGGCGGCAGGATCATGATGACCCACGGTTCGAAGTGCGGACCGAACAGCGACACGCCGAACAGCGATCCGCTGCCGAGCACCTCGCGCGTCACGCCGAGGCACAGCAGCGCGAACGCGAAGCCGATGCCCATGCCGATCGCGTCGAGCACCGCCAGGTGCACGGGGTTCTTCGACGCGAACGCCTCCTGCCGGCCGAGGATCAGGCAGTTGACGACGATCAGCGAGATGAACGCGCCGAGCTCCTTGTGCACCGCCGGCGTCAGCGCCTGCAACGAGAAGTCGGCGATCGTCACGAACGTCGCGATCACGACGATGAACGTCGAGATACGCACCTGCTTCGGGATGAACCGGCGGAGCGCCGAGATCATCGCGCTCGAGCCGACCAGCACGAACAGCGTGGCCGTGCCCATCGCCAGCGCGTTGACCGCGCTGTTGGTCACGGCCAGCGTCGGGCACATCCCGAGCACCTGGACGAACACCGGATTCTCCCGCCAGATGCCCTTCAGGAGCTCCATGCGCTGCTGGCCGATCTCCTCGACCGACGGCAGATCGTCGCGCGTGTCCGACGCGCTCATCGCGGGCCCTCCGCTCGTGGTGGGGGTGGCGGCTCCTCGCCGGCCTTCGGCAACCGCGGCAGCCACTGCTCGTCGGCCTCGTTGACGATGCGGACGACGGCCTTCGAGGAGATCGTCGCGCCGGTGATCGCATCGATCTCGTTCGGGTGCGACTTCGTGCCGTGCTTGACCGCGACGACCTTCGGCTCGGCCGCGAGGTCGTCGAAGTTCTGGCGGAACGACGGGTCCTTGTCGATCTTGTCCCCGAGCCCGGGCGTCTCGCGGCTCTCGAGCACGCGCAGGCCGATGATGTGGCGCGTCTTCGGATCGAAGCCGAACAGCACCGCGATCGTGTCCTGGAAGCCGGCGCCCTGGCCGGGGATCGCGTAGCCCTTGAACGTTCCCGAGTCGTCGTAGGCTGCGTAGACGACCGGCGTGTCCGGCTTCTCGCTGCCGTCGGCGACCACCAGCGAGTCGCCGTGCCAGACGAGCTTCTGCATCGTCGTCGAGCCGGGCACGACCTGGAGCACCGCGCGTCGCACCGCCGCGGCGCGGTTGGCTTCGATGCGCGGCAGCGTCAGCTCGTAGGCGAACACCAGCAGCAACCCGGACAGGAGCCCGGCGACGCCGAGGGTGCCGGCGAGTCGGACCGGATGCGGGTCGGGTGGCGGCGTGTAGGCGCCGTCGCTCATGCGTGCCTCCCGCGGCCGAACGCGCGCGGCTGCGCGACGCGCTCGAGCAACGGCGTCGCGGCGTTCATCATCAGGATCGCGTACATCACGCCCTCGCTGAGCCCGCCCCAGATGCGGATCAGCACGACCAGCACGCCGACGCCGATGCCGAACAGCCATGCGCCGCGCGGGGTCGCCGGCGACGTCACCGGGTCGGTCGCCATGAACACCGTGCCGAACAGGAGGCCGCCCGACAGCAACATGAACACCGGCGACGCGAACCGGTCGGGTGCGATGCTCCACAGGATCGCCGAGAACGCCGCGACCGAGCACACGACCGCGACCGGGATGCGCCAGTCGAAGGCGCGTCGCAGGCCGAGGTAGAGGCCGCACAAGAGGATGACGATCGCCGACGTCTCGCCGAGCGACCCGGCGACATCGCCGAGCAGCAGCGAGCCGAGGTCGGCGGTGTGCCCCTCGAACTTCATGCGCGCGAGCGGCGTCGCGGTGCTCACGCCATCGATCGACGCGTGCATCAGGGGCCACGCGAAGCTCGACGCGTGCAAGGACAGCTTCGAGCCCCCGGTCGCGATCCACGTCGTCAGCGCGGTCGGGAACGCGGCCTGCAGGAACGCGCGCCCGACCAGCGCCGGGTTGAACAGGTTGTGGCCGAGACCGCCCCACATCGCCTTGCCGAGACCGACGCCGGCGACGCCGCCGAGGAAGGCCATCCACAGCGGCAGGCCCGGGGGCAACGTCAGTGCGAGCAGGATGCCGGTCAGCCACGCGCTGCCGTCCTTCAGCGAGCGGCCGCGCGGGCTCCGCGAGAACACGAACTCCGTCGACACCGCGCCGGCGGTCGCGGCCGCGATCAGCACCAGTGCGGTGATCCCGAAGAACCACGTCGCCGCCGCGATCACCGGCAGCGTCGCCAGGATCACCTCGCCCATCAGGCGGGGCGTGCTGAGCTGCGCGTGAAGGAACGGCGCGGCCCGCAGGACGAGGCGTGGGTGCGCCGTCGTCATGCCCGACTCCTCCGCTCGCGGATCGACGACTTGGCCGCGCGGATCAGCTGCACGATCGGGATGCCGGACGGGCACGCGAACGAGCACGCCCCGCACTCCATGCAGTCCATCACGAACGACGCCTCCAGCTCGGGGAGGCGGCCGGCACGTGCGAGGCGGGCGAGGCGCGACGGGTTGAGGAAGTTCGCGCAGGCGTCGAGGCAGCGACCGCACTTGAGGCACGTGTACTCGTTCTGCTGCGCGAGCTCGTTCTCGGTGAACGCGAGCACGCCCGACGTGCCCTTCAGGATCGGGGCATCGAGGCTCGCGAGCGGCTGGCCCATCATCGGGCCGCCGAGCACGACCTCGCGCGTCTCGTCGCGCAGGCCGCCGGCATGGCGCAGCACCTCGCCGATCGACGTGCCGATCGGCACGAGCAGATTCGCGGGGCGTTCGACGCCGGGGCCGGCGACCGTGACGACCCGCTCGATCAGCGGGATGCCGCGGTCGAACCAGTCGCACAGCGACGCCATCGTGCCGACGTTGTTGACGACGATCTCGAGGTCGAGCGGCAGCTTCCCGGCCGGCACCTCGCGGCCGAAGACCGCCTTGATCAGCATCTTCTCGGCGCCCTGCGGGTACTTCACCTTCAGGGGGAGGATGCGGAACGCGCCGTCGTCGCCACCGGCCGCCGCTCGCAGCGCGTCGATCGCGTCCGGCTTGTTGGCCTCGACGCCGATCGTCGTGCGTTCGACACCGAGCTGCGCCGCGAGGATGCGCGCGCCGCGGACGACGTCGGCCGGTCGCTCGACCATCACGCGGTGGTCGCACGTGAGATACGGCTCACACTCGCAGCCGTTGATCACCAGCTCGGTGACGCGGCGGCCCTCGGGGACGACGTACTTGACGTGTGCCGGGAACGCGGCGCCGCCGAGGCCGACGATGCCGGCGGCCTGCACCTGCTTCACGAACTCGGCGCGCGGCATCGCGGCGACGTCGAACGACGCCTTCGCCGGGAGCTGCTGCGTCGAGAACGGCTCCGCCTCGATCTCGATCGCCGGCACCAGCGAGCCGTTCGGATGACGTCTGGGACCGACCTCGGTGACGCGGCCCTCGACCGGTGCGTGCAAGCACGTCGACACGAACCCGTCGGCTTCGGCGACGAGCTGACCGCGGCGCACGGCCTGACCCTTCGCGACCACCGGCTTCGCGGGCTTGCCGCCGTGCTGGTTGAGCGGGAGCACGTAGCTGCGGACGAACGGCATCCGCTCGATCGGCAGATGCGCGGTGGCGTCCTTCTGCTCGGCGGGATGGACGCCGTGCCGGAAGGTGGTGCCGGGTCCGTGCGTCATCGCGCACCTCGCATCGCGAGGGTCACGAGCTTGTCGCGCAGGCGATTCGCGAGCTCGGCCTCGACGCCGGCGCGCAGCTCTGCGACGCGAGCCTCGTGCTCGCGCTCCACCGTCGCGAGCTCGGCTGCGTGCGTGGCACGCACCTCCTGCTCGAGGTCCGCACGCACGCGCTGGGTGAACGGCGTCTCGAGTCCGGCGATCTCCCGCAGCGTCCGCCACAGCGCGAGACAGCGTTCGTGCGCCGGCGGGCCGCTCGCCGTCGCGGGGTTGCCGGCGAGGTCGAGGCGCGTGCCGAACGTGCCTTCGCGGTGCGGGTCGTAGACGAACAGGGGGAACGTCCGCGTGGCGATCGCCTGCTCGGCGTACCCCAGCACGTCGCCGGGAGCGATGCCGTCGCGCGCGGGACTCGGCGCATGGACGTGCAGCAGCGCCGGGCCGCCGTGTCGCAGTGCCTGCAGCACCGCGGCCACGAGATGGTCGGGACGCGCGACCGAGCTCTGCGTGACGAACGCGTCGCGTGCCAGCAGCGACCCGATCCCCAGGTCCGGACTGCCGGACGGATCGGCGTCGGCGAGCGCGAGAACGATCACCGGCTCTCCCGACCGGAGCAGCCGCTCGAACCCGGCATCACCCGCGAGATCGCGTGCCGCAGCGAACACGACGAGCGGGGTGCGGAACGTGCGCTCCTCGTCGGTCAGCGCGTCGAGGTCGAGCGTCGCGAGCTGACCCTCGGCGTGTGCTGCCTCACGCGGCCGGTCGAGCACGAGGCGCGCGCGACGCAGGAGCCGCACGTCGTCGAGGAACGCATCGGCCGTTCCGGCGAGCAGGCCCTCGGCGAGAGCCGCGGGACGCCCCGAAGTGTCGACCGCGACGGGGATCTGGAACGGGTTCTGTGGGAACGTGCACGCCCACGCCGTCGCGTCGCTCGCGGCGACGACGAGGCTCGCGCGTGCGCGGCCGAGACCCTGTGGTCCTTGCCGGATCGCGAAGGCGAGGTCGGCGAGTTTGCGTCCGGTCACCACCAGCGCGTCGAGCGCGGCGGCATCGATCGGCCCCGAGTCGTGCGCGCGTTCGACGCGCTCGGCCAGCTCGTGCAGCGACACGTCGGGCCGTCCGAGCGCGTGGAGACCCTCGGCGAGCGCGTCGAGGTCGGTGCTCGGCAGTGCCGCTGCGAGCGACGCGCGGATCTTCTCACCGACCTCGCCGTGCAGCGACGCCACCGCGTCGAGCAGGCGGCTGGCCGAAGCCTGGCCGTGCGCCTCGACCGCGCCGAGCACGAGTCGCAGCGCCAGCCGTGCGCCCGAGCCGGGCTCCGCGGGATCGCCGCTGGCCATCGGCACGCGCGCGTGGCGCGACAGCGAGAGCGCGGCGGCGCGTCCCGGCACGTCGGTGTCCAGCAGCCGCTCGATCGCCTTGCCGGGCGTGTCCGGCAGCTCGTCGAGCACGTCGCACGCCGCGCGTGCCGCAGCGACGCGCGTGTCGTCACGCGGGGCGCTCGACAGGGCTTCGGGCTCGCAGACCGCGACGCACAGCCCGCATGCCTTGCACGCGGCCGGATCGATCGCGAACAGCAGGACCTCCGGCTGCCCGGCCGGATCGCGCGGGATGTCCCGCGCGGCGGTGACCGGCAGATCGCCGGCGGTCGTGGCGACCGCATCGATCGCGGCGTCGAGCGCCTCGCGGCGGTCGGCGGCAGGGGGCGTGCGTTCGACCACGTCGGCGAACGCCTCGCGGAGGAGCGCCCCGACCGTCAGCGGTGGATCGTCGTGTCTCGCGAGCGCACCGGCGGTGGTCGCGAGCTTGCCGGCGAGCATGCGCAGGGCGTCGCTCGATTGCCCGCGACGCTTCGCGAGATCGATCCCCGCGTCGACCAGCGCACGGGTGCCGAGCCAGCTCACACCGATCGCGCCGTCGGGGCATGCGGTCCAGCAGTCCCCGCAGCCGGTGCAGCGCGCGGCGTCGAACGCCGGCAGGATCTCGCGGTTCGCGCCGACGTCGGTGAAGGCCGAGGTCAACGGCGGGACCGCATCCGCTGCGAAGAACGGATCGGGCGCGAGCTGCTGCTCGGCTCCCTGTGCGTAGAGCACGCCCACCTGGTCGTGGAATCGCGGGAGGCTGTCGTACGTCCCGCCGGGCCGGGCGAGCGGCAGCACCAGCCGCGGTGCATGGGCAGTCGTGGGTGCGGGGCGTGCGGGCCCCCACGATCGCGGCGCGGAGGCCGAGCGACTCGAGGCCGGGATGATCGCGGCGCAGCGTGTCGAGGAACGCGCGGCGCTTCGGCAGGTCGCCGTCGTTCGGCGCGAAGTCGACGCCGAGGACGACGTGCGTTCGTCCGTGGCCCGCGGAGACCTCCTTGCAGAACGCGACGAGATCCTCGGGACGGATCGGGCCCGGGACGATCGCGGCGTGCAACGCGGGCGCGTCCTTGTCGCGCCATGCCGGGAGCCCGGCGCGCGCGTGGCGGCCGGCGCGGCCGTTCTCGAGCGCGCGGCCGATCGCCGCGCCGAGCTCGCGCGTCCGCGGCGGATCCTCGGACAGATCGCTCACCACGCGTTCGATCAGCACGACGTCGCGCGTGCCGCGCAGGACCTCGAGCAGCTGCGTGGTCGGTGCCGGCCGCAGCAGGGTGAGCGTCACCACGTCGGCGCGGCACTCGTCGGCGACGCTGGTCGCGATGTCGGCCGAGTCGCCGGCGGCGACGATGACGAGCTTGCTGCGCGACACCGCGCGCCGGTCGATCGCGCGCAGCGGTCGTCCGGTCGCGGCCGACACCTCGGTGAACGCCTCCTCGAGCGCCGGCGCGATCCCGGCGCTGGCGTACAGGCCCGCGCGCGGCTCGGCGGACGGCGTGAGCCGGACCGGTCATGCGCTCGCCGATCGCGACCGGATGGTCGGCGTCGATCCAGCGCGGCAGGCGGCGCCGTCGCTCACCGAACAGCATCCGTTGCTCGGTCGTGGGCGAGCGGATGTCGTCGCCGGCGGCACCGATCGCGCGGCGCAGCACGTTCGGCGCCGGAAGCTGGACGTCGATCGGCGTGTCGTCGGCGACGTCGTGTGCGACGATCACCGGCACGAGCGCGCGTTCGGCCGCACGTCGGGCGACCAGCCCGAGGTCGATCGCAGCCTGAGCGTCGCGTGCGAACAGGATCGCGCAGCCGCGATCGGCGACTGCGAACAGTGCATCGTGGCCGTCCGCGCAGGCGAGGCGGACGACGATCGGCAGCCGGCGCTCGATCGCCTGCGCCAGCAGATCCGGCACCGCGTCGAGACCCGCGCCGTCGAGCCCGACCGTCACACGCACGCCGGCCGCGGCGAGACCGCTCGCCCGCGCGAACGCACCGCGCGGGTCGTGACGGCCGTCGCAGTGCGCTCCCGTCGCCATGTCCGCTCGCTCGAGCGTGGTGCGGAAGACGGCTTCGGACGCGGATGTGCCCTTCATCGCACCTTCTCCTTCAGCGGTTCGCCTTCGAACTGCCCGCGCGGCACCCAGCGGATCGCTGCGGTCGGGCAGCGCCAGGTCGCCTCCGGACCGGACTCGAGCGTCGAGAACGCGTCGACGACCGGCAGGTTGTCGATCATGTGGATCAGGCCTTCGGGCGCGTCCTGCACGCAGCGACCGCATGCGTCGCACGCCACGCGGCACAGGTCGCGCGCCGCTTCACCGGCGAGCGGCACCTTGCACTGCACGAGCAGCGGCTGCGACAGTGGCAGGATCTCGAACAGGTCGCGCGGGCACGCGGTGACACAGTCGCCGCACGCGGTGCACTTGACGACGTCCACCACCGGCAGGCCGTTCGTGCTCATGTCGATCGCGTCGAACGTGCACGCGACCTCGCAATCGGCGAGCCCGAGGCAGCCCCACGCGCAGCCCTTGCCGCCGCCGGACACGACCGACGCGGCGCGGCAGCTCGCAGAGCCCTGGTACTCGGCGATCTGCTTCGCCTGCGCGCGGCCGCCGGCGCAGTGCAGGCGCGCGACGCGCACGACGCGCTCGCCGGCGTCGACCCCGAGGAACTTCGCGACCGCCTCGATTCCGGTGGGACTCGAAACCGTGCAGCCGCTCGGCGGCTTCCGTCCCTCGATCAGGCTCTCGGCGAAGCCGCGGCAGCCGGGCTCGCCGCAGGCACCGCAGTTGGTGCCGGGCAGCATGCCCTCGAGCACGTCGAGCCGCGGATCCTCGGGCACCTTGAGCAGCCGATAGGCGATCGCCAGCAGGGTCCCGAACAGGAGGCCCAGCCCGCCCATGATCAACGCGGCGGTCAGGACGCTCGACATCGCATCACCCGTGGAACGGCGCGGCGCGCGCGATCAGCTCGTCGAGGTTCGGCTCGCTCGGGTCGAGCGGCGAACCCGGGTGGATGCAGCGCGCCGGACACTTCTCGGCGGCCTGGACGAGCTGCGCGAACGTGCCGGCCTTCGGATCGCCGATGCGCGCCTGCTTGTTCTCGTCGTAGACGAACAACAGCGGATTGATGTTGCGGCAGTCGTTGCAGCTCGTGCACAGCGGCGTGTCGATCCACGGCTCCTCGGCGACGGATGCGGGGGGCTCGGGCTCGGGAGCCGGGGCCGGTTCCGCGTCGGCCTCGGGCTCGGTGGCCTCGGGCGCGGGCGCGGTCGCACGCGGTGCGGCGGCCGGACGCGGCGCCGCCTGCGCGAGGGCATCCGGTCCGAGCTCGAGCAGCGAGCTCGCGAGACCCTGCATCGCTTCGCCGAACGCGGCCTCGCGCACGCGCTCGATCTCGGCGCGGTGCTCCGCCTCGAGCCGTTCGCGGTCCTCGCGTGCCCGCGTCTCGGCCTCCTCGCGCGCCCGCGCCACGGCCTCGCGGACGTGCTCGTTGCGCACGCCGGCGAGCTCCTGGAGGGTGCGCCAGAAGTCGAGGCGATCGCGGCACGCGGCGACCAGGCGGCGGGTGACGGCGAGGCGCAGCAGCGTGCCTTCGTGGTCGATCGCCCAGACGAAGGGGATGCGATGCGCCGCCGCGCCCGGGTCCAGGTCGAGGAACTCGTCGACGGGCACGAGCGCCTCGTCGTCCGCGTCCTTCACGACCCGAAACTCGGCGCGGAGCGAGGGCTCGAGGAGCGCGTAGTCGGCGAACGTGAAGTGCAGCGTCCGCTGCGTCTCGGCGCCTTCCTCGTCGCGGTAGGTCAGCTCGCCGTCGGGCCAGTCCGCTTCGGGCGCCGGGTTGACGCTGAAGTCGAGGCGCCTCGCCCAGGTCGCGCCGGCCTCGGGGTCGTAGCGGAACAGCGGGTGCGCACGGCCTTCGATCGCGGCGCCGGCGTGCAGCCAGGCACCGACGCGTGGCGGTGCGCCGTCCGCGGCGAGGCCGCTCGCGACGACGTGGAGTCCGGCACGCGTGCGCTCGAGTGCGACCTCGAAGCCGCGGGCGAGGTGCTCGGGCCGTGCCGACGTCGACTGCTGCACGAACGCTTCGCGGTGGCCGATGCCGAGGTAGCCGAGCTCGAGACGGTAGGACGACACCGACGGGTCCGCCGGGTTGCTGCCCGGAGCGACGTGCGCGATCACCTGGACCGGACGTCCCGAGCGGAGCAGCTGCGACAGCGAGGCGAGGCGTTCGCCGGACAAGGCGTCGGCCGATTCGAGCGCGACGCACCGCGGCACGAGGAGCAGCTCGTCCGGCGAGAACCCTTCCCAGTCGAGCGCCGACAGCCACGGGTCGTGGCGTGCGGAGTCGTAGTGTTCATCGAGCTCGAGGCCGGCGACGCGGACCGCTCGGAACACGTCGGTGAGGCGTTCGGACTCGAGGTCGAAGCGGCGCGCGGCGTCGGCGCACGGGTCGTCGGCAGGCAGGCAGGCCAGATCGTCGTCCGGCTCGACGGCCGGGTCGGCCTGGTTGCAGAACGCGATCACCAGCGGCGGCTGCGGCGCGGTCAGGTGCTTCTCGAGCCGCTCGAGCGCGGTCGTCAGGCGCGCGCGGCGCGTGTCGTCGAGCCGGCGCGAGCCGCGATGCGGGCCCAGCACCTTCGAGAGCGCCTGCGGGTCGAGGAGGCGGCTGCCGGCCGAGCCGAGGGCGCTCGAGAGGGCGCCCGGCTCGTGGGCGTTCGGGTCCTTCCGCCGATCGATCTCGAGGAGCGCGGCGAGACCGTCACGCAACCGCGCGACCTCGATGTCGAACGCCGCTCGCCGCGGCGGGACGATCTTGCGTGCCGCGGCCGTCAGCAGGCGGAGCGGCGTGCCGGTGTCGAGTGCGAACAGCTCACCGGCGGGCAGGCCGTCGCACAGCGCGCGCCATTGCGCGGTGAGCTGGGCGTCCTGGTCCGTCGCGAGGGCGAGCTCTTCGCGGAGTGCCGTGCCGGCTGCTCCGAGGACCTCGGCCGCCTGACCGCGACCGCCGCGCGCGGCGACCAGGTCGCGCACGATGCGCTCGATGCGCTTGCGATTGTCGGTCAGGATGCGGGCTTCGCCGCCGCGCGCCGCGAGAGCGGCCGTCAACAGATCGGGGAGTGGGGTGCAGACGGGGTCGCTCGACGTGGGCGCGGCGGCGACGAACAGCGGGAACTCGTCGCGGACCCGTGACGGGTCGCGGAACGGGAAGAGGAGAGCGGGCAGGAGCTCGGCAGGTGCGCGCGTCGCGGCGTCGTCCGGCGACGACGCGCCGACGTGGAAGCGGCGGATCGTGCCCAGGGTGCGGGCGTGCTGCTCGCGGTCGTGCGTCTCCGCACGTGGCAGGACCGGCGGTCGTTCCATGGCGTTCCTACACGGCGAAGCGGTCGAGCTCGCGTTCCAGCGCGGCGAGCTTGTCCTCCGCCGGCATGCCGATGCCGTGCGCGGTGAAGTCCTCGTAGCGCGGGCGCGTCGGATCGCGGAACAGGATGCCGATCGGCAGCAGGTCGCGTCGCGCGGCGACCTGGCGCGCGCCGCCGAGGTCGGTCACGTCGTGATCCGCCTGGTTGGGGAAGATCTTGGCGACGGCGGGATCGAGCGCGGCGTTGTTCTCGCCGGTGAGGAGCAGCAGCTTCGACGGATCCTTCTGCAGCTCCTCGAACACGTTCGCCGTGTAGGTCGGGCAGCGCTGCAGGATGCGGACGAACGACAGGCCGTCGTGCTTCCACGCCTCGTGCAGGGTCGCGTGGAGGTGGGCGGGGTTCCAGTCGACCGTCTGCGCGACGAACGAGACGTTGGTGAAGCCGAGCGTCGCGCTGAGCGGATCGAGCGGTGGGAGCCAGGCGCCGCTCGGGTGGGTGTTGGTGCGCAGGCCCTGCGGGCTGGTCGGCGACGTCTGCTTCTTGGTGAGGCCGTAGACGTTGTTGTCGAACAGCATCACGACCAGGTCCATGTTGTAGCGGATCGCGTGGATCCAGTGCCCGGCGCCGATCGAGCAGCAGTCGCCATCGCCGGTCGAGACCCACACGTCGAGCTCGGGGCGGCGCGACTTGACCCCGCAGGCCACCGGCAGCGCACGGCCGTGCAGGCCGTGGAAGCCGTAGGTCTTCATGTAGTGGGGGAAGCGGCTCGAGCAGCCGATGCCCGACACGCACACGGTGTTCTCCGGGGCGAGCTGCTCGTCGCGGAGGATCTTCTGCACCGCGGTGAGCACCGCGAGATCGCCGCAGCCGGGACACCAGCGTGCGACACCGCCCTCGTAGTCCTCGAGCGTGAAGTAGCGCTCGGGCATCTCGAGTGACCAATCGGACTTCAGACCGAACACCTGGTGCCTCCGGAAATGCGCCGCACGATTTCGGCATGGATCCGAGCGGGCCGGAGCGGCTGCCCGTGGACGTTCGACCAGCAGTCGACGTCCACCAGGGTCTCCGCCCGGAGCAGAGTGGCGAGCTGTGCGCGGCGACGGCTCGCGGTCTCGTTCTGCTGTGCGTCCGCGGGATCGCTGTAGTTGATCTCGATGGTCATGACCTGCCGGAACCGCGCGAAGATCTGCTTCAAGCCGGGCTCCAGCGGGGAGAGGAAGCGGAGGTGGATCGACGAGACCTTGTGGCCCTCGTCGCGCGCGCGGCGGACGGCTTCGTCGATGGCGCCGAGCGTCGATCCCCAACCGACCACCAGCAGGTCGCCGTCGGGGTCGCCGAGGATCTCGGGCGGGCGCAGGGTCGCCTGCAGCGTCGCGAGCTTCTTGCTGCGCATCTCGCAGCCGACCTGGTTGGAGTCGGGGTCGTAGGCGACCTTGCTCTTCTTGGTGTGCGCGAGGCCGGTCAGGACGTACTCGCCGCCGCGCTGGCCGGGGACCGGGCGGGGGGAGATGCCAGTGGTCTCGTCCCAGTCGTACGGTGGGATCTCGCGGTTCCACGGCGACAGGTCGAGCGGCGGCGCGAGCCATTCGGCGTCGGCGTGCGGGCGCGGGTAGGGCGACACTCCGGTGGCGAGGTTCGCGTCGGTGAGCACGATCACCGGTGTGCGGAACGCTTCGGCGAGTCGGCGCGCGGTGACCGGGAAGTGGAAGCACTCCTCGATCGTCGACGCGGCGAGGATGATCTTCGGGGTGTCGCCGGGTTCGCCGAACAGGGTCGCGAGCAGATCGCCCTGCTCGACCTTGGTGGGGAGGCCGGTGGACGGCCCGCCGCGCTGGACGACGACGATGACGAGCGGCACCTCGGCCATCACGGCGAGCCCGATGAACTCGGTCTTCAGCGCGAGACCCGGGCCGGACGTGATCGTGCACGCGGTCTTGCCGGCGTAGCTCGCGCCGATCGCGAAGCCGATGGCGGCGATCTCGTCCTCGGCCTGGTGGACGCAGCCACCGGCCTTCGGGAACGCCGAGGCGAGGTAGTGCGAGGCGGACGTCGCCGGAGTGATCGGATACATCGCGACCATCTCCATGCCCGATGCCATCACGCCGAGGCCCAGCGCCTGGTTGCCGTTCATCACGACGAGCGGCACCTCGCGCGGTGCGGGTGGGATCTCGACGCGTAGCGGCACCTGCTGCTCGGCGAACTGCCAGCCGGCGTCGAGCAGCTCGTTGTTCCGCGCGACGACCTCCTTGCCCTTCTTGCCGAAGACGAACTCGATCTCCTCGCGTGCCTTCTGCAGATCGCGACCGCAGATGTGGCAGAGCATGCCCAGGACGAACATGTTCTTGCCGACGCGCGGGTCGGGGGTGACCTTCAGGCAGGCCTCCTCGAGCGGGAGCTCGTGGACGACCAGGCCCTCCTTGCGGAAGGTCTCGAGGGCTTCGGCGTACTGCAGGCGGATCGTCTCCTGCGGGTCGTTCGCCCACTTGTTCTCGAGCAGGACGACCGTGCCGTCGCGGAACGCACGCTGGTCGATGCGGCCGTAGAGGACCTGCTCGTTGAGGGCGACGACGAGGTCGGCGGCGTCCCCCATGTTGGTGACCGGCCCGGAGCCGACGCGCACCCGGATGCCGCTGGCGCCCGCGCGCGAGCGTGCCGGCGGCTTGATCTCCGCCGGGATGATCTCCACGGTCCAGACGCCGTTGCCCATCTTGGCGCTGATCGCGCCGAACGCCTGTCCGGCCTTCTGCGCGCCTTCGCCCGAGTCGCTGACGATCTCGACGATGTGCTCGTTGACGCGGACGGCGGCGTCGCGCGGTTCGGTCGGTGCGTTCGCGGTGTTGAGGTTCGCGGTCATCAGTCGCCGGTCCCGAGGTCGGTGTTCATCACGTCGAGGAGGAGCTCGTTCTCCTGGGCTTCGTGCGCCTGGAAGCGCTCGGCCAGTTGGCGGGTGTCCGCGACCAGGTCGTCGAGCGGGGCCTTCGCCGCGTGCGTGCGCAGCCGGCCGATCAGGTGCTCGGCGTCGCGCAGGAAGCGCTTGTGGTCCTGCCGGAGCGTGGCGAGCGTCGCGTCGTGACGCGGCGATTTCTCGCGCACGGAGTCGAAGAACCCGCCGGCCTGCTCCTCGCGCGCGAAGTGCTTGACCGCGCGCGCATGGAGGTCTTCGAGGTGCGTGAGCACCGCGTCGCGCGATTGCGCGCCGCGAAGCTCGTCGGTGATCTCGTGGAGCTCGCGATGCTCCGCGAGCACAGGATCCCGCTCGACGTTCGCGGGCTCGTCACGACGCGTCATCAGGTGTGCCTCCTGGGCGTTCCCGCCCGCGCCGAGGCAACGTCGGGCCGTACCGGTCAATTTCTGACGCGTGGGCGGAAGAACGAGCCCCGGAACGAGGCTGTTGGGCGTGAAAGGCAGCAAATCACACCGGGTGTGGTTGGCTGCGTCTCACCGGGTAGGGCAGCAACCCACACCCGGCGTGGTTGGTTGCCTTTCGGCGTGCGCCGTCAGCGCAGCGCGTAGGTGAGCTCGATCGCGTCGCCCCACCGGTCCCCGGTCTTCTCGCGGACCTGGAGGCGGGTTCGGAGCTCGGTGCCGTAGCGGGGGAGGCGGAGGGCGACAAGCGCGGCGGTCGGGTCGGCGGCGAGGTCGCCGTTGGCGAACCAGTGCCACGTCGGGGTGCCGTCCGGTGCCCGCGCCTGGAATTCGAGCCACCAGTGCACCTCGCCTTCGAAGCGTTCGACCGCGCGTGGATCGAGGCGGGCGTGGGTGGCGTGGATCCAGCGCACGGCCACTGAGCGGTCGGGTTGCGGGCGTAGCTCGGCGACGTCGTCGTTCGAGGCGAACGCGTAGCCGAGGTTCCAGTCGCCGTGGTCGCTGGCGATCCATACCCGGTCGGCGGTCGGACCGGTGCCGGAGTCGGCGTACATGCCGTCCCGCGGTGCGGGTGCGTCGAACCAGTGGTCCCCGCCGCAAAGCATGATGCGACGGACCCGCACACCCTTCGGCACACCGAACGTCCACGGCGGAATCCCGGTGTCGCCGAACACGACCGACGCGTTGCCGGTCGAGTCGGTGTGGATCGTCTGCTGGAACACCACTCCGGCCGGCGTGATGCAGCGGAGGACGTAGTCCGTGTCGGCGGCGATCCGCCACGGCCCCGGTCCGGACCAGAGATGGAGGACTCGGTCGTGCTTCGCGGCGGTGAACGCGGTCTTGCGCGAACGATCCCCCGCCGGGTGGAGCTGGGGCACGGTGCCCGCCGGGAAGTCTCCCTGGACCGTGATACCGTTCTTCGGGCCGAGCACCTCGAGGGTCGTCGCGCTCGGCGTCCCGACGTGCTTCTGGGGGTCGAGGCGGTAGCCGTCGACGCTCCCGTCGATGGCCCAGCGTTGGCCGATCGGGGCGGGGAACTCGATGCGGTCCGCGGTCAACTCGTCGAGGTTGGCGACGTGCGCGGTCATCGTCCCCTGCGCGCCGGAGACATCACCGAGCGGATGGTCGTCGCGGTAGAGGATCTCACCGGTGTCGGACTCGGCTTGGATGCAGCAGAGCCAGGTCTGTCCGGCCGGCCGGCCGAGCAGCTCGACCGAGTTGGTGCGCAGGTTCCGCAGGTCGACGACCAGGCGTGGGTCGGTGACCTCGGTGAGCGTCACCGTCACCGCCGGTCCGACGTCGAGGGTGATCTGCAACGCGGCCAACGACGCCGCGTCCGTCGCGCAGCCGATCGACCAGCGCGTGCCCGCGTCCCGGCGAGACACGACCAGGTCCTCGCCGTCCTTCGTCGCGACCACCGCCAGCGGCAGCCCCGGATCGGCCAGCACCTCGAGCTGAACCGCATCGGGACGGTTCGACGCGGCGACACCCACGCGTCGCCGGTCTCCGTCGGTGCTCCGATCCGGCGACGTCGCCGGGGTCTCGCCCGCGCCGACCGCCGGCGCCGCGGACGCCGCCCGTGTGGTCTCGTCCGCCACACCCCGTGTCTCGAGATTCCCGACCCACCACACCGCCACGCCGATTCCGCCGAGCATGAGCAGCATCGCCGTCGCCGCGGTCACGCGCATGCCCTGTGCCATCACCAACCCTCCTGCCAGCCCGGTTCCCCCGCTCCCGACGCCACCCCCGGCCAGCGCGACCATCGCCGGTGCCTCGCGCCAGTCCGGATCCGCGCGCCGGAGCCGTTCTCGCAGTGCGTCCAACCCGCGCGCGACCCGCTTGCGTGCCGCCACTTCGTTCACGCCCTCGCGTGCCGCGATCTCGCGGTACTCCAGCCCGTGGAAGTACCGCAGCAGCACCGCGCTCCGATACGGCTCGGCCATCGCCGACACCGCGGCCGACACGCGCCGCTGCAGCTCCAACACCGCCACGGTCTCCGCCGTCGATTCGAATGGTTCGTCGCGCGCCACCTCCCGCTCGCGATCCCCCTGGCGTCGCGCCGTGCGAAGACGCCGGGCCGCGAGCCGCCGCACCACGGTGCCGAGCCAGCCGCGCAGCGATCGCTCCGTGTCCGGCCGCCGCCGCAGTGCCGCCGCCCACGTGTCCTGCACCAGGTCGTCAACGTCCGCGCCGTGGACCAAGGACCGCGCCAGCGCCCTGAGCCACCGGTCGTGCCGGAGCATCTCGGCGGGGTCGAGGTCGAACGGAGTGGTCGGCATCGCCCCTACATCTACCCGCCGCGTTTGGGACGTGACGGGAATCGCCGCGGAGGGCAGCAAATCACACCGGGTGTGGTTGGCTGCGTCTCAGCGCATCGCCCGCGCCGCGCGGAGCGTGCGGAAGTACAGGTAGGCGACCATCGCGAGGGTGGCGAGCAGCGCCAGCGGCTTGGCGATCCCGATTTCCTCGGTCGGCAGGAGGTCCTCCTTGATCACGATGAACAGCGCGATGACCACGCTCATGATCGCCTCGCCGGTGATCAGGCCGGAGGCGAGGAGCATGCCGGAGTTCTCGAGGGCGACCTGCTCGCGGTGCGATTGCGCGCCGAAGCGCTTGCTGGCGAGCCAGGACAGGACGCCGCCGACGAGGATCAGGACCGAGATGCCGAATGGCAGATAGATGCCGACCGCGACCGCGAGGATCGGCGTGCGGAACTTCGACTTCCGGCGCTTCAGGTACTCGTCGAACGCGATGACCACGACGGCGAGCGCGCAGCCGAACAGGATGAAGTTCCAGTTGATGCCGGTGCCGAAGATGCCGGTCGACAGGTCCTTCATCAAGGTCGCCTGCGGCGCCGAGAGCGGGGTCGCGTCGGGGTTCACGAGCGACGGCCGGCCGATGCCCTGGCCCTGATCGAGCAGCGACAGGACGATCGGGATGACGATCGCCGAGCCGATCGCGCCGAGCACCAGGCAGAGCTGCTGCTTCCACGGCGTCGAGCCGACCATGTGGCCGCACTTCAGGTCCTGGAGGTTGTCGCCGGCGATGCAGGCGCTCGTGCAGATGAACACCGCCAGGTAGATGACCGCGGGCGGACCGAGCCTGCTGCCGATCTCGTTGTGCCCCATCAGGCCGAGCAGGATCACCGACGCCAACACGACCGTCGCCATCGTCACGCCCGAGACCGGGTTGTTCGAGCTGCCGACCAGCCCCGCCATGTAGCCGGCGACGCTGCAGAACAGGAAGCCGAGCCCGAGCATCAGCACCGTCATGAACAGCGCGATCCACGTGGCGCCGGAGTAGCCGTCCAGCACCGAGTGGAAGGCGAGGAACATCGGCACCGTCATCACCGCCGCCGCGATCGCTAGGAACGGCAGCGGCGTGTCCATCTCGGTACGCGCCGCACCGCCGACCGTGCCGCGCCGCTTCGCCTGATACGCCGCGAGGCTCGCCTTGACGCCGCTGACCATCGGCTTGAACAGCGTCACCAGCGACCACAGCCCGCCGATCAACATGCCGCCGATCCCGATGCGGCGGCACTCCTGCCACGACGCGTTGGCGTACTCGACGTACTGCTGCGCGCTGGAGAGGGCGCTCCAGTCGCCGTTGCCTTTCGCGACCGCGGTGTGCGCGGCCTCGATCAGCCGGTCCTGGTTCAGCAGCCAGTTGATCGGCACGCCGAGGATCGTCCCGATGACCGCCCCCGACAGCATCAAGATGCCGATGTTGACGCCGACGATGAAGCCGATGCCGAGCAGCGACGGTGCGAGTGTGATGTCGGCGGTGAACAGCCACTTGCCGCCGAGCAGCATCTTCGTCCCGGCGGCGCCGTCCGCGAGCCACTTCATGCCGCCCTGCAGGATCCGGAACAGCCCGCCGATCACGCCCGCCTCGAGCAGGAGCCGGAAGCCGAGCGCGCCGTTCTCGTGCCCCTCCGCGGCCGGCAGATCACGGTCGCGCTCGACGCCACCGGACTTCAGCACTTCCGCCGTGGCCACACCCTCGGGGAACTGCAGCCCCGCGTCGACGATCAACGCCCGCCGCAGCGGCGTCGTGAACACGACCCCCATCACGCCGCCGACGATGACCATCATGAAGATGGGCCAGTAGTCGTACTCCTTCCACGACCCCATCAGCACCAGCGCCGGCACCGTGAAGATGATCCCCGACACGGTCGACGCGCCCGCCGAGGCGATCGTCTGCACCTGGTTGTTCTCGAGGATGTTGGAGCGGCGGAAGAACCGCAGCACGCCGAGCGAGATCGCCGACGCCGGGATCGACGCCGCGACCGTCATGCCGACGCGCAGCCCGAGATAGGCGTTGGCGGCGGCCATCAGCATCGCGAGCAGGATGCCGAGGATCACCGCCTTGATCGTGATCTCGGGCAGGCTGCGTTCGGGACCGACGACGGGGGAGGAGGGCGAGCTCTCGGGGTCGGACATGCTGGAAGCGAAGGGTAGCTTCCGAGTGCGTCCGGCCCGAGACGCTTCTGCCTCTCCCGTTCGGGAAGGGCGTCAAATCGGATCGGCTCTGGATCGACGGGTCCCAACGGGCGCCCCGCCCAGAGCGCGCCGTCTGCTCGCCCGAGTCGTGGTGGCCGCGGAGCCGCAGGTCCAGCCACGCGCCCGCCGACGCTTCCGCGAGACTGGACGGGGGATCAAGCGACGCGGACGCGCGGTCATGCCTGCTGGCTCGCGGGTGGCGTATGTATCGCAGGTGAGTTCGTGGACTCGAGGCGATCGCCTCGCGCGAGCTCGCAATCCAACTCGACCAATCGAGGATCCGAACCATGCTGTCCGCTCTCGTCAACCATTCGGCGCGTGTGCGCGCCATCGCCGCGTCCTGTGTGCTCACCGCGACGCTCACCTGCCAGGTCCACCGCACCGCACATCCGCAGGAGACGCTCGCGATCGGCGCCGGCAACTTCGTGCCGTTCGGCTGCTTCTCGGCGACGCAGTTCACCGACGCTCGCTCGCAGATCTTGATCCGCAGTGAGGAGCTGCCCGGCCCGGGCGCGACGCTGGTCGGCATCGAAGTGCACGGGCAGAACACGCTGAGCCTCGACTACTCATCGCTCGAGATCGACGTCTATCCGACGACAGCGACCAGCCTCTCGACGACGTTCGCCGACAACATCACGACGACCGTGGACCCGGTGCTGCGCAGCACGAACCTGCGAGTCGGCTACGACGCGAATCACTGGACCCCGTTCTCGCTGCAGCACAACCACGTGCACGACGGCGTGTCCGGGCTCGTGATCGAGGTGCGCAAGATCGTCGATCCGACGACCGCCCAGTTCGAGACGATGGACACGAACGTGAACTCCGGGCGCGCGGACCTCCCGTCCATGGTCGGCTCGTTCGGCGGTCCCGGCTCGGGAGCATCGACGGCCGTAACGGCCCAGACGCGCGCAGCGGCGGTCTCGTTGCGCTTGATCTGGATCCATGCGCCGACGATCCGGCTGCTCAGCGATCCGGTCGGCAATGGCGACCAATTCGGCCTCGGCGGCACCGTCATCCACATCGCGGATGGCACGCCCGGATCGATCGTCGCCAACTTCGTCGGTACGTCGTTCCTCGATACGCCCGTGTTCCTCCCGCCGGTCGTCGGCCGACTGTTGGTGTCGGGCGCGCTGATGAATGTCGACATCCTGCCGGCGTCGGGACGCGTGCAGCAGCGGATTCCGATCCCGAACGACAACAGCCTGATCGGCCTCTACCTGGCCTATCAGTCCGTCACCATCGATGCCGTGACGGGCATCGTGCAGCTCACCAACGGTGTCGACCACTTCGTCAATCCCTGATCGACGCGGTGGCGCGATGGCGCGCCCGCCGGCTCGTTCGCGCGCTCGGCAATTGCCGCTGCTCGCGCCACGCGGAAGGCGAGGCGCCGACGAGCCGCTTGAATGCACGGCTGAACGCCGCCTCCGAGTCGTACCCGACATCGAACGCGACCGTCGCCACCTTCTCGCCGCGCGCGAGCGAGCCGGCCGCTATCTGCATGCGCCAGTTGGCGAGGTACTGCATCGGTGGCTGCCCGATCAGGTGCAGGAATCGCTCGGCGAGCACGGACCGCGACAGCGCGGCCTTGCGCGCCAGTGCCTGGAGCGTCCAGCCGTAGCCAGGCCGCTCGTGCAGAAGCGCGAGCACGCGACCGATCTGAGGGTCGCGCAATCCGGCCAGCCAGCCGGTTCGATCGTCGGGAAGCGTCTCCAGATGACGGCGCACGGACTCGACGAACATCAGCTCACTCATCCGAGCGAGCACGCACTCGCCCCCGGAACGCTTGGCGAGCGACTCCGCCAGCGCGACGCGGATGAACTGCCCGAGCCAACCGCTGTCCGGACCCTCCCGGTGGCGCACGTGCAACACCCGGGGCAGCGAGCCGATCAGTGGATTGAACGGGCGAGCGTCGCACCCGAGGAAGCCGCAGACGAGGTGCGTGAGCTCGCCGGCGTCGCCGCCGACCCGCAAGGTCACGGGTAGCTGCGTGCCCGGCTGCCGGTAATGCCCGAGGTCGACCTTGGCCGGCACGTTCGGGGCGCTCTTCATGACGTGAGAGTCGCCGTGCGGAAAGACGATCACGTCACCCGTTTCGAGTCGTGTCAGCTCGCCGTCCAGCAGACCTCCGTAGCAGCATCCCGCCGTCACGGCGTGGTAGGAGATCAGGTGCTGGACGCCGGGCAGGACCGAGTTCGCGATGATCGGTCCCGGCGGTTGCAGCTCGGCCCAGGGGGCCGCGGCCTCCAAGTCGAAGAAAACCGCACCCGTGAGGCGCACCGTTCGCAGGAGATCGGAGAGCGTGTCGTTGGTCACGGTCAGTCACCGATCTCCTCGATCGGAAGCGGTGCCGGCGCGCCCGGGTTCGCGGGGGGTTGCCGCACCTTGTACGGGCGGGACGACGAGAGCGACAGTGGCGACGCCGTCGCGAACCACCCCTTCGGGCCCGGCTCACGCTCGTCGGACCGGCTGTCCGCTCCGGGGGCGGCCGGCGGACGCGGGGTCAAGCGATGCGGACTCTTCGTCATGCCCGCGCGTACGGCCGCGACGTATGTATCGCGGTGGAGTCCGCGACATCGAGGCGTCCGCTTCGTGCGGGCTCGCAAGTCGTCCGAACGAGTCCTGGAACCCAACGATGAACCCGATCCTCACGCTTCACCTCGCATTCGCACGCGTCCGGCGGTCGTCCGCTGGATGGCTGGCCGTCGTGGTACTGACCGCCTGCTCGACACACCGGACGGTATCGGTCACCGAATCGGTCGACCTCTCTGCGGCACCGTCCAAGACCTGGAGCACGGTCAAGGACTTCATGCACTGGCAGTCTTGGCACCCGGCCTTCGCCACCACCGAACTCATTAGCGGCGACGGCAGGACCCCGGGAACGGTGCGCCTGCTCACGACCAACGACGGCGGTCGGTTCACCGAGGAGCTGGTCTCCTACGACGAGGCCACACGTACCTACCGCTATCGAATCCTCGAGTCACCCGCGCCGGTCGCCAACTACGTGTCCACGCTCCAGGTCAAGGAGGCAGGCAGCGGCTCGATCGTCGTCTGGAGCTCCAGCTTCGAGGTTCAGCCGGGATCGTCCGACGACGACGCACGGAGGTTGATCTCCGGCGTCTACCGCGCCGGACTCGACAATCTCGCCGCGGTGGTGCGGTAGCTCGTGCGGCGATCCCACCCCACGATGCACGCTGCGATCGCGGCCGCAGTCGTGCGCCAGCGCGTCGGCCGCGGCGACGATGGCGTCGAGTCCGGTCCGGCCTCGTCGAACGTCGCGTGCGCGTTCGCGAAGCGCGTCGAAACGGACCGGGTCCGATTCGACGCCGTTCGGCGACTACGGCAGGATCGGGATCTCGACGGCCTTCGGGAACAGGGTGCGGAACGGTGCGAAGTGCACGACGTCGAGCGTCAGCGCGGTGCTGAAGACCGTCAGCCCCGCCAGCTGCGGAATGGCCGGCAGGCGGAGCGCGCTGGTGGCGTCGCCGGCCGGGCCCAGGACGCCGACCGATCCGGGGAGCACGCTGTTGCCGGGCACGCTGGTCGCGAGTGCCAGGCCGTCGATCGGCAGCGGAAGGCTGCGGCCGTCGGCCAGCGGCGTGGTCGGCGAGTCGGTCGCGGACAGGAACATCGCGTAGACGAGCCCCGCGTCGCTCGGGATCGACAGGTCGATCGAGCTGCTCCCGCCGACGTGCGGCACCGCGGCCAGGCGCATGCGCGGCTCGACCAGCGACACGACGCCGTCCGCCGGTACGTCGAATCGGAAGCTCTGCTGCCCCGAGGGCCACGTCACGCGGACGGCGTCCACCTGCGTGGCCGAACCGAGACCGAAGTGCACGCGGTGCGGGTTGCCACCCATGAAGCCGATGCCGCTCCGCACCCACTGTCGCTGGTGCAGACCGTTCGCGAACACTTCGACGCGCGCGCCGAGCCCGTCGCGGTTGCTCACCGTCCCTCGCGTCGTGAACTCGACCCAGTGACCGCGCACCACGCCGTTCCGGCGCATGCTCATGCCGATGTTGGTCGGCTGGCTCGCGGACGACCAGTAGTGCTCGAGCACGTCGAGTCCACCGTCGCCGTCGAAGTCCGCGACCAGCGCGGTGGTCTGGAACAGATCCGCATCGAGCTGGAGCTGCGCACTGACTTCGGGCCACACGACCGAAGCCGACTCCGGCATTCCGGGGTTGTGATAGACGTTGTTGCCGGTGCCGAGGTGGCAGATGTGCAGATCCTGCCAGCCGTCATTGTCGTAGTCGAACCAGTGGGCCGCCCAGCCGATCTCTCCGCCCGTGAGACCGAACCGCGCGGTGGCGTTGACGTAGTGGCCGAGCGCCGGATCCCACAGCTCGAAGAGGTGGTCGGGTGGGGTGTCGGTGCAGAAGAAGTCGACGCCGCCATCGTTGAACACGTCGACGTAGTCGACGCCCATCCCGTCGACCCCTTCGTCGCAGTGCATCTGCTGACCGACGGCCGTGAACGTGCCGTCGCCGTTGTTGCGGAAGAGCTGGTTCGGCACCTGCGACGCGCCGCGATCGTTGACGCAGACGATGTCGGGCCAACCGTCCTCGTTGTAGTCGATGAACGTGCCGACGAACGTCAGCCCCGGTGACCCCACTCCCGCGCTCGCGGTGACGTCCTGGAAGTAGCCGTTGCCGGTGTTCCGATAGAGGATGTTGTTCGCTGGTCCCGAGGTCCCCGGTTGTTCGCCCGGGTAGTAGCGGTTGCCGACGTACAGGTCGAGCCATCCATCCCGGTCGTAGTCGCCGAACGACGCGCTGAAGTTCGGCTCGACGTGCGTCAGTCCGCGCGCTGCCGCCTGCTCGGTGAAGTGTGCGGCGCCGTCGTTGATCCAGAGCTGCGGCGGCGCATACCAGCCGCAGACGTATGCGTCCTGGTCGCCGTCGTTGTCGATGTCGGCGGCGACGATCCCACGCACGACCCCGCTCGGCGTCGCGCTCTGGAATCCGGCCGCGACCGTACGATCCGTGAACGTCATCCCGCCGTCGTTGCGGAAGAAGTGCAGGTCCTGGCGATCATTGCCGGCGACGAGGAGGTCGAGGTCGCCGTCGCCGTCGAAGTCGGCACAGCACTGGCCTTTGCCGAACTCCGCCGTCGCCGGCTGCACGACGCCGAGACCGGAGCCGGCGGTGACGTCCTGGAACGTCTGCGATCGGGCGGGAGCGGAGAACACGAGCACCGACGCGACGGCGCATGCCGCGGCGGCGGCGAGCTGAGCATGAGTCATGGAGAGAGCGCGAGAGGGAGAGCTGCGAACTCGAGAGGAGGACGACTCCCGGAGTGTAGCGACGATGCGCCTCGGAGTCGGGAGACGGCTCCTCGCCTGCCCACGCGCGGTTTGCGGTGGACGCGAACGGGCGAGCCTCACCCCACGATGCACGCCGCGATCGCGGCCGCATCGACGACGTCCTCGGCCGTCGCGCAGGGCGGCACGCCGACACACGGTGCCGCCACCCCGTGCAGGATCGGTCCGATGGCACGGAAGCCGCCGAGCCGGGCGAGCAGGCCGAGGGCCGCGGCCCCGGCGCCACGACCCGGCACGATCAGCACGTTCGGATCGCGGTCGCAGTCGTGCATCAGCGCGTCGGCCGCGGCGACGACGGCGTCGAGTCCGGGCCAGCGCTCGTGGAACGTCGCGTGTGCGCCCGCCGCGAGGCCGGTCTCGGCGGCGGCGAGGAACGCGAGCAGCGTCGGGTCGCCCGTCAGCCGCCGGTGCAGGTCGCACGCGAGCTTGCCGATCGCCGCCAGGCGGTCGGCCTGCGGTGCTTCGACGACGTGCGCGTCGGCGAGCGTCGCCGTGACCTCGCCGCGCAGCAGGAGCGTCGACGAGCTGAGCGAGTCGTGGCCACGGCCGCGCGCGAGGGAGCGGGCCGCGGCGAGCACGAGCTGCTGCGCGGAGCTGGCGGGACCGCTCACGCAAGCATCGGCACCGCCCGAAGCGACCAGGCCCGCCGCGAACCAGGCGGGCTTCTCCGCGAGCGCGACCGCGCCGACCTCGGTGACCCCCTCGTCCCGCAATGCCTGGTAGTAGAGATACGCGATGTCTTCGAAGTGTGGGCTCTTGCGCGGCTCGGCGACGCACACCGGTTCGGCGATGTGCTCCGCGGCGATCGTCTCGCATGCGCGCCGGATGCGATCGTCGCCGACGTCGGCGAACGCGATGCGCACGTGACGCGTGCGCGCGAGCTCGCGCAACCGCCGGGCGACGCCGGCCGGCTCGTCCGGATTGCTCACACCTCGATCTCCATCTCGAGGATCCCGAGACCGTGCGTCTTGCCCTGTGCGTCGCTCCGCAGCGACGAGCTGCCACCGCCACCGAGGCTCTTGTGCAGGATGAAGTTGAGCGCGAGCAGGTTGTCGAGCTCGAACCGTTCGATCGGCCCGTCGCAGATCCGCGCGAAGTGACCCCGCACGCGCTCGATCGTGAGCTCGCGTTTCAGCACCGCGTAGGCCGCGGCGTCCTTCGCCATCACCCCGACGTTGGTGCTGTCGCCCTTGTCGCCCGAGCGCGCACCGGCCAGCTCCTTGACCTTGACGAGCTTCATCGAACCTCCTCGACCTCGGTCACGACCCGGATTTCGCTGCGCGCGAGCAGCGCGGGCCAGTAGGCGATCACGTCCGAGGCCTTCGGTCGACCACCGGCGTAACCGGTGACCCCGGGTGGCCCGCTCGTCACGAGCGGCGCGATCTCCATGCCGAAGCGATCGACCTTCTTGCGGTCGGCGTCGTGGACACCGATGCGGAGCACGACCTCCGGTGCATCGACGACCGCGACCATCCCGGCGTGACACACGCCGGTGCCGAGCAACTCGACGAGCTTCTGCTCGGGTTCGAACGTGACACCGTCGAGTGCGAGTCGGTCGAACACGACCTCCGCGCACAGCCGCGCCTTGTCGAGTGCCTCCGGTCCCGAGATCACGAGCTGACCGATCGCCTTGAAGCCGTCCTGGTAGCTGATCGACACCTTGTAGGAGTCGGTCGGGGGACCGCCTCGCACCGAGTCGATGCGCACGCGATGCGGGCCGTCGTCGGTGAGCTCCAGCGACGTGAAGTCCACCGTGCAGTCGGGCGAGAGGAACCGCCGCGGATCGCCGATCTCGTAGAGGAGCTGGTGCGCGACGGTGTCGCGTGTGACCAGGCCTCCGGTGCCCTCGTGCTTGGTCAGCCAGAACGTCCCGTCCGGCCGCACGTCGGCCACCGGGTAGCCGATGTTCGCCCAGCCCTCGACCTTGCGCCAGTCGGTGTAGTTCGCGCCGGTCGATTGCGTGCCGCACTCGATGACGTGACCGGCCACTGTCGCCGCGGCGACCTTGTCCCAGTCGCTCGCGTCCCAACCGAACTCGTGCAGCAGCGGTCCGACGATCAGCGACGGGTCGGCGACCCGGCCACCGATGACCACGTCGGCGCCGTCGTCGAGGCACCGGCGCACGCCGTCGGCGCCGATGTAGGCGTTGGCGCTTGTCAGGCGATCCTGGACGTCGGCGAGCGGGCAGCCGGTGTCGATGTTCTCGAGCGTGTGTCCCGACGCGACCAGCTCCGGCACGCGGTCGAGCACGTCGTCGCCGTGCACGATGCCGACGCGCAGACCCTCGAGCCCCTGGCGCGAGGCCACCTCCAGCACGGCTTCCATGCAGGCCCGCGGATTCACGCCGCCGGCGTTGGCGACGATCTTGACGCCCTTCTTCGCCGCTTCGGGGAGGATGCGCTCGCACAGGGCGACGAAGTCGTGCGCGTAGCCTCGCTTCGGATCCCGAGCGCGCTGCTTCTGCAGCACGCTCATCGTGACCTCGGCGAGGTAGTCGAGCGTCAGGTAGTCGAGCGGGCCTTCGCGAACGAGGCGCACCGGGGCGAGGATCGAGTCCCCCCAGAAGCCCTGGCCGTTGGCGATCAGAACGCGGTCTGGCATCGGTGGCACGGTGGGCAAGGATAGCCGTGGGTCGGTGTCCCGCGCGAGACCGATGCGGAACGCGAACGGGGCTCGCAGCGGTTTCGCGACTCGGCGATAACTCCCCGAATGTCCGCCGACCGGGACGAGTTCTCGCTGCCGTTCCTGCTGCTCAGCGGGGTGTTCATCTCCGCGCTGGTGACGTGCAACCTGATCGCCAACAAGTTCGTCACGGTCGATCTGGGCTTCAAGGTGTTCACGGTGTCGGCGGGGATCCTGCCGTATCCGGTCACGTTTCTCGTCACGGACCTGCTGTCGGAGCTCTACGGTCGGCGTCGCGCCAACCGCGTCGTGATCGCCGGGTTCTTCGCGTCGGTGTTCGCGCTCGTCACCTTGCTGCTCGGCGCGCACTTCCCGGCCATCCCGGGCTCGCCGGTCGATCAGGGGACGTATGACGTGGTGTTCCAGAACACCGGGCGGATCATCGCGGCGTCGATGATCGCCTACCTCGCGGCGCAGTTCGTCGACATCCGGCTCTTCCACTTCTGGAAGGACCTGACGCGTGGCCGTCACCTGTGGCTCAGGAACAACGCGTCGACCATCACGTCGCAGCTCCTCGACAGCGTGCTCGTCGTCGGCGTGATCTTCGCCGGCAAGGCGTCCGCCGGGAGCATCTTCGACATGGTGGTGGACGCGTGGATCTTCAAGGTGATCTGCGCGCTGCTGGACACCCCGTTCATCTACGGGGTCGTGATCGCGTTCCGCCGGTACGCGCCGACGGCCGAGCTGCTCCACTGGGAAGCGGCGCGCTCGGCCGTGCCGGTCGAGGACGAAGCCGGCGAGTGACCGAGGTCACTTCGGCCGCGTCGGGGCCGCGGCGCCGGCGGCCTTGCGCGCCTCGCCGCGCAGCACGCGCGCGCCGGGCATGTGCGCGAGCTCCGGCATCGACGCCGAGGCCTGCATGGGCGCCGGCGCGGGTCCGGGCGTGGGCGTCGGGTTGCCGAAGAACCCGAGACCCGCGGGCCTCGGCGACACCGGAGCCGGCGCCTGGGTGGCGGCTCGCGTCCGCATCCGCGGCGGCGTCGGCGCGCTCGGCGAGGGGCCGGGCCAGGTCGGTCGCTTCGCCGCGGTCGGCGCGGCTTCGGGGTGCTGCGTCGCGCCGCGGAGCGGCGTGCGCAGCTGCCGCCGGATGTGGGGTGTCGCGCTCGCGCCGAGCGCCTGCGCCGTCGGCTTCCGCTCGGTCTGCGGACGGGTCGGCGACTTGCGGCGTTCCTCGCGCTGCTGCAGGTAGAGCACCTGGCCCATCATGCGTGACACCATGAACAGCGGCGCGACGGCGAGCGGACCGACGACCGACACGATCAGGTAGATGTGGGAGTCGCGCGTGAACCACACCGACAGCAGTGCCGGAGTGAACACGCCGATCGCGAACAGCGCGCAGCCGAGGTAGCGCGTGCCACTCTTCGCGACCGTCCGGAACAGGGTCGGTGGGTGCAAGCAGCTCCAGTCGTCGTGCGACTGGCGCATGGTCATCGCCATCGGCAGCAACAGGCCGCCGAACGCGACGCCCGCGACCGCCGACACCGCGCCCGCGCCGAAGATCCCGAGGAGGAAGCCGGGCGCCAGGAACACGACACCGAGCACCGCGCCGTCGAGCACGAACCGCAACGCCTCCCGGCCGAGCACCTGGAAGGTCGGGATCTCCGGGGGATCGTCGAGTCCCTTCGCGGACTCGAGCAGGATCCGGCGACCCATCGCGCCGACGAGGCCGAGGATCGACACTGCCGGGATCATCGCGATCAGGGGCAGGAAGAGCGTCGAGCCCGCGGTCGAGCTCAGTGCGCCACCCACGCCGACCACGACGGGGAAGATCACCGTCGCGACGATCACCGCGAGCGGCATGTGGTCGACGAACAGGTAACGCAGCGCGTCCGCGATCAGATCGGCGACCGTGTCGTCGCTCGTCTCGAGCTTCTCGTCCGCCGCCTTGGCACCGGGCGGTGGCGCCAGCGAGGCCGGATCGAGATGCAGCATCAAGCCACGGCGATGAAGGTAGACCAGCAGGCGTCGGCGAGCCGCGACGTCGCGCACTCGCTGGAACGCCGAACAGGCCTCGTCGTCGCGGCCGAGCTCGAGGCAGACGCGCGTCAGCTCGGACCAGGTCTGATCGGTCGCGAGACCGCCCTCGATGGTCCGGTTCAACGATGCGTAGCGAACCTGCGGGGTTTGGCGCTGCGGAGTGGCGATGTCCTCGAGCTTCATGAGGTGCTCCAGAGTTGCGGTGAGCCGTGATGTCCGCTGCCGAATCGGCGGGATCGCCACGGTTCCTTGAGCACTCGTCCCGGAACGGGAGACCCGGTGTCGAGAATCGAGACGGTCGGCCCGGGTGCGCCGGCCACCGCGACGGCATTCCGCCGTTGGCGCCGGACGCTCCGTCGCCCCGGGATCAGTCCGGCTCCGAGAACACCGACGGATCGAGTTCGGGATCGACCTCGATCGACGACCACTGCTGCACGACCGGAGCGCGGTCGTCGAGAGTCGTGGTGACGCGGAACGGCAGCATCAGCCCGTTCACGTCGCGGAAGTCGTCGAAGGTCACGTGCACGTGACCACGCGGCGTCTCCGGCAGCCGGTCGTCGTAGTCGACCGACAGCACGCGGCCGCCGTCCGGTCCGTCGCCGGAGTCGATGCCGAGCACGGTGGTCGTGCCGAGGAACGAGCACGTCACGAGCTCGACCGATCGGTCGCCCACCTTGCCGTCGCCGGAGCGGAACGCGGCGAAGTCGTCGAGTCGCCGCGCGCGCAGCACGACGATGGGCAGGCGCTCGGCGAACCTGCGGAGCGCGCGGGCTTGCGACGGTGCGTGCGGCCACGTGCCCGCCGGCTCGGTGCCGGTCTCGGTGACCGTGCCCCGCTCGCCGACGACGACGTCGACTCGATGCCACTCGTCCCACCACGACTCGCGCCGGATGCGGTCGGGGGCGGCGAGGATCAGCGCGCTTCCGGTCGAGTAGCTGCGGCCCTGCCACGTCGCCGACTCCGTCCGGCGCATCGCGAGGGCCTTCAGGCCGTCGATCCGCTCGGTCCCGCCGAACGCCGCGGCGGCGCGGTCGAGCAGACCCTGTGCGGCTTTCGCTGCGGCGTCGTCACCGGTGGCCGGCGGGTCGTCGCGGTCGACCTGCCGGTCGGGCGCGTGCAGGAATCGCTGCCGGCAGCTCTCCGACGCGAAGATCCAGATGCGGCCGTCGTGGACCGCGAACAGGTCCGGGCGGCCGACGCCGGCCAACGGTCCCATTCCCGCGCACCCGCCCCCGAGCTGGATCCCGAAGCGTTCGGGATCCTGGGCGAAGGTCGCGAGGTTCTCCGCGTTGGCGAACCGGTAGCGGTAGCGCCCGTGGTCGAGGGTGCGCCCCGGATCCCCGTCCACCTCGCGGCCGCGCGTGAGCTCGACCGGATCGAGGCCGGCGAGCGCGCCGACGACCGGGCCGGAGACCGGTGGGGTCTGCGCCCCGATCGGCAGGGCGAGCAGCGCGATCGATGCCAGGCGCAGCATGGGGCGCGAGGGGAACGGGCCGGCGCGGCGACCGTCAGGCTTCGGCGAACACGCTGTCGACCTTCTTCTGCAGCTCGCCGGACTCGAACATCTCGAGCAGGATGTCGGATCCGCCGAGCAGCTCACCGCCGACGAACACCTGCGGCGTCGTCGGCCAGCCGAACGCCTCGACCAGCGCCGGGCGGGTCGATGGGTCCTCGAAGATGTTCACGACTTCGAAGGGGCGGCCGAGCTGGGAGAGCACCGCGATGGCGCGGTGGCTGAACCCGCAGAGCGGCTGCTGCTTGGTGCCCTTCGCGAACACCAGGATCTTGTTGTCCTGGACCAGTTTCTTGATGTCGTCGACGTTCATGGGGAGGTCGCGTCCTGGTGTGGTCTCACACTTCGGCGGGCGTCTTGGTCTTCAGGTCGACGGCGTGGATCTCACGGGTGAGGTGATCGCCGAGCGCTTGGTGGACCATCTTGTGGCGCTCGATCGCCGACTTGCCGTCGAACGCGTCGGCCACCACGTGGATCCGGAAGTGGTCCGACGTGCCGGTCAGGTCCATCACCTCGACGCGGGCGCCGGGGATGCCGTTCTCGACCAGCTTCTGGACGTCTTTCGTGCTGAGCATGGGGACAGGAGACGAGTTTCGCATGTCGGCGAGCTTCGTGCAGTAATTCGCCGTCATCCGCGAGTCAAGGCCGGCCGTGCGCCCGCCTCACGGACTTGCCTCTGCGACGCGTTCCGCCGACACTCTTCGCCCCGAGGTGCGGCCTCCGATCCTCCGGGGCCGCTCCGGCCCCGCATTCTCGCGGAACGCGACGACTCCCCGCCTGCGCTACCCATGAAGATCCTGCTGTGCCGCCCCCGCGGCTTCTGTGCCGGCGTCGAGCGGGCGATCGAGGCCGTCGAGCGGGCGCTCGAGCGCTTCGGTCGACCGATCTACGTCCGCCACGAGATCGTCCACAACAAGGTCGTCGTCGACACGCTCCGGGCGAAGGGGGCGGTGTTCGTGGACGAGCTGTCCGACGTTCCGCCCGGCTCGCACGTGATCTTCTCCGCTCACGGCGTCGCGCCGCAGGTGATGGAGCATGCCGACTCGCTCAAGCTCACGAGCATCGACGCCACCTGCCCGCTGGTGACGAAGGTCCACGCGGAGGCCCGGCGCTTCGCGCGCCAGGGCTACACGATCCTCCTGATCGGCCACCGCGAGCACGTCGAGGTCGTCGGGGTCGTCGGTGAGGCGCCCGGCAAGACGATCGTCGTCGCCACCCCCGACGAGGCCGAGCACGTCGAGGTGCCGGACTCGGAGAAGGTCGCGGTGCTGACCCAGACGACGCTCAGCGTCGACGAGGCCGGCGCCGTGATGCGCGTGTTGAAGCGGCGCTTCCCGCACGTGACGACGCCGCGCAAGGAGGACATCTGCTACGCGACGACCAACCGGCAGATGGCGGTGAAGAGCCTCGCCGGTCGCGTCGACATCTGGCTCGTGATCGGCGACCCGAGCAGCTCCAACAGCAATCGTCTGCGCGAGATCGGCGAGGGGATGGGCGTGCCTTCGCATCTGCTCCTCGGTCCCGAGAGCCTCGATCCAGCGTGGCTCGAAGGGGTCGAGACCGTCGGCGTGACCTCGGGTGCGTCGACGCCGGACGTCAGCGTCCAGCGCGTGATCGAGCGGCTCCTCGATCTCGGTGCCCAGTCGGTCGACGAGGTCTCCGGTGTCGAGGAGACCGTGGAGTTCACGCTCCCCCTCGAGCTTCGCTGAGGTGAAACCGTGCGCGTCGCGCTGTGCCAGATCGATCCGACGGTCGGCGACTTCGACGCCAATCGCAAACGCATCGAAGCTGCGGTGACGGAGGCGCGCCGGCAGGGCGCACATTGGGCGGTGTTCTCCGAGCTCGTCATCTCCGGCTATCCGCCGGAGGACCTGCTGCTGCGCGACGATTTCCTCGACGCGCACGACGCCGCGCTCCAGGAGCTTGCCGCGAACCTGCCGCCGGACTTTCCGGTCCTGCTCGGGTGCATCGCGCGCAACCCGGCAGCGCGCGAGGCCGGCGGGCGCGCGCTGTTCAACGCCGCGGCGATGGTCGAGGACGGCCTCCCGCGCATCGTCGCGCGCAAGACGTTGCTGCCGACCTACGACATCTTCGACGAGCACCGCTTCTTCGAGCCGTGGCCACGGCCGGAGGAGAACCTCGTCGAGATCCACGGCCGCCGCGTCGGCGTCACCATCTGCGAGGACGCGTGGAACGACCCGGAGTTCTTCCGCGAGCGCTACTACGCCCTCGACCCGGTCGCGCGGCTCGTGGGTGCCGGAGCCGAGATGCTCGTGAACGTCTCCGCGAGTCCGTGGAACCGGCGACCGGACGGCGAGGGCAAGGAGACCTTCCGCTATCGCATGATGCGCGCAGCCGCCGCGCGGCACGACGTGCCGTTCCTGCTGGCGAACCAGGTCGGTGGCAACGTCGGCCTGCAGTTCGACGGGGGCTCGATGGCCATCGGTCCGAACGGCGTGGCCGAGCAGCCGGTGTGGTTCGACGAGTGCGTGCACGTGGTCGACACCGACGACTTCCGCGACTGGCGCGCGGAGCCCGCGCCGCCGCCGATGGTCGAGCTGCAGCACCGCGCGATCGTCCAGGGCATCCGTGACTACGGGCGCAAGTTCGGGTTCGCGAGCGCGGTCGTCGGTCTGTCGGGTGGCATCGACAGCGCGTTGACCGCGACGCTCGCCGTCGACGCGTTCGGCGCCGAGGGTGTCACCGGCGTCGCGATGCCGTCGACCTACTCCAGCGTGCACAGCGTGGAGGACGCGCGGGCGCTGGCCGACAATCTCGGCATCCGCCTGTGGGAGGTGCCGATCGCGGCGCTGCAACGGGCGTTCGAGGAGGCCCTGGCGGAGCCGTTCGCCGGCACCGAGGCCGGCACCGCCGAGGAGAACCTGCAGGCGCGTGCGCGCGGGACGTTGCTGATGGCGTTCGCCAACAAGTTCGGTCCGCTCCTGCTGACGACGGGCAACAAGAGCGAGGCGGCCGTCGGCTACTGCACGCTCTACGGGGACATGAACGGCGGCCTCGCGCCGATCGCCGATCTGTGGAAGACCGAGGTCTGGCAGATGTCGCGCTGGATCAACCGCGCGGGCGTGCGGATCCCGGTGCACTCGATCGAGAAGCCGCCGTCGGCCGAGCTGCGCCCCGGCCAGCTCGACACCGACAGCCTGCCGCCGTACGACCGGCTCGATCCGATCCTGCGACTGCTGATCGAAGAAGAGGCGTCGATCGCCGAGACCGCGCGCCGCACCGAGACGCCGATCGCGGACGTCGCGCGCCTCTACCGGATGGTCGCGGGCAGTGAGTTCAAGCGGTACCAGGTACGCACCGACGATCCGCGTCTCGGAGCGCTGCTGGAGCGGCCGTCGCGTGCCGGTGAGCCACCGCTTCCGGCCTTGATCGGACGGTCGCGGCCGCGCTTCCGTATCTTCCGAGCCGGAGCGGCTCAGCGCGGCCTCCCGCCGTGATGGGCATGCCCACCTGCGGTGGGCACGCCCCGAGGCAGTCGGCCGCGCTTCCCTATCTTCGGAGCCGCTACAGCTCCGAATCCTCGCGGGACGCGAGGATTCTCCGCCTTCGCGGCTCAGAGCAGCGCGCGCAGGGCGGGCTCGAGGGTCGGGTGTGCGAACGAGTGGCCGGCGTCGAGCAGTCGGCGTGGCACGACGCGGGTGCTCGCGAGCAGCAGGGCATCGGCCAGCTTGCCGAACGCGAGCCGCGCGGCGATCGCCGGGAGCGGCAGCACCGTCGGGCGGTGGAGCACCTTGCCGAGCGTCTTCGTGAACTCGTGGTTCTGCACCGGCTCCGGTGCGACGGCGTTGAACACGCCGCGCATGTCCTCGGCCTGGAGCGCGCGCTCGAAGATGCCGCAGAGGTCGTCGAGGGTGATCCAGCTCATCCACTGCTCGCCCGAGCCGATGACGCCGGCGATGCCGAGCTTGAACGGCGTCAGCATCTTCGCGAGCGCGCCGCCCTTCGGCGTCAGGACGGCACCGGTGCGCAACAGCACGCGCCGCACGCCGGCGGCCTCGACGGGTTCGCTCGCCGCTTCCCATTCCCGGCAGACGTCGGCGAGGAACCCCTGGCCGGGCGCACTGTCCTCGTCGAGGATCTCGTCGCCGCGGTCTCCGTACGCGCCGATCGCCGACGCACCGACCCAGACGCGCGGTTTGCGTTCGAGCCTGGCGATGCCTTCGGCCAGCAGTCGGGTGCCGACGACGCGGCTGTCGCGGATGCGCCGCATGCGCTCGCGGGTCCATCGGCCGCCGGCGATGTTCTCACCGGCCAGGTGGATGACCGCGTCCGCACCCTCCGCGGCGGTCGCGTCGAACGCGTCGTCCGCGGGATCCCACCGCACCGCGGCCGGAGGGACGTGCTCCCCGCGTGCGAGCGCGACCGGCACGTGGCCGAGCGCCGTCGAACGCGCGACGAGCGCCGAGCCGATCAGACCACTGGCGCCGCTGATCAGGATTCGCATGGTGACCCCTGGGCCGGTGCGGCCCCGAAGACGCGGAAGCGCGGCCGGCTGCCTCGGGGCATGCCCACCGCAGCAGGGTTTGCCCCTTCCGTCGCGGCGGGAGGCCGCGCCGGGGTAGGTTAGCCCCGACCCCGGGACGAACAACGCCTGCGCGGTTTCTCGCGTCGTGCTGCCGCCGGCGAGTCAGCGAACGTCGATCG
>CAWGKH010000018.1:0-18338 GCA_963823025.1 uncultured Planctomycetota bacterium | reverse complement strand
GCCGCCGAATCCTCGATCCGCGTCGTTCGAGAGGTTCCGTGCGACCGGTCGGAGCCGATCCGGGCCGGAGAGGCCCCGGCAGTGTGCCGGTCCGGCGACCCAGTAGACCGCGCCGTTCGCGCTGCACGCGGCGACCAGCGTCAGGGGGACGTTCGGCAGACTTCGGAGCACCGCCGGCCATCGGCCTCCGACATGGGACGAGCAACGCCGCGTTGTCGCCATCGGTCGCTCGGACGGCGAACGCCGCAGTGGCGTCGCGAAGCCCGCGCGGCGCGGCGGCGCGGAACTCAGCCCACCATCAGGTTGGTACGGATCGAGGGCCAGTGGTAGTGATTCGGGGCATCCGCGCCCGCCAAGGCCTCGGCCGACCGCGCGCCGATCGCGCGCAACACGCCCACCAACGCGCGCTTCGCTGTGCGGCGTGCGCGCCACGTCACGCGGCGCACCCGCTCGACCACGTCCCCGGGCGCGAGCTGCTTGGTCTGCGAGCTGTGGTGACCGTTCAGCAGGATCGCGACGAACGCCAACCGTGCGCGCAGTCGAACGGACCGTAGGCGATCCCGTGCCGCGCCCAGCCCGGCTCCCGCGGGCAACGGATGCGCAGGGCATCGTGGTCGACCGCGAGCCGACCCTCGACGTCTGCGCCGAGGCGGACGGCGCCGCCGGCGGTGCTCGATCCGATCAGGTGCCCGGCGGCGACCGGCTCCATGAAGCGGTCATCGACGAGCCACGCGGGCTCGGTGGTGGCGGGCGGCGGACTCTGCATCGGCTGATAATCGGAACAGTAGCGGATGAGAGGCGTGGTCCGACAGCGCTCGATGCGACGCTCCGGTCAGCCCTGCGGGCGCTCGACCGTCATCCGCGGGGCCTGCTCATCGCGGCCACAGACCCACCGGTACAGATCGGTCATCCGGCGGGCCTTTGCCGCCCAACTGAACTCGCCACGCGCGCGATCGCTGGCGCGCCGGGCCATCGGGACGAGCACGGAGCGGTCGCCGGCGAGTCTCGACAGGATCTCCCGGAAGCCGGCGACGATCTCCGAACGCGAACCGAGCGGGATGCCGAACCCCGTGTTGGCGTCACGAGCTCTGCAGGTCCGCCATACATCACCACGGCCGGCACGACACCGAGCGCCATCGCCTCGAGGACCACTCCGCCGCCGAACTCGCGCACGCTCGGGAACGCGAGCACTTCGCATGCGGCCAGATGCTCGTGGAGCCGGCGATGGTCCACCCAGCCGTGGAACCGGACCGCGCCCGCGACGCCCGCGGCGTCGACCTGCCCGCGCAGCTCCTGCATCAACGGCCCGTCGCCGATGACGTCGAGCGTGGCCAGGCCATCCCGCAGCAGCGGGATCGCTGCTTCCACCAGCATGTCGGGACCCTTGTACGGGACCAGCCGTCCGACGAACGCGATGCGCAATGGCCCGGTCGCGGGCGGACGCTTCACGTCCGGGAATCGGCCGGATCGATGCCGTTCTCAGGGAGGTAGAAGGTCTTCTCGGGGAAGCGACGCGCCAGCTCGTCGTAGTTGTGGCGAGAGGCTGCCACGATCGCCGCCGCGTTGCGATAGGTCGCGCGGTACGCCGGCATCAGCCGGTGGGCGCGGCGCAGATAGCTGAGCCACTCCCGTTCTCTCCGCCTCGCCGCCTCGAACTGCTTCGGCCACGGCACTCCGCCGTTGAGCGGCCCGATCACGAACGGCACTCCGGCACGCCGACACCGCTTCGCGATCGTGCTCGGGATGGTCGGGCTGAGCGGAGTGATGCGGTGGACGACGTCGAACTCGTGGGCCCGGATCCGCGGACCGAACTCGCGCCACAGGCGAGCCTCGAAGTAGTAGTAGGCGAGCGCGGCGACAGCGGTGACCGTGGTCCAGCCCTTGCCCTTGCCGCCGCGGAGCAGATTGGCGACCTGCCACAACGGCCGCGCGAGCCGCTCGGTGTCGAGCGCGGTGAACTCCCGGCCCTCCGTCCAGCCCTGCGCGACGATCGCGTCCCGGTTGCGGACCTGGGTCACGACGTGTGCGTCGACGACCTCGCTGAGGGCCTTCGCATGGGACCAACCCACGAGCGGGACGCTGGTGAAGTCGGGATTGGCGGCCTCGGCGATCAGGAGCGCGCGCAAAGGACGGTGAGGATCTCGGACCATCGAGCGGGTGACCCGTTGAGATCCTACCCGCCCGACGCCGGTGCCTCAGTGGGTCTGGAAGCCGGCGCGGATGTAGGCGTTGATCCGGCTCGCCGTGTAGCGGTCGTCCCAGGTGCTGCGCGCCTGCTGGCGCCACTTGGTGAACAGATCCTGGTCGGTGGAGGTGCCGCGGTTCCGGCCTTCGACCATGTCCATGTAGGTGCGCCAGGTGCGGTTCGGGTCGACGTAGTTGAGCTGCGCTCGGCTCGAGGTCGTGTCGCCGATCCGGCCGCGCCAGAACTGGAGGTCGCCGAAGCCGCCGACCTGGAACCAGGTGCTCTCCGGGTCGGGGCTGGAGAACTGGTTGCCCGAGCCGCTGACCGGATTGCGATACGCGGGGTCGAGTTCGAGGAACGTTGCGTAGCCCGACAGCGCGCCCGGCAACGGGTTGGGGTTCTGGAAGTCGTTGTTCTGGAGCGTGATGCTGGAGACCGACGTGTTGAAGCGCCAGAACGTCGACTTGCCGTCCCAGTCGTAGACGGTGTTGTCGCGGAGCGTGAGGTTGTGCACGCCGACGCCGACGTCGCCGGGATCGATCGAGAGCGGGATGCTCAGCGAGTGGTTCGCGCGGCGGTGGGCGAAGATGTTCCCACTCACGAGGCCGGAGCCGAGGTTGTTGATCGTGATGCCCCAACCGCGCTGGTGGGTCGAATCGATGTCGGTGCCCTCCATCACGACGTTGTTCAGGAACTGACCGGTAGCGCCGCCGACGGTGTTCTGCGGGTTGTCCCCGCCGCCGACGACGATCGCGATCGGACAGTGGAACACCAGGTTGTCCTCGACGTGCGAGCCCGAGCCACGCAGGTGGATGCCGTTGGCGGAGGTCTCGGCGACGACGCAGTCGCGGACCGTGGTGTTGCGGGTGTCGTTGTCGAAGTAGGTCGCGTGCCGGTAGATGTTCTTGATCGAGCCGGCGACGTTCGGGTTGTAGCCGCAGTTGAGGAGGAAGCAGTCCTCGAGGATGTAGCCGTCGGTGAAGTTCGAGAACACGCCCTGCGGCCGACCACCGGATCCGACGCAGTAGCACTCGGCGATCACGCAGCGCCGGACAGTGACGTTGGAGATCGAGTTGTTCCAACCCTCGCCCTGCGTGGAGACGCCGAAGTTCCAGTTGTGGATGTAGAGATCCTCCAGCAGGATGTCGGCGGCGTGGCGGTAGAAGAAGATCGCGGTCGGATCGCCGTTGGTGCCGTCGTAGGTGTTGGCGGTGATCTCGAGGCCGACGATCGCGAGGTGCTCGATGTTGTGACCGGCGGACTCGAGGAACTTCTGGCCGCCGGTCCGGATGCGCGGCCGCGCACCTGTGCCGTAGGTACCGATCACCATCTTCTCGTTCGCGGAGCGGCCGACTCTTGTGGAAGTAGCCGAACGAGTCGTCGAACGTCTCGCCGCGCTTGAACAGGAGCTGGTCGGGGTAGCCGTTGCGCAGCAGGCCGACTGCCGCGGCGATCGTGCGCTTGGGCGACTGCGGGCTGAGGCCGTCGTTCGAGTCGTTGCCCGAGCTGCTGACGAACACCTGGCGCGTGTCGGTGCTCGGCGGGAAGTCGGTCCAGCCCCCTCCGGTCGCTCGCGACCACCGCACTGCCGTCGGACGTCGCGACCGTTCCGACATTGCCTGCCTGGTCGATGGCCGCACCGACGCGAAGTAGCGCGTGCCGATCGTGAGCATCAGGTTGTGGGCCGTCGCGTGCGTCTGCAGTCCCGACGTCGGTCCAGTCCGAGGGCGTCGTGCGCACCGGGCGACGTGCCGATCGACCACTCGTAGCGCTGGATGCCGGAGCCGGGGTCGGAGAACCCGTTCCAGTTGGCGCTGAAGTCGGTCTGGTTCTGCTGGGTGTCCACGTCGGCGCCGGTGCCGTCGTTGACGGTGCCGGCGAGGGGCGAGCGGAGGTCGACCTCGCACGCCGTCGGACGAGGCGACCATCAGCGGCTGACCGCCGGCGTCCACCGCGAAGACGCTGACGAAGACCTGTGCGCCATGAGGAAGGCGAAGCCCGCGAGCGGTCGCGCTGGTGTCCTGACCGGCGGAGGTCATCGGCACGAGGTCGGCGAGCCCAGGAGCCGAGCCCGCCGCCCACTGGTACTCGCCGCCCGTCGCTCCGATCTCGATCGGCGAGCGACCGCCTCGCGAGTTGCCGTTGAGCGTCGCCGATCCGGCGGCGGACGGCTGGGGCGAGTTCGCCGGACCGTTCCCGAGGTTGCCGCGGATCGACCAGTTCGCCGCCACCTCGGCGCCGGTCGACTGGAAGTCGATGTCCGCGTCGGCACCGTCGCGGACGACGAGGTCCCCGGCCCCGGGTTGGAGGTCTCGCGATCACGAGCCCTTCGACGAATCCGGGGAAACGTTCGAGGCCTTGCGACCGGAGTCACAGCCGGCGTCAGGAGGGTGAACGTGAGCGCGGCAAACCCGGCGAGCCGGGTGACCTGGGTCGTCATCGATGAGGAGCCTGTGAGAGGGACCAGGGTGTGGCGTCGGACCGGGGTCGCACGAGCGGACGACCACGGGGCTACCAGTCGGGAAGAGGGGCGCGCGGCGTACCGCCGACCGGGACCGGCGCACCGGGTCGAGTTCGACCGGCGTGCGCTCCCGCGTCACTGACCGCTGTCCGCGCGCGTTTGCGGCCGTTACGGGGTGCGGCGCCGGACCGGCTCGAAGAAGTCCTGCGCCTGCGGCCGATCGGGACCGCCCGATGCCACTGCCCGGTGCGCGTACCCCGGTGTCGCCACGCGGTTTGCAGCGACTCGCTCAGGCGTGGATCAGGGATCGGAAATTTCTGGCCGTGCGCGGGGCCGGCGCTTCCCGGCGGGGCTCGACGCTGCCGGGCGCCGGGATCGCCGGCGCCCGCGGGTCGGCCGCTCAGTGGGTCACGAAGCCGGCGCGGATGTAGGCGTTGATCTGGGCGGCCGTATAGCGGTCGTCCCAGGTGCCGCGCGCCTGCTGGCGCCGCTTGGTGAACAGGTCCTGGTCGGTGGAGGTGCCGCGCGTGCGGCCTTCGACCATGTCCATGTAGGTGCGCCAGGTGCGGTTCGGGTCGACGTCGTTGAGCTGGCTGCGGCTCGAGGTCGTGTCGCCGATCTGGCTGCGCCAGAACTGGAGGTCGCCGAAGCCGCCGATCTGGAACCAGTTGCTCTCCGGGTCGGGGCTGGAAGCGGTTGCCCGAGCCGCTGACTGGCTGCGATACGCGGGTCGAGTTCGAGGAACGTTGCGTAGCCCGACAGCGCGCCCGGCAACGGGTTGGGGTTCTGGAAGTCGTTGTTCTGGAGCGTGATGCTCGACACCGAACTGTTGAAGCGCCAGAACGTCGACTTGCCGTCCCAGTCGTAGACGGTGTTGTCTCGAGCATGAGGTTGTGCACGCCGACGCCGATGTCGCCGGGATCGATCGAGAGCGGGATGCTCAGCGAGTGGTTCGCGCGGGTGGGCGAAGATGTTCCCGCGGACGAGCCGGAGCCGAGGTTGTTGATCGTGATGCCCCAGCCGCGCTGGTGGGTCGAATCGATGTCGGTGCCCTCCATCACGACGTTGTTCAGGAACTGACCGGTGGCGCCGCCGACGGTGTTCTGCGGGTTGTCGCCGCCGCCGACACGATCGCGACCGGACAGTGGAACACCAGGTTGTCTTCGACGTGCGAACTCGAGCCACGCAGGTGGATGCCGTTGGCGGAGGTCTCGGCGACGACGCAGTTGCGGACCGTGGTGTTGCGGGTGTCGTTGTCGAAGTAGGTCGCGTGCCGGTAGATGTTCTTGATCGAGCCGGCGACGTTCGGGTTGTAGCCGCAGTTGAGGAGGAAGCAGTCCTCGAGGATGTAGCCGTCGGTGAAGTTCGAGAACACGCCCTGCGGCCGACCGCCGGATCCGACGCAGTAGCACTCGGCGATCACGCAGCGCCGGACGGTGAAGTTGGAGATCGAGTCGTTCCAACCCTCGCCCTGCGTGGAGACGCCGAAGTTCCAGTTGTGGATGTAGAGATCCTCCAGCAGGATGTCGGCGGCGTGACGGTAGAAGAAAATCGCGGTCGGATCACCGTTGGTGCCGTTGTAGGTGTTGGCGGTGATCTCGAGTCCGGCGATGGCGAGGTGCTCGATGTTGTCGCTGGCGGACTCGAGGAACTTCTGGTTGCCGGTCTGGATGCGCGGCCTCGCGCCCTGACCGTAGGTGCCGATCACCATCTTCTCGGTGGCGGAGCGGCCGCTCTTGTGGAAGTTGCGAACGAGTCGTTGAACGTCTCGCCGCGCTTGAACAGGAGCTGATCGGGGTAGCCGTTGCGCAGGAGGCCGACTGCCGCGGCGATCGTGCGCTTGGGCGACTGGCGCTGAGACCGTTGTTCGAGTCGTTGCCCGAGCTGCTGACGAACACCTGTCGCGTGTCGGTGCTCGGCGGGAAGTCGGTGAAGCCGGTGCTGGAAGTCGACTGCACGAGGAGCTGGACGTCGATCGTCTGGACCGTCGCACGGTGTTGCGATCCTCGAGGATCACGCTGCCGGTGTGGGTGCCGACGCCGAGACCGGTGGCCGACGAGCCCAGCGAGACGACGAACTGCGTCGAGCCAGCCGGGTTGACGGTTCCGGTCGTGGCGCCGCTGACGGCGATCCAGCCTGCGGTGGTTCGCCGGCGGTAGTCGAGGGCAGCGTCGCCGTTGTTCGACCACGTGTACGACTTCTGGGTCGGCGAGAACGGCCCACCCTGCGAGCCGCTCGACGACAGTCCGGTCTGCGGCTGGAGCGCCATCGACGGACCGCGCGGATCGACGCGGAGGTCGACCGCGATCGAATCGGCCGGCTGGTTGTCCGCGGCGTTCCGGAGCTGGAACACCGCATGGTAGTTGCCGGCGGCGAGCTGGGCCGCACGACCCTGGTCGATGACGACGTCGAAGTCGAGGTGCGCGCCGGGCTGCACGTCCCCGTTCGGAGGACAGGTCGTCGACGCCCAGTTGGCGTTCAGGTCGGTCGTGTAGCTGATCGCGGTGTCCCCGTTGTTCGACCAGGAGTACGACTTGCGGCCGGGCCGAACGTCCCGCCGGCGACGCCCGACGCGGACAGCCCCGACGGCGGCTGCAGGTTCATCGAGAAGCCCTGCGCGCGGTCATCGACGTTCACCTGCACGTCGATCGCGGCGAGCACCTCGGTCGAGCCCTCACGAACGATGCGGAACTCCGCGAGGTGGTTCCCCACGGTCAGCCCGATGACGTTCGTCTCGTCGAGCGCGACGTCGACCGTCATCGATCCGCCCGCCGGGACGACGCCGTTCGAAGGACTCGCCGTCACCCAATCCACCTCGGGTGCGAGCATCACGACCCCGACGTCGTCGGTGCCGGCGTCTTGCAGCTGGTAGCTCTTGTTCGAGGGCGACGGAACGTCGCCCACCAGCGCGGAAGCCGTGAACGGCTCTTGCGGGGTGAGCGTGACCGGGCTGCCTGGATTCGGCTGGAACGGCGCCTGTTCGACGCCCCCGGAAGAACAGGCCGCGAGCCCGAGCAGGATCGACGCCGCGATCATCGGGAGTGGGGTACACTGGGCAAGACGAGTAAGCATGTGTCCTCCAGACCGTTTGTCGAATGCCCAGGGGGACATCGACCGCTGGTCAACGCGTCCGCTTCCGCATCGGGCACGCTGGAGTCCGGCTTGAGAGGAGCTTTTGGGCAACGGGGAGCGCGCGTCTCCCGGAAAGGGACGGCTCGCGTCCGGAATCGCGACGTTCGGGTCGTTGGCATCGCCCGAACCGTGCGGATCGCGTACGGCGGGAGCGCTCGCTGAAGAACGTCGCGCGATGGGACCCGCCCGACTCGGAGGCGGTTCTCTCCGGAGAGGTGGCGCGCGAGGTGGTGCATGGTAGCCTTCCGCTCCCGGGTGTCGATCCGGGGCTTCGACATCCGCGCTGGAGGGCACCTCTCGCTGCTCCCGCGCGCGGTGATCCTCAGAGGCGCTACCAGCTTGTCTCAGGAACGCGGAATCCCGCCCCCGGTCGCCGAGCCGGACAGCGGAGTCGCTGCGACGGGTCCCGGCGACACGCCTTCGGCTCAGGCCCAGCACTCCGGCAAGCGCGTCGCCTGGGGCGGCATCTGGTCGATCGCGGGGTTCGCGAGCCGGCAGGTCGTGCGCTTCGGGTCGAACCTGCTGCTGACCCGGTTCCTGGACCGACAGGACTACGGCCTCGTCGCGATCGTCTGGCCGGTCGTGCTCGGCGTACATCTGTTCACCGACTTCGGCATCGGGCAGAGCATCATCCAGAACCCGCGCGGCGAGGAGCGGGCCTTCCGCAACACGGCGTGGACGATCCAGGCGGCGCGCGGGCTCGGCCTGTGGCTCGTATTGGTCGCGATCGCGCCGTTCGTCGCCGACTTCTACGACCAGCCGATCCTCGCCGCGATGATCGCCGTCGCCGGCCTAGGCATCGCGCTCGGCGGACTCGAGGCAACGTCGCTGCACGTGCGGAGCCGCAACCTCGACGTGCGGTCCGTCGTCTCGCTGGAGCTCGTCTCACAATTGTGCGGGACGGGCGTTCGCGGTCGCCTGGGTGCTGATCCACCCGACACCGTGGGCCCTGATCGGCTCGATGCTGGCGGCGCAGCTCACGAAGACGATCGGCAGCCACTTGATGCTCGGGACCGGCGACCGGTTCGGATGGACACCCCGAGGCGGCGCGGGCGATCTTCCACTTCGGGAAGTGGATCTTCGTCAGCACGCTGCTGATGTTCCTGGCGCGGTACGCAGATCGCCTGGTCTTCGCCAAGCTGATCCCGATCGCGGTCGTCGGCGTCTACAACGTCGCCGTCATGCTCCAGCAGATCCCACTGGAGCTGGCCACCAAGCTCGCGCAGACGGTGATGTTCCCGATCTACGCGCGCGCGGCGGAGGATCGGAGCAAGCTCGAGGGCACGTTCGTCCGGGTGCGCAAGCCGGTGCTCGTGATCGGCGGCTGGATGCTCGCCGGCTTGTGCGGCGGCGGTCCGGCCGCGGTCGGGCTGCTCTACGACCCACGCTGGATCGACGCCGGCTGGATGCTCCAGTGGCTCGCGATCGGTGGCTGGTTCGGCGGCGTGCTCGAGAGCACGCGCGGCACCTTGATGATCGGCACCGGCAACACGCGGATCGCGACCATCCAGGGATTGGCCAAGGTCGCCGGCATGGCGGTCCTGATCCCGCTCGGCTTCGCGCTCGCCGACTTCAAGGGCGCGCTCATCGGCTACGTCGCGGCCGATGCGCTGCGCTACGCCGCGGCGATGTGGGCGAGCGCCCGGCTCGGGGTGCGCGACTTCGGGCGCGATCTCGGCTTCTCGATGCTGTTCCTCGGGTCGTCCGCGCTGGCGGCCGTGGCGATGCGGGTGGTCCGCGACCAGGGTGGTGCCTCCTGGTTGCAGTGCCTCGTCGTGTTCGTCGTCGTCACGCTGTGCTGGCTGCCCTGGGGTGGTCCGATGCTGCGCACGCTGGGCGCGACCATGAGGAGTCCGGACTGATGGAGCGGACCATCGCACCATCGATTGCCGGCAGGAGGATCGGGCGATGACGATCATGATCCCGATCGCGCTCGTGGGCTGGGTGCCGGCCTCGATCGTCCTGTTCGCACTGAAGCCCGGTTGGCTCGCCGCGTTGATCGTCGTCCTGGGCGGCTGGCTGTTCCTGCCGGTCGGACAGATCTCGCTGCCCGGTTTCCCCGACTTCACGAAGGAGACCGCGATCGCCATCGGTCTGTTCGCCGGCATGACGCTGTGCGATTCGCAGGGCCTCGCGAGGCTGAGGCCCTCGGTCTGGGATGTGCCGATGATCGTCTGGTGCCTGTCGGCCGGCGTGTCCGCCGTCTCGAACGCAAACGGGTTGCACGACGCGCTTTCGTCGGTGGTCTGGCGCTTCCTGGTCTGGGGCGCACCCTACGTGGCCGGCCGTGTCTACCTCGGTTCGATCGAGGGACTGCAGCGCTGGGCCGTCGCGGTGATCACGGTTGCCGTCGTCTACGTTCCGCTGTGCCTGTACGAGATGCGGATGAGCCCGCAGTTCCATCGCTACGTGTACGGCGTGCATCAGGACAACTTCCTCCAATCGCGGCGGGGCTCGATCTATCGCCCGATGGTGTTCATGCACCACGGGCTCGAGCTGACGATGTGGCTGGCCGGCGCATCGCTCCTGGCGTTTTCGTTCTGGCGAGCCCGACGACGCATCCGGATCTTCGGCATGCCGATCGGTGTCGTCGCGGCGCTGCTCGCATTGACGCTCGTCGGCGCACGGTCGATGGGGGCCCTGCTGCTGTTCCTGACGGGGGCCTTCCTGGTGACGCAGTGGCCCAAGTCCTTCGTCCGACAGACCTGGGTGATGATCCTCGTTCTGGTCGGGCTGTTCGTCGCCGTGCGCGCGAGCGGGACGTGGAACGGCCAGAGCCTGATACGGATCTCCGAGACGATCTCGACCGAGCGTGCCGACTCCCTGGCCTACCGGATCGACTCCGAGAACCGGTTGCTCGCGCACGCCCAGGATCGTTGGATGTTCGGCTGGTCGAACTGGGACTTTCAGGTACGTGAAGTCCGCTGACGATCAGTTCTCCAAGGTCGTCACCGACAGCCTCTGGATCATCGCGTTCGCGAAGAACGGTGTACTCGGGCTGATGGCGATCCTCGGCCTTTACATGCTGCCGAGCCTCGGGCTCTGGTCCCGTGTCCGTCGGGTGCGCGATCCCACGGCCGCGTGCCTCTTGATGACGATGGGAGTTCTGATGGCACTGCACTCGGTCGATGCGACCGTCAACGCGTTCGCGTATTCGCCGATTCTGATGGGACTCGGCGGCCTCTCGGGCATGCTCCGGACGATGGCTTTCCCCGCGGCGATCGCAGCCTCCGTGCACCCGATCGCTGCGGAGCGGAGAATCACGGCTGATCCCGTCCTGCGGCCCAGACCTCGGGCACGCCGGCCGGCGAGGTTCTGATCGATGGACGACGGATATCCGATGCAGCACGGCGAGCGGCACTCCCGAGGACTCACTCGACACGGGGCGGACGAAGCGGGCCGGGCTGGCGGCGAGGGTGTTGGTCTCCACGGCGATTCGCCGGCGATGGCCGACACCGAGAGTGCGGCCTGGCGGACCGAGCCCGTCGCGCAGGAGCACGACACGAGTCTGTCCGACACTGTGGCCTTCGTGTTCCGCGCGGCGTGGCGGTCGCGGTGGATCTGCCTCGTGATCTTCGCGCTCGGCACGTTCGCCGGGGTGTTCGCCGGGGCGATCCACCCGAACACGTTCGAGTCGATCGGCAAGCTGCTGGTTCGCCCCGGTGTCCGCGAGTCGGTGACGCCGGAGACCGCGGTCGCCGGTGGGCAGGCCCGACCCGGGAGCCTCCGCGAGTCGCTCGCCAACGAGATGCAGATCCTCCAGAGCCCCCGCCTGATGCAGCTCGTGGCGGAGGCGGTCGGCCCGCAGACGATCCTCGAGCCGTACGATCCGGCCGCGGACGACGATCAGAGCACGCCGATCCAGGTCCGCCTGCTCCATGAGCTCCAGGCGTGGTGGTTCTCGGACTCGTCGGGGGGCGGCTCCGGGAGCGAGAGTGCGTCACCGCTCGATGCCGCGCAGCACGCGCTGGAGTCCAGTCTGGCGATCTTCCCCGAGCCGGATTCCAGCGTCCTGACCGTGAGCTGTGTCGCGACCTCGCCGCGGCTCGCGCACATGATCGTCGATGCCGCGCTCGAGGCCGTGTTCGACCTGCACCGGGAGGTGTTCGAAACATCGAGCTCGTTGGCGTTCCTCCGCGAGGAGTGGGACACCGTCGAGCGCGAGGCTTCCGAGGCCGCGCGGGCTCTCCATGAGTACGAGCAGGAGAACCGCATCTTCGACATGAAGGCACAGCGCGATGCGCTCTTCAAACACATCGGCGAGCTCGAGACGGGCCTGATCGCGGATCGCGTCGAGTTCGAGTCGCTGCAGGCGCGCAAGGGTCTGCTTCAGGAGCTCTACGACAAGGCCCCGGCGCAGCGCACTGTCGGAAAGACGAAGCAGGTCTTCGCCAATCCCGAGTGACGCGTCGCTGAGCTCGCTGATGAGCGAGCTGACGCGCCGCGAGAACGAGCTCCTGCTGCAGAGTTTCGGCACCGATCCGAAGGTCCAGAAAGCGCTTCAGGAGCTCCGATCACGCATGACCGCGGTGACGGCCCAGCTCGCGGAAACCAAACCCATCGTCGAGTACCAGAGCGGTGGCGTCGTCGAGGACGATCCGCGCAAGCTCCAGCTCCGCCAGCAGCTCGACGACGCGATCGTCGGCATCGTTGCCGCGACGAACCGGAAGGCCGACCGCGAAACGCAGTTGAAGGACGCGCGCAGCGAGCTCGAGCGGCTGTCGTCGCTCGACCTGAAGCTCAGCGAGCTCAAGAAGAAGGCGACCGATCTCGGTGCACAGGCCGATCGCCTCGAGGAGAGCTACGCGAGTCTCGACAAGATCCAGCGTCTCGACCAACTCGATCTCAGCAACATCAGCGTCGTGCACCGTGCCACGTGGCCGCAGACGAAGGTGGGCCCCAACCGAGCGAAGACGCTGCTGCTCGGCATGTTCCTGGGCGGTCTCGCTGCGGCATTCATCGCGATCCTGCGCGCGCTGCGGGATCCGGTCGTGCGCCACCCGTCGGATCTCAAGCGCCTGCACGCACCGTATCACGGCGCGGTGGACGGCCGTCGCACCAAGGCCTCCGAGGGCGGAGCGCGTCTGCCGCAGCCACTGCTCGAGCGTCTCGGCGACTTCGAGGACGCGATCGCGTCGCTCTGGCCGAAGTGGTCGTTCGATCCGATGAGCGAGGTAGGCCTCGAGATCGCGTTCGTCACGGATGCCCCCAACGGCGACGCGTCCCGTGTCGCGGGGTGCTTCGCGGTCGGTCTCGCGTTGCACGGCGGGGAGGAGGTCGTCTACGTCGGCTGTGGAGGCAAGCCGTCGTGGCTGCAGCGGCGCCTCGGGCTGAGGAGCACGCTCGGATGGACGCACGTGCTCGAGGGTCGGGCGAAGCTCGAGGAGGCGCTCGTGCCGACCGGAGTGCCCGGGCTCCGGTTCCTCTCTGATTCGAGCGAGGCGTCGGTCGCGTTCGGTGACGACGACGATGTCGCCGGTGCACGCCAGTCGTACGCACGATCCAAGCGGCCGTTGAGCCAACTCCTCGATCAGCTCGCCGAACGCGCCCGATTCGTGATCCTCGAGCTGCCGAGTCTCGCCGAGCGCCCGGACGGCCATGCGATCCTGCGACTCGTGGACGCGGTCGAGATCGTCGTGGACCAGTCCCGGTCCTCGAAGACCGGGATCACGTCCCTCGTCCAGTCGGTGCGCGCGGCGGGGGCGACGGTTGCCGGCGTGGTTCTCGATCGTTCGAGAGGGGATGCGTGAGTGAGCCTGGATGCGAGGCGGACGCCGGGAAGCTCGGCGTCGTGACCATCGGACGCAACGAGGGCGAGCGTTTCGTCCGTTGCCTCGACTCGTTGCCGATTCCGGCCTCGCGCATCGTCTATGTCGACTCGGGGTCCGCAGACGACAGCGTCGCGATCGCGCGTGCGCGCGGAGTGACCGTGGTCGAGCTGATGCAGGACCGACCGTTCACGGCGGCGCGCGCTCGAAACGCCGGTTATCGGGCGCTCCGGGATCGGTGGCCCGCGGTCGAGGCGGTGCAGTTCCTGGATGGCGACTGCGAGCTCGCACCGAGTTGGCTCGAGTGTGCGGCGTCCGTGCTGGCGGAGCGGGGCGACGTCGGCGTGGTCTGCGGCCGGCGTCGCGAACAGCGGCGTGACGCGAACGTCTATCACCGTCTGTGCGACATGGAGTGGGACACGGCGATCGGTGAGACCCGTTCGTGTGGCGGCGACGCGCTGATGCGCACCGCGACCTTCGACGCGGTCGGCGGCTTCGACGATCGGCTGATCGCCGGTGAGGAACCCGAACTCTGCCTGCGCATTCGCCGTGCCGGCTGGAAGGTGCTGCGCATCGACGCCGACATGACCGTCCACGACGTCGACATGCGGCACTTCTCGCAGTGGTGGCGTCGCTCCGTGCGCGGCGGATTCGTCGTCGCGGAGGGCATCGCGATGTACGGGCGCGACTACCCTCGCCGCCACGCATTGAGGAGTGGGATGTTCTGGGTCGTCGGCTGGCCACTCGCGTGCGTGGTCGCCGGTCTGGTGGCGAGCCGCTGGTGGCCTTGGCCGGTCGCCGCGTCGGTGGCGTTCGGCGCGTGGCTCGGCGGCAATGCGCTGCTGTTCCATCGCATCCGTCGTCACCGCCTGCGGCACGGAGATCGACCGGCCGATGCGTCGCTCTATGCCGGCTTCTGCGCGCTCGGCAAGGTGCCGGAACTCGTCGGTGCCGCGCGCTTCCTCGTCAGCCGGATCCGCGGCCGGCGGGCGACGCTGATCGAGTACAAGGCCCCGACCGCGATGCCGCGGCGGAGCGGCCGCGGCCCGTGAGTCGGGAACGCGTCAGTCGGCCGGAGCGACTCCCGCGCCGGCGAACCGCTCGGCCGCCGTTTCGAGCGCCGCGAGCCGGCGGTCGAGTTCGGGAAGCGACGACATGCCGAGGCGATCCAGCATCCATGCCCAGCGGTGAGACACGTCGTGCCGGCGAAGGGACTCCCACGTGTTCCGCGCCGAGATGCTGGCGCGCCGTGGGTCATCGGCCAGCAGGTCGTCGAGGGTCCTCTCGAGCCCGCGCGCCGGATCGACCGGAACGACCGCGTCGCGCCAGCCGAGCAGATCGCCGGCGACGATCGTGCGCGGTGGTTCGCCGACCAGGACCGTTCCGGCCGCGAGGCACTCGAAGAAGCGGAAGCCGACCTCCTGCTGGTCGCGGATCTCGTGACCGAGGTTGATCTTGGCCGGAAGCACGATCGCGATCTTCGTGGCGGTCAGTCGGCTCCGGAACTGGTCGCGGTGGTCGGCCATGTCCTCCGGATCGCTGCGGATCGCCGTGTCGTAGAGGTAGAACCGCTCCGCTCGCTTCGCGTATGCCTTGAGCTTCTCGTGGATCTGCTGGTTGCGCCGGCCGAACCAGTGGATGTCGACACCTCGCGGTGCCTCCGGCCGCCGGTCGGCCCAGCGACTCATGTCGACCGCGGGAGCGACGTAGTCGACGGGGACGCCGGTGAGTTCGTGCAGCGTCCGCACCGTGCCCTCGCAACAGAGGAACACGTGATCGAACCGCCGCACCCAGCGGAGCTCACCGCGTCGCTCGGTCAACCCGTGACGCCAGAGCTCCTCGACGTACAGCACGCTGCGGCTGCCGGCTCTCCGCAACGCGTCCACCGGTACCGAGTGCGCCAGGTCCAGGAGGCTCTGGCAGACGAACACGACCAGCTCGTAGGGCTTGCGTCTCGGCGGCGCGGTGCGCGGGAGCCGGATCGAGAGCGCCGGGAAATGCTGATCGAGACGGTAGCGCCACGTCTTGCGCAGGCTCCACGTCCGAGGCGTGACGACGTCCACGTGATCGACGGAAGCGATCACGTCCTCGAACTCGAAGGTCAACGAGCGCGAGATGTCGGGGCAGGCGCGTCGCGTCGAGACGAGCAGGATCCGGGCTGGTCCGTGCGAGGGCCGCGAGGGTTCGGTCATGTCACGCGGTCCTTGACCCGCGAAGTCGGGCAATCCTCGCGGGACGCGAGGATGCGGAGATGGAGCGGCCACGGAGTTGCGGAGGCGCGGCCGGCTGCCTCGGGGCATACCCGCCGCAGGAGGGCATGCCCGTTCCGTGGCGGCGGGAGGCCGCGCTGGCGTGGAGCGCCGGGCAATGTAACTCTGCCGTTCGTCGCCATCCAGTCGGCTCGAGCCGGAGCCTGCAGGGCGCCGATCAGGTTCCCGCCCAGTCTAGAGGCCGATCGGCGACGGCGTCGTGCCACGTGTTGGTGGTGATCGGGCGCCCGAGCCACTGGGAGAGTCGTGCGAGATCCTCGTCGATCGTGGAGGCGAGCCGCGCCTGCATGGCCTCGGAGAGCCGCGGCCGTTCGCGCATGCGCCACACGGACTTCATCCGCTCCCTGAGACTCTCGGGCATCAGGCTCTTCAGCGCGGTGGCGCCAGGCACCGCGTTCAGGGCGTCGCGCAGTCCGCTCTTGCGCAGCCGTCGCGCGGACACGTTGTCCGACGGCAGATCGCGCCGCCACTTCGGGAGTTCGCGCGTCGTGTCGCCGAGGAACGCGCAGATCCGCGCCAGCTCCTCGTCCGGCTGCGCGACCATCCGCTCGAAGGCCACGAGCAGGACTCGATCGCGCGACCAGTTTTCGAGGTACGGGTGATCTGCATCGTGTACGAGCTGTACGCCACGAAGCGCGCATGACGCTCCACTGCCTGGGCGAGGTCCTCGCGCACGTCGCGTTGCGTCCACTCGTGGACTTACTGCGAGACGATGCGATCGAGCGGGTGGCGAATCACGTAGACGAAGCGCGCCCCGGGAAGGAGCTTCGCCATCCGCTCGACGGTACGAGGATGGGTGGGCAGCTTCGTGTAGTGCGTGCTCGATTCACCGCAGAGCTGCTCCGACCCAGCGCTCTCGAAGAGCTTCGCGTACTCGGCGACACCGCGAGCGAACCGTTCGTCGTCGCTGAAGAAGTTCGGCTCCTTCGGATCGCTCATCAGGAAGCCGCTCCGTGCCGCGAGTTGGGAGTGGAGCGTGCTCGTGCCGCACTTCATCGCGCCGATGATCACGAAGTCCGGCAACCTCAGCGCGCTCCCTCCAAATGTCCACCAGCTCGTTTGCGACCGCGTGCGGCTGTTTCTTGCCGAAGCGCTCGCGGCAGCGCGCGATGGCGTGGCCGATCGTCCAACACGTGTTGGCGAGCACCGGTCCCAGCCGGCCCAGTGCCCGCCGGTAGTAGTGGCGTCGCGACGCGTAGTAGTAACCCGGTCTGCGCCGGCGCGCGGCCGTGTCGCTCTTGACCGACGAGCTCTGTCCGCGGAGGTGCACGACCTGCGCCGAGGGCTCGTGGTGGATCGACCAACCGATCCGGCGTGCGCGCCGGCAGTAGTCGACGTCCTCGTAGTACATGAAGAAACCCTCGTCCATCGGTCCGACCTCGTCCCGCATCGAGCCGCGGAGCAACACCGCCGCGAAGCTCGTCCACGGGACCTCGACAGCCGTGTCGGGGATCGGCATCGGGACGTTCCACCGCTCGAGGAATCGTGTGATCGGGCCGGTCGGGCCGCATGGATCAGCTCGCTGATCGGTGTGTGGAATCGGAAGCAGCTCGTCTGCGGTCTGCCGTCGGGCCATTCGAGTCGCGGAGCAGAATGCCGACGTCGGGTGCCGCGCGGGCCGCGGCGAGAAGTCGTTCCACCGCGTGCGGCCGGACGATCGTGTCGCTGTTCAACAGCAGAGTACCAGTCGGAAGCGACGGACTCCATCCCGAGGTTGTGGCCCGCGGAGAAGCCGCCGTTGCGGGGCGCCTCGACGAGTCGCACGGGGTGCCAGTGGCGCGCCGCCATCGCGGCGCGCAGGACGGCGACGCTGTCGTCACCGCTCTGGTTGTCGACGACGACGATGCGATCGGTGATCGGGTCGATCTGGGGCAGGACGGACTCGACGCACTCGACCACCAGGGCGGGCGTCCGGTAGTTGACGATCGATACCGCGAGGTGGAGCCGCTCGGTCACGGTTGACTCCGATCGGACCGTTCGGGCTCCGGCGCGCGGACGCGTTCCGAAACTGTGGTATCGCTCCACCGTTCGCGCAGCGAGCGTGCGAACAACCGACCGGCGAACGGCAATCCATCGAGCAGGTATCGCCGTGCCAGGCGGCGCGGCTCCTGCGCGAGTCGATGGAGCCACTCGAGTCCGGCGCGTTGCATCCAGCGCGGTGCACGGCGGACGTCTCGGTGACGAAGCTGAAGCTGATGCCGACGCCGATCCACCAGGCCCGCGGGAGGCACGATCGCAGCCGCGCGATCACGTGTTCTTGCTTGGGCGAGCCGAGCGCAACGTAGACGATATCCGGTGCAGCGTCGCGAAGCTGCAGTTCGACGGCCTCGAGCTGCGACGCATCCCGATCGAATCCGTGGGGCGGAAAGCGGTGCCTGCGATCGCGAGGCGCGGGAAGCGTGTGCGGAGGATCTTCGCCGCGGCATCGGCGGTCCCGGGATCGCCGCCGAGGAAGAACACCGACAGGCCCGCTTCGGTCGCCGCCGCAGTCAGTGTGATCGTCAGGCTCGAGCCGGCCACAC
>CAWGKH010000017.1:0-99573 GCA_963823025.1 uncultured Planctomycetota bacterium | reverse complement strand
CCCGGCCCGGCGCCGCGAGCACGTCCGCGATCACCTCGCCGAGGTCCCGCAGGGGACGCCAGCCGATCATGGCCTCGAGCGCCTCGAGGCTGGGCACGCGCCGCCGCACGTCCTGGGCGTCCGCCGGATGGGCCTCCCGATGCGGGATGTGGGTGATCCCGCCGGCGGACCCGGTGCCGCCGATCACGCGTTCGGCGAGCTCCAGGATCGACACCTCCTGGTCGGTGCCGACGTTGAACGTCCCGCCCCACGCGCCGGGGGCGTCGCACAGCGCGACGATCGCGTCGGCGACGTCGGCGACGTGCGCGAAGCACCGCGTCTGCCGGCCGTCCCCGTAGACGGTCAGCGGCTCGCCGCGGATCGCCTGGGCACACAAGCGCGGCAGCACCATCCCCTGGCTCGCGCGCTGGCGCGGACCGACGACGTTGAACAGCCGCACGACGATCACGTCGAGCGCGAGCTCGAGTGCGCGCGCCTTCGCCGACCACTCGGCCAGTGCCTTCGAGCAGCCGTAGCCTCCGCGGACGCCGTCGGTCCCGCCGAGCACGACGGGATCCGTCTCGCGGAACGGCCGCTCGCGACCGTCGCCGTCCCCGTAGACCTCGGAGCTCGAAGCGAGGAGGACCGGCCGCCGATGGCGCACCGCGGCGTCGAGCACCACCTCGCTGCCGAACGCGTTGACACGGAGGGCGCGGAGCGGGGTCGCCAGCACGCGGGGCACGCCGACGACCGCCGCCAGGTGGAGCACGACGTCGGCGCGCGCGACCAACTCGTCGACGAGGCACGCGTCGGTGACGCAGCCGACGTGGAGCTCGAGACGCGAGTCGGCGGCGTGGGCGTCGAGATTCTGCCGGCGGCCGGCCGAGAGATCGTCGAGCACGTCGACGGAATCGCCCCGTTCGATCAGACGATCGACGAGGTGGGAACCGACGAAGCCGGCTCCGCCGGTGACGAGGTAGCGCATCGGATCGGGATCTGCTGGCGGCCGCTCGGGCCCCACTCGGACGGTGGACGCCGGGTCGCTCTTCCCGATCTCACCCGTCCCGGCCCGCGCGATCCAGTCGCTGGTCGAGCTGGTCGAGCCGCTTGCCGATCGCGTCCAGGCGCTGGACGAGGCGCTGCTGCTCGGTGCGGAGCCGTTCGATCTCGGCGCGGAGCTGCTCGATCGAGGGCTCGACGGGCCGCATCTGGCCGCCCGCGGTCGGTGGCTCGACCGGCCGGAGACCCTCTCCGCGCTGCACCGGCACCGAGCCGACCGTCAGCGGGAGCGTCACGACCTGGTCGCCGCGCCGGACGCCGACCTGGATCTCGTGGCCGGGTTCGCAGTCCTTCAGGGCCTGCTGCAGCGCGTCCCAGTCCGGCACGGGCTGATCGCCGATCGAGCGCAGCGCGTCGCCGGCCTTCAACCCGGCTTTCGCGGCGGGTCCGCCGTCGGTCACGCCCTGGACGAGCAGGCCACCGTCGGTGATCTGGAGGACGACGCCGAGCCACGCCTTGGTCGCGGCCGGCGACGTGCTCTCGGGAGCCGGTGCCGCGGGCCGGCGCGCAGGAGCACGCGGCTCGCGGGGCGGTTGCGCCGGCTCGGCGGGCCGCTGGCCCAGCACGACGACGAGCTCGGTGGTCTGGTCGCCGCGCTCGATCGACAGCTTGACCTCGGTGCCCGGATCGAGCGCGGCGATCTGCTTGACGAGCGCGTCGGGCGTGTCGACCTTCTGGCCGTCGACCGCCGCGATCACATCGCCGACGGTCAGACCCCCGTGGGCCGCCGGCGAATCCGGCACGACCTCGGCCACCGTCGGTCGCGCGGTGTCGGCGAGGTAGATGCCGAGCCAGCCGTTGCCGGCGAGCAGGGCGAGAGCGGCCCACAACGGGAGAAGTGCTTGTGCGATCGTGGTCATCGGTTCTCCGTGCGCGGCGAGTCGCCTGCGCGACGCGGAAGAATGGCGCGGATCCTTGACGATCCGGGGAGCAGCGGATAGACGTTTTCGCCCCGCCGCCCCCTTCGTCTAGAGGCCTAGGATACTTGGTTCTCAGCCAAGGGACAGGGGTTCGAGTCCCCTAGGGGGTACCAACGCGAGGGTCCGGCGCCACCGTCGGGCCCTCGCTTCATTTCCGCGCCCGAACCGCGTTTCGAGGCGCGAGACGGTGCCGTGACCTGGCTTCGACGCGAGGACCTGGAAGACCGTGAGCTGCGCGAGCTCTGCCGCTTCGCCGCACGGAGCCGCGACGCGCGACGGCGTCTGGCGGAGCCGCCCGATGCGCTCCGCACCGCGTTCCAGCGCGATCGCGATCGCGTGATCCACAGCCGCGCGTTTCGCCGGATGCAGCACAAGACCCAGGTCGTCGCGGCCTGGGAGGGCGATCACTACCGCAGCCGGATGGTGCATTCGCTCGAGGTCTCGCAGATGTCTCGGAGCGTCGCACGCGCACTGGCGCTCAACGCCGACCTGGCCGAGGCCGTGGCGCTCGCGCACGACCTCGGGCACCCACCGTTCGGGCACGTCGGCGAGGACGCCCTCGACGAGCTGATGCGCGCGCACGGCGGGTTCCGGCACAACGCGCAAGGACTGCGCATCGTCGACGCGCTCGAGCCGCGCTACGGGCACGGCCACGGCCTGAACCTCACCGACCCGACGCGCCTGTCGCTGCTCAAGGGCAAGGTGCCGGACGGCTTCCCGTTGCCAGACGACCTGCATCCACCGCGACCGGCACCGCCGGCCGAGGCGAAGGTCGTCGACCTCTGCGACAAGATCGCCTACCTCTGCCACGATCTGGACGATGGGCTCAGGCTCGGGGTGTTCGAGGTCGGCGACGCGGCCGAGCTGCGGCTCTGGCGGCGCGCGCAGGGGCGACGGCGGCACGACGGCGTTCCCGCGACCCTCAGCACGATGATCTCGCTGCTGATCCACGACCTCGTCCAGACCACCGACGAGCTCTGGTCGGCCGTGGGCTCGGTGCACCCGGAGGTGCGCCACGGTGACGAGATGATCGTCGAGTCGCAGGAGCTGCTGGCGTTCCTGCGGGATCGGTTCTACCGATCCCGTCGCGTGCTGTCGGTGATGGAGGCGGGGCAGGAGCGCATCCGGCGGGCGTTCGAACGGTTCGTCGCGCACCCGGCGGAGCTGCCCGAGCGCCTGCAGGCTCGCATCGACGCCGACGGGCTCGAGCGCGTGGTTTGCGACTACGTGTCGGGCATGACCGACCGGTTCCTCGCGCAACTCACCTGACGCCGGCCAAGGGCTCCGCGTATCCTCTCGACATCGTGCGTCCTCTCGCCTCCGCCCTCGTGCTCGCTGCGCTGCTCTCGGCGTGTGCGAGCGGTCCCGATCCCGACATGCCCCCGATCGCCGGCACTTCCTGGAAGCTCGCGACGGTCGACGGCCAACCGGCGCTGGCCGGGGCCGAGGTCACGATGCAGTTCGCCGACGACAAGCTCGCCGGCAACACCGGCATCAACCGGTTCTCGGGCCCGTGGACCTGGTCGGGCGGCGTGTTCGACGCCGGGCCGCTCGCGATGACGCGAGCCGCGGGTGCACCCGCCGTGATGGAGCAGGAGCACCGCGTGATCGCGGCGCTCGACACGGCCGATCACGTGCGTCTCGACGGCGACCGGCTGATCCTCGGGATCGGGGCGCGGGACGTGCTGGTGTTCGACCGACAGCGGTAGCCCGGCGACCGGTCGTCAGGTTCCCGCCTGACGGCGCTCGGGCGACCCGATCGCCAGCACGCGCGCGACGCCGTCCGCGAGGCGCTCGGGGGTGATCGTCGCGTTGTCGGCATCGGGCCGGTAGGAGCAGTAGTCCGGGGCGGTGCTGGCGATCTTCTCTCCGGGGCCGAACAGCTCGATCTCCGCCGCCGAGGTCGGCGCGAAGAACGCCACGACCGGCACCTGCCGCGCGATCGCGACGTGCATGCCGAGGCTGTCGCTGGTGACGAGGACGTCGCACTGGGAGATCAGCGCCGCGAAGTCGAGCAGGTCGTTGTCGGTGCCGGTGTCGACGAGATCGACCGGCACGTGCCGCGCGACGACGCCGCCCCGGATCACCCGGTTGCGCTCGGCTTCCTCGGCGCCGCCGAACAGCAGGAACGTCACGTCACCCGCCATGCGCTCGTGCAGCAGGGCGATGAGCTCGATCGTCCGGTCGGTGGGCAGGGCCTTGGTCTTCCAACGCCCGCCGGCACCGGTGTTGAGGCCGACGACCGGCGCCGCCGCATGACGGCGTCTCGCCGCGATCCGGTCGGCCGCGGCCTCGAGCCTTCCCGCGTCGAGTGGAAGCTCGGGCCGCGCCGGCTCGACGTCGAGAATGCTCCCGAGGATCGCCGCATGCGACCGTCGATTGGCGAGCTTGCGCCGATCGGCCTCTGCACGTCCCGCGCGGGCGAGCAGCCCCATCCCGAACCACGGCTCGGAGTCGTCGGTGTAGGCGCGTTCACCCGCCGGTGTCCGGTAGGCGCCGACCAGGCGGATGCCACCGACCGCAGACGCCAGCCGGCAGAGCGGCTCCTCGTCGTCGAACGAGACCACGAGATCGAAGCGCTCGCGCGCGAGCTGCTCGCCGAGCGCCTCGGCCGCGGCGGTGTCCGCGACGTCCAGCGGGCGAACATCGTCCACCGACGGGTGCCGTGCGATCAGGTCGACGGCTTCCGGCGCCGTCACCCAGGTGATGCGGCACGGTCCGTGACGCGCGGCCAGACCCGGCAAGATCGAGGTCGTCCTGAGCACGTCGCCGAGCGCCGCGGTCTTCAGCACCAGGATGCGCTTCAACTCCGCACCTCCGCGCCCGCGACCGCACGTCGCTCCTCGACGAGACGCACGAACAGCGACTCCATGCCGCCTGCCATGCGGGCCGCGGTGAACGTCCGCGTCACGTGGGCTTGCGCGGCGGCGCCGAAGCGCGCTCGCAGCGCCGCATCGTCGGCGAGCCGCGCCAGCCGGTCGGCGAGCGACGCGACGTCGCCGGGCTCGACGACGAAGCCGTGACGGCCGTCCTCGACGATCTCCGGCAGGCCGCCCACCGACGTGACCACCTGCGGGAGACCCGCAGCGGCCGCCTCCAGACAGGCGTTGCTCAGCCCTTCGTGGAACGACGGCATCGTGAACACGTCGCTCGCCGCGTAGAGATCCCGCACCGGGGAGACCGGTCCGGGAACGCGGATGCGATCGCCGAGGCCGGTCTGCGCCGCGCGTTCGCGCAGCATCTCCAGGTCACTGCCGGCGCCCGCGAGGACGAGCACGGCGCCGGCGCGTTCTGCCGCGAGACGGGCGAAGGCATCGACGAGGAGACGCTGCCCCTTGCGTGGTCGCAGCGTCGCCGCACAGCTCACCACCAAGGCGTCCGCCGGCAATCCGAGACGTTCGCGCGCAGCGTCGCGATCCGCACGAGCCTCGCGCCAGGGCGCGACGTCGATGCCCTCGTGTACGAGGGTGACGCGGCTCCGCGGCACACCGGCGTCCAGCACCCGGCGCTCCACCGAGCGGCAGTTCGCGACGACGTGGTCGACCAGGCGGCGATAGCGGCCGCCCCGATAGAGCGATCGCCCGATCGGGTAGTCGATACGGCGCGTCGTGACCTTCACCGGTGTGCCGATCCCGACCGTCGCCAACCCGCCCCAGAGCAGCGAGCGGCCACAGCCGAAGTGCAGGACGTCCGGCCCGAGGCGGCGCACGTGGCTCCGCAATCTCGCGACCGCGCCCGTGCTCAACGGGCGCCGCAGGTCGAGGGTCGCGACCGGGACGCCGAGATCTGCCGCGACCGCCGCGAAGCGGGCACGCGGCGGCAGCACGAGGTGGTTCTCGTGACCACGCTGTTGCAGGTGTCGCAGCAGGTGCTCGAGCTGCACCTCGCCCCCGGAGTAGCCGGTTTCGGCCAGCACGTGCAGGTACGCGCAGTCTGCCGTTCACGACCGGGTCAGGGGGCGCTCGGGGCGTTCCGTAGGGGTCAGGGCGATCCGCACGCGGCCGTGCGCCGCGGTGCGCGGGGAGAGAGGGGTCGGAGTGTAGCGAGGAACGGCGAGGCCGTCACCAGCGGCGCGCACGCGATCCGGCGGCACGCGGGAGCGCCCGATGGCGCGGAGATCTCCGCCGCCGTCACTCCGCAAGACTCGGCAGGCTCGCCCGGCGGCCGTCCCGCGCGGCGGCTTCCGGCCGCGGCAGGTCGGCGTTCGGCAGGATCCCGGTGCGCAGCACTTCGAGCATGTACGCCACGCGCTTGTCGAACTGATGCTCGGCGGTGACGAACGCGCAGCCCGACCGCGCGATGCGTTCGCGCTCGTCCGGCCTCGTCAGGTAGTGCTCGATCTGCGTGAAGCAGTCGTCGAGGTCCCGATACCAGACGAGGTGCTCGTGGTTCTCGAACACCGTCTCGAGCTTCGGCACGTAATGCGTCAGGTGGAAACCACGACAGCCGAGCGTGAACAGGGTCCGATTGCTGAAATAGAGGGGGTCGTCGTTCACCTGGTTGATGCCGAGAACGATGCGCGACGTCGCGCACAGCTCGCGGTAGCGCCGCGGGCCCACCGGCTCGCCCACCTCGAGGTGCGGGTACTCGCGCCGCCACCGATCCCAGCCGGGCCCCCGGATCTGCAGATCGAAACGTCGCGCGACCTCCGCGAGGAACGACACGCGTGAGCCGTCCTTGCCCGGCCCACCGATGAACACGATGTCCTGCTTCTGCTTGCGCGACCGGGCGAGCGGCCGGTGCCAGGTCGTCGAGAATCCCTCGAGCACGAAGGCCGTGTGATGGACACCGTGTTCGCGCAGCCAGGCGAACTTGCTCGGATTCGTCATGAAGACGAGGTCGGCGAGCGCGAAGTAGTCGACGTGCTCGGCGCCGATGTCGCGCAGCGACTCCTCGACCCAGAGCACGACCGTGGCCCGCCGGGAGAACTCGGCGAGCAGCGTCTTCGGGAGGTCCCGGCAGAACACGAACACCAGATCCGGCGCATGGCGCTCGAACACGCGGCGCGCGTGGCGCTCCGCCCCGTTGCGCCCGCGCCAGCGCCGGAGCTTGGCCATGTTCAGCCAGCGGACGTCGAGTCCGTGCCGTTCGAGCGCCTCGACCAGGCCACCCGTGGAGCGCGTCCGCGCCATGCTCTTGCCGAAGAACAACACGCGGCGTGGCGGGCGATCCAGCCGGATCAAAGGCGCGGCCTGCGCCTCCGACGCGGTCGCATCGAGCGCCAGTGCTCTACCGTTCCGGTGCATGGTCTGTCGAAGTCCGTCCCGTTGTCACTCGGACGTCGATCCGCCACCGGCGTCGAGCCGTTTCGTCCGGCGGATCCGTCTCCACCGCGCTGCGCTCGCCAGGAGATCTGCCGCCTGTTCGCGGGAGATCGACCGGTCGTCCTGTCCGCGAATATAGGCCGCATTTTGCCCGGGAAGCCACCTCCACTTGCGGAACACGCCGGCGAGTCGGGGTGTGCGGCCGTCCAGTACCTCGGCAACCCGGTCACCGACCCACATCTCGGGAATCTCGGCCCCGCCCCGGATCGAGTGGAGCTCGGACGGCGCGTCGCGGCGGCGGACCTCTCGGCCGTTCCACCGCCAGCGCACACGGAATTCCGTGCTCTCCTGATGGCAACGCGCGATCCGACGGCGAAGCTGGTCGATCGCCAGTCGCCGCACGGCGCCGCGGAGGGCGCCGACGTCGGCCCCGGCGACCAGGCCCGCAGCCGCGATCGGCTCCGGATCGGCGTCGGGGCCTCCGGCGTCGAGGAGCAGCTTCGCGGCCATCCGCAGGCGCAGGCGGCGACCGAGGGCACCCGATCGGAGACGGGCCGACTGGAGGTCGAGGACGCCGATCCGGCCGTCGTCGAGCGGCACGAAGTTGCTCGTGTTCAGATCCGGATGGAACACCCCCACCGTCGCGAGCCGGGCCGTGACCGCCGCCAGCGCCGCGAGATCCGGCCGCGCGCGTCGATCGACCGGGAGCCCGGCCGTGACCAGCACCGAGAGGACCGGGAACCCGAACGCCCGGTCGGCCACGACGTCGAGCACACGGGGGCAGGGCACGTCGGGTGCGCGCACCGCCAGCGCGCCGAGCACGCGCGCCTCGTGGACCGCGGGCAGCGGACGTACGCTGTAGCGCAGGCGGTCCCGTGCGCGAGGGAACGCCATGACCTTCACGTACGCGTCCCCGAGACCCGGCAGGTGGCCGCGGCCGACGGCGCGCACCAGCCGCGCCTGCACCGGCACACAGTCGCGCGGCAGCCCACCGGGCACGGCCCGGCACTGATCGCGCCACCGCGCGAGCACCGCCGCCGCCGGATCGGGCACGGCGATCAAGCGACACCCCGCTCGCGGCAGCGGTCGTAGAGCGCGAGCAGGCGCTCGTTGGCGGCGGTCGGGTGCATCGGGCCGCGCACGCGCGCGAGGGCGGCGGCACCGAGCCGCCGGCGCGCGTCGGGGTCGTCGATCAGCGCGATCAGCGCATCCGCCAGCGCGCGTGGGTCCTCCGCCACGACGAGACCGGCGGGCCCGGTGCCAGCGAGATCCCGGTGCTCGCCGAGCAGGTCGGGCAGCATCCCGCGCGGGGTCGCGACCACCGGCAGCCCGAGCGCCATCGCCTCGCGCAGCGCGCGACACGTCCCGTCGCTGCCCGGCACGAGAAACACGAACGCATCGAGCGAGCGCAGCGCCCCCGTGTAGTCGGGGTCGTGGAGATAGCCGGGCAGGCGGGCGTGCGCGCCGAGACGCAAGCGCTCGATCGGCCGTGTCACCAGCCGTTCGACGTCCCGCGCGTTGCCTCGACCCAGCAGCACGAAGCGCACGTGCGGTCGGGCGTCGGCGACCCGCCGGGCGACGTCCCACAGCAGGTCGAACCGCCGGTGCGGCTGGATGCGGGCCGTGATGCCGATCGCGAAGTCGCCGGGCGCGAGTCCGAGCCGTTCGCGCAGGTCCGCGCCGGCCGCGACGCGCTCTGGCTCGGTCGGCGGATCCTGCACGAGCACCCGGTCCACCGGCAGGCCGAAGCGCTCGCGCACCTGCTCGCCGACGCGCTCGGTCGGCGCGACGACGCCGTCGGTCGCACCGAACGCGAGCCAGGCGCGCCAGCCGCGCCGCGGCGCCGCGGCGTCGTAGAGCGTGCGCACGAGCACCGGGCGCTCCGCGGGATCGAGCGAGCGCAGCGCGACGGCGGCGATCAGGTGGTCGGCGAGCAGATGGCAGTGCACGACGTCGAACCGATCGCGCCGAAGCCGGACGGTGAGCCGGCGCGCGTCGCGCAGCGTCGCTCCGGCTCGGAAGTGCTTTCGCAGCTCGAGTCCGGCGAGTACCCGGGAGGCGCGCGTTCCACAGCTCCTTCGCCATGCGGTGCTCGGCACCGGGCAGCGTCCAGCCGGCTTGCGCGAACACGGCATCCAGTCCCGCCCGCCGCTGCGCGACCGCGCACCGGATCGCCGGATCAGCCGGGCCCGTCCATTTGTAGTTGGCGAACAGGTGAAGCACGCGGAGGTCGTTCACGCAGTGCCCCCCTTCGCGCGGTCGGCGCGTTGCAGCGACCACAAGCGGCGATACTTCAGCCAGTCGTAGCGGAACGCCATCGCCGCGATCAGCACGCCGCGCCAACCATCGACGAAGCCGCGCTTCAGGATCAGGCTCTTCACGAACACCGACGGCGGTCGCACCAGCAGATCGAACAGGTTCGCACGCCGTCCCGCGTCGTGGAGCGATGCAGCGGCGATGCGGGTGAAGGTGTCGATCGTCCGGAGATGGTGCGCGAGATCGCGATAGCTCAGGTGCTCGATGCTCTCGTCGAGCGGCGTGACGGTCGCGCCGGGTGGCACCTCGACCCGGTCGTGCGGATTGACGCCGCCCCAGCGGCAGCGGCGACGGTCGAACAGCCGGACCTTTCGGTCGGGCCAGAACAGTCCGCGGCGTACGACGCGACCCAGGTAGTGATTGCGGCGCGGCATCGAGTACGCCGCTCCGGTGAGGCCGGCCGCACGGATCGCGCGGAGCCGATCGCGAAGTCCGTCGGTCAATCGCTCGTCCGCGTCCAGACACAACACCCAGTCATGGCGCGCGCGGTCGACGGCGAGCTGCTTCTGCTCGCGGTGGCCGGGGAACGGCGCGTTCACGCGCACGTCGGCGCCGAGCGCACGCGCACGTTCGGCCGTGCCGTCGGTACTGCCGCTGTCGATCACGAGGATCTCGTCACAGACCCCGAGGAGCGACCGCACGCAGTCCTCGATCCGGTCGGCCTCCTGGTAGCAGATCACGCACGCGGAGACCGGCGTCGGCGCGCGTTCGTCAGTCGCCATCGGCGCCCGCGGCCCGCTCGGGTGGGCCGGCCTCGTCGGGTTGCCGTCGGTCGAACGCCCGATCGAGCCGCGCCGCCTCGCTCTTCAGCCGCGCGAGGCGCTCGCGCCACTCGTGCAGCCGCGCGTCCGTCTCGACGGCGCGGGTCGCCGCTTTCAGAATCCGATCTCGCTCGGCATCGTCGACGGCGATGTGCTCGCGAAGCATGAACTGATTGCCGTAGCCGAGGATCGTCAGCCAACGAACGTGCTCGAGCACCTCGTCCAGAAGCTCGGCGAGCATCAGCTCGCGCTCGCTCAGGCCGAGCGAGGCGGCGGTCTTCTTGTGCTTGCGCTTCGACGTCAAGGGGCGCCGATGATCGCGCGGTGGCGCGCCCGCGGCAATCGCGTTCCGCGGTCGACCGGTTATCGTCCCTCCATGCCCGAGCGCACCCTGTCCGCTCTCGCTCGTCTGCTCGACGTCGTGGCGCGTCTCCGCGCGCCCGACGGCTGTCCGTGGGACCGGCAGCAGACCGCCGCGTCGATGGCCCCCCACCTGCTCGAGGAGGCGTTCGAGGCCGCGGACGCGGCACGCGGCGACGACCCGGAAGCACTGTGCGAGGAGCTGGGCGACGTCCTGATGAACGTCCTGATGATCGCGCAGATCGAGAGCGAGGCCACGCGCTTCGACGCGTGCGACGTCGCGACGGCGATCGCGGAGAAGCTCGTGCGGCGCCACCCGCACGTGTTCGGGGACGCCCGCGTGGACGACCCCCAAGCGGCGCTCGGCACGTGGGAGGCGATCAAGCGGGTGGAGAGCGGCGGGGACACGCCGCGCGGCGTGCTCGACGGCGTGCCGGCGGCGCTGCCGGCGCTGCTGCGGGCGTACCGGGTCGGTGAGAAGGTCGCCCGGGTCGGGTTCGACTGGCCCGACGCGGCAGGACCGCGGGCGAAGGTCGACGAGGAGCTGGCGGAGCTCGACGAGGCGCTGGCGAGCGGCGATCGCGCACACGCGACGGCGGAGCTCGGCGACGTGCTGTTCAGCCTCGCCAATCTCGCACGCCATCACGGTCTGGAGCCCGAGACCGCCCTGCGGGAGGCGATCGATCGCTTCTCCTCGCGGTTCCGGGCGGTCGAACGGACCCTCGGCACGCACCTCGGCGATGCCGATCTGCAGACCCTCGAAGCGGCGTGGCAGGCGGCGAAGCGGGCCGAGGGCTGATCCGGACATCGCCCGGCTCGCGGGGGTCCGGAGAAAAACCCGGCCGCGCCGACCGCGAACCGGTCCTCCGGAGTGGTGAAGACACGCTCGGGACCCCCCGGTCCTGAAGCGGAAGGGAACGCCCCCGAGGGCGCCTCGGCGCCCTCGGGGATCTTTTCACCGGCAGGTCAGGCCACCGGCGGGTCAGGCCACCGGCGGATCAGGGGAACCGCCGCTCGACGACCCCGCCGTCGGGCCCGCGCAGCAGGTAGAGCACCTCGACCCCGTGCACCTCCGGATGCGCGAGGACGCCGGCGGCCGCGTCCGGCCCCACCACCATCAGCGCGGTCGCGAGCCCGTCCGCGAGCGTGCACGTCGGGGCGAACACCGACACCGACACGACGCCGTTGTCGGTGCTGTGCCCGGTCCGTGGATCGATGACGTGATGCACCCGGTGACCGTTCGACTCGAAGAAGTTGCGGTAGTCGCCACTGGTCGCGAGCGCACGGTCCGTCAGCTCGACCTCCTCCTGGATCGGTTCGCCGGAGCCTCCGCCGGGCTTCACGATGCCGATGCGCCAGGAAACGCCGGGTTCCTTCTCGCCGCCGCACACCACCTCGCCCCCGATCTCGACCATGTGGTCCGGCAGCCCGAGCTGGTCGAGGAGGTCGCCGACGCGGTCGACGCCAGCACCCTTCGCGATCGAGCTGAGATCGAGCTCGATGTCCGGTGCGAGCTTCCGCACGTGGGTGTCGTCGACGATCTCGACCTGCTTCCAGTCGACCGCGGCGCGCGCAGCCGCGAGCTCCTCGGCCCCGGGCTCGTGATGCTCGCTGTGCGGTCCGAACCCGTAGGCGCGGACCAGCGGGAGGATCGTCGGGTCGTACGCGCCGTCGGTCCAGCGCGCGATCCGGAGCGACTCGCGCAGCACGCGGACGAACTCCGCGTCGCACACGAACGGCTCGGTCGATCGGTTCGCGTTGAACCGGCAGATCAGGCTGTCGTCGATGTAGGTGCTGAAGCGGGCATTGACCTGCTTCAGCAGCTCATCGATCCGCGACTGCACCTCGTCGGCGTAGCCCGGCCCCTTCGTCGTCGGGAACTTGACGTTGTAGAACGTCCCCATCGTCTCGCCGCGGAGGTGGTACTCCACCTGGCGCGGCGAGCAGGCCGCGAGCAGGACGGCCACACTGAACGCGAGAGCGGCCGAGCGTCCGTTCACGGCGCGCCGGCTCACGACCCGAAGTCGTCGAACGCGATCTGTTCCTTCTCGACGCCGAGGTCGTAGAGCATCTTCTGCACCGCGGTGAGCATCATCGGCGGGCCGCAGAGGTAGAACTCGATCTCGTCGACGTTCTCGTGGTCCTTCAGGTAGTTGTCGTAGACCACCTGGTGGATGAAGCCCGTCGGCCCGGTCCAGTTGTCTTCGGGCAGCGGCTCCGACATCGCGACGTGGAACGAGAAGTTGGGGAAGTCCCGCTCGATCGCGCGGAAGTCCTCCTCGTAGAACAGCTCGCGCTTCGAGCGCGCGCCGTACCAGTAGCTCACCTTCCGGCCGGTCTTCAGCGTGTGGAAGAGATGGAAGATGTGGCTGCGCAGCGGGGCCATGCCCGCGCCGCCGCCGATGTAGACCATCTCGTTCTGCGTGTCCTTGATGAAGAACTCGCCGTACGGACCCGAGATCGAGACCTTGTCACCCGGCTTCAGGCCGAACACGTAGCTCGAGCAGATGCCGGGCGGGATGCCCTCGGTGCGCGGCGGCGGCGTGGCGATGCGGATGTTGAGCATCACCATGTTGCCTTCTGCCGGGTGGTTCGCCATCGAGTAGGCGCGGAAGCAGGGCTCCTCGTTGTTCGCGACGTACCGCCAGACGTCGTACTTGTCCCAGTCCTCGCGGAACCGCTCCTCGACGTCGAAGTCCTTGAACTGGATCCCGCGGTACTGCGGGACGTCGATCTGGATGTAGCCGCCGGACTCGAAGTGCAGCGTCTCGCCCTTCGGCAGGTCGAGGATCAGCTCCTTGATGAAGGTCGCGACGTTGTGGTTCGACCGGACGGTGCACTCCCACTTCTTGATCGAGAAGATCTCGTCCGGCACGCGGATCTTCATGTTCTGCTTGACCTTCACCTGGCACGCGAGGCGCCAGTGCTCCTTGGCCTCGCTGCGCGTGATGTGGGTCAGCTCGGTCGGCAGGATGTCGCCCCCGCCCTCGAGCACCTGACACTTGCACATCGCGCAGGTGCCGCCGCCGCCGCACGCGGACGGCAGGAAGACACCCTGGCTCGAGAGGACCGAGAGCAGGGTGCCGCCGGCGTCCACCTCGGGCGACTTCTCCTCGTCGTTGTTGATGAGGATCTTCACCTTGCCCCGGTGCACGAGCTTCGACTCGGCGAACATCAGCACCAGGACGAGCAGGACGATGACGATCGTCAGACTGACGACGCCGATCAGGATGCTGCTGAGGATTCCCATTCCGTTGCCTGTGGGCTACTCCGCCCGACTCACAGCTGGATACCGCTGAAGGTCATGAACGCCATCGCGATCAGACCGGTGGTGATGAACGCGATGCCGAGGCCCCTGAGCGAGGCCGGGATGTTGGCCGTGCGCAGCCGGTGGCGGATCGCTGCCATGCCGACGATCGCGAGCATCCAGCCGAGGCCCGCGCCGAAGCCGAACACGATCGCCTGCGGCAGCGTGTAGTCGCGCTCGGTCATGAACAGCGACGCACCGAGGATCGCGCAGTTGACCGCGATCAGCGGCAGGAAGATGCCGAGCGCCGTGTAGAGCTTCTGGCTGAACCGGTCGATCGCCATCTCGACGATCTGCACCATCGCCGCGATCGTGCCGATGTAGAAGATCAGGCGGAGGTACTCGAGGTTGGTGCCGGGAAGCCCAGCCCAGCTCAGCGCGTCCTCGCGGAGGATGTAGTTGTAGATGAACCAGTTCGCTGGAACGGTGATCGTCTCGACGAACACCACCGCGATGCCGAGCCCGATCGCCGTGTCGATGCGCTTCGAAACCGCGAGGTACGAGCACATCCCGAGGAAGAACGCGAGCAGGATGTTCTCGACGAAGATCGACTTCAGCGCGAGGCTGATCAGCCCGGCGATGCTGTCGGGGTCGGCGGACGCGAGCATGAGGGCGATCATGTGGTCGGCTCCGTGTAGCCAGAGATGGCGCGCTGGATCCAGATGATGATGCCCAGCAGGAGGAACGCCCCCGGCGCGAGCACCATCAGGCCGTTGTTCACGTAGGTGTCACCCGCGTGGATGATCGGGATTCCGAACAGGGCACCGGATCCGAGCAGCTCACGGAAGAACGAGACGGTGAGCAGGATCCAGCTGTAGCCGAGCGCGTTGCCGAGCCCGTCGAGGAAGCTCCGGAAGGGCGGGTTGCTCATCGCGAACGCCTCGGCGCGCCCCATCACGATGCAGTTCGTGACGATCAGGCCGACGAACACCGAGATCGACTTCGACACGTCGTACGCGTAGGCGTGCAGGAAAAGGTCGACGACCGTCACGAGACTCGAGATGACCGTGAGCTGGACGATGATCCGGATCTTGTTCGGGATCATCTTCCGCAGGATCGAGATCACGGTGTTGCTCATCGCGACGACGAAGATCACCGCGACGCACATCGTCACGGTCTGCTTCATGTTGATCGTCACGGCGAGCGCCGAGCAGATGCCCAGCGCCTGGAACGAGATCGGGTTGTCGTCCCAGAGAGGGTCGAGAACCGCCTTCTTCTCCTTCTTGCCGAAGAGTGGAGGCTTCTCCTCGACGGGAGGAAGGGCCGTGGATTCTGCGGTCGCGGTCATGTCGGTTCAGGCTCCCTTCTTCAGTTTCTCGAAGTAGGGCAGATACTTCTCGAGGCAGTCTTCGACGAGCTTGGTGACGCCGTTGCTCGTGATGGTGGCGCCGGACAGTCCGTCGACGTAGTGGTCCTTCTCGCGCTCGATCGCAGGATCCACCTTGCCCTTCTTCACCGTCACACTCACGAGATGGTGGTCCTTGTCGAAGATGGTCTTGCCCGGCCACTGCGACTGCCACCACTGCTTGTTGATCTCGCCGCCGAGGCCAGGCGTCTCCTGGTCCTTGTAGAAGGTGATGCCCTTGACGGTGTCCAGGTCGGGCTCGAGCGCGAGGTAGCCGTAGATCGTGCCCCAGAGGCCGAGCCCCTGGATCGGGATGCAGTAGGCCACCGGCTTGCCCTGGTCGTCGACGCGCGTGAAGAACGTCGTGTACTCCTTCCGGGCGGACGGGATCGGCCTGCGCTTCTCCTGGAGCAGCAGATCGGGCAACTCCGAGACCTTGTGGTCGGTCGGCACCATGTCGACGACCTTGCGGACCTTGATCGTCTTCTCGACGCCGGCCTCTTTCACCTTCTCCGGCACCTCGGCGTACTCGACCTCGAGCACCGTGCCCTTGATGCGCTCGTCGAACAGCTTCTCGAGCTCCGCGCGCGACTTGTGCTCCGCACCCTCGGCGCGCGAGTAGAGCCCGGTCGCGATCAGGATGTTGACGTTCTGGTCGAACGCTTCGTTCGACTCCATCGTGCTCTTCAGCGCGGAGAAGGTGCCGGCGAGCATGATGGCGAGCACCACGCACATCGTCACCGCGAAGATCATCACGTAGCTGTTGCTGTTCTTATCCAAGGAGCACCTGCCTCCGCCGCATGTTGGCCTGCACGACGAAGTGATCGATGGTCGGCGCGAACGCGTTCAGCAGCAGGATCGCCAGCATCACGCCTTCGGGGTACGCGGGGTTCACGGCCCTCACCAGCACGGTCATCGCGCCGATCAGGATGCCGTAGATCCACTTGCCGCGATTCGTCTCGGGGCAGGTCACCGGGTCGGTCGCCATGAACACGATGCCGAACGCGAACCCGCCGGTCACGAGGTGCCAGGTGATCGGCAACCCGCCGATGCCGTCCAGCGACCCGGCGAAGATGTTCATGACGCCGGCCATGCCGGCGAGGCCGACGACACCCGCGACCATCGTGCGCCACGAGCCGACGCCGGTCAGCACGATGATCAGGGCTCCGATCAGGCACGCGAGCGTGCTGGTCTCGCCGGCGCTGCCCGGGATCAGCCCGAGGAAGCAGTCCCACCACGAGCCGACCTGTTGCTGCACGGCGTCCGCCGCGGACTGGAAGTAGCCGACCGTGCCGGGATCGACCAGGTGGTTGCCGACCAGCTTCGCATGTGCCGCAACCGCCAACGCGGTCGCGCCCGAGTAGCCGTCGACGATGCCGGCACCCGCGGATCCGAGTGGTTGCCGGCGACCCAGACCACATCGCCGGAGATCTGCGCCGGATAGGCGAAGAACAGGAACGCCCGCGCCATCAGCGCGACGTTGAAGATGTTCATCCCGGTCCCGCCGAACACCTCCTTGCAGAGGACGACGGAGAACGCGACGGCGACCACCAGCTGCCACAGCGGCAACGACGCCGGCACGATCAGCGGGATCAGGAGGCCGGTGACGAGGTAGCCCTCGCTCACCTCCTCCTTGCGCCAGATGCTGAAGCACACCTCGATGCCAAGGCCGACCCCGTAGCTGATGACGATCAGCGGGATCATCTTCTGCAGGCCGAACACGACCTTGTCCCAGAAACCCGCATGGAAGCCCTCGGCCGCGAGGCTCGACGCGTAGTCACTGCCGAAGAGCAACCCCTGCAACCACCCCGTCTCGTAGGTGTAGCCGCTCCCGTCGGCGGCGAGCTGGCTCACCGCGTGGAAGTGCTGGTAGCCGGTGTTGTAGAACGCCATCAACGTGCACGGAATCAGCGCGACGATGACCATCCACATCGTGCGCTTGAGGTCCGTGTAGTCGCGGACGTGCGGGCCGCGCTTCGGCGCGGTCGCGTCTGGCGAGAACAGGAAGGTCTCGCCGGCGTCGAACAGCGGCCAGAGCTTGTGGAACTTGGAGCCCGGCTCGTGATAGAGCGCGCGGGTCTTGTCGACGAGGTTGCGCAGGAACTTCATGCGGAATCAGCCCTCCGCCTCGTAGAGGTCCAGGCCCTTCCGGACCACGGCGCCGACGTCGATCTTCGACGGGTCGACCACCGTGCACAGGGCGACGTCCTCTTCGGTGACCTCGAGCAGGCCGAGCTTCATCGCCTCCTCGAGATCGTTGGCCTGGATCGCTCGCACCAGGAACGAGGGGTAGATGTCGAGGGGCACGACGCGGTCCCACTGGCCGATGTTCACGATCGGTCGGGGCCCACCGTTCAGGCGCGCATCGACCAGATGCTCCTGATCGGGCTTGAGCCAGGCGAACACCGCGCGCGCCGCGCTGAGCTTCGTCGGCCGCGGGATCGCCCAGCCGAACAGGTCGCGATGACCCTTGCCGTCCGGGATCACGGTGACCGTGCTCGCGTAGTGGCCGAGGAAGCCGGTGCCGCCGACCGCGACGCCACTGAGGACGGTGCCCGAGACCACGCGCAAGGACGCGTCGAGCGGCTTGCCGCCGGTCAGGGTCACGATCGACGCGCCCTGGCGAACGCGGTAATAGCGCCGGCCCGCCGCCGCCTGCCCCGCGAGCGCCACCACGCGCTGCCACGGATACTGGCCGGTGCGGACCCAACGACCGAGGAGGACGACCTCCTGGGTCTTCAGGTACCACACGGTCTCGCCGATCTTGAGCTTCCGCAGCTCGTGGAGGTGCGTGCCGACGAGTCCGGCGGGGTGCGGCCCTTCGAACGCGTGCATCTCCACGCCGTGCAGCCCCTGGAACTCCTTCGGCTGCTCGCCCGGGGCCACGGTCAGGTAGACGGTGCCCTCGGTCAGCGCGCGCAGGAGATCGATGCCGGCCTGCAGGTCGTCGCCGAGACCCTGGACCGCGAAGGCCGGATCGGCCGCGAGCGGCTCGGTGTCCATGCCGTTGACGAAGATCGCGACCGGGGTGGTCGCGCCGTCGGGTGTGCGACCGATCGGACGCTGGCGGATCAACGACCACAGTCCCGCACCCTTGATCGCGCGCACCAGCTCCTCGCGCGGCGTCGAGCCGAGCTTGTCGGCCGGCACGTGCGGAACGTCGTGGTACTGGTCCTTCGATCCTGGAGTGATCTCGACGCGTTCGAGCCGGCGACGCGCGCCGAGCACGATGCGCGTGACCTTGCCGGTCGCCGGCGACACGAACTGGCGTTCGGGATCGCGCTTGTCGTGGAACAGCGGTTCGCCGGTGCGCACCTCGTCGCCCTCGGCGACGGTCAGCTTCGGCTTGATCGCCGGGAAGTCGCCGGTCTCGACGGCGACGAGGACAGGATCGGGCGCGTCGACGAGCTCGCGCTCGCTCCGGCCCGCGAGCCGGAGATCGAACCCTTTCTTGATCTTGTGCGTGATCATCGCGTGCGAAGGGACCGCTGTTCAGTCGCGCGACACGGCACGACCGCCGACCATTCGCGCAGGCTCTTGCTCGAGGGGAGGGGCTTCGACATCCCGGGGATCACGGACACGATCCGTCGCGCGCGGGCGGGACGTCCGCCGCAGGCTTGCCGCACCGGGTACAGCGACCGTCGGCCCCGACGCCGCCACACGATCCCTTGAGCTGACGACCGAACTTCGTGGCGAGAAGCACGACGGCGAGCACCGGGACCAGGAACAGCAGGATCGGGAGCAGGAACTGGGTCACTGCGACCTCCGGGGAATCGAGCGGAACAGGGTAGCGATCGTGTTGTAGGAGTCACGACCGCACCGCCCAAGAACAGGGGAAAAGTCCGCCGCTCGGCTGAAATTGCAGCCGACTCGCCGAACGGGACGTGGTCCTCCGGAGCGCGGTTCAGCGCGTGAACACGACGCGCCCACCGACCATCGTGATTGTCACACGGACGTCCCGGAGCGCGTGCGGGTCGATCGCGAGCGGATCGCGGTCGAGCACGACGAGGTCGGCGAGCTTGCCGGGCTCGAGCGTGCCGCGTCGGTCCTCCTCGAACGCCGCGAACGCGCCGCCGAACGTGTAGGCGCGCAACGCCTCCTCGACGGTGATCTTCTGCTCGGGCACCCACCCGTCCGGGTGCTTGCCGTCAAGTGTGCGCCGCGTGACGGCGGCGTCGATGCCGAGCATCGGGGACAGCGGCGCGACCGGCCAGTCCGAGCCGAACGCGAGCACCGCGCCGGAATCGAGCAGCGAGCGGAACGCGTAGGTGGTCTTGCAGCGCTCGGTACCGATGCGCTTCTCGGCCCAGCGACCGTCGTCGGCACAGTGATAGGGCTGCATCGACGCGATCACGCCGAGCGCGCCGAAGCGCGGGACGTCGTCGGGCAGCAGGTGCTGCGCGTGCTCGATGCGGGCACGCAGGGCGCGGAGCCGATCGCCCCCGGCGTGCTCGAAGATGTCGAGCATCGCGTGATTCGCGCGGTCGCCGATCGCGTGCACCGCGACCTGCAGGCCGCAGTCGAAGCACGCGGCGACGTCGTCGGGCATCGAGCCGCCCGCGAGCATCTCCGGCATCGGCAGGCCGGAGGTGTCGGGCGCGTCGTCGTAGGGCTCGAAAAACCACGCGGTCGTCGAGCCGAGCGAGCCGTCGGCGAACGCCTTCATGCCGTTCACCTCGAGCCACGCGTCGCCGAAGCCGCGCCGGACGCCGACCGCGCGCCAGTGCCGGTACGACGGCATCAGCGGGTAGACGACGATGCGGCAGGTGAGCTGGCCGGCGGCACGGAGCTGCTGGTAGGTCTCGAGCGCTCCCGGCGAGCTCGACATGTGGTGCACCGAAGTCACGCCGAGCTCGGCGGCATGGCGCAGCGCGGCGCGCGCGTAGCGGAGCCGTTGCTCGTCGGTCCACGGCGGGACGTGGCTCGAGATCAGCGCCATCGCCTCGTCCTTGAAGACGCCGGCCGGCTCGCCGGTGTTCGGATCGCGGACGATCGTGCCGCCGGGCGGGTCCGGAGTGTCGGCAGTCACCTTCGCGATCGCGATCGCGCGGGAGTTGGCGACGGCCATGTGCCCGTCGAGCCGCTGGACGAACACCGGGTTGTCGGGGACGTAGCGGTCGAGCACGGCGCGCGTCGGCAGGTGCGCGCCCGGCCATCGCTCGTGATCCCAGCTCCCGGCCGTCAACCAGGTGCCGGCGGGGACCGCCTTGGCCGCCTCGCCGAGCCGGCGCGCGAACTCTTCCTCGCTGTCGGCGCTGCGCAGGTCGGGGGCGAGCAGCTCCTCGCCGCCGCCGAGGAAGTGCACGTGCGCGTCCGTGAAGCCCGGAACGACGCGGTGGCCGGCGAGGTCGATGCGCTTGCTGCCGGCACCGGCACGGCGCGTCGCCTCGTCGTCCGAGCCGACGTAGAGGATGCGTTCGCCGTCGACGACGATGGCGGTGGCATCGGCGGGCTTGCCGGTGCCGGTCCAGATCTTGCCGCCGACGAGCACCGTGCGCTGCGAGGGGAGCACCGCGGCGAGCAGCAGCGCGGCGACGACGACCGGACCGCGCATGGTCAGCTCCCCCGCACGCGCTCGACGAGCGCCGTCAGGCCTTGCAGCGTGTCGAAGTTCTCGAGCGTCACGTCGTCGTCCGCGATGCGCACGTCGAACCGCGTCTCGAGCCAGTCGACCAGCCCGACGATCCCGGCGGAGTCGACGATTCCCGACGTCACGAGCGGCGTGTGCGGCTCGAGCCCCTCGGTGCGTCCGTCCCGGTAATTCTGGGCAACGTAACGGCGGATCTCCTGCAGCACGCGCATGCGCGTCTCGCTCTCCACGGAAGTGCTGGTCGGCGGCATCGTCGGTTCCTCGCGAGAGGGATGGCGGGAGCGCATGGGAATCGAACCCACCGGGGCCGCGTCGAGCGCGACCCCCACTGGTTTTGAAGACCAGGCGGGACACCAGCCCCGATCCGCTCCCGTACACCGCGCGGAAGCGCGGGGAGGCGGGGGAGGATAGCGAGGACCGAGCCGCGATTCACGGGACCGCCCCGGTCTCGGCGACCGCGAAAGGCATCCATTCACACCGGGTCTGGTTGTCCGCCTCTCAGCCACGGAGGCCGCCGACCAGGTAGCCCCAGTGCACCCGCCGGTGGGCGCCGCGCTTCTTCAGCATGCCGAGGAGCTGGCCCGGCACCCGGGAGAGCACCCGCCCCCACCCGAAGTGGACGCGCTCGAACAGGCCCAGCGAGCGGCCCTGCCAGTAGATCCGCTCGGCGAACCACTCGGGCCGCAGGCGCGCCGCCGACACGACGTGCTCGACGCGGGCCTCCGGTGCGTAGCCAACCGCCCAACCGGCGCGTTCGACGCGGTAGCACATCTCGATCTCGGAGTAGCTGAGGAGGCAGTCGCCCCGCCGCCCGAACCGCTCGGAGAACCGTCCGGCCGCGGCGAACACCGCCCGCCGGAACGCCATGTTGGCGCCGCGCGGGTAGTCCGGGTACGCGAGCCGGACCGCCGCGGTCCCGGCGTCGAAACCGCTGAGATACGGCGTCAGCTCGGCGTCGACCCACGCGGGCGGTGGCACCTCGTAGCGCAGGGCCACCGGCCCACCGGCGGCGCCGAGCCGCCGATCGGCGTCGAACGCCTCGACCAGCGCCGTCAGCCAGTCGGGGTCCGCGATCGCGTCGTCGTCGAGGAACGCCAGCACCTCGCCCCGCGCCGCTTCGATCGCGGCGTTGCGGGCCGAGGACTCCCCGACGCGATCCTCCCGGACATAACGCACGGCCGGCAGATCGTCGGTGACGAGCGCCCGCAGCACGGCGGCGCAGGCCGGCGACGAGCCGTTGTCGACGATCAGCACCTCGAAGTCCGCCGCCGAGAACCGCTGCGCACGGAGCGATGCCACCGCCCGGACGACGTCCTCGCCGCGGTCCAGCGTGCAGATCACTGCCGAAGCGCGAAGCGTCGCGGACATCCATTCGGAGTCTACACCGGAGCCCCGCGCGACTCCGTGGTTCCGTTCGTATCGGTGCGAGGTAACGTTCGGCAGGGGCGGCGCGGTTGCTCCGCCCTCGCGGACGCATGAGGATCTGCCACGTCAGCACCGAGGTCGCCGGCTTCCACGGCGGCGGGATCGGCACCTACGTCGTCGAGTCGGCGCGCGCGCTGACCGCCGCCGGTCACGAGGTCTGGCTGATCACACACGATCCGGGCCCGGACCACCGCGAGGCCTTGCGGACGCACCCGGCGTTCCACCGCGTCCTGCTCGCCGAGGACTTCGAACGCGATCCGGAGGACCACCGCTTCGCGCTCGCGCGCGACGCCGTGCGGTTCTCCTGCCTCGCGCATGCGGCGCTGCTCGCCGCCGGCGTCGCGTTCGATTGGATCGAGTTTCCCGACTACGAGGCCGCCGGTCACGTGCCGGTCCTCGAGCACATCCTGTTCGACGCCCATCCGACCGCCGCGCTCGCCGTCCACCTCCATTCCCCGACGTGGGAGTGCTATCGCTACAACCACCAGCTCCACAACCTGACGCCGACGCTGCGCGAGCTGTGCGTCCTGGAGGACGAGACGATCCGCCGAGCACCGCTCCGCCTGTGCCCCGTCGACTCGCCTTACGGAGATGACCGCCGAACGCCTCGGGCCAGGAGCCGGGTCCGTGGAGCTCGTGCGCTACCCGATGGCGCTGCCGGCCGAGCTCCCGGCACCGACCCGCGATCGCACGTCGCTCGCCGGCCTGCGCTGCCTCTACTTCGGCCGCCTCGAAGCGCGCAAGGGCGTGCACAACCTGGTCGAGGCGTTCCGCGAGCTGCCCGAGGTCGAGCTCGAGCTGATCGGCGACGACCGGCCGAACTCGCCGTTCGGCACGAGCCACCGCGACTGGCTCGCCCGCCGGGCGACGCCGAACGTCCGGTTCCGTCCCGCGATGTCGCGCGAGCAGCTCCTCCGCCATCTCACGGAGGTCGACGTCTGCGTCTTCCCCTCCCTCTGGGAGAACTGGCCGAACACGTGCATCGAGTCGATGGCCGCCGCGCGGGTCGTGCTCGGCGGCAAGAACGGCGGCATGAGCGAGATGATCGTGCCGGGGGAGTCGGGCTTCCTCGTCGACGGCCACGACCCGGCCGACATCGTCCGCGTCGTCCGCGACGAGCTCGGTGCGGCGCTCCCCCGTCTCGCGAACATCGGCACGGCAGCGGCACGCCGCATCCGCGCGCTCAGCGACCCGGCGACCTACGTCGCGCGGATCGAGGAGCTCGCCGAGCGCGCGCGCGCGCAGCGCCCGGCGCCCGCGACCCCGCCGGCCGCGCGCGTCACGGTCGTGCTGCCGTTCCACGACGAGGACGAGGCGCTGCTTCGTGCGGCCGCCGACTCCGCGATCGCACAGACCCATCGCGATCTCGAGATCCTGATCGTCGACGACGGCTCCGAGCGCGCCGACGCCGGCGAGATTCTCGCCCGCACGAGCGCGCTCGACACCCGCATCCGCGTCCTCCACAAGGCGAACGGCGGTCTCGCAAGCGCACGCAATCACGCGATCGCGCATGCCGAAGGCGACTGGCTGCTGTTCCTCGACGCCGACAACCGGCTGCGCCCGGACTACGTCGAGCTCGCGCTCCGCGCGTCTGCGCGCGTCCCCGACGCGATGGCCGTCGTGCCGATGCTGCAGAAGTTCGACGACCGGACCGGCGAACGACTCGGCGTCTTCAACCCGATCCCGTTCGAACGCTCGCTCGCCTATCTCCGCAACGAGAACGGCGACGCCGGTGCGATGGTGCACGCGGCCGCATTCCGCAAACACGAGCTGCGCTACGACCCGATGGTCGACGCGTACTCCGACTGGGCGCTGTGGCTCGACTTCGCGCGCCTGGGCCTGCGTGTCCAGTGCCTGCCGCGTGTCCTCTACGACTATCGGGTCCATGGCGGCTCGATGACCGCCCAGTCAGGATTCGATCGACATCTGTCGCTGCTCGGTCTCCTCGTGCAACGCCACTGGGTGCCCGGCGACGACGCCGCGGAGCAACAGATGCTGCTCGCGCTCGTCCAGGGCTGGGGCGTCGGTGCGCTGTTGGCGGCCCTCGGCGAACGGCCCGAGTTCTTCGAGCACCCCACGGACGTCGCGCGCCGGATGCGCAACGGCGCGGTGCGTTACCGCATCGCCGACGCGATGGCGCATGCGCTCGACAAGGTTCCATTGCTCGGACCGGCGGTTCGCACGACGCTGATCCACGCACTGCGGCAGCACGGCCGATGGAAGGACGCGCGACGCCGGCGGCGGTCCGGAGAACGGAACGGCTGAGGAAGTGACGCTCCGCGGCATTAGCATGGCCGGCACCGCATGAGGATCGCTCTCCTCTCTCTCGCGCGTCCCGTCGCGGCCGGCCCAGCGGACGATCCGCCGATCGAGATCCGTGTCCACGCACGCGCGCTCGCGACCCTCGGCCACGAGGTGCGCGTGTTCGTCGCGAGCGGAACGCCCGGACTCGTGGCCGAGCGCGTCGACGGCTGTGACGTCGTGCGGTTCGGGCGCGACGACGGCCTGGTGCGCCGGCTCCTCGCGGACACCGGCCGACTCGATCGCCTCGGGGAGCGTCTGGCGCAGGCCAGCGACGTGCTTCGCGCGGTGCGGCTGACGCTCGAGAGCGGCGCGTTCGACGTCGTCGAGATCGTCACCGACGGGCCCGACGCCGCGCTCGCGACGCTCTGCAACGGACCGCCGATGGTCGCGCGAATCCTTCCATCGACCGACGTGCCGGAGGGGCGCGACGAGCGGTTCGTCGCGGCACGCCTGACGCGGCTCGGCCTGCGCGGCGCGCGTGCGATCTCCGTGCCGTCGTTGTGGCTCCGCAACGACCTGCGAGCGAAGCGGTGCCTCGACCGACCGGCGTTCGTCATCCCCGACGGCGTCGAACCGCCGGGCGAGAACGCCACGCCGGCCACCGAACCGAGCGAGAACGTCGTCGTCGGCTGCATCGGCGTGCCACGAGGCGATCTCGACGCGTTCGCCGGCTGTCTCGCGACCTCGCTCGAGGGTCTTCCCGATCTCCGGCTGCTGGTCCTCGCGGACGCCGGCGACCAGGCCACGACGACCGCCCTGTCCGAACGACTCGGTGCCTCGGCTCTCGAGGACCGATGCGCAATCGTCACCTGTGAGGACGAGCTCACGCTGCGGGCCGCACTCGCACGATGCGACGCGAGTCTGTTCTGGCCCGACCACGCCGCGGTCCCGCGGCACGCGCTGCTCGCGGCCATCGCCGCCGGCAAGCCGGTGCTGGCCCGCGACGTCGACAGCATGACCGAGGTGATCCGCACCGAGATCGACGGTCTGCTGTTCAGCGACGCGAACGGCGCTTCGCGCGGGCTGCGGCGCATCACGCGCCATGCCGGCGTGCGGCAGCGACTCGGCAAGGGCGGAGCACGGCGCGCGGTGCAGCGGTTCGATCCGGTCGAGCTCGCGCAGCGGCGATTGCAGGTCTACGCGCTGGCGTCGGCACGACGGCTGCACCTCCGCGAGCTCCACGCACCCGAGCCGGCCGTCGCGCTCGACGCGGCGAACTGGTTCGAGGCGTGGTGGCTGGCCGGCACGCCACCGGTGCCCACCACGCTCGCCCGCGACGCGGACGGCACGCCGGCGCTCGCCCGCCTCCCGCTGCCGGAGCTGCGGGTGGCCGAACGGGTCCTCGTCCGGAGCTTCTGTGACGGACCCGCGGACTGGACCTCGACGGAGTGGCACGAGTTGCGCGAGCTCGGCGAACGCGCGCTCGACCGCGCGGAGGCGTTGCGCGCGCGGGGCGACGCGGACCCGGAGCCTGCCGTCGCGACGCACCTCGCGCTGCCGCCGGTCGACCATCCGATGTTCGAGCCGGATCAGCCGGGATTGCTGCTCGCCGAGAGCTGGCACCTCGGGGACTCCGCATCGTTCACGGCGTGGCTGACCGAGAGCGTCGCGCAGCGCGACTTCACGGTGCGCGCGCTCGACAACGTCCATCTGCGGCGGATCGCCGTCGAGGCGGCGAAGCGCGCGCCGAGCGCGAAGACGTTCGACGTGCTGCGGCTGATCTACCGGCACAAGCAGCGCCGCGACCGGGTCGTCGCGGACGACCTCGAGTTCCTGGCGCGGGGCGGCGGCACCGAGGCGTTCCGGTCCGCCATCGACGAGCTCGGACTGCACGCGCCGTTTCCTGACGAGCGCTTTCCGGCCGCTCGCGGCAAGCGGAGTGCGCCCGCGAACGGGGCGGCGCCGCGCATCACCATCGTGATCCCGTCCTTCCGGCACGAGGCATTCGTCGGCGCGGCGATCGAGAGCTGCCTGCGGCAGTCGATCGACGACGTGCGAGTGTTGGTCGCGGACGACAAGAGTCCGGACGGCACGGTGGCGGCGGCGCGCGCGATCGAGGATCCGCGGCTGGAGGTCTCGGTGAACGACCGGAACCTCGGCCTCGGCGGCAGCGTGCGCGCGGCGCTCGGTCGGGTCGAGACGCCGTTCGTCGCGCTGCTGAATTCCGACGACCTGTTCCACCCCGAGCGGCTCGAACGCTGCCTCGCCGTCCTCGAGTCGGACCCGGACGCGGCGCTGGTCGCGACGGGCTTCTCGATGATCGACCGGGACGGCCTCGTGCTGCGCCACGAGAACGCGAGCGCGGTCGACGTCGGACCGCAGGCACGCGGCTGGCTCCGGTGGTTCGAGGAGGCGACGCGTGACTACCACTCGCCGGCCGACTGGTGCTCGTTCGAGAACCTGCTCCAGCACAACGTGCTCGCGACGAGCTCGAACATGGTGTTCCGCACCGACTGGGTCGTGGAGCACTTCGCGGCGGCGAGCGGGCTGAAGTACTGCGTCGACTGGTACCTGTTCCTGCGGGCGGCGATGGAGCAGCGCCTCCGGATGGTGCCCGAGCCGCTGCTCGCATACCGGCTACACAACGCCAACACCGTGTGGTTCCGGGACGGCGGGCGAGCCGACTACGTCGTCGAGGTGAACCACGTCGTCGACGTCGTGCTGCACGAATGGCTGCTGCGCGGCACGCAGCGCGAGGGAGCGAACGCGGCCGTCGCTCGACTCGCGCGACTGCTCGAGGAGGACGTCGCGCGCCACGGCGAGACCGACGGTCTGGCGCTGGCGCTCGCGGCGTTGGCGCGCCAGGCGGCCGGCGGCGAGGTCGATTCGGAGAACGCCGCGGTCGCGGCGCTCGCCGAGGCCGCGCTGCGTCGCAAGTCGCTGTCGAAGGCGACGGCCGGCCTCGACGTCGACCCGTGGAGCCTGCGTTGGCGAAGCCGCATGGCGGATCGCTATCCGCTGGAGCACGAGGTCGCGCAGGGCTTCGTCGAACGCGCGCGCTCACTCGAGGGCGAGCTCCAGCGGCTCCGGCTCGAGATCGAGACGCGCCGGCGGGAGGTCGAGGACGCACACGCGCTCGCCGACCAGGCCGCGGTCGAACGCGCTGGCCTGCGCGAACGCCTCACCGCCGAGACCGGCGCGCGCGAGCGAGCGGAGGAGACTGCGCGGCACCGGCGGGCGGATCTCGAGACGAAGGCGCGCGACCTCGCGACGTTGCGCGCGGAGCGCGATCGCATCGAGAGCGAACGCGCACGACTCGACGCCGTGACCGGGGCACAGCGCGAACGCATCGAGGCGCTGGAAGCCGGCGCCGTCGAGCTGCGGGGGCGGCTCGACGACGCGGAACAGCGCCGGCGTGCTCTCGAGGTCGAGCGCGACCGGCTCGTCGAGGCCGTGGCGCGGGCGACCGCCGAACGCGACGCCGCACGCGAGGAAGCGGCGCGAGTCGGCCGGGTGCGCGATCGCGCGATCGATGCTGCGCTCGCCGGCGATCCGCTCACGCCCGCCGCCGATGCCGGGAGCGCGGCGTCGGCGCATGCGACCGAACGCGTCCGACACGTGCGCTGGCACGCGATGCGCGTCGCCGACCGGGATGGCCGCGCGCGGCGCCGGATCCTCGTGTTCGGTGGCGAGCCACCGACCGGCAGCCGCGGCTGGGAGCCGCTGCTCGAGGTCGGTCGGCAGGACGGTCTGGACGCCCACCTCGTGCTGTGGGAACCGAGCCCCGATCCGACCTTCGCCGAGCTGCTGGCGAACACACCGCACCCGCCGGTGCTGCTGGCGGACGACTCCCGCCTGGCCGCAGCCGATCGGCGCTACTTCGAGCGCCGGATCGCCTCGGGAGTCGAGGAGCTCGGCGACCTGATCGGCGACGACCACCGGTGGTTCGGCCGTGCCATCCGCGCCGCACGCGCCGCCAAGAGCCTCGGCGCGGGAGTGACGGTCGCACACGGTTTCGGCCTGGCAGCGTTGGAGGCGTTCGCGACCCGAGCGCTGTCCGGCGTGCCCTACGCGCTGGTGCTCGGGGACGAGGACCTGCCGGCCACCCGCCTCGCTCCCGACGCGACGCGCCGGGTCGCGGCGGCCGCGGCGTTGGTGCTGGTCGACACCGGCGAGACCGAACGCGCGCTGACCGAGCTGCTCGGCACCCCGGCGCAAGCGGTCGGCCGCCGCTGGCCGCTCGCCGCTCTCGCCACCGCGTCGGCGCCGCGGGGTGCGCCGGAGCTCGCGGTGGTCGTCCCCTGGAGCGGCTGGCTGCGCGCGGATCCGAGGGGCGTGGTCGCGATGGTCCGAGCCGCGCTCGACGCCGGGATCGACCTGCGCGCCGACGTCGTCGGTACGCCGCAGCGGGTGCCGGACGCCCTGCGGGCCCGCCTCGAGCTCGGCGAGGTGATCGCGACCGCCGGCCTGCACGACCGGATCGCGGTCCACGACGCGGCTCCGCTCGCCGCGCAGCGAGCGATCCTGGCGCGGGCCGACCTCGCGCTGTTCGTCGGGCACGAGGCGCCGGGCTGCGGCATCCCGGCCGGCGTCGTGGCCGCCGCGGAGTCGGGCTGCGCCGTGGTCGTCAGCGGCATCGCGGCGCCCACGGAATCCGCGACGCCGTGGGACGCCGTGCCAGCCGGCGATCGCACCGCGCTCCTCGACACCCTGCGCCGGTGCGGCGCCGGCGCGGCTGCCCGCGAGACGCGGCCCGGCCGCGTGCCGCCGGACGACGAGGCCGAGCGCGCGTTCCGCGACGCGCTGCGCCGACTCGCCGGGCAGGCGGTCACGCGATGACTCCGTGTCGCACGAGCGCCCGCGATCGCGGAACGATGCCCGGAAGCCGACGGAGCGCTGCCGGCGCGACGGGCGACGGTCGACTCGGGTTCGTTCTGCGGTAGAGTTCTGCGCCCGCCGACGACGAGATGCGCATCCGGCTGATCTACAACCACATCGCGCACCACGCGAAGTTCTCGGGCTACGACATCATGGCCCAGTACACGCTGGGCGAGCCCTACCACTACGGTCCGCTGTTCCGGCTGGCGCAGAAGCACGCCACCTGGAAGCGGCTCGAGAAGTACCCGGTGTACCACACGCCTTGGTACGGCGGCGACCAGATGCGGCGCGAGCTCGAGGTGATCGGGCGCTGCATGCTGCCGCGCAAGACGCTCTACCACTTCTACTACGCCGAGAACGACCTGCGCATCGCGTCGCGGTTCCGGTACCGCTGGAACAACCGGATCGTCGGCTCCTTCCACCAGCCGCCGGAGTTCCTCGACAGGCACGTCGCGGACAAGGACTACATCCGTATGGCGGACGCCGTGGTCGTCGTCGCCGAGTCGCAGGTCCCCTACATGACCCAGTTCCTGCCACGGGAGCGGGTCTTCGTCGTGCCCCACGGCGTCCACGTCGACTACTGGTGCCCGGATCCGACCGTTCCGCTCGACGACCCACCGACCTTCGTGTTCGTCGGCTGGTGGCTTCGCGACCTCGACCTCGCCAAGGCGACGATCCGCGCCTGCGCCGACCGCGGCGTCCGCGCCCGCTTCAAGATGGTCACCGCCGAGGAGCACCACGACGAGCTCCGCGACCTCCCCAACACCGAACCCCTCGCCGGCATCCCCGACGACGAGCTCCGCGACCTCTACCGCCGCGCCACCGGCCTGTTCCTCCCCCTCAAGTGGTCCACCGCCAACAACGCCATCCTCGAGGCGATGGCCTGCGGCACCCCGGTGATCTCCACGCGGACGGGGGGGATCCCGGAGTACGTGGACGAGAGCTGCGGGGTGCTGGTGGAGCCGGGGGACGTCGATGCGGCGGTGGCGGCGATCCGGGGGTTCGGGGAGGATCGGGAGCAGATCGCGCTTCTCGCGGCGGGTGCCAGGGCTCGAGCCAACGTCCTCCGCTGGGAGGCGGTCGGCGCCACGATGGACGCCGCATATCGGCGGCTACTCGGCGCCTAGACCGGGGGGCCTCCGCCCATCCCCGGGTCACCCACCGTCGCGGCGAGACTGTGCCGCGCCGAGCGAATCCGGTTAGTCCAGGCCTACTCGATCGCCTCCCCGCACCAACGAAAGAGCTTTTCATTAGAGTGTACCGAACTCCGGCCCGAGCACTTCGTTCACCTCTCGGAGATTGCCGACGAACTCATATCCATCATGGAGCTTCCTGAACTGGGATGAAACTCGCTCCAAGCCCAAACCCAGTCGCTGAAACACATTCGCCATGACGCTTCCGGCATCGCGCAACATGGCCTCGTAAGTGACTTCGATGATGTCCTTCCTCATTGCGCGAGCGATCGACTCCACCGCGACTCCGGTACGCCGCGCATGTGCCAGTCGGTTCCGGCCGGACTGAACGTCGACCCACAGGGAGGGAGCGGCACGAGCGCTCGCCGTGTCGAATTCGTTCCGCGCGTGCCACAAGGTCGTCTGCTTAGCTCTGAGCTCAGAAACGAGGGCCGCAGTGAGGTTCTCTCGCTCGATCAATATCAGGTGCTCAATGCCGCGGAAGAGCTGCTGCAAGACGTCATCGCCGACCTGCTCCCGAAACACCTTGAAGCCCACCAACTCCGCATCGGCAGAACGCTTTGCGAGGACCCGAAAGACTGCCGCGCTGTCTCGCGAAGTCTCCCATGCATTCACGGCCTCGACATATTCACTCCTGAGTGCTGGATTGAACACTTCCCCGGCACAGAGGATCCTCGAGTGCGCGTTCAACATGTCGCAAAACCAAGTCGAACCGCACCGCCCCATCGTCTTGGGCACTACCAGGAATGACCTCATCGGATCAAAGCGATTTGGACACATGGCAATGGTCAGGACCTGCCAGCAGCCCCGCTACTCCTCTAACCGGTCGCGCCCGACTCGGACCACTTGAAGCCCCGAAGCGCGAGGCGGTGCATCTCCTCCGCGTAGAGGTCCATGAGCATCCGCCGTACGACTGACGGAATTGGCGCAGCTTCGGTGGCTTGCACTCGAGAATCGAGCAGCCCGTGATCCACGAATCGTTCGTCATCTCGCACTCCAAGAAACCGGTACATCCGCCTCAAGAAACCGACCGGCTCGCGCGCGATCTCATCGAATGAATCGACGTGCAGGCACCCAGGGAGCAAGAGACGCCCCCACTTGTCGATCAGCTCTGTGAACAAGCCGCAGCGGAAATAAAACCAATTCTCGAAGAAAGCCTCAAGCTCGCCCAGCGGGATGTCTCGGGCACTCCGATTCCGATTGCGTCCCAGGTCCTTCTTGGCGTGGGACCATGCCCGTTCGATCGGGTTTCGAACTACGAGGACCACCTTCAGAGCCGGCTTGATTAGCAAGACGTCGTGAATCGCATCATTCGACATTCCGACCGCATACGATGCAGTCGCCTCGCCTCGGACTCGGACATCGAAGTTTTCTCCGAACCGCGCCCTGTCCGATCGAGCGCGCTCCAGTGATTCCGACTCACTCAATTCGAAGAATTGAAGATACCAAGAAACATCGGCGTCATAAGGCGGAAGATAGGATGGCCAGTAGCCCTTGTGACGGTAGAAGAAGAAGAGCTCCTTCTCTGGCGGGATGAATATCTCTGGGTGATATGCCAATTGTTTGGCAAGCCAACTCGTGCCCGTTCGCTGCGGACCGATCAAGAGGAAATCTGGGAAGCAACTCAGGTCACGCGACGCGTCGGACAGCCTGACCTGGCGAAGCTGTGAAAGATCTGCTTTCGATATCGTTTTCATGGACGCTTCGAGGCGCTGCCGTCACATCCGTCGCGAAGAATCGGATTCGCTTCCGTTGAACCACGCGAGAGAAAAGGTTGTGTCCATGAGCGCTAGCGACAGCGCTGCACGCACATCTCGACCGCGTTCCGCGGGGAACGCAACCAGATAGAATGGATACGGATTGAGAGCGTGAGAAGGAACGAACGGAACCCCGAGGATATCGCACACATCGAACTCGAGATTTTCGAAATATGCGAAGAACTCCTCTACTGTGTAACCGTAACGTCGGCTATCTGCGCGAATCGCCGATTCGAATACGACGACGGGGCGACTGTCCTCCAGAATGCGCCGTCCTCCCACTAAAGCGTCGAACTCGCCCCCCTCCAAGTCTGCCTTGATGAACTGGACTCGGAGACTCTCCGGGAGGGCGCCGTCCAATGGTACGACCTTTACGGTGATCTCCCTCGGCGCCCCGCCCCGAGGATACGAATCCTTGCGACGCAGGCCGCTGTGTCCCGGAGCATCGTCGACCAGGTAGAAAGTCGCTTCTCCACGTTCTCGCCCGATGGCAACGTGCTGCATCAGGATTTGCTCACCGAGCCCTTGCTCGTCGATGCGTCTCTGAACTTGAGCCGCGCAAGCAGGTATCGGCTCGAACGCTATGACCATCCCTTGGTGGCCAACCGCCCGCGCGAGAGGAAAAGTGTGCCGCCCCACGCACGCGCCAAGGTCGACAGCCGCGTCTCCCGGCTCGAGAAGCAGTTGGTAGAACGCCTGAATGATGTGCTCCAACGCTTCGCCGATCGGCCGGTTCCGGTCGTGCACCCCCTCGTATCGGGCATACACCGAGTCGAGAACGCGTTGAAGTTCGAGTTCGTTCATGAATATTCATCGTAACACCGGACGTGCGCGCGAGACGCACCTGAAGTCTCCGAGTCGATTCGAACGCCGGAATCCCGGCACTCGGAACGCTCCCCGGAACCGGGAGAGCGCTGCCGACGTGCTCCCGCGGACGCGGGCGATCCTCCCACCGGAATTCGCGAACCCCGAACCGGCCCGGGCTGGAAGCGGCTCCGAGTTCGGATCGGACGCGAGCGTGGACGGTCGCTGGCGGTGGAAGTGCACTCGCAACAGGTTCGCCGGTGTCGGCTCTGGAACCGGAAGCCCGTAGGCTAGACTCCCCGATGGAGCTAGCCGGCTCGCGACCGTCCATCCGGTGCTCCGGGATTCGCTCGCCAGCGGATGACCTCAGGAGTTGAACTACTCGAGCGGATGACGCTGCACGAACTCCCCCTCACCCTCGTCATGGTGTCGTACAAGAAGCGCGACACCATCGGCCTCTCGGTCGAATCCGCGGCCCGGGGCACCCGTCCGCCCGATCTCATCGTGGTTTCGGATGACGGGTCCGATGACGGCACGCCGGAGGTCGCCGAGGCGGCGGCGAGGGCACACGGGATTCCGATCCGGGTGATCCGGCATCAGCGGATCGGGCGGTACCGGATCCAGACGATGCGCAACACCTGCGCGCAGAACGCCCTGGACGACGGGATCGTGTTCCTGTCGGACTCGGACTGCCTGTTCGGGCCGCACACGATCGAGACGCACCACCGGATCCACGCCGAGAACCCGCTGGCGATCGGCACCGGGCCGCGGTTCGAGTTCCTCGAGGGCGCGTCCGGGCCGTTCACGACGACGTTCACGACGCTCGAGCAGACCCACTTCCCCCACAGCGACTACGTCGTGCCGGTCGGCGCGAACTACTCGTTCCGCAAGAGCACCTGGCAGCGCCTCGGCGGTTTCGATCGAGCTGTACGACGGCAGCTACGGGATGGAGGAGTTCGAGTTCAGCCAGCGCGCCGAGCGGCTGGGTGCCGTGTGCGTCAGCGATCCCGGCGCCTACGTGTTCCACATCCCGCACGAGACGGTGTTCGGCAGCCGGGCGGCGTTCCGGAACATCGGCGTGTTCGATCGCACGTTCGACGCCGACCACATCGCCCACGAGCGCCGTTTCATCGTCGAACACGTCGTGCCGTGGTATTGGAGCGGCGGGCGCAAGGCGCCCCGCGTGGGCCTCGACGCCTGCCCGCTCGACGCATTCGGCGCACCCCCCGGGTTCGAGCCGCCGCTCCACTTGCGCCTGATGCGCTCGCTCAGCCCGCTGATCGATCCCGCCCGGCGCCTGGTCAAGAACCGCAGCCACGAAGCGGTCCACGATCTCCGTCGGCTCCTCGACGGGCTGGACGAGAAGCTGCTCGCACGCACCTCGCCGGCGAACATCTACCAGCAGGACCTCCGCTGGATCCTGCGCCAGTTCCAGGACACGGCGGAGATCGTGCGGCGCGTCGAGCATTGGCTCGAGGGTGCCGAGCCCGTCGACCGAGAGATGATCCAGAGGCCCGTCGGCAACAGGGCTTCCGCATGAAGATCTGCATCCTCAGCTACGAGTTCGAGCCGTTCCCGGGCGGTGGCATCGCGACCTACAACAACGCGGCCGCGCGGGCGCTGGCCGCCGCCGGCCACGAGGTCCACGTCGTCACCAACGCCGCGTGGCACGGCAGCCGGAAGCCCGAGCACACCCACCGCCTGTGGCGCGATGGCAACCTGACGGTCCACCGGATCCACTACTTCAACGACAAACGCGAGACGCCCCCGAACGCGCAGTTCTTCGACCTGGATCCGAACCGCTACTCCGACCGCAGCGGCGTCTGGGCCCGCGAGCCGTCGAACCAGGCCGCCCACAAGGCCACCGCCTATCTCGAGGCGCTCCACCAGGAGGTCGGGCTCGACGTCATCGAGTCGCCGGAGTTCTTCGCCGAGGCGTTCTACGTGCTTCGGCGACGCCACAGCGGCGAGGCACACCGCTTCCCGCCGGTCTGCATCCACGGCCACATCAGCTCGCGGATCGCATTCGGCACCAACCAGCACGTGTGGGAGCTCGGCTGGTACCCGCACCGCCAGATGATGCTGCGCGAGGAGTACCTGCGTGCAGCACGCCGACGCGCTGCTGACGCCGTCGCTGGCACTGATGCGGCGCTACGAGTCGCTGTTCGGCGATGCCCTGCCCGAGCTCCGCGACACGATCCCGTACTTCCTCGAGCTGCCGGAGGCCGGGAACGTGCTCCCGCCCGGTCTCGACGACGGCACACCGTTCGTCGTCGCGGTCGGCCGCATCGAGCCTCGCAAGGGCAGCGACCTCGCGATGCGGGCCTTCAGCGCGATCGCCGACGAACACCCCGAACTCAAGCTGGTGTTCCTCGGCAAGCCGATGTGGCACCAGGGCGAGTCGATCGACGAGGTGATCGCCGCCAACGTCGCGCCTCGCCATCGGAATCGCATCGTGCGCCTCGGCAACGTCCCCCGCGAGCAAGCCCTGGCCGCCGCGCGCGCCGCACGAGCGTTCCTGCACCCGGCGCCGTGGGACAACTACCCGTGCGCGACCCTCGAGGCGATGGGAATGGGCGCGGCGTGCGTCGTCTCCGACCAGGGTGGACAGTCCGAGATGGTCGAGCACGAGCGCAGCGGGCTCGTCTTCGCTGCCGGCGATGCCGGCGCGCTGGCCGCCAGCATGCGCCGCATGGTCGGCGACGACGAGTTCGCAGAGCGCATGCGAGTCGCCGCGAAATCGCGAGTCGCCGACATCACCGATCCCGGCAAGCTGCTCGAGCGGAAGATCGGCCTGTTCGACCGGATCGTCCGGCGCGAGCGCGAACGGCACACCGACGGCCCGAACGCATTCACGGTTCCGGTCGCGCTGCGCACTCCGCCGACCTGTGACCCACTGCCGGGACGGGGTCTCGTCGTCCTCGATGCCCAGGGTGGCAGCGACACCTCGATCCGAACGACGCGGGACTCCCTGCTGGTCGAGCTGGGCGCCTCTCCCGAATGGGACGTCGCCGTGTTCGTCGCACCCGGACAGACGCTCGACGTCCCCAGCGACTGGACCCGGTTCTCCTCCGTCGACGAGCCCGTCTGGCTCGACCGCGCCGACGACCAACCGATCGTCTGGGTGCGCGCGGGCGTCCGACTCGACCCGGGCCGCATGCAGAACCTCGTCGCCCAGGTCCTGGACGCACCGGTCCCGTGCGGGAGCTTCCTCTGGCTGCGCCCGAAGGACGCGCGGGCCTTCCCCTACCCGCCGGACGTCTCGTGGCACGACCTGCTGATCGGCGGGCGCGCGCTCCCGCAGATCTTCGCGGCCGAGGCCCGGCACCTGAAGGCCTGCCGGTTCCTGTCGGGCCTCCATCGCGTCGAGCACCGGTTGGCGGCGCTGATGGCCGCCACCGCCGCGAGCGGCGGGATGCTGTTCCAGCACACCGGGACGATCTGCGGTGACTCCTACGAGGACCTGCCGGTCGTCGAGCAGGACACCCAGCTGCGCGCGTTCGGCTACCTGGACGTCCTCGGTCTCGCGCCACCGGAGATGACCGCGATCGGCAACCTGCCGATCCCGCTCGCGCCGACCGCCGACCTCGAGAACCTCGTCCGGGAGGCGCGGGAGGCGGGCCGGCGAGAAGCGCGGCAGGAGGCTCCTGCCGGATCGTCCGGCGGTCGGAACGGGCCGACGAAGGCGGCCCCGGTCCCGGCGACCACGGCCCACGATTCGGGCACGCGCGTCGACTCCGAACGCCTCGCCCAGCTCGAGCAGGTCTACCGCGAGCACATGGCGCTCAAATACTCGAAGCCCGCGCGCTGGCTGCGCAAGCTCGGCTTGTTCGGCGCCGCGCGGCGGCTGTTCCCCAAGAGCAAGAAGGCGCTCGGCACCGGCGACTGACCGCTGCCGACCCGGCGTGAAGATCCTCTACGTCGTCCATCAGTACTTCCCCGAGTGCCACTCGGGGACCGAGCAGGTACTGCCTCGCGACCACGCGTGAGGCGCGGCGACGCGGGCACGACTGCACGGTGCTCGCGCTCGTGCCGGACGTCGGGCGCGACGATCCGCCGCTGCAGGTCGTCGATCGGCCGTACGACGGCATGCCGGTGCTGCGGCTGCGCCACTGGTGGGGTCTGCTGCCGAACGACGTGCTGCGCGAGCACCGCAACCCTCTCGTCGCGGCACGCTTCCGCGAGCTGCTGCGGGAGCTCCGTCCGGACGTCGTGCACTGCTTCCACCTGCGCAACCTCGGTGTCGATCTGCTTCGCGTCGCGCGGGAGGAGGGTGTGCGGACCGTCGTGCACCTGATGGACTTCTGGTACCTCTGCCCGCGCTTCACGCTCCTGCGCAGCGACGGGGGCCTGTGCGAAGGACCGCCGGACGGTGGGCTCGGCTGTGTGCGCTGCCACGTGCCGGAGCTCGAGGGTGCGTTCACCGACGATGCGGTCGCGCCGCTCGCACGCGACCTCGCACGAGCCACGCGCGGCACCGCCGTCGAGTGGCGCCGCACCAACCGGTTCGCGGCACTGGTGCGCCGCAAGGACGTGATGTTCGAGCATCTCGAGCTCGCCGACGCGGTCGTTGCGCCGTCGCGGTTCCTCGCGGACATGTTCGTGAAGAACGGGTTCTCGCGTCAGCGGATCCAGGTCGTGCCCTACGGTCTCGAGCCTGATCGCGTGCGCCGCGTCGACGTCGAACGTCCCCGCCGCCCGATCCGCCTCGCATTCGCCGGCGTGCTCTCCCCGTGGAAGGCACCGCACGTCGCGATCGAGGCCGTGCGCGCGACCGACGCCGACGTCCGGCTGACGGTCCATGGCCGGCTCGAGGAGCCGATGTTCGCCGACTACATCGCGAGCCTCCGCGAGCGGGCCGGCGACGATCCACGCATCGCGTTCGCCGGCGCGTTCGACCACGCGCGCCTCAGCGAGGTGCTCGCCGACACCGACGCCCTGATCGTGCCGTCGACGTGGTACGAGAACACGCCGTTCGTGATGCTCGAGGCGTTCGCCGCCGGCGTGCCGGTCGCAGCGTCCGACCTCGGCGGGATGGCAGAGCTGATCCGGGAGAACGAGAACGGCGTGCTGTTCCCGAGTGGCGACAGCCGGTCGCTCGCCGAGATCCTCGAGCATTGGAGCCGCGCTCCGGCAGAGCTCGCCGCGCTGCGCCCGGCGCCGCCCGCGACGATCGCCAGCGACTTCGACCGCTTCGCCGAGCTGTACGTCCGTTGACCGACGCTCGTCAGCGGCCCTTCGCGAGCTCGTCGCGATACAGCTCGACGGTTTGCCGCGCGATCTTGACGTCGGTGTAACGCTGCTCGACGGTCGCCCGCGCCGCGGCACCGATGCGGTGGCGGAGCGCATCGTCTTCCACGACGCGTTCGAGCGCGGCGATGAACGACTGCGCGTCGTCGTTGCGCGCCAGCACGCCGTTCTCGCCATCCTGGATCAGCTCCGGCATGCCGCCGCAATCCGAGGCGACGATCGCACGACCCGCCGACATCGCCTCCAGGCACGAGTAGGGCGCATTCTCCCACAGGCTCGGGATCAGGTGCACGTCGACGCGCTTCAGGATCGCGCGCACCTCCGGCAGGTGCAGCTTGCCGAAGTAGTGGAACCGCTTCGCGAGGCCGTGCTTCTTGATGAATGGCTCGATCTCGCTCTTCATCACGCCCTGACCGTCCTCCCCGGCGAACGCGAAGTGCACGTGCGGGTACTTCTGCAACACGTGGAAGCACATGTCGCGCACCAGGTGGATCCCCTTCCGCCGCTCGAGGCGGTTGGCGAAGAAGATCGTCAGCCCGTCCTTCGGCGGCAGGCCGAAGCGCTTCGGCACGTCGATGCCCTCGTCCCGGTCGAACAGCTCGAGGTCGATGCCGTTGGGAACCACGTGGACCGGCGCGCGGACGTTCATCTTGGCGACGACCTCCCGCGCGAGGAACCGCGAGCAGGACGTGCGAATCGTCGCCTGGTCGATGCCGACCTGCTCGAAGAACCCGGTGACCTCGCGGTCGGCCGCCGACGCCTGGTACATGCCCATGATCAGGCGCGCGGGGCTGTGGAACTTGACGCACGTCGGGACGTCGAGCAGCGTCGACACCAGCATGCCGTCGGCGCCACACTCGGGATATTCCACGACGTCGAAGCTCTCCTTCTCCATCGCCGCGCGCAGCGCGTGGTAGGCGCCGTAGGCCGTCGACGCCCGGTTCTGCCCCCACCAGCATTGCCTGCCGCGCAGCCCCTCCACGACCCCGTCCATCCAACCGAGATCCTGCACGCGGGTCACGCGCACGCCGTCGTGCTCGCTGTCGAACATCCCCGGCTTCGTCGAGCCGGCGATCACGTGCACGTCGTGGCCGGTCTTCACGAGCGCACGGGCCTGGTACCAGGCGTAGGTGCCGATGCCACCGAAACCGGTGTCCGGCGGATACTCGTAGCTGAGGATCGCGATCTTCATCGGGGGTCGGAGCGAGCGGAGCGCGCAGGCAGAGTATCGACCGGCGCGCGTCGACGCCGCTCCGTTTTCGATGGCCGGGAGGGGCGCGACGGACGCGTCAGACGTCCCACAGCCACGCCGTCGTGTACGGCGAACCCGGCATCTCCCAGAAGCTGCCGTCGACGAACCGGTACGGCCCCCCGAGCCCATTGAGCCGGTGCATGTCGGCGGCGGGGATCTCGAGGTCGGCGGCCGCGAAGTTCTCGGCGAGGCGGCCGCTGTGCACCGATTTCGGGATCGCGATCGTGCCGCGCCGGATCGCCCAGGCGATCAGCACCTGGGCCGGCGTCGCGCCGATGCGCCTCGCGACGTCGACGACCACCGGATGGTCGAGCAGGCTCGGCTCGTCGGCCTTCTTCATCGCGTCGGGGCGGTCGCGCGAGCCGAGCGGTGAGTATGCCGTGACCGCGACACCCTCCATGTTGCACCAGGCGACGAGCTCGTCCTGCGGCAGGTACGGATGCATCTCGACCTGGTTCATCGCGGGCCGGACGGTCGCGACCTCGAGCAGCGCCTCGAGCTTGTGGATCGTGAAGTTCGACACGCCGATGTGGCGGCAGAGACCGTCGCTCACGCACTCCTCGAGCGCACGCCAGGTGTCGGCGACCGGGGCCTGCTCGGCGCTCAGGAAGTCGTCGCCGCTCTCCGGGAGCAGGACGCCGGGCTTCAGCGCGACCGGCCAGTGGATCAGATACAGATCGAGTTGGTCGAGCTGCAGATCGGCCAGCGTCCGTTCGAGCGCCGGGCGCACGCACTTCGGCTCGTGCGCGTCGTTCCACAGCTTCGAGGTGACCCAGAGCGTGTCTCGCGCAACGGCCCCGGATTCGATCGCCGCGTGCAGCTCGACGCCGATCTCCGCCTCGTTGCCGTAGATCCTCGCGCAGTCCACGTGCCGGTAGCCGATGCGCAGCGCTTCGCGCACCGCGGTGCCGACCTCGCCGGGATCCGACTTCCAGGTGCCGAGACCGAGGGCGGGGACGCGATCTTCGTTCGCGAGCTGATGGTGGATCATGGCGCCTTTATAGGCCGCTCCGGCTACGAAGAGACGGAAGCGCGGCCGACTGCCTCGGGGCATGTCCACCGCAGCTGGGCGTGCCCCTTCCGTTGCGGCGGGAGGCCGCGCGGCCACGGGCATGCCGGCACGGGACCGGTTCGGTAGCCCCGTCCCCCCGCGGTCCTCAGCTGCTGCGGCGCTGCCGTTCGGCGTAGCCGAGCGTGGCTGCCGCCGCGCGCAGCAGCTCGTGGGCACTCAGATCGCAAGGGCGGCAACGCGACAGCGCCCGCCTGGTCGCCGGCGACAGATCCCGTTCGACACCGCGGAGATTCGCTCGCGCCGCGGCGCCCGACCGATGTCGCAACACCGGCACGAGCAGGTTCCGCGCCTCGTGCAGGAGGTGGTCGGCCTCGATGCGATCCCCACGCGCGACGCGCACACGCGCGCGCCAGGCGAGCCCGATCGCGACGTCGAGATCGTCGGCGGCGACGCGAGATGCACGGCGCCGTGCGACGGGCCGGCGCGCGAGCACGCGCTGTGGATCGAACAGCACGCAGAGCGGCATGCGGCCGACGTACGCGAGGCGTGCCTGCTCGACGACGTGCACGTCCACGCCGATCCACTCACCGTCGCGACGCACGAGCCCGAGCGCCTGATCGCCCCACCAGCCCCACGCGACGATCTCCCCCGCCGCGCGCACCGCCGCCCGTAGCCGCCGCCGCAGCCGCGTCGCGTCGTCGGCAGCCGCGACGACCACCGCCAGGTCGAGGTCGGTGAACCGGTCGACGGGCCGCGCGCCCGCGTGCGCCGAGCCGAACAGCGCGACCGCCACCGGATCGAGCGCGACGATCTTCGCAACCAGAACCTCGAAGACCGCGAACAACGCCGGCCGCTGCGCAAGCCGCCGCGCCACCGCCCGTGTCGCCCGTCGACCGGCACCGTAGCCCATCCCCGCAGTTTGTCGCCCGCCGACCGGTCTGCTGCCATGACTTTGCACCTCGGTGTAGAACGTTCGCCGTTCGTGTCCGCACCCACCCCTCGATCGTCGCCGCCGCCCGCTCCGCCGCCGCCCGCTCTCGCGCGGCGGTTCCGGTTCGGGCCGTGCCTCGGCCGGGGGGAGAGTGGCACGGTCTACCGCGCGACGACGCGCACCCGTCTCCACGATCTGCCCGTCGGCACCGAAGTGGCGGTGAAGATCCTGCTGCCCGAGCTGCTGGAGAACGCCGAGGCGCGCAAGCGCTTCCGGCGTGAGGGAGCGATCGGCCGCCGCGTGGATTCACCGCATGTCGTGCGGATCCACGGCGTCGAGGAGGTCGCGACCGACGACGGTCCGATCGTCTACCTCGTCAGCGAGTTGGTCGAAGGGCGAACACTCCGCGCGCTGCTGATCGAGCGCGGCGCCGCGGTCGGCGATCTCGTCCGCCGGATCGGGGAGCAGTCGGCGCGCGGGCTCGCGGCACTGCACGCGGCCGGCATCGTCCACCGGGACGTGAAGCCGGAGAACATCCTGATCACCAGCGACGACGCCGAGGTCAAGGTGATGGACCTCGGCCTCGCCGGTCGCAGCCGACCCGACGATCCGGACGGTCCGGCGAGCGGCGGCTTCCACGGCAGCCTCGCCTACGCCGCACCCGAGGTGCTGCGCGGCCGGCCAGCGACGCCCGCCAGCGACCTCTACGCGCTCGGCATCGTGCTGTCGGAGCTGCTGACCGGACACCACCCGTTCGGTGACCAGACGACCCCGGACGCGATGCTGCACGCGCACCTGAACACGCCGGCACCGCGCCCGAGCCACCTCGACCCGCGGGTGCCGCCGTTCCTCGACGAGCTCGTCGCCGACCTGCTCCAGAAGTCGCCCGACGATCGGTCGCTCGACGCCACCGGCCTGGCCGAGACGCTGGCCGCCGGCACCGCATCCACGTGGTGGCGCGAGCACGTGCGCGAGGCACCGGTGCTCGCGTCCCGCCGCCGCCTCGGCGCGCTGCGACGCTCGCCGCACGCAGCGTTCGTCGACCGCGACGACGCGCGCCGCACGCTCGGTCGCGCGATGCGGGAGGCGATCCGTGGCCACGGTGCGACGATCGAGGTGACCGGGCCGCCGGGCAGCGGCCGCCGCCGACTCCTCGACGAGTGCATCGGGCGCTGGCTCGAGGAGCACGAGGGGCTGACGTTCCTCGGCGGTCTGGCCGAACGCGAGCCGACCAGCCCGCTGGCGGCGCCGTTCCCACAGATCGTGCTCGACGCGTTCCTGCCCGGCGAGGGCCCCGCGGCGCCGCGGCAGAGCGAACGCCTCGAAGAACGGCTCCGCACCGAGTGCGGCTGGGACACGGCGGACGCACGTCGGCTCGCGGAGATCTGCGCCGATGCGCCTGCCGCGCGCGGGCTCCCACCGGCCGCACGCGCCGACCTGCTGCATCGCGCCCTCGCGCACCTGATCGGTGCGCGCCGTGCGACCGTCCTCCGCATCGACCGCGCCGAAGAGCTCGGCCGATCCGCCCGACTCGTCATCGATCGGCTCGCCGCGGGGATCGGCGAGCTGCCGCTGCTCCTGCTGTTGGTCGCTCCCCGCGCGCACTGGCCGGAGACGTCCCGCACGATCGAGCTCGGGCCGTTGTCGGCGACGGCGTTCGTCGAGCTCGGACGGCGGTTGTTTCGCGGCCGGCGCGGCCCGCGGCAGATCCTCGAGCGCGCGCATCCGGTGCTGTCGGGCCTCCCGGGTGCCTTGACGGAGAGCCTCGAGGACCTCGTGATGCAAGGTCGCCTCGCCGGTCGTCCGGGCGACTTCCACGGCCTCTCGCCGAGCGTGCGCGAGCTCGCGCCGGCGCGCCCGGCGCTCGCCCGACTCGCGGCGCGCATCGCGACGCTCCCCCGCACCGAGCGCCACGTGCTGCAAGCCGCGGCGGTGCTCGGCCGGCGCTTCCGCATCCCCGACGTCGAAGCGCTCACCGGCCGGCCGGAGATCGAGGTGCTCGAGGGACTCGGCGCATTCCAGGACCGCGTGGTGGCCACCGAAGGCGGCGTCGGTCGCTTCCGCCATCGGGGCTACCGCCGGTCGATCGTCGACGCCACCGATCCCGGCGTGCTGCGCCAGCTCCACCGGACCGCGGCGTGGGTGCTCGAGGATCGTGGCGCACCGCCCCTCGAGGTCGGATTGCACCTGTCCCACGCGCTCGAGCACGAGGCCTGCATCGACCCGCTGCTCGACGGCCTCGAGGCGCTCGTCGACGCGCATTCCCGCCAGCAGGCGTTGCGCGTGGTGGAACGTCTGAGGCTGCATCTCGCCACGGTGCCACCGTCCCCGGCGAACGCCGCGCGTCGCCTGCGCTGGCACCTTCTGGCCGGCGCGACCTGGGCGCTCGTCGAGGCCGAGGACAAGGCGGTCGCGGCGCTGCGTGCCGCCAACGTGCTCGCCGGCGAGCTCGGCCTGCCGGTCGACAAGGCGAAGGCCCTGGTCGGGCTCGCCGACATCGCGCAGCACCGCGGGCGTTTCCTGTCGGCCGTCCAGCTCCTCGAACAGGCCGAACAAGGCCTCACCGGCATCGACGGCGACGAGGCCCGCGCCACCGCCGCACGGGTCCGCCTCGTTCACGGGCGCGTGCTCGCCTACCGCGGGCGGGTGCTCGACGCGCTCCGGCTCGTGCGCGCCGGACTCGAGCTCGCACCCGATGGGGAGCCGGGCCTCCGGGCCCACCTGTGGGTCGATCTCGCGCGGTGGCAGCAGCTGCGTCTCCGATTCTCGCGCGCGCTCGACAGCCTGGAGCGCGCGGCGGCGGAGGTCGAGCGGACCGACGACGTGGTCGCCGAGGTCCGCGTGCACCTGCACCGCGGGCGGACACTCGGTGTCCTCGGCGACCTCGAGGGCGCCGATGCGGAGCTGTCGATGGCGCACGCGCTCGCCTCGCGCTACGGCAACGACCGCCTGCGGGGTCGCGCACGCCTGTTCCGGGCGGAGCTGCTCGCGTGGACCGGCGAACACGAGGCGGCCGAGCCGCTGTTGCACGAAGCGGCCGAGGCGCTGGAACGGACCGGGGATCGCGTCGGCGCGGCGCTCGCGCGCCTGCTGCTGCGCCTCGGCGCGCAGGAACCCACCGACGGCGGCGCGATCGAAGTCCACCAGGTGCCGCTCGTCGACATCACGGCGCTGCTCGTCGGCGCGGTCGAGCGGCGCCGATCGGCCGACGAGGAAGGCGCGCAGGAGCTCCTCGCGGACGCGTTGGAGCTCGATCGCACCGCGCGCGTGCACCTGTTGCCGCGCCTCGCGCTGCTGCGCGCCGCCGGCCGAAGGACCAACGCCGAGCGCCTGATCGAACGGATCGCGATGCGCCTCCCCGCCGGCGCGATGCGACGCCGATTCGTCGCGTTCGCGGATCGGGTTCGCGTCTGAATCCGGCTTCGCGGGCCGGTGTCTGCTAACGTTCGGTCGATACCAGACGATGCGGATCACGTTCGTGGTGCCGGGGCTGAACCTCACGGGCGGGCTGCGCGTGGTGGCGACGTATGCCGGCGGACTGAGGGCGCGGGGGCACCGTGTCACGGTGGTCTTCGGCACGCCATCGCGGCCGCGCCTGCGGTCACGCGTGCGCGCGGCGCTGCGGGGACACTGGCTGCGGGGGCACCGCGAGAACGACGCGTTCTTCGCCGGCCTCGAGCTCGACCTGCGCCGGATTCCGCGCGGTGGCTCGATCGACGCACCCGGTCTCGTCCCCGACGCGGACGTGATCGTCGCGACCTGGTGGGAGACGGCGGAGTGGATCGCGCCCTTGCCAGCGCGCGCGGGAGCCAAGGTCTACTTCGTCCAGGGCCTGGAGACCCACCCCGGGCAGCCGTTCGAGCGCGTCGCGGCGACCTATCGCCTGCCGCTCGCGAAGATCGCGGTCGCCGCCTGGCTGGCGGAGCGCATGCGCGCCGACTACGGCGACCGCGCCGTCGAGGTCGTGACCAACGGCGTCGATGCCCGGAGGTTCGACGCGCCGCCACGCGGTCGCGGCTCCCGACCGGCGGTGGGGTTCGTCTACAACCAGGCGCCGTTCAAGGGCATGGACACCGTGCGCGCTGCGGTCGAACGCGCGCGCGACGCGATGCCGGACCTGCGCGTCGTTTCGTTCGGGGCCGTGCGCCCGCGGCCGCACCTGCCGCTCCCCCGCGACACCGAGTTCCATCTGGGGCCCGAGCAGCAGGCGATCCCCGGGCTCTACGCGTCGGTCGATGCGTGGTTGTTCGCCAGCCGTCGCGAGGGCTTCGGACTGCCGCTGCTCGAGGCGATGGCCTGTCGGACGCCGGTCGTCGCGGTCCCCACAGGTGCTGCGCCGGACCTGGTGACGCCCGCCTGCGGTCGCCTCGTCCCGATCGACGACGCGGACGCGATGGCCCAGGCGATCGTCGAGGTCTGCTCGCTGCCCGACCGGCGCTGGCGCGCGATGTCCGCGGCGTCTCGGGACGTCGCCGAGCAGCACACGTGGGAGCGAGCGATCGCGGAGTTCGAGGCCGCGCTCCGCCGCGTGAGGGGCGTCAGGTCACATCGGGTCGAAATCGACGCCTCTCGAGCTGGCGGTGGAGGATCGGTCGCAGGCGGGTGAGGGTGGCGCGGCGCGCGTCTCCGTCGAGGCCGAGGCCACGCAGGAATCGGACGACGTCGACCGCACGCTCGGACACCGGCAGGCGCGCGGCGTGCTTGCGCAGGTAGCGCGCCATGCGCACGAGCATCGCGTCGCGCGCCGCAGCCGGCGTCGGCTCGGCGCCGAGTGTCGCGCGGTCGAAGTCGAGCAACAGGACCTCGGCCCCCCCGTTCCCATCACGACGGCCGAGCAGGTTGTCGGGGTGGAGATCGGGATGGCGCAGGCCGGCGGCGAACGCCGCAGCGACGGCGCGGCCGGCGGCGTCGACGGCCCCGCGGCGCAGCGCCGGCGCCGCCGCCACGAACGCCGGCAGCGGCAGCGCACCGTCGACCCGCACGGTCAGGAGACGCAGCTCCCACAGCGGCCCGCGGCGCTTCGCGATCGCGGCGACCGGCTCGACGACGGGCACTCCGGCGCGCCGGAGCCGTGCCAGCACCGTGAGCTCCGCCACCGCCCGGTTCGGACTCGGGAACAGATCGGGGACGAGCTGCCGCAACGCGCCCCCCCGGCGGAACCGCCGCACGACGACGTCGAGCCCGCCGACGCGCGCGAGTCGCACCGCACCCCGACCCGCCGCACCGGACAGCGGCTCGCCCTCGACGCGGAACGCGTCGGACGGGACGCCGCTGAGGTCGCTCCGCACGACCAGACACCCGGACCGTTCGTCCCTGAGCTCGAATCCCTCCGGCACGCGCACGCGCGGAGGATACCTCCCGGTGCTGGCCGCGCGGCGACGAGCGCGTAAGTTCGTCCGCCCCGATGCCCGTGTCCGAGTCCCTGCCCTCCGGAGCGCGAGTCCTCGTCGTGCGCCTCTCGGCGCTCGGCGACGTGCTGTTCGCGCTCGAGACCGTCGCCTCGCTCGAGGCCGAACGGCCGGACCTGCGCATCGACTTCCTCGTCGAGGACCGGTTCGCCGAGGTGCTGGCCGGTCATCCGTCCATCGAGCGCGTGCTCACCGTGCCGCGGAAGCGCCGCATCACCGGGTATCCGGCGGCCGTCCGCCGCCTGCGCGAGGTCCGCTACGACGTGGTTCTCGACCTGCACGGGATCCTCAAGTCGCTCCTGCCGGTCCGGCTCGCGCGCACCCGCCGCCGGGTCGGCTTCGCCCCGAAGGCCTCGCGCGAGGGCGTCCACCGCTTCTACGACCTCGCGGTCGCGCTGCCGGAGCCGCTGCCGCACCGGGCCGAACGCGGCCTCTACCTGCTCCGCGCGCTCGGACTGTCGGGCCGACCCGCGCCGATCCGACTGCCGATCCCCGCCTCGCCACCGGCTGCCTGGCGAGACGCTGCGGCCCCACTCGTCGTCCTCCACCCGGGGACCAGCGCGTTCGCCGCGTTCAAGCGCTGGCCGGTGTCGCGCCACGCCGACCTCGCGCGCCGGCTGCTCGCCACCGGCATTCAGGTGGTCGTGAGCCACGGCCCACGCGAGGACCGACTCGCCCGAACCGTCACCGCCGCCGCACCGGGCGCACATCTCCTCGACGGCGCCGCACTCGGCCTCCTGGGTCTCGCGGCGATCTATCGGGACGCCGACGTCGTCGTCGCGTCGGACACCGGCCCGCTGCACCTCGCCGCCGCGACCGGTGCACCGGTCGTGGCCCTGTTCGGGCCGAAAGACCCGGCCCACTACGGACCGCGGGGCGAGCAGGACCACGCCGTGCTGTTCCACGACGTGCCGTGTCGGCCCTGCCGCCGCCGCACTTGCGTCTCGCCACAGTGCATCCTCGGCTTGTCCGTGGACACGGTCGAGCGCGCGGTGCGCGAACGCCTCGGGCGCCTTCGCCGTGACCACGCCGCCGATCCCGATCGTCGTGATCCGCCATCCGCGCGAACGGATCAGCAAGTGCTCGCTGCGGTTCCTGCACGATCGGCCGGACGTCACGTTCCACCGCGCGGGGCCGGACTTCACGTTCGACGCGACCGACCATCTGCTCCTGTCGGTCGACGCGCCGCCGCTCGCACCGGACGACCGGGGCCACCCGGTGCTGTTGCTCGACTCGACCTGGCGCTGGCTGCCTCGGCTCGAGCGCTGCGTCAGCGGCGCGCCGATCCGCCGATCGATCCCAGCGGGTGTGCGGACCGCGTATCCGCGGAAGAGCCGACTGTTCGAGGATCCCGACGACGGCCTCGCCTCGGTGGAAGCGCTCTACGTCGCCAAGCGGATTCTCGGCGACGACGACCCCTCGTTGCTCGACGGCTATCACTGGCGAGCGGAGTTCCTGGCACAGTTCGAGCGCGCCGGGTTCTGAAGCGATCCCAATCGGGGCGTGAACCTGCGCGACCGCACGCTAGCCTCGGGGATTCGTACCGACCGTGAACCTGCTCCAACGACTCGTACCTGCGCTCAGCGTGACCGGCCTCGGGCGCCGGATCGTGCTCGGTGCGATGGTCGGCGTCGTCGCCGGCCTCGGAGCCATCGTGTTCAACATCGCTTGCGGCGCGGCGAGCCATGTCTTCCTCGACCAGATCGCGGGCTACCGCCCCGCCGTGCCGCCGGGCGAACACGAGTTCTTCACGCACACGGAAACCCCATTGCGGGTCTGGCTCTTGCCGATCTGCGCGGCGGTCGGCGGGCTGCTGTCGGGGCTCGTCGTGTGGCGCTTTGCGCCGAGCGCGCGCGGCCACGGCACCGACGCGGCGATCGAGGCCTATCACAAGAAAGAGGGCCGCATCCCGCCGAGGGTGCCGATCGTCAAGATCATCGCCTCAGCGCTGACGCTCGGCTCGGGCGGCTCGGGCGGGCGCGAGGGACCGATCGCGCAGATCGGCGCGGGCTTCGGGTCGTGGCTCGCCGATCGCCTGCAGCTCGGCGCGCGCGAGCGGCGCATGCTGCTCGCGTCGGGCATGGGTGCCGGGATCGGCAGCATCTTCCACGCCCCACTCGCGGGCGCGTTGTTCGCGTCCGAGATCCTCTACTCGGAAGCCGAGTTCGAGAGCGACGTGCTGATGCCGGCGGCGATGTCGACGATCGTCGCCTACAGCGTGTTCTCGATCCATTCGGGCTTCGACCCGTTGTTCGAGACGGCGGGCTTCGACTTCCACTCGCTGGCCGAGCTGCTGCCCTACACGGTCCTCGCGATCGTCGTGACGCTGGCGGCCGGGCTGTTCGTGCGGGTGTTCTACGGCATCCACGACTTCGCCGAGCGCGTGCCGATCCCGATGTGGGTCAAGCCGATGATCGGCGGGGCGCTGACCGGACTGATCGGCATCGGCCTCTACGAGCTGGCGGGCCAGAACGTGGACATGCTCGACGTCCTGTCGTTCGGCTACGGCTCGCTCCAGGAGGGGCTTCATGGCGAGCGCCATATCGACTTCCTGCTGATGCTCGGCCTCGGGAAGCTCCTGACGACGTCGATCTCGATCGGCTCCGGGGGCTCCGGCGGCGTGTTCGGCCCGTCGATGATCATCGGCGGCTCGGTCGGCGGGGTCGTCGGCCTGCTGTGTCAGCGGTGGTTCGAGGGCCTGATCGGCGACACCGGCTCGTTCGTGCTCGTCGGCATGGCCGGGTTCTTCGCCGCGGCAGGCAAGGCGCCGATCTCGACGATCGTCATGGTGTCGGAGATGACCGGCAACTACCGGATGCTCGTGCCGGCGCTGTGGGTCTCCGCGCTGTCGTTCCTGATGAGCCAGTCGTTCAAGCTCTACCGCAGCCAGGTGGAATCGCGCCTCGAGTCCGGCGCCCACCGCCACGAGCTCAACGTCGACCTCCTCGCCGACACGCGCGTGCAGGACATGATCGACGAGGGCTCGCTCGAGACCGAGATCGCGACCGTCACGCCCACCACGCCCCTCGACCGCATCGTCGCGCTGTTCGCGCGCACCACCCAGCACTACTACCCGGTGGTCGACGACGACGGCCGCATGGTCGCGATCCTCTCGGCCAACGACGTCCGCCAGATGGTCGACGACCGCCACGTCGGCGCGGTCGTGATCGCCAGCGACATCGCCGTCGTCGACGTCGTCACCCTCACTCCCGACACCGACCTCGAGAGCGCCCTCCAGCGCTTCGTCTCCCTCGACGTCGACGCGCTACCGGTCGTCGACCCGAAAGACCCCGGCAAGGTCCTCGGCATGCTGTCGCGCCGCGGCCTGATCCGCGCCTACAACCGCGCACGCGAACGCTTCCTCAAGGAGTAGCGCGGCGGTCGGGTGAGCAGGGCCCGGGAGCTCGAGGGCTCGGACTCCCAAGCCAACCGGGGAGCCGCCGACCGGTCCCGCGACTCCCGCCACCCTGTGAAACGGCGGACATCGCATCCCCGCGCACACACCCCCTCACCTCCCCACCAACGTCTCCAAGCTCACCGACGCGAACGTGTTTCGCGCGTTCTCCTCCACCTCGTCGAACAACCGCCGCAACCGACACTCCACCGCCCCGTCACACCCCTCCGCTGCCCGCCCCCGCCCATCCCCCAGCAGACACTCCCCCTCCCCCCGAGGCGGATCGAACACCTCGATCACCTGCAGCATCGTGATCTCCGCCGCCGGCCGCGCCAGCAGATAGCCACCCCGCACCCCCCGCACGCCCTGGGCCAGCCCCTCCCGCACCAGCATCTGCATGACCCGCGCCAGCGCGCCCTCCGGAATCCCGTATCGCCCCGCCACCCACGCGACCGTCACGGGCTCCGCCCGCATCGCCATCTCCATCGCCGCGTAGAGCGCATAGCGCGTGCTCTTGCTGAACTTCATCCGCTCGCCAGGTCCTCCTCCCGCTCGTACGGCGGCACCTCCGCGTTGTCCAGCGTCAGGCACAACCGCGGCGCGGGCACGAAGCCCGATTCGTGGAAGAACGCCAGCAGCTCGAGCTGGTCCCACGCGACCTCGGTGTCGATCCGCCGCACGCCCAACCCGTGCAGGTTGGTCCGCAACTGCCGGAGCAAGGCGCGGCCGACGCCACGCCGCGCGAGATCGGGACGCACGCCGAGCGTGTCGATGACCGCCGCCGGCTCCGGCGCGCCGAACTCCCCGTAGAACACCCGCGCCAGCACGAACCCCGCGAGCATCCCGTCGACCTCCGCGGCCAGCGAGATCTGCACGCCGGTGTCGTCGAACGCCTGCCGCAGCTTGGTACCGAAGTACTCCTCCCGCCGCCGTCCGGTGATCTTCGCATCGAGTGCGATCATCGCGTCGAGGTCGGCCTCGCCGATCCGCCGCACGACGATCTCGTTCGCATCGAGTCCATGGGTGGTCATGGCATTCACACGGTGCACTGCCCACCGTCCACCCGGAGCACCTGCCCGGTGACGTGTGAGCTCAGGTCGGAACAGAGGAACAGGACCGCACGCGCGACGTCGTCGGGCCGTCCGAGGCGCCCGAGCGCGGACTCCTCGATGGCCGCCTCGCGCGCGGCCTGGGGGAGCTCCGCGGTCATCGCGGTGTCGATCCAGCCGGGGGCGATCGCATTGACGCGCACACCGAACGCGCCCAGCTCCTTGGCGGCGGTCTTCGCGAGCGCGATCAGTCCGGCCTTGCTCGCGGCGTAGTTCGACTGTCCGAACTTGCCGCGCTCGCCGTTGATCGAGGCGACGAGGACGACGTTGCCGCGGCCGGCCTCGCGCATCGTCGGCACCACCATCCGCAAGAGGTGGAACGCCGAGTCCAGGTTGACCCGCATCACGCGATCCCAGTCGGCCGGCGGCAGCTTCCAGAGCACCGCGTCCCGCGTGATGCCAGCGCAGTGCACCAGCACGTCGGTCGGCAGCGAACGTCCGGCGAGCCGCTCGCGCAGCGTCGCGAGGTCGTCGGCGTCGCCGAGATCGCAGGGCAGGAACTCGATGCCCGCCGGCGGCTCGTGACCAGGAAGGTCGACCCCGACCACCCGAGCGCCCGCACGCTGCAACAGCCGCGCGGCCGCGGCACCGATCGCGCCGCCGCTGCCGCTGACGAGCGCGGTCCGGCCCGCGAGCGAGAGCAACTCACCCGGGGCGTCGCCGGCCGATCCGTCGACACCGCTCATGTCGCGCCCCACGTCCCCTGGCCGAGCCGCTGCAGCTTCCGCACCCGGAACGCCCCCCACAGTCCCGCCCCGATCGCCCCCGCGAGCACCGAGTGCTCGTGGACGCGCACGTCGAGGTCGGGCGCGAGGTCGCGCAGCGCGCCGAGCAGGCCGGCGTCGTTCGCGAGTCCGCCGGTCACCAGCACCACGCCCGTCGCGCCGGCCGACGACAGCAGCTTCTGGTAGCGGCCGGCCATCGACTCGTGGATGCCGCGCAGGATGTTCGGCACGGTGATGCCGCGCGAGACCATGTTGATGACGTCGGTCTCCGCGAGCACCGCGCAGATCGACGAGCAGGTCTCCGGCGCGTCCGCCTTCAGCGACAGCGGGCCGATCTCGTCGATCGTGACGCCGAGGTAGCGGCAGATGTTCTCGAGGAACTGCCCCGATCCCGACGCGCACTGGCTCGTCATCCGGTAGCTCGAGCACCTTGGCTCGCTCGTCCATCAGCACGGCGCGGGTGTGCAGCGCGCCGATGTCGAGGACGGCGCGCACCTCCGGCTCGAGGAACAGTCCCCCGCGCGCGTGCGTGGTCATCCCGTAGAAGTGCCCGGTCCGAAACCCCACGACCTCGCCTTCACCGGTGGTCGCGATGTAGTCGAGCTGGTCGCGCCGCAGGCCAGCCTCGGCGAGGACGGCTTCGAAGCACGTCTCCGCGACCTCGTGGGGATCCCGCCGCCGCAGCCGCTCGACGCTCGTCGCGACCAACGTCTCGGGAGCGTCCGAAGGATTGCGGACGACGGCGACCTTGATCGCCGACGTGCCGACGTCGATGCCGCAGGTCGTCAGGACATCGCCGCTCATGCCGTCACCTCCTGCTCCGTGCGCCCGCGCTCCGCGGTCCGCGCTGCGAACAGCGCCGCGCCGAGGGCTCCGGTGTAGATCGAGTCCGGTGAGATGTTGATCGTGCGCTCGCCGTAGTTCTCGTGAACCAGGTCGCAAAGCGCCCGCACCGCAGCGCTGTTGCGCGCGACGCCGCCGGTGAACGTGAACTCCTCCTGCACGCCGCCCGAGCGCGCGAGCAGCGACATCGCACGCAGGACGATCGCACGGTGCAGCCCACCGAGGATGTCCTCGCGCCGCTCGCCGAGCGACAGCCGCTCGCGGAGCTCCGCCCCTGCGAACACCGTGCACGTCGAGTTGATCCGCACGCGCCGCGTCGCCCGCCCCGCGAGCGGCCCCAGCTCGTGCAACCCGAGGTTCATCTCGTCCGCGATGTAGCCGAGGTAGCGCCCGCAGCCGGCGGCGCAGCGGTCGTTCATCTGGAACGACGTGACGATGCCGTTCTCGTCGACCTGGATCGCCTTCGTGTCCTGTCCGCCGATGTCGAGCACCGTCCGGGTGCCGGGGAACATCGAGTGCGCACCGAGCCCGTGGCAGAGGATCTCCGAGCGGATGCTCTTCTCCGGGAACGGCAGCTTCTGGCGCCCGTAGCCGGTGCCGACGCTCTGCACCTGCACGAGCTCGTCGCCGAGTGCGGCGTCCGCGGCGCGCACCAGCTCTTCCGGCGGCGACGACATCCCCTCGAACGCCGCGTATGCGAGCTCGTGGAACGTCCCGACCGCATCGGTCGAGTTCTCGACGTCGAGGATCGACTTGTCGAACAGCCCCGCGAGTGCGTCGAAGTCGGCGCTCTGACCGGCCGCGGATTCCGCCGCGAGCTCGAGGAAGCGGCTGCCCGCGAGGTCGCGGAAGAAGTCGCTCTTGCGCTTCGCACCGTCCCCGAACAGCGCATCCGACTCGTCGCGCATGCGGGTCGCGATGGCGTCGAGCGTGCGGAGCACCGCGGCGGGCTGCCGGGTCCGCTCCGCGTGCGCGTGCAACGTGTCCCGCAGCGCATCGAGCTGCCGCAGATACTGCTGCTCCCGGAACCGCGTCGCGAACTCCGCGACCAGCGCGGCGCTCTGCTCCGGCGACACGCCGGCAGACTGGAGCTGCCGGCGGATCCGGCCGAATCGCGTGGCGATCAAGGCCTCGCCCATCGCGACCTGACTGGCGACGACGTAGTTGCTGCGACTGTTGGTGATGCCGCGGCCGAGGACCTCGCGGTCCGCGCCGAGCACGATCGCCTTGGTCGTCGTCGACCCGAGGTCGACACCCATGACGTACTCGATTCTCACGAGTGCCCCCCCGCCGAGCGCTTCTGCTCGATCATCTGGAAGTAGGACTCGAGCCGGTTCTTGATGTTCGACGCCGAGAAGTAGCGCGGGTCGACGAGATCGCTCTCGATGAACCCGCCCGGTCGCCCGGTGCGCTTCTCCACCTCGCGGAGGATCATCAGCTGCCCGGCGCTGAACGAGTTGCAGCTCTTGACCGAGTTGATCAGGAACCCGTCGGCCTCGTAGTCCTCCACGTAGCGCGAGAGCATCGCCACCCGGGTCGGGAGGTCGAGGTTCGTGTAGCAGCCCATGCAGTAGTCGGCGAGCGTCTCGAGCGGCCGGCTGGGGTCGTGCCGGAAGCCGTTGTCGTAGACGCCGCCGACCTTCGTGTAGGTCGATGCCACGACGACCGCGCCTTCGTCGACGAACATCTGCCAGAACTGCCGGAAGCTCGTCCAGTTGGGCGGACCCTCGACGACGACGCGGTAGCGCTCCTCGTCGAGCTCGCCGTCGGGGGTGACCGGTCCCTGTCCGCGTCGCACGCGCTCCTCGACCTCCTCGCGCAGTGCCCGGTAGTAGTCGATCGCGTCCTGCGTGCCGCGGAACGCGGTGAAGATCGGACCGATGTAGTACACGCCACCGAAGTACGCGTCGATCGGCGACGGGCGGTGTTTGGCCGACTCGAGCACGGCAACGAGGTCGTTCTCCGCCTGCGCGGACCGCGCCAGATGCTCGCTGAGCAGGCTCTCGTCGTAGCTCTTGCCGCTGACCTTCTCGAGCGCCGGTATGACCTTGCGCTTCAACTGATCGACGACGTAGCGCCGCATCGCATCGGTGATCCGGCCGTCTCCCTGGTAGGGCACGTGCAGCATGACGACCGGGCAGTCGTACTCCTGCGCCAGGATCTCGAACCACTTCAGGAACGTGAAGCAGCCGGTGTACGACAGCAGCAGCAGATCGGGTCGCGGGAGGCGCTCGCCGGTCGGACCGACGTTGCCGGAGTGGAGCATGCCGACGTCGCACTTGACGTAGGTGCACACGTCCTCCGAGTGCCCGAGCTTCTCGGCGAGCGCGATGTAGTCGCGGGACTTGCCGCGCATGCCGGACTGCAGCGCGTTGATCTCCGGGAGCACGGGCAGCACGTCGAACGTGCGCAGCAGCTCGGTGAGGTTGCCCGGCACGAACGTGTAGGCACACTTCTCGCCCCGTTCCTCCGCGTGGGCGAGACGCGAGAAGTGCTCGGCGATCATCCGCTTCTGTCGTTCCTGGCTCGCGTCCTTGTGGACCGCGGTCTCGGTGGGTGTCGCCATGGCTCAGACTCCGCTCCAGAGCTTGATCGAATCCGCGAAGGTCCCCGCCTGCTCGCGGATGACCTGGAACTGGCCGGTGTTCTCGCTGTACTTGAACGCCGTCCACGGGATGCCGGCGCGCTCGATGGCGCGGACGGCCATCGGCTGATCGAGCAACGCGGGGTCGCAGAAGCTCGGTGCGCAGAACACCACGCCCTCCGCGCCACTCGCCTTCACCCGCTCGACGAGGTCCGCGCCCTTCGCGTCGGCCTCGGCATACCGGATCGCACTCGGCACGCCCGACTCGAGGAACGCCCGCACCAGATCCTGCATCGGCTCGTCGGTGCGCGCGACGTCACCACGGATCCACCGGTGCACCGGCACGAAGTCGTCGTCGACGATGTAGCAGCCGGCGCGCTCGAGTGTCTTGATCATGCCGAGCGGCGGCTGCTCGCAGAACGACCCCGCGAGCACGACCCGCGCCTGGTCGAGCGGCCGGCGGTCGGGATCGCCGGTGACGAGCTCGCGATACCGCGCGAGCATCGGCAGGTGCTCCTCGACGGGCAGCACCATCCCCGCGCGCAGCATCAGGTAGAGCTCGTGCGTCGGCACCTTCCATGGCTCGCTGCGGCGCAGCGCGTAGAGGTCGTCGACCGCCGCGCGATGCGTGTCGTAGACCTCGATCGACCGGCGCAGCGCGTCGTCGGTGAGCGGCCGCGCGCCCCGCGATTCGAGCGCCTCGGCGATGAACCGCAGCTCGTTCTCGTAGAAGCGACCGCCCACCTCCGGGTCGAAGTCCTGCGGCACGTCGAGGTAGTGGACGAACTTGTCGGGAAACTGCATCCGCCACATCCCGGACAGGTTGCGGATGACGTCGCACGTCGCGGGAAACAGCATCCCGTCCAGGCAGTCGAGCGCGCCGTTCAGTCCCAGCTCGATCGTGCTCCGTGGCAGGTGGCAGATGTAGGACTGGTAGAACGCGTCGCCGCGAATGATCTCGAGGTCATCGCCACCGCCGAGCACGCCGACCGGCAGGCAGCCCTGCGCGTGCAGGAGCTCCCGCGGCACGTAGACCGGCATGAAGCCGATCGCGAGCCCACCGGTGCGCGCCTTCCAGTCGCGGACCGACGCGAACGTCAGGTCCCGATACAGGCGCTCGGCTTCGGTGCGGAGATCGGCGAGCGGATCGGTCGTGGACGACGGAGTCATGCGTTCCTCCATTGCGGTGCGCGCTTCTCGAGAAACGACGTGATGCCCTCGTTCGCGTCTTCGGTGGCCATCAGCTCACGCACGTAGAGCTCCTCGATCCGCGCGAGACCGGCGAAGAACCGTCCGTCGAACTCCGCGCGCGCCGCGCGCACGGCCAAACGGAGGCTCGATCCGGACAGCGGGAGCAGGTGCCGCTCGGCATGAGCGATCGCCGCCGCTGACGGATCTTCCGCGAGCTCGTCCACCAGTCCGGCTGCGTGGGCCGCCGCTGCGGACCATGATCGACCGCTGAGCAACAGGTCCTCGGCATGGCCGCGTCCGACGCGCTCGGGCAGGACCAGCGAGGCGATCGGCGCGAACACGCCGAGTTTGATCTCCGGCTGCCCGAGCGTCGCGTCCTGTGAAGCGAACACCCGGTGGCAGTAGGCGGCGAGCTCGAGACCACCGCCGAGGCACTGACCCCGGACGGCGGCGAGCACCGGCACGGCCGCGTCGGCGATCGATCGGAACAACCCGCGGAACGTCCGGAGCATGTCCGCGACGCGATCGCGCCGGTGCTCCTCGACGCTCGCGCCGAACGAGAAGTGCGCCCCCTCGCCCTCGAGCACGACCGCCTTCAACGTGGTCTGGTCCTTCGCAGCGACGAAGAACCGCGTGAGCGCCTCGATCATGCGCGAGTCCAGGACGTTGCCCTTCGGCACCGACAGGATCAGGCGGACGAGTCCTGGCTGGACGTCGTCGACGCGGATCGGCGAATCGGTCTTCACGGTGTCTCCCGGTACATGTGCCATGTCTCAGCTCTCCCCCGTCCCGCTCGCAGGCCCACCGGGGGCATCGATCTCGCGTTCGAGCTGCACGAACGAGCCACCCTCGAAGCCCACCGAGCGGAAGAACGACAACACCGGCACGTCGCTGCGGCGCACCATCGTGCGCACGCGCGACACGCCCAGAGCGCGAAAGCGGTCGAGCGCGGCATCCAAGAGGCGCGCGGCGATCCCGTGCCGCATCCGGTCGGGCTCGACGCCGACCGCGAAGATCCATCCGCACGGTTCCGAGCCGAACTCGAACGCGCGGACTTCGCCGAGCAGGTAGCCGACGACCCGGCCGTCCGCCTCGGCCGCGATCGCCACCTGACCGCGGCGCAACCGCACCAGCTTGTCGAAGACCTCTTCCCAGTAGCGCGGCTTCTCCTCGCCGGTGTGGCGCGCGTCGATGCGCGCGACCGCGCCCAGGTCGGCGGCGACCAGCTTGCGAATGCTCGCGTCCGTCGCGGCGTCAGGCGCCATGCCCCACCGCCCGGGCCGCGTGGGCCTTCTCCAACGCGGCCTCGACCAGCTCCGGCCCCCACTTCTCGCCTTGCGCGAGGCGACTGCGGACCAGCAGGAAGTCCGCCTCGCGGCACGACCGGCCGCCCTCGTTGAACGCCCGGAACCCGAGCCCGCCCTCGGTCATCATGTTGAGGCCGAGCCAGGCGCGGTTCGATTCGCGATTGCGATCCCAGTGCGCGAGCTTGTGCTTGCGCACGCTCTCGATCGTCTTCGACAAGCAGCCCGGCATCGTCATCGCGAGCGACGTGACGAGCGCGTCGACCTCGCGATCGAGCGGTGTCAGATCCACTTCGCCGCGCTTCACGAGCTCCTTGGCCGCCACGAGATCGGCGCCCTGCTCGGGCTCGCCGTGCACGATGCGGCCGAACTCGTCGGTCCAGCGGTCGGTGATGACCAGCGGGTTCGGCACGAGGTCGCCGTCGACGCGCAACGCCGGGACGATGCGCGTCAGGAGACCGAGCCGGTAGGCCTTGTGCGCGCTCCAGGGCGCGCACAGCGTGCAACTGTCCATCGCCTGCTCGATGCCGACGAACAGCGGCAGGAAGTCGGTGCTGCCCCCGTCGGGAGCCGAGCCGTGCTTCGGTCCCGCCTGACCGAAGGTCGCGAGGTCCTGCGCGACCGAGAAGTCGCACGCCATGCCGATCTCCTGCCCGCCGGCGATGCGCATGCCGTTGACGCGGCAGATCACCGGCTTGTCGCAGTGCAGGATCGCCGTGACCATGTCGTTGAACAGCCGCATGTACTGGCGGTACTCCTCCGGCCGGCCGGCGTAGTACTCGGCGTACTCCTTGGTGTTGCCGCCGGTGCAGAACGCGCGGGTTCCGGCGCCGGTGAACACGACGGCGACGCACGCGCGGTCGTTCGACGCCCGCCGGATGCCGAGGATCACTCCCTTGACCATCGTGGTCGTGTAGGAGTTGAGCTGCTGCGGGTTGTCCAGCGTGATGCGCGTCGCGTGCAGGCCCTCGACGAGGTCACCGTGCGGGTCCTTGACCGGCATCGAATCGATGCGAACGCCGTCGAGGTCGACGGACGGGACGAGGTCGTGGTTCTTGAACTCCATGCGTGGCTCTCCGGCTCGGAGCGGACCTGGTCAGTCGGGGACGAGCACGATGCGCCTGCGCACCTTGCCCTCGTGGAGATCGTGGAACGTCTCGTTGATCGAGCTCAGCGGACGGTGCTCGACGAATGGCGCGACGCGCACCGCGCCGGAGATCACGAGATCGAGCGCCGCGGGATAGTGCTCGGGGAGGCAGCCCCAGTTGCCCTCCGCGGTCGCGTCGAAGGCCATCAGGTTCGACAGCCGCACCTCGACCTTCGCTGGGGTGAAGCCGACGACACCGAGGTAGCCCCCGTGCTCGAGCAGGCCGAACGCCGTGGTCTGGCCCTGCGGCGTTCCGGAGGTCTCGAAGATGCGCCAGCGGAAGCCCGGCACGTCGTGCTCCTTCGCGAAGCGCGGATGGCCTTCCGGAGGTCCTTGAACGCGAGCTCGTCGGCCCGCAGCGTGAGCGCAGCGCCGTGCTCGCGTAGGGCGTCGAGGCGCGGCTGGTCAACGTCGATCGCGACGGTGTGCGCACCGAGCGCGCTCGCGATCTGCACGCCGAATCCGCCGATGCCGCCCGCGCCGACGAACACCGCGACGTCGCCCCTCTCGAGGCCGCTCTTCCGGATCGCCTGGTAGGGCGTGGTCACGGCATCGGCGAGGACCGACAGCGACGCGAGGTCGAGTCGCTCCGGGTTCTCGGCGGGGTCGTCGAGATCGGGCACCGGGCAGAGGCCGCGCGCCGGCACGCGAAGATGGGTCGCGAAGCCGCCGTGCACGTCGTTGCCGGGGAAGATCTGCGCCGAGCACACCGAGCCGCGCCCGGCGCGGCACGCATCACACTCTCCGCACGGGATCACCGCGGGCACGACCACCTGGCGGCCGAGCCACTGCATCGCCCCGGAACCGGCCTCGATCACCGAGCCGCTGACCTCGTGGCCGAGCGTCAGCGGGAAGGGGTGCCGCGTCGGCACGCCATCGAAGTAGTAGCCGAGGTCGGTGTGGCACACGCCGCAGCCCGCGACCGCGACGAGGACCTCGCCCGGTCCCGGGGACTCGTCGCGCGAGCGCGGCTCGATCGGTTCGTGCGGGGCGGGAGCGGTCCAGGCTCGGATGCGCATGGCGGGGCTCGCGGTCGGTCTCGGGGAGAAACCGTGAATCCGTGATCGAATTCCAGGAATGCGCCGCGCCCTGGGGACCCCGTGCGCAAACGATCGGATTGCCGGCATTTACGCCTGCGCGCGCAGGCGATCAGCCCCGGCCAGGCGCCGCGACGTTCTTCTGGGCCGGCTTCTTCCCCGCGCGTCGCCCGGTCGTGCGCCGCTTCGTCGTGCGCTTCCGCGTCCGCTTGCGGAACACCTCGTCGAACACCTCCTGGTACTCGTCGACGTAGACGAACCGGACGCCCTTCACGAGGTCGGGCTTCAGCTCCTCGACGTCGCGGCGGTTCTCCGCCGGCAGGATCACGCGCTTCAGCCCGTAGCGCTTGGCGGCGAGCACCTTCTCGCGGACGCCGCCGATCGGCAGGACCTCGCCGACCAGCGTCAGCTCGCCGGTCATCGCGAGGTCGCTCGGCGCCTTCTGGCCGGTCAGCAGCGACACCAGCGCGGTCGCGATCGTGATGCCGGCGGACGGCCCGTCCTTCGGGATCGCACCGGCCGGGAAGTGGACGTGGTAGCCGCAGCCCTTGCACGCGTCGAGATCGAGGCCGAAGCGCTCGGTGTTCGCCATCAGGAAGTTCAGCGCGATCTTGACCGACTCCGACATCACGTCGCCGAGGCTGCCGGTCAACGTCAGGCCGCTGCCCTGGGGCACGCGCGCGGCCTCGATGAACAGGACGTCGCCGCCGTGCGGGGTCCACGCGAGGCCCTGGACCACGCCGGGCACGCGGACCTTGCGCTCGCCGTCCTCGGCGAAGCGCGGCGGGCCGAGGAGCTTCTCGAGATCGTCGAGCTTGACGGCTCCGGGTGGCTTCCGCCGCTGGGCCACCGCCGACGCGGCCTTGCGGCAGAGCTTCACGATCATCTTCTCGAGACCCCGAACGCCCGCCTCGCGCGTGTAGAGGTGGACGACTCTGCGCAACACCGGTGCCGACAGCGAGAGCTGCTTCTTCTGGAGTCCGTGGCGTTCGAGCTGCTTCGGGAGGATGTGGCGCCGGGCGATCTCGACCTTCTCCTGCGCGAGGTAGCCGGGCAGCTCGATGATCTCCATCCGGTCCCGCAGCGGCTCGGGGATCTGCGGCAGGACGTTCGCGGTGGCGATGAACATCACGCGCGACAGGTCGAACGGGATGTCGAGGTAGTGGTCGAGGAACGAGTTGTTCTGCTCGGGATCGAGCACCTCGAGCAGCGCCGACGACGGGTCGCCGCGGAAGTCCGACCCGAGCTTGTCGACCTCGTCGAGGACGATGACCGGGTTGTGCGTCCCGCAGATCTTGAGGCCCTGCATGATGCGTCCCGGCATCGCGCCGATGTAGGTGCGCCGGTGGCCCTTGATCTCCGCCTCGTCGCGCATGCCGCCGAGCGAGAACCGCCAGAACTGCCGCCCCATCGCCCGCGCGATGCTGCGCCCGAGGCTGGTCTTGCCGACGCCCGGCGGACCGGCGAAGCACAGGATCGAGCCGGCCTGCTCCTTCTTGAGCTTGCGCACCGCGAGGAACTCGAGGATGCGCTCCTTCACCTCCTCGAGTCCGTAGTGATCCTCTTCGAGGATGCGGGCGGCCTCACCGAGGTCCTGGTTGTCGGGGCTCGACTTCGACCACGGCAGCGTGGTGAGCCAGTCCAGGTAGTTGCGGATGACGCCGTACTCCGGCGATTCGGCCGGCGTCGTGCGGAGCCGCTGCATCTCCTCGCCCGCGCGCTCGGCCGCCTGCTCCGGCAGCTTCGCGTCCTCGATCGCCTTCTGGATGCGCTCGATCTCGGCCTCGCGCGCGTCGACCTCCTCGCCGAGCTCGCGCCGGATGATCTTGAGCTGCTCGCGGAGGACGTACTCCTTCTGCGCGCGCTCGGTCTTCTGGCGGATCTCGGCCTGGATGCGGTTGCCGAGCTCGGCCACCTCCAGCTCGGCGAGCACGAACTCGAGCGCCTTCTCGACGCGCGGTCCGACCTCAGGGGTCTCGAGCAGGGCCTGCCGGTCGGTGGCCTTCTTCAGGAAGTAGGCCCCGGTGAAGTCCGCGAGCTGCTCGGGCGTGTCGATGTTGAGCACCGCGGTGCTGAAGTCGTCGCCGAACCCGCCAGAGACCTCGGCGACGCGCCGGAGGTTCTCGCGGAGCTTCTGAAAGGCGGCGTCCAGGCGCTTGCCCGGCGTCGGGACGTCGCCGACCTCGACGATCTTCGCGACCAGGTGCGGCGTCTCGCGGACGAACTTCTGGACGCGCGCCCGCGCCCGCCCCTGCACCATCACGGACGCCGTGCCATCGGGCAGCTGGAGCGTGCGCAGGATCCGCGCGACGACCCCCACGTCGTAGAAGTCGTGCGGCTTCGGTTCCTCCACGTCGGGATCGCGCGTCGTCAGGAGGAGCAGATGCCCGTTGCCGGCTTCGGCCTTCGCGACGATGTCCCGATCGGACGCCGAGTCGAGCAGCACCGGCATCATCAGGTTGGGGAACGCGACGGCCTTTCGCAGCGGAAAGACGAACAGCGTCGTCGGCAACCGCTCGTCGATCGTCAGCGCCTGATCTCCGCCTTCGACGAGGATTCCGGCGGGGCGTTCGTCTCGTTCGAGCTCCGTCATGGGGTAGGTCCACTGTGCGACGCCCAACGAGAGGCGTCAAATCAGAGCGGGTCTGATTTGACGCCTTTCGCGGCGGCGGCGAGCGCTTCGAGGACGATGCGTTCGGCGTGATGCTCGTGGGCCCCGAGGCCACCACGCGCGGCGAGAACGGCTCGCAGGGCGGGGCCGGACGCGTCGATCGCCACGCCGATGAGGGCGGATCCGGCGGCCGCGGTGCAGGCGAGGGTCGCGGGACAACCTTCGGCACGCCAGCGGAGATCGGCGATGCGGCCGTCCGTGATGCGGACGTCGATCTCGACGACGTCGCCGCAGACCCCATGCTCCGCACGGCCCGTTCCGAAGGGGCCGTCCGCCGCGGCGAGTGCGCCGGCTCGCGGGGCCTCGCGGATCAGCTCGCGGAGCTCGCGCGTGACCACCGGCGCCTCACTGTCCGGAATCGGTTCCGGTCGGCGGGGCGTCGGCCGGCGGTGCCACGTCGAACACGAAGAACTCGTTCTGCGCCCAGACACAGCCGGACGGCACCGAGATCAGGAACAGCACGATCGCCGCGCGCACCCATCGACGTCGGATCGAGTTCACAGCTCCTCCGCCCACAGGTCTTCGACCCGTTCCCGCCGGCGCACGACACGCGCTGCGCCCCCCGACACGAGCACCTCGGCCGGACGCGGGCGGCTGTTGTAGTTCGACGCCATGGAGGCACCGTACGCGCCGGCGGCGAGCACCGCCAGCAGGTCCCCGCGTTCGAGCGCCGGCAGCCGCCGATCGCGCCCGAGGAAGTCGCCGCTCTCGCACACCGGACCGACGACGTCCCACACGGGCTCGGCCGAGCCGCCGGCGCGATCGGGTCCCTGCACCGGCACGATCGGGTGTTCCGCCCCGTAGAGCGACGGCCTCAGGAGGTCGTTCATCGCCGCGTCGACCAGCAGGAACCGCTTCGACGCCCCCGCCTTGCGCCCGAGCACACGCGTGATCAGCACGCCAGCGTCGCCGACCAGGAATCGCCCCGGCTCGATCACCGCTCGGAGCCCGCGCTCGGCGAGCCGCGGCAACAGCGCCGCGGCGAGAGCGCCGACGTCGAGCACGCCCTTGCCGTCCCCGTAGCTGATGCCGAAGCCACCGCCGAGGTCGTAGAAGCGCACGCCGTCGCGACGCACCGCGCTGGCGTCGAGGAACCCACAGACCGCGTCGAACGCCTCGAGGTAGGGCCGCGGCGAGCGGAGCTGCGAGCCCAGATGGACGTGATAGCCGACGAGCTCCAGCGCATCGCTCCGCGCGACGCTCTCGACGACGCGCCCCGCCGTCGCGAAGTCGAGACCGAACTTGTTCTCCTTCTTGCCGGTCGAGATGTATGCGTGCGTGTCCGCCTCGACGTCGGGATTGAGGCGCAGTGCGAGCCGCGCCCGCAGGCCACGCGCGCGCGCCGAGGCCTCGAGCAGCGGCAGCTCGTGCTCGGATTCGACGTTGAAGAACAGGATGCCGGCGTCGAGCGCTGCGTCGATCTCGGCCGCCGCCTTCGCGACCCCCGCGAACACGACTCCCGCCGTCGACTGTCCGGCCGCGCGAACCCGCGCGAGCTCGCCGGCGCTGACGACGTCGAACCCGGTCCCCAGCGCACCGAACGTCCGCAGCACCGCCAGGTTCGGGTTGCTCTTGACCGCGTAGCAGACGTGCGCCTCCGCGCCGAACGCCCCGCGCACCGCGGCGTAGCGCTCGCGCATCGCGGCCTCGCTGTAGACGTACAGCGGCGTGCCGTGGCGCTCGGCGAGATCGGCGAGGCGCACGCCTTCGCACCACACCTCGCCGCCCACGACGTGGAACGCTGCGGAACCGCTGCCCGGGCACGGCGCGGTCGGTTCGGTTTCGGGACTGTTCACCGGGCGCGGATCATCGGCGCACGCGCGCACCGTGGCCAGCCCGAGCCGCGAGCACGGAGTAGCGGAGTCGGGGACCGCAGCGGCGACGCGATGGGAGCGAGGGCGGTGGCGGTTGGCGAACCGGGCTCACGTGAGCTGAAGGGAACCGCAAATGGACGCGAATGAACGCAGATGGTCAGCGGCATTCGAACGTCCGCGGGCAAGCGCTCGCAACGGCGGCGGAGCGGGTTGGTCGGCGGGTCGCGGAGCGGACGCGGCCGCTCAGCCGAACACATCCGAAGTCGCAGAGCGAACGCGCCCGCCAATCCGAACGCGCCCACCCATCCAAACGCCCCCGAAGTCGCGGAGCGAACGCGCCCACCCATCCAAGCGCCCCCGAAGTCGCGGAGCGAACGCGCCCACCCATCCAAGCGCCCCCGAAGTCGCGGAGCGAACGCGCCCACCCATCCAAACGCCCCCGAAGTCGCGGAGCGAACGCGCCACCCATCCGAACGCCCCCGAAGTCGCGGAGCGAACGCGCCCACCCATCCAAACGCCCCCGAAGTCGCGGAGCGAACGCGCCCACCCATCCAAACGCCCCCGAAGTCGCGGAGCGAACGCGCCCGCGGAGCGGGCGCCAACCAACAACTGAATCGGCAGCCAGTGCTGCCGATTCAGAGGGCGACGGACGACAGCCGGTGCTTGAGCCGCGAGAGGACGCGCACGTGGATCTGGCAGATGCGCGACGCCGACAGGCGGAGCTTGCGCGCGACCTCCTTGCCGGACATGCCGTCGAGGTAGTGCATCTTCAGCACGGTCCACTCGATCGGTTGGAGGCTCTGCTCGATCTTCGCCAGCAGATCCTGGCGGTTCAGCGCGTCGATCGGGCTCTCGAGGTCGTCGTCGGGAAGGCTGTCGATCGTGTCGCCGGTCGGCTCCTGCTGCGCGTCCGCACGCAGGCGTTCGCGGGACGGCATGTAGTCGGCCCGGAGCCGGCTCTCGGAGACCCCGAGCTCCTCGGCGATCTCGCTCTCCGAAGGCTCGCGCTGCAGCACGCCGCGGAGCCGGACCGCCGCGGCCTCGCGCTCCCTCAGCCGATGACGATACAGCCGCGGCAGGAAGTCCATCGTCCGCAGCTCGTCGATCATCGCGCCTCGCACCCGCGGGCGCATGAAGGCCACGAAGTCCCCGCCTCGCTCGGGGTCGAACTTGTCCAGCGCCCGCATCAGGCCCCAGAGGCCGGCGTGCACCAGGTCGTCGACGTCGACCGACCGTGGCAATCGAGCGGACATCGTCCGCGCGATGGCCTCGACGTGACTCCGGTGGCGCTCGATGAGCTGATCGCGCAGCTCGACGCTCGGCCGCCGTCGCAGCCGCGCCAGGAGATCCTCGGTCGACGCCTCGCGTGCGCGACGACCCGTCCCCCTGCCGTTCGACTGCGTCTCGGACGCAGCATTCGAACTCGCTCGGTCGACGAACTTCATCCTCGCCAGCCTCCGCTGTGCGAACGGCGACTCGAAGTCGCGCGTTCGGCGCCCGTGAGCTTCGCGTCGATCCGCAACGTGTGACGAGTGTTCACGACGACGCTCACTCCGAACGGCGGGAAGTGTAAGCACGAACACCGATGCGGTGCAACGAGTTCGCGACCACCAAAGCGATGAAAAACCGCAGCCGCGTTCCCGGCACGCGTCCGGCTCACGCATCGACCGGTGCGTGACGCAGACCGAGTCGTTGCATCACCGCGCACTCCGCATCGCGCATGCGTGCGCGATCACGCGCACCGACGTCGTCGTAGCCACACGCGTGCAGCAGGCCATGAACGACGTAGAGCGCCAGCTCCGCGCGAATCGTCGACCGCCGGCGTTGGCTCTCCTCGCGCGCGCGTTGCACGTTGACGACGACCTCCGCGGTGTCGTCGATCCGGAAGCTCATCACGTCCGTCGGCGTCGGATCGTCGAGGTACTCGCCGTGCAGCGCAGCGATGCCGTCGTCGTCGGTCAGCAGGAGCGACACCTCGAGCCCGGGCTGCTCCGCGAACGCCAGCGCACTCTCCACCACGCGGTGGAGAAACCGCTTGTCGGTACGTGGACGGAATCGATCGACGACGTGCAACTGCAAGGACTTGCGGCGACTCACCGCGGGTCCTCGTGGTACGCATCGAGGATCCGCTGCACGACCGGATGGCGCACGACGTCGTGCGCGGTGAGCCGCACGATCTCGATGCCGTCGACGCCGTCGAGTCGGCGTACCGCGTCGGCGAGACCCGAACGCGTGTTCGGCGGCAGATCGACCTGGCTCGGATCGCCGGTGACCACGACCTGCGAGCCCTGCCCCATGCGCGTCAGGAACATCAGCATCTGCGGCACGGTGCAGTTCTGCGCCTCGTCGAGGATCACGAACGCGTCGTTGAGCGTGCGCCCCCGCATGTAGGCGAGTGGACACACCTCGACGACCTCACTGTCGAGGTAGCGCTGCCGCGACGCCGGGTCCAGGAGGTCGTGCAACGCGTCGTAGAGCGGTCGCAGGTAGGGGTTCACCTTCTGCTGCAGGTCTCCCGGCAGGAATCCGAGCTTCTCACCGGCCTCCACCGCCGGCCGCACCAGGACGATCCGCCGCGCCCGCCCGCTCTTGACCGCCGCGATCGCCGCCGCGACCGCGAGGAAGGTCTTCCCGGTTCCCGCCGGGCCGACGGCGACGATGACGTCGCTCTGCTGCATCGCCTCCCAGTAGCGGCCCTGGCCCGGCGTCTTCGGCTGCAGCGGACCGGCCGCGCGGGCCGGCAACGCATCGGCGGCGACGATGCCTTCGCCGAGATTTCCCGGCACCGGTACCGGGGATTGGTTGCGGAGCTGCCGCGCGACCTCCTGCGTCGAGACCGACTGCCCTTGCCGGATCGCGCGGAGGTTCTCCTCGAGCAGCTCGCGCACGCGCCGGACGTCGTCGGGCCGCCCCATCAGCCGCACGCTGCCGTCGCGCACGAGCAGATTGACCGAGTGCAGCTCGCGGATCAGCCGCGTGTTGCTGTCGAGCGGGCCCAGGAGCGTTCGGATCTCGTCGAAGCTCTGGATCTCGATCTGCTCGTCCGCGCGGGGGTCGCTCGTGCTCACGTGCCGTAGGCCAGGATGAGGAACCAGACGGGGAAGGAGAACAGCAGGCTGTCGACGAGGTCGAGGATGCCGCCGTGTGCGGGCAGGAGCGTGGACGAGTCCTTCACGCCGCAGCGGCGCTTCAGCACGGACTCGATCAGATCGCCGGTCTGCGTCGTGACGTTCAGGATGATCCCGGCCAGGATCGTCGCGGTCAATCCGAGCGGCACGTCCGGCAGCAGAAGGAGCGGTCGCAAGGCGAGCGCGAGGCCGACGGCCGTCGCGATGCCGCCGATCGAGCCTTCGATCGTCTTGCCGCCGCTGACGTGCGGAATCAGCTTGTGCCGGCCGAACGCGACCCCGAACAGGTAGGCGCCGATGTCGCCGCCCTTGCACACCAGCACGACGAACAGCAGCGACGGCAGGTGTCGGATCGCGAGGACCTGACCCAGGAACAAGGGCCAGGCGATCAGCAGGAAACCGAGCAGTGTTCCGCCCATCCGCTCGAGGCCGTTCGGCATGCTTCGCTTGGTCAGCGACTCGAACGCGACCGCGAACACCAGCAGGATCGTGAACAGCACGAGCGGATCGAACTCCCGACCCGGGGCGTTGCCGCCGATCACGAACGGCGCGATGCAGAGCGCGAGCGTCGCACCCGGCAGGACCCGGCCCGCGATCGCGAACCCGCCCGCGCGGAACATCCCGACGTACTCGAGCGAACCACCGAACGCGAGCAGCGCGAGCACGCCGGCGGACAGGTAGCCGCGGTGCCCGTGCTCGGCCATCACGGTCGAGTCGAGCCAGTAGACCGCCGCGACCAGCGCGAGCATCGCCGGACCGAACACGAATCGGACGCCGAGCTGGCTGCGCCCGCGCCGCCGCGTGTCGACGGTGTCCCCGCCGCTCAAGGCACCACCGCCCCGAACTTGCGCACGCGCTTGCCGAAGTCCCGGAACGCCGCGTGCAGATGCTCGATACCGAAGTCCGGCCAGCACACGTCGGTGACGTGGATCTCGGCGTAGCTGATCTGCCACAGCAGGAAGTTGCTGATCCGGAGCTCGCCCGCGGTGCGGATCAGGAGGTCCGGATCCGGGAGCCCGGGCTGGTAGAGGTGCGCGGCGATGGTGGCATCGTCGATCGCCTCCGGATCGAGCTCGCCCGCGCGGACTTTCGCGGCGATCGCGCGCACGGCGTCGACGAGCTCCGCGCGACCGCCGTAGCTGATCGCGAGACTCAGCACGAGACCCCGGTTCTGCGCGGTCATCGCGATGGTCTCGTCGAGGATCGCGAGCACCTTCTTCGACAGCCGCTCGCGTCGGCCAGCGTGCACGAGGCGCACGTCGTTGTTCATCAGCGTCGGGCGCTCGTCGACCAGGAAGCGCTCGAGCAATCGCATCAGCAGATCGATCTCGCGCTTGGGGCGTGTCCAGTTCTCCTCGGAGAACGCGTAGAGCGTCAACGCCTCGACACCGAGCCGAGCGCACTCCTCGACGGTCTGGCGCACCGCGCCGATGCCGCGCTCATGGCCCTTGATGCGCTCGAAGCCGCGCGAGCGCGCCCAGCGCCCGTTGCCGTCCATGATGATCGCGACCGAGCGCGGCGCGACCAGATCCGGCGGAGTTCCCTTCGGCCCGCGCGTCACCGGCGGATCACCTGGTCGCGGCCGGGCCCGACGGAGATCGTCGTGACCGGCGACCCGATGCGCGTCTCGACGGCCTCGACGTAGCCGCGCGCGGTCGCCGGCAGATCGCCCCACGACCGGACCGCGGTCAGATCCTCGTCGAATCCCGGCAGCTCCTCGAACACCGGTCGCACGTCGTCGAGATCGAACACCGGGAAGCCCCCCGTCGTCGTGCCATCGGGGAGCTCGTACGCGATCGCGACGCGGAGCGGATCGAACCCGCGCAGCACGTCGAGATTGGTCATCACGACTCCCGTCGTGCCCGACACACCGATCGCGTGCTTGACCGCGACCGCATCGAACCAACCGCAACGGCGCGGGCGGCCGGTGGTCGAGCCGTACTCCTTGCCCGCTTCGCGGAGACGGTCCGCGACATCTCCCGACAGCTCGGTCGGGAACGGCCCGGCACCGACGCGGGTCGCGTACGCCTTGACGACGCCGTGGACCGCGCCGACCGACTGCGGTGGCAGACCGGTGCCGGTCGCGACGCCGCCGGCCGACGAGCTGGACGACGTGACGAACGGGTAGGTGCCGTGGTCGACGTCGAGCAGCACGCCCTGCGCGCCCTCGACCAGGATGCGCGCGCCGGACGCGTCGGCCTCCCGGAGCAGGCGACCGGTGTCGGCGATTGCCGGGCGCAGCTCCTCGCCGAGCGAGCAGAGCTGCTCGAACAGCGCCGGCTGGTCGACCTCCGGCTCGCCGAACGCGCGGAGCAGCGCGTTCTTCTCGGCGACGAGGCGGGCCAGCGCCGACTCGAGGCGCTTCGGGCGGATCAGGTCGCCGACACGAACACCGCTCCGCGACGCGCGATCCGCGTACGCCGGACCGATGCCGCGTCCCGTCGTGCCGATCTTGTGACCGCCACGCATGCGCTCGGCGAGCTGATCGAGCGCCTTGTGCACCGGCAGGATGACGTGGGCGCCGTCCGACAGCACGAGATTGCCACCGAGCTCGACCGCGCAGCCGCGCTGCTGCAGGCCGGCGATCTCCTCGCGCAGGTGGAACGGGTCGACGACGACGCCGTTGCCGATCACGTTGACGACGTCGCGGCGGAGGATCGCCGACGGCACGAGGTGTAGGACGAGCTTCTCGCCCGCGTGGATCAGCGTGTGGCCGGCGTTGTGCCCGCCCCCGAACCGCACGACGTAGTCGGCGTCCGCGGCGAACAGGTCGATGATCTTTCCCTTCCCCTCGTCACCCCAGAGGAGACCGATCACACAGGTCGTGGGCATCTCGCGCAGTGGCAGAAAGGCGACCAGCTTAGCGGCGGGACTCCCGAGGAGAACCGCTCACCGCGGAACCGCCCCGCCGGTGCGGGACACCACGATACGTTCCGGTGCAACCGAGCGCGACCGAGCGGTGCGGGGATGCGCGACGATTCGACCGGCGAGCGACGGATGACAGAGGCGGCGCTGGCGCGGTACGACGAGTTCCGCCGCCGCGTCCTCCCGGCCGTGTGGCGGCGCCTGTTGATCTGGAAGGGGTTCGACGCCAAGCGCCGGAAGGACCTCGTCCACGACATCGAGCACGCGATCCTCCTCGACTGTCTCGCGCACGCGGCGGAGATCGTCGCGGTCCCGAAGGCCGACCGTCACAAGCGCTGGCTGAAGGTGCTGCAGCGCGAGTTCTACACGTCGTGCGAGCGCGACACGCGCCTGGCGGAGCACGGGAGTGATCTCGCGGACGTCGTCGGCACACCGGCGCCTGCCGAGATCGGGCGTGCGCTGACCGGACTCGAGCTGTGCGACCGCGATCGCGCGGCGTTCGCACGACTGCTGCCCTGCGTCCGGCGTCTCAAGAACGGCCGGTTGTCGATCGAGGCGACCGCGCGCGCGGCCGGGATGCGGCGTCAACGCGTTCGCGAGCTGTGGCTCCGCCTCGCGGATCGACTCGAGCGCGGACACGAGTGGGTCTCGTTCCGGCGCAAGCGACTCGCGGAATCGTTGTGCGCCCTCGCCGCCGCCTCGCTGCGGTCGGCGCCGGCGCTCGACCCGACCGGAGAGTCGCGAGTCCCAGCGCCGGACCTCGCCAGTCGACGCGCGCGAACGATCGTCGCGGCGATCGAGTGGCTGCCGCTCGAAGGCGGACTGCGCCTCGCCCTCGCCGAGATCCGCGACGCGATCCGCGCTCGAGGCGACCGCACGCCACGACAGCTGCTCGCGCTCGCCGCACGGATCGCGCCGGATGACCCACGCGTACCGATGTGGCAGGTCGAGGCCGAACGCGCCGCCGGCCGACCGTGGCAAGCCCTCGACGCCCTCCGGCGCGCGCGACGCCTGCGCATCGCGCGCTCCGCCGCCGTCGTCGCACGTGTGCGCGTGCTGGCCGATCGTGGCCGCTGGTCGGCGGCGCGGGCGCTCCTCGCGCGAGCGCGCCGTCGCGGCATCGACGCGCGCTTGCGCCTCGCGGCGGACGAGCTCGAGCAGCGGTTCCGGCAGGAGCGCGCACCGCTCCGCCATGCGCCGAGCACGCGGACGCTGCGGGCCGACACGACCCTGGACGCGCACGGACGGCGGACCGGCGAGAGCTGACGCGCGAGCTACTTCGGGCGCCGGCGCGACGCGCGCTCGAGCACGGCGCGTTCCTCGCGAGTCAGGCCCGCCATGCCGACTTCCTTGACGCGGGCGAGGGCCCGGTCGAGCTCGCGCTCGAGCTCCGCATCCGACTCGCGCTCGCGTGCCTCGCGCGCGGCGCGCCGCTTCGCCTTCATCCGCGAGACCGGACCCGGCCGCCGCTGCGCCGGCTCGTCGGCTGTCGATGCCGAGCCGCGCTTCCACGCGTCCGGATCGGACTCCCACGGCTCGCGCGTGTGGCCGGAGTACACCTCACCGTGGCGCGCCACCATCAGCTCCTGCCGGCAGGACAGGAAGTTCGAGATGCCGATCAGGAGCAGCAGGAAGCCGAAGCCCTCGAGTCCGAAGAGACCGGCGATGACGAACGCCACCGCCCCGCCCATGCCGACGCGCGCCGCGATCAGGGTCGCACGGTTCGCGTGCATCCGCCGCGACAGCAGTGCGCGGAACACGCGACCGCCGTCCATCGGCAGGAACGGCAGGAGGTTGAACAGCAGCAACGCGACGTTGATGCCCACCAACCAGGCGGCGAGGCTCCGCCACACGTAGGGCGCCGAATCGGGAATCAGGAACGACGCCGGCCAACAGACGGCGAGCCACACGAGGTGGACCGCCGGTCCAGCGAGAGCCACGACGATCTCGGCCTTCGGGTTCGGCGCCGGAGCTGCCATGTGCGCGAGACCGCCGAGCGGCGACAGCGTGATGAGCGGCGTGAAGATCCCGTAGCGGCGCCCGCCGAGCACGTGACCCATCTCGTGCGAGTAGATGACCGCGTAGAGCCCGACCGTCGTGAGCAGCGCGATCCCCCAAGCGGTGGCCGACGGCGTTCCCGAACCGAGCAGGACCCCGGACAAGAAGATCGGCACGACGACGATCGTCCAGTGCAGCCGGATCTCGACGCCGAACGCCCGCCCCAGACGGAACGACTTGTCGAGCAGACGCAGGATCTTCTCCCACCCGCCGCGGCCCTGCCCGTAGCCGTCGTCGTAGCCCGTCATTCGCGAGCGAGCATAGCAGGAGGAGCGCGTCGTTCGTGACGATCGCGGTGCGATCAGGCGGCCTCGATCCGGCCGTGTCGGCGGAGATCCCAACAACGGTCGCCGCGATCGGTCCGGAGGAGGCCGGTCGCACTCAGGGCGTACCGGCCCGGCCGCATCCGGCCGACGCGGCGTTCGAGCGACCGTCGATCGACGTCGTGGAGCTCACGGCCGTTCACGTGGATGTCCGTGCCGCCTCCCGAGCAATGCGGATCCATCGGTCCGCCGAGCGCGAGCCGGGCCGGCAGGAACCCCGCCGTCGGCTGACCGCACCGTCCGAAGGCACCGCTCGCCGGGTCGTACCAGTAGCGTCCGGTCATCAGCCGGAACCCGAGCGACTCCTCCACGGCCGCGAATCGCGCGAACGCCGCGCCGGCGAGCCGCTCCCCGTTGACCGTGAGCACGCGCCCCGGACAGGCGACGAGCTCGTCGGGATCCCCAGAGCCGAGCAGCTGCTCGAGCGGCCGCATGATGGTGACGGGAGTCCACGGCGATCGGAACATGACATCGACCTCGTCTGCTGTCCGATCGTCCCAGCGTGACGGGACGGGGGATCCGCCAGGAAATCCCGCCCGCCGGCTAATCGCCGGGGCCGGTGAGGCGTGCGATCTGCCGATCCTGCAACCGGGCGAGCAGGATCTGCGCGCAGAGAGCGCCGATCAGCGCCATCGTCATGTCCCACTGCGCGTCCCACGGGTCCCCCTGCATGCCGAGCCACTCCGGACCGGCGTCGGGGTAGCAGACGAGCACGACCGTCATCTCGAGCAGCTCGTAGGCCGCGCTGAACGCGAGGCAGACGCAGGTGACGAGGAAGAACACGGTGCCGCCCGCGCGGAGCGGCGTTCGGCGGATCAGCAGCTCGCGGACGATCATCGCGGGCACGAAGCCCTGGAAGAAGTGACCGATCCGATCGACGGGGTTCCGCTCGAGACCGAGCAGATCCATCAGGCCCTGCGGGAACGGCACGTCCGCGAACGTGTAGCGGCCGCCGAGGCACTGGATCGCGTAGAACCAGACGAGCAGCACGTAGACGAGTGTGGTGAACCGGAACCACCGCGACCGCACCGCGAACACCAGCATCACGATCGTGATCGGCATCACCTCGAACGCCCAGGTGCCCTTGTCGCCGGCACCGAGGCCCGACCACAGCGCGAGCGCGATGCAGACGGCCGCGAGAGCCGGCAGGAGCCGGCGGGGATCGGAGCTCGTGCGGTTCGACATCGTGCGGCGCACGGTAGACCGCGGACCCGTCGGAAGCCCGCATGCACCGCGGGGATCCCCGGGAACGCGGAGCCGATGTCGTTTCAACGGTTGTGTCGGCGACGTTCGCGGATCAAGCAAGGGTCTGCGGGTGGGCGCGCCGGGACGGCCGCCGCATCGCGAAAGGACGAATCCGAGCCATGGACCACACCGTTTTCGCCGTCTTCTCCGACACCAGCGAGGCCGAGGCGGCCGTCGACGAGCTGATCGACAACGAGCTGTGCGGCGACGAGCAGGTGAGCGTGATCTCGCGTCGCGGCGACGCGCCGGAGCAACTGGAGCAGGCGGTGCAAGAGCACAGTGACGTCGCGCAGACGCACGCCGGCGCCGCGGCGTGGAAGGGCGCGCTGCTCGGTGCCGCGGTCGGCGCGGTGGTCGCCGGCCCGTTCGGCCTGATCGGTGGCGGCCCGCTGGTCGGCGTCCTGTTCGGCGTCACGGCCGGGTCGCTGACCGGCCTCCTCGGCGGTGGCCTCGCCGGCCTGGGCGTGACCGACCCGAGTCTGAAGGAGCTGGCCGAAAACCTGCAGCGCGGCGACACGCTGCTCGCGATCCACGCCGACAGCCGCGAGCGCGAGCAGGCCGTCGAGAAGATCCTGTCCCGTCACGGCGCACGGATCGCCGAGAAGCACCGCGGCGGTTCCTGAGGCCGCTCCGCGGCGCGATCAGCTCGTCGGCCCGGTGCCGACGAACTTCTCGCGATAGCCGGCGATCGTCGCGTCCTTGTCGGGCAACGTCGCCTGGATCGCCGGCTGGGCGACCGCCGCATCGAGCCAGCGCTTGACGTCGACCCACTCGCCGACGATGCCGGGCACCGGCGACGCGTCGTGCAGCCAGCACATGCGCGCCCAGAAGGTGGCGACGTGGAACGACAGCAGGTCCCCGATGCCACCACGCGTCGCGTGCACGGTCTTCGCCAACTCCTTCAGCTCGGCGACCAGCGCCTGCTTGCGCTCGGACTCGAGCGCGCCGTCCCTCAAACTCGTGTAGAACGCCGGCGCGATCGTCTCGTCCCAGGTGACCATCGCGAGGCGCTGGCGGGCGCGCACCTCGACGTCCTCGGCGAATGCGTCACCCCACTCGTGGCGCTCCGCGAGATAGCCGCAGATCACCGCCGACTCGTAGAGCGTGAGCTTGCCGTCGACCAGCAACGGCACCTTGCCGGTCGGGGTCTTGGCGAGGAACTCCGGATCGCGCTCGGCGAGATCGATCTCGTGGGTTCGGAACGGCACCTCGAGATGCGTCAGCACCGCACGCACGCGCTGGGCGAACGGACAGACCTCGGCACTGTAGAGCTCGATCATGACTGCTCCTCGGCTGACTGGCGGAGCAAATCAACCGGGCGCGCGGTGGCGGCGCGCGACGACCGACGATCTACACCTCGCGGCGTGGCGGTGGACCTTCCGGCCGCGGCCCGCGCGGGCGCACGCCGTCGGGCGGCGGGCCGTCCGGCCGCGGACCGCGCGGGCGCACGCCGTCGGGGGGCGGGCCATCCGGCCGCGGACGGCGTGGGCGGACCCCGTCGGGCGGCGGACCATCCGGCCGCGGACGCCGCGGGCGCACGCCTTCCGGCGGCGGACCATCCGGCCGCGGACGCCGCGGGCGCACGCCTTCCGGCGGCGGACCATCCGGACGAGGGTGCCACGGGCGCACGCCTTCCGGCGGCGGACCATCCGGACGCGGGCCACGCGGGCGCACGCCTTCCGGCGGCGGGCCATCCGGCCGCGGACGCCACGGGCGCATGCCTTCGGGCGGCGGACCATCCGGCCGCGGACGCCGCGGGCGCACACCTTCCGGCGGCGGGCCATCCGGCCGCGGGCGCCACGGGCGCACGCGTTCCGGCGGCGGGCCATCCGGCCGCGGGCCACTCGGGCGCACCCCGCCGGGCGTCCGACCGTCGGCCTTCGGCACCTCGGTACCCGGTTCGGGAGCGGGCGGCGGCGTGGGCTCGGACCGTGGCGCCGGCGGCTCGACCGGCGCCGGCGGCGTGGGCTCCTGCGCCGACAGCGCTCCGGTCAGGAGTGCTGCGAGGAGGATCGGCTTCGACAGGCTGTGCATCGGTTGCTCCTTCGGTTTCGACGCCCGCATCGAACCGCCGAGACCTGAAGCGTACCTTTCGACCGCCGGGTTTCCCCAACGCTTCCTGCTTCAGCTTCGCGCAAGGACTCCGGCGACGATCGCCTGCCGAGGTCCCGTGCAACACCGCATCCTGCTGGTCGAAGACGATGCCCGCCTGGGTGCGCAGCTCGTCGACACGCTGCGCGAATCGGGCCACGCCGTGCACTGGGTCCAGCGCGGCGACGACGCGCTCGCCGAGCGTCCCGAGGACTTCGACCTCGTGATCCTCGACCTGATGCTGCCCGGCGCCTACGGACTCGACGTGCTGAAACACGTGCGCAAGCGATCCGACCTGCCGGTGCTCGTGCTGAGCGCCAGGACCGACACGGTCGACAAGGTCCGGGCCCTCGAGCTCGGCGCCGACGACTTCGTGACCAAGCCGTTCTGGCCCGAGGAGCTGCTCGCGCGCGTGCAGGCCCGACTGCGACGGCCAGCGCTGCAACGCGGCAGCTTGTTGGCGGTGGGTCCACTGGAGATCGACATGGACAAGCGCACCGTGCGCGCCGGCGATGCGAACGTCGATCTGACGCGGGCCGAGTTCGCGCTGATCGCCGCGCTCGCGCGCCGGCCGGGCACCGCCGTCACGCGCATGGAGCTGATGGAGCTCTGCCTCGATCCCGAGCGCGACGGCACCGAGCGGACCCTCGATGTCCACGTGTCGCGCCTGCGCAAGAAGCTCGGCGAGCACGGCCGTCGCGTGGCGACGGTGTGGGGTGTCGGCTACCGACTCGAGACGGAGACGGGCGCATGAGCCTCGGCCAACGGCTCGCGCTGAGCGCGCTGGTCGCCGCTCTGCCGTTCCTCGCCGGCGTCGAATGGCTGCGTCGCGATCTCACGCACCGCGCCGAGGTCGATGCGCTCGTGCAACTCGCGCTCTCGCACATGGAGAACGGCGGTCGCGAAGCGTGCGAGCGACTGCCGGAGCGGTTCGGCGGGCCGCTCGATCGGCTGGCGCCGCGCCGCGAAGAAGGACTGCCGCCACCGGCGGGCCGCCGACCGCGCGAGAACGGACCGCCTCCCGCCGATCGTCCGCGACCAGGAATCGTCCTCTGGGCCTACGACGCCGAGTTCCACGCCGCGAATCCGCGCGCCCCGGCGATGCCGGCGCCGCTCCGCGATGCGCTCGCCTCCGGCGACGACGTCGCGAGCCGGCCGATGCGTCCGGACGAGGCGGGCGGCCTGATGGTGGCGATCCGCTCGCCGTGGCCCGAGCAGCCCTGTGCCCATCTCCTCGTGATGCGGTTCGCGCCGGAGGGACCGGCGCTCAGCCCACCGGCGGCACTCGGGGGACCGGTCGTGCAGTCGGCGGCGTTCGGCCTCGTCGTCGCGCTCGCGACCCTGCTCGCCGCCTGGCCGCTGGTGCGCCGCGTCCGCCGGCTCACCGAGGCCGTCGAACGCTCGGCGCGGAGCGGGTATGCCGAGCCGGTCGCGGTCGCCGGCGGCGACGAGCTCGCCGGCCTCGCGCGCGCGTTCAACGCCGCCGGTGCCGAGATCCGTGGACGCATCGAGGCCCTCGAGGGGAGCGCAGCGGCGCTGCGCGAGTTCCTGTCGAACACGACCCACGACGTCATGCAGCCGCTCACCGTGCTGCAGGGTCACCTCGGCACGATCCGCCGGCGACTCGACAAGGGTGAGACACCCGATCGCGGCCTTCTCGCAGCGTGTCAGGAGGAGGCGCACTACGTCGCATCGCTCATCCACAACCTCACCGCCGCCGCGCGCCTCGAGTCCGGCGCGGTGCCGGTGCGCACCGACCGGCTCGACCTGCGAACGGTCCTCGAGCGTGCCGTCGCTCGGCATCGCCCGATGGCGGAATCGCGCGGCCTGTCGCTGGACGTCGGCGTTCCGGAGTCCGAAGTCGCCGTGGACGGCGACGTCACGCTGCTGGAGCAGGCCATCGGCAACCTCGTGCACAACGCGGTGCGGCACAACTCGACCGGCCGCCACGTCGCCGTCACGCTCGAACGCGCGGGCACGGAGTTCGTCCTGCGCGTGATCGATGACGGCCCCGGAGTCGACGACGAGCAGCTCGCGCGACTCGCCGATCGCCGCTTCCGCACCGACGCGGCGCGGCAACGGGACCCCGACGGACAGGGCCTCGGGCTCGCGATCGCACGCGAGGTGGCCGAGCGACACGGCTTCTCGCTGACGTTCGCCCGGCCGTCGGCGGGCGGCTTCGAGGCGTCGCTGCGTGGCAACATCGCGGCGCGCCAGAAAACCTGACCCGGCTTCAGATTCGCGCAAGACGCGCACGCGATCGTTCGGCTCGAGACGTGACGGACCGGTGCCCTCCGGTCCGAGCTTCGATGGAGAAAGAGTTCATGCAGACCTACACGATGCGCGGGTTCCGGATCGCGAACCTGCCGCTCTGGACGTTGCTCGCCCTCGCCACGCCGCTCGGTGCGCAGACGCTGCCGCCGATGCCGCAGCCGCCCGAGAACCCGGTCACGGCCGAGAAGGCCGTGCTCGGCAAGATCCTGTTCTGGGACGAGCAGATTCGTCGAACAACACGCATGGCCTGCGGGACGTGCCACTCTCCCGCGGCGGGTGGCGGCGATCGGCGCGTCGGCGTGAATCCGGGCCGCGACGGCCGGCTCAACACGCGCGACGACCTGTTCGGCTCGCCCGGCACTGCGCCGGGCCGACGCGGCGAACGACTACGCGCCGGATCCGATGTTCGGCTTCGACCCGCAGGTGTCGACGCGCACCGCGCCGACGGTGATCGACGCGGGCTACTTCCAGGAGCTGTTCTGGGACGGCCGCGCGTCGACGACGTTCCGCGACCCGACGACCGGCACCGTCGCGATCGCGAACGGCGGCGCACTGGAAAGCCAGTTGGTCGAGCCGATCCTCAACCACGCCGAGATGGCACACGACGTCCGGACGTGGAGCGAAGTGCTGGCGAAGCTCGGCAGGTCAAGCCTCTGGCGCTCGCGACGAACTTGCCGGCCGACGTGTCGGCGGCCCTCGCCGGCGATCCGGACTACGCCGAGCTGTTCCGGCGGGCGTTCGGCGATGCGCGCCATCACCGCCGAACGCGTCGCGTTCGCGATCGCGACCTACGAGCGCACGCTCGTCGCCGACCAATCGCCCTGGGACCAGTTCTCGCGCGGTCAGGCGAACGCGCTGACGCCGCAGCAGCAGGCGGGCCGCCAACTGTTCTTCGGCGTCGCACGCTGCAGCCAGTGCCACACGCCCGGGCTGTTCAGCGATCGCAGCTACCGGAACATCGGCATCCGGCCGCCATTCGAGGACGCGGGCCGTCAGGGCGTGACCGGCAATCCGCAGGACGCAGGGCGCTTCAAGGTGCCGAGCCTCCGCAACGTCGCGCTGCGCTCGCGCTTCATGCACCCGGGGCAGTTCGACTCGCTGCAGCAGGTGGTCAATTTCTACAACGCGCCGCCGCCGCCGATGCCCGGCCGCGACCCGCTGATCGCGCCGATCGGCCTGAACCCGACGCAGCGCTCGGATCTCGTCGCCTTCCTCGGTGCGTTGACCGATCCGCGCGTGGCGAGCCAGACCGGGCCGTTCTCGCGACCGACGCTCTACAGCCAGCGGGTGCCACCGGCGGGCGAGCTGTACGGAGCTGCCGGGGTGGGCTCGGGAGGGGTCGCGCCGCGCATGCTCGCCGAGGTGCCGCTGCGCATCGGCATCCCCGACTTCCGCATCGGCGTCCATGACGGTCTCGGCGGCGCGTTCGGAGCGTTCGGCCTGGCGCTCGGCGCGAGCGCACCGGGGAGTCTGGTGCTCGGCGCACCGCTCAACGTCGATCCGGCCACCACCTACCTGGTGCCGCTGTTCCTCCAGGGCTCGGGACCGGGCGGCGGCTACGCGACGTTCAACGCACCGCTGCCGAACGACCCGGGCCTCAGCGGCCTGGTCCTGTTCGGCCAGTGGTTCGTCGCCGACCCGAACGCCCCGCAGCAGCTCGCGACCTCGGCAGGTGCGCGCTGGTCGTTCTTCTGACCGCGAAAGGCAGCAGATCACACCGGGTGTGATCTGCTGCCTTTCAGCCGGCGGCGAGCGCCTGGCGCAGCGCGGCCTCGAGCTCGCGCTCCCAGCGCGAGTGACCGCGGGGCGTCGTCCAGAGCGGCTCGCCCAGCCAGTCGAATTCGAGGTAGCTGACCTCGACGACGAAGCCGATCGCGTCCGGGCCGTCGCGGAACAGCGAGAGCCGCCGGCGCGCGGGGCGACCGGAGTCGTCCACCGTCAGCCAGTCGGACTGCATGCGGAACGCCGCGGCGTCGGCTTCGACGTTCGGAAACCACACGCGCACCACGTCGAGACAGCGGCGGAACGCCGCGTCCGGCGCGAGTCCGTCGAACGTCACGCGCGCCGGATCGTACGGCGCCACCGCGCAGCCTCCGACCACGCTCGCCAGCAACGCGACCGCGAGGCCCCTCACGGCGCGCCGTGCCCGCCCCCGCCGGGAGTCTCGATCCAGAGGCGCGCACCCGCAGGTAGGTCGAACGTCCCCTTCCCCGGCAGCGTTCGCCGCTTGCCGCAGTCGGACACACACGCGCGGAAGCTCCGCCCCGGTTCGCCACCCGCGGCACCGGGCGGTCGCGTGCGCACGCGCTCGGCGAACACCGACACCGTCGCCGGCGCGAGCATCTCGACTTCCTTGCACAGTCCGTCGCCCCCGCGCCGCGCACCCTTGCCACCCGAGCCACGTCGCACCGTCAGCGAGACGATCCGCAGCGGATGCCGCAGCTCGGTTTCCTCGATCGGCGTATTGCGCGTGTTGGTCATGTGCGTCTGGATCGCCGACGCGCCCGGCCCGTGCGGCCCCGCCCCGGCGCCACCCGGAAGCGTCTCGTAGAGCGAGAATCCCCGCCCCCCGATCGTGACGTTGCTCATCGTCCCCGCGGAGCACGCGGGCACGCGCTCCGGCCACACCTTCGCGAGTGCCTGCATCGCGACGTCGACGAGCCGCTGGCTCGTCTCGACGTTGCCGCCGGCGACCGGCGCCGGCGGCCGCGGATCGAGGATCGTCCCCGGCTCGGTCCGCACCCTGAGCCCACGGAACAGCCCGTCGTTGGTCGGCAACCGCTCGGGACACAGACAGCGCAGCACATAGGCCGAGGCGGCGAGCACGACGCTGGCATTGGCGTTGACGCCGCCCGCCGCCTCGGGCGCCGAGTCGCGCCAATCGAACTCGAGCACGCGGCCGCGCCGCCGCAACGACAGCCGGATCGGGAACGGCCCGTTGCCCAGCCCGTCGTCCTCGATCACGTCCTCGGCCGTGAGCTCACCGGCCGGCAGCGTGCGCACGACCGACCGGACGATCGCCTCGGAGTAGTCCATCAGGTGCCGTGCGTACACCTGCACCGTGTCGAGACCCTGCTCGTCGCACAACGCGCGCAGCCGCTGCTCCGCGAGCCCGAGCGCCGCCTCCTGCGCGCGCAGGTCGAGGATGCGCTCGTCCGCGCCGCGCACGTTCGCCGCCAGCAGATCGAACACCGCGCGCACCGGTGCACCACGTTCCCTCAGCTTGACCGGCGGGATGATGAAGCCCTCGGCGTAGAGCTCCCGCGCCACCCCCATCGACCCGCGCGTCGCACCGCCGATGTCCGCGTGGTGCGCGCGATCGACCAGGTAGAACGCCGCGTCGTCCGCTCCCGCGACGAACACCGGCCGCACCAACGTCACGTCCGGCAGGTGCGTCCCGCCGCGATACGGATCGTTGAGCATCGCGACGTCGCCCGGCCCCAGCTCGAGCGACTCCCGCACCGCCCGCACCGACTCGGCCGCGCTGCCCAGGTGCACCGGAATGTGCGCCGCCTGCGCGACCAGTCGCCCGTCGCGATCGAACAACGCGAACGAGAAGTCGCGCCGCTCGCGGATGTTCGGACTGACCGCGCTCCGCTGCAGCAGCGCACCGCCTTCCTCGCAGATCGATGCGAGCAGGTGGTGGAACACCTCGAGGCGGATCGGATCGGGGCGCATCACCGAACGATACCGTCCTGCGCGTGCCGATCGCGCCACCGCAGTTGGCGTCCTCGGAACGGCGCCGCGCTCGCAGCACCGAAGGGCGCCACCGCGACTCGCTCGCGAATCCCGGACAGCCTGCGGACGCGCGGGTGGGCGCCCGGTTAGAACCTCCGCCATGACCGACGAGTCCGGCTCCCCGACGGAGCCGTCGTTCGTGAAGCTCATGACCGCGTCCTCGATCTTCGAGGCGCGGCTCATCGTCGCCGTGCTGCAGGACGCGGGTATCCCCGCGTACCGTACCGGGGGCTCACTCGTCGACGAGTTCGCGATGAGCCAGCGGCTGATGAACCTGCAGGGCGTCGACGTGCACGTGCCGTCCGACCGCCTCGCGGAGGCCGAAGCCGCGCTCGCGGCGTCGCGCAAGGACAGCGCCGCAACCGGCGAATCGCTGGACGCGCTCGCCGAAGCGGCCGCGAGCGATCCGGACGCGGAGGTCCCGCCCACCCCGCGTCGCGGCGGCTGTGCCGTGGCGTGCATGCAGCTCGTCCTCGCGACACTCGTGGGGTGGCTCGCGAGCGGCCTGGTCCGCCCCTGACCACGGCAGTCGCTGGACGGTCTGCGGCGCGCGAGACAGCGATCCATCCCGGCGAACAACTCGGACGCGGACTGGCGCAGGAACCGGCCGAGACCGCCTCACCCGGACGCTGGCGCGACGCCCAGCGCCCGCACCGGTTCCGGCACCGCGGTGGGGCGACGCGTCTGCGGATCGAGGAACACCACGCCGGTCTTCGCCTCGGCCACGAGCGCGCCGTCCGCGGGTCGCGTCACGCGATACCACACGTCGCAACCGACGCGGGCGAAGTCCCCGACACCGACCGCGAACCGCAGCTGGTCGCCGCCGAACGCCTCGGCACGGTAGCAGATGGCCGCGTCGGCGAGGATCAACCGGGCGCCTCCGCAGTCGCCCTCGCTCAGGCCGTGCGCGCGCAGGAACCGCCAGCGCGCCTCGTGCACGAGGCCGAGCATCGCGTCGTTGCCGAGGTGGTTGCCGTAGTTGAGGTCGGTGACACGGACCTCGATCTCGGTGCTCCACCGGAGGTGCTCGGGCAGCGTCAGATGAAGGCGCGCCATGCGGGTCCCGGACTCACAGCTCGTCGGGCGTGCCGATACGGCCGAGGAACGCCGAAGCGGCGACGACGTACGGCGACGCCAGATACACCTGCCCCGGCCCCGAACGTCCAGGGAAGTTGCGGTTGATCGCCGACACCGTGACCTGGTCCGGCCGATCGGACACGCCCGGACCGGCCTTGATGCACGCACCGCAGCTCGGATCGATCAGCTCGACGCCGGCCTGCTCGAAGAGCTGCACGTAGCCCATCGTCTCGGCGTAGTCGCGGATCTTCTGGCTTCCGAACTGGATGTAGCAGTGCACGCCCTCGGCGAGGCCGAGGCCCTTGTCGAGCGCCTTCTTGACGACCGATGCGTACATGTCCATGTCGGCCTTCTTGCCGCCCGTGCACGAGCCGCCGTAGGCGATGTCGATCGCGACGTGCTGACCGAGCGTGTGCAGCGGCACGCCGTTGCGCGGATCGCCGGGAGTCGCCACCATCGGCTCGATCGCCGACAGGTCGATGTCGAACTCCTGGCAGTAGGTCGCGCCCGCATCGGCCTTGACGATGCGCGCACGCACGTCGCCTGCGTCGAGTCCGCGCTGCTTGACGAGGTAGTCCACGACGACCTCGTCCGCCTCGATGATCCCGGTGAACCCGCCGGCCTCGACCGCCATGTTCGTCAACGTCGCGCGCTCGTCGAGTGGCAGCTCGGCGACGCCCGCGCCCGCTGAACTCCAGCACCTTGCCGATGCCCTTGCCGGTCTTGAAGAACGGGTCCGACAGCAGGAGCAGCATCACGTCCTTCGCGGCGACCCCGTTCCTCACGTTGCCGCGTCAGCTTCACGCGCGCGGTCTCCGGCACGCGGACACGCACGTCCTTGGTGAACCAGGCGTTGGCCATGTCGGTCGAGCCGACGCCGAACGCGAAGCAGCCGAGCGCGCCCGCCATGCACGTGTGGCTGTCGGTGCCGAGCACGAGCTGTCCGGGAGACGCGAGCTCCTCGATGACGATGTTGTGGCAGATACCCTCGGAGCCGGCCTGCTTTCCGTCCCGCTCGACCTCGCCGTAGAGCCGGATGCCCTGCCGCTCGGTGAACTTCTGCTGCACCGTCGCCAGGCTCGCGGCCTGCTCCTTCAGTCCCATCTCGACGTGCGCCTGTGGCATCACGCGGTCGAGGAACGTCAAGTGATCGCGGAACGCGAACACCGACTCGGGCTCCTTCACCTCGGCGTTCTCCCCGAGACCGAGCTTGAACAGCGACTCGGCCATCGGCGTGACGTACTCGTGGCTGAAGCGCACGTCGGTCCGGCAGAACAGCGCGTCGCCCGGCTCCACCGCCGAGCACGCCGAGCTCACCGCTCCGCGCGTCGACGATCGCGTGCTGCGCGACGATCTTCTCGCACAGCGTCATCGGCCGCTTCGTCGGTCGCGAGCGGCGGGCGGCGACACCTCGCCTGCCAGCCGCGCCTTGTTGTACGCGAACAGCCCGCCGTGCTCGACGATCGCCGCGGAGATCGGGTCGAGGCCCCTCGTGAACTCCTTGATGCGGATCTCCTTGCCGGCCAGGATCTTGTCGATCAGCGAGAAGTCGGTCGACGTCAGGAGCCCGATGTTCTGGCAGTTCTGCGCGTAGATCTTCTCGATGCTCTCGGCGATCACGAGCTGCACGCCGGCCTTCAGCTCGCTGAACGGCGCGGTCTCGCGGCTCGATCCGCAGCCCTTCGACTTGCCGCTGACGATCACGCCGAACCCGCCGTTCTTGATCGCGTCCTTCTCCACGTGCCCACCGCGCAGACCGACGAGGCAGTAGCGCGCGAGCGTCTCGTCGTAGTAGTAGCACACCCAGCCGGGCGTGATCTCGTCGGTGGAGATGTTGTCGATCAGCTTCAGGGACGGGTCGTGGTCGAGATCGAGGCCGTCGTAGAGCTGGGATCTCAGGACGTCGGGATCCTCGCAGAGGTAGAGGATGCGGCCTTCGATCTTGACCGTCTTGCGCTTGCTGTCGGACATGGAAGGAGTTCTGTGGGGTGGGGCGACGCGAGGCGGCCCCGCGCCGGAGGGAATCCCCGAGTGTAGGACAGCCGATCGTCCCGGTGAAACGACGCCTGCCGGGACCGGCTCACACCCACGGTGGCAGGCTCGCGGCGACCCAGGCGAGCACGAGGAACGCCACGTTCTTCACGACCATCCCCGCCGGGTCGTGGAGCAGCCGCCGCGCCCAGATCAGACCGTTCGCGTTGAGCGCGACGAGGAGCACGGTCTGGACGATCGCGCACGGCAGCCCGGCGACCCCACTCAGCACCCACAGTCCGAGTCCGGCTTCCACCGCGCCGAGCGCCTTCAGGAACGCCACCCCGACGCGTGGCCCGAGCCGGGGCACCGCCTCGACGACCGCCACCTGGTGCGGCTCGCCTCCGAGCAGCTTGCACCAGACGCCCTCGTAGAGCCACACCGCGGCGACCGCGACCCGGATCAGCCAGAACGGCGGCAGCAACGTCACCATCCTGGCGTCCTCTGCACCGCCGCCGCCGCCGAGCCTTCGATCGCGCGTCGCATCGCCGTGAGGATGTGCCGGTGGAAGCGGTGACAGACGAAGCTCTCGAACGGTGCCCACCACCATCGCGGGCGCTTGACGCCGACGTAGCGCGTCTCGAGCGCCACTTCGGCCCGCCCGTCGCCGAGCGCCTCGATGCGGTAGCCACCGCCGAGCAACCGCACGCCGCCGATCGCCAGCGCCTGCTCGACGACCGCGAAGCCGTAGAAGCGCCCGCGGTCGATCGCCGTCACGCGCTTGCGCAGATGGCCGCCGGCGTAGACGCAAAGCGCCTCGTCCCCCACCGCCGACTTGCGCCCTTCGGTCCGCACCGGCGCCGGCAGGAGCAACCGCAGCAGCAGCGGCGGCGGACGGTCGATCTGCTCGTAGTAGAGGATGCCGGTCCAGGCCTGCTCGGGCGATGCGCGCAACGCCATTCGGGTGACGACCGATCGTTCGAGCTCAGGTGGCTCGACCGCCGGAATCGCATCGGACCTGCGGTTGGTGTCGGACATGGGGACGGTGTCGGGAGTCGGTACCGCACGGGGAGGCCGTGCTCCAGGGTCCACGGTTGCGGCTCGGCTCGCCTCTTCCTCGCGTGATCCGTCCGGCCGGAACGCCGCTCTCCTCGCGGAATCTCACGAAACCCGCGATTCGCCCACCGCAGCGCGGCGCCCGTCAGGCCGACGGACCGAACGGCCCGACCAGCAGCTCGACGAGGAGCCCGCTCGCCACCGCGCACAGCACGCTCGCGAGCGTGCCGAGCAGGTAGTACTCCGCGAACGCGGCCTCCTCGAGCTGGCGGTGCCGCGCGATCGACTTCGCGGCGACGACCAGCCCGACCGCGCCGTACGCCTGCACGAGGATCAACGGCAACAGCAGCACGCGCTCGAGCATGCCGATCCGGCGGCCCATGCCCGGGATCGGGGCGGGCTCACCGTTCGCCGCATCGATGCGCTCGGTCCGGCCCTGCAGCAGCCGTTCGATCCACGCCGCGGCGCCGGTGGTGTTGGTGATCAGCGCCGCGAGCACGAGCATCGCCGCGTTCGCGAGCGCGTAGCGGGGTCGGTTCTCGAGCGCGGCCGAGACCGCCCGCTCCGGGTCGCCGAACCACCTGGCGAACGTCTCGAGCTGCGGGCCGACCGACGAGTGGCCGTGCACACCGATCACCCAGAGCGCCACCAGTGCGAGCGCGTGCACCGCTTGATCCAGTGCGAACCAGGTCGCCGAACGGTGGGGCCAGCGCTGCTCGCAGGCCAACTTGGCGGCGTCAACCGCGAGGTGCGCCATCGCGACGAGGAACGCCACGACGAGAACTCGCTCCGACCACATGACGGCGAGTCCGAGCCCCGCCGCGAGCACGAAGTGCACGCCCGCGTGCGCGAGCTGGCCCCACGGTCCGTTCCGCTTCCAAGCCAGCATCCGGGGCCCCTGGAACACGAAGTCGCCCAGCGTGTGGGCGAGCAACCACGCGCACAGCACGGTCGCGTCGATGCGCGCCGGATCGAGCCACGCCCCGATCACACCGACGCCTCCGGTGCACCCGGGCGCAGCACCTCGGCGAGCAGCCGCGCGGCGGCGCGCTCGGCGCGCAGGATCGGCTGGTAGTGCGCGGCGGCAAGGCCTTCGCTGACCACGGACGGGCTCACGTCGAGGACTGCCGCCACCTCACGTTGCTGGTCGTGACAGCGTGCGAGCTCGACGAGCTCCTTCTGCCGCGCGGTCCACCCGTCGCGCAGCACGCCGATCAGCTCGACGAGTGCGTTCCAACCGACCTGACCCGCGGACTGCGGCGACTGCAGCCAGGCCCACACGCGGTTTCGCTGGGCGTGCTCGAGGCCGGCTCGCGCGTCGTGGAAACAGGGGCCGTCGAGTCTTCCGATCGGTGTCGAGCCGCCGGCGGGACCGATGTCGAGCGGGCCGCAGGCGAGGCCGAACACGATCCGGGCGGGATGCACCGCGTCGGCGAGGATGCGTATCGCGTCCACGACCGCCACGGCGACGCGCCCGGCGACCTCGGGATCCCCGCCGCCGAACGGGTCGACGAACAGCCCCTCGACCGCATCCCCGGCGACGACGTCGAAGTCGGCCGCGCGCACCGCGCTCGTGCCGGCGTCGTTGAGCCGGCCGAGCGCGGCGACGAGCGACGCTTGCAGGCGCGCACGGTCGGCCCGGTCGCGGGAGCCGACGACGTCACCGATCAGGGCGAGGTAGCGCTCGGAGGCCATGGGTAGATCTCAGGTGCGGAAGCGTTCGCAGTGACGCGGGCGCCTCAACACCTGAGACCCCCATTCCAACCGTGCAGACGGATTTCCAGCACACGGCTCGCCGATGACCTTCTCACGCCGCATCCGGCCTCCCGGGGTGGCGGATCGTGCCGGACAGACGATGGCGGCCCAGCGCCTCGAACGTGGTGCGGGGTAGCGAGCCGCGGATGGCCCGGACACGCGAAGCGCGGGGCACGCCCCGTCGCTTGCGGATCTTGGCCACCAAGCGCGTCAACCGCTCCCACACGTAGAAGTCCACCTCGATGAACTTCGCCGCGGCGTTGCCGGTCCGGAAGGAGTTGCCCCAGCCGCGCAGCACGGGATCACGAAGTCGTCGGCGTGGCGCACCAGCACGGCTCTCCTGACGCGGGTGTGAGCGAAGCCGCATGACCTCTTGGTTGCCGGACGGGTCGTGGAAGGTGCGCACCGACTGCGCCGAGCACGCTTGCTGGCAACTCGGCGCGTGGACCACACACGGGAGATCCGTCGGCGCGCGACACGACGCTATTCAACAACCTCCTCAACCTCCAGGGCCTGTGGGTCGTCGACTTCCGCTTCGAAGGTGGGACCTGATCTTGTCGGTCCGACCGCGAGCGAGGCGCCTGCCCTGCCCGCACTGCGGGAAGTCGCGGTCGAACAAGCAGCCGATCGAGGGCAGATGTCGGCGCTGGCGGCACTTGGGGGTCTGGGGCTGGCAGGCGTTCATCGAGGGGCCGATTCGCCGCTTCCGGTGCAAGCCCTGCGATCGGACCGTGACCGAACTGCTGCCGTGGGCACGTCACGACAGCGATTTCACCAGGCCCTTCGAGGATGCCGTCGGCCTGATGCGCTTCAGGAATCCGTGTGGGTGAGCGAATCCGTGACGGCGAAGGAACGGTCTCGTCGAGCGGACGCAACGGGGAGCACGGCGCGGCGGGAGGCTACCGGCGAATCCTGCGAGACGGCAGCCGTGAGCAACGGTCCTCCCAGGGGCGGGCAGAGCCAGGGGACAACGGACGAGTGGAGAGCCGCGGGCCACATTCCCCACGGTTTCGGCCGGCGCAGGCAACGGCGGCGCGAGGCACGGCGCAATGCGCCGCGGTCCGGTCATCGCGCGCTGCCGCTCCCACTCCCCGGCGATGCGCTCGATCTCGGGCAGCTTGTCCTGGCGGAAGGTGAGCTTGCCGTTCTTGGTGATGAGCCAGTCGAAGTGCTCGCGGAGGAAGCCCGGCGGTAGGTCGAGGCGAGCGGCGGGTCGAGATGGCGCGGGGGCGGCGCAATGCGCCGCGCGGAGCACGACCTTCGGGCCGACCGCGAGCCGCCGGCCGAGCCGATGGCCGTGGCGGTCGCGCATCTCGAAGTTGACGCCGCCGGCGGCGCACGGCGCCGCGTTCACCTGCAGGAGCCCGGCGTGGACCAGGCCGTGGCACCTGGTGCACAGCGTGATCAGGTTGTCGAGCACGGTCTTGCCGCCGCGGCTGCGCCAGAGCACGTGGTGGGCATGGAGTCCGCGCAGCGAGCGGCAGTTGCGGCAGCGGTCGTCATCGCGGGCGAAGACCTTCTGGCGCAACGCGGGTGGCGTGGCACCGTCGCTGGCCGCTGCCTCGTGGGTGCTCGCATCGATCGGTTCGCTGCCGGTCTCGCTCTCGACGGTCGCACCGCCGTCCCGCTCGGCGACGACGACCTTGTAGATTCCCTGTTTGCGCGCGGCGCATTGCGCCGCGCTCCGCGCCACCGTTCCCTCGGCACGCCGGGACCGTTCGTTCGCCCGCGACCCCGGACTTGCTCTTCTTTGGCCGGCGGTTGCTCGCGTCTGCCGCGACGCAGGATCCGCCCGCAGCTCATCGAAGGCATGCGCGATCGCCCACGAGCGCGGACTCCCACCGACCGCCCCGCGACCCGGCAAGACGGGCCGGAAGCCGGGTTCGGCTCTCGCAGCGAATTCGGCATGGATTCGGCTTTTTTGGTGAATCCAGGCGTGATCCGGCTCGGGAAGCGATCAGATCCGCTCGACGATCATCGCGATGCCCTGGCCGCCGCCGATGCAGGCGCTGGCGCAGCCGAGGCGCTTGCCCGATTCCTCGAGCTCGCGCACCAGTGTCAGCAGCAGCCGGGTGCCGGTGGCGCCGAGCGGGTGGCCGAGCGCGATCGCACCGCCGTTGACGTTGCACTTGTCGCGGTCGAGACCGAGCTGCTGCTCGCAGCCGAGGTACTGCGCCGCGAACGCCTCGTTGATCTCGAACAAGTCGATGTCGGAGACCTTCAGACCCGCGCGCTCGCAGGCCTTCCGGATCGCCGGCACCGGACCGATGCCCATGATCTCCGGCGGCACGCCCGCGACCGCCCACGAGCGGATCTTCACCTTCGGCTTCAGGCCGAGCTCCTTCGCGCGGGCCGCGGTCGCGACGACCAACGCGGCCGCGCCGTCGACGATGCCCGACGCGTTGCCGGCGGTGACGGTGCCGTCCTTGCCGAACGCCGGGCGCAGCTTCGACAAGACCTCGAGCGTCGTGTCGGGCTTGATGTGGTCGTCGGTGTCGACGACGACCTCCTGCCGGCCGCGCTTCACCGTCACCGGCACGATCTCCGCGGCGAACTTGCCCGCCTTGACGGCCGCCGCACCGAGCTGGTGCGAACGCAGCGCGTACTCGTCCTGCGCCGCGCGCGGAATCTCGTACTTGGTCGCGACGTTCTCCGCGGTCTGCGCCATGAAGAACCCGCAGAACGGGTCGTACAGCGCCGCGAACAGCATGTCCTCGAGCTGCGGCTGCGTGCCGAAGCGGATGCCGGTGCGCAGGCCGCGCAACACGAACGGCGCCTGGCTCATGTTCTCCATGCCGCCGGCGACGCACAGCGACGCCTCGCCCACCCCCATCGCATGACAGGCGGACAGCACCGACTGGATGCCACTGCCGCAGATCCGATTGACGGTGAGCGCCGGGGTCTCGATCGGCAACCCCGCCTTCAGTGCGACGTGCCGCGCGCCGTAGAGCGCGTCCGCGCTGGTCTGCTCGGCATTGCCGACGAACACCTGCTCGATCTGCTCGGCCGCGACGCCGGTGCGCTCGAGCGCGGCCTTCGTGGCGATCGCGCCGAGCTCGATGGCCGACACGTCGGCGAACAGTCCGAAGCCGGGCGTGCCCAGGTACTCGGCCATCGCGGTCCGCGCGCCGCCGAGGATCACGAATTCCTGGGTCATCCGCGCAGCATCGGCCGGCCGGCGCCCCGGCGCAAGCGCGACGCCGAGCCTCAGCCGCCACCCGAGGGCGCCGATGGCTCGCCGGATCCCGCGAGGCCGACCGCGGTCGCGACGACCGCGACGATCAGCAGGAGCGCACCGAGCGGTGCGAGCACGACCCCGGGTCCCGGATCCCCGCCGTGCGGGTCGAGACCGCCGAGGAAGAACCCGCCGGGCAGCGCGATGCTGGCGCCGATCAGGCACGGCGACGCGAGCCGGCGCAGCGCGCCGTCCGGACGCGCCATGCGCGGCACGGTGAACGCGAACGCGACGTGCGCCAGACCGAGCACCGCACCGTGCGCGTGCGCGAGCCGCCACAGCATCCGCCGCGTGTCCTCGCCGACGTCGAGATAGAACGAGGCCTTGAACGCGAGGAGCGCCTCGAGCGTCGTGCCCAGCAGCACGAACACCGCGAGCGACCACCAGCCGAAGAGCAGGTGGCGCCGCACGACCGGGAACGACTGGTCCGCTTTCATTCGTTGAGGAACACCGGTCGCTGATCCCGCGCCGCGAGGAGGCGAGCGAACGCGTCCTCGGCGAGCCTGCCGTCGGCGTCGACCAGGAGCTCCGGGCGCCGGGACACGGGTGCCGCCGCGAACCCGTCGAGCATCCGCACGGTCGCCGCGCGGCGCCGCTCCGCCGGCCAGAGGAAGTCGAACTCCGACCCGGCGATCCGCGCGTCGGCGCGGGCCGAGCGCCAGGCGACGAAGCGCACCGCGTCGTACGGATCGTCCATCAGCTCGGCGAGGTACGGCGTCATCCACGTCGTCCCGGACGTCGCGCGGGCCGCATCCCACCCCATGCTCCACGCCGCGAGCACGCGCTGTCCGGCGTCGCCGCGCAACGCCCACAGCACCGAGTCGGCGACCGTTCGCCGGTCGGTGTCGAGCGCGGGGATCGGCGCACCGTAGCGCGCGTGAAGCTGCTCCGCCGTCCATTGCAGCGTGCGATCGAGATGGCACTGGTTGCACGCGTTCGGCCGGCCGGTGTCGAGCTCGGTCTGCACGCTCGGGCTCTCGATCGTGTGGCTACGGATCCCTTTCAGGAGCCCGTAGGTCGTGTAGCTCATGTGGCAGTTGTAGCAGCTGCTGCCGGACGAACCGATCGCGTGTCCGGTGTGCTCGACGAGCTTCGCGTCGTCCGCGAGCTCCGCGTGGCACTGCGTACATGCGCGGTTGGTGCGCATCCTGGGCGCGAGCTGATCGTCGCGCCACTCGGTGAGCGGGCGCGGATCGTCCTCCCCCGGATGGAGCGAATGACACGACAGACAGGTCATGCGGGACTCGTCCGACGGCGCGTCCGCGTAGCACGGCGACTCGATCAGTCCGTTGAACTCGCGACCGCTGACCCGGATCTTGCCGTCCGGCCAGAACACGCTGTCGAGGAACTCCGGGTGCCGCTCGATCTCGCGCTGCACCTCCGGCTGGTCGGTTCGATTCCGTGTCACGACGATGCGCGCCGCGTCGAGCTCGTCACCCGGCCGGAACGGCGTGTCGTAGTGCGACATCCGCTGGATCGACACCGAGTGACACCGGCCGCAGACCTCCGCCGATCGGCGCGGCGGCAGCTTCGCCGGATCGACGATCGTCGGGTCCGCGTCGCCGCCGAGCTCCAGCCCGAGCCGCCGCAGCGGATTCCGATTGGCGCGCGCGTGCGCGGCTCCCGGTCCGTGGCACGCCTCGCACGCGATGCCGAGCTCGGCGACGTGGGTGTCCATCGGACTCCGATCGATCTCCGGCGGCGCCTTCGCGGTCGCGTGGCAGTCGCTGCAGACGAGGTTCCATCGGCCCCCGTGCGTCGGCTGGCGCACGCCGGGCGGCATCAGGAAGACCGACTCCACCGGCATCCAGCGCGCCGCGTCCAGCCGGTAGACGATCGGCAACAGCGAGAGCTCGCGCGCGTCACCCGACGGGTACCAGAACGCCTGGAAATGATGCGATCCGGTCGTCTGCACGATCCGACGCCGCACGGGGTGTGCTGCTCCGGTCTCGGGATCCCGCTCGTCGAACTCCGCGTGGAACACGCCGTGGAACCGCTCCAGTCGGAACGCCCCCCCGCCCACGTCGAGCCGCGGCCGATCGAAGCTCGGGATCACGCTCGCATCGGTCGCGACCTGCGTCATCGTGCGGTGGAACGACGCGTGCCAGCTCGCGTCACTGCGACGGGTGGCAGGCACGGCACGCGCGCGACGAGGCGAACGCGCCGCCGTGGCCGCCGGTCTCGAGCGGTCGGTCGACGGGCGCCGGCGCAGGAGCCGGGAGCTGCGTCCATGCACCGAGCACCGTGACCAGGAGCGCGATGCCGACGAGCCCCGCGCTCGCGACGGCCGCGCGCGCCCGCCACTCCCGCCAGATCGGCCAGAGTGCGCATGCGGCGACGATCGCGATCAGCGGCAGGACGAGCATGAACTGGATGACGGTCGGCTCGGGGCTCTCGCCAACCTCACGGGTGGCCGTCAGTGTACGGAACGACCGCGCCGCGGTCCGCACGAGCGGGCCGAGATGCGCGCGAAACCGCAGGCGGCCGCCACCGACGACGTCGGTACCAGGAATGCCAACGACGCCGCCGTGCTCTGCGCCACCGAACCACTCGGCTGGATCGAGCTGCTGAGCGACAAGACCCGGCTCGCGAGGATCGGCGTCCCGGGGCCGATGTACCACCGGATCGCGATCGACGGGAACAGCGATGGCGATCCGGAGACGAGGTCGAGCGCGAGATTCTGCGTGTAGAAGCTGATGCCGGCGAGCGACGGCGAGTTGGCGATCGGCACGCCGCTCATCTGCAGGTACGCGGACGGGTTGGTGCCCGTCGTCTGCCGGTAGGCCATCGGGTAGCTGCCGCCGCTGATGTCGATGGCCCATTGGCAGCCCGCCGGCGACGGCAGACCGAGTGCCGTGACGGGGAACGGCGTGATGAGGCCGCCGATCGGCGAACCCTGACCCGCGACGCCGAAGAACAGCCCGTTCGCGGCGAGGGACGGGTTGTTGAGGGGATAGCCCGACAGGTTGAGTTGGAAGGTCCCTCCCGGTACCAGGCCTTGCGAGCTCCAGCCCCACCCGCCGCTCGCCGTCCCGCCGCTGTGGGTACAGCCCGACTGGTAGAGCTCGGTCATGGAGTTGCCGACCTCGGCCCGGTAGCCCTCGAGTGACCAGCTCCGCTGGTTGCTGCTGCCGGTGGTCTGGAACTCGATCACCAGGCTCTGGCCCGCGGTGTTGGAGTACGGCACCGGCGAGGCGAACGGGATCGGCACCTGCCACGGGGCGGGCCAGGCGCTGCTCGTCGTCGCGGGCAGCGACAGACCGCCGGTGAACACCGTCACCAGGTTCTGACCGTGATTGGACGCGAACGACGTGCTGGCACTCGCGGGGCTGCGTGGGCCGACGGAGACGGCGATCGTCGTCTGGAAGGTGCCCGCCTGCTGCTGGTAGTTGTCCGGCTGGCGCAGTCGGACGGCGGCGAGATTCGCGCTGGCGATCGGGATGTCCGAGACGTCGGTACAGGGTACTCGACGTGCGCGTGGTCGGAGGTGGCGCTGGTGGTCCCCCACAACGGATACGGCTGCGGCGACGAGTCCCACGGCGCGGCCTGACTCGGCCCACCGGGCGCGACGGTCTGCGCCTTCGAGGGCACGACGAAGGTGTTCTGGGCGATGGCGGGGAGCGTGCTCGCAACGACGGCGAGGCACACGAGACGAGGCGAGAGCGACATGAGCGGACTCCGTGGGAGAAAGCGAGCCGCCGACATCATGCCAGCGCGCGCCGAGGCTCCACCCCCCGGTTTTCCGAGTCTCTCGGGATCCGGGCTCTCGCTACGCTCCAGCGCGTTCGTCGATCCGCTGGACCGTGGTCCAGATCTCCCAGCGTTCCGCGCCGCGGCGCGCCGGCACGCTGTCCTCGGCTTCGAACGACGCGACCGGTTCGAAGTGATCGGCGAGCGCGTCGGCGATCGCGTGCGCTCCGATCGCGTACGGCGGGCGGTCGGGGTGACCGATCCGCGCATCGAGGGGAAACGCCAGCGCCACCCAGAGCCCCCGGGGACGCAGCACCCGCGCCATCTCCCTCGCGTACCGCGCACGCGAGTACGGCGGCAACGCGCAGAAGCAGGTGTAGTCGTAGACCACGTCGAACGCACTCGTGAACTCGTCGCCGATCCCGAGCACGTCGCGACAGAGCACCTGCGGACCGAACGCGCGATTGAGCCGCAACAGCTCGCGCGCCTCGGCGACGACCTCGGGCACGACGTCGAATCCGGTGACGTCGTGTCCGGCCCACGCCCAGGCGCGCACGTCGTGTCCACGCCCACAGGCCGGAACCGCGACCCGGGCGCGATCCGGCAGCCCGAGATCACGGAGACGCCCGCTGTCGAGCAGGCGGACGAGCGGAGGCGTCATCTGACGCAGGTCCCACGGAGTCGTCGCTTCGGCGTACGCGCGCTGCCAGTCCATCGCGACGGATGTGTAACCGATCGAGGCCCCGGAAGCCGAGGGGGTAGAATTCTCGGTGTGACTCGCACCGTTTCCGCACTCCCGGCGATCCTGCTTCTCGCGGTCGCCTGCATCGCCGGCTGCTCCACCGTGCCGATGACCGGCCGCAGCCGGATCGCATGGTTCCCCGAGTCCTACATGGCGTCGATGGGCGTCGCCTCCTACCAGGAGGCGACCTCGGGCTACCGTGAGATCACGAGCGGCAAGGACTACGACCTCGTGCAGCAGGTCGGGCACAAGATCGCCGCGGCCACGGGGAAGGACTACGACTGGGAGTTCAAGCTGCTCGATGCCCCGGACACCGCGAACGCGTTCTGCCTGCCCGGCGGCAAGGTCGCGGTGTACAGCGGCATCCTGCCGATCACGAAGAACGCGGACGGCCTCGCCGTCGTGCTCGGCCACGAGGTCGCCCATGCGATCGCCGAGCACGGCAACGAGCGCATGACGCAGCAGGCGATCGCCAGCGGCTTGCTGGCCAGCGCCGACCTCGCGCTCGAGGGTTGGGGCAAGCTGGACACCGGCCAGCGCGAGCAGTGGATGGCGGCGCTCGGCCTCGGCGCGCAGGTCGGTGTGTTGTTGCCGTACAGCCGGACGCAGGAGGCCGAAGCCGACGAGATCGGGCTGCACTACCTCGTGCGTGCGGGCTACGACCCCGAAGCCGCGCCGGAGCTGTGGGACCGGATGACGGCGGCCGCCGGCAGCAACCGGCCGCCGGAGCTCTTGAGCACACACCCCGATCCGGCGAGTCGCGCGGCGCGGCTGCGCGAGCTGATCCCGAAGGTGGTCGCCGAGGAGCGCAAGACCACGGGCTGAGCCCGGCGCCTACTCGGGCAGCGGCTCGATGCGCACCGCGTCGCTCGTGAACAGCGGGATCAGAAGGCGCGACCGTTCGGCGTCCCAACCGATCCCCGCAGGCGCCTCGAGGCCCTCCTTGACGACGGTGAAGTTCCCGCCCGGATCGATCGAGTAGACGCACTGGCCGGCCCAGCTCGACGCGAGCCACCGGCCGGGCGACGCCCGCACGAGTCCGTCGAGCTGCGCGGCCGGCAGATGCACGAGCTTCTCCGGGGCCCCGTCCGGGCGCAGCAGGCAGAAGTCGCCGCTCGCCCATCCCACGTAGAACAGGTCGTTGCCGCTCGCGAACAATCCGTTCGGCTCGCCGAGCGCAGCCGACTTCGCGACCGTCTCGACCTTCAGGTCGCGCCCGACGCGGTAGATCGCGTCACCGCCCGCCGGCGTGAAGCCGGGGCCGACCCCGGTGTCGGATACGTGGACACAGTCCCCGGGACCGGTCGCGACGTCGTTGAGGAACATCGCGCCGTCGATCTCGACCGAGCCGCGCGGCGCTCCGGTCCGGCGATCGAACGCCCGCACCGAGTCGATGTCCGCGACGAACAGCAGGTCGCCGAGGAACGCCATGCCCTTCGGCGCGTCGAGCGCGACCCCCTCGTGCGTCCCATCGATCCACTTGAGGGCGAGCACCGTGCCGTCGGGCGAGACGCGGCTCACGAAGCCGTTGCCGTCGTGCGCGAACGGATCCCCGTTGACGTTGGAGACGAGGTAGACGTCGGCGTCTGGATCGTGGATCACCGACTCGGGAGTCGCGAACCCGACGTTCGCGAGCTCGATCGCGGTGGTCGAGACCTCGCTCCGACATGCCACCACCAGCAGGCCCGCCGTGACAACGGCCGCTGTCTGGCACCCCGCGAGCCGAGCGGACGCGCCCGCGGTCCGCGGCGCTCGCCGGAGTTCCTCGGTTTCGCTTGCAGACATCTTCACGAGTCTACGCCCCCGTCTCGCACCGGCCCATGCCGGCGACACCGCGATCCGGACGGTTGCATTGTGTCCGAACGGCGGTTCCTCGTATCGTGCGCGGGACACGCCGTCAGGATTCCATGGCGAAGCCCGGACCCGACCCACTCGACGTCGCCGATCCTCGCCGACCCGGTGACCGGACGACCGATCTCGTGCGCGCGATCGCCCGACTCGGCGCCGATCGGAGCGTCGATCGGGACGCGCGCCTCGTGCGCATCACCGAGACGCTCCGTGAGTCCCTGCGCGCGGACACGGTGGAGCTGTGGATCGCGACGCGGCCGTTCCGCTTCACGCGGATCGGCAGCGAGCCGGCGGACACCGTCGAGGGTGACGAAGCGACTCGCTGGAAGGCGCGGCTCTCGAGCGATCGAGCCGGCCTCGCGATGGTCCCCGGCCACGCGACGGCACTCGACGTCGCGGTGCTCGGCTCCGACGGAGTCCTCGGCGCGCTTCGCTGCGAACGTCGTCACGCGTCGCGCGACTGGAGCACCAGCGACCGTGCACTCGCGGCGACCGCCGCCGACCGCATCGCGGTGACGCTCGAGGCCGAGGCCGCCCAACCGTGCCGGAGCGATGCCCGGGAGCTGATGCGGCTCGTGCAGGGCGTGGCCCACGACCTCGGCAACACGCTGACCACCGCGCTCGGTCACGTGCAGCTCGCCTCGCACGCATGCGGCGACGCGGCACCGACCGGCTCCGCCCGCGACGCGATCGAGGCACTCGACTTCGCGTGCCGGCTGACTCGGCAGCTACGCGATCTCGGGGACGACTCCACGTGCACGTTCACCAGGCTCGCACTGGGTGAGATCGTGCTGGGCATCGACGGCCTGCTGCGCGCGGTGGCCGGCGCCGGCCGGCGGCTGGAGATGGAGTTCGCACCCGCGACGGGTGCCGTGCGCGGCGATCCGGGCGCACTCGCGCGCATGTTGCTCAATCTCGTCGCGAACGCGCGCGACGCGACCAGCGACGGCGGCGTCATCACGATCGGAACTCGCACCTCGGACACCTCACTCGAGCTGTTCGTCCGCGACGACGGCGCCGGAGTGACGGCGGAGGTCCGCCGTCACATGTTCGATCCCGGCTTCACGACCAAGGCGGACCAGGGTGGCTCCGGTCTCGGCCTGGCCGCCGTGCGCGCCATCGCCGAGTCGCATGGCGCGACGATCGTCGTGGAATCGGCGCCCGGCGCCGGCACGACGATCGCCATCCGGTTCCCTCGCGCGGACTGATCAGCGCGGGGGCTCGTCGACCTTGCCGAGGCCGGCGGCGACGCGGGTCGCCTCCTGGATCGCGCGCGCGAGTGTCGAACGGATCCGACCGTCCTCGAGCGTCAGCAGTCCGGCGATCGTGCAGCCCGCCGGAGTCGTCACCTGGTCCTTCAGCGCCGAGGGGTGGCGCTTGGTCTCGAGGACCAGCCGTGCCGCGCCCTGCACGGTCTGCGCCGCGAGCTCGATCGCGGCGTCGCGCGGCAGGCCCATCATCACCCCGCCGTCGGCGAGCGACTCGATGACGACGAACGCGAACGCCGGCCCGCTGCCGGAGAGCCCGGTGACGACGTCCATCTGCCGCTCACCGAGGACCAGCACCCGGCCGACCGCGCCGAAGATCGAACGCGCGGTCGCGA
>CAWGKH010000016.1:0-228966 GCA_963823025.1 uncultured Planctomycetota bacterium | reverse complement strand
CGATGCCTCGCGCCCCCGGTTGCCTGCGCCTGTCGGGACCGTGGGGAATGTGGCCCGCGGCTCTGCACTCGTCCGTTGTCCCACGGATCTGCCCGCTCCTGGGATGACCGTTGCTCACAGCTGCCGGCCCGCAGGATTCGCCGGCAGCCTCTCGCCGCGCGGTGCTCACCGTTGCGTCCGCTCGACGAGACTGTTCCTTCGCCGTGATTGATTCGCTCACCCACACGGATTCCTGAAGCGCCCCGTAGGGACGCGCACAGGAGCTCGCCCGGCACCTCGCGGTCGGCATTGTCGAGATTGTCGTGCCGTTGCAGCCAGAGGTATCTCGTGCCGGTCAGCAACGGCTCGCCGCGAGACCGAAGCTCCTTGTGCTCGTCGCGACGGACGTGGTTCGACGCATCGCGGATGTGCCTGGCGACGTGAAACCGGTCGAAGCAGACCCTGGCGGCCGCACCGGGAACGTGCGCCTTCGGCGACGCGATGCACGGCTCGTGCATGTCCATCGCCACCGCCTGAATGGCCGCGAGCTGGTCGGGTGCGAGCTGCTCGCAGAACTGGTCGAGCGACGTCTGCTTGCGATCTTCGGCGACGTCGAGCTCCTTCCCCGCGACCAGGTCGCTCACCGTCGTCACGTAGTCGTGCCGTCGGCCGAAGGCGAGACGCCGCCGGCGTGCCAGACATCGTGGGCGTTCACGCGCGGGACATGCGCGTCGCAAGACGTGCGAGCGCGCGGCTCAGCAGCGCACGAGTCGCCTGCTCCGTCCGGCCGAGACGCTCTGCGGTCTCCCGGTGCGCCAGCCCGACGATGCGATTCAGGACGATGACCTCGCGATAGTCGACGGGCAGCTCCTCCATCGCGGACTCGAGCCGCTCGGCCTGCTCCCGCGCGATCGCGACGTCCGACGGCGTCGTCAACGTCGCATAGATCTCGCTCAGATCCTCGCAATACTGCAGTGCCGAGGGACGCCGGCGAGCAGCACGGTGGAAGTTGCGCCGGTTGCGGATCTTGTTCGATGCCAATCGGAACAGCCAGGCGCGAAACGAACCTGGCCCGCGCCACTCGTAGTCGTTCAGGTGCTCGAGCGCCTGACGGCAGGCGGACTGCACCAGATCCGACGCCGACTCGAGCTCACGCAGCTGGGCATTGCCCATCAGCCGCACGAACGCGCGCAGGCGTGGGAGATGGGCATCCATCAGGCGACCGAGTGCGTCCCGGTCTCCTCGCTGCGCGGCTTCGACCAGGGCGCGTGTCTCCTGATCGTCGATCATCTGGCCGCGAGGCTACGTTGCCATGTGCGCCGCGACAATCGGCCCAGCGCCGTCGGGGCCGCCGTTGGCCCACGATGATCCTCGCGCTATCGTCGGCAGCGCGGTCGGAATCGAGGTATCGGTTTGGAACATCCCGACGAGGCAGAGCGGTCGGATCCCGCCGAAGCGCTGCTGATCACGATCCTCGACGGACCCGAAGCGGAATGGCAGGCGCGTCTGCAGGCAGCCTGCGCCGAGCACCAGACACTGGCAGATGAGCTGGTCCGTCGTTTCAACAGCCTCTGCGAGTCGGGCATGGCGACCGCCGTCGGCAGCGAGCAGTTCCCTGGGTTCCGCGTCTGGAGGCGACTCGGAGCGGGCGGCATGGGCGTGGTGTGACTCGGCGACACAGATCGCGACCCGCCGTCAGGTCGCGCTCAAGGTGCTGCGTCCCGAAGCGCTGGCTTCGCAGCGGCTGCGACGGCGCTTCCAGCGCGAGATCGAAGCTGCGGCCAGCTTGAACCACCCACGTCTCTGCACCCTCTTCGAGGCCGGGGAGACCGACGGCCAGCCCTACCTCGCGATGCAGTGTGTCCTTCCGGTGAGCGTGCATGATCCGATCGGCGCGCGGGCCTACGGTCGCGCCCCATGTCGAGGACATCCGAAACACGGCTGGGAGGCCGGTCTGGGAGACGCCGGGAGGCGTCAGGGTTGGAGCCGCTCTTCGATCGCATCGAGCACTGGCGTGCGACGCGAGTCCGGCGGACGCGGATGCCGGAGGAGCTGTGGGAGGCGGCGGTCGACGCGGCGCGTGAGCACGGCGTGTGGGCGGTGTCGCAGGCGCTGCGGGTCAACTACGAGAGCCTGAAAGCGCGGCTGAATGAAGCGACCTCGAGGTTGGAGCGTGCGACGGATGGCGCCGCGGAGTTCGGGTTCGTCGAGTTGAGCGGCGGGGAGCTGCTGGGGTCTGGCGCCGATGATTCCCGGACCGTGCTGGAGCTGACGAGCAGGGCGGGCGCACGGGTGATCATTCGGCTCGGTGCGCGCGACGGGCTCGACGCGGCGGCTCTCGTGCAAAGCCTGTGGAGCGATGCGCGATGATCCAGGTCACTCCGCAGATGCGCGTGCTGGTGGCGGTGAAGCCGACGGACTTCCGCCGCGGCATCGACGGGCTGGCACGACAGTGTCGGTCTGCCCTGCGAGCCGACCCGTTCTCGGGTGCGGTGTTCGTGTTCTGCAACCGGCGCAGGACGTCGGTGAAGCTGCTCGTGTACGACGGGCAGGGCTTCTGGCTGTGTCAGAAGCGGCTGTCGAGCGGTCGGTTCCGGTTCTGGCCGAGCGACGACGACGACGTGAAGCGAATGCAGGCGCACGAGCTGCAGGTGCTGCTGCGTGGCGGAGACCCGCGGATCGCCCGCGCCGCACCGGAGTGGCGTTCGGTGTGCGCACAGGGGTAGACGGGTTTTTGCCGGCGACCGGCCTTTCCCAGCTTGCGTTCCATGCGGAGCCGCGCTACTCCATGTCCGCATGGACGTGGTTCTCCAGCATCGGGGTCGCCGGGTGGGCGCAGCGGACCTGCGGTTCATCCGCGCGCTGATCGCCGCGCATCCCGACCTCAGTCGGCGGGCCTTGTCGGTGAAGCTCTGCGAGGCCTGGAACTGGGTGCAGCCCAACGGCCGGCCGCGCGACATGGTGTGCCGTTCGCTGATGCTCGAGCTCCACCGACAAGGCCACCTCGAGCTGCCGCCGGTGCGCAGCGTGCCACCGAATCCGCTCGCGAGGCGTCGCCGGCCTGCCTCCGTCGAGGTCGACACGGCACCCATCACCACGAGACTGCGCGAGCTGCCGCCGATCGAGTTCCACCAGGTGCGGCGCACCGAGAGGGAGGCGTTGCTCAACGGCTTGATCGAGCAGCACCACTACCTCGGCTACGTGCAACCGGTCGGCGAGCATCTGAAGTTCCTGGTGTACGCCGGGGAACGCCCGGTGGCGTGCTTCACCTGGAGCTCGGCGCCGCGCCACCTGGGTCCGCGCGACCGGTTCATCGGCTGGTCGAAGCAGGCGCGGCGACGCAACATCCGTGGTGTCGCCTACAACAGCCGCTTCCTGATCCTGCCGTGGGTGCGCGTGCCGCATCTGGCGTCGCACCTGCTCGGACGGATGGCGCGGATGCTGCCGGCGGAGTGGGAGCGGGTGTACGGCCATCGCGTCGTGTTCGCGGAGACCTTCGTGTATCCGCGGCGCTTCAAGGGCACGTGCTACCGGGCGGCGAACTGGCAGTGGCTCGGACGCACGACCGGGCGCGGAAACAACGATCAGACCCACCGGCAAAACCGGCCGTTGAAGGACGTGCTGGGTTTGCCGCTGACGAAGCGATTCCGCGATCTGCTCGCGAGCGAGGACTGATGGCACGCAACAGCAGGCGTTCGAAGCAGCCCGACCGACGGCAGCTGAAGATCCAGGACCTCGAGGCGATCGTCGAGCGCGCGCGGGCAGCTCTGAGCGAGGACGACCACCAGACGCTGAAGGCGGCGGTGGACACGCTGGCGTTCGTGACGCGTGAGCTCGAGACCAAGGGCACGTCGATCCGGCGGCTGCGCAAGCTGCTGTTCGGCGCGAGCACCGAGAGGACCCGCGACGTACTCGGCGAGTCGGATCGCTCCGGGCCGGATGCCGGCGGCGGTGGTAGCACGGGGGATTCCGCGGCGGAGCGGGGTGGCAACGCCTCGAAGCCGAAGCCGAAGGGTCACGGTCGGAATCCGGCGTCTGCCTATCGCGGGGCCGACAAGGTGCCGGTGCCACACGGGGAGCTCGCCCGCGGCGACCGCTGTCCGGACTGCAAGGGCGGCAAGCTGTACCGGCTGTCCGAGCCGAAGACGCTGGTGCGTGTCACCGGCATGGCGCCGCTGCGCGCGACGGTCTACGAGCTCGAGCGGCTGCGCTGCAACCTGTGCGGCACGATCCACACCGCAAAGCCGCCGCCAGGCGTCGGTGCCGCGAAGTACGACGAGACCGCGGCGAGCATGATCGGACTGCTGAAGTACGGCTGCGGCGTGCCGTTCCACCGGCTCGAGAAGCTGCAGCGTGATCTCGGTATTCCACTCCCCGCGGCGACGCAGTGGGAGGTGGTCGAACGCGCCGCGACGCGGCTCGCGCCCGCCTTCGACGAGCTCGTCCGCCAGGCGGCGCAGGGCGAGGTGGTGCACAACGACGACACCCGGATGAAGATCCTCGAGCTGCCCGCGTCCGTCTCGGAAGACGGCGCGGACGAGCGCACCGGCGTGTTCACGTCGGGGATCGTGGCGACCGGCGACGGGCACGAGATCGCCGTGTTCTTCACCGGCCGGCAGCACGCGGGCGAAAACCTCGCGGACGTCCTGGCGCGGCGAGCGGCAGAGCTGCCACCGCCGATCCAGATGTGCGATGCGCTGTCACACAACACCGCGGGCGACTTCGAGACGATCCTCGCCGGGTGCAACGCTCACGCGCGACGGCGATTCGTCGACGTCGTCGAGAGCTTCCCCGACGAATGCCGCTTCGTGCTCGAGACGCTGCGAGACGTGTTCCGGATCGATGCCGAGGCGCGGCAGCACGGGCTCTCGGCCGACGACCGGCTCCGACTGCACCAGGACCGGAGCGCACCGCTGATGCAGATGCTCGAAGACTGGCTTCGAGAGCAGATCGAAACGCGCAAGGTCGAGCCCAACTCCGGCCTCGGCGATGCGATCACCTACATGCGCAAGCACTGGTCGGAGCTCACCCTCTTCTTGCGCGAGCCCGGCGCGCCGCTCGACAACAACATCTGCGAGCGCGCGCTGAAGAAGGCTATCCTGCACCGGAAGAACGCGCTGTTCTACAAGACCGAGAACGGTGCCCGGGTCGGCGACCTGTTCATGAGCTTGATCCACACCGCCGAGCTGTGCGATGCCGATCCGTTCGAATACCTCGTCGCGCTGCAGACACATCCACGGCAGGTGGCCGAGGACCCCGGGGCATGGATGCCGTGGAACTACGGCGCGTGCGCGGCTGAGTCGCGCGACTGAGAGTCCACCGCCGATGGCGCTTTCGCGCGCCGGCTCACGGCGCTGAGCCCGATGACCTCGCCTGGACGTTCGGATTTCCCACGGTGCACACGGTTGCCGGAAGGACACGATGCAGTTCATTCCGGGCACGACGCTGGCGGCGTGCATCGCGAAGGAACGCGGACGCCGGTCGGCCGGACTGCCGCCGTTCCGCTTGACTCCCGACTTCGTGGTCGAAGTGGTCGAGAAGGTCGCCCGCGCGATCCACGTCGCGCACGAGCAGGGTCTCGTCCACCGCGACATCAAGCCGGGCAACATCATGGTGCAGCCGGACGACGAACCGGTCGTGCTCGACTTCGGTCTCGTGCGCGCGGCCGAAGCCGAGGATTCCGTGCTGACCCGCACCGGGGAACGACTGGGATCGCCCGCCTACATGGCTCCGGAGCTGATCTCCGGCAGCGGTCCAGTCGATCGTCTCGTCGACGTGTACGCGCTGGGCGTCACACTGTTCGAGTCGCTCGCACTCGAGCGGCCGTTCGGCGGTACGACGGAGAAGGCCCTCGAGCGAGCCGTCCTCGATCAGCCGGTGGACGGCCGTCGGCTCGGGCGACATGTCGGTCGCGATCTCCGCGTCGTGACCTTGACGGCGATGGAGCGCGATCGCGGTCGTCGCTACCGCACGGCGTTCGATCTCGCCGACGAGCTCCGTCGCGTGCGCGAGCGGAAGCCGATCCACGCCCGACCGGTTCCGGTGGCGGTGCGACTCGGCCGCTGGGCCAGCCGACATCCGGCGATCGCCGCGGGCTCGGCGGCACTGCTGTTGGCATCGCTCGCGGTGACCGTTTCCCTGCTCGAAGTCAGCAGCGCGCTGCAGCGTGTACGCGTGACCGGTCTGCTCCGCGCCGCGGGTGAGGCACTGCCCCGCGATCCGGTGCTGGCGACACGGTTGGTGTTGGCTGCGCGCGAGACGGAGTCGACACCGAGCGAGGCGACATGGTCCATGCTGGAGAAGACGGTGGGTTCGATCCACCAGATCAGGGTGATGCGCGGCCATCACGACGGCATCGAGAAGCTCGTGGCCTCACCGGATCACACGCGATTCGCCTCGCTGTCCCGGGATGCCACGGCGGGGATCTGGACCGCCGACGGAACTGCGCTGGCGAGCCTGTCGTACGACGATCCGCGCCCTCACCGCGCCGCAGCGTTCTCACCCGACGACATGTGGTTGGTCAGCGGCAGGGTCGGCACGCCGATGGCTCGACTTTGGAACCTGGAGACCGGTGCCACGATCGACTTGATCGGGCACGCGGCCGGTCGTCAGGTCGTCGATGTGGCGTTCGCGCCGGACGGCAAGATCGTCGCGACGTGCTCCGGGGACGGCACGGCGATCCTCTGGCGACTGGATGGCACGCCGGTGCGACCGCCGCTGGTCGCGGGGCAAGGCATCCTGACCGCCGTGGTCTTCACGGACGACGGGCGACTCGTCACCGGTGGTTCCGACGGTACGACGAAGGTCTGGGACTGGAGCCGTGGCGAGGTCCTGGCGACGCTCTCGGACGACTCCTCGGATCCGGAACGACGATCCCCGATCGACGCGATCCTCTGTCTTCCCTCCGGAAGGCTGGTGTCGCGCCCCCGGCGAGGGCCAGCATGTGTCTGGGATGTCCAGCATGGCACATTGCTTGCGACGCTCGGTGGCCACCTCGGCGCGACGCGAGCGATTGCGGTCACTCCCGACGGCAAGACGATCGCGACGGCGTCGATGGACCGCACCGTACGGGCTGTGGGACTCCGACGGCCGGTGGATCGCGACCCTCATCGGACATCGCGCACCGGTGTGGGACGTCGCCTTCTCGCCCGACGGCAACTACGTCGCGACCGCCTCTCAGGACGGAACAGCGCGGGTCTGGACACTGGACGGGCGGACCGTGGCGAGCCTGGAAGGACACGATGGCGGCGTGTATGCCGTCGCATGGACGTCCGACGGGAACCTGATGTCGGCGTCGGTCGACCGCACGCTGCGGCTGTGGTCGATCGATGGCGCGAACGGTCGATCCTTGCGCGGGCACCTGTTGGGCATCCGCTGGATGGCGATGTCCGCCGACGGACGCCTGGCGACGTGTTCGAGCGACACCACTTCACGGCTCTGGGATCTCGCAGCCGGCACGTCGGTGTTGCTCCGCGGCCACGAAGCCCCGGTGGAGCAGATCGCCTGGTCGCGGGATGGGCAACTCGTGGCCTCGGCGGGCTACGACGCGACGGTGCGACTTTGGGCCCGAGACGGCGGGCCGTTGGCGAGACTGCCGATCGTGCCCCTCCTGCCGCCCGTGACCTCGAGAGTGGGTTCCGTCGCGATCGCACCGGACGGTGCCGTACTCGCCTGCGTGCATGCCGATGAACGGACCATGATGGTCGAGTGGCGGCGCGGAGCGAGCGACAGCTGGCACGGCCGGCGGCTCACCGAGTTCGACACGATCGTCTGCAACCGCTTCATCCTGGACCGAACCGGCAACCGGCTGCTGATGGCGTGCGCCGATCTCGTCGCGCGGCTGGTCGACCGCAACGGCAAGACCCTCGTCGTGTACGGCGCGCACGGGGAACACCGTGCGGGAATCCTCGATGCCGCGTTCGACCCCGACGAACGCTCCGTCGTCCTCGCCTCGGCCGACGGAACCGCCAGCGTGTGGTCGATCGACGGCCGGCTGGAAGCGCGTCTCGTCGGACACACCGCGATGGTGAACATGGCGCGTTTCTCTCCCGATGGACAGTGGATCGTCACCGCTTCGCAGGACGGGACGGCGCGCGTCTTTGCGCGAGACGGCACTCCGATCTTCCACATCGACACCGGCGAGATCGCGCTGAACGCGGCACTGTTCAGCGCTGATGGCCGACATGTCCTCACGGCGGGGGCGGAGGGCATCGTGCGTTCGTGGCCAGTCGACGAGGCCGGCCTCGTTCGCGAGGCGCAGTCGCTCGCCGGCGAGCTGACGCCGGCACAGCGGCGCGAGTTCGCCTTGTCGCTCGACGAACCGCGCTGATCCTCCGCCTGCGCCACCGCGGGTTCGTGCTGGTCTCGCGCTCACCGCCGCCGCACGCGGATTCCGAGACCGAACAGAAAGTCCGGATCGGTGACGGTGCCGACCTGCGCTCCGGTGAGCGAGTCGAACACCCGGATCTCCCCGCCGGCGAGTCCACTGACGTAGATCCGTCGTAGCACCGGGTCGATCGCCGTCTGCTCGACACCGAACGCCGTGCCCGCCTGCCGATCGAGCGGAATCGTCACGAGCCTGGGTCCGAATCGACCGGTCAGCGGCGAGAACCGATAGCCATCGATCCGCGCGTTCCCGGGGCCGGCACCGCCGAACGTGTCCTGCTCGTTGGTGCGCGCGTAGACGATGCTGCGCAGCGGGTCGAACTGGACGTCGATGCCGGAGGGATATTCGAGAGCCACCTCGTCGTTCGGGTCGAGGCCCTTGTTGCGCAACGACCCGAGGGTCCCGCCGGCCGGGCGCGAGACCTGCACGACGTGGCGCGCCGTCAGGCGCTCGAGCAGCGGTGGGAGGAACGGGTAGCTCGGAACGATCACGTTCTGGACGCCGGGCACCTCGGAGATGCCCGCCTCGTCGCCGGTGTCGTGCAGATGGCCGGTGCCATCGAGCCGGAATCGGCGGACATTCGTATTCGCGAACGAGGGCTGCGAGTCGAGCAGCTCGACGACGATCACCGAGTCATCGGGACCGACCTCCACCGCCGTCGGACAGTTGGGACTGAAGTCGAATCGATCGCTGACCGTCCGTGTCTGCAGGTCGACGGAGACCAACGAAGCGCCGCCGTCACCGAGGGCGTTGCCGCCGGTCACGAGGAGGTAGCGACCGTCGGCGGTCACCGCGAGGTCCGATGCCGACGCGGAGGTCGGGCCACCGGCGCCAGCGGTCGCCGACACATCGATCGGGTTCACGCCGGCCGCGAGCGACGGTGGGTTGGTGGTCAGGTCGATGACCCACACCGCGGCGCCAGCGAAGTCGGCGACGTAGGCTTCGCCGAGGTCGGGCGCGATCTCGACATCGAACACGGTCGCGAAGTTCGACAACGGCAAGGGCACCGAGGCCGTGACTTGCAACGTTGCGGGATCGAAGACGTGAGCGTACGGCTGGCGCGTCGGCGAACCCCGGTCGGCAACGACGCCGACGGCACACTGTGCCGCGACGAGGGCGGAGAGCTCGAGAGCGCAGACGATCGGCACCAGCCGATGACGGAGCGTGCGGAGATTCATGGGATCCTACCTGGTTGCAGGCGGTCCGGCCCGCACCCCCGCCGGCGGGCCCGCACCGCGAGGTCGATGCGTTGCGGAGGCTTCTGCATCAACAGTTCGGGTCGGCGATCGTGACACCGGTTCTGCCGAACTGTCCGGTGGGCGCATCCAGGCGACATCGTTCGGAGCACCGGAGAGCGTCGCCGTCGCTCCGGAGCTCCCCGTCCCGACGATCCCGCGGACCCGGCGAGCATCGTGGCCATGCGATCGCCACCGACGCCCCCGGCCCGGCATCGGTTGGGCCTCGGTCGTGGGTGACGACACCTGAAGCCTGTACGAGCACGTGGACGAAGTCGAACCGCATGCACCCGACGATCTGCTGCAGCGCGACCTGCCCCGGCTGCACTCCCCGGTGCATGCGCGACCGGGAGCCAACGACGGGCCCATGCAGCCAAACGAGTCGAGCCGCACGGCCTGTACCGGCAGCGTGTAGCCGACCGTGGACGGGTCGGTGATCGGGCCTACCGAGACGGCGGAGACCGGCGACGAAGCGGCCCCCGTCGCCTCGCCTGAGCCGCGCGATGCCGTCCGTTCGTACCAGGCAGCGGCTCGGCTCGAAGGTCCCGACGAAACCGTCAGGCGCTCGGGGCGATGCCGCGATGCAGTCTTCTAGCCGTTGGACACCAACGCCGCGACCGGCTCGGACAGCAGCCACTCGTCGGCGCCGCGCCGCGCGACCAGCTGGGCACCGATCGGGAGTCCTGCTGGGGTCGTGCCGATCGGGACCACGAGCGACGGGTGTCCACTGACCGCGAACGGGCATGCGAACGCCGCCATCGCCGCCGCGTACGGCACCTGCCGATCGTCGACCCGGATCGGCGTCGGCCGCCGGCGGTGTTCGAACGCCGGCGTCGCGGCCGCCGGGCAGACGAACAGGTCGTAGCCGCGCACGAAGCGCTCGACCTCGTCGGCGAACGCGGCGCGCCGATCGAGGCTCCGGAGCCACGTGCGCGGGCTCCACGCCATGCTGCGCGACAAGGCGTCGGTGAGCGTGCCCGGTCCGATCGCGAGGCGGACGATGCCGGTGCGGAACAGCCAGCGGAGCGCGCCCCACCGGAACGGCGGCGGCCAGCACTGCGCGAACTCGAAGCCGTTGACCGCGCCCCACAGCTCGAGGGCACTCGCCGCATCGTGCAGCCCGGTCGGACATGCGCGCTCGACGTGCGCGCCGCGCGCGGTCAACGCGGTGACGAACGCACCGAGCGCCGATCGCGTCGCGCTGTCGGCGGTGACGCCGCACAGCGTGTCGGTCCACGCGACGCGCAGCGGCTGCGCCGGACCGATCGCGGGCGTCATCGCGTCGGGTGAACGCGCGGTCAGCACCGCGAACGCGATCCGCAGGTCCTCGATCGATCGCGCCATCGGCCCGATCGTCAGCATGCTGCGCAGCACGCCGCGCGAAGCCGGTGGCCCGTGGCCGTCGAGCGGCACGCGACCCTCGGTGGGCTTCAGGCCCATCACTCCGCAGAAGTGCGCGGGGATGCGGATCGATCCGGCGAGATCGCTGCCGAGCTCGAGCGGCGTCATGCCCGACGCGAGCGCCGCCGCAGCACCGCCGCTGCTGCCGCCGGGCGTGCGCGCGGCGTCGAACGGGTTCACCGTCACCCCGCGCAGACGGCTGCGCGTCTGCCAGTCGTAGCCGGCGAGCGGGACGTTGGTCTTGCCGACGAACACGACGCCCGCCGCCCGCAGCCGCGCCGCGCAGGTGGAGTCGCGCGACAGCGGCCGGCGCGAGGCGAACGGCAGCCCGTGGGTCGCCGGCAGGCCGGCGACGTCGTGGAGGTCCTTCACGGTCATCGGCACGCCGTGCAGCGGTCCGCGCGGGCCGTGCTCGGCGAGCTCCCGGTCGAGCGCGTCGGCCGTCGCGAGCGCGTCCGCGGGCGCTTCGGCGACGACTGCACGGATGCGCGGGTTCACCTCGGCGATGCGCGCGAGGAAGGCCTCGACGACCGCGCGGCAGCTCAGCTCCCCGGCGCGGATCGCATGCGCCAGCGCCGCTGCGCTCCGTTCGTGGATGGCCGCACCCATCGGGCGGACGATAGCCGTTCGACGGGCGGTCGGGTACTGTTCACCGCAGCAGGGGAACGCACACCTTGGGGAACGATCCGAAGCTCGTCCTGGCGATCACGGCCCTGCTGGCCGCGCCGGTCGCCGCGCAGATCGACTGGCAGTCGGTCGCGGGCGGTGCGCCGACGGCGCGCGACGGTGCCGCTGCGGTCGCCGATCTCGCCCGCGACGAGTTCGTGCTGTTCGGCGGACGCGACGCGCTCGGCGCGGTCCTCGGCGACACGTGGAGCTTCGACGGTGCCGCGTGGATCGCGAAGGGAGTCGTCGGTTCGACGCCGTCAGCCCGGCGTGATCATGCGCTGGCCTACGATCCGGCGCGCGCGCGGATCGTGCTGTTCGGAGGCGTCGGTGCGAGCGGCGCGGTGCTCGGCGACACCTGGGAATGGGACGGCCAGGTCTGGTCGCAGCGGCTGACGGCATCGCAGCCGGTGGCGCGGCAGGCGAGCGCGATGGCCACCGCTCCGGGCGGCGGGGTGGTGCTGTTCGGGGGAGCCGACGCCAGCGGTGCCTCGCTCGGCGACACCTGGCGCCTCGACGCCACCGGCTGGACGCGGCTGTTCCCACCGCTGGCCCCGGCGGCGCGCTTCGCGCATGCGATGGCCTTCGATCCGATCCGCGGATACGACGTCCTGTTCGGGGGCCAGGTGAGCGACACCGACGTGTGGGAGTGGGACGGCACCGCCTGGACGCGCCGCTCGGCGGCGTTCGGACCGGGTCCGCGCGCGCGGCACGCGATGGCGTTCGATCCGGTTCGCGAGCGGATGGTGTGCTTCGGTGGCGCGACGGCGACGGCGTTCGCGACGTCCGACGTGTGGGAGTGGGACGGCGGAGCGTGGCGCCAGCGGGCGCCGTCGCCGCAGCCGACGCCACGCCTCGACGCGGCGTTCGCGTTCGATCCGGTGCGCGGACGATGCCTGATGTTCGGTGGTCTGGACGCGATCGGTTCCCTCGGCGACACCTGGAGCCTCGGCACGGACTGGCCCGCTGGCATCGCGGCGTTCGGGAGCGGCTGTGCGGGCGCGCTCGGACCGCCCGTCCTGGACGTCGCCGGCGGCACGCGACCCTGGGCCGGCGAGTCGGTCGTGCTCGAGGCGTCGGTGCTCGCGCCGGGCGCCGTGCCGGTGTTCAGCGGGGGGTTCTCGAACACGATGACCGGCGGCGTGCCGTTGCCGATCGCGCTCGACGCGATCGGGATGCCCGGATGTCGGTTGCTCGTCAGCCAGGACGCGGCGGCGCTCGCGGCGAACGTCGGCGGCACCGCGGTGCTGTCGATTCCGCTGCCCACGCTCCCAGGGTTGGCCGGGGCGGAGGTGTACTTCCAGGCCGCGGCCTACGAGCCGGGAGCGAACGCGCTGAGCGTGGTCGTCTCCAACGGGCTCACGCTCACCCTCGGTACGCGCTGATCGCGCGCGTGCGGAATCGAGGTCGAACCCGGGCTGCGTCTCGTCCTATGATCGGCGGCTTCGACCGCGGAGCCACGAACGCGCATGAGCGAGCACAAACTGGGAAGCGAGCAACGTCCGCTGCGGGTTGCGATCGTCGGCTCGGGACCGTCGGCGTTCTACGCCGCGGAGGCGCTCTTCAAGACCGATGGGCTGGCGGTTCGCGTCGACATGTTCGACCGGCTGCCGACGCCGTTCGGCCTCGTGCGCGGCGGTGTCGCCCCCGACCACCAGAACATCAAGGGCGTCGTCAAGATCTACGAGAAGATCGCCGCGCACCCGCGGTTCCGCTTCTTCGGCAACGTCACCGTCGGGCGTGACCTCGTCGTCACCGACCTGGACGCACTCTACGACCGCGTGATCTGGGCCGTCGGCAACGAGGGCGATCGCAAGCTCGGCATCGACGGCGAGGATCTCGAGGGCGTGTTCTCGGCCACCGAGTTCGTCGGTTGGTACAACGGACACCCGGACTTCCGCGACCGGAAGTTCCCGCTCGAACGCGCTCGGCGCGTGGTCGTGGTCGGCAACGGCAACGTCGCGATGGACGTCGCGCGCGTCCTGCTCCGCGACACCGACGAGCTCGCCAAGACCGACATCGAGGAAACGGCACTCGCGGCGCTGCGCCGCAGCACGGTGCGCGAGGTCGTCCTGCTCGGCCGGCGCGGCGCGGCGCAGGCGGCGTTCTCGCCGAAGGAGATCCGGGAGCTCGCCGGGCTGTCGGGCGTGGACCTGATCGTGCCGCCCGACGAGGTGGAGCTCGAAGCGGTGAGCGCGACGTGGCTCGAGTCCTCGGCGCCGCGCTCGGCGAAGCGCAACGTCGAGTTCCTGCAGCAGCAGTCGCGAGAGCCGGGCACCGGGGCCGAGCGGACCGTGCGCTGCATCTTCCGGGCGTCGCCGGTCGAGATCCTCGGCGAGAGCAGCCGCGTGCGGGGTGTGCGCGTCCAGCGCAACGAGCTCTACGCCGACGACACCGGGACGCCACGGCCGCGTGGGCTCGACGAGTTCTTCGAGATCGACTGCGAGATCGTGCTGCGTGCCGTCGGCTACCGCGGCGTGCCGGTGCCGGGCGTGCCGTTCGACGAACGGTCGGGCACGATCCCCAACGACGACGGCCGCGTGCTCGTGCGCCCCGGCGGCGAACGCGTGCCGCGCCATTACGTCGTCGGCTGGGCGAAGCGCGGCCCGACCGGCCTGATCGGGACCAACAGCCCGTGCTCGAAGGGGACGGTCGCGGCGATGGTCGCCGACCTCGACGCCGAGACGGCGTCGGCCGTGCCGGCCGACGAGGCGGAGGGCATCGTGCGCCTGCTCGCCGATCGCGAGATCGACAGCGTCACCTATGCCGACTGGCGCGCGCTCGATGCGTGGGAGAGCCAGGAAGGCGAGCGACGCGGCAAGGTGCGCCACAAGGTCGGCGACGTCCGCTCGCTGCTCGACATCGTGCGGTCGCTCCGGAGCTGACCGGGCGCGTACAAGGCGAGGGCCGTGCCCGCCGGGTGGCGGACACGGCCTCGTGGCACGGGCTCGTCCCTCTCTGCGCGACCACCGACCGCCGTGCCGGGAGCTGAGCTCCACTCGGTGGCCGCACTCTCGCTGCCCTGGATAACGACATCGATCGGTGGAAGGCTCAACCCAGGGTGAAGTTCCCGGTTTGTCGGGAGGCGGCGCGCCGCTAGCCTCGCGCCGTCATGCGAGCGCTCGAAGGTCGGGTCGCGATCGTCACCGGCGGCGGCTTCCGCGTCGGCCGCGCGGTCGCGTGCGCGTTCGCGGCCGCTGGCGCGCGCGTGGTCGTCGCCGCGCGCACGGCGGCGCGACTCGACGAGACCGTCGCGATGATCGCGGCCGCGGGCGGCGACGCGCTCGCCGTGCCGACCGATTGCGCGGAACCCGCGCAGGTCGATGCGCTGGTGGCGACGACGATCGGGCGATTCGGCACGATCGACGTGCTGGCTGCCGCCGCCGGCGGCGGCTCGGTGTCGCAGCCGATCGACGCGCTCGCGCCGGCCGCGTGGGACGCCGTGTTCCGTGCGAACGTGACGACCGCGTTCCTGACGATCCGGGGTGTGTTGCCGTCGATGCGTGGCCGGAACCGCGGTGCGATCCTGACCTTCGTCGGCCGCGGCACGTTCCATCCCGATCTCGACGTGCCGTGCACGGCGTATGCGGCTGCCAACGCGGCGCTCGCACGTCTGACCGACCAGTTGACCGCCGAGCTCCTCGACACGGCGATTCGCCCGAACGCGATCGAGCCCGGGCCGGTGGGGGACGGGCCGGGGCAGGTTCCGCTCGCGGCGGTCGGCGAGCTCGCCACGTGGCTGGCGTCGGACGCCAGCGCGCCCTTGCGCGGCCGACTGGTCGCGACGCGGGACGCCTGGTGGCGTGACCCGGCGGCGGTCGCGGCGGTCGACGCGACGATCCACCGCTACCGGCTGCGCCGCGTCGAGTGACCCGCCGAGCCCGTCAGTTGTCCTGACCGGGCTCCGGCTTCCTCGGCGCGGGCAGGTAGTGGATGCCGTTCTCCGAGCGCGTCGTGTCGACGGCGAACGCGTCGCGGTTCTTCAGGAAGTCCTTCACGTACTTGCTCGGGATCGCGAAGTTCAGGCCCTGCATGCCCATGTAGCCGGCGCTGTTCACGCCGACGACCTGACCGCGCAGATCGAACAGCGGACCGCCCGAGTTGCCCGGATTGATCGGCGTCGTGATCTGCAGCATCGTGTGCCCGCCGAACGAGCGGTTGGTGACGCTGACGATGCCCGAGCTGACGGTGCGGTCGAGGCCGATCGGCGCGCCGATCGCGTAGACCGTGTCGCCGACCTTCACCTGCTCGCTGTCGCCGAGGTAGACGAACGGCAGCGTCAGGTCCTTCGGCGGGTCGATCTTCAGGAGCGCGAGGTCGATCTGCGGGTTGGCGGCGATCACCTTGACGTCGCGCAGCGTGCGCGTGTCGAGCGTCTTCTCGCCCTGCACGTAGAGCACGACGTCCACCTGCACCTCGCGCTCGACGACGTGGAAGTTCGTCACGACGTAGCCGTCCGGACTCGTGATGAACCCCGAACCCTGTCCGGTCGCGCTCTCGATCTTCACGACGCCCGGCGCCACCTCGTGCGCGCCCTCCGCGACCGACTTCTCCGGCCGCCGCGCGGTGCGGAACAGCCCCTCGTCGCGCTCCTCGCCGCCCACCTGCTCCGGCGCCGCCGTCTCACGCCGCACGATCGCCGCCACCGGCACGTGCAGCACGTCGTAGCCGACGTCGAGCCACACCGCGTCCGGCGTCTCCTTCAGCACGATTCCGCGCACCGAACGATCCGGGCCGAGGTGGAGGGTCACGACCGGCGCGGCGTCCTCCGCCGCGGCCGGCGCTGCGGGCTCGGCGACCGGTTTCGGCGCCGGCTCGGTGGTGGGCGCCTGCTGGAGCAGGGCGAGCGTCACGAGGGTGGTCCACATGGGATCGGAGGTTAGCCGGGCGGTTCGAGAATGTCAGACGGTCGCGGGTCGGATCGGTGCTGGCGGGTTCGAGCGGCGGCAGCGATCTTCTGGGCTTGGCGTCGGTGGACGAGGCGCGCAGCGACCTCGGGCAGGTCGCCGAGGATCGGCGAGACCGAGCGTGCGTGCCGCGTCCCCGAGGCCCGCTCCCGGCAGTCGGCGATCCGCCAACGGCCGATCCTGCGTCGCGGCAGACGTCGGCGACGGTCGGCCGAAGCGCGGCGAGACCGGGACAGCGGGTGCTCGGTCGAGCCCGGCGAGTGGCAGCCACGGCCGCCCGGGATGTGCCGCAATACGCGGGGTCACCGCCACCGGACGACCAGCGTGCTTCGAATCGGCCGCGGTCGTGCGGATCCACGGGGATGTGCGCAACGTGCCGATGCGGAACGCACGGCGGCCTGGCAACGTGACGTCGAGGCGGGCGAGCGGACGGTGATGCTGCGGATCCTGCGGTAGCGGGCGCGCGGGGTTTCCGCTCGCAGTTGGAGCACGGCCGCCGTGTAAACTGCCCCGCCCCATGGCAGTCCGCGCCACCACCACCGCCACCGTTCTCCTTCCCCTCGCTCTGCTGCTCCCGACCCGCACCTCCGCCCAATCCTCCCCGCCCCCCCTCGACCCCGCCCTCCGTGCCCGCTTCGGCTTCCAGGACCCCGTCATCCACAAGGTCGGGGACGGCATCGGGCTGCTGCGCGTTCGGGACGTCGACGGCGACGGGCGGGCCGAGGTGCTCGTCGACGATCCGCGGCGCGGGCGCCTCGAGATCGTCCGGGTCGACGCTGCCGGCGACGACTCGTCGACGACCGTCGACACCGACGGGGTGATCCGCGGCTACGCGGTGGGCGACCTCGACAAGGACGGCAAGAGCGAGCTCGTCGTGCTCGACCAGCGCGGGCGGCTCCAGCTCGTCGGCGGCCACGAGGGCGGGCCGCGCATGCGCGAGATCGAGGTCGGTCCGCCGGCCAACGGCGACGCGCTGCGCCTCGGCGATCTCGACGGGGACGGACGTGCGGATGCCGTCGCGCTGACGCAGGACGGCCTGACCGTCGTCACCGGTCTGCTCGACGAGTCGCCGGCGGTCGCCGATCCGGTCGCGATCGGCGACGAGCACGCACGCTCGCTGCGACTCACCGATCTCGACGGCGACGGCAAGCTCGACGTGTCGCTGCTGACGAGCAGCAACCGCGTGCCGCTGCAGATCGCGCGCGGCGACGGGCACGGCCGCTTCGGTCCGTGGCTGCTGTTCGAGCTGTCGCGGCCGATCGACGCGTTCCCCGGTGCCGGCGACGGTGGTGCGCCGACGTTGGCGGCGATCGTCGGCGAGCGTGGGCGGCTCGCGGAGTACCGCCTGTCGTCGCGCGACGATCTCGGCAGGTCCGCCGGCGGCGCGCAGCTCACGGCGCTGCCGGCGATCACGCGTGGCGCATTCCCGTTCGCGCACGGCGACGTGGACGGCGACGGCGACCCCGACCTCGTCGTCGCACATCCCGAGCGCGCCGAGCTGATCTACCTGCTCGAGAACGACGGCCGGTTCGACGTCGAGACGACGCCGACGCTCGCGAAGGTCACCGGGCTCGCGCTCGGCGACGTGGACGGCGACGGCAAGGCCGATCTCGTGCTCGCGAGCGGTGACGAAGGCATGGTCGCGTGGAAGCCCGGCTCCGCGCCGCGGAGCTCGTTCCCGCAGCGCGTCGCTGCCGAGCTCGACGGCGAGCCCGGGGCCGTGGCGATCGCGCCCGACGGTGCGATCCTGTTCGTCGAGCGCGACAAGTCCCGCAAGGGCACGATCTGGCGCGTCGCGCGCGAGGGTGACGGGTTCGGTCCGCCGGCGCAGGTCGCCGATCTCGGCAAGATCGGGGCGTCTCCGGAGCGGCTAATGGTCGGGGAGTTCGACCAGACCGAAGGCTACGACCTCGCGATGGTGCTGCCCGGGGACGGCCTCCGCATCCTGCGGTCGTCGCCGGAGGGCGGCTTCCTCGAGGGCGAGCCGGCCGCGGTCGGGTTCGCCGCGAAGATCGACGACGGCCAGGTGGCGGTGTCGCCCGACGGCCGCTCGCTGAGTGTCGTCCAGTCGCGCTGGGCGCGGACGTTCCGGCTCGACGCCGACGGCTTGCCCGAGGTGCTCAGCCAGACGAACGCGCCGGTCGGTGCGCAGGATCTGGCGCTGATCGCGCAGCGTGCGGACGGTGCGCTGCTGCTCGTCGATCGCAAGGTCGATCGCGTGTTCGCGGTGCCGAAGGACGGCTCGGTGCTCGCGGCGGATCTGGCGCCGATCGGCGCGACGCACGTCCTCGACCACCGCGGCGATCCGCTGGTGCTCGGTCGGTCCGGGGTGCTCCGCGTGCGCTTCGGCGAGGCGTGGGAGCTGACCGAGGTGCGCCGCGCCGAGCCGCCGACCGACGACGCGAAGTGGTTCACCGGCGTCGCCGCCGACCTGGACGGCGACGGCCAGCAGGAGCTCGCGGTGCTCGATCGCGACCTCCACGGCGTGCACGTGCTGGTTCCGGGCGAGGGCGAGGAGCTCGGGCGCGCGCTGGCCTGGCCGGTTCTCGAGCTACCCGACCGCGACGACTCGGCAGAGCCGAACGAGATCGCGGCCGGCGACGTCGATGGCGACGGCCTCACCGATCTGGTGGTGGTCGCGTTCGACCGCGTGTTGATCTTCCGACAGGAACGCTGAGCGACAGGAGCGCGCGGCGTTCCGTCCCCAGAAGGAGAGACCCATGAATCGATCTGCTTGCACCGCGGCACTGACCGCACTCGTTTTCGCCGCGCCGATGCCGGCGCAGGGGCGCCTGCCGCTCCCGGAGAAACCACTCGTCCGGATCGCCGTCGACATGCCCGCGCGGCTGAAGACCGAGTTCGCCGAAACTCGAGTGGGCGAGCTGCTGTCGAGCAGCGACATGCGCGACGTCTGGACGTCGCTCAAGAAGCTCGTGGCCAGCGAATCGGGCGGCGAACCGGACGTGGACCTCACGCCCGACCAGCAGCACCTCGTCGACCTGCTCGAGAAGGTCGACGGTCGCGCGACGTTCGCGCTGCAGCTCGAGATGGGCGCGGACAGCCAGTCCGAGGTCCCCGACGGCTTCGCCACCCTCGCGCTGCAGTCGTCGGACGGGGACACGCTCGACGAGATCCACACGGTACTCACCGAATTGATCCAGGAGCACGAGCCGACGCTCGTCGATGTCGAGGTCGAGGGACAGGCGTTTCTCGCGATGGAGACCGACGAGGACACCGGCGCCAAGGTGTTCCTGCCGGTGCGCCGTGGCGATGCCATCCTGATGTTCGTCGGCACCGACCTCGAGGAGCGGGTCGGCGCGGCGTTGCGGGCGGCGGCCGAAGCCGGCGGCGAGGTCGAGAAGACGTCGTCGGCGATCGAGGGCGATGTCGACCTGCAAGGTGTGCTCGCGCTCGCGAAGACCGCTCTCGACGAACGCCAGTCGCGGAGTGGCGCGGACAGTGACGAACCCGATGCCGCGACGATCTTCAGCAAGCTCCGGCTCGACGGCTTGCGTGCGATGCGATTGTCGATGGCGCCTCACGGCGAGCATGTCGTGATCGACGTCGCCGTCACGAACGATCCGCAGCAGCCGACGATCCTCGACGTGATCCGACCGCGGAAGGCGGGTCGCCCTTCGCTGTTGCCGCTGGCCCCACGCAATCACGATTCGTGGTCGCTCGGCTGCTTCCGGCTCGACGAGCTGATCCAGATCGCTCTGGACGTCGCCGGTGAGTTCAAGCCGGGCTTGGACATGGACACGATCGACGGGCTGTTCGCGCAGCGGCTCGACGGCTTGAGCCTGAAGGACGACCTGCTGGCCCACATCGGCGACGAATTCCTGATGCTCGAGGACGTCAAGGCGCGGCAGGAGGCGGATCCGACGAATCCGTTCGCCGGCGCGGACGGCACCGCCGTCGCGCTCCAGCTGAAGGACGCGGCGGCGTTCGCCAAGACCATCGACGAGATCCTGAAGAGCACCGGACTTCGTGCGGCGCGGAAGCAGAAGGACTACCGCGGCATCCAGACGAACGAGATGCCGCTGCTCGGGATGTTGCCGATCACGTGGGCCTACGGCGCCGACTTCGTCGTGCTCGGGCTGGGTCCGGCGGGAGCGGGGCAGGCACGCCTCGTGCTCGATGCCGATCTCGCGCGGCGCGACGGCCAGGAGCCGCCGCCGTTCGCCGACGCGGTCCAATCGAGGCTCGAGCTGATGCCCGCGGACTGGAGTGGCATCTCGGTCACCGACGTCGTGCCGATGATCGACACCGTGGCGATGGGCATCGACGCGGCCGGCGAGACGCAGCTCGCCGACATCGTGCGGCAGATCGGCGCCCTGGTCCGCGGCCATGAGCTCGGGGAGGTCGTCGGCACGACGACGTCGTCCGAGGGCCGCCTGCTCGGCCGGACGGTGTGGTGATCCGCCCGATCGCGGGCTGGCGCTCGGCCGGCCCGCGGCCTACCCGCCCCTCTTCGTAGGGGCCGTGGTGCCGCTATGCTCTTCGGCCCCGGTCCCGAACCGTATCCCACCTCGCACGAAGGAGTCCCCCGTGAAGATCCTGCCCCTGTCCCTGTTCGTCTCCGCAGCGCTCGTCGCGCCGATCTCCGCCCAGCAGATGGGCATGGTCAACCGCGACGCGCCGAAGGTCGAGCAGAAGATCGAGTTCAACAACGGCAACGAGCTCGAGATCAGCTACACCGCCATCAACTGGGCGCAAGGTAAGTTCGCCGAGCGCGTCAAGTCCGACGCCGCGTTCCGCAACATGGTGAACACCAACGCCAAGCAGAACCCGATCGGCAGCTTCGACCTCGCCGGCGACGCGACGATCGGCGGCAAGAAGGTGATGGCCGGCCACTACGGCCTGCACTTCCTCGTCAACGACAACGGCGGTTGGCAGATGGCGCTGTCGCACAAGAAGGGCGACGAGGTCGAGCTGACGACCTGGGACCTCGATCTGTCGAAGTCCGACAAGCTCAAGAAGCGCCTGTCGATCGTTCTGTCGGCCGCGGACGAGGCCGATCAGTGCCACGTCGAGCTGCACTTCGGCAACATGGCCGTCGAGATCTCTGCCCAGGTGATGCCCGCGACCAAGCAGCGCGGTGAAGAGGAAGAGGAGGAGGAGGCCGATGAGGCCGAGGAGCACGAAGGCAAGGCCGAGAAGCCGATGAAGCCGATGAAGGAGAAGGAAGAGAAGGACGAGCGTCGCTGATCGACGCTCGAACCCCGCGAGCCGGCGCCGCGGCGCCGGCTCGCCCGCGCCCGCGCGTCACGAATCGCGGTCGCGCAGCGCCGCGCGCAACGCATCGATCCGCACGAACCGTCCCTGCCACGTGACGCCGCGCCGGATCGACAGGCGCAGCGCCGTGACGAGTGACGCGAACACCTCGATCGGTAGCGTGAGCGGCAGCAGCAGCGCCGCGAGCCGCGGCGATCGGTGTGCTTCGGCGACCCAGAGTCCCGGCACGATCTGGGCGAGCAGGCCGCCCGCGGCCCACCAGCCCCACGGCGACGCGGCGAACGGGCCGAGCGCCGCGGTGGTCCACAAGAGCGCGTAGACCGACAGCACGACGCTCATCAGCGCGACGCGGAACCCCACCGCGCCGAGCAGCCGCTCGAGGGTCTCGGTGATCGCGGCCCGGTCGATCGGCCGGACCAGTGCGAACTCGTCCTGTGCCTGCACCACCCGCATGCGCGCGTCGATCTCGCCGAGGCGCTCGGCGAGCATCAGCTCGGCGACCGGCGCCATCCGCGCCGCCGTGAAGCCGCCGACCCGGGCCAGCGCGTCGGCACGGATCAGGAACAGCGGCCCGAGCCACGGCATCGTCGCGCGGTCGCGGTTGGTCGCGGCCATCGCCGGCACGGTGTCGACGAGACCCGACAGCACGAGCGGCGTGAGCCAGCCTGCGGGCGTGCGCGGGACCAGCCCGAGGCCGACGGCACCCGATCGCCTCGCGTGCTGCAGGGCGCGCGCGATCGCATCGGGGGTCACGGGGCGCACCGGTTCGTCGATGAGGAGCAGCCACTCCGCGTCCTCGGCCGCCGAGACGCCGGTCGCGAGCGCGTGGCTTCGCGGCAGCCAGTCGTTGCCGAACGCGGTCTCGGGGACGACCGCGACGCCGTCCCCGGCGAGCTCCCGGCACGCGCCGTCCGCGGTGGCGTCGACGACGACGACCTGCAGGGCGGGCCCGGTCTGCGCGCGCAGCCCGTCGACCACCGTGCGCGCGTCGGTCGCGTCCCGCGCGGCGACGACCGCGGTCACCCGCTCGAGCGAGGCCGTGGCGCCGAGCGGCGCGAGGAACGGGACGCGGCGCAGGGCCGCGCACGCGCGTAGCGCGCGCCAGGCCCAGAAACCGCCGGTGGTGAGGAACCAGAGATCGAGCGTCGAGGTCACGGGCGCGGCGCGATCGTAACGCGGCCGCGCCGGCTCGACGTCGAGGACGGTCTCAGGAGCCCTTGGTCCCGAACCAGCGGACGATCTTCACCAGGGCGTTCACGACGTCGGGTTGGCTCTTCAGGTCCGGGTTCGCCGGCATTGCGGCGCTCTTCCCCACGGCGGCGCCGCCCTGAACGATGATCGTGCGGATGTGATCGTCGGTGACCGACTTCTGCCAGTCCTTGTCGGCGAAGCTCCGTGGCTTCGGGTTCAGCGCCGCGCCCGCGGGTCCGTCGCCGTGCCCGCTCGTGCCATGGCACGTCTGGCACAGGGTCCCGAACCGCTGCTTCGCGGCCTTCATCGCCTCCGAGTCATTCGGTTGGACTTGCAGGCTGGTGATTTCAGAGCCCGAGGCGGCTTCGGCGGTCTTGTCCTTGCCGCCACACGCGGCGGGGAGAACGACGAGGCCGGTCGTGAGGACGGCCGACCAGAGGGTCTTGCGGTTCATCGGTTGGTTCGGAGGGGAGTCGCAGGGGCGCCCACACCGGGCGCTCGCGTGGCAACGCGCCTGTCGATCCGGGATTTCGCCCCGAATCGGGGCTCGGTGTGGCGCGGTCTCCCGAAATCGCCGCGGCGGCGGTTCAGTGACCCCCTCGCGCGGTCTACATTGCCCGACCCGCCGGCCCGACGGCGGGGCTCCCGACCCGGTCCACGCCATCCCGCCCCCATGTCGAACGCCAGCTTCCGCGTCCCCCACGCCATCAACGAACCGGTCCGGAGCCACGCCCCGGGCTCCCGCGAGCGCCTGGACCTCCGTGCTCGCCTCGACTCGCTGGCCGGCGAGCGGATCGAGATCCCGTTGATCGTCGGCGGGCGCGAGATCCGCACCGGCGACGTCGCACAGGCCGTGTGTCCGCACCGGCACGCGCACGTGCTCGCGACGTACCACCAGGGCGGCGCGTCGGAGGTGGAGGCGGCGGCCGATGCGGCGCGCAAGGCCGCGCACGACTGGTCGCGAATGCCGTGGGAGCACCGGGCCGCGATCTTCCTCCGCGCCGCCGACCTGCTCGCCGGCGACTGGCGGTCGGTGCTGAACGCCTCGACGATGCTCGGTCAGAGCAAGACCTCGCACCAGGCCGAGATCGACGCGGCGTGCGAGCTGATCGACTTCTTCCGCTTCAACGTCCAGTACATGCGGGAGATCTACGACGACCAGCCGATCAGCTCGCCCGGGTGCTGGAACCGCGTCGAGCAGCGGCCGCTCGAAGGGTTCGTGTTCGCGGTCACGCCGTTCAACTTCACGTCGATCGCCGGCAACCTGCCGACGTCGCCGGCCTTGATGGGCAACACGGTGATCTGGAAGCCCGCGTCGACCGCGGTCTACTCCGGCTACTGGATCATGAAGCTGCTCGAGGCGGCGGGGCTGCCGCCGGGCGTGATCAACTTCGTGCCCGGTGCCGGGCGTGCGATCGGCGATCCGGCGCTCGCGCACGAGGACTTCGCGGGCGTGCACTTCACGGGCTCGACCGCGGTGTTCCAGGGGATGTGGCGCAAGATCGGCGAGAACATCGCCAAGTACCGCGCCTACCCGCGCATCGTCGGCGAGACCGGCGGCAAGGACTTCGTGTTCGCGCATCGCAGCGCGGACGTCGACGCGCTGGTCACGGCGCTCGTCCGCGGCGCGTTCGAATACCAGGGACAGAAGTGCTCGGCGGCGAGCCGCGCCTACATCCCGCGGTCGCTCTGGCCGGTCGTCAGGGACGCGCTCGTCGGGCAGATCTCCGGCATCGACATCGGTGATCCGGCGGAGTTCCGCAACTTCATGGCGGCGGTGATCGACAAGAAGGCCTTCAAGGACATCACCGGCTACATCGAGCACGCGCGCCAGTCGAACGAGGCCGAGGTCCTGGTCGGCGGCGAGAGCGATGCCAGCGAGGGCTGGTTCATCCGGCCGACGGTCATCGAGACCACCAGCCCGACCTACAAGTCGATGGTCGAGGAGATCTTCGGCCCCGTGTTGACCGTGATGGTCTACGAGGACGACAAGCTCGAGGAGGCGCTCGCTGCGTGCGACACGGCGTCGCCGTACGGTCTGACCGGCGCGGTGTTCGGGCAGGATCGCTACGCCGTCATCGAGATCGCCGAAGCGCTCCGCAACACGGCCGGGAACTTCTACATCAACGACAAGCCGACCGGCGCGGTCGTCGGGCAGCAGCCGTTCGGCGGCAGCCGCGCCTCGGGCACCAACGACAAGGCAGGCAGCAAGCTGAATCTCCAGCGCTGGGTCACGACCCGCACGATCAAGGAGACGTTCGTGCCGCCGACCGACTACCGCTACCCGTTCATGGCGGAGTGATCGGCGACGAGTCCGGCACCGGCGACGGCCACGATCGGCGCATGCCGAGGAACCCATCGATGCGCATTCTGATCGCGGTCCTGTTCGTTCTCGTTCCGCTCGCCGCCCAGGAGCCGGGCCGGGCCGATCGCCTGGTGCGCGCCGGCGACGTGATCGTCGCCGGCTGCGACGGGCCGGCGAAGCTCCGGCTCAGGTTCCTGCCGACGAACCTCGGCACGATGCTCGCGGCGAAGGAGGCGGAAGATTTCCGCGGCGTGCTGCTCGACGCACTGCGCGGCGCGGTCGACGAGGTGGGGGACGCCGATCACCGTCCGTCCGCCGAGCACATGGACGCGTGCATCGCCGCGTTCACCGCATACGGCGGGCGCATGCGGCTCGGCATCGCCGCGGGGGAGAGCGGCGACGGGTCGCCGCAGGCGGACGGCGTGCTGGTGCTGGCGCCCGAGCAGGACGGCGACCTGGGGCCGTTGTCGGCCGCACTCACCGCGGCGCTCGGCGACCTCGGTGGCGGCCGTCGCGAGGCGAAGGTCGCCGATCTCGGCGTGACGATCCTCGACGTCGGCCGTGGGACGAAGGCCGGCATCACGCTCCCGGTGGCGATCGACGGCCAGCTCGCGGTGTTCTTCGGGGACGACGTCGAGGCGTCGATCGCGCGCCGCTTGGACGCCAAAGGCGCCGCGGCGTTCGTCCCGGATGACGACTTCGCCGCGGCCTCGTGCGCGGTCGAGGTCGACGTGCCCGCGCTGTACGCGGCCCTCGGGTCGAAGGGCGACGACGGGCGCCTGATTCTCGAAGCATGCGGAGTGAAGAGCGTGCGGGCGTTCCGCATGTCGATCCGACCCCGCGGCCCGCACGTGCAGATCGAGGGCAGTGTGTCGTTCGTGCACGGCGTGGATCGCGCGCTCCTCGGCGGCTTGATGCCGGCGATCGAGTCGCCTCCGGCGCTGATCGGGCTCGTGCCTGCGAACGCGAGGCAGTGGTACGCAGGCAAGCTGCGCTGCGGGCCGATCTACCACGCGATCGTCGCCGCGACCGCACAGTTCTCCGGAACCGAGGGCGGCTACGACGCCATGCGTGCGCGGATCACCAAGTCGCTCGGCTTCGACGTCGAAGACGACCTGATCGCGAACGTCGGCGAGGACACTCTCGCAGTCGGTGTGCTGCCCGATGCCGAGGCGGCCGAGAACGGCGACAAGGGCGCGAGCTACTTCGTCATCCGGCTTTCGGATCCGCAGAAGTTCGCCAAGCGCTGGGACGAGCTGTTCCACTCGGAGGACTTCTCGATGCACTTCGACGTCGAGCGCCGCGGCGAGCTAGAGGTGAAGGTCGGGTTCTTCGGCGGCTTCGCGTGGGCGATCGACGGCGACGTGCTCGTGCTCGCCGCCGGCAGCGATCCGTCGGCGGACGTCTTCGAGTTCCTCGAGCAGCGGCGGGCCGTGCTCGCGAAGGGCGGCGATCCGACGACGATGCCCGAGTCGATCCATCGCGTGCTGCGCGCCGCGCCGGCCGGGATGCAGGGCGCGGGCTCGTTCGACGTCGACCAACTCCTGGCGCAGCCGCTCTGGGAGATGCTCGGGGTGGAGGGCGTGACCGATCCGGTGCGCGACGCGACGAAGCGCTTCATCGACGGGGTCAGGCCACTCCTCGAGCAGTACGGACTCGCGCGGCCCGTGGCGTTCGCCGGCTGGCACGACGACCGGTTCACCTACCGCGTGCTGTGGTGATCGTCTCGGCGTAGGCTCAGCGCCGGATGTTGATCCACCTCGTCGACGGCACGTACGAGCTGTTCCGCAACTTCTTCGGTGCGCCGCCGGCCACCGGACCGGACGGTCGCGAGGTGGGCGCGGTTCGCGGGCTGCTCCGCTCGCTCGCGGCCCTGCTGCGTGACGACGACGTCACGCACGTCGGCATCGCGTTCGACACGACGATCGAGTCGTTCCGCAACGAGCTGTGGGCGGGCTACAAGACCGGCGAGGGCATCGAGCCCGAGCTGCTCGCGCAGTTTCCCCTCGCCGAGCGAGTGGCTCGCGCGCTCGGGATCGTGACGTGGAGCATGATCGAGTTCGAGGCGGATGACGCGCTCGCCACCGCGGCCGATCGATATGCGCGGCCGGAGTCGGTCGAACGCGTGCTGATCTGCACGCCCGACAAGGACCTCGCGCAATGCGTCGTCGGATCGCGGATCGTCCAGTTCGACCGCATGCGCAGCACGCTCACCGACGAGGCCGGCGTCGTCGAGAAGTTCGGAGTGCTGCCGTCGTCGATCCCCGACTGGCTCGCACTGGTCGGCGACGCGGCGGACGGCCTGCCGGGCGTGCCGCGGTGGGGGAAGAAGTCGGCGAGCGTCGTGCTGGCGCGGTACGGCGCGATCGACGCGATCCCGGCCGACGAGGCCTCATGGGACGTCACCGTGCGCGGTGCGGCCGCCCTCGCGAAGTCGCTGTCGGAGCATCGCGACGAAGCGATGCTCTGGCGCGAGCTCGCGACGCTTCGCCGCGACACAGGGCTCGAGGAGTCGCTCGCCGACCTGCGGTGGCGTGGCGCGGACGCGACGCGTCTCGCGGAGCTGTGCGACGAGCTCGGGGTGTCGCCGCCGCGCCTCGGCGCATGACCACGATCACCGCACGACGAGGACGTGCTGGACGTGCCCGAGGTCCCATTCGAGCCCGAGGCTCGTCGCGACCTCGTCGGCGACGTCGACACCGTAGAGCACCTGGACGAGCCACAGTGCAGGGTCGTAGCTGCGCCCGCCGCCGATCCCGGTGATGATGTGCCCGTCCACGACGAAGACCTGCCTCGCTTGGACGTCGGCGCGTGGGAAGCGCTTTCGCAACGCGTCGACGTCCGCCGGCAGCGTCGTGCACGAACGCCCCTCGAGCAGCCCGGCCTCGCCGACGAGGAACGTCCCGTCGGCGAGCGACATCACCACGTCGGCGGTGGCCGCCGTCTTGCGCACCCAGCCGATCAGGGCGTCGTCGTCGAGGTCCGAGCCGAGGTTGTGCTCCGCCCCCGGGATCACCAGGACGTCGATCGGCGGCGCGTCCTCGAACGCGAACTCCGGAGTGAGCCGCAGCCCCTCCAACGACTTGACCGCATCGTGCGTGCGTCCGACCGAGAACACCCGCATCCCGGGCTGCACGTGGACGCGGATCTGCTGGAGGACGTCCCACGGCCCGACGAGGTCCGAGCCGTGGACGCCGTCGATCACCAGCACGCCGACCCGGAGCTCGCGTTCGGGCGGCTTCGGCGGCGGTGCGACGCATTGAAGCGCGACGAACGGCAGGATCGCGAGAGCGAATCGAAGGCGCAGCATGCGGGCGAAGGTACCCGCGACCGCACCGCGGGGCGAACCGTGGAGCCGCCGGTACGTTCGCGACGAATTCCCGGGTAGATTGGTGCGCGTCGAACCACGAACGCCCATGCGTATCACCAAGGTCTACACACGCGCCGGTGACGACGGCAACACGCGCCTCGTCGGTGGGCAGCAGCTCGCCAAGGACGCACCCCGGATCGAGGCCTACGGCGACGTGGACGAGCTCAACGCGGTCCTCGGCATCGCCCGCACCTTCAACCAGCGGAGCGGTGCCGATGCGGCGCGCGTCGCGGAGATCGAGCGGATGCTCAGGATCGTGCAGAACGATCTGTTCAACGTCGGCAGCGATCTCGCGACGCGTCCCGAGGATCGCTGGGAGGGGATGTATCGGGTCGGCAAGAGCGACGTCACACGGCTCGAGCAGTGGTGCGATCGCCTCAACGAGGATCTCGGTCCGCTGCAGGAGTTCGTGCTCCCGGGTGGTGGTCCGGTCGGTGCGTTCCTGCACCAGGCGCGCACGGTCTGCCGTCGCGCGGAGCGGCGACTGGTCTCGCTGATGCACGAGGAGCCGGACGTCGGTGCCGGCTGCCTGACGTATCTCAACCGCCTGTCCGACTTCTTGTTCGTGCTCTCGCGGTGGGCGGCGCAGGCACTCGGCGAGCCCGAGTATCTCTGGGAGAAGCCCGAGGGCGACGGCTGACGCCGCGCGCCGGCGTCACAGGCCGGCGCTGGTGACGATCTGGTCCTTCGCCGACACCACGACGCCGCCCGGACGCTCGCGGGTCACGGCGAACGCGAACGCCTGGTGGACGACGATGTTCGTCCGGATCGGCACGACGATCTCGCCCTTGGCGTTCGCGTTGAACACTCCGCCATCGACCGGACGCTCGGCGGTGTCCTTGCGGCCACGATCGAAGATCCAGAGCTGGTACTGGAACTCGGACGGGTCGTTCCGCTGCAGACCACGGAACGTCATGAAGCCCTGCTGCCGTTCATCACTCCAGCAGACGTCGCCACCGACGCCCTGGCCCTTCCAGTCGAGCCGGACGAGATCGGGCGCCGTGTGCACGAGCGCGGCTCGCTGCTGATCGATCGGCATCACCGACAGTCCCCGCTCGCGCGTGAAGAACAGCACTGCGGCGACGAGCAGCGCGGCGACCGCGACCGCGTGGCTGAGCCACGGACCGCCGAGGATCGGCGCCGGGGGTCTCGGTGCCTGCGGCTCGGCGCGAGCCTCGAGCGCCGCCGTGATGTCCTGGAGCGACAGGTTGTGTCGTTCCATCAGGAAACCCACGGCCATCCGATCGAGGCGTGCGCGGAGCGCCGGCGGGGGTGCCTCGGAGCTCTTCGCCGCGAGTGCTGCGGCGACCGCGGCTGCAGTCAGCACGAGCGCATCGCCCTCGCGGCGGATCGCGGGATCCTTGACGAACTCCCGTCGGAGCTCGGCGAGGTCCTCGTCGTCGCAGCCCCAGAGCGCCCGATCACAGAGCAGCTCTTCCACGCGGTCGAGGTGTTCGTCGTTCACGACGTCGCCTCCTGGCCATCGGCCGGCTCCGGTTGATCGACGCCGAGCGCCCGGCGGACCTTGATCAGGCCACGGCGCGCGAGACTCTTCACGGTGCCGAGCGGCATCCCGGTCTGCTCACTGATCTGGCTGTGCGACTTGCCCTGCACGAGCGACAGCTCGAGCACCTGTTGTTGCTCGGGACGCAGTGTGGCGAGAACCGCGGCGATCTTCTGTGCCTCGTCGTGGATCTCGACGCTGTCGGGTGCGTCCTCGGCGGCGACGATCTCGGGTTCGGGAAGCGCCTCCGGCTTCGGCGATCGGCCGAGTCGGCGCGCCCTGTCGATGAGCCGTCGCCTCGCGATCATCGCGATGAACGTCTGCTCCGCGGCCACCGTCGGGTCGTAGCGGCCGGCGCTCCGCCAGACCTCGAGAAAGATCTCCTGTACCGCGTCTTCGGCATCCTGCGGCGAGGGCGAGTGGCGGCGTGCGAGACTCCAGACGAGCCCGCTGTAGCGGTTGAGGAAGTCGTCCATCGCGGACGCTTTCCCCTCGGCAATCTCGTGGAGTATGCAGCTCGAGGTCATGGACGACCGCTCTCCGAGCGAGGCATTCGAGCACACCAGCCGACGGGCCGCAACGCGGATGTGATCGAGCTCGAGAGTGGTGACCATGGGTCGCGAAGTCGGACACTCCTCGCGTTCCGCGAGGAAGCGGAGTCGGCGCGGCCCCGGAGAAACGGAAGCGCGGCCGACTGCCTCGGGGCATGCCCCCCGCCGGACACGCCTTCGGTCGCGCTGCGCTCGTGGATGCGGGAGAGGCTTCCGGGTCGCTCCGCGCATCCGGTGCGGGGGGGGACTCGAACGTGCGGCTCGACCCGGCACGAGCGCCGTCGAGCTTCTTCGATGCGGTGCGCAGCACGGGTCGAGCAGCACTCCAGGAGATCCATCATGTTGAAGATCGTTTCCTCTGTCGCCCTCGGGGCCCTGTCCGCATTCGGCTTCGCCGGGCCTGGTTCGGCGCAGGACGCGAAGCTCACGGTCCTGCACGGCGTGCCCGGTCTGAGCGCGCCTGTGCAGGTGTTCGCCAACGGCTCGTCGTTGTTCACGTTCGACTACGGCGATCAACGTGGGCCCTTGTCGCTGCCGGCCGGTGCCTACGCGATCGACGTCCAGCAGAACGGCGCATCGATCCTGAACGCGAACGTCATGCTCAACGCCGGCACCGACTACACGGCGATCGCGCATCTCGACGCCGCGGGCACGCCCACGATCTCGTTGTTCACCAACGACACATCGGCGCTGGCGCTGCCGCAGAGTCGACTGATCGTACCGACACACGGCGAAGGCGCCCTCGGTCGACGTGCAGCTCCGACAGGGCGGGTCGTCCGTGGGCACGTTGTCCGGACTCACCAACGGCAACGAGCAGCAGGTCGACGTCGCGCCCGGGATCTACGAGGCGACGATCGTCGTGACGAGCTCACAGGCCACGGCCTTCGGTCCGGTCGAGCTCGCGCTCGACGACGGTTTCGCCTACGCCGTCCATGCGGTCGGTGACGCCGCGGGCTCGAGCTTCCGGCTGATCGTGCAGCGCATCGCGCTCGCCGCCCGCGTGACGGTCGTGCACGGCATCCCCGGCCTGCCTGCGCCGGTCGACGTGTTCGCCGGCTCGCAACAGCTCTTCTCGTTCGACTTCGGGGACATCCAGGGTCCGCTCGTGTTGAATCCGGGCACCTACGGGCTGTCGGTGAGGTTGCAGGGCCAGACGGTGTTGTCGGCGAACGCGACCGTCGCCGCCGGAGACGACGTGTCGGTCGTCGCGCACCTCGACGCGCAGGGTGCGAACACCCTCTCGATCTTCGCGAACGACGTCTCGCCCACCGCCGGGTCGTCCCGGGTGACCGTGCGTCACACGGCCGCGGCGCCGGCCGTCGACGTCGGGATCGATGCGGCCGGTAGCCGTCTGGCGACGATCATGAACGTCGTCAACGGGCAGAGCCGCAGCCTGGTCGCGCCGGCCGGTCTCTACGAGGCGACGATCCTCGCGACCGGCACCTCGAACGTCGCGTTCGGGCCCGCGTTCCTCAACACCGTCGTCGACACGAGCTACGTGCTCTACGCGGTGGGCGATCTGAACGGCGGCACCTTCCGGTTGCTGCTGCAGACGATCGATCTCGGCGCCGGGGTTCCGGGCGACCTCACCGCGAGCGTCGCGGGCGCGTCGTGCGGTCCGCAGATCGGCGTCTCGAGCGGCACGTTCGACTACGGCGACCACTTCTTGGTCACGGCCCGGGGAGGCCCGGCGAATGCCGCCGCGATGATCATGGTCGGCGACAGCATCACCACTGCCGGATCGCTCGCGTTGCCGTTCGATCTGACGCCGCTCGGCGCGCCTGGTTGCTTCCTGAACACCAACCTCGTGGCAACGCGGCCGCTGACGTTGGATGCCGCGGGTGGTGTCGCGTTGCCGTTCGTCGTGCCGACGAGCGTGTTCGGTCGGTTCCAGCCGCTCTACTTCCAGTTCGCGGTCGTGACGCCGGCCAACGCGCTCGGCGTCCAGTCGACCGACTACGTCGAGCTGCGCGCGAACTGACGCGGGAGTCGCGACCGCGCGGACGGTGGGTCTACGACTCGCCGTCCGCCTCGAGCGCGTCGCGCAGCAGCTCGATGGCGTTCTCGATCGCGGCGCGCAGTCGCTGCGACCGTGCGGTCGCCTCGGACTGGAGCTGTTGCACGGCGGCAACGAGCGTCGCCTCGAGGGAATCGGCCGAGCCCCCGTCCGACGACGCGAAGCGTCGTTGCGGCTTCGGCCGCGCGCGCGGCGGCGCCTCGTCGACGGGCTCCGCTTCGCGAGCGGGCGGCTTCATCCGCCGCACCGACGGCCGCTCCATCCCGAGCAGCACCTTGGCGGAATGCACGCTCCGACCGCTCAGCGGGATGCCCCGAAGACTCGCCTCGTCGCGGAAGTCGCGGAGCCCGAGCTGTGGGTCGAGCTCGAGCTTGTGCACACAGAACAGCGTGCCGGTCGTCGCGTCGGGGAATCTCGCTCGCAGCCGTTCGAGGGCGAGCTCCCACGGATCGCGCGCAGCCGGCGGCGCCTCCGGCTCGGAGGTCTGTCCGGATTCGAAGTCGTCGCTCATGGGGATCGTCAGCTCTTCGGCTTCTGGTAGACGTGGACGGCCATATGATGCACGGCCTCGGCGGCTTCCATCATGGCCTCCGGCAGGGTCGGATGCGCATGAATCGTTGCCGCGATGTCGCCCGCGGTCGCGCCCATCTCGATGCCGAGCGCCGCTTCGGCGATCAGCTCGGTGACCTCCGGCCCGATCATGTGCACGCCGAGCACCTTGTCCGTCCCGGCGTCGGCGACGATCTTGCACCAGCCCTCGGGCTCGTTGAGGGACAGCGCGCGCCCGGATGCGGCGAACGGGAATCGCCCCTCGATCGGGTCGAAGCCCTGCGCCTTCGCCTCGTCGGCCGTCAGACCGACGCTCGCGATCTCCGGGTCGGTGAAGATCACCGCGGGGATACAGGCCGGGTCGTAGGCGGCGCCGGCGTCCCCCGCGATCGCGGCCGCCGCGACGAGTCCCTCGTGGGAGCCCTTGTGCGCGAGCATCGGCTGGCCGGCGACGTCGCCGATCGCCCAGATGCCCTCGACGTTCGTCTGGCGCCTGGCGTCGACCGCGACGAAACCCTTGTCGCCGATCCGGACCCCGCACTCCTCGAGGCCGAAGCCCTTCGAGTTCGGGCGGCGGCCGACGGTCGACAGGATCACGTCGCACGCGAACGTCTCGGTCTTGCCGTCGCCGACGTCGACTTTGACCTGCAGGCCGTCCTTGGTCTTCGTGTACGACTTCGCCTTCGCGCCGAGGCGGACGTCGATCTTCTTCTTCTTGAGGAAGCGGCCCATCTCCTTGCTGAGGTCGGCTTCCATGCCGGGGAGGACGCGGTCCATGAACTCCACGACGCGGATCTCGGTCCCGAGGTTGTGGTAGACGAGGCCGAGCTCGAGGCCGATGTAGCCGCCGCCGATCACCAGCATGCGCTTCGGCATCTGCTTCGGTGCGAGCGCCTCGGTCGAGCTCCAGACGTGTCTGCTCGTCGAACGCGAAGCCGGGGATCTCGATCGGCGACGAGCCGGTCGCGACGACGATGTTCTTCGCCTCGAGCCGCTGTCGCTTGCCGTCCTTGCCGGTGACCTCGACCGCGTGCGGCCCGAGCACCTTCGCGGTGCCCTCGATCGACGTGATCTTGTGGTTCTTGAACAGCACCGCCGACGCCGCCGGTCAGCTTGCCGACGATGCCTTCCTTCCACTGCGACGAGCTTGCCGACGTCGACCTTCGACGCTCGCCGACCGGGATGCCCATGACGTCGGCGTTCCGCGATCTTCTTGACGGCTTGGCGGCGGTGATGATCGCCTTGCTCGGGATGCAGCCGACGTTCAGGCAGACGCCGCCGATGTACTCCCTCTCCACGCAGGCGACGGTCGAGGCCGAGCTGGGCGCAGCGGATCGCGCAGACGTAGCCGGCCGGGCCGGCGCCGATGACGAGGACGTCGTACTTCATGGTTCTCTGCTCGGACGGCGGCGCGTGGGAGAGCTCCGCCGTCGGATCGGGTGGCGTCTCACCGTCGACCGCGTCGCGAGCTGCTCCTCGAGCTGCGGCGTCGGCTCGGCGTACACGTCGGTGATCAGGGTCTCGGGCGGTGGCGCGGCGGCCGCCTCGGCCTCCTTGATCGCGGCGTTCACCTCCTGCGCGATGCGATCCTGCAGCTCCTGCTCGCGCGCGTCGTCCCAGAGGTCGCGCCCGCGGAGGTAGCGGCCGAAGCGTTCGACGGGATCGCGCTTCTCCCACGCCTCGACCTCGGCGGCGTCGCGGTAGCGCGTCGGATCGTCGGACGACGAGTGTCCGAGGCGGCGGTAGGTCGACCAGCTCCAGGAACGTCGGTCCGTCGCCGGCACGGGCGCGCTCGACCGCTTCGCGGGTCGCCTGGTGGACGGCCAGCACGTCGTTGCCGTCGACTCGCGCCGAGGGCATGCCGTACGCGTCGGCCTTCATCGCGATCGTCTCCGACGCGCTCTGCTGGCTCAGCGGAACGGAGATCGCCCACTGGTTGTTCTGGCAGATGAGCACGCACGGTGCCTTCTCGACCGCGGCGAAGTTCATGCCGGCGTGGAAGTCGTTCGAGCTCGTCGCCCCGTCGCCGAGGTAGCCGACGACGACCACGTCGTCGCCGCGCGAGCTTCGCCGCCATCGCGGCGCCGACCGCGTGCGTGATCTGCGTGCCGATCACCGAGGACATGCCGTAGTAGTGGCCTTCCTTGTACGTGTAGTGGCACGGCATCTGCCGGCCCTTGCAGCGATCGAGCGCGTTGCCGATGAGCTGCGCGATCGCGACCGGCATCGGCAGGCCGCGCATCAGCGCCGCCGCGCCCTCGCGCAGCGCCGGGAAGATCCAGTCCCGGTCCTCCAGTGCGGCCACCGAGCCGACCGTCGCGGCCTCCTGGCCGAGGATCGGACCGTAGAAGCCGATGCGACCCTGGCGCTGCAGGACCAGCATGCGCCGGTCGAACTCGCGGACGCGCACCATCGTCTCGTGGAGGTAGAGCAGGCGCGCGTCGTCGAGACCCGGGTCATGGGAGCGGACGACGCGACCGTCCTCACCGACGACCGTCAGCGGCTGACCCTTGGCGGGCGCGGCGGCTCGACGTGCCGCCGGGGAGACCGGCTTCTTGGCGGACGGCTGCCTGGCCGGCGCCTTCTTGGCGGGCGCCTTCTTGGCCGGCGCCTTCTTGGCTGGCCCCGGCTTGCGCGCGGTTCGTCGGGGGGTGTTCTTGCGGCTCGCCATCGCGGCGCTCAGAGAGTTCCGAACAGGAGGCGCTGCGGGTCCTCGAGGCAGCTCTTGACGACGTTCATCCAGCGGGCGCCGGTCGCACCGTCGACGATGCGATGGTCGATGCTGATCGACAGGTACATCACCTGTCCGACCGTGATCTGGTCGTGCTCGTCCACGATGGCCGCCTTCTTGATCGCGTGCACGCCGAGGATCGCGACCTCTGGGAAGTTGATGACCGGGGTCGCGAACAGCCCGCCGATGTTGCCGGCGTTGGTGATCGTGAACGTGCCGCCCTGCAGGCGATCGACTCCGACCTGACCGTCGCGCGTCATCTGCGCGACCTCCTGGATCTCCTTCGCGATCTGCGCGATCGACTTCTTGTCGACGTCCTTGACGACCGGAACGACCAGCCCCTGGTCGGTGTCGGTCGCGATCCCGAAGTTGTAGTAGCGCTTCAGCACCAGCTCCTGCGTCGTCTCGTCGAGCGACGCGTTCATCGCCGGGTACTGCCGGTGCGCCTCGACCACCGCCTTCATGATGAACGGCAGGTAGGTGACGTTGACGCCCTGCGGCGCGAACATCTCCTTGGCCTCCTTGCGCATCGCGACGAGCCGGGTGACGTCGATGTCGTCGACGTAGGTGAAGTGTGCGGCAGTGTGCTTGCTGCGCGCCATCGCCTCGGCGATCTTGCGGCGCAGACCGCGGAACGGGATCCGTTCCTCGACCGCACCCTGCGGTGCCGCGGCGACCGACACCGGGGCGTACGGCTTCGGCGCGGCGGCCGGAGCCGACTTCGTGGCGACGGCCGAGCCGCCACCGCTCGCCGTGAACTGCTCGAGGTCCTCGTTGGTGACGCGGCCACTCGGCCCGGTGCCCTCGACCGCGTGGAGGTCGATCCCCATCTCGCGCGCGCGCCGCCGCGTGGCAGGTGCCGCGAGCACCTTGCCCGGCGAAGCCTGCTCGAACTCCGGCGACTGCGGCGTCGGGCGCGGCGCCGGAGCCTGCGGCTTCAGCACCTTCTCCTGCTCGGGCTCGGTCTTCGCCGCGGGCGCGGCCGGCTCGGGCTTCGGCTGCTCGGCGGGCTTCGACGGTGCGGCCGCCTTGCCCCCGTCGCCGGCCGCCGCGCCGCCGGTCTCGAAGATCGCGATCACCGACTCGACGGGGACGACGTCGCCTTCCTTGGCCTTGAGCTCCTTCACGACGCCGTCGAACGGCACCGTGATCATGACCGTGGCCTTGTCGGTCATGACCTCGACGAACTCGTCCTCTTCCTTGACCTGCTGACCCTCCTGGACCTTCCAGGAGACGATCTCGCCTTCGGCGATGCCTTCACCGATGTCGGGGAGCTTGAATTCCTTGAGCGCCATTGCGGTCGGGGTCCTTCGTGTTCGTCCGGCACGCGTCTCGCGCGCCACGGACTGTCACCAGTTGAACGTCTTCTCGATGCCCTTCAGGACGCGCCGGACGTCCGGCATGTAGAGGTGCTCGAGCGAATAGGGGAACGGCGTGTCGAAGCCGGCGACGCGCACGACCGGTCCTTCGAGGGATCGATGGCCCTCTCGGCGACGATCGCCGCGATCTCGGCGCCGTAGCCGCAGGTCTTGGGGGCTTCGTAGACCACGCAGCAGCGGCCGGTCTTGCGCACCGACTCGAGGATCAGCTCTTCGTCGAGCGGCACCAGCGTGCGCGGGTCGATGATCTCGATGCTCTTGCCGTTCTCGGCGGCGGTGGCCGCGGCGCGCTCGACGACCGGCACCATCGCACCGTAGGCGACGACCGTGCACGTCGGTGCCCTCGCGCACGACGCGTCCCTTGCCGAGCGGCACGACGTGCTCGCCGTCCGGAACGTCGGCCTTGATCGAGCGGTAGAGCGCTTCGGCTCGAGGAACATCACCGGGTCCTCGTCGCGAATCGCCGCGATCAGGAGGCCCTTGGTGTCGGCGGGCGTCGACGGGATCACGACCTTCAGCCCGGGCGTGTGGCAGAAGTAGGCCTCGCTCGACTGGCTGTGGTAGTGGCCGCCGCGGATGCCACCGCCGTACGGGCGCGCGGATCACCAGCGGGCAGGTGTACTCGCCACCGCTGCGATAGCGCATCTTCGCCGCCTCCGACACGATCTGGTCGAACGCCGGGTAGATGAAGTCGAGGAACTGGATCTCGGCGATCGGCCGCATCCCGTAGACCGCCATGCCGACCGCGGTGCCGATGATGCCGCACTCGCTGAGCGGCGTGTCGAAGCACCGTTCGACGCCGAACTCGTCCTGCAGCCCCTGCGTCGCGCCGAACACGCCGCCCTTCTTGCCGACGTCTTCGCCGAACACGACGACGCGATCGTCGTTGCGCATCTCGGTGCGGATCGCGTCCGTCACCGACTCGATCAGGGTCAAGGTCGTCATGGATTGGATGTCGAGGCAGGGACTGGTCTGGTGAACGGGAGTGGCACGTCGCTCGGGGAGCGGGGTGTCAGAGTGGGAACTCGCCGATGTCGTCGCTGGCCGGGCCTTCGAGCGCCAGCAGCTCGTCGCGCTGCGCCTTCAGCTGCGGCGTGATGCTCATGTAGACGTCTTCGAACAGCGACTCGACGGGTGGCTTCGGGCGCGCCTCGGCGCGCTTGATCGCCGCGTTGATCTCGGCGCGCAGCTCCTCCTGGAGCTCCTTCTCGAACGCGTCGTCCCAGAGCTTCTTCTTCTGCAGATAGCGTTGGAAACGCGCGATCGGGTCGCGCTGCTTCCAGGCCTCGAACTCCTCCGCGTCGCGGTATCGCGAGGCGTCGTCGGAGGACGAGTGCGAGCCCATGCGGTAGGTGACGGTCTCGACCAGCGTCGGACCGCCGCCCTTCCGTGCGCGGTCGACCGCCTCCTTGCAGACGCGATAGACCGCGAGCACGTCATTGCCGTCGACGCGCACGCCCGGCATGCCGTAGGCCTGCGCCTTCGCGGCGATCGACTCGGACGCGGTCTGCCGCGTCGCCGGCACCGAGATCGCCCACTGGTTGTTCTCGCAGACGAACAGCACCGGTGCCTTGAACACGCCGGCGAAGTTCAGGCCGGCGTGGAAGTCGTTCGAACTCGTGCCGCCGTCGCCGAAGTACGTCGCGATGACGGTGTCCTCGCCGCGGATGCGGGCGGCCATGCCGGCGCCGGCGGCCTGGCTGATCTGCGTGCCGATCGGTGAGCTGATCGAGACGAGGTTCGCCTGCCGGAAGCTGTAGTGCACCGGCATCTGCCGCCCCTTGGAGGTGTCGCCGTCGTTGCCGTACCACTCGTTGACGATGTCGTCGAACGGCACGTCGCGCAGCACGAACAGTCCGGGCTGCCGGTAGGCGGGGAAGATCCAGTCGCTGTCCTCGAGCGCGGCGCCGCTGCCGACGTGGCTCGCCTCCTGACCGAGGGCCTGCAGGTAGAAGCCGATGCGACCCTGGCGCTGGAGCGCCAGTCCGCGCTCGTCGAGGATGCGCGCCGCGACCATCGTGCGGTCCAGGCGCTTCAGGGCCTCGGGCGAGAGGTTCGGGTCCTTGTCCTTCGCGGCGCGGCCGTCCTTCTCGATGATCGTCAGCAGCTTGCTCGTCATCGGTCGTCCTCCGGCGTCGCGTGGCGTCGCCTCAACATGCCCTCGATGTAGAACTCGGCCGCCTTGTACGAGGACCGCACGAGCGGTCCGGAGGCGACGTACAGGAACCCTTTGCGCACGGCCCGCTGTTGGTAGGCCTTGAAGCGAGCGGGGGAGACGTGCTCACGCACCGGCAGGTGCTTGAGCGTGGGCCGCAGGTCCTGCCCGAAGGTGACGACGTCGACGGCGTGCTGCCGCAGATCGTCCATCGTCTGGTCGACCTCGCGCTCACTCTCACCGAGGCCGAGCATCAGCGAGGACTTCGTGACGACGTCGCCGCGTAGCTCCTTGGCGACGCGGAGCACGTCGAGGCTCTTCACGTAGCTGCAGCGCTGGTCGCGGACGCGCGGGGTCAGTCGCAGGACGGTCTCGACGTTGTGCGCGAACACGTCGGGACGCCCCTCCTCCACGACCGTCCGGATCTGCTCGCGGTTCCCTTGGAAGTCGCCGGTCAGCGCCTCGACGAGGATCTCGGGATCCCGGCGCTTGATCGCGCGCACGGTCGCCGCGACATGCGCGGCGCCGCCGTCGCCGAGGTCGTCCCGATCGACCATCGTCAGCACGACGTAGCGGAGTCCCATCGCGACCGTCGCCTCGGCGACCTTCTCGGGCTCGTCGGCGTCGATGGCCTGACCCTGGCGGTGCGTCTTCACCGCGCAGAACCGGCAGCCGCGCGTGCACGTGTCGCCGAGCACCATGAACGTCGCCGTGCCGCCGGCCCAGCACTCGCCCATGTTCGGGCAGCGCGCCTCCTCGCACACGGTGTGCAGCCCGCGCTGGCGCAGCACCTGACCGAGTCGCTGCACGGTCGGTCCCTGGGGGATCGGGACCTTCAGCCAACCGGGCTTCGGCCCGGGGGTGATGCGCTGGAAGCGGCCCTGCTGCGTGTCGGCGCTCATCGAGTGGGGGGGCGCGGTGGCGAGGGGGGGGCTCGGCGGGATGCGGGCGCAGCGGGGGCGCACGCGGCTCGGCTCACGGGGGCGGGGCAGGATAGGCGGCGACGCGCGCCGGGGAAAGCGCGGAGTCATTGGGATACCGAAGAGTATGTCATCATCAGATTCTTGTTGGTATGTTTCCCCGGTGGCCCGTCGCGTCGATCCGTCCCTCCGCCCGCGCCTGATCGCGGCCGCGACCGCGCTGTTCGCCGAACGCGGTTTCGGCGGCACCTCGATGACCGACGTCGGCGAGTCGGCGGGCGTCACCAAGGGCGGGGTGTACTTCCACTTCCGCGGCAAGGAGGAGCTGTTCTTCGCGGTCCTCGACCACTGGCGCACCGCGCTCCGCGAGGCCCTCGTCGATCGCGAACCCGACGCGTCGGGCGTGGCCGCGCTGCACGCGGCGGTCGCGGACTACCTGCGCTTCCACTTCGAGCATCCGGCCGCCGGCCGGCTGCTGCGGGTGCTCGCGGTCGAGTTGCACGGGCGGTTCACGGCGGTGCTGCGCGAGGACGCGCGCGAGGCGCACCGCGCGTTGCGGGCGCGGCTGCGGGAGGCGATCGCGCGCGGCGAGCGGGACGGGACGGTGTTCGCGGCGGATCCGGCGGCGGCGGCGTTCCTGGTGGCGGCGGGGGTGCACGGGGTGCTGGACCAGTGGCTGACGTCGCCGGCGGATGCGGCGGGGTTCTGTGACGCGGAGGGGTTGGCGGCGGGGATCGTCGGGCCGTGGTCGACAGGGGCGGAGCCGAGGCGGGGAGGGGAGCCGGCGGATGCGGTGGAGGCGGCCAGCCGCGAGTTCCGCCCGCCCCTCAACGATGCTGGCCCCGACCGCTGGTGAAAGCCCGGACGCGCCCGCGGGCCGGGCGCGAAGCGCCGCGGCGTTGTCGGTCCGGCTCACGGACCCGGGCGCGCACGGCCGCCCGATCCCGACCGATGGCCGCCGGATCCTCCGGCCCGCCGCGCCCGCCGGCCGGCGGCATCGCGCTCCACGACCTGTAAATCGCTGGATGGTCTGGATTTACGAATGCGACGTGGCGCGGGCGGGCGGCTCGACGGCGTCACCAGCCGTCGAGGCCGGTATCCCGTAGCGGGCCTCGATGCAGGCCATCAGGCTCGCGAGGCCGGTCTCGGCGATCCGATGGTAGATCCGGCGCCCCCGCCGCTCACTCGCCAACAGCGCCCGGTCCCGCATCAACCGCAGATGCTCGGACGCCATGTGGCTCTGGATCCCACACGCCTCGGCGAGCTCACCGACCGTGTACTCCCCCTGCAACAGCAACTGGATCATGCGCAAACGGTGGGGATGGGCCAGGGTCTTGAGGCACTCGGCGGCTTCGGCGAGCGCCGCGAGGTCCATGAGGGTCGGCGGGGTCCGGGCCATGGGTTCGTATCCTAGCATCGGCGGAAGCGAAGTGGCATCCGCGAGCAGGCCGTGCCGGGGCGCTCGGTCACGGCGAGAACGTCGGCACGCCGCGGGTCACGACGAGGCGTCCGCCGTCGGGGCAGGGCAGCTCGGTGCCGTCGGGCGGGAGCCGGCCATCGGAGCCGGCGGTCCACACCCGCGTGCCGTCGCGGGCGACCAGGCCGACGAGCCGCGCCGGGTTGCCGACGACCAGCCCGTGCGGCGGGACGTCCTTGGTGACCACCGCCCCCATGCCGACCATGCAGAACGTGCCGAGCACCAGACCCGGCCCGATCGTCGCGTTCGCACCGATCGCGGCGCCGCGGCGCACGGTCGTGCAGCGGGTCGCAGGGCCCGGATCGGATGGCAGCAGCCGGCGCAGCTCGGGGTCGGTGGCGCGAGGGTGCGAGTCGTTCGTGAACACGACGTGCGCGGCGACGAGGCAGCCGTCCTCGATCGTCACTCCGGCGCACACGTAGACGTGGGCGTTGAGCTTGACGAGATCGCCGATGCGCACGTCGTAGGCGATGTAGGTCTTCTCGCCGACGATGCAGTTGCAGCCGATCCGCGCCCGCCGGCGCACGTGCACGCCGTCCCAGATCGCGGTTCCCTCGCCGATCACGACGCCGTCCTCGACGATCGCGGTCGGATGGACGCGCGGCGATCGGCCGGCGCTCAACGGACCTCCTCCGCGACGAGGGACTCGAGCTCGATCCAGGTCCCGCGCTCGATCGATCGATAGGACGCGGCGACGAACAACACCGACGCCAGCGCGTCGCGGTCGTCGATGCGCGGCGATTCCCGGCCGCGGATGACGGCCTCGAAGTGTGCGAGCTGCGCCTGGAACGCGGCGCGCTTGTCATAGCCGGAGCCGGCCCAGCGGGTGTTGCCGGCGAGGTCGCGGAGCGACGACGAGCGCCAGCCGAGCGCCAGCGTGCCGCGGGAACCCGAGATCTCGGCGAAGTGCTCCTGTCCGCCGGGATCGGACCAGGACAGCTCGACGGTTCCGGTTGCGCCGGCGGCGGTCTCGAATTCGACGAGCGCGCGATCCTCGACCGGCAGTGTCTGGATCGCCGGGCGGCGCGTCGCGCGCACGCGGACCACGTCCCCGAGCAGGCAGCGCGCGAGGTCGACCGCGTGCGTGCCGTTGTCGATCAACACTCCGCCGCCCGAACGCGCGGGATCGGCGTTCCACCGGTTGGCCATCGTCACCTCGGAGCGGAACGTGATCCGGCACGTCGGCCGGTCGCCGACGGCACCCGTGGCGAGTTGCTCACGCGCGGCGGCGACGTCGTCCCCGAACCGGAACTTGCTGGCCATCATCAGCGTGCGGCCGGCGACACCGGCCGCATCGAGCATGCGGCGCGCCGCGGCCGGGGTGGTCGCGAGCGGCTTCTCGCAGAACACGTGCAAGCCTCGCTGCAACGCCGCGCGCGCGAGTGGTTCGTGCGTGACCGGCGGGGTCAGCACGAGGACGGCGTCGATCGCGCTCGCGGTGGGCTCGCCCAGGGCCGCGAAGCACCGCTCGCTCCGTGCGTGCTGCAGGCGGCGCCGCGCGTCGGCATCGGTCTCGATCAATGCCTCGATCGTGTAGGTCGGCATGCGGTCGAGGACGGCGAGGTAGTCCGCGGCGATTCGGCCTCCGGCGCCGATCACCGCGACGCGCACCGGTGTCGATCCGGATTCCGTCACGCGCGCACTCTCGCTTTCGCGCGCCCGGTCACCGAGGCCCGGATCCGGCTCGCGATGCCGTCGACGTGCGCGGTGGAGAAGCGTTCGTTCCACGGCAACACGAGCAGCCGTTCGAGCGCGGCGTAGGTTCCGGGGTGGGTCGTCCGGTCGCCGATCGGCCCTTCGAGCGATCGCCCGGAGCTGCGGAAGGCGTTCGCGAGCGGCGTCCAGCGCGCGCGATCGACGAACACCCCGCATTCGAACGCCGGCTTGCCGACGTAGCGCGGCGCCGCGCGCAGCCCATGGGCTGCGACGTCGGCGCCGACCCCGTCCGCGCCGCCGTCGACGAACTCGGGATCGACACTCAGCGCGTAGCGCCAGGTCCGAGTGCTCGCTGTCCTGGCGCGGCGTCGGGAGGTGAAGGCCCGTGACGCCGTCCAACCGATCGTGCAGCTCGCGCGCTCGCGTTCGACGACGCGCGACGACGCCGTCGAGCTTGCCGAGCTGCGCGAGACCGACGGCGGCCTGCAGCTCGGTGAGCCGGTAGTTGCAGCCGGGGCGGTCGTGGTCGGGGATCGCATCGCCGTAGCCCCAGCCCTTGTTGACGAACCGCCGCACGCGATCCGCCAGCTCGGCGTCGCCGGTCATCACCATGCCGCCTTCGCCGGTCGTCATGTGCTTGCCCTGCTGGAAGCTGAAGCAGGCGAGGTCGCCGAATGTGCCGACCAGGCGACCGGCGTCGGTCGCGAGGAACGCCTGCGCGGCGTCCTCGATCAGCACGAACCCTTCGCCGCGTGCGAGCCGGCGCAACGGCGCCATGTCGCACGGCTGCCCGAACAGGTGCGTCGCGATCACCGCCCGCGTGCGCGGCGTCGTCACCGCGGCGACGGTCTCGGCGGTGATGTTCGCGGTCGCCGGGTCGACGTCGGCGAACACCGGCACGCCGCCTTCGTAGACGATCGGCAGGATCGCGCCCATGTCGGTGATCGGGGTCGTCACGACCTCGTCGCCCGACTCGAGCTGCAGCGCGCCGAGCGCCGCATGCACCGCCGCGGTTCCCGACGCGCAGGCGATCGCGTGGTCGACCCCGTGCCGCGCGGCGAATGCCCCCTCGAAGCGGGGCACGAGTGTGCCGCCCGTCGAGTTCAGGTGGCCCGATCGGATCGCCTCGGTGAGCAGCGCGAGCTCGGCGTCGCCGAGGTCACGGCCGGACGAGTCCCGATCGGAGGGGAGGAGGAGGGGATCGCTCGAAGGTGCGGTCAAGGGCGCGACAGGATAGCGCCGGTGCGGCTTCGCCCGCGAGCCCTCTTCGGGCCACTGCGGCGGGGAGGCCCGCCGATCAGGCCTGGACGAGCAGACCCTCGAGCGGCACGAACGGGGCCATCGCGTTGCGGGTGTCGACGACCAAGGGTGCGTGGTCGGCGATGGCTCGCCAGTCGATCGGCCTGGTGGTCGGTGACCACCAGCACGCAATCGGCTGCTCGGCCGCGCTCGGCGGTCAGGGGCACCGACTCCAGGTCCCGATCGAGTGCTTGCGCATGCCGGGGAACATCGGGCACGTGGGGGTCGTGGTAGGACACCTCGGCGCCGAGCTCGCTGCAGGCGCTCGATGATCTCCGCCGCCGGGGTCTCACGGATGTCGTCGACGTTCGGCTTGTAGGCGATGCCGACCACCAGCACGCGTCGCGCCGCGCAGCGCCTTGCCGAGCTCGTTCAGTGCCTCGACCGTGCGGCGCACCACGTAGTCGCGGCATCGAGCGTGTTGATCTCGCCGGCCAGCTCGATGAAGCGCGTGTGGTAGCCCGACCTCGCGCGCCTTCCAGGTCAGGTAGAACGGGTCGATCGGGATGCAGTGGCCGCCCAGGCCGGGCCCCGGGTAGAACGCCTGGAAGCCGAACGGCTTGGTCGCCGCGGCGGCGATCACCTTCCAGACGTCGATGCCCATCTCGGTCAGCAGCACCTTCAGCTCGTTGACCAGGGCGATGTTGACGGCCCGGTAGATGTTCTCCAGCAGCTTGGCGGCCTCGGCGATCTCGGCGGAGTCGACCGGGTGGACGCCTGCACCACCGCCGCGCCGTAGAGCGCCGTCGCGAGCTCGCGTGCTGAGGCTCGTCGACGCCGCCGACCAGCTTCGGGATCGTGCGAGTGTCGTGAGGCCTCGCGGCCCGGGTCCTCGCGCTCGGGGCTGAAGGCGAGGAAGAAGTCCTCGCCGCAGACGCAGGCCGCTCTTCTCGAGGATCGGCAGCACCTCGTCCGCGGGTGGTGCCCGGGTAGGTGGTCGACTCGAGCACGACGAGCTGCCCGCGCCGCAGGTGCGCGGCGACCATCTCGGTCGCAGCGACGACGTAGCGACATGTCCGGCTCGAGGTGCTCGCCGAGCGGCGTGGGCACGCACAGCATGACCGCGTCCGCCTCGCCGAGAGCGCCGGAGTCGGTGGTGGGCGGAACTTCGCCGACCGCGACAAGGTGACGGTCATGCTCGTCCCCGAGGTGCTTCAGGTAGTTCGTCGCCGGTCTCGAGCATCGCACCTTCTTCTCGTCGATGTCGTAGCCGATCACCGCGAAGCCGGCCTCGTGGATGGCGGCGCGAGGGGCAGGCCGACGTAGCCCAGTCCGACCACGGCCACCGTCGCGGTGCGAGCCTCGATCTTGTCGAGGAGATCCTGAGCGATCGGGTTCAGTGGGGCAGGAGTCATGGTCGCGCGTCGGCGCGGGGTGGCCGCCTTCTCCATGGGATCGTCTTCGGCCGGGTGAGGGCCTTCGGTTGAGCCCGCTCGACCGTGGCCTGCGGGGCCCCGACTTATCGGCGATGGAACCGCCGGCGTCCACGATTCGCCGGCTCGCGCCGAGACCGCTCCGCCCGGATACTGACGGATCCTTCGGACTCCCCTCCCGCCGGATCGAGAATGCCCAAGCTCCCCGCCGCCCTGTCCCTGCTCTGTCTCGCCGCGGCCGTCGCCGCCCAGGAGAAGGGGGCTCCCGATCCGACGCTGCGCCTGTCGCCCGACGAGATCGCCCAGGGCTGGCACGTGCTGTTCGACGGCACCTCGACGGACGCCCTTGCGCGGCTACGGGCAGTCCGGATTCCCGGACGCGGGCTGGACGATCGACGACGGCGCGCTGCATCACGCGGCTGGCGGCGGGGGTGGCGACCTCGTGACGCGCCGGCGGTACGCGAACTTCGAGCTGGCGTTCGAATGGCGCGTCGCGGCCGGCGCGAACAGCGGCGTCATGTATCGGGTCGTCGAGGCCGACCGCCCGAGCTACGAGAGCGGGCCCGAGTATCAGATCCTCGACGACAGCAACAGCGATGCGGCGGGCACGGTGCACGGCGCGGCCGCGCTGTACGGTCTCTACGCCGCGGAGGGTGCCGAGCCCGCCGCGGTGGGCGAGTGGAACCAGGGCCGCATCCTGGTGTTCGGCGACCACGTCGAGCACTGGCTGAACGGCCACAAGGTCGTCGACGCATCGATCGGCTCGGACGACTGGAAGAAGCGCGTCGCCGGCACGAAGTTCGAGCCCTGGACCGCGTTCGCCGCCGCGCGTCGCGGACACATCTGCCTCCAGGACCACGGGGACGAGGTCTGGTACCGCAACGTGCGCATCCGCGAGCTGCCGCCCGAGGAGGCGCGGTACGGCGAGCGGGTCGTGTTGTTCGACGGCAAGGACCTGTCGAGCTTCGACGCCTTCGTCGACGCCGAGGGCGTCGGCATCGACGACGTGTGGTCGGTGCAGGGCGACTCGATCGTCTGCAAGGGCAAGCCGATCGGCTACCTCTACACCAAGCGGCCGTTCACGAACTTCGTGCTGACGCTGCAGTGGCGCTTCGACGCCGCGGCGGGCGCGGGCAACAGCGGCGTGCTGCTGCGGCAGAACGGCCCGCACCGCATCTGGCCGCGGTCGATCGAGGCGCAGCTCGAGTCCGGCAACGCCGGCGACTTCTGGAACATCGGCGAGTTCCCGATGCAGGTCCCGGCGGCGCGCACCAAAGGCCGCAACACGAAGCGGACGCACGGCACCGAGAAGCCGCTCGGTGAATGGAACACCTACGAGATCATCGCCGACGACGGGTGGGTCTGCCTGCGCATCGAACGGAGAGGTCGTCAACGAGGCGTGGGACTGCGCGGAGATCGCCGGTCCGATCTGCCTGCAGTCGGAAGGCGCCAAGATCCTGTTCCGCGACATCCGCCTCGTGCAGCTCGTGGACTGAAGCGATGCCGATCGCCGCGATCAAACGCGCGTTGCCGGCGCCGGTCCGTGCGCGCCTGAGGCGGACCCGCGACGCATGGCGTCAGCGTGCCGCGGCGTTCCGGCGTTGGCTGGCGCGGCCCGGGCTCTACTCGAATCGCACGCCGGAGCGGGTCGGAATCGTCTATCTCGTCGACAACCACATGAGCGTCGAGGAGCGCCTGCTGCTCTACACGCTGGTCCGCACGCTACGGCCGGCTCGCGTGCTCGAGCTGGGTTGCCAGCAGGGTGCGTCGGCGAGGATCATCACCGCGGCGCTCGAGGACGCCGGAGGTGCGGGCCGGCTCGTCGGCGTCGATCCGGCGCCGGTCGCCGAGGCGACGCGGCGCAAGCTCCACGACCGCTTCCGGTTCGTTCGCGGCGTGTCGCCCGCGGCGTTGCCCGAGGCCGCGCGTGCCGCCGAAGGGCCGTTCGACTTCGTGCACTGGGACGCGCCGAACGTCCACGTGCAGCTCGCGCACGATCTCGAGGCGCTCGCGCCGCATCTGGCCGAGCAGGCCTACATCCTCGTCAACAACCCGCTGCACTTCGGTCTGGACCTGGCGGTTCGGGAAGCGATCGCGGCCAGTGACGGCCAGCTCGTCGACTGCGGATTCCTGCAGCCGGTGCCGCACCCGCTGTTCGACGATCACGCGTACGGCGGCTTCCGTCTGCTGCGTCACGTCGCGGCGGGCTTCGACTCGGCGCGGGACATCGTGCGCCGCGGCTACGAGAGCGAGGGGCGGACGGCTCCGGAGTTCGATCCGGAGCTGATCGACCACGACCATTGGTACTGCCGAGCGGTCTCCCCGTGCCCCAGGTGTGCGCGGCAGGCGCCGTCGAGCGTGCCGTGACGTGATCGCCGCGATCGTCAACCGGCGCTTCGCAGGGCGCGCTTGTCGATCTTGCCCGAGCCCGTGCGCGGCAGGGCGTCGAGGAAGCGGATCGCCTTCGGCGTCTTGAAGCCGGCGAGCGTGGCCCTGCAGAACGCGATCAGCTCGCGTTCGTCGACGCTGGCACCGGCCTTGGCGACGGCGGCGGCGACGACGCGTTCGCCGAGATCGTCGTCGGGAAGACCGAACACCGCGCACTCCAGCACCCCGGGGTGCTCCTGGAGCCGGAACTCGACCTCGGTCGAGTAGACGGTCTCGCCGCCCGAGAGGATCACGTCCTTGGCCCGGTCGACGATGCGCACCGAACCCTCGCCGTCGATCGTCGCGAGATCGCCGGTGCGCAGGTAGCGGTCCGGCGTGAACGCGGCGGCCGTCGCCTCCTCGTCGTGCCAGTAGCCGGGCGTCACGGTGGCGCCACGCACCTGGATCTCGCCGACCGCCTCGTCGTCGGCGGGCACGGCCCGTCCGGTTGCATCGACGACGCGCAGGTCGACACCGCGAACGGCTCGGCCCGTCCGTGCGGCGAGGCGCAGCCGCTCGGCCTCGGGACGTTGGCGCTGCTCGTCCGACAGCAGGCTCATCGTCAGGTAGGGGCTGGTCTCGGTCATCCCGTAGGTCTGCACGTATGCGCAGCGGAACGTGTCGACGACCCGGCGCACGGTCTCCGGCGCGATCGGGGCGCCGCCGCTCAGCAGCAGGCGCAGGCTCGCGGTGTCGCGCCGCGCGGCGTCCGGCTCGTGGACGATGCGGTTGAGCATCGTCGGCACGAGGTTCGTGATCGTGACGCGCTCGCGTTCGAACAGCTCGAGCGTCGCGCGTGGCTCGAAACGCCGTAGGAAGGTGTGGCACCCCCCGACCGCGGTGATCGCGAACGTCGCCCAGGCGTCGGCGAGGTGGAACATCGGCGCGATGTGCGCCCAGACGTCGTTCTCGTCGAGCCCGAGCTCGGCGATCGCGAGCATCGCGTGCGCGTGCACGTTGCCGTGCGTCAGCATCACGCCTTTCGGCCGTCCGGTCGTGCCGCTCGTGAAGTAGAGCTGCGCGACGTCGTCCCGGTGCGTCCGCGCGGCCGGTGCGTCGTCCCGCGGCTCGGACAGCGGTCCGAGTGGCTCGCCCGGGAGCTCCGGAGGCGGGTTCCCGCCGATCCACAGGACGGTGTCCGGCCGCGGGCCGGGCGCCCGGGGGAGTGCCGCGACCTGTGCCGCGTACGCGATGTCGGCACAGAGCACGCTCGCGCCCGCGCGGGCGAGGATCGCGCCGAGCTCGCCGGCGGTCAGCCGTGTGTTTCCCGGCACGAGGATCGCTCCGAGCCGCGCGGCGGCGAAGTGGAGCGCGAGCAGCTCCCAGCGGTTGTCGCAGAGCGTCGCGATGCGATCCCCGGCGCGGACGCCGCGGTCCGCGAGTCCGGCCGACAGGCCCCGCACGCGCGCGGCGAGCTCGGCGTAGTCGAGGTGCGTCTGGCCGTCCGCGATCGCGGCCCGGCCCGCGAAGCGGCGCTCCGCGTCGTCGAGCCACGCGGCGAGCGAAGGCGCGGTCATCGGCTCGCCGTCCCGGTGCTACGGAAGGAACTTCCCGGGCGCCTTCAGCTTGCGCGGGAGATAGTCGTCGATCACGAAGTTCAGTCCCCACTTCGCGAGCGCCTGCTGCTCGGCGCGCACACCCATCTTCAACAGCGACTGGATCGCTTTCTGCCACTCCTTGTGGGCCTGGAAGAACGGGTCGTTCTTCAGCGCGTCCTTCGCGCGCTTGATGTCGACGTCCTGGAGCTTGTGGGTCGCGTCCTGCAGCTTGAAGTCGACGATGTCCTGGGGCGTCACGCCGAGGAAGCGCGCCTGCGGCACGCAGAAGAACTGGTTCAGGTGCGCCGCGTTGCCCGAGCCGACCTTCAGCGTGCGGTAGATGTTGCTCATCCCGTACGGGTCGCAGTCGACGAACGCGTAGACCGGGATCTTCTTCTCGTCCGAGAGCTTGCGGATGAAGCGCCGCGTGGCGCGGGTCGGCACCCCCTGCATCTCGATCAGGATGCAGTCGTGCTTGCGCCAGAACTTGTGGTGGTTCAGGCGCTGGAACATGCCGCCGGTCTCGATCGCCAGGACGAACTTCGCATCGGTCTCGAATCGCAGGTGCTCGACCGACGACGGCACCGAGTAGGCGCCCGTGGCGAACCGCGTGCAGTCGATGCGGATCTGCTCCCCGGTCTCCGGATCGCGGTCGATGACGATGAGCTTGCCCGCCACCGAGCCCCCGTGCTCTTCGGGGAAGAACCTCAGGTTCTCCCGCGTGACGCCGTCGAGCGAGAACAGCGCCTCGATGTCGTCCATGCACGCGTCCGACTCGGGCTGCTCCTGGAACTTGGCCTCGCCCCAGTTCTTCGAGACGTAGTACGCCTCTCGCTTGGTCGCGAAGTCGTCCTCGAGCACCATGCCCTTGCTCAGCGCCATCAGCTTCAAGGTCTGGGCGAACGACTTGACCGTGTTGACCGTCAGCGTCCGCGCCTTGCGTCCGCGGCCGAGCTTGAAGTGACCCGACTTGCGGTCATAGGTGACGTTGCTCAACGACCGCAGCGGGAACTTCAGCTCCGGCTTGTCGTGGGCCTGGATCTTGTCGAACACGAGCTGTGCCGCCGAATCGATGCTCTTGACGGTCTGCTGGTCCGCCTTCGGAAGGCCGCGGGATGGGGTCGAGCCGGTCTTGCGCTTCTGGGCCATTGGATGGTCTCGCTCGGTGCGTGCACGGCCGGGTCGGGCCGGACGCCGCGTGCCGGCTCCGCGCCTCCCTGTCCGCGACCCGACGATAGCGGGCCGCGAGTCTCGGTTCACGCGCACAGGTTCCGCCGCAGCGCGCGGGGCGCTACCGTGCTGAACCCGGAGGCGACGTGAGCGAACTCCCGCAGCAGGAACGACGACAGAAGATGCCCGGCGCGCCGCAAGGCGGCGACCACGGCAAGAAGCCCCCACCGGCTCCGACGTTCTCGTGGAAGGGGGTCCTGGTCCTGCTGCTGCTCGGTTGGCTCCTGTGGTCGATGCTCGGCGACGGCGCGCCGGGCCGGGAAGTGCCGTACAGCGAGTTCCGCGCGAAGGTGGCGGCCGGTCAGGTGCGCGACCTGACGCTGCGATCGGACGCGATCGTCGGTGAGATCCAGGAGTCGCCGAAGTCCGGAGAGAAGAGCTCCGGCGGCGGCAAACCGGCCGCGGCCGCGGCCGAGCCGACGTGGGTGAAGTTCCACACGCTGCGCGTCGAGGATCGGACGCTCGTCGAGGACCTCGACAAGGCCAAGGTGAAGTACTCCGGGGCCGCGGGGAATCCGTTCGGTGGGTTGCTCCTGCTGTGGCTCCTGCCGCTGATGTTGCTCCCGCTGCTGCTGCTGTTCCTGATGCGGGGGCGCGGCGCCGGCGGGCCGATGGGATCGCCGTTCGGTTTCGGGCGCAGCCGCGCGCGCATGGTGGCGGACAAGGACACCGGGGTGCGGTTCGACGACGTCGCCGGCTGCGACGAGGCCAAGGCGGACCTCGCCGAGGTCGTGACGTTCCTCAAGCACCCCGAGCGGTTCGAGCGCCTCGGCGCTCGCGTGCCGAAGGGCGTGCTGCTGCTCGGTCCGCCCGGCACCGGCAAGACCCTGCTCGCGCGCGCGGTCGCCGGCGAAGCGGGGGTGCCGTTCTACTCGATCAGCGGCAGCGAGTTCGTCGAGATGTTCGTCGGCGTCGGAGCGGCACGCGTTCGCGACCTGTTCGAGCAGGCCAAGAAGAACGCCCCGTGCATCGTGTTCGTCGACGAGATCGACGCGATCGGTCGTTCGCGCGGCGTGCACATGGGCAACGTCAACGACGAACGCGAGCAGACGCTCAACCAGCTCCTCGTCGAGCTCGACGGCTTCGAGCCGAACAGCGGTGTGATCCTCCTCGCGGCGACCAACCGTCCCGAGGTCCTCGATCGCGCGCTGCTCCGCCCCGGTCGCTTCGACCGCCAGGTCGTGCTGGACGCGCCCGACGTGCAGGGTCGGGAGGCGATCCTCAAGGTTCACGCGCGCGGCAAGCCGCTGGCGAAGGACGTCGACCTGGCGTCGATCGCGCGCGGCACGCCCGGATTCGCCGGCGCCGACCTCGCCAATGCCCTCAACGAGGCGGCGCTGAACGCATCGCGCCGCGGTGCGGACCGGATCGGCCAGCGGGATCTCGAAGACGCCGTCGAGAAGATCGTCGCCGGACCCGAGCGGCAGAGCCGGCGCCTGCGCGACCTCGAGCGGCGGCGTGTCGCGTTCCACGAGTCCGGTCACGCGGTCGCCGCCGCGTTCCTCGAGCACGCCGACCCCGTCCACAAGATCAGCATCGTGCCGCGTGGCCGGGCCGCGCTCGGCTACACGATGCAGCTTCCGCTCGAAGAGCAGATGCTGCTGACCCGCGCCGAGCTGGAAGACCGCGTCGTCGGGCTGCTCGGCGGGCGTGCGGCCGAGGAGGAGGTGTTCGGCGACGTCAGCACCGGCGCCTCCGACGACCTGCAGCGCGCCACCTCCATGGTCCGGCAGATGGTGTGCGTCTACGGGATGGGCGAGGCCGCCGGCCTGATGCGTTGCGCGACCGACCCGGAGTCGCCGTTCATGCGCAACGGGCTGCACGGCCAGCTCCAGCGGGACTGCAGCGAAGAGATGGCGCGTCAGATCGACGCCGAGGTCAAGGGACTGCTCGATCGCCACTACGGGCGTGCCCGAGCCATCCTGCGCGAGCACCGCGATGCCCTCGACCGGGTCGCCGCGACGCTGCTCGAGCGCGAGCGGCTCGAGGGACCGGAGTTCATGAAGCTGATCGACACGCAGGACACCGGGGCCCAGGACACCCCGGCCGAGGACGCTGCGGCCCGGGGCGCCAAGCCCTCCTGAGCCAGTCGTCCGGGATTCTCGGACTCCTCATTGCAGCAGGATGCGGCGCTCCGCAGCCTGTAGGTGGCACCGTCTTTCCGTGACCGGACGCGACTACACCCCGAGGGCGAGATCCGGCGGCGCGGACGTCCGCCGCGCGTTCGGCGCGCTGGCCGCGCTCTACCTGTTCCTGGCCGGTGTCGGGGCCGTGGGCGTCGCGATCCGGCTGATCGGATCCGACACCGCGCGGGAGTTCCTCGGCATCGGGCCCGACATGTCGCCCGTCGTGGCGGTGTTCGTCGGGATCTTCGCGACCGCGATCTCGCGAAGCTCGTCGCTGACGGCATCGCTGGTCGTCGCGCTGGTCGCGGCCGCGGCGGTGCCGTTCGAGGCCGCGATCTTCATCGTGATGGGAGCGAACGTCGGCACGACCGTCACCAACACGCTGGTCTCGCTCGGTCACATCACCCGGAGCGGGGAGTACCGGCGGGCACTCGCGGCAGCGACGGTCCACGATCTCTTCAACGTCGGCGTACTGCTGGTCGTGCTGCCGATCGAGATCGGCACGGGATCGTTGAGCCGGCTCGCCCGCCACGCGACGCACGGGTTCGAGGACCTCGGCGGAACGGTGCTCGCGAGCGCCATCCACGGAGCGACCGCGCCGGCGATCGGATTTCTCCAGCTCGTCACTCTGGACAGCGGACCGGCGCTTTCGATCGTTGCGGTCGGTACTGGCCGTCGCGTCCCTGTCGTGGCTCCCGCGGTTGCTCCGGCGGCTGATCATCCCGCGGCTGGAGAACCTGTTCGACCGCACGATGTTCCGCAGCAGTGTGGTCGCGCTGTGCTTCGGGTTCGTGCTGACGGTGATCGTCCAGAGCGGCTCGGTGACGACGTCGATCGTCGTGCCGCTCGTCGGTGCTGGCGTGCTGTCCATCCGGCAGGTGTTCCCGTACACCATGGGCGCGAACGTCGGTACCACGATCACCGTGGTGCTGGCGGGGCTCGCCGCCTACGGGGCGGCGATGCCGGCGCATGCCGCTCCGATCGCGGTCTCGGCGGTCGAATCGGCGCGATTCGCGCAGTCGGCCCTGGCCGTGTCGTTCCTGTTCGTGCTGTTCAATGTCGCCGGCGTGGCCGTCCTGTGGTTCGTCCGCGGGATCCCCATCGCGATGGCCGAGGGCTTCGCCCGTGTCGCGATGCGGAATCGCGCGATTCCGGTCGCCTACATCGTCGTGACGTTCTACGTGGTTCCGTTCCTCGTGATCTGGTTGGCTCGATGATCCGATGCTTCGCGAGATCCTGAAGCTGCTCCGCAAGGACGACCTGATGACGCAGGCACTCGGTGAGTGCCGTGAGATGCTGCGCATCTGCCACACGATGGTGAACGCGTCCGTCGAGTCCCTGCGGCGACGCGACACGGCCGAGATCTCCGCCGACATCTACGCCCTCGACAAGAAGCTGAACGCCTTCGAGCGTGACGTCCGACGGAAGGTGGTCACGCACCTCGCGCTCAGGAACACCGCGGACACCGCGGCCGGCCTGACACTCGTGTCGATCGTGATCGATCTGGAGCGCATCGGTGACTACACGAAGAACATCCAGGATCTGGCCCTGAGCCATCCGACGCGGCTCCTGGCGGGCGACCACGAGCCGATGTTGAGCTCGATCGAGGCAACCGCACTCCAGCACGTCGCGCGGACGGTCACGACCTTCGACACGGGCGACGTCGAGGAAGCGCGCAAGCTGATGACGGAGTACAAGCTCGACATCTCGAAGCAGTGTCGGACGCTCGAGACCGAGCTGGTCGCCGGCCGGACCTCGCTGGGCGTGGCCGACGCGGTGTCGATCGCGCTCTACACGCGGTTCCTCAAGCGGATCAGCGCGCACTCCCGCAACCTGGTGTCCTCGCTCGTGAATCCCATCGATCGCATCGGCTACCCGGAGTAGGTTGTCGGACGTGACGACGCGCGACGACATGCTGCGCGAGATCGCCGACGACTACCGGCGAACGTCCGGTCAGACCGGCCTGGACCGGCCCGATGCTCGGGTCCTCGACGCGATCGCCGCCGTGCCGCGCGACCGGTTCGTCGCGGCGAGCCAGCGCGGGCTCGCGTGGTCGAACCAGGCGCTGAACATCCCGTGCGGTCAGACGATCTCGCAGCCGTACATCGTCGCCTTGATGACCGACGTGCTGGCGATCGAGCCGGGAATGCGCGTCCTCGAGGTGGGCACCGGATCCGGCTACCAGACCGCGGTGCTCCTGCAGATGGGGGCTCGGGTGTGGGGCGTCGAGCTGCACGACGAGCTCGTGCGCGCGGCCACCGAACGCCTGACCGATCTCGGCTACGAGGGATTCGCGATCCGATCCGGCGACGGCAGCGAGGGCTGGCTCGAGCATGCGCCGTTCGATCGCATCCTCATCGCGGCCGCGGCCCGCCGGATCCCGGAGCCGCTCTTGGACCAGCTGGCAGCCGGGGGGCGCATGGTGATTCCGCTCGACGCCGGGTTCGAAGGGCAGCTGCTCACCCTCGTCACGAAGGCGGCCGACGGTCGCACGCAGCGGCGTGCCCTGCTGCCCGTGCGCTTCGTCCCGTTCGTCCGCGGGCCGCGTCCATGAGCGTGGGGGACCGCTCGATCAGCAACCGGTGCCGCGGATCACGGCGCGCACGGTCTTCAGCATCAGCTTGAAGTCGAGCCCGAGCGACCACGAGTCGATGTACGCGAGGTCCATCTTCATCCAGCGCTCGAACGACACGTCGTTCCGGCCCGACACCTGCCAGATGCACGTCAACCCCGGCTTGACCGAGAGCCGCCGGCGCTGCCACCAGACGTACTGGTCGACCTCGGACGGGATCGGCGGGCGGGGGCCCACGAGGCTCATCTCGCCGCGCAGCACGTTCAGCAGCTGCGGCAGCTCGTCGAGACTGTACTTGCGGAGCGCGCGGCCGATCGCGGTCACGCGCGGATCCTGCTGGATCTTGAACACCGGTCCGTCGACCTCGTTGCGGCCGACCAGCTGCTGGCGGCACGCCTCGGCGTCGACCGTCATCGTCCGGAACTTGTAGAGCCGGAACTTCCGGCCGTGGCGGCCGACGCGGACCTGGCTGAAGAACACCGGTCCGCCGTCCTGGAGGCGGATCAGGAACGCGATGCAGGCCATCGCCGGGCCGAACAGGACGATCGCGCCCGCGGCGAGCACCAGGTCGACCGCGCGCTTCACCGCGAGGCTCGCGAGCCCGCCGCGCACGGCCTCGAAGGACAGCAGCGGCAGATTGCCGAACCGCGTCACGGTCGGCCGCAGATGGGCCAGATCGAGGAATGCGGGCGCGAGGTGGCAAGGAATGCCCGCCTCGTCGCAGACGCGGAACACGCGCTCGACGTCGCGGCCGGTGGCGCTCACCGGCGGACAGACGACGACCGAATCGACCTCGTTCGCCGCCAGGATCGACTGGAGCTCGGCGACCCGCCCGAGTGCCGGTGCGGGACCGACGTCGGTGGGCTCGCCTTCGGCGAACGCGACGTTGCCGACCACACGGATCCCGAACTGCGGGTTGTCTTGCAGCGTGCGCGCGACGTCGCGGCCTGGACCGCTCTCGCCGACGATCAGCGTCTGCCGGTAGTTGCGGCCCTTGGCGCGCACCGCGCGCAGCGCGAGCCGCAGGGGCACGCGCATCACGATCAGGACGAGCGGCGTGAGCGCCAGCACCTGCGGCGGCATCACGTGTGGCGCGTTCGACCCGTACCAGGTCACCAGGCTCGCGAGGGCGAAGCTGACGACCCAGGTCTGCACGAGCGCCCAGATTTCTCGGAGCGGCGACTCGGTGCGACGGGAACGGTACAGGTCGAAGCGCGGCGCCAGCAGCGCCCATGCGATCAGGACAATCGCGATCTCGGCGAGGTCCTGGGACGAGCCGTCGTGGACGAGGCGAAAGGCGTCCGACGAGAGGCCCTCTCCGGGAACCCAGTGCCTGCCGATCCAACAAGTTGTCGCGACGATGCACAGGTCCATCACGACGAGGGACCAGTGGAACAGAACGCGTTGACGCTTCAGCATGGACGGGGGGAACGCGGGGGGTGTGGACGCAGCGAGGAGTCCGTCCCTAGGCCCTGCGACGCGACCTGTAACCGGTCTATCGTCGCCTTCATCCCCGGCTCTCCTGCCACTCCGAAGGTGACTGACGCGAGAACTCTACCCCGCGATGCGGCGGCTGCAAGGGGCCGTTGGTCCTGCGGCGGCGCGAGCGAATCGAGGGGGGCCGGCGAGCGTCGCTGGCAGCGACGGTTGCGGCGCGCGACCGGCTTCCGCTGGCGAAGCGCGACCCCTGCGCTAGGCTTCGAGGGCCGCCCCGGCGCCGCGCGATGATCGGACGACTTCGTTCCTCGGCAGAAGCCCGCGTCGCCGCGTTCTGCGGGCGGCTGATCGTGTCGACAGCTCGCGACGTCACCGCGGCGTGCGCGGCCCGGAGCGCGGTGGTGTTGGCGCCTCACCAGGACGACGAGACGCTCGGCTGCGGCGCGTCGATCCTGCGCAAGACCGATGCGGGCACCCGTGTGTTCGTCGCGTTCGCCGGCGACGGCACGCGGTCCCACCCGGCCGAGCTGATGCCGCCGGCAGAGCTCGGCGCGATGCGGCGTGCGGAAGCGATCGAAGCGTGCGCGCGGCTCGGCGTGCCCCCGGAGCGGGTCGAGCAGTGGGGCCTGCCCGAGGGTGCGATCGGCGCGCGCCCGGCGGAGCTCGAGGACCGGATCGAGGCGCTCGTCGCGCGCGCGGCGCCGGACGAGGTGCTCGTCGTCTCGGGCCTCGACGGGCACCCCGACCATCGGGCGCTCGCCGCCGCGACGGCCGCCGTGCACGCGCGCGGCGGGATCGGCTGCGCGGTGCTCGAGGTACCGGATCTGGTGGTGGGTGCAGGGCTTCCACCGGAGCTGGCTGCGCTCCCTGGTCCGCCCGCGCGCGGCGGCTGTCGGTCGCCGTCGCCGGGCGGTCCGCGTCGCGGTCGACGCCGATCTCGCCCGGCGCAAGCAGCACGCGCTCGCCGCGCACCGATCCCAGCTCGAGCGCCTGCGCCCGGGCTGGCAGACCCTCGCCGAGGTGCGGGACGGCGCGTTCCTGCCCCACTTCTCCGGGCCGTTCGAGCTGTTCTGGCCGTGGCGCAGCCGCGCCGGCGATCCCGTCACCGGAGACTCCCGATGACCGCCACCGGTCGCACGGTCCTGCAGATGCTGCCCGACCTGCAACTCGGCGGCGGGCAGGTGCTGGTGCTCCGCGCGGCGCTCGGCCTGGCGCGACACGGGGTCCGGACGCATGTCTGCAGCGTGTGGCGGGATCAGCCGGGGTCGATGCGCGAACGGTTCGAGGCCGCCGGGTTCCCGGTCCTCGACCTCGGGCTGCGCCGGAGCCTGTTTCCGGTCGCCGTGGCGCGGCTGGCGCGACATTGTCGCCGTCACCACGTCGATCTGGTGCACTGCAACAACACCCACTACGACCGGCTGCTGGGAGCCTGGGCGGCGCGCCTCACGGGCGTGCCCGCGGTCAACTCGTTCCACAGCATGCGGTTCGCGCCGCGGCCGGGCTGGGCGGAAGCGACCAGCGATCGTCTGCTCCGGGGCCGGTTCGCTGCGGGGATCGCGGTGTCGGAGATCGTGCGCGAGGAGTGGGCCGGCTATGCGGCACGGATCGGCCTCTCGCCGGAGCGGGTCCACATCGTCCACACCGGCGTCGACCTCGCCGAGCACCCGCTCCGGTCCGACGACGATCGGCGGGCCCGCCGGCACGCGCTCGGGCTCGACGGGGGCCGCCTGCTGCTGAACGTCGCCCGTCTCGTCGAAGGCAAGGGGCATCCGGAGCTGTTCCGCGCCGTGGCGTTGCTGCTGCCGAAGTGGCCGGACCTCGTGCTGGTACTCGCCGGCGACGGTGCGCTGCGGACCGAGCTCGAGGAGCTCGCGTCGGGGCTGGGCATCGCACGCGCCGTCCGGTTTCTCGGGCATCGCGACGATGTGCCGGCACTCCTGCCGCTCGCGGACGCGTTCGTGTTCCCGTCGGTCGGTGAAGGGCTCCCGCTGTCGGTTCTCGAAGCGATGGCCGCGCGGCGGGCCGTGGTCGCGTTCGAACTGCCGGGCCTGCGGGAGGCGATGCCGCCCGACGTCGCCGAGGCCTCGCTCGTGCCGCAGGGAGACGTCGAGGCGTTCGCCGGTGCGATCGACGCGCTGCTGGCCGATCCGACGAGGGCGGCGCGGCTCGGCGACCGGGGCCGCGCCGCGGTGGAGGCATCGTTCTCGCTCGAAGCCTCCGCACGCGACACTCTGCGCGTCTACGACTCGGTCTGGTCGGGCTCGGGTTCGGCAACGTAGTGCCGGACGCACCAAGCGACGTGCGGATACGAGTCGGGGAGTTCGCCGATGCGGTAGCCGGCGGTCTCGAGCAGGCGCCGGATCGGCGCCTGTCTGGCGGCGACCGCTTCCGTGGTGCGACCGTCCACCTCGTAGACGATCGTCGGCCGGTGGTCGCGGAGCGTGTCGTGCATCCCGTGCAGAGCCTCGAGCTCGGCGCCTTCGACGTCGAGCTTGACGACGTCGGGTGGCGGGATCTCGCCGCGTGCAATCAGGCCGTCGATCGTCACCGTCGGGACCGCGACCGTTCCCTCGCGATCGTCGGGGACCGCGCCGCTGCTCTCCAACACGGCGCCGCCGGGATTCTCGGTGACGATCAGGGTCTGCTCGCCTTCGCGCGCAGCGACCGCTGCGGCGACGACCGTGACGTTGCCGATGGAGTTCCGGTCGAGGTTGCGGCGCAGGATCGCGACGTTCCGGGACAGGGGCTCGAAGGCGATCGCCCGGCCGTTCGCGCCGACGAGGTGCGCCGCGCCGCACGCGAACACACCGACGTGCGCGCCGATGTCGTAGAAGGTGGCCCCAGGCCGTAGCCGCTCGCGGATCGCGTCCTGCACCGGCAGCTCGTCCCGGCCGCGGACGCGATCGAGGCCCGAGCGGCCGCCTGTCATCCTCAGGCCCCGCGCGATGCCGTGATCGACGGTGGCGAAGCGTGCACCGGTCAGGCCGTGGAAGGCGCGGGCGAGGGCGTCGCGGCACGCGATCGGCGCGCGCTGGACCTCACGCACGACGCGGCCGATCCGACGGCGCACGGTCACGCTCGATCTCCTCGAAAGGCGACGAACCGACGGAACACGCTTCCGGTGTCGTCGCCGAACTCCCAGTTCACGACGAGTCCGACGTGTCGGATCGCGAACGCCTCGCACGACGGATCGACGTCCGACAGCGCCCGGTAGAGCACCGGCTCGTCGTCGATGAACACCCAGTAGCGTTTGCCGTCGAAGGTCGCGCGCAGGCGATGCGTGCGGCCCGGCGCGACACGGTTGCCGACGTTGGTCCAGACCGCGCGGTAGATGTCCTCGTCACCGTGGTGACGCAGGAACGACGAGATCGAGCTGCCCCCGAACAAGTCGTCGTTCCACTCGCTGATCGTCAGGTAGTTGTCCGCGTCCTGCACGAATGCCGAGCCGGCCCGGCCGAGGTGACCGTCGCCGCGGCGCTCGCCCGGTGGCGTGATCGTGACCTCGAGGTCCGCGGGAGCGTCGGGTTCCCATGGCAGCGTGAACATCGTCCGTCCCGGGTTCGGTCGCTCGCGCGATGCGCGTACGCGTGGCCCGGCCCTCGCCCGATACGTCGACGTGGCCCGTGCCCTCGAATCGTCTCCACGCCTCGCCGCTCGGCAGCGCGCGGCCGGCCAGCTCACCCGACGGGTCGCGAAAAGCGTCGGTGAACACCGGCGTGCCCCGCGGTGTCGCCGTCGGCATCCGGGTCGTCGCCGCGACGCCGCGGGCGCGAGCTTCCGCGAAACACTCGAGGTCGCGCACGACGTGGCCTGCACCGTCCGCGACCCGAAGGCACGGCCGCACGGCGGACGGCTCCCGAGACTCGACGGCCGCGGACGAGGGCGTTTGCTCCGGACAGGATCAGGTCGATTCGGTCCGGCCAGCGCTGGAGCTGATCGACAGCTCCGAGCCCGGACTGGCGGCGTCGCTCGCGCTTCGGCGACGAGCTCCGCGCCGACGTGCCGTTCAGCGCGACGATGCGCACTCGTTCCGCGGCGACGAGCACCCGTGACCTCGATCGAGCCCGCTCGAGCCAGCCGATGCCCCCTCGCCGCCGTCTGCGAGCGTGACGGTGCGCGCATGCGAGCGCGAGATCGATCGGCGCCCTCGCGATGGCCAGCGATTCGCCGGCTCCGCTATCGGCACGCCGCGCGGCCCGCGACGGAACGACCCTCGCGCCAGCTCCCAGGTGTCGCTCGGCGGCGGGCCGGCGCCGACCAGATCGTCGGCGAATGCCGGGAGCGCGAGGTCCGGGGCGGGACCGACGCGACAGCCGTAGATCCGACTGTCGACGCGAAACCCGATCTCGCCGAGGATCGACTGGTGGACTCCGGCGAATCCTCGTTCCGCCGCGAGCGCGCGCGTCCCGCGCCAGCGGCCGGAGGCGATCGGGGCTGGGCAGCCCGCGCGTGCGCTCGGGGCCACCGACCCAGTAGACGGCGCCGCGTGCGCGACGCACGACGACGAGCGTCAGGGGGACGTTCGGCAATGCCCGGAGCACGGCGGGCCAGCCTCCGTCGACGTGAGCCAGCAGCGCCGCGTTGTCGCCGTCGGTCGCGCGGACCGCGAACGCGGCGGTCGCGCCCCGCGGACCCGCGCGGAACCCGTTCGCGGAACCAGCCGTGAGCAGGTTGGTGCGGATCGAGGGCCAGCGGTAGTGATTCGGGCGTGTCCACGCCGACGATGCCAGCCGTCGTGCGCACTGCGCGGAGCACGCCGACCAGCGCGCGTTTCGCCGTCCGTCGCGCGCGCCAGGTCGCGCGCCGGAAGCGTTCGACGACGGCTCCCGGCGCGAGCTGTTTGGTCTGCGAGCCGTGGTGCCCGTTCAGCAGGATGGTCGCGAATGCATTCCGTCGGCGAGTTCGAACGGCCCGTAGGCGATGCCGTGACGCGCCCAGCCGGGCTCGCGTGGGCATCGGATCCGAAGGGCGCCGTGGTCGATCGCGAGTCGGCCCTCGACGTCCGCCCCGAGGCGCACCGTTCGTCGCGCGCACGCGAGCCGATCACCTCGCCGGGTGCGAGCGGCGAGTCGAACTTGTCGTCGAGTCGTCGTGTCGACCCGTCGTCGGCAGTTGGCGGCATGTCCATCGGATCGCGCGCCAGCGTAGCTGCATGACGATCCAACGGAAGCGCGGCCGACTGCCTCGGGGCATGTCCACGAAGGTGGGCATGGCCCTTCCATGGGGGCGGGAGCCGCGCTGGTTGCGAATTCGGAGGGTCCTCGCGGAACGCGAGGACGCGGAGCCGGAGCGGCCCCGAAACGGAAGCGCGGCCGACTGCCTCGGGGCATGTCCACCGAAGGTGGGCATGGCCCTTCCAGTGGCGGGAGCCGCGCTGGGTCGCGAAGCGGCGCGTGTGCCTGCGCGCGGAGCGCGCGGCCGGGTCAGCCGGCGATCGGCGGGATCGACGGCATCGCCGAGTGTCAGTGGGTCTGGAAGCCGCGCGGGTAGGCTTGATCTGGGCCGCGCATAGCGGTCGTCCCAGGTGCCGCGCGCCTGCTGGCGCCACTTGGTGAACAGGTCCTGGTCGGTGGAGGTGCCGCGGTTGCGGCCCTCGAGCAGGTCCATGTAGGTGCTGCCAGGTGCGGTTCGGGTCGACGTAGTTGAGCTGGCTTCGGCTCGACGTCGTGTCGCCGATCTGGCTGCGCCAGAACTGGAGGTCGCCGAAGCCGCCGACCTGGAACCAGGTGCTCTCGGCGTCCGGCTGGCGAAGTGGTTGCCGGATGCGCTGAGGTGGTTGCGATACGCGGGTCGACCTCGATGAACTTTGCGTAGCTCGAATCGCACCGGGCAACGGGTTGGGGTTCTGGAAGTCGTTGTCCTGCAGCGTGACGTTCGACACCGAGGTCGAGAAGCGCCAGAACGTCGACTTGCCGTCCCAGTCGTAGACGGTGTTGTCGCGGATCATCAGGTTGTGCACGCCGATGCCGTTGTCCCCGGCATCGATGGAGAACGGCAGGCTCAGGGAGTGGTTGGCGCGGCTGTGGGCGAAGATGTTGCCGCGGATCAGCCCGAGCCGACGTTGCTCGCCCAGATGCCCCATCCCCGGGGGTGGCTGGAGTCGATGTCGGTGCCCTCCATGACGACGTTGTTGATGAACTGGCCGGTGGCACCACCGATCGTGTTCTGCGGGTTGTCGCCGGTGCCGAACACCATCGCGATCGGCGCGTGGAAGACGAGGTTGTCCTGGACGTCGAGGCCGGAGCCGCGCAGGTGGATGCCGTGGAGCGGAGGTCTCGGCGATCACGCAGTCGCGGATCGTGGTGTTGCGGGTGTCGTTGTCGAAGTAGGTGGCGTGCCGGTAGATGTTCTTGATCGAGCCGGAGACGTTGGGGTTGTAGCCGCAGTTGAGGAGGTAGAGTCCTCGAGCGTGTAGCCGTCGGTGAAGTTCGAGAACACGCCCTGGGGTCTTCCGGAGGAGCCGACGCAGTAGCACTCGGCGATCACGCAGCGCCGGACGGCGAAGTTGGTGATCGAGTCGTTCCAGCCCTCGCCCTGGGTGGCGATGCCGAAGTTGAAGTTGTGGATGTAGAGATCCTCGAGCAGGATGTCGGTGGCGTGGCGGTAGAAGAAGATCCCGGTCGGATCACCGTTGGTGCCGTCGTAGGTGTTGGCGGTGATCTCGAGTCCGGCGATGGCGAGGTGCTGGAGGTTGTCGCCGGCGGACTCGAAGAACTTCTGGTTGCCGGTCTGGATGCGCGGTCTCGCGCCTTGACCGTAGGTGCCGATCACCATCTTCTCGGTGGCGGCGGCCGCTCTGTGGAAGTTGCCGAACGAGTCGTTGAACGTCCGCCGCGCTTGAACAGGAGCTGATCGGGGTAGCCGTTTGCGCAGGGAGCCGACTGCACGCGGCAGATCGTGCGCTTGGGTGACTGCGCGCTTGAGGCCGTTGTTCGAGTCGTTGCCCGAGCTGCTGACGAACAACCTGTCGCGTGTCGAGTGCTCGGCGGGAAGTCGGTGGAAGCCCCCGCCGGTCGCCGCCCAGCACTGCGCTGCCGTCGGACGTCGCCGTTACCGTTCGACATTGCCTCGCCTGAGTCGACGGCACGCACCGACGCGAAGTAGCGCAGTGCCGATCGTGAGCATCCAGGTTGTGGGCCGTCGCGTGCGTCTGCAGTCCCCACGTCCGTCCATCCGAAGGGTGTCGTTTAGCACCGGGGGACGTCACGATCGACCACTCGTAGTGCCTGGATGCCCGAGCCCAGATCCGAGAACCCGTACAGGTTGGCGCTGAAGTCGGTCTGGTTCTGCCTGGGTGTCGACCGTCGGTACCCGGTGCCGTCGTTGACGGTGCCGGCGAGGGGCGAGCGGAGGTCGACCTCCACACCGTCGGACAACGCCACCATCAACAGCTGACCACCGGCGTCGACCGCGAAGACGCTGACGAACACCTGGGCGCCATGAGGAAGGCGAAGCCCGCGGGCGGTCGCGCTGGTGTTCTGACCGGCGGAGGTCAGCGGCACGAGGTCGGCGAGACCAGGAGCCGAGCCCGCCGCCCACTGGTAGTCACCGCTCGCCGCACCGGTCTCGATCGGCGAGCCACCGCCTCGCGAGTTGCCGTTGAGCGTCGCCGATCCGGCGGCGGACGGCTGGGGCGAGTTCGCCGGACCGCTCCCGAGGTTGCCGCGGATCGACCAGTTCGCCGTCACCTCGGCGCCGGTCGACTGGAAGTAGATGTCGGCGTCGGCACCGTCGCGGACCACCAGGTCGCCCGGGCCCGGGTTGGAGGTGCTCGCGATCACGAGCCCTTGCGACGAATCCGGGGAACCGTTCGCGGCCTTGTGACCGGAGTCACATCCGGCAGCCAGGAGGGTGAACGTGAGCACGACAAACCCGGCGAGCCGGGTGACCTGGGTCGTCATCGATGCGGAGCCTGTCCGAGGGACCAGGGTGTGGCGTCGTACGGGGTCGCACGAGCGGACGACCACGGGGCTACCAGTCGGGAAGAGGGGCCGGCGGATCCCCGACCGGGACCGGCGCACCTGGTCGAGCTCGACCGGCGTGCGCTCCCGCGTCACTGACCGCTGTCCGCGCGCGTTTGCGGCCGTTACGGGGTGCGGCGCCGGACCGGCTCGAAGAAGTCCTGCGGCCGCGGCCAACCGGGACCGTCCGATGCCACTGCCCGGTGCGCGTACCCCGGTGTCGCCACGCGGTTTGCAGCGAATCGCCCAGGCGTGGATCCTGGATCGGAAATTTCTGGCCTTCCGTCGGGCCGGCGCTGCGCGGCGGGGTTCGTCGCCGCCGGGCGCCGGGACTCGCCGGCGCCCGCGGGGCGGCTGCTCACTGAGTCACGAAGCCGGCGCGGATGTAGGCGTTGATCTGGGCCGCCGTATAGCGGTCGTCCCAGGTGCCGCGCGCCTGCTGGCGCCACTTGGTGAACAGGTTCTGGTCGGTGGACGTACCGCGAGCGCGGCCTTCGACCATGTCCATGTAGGTGCGCCAGGTGCGGTTCGGATCGACGTAGTTGAGCTGGGTTCGGCTCGACGTGGTGTCGCCGATCTGGCTGCGCCAGAACTGGAGGTCGCCGAAGCCGCCGACCTGGAACCACATGTTCTCCGGATCGGGACTGGCGAAGTGGTTGCCGGATGCGCTGAGGTGGTTGCGATACGCGGGGTCGACCTCGATGAACTTTGCGTAGCTCGACATCGCACCGGGCAACGGGTTGGGGTTCTGGAAGTCGTTGTCCTGCCCAGCGTGACGTTCGACACCGAGGTCGAAAAACGCCAGAACGTCGACTTGCCGTCCCAGTCGTAGACGGTGTTGTCGCGGATCATCAGGTTGTGCACGCCGATGCCGTTGTCCCCGGCATGGATGGAGAACGGCAGGCTCAGGGAGTGGTTGGCGCGGCTGTGGGCGAAGATGTTGCCGCGGATCAGCCCGGAGCCGACGTTGCTCGCCCCGATGCCCCATCCCCCGGGGGTGGCTGGAGTCGATGTCGGTGCCCTCCATGACGACGTTGTTGATGAACTGGCCGGTGGCACCACCGATCGTGTACTGCGGGTTGTCGCCGGTGCCGAACACCATCGCGATCGGCGCGTGGAAGACGAGGTTGTCCTGGACGTCGAGGCCGGAGCCGCGCAGGTGGATGCCGTGAGCGGAGGTCTCGGCGATCACGCAGTCGCGGATCGTGGTGTTGCGGGTGTCGTTGTCGAAGTCGGTGGCGTGCCGGTAGATGTTCTTGATCGAGCCGGAGACGTTCGGGTTGTAGCCGCAGTTGAGGAGGTAGCAGTCCTCGAGCGTGTAGCCGTCGGTGAAGTTCGAGAGCACGCCCTGGGGTCTTCCGGAGGAGCCGACGCAGTAGCACTCGGCGATCACGCAGCGCCGGACGGTGAAGTTGGTGATCGAGTCGTTCCAGCCCTCGCCCTGGGTGGCGATGCCGAAGTTCCAGTTGTGGATGTCGAGATCCTCGAGCAGGATGTCGGCGGCGTGGCGGTAGAAGAAAATCGCGGTCGGATCACCGTTGGTGCCGTCGTAGGTGTTGGCGGTGATCTCGAGTCCGGCGATGGCGAGGTGCTCGAGGTTGTCGCCGGCGGACTCGAAGAACTTCTGGTTGCCGGTCTGGATGCGCGGTCTCGCGCCTTGACCGTAGGTGCCGATCACCATCTTCTCGGTGGCGGAGCGGCCGCTCTTGTGGAAGTTGCCGAACGAGTCGTTGAACGTCTCGCCGCGCTTGAACAGGAGCTGATCGGGGTAGCCGTTGCGCAGGAGACCGACTGCCGCGGCGATCGTGCGCTTGGGTGACTGCGCGCTGAGGCCGTTGTTCGAGTCGTTGCCCGAGCTGCTGACGAAGACCTGTCGCGTGTCGGTGCTCGGCGGGAAGTCGGTGAAGCCGGTGCTGGAAGTCGACTGCACGAGGAGCTGGACGTCGATCGTCTGGACGGTCGCACCGGTGTTCCGATCCTCGAGGATCACGCTGCCGGTGTGGGTGCCGACGCCGAGACCGGTGGCCGACGAACCCAGCGAGACGACGAACTGCATCGAGCCAGACGGGTTGACGGTTCCGGTCGTGGCCCCGCTGACGGCGATCCAGCCGGCGGTGGTTCGCCGGCGGTAGTCGAGGGCAGCGTCGCCGTTGTTCGACCACGTGTCCGACTACCTGGGTCGGCGAGAACGGCCCGCCCTGCGAGCCGCTCGACGACAGTCCGGTCTGCGGCTGGAGCGCCATCGACGGACCGCGCGGATCGACGCGGAGGTCGACCGCGATCGAATCGACCGGCTGGCTGTCCGCGGCGTTGCGGAGTTGGAACACCGCATGGTAGTTGCCGGCGGTGAGCTGGGCCGCACGACCCTGGTCGATGACGACGTCGAAGTCGAGGTGCGCGCCGGGCTGCACGTCCCAGTTCGGAGGACAGGTCGTCGACGCCCAGTTGAGCATACAGGTCGTGTGCTCAGCTGATCGCGGTGTCCCCGTTGTTCGACCACGAGTCCCGAGCTTGCGGCCCGGGCCGAACGTACCGCCGGCCACGCCCGACGCGGACAGCCCCGACGGTGGCTGCAGGTTCATCGAGAAGCCCTGCGCGCGGTCATCGACGTTCACCTGTTCATGGATCGCGGCGAGCACCTCGGTCGAGCCCTCACGAACCAAATCAGGAACTCGGCGAGGTGGTTCCCCACGGTCAGTCCGATGACATTCGTCTCGTCGAGCGCGACATCGACCGTCATGGATCCGCCCGCCGGGACAACGCCGTTCGAAGGACTCGCCGTCACCCAATCCACCTCGGGTGCGAGCAGCACGACTCCGACGTCGTCCGTGCCGGCGTTCTGTAGCTGGTAGCTCTTGCTCGTGGGGGACGGAACGTCGCCCACCAGCACGAAGCCATGAAGGGCTCTTGCGGGGTGAGCGTCACCGCGCTGCCTGGATTCGGTTGGAACGGCGCCTGTTCGACGCCCCCGGAAGAACAGGCCGCAAGCCCGAGCAGGATCGACGCCGCGATCATCGGGAGTGGGGTAGACTGGGCAAGACGAGTAAGCATGTGTCCTCCAGACCGCGGGTCGAATGCCCAGGGGTACATCGACCGCTGGCCAACGGGTCCGCTTCCGCATCGGGCACCGTGACGGAGTCCGGCTTGAGAGGAGCTTCTGGGCAAAGGAGGGTGCGCGTCTCCCGGAAAGGGACGGCTCGAGTTCCGGAATCGCGACGTTCGGATCGTTGGCATCGCCCGAACCGTGCGGATCGCGTCCGGCGGGAGGGCCGCTGAACAACGTCGCGCGATGGGACCCGCCCGACTCGGAGGCGGTTCTCTCCGGAGAGGTGGCGCGCGAAGTCGTGCATGGTAGCCTTCCGCTCCCGGGTGTCGATCCGGGGCTTCGACATCGACGGCCTTGGAGAGCCCGCCTCGCCGCTCCCGCGCGCGGTGATCCTCAGAGGCGCTACCAGCTTGTCTCAGGAACGCGGAATCCCGCCCCCGGTCGCCGAGCCGGACAGCGGAGTGGCTGCGACGGGTCCCGGCGACATGCCTCCGGCTCAGGCCCAGCACTCCGGCAAGCGCGTCGCCTGGGGCGGCATCTGGTCGATCGCGGGGTTCGCGAGCCGGCAGGTGGTGCGCTTCGGGTCCAACCTGCTGCTGACCCGATTTCTGGACCGACGGGGACCCGGTCTCGTGGCGATCGTCTGGCCGGTCGTCCTTGGTGTACATATCTTGTTCACCGACTTCGGCATCGGGCAGAGCATCATCCAGAACCCGCGCGGCGAGGAGCGGGCCTTTCGCAACACGGCGTGGACGATCCAGGCAGCACGCGGGCTCGGCCTGTCGCTGGTCCTGGTACGCGATCGCCCCGTTCGTCGCCGACTTCTACGACCAGCCGGTGCTCGCTGCGATGGTCGGGGTCGCCGGCCTCGGGATCGCTCTCGGCGGCTTCGAGGCGACGTCACTGCACGTGCGCGGTCGGAACCTCGACGTGCGAGCGGTCGTGACGCTGGAACTGGTCTCGCAGATCGTCGGCACTGCGTTCGCCGTCGGCTGGGTCCTGATCCATCCGACACCGTGGGCGCTGATCGGCTCGATGCTGGCCGCCCAGCTCACGAAGACCATCGGCAGCCATCTGCTGCTCGGGACCGGAGACCGGCTCGCTTGGGATCCGGCGTTCTGCGCGTGCGATCTTCCATTTTGGGAAGTGGATCTTCGTCAGCACGCTGCTGATGCTCCTGGCGCGGCACGCCGACCGTCTGGTGTTCGCGAAGCTCATCCCCATCGGCGTCGTCGGCGTCTACAACATCGCGGTGATGCTCCAGCAGATCCCGGTGGAGCTCTCGACGAAGCTCGCTCAGTCGGTGATGTTCCCCGTCTTCTCCCGCGCCGCGGAAGGGCGGTCGAGCCTCGGCGCGACGTTCGTCCGCGTGCGCACGCCGGTCCTCGTGCTCGGCGGGTGGATGCTGGCCGGGTTGTGCGGCGGTGGTCCGGCGGCGGTAGGGCTGCTGTCCGGATCCACCGGTGGATCGACGCTGGTTGGATGCTCCAGTGGCTCGCGATCGGAGGGTGGTTCGGTGGCGTGCTCGAGAGCACGCGAGGAACGCTGATGATCGGCACCGGAAATACCTTTCAGGACCCTCCGGGTTCGCCAAGGTCGTGGGGATGGTGACGCTGATCCCTCTCGGGTTCTGGTTGGCCGATTTCGAGGGCGCGCTGATCGGCTACGTGATCGCCGACGTTCTATCCGCTACGCGGTCGCGATGTGGGCCAGCAATCGGCTCGGGGTCCGGGACTTCGGGCGCGACTTCGGCTTCTCGGTGGTGTTCTTCGGCTCGTCGGCGCTGGGCGTGCTCGCGACGCGGGTCGTCGCCGGTCAGGGTGGACCGACCTGGCTACAGTGCATCGCCGTGTTGGTCGTCGTGACTCTGTGCTGGCTGCCGTGGGGCGGTCCGATGTTGCGCAATCTGGGGCAGGTCATCCGGAGCCGCGACTGAGATGACGGCGCTGATCCCGATTGCGCTGCTCGCTTGGGTCCCCATCTCGGTCGTTCTGTTCGCGATCAAGCCGGGATGGCTCGCGGCGCTGATCGTCGTTCTCGGTGGCTGGCTCTTCCTGCCGATCGGCCAGATCGCGCTGCCCGGATTCCCCGACTTCACGAAGGAGACGGCAATCGCGGCAGGCTTGTTCGCCGGCATGCTCCTGTGCGACTCGCAGGCGGTTACCCGGATTCGACCGTCGGCCTGGGACCTGCCGATCATCGTCTGGTGCCTGTCCGCCGGCATCTCCTCGATCACCAACGGCAACGGGATCTACGACGCGTTGTCCTCGATCGTCTGGCGGACCATCACGTGGGCAGCCCCGTACGTCGCGGGTCGGGTCTACCTGGGCTCGATCCAGGGCCTGCAGCGGTGGGCGGTCGCGGTGCTCTCGGTGGCGCTCGTCTACGTCCCCTTGTGCCTCTTCGAAGTACCGGATGAGTCCGCAGCTGCACAAGTACGTGTACGGCGTGCACCAGGACAGTTTCCTGCAGACGCGGCGCGGCTCGACCTTCCGGCCGATGGTCTTCACGCATCACGGTCTGGAGCTGACGATGTGGCTCGCTGGAGCCTCGCTCTTGGCGCTCTCGATTTGGCGTTCCGGGCGGCGCATCCGGATACTCGGAGTCCCGATCGGCGTCGTCGCGGGTCTGCTCGCATTCACGTTGGTCGCGGCTCGCTCGATGGGAGCGTTGATCCTGTTCATCGCGGGGTCGTTCCTGGTCATGCAGTGGCCCGCGAAGCTCGCGCGTCAGGGCTGGGTCGCGATCCTGGTCCTGGTCTGCCTGCTCGTGTCCGTGCGAGCGACCGGTGCCTGGAACGAGCAGAGCCTCGTGGAGCTGGCCGGGACCGCGTCGGCCGACCGGGCGCAGTCGTTCGAGTACCGGATCGACTGCGAGAACCGGTTGCTCGCGCGTGCGCAGGATCGTTGGCTGTTCGGCTGGTCGAATTGGTACTTCCAGTACGTCAAGGCCGACGACGGTCACTACACGACCGTGACGACCGACAGCCTCTGGATCATCGCCTTCGCGAAGAACGGCATCGTCGGGTTGTTGTCGATCCTGGCGCTGTCACATGCTCCCCAGCTTCGGGCTCTGGTCGAGGATCCGATCCGTGCGCGATCCGGCGGCGACCTACCTGCTCATGTCGATGGGAGTGTTGATGGCGTTGCACTCGGTCGACGCGACCGTGAACGCGTTCGCGTATCTCCGGTCCTGATGGGGATCGGCGGGTTGTCGGGGATGCTCGGAGCGAAGGAGTTCGCGACGGTGACCACGAGCCCCGCGCGAGCCGCGATGAAGGAACGGACAATCGCAGCGAGCACCGTGCTGAGGCCGCGACCCCGCGTGCGCCAGCCGGCGAGGTTCTGACAGATGGACGACGGATATCCGATACAGCAGAGCGAAACGGCTCGGTCCCGGCAGGCGGCGACTGGCGCGAGCCAACTCCATGGCGGGGCGGACGGCGGGGACCAGTGGCGAGGCGCCATCGGCGAGCGTCGGGCGGGCGGTGGATTGGAGCCGTCGATGCCCGACCGGGAGAACGGATTGGTCGACACGCTGTCGTTCGTGTTGCGCGCCGCCTGGCACTCTCGCTGGATCTGCCTCGTGATCCTGTTGCTCGGGACGTCCGCCGGGTTGTTCGCGGGGGCGATCCGACCCAACACCTACGAGTCGATCGGCAAGCTGCTGGTTCGCCCGGGCGTGCGCGAGTCGGTGACTCCGGAGACCGCGGTCGCTGGTGAGCAGGCCCGGCCGGGTAGCGTCCGCGAGTCGCTCGCGAACGAGATGCAGATTCTCCAGAGCCCGCGACTCATGCAATTGGTCGCCGAAGCGGTCGGTCCGCAGACCGTTCTCGAACCCTACGATCCCGCGGCCAACGACGATGCGAGCACGCCGCTGCAGGTGCGGCTGTTGCACAAGCTTCAGGCGTGGTGGTTCTCGTCGGGCAGTCATCGTTCCTCCGAGGAGCACATTTCGCCCCTCGACGCGGCGCAGGAGGTGCTCCAGAACAGCCTGGCGATCTTCCCCGAGCCCGACTCCAGCGTGCTGACCGTGAGTTGCACGGCGACGTCACCACGGCTCGCCCACCTGATCGTCGACGCCGCGTTGGAGGCGGTGTTCGACCTGCACCGCGAGGTGTTCGAGACGTCGAGTTCGCTCGCGTTCCTCAAGGACGAATGGGACGCCGTCGAGCTCGAGGCGAACGCTGCCGCGCGCGCGCTTCACGAGTTCCAGCAGGAGAACGGCGTCTACGACATGAAGGCGCAGCGAGACGCGCTCTTCAAGAACATCGGCGACCTCGAGAAGGGACTGATCGCGGATCGCGTCGAACTCGAGTCGAACAAGGCCCGCAAGGACCTCCTGCAGCAGCTTCTACGACAAGGCGCCCGCGGAACGCACCGTCGGCAAGACGAAGCAGGTTTTCGCGAATCCGGAGTACGCGTCGCTGAGCTCGCTCCTGAGCGAGCTGACGCGCAGCGAGAACGAGCTTCTGCTCCAGAGCTTCGGAACCGATCCGAAGGTCCAGAAGGCACTGCAGGAGATCCGGTCTCGCATCGCGACGGTCAACGCCGAGCGAGCCAACATGAAGCCGATCATCGAGTACGAGAGCAGCGGCGTGGTCGAGGAGGATCCGCGCAGGCAGCAGCTCCGCCAGCAACTCGACGACGCGATCGTCGGCATCGTCGCGGCGACGAATCGGAAGGCGGATCGAGAGGCCCAGCTGAAGGACGCCCGAACCGAGCTCGACCGGCTCTCTTCCCTGGAGCTGCGCAACAACGAGCTTTCGAAGAAGGCGTCCGATCTCGGTACGCAGTCCGATCGACTCGAGGAGAGCTATGCGAGCCTCGAGAAGATCCAGCGCCTGGATCAGCTGGACCTGAGCAACATCAGCGTGGTGCATCGTGCGACGTGGCCGCGGGACAAGGTGGGCCCGAACCGCGGGAAGATGCTGGTGCTCGGCGCGTTTCTCGGCGCCATGCTCGCTGGCCTCGTGGCCTTCCTGCGCGCCGTGAGGGACCCGGTCATTCGTCACCCCTCGGACCTGAACCGGCTGCGCGCACCGTTCCACGGCTCGGTGGACGGCCGTCGCACGAAGTCGTCCGAGGGCGGGTCGCGTCTGCCGCAGCCACTGCGGGAACGGCTCGGTGACTTCGAGGACGCGATCGCATCCCTGTGGCCGAAGTGGTCTTTCGATCCCGGCAGCGACGTGGGTCTCGAGGTCGCATTCGTCACCGATGCACCGAACGGCGACGCGTCGCGGATCGCCGGCTGCTTCGCCGTCGGGCTGGCACTGCACGGGGGCGAGCGCGTCGTGTACGTCGGCTGCGGCGGCCGTCCGTCCTGGCTGCAGCGGCGGCTGTCGATCCGCACGACCGTCGGCTGGGCCCAGGTCCTGGAAGGGAGGGCGTCGCTCGAGGAGGCGCTCGTGCCGACCGGCGTGCCGGGCCTGACCTTCCTCTCGGATTCGAGCGAGGCGTCCGTGGCGTTCGGCGACGATGACGAGAACGCGGTGCCGCTCCAGTCGGTCCGCCCGGTCGAAGCGTCCGCTGAGTCAGCTGCTCGACCAACTCGCCGAGCGCGCCAGGTTCGTCATCCTGGAGTTGCCGAGTCTGGCCGAACGTCCCGACGGACACGCCATCCTCCGGCTGGTCGACGCCGTCGAGATCGTCGTGGATCAGTCGCGCTCCTCGAAGTCCGGGCATCGCGTCCCTCGTCGAGTCGGTTCGCGCCGCCGGTGCAACGGTGGCTGGTGTCGTCCTGGACCGGTCGCGAGGGGATGCGTGAGTGAGCCCGTTCGCGTTTCGGACGGAGGGACGGTCGGCGTGGTCGTCATCGGTCGGAACGAGGGTTCGCGTTTCGTCCGGTGCCTCGAGTCGCTGTCGGTGCCACCCTCGCACGCGTGTGTACGTCGATTCCGGGTCGACCGACGGCAGTGTCGCGTTCGCTCGCTCGCGGGGGGTCATCGTCGTCGAACTGGCGCAGGACCGACCCTTCACGGCGGCGCGCGCACGGAATGCCGGGCACCGCGCGCTGCTGGAGCGGTGGCCACGGCTTCGAATGGTGCAGTTCGTCGATGGCGATTGCGAAATCGCGCCGGGATGGCTGGAACGGGCGACCGACGTCTTGATGGAGCGCGACGACGTCGGTGTCGCGTGCGGCCGGCGGCGCGAGACGTCGTCGGGACGCCAACGTCTATCACCGCCTGTGCGACATGGAGTGGGACACCGAGATCGGGGAGACGCGCTCGTGCGGCGGCGATGCGTTGATGCGGACCCGGACGTTCGACGCCGTGGGCGGATTCGACGATCGGCTGATCGCAGGGGAGGAACCGGAGCTGTGCCTGCGCATCCGCCGGGCGGGTTGGAAGGTGTTGCGGATCGATGCCGACATGACCTTCCACGACGTCGACATGCGGCACTTCTCGCAGTGGTGGCGTCGCTGCGTGCGTGCCGGCTTCGTCGTCGCGGAGGGCATCGCGATGTACGGGTCGCGACTATCCCCGCCGACGCGCCCTGACGAGCGGGCTGTTCTGGGTGCTGGCCTGGCCGGGCGCCTGCGCGACCTTCGCGCTGTTCGCGGCTGGTCGGTGGGGACTCGCGCTCGCGATTCCGGTCGCGCTCGCGATCTGGTTGGCCGGATACCTGCTGTTGTGGTTCCGGATCCGCCGGTACCGCCTGCGGCGGGGCGATCGGCCGGCCGACGCGTCGGTCTATGCGGCCTTCTGCGCGCTGGCGAAGCTGCCGGAGCTCGCCGGCGCCGCCGAGGTTCCTGGTCGGCCGGGTCCGAGGCCGGCGTCCGGCGCTGATCGAATACAAGGCTCCCGGCGACGCGGCGCGGGAATGAGGGCGCGTTCGGCCGTTTCGCGCTGGGCGAGCTCATTCCAGGTGGGGAACGGCTCGCGCCGACGGCGTCGAAGCGCTCGGTCGAACCTGCCAGCTCCGTGAGGCGCTGATCGAGCTCGGGCAGTCTCGGCAAGCCGAGGTGCTCGAGCATCTTCGCCGCAGCGGTGAGCGACGTCGTGCCGGCACAGCGACTCGCGGGTGTTCCTCGCCGAGATGCGGGCATCGCCTGCCGTCGTCCCCGAGCAGATCGTCCAACGTCCGTTCGAGATCGCGCTGGGAATCGACCGACACGACCGCGTCCGCCCAGCCCAGGCAGATCCGTCGGCGACGTGGGTCCGGGGTGGTTCGCCGACGAGCACGGTTCCCGCCGCCAGGCATTCGAAGAACCGGAAGCCGACTTCGTGTTGTTTCCGGATCTCGTCTCCCCGGTTGATCTTGGCCGGCAGCACGATGGCGATCTTGGTCGCCGTGAGCCGGCTTCGGAATTGGTCACGGTGATCCGCCATGTCCTCGGGATCGCTGCGGATCGCGGTGTCGTAAAGGTAGAACCGCTGCGAGCGCTTCGCGTATGCCTTGAGCCGGTCGTGGATCGCCTGGTCTCGCCTGCCGAACCAGTGGATGTCCACCGCGCGCGCCGCGTCGGGTCGACGGTCGGCCCAACGGATCATGTCGACGGCCGGCGCGACGTAGTCGACCGGGACGCCGGTCAGCTCGTGCAGCGGCTTCACCGTGCCCTTGCACGCAGAGGAACACGTGGTCGAACCGACGGGCCCAGGCGAGCTCACCCCGTCGCGACGGCAGACCGTGACTCCACAGCTCCTCCACGTACAGGACACTACGACGGCCTGCTCTTCGCAGCACGTCCACCGGGACCGAGTGGATCAGGTCGGGAGACCCTGGCACACGAACGCGACCAGGTCGTAGGGCTCGCGCCGCGGCGGACCGACGCGCGGCAACAGCGCGGACAGGGCGGAGCCGCTGGTCCAGCCGGTATCGCCGACGAGCTGCGGGGGTCCCAACGTTCGGGAGTGATCACGTCCACCTGGTCGACGGAGGCGATCACGTCCTCGAACTCGAACGTCAGCGAGCGCGAGATGTCCGGACACGCCCGTCGCGTCGACACGAGCAGAATGCGTGCTGGTCCGGGTCGGGGCCGCGAGGGCTCGGTCATTGGACGCGTTCGTTCGGGAAGGGCCGGCAGCAATGTACCTACGCATCCTGTCGTCATCCAGCGGGGTGGACCTGCGGAGAACCGCACGGGTTCAGCGTTCGCACCACTCCAGCGGCGCGTCGGCGACCGCGTCGGCCCAAGTGGCGACCGAGATCGGGCGTCCGGTCAGCGCCCCGAGCTTCTCGAGGTCGGGGTCGAGCGCGGCCGTGAGCCGCGCCTGCATGGCCTCGGAGAGCTGCGGCCGTTCGCGCATGCGCCACACGGACTTCATCCGCTCCCTGAGACTCTCGGGCATCAGGCTCTTCAGCGCGGTGGCGCCAGGCACCGCGTTCAGGGCGTCGCGCAGTCCGCTCTTGCGCAGCCGTCGCGCGGACACGTTGTCCGACGGCAGATCGCGCCGCCACTTCGGCAGTTCGCGGCGTCGTGTCGCCGAGGAACGCGCAGATCCGCGCCAGCTCCGTCGTCGGGCTGCGCGACCATCCGCTCGAAGGCCACGAGCAGGACGCGATTCGCGCGACCAATTTTCGAGGTATGGGGTGATCTGCATCGCGTACGGAGCTGTACGCCACGAAGCGCGCATGACGCTCCACTGCCTGGGCGAGGTCCTCGCGCACGTCGCGTTGCGTCCACTCGTGGACGTACTGCGAGACGATGCGCTCGAGCGGGTCGCGAATCACGTAGACGAACCGCGCCTCGGGAAGGTGCTTCGCCATCCGCTCGACGGTATCGGGATAGGTCGGCAGCTTCGTGTAGTGCGTGCTCGATTCACCGCAGAGCTGCGTCGCGTCCCGCGCCCTCGAACAGCTCGGCATATGCGTCGATCCCGCGGCCCACCGTTCGTCGTCGCTGAAGAAGTTCGGCTCCTTCGGCTCGCTCATCAGGATGCCGCTCCGCGCCGCGAGTTGGTCGTGCAGCGTGCTCGTGCCGCACTTCATCGCGCCGATGATCACGAAGTCCGGCAGCCTCATGCGCGCCCTCCAAATGTCCACCAGCTCGTTCGCGACCGCGTGCGGCTGTTTGTTGCCGAACCGCTCGCGGCAGCGCGCGATGCCTGCCCGATGGTCCAACACGTGTTGGCCAGCACCGGCCCCGCGGCCCAGGCCCTCCGGTAGTAGTGGCGTCGCGACGCGTAGTAGTACCCGGCCGTGCGCCGCGCTGCGGCCGTGTCGCTCTTCACGGACGAGCTCTGGCCGCGCAGGTGCACGACCGCGCCGACGGCTCGTGGGATCGACCAACCGCTCGGCGCGCGCGCCGGCAGTAGTCGACGTCCTCGTAGTACATGAAGAAACCCTCGTCCATCGGTCCGACCTCGTCCCGCATCGCGCCGCGGAGCAACACCGCCGCGAAGCTCGTCCACGGGACCTCGACCGCCGTGTCGGGGATCGGCATCGGGACGTTCCACCGCTCGAGGAATCGTGTGATCGGCCCGGTCGCGGCCGCATGGATCAGCTCGCTGATCGGTGTGTGGAATCGGAAGCAGCTCGTCTGCGGTCTGCCGTCGGGCCATTCGAGTCGCGGAGACAGAATGCCGACGTCGGGTGCCGCGCGGGCCGCGGCGAGAAGTCGTTCCACCGCGTGCGGCCGGACGATCGTGTCGCTGTTCAACAGCAAGTACCAGTCGGAAGCGACGGACTCCATCCCGAGGTTGTGGCCCGCGGAGAAGCCGCCGTTGCGGGGCGCCTCGACGAGTCGCACGGGGTGCCAGTGGCGCGCCGCCATCGCGGCGCGCAGGACGGCGACGCTGTCGTCACCGCTCTGGTTGTCGACGACGACGATGCGATCGGTGATCGGGTCGATCTGGGGCAGGACGGACTCGACGCACTCGACCACCAGGGCGGGCGTCCGGTAGTTGACGATCGATACCGCGAGGTGGAGCCGCTCGGTCACGGTTGACTCCGATCGGACCGTTCGGGCTCCGGCGCGCGGACGCGTTCCGAAACTGTGGTATCGCTCCACCGTTCGCGCAGCGAGCGTGCGAACAACCGACCGGCGAACGGCAATCCATCGAGCAGGTATCGCCGTGCCAGGCGGCGCGGCTCCTGCGCGAGTCGATGGAGCCACTCGAGTCCGGCGCGTTGCATCCAGCGCGGTGCACGGCGGACGTCTCCGGTGACGAAGCTGAAGCTGATGCCGACGCCGATCCACCAGGCCCGCGGGAGGCACGATCGCGAGCCGCGCGATCACGTGTTCTTGCTTGGGCGAGCCGAGCGCAACGTAGACGATATCCGGTGCAGCGTCGCGAAGCTGCAGTTCGACGGCCTCGAGCTGCGACGCATCCCGATCGAATCCGTGGGGCGGACAAGCGGTGCCTGCGATCGCGAGGCGCGGGAAGCGTGTGCGGAGGATCTTCGCCGCGGCATCGGCGGTCCCGGGATCGCCGCCGAGGAAGAACACCGACAGGCCCGCTTCGGTCGCCGCCGCAGTCAGTGTGATCGTCAGGCTCGAGCCGGCCACACGCTCCGGCAGCGGTGTGCCGCGGAGCCTCGACGCCCACAGGAGTGGCATCCCGTCGGCCACGCAGAGCTCGGCGCGCGCGTACAGCTCGCGCAACTCGGGAGAGCCTACGAGCCGGCGCAAGTGATCGAGGTTCGGTGTCACCACGAAGCCGCCACGCCCCGTCCGACCCGCAGCGACGATCCGCTGGATGCACTCTTGCTCGGTGATCGCGTGGAGGCGGACGCCCGCGAGCGTGATCGAGCGAGGTGGCGAGTCGTCGACGGCCACGGGCGTGGTGTTCATTTGGCGATCGACGATCGCTCGGCCCGCTGCATCGCCCGCCGCTTCCCGAGCAGGAGGCTCTGCCATTGGAAGCGGCGCAGGAACCGCCGGAAGTCGGAGTCCTCGTAGCGTGGCCTTCGCGCGATCCAGCTCCGGACGAATCCGTACCACATCGCGAGACCGCCGATGACGTACGGCGGTCGGGTCATCCGGTAGACGGCACTGGCGGTCATGTACGGCAGGCTCGTGCCCATGAAGAACTGGCCTTCTCCGTGTCGAACGCGACCGCGCATCCAGCCCCGATCGCTCGAGCCCATCGGCCGGAGGTGGAGAAAACGCAGCTCCGGCTCGTCCCAGCTTCGGACGTGCCAGCCGAGCATCCGTGAGCGATGGACGTCGATGCCGTCCCACATCACGAACGGCACGAAACCACCGATCTCGCGGAAGCAGTCGATGCGATAGAACTTCGACGCACCGGTCGACATCTCGTCCCCGATCTTCTCGCTGACGAGTTCCCCCGCATCGTCGTGGAAGTACGGCTTGCCGCTGCACGACCCGAGTTGCGGGTCCGTGCGCATGCGCCCGATCAGGATCTCGAAGTAACGCGGTGGCAGGTCGAGATCGAGATCGAGCTTGCAGAGGAACTCGAAGGGCGCGAGGTCGACCGACTCCAGCCCGTACCCGAATGCCGCGATCACGCCCGGTCCGACGCTCCGCTTGCCGCGGTCGGGGCGTCTCACCAGCTCGATGAACGGGTGTCGCGCTGCGTAATCCGCGATGATCTCGGCCGTGCCGTCGGTGGATCCGTCGTCGACGATGACCCAGCGGTCGGGCCGCACGGTCTGGGCGATGACGGAGTCGAGCGTCCGCGTCGCGAAGCGGGCCTCGTCACGACACGGGGTGATCACCAACAACGGCGCGCCCATGTCCGCGCCGGAGCGATGTCGGTCGGTATCGGCCTCGGATGGGTGCGTCTCGGGGAACATGACGCGGGACATCGTGAGAGAAGCTGGTGGGCCGGGATTCGACCCCCTCGGAACGGCAGTATCGTACCCTCCCGAATCACCCGCTGCAGGCGAACGGCGCGCCAGGCTCCATCCGCGCCCTCACGGGATCGGAATCGCGAAGCCAAGGGAGATCGGCATCATCTTGCGGATGTACTGATCGATCCAGATGTTCACGTTGTCGATCGGCTTGTTGGGGACGAACACCACGTCGTGCGCCTGCAGCAGGATCGGACGCGACAGGCCCCATTGGTCGACGCTGGCGTCGATCTTCCAGTGGACGCGACGACCCTCGTCGGGAAGCAGCCGGACCAACAGCGTCTCCTCGAGGAGCGCGGTCTCCTTGATCGGACCGCCCGCGCGACCGATCGCTTCGACGAGCGAGAGCGGAGCGCCACCGAGCGTGATCGGGCCGGGCGTCTTCAACTCGCCCACCACGATCACCTGGTGGGCGAGTCCGGCCGCGTCGTTCTGCGTCGCGAGGAGGCTGACGTTGAGCGTCGGCACCGGGGTGACTCCGCTGGTCGAGAGGGCGGCGTAGCGAGCGCTCAACTCCTTCGTCACCGAGTCGATCGTGCGGCCGGCGACCTCCATCTCTCCGGTGCTCAGGAAGCTGGCGCGTCCGTCCGGGCGGACGGTGACCGTCTGGTTCCACTCGGGCTGGTACGCGAACGAGACCTCGATCACGTCGCCGCTCGCGACCCGATACGGACCACGGCTCAACGTGTTGTTGATCTCGTCCGCGAGCTCGGACATCGGCCGTCCCGGTGAGGCACAGGCAGCGAGGCCGAGGAACGCGACCGAAGCAGCGAGAAAACGGCGACTCCGCCGGATCGGGCATGGCCCGGTTCCGGTGTCGCTTCGAGCATCACGCCCTGTTGCGAGCATCCATCATCGGATCGTTCGCACGACCCCTCCAAGGTCTGACCGGACCCGGATGCTAACGCCGCGGTGGCGGGAATGCGAACGCGAGGTCGGCGGCGAGCCGGCGGGTGCCGCTCATCCCGCCCAGTGCCACTGACCGGTCGCGCTCGCGGCGAGCAGGAGCGACAGATTCGTGACGGAATGGGCGACGACCGCGTCGGCGAGGCGCCCCCGGCGTGCATACGCGAGCGCGTAGACCACGCCGCACGCGGTACCGGCGAGCCACGAGTCGTGCAGCGCGCCGAACAGGATCGACGACAGGGTCATCGGCAGCGCGGTGAGGTTTCGTGGATCCACCGAATCGAAGCGCGCCGACACGAAGCGACGCAGCAGGTAGCCGCGAAACGCGAGCTCCTCGACGAGCGGAGCGACGGCCAGGTAACCCACGACCGTGGTCGCGACGCGCACGGTTCCTCCGGCCTCGTCCATCCCCGCGATCAGCCCGAGCCACCGCGACGAGCTCGGCTCCGCCGAGTCCATCAGCGCCCATGCGAGCGCCCCGACGATGCCGAACGCGAACGCGCAACCGCTGACGTCGCGCAACACGGTTCGATAGGTGGACCGGAACGCGATCAGCAGCACTCCGACGCCCGCGACCTGGGCGAGGCGCACCAGCGTCTCGGAGAGCCAGGCAGCGCGCGCGATCATCAGCAACGCCGTCGCGACGACCAGTGGGGCGATGTAGGGCGCGGGGGATCCGCTCGCTCCGGTCGTCACCGGTGTCTGCGGCGCGGCACGCGTCCGCGAGAAGTGGCTGCTCCTCGTCGCGAGTCCCACGCACAACAGCGCCGCCAGCGCGAGGAACGGCCAACCTGCATAGACGTGGAAACCCTCGATCGCTGCGTCGGCGGAGCCGAAGTGGCCGATCAGCACGAGGATCGCGATCCGCAGGCCGTTCAACAGCCAGACCGCGAGGGAGCCGAGGGGCAACAGCCACAGCACGGCAGGGAACCGCAGTCGCCGCCGCGCCGCCACCAGGAACGACGAGAAGAACGCCAGGAAGAGAACGATGCCCTCGTAGCCGGAGCAGAAGCGCGTGACGTGGACGAAGAACCGGCGCGTGCCGTCGTCGGCGAACGTCTGGATGTGGTTCGGCGGCACGTCGACCAGGCGATGGTGCGCGTCGAGCACCACCGCGAGGAAGCCGTCGGTGAGCATCAACGTCGCGCGGCCGACCGGCTCCCAGAACGGCATGCGATCGAGGATCGCACCGCCTGCAACGTACGCGATCACCCCGAGCGCCACGCCTGCGGCGATCCGGCCCCGCACGCGCCAGACGGTGGCCAGCACGTGACCGACCGGCCAGATCCAGTCGACCGCGGTCAGCAGCACGGCGATCCCGGCGGCGAGCCAAGCAACCGCCCAGGCGCCCGACGCGGGGACGGTCGCGATGTCGCGGCCCAGCACCACGAGGCTCGTGGCGAAGAACGCGCTCAGTGCGATCGCGTGCGCGATGGCGCTTCGCCAGCGGGGATGGACGACGACGAGGCGTCGGCCGGTCCGGGCGAGCAGGATCCGGAGCGGGCGTGCGGCGAGCATCGCGATCCCCACGACCACACAGGCGAGGAACGGGATCGCGTGCCGGCTGAATCGGATCGCCTCGGCCCAGGCGAGTCCGGAGCCGATCAGGTGGTCGGTGGTGAACCTCGCGCGGAAGCACGCGACCTCGGCGACGAGGATCGCGATCGCGATCGCGGCGGCGCGCAGTCCGGGGCGAGCGTCGAGCGCGCGAGGATGCCGCGCGGCACGTGACTTTCCCGGCTTCGCGGGCTCCAGCGGAGCTGCGGCGTCGCCCATCACCGGAGAGACGCCACCGGCGCCCGCGTCGCAGCCGCTTCGAGGCTTCACGAGGGCGCCGGGGGATGGGAGCTGGCCTGGAACGCCGGACCGCGGACCGGGTCGCGGTCCCTGGCCGGGCGGATGCGCCGGTTCAGTCCGCGAGGCGCTCGCGCCGGCGGCTGCCGGCCAGCAGGATCGCGCCGCCGATCAGCAGGACGAGGCCGGCCGTGGTCCAGTTCGGATCGAATTCCGGAGCGCCGGCGGCCGTCCCCTCGGCGCCGGATCCCCCGATCGCGTGCACGCCGCGCGTCGAGCCGCTCCGAGGAGTCGGGCCGTCGGCGAAGCGCGGGCCCTGGGCGACCAGGGGCATGCACATCAGCGCGAGAACGCAGAAGACACGGGCGGCGGGAATCGGTCGGTTGGGGTACATGGACGAATCTCTCTCCTTGTGGGGAGAAGCGTATCCCGCGATTCTCCCGGCCGTCAAGGGGGCGATCCGGCGAAACTCCGAATCGGTGGGCCGCACCGCGCGCCCTGACGCCGGGGCGGCCGACCCCGCCGCGTCACCCCGGCGGATCCCGGCCCTGCCATCAGAGCTTCCGACTCTTCTCCAGCACCTCGGTCAGGTTCTCGACGCACTCGCTGGTCCGCTGGTCAGACAGCCCGAGAATCTCCTGCAACGCCTGCCCGATGTGGGGGATGTAGGTCGTGATGTACTCGCGCTTCTTGTACTCGCTGGCGAGCTTCCGGCCCTTCCGGATGTGGGTGCCGAGCTTGCGGCCGCAGTCCTGCAGCGCGAGCTTCAGCTCCTTGACGATCTCGTCGTAGTGCGCGATCGCCTCCTTCGACTCGGAGGTGAACGGCACCCAGACCGACGCGATGTGCACGAAGATCACCATCGGGCCGACCGGCAGGCCGCCGCGCGGCTGCGGGAGCCCGTAGCCGCGCCAGTTCGTCGCGATCACCGCCTTGGTGATCGCACACGCCGACTGCTGGAACAGGAGCGGCACGCGGTTGGCGTAGCGGATCAGGCGCGCAGGTTGATCGGCCTCGGCCAGCAGGTCTTCTTCCGCCAGCTTCTTGCGCCGCCTCTTCTTCTCCTCGTCCTCGAAGATCTTGCCGGACTCGTTCAGCTCGAGCGTGTCGCCGGGGCGACCGTAGGCGATGCCGACCTCGACCTGGAACGGATGGCCGCGATACACCACCGGCGAGCGCGTCGCCGCCGTGTAGAAGTCGGCCTCCACCTCCTTCTTCAGCCCGCGGATGATGCCCTCTTCGCCGATCGGCGCGATGCACGACGCGGGCGGCGCCATGATGCGGGTCGCGTCGATTGCCTTCTTCAGCGCGACCGACTCCTCGCGCGCGATGCGCTTCGGGTGGGCACGCTCGGAGATCTTGGCGCGATCGCAGATCTCCTTCGCGACCTTCGGGCCGACGCGCGAGAAGTCGCGCTGCAGGAACAGGTGGACCCACTTCTCCTCGGTCTCCTGCAGCATCTTCTGCAGGATGCCGAGCTCGACGCCGTGCGGGTGCGGCTTGATCTCGTCGGTCTCCTTCGGCAGCTCCTTGATCCCGGGCTCGTAGGTGGCCTCCTGCCCCTCCGGGTCCTTGAACGTGATCCGCGCGTGCGGATTGGCGACCGCGACGAGCTTGAGGAACTCGCCGACGCTGCGTTGCCCGCGCCGGAACTCGCCCTCGAGGTCGATCTCGACGCGCGTCCCGTGCTGCTTGCCTTCCCACTCGCACTTGTCCTCGGTCCAGACCGGCTTGTTCTTCGAGGTGTCGATCCGCACCGTGAACTCGTGGGGGATCGCCCGTGCTCCGGCCTTGCTCTTGATGCGGACCGCATTGCCGGTCGTGAGCTGGCCGTACATCCCCGCGGCGGAGATGCCGATGCCCTGCTGGCCGCGGGACTGGCGGAGCCGGTGGAACTTCGACCCGTAGAGCAGCTTGCCGAAGATGTTCGGCACCTGCTGCGTCACGATGCCGGGACCGTTGTCCTCGATCGCGACGGTGTAGAAGTTCTCGTGGTTCTCGAGCGCGCGGATCTCGACGATCAGCTCCGGCAGGATCCGCGCCTCCTCACAGGCGTCGAGACTGTTGTCGACAGCTTCCTTGACTGCAGTCAAGAGCGCCTTCCTGGGACTGTCGAAGCCGAGCAGGTGCCGGTTCTTCGTGAAGAACTCCGACACCGAGATCTCGCGCTGCTTGGTCGCCATCTGCTCGGCGGTGACGCCGTTGCCGTTCCGCGCCGATGCTCGTTTGCTCACGCCCATGGGCTTCTGCGCCTCTGCTGTGACCTGGGCGTCGAACAGCCCGGGCTCTGCCTGATTCCTCATGCGGATTCGCTCCCTGTCACACCCCGCCGCCCGCGGGGTCGCCGAGGAGCTCCGGCACCACACCGGGCTCGGCCAGGCCGAGCGCCACGGCCTCGCTGCGGAACCGCTCGAGACCCTGCCGCTCTTCGGCGCCGAGATCGTAGTGAACGCCGCCCTCGTTCGCACGCCTGGGCTCCCCGCGCGTGCGCTCGCGCGCCGCGCGCAGCAGCGCCGCAACGCGGTCCGCCGGCGCGTCGGGTCCGATCAGCCAGAGCGCGAACACGAACGGCAGGCCGGTCCAGTCGATCCAGGCCTCGGCCAGGTCGAGCGGCCGGCGGTCGCCCGGCTCGGCCTCGAGCCCGGCGTCACCGATCAGCATCACGACGTCGTGGGGGAGTGATCCCGGGGTCGTCGTCGGCGCGATCCGTTCGAATTCGAGCCCGGCCCGCGCGCCGAGCGGCCCGCGGAGCAGGATCTTCAGGAGCGCCACCGACGCTTCGCTTCCGGCATCGAGCCCGACCGTGCGCACGTCCTGCGGCTCGGTTCGAAAGAACGCCCGCACGCTCCGCACCGCCCGCCGCGCCGCGATCCCGATGTCGGCGAGCGCGCGATACCCCGGCCGCCGGAACCCCTCGACCGACGACACCAGCGCGGCGTCGAACCGGCCCGTGCGCAGCCCCTCGACCAGTGCCACCGGCACTGCCCGCGCGACCTCGACGCCCGGCTCGTCGTCGAGCCCCGCGAGCAGCCGCACGCCGACCCCGAAGGGCACGCCGCCGATCTGGATGTTGCGCTCGGTGTCGGTCACGTCCGGGCGGAGGAGGATAGCCGGTGTGCCGGACGAGGGAAGCGCGGGTCGCGAGCCGTCGAATGCGGATTCCGCCGACCCCATCCGGCGCGGTGCGGTCAGATGGGTTGTGTGTCCACCTCCACTTCCCAAGCGCCGCCGCGTCTCGTCACGCTGGACGCCGAGGTCGTGCGGACGCACCAGGCCTCGGTCTGGCGCTACCTGCGGCTTCTCGGTTGTCCAGTCGCGACCGCGGACGACCTGACGCAGGAGGTGTTCCTGGTGCTGCTGCGGCAGCCCGTCGAGGAGCGCGGCGACGACGCGCTCGGTCGTTGGCTCCGCAGGGTCGCGTGGAACCTGTGTCGCGCCGAGCGCCGGCGGTTCCGGCGCGGCCTCGAGACACGGACGCCCGAGGAACTCGAGAACGCGTGGTCGGGCTATGCACGCGCCGACTCGGGGGGCGGCTATCGGGACGCGTTGCGTGCTTGTCTGGGGCGGCTCGGCGGCCGGGCGCGCCGGGGACTCGAGCTGCGATACCGCGACGGCGCATCGCGCACCGCGATCGCGCAGGCGCTCGGTCTGGGCGAGGAGGGCGCCAAGACGTTGCTCCGGCGCGCGAAGGATCACCTGCGCGCGTGCATCGAGAGGAGGCTCCGAGATGAACGCACCTGATCCCGAGGTTCGCGACGCCGTGCTCGAGGCCGCGCTCGAGCAGGAGCTCGGCGGCGAGCGGCCGCCCGATCTGACCGATCGCGTGCTGGCTGCCGCGAGGCAACGCGACCGGTCCCGGTGGTCCGCGGCGCGATCCCACCTGTCGATCGCCGCGCTCGTGCTGCTGTCGCTCGGCCTGTTGATCGCGGTGTGGGCGTGGCCGGGCGGCGCCGGCGACGATCGCCACGCGCAATCGGACGACGTCACCGGACCGCGGCCGTGGCACCAGGACCTGATCGTGCCGTCGTCGCCGGCGGAGGCCGTTCGTCTGATCGGCGAGGCCAGCGCGGTCGATGCCCGGGTGTTCGCGGTCCGCGATCCGGTGGGCGGGCAGTGGGTCCGCATCGAGTCGAGCCCGTTCGAGAACCTACTCGCGCCGCTGTTCGCGAACGAGAAGCCGTTGCCGCGCGTGCAGGCCGAGGGCGATCAGCAGGCCGACTGGTCGGCGAGCGTCCGTCGAGTCGTGGTCGGACCCGGTCGGACCGCGCCGCGCGACGCGACCTGCCCGCTCGAGCTGCTGTTCCGGATCGGCGAGCGCGGCACGCTCGTGGTCGGGATCGACGACTCGCACGACCCCGTGACGCTCTGCGTGCGCGGACTGCCGACCGCGTGGACGCTCCCGTTCGCGAGCGCGCTGCCCGGTGAGCTGCGCCGCCTGCTCGACGAGCCGCTGAGGGCGGCGATCGAAGCACGCGGGATCGCGATCCAGCGCGACGGCCTCGACCGGCTGCCGACCTCGGCGACGCGGATCCGGGCGGTGTCGCTCGACGCAGCGGACGTCACGGCCCTCGTCCGCTTTCCCAACCTCACCTCGCTCGACCTGTCCCGTTCCCCGGCCGCCGTGACGCCCGTCGGGCTGGAGGGCCTCGCCCGCTGCGCGAAGCTGCGCTCGCTCGTGCTGCCGGCGCTGGGCATCGGTGCCGGGCACCTCGCACCGGTGGTCGCCTTGCCCGGGTTGCAGGAGCTGTTCGTCGGGGCGCCGGACTGGGCCCTGTTCGCCCGCCCGGCGATGGCGGTCGTCAATCGCGTCGACGACCACTGCGCGGAGCTGCTGACGCGTGCGACACGGCTCCGCGAGCTGTGGCTGCCCGCGACGAACATCACCGACGCCGGACTCGCGAAGCTGGCCGGCTTGCCGCTCTGGACGTTGACCGTCGGGTCACCGAACCTGACCGGCACCGGCTTTTCCGTGTTCCGTGACTCGCCCGGGTTGCGGGAGCTCGCATTGACGAGCTGCGACGGGCTCACGGTCGCCGGGTTCCGATCGCTGGCCGACGCGGTTCGCGGCCCCGGCGGTCGAGCGCCGGCGAGCCTCACCTTGTGCGACTGTCCGGTGCCCGAGCCCGGTATCGCCGCGCTGCTCGATGCGGGAGCGCTCCAGAAGCTGACTCTCGTCCGTTGCCGGCCGCTCGCGGGTTGGCCACGGCTCCTGGGTTCGATCGCCCGCGCACCGGAGCTCGAGCGCCTGACGCTGTCGGTCGGTGACGACTTCCGGATCGACGACCTCGGGCAACTCGGCGGCGCCACCGCACTGCGCAAGGTCGAGGTCGCCCTGCCGCCGGAACACCGGCTCCCGGATGTCGCACTCGAGCGAGTACGCGCCGCGCTACCGGGCGTGAGTCTCGACGTGTTCCGCGTGCCGCTCTGACACCCGTCCCTGGTAGCGCCGCTCCGGCCCGCTACGCTCGGGCCCCATGGTCACCTCGCTCAAGCGCGCTTCGCGCAAGAAGCGCGCGCCGGCGGCGTCCGGGCGGCGGCTGCCGAAGCTGAACGTCGCGATGGTCGGGCACGCGTTCATGGGGCGCGCGCACTCGAACGCGATGCGGCAGGTCAACCGCTTCTTCGACCTGCCGTTCGAGGTCGTGCCGAAGGTCGTCGTCGGCCGGCACCTCGAGCGCGCCGAGGCCGCGCGGGACAAGTTCGGGTTCGAGGAGGCGACGGTCGACCTCGAGGCGACGCTCGCGCGCACCGACATCCACCTCCTGGACGTCGCGACGCCGAACGACTCGCACGCGTCGATCGCGATGGCGGGGCTGCGCGCCGGCAAGCACGTGATGTGCGAGAAACCGCTCGCGCTGAGCCTGAAGGACGCGAAGGCGATGGCCCGGGTTGCGGCGCAGTCGGACAAGAAGGTCGGGGTCTGGCACAACTACCGCCGCTGCCCGGCCGCGTCGCTCGCGCAGCGGATGATCGCCCGAGGGGACATCGGCCAGGTGCGCCAGGTGCGCGCGGTCTACCTGCAGGACTGGCTCGCCAGCGCCGGCGCGCCGTGGAGCTGGCGCAACGACCGCTCGGTGTGCGGCTCGGGCGCACACGGCGACCTCAACGCCCACCTGATCGACATGACCCGGTTCCTGACCGGGCTCGAGTTCACGGCGGTCGCGGCGTGTGAACAGACGTTCACGAAGGCGCGGAAGGACGGTGCCGGCAAGCAGCGGCCGGTCGACGTCGACGACGCGTTCGCGTTGCTCGCGCGCTTCGACAACGGCGCGATCGGCACCTACGAGGCGACGCGCGTCGCGCCCGGCCGCAAGAACTTCCACCGCATCGAGATCAGCGGCGCGAAAGGCTCGATCGCCTGGAACCTCGAGCGCATGAACGAGCTCGAGCTGTTCCTCCAGGACGAGCCCGAGGACGGGCAGGGCTTCCGCACGATCATGTGCATGGACGACCGGCATCCGTACGCGGGTCACTACTGGCCGGACGGTCACATCCTCGGCTACGAGCACACGTTCGTGAACACGCTCGCGGACTTCGTGCTGTCACTGCGAAAGAAGAAGGCGTTCTCGCCGAGCTTCGACGACGGCGTTGCGGTGCAGGCGGTGCTCGAGGCCGCGATCAAGGCGGCGGGCAACAACCGGTGGGTCGACGTGCGCGTCTGAACGCGCGAGAGAGGAGCAGAGCGATGACGATGAAGGGTCCCGGGATCTTCCTCGCGCAGTTCATGGGCGATTCGGCGCCGTTCGACAGCTTCGAGAACGTCACGCGCTGGGCGGCCGACCTCGGCTACACCGGCGTGCAGGTGCCGAGCTGGGACGCGCGTTGCATGGACCTCGCGAAGGCCGCCGAGAGCAAGGACTACTGCGACGAGCTGAAAGGCATCGCCGCCGAGCAGGGGCTCGAGATCTCCGAGCTGTCGACGCACCTGCAGGGCCAGCTCGTCGCCGTGCATCCGGCGTATGCCGAGATGTTCAAGGCGTTCGCGCCGCGCGGTGTCGACACACCAGACGCGATGTGCGCGTGGGGCAGCGAGCAGGTGCGGCTGTGCCTCAGGGCCTCGCAGAACCTCGGGCTGCGCGCGATGCCGACGTTCTCGGGTGCCTTGATGTGGCACACGGTGTATCCGTGGCCACAGCGCCCGGCCGGCCTCGTCGACGCCGGATTCGCGGAGCTCGCGCGGCGCTGGCGGCCCCTGCTCGACTTCGCCGAGGAGTGCGGCGTCGACTGCGCGTTCGAGGTGCACCCGGGCGAGGACCTGCACGACGGTGCGTCGTACGAGCAGTTCCTCGCCGCCGTCGACGGCCACCCGCGCGCGAACCTGCTCTACGACCCGAGCCACTTCGTGTTGCAGTGCCTCGACTACCTCGAGTACATCGACCGCTACCGCGAGCGGATCGTCGCGTTCCACGTCAAGGACGCCGAGTTCCGGCCGGACGGCCGCGTCGGCGTCTACGGCGGCTACCAGCCGTGGACCGAGCGCGCCGGGCGCTTCCGCAGCCTCGGGGACGGGGAGGTCGACTTCCCGTCGATCTTCACGCTGTTCACGAAGTACGGCTATGACGGCTGGGCGGTGCTCGAGTGGGAGTGCTGCTTCAAGGACGCGCAGCAGGGAGCCGAGGAGGGCGCGCCCTTCATCGTCGCGCACATGATCACGCCGCCGGCCCGGGCCTTCGACGACTTCGCCGGCGGCGACGTCGACGCGAAGGCGATCCGGCGCGTGCTCGGCCTCGATCCATGACGGTCGCCCTCGAGCTCGAGCTCGACCCGCGCATCCACTTCGCGATGCAGCAGAACGCCGTGCCGGTGGTCAAACGGCTCGGCATCCGCAACGACGGCGACGAGGAGGTGCACGATCTCGAGGTCGAGATCACGATCGGCGCCGATCTCGCCGCGCCGTGGCGGCGGCGGATCGACCGCCTGCCGCCCGGTGCGACGCACCACCTCGACCCGGTCGACCTCGCGCTCGACGGTGTCACGCTGCGCGCGCAGACCGAGCGCGAACGCACCGAGCTGCGCGTCGTCGTGCGCGCCGGGCGCGGCGATGCCGCGGAGACGATCGCCACGGACGAGCGCCCGGTCGAGGTGTTCGCGTTTCGTGAGTGGGCCGGGCTTCGGTCGCTCCCGGAGTTGCTCGCATCGTTCGTGCTGCCGAACGCGCGCGCCGTGCAGGATCTGCTCGGTGCCGCGACCGGGCCGTTGCGCGAAGCGACCGGACGCGGCGCGCTGGACGGCTACCAGGCGCGCGATCCCGAACGCGTGCGGGCGATCCTGGAGGCGCTGTTCGCGGCGCTCTGCGCGGTCGGCATCGACTACGCGAGCCCGCCGGCGAGCTTCGAGCAGGAGGGCCAGCGCGTGCGGCTGCCGGGTGACGTGTGCGAGCAGCGCCTCGGCACGTGCCTCGATCTGGCACTCGTCTACGCGGCGCTCTGCGAGCAGGCCGGACTGCATCCGCTGGTGGTGATCGTCGACGGCCACGCGTTCGCCGGATGCTGGCTCCTGCCCGAGACGTTCGCCGAGGCCGCGCTGGAGGACGGTCTGCGGGTCCGCAAGCGTGCCGATCTCGACGAGATCGTCCTCGTCGAGACGACGCTCGCGACGCGCGACCACGACGGCGACTTCGAGCGGGCGACACGCGCCGCGCGCACACAGCTCGAAGACCTCGACCGTTTCCGCGTCGCGATCGACGTGGCGCAGGCGCGGCGACTCGGGTTCCGGCCGCTGCCGCTGCGCGAGCAGGACACCGCGGACGCCCCGGCGAGCGTCGCACGTCCCGCGGTCGTCGCGCCGCCACCGGCGGAGCCGGCGTCGGCCCCGCCCCCACGCGAGACCCCGGTGGCACCGGCCACCGCGCCGGTCGCCGAGACCCGTCTCGACCGTTGGCGGCGCCGCCTGCTCGACCTGACGTACCGCAACCGCGGGATCGCGTTCCGCGAGACCAAGCGCTCGATCCCGCTCTACGGCGCGCACCTCGACCGCATCGAGGACGCGCTCAGTGGTGGTGGCCGGTTCGAGATCCGACCGCTTCCCGATCGCGGCCCGCGCGACGAGGCGATCGAGGCGGCGCGCGACGGCGAGGACCCGACCGCGCGCTTCGTGCGCGACGAGCTCGGTGCGCGACGCATCTACACGCCGTTGACGCCGGCGGAGCTCGAGCGGCGGCTGCTCGAGATCTGGCGCTACTCGCGCACCGCGTTCGAGGAGTCCGGTGCGCACGTGCTGCACCTGGCCCTCGGCATGCTCGTCTACTACGAGTCGTCGTCGAGCCAGACCGAGCGCAAGGCACCGATCCTGCTGCTGCCGCTGCGCGTCGAACGCGTGTCGGCGACCGCCGGCTTTCGCGTCCTGCTCGGCGACGAGGAGCCGCAGGTCAACGTCACGCTGCTCGAGAAGCTGCGCGCCGAGTTCCCGATCGACGTGCGTGGGCTCGATGAGCTCGTCGAGGACGACAGCGGCGTCGACGTCGCCGAGACGCTGACGCGGTTCCGGCGCGCGGTGCGCGACGTCGATCGGTGGGAGGTGCGCGACGAGGCGTGGATCGCGCCGTTCCTGTTCACGAAGTTCCTGATGTGGCTCGACCTGCGCGAGCGCGCGGACTCGCTGCTCGAGAGCCCGGTGCTACGACACCTGGTCGAGCAGCCGGGCGCGGCGTTCGAGCCGGACGCCCCGTTCGTCGAGCCGGACGAGCTCGACGACGCGCTGCCGCCACAGGACGCGTTGTGCCCGCTCGATGCCGACAGCTCGCAGCTCGCCGCGGTGCACGCCGCGACCGAGGGGCGCAGCTTCGTGCTCGAGGGACCGCCGGGTACCGGCAAGTCGCAGACGATCACCAACCTGATCGCGCACAGCATCGGCGCCGGCAAGCGCGTGTTGTTCGTGTCGGAGAAGGTCGCGGCGCTGGAGGTGGTGCACCGGCGGCTCGAGCGCGTCGGCCTCGGACCGTTCTGCCTCGAGCTGCACTCGAACCGTGCGAGCAAGCGGCAGGTCCTCGATCAGTTGATGGCGCCGTTCTCGGTGGCGCGCACGCGCGAGCCCGCCGACTGGGAGCGTCACGCGGAGCGCCTGGAGCGACTGCGCTCCGAGCTGAACGGCTACGTGCGCGCGCTGCACCGGCCGCGGGCGTTCGGCGAGAGCATCTATCGCGCGACCTCGCGGTTGGCCGGCCTGGCCGACGTCCCGCGCGTCGTGCTGGCGATCGAGGCCGCCGGCGCGGTGGACGTCGCATGGGTCGAGGCGCGCCGGCGTGTCGTGGACCAGCTCGCCGGCGCCGCGGACGACGTCTGGCCGCCGGGCGAGCACGCGTTCGCGGCCTCCGACCTGCGGGTGTGGGAGCCGGCGCTTCCCGATCGACTCGACCCGGTCCTCGACGCCGCGCGCGACGCGCTCGCGGTCCTCGCCGGCGCGGCGGCTTCACAGCCGTTGCCGATCGACGCGGCGGCGTTGCCGCGCGCGGCGTTCGGGCACGTCGTCGAGCTTGCGCGGCGCCTGCTCGACACGCCGGGACCGGCGCCGGAGTTGCTCACCGCGCCCGGCTTCGCCGCACTCCGTGAGCGCGCGCTGGCGTGGATCGAGGACGGGCGGCAGAAGGACGCGCTGCGCGATCACGTTCGGCAGGCGTTCCAGGACCGGGTGCTCGAGCTCGACCTCGACGACCTTCACGCGCGGCTTGTCCGCGGGATCGGTTCGTTCTGGCCGCTGTCGTGGCTCAGGTGCCGCTCGGTGCGCAAGGTGCTGCGCGGTGTGGCGAAGGGGGGGCACCTCGGCTCGCACGCGGAGGTGTCGAAGCACCTCGAACAGGCGATCGAGCTGCGGGCGAAGATCGCCGCCCTCGCGGATCCCGCGCACCCGGCGAACGCGCTGCTCGGATCGACGCGGTGGGCCGCCGGCGACCCGGGTGACTGGGGAGCGCTCGCCGCGATGGTGGAGTGGGCGGGGCGATTCCGCGCGACGCTCGCGCGGCTCGGCGACGAGCTGTCGCCGGACGCGGCCGACGCGCTGCGCGCGCGGGCGATCGCGCTGGCAACCGACGGCAGCGACGCGCTCGACGTCGGGCGGCGCGACGGCGACGCGCTGCGCGAGCTGGTCGCCGCCGCCGAGGGCTTCGCGTCGCGCCGGCACGAGCTGGTCGAGATGCTGGTGCTCGACGCCGATCGCGCGTTCGCGGCGAACGACGTGCACGCGCCGTGGCTGGCGGCTTGTCGCGCGCGTCTGGAGCAGTGGCGCGGGTGCCATCGAGCACAGTTGGAGGACTGGTGCTGGTGGCGTCGCGTGCGTGGCGAGGCGGCGGCGCTCGGACTCGAGCCGCTCGTGCTCGCAGCCGAGGCCGGCACGCTGAGCCCGGCACGTCTCGCCGAGGGGTTCGAACGGGCGTTCCGCGAAGCGTGGCTGCTTGCGATCGGGGAGGTCGAGCCGGAGATCGGTGGATTCCACAGCAAGGAGCACGAGCGCAAGATCGCGCGGTTCGCCGAGCTCGACCGCGAGCTGATCCACGTGTCGCAGCAGGTGCTCCGCGCGCGGCTGTGTGCGCGTGTGCCGTCGTTCGACGTGTCGGCGGCGGAGAGCTCCGAGATGGGGATCCTGCAGCGCGAGGCGCGCAAGAAGCGGCGTCACCTGCCGGTGCGGCGGCTGTTCCAGGCGCTGCCGAATCTGCTCCCGCGCCTGAAGCCTTGCGTCTTGATGAGCCCGTTGTCGGTCGCGCAGTACCTGCGACCCGGATCACTCGGCATTCGACCTCGTCGTGTTCGACGAGGCCTCGCAGATCCCGCCGTGGGACGCCGTCGGCGCGATCGCGCGCGGGCGCTCGGCGGTCGTCGTCGGCGACTCGAAGCAGCTCCCGCCGACCAGCTTCTTCCAGGCCGCGGAGGACGACGAGGCGCTCGACGAGGCCGACGTCGAGGAGCTCGAGAGCATCCTCGACGAGTGCGGTGCGGCCGGGCTGCGCTCGCGCCGCCTCGCTGTGGCACTACCGCAGCCGGCACGAGAGCCTGATCGCGTTCAGCAACTGGCACTACTACGACAACCGGCTGCACACCTTCCCGTCCGCCGAGGAGCGGAGCGACCGGCTCGGGGTGTCGTTGGTGGCGGTCGACGACGGCGTCTACGATCGCGTCGCGCTCGCGCACCAACCGCGGCGAAGCGGAGTCGGTCGTCGGCGCGATCGTCGGCCGGCTGCGCGCGGCGGCGAGCGCCGGAGACGTCGAGAGCATCGGCGTCGTGACGTTCAGCCAGGCGCAGCAGGCGCTGATCGAGGATCTGCTCGATCAGGCGCGGCGCGACGACCCGTCACTCGAGCCGTTCTTCGCCGATGCGGTCGACGAGCCGGTGTTCGTCAAGAACCTCGAGAACGTCCAGGGCGACGAGCGCGACGTGATCCTGTTCTCGGTCTGCTACGGACCGGATGTGAACGGCAAGGTGGCGATGAACTTCGGTCCGCTCAACGCGGCCGGCGGCGAGCGGCGGCTGAACGTCGCGGTCACCCGTGCCCGCCGGCAGGTCGTCGTGCATGCGACGCTGCGTCCCGAGCAGATCGACCTCACGCGGACCAACGCGCTCGGCGTCAAGCACCTGAAGTCGTTCCTCGACTATGCGGCGCGCGGTCCGGCGGCGATCGCCGAGGCGGTGACGCTGGACGGCGAGGCGACGTTCGACTCGCCGTTCGAGCGGCAGGTGCACGACGCGCTCGTGGCCAAGGGTCACGACGTCGTCAAGCAGGTCGGCTGCTCGGGGTACCGCATCGATCTCGCGGTGCGCGATCCCGAAGCGCCCGGGCGCTTCCTGCTCGGCATCGAGTGCGACGGCGCGTTCTACCACTCGGCGCGGACCGCGCGCGATCGCGACCGCCTGCGCGAGTCGGTGCTGCGCGGGCTCGGCTGGCGGCTCGTGCGGGTGTGGTCGACCGACTGGTGGCGCAGCCCGGACAAGCAGATCGCGCGGCTCGAGGAGGCGATCGCGGCCGCGCGTCGCGAGGCGCCGACGCCTTCGCCGGCGCCGGCGAAGGCGACCGAGGCGCCGCAGGCCGCAGCGCCGGTCGCCGAGGAGCCACCGCCCGCGGACGACGCGCCGCCGCTCTACGTGGCGGTCGCCGTCGAGGGATCCCTCGGCGACGCGAATGCGCTCCACGAAGCACAGAGCACGCCGGCGATCGCCGACCTCGCACGGCGCGTGCTGGAGGTCGAGGGGCCGGTCGCGGTCGAGGTGCTCTGCCGACGCGTGGCCGCGGGGTTCGACGCGCGGACGACGGCTCGGGTTCGCGAGCGCGTGATGGCGATCGTGCGGCGACTGCCGAAGGGCGAGCGACCGCTCGAGCGCGACGGGTTCCTGTGGCCCTCACGCCTGGACCCGGACGGTTGGCGTGGGTTCCGTGCGAGCGACGCCGAGGGCAGCGCACCGCGCGATGCCGACGAGATCGCGGTGGAGGAGATCGCGAACGCGGCGGCGTTCGTGCTGAAGCAGCAGGTGGCCCTGCCGCGCGAGGCCCTGGTGCGGGAGACGGCGCGGGTGTTGGGGTTCGCGCGGGTCGGGAACAAGGTGGGCGCGGCGATCGGGCGCGGAGTGGATCGGATGGTGGAACGTGGGGACGGGGTGGTGGACGGGCAGAGCGTCGCGCTCTCGGAGTCTCCATGACCAAGACAACCGGCGAGGCACGTCCAATCAGACCCGGTCAGATTTGCCGCCCTTCGTCGCGATGGGCCGCACGCCACCCCGCATGGACGTCCGTACCCGATTGCCGTACCCTCCGCGGTCCGATTCCGGGCCGCGTGCCGCCCAGCCGAATCCGCCGATCGCCCGCAGCACCCTCTTCCCGAGGATCCGCCCCGTGACGAACCTCCTGACCATCCTCGGCCTCGTCATCACCCTCGCCACGGCCACCACCGGCTCCACACGCGCCCAAGGCCGCGACGAGATCCTCCCGCCCCGCGTCGACCGCATCACCGCGCCCGACGAGAACGGGTTGCAGCAGTGGGTGAAGTTCGAGGCCCGCGACTGTCCGGTGTGCAAGGGCACCGGCAAGACCGAGTGCCAGCGGTGCAAGGACCTGAAGGACGTCCATGCCTGCCTCGAGTGCAACCTGACCCACGAGTGCCCGTGCCACACCTGTGGCGGCACCGGCAAGCTGCCCGACCCGTTCGAGAAGGCGCTGTGTCCGGGCTGCAATGGCGCCGGCTCGTTCCCGTGTGTGACGTGCGGGTGCAAGGGGACCTACGTGCTGGTCGGCAGCGGCGGTCGCCCGCAGAAATGCGTGGCGTGCCGTGGCGACGGTGGGTTCCCGTGCGAGGTGTGCGGCGGCAAGCGCCTGGTCGACATCGTGCGCGTCCGCGGCGGCGTCGAGGACGCGAAGCTCGAAGACCTGCAGGCGGTGCGAGAGAAGATCGAGGAGACGATCGTCGCCGTGAAGGACTTCACCGGTCTCGGCACGACGCGCAAGGACACCAAGGACTACGGCAAGGCCCTCGCCCCGGCCGCCCGCTTCTGCCCGCCCCTGAAGAAGGCCGCCGAGATGATCGACGACCTGATGATGAAGCAGCTCGCGCGTGGGGACCGCATCGACGGCAACGACGAGCTCAAGCAGGCCGCGTTCCAGCGGTTCCGGGCCTGCAACCTCAGCTATCTCGAGCACCAGATCAAGGTGCTCGACCTGTGCATCGCCCGTCAGGAGGCCAACCAGAAGGTCCTGGAGGAGCAGGAGAGGGCGAAGGAGGACGCGAAGAAGCACGGGGAGTGATTCCCGGCGTGCTCCGTCCGGATCGCCGGCGAGTGGACCCCTCCGTGGCCGGCTCCTATCCTCCGTCCGCCATCCCATCGACCGTGACCGCCGGCCTTTCGAGCTTCCAGCGACCCCAGGTGACATCGTGTTCGTGACCCGTCGAGTTCTCTTCCTCGCCTGCTTCCTCCTCGCGAGCGTGCCGTTGCTCGCGCAGGGTCGGACGCAGATCGAGGTGCCGCGCATCGAGCGCCAGACCAAGGTCGACGACGACGGCCTCCAGCAGTGGGCCGAGTACCAGGCGCCGGCCTGTCCCCGCTGCAAGGGGCTCAAGGTCGTCGAGTGCCCGCACTGCAAGGGGCTCGAGCGCGCCGACAAGTGCATCGAGTGCAACATGACCAAGCAGGCGCCGTGTCCGGCGTGTGCAGGCACCGGCGCGCCGCCGGACCCGCTCGAGAAGGTCGTGTGCCCGATGTGCTACGGCGAGGGCTGTCTGCCCTGCGACCGCTGCGGCAACGAGTGCTCGATCCCGCTCCCGGGGAGCCCGAATCCGACCAAGTGCCCGTGCTGCAAGGGCGAAGGCGGCTACGAGTGCGCGGTGTGCCGCGGCGAGCGGCAGGTCGACGTGGTCAAGCTGCGGCCGAGCCTCGGCGAGGCGGACCTGAAGGACCTCCGCGAGGCCAAGGACGCGCTCCAGGAGACCCTCACCCTGCTGAACGACCTCCACGCCACCGGCAAGTGGCGCGACGACATCAAGGCGTATGGCAAGGCGATCAAGCCGGCCGAGCGCTACTTCCCGGCGCTGCGCAAGTGCAAGCCCGCCGCCGAAGAGCTGATGAAGCGCCTGTCGAAGCTGGATTCCTACACCGGCGACAAGGAGTCGAGGGCGCGCGCCCTCGACCGCGTCGTGCTCTACAACAAGGTCGTGCTGACGATGGAGACGCAGACGATCGACCTGTGCATCGCACGGCAGGAGCACAACGAGAAGGTGCTCGCCGAGAAGGAGAAGAAGGACGAGTGATCCCGGCCCATCTGCGGTCCGCCAAAGTGGCGGCCACGGCGCTCGCGTTCGCGGCGCTGCACGTCCCTCTCGCCGCCCAGGGCGAGGTCAATCCCTCGCTCCGTGCGCCGCTCCCGCGGACCGCCGAAGAGGCCCAGCGCGTCGAACGGACGCCTGCCGGCATCTTCGAGAAGAAGCACGACGCGATCGTCCACGTCTTCATCCAGGTCGACGGCGGGCGTGACTCGTTCCGGATCGAGCGACCGAGCTCCGGCGTGGTCGTCTCGCCATCGGGGTTGGTCGTCACGCGCTGGTCGCTCGTGCAGGAGGCCGTCGGTCCGAACGGCGAGCCCGTCGAGAACCACACGCTCCACGTGCAGCTCGGCTCGGGCACGACGCTGGACGCGAAGTTCGTCGCGAAGGACGTCGCGAGCGGCCTCGCGCTGCTCCAGGCCGGGGTTCAGGGCGATCAGAAGCTGACGGCGTGTCCGCTCGCGGTGTCCGGAGAGGCACCGCCCGGCGAACCGGTGCTCGTGGCGAGCTACCACGAGGGCAAGGACTACGTGGTGTTCTCCGGCGTGCTCGAGCATGCGTCGGGCGGAGTCGTCACCGGCGAGGGTGACGCGGTGCGACGCTTTGCTGCCGGCGACATCCTGCTGACCGACGCGGCGATCCAGTCGCGCAACGAGGGCGGCGGGCTGCTCGACCCGAACGGTCGCCTGCTCGGCATCTGCGACGCCACGCGCGTGATCCCGCAGGTCCGCGAGCCCAAGCTCGAGGACCTGAAGGCGCCGAGCTTCGGCTTCGTGATCCCGTCGGACACGATCCGCAAGGTGTTCGCGACACAGCTGACGCCCGACGCGCTGGCTGCGGCGAGCACCGGCGACGCACCCGCTCCGACGGCGGCGGCGGTCGCGCGTGCCGCGGACGCGATCGTGTCCGTGCGGGCCGGGGACGGCGGCTTTCCGGACATCGGCACCGACGACCCGTACGCCGTCCAGCGGCGCCAGGGCCTCGGCTCGGGTGTGATCGTCGACCCCAGCGGACTGGTGCTGACCAACGCGCACCTGATCGCGAACACCGATCACATCACCGTCACGCTCGGCGACGGCCGGGCGCTGCCGGCGCGCGTGCTCAAGCTCGCGGTGCAGTTCAACCTCGCGCTGCTGCAGGCGCAGGTGCCCGAGGGTGCGTCGCTGCCGGCGATCGACTGTGGCTCGTCCGACGACGTGCTCCTCGGCGAGACGGTTCTCGGTGTCGGCCGGCCATTCGGCAAGGAGCTGACGATCAGCGTCGGCGTCCTGTCCGCGACGCGTCAGGGCGGGCGGCTCCAGGCCGACCCGATCCTCGGCAACGCGAACGGTGGCGGTGCACTGATCGACGTCAACGGCCGCCTGATCGGGATCGTCGACGGCGGCGTCGTCGACAAGATCGACCTCGCGTTCATGCAACGCGGTGACGAGACCAAGGCGGAGACGAACCTGTCGTTCGTGCCGGGCATCGACACCGTGCGCGACGAGTTCCGCGAACAGCTCCAGGCGCGCGCCACCGAGGGCTCGTCGATCCTCGCCGCGCACACCGAGACGCCGCAGCAGCATGCGCTGCGCGAGAGTCTCGTCACCGACGTCGTCGCGCAGACCGCGAGCAGCCTGATCAACGTCTACGTCAGCTACACCTCGCGTCAGGCCGACGTCGAGGACAACCCGTTCGCGCAGTCCAAGCCGACCGTCATCGTCAACAGCCTCGGCTCCGGCGTCATCATCGACAGCTCCGGGCTCGCGATCTCCAACTGGCACGTCGTCGACGACGCGACCGATCCGGACGGCTCGATGCGACCCGACCACGTCGTGCACGCGCGCTTGAAGGACGGCGAGCAGTTCGAGGTCAAGGTGCTGAGCATCTCGCGCGAGGACGACCTGTCGCTGCTGCAACTCGTCGTGCCCGAGGGGCGCTCGTTGAACGCCGTCGAGTTCGGCAGCTCGGATCGCGTCCGACTGGGCGAGACCGTCGTCGCCGTCGGCAACCCGCTCGGACGCGCCAACACGATCACGGCCGGCGTCATCAGTGCCAAGGACCAGGGCATCCACATCAAGCACCGGTGGGCGAAGTTCAACGGACTGATCGAGACCGACGCCGCCATCAACGCCGGCAACAGCGGCGGTCCGCTCCTCGACGTCAACGGCGAGCTGATGGGGATCAACAGCGCCGGCGGCGGCGGGTTCTCGGTCACCGGCTACGCGATTCCCGGTCGACTACGTGCGCGAGAAGCTCTACGGCGTGCTGATGTCACCCGAGAAGCTGCGCAGCATCTATCTCGGGCATGATGATCGACGAGACCGACGGCAAGCTGTTCGTCGCGTCGGTGAATCCGAACGGCCCGGCCGCGCGTGCCGGTGTCGAGAAGGGCGACGTCTTGCATGGCCATGGACGGGACGCCGCTCACCTGGATCGGTCGGCTACGTCAAGCAGCTGCTCGGCAAGACCGCCGACCACCCGATCGCGCTGTCCCTCGAGCGCGGCGGCGAGCGCCTCGAGAAGAACGTGCAGCCGCTCTCGGCCTCTGCCTGGGCGGTCCAGCGTCAGACCGGGCTCGAGACGGAGACGCTGGCGTTCCGCGACGACCCGGAGCTCGCGCGTGCCGCGCTCCTCGCCGTCCACCGCCGGTTCACCGGCGACGCGAAGGGCGCGCCGGCCGTCCTCGCAGGACACCGTCGTGCGCGTCGTGCGCATCGACCCGACGCGCGCGGCGCCGGATCTGCGCATCGCTCCCGGCGACCTGCTGATGGGCGTCGAGCTGGAGAAGCGCGGCGTCGCCGGGCGCAACTTCATGCTCCAGCAGTTCGCGACGGTCGGCGAGGTGCAGGCATTCTTCAATGCCGCGAGCACCTACGAGGGCGCGGAGTTCCGCGCGTGGATCTACCACGACGGCGAGGTCGTCGTGGTGCCGCTGCGCGCCGAGCGACTGATGCTCTGAGCGGTGCAGGCCGCGACGCCGCCGGGGAACGGTGGCGCCGCGGTTCGCGCGTCACTTCGTCAGGAACGACGCCTGCAGCCGCTGCGGGCCGCGGTCGGTCTCCCACGCCCAGACGACGTCGATCTGGCCGTGCGGCAGCGGCTCGAACGGGATGAACGTCGCCATCCCCGGTGCCGTCGTCGTGCGCACGGTGCCCGCGTCGAGCATCAGCACGCCGTCGATCGCACCCTCGCGACCCGATGCCGAGCATCGGTAGGAGTTGCGGTTGCCGGGAAGCCCCGTGCCGAAGTGGAGCGTCAGCGGGTAGCCGACGACCTTCAGGCCTTCCTTGCCGTGCTCCTCGAGCGCCGTCACGAGCTCCGGCCCGAGCCGCTCGACCTCGACCTCGGTCGAGATGCCGCGGGCGTGATCGCGCGGATAGCAGAGGTAGCCCGCGTGGCGCGAGGTCGCCTTGCCGAGTCCGCTCGTGACGTTCATCACGAGGATGTCGCCCTCGGTGTACAGCCCGATCGTCAGCAGGAAGTCGTGCACCAGCACGTCGCGGTACCCCGGGATGTCCAGCCAGCTCTCGAACAGCTTGTCCGCGCTCGAGAGCTTCGCGTCGGTGCTGACGACCGCCATCTGTGCGAACAGGTTGCCGACGCGGGTACCGCCGAGATCGGTGTCCTCGCGGTGCTCGGGTCCCGGGCCGCGCTCCTTCTTGTTCTCCTTCAGGTAGAGCGCGTGGTCGCGACAACGCGACGAGTAGTTCGCCGACCAGGTGACCGGCGTCGCACTCTGTCCCTTGCGAGCCTCGTTGAACGCGGCGAGCCACTTCTGCACGTTGTGGCTGACGGACTCGAGCGGCGGCGTGTTGCTGGTGATCGCCTGGAGCACCGGGCTCGCGCCGGTCCAGAAGTCCTCCCACTCCTTGTCGAGCTGGGCGATCGAGACCCCGCGCAGCTCGGTGAACTCCTTCTCGAGGTCGAGCGGGCGCTTGCGGATGCCACCACCGCCCGTCTGGCCGGCCACGCCGCTGCCGTGCCCGAGCTGGTAGCCCAGGCGGTCCATGTCCTTCAACAGCGTCGGGTCGCGCCGCATCACGTAGTCACAGAACGACCACGCCTTGATGCGCTGCTCGTTGGTGAAGTTCGCGGCGTCGCAGAACGGGATGTCGACGGCAGGGACACCACCCGTCGACTTCCACGCGAGCTCGAGGTTGAGATCCTTCCAGACGTCGAAGTCGGGCGACGTGTAGGCGCGGTCCTCCTCGCTCGCCACCGTGCCCTGCTGCTTCTGCAGGTCGATCGAGAACAGCCGGTTGTTGTTGAACATCATCCCGACGAACGTGTGCCCGATGCCCTCACGCAGGCCGTCGGTGCGGAAGCCCGAGTAGGACTGGGCGACGTTTCGCACCGCCGAGTCGAACAGCACGTGCGGGTCCCCGAGCGCGCCGACCATGACCGCGTCGCCGTCGGGGCTGGCGATCACGCTCGTCGATGCGTTCTCCAGGGTCCACTGCAGGTTCGGGATCAGCGACGCGTTCGCATTCAGCACCTGCTTCCACGTGTCCTTCGACGTGAAGAACGCCCAGTCGGTCAGCCACTTCGACGGATCGCCGTTGAACTCGCCTTCGGGGAACGCCACCTGCATCACGCGGAGCGCACGCTCGGCCCACTTCGCGGCCTCCTTCAGCTCGTCGAGCACGGCGTCTCCGCGCAGCGTGAAGTGCTCGGACTTCACGGTCTGGTACTTCACCTGCGCCTTGTCGAGCAGCGGCTGCTTCGAGTCGGGCAGCACCTCCACCGGGTAGTCGGTATGCGACTGCTCGGCGACCGCCTTCTCGATCATCTTCGAGCGCTCGTAGAGCGTCTGCTCGAGCTCCGTCCCGGTCAGGCTGCCGACCTCGACGTGGTTGAGCGCCTTCTCGGCCTTCTTGTCGTCCTTGACCCACCGGAGCACCATCTTCCAGTGGTAGTCGGACTTGTCCTTGCGGCCGGCCTTCTCCCACATCTCCGCCTGGCGGCGGTGTGCCGACGCAAGCTCGTCCTTGAGCTTCTCGTAGGCCTTGAACAGGTAGCTCGCGTCCCGCTCGCTGCCCGTGTCGTCGGTCGGGTAGTGGAACGCCGGGTTCGGGTTCCACGAGCTGCCGACCTTGATGTGGCCGAGCGCCTTGTGCGCCTCCTCGTCGTTCTCGTCGTACAGCTTGATCGCCTGCAACCAGATCAGCTTGGCCTGGCGCGGGAAGCCCTTCTCGAACGCCTTCTTCGCGAACTCGTCCAGCTTCTCGGCCTGCTTCTGATTGAACTTCGACTCGTCGTCGTCCTGCGCGTGCAGCGCATGGCCGAGCCCCAGAAGGGCGAGGGTCGCGAGGATCAGGAACCGTTTCGTCATCGATCTGCGGGGGGTGTTGGGGTCTGCCGCGGCGTCGCTCGCGTGCCGGCGGTCGTTCAGGGCGAACCAGGATAACGGGCACGCCCGATCGAGGCGCGGGCCCCGGTCGAAAGCCGCTCCGGTCCGGAATTCCGCCGGAGCCCGTGGCGGCCAGGATCCCGCGCTTGCGCGTGAATGGCACCGACGATGGAACTCCGCGACCACTCCCCGATCGACCGTCTGCTCCGCGCCCCGTTCGTCGCGCTCGGCCACGTCGGCCGCGCGGCGCCGGCCCTGATGCCGCTGCTGTACGCGCTGGTGACGGCCTGGCTGCTGCTCGCGCGTCGCTGAGGGCCTCAAGTCGGTCCCGAACCGGTGTTCGGTGGTCTGCCGGTAGACCGCGGCCCGGTCGGAGGATGATCGAGGGGAACGACGGCAGATTGACGGCGTTCGGGAACCGCTGCGCCTCGAGGCAGATCGCGCCGTGGCGCGGGTAGTGCACGCCGTGCTTGCCGGCCTGCGAGAACAGCGAGTTGCCGCTGTAGACCTGCACGCACGGCTCGGTCGTGCGCAGCTGCAGCGCGGCGGCCGGAGGCGGGGTCGTGCAGGCGTGGCGGCCTCGCGCAGCTCGCCCGGACGTGCCTTCGACGACGAGGCAGTGGTCGAAGCCGCCCGCCGGTGTCGGCATCAGCGCGCCGATGTCGTGGCCGATGCGCTTCGGCTCGCGGAAGTCCAGCACCTCCGGCACCGCCTCGATCGCGCCGGTCGGGATCAGATCGTCGTCGGTCGGCGTGAACGCTCGGCGCGCACCTGAGGCACATGGTCGAGCACCGAGCCGTGGTCGTGGCCGGCGAGGTTCCAGTAGGCGTGGTTGGTCGAGGTTGACCGGCGTCGGCGCGTCGGTCTCCGCCTCGTAGTCGATGCGGAGCGTGCCGCCGGCGGTCAGCGCGAAGGCGACCCGGACCGCCAGGTTCCCCGGATATCCCGACGTGCCTTCGGGGCTCTCGTGCGTGAACACGACGCGCGCCCCGTCGCCGTCGCTGCTGGCCGCCGCGTCCCAGACGACGGTGTGCAGCCCGTGCCGCCCACCGTGCAGGTGGTGGCGCCCGAGGTTGGCGTCCGAGCCGGATGATCCCGCCGTCGAGCTCGAACCGGGCGTTCGCGATGCGGTTCGCGACGCGGCCGGTCGTGCAGCCGAAGTGCTGGTTCCCGGGTCCGAGATAGCCGCGCGCGTCGTCGAAGCCGAGCACGACGTCCGCGAGCTCGACCGTGCCGGTCGGGCAGGTCGAGCCCGACGAGCGTCGCGCCGAGCGTCGCGAGTCGCACCCGCACGCCGCTCGGTGCCGAGAGCTCGAACAGCTCCACCGACGCGTCCCGCGGGTGTCGCTCCGAACGCGCGGTGATCGATGCGACCGGCCGGCTGCGTCACCAGCGCGCTCCGATGAAGCCCGCGACCTGCCAGTAGTCCGCGTCGCCGTCGACGCCGAACAGCTCGATGTCGGAGCCGTAGAGGTAGCGGAAGTCCCCGCCGATCAGGAACGCGTCGCTCAGGTCGAACTGCAGGCCCGCGTGCACATAGCCGGCGACCGAGCCGTCGCTGTCGGAGACGGTGACGCCCCCCTGCGAGCCCTGGAAGTCGGCGTGGATCCAACTGACGCCCGCGCCGACGTACGGGTGGATCTTGCCGTGAGCGACGTCGAGCGTGATCCGCGGGCCGGTGTAGATCTCCCCGGTGAAGCCCTCGATGTCGATCCCGAACGGGCCCGTGTCAGCGCCGTACGACCCGGCCACGCCGACCTCGACGCCCAGCGGGAACGACCGCGGCCGGAACTCGGCCTCGATGCCGGCGGTGAACTGGTCATCGACCGGCGCCCACAAGTCCTCGTCGAGGATGCGGGCGCCGACCAGGAACGTCGCCGGTACCGCCCCACTCGCCTCGGCCGGCGGGAGCCGGGGGAGTGGCTGCGCTGGCCGGGGGATCGCCGGCGAACGGCGCGTGCGTCGCGCGCGGGCCGATCGGCACCGCGCAACCGCACAGGACGAGGCTCACGGCGGCGGCGGACCGGCGGTGCGAGCGAAGCGAGCATGCGCGGCATTGTCGCCGGAATCGCTCCGCCGTGGCTACGGAGGAAGGCCCGTGGATCTGGCGAACAGCCAGCCCGCCGCCGCGCCGACGGCCGCGTGGTAGAGGAGCAGCCAGAACAGCTTGCGCGGCCGGACCCACGACCGCGACCAGCGCCGGGCGATCCACGTCGCGCACAGCGCGAGCAATTGCAAGGCGACGAGCGCGCGGAGCCCGCCGAGCACCGCCTGCTCGGAGTCGATCCATGCCCAGAGCGCACCAGCCGGCCATCGGCAACGGGCCGAGCAGGACGGCGATCCAGGCAGCGACGCGCGCGACGCGCGGGACGGGTTGCTGGGGGCTCGTGGTCATGACGGTCGCGCGGCGGACCGGGTCCGGTCGGGAGGGCGCGGTATTTCGAGTTGGACGTCCTCAGCCCAGGAGCCAGGTCGCGATCCGGAACGCGATCACGCCGAGCACGGAGACCGCGGCCAGCGTGATCCCGGCGGCGAGGAGCCGGCGCTGGTTCGTACGCGATCGCCGCTCGCGTTCGAGCTGACTCTCGAAATCGGGCTCGTGCGGGTCGTCGAGCGCGGCGACGCACTCGGCCTCGTCGACGTCGCCCTCCGCCTCGGGCCGGAACCAGTCGAGGAAGTGCTCGGCGACACCGGCGGCGACCGGGACGTCCGCGTCCGGCACCGCGACCGCCCACGACTCGCCGCCGCGGATCTCGACGAGACGGGCGCCCACCTTCGCGGCCTCGAGCAGCTCGACGAGCTCACGCGCTTCGGCGAGCGTCAGCTCGCTCGCGAGCGCCTGCCAGCGGGCGTCGTCCGCGGGTCCGGTCGAGGGCATGGCGCGGATGGTAGCCGCTTCGCGTTCGGTGCGAGTAGGCTGTGCGCGATGGCCGTGCGCGTGTGGATCGCCGGGCTGCTTCTCGCCGTCACCGCGGCGGCGCAGGCGATCGTCGTCAGCGACGTGACCGTCGTGCCGATGGATCGCGCGCGCTCGGCGACGGCGCGCACGCTCGCGCACCAGGACGTCGTCGTGTTCGACGGACGAGTGCGGGCGATGGGCGCACACGGCGCGGTGCCGGTGCCCGAGGGATCGTCGGTCGTGGACGGCACCGGGCGGTATCTGCTGCCCGGGCTCTGCGACATGCACGTGCACCTGAGCGATCGTGCGGAGCTGCTGCTCTACGTGGCGCACGGGGTCACGACGGTGCGGAACATGTGGGGCGGAGGCGACACGCTCGCGTTGCGCGAACGCATCGCGCGGGGTGCGGTGTTTGGGCCGACGATCTACACGACCGGGCCGATCGTCGACGGGCCCGATCCGCGCTGGCCGGGGAGTGCCGTCGTCACCGACATGGCGTCGGCGCGGCAGCTCGTCGACGACGAGGTGGCGGCGGGGTACGACGCCGTCAAGGTCTACGACGGGCTCGGCGTCGATGCGTACCTCGCGATCGCGCAGCGCTGCAAGCAGCGCGGGATCCCGTTCGTCGGGCACGTGCCGTGGGCGGTCGGGCTGCGCGGAGCGATCGCATCGGGACAGCGTTCGATCGAGCACCTGACCGGCTGGCGGGAGGTCGAGGACGACGCGATCGACGCGCTCGCCGCGCGGTGCGCGGCCGCGGGCGTGTGGAACTGTCCGACGCTCGTCGTGCTCGACCTGCCGTGGGTCGCGTTGCGCGACCTCGACGCCGCACGCGCACGGCCGGAGGTGCAGCTCGTGCCGCCGTCGATCCGGGCGCGGTGGGATCCGAAGACCGATGCGCGGTTCGGCGGCGTGACCGAGGTGGACGACGAGCTGTGGCATGCGCATCTCGCGCGGATGGACCGGTCGCGGCGGATCGTGAAGGCGCTGTTCGACGCGGGTGCGCCGATGGTGGTGGGGACGGACGCGCCCAATCCGTTCGTCGTGCCGGGGTTCGCCGTGCACCAGGAGCTGGAGGAGCTGTGCGCGGCGGGGCTGTCGCCGTACGCGGTGCTGCGGATGGCGACGGTCGAGGCGGCGCGGTTCCTCGGGCGGGAGGACGCGGGGATGGTGGCGGTGGGGCAGGTCGCGGATCTCCTGCTGCTGGCGAAGGACCCGCTCGCCGACGTGACGGCGACGCGGGCGATCGCCGGCGTGTGCCTGCACGGGCGGTGGCTGCCGCGCGCGGAGCTCGATGCGCGGTTGGCCGAACTGGTCGCCGGTTACGCGGTTCCGGAGGATTGGTACGCGAAGCTCGCGCCGATGGCGGGGACGGGGCTGCTGTCGTTCGAGGTCACGTGGAACGGTCAGCCGATCGGTGCCGAGCGCGTGCGGCGGACGGCGCTCGAGGGGGGCGGCGAGCAGTGGGAAGGGCAATGGGTGTATCGCGAGGGGTTCGCCGAGGAGCGGTGCTCGTTCGTGCGGACGGTCGGGACGGACGGGCAGGTGATGGTGATCGATGCCGCGGACGGGGATCGGACCGGGCGCGTGCGTGCGGAGCTCGGGAAGGGCGAGGTTCGGGCGACGGGGCACACGCCGTTCGGGCAGGACGTCGATGCGCGGGAGCCGGCGGCGGCCGGCGAGCAGCTCGGGCCGGGGATCCTGCCGGATGCGTGCGCGTTCGCGCCGACGCTCGCGGACCTCGCGGTCGGGCAGAAGACCGAGGTCGTGCTGCGCACGGTGGAGATCGCGGAGACGTTCGAGCTGCCCGTGACGCGGGTGACGGTCGAGCGGGCCGAGGACGGGTCGCGAGCGCTGCGCGGCGGGCGCGTGCCGGTGCGGATCTACCGCATCCGCTCGGTCACCGGGGCATGGACGACGCGCGGGACCCTGACGCTGTCGGCGGACGATGGTGCGCCGGCGACGATCGAGCTGGTGTATCCGCAGGGGCAGAAGCTGTTCCGGCGGGTGGATTGACCGTCGCCTGGTTTGGCCGGGGCGCGGCGCTGGCCTAGCTTCGCTGCCTTGTCGCGACCGAACCGAGGAGTCCGATGATCCAGATCCGCAAGTCTGCCGAGCGCGGCCACGCCGACCACGGGTGGCTCGACACCTACCACACGTTCTCGTTCGCCGACTACTTCGACCCGGACTTCATGGGGTTCAGCGTGCTGCGTGTGATCAATCAGGACCGCGTGGCGCCGGGGAAGGGGTTCGGGACGCACGGACACCGCGACATGGAGATCGTGTCGTACGTGCTCGATGGCGTGATGGCGCACAAGGACAGCATGGGGAACGGCTCGCAGATGCGACCGGGCGAAGTGCAGCTGATGTCCGCGGGCACCGGGGTGACGCACAGTGAGTTCAATGCGTCGCCCGACGACGAGCTGAAGTTCCTGCAGATGTGGATCCTGCCGGCGAAGCAGGGCACCGAGCCGCGTTACGAGCAGAAGGAGTTCGGCGCGGGAGAGCGCGACGGCAAGCTGCGGCTCGTCGTGTCTCCGGACGGCGCGGAGGGTTCGCTGACGATCGGCCAGGACGTGCGGATGTTCGCGTCGGTGCTCGGTGCGGGGGATCGGATCGAGCAGGCGATTCCGGCGGGGCGCGTCGCGTGGTTGCACGTCGCGCGCGGGGCGGTGATGCTCAACGGCGAAGAGCTCGGTCCGGGCGACGGGGCGGCGATCCAGGACGAACGGCAGATCGTGCTGGAGGGCCGCGAGCCGGCCGAGCTGGTGCTGTGGGATCTGCCGCGAGAGTGAGCCGCGAACGATGGAGAAACCCGCCGAGACCGGATTCCCGATCCACGAGTTGCTCGCACGGCGGTGGAGCCCGCGCGCGTTCCTCGAGAAGAGCGTGTCGCTCGACGTGCTCGGCGGCCTGTTCGAAGCCGCGCGCTGGGCGCCGTCGTGCTTCAACGAGCAGCCGGCGCGGTTCGTCGTCGCGCGCAAGGAGGATCGCGAGGCGTTCGGCAGGCTCGCGAGCTGCCTCGTCGACGGCAACGCGTGGGCGAAGCAGGCTCCGGTGCTGGTCCTGTCGGTGACGCGGCTCCACTTCACGCGCAACGACAAGCCCAACCGCTACGCGTTCCACGACGTCGGGCTCGCTGCCGAGAACCTCGTGATCCAGGCCGAGTCGATGGGCCTTCGCGTGCACCAGATGGCCGGCTTCGATCAGGAGCGCGCACGCGAAGTCCTCGGCATCCCCGACGGCCACGACCCCGTCGCGATGATCGCGATCGGCTACCCCGGCGAGCCGGACGCCCTCCCCGACGCGCTGGCCGAGCGCGAGCGCGCCCCCCGCACGCGCCGCCCGCTGTCGGAGACGGTGTTCACCGGCCGCTACGGCACGCCGCTCCAGCTGAAGCACGACAAACCAGACCCGGTGTGATTCTTCGTCCTTCGCTGGCGGAAGGAACGCCCGGTGCGCGGAGTCCGACGGCGTCGTGCCGGAGGTTCTTTTCGGTGTGCGTGTCGCGCTGGCGCTGACCGTGCTCGGCGCGGTGGGAGGCTGCCGGCGAATCCTGCGAGACGGCAGCCGTGAGCAACGGTCCTCCCAGGAGCGGGCAGATCCAGGGGACAACGGACGAGTGGCGAGCCCCTGGCCACATTCCCCACGGTCCCCGCAGGCGCAGGCAACGGCGGCGCGAGGCACGGCGCAATGCGCCGCGGTCAGGCCATCGCTCGCTGCCGCTCCCACTCCCCGGCGATACGCTCGATCTCGGGCAGCCTGTCCTGGCGGACGGTGAGCTTGCCGTTCTTGGTGATGAGCCAGTCGAAGTGCTCGCGGAGGAAGCCTGGCGGTAGGTCGAGGCGAGCGGCGGGTCGGGATGGCGCGGGGGCGGCGCAATGCGCCGCGCGGAGCACGACCTTCGGGCCGACCGCGAGCCGCCGGCCGACGAGATGGCCGTGGCACCTGGCGCACAGCGTGATCAGGTTGTCGAGCACGGTCTTGCCGCCGCGGCTGCGCCAGATCACGTGGTGGGCATGGAGTCCGCGCAGCGCGCGGCAGTGGCGGCAGCGGTCGTCATCGCGGGCGAAGACCTTCTGACGCAACGCGGCTGGCGTGGCACCGTCACGGGCCGCGGCCTCGTGGGTGCTCGCATCGATCGGTTCGCAGCTTGGCCATCGCATTTTCCCAGCGCGGCCTCCCGCCGCAACGGAACGGGCATGCCCACCTGCGGTGAACATGCCCCGAGGCAGTCGGCCGCGCTTCCGTTTCTCCGGGGCCGCTCCGGCTCCGAATCCTCGCGTCCCGCGAGGATTCTCCGACTTCGCGACCCAGCGCGGCCTCCCGCCGCAACGGAACGGGCATGCTCACCTGCGGTGAACATGCCCCGAGGCAGTCGGCCGCGCTTCCGTTTCTCCGGGGCCGCTCCGGCTCCGAATCCTCGCGTCCCGCGAGGATTCTCCGACTTCGCGACCCAGCGCGGCCTCCCGCCGCAACGGAACGGGCATGCTCACCTGCGGTGAACATGCCCCGAGGCAGTCGGCCGCGCTTCCGCCTCTCCGGGGCCGCTCCGGCTCCGCATCCTCGCGGGACGCGAGGATTCTCCGACTTCGCGACCCAGCGCGGCCTCCCGCCGCAACGGAACGGGCATGCTCACCTGCGGTGAACATGCCCCGAGGCAGTCGGCCGCGCTTCCGCCTCTCCGGGGCCGCTCCGGCTCCGAATCCTCGCGGGACGCGAGGATTCTCCGACTTCGCGACCCAGCGCGGCCTCCCGCCGCAACGGAACGGGCATGCTCACCTGCGGTGAACATGCCCCGAGGCAGTCGGCCGCGCTTCCGCCTCTCCGGGGCCGCTCCGGCTCCGAATCCTCGCGGGACGCGAGGATTCTCCGACTTCGCGACCCAGCGCGGCCTCCCGCCGCAACGGAACGGGCATGCTCACCTGCGGCAGCCCCTCGCCCTTCGGCGGACCCTCCCCCGGCCGCTTGCTCCGCACCATCCGCTCGAGCTCCTCCTGCGTGGCCCCCGCGTCCGCCTCGAGCCCTTCGACCAGAACGACGTCCTCGGACCTCCCGCCTGTCCTGTCTTGAATGGTTGGCGCACGGACGTGCGACTTCCTCGGTGCAAGGCGTGGGTCTGCTGGTTTCTGGCGTTCGCTGTTTGCGCACGGCGCATTGCGCCGTGCTGCCGGGAGCCTGGCTGTTGCTTGCGCCAGCCGGGACCGTGGGGAATGTGGCCCGAGGATCGCCGTCCTTCGGTTGTCCCACGGATCTGCCCGCTCCTGGGATGACCGTTGCTCACAGCTACCGGCCCGCAGGATCCGCCCGCAGACCACCATCCCGCCGCGGTCCCGGTTGCGCCCACCAGCGAAAGCCAGTCACTTGCCGTCGCTCGCTCGCTCGCGCGCCCACAGCGATTCCTGAACAGCCGAACAAACCAGACCCGGCATGAACTGTTGCCTTTCGACGTCGCCGCCGTCGGTTGCGTCACCCGAAACGCAACAATCCACGCCGGGTGTGGATGGTCGGGTCTCGCGGAAGGAACGCGATCGACTCGGCGTCCGACGGTGCCGTGCTCGACATCGCCTTCGGTCTGCGTGTCGCGCTCGTGCTCGCCCTGCTGGGGGTCGCGACCGGCGTGGAGCTGCTGGTTCGACGGCAGCGCGCGGTGCGTTGGCGCGGAGCGCTGGTGATCGTCGGCGCCGGCTTGCTCGGTGCGGCGATCGGCACCGTCAACGACGCGATCACGGCGGCGATTTCGCCGGAGGACTTCGCGATCGGCAAGCAGCTCGGCTTCTCGGCCGATCTGCAACTGCGCGCCTGCGCGCTCGGAGCGCGAGCCGGGACGTCGGCGGGCACCATCGCCGGGTGTGCGCTGACCTGGTTCGCAATTCGCCGTGACCGTGAACCCGCGCCGCTCCGGACGCTGGCCCTCGCGCGGTTTCCGATCGCCGCCGCCGTGCTGACCGCGCTCGTCGTCGCGGGCTTGGCCGCCGCGTTCGCTCCCACCGACGTCGCCGCCCGGCTCGGCTACGACCTGGCCCCGGCCGCGCGCCGGCCGTTCGCCACCGTGTGGGCCGCGCACGTCGGCCTCTACACCGGGGCGGTCGTCGGGCTGGTCGTCGCTGTTCGGCGTGCTGTGCCGAAGGGCGTCATTTCATACCGGGTCTGAATGTCTGCCTCTCGACAATCTCTTGACACCTCGAACGGGGGCGCGCCTAGCCTTGGCCCATCGCGACCAAGCGCACAGTCTCGGGGAACCCGGCGACGGCCGGGGTCGGCAAGTGGATCGCGCTCGTGCTGCTCTCCGGGGCGGCGCTGGTGTTCGTCGTCGGCGTGCATCTCGTGCGGACGGTGGGGGAGCAGGCCGACCAGGTCGAACGAGCCGCGCGGCGCGAGGCCGATCAGCTCGCGGTCACGCTCCGCGAGACGCTGCCGACGCCGCGCGCGCTCGCGCTCGCACCCGACCTCGCGCGTTTCGCGATCCGCGACGGCGCGCTCGTCGTGCCACCGGACGTCGCGCCGCTCGACGTCGAACCCACCGCCGCGATCGCGCCTGACGACCCCCGCGTCGCATACCGCTTCGACCGGATCGAACACGACGCCGGCCGCGATCCGGCGCGTGCGCTCACCGCGCTGCGGGCATGGCACGGCGAGCTCGCCGGGGACGATCCGCTGCGCGCCGAGGTCGCGATCCGCGCCGCGTGGGCCGCCGAACGCGCGCACCGTCCGTCCGATCGCGACGCGCTCCTCGACTCGATTCCCGACGACGCACCGCTCGCCGTGCGCGCCTCCGCCGTGCTCCTGCGCGCCGATGCCCGCCTCCCGCTGCCGCCCGACACCGCCGCGGTTCTCGCCGCGCTCCCGCCGGGCCGCGCGAACGCCGTTCTCGATCGCCTCGCCGCGCGCGGCCTCGACGTCACCGCCCTCCGCGCCACCCGCACCGCGCTCGCCACGCGCCGCGCCCGCCTGCGCCTCGCGCGCGTCGCCCTCGCCCGTGCCGGCGGCCCCGTGCCGACCGGCATCCGCGTCGCCGACGGCCTGCTGCTCGTCACCACCGCGGACGCCGGCGCGCTGCTCACCGCGGACGAAGCCCTCGCGCTCGCTCGCGCGCTCACGCCACCGAGCACGAGCGCCAGACTCGCCCTCTCCCCCGACGCGACACCAAAGGACGCCACCCGCATCGTCGGCCCGCTCGTCACCATCCCCACCCCGCCTTCCCACCCCGGCTTCCTCGCCGGCCCGACCGCCCTCGCGCTGCTCGCGCTCGCCCTCGCCGCGCTCTGCGGCACCGCCGCCCTCGCCGCGGTCCGCTCGCTGCGCCGCGAAGCCGAGTCCGCGCGTCTCCGCGCCGAGTTCCTCACGGTCGTCACCCACGAGCTCAAGACCCCGCTCTCCGGCATCCGCCTCGTCACCGAGCTGCTCGCCGACGACCACGTCGTGGAGCCTGCCGCCCGCCGCGAGTGGCTCCGCCGCCTCGAGGCCGAGTCGGTCCGCCTGACGATGCTGATCGAAAACGTCCTCGACCTCCGTCGCCTCGAACGCGGCGAGCGCACCCACGACCCGCGCCCGCTCCAAATCGGCCCGACCGTCGTCGACACCGTCCGCCTGTTCGCGCCACTGGCCGAACGCGACGGCCTCCGGGTCACGATCCGCGGCGCCGACGATCCCTCGCAGGTCGCGATCGACGGCGACGCGTTCCGCCAGGCGCTCCTCAACGTGCTCGACAACGCCCGCAAGTACTCCGCCGACGGCGGCGCGATCGACGTCGCCATCGACCACGACCCACACCACGCCCGGGTCACGATCCGCGACCGCGGCCCCGGCGTCCCCGCGTCCGAGCGCGACGCGATCTTCGACCGCTTCCGCCGCGGCGCCCGCCATGCCGACGGTCACGTCCCGGGCGTCGGCCTCGGCCTGCACCTCGCGCGCGTGCTCGTCTCCCGCTCGAACGGCACCCTCATCTGCCGCGCGCCCGACACCGGTCCCGGCACCGCGTTCGTGTTCTCCCTCCCGCTCTGCGCCACGCCGGTCGAAGGAGCCCCGGCGTGACCCCGCTCCCGCGCATCCTCGTCGTCGAGGACGACCGCACCCTTCGCGAGGGCCTCCGGGAGGCGCTCCGCGCCCAGGGCTTCGCGGTCGACGTCGCGCCGGACGGCGAGGCCGGCGCCCGCGCGCTCGACACCCTGACGTTCGATCTCGTCGTCCTCGATCTGATGCTGCCCGGCCGCAGCGGTCTCGAGCTGCTCCGCACGCTCCGCCTCACCGACCGCGACACCCCGGTCATCATCCTCACCGCCCGCGGCGACGAGTCCGACAAGGTCCTCGGCCTCGAGCTCGGCGCCGACGACTACGTCACCAAGCCGTTCGGCCTTCGCGAGCTGATCGCCCGCATCCGCGCGCACCTGCGCCGCCGCGCTCCCGACACCGAACGCCCGTCGCCCTTCACCATCGGCGACGCCCGCGTCGATCTCGCTGCATTCGAGATCGAGCGCGGTGGCGAGACCTTCGGCCTCTCCCCGCGCGAAGCCGCGATCCTCCAAGCACTCCGCCGCGCCGGCGGCGACGCCGTCCCGCGCCACCGCCTGCTCGACCAGGTGTGGGGCCGCGGCGTGCACGTCACGCAGCGCACGATCGACACCCACGTCCTCAACCTCCGCAAGAAGCTCGAACGCGATCCCCGCGAGCCGCGCTGGCTGCTCACGGTGCACGGCATCGGCTATCGCCTGCTCACCGGCGCCTCGACCGAACCTTGACAGCTTCTTCGATCGCCCGTGACCGCCCGCGCGCGGCGCCGCCGTCGAATCTCCCCATGGACACCTTCCGCCAGATGCTGTTCGTCGCCGCGCTCGCCGCGGCCACGCCGTGCTTCGCGCAGGGCCACGGCGATGCCGCGCAGGACCCCGCGCTCCAGCGCGCGATCGTCGTCGACGAGATGGAGCACGACGCGCAGAAGGCGCTCGAGCTCTACCGCGCGGTCGCGACCGACACCTCGTCCCCCGACGCGGTCCAGAAGGCGGCCTGGCTGCGCATCGCGCGCCTGCTCCAGCGCACCGGCGCCGAGCAGAAGGCGGTCGACGCCGCCTACGCGAACGCCGGCACCACAGCAGAGAAGGCGCAGGAGAGCTGGCGCACCGAGGTCCAGCGCCTCCTCGACAACGTCGAGGACACCAACGACCAGAACACCCGCGACTACGCGATCCGGCGCCTGCAGTGGTTCGGCCAGGACGTCGTCAAGCCGCTGCTCGACCGGCTGCGTGCGCGCCTCGCTGCGAACGACCCGCAGGGCACGCGCCTCGCGAATGCCGCCTGGACGATCGGCGGCGACGACATCGAGGCGTTCCTGACGGGCGTGCTCGAAGGCGACGACACCGCCGCACGCGACGCGATCGGCAACGGGATCCCGCGCACCACAGTGGCCTCGCTCGTGCCGCTCGCGGTGCGCTACGCAAGCGCGCCGAACGCCACCCAGGAGACCGTGCTGGCGATGCTGTCGATCGGCTCCCGGGCGCTCGACGGCTACACGATGGTCCACGCGCTGGCCGATCCGCGGCCCGCGGTGCAGCGAGCTACGCTCACCCTCCTGCAGGCGTGGCTGAGCTCGTCCGAACCGCTCGCCCGCGAGCCGCAGTGGCTCGACGCGCTGACCGAGAGCCTGCGGTCGGTGTTCCGCGGCGGCGACGCCGATGGACGTCGCGAAGGCTTCTCGCTGCTCGCGAAGGTCTGGGCGTCGGCGGCGTCGACGCGGCGGCTGTACCTCGAGCTCTTGCCGTCGGCGGGACCGAACGGATCCCTGCCGGACGTGCCGAGCGGCGCGACCATTCCGAGCTCCGACGCCGAGCGCGAGCTGTTCCTGCGTGCGGCGCACGCACTCGGGCCGATCGTGGACGGCAACCCGTCCGTGCCGCAGCAATGCGCACAGCGGGTCTTGCTGACGTTCCTGAGCCTCTCGTGGGGGCGGGAGGCCTTGCCGACCGTGTTGGAAGCGGTTCGTCTCGGCTACGCCGACGGCCTGCCGAAGTGGCTGCAGGATCACCTGAAGCCCGAGGACGCCCCGGCCGTTCTCGATGCGATGTCCGGTCACCCCGAGTCCGCCCGGGGGCCGATCGCGTGGTGGATGGCCAACCAGCTGTCGCTGCCGCCCGCGAGCTGGACCGTGCTGAAGCCGGCGGCCGACGACGAGTGGGTGCTGGCCGCGATCGGCAGCACCGGGGATCCGGCGGCCGTGGCGTTCCTGGTGGGGCGACTCGAGTCGCCAGAGTCACAACCAATGGACGCGATGCGAGCGCTGGTCTACGCGAGCGCGCGGCGGGATGCCGACGACACGCGGGCCGCGCTGCGCGAGGCGGCGCAGTCCGGGAATGATTCCGACGCGAAGTGGTGGCGCTGCGCGGCGATCGGGCAACTGATCCGCGTCGGCGATCCACAGGTCGCGAACGTGCTCGCCAGTGCTCTCGAACTCGGTACCCGTCCCGTGCACGGGAACGCGATCCCTGGTTCTCCGCAGTGGGCCAGTGCACGGCAATTCGGTCCGTTCGACTGGTTCGTCGCGACCGCCTCCGACGAACCGGGTGCAAAAACCTGGCACGGATTCAGCCCGAAGGACTACGCGTTCGTGCTCGGCGAGGTCCTGCGACCGGACGACACGTTCGACGCCGCGTGGACGACGATCGACCATCTGCCGGACGTTCCCGGCACGCGGCTCCCGGCAGCTCCGGCGGTGCGCGCGTACGCGGAGGCATGGCAGCGACGACTCGGGCACGTGACGCAGTTCGTCAATTCGAAACAGGCCAGCGGCTTGTCGTGGGTGCTCGAGCTCGAGAAGCGTGCCGGCGAACTGCCGGACGACGTCGTCGCGGCGATCCGCTCGCTTCGGGCGCGAGCGTTCGCGACCAAGGTCCCGGGGGCTCGAATCACGGCGATCGACACACTTCCACCCGCCTGGCCCGACACATGGCTCGATCAGGTGTACGGCCAGATCGGCAACGGGCACCTGGTGTGGAACGGGAACCCGACGATCGGAGTGCGGGCCGTTCAGGCTCTGATCGACGCCGATCGCTTTGACCCGAAGCGTGCGCTGGAAGCCTCGATGGCCGACGGTGCGAATTGGAGGGCACCTTGCTGGGTTCTGTCCCGCACGGATCCGAGGACGAAGGCTCCGATCGACGACCTCGTGCGATCGCTCTGCCACAACGAGAGCGCCGACGTCCGCAAGGCAGCGTGCGAGTTCCTGGGCCGCCGCCTCGACGCCAGCGCGGTACCGACCCTCCTGGAGGCGCTGAGCGACCAGGACCCCGCAGTCGCCCAAGCCGCCCACGACGCCCTCCAGGCGATCCGCTTCCACCAGGAGCAGTCGCGCTACTGGCAGCAGGTGTTCTCCGGCCAACCCGACGTCACCGCACCGAGTGCTGCCGCCGCGCTGATCGAGCAGGCCAAACCCGACAACGACAAGCCGACGCGGCTCCTCGCGATCCGCTCGCTCGGCAAGCTCGGGGTGCCCGAGGCGCTGCCGTTCCTGATCGCGTGGTCGAAGGAGGACGACCAGGAGATCGCCGCGGCCGCCCGTGACGCGACCTCGCGGATCCTCGCTGCCGACGAGAAGCCGAGGTGAGTCAGGCCAACGCCTGATCGAGATCGGCGATCAGGTCCTCGGGTGCCTCGAGGCCGACCGACAGGCGGATCAGGCCCGGTGCGATGCCGGCGCGCTGCCGCTGTGCGTCGGTCAGCGGCGCGTGCGTCGTCGACGCGGCGTGCACCGCGAGCGACTCGGTGCCGCCGAGGCTCACCGCATGGGTGATCAGCTCGAACGCCTCGATGACCTTGCGCCCGGTCTCGACGTCGCCCTGGACCTCGAACGCCAGCATCCCGCCGAAGCCCCGCATCTGCCGTTTCGCGACCGCGTGCCCCGGATGCTCGTCGAGCCCGGGGTAGTGCACCGCCGCGATCTTCGGGTGCGCCTGCAGGTGCTCGGCGAGCTTCTGTGCCGTCGCGTTCTGGCGTGCGACGCGCACCGCCATCGTCTGGATCCCGCGCAGCACCAGCCACGCGTCGTGTGGGCCCGGGCAGGCGCCGAAGATCTTCAGCATCTTCCACACGCGCTCGATCCACACGCTCCGCCCCGCGACCACTCCCGAAACGACGTCCGAGTGGCCGGCCAGGTACCTCGTCGCGGACTCGACGACACCGTCGATGCCGAGCTCGAGCGGCCGCGTGTTGAACGGCGACGCCCAGGTGTTGTCGGCGATCGTGAACACGCCGTGCTGCTTGCACATGCGCGCCACCGCCGCGAGGTCGGTGATCGCCAGCGTCGGGTTGGCCGGCGTCTCGACGTAGACGAGCGCCGTCTCCTTCTTCAGCGCCCCCTCGACATCGTCGACGTCGCTCGGATCGACGAACGTCGTCGTCACGCCGAACCCGGGCAGCACGTTCTCGAACAGCTCGGTCATGCCGGTGTAGATGCAGTTCGCGACGACGACGTGGTCGCCACTCTTCACCGTCGCCAGCACCGCCGCCGACCCGGCACCCATCCCCGACGCGAACGCCAGCGCCGCCTCGCCGCCCTCGAGCTCGGCGACCGCCTCCTCCAGGGCCCGCGTCGTCGGATTGCCCCACCGCGTGTAGAGCTCGGTCGGCGCGACCGACCTGCAGAGCTCGGCACCCTCCGCGCACGAGTCGAACCGGAACGTCGCGGTCTGGAAGATCGGCATCGACACCGAGCGGGTCGGATTGACGCGCTCCCCGGCGTGCACGGTGCGGGAGTCGAACGAGCGTTCCGTGGTCATGGGTCTGCCTGTTTGCGGCGGCGCGCGAAGCGAACCAGGGAAGGATCCCACGCGAACGGCGGCGCGTCGACTCGCATGCGCCCCCGCGCGCGCGGAACGCGGTTACGATCGGCCGACACCTCGCCCGCTCGCTCGTTCCTCGGAGGGTCCGATCCATGTCCATCGCTCTCGTCGCGCGTAGCTGGCCGTTGTCGGCTGCCGTGTGCGCGCTCGCCCTCGGCGTTTCCGCGCAGACCTGGTCGACGCCGGTCGACGTCACCCAATCCTCGATCCCGACCGCGCTCCGCGCCGTCCTCCGCACCGACAACGGCACCGAGGAGCTCGTCTACCGCAGCGGCAGCGGCATCGGCTCGGAGCAGCTCTACCACCGGTATCGAGCGCCCGGTCAGGCTTGGACCAACGCCGTGCTCGTCAGCACGCCCGGTGACTCGACACATGGCGCCGAGATCCCGTGCTACGACGGCTACAGGTTCTGCTTCCTCGACCACGCCGGTCACGTCCAGCTGGTGTTCCAGAAGTGGCTCGGCGGCATCACCTATCTCTGGCACACGCACTTCGACACACACAATCCGGGAGCCGGCTGGAGCACCCCGGTGGCCGTCAGCTCGTCGGCCTCCGCCGCCACCGGCGTCGCGTTCGCCGAGGACTCGCTCGGCAACCTGCACCTGTGCTGGCGGCAGGTGCCGGGTGCGGGCACGCCACAGCTCTGGCACGCGATGCTGCCGCCCGGCGGTTCGTGGTCGACGCCGGTGCTGCTCAGCACACCCGGCAGCCCGAACAACGGGGCGTCATTCCCCGCGCGTCACGGCAACCGCTTCCTGATCGAGGACGCGACCGAGCACCTGCACGTGTTCTTCGAGCAGCTTCCGGCGCTCGGCGTGCAGGAGGTCTACCACCGCCGCCTCGACCTGAACAACGTCGCCGGCGGCTGGTCGCCGGCCGTCGCGGTCAGCGGGTCGGGCGCGGCGGCGTCGGCCGAGGCGGTCGAGCTCGACCAGGCGGGTGCGCTGCACCTGTTCTGGCGCGCGATCCCCGGCCTCGGTGCGCCGCAGCTCTTCCATGCGCGGCTGTCGGTCAACCAGCTCGCGTGGTCGTCGGGCGCGGTGATCAGCACACCCGGCACGCCGAACTTCGGCGCGCAGCTCGGCAACGACGTCGACTTCGTCCGCCAGGACAGCGGCGGCATGCTGCACGTCGTGTTCGATCAGGTGCCGGGCATCGGCAGCAAGCGCGTGTATGTCACCGACTGCAGCGCGGGCAGTGCCACGTTCTCGACGCCGGTCGCGGTCACGCCCTCGGGCGTCGTCCATTCCACGCTCGGCGTGCTGGTCGACGGTGCCGACCGGCTGCACGTGCTGACCGAGAGTCCGGGTGGCGGGTTCACGCCGCAGATCTGGCACGCCTATCGGAATCACGGCGGCAGCTTCAACACGCCGGTGATGCTGAGCACGCCGGGGTCGCCGAACTTCGGTGCGTCGTTGTCGATCGTGCACGAGGTCGAGCCGATGCTGCCCGGCCCGAACGGCGAGCTGCACGTGCTGTTCGAGCAGGTGCCGGGCGCGGGTGGTCCGTCGCGGGTCTTCGGCACGAGCCTCGACCTGGCGGTGGCCGGTGCGGCCTGGAGCACGCCGGCCGACATCAGCGGCAACCAGAACGGCGCCGCGCGGCTCTATCAGGCGATCGTGGACGTGCGCAGCGAGGTGCACGCGGTGTTCGGCGCGTCGCCCGCCGTCGGCAGCTACGAGCAGCTGTTCGAGGCGCGTCGTGCGCGTGACGGCAGCTGGGCCGCTCCGGTCCAGCTCACCGCGGTCGGCTCCCCGACGGCACAGGCGAAGATCCCGGTCGTGCCGTGGGGCACGACGATCGTCGGCAACACGCAGGTCAGCGAGACCGGCTACCGCTACCTCGACGAGAACGGCCGTGGCACGGTCGACACGTTCTTCGAGAAGCTCCGCATCCCCGGCTCGACCGAGATCTGGCAGACGTCGCTCGACCGGTTCACGCTCTACGCAGCGACGCGCGTCGCGGGACCTGGCGACCTGGTCGTCGCGATCGACAACGTGCCGGCCGGCGCGATCGAGGGCTTCACGTTCCTGTCGGTGACCACGGCGCAACCGGTCGGTGCCGGCTGGTTCGAGGGGCTGGAGCCGGACTTCCTGACCGGTGCATCGCTCTCGATCCCGGCGAGCCCCGGCAACTGGCTCCACTGGACCTGGCCGGTCAACCCGCCGACGTTCCCTGCGAGTCCGTTCGGCTACCCGCCGGGATTCCTGCCGGTGCCCGCTGGCCTCGCGATCGACTTCATCGCGGTGACGCTCGATGGCGGACCCGACTACCAGGCGTCCAACGTCGTGCGCGTCGTGTTCTGACCGGGCCGGATCGGCTTCAGCGCGCCTCGGCGTGCTGGAGCTTGTCGAGGGCTTTGGTCAGCGTGGCGATGCGGTCGTCCCGGTCGTCCGCGATCGCGCGCTGACGGGACCGCTCCATCACCGCCGCGAGATCCTTCGCCGTGCCGGTGCGCATCGCGATCTCGACCAGCGTCGGCGACACGTACGGGGCACGTCCGGCGTCGAGCCGGGCGGCCTCGAGCATCTGCCGCGCGGCTTCGTCCGGGTCGATCAGCCCGGGATCTCGGCGGAACACCGCGGCACACGCCGGACACGATGCGCGATCGGATCCCGACAGCAGCCACGCGATGCAGACGTGGACCGAGGTGCTGTTCGGGCGGAGCGCCACGATCCGGCGGTAGACCTCCAGTGCCTTGCGCAGCTCGTGGTTCTTGTCGAGCGACCACGCCAGGTGATTGAGGAGGTTCGCGTCGTCGGGTGTCTCGGCGAGCAGGCGGCGGTAGATGTCGCGCGCCTCGGCGAATCGCTCGTTGCGATCGAGCGCGGCGCCCAGGTCCATCCACAGGGCTCGCGACGGCCTGGCGCCGGCACCTTCGGCCGCGTCGACCGCGCGCTGCGCCGCGGCGAGTGCCTGCGGCCAGTCCCGGCTCGCGCCGAGCGCGCTGGCGAGACCGTGCCATGCCTCGGCGTCGGACGGTTCGCGTTGCACCGCCGCGCGGTAGGCATCGATCGCCTCCGGCACGCGACCGAGGGCGAGGCAGAGGCGGCCGCGTTCGCGATGGAGCGTGCCCCGATCGGGGAGCACTCGGACCAGCGCGGTCAGCTCTTCGATCGCTCGCTCCCGATCGCCGGCATCCTCCGCGGCACGCGCGACCAGCGCCGTCGTCACCGGTCCGGGCCGTCGTTCGGCTTCACGTGCGAGGAATTGGACGTCGTTGGCGGCGATCGCGCGGGGCAGCGGCGCGTCGGACCCCGAGTGAAGCGAGGCCTCGAGCGATCGTGCCACCTCGTCACCGGCGTCGAGTCCGAGCCACTTCGGCACCGCTGTCTCGAGCGCCGCGCGATCATTCGTGACCCATCCGACGGCGACGTCGGCACGAGCGGCGGCGAGGGCATCCCGTCGCGCGCTCCGGGCCCCGAGCACCAGCACCGTGGCGGCGACGGCGACGGTCGCCACGGCCGACACGACTCGTGCACGCCGATGACGCCACGAGCCGGGAGACATGTTCCACGACGCCGAACGGCCGCGTCCGGATCGACTCACCGCGTGCGATCGACTCGAGGTCGTCCGCCATCGTGGCCGCGGACGCGATCCGGTGGCGCGGCTCGAACGCCAACGCCCGCTCGAGCAGCACGCGGAGGTCGCGCGGCAGCGACCGTCGCTCGCGGCGGCTCAGCGTGAAGGGTCGGGTGCGCACGGCCTCCATCACCGAGCCCGAGTCCCGTCCACCCTGCGGCGCCCGTGCGGCGACCAGCGCCAGCAGGATCGCGCCGAGCCCGTAGACGTCGGTGCGCGGCGTCGCGCTCTCACCGCGAGCCTGTTCGGGCGCCATGTACGCCGGCGTGCCGAGCAGGTCCCCGGTGCGCGTCAGGGTGTCCGCCGTGTCGTCGGCGGCGAGTCCGAAGTCGATCAGCACCGGCCGCGCGCCGTCGATCAGGACGTTCGCGGGCTTCAGGTCCCGGTGCAGCACGCCGGCATCGTGAGCGACCGCCACCGCGCGTGCGAGGTGCGCGACCAACGTCAGTGCGCGGGTCGTGCGGCTGCCTTCTCCGGGCAGGTCGAGTCCCGCGTCCAGCACGCGATCGAGCGGCGGCCCGTCGATGCGCGCGATCGCGACCCATGTACGCCCGTCGTCGGTGCCCACGTCGAGCACGCGCACGATGCCGTCGTGCTGCAGCCGGCCGAGGGTTCGCGCTTCCCGCCGCAGGCGCTCGATCGAGCGCGGTGACGCCGCGGCGTCGAGGACCTTGAGCGCGGCGGGTGTGCCGTCGGCGTGCACGGCGTCGTACACCGTCCCCGATCCGCCGCGGCCGAGCGTGCCGCGGATCGACCACGGGCCGAGCTGTTTCGGCGCGCCGGCGTCCGTGCGCGGGAACAGCGACTCCGCGGCGTCGAGGGCGCCGAGTGCCCGCTGCAGCTCGTCGCGATGCTCCGGATGCGCGCCGATGAAGGCGTCGATGTCGACGTGTTCGCCTCGATCCCGCCGCGCCACCACTTCGGCGATCAGCTCCTCGAGGCGGAGCGGATTCATTCGGGCGACTCCCGGTCGGGGCTCGCAAGCACCGCGAGGCGGGCCATGGCACGGGAGTACAGCTTCCGCTCGGCCACTTCCGAGCGCCCGGACAGCTCGGCGGCTTCGGCACACGACAAGCCCTCGAACCGGCGTCGCACGATCGCGTCACGCATGTCGGGCGGCAGTCGCGAGAGCGCTCGCTCGATCGACTCCCAACGGGCGGCGTCGCGATAGCCGGGTGGCTCGCCGGACACGACGGCTTCGAGCGATTCGGTCAGCGGCACGGCGCCGGCGCGCTTCTTGGCGGTTGCCGTGTCCGCCCGATCGCGCAGCTTGTTGAGCACCACGCGGTGCAGGAACGCGCGCAGGGAACCCGGCCCGCGATCCTCGAATCGTGGGATCGCGCGAAACGCCTCCAGCGTCGCGCTCTGCAGGACGTCCTCGGTCTGCAGCAGGTCGCGCAGCCGGGGACCGAGACGCAGCCGGATCGAGCACAGGAGCTCGTCGCGGTAGAGCGCGTAGAGCTCGCGCCACGCCTGGTCGTCGTGGGCCTTCAGGCGCGCGACGAGCTCGACGGTGCGGCGCGCGTCGGGCGGAGCGGGAAGCGCGTCCATCGCGCGGCGATTCTAGGTGTTCTGGCGGATTTCGGTCACGCCGGCGCGCGGCTTCCCGATGGACCGGCACCTGACCAAGAGGTATCGCCATGAACCGATCCATTCTCCTCTCCTTGACGCTCGCGGCCGGTTTCGCCCTGCCGCTCGCCGCACAGGGCCAGACCCTGCGCTTCTGCTTCACCAACGGTGCCGTCACGAACGTGGACTCCACCGGGCAGCCGTCCCGGATCGGCGTCCGCATCGGCGGCTATCCGACGGTGTTCATCACGCCGACCGCGGGCGACGGACCGACCGAGCTCGCGCAGCGGCTGGCGACCGAGCTGCAGAACCGCGGATTCACGTTCCAGCTCGAGGCCGGTGGCTGCGTGTGCGTGTCGGGCGGTCCCGGGGGTGCCGCGCTGACGCACGGCGGGGGCATCGGCAGCACGGACACCGGAGTGACCGGGATCCGCTCGCAGATCGTCAAGAAGCCGTTCGTGCCACCGCCGCCGCCGCCGGTGAAGAACAACGGCGTGAAGGTGCCGAAGGCCAAGCCGCAGGTGGTCGCGCCGCACCCCGGGCAGATCCAGATCGACGTGGAGGTCGAGAAGACGGTCAACGGCCAGCGGGTGCTGATCACCGTGCAGCTCGTCGTGCACGTCGACCAGAACGACACCAAGCAGCAGATCGACCAGAAGATCCGCCAGGCGATCGAGACCGCCGGGCTGAAGCCGAAGAGCGTGTCGGTGCCCGATCCGCTCGGTCCGCAGAACTTCCACGAGGCGTTCTGCATCGATCGCGACGTCGACGGCGACCCCGTGAAGGGCGTGACGTGCTCCGATCCGCAGGGGCTCGGCGTGCTGGACTTCGGCGTGTCCGCCGGGGACGACGCGGCGCTCGGCACGACGGACTTCGGGCAGGGCTTCCTGCCGGGCATGAACCCCGACGATCTCGCGTGGATCGACGGCGGCTGGTATCCGGGCCTCGGGTTCCCGTATCCGATCACGATCGACAGCGGGCTCCCGAACGCACCGGGAGGCCTGTTCGTGTCGCCGTTCGAGCAGCCGTTGCCGCTGCTGTTCCTCGATCCGCTGGCGTGGGCCTATCCCGACCTCGGCGCTTCGGTGTTCCTGCCGGGAATGTGCGATCCGCTCGGCGCGATGCAGTTCGCGTTGCCGATCCCGCCCGACCCCGCGCTGTCGGGGCTCGAGCTGTTCATGCAGGGCGTCGTGGTCGACCCGGTCGCGCCGGCGTTGCACCTGACGCAGGGCCTGCGGGTCGTGCCCGGGAACTGATCGGCGCGGTCTGCCACGCGACGCGCGGGTCACGGGATACTCCCGTGGCCCGCGCGTTCGTTACAGTGGCGCGGCACCGCAGCGCGAGTTCCCGCCGCGAACGAACGGGCATACCCACCTGCGGTGGGCGTGCCCCGAGGCAGTCGGCCGCGCTTCCGTTTCTCCCGGGCCGCTCCAGCTCTGGATCCTCGCGGTCCGCTTGAGGGCCGGCGACCAGTTCCTCGACATGGGGGAGTCCATCGCACATGCCGGACCGCTGGTCGTCGAATTCGACGGTGACGGCGACCTCGACCTGCTGGCCGGCGACGACCGATCGGCGACGACCGATCGGCGACGACCGACGACCCGCACGAGCGGGGCTACCACGGCTACGTGTGGCTGTTCCGACGAACCGCGAAGGCGAAGCAGGAGAAGCAGTGGGCCTCGCGCGGCGGTGGCGGGCGCGCACGGCCGTCGCGTTCGTCGCCGCCGTGATCGTTGCATACGTCGCGTGCGAGCTCACCGGTGTACCCGAGCGCTTCACGTTCGGGGGTGCGGGCGTCGCGGCACTCGGCTTCGCGGTGTTCGCGTGGCGTCGCGGTGGGGAGGCGTGGCGCGACTACGGGTTCCGGCTCGACAACCTGCGCGAGGCGGCGTGGCCGATCGGTGCGTTCACCGTGCTCGCTGCCGCGGGGATCGTGACCTACGGACTCGCGACCGGTGCCCGCTTCTGGAACCCCGAGCTCGCGATCGTGCTGCCGCTCTACCCGATCTGGGGAGTCGCACAGCAGTTCGCGTTCCAGGGCTTGCTGCACCGAGGTCTGCTCGAGCTGGTACCGAGCCGGCTCGCGTGCGTGGTCATCACGGCAGTGGCGTTCGCGCTCGTGCACACCGGCGACGCGGAGCTGGTCGGGCTGACGTTCGTCGCCGGCCTCGCCTGGGCGTGGCTGTTCCAGCGGTGGCCGAACGTCTTCCTGCTCGGCCTCTCGCACGGTGCTCTCGGCGCGCTGGTCTACCCGCTCGTGCTCGGCGTCCGTTCGCTCGATGGCTTCTGAGCCGAGTCGGTCGGGCCGATGCGCCCGGTGGGCGCGTAGTGCCGGTGGTCCCCGACGGAGACGCTGACGATGAACGACCGACCGAACGCACCGCTTCGCCGCGCGGGAATCCTCTGGCTGGTCGCCGCCGTGCTCGGCGCGGTCGGCGCGATCCTCGACCACAATGCGTGGTTGGGGCTCGGGGCCCTGGTGTTCGGCGTGCTGGCCTGGATGAACTTCCGGGCGACGTCGACCGTCCTGGGACCGTCGCGCTCGCCGATCGAGCGGTGAGCCGCGGTTCGGGCGGGTTTCCGCGCTGGCGGGTGATGCCGGCCCGAGGGACCGAACGCGGCATGGAGCTCGAACCATCCGGCCCCGTCCTCGCCGTGCTCACCGAGATGCGCGACCTGCTTCGGGAGCAGCGCGACCACCAGGCTCGCCAGGCGGAACGCCTCGAGCGCATCGACCGCGTGCAGTCCGAGGCGGCCAAGACTGTACGCCCGCTACCTGACGCTCTTGCGTCGTGTCGTCCTGCCGGTGGGGCTGCTGCTGCTCCTGATCGTGCTCGGGTTGACGGTGTTGGCGCTGCCGCGGCTGCTACGCTGAGGTTCGGCGGCGGGACACCGGTGAACCATGATCGAGATCCGTGAAACGCAGGGGCACCTGCTCGTCGCCGCGCTGCGCGGCAAGATCACGCACGCCGACTATCGCGACGTGCTCGTGCCGGCCATCGACCGCGTTCGTGAACACGAGCGCTCGATCGACTTCCTCGCGCTGCTCGAGCCTGATTTCGAAGGCTACGAGCTGCAGGCGTTGATCGACGACGCCAGGCTCGGCGTGCGCACGTGGAGCGCGTGGCGCAAGATCGCACTGGTCGGCGGACCACCATGGCTGCGCCACGCCGCAGGGTTGTTCGGACTGTTCCTGCCCGGCAGCGTGCGCTCGTTCGACGATGAAGCTGCCGCGCGGGCGTGGCTCGCGGAGTGAGCGTTCGCTTCTCCAGCCGCGCACCGAGCGGTAGCGTCTCCGGCACGATGCGTGTCCTGCCGACCACCGTGCTCGTGCTGCTCGCCCTGCCGGCGTGCGTGACCGAGGTCGCGTCCGGGGCGACGGACGACGACGCCGTGGCGATCCGCGCGCTCGCCGAGCGCTTCGGCTCGGGCTTCGTGGCCGGGGATCCCGACGCGGTTGCGCGCTGCGTCACCGAGGACTTCATCGCGATGACGCCGGGTGAGCCGGCGGTGCAGGGTCGTGACGTCGTGCGGGCCAAGGTCGCCCAGGATCTCGCGACGATGGCGGTGCGCGAGCTCGCGTTCGACGTGCAGGAGCTGCACGTGCAGGGGGATTGGGCGTGGGCGCGCGCCGCATCACGTGCGACGGTGATGCTGCGCGCGTCGAAAGAGGTGCGGGAGATCCGCGGCAAGACGCTGTGGATCTTCCGTCGCGGCGCCGACGGCGCGTGGCGCATCGCGCGCGACGCATCCTCGGGCGACGACGCGTGACCGCCGCGCGGGGACGACAGACAACCACACCCGGTGTGAAATGCTGCCTCTCACGGTGCCGCCGGACGCGGTATCGTGGGTCCTCATGCGCTTGGTCCTCGCTCTCGGGCTCGGCCTCCTCGCTGGCGCGATCCCGCGCGCCCAGGAGCCGGGCGTTCCCGCGCAGGCGCCGACGAGGCTCGACCTCTTGACGCAGCAGGTGTCGCTCGCCGAGCAGGTCGTGACGCTCCAGGGCGAGCGGCTCACGCAGGTCGAGCAGCTCGTGAAGCAGGGTGCCGCGCCGATGGCCGACCTCGCGGCCGCGCGCATCGAACAGCTCGGCGCGCGCATCGCGCTGCTCGACGCGCGGCAGCAGCTGTCGGTCGCTCAGGGCGAGGGGCCGGCCGAGGGCGCGGCGCTCGCCGCCGAGCGCGTCGAGATCGCGACCGAGAAGGTCAAGGCGTGCGAGGAGGATGTCGCGCGCGTGCAGGCACAGGCCAAGGCCGGTGTCGCCGACTCCGCGACGGTGACCGCGCGGACGCTCGTGCTGCTCGAGGCACGCCTCGCGAAGATCGATGCGCAACGGCAGCAGATCGAGCTCGAGCGCGCGGCGCGCGAACGGATCCGAGCGATCGCCCGGCTCGACCGCGGGATCGCGAGCTTGAAGCAGGACATCGCGTCGCGGGAGCAGTCCGCGGCGCAGGTGCAGACCCAGTTCGCGGCCGGCCGCGCCGACGAGGCGAGCGTCGCCGCGGCGCAGGACGACGTCGAGCGAGCCCGCCTGCGATTGCTCGATCTCCGCGCGCAGCGGGTCGAGCTCGACACAGGCCGCGGCTTCGGTCGTCTGGTCGACATCCTCGCCGAACGCGTCGCCATCGTCGAACGGCAGGTCGCGGCGCGGCGCGCGCATGCCGGACAGGTTCGCGCCCGGTTCGAGGCCGGCTGCGTGCCACAGACCGAGGTCATCGCGGCCTGGCGCGAGCTGCACGACGCCGAGCTCCGCCTCGTCGATCTGCGTGACGAGCTCGAGGAGATGCAGTCCCGCTGACCATGCGCGTCGAAGTCCTCGGCGTGCACCTCCTGACGCGGGAGTGTCGAACGCGCGTTCCGTTCCGCTTCGGCACCGCGACGATGACGGCGGCACCGCTGCTGTGCTGCGCGCTGACGGTCCGGGGCGAGGACGGACTCGATGCCGTCGGGCACGCGGCCGACCTGCTGCCGCCCAAGTGGTTCGACAAGGACCCGGACTCGACCGTCGCCGAGGACCGCGGTGCGCTGATCACCGCGGTGCGCCACGCGGCCACGCAGCTGCGTGCAGCGGGGCGCGGCACGGCGTTCGAGCTGTGGCTGCGCGCCGAGCGGGCGCTCGCAGAAGCACGGGTACACGACGGCGCACCGCCGGCGCTCGTCGCGCGCTTCGGCCTCGCGCTCTGCGAACGCGCGCTGCTCGCCGCGGTCTGCTCGCTCGCGGACGAGCCGTTCCACGCGGCGCTGCGTCACGACCGGTTCGCGCTCCGGCCCGGTGAGGTGTTCCGCGAGTTCGATGGCTTCGATCTCGCCGGCGCGTTGCCGCGCGAGCCGGTGCCGGCGATCGGCGTGCGCCACACGATCGGCATGCTCGACCGTCTTCGCCTCGCCGACGTTCCGGCCGACGAGCGCGTCGATGACGGCCTGCCGCAGGCGCTCGACGAGGACATCGCGGCGTACGACCTCACCCGCTTCAAGGTGAAGATCGGCGGCGACCGCGCGCGCGACCTGCCGCGTCTGCTCGCGATCGCCGCGGTCCTCCGCGAGCGCGTCGGCGACGCGACGCGTTGGACGGCCGACGGCAACGAGCAATACGCCGACCTCGACGCGCTCGACCGATTGCTCAACGATCTGCGCCGGCACGAGGACGGGCGCTGGCTCGACGACCGACTGCTGTTCGTCGAGCAGCCGCTGCCGCGGGCGAAGACGTTCGATCGCGAGGCCAATGCGCTCCTGCCGCGCTTCACCGGCACGCACGCGCCGGTGATCCTCGACGAGGCCGACGCCGAGCTCGGGGCGTTCGCCCGCGCGGCCGAGCTCGGCTACCGCGGCGTGTCGGTGAAGAGCTGCAAGGGCGTGATCCGCGCGCTGCTCGACCGTGGTCTGTGCCACGTGCGTGGGGGTGGGTTGTTCCAATCGGGCGAAGACCTCACCAACCTCGCGACTCTGCCACTGCAGCAGGACCTCGTGCTGATGTCGGTGCTCGGTCTGCCCGACGCCGAGCGCAACGGCCACCACTACTTCCCGGGGCTCCGGCACCTCGAGCCCGCGGACGCCGACGAGGCGCTCGCGGCTCATCCCGATCTCTATCGCCCGTGGGCGGGTGGCGCCGCGCTGCGCATCGAACACGGCGAGCTGCGCGTCGCGTCGCTGCACGCGACGGGATACGGTGACGCGCCCCTGCCGGACCTCGCGGCGTGGCAGCCCGTCTGAGCCGGCTCGCTCGCTCGCGATGACGCACTACCCTTCACCCGGTCAGTTCCGTTCGGCCGACGCCTTTCGCGATCACCTGCAGGCCGTCGCGCCGGACCTCGATCTGCTCGCCGAGCCCGGCGGACCGGACGGTCCGCTCGCCCAGCCGCTCGGGCTGCATCTCCGGACGGGCGCATTCACGCTGGCGAACCGCTTCGCGATCCATCCGATGGAGGGGTGGGACGGCACCGCGGACGGTCTGCCGTCGGAGCACACGCTGCGGCGATGGCAGCGGTTCGGCCACAGCGGCGCGGCACTGATCTGGGGTGGTGAGGCGTTCGCGGTGGTCGGCGATGCGCGCGCGAACCCCAACCAGCTCTTCCTGAACGACTCGGCGGACACCGAGCGCGGCCTGCGCGACCTGCTCGCGGCGCTCCGGCGTGGTCGCGAGGAGATCGGCGGCGATCCCGACGCGATGCTCGTCGGATTGCAGCTCACGCACTCGGGGCGCTGGTCGCGGCCGCTCGGTGAGCCGGCGCCGCGCATCGCCTATCACCACCCGGTGCTCGACGCGCGGCTCGGACTCGGACCCGAGCACGCGCCGGTGCACGACGACGCGCTCGACGCGCTCGTCGACCGCTACGTCGCCGCCGCTGCGCTGGCGCACCGCGTCGGCTTCCGCTTCGTCGACGTCAAGGCGTGTCACGGTTACCTGCTGCACGAGCTGCTCGGTGCCAGGATGCGCGAGGGACGGCACGGGGGTGCGCTCGAGAACCGCGCGCGGCTGTTCCGCGCGATCGTCGCGGCAATCCGTGATGCGGTGCCCGGTCTCGATGTGGCGGTGCGCGTGTCGATCGGCGACGTGTTCCCGTACCAGCCGGGCGACGGCCGCGTCGGCACGCCGGAAGGCTGGGACCGCGAGCTCCCTTGGCCGCACCAGTTCGGCATCGACCGCGACGATCCGCGGCGCATCGACCTGCGCGAGTCGTTCGAGTTCCTCGCGCTCGTGCGCGATCTCGGCATCCGGCTGGTCAACCTGACGCTCGGCTCGCCCTACTACGTGCCGCACCTGCAGCGGCCGGCGGTGTATCCGCCGTCGGACGGCTACCTGCCGCCGGAGGATCCGCTGTGCGGCGTCGCCGAGCACCTGCGCGCGGCGCGCGCGTGCAATGCGCGGTTCGAAGAGCTGACGTTCGTCGGCACCGGCTACAGCTACCTGCAGGAGTGGCTGCCACACGTCGCCGCGCACGAGGTCGGTGCGGGACACGTCGACGTCGTCGGCATCGGGCGGATGGCGCTCGTCTATCCGGAGCTCTGTCGCGACGTCGTCGAAGGGCGGACGCTCGACCGGCGGCGTATCTGCCGGACGTTCAGCGACTGCACGACCGCGCCGCGCAACGGGATGATCAGCGGCTGCTATCCGCTCGACGAGTACTACCGCACGCGGCCGGACGCGCTGCGCGTGCAGGAGCTCAGGCGGAAGGCGAACGAGCCGTGAGCGCGGCGCGCGAGGGGCGCGGATCGACCGACGAGGTCCGGCGCGGTCTGAACATGGCGCACCCGCCCGACCCGGCGCGGCTCGCGGCGGAGCGGGCGGAGCTCACGCGGCTCGAGGGGGAGCCGCTCGCCGCGCGGGTGCGGTACTGGTCGAAGCTGATCGGGCCCGGGTATCTGCAGTCGGCGATGACGCTCGGCGGTGGGACGGCGGCGTCGAGCCTGTTCGCCGGCGCGCTGTTCGGCTACGCGCTGTTGTGGGTGGCGCCGGTGGCGATGCTGCTCGGGGTGGTGATGCTGTCGGCGGTGTCGTGGCAGACGCTGTCGACCGGCGCGCGGCCGTTGCCGGCGATGCGGAAGTTCGCGGGGCGGGGGTTCGCGTGGGGGTGGGCGCTCGGGGCGTTGCTGTCGTCGGTGGTGTGGCACTTCCCGCAATACAACCTCGCGGCGGCGAGCTTGGTGGACGTCGGCGCGGTGGCGGGGGTGGAGGGGCTGTCGCCGGTGGCGATGGCGTTCGTCGTGCTGGCGTGGGCGGTGCTGCTGTCGTTCCTCTACGGGCGCTCGGCGCGGCTCGTGCGGGTGTACGAGCGGGTGCTGAAGTACATGGTGTGGGGGATCGTGCTGTGCTTCCTGTGGGTCGTCGTGCAGACGCACACCGATTGGGGTGGCGTGGTGCGCGGATTCACGGCATTCGAGATCCCGGGCGAACGGAACGGCATCCGCGGCGCGGAGCTCGTCGTCAGCGGTCTCGCCGCGGCGGTGGGGGTGAACATGCTGTTCCTCTATCCCTACTCGCTGCTCGCGCGCGGGTGGGGGCGGGAGCATCGGGGGGTGGCGCGGTTCGATCTGTTCGCGGGAATGCTGGTGCCGTACGCGCTGGCGACGAGCCTGATGGTGATCGCGACGGCGAACACGATCCACGCGGACGGGACGTTCGCGGCGAAGTCGCTGCCGGTGTCGACGGCGGCGCGGGTGCTGGGGGACGTGATCGGGCCGAGCGGGCGGGTGGTGTTCGATCTCGGGCTGGTCGGAATGGCGCTGAGCTCGATCACGCTGCACATGCTGACGGCGGGGTTCGTCGCGATGGAGTGGTTCGGCGTGCCGTTCGGCGGGCGGGGGTATCGGCTGGCGACGCTGATCCCGACGCCGGGGGTGCTCGGGCCCTTGCTGTGGGGGAACTTCGCGGTGTGGCTCGCGGTGCCGACGACGATCGTGTGCGGGCTGATGCTGCCGGTGGCGTACGTGGGGTTCGTGCGGCTGCAGTGCAGTCGGCGGTATCTCGGGGACGATCGGCCGCGTGGGGTGGCGGGAGTGGCGTGGGTCGCGGGGATGGTGGTCGCGACCGTGGTGCTGGTGGGGTTCCTCGCGTGGTACCTGGTGGAGAAGGTGCTGGCATGAGGGTCGACGTGGTGACGGCGCATGGGGCGGTCGAACTCGACGACGGTGTGCTCGATGCGGATCGGGCGGCGCTCGCGGGAGTGAGCGGGGTGGTGCCGCGGCGGGTGTACGCGGCGGCGCACCTCGTGCTGCGGGACGGGTACGCGGGGGAGGTCGGGGAGGCGCTGGTGGAGCGCGTCGACTGGGAGGCGACCGCGGGGGTGCGGCGGTTCCTGGCGGGCGAGGGGTTCGGGGTCGCGGAGGCGATGGACACGGCGCAGCGGTTCCAGATCGGCTGGCCGGTGGCGAAGCGGCTGATCGAGGAGTGTGGGGCGCTCGGGTTGGGGCAGGGGTTCGTCGCGGGGGCGGGGACCGATCAGCGGGCGGGCGTGGGTTCGCGTGCGGAGCTGGTGGACGCGGTGGTGGAGCAGTGCGCGATGATTCGCGCGGCCGGTGGCGTGCCGGTGGTGCTGCCGATGCCGTGGCTGGTGGCGGAAGGGTGTGGGCCGGAGGACTACGTCGACGTCTATCGCGCGATCGTGCGACAGGCGGGCGGGCCGCTGCTCGTGCACTGGCTCGGGGCGATGTTCCTGCCGGAGCTCGACGGGTATTTCCCCGGGGACAGCTTCGATCGCGTGATGGATCTCGATCCAGAGGTCGTGTGCGGGTGCAAGCTGTCGTTGCTGGACAGCGCGTTGGAGCTGCGCGTGCGGCGGCGGCTCTTGCCGCGGGGGCAGGTGGTGTTCACCGGGGACGACTTCGCGTTCGGGCGGCTCATGCGTGGCGGGGATCCGGGTGTCGCGGACACCGGCATCGCGCCGGTCGAGTCGTGGCGCGAGCTCGACGGGCGGCCGCTCGCGCTCGGCGACTTCAGCCACGCGCTGCTCGGCGTGTTCGACGCGATCGCGCGGCCGGCATCGCTGGCGTTGCGGGCGCTGGCGGCCGGCGACGTCGCCCGGTGGGAGCGGCTGATGACGCGCTGCGAGGCACTCGGCCGGCACGTGTTCGCACCGCCGACGCGGTTCTACAAGACGAGCCTGGCGTTCCTCTCGTGGCTCAACGGCCGCCAACCGAACCCGCTGCTGGTCGCCCACGAAGAGCGCGCCCGCGACCTCGACCACCTCCTCGCCACCGCGCGCCTCGCCTCCCGCTGCGGCGCCATCGACGACGCGATCCTCGCCGCCGAGCGCCTCCTCCACCTGGCGAAGGACGACAAACCACACCCGGTGTGATTGGCTGCCCTTCGCCGGCTCGACGCGGTCCACCGGTCCGCCAAGGGCAGCAAATCACACCGGGTGTGGTTGTCTGGGTTTGCGACGTCGCTGGGGCAGCAGATCACACCGGGTGTGGATTGTCGCGTTTCAGAACCGCGCTTCGAACGCCAGACCGACGAACGGTGCCGCATCGTAGTCCGCGCTCGTGATGCGGTTGCCGTTCGCGTCGTCGACGCGTAGCTCACCGCCGAGCTCGACGCCGCCGAGCAGCGTCAGCTTCGCGCCGCTCTCCCAGGTGTGCGCGATGCTGGCGAACACCGGCACCGACCGGTCCTCGCCGACCCCGCCGGCCGCGATTCCCTCGTCGTCCAGCCGGAACCGCCGCTGCTCCCACCGCCCGCCGACCGTCGCCGTGACGCGATCGCTCACCTGCCACTCGAGCTCGAGCCCCGGACCTCGCGACGCCGCCGTGCCACCGCCGGTCCGCAGCGACAGCCGGTCGGCGATCTTCCAGTCGACCAGCAGGATCGGGAACGCGATCGCCTCGCCCTCGATCTCCGTGAACGCCCCGACCCCCGGCCCGAGCGTCAGTCGCTCGCCGAAGCGATACGACACTCCCGCGAGCCCGCCCCCATACACCCCGTCACCGAGGCTCGCGCCACGCTCCGCCGACGCGCCGAGCACCGGGATCGCGAACAGCGTCCAATCCGACTCGAACCGCCACCGCACGAAGCCGCTCGCGCTGAGCGTTCGCACGTCGCGCCACGGATCGAGCGCCGCGAATCCCTCGTCGCCGGTGAACGCGTAACGCTCTTGGAGCGCGCCGAGGCCGATCCCGAACCCCAGCTCCCGGCTCGCCCCGTACCGCCACTGCGGCCCGACGTAGAACCGATCGACCGCCACCTCCCCGCCCCCTTCGACATCCGCCGCGAATCGGTGCGCCGCCCCGACCGTGACCGACCACGACGACCCGGCGAACCGACTCCCGGCGTCGTTTCCCGCGCCCGCCGGCCGTCCATCCTGCGGTCCACCGGTCTGCGCGATCGCCGCACCACACGCGAACGCCCCGCACGCGACCCAGGCCCACAGCCCCGACCGCCATCCGCCACTGTCCGCCGTCCGCATGTCCTCGCACATTCGGTCGACCCCCCCCGCGCGGATGCGCGGTTGTCCCACGCCGCGCATCCCGCGACGATCCGCACCCATGACGATCACCTGGGACGACTTCGAGAAGGTCGAGCTCCGCGTCGGCCGCATCGTCACCGCCGAGCCGTTCCCCGAGGCCAAGAAGCCCGCCTACCGCCTCACCGTCGACTTCGGCCCCGAACTCGGCACCAAGCGATCGAGCGCGCAGATCACGCGTCGCTACACGCCCGCCGATCTCGTCGGTCGCCAGGTTCTTGCGGTCACCAACTTCCCGCCGAAGCGCATCGGCCCGTTCGTGTCCGAGGTGCTCGTCACCGGCTTCGTCGCCGGCGACGGCGACGTCGTGCTCGCGATCCCCGAGCAGGACGTGCCGCTCGGAACGCGATTGGCGTGACGGTGAGGATGTTCCCTCGTCGCCGAAAACTCGGGCTCCACACGAGATCCGACGCCCGCTCATTGGCCAGACCCCGCGACCCCGACACAGCCGCCACACCGTTCGAACCGCCGGAGCACGATCCGTGACGCACCTCCGTGCCACGCTCGCGGCGCTCGCACCGTCCTCATCTGGCCTGCTCGCCGCGTTCTTCGTCAAGCTGTTCGGCGGCAAGAAGAAGGACCGGCCGGTGCGGCGCCGCCGCACCGCGGGCGCCGACGGCGCCGGCGCCTGACGAGTTCCTGACAAGTCCGGGACCCGCGCGCCTAGCATGGCGCCATCGCTTCCCGGATCGGAACCGCCTGGTTGCTCGCCGCCGTGCTCGCCTCGGGCGCCGGGCTGCTGGTCGCCGGCGCCTGGAGCCTCGGCCGCGCGCTCGACGACGCCGAGGCGCAGGCGGTCCGTGACGCGCGGCGCGCCGCCGAGGCGACCGCGCGCGACCTGCGCCGCGCGATCCGCGATCCGCACGCACTCGAGCACGCGGCACCGGATCACCGCTTCGAGCTGAAGAACGGCCACATCGTCGTCCCCGACGACGTCGCCCCGCTCGACCCACCGGCCGAGGACCCCCGTGCGGCACTCCCGGGCTTCGTCCGTGCGACGCTCGACGAGCTCGACTCCGATCCCACCGCACCGGCGCGCGTGCTCGCCGCCGCGTCGGGTCTCGACGAGCGTTCGCGCGACTGGCTCGAGCTCCGCGTCGCGTGGCACGCGCACCGCGCCGGTGACCCGGCGGAACTCGATTCCCTGCTCGACGGGATCGACACGCGGCGCTCGGCCGACCACGCCCCGCCGCCGTACCGGGCGACCACGCTCGGCGCGTTGCTGCTCGCCGCGGCCGCCGGCCGCGCGCTGCCCCCGTGGGCGCTCGCCCTCGCGCCGCGGCTCGGCGACGAGGAGACGCTCGGACTCGTCGAACGGCTCCGTGAACGCAAGCTGTTCGACGTCGCGAGCTCGATCGAACGCGCGCACGCCGACGTCGCCGCGCGGCGTGGCTCACTGCGCACCGCCGAGCACGTCGGCTCGGTCCTCGCCGACGCGGCAGCGCCGATCGTCCTGCCGGTCGGCGAGCTGCTCGTGCTGTATCGACCCACATCGCCGGGCACCGGCGACGGCGCCGTCGTCGCGCCGCACGCGTTCGCCGACCGGCTGCGCGCCGCCGGCGACGCCCTGGTCGTGCCGTGGTCGGGTCACCTGCGCGATGCGAGCGCCGCGGGTGCCGACGCGTTCGAGGTCGTTCCCGGCCTGCTCGCCCTCGATCCCGACACCCCGCGCGTCGACCGCTCGGGCCTCGTCGGCTTCGCGCTGGTCCTCGCCGCGTGCGCCGCGGTGTTCGTCGGTGGGCTCATCGCGATGCGCCGTGCCCTCCGCCGCGAGACCGAGGCGCTGCGCGCGCGTGCCGAGTTCCTCACCTCGGTGACGCACGAGCTCAAGACGCCGCTCGCGTCGATCCGCCTGCTCGCCGAGCGGTTGCGCGAAGGCCGCGTGCGCGGCGTCGAGAAGCAGCAGGAGTACTACGCGCTGCTCGCCGGCGAGTCCGCGCGGCTCACCGTGCTGATCGAGAACGTCCTCGACCTCGGCCGCATGGAGCGCGGCGAGCGCAGCCACGACCCGCGTCCGGAGTCGGTCGACGCCGTCGCGCGCGAGGCCGCGGCGCTGTTCGAGCCGATCGCGCGCAGCGACGGGCTCGAGTTCCGGTTCGTCGCGGACTCCGGTGACGCGCGCGCGGCGATCGACCGCGGGGCGGTCGTGCAGGCGCTCGTCAACCTGCTCGACAACGCGCGCAAGTACGGCCGGACCGGCGGCGTGATCGAGCTGTCGACCGCGGTGCGCGGCGACGCCTGCGAGATCGCGGTGCGCGACCACGGCCCCGGCGTGCCGGTGGCCGAGCGCGCGCAGATCTTCGAACGCTTCGCCCGTGGCAGCGCGCACAAGGACGGCGCGGTGCCCGGCGTCGGGCTGGGACTCCACCTCGCGCGCACCATCGCGCGGGCTCACGGCGGTGAGCTCGTCTGCACCACGCCGGACGACGGCGCCGGCGCGCGGTTCGCGCTGCGGCTGCCGCAGCTCCGCGGTGCCGACGCGTCGCAGGGTGATCCGGCGCGGGAGGGCGCGCGATGAAGCGACTGCTGCTCGTCGAGGACGACCTCGCGCTGCGCACCGGGCTCGAGGACACGTTCCGCGAGGAGGGCTACAACGTGACGACGGCGCCCGACGGCGACCGTGCGCACGAGCTCGCGCTGTCGCGGCACTTCGACGTCGTCGTGCTCGACCTGATGCTGCCCGGGCGCAGCGGGCTCGAGGTGCTGCGCGCGATGCGCGACGCGCGGTTGACGACGCCGGTGCTCGTGCTCACGGCCAAGGGCGACGAGAGCGACAAGGTCGCCGGACTCGACCTCGGCGCGGACGACTACGTCAGCAAGCCGTTCGGCCTGCGCGAGCTGGTCGCGCGCGTGCGGGCGCTCCTGCGACGCCACGGCCGCGACACCGCGAGCCTGCACGCGGCGCGCGGCACGTTCCGGATCGGCGACGCGGAGGTGGACCTCGGTGCGTTCGAGGTGCGGCGCGGGGGCGAGGTGCATCCGCTGTCGCCGAAGGAGGCCGGCATGCTCGCACTGCTCTACCGCGAGCAGGGACTCGCGGTGCGCCGCGATCGGTTCCTCGACGAGATCTGGGGCAGCGACGACTTCGTCGGCCCGCGCTCGGTCGACACGCATGTCGTCAACCTGCGGCAGAAGATCGAGCACGACCCACGCCGCCCGCGCCACCTGCTGACCGTGCACGGTGTCGGCTACCGGCTCGTGCTCGTGCCGGAGGAGGCGCCGTCCTGACATCCGCCGGACACGCTTCCGACGTAGGCCGCACCACTCGTGACGCGAGCTGCCGTCGAATGCGCGTGTCCGACGAGGAGAACGAATCATGAGATGCATCGCGACGATCCTGGCGCTCGGCGCCGTCACGCTCGGTCCGGCCACGCTGCCGGCGCAGAACCCCGCGGCCCAGAAGCTCGCCGAGGCCAAGGTGCTCGAGGAGGGCGAGCACGACTTCGCGGCGGCGACCACGCTCTACCGCACGGTCGCCGAGGACGACGCGGCGGACGCCGCGACCCGCACCGAGGCCTGGCTGCGGCTCGGCGTGCTGCTGCAGCGCCATGGCGATGCCGACGGTGCGAAGCAGGCGCTCGAGGCGGCGGCGAAGGGGAAGGGCGCGGCCGCCGAGGCGGCGCAGAAGCGGCTGCAAGCGCCGCAGGATGCGAGTGACTCCGGCAGCGTCGAGCTCGAGATCCTGAAGCAGATGTCGGCGATGCGCACCACCGCCGATTCGCAGTCCGCGGTGAACGCTCGCTACCAGCTCGTGTGGTTCGGCGAGCGCGCGGTGCCGCTGCTGATCAAGGCCGCGAACACCGAGAGCGACTACACATTCGTCACCGACTGCGCGCGGGCGCTGTTCGCGATCGGCGGGCCGACGGTCGAGGCGTGGATCGCGAAGGTCGCGAAGGACGACGACGCGCTGCGGCGGCGGGCGGTCGTGCGCGCGGCGAGCATCGGCAACCGACAGGTGAAGGCGGAGAGTCTCGTTGGGTTCCTGTCCGACTCCGACCCCGAGGTGCGGCTCGAGGCGATCCAGCAGTCGCTGATGGAGACGTGGAACCAGGTACTGGTCCTGGTGCAGGACGACGACGCACGTGTGCGGCGCATGACGTGGGGGTCCATCGGCCGCGCGAATCCCGACTTGGCGATCACCGGGGATGCCCCCGCACGCATCCTCTCCGACGTCGCGGAGCGAGCCGCTGCCTCCATCGACGAAGTGTCCGATCCGGTGGGAGTGGCGAGCGCTCTGCTCTTCGCGGGGCTACGGCTGCCGTCGCCGGTCGACCGGGCACGCGTCGCCCTGACGATCCTGCGCCTGCCGCAGATTGCCGCTCGACCTCAGCCGGTCGTTGCCGAGAGTCACCGCCGGCACCACCGCGGGCCTGAGCTCCGCCGGAGACCTCGCGTCCCGTGCGTTTGCCTTCGAGAAGTCGGACCGAAACGTCCTCGTGGACGACCTGGTGGCCACCGCGCGGGTCGTCGGCAAGGACCGCGAGCGGTCGAGGGACGGCGGGCGGCTCGCGTTGTGCCGGTTCGTGTTCGGTGGAGTGACCGGAACATGGAACCGCGAGGCGGCCGGCGCCGCACTCGAGCTCGCCGAGCTCGGCTTCGCGCCGAACGTCGAATGGAAGGCGATCCTGACTGGCGACCAGTGGACTCGCCTGTTCGCGGCGCTCGATCGCATCGCGACGCTCCACGGGGCCGAATGGAGCTACCGCGAGGACGTGTTGCGCGCATCACTCGACGTCGAGCTGCCCGCGACCGCGTTCGAGCCACTGCGGGACTGGTTCGAGCGCCGGGTGGCAGCATCTTTCGCCCCAACGTCCCGTGGAAACGGCGATTCAGATCGCGGCCCAACGCCTCGGTCGATTCGGAACGGCGGCCAGCGTGAGCTGGGCCGTCGACGTGATCCGCGGCGCGACGTCGGTCCTGGTTCCGGACACGCTTCGCCAATCGGTCTTCGAGGGCATCACGGCGAGCGGCGGAACCGAGCGGCTCGACGCGCTGCGGAAGGTCGCCGTTGCGACCGGGGAGGGCCGTAGTCTCGAGTGGTTCCGCAACGAGGCACTCGGTTGGCTCGTGGTGCTCCACGACCTCGATGCTGGACCGTTGTTCGCAAACGCGTACCAGCTCGGTCTCACGTCGACCGGACTCGAACCGAGGGACGCGCCGGAGATCGCGCACGTGGCGTGGCAAGGCGGTGCGCGGCGGGGACTCGGCTGGCTCCGTTTCGTGACGGATGGTCAGGGCGTGCGCAACGGCGGCCCCTTCGGGTGGACGCCCGAGGAGATCGCGAAGCTCGCCGATCCGTGCCTGGCGACCGGACTCTACGAGCCGTGGGAGGATCTCGCGGACTGGCGCAGCACGAATCTCGATCTGCCGATGGCCGTCGCCACCGTGGCCGCGAAGCGACTCCAGCAGCTGGGCGACACCGCCTCCGGCCAGCAGCGTCACGACATCTTCTATGGGCTGGCAAGGGCGCTGACGGATGATCCAGCCGGCGCGGCTTCGCTGCGACTGCTCATCAACGCGTCGTTGCAGGACCAGAGGAGCTGGTTCCGTGCCGATGTCCTGCAGTGGATCGCGAACGAGTACGTGCGCTCGCACGCTCTTGACGAGGGCATCGACGGCGCCGTCGCGGAGCGCCTGACGGACTCCGATCCGAAGGTCGTCGCCCGGGCGATCGACGTCTACGGGCAGACCCGTGCGAGCTCCCGATTCGACGACATCGCGGCTCTCCTCGGCAGCGATAGCCCCGAGGTGCGCGGCGCCGCAGTGCAGGCCCTCGTGCGCATCGACGAGGATCGCGGCGTGGAGGCATCCCTCGGCGCGCTGGCCGACCCGCAGCTCACGGGGACGCTCTGTTCGGTGGCGCACCGGACGATGGACCGCCGCCTGGTTCCACTCCTCGTGTCCGCCCTGAAGGGCGGATCCGAGGCCGAGCGGAAGGCGGCCCGCGAGGCCCTCGACGACATCGCGTTCTACGTCTCCCAGAAGCAACGCTGGCAGCGCCTCCTCGACGGCTCCGGGCTCGACGCGCCGAACGCGGCCGAGGCGCTGTTGAAGCAGGCGCGCGAGGCGAAGGACATGAAGATCCGCATCGTGGCGATCGAGTCGCTCGGCACGCTTGCGGTGCCGGAGACGTTGCCGTTCCTGATCCAGATGATGCAGGACCCCGATCCGGAGATCGCGAAGGCGGCGTCGGCCGCGGTCGACGAGATCAACGCCGGCAAGGCGAAGTGACGGCGGCGGTCACGCCGGCTTCGGCGTGCGCGCGAGGAGCGCCATGCCGAGGACGGCGGCGACCGCCGAGGCGCAGAGCACGCCGACCTTCGCCGCGTCGAGCGCCGGCGGCGCGAGCGCGAGGTCGGCGATGAACAGCGCCATCGTGAAGCCGATGCCGGCGAGGCAGCCGCCGCCGAGGAGCAGCCGCACGGTTCACGCCCTGCGGCAGCCGCGCCAGACCGAGCGCGACCGCGAGCAAGCTCAGCCCGACGATGCCGAGCGGCTTGCCGAGCACGAGGCCGGCGGCGACCGCCAGCGCCACCGGGTCGGTGAACGCCTCGGCGTGGAGCGGCACGCCGGCGTTCGCCAGCGCGAACAGCGGCATGATCGCGAACGCCACCCACGGGTGCAGCGTGGCCTCGAGGAACTCGAGCGGCGCGACCGATTCGCGCGCGACGTAGCGCAGCTCGCGGACGCGTGCGCGCGCGGTGCGGCAACGTGTCCCAGTCGCCGCCGTGGAACACGTCGCTCGCCCTGCTCGATCATCCGCGACAGGAAGCCCCGCGGCGCATGCCGCTCGCGCCGGCGTCAGGAGCCCGAGGATCACGCCGGCGATCGTCGCGTGCACGCCGGACTCGTGGAAGCCACCCCACGCCGAGCACGCCGAGGATCGACGTACGGCGCCAGCGCGCGCACCCCGAGCTGCGCGCAGCGCGATCACCGCGGCGAGCGCCGCGAACGCGAACCACGAGCGCGCGCTGGTTCGACGAGTCGGTGTAGCCGATCGCGATCACGAGGATCGCGCCGATGTCGTCGACGATCGCCAGCGACAGCAGCAACACGCGCAGGCTCGGCGGCACGCGCGAGCCGAGCACCGCGAGGCAGCCGACGACGAACGCGATGTCGGTGGCCATCGGGATGCCCCAGCCGCGCGCGGCCGCGCCCTCGTGCTGCAGCGCGAGGTAGATGCCGCCGGCACGACCATGCCGCCGAGCGCCGCGACGATCGGCAGCACGGCGGCGCGCAGGTCGCGCAGCTCGCCGAGCACGATCTCGCGCTTCACCTCGAGTCCGATCGACGAAGAAGAACACCGCCATCAACCCGTCGTTGATCCAGTGCTTCAGCGAGTGGCTCATCTCGAACGAGCCCACGCCGAGCGTGAGCTTCGTCTTCCAGAACCCCAGGAAGCCGTCGGCCCACGGCGAGTTGGCGAGGATCAGCGCGGCCGCGGTCGCGAGCACCAGCACGATGCCGCTCGCCGCCTCGACGTGGAGGAAGCGTTCGAACGGCCCGACCAGGCGGTCGATCGGCGCCTCGGGCAGGCGGTCGGCCGACGGACGTTCCCCGGGTGACGGATCGGCCATGGGCGCGCAGTGTGGCCGGTGCGCCGCCGCCGGGCAACGAAACAGCGACGGACGGCGCGACGCCGCCGCTCAGCGCACCGTCAGCCCGCGGAACACGATCGTCTCCGGCCCCCAGTCGCGACCGAACACGCGCTCGAATCGCAGCTTCACCGGCACGAGTCGGCCGTCGAAGTCGTCGAGCGTGACGTGCACCGCCTCGTCTCCGGTCGTGATCTCGGTGACGGCCTCGCGGTCGCCGAACTTCCGGTACTCGAACGTCCGCCGCTGCCCGCCGTGCAGCACGAACGCCGCGAGCCGGTCCTTCTGCACGACGACCGCGTCGAGCGGACCGTCGGTCACTCGGAACTCCCCGGCCGAGGTCGGTGCCGCGATCGTCGCGCCCGCGAAGTACGCATCGAAGTCCTGCCGGTCGTTCGGGTCCTGGCCGTACCACATCAGGAGGCGGTCGTGCAGGGCGCTGGCCAGCCTGCGCTCGTGCTCGACGCCGGCGCCGCCGGTGACCTCGAGCTTCAGGTCGCGCCAGTGTCGGCCGATGCCGTGCATCGTGACGTGACCCTTCACGCGCTTGTGCCCGAGCCAGGTCAGGTCGGTGCCGGGCGTCGTGATCTCGACGTCGGCCGTGATCTCGAGCGGCTCGGTCGGGTAGCGGTAGGCCGCTTGCCAGACCGCGCGGAGCGCGTCGGTGCCGGGTCCGGCCGGCGGTTTCGACTGCACCGCGTGCTTCGCGTCGATGGTGATGTCCGTGAGCTCGAGCGACCGGCGCGAGGACAGCTCGCCACCGGGTGCCGACACCTGCTCCCATTCGCGCAGGACGAGGAGGTCACCGTCGTTGCCGTAGGCGAACGTCTCGGTCGCCGAGCCGTTGGCGCTGTGCCGCGCCGTGACGACGTAGCCGCGGCCGAGAGCGCGCGTCTTCCAACTGCGATCGAGCCGCTCGCCGCGACCCTCGCCAGTGATGCGCCCGTCCTCGATGCGGAACCACGGGAACTGCCCCGAGCCCGGCGTGCTCGACGATCCCCCGAGGCGCGTGCCGGCGGCCGCGGCGTCGCCGAAGCCGGGACCTTGCACCTCGACGGCGCCACCGACGTCGATCAGCGTGTTGTCCGCGCGCACGGCGTCGAACGGCTTGCGCCGGAGGTCCCGGAACGCGCGGGTCAGCCACGTCGCGACATAGGCGTCCTCCGCCGACTCGAACTCCAGCGCCGGCGCGCCGGTGCGCGGCAGCGTGAAGCGGCCACGCGCGACGTGCTCGTCGAACCCGTCGGAGTCCGATCGCCGCTCCCGCTCGGTGTAGGTGAACGAGCCGGTGACCTCGGGGAACGGCTGCGGCCAGGCGAGCCAGGCCGGTAGGCCGGTTCGAGCCGTGCTGCGCCGGCACCGGGATCGGGCGGCGCGACCAGGGACCAGTCGACCAGCTCGAAGCGCACGGCCTTCATCGCGCAGCCGGGCGGCGTGTCGTCGTCCAGGAACGTGTACGCGCCCGGGCGGGCGGTGATGTTCCAGTCGCGCTTGCCGTGTGCGGGAACGCGCACGCCGTAGAGCTCGACGACGTCGATCGGCTGCGCGAGCGTGACCAGGAACAGCGCGTCGACGTCGAAGTCGAGCGGGTTCTCGAGCCCGACGCGCGTGACCGGGTACGTCCCGGTGAGCGAGCTCATCTGGACCTGCTTCGGCTCGCCGGCGAGGAGCTCCGGCTCCGGTACCGCGTCGCCGTGGTGCCAACAGGCCTGCGCGACCGAGACGTCGTAGCGCCGGCGCTTGCCGACCAGCGAGGTCGCGATCCAGTAGCGCTCGGTGCCGCCCGGCGGGACCGGTCGGCCGAAGCGGCGGGTGCGCGGCTGCAGCGTGCGCTCGCATGTCTCGACGCGGGCGGATTCGCCGCGCTTCTGCGGCGGGAGCTCGACGCGGAACGCGAGCGGCTCGGCGGCGGCGGTGCCAAGGTTCTTCACCTCGATGACGAGCCAGGCGGTGAACTCGGTGTGGTCGCCGACGTCACGCACCGTGCACGTCAGGTCGGCGAGGTCGCCGTCGACGAACTCCGGCGGCGTGAGCTGGGCGCATGCCGAGCCGGCGAGCAGGACGGTCGCGAGCAGGCGGTCGAGCATGGCGGCAGACTAACCGAACGAGGAGGGGTTCCTGTCCGCGGTGCCGGCCGTGCAAGAGGAACACACCGGCGTCCGCGAGGTACTCTCGGGGAGCATGTCGGACGAAGCACAGCGGCTCGGCCTTTCGATCGTGCTCGGCGCGCTCGCCGTGTGTCGGCTGGACGCGCGCGCGACGCTCCCGGACTGGCTACCGCGGACGGGATTCTGCTCGGTGACCCGCACGCCCGACGAGCTGTCGATCGTCTGTCGGTCCGACGCGGTGCCCGACGGCGTGCGTCACGACGGGCCGTGGCGCGCGCTCGTCGTGGACGGCCCCCTGGACTTCGCGATGGTCGGCGTGCTGCACGCGTTGCTGGCGCCACTCGCGGCCGCGGACGTCCCGGTGTTCGCGATGTCGACGTTCGACACCGACTTCGTGTTGGTGCGCGAAGGCGATCTGGACCGGAGCGTGCACGTGTTACGTGATGCGGGGCATGCCGTACGCGAGTGAGGGCCGTGCGCGGTACACTCGCCGGTTTGCCCGGAGGTCCCCATGAAGGAAATCGTCCCCGGCGTGTTCCACTGGACGCGCGTGCATCCGCACATCCGGAAGCCGGTGAGCTCCTACTGGCTGGTGACGGCGAAGGTCGTGATCGATCCGCTCGCGCCCGAGGAGGGGCTCGAGGCGTTCGACCGGGCGCCGCCGTTGCACGTCTATCTGACCAATCGGCACCACTACCGGGACAGCGGGGCGTTCATCGAGCGGTTCGGTTGCTCGGTGTGGTGCTCGAACCCGGGGATGGACGAGTTCACGGCCGAGCAGAAGGTGCGGCCGTTCGCGTTCGGGGACGAGCTGCCCGGCGGCGTGCGGACGTTCGAGATCGGGGCGATCTGCCCGGATGAGACCGCGCTGTTGGTGCCGGCGCATCACGCCGTCGCGGTGGCGGACGGGGTGACGCGTGAGGGGGACGGACCGCTCGGGTTCGTGCCGGACTTCCTGCTCGGTGACGATCCGGACGCCGTGAAGAAGGGACTGCGCGCGGCCTATGGGCGGCTGTGCGACGCACACGACTTCGACAACCTGCTGCTGGCGCACGGCGATCCGTGGATCGGCGGGGCGAAGGCGGCGCTGCTCGAGTTCGTGCGCGGTTGAGGACGCGGACGGTGATGGCCCGATCGTTGCACGGCCGCCTCGCCATGAGAGGATCGCTCGCCGCCGGCGCGTTGCTCGTGAGCGCCGTCATCGCCCCGGTCGCCGCCCAGGACGCGGTCTGGAGCCTCACGCCGGACGACGTCGCGATCTACGCGCGCGATCCGCATTGGGCGCCGGTGGCGCTCGACGGCAAGGCGAGTGTCTCGTCCGGAGGTCACCCCGACCACGTGCCGCCGGTGCTGGAGGGGTCGGCGTTGGACGGCGGGCGGCTGCAGCGGACGACGGCGGTGTGCGATCTCTACGACCTGCTGCCGTGCTTGGCGTTCGACCTGACCACGTGGAAGGGTGGGCGGATCGACCGGGTGTTCCGGCGGGTGCCGTGGTTCGGAGACGTGCAGGTGACCGGGCGGGCGGCGCGGCCGGATCGGCAGGGCAACCAGACGCTGCGGTTGACGATCCGCTCGAATCGGGAGATGGAGCTGGGGGATGCGTCGGACGAGTTCGCGCGGCAGCTCCGGTGGTACTTCGACGAGCGCATCGACGGCGAGCTGAGGATCGATCGGACGTTCGACGCGGAGCGTGGGCTCGTCACGACCTTCCGTGCCGAGCTCGACGTCAAGATGGTCGACACCAAGGCGGGGAAGGGTGAGCTGCGGAAGTTCGGGCTGAGCGGGCACGAGACCTGGACGCTCGACCGGGTGCTCCAGGACGGGGCGGAGTTCCGGAAGCGCGTGAACGACGCGATCGACAAGGGCGTCGCGCGCGAGAAGGACGCGCTCGAGAAGTTCGAGCTGTCGTCGCTGGTCGCGGACGAAGGACGCGGCAACTTCCAGGGGCCGACCCTGCACGCGCTGATGCTGTTCGCGCTCGCGCGGGCGGGCGTGTCGTATCAGGATCCCGTCGTCGCGGCGAGTCTCGACAAGTTCGCGGGGCGTGAGTTCTCGCACACGAACACGCTGGCGCTCGGCGTGCTGGCGATCGACGCGTTCTACGCATCGCCGACCGAACGCGCGGCGGTGGTGGCCGGCGAAGTCGCGGGCCGACCCGAGCGCAAGCTACCGGCGCGCGAGCGGCAGTGGATCACGGAGTGGGCGACGCGGATCCTCGGCAACCTCGATCCGGAGGCTTGGGAGAAGGGCTACGCGGAGTGGCGGTTCGTGCCGGACGGGTTCGCGGACACGGACACGGCGTGGTTGTCGCTCGAGGCGTTGAACGCGGCGGAGCGGTGTGGGGTGCGCGTGCCGTTCGACGTGTGGCCGGCGGCCGCGCGGTGGTTCGTCGACACGCAGCGGCCGAGTGGGATCGTCGTGAAGGCGGACGTTCGCTACCTGAAGGGTGGCGGGACGCCCGGCGACGTCGAGGCCTCGGGCTGGAACGACCACGCCCAGCCGGAGTGGGAGCAGTGCCACGGCGCACCGACCGCCGAAGCGCTGGCGGCGCTCGCGTTGTGTCGCGCGCATCTGCAGGGGAACGCCGAGCAGGCCGAGCTCCGCGCGCGTGTCGACACGGCGATCGACTGCGGACTTGCCTGGCTGGCCCACGACTTCACGACGCACTACGACCCGGCGCCGTTGGCGGTCTACCACCAGCACGGCGACGACCTTCGGCTCGCGATGCCGTTCGCGCTCGAGCGGCTGATGGTGACCCGCGTCCACGGCGGCGACTGGTACTTCGACGGCGCATGCTCGCTCCTCGCCGCCCAGCGCGCCGACGGCCGCATGGGCGACAACGTGACGGGCACGGCCATCGCGCTCACCTTCCTCCGCCGCACTGCTGCAGGCCCGGTCACCGGCTGGCGCGATCGCTGAAAGGCGTCCAATCGGGCCGGGTCTGATTGGATGTGTCTCGTCGATGGTCGGGTCGACGGCGGACCCGGTGGCCGGGGGCCGCGTCGGCGCCTACACTTGCCGGCCTCTCGCCTCGGCCTGACCAACGGGGTCGCTCTGGAGAAGCGCCATGATGACGATTCGCATGCCCGTCGCTGTCGTGTTCCTGTCGCTGTCGCTCGCGGCGCAGTCGACGCTGATCGTCGATTCCAGCGGGGGCGGCAACTTCCTCGACCTGCCCCCGGCGATCGCGGCAGCCCAGCCGGGGGACCTGGTGCTGGTGCGGCCGGGCTACTACAGCGGCGCCACGGTCTCGATCGGCATCCGCATCGTCGGTCTGCCCGGCGCCATGATCGCCGACTACCCCGGCCTCGGCCCGGAGCTGCTCGTCGACCGGGTGCCGGCGGGCCAGACCTGCGTCGTTCGCGGCTTCGGGTTCTCGTCGGTGGTCGCGCTCTCGGTGCAGGTGCTGGACTGCCAGGGACAGGTGCACCTCGAGGACCTGACGCCGGTGACCAGCATGGACGTGCAGCGCAGCGCCGCCGTCAGCCTGCTCAACGTCACCGTCTCGAACAGCGGGACGCCGCTGCACGTCGCCGACAGCTCGGTCGCGGTGGTGAGTTGTGACCTGAGCGCCGGTTTCGGCCTGGGAACGCCGCGGCACGCCATCTCCATCGAGCGCTCGACGGTCGTGGTTTCGCAGTCGCAACTGATGGGCGGCAACAGCTACAGCGCGGTCGACCCCGGCGCCGGCATAGAGCTCGTGAGCGGCCACCTGATCGTGGCCGGCGACTCGAGCAGCTCGATCAGCGCCGGCTTCTCGGCCGGCGGTGTCGCGGCGCCGACGCCGGCGATCCAGGGAACGGCCGGGACGATCCTGATCGATCCACAGGTGCAGTTGACGCCGCAGTACGGCGCCGCGGCGATCGCGGGTGCCGCCACCGTGACGATGGCGCAGGTGCCGACGGTGCTGGCCGACGTCGCCGCGCAGACGCTCTCGGTCGACGTGCGTGGTACGGCCGGCGACTACGTGGTGGTGCTGGTGGGATTGGCGCCGCAGCCGGTGACGAGCACGCCGTTCGGCGACGTCTGGCTCGGCGCGGGTAGCGTCGAGTTCCAGTCCGCCCAGGTGCCGCCGACGGGGGCGCTCGCCACCAGTGTGCCGCTGCCGGTGCTGCCGCCGGGCCTCTTGGTGACGTTCCAGGGCGCGGTCCTGCGCGGCAATCAGCTGCTGCTGACGACGCCGGTATCGACCACGTTGGATTGACCGCGGTCACTTCTCGCCGACGGTGGTGCCGTGGCGCACGCCGGCGGGGACCGGCGCGGCGACCCTGACCGTCGTGCCGGAGTCGCCCGCGGTGCGCTCGGTGCTGCGGACGTCCGGCGCGATCGGCTGGCCGCCTGCGGTGCCGAGCGCCCAGCCGCTGCCACGTCGCATCGGCGCTCTCCCGGTCCTCGGGCAAGCTCGCGACCCGGTCGAGTTCGCAGGTACTCGTTACCGGGAACCGCGCGGATCCGCCACAATGCCGATCTCCGGCGCCCACCTCGCCGCCATGAAGGAACCCATCCTCACCTACGCGGCGTTCATCTTGCTCGAGATCGCGGTGCTGATCCGCGTGATCCTGCGCCCGCACCGCGAGCCGGCGTCGCGCATCGCGTGGGTGGTGGTGATCGCGGTCGTGCCGTTCCTCGGCATCGTCGCCTACCTCCTGTTCGGCGAGACGAACGTCGGCCGTCGCCGCGCCGCCCGTGCGCGTGCGATCGCGGCCCGCCTGCCGCGTGCCGCGCCGATCCCCGACGACGGCCGCGAGCCGGCACTCGAGCGCGTCCCCGAGAACTACCGCTCACTGTTCCGTGTCGGCCGGTCGATCAGCGGCTTCGACCCCGTCGGCGGCAATCAGGGCCGATTGTCCGCCGATTCGAACGAGACCGTCGCGTCGATCGTCGCCGACATCGATGCCGCGACCGATCACGTGCACCTCCTGTTCTACATCTGGCTGACCGACGGCAACGGCACCAAGGTCGCCGAGGCCGTGCAGCGGGCGGCGTCGCGCGGCGTGACCTGTCGTGCGATGGTCGACGGTCTCGGCTCGCGCGCCATGATCCGATCCCCGCTCTGGCGTGCGATGCGCGACGCCGGCGTCCGCGTCGCCGTCGCGCTGCCGATCGGCAATCCGCTGCTGCGCCCGTTCCGCGGCCGGATCGACCTCCGCGACCACCGCAAGATCGTCGTCATCGACGACCACATCACCTGGTGCGGCAGCCAGAACTGCGCCGATCCAGAGTTCCGCGTCAAGGCGAAGTACGCTCCCTGGGTCGATGCCATGCTGCGGTTCGATGGGCCGATCGCGCGGCAGAACCAGACGCTGTTCCTCGCCGACTGGATGACGAACGTCGACGAGGATGCGTCCGAGCTCCTACGACGGCCCCTCGTCACGGACGGCGCCGGCGTGCCTTCTCAGGCCATCGGCACCGGACCGACGGCCCGCGACTCGGCGATGCCCGAGATGTTCGAGTCGCTGATGTTCGCCGCGCGCAACGAGCTCGTGATCACGACGCCCTACTACGTTCCGGTCGACGCGATGCAGGGTGCGCTCCGCGCCGCCGCCAACCGCGGCGTCGCGACGACGCTCGTCGTGCCGGCACGCAACGACTCGTTCGTCGTCGCCGCCGCGAGCCGCAGCTACTACGCCGAGCTCCTCGCTTGCGGCATCCGGATCTTCGAGTACGCGGGCGGTCTGCTCCACACGAAGTCGCTGACGATCGACGGCTGCGTGACACTGCTCGGCTCAGCGAACATGGATCGGCGCAGCTTCGACCTGAACTACGAGAACAACGTCCTGTTCCACGACCAGGAGCTCACGGCCGACGTCCGCGCGCTGCAGCAGCGCTACATCGGGCGGTCGAGGGAGATCCTCCCCGACGAGGTCGCGGCGTGGCCGGCGACGAGGCGCCTGTGGAACAACACGATCGCGATGCTCGGGCCGCTGCTCTGACGATGGGTTCGTGACTGCGGCGTCGCGGAGCCGTGCGCGTCGTTCGCGGCGCGCCGCGGTCGGCGTCCTCCGCCAGAGGAAGCCTGCGTTCTGCGCTGGCTTCGTTCACTGGCGCCCGTGCAGGTCGATCGATCCCGAAGCGACCCGGATCGTGAGCTCGGCGCCACCGGTACCGAGGGTGCCGTCCAGCGTCGAGCGGTCGCCCTGCTTCGAGCTCTCGAGCACGATGGGCACACCCACGCCGATCGAGCCGAACTCGGTGGTCGCGTGGATCTTGGCGGCGAAGCCCTCGGGGATCGCGCAGGAGACGTCGCCGAACGAGGTCCACAGGCTCCACGGTGCCGTGCAGGTGCTGCCGGGCTCCGCTCGGACGTCGACGTCGCCGCTCTCGGTGCCGGCGTCGACCTCGTGGAGCACGCCGCGCACGTGGACGTTCCCGAAGCTCGACACGGCGCGCACGGCCCCGCTCTCGTGATCGATGACCTTCACTTCGCCCGAGGCGGACTTCGCCTCGACGGCACCGTTGCAGCCGGCGACGTGAACGCTGCCGAAGCTCGACTGGGCCCGGATCTGCGTCGCGGTGATCGCCGCCAGATCGATCTTCCCCGAAGCGGTGCTCGCGCGGAGCCGGTCGCAATGACAGTCGCTGCTCGCGACGTCGCCGAAGCTCGTCGTGAGCTGCACCTGCCTGGCGTTCGCGATGTCGTCCGCTTGCACGTTGCCGCTGCTGGACGAGAGCGTGACGTCGCCGGCCGCGCTGCGTAGCTGGACGTCGCCGAACTTGGACGTCGCGCGGCACGAACTGACCGGACCCTCGACGTCGATCCTGCCGCCATCCGTCGAGATCGTCACGGCGAGGTGGTTCGGCACGAGGAGCTCCCAGTTCACCTGGTAGCCCTCCGTGCGGGCATCGCCGCGGTCGGGAGCGTCGACGCGCACGTCGAGCTCGTGGCCGTTCACTTCGAACCGGGGGGAGACGCCCTCGGCGATCTCCTGGGCCCGCCGGTCGGTCTCGGCCCACGCCACGACGCGAGCGACGTAGCGGCGGGCGCCGTCCTCGAGGGCGCGCACGTCCACGTCGCCGAGTGACTGGGTGACGTCGAGAGCGGCGAAGCCCTCGACGGGGGGGAGGTCACCTTCGATGCGTCGCTCGATGCGGTGGCTGCCGGTCGGGGCGCCGGACCAGGAGCCGTAGTGGACGGTGGCGGCACAGGCGGTCAGCGCGAGCAGGCCGAGGGCGCCGAGGGCACGGCGGGAAGCGGTGTGGGGCATGGGGTGCCCGATCGTAGCGCCGTGTCCAGTCCTGTGGAGGGGACGTCCGGGCGGCCGGCGATCGGTGCTTCCGCGGCGAGGGCGGGGCGCCGATGATCGAGCGCGAACGTCACGCGGAGAATGTCCCGATGCGATTGTTGCTCACGACGACGATGCTCGTCTTCTGCGCCGCGCTCACGGCGCAACGCGATCACGAGATCCCTCGAGTCGGATTGAAGTTGCACCCGCCGAAAGGCTGGGTCGAGCTGCCGGCCGAGGGCTGCCGCGGTCAGCTCGAGGCCATGTTCTGTGCGCCGCGGGCGCTGGCGCCGCGCGCCTCGGGTCAGCCGTATCCGCCGACGTTGCGGGTGCTGTGGTTCGCCGCGGGCGGCGACCCCAAGGCGGACGAGGTCGACGGTCTGCCGCGGCGCACGCCGTTCCGTGACTTCGCCGACTACATCGCGCGCGGGCGGCGCACCGGCACCGACGTCAAGAGCGAAACCGACGAGCAGATCGGTGAGCTGAAGGTGCGGAAGTTCCTCGTCGGCGAAGGGCGGGATGGCGCCGATCGCACGCTCTACGGCGTCGTCGTACCGGCCGAGGGCGGTCAGGTCGTCGTGGAGTTCGAGCTGCTCACGGACCACTTCGACAAGCAACACAAGGAGCTCGACCGTTGCCTGGCGAGCATCGAGAAGATCGAACGCAAGTCGGACGCGGCGGCATTGCCGCCGGCACCTTGGCGGGCGGATGCCGCCGCCTGGAAGGCCAAGGACGATGCTGCGCGCCGGGCCGCGCGGCAGGCGTTCGCGCAGGCGGCCGTGGCCGCCGCCGAGCCGCCGCCGAGCGGGTGGAAGGTGTTCCCGTGCAAGACGTGGACGGTCGTCAGCGCGAGCGACCCGGGGTTCACCAAGAAGACGATCCAGGCGGCGGAGGCGATGCGCGCGTGGTGCGACGACCACTTCGCCGCCGTGTCCGACCGCGAGCCGCTGCCCGCGGTGCTGCGCATCTTCGGGTCGCCGGAGCAGGTACACGGTGTTCGAGGAGCGCGAGCCTGCGTCGCTGGAGTACAGACCCCGATCGGCGCGAGCTGTACTTCTACGACGATCCGAACGCCGGCTCGACCGACGGCTACGGCATGCTCCTGCGCGCCGTGCTGTGGCAGTACCTCGATGATGAGCAGCCCGGCGTCGCGTCGTGCCTCCCGCGGTGGCTCGACAACGGACTGTGGGAATACTGCCGCAGCACGAAGGTGCGCGGCAAGCGGATCGAGTTCGAGCCGAGCGACGTCGAGACCGGTCGCATCCAGTACCAGCAGCGCAACAAGAGCATGCCGCCGATCTGGAACCTGATGCAGGAGTCGATGCAACCGAGCCCGGAGGAAGGCGCGGACGAGCCCGCTTGGGGCTACACGCCCGAGTGCTCGAGACTCGTCCGCTGGCTGCTCGACCGCGACGGCGGCAAGGCGTTCGACAAGCCGGATCTGCTCGTCGAATACGTGCGCGCGCTCGGTCTGGCGCTTGCGGACTGGGGGCCGGATCCGGTGGCGGACGTCGACCGCGAGCATCTGTCCGACGCGCAGGGGAAGGCGATGCGGACCAAGTACTACGCCTGGCGCGACGGGCTCCTGCGCGGCACGAACGACCGTGCGATCGGATTGAGCCCGGACGACTGGCAGGGCGTGAACGCGAAGTGGCTCGCGTTCAACGAGAGCTTCCGCTGAGGAAGGTGGGCGTACGTGCGGCCGCGCCGTCCCGTTTCGGGACCGGCGCGGCGTGTGAGTCGAGGGACAACGACGATCAGGGAGCGATCGTCAGCCTGACCGCGTTCGTGCTCTCGATCGACAGGCTCGGTCCGATGGCGACGGTCGCGACCCAGATGTCGAAGCCTGACGGGACGACGACGGCGACGCCGGAGAAGTCGAAGAAGGTGTTGCCGACGTTGCGGCCGTTCGCGTCGAGGAAGCCGATGAAGGCCGTGAAGGGCGGCGGGTTGCCGATCGACGCACCGAGCCAGTCGGCGGTCGTCGAGTCATAGACCGGGAACGGGGCCGGGGGCGGCACGACCGCCGGATCGGTCAGCGCGATGATCGTCGCGTACAGCTGGTTCGCGCCGCAGGGCGTGAAGAAGCTGTCGAGGCCCACCGAGTTGCCGGCCGAGGCCGAGATCGTGCTGCCCGAGCCGGTGCTGACGTACTCGAGCGCCTTGCAGCAGCTCGAGCCGACGCCGGGGGTCGGGTTGTTCGCCGTGAAGTCGACGTCGTTGTTGTTGGTGTCGGTGCCGGCCGGGCAGCGTTCGATCGAGAGCGGGGCGAACACGTCGCGGGCGGGGTTGCCTTCGAACCAGGGGCCACCGGTGCACGGGCTGACCGTGACCGTGGTGTCGACCGCGCCGTACGCGACCGAGTCGACGACCCGGCCGTTGTTGTCGATCAGCGCGACGGCGTCGGGGCCGTTCTCGAGGTCCATGTCACCGACGATGAAATCGGCGTTGGCGACCATCGTCGTGCCCGTCCCGTTCTGTTCGTCGGCGACGACGACGAAGCCGTCGTTCGGGATCAGCGTGCCGTTCGGGAACGTGAACGTGTCCGGGTTGCACGTCGCCGGGCTCGACGTCGTGCCCTCGATGCCCTGGACCGTCCAGCCGGAGATGTCGAAGCCGCCGGGACCGTAGAGTTCGACGAACACCTGGCCGTCGTCGCCGCCGGGTGCGTCGTAGTACACCTCGTTGATCACCACCGGGCTCTGGGCGGTGGCGAGAGTGGTGGCCAGCGCGAGGCCGGCGAGAGAGAGATAGGGAAGCTTGGGGAAGTGCATGCAGTGTCTCCTGAGATCGAGGTCGATCCGCCAGAAAGGCTCCGCAGTCTCCCCGCCTGCCGCAAGCGTCGTCCATGCAGAACGTGAAGCTGCCGTCAAGGCGGCGCCGGCCGATCCGGTCCGTTTGCGCCATAGCGCTTCGCGGAGACGGTTCTGCGGCGCCGCGCTTCGCCGGGAGCGCGGCCGACCGTAACCTGCCGCGGCGCTGCGCCGTGGGCGATCCTCGTCGACGGGCGCGTGTCTCGTCCCGTTCGGAAGGAGGACCCTGCCCATGGGTCTCGTCAAGGAATTCAAGGAGTTCGCCATGCGAGGCAATGTCCTCGACATGGCGGTCGGCATCATCCTCGGCGCCGCGTTCGGCAAGATCGTCAACTCGCTCGTCACCGACGTGATCATGCCGCCGATCGGGTATGTGGTGAGCGGCGTCGACTTCGCGAAGCTGTCGCTGTCGATCACGCCGCCGACCGAAGGTGCGCAGCCGATCGTGATCGGCTACGGGAAGCTGATCAACGAGATCATCACGTTCACGATCGTGGCGTTCTCGGTGTTCTTGTTGATCAAGGGCATGAACCGCATGACGCGCAAGAAGGCGGCTGACGCGGACGTGCCAGCGACGCCGCCACCACCGGCGAAAGAGGTCGTGCTGCTCGAGGAGATCCGTGATCTCCTGAAGGCACGCTGAGTGGGCGTACCAATCGCCGCTTCCACTTCCGAGGAGAACGACGATGGCGAAGCGCAAGATCCTGATGCTCGTCGGCGACTACGCCGAGGACTACGAGGTGATGGTGCCGTTCCAGGCGCTCCTGATGGTCGGGCACGACGTGCACGCGGTGTGCCCCGGCAAGCAGGCCGGCGAGAAGGTCCGCACGGCGGTGCACGATTTCGAGGGCGATCAGACCTACAGCGAGAAGCGCGGGCACGACTTCGCGCTCAACGCGACCTTCGCCGACGTGAAGGCGGAGAGCTACGACGCGCTGGTGATTCCGGGCGGCCGGGCACCGGAGTACCTCCGACTCGACGACAACGTCCTGAAGATCGTCCGTCACTTCGCCGACGCCAAGAAGCCGATCGCCGCGATCTGCCACGGTGCTCAGCTCCTCGCGGCGGCAGGCGCGCTCGAGGGGCGCTCCTGCGCCGCGTATCCGGCGTGTGCTCCCGAGGTGCGCCGCGCCGGTGGCGACTACGCCGACGTCGCGATCGATGGCGCCCACGTCGACCAGAACCTCGTCACCGCACCGGCGTGGCCGGCCCATCCGGCCTGGCTCGCCGCGTTCCTGAAGGTGCTGGGCACCACCGTCACGCCGTGAAGGACAGACAACCAGACCCGGTGTGATTTGCTGCCCTTCGCGATCGGCGGTCGGTCCGCGCGCGAGCTCGTCGAACGCTTCGGCTCACCGCTGTTCGTGTTCGACGCGGCGATGTTTCGCGCGCGGATCGCCGCGATGCGCGCGGCGTTCGGCGAGGGCGTGGGCATCGCGTTTGCGCTGAAGGCCAACCCGTGCATCGCGCTCGTCGCGATGGCACGAGCGGCCGGTCTGGGGGCGGAGGTGGCGTCCGCCGGCGAGATCCTCGTCGCCGCGGCCGCGGGCGTGCCCGGGGAGGCGACGTTTCTGTCGGGTCCCGCCAAGTCCGACGACGACCTGCGGTACGCGCTCCGCGCGGGCGCGCGCATCCACCTCGAGTCCGAGCGCGAGTACGACCGCGTCCTCGCGCTCGCGCCGGAGTGCCGGGCGAGACCCGAACTCGTGATTCGCGTTCAGCCCGTGCGGCCAGCGACCGGCGCGGGGGTGAGCATGGCGGGGGCGACCGGTCGCTTCGGGATCGACGCAGCGCGGGTCCCCGCGTTGGCGCGCCGCGTCGCGGGCACGCCCACGTCGGACCTCGTCGGCCTGCACGTGCACTCCGGCTCGCAGATCTTCGATGCCGGCGCGTGGCTCGCGGTCGCGGCCGAGCTCATCGAGGTCGCCGGGCTCGTCGAAAGCGTGATCGAACGGCCGCTGCGTTCGCTCGACTTCGGCGGCGGCTTCGGCCTGCCGGTGCACGCGAGCGATCCCGAGCTCGAGCTCGGCCGCTTCGGTCGCGGCATGCGGGACCTTCTCGCTGCGTCGGACCGCCCGGATCGAGAAGCGTGGATCGAGCCCGGCCGCTGGCTCGTCGGACCCGCCGGCGTCTACCTGACGCGTGTCGTCGACATCAAGTCGTCCGGTGATCGGCGTCACGCCATGCTCGATGGCGGCATGCATCACTTCGGCGCGGCGGCCGGATTCGGGGCGCCGATGCGCCGCGCGTGGTCGATCGTGCACGCCGAGCGACCGGACGGTGAGCCGCGCGAACGCGTCTCGCTCGGCGGCCCGCTCTGCACGCCCGCCGATCGCTTCGGCAGGGAGCTGTCGTTGCCCGCCCTCGAGGTCGGGGATCTCCTCGCGCTGACCAACGCCGGAGCCTACGGCCTGACCTACAGCCCGAGTGCCTTCCTCGGCCGCCCGACACCGGCGGAAGTCCTGGTCGACGGGGGCGAGGTGCGCGTCGTCCGCGAGCCCGGCCGGCCCGAGGACGCGCTCCGCGGTCAGCACCGATGAGCGCGGCAGCGTGACGTCAGCCAGGCTCTTCCGATCGTCCGCTCGCCGCCGCCTCCCGTTCCGCGAGCGCCCGGAACCGGTCGGCGACGACGAAATCGGTCGTGGAGTGCACGACCATCGACAGCACCAGCACGACCGCGATCAGGTCGTACATGTCGTGTGCGTCGGGACTCGACGAGCGCAGGATGAACAGCGCGTAGACGACCGACGCGAAGCCCTTCGGGCCGAACCACGCGGCCGAGAACCACTCCCGCGCCGACAGCCCGGAGCGGATCATCGACAGCGAGATCGCGATCGGCCGCACGGCCACGAGGAGCAGCGCCGCGAACAGCCAGCTCTCCCAGCGGAACGGGATCGGTACGCGCCGCCTCGAGCGACATCAGCAGACCGAACGTGAGGATCGCCGCGAGCTTGGTCAGCTCGGCGATCGCCGCGCCGAACCCCTCGAACGCATCGCGCACGCGCTCGCTGCGCGTCGCGACCGTCACCCCGGCCGCGAACGCCGCGAGGAACGGGTTGGCGTGCAGCGCGGACGTCAGCGCGTAGACGAGCAGACCGATCGCGACGCCGTGCAGTGGCTCGTAGACGTTGGCGGCGCCGAAGAAACGGGATCGCTCGAGTCCGATCGACACGAACGGCACCGCGACGCCGATCCCGATCCCGGCAGCGAGGTCGCCGATCAGCGGTCCAAAGCCGATGGACTCCGCGTCGGCGAGCGAGAGCAGCGCGAGCACGACCGGTAGCGCGAGCCCGTCGTTGAGCCCGCTCTCGACGTTGAGCAGGAATCGCAGACGCTGCGGCACCTCGGCCCGTCCGACCAGCGCAGCCGCGAACACCGGATCGGTCGGGCTGAGCGCGGCGCCGATCAGCAGCGACGGTGTCCACGCCATGCCGAGGATCAGATGGCACAGCACCGCCGTGCCGAGCAGGGTCAACGGCAGCCCCAGCAGCAGCGCGCGTCCCGGCAGCCGCCACGCCGAGGCCAGCTCCGGCAGCCCGACCCGCATCCCGTCGGTGAAGAGCACGGTGAACAGCGCCAGCTCGACGAGCGTGCCGACCAACGGGTCCGTCGGATGCACCCGAACGATGCCGAGGATCGGACCACCGGCGACGAATCCCGCCGCCAGAAAGAGCACCGCCGTCGAGAGGATGCTGCGGTGAGCGAGGCCGGAGATCAGCACCGCGACGAGGAGGACGATCGCGAACAGCAGGACCGCGTCCATGCCTGGCCAGTCTCCGGCGTGCGGCGCGAGAGCACGCCGCGCGCGGCATCACGCGCCGACGACTTCGAGCTCTTCGTAGGTGGTGGTTCGCTGCACGGGCACATAGCCCGCCTCGCGAATCAGTCGCACGAGCTCCTCGCGGTTCATCCGCTCCGGCGCGGTCGTGCCCGCGTCGTGCGTGATCTTCTCCTCGGTCACCGTGCCGTCGAGGTCGTTGGCACCGAACGACAACGCGGTCTGCGCGCTCTCCGCCGTCAGCATGATCCAGTACGCCTTGATGTTCGGGAAGTTGTCGAGCATCAGGCGGCTGACCGCGATGTTGCGCATGTCCATGAAGCCCGTCGTCACGTGACCGTGTCGCTCGAGGCCGGTGTGGTAGGGCCAGAACGCGAGCGGGATGAACGCCATGAAGTTGCCGCACTCGTCCTGCAGCTCGCGCAGCTTGACGAGGTGCTCGACACGCTCCTCGGTCCGCTCGATGTGGCCGTAGAGCATCGTGGCGTTCATCTTGAAGCCGTGCTGCTGCACCTTGCGCGCGGTGTCGAGCCACTCCTGCGGGCCGATCTTGTCGCGGAACGTCGCCTTGTGCACGCGATCGACGAGCACCTCCGCGCCGCCACCGGGGCACGATCCGAGCCCCGCGTCCCGCAGGTCCTGGAACACCTCGTCCTCCGACTTGCCCGCGATCTTCAGCATGTGGTCGATCTCGACCATCGTGAACGCCTTGACGTGGATGTCCGGGCGCGCGCGCTTCGCCGCGCGGACGACGTCGAGGTAGTAGTCGTAGCCCTCCTTCGGGTGGATGCCGGCGACCATGTGCACCTCGGTGGGGGCGAGGTCGTCGGTACTCGCGCAGCTTCTTCTCGATGTCCTCCCCGTACATCGTGTAGGCGCGCTCCTCGCCCTCCTTCGCCGCGAACGCGCAGAACTTGCACGAGTAGCGGCAGACGTTCGTGTAGTTGATGTGGAGGTTGTTGTTGAAGTACGCCTTGCGCCCGTGCCGCCGCGTGCGCACGCGGTGTGCGATGTAGCCGACCGCGCCGATGTGTGGCGTGTCGTAGAGCCGCACGCCGTCGTCGAAGCTCAGGCGTTCCCCGGCCTCGACCTTGTCGAACACGTCGGCGAGACCGGCGCGGTCGATCAGCTTGCGGGCGAGGTCGGGATCGAGGTGCTCGTATCCGGTCTGGGGCGTCGTCATGGCGAAGGGGGGAGAGTAGGTCTGGACCGTGCGCGGGGCCACCGGCGCATCGTCGTCAGTCGGCGGAGGCTTCGGACACGACCGCCTTCTGGCGCGGCGGGCGGCCGAAGCGATCGGTCTCCGGAGTCGGCAGCGGCTCGTAGAGCATGTTGCGGCGCTGCGGCACGAAGCCCGCGTCCTTGATATGGCGCTCGATGTCGGCCACCGACGTGAGATTCGTGCAGCCCGCACTCGACACGACGTTCTCCTCGAGCATCGCCGAGCCGAAGTCGTCGGCGCCCATCGAGAGGCCGATCTGCCCGACCTTCATGCCCTGGGTGACGAAGCTCGTCTGCAGGTGGTCGAAGTTGTGGAGGTAGATCCGCGCGAACGCGAGCATGCGCAGGTACTCCGCGACCGTCAGCTTCGTCGGGTAGCGCTTCGAGAGCTCGGTGTTCTCCGGCTGGTACGTCCACGGGATGAACGCCGTGAACACGCCGCACTCGTCCTGCAGCGCGCGGAGCCGCGTCAGGTGCTCGACGCGATCGGCGTCGTCCTCGGCGCTGCCGAACATCATCGTCGCCGTGCCACGCATGCCGAGCGCGGCCGCCTGGCGCATCACGTCGAGCCACTCGTCGGTCGTCGCCTTCTTCGGCGCGATGATCGCGCGCACGCGGTCGACGAGGATCTCCGCGCCGCCGCCGGGGATCGAGTCGAGCCCGGCCGCCTGCAGCTCGGCGATCACGTCCCGCACCGGCCGCTTCTCGAGCTTCGAGAGGTGCGTGATCTCCGGCGGCGACATGCCGTGGATCCAGATCTGCGGGTAGCGCTCCTTGATGTCGCGGAACAAGGACGCGAACCACTCGGTCCGGAGCTTCGGATGATGACCGCCCTGCAGCAGGAGCTGCGTCCCGCCCTCGGCGATCGTCTCCTCGATCTTGCGGTAGATCACCTCGCGCGGCAGCACATAGCCCTCGGCGTCGCCCGGCGAGCGGTAGAACGCGCAGAACCCGCAATCGGTGACGCAGACGTTGGTCGGGTTCAGGTTGCGGTCGACGATGTAGGTGACCTTGCGCTCGGGGTTCTTCCGGAAGCGGATCTCGTTCGCGAGCAGCGCGAGCGACGGGAGGTCGAGACCGCGATAGAGGTCGAGGCCCTGCTCGGGCGCCAGGGGGCGGCCGGACAGGGCCAGATCGGCGAGTGCGGCGAGGTGCCGCGAGTCGGGAGGCGCATCGGTCATGGGAGGAATCGAGAGGATAGGGCCCGGATCGGACGCCTCAAAGGCAGCCGCGGTTCGAGGCTCGCGGCTCGCCGCCGGCGACCTCGCCCGCTATCCTGCTCGGCCCGCCGTCGCGGCCGGCAGCCCGCGCACCCCCCGGGAGTTCTCGCAAGAACCCGGCGTCGGCGGGCGGATTCGGGTCCTGAGCTCTCGAGCGCCGGACCCGGCGCCGGACCGACCCCTCCTCCCCTGAACCGAATGCACCCCATCTCCCGATTCGGGCTGGCCGCTCTCGCACTGACGGCCGCCCCGCTCCTCGCCCAGCAGCTCCCGACCGATCCCGCCCTCGTCACCGGGCAGCTGGAGAACGGCGTCCACTACATCATCCGGCACCACGCCAACCCCGAGGGGCGCTTCCACGCGTGGCTCCACGTGAAGGCCGGTGCCCTCAACGAGACCGACGCGCAGAACGGCGGGGCGCACTTCCTGGAGCACCTCGCGTTCAACGGCTCCGAGCACTACCCGCCCGGCGACCTGATCCCGCGGCTCAACGAGCTGGGGATGCAGTTCGGCGCCGACTCGAACGCCCACACCTCGCTGCACGAGACGGTGTTCAAGCTGAATCTGCCCGGCAACGACCAGGCGATGATCGATCGCGCGCTGACGATCCTCGGCGACTTCGCGCACGGGCTGACGCTGGCCCCGACCGAGGTCGATCAGGAGCGCGGCGTGATCCTCGAGGAGAAGCGCTCCGGACTCGGTCCGCAGGAGCGCATCGGGGAGCAGGTCCGCAAGTGGCTGTTCGCCGGCTCGCGCCTCGAGGTGCACGACGTGATCGGCACCGAGGCGTCGATCGAGGCGATGAAGCCCGAGCAGCTCACCGACCTGTGGAACACCTGGTATCGCCCCGAGCTGGTCACCCTGATCGTCGTCGGGGACGTCGACCCGAAGGCCGTCCTCGAGGCGGCGAAGAAGACCCTCGGCGGTTGGAAGGCGCGGGCGGACGCGCGAGAGTTCGAGGGCACCGGCGCGAAGCCGACCACCGAACCGCGTGCGCTGGTCGTCGCCGACCCCGAGGTCGTGCAAGGCCAGATCCAGATGGTCGCGCTGTCGAAGGGGCGTGAACCCGCGCGCACGGCCGAGGAGTACCACGAACGCCTCGTCGAGCGCCTCGCGCTGCAGGTGCTCTCGACCCGCCTGCACGACATGGTGCAGAAGGGCGATGCGCCGTGGATGTTCGCGGCCGCGCACAGCGACTCGTTCGTCGACATGCGGGAGTCCGCGGCGTTCGCCGTCGGCCGACCCGACCAGTGGAAGCCGATGGTCACAGGCCTCGTCACGGAGCTGAAGCGCGCGCTCGACCACGGCTTCAACGCAAACGAGATCCAGCGCGCCGTCGAGGAGATGATCGCCGGCGCCGAGCGCGCCGTCGAGACCGAGTCGTCCTGCGATGCGAACGTGCACGTCCGGGCGATCGCGCGCGCGGTCGAGCGCGGCTCGGTGCTGATGTCCGCCGCGCAGCGGCTCGAGCTCGTCAAGGCGCTCGACGGCATCGAGCCCGATGCGGTCTCGAAGGCGTTCCGGAGCGTGATGGACACGCGTGGTTACCAGTACGTGCTGGAGATGCCGAAGGCCGACGGCAACCCGACCTCGGCAGACGTCCTCGCCGCCGAGGCCGCCGCGTGGAAGGCGAAGACCGAAGCCGTCGAGGCGTCCGCGGAGAAGCTCTCGATCCTCGAGAAGCTGCCGGAGCCCGGTGTGGAGACCGCGCGCTCGTCCGATGCGGAGACCGGCGTCACGACCGTCGAGTTCGAGAACGGCGCGGTGATGCACTTCCGCCACATGGACAAGCCCGCGAGCTCGGTCGCGGTCGCGATCACGATTCCCGGCGGCGCCCTCGAGGAGACCGCCGACAACCGCGGAGTCACCGAGGTCGCGTCGCTGGCGAACGCGACGTCGCGGCTGACCTCGCTGCAGATCCGCGACACGATGGCCGGCAAGAAGGTCCGTGTCGACCTGGGCGCCGGCCGGGACACGGTCACCGTCGCCGTGCAAGGCGCTCCCGACGATCTCGAGGACGGCATGCAGCTCGCCAACGCGTTGCTGCGCGATGCCCGGGTCGAGCAGAGCGCGTTCGACAACTGGAAGGAGCAGAAGCTGCAGGCCATCGAGGAGGCGAAGACCGACCTGATGGCGCAGTTCTCGGATGCGGTCCGCAAGGCGCACATCGGGGACGACGTGCGGTTCCGCAACCTGACCGCGAAGGACGTCGAGGCACGCTCCGTCGAGGAGGCCGATCAGTGGCTCCGTCACCTGATCGACGGCGAGCCGATGGAGGTCGCGGTCGTCGGCGACCTCCCGCTCGACCGCGCGGTCGCGCTCGTCGCGCGCTACGTCGGCTCGTTGCCGAAGGCGAAGCACGGCTTCGACGTCCTGGATCCGCTCCGCAAGGTGGCCCTCCCGGAGGGTGCCCAGAAGGTCTCGGTCACCGTGCCGACCGTCACCGAGAAGGCGATGGTCCTCGCGGGCTTCCGCGGCTGCGACGACCGCGAGATCACCGAGCGCCGGGCGCTGAACCTGTGCGCGAAGATCCTGTCCGACCGGATGCGCGTGCGGGTGCGCGAGGACGAGCGCCTCGTCTACAGCATCCAGTGCATGAGCCACCCCGGCGTCGACGTGCCGGGGACCGGTCTGGTCTTCGCCGCCGCGCCGACCGATCCCAAGACCGCGGATCGCCTGGCGGACGAGCTGATCACGATGATGAAGGAGTTCGCCGAGAAGGGACCGACCGACGAGGAGCTGAAGGTCGCTCGGAAGCAGGCGAACGAGGCGCTGGCGCAGGCGTTGGATCAGCCGGGGTTCTGGCTCGGAAGCCTCGCCGACCTGCGCTACCGCGACCGTGACCTGGACGAGTTCCACGGCCTGAAGGGGCTCTACGACTCGTTCACCAAGGAGCAGGTCCAGCAGGCGGCGCGCCGGTTCTTCGTCGAGGGTCGCGAGCTGCGCGTCGTCGCGGTGCCGAAGGAGAAGTCCTGACGATCCGCGTGTGACGCGAGTATCCTCCGCCCCCCGACCCATGACCGAGACCACCACGGACCTGATGGACAAGATCGTGTCGCTGTGCAAGCGGCGCGGCTTCGTGTTCCAGAGCAGCGAGATCTACGGCGGCATCAACTCCTGCTACGACTACGGTCCGCTGGGCGCGGAGCTGAAGCGCAACGTCAAGGAGGCGTGGTGGCGGGCGATGGTCGTGCAGCGCGACGACATCGTCGGACTCGACTCGGCGATCATCCAACACCCCGAGGTGTGGCGATCGTCGGGCCACGTCGCGGGCTTCGCGGACATGCTCGTCGATTGCAAGCGCTGCAAGGGGCGCTACCGCGAGGACCATCTCCAGGACATCGCCTGCCCCGACAAGGAGTTCCACGGTCGCCCGGCCGCGGTCTGTCGCGCCGAGGGCTTCATGACCGAGCCCCGCGCGTTCAACCTGATGTTCGAGACGCACGCCGGTCCGGTGAAGGACTCGGCGAACGTCGTGTACCTGCGGCCCGAAACGGCGCAGGGCATCTTCACGAACTTCCTCAACGTCGTGAACAGCGCGCGCATGGCACCGCCGTTCGGCGTCGCGCAGATCGGCAAGAGCTTCCGCAACGAGATCACGCCCGGCAACTTCGTGTTCCGCACGCGTGAGTTCGAGCAGATGGAGATGGAGTTCTTCGTGCCGCCGGACCAGGAGGACCGGTGGTACCGAGTACTGGGTCAAGGAGCGCTTCGACTGGTACGTGCGCAACGGCGTGCGCGAGGCGAACCTCCGGCTCCGCGTGCACGACGCCGACGAGCTCGCGCACTACTCGTCCGGCTGCACGGACGTCGAATACCGCTATCCGTTCGGCTGGGGCGAGCTCGAGGGCATCGCCAAGCGCGGCGACTACGACCTCAACGCGCACGCGAAGGGCAGCGGCAAGGACCTGTCCTTCTTCGACGAGGCGAACAAGAACCGCTACGTGCCGCACGTCGTCGAGCCGGCCGCCGGCTGCGACCGCGCCGCGATGACGTTCCTCGTCGACGCCTACGACGAGGAGACCGTGACCGACGAGAAGGGCAAGCAGGAGACGCGCACGGTGCTGCACTTCCACCCGCGCATCGCACCGATCACGGTGGCGATCTTCCCGCTCGTCAAGAAGGCCGGCATGCCGGAGAAGGCCAAGGAGGTGCAGACGGCGTTGATGGACGCCGGGATGCGCACCTTCTACGACCAGAAGGGTGCGATCGGACGCCGCTACCGCCGTCAGGACGAGGTCGGCACGCCCTACTGCGTGACGATCGACGGCGAGACGGTGGAAGGCGACGGCACGGTCACCGTGCGCGATCGCGACAGCATGGAGCAGGTCCGCGTGTCGCCCGCCGAGGTCGTCGACCTGGTGCGCCGGCGCATCCAGGAGTACCGGCGCGTCTGACACCCGCCGATGCCGGCCGTCAGCCGCGCATCGACTTGAGCTTCGCGATCGCGCCGAGCACGTTCTTCGCCGGTCCCTGACGCTCGCCGGAGATCGACTGCGCGAGACCGGCCGCCGGTCCGCCGGTCGCACCGGCCGCCGGCGTGGCGGCGGGGGTCGCCGCGGGGGCCGGGGCCGCGGCCGACTGCGGCGTGGTCGGGACCGGTCGGGACTCGATCTGCGCGAGGCGCGTCGCGATCGACTGCATCTCGCGGCGCATCGCGTCGAGGCCCTTCTCGATGCCGCCGAAGTCGACCTTGGGCGCCACCGTCTCCGGACGTTCACCCAGCGCCGACGTCATGTTCTCGAACCGCTTGTCGACGGTCTTCTCGACGGTCTCGAGCCGGTTGCGCAGGTCGGCCGCGGTACGGACGAGGCCCTCGATGTGCTCTTCGACCTGCACGATGTGATCGTTCACCTCGCCGAGCGGGCGAGCCTGGCCCTCGATGCCGCGGGACAGCTCCGCCAGCTTCGCGTCCTGGCGTTCGAGCGTCGACGCGAGCTTCCCGGTCTGCTCGTCGACGACCGAGCGGAGCTTGTCCGCCTGCTCCTCCGCGAGCTCGCGGGTCTTGCCGGCGAGGCCGTCCTCGAGCGATTCGAGCAGGGTCGCGCTGCGCTGCGCGGCTTCGCTCGCCGCCTCGATCCGTTCGCCGAGCGCCGCGAAGTCCTGCACGTGGCTCATGACCTCGGCGACCTGCTTGGAGATCTCCACGAGCGGCTTGCCGTAGAGCTTGGTGGCGCGGGTCAGGTTGTTGATCTTGCCGTCCTGGCGCTCGAGCGCGAGCAGCACCCGCTCGGAGTCGTCGAGCTCCTCGTCCGACCGGCGCTCGCGGTGCTCGTGCGCGGCCTGCTCCATCCGTTCGAGGGCGTCGTCGAGGCGGCCGAAGTCGTGTGCGTGGGACGCCGAACGCCGGTCGAGCTCGCTGCGAAGCGTGCCGAACAGTCCGATCACGATGCCGACGAACAGCAGGTGCACCGGCTGGACGCCGGTCTCGTGCAGGCTCTTCAGGGCGACGGCCACCGTCTCCGGGGCCAGCGCCGCGAGCGCGGTCAGCACGGCGCCCGACACGCCGAGCAGCCAGCCGAAGACCAGCAGCAGCTTGCCGCCCCAGGCGACCGGTGGCGGAGTCTCGTCGTACTCCTCGAACAGCTCGTCGTCGGCCGGGTCGTAGTCGTCCCCGTCGGCGTCCGCGTCGATGGCCTCGAGCTCGTCGGCGAGCTCCTCGACGGCCTCGAGGCCCGTCTCGCCGAGCTGCGGATCGTCGTGATCCGCGTTCTCGACCTGGCGGAAGAAGTCGCTGTTCGCGAGCGGCGAGTCGTCGCCCGAACGGTGTCCGGAATCACGCTTCATGGGCTTCCGAGGCGCTTGTCAAGGGCCTTCTCCCTGCTCATCGGCCGACCGCCGAGAGCAGATTGAGTGGCCGTGTTGCAATCTCGGTGCGCGGGGGGGAAAACCCATCAGGGCATGGCTCTGAAGTTCAAGGGCGTCGCCGCTGCGCACGGAGTCGCGATCGCGCCGTTGGTCCACTTCCACGGCGATCTCGGTTTCATCCCCCAGCGGACGATCGGGGAGGACGAGATCCCCGCCGAGAAGAGCCGGCTCGAGGAAGCCATCGTCCAGGCGGCCCGTTCGCTGCTGTTCCTGAGCCGGGAGCTCGAGCGTGATCTGTCGGATCACGATCTCAAGATCTACGACGCCCAGCTCGCGCTGCTGCACGACACGACCTTCAAGCAGGACCTGTTCCGCACGATCGAGCAGGAGCGTGTCAACGCCGAGACCGCGATCCAGCGGGTCGTGTCTCGATTCGAGAAGGTCTTCGAGAGCATGGAGGACGCCGCGATGCGCGAGCGCGCGGCCGACCTGCGCGACGTCGGTCGCCAGATGCTCTCCTCGTTGATGGAGCGCGAGCGCTCGGTCTACATCGCCGACGGTCGCGACTATGTGTTCGCCGCGGAGGAGTTCCTGCCGAGCGACGCAGGCGTGGTCGATCGGCGGCACCTGAAGGGGATCGTCACCGCTCGTGGCGGGAAGGTACTCGCACGGGGCGATCCTCGCGCGCTCGCTCGGGATCCCGGCGGTCGTCGCGATCGACGAGGTGCTCAACAAGGTGCCGAGCGGGACCACCGTGATCGTCGACGGTGAGAGCGGCGTGTTGATCGCCGATCCGACCGACGAAGACGTCGAGCGCTACGAGCGTCTCGCCGCCGAGCAGGCCGAGGCCGAGAAGCGGGTCTTCGAGGTCCGCTTCCTGTCGTCCACGACGCCGGACGGCACCGAGGTGCACCTGTTCGCCAACGTCGAAGCCGTGCGCGACCTCGGTGACGTCGAGACCGAGCTCGTGGACGGCATCGGACTGTTCCGCACCGAGTTCGCGTTCATGGAGCGGCGGCAGTTCCCCACCGAGGACGAGCAGGTGGCGATGTACCACCGCGCGATCGAGTGGGCCGGGGACAAGGTCGTGACGTTCCGCACGCTCGACGTCGGTGGCGACAAGCCGCTCGGCTACTTCCACACGCCCAGCGAGCGCAACCCGGTGCTCGGCTGGCGCGGCCTGCGCATCTCGCTCGACTGGCCGGATCTGCTGTACACGCAGATCCGTGCGATCCTCCGCGCGAGTGCCGGCGGTCATGCCCGCGTGCTGCTGCCGATGGTCACCAGCGTCGAGGAGGTCGTGCGTTGCCGCGAAGCGCTCGACGAGATCAAGCGCGACCTGAAGGACGCCGGCGAGCCGTTCGACGACTCGATCGAGCTCGGCGCGATGGTGGAGGTCCCGGCGATCGCGCAGGTCCTGGACCAGCTCCTCCCGTTCGTCGACTTCGTCTCGGTGGGCACCAACGACCTCGTCCAGTACCTGCTCGCGGTCGACCGGGACAACCCGCGGATCGCGCAGCTCTACTCGCCCTATCACCCGGCCGTGCTCCGCACGCTGGCGCAGATCGCCGGCTTCGCGCGCCAGTACGACACACCCGCGTCGATTTGCGGTGAGATCGCCGGCGACCACTACTTCACGTCGCTGCTGCTCGGGCTCGGCTTCCGGGAGCTGTCGATGGCGCCGGTGTTCCTGCCGCGCGTGAAGCTGATGGTGCGCACGTTCCCGATCGAGGAGTGCGAGAAGCTCGCCGAACGCGCGCTCCAACTGTCGCGCGCGGACGACATCCGCCGCCTCGCGCGCGATCAGGCGAAGGTCGGCTGGTCGCGGTTCCTGAGCGGCTCGGGATCGTGAGCGGCCGGGGCACCTGGACGACGCCCGAGCTCGACCGGATCCGCCGGCTGTTCCCGATCACGCCGCCCGAGCAACTCGCGCGACTCCTCGGCAGGTCCGAGGATGCGGTGCGGCGCCAGGCGGAGCGGATGTTCGCGGGGCCGGAGCGACACGGCGCGTTCACCGCCCGCGAGGACCAGCGCCTGCGCGACGCGTTCGGAGTCCACGACCTCGACACGATCGCGATGCTGCTGCGCCGCCCGATGCAGGCAGTCGTCGATCGGGTCGCCGACCTGCGGTGCCGGTTCCGGCACGGTCCGTGGCGGCCGGCCGAGACCCGCAGACTGAGGCGCCTCTACGGCACCCGGCAGACCGAGGATCTCGTGCTCGGTCTCGCGCGGACCGCCGAGGACATCGAGCGGCAGGCCGACGAGCTGTGCCTCGCGAAGGACAAGCGTCGCTTCGGCTCGGGCTCGATGCCACGCTGGACCGCGGCCGAGGTCAGCCGCCTGCGGGAGCTCTACCCGACACGGGACAACCTGGAGATCGCGCGCGAGCTCGGCCGATCGGTCGCCAGCGTCGCCAACAAGGCGAGCCAGCTCGGACTGGGGAAGAGCCTGGAGCGCCTGCGGGCGATGGGCCGGTCGAACCTCCGGTTCCGCAGCCGGCGCTGATCCCGATTCGGGACGCGCCGGGGCCGCCGGCCGCGCCACCGATCTTCGGGGCTGCTTCGGGTCCGGCGGCCCACCGATCGTGCCACGGTTCGGCGTCGGTCCCGAGTTCGGACACGCCTCGCCGGCCGTCTCAGTTTGCTCAACCCCTTCGCTGGTATGGCCGAAGAACCGATCTCCGGAAGGAGCCGAGAGGACTCATGGAGATCGTAGGCAAGAAGAGCGAGGGACTTGCGGTCGACGTCCGCGACGACGAACGGACCTGCATCGTCTCGTTCAACGACCGCAGCCTCAACTTCTACGTGACCAACGCGTTGAAGGAGTCGCTGAAGACGGTCCTCGTGGGTCACATCGAGGACGGTGTCGAGCACTTCGTCCTGGATCTCGGCAACGTTCGCATCATCGATTCTTGTGGCGTCGGCCTCATCATCGTGGCGAACAACCTCACCAGCTCACGGAACGCTCGCCTCTATCTCGCGAACGCGAATCCGTTCATCGTCAAGATCCTCGACATCATGAGGATCTCGAAGCACTTCGAGATCTTCGACGACACGGAGGCCGCCGTCGCGGCGATCGGACGCGCGTGATCGGGAGTGATCGGAGGGGCATGAACGAGGGAGACGAACGGGGGACGTCGACGCGAACGCTGCGCGAGTCCGAGGTTCATCACCTCGTCGAACGCTGCCGGGATCTCGAGGCGCGCCTCGGCGAGGAGACGGAGTCCAGACGGCTTCAGCAGGAGCTGTTCAACCGCGAGATCTCCAGGATGGCGAACATCATCAGCAACATCATGGACGGCATCGTCTACACCGATGCCGATGGGTGCATCGCGCTGATGAACCCGGTCGCGGAGGAGCTGCTCGGCCTCCGCGCGTTCATGACCGTCGGGAAGTCGCTGTTCGACCTCCCCTACGAAGGCGAGCTCCTCGACGCGATCCGCGAGGAGTGCAAGCACCTGAAGGACTGGCGCGAGAACTCGCGAGTCGTCGAGGTCCACCACTCCGGACGGGACCTGCTCTACATCCGGATGCGCGTGTCGCGGGTGCACGACTACCGCGGCGAGTCGGCCGGACTCCTGATCCAGCTCACCGACGTCACCGCCGAGCACAAGACCGATCAGCTCAAGAACCAGTACCTGTCGATCGTCGCGCACGAGCTGCGGACGCCGCTGACGGGCATCAAGACGTTCTCGACGATGATGGCCAAGGGCACGCTCGGCTCGATGACCGAGCAGCAGGTGCGGGTCGTCGAGTCGATCCGCGAGCAGTCGCTGCGACTGGAGCACCAGATCGACAAGCTGATCAACCTCGGGCACATCGAGTCGAACGAGTACGGCCAGGACCTCGAGTTCTTCGACGTGAGCGAGCTGATCCGCCAGGCGACGGTGCCGTTCGAGCAGCTCGCCAAGGACCGTTCGATCGAGCTCGACGTCCAGGTTCTCGGCGGGGAGCGGATGGTCGAAGGCGACCGCGCGGACCTACGCCGCGCGGTCCAGGCACTGGTCGAGAACGCGATCAAGTTCAGCCCCGACCACGGCAAGGTGCTGGTCGAGGTCATGGACGCCGGTCCGGGTACGGTCGAGATCAACGTCTCGGACAACGGCGTTGGCATCGATCCGCGCTACCACCGGCGCATCTTCGAGAAGTTCTTCCAGGTCGAGGATCCGTTGACACGCCACCACGGCGGTTCGGGGCTCGGTCTCTTCTTCGTCCGCAGCATCGTCGATGCGCACGGCAGCAGCGTGCAGGTGCAGAGTCGACTCGGCGCCGGAGCGAAGTTCTCGTTCGTCTTGCAGCAGACCGCACCGACCGATCTCGAGCTCGATCTCGGCGCCACCGCGGGCCCAACCACCATCACCCAGTGACCACACGACAGGAGTCGACCCACATGGAACGCACGGTTCTCATCATCGAGGACGAGAAACTCATCATCGTCTCCACCCAGATGGTCCTCGAGGCGGCCGGATTCCGCGTCGAGTCCGCCGTCAACGGCGAGGAGGGCATCCAGAAGGCCCGCGGGATCCAGCCCGATCTGATCCTGCTCGACATCATGATGCCGGGGATCGACGGCTGGGAGACGCTGACGCGGCTGAAGCGCGACCCGGAGACCTCCGGGATCCCGGTGATCATCTTCACCGCGCGCGAGCACGCCCGCGGCCACCAGAAGAGCAGCGAGATGGGCGCCGCCGACTACTTCCGCAAGCCGTTCGAGCCGGACGAGCTCATCGAGCTCGTCGAGAAGCACGTCGGCCAGGGCGTCTGAGCCGCGCGCGGGTCGCTGGGTAGCACGCCGAGCCCGGTCGGAGACGGCCGGGCTGCGGCGTGTACAGGGGGCGTTCCGTACTCGCGGGGTGCGCAGCCGATCGGCTTGACCGGGGTGGGGAGCATGCGGCGGGGGACGCGCGGGTGCCGGGGGTCAGTTCCTGACGATCAGCGAGGGCGTCGACCAGACCAGCGCGCCGCCGTCGAGGACCAGCGACTGGAAGACGATCGGCTCGCCGAGGGGGTAGGCGGTGGGCATCGTGAAGCTGACCTGGTGGTGGCCGGTCGGGTCGACCGCGGCGAGGTCGGCGACGAAGAAGGCGTTGAGGTTCGCCCACTGGAAGCCGAGGTTGGTCAGCACCGGGTCGGTGGGCAGCGAGGCGACCAGTGCCCCGATGCTGCCGGGCGAACCGAGCAGGTCGAAGTCCATGCGGCCGTGCAGCTCGTCGCCGACGATGCCGTCGAGGGTGGGCTGGGACGCGGTCTGCACGGTGACGCCGGGACCGACGCGGCCGAGGCTGGCGGCGGGGTCTCGGAGCACGACCATGTTGGCGCCTTCGATCGCGTTCGACTCGATCGAGATCGGCGGGCACGAGCCGCCGCTGACGCCGAGGCGGCCGCCGAGGATGCGCGTGCCGGCGCCGAGCACCAACACGCTGTCGGCTCCGGAGATCGCGACGCCGGGCGGGGAGATCAGCGTGCAGCTCGCGCCGTTGTAGTTGGCGCGGCAGCCGAGCAGCGCGGTGTTGCCGAACACGATGACCGAGCGGGTGACGACGAGCGTCGGATCCGGCGCGTAGGTGGTGTCGTTGAGGCCGCGGTTGAAGGTCACGTAGCTCGAGTCGATCGAGGCGAAGTCCGAGTGCAGCTCGTTCAGTGCGACGTCCGCACAGTTGCGGATCGACAGGTAGCCGCCCTGGCCGCCGGGCTGGCACTTCTCGACGACCACCTGCCCGGCGTTGTCCTCGAGGACCAGGGAGGAGGTGTTGAAGCCGTAGCAGTGCGCCAGCACCAGCCGCTCCCCCTGCGGCATCCGACGGACGATGATGTCCGACGTGACGCGGTATCCCCCACCTCGCTGCTCGCAATGATCTGCACGCCCTTGCTCACCGTGAAGCCCGTGTAGAAGGAGCTGATGCCGGTCCGACCAGATCAGATCGCCGCGCGAAGCCGCATTGATGGCCGGTTGGATGTCCGTGAAGTCGGGACCCGGGCCGTCGAACGCGTCGACCAGCTCCACGTCGCTGACCGCTCAGGCCGCGGTGACCCGCCGAGTGCCATCGCCAGGGCGAGGACCGCTGCGCCTGACCGCCTCGCGTCGTAGCATCCACCGAGACCGCGCGCCGTCAGGGCTGTCGGTCACTGCACATAGAACTTCCGGATCCCAGTCGAGCTGGCGATGTACATCTTGGGCTTCGTGAGATATGAACGGATCGAAATCCCCCACCACGATCGAGTTGAAGGCCCCGAGCTGGCCATCGACGATGGTGTGGAACCGCGGCGTGGGGTCGATCACGCCGCCCGTCTGCGCGAACACCACGAACTCGCCGTTCAACGTCGTCACGAGGATCTCCGGCGTCGGGTTCGGCTGGCCGGTCTCGTCGAGATCGGCAACCGCGATCCCACAGGCCCCGTAGCCGATCAGGTCGTGGGCGGCCACGTACGGATCGCCGACCGGCGCCAGCGCCGGGGCGATGGCCGGGACTCCGGTCGAGCATGCGCGAGGCGAGGTCTCCATCGGCTTCACCCGGGTGGGGAGCATACGGCGGGGGACGCGCGGGTGCCGGGAGTCAGTTCCTGACGATCAGCGAGGGTGTCGACCAGACCAGGGAGCCGGCGTCGAGGACCAGCGACTGGAAGACCATCGGCTGGCCGAGGGGGTAGGCGGTCGGCATCGTGAAGCTGACGCGGTGGTGGCCCATCGGATCGATCGCCGCGAGATCGGCGACGAAGTAGGTGTTGAGGTCGGCCCACTGGAAGCCGAGGTTGGTCAGCACCGGGTCGCCGGGCAGCGAGGCGACCAGTGCCCCGATGCTGCCGGGCGAACCGAGCAGGTCGAAGTCCATGCGGCCGTGCAGCTCGTCGCCGACGATGCCGTCGAGGGTGGGCTGGGACGCGGTCTGCACGGTGACGCCGGGACCGACGCGGCCGAGGCTGGCGGCGGGGTCTCGGAGCACGACCATGTTGGCGCCTTCGATCGCGTTCGACTCGATCGAGATCGGCGGACACGCGCCGCCGCTGACGCCGAGGCGACCGCCGAGGATGCGCGTGCCGGCGCCGAGCACCAGCACGCTGTCGGATCCGGAGATCGCGACCCCGGGCGGGGAGATCAGCGTGCAGCTCGCGCCGTTGTAGTTGGCGCGGCAGCCGAGCAGCGCGGTGTTGCCGAACACGACGACCGAGCGGGTGACGACGACGCCGGGATCGGGCCCGACGCGGGTGTCGTTGAGGCCCCGGTTGACGGTCACGAAGCTGCCCTCGATGCGCGTCTCGAGCGGCGCGACCTCGTTGAGCGCGACCTCGGCGCAGTTGCGGATCGACAGGCAGCCGCCCTGGCTGCCGGGCTGGCACTTCTCGATGACGACCTGGCCGGCGTTGTCCTCGAGGATCAGGGAGGCGGTGTAGTAGCCCCCGAACCGCTTGAGGACGCAGCGCTCACCGGCTGGAACTCCGCGCACGATGATGTCGCTCGTACATCCGATCGCCCAGCCCCGGAGCTCGCAGATGATCGACACTCCCTTGGTCGACGTGAAGCCATTGTAGAAGCCGCTGCCGGGGCGAACGACGATCAGATCGCCCGCGCTCGCTGCATCGATCGCAGGCTGGATCTGCGTGAACTGGGAGCCGGGAGCGCTCGCCAAGTCGACGACCCAGGTCGACTGCGCGGGTCCGCACACGACCGATCCGAGTCCGGCGACGAGGAGGACGGCAGTTCGCTCGATCCCTCGTCCCAGCATGCATCCGACGCGGGCGGACCCACGCTTCGTCATGCTGATCACTGCACATAGAACTTCCGGATTCCTGTCGTGCTCGCGATGTAGATCTCCGGGTTCTGGAAGATTGCAGGGATCGAAATCCCCCACGACGATCGAGTTGAAGGCCCCGAGCTGGCCATCGACGATGGTGTGGAACCGCGGCGTGGGGTCGATCACGCCGCCCGTCTGCGCGAACACCACGAACTCGCCGTTCAGCGTCGTCACGAGGATCTCGGGCGTCGGGTTCGGCTGACCGGTCTCGTCGAGGTCGGCGACCGCGATCCCACAGGCCCCGTAGCCGATCAGGTCGTGGGCGGCCGCGTACGGATCGCCGACCGGCGCCAGCGCTGGGGCGATGGCCGGGACTCCGGTCGAGCATGCGCGAGGCGAGGTCTCCATCGGCTTCACCCGGGTGGGGAGCATACGGCGGGGGACGCGCGGGTGCCGGGAGTCAGTTCCTGACGATCAGCGAGGGTGTCGACCAGACCAGGGAGCCGGCGTCGAGGACCAGCGACTGGAAGACCATCGGCTCGCCGAGGGGGTAGGCGGTCGGCATCGTGAAGCTGACCCGGTGGTGGCCGGTCGGGTCGACCGCGGCGAGGTCGGCGACGAAGAAGGCGTTGAGATTCGCCCACTGGAAGCCGAGGCCGGTCAGCACCGGGTCGCCGGGCAGCGAGGCGACCAGTGCCCCGATGCTGCCGGGCGAGCCGAGCAGGTCGAAGTCCATGCGGCCGTGCAGCTCGTCGCCGACGATGCCGTCGAGGGTGGGCTGGGACGCGGTCCGGACGGTGACGCCGGGGCCGACCCGGCCGAGGCTGGCGGCGGGGTCTCGGAGCACGACCATGTTGGCGCCTTCGATCGCGTTCGACTCGATCGAGATCGGCGGGCACGCGCCGCCGCTGACGCCGAGGCGTCCGCCGAGGATGCGCGTGCCGGCGCCGAGCACCAGCACGCTGTCGGATCCGGAGATCGCGACGCCGGGCGGGGAGATCAGCGTGCAGCTCGCGCCGTTGTAGTTGGCGCGGCAGCCGAGCAGCGCGGTGTTGCCGAACACGATGACCGAGCGGGTGACGACGAGCGTCGGATCCGGCGCGTAGGTGGTGTCGTTGAGGCCGCGGTTGAAGGTCACGTAGCTCGAGTCGATCGAGGCGAAGTCCGAGTGCAGCTCGTTCAGTGCGACGTCCGCACAGTTGCGGATCGACAGGTAGCCGCCCTGGCCGCCGGGCTGGCACTTCTCGATGACGACCTGACCGGCGTTGTCCTCGAGGATCAGGGAGGCGGTGTAGAAGCCGGTGAGGCGCTTCAGCACGGCTGTCTCGCCAGGGGCACTCCCCGAACCACGATGTCGGTGGTGACGCCAATCACCCAGCTCGCGGTTCGCCATGATCTGAGGCCCTTGTCCAGCACGAAGCCGTCGTAGAATGAGCTGATCCAGGCTCGCACGAGGATCAGATCGCCCACGCGCAGCGCTGATCGCTGGCTGGATCTGGGTGAAGTGGCTTCCGGGAGCGCCTCCCAGGTCCACGATCCAGGTCTGTTGTGCAAGGTACGCAGGAGGATGAGGTCGCGATGACCGCGATGAAGCTGACTCCGGCACGGGACGCCAGCGTCCTCGCGCCCATTCCGCGCACGGTCGCGTCGCCACGTGTTCACGGAACATAGAACTTGCGGATCCCCTCGAGCTGGCGATGTAAACCTCCGGTTTCTGCGGAGGAATGTGGATGACGGAATCGAAATCCCCCACGACGATCGAGTTGAAGGCCCCGAGCTGGCCATCGACGATGGTGTGGAACCGCGGCGTGGGGTCGATCACGCCGCCGGTCTGCGCGAACACCACGAACTCGCCGTTCAGCGTCGTCACGAGGATCTCGGGCGTCGGGTTCGGCTGACCGGTCTCGTCGAGGTCGGCGACCGCGATCCCACAGGCCCCGTAGCCGATCAGGTCGTGGGCGGCGGCGTACGGATCGCCGACCGGCGCCGAGCTCAGGCGCACGAGCCGGGCGTAGGGCCCGCTGGAGTCATACTTCAGCACGTGCAAGTAGCTGCGCATCCAGCCCGAGTGCGGTTGGAAGCCCGGCGGCGGATAGAAGTAAAACGGCGGCAGCTCGGCGTCGATCGGCGCCAGCGCCGGGGCGACGATCACCTCGTCGTAGCCGTCCCCGTCGAGGTCAGCCAGTGCCAGCGCCATGCCGCCGAAGCCGAGGTCGTCGCTCTGGGCCAGGATCGCGCCGCTTGCGCCGTCGAGCACGATCGCACGACCGCCGGTTCCGATCACCACGGTCTGCGGCGGGGCGCCTGGCACGTCGATCACGTGGCCGATCCTCAGCGTTTGCAGGTCGTCGACTGCCCCGCCCTTGCCGAAACTGGTGCGGAGCGACACGCCCGCCGTGGGGGCCGGTTGGCCGATGGTGGAGGGGGCAGGCGGCGCACCGCCGCCTGCCGGCGCTGGGCCGGTGGAGCTCCACAGAGCGAGCGGTTGTGGCGTGCCCTGGACCGTGTAGGTCAGCTGCTGCACGAGGTTGGGGAAGATGCTGGTGCTCCACCAGGCGACGCGCCAATCGGTGCCGTCCGGCACCGCGTCGCCGCCCTTGGGGAACAGCCAGAAGTCGTCCCAGTTGATCGCGCCGTAATCGTAGAGGGGCGGCACGTAGCTCCAGACCACCTGATGGGTCGCGTCGTCGAGGGCGCCCCCGTACGGCGTGGTCGGACCCGGCGGCTCGTGCTGCCGGCGGGCGCCTGGCCGTCGACGACCTGCCACTGCCGATCCGGAGTGGCACCGCCGCCGATGCTGTTCTTCGGTGTCGGGGGCAGCGAGCTCGCTCCCGCGCCGCCGTAGGCGAGACCCCGGACCGCGTAGAGCCCGGTGTCGATGACGTAGCTGCTTCGCGAGCCGAACAGCTTGGGCAACCCGTCCAAGGGATCCACGGCCCACCACCCGCCGCTGACGTCGATCGCATGCAGCCGCGGTGCCGTGCCCGGCGTGGCCGTGAACCCCCAGGTCGCCGCGATCGCCGCGTTCATGCGATGGTCGTAGACCCGGTTGTTGACGACCTGCACGTTGCGCGCGAAGGGGATCGCCGTCCCGCCCGACGTCAGCTCGGGAATCGTGAACCAGATCAGCCGGCCATCGGCGGTCGAGATCACGACGTCGTCCGCCGGGTCGCCGCCGACGTCGCCGACCGCAAGGCCGAGCGCCACCCGCATCGGCGGCAGGCCCGCGGAGCCGTCCCGCAGGTTCTTCATGCCGACGGCGACGCTGTTGTTGTCGTTCCACACGCCGATGTGGTCCTCGTACAGCGTGACGAACTGTCCTTGCTTGGTGATCGCGAGGCTGGGTGCAGTCGGCGATCCCAAAGCGAAGACGTTGTACTCTTTGGCGAGATCGTCGCTCGGACCGAGGTACCCGTGCTGGAGGTTGCCGAAGCTCCGCGCGACGTGCAGCGGATCGGGGACTCGCGTGTCGAAGATGCGGATCGCGTGATCCGACTCGGGTCCGCCGCTGACCAGCAGCGCCAGCTCGGTGCCGCTCACCACCGCGAGATCGGAGAGTGCTCCGTACTGGAGCGCCGACACCGCGGACAGGCATCCCATCTGATGCGGGTCGGGGGCATTCGAGTCGAGGCCGAGACCCGCGACGTGTCCGCGGGCCGACAGGATCCAGATGCCGTTGGAAAACGACGATCCGGCCGGCATCAACGGCACGGATGGTCCGACCACCAGGTCCTGCACGCCGTTCTCGGCGTGCTCGCCCAGGATCACGAGCTGGTGCCGCTCTTGCCGACGATCAGGATGCGCCCGTGCAGCGTGCGGCAGACGATCTCGTTGCCCGAGTGGCTCGAGTCGATGTCGACGATCTGCAGGCGCTGCGGCTCGTTCTCGTCCCAGTCCGGCAGATCGATCCGACAGATCTCGTGGTGCAGGTTCGTGGGGTCGAGAACGACGATGCTCCGATAGGCCGCCGCGACGACGTCGGGGTTGCCGTCGTCGTCCACGTCGCCGACGTCGAGGCCGTAGACGGCCCAGCCGAGCGAGGGCGATTCGTCGCGCATCACCAATGGCTCCAGCGGCGGCGCCACCGTCGCGTCCACCTGGTAGCGCGTGACGATGCCGTCGGCGCTGCCGACGAACACCGACGCCGGGGCCGGACCGACAGCGGCGATCTTGATCGATCCCATGGCCCCGGGCCAGGTACCGTGCCCGAAGCGATGCCAGCCGTGATTCGGCGCGTCGGCCTCGACGAGCAGCGGCTGGGTTCCGTTCGACGGCGGGGTGCGTGTCCCGCGCGCGAACGCCCTGTCGTGCGGGTTGATGCTCCACAGATCCGGTGATCGCGGCGGCTTCCGGTTGCTCTGGGCCCGGGCCTGGGTCGTGGTGACGGTGTGCCCGTTCTCGTTGTAGCTCGCGATGACCATCTGCCGGATCGGCTCCGTCCAGTCCGTGCAGAACGGATTGCCGCGGCACGGAAACGGCTCTTGCAGCCCGAACTGCATCCCGTCGTGGCAGGTCTTCCCGACCACGATGGTCTCGAGGTCGTAGTGCGATACCCCGTCATCGAACGTGTGCGTCTGGTAGTACGGCTCGGCGAAGCCGCTGCCGTCACCGATCACGTTCATGAAGTCCTGGCCATTGGTGACCGGATCCTCATCCGCGACCATGCAGATGAACGGTCGGCGGAGACCGGTCATCGATCGCGAGCGGTTCACCAACGACAGGCCGGCGAAGTCGGTATTCTCGATCTGCGTGAAGATCGTCCAGTCGACGGCCGAGCGCAGCGTGTAGCCAGCACCCGAGGAGCCGAACCCGAGCCCCGCGCACAGGAAATTGAGCATGTCCTGATCGTCCGGCGCGTTGCGCAGCGAGGCGTTGAAAGCCCGCGAGAAGCCCGACTGGAATTCGTCGGGGAACAGCATCACGGCAGCCATCGCGGTGAGGCCACCGAACGACGTACCGGCGATGCAGGTCGTGTACGTCGGCGGCGAGGTTCCGCCGTAGAACTGGGCGGTGATCAAGAGCCGCATCGCGGCGGCCAGCTCGCGTGCACGCTGCACGCTCGAGACGAGCGGCTGATGCGAAGTGCGGGAGACGATGTAGCCCGAGGCGACGTAGAAGGGGCTCGTGCTCAGCAGCGGGTCGGTGACGAGAGCATGGCCGGGCTCCGGTTCCGCCCAGAGGCCGTAGTGGCTGGGATCGCCCGGGTAGCGGTGGGGGGCGTAGGGCACGTCCTCGCTCAGTTCAGGTGCCGTCGTCGAGGCCGCGCCGATCAGCAGTACGACGTGCCCGACACGTAAAGGATCCGGGGCGCTCTGCAGCGCCGTGGGCACGAAGATCTCGAACGAGGACTCGCCGACCGTGACGCTCTGCGGTCGGAACTCGCCGATCAAGTGGAGGATGCCGGGGTCTCCGGTCAACGGAGTCCAGTTGAGGGCGACGAAGATGTCGCCGAGCTGGATCGCGTTCGGGTCGGTCGAGTCGATCACGCCGCCGTGGTCGACGCCCGGGAAGCCCTCGCCGAGGTTCCACATGCCGTCGGCTTGGTTGAACAACGGCGAATAGCCGTGCACGAACGCGGCGCCATTGGGGTCGGGGGCGATGGCCGGACTACCGCCGACCTGCGCGGCAAGGCCACTGGCCAGCAAAGTCACGGTCAAGCTAGAGAGAGAGAGAGAGAGAGAACCACCGGATCCTCCTTCCAACGACGAGCGTCCGAATCGTGGCTTGCTTCCGCGGGCCCGTCAATCCCCGGGAATCCCGCCGACGTGTCGAACGGAAATCGCGAATTCCGGGGTCGCGGCGTATCGCGCGGACCGCGGTCCGACGGCGGCGTGCCGACGCCGCGTGCTGCGAGCGGTCGGGAGTCCGGCCGGCGGCTCGCGCCTCAGCGGCCGAGACCCAGGATCCGCCGCAGGTGCACGTCGACCTCGTCCGTGTCCCCCAGCGCCGTCACCAGCGCCTCGCGGACCTGGAGTTCGTCGGCGCCGAACGCCAGCGCGCCGCGCGCATGCGCGACCAGCTGCGGGATCTGGTCCATCGCGCACAGTGCGCCGACGGCGACGAGCTCGCGGTCGCGGGCGGGGAGACCGGGACGGCTGAGGATGCGGCCGTAGGCTTCGTCGAGGACGAAGTCGTGCAGCTCCTGGTGGTAGCTGCGGAGCATGGCGTGGACCGACGCCGCATTGTCGCCGTAGACGCCGTCGAACAGCTCGCGGCCCGCCTCGCCGCGACGCGCCGGCGGCACCTCGCCACCGGCGGGCGGAGTCGATGGGGGCCACGCGGCCTGCACTTCACCGAACGCCGCGATCGCGCGCGGGAAGCCGCAGAACAGGACCACCTGCAGCAACGTCTCCTCGACGGCGCTGCGCGCGATGCCCCGCGCGTGGGCGAGCTCGGCGGCGTGGCGCACGCCTCGCCAGTCGGCTCGCCAGACGCGGACCGCCAGGTCGACGAGGATCCGCAGCTCCGGGCACAGCCCGGGGCGGCTCAGCAGCGCGTCGAGATCCGGCACGTCGGCGCCTCCGGGTCGGCGAACGAGGGTTCGAGCTCGGTCGCGCGTCGCGTCTCCGCGGCGGTCGGCCGATCGTCGATCGGCGTGCGGCCCAGCGCCGTCGCGAGCTCGCCGATCCACGCCGCCGTGAGCGCGTCGCGGATCGCGTCCGGTTCGACCTGGTCGGCGATCGCCGCGCAGAACGGCGTCGCGGCCGGCCGCCGGAACACCACCGAGCCGTGCTGCAACACGCGCGGCCGCGGCGTCCGCACGCGACGCTGCGCCGAGCCGGCGAGCTTCCGCCCATCGGGTGCGACGACGTCGTGGCGGGCCGGATGCTCGAAGCACCAGGCGGTGCGCAGCGCGCGCGCGCCGGGTCCGGCCGGGCCGTCCTCGATGCGGCGTGCGGCGACGCCGACCGCGCCGAGTGCCCGCACCAGCGCGTCGTGCACCTGCGCATAGAGCGACTCGGAGTCGCCGAGTGCCGCGGCGTCCCCGACCAACGCGAACGTCAGCTCGTCGTCGTGGTAGATCGCCCCACCTCCGGTCGGACGTCGGACGAGCCGGTGGTCTCCCGGCACGTCGCGAAAGCGCGCGACGTCCTGGAACCAGCCGATCGACAGTCCCGGCGGCCGCCACCGGTAGAGCCGCAGCACGACGTCGTGCCCGGCTTCGAGCAGCGCCGTGTCGAGCGCCATGTTCGCGGCCGGCGTCTGCGATCCCGAGCGCAGCACGCGGAGCGGGGCGCGCGCCGCGCGGGTCATTCCTCGCTCTGGACCTGCTTCTCGTAGGCCGCGGCGTCGATCAGCTCGGGCGATTCCTCGGCGACCTTCACCTTGATCATCCAGCCCTGCTTCCAGGGGTCGGTCCCGAGCCAGTCGAGGTTGTCGGGCAGCTCGGCATTCGACTCGATCACCTCGCCGCTCACCGGCGAGACGATGTCGCTCACGGCCTTGACCGACTCGATCTCGCCGAACGACTCACCGGCCTGGACCTTCGCGCCCTTGGACGGCAGATCGAGGAACACCAGGTCGGAGAGATGGGACACGGCGAAGTCGGTGATACCGACCGTTGCGACGCCGTTCTCGATCTTGCACCACTCGTGGGACTTCAGGTACTTGCGGTCGTCGGGGCGCATGGATGGGTTCTGTCGTGGGTCTGAGGGTTCGTTGGATTCCGGCGGCGCCGTGTCCTCAACGGGCACGCTGGTAGAACGGCAGTGCGGCGATGCGAGCCGGCTCCCGCTTGTCGCGGATCGCGAACTCGACCGCGGCGCCCGGCTCGCCGAAGTCGGCGGGCACGTACGCGGTCGCGATGTTCTTGCCGAGCGTCGGCGACGCCCCGCCCGAGCACACGGTGCCGAGCTCGCGGTCGCCGGTGAGGATCGGATAGCCCTGCCGCGGCACACGCTTGCTGTCGGTGACGAGACCGACGAGCCGGCGGGTCGGTCCGCCGGCGGCCTGGACGCGCTCCAGCGCGGGCCGGCCGACGAAGTCGTGCGTGAACTTCACGGCGAACTCGAGACCGGCGTCGAGCGGTGTCGTGGTCTCGTCGATCTCGTGTCCGTAGAGCGGCATGCCGGCCTCGAGCCGCAGGATGTCGCGTGACCCGAGGCCGCACGGCACGAGTCCGTGCTTCGCACCCTTGGCGAGCAGCTCGCCCCACAGCGGCGTCGCCGCCTCGTGGGGGAGGTAGATCTCGAAGCCATCCTCGCCGGTGTAGCCGGTGCGCGACATCGCTGCGGGTACACCTGCGACGTGCCCGCGGTCCCAGGCGTAGTACTTCAGGCCGGCGAGATCGATGTCGGTGACCGACTGCGCGATCTCCGCGGCGCGCGGTCCCTGCAGCGCGATCATCGCGAGCTGATCGGTGAGGTCCTCGATCCGCACGTCGCCGAAATCCGCGGCCACCCGCTGCATGATCCCGAGGTCTCGGTCGGCGTTCGAGGCGTTGACGACGAGGAAGAAGCCGGCCCCGGCCGGCTCCCGGTACACCAGGATGTCGTCCTGGGTCAGGCCGTTCTCGTCGAGGATCATCGCGTAGCGGATGCGGCCCGGCTGGATCTTCGCGGCGTCGTTGGTCTGCAGGCGCTGGAGGAACGCCTCCGCGTCCGCGCCGGTGACCCGGACCCTGCCCATGTGGCCGAGGTCGAACAGGCCGGCGCGTTGGCGCACGGCCTGCGCCTCCTCGAGGATGCCGGTGTACTGGACGGGCATCTTCCACCCGCCGAACGGCACCATGCGGGCTCCGGACGACTCGTGGATCGGGCGGAGAACGGTCTCTTTCATGCGGGTCGGCCGGCGGTGCGGAAACGGGCCACGCAGCATACGGGGCCGGCTGCCGCGGTTGTAGCGCACTCTCTCCGAACGCCGCCTGCGCCCGCGGGCACCGACCGCCCGTCGGCCCGAGCTGCCGGCGACGGCTCAGTCGGTCAGCCGTCGCGCGAGCTCGTCGACGTCGACGCGCGCGAGATCCGCGGAGCTGATCGCCTGCAGCCGGCGGAACCGCGCCCGCTCGCCCTCCGAGCTGAAGTCGTCCCCGAAGCGTCGGACCGGCCCTCCCGGGCAGGCGTCCGCCGCCGCATCCTGCGACAGGCGCGCCTCGCTGCCGTCGGTCCCGACTCGCGACATGCGGAACGCGACCGACGGCCAGGCGTCGGCGGGGTCGGCCGCGGTGCCCGCCGCCCGGGCCTGCACCAGGTCGAACGTGTGTCGCAGGCGGGCGTAGCGCGCCGGCGCCGTGCGCTGGGCATGTCCACATTCGCGACGCCAGCCCGCGTAGTCGCCCAACCGGTAGGCGACCCGTCCGAGGTGGACGTAGGCGGAGAAGTCGTCGCCGAGGAGCTGGAGGACCCGCTCGAAGTGCCAGCGAGCCCGGTCGAGCCTTCCGAGGCGGAAGTCGACCCAGCCGACGGCCTTGTGACAGGTCGCGACCAGCGTGCGAAGCGGTGAGGTGCGGCGGTCGGTCATGGCGGCAGCCGTGCGTCGCGGACCGGCCGGAGTATGCGGCGGTCTCGGGATCGCCGCAAGAGCCTCAACACTGGACGGCAGACGGCCGATAGCTGATCGGACGGGAAAGCGGCCGGAGGCGGCCGGCAGCACCCGTTTCACCGGAGGGACACAGGGATCCATGGCTCTCAAAGGCGACCTCGCCAGCGTCGACCTCGCACAGGTCTTCCAGATGCTGGCCTTGAACCAGAAGGTCGGGATGCTGTGCATCACCTCGCCGCGAGGTTGGCGAGCGCTGTACTTCGAGCAGCGCGGCGCCACCCTCTTCTTCAACGAGCACACGATCCTCGACAAGGTGCTCCTGCAGGCGACGCGCACCGGCCGGCTCGCGGACCAATCGGTCCAGGACGCGCGGGATCATGCCGCGATGCAGGGTGGGCATCTTGCCGACTCGCTGATCGCCGGCAGCTACCTGACCGAGGTCGAGCTGACCTCGATGGTGCGCACGGAGATCGAGGAGGAGGTCTACGACCTCTTCTTCTGGAACGACGCGACGTTCGAGTTCTACGAGGGCGCATCCACGGTCGCCGGTCGCGAAGGCCGGATCGACGAGCGGTTCTTCTTCAGCACCGACACGCTGATCATGGAGGCCGCCCGTCGCATCGACGAGTGGTCGTTCATCCAAGAGCGCGTTCGGGGACCGCTCGAGATCTTCCGGCCGATCGCCGGGCGCAGCTCCAACATCCTCGATCTCGAGGACTCCGCGCTCACGCTCTACGACCTCGTCGACGGCAAGCGCAACGTCGCCCGTCTGATCGAGATCACCGGGCTGCCGTCGTTCGTGGTCTACAAGGGCCTCGCGCTCCTGCTGGACGACGGACTCGTCGACCACGTCGACCCCGCGGATCTGCTCCACACGGCCCACGAGTGTGTGCAAGAGGGTCGGTTCCAGGACGCGATCAACCTGTTCGAGCGGGCGATCGCGCTCGGCGAGGGCATCCCCGACAGCCACGAGCAGGCGGCGCGGGTCTACGAGACCATCAAGGAGTACGAGCTCGCCGCGTACCACCACAAGTGCGTCGCGGAGTTCTACGCCGGCAACGAGGACCATCGGCGCGCGGTCGAGATCCTGCGGCACGTCGTGAGCATGCTCCCGACCGACCTCGCGGCACGGGAGCGCCTCGTCGAGCTGACGGTCGGGCGCCCCGAGGCCTGCGGGAAGGGCTTCGATCCGATCGCCAACGGCAAGGAGCTCGTCGATCTCTATCTCGCGGTCGGCGAGATCGAGCGCGTGCGGTCGATCCTCGAACGGCTGCTGCGCGACAACCCGTTCGACGTCGAGCTCAAGAAGAGTCTGATCAACGTGCACTCGAAGGCGGGTGACACGAAGCGGGTCGTCGAGCTCTACGAATCGATCGCGGAGGACTTGGTCCAGCAGCGCGAGCCGATCGAGGCGGTCAAGTATCTCCAGAAGATCTTGATGCTCGACCGGAACCGCAAGGACATCTCCGAGCGGATCCGGTCGCTCTACGTGATGGACGAGCGCCGGCGCAGTCGCCGGCGCAGCTTGATCGCGCTGACCGCGATCGCGCTGTTCATGGTCGCGCTGTCCGCGATCTGGTGGCTGTACGAGCAGCACGCGCGCGACCGGCTGATAGCCGTCGAAGCACGCGTCGAGAAGCTCCTCGAGCAGGAGGACTACAACCAGGCCGCGGCGGCGTACCGCGCGTTCACGGAGCAGTTCCCGCTGACGCTGGTGTCCCGCGAGGTCGAGTCCGAGCTCGCACACGTCGACGGACTCAAGGCGAAGCACGAGCAGCGCCTCGAGAACGAGCTGCGCAAGCACCGCCTGGAGCTCGAGAAGATCCGGTCGGGCTACAAGGCCGCGTGGCGGGTCTACCAGGGTCACGTCCGCGCGCACGCGCTCGACAAGGCGCTCGACCAGCTCGAGACCGTCGCGACGATGGTCGAGCGCGCGGGTGAGCCGCAGGACGCCGAGTGGGCGAAGAGCGTCAAGCTCGATCAGGAGCGGCGGGAGCTGAAGGACTACATCGCGCAGGCGTTCGACATCGATCGCCGGGCGAGCGAGAAACTCGATGCCGGCGACTGGCAGGCGGCGCGGGGGCTGCTGCTGAAGCTGATCGACGAGTTCGGCATGACCGACACCGCGGCACACGCGCGACTGCCGGTGATGATCCAGACCCGGCCCGCCGGGGCGGCCGTGCTGCAGGGCGGCAAGCCGATGGTCAAGCGGACCCCGAACGGCGAGCTGCCGCTCCGGACGCCCTGCGTCGTCCTGTGCGACCAGGGTCCGCAGTCGTTCGAGCTCAGGATGCAGGGTTTCGAGTCCGCGGCGGCAAAGGTGGACCCGCACGAGTCGGCGACCTGCGAGATCGTGCTGACGGCGACGCCGATCGAGCGGTTCACGTTCGCCGAACCGGTGCGCGGTGCCCTGTCGGTGGACCGTGGCTTCCTGGCGACCGGGCTCCGCGGCGGGCGGATCGCGCTCACGCGCGTGCAGGGCGATCGCGAGCGTCGCGTCATCCGGCTGCCCGGCCTCGAGGAGCTCGAGGGCAAGGTCGCGTTCACGTCCAACTCCGCGATCTTCGCGACCAGCGAGTCGAAGCTCGTCTCCTACTCGTTGTCGACCGGCGAACGGATCTGGGAGGTCTCGCTCTCGTTCCAGCCCGCGCACGACATCCTCGTGCGCGACGGCCGCATCCTGTTCGTCGACACGCAGGGTCGGCTGATCGCGATCGATGCGTCGCGCGGCGGCAAGCCATTGTGGTTCACGGCGCTCGGGGGCTCGATCGCGGGCTCGCCCGAGGTCGAGGGACGGTTCGCGTTCATCTGCCTCCACAGCGGACAGATCCTGCACATCGATCTGCTCGACGGGACGATCGTCGGCCGATTCATGGCCCAGTCTCCGCCGGTCACGCCGGTGCATCCGGCACGCGGCGCGCTCGTGTTCGGCACCGAGAGCGGCGAGGTCACCGCGGTTCGCGAGGACGGGCAACGCACGCTCTGGACCGTCAAGCTGCCCGCGGGCACCGTTGCCTCGGCGCTCGCGATCACCGACGACTACGTCATCGTGGCCACGTCCGGCGACCAGCTGGTGCGGATCGGCCTTCGCAGTGGCGAGATCGAAGCCAAGGTCGACCTCGGCGCGCGACTCGTCGCGGGACCGTTCATCCGTCCGCGGGAAGTCTTGATCAGCCTCCGCCGCGTCGGCAAGTCGCATCGCGACTCCGAGCTGCTGCAGGCGCGCGACCTCGAGGATCTGGGCCTGCGCTGGGAATTCGGCGACGAGTCCGGATTCTCCGCCGAGCTCGCGGTGCAGGACGGCGAAGTCTGGGTCGCCGACTCCAAGGGGGAGGTCCTGCGGTTCCGATGAGCGACGCGTTCAATCCGCGGGACCGATCCGCCGATACATCCACGTGGAGAGCGAGCGCTCGTGGCGCCGCTCGATGCGGGAGAGCCGTGCTGACACTCGAGGTGGTCGGATGAACCTCATCCAGAAGCTCAAGATCCGGAAGGAGCTGAAGCGCCTCGAGGCTCGCGTACACCAGAGCCCGTCCCCGTCGACGTTCGTCGATCTGGGCCAGGTCTACATCAATCTGGGCATGTACGACCGGACGCTCGTGCTCGCCGAAGAGGGGCTGGCGCTGTTTCCGACGTCGAACGAGCTCCGGAAGCTGCTGAAGTTCGCGAAGAAGAACCAGCTCAACGGCAGGATCGACGAGCTGCGCGGGCAGATCGCGCAGAGCGCGCGCGCGGACCTCTACCAGGAGCTCGCGGATCTCTACCTCGAGCTCGGCGACTTCGACGCGGTGCAGGGGACGTGCGACGAGTGTCTCCGGCGCTTCGGCGACGACCACGCGACGCGGCTCGTCCGGGCGCGCGCCTGGTTGACGACCTTCTACCGGGACCTCGGTGCGCGCGAGGGCATCGCTGCGATGCACGACCTGCGGCAGGTGCTCGAGCGCGATCCGCAGAACCTGACCGCGCGGCGACTCCTGACCGAAGTGCTGTTCCGCGTCGGTGCCAACGCGGCGCTGCGACCGCACCTCGACGCACTGGAGCAGCTCGGCGTGACGCGCGAGGCCCAGGTGATGCGCGCGCAGCTCGACATGAGCGCCGCGTTCGACGACGTCGACAGCCTGTTCCACGCCGTGGAGGCGCGGGGGAGCCTGGCTCGCGCACCGGCCTCCGCGAGCCTCGCGGCCAGCTCGGGGGACGGCGATCAGGACGGGATCCACGGAGTGCGCGAGGCGCTCAGCTACCTCGCGGAGATCGACGGCGTGCGGAAGGCCGCCTACATCCGTGGCACGAAGGCGCTCGTCAAGGGCGAGATCCGCGATGGCAAGGACTCGTTCCTCCGCGTCGCACGTGTCGTCGCGCGAGCCGCGCAGCGCGCATCGCGCCGCATGGACATCGGCAATTTCAGCAAGGGCGTCGTCAACGGGGACTTCGGTCACATCTGCATGTGCAGCTTCGGCGAGGTGCTCGCCGCTGTTCTGTGTGACGACGAGAAGGTGATCGAGGAGGTTCTCGAGGAGCTGCAGGAGCTCGTCGCCGGATCCCTCGTGGCCACGGGCGAGAGGGAGTCATGAGTGCCATCCAGGAGCTGCTCGACGAGCTGAACCTGCGGGACGGAGTCCGCGGCAGTGCCCTCGCGACCGCGGACGGGATCATGGTCGCGAGCGCACTCCAGGATCGGTTCCAGGAGGACGTCGTGTCCGGCCTCGCGTCGTTCCTCGTGTGGACGACGCGCCGGGCGATGGGAGACGGCGACGTGCGTCTCGATCGCTTCGTCATGCACGCGACGCACGGCAAGCTCGTCATCGTCGACATCGGCGAGGCGTTCCTCGTCGTGATCTCGGACCAGTTCGCGCCGATGGACGTGCTGCTCGTCGACATCGACGAGACTGCCCGCCTCCTGCGTCGCAAGGTCCGACTCGAGTCCTGATCGGGCGCCGCGCGGCACGGCCGGAGCGCGCCGTGCCGGGGGCGCGGGGGCCCGCTCGGTACCGACCGGTGAAGGGGCGAGTGGTGCGGTCTCGCCGATCGCGCCGGTCCGAGGAGAAACCCTCAAGGCCCGGCCTTCGCCGGGTCGATGGTCAGTCGAGAGGTTCAGACGTGCGCTGCCGTCGGAACCGGCGCACGGTTGCGTCCGGTTTCACCGAGGGCGGCCCGAGGGTCCTTCGGAGAAGGGTTTCCAATGGTTCAGATCAACTTCGCCCTCAAGGAAGTCAACTGCAAGATCGTCTACTACGGTCCGGGGATGAGTGGCAAGACCACCAACCTCGAGATCGTCCACCAGAAGGCCCCGGAGGAGAACAAGGGCGAGCTGACGTCGATCTCCACCGACGGTGACCGGACGCTGTTCTTCGACTTCATGCCGCTCGACCTGGGCAACGTCGCGGGCATGCGCACGAAGTTCCAGCTCTACACCGTGCCGGGCCAGGTCTACTACAACTCGACGCGGAAGCTCGTGCTCCAGGGTGTCGACGGCGTGATCTTCGTCGCCGACTCCGACGCCGACAAGATGGCGGAGAACATCGAGAGCTACGAAAACCTGATCGAGAACCTCACGGAGTACGGGAAGGACATTCGCGAGCTGCCGCACGTCATCCAGTACAACAAGCGCGATCACCCGAACGCGCTGAGCCCGGAGGAGATGGACAAGCAGCTCAACCGCTTCGGCGTCCCGACGTTCGAGGCGATCGCCGTCACCGGCGAGGGCGTGTTCCCGACGCTCAAGGTGCTCGCGGGCATGGTGCTCGAGAGCATCGACCGCATGGACAACCGCCGCAGCTCGGTGCGCCCGGCGCGCCAGCCGGCCGCCGCGGCCGCGTCCGCCGGTGGCGGCGCACCCGCAGCCGCCGGACCGGGCGGTCGCCGCCAGCCGGCTGCCGCGCCGGCTCGCCGCGGGCCGGCGCCCGCCGGCGCGGGTGCCGCCGTCGCCCAGCCCGCACGCCGCCGCCCCGCGGGACGGCCCGCCGCGGCGCAGAGCGTCTCGCAGCGTCCGTCGCCGTCGAAGGCCGTGGCCGGTGCCGTGCGCAAGCGCGGTGGCGCCGCACCGCAGCAGGCGGCGCGTCGCGGTGGCGCGTTCTTCGCCGTGTTCCTGACCGTCGCGCTCGCTGCCGCCGTTGCGGGCGTGGTCTACTTCGTGATGCAAGGCCAGCAGGGGTGATCGACATGAGTGGACGCCCGAAAATGAGCGCCAACGAGCGCCTCCGGCACGACCGACTGACCTTCTACAAGGAGGACATCGAGAAGATCGATCGCCTCCTCACCGAGTTCCTGCGCCTGTCGGGAGCCAAGTGCGCGCTCCTCATCGACAAGGAGGGTCACCTGGTGACCCGCCGCGGCGAAGTCCGCTCCATCGACATGGACACGATCTCCGCGCTCGTCGCGGGTTCGTTCGCCGCGACGAAGGAGATGGCGCGGTTGCTCGGCGAAGACGAGTTCACCGCGCTCTACCACCAGGGCATGCGGGACAACATCCAGCTCTCGCTGGTGGGGGACCGCACGCTGTTGACGATCCTGTTCGACGATCGCACGACCGTCGGCATGGTTCGCCTCTACGCGAACGAGACCGCGAAGAAGCTCGGCGACATCTACTCCGACGCCGAGGGTCGCCCGACACCGGATGTGTCGCTCGACAAGGCCTACGGCAACTCGGCCAAGAAGCGGCTCGACAACCTCTTCGACTGACCGGCGACGCCCGTCGAACCTCACGAGGCCCGTCCACCGCTCGCGTGGTGGACGGGCCTCGGCACGTACGGTCCCGAGCGCGTGTCGGACGACCGCCAGGCCGGCTGGACGAAGTCGTCGAGCGCGCCGAACCGCCCCTCCGGAGGCGATTTCCGCGTGGCGAACCCGCATTTTCCGGTGCCCGTCCCGGATCGTTGTTGACCGGTGGCAAACGGCCTGAATTGAGGCAGAATCAGGAGTTCGCAATTTGTCCAAAGCCGCTGGATCGACGGTATCTCCCGATGCCAAGCCAATTTCGGTGAATTCCGGATCGCGTGCTGCCGATCTTTCTCGTGACCCAGCAGTCTCGGGGCCGTCGTGCTTTCCGCGGTCACCCGGGCTGCCCTCTTGAACGCAACGAGGACACGAAGAATGGCCGCGAAGAAGAAGGGCACGAAGAAGAAGGGCACGAAGAAGAAGGCGACCAAGAAGAAGGCCAGCCGCAAGAAGGCCGGCAAGAAGAAGGCCGCCAAGAAGAAGGGTGGCAAGAAGAAGGCCGCCAAGAAGAAGGCCACGAAGAAGAAGACGACCCGTCGTCGCTGAGACGACTACGCCGCATCGGGCCATGCGTCCGGTGCGCGGGGCGCGGCGCATCAGTGTTCGCGCCCTGCACGGTCGGAGGTGGTTCTGCCGCCGAAGGCCACTGCGAGGGCGAATGTGTGGTTCGCCATCGGAGACGAGAACGGCCAGGAGCGGGGGCGGCGCTTGCGTCGCTCCCGCTCTCGTTTTCAGCGCGACCGCCGTTCCGCGGTCAGCTGACGCGCGTTCCGGGCCGCGCACCCGCGCCCGGCTCGACGAAGCGCGGCTTGCCGTCGGCGTCGTCCGTCGCGAGCAGCATGCCCTGCGACTCGATGCCCCGCAGCTTCCGCGGCGCGAGGTTCGCGACCACGATGACGCGCTTTCCGACCAGCTCGTCGGGCGAGTAGCTCGCCGCGACGCCCGCGCACACGGTGCGGGTCTCGAGGCCGAGATCGACCTCGAGCACGAGCAACCGGTCGGCCTTCGGGTGCTTGCTCGCGGCGACGATCACCGCGGCGCGTAGATCGACGGCGGCGAACGCGTCGAACCCGATCTCGTCCGCGAGTGGTTGGTGCTCTGGCACGGGGGGCTCCTCTGCGGCGCGAAGCCGTTCGATCTCGGCCGCGACGCGCTCGTCGGGGATCTTCAGGAACAGCGCGGACTTCTCCTGGCCCTTCGCGTCGGTGAAGCGGGGCAGCGCGCCGGAGAGCGGGGCGCCGCCATAGCCATCCGCCGACCGTCCGTCGAGGATCGCGCCCGCGTCGTCGAACCGCGCGCCGGCGTCCTCGCGCCGGATCGCGCGCAGCATCATCGCCGAAGTGTCCGGCATCACCGGTGCGCACAGGACCGCGAGTGCGTGGATCGCCTCGACGCAGGTCCGCATGATCGTCGCCGCGCGTGGCTTCGTCGCTTCGTTCTTGACGAGCGTCCACGGCTGTGCGGCGTCGTAGTAGCGATTGCACTCGTTGCCGAGCGCCATGATCGCCTGGCAGGCGCGCCGGAAGCGGAACGCGTGCAGGTGCTCCTGGACCTCGCGCGACGCCGTCCTGGCGGCTTCGAGGACGGTTCGATCCTCCGGCGCAGGATCCGTCCACGCCGGCACGACTCCTTCGAAGAAGCGTTCGACGAACCGGAGCGTGCGCGTCACGAAGTTGCCGAGGTTGTCGGCGAGGTCGCTGTTGACGCGCGCCTGGTACTCCTCCCAGGTCCAGTCCGAATCCGCGGTCTCCGGCATCATCGTGCAGAGCGCGTAGCGAAGCGCGTCGATCGGATCGGTCGCGACGCTCTCCTCGGGGATGAACCAGCCGCTCGAGGTGTTGAACTTGCGGCCCTCGAGGTTGAAGAACTCGTTGGCCGGCACGTTGTCCGGCAGGATCCAGCCGCGCTCGGTGCCGTGCAGCATCGACGGGAACACCACCGTGTGGAACGTGATGTTGTCCTTGCCGATGAAGTGGTAGAGCTTCGTGCTCGGGTTCTTCCAGAGCTCGTCGAACCGCTCCGATTCCCCGCGCGCTGCGAAGTACTGCTGGCTGATCGACAGGTAGCCGATCGGCGCGTCGAACCAGACGTAGAGGACCTTGCCCTCCGAGCCCGCCACCGGCACCGGCACACCCCACGGCAGGTCGCGCGTGACCGACCGCTCGCGCAGCTCGTCGAGGTCGCCCTTGACGAAGTTCAGAACGTTCGGCTTCCACCGGTCGGTCTTGGAGTCGAGCCAGTCGCGCAGCCACTCGTCCCGCGCGCGCCCGAGGTCGAGGAACCAGTGCGTGGTCTCGCGCAGGACCGGTGTGCTGCCGTCGATCGTGCTCTTCGGGTCCTTCAACCGGCGCGCGTCGAGATAGCGCCCACAGCTCGGACACTCGTCGCCGCGGGCCTTCTCGTAGCCGCAGAAGTAGCAGGTGCCCTCGACGTAGCGATCGGGCAGGAACCGCTGGGACCGCTCGCTGAAGAACTGCTCGTCGGTCCGCTGGCTCAGGTAGCCGTTCGCCTTCAGGTCGAGGAAGAACTGTTGGGCGAGCGGGCGATGGAACGGATTCCGGTGGTGCGCGGTGCCCGAGAAGATGTCGAACTCGATGCCGAGGCGCGACAGCGTCTGCCCGATCACCGCGTGCCAGTGGTCGACGTACTGCTCGTAGGCGATGCCCTGCTGCTCGGCCTTCAGCGTGATCGCGACGCCATGCTCGTCGGTGCCGCACACGAAGTGCACGTCGTCGCCGAGCATGCGTCGGAACCGCACGTAGACGTCGGCCGGCAGGTAGGCGCCGACGACGTGACCGAAGTGGATCGGCCCGTTCGCGTACGGGAGAGCGGAGGTGACGATGATCTGCTCGGGCATCTACGCGCGTCCTCTCGGCGGCGGCGGAGGGGCGGAGATGGTACCGGGGTGCCTCGGGCGGGACACGCCCGTCTTGTCGAACTGCAGGTAGAGCGCGCTGATCGCGACGGCGGCTGCCGGTGTCAACAACAGGATGTTGAACACCGGCACGAACAGCCCGAGCTGGAACGCCAGGCCGAAGCCGACCGCGCGGGCCCAGTTGCGCTTCATCAACGCGGATCGCTGGCGCAGGTCGTAACCGCGTCGCGAGCACGGGATGTCGAGCCAGACGAGTGCGTTGAGCCAGGCGGCGATGAAGGCCGCGAGCACCGCACCGATGCCGGTCAGCGACAGCAGGAACAGCGGGATCACCAGCGCGATCTGGATCAGCAGGATCTGCGCCGCGATCCGCACGCTGTAGACCAGCCCGGACCAGATCCCGGCGTCGAGCGCCTTGCTCTCGTTGCCGAGCCAGGCTCGCTCGGTGGCGGCCGCGAGCGGGTCGAGGAACGGCGACATCACGGTCTCGATCAGGACGGGGGCGAGGAGCCACGACCAGCACGGCGGCGGCGACGAACGACAGCACGCCGGCGAGCCATTCGGTCGGGACGCGCAGCCAGTCGAGCCCGCCCCAGTCGGCGCCGATCGCCCAGTCCGTCAGCGAGAACAGGCCCCACGACATACCCCCGAGCACGATCGTCAGGACGACGACGTTCGCGATCACCGCGATCGGCGAGGCGTCCGAAGTACTCCTTGCGCGTGAACAGCGCCAAGCGCACCCGCTGGCAGCGAGGCGAAGCCGCGCACGAGGTCCGCGATCGGATTCGTCGGGCCGAACCGCACCGGCCGGCCGTCGCTGCTGCGCCGGACGTCCCCGCCGCAGCGGGCGCACGACGCCGCGTCGAGCGGGTAGCCACAGCCCGGGCAACGCGGCGCATCGGGATCGACGAGCATGGCGCGGATGCTATTCAACGGGCCGCGAAAACCGCGCACTTCTCAGCGTTGCTCTCGGGATCTATGTTGCTGGACTTTTCCTTCCTGCGCGAACCCCGCCATGAGCAGCCAGTTCAAGGCTCCTGACTTCTTCGGCCTCGACGAGTTCCTCACCGAGGAGGAGCGGATGATCCGCGACTCCGTCCGCGAATGGGTGGACGGCGAGTTCATGCCGATCATCGAGGAGCACAATCGCAACGCGACGTTCCCCCAGCATCTCGTCCCGCAGCTCGGGGAGATGGGGCTGCTCGGTGCGAGCCTGAAGGGCTACGGCTGCGCCGGTCTGTCGCCGGTCGGCTACGGGCTGATCCTTCAGGAGCTCGAACGCGGCGACTCCGGCCTCCGGTCGTTCGTCTCGGTGCAGGGCTCCCTGTGCATGTATCCGATCCACGCCTACGGCACCGACGAGCAGAAGGAGAAGTGGCTGCCGGGCATGGCGAAGGGAGAGCTCATCGGCTGCTTCGGGCTCACCGAGGCGGACTTCGGCAGCAACCCCGGCGGCATGCTGACGCGCCTCGAGGACAAGGGCGATCACTACGTCCTCAACGGCTCCAAGTACTGGATCACGAACGGCTGCATCGCCGACATCGCGATCGTGTCCGCGAAGCTGGATGGCGAGATCGTGCTGGTCCTCGTCGAGAGGGGCACGCCGGGCTACACGACGAACACCATCAAGAACAAGTTCTCGCTACGCGCCTCGGTCACGTCCGAGCTCGTGTTCGAGGACGTCAAGGTGCCGAAGTCGAACCTGCTGCCGGGCGTCAGCGGGCTGAAGGCGCCGTTGAGCTGCCTGAACCAGGCGCGGTTCGGCATCGCGTTCGGTGCGGTCGGTGCGGCGATGGCGGTCTACGACGAGTCGCTCCGCTACAGCCAGACGCGCATCATGTTCGGCAAGCCGATCGGCGGCTACCAGCTCGTCCAGAACAAGCTCGTGTGGATGATCAACGAGATCACCAAGGGCCAGTTCCTGGCGTGGCGGCTCGGCAAGCTGAAGGAAGCGGGCAAGCTCCACCACACGCACGTGTCGCTCGCGAAGCGCAACAACTGCTGGATGGCGCTGGAATGCTGCCGGCTCGCGCGCGACATCCTCGGCGCGAACGGCATCACCGACGAGTACCAGACGATGCGCCACATGTGCAATCTGGAGTCGGTCATCACCTACGAGGGGACCCACGACATCCACGGATTGATCGTCGGGCGCGAGATCACCGGCCTGAACGCGATCGAGTGAAAGGCAGACAACCACACCCGGTGTGAACTGCTGCACTTCGACCTTGGTGGGGCCGAACCGCCGGCCGACGAAGCCCTGTGGGGCAGACAACTACACCCGGTGTGAACTGCTGTGCTTGGCCAGCTCGCCGATGCCGCCGCGCACGTCCTCGAACTGCTGCGCGCTGGTCGCCGGTCCCATGCGCGTCGCCTCGTTCTTCGGATCGCCGATCGCCACCGCGCCGAGGGCAGACAACTACACCGGGTGTGAAGTGCTGCGCTTCGACCTTGGTGGGGCCGAACCGCCGGCCGACGAAGCCCTGGTCGCCCTGAAGTACGACGCGCTGGGTGTAGGGCAGACAACTACACCGGGTGTGAAATGCTACGTCTCGGCCTTGGTGGGGCCGAACCGCCGGCCGACGAAGCCCTGGTCGCCCTGCAGCGCGACCCGCTGCGTGTAGAGCTCGAGGCCGCGGACGCCGCCGAGCTCCTCGCCGCCGCCCGCGCGGCCGGGCCCGCCGTGGATCGTGAACGGCAGCACGGTTCCGGGGGGCATCGCCTGCTCGGCGACCTTGTCCGAGCCGATCCACACGCGGCCGTGCCACGGCGCGATGCCGAGCACGACGTCTTCGGTCCATGCCCGGTCGTTCGAGTAGACGCTCGCCACCAGGCCGCCGCCGCCCAGGTTCGCGAGCTCGATCGCGGCGTCCGCATCGCCCGAGTACGGCAGCACCGTCGCCACCGGTCCGAACACCTCACGCTCGTGCACGACCTTCGCGCGCACGTCCTCCGCCACCACCAGCGTCGGCGCGACGAACCAGCCGGGCTCGCGCACCCGGTCCGTGCCGCCGCACGCGATGCGGCCGATCTTGGCCAGCTCGCCGATGCCGCCGCGCACGTCTTCGAACTGCTGCGCGCTGGTCACCGGTCCCATGCGCGTCGCCTCGTCCTTCGGATCGCCGATCGCCACCCTGCCGAGCCGTTCGGTCAGCTCGCCGATCACCGCCTCGAGCCTCGCCTCGGGCACCAGCACGCGCCGCACCGCCGTGCACTTCTGACCGGTCTTCTGGGTCATGTCGAGCACGATGTTGTCGAGGAACAGGGCCCACGCCTCGGCGTCGTCGTCGACGTCCGGCGCGAGGATCGCGGCGTTGAGCGAGTCCGCCTCGAGCGTCGCGCGCGCGTTGGTGCGGACGAACGATGCGTTCGCCTTCAGCTTGGCGCCGGTCGCCGCCGAGCCCGTGAACGCGAGGCAGTCCTGCGGGCCGAGGTGATCGAGCAGGTCGCCCGCCGAGCCGCAGACGAACTGGAACGCGCCCTCCGGCAAGGCGCCGCTGTCGACGATCGCCTTCGCGACGTGCCACGCGACCATCGCGGTCGGGGTGCCGGGCTTGGAGATCGCCGGCACGCCGGCGAGAACGGAGCAGGCGAGCTTCTCGCACATGCCCCAGGCCGGGAAGTTGAACGCGTTGATCTGCACCGCGACGCCGCGCCGCGGCACGCGCACGTGCTGTCCCCAGAACCGACCCGTGCGCCCGAGCTGCGTGCCGTCGCCGTCGGCGAGGAACCGCTCGGCGCCGAGCTTGCGCCCGATCGACGCGTAGGCCGCGAGCGTGCCCGACGCGCCGTCGATGTCGAACTTGGCGTCCCCGCGCGTGCTCCCGCCGTTCTCCGCGGAGGCCGCGATCAGCTGCTCGCGGCTCTCGTGGATCGCCGCCGAGAGCTGCTTGAGCCAGTCCGCCCGCTCCGCGAAGCCGACGGCGCGCATCGCCGGGCCGCCGGTGTCCCGGCCGTGCGCGACCACCGCGGCGAAATCGATGCCGGTGGCGTCGCAGGTCGCGATCACCTGCTCGGTGGTGGGGTCGTGGAGGGGCTGGCCGGCGCCGGAGCCGGTGTGCCAATCGCCGCGGACGTAGCTGCTGAGGGAAGTGGTCATGACGGATCGGAGGTGGCCGGACGCACGGTCCCGCGCGAGCCGGACCGCACACCATATCCGGTCGGGCCGCGGGCTCCAGCGCGAGGAGGTCAGCCGCGGGTCAGCCTGACGCGCGCCGCGAGCCGAGCGCGCGGGTCTCGGCCGCCGCCCAGCGCCGCGAGAACGCCAGCTCGCCGGTCGGACGCGGGCGCTCGCGGCGGAAGCCGAACAGGTGGAACACCTGGACCGTCAGCCAGCGCGCGACGCGCGGATTCGCGAGCAGCGTGTTCGGGTCGTCGGGCGCGCGCCGGACGCCCGGGAGCAGGCGCAGCGTCGTGCCGAGCCTCAGGCGGCGCAGCACGCGCGACAGCTCGAACCAGAAGCGCGGCACGCGTCGGGTCGTGAAGAACCCGTCCTCGCCTTGCCCCTGGTAGAGCGGCAGCAGGATCATCCCGTCCTCCGTCGCACGGACCGGGCCGTTGCGATCTTGCGCGAGCAGCTCGTTGACGGTGATCGGCTGGAAGCTGACGTAGCCCGGCACCATCGAGAAGCGGTCCTCGGGCGTGATCGCTCGCCGGCTGCGGATCTCGACGAGGTGCGGCACGCCGCGCGACGCCGTCACGAGCCGCTCGCGATGCGTCGCGACGTCGAGCCGATCGTTGGGCACGACCCCCGCGGCGACCAGCGCGAGCCAGATCGCGGATTCCAGGTTCGCGACCGTCGACTCCGCATCGTGGCGTCCCCCCTCGACGGCGAGGCCGACCTGACCTCGCGCGTTGAACCACTCCATCACCGCCCCGTCGATGCACTCCTCGAGCCCGAGGATCATCGGCACGGGGATGGCGTCGGCGAGCCGCCGGTTGGGGAGCGTGTCCGCCGTGCAGGTGAACGGCGGTCCGTCCGCGGAGCTCGAGTGGAGGTCGACGAACACCAACGGCCCGTTCCGCGCCTCGAAGCAGCGCTGGTAGAGGTCGAGCAGCTCGCGCTGCTCGCGATCCTCCGCACGATCGAGCGCCGGATCCTGCTGTCGGAGCCGCGCCACCGTGTCCGCGAGCCACTGTCGGTTGAGGTCGCGCTCGACGAACCGGCGCTCCTCGGCCAGGGCGCTCAGGTTGCCCGCGCACGCGACGATCCGGCCGAACACCGGCACGTCGCGCCGGCGCAGCTCGTCGAGCACGCGGCGCAGTGCGAGCACGCCCGCGGGCTCGTTGCCGTGGATGCCGCCCTGCGCGAGGAACGTCGGCCCCGGTCTGCCGTGGTCGATCTCGCCGATGATCCGGCGGTCGATGCGCTCTCCCGCTTCCAGTGCCGTCGCGGAACCCGTGTTCAAGGCTGGGCGACCTCGCGGAGGTGATCCTCGAGCAGGCGGGAGGCGACGTTCATCAGATCGTGCTCGGTGATGATGCCGACCAGCTGCGCGCCTTCGACGACCGGCAGGCAGCCGACGCGATGTGCGCGCATCGTCTGGATCGCGTCGAGAGTCTGGGTTTCGGGCGTCACGGTGACGAGGCTCGGGGCCTTGGTCATGATGTCGCGCACGATGACCTGCTCGTCGGAGTCGGACAGCATCCCCTGTCCCATCAGCCGCAGCAGCGATCGGTGGGACACGAGGCCGACGAGATTGCCGTCGTTGTCCTCGACGGGGACGTGGCGGATGTGGCGCCAGTCCATCAGGCTCGCGGCCAGGTCGACGACGTCCTCCGGCTGGACCGTGAACAGATCGGTCGTCATGAACTGACCGACCCGCTGGAAGCTGTGCTTCCAGTTGCCGCACTCGTCGAAGTCCGCGACCTTCCAGAGGTGCACCGGGTCGCCGGTCTTCTGGCGCTCGACCGCGGCATGCGCGAGCGCGCGGAAGCGCTGGTCCGAGTTGCCCTCGCCGCGCATCTTCGCGAGCGAGTCGAGCATCCACTGTGACCCGGTGCGGCCGGCCTTGACCCGATCCTCGAGAACGCCGATGTAGCGGTCGATGTCGCGCTGATCGATGCCGTGCGTCTGGAGCCCCTGGCGGGCGAGCGGCAGCAGGTGCTCGAGGAGGAGGTTCTGGGCGGTGTACTCCTTGCCGCCGATCCACGTGAACTGCGCCCGCAGTCCGGCCCGCGCCGCCGCGAGGAAGTTGTCCTTCGCGTCGTCGAAGCTCATCACCTCGCGGATGTCGCCGTATTCGTCCGCGAGCGCCGACATCAGCCCGAAGAAGAATGCCGCGTTCGCCATCTCGTCGATGACGGTCGGTCCGGCCGGCAGCACGCGGTTCTCGATGCGCAGGTGGGCGATGCCGTCGGCGACGCCGTAGCACGGTCGATTCCACCGGTAGATCGTGCCGTTGTGCAACCGGAGCGCGAGGAGCTGCGGGATCTTGCCGCTCTCCAGCAGCGCTTCGGAGTCCTCCGCGATGTCGGTCGCGAGCAGGATGCGGAAACGCGCGACGTCCTCGCGGAAGATCTCGATCACCGAGTCTTCGACCCAGTGATCGCCGAAGCTGACACGCGAGCGGATGCCGCGCGTCTGGTGCGACTTCGAGCGGCCGTCGATCGACTGCTGGAACAGCGCGACGCGCGTCTCGTGCCAGAGCCGCCGGCCGAGCAGGATCGGCGAGTTGACCGCCGGCGCGAGCACCGGGCCCGTGATCGCCTGCGCGAGGTTGTACAGCCGGGCGAACTCCTTGGGGCCGACCTGGAAGTGGACCTGGAAGCTCGTGTTGCACGACTCGAGCATCACGTTGTCGTGCGAGGTCTCGAGCTCGTCGATGCCCTTGATCAGGAAGTGGAAGTCGCCGCCGCGCAGCTCGCGAAGCACGTCGTTGAGGCGCCGGAACCGCGGGTTCGGCGTCATCGACTCGAGAGTGAGGTCCGCCTTCTTGAGCGTCGGCAGGATGCCGGAGAGCAGGATGTTGCCGCCTTCCAGCTCCGCGGCGTTGCGCGCGCGCAGGAGCCGATCGCGCAGCTCGGTCTCCATCCGGCGCAGGCAGTCGCCGCCGAACTCCTGCGGCGTGAGGTTCGTCTCGAGGTTGAACTGCGCGAGCTCGGTCGTGAACCCCGGGTCCGACAGACGCTTCAGCAGGGCCATCGCCATGTTCTTCGGGCGACAGGCCTCGTCGACGAGGAAGATCTCCTGCTCCGCCCCGACGCGGCGGACACCCGACTCGATCAGCCCGCGATCGAGCATCGTCTCCAGCGCACGGATGTCGGCCAGCAAGGCCTTCATGAACTTCCGGAGAAGCTGCGCATCGGATTGTGGATTGACGTCGTGCTCGCCCATGGGGGAGGACCTCGCGTCGGACGCGCAGAGGATAGCAGACGTGTGCCTCCGGGGCGAAACGCGTGGCGGAACCGCGACTTGCGCCGGTGGGGCGCCCGGATCCTCCGATCGCGAGCTTGACGCCGGCCACCGGTCCGCATCCGCTGTTGGCGTGGGGTCGCCGAACCCCGGCACCCCACACGATGGCCCAGACGTCCCACCCTCTCCGCCCGCGCCAGAAGCTCGGCAAGTACCGCATCGTCCGGCGCATCGGTGCGGGTGGCTTCTCGACGGTCTACGCGGCCCTCGACACCGTCGAGAACGTCAAGGTCGCGCTCAAGGTGCCGAGCGCCGAGCTGCTCGACGCGGAGACGATGTCGCAGCTCCGCAAGGAGACCGCGCTCCACGCGTCGCTCGATCATCCGAACATCCTGCCGATCAAGTCCGCTGACGAGATCGAGGGCCGCTACGTCGTCGCCTACCCGCTCGGCATCGGCTCGCTGGACGATCGGCTGGCGCGGCGACTGTCGGTCGAGCGCTTCCTCGAGTTCGCCGAGCAGATGCTCGACGCGGTGGCCTATGCGCATGCCCGGCGCATCGTGCACTGCGACATCAAGCCGGAGAACTTCATCCTGTTCCCCGACAACCGGCTCCGGCTCGCCGACTTCGGGCTCGCGAAGGTCGCGGTGCGCACACTCCTCGGCTCGGGGTCGGGCACCGTCGGCTACATCGCACCAGAGCAGGCGATGGGGCGCACGTCGCTGCGCTCGGACGTGTTCTCGCTCGGGCTGATGTTCTGGCGGATGCTGTCGAAGGAGCTGCCGACGTGGCCGTTCCACTGGCCGTTCCCCGGCCACGAGATCGTGCGCGCGAAGGTGCCGCCGAGCTTCGTGACGTTCATGCGGCGCGCGATCGCCGTCGATGCGACGCAGCGCTTCACCGACGCGCGCTCGATGCGCACCGCGTTCCAGCGGATCGCCGAGGAGCTGCGGCACGCCGCGGTGCGCTGCCAGGAGTGCAAGGGGGCACTCGCGCCGTTCGGCCGCTACTGCCCGCACTGCCGTGCCCGGGTCACGCGGCCCTGGCGGATCCCCGGCGCCAGGCGCCGTTGTCCGAACTGCCGCTGGAGCGTGCGGGACGACTGGCACGCGTGCGCGTGGTGCGGCCGCAAGCTCGATTCCCGAGGCCACCCGCGGTGAGCGACGGCGCGGCACACGCGGAGCTGTTCCTCCGGGAGCACATGGAGGGCGCTCTCGGGCTGCCGTTCACGCGGGGCGAGGTTCAGATCTACTCGCGGCGGACGCCCGCGCAGCTACGCACCAACGAGGACGGTGCGCTGGTCGCCGACCTCGGCGACGGGCGCGGCGTGCTGGCGGTCGCGGACGGCATGGGCGGCGCACCCCAGGGCGACCTCGCCGCCGCGATCGCGCTCGAGAGCCTGCGCGACGCCGTGATGGCGCTGAGCGGCACCGACCGGGATCTGCGCGGTGGCATCCTCGACGGCATCGAGGTCGCCAACCGGCGCGTGCTCGAGCGCGCTCCCGGCAGCGGCGCGACGCTCGCGGTCGTGCAGATCGAGGACGGCAAGATCCGCTCGCATCACGTCGGCGACGCGGCGGTGCTCGTGTGCGGCCAGCGCGGGCGCCTCAAGCACTCGACGACCGCGCACTCACCGGTCGGCTACGCGCTGCAGGCCGGCGTGCTGAGCGAGGACGAGGCGATGATCCACGCCGAGCGGCACGTCATCTCGAACGCGGTCGGCACGCCGACGATGCACATCGAGGTCGGCCCGACGGTGCCGGTGGCGACGCGCGACACCGTGGTGGTGGCGAGCGACGGCCTCTGGGACAACCTGCGCGTCGAAGAGGTCGTCGAGCTCGTGCGCTGCGGCGCGCTGGCGAAGTCGGCGAAACGCCTCGCCGAGCGTGCCGCCGGCCGGATGACCGAGTCGCGACCCGACCACCCGGGCAAACCGGACGACTGCACGTTCGTGCTGTTCCGGCCGGTCGGGCGGCGCACGCGTCGGCGTCGCTCGCGGCCGTCGTAGTCGGCTGCCCGGGCGTCCGCACCTGGCCTTGCCGCTTGATCGAGCCTTGGCGTCGTCTTGATCCGCGCTTCGTACTCGAACTCGGCCCACCGTATTCGGTATCTTGCCGAGTGGAGGTGTGGACATGCGTCGACTCGGGCTTCTCACCGCGCTGTCGGTCACGTGGATCGGGCAGGCACGGAGCCAGGCGCCGGCCGTGCTCTTGGACATCGACACCACGCCCGCGGCCGAGCGATCGAGCGACCCGGCGGCGTTCGCGGTCCTCGGCAGCGACGTCTTGTTCGCGGCGACCGGGCGCGACGTCGGTCGCGAGCTCTGGGCGCTCGACCGCACGACCCTCGCGCTTCGTCTGGTCACGGACCTGGTGCCCGGACTCGGCGGATCGAACCCGACGAACCTGGTGCGCCTCGGCAATCGCATCGTGTTCGCCGCGCGCCGACTGCCGGTTCCGGTCGAGCTGTTCGCGACCGACGGCACCGCTTCGGGAACCCGCCGGCTCGTCGACTCGACGCCGGGATTCGGGCCCGTGCTGTCGGCCGGATTCACGCGCTTCCAGGGTGCTCTCTACGCCCCCGCGGACACCGGGCTCTGGCGTACCGACGGCACGTCGATCGGCACGGCGCAGGTCCTGGCGCTGCCGTTTCCGCCGACGAGCCCAACGGTGTTCGGCAATCAGCTGCTCTTCGCCGGCAACGACGGCGTGCACGGCTACGAGCTGTGGCGGTCCGACGGCACGCCGAACGGCACCGCGATGCTCGCCGAGATCCGCCCCGGCTCGGAGGGCAGCGAGCCCGCGAACTTCGCGGTGCTCGGCGCGCGTCTGCTGTTCGTCGCGGACGACGGCGTGCACGGTCCGGAGATCTGGCAGACCGATGGCACGACGGCCGGGACGCGGCTGCTCTTCGACAGCTCGCCGTCGAATTCGCCCGGCCTCGGCCCCGACAACCTCACGACGGTCGGCGCGCTCGTGTTCTTCAGCATCGGTGCGACCATCTGGCGCACCGACGGCACCACCGCCGGCTCGCGGCCGGTCGCCGCGGTCGGTCCGTATGCGTCGTGGTCGCCGATGTACGGCTTCTGCGCGTTGGGCGCGTCGTGCGTGTTCCACGTCTCGCGTCTCGGCTCGCCGGCGAACGGCGTGTGGATCACCGACGGCACCGCGTCCGGGACGATCCAGCTGATGCAGACGCCGCCGCCGTTGACCACACCGGTCGCCGCGCAGTCGCTGCTCGGCGGGCGGCTCCTGTTCGGGGCCGAGAGCACCAGCAGCGGCGCCGGGGAGGAGCTCTACGCGACCGACGGCACGGTCGCCGGCACGACCCTCGTGCGCGACATCCGGCCGGGACCGGCGGGCTCGGCGCCGGCCGGCCTCGGCGCGAGCCTCGCCGACGGGCGCGTGCTGTTCGCGGCGAATGACGGCGTCGAGGGCGTCGAGGTGTTTGCGACCGACGGCACGGCGGCCGGCACCACACTCGTCGCCGACGTGCTGGACATGCAGGGGACCACGGTCGGCAGCAATCCCTCGCGCGCGGTCGACTGCCTCGGCATCGCGTACTTCGCGGCCGACGACGGCGTGCACGGGCGAGAGCTCTGGCGCACCGACGGAACGGCCGCGGGCACCCGGCTCGCGGTCGACGTCGATCCGACCGGCGACGGCGACGTCCAGCAGCTCCGCGCGGCGGGCGATCGCGTCTACTTCGTCGCCAGCAGCCCGGCGACCGGCCGGGAGCTGTGGATCAGCGACGGCACGCCGGCGGGCACCCGCGTTCTCGAGGTCACGGCCGGCACGACCGGATCGAATCCCACGAACCTGGTCGTCGCCGGACACCACCTGTTCTTCCGCGCCTCGGAGCCGAGCACCGGCAGCGAGATCTGGTTCACCGACGGCACCCAGGCCGGCACGACATGCGTCACCGACACGATGACGCCGGGTCCCACGCTGTCGACCGATGGCACGGTGGGGGCGGCGTTCGGCGACCGGGCGTTGCTGTCGATCGCGGCCCCCGGCGCCGGCATCGAGCCGTTCGTCAGCGACGGGACGCCGGGCGGGACCATGCTGCTGGGCGATCTGCTCGCCGGACCGGCGAGCTCGTCGCCGAGCGGGTTCACGGTCGTCGGCGATCGCGCGTTCTTCGTCGCCGGCGAGTACGTCCACAACATCGAGCTCTGGGTCACCGACGGCACGCCCGCCGGAACCCACCTGTTTCTCGACGTCCGGCCCGGAACGGACGGCAGCCAGCCGAGCGATCTCACGCGCGTCGGGAACCGACTGTTCTTCTGCGCGGACGACGGCGTGCACGGGCGCGAGGTGTGGGTGAGCGACGGCACCCCGGCCGGCACGCACGTGGCCGGCGAGGTGCTCCCGGGCCCGGGCTTCACGTCGCTCGAGATCAAGGGCGGGGTCGGGGACGAGGCGCTGTTCACCTACGAGGACGGGGCCGGCGCCGAGCTCTGGCGAACCGACGGCACGCAGGCCGGTACCTTTCGTCTCGGCGATCTCGACCCGGGCTCGGCCAGCCCCGGCATCCGCGACGTGCTCGCGAGCGGCAGCCGCTTCGCGTGGTTCTGTGCCGACGACGGCGGGCCGACCGGCCGCGAGCTGTGGCGCACCGACGGCACGGTGCCGGGCACCGTGCGCGTGGCCGATCTCTGGCCCGGTGGTGAGTCCGGCGATCCGTCGGGATTCGTCGTCAGCGCCGGGCGGCTGTTGTTCGCGGCCGTCGATCGGAATCGCGGTCGGGAGCTCTGGGTGCTTCCGGACATCGGCGCGAGCGCGAGGACGGTCGGCGCCGGCTGTTCGGTCGGCGTACCGCCACGCCTGTCGGCGACGGACCCGGTGCTCGGTGGATCGTTCACGATCGACATCGATCGCACACCGGCGGGCGCTCTCGGCATCCTGTTCCTGAGTCCGCCGACGTCGACCGCGCGTCCGCTGTTCGGCTGCGACTTCTTCGTCGACTCGAACTACCTGGTGTTGGCGACGCTCAACGGCACCGGGGGTGCGTGGTCGACGTGGCTGCCGTTGCCGCTGCCGGTGTCGCTCGCCGGGGTGGGCGCGCGGCTGCAGGCCGCGTTCGGGCCGACGGCGCACGGGCTCGACACGACCAACGGCGTGGCGCTGACCCTCGGGAGGTGAGGTCGGTGGCGGCCCGGGACCTTGCGGTGGCCGGTCTCGGGACTAACCCAGCCGTTCACCCAGCCCAGCGGGAGCAACCATGAAGATCGGCATCCTCGGCTCCGGCGACGTCGCGCAGGCGCTCGGCACCGGACTCCTCCGTCACGGCCACGAAGTCACCCTCGGCACGCGCTCGCCCGACAAGCTGAAGGGCTGGCAAGCGCACAACGACGGCGGCCACGCGGCCAGCTTCGCCGACGCCGCGAAGTCCGGCGAGGTGGTCGTGCTGGCGGTGAAGGGCACGGCGGCGTCGGCCGCACTCGGTGCGGCCGGTGCGGCGAACCTCGCCGGCAAGACGGTGATCGATGCCACCAATCCGATCGCCGACGCGCCGCCGGTGAACGGCGTCCTGCGGTTCTTCACGAGCCATCGACGAGTCGTTGATGGAACGCCTGCAGCGCGAGTTCCCGGGCGCTCACTTGGTCAAGGCGTTCAACTCGGTCGGCAACGCCTTGATGGCCGACCCGGACTTCCCGGGCGGCAAGCCGACGATGTTCATCTGCGGCAACGACGAGGGCGCCAAGGCGGTGGTCGCGAAGCTCGTCGATCAGCTCGGCTGGGAGACGGCGGACATGGGCAGCGCCGAGGCAGCGCGCGCGATCGAGCCGCTTGTGCATGCTGTGGTGCATCCCCGGACTGTTGCACAACGAGTGGAGTCACGCGTTCAAGCTGCTCCGGAAGGCATGATCAGTGCCCGAGCTTTTGCCGCAGGGCGGCGCTGTCCGGGTTCAGCGCGAGGCCGCGCTCCCACACCTTGCGTGCTTCGTCGCCCTTGCCCTGCTGCTCGTAGAGGTTGCCCAGGACGAGATACGTCTGGTCGTAGCCCGGCTTCGGCGCGCCTTGCTCCTGCTGATCGATCAGGATCTTGAAGTTGTCGATCGCCTCGGCCTTCTTGCCCAGGAAGTCCGGCCAGAACGTGTAGCTGAAGGCCTTGCTGAAGCGTGCGCGCCAGTGCGTCGGGTCGACCGCGAGCGCGGCGTCGTAGGCCTTGTCGGCCTGCAGCGACAACGTCCCCTGGCTCATCACGTCCTTGCTGCCGAGCAGCTTCTGGATGTAGGCGTCGCCGAGGTCGGCTTGGGCGTCCGGATCGTTCGGGTTCTCCTTCGCGAGGCGCTCGAACGCCGCGACCAGCTCGTCCACCTTGCCGGCCTTGCGTGCGTTCGCCCAGAGCTCCTGTCCGCGCTCGCTCTGGCTGCCGACGTCGGCGATCTCCGTGACCATCGCCTGGACGTTGACCGCGGCGTCCGGGGCCTCGGACGGCTTGGCCTGCTCGGCGAGGAGCTCGCGGACGATGCTCTCGATCTCGGCGCGGTCGACCGCAGGCACGCTCCGGCGCACCCCGCTCGTCGCGGTGGCGTCGTCGACCGGGCGGCGTTGGATGGCGTCGAGCCGCTTCGCGAGGTCGTCGAGCCGCGCGGCGACCGCGTCGAGCGACGCGGACCCGGCGGGCGGCGGCGCCGTCTGGGTCGGCGTGGCGGTGCGTGCGACGAGATACCCGGCGGCGCCCGCGATCACGGCGGACAGGACGAGGACGACGGCGGTGGGGGTGGACGGCTGCGACGAGGTCATGGCGAAACGGTCCCGGAACGGGCGAGGCGCTACGGCGAGGGTCGGTCCCCATTCTCGCACCCCGCCGGCGGGGACGGCGAGGCTCAATCCGGACTGGCGGCCAGCCGGTGCGCGATCGCGGCGCCGACGAAGCCCTTGAACAGCGGATGCGGCGTCTGCGGCTTGGTCTTGAACTCGGGGTGGAACTGCACGCCGACGAACCACGGGTGCACGCTGCCGGGCAGCTCGACGATCTCGACGAGGTCGAGCCTGGTGTTCACGCCGCCGATCACCAGCCCGGCTTCCTGCAACCGTGCGCGATAGCGGTTGTTGAACTCGTAGCGATGCCGATGGCGTTCGGACACGTGCTTCGTGCCGTAGGCGGCGCGGCTGATCGAGCCGTCCGTCAGGTCGCAGTCGAACGCCCCGAGCCGCATCGTGCCGCCGAGGTCCGACACGCGCTTCTGCTCCTCCATCAGATCGATGACCTGGTGCTCGGCTTCCGGTGCGTACTCCGCCGTGGTCGCGCCTTCGATGCCGCAGACCGATCGCGCGTACTCGACGACCGCCGCCTGCATGCCGTAGCAGATGCCGAGGAACGGCACGTGGTGCTCGCGCGCCCACTGGATCGTGGCGATCTTGCCCTCGAAGCCGCGCTCGCCGAAGCCGCCGGGGACGAGTACCGCGTCGACGCCGTCGAGCAGCTTCTCCGCTCCCTGGACCGCGACCTGCTCGGCCGAGACCTTGCGGAGCTTCACGCGACACGAATGCGCGATCCCGGCGTGGCTCAGCGCCTCGTAGATCGACTTGTAGGCGTCGTGCAGCTCGATGTACTTGCCGGCGATCGCGACCTCGATCGTGTGCTTCGGGCTGCGCACGGTCTCGAGCAGCTCGTACCAGTCGTCGACGACCAGCTCCTTCTTCGGCGTGATGTCGAGGTTCTGCAGGATCTGCGTGTGCAGGCCCGCCTTGATCAGGTTGACCGGCACCTCGTAGATCGAGAAGTCGACGTCGCGCTCTTCGATGACCGCGTCCTTCCGCACGTTGCAGAACAGCGAGATCTTCGCGGCCATCTCCTCGTTCATCGGCTTCTCGGTCCGGCAGATCAGGATCTGCGGCTGGATGCCGATCTCGCGCAGCTTGCCGACCGACTGCTGGGTCGGCTTGGTCTTCATCTCGCCGCTCGCGCGCAGGTAGGGCAACAGCGTCAGGTGGATGCAGAGCGCGTCGTGGACGCCGACCTCGAGACAGAACTGGCGAATCGCCTCGACGAACGGCAGGCTCTCGATGTCGCCGATCGTGCCGCCGATCTCGGTGATCGCGACGTCGGGATCGCGCGACGCGCCCATGCGGATGGCGGCCTTGATCTCGTCGGTGATGTGCGGGATCACCTGCACGGTGTGTCCGAGGTAGTCGCCGCGGCGCTCCTTCTGGATCACCGTCCGGTAGATCTTGCCGGTCGTGTAGTTCGAGTGTACGTCGACCGTGGCGTGCGTGAAGCGCTCGTAGTGACCGAGATCGAGGTCGGCCTCGGTGCCGTCGTCGGTCACGTACACCTCGCCGTGCTGGAACGGCGACATCGTTCCCGGGTCGACGTTGATGTACGGATCGAGCTTCTGCATCGACACCGTGAAGCCGAGCCGCTCGAGGATCCAGCCGGTCGCCGCCGCAGTCAGTCCCTTGCCCAGGGAGGAGACCACGCCGCCGGTGATGAAGATGAATTTGGTCATCGTGTCTCCCCTCCCCTCGCTGCGCGACGGCGCAGGAAGGCGTCGTAGTCGTCGCGCGTCTCGATGCCCCACGGATCGTCCTGTGCGTCCAGCACGCGCATGCGCAGCCCGTTCTCGAGGAAGCGCAGCTGCTCGAGACTCTCGGTCTCGGCCAGCCCGCTGCTCGGCAGATCCGGCACCGCCAACAGCGCTTCGAGCGTGAAGCCGTAGACGCCGATGTGGCGCAGCCGCCGGGGCGCTCCGTCACCGCGCGCGAACGGGATCGCGGCCCGGCTGAAGTAGAGCGCGTCGCCGTCGAGAGCCCGCACGACCTTGACGACGTTCGGGTCCGCCGCGCGATCGTCGTCGAGCGGTGCGGCCAAGGTCGCCGTCGGGGCGGCGCCGGATCGCAGGCAGTCCACCAGCGCGTCGAGATCGGCGGGCGCGACCTCGGGCCAGTCGCCCTGGATGTCGACGACCACGTCGCAGCTCCCCGCCGGCAGCGCGGCGGCCGCCTCGGCGCAACGCTCCGAGCCCGTGCGGGGCCGCTCGGTGGTCCACGCGACCTCGGCACCGTGCCGCTCGGCCGCGTGGGCGACCGCCTCGCTGTCGGTGGCGATCAGCACCGTTCCGAACGCGCGCGCGGCGATCGCGCGCTCCCACGTGTGCAGGAACAGCGGAGTCCCGGTTTCGGCGAGCATCGCCTTGCCGGGGAGACGCTGGCTACCGAGGCGCACGGGCACGATCGCGACGGCGGCCTCGGCGCGGTCGTTCACGGGGTGCCCTTCCGGGGCGGCTCCTGGACCCGCTGGCGTCCCTCGCGGAGCAGGCGCTGCTGCTCCTTCTGGAACACCGTCGCATCCCCGGTGCCGGCGTGAGCGGCCTCGGTGCCGTTGTAGACGTTGAGGAAGATCGCGAGCGACTTCCGGTACGCGTCCTGGTCGGCCGGCGTCATGCCGAGATGCCAGGCGAGTGCATGCGTCGCGCCGGCGTAGCGCACCACCAGGACCGAGGCGCCGCCGAAGGGAGTCGCCGTCGCATGGTCGAAGAACCCGGCGGTCGCCATGCCGTCCAGCATCAGCTGCATCGTGTCGGTCCCGACGACCTTCTTCAGCGGATCGCTGTCGCGCGAGCTGTACAGCGTTTCGGAGTCGATCACCGCGTTGGTCACCAGCGTCTGCTGCAACGCCGGGGTCCCCGACTTCGGGTTCTCCGGCTGCAGATAGGCCACGACGACCTCGTCGTCCGGCGACAGATTCGCCCACCGGTCGAGTGCCGGACCGGCTGCGCACTGCGCCAGCGCGAGCGCCGTGCCGAGGATGGCGACGGAACGAAGCAGCACGCGGCGAGAGTCTAGCCCGCGTGCTCCGTCAGTCAACGAAGCGACGCGCGTGACAACGGCTCGGGTCGGCGTTAGGATCGCGCGCGTGCTCCGGCGGGCGGCCGGGGTGCGGGATGCGGCGTTCCTGCGTCGTGTCGCAGCCTGGCCGGCGTCAGTCCGGTCGGGCCCGGTCAAGCTTTGCAGGGAGGGCGCGATGAAGCGCAGCGAATCGATTCTGGTCTACGGCGTCACGGGCATCCTCGTGGTCATCCTGGGCGTCGCCGTGATGTTCGGCGGCGACGCCGGCGGCAAACAAACCCCGCTCGGGGCGCGGGTTGCGAACGCCGGCGACACCGGCGGGACCAGCCTGCTCGATCGCGCGGTCGATCCGTCGGCGCTGGAGCTCGACGCGGTCGACCCGGCCGAGGACGCCGCTCGGGGTGGCTCGACGAAGCCCGAGGGCACGCCGTCCGACCCGGCCGCGACGCCGGGGCCGTCGGGCGACGATCTGCGCGGCGAAGGCGTCGCCCTCGACTCGCGCGCGCCCTCGCTGCGCGTGGTGCTCGGCCCGTACGAGATCGTCAAGCAGTACGACGGGTCCGAGTTCGTCAAGGTGACGGTGCGCCAGGGCGACACGTTCTCCGAGCTCGTCGAGAAGTTCACCGGCTCGCTGGCGAACGCCGACGAGGTCCGCGCACTCAACGAGCAGATCGACCCCGGCCGGCTCGTCGCGGGCCAGAAGATCCTGATGCCGTGGGTCGGCGAGGACGAGCTTCGGGCGGCGCTCCAGGCCCGCCGCGAGGCTCCGGCCGCATCGGACCTGCAGCCGCGGTCCACGCCGCCGCTCACAGCCGCGCCCGAGGAGGCGTCGTCGCCGCGGGTGCCGCCGCTGTCCGAGCCGGCGGGCACGACTGGAACCGTGCACGTCGTGAAGCGCGGCGAGAGCCTTTGGAAGATCGCCGAGGGCGTCGTCGGTCGCAGCCGCGCATCCGCCTACGTCGACGAGATCGTCCGGGCGAACGGCATCGCCGACGCGTCCCGCGTGCGCGAGGGTCAGAAGCTGACGCTGCCGCCGGCCAGGTGAGCCGGCGCTACTTCAGCCCGTAGCGTTCGAGCTTCTTGTAGAGGTTCGAGCGCTGGATCCCGATGCGCTCCGCGGTGCGCTTGATGTTGCCGCCGTTCTCCTCGAGCTTCCGGCGGATGAACTCCCGTTCGGTCGCGGCGCGGAACTCCTCCAGTGTCGGGCTGGCGAAGAAGTCGCCGTCGCGCGGCGGGCGGGAGGTGTCGGTTGCGAGCCCCGCGAGGTCGCTCGCATCGAGCCGGTCCTTGTCGACGAGGATCGTCGCGGCCTCGCAGAGGTTGCGGAGCTCGCGGACGTTGCCGGGCCACGGCCGCTGACGCAGCCAGGCCAGCGCGGTCGCCGTGAGCTCGGGCTTCTTGCCGCCGTGCCGGTGCGCGGCCTCGTGCAGGAAGTGACCGGCGAGCAGGGGCAGGTCGTCGAGGCGCTCGCGGAGCGCCGGCACGTGGATCGGGATCACGTGCAGGCGATAGAAGAGGTCCTCGCGGAAGGTGCCGTTGGCGACGCGCTCCTGGAGGTCCTGGTTGGTCGCGGCGATCACGCGGACGTCGACCGGGATCGGGCGGCGCCCGCCCAGGCGGGTGACGACGTGCTCCTGCAGCGCGCGCAGCAGCTTGGCCTGCGCGTCGATCGCCATGTCGCCGATCTCGTCGAGGAACAGCGTCCCGCGGTGGGCGGCCTCGAAGTGCCCGGTGCGGGCGGTGTTCGCGCCGGTGAACGCGCCACGCTCGTGGCCGAACAGCTCGCTCTCGATCAACGTGTCCGGGATCGCGGCGCAATTGACCGCGACGAACGGCCCACCGCGCCGCGTCGACAGCGCGTGGAGCTGGCGCGCGACGAGCTCCTTGCCGGTGCCGTTCTCGCCGGTCACCAGCACCTGCGCCTCGGTGGGGGCCGCGCGCTCGATCAGCTTGCGCACCGCGTGGATCGCCGGGCTCTCGCCCAGGATCCGGACCTCATGTGCGAGCGCCGACCGCAGCGCCGCGTTCTCGGACTGCAGACTGCCGAGCCGCAGCGCGTTGTTGACCGAGACCAGCACGCGGTCGGTGTCGAACGGCTTCGGCAGGAAGTCGAATGCACCGTTCTTGATGGCGACGACCGCCGTCTCGATGTCGCCGTGACCGGACACCATCACCACCGGCAGATCCGGCCGTGCCTCGCGGATTCTGGTCAGCACCTCGAGGCCGTCGAGGCCGGGCATCTTGATGTCGAGCAGCACCAGCGCCACGTCGCCGCCCTCGAGGAGCTCGAGCGCCTGCCGTCCGTCCGGCGCCTCGACCGAGCGGAAGCCCTCGAACTCGAGCGCGTAGGCGAGCTCTTCGCGAATCGAGCGCTCGTCGTCGACGATCAGGATGCGGGGCGCGGGTTTGCTCGGTTCCTTGCTCATGGCGTCGCGCGAGGCGGTGTGCCGCGGCCGCGAACGTGCGGCGGCAGCGGGGCCTGCCATCCGTGGCGAGGCCGCGGACGGGCTCAGATGACCGACTCGCGACGCGAGGTTCCAGCACCGTCAGCCTGGATTTCGCGAGTCGCAGTGTATGCTTCTCCGCCTCCCGGTTCCGCAGGGCGTGCGCTGCACCGCTTGACGGTCCCGGGTCGGCATCTAACATGAGCCGGCCCCCGAGACGTGGCGAACACCTGTTCCTCCAGGGAGTTCCGGCGCCGTAACATCCCCCCTGCACGAGCGGTTTCCCGCGCACGGCACAGTCCACGAATCCCCTCGCATCGGAGTCTCCGTTTCATGGCCAACCTCCTCGGTAAGACCGTTCTAGGCATCGTCGTGGCGTGCACGGTGCACGGCGTCACGTTCGCGCAAGACGTGCAGCAGCTGTTCCAGGAGGGCGTGAGGCTCATCCGGATCGGCCAGCCCGAGGACGGGCTGAAGAAGCTGCAGGAGGTCATCCAGAAGGACCCGAGCAACGAGGAAGCATTCGATCTGGTGCGGACCACCGACATCCGGATCTTCCAGATGCTCCTCGAGCAGAAGGGCGAGTACGCCAAGATCGCCGAGTCGATCCTCGACCGCGCCAAGGTCGGCCGCGCCAAGCTCTCGCGCGACGAGGCACAGATCGAGGAGGTCGTGCAGAGGGCGCTGTCCGGCGACTTCGAGACGCGCGAGGCGGCCAAGAACCAGCTCGCGTCCGACTACGCCGAGTTCGCGGTTCCCGCGCTGTGCAAGGTGCTCGGCGATCCGAACCTCGACAAGCAGATCGACAACGCGATGCTCGCCCTCTACCGGATCGGGCATGCCGCCGTGTTGCCGCTGATGGAGGCGACCAAGAGCCCGAACGCGCAGCTTCGTTCGAACGCCGCGGCCTCCCTCGTGCACATCAAGGACGACCGCTCGGGAGTCGCGTTCGCGCGGCTCGCGAACGATCCGAGCGAGGCCGTCCGGTTCGTCGCGCAGCGCGGTCTCGCCGCGCTCGGCCTGCCCGCGGGCGCCGACGCGGTGCAGCTCGGCGTCGACCAGGCGCATGCGTATCTGGTCTCCGGTGGCGTGCGCGACGGCGACTACTCCGAGGTCGTCTGGAGCTGGACGCCGCAGGGGCTGAAGTACACCGACGTCCCGGCACCGCTCTACCACCTCGAGCTGGCGAAGCGCCGTGCGCACGACGCGATGCGCGTCGACCCGACCAATACCGAGGCCAAGTCGCTCCTCGCGCGCTCCTATCTCGCGCAGGTCGCCGTCATCGAGGACTCGCTGGCCGCCAACCCGGACAACCCCGCCATGCAGGCGCTCGCCAACGAGACCGGCCGGCTCCGCATGGTCGCCGAGGCGCTCGGCGTCAACACGCTGCGCATGGCGGTGCAGGAGTCGATCGCCGAGGGTCAGTCGGCTGCCGCGATCCGCGCGATCCAGTCGCTCGGCGGCATCGAGGAGCGCGGCGAGCTGCAGGGCTCCCCGCTGGTCGGTGCGCTCGACGCGTCCGACACCCGTGTCGCCTACGCCGCGGCGCTGGCGCTCGCCAAGGCCGCCGAAGGTGGTGAGCTGCCGGCGGCCGACAAGGTCGTCGCGGTGCTCGGCAATGCCGTTCAGGAGGAGGCGATCCGCACGGTGCTGTTCATCGACAGCAACCCGATGAACCTCAAGACCGCCAAGAACGCCTCGACCAACGAGCGTGGCTACTGGGTCGATGCGACGGCCAGCGGCAAGAGCGCGATCGCCGACTTCTACAACAACCCGAGCTACGACGTCGTCGTCGTCAGTGACACGCTCCCCGACGCGCTGCCGGAGGACGTCGTCAGCCTGATCCGCCAGCGCAACGCCAAGGCGAAGATCGTCCTGCTGACCAAGAGCGCGGACGCCGAGGCCAAGTTCGGCAACTCGGTCGACGGCTACCTGGTCGTCGACCAGGGAACGCTCAGTCAGGAAGCGCTGCTCGCCAAGGTCAACGAGGTCGTCGACGCACTCGACGCCCGCCGCTCCCGCGCGACCGACGTCGCGATCGCGGCCGGTGAGGCGCTGCGCGATCTCGCAAGGGCCGACGTCGCGATCGGCGGTGCGGCGAAGAGCCTCGCCGATCAGCTCAACCGCGAGGACGCGGTCGCGATCCCCGCGGCGAACGCGCTCGGCGAGGGCGGCGGCGCCGACCAGATCGGTGCGCTGCAGGCCGCGGTGGCCAAGGCCGACGGGAGCAACGATCTCCGCATCGCGGCCGCCCACGCGATCGGCAGCATCGTCGCCCGCACCGGCGCCAAGCCGGCCGGGATGTTCGACGCGCTGGTCGCGGTCGTCGAGGATCAGAGCCAGGACATGGCGCTGCGCCGCGCGATCGTCGACGCGCTCGGCAAGGCCCCGCTCGCTCCGGGCGAGCGCGCCCGCCTGGTCGACCTGCTCGACGTGATCGCCGCCAGCCAGACCCCGAGCGAGGGCTGAGCCCCTCGTCCGCTCGGACTCCGACCCGCGGCCGCCACGCGACCGCGCACGACGGGGCGCCGCGAGGCGCCCCGTCCTCGTCTGGTCGCTTGCAGTGCGCAGGGCCCGTGGCTACTCTCCGCGGCCCGCAAGGACGCCCGAGTAGCTCAGTGGTAGAGCAACGCTTTCGTAAAGCGTAGGTCGTCGGTTCGAATCCGACCTTGGGCTTCTATCATAAGCCGTAGTCGATCGCGCACTTGTGCGAACCCGCTCCGAGGGCGAGCGGCGCGACACCCACGCGGAATAACCGAACATGTTCGGTTAAACGCACCCCGGAGGGTGATTGCGATGCGATCGAGAACGAGACGAGCACGGCGCAGGAAGGACTCGCCGCCGACCCTTCTACGGCAGACGATCCGGCGCAAGGACGGCCGAGTCGACGTCTACGGCTACGCGGTCTTCGACGGCGAGGAACGCCGCTACGGGCGCTTCGACGACGAGGCGCGGCGGCTGTTCGCCGAGGATCTCGCGACCTGGGAGGCGAACGGCCGGTGCTTCCCGCACGACGTCGACGCCGAGCCCGGCGACGCGCGAGCCAGCGCCGCTGTTCACGGTGCGCGCGCTGCGCGACGGCTTCCTGCGCCACATCGAGGCGGAGCGCACCGATCGATGGCGTCGCAACAACGAGCAGCGATACGAGTTCGGCCCTCGATGCCGCGACGGAGCTGTTCGGCGAGTTGCCAGCGGCCGAGTTCGGCCCGCTCAAGCTCAAAGCCGTGCGCGAGCACCTGGTCGGGCTCACGCGAGCGAACGGCAAGACGCCGAGGCTCACGGTCTGGACGATCAACGAGCGCGTGCGGCTGATCCGCTCGGCGTTCGCGTGGGCGGTCAGCGAGGAACTCGTGTCCGCGACGGTGCTCGAGGGTCTGCGGTCGCTCCCTGCGCTGCGCGAGGGCCGGCCCGGAACGCGCGCCAGCCGGCAGGTCCTGCCGGTCGATCGGGAGCACGTCGACGCCGTGCTGCCGTTCCTGAGCCGCCCGGTCGCGGCGCTCGTGGAGCTCATGTGGTGGACCGGCGCGAGGCCCTCGGAGCTGTTCGAGCTGTGTCCGCTGCGACGTCGATCGGACCGAGAAGGTCTGGTCCGTGGCGCTCACGGAGCACAAGACCGCCGGCAAGGGCAAGCGGCGCACGCTGTTCTTCGGCCCGCAGGCTCAGCGCGTGCTGGAGCCCTTGCTCCTGAGGCCCGCGGACCGGCCGCTGTTCTCGCCGCGGGAGAGGTCGAGGAACGTCGCCGCCGACGCCGCGCGGCCCGTCAGACGCCGCTGTGGGCTCCCACGTCGCCCGCTACGAACGCGACCGGGCCACCGCGCCGCCGAGCCCGTCGGTGAGACTACGACGCGAACCGCCTCGGCCGGGCCGTCGAGCGCGCCATCGACGCGGCGAACGCGGCAGCGGCTCCGGAAGGCGATGGCCACGGCGGTGCCCGAGCACGCCGAAGCGATCGCCCGGCTGCCGGTCGGCGCCCTCGTCACCCGGACTCGGTTGGGTCGACGTCGGGCGGCTCCAGCGCGCCTGCGGCGGCGACCATAAGCTCGAGAAGCGGGCGCTGCGGGCGACCAGGACGTGCCACTCGTCCCCCGTGGCACCCCTACCAGCTCCGACACGCGGCGGCGACGCGCATCCGGCGCGAGCACGGCATCGAGGCCGCGCGGGTGCTGCTCGGCCATGCGAGCGCGACGATGACGGAGGTTTACGCGGAGGCCGACCTGCAGGCGGCGGCGCGAGTGGTGGAAAGCGTCGGCTAGACAACCGGCCGTCGCAGCGAGGCAGCGCATCGTGTTGAATGGAGCCGTCGGCCGGCGATTCCGGCGCGCCGCGCTTTCCTACGACTTCTCGGTAGGTCGAAGTTGGATCGTCCGGCACACTGGAATGTGAATCGGCACGTCGGCACCTCAGATCCGTCCCAGGCTCGCGGAGTGGGGCCTTGATCGCGAACCGAGTATTCGAAAACGCTCAGAGGTGGAGGGCCAAGCCTAGATCGCGGTTCGCGCGCTTCGTTGATTTCTCGATGCGCACTGGTTCTGGGGCTACGTGCTTGAGTTCGGGGTTCCGCTCTGCGCGGCCGCAGCGACCGCTTTCGCACTCTGGCATGATCACGAGGCGGTCGCCATTCCGTTCCTGGTTGCGGGGTTGTTCGGTGAGTGGCTGAAGCTGTCAGCGCGACGCCAGCGGAAGCGAACGCAATTCGAAAGGGCGCTTCGACGCGCGCAGCGATTCCTTAACGCCCTGCACAGCCACCTCCTGAACGACTATTCCGACCTCCGCGTGACCTTGTCTGTTGCCCTACGAGAACTCAGCCGGGCACTTGTTCTTGAGGCCGTTCCTCCGCAACGACGACATCGACGTCCGGGGACGTTGGCTCCGAGTAGGCGCCACCAAAGGCATCGCTGAGGGAGTCGCGGGCCGAGCGTGGCTGGACGGAACCAGCATCACAGCTGGCTTTACGAAGAACTACGATGAATTGTACTCCCGACGAGCAAGCCGAGTATCGGGAAGAGATGTACGCCAACGAGGAATTCTTGTCTCGCGTCGAGTTCGGTCGAAACCCCAAGTACGTGTTCGCCTGCCTCTTGCGAGTAGGAGACGGCTTGGGTGGGGTCGTGTGCATCGACGGAAGAACGAGTGCGAACATCACCGGTGGCCTGCTACCCCTCAAGAACCTGCACAAGAACTCCACGCAATTCGTTCAGGCTCAGCTGGTGGAGGGACTCGTGGAGTCGTGCTGCGAGTATCTCGCTCGCCGGTGCGTGCGCCCTCTCTACCGATGCGTAGGAGAGTCCATCGATGACGACGACTGAACCCAGACCTGTGCCCCCGGGCGTGGCCTTCCAGGCAGCCGGACCGATCCGGCTGGGACGGGAGGCGACGTCCGTGTCTCCCCGCGATCTCCCGTTGTCGGTGACCGCTCAGGTACGACCCTGAACAGCGGACTCTCGGGTTCTGGATGCAAGTTCCGGAAAGCCGTCGGAGGAAGACCAGAAACTCGAGTTGTTCAACTGCCACGACGCAGACGGAAATCGCAGGATGGAGCTGGCGGTCGCTCGCGATCTGCGTCGCGTCGCTTGGGTCAAGGCATTCGACATCGAGCCGAGCCCGGTGAGCGCGCGCGAGGTCGAAGTGATGATCGACTCGTTCCTGGAAGGGATCCTAGCAAATTCGGGCCGTCCGCTCACCGCGACCGCCGCAGCAACGCTCCGCCTCGTCCGAGAAATGACGCCGGCCCTTCTGGAGGACCTCGCGAACACGCGCCAGTAGTTCGGCGGAATCGAATCGATGTCGCGCATCGCATCGCGGATGCAGGGATCGGTGGGACCGCGGACGTGCGGAAGCCTCGACCTGAGTGACGGTTCTGGCCGTCGCCCGATCCCGCCGAGGTCGCACGATGGCCGCTGTTCGGCCGGTCGATCGGTTAACCGGCCCCGGTGGCCGATTAGGTGCCTCCGCATCCGTGCTCAGTGCACGCCGCTGACCGCGAACTTGGATGTGGGTCGGAGATATGCTCGCCGGAGAAGGAGGCTCCCCCATGTTCCGAACCGCTGTCCTCGGCCTGCTCCTGGCCGCTCCGTGCGCGTCGCAGTTCATCCAGTGGCGCACCGCGGAGGTCTGGCCCGATGCGTCGGGCGTGGTCTTCGTCAACGGCCAGCCGAAGCTCGTGCTGCTCTACGCCTACCGTCCACGAATCGGCGGCAGCGACTCGGGGGTCACCTCGACAACCCGGGCAGCGGCGTACCGATCGTCACGCTCACGGTCGAGCAGGCGTGGACTTTCGACAGTCGGCCATGCGCCATCGGCTCGCACGTCGTCGTCGGCATCGGCGACCAGTGGTATGCACCTCGGCGCCACCACCGGACCGTGGTGCCAGTTCAGTGCGAACGCGCTGCTGGACCCGTTGACGCTCAGCGGCGATCTGGTCTGGTTCGCTTACTGTAACGATCAAGTCTGGTCGTGCCCGGCGCTGTGTGCGGGACAACCCGGCAGCCCCGACCGATGGGATGCTCCGCAGTGGATGCTGCTGGTCGTCAGCGTGGGGCTGCGGTGAAGGCGGTCGCGGAGGACATGGCATGACCCGTCGCGGCGCCGCGTCCTCCGGGTGGTCGATCAGCCCCTGCGCCTTCGCGATCTTGAAGAACTCGGTCAGGTAGCCGCAGGCGCCTCGCCCTTCTGGCGGCTCGGGCACGGACAGAAAGGATTGCGGGTTCCGCGCCCGATCGTCGTCCAACTCCTGCACGGCGGCTTCGTGATCGTCGGCGCGCTTCGCCGGCGCAAGGGCTTACTCGTGCCGCTCGGTCCCCTCCTGTGCGTGATCAAGCGTGAGCCTGGACACCGCGGCGCCGCTGGACCGGGTCGTGCCCCTGCGGTGGCGTCGGGGTCGAGGTCGAGCTTGTGCGGCTGGAACCAGGAGTGCACCAGCTCGTCACCGGTGAGGTTGGGGGCGCTCAGCGTCGGCCTCGTCGCCTGCTTCCGCCTGCACCGAACAGGGTTCCTTCTCGTCCATGAGCGGGGCCATACCGTCCGACCGCAACGGTGAGCGGCGGTCGATGCGCTGCTGTCGCGTTCAGCGTCGGCACGGAGTGTTCCGGCACGAGTCCCAGCGTGATGCGATGGAATGCGGCGGAGCGTTCCGGCCTACTTACGTAGGCCGGAACACACCACTCTCCGGGCGTTCCGCGAAACGGCCCGGAACACGGCGGAACAGTCCGGAACGGTCAACGATCAGCCTCCGATTCCGGAGGTGGAACCGCCCCCCGGACCAACTCTCGGTCGCTGTCTTCGAGACGCTCGAGTGTCTCGGCCGGGACCCTAGCGCCGTCGAGGTAGTGGGCTTTGGCGTTGTGTGACGCCGGGCGGTACACGACGGCCTCGCTGATCTCGATCGCGACATCGAAACGGTCTGACGACATCGCGCCGGCCCGAGCGCGGGCGGCGGCTCGGAGCTTGCGATTGGTAATACCGGGCGCCGCGGCGATTTCGGTTGCGACGTGCGCGGAGTCGTCGAGCGCCCTGCGGCGTTGGCGTTCGGCGTCGGGCGCCTTGCCATGGGCAGGAATGAATCCCGGCACCGGCGCGAACCGCTGCTGTGCGCGATCGAATCGCAGATAGATCACGCCTTCGCTCGTGCCGAGCTTGTTCTTCGGTGATGCGAGTTCGACAACTCCGTCGCGTTCGATCGGAGCGCCAGAAGGACCCGCGCCGAGTATTCGATCGCGCCCGTCTCCTTGCCGGCGCCCAGCGAGTTGAGCTTCTCGGCGTTCGCTGGGTTGACGTAGAACTGTCGGTTTCATCTTGCTGGTCGCGATGACGATGTGGCCGTAGGTTTCGCCGGCCCGGCGGAGCGCACTGACGCGGGCGTTGATGCGTTCACGTAGGGATCCATCGGGTCCTCGCCGTCTGCCGTCGCCGTTTGCACGCTGTCGACGACGAGCGCGCCGCGTCCGTGCGTCGCTGCTAGGTCCGCTGCTGAGCGGTCGATCGTCCAGCCCGGGCCGTAGAGCCGAACCGGCAGATCGCCGAGTTCGTCCTCGATCGCTTCGAGAGCCGTCCGCCGTTCGACGGCATCACGAGCGAATCCCCAACGTTGGGCGAGCCGCGTCAACGATGTCACCGGGTTCCTCGTCGATCGCGAGGATGCCCACCGGAACACCGCGCGAAACGTAGCTGTCCGCGAGCTCGATCATCAGTGCGGTCTTGCCGGCATCGGGCGCGCCAAGCACGTAGCAACGTGTGCCGTACGGCAATCCACCGCCGGTCCGCTCGTCGAGCCAATCGAGCCCCGTTGGTTCGTGAACCAGTGGGCCTCGGCGCCCCCACTCGGCGAGCACGTCCGAAGGCGTGAGCGCGGAAGGCGGTCGGTGGTTGCCGTTCGCGTTCACCGGCGGTTCGAGGGGATCGACCAAGCCGTTTTCCTCACGGGCGCGCGTGAGCCGGCGCTCGTGCAGTCCGTCGTCCTCGACCTCGTCCAGGGCGAGCGCGGCGGCGGGGTCGGTGCGCTCGAGCGCCGCGCGAAGCAGATCGTCCGCGCTGCTCTTGCCGGCGCGATCAACCCGCACCTTGACCTCGCGCGGAGGTGGAGGCGCGCCGTCTGCGTCGAACGCGCGGAGGCGATGGGTCCGCCTGCTTCAAGGAAGGGGCCGATGCAGCGCGCTGGCGCGCCTCACCGACTTCCACCAGGAACGTCGCCAGCCACCGGCGGGTGGAACACAGCGCGCCCCCGTCCGAGATCACACGCCACCTGACCCCGCGCGATCCCTTCGTGGCGAGCCGGTACACCTTCGATCGGTGTGGGCGGGAGCCGGTCAGCTCCTCGAGCACCGCTGGGCCGTCGCGGAGCACCTGGAACGGCATGTCGATCGTTGCCGGATCGCAGCGTCGGAGCAGATCCTCGATCGCTCGCTCGGTGCAGCTGAGCTCGCGGAGGCTGGGATCCGGCGTGGTCATGACCGCACCTCCGCGTCGGTGTCCACGCCGAGGGCGAAGAAGACTTGCCCCTCGACTTCGCGCCGGGATCGGTCGTCGAGTGGGCGGACGTAGGCGTGGTCGGTGCCGTTCCGGTCGCGCTTGGACGGGAACGAGAGTGTCGGGCGGCCCTTGCGGGTACGCCGGAAGGCCACGCCGTCGACTGCGATGGTGTCGTTCACCACGAACGTGACCCAGCCCATCAACCCGGATCGGATCTCGACAGGCGTGGCGGAGACGAAACCCACGCGACTGATGACGACGTGGCGGTCTGGCCCGGTGAGCCTCATCCGATCCGCGTCGGTCCGCCGTCCCGGGCTACTGGTGCGTTCAGGCATCGCCCGACTCCAGTCGACGCCGGACGTCGTCCACCGGGATCCCGAGCGCGTTCGCGGCGGCGGTGACGTGCGCGATCTCCCAGAGGCGGCGACCAGACACCACCCGAGGTGCAGGGCGGATCCGGCCGGTGCGAACGAGATCGTTCAGCCGCTTGTCGTTGTCCAGTCCGAGCAGGTCCCGAACCTGCGCGGTGGAAAGGGGGATTCTGGTGTCCATTTGCATCTCCGGGTCGGGCGCCGTCGATCGACGGCGCGGTCTCTACGGAGATGCCGGACACCAAACGGACACGGAGTGTCCGAACAGTGTCCGAAGATAAGTAATGGGAACTACTGAACTTGCGAATTCCAACTTGCGCCGCGGCCGTCCTGATGCCAGTGGTACGCGAGCTTCCCGAGCTTCTCGCGCACTCTGCCTCCGGCGCGTTGAAGGCTCGCGACCGTCAGTGCGGTTCTCGGTGTCGAGTGGGCCTGTTCGGGTCTGGCCCGCTGGCGAGCGTTAAGTTCGCAGCCAGCCCACTCCAGCTCCGATGCGATCAGGTCTTTCCAGAGGTACAGGAGCGCCGTCAGCCTCGACGACCGCGCGCATCAGAGCGACGCTGCGCTTGCCTCTCACCCTCACGATGGTGCTACCCTCGCGCACAATGGCTCGATCCTCGTCCCACTCGAAGCTGATTGCCTTCGCCGCAGGGCTTTGCTGCGCCGTTCGCTGATCGCGGCGCCGCGATTCGACGGCCGCGAACTCGCGATCGAGGTGGAGGCGCGTCGCATGACACCAACCTTGTGTTCGTAGTTCGCGCACGACCTGAACGCGAGCAACTAGACGGGAGGATACGGCATCAGCGACTCCGCACGCGCTAATCGGCTTGACCTCGTCCTCCGTGATCGCGTCTGCGTCCAGAGGATCTAGGATCAGGCGCCCGGCGGCGATCACCAAGTCGTGATGGCTGTTTCTGATCAGAGGACCGCACGTCACCGGACCCGAAGTCGCCACGGAGTAGCTGAACCTCGCCGGCGTGCCCGAGTCCGGCTCGCGGATGTCCCACAGTTCGTTTGCCCGGCAAACGGCCGTGCGCAGGGAGTCGATCACGGCGCGCCAAGTTGGCATTCCGTCTGGTGGATCCGATTTCTCCTCCGCTTCCGGGTAGTCCCTGTGCTGGTCCAGCACCGACAAACCGTGCGATAGGTACGAGTATCGTTCGACGCGCGCCAGCACGCCCGCCAGGCCGTTCACGATGTCGTTCACTGCCTCGTGGAGGAGAGTGCTCGGACTCCGCAGGGGGCCATCGTTCGTGCGCGGACTCGGGGGGGTATTGCTCGTCAGTGGTCGAGGTGACTTGGAGGGGTGCTGGGATTGTGCACGGGCCATGGGACCTGAGGTGCCTTCGATCGTCCGTGCGCATGGTAGCGGAGCCGCGACAACGGGCGCCGGGAATCCGACTGTGACGGCGCGTGCTCGCGGTCCTCGGCATTGTCCGCACGTCGCCAGGAACGCGCTGCCGATGCTTGCGCACTACGGTTCCCCGGCGTGCGTGGAGATCGGTCCATGTGCGGTTGTGCGCGATCGATGCCCGAGGGCCGCGGACGGCCGCGCTCACCGGCAGGTCACATGCTCGCGGAAATGCGCCGTCGGCGGGGCGGCCGGCCGCGCCCGCGGCCGCCCGGCACCGTTAACCAACGGTGTTTCAACGGTGGAGCGGCCGGAATCGGCGCTCAGCACCGGGGTCCGGGCCGGCCGGGAGGGGGTGGGAACCGGGCGGTTCCGCTGGCCCGGGACGAGGCGCGCCAACCCCGCCATCCGGCCCTCCTGACCGCTTGATCCGCTCGGCCAGGCCATGGCTCAGTGTCACATTCCATGGAACTCCAAGATGCACTCCAAGCCTTCCTCCTGCAGCTCCACGCCGACGGCCGCTCGCCGCACACCATCGGCCAGTACCCGCCGGCACGTGACCGCGCTGGTCCACTGGCTCGAGGACGCCGGCCATGGGCACCGACATCGCCGGCCTGACGCCCGACGTGCTCGCCCAGTTCTTCGCCGACGACGCGCGCGGAGCTGAGCTGCCGCGGGGGCGCCAAGAAGGCGGTCTCGCTAACGCGATGCGGACGTCGATCAGGTGCTTCTGCGCGCACCTGCACGCCGCTGGCCTCGTGGCCGCGAACCCGGCCCGCCTGCTCCGTCGAGCACGCTGCGCTCCGCCGCCGCCGCGGGGACTACACGCAGACGAACAGAAGCGGTTGCTCGACGTGCTGGCCGCCGCCGAGGGACCCGAGGCAGCCCGCGATCGGATGCTGGTCGAGCTGCTCCTCGGCACTGGCGTCCGGATCGGCAGTGCCCTGGCTCTCGACGTCGACGACATCGACTTCGAGCACGGCGAGATCGCGCTGCGCCGCACCAAGAACGACCGGCCGGCCGTGGTCGTGATGCCGAAGGCCCTCGCCAGGAAGCTGCGCCGGTTCGTCGGCGACCGGGAGTCGGGGCCGCTGTTCGTCGCCAAGGGCCGCCGGATCAGCGTGCGGCACGCGCAGCGGCGGCTCGCCGGCTGGCTCGCGAAGGCCGGATCGCCGGTCGGAGCGCGCACTCGCTCCGGCACAGCTACGCGGCCCGGCTGCTCGCGCGGTCGGGGGACCTGCGGTTGGTCCAGGCGGCGCTGAACCACGCCTCGATCGTCAGCACGACGATCTACACCACGGTCGATCGCGCGCGGCTGCGCAAGGCGGTCGGGGCGTGAACGCGATCGCCTTCCTCGGCCCGGGCCTTCCCTGATCTCGGAACGCCCCCGACCACCCATCAACTAGGAGATCGATCCCGCCATGAACTTCACCTCGGAGGAGGACACCGCGCGCGCGATGACCGCGACGGCGCGCTGGCTGCCGGTCCTGATCCAGTCGCTCGAGGCCAGCGTCGCGGACCTCGGCCTGACGATCCTCGAGCGGTCCCGCCACACCGATGAGGACGGGACCGTGTGCCCGATCCTCGTGGCGCGCGGCCGCCGGCTCACCTTCCGGCTCGAACTGCGGAACGCCCTGGAGGACTTCCTGACGCTGGACCGGGACGCTCGTCCGGTGCGGGTCGACCCGCGGTTGGGCGACGAGGACTACGCCGAGTCCAAGCTCGCGGACGTCGTGGCCGAGCGGTTGGAAATCGTCTCGATCCTCGACGGCTGTGACGACCTCGACGACGCGCGCCAGCGAATCGGGGATCTGGCAGAACGTTTCGCGTGGGTGCGCGCGGTGGCCATGGAGGACGCGACCGCGGCGAACGACGGCGGCACACGTCGTCCCCCCGAGCCACCGAAGCCGGTCTGCGAGCTCTTCGGCCAGGACGGCAACGTCTTCGCGATCATCGGCCGCGTGCGCGAGGCACTGCGTCGTGCCGGCCAGACTGAGCGCGCCACCGAGTTCGTGCAGCGCGCGATGGGCGCTGGCTCCTACGACCAGGTGCTGCAGCTCTGCATGGAGTAAGTCGAGGTGTGTTGATGCGGGTGGCGCCGAAGGTCGCGTCGCCTGCCGATCGCCGCTCCCGGTGAGGTCGGATCCGGCGGGGGGCTGCCGCGCTGCTGCCGGCGATCGCCCCAGCGGCACGGGCGCGGCCTCGGTCGGTCTCACCGCAGTTGCGCATCGACGACCATTACCACCCACTGGGGGACGTCCCATGAGTATGGCACCGGGCATTGGGAAGGGCAGTGCCACGCCTGGTGGTTGCAGTATGTTGTCGGCAGCCGCGATCCGCGTGAATCCGGCGGTCAGGGCCTCCACCGAGCCGGACCGGGCCAAACATCGCGACGTGATGCTCTGAGGCAGCATAGGTCCTTGCGTCATCGGGCAGCGGTTCGGTAGGTTCGTCGTCGCCCGGTTCGACCGGGAAGCCGCCAAGGAGTCGCAACACCATGCCCGGCTCATCGAGGAACCGCGTTCAAGCTCTGGTAGCTCATCGGCGCGCCCGAGCCCGTCGCACTGCGATGTTCGCGTGGACCGCCGCTGCGGCCTCGCTTGTCCTGGGCGCGTTGATCATCCGAGACCTGCTCCCGTCGGCGGAGACTTCCGATGTTGACGCCGCAGCACCGGCGAACCGCATCTCTGCCGACGTCGAGCCGGCATCCGAGGCCAGTAGTTCGGCCGCCGAAGAAGGGCGGAAAATCGAAGAGCTTGAAGCCGAGCTCGCAAGACAGCGTGCACAAGTCGCTCGCCTGGAGGCCCAGCAGCGAGGCGCGGAACGGAGTCTCGCCAAAACGGTCGGGAGAGAACACGAATGCGATGCCTCCCAGAAGCAGGCGGCCGAGGAGGACCGACTGCGCGAGAGAAGCGGACCGAGAACGAAGCGAAGCCCGGAAGCTCATCGAATCAGTTGAGTGGACGCCTCGGATGTGCATCGACACGGCTCGCGCCGTCGGATTCGATATCGAGAGAGCCGTTCAACGCGAAACGGCGAACCTACGAAGCGGAAAGGTACGTGCCGCCGATCGTCGTCTCGTTGCTGCTCTCGAAGCGTGCAGCAGCGCGGCTTCTGGCGCGAGCGAGCCCGCGTGGCTCGGCGATCACGACGAAGCACGGCGCGTCATGTTGGCTGTTTACGTCGCCTGGAACGATTGTCGGGGCTCGCTGGGCCTTGATCCTGTGTGCTACGGGTTGATTCCCCTCGACGCTCGTAGGCGGTTGGAGGCGGGAGCCGCGGAGCAAGAGGCTCGGCGCGCGGCTGCGCTGGTCTGGACGGACGAGGCCTGCGGGCGCGTCGACGCCGCGGTCGAAGCCGATGCGAGACGCCTCGCACGAAGCGCTCGGCATGGGCTGCGCTCTTTCGTCGGTGGTTGGCGGATATCCGGCATCAATGGGGACCGCCTCGTGGGCAGGGACAAGGAGATGCGGAACTTCTACAAGGCGTGGAACACCTACCGCGAGCGTTTGCGGCTCAAGCCGGTTCCATATGGGCAGCTACCGAACGGCGAGGTCCTTGCCGAACCGAATGGCAGGAAGAAGCACTGATCGCGTCGGAGGGCTAACCCTCGGCGGGGGGGGCGCGAGGTCGCATTCCCGTT
>CAWGKH010000015.1:0-195320 GCA_963823025.1 uncultured Planctomycetota bacterium | reverse complement strand
ACGCATCGGCCTACGCGTGTGGCGTGTTTGATGCCACCCTCAGCGGGGCCGCGCGGTCGCCGGATCCTCGCGCTTGGCTGAGACGATCACGCCCCCCAACTATGTTTTTTTTTTGAGGTGATCATGTACTGGTAGTCGCAGCCGACTTTTCCCCACTGCTGGAACATCGAGAACCACTGGCGGTGGAGGAGCGCGGCCGCTGGCGAGTGAGGGGTCGGCAAGGACGTCGATCGTCAGCGCGTTCTCGTAGACCGCGAAGCTTTGGCTGGCACGGCCGCCATCGGGGCCACGAGTTCGGCCGTCCGAGCCGTAGAGGGCCGCAGCCGTCGGCCTGGTTCACGAACAGCTGCGGGATCGGCAGGTTCTGCGGCATCAGGCCGATCGCCAGGAATGGCCGCACCCCGACTGCGCGTGAAGTCCACGGCGCGGTCGGGCCCGGTGTAGGTGATCGAGAACCGCATCCCGACCCGGGGGGTGCCGGGGGTGAGGCTGATTGCCGGGATGTCCCTCTGGCGCCCCGCCGGGCGGCATGCAGCCGGTGCCGAACGGCTGGAACACCGGCGTCTGGGCGGACGCGGCGGGCGTGGAGGCCAGTGCGCCGATCAAGGTGAGTGCGCGGAACGCGAAGCGAAGCATCGTGGGGTCCTCCAAAGGGTTCGAAGAGCCGTGTGTTTCATGCACCAGCCAGGTCGACCCAATTCGCTACGTGCAGAACCGGACCGCCACTGCCAGCGGGGTCGCGGATTTCTCGCGGCCGCCTCGAACGCGCCGGTCGCGCGGTCGCGGCCTGGCCGTGCCGATGCCCGCCGGACCCCCGGCGGCGGATCGGGGGCGGGCCGCACCTCGCGGCACCGCCGCTGCGGTACATGCAATCGTTTCACCGATGCGACGAAGCCGACCTCGCGATCCTCGACGAGCTGGCGGTCGGGCCCGCGTACCGCGCGACGAGCTGCAGGCCGTTTCGACGTCGACGTCACCGACATTTTGACCGATGGGAGGAGACCCTGCCGGGCCCGGGCGGGTTGCGCGCGTCGAGCGCCTGCTCGCGGCGCTGTCGCTCGCACCGCGACCGGGCCCGAGCGGTTCGCGGCGCGCGTCGCGCAGCTGGTCGACCGCGGCCTGGTGGCGGTCGGCGACGCCGGTGCGTTCCGCCTCACCGCGGAGGGTGCTTCGATGCGGCCATCGTGCTTGTGACGTCGTCGCGGGGACGACGGCGCCTCGGAGTCCGTTCGCCGTCGTCGTCGTATTCCACCGGTGCGCGGTTGCGGTTCGCGCAGGCGTTCGACAGCTTGTGTGCGTGCGGGAGCATCCGGCCTGCCGCTCGAGCGCGAACTGCCGAACGTCTCCTTCTCACCTCGCCCCGCGTGCAACATCAGCAGCGTGCCTGCGAGCGGTGCGCGTACGCCGCGAGCCGGGTGACGACGCGGTAGTCGAGGCGGTCGTGGAAGCCGAACTTCTGCGTCCGATCGAATTCGTAAGGCCCCGCATGTTGGCAGCCCTGGTCGGGGGCCAGCCCGGCAGCTCATCGGGGTGGTGCCCTCCTTGCCCTCGAAGGCGCCCGCACCTGCCGCGAGCACGATCGGTCGCGAGTCCGCGGGCAGGCGCTCGCACCGCCTGCAGCGCCGCAGGATCCTCGCCGCCTGATGGTGACCGTGCGAGCTCGGTGCCCTCGGTGCACGAACACGAAGTCGCACGCACCACTCTGTAGCACCCAGTCCAGGCACGCGCGGACGGCGCGGAAGTCAGCCCGTCCGGGTCGAGGACCTCGTCGTGCGGGGTCGGTCCGTGTAGTGGTTGTCGGTCTCGCCGACATGTAGAGGTCGCGAATCCTGCACCTTCGCGACCTCTACATGCTCGGCGAGACCGACAACCACTACACGACCGACCCGCACGAGGTCCTCGACCCGGACGCGCACGTCTGGAACCTCCCGCGCATCCGCGCGTGCCTGGACTGGGTGCTGCAGAGTGGTCAGTACCGACTTCGTGTTCGTGCACCGACCGACTCCGAGCACGCACGGTCACCATCAGGCGGCGACGATCCTGGCGCTGCAGGCGGTCGAGCGCCTGCCCGCGGACTCGCGACCGATCGTGCTCGCGGCAGGTGGCGGCGCCTTCGAGGGCAAGGAGCCGCCGCCCGATGAGCTGCCGGGCTGGCCGATCACCAGGCTGCGCACCGACGTCGGGCCCTACGAATTCGATCGGACGCAGAAGTTCGGCTTCCACGACCGCCTCGACTACCGCGTCGTCACCCGGCTCGCGGCGTACGCGCACCGCTCGCAGGGCACGTACCTGATGTACGCGGGGCAAGGTGAGAAGGAGACGTTCCGGCTGTTCGCGCTCGACGCACCGGATGCTCCCGCACGCACCGCGAGGCTGTTCGAACGCCTGCGCGAACCGCAGTTCGCACCGGTCGAATACGACGACGACGGCGAACGGATCTCCGGCGCGCCGTCGTCCCGCGACGACGTCACGAGCACGATCGCCGCATCGAAGCACCCTCCGCGGTGAGGCGGAACGCACCCGCGTCGCCGACCGCCACCAGGCCGCGGTCGACCAGCTGCGCGACGCGCGCCGCGAACCGCTCGGGCCCGTCGCGGTCGAGCGACAGCGCCGCGAGCAGGCGCTCGACGCGCGCGACGCCGCCCGGCCCGGCGGCGATCTCCTCCCATCGGTCGAGGATGCCGGTGACGTCGACGTCGCACCCGACCCGCAGCTCGTCGAGCGAACGCGACCCGACCGCCAGCTCGTCGAGGATCGCGAGGTCGGCTTCGTCGCATCGGTCCGTCACGCGATTCCGTGTACCCGCAAGCAGGCGGTGCCGCGAGGTGCGGCCCGCCCGATCCGCCGCCGGCGGCCTCGCGGTCCGGCGCATCGGCACGGCCGGCCGCGACCGCGCGGCCGGCGCGTTCGCGGCGGCCGACGAGAAATCCCCGACCCCGCTGGCAGTCGGCGGTCCGGTTCTGCGCGTACCGCTCCGGTCGACCTGGCTGGTCGTGCCCCGCACCGCTCTTCGAACCCTTTGGAGGACTCCACGATGCTTCGCTTCGCGTTCAGCACATTCGCCTTGATCGGCGCACTCGCCCTCACGCCCGCCGCGTCCGCCCAGACGCCGGTGTTCCAGCCGTTCGGCACCGGCTGCATGCCGCCCGGCGGCACCCAGAGGGACATCCCGGCGATCGGCCTCACCGGCACCCCCCGGGTCGGGATGCGGTTCTCGATCACCTACACCGGCCCGAACCACGCCGTGGACTTCACGCAGTCGGGGATCCAGCCGTTCCTGGCGATCGGCCTGATGCCGCAGAACCTGCCGATCCCGCAGCTGTTCGTGAACCAGCCGACCGGCTGCACCCTGTGCACGTGACGGCCGATCTGGTGTTCCCGATGGCGGCCGTGCCGCCGAACTTCGCGGTCTACGAGAACGCGCTGACGATCGACGTCCCTGCCGACCCCTCACTCGCCGGCGCCACGCTGTACGGCCAGTGGTTCTCGATGTTCCAGCAGTGCGGCTTCGTCGGCTGCGACTACCAGTACGTGATCACCTCGGACGCCGCGCAGATCTCGCTGGGGGCGTGATCGTCTCGGCCGAGGCGCGAGGATCCGGCGACCGCGCGCACCCGCTGAGGTGTGCGCGCGTGGCGTCGAACGGCACGCACGTCGCCTCGGCCCACAGGAAGGGTTGCTGGCAGTGACCCGTCAGGACCCACCAGCCGCCCTCGACGCGGACGCGCACCCACTCGCCACCACCGGCGAAGCCGCCACCGACCGCTGAGAGGAAGCAGAACCCGTCGCTCTCGCGGATCAGTCGGACCGGATCGTCGCCGGACTGCCAATGCACGACGCGCAGCGGTCGCGCAGGGCGGGTCGAGGCCGGATTCTCGGGTGGTTCCCGCAAGGCCTGACCGGACGACGCGCAGCACGACGCGACGAGCCACAGAGCGACGCTGCCGAGATCCCGGATGCGCATGCACGTGGGACCCGGGGATCGACCGATCCTTGCTTCGAACGGCCTCGGATTCGGCGAGCGCCGGCAATCGAATCGCCGAGACCGATCCCCCCACGCGGCGGTTCCGAGCGCGCAGTCCGCCTCCCCCCCGCCGGACCTTGAGCCGCGCGCGCCCCGGCGCGATGCTCGGGGGGTGCTGCCCACTCAGACCCTCCTCCGCCGCGCGGCCCTCCCGCTGACCGCAGGCCTCGCGATCCTGTTCGCCACGTGCACCGTGGCCCACGCGCCGTCCGCAGCCGACCAGATGTCGTCCGCGGCACCGATGCCGGCATCCGTGCATGCGCCGCTGCCAACCGAGAGCCGGTTCTGCGCGACCTGCCACCCGGCGATCTACGCCGAGCACGCAGCAGAACACGCACGGCCGCGCGTTCCATCGACAGCGAGGCGCGGATGGCGACGCGTAACATTCCGGCGCGAGGACTGCATCCGCTGCCACACGCCGCGCCCGGTCTTCGAGACCGGCATCGGCATGACGCCGATCCGGCGCTACGACGAACCTCGACGAGGGCAACACCTGCATGACGTGCCACTGCGAAGGCCGGCCTACGACTACTCCGACTTCCACGGCGGGCCGGAGTGCAAGACGGCGTTCGACCCGCGCGTCGGCACGGTCGCCGACTGCGCGACCTGCCACCGCATCGCCGGGACCCCCGAGCAGTGGTCGCGCGCGCCGACACGGCAAGCAGGACGGGCAAGGTCTGCATGGACTGCCACATGCCGCGTGGTCGAGCGCCCGGTCGCGGTCGGCGAGCCGCCGCGCCTCGTGCGCTCGCCACGTCTTCCCGGCTCGCGGACAACGCGCGCAGCTCGCGAAGGCCTATCGCTACGAGGCGTCGATCGAGGGCAACGAGGTCGTCGTCCGCATCACGCAACACGGGCGTCGGCCACAACTTCCAGACCGCGAACGCGCAGCGCGCCGTCGAGTCGCTCGTGATCGTGCGCGACGCGTCGGGCAAGGAAGTCGGCCGCTCACGGCTGCAGTGTCGCTATCCGTACGCGCTCGAGCTCGAGCCGCACCAGCTGACGATGCCGGTCAGCACGCAGATCCCGTCCGGCCAGACGCGCGAGCAGCGGGTGCCGATCGGCGTCGCGTCGGGCACCGTCGAGTGCCAGCTGTTCTTCAAGACCTACCGGCCGAGCGACGACGACGATCCGCATCTGTCGCGTTGCCTCGCGGACGAGCGCATCCCGTTCACCGGCATCACGCCATCCGATCAGCCGGCAAAGGACGCGCCCTACATCGGCTTCCCGGCTCCAGCGACCGAGGTCAGCGACTTCCTCGATCCCGAGGGGCTGTCGAACGGCGTCCGCCCCGCGCCGGGCTCGGGCCCGGTGAAGATTCCGGACTCGACCTCGCCCGAGGCGATCACGCGCCTGACGACGATGCTCGAATCACACCTGCCGGAGGTCCGCCGCCTCGCGAGCAATCGCCTCGCGGAGATCGGGCCGGAAGCGTACCCGGCACTGATTCGCACGCTCGGCCGCTGGAGCAACGAGTCGTTCAACGGCGCGATGAAGGTCCTCGTGCGCATCGGTGAGCCGGCGGTGCCGACCCTGGTCGATGCGATGGACGACGACGAGCTCTACGTGCGGATCCACGCGCGCGAGGTGCTCGCGCGAATCGGCTTCCCGACGGAGCGCAAGGCGATCCTCGCGGCATTGCTCGACGCCACCTCGGCACCGCACCCGCTCGACCGGCGGAGCGCCGCGGTCGCCCTCGGCAGCTTCGGCGCCTCCGCGGCGCTGCCCGATCTGCGCCGACTGATCGACGATCCGGATCCCGACGTGGTCATCGCCAGTGCCGAAGCACTCGCGACGCTCGAGGACCGGAGCTCGGTTCCGGCCGTCGAGCACGCGCTCGCCGAAGCCCGCTATCCCGAGTCCAGGCGCCGCCTCGCGGTCGCGCTGGCGACGCTCGGCTCGGGCGCCGGGATCCCCGATCTTCTGGACGGGATGAGCGACCCGGACTCGCTGGTCCGCGAGCACTTCTTCGAGAGCTTCTTCGCGGTCACCGGCGTGCATCTCGGCTACGAGCCGGACGGCCCGGACGCCGCGCGTCTCGAGGCGCTCGCCCGCCTCCAGTCCTGGGCGATGCAGCACCCCGGCGCCAAGGCGTTGCGGACGATGCCCGAGGTGGACGAGGCCGCGCGCGAACGCGCCTGGCAACTCGTCGAGGAGCTCGGTGGCGGCACCGACACGATGCGGGAGGCCGACGACGACCGCACGGTCCTGGCCAGGCTCGTCGAGATGGGCAACGCCGCGGTGCCGGCACTGGTCGAAGGGCTGACGTTCCCATCCGGGTTCTCGGAGAAGCGCGCGCTGGTCTGCGAGGCGCTCGGACGCACCGGCGACCAGGACGCCGCGCCGTGGCTCGCCGCGACGCTCCGCGACCCGGTACCGGCCGTCGCCGAGTGGGCCTGCTGGGCGCTCGAGGACGCCGGCGACCAGGCGACGATCCCGCAGATCCGCGAGTTCGAACGACGCGTGCCCGATCAGTTCGGCCGAGCGCCGACCGCGAACGACGCCTGCCCGGCCGACCGCGTGCTGGCACGGGCGGCACGCACGCGGCTGTTCCTCGGCGACGCCTCGGCGCGCACCGAGCTCGTCAACATGCTGATGTCCGAGAGTCGCGCCGCGCGCGAGATCGCGATCGGCGCCTTGACCGAGAAGTTCGGCGACGCCCGGGGTTACGACCCCGATGGGAGTGCCGAGGAACGGCTCGAGGCGGCGGCGAAGTGGCGAGGGTGACCCGACGTTGACGGCCCTCGCCATCGCCAGAAAGATACGCGGATGCCACGCGTCGTCGGCATCGACCTCGGGACGACGAACTCGCTGTGTGCGGTGTTCGACACCGACCGGCCGCGGCTCCTGCCGAACAGCTCGGGCCGCGTTCTGACGCCGTCGGTGGTCGGCATGCTCGACGACGGATCGATCCTCGTGGGCGACGCCGCGCGCGAGCTGCAGGTCGTGGACCCGACGCGGGCGGTCGCGTGCTTCAAGCGCTGGATGGGCACCGACCGCACCGCGGAGCTCGGTGGCAGGACGTTCACCGCGCAGGAGCTGTCGAGCCTCGTCCTGCAGTCGCTGAAGGCCGATGCCGAGCTCGCACTCGGGGAGAGCGTCACCGACGCGGTGATCACGGTGCCGGCATACTTCAACGACCACCAACGACAGGCGACCCGGATCGCCGGGCAGCTCGCGGGGCTCCAGGTTCGGAGGATCCTGAACGAGCCGAGCGCCGCGGCACTGACCTACGGCCTGCTCGACAAGAACGCGGACAAGACCCTGCTGGTGTTCGACCTCGGTGGCGGGACCTTCGACGTCACGTTGATGGAGGTGTTCGAGGGCACACTCGAGATCGTCGCCACGGCCGGCGAGAGCCATCTGGGTGGCGAGGACTTCACCGATCGGATCGTCGGCTGGGCGTTGCGAGCAGCGGGGTTTGACCTGGAGGTCGATCGAAGCCCGACAGCCGCGGCGCGTCGCGCGGCTGCGCCAGCGGCGGAGCTCGCCAAGCGCGCGCTCGGAGTCGATGATCGCGTCCCGTTGCCTTCCCGGCAGCTCGACGGGTCGCTCGAGCCCGACCGTCCGCCTCTCTGGCTGGATCGGTCGAGGTACGGCGAACTGTCACAGCCGTTGCTCGACGGCTGATGCGCCCACTGGTCAAGGTCCTCCGCGACGGCGCGACGTTCGGTGCGGAACGTCGACGAGATCGTGCTCGCCGGCGGTGCGACGCGTGACCCGTTGGTTCAGAACTGTCGCGGAGTACTTCGAGCGCGAACCGCTGTGCTCGGTCGATCCGGACGAGGTGGTCGCGAAGGGCGCAGCGGTGCAGGCGGCATTGCTCGGGGAAGATGCGCGCCGTCGACGACATCGTCGTCACCGACGTCTGCCCGTTCACCTTGGCATCGAGATCACCAAGACTTCGGCGCCGGCACCGCGATGGCTACTTCCTGCCGGTGATCCACCGCAACACGACGATCCCCGTGTCGCGCGAGGGTTCGTCCAACGCTGCCCCGAACCAGCTCACGTCCTCGTGATACGTGTACCAGGGCGACGCACGCAAGGTCGCGGACAACCTTCTGCTGGGCTCGTTCCCGTGACGGACATCCCCGCGGTCCGGCTCAGCAGTGATCGCGATCCGCTTCACCTACGACGTCGACGGCCTGCTGGAGGTCGAAGCCGCCGTCGAGGAGACTGGACGGAAGTTCACCGGCGTGTTCACCCAACACGTCGAGAACCTCGACGAGACGCGGATCCGCGAAGCGATCGAGAATCTACAGCGGCTGAAGTTCTACCCTCGCGAGGACGTCGAGAACCGCCGCCTCTTGTTGTTCGCCGAGCGCGTGCTCGGACAGATCTCTCCGTATCAGCGCGAGTCCCTCGAGAGCGCGGTCGACGCATACGAGTCGGCGCTCCACGACACCGAGCGCGAGTGGTTCGACGTCGCGAGGAACGCGCTGCTACAGACGCTCTCGGCACTCGACCACCCGTTTGACGGCCACTGCAGCGAATGAAGGGCAGCGACCAGAGCGACTACCTCCGGAAGGTGCTGTCCCTGGATCCGGTACGGGACGCGGACACGCTCGTCGCCCTGCGGGCGAGCGCGTTGGGACTGATCGAGGACACCGGGCCGACGCGACATATGGCACCGGACCGGGCGTCGCTCCGGCAGCGAACGACCGAACGCCTTCGGGACTTGCACGATCGTTTCTACGAGCTCGACGACGCGGATCTCGAGGCGCAGCTCGACGAGGTCGTCTCGATCGAGGAACCGGATCTGAGTGCTTGGGCCGCCAGGCTGCGTCGTGCGTCCGTCGCGAGGCCCGCACTCGAACGGCTCGCCGGCGACACGGGCCTCGACTCCGAGTCCCGGGAGCGCGTGCGTGAGCTCGTCATCGCGCCGCCGCAGGAGGCGGGCAGGCTGGGGCTCGCACAGCTGGACCGGACCCGGAGCAAGCTGGGCAGGCAGACCGCGCGTCGTATCCGCCGCAGACATCCGGCCGTGTTCGCGCTCGCACCGGACCACTTCACGCGGATGGCGGCGCTGCGGAAGGAACGACGGCTGTCGCGCGCGGGCACCGCAGGCGGCATCGCCATCAGCCTCTACGTGGTCTTCCAACTGCTGCGACTGATCTTCCACGTGGTGAATCGTTGAAGTCCGACGACGAGGAACCGCGATGGGATCGACTGCCGCACGATCCGCTCGGCTTCTTCGGGCTGGACCCGGGCTTCGACCGAAAGGATCTGAAGCGCAGCTACAACCGCTGGTTGCGCCGCTTCAAGCCGGAGCGCCATCCGGAGGAGTTCCTGCGGATTCGCGCGGCGTACGAAGCACTCGACGAACGACTGCGATACCTCGCGGAGCCGCCCGAGCGCGGCGAGACCCCGACATCGGTCGACATCGCTCGGTACGAGGCCCGGTCGCAGGCGCCGATGGACACCGCCGCGTCGCGGGACTACGGGGACGAGATCGCACGACGGGGTCCGCGGGCGGTGTCCGACGAGCTGCGAAATCGGGCGGACAAGTCGCCGCGCGACCACCTGCATCTCGCTCTGCTCAGCGACGTCGTCGACGACTCCGACTCCGGAGACTTCGTCGGCTGGCTCGTCGACGGCCTCCGGCGATGGCCGGAATCACCCGAGCTGCGGAGCACGCTCTACGCGTACTGCCATCGCCCAGAGGCCGTGCATGACGCCGAGACGCTGGTCGAACGACTGGCCGGCGTCGGCGATCCGGCGTTGTTCGGCTACCTCAGTGAACGACTGTGGCTCCAGTTCGCTGCCCGGGCGCCGTTCGAACACGTCGCGGCATCCTGGGCGCGCTGCCGGCGGAAGCTCCGCGCCGACCACCATCCGGCGACGCTGCAGCTCGCGGCCACGCTGTTCCGCGCCGGCTTGTTCGACGCGGACGACGGATGGCTCGGCGCCGCTTGGGACGAGCTCGAGGACGCCGGGCTGCCGGTTCCCGACCCCGATCTGCTGGAGGCGCTGTACGAGTATCGGGCGCGGCGCGACGAGTTCGTCGCCGCGCATCCGTTGCGTGGATCGATCGACCGCGCGCTGCAGGCGATCGCGGCGGGCGAGATCGTCGCCGCCGACCGGGCGTTCCTGGCGATGCAATTCGAGCTGGGATCCGCCGGCGGCGAGCTGCTCGAGGCGTTTCCGGACGATGACCGCGATTGGTGGGCCCCGCTGGCTGCCCTCGAAATGTGGCGGCACGAGCTCACCGACCGGCTCGGGCCGTCGCATGCGACCATCCCGACCTCCGAGTTCCAGAAGCGCATGACCCGGTTCGTTCGGAGAATCGACCGCCTCGGCTCCCGCTCCCCGATCGGCATGGCCTGGCTCGCGGCGGTCACGATCCTGACCGCCGTCATTCCGCTGGTGGTGGCCATCGCTGGTGTGCGCCTGATCTTCGATCACACACGCGCCGCGGAGACGTTTCTCGCGGCGAGTCTCGCGTGGTGCCTTTTGATCCTGGTCGTGTGGCGGCGCGTCGTGTGGCCGAAGACGCTCGAGTTGAACGACTGGTTCGCGCGGCGGGTCCATCGCAGGGTGTGGCGTCCGGAGCTGGTCGCGTTCCTCGAGTCGACGGGCATCGACCTGTCCGAATTGCTCGACGGGCTGTCGGCGATCCGCGAGCGGCCGACCAGCCTGTCCCACATCCGGGTATGCGTCTCCCGCGACGTGGGCCTCCGCTTCGCGGCGCTGGCGAGGCACGCCGGCTGAGCCCGAACCGCGCAAGCCACCCCCTGGCCGCCGACCGCCCGCGGCCTACACTGCTCGGCCCATGATCCCGAAGACCGCCTTCCTCCTCGCGATCGGCACCGTCGGTCCGCTCGCGGCACAGGATCGAGCCGTCCCCGTCGTCGTGTCCCACGTCGTCGAACGCGAGGTGCGGCCGACCCGGCTGTTCGTCGGCGACGTGCGGCCGAGCCGGGAGGTGTTGGTCGGGGCCGACGTCGAGGGGCGGGTGCTCGAGTATCCGGCGGACGAGGGCGCGAGCGTGAAGGCCGGCGACGTGCTGGCGAAGCTGCGCGACGATCAGCTCGCGTTCGAGCTGGCCGCGGCCAAGGCCGAGCTCCAGACCCTCGAAGCCGAGCAGCAGGCGCTGCAGAACGGGTCGCGCCCCGAGGAGATCGAGCAGGCGAAGGCCAAGCTGGCGGCGACGAAGGCGGAGGAGGAGCTGCGCAAGTGGCAGCTCGACAAGGCCAAGGAGCTCTACCGGACGGAGACGGTCGCGGAGGATCAGCTGCGCGACGCCGAGTGGAACGCCGCGGCCGCCACCGGGCGCCGGATCGACGCCGAAGCCGCCGCGAAGCTCGCCGAGGAGGGGCCGCGCGCCGAGGTCAAGGCGCAATCGGCAGGTAAGGTCGCCGCGCAGCGTGCGCGTGTCGCGCAGCTGGAGGACGACCTCGAACGCCACGTGATCCGGGCGCCGTTCGCCGGCTCGATCATCGAGGAGCGGACCGAGGTCGGGGCCTGGCTGAAGCAGGGTGACCCGGTCGTCCAGATGGTCGCGTTGGACGTCGTCGACATCGTGCTCCCGGTGCCGGAGGACTACGTCACCGGGCTGACGATCGGACAGCACGTCGTGGTCGAGATCCCGGCGCTGCCCGGCCAGCAGTTCGACGGAGTGATCCACTCGATCACGCCCTCCGCCGACCTGCGGGCGCGGACGTTTCCGGTCCGCATCCGCGTGTCCAACACGGTGGACAACGGCGTCCCGCGTCTGAAGGCGGGGATGTTCGCGCAGGCCCGCCTGCAGACCGGCGTGCCGCGGCAGTCCCTCGTCGTGTCGAAGGACGCGCTGGTACTGGGCGGGGGCCGCACCGTCCTCTACGTCGTCGGCGACGACAACGTCGCGCTGCCGATCTCGGTCGAGACCGGCGAAGCGCTCGATGGCGAGATCGTCGTCAAGTCCGAGGATCTCACCGCCGGCATGCGCGTCGTCGTGCAGGGCAACGAGCGCCTGCGGCCCGGCCAGCAGGTCGAGCCGACCGAGGCGACGCCCGCGAACGCGAATGGCCAGAACCCCGGGCCGGACGGGCGCTGACGCATGAATCTGATCGAAGCCTGCGTCCACAACCCGGTCAAGGTCGCGGTCGGTGTGCTCCTCGTCGGCCTGTTCGGCGTCATCGCGGTCTTCCGACTGCCGATCGAGCTGACGCCCGAGGTGCAGCGGCCGACGATCACCGTCGAGACGCGCTGGCCGGGCGCGAGCCCCGAGGAGGTCGAGCGCGAGATCGTTCTCGAGCAGGAGGAACAGGTCCGCAGCGTCGAAGGCCTGACCAAGCTGACGTCGGAGTGTCTCGACTCGCTCGCGCGCCTGACGCTCGAGTTCGAGGTCGGCACCGACATGGCCGAGGCGCTGCTGAAGGTCAACGCCCGCCTCCAGCAGGTCGTCGAGTATCCGGAGAACGCCGACCGCCCGGTCCTCAAGACCGCGAACTCGGCCGACCAGCCGATCGCGTGGTTCATCCTGCGCGCGCGCGTGGTGTCCGCCGAGGAGATCGCGAAGTGGCAGCGCGCCCACGCCGACCGTCCCGAGCTCGTCGCGGCGGTCGAGCACGCGCGCGTCGCGGCGAGCAGCGGCCTGCGGCTCGCGCGGCTGAAGGACGCCGCCGCGGCCCACCCCGAGGCGACGGAGCTGCTGCCTCCGCCGATCGAGGTGCCGAAACTGCGGCGCTTCGTCGAAGACGACATCGAGGTGCGCTTCGAGCAGGTCCCGGGCGTCGCCGACTCGAACGTCCTCGGCGGCATGGAGGACGAGCTGCAGGTCGTCATCGATCCACGCCGCCTCGCCGCGCGCGACCTGACGATCCAGGACGTCCGCCTCGCGCTACGCGGCCGCAACGAGGACACCTCGGGCGGCGACTTCTGGGAGGGCAAGCGACGCTACGTCGTGCGCACGCTCGGCCGCCTGCGAAGCGTCGAAGAGGTCGAGAACGTCGTCGTCGCGCGCCGTGATGGCCGGCCGGTCTACGTGCGCGACATCGGTGAGGTGCACCTCGGCTTCAAGAAGCCCGACGGACTGGTCCGCAACTTCGGCGCGAGCTCGATCGCGATCAACGTGCAGCGCCAGACCGGCGCGAACGTGATCGCGGTGATGGACGGCATCCGCAAGGTCAACGCCGAGCTCAACGCCGGCGTGCTGAAGGCCGAGCACCTGCAGCTCGAGCAGGTCTACGACGAGACCGAGTACATCGATTCGTCGATCGGTCTCGTGCAGCAGAACATCGTCGTCGGCGGCTCGCTGACGATCCTCGTGCTGCTGTTGTTCCTGCGCAGCCCGCGATCGACGCTGGTCCTGGCGCTCGCGATTCCGACCAGCATCGTCGGCACGTTCCTCATGCTGCTGCTGCTCGGCCGCTCGCTGAACGTCATCAGCCTCGCGGGCCTCGCGTTCGCGGTCGGCATGCTCGTCGACAACGCGGTCGTCGTGCTCGAGAACATCTTCCGCCACTGGCAGCAGGGCGAGAACCGCTGGAAGGCCGCGGTCAACGGCGCGCAGGAGGTGTGGGGCGCGGTGGTCGCGTCGACGATGACGACGCTGGCGGTGTTCCTGCCGGTGCTGTTCGTGCAGGAGGAAGCCGGCCAGCTGTTCCGCGACATCGCGATCGCGATCAGCTCCGCGGTCGGGCTCTCGATGATCGTCTCGGCGCTCGTCATCCCGGTCGCGACCCCGCGTGTGCTGCCGGACCGGGAGACGTTCGAGAGGGCGCATCGGCCGTACGCCCCGGCGAGCGCGTCGCCCTGTGGAAGCGCATTCCGCACGCGATCGGCGGCGCGCTCGACGCGTTCGGCGCAGGATTCGTCCGGCACGTCGTCGGCGTCAACGCATGGATCCAGCGCAGCGCGCTGCGCTGCGTCGCCGTCGCGCTCGTGCTGGTGCTCGGCTCGATCGGCCTCGGCTACGTGCTGATGCCCAAGGTCGAGTACCTGCCGACCGGCAACCGCAACCTCGTGATCGGCATCCTGCTGCCGCCGCCGGGCTACAACCTCGACGAGCTGACCGCGATGGGTCAGACGATCGAGCAGCGACTCAGGCCGTACTGGGACGTCGATCCCAACGACCAGGCGGCGCTCGCCAAGCTCGACTTCCCGGCGATCCAGGACTTCTTCTACGTCGCGCGCAACCGCCAGGTGTTCCTCGGCCTGCGATCGCTCGATCCGCTGCGCTCCGGCGACCTCGTCGGGCTCGTGCAGAAGGTCGCGGGCAATCTGCCCGGCATGTTCGTCGTCGCGAAGCAGAGCAGCCTGTTCGAGCAGGGATTGAGCGCGGGCCGCACGATCGACGTCGAGATCACCGGTGCCGCAGCTCGAGCAGCTCGTCGGTCTCGGCGGTCGGGTGCTCGGTCAGGTGCTCCAGATCATTCCGAACGCACAGGTCCGCCCGATTCCGAGCCTCGACCTGTCGAACCCGGAGGTCCACGTCGAGCCGCATTGGGACCAGATCGCCGACCTCGGTCTCAGCGCTGCGTCGATCGGCTACGCGGTCGACGCGTTCGTCGACGGCGCATACGCCGCCGACTACTACATCGGCGGCGACAAGATCGACCTCACGCTCGTCGGTCGCGAGGACCTCGCGAGCCGGATCCAGGACATTCGCGAGCTGCCGGTCGCGACGCCGATGGGCGAGCTCGTGCCGCTCGGCTCGATCGCGGACATCCGACTCAGCAGCGGGCCCGAGCAGATCAACCACCGCGAGACGCAGCGGACGATCACGATCGAGGTGTCGCCGCCGCCAGCGGTCGCGCTCGAGGACGCGATGGACTCGATCCGGTCGAAGATCGTCGAGCCGCTGACGCACGACCCTGCCGCCGCGGGTGTCCGCATCAACCTCGCCGGAACGGCGGACAAGCTGCAGGCGACGTGGAAGGCGCTGCGGTTCAACGTGATCCTCGCACTGCTGATCACGTACCTGCTGATGGCGGCGCTGTTCGAGAGCTGGATCTACCCGTTCATCGTGATCGTCAGCGTGCCGCTCGCCGCGGTCGGCGGCATCGCCGGACTGTGGCTGCTCAACCGGTTCGTGCTGCAGCCGCTCGACGTGCTGACGATGCTCGGCTTCGTGATCCTGATCGGCACGGTCGGTCAACAACGCGATCCTGATCGTCCACCAGGCGCTCAACAACATGCGCGAGCACGGCATGGAACCCGACGCGGCGCTGCTCGACAGCGTGCGCACGCGCATCCGACCGATCTTCATGACGACGACCACGACGGTGTTCGGCCTGATCCCGCTCGTCGTGTCGCCGGGCGCCGGCAGCGAGCTCTACCGCGGCCTCGGCAGCGTCGTGCTCGGCGGCCTGGTCGTGTCGACGGTGTTCACGCTGCTGCTGGTGCCGACGCTGTTCCACCTGCTCCGCCGGGCGATCGCGCGTTCACTGGTCAAGGCCGGCTGACACCCTGACGCGCGTGTTGACACGGGCCGGCGCCGCGGGTTCGTTGGCGCCGATGGCGCGTCCGAAGCTGTCTGCCGGCGACTACGTCCGCGGCGTGCGCGCCGGCGACCGGCTCGTGCTCGCGCGGGCGATCACGCTGGTCGAGAGCCGCCAGGCAGAGGACGTGGCGGTCGCGCGTGACGTGCTCCAGACGCTCTACCCCGACACCGGCCGCGCCTGGCGCATCGGTGTGTCGGGCGTGCCGGGCGTCGGCAAGAGCACGTTCCTCGAAGCGCTCGGCACGCGGCTCGTCGAGCAGGGTCGCCGTGTCGCGGTGCTGGCGATCGATCCCTCGAGCTCGATCTCCGGTGGCAGCATCCTCGGCGACAAGACGCGCATGGCACGGCTGTCTCGATCGCCGCAGGCCTTCGTGCGGCCGACGGCCGGCGGCGGGGCCGTCGGCGGCATCGCGCACCGGACGCGCGAGGCGCTGCTGTTGTGCGAGGCCGCCGGGTTCGACACGGTGTTCGTCGAGACGATCGGTGTCGGCCAGTCGGAGACCGCGGTCGCGGCGATGGTCGACGAGTTCGTCGTGTTGATGCTCGCCGGCGCCGGCGACGAATTGCAGGGCATCAAGCGCGGGATCCTCGAGATGGCGGACGCGGTCGTCGTGACCAAGGCCGACGGTGACGGCGTCGAACGCGCGACGCGTGCGGCGCGCGAGCTCGAGGGCGCGCTCGCGATCCTCCGCGGGAGCGCCGGAGCACCGGAGGTCCACACGTGTTCGGCGCGGACCGGCGACGGTCTCGACGCGATCTGGACCGACGTCGCGCGGCGTCGTGACGCCGCGGAGCAGAGCGGTACGCTCGCGGCCCGGCGTCGCGAGCAGGATCTGCACTGGTTCGGAACCGCGCTCGACGAGCTGCTGCGCGAACGCTTCTTCGGCGATCCGAAAGTCGCTGGCGCGATCGCGGAGATGCGCGAAGCGATCGCCTCCGGCCGACTTGCGCCCACTGCGGCGGCGCGCACGCTGATCGAAGGCCTGCTGCCGCCACGCACCGGGCCGTCGAATCCCGAATGAGGGGAGCCACCGGCTGTTCGGCTCTCGTATGGTGCGGGACTCGCTGAATCCGACACCATGGTCCGTTCCACCCTGCTCTCTCTCGCCCGCTCGCTCCCGGTCGGATCACTGACGCTCGCGCTGGCGCTCGCGGCGTTCCCGGGTGCGCGCGCCGTGGCCCAGTCGCCGACCCACACGCTGCCGAGCGGCTTCCTCAACAACGAGGGCGACGCGCGCCACTGGGTGCCGACGCATTTCGCGCCGAGCTTCTCGCAGGCGACCTACGGCTCGAACGTCATCGACCTGCCGACGGGCAACATCAACCACCTCTGGCTCCGCCCGGACTCGTCGCCCGACGTGATGGCGGCGCACACGTGGACGGTGACGATCCACCTGTCGAGCAACGGCGTGCCCGAGCCGAGCCAGGTGTTCCTGCACAGCTACGAGGCCAATCGCGGCACCGACCGCACGGCGGTCCTCTCGTCCCAGCCGGTCAACTTCCCGGCGTTCACCGCCAGCGGGAACGGCCCGCAGCCCTGGAACGTCTCGGTGCCGATCCAGCCGTTCCCCTACACCGCGGGCCAGCCGATCCAGATCGAATGGGAGGTGGCGACACCACCGAACGGCGCCGAGATGCCGACGTGGTTCGCCGACGCGAAGGTCTACACGATCCGCGCCAACTCGGGCTACTTCATCCGCGACCATCCGAGCCACGCCTGCCCGGACCGCGACACGATCTACGCCGGTGTCGTCGGCGGTCCTGGTGAGACGATGAGCGTGTGGTACTACTCGCTGTCGGGACCGGGTCTGCCGGCGGTGATGTACTTCGGCACCAGCGACCAGAGCTGGAACGGCATCCCGTTGCCGATCGATCTGACGCCGATCGGCTTCCCCGGCTGCGCGGTGCGCGTCGACCTGCTGGCCGGGATCGCCGGCGTCACCGATGGCGTGTCGGGCCGCTTCCGCGTCGACCGGCGGATCCCGCGCGACCCGTCGCTGCGCGGGCAGATCATCTACTCGCAGAACTTCGTCTGGGACCCGTCGTTCGGCGGCGGGCTGAGGGCCTCGGACCGCGGCAAGATCACGTTCGGCAACCTGCTGCCACCCCTCGAGGTGCGGCACCTCTACACCTACGGCGCGCCGTTGGGTGACGCGCCGGAGTACGCGAGCGCGCAGGCGCCGATCTACGGCGTGTCGCAGTAGGCGCGGACCGCGCGATCGGTCCGGGTGGTGCCGGTCGCGCAACGGTCGATGGCAACGGGAGTTCGCGCCGAGCGCGCCGACGGGAATCGGCGTGCCTGGACAGACCGGGTGGCCGCGAGCCGGGACGGGGTATCATTCCGGGACCGTCCCGTATCGGGACACACCACACCCGCCACCAAGGAAGCAGGAGACCGCCCATGTTCCGTACTCTGCTCTCGACCCTCGCGCTGACCGCAGCGCTCTCCGTACCTGCCACCGCGCAGGCCAACGTCGTCCAGTTCTCCGACCTCGGCACGTCCGGCTGCGGACCAACGCTGAGCGGCGACTACCAGACGCTCGGCAACGGCAACGGCATCCGCATCGACCTGACCGTCACGACCGAGCAGTCGAACGGCGTTGTGCTGCTGTTCATCGGCGACGCCCCGATCCTCCCCGGTCTGCCGATCGACCCGTTCTTCGGGCAGAGCTACGGCTGCCTGCTCTACACCAACCCGGTGTTCTCGCAGTCCCACCGTGCTCAAGGCGGCGTCTACGTGTGGTCGCGCTCGCTCGGTGGCTGGTGGGGCACCGCGTACGTGCAGTTCGCCGAGGTGTTCCTCGGAACATCGATCGAAGCGAAGACGACCAACCTGATCGAGGTACACCGGCCGCTGATGTGAGCGTCCCGAGGCGGCTCACCAGCGCCCGGTGCCGGTGAGCCGCGACCACCACCCCCCACTCCCCGGCGGGATCGCCGGAGAACTCGAACCTCAGACCGTCCCGCAAGGACCATCCCCAACCCTGGAGAAGGAAGCAACCACAACCATGATCCGCACACTCGTGTCCTCGCTCGCGCTCACCGCAGCGCTGTGCGTCCCTGCCACCGCGCAGGCCAACTACGTCAACTTCTCGGACCTCGGCACGACCGGCTGCGGCCCGACGCTGGCCGGCACCTACACCACGCTCGGTCAGGGTAACGGCATCCAGATCGATCTGACCGTCACGACCGAGCAGGACAACGCGGTCGTGCTGATCTTCATCGGTGATGCCGCGATCATCCCCGGTCTGCCGGTCGACTTCGTGTTCGGCCAGAACTACGGCTGCCTGCTCTACACCGACCCGGTGTTCACGCAGTCGCACCAGGCGTCGGCCCACACGTACGACTGGTCGCGCTCGCTCGGTGGCTGGTGGGGCACGGCGTACGTGCAGTTCGTCGAGGTGTTCCTCGACACCGCGTCGCTCGAGGTCAAGACCACGAATCTCCTCGAGGTCAACCGGCCGCTGATGTGAGGCGCCGGCGATCCGCACGGCGGATCGAAGCGAGCCCGCTGCGGTGACGCGGCGGGCTCGTTGCACGTACGCGCCGTCACCAGATCAGCGCGAGGACCACCGCCGCCAACAATGCGAGGGCCGCGGCGACGAACCACGGGAACGCCCGGCGTCCCGGTGTCGGCGAGCCGTCGTCGGGCGGCCATGCGTCCGGGATCTCGGTCGATCGGTCCTCGATCTCCTCGGCGTCCCGCCAGCCGGTCTCGGCGTCGCTCCCACATTCGGGGCAAGCGAGCCGACCGGCCGGGAACTCCGCGCCGCAGTTCGGACACACGTCGGTTCCGGCCATCGTCGGAACGGGATCGTATCCGGCGGCGGCGCCCTCAGACCATCAGTGCGTCGCGCAGCGCCTGGGCCCCACCGTCCAGCACCTCGAGGGTCTTGGCGTCGCGGTAGTGGCGCTCGACGTGGTATTCGGCGGTGAAGCCGTAGCCGCCGTGGATCTGGATCGCCTCGTCGGCCGCATGCACGGCCGCCTCCACCGCGGCGAGTCGCGCGATACGCGCGAGCTCACCGGCATCGGCACCGGCATCGGCACGCCGGGCCGCCTGCCAGGTCAGCACCCGCGCGGCGTCGGCGAGCTTCTTGCCGTCGACGAGCTTGTGGCGCACGGCCTGCTGCCGGGCGAGCGGCTTGCCGAACGCGATGCGCTCTTCGGCGTGGCGCCGCGCGAGCTCGACCGACGCGAACGCGCTCCCGGAGCCGATCGCACCCCCGCCGATCCACGCGGCGAGGTCCGCGCGAGCCAGCGCGGCCTTCGCGTCGTCGCCGTCCGCAACGCAGGCCTCGCCCGCGACCTGGACGCCGTCGAACGACACGGCTGCCGGTGCACACGCCCGATAGCCGAGCGAGTGGACCGCGTCGATGCGCGCCTCGCCGGCGGGCACGACGAACAGCGCGTGCCCGCCGTCCACCGCCGCCGCGACGACCAGCAGGTTCGCCTCGCCGGCCGCGGTCACGACATCGGCGTGCCCGTCGAGCACGAACCCGTCGCCGTTCGCCTTCGCGGTGAAGCGGTGCTCGGGCCCGACGAAACCGACGACGGCCGCACCGGTCATCACCTGCTCCAGCGACTCGGTCGCCCGGTCGAGACCTTCGAGGGCGCGCGCGACGACACCGGCCTGCGTCAGGAACAAGCGCGCGGACGACCCACAGCCTTTGGCGAGCTCCTCGAGAGCGATCACCAGCGCGACATGGCCGAGGCCGGCGCCGCCCGCTGACTCCCCGACCACCGCGCCGAGCAGACCGAGCTCGGCGATGGCGTCGAAGCCCGGCTTCACGAAGCGCCGGTGCTCGTCGTTCTCGAGGGCCTGTGGGCCGGCCTCGTCCTGGACGAGGCGCCGCACGGTGTCGAGAACCATCGCGTGCTCTTCGGAGAGCTGGAACAAGTCGTCCATGGGATGTGTCGGAGCGCGGTGTGCGGGCTCAACGCCCGCCGGTCCAGTAGTAGAGGAAGCGTGATCCGGTGGAGCTCTTCAGGAGCGGGGCGAGGCCGTCGGCCAGCGACTCCGCGTGAGCCGAGATGCCGAACAGCATCTCGCCCAGCGACGGGCGCCGCCGCTGCTCGACGAGTCCCGCCGAATCGACACCGCAGCGCTTCTTCAGCTCCGCGGTCGCGTCGTCGAGCGTGCCGATCTGGTCGACGAGCCCGGCGTCGAGCGCCTGCTTCGCCGAGTAGACGCGCCCATCGGCCAGTGCGAGCACACGCTCGCGCGACAATGCGATCCGGCCTTCGGTGACGACATCGACGAAGCGGTCGTAGAGCTCGTCGACGATCGAGCGCAGGATCGCCCGCTCTTCGTCCTTCATCGGCCGGTACGGCGAGAGCATGTCCTTGTACGGCGTGCGCTCGGAGACGATGACCTCCTGGTGCACGCCGATCTTCTCGGCGGCTTCCGCGAAGTTGAGATTGCTGACGATCACGCCGATCGAGCCGGTGATGCTCGTCGGCCGCGCGATGATCGCGTCGCAGCCGGAGGCGATGTAGTAGCCACCCGATGCCGCGATGTCGCCGAGCAATGCGATGACCGGCTTGTGGTGCTCCTTCTTGAACTTCTCGATCGCCCGCCAGATGTGATCGGAGTCGGTGACGCCGCCGCCGGGTGAGTCGATGTCGAACAGCACACCGGCGATCGAGCCGTCGCGGCCGGCGAGGTCGAGCGCGTGGTCGACTTGGGAGACGGTTCCGCCGCGCGCGCCGATGATCGGCGACGAGCTCTCGGCGATCGCACCCTGGATCGGGATGCGCAGCAGGCGTTGCGACGCATCGCGATCGCCCCCGACGGCGACGACCTCCCATGCACCGTCGTCCTCGCCCACCGCCGTGAGTCCGGCCGTCGCGGATCCGAAGGCGCTGACGACCAGGAGCAGGAGGTTGAGTCCGCCCGACACGAACAGGAGCAGCGCGAGGAAGATCGCGAGGTAGAACGACACCGGCCGCCCCTCGCGGGGCTCGCGCGGCGGTGGTTCGGCGTGACCCCAGCGCTCGGCGCGCGGATCGTCCGGGGGCGGTGGAAGGTCGCTCATACGGTCGGGTCCTCGGTCGGCGTCGCGGGGTCGTTCGGTGCCGTGATCATGCGAGCAGGCTACGTGCGATCACGAGGCGCTGGATGTCGGTCGCGCCCTCGTAGATCTCGGTGATGCGTGCGTCGCGCATCAGTCGCTCGGCATCGCCGACGATCCCCGCCGTGCCCAGCACCGACACCGCGGTGCGTGATGCATGGTCCGCGAGGCGGCTCGCCTCGAGCTTCGCCATGGCCGCCTGTGGGCCGCACGGCACGCCGCGATCGCGAAGGATCGCGGCCCGCCAGCGTCAGGAAGCGGCTCCCCTCCAGCCGGGCCGCGATGTCGGCGATGTCCCACTGGTGTTCCTGAGAAGCCGTGGAGCGGCCTTTCGCGTCGACCTGACCCCGCAGGTGATCGCGCATCAGATCGAGGCGAGGCCCGGGCGATGCCGAGGGCCTGCGATGCGATGCCGAGTCGCCCGCCGTCGAGCGTGTCGAGAGCGACCGTGAACCCCTTGCCGAGCTCGCCGAGCAGGTTGGCCTTCGGGACGCGGACGTTGTCGAGCAGGATCTCGACCGTCGGCGACGCGCGGATGCCGAGCTTGCGCTCCTTCTTGCCGATGGAGACGCCCTCGTAGCGCGCGCTCGACCAGGAACGCCGAGATGCCCTTGACCCGGTCCTCGCCGGTCCGCGCGAACACGATGAACAGCGAGGCCTCGCTGCCCGTCGTGATCCAGAGCTTCGGACCGTTGAGGACGAAGTGGTCGCCGTCCTCGCGCGCCTCGCACGCGAGCGCGGCGGCGTCCGATCCCGAACCGGCCTCCGACAGGCAGTAGGCACCGAGCCACTCGCCGGTGACGAGCTTCGGGAAGTAACGCGACTTCTGGTCGTGGCTGCCCCACTTGGCGAGCGGCGAGCTCACCAGCGAGTTGTGGACCGAGACGGTCACGCCGCTCGACGCGCAGGCCGCGTTGAACTCCTCGAGCATCACGCAGCTCGCGAGGTTGCCGAGGCCCGAGACCGCCGTAGGCCTTCGGGACTCGTGACGCCGAGGAAGCCGCGCTTCGCGGCCTTCTGGATCGCCTCCCTCGGGAACCTGGCCTCCGCGGTCCCACTCGGCCGCGTGCGGCGCGAACTCGGCCTGCGCGAACTCGCGGCACTGTCGCGGAACTTCCGCAGCTCGTCGCTGAGCTCGAAGTCGACGACGCGGCCGCCGCTGATACCCGTCTCGGTGTCCACCTCGGTCATCGGTTCCTTCACTCGTAGTCGTAGAAGCCCTTGCCGGTCTTCCGGCCGAGATGGCCGGCGGCGACCATGCGTCGCAGCAGCGGGCAAGGCCGGTACTTGTCGTCACCCAGACCGTCCTTGAGGACGTCGAGGATGTTGACGCACACGTCGAGGCCGATGAAGTCGGCGAGGGTCAGCGGACCCATCGGATGGTTCATGCCGAGCTTCATGATCTCGTCGATGCCCTCGCGGGAGCTCACGCCCTCCATCAGGCAGAACGCGGCCTCGTTGATCATCGGCATCAGCACGCGGTTGCTGATGAAACCGGGGTAGTCGCTGCGCCTCGACCGGCACCTTGCCGAGCGCCCGTCGACCACTCCATCACGGCGTGCGTCGTCGCGTCCGTCGGTGTCCTGGCCGCGGATGACCTCGACGAGCTTCATCAGCGGCACCGGGTTCATGAAATGCATGCCGATGACCTTCGACGAGCGCTTCGTCGCGGCGCCGAGGATCGTGATCGAGATCGACGACGTGTTGCTCGCGAGGATCGCGTCCTCGGGTGCGTGCGCATCGGCCGTCGCGAAGATCTCACGCTTGACCGCGACGTTCTCGGTGACGGCTTCGACGACGAGCTGCGAGGACGCCACCGCCTTCTTCAGGTCCGTGCTGGTCTCGATGCGCGCGAGCGTGGCCGTCCGGTCGTCGGCCGTGATCTTCTCCTTCTGCACGAACTTCGACAGGCTCTTGTCGATCGTCTGCACCGCGCGCTCGAGGAAGCTCTTGTCGACGTCGCAGAGGGTCGTGGACACGCCGTGCGCCGCGAACACCTGGGCGATGCCGTTGCCCATCGTGCCGGCGCCGACGACCGTGATTCGCTTCGGAAGGCTCATGCGTCGATCATCTCCACGGTCAGGGCGACGGCATTGCCGCCACCGAGGCACAGTCGCCGCGAGTGCCGGTGCGCAGGCCGCGGTCCTTCAGGGCGTAGAGCAGCGTCGTCAGGATGCGCGCACCCGAGCAGCCGATCGGGTGCCCGAGCGCGACCGCGCCGCCGTGGACGTTGACCTTCTCGGGATCGAGGTCGAGCGTGCGCATCAACGCCACCGCCTGCACCGCGAAGGCCTCGTTGAGCTCGATCAGGTCGAAGTCCTGCGCCTTCATCTTGCTCAGCGCGCAGACCTTCTTGACCGCCTCCTCGGGCGCCATCATCACCCACTCGGGAGCCATGCCCCCGGTCGCGTAGGCGGTGATCGCGGCGATCGGACGGAGCTTGCGCGCCTTCGCCTCCGCCTCGTCCATCACGACCAGCGCCGATGCGCCGTCGTTGATCGTCGAGGCGTTGCCCGCGGTGACGGTGCCGCCGTCGCGCTTGAACACCGGCTTGAGCTTGCCGAGCGCGTCGGCCGTGGTGCCCGCGCGCGGACCCTCGTCCTGCGCGACGACCGTCACCTCGCCCTTGCGACCCTTGATCTCGACCGGGAAGCGCTCGGCGTCGAACTTGCCACCCTCCTCGGCCGCGACCGCGCGCTGCTGGCTCCTCGCCGCGTACTCGTCCTGCTCACGCCGCGAGATCTCGTACTTCTCGGCGACGAGCTCGGCGGTCATGCCCATGTGGAAGTCGTTGTAGACGTCCCACAGACCGTCCTGGATCATCGCGTCGAGCATCACGCCGTGCCCGAGGCGCTGGCCGCTCCGGGCCTGCGGCAGCAGATACGGCGCGTTCGTCATCGACTCCATGCCGCCGGCGACCGCGATCTTCTGATCGCCCGCCTTGATCGCCTGCGCCGCGAGCATCACGGTCTTGAGGCCGCTGCCGCAGACCTTGTTGATCGTGACGGCGCCGACCGAGTCGGGGATACCCGCGCCGCGCTGCGCCTGCCGGGCGGGGTTCTGCCCGAGCCCGGCCTGCAGCACGCAGCCCATCAGCACCTCCTCGACATCGTCCGGCGCGATGCCGGCGCGCTGGACCGCTTCGCGGACCGCGAGAGCCCCGAGCTGCGGGGCGGTGAGAGGGCTGAGCGCCCCTTGGAACCTGCCGAGCGGAGTGCGGCAGGCAGACACGATGACCGGTCGACCCATGATGAGGAAACGTGTGCCCAGATGCGGATTTCGGACGGCGCAGGGAGCCGGCGCGGGATCGCGCCGTATCTCGGGCCGTTCCGGCCGACGAGCGCGGCCGGGCTCGTCGCCCGGACGCTCGCGTTCCCCCGCGCCGGGGGAGCCGAGCATTTTCGGGCGAAGGACCGATCCCGTCAACGAAACGCACTGCGCCCGGGGACGCCGCCCAGGCAACCACCCGCGCGAGTGCGTAAGATGCCCGCCCCTCGCGATGCTGAGAGCAGTCTTTTCCACGGTGTTCGCGCTGGCCGTCCTGGCCGGCGCGACGTTCGCGCAGGAGCCACGGCTCCGCGCCAAGGCGCAGATCGTCCCCGCCACCGCGGCGCCCGGGGACGAGGTCGCCCTCGAGGTGACGCTCGAGATCGACCCGGGCTGGCACGTCTACGGTGCGCGGGAAGAGACCGGCTCGCCGGTCCGCCTGACGCTCGTCGGCGACGGCCCGCTGACCCCGGTCGGCACCGCGATGATCCCCGACGGCGATGCGCACACGGCGTTCGGCATCGAGAGCTTCGAGATCCACGGCACGGCCAGGCTGTCCCAGCAGCTGAAGGTGCCCGCCGACGCGAAGCCCGGCAAGATCGAGGTCAAGGCGCGCGTCGACTACATGGCGTGCGACGAGCAGATGTGCGACCCGCCGAACGCGGTCGACGTCGCCGCCACGCTCGAGGTGAAGGGCGGCGCGCCGGCGGCCGCACCACCGGCACCGGCCCCGGCAGAAGGCCACGTCGCCGCTGCGGCGCAGTTCACGCCGAAGCGGGCCGCTCCGGGGGACGAGGTCGTGGTCGAGATCGCGATCGACGTCGAGTCGGGCTGGCACGTCTACGGTTCGAAGGAGACCGGCAGCATCCCGACGACGGTCGAGGTCGAGGACGCCGGCGGGCTCGAGGCGGTCGGCGACGCGGAGGTTCCTCCGGGCGAACGGCACGAGGCGTTCGGCATCGAGAGCTTCGAGCTGAAGGGGCGCCAGGTGCTGCGGCAGCACATGAAGGTGCCGTCCGATGCGAAGCCGGGATCGGTGACCGTGAAGGGCCGCATCGACTTCATGGCCTGCACCGATCAGGCGTGCGATCCACCGACGAACGTCGCGTGGAGCGCGGCGCTCGAGGTGGAGCAGGCGGGCGCCGCGAAGCAGCCGTCCGCGGAGCCTGGAATCTCGCTGCCATTGCCCGGCGCGTCCGCCGCGCCCGACGCCGAGTTCGGCGAGCCGACCGTGACGCCGCCCACGGCACACCCTGGCGAGCTCGTCACCGTCTCGGTGCCGGTCGCGTTCCCCGACGGCTGGCACACCTACGGCAAGCGGGACGAGAACCCGATGCGTCTGTCCGCGAGCGATGCCGGCTCGCTGGTCGCCGAGGGCGCGAACGCGCTGCCCGACGGCGCCGAGCACAAGGTCACCGAAGACCTCGTCAACTACTGGGTCGCCGGCCAGTTCGCGATCACGCAGGCGTTCCGCGTCCCGAAGGACGCGAAGCCCGGCGACGTGTCGCTGAAGCTCGCGATCGACTACCAGATCTGCGACGAGAACTCCTGTCTGCCGCCCGCGCAGCAGCAGCTCACGGCCAGGGTGACGATCGCGAAGGGTCCGGTGCGCGCGGAGTTCGCGGGCGCGCCGAGCAACGCAGCCGTCGGCGGCGGCTCGGGCGGCAACTCGGGCGGTGACACGAGCGGTGACACCGCCAGCGGGGACGGCCTCGCACGGTTCGGCGGCCTCTGGGGCCTGATCCTGGCGTCGATCGCTGGCGGGCTGTTCGCCCTCGCGATGCCGTGCACCTACCCGATGATCCCGATCACGATCTCCTTCTTCACGAAGCAGGCGGATCACCGGGAGGGCAAGGTGCTGTCGCTCGCGCTCGCCTACGGCGCCGGCATCGTGCTGGTGTTCGCCGCGATCGGCGTCGTCGTCGGGTTCAGCGCCCAGGCCGGCGACAGCATCATCGACTTCTCGCGCAACTGGATCGTCAACCTGGTCGTCGGGCTGGTGTTCCTGGTGTTCGCGCTGAGCCTGTTCGGGCTGTTCATCCTGCAGCCACCGCGCTTCCTGATGGACGTCGCGGGCAAGGCCTCGACGAAGGGCGGCTACCTCGGCGTGTTCCTGATGGGCACGACGCTCGTCGTCACGTCGTTCACGTGCACGGCGCCGGTCGTCGGGATCGTGCTCGGCCTCGGCGCCAAGGCGGGCTTGTTCCCGGTGGTGCTCGGGATGGCGGTGTTCGGGCTGACGATGGCGGTGCCGTTCGTCGTGCTGTCGCTGCTGCCCGGCAAGGCGCGCTCGATGCCGAGGGCGGGCGAGTGGATGAACACGCTGAAGGTGTTCCTGGGCTTCGTCGAGGTCGCCGCGGCGATGAAGTTCCTCTCGAACGCCGACGTGGTGATGCAGTGGGGAGCCCTGCCGCGCGAGCTGTTCCTGCTGATCTGGACCGCGATCTTCGCGATGGCCGGGCTGTTCCTGCTCGGCATGTTCAAGCTCAAGGACGCCGAGACGGCGATCGGGCCGGGACGGATGACGGGTGCGCTCGCGACGTTGATGTTCGCGGCGTACTGCGCGTTCGGCGCGCTCGGCTTCCGGATGGACCAGGTGATGACCGCGATCGTGCCGCCCTACTCGGCACCGCTCGTCGAGGGAATCGCCTCGCAGCGCGGCAGCGGCGAAGCGAACACCACCGGCCACACGATCGTCCGCGACGACTACTCGGCCGCGCTGGCGATGGCCCGCAAACAGGACAAGCTGCTGCTGGTGAACTTCACCGGCCTTGCTTGAATCAACTGCCGACAAGTGGAACAGGGCGTGTTCCCGGAGCCGGCGGTCGCCGACTTGTTGAGAGCCCACTACATCGAAGCCCGTCTGCACACGGACGATCAGACAGCCCCGGCTCGCAGCGAGGAGTTCAAGCAGCTCCAGCACGACATGACCGGCACGATCTCGCAACCGACCTACGTGATCCTCGACCCGAAGACCGGCAAGAAGCTGGCGCAGCGATCCGGCTCGGCGTCGGTCGATACCTTCGTGCGGTTCTTCCGGGAGTACGCGAGCAACTGAATCGGTGCGCCGCCCTTGCGCGGTGCGCCGCATCGGCGCAGGCTTCCTCCCGCCGATGTCCGAGACCCGTCCTGCGAACCCCCTGCTCGCCCCGGTCCACGCGCTGCCGCGTTACGGCGAGATCCGGCCGGAGCACGTCGAGCCCGCGATCCGAAGCCTGCTCCAGGACCTCGAGCGAGGCCTCGCCGAGCTCGAATCGAACGCCACCCCGACCTGGTCGGGGCTCGTCGATCCGCTGCATCGCCTGGTCGAGCCGATCCGCATCGCGTGGGGCGCGGTCGGTCACCTGATGAGCGTGCGCAACGCGCCGGAGCTGCGTGACTGCCTACGAGACGGTGCAGCCCGACGTCGTGCGTGCATTCTCGCGACTCGGCCAGAGCCGGCCGCTGTACGAGGCGGCCAAGGCGCTGCGCGACTCGGCCGAGTGGGCAGCGCTCGACGAGGCCCAGCACCGCATCGTCGACAAGATGATCCTCGACGCCGAGCTGTCCGGCGTCGGCCTGGACGACGGGGCGCGCGATCGATTCAACGCGATCCAGCAGGAGCTGGCCGAACTGTCGACGAAGTTCAGCAACCACGTACTCGACGCGACCAAGGCGTTCGCGTTGACGCTGCGCGATCCGGCCGAGGTCGACGGACTGGGTGAGAGCCTGCGCGAGCAGGCCGCGCACGCCGCGGCGGAGGCCGGCGAAGCGGGCGCCACCGCGGACGACGGGCCGTGGCGCATCACGCTCGATCATCCGAGCTTCGTGCCGTTCCTCCAGCACGCCCGGCGGCGCGACCTCCGCGAGACGCTGTATCGGGCGTACGTCACGCGCGCGAGCGAAGGCGAGCTGGACAACTCGCCGTTGATCGCGCGCATCCTCGCGCTGCGCCAGGAGAAGGCCGGGCTCCTCGGCTACCCCGACTTCGCCGGGCTCAGCCTCGCGAGCAAGATGGCCGAGAACGTCGAGCAGGTCGAAGCGCTGCTCGAGCAGCTCCGCGCCAAGGCCTTTCCGGCCGCACAACGCGATCAGCAGGAGCTGGTCGAACACGCGAAGCGCGCCGGCCAGGACGAAGTGCTCCACTGGGACGTCGCGTTCTGGACCGAACGCGTGCGGGAGGAGCGCTTCGGGCTGTCGGACGAGGTGCTGCGCCCGTACTTCCCGCTGCCGCGCGTGCTGGAAGGCCTGTTTGCGCTGGCACACCGTCTGTTCGGCCTGACCATCGTCGCCGCCGACGGCGAGGCGCCGGTGTGGCACCAGGACGTGCGGTTCTTCCGCGTGCTCGGCGAGAACGGTGAGCCGCGCGCCGCGTTCTACCTCGACCCCTACTCACGTCCCGCCGAGAAGCGGGGCGGCGCCTGGATGGACGACGTGCTCGGCCGCAGTCGGCTGTTCGCCGCGCCCGGCGAGGACGTGCGGCTGCCGGTCGCACAGCTCGTGTGCAACGGCACGCCGCCGGTCGGGACACGGCCGTCGTTGATGAGCTTCCGCGAGGTCGAGACCGTGTTCCACGAGTTCGGCCACGGGCTCCAACACATGCTGACGACGGTCGACCACGACGGCGCCGCCGGCATCGAGGGCGTCGAGTGGGACGCGGTCGAGCTGCCGAGCCAGTTCATGGAGAACTGGTGCTACCACGAGCCGACGCTGATGGGCCTGAGCGGCCACTGGAAGACCGGCGAGCCGCTGCCGAAGGCGCTGTTCGATCAGCTCGTCGCAGCGCGCACCTTCCGCGCCGGCAGCGACACGCTGCGCCAGCTCTACTTCGGCATCACCGACCTCGAGCTGCACCACGGCTACAACCCCGCGCGCGACGGCGACGCATTCGCCGTGATGCGACGCGTCGCGGCGAAGACGACGGTCCTGTCGCCGCTCCCCGAGGACCGCTTCCTCTGCGCGTTCAGCCACATCTTCGCGGGCGGCTACGCCGCCGGCTACTACAGCTACAAGTGGGCGGAGGTCCTGAGCGCCGATGCGTTCGCCGCGTTCGAAGAGGCCGGGCTCTCGAACGACGACGCCGTGCGAGACACCGGCCGCCGCTTCCGCGACACGGTCCTGTCACTCGGCGGCGGACGCCACCCGATGCAGGTCTTCGAAGCGTTCCGCGGCCGCCCGCCGTCGCCGAACGCGCTGCTGCGCCACACCGGCCTGCTCACCACCTGACCGAGAGGCAGCAGATCACACCCGGTGTGAATTGCTGCCTCCATCCACAGCCCGAAGCCGGCGAACCGCCGATGCGACGCCGACCGCTCCCGCCGACGCGCGTCTGGATCGGAGGGCCCCATTTGCGTTCATTCGCGTTCATTCGCGGTTCGGCTTTCGGAACGGCCCACTCCAACCAGACCAACCGCAAATGAACGCAAATGAACGCAAATAGAACCAATCCTTAGGGATCCCGCCGAGCTGATCCAGGGGCGCGAGTCCACAGACCGCCCTCTCACGCGGTGAACGTCCGGAACCGTCCGGCCTGACGCGCCGCGCTGAGCTCCGTCCACAGCCCGAAGCCGGCGAACCGCCGATGCGACGCCGACCGCTCCCGCCGACGCGCGTCTGGATCGGAGGGCCCCATTTGCGTTCATTTGCGTTCATTCGCGGTTCTGCTTTCGGAACGGCCCACTCCAACCAGACCAACCGCAAATGAACGCAAATAGAACCGATCCGTAGGGATCCCGCCGAGCTGCTCCAGGGGCGCGAGTCCACAGACCGCCCCTCTCACGCGGTGAACGTCCGGAACCGTCCGGCCTGACGCGCCGCGCTGAGATCCATCCACGGCCCGAAGCCGGCGAACCGCCGATGCGACGCCGGCCCTCCCGCCGACGCGCGTCTGGATCGGAGGGCCCCATTTGCGTTCATTCGCGTTCATTCGCGGTTCTGCTTTCGGAACGGCCTACGCCAACCAGATCACACCCGGTGTGCATTGCCCGACGGCCTGCTCGCCTCCTGACCGAGAGGCAGCAGATCACACCGGGTGTGGATTGCTGCCTCTCAGGCGGTGAACGGGTGGAACCGTCCGGCTTGGCGCGGCGCGTCGTCGTGCCACTCGGCGGTGAGCTCCAACCAGAGCGCCAGGCCGGCGAAGCGGCCGTAGCGCGCGTAGCGCCTCTCGAACCAGCGGTCGGACGGCGGGTGTTTGCGGCCGAGCATCCGAGCGGTCTTGGCGCGGCACCACGAGTCGAGCGCGAGGTCGTCGTAGTGGCCGAGGCCGCGCAGCGCCTGGCCGGCCGCGTAGGGCCCGAACCCCGGCAGCGCGAGCAGGCGTTCGCGCAGCACGTCGGTCGGCAGCTCGGGATCCTCGAAGTCCGCTTCGCGCAGCGCGCCCTCGGCGAAGCCGCGTGCCAGCGCGACGGCGCTCTTGCTGCGATAACCGGCACGGACGACGTCGCGCCAGAACGCCACGTCCTGCTCCGCGCACGCCGCCGCGCCGGGAAACGCGCGGCGCCCCGACGGCCCCTCCGGTCCGAGTGCCTCGACCAGACGAGCGACCATGCCACGCGTCCCGCCCCACGCACAGTTCGTCGTGAACAGGAGCTTCAGCAGGTCCTCGAACAAGGTCGGGGACTGCATCAGGTAGCCCGCGCACGCGTCCGGCACCCACCGCAAGCAATCGTGCTCGCTGCACAGCGACCAGAACGGTGCGAGGTCGACGTCGAGCCGGAGCATGCGCCGTAGCGCGCGGCGCAGCGACGCCGAGCGCCGGGCGCCCGGCTTGGAACCCGACGTGATCCGCGCCCGCACCCCGTTCCCACCCGGCCGGACGCGGACGTCGCAGGCGACGCCGTCGACCGCGACCGCGGTGTCGAGGTGCCCCGCATCCTCGTCCCACCGATGCGGTGGCAGATCGAACCAGCCGTGCCCGCGTACGGCGGTACGCAGCACATAGGGCCCGACAGGGCGCAGGGTCCAGTGGGTGACGGCGGACATCGTCGCGAAGTCGGAAGAACCTCGGGGGACGCGAGGATACGGAGCCGGAGCGGCCCCGAAGCCACGGACGCGTGGCCGATTGCCTCGGGGCATGCCCACCGCAGGTGGGCATGCCCGTTCGGTTGCGGCAGGAGGTCGCGCGGGCGCGGATGGCGTACGCGAGACGCACGCGACGAGCCTACACTGCTCGCGATGACGTCACCGCACCCGAACGACGCGGACATCGGCCCCGCCTGCCCGCACTTCGCCAGTTGTTCGGGCTGCGCGCTGCCGGGAATCGACCCGCTGGCCGAGGCGAACGGCAAGTTCGCCCGCCTCCGTCGCGCGCTGCACCGCGCGCTGCCGGATGCCGAGGAGCGTGTCGAACCGCTCGTGTCGCCGCCGACGCCGTTCGGACTCAGGTCCCGGCTCGCGCTGCGGCTGATGGGTCGCGGCGACCACCTGCGCGCCGGCCTGACGCCGCGCGAGGGCAAGGGCATCACGCCGATCGAAGTGTGTCCGGCGACCGACCCGCGCGCGGTCGAAGCCGCGCTGGCAGTGGTCGCCGAGATCCGCGAACGACGCGTCGAGGGCGTCCGCGCACTCGTTGCACACGCCGCGGCATCGGCGGACCTGCACGTCACGCTGGTCGCCGAGACCGGCCGACTTCCTCACGCGCAGCGACTCGCCGAAGCCGCGACCGCCCACGGTGCGACCGGTGTGTCGCTCAACGTGCACGAGGGCCAGGGTCGCCGGTTGTTCGGCCGGCGCACGGTGCCGCTCGCCGGGCGCACCGTCCGTGTCGAGCGCATCGCGGACCTCGAGCTCGTGCTCGGCCCGACGACGTTCTTCGAGTCGTCGGCGTTCGGCGCCGAGCGCCTCGTCGAAACGGTGCGGCGACTCGCGCCGACCGAGCTCGGGCGCGTCGTCGACCTCTACGCAGGCAGCGGGCTCCTCGCGCTCGCGCTCGCCGGGCGCGCGCGCCAGGTCGTGCAGGTCGATCCATCGTCCGAGGCCATCCGCGACGCCGATCGGTCGGCCCGGCGACATGGCGGCCAGATCGAGGTGCGCCACGGCCAGATCGACCGCGAGCTGACCGTGCTCGGCGACCGTCCGACGGCGCTCGCGATCGTCGATCCGCCCGTCGACGGTTGTCCGGCGCCGGTGGTCGCACAGATCGCGCGCGTACTGCGGCCAACCGCGCTGCTCGCGATCGGCCGCAACGCCGCACACTTCGCCCGCGATCTCGCCGGCTTCGTCGCGGGCGGATACCGCGTCGAGGCGATCGTGCCGATCGACGTCGATCCACTCGCGCGCGAGATCGTGACGGTCGCCGCGCTCGCGCGCTGACCCGATCGCAAGAGCACGCCAAACGCGAACGGCCGCGGGATCGCCCCCGCGGCCGTGTTCGTCACCGGCGATGCCGGATCCGTCGCTGATACCTCGACTGGGTCAGTCGCTGAGGATCTCGATGTACTGCTTCGCCTGCTCTGCCGCCTTGGTGTTCGGGTACTTGTCGACCAGGCGCTCGAAGGGCTTCGGCTTGAAGTTGCGCGCACCCTTCTTGAAGAGCTGGTCCTCCATCTTTCGCAGCGCGTTCTCGGCCTTGCGCTCGCTCTCGAGGTCCTTCGAATCGAGCTTCTCCTGGAGGGCAACAGCCTGCTGATGCACGTCGTCGAGACCCTTCAGGTCGTCGACGAGATGCTTCAGCTTCTGCTCGGCCTTCTCGTAGTAACCCTGATCGATCATCCGACCGATCGATTCGACGGTCTTCGTGGCGCCGGCTCGCCACTGGTCGGCGTACTTCTTGGCGGCCTCGGCCAGCGTGGCGTCGTCACCCGCCGAGTCGGCGACCTTGTCGGCCGCGGCGATCGCGTCGCTCCACTTGCCGCGCGCGAAGTCGCGCCAAGCATCCCGCAGGTCCTTCGGCAGGTCGTCGGGACCGTGCTTGATCTTCTTCAGCTCGTTGGCGATCGCCTCCTCGAGCTCCTTGTGGATCGCGAGCGGGTTGCCCCGGAGGATCGGGCGACCCTCGATGTCGAGCAGGACGCAGTCGGGGATGCCCTTGGCGTCCGAGGGCACCGGCCGCTCGGTCGTCCACATCGCGCTGTTGCCGAACCACTTGCTCTGGAGCGCCAGCTTCTCGACCTCTTGGATCGAGTGTCCCTGCGCTTCCGCGAACACGATCGCAACGTCGTCGCCGTACTCCTCAGCCATCTTCACGGTCATCGGCACGGATGACCCGACGCAGGGGCCTCAATGAGTGCCCCAGTACCTCGATGAGTACCGGCTTGCCACGCAGCTCGGCGAGGCTCTTGACGCCGTTCATGTAGGCGCCTTCGGTGGTGAAGGTGTAGTCGACCGGGCTCTCGGGCTGCTGGGCGGCGAGGGCCGCGCCGAAGGCACCGAGAGCGAGAGTCAGGGCGAGGCGATGGTCCATGTGCTTGGCTCCCCTCCTGGGGATCGAATCGGCGAGCAGTGTAACAGACCGGCGGGGAACGGGGAGGGGTCGGGTCCATCCACGAATTCGCCGGCAGCACCGGGCCGGGCGGCGACTACGATCCGCGCCCCATGACCCGGCGCCGCATCGCCCTCGTCTCGACCGGCGGGACGATCGAGAAGACCTACGACGAGCTCCAGGGGGTGCTCGAGAATCAGGTCAGCAATCTCGACGTGCTGCTGGCCTCGCTCCGCCTGGAAGGCGTGGAAATTGTCCGCGTTCCCTTGATGAACAAGGACAGCCTCGACATGTCGCCGGCCGACCACACGTGGATCGCCCAGACCGCCGGCAGCATGGCCGCGGTCCACGACGGCGTGATCATCGTCCACGGCACCGACCGTTTGACGGTGACCGGGGAACGGATCGTCGAGGTCTTGACGGAGCCGCGGGTCCCGATCGTCCTGACCGGTGCGATGCGGCCGTTCGCGATGCGCGTGTCGGACGCCGCGCAGAACATGACGGAAGCGCTGCTGGCCGTGCAGCTGGTGGAGCCCGGGGTGTACGTCGCGATGCACAACCGTACATTGCGATTCCCGGGAGTGGTGAAGGACCGGCAGAGGATGACGTTCGTCCGCGCCGAGGAGCTGAACGGCGCAGCCGGGAATCGATGAACGTGCAGGACACCACCGGGCGCTGGTTCGCGATCGCCGCGACGATCGCCGGTGCCGTGCTGAGCGCGCAGGACCAGGGCGCGGGAGCGCGCCGGGTGTCGTCCGGTGCGATCGCGATGCTCGCGACCGCCGCCGACACCGACCACGACGGTGCGGTGTCGGCGCAGGAGTGGCAGGCGTTCGTCGCCGGACTCGGCGCGGACGAGGACGGCAAGCTCGACCGGGATCGGGTGAAGGCGAAGCTGCTCCTCCCCGCGCTCGACGCCGACCGGAACGGATCGCTCGAGAGGAGCGAGCTCGCCCCGCGGCAGCCGGCGCAACGACCCCGCGGACGCGGCGGCTTCGGCGAGGTCTCCGCGGCCGACCGCGCGCGGCCGCCGCTCATCGCCTGGCAACGCTCGCTCGACGACGCGTGGGCGCTGGTGCAGACGACGAAGAAGCCGCTGCTGATCTGCGTGAACATGGACGGCGAGACCGCCAGCGAGTCGCTGGCGTGGAAGCGATACCGGGATCCCGACTTCGCGGCGCTCACGCGGGGATTCGTGTGCGTGCTCGCGAGTCCCGACCGCCACACTGCTCGCGATCACGACGACCAGGGCAGGCGGCTGGTCGATCCGCGCTTCGGCCGGCTGGTGTGCAGCGAGCACATCGACATCGAGCCCGCGCTGTACGACCGCTTCTTCGACGGTCGCCGCGTCGCGCCGCGGCACGTCGGCGTCGCGCCCGACGGCACGGTGTTGTTCGACATCTATCTCGTGAACGACCTCGGCGTGATCGATGACGCGCTGAAGGCGCACGGCAAGGTCGACGTGGCGATGCCGGATCCGGCGTCGATGGACGAGGCGGCGCTGCTCGCGAGTCCGGCGGCTGGTGTGCGGGACGCGCTCGAGGCGAGGTTCGCGGCGTCGTCCGACGCGGATCGCGCGCGGCTCGCCGGGCTGGCGATCGTGGCCGGGCGGGAGGTCCGTCACCCGGAGCTCGTGCGGCTCGCGCTGCGCGATCCGGTCGCGGCGGTGCGCGCGGCCGGCGCGGCCGCTCTCGCGTCGGCCGGCGACGCGCGGGAGCTGGACCTGGCGCGGGAGGCGTTCCGCGTCGCGTTCGGCGACGCGCGGGCGACGAAGGCGCTGCTGGCGTGGCTCGAGCGGGCGACGAAGAGCGCGGCGAACGACGACCTGCGGAAGCAGGCCACGCAGGAGCACGCGCTGCAGGCCGGGCTCGCGGCGCGATCGACGATCCTCGACGTCGCCGCGTGGAGCACCGCGCTGTCGCGGGGGAAGCCGCCCGAGCCGCCGGCGGCGCCGGGCGAGCGCGACGCACTCGACGAGCAGCTCGGCGACATCTCGCGAGCGCACGGCAAGGGGGACGACGCCGCCCTCGACGTCGAGGCCGCACGGCTGACGCTGCGCTACGCGGAGGCGACGCGGGCCGCGGGGGACGATCCGACGTTCCTGTTCGACGACGCGATCGCCGCTGCGAAGCGCGCGATGGACGCCGGCAGCGAGGATCCGTGGGCACCGGCCGTGGCGGCGTCGGCGAGCTTTCAGATCGGTCAGGGCGATGCGGCGCTCGCGTTCGCGGTGCGGGCGCTGCCCGGGTTGATCGCGCACGCGAGCTCGCGCCTCGCGATGGACGTGCTCGCGCTGTTCGCGCGGCTGCGCACGCAGACGATCTACGACGCGATGCGCGCCGGCAACGCGATCGACGCGGCACAGGTCAGCGACGTGCGCGCGGCGTACCAGGTGCTGTTCCGCCACGCGGCGAGCGGCGAGGAGCAGCTCGCGGCGGGATTGGACTGGCTCGACGTCGTCGGCGGCTGGGGCCTCGAGGCTGAGCTCGTGCGCGACGCGCTGCGGCGATTCCCGACGTCGCCGGCGATCCACGAGCGGTTGCGCGGGCAGATCCTGCGCGACGAGGGGGCCGCGGCGCTGGAGCGGACGTGTACGGGCTGCTCGAGGTTCTGCTGCGACCCGAGCGCGACGGCCGCACGAGCCCGGAAGTGGCGGAGCGCGAGCTGTCCCGCGACGCCGCGACGTTCGACTGGTTTCGCGGCGTCGCGTTCTACGTCGCGGGACAGCGCCACGAGGAGGACCAGCAGCCCGAGCTGGCGAAGGCGGCGTACGGACGCTCGGTGACGATGTTCGAGAAGGCGCCGGCCGCCCGCCCGGACTTCGAAGCGTCCACGCGCCCGTGGCTCGACGCAGCGAAGCAGCACGCGGGCGGGTGATCGGCGCCACAATCGGGGAATCCCCGCAAGCGTTCCTCCGCTCGCGATGAACTCCCTGCGATGACCGTCGACACCCGCCGCCTGCCGTCCGCCGTCGACGCCGCGTTCGCGCGCTTCTGCGCGAAGCGCGACGTCGAGGCGCTGGCCACGGTGTTCGATGCCACGGCTCCCCGGCTGATCCTGGTGGCCGCACACCTCGCCGGCGACGGGTTCGAACGCACGATCGAGTTCGTCACCCGTCGATTGACCCTTCGGATCGTCGACGGCCACGACGCGCCGGTGAAGGACGTCCGGGTCTGTCTCTGGCAGCGAGACCTCTCGATCCAGAGCGACCAACGCACGGACGACTCGGGACGCGCGGTGTTCGACCCGTGCACCCGAGGACCGCTGACAGCGTCGGTGTCCACCGACGGCACGACCTGGCTGGATCTGGGACCCGTCGCCGTCCCGCCGGGCGAGCGGGCGGCGTCGTTGGAGCTGCGCGTGCCGGATCGCTGAGCGAGACAGACGGGAAGCCGGCGCCCGGCCCGCCCAGACACCGCCCCGAGACGGGGGCCATCCGCCCGTCGCACTGGAGGCGTCGACGGCCCCTCCACTTGACTCATGTGATGAGTCGATCAAACTACCCTCATGAACAAGCGTCTCCAGGTCCTGATCGAGGACGCCGAGTACCGCCGGCTGCAGGCGGTCGCGCGCCGGTCGGGCCGCACGCTGGCCGAGTGGGTCCGGCAGGCCCTTCGAAACGCCGCCCGCGAGGAGTCGTCCGGTTCGACCGAGCGGAAGCTGGCGGCGATCCGCGCGGCGGCAAAGCACGAGTTCCCGACCGCGGACATCGAGCAGATGCTGGGGGAGATCGCCCAGGGCCGGGATCGGAACCTGCCGTGATCCTGGTCGACTCGAACGTGCCGATGTATCTCATCGGCGCGGACCACCCGCACAAGCTCGATGCCCAGCGAGCTCTGGAGCGAGCGATGATGCGGGGCGACAAGCTGGTGACGGACGCCGAGGTGCTCCAGGAGATCCTTCACCGGTTCGTGGCGATCCGGCGACGGGAAGCGATCCAGCCGGCGTTCGATGCGTTGCTCGCCGTCGTCGACGAGGTGTTGACCGTCACGCACGAGGATGTCCAGCGCGCACGCCACCTCGTTCTCGGCAACCACGAACTGTCCGCGCGCGACGCGCTGCACGTCGCCGTGATGGAAGCTCACGGAGTCACGCAGATTCTGTCCTTCGACCGGGGCTTCGACGGCGTCCCGGGCATCCGGCGGCTCCCCTGAGGCGGGAACGCGCGAGAATCCGGATTCTTCGCAAGGCTCCTCCGCCTGCGGGGAATCCGTGGCCATGACCGTCGACACGCACCGCCCGATGGCCGACGCCGACGCGGCGTTCGCGCGCTTCTGCCGCGAGCACGACGTCACGGCGCTGGCGGAGGTGTTCGACGCCACCGCACCTCGGCTGATCCTCGTCGCGGTGCACCTCGCCGGGGACGAGGCCGAGGATCTGTTGCAGACGACGTTCCTCGAAGCGATCCGGAACGCGGACCGGTTCGAGCCCGGTCGCCCGGTGATGCCGTGGCTGCTCGCGATCCTGACGCGGCGCGCGGCCAACGTCTGGCGCACGCGGCTGCGCGCACGGCGCGGCGACGTCGACGTGGCGACCCTCCGCGATCGATCGCCCGGCCCTGGCGAGCGAGCCGCGTCGCGCGAGCTCGAAGCGGAGCTCGCGCACGCACTCGAGCACCTCGACGAACCGTACCGGGAGGTGCTGGTGCTGCGCGTCGCGCACGGGATGCTGCCGATCGAGATCGCGCGCGTCGTCGACCGGCCGGTCGGCACCGTCTACGCCCAGCTCCACCGCGGCGCCGCGCGACTGCGCCGCGTGCTGCCGAAGGGGTTGGCGGTGGCGCTCGCGGGGTTGCTCGGGGCGGGCGACGCGACGGCCGCGGTGCGGGCGCGTGTGCTCGCGGCGGCGAAGGGGAGCGGCGTGCCGGCGGTCGGACTGGTGTTCGGAGGAGTTGCGATGAAGAAGCTGATCGCTGGAGGGATCGTCGCCGCCGCGTTGCTCGGGCTCGGAGTGATCGCGCGGCCATGGAGCCGTTCAGGTCCCGCGGCTCCGGACGGCGGCTCGGTCCCCGCGCACGTCGCGGCCACCGAGTCGCCTCCGGACGCGGGGACGCACGCGCCAGAGACACTGGATCGCGAAGCGGTTCCGACCGGATCGGGGCCCGCCGCCGTCGCGCCGGACGAGATCGCGTTCGTCGGCCGGACCATCGACGCGACGACCGGCGCGCCGCTCGCCGGTGTCTCGGTGCACGTGAAGGGCTTTCCGTCGGTCCTGGGACGGACGCTCCCGGCAGATTGGACACCACCGTGCGATGTCGAGTCCGCCGGCGATGGCTCGTTCCGGATCGTGTGCCGGACGCGCCCCGAGGTCTGGCTGGAGGTCTACTTCGAAGCGGACGGCCGGGTGCCGAGGTTCGCGAGCAGTGAGCAGTTGCGCCCGGGAATCACCGTCGAAGTCGGCGACGTGCCGATGGTCCGCGGCACGCGGATCTCGATGCGGTGCGTCGACGACGATGGCACACCGGTTCGCGGCTTCGAGTTCAACCTCGAAGAACCTGCGCACCGGAAGCACCCGGGCAAGAGCGAGACCGCCTGGTGGGGACGCGGGTCGTCCAGCCTCGTCAGCGACGCGGACGGACGCGCGGGTCCGGTGACGCTCTACCCCGGTCGTTGGTCGCTGTCGGTGTTCCCGACGACGAGCTACCGGTTGGTCGGCCGGCCCGAACTGGACGTCCCCTGCGCCAACCCGCCCGACGAGATCGTGATCCGGCTGACGACGCCCGATCCGGACCGCTGCGTGGCCGGCCACGTCGTCGATGAGCGTGGGCAACCGGTCGAGGGCGTCGCGGTGATGGCCGATCAACCGAACCCGCCCGGCCACCACCCGTGCCTCACACAAGCGGGCGGCGCGTTCGTCGCCGGGCCGTACGACGCGAAGCGCGGCCCCGTGACGATTCGTGGACTCGGTCCCGAGTCGTTTCTCACGGCGCGGGAGTTTCGCGTGATCGCACCGACCGAACCGGTCCCGGTCGGCGCCCGCGACGTCCACGTGGTCGTCCGTCGCCTCCCGCGCGGCAGCCTCCGCGTGGAGGTCGTCGACGCGGCGACGCACGAGCCGGTCGAGAGATTCCGTGCCGCCGCGGTGCCGGTCGTCGATCACGACTACGCAAAGTTCCGCGGCACGATCCTGCTGAAGCGCGACGACGGACTGACGGGGATCGCGCTCGACGATGCGACGCAACACGACCGCGGGGTCGAGTCATGGGACGAATTGCGACCGGGCCACTACCTGGTGTTCGTCGAACCGGAGGACTCCGCCCTCGCGCGAGCGTTCGGTGAGCCGGTCGACGTCGCGCCGGGAATCGAGGCCAGCCTGGAGATCGCGCTGCCGCGGTGGCGCCGCGTGCAGGTACGGCTCCGCGACCGGCAGGGTACGCCGGTCGATGGCGCGACCGTCGAGCTCGCCCGGGCCGTGGGCTGCACACCGGCTGTCTCTTGGTTCCGATTCGCGATCCCCCTCCACCCCGACGCATTCGATCGCGGCGTGTCGGGGACGTTCCTGCACGGCATCACGGACTCGGCCACCACCGACCGTGATGGACTCGCCTGGCTGCGCGCGGCACCGGAGCTCGGCGAGGCGGCCCTGCGCGTGACGGGCCTGTACGCTCACGACGACCTTCCTCCACCTGCCGGCGCGCCTGCCGGGTCGTCCCGGCGAGCCGGCGACGTTCGACGTCGACGTCGACCGCGCGGCGGCGATCGACGGCACCGTTCGACCGGTGGGGATCGCCCGCGCGTACGGCAAGGACCCGGCATCGGTCTCACGGTTCGCGGGCGCGGACGAACGCCTCCGTGTCGCGATGCCGACCGTCGAGCTTCGTGAGGGACTGACCGGCGACGGCGATCTCGTCGGCTGGACGCATGTCGGCTTGGATGGGCACTTCCGATTCGACGCCGTGCCACCGGGCGGCTACCGGCTTCGCTTCGCGATGACGCTCGCGAAGGGTGAGACTCCGGCACGCGACACGCTCGCGGTCGCGAACCTCGCTGCCGGAGAGACCCGGCACCTCGAGGTCGACGTCTCCGGCGAGGCTCCGGGCCGGGTCCACGGGATCGCGGGCCTCGACGGCCTGCCGATCGCCGGCGGCATCGTGGAGCTCCACGGCCCGCACTTCGATCGCTCGACGGACATCGCCGCGGACGGCTCGTTCGACGTGCCCCGGCTCCCGCCGGGTCCCTACCGCGCGGTGCTGCGGCGCAAGGCAGGGCCGTCCCGCAACGACGCCCTGGAAGCGGAGAACCCGATCGACGTGCGCGCCGGCGACACGGCCGAACCCTCGCTCGAGTTTCTGTCGAGGCGGCTCACCCTCCGCATCCTCGACGCACACGGTCAACCGGCACCCGACCGCCTCGTCCGGATCTTCCGCGTCGACTCCCTGGTCTACCCGGACGACCAGCGCACCGACCAGAACGGCCTCGCCGTGTTCGACCCGTGCACGCGCGGCGAGCTCGAGGTGCGCGTGTCCACGAACGGGGAGGATTGGCAAGAGCTCGGCACCGTGCAGATCCCGGACTCCGCCCGACAGGCGACGTTCGACCTGCGCCTGTCGCCCGAATGAAGCGCGTACTCAGTTCCCCCGCGCCGGCGGCTCCGGGCCGAGGTAGCCGCGGCAGACGAACAGCTCGGCCTTCATGACTTCGATGCCGAGGCGCGAGACGACGACCCGGTCGACGGGTCGGATGGTGTGGAAGAACTCGCTCACCTTGTGGAGGCGTTGGTCGGCGCGATCGACGTCGCGGAGCACGAAGATCGCGTCCTGGCCGAGGTGCGCTTCGGGGTCGGTCCAGTAGTCGAATTGCATCGCCCGTCGGCCGATGACGTTCTGGGCGAGCACCGGCACGTCGCGCATCGCGTCGCCGCTGCGGCTCGCATGCCACGCGCGCACCAGCTGCGCGGAGTCCTTGTAGTCGGTGGTGAAGACGAACGGGGCGAGGACGTCCTCGCTCGCCAGCTGCGCCTCCTGCTTCGCCGCCGCCTTCGCCACGTCGTCCCATCCCGTCCACGTCGTCGAGCCGCCGGACGGGACGAAGGCGATCAGCGGTGCAAGCGGCGCCGCGGCGAACACGACGACCAGCGAGATGCGCACCGCTCGCCGCCAGCGCGTGTGCAGCTCGGGCCAGCCCGACTCGCACCACCAGAGCACGCCACCGAGCACCAGCGGCACGTAGGCCGGAGCGAACCAGTTGACCTTGACCTGCATCCACAGCGAGTCGGCGATCAGGTACGCCGGCAGCGGCACACCGAACGCGAGCAGCCAGACCGCCCGCGGATCGCGCCGGCGTGCGCGGCGCCAGAGCCACGCGAGCACGAGCGGCAGCAGCGCGATCAACACCGGGTTGGCGATGCCGATCTGGCCGACGACACACTGAAGGAACCACCTGATCCCGAACGCCCCGCGCTCGATCCGCTCGGCGGTCTGGTAGCGGAACGACGCGAAGTCGTGCTGCGCGTTCCACAGGACGACCGGCGAGAACACCAGCGCCGCGGTCAGCACGCCGACCCAGGGCCCGGGCCGCAGGAGCTGCCGCCGCAGCTTCGGATCGAGGAGCAGCACGAGCACTCCGCTGACCGCGAGGAACGCGGCAGTGTACTTGCTGAGCAGCGCGCACCCCGCGGCAGCGCCGGCAAACGCCCACACGCCGAGCCCGCCGTCGCGTGCCCGCCACAGCGCGGCGAGCGACAACGCCCAGAAGAACACCAGCGGCGCGTCGGGCCCGGCGAGGAAGTGCGTCATCGTCAACGCCGGGACGCCGATGCTCAGGATCGCCCATGCGATCCGACCGCGCTCGCCGACGCCCATCTCCCGGAGCAACCACATGCCGACCAGCGTGATGCCGCATCCCGCCAGCCAGGTGCCGACGCGAATGCCGATCGCGCCGTCGCCGAACAGGTGCGTGCCCACCCAGATCAGCCACGCGACCATCGGCGGATGGTCGAAGTAGGACAGCGCCGGATGCTGCGCATAGCCCCAGTAGTAGGCCTCCTGCGAGAACACGCCGAGCGAAGCGCACAGCCAGCCACCGACGATCGCCACGAAGGTGAACGCCAGCTTCTCGCGCGGGGTGAATCGCTCGCTCATGGTGCGGGCCCGAAGTGCCCGGAGGACCGACTGTCGCCGGGACCGCGCGCGAAAGCCAGCGAGCGCGACCGAACCCGGGCTACTCGGCCGGCCGCCGACGACCGCGCCACGCGGCAGCGGCCACGAGTCCCGCGCCGACGAGCAAGAGGGTGGACGATTCGGGGACGGTCGCAACGGGTCCATCGCCGCGGCCCGATTCGTCACCGGCTGGGAGTTGGCCCGTCGCGACCGAGACTCGGGTCGTGTCCCCCAACCGGTCGTGGATCTGGGGAGCCTGGGTGAGAGGCTCGCCTGGGTGGGGTCGGTGCCCGGCCTCGTCTCCGCATGCCGCGACCGCGCCGATCAGGATGCAGGCAGGGATCCACCTGTGGCTGGACTTGGGGTATGGCATCGTATTCAGGCCGCAGGTGGCCGCGACCAATGGCGGCACCGATCGCTGGACATGCCCCGTAGAATCGGCGACTGAAAGCCGCCTGAAATGCGTGTGAATAGGGCGTCCATGACGGCACCGTGGGGCGCGGGCGTGAACACGAGATCACATCGAATTCACGGCGCCGTCATGACGGCGGCATACACCCTACTTGGCGCTCGATGCGCCGCTCACCGGTTTGCCTCAGCTTCGTCTCCAACTGAGAGATGGCGAGGCCTCCGGTCGCTGCACCCGCAGAGAGACTCCGTTCGACGAACGGTTGCTCGCGGTTGCCACGCGACCAGGAACCCGGGTGGCCTCCTCAACCCAAGGTACTACACGTGCATCCCGTTCTCATGGCTCCTCTGCTGCTCGGCGTCACCGCCGGCGCCCTCTCGTCCCAGGAACCGCCGCGCAAGCTCGACGCGGCGACCGACGTCCTCGACACGCACCTGCGCAGCGCCGACCGCTGCATGGCCAGCCGGTTGATCGGCTGCGAACTCACCAACTCGAAGGACGAGGGGGTCGGCCAGATTCACGACATCGTGCTCGACTCCGGCAATCAACGCATCGCCTATGCGGTCGTCTCGTTCGGTGGCTTCCTCGGCATGGGCGAGAAGTACTTCGCGATGCCGTGGCGAATCATCGAGGTCACCCAGCGCAGCGCGGCTGACAAGCCGCGAATCACCCTCGATCTCGACCCGGCGACCCTGAAGGCCGCGCCGGGCTTCGACACCGACAATTGGCCGGACATGGCCAATCCGACATGGGCCAAACAGGTCGACGAATACTACCGCACACGCGGCGAGACCGTGCTCCCGGAAGACGCTCCGGAAGCCAAGGGTAGCGACACGGCCGGAAAGGCCCACGCCGACCAGGAGCCGAACAGCGCGAACTTCGCCCACCGGCGGCTGAGCCGGATCATCGGCACCGACGTCGTCGATCCGTTGTACTCCAAGCTGGCCGACGTCGAGGATCTGGTCGTCGACACCAAGCGAGCGACGATCGATGCCACGCTGCTGAGCTTCGGCGGCACTCTCGGCATCGGTGAGCATCTGGCGCTCGTGCCGTTCGAGGCACTGACGCTCGATTCCCGGAAGAACGTCCTCGTGCTTCCGTGCACCCAGGCCCAGCTCGAGGCGATGGCCCTGCCCAACGGCAAGTTGCCTGCCCTCAACGACGGCGCATGGCTGACCCGCAGTCGCGCGGCTTGCGCCGCCGCGCGTGCGACCGGCCTCAACGCCGACGGGGACGTGATCGCCGTCGATGCGTCGGGCACCACGCCGGTGCCGTTCGCGGACTCCTACGACCTGAAGAGCGTCGAATCCGTCAAGGGCACGATCACCACGATCGGCACTGTCCGAGTCGGCGATCTCAACGAGGAGCGCGTCCGCTTGCGGGTGCGAACCGCCGATGGCCGTGACGTGACCGTGTATGCCGCACCGGAGTCCTTCGAGGCCCAACGGGCGCTCGCCATGCGCTCGGGGACCGCGATCAAGATCACCGGCTCACCCACCAAGTACCGGCAGCAAGACCGTGCTCGTCGCCGGCACCCTCGTCGTCGACGGGAAGACCGCCACCCTTCGCGACGACCAGGGTCACGTGACCTGGACGAGCCGTTGATCGGCCGCCTTCGTCCCCGGGGGCAGTTCTCCGGCAGCCACCGGCGCGGAGCACGAGCAACCCGCGACTCCCGGGGGTGAGGGCCAGGCTTCGCCGACGGTTGCCGGCCGCGCGCTCGCGAATCGCAGCCGCGGTGCGGCTGCCGGGCGCGGTAGGCGCCCGGCAAGTTCGGTCTGCACCGCACCGGACGACGCACGCAAGTCCTGGCGGCTAGCCACGATGGGAGAAGCCCGTCGATTTCGGTGCGCTCGGCCGACGGCACGAACCACTCTCCCGGTCGCCGACCGTCCATGAAGATCCCCCACGCCGAACCAACGACCGACTACAGTGCGTGGTCCGCTCCAAGGGAGGACCCATGCGCATATTGATCATCAAGGACAACACGAGGCTGACCGAGAATCTCGAGCACGCCCTCGAACAGCAGGGGTACACCCTCGATGTCGCACGCTCTGCCGCCGAGGGCGACGAGTTCGCGGTCGTGGAGCACCACGACTTGATCATCCTCGACATCATGGTGCCGAGTCGCTCGGACGTGGAGCTGTGCCGCGCACTGCGCCGGCAGCACGTCGCGTCCCCGATCCTGGTGATCTCCGCGCTGAACTCGACTGCGGACATCGTCGCCTGCCTGGATGCCGGCGCCGACGACTACCTCCTCAAGCCCTTCCATTCCGACGAATTGCTGGCGCGGCTGCGCAGCCTGCTCCGGCGTGGGAAGGCGTCGGAGAATGCGGTGCTGCGGTCCGGCGATCTGGTCATGAACCTGCAGGAGCGTCATGTCGCACTCAGCGGAGTCACGCTCAAAGTGACCTCCAAGGAGTTCGCGCTCCTCGAGTACATGATGCGCAATCCCCGCAGACTGCTGACGCGGACGATGATCAGCGAGAGCGTCTGGGACATGAACTACGAGTCCGGTAGCAACGTCATCGACGTGTACGTCTGCAGCTTGCGCCGCAAGATCGATCTCGATCCGAAACATCCCCTCATCGAGACGGTGGTCGGCGCCGGCTATCGCTTCCGCGGCGACCCTGAAGAGACACCCGCATCGCCGGCGCCGATCGCAGTGAACTGACCGGCCCCGGACAGGCGGAAGGTTCTGGATGCCGGCTCGCCGATCCTCAGAGGCCCCCGTCCGCGGCGGTGCCCGCGCGTGCCGAGCGGAGAGAGGGCGCCCAGGAGATCAGGTTGCGGGCTGATGTGACCTCGAAACCGGGCCGACCGAGTCGCGCACGATCGAACTCGGATGCGCCGGTGCCACCGCCAGTTGTCGGCGCTCCTGACGAAGCGACCACCCCCGGGCCGTTGCTCGGCGTCAGGTTTCATTCGTGATTCACCGCGCTCTCAGTCCAGAGCGTTATGTAGGGCGTTGGAGCAAGGGTGCTCGAGCGTAGCCCCGGGATCGTCCCGTGACGTGCCGCTTTCCGGGACCCGTGTTCTCGCGCGGTGGCGCCACCCAGCATCCGGCGGCACCTGCAACCCGCCGAGTCCTCTTGGAGCAACCCCTGATGTCTTGCACACGAACTGCTGTCACCACCCCATCGCAACACCGCACCGCGACCGGGATCGACCGCGGCCATCGCCTCTGTTGCGACCCCGCTCTGCGCTCGCGGGCTGCTCGCGCACCCCCGCCGATCGGTCCGGGCGCATTCGTCGGTAGCGCCTGCTCGCCGCTCGCATTCGGGCCCGAGAGTGCCGGCGGATTCCAGGATCTCGTCGTTTGGATCTTCGCCGGCGCGTGCTTGGTGCTCGCGGCCATCTGCGGTTGGCGGCTGCTGAGGGCATGGATGGATACCGCGGCGGCGAGCGCCAGGATCGCGCCGCTGAAGGCGGATCTGGACAGTGCACTTCGGAAGATCCGCGACTTCACGGACTCACAGACTCGCTTCGTCGGCAACCTCGCACAGGAAATCCAAGCACCGCTCGCGACCGTCGTGATCCACGCGGATCTGCTGCTCGCAAGCAGCAACGAGCCGGACACGGTGCGGCGCTACGCCAAGAGCGTGGCCGAGGACATGCGACACCTCCACGACCTCGTCGAGAGCTGCTTGCGGCTCGCCGGCCCGTTCGCGGAGGAGGACACCCGCAACCACGTGCCGGTCCAGTTCCACGACCTCGTGCTCGAAGCGGTTCGTCGTTGCCAATCTCTCGCCCGCACCAGCGGAGTGAGCGTGGTTCCGATGCTGGCCGAGGCCGGCAAGGATTCCTCGATCGAGGTGCTCGGCGACGCGGTCCTTCTCGAGTCGATGATCGAGAACCTGGTGCGCAACGCCGTGCTGTCGTCACCCATCGGCACCCGCGTGGATCTTCGGGTGACCGTCGACGGCGAGCAGGTCGGACTCTCGGTACACGACCGTGGCGCGCAGATCGACGCGGACCGACTCGACTCGATGTTCGACGGGTTCTTCCGGGCGCCGGCGTCGCCGCGACCGACCCCGGGCACCGGGCTCAGCCTGGCGATCGCCAAGCGGGTCGCCGAGCGCCACCGTGGCAAGATCTCGCTCCGTAACCTGCCCGAAGGCGGCTGCGAGTTCGAGATCCGTTTGCCTCGCTGGCAGGCCGGGCCACCACCGATCGGACCGCATCCCGCAGCCGCGGTACCGATGACGACGTAGCCGGTGCCGGGCCTTTCCACGCCGATCGGCCGCTCGTTGGGTCGCTCCGGCTCCGGAGGAACGGCAGCGCGGCCGACTGCCTCGGGGCATGTCCACCGCAGGTGGGCATGCCCCTCCCGTTGCGGCGGGAGGCTGCGCTGGGTCGCGAAGTCGGAGGATCCTCGCGGGACGCGAGGACTCGGAGCCGGAGCGGCCCCGGAGAAACGGCAGCGCGGCCGACTGCCTCGGGGCATGTCCACCGCAGGTGGGCATGCCCCTCCCGTTGCGGCGGGAGGCTGCGCTGGGTCGCGAAGTCGGAGGATCCTCGCGGGACGCGAGGACTCGGAGCCGGAGCGGCCCCGGAGAAACGGCAGCGCGGCCGACTGCCTCGGGGCATGTCCACCGCAGGTGGGCATGCCCCTCCCGTTGCGGCGGGAGGCTGCGCTGGGTCGCGAAGTCGGAGGATCCTCGCGGGACGCGAGGACTCGGAGCCGGAGCGGCCCCGGAGAAACGGCAGCGCGGCCGACTGCCTCGGGGCATGTCCACCGCAGGTGGGCATGCCCCTCCCGTTGCGGCGGGAGGCTGCGCTGCGAAGGGTCGGGGAACGGCACGGATGGGCCGGAGACTCCGCGGCGCGTCGCGCCGGCATGGCGCGAGTCGTGGCCACCGACATGAAGCCACCGTCACGCGCTTTTCATTCGGCTCGCAGACCCGCGGCCTAGGTTCTCCACCGACAACGCGGGGCAAGTCGCTTCGCGACCTTTCCCATCGGCTTCTCGGCAACACGAGCATGCTTCGCGCCGCATTGGTTTTCCTGATCCTCGCCCTCGTCGCCGGAACTCTGGGTTTCACCGGACTCGCCGGGACGTCGTCGTCGATCGCTCAGGTCCTGTTCATCGTCTTCATCGTTCTGTTCCTCGTCGGCCTCATCGCCGGACGTCGCGTCCGCGTGTGACTCGACGAATCGACGAACGACGCTGCGAATTCAGCCGGGCTGCGCATCGATCCGGTGGCCGGCCGCGAACCCGCGCCGCAACGAGGTGCCGTATGCGACCCACCGTCTTGCCCACCACCGATCAACGGAAGACGTCCGTGCGAGAGGCGTTCCGTCTGCAGAGGATGGCGCGCGCACACCGTGAGCTGTGGTTGTTCTACTTGGAGCACAACCTGTTCGGTGAAGCGCGGATCGCGCGAGCCCTGGTGATCGAACATCTGTACGGTGCCCGCCAGCAATGGCGTCTGACGCTCGGCCTGGATCGTTCCTGTGCGTGAGCTGCGGCGGAGAGCCAGGCTCGACACCCATCGCCCCGTCCGGAGGTGAACTCGATGCGCCTGTTCTCGCTGCGACGAACCCGCCGGACGGGCAGCAACGCGCACGAGCCCGAAGAACCGATCCGTTCGGAACTCTTCAGCGTCGAGCGCCTGAAGGAGCACGCTGCCAGCCTCGCGACCGCGCAACGGATCGCGTTCGGGCGAAGCCGTGGGCAACCGTTGCAGGCGCGACTCCTGGACAACGGCCGGGTTCTGCTCGGCGCATATCGCTACGATCGCCGTCGCGATCCACGAGGAGCGCGCGATCACCCCGGCAGCCGAGTGGCTCGTCGACAACTTCCACGTCGTCGAGGAGCAGATTCGCGAGATTCGCGACGATCTGCCGCGCGGCTTCTATCGCCAGCTTCCCAAGCTCGCCGACGGGCCGTTGGCGGGCCTTCCGCGCGTCTTCGGCATTGGCCTGGGCCTTCGTCGCGCACACCGACAGCCGCTTCGATCCGCAGACGCTGTGCGGCTTCGTGCAGGCCTACCAGCGCGTGCAGCCGCTCACCATCGGCGAGCTCTGGGCGGTCGCGATCACGCTGCGCATCGTGCTGGTCGAGAACCTCCGTCGCTCGGCCGACGCGCATCGTGAGCGACGCGCGGCGCGCCGCGACGGCCGACGCCCTGGCCGATCGCGCTGCTCGGGGCTGGGGCACGGACGCCGAGCGGTCGGCAGCGTCTCCCAGGCTCGACAAGCGCCGTGCCGATCGCCTTCGCGGTGCAACTGGTGCAGCGGCTGCGCGACCAGGATCCCGGAGGTCACGCCGGCGCTCGCCTGGCTGGATCGAGCGCCTCGCTGCGCAGGGCACGACCGCCGACGAGATCGTCCGCGAGGAGCACCGCCGGCAGGGCGCGATGAACGTGACGGTGCGCAACGTCATCACCAGCATGCGCCTGATGTCGGACGTGGACTGGACCGAGTTCTTCGAGAGCGTGAGCCTGGTCGACGAGCGGCTGCGCGCCGGGCAGCGACTTCGCGGCGATGGATTTCGCGACGCCGCGACCGCTATCGCCATGCGATCGAAGAGCTCGCACGTGGCTCGGACGCACACGGAGCTCGAGGTCGTCGGCCGCGCAATCTCGGCCGCCGGATGCGGCGGCACGCGCGGCGCGACGGCCGGACTGACGACGCATCCGCCGCAGCGGCGATCCCGGGTTCCATCTCATCGGCCGGGGACGCCGGCGTTCGAAGGCACGCTCGGGTTTCGTCCCTCGCTGTGGCGGCTGGCTCCCGCGGCCCTGCCGTGCGATCGGGGATCGCGCGGCTATCTCGGCGACGCTCGCGACCGTCACGGCGCGCATTGTGCCTCGACCTGCTCGCTCGCTCGGCCTGGCGGCGTCCGGCGTCGGCGCTGGCACGCTGCTGGCTCTGCGCGCTGCTCGCGCTGATCCCGCGCATCGGACCTCGCCGATCGCGCTGGTGAACCGCCGCGTCACGCGGTCAGCTCGGCCGCGGCGATCCTGCCGGGTCTGGAGCTTCGCGGCGGCGTGCCGCGCGGACCTGCGCACGATCGTCGCCGTGCCGACGCTGCTCACCGACGCGCGCGGCGATCGAGCGAGCAGATCGAGCGGCTGGAGGCTCACTATCTGGCGAGCCCCGACGGCGACCTTCGCTTCGCGCTGGTCTCCGACTGGACCGACTGCCGCCACCGAGCGATGCGCGCGACGACGACGAGCTGCTCGCGCGTCGCGGCCGAGGGCATCGCGCGCCTGAACCGCCGTCACGGGCCGGCACCGAGGCGGACCGCGATTCCTCCTGCTCCATCGCCGGCGGATCTGGAACGCTTGCGAAGGCAAGTGGATCGGGTGGGAGCGCAAGCGCGGCAAGCTGCACGAGCTCGAACCGCCTGCTGCGCGGTGCGACCGACACGACCTTCGTCGCGGTCGCGCGGCCACCAGCCGGTCGCTCCCGACGGCGTCCGCTACGTGATCACGCTCGACGCCGACACGCGATTGCCGCGCGGCGCGGCGCGACGGCTGGTCGGGAAGATCGCGCACCCGCTCAACCGTCCGCGCCTCGATCCGCGTACCGGTCGAGTGGTCGAAGGCTATGCCGTGCTGCAGCCGCGCGTCACGCCGTCGTTGCCGGCGCTCGGCGGTGGCTCGCTGTTCCAGCGCGTGTTCTCGGGCCCAGGAGGCATCGATCCGTACGCATTCGCCGTCTCGGACGTGTATCAGGACCTGTTGGACGAAGGCTCCTATACGGGGAAGGGCATCTATGACGTGGATGCGTTCGAAGCCGCGTTGGCTGGCCGCGTCCCAGACAGTGCGCTCCTGAGCCACGATCTCCTCGAAGGGATCTTCGCGCGCGCCGGACTGGTCTCCGACGTCGAGCTCGTCGAGGACTTCCCCGCGCGCTACGACGTCGCCGCGGCGCGCCAGCATCGCTGGGCGCGCGGAGACTGGCAGCTGCTGCCGTGGGTTCTCGGGCGCGGCAGCGATCGAAGCGGCGATCGGCACCGGACCGCGATCCCGCTGATCGGACGATGGAAGCTGCTCGACAACCTCCGCCGCACGCTGGTCGCGCCAGCCGCTTATCTCCTCCTGCTCACGGGTTGGACCCTCGGCATCGTTCCCGCGGCGATGGCGAGCGGCTTCGTGCTCGCGACCATCGCGATCCCCACTCTCGCGCCGATCTTCGCGGGCCTGATACCCCAGCGACGCGGCGTCTCGCTCCGCAGCCACACGCGCGCGCTCCTCGGGGACGTGGCCGCGGGTCTGTTCCACGTCCTCCTCGTCACCGCGCTGCTCGCCCATCAGGCATGGCTGATGACCGACGCGATCGTGCGCACGCTGTTTCGGCTGTTCGTCCGGCGTCGTCGGATGCTGGAGTGGCTCACCGCAGCCCAGGCGCAGTTCAGCCTGCCGCTCGACGCCGGCGGGTTCTTCCGGCGGATGGCCGGCGGTGTCGCGCTGGCGGTGCTGGCGGCCATCCTGATCGGGTTGGCCGGGCACGGCTCGTGGCCGATCGCCGCACCGTTCGTGACCCTGTGGCTCCTGTCGCCGATCATCGCGGAATGGGCGAGCCGACGACCAGCGATCGCGAGCGACGACCGCGTGACACCGGCGAGCGCGCGAGCATTGCGGTCGATTGCCCGCCGCACCTGGCGGTTCTTCGAGTCGTTCGTCGGCGAGGGCGACCACATGCTCCCGCCCGACAATTTCCAGCAGGAGCCCGATCCGGTCCTCGCCCATCGAACCTCACCGACCAACATCGGTCTCTACCTCCTCTCCACGGCCACCGCCCACGACTTCGGCTGGATCGGAGTGCTCGACACCGTGGCGCGCATCGAGGCGACGCTGGACACGGTGGAGGGTCTCGAGCACTGCCGTGGCCACCTCTACAACTGGTACGACACGCGTGACCTTCGGCCGTTGGAGCCCAGGTACGTCTCGTCCGTGGACAGCGGCAATCTCGCCGGACACCTGATCGCGCTCGGCAACGCGTGTCGAGACCTGATCGACGTTTCCGTCGTGAACCCGTCGTGGATCGCCGGGATCGACGACGCGGTGCAGCTGATCCACGCGTCGCTGCGCGCGCTGACCCATGACCCGCGCACTCCGACCGTGACCCGGGCTCAACTCGACGATGCGCTCACCGCATTCACCCAGAAGCTCGGTTCGGCGCCGACGACTCCTGCAGAGGTGGGTGATCGGCTCAGAGAGCTGATGCTCGAAGCCGACATCGTGACCGACATCGCGGGCACGCTCGCAGCGGAACACGAGGACCAGGGTCACGCCGAGGTGCTCGTGTGGGCCCGAGCGCTGCGGGAATGCGTGGCGAACCACGAGCGCGACTTCGAGGAGCTGATGCCATGGGGACGCCTGGTCGACATCGCCGAGGGTCCGGACGCGGTCGCTGGCGATCAGGCGCTCGTCGACCTGTTCACGTCGATCCCCACGCTCGCCGAGCTCTCGAACCGTTGCGACGCCGCCCTCGGCGGCCTCACGTCACGACGGGACGCAGGCACAGACGCCGACCGCGCCGCCGCGCCAGCCACTGGAACGGTATCTCGGCATGACGCCCTGGTCGACGCTCTCGCACGGTCGGCCCGCGCGGCCCGCTCACTCGAACGCCGTCTCACGGCGCTGCACGAACGCGTCGGGCGATACGTGAAAGCGATGGAGTTCGCCTTCCTGTTCGATCCGAAGCGACAGCTGCTGTCGATCGGCTATCAGGTCGCCGAAGGCAGGCTCGACCCGAGCTGCTACGACCTGCTCGCTTCCGAGGCGTGCCTGGCGAGCTTCGTCGCGATCGCCAAGGGCGACGTCCCGGCCGTGCACTGGTTTCGTCTGGGGCGGGCGCTGACGCCGGTCCGAGGCGGCGCGGTGCTCGTCTCGTGGTCGGGTTCGCTGTTCGAGTACCTGATGCCTGGCCTCGTCATGCAGGCACCACCCGGGAGCCTTCTCGCGCAGACCGACCGCCTCGTCGTCGGGCGCCAGATCCAGTACGGCGCGGAGCGTCGGCGTACCCTGGGGCGTTTCCGAATCCGCCTACAACGTGCGCGACCTGGAGCTCACGTATCAGTATTCGAGCTTCGGCGTGCCCGGACTCGGACTCAAGCGCGGCCTCAGCGACGACACCGTGATCGCACCTTACGCGACAGCATTGGCGGTGATGGTGAACCCGCGAGCCGCCGTGCTGAACCTCGCGCACCTCCGCGCGGCAGGCGCCTGCGGGCAATACGGCTACTACGAAGCGCTCGACTACACCCCGACGCGCCTGCCACCGGGAACCTCGGTCGCGATCGTCCACGCGTACATGGCACATCACCAGGGCATGACCATCGTCGCGATCGGCAACGCGCTTCACGGCGGCGTGATGCGTGCCCGATTTCATGCCGAGCCGATCGTGCGGGCAACGGAGCTCCTGCTGCAGGAGCGGCCTCCCCGGGACGTCGTGATCGCCCGGCCGCGCGCCGAGGAGGTCCAGGCAGGACCCATACCGTTCGAGTCCCGGCCGCCGACGTTGCGTCGATTCCATACCCCGCACGACCCGATTCCCCGCACCCACATGCTGTCCAATGGCCGGTACGCCGTCGTGCTCACGGCGGCGGGCTCAGGATACAGCCGCTGGCGAAACGTCGCTGTGACACGTTGGCGCGAGGACGTCACATGTGATCCGTCGGGCAGCTACGTCTTCCTGCGGGACGCTCGCAGCGGTGAAGTGTGGTCCGCCGGCTACCAGCCGAGTGGTGTCGAGCCGGATCGATACGAGGTGACCTTCACCGAGGGTCGGGCGGAGATCGTCAGACACGACGGCTCCGTCGTCACAACGCTCGAGGTCGCGGTGTCCCCGGAGGACGACGCGGAGGTCCGTCGGGTGTCGGTCGCCAATCTCGGCATCCAGGTCCGGGAGATCGACGTCACTTCGTACAGCGAAGTCGTACTGGCGCCGGCGGCTGCCGACGCCGCACATCCCGCGTTCGCCAAGCTGTTCGTGCAGACGGCGTACCTGGCGAGCGCCGCCACCCTCCTCGCCACCCGTCGCCGTCGGTCGCCCGAAGAACCCGAAACCTGGGCAGCGCACCTCGCCGTGGTCGAAGGCGAGACCGTGGGTGGACCACAATTCGAGACCGACCGCGCGCGCTTCCTCGGACGCGGCCGCGGGATCCGGACCGCGCTCTCCGTGATGGACGGCCAGCCGCTGTCCGGCACCGTCGGCACCGTGCTGGACCCGGTGTTCAGCCTCCGCTGCCGACTGCGAATCCCACCGGGCGCGACCGCGCGCGTGGCGTTCTGGACGATGGTCGCGTCGTCTCGCGTCGAGGTGCTGGATCTGGCCGACAGGCACCGCGACGCGACGGCGTTCGACCGCACGCTCACACTGGCCTGGACGCAGGCCCACGTTCAGTTGCACCACCTCGGTGTCGGTCCCGAGGAAGCCCATCTCTTCCAGCGACTCGCCAACCGCATCCTGTACTCCGACCCGAGTCTCCGCCCGTCCAGCGAGATCCTGCAACGCAACGAATCGGGACCGCCCGCGCTGTGGGCCTACGGGATATCCGGAGACCTACCGATCGTTCTCGTGCGAATCGACGAGAACGGGGATCTCGAGATCGTCCGGCAGCTGCTCCGTGCTCATGAGTACTGGTGCATGAAACAGCTCGCGGTCGACCTCGTGATCCTGAACGAGCGCTCCACCTCCTACGTACAGGATCTCCAAGCGGCACTGGAGACCCTGGTGCGTACGAGCCAACCGCGCACCCGGCCTGCGGACGGCGAGGCATGCGGACGTGTGTTCGTCCTGCGCGGCGACATGGTCTCGAAAGAGGCGCGCACCCTCCTGCAGACCGTCGCCCGCGCCGTGCTCCTCGGACACCGCGGCAGCGTCTCCGAGCAGGTCCGACGCCAACGGGAACTCGAGCCCGCGACCCCTCCGCTCCGGCGATCGCCGGCGATCCGTGCTCCCCGCGAGCCGCGGCGAGCCGTGGCCACACGCCCGACAACCGAGTTCTTCAACGGCCTCGGCGGCTTTGCCGACGACGGACGCGAGTATGTGACGACCCTCGACGAGGGGCAATGGACACCGGCGCCGTGGAACAACGTGATCGCCAACCCCGAGTTCGGCTTTCAGGTGTCTGTCGAAGGCGGCGGCTACACCTGGTCGGTGAACAGTCGTGAGAACCAGATCACCGCATGGTCGAACGATCCCGTGAGCGACGGGCCAGGCGAGGCGATCTACGTCCGCGACCTTGCCACCGGCGCGGTGTGGTGCCCGACCGCGCTGCCGATCCGGTCGGCCGGGTCGCAGCATGTTGCCCGGCACGGCCAGGGCTACAGCCGCTTCGAGCACGATGCGCACGAGATCGCGCTCGAGCTGCTGCAGTACGTGCCGCCTGCCGACCCGATCAAGGTATCGCGCCTGCGGATCCGCAATCGCTCCAGCCGTCCCCGTCGTCTCTCGATCACGGCCTACGTCGAATGGGTGCTCGGCACGGCGCGCGGTACCGCCGCGCCGTACGTGGTCACCGAATTCGATCCGGCGACCGGGACGATTCTCGCACGCAATCCCTGGCGCACCGACTTCGGCCGGCGCATCGCGTTCGCCGACCTCCGCGGACGGCAGACCAGCTGGACGTGCGATCGGACCGAGTTCCTCGGTCGCAACGGCACGCTCGACCGCCCGGAAGCGCTCTTCGGGAAGACGCCGCCTCTCGCGTCGCTGCGGCGCCGGCCTCGATCCATGCGCAGCGCTTCAGACCGACGTCGAGCTCGATGCCCGGCGAGTCGCAGGAGATCGTGTTCTTCCTCGGCGAGGCCGCAACCAGAGCCGAGGCTCTGGCCTTGGTCTCCCGCTATCGAGCCGCCGATCTCGACGGCGTCCTCACGGTCGGTCGACCGCGCTACTGGGACGACATCCTCGGAGCGGTGCAGGTCAAGACGCCGGATCGCTCGATGGACGTGCTCTGAACCGCTGGCTGCTCTATCAGACCCTCGCATGCCGGCTGTGGGCTCGCTCCGCGTTCTATCAGGCGAGCGGCGCCTACGGATTCCGCGATCAGCTCCAGGACGTCATGGCGCTGACGGTCTCACGGCCGGATCTGACGCGCGCCACCTGCTTCGCGCGGCGGCTCGCCAATTCGCCGACGGCGACGTGCAGCACTGGTGGCTCCCGCACTCCGGCCGCGGCGTGCGCACGCGGATCGCCGACGACCGCGTGTGGCTCCCATACGCGACCGCCCACTACGTCGACGTGACGGGCGATCGCGCCGTCCTCGACGAGACGGTGCCGTTCCTCGAGGGGCCGGCACTGCGGGACGGCGAGCACGAATCGTTCTTCCAGCCCGCGATCGGCGAGGATGACCGGCACGCTGTTCGAGCACTGCGCCCGAGCCCTCGATCGCAGCCTCGCCACCGGGGAACACGGCCTGCCGCTGATCGGCACCGGCGACTGGAACGACGGCATGAATCGGGTCGGCGCAGGCGGCCAAGGCGAGAGCGTCTGGCTCGGCTGGTTCCTGCACGCGACGCTCTCCACGTTCGCTCCGCTGGCCGAGGCACGCGGCGAGTTCGTCCGAGCGGCCGCGTGGCGGCAGCACGCTGATCGCTCTGGAGTCCGCGCTCGAGCGCGAAGCGTGGGACGGCGACTGGTACCGGCGTGGCTACTACGACGACGGGACGCCGCTCGGCTCCGCGAGCAGCTCCGAATGCCGGATCGACTCGATCGCGCAGTCGTGGGCCGTGATCTCCGGTGCCGCGGATCCTGCACGCGCGAGGCAGTCGATGGCCTCCGTGGACGAGCACCTCGTCCGCCGCGAAGACGGGCTGATCCTGCTATTCACGCCACCCTTCGACCAGTCGCCGTCCGACCCGGGCTACATCAAGGGCTACCCGCGGGCATCCGCGAGAACGGTGGCCAGTACACCCATGCAGCGGCCTGGTCGGTGATCGCCTTCGCGATGCTCGGCGACGGCGACCGGGCCGCGGAGCTGTTCACGATGCTCAACCCGATCCATCACGCGGGCACCCGGACCGAGGTCCACCGCTACAAGGTCGAGCCCTACGTCGCCTGCGCCGACGTCTACGCCGAGCCGCCCCATGTCGGTCGCGGCGGCTGGACCTGGTACACGGCTCGGCGGGCTGGCTGTACCGCGCCGGGTTGGAGTGGATCCTCGGCTTTCGCGTGCGGGGCTCGACCCTCTGGATCGACCCGTGCGTGCCGGTGGCATGGCACGGGTTCGAGATCGAGTATCGCCATCACAGCGCTCGCTATCACATCGTCGTCGAGAACCCGCAGCACACGAGTCGAGGCGTCGTGAGCGTGGACCTCGACGGGGTCCGGTCGGCGACGCCCGCCACGGGCATCGCGCTGGTCGACGATGCCGCAGTGCATCGGGTACGAGTCGTGCTCGGATGAACGGTACGCGCCGCGTGTCGGCGGGCGCGAGATCGGACTCTCGACGCGCTTGTCGGTCGCGCCCTCGACCGTCCCGCAGCGGCTCCGTGTCCCGGAGCGCGCCGGACCGGCCGCCGGCGAACTCGACGGTCCGCGCGGCGGCGCTCAGTCCGGGTCGTATGCCAGATTCGGCCCGAGCCAGCGCTCGATCTCCCGCACCGCCACGCCCTTGCGCTTCGCGTAGTCGCTCGACCTGGTCGCGGTCGATCCGGCCGACGGTGAAGTAGCGCGCCTCCGGGTGCGCGAAGTAGAGGCCGCTGACGCTCGCCGCCGGCGTCATCGCGAAGCTCTCGGTCAGCTCGATGCCGACCGCCGGTGCGCCGAGCAGCTCGAACAGCTTCCGCTTCTCGGTGTGGTCGGGGCACGCGGGATAGCCGAACGCCGGGCGGATGCCGCGGTAGTCCTCGCGCGATCAGCTCGTCGTTCGCGACGTCCGGTCGTCCGGCGAACGCCCCACTCGCGCGCGCACGCGCTGGTGCAGCAGCTCGGCGAAGGCCTCGGCCAGCCGGTCGGCGAGCGCCTTGACCATGATCGCGTTGTAGTCGTCGTGGTCGGCCTCGAAGCGCGCACAGCTCGTCGGCGCCGATGCCCGCGGTCACCGCGAACGCGCCGACGTAGTCGTCGAGCCCCGGTCGACCGGCGCGACGAAGTCGGCCAGGCACAGCGTCGGCCGGTCCTCGGCCACCGTCGCGCTGCTGGCGCAGCATCGGGAAGCGCACGAGCTCGGCTGTCGCGCGACTCGTCGGTCGCACAGCACGACGTCGTCGCCGTCGCAGTTGGCCGGCCAGAAGCCGTAGACGCCGCGCGGCGTCAGCAGCTTCTCGTCGACGATCCGCTCGAGCAGCGCCTGGCCGTTCTCGAACAGCTCGCGCGCCGCCGCGCCGTACTTCGGGTGCTCGAGGATCTTCGGGATACCGCCCCTTCAGCTCCCAGGCGGCGAAGAAGAACGTCCAGTCGATGTACTCGACGAGCTCGTCGAGCGGCACGTCGTCGACGACGCGCGGCCGAGGAACGCCGGCGCGCGACGTCCTCGGCCGTCCAGTCGATCTGCAGGCGCTTGCTCGAGCGCCTTCGCGTACGGGAGCAGCGGCTCGCTCGACCTTCTGGCGGTGCAGCTCGCGGAGCTCGCTCCTGCGCTTCGCGGTTCTCGCTCGTCGAGCGTCCGCTTGCGGTTCTCGTCGAGCAGCGCGACGACGACGTCGACGGCGCGCGACGCGTCGAGCACGTGCACCGTCGGCTGCTCGTACGCCGGCGCGATCTTCACCGCCGTGTGCTGCCGGCTCGTCGTCGCGCCGCCGATCAGCAGCGGCAGGTCCATGCCGCGCCGCTGCATCTCCTTGCGCGACGTGCACCATCTCGTCGAGCGACGGCGTGATCAGCCCGCTGAGGCCGACGATGTCGCGCCTGCTCCTCGACCGCCGTGTCGAGGATCTGGTCGGCCGGCACCATCACGCCGAGGTCGATGACCTCGTAGTTGTTGCAGCCGAGCACGACGCCGACGATGTTCTTGCCGATGTCGTGCACGTCGCCCTTCACGGTGGCCAGCACGACCTTGCCCTGCGTGTCGCGGCCACCGTTCGCCGCCTTCTCCGCCTCCATGAAGGGCGTCAGGTAGGCGACCGCCTTCTTCATCACGCGCGCGCTCTTGACCACCTGCGGCAGGAACATCTTGCCCGCGCCGAACAGGTCGCCGACGACGTTCATGCCGTCCATCAGCGGCCCCTCGATGACGTCGAGCGGCCGGTCGTAGCTCCTGGCGCGCCTCCTCGGTGTCCGCCTCGATGAAGTCGACGATGCCGTGCACCAGCGCGTGCTCGAGCCGCTCCTCGACCGGCGCCTCGCGCCAGCGGAGGTCGAGCTCCTGCTTCTTGCCGCCGCCCTTCACGTGTCTCGGCGAACGTCGACCAGGCGCTCGGTCGCGTCGGGCCGGCGGTCGAACAGCACGTCCTCGACGTGCTCGAGCAGCTCCTTCGGGATGTCCTCGTACACCTCGAGCTGGCCGGCGTTGACGATGCCCATGTCCATGCCGGCCTGGATCGCGTGGTAGAGGAACGCCGAGTGCATCGCCTCGCGCACGACGTCGTTGCCGCGGAACGAGAACGACAGGTTGCTGACGCCGCCGCTGACACCTTCGCGCCGGGGCAGCGTCTCCTTGATGAGCTTCGTCGCCTCGATGAAGGCGATCGCGTAGCGCGTTGTGCTCCTCGATGCCGGTCGCGATCGCGAAGATGTTCGGGTCGAAGATGATGTCCTGCGGATCGAAGCCGACCTCCTCGGTGAGCAGCCGGTAGGCGCGCTGGCAGATCGCGACCTTGCGCTCGGTGGTGTCGGCCTGGCCCTTCTCGTCGAACGCCATCACGACCACGCCGGCGCCGTAGCGCTGCACCGTGCGCGCCTTCGCGAGGAACTCCTCCTCGCCCTCCTTCAGGCTGATCGAGTTGACGACGCCCTTGCCCTGCACGCACTTGAGCCCGGCCTCGATCACCGACCACTTGGAGCTGTCGACCATGATCGGCACGCGCGCGATCTCGGGCTCGGTCGCGATCAGGTTCAGGAACGTCGTCATCGCCGCTCGGAGTCGAGCATGCCCTCGTCCATGTTGACGTCGAGGATGTTCGCGCCGCTGCGCACCTGATCGAGCGCGACCTCGAGGGCGGCGTCGTAGTCGTCGCCCTTGATCAGCTTGGCGAAGCGCTGCGAGCCGGTGACGTTCGTGCGCTCGCCGATCATGATGAAGTTGCGTGTCCGGGCGAATCGTCAGCGGCTCGAGCCCGCTGAAGTGCGAGTAGCCGTCGTCGCTCGCGCCGGCAGCTGCGCGGCGCGACGCTCGGCGACCGCCTCGGCGATCGCGCGGATGTGCTCGGGCGTCGTGCCGCAGCAGCCGCCGACGACGTTGACCAAGCCCGCTCGTCGGCGAACTCGCGCAGCAGCGCGGCGGTCGTGCTCGGGCTGCTCGTCGTACCCGCCGAACGCGTTCGGCAGGCCGGCGTTCGGGTAGCAGCTCACCCATGCGGAGCGTCTGCTCGGCGAGCTCCTCGAGTAGGGCCGCATCTCGGTCGGCACCGAGCGCGCAGTTGATGCCGACGGTCAGCGGCCTGCGCGTGGCGCGACCGAGGTCCAGAACGCCTCGATCGTCTGGCCCGAGAGCGTGCGGCCGCTGCGGTCGGTGATCGTCACCGAGATCATCACCGGCAGCGTCGCGACCGCGCTCGCTCGAACACCTCCTCGATCGGCGAACATCGCCGCCTTGGCGTTCAGCGTGTCGAAGATCGTCTCGACCAGCGAGCAGGTCGACGCCGCCCTCGAGCAGCGCCGCGCACCTGCTCGGCGTAGGCGTCGCGCACCTCGTCGAAGCGTGACCGCGCGGAACGCCGGGTCGTTGACGTCGGGCGAGATCGACAGCGTCCGGTTGGTCGGCCCGATCGCGCCGGCGACGAAGCGCGGCTTGTCCGGCGTCTTCTCGGTCCACTCGGTCGGCCGCCGCGTCGCGCGAGCCGCGCGGCCTCGAAGTTGATCTCGCAGCACTGCGCTCTCGAGGCCGTAGTCGGCCTGGGAGATCGAGGTCGCCGTGAACGTGTTGGTCTCGATGATGTCGGCGCCGGCCTCGAGGTACTCGTCGTGGATCGCGTCGATCACGTCGGGCCGCGTCAGCACCAGCAGGTCGTTGTCGCCCTTGAGGTCCTTCGCGCGTGATCCGCGAACCGCTCGCCGCGGAAGTCGGCCTCCTCGAGGCCGTGCCGCTGGATCATCGTGCCCATCGCGCCGTCGAGGATCAGGATCCGGCGTGCGAGGAGCTCCTCGAGGCGTTGGCGCAGGTCCTTCGTGCGGTGCTCGTCGAGATCGGTCGTGGTCGTCGTCGTCATCAGGGCGAGGTGTCGGGTCGGTGAGCAGAAGCGATGAACGTGCCCGGGAGGTCGTTGCCCGGCGCGGATGGGCCGTGCACTTCGACGGTCGCGTCCTGGAGCCCGGCCTCCTCGAGCCAGCCCTTGATGCGATCGGCCGGGAAGCCCTGCCAGAGCACGCCGAGGTCCTTGCGCATCCAGTCGCGCTCCCGTGCGGAATCGTCGTCGCGGACGAAGTCCACGAGCACGACCCGACCGCCCGGACGGACGACGCGCGCCATCTCGCGAATCGCCTCGGGCGGCGACGCGACGTAGTGCAGGACCATGTGTGCGAGGGCGGCATCGACCTCGCCGTCCTCGAGAGGCAACGAGGTGGCGTCGCCGTGACGCAGCTCGACGCGCGCGCAACCGCTCGCCGCGAGCTTGCCGCGCGCCGCCTCGAGCATGCGGTGCGAGTGGTCGACCGCGATCACGTGCACGCCGGCCTGCACGAGGTCGAGCGCGAGGATGCCGGTGCCGGTTCCGATGTCGACGACCTTCATGCCGCGCGGCACGAGCTTGCCGATCGCGCGCGCGCGCTGGACGTCGTCGTGGAACACCTTGCGCAATCGATCCCATTCGGGACCCACCGCGTCGAACCACTCGCGGCTCCGCAACGACCGCTGCTCGAGCAGCTCGTCGAGCGCGTTGCCGTCGGCGACGGCCATCGGATCGTCGGCGAACGAATGGAGCGCGAGCTGCCATGCCTCACGCCAGACGTGGTCGCCGGGCAGGGCGAAGCGCAGGTAGCTCGAGGTGCCCTCGCGGCGGTCGCGGACGAGGCCGGCGTCTCGAAGCAACGCGAGGTGCCGGGACACCGTCGACTGCGGAGCGCCGAGCAGCGCGACCAGCTCGTGAACCGCCAGCTCCTCCCGCTCGAGGAGCGCGAGGATGCGGAGGCGCATCGGGTCGTTGAGGGTCTTGAAGACCCGCTGGAGCGCGTCGACGGTCATCGGGAGCCGAGCAGTATATCGGTCGATCCAGATGGACGGATGGAAAACCAGCGGATCGCGAGATCCGGTCTCGACCTGCGACTGGATCCGTCGAAGTGGTTGGCAGAGCCGCAGTTCGGAAACCCGACGTCTCCGGCGGTGCCGGCGCCCGGTCGGGCACCGGGTCGGGAACCGATCGGCCCGTGCCACGGATTCCGCGGCGTCCTTGGGCGGCGGACGCCAGCACGCGGGCCACCGGCGGTGCTCCCGCGGCGGCCCTATTCCCGTCCCGCCGCGCAAGTGGTGGAGGCGAGGGGAGTCGAACCCCTGACCTCAGCATTGCGAACGCTGCGCTCTACCAACTGAGCTACGCCCCCACAGTGCGGGCCGCGAATCCTATCGACCCCCCTCCGGAATGGAAGGGGTCAGCCGCGAAAAGGACCGGCCGTCGGTCGGCCGCAGCAGGCCCGGCCGCGGCAGCCCGCGCACCGCGAAACCCGGTACGCGGCGCCGGTGCACATCGGGAACCCGACGACCGGTGAACCGCACGCGGCAGCCATCGCTGGTGCGGCACAACCCGTCGCCCAGCAGGATCGCACCGTGCAGATCGACCCGGCTCCGCCGCACGACCATCGGACCATGCGCGACGATGGACGCGTCACACGCGATCGGCGTCCCGGTCTCGTCACCCGGAACACCGAAGTGCACGAAGCCGGAACCCTCACGATAACCGGTGTATGCGGGACCATCGGACGGCACCTCGGCGCGTGAGCAGAGTCCGTCGAGATCGGCATCGACGAACCGCGAGCCCGGCACCGTGCGCGCGACGAGCACGAGTTGGCCGCCGCCGAGGACGCGGATGCTCGCGTCGATGTAGATGTTGCCGTCGACCACCAGCGTCAGACTCTCCGCGAGTTCGATCGTGAGCACACCGGCCGGATCGCTGAGCCAGAGATCGCCCGGCACGACGACCACTCCGTACCGTGGCACGGTGGGTCGCCGCGGCTGGCCGTCGTCACCCTCGAAGACGAAGTCGACTTGGTCGGTTCCGCCTCGCATCCGCACGAGTGCGATCGATGCGTCGCGGACCAGGCCGATCTCGGCCGGCGCGGGGGCCGGGTCGGGCAGCGCCATCGTGGGCAAGCCGCCGTCCAACCACACCGGCGCGGGCACCCCCGGCTCGGCGAGCCAGGACCAATGACGATCGGCGGGAGCCTCGGCCGGCTCGGCGCCCGACACGATCGAGAGCGGACGTCCCAGCGCACGCGGTGCCGCGCCGGGCAGGTACGTCGCCCCGGTAGCAACGCACGACTCCGGCAGAATCGGTGACCGCCAACTCGAGCTCCGCGTGGCCGTCCCGGTCCACGCGCCGCCCGGCGGCGCGGAAGCCATGGCGTTCGAATCCCGCCGAGCCGTCCACCGCGACCGCGATCGCCAGCTCCTCCGCGAGACAGCGTGAGACCGCCGCGCGCGTCGACGCCCGCTCGCGACTGGCGTCCGAGACCCCGATCGCGACCGCGGCCATCATCCAGACGACCGAGACGACGCCGACCCCGACGGAGAGCAGCGGGAGCTGCGCGCGGACGGCATGGATGGATCCGAGTCTCATCGTGGTGCCGCCTCCGCGGTGACCGGCTCCGCCAGGGACAGCGAGTCGTCCCTCTCCAGCACGAGCACTTCCCGATCTTGTCGATGCGCCAGGACCGGCAGGCTGCCGGCGACCGGCGGTGTCCGGCGCCATGCCGGCTGCAGTGCCGTGACCCGCGAGCGGACCCACTCCAGCTGCCGCCGTTGCGCCTCGCCGTCGAGATCGAGCGCGAGTTCGACCGAGTTCCTCAACTGCTCGAACTCGGCGAGCAGCGCGCGACGCCGGTCGAGGGTCGCCGCCGCCTGCCGTGCACGCTCGGACACGAAGGACACCGACGCCACCGCGACGACGATCGCCAGCGTCGCGAACAAGAGCTCGCGTCGCGCGGTCCGATCGTGTGGTCGCTTGGCCATCGTGATTCGTTCGGCGAACGACGTCGTCACGACGCGTCGTCGCTGTCCTGCGACGCCGCGATCAGGGCTTCGAGGTCGAGCTCGTCCATCGAGTTCGAGTGGACACGGTCGACGGTGACGAGGTCCCCGCCGGTGCGCACTCCCTGCGGCGGGTTCTCGTTGAGCCAATCGAGGAGGCGATTGACCTCTTCGGCGACGTCGCGGAGGCAGTCGCCGCGGCGCAGCGTCAAGCGGAACGCGACGTCCCCGGCGCGGATGCGTTCCAGCGACGTCCGGATGCGATAGGCGGGGCCGGCGACCCGGTGGGTGAGGCGGAGTCCCTGGATCGCCACGACCGAGCAGCAGACGACGAGGAACCCGACCACCGCGGCCAGCAGCGGATAGATCTGTTCGAGCGTCACGTCCTCGTGCAGCGAGTTCACGAGCAGCTGCCGGCTGAGCAACGCCACCGCAGTGATCGTCAAGGCCAGTCCCACGCCGGGAACGAGCACCACGGCGGCCGCCATGCGCCGTTGGGTGTCCGAATCCACGACGAGGGAGCGCCGCCGCTGTCTCCGGTTCGCCATCTCGAGGTCGGTGCGAGCCCTGGACGACCGGCTTCCGCACGCTGTCCAGATGGATCGGCACGCGATCCCCTTCTCGTGAAGCGGAGCTTCCACAAAAGATTCCGCCCTTCGCCTGCCGATCCAAGCGGATGTTCAGTCCGCCTGCACCGCTCAGGCACGCTCGGGAGGAGGAGTCCCGGGGCCCACGGCCTCGCCGGTGGCGCGGAGTTCGAATTCCAGGAATCGGGCAGGAAGAGATATGGAGCGCGTTTCGACCTCGCAGGCAGCGGCTGCTCTCGGCATCGACGTCGCGGCGCTGCTGGACATGCTGGCCTCGCACCAGGACCAGCTGCCGCCGTTCGATCCCTCGGACACCGAGTCCGTGCCGGAGAACGTCCTGGCAGCGCTGACGGATCTGCTCGAGTCGGAGCCGCACGCCACTCCTCAGGGGTCGGCAGACGATGCACCCGAGGATGGGATCGAAGACGCACCGTCGCCGCGCCGCCGACCGCACGGCGCGACGATCATCGCGATCACGTCCGGCAAGGGCGGCGTCGGCAAGACCTCTACCTGTGTCAATCTGGCGTCCGAGCTCTCCGCGCGCGGTCTGCGCACCGTGATCGTCGACGTCGACCTCGGCCTCGCGAACGCGCACATCCTCGCCGGGATGAAGCCGGCCAAGACCCTGTCCGACTACGTCGAGGGGCGCGCCGAGCTCGTCGACATCGTCGTCGACGGTCCCGCGGGGGTGAAGCTGATCAGCGGCGGGAGTGGCGTGAAGGCGATGGCCGATCTCGACGAGACGGGACGCGACCGCATCCTGCAAGCGATCGCCGAGCTGCGGCCGTTCTGCGACCTGATCTTCCTCGACACGGCCGCCGGCATCTCGCGCGGCGTGACGGATTTCGTCTCGATCAGCGACCACACGCTGGTCGTCACCACGAGCAACTTCGCTGCCATCGCCGACGCCTACGGGATCATCAAGGTCATGGTGCAGGACGGCTACGACCGCCCGATGCACGTCATCATCAACCGCGTGCGCTCGCCCGAGGAAGCGGAGCAGGTGTTCAAGAAGGTCCAGGGCTGCACGCAGCGATTCCTGAACCACGAACTCAACTGGCTCGGCTTCCTGCCGGAGGATAACAGCGTGGAAGGGGCCGTCCTGAAGCGGTTGCCCTTCTGCCAGGCATTTCCGGACAGCGTCGCCACACGCTACCTCAAGAAGCTGGCGAGCTCACTCGAGCGGTACCTGCCGCACGTGCCGAGCGCGTCGGTGTGAGGAGGACCGATGGCGACCAAGAAAGGTGGGCCTGAGGGCGTCGGACGAGGCGACTCGTCCGAAAAGGGAATCACGCGGAGAGGGGAAGAAGGGAAGGACATGACTCGCTTGACCGAGCACAACTCGAACAGCTCGACCGGCCAGGGCGGGTCGAGCCAGGCGTTCGGCCGTCAGGCCAACAAGGGCATCCTGGCCGATCGCGTGGCACAGGAGCTGAACGTTCCACGGCGCACCGCGACTCGCGTTCTCGACGCCGTGCTCGACTCCGTCCGAGACCTGCTGCGTTCGCGCGGCCGGGTCGCGGTCAAGGGGTTCGGCACGTTCGAACGGAAGATTCGCAAGGGTCGCGCCTACAAGCACCCGCTGACCGGCAAGAGCATCGAGGTCGCCGACAAGGAGACCGTCCTGTTCAAGCCCAGCGATCAGCTCGTGGCCGACACGCGTAGCGGCGCGACGCCGGTGCGACGCCGCCCGTCCGGGGACACCTCGGACATCCTGTTCAACGGCTGAGCGTCCGCAGCTCCGCGCGAAGCACCCTGCGTCCCCCACGGGTCGCGGGGTGCAGCCTTGTCCGGTGGATCCGGAAATCGCGCGGCGACCCTTTCATCGACGCCCGAGCGGCTATCCTCGCACGCCGTGACCAAACGGGAACAGAGCCGTTCCTTTCGGGCCGCATGCGTCCAATTCGACGTGCGCCGAGGTGATGTCGAGCACAACCTCGGCATGGCCGAGCAGGTGCTGCGCGCCGCGCACGCCGACGGCGCACGGCTGGCCGTGCTCCCGGAGATGTGGACGACCTCGTTCATGCCCGAGCCCGACCCGGCCGCGCTCGACGCGAGCGACGCGGCGATGCGGGCGATCGCGACCCTCAGCCGCGACCTCGACATGCTCGTGGTCGGGAGCGCCCCCGAGCGCGCGGACGGCAAAATCTACAACCGCTGCCAGCTCGTCGATCGCGGCGAGATCCGCGGTGAGTACCGGAAGATCCACCTGTTCTCCCCCAACTCGGAGCACCGCTTCCACGCACCGGGTACGGATCCCCTGGTCCTGGACACACGCTTCGGCCGGGTCGGGGTGGTGTGCTGCTACGACATCCGTTTCCCCGAGCTGATCCGCTACTACTTCTACGAACAGGTCGAGCTGCTGCTCGTCCCGGCGCAGTGGCCCGAGGCTCGGGCCGATCACTGGCGCGCGCTGATCAAGGCACGCGCGATCGAGAACGAGATGTTCGTCATCGGCTGCAACCGCATCGGGGTCGACGCCTCGATCAAGAACCCCGACGAGCAGCTGCTCTTCCCCGGGGACAGCCGCATCGTCGATCCGATGGGCGAAGTGAAGGTCGCGGGCGCCGGCGAGTGCGGGCCGATGACCGCCGACATCGACCCGAAGCTCGTGCGGGTCATGAGGCGCATCCTGCCGGTGCTGAAAGACCGACGCCCCGAGGTCTACGCGCGCATCTGGCAGAAGGCCTGGTGAGCGCGTCGCGCGCCGGCGATCCCGAGCGGGCCGGTCACGAGAAGATCTTGAGCCGCTCCATCGGCTTCGGCTTCTGGAGCCGCTCGATCGCGGCCTTCTGGAGCTGACGCACGCGCTCGGCGGTCACGCCGAAGTCCTTGGCGATCTCCGCCAGCGTCTCCGGCTCCGATCCGTCCAGGCCGAACCGGCGCCGCAGGATCGTCTGCTCGCGCGCCGGAAGCTCCTCGAGCGCGATGCGCAGCTCCTGGCCGAGATCACCCTCACGAACGGTCTGGTGAACCGGCTCGATCGAATCGTCGGCCAGCAGCTGGCCGAGCGACGCACCGTCGTCACCCGCCACCGCCGCATCGAGACTGACGGCGTAGCGACGCACGCCGATGATGTCCTCGACGCGATCGACCGGCATGTCGAGCTGTTGCGCGATCTCCAGCGGGTCGGGAACGCGGCCGCTCTCCTGCTGGCCCCGCTCCTGCAGCCGGCGGATCTTGCGGTAGGCCTTCTGCACCCAGATCGGGATACGCACCGTGCGCGAGCTGTTGTAGAGCGTCTTGAGGATCGCCTGCTGGATCCAGTAGATCGCGTAGGTCTTGAACCGCACGTCGCGCCGCCAGTCGAAGCCTTCGATCGCCTGGAACAGCGAGGCGTTGCCCTCCTGGATCAGGTCGGTCTCGTCGACGCCGAGCCCCGTGTAGCGCCGCACCGGTCCGTGGACCAGATACAGCGAGCCCTCGATGTAGAGGTTGCGCAGGCGCTCCAGCTCGCCGATGCAGCGTTCGAGGTGCGCCCATGCGGCCGGGGACTTGCGCTTCGCAGGCTTCGGCAGAGCACGCACCGGGCGCGTCACCAGCTCGTCGACACCGTCGGCGGCGAAGCCGGCCTGAAGCAGCGCGTCGCGAACCCGCGCCTTCGCGAAGTCGTAGCGGCGCGCCATGCGGAACTCCTCCGCGCGGTCCATCCGCGGCAGGTGCCGCACCTGCGCGTCGAACAGGCCGACCCAGGTGACGGCGCCGAGCCCGTTCCCCTCGGCCTCGCCGATGCGGGTCGGCGGGATGTCGAGGCCCACGTTCTTGGTCCGCAGCTCGCGCACCAACCGGACGACGGCGCGTTCCCACTGCGCGACCGACACATCGAGCAGAACGTCGAGCGCCGTCATGTCCAAAGTGTCGCCCTTGCGAATGCGGAACTTCCGGCGCGTGGTCAAGCTCATGATGGGTGCTCCCCTCCTCGTCGGGGTCGCGGAGTGATACGTGCGTGCCCGGGTTTCGGTTTCACCGCTCCCGGAGAGACGCACGCGATCGGATCGAAACTCCGCAACAAGCGGACCGTCCGGTCGAAGCGCCGTCTGTCCTGGGTCCTGAGCAGGGGCTCAGGACTTGCGTGCAGCAGCGATCCCGAGCGCGACGAGCCCGAACAGCAGGACCCCGCCCGCGATCCACAGCCACGGCAGATCGCCCTTCTCCACCCCGATCGGCGGCGTCGGCACGGCCGACTCGGGGTCCGCCTGCGGCGTCGCTTCCGATTCGGGGTCCGCCAGACGGCCGGACGGCGACGCGGCCGGCGCGGGCGTTCCGATCTGCGAACGGACCGTTCCAGTCGTGTCCTCAGGCTGCCAGGATGGCGCACCACCGCCAATGGACGCGGGGACCTGGTCGCCCCCGGTCGACGGTGTCGCGACGCTCGGCGTCGGGATCGGGTCGCCGATCACGACCGGCACCCGGGCCGAACCGTAGAACGTGCCCCGCACCTCGCCGGTCTCGCCGTCGGTGACCTCGGCGGTGACCGAGACACCGATCGGGTAGGTCCCGTATTGCGCGCCCGAGCCGATCTGGACCGGGATCCTCACGACCGCGGTGTTGTCGTAGACGGGCTGACCACGGAACCGGGTGTTGAGCGTCCCGGGCTGCGCCGAATCGATCGTCCACGCGCCCAGCGTGATCGGTCCGGCGGCTCCGGGGTACGTCACCTCCAGCCGGGCACCCGACTGCAGCACCGCCGAGTCGATCATCGCGAGGATCAGGTGCATCGTTCCGGTGCCGCCGGGACCGATCCGCTGCGGGCGCACCGCGCCCACGAGGCTGACGTAGCGCTCGAGACCCGGCAGCTTGTCGGGCTTCGCCGCTTCCGGGCGCTTCGTCTCGCCATCCGCACCCGCCGCCTTCGCTTCGGCCTCGTCGCGCGCGATCGCCTCGAGCTTCTGCTTGACGAGGTCCGCGTCCGACTGCTTGGCGTCGGGGTTGGTGGAAGACCCGTCGTCCTTCTGCGCCGATGCGCTCGCCGCGAACGCGAGCGTGGTGAGGAGGAGGATCAGCGCGCGACGGATCTGCATTTGGGGCTCCGGTCGGTGCCGCGGCTGCTCAGGACGTGGAATCGTGCTCGCGGCGGCTCGGTCGACGTCATACTACAGCGCCTTCGGACGGCGTGGCAGGCCGGGAAATTCCGCCCGACGCCAAACCGTCGCTCGCGCCGGACCCATGGATCAGAAACACCGCGACCAAGACGTTCTCCGTGCGATCGGTGACCTCCGGGACCCGGCCAGCGGCCGCGATCTGAAGGCGCTCGGTGCCATCCGGGAGCTGCGGATCGAGGCCGGGAAGGTGTCGTTCCTGCTGGCGCTCCCACAGACCGGTACCACCCGAGGCGCGCGCGCTGCATGCCGAGGTCGAACGCCGGATCATGGCTCTCCCCGGCGTCGCCGAGGTCCGCGCCCAGCTGGTCAACGCCGCGCCGCAGTCGACCGGCGCCGGCGCGTCCGGTTTCGGCATGCCGAAGAAGCAGCCGATCCCGGGTGCACGCCACGTGATCGCGGTGTCGTCCGGCAAGGGCGGCGTCGGCAAGTCGACGGTCTGCGTCAACCTCGCGTGTTCGGTGATGCGAACCGGTGCGCGCGTCGGGATCCTCGACGGCGACATCTACGGACCGAACATCCCGCTGATGATCGGCGCGCACGGCACGCCGACCGGCACGCGCGAGAAGATCGATCCGATGGAGGCGCACGGCCTCCAGGTGATGAGCATGGGCCTGCTCGTGCCGGAGGACCAGCCGATGATCTGGCGCGGACCGATGCTCAACAAGGCCGTGCAGCAGTTCATGTTCCAGGTCGACTGGCACGACCTCGACTACCTGTTCGTCGACCTGCCGCCGGGCACCGGCGACGTGCAGCTCACGCTCACGCAGAACACCGAGATCACCGGCGCGGTCGTCGTGACGACGCCGCAGGAAGTCGCGGTCCTCGACGTGCGCAAGGCGATCCGCATGTTCGAGAAGATCGAGGTGCCGATCCTCGGCGTCGTCGAGAACATGTCGTGGTTTCAGCCGCCGGGCGGCGACCAGCGCTACGAGCTGTTCGGCAGCGGCGGCGGCGCGCGCATCGAGGCGGAGTTCGGCGTGCCGCTGCTCGGTCAGATCCCGATCGGCATCGCGGTCCGCGAAGGTGGCGACTCCGGCCGACCCGTCACCATCGCCGACCCCGACGGCGAGGTCGCGCGTGCGTTCGGCAGCGTCGCCGCGCGACTGATCGAACGCATCGAATCCATCGAGCGGGCCGGCACGAGGTCATCGAGCGAAACTCCAGACACCGAACGCCCGTTCACCGCCGAGACCCGAATCGGCGACGCGGTAAGTGTCGATCCCGACCTGCCGGTCGTGCTGATGCGCTTCCACATCGGCGGCTGCTCGTTGTGCGGCTTCGAGCCCGAGCAGACCATCGCGGAGGTGGCAGAGGACAACGGCGTGCCCGTCGAGGCGCTGCTCGCCGCCTTGAACCGCGACGGCGATTGAGCTCCCGCTACGCGGGTCGGAGCCGGTCCCATCGCGTTCCGGCTTGTGTTGTGCCCTACCTCGTCGAACAATGCCCGCCCTCCCGGGCAAACCGAACTCGCACCCCGCACACGGAGTCCCGAAATGTCGCAAGTCACGGAACTCAACGACACCAATCTCGAGAACACGCTGCAGAGCGCGGAACACCCCGTGCTGCTGGACTTCTCCGCCACCTGGTGTGGCCCCTGCAAGGCGCTCGCACCGACGATCGACGCGGTCGCGAAGGAGTACGAGGGGCGTCTCCAGGTCTACAAGATCGACATCGACTCGGCGCCCGAAGCGGCGAATCACTTCGGAATCCAGAGCGTGCCGACCTGCATCTTCTTCCAGCAGGGCAAGGAAGTGGATCGGTTCATCGGCAACTCGGACCTGCGCTCGGTGAAGCAGCGGGTCGAGAAGGTCCTCGCCGGCTGATCGGCCGGCCGGAGCGCATGGGCGCGGCCGCGATCGTCGATCTGGGGCGACGCCCGTTCGATGAAGTGCACCGCGAGATGCTCGCGCTGCTGGCCGAGGTCCGCGCCCGACCGGGATCCCGGCCGCGTGCTCCTCGTCGAGCACGACCCGTCTACACGCCGGGTCGCGCGACGCCGCCCGGGAGCTCACCGAGGATGCCGTGCCGATCGAGCGCGGCGGCCGGGTGACCTGGCACGGGCCGGGACAGCTCGTCGTCTACCCGATCGTCCCGCTGCCGCGCCACGACGTGCGCGCGTGGCTCCGGCGATCGAGGCGTTCGGTGTCGCGGTCTGCGCCGGCTTCGGACTCGCGCGCGGAACCGTCGGTCGACGGCACCGGGGTGTTCGTCGACGGCCGGAAGATCGCGTCGATCGGCGTCGCCGTGCGCCACTGGATCAACCTGCACGGCATCGCGATCAACGTCGACGTGGATCTCGCGCAGTTCGCGCGCATCCGGCCGTGCGGCCTCGACCCGGCGATCATGACCGATCTGAGCCACGCATGCGGTCGCCGGTGTCTCGACTCGACGAGGCACGCGACGCGGCGCGGCGCGGCGATCCCGGATCTGCTGCCGATCGGCCTGAATCCGCGGCGGCACCGCGGCTACGATGACGCGCCCATGAGCGGCTCGATCGAGCTCGACCGCGACGGCCGGCACCTGCTGATCCGTTTCCCCTACCGCGAGGACCTCGTCGACGAGGTCCGCTCGTTGCCCGGTCGCCGCTGGGATCGCAACCAGAAGGTCTGGCGCGTGCCCGGCCGACCCACGCCGAACACGTCGTGACGACGTTCATGAAGCACGGCTTCGAGGTCACGACCGACGTCACGGCGATCGTCGCGGGCACCGCGACGATCGCCGAGCCGGCGCCGGCCAAGCCGAAGGCCGTCGACCCGGCACCGGCGGAGGCGCCGGCCAAGTCGGACGACGATGCCGAGTCCCTGGACGGTCGGCGAGCTCAACCAGCGGGTCCGCGACGCGCTCGCGCTCGCGTTCCCGGGACGCGTGCAGGTGGTCGGCGAGGTGGTCGACTTCGACAAGAACCGGGACCGGCAAGCACGTGTTCTTCTCGCTCGTCGACAAGGACGCCGCCGGCGAGAAGGTCGCCGCGCGCGTCGACGTCGCGCTGTTCGAGCGCACTGCGAAGCGGCTCTTGCCCGAGCTCGCGGCGAAGGGCCTGACGCTCCGCGACGGTCTCGAGATCCTGATCGAAGCGCGCATCGACCTGTACCCGGCGACCGGACGCTACCAGCTCGTGCTCGAGGACATCCGCCCCGAGTTCACGCTCGGCAAGCTCGCGCTGACCCGCGAACAGATCCTGGCCGACCTCCGCACCGCCGGTCTCGACGAACGCAACACCGCGCTGCCGTTGCCGCTCCCGCCGCTGCGCGTCGGTGTGCTGACGAGCCCGGACTCCGATGGGTGGAACGACTTCCTGCGCGAGATCGAGGCCTCCGAGATCGGCTTCCAGCTGTCGCTGTATCCGGTGCGCGTGCAAGGCGAAGAGCTGCGCCCCACCGTGCTGCGGGGTCTCGAATGGTTCGCCGAGCACGCGGACGACTTCGACGTCCTCTGCATCGTGCGCGGCGGCGGCTCACGGAGCGATCTCGCGTGGTTCGACGATCGCGACGTCGCGTTCGCCGTCGCGCGCCACCCACTGAAGATCGTCTGCGGCATCGGCCACGAACGCGACCGCTCGGTCCTCGACGAGATCGCACACTCGATGAAGACTCCGACCGCCGCGGCGGCCTTCCTGGTCGCGCAATGGGAAGCGTGCGACGAGCTGTTGCGCGATCGTGCGCGGTGGCTCCAGGGCGCCGTGAGCGAAGCTCTCCATGCCGCGGAGAAGACCCTCGGACGACAGGGCGACCGATTGCGCCGCCTCGTGCACGCGCGGCTCCTGGCCGAGCGCCACCACCTCGGCGAGGCCGCGCGACGCCTGGTCCGCGGTGCACCGGCACACCTCCGGGAGCGCCGGCGCGAGCTCGACGCGACCGCGCAACGCATCGCCTTCGGCACGCGTGGCCTGCTCCGCGGCGCGCGCACCGAGCTCGATCACCGCGTGCTGCGACTCGCATCGACGGCGCGTTCGCGCCTCGAGCGCGCGACGGCGCAGCTGCGCACCGCCGAGACCCGCCAGCGGCTCCTCGATCCGCTTCGCGTCCTGACGCGTGGCTACGCGATCGTGCGCGACGCGGACAACGGCGGGATCGTCACCGGCGCCGGCGGTGCAAGGACCGGCATGCTCACCGACATCCAGCTTCGCGACGGTCGACTGCGTGCACGCGTCGAGTCCGTCCACCCCGAACCACCGAGCGAGGACTCCGACCCCCATGGCAGTGCGTAAGAAGACCGAACCCACGACCACCTGGTCCGAGGCGTCCGAGGAGCTCGAGGCGATTCTCGACGAGATCGAGGGCGGTGCGGCCGACATCGACGTCCTCAGCGAGAAGGTCGAGCGCGCCGCCGAGCTGATCCAGGTGTGCCGGCAGAAGCTCAGCGGCACGGAGCTGCGCGTGCAGAAGGTCGTCGAGGAGCTCGCGCGCACGGAGACTCCTGGCGACGAAACCGAGGACGATGGCTGACCTCAACCTGCCGCACATCCTGCTGCTGTACGTCGTGCTGCTCGCCAGCCTGACGGTGCACGAGGCGTCGCACGCGCTGCTCGCGCTGATCGGCGGCGATCGCACCGCCTACATCGGCGGCCAGGTCACGCTCAACCCGGTCCCGCACATCCGGCGCGAGCCGTTCGGCACCGTGATCCTGCCGCTGATCGTGCTGTTCGTCAGCAAGGGCACGATGATCCTCGGCTACGCGCACACGCCGATCGACATGGCGTGGGCTCATCGCCACCCCCGGCGCGCGGCGCTGATGTCCGCCGCCGGGCCGATCTCGAACTTCCTGCTCGCGGGGATCGCCTTCGCCTCCCTCAAGATCCTGATCGCGTCCGGAGTCGCGGACCCCTACCCGCAGAACATCTTCATGCTCGCCTCTCCGGTGAACGCCAACAGCGCCATCGCCGACGCCGTGATCCGAATGTGCTCGGTGTTCGTGTCGCTGAACCTGCTGCTCGGGGTGTTCAACCTCTTCCCGTGGCCGCCGCTCGACGGCGCGGGCGTGCTCGAGGGGCTGTTCAGCAAGCAGCTCCGCGGCTTCTACACGATGGTGCGAAGCCAGCCGTTCCTGCTCATCATCGGCATCGTCTTGATCTGGCAGATCCTGCCCGAGGTGTTCGGCCCGGTCGTGAACGCGGTGGTCGGCTGGATCTGATCCGGTTGCCCGCTCACGACAGCTGCGGCCGCGTCATGCGCCCCAACGCGCTCGCGGCGCGCCGCAGGGCCGCACGCAGCTCGGCGTCGCACGGACGGTCGTAGGCGCGGATCACGTCCTCGACGACTCCGAGCAGCACCGACGCGTCGTCGATGTCGACCAGATACGCCGACGGCGAGCCGACCACCCGCGCGCGCAGGTAGCGCAGGCAGTCGCTCTTGGTGACCGTGCGGCCGTCGTGGTAGGGGTCGACCAGCACGCGACGCCGGCCGTGCACGCGAATCAGGAAGAAGTCCGGCAGGCGGACGGCGGTCAGCTCGAGCCCCGCGCGGCGGCCGAGCACCAGCGTCATCGCCGTCAGCAGCGACGAGGTCGCCTTGCCCGACCGGAGCGCCCGGTCGGGCCGGACATGGTGACGGCGGGGTGCGAGATTGCCCGCACCGCGCATCAACGCGACATCCGCGACGAACGCCCCGAGTCGACGCGCCGCCGTCGTCGACGTCCGTGAGGCAACGTGCGGGCGCAGGCGATGCGCCAACGCGTCGAGGCGTGGGATGACCTCGTCGGGAGTGGAGTCGACGCCGCCGAGCAGCTCGGCGATGGCGCGCATGCCATCGGCGAGCAGGTCCACGCCCTCGCCACCCTCGCGCGCAGCCTTCGCCAGGCCGGTGAACCGACCGGTCCACTTCGTGATCGCCGTCGACCGCAGGACGCCACGTGCCAGCGCGCGCACGCGCGCGTCCGCGTCACTCATCGCCGCGCGCTCGAGCTCGGGCCGCGCCCGAGCCCCCCAGGCGAGTAGCCGGCGACGGCAAACGTCGACGATCCAGGGATCGTCGTCGGCGAGCAATCGGATCGCGGCACGAATCGTCGCCGCGCGCGGGAGTGCGTCCTGCATGGGTTCGACCTTCGGGAGGGCTGCCGAGGGAACGCGGCCGAGTCTAGCGTCGCGCGACACGCGCGCGAAGAAGTCGATCGGGCTCCCACCGACCTCGCGAGTTCGACCGACGGCACCGTGGAGATTCGTGCGGGTGTCGCACGATTGCACGTGTCGTCGGTGTCACCGCGCATCGGCGCACTCCTTCCACCGGTTCTCCACGTCGGGGGACCCGGCGACGACCGCATCTCGGTGCGTCCGGAAAAAATGCCGCGATCGCCCCGTACAGGACGAACAGCGCGACCCGACCTCGGTCGGATCGCGCTGCGTGATGGTGCCGAGGACAGGACTTGAACCTGCACGACCAGTGAAGGTCACCAGCCCCTCAAGCTGGCGCGTCTGCCAATTCCGCCACCTCGGCATGCAGCGAAGGGCGGGAGAAGCTATCCGCGGCCCTGCCCTTGTCAAGCCTGATCGCGGCCGGTGTCGGACCGTGAGCCGGCGGCCCGCCCGCGACGGCGCCGTTCAGAACGAGAACAGCGTCCGGCTCTTCCACTGCATCCACTGGGGGTCCAGCGTGACCTGCAGGAACGAGCTCGAGAACGTGCTCGCGAGCGCCCGGAGCTGGGCGAGCTTCTCCCGGTCCCCGGCGACCACCTGCGATTTCTCACGGGTCCAGCGCTGCTGCATGTCCTGGACGACCTTGCGATCGAACTCGTCACGCAACGTGCGCGGCAGCGCCGCGACCGACGTGTAGGACGGGTAGTCGCGGCGCAGCACCTCGCGTTCGACGGTCGGACGAACCGAGAGCATCCAGCCCTGGTCCGGCTCGGACGACGAAGTCTCGAGGAACTGCTGGTAGTCCTCGACGACCTCGACCAGGCGCGGTCCCTGGACGAACACGAAGCCGTTCAGCTTCGGCGCGAGCTCCAGCTGGAACTGCCGGTAGTCGGGTAGCTGGGTCACGTTCCGTCCGGACAGGCGCGCACGGATCATGTCGCGGATCAGCGGACCCGAGTTGCTCACGACGAAGAAGTCGCGATACAGGAGGATCGCGACCTCGCCGGTCGCCGGGATGTTCGGGTTGGTGAACTCACGCGCGGCATCGCCGCTCTGGCCACCGGTGACGTCGAGGTCGTAGGCGCTCTTGAACTGCAGCGCCGCCGAATACTGCGTCATGAACTGGTAGAGGTCCTGGAGCGGCTTGCGGAAGCGGTCGTCGATCCAGAACACCCACGCGACGTGCGGCGCCGGGGACGGCTCGAACGTCTCGATGCCGCCGCCGATCGGCCGCGTCTTGTGGAACACGAACCCGGTACGCGGCTTCAGCGCCGGGCGGATCTTCTCGATCAGATCGTTCACGCCGTCGTACTGGCCCGTCCGTACGAGGGCCTGATCGATCTCTCGACGCAGATCGGGATCGACCGCTTGGAACATCTCGTGGAGGAAGTCTCCCGCCGGCATGCGCAGCGCCGCCGCCGCACACGCCGTCTCCGGCACCATCGACAGGAACGGATCCAGCCACTCGTGCCGGTCCTGCGGCTCGGCCTTGAAGAACTCGGCCTGGAAGCCGGTGTGCATGTTCCGGTTGAGCTCGATGCGGCCGAGCATCGTCACCGAGGTCGGGTCACCCTCGAAGATCAGCGAGCCGGTCAGGAACCGCCAGCCGCGCAGGTTGAGGAACGACGCGAGCACCCGCTGATTCATGTCGTCGGGGCTCTGCGGGTTCGGCCAGGAATCGTCCCAAGTCGTGATCGGGAAGAGCTGATCGGGTCGCACGTACAGCTCCAGCGCGTTCGGCTCGACGCCGACGTTCTGCGACCACTGCTGGAGTCGCGCCTCGACCCCGTCGCGGTAGTAGGACGAGCCACCGAACGAGTCGGCGCCCGACTGCCCGCGCGCGAGGTCGAGCGAGCGCTTCAGCAGGTCGTCGTCGTTGGCGACCATCAGGCAGTCGAGGTAACGACCGACGAACATCGGCTGACCGCCGGTCGGTCGGACCTCGAGCGTGCCGTCGGCGCGCAGCGTGATCTTCGGTTCGGCGATGCCGGACCGGACGCTGTCCCACTGCAGCAGCCCCCACGCGAACCGGAGCTTCCAGCTCACCCGCGTGTAGGCGCAGAAGTGCGTCGCCTGCAGCGACGGCGTGCCGAACTTGCCGGCGACGATCAGCTCGTTGCCGATGATGTCCGGCAGCAGGCCGACGAAGCCCCCGGAGGAGTCGCGGATCGTCTTGTCGGCCCGCTGGAGCCCGGCGACGAGCTGATCGACGTCGACGTCTCGCGCCAGATCCCGGTACGCCGGGCCGTTCCGAATCTGTTGCCAGCTCGACGAGTCCGCGAACTCCTTCCAGAACTTCGGCTCGGGGAAGGTAGCGAAGTCGTCGCGCAGGTCGAGCTTGCGCACGAAGAAGTCGACGTCCCGCGGCACGACCTCCCGCATGTCGGGCAGCGACCCCTCGAAGGGGTTGAAGATGAACGCGACGACGAACAGGAGCAGCAGGGCGACGAACAGCGCCACCGCGGACCCGAGCACTTTCCAGAACTTCTTGCTGCGCATGCCGCCAGAACGTTACCGAGGAGCGGGCGCGAATCGTCGCCGCGAGTGCTGCATCTCGCGAGAGCGGCACGGTCGTGCGGCGGTGCGCGCTCCGGACGAACGCGGCGGTCGGAGACGTTCGCGGCGACGCGCTTCTTCCCGCGTTTCTGCGGCCGGCCTTGGCCGAGGGGCCGCGGGTGCGGTCCAATCTCCGCCTTCGAGCCGACCATGAGCACGATCCCTGAGAGCCGGCGCGCCCGCGCGATCCACGATTCGATCACCCTCGCGATCTCCGCGCGCGCGAGCACGATGCGCCGAGACGGGATCGACGTGGTGTCGCTCAGCGCAGGGGAGCCCGACTTCCCGACGCCGGAACCGATCCAGGACGCCGGCGTCGCCGCGATCCGGGAAGGCCGCACGCGCTACACGCCCGCAGCCGGCATCCCGGAGCTCCGCAAGGCCGCAGCGGACTGGTTCCGGCGCCGATTCGGCATCCCCTACCAGGCCGAGAACATCAGCGTGACCGCCGGCGCGAAGCCGGCACTGACGCTCGGGTTGATGGCGATCGTCGACGAGGGCGACCGGGTGCTGCTGCCGGCGCCGTTCTGGGCGAGCTACACCGACATCGTGCGCCTCGCCGGTGGCGAGCCGGTGCCGATCCGCGCCGTGCCGGAGCAGGGGTTCGTCCACACCGGCGAGCAGATCGCCGCCGCGGCCCGTCGCCACGGCGCGAAGGGCGTCGTCGTCAACTTCCCGAACAACCCCTCCGGCGCGGTCGCGAGCCGCGCGCAACTGGAGGAGATCGTGGATGCCGCGATCGAGAACGATCTGTGGATCGTCTCGGACGAGATCTACGCGCGGCTGCTCTATGACGGCCGCGAGCACGTCTCGCCGGCGTCCTTCGAGCGCGCCTTCGACCGCGTGCTCGTCGTCAACGGCGGCACGAAGAGTCACTCGATGACCGGCTGGCGCGTCGGGTTCCTGGCGGGTCCGACCGCGACGGTCGACGCGGTCGCGCGCATCCAGAGCCAGGCCGTCGGCAACACCTGCACGATCAGCCAGTACGCGGCGATCCAAGTCTGCGAGGAGACCGACGACTCCGAGGTGAACCGCCGGCTCGCGGCGTTCGACGAACGCCGCCGGTATCTCGTCGACGCCGTCAACGGGATCGACGGTCTCTCCGCGGCGATGCCCGACGGCGCGTTCTACGTGCTCGTCGACGTGCACGAGGCGAGCAAGCGACTCGGCATCGGCGACGACGTCGTGTTCGCCGAACGCCTGCTGAACGAAGCGCGCGTCGCCGTGATCCCGGGTACACCATTCGAGATCCCCGGCTTCATCCGCCTCAGCTACGCGGTGTCGATGGACGACCTGAAGCGGGCCGTGGCGCGGCTTCGGGAATTCGTCGGGCAGGCCTGACCGCGGTCCCGCGCCCGACGGTGCGAATGTCGTCCGTTCGTCATCGGCGAACCGCTGGAGGAACCACCGGCCGTGATTCGTCGTATAGGCACTCGTCGTCGCCGGAAGAGCGAGCCGGCGGCGACGGTCCTTCCTTCGGGGAGGATCGAGAGCGATGCGGAGAGGCATGGACTCCGCTTCGCCGAGACGAGGTGTGACGGCCGGGGGCCTTCGGGTCCCCGGCCGGTTTCATCTCACGGGCAGGCAACCACCTGCGATCGGTCGAGGTCAGACCGCACGCCGCCCGCGAGCCCGACCACCGCGGAATCCTCCGGTGGCGTGTCCCCGCGCGGCGCCGACCCGACGAATACGCATCACCCGCGTCGGTCTCCGGACCGGCACGGAGTCCTTCTCCGAGGACAGTGAGCCCAGCGTGGTGAGCATGGATGCCGCGCTGGCGAGGCGAGGTGTTCGGGCTGGGAGCTTCGGCTCCCGGCCCGATTTCTCGTACCCCCGCACCGTCACAGCCGCAGCACGTTGACCGTGCCCGCCGGCAGGTGCGCGAGACAGATCTCCTGCAGTCCGCGTCGGATCCGCCGATCGGTCTCGCCCGTCAGCACGAACAGCTTCCACAGCCGCGGGTACTGGTCGCGCAGGTCGCGCAGCCGCGGCAGCTCGGCGGCGAATCGCTCGAGCGGAGCGAGCTCGGCCTCGCCCGGGAAACGCACGAGCGTCCGCGCCTCCTTGAGCTGCATGCGCCGCGCGGGGCAGTAGAGGATCACGTCCACCGCGACCCCGAACCGCGCCGCGGCCTCGGCCTCGATCGCGGCCTCCCACGCGCGCCGGTGCGTCGCCGAGCCCGGCGCGAAGAACTCGTCGAGCAGCGCCTCCTGCACTTCGGCGTTGGCATACGCCGGCAGCACGCAGACGCGCTTCGGCAGTCGGCGGCGCCGGTAGGCCGACACGAAACGCCCGAGGCGGGCGCGATCGGCGGCGTCCCCGATCTCCGCGCGCTCGAGGTCGAGGAGCAGCGACTCGTCGGTGCTCGCCTGCAGGCGCGCTGCGTCGATCGCCCCGGCGCGGAGCGCGAGCTCGACCATCCGCGCGATGAGGGCGCCGGCGGCGACCTTCGCGTGGTGGTAGTACACGCGCTCGCTGAAGTGGAATCGCGTCTCCAACATGCGAACGAGCTCGGACACGATGTCCTCGCGAAGCATGCCCTGCTTCTCGCAATCGACGAACAGGCGCTGCGAGCGTCGGTCGATCCGGAAGTAGTCGCGCACGCGGTCGTCGTAGTGGAGCTGGAGACCGGTGTGGTAGGCGTCGCGGCGCAGGTAGTCCATCAGGTCGGCGTCGATCGTGTCGGACAACACCTGACGCCAGAACGGCGGCACTTCGACACCTTCGCCGGACAGCACCGCGAGCACTTCGTCGCGGACACCGATCGCCGACAACGCCTCGCCCAGCTCGGTGTCGCCCAGCACGCGCTGGTAGCGCTCCGGAACGTCGTGGCGCTCGAGCAGTCCGGTCTGGTCCTCGATGTTGTGACCGAACGGGATGTGCGTGACGTCGTGCAGCAACGCGGCGATTCGCAGGATGCGACGCTCCTCGGGCGTCACCCGCAGGCAGCCGGCCGGATCGCGCTGCGCGTTGCGGTCGACGGCGTCGAGCAGGCGATCGAGACAGTGCACGGTGCCGATGCCGTGCTCGAAGCGCGTGTGGGTCGCGCCGATGTAGACCAGGTGCGCGGTGCCGAGCTGCTTGACACCACGCAGCCGCTGGAATTCGGCGGTGTCGACGAGACCGATCTCCTCGCGCGTGAGCTCCACGTCCCCGTGGACGGGCTCCCGGATCACGACCGTGCGTGAGTTCGCGGCGTCGGGCATGGTCGCGACGATAACCGCGTTCTCCCCGTGAAAAACGCGGGGCCGCGTCCGGCGACGTGGGGCGTGCCGGACGCGGCCCTACGCCGCAACCGAGAGGTCATCCGCGACCACGCCACGCGACGAACTCCCGGACCAGCTCGTGGGTGCGGGCATCGATCAGGTCCACCTGGACCTGCAGCCCACGCTCCACGGCCGTCACGGACAGCTCGGCGCGAAAGTCGGTGTGACCGGTGGACTCGTTGTCCGGAAGGGACGCGCCGTTCATGCCGGCGACGTCGTCATAGGGGAGTGCGGCGAGCAGCTGGACGGTCTCGTCGACGACGTGATCGGCGCGTCGATCTCGCCGACCCTGTTCGACATCGACGATGCCCGAGCCGATCTGCCCGGCGCCGAACGAGAGGAGCGCAGCGCTGAAGAGCACGCCGGCGAGGACCTGACCGAGAACCTTCCATCCGCGCTTCGGCTCCTCGCGGAGCTCTGGCGCGACCGCCCCATAGGCGGTCGACGGCTGCTCGAAGGTCAGCTCGTCGAATTCGGGTCGAGTCGTTCCTCTCCGCACGTCGCTCCCTCTCCCGGCCCTTCCACCGGCCGCAGCAGTCTACGCATGACGACCCTCTCTGGTCGGCTCGCGCGTGGACCATCCATGACCGGGTTCCGGAAGCTCCGCTCGGAGGGCCGCGACGCGGCAGTCCCGATGCGAGACGCGCCAGCGTCCCGCTCCGGCACGCGGCCTCGGCACGTCGTCACGGCGTGATGTCGAGCACTGTCGCCCCCACGACCGGCAGGCCTCGCCACGTCCGGCGGAACGGTTCGCCCGGACCGTCCGCGCGCACGTCGACGTCGACGACGCACGGTTCGCTCAGCGCCACGGCGAGCGTGGTCGGGTCGAGCCACCGCAGCTCGCCGATGCCCTCGAGATCGGCGTGCCACTCGCCGTCCGGCAGGCGAAGCTCCAGCGCGGGACTGCCCTTGGCGATCGCGATCGTCGACGAATGCAGCACGACGTCTCCGGTCGACGCGCCCGCACGCACCTCGACCGACACTCCCTGCCGCCCCGGCGCGTCGACGCTCACCCGGGCGATCCCACCCGGCGGGACCGGCACCCGGAACGAACCGTCGGCCCCGACCGGGAACGCGACGTCGCCGGCCACCGGCAGCAGGTAGCCCGGCGGCGACGGCGCGCCCGCACGGTCCCCGACCCGGACGCGGGCCTCGGCGATCGACCGACCGTCCGGATCGACCACTCGACCAGCGACGAAAGCCGCCGGCGGCGGACGCACGATGGCGCGCGTCGCGGGACCGTGCAGCACCACCTCCGCACTCGCCGACGGTCCGCTCACGGCAGGGTGCTCGACGACGACGCGCACCCGGCTGTCCCTGGGCAGATCGTCGACGCGGAGCACGCCGCGCGCGTCGAGCGCGAGCGTCGCCGGCTCGACCGCGCCCCACAGGAACGGATAGTGGCGGAGTTCGAGACCCTCGCTCACCGGCACGAGCCGGACGACGCCGGCGGTCATCGACGGCAGCTCCTGCAGGACCGCGACCTCCACCGACGCGGACACGGCGAGCTGCAGCAGGAGCGGACGGTCCATCGGCGTCTGCAGATCGACCTCGCGCCAGTGCGAGGCGTGCCCGGCAGCATGCACGACCACCGGCACCCCGCTCGTCGCGTCGACGCCGGCTGCCACGAACCGACCGTCGGCCCCGGTGGTCGTGGTCGACGGCTCGCCGCCCGGTCCGGTCGTCCCGGTCCAGACCTCCGCCCCGGCGATCGGGCTGCCGGACTCGTCGACGACGCGACCCTCGACCAGCGCCGGTGCGAATCGACGAACGTCGACCGGTTCGTCCGCGAGCCACACGACGCGCCACAGCGCCGATCCGTCCGCAAACCGGAAGCGCACGAAGTGCCGCCCGACCCGATCCGGTGGACCCGCGACGATGCTGACCGCGCACGGCACGACCCGATCGCCGTCGACGAGGCGACAGGGCGGCGGTGCGTCCGCGGCGAGGCCGCCGGCGATCCCCCCCACCCGTCGCACCGCGACGTGCACGTTCGCCGCGCCGGCGGCGACACCCGACGAGTCCAACGGCGCGCCCCCGGCCACGTCGGGACCGGCAGCCGTTCCGGCCTCCGGCGCCGGTGGCATGTCCTTCCCGCGCCCGCCGGCGAGGACGAGCCACACGCCGACGCCCGCGAGCCCACAGGCGGCGATCAGCAGCGAGATCGAACGCGACGGCATCGGGCCAGAAGGATAGCAACGTTCGACCATCCGAGTGGTCGGGCGCGTTGCCGGCCCGGCACCGGCGCCGCATGATCCGAACGCTCGATGAGCGCGCTGCGAATCGCGATCGACTACCGGCCGGCACTGCTCGGCCGCTCCGGGATCCCCCGCGCGGTTCGCGAGCTCGCCCGCGCGCTCGCGGCGCGAGGCGACGTCGACCTGCGGCTGTTCGCACACAGCTTCGGCGCGGCACGCGTCGCGGCACATCCGCCACCCGAGGCCTCGCTGTGGCGTGTGCCGGTGCCGGGCCGTGCGCTGCCGGCCCTGGCGCGCATCGGACTCGACGCCGGTCGGCTGTGCGGCGGCGCCGACGTGTTCCACTGGACCGACTACGTGCACCCGCCGGTGGCGCGGACGACGCGCGTCGTGCTGACGCTGCACGACTGCGCGTTCGCCGCGGATCCGGAGTTCCACGGCGTCGACAGCCACACGCTGGCGACCCGCACGCGGGCCGCCCTCGAACGCGCGGCCGCGATCGTCTGTCCGACGCGGGCGACCGCCGCCGACGCCGAGCGCCTCCTCGGCATCGCGCCGGAACGCCTGCGCGTCGTGCCGTTCGGCGCCGATCACCTGACCTCGCGGACCGCGGACGCCGAGCGCGACGATGGCCCGATCTTGATGATCGGCACGATCGAACCGCGCAAGAACCACCGCCGCGCACTCGCCGCTTGGCGGAAGCTCGGCGCGAATCGCCCGGAGCTGGTCGTCGTCGGTGCTCGCGGCTGGTGTCGCGACGAGACCGAGCGGGCACTCGTCGCCGCGACGCGCGACGGCGGCGTGCGATGGCTCGAGCGCGCCGGCGACGACGTGCTCGGCGATCTCCTCGCGCGCGCTTCGGCCGTCCTCTACCCCTCGCGCCTGGAAGGCTTCGGCTTCCCGGCACTCGAAGCCCTCGCGCACGGCGCCCCGGTCGTCGCCGGCGACACGCCGGCGCTGCGCGAGGTCCTCGGCGAGCATGCCGAGTGGTGCGACCCCGCCGACGTCGATTCGATCGCGAGTGCGCTCGAACGCGCGCTGGCGCCAAGCGCGCATGAACCACGACGGCGGGCCGCACGGCGGGCACACGCAGCGGGCTACACCTGGGAAGACTGCGCGGCACAGCACGCGGCGATCTATGCCGAGGTCGCGCAGTGACGCGGCCGACCATCGCGTTCGACGGAGGCGTGCTCGGGGTCCGTCCGCACACGGGGGTCGCCCGCGCGTTCCTCGCGACGCTCACGGCGTACGCACACACCGCCGACGTGCGGTGCCTGTTGCTCGTCCCCCCCGACGCGGGGGTGGCGGCCGTCGAAGGCGTGATCCTGGTCCACACCGAAGCCGTCGCAGGCCGTCTCGCACGCCAGCTCGCACTGCCGCGCCTGCTGGCGAAGCGCGGTGCCGATCTGCTCCACAGCGCGGTCGCGGCGCTGCCGTGGCGCGCACCGTGCCCGATGCTGGCCACCGTCCACGATCTCCCCTGGCGGGCGGCCGTCCGGCTCGACGAGCCGGGCACCGGCCTTCGCCATCGCGCCGCGCTGCGCGTCGCCGCACGGCGCGCCGCGGTGATCGTCGTTCCCTCGCGAGCGACGCGAGACGCACTGGCCGCCGAGTTGCGGGGCCGCGGACGGGCCCGGGTGCACGTGGTTCCTCACGGGGTTCCTCTGCCGTGCGAGCCGGCTCCGGAGTCGGCGCTGACCGGGCCGTTCCTCGCGTTCGGCGACGGCCGCCCGCGCAAGAACGTCGAGCGCCTCCGCCGCGCTCATGCGCGCGCACGCGCCGATCGACCCGATCTGCCGCCGCTGCGCGTCGTCGGACCCGGCCTCGAGTGGCTGTCCGACGACGAACGGGACGCGGCATTGCGGTCCGCGCGCGCGCTGGTCGCGGTCAGCCTCCACGAGGGATTCGGGCTTCCCGTGCTCGAGGCTCTCGGGCAGGGTGTGCCGGTCGTGTGCAGTGCCTCGAGCAGCATGCAGGAGATCGCCGCGGGCGCGGCGCTGGCCGTCGACCCGACCGACGAGGCTGCGATCGCGTCGGCGTTCATCCACATCCATGTCGACGCAGAGCTGCGCGCCGGGCTCCGGCGACGCGGCCTCGCGCGTGCCGCGGAGCTCACTCCGGCGCATGCGGCCTCGCACTGGCGGTCGATCCACGCGGAGTGCCTGGCATGACGCACTTCGTCGTCGCGGGTCATCTGCTCGATGCGCGTCCATCGGGAGCGACCGGCCGGTTGCTCGGTGTCCTGAACGACCTTCCGGAGCTGCTCGAGTCCGACGAACGGGTGACGGTCCTCCACGGGCGTGGCCTGCCGGCGGCCGCGCGCATCGACGGGCTCGACTGGGTCGCGACATCCCTCCCGGCGTCGCCCACCTGGCGTCGCGCGCTCGCCGAACGGCTGGGGCTCGGCCGGATCCTGTCCCGACTGCACGCCGACGTCGTCGAACTCACCGCCCTGCCGGTGCCGGCGCACCTGCCGTGTCCGGTCGCGTTGACGGTGCACGACGTGCGCGACCTCGATCCGGAGTTCGCGCGCCGGCCACCCTGGGTCGCACGTGCAATGCTCCGTCGTGCGCTCGCCCGCGCGAGCCACGTCCTCGTGCCGAGTCAGTTCACGAAGGAACGACTGGCCGAAGTCGCGCCGAACGCGACCCCGGTGTCGGTCGTGCCCGGTGGCGTGGCAGGCGACATGCTCGCGATCGAGCCCCACTCCGACCCGCATCGCCGGCACTTCCTGCACGTCGGGCACCTGGAGCGGCGCAAGGACCTCGGCACCTTGCTGTCGGCGTATGCGCGCTTCCGGCGCCTCCATCGCGAGCCATCGCCACCGCGCCTCGTCCTCGCGGGTGCGGATCACGGCATGGGTCGCGCCCTGCGCCGGCAGGCGAACGCACTCGGCATCGGCGAACACGTCGACTTCGCGGGCGCCGTCGACGATCCGACGCTGCGTTCGCTGTACGCACACGCGGCCGCGGTCACGATCCCGTCGCGCCATGAGGGCTTCGGCCTGCCCGCGCTCGAGGCACTGGCGGTCGGCGTCCCGGTGCTGGTCGCCGACGCCGGCGCCTCACCGGAGGTCGTCGGATCCGCCGCGCGAGTCCTGCCACCGGGCGACGTCGAGATCTGGGCGCACGCGCTGCTCGCGGCGGCGCAGCAACGGTCGACCCCCGAGGACATCGCGACGCGCAAGGACCGCGCGCGTGAGTTCACCTGGCGACGAACCGCGACGGCCACGCTCGCGATCTGGCGCGAGCTCGTCCGCTGAGCGGAGCGGTCTGCTCACCCGGCGGCGAGTCGCATCGCGAGCCAGCCGACGAGCGCAGCGAACGCGAGACCGGCGAGCACGACGAGCAGCTTCGGCATGCCGCCGAGCTGACCGATGTCCTCGGCGAGCACGCGGTGCCGCCGCTCGTCCACCGCATGGCGGGGGCCACCGGCGATGCGGCGCTCGACCAGGTCGCGTGGCGGCGGCGTGCCTGCCTTCGATCCGGCGCCGCCCTTGGGCCCCGCGCGCACCGGCACCACCTCGTCGGCGAACTCGATCACCTCGGGTCCGGTGGCCGCGGCTGCCGGCTCCGCCACGTCGGCGAGCAGGTCCTCGCCGGCGAGCGGGTCCGCGGCCGGCGCGGCGGCGGCCGCGGCACGGTAGGTCGCGGTGATCCGGCCGAACTCGAGCACGTCGCCGTCGCGCAGGAGTCGGCGATCGACGGGCTTGCCGTTGAGCATCGTCCCGTTGCGACTGCCCAGATCCTCGATTTCGACGACACCCTGATCGACGACGAATCGCGCATGGCGACGCGAGACCCCCTCGACGTCGAGCGGGAGCCCGCAGGAGGGGAGCCGACCGACGACCAGGCCGTCCTCGACCTCCACCACGCGGCCATCCTCGAGTTGCAGCGTTCCGGACACTTCGTTCTCGTCGATAGGGCTGTCGGTTGGGTGCGCGGACGCTGCGACGATAGCATGCGTCCCGTGCAGCCCGCGGTCGTAGCCGAGGCTCCCGTCGACGTCGAGCATCTCGTGGTCCGCTTCGGGCGCGGTGCGCGCGCGGTCGACGCGCTCGCCGGAGTCGACCTCCGCTGTGCGACGGGTGAGATCGTCGGCGTGCTCGGGCCGAACGGCTCGGGCAAGACCACGCTGCTCCGCGTCCTGGCGGGCGATCTGCTGCCGACGTCCGGTCGCGCCCGGGTCCTCGGCGGAGCGCCGACGCATCGCGCGATCGTCGAGCGCGTCGGCTACCAGCCGGAAGGTCCGCTGCCGTTTCCGCACCTCTCGGCCACCCAGCTCATGCTGCACCTCGCGACGCTCGGCGGTGTCGCGCGCGACGTGGCGAAGGAACGCAGCGCTCGCTGGCTCACTCGACTCGACCTGCAGGGCATCGGCCGCCGCGGCCACGGGACGTTCAGCACCGGGCAGCGGCGCCGGCTCGCTCTCGCCATCGCGCTCGCTCACGATCCCGACGTCGTGTTGCTCGACGAGCCGACCGCCGGCCTCGACCCCGACGGCTCGTTGCTCGTGCTCGAGATCCTCGCGGAGCTGCGTGCCCGCGGTGCCGTCGTGCTGCTCGCCTCGCACCATCTCCAGGAGATCGAGCGCGTCTGCGACCGCGTCCTGATCGTCCGCGAAGGCAACGTCGCGGCGGAGGGGTCGCTCGACGAACTGCTCGGCACCGACGAGGAGCGACTCGAGCTGCGCGGACTCCCGCGCGAACGGCGCAGCGAGCTGGAGGCGACGGCGCGCGCGTGCGGCGCCGAGGTGCTCGGGTGGAGTCGCGGACGCCGTCATCTGTTCGCGCTGTTCCGCGACCTCGGACGACGCGAGCCGTGAGCGCCGCCCGATCGATCGCGCAGATCTGCGCGCCGCGCATCGCGACGCGGTTGCTCGTCCCGACCCTCGTCGCGATCGCCGTCGGTTGGCTCTGCGTCCGCGTCCATCCGGACACCGCGAGCGACCCCGTCGACACCGCTGCCGCCTGGCTCGAGCTCCCGCTCCTGCTGGTCGTCGCCGCCGCCGTCCTCGCGACCGTCGACGCGTGGCCCGGGTTCGGGCGCGATCGCGCGGAGCACGCGCTCGTCGAGCGGGCGCGGCCCGGCCCGCTCGGCGGCGCGGGAGTCGCCATGCTCGTCGGGTGCGGCCTCGCGACGGTCGCGCTCGCGGTCGTCGGCCTCGCGTTCGAGCTCGCGCTGGATCGACCTGCGAACCGTGCGATCGACGTCGTCCACCCGCTGACGATCGGAAGCGGCGACGCGGTGCGGCTCGATCGCGAACATCCGCGAGTTCGCCTCGCTCTGTCGCACGTCGCGCTGGTCGACGCGATCGAGCTCCGGCCGCAGATGCCGTTCGGCCCGGAAGGCACGCTCGTGCCGACGCCGATCCGGATCCTCGATTCGACCGGCGAACCGCTCGGTGCCGAGCAGGTCGTCGAACGCCCGGGCCAGCTCGTGCGCGTCGCATTCGCGCCGCGGCGCCTCGGTGCGATCGAGCTCGTGCACGGAGCCGGCGGCGTGCCGCTGTTCCTGCCGGCGGGGGCGGCCAGCGCGCATCGCGGTCGCGCGGCGAGTGCGCGCGTCGCCGCCGCGGCGGCCGCCTGCACGGGCGTCGTCTCGGCCGCCGTCGCACTCGGTCTCCTGGTGTTGCTGCGTCGCAGACTCTCGAAGTCGTTGTGCAGCGCCGCAGGCATCCTGATCCCGATCGCCACCACGGCCATCGGTTTCACACCCGACTCGACCGCCGTGCACGCCTATGCGCGCAACCAGTGGCCACTGTCCGACGACGCGTTCCGCGCCGGGTTCTGGTCGCTTTCGGCGATCGCCGCCGCCATGCTCTTGGCCGTGGTGACCGGTCGCCCGAGGGACGCCGCATGATCCGCGCCTGGCACACGGAACTCCTGCTCGCGGCGGCCCTGCTCGGCCTCGCATCGATCGCCACGCCGCCGGTTGCTACCGGCGCGACGAGCCGCGCGGTGCTGCGAGACGCGATCCGGCCGTTCGCGCTGCCGGCGCTGTGGCGCCGCGCGGACGTCGCGAGCCGCAACGCGAACCCCGAGGAGCTGCTCGCCGCCGGCCGGCTGATCGCCGATCTCCTCCCCGAATGGACTGATGGCGCGATCCACTACGCCTGGACCTGTGCCTTCGAGGTGCCGCGCGATCGGCCGGACCGGGATCCTCTGGCAGCCCTGATGCTGGCGGTCGACTGGCTTCGCGAGGACGCGAGGCGGCGGCTCGACCGCGACGCGCCCGAGGACGCGTCCGAGCTGCTGCTGGCGGCCGCGACGATCGTCGATCACGCCGCGACGATCGACCCGACCCTCGCCGCTCGCATCCGCCGTGAGTTCGACACCGACCCCAGCACGATCTCGCGCGATCTGGTCGCGCGGGCGGCGTCCATCGCGCCGGACGAGACGACGCAACGCAGGCTGGCGTCGGCCACGTTCCGCATGATCGCGGGTGCGGTGCGCATGCACGATCTGCCGCGCGCACAGGCCACCGTCGAGATCGCACGGCGCATGCTCGAGCCGTTCGCGGGTCGCGCGGACGCCGATCTCGCGCTCGCGGCCCTCGATCGACTGAAGCCGCTCGCGACCTACCTTCACGATCCGGCGGCTCTGCAGGAGCTGACGGACGATCCGATGCTCGCCGACGTGGCCGATGCACTCCGCACGCTGACGAAGTGACCGAGCGACATGTTCGACTGGCTCGTCGCCACCTTCAGCTCCCACCCCTACATCGGCGTCGCGATGGTGTTCCTCGCGTGCGGTCTCGGACTGCCGTTCCCCGAGGAGATCGTGCTCCTGTTCGCCGGGTTCGTGTCGTTCAACGGCGACGCCGACCGTGAGACGATGATGGCGGTCTGCGCCGGGGCGATCCTCGCCGGGGACCTGATCCCGTTCTTCCTCGGTCGGTTCTACGGGCCGAGCGTGCTGCGCTTCCGGCCGATGCGCTTCCTGATCACGCCCGAACGCCTCGCGCGCTTCGACCGGTGGTTCCGGCGCCGCGGCGAGCTGGTCGTGTTCCTCTCGCGGTTCATCGCCGGCATCCGCATGGTGAGCTTCTTCACCGCGGGCACGATGCGGATGTCGTGGACGCGGTTCTTGGTCCTCGATCTCGCGGGCATCGTCATCCTCGTGCCGCCGCTCGTGTGGATCGGTCACCGCTACGGCGAAACGATCCGCGCGGCGCTGACGTCGGTGCAGCGTGTCGAGCGCGGCATCCTGATCGCGTCGATCGCCTCGGGAGTCGTCGTCGGACTGTGGTGACTGGGCGCGGTGGCGCCGCAAGCAGCAACTCCTCGTCGGTGGCCCGGCGGAGACCTACGTCGAGCCGACCGCGCCGGTGCAGCGGCCGTCCGAGTCCGACCGGCAGCCGGACGCGCGCACCGGGCCGGACGACGCAACGGGGTCCGAATAGGCGGGTTACGCGATCTTGCCGGCGGGTGCGGGCGCGGCTATCGTGCTCGCCCCTCGAACCCGGGTGCCGCCCTTCATTCGCTGCCCCGCATTCGTGTCCTGCCACGCAAGGACCCCGCCTTCCATGACCACCTGGACCATCATCGCGCTCGTCATCGCGGTGCTCGCGGTCGCGACCGCCTACCGCACCTATCTCTACATCATGACCCGCGATGCGGGCACCGAGCGGATGCAGGAGATCGCGCGCGCGATCCAGGCCGGTGGCCGAGCGTTCCTCCACGCGGAGTACCGGTGGTTGGCGGGCTTCGTCGCGATCGTGTTCATCGGCATGTGCTTCGTGCACGGGTTCGGCGTGCACATGGCGGTGGCGTTCCTGCTCGGCGCGCTCGCATCGGCGACCGCCGGCTACTTCGGGATGCACACCGCGACGCGCGCCGCCGTCCGCACGACGCAGGCCGCGCGCACGGATCTCGGTCAGGCGCTGGACATCTCGTTCAAGTCCGGAACCGTCATGGGCCTGACCGTGGTGGGCCTGGGGCTGTTCGGCATCAGCGCGCTGGTGCTGGCCTACTACGACAAGGCCGACCCGTCGACCTTGGACCAGATCCTCGGCTTCTCGTTCGGCGCCTCGTCGATCGCGCTGTTCGCACGCGTCGGCGGCGGCATCTACACGAAGGCCGCGGACGTCGGCGCGGACCTGGTGGGCAAGGTCGAGGCCGGCATTCCCGAGGACGACCCGCGCAACCCGGCGACGATCGCCGACAACGTCGGCGACAACGTCGGGCGACGTCGCGGGCATGGGCGCCGACCTGTTCGAGAGCTACGTCGGCGCGATCCTCGCGACCGTCGTGCTCGGCGCGGCGCTCGGTGGCGTCGAAGGCGCGCGCCGGCCCTGATGAGCTATCCCCTGGCGCTCGCGGCCGTCGGCATCATCGCGTCGTTCGTCGGCACGTTCCTCGTCAGGACCGAAGACGACACCGCGAAGCTCGGAACCGCACTGCACACCGGGCTGATCGGCGCGTCGGTGTTGCTGGCGATCCTGATGGCGATCGTCACACCGATCATCGGTCCGAGCCCGATCGTGACCGGCGCCCCGGTGAGCCCCTGGCATCGTCTACTTCGCGATGCTGATCGGGCTGTTCGTCGGCGTCCTGATCGGACAGAGCACCGAGTACTACACGTCCGAGAAGAAGCGGCCGGTGCACTGGATCGCGCAGCAGAGCACGTCCGGCCCGGCGACGAACATCATCGCCGGCCTCGCGGTCGGCATGAAGTCGACCTGGCTGCCGGTGCTGCTGATCGCGTTCGGCATCTACGCCGCGCTCGGAGCTCTGCGGGCGTCTACGGCATCTGCATCGCCGCGGTCGGCATGCTGGCGACGCTCGGCATCTCGCTCGGCATCGACGCGTTCGGCCCGGTGGCGGACAACGCCGGCGGCCTCGCCGAGATGGCCGAGCTGCCCAAGGAAGTGCGCCAGCGCACCGACGCGCTCGACGCCACGGGCAACACCACCGCCGCGATCGGCAAGGGCTTCGCGATCGGCTCGGCGGCGCTGACGGCGCTCGCGCTGTTCAACACCTACGAGACCCAGGCATCCGCGGCGGCCGCTTCGAATCCGAACATCCCCGCGTTCTCGATGGACCTCGCCCAGCCGCTCGTCGTGATGGGGCTGTTGATCGGCGCGATGCTGCCGTTCCTGTTCTCGGCGATGGCGATGAAGGCGGTCGGCGTCGCGGCCGGCGCGATGGTCGACGAGGTCCGGCGGCAGTTCAAGGAGATCCCCGGCATCATGGAGGGCACCGGGAAGCCCGATTACGAACGCTGCGTCGCGATCTCCACCGCGGGCTCGCTGAGGGCGATGATCGTCCCCGGTCTGCTGGCCATCGTCGCGCCACTGCTCACCGGCATCCTGCTCGGTCGCGAGGCCGTCGCCGGCCTGCTCGCCGGCGCGCTCGGCTCCGGCGTGATGATGGCGCTGTTCATGGCCAACGCCGGCGGCGCGTGGGACAACGCCAAGAAGTACGTCGAGTCCGGCCAGCACGGCGGCAAGGGCTCGCACGGTGCACAAGGCCACGGTCATCGGCGACACCGTCGGCGATCCGTTCAAGGACACCGCGGGCCCGTCGATCAACATCCTGATCAAGCTGATGTCGATCGCCTCGGTGCTGGCGCTGCCGCTCTTCGCGGCCTGAGGCGCTCCGCGGATCCACGCCGCGCGCGGGGCCCGGGAGCGACCGGCTCGGGCGATCGGATGCGCGCCGGCGCCGGCCTCCGGCCAGCGGGAGATCGCCGGGCGACGAGGGGCATGACCGGTGCCGCGCGAGCGCCTACACTCCCGGCTGACCCGAACCCACCAGGAGATCGATCCCATCGACGCCCGAGAGTTGGCCCTGTCCCTCGCCGACCTGATCGACGAGCGCCAGGGCGAAGACATCGTCATCCTCGACGTCTCTGGCCCACTCGCGATCGCGGACTACTTCGTGATCGCGACGGCGCGCAACGATCGCCACGCACAGGCGATCGCCAGAGAGCTCCTGAAAGCCGGCAAGGCCGCCGGCCAGATTCGCCGGCACGCGGCCGGCCTCGAGGGGGAGAGCGGGTGGGTCCTCCTCGATTTCGACGACGTGGTGGTCCACGTGTTCGTCGCGGCGAAGCGCGACTTCTACGCCCTCGAGGCGCTCTGGTCGGACGTCCCTCGCGTGCCGTTCACCGCGAAGGAGCGGCCAGCGAGCCGGGTTCCCGATACGTTCGGTGACTCGGGCTGGTCCGACTCGGTCCGAGACCTGTGACCGCTCCGCGTCGGCGGGATTCGGTCCGGCGCTCCGGAACGGGTTGACCCATGGCCGCGTCGAATCCGATTAACATTCGAGGACCCCTGTCCTAGCTGGGAATCATGGCGGCGGACGTCCACTGGAAGGAATTCGGGCCTTCCACCTTCGAGATCGCGAAACGGAGTGACCGACCGGTCCTCCTCGTGATCACGAAGCCGTGGTGCCCACACAGCCGAGCGTTGCTCGAGCGGTCGTTCCGCGACCCCGAGGCAGCGCGCATCGCCGACGACCTGTTCGTGCCGGTGCACGTCGATGCGGAGCGGCGCCCCGACGTCAACGAGCGCTACGGCACCGGCGCGTGGCCAACCATCGCCTACCTCACTCCCGACGGCGAGCTCCTGTCCCAGGACGGCTTCCTCGAGCCGGAAGACCTCGCCGACCGCCTTCGACGCGCACACGAGTTCTACACGTCGCACCGCCGCGAGATCGAGGTCGGTCTCAAGAGCCTGTGGGCGCGCAAGGAATCCGGTGACGCGAAACGCGTCGAGCACGGCGGCCGACTCAACCGCGAGATCGTCGAGGACGTCGTTCAGGCGATCTACGAGAAGTTCGATCACCGCTTCGGCGGCTGGGGCGAGGGCGCGAAGTTCCCGCACCCCGAAGCGATCGACTTCGGATTGATCATGGTCGCGAAGCGCGACGACCCGCACATGCGCGAGGTCGTGCGCGTCACGCTCGACCGGATGATGAAGAGCGCGCTCCGCGACCGGATCGACGGCGGGATGTTCCGCTTCTCATCGACGCCGGACTGGCGCACGCCGCATCACGAGAAGGTCCTCGACGCGAACGCGCTCGCGCTGCGCAACTACCTCGAGGCCTACCAGCTCTTCGACGCGCCGGCTTACCGCGAGGTCGCCGAGGGCATCGTGAGTTGGATGGTCGGGTTCATGCTCGATTCCGACACCGGCGCGTTCTTTGGCAACCAGGAGGACGACGTCGAGTACCTACGCGCTCGACGCCGAGGGCCGCGCCAACCGGGAGCCGCCGCGGATCGACCACACGATCTACACCAACTGGAACTCGCTGACGGTTTCGGTCCTGCTCAAGGCGTCGGTGGTGCTGGGCGACACGACTCTCCGTGATCGCGCGATGCGCGCGCTCGGGTTCCTGATCGAGAATCTCTACGACGAGCGCGACGGCGTCTTCCACTACTGGGACGGCACCTACCACCTGCCGGGCATGCTGTCGGATCAGGCCTACATGATCCGCGCGCTCGTCGATGCCGCGCAGCACTCTGGCGACAGCGACCTGCTCCTACCCGCGGAGCGCATCGCCGAGCTCGCGATCGAGCGACAGAAGGCGCCCGGCGGCGGCTTCTACGACATCCTCTACGACCGCAGCCAGTACCGGCTCGATGCGGCGCCGCAACCGCAGCATCCTCGAGAACTCGGTGATGGCCGAGGCACTGCTGCGGCTGGCCTACCTGTCGCGGCGCCCGGAGTTCCACGACGAAGCGGTCGAGACGCTGTGCGCGTTCACCGGCGACTACAAGGAGTACCGGGTTCTACGTCGCGGGCTACGGCCGTGCGGTCGACCTGATCTTCTACGAACCGCTCGTCATCACCGTGGTCGGCAAGCGCGAGACCGAAACCGCGGATGCGCTGCGGCGCGCGGCACTGTCGGCGTACGTGCCGTCGCGGGTGGTTCAGATGCTCGACCCGGAGCACGACCCGATCCTGCTGGGTCGGTCGGGGTTCGCGGTGGAGGCGGAGCCGGTGGCCTATCTGGAGCTCGGCGGGGAGACGCGGGCGACCGAGCGGACGCCGGCGGGGTTGATGGAGGCGATCGAGCGGTTGGAGAAGGGGCGGCGGTGAGGGGGTGAGTCGGGGAGCGCGCGGGCCAGGGGAGCTCGCGGTGCTCGGCCTGCCGGACATCGGCGAGGTGCCTGGACCGCAGGTGCCGGGGGTGCTGCGGTCGGCCTGACGGGGACGACATCGTGGTCCGCGTGCCGGGCTCTGACGTAGCCGAGGTCCGTTGCCCGCCGACCCCATCGCTGATCTTTTCCCGGCCTCGCCCTGCCCCGGGTATCACGGACCTGGTTCCGGCCTAGAGTTCACGCGGCACGTGGGCCGCGGACACCCCATGCCCAGGTAGGTCGATGCTTCGCTTCTTCGTTCTTCCGTCGTTCCTGGTACTCCTGCTGGCGCTCGACGCGCGAGCGCAACTCGTGATCAACGAGGTGCTGGTCGATCCGGTCGGACCGGATTCGGGGCACCAGATCGTCGAGCTCGCGAACCTCACGGGCAGCGCGGTCCGCACGAACGGCTGGTATCTGTGCGTGTCGTTCTCGTGTGCGCCACTGCCCGACGTGAACGTGCCGAGCAACGGCTACCTGCGGGTGCACATCGGCGCGAGCGGCACCGACTCGGCGGCCGACTGCTATCTGCCGCCCCCGATCTGGACCGCCTACCAGGACCTCCAGCCGACGGGCACGATCCTGTTGAACCGCACGAGCTGCCTCACCTGCGATTCGGACATCGTCGACTTCGTGAGCTGGGGCGGCGGCACGGCCGATGCGCTTCGTGCGGTCGGGGTCGGCCAGTGGTCGACGGTCGGGGACACCGTGACGCTCCCACCGGGCGAGGGCCAGTCGATCGCGTACAAGGGCGGCGGTGACGCCTCGAGCTCCTGGTTCCGCGACGCGACGCCGACGCTCGGTGCCAGCAACGGCCGCGCGGTGATCCTGCTCGTCGGCAGCGGTTGCGCCGCGAGCTCTGCGACCCCGGCGATCGTGTTTCCCGGCCCGGCCGTCGACGGCTCGCTCGACTTCACGATCAGCGTTCGGCAGGGCACGCCCGGCGCGCCATGCGTCCACCTGATCGGCCTCGCCGGCACCGGTGGGCTCCCGTTCCTGAGTTGTCCGATCGAGACGACGTCCGAGATCGCCATCCCCGGCCTGCTCGACGCGCAGGGGCGGAGTGATCTCGCCTTCCCGCTGGTCGCTCCCGGGGTGTATCTCGGGAGTGCGACGCTCTGGTTCCAGGCCGCGGTCATCGACCTCGGCGCACCCAACGGCCTGTTCGGCATGACCCCGGGCGGCCGCGTGCGCATCGGCAACTGACTCCCCACCACGAACGAAGCCCGACTCTCCGGGCGAAGACACCGGATGCACTCCCCACGTCATCACTGCTCGACCGCTCTCTGGCTCGGCGTCCTGTCCGCCTCGGCGAGCGCTCAGCTCACGATCTCCGAGGTGCTGGTCGACCCGATCGGCCCGAACACGACCAACCAGATCGTCGAGATCGCCAACGACGGCAGCCAGTCGTTCACGCCGACCGGATGGTACGTCTGCGTGCCCTTCGCCTACGCACCGCTCCCGTCCATCGCGATTCCCGCCGGCGGCTTCGTTCGCCTGCACATCGGCGGGTTCGGCACCGACAGCGCCACGGACTTCTTCCTGTCGCCTGCGGTCTGGATGAACTACCGCGATCTGCAGCCGGCGGACACGCTGCTCCTGTACGACAGCAACTGCTTCTCGTGCGACGGCAGCATCCGCGACTTCGTGAGCTGGGGCGGCGGCACCGCGCGTGCGCAGCAGGCCGTCAACGTCCTGCAATGGACCGGCGTCGGGGACAGCGTCCCGCTGCCGCCGTCCGAGGGTCAGACGATCGCGTATCGCGGCAACGGCGACACGCCCGAAGCATGGTTCCGTGACGCGACCCCGACGCTCGGCGCCGACAACGGCCGGGACACGATCCAGAGCCTCGGCACCGCATGTCCGACGAGCCGCGGGCAGCCGTCGCTCGGTCTCGTCCGCCCGGCCGTCGACGGCGCGATCGACTTCGCGGTGATCGCACAGGGTGGTCAACCGAACGGCATCGGCGCGATCGTCGTCGGACTCACCGGTGGCAACAGCATCCCGTTCCTCGGCTGCCAGATCGAGGCGACACCTGACGTGGTCGTTCCGGTCGTCCTCGACGCACAGGGAACCGGCAGCCTGCCACTCCCGCTCTACGCGCCGAACCTGTTCCTCGGCGGTGCGACGCTGTTCTTCCAGGGCATCCTGGTCGACACGGCTTCGTCGAACGGGCTCTACGGCACGACCGCCGGGGCGTTCGCCATTCTCGGCGGCTGACCCGCGCGATCAGGCGGAGCCGTTCGACTCGAGCTCGCGGATGCGCCGGCGTGCCTCGTCGAGCAGATCGACGACGTGCAGGCTCTGCCGCGACAGGTCGTCCAACTCCCGAGTCTTGTCGGCAACACGTCCACGCAGCTCCTCCTCTCGCGAGATCGATGCGATCGCGGCTTCGATGCCATCGAGTCGACGCTCGATGCGCTCCAGGCGCGTCAGGATCTCCGATCGGGCGAACATCGATTCAGGCGTCGCGCGGGATGTTAGGAGCCGCGTGGGCTCGCGACCACAGTTCGGCGTAGATCGCTTCGATCTCGCCGGCGTTCTCGTCGAGGCGCTTCACATGCGGAGCCGCGGCGCGGTAGCGATCGAGACGAGCCGGCTCGTCGCGAAGGCGCTGGAGTCGCCGGACGAGTTCGCCGACGTCCCCGGCGGCGAACAGCTCGCCGTTCACGCCGTCGGTCACCAACTCGGACAGTCCGCCGAGATCGCTCGCGACGACGGGGACACCGGCCGCGAATGCCTCGAGCACGACGAACGGCGTGTTCTCGTACCACCGCGACGGCACGAGCAGGACGTCGGTGTCCGCGAGCACGTCGCCCAACCGCTCGCGCGCGAACGGTCCGTCGAACGTGATCCGGACATCGCCTCCCGCGCGCCCCATCAGCGCGCCGGAGAACTCCGGGAAGTCCTCGACGCGGCCACGCACCGACAGCGAGACGCCGTCGCCGGCGCGCAGGACGGCCTCGACTGCGACGTCGGTGCCCTTGTGCGGCGCGATCGACCCGAGAAACGCGCAGCGGAGCACGTCGCCGGCGCGCCGCGAGGCTCGCTTCGCACGCTGCGAGGCGAGGCGATCGACATCGATCCCGTACGACAGCACGTCGATCCGTTCGCGGGGGTAGCCGTTCGCGACGAACCGCTCGCGCAGGAACGACGACGGCGCCAGGATCTTGGTGGCGCGCAGCAGTCGGTCGCGCAGGAAGGTCGGACGCTCGACGAACGACCGCGCGCGACCGAAGGGAGTGCTCGACGGCGCCGACGACCACGGCAGCAGGTCGCGTGTCGCCCGTAGCACGTCGCGCAGCTCGCGCGCACCGAGCTCGCGCCCGAGTGCCGGCGCGACGCAGTCGATGCAACCGATCCCACCCTCCGGTGGACCGTCGCACAGCGATCCGTCCCCGCGCATCAGCGTCACGGCAGGGCACAGGAACCAGAAGTCCATCAGATGGACCACGGTCGGCACGCCGAGCACCTTCGCCTCGGCCAGGACATCGGCGCCGAGATGACGCAGATGCAGCACGTGCAGCACGTCCGGCCGCGAGCGCTCGAGGTGACGGCGGACGCGTTCGGCGACCACCGGATGGTCGAACTCCAAGCGCTCGAACGACCGATCGAGCAGCATCCAGTAGCGGATGCGCTCGACGCGCACGCCTTCGACCTCCTCCGTCGACCACTCGAAGAACGGCTGTCGCTCCGAGAAGTCCGGTTCGAGCGCGAGGACCTCGACGTCGTGACCTCGCCGCCGCATCGCACGCGCGATCGCGAACGTGTACTGCTCCGTGCCCGTGAAGTAGCGCGGCAGGAACTGGTGGACCACGTAGGTGATACGGCGCACCATCGGCTCTCTCCTGCTCGCGGCGGTCAGCGCTTCAGCCGTTCGACGACTCCCGTGTGCCCCTCGGTGCCGGCGAGATCGGCCGCGGTCTGACCGGCGTCGTTCCGAAGCGACACATCCGCACCCTTTTTCAGGAGCAGATCGACGATCGCGAGGTCTCCGTTCCGCGCCGCGGCATGCAGAGGCGTCCAGCCGCCGCGTTGCGTGGAGTTCGGATCGGCGCCCGCGTTCAGCAAGAGCTCGACCACGGGGAGCGACCGCACGACGACCGCGCTGTGCAGGGGCCTCACGAGGGTGGAGTTCGCGGCGATCGCGTCCACCGGCGCGCCGCGGGACAGCATCCAAGCGACCAGGTCGGCGTGTCCGAAGAATGCCGCGAGGTGGAGCGCGGTGTAGCCGTCGGGTGACCGTTTGGTGAGCGCGGCGGCCGACCGCTCCACCACGTCTTTCAGATCGCCGAGCCGACCGAGCGCCGCCACCTCGAACACGTCGAGCTCCTCGAGCTGCTCGAGGATCAACTTCGCCAGGTCGCGCTGTCGGGCGTAGAGCGCGTTCATCAGCAGCGAGACACCCTCGGGATCGCGCTGCCACGCGATTGCGGGATCCGCGATGATCGCCCGGGCGACGGCGTCGGTGTCGCCGGAGCGCAGAGCGGTGAACGGGTCGGAGGAGTGGTTGCTCATGCTGGTCGTAGCGGCTCGCGATCGGCTCGGGAGATCACCACGGTGACTGCACCGCCGATCTCGTCCACGAGCCGCTCCCGCAGGACCGGGAGGTAGCCGCGCTCGGTGTTGCTGTGCTCGCAGAGGATGACACTCGTGCCGCGCGCGAGCGCCGCCAACACATCGTGGTGACGCATCTCACCGGTCCAGTACACGTCGGCCGGGAGCGGGGCGAGCACGCTGCCGCCGGCGCCGGCGCAGAGCAGGACCCTCTCGACCGGCAAGCCGTCGGCATGACGCCCCGCGGTGGCGACACGGACGTGCTCGAGCCCGAGGTGTCGCTTGATGCGCACGACCAGGTCGGCGAGCGGAACCGGCTCTTCGAGCACGATCCGCCGGCCCTGCCCCGCGTTCGGATCGGCGGACGGGTCGTCGTCCCACGGCTCGCGAACCCCGTCGCCGAGTCCACCGGCCAACCAGTCGTTGACGCCGCCGGGCACCGAGTCGAGCGCGGTGTGGGGCGCGTAGACCGCGATGCCGGCACGCGCGGCACGCAGGACGACGCGCTCGTGGGCGACGTTCGCGCGCAGGCGCGAGAGCTTCGCGAAGATCGGTGGGTGGTAGGCGACGACGAGTCGATGTCCGCCAGCGATGGCCTCGTCGAGCACCGCGTCGGTCAGATCGATCGCGAGGAGGCAGCTCCCGACGTCGGCGTCCGGATCCGGGGCGTCGATCAGGAGCCCGACGTTGTCCCAGTCGGCAGCCAGTCCCAGCGGCGCGATGCGCTCCAGCGCCGCGAGGATCTCGCGCAGGGCGAAAGCCATCGGTGCGGCTTACGCGCCGGAAAGGGATGTCGCAAGCGAAGTCGTGGAAACGGGCGCCACGAGTCGGAGCTACGCGCCAGGCAGGTCGATGCCGAGCTCCGCGAACGCCGCCTCGGCGGCCTGCGCCCACCCCCGATTCGCGAGCGGGCTGGCCGGGCTCGGATGTGGAATGCGACCGATCGCCAGGTCGCGTTCGGCCAGCGCCGCCCTCGCGCGGTCCTCGGCGAAGGCCCCGACACCGATCACCCACCGTGGCTCGAAGTGATCGACGACGCGGCGCAGATAGCGGTCGCAGGCGGCGAACAGTGGCTCGCGCTCGTGCGCAGGCAGCTTGTCCGGAGTGATGTTGCGGCCGGTGTCGGCCATGAACGCGAGCGGACAGTAGTTGTGGATCCAGAAGCGCGCGAGAAAGCGCTCGGGCGTGCCGAATCGATCGCGCGCCCACGACCACAGGCGCCGGCCGCTGACCTCGCTGCGCGGACAGTCGAACCCGAGCACCGGGCGTTTCGGGTGCTCCTGATCCGGGCGGCCGACGGGCGCGTCGATGCCGAGCCAGTCGCGGACGAGATGGACCTCCCCGAACGGCACGCCGGTCTGGACCATCCCGAACGGCCCGGGATTCATGCCGAGCAGCACGATCTCCTTCGGCGCGGCGCCGAATCGCTCGACGTAACGCAGGTGTGACCGACGCGCGTGCACCAGGGGGTCGTAGACGAACGCCACCGGCGGCGCGAAACGGAGCTTGTCGACCGCCGCGACCACCTCTTGCACGGCCTTGCGCATCGGGTCGCGTACGGTCGGCGCGAAGTCGGGCGATCGCATGGCGCGACGCAGCCTAGCGCGTCGCGCCGCTCCCGGCGAGCCGAAGCGCAGGGTCGACTACGTTCCGGAGGCAGGCTGCTGCGGCATGTCGGGCGTCGCGGAGATCGACTTGCGCAGCTCCTCGAGCATCGACGATCCCTTCGCGATACCGCTCTGCACCGTGGCGGCCGAGTCCTTCGCCTTCGCGATCTGATCGCTCAACGCCTTGACCGAGTCCTCGTTGAGCGCGCTCTTCAGGTACACCTGCATGTCGTTCAGATTCTGGCGCAGCGGCTTCCAGGCGTCGGCGACCGAGGCGAACTGCTTCTGGACGTCGGCGAGCTTCTTCTTCAGGTCATCGAGCTGCTCCTGGCTCATCTTGCGGATGTCCTCGTTCTGGAGCTTCTCGACGTTCTGGCCCCAGGCGGCGAAGTACTGGTCGGCGTTCTTCTTCATGTCCTCCGACCGGCTCGAGATCGCGGTCGCCTTCGACATCAGCGAACTGAGGGCGCTGGAGAACTGGTTGTAGGGCTGCTGAAGGTCTTTCGATGCCGCGGCCGCAGCCGACAGCTGCTCGAGGGCACTCATCGTCGTGCCGAGCTGCTTGCTCGCGGCCTCGAGGTCGGTGTTGACCGACGCCATCGACCGCGCGGTGCCGCTCGACATGTTCGGGGATTTGCAGGCGCCGAGGGACAGCGCGACGAGGCACGCGACCGAGGGCAAAAGGGATAGACGGGTAGACATGGTCCTTCCTCCGGAGGGGGGGGTGGCTGAGCGCGCGTCGACAGAACACGCGGCGGCACGTAGTCTAGTGCCGGGGTCGCGGAGCAGAATGCCACGGTCGCAGATTGCGAATCGAGACGAATTCTCCGATCCAGGCCCCCTGGGATCTTCGTTTACGGGTGGGGAGACGGTCCGGAGGCGCCCCTCGGGGAAGAGGCGCCGGACCCAGGTCCGGTCAAGGACGTCGCCGAGCCGTCTCCCCCTTTTCCCCGACGACTGGCGGGGCCGGTCCGGGTCGGGGAATCCGGCGCGATCCGGTGCGACGACGGTGCTGGCGGCGCCGACCGGATTCTGCTCTCTGTGGCGGTCATGAGCCTCGATCCGAGCGCCGACGAGATGCGGCGGCTCTCCCACCTCGCCGCCGACCGCCTCGTCGACCACCGCACGACGTCCGCGGAACGCCGGGTTCACCACCGACCGAGCGCCGCGACCCTCGGTGACGTGGTCGGCGAGGTGTTCCCGCACACGGGCACCGGGATCGAGGATTCGTTGGCGCGATTCTTCGACGAGCTGCTGCCGCGCGCGACATTCGTCGATCACCCGCGGTTCTTCGCGTACGTGCCGGGTCCGGGCAGCTTCGCCGGGGCGCTCGGTGCGTGGCTCGCGGCCGCGACCAATCTGTTCGTCGGCTCCTGGCAGAGTGGCGCGACGTTCGCGCTGCTCGAGCAACAGGTGCTCGACTGGATGCGCACGGCGCTCGGACTGCCCGCGGAGCTCCGGCACGGGTTGCTCACGACCGGAGGGTCGATGGCGAACCTGTGTGCGATCGCCACCGCCCGCCATCGGCTGCGCACCGGCGGGCGCTTCCGCGTGCACGTGGGTGCCGAGGCGCACTACTCGCTCGCCAAGGCGGCTCGCGTGCTCGGCGTCGCGGACGAAGACATCGTGCCGATCGCGACCGGCGACGACCAACGCGTCCACGTCGATGCCCTCGAACGGGTCCTCGCTGCCGATCGTCGCCGCGGACTCGGCCCCGGCATGGTCTGCGTCACGGCGGGCACGACCTCGACCGGGGCCGTGGACCCGATCGTCGAGTGCCGTGAGGTGTGCGAACGGTTCGGCGCCTGGCTCCACGTCGACGGCGCGTACGGCGCGGCGATGGCCCTGCTCGACGAAGCGGCCGAGTTGCGCGCGGCGCTGGCGTGCGCGGACTCGTTGACGCTCGATCCGCACAAGTGGCTCTACGTGCCGTTCGAAGCGGGCTGCCTGCTCACCCGCGACGCCGAGGCCCTGCGAGGCGCGTTCGGCGGGGACGCGGCCTACCTGCAGGACGTGCCGCGCGACGCGATCAACTTCTTCGAGCTCGGTCCGGAGCTGACCCGCGGGGCCCGCGCGCTGCCGCTCTGGATGCTGTTCCGCTCGGTGGGCTTCGATCGCATCGCGGCGGCGATCCGCGGCGACGTCGCGCGATGCCGGCGTGCTCACGACGAGCTGGCGACCGATCCGCGGTTCGAGATCGTGACTCCGCCGCAGATGTCGGTGTTCTCGTTCGCGCTGCGCGAGGGCGAGACGGCGACGCGCGAGCTGCTGGCGCGCATCCTGGACGACGGCACGACGATGCTGTCCTCCACGCGGGTCGGCGGACGGTTCGCGCTCCGCTGGTGCGTCGTCAACCACCGGACGACCGACGCCGACATCGACCGCGCGGTGGCACGCGTCCGGGAACTCGCCGGCCCGGACTGACGCGTACGGTGTGTCGCAATAGGCGGAAGAAAATCACACCGACCACTGCCCCTCCCTTGAACCGAGCTTGACGAAACACGGTCACGCTCTCGACCCTTTCCGAACGGATCCTCCGCGCGGGCTCCCGCCGCAACCGACGGGGCGTACCCACCTGCGGTCCGAGTTCGCGACCCAGGTCCCGAACCACCCTCCTTCCCGTCTCGTAACCGATGCACAGCACGACCATCGCACTCGCCGTCCTCGGCGTGGGCGCGCTCCTCGCGAGCGGCGCCGACGCCCAGGACTACCTCCTCCTGACCGGATACTCGGACAGCAACGGTCCGTCCGCGCCGACCGACAACTCCTATCCGGTGTCGCGGTTTCGCGACCTGGACGGCGACGGCACGATCAACGATGCGACCGAGCTCTTCGCGTTCCTGAAGCGCTCGTTCAACACGCGCTACATGAACGGCGGAGAGTACGTGTCGTTCATGTCGGACATGGACTGGGTGCAGGAGGGCGATCACTACGCCTTCTACCTCACCGACTCCGCCGACGGCCGTGTCGTCCGTGGCGTCGACTCCAACCACAACGGCGTCCTCGACAACAACGAGGTCACCGAGTTCTTCGACTTCCAGAGCGGCTTCGCACCGGACGGCGTCGCGGTCTACCGCGACCAGGCGAGTGGTCAGACTCGCGTCTACGTCGCGATGGATGACAGCGGCAGCCCCTACGGCCAGGGCATCCACCGTCTCGTCGACCTCAACGGCGACGGCGACGCCAAGGACGCCGGCGAGCAGATCGCACTCGTCTCCGCGGCCGCGAACCTCAGCGTGACGGGCACCGGTGGATCCAACGTCCCGTTGGTCAGCCAGCTCTGGGAGCGGATCCACATGCTGCCCGACGGCACGCTGATCGCCTTCAGCCGGGGATTGACGACGGCTACGGCGACGCCGACTCCCGACCAGTTCTGCTGGTACGCGTTCACCGACAACAACGGCACCGCGACCGCATCGGTGTTCTTCAACCCGTCGCAGCTGAACGGCATCGACACGTGGCCGGACTTCGCCCCGGGCGGACAGTTCCCGCAGTGGGATGCGGTGTTCAGCGCCGGCAACACGTGGAACGGTGTCCACTTGTTCGCGGCGGCGCCGCCGAACGCGATCGGCCTCCGCGACTACTACTTCACCGCGGACTACGACCCCGCCAACTGGGCCTACACGAACCCGAACGGCATCAACGTCCACGGCCTCGTCTACCGCTGGCGCGACCTGAACCAGAACTACCGGATCGACACCGGGGAGATCTCGCTGTTCGCGAACTTCTCGGGCCAGCCGGTCGCCGGTGTCCAGCCCTTCACCGTGCTCGACGGGCAGACGACGGTCGGTCAGCTCAACCAGCGGATCTTCAGCATGAAGGCCGCGGACGGCAAGCTGGAGATCTGCTGGGAACCGAACCTGAAGTTCGTCATGGAGCTCGACGATGCGAACCACAACAACGTCATCGATCAGGGCGAAGCCCGCATCTCCTACAAGTACTCGGCCGCGGCGAACAACGTCTACAGCGCGGCGTTCGGCCCGTACATCAAGAACTTCAGCGCGTTCAGCCGCGGCTTCATGCCGGGCCCGTTCCCGGCGGGCCTCACGCCCTACGGCGAGGGTTGTCCGTTGAGCGCGAACGGCCTGAGTCCGGTCTGCGAGGCCACCGGCGGTGCGCCGCAGGTCGGCAACGCGGGCTTCATGGTCGGCGTGGAACGGCTGCCGGCGAACCTGCCGACCGCCTTCACGTTCGTGAGCCTCGGGCGTCAGACCCCGCCGATCGCCCTGCCGGCGCCGCCGTTCTCGAGCGGCTGCGACGTGCTGGTCGACGTCGGCGGTGGTGCGTTCATCGGTTCGTTCGGACCGTTCGCGTCGGACGCCGACGGCGTCGCGTTGGCGCCGGTTCCGATCGCCGCCGACCCGTCGCTCGCCGGCTTCGTTCTGACGTTCCAGTGGGCGGTGATCGAGCCCGGCATGTCGCCGCGGCTCGTGCTCAGCAACGGTCTCGAGGTCACGGTCCAGCCGTGATCGGTGCCGGGGTGCGCGGGCTCGGCAACGAGCCCGCTCGCCCGGGTCACAGCGGCACGAGCTCGGCGTCGAGCTCTGCCGGTGCCGCCACCGCTTCCGTGACGGGCTCGGCCCAGCGCACGAGGCGGACCGACCCGTCGAAGTCCTCGACGAGCGCGGTGCAAGACTCGACCCGGTCGCCGTCGTTGCAGTAGACGATTCCGGCGACGTCGCGGATCTCGGCCTTGTGGATGTGGCCGCAGACCACGCCGTCGAACCCCTGCGCGCGCGTACTCCGCGACGACGCGTTCGAAGTCGTCGATGACCCGCGTCGCCTGCTTGGCCTTCATCTCGAGATACGCGGACAGCGACCAGTGGCCGAGTCCCAGCTGCCGGCGCATCCAGTCGAACGCGGTGTTCAGCGCGACGGTGCAGTCGTAGAGCTGTCCACCGAGCATCGCCAGCCAACGATGGTTGCAGACATCGCGTCGAACTCGTCACCGTGCAGGACGAGGAAGCGCCTGCCATCGGCCAGCTCGTGCGCGGCGCGAGCAGTTCGAACGCGTGTGCCGGCGCGTAGAGAACGACGTCGTGATCCCGACGCAGGTGCTCGACGAGGCTCCGCGCACGCGTGGCGTGCCCGCGGCCCTGGCCGGCGACCCCGTAGAGGATTCTCGACAAGATCGGCCCTCCCGGTTGATTCCGCGGGGAAGGTGCCGCCGGCCGGCCAAGGCCGGATCAGGGGGCGCGCCGAAAGTCGGCGAAGCCGTGCCGGGAGCAGAATCGCGCGATTTGTCGTGGAAGCCACGTGGGCTTCAACGCCGCTTGATCCGATCTGCCGACAAACCCGATGTCCGATCCGCGCCGGGGCCCCTGATTCGATCGATCCAGCAACGCGGCCCCCGACACCAACCTCGTCTCCCTCAGGGCCCCGGCGCCGGTCAGGACGTCGCTCCTCCAACCGAGATGGACACGCACGAACAGCCGGTGAGTCACCCGTTCCGGATCGACGGGGCTCCACGCGGGGCCACGGCGTTCCTGACCACGCCATGCCGCGCGATGGCCGAGCACCTGCTCGGCGTGCGGCGGCTCGCGCGACTCTACAACAGCATCGGGCACACGGCGGATGCCCGTGAGTTCGTCGCTCGTTGCCTGGACTTCCTCGACATCGACTGCGACGTGCCGCCGGGGGACGTCGATCGGATCCCGGCCGAGGGACCGGCCGTGGTCGTGGCCAATCACCCGTTCGGCGCCGCCGAAGGCCTTCTGCTTCTCCACATCCTGTTGACGGTCCGCGCCGACGTCCGAGTGTTGGCCAACGACGTCCTCGGCCGACTGCCCGCACTCCGCGACGTCCTGCTGCTCGTCGACGTGTTCGCGCGCGACGGATCGATCGCTCGCAACGGCAGGCCGGTGCGCGACGCGCTGCGCTGGCTCGAGACGGGCGGACTCCTGGTCGTGTTCCCCGCGGGCGAGGTCGCGCACCGCCGGCGCTGCGAACGCGAGGTCACGGAGTCCGCCTGGCAGCCGACGGTCGCCCGCTTGCTACGCCGAACCAAGGCACCCGCCGTGCCGCTGTTCTTCGGGGGGCAGAACGGCACCACGTTCCAACTCGCGGGCCGCGTGCACCCGCTGCTGCGCACGGCGCTGCTGCCGCGCGCACTGCTTCGGCAGCGCGGCACAGTCGTTCCGGTGCGCATCGGCAACCCGGTCCCGGCCGAAGTGTGCGAGCGCATCCCCGACGATCGCGAGCTCGCCGCGTACCTGCGCCTGCGCACGCTGATTCTCGGCCGGCGCCTCGCGCGCGATGCGGCGGCCGGAACGCGTCGCGCACCGCGCACACGACCGGAGCCGATCGCACGCCCGGTCGACCGCGAACGACTCGCCGCGGACGTCGCGGGCCTGCCCCCGAGCGCGCGCATGGCGACCTCCGGCGGCCTCGACGCACTGCTCGCCCGCGCGAGTCAGATCCCGAGCGTCCTGAACGAGATCGGACGGCTGCGCGAACTCTCGTTCCGCGCGGTCGGTGAAGGCACCGGCCGGGCGTTCGACCTCGATCGCCACGACGCCGACTACCTTCACCTGTTCCTCTGGGATCCGGCGGCGCAGGAGATCGTCGGGGCCTACCGCCTCGGAGCGACCGACGAGCTGATCGCACGTGGCGGCGCCGGCGCGCTCTACACGAGCTCGTTGTTCCGATTCGACCCGCGGTTCGTCCGCCACGTCACGCCCGGTCTCGAGCTCGGCCGTTCGTTCGTCGTGCCACACCGCCAGCGCACGCAGCTCCCGCTGTTGCTGCTGTGGCGCGGGGTCGGTGCATTCGTCGCGCGCAATCCCAGGTATCGACGCCTGTTCGGCCCGGTCAGCATCAGCGCCGACTACCAGGGAGCCTCGCGCGAGCTGCTGGTCGACCACCTGCGGACGCACGAGTTCCTGCCCCACTTCGCCGAGTGGGTGCGTCCGCGCCGGCAGGTCCGCGGCGGTGTGCTGCGGCGGTTCGGTCTGTCCGCGACACCAGCGATGCTCCGGGATCTCGACGACGTCTCGGAGATGGTTCTCGAGATCGAGAACGGCAACAAGGGCGTGCCCGTGCTCGTGCGCGAGTACCTGAAGCTCGGCGGCAAGATCATCGGGTTCAACGTGGACCCGGCGTTCGGCGAGGTCGTCGACGGCCTCGTGCTGGTCGACCTCGCCGACGCGCCGCCACGACGCCTCTTGCGCATCTTCGGCAAGGAGGTCGCCGAGCAGGTGCTCGCGGGCCTGCAGGAGGACCTCGTCGCATGACCGCACCGGTCGAGATCGACGAGTCGCGCACGCCGCACCGGGACGGCTCGCTCTACTCCCTCGAACGCATCCTCGCGGAGCGATCGCGGCCGGCAACGAAGACCATGCGACGCACGGCCACGCGGTCGGCCCAGGCCTGGGCGCGGCGCGGCCGAAGTCGTCGGGCGGGATGCGCTCAGCGCTTCGCGGTCTGCGGCGGCAGCGGCGACGGCACCGCGTTGCGCACGGCGGGCACCGTCTGCAGGTAGGCGAAGATCGCGCGCAGGTCGTCGTCGCTCAGATTGCGGAACGCGGGCCACGGCATCGGGGGCAGGATCGGACGGCCGTCGCCCTGGTGCTTGCCGGTCTTGATCGCGCCGAGGAACTGCGACTCGGTCCAGGCGCCGAGGCCGGTGTCCGGGTCGGACGTGAGATTGGACGCGAAGCTGACGCCCCATGGCCCGGCGAAGGCGGTGTTCGACCCGGTTCCCGCCCAGAGGAATCCGTCCGGCATCTGCGCGGGCCACTTGGTCTCGAGCGCGGCCGGGTGACCGGACAGGAGCCTGGACAGCTCGGGTTCGGGTCCGTCCTTGCCCGGCTGCATCGGGGTATGGCAGTCGGAACAGCCCATGGAACGGACGAGGTAGGCGCCGTGCCCGATACGGTCGGCAGCGGATGGTGCCGGCACCTTCGGCGCGCAGGCGGTGGGGAAGAGGAGGATCAGGAGGAGCGGCAAGCGAACGGAAAACGACATGGTCAGGGTCTCCGAATCGGTGTTTCTGGCCCCCACATGCGTGGAACCGGCGGGAAAGACGCCACGCTCGGTGGCCGGAAATCGGGCCGGGTCCCTGCGGCTCCGTCCCCCCCGTCGGACCTCGTCGAACTTCGTCGGGTTACGTTCGCACCGCGGGTGGCTATGCTGGCCGTCCTCTCTCACGCGCCCGTCCCTCCGAGGTCTTCACGATGAAGTGCACTTCGTTCTTGGGCGCCGCCCTCGCTCTCGCCCTTCCGACAGCCGCCATCTGCCAGGAAACCGAGCCCGCACCGGCTCGGTGGATCGTGCAGTTCGAGCACCGCTCGGTTTCCCTCGACGACCTGCACGGCGCGATCCTCGCCGCCGATGCGGAGCGCGCCCGTGCGCTCGTCGCCGATGCCCAGGTGGAGGCCGACCGGGCGTGCGCGCCATTCGCCGCCGAGATCGCGGCCGCCGGGGGCAAGGTGACCCGGGTGTTCTGGCTGATCCCGGCATGCGTGATCGAGGGCCCGAAGTCCGCGGTCGACCTCGCCGCCCGCTACCCCGGCGTGCACGCCGTGCGCCGAGACGGCTGGCGCCGACCGGCAGCGGTCGACATGCGCCCGATGCGGGTCGCGACCAACCGCGACAACCACGACGCCGACGACGTCCAGGCGCAGGGCATCCGCGGTGCCGGCGTCACGGTCGCGGTCGTCGACAGCGGGCTCGACGTCGACATGAACGGCACCGGGAGACCGCACGCGGTGTTCTTTCCGGGCGGCAATCCGGCGAACCAGACCGGCGGCGGCATCGGTGGCTCGCGGATGCTGGCCAATGAGCAGATCGGACAGCTCTCGGCCGACGATCTGATCAACCACGGGACGCGCGTCGCCGCCGTCGCGATCGGGGCCCGATGGAACCAGACGCCCCAGTCCGACGACGGGCACGCGCCGGAAGCGAGGGTCGCGGGCTACTCGCTGACCGAGATCGGCTCGGGCTACACGACGCTCGTCACGATGGTGTCCGCGTGGCAACAGGTCGTCGCGGACGCGGCCATGTTCGGCACCAAGGTGGCCGTCATGAGCTATGACGGCACTCGCGACCCGGACTCTCCCGAAGAGCAGGCGATGGACGCCGCGGCGAATGTCGGGGACCTCCTCGTCAGCACGATCGCCGGCAACGATCCCGCGACGCAGCTCTACTACCACGGCGCCGTCAACGTGATGGTCGTCGGCTCCACCGTCAACGACACGCACGTCGCGTCGTACTTCTCCGGGCGCGGTCCACTGGCTTCGTACGCGCACTCGCCGCGCCTCTACCCGCAACTCGTCGCGAACGGCGAGAACGTCATCCTGCCGACGGCGGACAACGAGGCGATGAACACGACGAGCTCCGGCACGTCGTACTCCGCGCCGCAGGTCGCCGGCGCCGCTGCGCTGTTCCGGTCGGTCGCGACGAGTGCTTCGGGGCTGGAGACGCGGGCGGCGATTCTCGCGACGCTCGAGGACGTTCGCTCCCAGAACCAGGGCACCGAGAACGCGATTGGCCGCGGCTACCTGCGTGACGACCGGCTCATCGCGCTGGCCCAGGGCCGTGGCATGATCGCGTCGGGCAACGTCAGCCTGAACCAACCAGGACGGTCGTTCTCGATGCCGGTCCAGGCAGGCACCGGCTACGCGGTCGCACTGTGCTGGTCGCGCTATGACGTCACCGCACAGCAGTGGGCGGATCTCGACCTGCGGGTCACGTTGAACGGTCAGCTGGTCGGTGAGTCCAACGGACTCGAGGACTCCGACGAACGCGTCGTCTTCGACGCGCCGTTCGGCGGGACGGCGACGATCGAGGTCAACGCGGTACGATTCGAAGATGGCCGCGTCGACCAGGATTTCGCGATCGCCGCGGCCGAGAACTTCGGCCCGCGCATCGACGCGTTCGGCCAGGGCTGCGCCGGCTCGCGCGGATCGATCGGCATCTGGTCCGTCGAGCCGGACTCGCTGCAGAACGGGATGTTCGGCAACTCGTCCAGCGACCTGTTGATCGGTGGCGTCAACCACCGCACCCAGCAGTGGGTGGACGCCACCCTGATTCCCGGCGCGTTCAACATGCGCGGGATCGCGCTGCGCCACGACGACGTGGCGACGCCGAACCCCGGACGCAATTGGGTCGATCTGACGATCGACCTCAGCCTCAACAACGCCCGCGCCGCGACGATGACGTCGACGTTCGCGCAGAACGACGGGATCCGGAAGACGCGCGTGCTGACGCGCAAGCAGATCGTGCTCCCGTCCCAGAGCGCGCCGAACACCGATCCGAACAACTGGTCGGTCGTGATCCCGTTCGATCAGGCGTTCGACCGGCTCTATGACACGCCGCCGAACGCGACTCCGATCCAGGGACTGGTCGTCGACGTCCGCAAGTACGGCTCGTCGCTCGGTGCCGCCGCGGTGAGCTACCCGGTCGACGCGATGCAGGGCATGAACGTCGCCGGAGGGACGCTGTACGCGACGTCCCCGTCCGCCACCACCGGCACGCTGATGCCCAACCAGGCGACCGTGATCGGGTTGATCGACGACCTCGGCACGGTGCACTATCCGACCCTGGCCGGAACCGGCGCCCCCGCCCTCGGCGGCAGCTACACCGTGCTGCTCAACGACGTCCCGCCGATGGCGCCGGCCCTGATCACCTGGGGGCTGTCACGACAGACGGTGGGCCCAGTGGCGCTGCCGGCGGACCTCGCGGTCCTCGGCGCGCCCGGGTGCTGGCTCTACACGAGCCTGGACGCGGTCTCTCCGGTCTCGGCGTCCGCCGCCGGCAGCGTGACGTTCCCGGTGCAGGTCCCGAACGCCGCCTACCTCACCGGCGGACGCCTCCACCATCAGGCGCTGGTCCTCGATCTGGGCGCGAACGTGCTGGGGCTGTCGACCAGCAACGGCCTGACGGTCGTCGTCGGCGACTGACCCGCGGCCGCGCGCCGGCAGCTTGCGGCTCTCTCGAGAGTCGCGAGCTGCCCCCGCTGCGTCGGCGGCGCAAATGGCGGAATCGAGCCTGGCCGGTCAGCCCGGCCTCAGGCTCCGACGCTCACCCGTCCTTGCGCGGCGTGCGGTAGACCTGCATGACCTCGACCGGGGCGTTGTCGATCGTGTCGTACACGTGGCTGACGAGCCGGTCGCCTTCCTTCTGCATGGTCACCGTGAACGGACGGCCCTGCGGAGTGACGACGTCGAACACGCGTCCGGTCCGCGTGATCACGCCGTTCTCGTCCTCGGTGCCGGACATGTACGTCGGCCACGTGCTCGACTCGTCGAGCCAGACCGAGAACCAGCGCCGCTGGAGCAGATCGAAGCCGTGGATCACCATCGCTTCGATCTTGCGACCGGCGACCGACATGTGCAGCTTCTCGAGCAAGTAGCGGCCACCGAGGATCGGTTCGAACGTCGAGGTGCCGGAACCGGTGACCCACTCGTTCTTGTCCTCGCGCATGCGCACCGACACGTCCCACGTGCCGGCGAGCTTCGCCAGACGGGCGTGCTCGGGGCCCGGGGTCGAGGTACTCGGCCATCCGTTCGACGACCTCCTGCCGGGGGAGGTCGCTCGGGTAGCTCCCCACGGGCTTGTCGGGCGTCTTGCCGCCATGGGTGGCGCAGGCGCTGAACAGGAACAGGAACGGCAAAACACCGCGCATCGTCATCGATCTCTCCTCGGTCCCAGCCTGGATCGGTCGGGTCGCAACCGCGCGGATCACCGGCGGACGAGCGCGTTCAGCACGTCCATCGCGCTGACCAGCCCGACGTATTTCTTCTTCTCGGTCACCAGCACACGGTGGATCCGGTGCTCGACCATCTTGTTGGCAATGTCCTCGAGTCCGGCATCGGTCGGCACCGCGTGGATCTCGGCCGTCATCACGTCGGCGACGGTCGCGACCTCTTCTTCCGGCACCTCGACATCGGACAGATCCCAATCCTCGTCCTCGCCGGGCCCGGTCGCGTAGAAGGCCGGCCGACCGCCGATCGGTCGGGCACCCTCCGACAGGTGGTCGAGGATGTCGCGGATCGACACGACGCCGCTGAGCTGCCCCGCTTCGTCGGTGACGGGCATGCCGGTGATGCGATTGTCGATGAGGGCCTGGACGGCATCGCCCAGGCTGGCGGTCTCCGGGATCGTCACGACGTCCGTGCGCATCACGTCGCGCGCACACACGTCCGGCCACACCTTCCTCATGGGCGAATCCGCACTTCCGTAGTCGATCGAGGGGTCGCCGGTGGCGACGGCGCCACGGGCGGGCTCCGCAGCGTAGCCGGAGGGAGCGCGCGTCTCCAGCGCATCTGGCGGGACCCGTCAGATGCGGTTGCGGCGGCGGCGGCGGCGTAGCCCGGACAGCGCGAGCACGACGCCGCCCGCGACGAGCAGCAGGGAGGGCCGCAGCCCCGCGTCGGGAGCCTGCGGGGCTGCGGCCAGGAGCGGCGCGAGGACGAGCAGGGTGGCGAGCGGCCCGAGGATCCACCGGGGACGGTCGGAGTTGCGAGGCATGCTGCGAGGCGGAGTGAGGCGAACGGCAGACCACCGCTCGGCGCGACCGCCAGACCATCCCGGACCGGCGGCACCCCCCGAGAAAGCCCGTGTGAGTTCCCCGTGAAGGTCGTGGGCGGCGAACCGAATCCGAGGTCACACGTGCGTCGGCACCTTCTCGTGCGCGACGCGCTTCGGCAACGACTCGGTGCCGGTGATGAGCCGGGCACCCCGCCGGAACGTCAGCCAGCTCCACGCCCAGCTCAGCATCACGAACACGCGGTTGCGGAACCCGATCAGGAAGAAGATGTGGACGGCGAGCCACGCGACCCAGGCGACGAAGCCGGACACGTGGAAGCGGCGGACCTCGGCGACCGCGCGCGATCGTCCGATGGTCGCGAGGCTGCCCTTGTCGAGGTAGTGGAACGGCTTCCGCTTCGCGCCGGACAGATCGGCGAGAACGCACCGCGCGGCGTGCTTCCCGGCCTGGATCGCCGCCGGCGCGACGCCGGGGACGGGCTTGCCGTCGCTCTCCGCCGCCGCGAGATCGCCGACCACGAAGATCTCCGGGAGACCCGGGACCGAGAGATCCGGCTCGACCTTCACGCGCCCGGCCTGGTCCAGCGGGGCTCCGAGGCTCTTCGCGATCGGTGACGCCTTGACGCCCGCGGCCCAGAGCACGGTGCGGGACAGGATCCGCTCCCTCGCCCTGGAGTTCGACGCCGTCGGCGTCCACGTTCTTCACCATCGAGCCGAGCCGCACATCGACGCCGAGGCCTTCGAGCTGGCGCCGCGCCGATTCGGACAGGTCGGGCGGGTAGGTACCGGCAGACCGGTCCTGGCCCTCGATCAGGATCACGCGCGCACCTCGGGATCGATCGTGCGGAAGTCGCTCGACAGCGCGAACCGGGCGATCTCGGACAACGAGCCAGCGAGTTCGACGCCGGTCGGCCCACCGCCGACGACGACGAACGTCAGCAGGCGCCCGAAGGTCTTCCGGCCTGCGCTCAGCGGCTTCGTAGGCCGACAGGATGCGCCGACGGATCTCCAGCGCATCCTCGACGGTCTTCAGACCCGGCGCGAACCCCTTCCATTCGTCGTGGCCGAAGTAGGAGTGCGTCGCGCCGGTGGCGAGGATCAGCCAATCGTAGTCGACCGCGCCTTCGTCCAGCTCGACGCGGTGGTGGTCCGACGTCCACGCGCCGGGCATCCGCCAGCAGCACACGGGCGTTCTTCTGGTGCCGCAGCGCCGCGCGGATCGGGTAGGCGATGTCGCTCGGATTCAGCGCCGCGGACGCCACCTGGTAGAGCAGCGGCTGGAACAGGTGGTGGTTCCGCTTGTCGATCAAAGTGATCTCGACCGGCGCGTGCTTCAACCGCCGCGCCGCGCGCAGTCCGGCGAACCCGCCGCCGACGATCACCACCCGCTTCGCGCGGCTCTCCGGCATGGACATGGCCCGTTCGTGGGGCACACTCCCCGCCAATTCAAACACCACTCCACGACGATTCCGTGCCACCCGGACCGACCTGGCCCGGGACGTCGCGGGATCCGGAGGTCGCGGGATTCGGGAACTGTCGGGCGCGGAGCTCGATGCCGCGCCCAGCGAGCTCCCGCGCCCGCACCCCACACCCCTTCACCCCCGGAACAACCCGTACTTCACGATGCACCACAACGCCCGCACCCCATCCCGCCACCCGATCTTCTTCCCTTCCGCGTACGTCCTCCCCGAATACGCGATTCCCACCTCGTAGATCCGCGCTCCCATCCTCGCGATCTTCGCGGTCACCTCCGGCTCGAATCCGAACCGATCCTCCTTCAGCTCGATCGCCTGCAGCGTCTCCCGGCGAAACGCCTTGTAGCACGTCTCCATGTCGGTGAGGTTCAGGTTGGTGACGGCGTTCGACAGCAAGGTCAGGAACCGGTTCCCGACGTAGTGCCAGAACAGCAACACGCGGTGGGACTCCCCACCGATGAAACGCGAGCCGTAGACGACGTCCGCCTTGCCGTCCAACAGTGGCTGCACGAGCTTGCGGTACTCGGACGGGTCGTATTCGAGATCCGCGTCCTGCACGAGCACGAAGTCACCGCGTGCCTCGGCGAATCCGCGGCGCAACGCGGCACCCTTCCCGCGGTTCTCCGACTGCCGGAACACGCGCACCTCGGGAAGCTCCCCGAACCGCTCCAGCACCGCAGACGTACCGTCCGTCGACGCGTCGTCGACGATCACGATCTCCCGCTCGACGCCCGGCTGCAATGCCACCGAACGCACCGCTGCGACGAGCGGTTCGAGCGTGGCCTCCTCGTTGAACACGGGAACGACGACCGACAGCAGCGGCATGGATCAGCGGGGCGAATCGACGGAGAACAGGCGACCACCGGCATAGGAGTGGACGAGTCGGATGCGATCGGGAAGCTCGGTCTCGAGGACCGCGAGCCGCGCCTCCTCGACCGGAAAGTAGTAGGGATGCTCGGGAGTGTCCTGCACGATCAGGAAATCGACGTGGCCATCCCGGATCGCGCCCGCGAGCACCTCAGGACGCCCTGTGCGGGGTAGCGGCACGGTCGGAAGGCCGGTGCCGATGTGGACCGCCGCGTACTGCTCGCACATCACCCGGCTGCCCTCGGTCGCGTGGTCGCGCAGCCAATCGATGGCATCGACGAGATGGTCCATGCGCGCCGCGGCAGCCGACGGGTTCGCCTCGGAACGCCAGACGCCGAGGCCGCGATCGACCCCGAGCGCGGCGAACGCGACCACGTAGATCGCCAGCGCGGCGGCCGCAGCCCGACGCCACGTCGCTGGGCCGACGGTCCACGGCACCCACGGCACCGCAGCCAGGACGCACCACCCGATGGCGTTGGCGAGCGCCTGCCGGCCGATCTCCCAGCCTGCCACGCGGGTCTCCGCGAACCACACGGCGAGCCCGAGCAGCGAGATCCCGGTGACCACGACACGACGCCGGCGAGGCGACGTGTCACCGAACCAGTCGATCGCGATGCGCGCGCCCCGGAACCCGAACAACAGCAGCAACGGCAGCGCCGGCTGGACGAACCTCGCACCCTCGTCGAACGGCCACAACGCCAGGATCCCGGCGAACGCCGACACGTACCAACCCGCGAATGCGTCGCGACCGCGCAATCCGTCCACGACTCCGATCAGGATCGTCCCGGTGGTGAGCGCGACGACCGGAGTCCCGTACATCGGCTGCACCCAGCTCACGTTGAACACGCACTCCGCGACGTGGCCGAGTTGGATCTCCAGCATCGCCGGAATGCGGACCAACAGGTCCCCGAGCGATGCCGTCCCGAGATCGGGTTGATGCGGGTCGAGCAGCCGGAGCTGCGCCGTGTACGAGTAGAGCCCGTCTCCTTCGTAGAGTGGCCGCGCCTCGGTGACAGTCCATGCCGTCCAACCGGCGAAGGCGAGCGCGCCACCGATCGCGACGGCGAGCAGCAACGGCTCCGGAACGCGCTGTCGAGGGCGTACCAGCCGCTGTTGCACGAGTGTCGCCGCCGCTGCGGCGACCCACGCGATGCCGATCGTCCGCGTCGCCACCGACACGCACGCGAGCGCGGCCGCGAGCAAGATCGCCGTGATGCCGGCGCGGCCGGCCCGCATGCGCGCGTCGCTCAACCACAAGAGCGACATCGACAGCGCGAGATAGAGCGGCTCCGACCGGAGCCCCCCGATCGACTCGCGGAAGGTGTGAGTGGACAGGAGCGTGAGCAGCGCGATCGCGACCGCGAGCCATCGTCCGCGCGGGACGAGCCACGCGTAGCACAGCACCCCGGCCAGCACCGCGATCGACGCGATCCATCGCTGGACCGCCAGCAGCCCCCCACCGGCGGCGAACACCGCGGCCACGAACAGCGGCTGTCCGGGCGGGTACTGGGTGTGCGGCGCACCATCGAACACGTAGCCGTGCCCGTCAAGGATCGCCCGAGCGAGTCCCTGGTAGACACTCGCATCGTGGCCGTACACGGGACGCACCGTGGCGGCGAGCACGTACACCACCGCGAGCACCGCGAAGGCGAGATACGGCCAGTGACGAGCGAGTCGGGCCATGGGTCGCAGAGACCGTAGCGGTCCCGAGGATCGGAAGCGCGGCCGACTGCCCCGGGGCGTGTTCCCCGCAGGTGAGCACGCCCCTTCCATCGCGGCAAGAGGCGGCGCTGCGTCGCGTGGCGCTGCGCCGCCGAGCCGCGCGTCATCGCGGTTCGCGACGGCGGCCGGTCAACAGCGTGATCACCGCGACGAACAGCGCCGAACCGATCACCGACCAGACGATCGGGAAGGCCGTGCCGCCGACGTCGATCACGAACACCGGCGGCAGACTCAGCGCACCGGCGAGCCACCGCCCGAGCACTGCCCCGACGAAACCGAGGACGATCGACAGGAGGCACCCGCCGCGACTGCTTCCGGCGATCGCCTGACCGATCGCGCCACACACGGCCGCGACCAGGAGCAGGACAGCGAGTTCGAGCAGAGTCATGGTTTCGGTCCCTTTCCGCCGAGGCGGGAGTTGAAGAACGTGAACATCCCGAAGGCCGCGATCAACGCGCCACCGAGGCACGGCCAGATCGAGCCGTCCTCGAGAGCGGCCTTGACGAATCCGCCGACCGATCCCGTCGACGACGTGTTGCCCGACGCACCCCAGGCGAAGACGAGCGCTCCGACGAGGAACAGGACGAGTCCGATCGCGTTGCGCATGGCTGTATCCGCTGGGTCGCGAAGTCGGAGAATACTCGCGTCCCGCGAGGATTCGGAGCCGGAGCGGCCCCGGAGAAACGGAGGCGCGGCCGACTGCCTCGGGGCATGTCCACCGCAGGTGGGCATGCCCCTCCCGTCGCGGCGGGAGGCCGCGCTGGGTCGCGAAGTCGGAGAATACTCGCGTCCCGCGAGGATTCGGAGCCGGAGCGGCCCCGGAGAAACGGAGGCGCGGCCGACTGCCTCGGGGCATGTCCACCGCAGGTGGGCATGCCCCTCCCGTCGCGGCGGGAGGCCGCGCTGGGTCGCGAAGTCGGAGAATACTCGCGTCCCGCGAGGATTCGGAGCCGGAGCGGCCCCGGAGAAACGGAGGCGCGGCCGACTGCCTCGGGGCATGTCCACCGCAGGTGGGCATGCCCCTCCCGTCGCGGCGGGAGGCCGCGCTGGGTCGCGAAGTCGGAGAATACTCGCGTCCCGCGAGGATTCGGAGCCGGAGCGGCCCCGGAGAGACGGAGGCGCGGCCGACTGCCTCGGGGCATGTCCACCGCAGGTGGGCGTGCCCCTCCCATCGCGGCGGGAGGCCGCGCCGGAAAGTCGTGTCGCGGCGACTCATCGTCCGCCCTCCGCGCCAGGACGTCCAGCGGGCACCATCACGACTGCCCGCCCGCGAACGATGACCAGAGGTGCACGCCGATTCCGATGAGCAGGATCGACGCACACGCGATCGTGACGACGTCCTGCACGCCCGGACGCCACCGGTTTCGATCCGCTCTGGCGGGTGTCGATCCGGCGAAGCCGAGCCAGGCCATGGTGCCGGCAGCGAGCGCCGCGATGACGTTCATCCAGAACGTGTAGTCGAACGCGAAGCGCGTGATGTCCCCCACCCTCCGCCCGCCCGACGGCATCCAATCGAGCGCGGTGAACCCGTAGTGGAGGGCGATCGCCGTGATCACGATGCTGACGAACATCACGCCGGCGATGTAGAGCGCGACCCGCCAACCGTAGTAGCGGGCGTTGACCTTGATGATCGGTGGCACCATCAGGTCGGAGTAGATGAACCCCATGATCCCGGCGAACAGCACGCCGCCCGAGTTCAGCACGGCGGCGAGTGGAATGTTCCCCATCGATCCGATGAACGTCGCCGCGGCGACGAATGGCGCGACGACCGCGTTCTCCAGGACGATCGGGAACGTGGGCGCGCCATCGCGCACGAGGTCGGCGAGGAACAGCGCGCGCCAGAACGAATCGGGCACGACCGTGGCCATGAAACCCGCGACGGTGAAGCCGATCAGGATCTCCTGCCAGACCATCCTCCACTCGGCGAAGAACCGGCGCCCCACACGGCGCCAGCCATCGCGACTCCGCACCCGCTCTCGCCAATCGAAGTCCTCCTCCGGCCCGGCCTCCGCGTCGAGCTTCCGCCGGGCGGCGGCGAGCCACGTCCGCGGGGCGGTGAACCGGACCAGCACCGCACTGATCACGATCAACAGCAGTCCGCCGGCGATCTCGGCCGCGAGAAACTGCCAGCCGAGGAAGATCAGGATCAGGATGCCCAGTTCGACGACCAGGTTCGTCGATGCGAACATGAAGGAGATGCCGGCGATCCAGTGTGCGCCTTTTCGAATGAGCGCACGGGCGGCGGCGAGCGCGGCGAACGAGCAGGAGCTCGAAACCGCGCCCGCGGCGGTCGCGATGCCGATGCTCCGCGGTCCCGCGTCACCCATGAAGGCCGTGAGTCTGCCCTTCGGCACGAACGCGTCGATCATCGCGCTGATCGAGTAGCCGAGGACGAACGCCCAGCCGGCCTTCCAGAAGAAGCCGATGGAAGTGAACGCCGCCTCGCCGATGGTGTCGAGGAGGGCGGGCATGGAGTTCGACCCTAGGACGCGGTCGCGGCGATGGCCAACGCAAGTGCTCAGCGTGGGCCGTCGCCGCTGATGGCTCCGGCGAGGCCCAGAGCCGTCAGTGCGCCGGTCGCTTCGCGGCGACGAACTGGTGGTGATCGCTGGCGTCGAACCAGGGATCCTGCGGATCGATGCTGGCGACGGTCACCTCCGGCGGAGTCGCGTGCACGAAGCGGCTCCCGCCAATCGAGAGTCCGATGTGGGTGATGCGGCCGCTGCCGTCGGTGAAGAACAGCAGGTCGCCGGGCCGGAGCGGTGCGGGACGCGCGCGCGTCGACACCAGCACTCCCGCGAGGAACAGCATCCGTGCATCGCGAGCGAGGAACACCCCCTGGGCGCTCCACGCGGTCTGGCACAGTCCCGAGCAGTCGAGACCCGTCGCGCTGCGGCCACCGAACACGTAGGGGATCCCCAGGTTCGACAGGGCATCCTCGGCGACCACGGCCCCGCGCTCCGCTGGACCGGTCGCGCGATCGACGGCCTCCCGATGCCGTGACTCCGTGCACCGCTCGATCGCCGATGCCGGCACCCAGCCGAGGTAGCCGGACAACGCGTGCACGAGCAGATGCCCGTCCCGCTCGTCGAGCAGACGCACGGGCTCGCCGGCACGCAGCTCGGTCTCCTCGACCTGGCGCGGCCCGTCGAGCGCGCGGAGCCCGGTCGCAGATCCCGGTGTCGCCCAGGTCAGCGCGGCCTCCGCCTTGGTGATGCCGTAGGGGTCGTCGCCGAGCGCGGGGTCGGGCAACTCGCGGAGCTCGCCCGACAGCGGCTTGACGCCATGGTGTTGGAGCATGCGCCGCAGCGCGCGTTCGAGCGATGGCAGTTCGGTCGACCCGATCAGCTCCCAACCGTCGTCACGGCGGTGCACGGCCACGTCGAGCCACACCTGGGTCGCATCCATCGCCTGGCCGCGACGCCAGCCGGCGATGAGGCCCGCGACCTCGGCCTCGGTGCGCGGCGCCCGGTCGATCGGCCAGAACGGCGTCCCGCGCGGCTCGCCATCCGTGACGCCGGTGACGGAGGCTCTCGGCAGAGCCTCGATGCGCGTGCGCTCGGCACCGGCCCACGACGAGACGCTCTCGAACAGCGCGAGGACCGACGGCCGGTGTCGCCGAAGCGGTGCCGCGTCGTCGCCCGGCGGCACGCCGAGCGGCCGGAGCAACACCGTGGGGCGACGACTCTCGACCGGCAGCTTGCCGTGGTCACACTCGGAGAACGACTGCCGGAGCGCTTCGACCAGCGCGTCCTCGAGCTGCACCGTGCCCTCGGGAGTCTCTCGTGAGGGCACCGCGACCGGTACGCCGCCGGGCGCCTCGCCCGAGACCAGCACGATGAGGCTCGCTCCGGCCCGTTCCGCGAGCTCCGCTGCGTCGAGGTGCGGCACCGTCGAGAGTCCGGTGCGCGTCATCGCGACCCCCGCTCCGGAACGCTCGAGGATCCGGGCGAGGTAGTTCGCCGCGCGCAGCGCCACGGCGGCATCTCCGCCGTCGCGCGGATCGACGACGACAGTCACGCCGCGGAGCGCATGGGAGGGCGGCGGCGCGTCGAGGGGTGCGACATCGGCCTGCGCGTGAGCCGCGAGCGTCGTCAGGACTCCGGCGGCGAGGGATGCAACGAACCGAGTCGATCTCTTCATCGCGAGTTCTCCGGCACGGGCGGTGCGGACCTCCGGAGCGGCGAGATGACGGTAGCGCGATCGCGGAAGGGCGACAGGCCGGCTCTTCAGGAATCGCTGTGGGCGCGCGACCGACCCTCTCATGGAAGTGGCTTCCGCGGGTGGGCGCAACCGGGACCGCGGCGGGACGGGAGGCTGCGGACTCGCAGGATTCGCCGGCAGCCTCCCGCCGCGCCGTGTTCCCCGTTGCGTCCGCTCGACGAGACCGTTCCTTCGCCGTCACGGATTCGCTCACCCACACGGACTCCTGAAGCGCCGACAGGCCCCGCCCGTCGTGGATCGAGATTCCGCCATGACGGACTGCTCCACCGCGTCCGTCCTGGGTGAACGCCGCGCGCCGTCAGCGATCCTGCTCCCGCCACTCGACGAGCCCGGCGTCGACGAACTGCCCGCCCGACGTCTGCCGGCAGTGGATCGCGAGCAGGTGTGTGCCGGGACGCAGGACTCCACGAGCCGACGCCGCCAGCGGCGCGGTCACGTAACCGGTCGTGTAGCCGTCGAGCACCGCCGCCTCGACGCCATCGACGAACACCGCCACGTCCTCGTCGTGATGGACGAGCAGGCGCAGCGCGGCCGGATCGACGTCGTCCGGCAACACGAACGACCGCCGGATCCAGATGTCCGGCGTGCGCCACTCGGTGCCGACGACCGCACCGGGCGTCCCCGGTGTCCCGAAGCCACCGTCACCGCGCCGCCACGCGGCGTCGTCGAACTCGGGCTGCTCCCAGCCAGAGGGCGGCGCGTCGAGCGTATAGCGCCACGACTGCGGCGCCTCGCGCGACGACGGCACGACCGTCGTCAACTTCGGTGGCGGCCGGCGCAGCGCGCGATTCGCTGCAGCGACGCGATCCGCATCGACCTTCAACACCGCGCGGTCGTAGGTCATCAGCCCGTTGACCTCGATCTCGACATCCGTCGTCTGTGTGTAGACCGCCGCTGCGAGTCCGTCGGCGATCAACGGGCGCAGCCGTTCGGTGAGGGCGACGTAGGCGTCGGTGAGGGCGTCGCGATCCGAGAAGCTGCGGTAGCCCCAGTTGCGCTCGGCGGCCCAGGTGTGTCCGGCAAGCGGCAGACCGAGGCCGCCGAACTCCCCCAGCACGCGCGCCCGCTGGTCGTCCGAAGGCGGCAACGCGGGACCGGGATACGCGTGCACGTCGTGCACGTCTCCGACCCCGCGATCGGCCCAGCCGCTCGCCGCGTCGACGAGCCGTGTCGGATCCTGGTCGTGGATCCAGCCGGCGATGCGCTCGGTGTCGAACTGCCCCCAGCCTTCGTTGAAGGGGACCCACATCACGATGCACGGGTGTGGCTGCAGCGCGTCGAGGATCCGACCCGTCTCGAGCTCGAACTCACGCGCCGACTGCGCCGTGCGCCGGATGTCGGGATCGTCGCTGCCGATCGAGCGATCGCCGCTCGGCACGTCCTGCCACACCAGCAAGCCCATGGAATCGCAACACGCGTAGAAGCGATCCGGCTCGACCTTCACGTGCTTGCGGATCAGGTCGAACCCGAGTCGCTTCGTGATCTCGAGGTCGTGGCGCAGCGCGTCGTCCGTGGGCGCGGTATAGAGCCCGTCCGGCCAGAAGCCCTGGTCGAGCAGGCCGAGTTGGAACCGCGGCTTGCCGTTGAGGAACAGCCGCAGGTGACCGTCGTCCGCGCGCCGCACGGCGATCTCACGCAGTCCGAAGTACGACCGGACGCGGTCGTACTCCGCCGCGTCGTCGCGCAGCACGACCGTGAGGTCATAGAGATCGGGAGACTCGGGCGACCATGGCCGCGCATCGGGGATCGCGAGAGTCAACTCCCGATCCGCCGGGCCCGCCGCGACGGCGACCTCGGTGCCGTGGAACGACGCGTGCGCCTCGACCGTGAGGCCGTTCGCGTTCGGCGCGTTCACGCGCACCGTGATGCGCGGCGGGTCGAGTGCCGGCACGAGGTGCAGCGAGTCGATCCGCCGCTCGGGCACCGGCTCGAGCCAGACCGTCTGCCAGATGCCGGTGCTCGACGTGTACCAGATGCCGCTCGGGATCCGCACCTGCTTGCCACGCGGCTGGAACCCCGCGTCGCCGGGATCCCAGACGACGACCACGAGCTCGTGTGCGTCGTGGTCATCGAGGGCGCCGGTCACGTCGAACGCAAACGGGTCGTAGCCGCCGCGGTGCTCGCCGACTCGCGTGCCGTCGACCCACACCTCCGTCTCCCAGTCGACCGCGCCGAACCGCAGGAAGATGCGGTCGCCACGCCAGCCCGCCGGCACCGTGAACGACCGGCGATACCAGGCACGCTGCTCCGGGCTGACCGCCCGCGTGACCCCGGACAGCTTGGATTCGATCGGGAACGGCACGAGGACCGTCTCGGGAAACGCAGCGGGACGCGCGGACTCGCGCTTCGTCAGCGCGAGCTGCCACATGCCGTCGAGATTCTGCCAGCGCTCGCGGACGAGCTGCGGCCGCGGGTAGTCGGGGTGCGGCGTGTCGCCGACCTCCGCCGCCCAACGCGTCACCAGCGTCGGACGAGCCGTCGCATCCTGGGCAATGGCGCCGACGTCGAGAAGGGCGGCGACGAGCAGGGGGGCGGCGAGCAGGCTCCGAAGCATGCGGGACAGCAAAGCGCCGGGCGTCGCGGATGGCACGGAAAAGCGTTCGCACGGTTCTCCCGCCGGCACGTGGATGCTCAGATGCGCGCGTGTCAGCGGTTCGCGTCGAGATCCTGGACGAGACCTACGAGGGATGGGCGAAGCACCTCTACGAGCAGCTGCACGGCCGTCAGGTGAGCGCGACCAAGCTGGACGTGTTCCATGCGTTCCGACGGAGTGCGGCGCGCGAGGCGTCGGCGCGATTCCGGCACCGGCGCGCCTCGCTGGCGGACATCGAGTCGCTCGCGACCCGCGACGCCGGCGACTTCGTCCTGATCGTGCCCGACTGGAAGGTCTGGAATCGCCGCGAGCACGAGCTGGTGGAGCGGCTCGAGCGCGTCGCGGCTCGGCCCGATCGGCCGCGCATCGGACTGCTCGACACCGTCGACCAGAGCTCGACGCCGTTCCTTCCGTGCCTGCCACACGTCGACGTGTTCGTGAAGAGCCAACTCTTCCGGGATCGGAGCACCTACACGCGGGAGTTCGCCGGCAGCTACCTGATCGCCGAGTGGTGCCGCGACTTCTTCGACTTCGATCTCGCCGACTGGCGCTTCGGCTCGGTCACGGCGCCCGAGTACCTGGATCGCCTCTGGTGCGGCTGGAACATGGGCACATCGCGGTTCTACCGCGCGATGCTCCGGCTCACGCGCCGCGCCGCGAAACCGTGGCGACAGCGCCGCCTCGACGTCAATCGCCGATTCCCGGTGCCCGACCGTGCGACCGCCTCCAAGTGGGAGTGGTACCAGGAGTACCCGGAGATTCTGCGGGGACCGCATCGCCGATCTCGCCGATCGCTTCCGGTTGACCGGCGCCGAAGCGCTCCCACGTCACCGCTATCTGCGTGAAGCGATCCAGTGCCGCATCGTGTTCAGCCCGTTCGGCTGGGGCGAGGTGTGCTTCCGGGACTTCGAGGCGGTCGCGTGCGGGAGCGTGCTGTTGAAGCCGGACATGTCGCACGTCGAGACCTGGCCCGACGTGTTCGAAGCCGGCGTGACCTACGTGCCCGTGCGCTGGGACCTGAGCGATCTGGCGGAACGCATCGAGCAGGTCCTCGATCATCCGGCGGAAGCCGAGGCGATGGTGAAGGAAGCCGCGCGGCGCATCGAACGCGCGGTCGTCGAGCGACGCTTCGGAACCGAGCTCCGTGCGTTGCTCGCGCACGTTGGGCTTGGCGGCTGACCCGACGGACGACCGACCGGGTGTGGAGAGTCGCGGTTTTCGTTTCGCGGACCGGATCGCGCCGCGGAAGATCCCTGCGTGAACGGCGTCTCCGTGTACCGGCTGCTGGTCGGCGCGGCTGCCCTGGTGGTCCTCGCCGCCGGCGTGCAGGCGGCACGGGCGATCGTCGCGCCGCTCCTGTTCGCGCTGTTCGTGACGATCCTCTGCCTGCCCCTCCTGCACACCTTGCGGCGACGCGGCGTCGCCAACGGGGTGGCGGTGATCGTCATCCTGGTCGCGCTGCTCGTCGCGTTCGGCCTCCTCTCGCTGTTCGTGGGCTCGTCGATCGTCTCGTTCCAGACGAAGATCCCGGAATACGACGCGCACCTTCAGGAACGCCTCGCCGCAGTGCTCGAATGGCTGCGCCACCACGGCGCGACCGAAGCAACGGCCCTCGGTGACCTGATCGACACCGGAGCCGTGCTCCGGTTCATCGGCTCCGCGCTGGGCAGCTTCGGCAACCTCCTCGGGAACGCGCTCCTCGTCTTGCTGGCGGTCGCGTTCTTGCTCGCCGAGACCGGCACCGGACCGGCCAAGCTCGCGGCGACGGCGCGAGCGGGCGGCGCGGCTGCGGCACGCCTCGAGTCGATCGTCGCCAGCATCAACAGGTACATGGGGCTGAAGACGGCGATCAGCGCCCTGACCGGCGCGACCGCCGGCCTCGCGCTCTGGTGGATCGGCGTCGACTACCCGCTCCTGTGGGCGCTCGTCGCGTTCCTGCTCAACTTCGTTCCGAACATCGGCTCGTTCCTCGCAGCAGTCCCGCCGGTCCTGCTCGCGTTGGTCCAACCGGGACTCGAACCGTCGTCCGCGCTGTTGGTCGCCATCGTCTACACGGCGATCAACATCCTCTACGGGAGCATCCTCGAGCCACGCTGGATGGGCAGCCAACTGGGTCTTTCGACCTTCGTCGTGTTCGCATCCCTGATCGTGTGGGGGTGGCTCCTCGGCCCGATCGGAATGGTCCTGTCGGTTCCGCTGACGATCACGTTGAAGATCGTGCTCGAGGCGTTCCCCGAGACGCGTGCGGTGGCGGTGTGGCTCGACGACCACGCGCCCGACTCGAACGAGAGCTCGAGCGCATCAGCCGGCTGAGTCGAGCGCCGGGTTGTGCCGGCGCAGGAACTCCGCGAGTCCCTCCTCCTCGAGGATCGCGCGTGCGCCGTCCCACCCGACGTCCGCCCCCGCCTCGAGCGAGGCCAGGATGCGGACGATGGAGAGCGCCACCTCCGCGGTCTGGCCGATGTTCGCATCGCGCACCCACCGCATCGCGTCGTAGAGAACCGCGTTGGCCTCGGCGAACGTGATCGGTTCGGTCGCCCCGTGCTTCGCGGTCCAGCGCTCGCGCTTCAGCACGTCGTCGACGTGACTCTGGACCAGGAACGTCGCACGGCCGATCAGCTTGAGGTTGCTCGGGCTGACGTTCGTCATCGTGTTGCCGACGACACGGCCGAGCCGCGCCATCGTCGCCGTCGAGTGCGCGTTGAGCAGGATCTTGAGCGCGAGCTGGCGGCGGAGCTGTAGCGGATCGTCATCCTCGTCGAACGCGACGTCGACCCCGATCGCCCCGGGCGGCACCGGCTGCTGCATTCCGGCGCGGTCCCCGGCGCGCACCACGGCGACCCGCGCACCGGCGGCGCCGAAGGCCGCGGCGAACTGCGACGCCCTGGACCCCCGGTCGGCGAGCTCCGTGCGTTCGCCATCGACGAGCACGAGCACGCCGAGGTCACCGGCCGTCGGCCCGCGACGCGTCAGGTTCTCGGCGCCGAACGAGAAGTCGTAGCTCGCAGCCTGCTCGTCGCCGGCGTTGTCGAGGCTCGCGAGGGCCGCGCGACGGAGATAGGGATCCTCGACGGCGCGGAACGGCGCCTCGTAGCGCGCTCGGCCGAGGCCGCGAAACGGCCGGCCGAGGAACGCGAGCCATGCAGCATCCCGATCCGGGGCGCCCGTCCACACCTGTACCCAGCTCCGGCGTTCGACGTCCTCGCCGCCCTGCGCCGACTTGTCGAGCGGGAACAGCCGGAACGTCGGGCTGCGCTCGGCGCAATCGATGAACACCGCGATCAGTGCGCTCTTCGCGAAGTAGGTCGCGTGGCGGTCTGCGGTGTAGGTCGCCGCCTCGCGGCGGGTCAGTTGCGCGAGCGCCGGCAATGCGCCGTCGACGGCGGCGCGCACCGCCGTGAAATCGCGCAGCCGCGACTGGACGCCGCGATCACCGTCGAATCCCACCTCCGCGAGCCGTTCGTCCGACAGAACTGGGCGCAGCAGCCGGAACGCGGCCTCTTCGAGCGCCACTCCCACGACGAACGTCTCGATCGTCGTCGCCTGCATCCGCGTCGAGCCGGCGATCGCCTGCGGCCCGGTCGCGAGGCAGAGCCTGGTGATGCCTGGCTCGTCGAGGACGCGACGGCTGCGATCGAACGGCCGCAACACCTCGTCGGGGTTGTTGTAGACGAAGAACAGGTGCCGCCGCGCACCGTCGACGTCGTCGCCGTGCTGCGCGCGTGCGGAGAGGATCGTGCCGATCACCGATGACGTCTCGCCACCCTCGGTCACGCAGATCACGACGTCGCCTCGCTGCACGCCGTGGTCCTCGAGCTGCAGCGCGCCGATCTGCGGGAGATCCTCGAATCCCTCCAGGGACGACACGAGGGCACGGTCTGCCCCGGTCATCTCGCCGGTCACCGCGTCACCGATCCGCGCCGGCAGCCGCGACGCGACTTCGCTCCACCACGAGCATCGCTGCAACCGTCGCCAGAACGGCCGCCAGACCGCGCTCTCGAGCTGCTTCGCGAGCCGACCGGTCGCGCCACACCCGTAGACGTACACGCGCCGGCCAGCCGCGAGCGCGCCGACGATCGCATCGGCCATCTGCTCGACCGGCGCCGGTGACGCGGCGAGCCGTGCGAGGCGCTCCTCTAGATCGTCGTCGACCGCGAGGATCGCGCGCAGACCACGCTCGGTGTCCTCGCGCGCGACGGATCCGAGGTCCCAGGTCTGCTGGTGACGCTGCTCGGTGAGCAGCGAGAACAGGTGGAACTGCCCCTTGTTCGCGACGTAGTCGCGCGACTCGTCGGACGGCGTCAAGTGCAGCAACTCGAGCAAGCGTGTCACGCATCGCAGCGTATCCGGTCGGCTCGGTCGGAGACTCGTCGATCCGTGGATCGATCACCGCGCACGCATGCCTAGAATGCCGAGCCCGCCATGATCCACCTCGCTGTCCCGATCGCGCTCGCCGCGCTGCTGTTCGCGCCGCAGGAACCCGGCTCCCTCGACGCGTTGAAGCAAGCCCTCGCGAGCGGCGATGACGTGATGCGCGTGCAGGCGATCGACGCCGTGCGCCCCGACGCCGAGCCCGCGGTCGCCGAGGCGCTCGCGAAGCTCCTGGGCGACCGCAACACGCCGGTGGCGGTGGCGGCCGCGAACGCCCTCGGCCGTTTGACCTGCGCGCCCGCCCTCGAGGCACTGCACCGGTACGCCAAGGGCAGCGCCGCCGCGAAGCACCCGGCGCGACTGGTCGCCGTGCTCCGCGCGGTCGCGCGACATGGCGACCCGTCGTCGATCGACGTGCTGGCGAGGACACCCGCGAACCCGCCCGACTACCGCGTGATCCGCGCGCGCATCTACGGCCTCGCGCACATCCGCAGCCCCGATGCCGTGGACGCGCTGCTCGACCTGATGAACCTCGATCGCCAGACCAGCGTCGAGCCTGCGGTGTTCAGCGAGGACTTCCGCACTGCGTTGCGAATCCTCACCGGTGTCGACCAGGGGCCTTCGAAGGAATTCTGGGATGCGTGGTGGCGCAGGCAGGACAAGAGCAAGGTCCTGCCGCTCGGACGACCGTGGCTCCCCGATCTGCCGCGCCTTCGCTACGAGGGCGGGATGGGCGAAGCCTACGAGCCCGAGCTGCCGGAGCCGACTGCACCGGACACGACCGGTTCGACCGTGGGGTCCACGGTGGCCGCACTGAAGGGCTCGGACGCCTCGGCCCGCGACGCGGCGCTCGCGTTCCTCGGGCACATGAACTCCAAGGACGCGCTCGACGCGCTGATCGCCGCCGTCCGTTCGAAGTCGGCGAAGGACGACCCGGAGCTGTTCGCGGCGCTGCTGCGCGCGATCGGGCGCCACGGCGACCCGTCGACCATCGCGGTGCTGTCGAACAAGCCGTTCGCGGTGCCGACCTTCGGCGCCGTACGCGCCCGCATCTACGGCCTCGCGAACGTCCGCACCAACGAGGCGATCGACGCGCTGATCGCGATGATCCAGCTCGGCTCGCCTTCGCCAGGACAGCCCTTCGTGTTCATGGACGACGCGGGCACCGCGCTCTCAGGTGCTCACCGGCGTCGACAAGGGTCCATCGAAGATCGATTGGATCCAGTGGTGGCGCGACCACCGCGACACGTTCCAGGTGCCCGCCGAACGCCCGTGGCTGCCGGAGCTCGACAGGCTGCGGTGGGCGGACTTCTGGATGGAGCCCTACCAGACTTCGGAGCCGCGCCCCGCGCTGCCGGACGGTGGCGGCATGGATCTCGCGGCGGCGCAGAAGGCGCTCGGCGGCAGGGACCGCGAGGCACGCTTCACGGCCGTCGGCGCGTTGATGCACATGTCCGATCCCGAGTCGCTCGCGGTGCTGCACCGCGCCGCCGGATCGAAGAACGTGCAGAACGACCCACCGCTGCTCGCCGCCGTGCTGCGGGCGATCGGCCGTCGCGGTGATCCGTCGTCGGTCGCCGTGCTCGGCGACAAGCCGCTCGCCGTCAAGGACTACGACGTGATCCGCGCGCGCATCTACGGCCTCGCGAACATCCGCACCACCGACTCGATCCAAGCGCTGATCGGTGCGATGAAGCTCGCGAGCCCGCCGCCGGGCGAACCGTTCGTCTACATCGACGACCTGCGTACGGCCCTCTGCGTGCTGACGGGCGAGGACCACGGCCCGTCGCAGAGCGCCTGGGACCGATGGTGGCAGCGCAACCAGAAGGGCTTCACCGTGCCGCCAGCGCGTCCGGAGATCGCGCCGTTGCTGCGCGTCCGGTGGGAGGACTTCACGCGGCGAGCCCTACGCGAACTGACCGGCACGATCAGACGCTGACCTGCGTGCCGATCTCGATCGACCTGGTCCGGCGGAATGTGGAACCAGGTCGTGGCGTTCTGCGAGTTGCGACCGAGGAAGCTGAACAGTCGCGTGCGCCACGCGAACATCGCCGGGTGCTTGCCGACGATGAACACCTCACGCCCGAGGAAGAAGCTCGTGTCCTCGAGTTCGATGTCGAGTCCCTGCTCCCGCGCGAGCGCGAGGACGTGCGGGACGTTCGAGTCCTCCATGAAGCCGTAGTGCGCCACGATGCGGTGCACGCCGTTGCCGAGGTCCTCGATCTCGACCTTCTCGTCGCGCGGCACCTTCGGGATCTCCTCGATCGCGATGTGCAGCAGGACCACGAGCTCGTGCAGCACCCTTGATGGGCACGGTTGTAGAGCAGCGCTCGGCGGCGCCCACGTCGCGTTGCCGGTCATGTAGACGGCACGGCCCGGGACCCGTCGCGGGGGATCCTCCTCCAGCGACTCGAGGAACTGCGTCGAGGCGCATCGCCTGCTCGAGCATCCGGCGCGCGACCAGACGCACGGCCCTTCCACCACGTCGTCATCACGATGAAGAAGCCCGCGCCGATCAGGAGCGGGAACCACGCGCCGTGCGCGACCTTGCCGATGTTCGCGGTGAAGAACGACAGGTCGACGACGAGGAACAGCGACACCGGCGCGAGCGCCAGCGGCCGGCTCCAGCCGAGGCGATGGCGCGCGAACACGTAGAACAGCAGCGTCGAGATCGTCATCGTCGTGGTGACGGCGACGCCGTACGCCGCGGCCAGCTGGCTCGAGGACCGGAAGCCGAGCACCAGCCCGATCGTCGCCAGCATCAGCATCCAGTTGACGAGCGGTACGTAGATCTGCCCGCGCTGCTCGGGCGAGGTGTGCACGATCGTCACGCGCGGCAGGTAGCCGAGCTGGACCGCCTGACGCGTCAGCGAGAACGCGCCGGAGATCACCGCCTGGGACGCGATGATCGTCGCGCAGGTCGCGAGCACGACCATCGGCACGACCGCCCAGTCGGGCACCAGCCCGTAGAACGGGTGCGCGGCGAGCTCGGGGTGGTCGAGGAGCAGCGCCGCCCTGGCCGAAGTAGTTCAGGAACAGCGCCGGCAAGACGAACGCGAACCAGGCGACGCGGATCGGGCGGCGGCCGAAGTGGCCCATGTCGGCGTACAGCGCCTCGGCCCCGGTCACGACCAGGAACACCGCGCCGAGCACGAGGAAGCCGTGCATGCCGTGCTCGACGAGGAACGCGACGCCGTGCAACGGATCGACCGCGGCCAGCACCGCGGGATGGGCGACGATCGATGCCGCGCCGAGCACCGGCGATGCAGACGAGCCACACGCCGATCACCGGTCCGAACGACCGGCCGACGCGCTCGGTGCCGTGGCGCTGCACGAGGAACAGCGCCATCAGGATGCCGCACGTGATCGGCAGCACCCAGGCGTCGAGACCGGGCGTGATCGAGTCGCAGCCCCTCGACGGCGCTGAGCACCGAGATCGCCGGCGTGATCATGCCGTCGCCGTAGAGGATCGCCGCGCCGAACAGCCCAGCGGCGATCAGCACGGACCCGGTGCGGCCGTGGCGCCGCAGCTCACGCTGGACCAGCGCGATCAGCGCGAGCACACCGCCTTCGCCACGGTTGTCGGCACGCAGCACGAAGCCGAGGTACTTGACCGACACGATGACGATCAGCGACCACAGCATCAGCGACGCGCACGCCGAGCACGCTCTGATGCGTCACGGCGATCGCGTACTCGCCGTGGAAGCACTCCCGCATCGCGTAGAGCGGGCTGGTGCCGATGTCGCCGAACACGACGCCGAGCGCGGCGAGCGTGAGGCCCGCGAGGCGACCGCCGGCGGGAGCTTCGACCGCGGGGTCAGGAGCAGCAGCGGGGACTTGCGGGTCGGCCATCGAGGGCTGCCACCGTAGCGGCGCGCCCGGTCGAATCGAGGCCGTACTCCGACGCGAGAAGGGCGTGCCGCTCGATCAGGGAACCGCTGCCTCGTCGCCCACGTGCGGCCGTTCGGACCGAGCGCGCGTGACGCGACTCGCCCGTGCGGTGTCGGCATAGACCGGCACCGGCATCGCCGTCGTGAGGTCGATTCCCGGCGCTTCACCCCGGAGTCGGACGCGCCAATAGCGGATCGCCTCGCTCGAGAAGTCGGTCGTCAACTCCGGGTCGTCCGGCAGCGGAAGGCGCAGCTCGACCTCAGGGGTGTTGGGAGCCAGGTCCAGCGTGCGCTCGTCGGCGAACAGCCGGTAGGAGACCAGCGTGTTGCTGCGGTTGTTCCCGGTGCCGGTGGTCTCGCAGCGTTCGAGCAGACATTCGAGCGCGACGTCGAGCCGGTCGAAACGGCACGGGCCGAAGCGCACGCGAAGCTCGTCGCCGAGCCGGAACGGCACGCGCTCGTAGATCAGGTAGCTCCGGCCGTAGCGCAACGCCTGCACCGTGCGTCGCAGCGCCGCGACGATGGACAGCACGCCGATCGACGCGAACATGCCAACGACGAGCTTGACCAGGAACGGTCCGTGCCCGGACAGGAATCCCCACCACACGAACGGCGACAGGAACAACGACAGGAACCCCGCGAACGCCCAACCGAGCAGTGCGTGCCGCCACGGCGAGTCGACGGCTCCGTTCGCGTCGAACGGCCAGTCGACGCGCCACGCCTCGCCGCCGGTCAGCAGCTCGCGCCGGCGCCGCCGCGCAGCGTGGAGCGTCGCGCGCATTCCTTGCGCGGCCACCGCCACCCCCGCGAGGCCGAACGCCGCCCCCACCGCGGTGATCACCGGCATCGGCGCGTGCACCGATGCCGGATCGACGGTGACGGCGCCGAGCCCGATCAGCGCCACGAACACGCCTGTCCCGACGAACGGCAACGCGAACAGCAGCAACGCCGGACCACCGCGCGTCGCGACGCGGTGCAGCAAGGGCCAATCGTTGGAGATGCGCTCGAATCCCGCCATCCATCGGTGGTCATCGGCAGGTCGGGCCCCGCCACCGAAGGCGGTCGCGCATCACCTCGCGACGGCGCGATCGCGGCTCAGAACGTGACCGCGCCGCCGAGCATCGCCAGGGCGCCGACCCCCGCCGTGCGGCCCGGATACGCGCCGAGAAAGCCCATCGCGCGGGCCTCCAGCGAGATGTGCCTGCCGAGGCGCAGCGCGAAGATGCCCTCGGCCTGCCAGAGCGCGGTGTTCTCGGTCTTGTAGAGGCTGTCCCAGTCGAAGCGCACCATCCCGACGCCCACCCCGCCGCCGATCCAACCACTGACCGGGCCGTGCCAGAGCTCCTGCCCCTGCACGAAGTCGACGTAGAGCTGGTACATCGTCAGCTCGGCCGAGCTGTTCGATTCGTCGTGCTTGGTCGTCGCGAACACGACGTCGGTGCCGAACCCGTCCTGCATGAAACCCGCACGCGCCGCAAAGCCGTCGCCCGGCTCGACGCTGCCCGGGGGCGTGCCCTGGGTCTTCGGCCGTTCGTTGAGCTCGAGTGTCGCCCACGGGATCCACGCGCCGCCCACGCTTCCCTGGTGGCGTCGCGACGACGGCGCCGCCGGCGCCGCCGGGCGAGCCGTGTCCGACGCCGACTCGACAACCGCGGGCATCGCGCCCGAGCGCCCGCTCGGAGCCGCGCCCGCGAACGGCATCGCCACGCTGCCGAGCTCGAACGGCGGCGGCGACCCGACGCACGCACCCAGCGCGAGCACCGTGGCGCCGAGCGCGAACGTCCAGAACCGTCGTTCGACTCCGTTCATTTGGTGGGTCGCTTCTCGCGTCTCGTTCGGTGTGATCGGGGCACGCAGGGTACCGGCGTGGACCGGCTCGCTCCAGCAAGTTCGAGCCCGGCCTTACTTCTGCTCACCGAGCAGCGCGCGGAGCTTGTCGAGCACCACGTCCGGACCGAGGTACTCGTTCCCGTCGAAGCTGTCGGCGATCACCCGGCCGTTCTCGTCGAGGAGCAAGAGCTGCGGGATCCCGCGCCCCTGGTAGCTCGACAGGCACGGGATCGTGCCGAGCTTGTCGTAGTCGACCGCGAGCCACGAGAAGCCTGCCTGGGTCGCGTACTCCTTCATCGCCGACGGCGAGTGGTCGTTGCTGACGAGGAACACCTCGAAGTCGTCGTGCTCCGGTTTCTGCTCGCGGTAGAAGTCGACGAGCTTCGGCGAGAACTTGCGGCACGGAGCGCACCAGCCGGCGGAGAAGTACACCGCGTAGTAGCGAGGACCGTGTTTCGGGTCGAACTCGACCGGCGCGAACGACGGCAGCTGGACCAGCTTGCCCTCGAGCTCACGCGGGATTCGACCCGGTCCGGAGTGCGGCTTGCCGAGCGCGTCGCGTGCGCGCTCGATCACGTCGGTCGCACGCAGCGGGACATAGAAGCTCTGGCCGCCGGGCTTGCGTAGGACGATCGCCTGATCGCCGCGCACGTTCAGCAGCCTGACCTCGGTGCCCTTCGCCGACTCGTCGCCGCCGCCGAATCGCAAGAGCCGTGTCAACGCGACCCGATCGGGCCACAGATCGGCGCGCTCCTGGAGTGCCGCGAACGTCAGGTCGCGAGCCTCCTTCGACATCGACCGGTACGCGCGCTGGGCGAGTTCCAGGACGTCGGTCTGGTCCGGCTCGAGGGTGTACGCGTGGACGCCGTCCTCGGTCGTCACGTCGACCGCGCGCATGCCGACCTCGATCACCGGAAGCGTCTGACCCTTCTCCAGATCGTCCTCGCCGCGAACCGGGATCTTCTGCCGGGCATGGCAGTCGGCGGGCCACAGATCGGGCCGCAGCACCAGCTCCTTCCAGGTGAGCGACGGTGCCTGCCCGACCGCCGGCGGGACCAGCAGCGCGAGCAGCACCGCGACGGACGGGAACGGCGAGCGGGCGGAAGCGCGGGGCATGGGACGGGGTTCCGGAAGCGTGGGAGCGGCGGGGTCGTGCCGGCGACCGCGGCCCGGGTCGCCCGCGGGACCGACGGTCGCCGGCTCGATCGTAGCCGGGGACGTGGGGATCGGCACCGGCCCGTGGCGCCGATCGGGCCACGCGCTAACCTGTCGGCCCGAAACTCCACGACGATGCAACTTCCGGCCCTCGACCTCCGTCCCGGTTTCCTCGTGTCCTACCAGGGTCGCATGTGTGCGGTCACCTGGTGGAACATCCTGCGCAACGACCGCCGCCAGTTCGTGCAGATGAAGCTCAAGGACATCGAGTCCGGGCGCGTCACCGAGCTGAAGGAGCACGGCGACACCAAGTTCGAGATCCTCGACAAGGAGGAGATCGAGCTCACGCACTCCTACCGCGACGGCATCGACGAGGTGTTCTTCACCGCGGACGGCGAGGAGGTGCGGTGCCCGGTCGCCGCGGCCGAGGACGCGCTGCGCTGGCCGGCCGACGCGTACGTCGGCTTCTACGTGAACGGCGCGCTCGTATCGGTCTCGCCGCCGAAAACCTCCGTCCTGACCATCTCGGAGACGTCGCCGCCGATCCGCAACGCCGGCACCGGGCAGAAGGAAGCGATCCTCGAGAACGGTGTGAAGGTCAAGGTCGGCATGCTCGCGGACGTCGGCGATCGCGTGCGCATCGACACCGAGACGCTCGAGTTCAAGGAACGCATCACCAGCTGAGTGGACGCGGCGCGAAGTCCGCGCCCGGTGCGATCACGCGCGCTTGTCGCTAACCTCCGGGTCGATCGACGCCGCGTGTCGCCGCGCGGTGTCCGCCCCGCGCCATGCTTCGACCCTCGCAATCTCGCGCTGCGCGACGTCGCCGCGCCAGCCGCGCCGCCGTGTCGACGGCCCTGCTCCTCCTGACGGCGAGCTGCGGCCGGCACGAGCGTCCGACCGCCACCCGGCAGGCCGTCGCCGTCACCACCGTGACCGTCCAGCCGAAGGACGTGCCGAAGGTCTACGAGTTCGTCGGTACGACCGAGAGCTCGCGCAAAGTGCAGATCCGCGCGCGCGTGGACGGGTTCCTCGACGAGCGTGTCTATGCCGAGGGCACGATGGTCGAGCGAGGGCAGAAGCTGTTCGTCATGGACAAGAAGCCGTTCGAAGCACGCCTGTCGGCGGCCAAGGCGGCGCTGGGCGAACAAGAGGCGCGGCTCCGCACCGCGGACGCGAACCTCGCGCGTGTCAAACCGCTCGCCGCGCAGAACGCCGTCAGCCAGAAGGAGCTCGACGACGCGACCGGGCAGCAACAGGCCGCGGCGGCAGCCGTCGAAGCCGCGAAGGCGGCCGTCACCGACGCTGAGCTCCAGCTCGGCTACACGACGATCGAATCGCCGCTGCGCGGCCTGTCGAGCTACGCACAGGTGGAGGACGGCACGTACGTCAGCGTCTCCAACAGCCTGCTGACGACGATCTCGGCGATCACGCCGATCCGCGTCAGCTTCAGCGTGTCGGAGAACCAGGTGCTCCGCGCGCGCGACGAGGTCGCCCAGGGTCGGCTGCGCTTCCCGAAGGACGACGCATTCGTGGTCGAGATCGTGCTCGCCGACGGATCGCTGTTCGGCGAGAAGGGCAAGATCACGTTCCGCGACGCGGAGTTCAGCGAGCAGACCGGCACCTTCCTGATCCGCGCGGAGTTCCCCAACGCTGACGAGACGCTTCGACCCGGCCAGTTCGTGCGCGTGCACCTGACGGGTGCGGTTCGGCCGGAGGCCGTCCTCGTCCCGAAGGTCGCCGTGCAGCAGGGCGCGAAGGGCAGCTTCGTGTTCACGGTGAAGGACGGCAAGGCGGAGCGGCGTCCGGTGACGATGGGCGACTGGGTCGGTGACGACTGGATCGTCGAGCAGGGCCTCCAGGCAGGCGATGTCGTCGTCGTGGAAGGCGCGATCAAGCTCAGTCCCGGTGCTCCGGTCTCGGTCGTACCGGACAAGCGGGCCGTGCCGGACGACGGACCGCGGGACTCCGGGGAGGCCAAGTGACGCCGCGCTTCGCAGCACGATCGGCGGGTCGATGATCTCCCACTTCTGCATCCGACGACCGATCTTCGCCGGCGTGATCGCGATCGCCATCGTGATCGCGGGCACGCTGGCGATGCTCAACCTGCCGATCGCGCAGTACCCCGAGATCACGCCGCCGCAGATCACCGTCAGCGCCTCCTATCCCGGTGCCGACGCCGACGCCGTCGCCAACGCGGTGGCCGCACCGATCGAGACCCAGGTCAACGGCGTCGATCGGATGCTCTACATGAACTCGACGAGCTCGTCGGCCGGACAGTACGGGCTGACCGTGTTCTTCGAGATCGGTACCGATCCCGACACCGCGCAGGTCGAGGTGCAGAACCGCGTCAGCGTCGCGCTGCCGGAACTGCCGGAGACGGTCCAGCGCACCGGCGTCCGCGTCGAGAAGCGCTCGCAGGCGTTCCTGCTGATCATCGGCATCTACTCCGACACCGGCCGCTTCGACGAGCAGTACGTCGGCAACTACGCCAATCTCTACGTGCTCGACGCGCTGAAGCGGATCCAGGGCGCGAACCAGTCCCAGATCCTCGGCACGCCGGATCTGGCGATGCGGATCTGGCTCGATCCGGATCGGATGGCGTCGCTCGGCATCACCGCGAGCGACATCCAACGCGCCGTGGCGGCGCAGAACCAGCAGTTCGGCGTCGGCTCGATCGGACGCTCGCCGACCGGGAAGCCGGTCGAGCTGACGTTCCCGGTCGTCAGCGAAGGTCGCTTCAGCGAGCCCGAGGAGTTCGAAGACATCATCCTGCGGACCGATCCGAAGGGTGTGGCGATCGTTCGCCTGAAAGACGTCGCGCGCGTCGAGACCGGCCTCCAGAACTATCTGGTCCGCACGCGGCTCAACGGCAAGCCGGCGACGTTCCTCGCGGTCTACCAGCAGCCGGGTGCGAACGCGCTCGCGGTGGCGGCCGAGGTCAAGCGGACGCTGGCAGAACTGAAGAAGACCTTTCCCGAGGGGCTCGACTACGAGATCGCCGTCGACACGACGGAGTTCGTCTGGGCGTCGGTCAAGGAGGTGGCATGGACGTTGGCCGAGGCGGTCCTGCTCGTCGTCGGCGTCGTCTATCTGTTCCTCCAGAAGTTCGGCGCGACGCTGATCCCGACGATCGCGGTGGTCGTCTCGATCGTCGGCACCTTCGCGCTGATGTTGGTGCTCGGCTTCTCGATCAACCTGCTGACGCTGTTCGGGATGGTCGTCGCGATCGGCATCGTCGTCGACGATGCGATCGTCGTCGTCGAGGCGATCGAGGAGAAGATGAGCTCCCTCGGCATCTCGTCGCGGGAGGCGGCGTTCCAGGCGATGGACGAGGTCACCGCGCCGGTGGTCGCGATCGTGCTCGTCCTGGCGTCCGTGTTCCTGCCGACCACGGCGCTCGGCGGCACGACCGGACAGCTCTACAAGCAGTTCGCCGTGACGATCGCGATCTCGGTCACGATCTCCGGCTTCATGGCGTTGACGCTGACGCCTGCGCTCGCCGCACTGCTCCTCCGGCGCTACGAGGGTGAACGGGGCGGCTTCTTCGGATGGTTCAACCGCATGTTTGCGGCCACGACGCGACGCTACGGCGATGGCGTGGCGTTCGTGATCCGGCACGCGACGTTCGCGCTCCTGTTGTTCGCCGTACTGCTGTTCGCGGCCTGGCATCTGTTCACGACCGTGCCGACGAGCTTCGTGCCGCAGGAGGACCAGGGACACGTGATCGCCGCGATCCAGATGCCCGACGCGTCGAGCCTCGATCGCACGCAGGAGGTGACGGGCCACGTCTCGGAGCTCTTCGCCGATCAACCCGGAGTCCAGAGCTACTCGGCACTGACGGGCTTCAGCCTGTTCGACGGCCAGTTCAAGTCAGACGCCGGTGTCGTGTTCCTCGCGCTGAAGCCGTTCGACCAACGCGATCCGGAGACGGAATCATCGTTCGCGATCATCGGCCACGTGCAGCCCGAGCTCGCATCGATCCGCAAGGGCGTCATCATCCCGCTCAACCCGCCGTCGATCCCGGGGCTCGGCAACCAGGGCGGATTCGAGTTCTGGATCCAGAGTCGCGGGCAGGGCGATTCCGCCAGGCTTGCGAGCGTGATGGACGATTTCCTCGCGGCGGCGAGGAAGCGACCGGAGCTGGCACGGCTGACGACGACGTTGAACGCCTCGTCACGGCGCCTGTTCGCCCACGTCGACCGCGCGAAGGCCGAGACGCTCGGGGTGCCCGTCGAGGACGTCTACAACACGCTGCAGACGCTGTTCGGCTCGCTCTACGTGAGCCAGTTCAACAAGTACAGCCGCGTCTGGCAGGTGATCCTCCAGGCGGAGCCGAAGTTCCGCCTCGACCCCGAGGACATCCAGAACGTCTACGTCCGACAGCGGGACGGGAAGATGGTGCCGCTGTCGGCGCTCGTCACGACCGAGTACGCGGTCGGCCCCGACCTGACGTCGCGCTTCAACAACTTCCTCGCCGCGAAGATCAACGGCGACGCGGCTCCGGGCCACAGCTCCGGGGAGGCGATCGCGGCCATGGAAGCCGTCGCGGCGAAGGTGCTGCCGGACGACTATTCGTTCGGTTGGTCGGGACAGGCGTTCGAGGAGAAGAAGGCGGGCGGTGCGTCGTTCCTCGTGTTCGTGTTCGGCCTGGTGTTCGCGTTCCTGATCCTGGCCGCGCAGTACGAGTCTTGGGGGCTGCCGTTCTCGGTGATCACCGCGGTGCCCTTCGGCGTGTTCGGCGCGCTGACGGCGATCTGGCTGCGCGGGATCGAGAACGACGTCTACTTCCAGATCGGCCTGGTGACGTTGATCGGGCTCGCTGCGAAGAACGCGATCCTGATCGTCGAGTTCGCAGTGATCCAACGCGAACGCGGGCTGTCGATCCGCGAGGCCGCCATCGAAGCGTCCAAGTTGCGCCTGCGACCGATCCTGATGACGTCGCTCGCGTTCATCTTCGGCATGGTCCCGATGTTCATCGCCTCGGGCGCAGGCGCCAACGCCCGACACTCGGTGTCGACGGGCATCATCGGTGGCATGATCGCGGCGTCGTCGCTGGCGCTGTTCTTCGTGCCGATGTTCTTCTGGCTGATCTCCACGCTCGGCGGCCGGCTCGGCGGCAAGCCGCGCGAGACCGAAGAGGCGGCGCGCTGAGATGGCGAACCTCACCGTTCGCAACGTGCACCTCGCATGCCTCGCCGCACTGGCGGGCTGCTCGGTCGGTCCCGACTACCGGCGGCCGGAGATCGAGACGCCGGCGACGTTCCGGTTCCAGGACGGCGAGGCCGCGGCGCTGGCCGACACGGCGTGGTGGCATGGACTCGGCGATCCGGTGCTCGACTCGCTGATCGACGAAGCGCTCGCCAACAACCAGGATCTCCGTGTCGCGACCGCGAACGTCGAGCAGTTCGCCGGCGCACTGACCACGACGCGCGCGGAGCTCTTTCCCCAGATCGGCTACGGCGCCGATGCGTCGAAGACGCGATACACCGAGAGCAACGGCCTCGGCGCGATACCCGGATTCCCGAATCCCCAGAAGTCCTACGCGGCGACGCTCAACGCGACGTGGGAGCTCGACCTCTGGGGACGCATTCGGAGAACGTCCGAAGCGGCGCAGGCCGAGCTGTTCGCAGCCGAGTCGGCGCGACGGGGTGTGGTGCTGTCGCTGGTGGCCGCCGTCGCATCCGGCTACGTCGATCTTCGCGGACTCGACGCGCAGCTAGACGTCGCGAAGCGGACGGCGGACACCCGCAAACAGGCGCTCGATCTGTTCGAACTCCGTTTCGGTGGTGGCGTCGTCTCGCAGGTCGAGGTGGCCCAGGCGCGGTCCGAATACGAGTCTGCCGCGGCGGCGATTCCAACGATCGAGCGCGCGATCGCAAAGACGGAAGACGCCCTGTCGGTGCTGCTCGGGCGCGACCCCGGCCCCATCGAACGCGGCAAGTCGATCGAGGAGTTGGAGCCGGTCCCGGTGCCGTCGGGCCTGCCATCGGATCTTCTCGAACGGCGCCCGGACGTGCAGCGGGCCGAGCAGCGGCTGATCGCCGCGAACGCCCGGATCGGCGCCGCGCGCGCGCTGTACTTCCCGACGATCTCGTTGACCGGGTTCTTCGGGTACGCGAGCGGTGACCTGAGCAGCCTCTTCGACGGGGCGTCGCGCGAATGGACGTACTCGGGGAGCATCGCCGGACCGCTGTTCACGTTCGGGCAGGTCGCCGGCCAGGTTCAGCAGGCCGAAGCGGAGAAGCGCCAGCTCGTCGCCGAGTACCGAGCGTGCGATCCAGAACGCGTTCCGCGAGGTCGACGACGCGCTGATCGACGCTCGCAAGTCTCGCGAGGAGCTGTCGGCGCGCAATCGCGAACTCGCCGCGTTACGGGACTATGTCCGGCTCGCCCGCCTCCGCTACGACAACGGCTACACCAGCTACCTCGAAGTCCTCGACGCCCAGCGCAGCGAGTTCGCCGTCGAGCTGACCTACGCGCTGAACCGGGCGGAGGTGCTCGACGCCCTGATCTCGATCTACAAGGCGATGGGCGGCGGCTGGGTCGACATCGCCGACAAGCGCACGACCGGGCCCGAAGCTGTCGAGGCCACCGAGAGCGACTCGCGCCGCGGCTCCTGAACTCGAGACGACCACGCGCCGTCAATGCTCCCCGAGCATCTGATGGAGCTTGCTCCCGAGCCGGGCGAGCCCGCGCGACGTCAGCTGCCGCGCGGCTGCCTCGCTGCGCGAACCGAGGCGCTGGCCGATCTCGGCGTACGAGAGCCCGCAGACGCGGCGCAACGTGATCGCCTCGCGCTGATCCTCGGACAGCGTGTCGAATGCCAGCTCGAGGCACTCGATCTCCTCGATGCGCATCGCGTGGCCCACCGGATCGAGCGTCGTGCGGTAGGCGTCGGCGAGCAGATCCCAGCCGCCGTCCGCTGCGCGGACCTCGCGCGCCGGATCTCGACGTTGCGCGAGGTGATGGGCACGTCGATCCCGCAGCTTGCGGAGCGCGGCCTCGCACAGCCAGCTCCGGAACGCGGCCTCGCCCTGGTACTCGAAGCGATCGGCGCGTTGAAGCACCTCGCGGCAGATCGACTGCACCAGATCCGACACCGACTCGCGCAGACGGGTCGCCGGGTCGACGCGCAGCCTCACGAAGGCCCGGACCATTCCGTAGTGACGGGCCAGCAGCTCTTCGAGCGCCGTGTTGTCACCGTCTCGAGCCGCATTGAGCAGCGATTCGTCGTCGTGAATCCGATCCAAACAGAGGCTCTCAGGAATCGTGGGATTGTAGCCGCATAGAATCCCGCCAGGGCCGGTCCGGGGGATTGGAGCACGTCTCATGGAAGCCGTCCGTGTCGAAGAGCTGATCTACTCGTGCATGCTGGCGGAGCCGTCGCGACGCCGCGAGCGGCTGGAGGACATCTGCACGTCCTATCCCGAGGTCGCCGACGCGGTGCGCACGCAGTTCGAGCGCCTGCTGCGCCTCGGACTGGTGTCGCTCGGTGGCGACTCACCGAGCGCCGCGTTCGAGCCGGCGCTGCCGAGCTCGCTCGGCCCGTATCGCATCGACGGGATCCTCGGACGTGGCGGTGTCGGCATCGTCTACCGCGGACGGCAGTCGAACCTCGGCGACCGCCCGGTCGCGGTGAAGGCGCTGCGACCCGAGCTCCTCGGCAGCACGCGTGGTCAAGCGCGCTTCGTGCGCGAAGGCCTGCTCGCCGCGAGGCTGCGGCATCCGAATCTGTGCCCGGTCCTCGACGTCGGCAACGACAACGGCATCGCGTGGCTCGCGATGCCGCTGATCGAAGGCGAGACGCTGGCCGCGCGCATCGAGTGGACCCGCGAACGGAGCGCCTGCGGGCCCGTCCGCCTGCGGGACCACGACGACGCGGACTGGCACGCCGTCGTGCGTCTGATCGCGACCGTCGCACGGGCGCTGCACCGGGCCCATCAGACGGGTCTCGTCCATCGCGACATCAAGCCGGCCAACATCGTGGTGCAGCCGGACGGCGAACCGGTGCTGCTCGACTTCGGGCTGGCGCGTGACCTCGCGGACGAACGATCGGGCCTCACCGGATCGGCCGAGCTGCTCGGCACACCGGCCTACATGGCGCCCGAGCAGGCCGAACCGCACCGGCGCGGCACCGACGCACGCACCGACGTCTACGGCTTGGGCGCGACGCTTCACGAATGCCTGACGCTGCGCCTGCCGCACGAGGGCGCGACACGGAACGAGCTGCTGCAGAAGATCGCGCGCGAACCGGCCACGCCACTTCGACGACACGGCGTCGGACTGCCCGCGGAGCTGGAGACCGTCGTCATCGTGGCGCTCGACCGCGACCCGGATCGCCGCTACGCGACGGCGGCGGCGTTCGCCCGGGACCTCGAGCATGTCTTGCGCAACGAGCCGATCCTGGCGCGCAGCCCGGGGCGGCTGCTGCGCACGCTGCGCTGGGTCGGGCGCAACCGGCTCGCCGCGGCGTTCATCGTGGTGCTGGGACTCGGGCTCGTCTCGTCGCTCGCGCTGTCGGCCGAGGTCCGGATCGAGAGCGCGGGACGGCAGGTGACGGCGTTGCTGGCACGCGCCGACGCGAATCGCGCCGAAGCGCGCTCGTTCGAGGCGTTCGGCGATGCGCTCGAAGCGCGCCGACTCGACCCGCGTTCCCCGACGACCTTGGCATCTCTGCAGCAGCTGCTCGGCCGCGAGCTCGAGGTGATCCGCTTCGAGACGCCGTTCGGCGGATTCGGCATCACCGATCCGACCGGCGACCGCATGGCATTTCCGGTCCAGGGCGGACTCGAGATCCAGCGGATGTCGGCGGACGCCGGACCGCCGCTCGAGTTCCCCGGTGTGTTCCTGGTCCGGATGGCGTGGACCGCCGACGGCGGCATCGTCGCCGCGGATCCCGACGGCTTCGTGCAGCGATCGGATCCCGACGGCCGGATCGGCTGGCGATCGGACCATGCGCTCGCCGGCGATGCGGCGTCCGAGCGCCTGCCGTCGGCGCTGCCGCGGCAGGTGCGCATGATCGGAGTCGCAACGCGCCCGGCGCACGACGGCGAGCCCGAACTCGTCGCGGTCGGCACGCCGTCGGGCGTGATCCATCTGCTCGATGCTTCGACCGGCCGGCCAGCCGACGGCCACGGCGATCTCCGGATCGACGCGCATCGGATCCTCGAGCTGCAGTTCGTGCCGGACGAGCCGGCCCTGCTCTGCAACGCGCTGGGCGACCACGCGTTCGAGGCCTGGCTCGTGCCGCTGGACGGCGGACCACCGCGCCGTCTGACCCGCCGTGCGGCGTGGATCTCGACGCTGCAGGCCGAGCGCGGTCACTGGATCGCCTACAGCAGCGGCGCGCGCCGCCTCGAAGTCGGCGACCTCCACGACGGCGGTGGCGCGAGCCAGGGCGAGAGCGAGCTCCCGACGCTCGCTCGTAGCGGGAAGGTCCGGGCGGCGGCGCTGCACGGTGATCTCGTCGCGGTCGCGGCCGCCGACCGGGTACTCGTGTTCGACGCCGCAGAGGCGCTCGCCGGTGCCGCGCACCGACTCGAGCTGCAGCACCGCGGTGCGGTGAGTGGTGTCGCGTTCGATCCCGACGGCGCGACTCTCGTGACGAGTACCAGCGACGGGCTGGTCCAGCGATTCGACCTCGTCACCGGCAAGCCGATTGCCGTGCTGATGCAGTCGCCGTCCTCGGAGCTGCTCGGTGTCGAGGTGACACCCGCAGGAGACGTCCTCGCGGCGGCGGACTCGCGACAGGTGCACGTCGTGCGCAGGCCACCGCCGCCGTACGCGAGAGTCACGTCGGGAGACTGGTACTCCCAGCTCGTGCCGGTATGGGACGGCGACGACCGCCTGCTGGTCTCACACGTCGGCAGCGCCACGACCGAGATTCTCGACGCGTGCGGACGATCGCTGCGCACGATGGAGAACCGGGGCCCGAGGCACGAGATCGAGACCGCACGCCTGGTCGCCGGAGAACCACCCACGCCGGTGATCTTCGGCACGAACAAGGAACAGGACGTGTTCGTCCACGTCGACCCGCACACCGGTCAGGCGCTCGCATCGGTCCCGCTGCCGGTGCCGCGGAAGCGAAGCCTGATCGGCGCGTGGATATCGAGGGACGGACGCCGGTTGCTCGCGTTGTGCGAACAGTCGCCGGGCGCGGTCGCGCACGTCACATCGCTGGCCCGCAGCGGCGATGCCGCCGACTGGCACGTCGACGCGGAGGCCGTGCAGAACGAACACTTCGTGCGCCACGCCTGCATCCTGAACGACGGGGATGCGGTGTACGCCTGCACCGACGGCGAGCTGCGCCTGGCCGAACCCGACCTCGCGACGAGCCGGCGCGTGTGGCGACATCCGGCCGGAGGAGCGCTGCGGTTCGTCGCGCCGAGACCGGACCAGCGCACGGTGCTCGTCGGGTGTGAGGACGGTCTGGTCGCCCTCGTCGACCTCGCCTCGGGACACGCGCGGTTGCTGCGCGGTCACACGGCTTCGGTGACGTTCACCGCCTTCTCCAAGGACGCGTCCCTGGCCGCGACGGGCGATGCCACCGGCGAGATCGCGCTGTGGTCGCTGCCGAGGGGCGAGCTGGTGTGCCGCTGGCGCGCGCACGACCAACGCGTGCGGCATCTCGCTTTCGCGCCATCGGGCGACCGACTCGTGTCGTCGGGTTACGACGGTGCCGTGGCCGTCTGGCCGGTCGATCCGGCGGTCATCGAGGCGCTCGCGCGGGCGCGTGCCCCGCGCCGCGTCACGGTGGGAGCCCGAGCTCGATAGCCGGCGCGCCGGGAATCTCGAGTGCCGCGGTCACAGCGCGACCGCGAGTCCCTTCCAGAAGGGACGGGCAGCGGCACGGTGCCGCCCCGCGATTCCCGCCACCCCTGACCTGCGAGTCGAACCATGACCCTCGTCCGAAACACCGTCTTGTCCGCCGCGCTCCTCGCGGCCGCAGCGTCCGCGCAGTCGCCGGGCACACCGCTGTGGGTGCCTCCCGGCCTGTCCGGCAACGCGTCCAGCAGCGTCCTCGACTTCACCACCAACCCGGTGCTGACCCCGCTGACCACCAACTCCCGGCCGATCTACGCGTGCAGCATGCACAAGATGCCCAGCGATCCGCCCGGCCAGGTCACGCTGTCGTTCACGATCCGCGCGCTCCAGGGCTACGGCAACCCGGGCTTCAGCGGCTTCGTGATCGCCGAGTGGAATCCGTCGTCGGCGACGCCGCTCCGGCTGACGCACTACGCCGACGCGGTCAACGACAGCTACGTCGACTACAACCTGCAGCTCGAGCCGATCGCGCCCGGCGGTGGCGGCGGTCGCTACGCGGTGTTCGATCGTTTCGCGCCGCCTGCGCAGGGCCTCGCGTACATCGGCGTCTACCTGAGTGCGCGGCCGGACGATCGCAGTGCGTTCGGCGCCCCGGTGCCGGTGTCGAACATCCAGGGCGCGATCTTGTTCGGCGATCCAACCCTCGGCTACGTCGGCGGTCGGCTGATGCTGTTCTACGCCGGCGAGGCGATGAACAGCTCGAGCACGCTCGTGCAGGGCATCCTGATGGACGAGCTGCTCGGGGCGGACACCGCGAGCCCGCACGTCGCCGGCCATCCGGTGCTGGTCGCGCAGCCGCTCGATCGGAGTCCCGCGCAGCCGCTCGTGCTGCACTCGCCGTCCCCGGTGAACGGTGCGGACGGCAACGTCCAGGGACTGTTCCTCGCCGAAGGCGACGATCCGGCCGGCCGCAGCGACATCTACTTCGCGGCCGACCTCGATCCCGACACGCCGCACGTGCTGGCGGTCGAGTCCGACAACTGGCTCGATTCCGGCGGCACCGCCGGTGGCATGGCGATGTTCGCCGAACGCATGCCTCCGGAGGCTCCGCGTGTGATCGAGGGTGCGTGGCTCGTCGGCGACGACGCCGGCATCGGCGAGACCGCGGACGTCGCGATGTACGCCTTCAGCGCGCCGTGCCGGCCGCCGGCGCTGACCGTCGTCTACACCGGTCTCGGCTGGCTGAACGCACCCGCCACGCTGCCGAACACCCTCGGTGAGCTCGGCATCCTGCCGGCGTTCTGGTCCGGCTCGGTGCGCTTCACCGACGGCGACCAACGCGCGATCCACCAGATCCGAGTCCCTCGCCTCCGCGCGCTGCGCGGTCTCGACATCCCGATCCAGGGTCTGTCGCTGCACATCGCCGCCGACGGTGGCGCGGTGCGCACGCTGACCAACACGGCGACGATCCGGGTGCGTTGAGAGAGGTCGGATCGGACGGACCCGCGAGCGGCGCCCGCGACCGAGACCCCGTCGCATCCGACGACGCGGGAAATCCGCGGGCGCACCGGAGTGTTGTTCCGGCTGTCGACGGCCGGGGCAACCTCGCGCACCGGACGGAGGTCGTGCACATCATGAAGTCTTCCCTGACCCTCCTTCTTCCCACGCTTCTGGTCGGCCTCTACGCCTGTGGACGCGAGGACGCCCCGCCCGTCGATGCACAGCCGGCCGCGAGCCAGCAGCCCGCCCAGCTCGAGGGCGAGACCGGCTGCCTCGGCGACTGCGAGGAGGGCGCTGCGGAGGCGGTCGCCAAGACCGAGGCGCTGAAGCCCACCGGCGTCGACGGCAAGGGCGTGACGCTGACCGAGCTCACGAAGATCTCGGCCATCCTCGCGACTCCCGACGACTACCTCGGCAAGCGCGTGCTGGTCCGCGGCGAAGCGGTCGGAGTGTGCGAGAAGCGCGGCTGCTGGGTCGAGCTGAAGAGCGACCATCCCTACCAGTCGATCCGTGTGAAGGTCGAGGACGGCGAGATCGTCTTCCCGATGAGCTGCCTCGGCAGCGAGGTCACCTGCGAAGGGATCGTGCAGAAGCTCGAGTTCCCGGTCGAGAAGCACCGCGAGATCCTGAAGGCCCGCGCCGACGCCAAGGGCGAGACCTTCGACCCCGCGTCGGTGACCACGCCACTCGTCGTCTGGCAGATCAAGGGGCTCGGCGCGCGCATCGAAGGCTGACGCCGGCCATTCGGACGATGGCCAAGAAGAACTGGCGCGGGATGCTCCGCGCGATCCACCGCGACGTCGGTTATGCCTGCGTCGGGCTCACCGTGGTCTACGCCGTGTCGGGCATCGCGGTGAACCACGTGCAGGATTGGAACCCGAGCTACGCGATCGCGAACGAGCACGTCGCTCTCGGACCGATCGAGCACCACTCGCTGGTCGCGGACGCGACCGTGCAGGACGTGCTGCGGCGGCTCGGGTTGCCCGGTGAGGTCAAGTCGACGTTCCAGCGCGATCCCGACTCGTTGCGCATCATCCAGGAAGGCGTCACGCTCGACCTCGACCTGAACACCGGCCGTGGCCTGCTCCAGCACAAGTCGACACGCCCGGTCCTCTACGAGTCGAACGTCCTGCACCTCAACCACGCGAAGGGTGCGTGGACGTACGTCGCCGACCTGTTCGCGGTCGCGCTCGCATTCCTCGCGATCAGCGGGATGCTGATCCTGAAGGGCCGGCAAGGCGTGCTGAAGCGCGGACTGTGGTTCACGATCGGCGGCTTCGCGGTGCCGATCGTGTTCCTCTGGATCTACCTCTGAGCATCCGGCGGCGACGCCAGCGCCTCGCACATCGCGCGGTCGGCCAGCACCGCCAGACGCTCGCCGCGCGTCAACCACGCCGACGCCTCTTCGACCGACGCGGCATCGGCGAGCTTGGCGCGCGCGGTCAGCCGATCGACGTCCGGTGCGCCACGGTCCGGAACCGGTGGCGGCGGCACGGCCGCGAAGTGCCGGGCGCGCGCGATCGGATCCGCCGCGACGGTTGCGAACGATGCACCATCGACCGCCGCACGCATCGCCGGCATCGCTGCATCGCGATCGAGCACGGCCTTCGGTATGCGTGTTTCCTCGGGCGTCATGAACAGTCCACGCTCGCGCAGCCCACGTCCCGCGCGCTCGCTGCCGCTGAGCTTCGACAACGGAATCGCCAGCGCCAGCCCCAGCAGCGTGGGCGCCATCCAAGCGACCAACATCGGGGACGCGAAACAGACCCCGACCGCGACGCCGATCCCGAGGACCGTGTGCAACGCGTGCCGGCGCACGACGACACCCCAACTCGAGGTCCCGTCACCGCGGCGCTGCGCCGACCAACCCGAATCGCGACCGCGCAGGATTTCGACCAGCTGCGCGGTCTGCATCAACATCAGGATCGGCGCGTACAGCGACGACAGCAGGATCTCGCACACCGCGCTCGCGGCCACCGCGCGTCCGCCGCCATGCGCGAGGCGCAGATGCGGCTGCAACAGCACGCGAACGACGCCCAGCAGCTTCGGCAGCAACAGCACCGCCATCGTCAGCACGAACAGCCAGATCATCCGCTCGGCGTCGAATCGCGGCCAATCGGGGAACAGCTGGAACGGTGATCCGAAGTACACCGGCCGCGTGAGCGCCACGTCGATCGCGAGCGCGACGCCGACCGCGATCATCGCGAGCCACAAGGGCGAGGCGACGTAGCTCTGGATGCCCATGCCGAAGTGCACGCGACTCGGCCACCGGAGCCCACGCGCTCCGAGCACGCCGGCGTGCTGCAGGTTGCCCTGCGCCCAGCGGCGATCGCGCACCGCGACGTCGAGCAGCGACGGTGGACCGTCTTCCCACGACCCGCCGAGGGCCGGCTCCATCCGCACCGACCACCCCGCGCGCCGCATCAACGCGGCCTCGACGAAGTCGTGGCTCAGGATCTGGCCACCGAACGGCGGCCGCCCGCGCAACACCGGTAGCCCGCACGCCGCCGCGAACGCGCGCGTGCGGATGATCGCGTTGTGACCCCAGTAGTTGCCGTCGTCACCCTGCCACGCGGCCACGCCGCGCGCGACGATCGGACCGTAGACCGAGCCCGCGAACTGCTGCATCCGCGCGAGCAGGCCGGTTCCACACGCGAGCACCGGCACGGTCTGCAGGATGCCGAGCCGTTCGTCCGCCGCGATCTCGCGCGCGAGCGCCACCAGGGTCGCCGGCGCCATCACGCTGTCGGCGTCGAGCACGACCATCGCGTCGTAGCGGGCACCCCATCGCTCGACGAAGTCCTTCACGTTGCCGGCCTTCCGACCGGTGTTGCGCCAGCGACGGCGGTACCAGACCGACATGCGCTCGCCCACCGCCGCTCGCAGTGCGGCGAAGGCCGCGGTCTCCTTCGTCCACACGTCGGGATCGTTGGTGTCGGACAGCACGAAGATCTCGAAGTCCGCCCCGTTGCCGTCGCGGATCAGCCCCTCGGCCATCGCGAGGAGCGCCGCCCCGGTGCTGGCCGGATCCTCGTTGTAGACCGGCATCACCAGCGCGGTGCGGATCCGTGGCGTGTTGCGGGCCGACGCACGCCGCGGTCGGCGCGATGGGAGCAACCCGGCGACGGCTGCCGCGGCCGCGAACGCGATCCACAGGAACGTCACCGCGAACAGCCCGACCAGGAGCCACTGCAACGCGCTGGTGCGACCGACGCTGACGACCGCCACCATCTCCCGCGTCGCGAACACGGTCAGCGCGACCGCACCGCCGAACGCGATCAGCCGTGCCAACGTCGTGCGCAGCGCCGTCGGCGTGAAGCGCGCGCCGGGCGCATCGCGCAACGACTGCACGGGCATCGACAGCGGCGCGAGTGGCGGCGTCGGTCCAGGGACCGACCGCGGCGCCGTCACCGCGTCCAGCGGTACAGCCAGGTCTCGCTGCACGGCTCGCCTCCCTTCGTCAGCACGACGCGGAACTCGGCGAGCTCGGCACCCGCCGGATCGAACTCGAGCGTGACTCGACGCCGATCGGTCCCCGGCAAACGCTGGACACCGACGTGCACCAGCTTGCCGGCCGAACAGTCGGCGTCGACCGCAACGTCGCCCTCGACGTCGGCGCCGGGATCGTAGTCGATGACGAACAGCCGATGATCGGGATTCGACGCGAGCCCGCAGCGCGTCACCGCGACACGCGCAAGCGGCGTGTCGTCGGGGGGCCGTTCGCAGAAGCGCAGTCGATAGGCGAACGACCGCGGCTCGCCGGCGACCAGCGGCGCGTCCGGCCGCCAGAACGCGACGATGTTGTCGTTGAACTCCGACGTGACCGGAATCTCGACCAGGACGACCGCGCCCTTGCCCCAGTCACCGACCGGCTCCACCCACGCACTCGGCCGCTTCTCGTAGCGCGCCTCCGCGTCCTGATAGTCGGTGAACGACCGCCGCCGCTGCACCAGTCCGAACCCCTTCGGCGAGCTGTCCTCGAACGCCGACACCTGCAAGCCGGGCGGATTGGCGAGCGGCCGCCAGATGCGCACGTCGGCGCCGGTCACCATCTGCAGACCGCCGGAGTCGTGGACCGCCTCGCGGAAGTCGTCGACATGGGCGCGATTGGACGGGTCGAAGAAGAACATCGAGGTCAACGGTGCGAGCCCGTAGCTCGCGACGCCGACGCGTGGATAGATCGTGGCCTCGACCTCCACCACCGTCTCGTCGCCGGGCCGCGCGGTGAACGCGTAGGCACCGGTGACCGAGCGGCTCTCGAGCAGCGCCCAGAACCGGAGGCTCGTCGCGTTCTTCTCGGGCGTCTCGATCCAAAAGCGCGTGAACGCCGGGAACTCCTCGCCCTGCGGCTCCGCCGTGTGCAGCGTCAGCCCGCGCGCCGACAGCCCGTAGAGCTGGTTGCGCCCGATGCCGCGGAAGTAGCTCGCACCCTGGAACACCAGGAACTCGTCGAGCACGTCCGGCCGGTTGATCGGGTAGCGAACGCGGAAGCCACTGAACGCGAGGCCCTTGCCGTCAGGCGGCTCGTCGAACGTCGAGCCATAGGTGAACAGATCGGTCGAGAACGGCACCTCGCGCGCGACGCCGTCCTGCACGAGGTCGATGCGCACCGGCGTCTTGTAGATCGCGCCCGGGTGGAAGAAGTCGAGCGTGAAGCCGCGTCCCTCGCCGGCCCACACCTGCCGTTCCGGCTTGAAGCGGATGTCGCGGTACGCGTCGTAGCCGAGCTCGGCGAGCGCCTTCGGCAGCTTCGGCTCCGGTGGCTCGTGGTCGCCGGCCGCGAGGCGCTTCGCCTCGCCCTGCAGCCAGTCGAAGTCGAACGGCAGACCGCTCGCCGCGGTGACCGCCGGCGTCGGCGCGGGAGCCGGCGGCTGCTCGACACCCTGCGCGAACACGGCGTTCCAAGCGAACGTCGTGTACAGAGCGGTAGCCAGGGCGAACGCTGGAACACGTCGCTTCATCGAGGTCGGATCAGGGGGGTCTCGCGCCCGCGTGCGAGGCGGGGTGGGCTCTCCGGGTTCGGCACCCTTCCGCCGGGGACGGCGGGAAGCCGAGAGCCTCTACGCGGCGGGGAGTTGGGGAGGCCGGGGAATCCGGGGACGTGACCCGACGAGCACCGGAGGGACCGGCGTCGGGCAACCGTGGGCACGACGGCGCGATGGCCAGGCAGCAGGTCATCGACGGCAACCAGCGGCCCGGCATCCGGCCGGACGAGTCCTTCTGGCGCGTCCCGAGGTGACGCGTGCCGAGGGGCCTCGAAACGACGGCGAACGCGCTTCGTTGTCCCGAGTAGGATCGCCGCGTCGCACCGCTCGGTGCGAGGAGGAAGCCGCATGGCACGTCGATCGTTCCGGTTGGAACTCCTGGTCGTGTCGCTGGTCGTCTGCAGCACCGACCTCGGCGCGCAGTCGCCGCCGCCGCGCTTCCGCGTGCAGGTGCTCGAGAGCCCCGGCAACCCGAACGCCGAACCGCTCGAGCGCGCGAACGCGATCAACGAGCACGGAGAGGCGGTGGGCATCGTGATGTTCGGCCAGGACAACCAGGCGGCCTACTGGTCGCCCGACGGACGACTGACGCCGCTCGGGACCACCGGTGGACGGCTGTGGTCGATCGCGAGCGACGTCAACGATGCGGGGCAGGTCGTCGGCTCGTGCTACACGAACAGCACGTTCGGCCCGAACCTGCCGTTCCTGTGGACCGGTGGCGCCGGCATGCGGGGCGTCTCGCTCGGCCCGCCTGCGGAGTTCACCGCGATCAACGAGTCGGGCACCGTGCTCGGGACGTTTCTGTACGGGCCGCCGACGTGGGGCATGCTGCCGTTCCTGTGGACCGAGGCCGGCGGCTTCGTGCCGATCCTCGAGACGCTCGGCGGCGACGACGTGTTCGCCGAGGGGATCAACGACAGCGGTGCGGTGACCGGGTCGGGCGCGACGAAGGACGGCACGTTCCACGCGTTCCGCTGGTCGAGCACCAACGGCATCGTCGACCTCGGCGTCCTGCCCGGCTTCGAGTCCAGCGGCGGCTACCGGATCGGCGACGACGGCACCGTCATCGGGCGCAGCTACACGCTGTTCCCGGCGTCGCAGCGCGCGACCGTGTGGCGTCCGGACGGCGACGGCCCCGAGGCGCTGCCCTGTGCACTGCCCACCTCCGACCACGCCGATGCCAACGGCCTCAACCACCGCGGCTGGATCGTCGGCAACGAGTACCGCTTCGCCGATGGATTCGACACCTCGACCGGCGTCGTCTGGGTCAAGGGCCACGCCTTCGAGCTCGACCGCCTGATCGTCCCCCACTCGGTCACCAGGTCCCTCCACGTGCCGGTCGCCTTCGACGTCAACGACCGCGGCCAGATCGTCGGCATCGCCATCGTCCACGGCCGCCAGCGCGCGATCCGCCTCGACCCCATTACGCCGATGCGCGGGCCGTGGGTGGAGCAGTGAGGCGTCGAAGCCGACGGCCCATCGCCCGGTGCGGATGCACGAGCCCAGCGCGCTCACCTCGAACGCACGCGCAAGGGGCTCGCGACTCGTTGCGTGAGCCGGTCCGCGAGTCCTGCGATCTGCACCGCCGTCACGTCGAACAACTGGCGGCCGCCCTCACGCTCGGCACGCGCGATGCGCTCGCGCGCCTTCCTCGCCAGCCGTTCGACCGCTGCCGGCTCGCCGCGCGCACGCTTCAGCGCCGCCGCGGCGATCAGGATCAACGCCTGCCAGAGGTCGCGCTCGGGGGCGTCCGTCGCGGCGCGACGCCAGGCACCCTCCCACGCCTCGTGAGCCTCCCAGTAGTAGCCGTGGTCGAACAGTCTCACGCCACGCTCGAACGCGGCGCGGTCGTCGAGGCGCTCGGCGCGTCCGAACGAGTGGCCGTCCGGATGGCGCGTCGGGTGCGGGCCCGGATCGATGCCGAAGCGGTAGGGCGGGAGGTTGTCTTGCGGGGCGGACACGGGATCGACGGGTCATCGTCGCACGCGATCCGCGCGAGCGCTGCCCTTGACGGCACGGCGTCGGTGACCGAAACCCGACGCTCCATGATCCTCTTCTACTCCCCGGGTGCCTGCTCTCTCGCCGAAGTGATCCTGCTGCAGTGGCTCGAGGAGCCACACCGCTTGTGCCGGGTGACGCGCGACGAGCGCAAGGGACCGATCTACCGCGAGGTCGTCAACGAGCTCGGGCAGGTGCCGGCGCTCGAGCACGACGGGGAGATCCTGACCGAGAACGCCGCGATCCTGTTGTTCCTCGCCGATCGTCAGCCCGACTCTGGGCTCGTGCCCGAGCCGCGCACGCCCGACCGCTACCGCGTCTATCGCTGGCTGTCCTGGCTCGACAGCGGATTCCACGCCGCGCACTCGCCGATGTTCGCGCCGCAACGGTTCCTCGCCGACGAGTCGCAGCACGCGGCGATCCGCGCCCGGGCGCTCGAGAACATGGCCGACCAGGTCGCGATCCTCGATCGCCACCTCGAGGGCCGTGAGCACGTGCTGCTCGACCGCAAGAACCTCCTGGATGGCTACGTGTTCACGATGGCGCGCTGGAGCGAGGACAAGCTCGACCACGCGACGCGCTTCCCGAACGTGAAGCACTTCCTCGACCGAATGCGCGAGGACGACGGCGTGAAGACCGCGCTGGCGATCGAAGCCGGGGAGGTCACCGAGGGCGGTGCGCTGCAGGGCCACGTGCCGTTCGCCGAGTTCGTGCGCGACGCGCGGGCGCGCTGACGGACAGACCTCGAGAGGCGACGCGAAGTCGGGCGGGTGGACCCGCAATCCCCGCAGGCCGCTGACCGCGAGGCCACCGACGGCCATGCCGTGCGCGTTCAGCTCGGGTATCGCACACCGCTCCCGTCGGAACGCGTCCGTTCCGACGCAATCGGGCACGCGAACAGCGACGGCAGATGCGACCGATTGCGCGCGACGAACGGGTGCGCCCGAGAATCCGTACCATCACTTGCAGCACGCCCGGCATACCCGGGCCGACGATGGCTCCGCACGCGACCCCCGACCGCCTGCTCGCCGAAGCCGACTGGGCCCGCGCCCTGGCGCGCCGACTGGTCGCCGACGAGACGGCCGCCGACGACGTCGTGCAGGAGGTGTGGCTCGACGCGCTGCGCCGGCCGCCTGAAGCGCATCGCCCGGTGCGGCCGTGGCTCGCGCAGGTCGTGCGAAACGCCGCGCGGCAGCTCCGTCGTGGTGAAGCCCGACGGCGAACGCACGAACAAGGTGCGCCGCCGCAGTCGGACGTGCCCTCGGCCCGCGAGGTCGTCGAGAAGGCCGAAGTTCACCGCGCTCTGGTCGACGCCGTGCTCGCGCTGGCGGAGCCGGAACGGCACACCGTGCTGCTGCGCTACTTCGAGGGCTCCTCGGCGGCCGACATCGCGAGTCACGAGGGGATCCCGGCGTCGACCGTCCGCTGGCGGCTGCAGAAGGCACTCGGGTGTCTGCGCGAACGGCTGCGCGAACGCTTCGGCGATGCGCGCGGGCTCACGCTCGCGCTGCTGCCGCTGTGTCGCGTCTCGAGGCTGCCGACGCCCCCCTCGCCATCGCCATCCGTTCCCGCCGCGGCGTCGCCGGCGGCAGCCGTGTTGCTCGGAGGTGCTCTCTTGTCGAAGCAGATCGTGTCGTGGGCCGGAGGGATCGCGGTGGTCGCACTGGGCATCTGGGTCGGTTTCTCGCCCCGGGCGCGGAGCGCGTCGCCGACGGCGAACCCGGCAGCAGCGCAGCAGGTCGTCTCGCTGCCCGCGGACGATTCGAGGTCAGAACGTGAGCGACTCGATTCGGCGCCGGCTCGGACGCCCATCGGCACTCCGGTGGCTCCACCCACGGTCTCGCCCACCGCAACGGTCACCGGTCGGGTGGTCGATGCGGACGACACCCCGGTCTTCGGAGCAGCGGTGCTCGTCCGAACCGTCCGGAACCACACCGGCCTGCGCATCGATTGGGACGACAACGTCCTCGGCAGCGTGGGTGGCTCACGCGTCGCGCTCGTGGCGGCCGGTGGAGTCCGCCGCGTGCACGGCGGGTTCGTGACGTCGACCGACCCATCGGGCAGATTCACGGTCCCCTCGCTCGGCGAGATCGCCCTCACCGTCGCCGCCTCGCACGAGGACCACGGCTTCGCCGCGGTCGATGTGCCGTCCGAACTCGAGGCCCACCAGGCGATCACCCTTCGCCTCGACGGCTGCATGCGGTTCTCGGGCCGGGTCATCGACGATCGCGGACAACCCGTCGCCGGGGCGGAGTTGCTCGGCTACGGACCGACCGCGATGCCGTCCGTCCGCGCACAGAGCGGCCCGGACGGCACGTACCGCACGCCGCTGCTCGAGCCCGGCCGTTGGTGCCTGTCGGTGACGAAGCCTGGATACCGTGCGGTATCGACGGAGTGGATCCACACGAACCGTGCGCCGGCGGTCGTGCGGCGGGACGTCACGCTCGTGCCGTACGCCGACCGAACGCTCGAGCTCCTCGATCGGAACGGCAATCGCTGGACGCGGGAGGCGCTGGAACTTCGGGGATTCGATGCGACCCGGATCGAGGCGCTCGAATGCTTCGTCACGCTGACGGAACCCGCCACCCGCCATGAGGTCGACGTCGATCCGAACGAGTGGCGATACGACGACAAGGGTTTCGCGCGGGGGAAGTCGCGTTCGAAGCTCGGGCAACGGGAGTTCCTGAGCGTGTGGTGCGGCGAATTCCGGATCGGCCTCGCCGCGTTCGATCGGACCGACTCCGATCAGCAGAGCGTCACCGTCGACATCGAAGCCCCGCGGTCGCGCGCGCAGCTGCGCGTGACGTTGCGCGGCGACGTCCCGCCCGAGGGCCTGACCGTGGTCCTGTCGCGGGTGGGCGGCGCGATGCCGTGGGACTGGAACGAGTGCGCGAGCCGTTCCGGCGTGAGCGACCGGACCGAGTTCGACCTCCCTGCGTTCACGGGCCCACAGATGTTCGTGCTCTCGATCCGCGACGAGCAGCGTCGCTGCAAGCCGGTGATGGTGCTCTTCGAACGACCGCCGGCCTCGGGCACGGAGCTCTCGCGCGAGCTGACCGTGACGAACGCGACGTCCTCGCTGTCCGGCACGGTTCTCGACACGCGTGGCGAACCGGTCTGGAAGGCGACGGTCGGCATCCGCGGCGGAGCGGGAGAACCGCTCTTCGATCCACGTCATGCGTTCGTCCGCACCGACGATCACGGCCGCTTCACCTTCGACCGCGTGCCGCTCGGCGAGCTGCGGCTGTTCGTGCAGCACCCGGAGCACGGCAAACTGGCGGCCGACGTGCGCGTGGGCGAGCAGTCGCGAAACGAGGTCACCCTCCGGTTCCGCGGCAGCCGAAGAGTCGAGCTACGCCTTCCGAACGACTCGCGGGGCCGTCAGATCGCGTTTCTGGACGCACTCGGCCGCACGGTGTTCGACGATCGGTTCTTCGGCGTGGTCCGACACGGGAGCTCGATGCCGGTCGTGGTCTCCGACGACGTCACGCGCATCGAGGTGCGCGCACCGTTCGAGGAAGCCGCGGCGGCATCCGGCGAGCTGAAGCCAGGCAGCGACGTCTGCGAGCTCCATTAGTGAGCTCCATTAGTACCGGCGATGCCGGCACACCCGTGGCGAATCGCGGCCGACCGCCTCATCCCCAGCGCGGCTCCTCGTCCAGATCCAACCCGAGCCAGCTCTTCGCGACGATCTCGCGCGCGAGGAAGCCGTTGGCCGGGTGGATGCGGCCGAGGCGTGCGTCGCGCAGCATGCGCTCCCAACCGGCGCCGCGGAACACCGCGCCGCCGCCGGCGAGCTCGAAGGCCGCGTCGACGATCTTCCAAGCACCTTCGACCGCGCGGCACTTGGCGCCGACGATGCGGGCCGGCCACATCGGACCGTGGTCGACGCCCGTCGACCAGTCCTCGGCGGCCTGGTCGAGCACGGCTTCGATCGCCTGCAGCTCGATCGCCATGTCGGCCACCTGGTGCTGAACCGCGGCGTGCCACGCCATGCTGCGGCGCATCGTCCGCACCTGCTTCTTGTGCACGCCGGCGATCGCGCGGTCCATCGCATGACGCGCGAGGCCGCAGTAGACGTTGCCGAACCCGAGCAGCGGCCATGCGAACATCGTCAGCAGGAACGCGTCGGCACCGGCGTAGCCCTCCGGCACGATGCGCGCCACGCGCTCGTCCGGGACGAACACGCCGTCGAGCACCGTGTCGTGGCTCTGCGTCGCGCGCATGCCCATCACGTTCCAGTTCTCGGCGACGCGCACGCCCGCGGCGTCACGTCGGACGAATGCGTGCACGATGCGCGGGTTCTGCTTGTCGGAGTCGTCCAGACCGTGGACGCCGATCCAGTCCCACACCGGCGACAGCGTGCCGAACTGCTTGTGGCCGGTGAACCGGTAGCCGCCGTCGACGCGCTTCGCCTTGGTGTTCGAGTAGACGACCGGCTTGTCGTAGCCGCCGCCCTTCTCGGTGTGACCGGCCGCGAACACCTTGCCCTCGGCTGCCTCGCGCAGCAGCCACTCGAGCGACGGATCGCCCATGCGCCGGAGGTCGGCGGCGACGCCGATCCAGTAGAGGTGCATGTTCACCGCCAGCGCGTCGGCCGGCGCGTGGTAGGCGAGGCGGCGCTGCTCGCGCATCGTCGCCGCCAGCGAGTGGCCGCGTCCACCGAGCTCGACGGGCACGTTCTGGGTCAGGAACCCGGAGCGCCGCAGCACTTCGAAGTCCTCGTGGAAGAACTCGTTGCGCTCGTCGTAGCCGGCCGCGCGGGCCTCGAACTCGGCGAGCTGCGCGTCGGTGAGCACTGGATCATCCGCGCGCTCCAGCGCGGGTGCAGTCATCGTCATGGGAGGTCTCCTTCGGTGGTCCTCCCCATGGCGCAGGCGGGCGCGTCGAGCTGCCAGGCCGGCTCCGAAATCGCGAAAGGCGTCAAATCAGACCTGGTCTGGTTCGACGCCTTTCGGCAGCGCTCACTGCTTCTCGTAGGTGCACTCGAAGATCTGTTCCGGCTTCGCGGTGCCCCTCACCATGTCGGCGGTGTAGCGGTCGAAGGTGCCGTCCTCGGCGAGATGGATCAGGCCGCGGGACACGCTCGGCTGCCCCATCATCAGTGAGGAGTGGGTCGTGACCATCGTGTGGTCGTCGATGAACCGGCACTGCTGCTCGGCGATCTCGCCCATGTTGTTGGCGAAGACCATCTTGTAGCAGCTGTCGTGGTCGTCCCAGCCCATCCAGCCGATGGCCTCGTAGCTTGCCCGGCTGACCCTTCGAGGTCACCTCGAACACGCTGCCGCCGAACACCATCCGGTACTCATCGGTGCCGGAGAAGTCCGTCTTCGGCGCACCCGGCCCCATCTTGAACCAGCCCTTCATCTCGTAGGTCCCGGCCGCGGGCTTCAACCGCTCGAAGTGCGAGACGCTCGACTGCGCGTACTCGGGCATGAACGCCGCGTCGACGAGCGTGACGTCGCTCGGCTTCTCGCTCTTGCGCGTCATCGTGCCGTCGACGTGCGTGTAGAACGCGCCGTCATCGGCCGCCTCCTGGCACGAGAGATGGCACGTGTCGCCGTCGATCCGATGGACCCATCGCGCGACGACGAGCTTGCCGGCCATCTGCTGCACGTCGGCGGTGATGCGCTCGCCGCTCGCACCCCAGTGGACCTCGGTCATGCCGACGGCCCCGAGGTTGCTGGCAGTCAACGCCACCGGACGCTTGTTCTCGCCGTCCCATCCGAACAGCGTGACCATCACGAGTGGCTGTTCCATGCCGTCGAAGTCGACGCGCGTGTCCTCGCGCACCGCGAAGCCGCCGAGCACCCACCTCGCCGAGGTGGTCGCGGTCCACTTGGCTTCCGGGCCATCGGCGCCGTGCTTCACGGTGCCGGAGCCCTCCCACGTGCCGATCTGCGGCGCGAACTTCTGCAGCTCCGGCGACGGCTTCGGCACCGCCTCCTGTGCAGCGAGAGCGGGGGCGAGCAGGACGAGAAGGGGGATCGAGACGAACGGAATCCGATGCATGGTGAGATCTCTCCGAAACGGGGGATCGGGGTTCTTCCCGGGGACGAGTGACTCGGCAGAGAATCTACATGGGAGCGCGGATTCTCGCGCCCGGGGACGGCGCGGAGATTCTCCCCGCCCGATCCGGATCCGTGCCGCGGCTTCCCGGATGCGAAACCGGCCGCCTCCGGCGTTACGTTCGTAGACCTTCCCATGAGTCGAACTCTCGCGATGAACGTCTCCATCCGCCGCTTCTCGCTCGCCGTCGCCGTCGGCGCGCTGCTCGTCACCTCGTCCTGCGAGTCGGTGTCCAGGGCGCCGAAGGGCTCACCCCGCGTCGAGGTCGAGGTCGTGATCCGGACCGAACCGGCCTTCAGCGACACGCTGGACGTCGGCGCCGACGCGCTGACCAAGGCGGTGACCGACGACGTGATGTCGCAGGCGGACGTCGGCCTGCGCTTCTACCCGGTGTTGTCCTCGTCCTACGGCCCGAAGGACCAGCACCCCGATCTCCTGATGACGGTGTCGCTCACCGAGCTCCACGTGAAGCTCGACGTCCGCAAGGTCGACCAACCGAAGGAGTCGGAGGATGCCGCGCCGAAGACCGAGGTGTTCGCGCGCGAAATCGAGTGCGACGTCGCCGCGAAGCTCGAACGGCGGCGCGTGGACGGCCCGCCACTGACCGTCGCACGCGCCGAGGGCGCCGACCACGTGTCGGCGAGCACGCCGAAGGGCGACCAACCCACCTGGAGCGTCGTCCACGATGACCAGGCCGACCACCCGGTGAAGGTGCGACAACGTGACGTCACCGGCGCGGTCCACACGGCGCTGGAGCGCGCGCTGGCGGACATGGTCAAGGCGATCGACCGCGAGCTGTCGTTGCAGCACGAGGACGAGACGAAGGCCGGGTCCACGTCCCAGCGCTGACCCACGCGCGATCACGCCTGCGGCGATGCCAGCCCGCCGGTCTCGAACGCGCGCAGCGCGTCGTGCCGCGACGTGAACATCCGCTCGGCGCCGATCGCGGCGGTCAGCCCCATCCGGTCGTAGTCGGCGCGGCCACGCGGGTTCACACGAGCCAGCGCCAGCACGACACCCTGGCTCGCGAGCTCCTGCTCGAGCTCGAGCACGGCATGACCGGCGGTGAAGTCGATGCTGGTGATCGCACCGGCATCGACGATCACACAGCGAACCGGGGACGGCGACTCGTCGACGAGGCGACGGACCTGGGCGACGAAGTGCCCGGCGTTCGCATAGAACAGCTCCGCGCCGAACCAGAACATCACGAGCCCCGGCTCGATCATCCGACCGGGCACCGCCTCATCCATCCGCCAGCGATCCTCCGCGTCGCGCATGACGATCGCCGTGTGCGGCCGGTAGCTGCGCCGCACGTGCTGGAGCAGCGAGAGGACGACCGCGAGCAGGATGCCCTGCTCGACTCCGGCGACGACGACCGTCGCGGCGGTGATCACCGCCAACCAGAACTCCCCGCGCTGCTCGCGATGGATCTCGGCGAGCCCGCGATGATCGACGAGCTGGACGCCGACCATGAACACGATCGCCGCGAGCACGGCGCTCGGCAGCTGCGCGAGCGGCCCCGTCAGGAACAGCAGCACGAGCAGCACGGTCACAGCCGCCGTGACGTGCGCGATCTGACTTCGCCCGCCCGCCGAATCGACGATCGCCGTCTTGGTGGGGCTGCCGTTGACGACGAACGTGCCGGTGCATCCGGCCGCGACGTTGGCCAACGACAACCCGACGAGATCGCCGTCCTGATGGACCCGTTCGCGATAGCGAACCGCATAGGCGCGCGAGGTCGCCGCACTCTGCGCAAGGATGACGACGAAGCACGAGCCCGCGATCGGCAGCACCAGTCGCAGGTCCCGCCACGACACGTCCGGCAACCCGAGCGGCGGCAGGCCGCTCGGCACCGCGCCGACCAACGCGATGCCGTGGCTGCCGAGATCGAACACGGTGCTCGCCGCGATCGCCCCGATCACGGCCAGCAGCGCGGCCGGAATGCGCGGGGTCAGTGCCCGGCCCGCAGCGATCAGCGCGACGACCCCGCCCGCGAGCAGCAAGGTCGGCACGTGCGCCTCGGGCACTCGCAGAATCGTCGCGAGCACGCCCTCGAGGAAGCCCGATCCGCTCGCCGGTAGCCCGAGCATCCCGTGGAGCTGACCGAACGCGACCTGCACGCCGACACCCGAGAGGAAGCCGACGAGTACGGTGCGCGACAGGAAGTCGGCGAGGAATCCGACGCGTAGCACGCGCGCCGTGAACAGCATCCCCGCCGCGGCGATCGCGACGAGGCTCGTCATCGCGACGTAGCGCGGACTCTCGGCGACGAACGCGAAAGACGTCAGCCCCGCTGCGACGATCGCGGCCGTCGCCGAATCGGCGCTCACCACCAGGTGCCGCGATGCGCCGAGCAGCGCGAACGCCACCATCGGCAGGAGCATCGTGTAGAGCCCGGTGACCACCGGCGTACCGATGATCTTCGTGTAGCCCATCACCTCCGGGATCCCGATCGCCGCCAGCGTGACGCCGGCGAGCACGTCGGCGCCGAGTCGCGATCGATCGAACGGGAGGATGCCCTGCAGCAGCGTCAAGCGACGTTCACCGTGTTCGCCCGAAGCGTAGTGGACCGCCGCCCCGACGCCTCGCGTCACTCGGCGAGGTGGTGGTAGGCGTCGAGCACCTGCAAGCGCTCGTCTTCGACCGCGCCGCCGACCGTGAAGTGGTAGAGCGTCTGCCAGTCGTGCCCGGACAGGCCCAGCATCTCGTGCATCAGATCATCGAGGAAGCAGCCGATGCCGGTCCCGGCGACCCCGGCGGCCGTTGCCTCGAGATACAGCACCTGCCCGATCGCGCCGGCCTCGTGGTGCAGACAGCGGTAGGACCACGGCCCGTGCTCCGCGAGGCGAGGCTCGAACTCCGCGATCATCCCGAGCGCGAACGCGCCGTTCGCCGCGATGTCCTGGCCGCAGCTCACGGCGCGCGCGGCGTGGTCGCACGGGCCGATCGCGAGCGTCCACAGGTCGAGTCCGTCGGGGCAGCCGGATGGCCGCGTCCAGCGGAACTCGTCGCGCATCGCCGCGCGCAGGGCCTCGCGCCGCGCAGGATCCCGCACGAGCAGGTAGAGGCCCGGATCCAGGCCCTCGACGCGGTGCACGAAGATCGCGAGGTGCACGGCCGGACGCCACGGCAGCGTTGTGAACGGCACGAGCCCCGGGTGCAGCCGCTGCAGCATGCGGTAGAACACGTCGCGTCCGATCGTCGTGACGCCATCGAGCTCGACCGCGCTGCGACGCCGCCGGAACACCGTTCTCGCCGCGACCTCGCGCGGCGCGAGCTCGGGCAGCGCACCGGCGTCGAACGCGACGCCGAGGTTCGGCGCGCCGGCGGGTCGACGGCAGGCGGCCGCGACGTCGTCGATGGCGGGCCAGTCGTGGTGCTCGGTGCTCAGGACGTTCGGCACGCCGTCCGGCTCGACCGCGGCGAGGCGCGCGCGCACGTCGTCGGTCACGCGGAGTCGCGGCCACGGTCGATCGGTGCTCGACTCGGCGACCGGAGCGATGACCAGGAGCGCGTCAGGATGCTCGGCCTCGACGCCGCGCTGACCGTGCACGCCGAGCAGGAGCGCGAGGTCGTCGTCGCCGAGACCTTCGGCGAGTCGCGCGGTGTGGCCGATCGCCGCCGCGGCCAGCGTCACCGCCGCGATCGCGTGACCCGCGTCGTGCTGGCAGTACCGGTAGGCGCGCTCGCCGTACTTCCACGACTCCCGCCAGTGGATCGACGTGAATCCGAACGAGCAGCGCGCCGTCCGGCAGTCCCGCCGTGAGTGCCGACCACGCGTCACGCGGGATCCGACGCCGGCGCTCGAGCGCGTGCGTGAATGGTGTGTAGTGGAACAGCGACGGCACTTCGGACATGCCGCTCGCGGCATCGCAGAGCAGGTAGCCCTCGGTCGGATGCAGGTTGCCGCTCGACGGGTTGACCCGAAGCGACCAGCGCGTGCCGCGATACGCCTTCCACGCCGACAGCGCGAGGCTGTCGAACAAGAGCCGCGACACCGTTCGGTGGTCGAGCGGGTGCGGCCTCACGCGACCGGGTCGATCGAGATCGTCGAGCCGCGGTGTCGCCGTCGGCTCCAGGCGATCGAGATCGAGCGCGATCGCGCCGTCGTAGCGCCGGAACGGATCGGGCTGGTTCGCCCAGTCCAGGTAGCCGAGCGATTGCGCGAACCGATCGCGGTGGTGCTTGGTGCGCTCGTGGTACGCGAGGACGCGTGCCAGGTCGTTCGGGGCTGGGTTCGGCCGCGGCATGTCGACCGGGAGGATAGGGCAGGAGGGTTCCGGGGTTGGTGCGACGAATGCGCGACGTGAAGATGGGGCACGTTCCCACTCCCGCCGCGCCCCGCTCCGTGCTCCTCCACCATCGCCCGACTGCTGCGCTCGCCCCGTTCGTGCGGACGATGTGGTTCAGCGATGCGCCCGGCCGCCCGACTCCGGACGGAGGTGCCGCGCGCGAACGCGCGCTCCCGACCGGGACGCTCCATCTCGCGGTCCGCGTCGACGGTCCGGCAGTGAGACTGTTCGACGACCTGGACGACGTCGAGGGACGGAGTTTCGGCTGGTCCGTCGTCGGCGGCGTCCGCAGCGGACCGGTCGTGCGAGACGTGTCGCTGCCGACGCGATCGTTCGGCGTGCAGTTCGAGCCCGGCGGTGCATCGGTCCTGCTCGGCGTCCCCGCGCGCGAGCTGAGCGGTCGGCACACGCCGCTCGCCGATCTCCTCGGCGACGAAGCGAACCGGCTCCACGACGAGCTGACCCGGCTCGCGGCATGGCCGGCACTGGGCTTCGCCCGACTCGAAGCGCTGTTGCGCCGGCGGCTCGGGCGAGCGCGTCCACTGCACGCTGCGGTGCGCGCGGCGCTCGCGGAGTTCGGCGCGCGGAGCGACGATCCGTCGATTCGTGAGGTGTGCCGGCGCACCGGCTACAGCGAGCGGCACGTGTCCGGCCTGTTCCACGATGCCGTTGGCCTCCCGCCAAAGGCCTACTGCCGCGTCCTGCGCGTGCGTGCGGTCGCCGACCGGGTGGCCGCGGACCGCGCAGCTGCAGGCGGCTGGGCGCGGCTCGCGGCAGACGGTGGCTTCAGCGACCAGGCTCACCTGTGCCGCGAGTTCCGAGCGCTCCTCGGCATGCCGCCGAGCGCATATCGCCCGTTGGCACCCGACCTCCCCGGCCACGTGCCGATCCGGTGAGTCGATTTCCGATTCGTTCAAGACACCGAGGCGGTGGCTCGCTCCGCTCGGTGCTCCTCTCCGTCACCCGGACATCCGTCATGCACACCAAGGTCAACGAGCTGTTCGTCCATCTGTGCGTCCGCGACGCGGCCGCCGCCCTCGAGTTCTACAAGCAGGCGTTCGGCGCCGAGGAGCTGTTCCGTCTCGTCGAACCGAGCGGTCGCATCGCGCACGCGGAGTTCCGCCTCGGCAACTACACGGTGATGCTGGCCGAGGAGTTCCCGGGGCTGGGCGTCCTCTGCCCGGACAGCCTCGGCGGCACGAGCACCACGATCCACCTTCACGTCGACGACGCCGATGCCGGAATCCGCACCGCCGTCGAGGCCGGCGCCACCCTGCGCTTCCCCGCCGAAGATCGCTTCTACGGCGAGCGCTCCGGCCGCGTCCGGGACCCGTACGGCCACGAGTGGGCGCTCGGCCACACGATCGAGAAGCTGTCGGTCGAGGAGATGCAACGGCGTTACACGGCGATGTTCGAGAAGTGAGGGGCCCCGCTGACCATCCCGCTCAGAACGCCGTTCCGAGGTAGAAGTACGCGGCGTAGTTGCTGCCCTCCGCGGCGCCGAACGCGGTGTAGATCGGACCGATCAGCGAATCGATGCCGAGGAACACCGAGCCGGCGAGGCGGAGGTCGCTGGCGCTGATCTCGGACTTGCTGAACCAGGTCGCGCCGGTCTCGATCGAGCCGCCGAGGTAGAACGAGTTGCTGAACCGGGTCGCGGGCTTCGAGAGGCGGTAGTAGCCGATGAGTGCCGCGAACGCGGCCTGGCTGCCGATCAGCTCGTCCGGCCGAAGGCCCGAGAGCTGGAGGAACCCGCCCAACGTGAACGCCTGAAGCGCTTCGGCGCCCGGCTCGAACTCGCTGCCGATCACCAGCCGCGGGAGGATCGTCATGCGGCCGAACGTCTGCGGCCACGCCATGTTGAGTTCGCCCAGCGCGTACTCGTCGCCCGCGCCGAGCGGATCGCTGCCGTACCGCACTTCGGCGACCGAGTAGAACCCCCGATGCGGGAACGCGAAGCTGTCGAGCGTGTCGATCGTCAATCGCGCCGACACGTAACCGTCCTGGAACTCGAAGCGCGGCAGGTCGCCCAGGAGCCCGAGATCGGGCTTCGCCGAGCCATCGAGCCGCGAGTAGCCGATGCGGATCTCGCCCCAGTTGCCGAGCACGCGGCCCACCAAGAAGTTGCCCTGCACCCAGAAGGCGTCCGCGTCGAACAGCGTGCGCCCCTCTTCGATGAACGTGAACGAGCGCTTCTGCGCCTCGATCGACGGCGCGACGAACCAACTCAGGCTCGGATCGAGCGGCTGGTAGAACTCGCTGCGCAGCAGGTTCTGGCTGCCGACGCGCAGGTCGTTGCGCCACTCGCCACCGAGCGCGTTGACCGGTCGCAAGGTGTGACGCACCGCGATGTCGAAATCGTTGTCACCGCGGAAGTCGCTGGCGAGGCCGAGGCCGAATCGGAAGTAGTTGGGCCCCCAGCTGCGCTCGGTCGCCTCGACGACCAGCTCGTTGAGCTCCTCGTCCGGACCCGATCCGGTCTCGACGGGGTCGACCTCGTAGCGCACGTTGTCGAAGGTCTTCAGTTCGGTGAGCTTGCCCATGTCCCGATCGAGCTGGTCGGCGTCGAGCGGCTCCCCGGTCTTCTGTGTGATGCGATCCCTGAGGACGTCGTCCCCGAGCGCGCTGTGGTTCTTGATGACGATGCGGTCGATCCGCGGCGGGACGAACTCGTGGCGCTGCCGCTTCAACCACGCCTGCCACGTCGCGTCGTCGACGCCGAGCGAGGCGAGACGCGGTGCGATCGTCTCCGCGGCCGTGTGACCCTCTCCCATGGCTTCGTCGTACAGGTCGAAGCCCATCGTCGTCACGTTCTCGAGCGGCACCGTCAACAGCACGTCGTCGTCGTCGATGAGCTTCCGGGACTGGTTCTGGTTCTGCTGCATCATGATCCCGGCGACCTGGTCGGTGACGCCGAGCAACGACGACAGCTGCTCCACCGACGACAGCGGCGTGCCGACGTCGATGGCGATCACGATGTCGGCGCCGAGGCTCTTCGCCACCGAGACCGGCAGGTTCTCGACGATGCCACCGTCCACGAGGCGGCGCCCGTCGACGATCGCGGGCGCGAACACGCCGGGAATCGACATGCTGGCGCGCATCGCGTCGGCGAGATCCCCGGAGGCGAACACGACCTTCGAGCCGTCGGCGAGGTCGGCCGCGACGCAGCGGAACGGGATCGGGAGATCGTCGAACGTCTTCGCGCGGAAACCTCGCAGCGTCGCCCGGTCGAGGAGCCGCCTCGCGTTCTGCCCCTGCAGGAGGCCCGGCGGCAGCGTCAGGCCGCCGTCCTTCCACCCGAACTCGAGCCGGATCAGGAAGTCGTTGTCATCCTGCTTGCGGCGGAACGACAGCTCCTGCCGCTTCGGCGTGTCGGCGAACACCTGCGCCCAGTCGGCGCTGCTCACGAGCTCGCGCAGCTCCTTCGGCGACCAGCCCGCCGCGTAGAGACCACCGACCAGCGATCCCAGCTCGTGCCGACGACGAGGTCGATCGGCACGTGGCGCTCCTCGAGCACCTCGAGCACGCCGATGTGCGCAAGGCCGCGCGCGCCGCCGCCGCCGAGCACCAGCGCGATCTTCGGGCGTGGCGGGGACGCCGGCTCCTGCGCCACGACCGGCGCGCCCACGGCGAGCAGCACGGCGAAGGGAAGAGCCCGAGCACGGGTCATGCACGACATGGTCTACCCGATCGGGTGACGCGAGACACGCGCAGACGGCCACGGACGTCCGCCCACCCACGTCACCGAGGTCGTTCCCCGCATCGACCGAATCGATGGACTCGGTCCCGCGTCTCGACGCTCAGGATCCTGGCCGGCTGACCGGCGCACCCGGCTCGTCGCCGAGGTCGAGCAGGTTGCGCACCGTCACGAAGCGAAGCAGCGCCTCCTTGCTCAGCATGCCGGCCAGCTTGCCGTCCTTCATCACGAGCAGACGGCCCTTGCCGTTGCGCTGCATCTTCTCGAGTGCGTCGGTCAACGGTGTGTGCTCGGCGACGACGATCGAGTCGTCCGACGGGTGCATGCGGTCGGCGACGGTGATCTGCGACCAGCTGTCGCGTGGCACGTCCTGCACGTCGCCGAGCGTGATCAGCCCGACGGCGCGATCGCCGTCCACCACCGGGAAGCCGCGATGACCGCGCGCGAGGATGTAGGCGTCGATCAGCGTCTGCAGCGTGGTTTCCGAGCTCACGGTGACCGGCTCGCGCGTCATCACCGACGCGACGTCGCAGTGTTCGAGCGCGCTGCGCATCACCAGTCCCTGATAGCCGGCCTCGGCGCTCGAGCGCAGGAACATGCCGATCAGCAGCAGCCACACACCGCCGAGCAGCCCGCCGAGGAACACCTCGATGCCGCCCAGCACCATGATGCCGATCGCCAGCGCCTTGCCGACGTCCGCAGCCTGCCGTGTCGCGCGTCGCAGCGAGCCACCCCGCTGCCAGAGCAGCGCGCGTAGCAAGCGTCCGCCGTCGAGCGGGAAGCCGGGAAGCAGGTTGAACACGCCGAGCGCGAGGTTGATCCAGCCGACGTAGGCGATGACCCCCATCACGATCGGCGTCGTCGATGCCGGCAGCGCCGCGTGGATCCCCCAGAACAGCGCACCGAGCGCGAAGCTCATCAGCGGGCCGACGACCGCGATCTTGAACTCCCAGCCCGGCGTGTCCGGCTCCTCGCGCAGCTCCGACACGCCGCCGAACAGGAACAGCGTGATCTCCGGGATCTCCATGCCGTGCGCCTTCGCGACCAGCGAGTGCGCGAGCTCGTGCAGCAGCAACGACCCGAAGAACAGCACGACGGCGATCAGGCCGGCGCCCCAGTAGACGCCCGTCGACTCGCCCGGGTACTCGGTCGGCAGGTAGCCGGCCGACAAGCTCCACAGCAGCAGCAGGAAGATCAGGAACCACGAGTAGTGCAGCCGGATCCGGATGCCGGCGATCCGGAACAGGTCGATTCCCGGACGCCGCCCCGCGGCGGTCGACGGATCGGTGTGCGGATGCTCGAGAGTGGTCGTGCTCATGATCGATCCCTGGCTCACGCGGAACGTCCCGCAAGGGCGATTCCCGTGAAACGCGCGCACCGACCCGTGCTTTCCCACACCCGAGGCATCGCGCCGGCCGCCGGCACCGCCGGCAGACCCGCGGACCACTGGCCTGGGACCGCCGATTCCAGGCCCTCCGCCGCGACGCGCTCAGGCCCGCTTCGACCCTCGCCTGGCGGGGGCCTTGTTCGCGGCAGGTTTGCGCGTCGCGGTCCGCTTCGTCGCGCGCTTCTTCGCCGGCTTCGGCTTCGCCGCCGCGCGCTCGCCGCCGTCCCGCCCGACCAGGGCTTCGTAGCGCGCGACGAACTTCTTCGCCGTCACTCGCTTGATCGTGCGGCCGAGCACCGGCAACGGCACGTCTTCGAGCTTCTTCACGCGCACGCAGCTCTTGCCCATGTCGAGCCGTTTGCCGGTCGCGAGCCACTCCTCGCGAAAGCGCGCGGCCACGTCCTCGTCGCCGTACACGCAGAACAGGTAGATGCCGATGTGGTTCTTCTGCGACGCGATCGAGGCGAACGGCAGGGGCTGCTTCGGGTCACAGTGGTATCCCGCGGGATACACCGAGTGTGGCAGGAAGTAGCCGATCATCCCGTACTGGATGCCTTCCTCGAACGCGGGGTCGAGGTTCTTCCGGATCACCGCACGGATCGCCTCGACGGTGTCGCGCCGATCGGCCGGCAGCGAGTCGAGGTAAGCGCTTACGGACGCGGGGCGGGTCGCCATGCGCGGCACGTTAGCACGGCGCGGGGCGGCCGGAAGCGCCTGGCGAGTCGCTCGGGCAGGGCTCCCGACACGCCCGCCGAACCGGGCGGCACGGGCCTTGCTAAGGGCGCCGCCGCGAGAGCCACGCGACCGGGAAAGAGGGCCGTGGCGACCGACGGTTGCGTGGCTGAGGGGTCGGTCGCCACTTCTTCTCGTTCCGAACGCGTGCCCACCCCGGCCGCAGGCCGCGCGCAACGCTTCCGGTCGGCCAGCAGATCGAGGCACACGTTGGTCGCGATGCGCAGGAGCCAGCTCCGGAGCGGCGCACGCCGGTCGAACCGCCCGAGGCTTCGCCACGCGCGCACCATCGCCTCGTGCACCGCGTCGTTTTCATCCACGACCGATCCGAGCATGCGGCAGCCGTGCCCGGCGAGCGCGGTGCGGTGTGCTTCCAAGCCGGCCGCGTCAGGAGCCATCGGCGTGGAGACAGCGGGTGGCGCCAGGGCGCGCGAGGGCGACAGCACGCCGCGCACCGAGCGAGCCGCCCGATCCCCGCGCCGCGCTGTACGGAATGGTCGCGTCGCTCGAGTCCGCCTACGAGCGCGTCGCGCACCCCGACGACCTGATCGCGCACCCGGGTGTGCAGCAGGTCGTGCGACAGCTCGTCGAGGGACCGTTCGGCGACGACGAGGTGCTGGCCTACTTCTCCGGCGACAACGCCCTGCTGAGCACCCTCGCCGCGATCGCGCTGGGTCAGCGGACGGGCGAGGTCGAGCACCTGCGAGAGCGCGTGCTGGAGGGCATGTCGACGGTGAGCGCCTACGCGCGGTATTTCGCGCTGCTGGCGCTGGAGCGACGCGTCGACGGCGCCCTGCTCGGCCCGGTGCTCGAGCGCGTGGATGACTCCTGGCGGCGCCACTGGACGCGGCGAGTCCTCACCGAGTTCGTGCGGCGCAGAGTTGCCGCCGGTGACGACGACCTCGACGAGGACACGGCGGCACAGCTCGATCCCGGCGAGCGCGAATGGATCCTGGAGGTCCTCCGCGACGCCGGTGCACGTCGCGCGGTCGATTGTCTGGAGTCGATGCTGCGCGACACGGTCAACGTCGCCTTCCTGAATCGCGTCGGCAAGTTGTGGTCGAACATCGACACCTCCGGTCTCGTCCGCGACGCCAGCATCGACGCGCGCATCGACACCATCCGCGAGCAGGTCCTCGCCGAACGCCCGCGCGGTGTGGTGCTGGTCGGTGAGCCGGGCGTGGGCAAGACCACGATCCTGAAGCTGCTCGGCGAGGATCTCCTCGAGGACGACTGGACGCTGTTCGAGGCGGGTGCAGTCGAGGTGATCGCCGGGCAGATCTACGTGGGCGAGCTCGAGAACCGCGTTCGCGAGCTGTTCGCCAATCTCTGCGACCGGCCGCGGGTGCTTTGGATCGTGCCGGACCTCGAGGAGCCGAGCCAGGCCGGGCGCCACCGGTTCAGCGCGTCGAGCGTGCTCGACATGATCTGGCCGGCGCTGGATTCGGGTCGCCTGCGGCTCGTCGCCGAGGTGACCGGCGACGGCTTCGAACGACTGTTGCGCGAGGAGCCGCGCCTGCGTACGGCGCTCGAGCTCGTGCGCGTCGAGCCCACGCGGGACGCCGAGACCGTGGCGCTCGGCCATCGCTGGGCGCGCGAGATCGCCGACGACGGGGAGCCGCCGGCATGCGACGACGCGGTCGTCGCGGAGGCACAGCAGCTCGCGCAGCAGTTCCTCGGACGCAGCGCACAGCCCGGCGCACTTCTCGAGCTGCTGGCGCGGACGCGCGACACAGCGCCGGCGCGAGCGGCCCGTTCGCGATCGACGACGTGCTGGCGACCCTGTCGCGTATGTCCGGCCTGCCGCGCACGATCATCGACGAGCGTGAGAGCCTCGATCTCGATGCGCTCGAGGGCCTGTTCCGCGAACGTGTCGTCGGGCAGCCGGAGGCGATCACCTGCCTCGTCGACCGCGTCGCGGTGATCAAGGCTGGCCTGACGGATCCGGGGCGTCCGCTCGGCGTGTTCCTCTTCACGGGACCGACCGGTACCGGCAAGACCGAGATCGCGAAGACGCTGGCGGCGTTCCTGTTCGGCTCGTCCGAACGGATGTTGCGGCTCGACATGAGCGAGTTCCAGTCGCCGGAGTCGGTCGCGCGGCTGCTCGGCGACCGCGAGGACGTGCCGGGCAGCACCGCACTCGTCCACGAGATCCGACGCCAGCCGTTCGCGGTCGTGCTACTCGACGAGGTCGAGAAGGCGCACCCGTCGATCCACGACCTGTTCCTGCAGGTGTTCGACGACGGGCGCCTGACCGACCGGCGCGGGCGCACCGCGGACTTCCGGCACGCGATCCTGATCATGACCTCGAACGTCGGCGCGACCGCCACACGGCGCGCGGCGATGACGTTCGGTGCCGCGCACTCGGTCACCGGCGTCGATCCCGCCGTCGAGAAGGCGCTGCTCGCCGAGTTCCGTCCCGAGCTCCTGAACCGCATCGATCGGATCGTCGTGTTCCGATCGCTCGACCGCGCCGACATGCGACGCGTGCTGGACAAGGAGCTGCGCGGTGTGCTCGAGCGGCGTGGCCTGCGCGACCGGCAATGGGCGGTCGAGTGGGACGACTCGGCGCACGCGTTCCTGCTCGACCGTGGCTTCTCGCCCGAGCTCGGCGCGCGTCCGCTCCGCCGCACGATCGAGCGCTACCTGCTCGCGCCGCTCGCCAAGACCATCGCGCAACGGCGTGCGCCGAACGGTGATCAGTTCTTGTTCGTGCGGAGCGACGGGCGAGGGTTGCAGGTCGAGTTCGTCGACCCGGACGCACCCGATCCGGAGCCGGCACCCGAGACGATCGAACCCGGGGATCGCGACGTTCCGGCCATCGCGTTCGAGCCGCGTGGCACCGCGGCCGAGGTCGAGCTGCTCCGCCGTCAGTTCGCCGAGCTGCACGAGCGCACCAACAGCGACGACTGGCAGCGACAGAAGGCGGCCGACCTCGAGGCGATGGCCGGCGCGGATTTCTGGACGTCGCCGGAGCGTTGGCGCGTGCTCGGCCGTGCGGAGTACCTCGACCGGATCGGCGTCGGTGTCGACACCGCGGAGCGCCTGCTCGCGCGCGTCTGTGACCACGACGGCCGCCCGCGGGCCCATCCGCGGCGCGATCTCGTCGGCCGACTCGCCGAGCGCGTCCACCTGCTGTCGCGCGCGCTCGACGGGCTCGACGCCGGCCTGCCGGCGGACGCACTCGTGCGCGTGGAAGCGGTGCTCGACGGCCAACCCGATCCCGATGCGGTGAACGCGGCGGCGCGGCGCGTCGGTGCGATGTATCGGGCATGGGCCGAGACTCGCGGCATGGAGATCGGGGAAGTCGGCGAGTCGACCGGCGAGTCGCCGTATCGCCTCGAGCTCGCGATCACCGGCTTCGGCGCCTACCCGATCCTGGCCGAGGAGTCAGGCCTCCACGTGTTCGAGGTGATCGGCCGCGGCGGCACGATCGCGGATCGGCTGCGCGTGCGCGTCACGGTCGCGCCGCAGCCCGACGACGCGGCCCCCGGCGAGCGCAACGCCCTGGCGCGGGCCATCTGGCCGCACGCCGAGATGCATCGGACGCGCATCGTGCGCCGCTACCGCGAGGGGCCGTCGCCGCTGGCCCGCGATGCGGTCCGCGGCTGGCGTACCGGCCGGGTCGAGCGCGTGCTGGGTGGCGACTTCGACCTCTTGTCGTGAGACCCCGAGACGCGCCGCGGTACCGCCGCGCGTCTCAGTCCCGGTGCATCGGCGTCGGCGCGAGCGGGTGCCCACTCGTCGCGACCGGCGCGCGATCCTCGGTCCGCTCCGGTGCGTCGGCGCGCGGCTCGCGGGCGTTCGACGCCGTCGGCGAGCGAAGATCCGCCTGTTGCGCCTCGGCGATCTGCATCTTCAGGTCGGCGATGCTGAGATTCAGGTCGACGATCAGGCTCTGGACGTCCTGGTTGTCGACCTTCTTGGCGAGCTTGCGAAGCTTCTTCGCGATCTCGATGACCTTGTCGAGGTTGTCGATCATGGGGTTCTCCTTGTCAGACGGTCGCGGTGACCGGTGCGGAACGGATCGACAGGTCGCGGCACACCGCTGAAGGAGAACGCCACAGTCGCGGTCTCGAACCGGGGCGGCGCCCGAAGCGCGGTCCCCGATCGAGACCGCGGACCCGCTCAGCGCGCGGGCGTCAGCGCGAACTTCACCGTCTCGATCGTCCCGGTGAACGGGAAGTGCCCCTGGTCCGCGTAGCTCGGGTCGATCGGCGTGATCGAGTCGCGCCCGACCTGGAAGGGCTCGAGGCCGTGACGGAACAAGGTCCGCGTCAGCTTGCCCTCTCCGGCGGGCTTGCCGTTCACCGTGTGGCGCAGCGTGCCGCCGCCTTCCTTCGACCCGTCGGGAGTGAACTCCGAACCGATCGTCACCTCACCCTCGGGCAACGCGACCGTGCCCTCGACCGTGACGTTCGCGATGTCGAAGCAGGTGTAGCGGAACACCGGCTTGCCGTCGCGGACGTAGAGACACCAGCCGGCGGAGTACCCACCGGCACACGTCACCACGCCTTCCGCACCACCCTTCGGGATCACGACGTCGGCAGTGATCGTGTGACCACGCGGGAACAGCTGCGGACCGATCGGCTCGGGAAGCTACACGTGGCTGCCGGCATATCTCCAGCTCGTCGGTGGTGTGCCGCCGACGCGGAGCTTCGGATCCATGCGCTCGGACATCCGCGCGTCGAGCGGATACACGTCGTATTTGCGTGCCTCGCGGTCGAACAACGCTTGCAGCTCCTTCAGCTTCGCCGGCTGCTGGGCGGCCAGATCGTGTGCCTGGCTGAAGTCGTGGTCGATGTCGTACAGCTCCCACGGCGCGTCCATGAAGTCGTTGCCGCGCCCGGCCGTCTCCCACGGCAGGCCGTAGCGGCTGCAGGCGAACCAGCCGTCGTGGTAGATGCCGCGGTTGGTCATCATCTCGAAGTACTGCGTCTTGCGCCGGCCCTCGGCGTTCGCGTCGTCGAACGAGTAGACCATGCTGACGCCTTCGATCGGCTTCTGCGCGACGCCGTTGACCGAGGATGGCTGCTCGAGACCGCACACGTCGAGGATCGTCGGCGCGATGTCGATCACGTGGTGCCACTGGTAGCGGGTGCCGCCCGCATCGTGGATCCTGGCCGGCCAGGAGATCACCAGCCCGTTGCGCGTGCCGCCGTAGTGGGACGCGATCTGCTTGGTCCACTGGAACGGCGTGCACATCGCGTGCGCCCAACCGACGGGGTAGTGGTTGTAGGTCTTCCACGTGCCGATCTCGTCGATCTGCTTCAGTAGCTCGTGGTAGTCCTCCTTCACGCCGTTGAAGAACGTCATCTCGTTGAGCAGGCCCTGCAGGCTGCCTTCGGCGCTCGCGCCGTTGTCGCCGACGATGAAGATGACCAGCGTGTTGTCGAGCTGGCCGAGGCCGGCGATCGCGTCGAGCACGCGACCGACGTTGTGGTCGGTCTGCTCGAGGAAGCCCGCGTAGATCTCCATCATCCGCGCATACAGGCGCCTTCTGATCGGCATCGAGCGAGTCCCAGGCGGGGATCGAGTCCGGCCGCTTCGTCAGATGGGCGTTCTGCCGGGATCACGCCGAGCGCCTTCTGGCGGTCGAACGTCTCCTCGCGGATCGCGTCCCAGCCCGGCGTCGAAGCGTCCGCGGTACTTGTCCACCCACTGCTTCCGCGGTTGATGCGGCGCGTGCGTCGCGCCCGGCGCGTAGTAGAGGAAGAACGGCCGGCCCGGCGCCGCGGCCTTCTGGTCGCGCACCCAGCTTGATCGCCTGGTCGGCGATGTCGTCGTCGAAGTTGTAGTCGGGATTGCCGAGATACGGCTCGATCGGTCGCGTGCCCTCGACGGCCGCCGGACGCCACTGATTCGTGTCGCCGCCGATGAAACCGTAGAAGTGGTCGAACCCGAGACCGGTCGGCCAGAGGTCGAACGGCCCCGCCTGACTCGACTGCCAGTCGGGGACGTTGTGGTTCTTGCCGAACCACGACGTGTTCCACCCCTTCTGACGGAGCACCTCGGCCACGGTCGCGGTGTCCTTCCCCATCACCGTGTCGTAGCCGGGGAACCCGGTGCCGGCCTCCATGATCACGCCGGTGTGCACCGTGTGGTGGTTGCGCCCGGTCAGCAGCGCCGCACGCGTCGGCGAGCACAGCGCCGTCGTATGGAACTGCGTGTAGCGCAGACCGTGCTGGGCGAGGCGCTCGAGCGTCGGCGTCTGGCACGGACCGCCGAACGTGCTCGACGCCCCGTAGCCGACGTCGTCGAGCAGGACCACGACGACGTTCGGCGATCCCTCCGGCGCCGTCACCGGCTGCGGGAAGTCGGGTTTCGAATGCGCGGCGTCGAGACCGATCTTGCCGTGAAACGGTGGTGGCAGCGCCGGCAGGACCTCCTGCGCGAGGGCGGTCGAACCGACGCAGGTCGTAAACGCCGCGACGATCGCTCCGACGAGCGAGGTGGGCATGTGCATCGCGTGTTCCTTCCGTGGGGGGCCGCGGAGTCTAGCGATGCGCAGACCGGCCGCGCGTCGAAAACGCGCGCTCACGGCGAGCGCTCTTTGCTCGCCTCGTGATCTCGATCGCTCCGATTCGGTTCCGTCGATGCGCAGGGCACTCGCGACGTGTCGGCGACGTCCCGCGCGACTCCTCGAGCCGATCGACGACTCGCTGGCGCTGCGGCTGGCTGGATGTCGAGCGTCGGTTCGCCGACGCCGGAAGACCGTCCGCCATCGGCAACGGATCGAGGACGCACGGTCCCGGGCTCGCTGCACGCGTCGGTTCAGCGAGTCGAATCGGTGCGCCCCTCCAGGAACCGCACCAGCCCGTCCGGATCGTCGGTGCCGATCCGGAGCATGCGGTCGCCGAGTTCGACGACGACCGTGTCGCGCCCCCAGAGGTTCCAGGTCCAGCCGCGCCCGAACATGTAGTGCACCCCCCAGCCCTCGAGCAGCAGGCTGCGGCCGCGCGCGACCGCGGTGATCCGACGGTAGGGCACGCGGCGCCGCAGCAGCGGCAACGGCCCGAAGCTCACCAGCAGCTCGTCCCCCGCGTCGCACACGCGCAGCCACGCGAAGCTCAGCGCAGCGATCACCAGGATCCCGGCGACCAGCAGCGCGACCAGCCGTGGTCCCCCGTCCTCGGCGTCCCCCAGCGACAACCCACCCGCGACCGCCCCGGCGGCGACCGCGAGCAGCAGCCAGTGCAGCTTGCCGTGTTGCGTGTGGTCGTAGGTGGCGGGCTGGCTCATCGAAAGACGGTGCCGGTTCAGACTATCGGATCGGTCGACGGCGAGGGGCTGCTGGCATGGCGACGATGTGGAGTCGACTCGCTGTCCTCGACGCGGCGGCATCGCGAGCATCCCCGATCGGGTCGACCGGTCCCGCACGCGGGAGGGTCCTCCGACCTGCCGTCGATCCGCGCCCCGAATCGCGTGGTTCCCGGTTCCGGCCTCGGTTCGACGCGAGGAGAATGCGCGCGGTCCGGCCGCCTTCGTGTCGCCTCGTCGGCGCGCACGGGTCGCGCGGCCGGGTTCGTCGAGGGGGCTCCATGCGCATCGCGCCGTTCTGCCTGATCCTGCTCGCCGGCTCGCTCGCCGCGCAGCGCGTGTTGTTCCAGCACGTCGGTCCGATCCAGACCCGCCTCGGGGAGGAGGTGCGCCGGGCCGGCGACGTCGACGGCGACGGCGTGCCGGACTACGTCGTGACGCAGCCGTCCGACATCGGACCCGACGAGGTGCGGGTCGTCTCCGGGGCGAGCGGCAGCGTCATCCACTCGGTCACCGGCATCGACCCGAACGCGCAGAGTCTGCTGCTGGACGCGGTGGGCCTGGACGACGTCGACGGCGATGGCCGGAGCGACGTCGCCGTGCTGACGTCGTTCGAGCTGTCGGTGTACTCGGGTGCGAGCGGGCAGCGGATCGTGATCCTCCCGGCGACGCCGCAGACGAGCTTCGTCAGCGTGTGCGAGGTCGGAGCGTTCACGTTCGTCGGGCTCGCGGACATCGCGGTCGCGACGTTCGACGAGACGGCCCACAGCCTGGAGGTGTACGTCCTGAACGGTCGGACCGGCGCCCAGCTCGTCCACGTCGGCTCGGCCCCGGCCGTCGCGCCCATCGCGACGCTGCGGCCCGCGGGAGACCTGAATTTCGACGGGGTCATCGACCTCGCGCTCGGTGCGTCCGACACGATCTGGATGTTCGCGAACGCGCCGCCTGCGCTGCTGTTCACGATCTCGCCGACCCCGAACCTCGATTCGGGGCGCTTCTACGAGACCGCCGACCTCGACGGCGACGGGAAGCGCGAGGTCCTGGTGGGTCGACCGGCACTGAGTGCGTCCACGGGCAGCGCCGGTGTCGTCGACGTGTACTCCGGTGCGACCGGCGGGCTCCGGCTGCGGCTCGAGCTGCCGTTCCGGAACGGCGGCACCGGTGTCTTCGGCCTGTCGGTGGCGGGTGTCGGCGACCTGAACCAGGACGGTGTCGGCGACGTCGCAGCCGGTGTTCCCGACCAGGGCAGCGGCGAGGTCCACGTGTTCTCGGGACTGGATGGAACCCTGCTCTGGTCGTTCACTGCGAGTCCACCGACCGGAGGTTGTGGTCGCGCGCTCGCCGGCATCGGCGATGTGGACGGCGACGGGTTCGGCGATCTCGCCGTCGGCTGCCCGGGCCCGTGGCCGAGCTGCGGCTACCTCGTGTTGTCCGGCCGCGTGCTCGCCGACTTCCGTGACGTCGGCGGTGCCTGCGGGAGCGGTCCGTTCCTCCCACACCTCGGCATGTCTCGACCCGTGATCGGAAGGTCGCTGACGATCGCGTGTCGCGACGGCGCCGCGGGCGCACTCGGCGTGCTGCTGCTCAGCCGACCGCCGGTCTACCCGATCCCTCTCGGCGCGAGCACGTGCAGCTCCGCGATCGACCTCGGCAACTGGGTCACCCTGCACACGACCAACGCCGCGCAGTGGTCGATCCAGGTACCGGTGCCGAACGTCCCGCAGCTCGCCGGCGTCGGGATCGCCTTGCAGACGATCTACGGGCCGACCGGTGGACCGCTCGGCTACGACTTGAGCAACGGTCTCTGGGCCCGGCTCGGATCGTGAGTGGAGAACTCGACCCGGCTCCTCGCCGGGTGAACGAGCTCAGCGCGCGATCGCCGGCGCAGCGACACGCCGGCGGAACACGGATTGTAGGCAGCAGATGTCGCGGGGGAGCTGTCGCCGGGACTCGATGTCGGCCACTTGCGCTCGGATCGCTTGCGGACGAAGACGCCGCCTTCCCACCCAAACGGAGGCACCGGACCGATGAGCAAGTTCACGACCGAAGACGGCACCGAGATCTACTTCAAGGACTGGGGCGAGGGGCAGCCGGTGGTGTTCAGCCACGGCTGGCCGCTGTCCGCCGACGCGTGGGAGGACCAGATGCTGTTCCTCGGGTCCAAGGGCTACCGCTGCATCGCGCACGATCGGCGCGGCCACGGCCGTTCGAGCCAGCCGTGGAACGGCAACGACATGAACACGTACGCCGACGACCTCGCGCAGCTGGTCGAGAGTCTCGACCTGCACGATGCGATCCATGTCGGCCACTCGACCGGCGGCGGCGAGGTCGCGCGCTACATCGGACGACACGGCACCGAGCGCGTCGCCAAGGCCGTGCTGATCAGTGCGGTGACGCCCGGCATGGTGAAGTCGCCCTCGAATCCGGGCGGCGTGCCGATGGCGGCGTTCGACGACATCCGGGCGAAAGTGGCCGGCGACCGCTCGCAGTTCTTCCTCGATCTGCCGATGGCGTTCTACGGCTTCAACCGCGAAGGCGCGCAGACGTCGAAGGGCCTGATCGAGTCGTTCTGGTGGCAGGGCATGCAGGCCGGCCTCAACGCCGTGTTCGACTGCATCGCGGCGTTCTCCGAGACCGAGTTCACCGAGGACCTCGCCGAGTTCGACGTGCCGACCCTCTTCATCCACGGCGACGACGACCAGATCGTGCCGATCGACGTCGGCGCACGACGCGCGGTCAAGATGGTGAAGGGCGCGACGCTGAAGGAGTTCCCCGGCGCCCCGCACGGCCTGTGCTCCACGCTGAAGGAGAAGGTCAACGCGGAGCTGCTCGCCTTCTTCAGGGCGTGAGGGGGCAGGCGAACGATCGCGGCGTGGGAGCGATGGCGCGGCGCTCGAACGGCGCCGGCCCACCGGGTCGAGGCGCCTTCTCGCGACGACGCCTGGTCGGCACCGGCGACGGGACCGGCATGCGGCCGCATCCTCGGGTGAGTTCCGCCGGACCCGGATTCCACTGAACCGCGGACGGCCGGGCCACGTTGCCGCGGGGTTCGCCCCCACCCTCTCCGCGCCGAGCAACACCCATGATCCGCCTCGCCGCCGCGATCGTCCTCTCCCTGTCCTCGACGTGCGTCGCACAAGAACTCCCGGCCCCCACACCCGCCGCACCAGAGCGCGCCTCGTCGAGCTCCGGCACGACGATGCTCGCGACCGGACGCTATCTGTTCGTCGTCCGTGGCGACGTCCTCTACCAGTTCGACGTCGACACGCTCGCGCTGCGGCACTCCGCTCGGCTCGGTGAGCCCGGCGCGGACACCGAGAAACCGGTCGCCGAGCACGGACGGGGTGTCGGCGGAGGCTTCGGTGGCCCTCGTGGTCCCGGCGCGAAGCCCGCGCCGCCGGCCGGACCGGAGTCGTCCGCCGCGATCTCCCTGGCGCTGCAATGGCTGAAGCTGCACCAGGACGAGGACGGCCGCTGGGACGCCGACGAGTTCATGAAGCACGACGCCGAGGGCGCGCCCTGCGACGGTCGCCGGCAACCCGGTGCACGACGTCGGCATCACCGGTCTCGCGCTGCTCGCGTTCCTCGGCGACGGCTCGACGCTGCGCTCGGTCCGAGTACAAGCAGACGCTCGTCAAGAAGGGCGTCGACTGGCTGCGCGAGCAGCAGGATCCTGACACCGGCCTGTTCGGCACCAACAACTCGAACGAGTTCATCTACGACCACGCGATCGCCGCGCTGGCGATGATCGAGGCCTACGGTCTGTCCGACTACAAGCTGCTGCAGGCGGAACGCCCAGAAGGGCATCGACTACCTCGAGTGGCATCGCAATCCGTACGGCGTCTGGCGCTACCAGCCGCGCGACGGCGACAACGACACGTCGGTCACCGGCTGGTGCGTGATGGCCTACAAGTCGCGCGAAGGACTTCCATCTCGACGTCAACGCCATCGCGTTCAAGCTCGCCGACGCCTGGTTCGACCAGATGACCGACCCGGTCACCGGCGCTCGGCTACAACGAGCGCGGCGGCTCAGTCTCGCGCCTCGCCGGCGAGCACGCCCAGCGCTTCCCGCGCGAGAAGGGCGAGTGCATGACCGCCGTGTCGCTCCTCTGCCGCATCTTCCTCGGGCACCAGACCCGCAGGACACACCGCTCATGGACCGGCAGGCGTCGCTGATCCTGAAGAAGCCGCCGGTCTGGAACCCCAACGATGGCTCGATCGACGCCTACTACTGGTACCTACGGCACGCTAGCGCTCTACCAGATCGGCGGACGCGGCCTGGAAGGCCTGGTCCAGCTCGCTGACGGAGCCGTGCTGACCACGCAGCGCACCGACGGCAACTTCGAGGGCTCGTGGGATCCAGTCGGCGTCTGGGGCGAAGTCGGCGGCCGCGTCTACTCGACCGCGCTCCTGTGCCTGACCCTCGAGTGCTACTTCCGCTACTCGCGGCTGGTGCGCTGAGGCGACCCGCACCGCGGACGGTTCTCTCCGACCGCTGAAGTCCCAAGGCGCGCACGCGGGATCGAGCTCGCGTGCCGCCCGCTCTCGACCTCGAAGCGCCGCTCCCCGGTCACCCGATCGGGATCTGGCGGCAGGTCCGTGCGCTCGCGCTTCCGACGTGTCTGGAACCGAGCGGAACGGCCCCGAGCCCGACCGAAGGCCACGCCGGGAGATCGCTACTCCCGAGTAACGACCGGCAGCCGGTGCTCGCGTCACGCGGCCTGCCCGGCCGGCGGCACCACATTTGCCCACGGCGGGCGATGCTGCTCCTCGCCGCCGCGTGCACGCTGGTGGTGCTGCCCCCCACCGCAACCACCCAGCACCCGCCCGCACTCCGTCGCATCGCGCGGGTCGAGGTCGGCGTCGGGACCGTCAGCCACGTCGCGATCAACGCGCGCGGGACGCAGGTGGCGCTCGCGACCGCGGCCGGCGAGGTCGTCTGCCTCGACCCGCGCACGGGCGAGATCCGACAGCGGTGGCGGGCGCCTTCGTGGCCGATCTTCCGACTGCAGTTCGCGGGCGACACCCACCTCGACGTGCGCCTTCCGGCGCCGGGCGGACTCGCCAAGCGCCAGCCGACGTGGCTGTTGATGACGCTGGACGGGAAGGTGGTGCAACGAGCCGACGACGAGGTGGTGACGCCGCGGGACGGCGACGTCTCGATGTGGCGTGAGCGGTTCGCCCCGCGCTCCGACTTCTTCCGCGCCGACGTCGTCGAGATCTCCGCGAGCGCGGACGATGGCGCGTGCGTCGCGCTCCTGAGCTACGGCTGGGTGAAGGTCTGGGAGCACGGCCGCGTGCAGGTGCTGACCGGCGAACCGGCCTGCCGTGCCGTCGCGCTGACGCCGGACGGCGAGTTCCTCGTGACGACGGCGATCGGTGGTCCGGTCGTGACACCACTGGAGGGCGGCGATGCGTTCGCGGTGCCGCAGGACGAGTCGCGCGCCCGGGCGCTGGCGGCGGGCGCCACCGGCTCCGAGTTCTTCGTGCTGACCGAGCGCAACGCAGTGCTCTTCGATGCGGCGACCCGTCGCGAGCTGTGGCGGGTGCGGCTACCGAACAAAAACGGCGTCCCACTCCCGGTCGCCGAGGCCGCGATGTCCCCGCAGGGCGACTGTCTGGCGGTGCGCGGCTGGTATCCGGACGCCGTCTCCGGTGTCGCGGTGCTGGATCTGCACGCACGCACCTGGCAACAGTACGCGATCTACCACGGCTCGCTCGCCTGGAGCGACGACGGCCAGAACCTGCTCGTCGGAACCGGCTCCACCGGCTGCTGCAGGATGGATCCCCAGCGGGTCCGCTTCGTCCCCCGCTGGCTCGGTCACGTCCGCAAGGTGGAGCTGGCCGACGTCGAACGCGGCATCGACCCGCTCGCGATCGACACGGTCCCCGGCAACCGGTCGTTCGTCGTCGAGGGACGGCAGGCATGGTGTCTGCGCACCGGCAGCGCGCGGCCGCGGGCACCGGGCGTCGAGCTGCCGGCCGGGCCGTTCCTCGTGCTGTCGACGCAATGGCTCGTCAAAGGCGGCGAGAACGGCCTGCGGCTGTACTCGCTACCCGACTTCGAGCCCGGCCCCGAGCTTCGCACGTCGGGCCCGGTCGAGCACCTCGTCCGCACTCCGGACCGCAAGCGGTTCGCCGCCAGCGTGCCGGGCGCGGTGTACGTGTTCGAAATCGGCCGTTCCCGTCGCTAACACCGCGGGCGGGCCTGGCGTCCCTCCCGGCATGATCCGCCTCGCCCGCGCCGCGTCCCTGTCCCTCGCCCTTGGCCTCCCCGGCATGCTCGCGGCCCAGGACGTTCCCGAGCCACCGGCGAACTACGTCGTGCACGAGTGGGGCACGTTCACCAGCATGGTCGGGCAGGACGGGGTCGCGCTCGAAGGGCTGCAGCACGAGGAAGAGGCACTGCCGGACTTCGTGCACGACCTGCTGAAGATCCGCGAGACCGGCAGGACGCAGGACAAGCTGCCCGCGAGTCGTGTCACGCAGAAGATGGAGACGCCGGTCATCTACTTCCACACCGACGAGCCGCTGCGCGTGCACGTCAACGTGTACTTCTTCCAAGGTCTGATGACGCAGTTCTATCCGCTGCCGACGACGGTCATGCCCGCGCTCGAGCTGGCGCGGAAGCAGCGCGTCGACATGAGCAAAGTCAAGATCTCGGGGCTGACGTGGGACGTCGACCTGATCCCCCGCGATCGGCCGGAACCGAAGGAGATCCCGGCGTGCGATCCCGACGACCCGTGGCACTTCGCACGGCAGGTCGACGCCGCCTACGTGCGCACGGCCGACGTCGACGGCAGCGATCGAATCCCCGAAGCCGAGCACTACTTGTTCTACCGCGGGCTCGGCCGGTGGACGCCGCCGCTGCAGCTCACCTGCGAAGCGGACGAGCGCGTCACGCTGCACAACGGCATGTCTGGTGCGGTGCCGTTCGTCGCCGTGCTCGAGCTCGGCGCGAACGGCGGGCGCTACGTCCTCGGCAAGGCGATGCCCGAGGGCGACGACCAGGTGATCGAGCTCGGTCACGCCGCTTTCCGCGAGGACCGCGACATGGTCAGCCGCGAGATCGGCGCGCACGTGCTGCAGGCGCTCGTCCGTCAGGGGCTCGAGGTCGACGAAGCGCGTGCGATGGTCGCGACGTGGTCGCGGTCGTGGTTCCGGACCGCCGGCGCGCGCGTGATCTACATCGTGCCACGCGAGCAGGTCGATCAGGTGCTGCCCTTGTCGTTCGACCCTCGGCCGAAAGCCGTCGTGCGCGTGCTGGTCGGGCGCCTCGAGTTCATCACCAGGACGGCTCAGGCGCGCATCGAGCACGCGCTGACGAGCGGCGACGACGACACCCTGCAGGGACTCGGCCGCTTCCTCGAGCCGCAGCTCCGGAACGTCGTCGAGCACGGCAGCGACGTGGCCGTGCGTGCGCTCGCCGAGGCGCGCCTCGCACGGCTGACGAAGTGACCGGTATCCTCCTCCTTCCTTGGCCGCCGACGACGATCCGCGCTCTCGAGCGCCCGCGCTGGTCACTTGCGTGCAACAGGCGCAGGCGGGCGATGCCGTGGCGTTCTCGCGGCTCTACGGCGACTTCGCGCGCACCGTGCACGGCATCGTCCTCGCGCACGCGGGTCCGGAGCAGGCCGACGACCTGACGCAGGAGGTGTTCATGAACGCCTTCGCCCGTCTGCCGGAGCTGCGCGACGCCGCGGCGTTCCCGAGCTGGCTGTGCACTGCGGCACGCCACCGGGCCCTCGCTGCACTGCGGCAGCGCCGTCGCCGGCCCGCGGCCAAGGAGCTGGCCGAAATCGCGGACGACGGGATGGCGCCGGCCGACGCCGCCGAGAGCGCCGAACTCCGGCAGCGCGTTCTCGACACGATCCAGAAGCTGTCGCCCGCCTACCGCGAAACGCTCGTCCTGCGTTTCGTCGAAGGCCTCAGCGGTCCGGAGATCGCGGCGCTGACCGGCATGACGCATGGCTCCGTCCGCGTGAACCTGACACGCGGCATGGCGAAGCTGCGGCCGCTCTTGACCGAGGCGGGTCTGTCATGAGCACGCGCGACGACTACCTGTGGGATCGCAGCGGCGAGCGCGACGACGACGCGGTGACGCTCGAGCGATTGCTGTCGCCGCTCGCCCACGCGGGCCGGCCACTGCCGACCCTGCCGGAGCAGGTCAGGCCGGCGCCACGCTGGCCCGTCCTGCTCGCCGCGGCCGCGTTGGTGCTCGCGACGTTGGTGTGGTGGTGGAACACGCGTGGCGACGCCGCGGCGCTGCACCGCGGCGCGGAGCCACGGACGATCGTCGCGAAGGTCGAACCGCAGACGATCGAGCTGCAGGACGTCGGCAGCGTACGGCTCCTGCCCGGCACGACGCTCGCGCTCGAGGAGTTCTCCGACGCGCGCGCGCGCTTCCGGCTGGCGCAGGGCCGCATCGTCGCACACGTGCTGCCGGAGATCGCTCCCGGCTACTTCCAGGTCGCGACGAAGGCCGGCGACTGCATCGACGTCGGCTGCGACTTCACACTCGAAGTGAAGCCCGACGGCGATGCCCACCTGTCGGTGAGCGAGGGGCAGGTGGCGTTCCGACAGGGCACGCGCCAGGCCTTCGTCCCGGCCGGCGCCGAGTGTCGCGCGATCGCCGGCCGGGGTCCGCTCACGCCGCTCTTCACCGATGCGCGCCCGTTGCTGCAGAAGCTCGCGATGGTGCTGGACACCGAGGTCGACGCTCCAGAGGCGCAACGCCTCGAGCTGGCCAAGGAGCTGATCGGCGCGTGCAAGTCGCCGCGGGACACGCTGCCGCTCTGGCACCTCCTGCGCGCCGCCGAGCCGCAGATCCGCGACATGGCCGAGCGCCGCCTGCTCGACATCGCCGGCGAGCCGTCGCAGTCGTTGAGCAAGCTCCCGCACTGGGAGCCGGAGGTGTGGCGGGCGTACCTGCTCGCGTACGTGCTGGACGCCGCCGTGATGAGCGAGCCTGGCGCCACGGATCAGGCCGTCCGCGCGGCCAACCGGTGGAGTGTGGAGGCGCCAGTGATACACCGCCAGAACACGATGCTGGCCTCGACCGCTGGTGACGCGTCTCGGTCAGGAATCCGCGCGACGAGCGGGACGCCCGGCGCCGTGCGAGCGCAGACCGCCCCGTTCCGAACAGTTCCTTCTGCACGTGCCCCCACGGATCGGGAGCGATGGGGCCCGGATCGGGTCGAGCCACCGTGCGCTCGGATCGTCATCAGCGGTCGATGCCAGTATCGGTCACTTCTTCTCGGTTCCCGCCGGCTGCCTCGCGGTGTCCGCCGGCGCCTTCTCATCCTCCTCCGCCTTCGGCTGGCTGGTCCACGAGTTGTTCGTGCGGTCAGCGTCCGGCAGCATCCCATCCGGATCGATCACCACGGACGCGATCTCCTTGTCGCTCTCCAGGCTCACGACTGCACGGTCCGATCGATACCACAGCTCGACCGGCAGCTTGCGCTGCTCGGTCGTGCCGTCGACGAACGTGGCCTTGAAGTTCAGCGGCATCACCATGCGCTGCAGGTTGGTGAACGTGACCCGGCCCCGGCGCCGCCCGGTCGGCTGCGTCACGCTGTCGACCGCCTGGTCGAGCGCGTCGTGCTCGAGGAACCAGCCGCGGAAGAACCACGCCAGGTCCATGCCCGACGCGTCCTCCATCGTGCGGAAGAAGTCCGCCGGCTGCGGCGACTTGAACTTCCAGCGCTGGATGTAGGTGCGGAACGCGAAGTCGAAGCGCTCGGGGCCGAGCACGTACTCGCGCAGGATCTGCAGCCCGAGCCCCGTCATGTCGGTACTCGAGCATGCCGAGCTGCATGCCGCCGAGACGATCGGCCGGCGTGTCGATGGGCACCATGCCCGGCATCATCGTCACGAACGCCCGCTGGCTCCCGCGCAGTTGCTCGGGCTCCTTGAAGTACTCCGATTCCGAATAGATGTTGATGAAGGTGTTGAAGCCCTCGTCCATCCACGCGTGCCGCCGCTCGTCGGTGTTGACGACCATCGGGAACCAGTTGTGCCCGATCTCGTGGCAGGTCACGCCGTAGAGCCCGCGCTCGCTCCTGCCGCGGCAGAAGATGATCATCGGGTACTCCATGCCCCTCTCGACGCCGGCGACGTTGGTCGCGACCGGGTACGGGTACTGCGACCAGTGATGGTCGTAGCCGTCGATCGCGAAGCGGAGCATCTGCGTCGACTTCGACCAGACGTCGGCGACCTCGTCGTAGTAGGCCGACTGGATCAGCGTGTCGCCGAGCGACGCCGCGTCGAGGATGAACGCCGGCGACGATGCCCACGCGAACGTGCGGACCTTGTCGGCGTGGAACCTCCAGGTGAGCGGGCCGTCGCCAGCGGGACGCGTGTCGGCACTGCCGACCTCGTCCGCGCTGCGGACCATGACGGTGTCGGCACTCTTGCGCGCCTCCGCGAGCCGCTTGCGCTGCGTCTCGGTGTAGACCTCGTCGGGGTTCTGCAGCACGCCGGTGGCGACGACCATGTGGTCGTGCGGCACCGTGATGTTCACGTCGAACGTGCCGAAGTTGTTGTAGAACTCGCCGGTGCCGAGGTACGGCAGCGTGTTCCACCCGTGCACGTCGTCGTAGACTGCGACCGCGGGGAACCACTGTGCGATCTCCCACACGGTGCCGTGCTTGGTGTCGATCGTGCCGTAGCGCCGGAACACCCGTGTCGGCACCGCGAACGACCACTCGACGTCGAACTCGACGGTGCTCCCGGGAGCCAAGGTCGCCGGCAGCTCGATGCGCATCGTCGTGTCGTAGATCTGGTGAGACAGCGGCTTCCCGGCGGCGGCGACCGAGGCGACCGTCACGCCGTCGCTCGGCGAGGACGCCCCGCCGACCGCACGTTGGCCACCGATCTCGCTACCGATGCTGTCCGCGCGCAGGATGTTCTGCTCGAGGTAGACCCAGATGTAGTCGAGCGGATCCGGAGAGTGATTGACGTAGGCGACGTGCTCCTTGCCCTTCACGAGCCGCGTCTCGGGCTCGAGCGTGACGTCGATCTGGTAGTTCACCTCCTGCTGCCAGTAGTCGGGCCCCGGCGCACCCGAGCCGGTGCGGTAGGCATTCGGCGCCGCCAGGTCGAGCGGGCTGAAGATCGTGACGTCCTTCTGCGGCTCGGGTGCACGCGCATACTGGTCGCCCTGGAAGCGGCGGTCCGGCCCGCGGCGCGGTCGCTGCTGGGGATTCTGGGCGGCAAGCGTGCAGGCCAGGAGAAGGACGAAGGGGACGGCGTGTTTCATGGGCGGTCGTGGGGAAGGGCCGAGAATACCGGCGGCCCCATACGGAGCGCGGCACCCGGATGCGGGAACTACGTCGTCGGGACGCCGAATCCACCGCCAGCCGACCCGGCCCGGTCGCCGGGATTCCGCGCCGCCCGCCGTTCGGTGACACTCGACCGCATGCCCGAGCCCAACGCACGCCTCGGCATCCTCCCGCTCGCCGTCGGCACCCCTACTGCACTGGCCGGCTCCCTCTTCTGGCTCGGCGCGCTGGGCTGGTTCGGCCGCCTCCCCGGCGACCTCCGCATCCAACGCGGGCACAGCACGATCTTCGCGCCCCTCACCTCGATGCGGCTCGCGTCCGCGGCACTCGGCCTCCTTCTGTGGCTGGTGCGACAGTGGCAGTGAAGTGGTCGGCGCTGCGCGAACCGTGAGGCACGGTTCTCGTGCACTCAGCGGTTCACGACGAGCACGTATCCGCCGCCGTGCGCCAGCGTTTGCGCGCCGGGGAGGTCGACGACGTGTTCGGGATGGGTGACGACCAGCACACGGTCGGGGCCCGGCCAGACATCGCGGAGGAAAGCGTCCCGCTCGATGACGCGCGCGAGGCTGTCGGCGTCCTCGAAGCGTGTGTCCTGATCGATGTCGACGAGCAGCGGCAGACTCTGCGTGTACAGCGGGAGGCCCGCCGCGAGGTCGCGATACTCGACCAGCAGGTCACCCGGGCGTCGATGCTCGGCAGCGGCGAGGCCCACGACCCGCACCGAGCGAGCCGGCAGCGAATCGCCGTTCAGCAACGCCCAAGCAGGGACGAGCGCCATCGCCAACGCGATGCACACGCCCGCCAGGCGCGGCCGGTCGACCGAAGGCCGCGTGAAGTGGAAGGCCAGGGCGCCGGCGACCACGGCGGCGACGCCGATCGGGACGACGATCGCCAAGAGCCGTGACCGCGGGATGTCGACCAGGTCGCTGCCCGGCAGTTGCGGCGCGAGCACTCCGAGCCCGACCACGGTCAGTCCCACCGCCGGCAGGAAGAAGGCGGCGATCCGCACCGGCTTCCGCACGTCACCCCTCGCGAGCGCGTGCGCGACGAGCAAGGCCAGCGCCGGGAACGCCGGCAGCACGTAGAGCGCCAGCTTCGTCGACGGCAGCGAGAAGAACAGCGGCGGCAGGATCAGCCACCACAGCGCGAAGTCCGCCAACGAGGGGTTGTCGGCGCGCAGCTTCCGCAGGCCGGCGGGCAACAGCAGCAGCCACGGCAGGCCGAGCGCCGGGAACACGAACACGAAGTAGTACCACGGATGTGGATGCCCGAGGCCACCGGCGTGCAGTCGACTCGCGAGCTGCTGGCCCAGGAAATACGACAGCAGACCGGGGACCTCGCTGACGGCGATCAGGTACCAGGGCAGCGCGATCAACAGCGCGAGGGGAATCCCCCAACGGCGCCCCCAGGCGGGCGCGGGTCGTTCGTGACCGGCGCGGTGCCGGAGCGCGAACGGGATGATGATCAGCAGCAGCACCAGCCAGCCGACCGGACCCTTCGCCAGGAAGGCGAGGCCGGCACCCGCGTACATCGCCAACCACGCGCCCCGCCCCCCGCGTCCCGACCACCGGTCGTAGAACCCCGTCAGCGACACGGTGAGGCACACGCAGAGCAACAGGTCGGTCGTCAGCATCCGACTGGCGGCGATCACGGCGGGCATGCCGGCGAGAACGGCGACCGTCCACGGCGCAGTCTTCGGACCGAGGTGCCGCCTCGTGAACGCCCACATCCACGCGCAGAGCGTCAGGCCCAGCACCGCCAGGCACGCGCGCCCGCCCCACTCGTCGAGTCCGAGCGTCGCGTAGCCGGCGCCGGACAGCCAGTAGATCAGCGGCGGCTTGTCGAAGTGGAGGATGCCGAGGAGCCGCGGCAGGAGCCAGTCGCCCGAGACGACCATCTCGCGCGCGATCTCGGCGTAGCGTGCGTCGCTGGTCTCGACCAGGCCGTACGAGCCGAGGCCGGTCCAGAACGCGATCGCCGCGAGGGCGAACGCCGCCGCGTCACGCGGACCCGGTTTCACCGGCGCCGCCCTTCCACAACATCAGGTTGCGCACGTAGACGATCGAACCGAAGGACTGCCCGAGGATGAACACCGGATCCTGTTGATGGATGGCGTAGGCGAGGAGTATCGAGCTCCCGGCGATCGACAGGTACCAGAACGCCCGCGGCACCGTGCTCCGGCGCTGCCGCTCGCTCGCGATCCATTGGACCGCGAATCGCGCCGTGAACAGGGTCTGGCCGACGAGGCCGAGAACGAGCCAGAGTTCGATGTTCACAGGATCTCCTCCCGGTCGTTTCCCACCGCAGCGCCCACGGCCTCGCGCCGCTCTGCCGATCGACGAGCCTCGCTCGAGGCGGCGCTGGGCGTCGCTTGCGTTTCGGACCGGGCACGCGGGGGGGGGACGGTCGGCGGGCGTCCGTGCGTTGCGGAGCGGACACCGGAGTGGAACCCGCACGCGGCGACACACGATGCGCCGTGCTGGGGGGCGAGTGAACTCCGCGGCCGCGTCGTCGTCAAGATTCGACGCGACCCGGATCGCGAACGATGCCGCGCGGTCGGATACGCTGCGGCCGGCCGCCCGGAGTTCGCGACGGACGTGCCGATCCCCGACTGCCGCCATGGCCGACCGTGCACCGCTCATCAGCGTCGTCATCCCCGTCAAGGACGAGCAGGCCACCGTGCCGGGACTCGCCGCGGAGATCGCGGCCGCGTTCGCCGACGCGCCGTTCGCCTGGGAGGCCGTGTGGATCGACGACGGATCGACCGATCGAGACCCTCGCCCGGCTGCGCGCGCTGCGCTGCCCCGCACCGGTGGATGCGACTCGATCGCAACCACGGGCAGTCCGCCGCGCTGATGGCCGGCTTCCACGCCGCTCGCGGCGAATGGGTCGGCACGCTCGACGGCGATGGTCAGAACGACCCGGCCGATCTCCCGCGACTCCTGCAGCACGCGATCGACGGCGATGCCGACATGGTCAACGGCGTGCGTGCCCGACGACGCGACGGATTCGTCCGCCGGCTGTCCTCGCGCATCGCGAACGGAGTCCGCAACCGGCTCACCGGCGAGAACGTCACCGACGTCGGCTGCTCGACCCGCGTCGTGCGTCGCGAGGCCGTGCTGCGCTTGCCGTTCTTCCACGGCATGCACCGCTTCCTGCCGACGCTCGTGCGCATGCAGGGCTTCGTCATCGCCGAGCAACCGGTCAACCATCGACCGCGCGCGGGCGGCACCAGCAAGTACGGGATCCACAACCGGCTGTGGTCGGGCATCCGGGACCTCTTCGGTGTCCGCTGGCTGCAATCGCGTCACCGCCGCTGGCGCGTGGCCGAGACCAGCGAACCGTCCACCTCGGCGGTCCGTCCCACCGAAGCGCGCACGATGTGACGCCGGAGTCGAGCGACCGACATGCGCGCGGTCCGACTCGGCGGCACCCCCATTCTCGATCTCGCTGGCGACGCGTCAGGCGTCGCGCACCAGCACCGCGCGCGAGTAGAGCAGCTCGAAGCCCTTGCGCTGCGCATTCTGCTGGGACTTGGATCCGGGCAGCGCCGTCATCACCGCGATGTCGCAGCCCGCGTCGGTCGCCGCCGCGAGGCGTGCGGCGAGGAGCGCACTCTGCACGCCGCGGCGCCGGTGCGCCGGCAGCGTCGCCGCGCCGCAGAGCTGCGCGACGCCGTCGTGAACGCGCAGGCTCGCGCCGCCGACCGTGGCGCCGTTCGACCGCGCGAGCCAGAGCGAGAAGCCGGGGGTGTGCGCGACGTCTCGCCC
>CAWGKH010000014.1:0-693100 GCA_963823025.1 uncultured Planctomycetota bacterium | reverse complement strand
TGGTTGACGGTTGGAGAGCACCGCGGGCCGCGTGGGAAGCGGTCACGGCGTCGCGGAGCGAATCTAGCTACGGCGCGTGCCCGGCATCTGCCTTCGATCGGCAGCCGATCGCGGGACGCTGAATCCGCCCGTCGGACCGACCGTTTGAGCTTTTCGGACGGGACGACTCAAGTCACAGCGCGCTCTCGCGCCGATCGAACTCCGGGTGCCGAAACTCGCGAGTGCTACTCGCGGCGTCAGCGGCGTTCATGGAGCTGAACGGCATTGCCCCCCCCGACCATAGCATCATTCCACTACTCGCGCCGTCACCTAAACAGCAACATGTTTCGCCGTTCAGCCCTCCCTCATGCCAGGTCTACTTGCTATTCAGCCGCTTCCGCACCCTTGCGGCTGCGTCAAATTCGCCAATCGATTCATATAGTCTCACCGCGGCGAGGCTCGGAAACACAGACAGATATGCATTTTTCGTAGAGCGTAACAGCAGACCCCTCGACTCTAAGATCAGAGCGCGAAGGTATACAACAACGCTAATATCCTCGTCCTCCATTACGCTCGCCATCCGCTGCGCCTCCTCTAGCGCCGTCTTCGCCCGGCCAATGTCCCCCATTTCGAATAGTGGAATCCAGCTGGCTCGCTGAGCTCTCACCGCAACACGCACACTCCCGCCCTCTACCAGCGTCCGCGCAACAACCTCGTGATATAGGCGCAACGATTCCTCGTTTCTACCCATCTCGCTAAGCACGGCCGCGCGAGTCAGTGCGCACTCGCCCCACCCATCCAGATTCCCACTGTTTGCGTATAGGGACATGCCCATACCTGCGGCTCGACAAGCCGACGAGTCCCGACAGTTTCTATCGAAGCAGGACGCAGCCATTTCATAACAACAAGCTGCAGCGGTAGTACCGCGCGGTTTTCGCCGACAAACTCGCGCGATACCCATCAACTCCCGACACGCCGCGAGTTCACCCGGCCTCGATTCTGCGGCCTCCATCGTTTGCTCGGCTAGTTCCACTAACTCCGATTCGCTCATCTGGCCGGCGCGGCACCAGATATGCCGCAACCTCGCCGCTTCTGCAAACCACGCCTGAGACTCGCATGTCCGGTGTATCATCAGACCCGTCCTGTCCGAAAACTCGAACGATACCGATCCGGCGGTTCCCTGCCACGTTCGGGCGCCCCAGTGCGAATCGCACTCCACCCACTCGACCGAGCTTCGGGCTCGCGGACGCACCTCGAGCCCGATTCCACCCGCCCGACCGAGCTGTCGCGCCAACCCTCTCCCTACGCCGCCGCGCGGTGGTAGTGCTTCAGCACCCCACCGATGCGCTCGCGGACGATCACGTCGGCCGGCCGGACGTCGGGCTTGCCGTCGATCGGCACATTGCCGATGCCCTGATGCGGGCGCTCGGTGTTGTAGTGCGTCACGTACTCGCGCAGCACGCGCCGCGGGCGATCGTCCCCGAACAGGATCAGCTGATCGAGGCACTCGCGCTTCACCGACTGCACCCAGCGTTCGGCGATCGCGTTCATGTTCGGCGCCCGGAAGGCCGTGCGCTCGACGCGCACGCCGGCGCGCTCGAGGATCGCACGAAACTGCGCGGTGAACTTCGTGTCCCGGTCGAGGATCAGGTGGCGCTTCGTCCGCAGGAAGCCGTCGAACGGATCGGTCAGGTTGCGCGCGACCTGCGCCATGAACGCGCCGTCGGGGTTGGTCGTGATACCCGCCACCTGCACGGCACGGGTCAGGTGATCGATCACGAAGAACACGTAGTGCGTGACCAGCCCGCGGGCGGTCCACACTTCGGCCGTGAAGAAGTCGGCGCCGGCGATCACGTCCGGCGTGCGCACGGAGGAACGTCCGCCACGACGTCGGCCGCGCCGGGCTCGGTGGCACACCGTGCTCCCTGAGCGTCTTGGCGATCGTCGAGCGCGCGACCTGGTGCCCCAGCTTCTTCAGCTCGCCCTGGATACGGCTGTAGCCCGAGGTCGGGTTCTCTCGCGCCATGCGGAGGACGAGCTCGCGGATCTCTTTCAGGGTGCCCGGGCGACCAACCCGTCGGCGCGGGTGCGTCCACTTGCGAGCGATCAGCGTCCGGTGCCACGCCAGGATCGTATCCGGTGTCACGATCGTCGCCACGCTCGTAAGCAGCCGCGGCCCGAGCGCCTTGCCCCGAACGGCCAGGCGACAGCGCTGATTGTCGGTCAGCCGCAGCCGCCGCTTGCCGAGCTGCTCGCGGAGGATGCGGTTCTCCTCGATCAGGTACTCGATCGTGCGTGACTGCTCGCGGTGGACCTAACCGGCGAAGGTCAGGAGGAGTAGCTGCAGAGCGCGATGGCCGGCGACCAGGTCGGGCATCTGCTCCCGTTCGGCTGACGACCGGCGGACGCTGTAGTCCCCGACAGCGCCTCGGCCACGACCATCGGTTCTGCGATGCCTCGGCCCACGCGGAAGTTCGCATTCACGCAGGGTCTGGGGAGCCATCTCCGCGACACCTCGCGGACCAGCCCGCCCCGCGGTCAGGAGCCGCGGGGTGGTGGCGTGCTGGGGGCGAGGGGGTGCAAGGGGGGTGCGTGCGGGGCTTGCGGGCGCTGGTGCAGGGTGTCGAACCCGGGTCGCGAGAGCACCGTGACCGGATCCCCCCCGCGCGAACGGGGGCGGACGGACCAGCACCAGGGTCGATGCTCTCCGAGAGCCGGGCGGAGAGCCGGCCGCTGGTTGACCGTCGGAGAGCACCGCGGGCCGCGTGGGGAGCGGTCACGGCCTCGCGGAACGCATCCACACCCGGCGCGTACCCGGCATCCGCCCTCGATCGGCAGGCGCTCGCAGGACGCTGAATCCGTCCGTGGAACCGACCGTTCGAGTATTCGGACAGGACGGGGGCGTGCGTGCGGGGCGTGGGGGCGCTGGTGCGGGGTGGCGAACCCGGTCCGCGAGAGCACCGTGACCCGGTCGCCCACGCCCGAACGGCGGCAGTCGGACCGGCACCAGCGCGGCTGCTCTCCGAGAGCCGGGCAGAGAGCCGCTCGCTGGTTGACGGTCGGAGAGCACCGACGGCGGCGTGGGACGGCGTCACGGCCTCGAGGGGGCAGATTCCCGCGCCGGGTTCCCGACCCACTCGACGCCCGCTCTCCGGCCGAGGCGCGCAGCGACAAGACGCGGACCCGCCGGCACCACGATCCTCTCCTGCACCACGCCGGCCACGTAGTCACCGGCGAGTCGCCACGAAACCGCCCCACCCTTCGGCGCCCGAAGCGGCCAAGGAGCAGCCGCTTCGACGTCGTTCGAGCTTTCGGACAGGACGCCCCCCATTTCACCTGTCCCGAACGGGTTGCGATTCGACGTCCGCTTCCATTACCTCGCGCAGATCTACGGGCAACCGTCGCAGGTCCGTGTTGCCCGCATATCCCTGATATACCCGCGGCGGCGTGAGGCTGTCATCCTCGATACTCGTCGACAGCGGCTCGACCGATCCTTCATCGACCCGAATCCCGCACGTATCGAACACGCCATGTCGCGGCATTTCGACGACAGGCACTAGCCCCGCACGGAACACTCCATCCGCGGCGTCCATCAACGACTGCATTCCCACACTTGGAGCGACCACGATCCATACTGCGACACCATCTTCCCGAGAACTCCGGACGCGAATGGAACGAAGTCTCTTCGCGAGGCTGGCAGCGTCAAGTCTCGCCGTACCCCGCAGGAATCAGCACCTCCACCTGCCTCGGAAACGATTGACGAGGACTTTCAGCCGAGTCAGACGGGAGGAACCACGCGATCGCCCCCGCGCCAGAATTGAGTGGATGTCGGACTTCGACGAAGATACGAGCGCGAGGAGGACGGGCGCTCGCACACGCTGTCAGCAGCGCAACGAAACTGGCCGCAGGCGCCTCACGATGCGCCCGAACCAGCACGTTAGCAGCTGCAACCTCCACGTTCGTCTCGTCTACCGCCATCTGACACGTGCCCATGGAGCGGCTTGCTTCATCGATCGCATCACGGAGAGTCCTCGGATTGCAGTCCGCACCGAAGCACGCCCCTCCCACCTCCACGCCCCCTTCGCCAATCTGCACCACAACCGTAGTTGCCAACGGCGGAAGGTCGCCTACCGTGCCGATTACGGGAACGGAATCAACTGCGAGCGAACACCCACCCAGGGCGAACAGCAACAAACACGCGTCAGCCTGGACCCGACGAAGCACCGGATTGCACGAATGATTCATCGCGCCTCAGTAGAACATATATCGACGACGGCCTCCAATCCCGTCCTGTCCGAAAACTCGAACGATACCGATCCGGCGGTTCCCTGCCACGTTCGGGCGCCCCAGTGCGAATCGGACTCCACCCACTCGACCGAGCTTCGGGCTCGCGGGACGCACCTCGAGCCCGATCCCACCCGAGTGACCGAGCTGTCGCGCCAGCCCTCTCCCTACGCAGCCGCGCGGTGGTAGTGCTTCAGCACCCCGCCGATGCGCTCGCGGACGATCACGTCGCCCTGCCCGACGTCGGGCTCGCCGTCGATCGGCACATTGCCGATGCCCTGATGCGGGCGCTCGGTGTTGTAGTGCGTCACGTACTCGCGCAGCACGCGCCGCAGGCGATCGTCCCCGAACAGGATCAGCTGATCGAGGCACTCGCGCTTCACCGACTGCACCCAGCGTTCGGCAATCGCGTTCATGTTCGGCGCCCGGAAGGCCGTGCGCACGACACGCATTCCGGCGCGCTCGAGGATCGCACGAAACTGCGCGGTGAACTTCGTGTCCCGGTCGAGGATCAGGTGGCGCTTCGTCCGCAGGAAGCCGTCGAACGGATCGGTCAGGTTGCGCGCGATCTGCGCCATGAACGCGCCGTCGGGGTTGGTCGTGATGCCCGCCACCTGCACGGCGCGGGTCAGGTGATCGATCACGAAGAACACGTAGTGCGTGACGAGCCCGCGCGCGGTCCACACCTCGGCCGTGAAGAAGTCGGCACCGGCGATCACGTCGGCGTGCGCGCGGAGGAACGTCCGCCACGACGTCGGCCGCGCCGGGCTCGGTGGCACACCGTGCTCCCTCAACGTCTTGGCGATCGTCGACCGCGCGACCTGGTGCCCCAGCTTCTTCCGCTCGCCCTGGATGCGGCTGTAGCCCCACCTCGGATTCTCCCGGGCCATGCGGAGGACGAGCTCGCGAATCTCCTTCAGGATCCCCGGGCGACCGACCCGCCGGCGCCGGTACGTCCACTTGCGAGCGATCAGCGTCCGGTGCCACGCCAGGATCGTATCCGGTGTCACGATCGTCGCCACGCTCGCGAGCAGCCGCCGCCCGAGCGCCTTGCCCCGAACGGCCAGGCGACGGCGCTGATTCTCCGTCAGCCGCAGCCGCCGCTTGCCGAGCTGCTCGCGGAGGACGCGGTTCTCCTCGATCAGGTACTCGATCGTGCGCGACTGCTCGCGGTGAACCCAGCCGGCGAAGGTCAGGAGGAGTAGCTGTAGCACGCGGTAGCCAGGAACCGACTCAGGCATCTGGTGTCGATCGGCAGGCGATCGCTGCACGCTGAATCCTGTCGTGGGACCGACCGTGCGAGACTTCCGACAGGTCGCGTTCGATCACCTGGGTCGTAGACGCATTCGCGCGTTGCGAACCGCGCGCGCGAGTTCAACGTCCTCCTGCCAGCGAGGAATGGCGATGTCGAACCACGCCTCCATCGCTTCGACATGGCGCAGATCCATCACCCCCGTATTCAGGTGTTCGATGGCGCCCTTTCTGTCAATCTTGAGCTTGGCGACGTACTCGTCGAAGCTTTTCGCCAGCTCAACGAACGCCGACTCGGTTGGCAGACCCGCCCACGCTGGGAGACCTTCGACGAACGCGACCACCCGTCCGTTCCCCGAGGGGGACAGGTCCAAGAACACCAACGAACCTCCTCCATCTCTCGCGAAAGGCAGCGCGCCCTGTGGAGCGCCGAAGCTCTTCCTGGCAGCCCTCGTTTCTCCCACAAGCGTGCCGAACTCGTCGATGTCCGCGGCGGAGAAGATGTCGCAGAACGACCGTGATGCTGTTCGGCCGTCGCCGAAAGGAACGTCGATCTCATACTCCACGGGTAGGTCAGGAGGTCTGGATTCTTGACAACACGGCTGGACGCCAGGATGCTGCCCTCCATGGAGGTAACCACCACCGCGGCGACTCGCGCGATCCGCAACGCCTTCGTGTCGCTCGTCGCTCTCCTCGCTCTCACCGCCTTTACTCCCCATGCCGTCGCGCAGTCGGGCGCCTACCCGAACGCAACGGTCACGTCGGTCACGACCGGATCGGATGGGCACGTCGCGAGCTACGTCGTGAAGGACTCGGGCGGCACGGATCACACGATTCTCGTCAATAGTCCGAACGACGCCAAGGACGATGACATCTTCCATGCCTTCGAGTGGTGCACGGCCGGACACCACGTGGATGCCGAGTCCACGGTGTCCGGGAGTGACAAGGTACCTACGACGGTTTCACATACAAATCGTAGGCCCCTGCTACTGAGGAGGCTCGCCACCAGAGACCGCCAACGGCGTTTCGCGCGGCCAAAGGCGGCGTGGGGCCTGCCGCGGCCGTTCTACGTGGGCGCGCGGCGTAACATCTCACGCCGCCCAGCATCTCTTCCGCAACCCTACGACGAAAATCGCCTGCAGGCCTCAGATGTCCGCCCGTCGCTCCAACTCGGAAACCCCGAGCCCCCAGACTATCCCATTCTCCCGGCTAATCCGCCTACTCACCGCCGTCGCGGCGGTCGTCGGACTGGCATGGTGGCTATTTGCATCGATTCAGGCACCCGCCCCGGCCCGGACGCGTAACTTATTTCCATCCGATCGGACTCCGAACGACTCAACATCCGTCCAGCCGCTTCGGACCCCAGTCGAGAGCCTCGAAATGGCACCTCCAGGGCAACATCCAGACCTGCCCACGGCTGACGATTCCCATGACTTGCGCATTCGAGTCGCGACCGCTTCCGGAGAGCCGATCCCCGAAGCCCGCGTTCAGCTTTGGTCCGATGGCATCCTGATCCTCGACTCTCTCACCAACGGTGAGGGAGACGTGTTCCTTCTCTCCATCGCTATCCAACCGCGACTCACAGGACGCGTTAGTCATGACGGCTACCGGACGGAAGAGTTTTTCTTGGAGGCATTTCCCGGTGATCGGGTGAGGACGATTCGCCTCTTAGTTGCCGACGCCGTGGCCGGTATAGTACCTAGCTTCCGACGGCAGTCCTGTAACGGATGCCGCCGTGCGATTGGTGGATATCGCAAGAAGTCGTGTCCTGGCGCAATCCGTAACCATTACTGACGGCCGATTCGCCATTCCTATTTCCTCAAACTTGCCGTCCCCGGTCTTCCTTCTCGCTCGAAAAAATGGATGTGGAACCGCAAGCCGCCGCGTCGATACGCACGGAGACACCTTTTCGCAATTAGTACTCGGTGGCCCGGCTGACTTGAGCGGGTTCGTGCTCGGGGAAGACGGCCGGCCCGTCGAAGGCGTGTTACTCCAAGCCGTTGCTGACGATGTGTTGGACGCAGGAAGCCCATCGAATGCCTACGGAAGCCAGCGGCGCGCTACGCTTCTCGAAGAAGGTACCGGCCTCAATCTAGCCTACGCCTATACGGACCGTTCAGGCCACTTTGTCATGAACGGGCTCAGACGAGGGCATCCCTATCAATTGTGCTGGTCCTCGTCCGTACTCGCCCAAACTTGGGGGCCGTACGTCCCGGGCGACCGACCGATCTACTTGACATTGCAAGTCTTGCGGGTCCGCTTACGCGTCGTTGACCGCGAAGGGAATCCGATTGCCGGCGCGCTTGTGACCTTTCAGGAGCTGGGCAACGCACGACCGCTTCTTTCCATGCAAACAAAGGGGGACGGCATGGCGGTCTGCAACCTTCGGGAGGCAATGGGCTTGCGAGTATTGGTCTCCCTGGGTAATCGAAAAGTCATTCGGACTTTCGAACCCGAGACTGTCAGATCGCAAGGCAAGCCCTCAGTCGTGGTCTTGGAATGATGAGTTTGGCCCCGTCCTGTCCGAAAACTCGAACGATACCGATCCGGCGGTTCCGTGCCACGTTCGCGCGCCCCAGCGCGATTCCGACTCCGCCCACTCGACCGAGATTCGAGCTCGCTGGACGCACTTCGAGCCCGATTTCGCCTCCGTGATCGGCCTGTGAAGTCAGCACTCTCCCTACGCCGCCGCGCGGTGGTAGTGCTTCAGCACCCCACCGATGCGTTCGCGGACGATCACGTCGCCCGGCCCGACGTCGGACTCGCCGTCGATCGGCACGTTGCCGATGCCCTGGTGCGGGCGCTCGGTGTTGTAGTGCGTCACGTAGTCGCGCAGCACGCGCCGCAGGCGATCGTCGCCGAACAGGATCAGCTGATCGAGGCACTCGCGCTTCACCGACTGCACCCAGCGTTCGGCGACCGCGTTCATGTTCGGCGCCCGGAAGGCCGTGCGCACGACGCGCACGCCGGCGCGCTCGAGGATCGCGCGGAACTGCGCGGTGAACTTCGTGTCGCGGTCGAGGATCAGGTCGCGCTTGCGGCGCAGGAAGCCGTCGAACGGATCGGTCAGGTTGCGCGCGATCTGCGCCATGAACGCGCCGTCGGGGTTGGTCGTGATGCCCGCCACCTCCACGGCGCGGGTCAGGTGATCGATCACGAAGAACACGTAGTGCGTCACGAGCCCACGCGCGGTCCACACCTCGGCCGCGAAGAAGTCGGCGCCAGCGATCACGTCGGCGTGCGCGCGGAGGAACGTCCGCCACGACGTCGGCCGCGCCGGGCTCGGTGGCACGCCGTGCTCCCTGAGCGTCTTGGCGATCGTCGAGCGCGCCACCTGGTGTCCGAGCTTCTTCAGCTCGCCCTGGATCCTGCTGTAGCCCCAGGTCGGATTGTCGCGCGCGATGCGGAGGACGAGCTCGCGAATCTCTTTCAGGATGCCCGGGCGACCGACCCGTCGGCGCGGGTGCGTCCACTTGCGTGCGATCAGCATCCGGTGCCACGCCAGGATCGTATCCGGTGTCACGATCGTCGCCACGCTCCTAAGCAGCCGCCGCCCGAGCGCCTTGCCCCGAACGGCCAGGCGACGGCGCTGATTCTCGGTCAGCCGCAGCCGTCGCGTGCCGAGCTGCTCGCGGAGGATGCGGTTCTCCTCGATCAGGTACTCGATCGCGCGTGACCGCTCGCGGTGGACCCAGCCGGCGAAGGTGAGGAGCAGAAGCTGCAACGCGCGATGGCCGGCGACCAGGTCGGGCATCTGCTGTCGATCGGCTCACTCCCCACAATGGCTGTAAGCTCTGACGAAACGAGTCAGCCCGCCGCTTCGAAGACCGGGGCGACGAGTGGCTATGAAATCGCCCGAAGGTCGGGACCGGACCCGCGCACGGCACTCCACACCGCGAGCACCGCGATGGTTCGTTCATCGACAGGCGCGTAGTAGACGTGGTATCGGCTCGCCCGCAGCAGGAGGCGTCGAAGGCCCGGGACTCCTCCCGCTCGGTGCCGCCGACCCGCGCCAGGAAGTCGCTCGATCAGATCGAACGCGACCGCCAGTTCGTCGAGAAACAGGCCGGGCGCCGCCGCCCGGTTCTCCTGCCACCAACGATCGATCTCGGCGATCTGCGCGTCGGCCTCCGGGGTGATCCGCAGCTTCATCGGCGACGCCGGAGCGAGTCGATGACTTCGCCGGCGTCACGACCGGCCCCATCCTGGGCGGAGCGCCAAGCCTTGGCGATCCGCTCGTCGCGGAGCCGTCGCTCGTCGTCGGTCAAGTCGTCGCCCTCGTCATCGACGACCAGGTCGAGGACCGTTCCGTCCGGAAGGTCGGTCGCCTCATCGAGCGTCAACCGGCCGTTGATCACGCGCGCCCGCAGATCGGTCATGGCGCCCAGACTACGCGGAAGCGATGGGCGGAGAAGCCCCGGCCGGCGTCATCAGCGATCGCGCGCGGAGCCGGTGAAACAGCGAACCGGCTCCCGCCTTCCGAACCGACTGTCCGCCTGGGCTCGCGACACCTCCGAAGTTCGCATTCACGCCGGGTCTGGGGAGCCATTTCCGCGACACCTCGCGGACCAGCCCGCCCCGCGGTTAGGAGCCGCGGGGTGGTGGCGTTCTGGGGGTGAGGCGCGCAAGGGGGCGTGCTTGCGGGGGTTGGGGGCGCTGGTGCGGGGTGTCGAACCCGGACCGCGAGAGCACCGTGACCGAGCGCCCGAAGCCCGAACGGCGGCGGTCGAACCGGCACAAGGGCGGATGCTCTCTGAGAGCCGCGCAGAGAGCCGCTTGCTGGTTGATACTCAGCGAGCAGCGCCGGCCGCGTCGGAGAAGGTCACGGCCTCACCGGGCGTGCGTTCTCCTGGGGCGTGTCGAGCCCACCCGCCGGCCGCCCTCCGGCCGGAACCCGCCGGGACACCGCGGGCGTTCGCCAGCACGACCACCCGGTCCTGCACCACGCCCACGTGGTGGTGACCCGCGGGTCGTCCCGACGGCCACTCGCGGTTGCCCTGCCGACCGGGTCCGACACCACCGGAGCCCGAACGTCACGAAGCCAGCTCGCTCTGCATTACGCGAACTGGCCACGGAACAGCCGCTTCGGCGTCGTTCGAGTTTTCGGACAGGACGCGCACGATCGGTACGGGCGACCCGGGCCTGACCCGAACACGACGCCCTTCGGAGAAACTCGCGGAGATCGCACGCGCCGAGGGCGCTCGGAATGGTTCGTGCTGAAGCTGTACCGCAACACCCCTTTCAACCTCCGCCCGGCAGCTCGCCGACTGCGGCGAGTTCCAGGCTCGCATCCCAAGAGATGAGCGTTGGCGGCGACTCGTCGATCCAGGCCCACCACACCGCATCCGGCACCTCGACCAAGCTGAGCCAGGGGCTCCAATTCACCGATTCGGACCGCGCCGTTCGGCTGGCATCGGCCGCGCGTACCGACGAAGATCACGCGCTCGAAGGGGAAAGTACCTCGCTCCATGCGCGCGCCGATCTCCCGCAGGACGCCCCGGCACTCGTCGCAGTCCACCGACCCGACGACGCCGAAACCCGCGTGCGCCGGGCCGGTCGCCGCGACCAATTCCCGCAGCGTGTTCCTGGACGGGCTCGGACGTCCGTATGACCAAAGCGCGCCGCCCGCGCCGAGCGCCAGGGCGACCAGCACAGCGCCGCGCCCCAGCCGACGCCCGGCGTCGCCGCGCCGCCACAGCTCGAGGCCTGCGGCGATGCCGGCGAGTACCACGGCCAGTGCGAGCCCATCGCCGACGCGCCAGTTACCGAAGCATCCGCAGTCAGCGTCGGCGCCGAGAGCCAAGTGGACGAAGTGCGCGCACATCAGCAGCACGCCCCCGCCGACCCCCGCTGCGACGACCCGCCGGTCGGTCGACGCAGCGATCAGCATCCCGACCACCACCTCGGCGACGCTCGCGACCGCGACCAGGACGCCGCGCTCTTGGACCCCGAGACCAGTCCACTCCAACCCGGCCACTGCACCCCACGGGGCCATCAACTTCGCCGCCCCGGCGAGCGCGAGCGCGGCACCGAACGCGCACCAGATGCAGCGCACCGGACCAATCATCGTCGGCAACCCGACGCGCCGGACGCCCTACCCCTCAAGACGACGGCGAAGAGCAGCAGGGTAGACGCCAACCACCACATCCACGTCCCGCCGTGCTCTCTCTCAACGACGAGCGCCGCGCGATTCCCTGCTGCCAAGAGCTGCTTGACCATACTCATTGGACGCTCACTACGCCAGAAGCGAGCAATTCCCTGAGCGGAAGCTTGCGAAGCGACTGTCGGTGCCTCGCCAGGATGAAAACCCAGGCATCAGGAAGGTCGACCGGAACTCGCAACGACAGTCGCGCATTGCCAATCGTGTAGGCGCGTCCCAACACCTCACCCCCGCCGGCGGTAGGAACGACCAACACCAGCACGGACCGGCCCATCCCCGGGCACGCGACCAGTGACTCAACGCGAGCTCGTCCTCGGTTCGTCGCAAAGTCGATCGACTGTCCAGGCCGAAACTCTCGAAGATCGTAGGCAGCCCTCCGAGCACCGATCTGAACCTGTAGCAATCCCGGCTCCGTGCTCGACGGAACGGAAGTGCGGACCGATGAGCCTACGTGCTCGACTGGCAATCGATAGTCGAAACCGGGAGTACCTCACACTCACGCGCGGAGCGCCGTCGAGAGCGATGCCATCGATACGAAACTCTAGGGGCGTAAATTGGGGGGCCAGGACAAGTGGTGCCGTGACAACGCGCCTTGGAACCGATGCCTGACAACCGTTCTCGTGAACGAACTGCCGCCAGGTTTGGTCGCCGCTCGACGAAGGCTTCTCCCCCCAACCGTCAGAAAGCAGAATCGGCGAGTCTTGCTCCGCTAACGGTTCGCAGATGAATATGAAATGCGTCTGTTCTTCCCGAAACTCGAAGACCTGTGCCAATTCCGGCCGAGCTGGCGATTCGACCAAGACAGCACCGTAAGCCAGGCCCGAGAACGTGCTTCCACCCCACTCGGAACGTCTCGCCCGTACCCTCCGACCGAAACGGTCTGTTGCGATCAGCTCCGTTTCAAGAGAATGCTCTACACTCATGGTAGCCGCCGATCTTAAGGTCACCTCGACACCGCGCGCGGGATGAACGTGCACCCGGGTCCACCCAATCATCGGATCGTTTGGCTCCAGCAAATATGATCCGGCCGGCACCCGATGCTCGCTTCGTGACCCTTCGTGAAGCAGCTTCTTGAAACCCGAATCCCCCCGTGCACTCGGGAATTTCTGGTCTGTTGCCACTGGCGTCAGTTCGATGCCGCACGATCTCTCGCACTGAATAACGAGCCGTGGATCCTCCCCGGCCACCAGGCCCACGCCACGAACCTCAGGACCAATCCAGACAGAACGATATCCTTCTGACTGGAGGAGACGCCCAAGTGGATCGTTTGAGTAGGAATGGAGAGGCCATAGTGGGTAGAGTCCTTGCGGCGATTGCATTCGTGCCGCGGACTCAAAAAGACGCGATCCCAGACAATACGAAATCACTTGGAGCGATTTCACCGGCGCCTTGGTCGCAGCATCCCACACCTCAAGCGTATTGAGACGCTGGACAGAGAGAATCGTCTCGACTTCTTCGCTACCGGCTCCTGGCACAGGCTCCGTGAGCCGATATCCTGTCTCCGGGAAGACGTAGGGCACCCACTCTGGCGCGAGGGGACCGGCAAATCGACATTGGCCAAGTGACCTGGCGCGAACCACCGTTCGACTGGCGGAATGAATGAAGAAAAGCCGCGGGCCTACGCGGGACGACGACTCCTGGAAGCCGACCATCCGATAAATATGATTGACTTTCTCTGGGAGGAGTATGACCAGCGCGTCGGCGTCCGCGGATGCCTCACCACTTGCCCGCTGCTCGGCGAACTCAGCCATAGCACGGACACGGCCCCACGACCGGGGGATACTTGCAAGCCAAACCCCCTGAGAATCCGTCACGCCTGATACGGGGCATCTTGAAGACGTTCGCGCCGCTCCATGAGCGATGAGGGCGCGCTCGCAGGTACTGGAAGACCTTCCACATGATCCAGTCTCTGGACCAACACGCGACAAGACGCCTCGAAGTAACGCCAATCGGCCCACGAAGCTAGAACAGAGTCTCGAGGCGACTCCAGTGACACGCTCACGCCAGCTACAGGCGTGTTCGTGGCTCCATCCCGAATTCGGACCGCAAACTCACGGCATCCGGTATTGTGGTTGATTGCCAATCGCTCGACGGGATCGTGGTCAGCAATCGGCAAACGATGTTCGCCTGCGCCGACATCGGCGTATTGAGCAGATAGCGGCATCAAGTCCGGGCCCTCCACGCGGGGACTGTCGGGCTTGGCTCCGCTGCGACGAAGCGGCACCACAAGGAGGGTGACAAATAGCAGAACGACCCCGAACGCAACGGCTCTCTTGCGTAACCACATTTCGCACCTGGAGCTACGGGACAAAGTATGCGTTTACGCGATGCGCTCGATCGTCAGTGTCGAGCAGAACGTCTATCGCGACGGCGACCGGCCGCTCGAGGGGCCCTACATGCAGCCGACATACATTCCCTTCGATCTCATGGGACAAACCGAGCACGTCATCATAGCTCACGTGGCGGATCGCCCCGACGGCCCGAAGACGAAGAGTCGCACCGCCGCGAGCCACGACTGAGTCCGGAACCACCGACGGTCTGGGCTCAACAAACATCAGTCGGCTAGCCGAAACCTCGCCGTTCGATAGCCGAAAGGCCACGTCGACTACCCTCGGTGGTCCGGCACCTTTGACTCGTAGGACCAAGCCCTCTGAGACTTCGTGAGAGTCGATGGAGCCGGATCCAGCGGAGGCGATCGACTCAATCATCACCGATGGGTCCGTCATCGACAGGAGCTCAGGAGCTCGGAGTCGCCCACTCTCAACATCGACGTCCCAGAAGGAGATTTCCTGGGTCGTGTCAATCGACAAGTAGGCGATGGCCGGCAGCAGCACGGCTGCCCCCTGAAGAGGGCCATACGACACCGCTACCGTGTGCGTCTCTTCGCCAAGGGGTCCCCGCGCACGGATTTTCGCGAGCTGCCGGTCCCCTTGCGGCAAGAGCCCATGGATTGATAGCTCCACCCGCGCCACAGGTGGCGCACCTCGCACATCCAGGATCCGAGCCTGCAGACACCCGCAGGAGGTCGCAATATGATCGACAACTGCCGGCTCGCCGACGCCCAAATGCAAGTCTATCTGACGGATCACTTTACCGAAGCGGTCGGCATCGGATCGGTCAACCCTTATCTCATGAGCGCCATCTCCACCTGCGCCGCAGGCCGTTAGCGCTACTACCAAGCCGGCCCAACCGCTAATCGAGCACCAGCGCATTCTTGACGTCCTTCGGGAGATAGTCCGCAGAAAACTCCATATACTTCGGGCGACCGAATCTCTGGTCGAGCATCTTTGCTGGGCGCGCAGTCCTCAGAGCGACTCGTGGTTCGGGGACCAAGTCGACCTCACTGACGTCGTAGAGCTCGACCCTGTAGCGGTTCGCCATCACGGTTAGCCGAGCTGCCGAGCGCAACCAGACCAGCCCCCCGCCAGTCGAACTCCAAGAATATACGGATGCTAGCGTGTTTTCCCCAGCTCGAAGCACCGCACCGCGAGGCAATCCGCTTTCAGGATCCAGGAGCAACGAATAGGCGATCCCGGAGCGCTCCGGGTTCTCGATTCGTATCAGTTCACCCTCCTCGCGGACGGACCGCGACCATCGCCATTCGCGAAGCCCGGCCGTCTTCTTTCTGTCAGTTGGCAATGGCGAGAGGAGTTCATGGGGGCTTTCTAGAGCGTAGTTCAGGCGATTCTGAAGATGCGCTACGGATCCGAATCGACTATCTTCGGTGAGTAGGAGATAGTGTTGGGTGGTAAATAGTTCTGCGCGATACCGCTCCGTAAGCTCCACACCCGGCATGAAGTCCGTGTAGGTACGGAGAAAGACCTCCGGGCTCGACTTCACGTGGAAGGCGAGGTCGGACGACTCCGCAGAAAGCCGATGCTGTCCCTGGTAGGACTCCCACTTCTGCCACCACAGAAGCGGCAAATCATCGATCGACGACGAACCACTCGCGGCCTCGACGGCCTTTTTCGCCTCGGCGAAGAACCCGCTCATCACGTTAGGCCAGGGCTCATCACCCGTCACGACTCCCCTAACCGCTAGCGCTCGCTTCCGCAGGTGGTAGTCCGCGCGACCTGGAGCTAGCGCAAGCAACATCGCACCGACGCGATCTTGAATGTTCGATTCTACCACCGACGAATCTGGCGCTGCGCGCACGACAGGCGTCTCCGGCGGACCGTAAGGCGCCTGCGAAAGCAGGCAGATCGCAAGGGAAGCCAACAGCATTGCGTTCCTCCAAAACTCCCAACTCCGCGCGGCGGAGCCGTGCCTCGAAGCGAGTGGCGGGGGGCCGACTACCCGTGCGCGCCGACCGGTGTGGCAACGGATGCGGGCCCGGCAGCCGCCGTTAGGGTTACGAACCTTCTTCGCACGGGTGCTCGCGCTCGTCCGACTTACAGTCTGGGACGACCACCGGGGTGAGTGACGTGCTCACCTGGCACGCGACCTCGCCCGGCGGACAAACGACGCTCACAGCCGCCTCGCAGTTGTTGCATTGCGAGACGCCCGTGTAAGTGCCCTGCTGAACGCAGTCGTGGTTTTTCGACTCGATCACCAAGCAGCTACCCGCCACGACGGAGCCGCAAAGGACAGGCCGATTGCACGACTGCTCTTGACAGTTAAAGGGGCACCCAGCCATGCCCCAACCGAGCGGGTCAGGCGGCGTGGTGTAGGCGGGGCGGCACTCGTGACACTCTTGGTCGAAGCCAAGCGCGGCGAGAACGGTCGGTGCGGGCGCGGCCGCCGGCGGCACGAGCGCCAAAGCAAGAAGGAGTACGGGTTTCATGCGCTATGTTCCTCCGCTCGGTGAGGGTTTGTATACAGGGGGGGTCACGGGACGCGCAAGCCCGTCCTCTCCGAAAACTCGAACTATACCGATCCGGCGGTTCCCTGCCAGGTTCGCGCGCCACAGCGCGATTCCGACTCCGCCCTCTCGACCGAACTCGGAGCTCGCGGGACGCACCTCGAGCCCGATTTCGCCCGCCTGGCCGAGCTGTGGCGCCCGCACTCTCCCTATGCCGCCGCGCGGTGGTAGTGCTTCAGCACCCCACCGATGCGCTCGCGCACGATCACGTCGCCCTGCCCGACGTCGGGCTCGCCGTCGATCGGCACATTGCCGATGCCCTGATGCGGGCGCTCGGTGCTGTAGTGCGTCACGTAGTCGCTCAGCACACGCCGCAGGTGATCGGCCCCGAACAGGATCAGCCGCTTGAGGCACTCGCACTTCAACGACTGCCTCCACCCGGGCTCGGCCTGCCGCTAGATGTTCGGCACGTCGCGACAGCTCTCGGAATTCACGGCTCATCGATGTCGCTGAGCTGTGCCGCTGCAGTTGCTGACGGCGACCACTTCTTCGTCCGGCGTCTCGCTGCGCAAGGTGGAATCGCATTCCACTCGTTAAGTGTGGGGAGGGGGGGGAATCTCGTCAGATCGCAGCTTGGTGATCGCGCGCCAAAACCGCTTCTTGAAGGTACCTCGGTCTGTGCCGGATTTTTTCGCAGCTGCCGCGAAACTGCGCCCGGTGAGGACCAACCGCACGGCTTGGCGCTGCTTCGGCGTCAGCGACCGGGCCGAACGCCGACGAAGCTGCTTACGCACATCTGCAAGCATACCATCTCGGTTGCCCGGTGCCGTTCTCTCCTGCGCTGCGTGTCCAAGCGCCGACGGAGAAGGCCGCGCCAAGCGTCGCGTGCGCTCCGTGAGGTGTCTTGCAACGTTCGCGGCGGCCTTGAACACCCACGCCTCCGGGTCGGCGATCGGGCGCCCTTTCCACGTCGCCAACCGGTACGCCTCCAGCGCCTCCTCCACAGTGTCGCGCACGACTTGTTTAGACCCGCTTTCCGATACCGCACCGCGTTTGGCGGCGACCCGCAGCCTGCGTTCCTCGTCTTCCATGCTTCTCGGCCGTCCGTTGCTTCCTCCTGAGCAGCATAAGGATCCGCTCGCTACCCGTCTGCGTCAAGCAGATGCCGCCAGGTTCGTCTCCCGGCACCGCTACGCCGAGGCCCCGGCCTGCCACGCCGGCCGGGAGTCCGTGAGGGAGCACGGCTCGCGAGTCGCATCTCCGGAGCTATGCGACGCGCGGAGATCTCGTGCGCGGGAGGCGCGTGTCTGTCCGAATCCGGCGGGTTTCGTCGTCGTGAGCGCGAAGACCCTGGGCGAGGCCGTGCTCGGCACAGCCCGGCTTCCTGTGCCGTGCCAACTTATCGCGATATGCCCGACACGCGATCGGCACCGCGCCGTGACAGACGCGCTCCGTCCGCTATCATCACGCCACTTCGGCCCTTACGTCCACGCGCAAGCTCTGACCCGGCCCCGCTACCAGAGCTTCGCCATGGACGAACCGAACCGCCCGGATGTCGATCTGGTCCCCGCGGACCGGCTGTTCTGCAGCCCCGCCAACCCCCGCCTCAACGACGAGGCGATCCCCCATGTCGCCGCGTCCCTGCGTCGCTTCGGCTGGCAGCAGCCGATCGTCGCGAAGAGGTCGGGCGAGATCATTGCGGGCAACACGCGCCTGAAGGCCGCGCAGCAGCTGGGCATGACCGAGGTCCCGGTCTGGTGGTTCGACGGCGACGACCTCGACGCCACGGCCTTCGCCATCGCCGACAACCGGACCCACGAGTTCGCCGAGTGGAACGACGCGGAGCTCGTGGCGCTCCTGGAGCAGCTGCGCAAGGAAGACGCCCTCGACGGTGTCGGCTACGACGAGGACGACGTCGACGCCCTGATCGAACAGCTGCGCGCCGAGGAGGACGTCGATCGGGAGCTCGACGACGACGGACCGGAGGACCCGCCGGCGGTCGCGATCGCACAGCCCGGCGACCTGTGGCGCCTCGGCGAGCACCGCCTGCTCTGCGGCGACTCCACGAGTCTCGGCGACGTGCTCCGCGTTATGGCCGGCGACAAGGCGGCGCTCGTCGCCACCGACCCGCCCTACCTCGTCGACTACACCGGCGAGCGCCCGAACGACTCCGGCAAGGACTGGACCGACAGCTACCGCGAGATCGACATCGAGGACGCCGACGGGTTCTTCCGCTCGGTGTTCGCGAACGTGCTCGAGGTGCTCGGCCCCAAGGGCGCGATCTATTGCTGGCACGCCCACAAGCGGTGCGGCGACATCCAGCGGATCTGGCGAGAGCTCGGCATCCTCGACCACCAGCAGATCGTGTGGGTGAAGCCGACCTCGGTGTTCTGCCGGGTCTACTGGCACTTCCGCCACGAGCCGTGCGTGATGGGCTGGCGCAAGGGCGACAAGCCCGACCACGACGGCGTGCACGAGCACGACTCGGTCTGGGAGGTCGACTGGGAGGGGAAGGCACGGTTCTCGTCGGATCATCCTACTTCGAAACCCGTCGAGCTGTTCGTGCGCCCCATGAAGAAGCACACCAGGCCCGACGACGTCGTGTTCGAGCCGTTCTCGGGCTCCGGCTCCCAGCTGATCGCCGCGGAACGCACTGGTCGCCGCCGCCGCGCGATCGAGATCAGCCCGCCGTTCGTCGATGTCGCGATCCGGCGATGGGAGAAGGCGACCGGCCAGGAGGCCACGCTCGACGGTGACGGGCGAACGTTCGCCGAGGTGGCCACGGAACGGAGGCACGCCGACGCCACTTGCGCGGGAGCCAACGAAGACGCCACCGCGTAGCAAGGTGTCGTCGGCTGCCACGATCCGCGTCTATTCGGCGGTTGGCCGTGGATCGCCGCCGCCGCCGAGGCCGAGGCTGCCGTGGAACTTCGAGGGGACGTTGGCGCGGCTCCGCGCCGCCCCGCCCACGGAGTGACCGACCCCCTCGGTCGCGTCCGGACCACCTGATCGCAGCCGAGGGCGGCACGCTGCGCCCGCCGAATTCCGGACTTCCGCCGGCCACGCACGGCTGCCGGAAGGACACGATCTTTCGGACAGGTCGAGCCCGATTCTTCGCACAGAACGGGCACCGGATCCACTTCCAGGGCTGCCGCGCTACTTCGTGGACCGACGATCGCAGTGCCTACTTCGATCGCATGGACGGAGGATGCACACCGTGCCGCGCTTCGATCCTCCTAGCGAACGCTTTGGCGGACTCCAAATCGGTGAAGCCAATCTCCCCCATGAAGCATCCAACATTCCGCGGAGTCGGGATCGAGAAGTAGCTGAGAACGACCCGATCGTCACACACGAAAACCACTCCGCCTCGCTCGCGCTGCAGGCGTCGTAGCCATGCCGCGTCGTCTTCCGGCAATTCGAACTCCACTGACCACACTTCGCCCGCCAGAATCCTGATGGGCTTCGCCCAGAGAACATGCAGCATCCTAGACTCCGGACGGCTCAGCCAATACGTCCCGATCTTCGTGCCGTTCGGGTCGCCCAGGTACGTAGGCGTGTAAACCGTCAAGACAGGTGGTTTCGACGTCGTCACGCAACCTGACAACAGTAGCGGCGTACAGGCTAAGCACGCAAGTTGCACAACTCGGTTCAACATGGACTCTACCTAGCGCGTCCCATCCGTGACGTCCAACAACCCCACGCCGACTGATTCATAGATAGCGACTCTCCACGGCGCGTCATTGATCGATCTACAGACTTCGTGAAAACATAGCGCAAATGCATGACATTGTCGCGCCTATCGCGTCCTGTCCGAAAACTCGAACGATACCGTTCCGGAGGTTCCCTGCCACGTTCGCGCGCCCCAGTGCGAATCGGACTCCACCCACTCGACCGAACTCGGAGCTCGCGGGACGCACCTCGAGCCCGATTCCACCCGCCTGACCGAGCCGTCGCGCCAGCACTCTCCCTACGCCGCCGCGCGGTGGTAGTGCTTCAGCACCCCACCGATGCGCTCGCGGACGATCACGTCGCACGGCCCGACGTCGGGCTCGCCGTCGATCGGCACGTTGCCGATGCCCTGATGCGGGCGCTCGGTGTTGTAGTGCGTCACGTACTCGCGCAGCACGCGCCGCAGGCGATCGTCGCCGAACAGGATCAGCTGATCGAGGCACTCGCGCTTCACCGACTGCACCCAGCGTTCGGCGATCGCGTTCATGTTCGGCGCCCGGAAGGCCGTGCGCACGGCGCGCACGCCGGCGCGCTCGAGGATCGCGCGGAACTGCGCGGTGAACTTCGTGTCCCGGTCGAGGATCAGGTGGCGCTTCGCCGCAGGAAGCCGTCGAACGGGTCGGTCAGGTTGCGCGCGATCTGCGCCATGAACGCGCCGTCGGGGTTGGTCGTGATACCCGCCACCTCCACCGCGCGGGTCAGGTGATCGATCACGAAGAACACGTAGTGCGTGACCAGCCCGCGGGCGGTCCACACCTCGGCCGTGAAGAAGTCGGCACCGGCGATCACGTCCGCGTGCGCGCGGAGGAACGTCCGCCACGACGTCGGCCGCGCCGGGCTCGGTGGCACGCCGTGCTCCCTGAGCGTCTTGGCGATCGTCGAGTGCGCGACCTGGTGGCCCAGCTTCTTCCGCTCGCCCTGGATCCGGCTGTAGCCCCAGGTCGGATTCTCCCGGGCCATGCGGAGGACGAGCTCGCGGATCTCCTTCAGGATCCCCGGGCGACCGACCCGTCGGCGCCGGTACGTCCACCTGCGAGCGATCAGCGTCCGGTGCCACGCCAGGATCGTATCCGGTGTCACGATCGTCGCCACGCTCGCTAAGCAGCCGCCGCCCGAGCGCCTTGCCCCGAACGGCCAGGCGACGGCGCTGATTCTCGGTCAGCCGCAGCCGCCGCTTGCCGAGCTGCTCGCGGAGGATGCGGTTCTCCTCGATCAGGTACTCGATCGTCCGTGACTGCTCGCGGTGGACCCAGCCGGCGAACGTCAGCAGGAGCAGCTGCAGCGCGCGATGGCCGGCGACCAGGTCGGGCATCCGCTCCCGTTCGGCTGACGACCGGCGGACGCTGCAGTCCCCGACAGCGCCTCGGCCACGACCATCGGTTCTGCGATGCCTCGGCCCACGCGGAAGTTCGCATTCACGCAGGGTATGGGGAGCCATTTTCGCGAGATGTCGCGGACCAGCCCGCCCCGCGGTTAGGAGCCGCGGGGCGGTGGCGTTGTGGGGCGACGGGGCGCAAGAACGCCTGCGTGCGGGGCTTGCGGGCGCTGGGGTCGGTCGGCGAACGGAGTCCGCAAGAGCACCGTGCCCGCGTGCCACAAGCTCGAACCCGGGCGGCCGAACCGGCACCAGGGCGGGTGCTCTCCGAGAGCCAGGGAGAGAGCCGCTCGCTGGTTGACGGTCGGAGAGCACCGCGGGCCGCGTGGGAAGGAGCAGGCCGCCCGGAGCCCACCTACCCGCGGCGTGTCCCCGGCATCTGCCCTCGATCGGCAGGCGATCGCGAGACGCTGAATCGGCCCGTCGGACCGACCGTAAGAGTTTTCGGACAGGACGGCGTCCGAGGTCGATCGGCAGCTGGTCGTCGCGCGCTGCATCCTCTCGAAGGGCCGACCGTTCGAGTTTTCGGAAGGGACGGCCTTCACCCAAACAACTCATCAAAAGCCGCGCTTCGCACTCGAATAAACGAGTCTACAGCTTCTTCAATCCCTCCGAACAACGCCCACATCCGCCGCTCAATCGCTTCAAAAAGGTGTCCCTTCTCTTTCAGAACCCCCATTCGCCGCTCCCAATCCCAGTAATCTTCTCTTGAAGCAAACAGCGCAAACATGTCCTCCAAAACGGACGATGCCTCCCTAGCGCCAATTTCCCTAAAATCGTTAATTAAGCCTGGCCCGTATGAGGCATCATCCTGCTCCAACCAATACTGGATTCCTCCATTCCCGAAAATACCGACGAACATCATGACTCTTATGACGAGGCGCCATTCCGACTTCACGTAAGACACCTCGCACCTCCACCATGGGTGACACCTCTTCTCCAAAGCCTCGCCCACCGCCCATACTATGTCTTGCCCAGCCAACTCGTCGATCCACGCTCCGTCGACCTTCATCGCTTAACCTCGCCTAACCCCCTCCCTGTCCGAAAACTCGAACGATACCGATCCGGAGGTTCCCTGCCACGTTCGGGCGCCCCAGTGCGAATCGGACTCCACCCACTCGACCGAGCTTCGGGCTCGCGGGACGCACTTCGAGCCCGGTTCCACCCGCCCGACCGAGCCGTCGCGCCCGCACTCTCCCTACGCCGCCGCGCGGTGGTAGTGCTTCAGCACCCCACCGATGCGTTCGCGGACGATCACGTCGCCTGGCCCGACGTCGGGCTCGCCGTCGATCGGCACGTTGCCGATGCCCTGATGCGGGCGCTCGGTGTTGTAGTGCGTCACGTACTCGCGCAGCACGCGCCGCAGGCGATCGTCGCCGAACAGGATCAGCTGATCGAGGCACTCGCGCTTCACCGACTGCACCCAGCGTTCGGCGATCGCGTTCATGTTCGGCGCCCGGAAGGCCGTGCGCACGACGCGCACGCCGGCGCGCTCGAGGATCGCACGAAACTGCGCGATGAACTTCGTGTCCCGGTCGAGGATCAGGTGGCGCTTCGTCCGCAGGAAGCCGTCGAACGGATCGGTCAGGTTGCGCGCGACCTGCGCCATGAACGCGCCGTCGGGGTTGGTCGTGATGCCCGCCACCTGCACGGCGCGGGTCAGGTGATCGATCACGAAGAACACGTAGTGCGTGACGAGCCCGCGCGCGGTCCACACCTCGGCCGTGAAGAAGTCGGCGCCGGCGATCACGTCCGCGTGCGCACGGAGGAACGTCCGCCACGACGTCGGCCGCGCCGGGCTCGGTGGCACGCCGTGCTCCCTCAACGTCTTGGCGATCGTCGACCGCGCGACCTGGTGGCCCAGCTTCTTCAGCTCGCCCTGGATGCGGCTGTAGCCCCACCTCGGATTCTCGCGGGCCATGCGGAGGACGAGCTCGCGAATCTCCTTCAGGATGCCCGGGCGACCGATCCGCCGGCGCGGGTGCGTCCACTTGCGTGCGATCAGCGTCCGGTGCCACGCCAGGATCGTATCCGGTGTCACGATCGTCGCCACGCTCTAAGCAGCCGCCGCCCGAGCGCCTTGCCCCGAACGGCCAGGCGACGGCGCTGATTCTTGGTCAGCCGCAGCCGCCGCTTGCCGAGCTGCTCGCGGAGGATGCGGTTCTCCTCGATCAGGTACTCGATCGTGCGTGACTGCTCGCGGTGGACCCAGCCGGCGAAGGTCAGGAGGAGCAGCTGCAGCGCGCGATGGCCGGCGACCAGGTCGGGCATCTGCTGTCGATCGGCTCACTCCCCACGATGGCTGTAAGCTCTGACGAAACGAGTCAGCCCGCCGCTTCGAAGACCGGGGCGACGAGTGGCTATGAAATCGCCCGAAGATCGGGACCGGACCCACGCACGGCGCTCCACACCGCGAGCACCGCGATGGTTCGTTCATCGACAGGCGCGTAGTAGACGTGGTATCGGCTCGCCCGCAGCAGGAGGCGTCGAAGGCCCGGGACTCCTCCCGCTCGGTGCCGCCGACCCGCGCCAGGAAGTCGCTCGATCAGATCGAACGCGACCGCCAGTTCGTCGAGAAACAGGCCGGGCGCCGCCGCCCGGTTCTCCTGCCACCAACGATCGATCTCGGCGATCTGCGCGTCGGCCTCCGGGGTGATCCGCAGCTTCATCGGCGACGCCGGAGCGAGTCGATGACTTCGCCGGCGTCACGACCGGCCCCATCCTGGGCGGAGCGCCAAGCCTTGGCGATCCGCTCGTCGCGGAGCCGTCGCTCGTCGTCGGTCGAGTCGTCGCCCTCGTCATCGACGACCAGGTCGAGGACCGTTCCGTCCGGAAGGTCGGTCGCCTCATCGAGCGTCAACCGGCCGTGGATCACGCGCGCCCGCAGATCGGTCATGGCGCCCAGACTACGCGGAAGCGATGGGCGGAGAAGCCCCGGCCGGCGTCATCAGCGATCGCGCGCGGAGCCGGTGAAACGGCGAACCGGCTCCCGCCTTCCGAACCGACTGTCCGCCTGGGCTCGCGACACCTCCGAAGTTCGCATTCACGCAGGGTCTGGGGAGCCATTTCCGCGACACCTCGCGGACCAGCCCGCCCCGCGGTGAGGAGCCGCGGGGCGTTGGTGCTCTGGGGATGAGGGGGCGGAAGGGGCGTGCGTGCTGGGGTTGCGGGTGCTGGGGTCGGTCTGCGAACGGAGTCCGCGAGAGCACCGCGACCGGGTGCCCCACGCCCGAACGGGGTCGGTCGGACGGGCACCAGGGCGAGTGCTCTCCGAGAGCCGGGCAGAGAGCCGCTCGCTGATTGACGGTCGGACAGCACCGCGGGCCGCGTGGGAAGGGGTCAGGCCGCGCGGGGCGCACCTACCCGCGGCCCGAGCCCGGCATCTGCCCCCGATCGACAGCCGATCGCGGGACGCTGAATCCGCCCGTCGGACCGCCCGTTCGAGTTTTCGGACGGGACGGGCGCGAATGCCTCGATCAGCTGATCCTCTTCGGCGACAATCGCCTGCGGCGCGTGCTGTTGGTTCTCGCCCAGCACAGTTTCGCGGCAGAGGCGAGGAAATCCGGAACGAACCGAAGTACTTTTAGGATGAGGTGTTGGAGCGCTGTCGCAAGGCTGAGAGCGTGCATGAGCCCCCCACTAACCTCGTAGGAGCTAGTGTAGTGCGTCAGGCAGATGGGGCATTATTCGCGAGTGCCGCTTTGGCGCGCGACACCTTCGCCAGGATGTCGGACGCCTTGGCCGTCCAGACGAACGGTTTCGGAGCCAGGTTGTGCTCGGCGATGTAGTCGTTGATGGCCGCCGTGAGGTTGCGAACGCTCGGGAACGCGCCTCTTCGAATGCGCTTGGTGGTGATGTCGCGAAAAAACCGTTCGACCATGTTGAGCCAGGACGCACTGGTCGGAGTGAAGTGCATGTGGAAGCGTGGGTGGCGCGCGCAGCCACTCCCTCACCTTCTCGTGCTTGTGCGTCGAGTAGTTGTCGGCGATCACGTGCACTGCGAGGTGCTCGGGAGTCTCCCTGTCAATGAGGCGGAGGAACTTCAGCCACTCGCCATGACGGTGTCGCTTCGAGCACATGCTGATCACGTGCCCGGTCGCCGTGTTGAGTGCGGCGAACAAGGTCGACGTGCCGTTGCGCTTGTAGTCATGCGTGACGGTCTTGGTCCGTCCGCTGCGGAAGGGAAGCGAGGGCTGCGTGCGATCGAGCGCCTGGATCTGGGACTTCTCGTCGCAGCTCAGGACGATCGCGTTCGCCGGTGGGCTCAGGTAGAGCCCGATGACGTCCTCGAGCTTCTCGACGAAGTCGGGATCGCGGCTGATCTTGAAGGTACGGAAGAGGTGAGGCTTCAACCCATGAGCCGCCCAGATCCGGCGCACGGTGGCCGCGCTCACACCTGCGACCTTCGCCATGTCGCGCGTGCTCCAGTGCGTCGCATTCGGCGGATCCTCCTGCGTCGTGATCCGAATGATCTCCGCAACCGTTGCGGCATCCGTCATCGCAGGCCGACCACGACCAGGCGCGTCCTTCTCGATTCCTGCGATGCGCTGCTCGGCGAACCGCTTCCGCCAAAGGCCCACCGTCTTCTGCTGCGTCTCGAGTTCTTCGGCGATCTCGTTGTTTCGCTTCCCGGCCGCAGCCTGCAGGACGATCTTGGCCCGAAGCACCATGCGAGCTGGCGTGCTTCGCCCTCTCGCGAACTGCTTCAACTGCCTCCGCTCGTCGGCGGTCAGCGTGATCGGGACGGCTACTCGCATGGTGTCGGCCTCACAAGATAGCCGACGCGGAGCGGGCCGCATAATTGCATCTATTTGCGATGCACTACACTAGGAACGGTCCAGCTCCGAACCATCATCATCCCGTTTCGAAAGAACCATGCTACGGCTCGTCGCCCGACTCGCTCTCCCCCTCGTGCTCCTCCCCGCCAGCCTCGGTGCGCAGCAGCACATCGATATCGCCGATGGCCAGTCTCGCGAGGTTTTCGACAGTTCGACCCAGAACAAGCTCTACAAGATCACCAACGATGGGCCTGACAAGTCCATCACGATCTGGCGCTACCACGACGGTGCTTGGGAAGCTATCGCTGTCCTCGGCAAAGGGGAGAGCCACACGGTAACGCCGGATGCCGGAGACAAGCTCGGCGCCTCGGACAACACCGACGGGGACCATGATGGCGCTACTGTTACGTGGGTGATCAGCTAGCGTTCTTCGAATGGCCCCTCCGTTCCAACACCGGCAGGCGCCGCGCTACGTCGCGTGCGCTATCCTGTTGCTCCTCCTGCTTCCGGCGACCTTCTGGGTCCTCACACCACGGAGTTCGAACGCAATCGTCACCGAAGGCTCCGAGACCGAGACTCCCGCCGCAGCGCCCGCTCACCCAATTTCATCGCCCCCTGATCAACCTCACGCCGGCCCAGTCGATTCCGGGACGCGCTCCCACGTCAATCCCGCCGACGATGGCGACGTCTCTCTACTCGACTCTCTTACTCGTTCTCCCGTTCCCGATGTACCGATCACATTTCGGCGACCAAATCGTCGAGATGCTACCATCCACCGCATCTCCGACCAACATGGCTTTCTAGCCCTCCCCACCGGGACCTGGATTACGGAGTCCGATTCCTCCGGATGGGCGTGCGCTCCTACTCGAATCGACGTCCGCTCACGCCCCGCCACGACCATTATCTGCATGCAGCGCGTCCGCGATCTGGCCGTGCTCGTCCAGACCCCCTTGGGCGCGCCTGTGTCAGATGCGCTCGTCTGTTGGTTCATAGACGATGCAGCCTCCTCGTCCTCAGGCTACACTGAACCAGCACAGCGTGCAAATTCTGGCCCTCAGGGGCTCGCTCATTTCCCTTTCCTGGCGCGGAGGCACTGGGAAACTGGCTGTCAGCGCTGCTGGTTTCTGCGGCCTCCTCGTGCCGATCCGCGGACCGGGACTATCCAGTCCGATTCTCGTGACGCTCACACCTACCAACCCTGACGCCGCTTTCACCGTTCGATTTCTCGACACTGACCGCAAGCCCGCCGCCGATGTCTGCTTCGAAACGTCCTTCGGTCGCACGATTCGCTCCCAGGAGGACGGCCAGCTGAATGTAACCGAGGCTCTTCTTAGCGAGCTCCCTCTTCACGTATCCGACAGGCAGCCGTACTTTCCCGTCCAGATACCGGACTTGTCTTTCAAGCAGACCATTGTTTTGCCACCGTTGCTCGCCCTGCAGCTTGTGATCACGGGGGGGGTCGACGATTACGGGTACCAGATCCATCGTGAGTGGATTCCCGACATTGATCAGGGGTTCGAAATCCCCGCAGCGGATTGGTCGACCGATGAGCGTATCACTGCCCTGATCGTGCCCGCCGACACCCCGTGCACGATTTCTGCGGCCGATGGACTCGGCTCTTTCGGGCGCGTGGAGCTTGCGCACGCGTCAGCGGGAGTTCCTGTCACATTGAATCTTGCATTCGCCTACGAGCTCGAACTCCGGCTGATTCCTCAGGATAGTGATGGACGGATCACGGGCTCGACACGTCTTATTGCTGACGTTGAGTATCTGAACGAGTCCGATCATGGATTCGAATTGCGCTCCCATTTGCTACTTCATTCTACGGTCGGGGGTATCGTTCACATCCCCCGCCCAAGTACTGTGTTCCGTCTACGGATCGTGGACGTCAGCCGACACTACGAACTGAAGTTGCGTCGTAAGACGCTTGGTCCAATTGATGACGCCCGTGCCGCCGGCGCTATTGCGCTTCCGGTGTTTAGAAAGGCGAGCACAACGGTTCGCTTGACTTCGACCACTACCGGTAAACCACTGGCGGGTATGCTGCTAGTAATCGATCCAGCTACCGAAACGGGAGCGCCCAGTGGGACCGAGGCGCCGACCGGGCACTCTGAATGGCTAGTCATGCCTCCTGACCGCCAGGAGATCATCGTTGGTGGAGACGGCAAGGCGGAAGTACTTGCGACTCCCGGGTGGTATCGAATTCGGATCGAACTTCCCCCTCGATATCGGGAAGGTGGCGCTCGTTTGGCCTTCTATGAGAATGCATCAGTGGTTGTGCATTTGCCTGGGGAGAGGCCCATCGAGCTGTCGGCCCCTCCGATGGTGTTCAGGGATATCGAGGTCCACGAGAAAGTGAGCGACATGCCCGTGTCGGAGTTCCAGATACATGGCCCTAACGACTTATGGACCACCGAAGTCGACGGCGCTCGCTGGAATGGATGGACTCGCGAAGAAAAGCTGACGATTATCGTGCCCGGTCTCGGGTTTAGGGAGCTGCCAGCGAACGCGGCCGGACATATTCGAGTCGAGGTCGCCGCTGGGTCACCGTGTGTGGTATGGTGTGATGGTATCCAAGCGGAACAGGTCACCGCGCTGAAGCTGGTCACGCTTGATCGAGAAAGTAGTTCCGTTTTCATTCGGACCATCGAGTTGGACCGTGTTCAGGAAGGCGGCCGCGTTCCAATCTTCTTGCCGCCAGGGACTCGCTTTCGCCTGGAAATTGATAGAGCCGAGGATACGGTCAAATCCCCTGTCTTCGAATGGCGCGGTGGTGCCTCGTATCGTTTTCCGATTCCCGAGTGAGTCCTCGTCCTGTCCGAAAACTCGAACGACACCGATCCGGCGGTTCCCTGCCACGTTCGCGCGCCCGTCCTGTCCGAAAACTCGAACGATACCGATCCGGCGGTTCCCTGTCAGATTCGCGCGCCCCAGGGCGAATCGGGCTCCACCCACTCGACCGGGCTTCGCACTCGCGGGACGCACTTCGAGCCCGATTCCACCCGCGAGACCGAGCTCTCGCGCTTGCCCTCTCCTTACGCCGCCGCGCGGTGGTAGTGCTTCAGCACCCCACCGATGCGCTCGCGGACGATCACGTCGCCGTGCCCGACGTCGGGCCTGCCGTCGATCGGCACGTTGCCTATGCCCTGGTGCGGGCGCTCGGTGTTGTAGTGCGCCACGTAGTCGTTCAGCACGCGCCGCAGGCGCTCGGCCCCGAACACGATCAGCTGATCGAGGCACTCGCGCTTCACCGACTGCACCCAGCGTTCGGCGACCGCGTTCATGTTCGGCGCCCGGAAGGCGGTACGCACGACGCGCACTCCGGCACGCTCGAGGATCGCGCGGAACTGCGCGGTGAACTTCGTGTCCCGGTCGAGGATCAGGTGACGCTTCGTCCGCAGGAAGCCGTCGAACGGATCGGTCAGGTTGCGCGCGACCTGCGCCATGAACGCACCGTCGGGGTTGGTCGTGATGCCCGCCACCTGCACGGCGCGGGTCAGGTGATCGATCACGAAGAACACGTAGTGCGTCACCAGCCCGCGGGCGGTCCACACCTCGGCCGTGAAGAAGTCGGCGCCGGCGATCACGTCGGCGTGCGCACGGAGGAACGTCCGCCACGACGTCGGCCGCGCCGGGCTCGGTGGAACGCCGTGCTCCCTCAGCGTCTTGGCGATCGTCGAGCGCGCGACCTGGTGGCCCAGCTTCTTCAGCTCGTCCTGGATGCGGGTAGTAGCCCGAGGTCGGATTGACGCGCGTCATGCGGAGGACGAGCTCGCGAATCTCTTTCAGGATGCCCGGGCGACCGACCCGTCGGCGCGGGTGCGTCCACTTGCGAGCGATCAGCGTCCGGTGCCACGCCAGGATCGTATCCGGTGTCACGAGCGTCGCCACCTTCGCGAGCAGCCGCCGACCGAGAGCCTCGCCCCTTATGGTTAGGCGGCGGCGCTGGTCGTCGGTCAGCCGCAGAAGTCTTGTGCCGAGCTGCTCGCGGAGAATGCGGTTTTCCTCGATCAGATACTCGATCGTGCGCGACTGCCGGCGGTGGAACCAGCCGGCGAAGGTCAGCAGGAGCAGCTGCAGCGCGCGATGGCCGGCGACCAGGTCGGGCATCTGCTCCGTTCCGGCTCACGGCCGCCGGGTGCTGTAGCGGTGTCACCTGCTAAGACGAGTGCTTACCGAAACCAATCCGCGAACAGTTCCTGGGTCACCTCACCCGCGGCCAACCCCTCGACCATCACGACCGCCTCCTCCTCCGGCGGGTCGAACGCCACTCCGTTGAGACCCAGGAACACGCGCGCGAGGACGAACGCTACCCGTTTGTTCCCGTCTACGAACGGGTGGTTCTGCACGATGCCGTGGGCATAGGCCCCGGCGAGCACATGGAGGTCCCGCGTCCCATAGCCGAACAGGTTGCGCGGCCGAGTCAGCGCCGACTCCAACAGGCCAAGGTCGCGGACCCCGCCCGCGCCGCCGAACACCCCGATCAACTGGCCGTGGAAAAGGACGGCGTCGGCCACCTCGATCCACTCCGGCTCGGCGCTCACTTCGCGAGCGTCCGCAGCGTGTTCTTGTACCTCTGCATCGTCTCGCGCAGGAGGGCGAGCTTGCGTTCGAACCGCGCGTCCTCGTGGCGCAGCTCGAGCCCGGAGCCGTCGGGCAGCCGAACCAGCGCCAGCTTCTCACCTTCCTTCGCGACGACGCCGAGCGCCTCGAGCGCCTCCCTCGGCAGGATCACGCCGAACGAGTTCCCGACACGCCGCAGCCGCAGCTCGATCACGGGGTCTGCCATGTTGCCACCACGTTATAACCTTTCGGCAGAAGGGCAACCGGACACGGAGACCCGGGACGAACCGTCGCTGCGATCGACGACTCGGCCCACGTCGAAGTTCGCATTCACGCAGCGTCTGGGGAGCCATTTCCGCGACACCTCGCGGACCAGCCCGCCCCGCGGTCAGGAGCCGCGGGGCGGTGGAGTTCTGGGGGCGACGGGGCGCAAGGGGGCGTGCGTGCGAGGCTAGGTGGCGATGGTGCCGGGCAGTGCGCGGAGTCCGCGAGAGCACCGCGATCGGGTCCCCCACGCCCGAACGGGGGCGGTCGGACCGGCACCAGGGCCGGTGCTCTCGGAGAGCCGGGCAGAGAGCCGCTCGCTGGTTGACGGTCGGAGAGCACCGACGGCGGCGTGGGACGGCGTCACGGTATCGCTTGGCGTGCCTTCCCGCGGCACCCATCCAGCCATCCCGCCGGCCGCCCTTCGGCCGACGAACGCCGGGACACCCTGGCCCCTCGCCAGCACGACCATCCGGTCCTGCGCCACGCCCACGACGTAGTCACCGGCGAAACGTCACGCAGCCAGCGCGGCCTGCGGCGCACGAACCGGCCACGGAACAGCCGCTTTGGCGCCGTTCGAGTTTTCGGACAGGACGCGACCGACCCGCCGACGCGGTTACGTCCACTTGCGAGCGATCAGCGTCCGGTGCCACGCCAGGATCGTATCCGGTGTCACGAGCGTCGCCACCTTCGCGAGCAGCCGCCGTCCGAGAGCCTCGCCCCTTATGGCCAGGCGTCGGCGCTGGTCGTCGGTCAGCCGCAGCCTTCGCTTGCCGAGCTGCTCACGGAGGATGCGGTTCTCCTCGATCAGGTACTCGATCGTGCGTGACTGCTCGCGGTGGACCCAGCCGGCGAACGTCAGGAGGAGTAGCTGCAGCGCACGGAAGCCGGGCACCGAGTCGGGCATCTGCCGTCAATCGGCAAGCGATCACGGGATCCTGAATCCTCTCGCGAGACCGACCGTTCGAGTTTGCGGACAGGACGCGCTACTCCCGGTTCTTCCAGTAGCCGGGGCGCCGATGGAGGTGGGCAACGGCAATCACCTCCACCTCGTCTGCGCCCACGCGGTAGACGAGCCCGAACGGAAATCGTCGGAAGCGCAACTGCCTGGTTCCGTGCAGCCCCGGAGGCCACCTGAACGGCGCTTCACGCAGGGTCGCGACCGCACGCTCCAACTCGGCATCGAACATGAGCGCCGCCTGGTGGCTGCGCTCGGCATACCAGGCTCGCGCGGCCGCGGCCTCGTCGACGGCCTCCGGATGGAACGCGACCTTCACCGAGGTCAGCCCGAGATCCGCTTCTGCGCTTCCGACCAGGGCACCAGCTTCACCGCACCCGCGTCGATCTCACGCAACCGGCGATGGATCTCCTCCGACCACGCCGCCTCCGCATCCGCATCGACGGTCGGGTCCAGGCTCTCGAGGAGCGAGCCGGCGAGCGCCGCACGCGCCTCTGGCGGCAACGACAGGGCACGCTGGAGCAGGTCCTTGACGTCGATCATGATGCGAGCATACCGCCCCTCGAGGACGACGCTCAGGCCCTCCCGCGAATGAGAGTTCGCATTCACGCAGGGTCTGGGGAGCCATTTTCGCGACACCTCGCGGACCAGCCCGCCCCGCGGTTAGGAGCCGCGGGGCGGTGGCGTTCTTGGGGGCCAGGGGGCGCAAGAACGCCTGCGTGCGGGGCACGCGGGCGCTGGAGTCGGTCGGCGAACGGACTCCGCGAGAGCGTCGCGACCGGGTGCCCCAAGCCGGAACGGGGCCGGTCCAACCGACACCAGGGCGGGTGCTCTCCGAGAGCCGGGCAGAGAGCCGCTCGCTGGTTGACGGTCGGAGAGCACCGACCGCGGCGTGGGAAGGGGTCACGGCCGCGCGGAGCGCACCTACCCGCGGCGCGTGCCCGACATCTGCCCTCGATCGGCAGGCGACCGCGGGACGCTGAATCCGCCATTGGGACCGACCATTCGAGTTTTCGGACCGGACGCGCGTCAGCTCACTGCCGTCTTCACCAGCGCGCGGATCCGCGCTTCCTCGGCCGGGGTCAGCTTCTTCAGCGCGAACGCGGTCGGCCACATCGCGCCTGCGTCGAGGTTCGCCTCGTCGCTGAAGCCGAACGTCGCATACCTCGTCTTGAACTTCTGCGCGCTCTGGAAGAAGCAGACGATCTTGCCTCCCTTGGCGTACGCCGGCATTCCGTACCAGGTTCTCGGCGACAGGGCTGGGGCGCTGGCTTTGAGGATGGCGTGCAGCCGTTCGGCCATGGTGCGATCCGGTTCCGACATCTCGGCGATCTTGGCGAGCACGTCGCTCTCCCCGTCGGCCTTGTTGGTGCCTCGGCCACCGCGCTGAGCGGCCTTCAGCTCGCGTGCGCGCTCCTTCATCGCGGCTCTTTCCACGTCCGTGAATGCCTTCGATGCCTTGCCCGCGGTGCTCGTGCCCGACTTCCGCTTGGCCTTCTTCGCGCTCATCGACATCTCCTTTCACGGACCCGAATCGGCGGCCTCGCCTCGGTTCGGACCTGCATTCTCGGAGTGCACAACCAAGAGAACGTGCCGCTCGCAGAACGCGCGCGCGTTCGACGGAACCGGGAGCCATCGTGACGATACCCGGAACGAGTCCCGTCCCGAGCAGATCCCCGAGCCCGGACTCGCCGGAGCACGTCGCGGCCATCCTGCGACCCCGTCCTCTCCGGCAACCCGCGCGATACCGCCCCCTCGATCCCGCGCCCAGGTCGTTCACCCCTGCGCGAATCCGTTCCCAATCAGCCGACCCAGCTCCGGTCTCGGACGACCCACGTCCGACCCGCTCCGACCGCCGCAGCCGAGCATCGACTTCCCCCGGGCCGGATCGCTGCTCGCTGTTCGTCTTGCCGTGTTCCCCTGGTGTCCGTTCCCGCGACCGGTGTCGAGCCCGCCGGCCGGCCGGCCTCAGGCCGAAGCGCGCCGTACACCACCGCGGCTGTGCCGGCACGGCGACCTGGTCCTGCAGCACGCCCACGTGGTGCCCACCAGCGGCACGTCCCCTCGGCCGCTCGACGTTCGCGTGCCCGCCAGGTCGGACACCATCGGAGTTCGAACGTCACGACGCCAACTCGCCCTGCGGTGCGCGATCTGGGCGCGGAACCGCTGGTTCGGCGTCGTTTGGGTTTTCGGACGGGACGCCGTCACTCACGCACGGTCACGACTCTCTTGCTCCCGCACCTCCGCGTCGCGGCCGCGATTCGCATGTCTTCGAATGCTCGCCGCGCCAGCCGCGCCCCGGTTCGCTGCCCGGCGAGCGGCTACCATGGCGCGCGATGTCCGTTGCCTTCGTCTCGTGGACGCAGTTCGCGGGGTTCCTGGTCCTGCCCGGGCTCGCCGTGGCACAGGCCGTGCACCTCGTCGGCCCCGGCGGGTTCGCGCAGATCGGCCCCGCGATCGCGGCGGCCACGCCGGGCGACATCGTGCGGGTCGCGGCTGGCAGCTACGACGAGTTCACTTGCGCAAAGGGCGTGACGATCGCGGCGGTGCCCGGCGCTCAGGTCGACATCGTGCCGTCGATGTTGAGCGTCGCGCCGCTCGCAACGGTGTTCCAGGTGCCGGCCGGCCAGTCGGCCCGCGTGCGCGGACTGCATTTCCGGAGCCCGCAGGTGTTCCAGGTGATGACGACGAAAGTCCTCGGTGGCACGGTCGCGTTCGAGAGCTGCACGTTCACCGGCAACGTGCTGATCGACGAGGTCATGCTCGTCCAGAACAGCGCGGTCTGGCTGCGCGACTGCGTGCTGACCGCCGACACGACCGCACTGGCGAACCCGGCCCTGCGCGCGCAGGGCAGCACGATTGCCGCCATCGACTGCACGTTCCGCGGGAGCAACCTGGCGCCCGACGGGTACGTCGGCGCCGGCGACGGCATCGACGCGTCGTCGTCCTCGTTGCATCTCGTGCGCTGCACGGTCGAGGGTGGGAACACGACGATCCTCTCGTGCTTCTACCCAGCGGGGGACGGGGTCCGCACGGATCGGGGCGACTTGACGTGGATCGCCGACTCGACGCTTCGCGGGGGCAGCGGTCTCTCGAGCTGCGGGCGGGGCGGCATCGCGTTGCGCAACACGAGCGCCTGGCCGGTGCGCTTGGCCCGCGTCAGTCTCGTGCCCGGCGCCGGGCAAGTGCCCGGCAGCGGCAGCGTCGGACCGACCGTCGCGGACCCGCTCGTCGGGCTGGCTGGCGCGAGCGCGCCCATCGTGCTCGGCGCCAGCTACCGCGTCGATTATCGGACCTCTCCGAATGCCGCGCTGGTCGTGCTGCTGTCGCTCGACCTCGCGCCGCAGCCACCGCAGATGTTCGTCGAAGCCACTTGGTTGCCGGTGCCCGAATCTCTCTGGCTCACCACGCTGATCGCCGACTCCGCCGGCGTCGCGACGCTGCAGACCGCTGTTCCGAACCTCGTCTGGCTGCGTGACGTCGGGATCTGGTTGCACGCCGCCGACCTGCTGTCGGGGCCGTGGCACCTGGCGCCGCCGATCGGCGGCCTGGCGCGCTAGCGCCAGGCCGCATCGGCGGCGGTCGCCACCATCGCAAGCGCACTGAGGTGGATGTCGGCGCGTGGCATGACGCGAGACACGACCGATCGCTGCCCTCACTGCGGGTGGCTGCCGACACCGGAGCGGAGTGGAGCTGCACCTGCGGCGCGGAGTTCGACACCTTCGACACCGGCGGCGAGTGCCCAACCTGCCAGAGGGTCTGGACCGAGCTGGCCTCCCTCCGATGCGGCAGGTGGTCCAAGCGTTCCGATTGGCTCACCGGGGACGGAGTAGCGAGGAGGCCTTCGAGCCACCCCCTCCCTCGGACACCGCAACCTCCTGCGTCCGAGCCGGTGGCTCCGCGGCGAGAAACCGCAGGCTCAGATCGCCAGCAGGAACGCGACGAGGTCGTCCTTCTCCTCGCTTCGTCAGGTTCAGCTCGAGGACGAGGTTGAAGAACTCGACCGTGTCGTGCAGCGTCGGCAGGCGGCCGTCGTGCAGGTACGGCGGCGAGTCCTTGATGCCGCGCAGCGGGAACGTCTTGATCGGGCCCTCGGGCCGGCCGGCGTAGAAGCGCTCGACCTGCAGGTCGTGCAGGTAGTCGTCGACGAACGCCGGGCCGGAGTGGCACTCGGCGCACTGCGCCTTGCCGTGGAACAGCTGCCTCGCCGCGCAGCTCCGGCCGCGGTCGCCTTCGACGGGATCAGCCTGCTCGAGCGGGCCGAGCTTGGGCGCCGGCGGGAAGTCGAGGATGGCGTTGAAGTCGCCCATGCGGTTGGTGATCTGCCGCTGACGCGCGCGCGGCGCCGATCGCCTGCTGCATCGCCGCGGATCGCCGTCGAAGTACTCCTCGACCTCGGCGAAGTGGTCCATGCTGCGGATCGATGCGCTTCGACGACAGCTGCATGCAGGTTGTAGTTGCCGCGCATCGTCGGCGTGTCGACGCGCAGGCGCGCGTAGTTGGGCCGGCTAGTCGGGCGCCAGCTCGATGGCGCCGTTGGTGTGGCCGTTGACGTGGCAGGACGAAGCACGCGACGCCGACGCTCGGCTCGAGCGTGACGCGGTGGTCGGTCTGGTTGAACCACGTCGTCGGCGTGGGCCGCAGCAGCTCCTTGAGCCCTTCCATCTGCTCGGGCGTCAGCAGCCCGTCGAAGATCTCGTAGTAGTTGCCGAGCGTGACCTCGCGGCCGCCCGTGACGTCGCCCAGCTCCTTGTGCGTGGTCAGGAACATCGGCGGCGGAAACTCCGGCAGGTAGGCGTCGGGGATGTCGAAGTCGACGTCGATGCGCTCGTGCTCGGGATGCACCGCGACCCAGCTCTGCGGGAACACCATGTGGGCCGTCGACTGCAGCGGATGCGCCAGCGGCTTGTAGGGGAACAGGTCCTTCTGCTTGATCTGCTCGGGCGACATCGGTGCCAGCGCCTCCCAGCTCGCGACGCCGTCGGGCAGGCGCGCCACCGGCCCGGCCATGATCGGCTTGCCGCCCGACATGAGCGCGCCCGGGATCGCGCGGCCCGAGAAGTCGTAGCGGCTGTCCATGTAGGCGTGCACGTCTGCCATCAGCTTCGGCTTCTGCTCGCGAAGGAGCTTCGACCCACTCCTCCCACGTCATCGGCAGCGTGGGCGGACTCCAAGAGCTCTCTCCACGGCCCGCATACAACCAGATGTCGAACGGCGACCGGTCGCCCGGTTCGCACGGTGGGAACGGCAGCAGCTTGTCGACGTGGCCGTCGCCGAGACCCCAGTCCGTGTCGCGCTGCACGCGCGGCCCCTCGGGACTCTGCCGCAGGTGGAGCTCGTCGGGACTGAGCGGCTTCTGCTGCTCCTGGCCCTTGGGCTGACCCGGCGGCTGTCCGGATTCCTGGGCCGGGAGCCCGGCAGCGACGGTCAGGAGCGAGAGGACGTGGAGCGCCCGAAGGGGAAGACAGCTCATGGCGGGACCTGGCAAGCGCAAGCGGCAGTCGGGAGAACCCTCTCCTAGACCCTGCCTCCCGCACCGTGTCAAGGTCGGCGGCGACGAGCGCGCCGCACGCACGCATGCGGAGCGCGCGCTCCGCGTGCTGGCAGCGTTCGAGGCGCCGTCCTGCGCCGACCGGGGCCACGTTCCTGACGATGCAGGAGATTCTCCGCGACTGCGAGGCGAGCGCGACCCTCCCGACCGCGTCGCCCCTCCGCCCGCGCGCTCGGACGCTGCCCGATCAGCGGTCGTAGTGCACCCGGAACACACGGACCTCGCGGCGTGTCGCGAACGCGAGCGTGCGGCCGTCTTCGTCCATCTCGAAGCCGCCGAACGGCGGCAGGGCGACCGGCAGCGTCTCGACGGCCTCGAGTCGCTCGACGTCCCAGACCTGCAACTCGCCCTCCACGGCGGCCAGTGCGAGCCGATCGTCGAGGAAGCGCCACTGATCGACACTCACGCCGACCTCGGCGATCCGCTCGAGCGTCCGGGCGTCGACGACGCGCAGACCGTCCATCGACGCGATCCTAACGGGCACTCGACTGCGCGTGTTGTCGGGTTCCGTCCACCGACTGCCGAGGTCCGAGGGTCTCCATCGGGTCCACTCCAGCGTCATCGCGGCGAACGCCGCGGAGCGGCGCGCCGAGACGCTCCGCCACGACGATCCGGTCGCCGCGAGCTGCCGATTCCTGGTCGCCGTCGCCGCCACCTCGCCGCATCCACGCCGGATGACGGCAGTCACCGCGCCGACAGGCTCCGCAGCGCCGCGCCCAGCTCGCGACGCCAATCGCGGCGAGGCTCGAAGCCGAGGCGCGCGCGGGCTCGATCGATCGACACCGAGCGGTGGACGGTAGCGACCCGGTACACCGCGGCGTCGAAGTGATCGGGACCGTACTCCGCGGCGACCGGCGGCCGTCCGGGCCGCGCGGCAGGAGTCCAACGCGGCGCCACGCCGAGCACGTCGGCTGCGAGCTCGACCAGCTCATTGAGGTGAGCGCGCGGAGATCCTGCGATGTTGAAGCAGCCGCCTGCGCCACGGCCGCGCGCCGCCGCCGAGAGCGCCGCGGCGAGGTCGTCGGTGTGCACGAGGTCCACCGGAGCGTCGCCCGCATCGATGCGAGGCACGGGCCGGGACCGCACCACGTCACACAACAGCTCGACGAACGGTGACGGTTGCGACGCGTACACGGTCACCGCACGAAGGACCGTCAACCGACCACCGAGCACCGCGCGAGCCCGCCGCTCGGCAGCGAGCTTGCTGGCGGCGTACGGGTCATCAGGCGCGGCTTCGGTGTCCTCATCCGCATCGCGGAGCTCGCCCGGGGAGTAGACCGCCGTCGTGCCGACCATCACGAAGCGGGCGATCCCCGCCGCCGCCGCGGCTTCGCACAGCCGGCTGGTGCCCTCGACGTGGAGCTTCGCGAGCTGGTCGGCAGTGCCCGCGAGTCGACCCGCGCAGTGGACGACCGCGTCGCAGCCCGACACCGCCCGCGCCAGTGCGTCGCGATCCAGAAGGTCGCCGCGGATGCGCTCCGGCGCTTCCGGAACCGGTGCCGAGTGCTCGAGCACGCGGACCGAGAACCCGTCACGCGACAGTCGGCGAAGTGTCGCGCGGCCGACGAGGCCGGAGGCGCCGGTCAGCAAGACTCGTCCGCACGTTGCTCGACACATGATTCCAGCGCGCTAACATAGCGCGCTGCGAAAGGGGTCCCGTCGAACCATGCAGATTCTGACGCCGAAGCGCACGAAGGAACGCGTTGGATTCCTCGTCCCGCGCTGGGCGTGCCACCCTCTGTCCGAGGGACAAGGAGTGCCCTACCGCGCGCTCACGGTCGCCGGGGCGCTCCACCAGGCGGACTACGAGGTCGTGTGGTTCGATCAGGAGCCCGACCTTGAACGCAGCGACCGAGCACCGGAGCTGCGCGATGCGCTGCGGCAGGTCGAGGTCGTGTTCTTGTGGATGGCCGAACTCACTCCGCTGACCCAGACCCACAACACCGTTCGCCTCGCCCGAATGGTCAAGGAGTGGTACCCCGGGATCACGATCGTCGTCGGCGGCGAGTTCATCACGGTGTGCCCGCCAGAGACACTGGACGTCGAGCCGCCGATCGACTTCTTCCTGCGCGGCTATGGTGAGGAGGCATGCGTGGCGTTCATGAGCGCGCGCCGCGGTGAGTCCAGGATCGAGAATGTTCCGGGACTCGTGTGGCACGACGGGGCGCCGCGCGCGAACCAACTCGCTCGCAACCGCAAGTTCCGCTCCGACCACCTCGACGTCTACCGCGAGCTCGATCTGAGCGGCTACGTCCAGCGAGCGGGCGGGATCTTCGGCAACGGCGAGGACACGCTCGTGATCGGCACGTCGCGTGGCTGTCCCAAGCGCTGCGCCTTCTGCTACTGGAGCAAGCACGAGCCGTCGATGGTCGGGGCCGAAGACATCGTCGAGCTGGTCGTGGATCTGCGCGCGCGGTACGGCGTGCGGCAGTACCACATCGCCGAGCTCGACTTTGCGACGAACCGGAAGCGGGTCCTGCGCATGGCCGAGCTGTGGCGCGAGCGTGTGCCTGACTGCACGTGGTTCGCGCTGATGTCGCCGGTGGACGCCATCCGGTTCAGCGACAGCGAATGGGACCTCCTCGCCGCCTCGGGCTGCCGCAAGGTGGAGTTCGGCACCGAGAGCGGGTCCGAGCGCATGCTGCAGTCGATCGGCAAGCGGCACGCCCCGGATGATGCGATCGATCTGAGCCGGAAGCTGCTCGCGCGAGGCATCATGCCGATGCACAACTTCGTGTTCGGCCTCCATGGCGAGACCGAGGCCGACCGGGTCGCCACGTTGCAGCTGATCCGACGCCTCCAGTCGCTGCCGCACGCGGAGTGGATCTTGTTCACGTTTCGTCTCTACGAGCCCGCTTGGGGAACCGTCATGGGCGATCGCGCCATCGGGGCGATGCCCGACTATCCCGCGACCGTCAAGCAGATGCTCGACTACCGAGTGATCGTCGGCGAGGAGACTGCGCACGCGATGAAGTGGCTCTCGGCAGCGGACGAGCGGCGGATCAAGCGGATGGTGTTCCACTATCTCCCGCTGACGACCAGCAAGCTCGTGTTCACGGACGCGGCGCGGCGGCACCTCCACACGCTGCTGCGCGCGCTGGCGCGACTGCGGTTGCGGTTCGCCTGCTTCGCTTTCGGAGTCGACCGCTGGATGTACCGCCGCCTCCTCGTCGGGACGCTCAACAAGACGTATCGCGTGTAGCCGGCGCGCGGTGGGCGCGCGAAACCCGCCGATCGGCGGCCCTCTCCGAACGCCCGTGGGACAACCGAAGGACGGAGATCCTCGGGCCACATTCCCCACGGTCGCGAAGTCGGTGAATCCTCGCGGGACGCGAGGATCCGGAGCCGGAGCGGCGCCGGAGAAACGGAGGCGCGTGGACGCCGAGAAGCCGAGGCCGCCCTCGATCATCTGGAACCCGTCGCGGTGGCTCGGACCGCGCTCCGGCCAGTGGTCGCGCGCGATCTTGCCCGTCGGCAGCAGCGGGTCCTCGATCGCGCGGTTGTCGGGAACGATCCAGATCGACGTCGGCCCGATCTGGAAGGTGCGCAGCCGGGGTTCGACGAGCAGCCATGCGGTGGCATCAAGGCTGAAGCCGTGGCCGTCGGGCGGCGCCGCCACCGACATGCGGATGTCGCCCATCAGGCCCTGCCAGAGCTCGCGCGGCCTGGCCTGCGCATGCAGCTCGGCAACGGCGAGCGCGGCGACGAGCACGACACGACGCAGGACCATGCCGGCAGCTGCACGGACACCGGCGATCGGAGCGAGGAACCCGGCCGCCGTGCGGGAGCTCGTCGCGCGCGCAGGCTCACGTCACCGCGCGAGGGTCGGTCCGGTCCGAGCACCCTCCCGGCTGCCGGCACCCGCTCCTCCGATGGTTCCCGACACGGCCGCCGGCCGGCCCGGCCACCGGTGCTTCCGCGACGTCCGCAGGCGTCCGCATCCGCGCGCCGGGATCTCGCGGAACTCGCGTGCGCCCCCCGCCTTCCGACCGACCGCCTGGCCTCCGGAGGCGACCCCGGGGCCTCGTCGAGCTCGCCTCGGGCCGCGCGGACGCCGCGTCTCTCCGGCCGCAACCTTTGCAAGATCCGCGAGCGTCTGGGCTCGATAAGTGCGCGACTCCCGGGTAGAGTTCTCGCCCGCGCTCCCTCCCGGGAGCCGATTCACGATCTCGCTCCGCCTTCGCCCGCCGCGTTCTTGCGCGCTGTGCGCGGGACGCGAGGCCCTGCTCGAGAGGCTCCTTCTCGAGCGACGATGGAATGACGCACGGCCTCCGTCGCCCCGTTTCCAGCATCCGCCCAGAGGGCCAGGGTGCTTCCCGTGCAGAGTGAGACCGATGAGTAAGAGACTGTTCGTAGGAAACCTGTCGTGGGACACGCAGGAAGATGACTTGATCGCGGCGTTCGAAGCCGGCGGCGGCAAGGTCGCCAGCGCGCGCATCATGACCGACCGCGACACCGGCAAGCCGCGTGGCTTCGGATTCGTCGAGATGGACACGGAGGCGGACGCTCAGGCCGCCATCGAGGCCATGAACGGCAAGGAGCTGGACGGGCGCGAGCTTCGCGTCAACCTCGCCGAGGAGCGCCAACCGCGCTCGGGTGGCGGTGGCGGTGGCGGCGGTGGCCGCGGCCGTGGCGGCTTCGGTGGTGGTGGTGGTGGCGGCGGCGGTGGCGGCGGTGGCCGTGGCCGCGGCGGCGACCGCTGGTGACGTTCTCCGCGTGAGGCGCGCCGGGGATCCCCCGAGCGCGCCTCCGCTTTGCGGACCTCCGGTCCGCCGGGTCGACGACCGCTGCGAGTGAGTCGTCGACCACCGCACGCGACGCCTCACGCCGGCCGCAGTCGGCCGCACGGCGCATCCGCGGCGACGCCAGGTGAACGCAGTCGAGAGATCCGTCGAAGCAGCCGGCGAGGGTCGGCCCGCATTCGGTCGGCCCGGCGACGCACTCAATCGCGCGCGCGCGTCACCACCTGCGGTGGATCGATCAGCAGCTTCTTCACCGAGCACTGCTCGGCGGCACGGACGACGGCGGTGCGGTACTTCGCCGGGAACGCGTCCGGCAGCTCGATCTCGAGGTCGATGCGGACGATGCGGTTGGATTCCCCGCGCGCCCAGGTCTCGACGACGCGGACGCCGTCGGTCGGGATGTCACGCTGCCGGCAGAACGCCGAGACATAGGCCCCGGCGCACGTCGCGAGCGATGCGAGGAACAGATCGAGCGGCTCCGGCGCCGCACCGTCGCCGCCCGAGTCGACGGCCTGGTCGGTGGCGATCTCGAAGCCGCCGTATCGTGCAACGACCCGGCGCCCTTCGCCGAGCTCGGCGATGAGTGGCTCTGCGATCCGTGGCTCAGCCATGCTCGTGACCGCTGCTGAAAGTGCTGCGTGAGCCGTCGAATTTCCGGGGCCCAGAGCGCGCTCAGGCGGTCAGCTTGAGCCCGACGATGCCGGCGACGATCAGTCCGACGAACAGGAAGCGGGCGACGCGCGCCGGCTCACGGAACGCCAAGACGCCGATCGCGAACGTGCCGACCGCACCGATTCCGGTCCACACCGCGTAGGCGGTGCCGATCGGGATCGTGCGTTGCGCGTACAACAGCAGCAGCCCGCTCGCGACGATGCAGAACGCGGCGAACGCGATCCAGCCGGGCCTGCGGCCGCGATCCGACGCGCCGAGCTTGAGCCCGACCGGCCACCCCCATTCGAACAGCCCCGCGACGACCAGAGCGAGCCAGTCCATTTCAACGAGACGCGACCTTGAGGCCGACGATGCCGGTGACGATCACGCCGACGCAGACGAAGCGACCGGCGCTCGGCGGCTCGTCGAACAGCGCGATCCCCAGCAGGAACGTGCCGGCCGCGCCGATGCCGGTCCACACGGCATACGCCGTCCCCATCGGGATGCGACGCTGGGCGAAGAACAGCAGCGTGCCGCTGCCGGCGATGCAGACGGCGCCGAGCAGCAACCAGATCGGGACGAACCCGTGGTCGGTCCAGCCGAGCTTCAGGCCGACGGGCCAACCGCACTCGAAGAGTCCGGCGACGAGGAGTTGGAGCCACGGCATCGGGCGCGGAGGGTAGCCGCGGCCGACGGCCGATGCGACGCGAAGTCCAGCAACGGATGCTGGCCCCGACGATTGGTGACGCCCGCCGGGCCCGAGGCCGCCGGTCGTGCGGGAAGCGAAGCCGCGGACCGGCGGCTCGGTGCAACACGGTGCGGCCGCGCCTCGATCCGTCTCGCCGGCGTCCGCAGCCGTCGATGCCGGTATCGGCCCTAGTGTAGTGCGTCAGGCAGATGGGGCATTATTCGCGAGTGCCGCTTTGGCGCGCGACACCTTCGCCAGGATGTCGGACGCCTTGGCCGTCCAGATGAACGGTTTCGGAGCCAGGTTGTGCTCGGCGATGTAGTCGTTGATGGCCGCCGTGAGGTTGCGAACGCTCGGGAACGCGCCTCTTCGAATGCGCTTGGTGGTGATGTCGCGAAAAAACCGTTCGACCATGTTGAGCCAGGACGCACTGGTCGGAGTGAAGTGCATGTGGAAGCGTGGGTGGCGCGCGAGCCACTCCCTCACCTTCTCGTGCTTGTGCGTCGAGTAGTTGTCGGCGATCACGTGCACTGCGAGGTGCTCGGGAGTCTCCCTGTCAATGAGGCGGAGGAACTTCAGCCACTCGCCATGACGGTGTCGCTTCGAGCACATGCTGATCACGTGCCCGGTCGCCGTGTTGAGTGCGGCGAACAAGGTCGACGTGCCGTTGCGCTTGTAGTCATGCGTGACGGTCTTGGTCCGTCCGCTGCGGAAGGGAAGCGAGGGCTGCGTGCGATCGAGCGCCTGGATCTGGGACTTCTCGTCGCAGCTCAGGACGATCGCGTTCGCCGGTGGGCTCAGGTAGAGCCCGATGACGTCCTCGAGCTTCTCGACGAAGTCGGGATCGCGGCTGATCTTGAAGGTACGGAAGAGGTGAGGCTTCAACCCATGGTGTCCTTCCGGCAACCGTGTGCACCGTGGGAAATCCGAACGTCCAGGCGAGGTCATCGGGCTCAGCGCCGTGAGCCGGCGCGCGAAAGCGCCATCGGCGGTGGACTCTCAGTCGCGCGACTCAGCCGCGCACGCGCCGTAGTTCCACGGCATCCATGCCCCGGGGTCCTCGGCCACCTGCCGTGGATGTGTCTGCAGCGCGACGAGGTATTCGAACGGATCGGCATCGCACAGCTCGGCGGTGTGGATCAAGCTCATGAACAGGTCGCCGACCCGGGCACCGTTCTCGGTCTTGTAGAACAGCGCGTTCTTCCGGTGCAGGATCGCCTTCTTCAGCGCGCGCTCGCAGATGTTGTTGTCGAGCGGCGCGCCGGGCTCGCGCAAGAAGAGGGTGAGCTCCGACCAGTGCTTGCGCATGTAGGTGATCGCATCGCCGAGGCCGGAGTTGGGCTCGACCTTGCGCGTTTCGATCTGCTCTCGAAGCCAGTCTTCGAGCATCTGCATCAGCGGTGCGCTCCGGTCCTGGTGCAGTCGGAGCCGGTCGTCGGCCGAGAGCCCGTGCTGCCGCGCCTCGGCATCGATCCGGAACACGTCTCGCAGCGTCTCGAGCACGAAGCGGCATTCGTCGGGGAAGCTCTCGACGACGTCGACGAATCGCCGTCGCGCGTGAGCGTTGCACCCGGCGAGGATCGTCTCGAAGTCGCCCGCGGTGTTGTGTGACAGCGCATCGCACATCTGGATCGGCGGTGGCAGCTCTGCCGCTCGCCGCGCCAGGACGTCCGCGAGGTTTTCGCCCGCGTGCTGCCGGCCGGTGAAGAACACGGCGATCTCGTGCCCGTCGCCGGTCGCCACGATCCCCGACGTGAACACGCCGGTGCGCTCGTCCGCGCCGTCTTCCGAGACGGACGCGGGCAGCTCGAGGATCTTCATCCGGGTGTCGTCGTTGTGCACCACCTCGCCCTGCGCCGCCTGGCGGACGAGCTCGTCGAAGGCGGGCGCGAGCCGCGTCGCGGCGCGTTCGACCACCTCCCACTGCGTCGCCGCGGGGAGTGGAATACCGAGATCACGCTGCAGCTTCTCGAGCCGGTGGAACGGCACGCCGCAGCCGTACTTCAGCAGTCCGATCATGCTCGCCGCGGTCTCGTCGTACTTCGCGGCACCGACGCCTGGCGGCGGCTTTGCGGTGTGGATCGTGCCGCACAGGTTGCAGCGCAGCCGCTCGAGCTCGTAGACCGTCGCGCGCAGCGGCGCCATGCCGGTGACACGCACCAGCGTCTTCGGCTCGGACAGCCGGTACAGCTTGCCGCCCTTGCAGTCCGGACAGCGGTCGCCGCGGGCGAGCTCCCCGTGTGGCACCGGCACCTTGTCGGCCCCGCGATAAGCAGACGCCGGATTCCGACCGTGACCCTTCGGCTTCGGCTTCGAGGCGTTGCCACCCCGCTCCGCCGCGGAATCCCCCGTGCTACCACCGCCGCCGGCATCCGGCCCGGAGCGATCCGACTCGCCGAGTACGTCGCGGGTCCTCTCGGTGCTCGCGCCGAACAGCAGCTTGCGCAGCCGCCGGATTGACGTGCCCTTGGTCTCGAGCTCACGCGTCACGAACGCCAGCGTGTCCACCGCCGCCTTCAGCGTCTGGTGGTCGTCCTCGCTCAGTGCTGCCCGCGCGCGCTCGACGATCGCCTCGAGGTCCTGGATCTTCAGCTCCCGTCGGTCGGGCTGCTTCGAACGCCTGCTGTTGCGTGCCATCAGTCCTCGCTCGCGAGCAGATCGCGGAATCGCTTCGTCAGCGGCAAACCCAGCACGTCCTTCAACGGCCGGTTTTGCCGGTGGGTCTGATCGTTGTTTCCGCGCCCGGTCGTGCGTCCGAGCCACTGCCAGTTCGCCGCCCGGTAGCACGTGCCCTTGAAGCGCCGCGGATACACGAAGGTCTCCGCGAACACGACGCGATGGCCGTACACCCGCTCCCACTCCGCCGGCAGCATCCGCGCCATCCGTCCGAGCAGGTGCGACGCCAGATGCGGCACGCGCACCCACGGCAGGATCAGGAAGCGGCTGTTGTAGGCGACACCACGGATGTTGCGTCGCCGCGCCTGCTTCGACCAGCCGATGAACCGGTCGCGCGGACCCAGGTGGCGCGGCGCCGAGCTCCAGGTGAAGCACGCCACCGGGCGTTCCCCGGCGTACACCAGGAACTTCAGATGCTCGCCGACCGGTTGCACGTAGCCGAGGTAGTGGTGCTGCTCGATCAAGCCGTTGAGCAACGCCTCCCTCTCGGTGCGCCGCACCTGGTGGAACTCGATCGGCGGCAGCTCGCGCAGTCTCGTGGTGATGGGTGCCGTGTCGACCTCGACGGAGGCAGGCCGGCGACGCCTCGCGAGCGGATTCGGTGGCACGCTGCGCACCGGCGGCAGCTCGAGGTGGCCTTGTCGGTGGAGCTCGAGCATCAGCGAACGGCACACCATGTCGCGCGGCCGGCCGTTGGGCTGCACCCAGTTCCAGGCCTCGCAGAGCTTCACCGACAAGGCCCGCCGACTGAGCTCGGGATGCGCGGCGATCAGCTCGCGGATGAACCGCAGGTCGGCTGCGTCCACCCGGCGACCCCGATGCTGGAGAACCACGTCCATGCGGACATGGAGTAGCGTGGCTCCGTATGGAACGCAAGCTGGGAAAGGCCGCTCGCCGGCAAAAACCCGTCTACCCCTGTGCGCACACCGAACGCCACTCCGGTGCGGCGCGGGCGATCCGCGGGTCTCCGCCACGCAGCAGCACCTGCAGCTCGTGCGCCTGCATTCGCTTCACGTCGTCGTCGTCGCTCGGCCAGAACCGGAACCGACCGCTCGACAGCCGCTTCTGACACAGCCAGAAGCCCTGCCCGTCGTACACGAGCAGCTTCACCGACGTCCTGCGCCGGTTGCAGAACACGAACACCGCACCCGAGAACGGGTCGGCTCGCAGGGCAGACCGACACTGTCGTGCCAGCCCGTCGATGCCGCGGCGGAAGTCCGTCGGCTTCACCGCCACCAGCACGCGCATCTGCGGAGTGACCTGGATCATCGCGCATCGCTCCACAGGCTTTGCACGAGAGCCGCCGCGTCGAGCCCGTCGCGCGCACCGAGCCGAATGATCACCCGTGCGCCCGCCCTGCTCGTCAGCTCCAGCACGGTCCGGGAATCATCGGCGCCAGACCCCAGCAGCTCCCCGCCGCTCAACTCGACGAACCCGAACTCCGCGGCGCCATCCGTCGCACGCTCCAACCTCGAGGTCGCTTCATTCAGCCGCGCTTTCAGGCTCTCGTAGTTGACCCGCAGCGCCTGCGACACCGCCCACACGCCGTGCTCACGCGCCGCGTCGACCGCCGCCTCCCACAGCTCCTCCGGCATCCGCGTCCGCCGGACTCGCGTCGCACGCCAGTGCTCGATGCGATCGAAGAGCGGCTCCAACCCTGACGCCTCCCGGCGTCTCCCAGACCGGCCTCCCAGCCGTGTTTCGGATGTCCTCGACATGGGGCGCGACCGTAGGCCCGCGCGCCGATCGGATCATGCACGCTCACCGGAAGGACACAGTGCGTCGCATTCGGCGGATCCTCCTGCGTCGTGATCCGAATGATCTCCGCAACCGTTGCGGCATCCGTCATCGCAGGCCGACCACGACCAGGCGCGTCCTTCTCGATTCCTGCGATGCGCTGGAGATACGACCAGAAGTTGTGGATGACCGTACAGACGCGCGGCGTACCTTGGCAGTTGTCAACACAGCCACGAGGCCCCCGAGGGGGCAGGTACGCCACGACATGCAAGCTACGTCACCCGTTCTCCCAGGTCCAGGTTCGGCTCAGGACGCGCTGAGCGAGGTTCTCCGCAGCGGTGCCCAGCAGATGCTGGCCAAGGCCGTCGAAGCCGAGGTCGCGGCCTACATCGAGGATCACCAACACGAGCTCGACGAGGAGGGCCGTCGCCTGGTCGTGCGGAACGGCCGGCACCGTCCTCGCACGATCGACACCGGCGTCGGCCCGGTCGAACTCGAGCAGCCACGCGTGAACGACCGGCGTGTCGACGCGGAGGGCAAGCGGTTCCGGTTCACGAGCAAGATCCTGCCGCCGTACCTTCGGCGGACGAAGAACATCGAGGAGCTGATCCCCTGGCTCTACCTCAAGGGGATCTCGACGAACGACTTCCCCGAGTGCCTGCAGCGCCTGACCGGCAACAGCTCGGCGAGTCTCTCGCCGACGACCGTGGTACGGCTCAAGGAGATCTGGTCGAAGGAGTGCCAGGAGTGGAGCCGGCGGTCGTTGGCCGGGAAGCGTTTCGTCTACTTCTGGGCCGACGGCGTCTACTTCAACATCAGGCTCGAGGAGGACCGACAGTGCGTTCTCGTGGTCATGGGCGCCACGGAGGACGGCGAGAAGGAGCTCGTCGCGATCGCCGACGGCTATCGCGAAAGCACTCAGAGCTGGCGGGAGATCCTGCTCGACCTGAAGCAGCGCGGTCTCGAGCACCCCCCCGCGCTCGCCATCGGTGATGGTGCGCTCGGCTTCTGGAAAGCGCTCGCCGAGGTGTTCCCGACGACGCGAGCACAGCGGTGCTGGGTGCACAAGACCGGCAACCTGCTGAACTGCCTCCCCAGCCACAAGCACGCGGCGGCCAAGGGCGACATCCAGGACATCTGGATGGCCGAGACGCGGGCCGCCGCGATCAAGGCCTACGACTCGTTCGTCGCGAAGTACGAGGCCAAGTACCCGAAGGCCACCGCGTCGTTGGAGAAGGATCGCGACGAGCTGCTGGCCTTCTACGACTTCCCGGCCGAGCACTGGGTGCACTTGCGCACGACGAACCCGATCGAGTCCATGTTCGCCACCGTGCGGCTGAGGCATCGCCGCACGAAAGGCTCGGGCACGCGGGTCGCGTGCCTGGCGATGGTCTTCAAGCTCGCCGAGGCCGCGTCGAAGAAGTGGCGGCGACTCACAGGCGCGAAGCTCGCCCGCGACGTCGTCGACGGAGTTCAGTTCAAGGATGGAGTCAAGGTCGGCGCCGCGTGATCAGTTCGCCCATCCACAACTCTTGACAGTATCTCGATGCGCTGCTCGGCGAACCGCTTCCGCCAAAGGCCCACCGTCTTCTGCTGCGTCTCGAGTTCTTCGGCGATCTCGTTGTTTCGCTTCCCGGCCGCAGCCTGCAGGACGATCTTGGCCCGAAGCACCATGCGAGCTGGCGTGCTTCGCCCTCTCGCGAACTGCTTCAACTGCCTCCGCTCGTCGGCGGTCAGCGTGATCGGGACGGCTACTCGCATGGTGTCGGCCTCACAAGATAGCCGACGCGGAGCGGGCCGCATAATTGCATCTATTTGCGATGCACTACACTAGCGATCGAGCAGCTCGGTCAGCGACGGCGCGGTGAACAGCGCATCGGCCCATCGCTCCAACTGGTCGTCCCGCGCGGCGCGTACCCTCGCCGTCACGTCCGGCGTGAGCGAACCGAACCGGCGCTCGATCAGCCGGAGCAGCATTTCGGCGCGCCCCTGGGCGTGGCCCTCGGCGCGACCCTCGGCGTGGCCTTCGGCGCGACCCTCCCTGCGCAGTCGTTCGGCAGTGGACATGACGCTTTCCTCCAGTGGTCGGCGCAACAACGGTCGGATCCGGACGAGCGCGTCGGCCGGCCCGACCTCCGTCGTGTGGAAGACGTAGGACCATAGCAGGACCAGCGCGTCCTGTCCGCGCTGCCGCAGCACCGCGGCGATCAGACGCTGCCACCGCGCGATCGCGACCGGCACGGCATCCGGTGCAAGGCGCGGCAGGTGCTGGAGCATCCGCAAGCAGAGCCCGGCGAGCGCGGAGGTCGCCCGCACCTCGAGATCGTCCTCGGTCGCCGCCGCCAGGTCGTCGAGCACGAAACCCAGGTCGGGGATCAGATCGCGCAGCCATCCGGCGAGCGGCACCGGCAGTCGCGCGAACGCGATCCGATCGTGCAGCCGTGGAGCACCCTCCCATGCCCGTTCCCCGTGATGGAGCACGAACGGCAGCACCGGCGGCAGGAGCCCGGTCCGATGGTCGGCCCGCCAGCGCTCCCAGATGCGCACGACATAGCGGAGCAGCTGGAACGGAGTCTCCGGGTCACGGTTCGACTTGTGCTCGAGCAGCACGTAGATCAGGACCGGATCGTCCCCGGCGGCACGCGTCTCGAACAGCAGATCCGCATGGCACTCGATCAGCTCCGGATCGACGAACGATCCGCCCACCCGCACCCAGGGCGCCCGCCCCAGCGCGTCCGCGACGCGCGGTGGCAGCGCCGAGAGCACCAGGTCGCGCGCATCGTCGGGATCGCGGAACACCTCGCGGAACAGCGTGTCGTGCGGGTTCGCCAACCGTTGCCTCCACTGCAGCAGTGGGATGCATGGGGCGACGGTGACGCGCGAATCCCGAAATCGTGGGCGCCGGATCTGCGAGAGCGCCGGCACGCACCCGGACGATGCTGACCACGACGCTTGGTGACGCCCACCAAGCCCGAGGCCGCCGGTCGTGCGGGAAGCGAGGCCGCGGACCGGCGGCTCCGTGCGGCACGGTGCGGCCTCGCTTCGATCCGTCTCGCCGGCGTCACCAGCTGTCGATGCCGGTATCCGGCGGCCCGATCCGAACGAGGGTGGCGGCGCGCCCGATCTCCGTCGCTGGAGAGTGCGTCGCGTCGGGCGTCAGCGATCGAGCAGCTCGGTCAGCGACGGCGCCGTGAACAGCGCATCGGCCCATCGCTCCAACTGGTCGTCCCGCGCGGCGCGTACCCTCGCCGTCACGTCCGGCGTGAGCGAACCGAACCGGCGCTCGATCAGCCGGAGCAGCATTTCGGCGCGCCCCTGGGCGTGGCCCTCGGCGTGGCCCTCGGCGCGACCCTCCCTGCGCAGTCGTTCGGCGGTGGACATGACGCTTTCCTCCAGTGGTCGGCGCAACAACGGTCGGATCCGGACGAGCGCGTCGGCCGGCCCGACCTCCGTCGTGTGGAAGACGTAGGACCATAGCAGGACCAGCGCGTCCTGTCCGCGCTGCCGCAGCACCGCGGCGATCAGACGCTGCCACCGCGCGATCGCGACCGGCACGGCATCCGGTGCAAGGCGCGGCAGGTGCTGGAGCATCCGCAAGCAGAGCCCGGCGAGCGCGGAGGTCGCCCGCACCTCGAGATCGTCCTCGGTCGCCGCCGCCAGGTCGTCGAGCACGAAACCCAGGTCGGGGATCAGATCGCGCAGCCATCCGGCGAGCGGCACCGGCAGTCGCGCGAACGCGATCCGATCGTGCAGCCGTGGAGCACCCTCCCATGCCCGTTCCCCGTGATGGAGCACGAACGGCAGCACCGGCGGCAGGAGCCCGGTCCGATGGTCGGCCCGCCAGCGCTCCCAGATGCGCACGACATAGCGGAGCAGCTGGAACGGAGTCTCCGGGTCACGGTTCGACTTGTGCTCGAGCAGCACGTAGATCAGGACCGGATCGTCCCCGGCGGCACGCGTCTCGAACAGCAGATCCGCATGGCACTCGATCAGCTCCGGATCGACGAACGATCCGCCCACCCGCACCCAGGGCGCCCGCCCCAGCGCGTCCGCGACGCGCGGTGGCAGCGCCGAGAGCACCAGGTCGCGCGCATCGTCGGGATCGCGGAACACCTCGCGGAACAGCGTGTCGTGCGGGTTCGCCAACCGTTGCCTCCACTGCAGCAGTGGGATGCATGGGGCGACGGTGACGCGCGAATCCCGAAATCGTGGGCGCCGGATCGCCGAGCACGCCGGCACGCACCCGCATCAGTCGACGGCTGCCCCCCCGACCCGGAACAGCACCTCGACCTCGTCGCTGCCGAAGCGCCAGCGCTCGAGCGTGCGGTCGTCGCGAATCACCAGCACGTGATCGTCGTCCGGGATCGCGACCAGCCGGACTTGTGCGCGCACCGCGGTGGTCGGCGTCAGCAGCGAGCCCTCGCGACGCACGAACGACCGCCAGGGCACGTTCGCCGCATCCTGGAAGACCGCGAGGAACACGTCGGCGCCGCCGGGCGTCCTCGGTGCCGGGACCACCATTCCGAACGCGGCGGCGGAATGCACACCCGAAGGCGTGCGCCCATCGTCGCAGGTCAGGGCCTCGGCGTTCTGGAGCGCGGTGTCGGCGATCCGCGGACCGTCCCCGTTCCCGCAGAACACGAATCGGCCGTCGCCGGTCATGGCGGTTGGCCGCTCGCGCATCGGCGACTCGACCACACGGAACTCGCCGGTATCGGGATTCCACCGGCAGGGTGCGGATCGAAACCCCGTCGGCTCGACCCACCACCAGCCCGGCCCGACGAACACGGTCTTCTGCATGGGCAGTCGCACCTCGCGGTGCCGGGTCAGATCGAGCACCGCCCCCGTGTACCCCTTGCCGTCCTCGCCGAACCAACGCAGACCGAGACCGTAGCCCCAGCTCGGCCGAGCGCCCTCCGGCCAGGGGATCGTGGTGCGTGTGCCGTGACCGTCTTCGACGACGACCGAACCACCTTCGAGCCACGCACGCCCGCCGCCGGGAAGCACGAACGGCGTCGTCGCACGCGCCGCCGCCGCCAGGCGGGTCGCGAATCCGTCGGGGATGCGCCACTCGGAGAACGCGCACGCGAGGTCGCCCGATCGCCCGTCGATCAGCTGATGACCCAAGACGTGCTCTCCCGTGCCGTCGAGCCGCTCGCACAACACGTACGGTTGAGGTCCCAAGACCCCCGTCAACCACTCGCTCCCGGACAGCGAGCCGGCGCCCCGGACATAGGACTGCGCCGGCCCGAGCTGATGGTGCTGTCCGGACTCGAGATCGACGACCATCGCGTAGCACGGACCGGCATTCCTCAGCCAGTTCCGCTGCAGGCCGACGAAGGCGGTCCGCAGGTTGGCGCCGAGCAGCACGTCGCCGATCCGGACGTCGCGGTCCGACGGGTTCACGCGGTACCACGCCCACACGCGGTTTCCGCACCAGGCCCAGCTCGGCACGACGAACACCAGGGCCGCGACGAGGCCGTTCAGGACCGTTGCGAACCGACGTCCGAACCGCAGACCACGCACGAACGACAGCCACGCGGCCAGCACGCCGCCGCCGAACACCAGCGCGATCGCGCTCGCCATCTCCGCCCGTGTCACCGGCACCGACCAGATCGCGGCGACGAGCACGGGCGGCGCTGCCACCGCACTGATCGTCAGCGCGGTGACCGGTACGACGCTCGATCCGCGCGGCAACCAGCAGGACACCGCGAACGCCCACGGCGCGCACGTGCCGATGCCGATCGCGACGCCGGCGATGGCGACGCTGCCGAACCCGATCGTCTCGACGCGCGCCGGAAGGCCGCGTCCCCCCGAGAGCCACAGGCTCAGTCCACCGAGCGCCAGGCCGGCCAGCAGCAGGACGGTGAGTCCGCCGAGCAGCACGACGAGCTTGGCGGCGAACGCACGGCGCATCGCACCGGGCGTCCGCAGCAGGAGCCCGAGCTGCCCGCGGCGCTGCTCGCCGGGCACCAGGTCGCCCGCGAGCCCGACGAACCCCGCGCCGAGCGCGACGATCACGAACCACAGATCCGCGTCCGACGGCAGGAACTTCGCGGGCACGAACAGCCCGTAGCCGACCGCGACCACGGCCAACACGGCGATGGTCCCGAGCAGCAGGACGCGCTGCTCGTGCCACTCCTTCCGTAGGTGCACGCTCAGCACGACACCGACTCCTTCGCCGCGCTCGCGAGCGCGTCGTGCAGGCCACGCGGCAGGTCCACGGGATCGTCGCTTCCGAGCACGTCGGCGACGCTGCCGTGCGCCATCACCTTCCCTTCGACGAGGATCGCGACGCGGTCGGCGATGCGCGCCGCGACGTCGAGCTCGTGCGTCGCGCAGATCACCGTCCGCCGCTCCTGACGCAACGCACCGATCACCGCGCGCAGCACGTCCTCGCGCACGAGCGGGTCGAGACCGCCGAACGGCTCGTCGAGCAGCAACACGTCGGGGTCGTGCGCGAGGCCGAGCACCAGCATCGCCTTCATCGCCTGACCCTTGGACATCGCGCCGAGCCGCGTCGACCGCGGCACGTCGAGGGACGCGATCAGCTCGTCCGCGAGCTCGTCGCGCCACGACGGCTGGTGCGCCTTCACGAACCGGCACAGCTCCCCCACCGTCATCCACGGTGGCGCGTCCGGCCGGTCGGGGACGTAGCCGACGCGTCTGCGCACGCCGTAGGGATCGCGCATCGGGTCGCGACCGGCGACGACCAACGCGCCCGCATCAGGCCTCAGCACGCCGATCGCCACGCGCAGCAACGTCGACTTCCCCGCGCCGTTCGGACCGAGCAGCACCGTCACCTGACCCGGCTCGGCCGTGAGCTCGATCCCATCGAGCGCGCGCTGCTTCCGAAACCGCTTCGTGACCCCACGAACCTCGAATGCCGGACCGTCATTCATCGTGACACCTTCTGCCCTCTCCCTGGATTCCCGTTCTCCGCCGCCTTCGCGAGCAGCTCCCCCAGCACCTCGCTCGAGTGCCCCGCCCGCAACGCGCCCAGCGCCGCGTCGACGAACGCCGCCAGCGTCGCCGCGTGCCGCAGCTCGATCGCGCGCGCCAGACCGTCGTTCGTGACGTAGACGCCCGACCCGTTGCGCGCGGCGACGACCCCGAGCCGCTCGAGCTCGGTGTACGCCTTCGCCGCCGTGTTCGGGTTGACGAGCACATCGACCGCCAGCGTCCGCACGCTCGGCAGCCTGTCGCCGGCTGCGAACGCCCCGGTGGCCACCTGGTCCAAGATCGCCTCGACGATCTGGATGGAGGGCGGCACGTGGGCTGCGGGATCGACGCGGAACGCGTTCACGAGCGTCCTATCGGACTGGTACGGTAGGACGCTTGAGCTGGATTCCCCCGACCCCCGCCTCCCGGTCCCGATGAACCGCACTGCCCTGATCGCCCTCCTCTCGCTCGCACCCCTTCTCGCGCAGCACACCGAGCCGGCCCGACTTCTCCGCTACCCGCACGCGCAGGGGAACCACGTCGTGTTCACGAAGGGCGGCGACCTCTGGATCGCGACGCTGACCGATGGCGTCGCCCGACGCCTGACCAGCTTCGACGAGGGCTACGAGATCTTCGGGCGCATCTCGCCCGACGAGACGATGGTCGCGTTCTCCGGCGAATACTCCGGCACGCGCCAGGTGTACGTCGTGCCGATCGACGGTGGCACGCCGAAGCAGCTCGACGTTCTACCCCGACGTCGGGCCAATGCCGCCGCGCGGGGGCTACGACAACCTGGTGTTCGATTGGACGCCGGACAGCAGCAGGATCCTGTTCCGCAGCAACCGCACGCCTGTACGGCGAGCGCGTCGGCCGCTATTTCCTCGTGCGCGCCGACGGCCGCGGCATGGAGCAGCCGTTGCAGATCCCCGAGGGCGGACCCGCGACGTTCTCCCCGGACGGGACGAAGCTCGCCTACAACCCGATCAGCCGCGAATGGCGCACGTGGAAGCGCTACAGCGCTGGCCGTGCCCAGGACGTCTGGACCTACGACCTCGACGCCGACACCGTCGAACAGATCACCGACTTCCGCGGCACCGACAACTGGCCGATGTGGATCGACGATCGCATCTACTTCACGTCGGACCGCACCGGCACGTTGAACTTGTGGTGCTACGACACGACCGGCAAGGCGACGCGGCAGATCACCGACTTCACCGACTTCGACGTGCTGTTCCCGTCGCGCGGCGACGTCGGCATCGTGTTCGAGAAGGGCGGCTTCCTGTGGTTGATGGAACGCGGCAGCGAGAAGGTCCGCCGCCTCGACATCACGCTGGCCGACGACGAGCCGTGGACGCGCCCGGTCTGGAAGGACGGGGGCTCGCGGTTCGGCGCCTTCTCGCCGTCGCCGGACGCGCGCGACGCGATCGTCGAGTTCCGCGGCGACCTGTTCCGGGTGCCGGCGAAGATCGGTGAGGTCGAGGACCTGACCGACACGCCGTCCCGCCGCGAACGCGATCCCGCCTGGTCCCCGGACGGCGCGCGCATCCTGTTCGTCGCCGAGCACGGGGAGAGCTACGAGCTGTACACGCGCGGCCTCGCATACGGCGAGGAGGTCCGGCTCACCGACGGCACCGATGCCTGGATCCAGTCTGCGCAGTGGTCACCGGACTCATCGACCGTCGTCTGCACCGACAACTCCGGACGGCTGTTCACCGTCGACGTCGCGACGCGCGAGCAGCGAGTCCTCGACACCGCACACGAGGATCCGGTGCAGAACGTGCAGTGGTCTCGGGACGGCCGCTGGCTGTGCTACACGAAGCGCTCGCCGAACGGCTATCGCTCGGTCTTCGCCGCGCGCGCCGACGGCAGCAAGCCGCCCGTGCAGCTCACGTCCGACGACTGGGACGACTCGTGGCCGACGTTCGACCCCGAGGGTCGCTACCTCTGGTTCGTGTCGTCCCGTGACTACGAGTACGGCCCGCGCGAGCGGCTTCGCGATCGCGTCTACGGCCTCCTGCTGCGCGACGACGTCGAGAACCCCGTCGGTGTACGGGAGGCACCCGAAGCCGAGCCTGCCGCCACCGCGGACTCGAAGCCGAAGCCGCCAGCGGCGTGGGACATCGACGTCGGCGGGATCGAAGACCGCGAGATCGTCCTGCCGATGCCGGCCGGCTCCTACTACCGGCTGCGCGGCGTGGACGGCGGGCTCCTGTTCGTCGCCGGCGGCGACCTGAAGCGCTACGACCTCGAGGCGCGCGAGGTGAAGACCATCCTCGAGGGCGGGTTCGACTGCGAGTTCACGCCCGACCTGAAGAAGTTCCTCTACCGCCACGACGGCAAACTGTGCCCGGCCGTGACACAGCCGGGTCAGACACCCGGCAAGGACCCGTTCCCGACCGGTGACATCCGCATGCGGGTCCACCCGACGGTCGAGTGGGCGCAGATGTACGGGGACGCGTGGCGCATCATGCGCGACTTCTTCTACGACCCGAACATGCACGGCGTCGACTGGGATGCGATGCGTGCCGAAGTACGCGCCGCTGGTGCCGCACATCGCCCACCGTGCGGACCTGAACTTCCTCCTCGGCGAGCTGGTCGGTGAGCTGAACTGCGGGCACACCTACGTGCTTCCGGGCGAGCTCCCCGAGGTGCCGCGTGACGAGGTCGGCGTGCTGGGCTGCGAGCTCGAGGCCGCGGACGGGCACTACCGGATCAAGACCGTCTTCGACGGCGAGAACTGGAACGATTCGACACGCAACCCGCTCCGCGCGCCGGGCGTCGACGTGTCGGCCGGTGACTACCTGCTCGCGATCGACGGGCATTCACTCACCAGCGACGACAATCCTTATCGCTTCCTCGACGGCAAGGCAGGGCACACCGTCACGCTCCTGGTGAACGACCGCCCGCAGGCGTTCGGCGCGCGCACCGTGCGCGTGAAGGCCGCAGCGTCGGAACTCGGCATGCGCTACGTCACGTGGGTGCACCACAACCGCGCACTCGTCGACCGCCTGTCGGGCGGACGCATCGGCTACGTGCACGTGCCGAACACCGCGATCGAAGGCCACCGCGAGCTGTTCGAGGGATGGCGCGCGCAGGCCCGCGCGAAGGACGCGATGATCATCGACGACCGTTACAACGGCGGTGGCTTCGTGCCGGAGGACATGGCCTTCGAGATCGGCCAGCCGATCCTCAACTGGTGGGCCCGCCGTCACCGCGAGCTCGAACCGCAGCCCGAGTACGCGTTCGAGGGTCCGCGCGTGATGCTGATCAACGGCTACTCGTCCTCCGGTGGCGACTGCTTCCCCTACTACTTCCGCGAGCTCGGCCTCGGCACGTTGATGGGCCAGCGAACCTGGGGGGGCCTCGTCGGCTACAGCTTCTCACCGCGACTGGTCGACGGTGGCGGGCTATCGGTACCGAGCTTCGCGTTCGTCAACCCGAAGGGGGAATGGGACGTCGAGGCGTACGGCGTCGAGCCGGACGTCGAGGTCTTCGACGACCCGACCGCGATCGTGAAGGGTCACGAGCCGATGCTCGAGGCCGCCGTGGCGCAGCTGCTGAAGACCCTCGAGGCGAACCCGCCGAGACACCGTCCGCCGGTCCCCGCCGGGCCGGACCGCCGCGGCCTGGTACCGCCACGGACCGACCACTCGCCGCGCTGACCGGGTCTCAGCCCGCGGCCTTGTGCGTGCCCGGATCGACGAACTGCGCCTCCTCGGTCGATCCGTGCAGCGCGGTGGTCGAGGACTTGCCGCCGCTGATCGAGGTTCGTCACCGTCGTCGAAGTAGCCGGTGCCGACCTCGCGCTGGTGGCGCGGTCGCGGTGTAGCCGATCGCCTCGGCCGCGAACTCGGCCTGCTGCAGCTCGGAGTAGGCCGCCATGCCGCGCTCGCTGTAGTCGCGCGCCGAGCTCGAACATCCCGTAGTTCAGCGTGTGGAAGCCGGCGAGCGTGACGAACTGGAACTTGTAGCCCATCGCGCCGAGCTCGCGCTGGAACTTGGCGATCGTCGCGTCGTCGAGGTTCTTCTTCCAGTTGAAGCGACGGGCGAGCAGTTGTAGGCGAGCAGCTTGCCCGGGAACTCCTTCGGCACCGCCTCCGCGAACTGCCGCGCCTCGCCGAGGTCGGGCGTCGAGGTCTCGCATCCAGATGAGGTCGGCGATAGGGCGCGTAGCGCTACGCCGCGGGCGATGCAGCTCTCGATGCCGCTGCTGCGACGTAGTAGAAGCCCTCGGGCGTGCGCTCGCCGGTGCAGAAGGGCGGTCGCGCTCGTCGATGTCGCTGGTGAGGAGCTTGGCGCTGTCGGCGTCGGTGCGCGCGACGAGCACGGTCGGCACGCCGCAGCACGTCGGCCGCGAGCCGCGCCGCGGTGAGGCTGCGCAGGAAGACTGCTGCGTCGGGACGAGCACCTTGCCGCCGAGGTGGCCGCACTTCTTCTCGCGAGCGAGCTGATCCTCGAAGTGCACGCCCGCCGCGCCCGCCTCGATCATGCTCTTCATCATCTCGAAGGCGTTGAGCGGACCGCCGAAGCCGGCCTCGGCGTCGGCGACGATCGGCACGAACCAGTCCTTGCGGCTCACGCCCTCGACCGAGTCGATCTGGTCGGCGCGCGGCAGCGCGTTGTTGATGCGCTTGACCAGCTTGCGGCACCGAGTTCGGCCGGATAGAGGCTCTGGTCGGGGATAGGTCTGCGCCGGCGCTGTTCGCGTCGGCGGCGACCTGCCAGCCGGAGCAGGTAGATCGCCTTCGAGCCCGGCGCGGACCATCTGCACGGCCTGGCCGCCGGTCAGCGCACCGAGCGAGCGGACGAAGGGCTTCGTCGTTCATCGACGCCCACAGCCGCGTCGCGCCGACTGTCGGCGAGCGTGTACTCGATCCGCACCGAGCCGCGCAGCTTCCTGACGTCCTCCTGCGTGTAGGGCCGGTTGACGCCCTTCCAGCGCGGGTGGCTCCAGTCGTCCGTGTCCTTCTCGATCGGGGGAAGCGTGCTCACGTTCTGCTCCATTTCTGCGGGGCGGATGCACCGATGCACCTCGCGCCATGGGGCGCGTCGCCGCCGCGGGTTCAAATCAAGTGCGGTTTCGGGGCGCTCAGCGCTCGTCTCGAGGAGTCGCTCGTAGGCGGGCAGCGTCAGGAACTCGATCGAGCTCGTCGCTGGTCGCGACCCGGAAGAAGAGCTCCTTGGCCGCCCCGAACGCGCCGCGCTCGAAGCGTTCGTCGCCGATCTCGTTCGCGGACGACCTCGAGCTCCTCGTCGAGCGCGCGGGCGACACGATCCTTGGTCGACCGGCTGGCCGTCGTCGAGGGTCGCGCCGTGCTTGCACCCACTGCCAGATCTGCGTGCGCGAGATCTCGGCCGTCGCCGCGTCCTCCATCAGGTAGTAGAGCGGCACGCAGCCGTTGCCGCGCAGCCAGGCCTCGATGTACTGCACGCCGACGCGGATGTTGTGGCGCAGCGCCGGCGTCGGTGCGCGTGCCCTTCGGCGGCTCCACGAGCAGCTCGGCGCGGTGACCGTGACGTCGTCACGCTTCTGCTCGATCTGGTTCTTGCCGGGCATGTGCTCGTCGAAGATCGTCGCGAGCGATCGCGCACCAGCCCCGGGTGCGCGACCCAGGTGCCGTCGTGGCCGTCCTTCACCTCGCGCAGCTTGTCCTGCGCGGACCTTGTCGAGCGCGGCCTCGTTCGCGGCGTCGTCGTTCTTGATCGGGATCTGCGCCGCCATGCCGCCCATCGCGTGGACGCCGCGCCGGTGGCAGGTCTTGATGACCAGCGAGCGATGTAGGCGTGCATGAAGGGCTGCGTCATCCCGACCTGACCGCGGTCCGGGCACGACGCGCGACGGCGTCGGTCGCGTGCACCTTGATGTAGCTGAAGATGTAGTCCCAGCGGCCGCAGTTGAGGCCCGCCGAGTGCTCGCGCAGCTCGTAGAGGATCTCGTCCATCTCGAACGCCGCCGGCAGCGTCTCGATCAGCACCGTCGCCTTGATGGTGCCGGCCGGGACGCCGAGCTTCTCCTGCGCGCGGACGAAGACGTCGTTCCAGAGCCGCGCCTCGAGGTGGCTCTCGAGCTTCGGCAGGTAGAAGTACGGTCCCGATGCCGCGCTTCACGAGCTCGCTGCGCGTTGTGGAAGAAGTAGAAGCCGAAGTCGAAGAGCGCCGGCCGGCACGGGCTTGCCGTCGACGAGGAAGTGCTTCTCGACGAGGTGCCAGCCGCGCGGGCGCACGACCAGCGTCGCGGCCGTCGCTCGTTCAAGCGTGTAGTGCTTGCCGGTCTCCGCGACGCGCGAGCTCGATCGTGCGGCGGACGGCGTCGCGCAGGTTGACCTGCCCCTCGACGGCAGTTCTCCCAGGTCGGGCGAGTTGCGAGTCCTCGAAGTCCGCCATGAAGCACGCTCGCGCCGCGAGTTCAGCGCGTTGATGATCATCTTGCGGTCGACCGGGCCGGTGATCTCGACGCGGCGGTCGAGCAGGTCGTCGGGCATCGGCGCGACCGTCCAGTCGGCGGCGCGGATGCCGGCCGTCCGCACGAGGAAGTCGGGCTTCCAGCCGCCGTCGAGCTTCCGCTGGACGAGCTCGCGCCGGTGGAGCAGGCGCTTCCGTCGCGCGCGGAATCGCCGCTCGAGCGACGCGACGAACGCCAGCGCCTCGCTGGTGAGGACCCGCTCTCCACCGGGGACTCCCGGTCCGACGACACGGACGGCCGAAGACGGCGCGAACGAAGCTGTGGTCACGGGCACGACCTCGGGGCAGGCTGAAACGGCAGAGAATGCGAAGCGCCCCGGGCGCGTCCTCCCGAAGCATGGAAGTCTACCCCACGCTCCGGGCTTTGGCGGTCGCCCGTACGACCCTGCTCGGACCCTGCCTTCTCAGCGCGTGACGACGCTCACCGGCATCGACACGCCGGCGACACCGAGGCCGGAGTCGAGATCGAGCGACACGCCGTAGAGCGCGAGACCGGGCGGAACCCCGTTCACGGTGAACCCGGATCCACCCGCCTCATCGAGCCTTCCGACGAACACCGGATGACCGCTGCCGAGCTCGCTCAGGAGCTCGCCCGCCGACAGGTCGATGCCGAAGAACGCGCCGTTCGGGAACGCACCCCGGTTCGGAGTGACGGCGGTCAGGTAGAAGTCCCCCGGCACGCCCCGTGCGCGGCCGACGACGAGCTGCCCGGGTGCCGGCCCGCTCGAAAGCGACGTCGTGAACGCCGCTGGAACATCCGCGTGGAACCGGTCCGCGAGGGTGCCGCGCGCGTGGGCGTTGGTCGCGAAGAACTCGTGGTGACCGATCCCGAACTCGCCGTCGGGGAAGGTGGTGTCGGTGGTGCGCAGCACGCGCACGCCGTCGACGACGAACGTCAGCTCGCTGCCGCGCACCTCGATGCGGAAGGTCCGCCATGCGGTGGACGGCAGGTGGATCGGTTGCGGGCACAGGTCGGTGAGCACCCCACCCGACGCACGCATGCACCACAGATGCCCGTCGTCCGAATCCCAGGCGAGCGCGTAGCACGCCCCGACCTGGCTGAGCGTGCCGTCGAACGCACCCTGTGCGCGATCCCGAGCGAAGATCCCGACACGTTCGAAGCCGTCGCTCCCGAGCTGCGGCCGATAGTCGCAGTAGAGGGTCGCCTCGACCGCGTAGTCGGCGATGTTGCCGGCGCCCAGCCGGAACGTGTCCGTCCCGCCGGCCGGGTCCATGACGCGCACCGCGAAACCGTCACCTCCGGGCGCGGGGGGCGTGGTCCCGACCGTGGCAGGCGCCGTGAACTTCGGACGCCACGCCGAGAGCTCGGGGCCGCTGCTCGGGAAGTCGTCGTGGAACGGAAACGTCGCCGGCGGTGGCGGTACGACATAGCTCGGATTGCCGATCGGACCCTCGTCGCTGAGCAACGCGTTCAGCACCGGATCGGCGAGCACCGCTGTGACGGTCGTCGGCACGCCATCCAGCGTCATCGCGTCGCGCACGAGCCGGATGCCGTGGCTGTAGTCGGCGTAGAAGTTCACGTGCACCTTCGACAGCGGCTGGATCGGCGCACCGTTCAACTGGTGCCAGCCGTAGATGACCACTCGGGTCGGCCACGCCGCGATCAGCGCGGACGACACGACGTCCTTCTTGATGCCCGCCACGAGCTGTCCGAGCGGTGCCCCGGACCGCTGCCCTTCGATGTGCAGGTGGTGCTGGTAGAACAGATCGGACGACAGGATGTCGTACTGGGTCGGGCTGAACGGGAACGGCGCCAGCTTCACCGCGGCCTGCGTCCAGATCGCGTCGACCATCTTGCGCGTCGGCAGCACGCAGCCGAGGCGCTCGATCAACGGCTGCGCCAGCAGCGGCGTCATCGGCATGCGAAACCAGTCGCTGTCGCTGCCGACACCCAGGTAGTCGGGCGCGACGCGGAAGGTCGCCGTGTGCGACCGACCCTGGATCGTCGCGGTGATGGTCACCGGGACGAACGTCCGCAGGAAGTCGGGGACGTTGCCGGCGAGCACCTCGTGCCAGACCAGCTCCTCCCGGTCGGTGACCGACAGTCCGCGCACGGCTTGCACGAGCTGGCTCCCGAGCGTGGCCGTCGGCGACCGTCGCGGCAGCACGAGGTCCTGCTGCGCCATCGAGACCGCCGGCAGGGCAGCGAGGGTGGCCAGGACGATCGGGAGGGGTCGCGACATCGGTGCGATGTTACCGTCCCAACGGCGAGACCGATTGGCGGGCTATACTCGGCGCCGTTCCATTGCGCCTTCCCCGGAGGCCTCCATGCGCGTTCGGCTCTCGTCCGCTGTCGGCATCCTGTCCGTCGCGCTGGCTTCGTGTGGCGCGGGAGCCATCGATGCCGGTGCGAAAGTCGGGGCACACAGCCCGTTCTTCGCGGCGTTCGACTCGGGCGCGGCCGCGGAGCGCCATGCCCAAGGGCTGACGGACGTCCGCGAGACGATCCACCGTACCGGGGTCGTCATCACGCCGCCCGGCGACGCATTCAACGACTTCCGATTGACGGCGAACCTCACGCCGGAACAAGTCGACAAACTGCTCGCCGACATCCGCGAGGACATCGGCGCCGAGCTGCGATCCACGAAGTCGAGCTGGGACTCCGTCTGGCGCCCGGTCGACGCTCGGCCACACTCGATCGTCCGAGCGACGCTCGGCGACGCCGAACGCGTGCAGGGATCGTTCACCGAGTACCCGCTCGGGCAACGTGCTCGGCGCGGTCGAGGTGATGGCCGGACGGTGCGTCGACGCGCACGAGCAGGTCTGGAAGATCACGTGCGCCGTTCACGAATCGGCCCGACGCTGACGGCTTGTCGCTCCGAAGTCGTGACACGCCGTACCCGTTCGGGTACTGCGCCGCCGTGAGGCCGAAACTCGCGATCGGATCGGCGGCACCCGGCGACGGCCCACGTGTCGCGCAGTCGGAGGATCTCGGAGCCGGAGCGGCTCCGGACAAACGGAAGCGCGGCCGACTGCCTCGGGGCATGCCCACCGCAGGTGGGCGTGCCCGTTCCATCGCGGCGGGAGGCCGCGCTGAGTCGCGGAGTCGGAGGATCCTCGCGGGACGCGAGGATCCGGAGCCGGAGCGGCTCCGGACAAACGGAAGCGCGGCCGACTGCCTCGGGGCATGCCCACCGCAGGTGGGCGTGCCCGTTCCATCGCGGCGGGAGGCCGCGCTGAGTCGCGGAGTCGGAGGATCCTCGCGGGACGCGAGGATCCGGAGCCGGAGCGGCTCCGGACAAACGGAAGCGCGGCCGACTGCCTCGGGGCATGCCCACCGCAGGTGGGCGTGCCCGTTCCGTCGCGGCGGGAGGCCGCGCTGAGTCGCGGAGTCGGAGGATCCTCGCGGGACGCGAGGATCCGGAGCCGGAGCGGCTCCGGACAAACGGAAGCGCGGCCGACTGCCTCGGGGCATGCCCACCGCAGGTGGGCGTGCCCGTTCCGTCGCGGCGGGAGGCCGCGCTGAGTCGCGGAGTCGGAGGATCCTCGCGGGACGCGAGGATCCGGAGCCGGAGCGGCTCCGGACAAACGGAAGCGCGGCCGACTGCCTCGGGGCATGCCCACCGCAGGTGGGCGTGCCCGTTCCGTCGCGGCGGGAGGCCGCGCTGTACGTAGAATCGCGACTCCCGGTGACCCGGAGGTTTCACCACCGGGCACGCCCGAGCCGGAGCCGATGCGAACTTTCGTCGTCTATGTCCTGACTGCGGCCACGCTCGCGGTGGCGGCCTGGTTCGGGTTCCCCGCGCTGTTCGGTGCCGAGCATCAGGACGCGATCGCATCCGGCGAGACCACCGGACCACCGCCGGTGATCGTGTCCCCCGCCGCGCGCCTCCCGTTCGCCGCGAGCCTCGAGGCGCTGGGGGACGTGCGGGCCAACGAGTCGGTCGTCATCACTCCCGTGCTGGCCGATCACGTCGCAGCCATCCACTTCACGGACGGAGAGCAGGTCAAGGCCGGACAGCTGCTGCTCGAGATGACCTCGGACGAGGAGCACGCGCAGCTCGACGAGGCGCGCGCGATGCGGAACGACCGCCGCCTGACGCATGAGCGCGTCGCGGAACTGCACGGCAAGGGCATCGCGAGCGAACGCGAGCTCGACGCCGCGAACTCCGCGCTCGACGCCGCCAACGCGCGCGTCGCCGCGCTCGAAGCGACGATCGCCGACCGCGAGATCCGCGCGCCGTTCGACGGCACCCTCGGCCTGCGGCACGTCAGCGTCGGCGCGTTCGTCGAACCGGACACCGTCATCACGACGCTCGACGATCTCTCCCTCGTGAAGCTCGATTTCACGATTCCGGAGACCTGGCTCCCGGACGTGCAGACCGGCATGCACGTCGTTGCGACCAGCGATGCATGGAAGGGTGACACCTTCGAGGGCACGGTCGCGGTCGTCGACACCCGTGTCGATGCGACCACACGCTCGGCGACCGTGCGTGCCGTGCTCCCGAATCCGGACCGCAAGCTCCGCCCCGGGATGCTCTTGAAGGTGCGTGTCCAGCGCGGCGACGCGCCGGCGCTCCAGATCCCCGAGGAGGCGTTGGTGCCCGTCGGCGAGAAGCAGTACGTCTACCGCATCGGTGAGGGCGATGTCGCGGAGCGCGTCGAGGTGAAGATCGGCCGACGGCGGGTCGGTGCGGTCGAGGTCCTGGACGGCATCCGCGAGGGCGACCGCGTCGTCATCGAGGGCGTGATTCGCGTGCGTCCGGGAGAACCGGTGGCCGTCGTCGACCAACGCCCGGTGCGGAGCGAGTCCGAGTGATCCTGTCCGACCTGTCGGTCCGCCGCCCGGTGTTCGCGACGGTGATCAGCCTCGTCGTCGTCGTGCTCGGCATGGTCGGGTATTCGAGACTCGGAGTGCGCGAGTTCCCGGACATCGACGCCCCCGTCGTCAGCGTCGAGACCGGATACCCAGGTGCCGCGAACTCGGTCGTCGAGACCCGCATCACCCAGGTCGTCGAGGACGCGGTCAGCGGGATCGAAGGCGTCCGGACCATCACCTCGAAGTCGAGCGACGGTCGTTCCGAGGTCTCGATCGAGTTCCTGCCCTCCCGCGACGTCGATGCCGCGGCGAACGACGTCCGCGACCGTGTGTCCCGGATCGTCGACGACCTCCCGGAGGAGGTCGATCCGCCGGAGGTCGTCAAGGTCGATTCCCGCAGCGACTCGGTGTACTGGCTCAGCCTCGCCAGTCCGGTGCGCAGCGAGCTCGAGCTGACGGACTACGCGGAGCGGCACATCGTCGATCAGCTCGCGACCGTGCCCGGCGTCGCACGCGTCCGATTGGGCGGCGGCAGCCGGTACGCGATGCGCGTCTGGCTGGACCGCACGTCGCTCGCAGCCACCGGCGTGACGGCCGGGGACGTCGAACGCGCGCTCCGCGCCGAGAACGTCGAGCTGCCGGCCGGCCGCGTGGAGTCCACGAATCGCGAACTGACCGTGCGAGTGGAGCGTGCCTACCGAACGGCACCGGAGTTCGGGCGGTTGGTCGTCGGCCGCGGCAGCGACGGACACCTCGTGCGCCTGCGGGACGTCGCCACGGTCGAGGTCGGGGCCAGCGACGACCGGACGTCGTTCCGTCGCAATGGCGAGGACACGGTCGGGTTGGGCATCGTCCGGAGCGCCAAGGCGAACACGCTCGACGTCATCCGGGCCGCGAAGGCGCGGGTGGCCCGCATCAACCCGACGCTGCCCTCGGACATGCGGCTCTACCCGAGCTACGACGCGTCGCTCTACATCGACGCGGCGATCTCCGAGGTGTGGAAGACGTTGGCGATCACCGCAGGCGTCGTCGTGCTGGTGATCTTCGTGTTCCTCGGGAGCATGCGAGCGACGCTGGTCCCGGCCGTCACCGTGCCGGTGTCACTGATCGGCACGCTGTTCATCCTCTACCTGCTCGGCTTCTCCATCAACCTGCTCACGCTGCTCGCGCTGGTGCTCGCGATCGGACTGGTCGTGGACGACGCGATCGTCGTCCTCGAGAACATCGCGCGCCGGATCCGCGAGGGCGAGCCACGACTGCGCGCCGCGTTCCTCGGCAGCCGACAGGTCGGCTTCGCAGTGGTCGCCACCACGGTGGTGCTCGTCGCGGTGTTCGTCCCGATCGCCCTCCTGCGCGGCAACACCGGGCGCCTGTTCTCCGAATTCGCACTGGCACTGGCCGGCGCAGTCTGTCTCTCGACGCTGGTCGCGCTCACGCTGTCGCCGGCGATGTGTTCGGTGCTGTTGCGTACCGGCAAGCCGCCGCGGCTCGCGGGTTGGGTGGAGTCGGTGTTCGACCCGATCCGACGCGGCTATCGCTGGCTGCTCGAAGCCCTGGTCGCGCACCCGTTCGCGTCGATCGTGATCGTCGCCGGACTGGGAGCCTCGATCGCCGGCGTCTACCGGAGCCTGCCCCGCGAGTACGCGCCGACCGAGGACCGCGGCCACTTCCGCGTGACGGTCACGGGTCCGGAGGGAGCCTCGTTCGAGCAGTCGATGCGCATGTCGCGCCAGGTCGAACGCGTCCTGCTCGACCTGATCGATTCGGGCGAGGCGCAGCGCGTGCTGGTCCGGGTGCCGGGCTCCTTCGACAACACCGGCGACGTCAACTCGGCGCACGGCACCGTGCTCCTCGTCCCTTGGGAACAGCGCCACCGCACGACCGACGAGGTCATGGCGGACGTCGACGCCAGGCTCGCGGCCATCCCCGGCTACCGCGCGTTCACGGTCGCGCGCTCCGGGCTGTTCCCGAGGAGCGGTCAGCCGGTGCAGTTCGTGATCACGGGATCGACGTTCGAGGATCTCACCGAGTGGCGCGACGTGATTCTCGACCGCGCGGCCGCCAACCCCGGACTCACGTCGGTCAACGCCGACTACAAGGAGACCAAGCCGCAGCTCGAGGTCGTCGTCGACGCGGACCGCGCCGCGAAGATCGGAGTGTCGTCCGTCGAGGTCGGGCGAACGCTCGAGACGATGATGGGCTACCGCCGCGTCACGACCTACGTCGACCGGGGCGAGGAGTACGACGTGATCCTCGAGGCCCGCGACGCGGACAAGCGCTCGCCGGAGGATCTCACCCGCATCTACGTACGCTCCGACACGAGTGGCGCGCTCGTGCCGCTCGCCAATCTCGTCCGCCTGCGCGAGTTCGCGGACTCCTCGGTTCGCAGTCGCTACGACCGCCTCCGCTCGATCACGATCAGCGCCAACCTGGCACCGGGCTACAGCCTGGGACAGGCTCTCGACTTCCTGAACGGCGTCGTCCGCGACGACCTCCACGGCGTGCCGGGCGTCGCGTACGACGGGCAGAGCCGTGAATTCGTCGAGTCCTCCGGGGCGCTGGTGTTCACGTTCGGCATCTCGCTGCTGCTCGTGTACCTGGTGCTCGCGGCGCAGTTCGAGAGCTTTCTCCAGCCGCTGGTGATCTTGCTGACCGTGCCGCTCGCGGTGTTCGGCGGCCTCGCGGGCCTCCACCTCGCTGGCGATTCCCTGAACGTCTACAGCGAGATCGCACTGGTGATCCTGATCGGGCTCGCGGCCAAGAACGGCATCCTGATCGTCGAGTTCGCCAATCAGCTTCGCGACGAGGGCCTCGCGATCCGGGACGCCGTCCTCGAAGCGTCGGTCGTGCGGTTGCGGCCGATCCTGATGACCGGCCTGTCGACCGCACTCGGTGCGATCCCGCTCGTGTTCGCCAGTGGCGCCGGAGGCGAAGCGCGTCGCACGATCGGTGTCGTCGGTACTCGCCGGTGTGACGCTGGCCACCGCGACGACACTCCTGGTGGTTCCGTCCGCCTACGCCGTCGTGGGCCGCTTCACGGGGTCCCCGGACCGGCGCGCGCGGCAGCTCGGCAAGCAGCTCGACGACGGCGCGGCCGCGTGACGCGCCGCCGCTTCAGTCGGGATAGACACTCGGCAGGCGGAACGCACGGTACGCCGACGCACCGCCCGGAGTCGGATCGTTCGGGTCACCGACGACGACCTCGAACACGACCTCGGCCGGTACGGTCTGGGTCACCTCGATCAGCCGGACGAACCGCCGTGGCAACGCCATCGACACCTGGTCGCCGCCGTCACAGATCAGCACGTTGCCGGTGGTCGGCATCGGGCGCGCACTGCCGACGAACGACGAGTAGAACGAGGCGACGGGATCCGCGGTGGGCGTCGGACCGTACGACCACACCTGCGAGACGGTCCCGCTCATGGGGTAGACGCGGTAGCGCACCGCACGGCTGTAGCTGTCGTCGAACGCCATCCCCGGATCGGGGGGGATCGCGCGGAAGTCGCCGTTGTCGAACCACATCAGGTCGCCGTCGTCGAGCACGACCGGAGCGTGTTGGTGGAAGCTCCACGCGAACGGCGTCCCGACGGGTGTCAGGAGCGCGCCGCTCCACGGTGGGCCCCACCGCCCGGGATCGCCGCAGATCCAGCGCAGTGCGCCGGTGTGGCGGTCGATCTTCGCGACCGCGTCCTGGTGACGCATCGAGACGACGTACGTGTCGTCGCCGGGATCGATGGTGACGCCGTTCGCATGGGCCCAGTCACGCGTGGTCTGCTGGTACCACGCGTCCCAGAAGCCATCCAACGATCCGTAGCACAGTCGATACGGATCGAGGACGTCGAGCAGGTGCGTCTCGCGGACGATCGTCCCGTCACGGCGGAACTCGACGATCACGTCCCCGACGACCTTGGCCATCGGCTCGGTCTGCGTCGTGTCGACCTCGTCGGTCGGGTAGTCCGGGTACGAGCGCAGCTCGGTCGCGAGCACGAGGAAGTCGGCGTCCTCGCCGGGCGGCAGCGGCAAGGTCTCGTGATGGAAGCTATCGACCGCGACCGGCACGGTTCCCGGCGGGTTGGGCAAGAGGCCGGTCGCGAACCAGCGCGAGACGACGTTGCCGAGCATGTCCACCTCCAGCATCAGGGACTGCCCGACCAACAACAGCATGTTGCCGTTCGGCATCCGGGTGCCGGTCGAGAGCTGGGTCTGCACTTCCGGGATCTGCGCATCGTCCAGGTACCAGACGACTTCGCCCGCCGCGTCGAGCATCACCAGCGCGCACGACCCATTGAAATCGAACGAGCTCAAGAGCGTCACGCCGGGCTCCATCCGAGCGGGGTCACTGGTCCGCACGGTCAGCACCGGCAAGTTCGGGTCGAGCGGCGGAGTCGTGAACGCCAACGACTGCGGCCACCACGTCGACTGCCCGGCGCGGTTGCGCACCAGGACGCCGATCTCGTGGCGGCGGTCGGGTCGCATGCCGAGGACCGGCACGTTCGGGTGGTCTCGCTGGTACTCGGGATCGGCCACCGCGTTCCACGCATGGGTGCCGTCGGAGATCACGAGCTCGACTCGCGTCGGCTGATCGGTCGACACGCTGAGCACGGCGGCGAGCGGCACGGCCGAATTCGGGTTCGCCCGGACCACCGGTGCCGAGACGACGACGGGCGCGGCGGTCGGCGGCGAGGAGGACGAATCGTCGCTACAGGCGGCCAGCAGACAGACGACGAGGGCGAAGGGACTCCGGCGGATCGTCATGGCTCGGCGATTGGCATCAGGCGGTTGCGTGGGACGGACGGCGCCCGTCCGCACGTTCGCTCCCAGGCTCGACGCGTGCACTCCGACGACAGTCCGATCTCGCTGCGAGCGTAGAGCAAGGGCGCGGCAACGCAACGCGCCCCGGCCGCCCAACGATCGCGGCCGATCCCCGGAGATCCGGAGACCGGCCGCATGTCGGCGTCGGCATCGACCTGGCGGTCAGCGCGCCGAATGCATGACCTCGACGGCCCACGGGCGGTCGGGGCCATGGCAGGTGGCGCACGCCTCGAGCCCACCCGACGTGTTGGTCTGCGCGTGCGCCGCCGTGGCGGTGTCGCTGTGGCACGAGGTGCAGACGATGTTCCACGAGGCGTCCTGCATCTCGGCACCGGTCGCACCGGGGTAGTCCCGCGGGACCGGTTCCTTCCAGGAATCCGACCCGGCGCCGTGGCAGCTCTCGCAGTCGGCGATGCCGCCCTCGAACCACGGGAACGCGTCCGCGTGCACGCTGTGGATCAGCGAGCGGAACTCGACCGACTGACCGCCACCTTCCGCACCACCCTGGCCGTGGCACATCAGGCAGGTGTCGAACCCGTGCCGCGTGCCGACGCCCGAGTGGAACTGCAGGTCCGTGTGGCAGCTGTAGCAGGTCTCGGTCGCGGGGATCGGCGACGAGTAGCCACTCTCGCTGCTGTCACCGACCGTGATCGCCGCGGTCGTCGGTGGCGTGGACTCCGCGTAGTCGGTGTTGGAGTTGGTCGACGCCGGCGCGGTCATCGTGATGGCCCCGGTCGGATCGACGTAGAAGCGGCGCCACGCGTAGAACCGCATCTCGTAGCCGCCGGCGACCAGCGGCAGACCGGTCCACTCACCGGCAGCGAGGTTGACGGGGCTGCCGGAGAGCGGGCTGCCGGGGTAGTTGGTCGGCACCGTGTAGTCGGTGACGTAGCTGATCAGCACCGCGTCGGTACCCGGATCGGCGCCGAGGGTGACGGTGTTGGTCGCCGGGTTGACGGCGGTCACGGTGATCGTGCCGAGCGCGGACGTGGGCCCGACCGGCCGGATCACCGAGCTGGTCGTCAGACCGAACGCCGGCTGCGACCCGACGCGGCGGAAGCGCACGCCGGACACCGAGAGATCGGTGAGCTCGATCGTGCCGGTCGCCGCATCGAGCGACGAGGCGACCGCGTAGTACGCCGGATGGGTCCCGTCGTTCGGATCGATCCGCACGATGTCCCCCGCCGTGAATCCGAGGACCGCGGCCGGAGCGACGGTCACGTAGCCCTGGTTCTGCGCCGCAGCCGCCGCGAGCGGCACGTCCGCAGCCGAGGAACCCGGGTTGATCGTGCGCGCGTAGGTGTTGGCGACCGTGGCGGCGCCCAGGTCCTGGATCGGTCCGGTCACGACGCGGTCCACGGTGACGCCTTCGGTGGCGGTCGAAGCCGCGACCACGGTCGTCCCCTCTTCCCACAGCCGGTTGTCGGGCACCCGGAGCGTGAACATCGGGCCCGAGCCGTAGAACCAGCCGCTGCGCGATTCGAAGTAGTAGATCGAGTTCGGGCCGGCGCGCGGGCCGTCCATGTCGAACGCGAACCCTTCCAGCACGGTCGGATCGACGGCCGCACCGTTGCGGTCGGCGATCGTCATGTCGACCTCCACCGACTCACCCGGATCGAGCTTGCCGTCGGCGTTGCCATTGACGTCGCGCACCGCGTCGATGCTCGCGGTCAGCCCGATCGTGTACGGGTCCTGCTTCAGCATCGGGTGGATGTGGGCGTCCATGACCGAGATCTCGTTGCCCGAGGGGACGTGGCAGTTCGCGCAGCCCCCGTCGTTCGCGACCGGCGGCATGTTCGCGACGTTGTCCTGATACGGCAGCTCGGGATTCCAGTCGTCGTGGCACTGGATGCAGTTGTCACGCGTGGGATTCTGGTAGACCTCCGCCCCCTGCGCCGGCGGCTCGACTCCGCCCGGGCCGTCGGGATCGCCGTGGCACTGGACGCAGTTGAACACACCGGTCTGCGTCGCCGACTGGGCCGACTTGTTGGTGGCCGGGTCGGAGTAGTCCGAGTCACGCGGCATGCCGCGCATGCCGATCGTCCCCGGCCACGGCGGGAAGAACACGTCGGAGAAGTCGTGGACGCTGTTCCGGTAGCCGACGATCTGGTTCTTGACCGGCGTCACCGTGTAGTCACGGCTGCCGTCGGTCTTCACGCCGATGCCGTTGACGCTCGGCAGCGCGTGACCGTTGTGGATCTTGTGGATCATCGTCGAGAACTTGATCGCGCGCCCCGGCGTGCCCGGGTTGTCCGCCGGCACGTTGGCCGGATTCGGATCCTCGGCCCCGGACGTGTGGCACAGCACGCAGTTCTTGACCGAGTAGCGGTTCTCACCGTGCGCCCGCACGACGCCGTGACACCTCGAGCACACCGCGTCGGACACGATCTCGCGCGGCTCGAGCACGGTGGCCGCGCCGAACAACACGTCCATCGTGTCCGTGCCGGCGTCGCGTTCGACGATCGATGGATTCCCGTCGATCTGGACCTCGTAGTCCTTGCGCGCGCTGATCGCGACCGTGTAGGTCCCGTCCGGCAGGTTCTGACCGACGAGCCACGTCTGGTACTTCAGGTCGCCTTCGGCCATCCCGGTGAAGTTGAGCTGATCGGGCACCTGCGCCGGAATCGCCGGCAGCTGGTAGGTGAACGACCCGTCGTTGTTGGTCTTCACCGTCGCCGCGAGGTCGCTCTGATCGACGATCAGCTGGTAGTTGCTGGTGGGCCCCGAGAACAGCACCTCACCGAACGCCCACTCCGTGGGCGGGATCGACTCGCCGGTGGTGGCGTTCTGGACGGTGAAGTTCACCTTGGGCTTGTCACCGACCTTGAGGTTGCCGCCCGGCCCGGTGCCGCCGGTGACGGACGTGATGTCGACCGCGAATCCGGGGAGCTGATCTCCTTGCGTCAACGGCGGAACGGCGTTCTGACCGTCTGTGCCGTTCTTGCCGTCGCTCCCGCTGCACGCGGTCAGCGCCAGCAGAGCGATGAGAGCCGATCCGAGCGAAGCGTAGAACGCACGCGTTCGCCGAAACGTGGTGGTTGGAAGCATGATGGGTTCCTGCCTTCTGTCGAGCGAGGTCGGAGGTGGGGAGATGCTCCTCCGAACGAGCGCCGCGCATCGTCCGCGACCGCCTGAGTACCGACCGTAACCGAGTCGCGTCGTTGCGCGCAAAGGAAGCGCACAGGTTTCGAGCTGGCACGCTGGTGCTGGATCAAGCGACTCCATCGGATGCGTCACAGCATTCCGCACTCGGTTGACCAGGGCCGAACGCCAGACTACGTTCCGTATTACGGGGACCCGAGGAAGAGGGCTCCCGGTCGATGTCCAACGCGTCCCGCCCCCCGCTGCACCTCGTACTGGTGGTGCTCGCCATCCTCGGCGCGCTCGCTCTCGCCTGGTCGCTCGGCTGGATCGGAGAACCGGTCTCGATCTCACCGATCGAGGCTCCGGCGAGTTCGCGGCAAGCGGATGCGTCCGACAACGCGCCTGCCCCACCGATCCACGACGGCGCTGCGACGCCGTCGCGACGTACGGTGGGCGCACCGGACGACGAGCGCGATCCGCCCGCGCAGGACGCACGGCCGGCGCAACCGGTGGGCACGGGCTACGTCGCGCTGCGTGCGGTGCGCCACGCCGACGAGACGCCCGTGCTCGAGTTCGCATGGACGATCCTCGGCAGCGAGGGCGAGGAACCGAAGACCGGCAGCACCGAGAACGGACTCGCCTATGTCGGCGTGCCGCTGGGAACGATCACCGCGCTGCGCGTCCAGGCCGAGGGGTTCGCCCCGACGCTACCGATCGACGTCTCGCTGCTCGGCGGCGCAACGACGCGGACGGTCGTGGCCCGCCTGGTGCCGAAGGTGCACGGTCCGTGCGTGTCGATCACCGTCGTCGACGACCTCGGCCGCCCGGTCCAGGACTTGCTCGTCACCGTCGAACGTCGCTCGCGCACCGCGTCCGGTCGGGCGCCGTGGACGCGCATCCTGCGGTTCGACTCGTCGGCCGCAGACGGAGTCCACGCCTTCTCCGACCTGGACCCGGGCCACTACAAGTTCCACCTCGTCGCCGTGGACCCCACCGGCAGGCCGGCGCTCCTCTGCCCGGTCACGCCGATGATCTTGTTCGATGGCAGCACACCCACGAAGGCATCCCTGACGCTCGAGCCCGCCGGCACGATCGAGTTGTCGGTGCGCGGGCCGCGCCCCGGCACCTTCCGCGGCCAAGGCGTGACGGTTCGCCTCTTCGACTCGAGCGGCAACCCGCGCCCCGCGGCGTGGCGCGCCGTCGACGGCACGCCCCCAGGGGCGACGCCCGACTCCCTGCCCACGGCCGAGGTGTGCGAGCTGTCGGAGCCGCTGCTCCCCGGCACCTACGAGATCCGGGTGTCCGGTCCGGGCCTCGACGAACGCCGTCCCGTCACGGTATGCGCCGGCCAACGAACGTCGCTGACGTTGCCCTGATCGCGCGGTCGGAGGTGCCGGCGAAAGCTCCGCGCGCCCCCTGCGTTCTCCCTCGCAGATGAGGCTCACGTCGAATCCGCCGAACATCGTCGCGCTGATGGGTAGTCACCGCCGCGGCGGCGCGATCGACACCGCCCTCGGCACGCTGCTCGGGCGCGCGGCGCAACGCGGCGCTTCGGTCGCGAAGATCGACCTGCTCGACCGTCACGTCGAGTTCTGCACGAACTGCCGGACGTGCTGCCAGGATCCCGGCCCCGAACGCGGCACGTGCGTCCTCGACGACGATGTCGATGGCATCTTGCGCGAGCTCGAGTCGGCAGACGCGATCGTGCTCGCGGCATCAGTCAACTTCGGCGACGTCAACGCACGCACGCGCCAGCTCCTCGAGCGCATGGCCGGCTACGCGTATTGGCCCTGGGGCAGGCCGCAGCCCGAGCCGCGCTCGAAGCACGTCGACAAGCCGGCAGTGCTGGTGACCTCGTCCGCGGCGCCCGCGCTGCTGACGCGGCTGTTCGCCGATCCGCTGCACACCCTGCGACGCATGGCGAAGCTGCTGCACGCGAAGCCGGTCGACAGCGTCGTCCTCGGACTCGCGGGTGGTCCGGAGTTCACACCGAGCGAGCGCACCAGCCGCCGGATCGACCGGGCCGTGTCGCGGTTGCTGGCCGGCTGTCGCACGCGGGGCGCGGCCGTCAACGCGTGAGGTCGCGCGGCACGCACTCGTCCCAACGTCGCTCCCACACCGTGGCGCCGTTCTCCTTGGCTCGGAGCTCCGCGACGAACCGGAATTCCGCCGCGTCCGCGCTGAGCGTCGCGTCGAGCTCGACGGCGACCGACCACGATGAACGCCGCATCGACGTGCGGTGCTCGACGTGTGCCTTCGCGGAGAGCGGATCGTCGGGTCGGATCGAGAACACCTCCCGTATCCCGTGGCCCGTCTCCAGGTCGATCGCGTCGAACCTCGTCATCGACGGCGTGCCGTCGGCCTCGAGATCGAGGACGGTCTCGGACACGAGCGCGCCGTCGCGCGCGTCGGTCGACATCGACCGCGTCACGCCGCCTTTGTGCACGTCGGTGAACGGCGACGTCGGTGCCGACTCGGGCGGCGGGAACGGCGCGAGATCGGCGTCCTCGGGGCGCTCCGGTCGCACCGGCAGCCGCAACTTCGATCGGGCGGCCTCGACGCGCACGGTGACGGGCGACGGCGACGGCCAGGCGAGCGGCCAGTAGCTGGTGGAGAGCGCGAGGCGCAGTCGATTGCCGGCGCGCACCGACTGCGCGAGGTCGTTCATCCGCAGGACGACCCGTTCGCGCTGTCCGACTTGGACTGGCTCCGGCCGCGCGTGGCCGTGCCGGTGCGCCAGATCGAGCAGCCCGTAGCTGAGACGCGCCGATGTCCCGTCGGGGAACACCTCGCACAGTCGCGCGCACAGGATCGCCGCCGGTCCGTCGCACACGACGTCCAGCTCGAGCTCGGGTGCTCCGAAGAGCTCGAGGGGTTCGGTGAGTGGCGTCGAGTCGAACCGCACCGAGCGCTCGTCGTCCGGTCGCTGGTCGCCCGGCAGCTCGCCGTCCAGGCCGAAGCCGCACCATGCGCCGGCGGTCCGACCGACGGTCTGGACCGAGCGGACCGCGACGGTCGCGCCGCTCGGCGGCGCCCGCTCCACCAGCCGCCCGTCCGGCGACAGCGAGAGTTGGCATGCGACGATCCGGGGCGACGGCCACCGCTCCTCCGCCACCCATCGCCCACCGCGGACCGCAGCGGTCGACCGTGGACGCTCGCTCGCCTGCATCCAGACGCGCAGCCGCGGCTCGTTCATCACGCCGTTCTCCTGACCACGGAGCCAGCGGTCCCACCACCGGAGCGCCGTCTGGAGGAAGCCGACCGCAGGACCGGGCACGCCCTCGTGTGGGTAGACGTGAGCCCATGGCCCGATCAGGCCCTTGCACGGCGCTCGCAGGCCGGCGAGCAACCGCGGCACGGCGTTGGTGTAGCCGTCCGCCCAGCCACTGATCGCGTACACCGGGCACTCGATCGCGCCGAAGTCCTCGCACACCGACCCGTGCCGCCAGTAGCCATCGCGCCGCGGATGGCGGAGCCAGGTCGCGGGAAACGGCGCGATCGCTGCCAGTCGCTCGAGCCACTGCTGTCGCCAGCCCGCGCCGGCGAGCGCGGGATCGGGAGGCTGCGCACACAGCGTCATCAGCGACGTGCCCCACACCAGGTTCTCACCGAGGACGCAGCCACCCATGTAGTGGGCGTCGTCCGCGTAACGATCGTCGGTCGCGCACACCGCGATCACCGCCTTCAGTCCGGGCGGTCGGAGCGCCGCGACCTGCAGCGCACTGAAGCCGCCCCACGACTTGCCCATCATGCCGACGGCGCCGTCGCACCAGGTCTGCGCGCGGATCCAGGCCAACACGTCCCACGCGTCGGCTTGCTCGGTCGGGGTGTACTCGTCCTCGAGCACCCCCTCCGAATCGCCGGAACCGCGCACGTCGACGCGGACGGCCGCATAGCCGTGACCCGCGAACCACCGGTGCATCCGCTCGTCCCTCTGGCGCGTGCCGTCGCGCTTGCGGTACGGGATGTACTCGAGGATCGCCGGCACGGGGGAATCCGACGCCGACTCCGGCAGCCAGATCCGCGCCGCGAGGCGCGTGCCGTCCCGCGTGGGCACGAGGACGTGCTCGATCTCGCGAACCCGATGAGGGAAGTCCTCGATGGCGCTCATGCGTCTCGACGGCAGAGAAGCTCCGGAGATCGGCGGCGTGGCCGACTGCCCCCCACGGCGGCGGGAGGCCACACCGAGTTGCGGTCTGTGCGATGCGTGGCCGAGCTGGTCTGATACCCCGGTGCGACGCGTCCGGATCGTCTTCCCCACCGAGTGGGACCGCAAGCAGCTCGTCGCGCGGCCCGAGCTCTGGCAATCGGACTTCGAGCTGTCCCTCGGTGCGCCGAGCGATGCCGACTGCCGCTACGACTTCGACGTGCTGGGCTACGTCGACGACGCGATCGCGAGCTGGCGGGGTGACATCGATGGCGTGCTGAGCTCGAGCGACTACCCGGGCGCCACGGTCGCCGGCGCGATCGCGACCGGCCTCGGTCTCCCGGGCTCGACGCCCGGCGCGTTGCTGGCGGCCGCGCACAAGATCCTGAGCCGGCGAGTGCAGGCGGCGATCGTCCCCGAGGCGACGCCCGCGTTCTGGGCGCTCGATCCCGATGCCGAGGACCCGGTGCCGGCAGACCTCACCTTTCCGTGCTTCGTCAAGCCGGCGAAGGGTGCCTTCTCGATGTTCGCGCGCCGCGTCGACTCCCCCGAACGGCTGCGGCTGCTGCTCACCTCGCGCGACGTCGCGACCTACCGCCGGGACTTCCTGCGGATCTACGCCGACCTCGTCTCCCGTTACGCGGACCCCGGCGTCGATGCCCGCGCGTTCATCGCCGAGTCCCTCCTGACCGGAGAGCTCGTGACGCTGGAGGGTTACTGCACCGCGAACGACGTGGTCGTGCTCGGCATCGTCGATTCGTTGCGGGATCCGGCGACCCAGAGCTTCTCCGGCTTCGTGTACCCGTCGGCGCTCGACGAGGCGGTGCAACGCCGCATGGCGGACGCGTGCCGTCGACTCGTCCGCGGCCTCGATCTGCGCTGGACGTTCTTCAACGTCGAGCTGATGTGGGATCCGGTGGCGCAGCGCCTCGGCATCATCGAGGTCAATGCCCGGCTCTGCGGTCAGTTCGCCGACCTCTACGAGAAGGTGCACGGCGTGCACTCCTACCGACTCGCGCTCGAGCTCGCGTGCGGCGCGGTGCCGCGTTGGCAGCGCGGGCGCGGCCCGTACGACGTCGCCGCGAGCTTCCCGCTGCGCGTCTACCGGCCGGTCCGCGTCACGCGCGCGCCCGATCCGGAGGCGCTCGCTGCTGCCGAGGCGCTGGGTGCCGGCACCCGCGTCTGGACCGAGGTCGCGACCGGCGACGTCCTGGAGGACTTCGCGAGCGAGGACGGTGCGAGCTGTCGCTACGCCGTGGTCAATCTCGGCGCCGCCGACCGGACGGCGCTCGACGCTCGGCTCGACGCGGTGCGCGCTCGCCTCGGCTACGCGTTCGATCCGCTCTTGTGAGCGCGGCCACCGGGCCGACGCTATCGTCTCGCTCTCCCGAAGGAGGCCCGATGGATCGCCGCTCGCTCTTCCGTGCCGGCCTCGCCGCCGGCGTCGCGACGCTCGCCGAACGCACTTCGACCGTGACGCACGCGTGGCGCGAACTCTCGCCGACTCGCGACCGGGACACCGAGCCGGTCCGGTTGAACGCCAACGAGAATCCGCTCGGCGCCTCGCCGCGCGCCCTCGAAGCCATCGCCGCGTCCGCATCGATCGCCAATCGATACGCGTTCGCGGCACGGGCCCGGCTCGCGAAGGCACTCGAGGCACACGTGGGCGTTCCGGGAGCGCGACTCGTCCTCGGCGCGGGCTCCGAGGAGCTCCTCCAGATCGCCGTGCAGCGCGCCGCGCTCGACGGCGCGCGCACGCTGATCCACGCCGCGCCGACGTTCGAGGGCGCACTTCGTGAGGCTGCGCCGTTTCCGCTGCACGCGATCCCGATCGCGCTGACGGCCGACCACGCGCACGATCTCGGCGCGATGCGCAAGGCCGCGGCGGCGGCCGACGGTCCGGTGCTCGTCTACGTCTGCAACCCGAACAACCCGACCGGCACGCTGACGCCAGCGGACGATCTCGAGGCGTGGATCCGCGACGCCGACGATCGGGTCCGCTTCCTCGTCGACGAGGCCTACCACGAGTTCGCGCTCGACACGCCGGGCTATCGATCGATGGCACCGTGCACCGCCGACTGCCAGAACCTGATCGTCACGCGCACGTTCTCCAAGGTGCACGGGCTCGCCGGCCTCCGCATCGGCTACGGCTTCGCCCACGAGCGGACCTGCGACGGCCTCGACGAACTCGCGACCAACACCCTCAACTGCGCGGGTGTCGCCGCCGCGGAAGCGAGCCTCGTCGATCCCGACCACGTGGCCCGGTGCCTCGCGTCGAATCGCGCCGCGAAGCAGGTGCTCGTCGCCGCGTTGGACGAGATCGGCCTGGCCCACCTGCCGAGCAGCACGAACTTCGTGATGCACGGGATCGGCGGAAGCCTCGCGGACTTCGCGCGTCGGATGCGCGCTCGCGGCTTCCTCGTCGGCCGGCCGTTCCCCCCACTCGACACGCTCTGCCGCACCTCCCTCGGAACGCGCGAGCAGATGGCCAGCTACGCCGCCGCACTCCGCGACCTGCGCGCTCGCGGGCAGCTGTGAGCGGGCGCTCAAGATCCCGACGCCATCGGCCGATCCAGGACCGGAGCCGCTCCCGCCCGCCCGTGCCTTCGCCATGAGACCATCGCCGCCGCCGGACGCGCCGCGCGCCGACGCACGCGAGCCGATCCTCGTCATCGGCGCGCACCGCTCCGGCACCAGCGCCCTCGCGCGCGTGCTCGAGTCGCTCGGCGTGTTCGTCGGCGCGAAGCTCGATCCGAACCACGAGCCCTGGTTCTTCCTGCGGCTCAACGAGTGGTTGCTCGCACAGTGCGGCGGGCGGTGGGATCACCCCGCGGTGATCGACGACCTGCTCGCTGATGCCGCGACGCGTTCGCTGGCCCGCGACTACCTGGCGTTCGCGCTGCGTACGCCGCGCGCCATCGGCTTCCTCGGGACCGCCCGCTATCTGCGCCGGCGCGGCATCGACCGCCTCGTCGAGCCGTGGGGCTTCAAGGACCCGCGCACGACCTACACCCTGCCGCTGTGGCTCGATCTGTTCCCGACCGCGAGGGTCGTGCACATCCATCGCCACGGCGTCGACGTCGCGGACAGCCTCTGCCGCCGGCACCGCGCCCACCTCGAGCGCAGCCGGCGCGGGTTCGACCGCAACAAGCCACTGCTGGCGTTGCTGCGCAAGCGCGCCGGGTTCGGCGAGTCGGCGCGGTGCGCGACGCTCGAAGGCGCGTTCTCGCTGTGGGAGGACTACGTCACCCGTGCGCGTACGCACGTCGCAGGACTCGGTGAGCGCGCGCGGGAGGTGGCCTACGAGGATCTCGCCGGTGCACCGCGCGAGACGATCGCGGCCCTCGCGGCATTCTGTGGTCTCCTGCCCGGCGACGAAGCGATCGATCGTGCCGCCGCGCTGATGTCGTCGGATCGCGTCGCTGCGCACGCGACCGACGCGCGCCTCGCCGAGTTCGCACGGTCGGTCGAATCCCGGGTCCGGGCCGTGCGAGCGACGACGGCCGGTGCGATTCAATCGATCGAGCGGCGACCGAACCACGCGTCCACGCCGTAGCGGCGCATAGCGCTGCGATTCGCGGATCGGACGCGCAGCGACGTCCACCACAACGGCAGGCAGCGACCGGCGCCGTGGAGCGCGCCGAGCTGAAGCGCGCGCGCCGCGCGGAGCAGCAGCAAGGGCGCCGCGATGCACAGCGCACTCGAGGGCCACCAACGCAGCGCGAGCGCGACGATGTTGCGCTGCGCCCAGAAGCGCCGGCGTGGACTCCGCGGACCGGTCGACACGCCGCGGCGATGACGGATGCGGATCGACGGCACGAGCTCGACGGTGAAGCCCGCGGTCCGGATCCGGAACATCAGATCGACGTCCTCGAACAGCACGAACAACCCGTCGTCGAGCAACCCCGCGCGCTGGAGCGCCGTGCGACGGATCAACGCGGCGGCGCCGCACGCGCCGAACACCTCGACGGCGTCGTTGGAGACGGCCGCGGTCGAGCCACCGACCAGACGGTCTCGGACCGACGGCAGCCACCCGAGCTCGTGGCCCGCGGAGTCGATGCGCGTCGGCTCGTCCGCCCTGACCAGGAGCGGCTGGAGAACGCCGACCGCCGGGTCCGCGTGCATGGCGCGCGCGCGCAGCGCCGCGAGCGCGCCGTCCGGCACCACGGTGTCGTTGTTCAGGAGCAGCACCCAGTCCGCGCCGCCGTCGAGCGCGCGCCGCAGGCCCGGGTTGTTGCCCCCGGCGAAGCCGCGATTCGCGCCGTTCTGCGTCACATCGACCGCGGGAAACTGCGCCCGCACCGCCGCCTCGGTCTCGTCCTCGGACGCGTTGTCGACGAGGTGGATGCGATCGCCCGCACCGAGCTGCGGCACCAGGCTGCCAAGGCACGCGAGCGTGTCGCTCCGGCCGTTCCACGTCAGGATCACGATGCCGAGACGGGCCGTCGCCACCGCCACTTCCGGTCCGGCCACGACCGCGTCGCTCGACTGCTCTGGAACCGGTTGCATCTCACTCGGTCATCGGAACCCGCGCGCCCTGAACCGTAACCGCTCGACGCCGCCCCACCGACGACACCGTTCGGGACCGGCCACTGTGAGCGCGGCGTCCGGACGACCTGAAGTTCCAGGGCCATCCGTGCCGAAAGGCTCCGAGGACGACAGAGCCGCCCCGAGACCGGAGACTCCACCGTGACCGAGACACCGCGCCAGAACCTGAAGTCGCTCATCCTCGTATCGGCCTTGCCCTTCCTGTCCGCCTGCGGACTGTTCTCCGACGGTGGCAACGGGCTCGCGAACGTCGACGAGCTCGTCTCGCGCATCCAGCGCGTGCACGTCGACGCCGAGCTCGCTCAGCAGCAGGTCCAGACCGCGATGGACCAGCTCGAGGCGATGGTCGCGCCGGGCTTCGTGGGCAACCCGGTGATGGCGCACGCCGAGCTGACCAAGGCCGTCGAGCAATCGACGCAGCAGGCCGCGACGCTTCGCGACAGCTACCAGTCGATGCAGGAGGCCGCCGACCCGGTGTTCGACCGCTGGGCCGAGGACCTCGGCCAGTTCACCAACCTGACGATGCGCCAGCGGAGCGAGGCGCGCATGCAGCAGACCCGGTCACGCTACGAAGCGATCGTCGCGGCCGTCGGACCGGCGCTGTCGCACTACGACGCGATCAACCGCTCGCTGAACGACCAGACGCTGTTCCTGGGCCACGACTTCAACAGCAGCGCCGTCTCGGACATCCGTGACGACGTGCACATGCTGGCCGCCCAGGTGAAGGCACTCGACGGCGAGCTCGGCTCGTGCCTCGCCGCCGCGCGGACCTACCTCGACGCCGCGACGATGCCCACACCGGAGCAGCCGGTCGGACCGCCGGCCGAACCGGTGCGCTGAGTCGCCGACGGCTCCACGCGTAGGGGCGCGCGGCCGGGCCCATCGTCATGAGCTGGACTCTTCTCGTCGGCGTCACGCTGATCCTGGGCCTCTCGCTGCTGGCGTCGCTGGCGCGCCGCGGCGAGCTGACCCGGATGCGGCGTTCGCTCGCCGAGCGGGACACGGCGGAGCGCCAGGGCGCTGCCGAAGCCACGCTCCAGATCCCGGTCATCGATCTCACCCGCTGCCTCGGGTGCGCGACCTGCGTCGCCGTCTGTCCCGAGGATGGCGTGCTGGACGTCGTGCACGGGCAGGCGATGGTCGTCAACCCGGCGCGCTGCAAGGGCATCACGGCGTGCGAGCGGGAATGTCCGGTCGGTGCGGTGACGGTCACCGTGGCCAACCTCGCCGAACGCACCGACGTGCCGGCGCTGACCGACGAGCTCGAGGCGGTCGGCTCGCCCGGGTTGTTCCTCGCCGGTGAGGTCACGGCCCATGCGCTGGTCCGCCGGGCCATCGAGCACGGCACAGCGGTCGCGGCGGAGGTGGGACGGCGCGCCGAGGGAACGCCGGTCGACGACGACGTGTTCGACCTGTGCATCGTCGGCGCGGGTCCGGCGGGCATCGCGTGCGCACTCGAAGCCAAGCGGCTCGGACTGACGTTCCTCGTGCTCGAGCAGGAACCGGAGATCGGCGGCACGGTCGCCCGCTACCCGCGCAAGAAGCTCGTGCTGACGGAACCGATCGACCTGCCGCTCCACGGTCGGCTGAAGCGCCGCGCGTACTCGAAGGAGGAGCTGATCGACCTCTGGACCGGACTCGCGGACGACCACGAGCTGCCGATCGAGACCGGCGTCACCTTCCAGGATCTCGAGACCGACGCGGACGGCGTCTACGTCGTGTGCGGCGATCGACTCCACGTTCGCGCGCGCCAAGTCTGCATGGCGATCGGCCGGCGCGGCTCGCCGCGTCGCCTCGGCGTCCCCGGCGAGGACCTGGCGAAGGTCGCATACGCGCTGACCGATGCGGCGTCGTTTCAGAATCGCCGCGTGCTCGTCGTCGGCGGTGGCGACAGCGCGGTCGAGACGGCGCTCGGACTGGCCGAGCAGGACGGCAACGAGGTGACGCTGTCGTACCGCAAGGAAGCGTTCCTGCGCATCGCCTCGCGCAACGAGACCCGGCTGCGCGAGGCGATCGCGGCCGGACGGGTCCACGTGGTGCTGCAGAGCCAGGTGTCGGAGATCGGTCCCGAGCACGTCGTGCTGTCGGTCACGCGTTCCGGCCAGACCCGGCAGACACGGATCGCGAACGACGACGTGTTCGTGATGATCGGCGGCGTGCCGCCGTTCGCGTTGCTCGAGCACGCCGGCGTGTCGTTCGACCCGGCGCTGCGGCCGCCACCTCCGGAGATCACCGAGCAGGGCAGCGGGCTGGTCACGGCTCTCGGCATCGCGCTCGCGCTGACGCTCGCAGCGGGAGCGTTCGCCTGGTGGCAGTTCGACTACTACTCGCTGCCGCTCCCCGAACGTCCCACCCACCCGAAGCACGCGTTGCTCCGCCCGGGTCTCGGTGTCGGGCTGGCCTTCGGCATCTCCGCGCTGGTCCTCATCGCGCTGAACCTCCTCTACCTGGTGCGTCGCGCGCCGGGGACCCGCCTGAAGGCCGGCTCGCTCGAGACGTGGATGACGGCACACGTCGCGACCGGTGTCCTGGCGTTCCTGTGCGCGCTGCTCCACGGCGCGATGCAGCCGCGCGACACGCCGGGTGGCAACGCCTTCTGGGCGCTCGGCGTCCTGCTCGTGACCGGAGCGATCGGGCGATACTTCTACGCACAGGTGCCGCGCGCCGCGAATGGCCGCGAGCTCGAGCTCGGCGAGACCCGCGCGCGCCTGCGTGCGATCACCGAGCAGTGGCAGAGCGACGCGGGCGCGTTCGCGGCCAGCGCGCGGCGGACGATCGACGCACTGGTCGAGCGTCGCCAGTGGAGCGGCACGTTCTTCGGGCGCGTGCTCGGGATCGTCGGCGTGCAACTCGACCTGCGCCAGGCGCTCCAAGAGATCACCCAGCTCGGTCACCAGCACGGCGTCGACGACGCGCGCATCGCCGACACGTTGACGCTCGCAAAGCGTGCCCACCGCGCGGCGCTGATGGCCGCGCACTACGAAGACGTGCGCGCGGTGCTCGGCGCCTGGCGCTACCTGCACCGGTGGGTGGCGGTGCTGATGGTCGTGCTCGTGATCGTGCACATCGTCTACGCGCTGACCTACGGCGCGTTCTGGTTCGAGAGGGGCATGCCGTGAAGCACCTGCTCCTCAGCCCTCGCTTCTGGGTCGCGGTGTTCTCGCTCGCCGCCGTGATGCTGTTCGCGATGATGTCGATCGAGCGCACGTCGCCGGGGGAGCTCACCGCGGTGCACGGCCGCGATCCGCACCTCGCCGGCGGCCGGAGCTGCTCGCAGTGCCACGGCGGCTGGTTCTCGACGATGACCGACTCGTGTCTCTCGTGCCACGAGCCCATCGCGGAGCAGCTCGAGTCGAAGCGTGGTCTGCACGGCCGGCTCGACGCGAAGCGCGCCGGGACCTGTGCACTGTGCCACAGCGAGCACCACGGCACGGACTTCGCGATCGTCAATCGGCAGAGCTTCGCGCTCGCGGACGTTCCGGACCCCGAGAAGTTCGATCACGCACTGGTCGGCTTCGACATGTCCGGCAAGCACCTCGAGCTCGAGTGCGAGAAGTGCCACGAGCACGCGCGCGACACGGTGCTGCCGGAGGGCGCCAAGCGGTTCATCGGGCTCGACCAGGATTGCTCCACGTGCCACGAGGACGCCCACAAGGGCACGATGCGCCTCGCGTGCGCCGACTGTCACGGTCAGACCGACTTCAAGAAGCTCGAGCCGCGCGACCACGACCGCTTCCTGCCCCTGACCGGCGGCCACGCCGATCTCGCGTGCGCGAAGTGCCACGCGGACGGCGGCGACCATTCGATCGACTCCCTCGGCCAGCAGCGTCCCCACCGGAACCGCCTGTGCGCCGACTGCCACGAGTCGCCCCACGACCCGGACTTCGTCGGCCGCGTCGCCGCGGCGAAAGGCGAGTCGAAGGGCTCGACGTGCGTCGTGTGCCACGCGCCCGAGCACACCTCGTTCCGCGACCAACGCCTCGAGCTGGCGCCGGCACTGCATGCGCTGACGGGATTCACGCTCGACGAGCCGCACGAGAAGGTCGCGTGCGCCGACTGCCACCGTCCGGATGCCGGAGAGTTCCGTGCGCGCTATCCCGGCCGCAAGCAGGACGATTGCCGCACCTGCCACCAGGATCCGCACGGCGGGCAGTTCGACGGCCAGGTCGTCGGTGCGGCCGCGGAGCGCGGACCGAAGACCTGCCTGGACTGCCACGACCGCACGAAGTTCGAACCGCACGCGTTCACGACCGCGCGGCACGCGCAGACCGGGTTCGCCCTCACCGGCGCACACCTCGACATCGAGTGCAGCGAGTGTCACGCGAAGCCGTCGGAGGAGGCTCCACGGCAGTTCCGCGGCACGCCCTCGCGTTGTGAGGACTGCCACGCGGACGCCCACGTCGGCGCATTCGACGCCGAGCTCGCCAAGGCCGGACCGACGCCCGGAGGGACGTGCGCCCTGTGCCACACGACGGTGACGTTCGCCGATCAGGCGGACGAGAGGTTCGATCACGGTCGCTGGGCGTCGTTCCCGCTGCACGGCGCACACGAGCAGGAGCTCTGCGAGAGCTGCCACCCGCGCGGCCCGGAACCCGATCGCTTCGGCCGGACGTTCGGCCGGGTCCGCGAGCACTTCGGGGAGTACCACGGCTGCGTGACGTGCCACAAGGACCCGCACCAGGGCCGCTTCGACCGGCCGGACCTCCCGGCATCGGTCGAGAACCGCACGAGCTGCGCCCGCTGCCACGGCGAGACCTCGTTCCGCGTGCTCCCGCAGGGCTTCGAGCACGGCCGCTGGACGGCGTTCCCGCTCGTCGGCGCCCACCGGGATGTCGCATGCACGGGCTGCCACGACCCGATCCGCGGCGAGGACGCCCTCGGTCGGACGTGGCTGCCGGCGCGGGGCACGCGCTGCGAGAGCTGCCACGCGGACCGGCACGCCGGGCAGTTCCGGGTCGGCGAAGGCACCGACTGCTCCCGGTGCCACGCCGGCACCGCAGCGACCTTCCACGAGCTCCGATTCGACCACGAAACGCAGTCCCGATTCCCCCTCGGTGAGGCGCATTCGCCGTTGCCGTGCGCAGCTTGCCACAAGCCGTTCGACGCCGCTGGCCGACAAGTGATTCGTTACCGGCCACTCGACCACGGGTGCGCCGACTGTCACGGCACGATTCGCGACCCGCTGCGTCGCGGGGACGGACGCAAGCGATGAGACGGACGACACTGCTCACGGCAATCGTGGCACTCGCCCTGCCGGTGCGCGCCCGGTGCCAGCAGCGCGTCGGCTTCGAGAAGGTGCCGCTGCGAGTCGTTTCGATCGCGCCCGGGACCGGAGTGGTCGTCGATCGTGGCAAGAGCGACCTTCTCGAAGAAGGCGATCGAGTGCTGTTCTCGCCGCGGGGCCAGGGGTCTGGTACTGGGGCACCGTTCTGCGCGTCCAGGAACGCACGGCCGTCGTCCAGCTCGACGAACCCACCGCGTCCATCCCTCCCGGGACGCGCGGCGAGGCGAACGTGCCGCGCTCACGCAGCAACCCGCCGCCCGACCACGCCGATGAGCCGGCGCCGGTCACGCCCGCCCCCGTACAGCCGACACCCGTCGAGCCGACCCCGGCCGTGCCCGAGAACGCCGAACCGCAGGGGCCACCGACCCATCCGGAATGGCCGAAGCGCGACGAGGTCTGGCAGGAGGGCGACCCGCTGCTCGCCAAGTACGCCCGGTTCGTCCGAACGAGCGTCCGACGAGCTTCACCGGTCGCGTCTGGATGTTGGGCGACCTCGTGCGCGTGCCTGCGGACACGGGCAGCGACTACGCCAACTCGCAGTTCCGTGTCGGCTCCGCGTTCTCGGTCGACAATCCGTTCGGTCATGGCGGCGCGCTGCACTTCGACGGCGAGATCTACCACCGCACCGAGTGGAACGAGACCGCCCACACCAAGCTGCTGGTGCGCGGCCTCAGCTACGGACACGGCGGCAATCGCTTCGCACCGACGCAGTGGGAAGCCGGTCGATTCCTGCAGTTCGGCATGCCGGAGTTCGGCTTCCTCGATGGCGTCGAGATCGGCCGGCGCCTGTCCAGCGGCAGTCGCTTCGGGGCGAGCTTCGGCTGGCTGCCGGAGCTCAACGACAGCTTCGAAACCGGACGCGACCTCCAGCTCGCCGGGTACTACCACTGGGCGCAGGACGACCGCGAGTTGCTCACGTTCTCGGCGGGGTTCCAGGCGACGTTCCACGACGGCAAGGCCGACCGCCAGCTCCTGATCCTGAAAGGGCGCGCGCTCGATGCCGCCGGCTGGGACCTGCTCGCGTCGGCATGGCTCGACCTCTACACCGGCGCGGACGACCAGAAGAACGGTCTCGGCCTGACCTACGGCCTGTTCTCGGCGTCGCGCAGCTTCGACGACGGCAGCGGGCTCTCGGTCACCTATCAGCACCAGGAGTTTCCGCAGTTCCTGCGCGACGACTACCTGCCGGTGACCGCTGCCCAGCTCGCCAGCGACCGCACTGACCGCGCATGGATCGAGGGCACGACCCCGCTGGGCGAGACGACGCGCGGGCGCGGCGAGGTCGGCGTCTGGAACGATGAGGACGAGACCGGCGGCTCGGCCGAGCTCGGCCTCGGGTTCGACGACAGCTTCCTCGAGCGTGACGACCTCGAGCTGACGGTGTTCAGCTCGATCGGTCGCTTCGAGAAGCTGCTCGGCGGGCGTGTCGTCTACGGCCGCAACACCGAGCTCGGCCGGTGGGAGGTGCTCTACGAGATCGCCGACCACCGCCTCGACAACCGCCCTGGGGACGGCAACGACCTGATCCAGCACCGCGTCCGGGCGAGCCACGCCTTCTACACCGCCTCGGGCTGGACCTGGTCGCTGCACGCCGACGGGGTCCTGTGGGACACGACCATCACCTGGGCGCTGGGGTTCCAGGTCCAGAAGACCTTCTGAGGATCGAACGATGCGCAACCTCTTCCGAGAGCATCCGATCGCGACCGCCGTCGGGGCAGTGATCCTGCTGGCGGTCGCGTGCTCCGCGCCGCCCGATCCCGACGTCGCGCCGCGCTACCGCTGGTGGGCCGGTCTCGGTCCGGTGCTCCCCCACGACACGTTCCCCGCGGACTGCAAGCTGTGCCATGTCGGCGACGACTGGAACACGCTCGTCAAGGACTTCGAGTTCGATCACGAGAAGGAGACCGGCGTGAAGCTCGAGGGTGCCCACGCCCAGGCGCACTGCCTCCTGTGCCACAACGATCGCGGACCGGTGGCGATGTTCCGACAGCAGGGCTGCGGCGGCTGCCACGAGCACTTCCACCGCGGCGAGCTCGGCCCGCGTTGCGAGAAGTGTCACGACCAGCGCACGTGGACACCGATCGGTCAGATCGAGATGCACAACCGCACGCGATTCCCGCTGACCGGTGCGCACACGCTCACGGCCTGCAGCCGCTGCCATCCGGGCGCGTACGTCGGCAGCTTCCTACACGCCGACACCGAGTGCGTGACGTGTCACACGGACGAACTGCAGCGGGCGACCAACCCGCCGCACATCGGCCTCGGCTACGTGGACCACTGCGACAAGTGCCACATCCCGACGTCCTGGAACCAGGCGCGGACCAACTGAGGGGGAAACGAGCGTGCGAGGGCATCCTCCCGTTGGCTACGGCACTTCGCGTCGGTCGAGCGCACGTCGCACCCGGACCAGCGCCGGACGGGGCTCAAGTTCGTGCCAGATCGGTCGATGGAGAGTCGGCGAGAGAGAGGGGAAGCACATGATTCGCAGCATCTCGATGGCGTCCGTGGCGGTGGTCGCGGCGATGCTCACCGGCTGTTCGGACTCGAACGCGCGGCAGGAACCCTCGACGGCACAGTCGTGCATGGGATGCCACAACGGGTCACGGCACGACGACTACGCGGGTCCTGGCCTCGAGAACCCGCACCCGTTCCCCGACGCCGACAACCTGCAGTGCACGACGTGCCACGGCGGCAATCCGAACGGCACCGACAAGGCGACGAGCCACGTCCCACCGCCACCCGAGATCGGTGACCGCGCGAAACAGCAGCAGAACGGCTTCGCCTGGTTCAACAAGCTGACCCTGGCCGGCATCGACAAGCTCGCCGACTACGACGTCGATGGTCAGACCCACACCGCGCTCGAATACCTGCAGTTCCTGAACCCGAGCGACCTGCGCGTCGTGACGCAGGGGCAGGGCTGCGGACAGTGCCACGTCGGTCACGCGACCACGGTGGCCGGCAGCCCGATCGCCACCGAGACGGGCATCCTGTCGGGTGCGACCTTCGCCGCCGGCATCGAGTGCGCGGTGCCGGCCAGCCGCGACCTCTACCAGGACACGGCGTCCGACCTCGCGTTCCGCGCGGTGTCGAACCCGAACCACTCGCCTGACCCGTCGATGATCGGCGCCGTCGGCGAGCTGATCGAGTTCCCGGTGTTCAGCACGCTCAACGCGCAGGGCCCGCTCGCGATCCACCGCAACCAGGACTTCACGGTCGCGAACCTGATCTTCGACCTCGAGCCGGACAACCGGCTCAAGACCGACTCGAAGCTGGCCGCGCTCTACCAGGAGCAGGTCGCATTCACCTGCGGTGACTGCCACCTCGGCAGCTCCGGCGCGAACAATCGCTACGGCGACTTCCGCCCGTCCGGCTGCGCGGCGTGCCACATGCGCTACAGCCTCGACGGCCGGTCGAAGAGCCGCGACCCGAACGTGCCGAAGAACGAGCCGATCGACCCCGACGACATCGACCCGCCGGAACGGGCACACGTGATGGCGCACCGCATCGCGAGCATCGCGAAGACGTTGCCGAACGGCGTGCAGATCCAGGGCATCGACGACTACGCCTGCGCCGGGTGCCACCAGGGCAGCAACCGCACCGTGATGCAGTACTGGGGTATCCGCCTCGACCAGAACCAGGACCTGCGGCGCCACGTCCAGTACCCGGCGGACCCGGTCAGCTTCCGCAACACCTCGAACGACCCGCGGCTGTTCGATCCGGCGGTCGGGAACCGCACGTTCAACGGTCGCAACGCGAACCAGTACATCCGCTTCGAGGACTACGACGGCGACGGTCGCGACGACACGCCGGCCGACGTCCACTACGAGGCGGGCATGGGCTGCATCGACTGCCACGGCACGTACGACCTCCACGGCGGGGATGCCAAGGATCCGAACAACGCCGAGATCTGGAGCCGGATGGAGCACGGCGTGACGATCAAGTGCGAGAACTGCCACGGCACGATCCAGGCGTATGCCCCGACCGTCCAGGGCACGACCTACGACGGGCAGACCGCCGATCTCGCGATCGACTCGAAGGGCCGCCCGCTCCCGCACGTCGTCAAGGATGCGACCGGCTACTGGTTGACCAGTCGACTCGACGGCCGCCGGCACTACATCCCGCAGACGCGGGACACGGTCGTCGACGGCGGCGTGACCAACCCGGCCACGTCCGCGCCGATCTACAACCCGGTCGCGAGCTACGCGATGGGCCGCGCGGACGGCGACCCGGGCACCGGCATGGGCCCCCAGCAGACCGGCGCGCCACTGAACGGGTTCAGCCACACCGACCGGATGGACTGCGCGTCCTGCCACGCTTCGTGGACCAACACCTGCATGGGGTGCCACCTGGGCGGCGAGTACAACACCGGCAACAACTTCAGCAACATCACCGGCGATCGCATCGCGTTCCGCCAGGCGACCGCGGACTTCACCTACCAGTCGCCGGTGTACTTCCAGCTCGGCGTCGCCGATGACGGTCGCATCACGCAGCTGGCGGCGAACACCAAGGTGTTCTTCCAGTACCGCGACATCAACGGCAACTTCACGCCGGTGTTCTCGTTCACCGACCGCAACGGCGCCGGCCGGAATCCCGCCCGCGGCATGCCGTCGCTCAGCCACAACGCGATGCTCGCGCACTCGATCCGCGGTCGCGTGTCGACTGAGAACGAGGGCCCGCGCTACTGCGTCGCCTGCCACCTGACGACCGAGTCGCTCGGCAACTACCGGACTCAGTACGACGCGTTCCGGACCGCGCTGAACACGCGCAGCTACCAGAACCTCGACTTCAACATGCTGCGGGATCACATCGGCAAGAACCCGGGCAACCAGATCGACTCACCGCTGTTCGTGCACATGGTCGCGGGACTCGGCAGCGGGCTGTTCCTGTGTGACGACCAGGGTCGGCCGCTCAATCCGCTCGACGACGATCCCAATCGCAAGGGTGCCGGCGATCAGGCGCCGTCGACCTACTACGACCCGGCGCTCGTCGCGATGGACCTCGACCGCATCGTCGAACCCGACGGCGTGGCGAACGGTTCGAACAACCACATGCTGCGAAACCCGGCCGGCTCGGCACTGCGGGACGGTGCCGCCGATCCGGAGATGTGCGGGCCGCTCGGCGCCACGCTGCTCCAGCGGCTGACCGACCCGGACACCGGGATCGTGCTCAACTCGTGGTTCGACGCGGACGGGTTGCCACACGGCGACGCGCCCGCGAGGTGAGTTGACTCGCGTCGCGGGGGACCGGAGGCGACCGTATGCTCGGCCGCTTCGCTCGCCGTCCCCCGCGCCGCACATGACCCTCTCCACGCCGCACCTCCTGATCGCCGCCGACTGCTCCGTCGTGCGCGAGCTCAAACGCGATGCATTGGGCCGGGTCGAGCTGCTGGCGGGCCGGAACGGTCTGCTGGTGCGGCGGGTGGCGTGCGGCAACGGCTTTCCGGGCTCGCGGGCGATCGCGCATCTGTTGATGCGGCGCGAGCGGCGAGCGCTGGCCGCGCTGGCGGGACTGCACGGCGTCCCGGCGCTCGTCGACGACGACGCGGCGGCTCGAGTCCGGGCCGCCGACGGTACGCCCATCGCACGCCAGGACGTCCTCCTGCGGAGCTGGATCGACGGGACGTCGCTGTGCACGGCCGACACGCTGCCGATGGACTTCTTCGAGCTGCTCGCCGACCTCGTCCGCGATCTCCACGATCGCGGCGTGTGCCACAACGACCTGCACAAGGAGAACAACGTTCAGGTGGGTGCCGACGGCCGCCCGTGCCTCGTGGACTTCCAGCTCGCCAGTGTGCATGCGGGTCGCGGTCCGCTGTTCCGCTCACGCGCTCGCGAGGATCTGCGCCACGTCGAGAAGCATCGCTGCCGTTACGCCGCCGAAGGCGTGGTCACGCGCCGGTCCCTCCCGCAGCGCGGACTGATCGCCGCGATCTGGAGACAGACGATCAAGCGGGGCTACAACCTCGTGACGCGGCGGCTGCTGCCGGCGCGGACCGGCGAGCCACGGCGACCACGCGAAGGCCCGTGGCCGACGCGCACCGCGCGCGTCGGTCGCGGATGAACGGCACCGGCGTCCGGCGTCTAGAACGCGGTGACCTCGACCGCGTGCGTCGTGCTGACGCCGCCCCCGGCCGCCGCGTCGAGCACGAACGCCTGGAGCTGGACCGTCGCACCGTGAAGGGCGCCGTCGAACGGCAACGCCCAGGTCGCGTTCGCCGCACCTTGCAGGTCGGCGCCGAAGATCCAGGTCGCGAGGGGTGCAGTCAGCAGCGTGCCACCGAACACCGGCACGCTCTGGCGTGCGCCACCCACCGCGAGAACCACCGGCGCGAGCGCCGGAAGCAGCCGCACCTGGATCGCGAGCTCGCCGCCCGGCACCGCGCGACCGCCGACGCCGAACGTCGGAACACCGTTCGCACCCGCCGAACCCGCGCCGTACCCGACCATCGGCCCGCTGTCGAACCGGGACGACAGCAGTGCCACCGCGTCCGCGACGACCTCCGCGCCGGGCACTGCGTGCACGGTGACCGTGCACGGGCCGATCGCGGGATCGAGCCAGAACGTGCCGAGCTCCTGCCAACCCGCCTGCGAGAGCGCGAGCTGGTTCGCGTCGTGCGTGCTCTCGCCGCCGGCATGGATGACCGTGTGCGGCACCGCGCTCGAACGCAGCACGCCGTTCGGTTCGTTCGCCAGCACCGACCACAGTCCGGCGACCGGCGGCGTGACCGTGAAGGTCACCGACTCGTCCCCACGCGTGCTTGGAGCCGCGAGCAACAGCGAGCCGCCGCTCGCACCCGCCGCGGCGACGGTGACCCACCCCGCCGAGGCGACGGTGGACGGATCGTTGTCCTCGCGGACGATCGGCGTCGATCGCCAGCCGGGCGGGCGACCCGGCAGTCCGACCGGTGACTGGAACCACGTCGACGCCAGCGACGGCAGGTCGTCGTAGAGCTCCTCCGCGTACCAGAACACCTGCCCCGGCAGCCCACGGGCGCGATCGGCGCCCACCATCGCGACGACATCGGTGGTCGACGTCCCGCTGATCGCGCGGATCCCGGGCGCGATCTTCGCCTGCTGCGCGGGCGTGAGCAGCGCGAGGTCGTGATCGAGCGCCGCGACGTAGGCGCTGGTCGACGTCCGGTACACCTGCAGGTAGGCGAGGTCGAGCGCACCGTTCCGGACCCAGGCAGGCCAGTCCTGCAGGTAGGAATCGTAGGCGGTGTTCATGACGATCGGCGCGTTCGTCACACGGACGGTCGCACGATGCGCCTTGATGCGCGTGAAGAGATCGCTCGCGAACGCGCTGAGCTTGTCCGCCCGCCAGCGCTTCCAGGCGCTCTGCGTGGCGTTCGTCGGTGGCGAGGTGCCGTTGTGCTCGGCGCGGTAGAGCGCGACCGTGGCCGGGTCGTAGCCGAACGCGGTCGACGGGTAGCGCACGCGGTCGAACTGGATTCCGTCGACGTCGTAGCGGTCCACGACCTCGGTGGCGAGGTCGAGCAGGAACTCGCGCACGTCCGGATGCTCGATCGCCATCCAGTAGAACAAGCCGCTGCCCCCGTCGCTGACCGCGCTCTGGCCGTTGACGTCCACCGCGACCCAACTCGGATGCGCGCCGAGGACGGGACCGGTGCCGGCGGTGCCGGGATACCAGCCGCTCCACCCGGCGCAGAAGCCGTACTCGAACCACGCCTCGACCTCGATGCCCCGGCGGTGCGCCTCGATCAGCATCTCCTTCAGCGGATCGCGGCCGATGTACGACGGATCCTGGCGAACGCCGCAGGTGCGCTCGAGGACATCGCTCGGGTGGACCGTGTACCCGCGGGTCCAGACGTCGACGCACACGAGATTGATGTGGGCGGCGGCGAGCGCGTCGAGCGTGGCGACGATCTTGGCGCGCGACGTGAGGCCGTCGCGCGCGATCCAGGTGCCGCGGACCTCCTGCGCGGGAAGCATGGTGGCGACGGACAGGAGCACGGCGAGGGTGGCGAGATCGAGGCGCATCGTTTCGGGGACCGCGGGTCGCGGAGGTTCTACCGCACGCGGCGGGGCACGGCACCCTGCTGCCGCGTCCCGCGCCCGCGCCGCCCCGGAACCCGCGGCTAGCGAACCGCCTTGGTCGCCGGGTGAAGGTGGATCTGTTCCGCCAGCCGGACGAGGTCGCGACCCGACGCCGGAATGCACGGCAGGATGCGATCGCTGTGCTCGGCAACCCATGGATCGGTGGCGTCGTCCGCGGCGAGCAGCGGCTCCATGCCGAGCAGCTGACGCCACTCGGTGGTGCGCTGCTTCGCCCAGTCGTCGAGCGCCGACGACGATCCGCCGTTCAACACGCTCGTCATCGCCTCGGCGAGGTCGCGTCCCTCGCGGAACCCGACGTTCATGCTCTGGATGCCAACGGGGCCGGTCAGGTGGGTCGCGTCACCGAGCAACCAGACGCGGCCGTGGCCGAACGCGTTCGCGAGCCGCTTCTCGAAGCGGACGATCATGCGCCAGCGCATCGTGCCGACGCCGCCGTGGAACCACGGCATGCGCTCGGCGAGGAGTTCGTCCAGGCGCTCCTCCTTGAGCGCAGGGTAGAGGCCGGAGCCGAGTTGCACGACGTCACGATCCTTCTCGCGCGTGTCTTCGTCGACCGGCGTGGCCGGGATCTGGAAGCTGACGCGGCAGAATCCTCCGGCGAGCGGCCAGCAGACGTTGGTCGTGTCCCCGTGCATCACGACGCGCATCTCGTCGCCGAGCTTCTCCTTCGTCTGAAACTCGAACACCGCGAATTCGGTGGTCTCTCCCACCTCCGGGAACTCGACTCCCAGCGCCTCGCGCACGACCGACGAGTGACCGTCCGCACCGATGACGAACGGGAACTTGTCGGTGTTCTTCTTGAACACCGCCCATTCGGTGTGCTGCACGGCGTAGCCCATCGAGTCCTTCTTCAGGGTCTCGATCGTCACGTCCGCACCGTCAGCACCTTGCGCGAGGCCCGCGACGCGCCGATTCCAGTCGACCTTGACGCCGCGTTCACGCAGCGCGTCCGCCAGGATCCTCTCGAGCTCCTCCTGGCGCAGCACCGCGATGAAGGAGTGGTCCTCCGAAAGCGCCGAGATCTCCAGCTCGGCGCGACGCTGCTCGCCCTCCCAGAACCCCACCTTCCGAATGCGGTGGGCGCGTTCGAGGACTTCTCCCGCGAGCCCGACCTCCTCGAGCAACGCGAGGGCCTCGGCGTGCACGCCGAGCGCGTAGCTCCGCGTGCCGGTGCGCCATTCCTTCTCGACGATACGGACGCGGGCGCCGCGTTCCGTCAGCGCGAGTGCGGTGTAGAGCCCGACGGGGCCCGCACCGACGACCAGGACGTCCGACTTCTTGTGCTTGAACAACTTCGTGCCTCCGGATGGGTTGCGGGCCTTGGCCGACCCTTGACACCTTCATGGCACGCGGAGCCAACGACCGCAAACGCATGAAACTTGCGTCGAACTCCTGCACGACACGGCATCGGCGCGAGACGCCGTCCACCGCCCGAGCCCGGGCGCGCTCGCACCAGCCGCCGATCGCGCGCGAGCTCCGCTTCGCGATGAACAGCGTCGGGCGGGAGGCCCGTCATTTGCGACGTGCCGGGGGGTGGCCGTTCCGGTCCGAGCCGATACCGTCCGTGTCACGGATCGTTCGTGCGGCGTCGCGCGGGGGCGTGGTGCCGCATCCCGGAAGGAGAAACATCCCATGCTGCACAAGCTCCTCGGGCCGCGCCTCGCGTTCGGCGCAGCCTGCTCGCTACTGGTGTCGCTCGCGCCCGCGCAGTGCTTCCCGTGGTCGAAGTTCGGCCTCGAGCACGTGGACGCCTGGTCGGCGGGCGACACTCTCACCGTGGGTCGCACCGACCAGGGTGACGCCGCCATCTCGTTGACGTTCCGCTACGACGCCGCGTGCGGCGTGGTACTGACCACGGTCAGCCACCGCGGCACCCGACCCGACGGCACGGTCTCGCTGTTCGACTACCCGAGCTCGCCACCGGCGGGCTGCACACAAGGGCTCTGGTGTGCACGGTTCCGGCCGCTCGGCGCGGACACGCCGATCGAGATCGGGGCGAGCGATGCCACCGACTTCGACCTGTGGGTCGACGATCTCGCGCACCCCGGCTTCGCGCTGTTCCGTTGGTCCGGACTCGACGTCGATCCGCAGGCCGACTTCCGCTCCTGGATGGAGCTCTGCGTGCGGGTCGACGGCGCACGCGCGACCTGGAACAGCCGTCTCGGCCGCCTCGCTCGACAGGGCGCGGACGTCTACACGCTCGACGAGGTGCTGGCGCCGCTCGTCTACACCCGGCAGCCGACGGCGGACGCGCGCATCCTCGTGCCCGCCGCGAGCTACCTGACGGTGCCCGCGGAGAACCTGCCGATGTCGGTCTGGGCGGCATTCGGCCTCGACTTCGAGCTGGAGCATCCGGCGCGCGGCCAACAGATGCAGTTCAGCGCCGTCTACACGCCGTCCGGACCCGACTTCCCGGTCGGGGATGTCGTGCTCTCGCCGAAGCGGAAGATCCTCTACTTCGCCACCGAGGACAGCGTCGGCTTCTACAAGCGCTTCAAACACAAGGCCGTGTTCGACGCGAACACCGGACAGCTCGCCTACCTGTGGGCGCCGATCTACTTCCCGACTTACGGGCCGACGCCGACGATCAACTACCACGTCTCGCGGTATCCCGCGGTGATGTGTGCGCTGCAGGCCCAGTCGGACTCCTGGTGGTACGACGTCTGTGAGCACTACCGCAAGTTCGTCGACGACGACATGCGCCTGACGCAGACGTCGTCGCCGTGCTACCGCCTCAACCGGGACTTCATCGGCGCGTCGACGTTCTCCGCGACGTCGACGGTGTTGCCGGTGTACCAGGATCTGCCGCCGATCTTCGACGGCTACGTCGACCAGTCACTCCTCGTGCAGCGGTTCTTCACCGGCGCCTGCGGGCAGACGACGCCGACGTTCACCGAGTGGCAGAAGTGGCTGAAGGGGGATCCGGTCATGAGCCCCTATCCGAACCGCGGTCCGGAGGACCCGATCGGCCCGGAGTTCAACCCGAAGCCGTTCTCCGGGGCCGACGTCGCCTATCAGGAGCCGCCGATCTTCGTCCGTGACGAGATCGATCGCGCCCACGCGCACGACATCAACGTGTCGGTCTACACGGTGCCGTTGACGATCAATCGCGACAACTGGCCCTCGTTCCGCGACGACTGGCTCCTGCGCGACCGCAACGGCGACTACGTGACCGTCAGTCCCTCGGTGCCCGGCAAGCTGGTCGACTACGGCAACTGGGCGGTGCCGTTCTGGATGGCGGGCAACCTGTTCGACGACATCATGGACACGATCCCGAACCTCGGCGGCGTGTTCCTCGACGTGTTCTCGGGCGGCGGTGCGTTCCTGCGTTACCCGGCGGAGCCGCAGGAGCTGTTCCGCAAGCGCTACCACGGCGGCGCTGCCTACGTGCTCGGGCAGATCCTCGGCATCGAGCTGATCCGCGCGCGGGTCGGACGGTACAAGCCGACCGATCATCATCCGGACGTGCCGTTCATCCCTTCGGAGTCGGTCACCGAGTTCCTCGCGGGCCGCTACGACTTCGCGCAGCACGGGTTGAAGACCGTGCCGTACCAGACGCTGCACGACCCGTTCTTCGACATCTTCGGTGGCACGCTCGGCACGCCGATCGATGCCGCGAACCCTTCGCCGCCGCTGTGGAATGCCGTCTACCACGAGTGGTCGCCCGCGCAGGGGCTGGCGACCGCGCTGTCGATCGCCGGTCTCAGCAGCACGTTCGGCGGCGCGCACGCGGCAACGGATCCGGTGTTTCCCGGTCTGACGCCGACCGAATGGGGCGACTACGAGCGCATGGTGTACGCGCTGTGGTTCTTCCAGGGCATGAAGCCGACGTCGTTCCAGTACCTACTGGGGGCTCGAGCCGTTCAACCTGCTGGTCGAACGCAATGGCGAAGTCGAAGCCAACAACCCGGCGTGCGCCGAGCAGGTGCAGCTCCTCGCGTTCCTGAAGCGCATGCACGAAGCGCTCGACCGCGTCGACGAGGCCGGTCAGTTCCTGTCCTACGGCCGGATGCTGCGGCCGCTCGCCGAGCCGAACGCGGCCAACCCGTTCGCGGTCCAGCAGAGCACGACGCCGGCGTTCGCGGTGCTCTCGAAGACCACGCCGGCGATCCCCGGCATGCGGCACTTCTACGAGAACACCTACTCGCTCGGCGAGATCAACCGCGCGTTCGGACTACCCGACGCGCTCTACACCGCCCCGCACATCTACCAGTCGGTGTGGCAGAGCACCGGCCCGGATCCGAAGGTCGGCCTGGTGTTCGTCAACTGGACCGACGCGCCGGCGTACTGGCAGGGCGACTTCGACCCGTCGCTGTACGACGGCATCGGCGAGAACTTCGTCATCAAGGGTCTGCGACCCGACGGCGCGGGCGTCCAGCAGTACGTGGTCGGCTCCGGTACCGGCAAGACGACGCTGTCGTGGGGCCCGGGCGGCGGCATCCAGCTCTGGCACCACGCCGACGCCGGTCCGGGCCAGATGCCGCCCCGGAGCATCCAGGTGTTCGTCGTCGAGTGACCCGATGGCCGAACGGCGTCGAACCGGACCCGGTCTGGTTCGACGCCTGTCAGCAGCGGGCGCGCGCAGCCGGTCGGACGCCGCTCAACGCGGTCCGATCCTGACCGGCAACCACGCGCGCACCGTGAGATCGCCGGCGGACATCAGGTGCGGCGCGCCGTCCAGCCGATCAATGCCGACGATCCGCGCCATGTCGCACCGCTCCACCTCCCACTCCGCGGCGCGGAGCGACCACGGCTCGTGCACGATGTCGCCGCGCCTGACGTGTCCGCGACGGTCGCGCGCGAACAAGCAGTAGCGCGCCGTCAGGAAGTGCTCGAGCGTGCCGGGGTTCGTCGGGAACGCGTCCCCGGTCGGCCGGTGGCGCACGCGCAGCTCGGCCGGTGGTCCACGTCGGTCGACGCGCTCGCTCGCATAGCGCGTCGCGTCCCCGTCGCGCGCGCACGCTATCCGTGCGTGCAGGTAGGGCAGCCCGAACACCCGTCGCGCGGTCCACACCGCGAGCGGCTCGGCCGCGTCGAGACTGAAGAACCACACTCCGGACTGGCCGCCGCCGCGCACGTAGGTCCGGAGATTGAGCTCCGGAAACGCCGACACCCTGGGCATCGCCGGCAGCCCGTGCGCCCGCACGCGCGACATACGGAACGGCACCACCCCGAGCCACGCACTGCCGTCGAACGTGTCGATCTCGAGTTCATCGGGGATCGCCGCACGCAGCACCGCCACCGGAACCGGCCAGTGCGCGAAGAGCAGGTCGTGCCATTGCATCGACATCGCCCAAGGGCCGGAGCGGACGCCGCGGTCGCGTGGGTCGGTCGAGGATCGGGCGCTCATGCGATGCAGCGTACGCAAGCGCCGGTCGCCGTGCCGCAAACCTCCGCCGCCGATCGAAGGGCCGCGGGCGTCTCCGCGCCCTCGTGTCTACAATCCCCCCCTCCCTTCGTTCTCCCATCGCCATGCATCGACTCGCTCTCCGCGCGACGCTCATCGCCGCCGCGCTGCCCGTTCTCCTCGCCGCCCAGACGTCGCCCGCTCCGACCGGTCACCGGATCGCGCTCCGATACGCCCGGTTCGATCCGCTCGAATCGACGCCCGCGGTACCCGCGGCACTCCGGTCCGGTCCGGACGACCACCTCTGGATCGTCCAGTACGACGCCCCGATGGACGACGGCTCGCGCAAGGCCATCCTCGCCGCCGGCGCGGAGCGGATCGGCTTCCTCCCCGAGCTCGCGTATCTGGTGCGTGGCGACGCCAAGGCCGTGCAACAGCTCCGCGACGCGCGCGACGTGCGCTGGGTCGGTCCCTACCACCCCGCCTACCGGCTCGAGCCGGCGCTGATCGCCGAGATCGTCGGCCAGGTCGACGCACCGGCGCGGCGCTACCACGTCGTCGTCGCCGACAAGCACACGGACAAGCCGGCGCTCGGCGCGGCGATTCGGGCCATCGGCGGCACCGTCGTGCACGAGCAGCCCGGCAGCATCCTGTTCGACGTCGAGCTGACGCGACCGCAGCTCGCGAAGGCCGCGCACCTCGACCAGGTGCTCTGGATCGACCGCTGGACCGCTCCCGAAGAGGACATGAACAACGCCCGCATCCAAGGCGGAGCGAATTACATCGAGTCAGTCGGCGGCTACACCGGTCAGGGCGTGCACGGACACGTGTACGAGGGCATCGACGCCACCAGCCCCGACTTCAACCTGATGCCGATCAACGTGCTGAGCGGCGGCGGACCCGACAGCCACGGTCACGCGACCTCGACGATCATCTTCGGCAACGGCTACAGCAACCCGCTCGCGCGCGGCATGGCGCCCGACGCGCAGGCCTACTACACGAACTACTCGACGGTCACCGCCGGCTACTCGCGGTGGCAGGTCGTCCAGCAGCTCGTGACCAACTACGGCGTGACGTTCACGACCGCGTCGTGGGGCGATGCGCGCACGCGGAGCTACACGTCGATCTCGGCCGACGCCGACGACATCATCTTCGACAACGACATCCCGTGGACGCAGAGCCAGAGCAACGCCGGCAACCAGGACTCGCGACCGCAGGCTTGGGCGAAGAACATCTTCTCGATCGGCGGCGTCGAGCACTTCGACAACGCCGACCGCTTCGACGACTCCTGGGCCGCGGGCGGAGCGAGCACCGGGCCGGCAGCGGACGGCCGCATCAAGCCCGACCTCTGCGCCTACTACGACAGCATCCTGACGGCGGCGCTCGGTGGCGGCACGCTCAACTTCAGCGGCACGTCGGGCGCCACGCCGATCGTCGCGGGGCACAACGCGCTGGCGATCCAGATGTTCACGGACGGCTTGTTCGGTCCGGTTCGCAACCCGGGTGGCTCGCGGTCGTCCAACCGCCCGCATTTCACGACGCTGAAGGCGCTGATGATCGCCAACGCGATGCAGTACGCGTTCGACGCCGGCAGCACCGACAATCGACGCGTCTACCAGGGCTGGGGCTTCCCGGACCTGCGGACGATGTACGACAACCGGCAGCGCATGCTGGTCGTCGACGAGACCGACCTCGTGACCCAAGGTCAGACGCGTTCGTACACCGTGACGGTGCAGCCGGGCGACCCGGAGCTGAAGGTCGCGCTCACGTGGGCCGACCCCGCGGCCAATCCGGCCGCCTCGACGACGCGCATCAACGACCTCTCGCTGCGCGTCACCGCACCTGACGGGACGGTGCGCTGGGGCAACCAGGGCCTGCTCGACGGCAACTACTCGACCACCGGCGGCTCCGCCGACACGCGCGACACCGTCGAATGCGTGTTCGTCCGCGAGCCGAGCCCGGGCAACTGGACCGTCGACGTCCTGGCCACGCTGATCGCGGCCGACAGCCACGTCGAGACCCCGGCCGTCGACGCCGACTTCGGGCTGTGCGCCACGTTCGGCACCACCGTGGGGCGCATCCTGCGCTTCGGTGACGGCTGCGAGGGCAGCGTCACGCTGCCGGGTTGCGAGTCCCTGAACGGCGCGGGTGGCTCGCTGTCGGCGGCGTCCTCGCAGAACGAGTACGCCTACGACGCGACGGCGACGCAGAACCTGACGGTCCAGGGGTTCGAGCTGTTCACCGCTTCGCGCACGGGCGCGACGACCTCGGTGCTGACCGCGCTGTACCTCGACAACGGCTCCGGTCAGCCCGCGCCGAATCCGGTGGCGGTGTCGACGATGACCGTATCGGCCACGCCGCAGTTCTACTCGACGACCTTCCCGTCGACGGTCTCGATCCCGGCCGGCCAGCACTTCTGGATCGCCGCCGACTCGATCGGTGCGTATCCGTCGACCCTGGCGAGCGGCGAACTGGGCGGTGCCTACTACCGCGCGACCCCGCGCAGCGGCACCACGTGGTACCGCTCCGGCGTGGTCCTCCGGGCATCGTGGCGCGTGATGTGCCAGGGCGGCATGGGCACGACGCTGATCCCCGACTACCGCGTGACCGGTGCTCCGACACCGGGGCGGACGCTGAGCGGCGCGCTGACCAAGGCGCTGCCGAACGCGACCGCGGTGCGCCTCACCGGGTTCTCCGACAGCGTCTGGAACGGCGTCATGCTGCCGGCCGACCTGTCGTTCCTCGGCGCGACCGGCTGCACGCTGCTCGCCAGCGGCGAGTACGTCGAACCGCTGACCACGAACGCCAACGGCATCGCCAACGCGACGCTGGCGATCCCGAACTCGTCGGCCCTGCTCGGGGGCATCGCCTTCCAGCAGTGCGCGGTCCTCGACGCGCAGTCCAACGCGTTCGGCATCGCCTTCACGCCGGGCGTCGAGATCGACGTCGGCAATTGATTGGCAGGTTTCCGACAGCCCTGGCGCGTGAGCAGGGCTGCCGGGAAGTGCCTTCGCATGAACGGAGCTCGCGGCGCGGCCGGGAAATAGCCCCGGCGCCGCGGCCGGATCTCGTGACGAGCGCGCGACCCGCGTAGTGCCACTGTCGCCCCGCCGAGGATCCCCCCGACCGTCTCCCCCACGATCATGCGAACCCGATCGCGCACCCGACTCGTCGTCCCCGCGTCCCTCGCCCTCGCGCTGCCCCTCGCGGCGCAGTCCGATTGGACGCAAGTCAACAACGCCAACCCGTCCCCGTCGGCGCGGTCGGAGCACGCGATGGCGTACGACGCGGTCCGCGGCACGACGGTGCTGTTCGGCGGACTCGCACAGACCGGACAGCCACAGGCCCTCGGCGACACCTGGATCTGGGACGGCACGTCGTGGCGCCAGGATCACGGCATCGGTCCTGCCGATCGCTTCGGTCACGCGATGGCGTTCGACATCGTGCACCAGCAGGTCGTGTTGTTCGGCGGCACCAACGGCAGCCCGCTGTTCAACGACACCTGGCTGTACGACGGCACGAGCTGGAGCCAGGTGACGCCGACGACGTCACCGGGTCCTCGCGAGAATCCCGCGATGGCCTACGACACCGCACGCCAGCGCGTGGTGATGTTCGGCGGGGCCGCCGGGCGACTGGGACCGAACTCCGAGACCTGGGAGTGGGACGGCACCGACTGGCAGCTGATGTCCCCGACCACGACGCCACCTGCGCGCATCCTGCACTCGATGGTGTACGACATCCGCAACGAGCGGGTGCTGATGTTCGGAGGCTCGGGTCGCGTGGCGATCGACAACACGACCTGGGTGTGGGACGGCCAGGACTGGACCGCCGTGCCAGCGAACGCGAACGGCCCGGTCTCGCGCACGCGCCCCGGGCTCGCCTACGACTACCTGCGCGAACGCGTCGTGCTCTACGGCGGCGCTGACGACATGGGCAACGATCTCGCCGACACCTGGGACTGGGACGGCGTCACGTGGGTGCTTCGCGCACCGCTCACGGTGCCGCCGGCGCGATCCGGACACGCGATGGTGTACGACTTCGCGCGGCGCCAGTGCTTCATGTTCGGTGGCGCCGGCCTCGGCGTGAGCACCAATGTGTGGCTCTACGGCACCAACGCTCCGGGCGACTACGCGCCACTCGGCGCCGGGTGTGCGGGCAGCAGCGGCACCCCGAACCTCAGCGCGTCGTCGAACGGCGTGCCGTGGGTGGACACGACCTTCTCCCAGACCGTCCTGAACGTGCCCGCATCGAATCTGGGCGCCGTGCAGCTCGGGCTGTCCAGCTCGCTGTGGAACGGCACCCCGCTGCCGATCGACCTGTCGGTCCTCGGCATGACCGGCTGCTCGATGTACGTCAGCGGCGACGCGTTGCTCCCCCTCGTGCCCCAGAACGGCCAGGCGACCTTCGACCTCGTCGTCCCGAATCTCCCGAGCCTCGTCGGCCAGTCGATCCACGACCAGGCGCTGCTGGTCGATCCGGGCGCGAATCCCCTGGGCCTGACCGTTTCCAACGGCGCGAGCCTGACGTTCGGCGCGCTCTGACGGTGCGGCGTCAACGGGGCCTCGCCGAGACGCGGTCGCGCATCCCGGCGCCCCGTTGCGGTGCGCGGGGCGCCGCGCACAATGGGACGGCCGAGTTTCCGCCCCCGGAAGCCCGCCAACGCTCCCCTCTCCGCGCTCCCTCCACACCCCGATGCAGACGCTCACCCCTGCCGCCGCGCTCGCCTCCGTACTGTGCGTCGCGACGGTCGCCGCGCAGTCGCCGTTCATGCCCGGTGAAGAACCGGCGATCCACCCGCCGCGGATCACCCAGCAGATGATCACGAGCGGCGCGCTCTCCGCGCGTGCGATCCGCACGCACGGACTGCGGATGTTCGCGACGCCGTTCAACACGCTGGACGGGTACGGCGACGGCCCGATGGACCCGACGAACACGACGAGTCCCGGCGGCCGGCCGACGCTGCAGGGCAACGGGATGCTGCTGCGCGTCAACGGTCTCGACGCGCAGACCTGCACCGAGTGCCACTCGCTGTTGAGCACGGCGGAGGTCCCGTTCCGCTTCGGCATCGGTGGCTTCGGTGGCGCGAACAACAACGTGCTGTTCATGCCACGGCACATCGACGTGTCCGATTCCAACGGGAACGGCTTCGCGGCGTTCGACGGCCGGTTCATCAACCCTCCGTTCCTGCTCGGTGCCGGCGGCGTCGAGCTGGTCGCGAAGGAGATGACGCTCGAGCTGCAGGCGGCAAGGGCCGCCGCGCAGGCCAACCAGGGAGTGTGGGTTCCGCTGCAGACGAAGGGCGTGTCGTTCGGCGAGATCCTCTGGAACGGCGCGTCGTTCGACACCTCGCGCATCGAAGGCATCGACGACGACCTGGTGGTGCGGCCGTTCGGCCGCAAGGGCGAGTTCCCGACGATCCGCTCGTTCGACGTCGAGGCCCTGCGGTTCCACCTCGGCATGCAGCCCGTCGAGGCCGTCGGGCGGAACATCGACGCGGACGGCGACGGCGTCGTCAACGAGGTGCTGGTCGGCGAGGTGTCCGCGCTGTCGATCTTCGCCGCCAGTCTCGAGCGTCCGATCGAGGTCCGCGGCGACCGCGACTCGGCGCACGGCAGAGCGTTGTTCTCGCGACTCGGCTGTGCGCAGTGCCACGTGCCGGAGATCGACACCCACAGCCGGCTCCTGCCGCACGCGTACCCGGAGGTGCCGACCGATCCGCTCGCGAACATCTACTACCTGACCGACCTGCGCCAGAGCGCGAAGTTCGACCACGCCGGCGGCGGCGGGATCGCGCGTACCGCTGTTCTCGGACCTCAAGCGTCACGACATGGGCAATCGCCTGGCCGAGTCGTTCGGCACGACCCCTCGACCGGATGTTCGTGACCGCACGCCTGTGGGGCATCGCCGACACCGCACCCTACCTGCACGACGGCCGCGCGCCGACGCTGACCGAGGCGATCCTCTTCCACGGCGGCGAGGCGCAACCCGCGCGCGACGCGTTCGCGCTGCTCGTGCCCAGGGACCGGACGGCGCTGCTCAGCTTCCTGCGAACGCTGCGCACCCCCAAGCACGTGGCGGAAGATCTCGACGTGTCGAAGCTGTGAGTCGCGGCAGCCACGCGGATTCGCCGCGGGCGGGCGCACGAGCGTGGGGACTCAGCGCCCCGTTTCGATCAGCGTGATCAGCGTGTCCACCGCGGCATCGACGAACGCGGGGTCCTCGGCGTGGGTCGCGTGCTCCTCGACGCGGACCGCCGGCGGCAGGCTCGCCTTCAGCGCCGTGAAGAACGCGGCGTCGCTCTCTATGTCCCGGAGCGGACCGCCGGGCATCGCGTAACGCCCGGTTCCGTCCAGCGGCAGCATCACGACGGTGCGCTCGCCGGCGCCCCGGAGCCGCCGGCCGATCTCGCGTGCCACCGCGACGAACTCGTCGGCCCGCAATCGCGGCACGAACACGACGGGGCTGTGGAACACCGACACGTGGTCGCGGAAGCGCTCGGGCACGGTGTGCGGATCGACGAGGATGCCGAGATGCTCCGCACCACCCGGCACGACGACCTGCGGCAGACCGAGCCGAGCGGCGACCGTCAGTCGCGTCTCGCCACCGGCACGCAGCCCGCCGTACAACTCGTCGGCGATCTCGCCGAGTGCGTAGTCGAACACCGCGCCGATCAGCCCTTCCTCCATCATCTGCTCCATCGCGCGGCCACCGGAGCCGACCGCATGGAACACGATCACCTCGTAGCCCTTCGCCTCGAAGCGTTCGAGCGCGTGCATCGCACCTTCGGTCAGCACGCCGAGGTTGGTCATGCCGATCAGCGGCCGATCGCCGGATCGCGGCTCGAGCTCGACGTCGACCTGCGCCATGCCGTGAGCGGCGCCGGCCGCGTTCGCGAGCACCTTGCGCATGAATCGATTGACGCCGAGCAGATCGCCGACGGAGAACATCATCGTGATGTCCTTCACGTCGACGTACGGTGACGTGTCGCCCGACGCGACCGTCGACACCATCACCTTGGGCAGGCCGTAGGGCAGCGCGCGCATCACCTGCGAGCACGCGGCCGTGCCCTGCAGCCCGCCGAGACCGATCACGCCGTCGAGCTCGCCGCGGTCGACCGCCTCGAGCAGCAGCTTCGTCGCACCCGCGACCATGACCGGTGCGGCCGTCTCGCGCGTCGGCGCCTCGAGCAGCTTCGCGAGCGGCGTGCCGCCGGCGGCCGCGACCGCGTCGCGTTCGATGTCCGCCGGCACTGCGGGTGTACCGATCACGCCGAGATCCACGAGCACCGGCTCGCTGCCGAGCCGCCGGAGCTGCTCGCCGACGAACGCGGCTTCCGGCCCCTTGGTGTCGAGCGTCGCCAGCACCGCGATGCGCGTCGTCATGATCGGCTCCTGCTCAGCGGGTGCTCGGGAAGCGAAGTGCCGCGAACCGTGTCGCGGCGTCCGTCACCGCACGTTCGATCGGGATGCGCTCGGTGGAAGAGCCGGTCCAGATGCCGTCGCACGAGGTGTGATCGAGAATGAACTGCGCATCCTCCGGCGTCTCCATCGCCGCGCCGTGCGCGATCAGCAGCACCTTCGGATCGATCGCGCGCAGCTTCCGGTTGGCGGCCTCGGTGCGCGCGGCGGTCTGCTCGATGGTCTCGCCGGAGTCGTAGCCCTTGAGTCCGCCCTTGGTGGTGCCGGCGTGGAAGCAGAACAGGTCCGGCCGCGCCTCCGCGACCAGCTGCTCGCTGTCCTCCTCGTCGAACGCCAGCCCGATCGTCACCATGCCGCGCTCCTTCGCCATCTTCAGCATCGCGACCTCGTGCTCGAACGTGATCCCGCTCTTCTGGAGCACGCGCCGGATCTGACTGTCCTTGTCGACGTAGCTGATCGACGGACCGATGTTCGAGATCGAGAACACCCCCATCGCCTTGAGCCGCTCGACGACGGACACCATGTCCTTCAACGGGTCGTTGGCGTTGACGCACGCGCACACGAACGCGTCGCCGCGCAGTGCGGGGAGGATGTCCTGCTCGGTGTAGTCGAGGGTCTGCCGGTTCGAGTCGAGGATCGGCCACAGCATCGACATCGTGCCCATGCCGTTCGCGCGCAGGCGGGCGCCGGAGAAGGTGTTGATGCAGTCGACTCCTGCACGCTCGAGGAGCTGCGCGACGAGTCCGCTGCCGGCGCTCGCAATGAAGATCGGGTGACGACTCTCGGCCTTGCGCGCGAGCTTCTGCAGGATCTCCTCTCTCGACGTGCGCGGAACGATCAACGGGTCTCCTCGGCTGGGTCGGGTCGGCCGCGATTCTGTCGCTCCGGCACGCGGGATCCAAGCGCGCGAAGTCGCCGGCGCGCGGAGCCCGCGCCTCCGAACTCGCGAGTCCACCGCCGAACGCCGGGCGCACGGATGGTTCGCCGACGCTCTGCGATCGGCTTCCGCCGGATCGGCACCGCTCTTGCGGACGCTTCGGAACGCCCCGAGCGACGGTTGCCGGGGCGATTCGAGTTTCTCCCGTTCGGACCACATCCAACATGACACGCATCGCTTTCGTCCTCGCCGATGGCTACGAGGACTCCGAGTTTCGCAGTCCCTACGACGCCGCGCGGAACGCCGGCCATGAGGTGGTGGTCCTCGGTACCCAGAGGGGCGCCGAGGTCACCGGAAAACGCGGCGAGGACCGTCAGCAGGTCGACCGCACCGCGAAGGGCGCGGAAGTCGGCGACTTCGACGCACTGGTCATCCCCGGTGGCCACTCGCCCGACCGACTACGCATCGATCCTGACGTCGTCGCGTTCACGCGGAAGATGGTCGCCTCCGGCAAGCCGGTCGCCGCAATCTGCCACGGGCCGCAGCTCCTGATCGAGGCGGACGTCGTGCACGGCAAGCGCATGACGTCGTGGCCGTCGGTGCGCAAGGACCTCGAGAACGCCGGCGCCACCTGGGTCGACGAGGCAGTCGTGCAGAGCGAGAACGTCATCACCTCGCGCAAGCCCGAGGATCTCGACGCCTTCGACGCTGCCTGGCTCGCCGAGGTGCAGGCCCACGCCGAGGCCTGAACCCCTGCGCAACGCGCTTCGCCGTGACATCCCGTGCGTATCGGGCGATGATGGCGCGCGTCCGGAACCGGAAACCAAGGACGCAGGGAGGTGCCGTTGTTCGTCACTCGCAAGTTCGGCAAGTTGATCCGCGGGACCGCGTCCCGCTCCCAGATCCTGATGGCGGCGACCCTCGGCGGGCTGCTCGGCTTCGTGCCGGGGTTCATCCTGCCGGGCGACCTCGGCGGCGGCTTCCTGCAGGCGCCCGGGCTGATCCTGTTCCTGCTCGGGCTGGTCGTGGTCCTGAACGCCAACCTCGCGTTGTTCGGGCTCGTTACCGCGATCGCCAAGCTGCTGTCGCTGGTGTGCCTGCCGGTGTCGTTCGCGGTCGGGCGGTTCCTGCTCGACGGCCCCACCGAAGGTCTGTTCCGCGTGCTGGTCAACGCGCCGGTCACCGCATGGTTCGGACTCCAGCACTACGCGACGGCCGGTGGTCTCGTCGTCGGGCTCGCGTTCGGCATCGTCGCGGGCGTCGTGATCTGGAAGGGCATGCACGGGCTCCGCGCGAAGATGGCGACGCTCGAGACCGGTTCCGAGCGCTACCAGAAGCTCACCTCGAAGCGCTGGGTCCGGCTGCTCACCTGGATGTTCCTCGGCAAGGGCCACGGCAAGAAGACGTGGCGCGAGCTCGCCGAGACGGACACCAAGAACAAGATCGTGCGCTGGCCCGGCCTCGCCGCCGTGCTCGTGGTCGCGGCCTTGCTGTGGTTCGCCCAGGACCAGCTCGGCGGCGCGTGGCTGAAGGAGCAGGCGACGACCAATCTCGCGCGCTGGAACGGCGCGACCGTCGACCTCCAGGGTGCGACGCTCGATCTCGCGGGTGGCCACATCGCACTCGACGGACTCGCGATGGCCGATGCGCAGAACCTCGACCGCGACGCGTTCCGCGCGCGCTCGATGGCGATGGACGTGTCGACGACGGGCCTGCTGTCGGGACGCATGGTGGTCGATCGCCTGGCCAGCTCGGACGCCGCGAGCGGCGTGCAGCGAACGGAGCCCGCGAAACGGATCGCTCCCGAGGCGGCACCCGCGCCGGAGCCCCCTCCCGGCCCCGGCAAGACGATCGAGGACTACCTGAAGGACGCGGAGCAGTGGAAGGCCCGTCTCGAGCAGGTCTCGGAATGGGTGAAGAAGTTCACCGGGGGCGGCGAGCCACCCGCCGAGGAGCCACCCGCGGAACGCGACGCCCGCGTCGCGAGCGAGGTCGCGACGCTCGGCTACACCGACGTCGTCGCGGCCCATCTGATCGCGCAGCATCCGACCGTGCTGATCCGCGAGCTCGCGTTCGAAGGCCTGAAGATGGCCCAGCTCGACGGCGACGTCCTCGACGTCCACGGCCAGAACCTGTCGTCGCAGCCGGCCCTCGCCGAGGCGCCGGCGACGCTGTCGATCAAGAGCCGCGCCGGGACGTTCGCGCTCGAGCTGCACTTCGATCCCGCGGCGCCGACGAAGACCGGCATCTCGCTCGACCTGACGGGCGTGCCGGTCGACTCGCTCGCCGGCGACCTCACCGCATCACCGATCCACGGTGGCACCCTCGACGTCCGCATCGCCGGCTCGATCGATCCGACCCACGAGGGCGGGCCATGGCTCGAGGTGCCCGTGGTCGCGACGCTGCACGGCACGACGCTGAGCGTCGGCGGCAAACAATCGACGATCGATCAGCTCGCCGTCCCCATCGGCGTGCGCGGCCCGATCACGAGCCCGCGGATCGCGATCGACGACCAGGGTCTCGCCGACGCGCTGGTCGCGGCCGGCAAGAAGGAGCTCGCCGACCAGGTGCGGGCGAACGCCGATGCATTGCTGAACGGCAAGGTGCCCGGCATCGGCAACGATGTCGGCGACGTGATCGAAGGCAAGAAGACCGCCGCACAGCTCGCGGAGGAAGCGAAGCAGAAGGCCGAAGCCGAGGCGAAGAAGCGCGCCGAGGAGGAGGCCAAGAAGCACATCCCGGGCCTCGGCGACATCTTCAAGAAGAAGGACGGCTAGCGCGCGACGCCACCGCGAGCGCCATCACTCCAGGAAGTAGTTGAAGTCCTGCGACTCCTCGGCGTGCAGCAGCTCGTAGACGTGCGCGGCCGAGCGTGCGGAGTAGAGCTGCTTCTGCACCTGCGGATCGGCACCGATCGCGCGCGCGAGCGCCGCGAGCACCTCGAGGTGACGATCCCGCTCGGTGGCCGGCGTCGCGAGCAACACGATGCAGTGCACCGGGCGCCCGTCCGGCGTGTCCGCGAACGCCAGACCCTCGCGGCTGATCGCCATCGCGCCGACGATCCGCTCGCCTTCGGCGAGGATGCCGTGCGGAATCGCGAGGCCTTCGCCGATGCAGGTCGACACGTCCCGCTCGCGCTCGAGCACGGACTCCAGCAGCGCGTCCCGGTCGACCTTCAACCGGTTCGAGCGGATCAGCACGTCGGTCAACTTCGCGATCGCGTCCTCCTGGTCGTTCGCCTGGAAGTCCGTGACGATGTTCTCCTCGCGCAGGAAGTCGATCAGGCGGGGACGGTCCTGCCCGGCGTCGCCGCTGCGGAGCAGGGCCAGCCGCGTGAGGATCGGACCGATGATCTCGTTGAGCGTGACGACCGCGAGGCCGACGGCGAGCAGCAGCTCGTAGACCCCACGCAGCTCGGGATCGTCGCCCACGAGCAGCAGGAGCCCGACCGCGACGCCGGCCTGCGGCACCAGCGCCAGGCCGAGCCACCGCTCGACGCGATCGGTCGCGCCCGCCAGACGCATCGCCGCACGGGACGCGACGTACTTGCCGGCGACGCGCAAGCTGAACAGCGCGAGCGCGATGCCGCCACCTTCGACGAGCTTGTCGAGGTGGAGCTGCATGCCGGCGAGCGTGAAGAAGATCGCGAACACCGCGCTCTGGAAGTCGTCGAACACGCGGTGCCCGATCTCGTCCCGATCCGGGGTGAGGTTGGCGAACGCCGTGCCGAGGAACAGGCATGCGAGCAGCGGCGAGACGTTCCAGTGGTCGGCGAGTCCCGCCGCGAGCAGGATGGCGACGAGCGACGCGGACGCGAGGCGGTCGGAGCGGACGACATCCCGCGTCACGCGCGTCGTGAGCCAGCCGATCCCCCACCCGAGCAGCGCGGACAACGCGAGCTGTCGGGTCGGCGCGATCAGCGCATCGAGGAACGACCGACCGCTCTCGGCGTCGATCGTCGCGAGCGCCGAGGACCGCGCGACCTCGAACAGCAGGATGCAGGCGATGTTGTCGAGTGCGACCGCCGCGATCAGCGTCTTCACGAACACGCCGCGCGCGTGTACCTCACGCACGAGCGCGACGACCGTGGCCGGTGCCGTCGAGACCGCGAGCGCTGCGAGCAGTGCCGCCACCGACCAAGGCGCGCCGAGCGCGAGCAGTCCACCGAGCACCAGCAGCGGCGTCACGGTCGTCTCGAAGATCACCAAGATGCTCAACCGCCGCGTCGCGTTGCGCAGGCGGCGGACGTCCAGATGGCTGCCCACCATCACCGCGACGAGCCCGAGCGCGAAGTGCATCAGCGGCTGCATCGACGCGACGGACCGCGCGTCGAAGACGTCGAACAAGGTCGGTCCGAGCACGACGCCGACGAGGATCTGCCCGGTCACGGACGGCAGCCCGACGCGCCGCGCGATGCCGCCTCCGGTGATGCCCGCGATCAGGACGATCGCAACCGTGAGCAGGGCATCGGCTCCGGTCATGCGGTCGGGCGCTGCGGCTGTGGCAGGGTCTCGGGCATCGGTTCGGCGCGACACCATAACCGGTGGTCCCGGAGCTTCCGCGCGCTTGCGCACGAAGCACCCGGTCCCCATCCTGGGCGCTTCCCGCTCCTCTCTCGCGTGCCGAAGTGACCCCTGATCCCCGCTCGCGACGCGTGACGTCGCTCGGCCTGTCCGTACCGCTCGTCCTGGTCGCCGTGGTCGTCGGGGCATGCGGCCACGACGAGCCCGCCGCGCCCGCGGCGGGCGTTCCGCACGTCGTGTTCGTCACCGGTGACGAGGATGTACCGCTCCGAGGAGTCGATGCCGATGCTCGCCGAGCTGCTGCACGACCGGTTCGGGTTCCGCACCACGGTGTGCTACGCGCTGGCCACGGACGGCTCGGTCGACCCGAATCGCCTCGACTCGATCGACGGCCTGGAGGCGCTCGACGACGCGGATCTGCTGGTGCTGTTCACGCGATTCCGGCGGCTCCCCGACGAGCAGCTCGCGCACATCACCGGCTACGTCGAATCCGGCCGACCGGTCGTGGGGTTCCGCACCGCGACGCACGCATTCCGCTACCCGGAGGGTGATCCGCATGCCGCGGAGATGAACGAGGCGTGGCCGACGCGGGTGTTCGGCCAACACTGGATCACCCACCACGGGCACTTCGACGACGGCGAGCGTCCGCTGACCTCGGTGACCGTCGCCGCGGGCGCCGAGGAGAGCCCGATCCTGCGCGGCGTCGAGCCGTTCGCGGCGTTCTCGTGGCTCTACCACGTCGACGGCGGCACCGACGCGCTGTCCGGCGACTGCCTGCCGCTGCTGCGCGGAACGGCGCTGCGCTCCAGCCACGTCGGCGAGGAGGCGCGCTACCCGCCGGTGCAACCGGTCGCGTGGACCAAGACGTACACGGGTACGAGCGGCAAGCCGGCGCGTGTGTTCTTCTCGACGCTCGGACACCCCTACGACTTCGAGATCCCGGCGATGCGACGGCTCGCGGTGCAGGGCATCCTGTGGGCGCTCGGTCGCGAGGCGGACATCCCCGCGCAGGGCGTCGACGTCGCCGGCGTCGCGTATGCCCCGAGACCGTCCGGGTTCGGAAACGTCCACGATCCGTGGCTCTGGCCGCGGGCGCCGCGCCGGGGCAGCGCCAAGGCGTTCGCGCTGCAGAAGGGCGAGCGCATCGCGCTGGTCGGCAACACGTTCGCCGACCGCATGCGCTACCACGGCTGGTTCGAGGCAATGTTGCAGGCTGCGCGCCCCGACCTCGAGCTCGTCGTGCGCAACCTCGGCTGGAGCGGCGATGCGGTGACACGCTTTCCGATCGTGCCCTCGGACGAGCTGCATGGCGGGCCGGCGTTCCGCTACTGGAAGGGCGACCGGGAGAACACCAGCACGCGCCCAGACGGCTACCCGGATCAGGTCTCGTGGCTGCACGAGGTCGGTGCGACGACGGTGATGCTCTGCTACGGCATGGGCGAGTCCTTCGCCGGGGCCGCGGGTCTGCCCGCGTTCCGCGACGACCTGCGCGCGGAGATCCGGAACGTCCGGCGCCACAGCTTCGACGGTGGCAAGTCCCACCCCCAGATCGTCGTCGTGTCGCCGATCGCGCACGAGAACGTCGGCGGGCTGTTCCCCGATCCGACCGCTCACGACGCCGATCTCGCCCGCTACGTGGCGGCGATGGCCGAAGTCGCCGCGGCGGAGGACGTCTACTTCGTCGATCTGTTCACGCCGACTCGGGCGGCCGTGGATCCCCACCGCACGATCAACGGCATCCATCTGACCGACGCGGGCTACCGCGAGATCGGTGCGCTCATGCTGGCGGCGCTCGGCATCGCGTCGCCGCCACCCCAGCGCGCGGCGAACCTGCGGCCGCTGGTCGACGAGAAGGCGCGGCTGTTCATGCAACGCTACCGGCCCTCCAACGCCGAGTACGTCTGGGGCACGCGCGAGCAGCCGTTCGGCAGCGTCGACTTCCCGGCTCGGTTCACGCGCCTCGATCAACTGATCGCCGCGCAGGACGACGCGATCCACGAGGCCGCGCGATGAGCGTGCTCACCAGAGCGGCGTTCGCCGTCGCCACGCTCTCCGCGATCGCGTCCGGCCAGGAGCCGAACCGCGGAGGCTCGATCTCGCTCGCGACCGAGGACGTCGCGTTGGCGAAGCGAGCGATCACCACCGCGGCCGGTTACCACGTCGAGCTGTTCGCCTCGGAACGGGACTTCGACATCCGCAACCCGGTCGCGCTCGCGTTCGACGCGCGCGGGCGCCTGTTCGTCGCGTGCATGCCGACGTATCCGATGCTCGAGGTCGGAGCGAAGCCGGACGACTACATCCTCGGTACTGGAGGACACCGACGGCGATGGCAAGGCGGACGCACAGACGGTGTTCGCGCACGGACTGTACCTGCCGACCGGCTTCGAGCTCGGCGACGGCGGCGTGTTCGCGATCGATCAGCCGAACCTGGTGTTCCTCAAGGACACCGACGGCGTCGCCGACGTGAAGGAGATCGTCCTCCAGGGCTTCGGCACCGAGGACAGCCACCACGTCGCCGGGACGTTCGAGTGGGCGCCCGGTGGCGGACTGCTGACGGGCGAAGGCGTGTTCCTGCACACCCAGATCGAGACACCGACCGGCACCGTGCGCCTGAAGGACGCGGGCTTCCTGCGCTACGACCCGAAGGACGGCTCCGTGCTGCCGTACGTCAACGGGCCGTTCCTCAACCCCTGGGGGCAGGTGTTCGACCGGTTCGGGGACTACTACATCGGTGACGCGTCCGACGGCAAGAACGTGTTCGCCACGCCGATGACCGGCCGCATCGACTGGCCGGCGAAACACCGGATGATCCGTGACTTCACCTCGCGCGTCCGCCCCACCGCCGGGGTCGAGATCGTCAGCTCGAGGCAGTTCCCGGACGACGTCCAGGGCGACCTGCTCGTCGCGAACTGCATCGGCTTCCGCGGCATCAAGCACCACCGCATCGTGCACGAGGGCGCGGGCGTACGTTCCGAGGAGCTGCCCGACCTCCTGTCGTCGAGCGACCCGAACTTCCGGCCCGTCGACCTGCGATTCGGGCCGGACGGCGCTCTGTACTTCGTCGACTGGTTCAACCCGCTGATCGGACACATGCAGTACTCGCTGTTCGACGAGCGGCGTGACCACTCGCACGGAAGGATCTGGCGAGTGGTCGCGGACGGCCGCCCCCTGGTCACCCCGCCGCGGATCGACGGGGCCAGCGAAGACGAGCTGCTCGAGCTCCTGCGTCAGCCGGAGAACCGGACGCGCTACCGCGTGCGGCGCGAGCTTCGAAGCCGCCCGCGCGACCGCGTCGCGGCAGCGATCGACACGGCCCTCGGCCGCCCGCACGCGGCCGACGACGAGCAATGGAGCCTCGAGGTCCTGTGGACCTGCCAGGGTTGGCACCTCGTCCGGCAGGACCTGCTGCAACGCCTGCTCGAAGCGCGCGAACCGCGCGTGCGCGCGGCGGCGGTCGAGGTGTTGTGCGCGTGGCGGGACCGTCTGCCCGACGCGCTCGATCTGTTGCGCGCACGCGCTGACGACGAGCATCCGCGCGTGCGGCTCGCCGTGGTCGTCGCGGCCAGCAGGTTCGGCTCTGCCCCGGCGGCCGAGATCGCGCTCCACGCCTCGGAGGGCATCGCGACCGGCGACGCCGCCGTCGCCTACGCGCTGGAGGAGACGCTCTTCCAACTCCGGCCGTGGTATCTCGCCGCGCTCCGGGCGGGGCGCGCGTTCTGCGCGCGCGACGAGGATGCTCTCGCCCGCGCGCTCGGGACCGCTCTGCCACGCGAGCTCCTGGCGCTGCCGCGGTCCCCGAGCGTGCTACGGGCGATCCTCGGCCGCGCCGACGTCGATCTCGATGCCCGGCGCGCGGCGCTGACCGAGCTCGCGCGAGACGGTGAGGTCGACGCCGTCGACGAGGCGCTCGCTCTGATCGAAACCGCGCAACAGCGCAGCGAGTCGCCGAACGATGAGGCCCTGGCGCCGCTGCTCGCGATGCTGGCGGGCGCGCCGCCGGAGTCCCTCGCCGCGCAGATCGAACGCCTGGAAGCCCTGACGCGGTCGTCCGCCCTGCCGACCGCACGAGCGGGTTTCGCGGCCTCGATGCGCGCCGGGCGCAGTGCCGCCGAGCTGTGGCCCGGGGCGCACACCGAGGTCGCGCGCATGGCACTGCTGGAGGCGGTGTCCGCGGATCCGGATCGTGCCGGACACGAGCTCGTGCCGACCCTGCGCGATCTGGTCTACGCGTCCGACGACGTGCTCGCACCACCGACACCCCCCGCGCGGTTCGTGCGGATCACGATCCCCGGCGACCACAAGATCCTCCATCTCGCGGAAGTCGCGGTGCTGACGGCGAACGGCGAGAACGTCGCCCGCGACGGCGAGGCCCGGCAGTCCTCCCTCGACTTCGGCGGCCTCCCCGAGCGCGCGATCGACGGCCGGACGGACGGCCGCTACGGGGCGGGCTCGATGTCGCACACGCAGGTCGAGCGCGACCCATGGTGGGAGGTGAAGCTCGCCGCGCCGACCGACGTCGCCACGGTGCGCGTCTGGAACCGGACCGAGCCGCCGTGGGACCGCCGGCTCGAGGGCTTCAAGATCCAGCTCCTCGACGACCACCGCAACGTCGTCTGGGAGCGCACCGGACTGCGGGCACCGGCTCCCGATCTCGCGATCGCGACCGGGCGAAACGCGGGCGACCCGGACGCGCTGCGCGCGGCGGCGCTGCACGCCCTCGTCGCGACCTCGCCCGATCCGGAGCTCGTGGTGCCGGAGCTCACGGCCATGCCGAGCCCCTGGGGCGAAGCCACCCTCGACGCTGCACTGGCGGCCGGCGCGATGCTCCGCACGCCCAGCGGGCGATCCGAGGACCTCGCCAGCTGGCTCGCCACGGTGCTCACGGACACGCCTCGTGCGCGGCGTGGGCGACCGTTCTACTGGCGCGCACTCCTGCTCGCCGAAGCGACGCTCGGTGGACTCCCCGCCGATGCGCGCGCGACGCTCGAAGCCGCGACGCACGAGGCGCGCCAACACGTGCCGTCGCCGGCCGAGCTCGATGCCGGCCGCCAGGTCTTCGCGACGATCTGCGCAGCGTGCCATCAGCCGGATGGGCGCGGACTCACCGGAGCGTTCCCGCCGCTCCTCGGTTCGCCGTGGCTCGCGCGCGAGCCCGACGTGCTGGCTCGCATCGTCCTGCACGGACTGGCCGGCGGGATCGAGGTCGGCGGGAAGCGGTTCGACGCCGCGATGGCGCCGCTCGGACCGGTCCTCGACGATGCCCAGATCGCGGCCGCGCTGTCGTTCGTCCGCACCGAGTTCGGCGGACTGCCCGAACGCGTGACGCCCGAGCTCGTCCGTGATGTCCGTTCGCGTCACGCGGACCGCACCGAGCCCTGGCATCCGGACGAGCTGGAGCGCTGAGCAGGACCATCGGGCGAACTCGATCCGCTCGACGTAGGATGCGCGTCCCTTCCCCACCGATGGTCGATCCCGACGACCCACGCCACCCGCCGCGCACACTCGACGGCCTGCTGATCGCCGGCGCCGCGCTGGCGGTCTACATCCTGCTCGCGCAGGGCTCGTTCTACAAGGTGGACGGCCAGGCGCTGCTCTACCTGAGCCACCTGGGCGTCACCCAGCACGGCTACCACACCTTCTACCTGCCGTTGCTGCAGCTCTTGAAGTCGGTGTGCATGCCGCGCGGGATGAGCCTGTTCGACACGGCGACGCTGCTGAGCGCACTCGGCACGTTCGTCGGAGTCTGGTTGGTCCACTGCGCGACACGCCGACTCGGCCTCGATCGCTTCGGCACCAACGTCGTCACCGCACTGTTCGCCCTGTGTCCCGGAGTCATGTTCTTCGCGACGGTGGTCGAGGTGCACGGCGCGTTCCTGCCGTTCGCCGGCCTCGCGATGCTCGCGATGGCGCACGCCGCACGGTCCCCGCGCTGGTGGAACGCGGTCCTGCTGGGGCTCGCGCTGGGGCTCGCGTATCTCTCGCACCCGACCGGCGCACTGATGCTGTGCCTCGTGCCCGTGGTGCAGGCCGTGGCGGGGCGCGAGAGCGGGAGCACCCTGCCGTGGCGCCGTCGTGCTTCGGTCGTCGCGATCGCCGCGGCAGGACTGATCGCGGTGCTGGCGATCGCCCCGCGACTGCTCCGGAGCCAGGGCGCCGCCGTCGACGTCGGCACGGCGGCGTCGATCGTTGGCGCGTTCTCGGCGCACGGGCTCTCGATCGGCCATACGCCGGTGGTGCTGTTCGAGGAGTGGTTCGTACCGTTCCTCATGGCGTCCGCGATCGTGCCGCTCGCGCTGATCTGGCGCGAAGGGCGCACCGCCACCCTCTGGCTGCTCGCCGGGATCGCCCCATACGTGTTCGGTGCGCAGCTCATGCTGAACGACTACAGCGAGCGCGGCGCCTATCTCCTGCCCGTGGCATGGCCGACCGCACTCGTCGCCCTGACGGTGATCCGGCAGTGGCGAGCTCTCGTGCTGCCTGCACTCGCGTTGACCGCCACCGTCGCCGTCGTGCAGATCGAACGGCACGATCATCCGGACCGACCACGCCTCTACGCGGCCGGGCTCCGGGAAGTCGCCGGCGGGGCGCACTTCCAGCTGCTCGCCGGCCACGAGCTGGACATGGAGGCCTGGCTGATCGGATTCGACGACGAACCGGTGCTGTACATCGGTCAGTTCGCCGACCAGGACCCCGCGAGCGTGGGCGCAATGCTGAAGCTGCTCGACCAGGGCATCGAAGAACAGCGCCATCGCGGGCGGGCCACGTTCATGTCGGATCTCGGCCTCCAGTCACTGCGCGAAGCGGCCGCACGGGGACAGTGGCCGCTGTCCCACGACCCCGAGCTGTGGGTGGGCGGGCGATCGGCAGCGGCGATTCTCGAGCACCTCGAGAAGTGCTACGAGTTCGTGCCCGTCAAGGCGAAGGGGTTCGAGGGAGTGCGCCTCGTGCCGCGCGAGTGATCGGCGAAGATCGATTGCCTACACTCGAAGCATGCTGATCGACTGCCACGTCCACCTCAACAACTACCACGAGTCGACACGGCGACCGACGAAGGAGCACGTCGACGATCTGTTCGCGAAGATGGGGCAGCACGGGGTCGATCACGCGGTCGTGATCACGTCCTACCGGGTCGATCTCGACCGGCCGAGCGTCGAAGAGGTGCTGGAGATCCTCGCCAACCACCCCCGCACGACCCTGGTCGAAGGGCTGCGGTGGCGCGGGGACGCGCGCACCGACCTGTTCACGATGGAGGAGCGGATCCGCGACGGTCTGGTGCGCGGGATCAAGCTCTACCCAGGCTACGACCGCTACGCGATCAACGACCCGTCGCTGGAGACGGTGTTCCGCATCGCCTCGAAGTACGACGTGCCGGTGATGATCCACTGCGGCGACACCTACAGCAAACAGGCCAAGGTCCGTCAGGCGCATCCGCTACTCGTCGACGACATCGCGGTCGACTTCCCCGACGTGCGGTTCGTGGTCTGCCACCTGGGCAGCCCGTGGTTCCAGGACACCGCGGAGGTGCTCTACAAGAACGAGAACGTGTTCGCCGACATGTCCGGCCTGACGCTCGGAGACTTCGACTACGCGTTCGAGCGCTACATGGTCCAGCGCGTGAAAGACATGATCATGTACATGGGTGATCCCGGTAAACAGCTGATGTACGGCAGCGATTGGCCGCTCGTCCGGATGGGTCCCTACGTCAAGTTCATGGAGAACCTCGAGCTGCCGGACGCGGCGCGGGAGAACGTCGCGTGGCGCACGGCCGCGAAGCTGTTCAAGATCGACGTCGACGCGGTGGAGAAGGCGCCGCCGCTGCACACCGGTGATTGACGGACCGGCGTCGTTGCACCGCCTGGCGTTCCGCACACCGGCGGTGCGCGATGGTGCGATGGTGCGCTGGCGGGACGGCGAGGTGGAAGCCCGGGTCGAGGTCGTCTCGCCGGCGATCGTCCGCGTCCGCATCGGTCGGCCCGACGCCGATCGCGAGACGAGCCACGTGATCGTGCGGCAGGAGTTGCCGCCGCCACACGCGCGGGTCACCCGCCGCGGCGACCGGATGGTCTGGACGGCGGCCTCGCTTCGCGTCACCGTCCGCACCGACCCCTGGGACGTACTCGTCGAGGATCGTGACGGACACGAGCTGCACGCGGACGATCCGCTGCGTGGAACCTCGCAGGTCGGCGAGGGTTGGCTCGCCGCGTTTCGCCTGAGGGACGGCGAACACGTGTTCGGATTCGGCGAACGCGCCGGCGCGCTCGACAAACGGGGTCGGCGCGTCGGTGGCACGAGCCTCGTCGGCTGGAACACCAACGCCTCCACGCGATACGCCGCGAGCGATCCGTTCTATGCGTGCGTGCCGTTCTGGATCGTGGTCCGCGACGGCCGCGCACACGGCATCCTCCTCGACAACACGCATCGCGCGCACTTCGACGTCGGCCGCACCGCGCCGGACGTGCTGGCGGTGTCGATCGACCGCGGCGCGCTCGACCTCTGGATCCTCGACGGCCCGAGGCCGGCCGACGTCCTCCGGCGCTTCGCGGAGCTCACCGGCCGCCCACCGCTGCCACCGCGATGGTCGCTCGGCTACCACCAGTGTCGCTACAGCTACCCGACGGCTCGACGGGTCCGCGAGATCGCCCGCCAGCTCCGCCAGCGACGGATCCCGGCCGATGCCATCTGGCTCGACATCCACCACCAGGAGGCGTTCCGGCCGCTCACCTGGGACCCGAAGGCGTTTCCCGATCCGGACGGACTGATCGCGGCGCTCCACGAGGACGGCTTCCGCGTGGTGACGATCGTCGACGCCCACCCACCGCGTCTCGCCGGCAATCCGCTCCACGACTCCGGCGTCGAGGGCGGTCACTTCGTCGCGCTGCCGAACGGTGAGCTCGCGACCGGCGACGTCTGGCCCGCCCGCTCCGCGCACGGCGCCGCCACGAGCGTGTTCCCGGACTTCGCCCGGTCCGAGACGCGCGCGTGGTGGGGCGAGCACATCGCGGCGCGCGCCGCGCGCGGTGTCGACGGGATCTGGTGCGACATGAACGAGCCGGCGGTGTTCGACACACCGAACCACACGCTGCCGCTCGACGCCGTGCATCACGACGACGGCCGGGTGACCGACCATCGCGAGATGCACAACCTCTACGGAATGCTGCATGCCCGCGCGACCTTCGAAGGGCTCGCGCGGCAGCGGCCCGGCCGGCGACCGTTCGTGCTGACGCGGGCGTCGTTCGCCGGTGGACAGCGATTCGGGGCGATCTGGACCGGCGACGTGCGCAGCGACTGGGCCTCGCTCGGCCAGACCGTCGCAACGTTGCTCGGCATGAGCCTGTCGGGCATGCCGTTCTGCGGTGCGGACGTGGGCGGTTTCGTCGGCGCACCGACCGGCGAGCTGTTCGCGCGCTGGCTCCAGGCCGCCGTGCTGACGCCGTTCGTGCGCGCACACACCGATCTCGACACCCCGCCACAGGAGCCGTGGTCGTACGGCAAGGGCTGGGAGACGGTGAACCGGCGCACGATCGAGCTGCGCTACGCGCTGCTGCCACAGATCGAGCGCGCGATGCGCGAAGCTCACGAGACCGGGCTGCCGCCGATGCGCCCGCTGTTCGTCGAGTTCCCGGACGAACCCGAGCTGTACGGAATCGAGGACCAGTTCCTGCTCGGCGGCGAGCTGTTGGTCGCTCCGGTGCTGAGGCAGAGCGCGACCGAACGCCGGGTGCGACTGCCGCGCGGCGACTGGTTCGATTGGTGGAGCGGCGCACGCCATGCCGGTGGCCGGGCGATCCGAGTCCCCGTGACGCGGGACTCGCTTCCACTCTACGCGCGCGCGGGCTCGATCGTCCTGTCGCAGTCCACCGTGCAACACACCGGTGAACCGCCGGCAGCGCGGATCGTGACCTGCTTCCCCGGCCGATCGCAACGGTTGCTCGACGTCGAGGACGACGGCGAGTCGACGGACGGCGTGACGGCGGTCCGATCGTTCACTCTCCGACGCCTGCGAGGTGGCGGCTTCGTGGTCGCCGTGTCGGCGCTGCGCGGCGGGCATCGGCCACTACCGCGCGATCTCGTGGTTCGGGTGCCGAGCCCGACCGCACCTCGCCGCGTCCTCATCGACGGCAGCACGATCCGCCGGGGACGCGGGCGGTTCGGTTGGGCGGTCGACGGCGGGTTCGCGATCGTGCGTCTGAACGACGACTTCCGACCTCACCGCGTCGAGCTGCGGATCGACGCCGGGTGAGGCCGCCGCCGGCGATCAGAAGATGACCGAACGGTGGGCGTTGGTCAGGTAGATCGCGTCGCCCCGGACGATCGCGGCCTGCGCGAACAGCTCGAGCCCGGAGAGACTCGGATCGTCCGGCACGGCGAGCCGCACCGCCGTCGCGCCGAGCAGCGGCAACGGCTGGAGAACCGCGGTGGCGGCGGTCGCCGGGTCGACGAGCAATCGGCCGATCCCCGGGATCTGGATGTTGGCCGGCCCGAAGCCGAGGATCAGGATCGGCAACGCGCCGGGCTCGCCGACGATGTTCCACGTGCTGTCGGTGCCGCGGGTCAGGAGGCGCCACCACTCGGGAAAGATCGCCTGGTTCTGGATCTGCCCGCTGGCGCCGAACGCGCACACCGTGTCACCGGCGTTGACGTAGCCGCATTGATCGGCGACCGACGTGCTCGTCGGCGCCGATGGCAGCACGATCCGCGACCAGCGGTCGTCGTAGCTCCCGTAGAACCAGACCTCGTTGCCCGCCTGGGCGATGACCGCCTGATGATGCAGGGAGATGTTGGTCGCCGGCACCGGTGTGACGGCGGTGCGCCACGCAGGGAGCTGCGGGTTGAAGACGTCGAGCCGCGTGCCGCTCTGCGCGCAGAAGTTGCCACCGAACTGATACACGGCCGACGGCGACACGCCCGGGAGCGGAGTGATCGAGTCGCTCAGCGCCGAGTAGCCGTAGAGCCCGCCGGCGGGATCGGCGATCACCGCGCCCGCATAGGTCAGGTACGGAACGGCGCCGGAGATCGGCGACGTCGCCGACCAGGTGCTCTTGACCGCGGAGTAGAGGTGGTTGACGCCGTTCGCGTCCTGCACCACGGCACTGCTCGACAGGGCATTCGTCACGAGGTTCCCCGACGCGCCACCGGTCAGCACCGACCACGTTGCGCGCGGCCCGCTGAACGCATGCAGGTCGGCACCATCCTGGATCAGAACGAAGTACGCCGAGCTCGCCGCGACTGCCGGCGCGTTGAACAGCCGGGTCGACAGCGTCCCCGCGGGCGCCGAGAAGGCATGAACCATGCTGCCATCGACGAGGACGGACGCATGGTCCCCGAGAGTGAGCATCGCGCTCGGGGAGACCGTGATCGACGCGACGTCATCGGTGAGGGCACTCCAGAACCGATACGTCGTCGCGTCGTGTACGACGAGCATGCCGGCGCGAAGCGTGCCGGTCTCGACCGTGTCGCTTGTCCCGAACGGCTCGGTTCGCCAGCTGTCACGCGTGCCGCTGAACAGGTGGATCTGGCCGCCGCTCATCGCGTAGCCGCCGTAGCCGTGTGCCTCGACGGCGGTGACGCCGGTCGTGGACAGTGCGACCGGTGTGTTCGTCTGCGCACCGAAGCCGTAGGTCTGGTTCCCGTCCGAGACCACGGCGACGAGCTTGTCGATCGACGCATGGCTGACGGACGTCGTCATGTGCACGGTCGACCAGGTCCCGGTCATGGCGGAGAACACGTGCACGTCGTTGCCGTCGATCGCGACCGCGAGGTGCGTCGGCGCCGGTGCCGGCAGCACGACCGGCCCGGGCGCGTTGAGCTGCACGGTCTCGAACCGGCCGAAGCGCGTCGAGAACTCGTTGAGCTGCATCCCGTCGACGATCAGCACATGGTCATCGAACCCGTAGAACTGCGCGGAGGAGCTGACGGGCAACGCGAACCAGCGCTTGAGCATCGTCGACCAGACGTGGATCTGGCCGGGCTCCTGGATCACGACGATCTGCGCTTCGACAAAGGTGTTGGACGGCGTCGCATGGAGCTGGATGCACCCGTACAGGCGTGATCTGCGCCGGAACGGCGACCGCCAGCAGTGCAGGAATCGCCGCGAGGAGCGAGCTCTGGAGAATGTGTCTCATGGGTCTGTCGGTTGTGTCGAGGGGGATTCGGATTCGGTCGGTCTGCGGTTCGGCGGTCACTTGCTCGTGTCGCCGTCGGTCGCCTCGGCCCAGAGCCCGGCCACCGAGCACTGGGAATCGGCCTTGCTCCACACGCCGACACCGCCGGCGTCGGGGAACGTGTCGTCATGCACGGTCAGGACGACCTTGCCGTTGAGCGTGCAGCGGATCTTGTCGCCGTCCTGATCGACGCGGATCGTGAACCAGTCGCCACTGCGGAACGGCAGCCCACCGATGGCCTGGATCTGCTCGCGCACGCCGTCCTTCACGCGATAGACGCGGAAGTCCTGCTCGAGCGGATTGAAACGGCAGATGTAGTAGTTGTCGGCGTCGCGCACGCGCCAGATCGGACCACCACCCTGATCGATGCGGCCGCGATCGGCACGCATCCGGAGCGTGATCGAGCCGTCGCGGAATCGGGTCTTGCCGGTCCACAGCAGATTGAACGAGTGCGAATCGATGTCGCCGGGATCGACCATGCTGGCGATCGGCTGCCCGTCGTCGCCGTTCGTCACCGTCCAGCGCGCCCGATTCGGTCCCGCGGGAAGGGTGGCCTCGCTCTTGACGCCGTCTGCCAACGCCCCGTTCGCGATGCCGAGGACCCCCGGCGATTTCGGTGCGGTGAACGCGGCATCGACCGGAGTCGGCTCCACGTCGACCGCGTGGAGCTCCTTGCGGATCACGCGACCGAGCTCGAGAGCCGGCCCCTTGGCCACCATTGCGACCTGCGACAGGTCGTCGTCGAGACCAGGTGCCGCAGCGACCACCGACTCGAGGAAGAACCCTTGCTTGCCCAGCTCCTGCAGGATCGACGGGATCTCGTGAGGTCGCATCGCCCAGTCGAGGCGCACGCGCGCCGAATCGTCATCGCCGGCAAACGCGGCGAAGACCGCGATACCCATCCGCCGCCCGGCGGGCGCGCCGTCGAGACCTCGCGGCCCGGGCAGCCGAAACAGCACGACGCCACTCTTCACCTCGGCCTTGCAGCCGAACAGCTCCTCGAGCGGCTGTTCCGAGACGTGGCTCCCACCGTCCGCGTCCGACGTCGGCAACGTCGCGGGCGGCTCGACGTCCTGCTTCCGGACCGCCTCGAGCGCGTCGTGCGCACGCGCGACCGCGTCGCCGATCTCCTGCTCGGAGCCGCGACCGAAGAAGCGGATCTCGTAGGCCTGCGGACGCGCGCCGGGGAACCGCGGCACGAGCGACGCGACCCGCAGACCGCCAGAGGTCATCGCGGTGACGACCGGTAGCGCCTCGTCACCGAACACCAACCATCGGCCGCTGCCCAGACACTCCTCGTTCTCGCGCCGCACCGACAACCGCAGCGAGCGGCCCTCGAAGATCTCGACCGGGCGCCCCTGCCACTCGATCGGCACGTCGTTGCGCCACCAGTAGAAGTGCACGACCCCTTCGTCCGGGAAGCGGAGTGCGCTCTTGCCGAGGACCTTCTGAAGCACGGCTTCGTCGGGGTACTGCTGCTGCGCGAAGAGCGGCACCGGGACGAGCGAGAGGGCGGCGAGCGGAACGACCTGCCGGGCGAGTCGCTGAAGCATGCGCCGCGGAAGGCAAACACCGTGCCCGGGCGCCAGCCGGCGTCGTCATCGATCGAGCTCGCGCGCGTCGCTCCCGCGCGCCGACTCGATGTGCGGCACGAACGCGCGCCCGGCCTTTCTCGGAAAGACTCCGTCGCGTCGCACGGCCCACCGGGGACGCCACGTGCATCGGTTCCAGACGAGGAACGAGTGTGACGACACTGCGACACCCGTCCCGGTCGAGATCAGGTCGCGATGGCGTTGGAGAACGTCGAGGTCGCGGGACGAATCGGCGTCACCTGCAACGCGCCGGTGATCGCGCATGTTCGGATCGCGGCTTCGACGCCGTACGCCAGGCGCAGGTGCTCGGCCGTCAACACCTCGGACGGCCGGCCGCTCGCGATCACGCGACCGCGATGCATCATCGCGACCTGGTCGCAATATCGCGCCGCGAGACCGAGGTCGTGGAGCACGACGATCGCCGCCGTGCCCTCGCGCCGCGTGAACGAACGGACGAACTCCATCACCTCGAGCTGGTGGAGCAGGTCGAGCTGCTGCACCGGCTCGTCGAGCAGCATCACACTCGGCTCCTGGGCCATCGCCTGGGCGATCAACACGCGGCGAAACTCGCCGCCGCTGATCTCGTGGATCGAGCGCCCCGCGACTTCGGTGAGCTGGAGCTCGGCGAGGCATCGCTCGACGACCTTCTGGTCCTCTGGCGTCGGTCCACCGAACCAGCGCTCGCGCGCGAACCGGCCCATGCCGATGAACTCCGCCACGCCCACCGCGAAGGCCGGCGAACAGTTCTGCGGAACGACCCCCAGCACCCGGGCGATCTGACGGCGACGCAGCCTGCGCAGGTCGACGCCGTCGAGCAACACGCGACCGCTCGTCGGCTTCGACACACCGTACATGCACCGGAGCAGTGTCGATTTTCCGGCGCCGTTCGGCCCGACGAGCCCCACCAGGGCGCCGTTCGGAACCTCCACCGAGACGCGATCGACGACCCGCTCGGCACCGAACGAGAAACAGACATCTTCCGCGCGCAGCCTCATCGGCGCACTCCCACTCGCGCTTGCGAACGCATCAGGACGAGGAACGTCGGGACGCCCAGGATCGACGTCACGACACCGAGCGGCAGCTCGTTCGGCGGCACGATCGTGCGGGCGATCGAATCGGTCGCGACCACGAGGACTCCACCCAGAAACGCCGAGGCCGGCAACAGCACCGCATGCGACGAGCCGACGATCCGGCGTGCGGCGTGAGGGACGACCAGCCCGACGAATGCGACGACTCCAGCGACGCACACGGCGAGGCTCGTGAGGAAGCACGCCAGCAGCAACAACGCGGTGCCGGTGCGCTCGACGTCCAGGCCCAGCCGCCGTGCATCGGTGTCCCCGAGCGCGAGGAGGTCCAACCGGCGCGCCAACAGGATCGCGAGCGTCACCGCCGTCACGGTCAGCGGCACCATGACGACCAGCGGGTCCCACGTGACCTGCCACAGCCCACCGAGGATCCAGAGCACCATGCGGCTCAGCTCGGACGCGTCTCGCGAGAGGTACTGGAACAGCCCGATCAGCGCGCCGAACAGCAGGCTCAGGTTCAGTCCGGCGAGCACGACCGAGTCCGCCTGTCGGCCATTGCGCCCACGTGAGAGCGCGAGCACGAGGAACGCGGCACTCACCGAGCACGCGAACGCCAGCGACAGCGCAGCCAGATAGGGGAACGCGAAGTGGATCCCGATCACGACGCCGAGCCCCGCCGCCTGCGAGGCACCGATCACCGACGGGCTCGCGAGCGGATTCCGCAGCAGCGAGTGCAGGATGCAACCGGCCGTGCCGAGCGCCGCGCCGACGCACAGTGCGCCCACCGTGCGCGGCAGGCGCATCTGCAGGATCAGCGTGCGATGGAGGCCCGAGTCGACCGCGTCGCCGCCGACCAGATCATGCAGGACCTCGCCGAACGGCACGTGGACGACGCCGATGGACAGCGAGAGGATCGCCGCGACGAGGGCCAGCCCCGCACCGACGAGGACGACGACCGGGGGTCTGAGCCGGGAACCACGCATGCTCAGTGACCTCCCTCGACGGTGGCGATCTCGGGATGGATCCACGGCAGCAACAGAGCCTCGCAGCCGTCGATGCAATGCGGCGACGAGTACATCAGCCGCCGCCGATCGAACGGGATCTTGTGCACGCGTCCGGACCTCACCGCCGAGATCGAACCCCAGCCCGGGCGCTTCGCGAGCTCCTCGGGCGACACGCTCCACGGCGACAGCACGATGACCTCGGGATCGGCGGCCACGATCGCTTCCTGGTTCATCACCGGATGCGGCAACGGCTGCGCGCCGGCGATGTTGGTGCCGCCCGCGACGCGGATCATGTCGTTGATGACCGTGCCGTCGCCGGCGGTGCGTCCAGGGGCACCGTCCTCGAAGTAGACGCGGACCCGCGGCAGGCCCGCGGTTGCGGCCTCCATCGCCGTGACGCGCGACTTCAAGCGCCGAATCAGCGCCTCGGCGCGATCCTCGGCACCGACGAGCTCGCCGATCCGGCGCACCAGATCGGGCACGACGCCGAGACCGGTTCGGTCCGGGGTCCACATGACGCGCAGACCGCGACCACCGAGCGCGGGCTTCAGCGACGCCTTCGCGATGACGGCGTCCGGTCGCAGCGCGAGCACGGCTTCGACGTTCAGCGGCCGGGCGGGCCCGGCGTGATCGTCGTTGCGGATCCGGACCTTGCCCTCCACGCCGTCGACGGTGCAGTCCTCCTCGACACCGACCACGCGGTCGAGCTCGTCGAGATCGGCGAGGGTGTCCACCGCGGCGCTCGTCAGCGCCACGATCCGGTGCGGCAGCGCGGAAGTGACAGGTGTTACCGCGCCGGAACGGGAGCAGGAAACCGTGACGAACGGTGCGAGAAGCGTCACGGCGGGAAGAACTCGGAGGAACAGTCGATTCACGGGACGTCGAGGGGATCGAGAGGCTCGGGCCCAGAGCAACTGGCGGACCAACGTGAATCGGATGCTCCGCACGCTTCGGTGCCGCATGGCCCACCCGGGCGCCGCACTTGCCCGCTCCCGATCCCGGCGAGACACTGCTGCACATGGGAAGGAAGCTCCATCTCGTCGCGCTGTTCGCGGCTCTCGCTCTCGCTCCGCTCTCGAATTCCCAGACCCCGACCATCGTGTCGCCGCGGAACGCCGCGGCAGGTCCCGGCAACTCGAACAACAGCTACCCGTTCTCGCTCGGCCCCTCGACCTACCAGCAGGTGCACAGCGCGGGCTCGTTCACGATCGCCGGGCCGCACATGATCCAAGTGCTGCGCGTGAAGCCGAAGCTCGGCCAGGCCGCGAACACATCGGTGGACCTCGAGGTACGGATGGCCGACAGTCCCAACAACTCCGCGGGAGCGTCGAGCAACTTCGCGGCGAACGTGGTTCCGGGCACCGAGGTCACGGTCTGCCAACGCCGGGTCGTCAACCTGCCGGTCCCGACCACGCTCGGCTGGACCCTGTCGTTCCCGTTCGATCAGCCGTTCTCGTGGGCGGGCAGCCACCTCTCCTGGTTCGTGCAGGTCTTCGGCAACTCGAGCGGCGGTCAGCTGCTCGACCGGGGATTCGACGCGTTCTCGGACGCCGGCCCGATCCGATCCTCGACGTTCAATGGCTGCGCGTCGGCGCTCGGCACCGCACCGCCCCACCTGTTTTCCCGAGTCGGCGGTCCCGGCGGCGACTGCTCGTTCGTCGCCTATTCGTACGTGTCGAGCGGCGCCTTGCCCGCGGCGATGCTGTTCGGTCTCGCGCCGATCCAGATCGACCTCACGCCGATCGGCGCGCCGGGCTGTGCGTTGACCACCGACGTGCTCGGCGTCGTCTACGGGCTGACGGCCCCGGGCCCGAACGGACAAGTGGAGATCCACGTCCCGATCCCCGCGGACCCGACGCTCCCGGGGGCGAGCTTCCGCACCCAATGCGCGTTCGTCCAACAAGGCGCGAATGCGCTGGACATCTTCTTCACCAACGGCACGTCGAACACGATCGGGCAGGACCCGCGCGTCGCGCGCATCTTCGGTGGCGCCGGTGCGGCCAGCGGGACGGTGGAGCATCACTACGGGTTGGCGATCGCCCTCGACTGACACCGCGTGTCGAGATCCGCGCCGCCCGATGGGATGGGATCGTCCCGAGACCGCGCCGCAGGCGGTTGCCGAGGTGGCGCGTGGCGTCGAAACTGGGCAACGCTTCGCCCCCCCTCGCCCGTTGTGCCCGCCACTCCGGCTCGGACGCGAACGGTCCGGGAACAGGAAGGACTGCCATGCTCTGCCGCACCACTCTCCGCATCGCCGTCGCCGGCGCGTTTGCCTGCCTCGCGCCTGCGCAATCGCCGTCCGTCGTCTCGCCAGCCGACGCGCTGACGACTACGGGCAATTCCAACAACACCTACCCGTTCTCGCTCGGAACATCGACCTACCAGCAGGTCCATTCCGCGAGCAGCTTCTCGGTCGCGGCGCCGCGCACGGTGTCGGTGCTCCGCTTCCGTCCGACGACCTTCACGACGGCGTCGGATTCCGTCGACCTGCTGCTGCGCATGGCCGACTGTCCCCACGGTGCCAGCGGTGCGCAGTCGACGTTCGCCAACAACACCGTCCCCGGCACGGACACGCTGGTGTTCACGCGCAAGACGGTGAACCTGCCGATGATCTCGGCCCACGGTTGGAACCTCTCGTTCCCGTTCGACCAGCCGTTCAGCTGGGCCGGTGGTCACCTGTCGTGGTTCTGCGAGGTGTTCGGCAACTCGAACGGCAACATGAACCTGCGCCGGTCGTGCGAGGCATGGACCGACTCCGGAGACGTGTCGCACACGAACGCTCTCGGCTGCGCGTCCGCGCTGGGCACCGCGCCTGCGACACTCGCCGGTCGCGTCGGGGCACCCGGCGGAACCGGCCGACTACTCGCCTACTCCTTCGTCGCGGCGGGCGGCCTGCCCGCCGTCTTGCTGTTCGGCGCCACACCGATGGCCGTCGACCTCACGCCGGTCGGCGCGACCGGCTGCACGTTGACGACCGATGTGCTCGCCGCGTTGTACGGCGTGACGAGCCCTGGACCGAACGGCGAGGTCGACTTCAACTTCCCGATCCCCCCGGATCCATGGCTCGTCGGCGTGAGCTTCCGCACCCAGGCGGCCTTCGCCCAGGCCGGTGCGAATCCGCTCGGCGTGTTCGCCTCGCGGGGCACGATCGACACGATCGGACGGGACTTCGGGATCACGCGACTGTACGGCGGCCCCGGGTCGTCGTTCGGCACGGTCGACCCGCGCTACGGTCTGGCGATCGCGCTGGACTGACCGGACGGTATCCTCCGACGGCATGACGAAGGCGATCTGGAACGGCACGGTCCTCGCCGAGACCGACGACACGGTCGTCGTCGAAGGGAATCACTACTTCGACCCGGCATCGGTGCGCACGGACCTGCTGCGACCCTCGGACACGCACACCACCTGCGGCTGGAAGGGTGTCGCCAGCTACTACGACGTGGTGGTGAACGGCGAGGTCCATCAGGACGCGGCCTGGTACTACCCCGACCCGAAGCCGGCAGCGCGAGAGATCGCGGGCCGCATCGCCTTCTGGCGCGGCGTCCGGGTCGAGCCGTGACCGGGGACGCGTTCGCGGAGGTTCGCCCGACCCGGCCCGATCTCACCATCGCCAAATCCCGGATCCCGACTTGACGGGCGCGCGCGGGGCCCGGAAACTCCCGGCCTGACCGAAAGGGGACACCGTCCCCGAATCGGGTGCCTCCCGCGTGCCGGGGGCACCGATGGACGCGCGGTCGAGCTTCGATGTGCAGTGCTACCAGGCCGCCGACCTGTCTCGGCGCCCCCTTTGGACCGACCGCGCCCTCTTGCGCAGGCCTTCGTCCGGCCGCACGCCCATCGACGCTCATCGCGCAGCTTCTGGCACGCGTTGAAGACAGCAGTTCGAGAGTGCGATGAGTAAGCGACTGTTCGTGGGCAATTTGAACTACGACACGACCGAGGACGACCTGATCGAGGCGTTCGAGCAGGATGGCCGGAAGGTCGTGTCCGCCCGCGTGATGACCGACCGGGACACCGGACGCTCCCGTGGTTTCGCCTTCGTGGAGATGGAGTCCGAGGACGACGCGCAGGCCGCGATCACGGCCATGAACGGCGTCGAGCTCGGCGGCCGGAACCTGCGCGTCAACGAGGCCGAGGAGCGGGCTCCACGCGCCGGTGGCGGCGGCGGCGGCCGCGGCGGCTTCGGCGGCGGTGGTGGCCGCGGCGGCTTCGGCGGCGGCGGCGGCGGCGGTGGTGGTGGCCGTGGCGGACGCGGTGGCTTCGGCGGCGGTGGCCGCGGTCGCGACCGGGAACGCGGCGGCGACCGCTGGTGATCGACGACCACCCGAGCCCCTGCCGGGCATGACCCCGGAACGTCCCTGCTCGCGACCCGCTCGCGGGCGGGAACGGCACCGCTCGCGACTCGCTCGCGAGCAGCGACAACACTGCCCGCGGCTGACCCGCGCGCACCGCGCCGTGCGCCCAGCACGGCGCGCCCGATCCGGAGGGCGGCATCCGCTGCTGGCTCCCGGTCCCGGTTCCTGCCACCGCGCAACGGGCTACTCACCTGCGGTGAGCAGGCCCCGCGGCAGCCGATCGCGCTTCCGTCCATGGACACGCTCGACGGACTTCCCGCAGTCGCGCGTGAGGCGATCCTCGCTCGCCTCGATCGGCGCTCGCCCGTCCTGCCAGCGGCGCATGGCATCCTGTCCCGCCGGCGCGCCGTGTTCGTCACGCTTCGCATCGACGGCGAGCTCCGCGGTTGCATCGGCTCCTTGGAGGCGATGCACGACGACCTCGTCGAGGAGACCGCGGACCGGGCATGTGCCGCGGCATTCGAAGATCCCCGCTTCGCACCGATCCATCGCGACGAGCTCGAACACTGCCAGATCGAGGTGTCGGTCGTCGGCGACTTGGAGCCGATCGACGATCCCAGGAAGCTCGATCCAGCGCGCTACGGTGTCGTCGTCGCGGACGCTCCGGGGCGACGCGGCGTGCTGCTGCCCGGCATCCCCGGCATCGAAACGCCGAGCCGTCAGATCGCGATCGCGATGCGCAAGGCGGGCATCCCGAGCGAGGCCCAGGTGCGCCTCTGGCGATTCGAGGTCAGTTCGCACGGCCCCGAGTAACCCCGGTTCGGATGTGCGGATTCAGGCTCGGCCGCGTCGATGCACCGTGCGGCGGTTTCCCGAACTCCGCGGACGCCGCACCACTCCGCCGGTGGCGCGACCTGTTCACGCTCTCGAGCGGATCCTAATATCCATTTGGACCATCTCCACAGTGTCCGCGCACCCCATCTCTCAGGAGGCTCCATGCGATTCCGCCACGCTCTTCCGCTGATCTCTCTGGGCGCATTGCTCGCCCCCACCGCGACCGCGCAGGTCGTGATGACTCTGGTCGGCGACGTCGACATCAGCTCGACCGCCGTGGCCACCAACCCCGAGTTCATCGGCTCGAATCCGTCGGCCGTGGCCTGGGACGGCACGAACCTCTGGATCGCCGGCTACAACAACGACAACCCCGCCAATCCGCCGCAGAACTGCGCGATCGTCAAGCTGTCCAACGCGCTCGGCGGCACACCGACCTACGGCACGCCGTTCGGCGTGCTGCTGACGCCGGGTTTCCGTGGCTACTCCGGCCTCGCGATCCAGACGCCGCCGGCCGGGACGCCGCGGATCGCCGCTGCCTACGACCCGGGCGCATCGGATCCGAACGGGTTGCAGCTCTTCGACGGCAACACCGGCGCTCAGCTCTGGGCGAAGAACATCCGCGGTGGCAGTGGCGTGGCCTTCGACACCGGCTTTCCCGGCGGCAACCCGTCGATGGGCACCGGTGTCGCCTGGACGACGTTCGGCTCGGGCCGCCGGGCGCTGCAGAACACCTCGACCGGGGCGGACATCTGGACGACGTCCGACGGCATGATCTGGATCCCGCCGAGCTTCTCGAACAACTTCGCGCGCGACATGGACTTCGACCCGAACACGGGCGACATCTGGGTGCGTTCGCGCAACGAGGTGATCCGGGCCCACCGCACCGCGGACAACGACACGCGCGACGCGAGCAACAACCAGAACGGCGAGATCGTCGCCGACCTGACCGACGGGCCCTTCGTCAACCAGCAGAACCTGGCGTTCATCCGCACGCGCAGCGGCTCGATCGTGATCTTCAACGACCGCAGCAGCGCGACGGTCGGCCAGCTGTCGATCGAAGACCCGACGCAACCGGGTGCGCCCTACGTGCTCCACGTGATCCGCCCGGACGGCACGCCCGAGGCGGTCCAGTGGGATCCGACGTTCCGTGACCCGATGGGGCTCGTCTACACCGGCGGCGGTGCCTACGACTTCAGCTACGACTCGCTGACCAACACGCTCGCGATCTCGGACTTCACGCTTCGTCGCGTGTTCGTCTTCTCCGTCTCCGTGCCACAGTGGTATCCGTACGGCACGGGCTGCACGGGCTCGAACGGCCAGCCGCTCGAGCTGTCGGTCGGCGGCACGTTCGCCACGGGACAGACCGTCACGTTCGACATCAGCGGGGCCATCGCCACCGTCCCGACGCAGGTCCTCGTGGGCCTGAACCAGGACGACCTTCCGCTGCCGGGGACGAACTGTGACGTCTACATCGGCGGCATCCTCGCCGCCTTCCCGGTGCAGATCACCAACGCCAGCGGGATGGCCAGCGCGTCGTGGACGGTTCCCTCGTTCACCCCGCCGGTGGCCTTCAACCTGCAGGCCGTCGCCATCGACACGGGCCTGTCTTCACCGTTGAAGCTGACGCTCTCGAACGGCGTGCAGGTCGACATCCCGTGACATCACGCAGACGGCGCCGCGCCTCTCTCCGGTGCGCGGCGCCGTTCTCGCTCGTCGAAGATCTCCGGTTCCAGGGGCATTCACCTTGCGCTCGCTTCGCACACTTCTCCCGCTCGCCACGACCCTCGCGCTGGCCTCGACCGGGTCCGCTCAGACCGTCCTGACGCTGATCGCGGACATCGACGTCACGCAGACCGCGACGCTCGCAACCCCGGAGCACATCGGCACCAATCCGACGGCGGTCGCCTGGAACGGCACCGACCTCTGGCTCGCGGGGTCCAACAACGATCCGAACAACAACTACAACTGCGGCATCGTCAAGGTATCGAACGCACTCGGTCCGGCGCGGACGTTCGGCACCGCGTTCGGGGTCCGACTGACGAGCGTCTTCCGCGGCTACACCGGACTCGCGATCGACAAGGTCAACCACCGGCTCGTGGCGTCGTACGACGACGGCAGCACGACGACGAACGGCCTGAGCCTGTGGGACCTGAGCACCGGCTCGCAGGTCTGGATCAAGAACGTCCGCGGCAGCAGCGGCGCCGCGTTCGACCCGGGATTCCCCGGCGGCAACCCCGCGCTCGGTACCGGGGTCGCATGGAGCGCGTTCGGCTCCGGACGCCGCGCTCTCCAGGATCCGGCCACGGGAGCGGACGTCTGGACCCTGAGCAACGGCATGATCTTCAGCTACCCCGGACAGACCACCTTCTGGCGGGACCTGGACTTCGATCCGGACACCGGCGACATCTGGGGCCGTTCGACCAACGACGTGCTCGTCGCGCGACGCACGGCGGACAACGCGACGCAGAATCAGATGGGCTCGATCGTCGTCGATCTCTTCGAGTTCAACTACACCAACCAGCAGAACCTGGAGTTCGTGCGCACGCCGACCGGCTCGATCGTGATCTACAACGACCGCAGCAACGCGTCGGTCACCCAGCTGATGATCGAGGATCCCGCGCAGCCGGGAGCCCCCTACGTCGTCAAGGCCGTGCGCCCGGACGGTGCACCGGAGTCGCTCGCCTGGGATCCGAGCTTCGCGCCGCCCAACGGGTCGGGCAGCTACGACTTCGACTACGACGTGGCGAGCGGCACGCTGGCGATCAACGACTCGCACAACCGCCACGTCTACGTGTTCCAGGTCACGGTGCCTCCGGCGTATCCCTACGGCGACGGCTGCGTGGGCTCGAACGGACGAGCGCCGACGCTCGGGATCTCGGGCACGATCGCTGCTGCGCGCACCATCGCATTCGACCTCGCCGATGCCCCTGCCAACGCGCCCTCGCAGGTGATCCTCGGGCTGACGACGAACTTCGCGCCGCTCCCGCTCACCAACTGCACGGTGCTCATCGACAACATCGTCGGAGCGTTTCCGGTGCAGATCACGAGCTCCGCGGGAACCGCATCGTCGATGTTCGTCGTGCCGCCGTTCGTGCCGCCGGTGGCGTTCACGGCCCAGGGCGTCGTCGCGGATGGCGGGCTCGGGACGTCGCTGCCCATCACGCTGACGAACGGCGTGCGCGTCGCGTTTCCCTGACGTGCGCTCGGGCACCGGGACTCGACGCGATCGCGACTACTTGTCCAGCCCGAGCTTGTCGAGCTTCGGCGCGATGACGTAGCGGCAATACCCGGCGCTCTTGTTGAGCCGGTAGTAGTCCTGATGGTGCGCGTCCGCCGGATAGAACTCGCCGGCCGGTGCGATCTCCGTCGCGATCGGCTCCGTGTACTTCCCCGATGCCGCCAGCGCTGACTTCGCCCGCTCCGCAGCCGCACGCTGCTCGTCCGAGTAGTAGAAGATCACCGAGCGGTACTGCGTCCCGACGTCGTTGCCCTGGCGATTCACCTGCGTCGGATCGTGCATCTGCCAGAACCACTCGAGCAGCTGGTCGTAGCTGATCTTCGCGGGATCGAACGTCACCTTGACCACCTCCGCGTGGCCGGTGTCGCCGGTGCACACCTGCTCGTAGGTCGGGTTCGCGACCGTGCCGCCCATGAACCCGGACACCACGTCGAGGACGCCGTCGACCTGCTCGAGAACGGCCTCCGAGCACCAGAAACAGCCGGTTCCGAAGGTGGCCACCTCGGTCCGGGCCGGGGGATTCTCTTTCGTCTTTTCGGGCTTCACCGGAGACTCCTGAGCGACCGCGCCCTTGGTTGCGGCACCCTGATCCGCGGTGCATGCGAACAACGAGAGGGCGAGGAATGGGACGACGAGCTTCATGGACACTGCTACGCGGACGAACCCGCGGACGTTCCCTCCCGACCACAGCCGGGGATCGGCAAGAGCACGCGGGGCCTCCTGCGTAAGCTCTGGTCCGTGACCGTCAAGCTCCGACCCCGTTCCCTCGCCCTCTCGCTGTCGCTTTGCGCGTTGCTCTCGGCCTGCTCCTCGAGCCCGGCCCCGGTCACGTCGATCCGCGTCCTGACCTGGAACATCCACCACGGCGCCGGCCTCGACGGCCAGATCGACCTCGATCGCATCGCCGCGCAGATCCGATCCTCCGGCGCGGACCTCGTGGCGCTCCAGGAGGTCGACCGCGGTGTGCTGCGCTCCGATCGCCGGGACATCCCGGCGGAGCTGGCCGATCGCCTCGGCATGCACCAGGTGTTCGGCAAGAACATCGACTTCCAGGGCGGGGACTACGGCAACGCGGTGCTGTCGAGATTCCCCGTGCTCGAGAGCGAGAATCACCACTACGAGATGATCCGCAAGGGCGAGCAGCGCGGCCTGCTGACGACGGTGGTCCGCACACCTGCCGGCCCGGTGCAGTTCTGGACGACGCACATCGACTACCGCAAGGACGACTCCGAGCGGGTGCAGCACGCCCACGCGATCGTCGAGCGCCTCCGCTCGGAGCAGCCGGCGATCCCGACGATCCTCTGCGGGGACTTCAACGACCGGCCCGAGAGTCGCACGCACGCGATCCTCACCGACGCGTTCCGCGACGTGTTCGCGGCGGTCGGAACGGGGGCCGGTGACACCTTCCCCGCCGGGAACCCCGATCGGCGCATCGACTGGATCCTGGTCGCCGGACCCGGCGTCACTCCGGTCTCCGCCGAGGTGCCGCCGACCGACGCCTCCGATCACCGTCCCGTCCTGGGCGTCGTGCGGATCGGAGGCTGACCTCAGGGTCCGCCGAGCGCCGCCGCCGCCGCCTCGATCAGCGGCGACGGGAACGCCCCGAGCACGACGATCAGCGTGGCGAGCGCCCCGACGAGCACCATGTCGTACCACCGCACGACCGGAAGCGGCGGCTCGCCTGCGTCCGGACCGTCGGGCGACGGCGAGGCCACCACCTCGGCGACGATCCGCAGGTAGTAGAACAGCCCGAGAACGCTGGTCGCCACGAGCAGGATCACGAGCCCGATGAAGTCGCCACGCACACCAGCGAGCACCACGACGAGCTTGCCGAAGAACCCGGCCGTCACCGGCAGGCCGGCGAGCGAGAGGAGCGCCACGACGAGCCCGACGCCGAGGAACGGCTTGCGACGCGCCAGACCGCGGAACCCGGTCACGAGGTCCGCCTCGGTTCCTCCCGAGAGCACGCTGACGATCGACAACGCGAGCAGCACGGAAAGCACGTATGCGACGAGGTAGAACACGCCGGCCCCACCACGCCCGCCCGCGGCCGCCAGCACCCCGACCAGCAGGTAGCCGACGTGCGAGATCGACGAACCCGCCAGCACGCGCTTGATCTTGCGCTGCAGGAGTGCGAGCAAGCTGCCGCCGACCATCGACGCTCCAGCGAGCGTGCCGATCATCACGCCGGCGGACCGCGCTCCGTCGGCGTCGGCCGCGTAGCGGAACAACACCGCGATCACCGCGGCCTTCGAGATCGTCGCCAGGAACGCGGTGGCGGGAGCCGGCGCACCCTCATAGACGTCGGCTGCCCATATCTGGAACGGCACCAGCGCGAGCTTGAAGCCGAAGGCGACGAGCACCAACGCGAAGCCCGCGTGGATCGCGAGACCGCCGTCGACCAGCGCCGCAGCGTCGGTCGCCAGGTCCATCGAACCGGTCGAGCCGTAGACGAACGCGAAGCCGAACACGAGGAACGCGGACGACACTCCGGCGAGAACCAGGTACTTCAGGCCGGCCTCGAGGCTCCGGCCGTCGTCGTGCGCGTAGGCCGCGAGCACGTACAGCCCGAGGCTCAGGAGCTCGATGCCCAGGAACAACGACACGAAGTGCCGCGCGCCCGTCAGCACGCACGCCCCCACGAGCGCCAGGAGCAGGATGACCTGGAACTCCTCGGGGTCGTCGATGCCCCGCCGGTCGAGATAGCCCGCAGCGACGATCGACAGCACGAGCGCACCGACGACGAACACACCGGTGAGAAGCAGCGAGAACGAGTCGACGACGAGCAGGGGGCCGACTTCGTGCGGCGCCACGCCGATTGCAGGCACGATCGCGAGCCCGGCCAGCAGCAATCCGCCACACGTCGTTCCGACCGCCAGCGCCCTGCTGCGATGGACGATCAAGCCGATCAGGACGGCGATCGCGGTGCCGGCGAGAACGAGCCACGGCGCGAGCGCGATGAAGTCCTGTCCGTTCACGGTGGCGTCCTCCTCACCCTCCGACTCCCGCGAGGATCCGGGTCACGACGTCACCGGTCGCGCCGAGGAGCGACGTGGGGGCCAGGCCGATCCACATGAGCGCGCCCGCAGCGCCGCCGAGGAGCAGCAGCTCGCGCGACGAGAGGTCGGCGATCTTCCGTTCCGACGGTCGGCCGTCGAACACGCGACCGAGGAACGCCAGCGCGTACACCGTCGCGAGCACGAGGCCGAGCAGCGCTGTCACGCACGCCAACGGGCTGGACCGGAACGTCCCGACCAGCACGAGGAACTCCGCGACGAAGTTGCCGAGACCGGGCAGCCCGAGTGACGCGAGCGCGAGCACGACACCGAGGCTCGCCATCCGTGGCGCCGAGGCGCGCAGGCCGCCCATCGCCGAGAGCTCGCGGCTCCCGGTGCGCTCCATCAGGATCCCGGCGAGCACGAACAAGGCCCCGGTCGACAGTCCGTGGCACACCATCTGGAGCACCGCGCCCTGCCAGGCCAACGCGTCGAACGTGAACACGCCGAGCAACACGAACCCGAGGTGGCTGACGCTCGTCATCGCGACGAGCCGTTTGAGGTCCTGCTGCCCGAACGCCAGCATGGCCCCGTAGAGGATCCCGGCGACGCCCAGGGCGAGCATGGCCGGTGCGAAGAACCGCGCCGCGTCCGGCAGCAGCGGGACCGCGAACCGCATCAGGCCGTAACCGGCGGTCTTCAGCAGGAGTCCGGCCAGCAGCACGCTCCCGGCGGTCGGTGCCTGCGTGTGCGCGTCGGGCAACCACGGATGCAGCGGCACCGCCGGCAGCTTGACGAGGAACGCCGCGAGGAAGCCCAGCAGCACCCAGCGCGCCGCGACGGGGTCGATCGCGACGCCTTTCAGCTGCGCCGGGTCGAACGTCGCGACACCCGTCGCACGGAAACACAGCTCGTGCAGCGCGAGGATCGCGACCAGTAGCAGCACGCCGCCGGCCTGCGTGAACAAGAAGAACTTCACCGAGGCCCGGCGACGGTCCTCGTGCCCCCAGACGCGGATCAGCACGTACATCGGCAGGAGCATCAACTCCCACGCGAGATAGAAGACCACGAGGTCCGCCGCGAGGAACACGCCGGCGACTCCGGTGAGGACGAGCAGCACGCACAGGTGGAACAGTCCGACGCGTTCCTTCACCTCACGGACCGAACACGCGACGGCGACGAACCCGAGCACCACCGTCAGGCTGAGCATCGTCAGCGACAGACCATCGGCCGCGAGGTGGAAGTCGACGCCGAGACGGGGAATCCACGGGACCGACCACTCGCTGCCGTAGCCGCCGCCGGCGGTCGCTGCCTGGCGAACCCACAGCGCGACGTTCACACCGAGGACCCCCATCAGCACCGCGAACGCCACGACACGCGATGCGCCTGCGTGGATCCGCTCGGCGAAGAACGCGAGCACGCCGCCCGCGAGCAGCACGACGAGGACCGCGAGCAGCATCACAGCACCACCGCGAGGATCAGGAGAACGGCGCCGGCGGCCAGCAGCATCGCGTACGACCGGACACGACCGGTCTGCAGGCCGGAGACCGCCGCGTAGCCGATACGCGCGAGGCCGCCGAGCCCGCGCCACGGCAGATCGGCCGGATCGTTGCGGAGCGCGGCCGCGAGACGTTCAAAGGGTCGTACCCAGACGACCTCGTACAGTCGATCGACACCGAACCCCGTCAGCATCGCCCCGGCGACGTGGTCCCCCACGATGTCGGTCACCGGACGGCGGCGCGCCAGGAACAGTCGGGCCGCGATCCACACTCCGAGCAGCGCGAGGGCGCTGGCGATTGCCGCGCGCCACAGCTCACCGGCCGTCGATCCCTCGGCGACCGCCGGAAGCACGCCGTCGAAGAGGTCGGACCAGACATGCACACCGCCGAGGAACGACGGGGTCTCGACGAAGCCGACGCCGACCGACAGCACACCGAGCACGACCAGCGAGGCGTACATCAGCCGGCCGGGGACCTCCTGCGGCTCCCCGCGTGACTCGCCGTGGAACGCGAGGAACACCAGGCGGAACGCGTACAACGCCGTGACCAGCACACCGGCGGTGCCGATCGCCCACAGCACGCCGCCGCACGGGGCGTTCCACGCGGCGCCCAGCACCGCCTCCTTGCTGTAGAAACCGGCGCTGATCAGCGGGAAGCCGGCGAGCGCCGCCGCGCCAGCGAGGAACGCCACCCACGCCACCGGCAGCCGGTGGCGGAGGCCGCCCATCTTCGTCAGGTCGTGCTCGCCGCCGAAGGCGCGAATCGCGACGCCGGCACCGAGGAACAGCAGCGACTTGAAGCAGGCGTGCGTCGCGAGATGGAACATCGCGACCGCGAACCCGCCCACTCCGGCCGCCAGGAACATGTAGCCGACCTGACTGATGGTCGACCACGCCAGCACGCGCTTGATGTCACGCTGACCGACCGCCGCCAGTGCGGCGAACAGCAGCGTGACCGCGCCGATCCAGGCCGCCGCCGTGAGGGCGGAAGGCGCGAGTTCGAAGAGCGGGTGCAGCCGCACGAGCAGATAGACGCCGGCGGTGACCATCGTGGCCGCGTGCAACAGGGCCGACACCGGCGTCGGTCCGGCCATCGCGTCCGGCAGCCAGGTGTGCAGCGGCAGCTGCGCCGACTTGGCGACGGCCCCGGCGAGCAGCAGCCACCCGATCCAGGTCGCGGTCGTGTCACCGGCCTGCCATTCGGCCGACGCCCGCGAGAACAGCTCGCCGAGGTCGAGCGTGTGCAGGTTCACGAACAACAACACCAGCGCGAGCGCGAAGGCCGTGTCGCCGATTCGCGTGACGATGAACGCCTTGCGCGCCGCTCGCGCGTTGTCCGGATCCTGGTACCAGAAGCCGATCAGCAGGAAGCTGCAGAGCCCGACGCCTTCCCAGCCGAGGTAGAGCCACAGCAGATCCCCGGCGAGGACCAGGATCAGCATCGACGCGAGGAACAGGTCCATCGTCGCGAAGAACCGCGACAGATCCGCATCCTTCGCCATGAACTCGGCGGAGTACGTCGAGCACGAGGAAGCCGATCCCGGCGACGATCGCCGCCATCGTCAGCGACACCGCGTCGAGTCGCAGCGATGCCGCTCCGTGGAAGTCACCGGTCGAGATCCAGTCGAACGCGACCTGCCGGCTCACGCCGCCGTCGAACCCCACGACGAGGGCCAACACCGCGAGCAATGCGAGCCCGACGCTGCCGACGCCCACCACCGGCAAAGCGACGCGCGGCAGGCGCCGTCCGGCGAACCCGAGGATCACCGCTCCCGCGAGCGGGAGCGCCGGTACCAGCTCGAGGAGCGTCACCGGTCGCCCCCGAGGTCGCGGACGTCGTCCGCGTCGATCGATCGCGTCCGGTGGTGGATGCGCAGCACGAGCGCGAGACCGACCGCGACCTCCGCCGCCGTGACGGCAAGCACGAACAGGAACATCGCCTGCGACTCGCCGCCGGTTCGACCCGCACCCGCGATCACCAGCGCGAGGCCTGCGGCGTTCAGCATGATCTCGATCGAGAACAACAGGAACAGCAGGTTGCGACGCGCCAGCACGCCGGCGAGACCGAGCGCGAACAGCACGGCCGCCAGGATCAGCCCGGGAGTGGTCGGCAGGATCGTCATCCGTCGTCCTCCACCGCGTCCCGATCGTCGGCCCGTCGAGCGAATCGGAACGCGCCGACGAGCGCGACGAGCAGGACCAACCCTGCGAGTTGCACACCGATGACGAGTGGTCCGAACAGCATCGTGCCGACGTCCTGCACGGTCACCGTGTGCGCTGCCCGCGCGGGGACCGCCCCGGTGCACACACCGGTCACCATGCCGGCAGCCAACAGCGCGGCGAGACCGAGCGGCACGATCCAGGTCCGCGCCGGCGTCCAGCGGCGTTCGCGCTCCACCGACTCCGGCCCCAGGTTGAGCATCATCACCGCGAACACGAACAGCACGAGGATCGCGCCCGCGTACAGCACGATCTCGAGCAGGGCGACCAGCGGCGCGCCGTAGAGGTAGAACACCGACGCCACCGCCAGGAACGACAGCACGAGCCACAGCAACGCGTGCACGGCGTTGCGCCGGGTGATCGCGAACGCCGTGGCGACGACCGCGATGGTCGCGGCGAGGTAGAACAGCGCGATCACGGCATCAGATCCCGGAAATCCGTCGGCGGCGCCTGGTCGATGCCACCGCCCTTCGGGTAGCCCCGGAAGGCGACGCCGGCATGCTGGTGGAAGTCGTAGTCGGGGTGCTTGCCCGGCCCGTCGATCAGCAGGTGTTCCTTCTCGTAGACGAGGCTGTCCCGGCGATACTCGCACATCTCGTAGTCGGGGATCAGCTGGATCGCGAGCGTCGGACACGCCTCCTCGCAGAAGCCGCAGAAGATGCAGCGCGAGAAGTTGATGCGGAAGTGCTCGGGGTAGCGGCGCCCGTCGTCGGTCTCGGTCGCGGACAGGTCGATGCAGTCGACCGGGCACACCGCCGAGCACAGGTAGCAAGCGACACAGCGCTCCTCGCCACCCGGATCCCGCGTCAACACGATGCGCCCGCGGTAGCGCGGTGCGAGCTTCGGCTTCTGCTCCGGATACGGCACCGTCTGGCGCCGTCGGAACGCGTATCGGAACACCCTGGCGATCGTGCGGAGATTGCTCAGCATCGCGACTCCTGGTCGTGGCCTGGGGGATGGTTCATGCGAGCACCACGAAGCCGCCGGTGACCGCGAGATTCAGCAGCGCGAGCGGCAGGAACACCTTCCAACCCTTCGCCATCAACTGGTCGTACCTGGGCCGCGGCAACGACGCGCGCATCAGGAAGAAGAAGGCGAGCACCGCGAGGGTCTTCAGCAGGAACCAGACGACCGGGGGCAGCCACGGCCCGAGCCACCCGCCGAGGAACAACGTCGTCACCATCGTCGACACGAGCGCCATCGCGAGGTACTCGCCGAGGAAGAACATCCCGAACTTCATCCCGGAGTACTCGGTGTGGTAGCCGGCCACGAGCTCCGACTCGGCCTCGGGCAGGTCGAACGGCAGCCGGTGCGTCGCCGCGAGCCCCGCGATCAGGAACAGCACGAAGCCCGCGAACTGTGGCACCACGAACCACATGCCGCGTTGCGCCTCGACGATCGCACGGATGTCGAAGCTGCCGGCGAGGAGCACGACGCCGGCGAGCGACAGTCCGAGGAACACCTCGTACGTCAGCAGCTGTGCCGCGGCCCGCAGACCGCCGAGCAGCGAATACTTGCTGCCGGAGCCCCAGCCGGCGAGTACCACGCTGTAGGCCGACAGCGAGATCATCGCGAGCAGGAAGAGGAGCCCCACGGCCGAGTCGACGATGCCGAAGCCCGGCGTGACCGGCACCACCGCGAACGCCATCAGGACCGCGACCATCGTCACGGCCGGTGCGATCACGAACACCGGCCGATCGGCGAACGGCGGCAGCCAATCCTCCTTCCCGAGCAGCTTCAGCGCGTCCGCAACGCCTTGCAGGATGCCGAACGGTCCGACGCGATTGGGGCCGAGTCGCTCCTGCCAGAGCGCCAGCAGGCGGCGTTCACCCCACACCGACAGCGTCGCGATCAGCATGGCGCTGCCGAGCACGATCGAGACCGAGAGCCACGCGCGGAGCAGCTCCGTCATGTTCGCCTCCTCGCCACTGCCGGCAGCTCGACGAACGGCATCCGCGGCAGGCCGACCGGCAGGCCGATCGTGCCCGGGGCCAGATCGTCCCGGATCGCGAGCGGCAGGCGCACGGCGCGGCCGTCGATCTCGAACTCGACGTCACTCCCCGGTTCGACCCCGCGCGCATCGTCCGCGCGCATCGCGACGTACGGCGACGGCACGAGTCCCCGGATCGGCGGCGCGAGTGCGCTGGTCGCCTCGCTGCCGAACACGTGGAACAGCGGTACGGCGACGAAGCCGTCGACCGGGATCTCCGGTGTTCGCATCCCGGCCTCGATCTCCGCGGGCACCTCGACCCGGGGTTCGCCGTCCGTCACGGAGAACAGCCGCCGACCGGGTGAGCCGCCCTTCAGCGCCCCGCCGACCTCGGTCTGGTAGCGGTTCAGCGCCTGCACCGAGTTCCAACCGGGCGCGTGGTAGAACGTGATCAGCGACGGCGGCATCCGATCGGTGCGCCCCTCCATCGAGAACGCGAGCGGCGCGTCGGGATCGTCCGGCGGCCGCGGCTCGTGCAGCGTCTCCGCGGCATGCATGGAGGTCCGGCCGCTGAACCGGAACGGCGCACGCGGCACGCGGAATCCGTCCGGCAACGCATGGCCGAGCGGCGTGAGGTCGACGAGCGGACGTAGGCGGGGCTCATCCTCGGCCATCGCCTCGAGCAGCTCCACGAGGCTCCCGGGCACGTCCGCCCCCGCGCGCGACAGCCAGGTCCAGCCAGGAACGATCGGCTCGTGTGGCGGCACGACGCGGAACGACCGCTGCGCGCGGCCCTCGTGATTGACGAGCGTGCCGGTGCGCTCGGCAAACGTCGCGATCGGCAGCACCAGATCGGCGTGCTCCGTCGTCGGGTTCGCGCGCGCATCGAGGACGATCACGCGCTGCGCCGCGTCGAGCAGGTCGGCGAATCGACCGTCGGACATCCGGCGCCCGAGATCGCCCTCGAGCACGACGAGGGTCTCCGGAGCGTCGTTCGCGGCCGACCGTGCCGCTGCCTCCAGGCCGCCGGCATCGGCAAGCATCGCGAGCCCGAGGCTGTCGCACTCGGGAACCACCCAGGCGACCGATGCGGAATCGAGCGCATCGACGATCGCCGCGGCCGCGCGCACGATCTCGATCGAGCCGGCTCCCGTGCCGCTCACGATCACGGGGCGCGTGCCGTTGCCGAGTGCCTCGGCGATGCGCTTGGCCAGCGCGCGTTCGTCGGCGTCGCCGCCCTCCTCGCGATCGGCGCCGTCGCCACGCAACACTGCCGCGATCCGACGGCCGAGCCGGGCGATCGAGGCCGGGTCACGCCGAATCGCCTCGCCGACGTCGTCGATGCGGGTCGCCGATGGGGTCACGACGAAACACGGTCCCGTCGTCCCTTGCGCCACCTCTCGCGCGATGCGGTCACGCCACCGCGGGATGCCCAGGTCGTCCATCGAGTGCATCGGCGCCAAGCGCGCGGCCTGGCGCAGGGCGAGCGCCAGGCGCGGCGCCGTGTCCGACACGGGCTCTCCGAGGACCAACACGCATTCGGCTTGCTCCGCATCTCCGATCGACGCCACGCGATCGGCCCGAGCCGCGATCGCCGCCAGCACCTCGCGCGTCAGACGCCACTCGCGATCGGACACGCCCGCGAAGAACGCCTCCTTGCCGACCGCACGCCGTAGCGCCCAGAGCGATTCCAAGTCGCTGCGCGGTGAGCCGATGCCCAGCACGCTGCCGGCGCCGAGCGCGTCACGAAGGACGCCGGCGGCATCGTCCGCGCCGATCGGTTCGACCCGGTCCTCGCTGCGTCGCAGCGGCGTGTGCAATCGACCGTCGGCACCGAGGTCCGCCGAGCCGTAGCCGTAGCGGCCGCGGTCACAGAGGAAGTACCCGTTGACCGCGTCGTGATAACGGTTACGGACGCGCAGCAGTCGACCGCCGCGCTGACCGACGAGAGTGTTGCAGCCGAGACCGCAGTGCGAGCACACCGACGGCGTGCTCTGCATGTCCCACTTGCGGACGTACTGTCGCTCCAACGGCCGATCCGTGAACACGCCCGTCGGGCACACCTCGACGAGGTTGCCGCTGAACTCGCTCTCGAGCTTGCCGTCGCCGCGCCGGCCGAAGTACACGCGGTCGTGAACGCCGAAGGAGTCGAGGTCGGTACCCCCGGCGTGGTCCCGATAGAAACGCACGCACCGATAGCACGTGATGCAGCGGTTCATCTCGTGCGTGACGAACGGCCCGAGATCCTGGTTCTCGAACGTGCGCTTCGGGAAGGGATACCGCCGGTGGACGTGGCCCGTCATCACGGTCATGTCCTGCAGGTGGCACTCCCCGCCCTCGTCGCACACCGGGCAATCGTGTGGATGGTTCCGCATCATCCACTCGATGACGGCGGCGCGGAACTCGCGCGCCTCCTCGTCCTCGACGGCGACACGCGCGCCGTCCTCGGCCGGCGTCATGCAAGCCATGACGAGCTTGCCCTCGGTGTCGTCCTCGTCCTCGAACTGCTTGATCGCACATTGACGGCACGCTCCGACCGAGCCGAGCGCCGGATGCCAGCAGAAGTACGGCAGGTCGATTCCGAGGGTCAGGCACGTCTCGAGCAGATTGACTCCGCTCTCGACCTCGTACTCGCGGCCGTCGACGACGATCTTGGCCTTCGCCATCAGTCGCGCCTCCATGGGCAGCGCCGTTCGGTGACGTGCCGTTCGATGTCGTCGCCGAAGAGTTCGAAGGCCGACCGCAAAGACATCATCGCGCCGGGCGCGAGCTCGCAGAACGTCGATCCCTTCTTCAGGAGCTTGCAGTGGTGGTGCAGCGCCTCGAGGTCACCACGCGTCCCGTCACCGGCCTCCATGCGTGCGAGGCTCTTCTCGACCCACGAGAGTCCCTCCCGACACGGCGTGCACCAGCCACAGGACTCGCGCGCGAAGAACCGCTGCAGGCTCAGCAGCGTGCCGACCGGACACGTGACGTCGTCCTGCACGACGATGCAGCCGGTGCCGAGGCCGCTCCCCACCTTCTTCAGCGCATCGTAGTCGAGCGGCAAGTCGAGCCGGTCGGCGCCGAGGAACTCCGAGGACGCCCCTCCCGGTAGGAACCCGCGCAACTCCACGCCATCCCGCATGCCGCCGGCGGCGTCCATCAACAGCTCCCGACCGGTGGTTCCGAGCGGCAGCTCGTACCATCCCGGCCGACGCACGCGTCCGCTGACGCCGTAGATCTTGGTGCCACCCGCCTCGCCCTTGCTGAGCGCGAGAAACCACTCGGCGCCGTGCGCGATCAGACCCGGCACGTTCGAGATGGTCTCGACGTTCTGCACGACCGTCGGCAGCCCCCACAGCCCCACCGCCGACAGGTGCGGCGGGGACTCGCGCGGGATCGCCGGCCGGCCCGACAGCGACTCGAGCAGCGCCTTGTCCTCGCCCGCCATGTACCGTCCCGCGGACACGTGGACCCGGGCGTCGTGCGAGAAGCCGGACCCGAGGATGTTCTCGCCGAGGTAACCCGCGTCGCGCGCCTCTTCGATCGCATGCCGGAAGCGCCTCGACGATTCGTGGTAGGCCCACCGCACGAACATCCAGCTCTGTTCCGCTTCGATCGCGTACGCGCCGATCAGGATGCCTTCGAGCACGAGGTGCGGGTTGCCCTCGAGCAGCACCCGGTCCTTGAAGGTGCCCGGCTCGGTCTCGTCCGCGTTGCAGACGAAGTACTTCGGCCGCCGCGCGTTCTCGCCCGTCGGGACGCCGGACCACTTGATGGCGGTGGGAAATCCGGCCCCCCCGCGGCCCCGCAGCTTGCCGTCCTTGACGGTCTGGATGACCTCCTTCGGCGTCATCTCGCCGAGCACCCTCCGGAGCGCGGTGTAGCCACCTACGGCCTCGTACTCCGCGAGCGACAGTGCGCGGCCGTCGTCACGCATCGCACCGGTGAGTGGCCGCGCCGTCACGAGTAGTCCTCCAGCAGCTCGTCGAGGCCGTCGGGACCGACATCCCCGTGCAGATCCTCGTCGATCATCAGCGCCGGCGCGTGATGGCAGTAGCCGAGGCAAGCCACCGGGAGGACCGTGAAGCGGTCATCACCTGTCGTCTGGCCGAGGCGGATCCCCAGCTTCTCCAACAGCGCCGACTCCACGTGCGCGCAGCCCATGATGTGGCACGACACGCTGTCACACATCAGGACGACATGCCGGCCGACCGGGTGTTGGTAGATCATGTCGTAGAACGTGGCGACCCGCTCGACCTCGCTCGCCGGCATGTCCAGGAGCTGCGCGATGTCGTCCAGGTACTCGTCCGACACCCACCCGTGGTGGTTCTGCACGATGCGCAACGCGTCGATGCACGCGGAACGCGGCGTGTGGTAGCGCGCGCGCTCGGTCTCGATCTCTTGTCTCGCTTCGTCTTTCAACATCGGGCGTTCAGCGATCGACATCCGCCAGCACGTAGTCGATGCCTCCGAGTACCGAGAACAGGTCCGCCACGCTCAGCCCTCGCGTGATCAGTGGCAGCATCTGGAGGTGTGGGAAGGAAGGCGTGCGGATGCGCACGCGGTACGGCTGCGAAGCGCCGTCGCTGACGAGGTAGTAGCCATTGGCACCCTTCGCGGACTCGACGACGTGGAACGACTCGCCCGCGGGGATGACCGGCCCCCACGTGGTCTTCAGGAAGTGATGGATCAGGGTCTCGATGTCCTGCAGTGTGGCGGCCTTCCTCGGCGGCGTCGCCAGCGGGTGGTCACTGCGCCAGGGCCCGGCCGGCATGCCGTCGAGACACTGCTGGATGATGCGGACGCTCTGCCGGAGCTCCTCGACCCGCACGACCGCACGCGCATAGCCGTCGCCACCCTCCGCGACCGGCACGTCGAACTCGAAGCCGTCGTACCCGGAGTACGGCCGTCGCTTGCGGAAGTCCCACTCGAGTCCGCAAGCACGCAGCCCGGGACCCGTCACGCCCCATTCGATCGCCTCGTCCCGCGTGTACGCACCGATCCCCTGCGTGCGCGCCTTGAAGATACCGTTCTTCATCACGATGACGTCGTAGTCACGCAGCCGGCGCGAGAACGTCTTGAGGAACTCGCGCACGAGGTCTTCCCACCCTTCCGGGAGGTCGTCCGCCACCCCGCCGATGCGAAACCAGTTCGGGTGCATGCGTGCGCCGCAGATCGCCTGCACGACGTCGAACACGTTCTCGCGATCGTTGAACATCACGAACACCGGCGTCATCGCACCGACGTCCTGTGCGAACGTGCCGTACCACACGAGATGGCTGGCGATGCGAAACATCTCGCACAGCATCACTCGGATCACCTGCGCGCGCGGCGGCACGTCGATGCCGGCGAGCTGCTCGACCGTCAGCAGGTAGGCGAGGTTGTTCAGGACCCCGGCCAGATAGTCGATGCGGTCGGTGTAGGGGATGTAGGTGTGCCAGGTCTGCCGCTCCCCCATCTTCTCCGCACCCCGGTGGTGCCAGCCGATGTCCGCGACGGCACCGAGGATCTCCTCGCCGTCGAGCTGCAGCGCGATTCGCAGCACGCCATGCGTCCCCGGGTGCTGGGGACCGACGTTGAGGAACAGGAAGTCCGCGTCGTCCCGCTCCCGCACCATGCCCCACTCCTCGGGCACGAAAGCAAGGGCCTCCTCCTCTTCCGCCTGCAGCTCGTCCGTGAGATCGTAGCCCTCCATCTCGGTGGCGCGCGCCGGGTGGTCCTTCCGCAGCGGATGGCCCTTCCACGTCGGCGGCAGCAGGATGCGCCGGAGGTTCGGATGCCCGTCGAAGCGGACGCCGAACAGGTCGAACACCTCGCGCTCGTACCAGTCGGCGTTCGGCCACACTCCGGTGGCCGTCGGGACGGTGGGCTCCATCCCCTCGAGCGGCGTCTTGACGCGTACGAACGCGTTCCGCTCCAGCGAGAACAGGTGATGGACCAGCGTGAACGCGTGGTCGGGTGGGCCGTCGCGACGGACGCGCTCGTCGACGGCGGAGAGGTCGAACAGCATCGCGAACGGTTGTCGCACGTCGCGCTTCAGTGCGGTGAGCACCGGTACGAGACCGTTCGGACGCACGGTCAACTCGACCACGTCGCCGGCATCACGCTCGGCGAGGATCGCATCGGCGTACACGGCGCCGTCGGCCGACCGCAGCTCGTCGGTCAGACTCACGCCTCGTCCTCCGGCGTGGCACGATCGGGCGACGTCAGGCGGGTCATCCGCGCGCGTTCGTCGCGGAGCGCATCGCGCTGGGACGGCTTCGGGGCAGGCACCACCTCGCGGTCGCCGAGCAGGAAGCTCAGCGGGCGCCGTTCGGCACCGACCGACTGCCGGAGCAGCAACAACCCCTGCATGAACGCCTCGGGGCGCGGCGGGCACCCCGGCACGTAGACGTCGACCGGCAGGAACCGATCGACTCCCTGCACGACGCTGTAGATGTCGTACATCCCGCCGGAGTTCGCGCAGGAGCCCATCGAGATGACCCAGCGCGGCTCCATCATCTGGTCGTAGAGCCGACGGATGATCGGCGCCATCTTCCGGAACACGGTGCCGGCGATGATCATCACGTCGGCCTCACGCGGTGTTCCGCGGATGACCTCGGCGCCGAACCGCGCGATGTCGTGACGACTCGTGAGGCTGGTCGCCATCTCGACGTAGCAGCACGACAGGCCGAAGTTGAACGGCCACATCGAGTTCTTCCGGCCCCACGCGAGGAGGTCGTCCAGGCGCGCGAGCAGCACCGAGCGTTCGATCTCGCCTTTCCCGGGCGATGCCGCCGGTGGCTCGTCGTCGCGCGATCGACCGAAGAAGTGCAGGTTCACGTCAGATCTCCACCCGCTTCGTGCCTTCGCGCGCCCGCCGCGCGCGACGCTCACCGCGCGGCGACCGACCCCAGTCGAGGGCTCCTTGGCGCCACTCGTAGCCGAGTCCGACGAGGAGCAGGCCGAGGAACACGAGGAAGCCGACGTATCCGGTCACGCCGGCATCCCGAGCAGCGACCGCCCAGACGAGAAGGAACGCCGATTCGAGATCGAACAGCACGAACAGCAGCGCGATCACGTAGAACCGTGCGGAGATGCGCAGGCGGGCCGAACCGGTCGGCGGGATCCCGGACTCGTAGGGCTCGTTCCGAGCACGCCCCTGGTGCCGCGGCCCGATCGCCCAGGACAGGTACGGTGATCCCGATCGCGAGGGTCAGGACGGCGATCGCGTGCACGACCCACGGGATCAAGCGCGCACCCCGCTGCCGCCGTCGGACACGATCCGCACATCGCTCGCGTGGACACGGCGCTCGCAACCCGTCCAGCCGCTGTCGCCCCGCAGTCCACTTCGCATGCGGCGCGCGCATTCAAGAAGAGTGCCGCGCGAGCGGGCCGCCTCGCACGGCCTGCGGCGAGGCAGCGGACCGATCCGGCTCGGCGGCTTCGCCTCCAATCGGCACGCCGCTGCCGATTCGGAGCACGCGACGCGCGGTCAGGTCTCGAACCGAGCGCCCGCGGAACGGACACCAGCGCACCCGGCGGCGAGCCGGTTGCAGCGCGACGGCCGATCGTCAGCCGGCCTTCTCGGTGAGCAGGCGGTCGACGATCGCGCGCACGAGGATCGCCTGATCCGAGCCGACGACGACCATCCACACGGTCCCCGCGCGATCGACGATGACGAGGGTCGGAATCGTCGTGGCTCGATACGCGTCGAAGGTCGCGGGCTGCGCGATCGCGAACGGGTAGCCGATCTTCGCGTTGCGATGGAAATCGACGAGGTGCTGGTGGAACTCGACCTCGTCCAGACCCCGGACCTCTTCGCCGCCGCTCTGCAGCTGGTCGGGACTCGCCGGCAGATAGCCCTGCTCACAGAAGCGCGTGACGCCGATCACGTCGAGCCCGGCTGCGTGCTTCGCCTCGTAGAGCCGGTCCAGCTCCGGAATGACCTCGCGGCACGGCGGACACCATGTCGCCCAGAAGTCCAAGACGACCACTCGGCCCTTGCGCGCCGAGAGCGCCTCCGGCTCGCCACCCACGTAGTCCTTCGTGGCGACGTCCGGAGCCGGACGCCCGACCAGCGCCAATCGGAGTTCGAGACCCTGCTCGACCGCCTCGAGGGCCCCGCCGGCCCCGGCCGGAATCTCGTTGGAGGCCGCTCGCCAGGTGGCCAGCGCGTCCTCGATGTCGCCACGCACCGCGTGCAGATCGCCGAGGATCGACTGGAACCGGAGCGCGTCCCCGCGGTCGGTCGCCCGATCCGCGAATCGCTGGTACGACGCGATCGCCGCCTCCGTACCGACCGGCCGCGACCTGCGCCTTGAACAGGCCGTGAAGCCGGGCGTCCCGCGCCTCTCGCGACTCCGGGAACTGCGACAGCAGCGCCTCGTACAGCCCGATGGCGCGGACGGGATCGGTGGCGATCAGCAGCGCCGCGGCGCCCGGGAGCCCCGTCTCGAGCATGCGCCGATCGCTGTCCTGGTCGAGACCGTCGACGCCGTGCTCCGCCAGCGCCCGGTAGAACGCCTCCTGGCGGGACATCATCGCATGCTGCGGTCCCTCGATCGCGTCGCTGTACCTGCTTGCCGGCGGTCTTGCGATCGGCGGGCGCCGCCGCCTCGAGTGCCCGCCGCGCGACCGCGTCCGCCGCGTGGTACGAGGCCTCCGCCGCCTGGTATTCGCCCCAGGCCTTGCGGACCCTGGTCGCGCCGTCCGGCGCCCCACTCTCCTGGGCGACGGCGTGGACGAGGAGGACGAGGGGCAGGACCAGGGACAGGGTGCGCTTCAGCATGGCGGGTTGCTCCGGCTCGGACCGCGGCAGGATACGTCGCCGCGCCAGTGGTCGCACGCGCGGAACTCCCGGCTTCACGGCTCCCAGGTCTGCAGCAGCCGCACGTAGTTGGCCCGGCCCCATGCCCGTTCGTCCGGACCACGAACCACGTTCATGCTGCCGCGGAGCTGCTCGAGCGAGTCGTACTCGTGCTCCGTGAGCCACTCGCCGAACGCCGAGCGCACCGACTGCAGCAGACCGGTGCCGTGAAGCAGCAGAGCCGAGACCATCTGCACGGTCCGCGCACCGCACATCACCGCCTTCACGGCACCGAGCGCGTCATGCGCACCGCCCGTCACCGCGAGCTCGAGCCCGGTCATGCCGGAGAGGATCGCGAGCCACCTCAGTCGAAGCCGGAGCTCGGCGGGCGTCGACAGCTCCAATCGACTGTCGAGCCGAAGCTCCTCGACGTCGACATCCGGTTCGAAGAACCGATTGAACAGCACGAGACCGTCGGCGCCGGCCGACTGCAGCGCGCGCGCGAAATGCACCGGTGCCGTGTAGAACGGCGAGATCTTCACCGCGATCGGGATCTGGACGGCCTCGCGCACCAGTCGGACGACCTGCACCGACCGCGCCTCGACGTCGGCCGCACCCTCCTCCGGATCCGAGGGCACCTCGTAGAGGTTCAGCTCGAGCGCCGAGGCACCGGCCTCTGCGCACAGCCGGGCGTGCTCGAGCCAGCCGCCCGGAGTGGTGCCGTTCAACGACGCGACCACCGGAATCGCGACCGCGTCGCGCACGCGCGCCAGGTGTGCGAGGTACTCGTGCGGCCCGATGCGGAAGTCGGCGGGATCGGGGAAGTAGTCGGTGGCTTCGGCGTACGAGTCCGCGACGTTCTCGATCGCACCGGTCGTCGCCAGCGATTCCTGCTCGATCTGCTCCTCGAACAGCGACCGCAGCACGATCGCCGCAGCACCGGCATCCTCGAGCCGCCGGGCTCCGTCGACGGTGTCCGAGAGGGGCGACGCACCCGCGACGAACGGGTGCTGCAGCTGGATGCCGAGCCAGCGCGTGGACAGGTCCATGACTCACTCCTCGACGACGACGGCGGGATTCGGCTGCGGGAACCGCAGGGCCGCCATGTGCTGATAGACCGCCATGCGCCGCTCGGCGGCGGTCTGCGCACTGTCCGCGTAGCGCCGGAACGCCACGGGATCGATCCGCTCGACCATGCGGAAACGGGTCTCATTGGCCATGTACTCGCGGACCGGCACCTTGCCTCCGGGCGCGTCCACCACGAGCGGCGGCTCTCCCTGCACGATGCGTCGCGGGTCGTACCGATACAGCGGCCACACTCCGGACTGCACCGCGCGGCGTTGCTGATCGGCACCGAACCGCATGTCGTAGCCGTGCGCGATGCAGTGGCTGTAGGCGATGATCAGCGAGGGACCGGGATAGCTCTCGGCCTCGAGCAGCGCCTTGACCACCTGCGTGTCCTTGGCACCGAACGCCACGCTCGCGACGTAGACGTGCCCGTAGCTGATCGCCATCAGCCCCAGGTCCTTCTTGTCGGTCGGCTTGCCCTCGGCGGCGAACTTCGCCGCAGCGCCGATGCGGCGTGGCCTTCGAGGCCTGGCCGCCGGTGTTCGAGTAGACCTCCGTGTCCAACACGAGCACGTTCACGTCGTGAACCGTCGACAGCACGTGGTCGAGACCGCCGTAGCCGATGTCGAACGCCCATCCGTCGCCGCCCACGAGCCAGACGGACCTCCGAACCAGGTCGTCCGCGCACGCGTGCAATGCGCGCGCTTCGTCGCCGCCGAGCTCCGCGAGGGCTCGCCGGAGCGATTCGACGTTGGCGCGCTGCTCGCGATAGCCGGGCTCGTCCCGCGGATCCGCCGCGGCGAGCGCACGGACGAGAGCTTCGGGCAGCTTCGGTGCCACGCGCTCGAGGAGCAGCCGCGCCCGCTCCTGCCGGGCCGTGGCCGCGAGGCGGAAGCCCAGCCCGAACTCCGCGTTGTCCTCGAACAGCGAATTCGACCAGGCCGGTCCGCGGCCATGCGCATCGCACGCATACGGCGTCGTCGGCAGGTTGCCCCCGTAGATCGACGAGCAACCGGTGGCGTTGGCGATCAGCAACCGGTCCCCGAACAGCTGCGTCAGCAGCTTGATGTACGGCGTCTCGCCGCAGCCCGCGCACGCCCCCGAGTACTCGAACAGCGGGGCGAGGAACTGCGACTGCTTGACGTCGATCCGCGCCACCGACGTGCGGTCCATCTCGGGGAGCCCGAGGAAGAACGCGTAGCTCGCCCGCTCGGCATCACGCACTCCGGCGAGCGGCGTCATGTCGATCGCCTTGTGGCGCGGCTGCGCCTTGTCCTTCGCCGGGCACACGGCCACGCAGAGTCCACAACCGGTGCAGTCCTCCGGCGCGACCTGGATCGTGTACCGCTGCCCCGCGTGGTCGGCGGCCCGGTAGTCGACCGAGCGGAACGCGCCCGGCGCATCGGCCAGCGCACCGGGTGCGTAGACCTTGGCGCGGATCGCGGCGTGCGGACACACGAACGCGCACTTGTTGCACTGGATGCAGACCGCGGGGTCCCAGATCGGCATCTCCTGCGCGATCGCCCGCTTCTCCCACCTCGTCGTGCCCGTCGGCCACGCTCCGTCGACCGGGAACGCGCTGACCGGCAGGCGGTCGCCCGTGCCCGGCCATCAGCACGGCCGTGACCCGCTTGACGAAATCGGGTGCCGCGTCGGGCACCAACGGCGCGCGAACCCGGTCGGTCGACACCTTCGTCGGCACCGACAGCTCGTGCAGATGGTCGAGCGCCGCTCGCACCGCGGCGAGGTTGCGCTTGACCACCTCCGCGCCCTTCTTCTCGTAGCTCTTGCGAACCGCATCCTTGATGCGCGCGATCGCCTCCTTCGCGCGGCAGCACGCCGGAGATGGCGAAGAAGCACGTCTGCATCACGGTGTTGATGCGACCGCCGCATGCCCGCGTCCCGCGCGACGCCGTTCGCGTCGATCGTGAACACGCGCAGACGCTTGGCGAGGATCGTCTCCTGGACCTCGCGCGGCAGTCGATCCCAGAGCTCGTCGGGTGGGTACGGCGCGTTGAGAAGGAAGGTCGCACCGTCCGCAGCCCGATCGAGCACGTCGAAACGTTCGAGGAAACCGAACTGGTGACAGGCGACGAACCCTGCCTTCCGGATCAGGTAGCTCGACTGGATCGGTCGCGGACCGAATCGCAGATGGGACACCGTTGCGGCGCCGGACTTCTTCGAGTCGTAGACGAAATAGCCCTGGACGTGTCGGTCGGTGTTGTCGCCGATGATCTTGATCGAGTTCTTGTTGGCGCCCACGGTGCCGTCGGATCCGAGTCCGTAGAACACCGCGCGCACGACGTCCGGAGGTTCGACGTCGAGGTCCTCGTCGTGGGACAGCGAGAGATGGGTGACGTCGTCGACGATGCCGACGGTGAACGGCGACCGCGGCGACTCGCGCTCGAGCTCATCGAAGACCGCGACGGCCATCGCCGGGGTGAACTCCTTGCTCGACAGCCCGAAGCGCCCGCCGATCAGCCGCGGTGCGGTTCGGAACGGAGACGCGTCCCGACTGCTCCGCGGATCGCAGCGTCGCGACGACGTCGACGATAGAGCGGCTCGCCGACCGCGCCGGGTTCCTTGGTACGATCGAGCACCGCGATGCGCCCGAACCGTCGGGGGTAGCGCCGCGAGGAACGCGGCGGTCGGAGAACGGCCGGTAGAGGCGCACGATGGCCACGCCGACCTTCTCCGCCGCTCGCGTCGAGCCAGTCGACCGCCTCCCGCGCCGCTTCGGCACCGGAGCCCATGACGACGATCGACACGCTCGGCATCGGGTGCGCCGTACGTAGTCGAACAGGCCGTAGCGCCGTCCGGTGCAGCGCGGCGAACCGCTCGAACGCCGCCGTCACCGACGCCCGGGCAGGCGTCGTAGAACGGGTTGCAGGCCTCGCGCGCCTGGAAGAACGCGTCGGGGTTCTGCGCGGTGCCGCGCACGATCGGCGCGTCCGGTGTCAGACCGCGCAGCGCGATGCGCTTCGACGAGCCCGGTGTCGATCATGCTCGCGGAGCTGATCGTCCGACAACATCTCGATCTTCGAGAGCTCGTGGGAGGTGCGGAAGCCATCGAAGAAGTGCAGGAAGGGCACCGCGACTCGCGAGCGTCGACTGCCTGGGCGACCGCCGCGAAGTCGTGTGCCTCCTGCACCGACGCCGAGCAGAGCATCGCGAACCCGGTCTGCCGGCACGCCATCACGTCCGAGTGGTCGCCGAAGATCGACAGCGCGTGCGTCGCGACCGTGCGGGCCGCGACGTGCATCACGAACGGCGTGAGCTCGCCCGCGATCTTGTACATGTTCGGGATCATCAGCAGCAGGCCCTGCGACGCCGTGAAGGTCGTCGCGCAGGCACCCGCCTGAGCGCTCCGTGCACCGCGCCCGCCGCACCGCCTTCCGACTGCATCTCGACGACGGTCGGGACCGCGCCCCAGCAGGTTCGTCCGCCCGCGCGCCGCCCACTCGTCGGCCAGCTCCCCCATCGGGGACGACGGGGTGATCGGGTAGATCGCGATGACGTCGTTGAGGCGATAGGCCACCGACGCGGCCGCTTCGTTGCCGTCGAGGACGGCGTGAGCCATCGTGCCCTCCTGGAGCTGGTCCGGCGCGAGTCTCCTGCCCAACGCCGACGACACCCGCGATCTTTCGCCCTTGCCACGCGGCGATTCCCATCCCGCAGAGCCGAACCCAAGTCTTGTGCCTCGCCGGGAGGCCCCGTAACTTCACGGCTCCCACCCTCCGGGAGAGGTCTCGTCACGATGCGACAGCATTCCGCTCCGGCCACCGCGCCGCTTCTCCGTCTGGCGATGTGCCTCTTGCTGAGCGCCTTCGCATCGAACGCGCTGCCGGCACAAGTCGGAGAGCGCCTCGAGCTGCCGAGCGCCAAGAGTGCGCAGACGTTCTACCTCGCCGACAAGACGCCGCTGTTCGCGGAAGTGAAGTCCATCGACAGCGGACAGGCGACGCTGACGGTGTTCGCCGGCGGCGGCAGCCTGCAGCGCACGATCGCGCTCTCGGACTTCACGCCGACTTCGGCCTTCCGGGCCATGGAGTCCGTGGCGTCCGCCGACGACGCCAACGCGCAGCTCGAACTCGCGAAGTTCGCAGCGGACCACGGGCTGGTGGCGTCGGCTCGCAGATCGCTCTCGAGGGCGCGCTCGATCTCCGGAGATCCGAAACTCGGCGCCGACATCGAGGCGACGGTCGCCAAGTCCGCCGCGAACTCGATGATCGACGACTTCCACGAGCTGTTGAAGAAGGGCGACCTGCTGGCAGCCCAGCGCAAGCTGGATGCGGCCACCAACCGGTACCCGGACGAGATCGACGCCACCCGTGGCCAGGCATTGGCGCAGGAGCTCGTGGCGGCTCGGGCCGACATCGAACGCGGCGAGCGCAAGGAGGCGGCCGACCGCGCCGCGCGCGATGCGGCCAAGGAGCAAGACCGCTTGCTGCGCCCGCTTCGCGAACGACTGCAGCGGGGACAGGAGGCGTACAAGCGGGCGCTCGCCGAATCCAAGAACACGGGCACCGCGAGTCGCCTGCTCGACACGGCGATCCAGAACTTCGGCACGGTCCTCGAGGGCGCCGACGAACTCACACAGAAGCACGCCGACGACGAGGGGCTGACCAGCGAGATCGGACGGCTCCGGGCATCCGCGCGTTCCCAGCAGATCGCCGCCCTCCTCGCGTCGGGCAGCCTCTACCTCGTGCGGGGCTCGATGAACGCGGCGATGGGCCGCGTCAACCAGACGCTGCTCCTCGATCCCAACAACCAGCAGGCGCTCGCGCTGCGCGGGCGTATCGAGATCGCCGCGAACAGCAACAACTCGGGTTGGGGTTGGTGACGCCGGGAGCCTAGGGCCTGCGCCGCTTCCGGGGCCGCGGTTTCGGCTCGCCCTTCGTCACCAACGACTCGAGCACGTCCATCGCGGCGACGAGTCCGACGTATTCGTCGCCCTCGGTCACGAGCACGCGATGGATCCCGTGCTCGACCATCTTCGCGGCGATGCCGCGGAGATCGGCGTCCACTTCGACCGCATAGATCGCCGGCGTCATCACGTCGCCTGCGGTGGTTCCGTCGTCCTCGGGGACCTCGAGCCCGTCGAGCTCCCAGTCCTCGTCGTCGTCCTCCGGACCACCCGAGTAGAAACCGTGTCTCAGTGCCAGTGCGCTGGGGTTCTCCGCGAGGTGATCGAGGACATCGCGAATCGACACGACGCCGACCAACTGCCCGGCCTCATCGGTGACCGGCATGCCGGTGATCCGATTGTCGAGGAGAGTCTGCACGATCTCACCGAGCGTCGCGGTCTCGGAGACCGTCACGACCTCGGTGCGCATCAGCTTCCGCGCGGTGATACCGGGCCACTCGTTCGCCATCTGGTTGCTCCGTCCGAACGCCCGGGTTCCGATCGCAGCCGCGCGTCACAAGGTCGCGGTGCTCACTCGGCAGTCCCCCCCGGGACGATCGTTCCGTTCGGTTCCAACAAGCCGTACGCTCCGCGCTGTGCCGGAAACCGCCACGGGGCTGGGGCTGGCGTTCGTCATCGCAGACGTCACCGTCGTGGCGGTCTTCGGGATCCGCGTGCTGCTGCAACGTCATCCCGTCGGCGCGACTTTCGCCTGGTTGACGATCCTGCTGGTCGTTCCGTTCGTCGGCGCAGCACTCTACCTCCTGATCGGCGAACGCCGGCTCGGCAGCCACCGCGCCCGTCGCGCGGCAGCCGTCGTCGAGGTCGCCCACCACTGGCTCCGCGGTCTTCGAGCCCGATTCAACGGCGTCGCCGAGACGCTACCGATCGAGCTCCGACCGCTCGAACGCCAGGCGTCGAACGTGGTGGGGATTCCCGCGCTGCCGGGCAACGAATTGGTGCTGTTTCAGGATGCGTACGACGTGCTCGTGGGAATCGCCGGCGACCTCGAAGCTGCCCGGCGATCGGTCTTTCTCGAGTTCTACATCTGGCACCCCGGAGGGGCCGCGGATGCGATCGTCGACGCCCTCGCTCGCGCGGCCGGGCGCGGCGTCGAGTGCCGTGTCCTGCTGGACGACGTCGGCAGTGCGCGGTTCCTCGCCGACGCCCGGTGCAAGCGTCTCCGCGCCGCCGGTGTCCAGATCGTCGCGGCGCTCCCGGTCGGCTTCCTGCGCGCGCTGTTCCGAAGGATCGATCTTCGCAACCACCGCAAGCTGGCCGTGATCGACGGCGACATCGCCTGGACAGGCAGCCAGAACCTGGTCGATCCTGCCCTGTTCAAGCAGGACGTCGGCGTCGGGAAGTGGATCGACGCCGCCGTTCGAGGACGCGGCCCTTCGGTCGAGGCCTTGAGCGCGGCGTTCGTCGCCGACTGGGAACTCGAGACCGGGCGCGGCCGGGAGCTCCTCGATGCCGGTGCGGTGCCTCGCCCCTCACCGATTCACGGGTCGGCGGCCGTGCAGGTCGTTCCGTCCGGACCCGGATACACGCCCGAGGCACTGCACGAAGTCCTGCTGACCACGATCTACGCCGCGCGCGAAGAGCTGGTGCTGACAACACCGTACTTCGTCCCCGACGACGCGATGCTCGCCGCTCTCGTATCGGCAGCACATCGCGGAGTGAGCGTCACGGTCGTCGTACCCGAACGCGTCGACTCGATCATGGTCAGGTACGCCAGTCGCTCGCACTTCGAGACCCTTCTCGCCGCCGGCGTCCGCGTCCTGGAGTACGCCGACGGACTCCTGCACAGCAAGACGATCACGGTGGATGAGAGTCTGTGCCTGATCGGCTCGATCAATCTCGACATGCGCAGCTTGTGGCTGAACTTCGAGCTGACGTTGTTGGTGTATGACGACGGTTTCGCCGGAGAGGTGAGAGCGATGCAGAGGGGGTACCGGGAGCGGGCGCGGCCGCTGGAGTTGGAGTCGTGGCGGGCGCGCCCGGTGACTCGACGGCTGCTCGAACGCGTGTTTCAGCTCGTCGGTCCTCTCCTCTGAGTCACCAGCGGTCGCTACCGGCATCCGCAACATGCCTTGAACTTCTTGCCGCTGCCGCACGGACACGGGTCATTCCGGCCGACCTTCTCCCCCCGATGCACGAACGGCTTCCCCTTCCGCGCCACGACTCCCGCTCCTCTCCCCACCGCCTTCTCGAACTCCCCGGCATCCGCATCGACCTGCATCCGCATCTCGTACGCATGCACCAGCACGTCCCTCTCCGCCAGGAACTCGAACCACGCCCGCACCGCCGGCACCACGAGCGGCACTCTCGGGTCCTTGCGCCCGAAGCGCGCCGGCAAGAGCTCGCAGAGGAGCTCGTGCACGTCATCCCCATCGAGGTGCTTCGGCGCCTTGCCGAGCCCCTCGTACACGCACGACAGACACGTCCGCACGATCTCGCGCACGTCGTTGCCCCGCGCGCCTTGGATTCCGCGAGCGAACGGGGAATCGAGGAATGCGGCGGCCTCGAGCGTGATGCGCGAATCGGACATCGGAGCGACGCGATGCTACCTCGCCCTACGCGGGGCGCCAGCGCCTCGCGGTCTCGCGATGCCGGCGGAGCGGGCCGCCGGCCGATCAGATCGTCGGCGCGTCTCGCCCGGCGCGGCAGCGTTGGAGACGGTCGGTCAGGAACGCGCGTTCCACATCGTTCGCGCAGCGGTCGATCGACCTTCGAAGATCGTCCACCGCGCCTTCCCGATCGCCGACGAGCCAGCGGAGCTGGGCGCGAACCGCCCACAGCAGGTGGTAGCGGGGCATCGTCGGATCGCGCGTGAGGGCATCCAACTCGCCGAGCGCAGCTCGTGGTCCGTGAACCTTCGCCACGGCGACGGCGCGGTTCAGGCGTGTGATTGGTGTGTCGCGCAGCGCGAGCAGATGGTCGTACCGCGCCAGGATCGCGGTCCAATCGGTGTCCTCGTACGCCGCGGCGGACGCGTGGCAGGCGGCGATCGCGGCCTCGGCGTGGAACGGGGTCAGGGCGTCGCCGCCGATCGAACGCGCGAAGTGCTCGAAGCCCCGTTGGAGCCAACCGCGGTCCCATCGCGAGCGGTCCTGGAGCTCCAGAGTCAGGAGCTCGCCGAGCGACCCCACGCGCGCCGGCAAGCGCGCGCCGAGCAGGCGCGTCAATGCGTTCAACGCGAACACCTTCGGCTGCGCGAGCTCGGGCGATTCGAGCAGCAGCTCCCCGAGCCGCACCGCCTCGTGCACCAGGTCGAGTCGCACGAGCTCGGCGCCTTCGTGAGCGCAATACCCGCCGTTGAAGAGCAGATAGATCGCGTCGAGGACCGCGTCGAGTCGCGCTTCTCGCTCCGCGACTCCCAGCACTTCGAACCGCACTTGCTCCTGCCGGAGTCGCTCTTTCGCGCGCGTGATCCGCTGCGCTACGGCGTTCTCCTGCGCGACGAACGACGCGGCGATCTCGCGGACACCGAAGCCGCACACGGTCTTCAGCACGAGCGCGACCTGCGACGCCGGTGTGAGGGTCGGATGGCAGCAGAGGAACATCATCCCCAGCGTGTCGTCGCCGAGCTCCCCGGGGCCCCGGGGATGCTCCGCGCCGCCGCTTCCGGTCGGCGCCCAGGCTTCGAGGTCGCGCTCGACACGCTGTTCGACACACCGGCGCCGCGCGGCGTCGACGGCGAGATGCCGCGCGACCTGCGCGAGCCAGGCCTCCGGATGTTCCGGAACACCCCGATACGGCCACGTGCGGAGTGCCCGGAGCAACGCCTCCTGGACCACGTCCTCGACGAGGTCCAAGCGACTTGGTCCGAGCACCCGCGTCAGTCCGGCGACGATGCGTCCGTAGCTGTGCCGGAACAGGTGATCCACCAGTCCTGGCACCGACCCGGTCATGACTCTCAGAGCTCTTCGGGACCGCCCATGAAATCGAGCTCGCGGATCTCGATGCTGCCGAACCGGAAGTTCGGGTGTCCGCGACACAGCTCGACGGCGTGATCGTAGCTCTCGGCGGTGATCACGTAGTAGCCGCCGACGACCTCCTTGCTCTCGATGAACGGCCCGTCGGTGACGTCCACCGAGCCGGACTTCGGCCGCATGACCTTGCCGCCGCGGTCGGCGAGCTTGTGACCCACGTGCAGGATCCCCTGCTGCGCGAGGCGACCGGCCCACTGCCCGTAGGCCTCGATCACCTTCTGCATGTCCTCGGGAGTCATCGACGAGTCGGCGGCGGTGACGTCACCGCGCAGGATCAGCATGTACTTGGACATCGGAACAGCTCCTGGAAAGGGTTGGTGAGGGGCACCGGGCTTCGGCGCCGCCGAACAGACGAGCCGGCGCCGGCGGAATCGACATCGAGCCTCGGAAAATCGCCGCCGCCGTCCCGATCGGTCAGCTCGACGCTTCTTGCCCGAACGCGAGGTCGTGCCCGGCGCGCCGCACGACGTCCGCAAGCGTGCGGAGCGCGTGACGGGAGGCGGCGCCGAGGCGCGCGAGCGCGGTGATCTCCCAGGGTCGCCGCAACAGCGCCAGACCCAGTGCGCCGACCCGGAGTTCACCATCAGGCCCCACCGCCGCGAGTGCCGCGTGCGGCAGATCGAACGCCGCGACGTCGCACACCGCACGCACGACGAGGAACGGCAGCCCATGGCGCGCTGCGACGCCACCGATCGCACCGCTCTCCTGGTCGACGGCGAGTGCGCCCGTCGCCCGAGCAGAGGACTTCGCGGCGCGGTCGCGCAACACGATGTCGCTCGCGAGCTGGACGCCACCGTGCACGCGCACCGAGTGATCGAGACGAGCGCCGAGTCGCTCGCGCCAGGCGGTGTCGCAGTGCCACTCCTCCCCGGACGTGCGAACCACCCGCACCGGAAGTAGCAGATCGCCGCTCGCACAGGACGAGTCGAGACCGCCCGCGAACCCGAAGCTGACGAGCGACGTGGCGCCCGACGCCCGCAACCGTTCGGCCGCCTGCTTGGCCCGCTCGGCGCCGATGCCGGCCGCGACCGGGGCGAGCGGATCGCCGCGGACATCGTGCCGGTCACCGAACGGGGCGAGCTCGCGGCGCAGCGCCGCCACGACGCCGGCGCGGGTCACGCGAGATCCGACAGCTCGCCGTGCTCGCGCTGGAAGCGCGCCAGTGCCCACAACGGGAAGTAGGCGCTGTAGCCGTGATAACGCAGGTAGAACACCCGCGGGAAGCCCGGCGCCGAGAACCACGGCTCGTCCCACAGCCCGTTCTGGCGCTGGCGCCTCATCAGCCACTCGACGCCGCGACGGACGGCCGGCGAGCTCGCGCGGCCGCACGCCATCAACCCGAGGAGCGCCCATGCCGTCTGGAAGGAGGTGCCTTCCTGACCGCGGCCGGCGAGCGCACGCTCCTCATAGCTGTCATTGGTCTCGCCCCAGCTCCCGTCGGCGCGCTGCGTGCCCTCGAGCCACGCGACGGCACGCTGCCTGGCGGTTTCGACGCGCGCGAGGCGAGTCTCATCGAGCCGGCTCGCCGGATCGGTCCCGTTCGACTGCAGACTGCAGAACTCCAGCGCCGCGAGCGCGCACCATGTGCCGTAGACGTAGTTCGATCCCCAGCGGCCGAACCATCCGCCGAAGTCCTCCTGCTCGTCGAGCAGGTAGTCGAGCACGCGCTGGTGGTGCTCGCGATACTCCGGCCGGTCGAGGATCGAGAGGATCGCCAGCGTCCGTGCACTGACGTCCGCCGTCGGCGGATCGAGCAATGCACCGTGATCCGCGAACGGGATCTCGTTGAGGTACTGCGTGTCGTTGTCGACGTCGAAGGCGCCGAAGCCCCCGTTGCTCGACTGCATACCAGCGGTCCAACGCACGCCGCGTTCGATCGTCGCCGAGTAGCGCGCGAGGTCGGCCCGTTCGAGCGCCCAGAGCACCGCCGAGGTGTCGTCGATGTCCGGGTAGTACGGGTTCGCGTACTGGAACGCCCAGCCGCCCGGCTCGAGATCCGGGCACATGTCCCGCCAATCCGCCGGGCCGTCCACGACCTGGCGGTCGACCAGCCAGTCGCCGGCCGCGCGAATCGCCCGCGCGGTCTCGGCACTCGGCTGCACCTGCTGCACTTCGGACAACGCCAGCATCGCCAGCGCCGTGTCCCACACGGGGGACACACACGGTTGGCAATAGGCGTCGTCGTCGCGTTCCACGAGCAGGTTGTCGATCGCGGCCCGGGCCTGGCGACGCAGTGGATGGTCCTCCGGATAGCCCAGGAGCACCATCGCCTCCAGCGCATTGACCATCGCCGGGAAGATGCCGCCCAGCCCGTCGATGCCATTCAGGCGGTCGACGAACCACTGCTCGGCGCGGCGTAGCGCCCGCCGGCGGATCGCCTTCGGGATGCAGGGCTCGAACACGCGCACGGTCCGCTCCGCCCAGAGCATCAGACGGTTCATCCGCGAGCGCACCGGGAAGTAGTTGCGTTCCTCCTCCGGCGGCGTCACGAACAGCTCACGCACACCCATGCCGGTCGGATTGATCGCACGCGCGCGCAGGCAGTAGAGGATCGACAGCGGCACGCACACGGTGCGCGACCAGTAGCTCACCTTGCCGAGGTGGAACGGGAACCACCGCGGCAGCAGCATCAGCTCGACGGGGACGAACGGCACGGCGCGCCACGGCACCTGGCCGAACATCGCCAACGCGAAGCGGGTGAACACATTGCTCGCCGCGGCGCCACCGTGCCCCAGGATCGCCGCCCGCGCTTGCCGCATGTGCGGCGCGTCGACCGGGTCACCGGCGAGCTTGAGCGCCCAATAGGCCTTGACCGAGCAAGACACGTCGAGCTTGCCGCCGTAGTAGAGCGGCCAGCCGCCGTGGTCGGCCTGACGCTCGCGGACGTAGACCGCGAGCTTGGCCTGCAGCGGCTCGTCGATCTCGCCGAGGAAGTGCATCATCAGCACGTACTCGGCGGGGATCGTGCAGTCGGCTTCGAACTCGAAGCACCAGTGCGAGTCGTCCCGACGCAAGCCCAGCAGGCCGTCACGGGCCGCCGCCACTGCATCGGCGACGCTGGTCGCGCGCGGTGGCGCCTGCCGGTCGGCGACGGCTCCGGGAACGGCCACGCCAGGGGTGCCCGCGCTGCGCGAGGTGGGTCTCAGCAGATCCATCGAGGAATTGACACGGAAGATGCGATTCGCCACCGACGCAGCCTCGACGAGGCGCTGGACAACGGCAACGCGGTTACGACGAGACGAATTCCGGGAATGCTATCGCCGTGCAGGTCCGATGCCAGCCATCGAAACCCGCATCTCGGGGCGCATCGCGGCAAATCGAGGCTCGCCGTCCGGTCCCGCAGCCACTCCCGGAGTCGTCGAATGTCCGCCCGAAGGCCTTCCTCCAGATCGGCTGCGGAGGCGCCGACGAACGGCAGTCCGCTGTCGATGAAGACGCGCTCGATCAGGACACAACCGGACCGACCCGCCACCGTCTGGATCCGATCGTCACCGAAGAACGCCGACAGACCGAACGCGGACTCGAGCTGCTGGAACTCGACGACGATCTCGCCGGCCGCACGCGTCACTTCGAACCCGAGCTCGAGCGACGGGTGGATGCCCATCTTGCCTCGGAAATCCCAATGCGCGACGACGCGATCCCCGGCCTCGGAGACGAGCGTGAAATGCTCCGCCCACGCGCGATGCCCGTCCGCGTGCGCGAAGTCGAGCAGCATCGCGAGCACCTGATCCGGAGCACCGTCCATCACCGCAGCGATCTCCCCGCCGCGCACGCCTTGGACCTCGAGCGCTCGGACCGGCAGATCCTCGGCCGGTTGCGACGCGACGTCCCAGTCGACGGGAGCGGGTTCCGGCAGGACGCCGATGACGGGCGCCGAACCGCAAGCGGCGAGCACGATGACCGATGCGAGCGCACACGCTCGCGCCGGCCCGGTCGTCAGTCGCAACGAGCGCGCTCCCAAGCCACGGGTGCCGGGATCGGCTGCTCGACCTTCTCCTCGCGCTCCGGGGTCTCCTCGCCTTCGACGAGGTCGCGGGCAAATGCCCCCTCGGTGCGCGCGCCCGACATCGCCATGCGCAGCGCCTTCCACGGGTGCCGGAAGGCATCGTTGACCGCCGTCGCCTCGAAGCCGCAGTGCATCTGGCACTTGGAGCACTTCGCGTGACGCCCGAGTCCGAAGCGATCCCATTCGGTCTCCTCCATCAACTCGCGGAACGACGACGCGTAGCCGGCGTCGGCGAGCAGGTAGCACGGTCGCTGCCATCCGAAGATGTTGCGCGTGGGGTTGCCCCACGGCGTGCACTGGTAGGTCTGGTTCCCGGCGAGGAAGTCCAGGAACAGGCTCGAGTGGTTGAAGCGCCACTCGCTGTTGCGGCGACGCCCGATCCGGAAGATGTCGCGGAACAGGTTCTTGCTCTTCGAGCGGGCGAGGAACACGTCCTGTCGAGGCGCGTGCTCGTAGTCGAACCCGGGCGACACCGTGATGCCCTCGATGCCGAGGCCCATCGCGAAGTCGAAGAACTCGGCAGTGCGCTCGGGATCGGCGTTGGCGAACAGCGTGCAGTTCACCGTGACCCGGAAGCCACGTGCCCGAGCGGCACGAATCGCGCTCACCGCTTTCTCGAACACGCCCTCGCGACACACCGAGTTGTCGTGCTCCTCCTTCAGTCCGTCGAGGTGCACGGAGAACGTCAGGTAGATCGACGGGTCGTACTTGTCGAGGTGCTTCTCGAGCAGGATCGCGTTGGTGCACAGGTAGACGAACTTCCCGCGCGCGACGATGCCCTTGACGATCTCGGGCATCTCCGGATGGATCAGCGGCTCGCCACCGGGGATCGACACCACGGGTGCGCCGCTCTCGTCGACCGCGTCGAGACAGTCCTTCACGCTCAGCCGGCGATTCAGGATCTCGTCCGGGTAGTCGATCTTCCCGCAGCCCGCGCACGCCAGGTTGCAGCGAAACAACGGCTCCAGCATCAGCACGAGCGGATACCGAGCCTCGCCCTTCAACTTCTTGCCGAGGACGTACTTCGCGATCTTGTACCTCTGAAGGAGAGGGACGCTCATGGATTGCGAGCTCGAGGCTGTCGAAGTCCAAGGCCACCTGGCCTGGACGGGTGGAGCGTAGGACACACACCACACCGATGCGAAGGTCCGCTTTCGGGGAAAGCGATCGGCGTCGATTCCCGATCGCCTTCATCACCCCGAAGTCGGTGGGCGCGCCCGCGCGCACCTCGGGCGGAGCGTAGCCACGCGCCACGCCGAAGCCCAAGGGTTGTCCGAGGATTCCTGCCCCATCGCAGTGCCGGCCCGAGGGTTCACGGCCTCGGGATGAACTCGGCACCCGCGTCACCTACCATCGCCGGCACACTCCCGCCCCGGCCCAGGGGTTCCACGACACCCCCATCGACGTCCCGGTCCGTGCGCGCGCTGCTCAAGAGGTGCTCCAGGTGGTCGACTCCGGGACCGATGTCCCTCGGTCACCTGCTGGTGATCGCACTTCTCTGCCGCCTGCTCGGCGTGTTCTTCGCGCGCGGCTACGAGTTCGTCGACCACGAGTATCAGTACGTCGATCCGGCCTGGCATCTCGCGTCCGGGGACGCGTGGTGGACGCCGTTCGACTATCAGGACGGCCACCGGAGCTGGGTGTACCCGTTACTTCTTGTCGCTGATCTTCCGCGCGATCAGCGCGCTGGGGGTCCATGCGGACGGCGCGATGATGGCGTGGACGCGGTTCGCGCACGCGTTGCTCTCGCTGGCTCCGGTCGCGGCGTTCTGGACGCTGATCGTGCGTTGGAAGGGCCTGACCGATCAACGTCCGCTGCTGCTGTTCTTCGCGTGCAACCCGATCCTCGTCTACTGCGGTCTCCAACCAACCGGCCTGACGTTCGCGTGCGTCGTCTCGTTGACCGCGATCCTCGTGTTCCACGGACCGGGCAAGGGCTGGCCGTTCCTCGCCGGCCTCCTGATCGGGCTCGCGTTCGCGTGCCGGTTCCAGGACGCGCTGTTCGGCATCGCGTTGTTCGTGGCCGGCTTCGTCACGCAGCGTCCGCGGGCATCGCTGTGGCTCGCGGTCGGCGCACTGATCGCCGTGGCCGGCCAGGGTGCGGTCGACGTCGTCACCTGGGGCGAATTCCTGCACAGCCCGATCCACTACCTGCGCACCAACATCGTCGGCGGAGAGGCCAACCAGGGCACGAAGCCCCTCTGGTTCTTCGCCGCGATCGCTGCGGTCACGTGCATGTGGGTCCCGCCGTTCCTGAAGAGCGGCCTGCGCGCATGGAAGACCGGAGCCGCCCTCCTGCCGGTCCCGCTCGGCGCAGCGCTGTTCTACCTGCTCGTGCACAGCCTGGTGCCGCGCAAGTCGCTGCGCTTCGTGTTCCCGGCGCTCGTGATCCTGCAGACCGTGATCGCCGCCGGGCTGCTGCCGGCGATCGACGGTGAGCCCCGTCTGCGGCTGTGGCACCGGCGGATCCTGGTCGGCTTCCAGATCGTGCTGCTCGGGTTCCTCAGCACCTACTACTTCAGCCGCGGTCCGATCGAGGCCGCGCGCGCGCTCGCACGCCAGCAGGACTTCCAGGACCGACTGCTCGTCGTCGACGGCAAGCAGGACACGGTCGGCGGCTTCTACTACCTCCGCCGGCCGCGGCTCGACGTCGCGGTGTTGAAGCGCGGGGACATCGCCGGCTGGCTCGGTGCCCATCGACCCGCGCCACCCATCTACGCACTGGTCAACGAAGGACCACTGGCTCCGGAGCTCGTCCCCCCACCCTGGCGGTGCGAGCTCGTCGGTCGCTTCTGCGACTGGCCGGACCTCAAGGCCGGCACGCGTCGCTGGGTCTATCGATTCACGGATCGTTCGGGTCACTGATCATCCGGCCAACCACGATGGCACTCCTCGGCCTCGAAGACGTCCACGTCACGCTCGGTGACCGCCACCTGTTGCGAGGCGTGTCGTTCCTGGTCGCCGACCAGGATCGCGTCGGCATCGTCGGCGCGAACGGTTCGGGCAAGTCCACATTGCTCCGGCTGCTCGCCGGCGACGAGACACCGGACGAGGGCGCGCGAACGGTCCGCCGCGACCTCGTGGTCGGCTACCTCTCGCAGGAGCCCGCGCTCGACCCGGGGCTGCCGGTGCGCGACATCGTCCGTCTCGGACTCGCGGGTCGCGAGACGGTGCTCGCCGAGCTCGACCGCGTGCACGCGGCCATGGCCGCTCCCGGCTGTCCGGAGAGCCGCCTCGAGCGCCTGCTGTCCGAACAGGCGGCGCTCGAGGATCGCCTGCACGGACTCGGCGGCCACGACGTCGAGCACCGCGTCGAGTCGCTGATCCACTCGGTCGGGCTGCTCGATCCCGACGCCATGTGCGGCGAACTGTCGGGCGGCGAGCGGCGCCGCGCCGCGATCGCACGCCTCCTGATCGGCACTCCCGACCTGCTGCTCCTCGACGAGCCGACCAACCACCTCGACGCGGAGGTGATCGCCTGGCTCGAGGACGAGCTGCGCACGACCCGTGCAGCCCTCGTCCTCGTGACGCACGATCGCTACTTCCTCGATCGCGTGGTCGACCGCATCGTCGAGCTCGAGCAGGGTGTCCTGCACGAGTACTCCGGCAGCTACGGCGATTTCCTGATCGCGCGCGCCGAACGCCTCGAGCGAGAGCAGAAGGAGGAGTCGACCCGGCAGAATCTGCTGCGCCGCGAGACCGCGTGGATCCGCCGCGGCCCGCCGGCCCGCACGACCAAGTCGAAGTCGCGCATCCAGCGTTACGAAGCGCTGGTCGACGCCGCGCCCGAGGCGGACGCGGGCGAGCTGTCGTTCCGGATCCCGTGCGAGCACCGCCTCGGCGAGCGCGTGCTCGAGCTGCACGGCATCGCGAAGGCGTTCGACGGTCGCACGGTGTTGAAGGACCTCGACCTCGAGATCGCACGCGGGGAGCGGCTCGGAATCGTCGGGCCGAACGGCGCCGGCAAGACCACGCTGCTGAAGCTCTGCACCGGCGCCCTCGAGCCGGACGCCGGGCAGGTCACCGTCGGGCCGACCGTGCGCTTCAGCTACGTCGACCAGTCGCGAAGCGCGCTGCGCGACGACCTGACCGTCGTCGAGACCATCGGCCAGGGCAACGATCACGTGTTCGTCGACGGCCGGAAGCTCCGCGTCGAGACGTATCTCGAACGGTTCCTGTTCGCGAGCGCGATGATGCGGACGCGCGTCGGGGAGCTGTCCGGCGGCGAACGCAACCGCGTCCTGATCGCCCTGCTCTTGTCGATGGGCGGCAACGTGCTCGTCCTCGACGAGCCGACCAACGACCTCGACCTGATGACGCTGCGCGTCCTCGAAGAGGCGCTCTGCGCGTTTCCCGGCTCGGCGCTGATCGTCAGCCACGACCGGTGGTTCCTCGACCGCGTCGCGACGCGCGTCCTCTGGCTCGGCGCGGGCGGCGAGCACGAGACCCACACCGGCGACGTCAGCGATCTGCTCGAGCGGCGGCGCGAGCGCGCGAGCACGGCCGCGCGCGCGAACGCACGCGCCGCGGTGAAGGCCCCCGAACCCGCGACGCCCTCGCCGGCGAAGCTGACCTGGACCGAGCGGCGCGAGCTCGAGGCGCTGCCGGACCGCATCACGGTCCTCGAGGACGAGCTCCGGACGCTCGACGGCCGACTCGCCGATCCGGACCTCTACGCGAACGCCGACCCGGCGGAGCTCCAGCGACTGACCGCCCGGCGCGGCGCCGCCCAGGACGAGACCGACGCGCTCCTCGCGCGCTGGGAGGAGCTCGAAGGGCGCAGCGGGTGACCGGGATCATGCGCTCGCCGACCGCGCGAGCTTCCACTCCTCGACCGCGCACCAGAGCGTCGGCACGACGAACACGCTGATCAGCACGATCGTCATGCCGCCGAGGCTCGGCAAGGCCATCGGCAGCATGATCTCGGAGCCGCGACCCTGACTCGTCACGACCGGGAGCAGCGCGAGGATCGTCGTCGCCGACGTCATCAGGCAGGGGCGGATGCGCCGCTTGCCGGCCTCGACGACCGCGTCGCGCAGCTCGGCCTTCGTCGCCGGGCGACGGTCGGCCAGGCTCTGCCGCACGTAGGTGCCCATCAGCACGCCGTCGTCGGTGGCGATGCCGAACAGCGCGAGGAAGCCGACCCAGACCGCGACACTGAGGTTCGTCGGGCCGATCTGGAACAGGTCGTGCATCGACCGACCGAACAGCGAGAAGTCGAGGAACCAGGGCTGGTTCCAGAGCCACAGCAGCAGGAAGCCGCCGGCCCACGCGACGAACACGCCGGAGAACACGAGGAACGTCGACCAGACCTTCCGGAACTGCAGGTAGAGCAGCAGGAAGATCGTCAGGAGCGCGATCGGCATCACGACGCGCAGCTTCTTCGCGGCGCGGAGCTGGTTCTGGTACTCGCCGGCGAACCGGTAGCTGACCCCCGCCGGCAGCGCGAGCTCGCCGGCCTTCTGCCGCGCAGCCAGGTGGTCGCGACACGCCTCCACGACGTCGACGTCGGCGACGCCGGGGCGCTTGCCGAACGTCACGTAGCCGGTCAGGAACGTGTCCTCGCTCTTGATCGCCTGTGGCCCCGGCGTGTACCGGATCGTCGCGAGCTGCCCGAGCGGGATCTGTACGTCGCTCATCGGCGCCGGCACCAGGATGTCGTCGAGCTCCTCGGGACGATCGCGGAGCTCGCGCAGATAGCGGACCCGGATCGGATACCGCTCGCGGCCTTCGACCGAGGTCGTGATCGGACGCCCGCCGATCGCGACCTCGATCACGTCCTGCACGTCGCGAACCGACAGGCCGTAGCGCGCGATGGCCTCGCGGTCGACTTCGATCTCGATGTACGGCTTGCCGACGACGCGGTCGGCGAACACGGTCCTGGGATCCACCTCCGGCACCTGCCGCAGCAGCCGCTCGATCTCGAGGCCGACGCGCTCGACGGTCTCGAGATCGGGACCCTGCACCTTGACGCCCATCGACGCGCGCATGCCCGTCTGGAGCATCACGCGCCGCGTCTCGATGGGACCGAGCTTCGTCGCCGTCGTGACTCCTGGATAGCGAGCGGCCGCGGCGATCCGGTTCCAGAGGTCGTCGGTCGTCCGGATCTCCGCCCGCCAGTTGCGGAACGGTCGCCCGCTGTCGTCCGGGATCAGCTCGCCCTGCGCGTCGCGCACGAACTCCGCGTGCTCCTCGTCGAAGCGGAAGCGTCGTGGTCGCCCGGTCGCGTCGAGCTTCCACTCGGGCGCGTACGTGACGACCGTCTCGATCATCGAAACCGGCGCCGGATCGAGCGCGCTGTCGACCCGCCCGATCTTGCCGACGACGTTCTCGACCTCGGGGATCGCGCGAATCGCGCGGTCCTGTGCCTGCAGCACCTTCAGCGACTCACCGATCGAGGCGTGCGACATCAGCACCGGCATCACGAGGAACGACCCCTCGTCGAACGCCGGCAGGAACTCCTGCCCGAGGCCTGGGAACGAGCGGCGCATCGCGGCGAACGGCCGCGACTGCCGCACGGAGTCGGGCAGGAACCCGAACACGGTATCGGCTCCGAGCCACGCCATCGCGCCGAGCACGACGATCACCAGCGGCAGCGTGAGGAACGCGAGCTTGAACCGCAGGCAGAACCGGAGGATCGACGCGTACGACACGCGGAACAACCAGAAACCGCCGAGGACGAGCACGAGCACACCGAAGGTGAACACGAGGTTCGCGGTCGGTGCGTCGACACCGATCGGCGCCCAGTCCTCCGCCAGGACGACGCCGAGCATCGCCACGACCGCCAACGCCAGCACCCGCGAGACGCGGACCGGCATCCGTGCCCCGCCGATGCGCCGCAGCAGACCCGCGGTCGCGCGCGCGATGTGTCCGCGCTTCGCCAACAGCGCGGCCGCTGCCGGTGGCACGACGACGAGCGCGAGCAGGATCGACGCGACGAGCGCGAAGGTCTTGGTCCACGCGAGCGGCCGGAACAGCTTGCCCTCCGCACCCTCCATCGCGAACACCGGCAGGAAGCCGACCACCGTCGTCGCGACGGCCGTGAGCACCGCACCTCCCACCTCGGCCGCGCCGGTGTGGACCGCGACGCGCCGCGCCGCCGGATCGTCGGGAGCGCCGTCGAGGTGTCGCAGCACGTTCTCGGTCAGCACGATGCCGACGTCGACCATCGTGCCGATCGCGATCGCGATGCCGGCCAGAGCGACGAGGTTGGCGTCGACTCCGGTGAACTTCATCGCGACGAACGCGAGCAGCACGCCGAACGGCAACAGCAGCGAGACCAGGAGCCCGCTGCGGAAGTTCCCGACCATCATCAAGGTGACGATGAACGTCAGCAGGATCGCCAGTCGGAGCGCGGTGCTCAACGTGTCGAGTGTCTCGTGGATCAGCCCGGTGCGGTCGTAGAACGGCACGATCGTCACGCGCGTCACCGTGCCGTCATCGAGCGTCCGTGACGGCAGACCCGGCGCGATCTCGCGGATCTTGTCCTTGACCCGCTCGATCACCTTCAGCGGATTCGCGCCGTAGCGCACGACGACGACCCCGCCGACGGCCTCGGCACCCCCCTTGTCGAGCGCACCGCGGCGCAGCGCCGGGCCGATCGCGGCGTGCGCGACCTGCGCGACCGTGATCGGCACCCCCTCGCGCACCGCCACGACCGCTTCTTCGAGATCGTGGACCGCCTGCACGAAGCCGATTCCACGGATCACGTACTCGGCACCGTTGACCTCGATCGTCCGAGCGCCGACGTCGACGTTCGACTGGCGCACCGCACGGAACACGTCGGTCAGCGTCACTCGATGTGCGCGCATCGCGTCGGGATCGACGTCGATCTGGTACTCCCGCACGTAGCCGCCGATCGACGCGACCTCCGACACACCTTCGACACCGGCGAGCGCGTAGCGGATCCGGAAGTCCTGGATCGACCGCAGCTCGTCGAGCCCGAAGCCCGTCGTGGTGTCGCCGTTCCGGTCCCGCGGCTCGAGCGTGTACCAGAACACCTGCCCCATCGCCGTCGCGTCCGGTCCGAGGGCGGGCTTCACGCCCTCGGGCAAGGTGTTCGCCGACAGGCTCGCGAGCTTCTCGACGATGCGGCTGCGCGACCAGTAGAAGTCGACCGACTCGTCGAAGATCACGTGGATCGACGAGAAGCCGAACATCGAGCTGCTGCGGATCGTCTTGACGCCCGGGACCCCGAGCAGCGCCACCGTCAGCGGATAGGTGACCTGGTCCTCGACGTCCTGCGGCGAGCGGCCCGGCCACTCGGTGAACACGATCTGCTGGTTCTCTCCGGTGTCCGGGAGCGCGTCGACCGGCACCGGGTCGCGCGCGAGCCCGGGGACCGAGAGCGACTCGAACGGCGCTGCCGAGAGACCGTAGAACAGCCCCAGCACCACCAGCAGCACGACGATCAGGGGGCGCTCCATGCACACCCCCATCAGGCGCCCGATCCAGGTCTCCCGCGGATCGGTCGCCGTCATCGCACGCCCTCCGCCGGGAGCGCACGCTCGATCGTGCCGCAGTGGAGCATCTCGCTCCCGAAGTAGGGGTTGAGGATCTGCTCGCCGACCTGCACCCAGTGTGCGCCCTTGCCGAAGGCCATCGGACAGAACACCTCCCTGAGGTCGAGGTCCGCCGGATGTCCGAAGCGGGTCGCGAGCTCGACGGTTTCGCGGGACAGACGCTCGAAGCCCACGCGAGCCACTGCGATGTCGTCCGCGGCGGCGCTGTCGCGCGCGGATTCGGCAAGGCCGCGAAGCAGGCCCTCGAGATCGCCGTTCGACGCGGTGACCACCGCGCCGACGGCGTCCGCGAGCCGCTCGAACGCGCGCTTCGACGCGGCGAGGTCGTCGTCCGCGAGCGCGCGCCACGCATCGAGGTAGGCCGAGAACACCGGCGCGACGTGCTCCGCGGGCACCGGCGCGGTCGACTCCGCGGGCCGCTCCGGCGATTCGCCCTGCCCCGCGCCCGGGAACAACTGCTCGACGGCCCCGCAGCGGAGCATCGAGGCGCCGAAGTAGGGGTTCAGCACGACGTCGTCGCGCTGGAGCCACGACGCCCCGGCGTTGTGGAACGCCATCGGACAGAAGATCTGGTAGCGCACGACCTCGCCGACGTGAGCGAAGCGCTGCTCGAGCGCGAGGATCGCGCGCGCCCAGTCGCGGAACGCCGTCCGCGCCGTGTCGAGATCCCCGGCGCCGGCCGCACGTCCGGCCGCGTCGGCGATGCGCTTCGACAGCGAGCTCCAGTCCGCGACGTAGTCGGGCGGCAGCCCCTCCGCACGCGCGCCGTCGAGCGCCGCGGGCACAGCCGCCGCAGCAGCGTGCGCCGCAGCGAGATCGTCCCCGGCGAGCGCCGTCGCCGCCGCGAAGTACGCGTCGTAGACCGGCTCGAGCGAGCGCCGGAACACCGGCAGCCCGGGGCCACCGCCGCTCAGCGTGCTCGCCGGCTCCGACATCATGCTCGGCTTCGCCCGGAGCTGGAGCGCGCTGTCGATCTGGAACGCCGCGTGCGTGACGACCCGCTCACCCTCTTCGAGCCCGGCGAGCACGATCCACTCGTCGCCGGCGCGCGGGCCGAGCACCACCTCGCGACCCTCATAGGTCGGTCGATCGGCGTCGGGTACCGACGACGTAGACGACGGCACGGCGCCCGGTCGGCAGGACCGCGGTCGCCGGCACGACCAGCGGCGGCGCGGCCTCGCGCTGCGCGACGAACCCGAGGCTCTCCGCCGGCACGAGCTCCATGCCGCACACGTCGCAGGTCCCCTCGTGGTCCTTCACGACTTCCGGATGCATCGGGCAGATCCACTTGCCCGCGAGGAGCGGATCGATCACCCGGCCGTAGGCGGCGAGCCGCGACTCGACGACCGACCGCACGAACATGCCGGGCTTCAGCCGTCCGTCCGGGTTGTCGACGTTGATGCGCACGTCGACGGTACGGGTCGTCCGGTTCAGCACCGGATCGATGAACGCGATGCGCCCGGTGAACACGTCGCCCGGCCACGCCTCGGCCGTGACCGACACGAGCTGGCCGTAGCGGATCCACGGCAGGTCCTGCTCGTAGGCGTCGATCTTCACCCACACGCGATCGAGCTCGGCGACGCGGAACAGCGGCGTGCCGGTCTTCACGTAGTCGCCCTCGTGGACGAGCTTCTCCGTGACGATGCCGCCGATCGGCGAGTCGATCTGGATCCGGTCCTGGGCCTCGCCGGCCTTCTCCAGCGCGTCGATCTGCGCCTCGGTCATGCCCCACTCGCGCAGCTTCTCACGCGCGCCCTCGTAGGCGCGGCGGTCGGAGTCGCGGAGGAAGTCGCTGCGCTCGCCGGCCCGCTGGACCCGGTGTCGTGCCTCGATCAGCTCCTGCTGCGCGGTCTCGAGCTCGGGGCTGAACACCGACACGAGATGGTCGCCCTTGCGCACCGGAATGCCGGTGTAGTCGACGAACAGCCGCTCGAGTCGACCCGGCACCCGCGCAGCGACCGTGCGCACGCGCGTCTCGTCGAAGTCGACGGCACCGACGAGGCGCAGCCGCTTGACGACGAAGCGGCGTTCGACCGGGGCGGTCTCGACGCGCGCGAGCGCCACGGACTCCGGTGAAAGGGACATGATGCGCGAACCCGACTCCTCAGAGCCCGCCTTGACGAGGTCCATGCCACAGAGCGGGCACTTGCCGGGATTCGGCTGGCGGATCTGCGGGTGCATCGGGCACGTCCAGACCTCTTCGACATGCTTCGTGCTGCTCACCGCACCGGCGCCGAACAAGACGAACCCGAGAACCACGCCACCCGTCAGGGCCACGATCACCGCGATCGCCAACAACCACACACTTCTCATCGCTCGTCCCCCTCGGTCTCGGTGTGCTCGGCATTCCTCGCGCCGGCGAACGCGTCCGGTCCGCACAGCGCTTCGAGGTCGGCGCGCGCCTTGCCCCACTCGGCGGCCGCACGCCAGAACGACTCCTGGAACGCGATCAGCGCGCGCTCCCGGTCGATGACGTCGAGCAACGTCGCCGCCCCCCCGCCGTACGCGGTGCTCGTCAGCTCCAATGCCTGCTGCGCACGCGGCAGCAGCTCGTCGCGGTAGAGCACGATCTGGCGCGCGGCGTCGTCGAGCCGGTAGAGCGCCATGCGAAAGTCGGCGTGGAGCTGGTCGGCACGGGCGTGGTAGCTCTGGTTCGCGGCTTCTTGCGCGTGCTCGGCCTCGGCGATCATCGCGTCGTAGCGGCCGCGGTAGAGCGGGATGTTCATCCCGAACGTCAGCGACCACGGATCGGTGCCACTCCCCGGCACGTTCGGCGTGCGGGACTCGCCGGTGTCGAACCAGTCGACGCCGACCGTCAGATCCGGAATCGTCTCCAGCTCGGCGGCGTCCACCTGCGCGACGGCGGCGGCGACACGCTCCTGCAGTGCGGTCAGCTCGGGGTTGCTCGCGAGTCGCTCGCGCAGCGTCGGCTCGTCGGGCGCGGCCGGTGCCTCAGGCACGTCGAGATCGGGCCACGGCAGCACGTCGGTCTGCGACTCGTGCAGCAGCGCCTGGAGCCGCGCGCTCAACGCGGGGCGGTAGTGCTGCAGCCCCTTCAGCTGGTCCTCGATCTTCCCGATCTCGACCTGGAGCTGCAGCAGCTCCGCCTGCGGCGCCCCGGTCTGCACGCGGCGCTGCACGACCGGCTCGAGCTGCCGCAGCAGCGACTGGCCGTCGCTCACCAGGCCGATGTCGCGGGCGAGTCGCGCGTACTCGAAGAACGCGTGCGACACCTGCCGGCGCAGCGTCCGGCGCTGCGTCTCGACGTCGAACCACAGCGCCTCGGCCCGCCGCGCGGCCGACTCGGCGCGGGCGTCGAGCTTGCCCGGCCAGGGAAGCGCCTGCGAGATGCCGACCCGATTCTGCTGCGGCCCGGTGCGGGTCTCGATCGGTTCGATGAAGTGCGCGAACGTCACGCGCGGGTCGGGCAGCGACGCGGCCTGCGGCGCCTGCTCGACCGCCGCGCGCCAGTTCGCGAACGCGGCGCGCAGCGCGGCGTTCCGCCACAGCGCCGTCCGCACGTAGTCGTCGAGCGAGGGGTGTTCGGGCAGCGTGTCCGCCGGCTCGAGCGCGGTGGCCGCCGCGGTCCCGGGGACATCGTCGGGGCGGAAGGCCGCGTGTTCGCGTGCCGCGATCTGCGCGCGATCGATGTGCGACGCGCAGGCGGACAGCAGGAGCGCCGCCACGCAGCTCGCGGCGCAAGTCGACTGGTTCAACGTTCGGTTCCTCGATCGACGGGTACGGAGACGGACCGCGGGTCAGGGCCCGCACGGGCGTCACCCGGTCAGATCAGGAACACGCAGAGGACCACGTGGCGCGCGGGCCCCGTCGGTCCGGGCGGCCGGCACACGCCCTGGAGCCGGCGTCCGGGCGCTGCTTGCGGAAGCGGGGTCGCGAAGGCGACCGGCGGCGGCAGCGCCGCGACCAGGTGCGGCTCGGCGATCGTCGACGGGGCGTCCGGCGGTGCGGGGGGCGCCGGGTCGACGTGACACGGACAGCGTCGCTTCGGAGCCTTCGGCAACTCCGTCCGGTGGTCGCCACAGCAGTCGTGCGCCGCCGGCGCATGCGCCGCGACACAGCAGCAGCAGCCGCCGCTGCCCCCGGGGCGCGCCCCGGCGCAGGCGGTCGCCTGCCGCAGCGGCCCCGCCACGAGCTGGGCGAGGGCCGCGAACGCCAGGACGAAAGCCAGTGCGGTCGCGCGCATCTACGGAAGGGAGTTTCGGCCACCGGCGGCCCCGGGGTCAAGCTCCGCGGCGATCGGCACCTGCGCCGGACGCAACGCCGGCCGGGTCGCGGTTCTTGCGACCCGGCCGGCGGCACCGGACGAACCCGATCAGTTGTGATCGAAGATCGTGATCAACCCGAAGTTGGTCGCCAGGTTGCCTGTGGTCGCCTGCGCGTTGCCCTGGCCGCCGTAGATCAGCGTCGCCTGCGGCTGGATGCCGAGCTGGAGATCGTCCCCGTTGCTGGTGATCCAGCCGAACGAGTTCGCGAACACGTCCAGCATCGCGACCTGCGAGTAGAGCCGGCCGCCGAACAGCGCCCGGTTGTTCGGGACGGGGAAGTTCCAGTTGTAGTAGCCGCCCGAATTCGACACGTAGCCGCCGGTCCACTGCGGATCCACCGACAGCAGGCAGCCCGTCATGCCGATGATGTCGAGGGCGATGCCGGGGTTCTGCGGGGCGACGCCGACGAACAGGATCATCGGCGTCGTGGACGGTGCACTGCTGATCGCCAACGCCCAGTTGCCGCCGACGTAGGTCGACGAACTCGTGAGTCTCGGCGTGGCGCCGCCGGACGTCATGCAGGCCTGCCCGATGCTGGTGTCCGCCGACAGGACACCCGCGCTGTCGAGGTAGTAGTTGAAGGCGTTGTTGCCGTTCTGATTCGCCGAGACCTGGAAGTCGACGACCAGGCTCTGCGACGCGTTGAAGGTGAACGGTGCGTCGAGCGGCAGCCACACGGTGTCGACGCCGGGGGTGCCGAGATTCGGCAGCGTGAAGATCTTGGCGGCCCCGGTGGCGTTCGCGAACACGTTGGTCGGCGTGGTCGTGAAGTTGGTCGCGAAGGTCGTGGAGACGTTCGCGAGCGAGAGCGTCGACTGTCCCATCTGCACCTTGAGCAGGATGCCGTAGCCGGTCGACGAGAGCCCCGGGTCGCGCGGGAAACCGATGCGGGAGATGCTCCGGCCGTTCGGGATGTGGAGGTCCCAGTGGTCGTAGAACATCATCTGGCGTGCGACGCCGTACCAGTACGGGTTGGAGGCCACGTACGAAGCACCCGGTAGGGTGAGGTTGGGACCGACACCCGTGTGGTCACTGGGGAACACGGTGTAGTTCTGGGAGACGGCGCTACCGGCCGTCACGACGGCTGCGGCAAGCGCGAGCCCGAGGACACGTTGCATGACACTTCCTCCTTGGGAAGCGAGAACGCTGGCAAGGTTCGCGGTCCGCCACGGCGCCTAGGCCGACGGCCGACTCCGAAGGAGCCGGCCGTTCGAGGTTTCCGTTTCCGGTCGTGCACCGCGACCTGCCACACACGATAGAGCTCGGATCGTCGCCGCGCGCTCTCCCCCCGGCGAATCGCCTGCGGCGCGCGGACGCGCCGCAACTGGCGGGTCCCGGGACCGGCAGTCCGGAATCGTCCCGCGGACGTCGCCGACGCCGTGCGCGCCGCGCCACTCCCGCCATGCCATCGGCGCGGCCCGAGCGGGCGGCTGGGTGCGGAACCGGAGCAAGCCGATCGCCATCCCCCACCCCCATGAGCCAGATCGTCAGTGTGTGGGCGCGTGACGCGGACATCCACACCCGGTGTGGTTTGCTGCCCTTGGTTCGGCTACGGGCGGATCCTGCGTTCCGGCAGCCGCAGGCAACGGTCCGCCAAGGAGAGGCAAGTCCGCGATGGCGGGCGAACGGCGACGCGGAGCGCGGCGCAATGCGCCGGGCGGATCACGTTCGAGATGCGCGACCGCCACGGACGCCTCGTCGGCCAGAGGCTCGCGGTCGGCCCGAAGGTCGTGCTGCGGGCGGCGCATTGCGCCGCCCCCGAACCGTCCCGGCCCGCAACTCGCCTCGAGCTGCCGCCGGACTTCCTCCGCGAGCACTTCGACTGGCTCGTCACGAAGAACGGCAAGCTCACCTTTCGCGCGGACAAGATCCCGGAGATCGAACGCGCTGCACGGGAGTGGGAGAGGCAGCGCGCGATGACCTGACCGCGGCGCATTGCGCCGCGCCTCGAGCCGCCGTTGCCCTCGCTCGACGAAGCCGTTCCTTCGCCGTCACGGATTCGCGCACCCACAGCAATTCCTGAAGCGCCAACCGAGGGCGGCGCGCACACGCACCTCATGGTAAGAGGTCGTCATGACGACGAGATCCGACTCGACGGATCTCCGGTTGGATCGGGATTGGAGCGAATTCCGGGACTCCGGTGACCGCGAGGCGTTGGCGCGCGTCTACGCCGCTGCCGCGCCGAGACTGTGGATCGTCGCGCGGCGGCGACTGGGCGATGCCCACCGCGCCGACGACGCCGTACAGGCGACGTTCGTGACCGCGATCACGAACCGGGCGGACTTCGAGACGGGGCGACACGTGATGCCGTGGTTGACGGGAATCCTGCTCAACCGCGTACGCATCGAGCGACGCGATGCACGGCGGACGATCGACGCCGAGCGCTACCGCGGCGAGCGGCGACCATGGCACCCGGAGCCGGGTCGTTCGCGCGAACAGGAGGCCCTGTCCCGCATGGTGGCCGACGCGATCGACGCGCTCCCTCCCGCCTATCGCGACGTGCTGTCGCTCTACCTCGATCACGGCCGCTCGGCGAAGGAGATCGCGAGGGCGGTCGGCCGGCCTCGTGGCACCGTCCGATCCCAGATCAGCCGTGGACTGGCGATGCTGCGACGCAGCCTCCGCGCCTCCATCGCCGCGCCGCTGGCGGTGCTCTCGCTGGTCGCACTGCGCCTCGGGCCGCGACGCGAGAGGTCCGCACTCTCGACGCCGAGCGAACCGCTGGCGAAGAGCGCGTCGGTCCGCGCGCACCCGAGCTCGCGCCGCGTGATCGCTCGATCACTGCCCGCCGCAGCGGCCGGCATCGCCGTCGTCGGGCTCATGACGCTCGCCACGGTGTCCGCCGATCGCGCGGCGCCCGTCGGCGCCCCGGCTCTGGAATCGGTGGCGACGCACTCCGTCGAGGACTCCATCGTTCGCCTCGATCGACGGCGAGTGCCCGGTGACGCGCGAACGCGGCCCGCTCCCGAACGCGTCGCCGCGGGGTTGAGCGTGCACGTGACGCGGCCCGATGGATCGCCTGCATCGGGATCGGTGCTGAGCCTCCTCTCGGATCACCCACAGGGCGCGCTGTTCGAGCGACAGGCCACCACCAATGCCGGCGGCACGGCCGTGTTCACCAGTCTCGCGTCGGGCCAATACCTGCTGCGCGAGGCGCGCGGAGCCCGACGCGAGATCCTCGTGCCGAAACTCGGGAACGCGCGCATCGAGCTCCGGTTGCCGGGCGCGGTCGATGTGTCCGGCCTGGTCGTCGACGGCGACGGGCGGCCGCTGTCCGGAGCCGAGCTGTGGCTGGCGCCGGCCCTGCTGGAGAGCGATCGCGCCATGAAGGTGGCGAGCTGCGACACCCAGGGTCACTTCGAGATCGCGGACGTCGGGACCGACTGTGTGATCTCGGCTCGCCATGCCGGCCACGTGGCCTCGTGCTGGCAACGGATCGGGAGCGATCCCGGGACGCGACAGCGCGTCGTCCTGCGCTGCGAGAACGGACCGTCGGGTCGGTTGCTCGGCCTCGTCCGCGGCACCGACGGCACCCCGTTGGCTGGGGCACGCGTGGTGATCGGCGCACTCGGCTCGCTCGACGCCGCACCGCTGCGTGGCGCGATCGTCACGATCACGGATTCCGAGGGGTCGTTCCGAGTGGACGACCTGCCGGTCGGACGCACACCGGTCTGGATCGGAGCCGTCGACCGCGCGCCATGGTGGTCCGTGTGCGACATCCCGATCGACGACCCGGCACGCGTCGACGTGATCCTGTCGGAGCCGGTGACGCTGCGTGGACACGTGCGCGATGAGAACGGTTCGCCGATCCAGAACGTGCTGATCGAGGCCGGCTTCCCCGACCTGGAGCCCTGCCAGTACGCCGGTCCCGGCTGGGCCTACCCCGTTGCGGTCTCCGCAGCCGACGGCGCGTTCGAGCTCATCGGTGTCCGGCCGACGCCGCTCGGCTGGCGCGCACGCCGCCGGGGCGGGTACGAGGCGGAATCCGATCCGGTCGTGCCACGCGCCGGGGCCGTCATGCGCTGGGACCCGGTGTTGCGAAGCAGCCGTGATCTGGTCGCCGACCTCGTCGACTCGCGAGGCGACGCGCTCGCCGGTTGGTGCGTCGTGTGGTCGGTACCGGGCTCGCAGCACGCGAGAACGCGCGTGACGACCGACGGCGACGGCCGCTTCGAGATCCATGGGTGCAGCGCGCAGCGCGCCACGCTGGCGGTGCTCGAACCGGGCAGTGACGTGCGCACGCCACTGCCGCTCGCGCAGGACGTGCAGGCGGACGCTCGGCGACCGCGCTTCGTCGTGCCGGACGCACTGCGCGCGACCGCGACGGTGCACGGGGAGATCGTCGGGTCGCCGTCGAGCGCGAGAGTCCTCGCGGTCTGGCTCGACGGCGGCGTGCCGGAACCGATCGCGGTCGCGGGCGCCGAGACGGGCGAGTTCGAGATCGGACCGGTTCCGGCCGGTCACTACGCGTTGCTGCGCACCCTCGAAGGCATCGCCGGCGCGGACGTCGTCCGGATCGAGCTCGCTCGGGGTGAACGCCGCGAGCTCGGCTCGTGGTCGGTGCCACCAGTGGCGGAGCTGAGCATCGCCGCGCATGGTTCGGAGCCGCTGCATGCGGTCTCGGTGCGCACGGCCGGGCTCGCGCTCGGCGACCTGCGCGAGCTGGGACCGGACGCGTCGCTTCCGATCCTGCCGGGCACCTACGAGATCGGCACATCCGGGGGAGTCGGGCTGGCCACGACCACGGTGACTCTCGCACCCGGCACCCGCGCGCGAGCCGAGCTCCCGGCGCGCCCCGGAATCTCCTGCCAGGTCGTCGTTCCGCCGTTCGGACACACACGGGGAACGATCCGATTCGACTGGGTGCGCGAACGCGACGGACGACACGCGGAGGAGCTCGGCACCTGGCCGCCGCCACCGTTCTTCTCCGCCGACGAGGCCGTGCGACGGTACGTCCCGCTGGCACCCGGCACGTGGCAGCTCCGCGCGACCGACGAACGCGGCCGCGTCGCCGACTGTCGAGAGCACGTTGCCGACGGCACACCGGCGGTCTTCACGTTGACCGCGTGGCGCTCCCCGTCCGCGGTCCGGCCGCGCTGACCATGCGATCTCGGGGATTACGGAAGCCGGACGCAGCAGCTCCGAGGGGCCGTGCCAGAGAGGGTACCGCCGGCGCCTCCGAACCCAGACCCATCGCACCACCCATGCTCCGAACCTCCATCCTCACGGCGGCTGCCGCGGTCACACTCCTCGGCGCCCATCGCACACTCCACGCCCAGACCCGGTTCGCTCCGGCCGATCGTGGCACGGCTCCCACGATGCTCGACCTCCACTTCGCGAGCCGGATCGCGCTCGGCGACGTCGACGCGGACGGCGACCTCGACATCGTGATCGCGACCCTCGAGGACCGGACGTCGCTGCCGGTGCGACGCCACCGGCTCCTCCGGAACGACGGCGCGGGCATCTTCACCGACGTCACTGCTGCGCAGATGCCGCTGATGACGGTGTGCCTCGCGCAGGACGTCGCGCTGTCGGACGTCGACCTCGATGGCGATCTGGACCTGCTGGTCGCACAGGCCGCGATCACCGATCCACTGCGGGACGCGTTGGCGCTGGATCCGGTGTGCCTGCAGAACCGACTGTTGCTGAACGACGGCGCCGGGAACTTCACGGAGGCGCAGGGCCGCATCAGCAATGCGCAGTACGTCACCGCGGCGTTCGCGGTCGCCGACTTCGATGGCGACGGCGATCCCGACATGCTCACCTGCAACCGCCCCTACGGGAACCGCGGCGGCTCCTGGTCCGGACAGAATCGCTACTTCGAGAACGATGGTACCGGGACGTTCATCGAGCGCGCCAACCACCTGCCGGCGGACAACAACGTCGAACGCTGCGCCGAGGTCGGCGACATCGACGGCGACGGCGACCTCGACGTGGTGTTCTCGACCGGCACGCTCGGGTCGAGCGGCGGCAACGGCGTCGCCGCATATCGCAACGACGGGACCGGACGGTTCGCGTTGGTGGCAATGCCGTGGCCCCAGTCTCGAGAGGCCCAGCGCCTGGCGCTCCTGGACGCCGAGGGCGATGGCGATCTCGACGTGGCCGTCATGGTCCTCGACCTCTTCGGCTCGCCGCGTGTGCGAACGCTGGCCTTGCTGCTGAACGACGGCACCGGCGCCTTCCAGGACGGTACCGTGGCCGCGTTCGGCGACCCGAGTCAGCCCCTGCCGTATACCTCGAGCCTCGAGACCTCGGGCGACGTCGAGGCGCTCGACATCGACGGGGACGGGGACCTCGACCTGGCGTTGGCCGCCAACCCGATATCGCGGCTGTTCCGCAACGACGGCGGTGTGTTCGTCGAGTTGCCGGACGAGGCGTTGCCGGCGAACTGGGTGCACGACGCGTTGCGCGGTAGCTGCTCCCAGCATCCGGAGTCGGGCTCGATCGTGCTGGCGGCCGGCGATCTGGACGGCAACGGACTCGCCGACCTGGTCGGGGTCCACGAGTTCGACGCGCGGATCCACCTGAGCACGGGCCACGGCACCTTCGAACCCCTGGGAGAGCCGCGCTGGAACGACGATCATCGGGGTGATCCGGCCGTGGGAGACATCGATGGCGATGGGGTACCGGACGTGATCGCGACCCAAGTCGAGGCGCAATGGGACGGACGAACGCGACCGTTGCGCGTCCTCCTCGGCGATGGGTACGGCGAATTCCGCGACGTGTCGGCCACGCATGCTCCGGTGTTCTTGTCGTTGGATCACTTGCATGCCGGCGTGTTCGGGGCGACCCCGGTACTCGCCGATGTCGACGGCGACGGCGATCTGGATCTGCTCGCATCGATGGTCGAGTACGTCAACAACGTCGACGTCCACGAGATCCGGATCTGGTCGAACGACGGCGCGGGCCGTTTCACCGGGACCTCCACCACCATGCCCGCCAGCGTGGCCTCGCCCGCGGTGAGCGACATCGAGTGCGCCGACCTCGACGGGGATGGGGATCTCGATTGCGTGGTCGTGCAGCGCACACCGACGCTGTCGAGGGTGTTCGTGTGCACCAACGACGGCGCCGGCAACTTCACCGACACCTCAGGCGGGCTGCCGCCGGTGACGGAGCTCCACCTGAGTGTGTCGATCGGTGACCTGGACGGCGATCACCGTCCCGACCTCGTGTTGGGCGCAACCCCGCGCTCCACCTCCAGCGGATGGGTGGGCGGCCAGACCCGTGTCTGGATGAACGCCGGTGGGATGCGCTTTCTCGACTCCCCGAACCTGCCGTTCGACGCCGACCACACGTGGTCGACCGCGCTCGCGGACGTCGACGGGGACGGGGATCTCGACATCCTCCTGGCGAACGGCGGCGAGTTCGAGCCGTGCCTCGGGCCGCCCTACGGAGCGCCTGCACAGCAGAACCGCCTGTGGCGCAACGACGGCAGCGCCGGCTTCGTCGATGCGACCGCCGGCGTCCTGCCCTCGATCCAGGATCGAACCTGGCAGATCGTGGCGATGGACGTCGACGAAGACGGCGCGCCGGACCTGTTCGCCCGCAACGGCTGTCCGTACCGGTTCACCACCGACGATCGCCTGATGCCGGAGCCGTTGTGTCCACCGGAGAGCGACCATCTCCTGCTGCGCCGCGGCGCGCGCTACGTCGATGCCACGAGCTCCGATCTGGCCGGTCCGCCGGCGTACACGATGGCGAGCGTGCCGTTCGACTTCGACGGCGACGGCGACGTCGATCTGTTGCTCGAGAGCGCGGCGCCGATCGACCGCCTGCACGTCTTGGCGAATCGCACGTCCCAGCTCGAGATCCCGGAGCGCCTCCGCACGGGCCGGACGGGTCGGATCGTGGGCGTCCGACTTCCGGCGAGCCCCGCGCCGAGCCCGTTCGTCCTGGTGGTGGCGCTGGCCGCCTCGGGCGGCGACCTCCCGGTGCCCGCCTTCGGCGGCCACTACCGGCTGGCGGCCCCGACCTCGATCGTGCTCGGCGCCGCCCTCGTGCCGCCGGCGGGCGGCGAGGCCACGGTGCCGCTCCCGGTGCCGGCGATCCCGTCGTTGATCGGGGCTTCGATCTTCGTCCAGGGCCTCTTCGTGCAGCCGAACGCGGCGCGACTCACGAACGCCCTGCACGAGACGATCGGCCTCTGACAGTGCGTGACTTCCTCGAAGTCGCACACGGTCCGCGGCGCGGTCGATCGCCGGCGACAAGGTGCGGAACCCGGGCTGCCCGCCCGCTATCCTCCACCCCCATGAGCCAGATCGTCAGCGTGTGGGCGCGTGAAGTCCTCGACTCCCGCGGCAACCCGACCATCGAAGTCGAAGCCGAACTCGAGTCCGGTGCCAGTGGGCGCGTGATCGTGCCCTCGGGCGCGTCGACCGGCGTGCACGAAGCCGTCGAGCTGCGCGACGGTGGCGAACGCTACGGCGGCAAGGGCGTGCGCAAGGCCGTCGACAACGTCAACACGCGGATCCTCGAGGCGGTGATCGGCGAGCTCGCCGAGGACCAGACCGAGATCGACGACATCCTCTGCTCGCTCGATGGCACGCCGAACAAGAGCGAGCTCGGCGCGAATGCGATCCTCGGCACCAGCCTCGCGGTCGCGCATGCGATGGCCGACGAGACCGGCATGCCCCTGTTCCGCTACCTCGGCGGCATCGGTGCGCGCCGGCTGCCGGTGCCGATGATGAACATCCTGAACGGCGGCGTGCACGCCGACAACAACGTCGACTTCCAGGAGTTCATGGTGATGCCGCTCGGCGCCGAGACGTTCGCCGAAGGCCTGCGCATGGGCTCCGAGGTCTACCACGCGCTCAAGCAGGTGCTGAAGGAGCAGGGCCTCGGCAGCAGCGTCGGCGACGAGGGCGGATTCGCCCCGAACCTGAAGAGCAACCGCGAGGCGATCGAGGTGATCCTCGCGGCGGTCGAGAAGGCCGGGTACCGACCCGGCGACGACGTCCAGCTCGCGTTCGACGCAGCGAGCACCGAGTTCTACCGCGAGGGCCGCTACGAGCTGACCGGCGAAGGCCGCACGCTCGACGCCGAGGCGCTGATCGAGCTGTACGCCGAGTGGTGCAGCGAGTACCCGATCTTCTCGATCGAGGACGGCATGGCCGAAGACGACTGGGACGGCTGGACCGCCCTGACCGCGGCGCTCGGCGATCACATCCAGATCGTCGGCGACGACGTATTCGTCACCAACACCGTGCGGCTGATCGAGGGCATCGAGCGGAACGCCGCCAACTCGATCCTGATCAAGGTCAACCAGATCGGCACGCTCACCGAGACCCTCGAAGCGATCGAGCTCGCCCACGCGAGCGGCATGACGGCGGTCGTCTCGCATCGCTCCGGGGAGTCGGAGGACACGACGATCGCCGACCTCGCGGTCGCGACCGGCGTCGGGCAGATCAAGACCGGCGCTCCGGCCCGCACCGACCGCGTCGCCAAGTACAACCAGCTCCTGCGCATCGAGGAGCAGCTCGGCGGCGGGGCGATCTACGGTCTGCGGTGAATCGCCGGCCGCCGGGTGACGACGATTCGCCCGGACCCGCGCTTCCGCCAGCGCGTGTGTGGTATCCTGCCGGCCCATGGGAGGTTCCGGATCGGATCGCCGGGCGGACCCGCCGTCGGCGGATTTGTTCCCCTGGCTCGTCACCCTGGGCTGCTTGGTCGTCGCCCTGGTGTTGTTCGGCCACAGCACGATGCCGGCACTCGCCGAGCGCGACGCGCTCCGCGCGGTGGCCGAGCAGAAGGCCGAAGCGCTGCGACAGGCGACGTCGGAGGCCGCCAAGGTCGAGCGTCAGGAGGCGACGCTCGGCCGCGACCCGGAGGCGGTGCTGATCGAGATGGACCGGCACGGCCTGGCCCCCGACGACGCGCAGGCGACACCGCGGTGAACGGCGTTCCGCGCCGAGGCCTGCATCCGGACCGCCGCACCGGCGGAATCCAGGGAGCGATCCCACACGCGCGGGCGTTTCCGCGTAAACCTGACGCCCTGCAAGGGCCGTTTCGACGGCCAGCCCCGACACGACGATTCTCCGTTCCACGGCCCAGACAGGAACCATGACCGAGCAACCGACCTCCACGAGCCCCTCTCCCGACGACCTGCAGCAGGTGGAACACCTCCAGCAGGCCTACGCGAAGATGAAGCAGGAGATGGGCAAGATCATCGTCGGCCAGGAGCAGGTCGTCGACGAGCTGTTCATGGCGCTGTTCTGCCGGGGCCACTGCCTCCTGATCGGCGTCCCGGGTCTCGCCAAGACCCTGATGATCTCGACGCTGTCGCGGATCCTGAACCTGTCCTTCAAGCGCATCCAGTTCACCCCCGACCTGATGCCGTCGGACATCACCGGCACCGACCTCGTGCAGGAGGACAAGGCGACCGGCGAGCGCGTGTTCAAGTTCGTCAAGGGCCCGATCTTCGCGAACGTGATCCTCGCCGACGAGATCAACCGCACGCCGCCGAAGACGCAGGCCGCGCTGCTCGAGGCGATGCAGGAGTACCAGGTGACCGCGGGCGGCCACCGTTACGACCTCGACAAGCCGTTCTTCGTGCTCGCGACCCAGAACCCGATCGAGCAGGAAGGCACCTACCCGCTGCCGGAAGCCCAGCTCGACCGCTTCATGTTCATGGTCAAGGTCGACTACCCGAGCCTCGAGGAGGAGCGCGAGATCGTGCGGCGCACGACCGAGACGCGCGAGATCGAGGTGGCGCCGTCCTCGACAAGCGACGAGATCCTGCGGCTGCAGGAGATCGTCCGCCGCGTCCCGATCGCCGATCACGTGCTCGACTACGCGCTGCGCTCTGCGCGCAACACGCGCCTGACGACCGAGCAGCGCTCCGGACTTCGATCAAGGAGTGGCTGGCCTGGGGCGCCGGACCGCGCGCGAGCCAGTTCCTGGTCCTCGCCGGCAAGGCACGCGCGCTGCTGCAGGGCGCTTCCACGTCGTCCGCCGAGGACATCCGCGCGGTCGCCAAGCCGGTGCTGCGGCACCGCATTGATCACGAACTTCTCCGCCGAGGCCGAGGGCATCACGACCGACACCGTCGTCGATCGGCTCCTCGAGGAGATCGACCCCAACGCATCCGCGGCGCTCGCGGACGGCAAGCTGCCCGGCGTGATCGGACGCTGAGTCCGACCCGCCGCCGCGACGACGAGAGACCGCGGATCCCCACCTGCCGATGGCCGCACCGACCGACACCGAGAACTACCTGGACCCCCGGGTCCTCGCGAAGGTCCAGAAGCTGGAGCTCCGCGCCCGCCTGGTCGTCGAGGGCTTCATCTCCGGCATGCACAAGTCGCCCTACCAGGGCTTCTCGGTCGAGTTCGCGCAGCACCGCGAGTACGTGCCCGGGGACGACATCCGCTTCGTCGACTGGAAGATCTACGGCGAAGACCGACCGCTTCTACATCAAGGAGTTCGAGGAAGAGACCAACCTGCGCGCCCGTCTGTTCGTCGACCAGAGCGAGTCGATGGCGCTACGCGCACGACGACGGGATGAGCAAGTTCGACTACGCGCGCGACCGCGGCGGCGTCGCTCGCTTACCTCCTCCAGCAGCAAGCGGACGCGGTCGGTCTCGCGCTGTTCGACGAGAAGATGCGCACGGATCTCGCCGACCAGCAACACGCGCGGCGCGCTGAGCAACATCTTCCAGGCGCTCGGTGAGGCCCAGCCGACGCAGAAGACCAAGATCGGCGCGGTGCTCCAGGAACTCGCCGGCGTCGATCCCGAAGCGCGGCATCGTGCTGCTGTTCTCGGACCTGTTCGACGATGCCGACGAGATCCTGAAGGGCCTCCGGTCACTCGGCCAACGCGGCCACGAGATCATCGTGTTCCACGTCCTGGACCGCGACGAGGTCGAGTTCCCCTTCGAGCGCATGACGATGTTCGAAGGACTCGAGCAGATGCCCGAGCTGCTCGCCGATCCACAGGCGCTGCGCGACGCCTACCTCGCGGAGGTGGCGCAGTTCCAGGACAAGATGCGCAAAGGCTGCCTGGCCGAACGCGCGGACTACGTGAAGCTCGTCGACGACCAGCCCCTCGACGTCGTCCTGTCGTCGTATCTGGCCGCGCGCACCGCCCGCGCGAAGCGCAGGAAGTAGGCGCCGAGAACGATTCGTGCTGCAGTTCCTCAATCCGGCCCTGTTGCTCGGTGGCGCGCTCCTCGCGGTGCCGCTGATCATCCACCTGCTCAACCGCCAGCGCTTCAAGCGCCGGCAGTGGGCCGCGATGGAGTTCCTGCTCGCGGCCTACAAGAAGCAGCGACGGCGTCTCCGCCGCGAGAACCTGCTGCTCCTGTTGATGCGCTGCGCGATCCCCCTGCTGCTCGCGTTCGCGATCGCGCGGCCGCTGCTGCAGAGCGATTCGTCGCTCGGCACGGCGACGGCACCGGTCCACCACGTGCTGGTGTTCGACCAGAGCTACAGCATGAAGCTGGCGCTCGCCGGATCGACGACGCCGTTCGAGCGCGCGCGCGCGCTCGCCCAGGACCTCCTTGACCGCGTCGCGGGCAGCGAGGGGACGCACCGGATCAGCGTCGTGCTGGCCGGAGTGCGGCCGTCGATCCCGATGCGCGAGGAGATCGACGTCCAGCGCGTGAAGGCGCGCATCGCCGCGCTCCCGCCGCCGGCGGACGGCGCCGCGCCGTTGACCGACGCGCTGATCCAGGTCGCCGACCTCGTCGAGGAGACCGCTGCTGGCTCGGAGGTGCGCGTGCACCTGTTCACCGATCTGCAGTCGCGCGCCTTCGGCGAGAACCTCCCGGGGCAGCCGGCCGCGTCGCCGGAGCAGCCGGCATCCGCGAAGGCGCCGGCGGCCACGCAGGAGCCGAACGCCGTCGCCGAGCCGACTGCAGCGATGTTCAAGGACACCGCAGCGGACGCGATCGCCAGGATCAAGAAGCACGGCGAGCTCGAGGTCTTCGACGTGCGGGGCGGCGGCGACGGTGGACTCGAAGACAATCTGCAGGTCGTCGACCTGAAGATCGGCAACGGTCACGCGATCCGCGGCGTCGCCGTGCCGGTGGTCGCGACCGTGCGCAATCGGCACCCAGCGAGCGCAGACGCTCCAGGTCACGCTCGAGATCGACGGGGCGCAGCCGACCCGGATGCCGCTGTCCGTCGATGCCGGCGCCGACGGCGAAGTGGTGTTCCAGACGGTGTTCCACGAGCTCGGCCAGCGCAAGCTCTCGGTGTCGATCGACGACGACGCGCTCCCGACCGACAACCGCCGCCAGCGCATCGTCGACGTGCGCGACCGGCTGAAGATGCTGGTCGTCGAGGGCAGCTCCGAGGACGACCCGAGCCTGCGCGAGTCGACGCATCTGCTCGAGGTGCTCGACCCGACCGCCGGCCAGGGTTCCCCGGACCTGACGCAGTTCGCCCCCACCGTGGTCGACACGGTGTCGTTCCTCGCCGGCCGCACCGACCCGGCCGACTACGACCTCGTGGTGCTGGCGGACGTGCCGCGACTCGACGACCAGGTCGCGGCGTCACTCGACGCCGCGGTGCGCGCCGGCACCGGCCTGTTCATCATGCTCGGCGCGGGCGCCAACCTCGACAGCTACAACCTGCACCTGCACGCGGCCGGCGACGGGCCGATGCCGCTCCTGCTGGAGAGCGTCGAAGGGTTCGCCCCGGGTGGCGACCGCTACAACGGCTCGACGATCGTCGCGCGCGACCATCCGGTGTTCCGCGACTTCACCGACCCGGTCTACTTCGAGCTGTTCCAGAGCCTGCCGATCTGGCGCTTCGTGGGCTCGACCGTGCAGGCGAACCCACCGACCGACGGCAGCCCGACCATCCCCCCGCAGGTCCTGGCGACGGTGAACGACGCCCGGCAGAGCCCGCTGCTCGTCGCGTCGCAGTACGGCGCCGGCAAGGTGATCTGCCTGACCAGCGCGATCAGCCGCAAGCCCGACCGCTGGAACCGCCTCGACACGTCGGTCGGCGGCCTGTCGTTCCTGTTCCTGTGGCCGCTCGCCGAGTGGTTGACGCTGCCGGCCCACGACGAGCGCAACGTCGAGGTCGGCAACGTGCTGACGACGACGCTCCGGGAGCGTCCGACCGACCTCGCGATCGTGCCGCCGGAGAGCTCGGGCATCGGCAAGGTGCCGATCGGCGACGAGCCGCACCCGGTCCCCGGCGATCGCTACGCGCTGCCGCCCTACCGCCGCACCGACCACGCCGGGTTCTACGAGTTCGAGATGCTGCTCGGTGAGGATGCCGGCAGCCAGCTCCGCCACACCGAGCTGTTCGCGGTCAACCCGGACGCCGCCGAAGGCGAGCTCGCCTACCTCTCGCACGAGTCCGCGCGCGAACGCCTCGGCGTCGACGCGATCCGCACCGGCCTGCCCGCAGCGTCCGAATCGTCGCTCGACTCCGGCATGAACGAGCTGGGTCCGCTGCTGCTCTTGATGACGCTCGTGTTCGTCGTCGGCGAAGCGACTCTCGCACGCTGGATCTCCGGGAGGCGCTCGTGATCGCCTCGCTCCTCGCGCTGCTCGCGGACACGGCGCCCCAGGGTGCCGACTCGATCCAGACCGAGGAACGCTTCCTGTTCCTCTCGCTGCCCGAGCTGTGGATCATCGGGCTCGTCCTCTTGCCGGCGACGATCGCGTTCGCGTGGTGGTCGTACGGAGGCCTGAAGCGCCTCGAGCCCAGGACGCGCCTGTTGCTGTCGACGCTGCGCGGGCTCGCGATCGCGCTGTGCCTGTTCCTGCTGTTCCAGCCGAACTGGGAGCGCGTCCGCTACACCGAGGTGCAGAGCCAGCTCCACGTGCTCGTCGACGACTCGGCGAGCATGCAGCGCCGCGACACCTACCCGGACGAGGCGCAGCGCCAGGCGCTGGAGAAGGCCGCCGGCGTCACCGACATCGCCTCGCACACGCGCGCCGACCTCGTCCAGCGCGTGCTGTCGAAACCCGGCGGTCTGCTCGACAAACTCCGCGAGACCTACGACGTCCGCCTGTTCCGGTTCGTGCGGAAGCCGCTGCCGATCAGCTCCCTCGACGAGCTGACCAGCCGCGGTCCCCGCACCAGCATCGGCGACGCGCTCGACCTCCATCTCGCCGCGGCCGGCGCGGTCAACCTGGACGCACTGATCCTGGTCTCCGATGGTCGCAACAACGCCGGCCTCGATCCGGCGGAGGTCGCCGACCGCTACCGCCTCGACGACACCGCGATCTTCACGATCGGCGTCGGCGACCCCAACCCGCCGCGCAACGTCCGCATCATCGGTCCACCCGGACCGCAGCAGGCACTGCGCGGCGAGGAGATCGTGTTCGAATGCGCGCTCGACGCCGAAGGTCTGGCGGGCCGGCAGGTGACGGTGACGCTCGAAGGTTCGCGCGACCGCCAGCCCTACACGAAGCTCGAGACCGCGCGTGCAACGCTCGCGGACGATCACGTGCCGGTGAAGGTGCGGCTCTACCACACCTTCCAGGAGTCCGGGGACTGGACGCTCCGCTTCGAGGCCTCGCCGCTGCCCGAAGAGACGACGTTCGACGACAACCAGGCCGTGCGATTCCTCCGCGTCGACGACCAGAAGATCCACGTCCTGTACATCGACGACCTCCCTCGCTGGGAGTACCGCTACCTGAAGAACGCGCTGCTCCGCGTCGACGAGAGCATCGTCATGCAGGCATGGCTCTGCGATGCCAGCCGTTCGTTCATCCAGGAGCACAGTGAAGGCCTGCCGCCGCTGCGCGACATCCCGCGAACCCGCGAGGAGCTCTCGAAGTACGAGGTGATCCTGCTCGGCGACGTCCCGCCCGAGAAGATCGCACCCACCGAGGAGCAGCTCCGCCAATGGCTCGACCTGCTGGTCGAGTTCGTCGAGCAGGGCGGTGGCATCGGGATGCTGGCCGGCGAGCAGGCCATGCCCGAGCGCTACCGCGGAACACCGCTCGAGGATCTCTTGCCGGTCGTGCTGGAGGACCCGCGGGACGTCCGCGCCGCCGGCACCGCGATCGCCGGCTTCCGCCCCCAGCTCGACAATCCGGCGCAGCCGCACGACATCGTGCTGCTGAAGCGCGAGCCGGAGAACAACCGCCTGCTCTGGGAGCAGGGCTTCCCCGATCTGGAGTGGTACTACCCGGTGCAGCAGTCCAAGCCCGGCGCGACCGTGCTGCTCCGCCACCCGACCGACGAGAACCGCTACGGCAAGCGGGTGATCGCGGCGACGAGCTTCTTCCCGCGCGGCAACACGTTCTTCATCGCCACCGATGAGACGTGGCGTTGGCGGAATCCCTACGGCGAGAAGTACTACGACCGGTTCTGGCGGAACGTCGTCCGCCATCTCGCCAGCGGCAAACTGCGGCGTCGCGACGAGCGCGTCGATCTGCGCGTCGACCGGTCGACGATCGAGACCGGCGGCCAGGTCGCGGTCACGCTCCTGATGCGGGATGAAGAGCTGCATCCCGCGACCGCGGAGCAGGCGACGGTGTTCCTGCGCAAGGCCGACGGCGACCCCGAGCGGCGCGTGCTGCGGCCGGTGCTCGCCGAGCCGGGCTCGTACCAGGGTCGGTTCACGCTCGACGACCCCGGCAGCTACAGCTTCCTCGTGTTCGAGGACGACAACCCGGCCGGCAAGGTGCTCGCCCGCGAGGACGTGTTCGTCAAGATCCCCGACCGCGAGCTCGCCGAGTCCAGCCAGGACCGCCAGATGCTCGAGGACATCGCGACGCGCTCGAAGGGCGGCCACTACACGTTCCTCGCCGACGCGGGAACGCTCGCTCCCGAGCTCGGCGGACGACGCGCGGTCGAAACCGAGGTCGATCGCTCGACGCGGCCGATCTGGGACACGTTCTGGAGCCTGTTCGCGGTGCTCGCGCTCCTGTCCGCCGAGTGGATCCTGCGGAAGCGGGCGAGGCTCGTATGAACGACGGGACGCGACCGTCGCCGGTCCGTCCGCGGACCGGCCGAGTCGATCCGAGGCCGCCGTTCCACCGATCGGTGGAACCTCGCCCCCCCTTGCAACTCCCGCGTGCCTCCCGCGTACTGGGGATCCCCGCGATCGCGGCGAGGGCGGAGCGATGACGATGCGCAACTTCCGGATCACCGCGTGGCTCGCCGCCGCGGCGCTGTGCGCCCCCGCCGCGGCCCAGGATCTGGAACCGTTCGCCACGGGTGCCGACGGCCTCTACAGCCTGCCTCGCTCCCAGGACGAGATCGCCGAGTGGCAGCAGGCGCAGGAGGAGATCGCCGCGAACCAGTTCGAGCCCGCGGTCGAACGGCTGAATCGACTGCTGCGCGACGCGTCGCAGGGCGTGGTGCCGGTGATCGGCACGGTCGACCGTTGGATCGGCCTGCGCCTCGCGGTCCTCGAGACGCTGCGCGATCTGCCTCCCGAGGGTCGCGAACTCTACGAACGGCTCGCGCGGCTCGAGGCCGGCCCGGACTTCGTCGCCGACCCGCGCACGCTCTCTCACGAACGGCTCGAGTATCTCGCGCAACGCTACCCGACCTCGTCCGCGGGCGTGCGGGCGCGGGTACGCCTGTCCGATCTCGCGCTCGAGGCGGGCGACGGCATCGACGCGCAGCAGTACCTCCGCGCGGCGCTCGACTGCGTTCCCGCAATCGGTGACGAGCACCGCGGTCTGGTCGAGCGCGCGCAGGCAGCCCGATTGCTCGTGCTGAGCTCGGCGGGCGTCGGTCTCCCCGACGATGCACCGATGGTCGACGCGCTACGCGCGGCACTGCCCGGCAACGCGGTCGGTGGCTGGCCGGCGTACGGCGGCGGACTCGACGGCTCTCGGCAGATGACGCCGCCGGTGGGCACGCAGTCGCACTCCTGGCAGGAGCCGATGCAGGCCGATGGCTTCGACCTCAACGAGTACCCGATGCACGCGATCGGGGACCTGTCCGGCATCCTGCTCGACGACGGTCAATCGGTGTGGTGCCTCGATCCGCTACGTCAGGAGACCGCCTGGGTCGCGCCGGGCCCGATGGTCGGCAGCGACGAGATCGGCGAGGCGCGCGGCCAGATCAACCCGGACTTGATCCTCGCGTGCGCGACGTCGCCGGACGTCGTGGTCGCGGCACTGCAGGTGCCGATCGACGTGGTCGGCGCGGCGCGGACGCAGACCTTCCGCAACACGATCAGCATCATCGAGAAGATCCCGGCACGACGACTGTTCGCGTTCGACCGCGCGACCGGCAAACGCCTCTGGGCGCACTTCGACCGCCACGGCGGACCGATCACCAAGCGCTTCCACGGCCAGGACGCGTGTGGTGCGCCGATCATCCAAGGCGACACGGTCTACTGCGCGACCCACGACCAGACCGGCGCCATCGCGTTCTACATCTCGGCGTACGACCTCCACACCGGCGAACCGCGCTGGCGCCGCCTGATCTGCACGAGCCAGCAGGAGGTCAACATGTTCGGCAACGCGCAGCAGGAGTTCGCCGCCGGGCCGATCGCGCTCGTCGACGGCATGGTCGTCGGCACCACCAACCTGGGCGTCTGCTTCGCGGTGGACGCCGAAGACGGTCGCATCCGGTGGATCACCGGCTACCCGACGATCCCGCTGCCGCGGACCCAGCTCCGCGACCAGGAACGTCGCCCGGTGTTCTTCGCGAACAACCCGATCGTCGTCACCGACGGCGTGATGGCGACGACTCCGCTCGATTCGGAATACGCCCTCGGCCTCGACATCCAGACCGGGGAGATGCAGTGGAAGCTGCCGTTCGAGATCAACGGCCGCAGCACCGCGACGATTCGTTGGCTGCTCGGCGCGATCGGCAAGCAGTTCGTGTTCTCCGGCCTCGGCATCGTCGCGGTCGAGGCTCACGGCGAGGGCCAACGGCCGCGCGTCTCGTTCGTGGCGAACGCCGGCGAGCTCGGCGAGGACCGCTACCGCGCCAATGCGATTCCGCGCGGCGCGATCGCCGGGAACCGCATCTACTACGTCGGCACGACCGGCACGCTGACCGTGCTCGACCTGCTCGGCCACCGTGACCCGAAGCTCGGGAACCTGCCGGGCGGCAGTCGCGGCAACCTGCTGCTGATCGACGGGCTCAGTGTGTTCGTGCAGAACGGCAGCGTCGAGATCGACGGTGATCTGGATTCGCTGGTGCGTGACGCCCGCGCCGCGGTGGACGCGCGACCGGACGATCCGGTCGCGCTCCTGCGGCTCGCGACGCTCGAACGCGCGCTGCTCGGCAAGCGCGTCGAAGGGAACGCTGCCGAGCGCGTCGAGGCGATCTTCGAAGCCGGCTTGAAGTCGGCCCACGAGCAGGGCCTCGGCAGCGGCTCACGCGTCTACTCGGAGCTCGCGCAGGGGCTGTTCCGCATCTCGCTCGAGCGGGCGATCCAGACCGCGGACGACGCGCCCGCCCGCGCGATCGCGCTGCTCGAACGCGCGCGCGAGCGAGCCGTCCAGCCGGCGCAGTGGCTTCGCGCGCAGCAGGAGATCGTCGAGCTGTGCTCGGACGACGCGCCGAAGATGCTCGCCGAGCTCGACCTGATGGCGCGCCGCTACGGGCGCGAGACCTACCCGTTCCGCGGCGCGGGCCGCGTGCCCGTGTCGGTGTACGCCCTCGTGCGCAGCATCCCGTACCTGCAGGATCCGAGCGAGGCCGCCGAGCGCTGCCAGCTGCTGATGGACCGCTACGGCGACGTCGAGTTCGCGTCGCGGCCGATCCGGGAGATCGCGAGCCAGACGCTCTCGACGCTGATCGAGAAGCACGGCCGCGAGATCTACGCGCCGATCGAGGCGCGCGCAGTCGAGCTCCTGAAGGCCGCCGGGGACGACGCGGCGCTGCTCCGGCACGTGGTCGATCGCTTCCCGCAGTCGGCGGCCGCCCGTGTCGCGACGCAACGACTCCTCGAGACGGCGGTGGCGTCCGGTGATCTCGGGGTCGCGGCCGCCGCGTTCCGCGACGCGGTCGCGCGCGGTGCGCTGTCGGCCGGCGTCCTGCGTCGGATGATCGTCAGCGCCGTGCGGGCCGGCAATCTGGGCCTCGCGCACGCACTCGGCACGCGGCTCGTCGCCGCCCACGGCGACGAGCCGTCCGACTACGCTCCCGACGCCGGCGCGCGCTACGCCGACCTCATCGCGGCGCTCCCACCTGCACCGCAGCCATCGGCGCGTCCGGCCGAGCTGCCGGTGACGCAGCTCGCGTTCCTCGAGCCCACGGATTCCATCCCCCCGCCGGAGCTGACGGACAAGGCGGTGGTGGCCGCCGCGGGTTTCCGCGAACCCGCGCGGATCCCGCTCGCGATCAGCGTCGACGGCGCACAGCTCCTGGTCTTCGACCTCGAGCGCGGTCTGCCGAAGCAGGTCGGCGACGCGCGGATCAGCGTGCCGATCGAAGGCCTCGACATCGGCCCGTTGTTCGTCTGCGGCAACACGCTCGTGGTGACCGAGGTCAACCGCGTACGGGGAATCGACTGGAAGGCCGGCCTCGTGTCGTGGACCTACGATCCCGGCCGCAACCGCCGCCTCAAGAGCCTCGGCATGACCGGCGGGGTGCTGCACCTCTACTCGAACGACACCAACGGCGGCGACCGCCACATCGTCGGCCTCGAACCCGACAGCGGGGCCGTGCTGTTCGAGAACGAGCCACCCGGCTGGCGCGACGGCGCCGAGCCGCAGCCGGCCGCCGGCCTGCTCTGGCAGTTCGATGCGCGCGGGGACGGCGACGGACCGTTGATCCGGGAGATCGACCCGGTGCTCGGCACGACGGTCGGCGCGACGCCGCTGACCCAGAAGGTCCTCGCGTCGGTCGGCCTGACCGGCAGCGCGTCGCGGCGGCTGTACGTGCGGGACATCCAGACCGGGTTCACCGCCGACGACCACGCGATCTACTTCCCGGTCGAGCCCGGCTCGCCCGAGGACGTCCCCCGGCTGGTCGCGCTCGCGCGCGGCAGTGGCAAGCCGCTCTGGGACTGGAGCGGCGCGACCGGAGCCTACGTGAACCGCATCGGCGTGCGGGACGGTCGCGTCGTCCTGTTCGAACGCGGCGGCACCGGCGTCACCGCACGCCTGCTGGTGCTGGACGCGGCGACCGGTGACCAGCTCCGGACGCTCGACTTCGGCGAGCAGGCGGTCCTCGACAACTGGCCGGCCTCCCCATGGGACCACGCGGTGCCGGAGACCCTGCTGGTCCGCGACCGCACCAATGCCCCGCGGATCTCGTGCGTGTCCCTCGGCGAGGCCGGCCCGAACTTCCGCTACCCCCTCCCGAACGTCGCGCGGATCCTCCAGCAGCCGATCCTGGGCGACGGCTACCTGCTGATCCCGCTGTACCGCCAGGGGCGGCGCTCGCCGCTGATCAAGGTCCTCGACCTCGCGACCCGCCGGGGCGCCCTGCCGGGCGGGTCAGACACCCTTACACTGGACGCCGAACGGCCCGTGACCGTGCATGCCCACGACGGCCTGCTGGTCGTTTCGTCCCAGGACGGCATCCGGCTGCTCGGTTCGCCGAGACGATAGTAGAGACGTGACGAGGACTCCGAAGATGCTCCACTTCCAGCTCAGGGCGGCCGGTTGCGCCGCGCTGCTCGCGTGCCTCGCGCCCGGGCAGCGCCCCCACGAGGCGCAGATCGGCTCGGCGGAGGACTGGATCACTCCGGAGGTCCGCCAGGCCGTCGACAACGGCCTGCGGTTCCTCGCCCAGACCCAGGATCCCGGCGGTTACTGGGTGCAGGACATCGGCTTCAAGCTGAACACCGACTACCGCGTGCTCGAGCCCGACAGCCCGCACGTCGGCGTGACGGCACTGGCGCTGATGAGCTTCCTCGCCGGTGGCCATCTCCCCGGCCGCGGCGAGTACGGCGACGTCATCGAGCGCGGCCTCGGCTACGTGCTCCGCTCGGTGCAGGACGGCGGCTACATCACCGACCACGGCACGCGGATGTACAGCCACGCGTTCGCGACGCTGTTCCTCGCCGAGATCTACGGCATGACCTATCGGGCGGACGTGCGCCGCGCGCTGCAGTCCGCCGTCAACATCATCGTCGACTCCCAGAACCGGGAGGGTGGCTGGCGCTACAAGCCGTTCGCCCGCGAGTCGGACATGTCGATCACGGTCTGCCAGGTGCTGGCGCTGCGTTCGGCGCGCAACGTCGGCATCGCGGTGCCGTCGCGCACGATCCGGGACGCCGAGACCTACGTGCGCCGCAGTGCGGTGCGGCGTGGCGACGTCGCGCAGGGCTTCCGCGGGTTCGCGCCGTACGACGAGGGTGGTGCGTTCCGCTACCAGCTCCGCGGGCACAGCCGGGCGACCTTCCCGCTGACCGCGGCCGGCGTCACCACGCTGCACGCCGCCGGCATCTACGACGACCCGATCATCGAGGACGCCTTCGAGTTCATGGACGGGCAGATGGCGGAGTTCAACCACCACTATCTCGGCCACTACTTCTTCTATTACGGCCACTACTACGCCGTGCAGGCCTACTACACGGCCGGCGGCACCAAGTGGAACAAGTACTTCCGCGACATCCGCAACCTCCTCGTCCGGTCGCAGCAGAGCAACGGCGCGTGGCCGTGCCACACCGGTCCCGGGGAGGCGTTCTCCACGGCGGTCGCCACGCTGATCCTGCAGATCCCCTACCAGTACCTCCCGATCTTCCAGCGTTGACCAACCACACGTGAGCACCGTCCCGACCACCAACGACGCGCGCGCCCGGGAGATCGAGGGCGTCCTCGGCACCCTCCTCCGCAGGATTCGGACCCGGTTCCTGATCCACGGCGCGGGCTGGATGGTCGCCGCCGCGATCGGCTGTCTGCTCGTGGTACTACGCGGTCGACCGGCTGCTCCGCCTGCCGGTGCCGGTCCGCATCGTCGTCACGCTGGGCATCGTCGCCTACCTCGTGATGGGACTGCGGCGGCGCATCCTGTATCCGCTCCGCCGGCCGTTCGGCCGGGACGACGTCGCGCTGGCCGTCGAACGACGGTTCCCGGAGCTGCATCAGCGGCTGATCTCGGCCCACCAGCTCGAGGTGGCCGCAGCGCGCGGTGACCTTCGCGACCAGTCGGCGGCGATGGTGCAACGCCTGCTGGACCAGGCCGCAGACGAAGTGAAGCGGTTGCCTCTCGGCACCGTGCTGGATCCCCGCCGCACGGTGCGCGTCTGGGCCGTCGCGGGCACGGCGCTCGTGCTCGCGTTCGGCGTCCTCGCGGTGCAGCCGGACTACGTGTGGACGATGCTGAAGCGTGCACTCGGGTTCGCGGTGGACTACCCGCGACAGACGACGCTGCACATCGAGTTGCCGAAGGAGGACTCCGACTACCGCATCGAGCAGGGCAACCGGGAATCGACCGTGACGCTCGCCGCTGGCGCCGACCTGCCGGTGCTCGTCCGCGCCGACGGCGTGGTGCCACGCGAGGTCTACCTGGTGGTCGAGGGCGCACGCGGCATGGCACCGGAGATCGCGACGACGCGCCGGCCGGGCGACCGGTTCCGGCACGTGTTCCGTCAGGTGCAAGGCGAGTTCTCGTTCCACGCACGGGGTGGCGACGATCCCCACGGCGATCTCGTGGTCCACGTCCGCACCGTGCGCCCGCCGCTCGTCGGCACCATCGCAGCCGAGCTCACGTATCCGGCGTACACCGGCAAGGCCCCGGAGACCCAACCGGGCGGCACGATCGAAGCGCTCGTCGGCACACACGTGAGGCTGACCGTGACCGCGACCGAGGCCGTCGAGCACGCCGCGCTGGTGTTCCTCGAGGGCACCAACGAGGTCCCGCTCGAGCCGCAGTCGATCGAGGACGACTCGGGCGTGCGACGTCGCTTCGCCGCCGACTTCACGATCACCGCCTCCGACCGATACGAGGTGCACCTCGAGGGCGCGCAGGGGCTCCGCAATCCGAAGCCCGGCACCTACCCGATCGTCGCCGTCGAGGACCATGCACCGGTCGGCCGCATGTTGCTGCCGTCGGGTGACGACATCCACGTGGTGGTACCGGGTGCGCTCGTCCCGCTCCGCGTCGAGGCCAAGGACGACTTCGGGCTCGCGTCGGTCGACGTGAAGACCAGCACCGGTCGCGAGGAGATCAAGAGCGAGCGGGCGCTCCTGCCGAAGGACGGAGCGGCTCGGCCGACGGACGTCGTGGTCGCGGACCTGCTGCCACTCGACGAGCTCACCCCGGGCCGCGCGGAGGGACCGCGTGCCGGCGAGACGATCTCGCTGGCAGTCGATCTCGCGGACAACAAGTCGCCGGACGCGGGGCACACCGAGCTGTCCCGGCGCGAGGTGCACGTCGTCGCCGAGTCCGATCTCCTGCGGCGGATCTCGACGCACTTCCGCCGGCTGCGGGAGTCCGTGGAGGGAGCCCTCGACATCCAGCGTGAACGACACGACACACTGGAAGCGGTGATGGAGACCCCACCGGCGCCGGGGGCCGCCGCCCGCGACGCCCGACTCGTGTCGGTCGAGGTCGGACAGGGCCGCGTGCTGTCGAACGCCCGCCGCATCCGCGAGGGCCTGATGCAGGCCTACGACACGCACCTGTTCAACCATCTCGAGGCCGAGGACGCCGAGCAGGCGAAGCGGGTCGTCGACCTCTACCTGACCGTGCAACGCGAGATCACGCGCGCCGACCCGTGGCTCCCGGAGTTCTACCGGAAGGTGGCCGAGGAGCAGCACGCCGGGCGCATCGGCTCGATGGCGAAGACCCTCGATCCGATCCTCGCGATGACGCTCGGTGCCGACGCGATCGTCGAACAGTACGGAAAGCGCGCGGTCGACGAGCTCGAAGCCGCCGGAGTCGCGAGCGACGCGACCGCGTTGACCGGTCACTTGAAGTCAGCGTTCGATGCGCAGACCGCGATCGAACAGGAGCTCCAGACGCTGCTGTCGAAGCTCGACGAGTGGAACGAATACCAGGACGTGATCCAGCAGGCCCGTGCCCTGCGCGACGCCCAGCGCGACGTCGAGAGCCGGACCAAGACGATCAAGGAAGGTGGACGATGATGTCGAGGACGTGGCTGACGTGCATGTTTGCCGTCGTGTGCGCGCTGTTCGCGCCCGCGGCCGGTGCCCAGGTCGACCAGCGCCTCCAGCGCGACCAGTCCGAGATCCTGCGGCGCGCCGAGCGTCTCGAGGGCCTGATGCAGAGCCTGATGACGCGCTACGAGAAGGAGGGCCGCGAGGACAAGGTCACGCTCTTGAAGCAGGGGCTCGGGCACCTGAAGGAGGCCGGCCTGCTCGACGACGTCGCGCAGGTTCGCAACGACCTCGACGCCGGCGCGCTCGCCGAAGCGCAGCGCCGGCAGGAGAAGATCGTCAGTGATCTCGAAGCGTTGCTCGACATCCTGCTCGAGCGCCGGTCGGTCGAGAACCTCGCCGACGAGATGGCGCGCGCCGAAGCGCTCCGGCAGCAGGCGTCCGAGCTCGCGAAACGGCAGGAAGACCTGACCAAGGCGACCGACGCCGCCCGCTCCGGCCAGGCCAGCGAGGCCGAGGCCCAGCTGCAGCAGCAGCTCGGCGATCTCGCCCGCGAGCTGCGTCGCGAGGCCGACGAGAACCGCCGGCAGGCGGGCACGCGGCGGCCGACGCTCGAGGCCGCGCTCGACAGCGTGCTGCGGATGCTCGAGGGCCAGAAGGCACTCGAGGATCGGGTCGCGACCGAGGGATCACCGTCCGCGCACGATCCGCTGAAGGACACCACGTTCCGGATCGGCGAGCTGGCGCAGCAGCAGCGCGAGGCGCAGAGTCGGCTGCAGCGCGCCGACGAGCTGAGGGATCTGCAGCAGCTCGCGGACGAGCTCGGTCGCGCGCTGGCGAACGGCGACCGCGAGCGCGCACGGCAGCTCCGCGATCGGCTGCAGGCCGGCCTCGGCGAAGCGACCAAGGGTCTCGACGAGACCCAGGAGCCGCTGCGCCGGGAGCTCGAGGGCCTCGAGAAGGACCTCGCCGAGCGCGCGTTGCCGGAGAATGCCGGCGCCGAGTCGGACGCGGAGCGGACCGCGATGGCGGAGCTGGCGGCCCGCGCGGCCAAGGCCGCTGCGGCACGCGCTACCGAGCAGCGCGACGCCGCAGCGAAGGCGCTGCCACAGCTCGAGGAGACCGCCGGCAAGCTCGCCGAACAGCTCGCGTCGGGTGACGAGAGCAAGCGGACCGCGGCCGTGCAGAAGGCTCTCGAGGACGCCCAGGCGGCGCTTCGCCGCGCGCGCGAATCCGGCGAGGACGCGAAGACCGCCGCCGAGCTCGCCGAGGCGAACCGGAAGACCACCGCCGCACGCCGTGCCCTCCGCGACGCGAACCCCGATGCCGAGGCCCGCGCCGGACAGCTCGCCGCCGAGGCCGACCGCACCGGGCGGGCACTGCGCAACGCGTCTCCCGAGAACGCGCAGGCGCCCGAGCAGCAGGCCGCCGACGCTCTCGAGTCGGCGCGGGACGCCCTTCGCCAGGCGTCGCAGGCCCTCCAGTCCCAGGCCCAGCAGAATCCCGAGGCGACGCCCGACCCGAAGGCGGTCGAGCCGTCGCTGCAGACCTCGCGCAGCGGCCTCGAAGCCGCCCGCGACCTGCTCCAGGGCGCGCTCGACCAGTCCCTGTCCGGCCGCGAGGACTCGATGAAGGCCGCGCAGGACCGCCAGAGCGCCTTGCAGCAGCGTGCGCAGGAGCTCGACCAGGCGATGCAGCAGGCCGCCGCGAAGGGGCAGCTCTCGCCCGAGCAGACCGAGGCGGCCAAGGGCGGCATGCAGAAGGCCGAGTCGGCGATGAAGGACGCGCAGCAGTCGCTGCAGACCGGCCGCCAGGCCAATGCCGCGAACGACCAGCAGCGCGCCGCGGACGGGCTCGATCAGGCCGCGCGCGAGATGGCGCAGAACCGGCCGCTCACCGAGGCCGATCGCGCCGCGATGAAGGACATCGCCGACCGCCAGAAGGAGCTGAAGGACGACATCATCCGGCTCCGCGAGCTGGTCGAGAAGAGCCAGAACCAGAAGGCCGCCCAGGCGCTCCAGCGCGCGCAGGACTCGGCCGACCGCGCCGAGGAGTCGCTGCGCAAGGGCGAGGCCCAGCCGGCGCAAACGCAGCAGGAGCAGGCCGCCGAGCAGCTCCGCCAGGCCGAGAAGGAGCTCCAGCAGGAGCGCGATCGATACCAGGACCTGCGGCAGGAGGAGCTCCTGTTCCGCATCCAGGAGGAGCTCAAGGAGTTCCTCGACACGCAGAAGCCGATCACCGCGGAGACCAAGGAGGGCGCCCAGTCGATCGGCGAGGCCGGCCGCGTCTCACGGCCGTTGCGCCGCAAGCTCAACCAGCTCGGCGACCGGGAACGCGAGCTGAAGGCGAAGGTGCAGTTCGTGCGCGAGGCCTGCAGCAGGAGGGCACGCTGGTGTTCACGCACGTGCTCGAGTCGAACGAGGTCGATCTCGAGCAGATCGCCTCACGGCTGGCCGGGCGGTCGCCGGACGCCGGCGAGTTCACGCAGGAGATGCAGAGCGACGTCGAGGACCGCACCGAGAAGCTGCTCGCGGCGATCGCGCAGGAGCGCGAACGGCGCCGGCAGCAGCAGCAACAGCAACAGCAACAACAGCAGGACCAGAACAAGTTCGGTCCGCAGCAGAAGCGCCTCGTGCCGATCCTGTCCGAGCTCCTGATGCTGAAGCAGATGGAGGAGGAGATGGCGCAGCGCACCAAGGCGTTCGATCAGGTGCTCCAGGCCGCCGGTGCCGATGGCATCACGGAGGTCGAAGCGGCGATGGCGGAACGCCTCGCGCACCAGCACAACTCGCTGACCGAGATCTTCGGTAAGCTGAAGCAACAGCTCGAGCAGGCGATGCAGCCGCCCGAGGAGGAGAAGAACAAATGAGTGCCGCCCAAGACCCCGTGACGTTCGGCCGGACCGTGCTGGTCTGCGTCCTGCTCGCCGCCGGCGGTGCGCCGCTCGCCGCACAGCAGGTCGGTCCCGAGGACGCGATCAAGAAGATCCTCGACGAGGTCGGCAACGAGATGCAGGAGATCGATCGCCTGCTGCTCCAGTCGGCCCACAAGCCCGCTGCGGAGGGCATGCAGCAGAACGCCGACAAGCTGCGCGAGCTGATGAACCAGACGCAGGACTCGCAGGGTCGCGTCGTGCGCGGCCTCGACCGCCTGATCGACGAGCTGCAGAAGATGCAGCAGTCGGGTGGCGGCGGCTCGCCGCAGGACTCCGACGACCAGCCGCAGGACGGACAGCCGAAGGACGGCCAGCAGCCGGGCCAGCAGCCCCAGGGTGAGCGTCAGCAGACCGAGACGCCCGACCTGGTGAAGCAGGGCCAGCAACAGGACGGCCAACAGCAGGGCCAGCCGAAGCCCGGCGAGGGCCAGCAGCCGAAGCCGGGTCCGGACCCGCTGTCGATGGGTCAGAACAAGCCCTCCGGCCCGCCGAAGCAGGACGGCGAGGAGAAGGTCGACCGGCCCGCGGACGCCGAGCGATGGGGAGACCTGCCGAAGGTACATCCAGTTCCTGCACACGCGTGGTGGCGTGCCGGAGGTTCCGGAGAAATACCGGCGCGCCTACGAGGCCTACCAGAAGCGCGCGAACCAGGAGACCAACGACAAGACCAAGCCGCGCTGATCGACCGCCGGCGCTTCAGAGCGCGAGCACGCGGTCCATCCGCTCGGCAACCGCGCGCAACCGCTCCTCACCGCCGCCGCTCACCTCGGCGGTGAACCAGCCGGAGTAGCCGACCGATCGCAGCGCCTTGCGCACCGTGGGCCAGTCGACGTCGCCGTCGAGGATCTCGACGTCGAAGCCCGCCCGACGGACCCTTCTCGTTCTGCAGCTTCCGGCTGTAGCCCTTGACGTCGACCTTGAGCACGCGCGGGCCGAGCACCTCGGCCCACTGTTCGGGCCAGCCGAACCGCACGACGTTGCCGCAGTCGAGATAGGCGCCGATGTACGGGCTGTCCAGGTCGTCGAGGAAGCGTGCGGCCTCGAGTGGGCTCAACAGGAAGTTGTTCCAGACGTTCTCGATCGCGATGCGGACGCCGAGCCGTGCTGCGAGCGGGAGCACGCGGCGGATCTCGGCCTGTGCCCGGTCCCACGCGGCAGCGTAGCCGATCTCCTTGTTGACCACCGCAGGGACCAGCAGCACCGTCGACGCACCGTAGGTCTTCGCGTCGTGGAGCGCGGTCTCGAGCGCGGCGATGCCGGCCGCACGCACCTTCGGGTCCGGGTGCGACAGCGGCTGCTTCCAGTGCACCGAGTCGATCACGCCGTGGATCTCGAGGCCGGTCGCATCCCGGGCGGCGAGCACCTCCTTGGCATCGAACCCGTTCGGGCTGTCGAGCTCCACGCCGTCGAAGCCGAGCCGCGTCAGCAGGGTGAACTTCGCTTGCAGCGGGGCGTCACCGCCGACCATGCCGAGCTTGACGGCCTTGGTGTCCTTGCCCGGTGCCCGGTGCCCTGGCCCTGCCGTGCATCCGGCACGCGGCGTGGTCGCGCGCGCGCCGCCGCACAAGGCCGCACCCGACGCGGCCGCGGATGCCGCGAGGAACGTGCGGCGGGAGACCGGCGTGTGGTCGCTCATCGGTCGCTCAGCTCCTTCGGTCGCCACATGCCGACCAACCTGGCCGGCGTGTCGAGGCCGATGTCCGCCCACGCATCGGCGTCGAATTCGATGCGTGCCAGGGCCGCCGTCGGAAACCGCTCGTCGACGCCGACGAGCTTCGCTAGGAGCTCGGAGCAGCCGGGGTTGTGCGCGACGACGAGGACGGCGCGGGCGTCGCCGGCGCGGCGCGCGACCGTCGCGAGGATCGTCGCGGGGTTCGAAAAGGTAGAGGTCCTCGATCGTCGCCGGCTCGACTTCGGCGCCCGCAGCCTCGACGACGAGCTCGGCGGTCTGGCGTGCGCGCACCGCGGTCGACGTGAGCACGGCGTCCGGGACGAGCCCTTCGTCGGCGAGGAGCCTCCCCATGCGAGGTGCGGTGCGTTCGCCGCGCTTGTTCAGCGGGCGGTCGTGGTCGCGGAGGCCGGGGTCGTCCCAGCTCGACTTCGCGTGCCGGAGCAGCAGCAGGGTGCAGGTCATGAGGGGCAGGAACGTCAGGCGGCGGCCGGTTCAGGAGCCGTGGTCTTCCGCGGGCGGAACAGCAGCACGAACAGCACCAGGACCACCAGGGCGCCGAGTGCAGGGTAGAGCCAGAAGGGCTGCCACGCGACGGTCTCGGTGCCGTCCGCGGCGGTGGTCGTCAGCCCTTTCTTCAACGCGGTCATCAGCTGCGCACCGATCCACATCCCGAACCCCTGCGTCATCAACACGAGGAAGCCCTGCGCCTGTCCGCGGAGCTCGGCGTCGCGAACCGATCGACGTAGATCTGGCCGGTGACGAAGAAGAAGTCGTAGCAGATGCCGTGCAGCAGGATGCCGGCGACGCATCATCCAGACAGATCGTCGTCTCGGCGCCGCCGCGAACAGCCCGTAGCGCAGCGACCCACGCCACCATCCCGACGCGCAGCATCCACTTCACGCCCAGCCGGACGAAGAACAGCGGCATCAGCGAGCATGAACACGACCTCGGACATCTGGCCGAACGACATGCGTGAACGCCGGTGTCCTGGAAGCCGTCGCGCTCGACGAAGAGCTGGCGTGAAGTTGTAGTACGCCGCGAGCGGGATGCAGATCAGGAACGAGCTGACGATGAAGACCGCAGAACGACGGTGCTTCATCGAGCGCGCAGCGCGTCAGCCCGAGCATGTCGACGCACCGAGACCGGCTCGCCCGCGGCCGGCGGCGGCGTGTGCGGCAGCGTGAAGCTGTAGACGCCGAGCAGGATCGCTGGCGACGCCGGTCGACGTAGAATGGCAGCGCCGTCTCGTCGCCCTGCAGCAGCCAGCTGACGCACGAAGTTCGGCCACGATCCAGCCGATCGTGCCGAACACGCGGATCAGCGGGAACTGCTTCTCCTGGTCGTCGATGTTGTGGAACGCGAGCGTGTTCGTCAGCCCGAGCGTCGGCATGTAGCACAGCTTGTAGGCAGCAGCAGCCAGATGAACGCAGTCCGCTCCGGTCGGGGCCGCCAGCGACGGCAGCGAGCAGCAGCGAGCACGCCGCCGACCAGGTGCATCACGCCGAGCACGCTTCTCGGTCGCGAAGAACCGGTCGGCGACCATGCCGAGGAAGAACGGGCGACACGATCGCGGCGATGGGGCTGACGGTGTAGGCCCAGCCGACGACGTCGTCGGACCAGCCCGTCGCCTTCATGTAAGTTGCCGACCGTCATGTACCACGCCCCCCAGATGAAGAACTGGAGGAACATCATCACGGACAGGCGCGGTCCGATCGCGGCATGGCTCCGCTGCATGGGCCCGGATTGTGCCGGGAACCCGCTCCGGGGGCCAATTCCGCGCGAGAACGCCGGGTCGCGATGTCCGGCAGCCGTCACCGCAGCCGCGGTGCGAGCGCGGCGGCGAGACCCTCGGCGATGCGCGCGTGGCTCGCGACGGTCGGAAACCGCTCGGTCGTGTCGGTCGTGCGCGCGTCGACGTCGTCGCGCCGCAGTCCCGCGGACACACACGCGACACCCGCATCCGCACACGCGTCCGCGAAACCGGCGGCGCCGAGATCCGCCCCGACCACGCCGATCCCCTTCGCCGCGCAACGCTCGCGGATCGCGGTCAACGCGCGGGCCCAGGCCGCCCGATCGAGCGGCGCCGCGCGCGGAGCCGGCGGTCCGTCGCGCAGCCGGCGGGACACGGCCCAGATCGACGGCAGGATGCGCCCCCACCACGGCGGCGCCGGCTCGGTGCGCGCAGCGATCGCCGTCCACGCGTCCGGCAACGCGCGATCGGAGACCGGACCACACACGACGACCAGCCTCGGTGCCGCGGGCAGGACGCGCGCGTCGAGGATCGCCACCAGATCGTCCGCCCGCGCGAACAGCTCACCGGCGTTGTGCACGTCCGCGCGCCGGCCGAGATCGGCGAGCCGCGGCTCGAGCCGGCGTGCGAAGGTCAGCGCGTCGTCGACGCCCCAGCCGAGCGTCCCGCCGTCGCCGAGCAAAGCGATGGGCGTGCCGCCCGCGGCCGACATGGGCCGGCCGTCCGCCGGCACGCGGAACCCACCGGCGTCGGTGCGCAGCGTGAACCCCCCGTCACCGAGCCGCAGCACGACGTCCGGTCGGAGCGCGAGCGCGCCGCCGTCCAGCGTCGCCATCGCCGCGCGCGCACGGCGCACGTCGGCCAACCGCCGGATGTAGAACACGTCGAGCGCGCCGAGCGTCCAGTCGAGCAGCAGCACGACGAGCGCCGCGGCGAGGACGATCACCGCGGCGACACGGAGCTTCTTCACGTGGTCCGGTGCTGCAGCTCGTCGTCCGCGCTCACCGCTTCCTGCGTGCGCTTCGTGACCTGCCGGTTCACCCACCACGCGACGCTGCCGAGCAGGAAGATGCCGCCCTCGAAGAAATAGAAGATCAGCAGCGCCTTCCAGATCCCGGACGTGAACCCGTAGCTGTGCAGCCCGTCACCGAGCAGGTTCACGCCCCACCACGAGAAGGCGACGACGATGTTGCCGACGACCGCGGCGAGACCAGGCCCCAGTTGCGGATGAAGCCGCCGAGGCGCGCGTGCAGGATCGCCAGCTCCCACAGCACGATCATCAGCGCGCCGTTCTCCTTCGGATCCCAGCCCCAGAACCGGCCCCAGCGAGTAGTTGGCCCAGATGCCGCCGAGGATCGTGCCGACGGTCGAGAGCAGCACGCCGAAGCACAGCACGCCGTAGACCATCCGCGCGATACCGCGGTAGAACCCCGGATCGTTGCGCCGCCGAACCCGAACAGCCTGCCGAGGATGTACACGTGGGCCAGCGCGCCGGCGAGCAGCCCGGCGCAGTAGCCGATGGTCACCGTCGTCACGTGCGTCGCGAGCCAGAAGTTGGTGTCGAGCACGGCCAGGAGCTGGCGCATCGTGTCGGTGCCGTCGGTGACCTCGTAGCGGCCGGCGATGAACAACCCGATCAGACCGAGCAGCGCTCCGACGGTCAGCGCGATGCGACCGCGGTTGATCGCCTCGGTGACCATGCTGACGATCGCCGCGGTGGCGGTGATGAACAGGATCGTGTCGTAGAGGTTGGTGACCGGCGGCCGCCCGGCGAGATAGCAGCGATACACGATGCCCGCGACGAGGCAGATCGACGCCACACCGGTCAGCGCCCACGTCGCGACGTAGGGCAGCTTCGCGCGTGGCACGAGCCACACGAAGCACGCTCCGAACAGCGCCAGCAGGAACGCGTAGAACGACTTGTCGAGCAGGCCCCACTCGTAGTAGCCGACCTCGGCGTCGACCTTGCCGGCCTCGCCGCGCGCGAACGCCATCTCGCGGATGTGCGCGAGCCACGGCAACGCCGCGTCCCCGACCGCGGACGGGCCGAACTGCGGCGCGTCGACGAGGCGCTCGAGCATCTGCAGCGCCAGGAGCTGACTCTGATGCTTGTCGGCGCCGTCCTGGAGGATCTCGCCGAACACGCCGTTGAGATCGAGCCACGCCTCCTCCCGCTTGTCGGATGGCGGCAGCCAGACGAGCTGCGTGCTCGATTGCGACACCGCCTGGAGGCGGTTCAGGAAGGTCTCGATCGTGTCGACTTCGGCCTGCTTGTCCGCGTCGAGCGCCTCACCGGTCTTGCCGACCAGCGCCCGGTACGCGACCGCGACCTCGTGGACGCGCGCCAGCGCCTCGGAGTAGCGGACCGTGTCGACGTCGCCGTAGGCCGCCGCGAGGAGCTTGCTGTCACCCAGGTGGAAGTGCGCGCGCGCCGCGTCGAACGCGTGCACGAGCCCCTGGTAGTCCATCAGGTGCTGCGCCAGGCGGACCAGCTCGCCCTCGACGGGATCGCGGTCCTTCTCCTCGATCTTCGAGTACTCGCGCCAGAGCGAGTCGAGCTTCGCGAGCCCGGGCTCGAGCTGCTGGAAGCTGTAGCGGTCGCGCTTCTTCTTCGCGACGTCCGCGAGGCCGATCCGCTGCAACACCTCGGAGTTGTTGACGACGAACACCGGGTAGAGGTCGGCCTGCTCCGAGTAGAGCAGCACGTCCATCCCCCACTCGGTGGGGCCGAGGTTCGTGCCGGCGATGTCGCCGAAGCGATCGGCGTCGTCGGGCAGCGTCGTCCCGCGGCGTCCGTTGACGCGCAGCATCAGGAACTGCACGAACGTGTCGAACGGCTTGATGCGACCGTTCTCCTGCACCGGCAGTGCGCGGAAGGCGTGGACCACCTCGGGGCTCCACGGCTCGGTGCGCCGCGGCGCGTCCTGTGAGAAACCGGTCGTGCCGGCCGTCACCAAGCCGACGGCGGCGAGCAGCACCGTGCGCATCGAATGAATCCCGATCATGCCTTCGCCTCCATCTCCCGGCGCACGTACCGGAGCAGCTTCAATCCGAATTGGATCAGCATGCCGATCGCGATGACGATGCACCCGATCAGCGGCCACTGGTCCGAGGGGTTGCGGACGATCGAGAAGCCGGAGAACAGCGGCTGTCCCGGCATCGCGTCCTGCGGCCCCCACGTCGACTGGAACACGACGATGCCGCCACGCCGCAGCGGCTCATTCATCTTGATCTCGACCGGCGTGGGCGGCCCATCGCCGATCACCGTGATGTCGCTCTCGAACTTGCGCGGCATGCGCGTGCCGGGATGGAACTCGTGACGGAAGTCTTCGAGCCGGATCGTGAAGGGCATCGGGAAGCGCTTCTTGCGCAGCGAGATGCCGAACGCCCGATCGCCGGCCGTCACGGTCCACGGCGCCCGCGCGTTGCCCCACAGGATGCCGTCCTCCGGCGGCGCACCCGGCTTCTCGACGGTCGCGTAGCAGGCGGCCATGTTCCAGCCCGCCTCCTTCTCCTTCTTCTGCGACCGCACGAAGAACCCGTCGACCACCGGCACGTCGACGCTGAACATCGGACCCTTCGGCATCACGCTCGCGTTCGGCACGTAGTGCGACACCGTCAGCGCGAACGGCAGACCCGCCTCGTGGAATGTCGCGCTCCGGTCGCCGACCCGGTCGGTGAACTCGCTCTGCGGAACGACCCACTGTCGGACCTCGCCGTCGCCGGCGACCTCCTCGACGACGATCTCCCAGTCGTGATCGCTGATGTACTCGTTGCTCTGCTGCCCCTCGAACAGGATCAGCATGCCCTCATCGGACGCGAGGAACTTCACGAGCCCGGCGGCCAGCAAGAAGATGATCCCGAGGTGCGCGATCAGGATGCCGGCGCGCGACCACGAGCGCTTGAGCATCACGATGCCGCCGATCGTCAGGTTGACGAACAGCGTCACCATCAGCAGCAGGCCGCCCGGAAGCCAGATACTGAAGTCCCGCCCGGCGATCTCGAACAGGTCCTGCCGGTAGAGGAGCGACTCGAAGTACTTGTGCTGTGCCTCGATCAGCCCGATCCGGGTCTGTGCCAGGGTGCCGAGCCGCGTGGCGACCAGCATCAGCACGAACAGCGCGACGCTGAGATGGAACGACCCGAGGGCGGTCCAAACCCGTCGCAGGATCTTGGTCGTGGTGTTCATGACGGGAACGGGATCGCCGACTCAGTCGCCCTTGGTGGTGATCGACGCGCAGAACTGTTTGAAGGCCTCTTCGTGCGCGCGCACCGCCGCGACCGGGCCCTGGAGCTTGACGAACACGGTGCGGCCCAGCTCCGGCTGCGAGCAGACCGTGACGATGAGGCCCTGGTCCTGGCCGTCCCGGGCCAGCTCGACGAGGGTCGCATGGCGTCCGAGCATGCTGAGCTTCGGCAGCGCTTGGATCTGGTCGGCGGTCATCGGCGCCGAACCGACCTGGCCACACCAGCGCGCGACGTTCGCGGCGAGACCGCCGCCGTCGCCGCCGAGCACCGAGATCCAGGCCTGCGTGCCGGGCGCGACCTCGAACGAGGCGAGCTTGAACGCGCTGCCGGGCTGCTGCTGCCAGCCCGACGGAGTCTCCCAGGCGAGATCGCCGGACGACCCGCCGGTCGAACCCATCGCGCCGGGCGCCGCGGCGGCGGTCTCGCCGCCGGCGTCGCGCAGCGACGCGCAGAACGCTTCGAACGCCGAGCGCTGGGCCTCGACCGCGTCCGGGGTGCCGGTGATACGCAGGAACACCGCGCGATCGTCGCCGAGCAGCATCCGGCCGAGCAGGCGCTTGTCGCCCGCGGGCGACGTCAGATCGACCTCGAGCGCCTGGCCGCCGAGCATCGGCACGCGCGGTAGCGCCGCGATCTCGGCGTCGTTCGCGGGCCCGTAGCCCATCTGCTTGCGCCAGCGATCGACGTTCGGGCCGACCGGCTGCGGCGGCAGCACACTGATCCAGCACTCGATGCCGCCCGGCCCAGTCAGGTTGACGTCGCGCATCGGCTTCGGCGCGCGCGCGCGACCAGCCCTCGGGAAGCTCGAACGCGAACGGATCGGCGGCCGGCGTCGCCTCGGACTGCGACGGGCGCGGCCGGAATCCGAAGCGATCCGCGCTCGACGCGCCGAGCCGCGGCGGACGGCTCTCGATCGTGCGGACCTCCTGGATCTGCTCGTCGCGGTGCGCGGGCGAGCAGGCCGCGAGGGTCACCGCGGTGAGGACAGCACCCACGCGAAGCGCGCGGGTTCGAGGATGAGGCCCCGCGGGCGACGGGGCGTGCGGCGCGGCACTGGGCATCGGTTCGGGAATGTTGGCCGCGGCGTGGGAATTGCGACCGTTCGCCCCGCGCCGTGGCGTACACGGAGCATGATAGGTCCAGGCCCGTCATCGGCAACGCCCGGTGCCTTCCCTTGAATTGGCTCGCCCACAGCTACCTCGGCGGGGCCGACCCCGTCGACCGGATCGCCAACCTCAGCGGGGACTTCGTCCGGGGCATGGCCCTCGACGATCTCGATGCGAGAATCCGGGCCGGAGTGCTCGCCCACCGCGCGATCGACGCCTTCACCGACGCCCATGCGTGTGTGCGGCGGAGCCTGCGCCGGATCGACGGGCCGCTGCGCCGCTTCGCGGGGCCGCTGGTGGACGTGTTCTACGACCACTTCCTCGCCCGCCACTGGGACCGGCTGACCGATGCCGCACCGCTGCCGGTGTTCGTCGGCGAGGTCTACGCGGCGCTCCGCGAGCACGCCGCACGGCTCCCGCCGCGGCTCCGTGCGATCGCGCCGCGGATGGCCGCGGACGACTGGCTCGGCAGCTACGGGACGCTCGACGGGATCGAGGGCATCCTGCGGCGCATGGAGGGCCGGCTCCGCCGTCCGGTGCCCCTCGCCGACGGGGTCCACGTCCTGCGCGCCGAGCGCGACGGCTTCGAACGCGACTTCGAGAGCTTCTTCCCGGCGGTCGTCGGGTACGTGACACGGGCCGCCGGCAGCCCCGGCGGCCCGTGAGCGCCAGCCGCCGGAGGTCCGGCGACGGCATTGGTATCCCGTAGGGGATTTGAACCCCTGTTACCAGGATGAAAACCTGGTGTCCTGGGCCTGGCTAGACGAACGGGACGGAGGGCCGAGGAGGATAGGGCTCGAGGCGCGGCAGTCAACCGCGACCGGCGCCCGCGACCGCTGCCACCGTCCCGGTGTTCCGCTTCGTGAGCTTCTCGAAGGTGACGTGCGGCGTCTCCCCGATCGCGATCAGCCCGAGCCTGCGCCAGTCGGTCGTCAGCAACGCGCTCCGCGCTCGCGCCACCGGCGACGGCGCCGACTCGATGCCGTTGAGGTCGAGCCGCTGCTGCCAGCCGTCGAACCATGGACCCGACGACGCCGGTGCCTTCAGGAAGCCCTTCTGCTCCATCTCGCGCCGCTTCTCGTTGCGGAGCAGGTACGCGAGCGCGTCCCGCACCGCCTTCGGCGACTTCAGCACGTGGATCTCGTAGCGATCGGTGAACAGCCTGCCGCGACGACCCCACAGGCGGTTGAGGCGCACACTGGCGGCGACGCCGAGTCCCTTGAGCGCGCGGGCGACCTTCGCCCGGTCGGTGCCCTCGACGATCAGGTAGAAGCGATCCCGCTGCAGCGAGAAGTGCACGAGCCGGAAGCCGTCGCGCTCACACTGGTTGGCGAGCACCAAGAACAACAGCTGCCGCTCGGCCTTGCCGCGCAGGCTCGGCATCCCCTTCTCCACCTTCAGCACGACGAGTGCCGGATACCGGCTCGAGATCGGCTCGCGCGGCCGATGCGGAACACCCGCGACCTCACCCTTCGGCTTTCGCCCGGCGCCCTCGCGCCGACCACCCCAGTTCGAACGGTCCGGCGGCCGCCGCGCCTTCCGCTTCGCCGTGGTCGTCTTCCGCGTCGCCATGACCTCCCCTAGGCGCCGACGCGGACGGGGTTTCGATCAACCGAGTGAGCGGAACTCCTGCACGCTCGGCAGGTCCTTCAGCGAGTTCAGCCCGAAGCGGTCGAGGAAGTGCTGCGTGGTCCCGTATTGCAGCGGCCGGCCGGGGACGTCGGCGCGACCGACCACCTTGACGAGCTTGTGCTCGAGCAGGCTCCGGAGCATCGGCCCGACCTTGACGCCCCGGATCGCCTCGATCTCGGCGCGGATCGCCGGCTGGCGATACGCGATCACCGCGAGGGTCTCGAGCGCGGCCGGCGACAGGCGCTCGGCCTTCTTCGCCTTGCGGAGCCGCTCGAGGTAGGGGAACACGGCCGGCGCGGTCATCAGGCGGGCCGCGTCGTCGGTGAGGACGATCTCCAACGGCAGCCCCGCCCCGCGGAGCTCGCGCTCGAGCACGGCGAGCCCTTCCCGGACGAGCTGCTGCGTCGAGTTGCACACCTCGGCGAGCCGGACCAGCTTCAGCGGTTCGCGCGACGACGCGAGCACCGCGAGCAGGACCCGGCCGAGCTCGGCGGGGTCGGTCAGCGGCGGCGCGTCGTCGGGCAGCACCTCGTTCGCGTGCCGCCGCGAGCGGCTCGGCCTCGACCTGGATCTCGTCGCCGGGATCGTCCGCGTCGGCGGTCAGATCCTCGACGCTCGGCACCGGGCGCCGGTCGGGCGCGTCGCAATCGGGCGCGTCACGATCGGGCGCGTCGCGATCGTCCTCGTCCGGAGCGTCGGGCGCGGCGAGCCCCGCGGCCGCCTGCTCCCCGACCGACGAGCTCGCGGGCGCGTCGGCAGACGGCGGTCGCGCCGGTGGCTCGCTCGCCGCGGGGCCGTCCGGCGCCTCGCAGACCTCGGGCGCCTCGCGGACCTCGGGGGCCTCGCGGACATCCGGCAGCGCGAACGGTGCGAGGCGCAACGGCACCGGTGGCGCGAGGCGCGCCGTCTCGAACGTGCGCGCCCTGACCGCCTCGGCGGACGGGTCCGCCGACGCCGTCCGGCCGCGGGCCGCGTCGACTTCGTCGACGTGACCCTCGTCGAGACGGACCACCTCGGCCGGACCCTTCCGACCACCGCCCTCGAGCCTCTGCACTTCGGGCAGAGGCTCCCGCGAGATGTCGTCCATGGGCGGCGGATCGTAGCCGGGATCAGGCATCCCCGTCCACTCCGCGTCGCCGTATCTCTCGGCCGTTCGCGCCGTTCGGCGCGCTCATCGAGGTTCGGGCGCACCCGACAGGGCCTCGGTGGTCCGGCAGTATTGCGCGGTGAACGCACGCTGTTCGAACGGCGTGACCGGCCGGCGCTCGATCTCCGCGGCGAGCTCGTCGCGCACTTCGGCGAACGGCGCGTCGCGTGCCGGCATCCGCTTGAGGCAATAGACGATCGCGTAGCGCGTGCCCTCCTTGCCCTGGATCTCGACGACGTCGGACACCTGGCCGGGTTCGAGCTCGAACGCGGTCTTGGCGATCGGGTGCTTGAAGGCGCGGCCGAACGGCGCCAGCCGTCCTCCGTCCCGGCGCGAATCGTCCTCGGACCACCGCCGCGCGAGCGTTGCGAAGTCCGCCCCTGCCAGGACCTTGGTCCGCAGGTCCTCGAGCACGGCGCGGTCCCGGTGGACGATGAAGCGCACCTCGACCTGGTCCTCGCGCAACGCGAGGTAGCGGATCACGTAGCTGCGATAGCGCACGCGGGCGAGGTCGAGCTTCAGGAACGAACGGTACTCGGCGAGCGTCAGGCCGAACTGCCGCTGGACGTAGTCCTCGAAGCTGAGGCGATCGCCCCACTCGGACTTCACCTGCGCGCGCAGCAGCCTCTCCTCCTGCTGCACCAGCGGTGCGATCTCGTCCGGCGACACGACGATTCCGTAGCGACGCGCCTGCTCCGCGACCACGCAGTCCATCACCAGCAGGTCGACCCACACGCTCGCGCCACGCCGGTCGTTCTCCAGCATGCGGTCGTAGACGTGGCTCTTGTGGATCCGCACGTCGCCGACCACCGCGACGACGGCGTCGTCGGCGGACTCGCGAGGTACGAGGATCGACGGACCGAGCTCGTCCGACACGCCTTGCTGCCAGCCCGGCGACCGGCGCGCCACCGCCGGTGCGGCCTCGGCCCGCGCGGACGCCATGGCGGAGTCCGGTGCGGAGTCCGGTGCGGAGTCCGGCTCCGCCACCGCCGAACCGCCCGTCGCCGCCGGCCCGCCGGCACAGGCCCCGAGCAGGAGCAGCGGCGGCAGCAGGGCGACGCGGATCATCTCGCGCGGATCGCGCGCGTGAACTTCGTGTTGTGGCACACCGGGCACTCTCGCTTCTGCTCCTTGCCGGTGGCGGCGAGCTCCACGATGTAGCCGCGGCCCTCGCAGGTGACGCACGGCGAGGCGTAGGCCGCCGTGACTTCCATCTGGCCACCGAACTCCGCGAAGTAGGCGCGAAGCCACGCAGTGCGCGCGTTGCGCGATGCGTTCTTCCACCAGTCCTCCTCGGTCTCCTTGCCGCCCTTGGCGGCCTGGGCCTCCTTGCTGCGCTGCTGGACCTCCCGCAGCTTGCGCACGATCCGCTCGAGCTCGCGATCCTCGGCCGTGGTCGGCTGGTCCTTCGCCGGAGCGGTCTCGTCGCGCTTGGTCCCCGCGATGACCTTGTCCGCCCCGAGCACCCAGCTGCCGATCCCGTAGGTGTACATCTGCGCGCGCGAGTCGCCGTACTGATCGCGCTTGGCCCACAGCTCCTCGACCTCCTCGGGCTTGATGTCGAGGACGCGTGCGAGGCGCTCGTAGACCTCCTTCGCCATCTGCTCCTCCGCCCAGGTCCGCGCCGCTGCGAGCGCCACGTCTTCCTCACCTGCCTTCTCGTTGGCCACCGCGCGGACCGTCCGGTCCCACATCGTCGCCAGCCGGTCCTCGAGCGCAGCCTCTCGGTCCGACTCGAAGCGCTTCTTCTCGCGACGCAGCTCCGACTTCAGCTTCGAATCCGGGTAGGTCTGCTCGAACTGCGCGATCAGCTCGGCTGCCTTGTCGAACTCGCGGCGGTTGCGCATCACGCGGATCCGTGACAGCAGGTCGCGCTCCTTGCTCGATTCGACGAGCTGGCGTATGCGCGCGAGCATCGCGGGGAGCTGGCTCGCCTGTTTGCTGTTGCCGAGCGCCTGCGCCTTCTTCAGGTGCTCCTCGGCCCGCTCGTAGAGACCCGAGCGGCGCAGTCGCTCCGCGAGCTGGATCTGCTTGTCGGCATCGTCGCCGGGCTTTACGTCGTCGAGCTCGTGCTGATACCACTCGTCGGGCGTGAAGACCTCGAGCGGTGGGACCTCGCGCTTGCGGAGGTCCTTCAGCGACTGCCGGGGGATCGGCAGCTCACCGCTCTTACGCTTCAGGAACAGCGTCGTCGGCGTGTATCTGGCGATGCCGACGACTTCCTCGAGGCCACCACCGGGAAGCTGGTAGGTGATGACGTCTGCCTCGATCTTCAGCTCGTCCTCGTTCTCGACGACCAGGCCCTCGAGGCGCTTGATCCGTTCGGCGGACAGACTCGAGAGGTCGTCCCAGCGCAGTTGCAGCAGGCCGCCGTTGTCGAGACGGTGGAAGCTGAGGCCTTCGCCGGTCGCGTCGACGACCTCGCCGACGAGCACCGTGCCGTCGCCGAGCTGGATCGCCTGCGCGCACAGCGCTCCCAGGGGCGAGAGCGTGGCCAGCAGCAGGATGCAGAGTGGTTTGAGCATGCGCATCATCGTGGTGTCCGGAGGGCCGCGACGCGCGCCGGGAGCGGCGACTCGCGCGGCAGGATGCGGCGAAAGACCTGGCCGCCGAACTCACCCTGCTCGCGCCAGCTCACGTCGATCTCGGCGAGCACGACTTCCGGGCGTTCCGGGTCGACCCGGAACGTCACGGAGTACTTCATGTCGGGGAATCCGTCGACCCCGTCGACGGTGACCGGGGGGATCGCGAGGTCCTCGGCCTTCTGCCAGTCCTCCGGGATCGGGTGCTGCGGCAGGATGCCGGCCACGACCTCTTGCAACGCGGTGTCGGCGAGCAGCGCCGCGCGGTCGCGCATCTCGGCACTCCGCGCGGTGCCGACGCCGATCGACAGCGCGCCGAGCAGAGCCGTGACCGCGAATGTCAGGATCCCCGCTGCGATCAGCAGCTCGAGCAACGTGAATCCGCCCTGCAACGCTCGCGTGGCGCGAACCTCAGACATCGGCGTCCCTCCCATGCTCGATTCGGACGATCAGCTCGACCTCGCGCCCCGCACGCACCGCGGTGCCGGGCCCGTGTGCGACGGCCTTGGTCCCGCGCTGCCCGCGTTGCAGTCCGCCGAGACGCCGGCCCGCGACGGTCTGCACGCGGATCCACTCGGCGTCGACCTTGATCCACGGGTTCTGCCGCGGATCGGGCAGCCGATCGACGCGGTTGACGGTGAGCTCCTTGTCGGACGGCCCGAAGTTGCCGACGACGAGCGCCTCCGGCGGGCTCTCGCTGCCGTAGCCGACCGTCATCACGATGCGCACCCAGCGCGGCCAGACGTCGTCGCGGGGATCGCGCAGGCTCTTCGGGAAGAGGTCGAACGGGAAGCCGCCGCCGAACTCGTCGCCCACCGCGTCGGTGCCGTCGTCCTTGCCGACCAGCAACCCGGCCCGCGCCGAATCCCACACGCGCACCGGACCGTCCCGGCCGGAGTTGCCCCACGCGGTCGTGAGCTGGGTCCAGAACTGGAACTCCACGTGCAGGAGTCCGGTCGCCACCGCGCGGGTGTTGCGTTGCACCACGTCGGGGTCGAGGTCGAGCTCCTTCTCGTCGGCGATCAACGGCAGCGGCGTGACGTGCTCGGGGACCAGCTCGGGATCCGACGGCCACACGCCCTCGCGGAGCTCGAGGAACACGCCCTTCGGATCCTGCGGCCAGGCGACCAGCAGCAGCTCGCCGACGCCGCGCCGCGGCCATCGCGCGACGAGCTCGCGCACGCGCTTGTCGAGCTCGGCCTGGTTCTGCGTGCCGACCTCCGCCGCCGCCACGTCGCGCAGCCGCGCCGTGAGCAGCCGGGACTCGGTCGCCTCGTCGAGCGCGATCGTCGAGCGGACGACCTGGACGCGCGGCATCGTCGCCGAGGGCTGAAGACCGAGCGGCGCCGGGTACACGAGCAGGCGCGCCGTCGGATCGCACGCCTCGATCCTGCCGAGCCGAGCCGGTCCGACCGTTCTCTCGAAGGCACCGCGCACCGCGCGCGCGGCCGTCTGGGTGCGGTCGGCGAGCGCCTGTCCGCGCTCGCCCTTGCCGAAGATGTCGACGCCGGTCGCGAGGATCTGCACCAGCATCGCGAGCAGGATCGCCAGCAGCCCCATGCCCACCACCAGCTCGAGCAGCGTGAATCCGTGCTGTGCGCGCGCGGGCCTCATCGTGCCGTCACCCGCTCGCTGAGGATCCGCGTCTCGCCCGCGTAGTGGACGACGTACGAGCGCAGGGTCGGCGCCTTCTTCCATGCCTGCGCGCGGAACTCCACCGGATCGAACGCACCCGGCTCGAACACCTGCACGAAGCGCGCCTCGAAGCGCTCGCCGTAGCGCTGGATCGGGTTGAGCTTGCCGTCGGGCTGGCCGTCGTCGAACAGGTACAGCCCGTCGGTCGTGTCGGGGTCGTCGCTCCACTTCCCGTGCCCGTCGATGCGGACGTAGCACTTCAGATCGATCTGCGCGTCCTGGAGGTCCTCTTCCCAGCCGAAGCTCTCGAAGTACGCAGGCCCGTCGTCGAGCGTGAACTGCACGAACGACGACTCCGGATCGACGACGCGGTCCCGGTGGCGATCCCAGTAGCGGAACGGAAAACGGATCACCGGAGTGCCGGCCGCAACGCTCGTCGGCGTCGTGCCGTATCGACCGCGGAACACACCGCGCTCGGCGTTCGACGACGACTCCGGATCGACGAACCCCGGCATCGCCAACGTCGTGTCGCCAGTGGTCCAGGTGTAGTGCAGCAGCTCGGTGCCGACCAGCACGGTGCCACCGTCCCGCGGCAACCCGCCGAGCGCCTGCAGCTCGAGCTCGCGATCGCGTTCGCCGAAGGACGACGCGAGGATGCCGGCGGGCACCTGCTCGAGGAACTGCACGACCGCACCCTCGTCGTGCCCCCGCGCCTGGGTGCCGAGCAGCCCTCGTCCACCGGGCGCGACGGTCACCTCGCCGGTACCCGGCGCGTAGGACTCGAACGCGAGGATCTCGCCATCGATCATCAAGAGCCCCCCGGTCTCGGGGAACTGCTCGTAGCGCCCGTAGTCGGCCCACTGCCGCGGCTTGGCCTGCACCATGACACCCTGCGGCGTCATCGCGACGTCGGGCCGCACGAAGAAGCTCGAGTCCTCCTCGCCGAGGTTCTGGTCGAGCGGCCTCGCGAGTGCCGCGCGGGCGGTCAGCGCAACCTCGTCGACGAGTCCCTTGAACTGCGTGTAGTCGCCGGCTGCGGACGCGCCGATGCGCGCGACGTCGACCTCGGCCGCGGGAAGCTCGCCGCTCGGGAACTTGACGATCCGATCGAGGAAGCGCGAGTCCTGCAGGTTGGCCTCGTCACGACTGGTCGTGGACAGGCCGAGATACGCGGCGCGCAATGGTCCCTGGAACGCGACCAGCTGGAACGGCCAGTCGCCCTGGCGCTCGCGAAGCGGATCGGGCTGGTCGGACGTGGACTCCTCGTTCACCGCGTCCCAGCCGTAGTGGCGCACGGCCCAGTTGACGGTGTGCCACTCGACGCCGGGTGCGTGCCCCTCCGCGCGTGCCGTCCCCTGCACGAGCGCGACGCGATCCGAGCGGCCGGCGCGCGGCGCACTCAGACCGTAGCCCGGCCAGTCGAACTCGAACCGGTGGCACGGCAGCACGAGCGTGCTCGCCGGTTGGGCGTGCGACGACGTGCCGGTGAACGGGTCACCACGAAACGCGAGCGCCTGCCGCGCCGCGTAGCACGCGGGGAACTTCAGCTCCACCGGATCGACGTAGCCGATGCGGCGGCGCCCGTCATCGGTCGGTGGCAGGAACGGGTCGCGGAGTGCCTGCACGACGTCGCTCAGATCCCGCCCGCCTTCCGGCACGCCGATGACGTCGAGCGCGGTCTGCTGGGTGAGCGCGTAGCGGAGCTGGTCCCAGGCGTGCTGCTCGGCACGAATCACGAACCCCTCCTGCGCGAGGTTGTACCGCACCCACTCGGTCTCCGCGTCGTCCCCGCCCTGCTGGTAGAGCTGCACCCATTTGACGAGGTCCGGGGTCTCGTCGACGTTGCCGCTGACCGGGATCGAGATCGGCACGACGTACAGGAAGTAGTTCGGCAGCTCGTTGACGGAGATGCTCTCGGTCTGCATCCACTGCGCCCACTTGGTGACGAACTGACGCGCCTGCCCGCGCTCGAAGAAGCCGTTCTGGTCGTCCTGCGTCTGGATGTCGAGCGCTGCCGCTCGCTGGATGCCACGCAGCCGATTGCCCTGCCTCGACGTGTAGCGGATCACCTCGACACCACCGACCTCCGCGTCGTTGGAGATCGTGCCGGGGTTGGTCGTGTCGAGCCGGAACCGCAAGCGGCGCTGGACGAGCAGCGCATAGCCGCCGCTCGCCGCGAACGTGCTCGCGATCTCGTCCGACGCCGCGGCAGGCGGAAAGCGCGGGCTCGTCACCGGATCGCCGAGCTCGATGTCGCCGGCCCACGTCTGGTCGAAGCCATCGCCGATCGGCAGGCTGCCGCCGCCGCCACCGCCCCCGCCCTGGAACGTGATCGAGATCGGTCGCGTGCCCGAGTCGTTGATCGCGCGACCGACCGCGAACGCCCCGAGCGCCTCGGTCAGCTGCCCCGAGCCGGGTTGCAGGATGGCCTGCGGATACACCGGCAGGGAGTAGCCGTAGAGCTCGACCGCGGCGCCGGCCTGGTGGTCGGGTGCGGTGGCCTCGGTGTCGCCGCCGACGATCTTCATCAGGTCCTGGCGCGGATCCCCGTTCGCGTCCTTCGGCACCGGAACCAGGAACTCGTGCATCGCCGCGCGCGCGCGGCGGCCGCCCATCGAGTCGTCGTAGACGCAGTAGAAGGTCGTGTCGTCCTTGGACGAGGTACTCGAACAGCTCCTGGCCGATGATCAGGACGCCCTGCTGGGGAAAGTCCTTGGTGTCCTCGACCGGGACGCGCACGAAGCGCTTGTCGTCGTCGAGCCACGGCGTGCCACGGTCCTCTTCGTAGACGGCGAGCGGTGCCGAGAGGTACGTCCGCAGCCGCGCGTGTCCGCGCGGCACGCCGTCGAGGAGCAGCGAGGTCTGGCCGGGCTTGTTGCCGATGGCCGAGAACGACACGTGGTACCACGTGCCGATCTCCAGGTCGATGTCCGACAGCGGCACGACCCAGCGCGCCGCACCGTTGTCCTCGGGCGCTCCGGGCGACGCCGACCAATCCGGGTCGAGCCCCGCCTCGTCGAGCACCTCGAACACGAGGTCCTGATCCTCGATGCGCAGCGAGATGCGGTTGCGGTCGGGCAGGCTCTCGGACGTCGACGCGAGGTCATAGAGAATCTGTGGCGCGAGCTGGTCCGGGCGGAACCAGAACTCCACCGCGTGGCGCCCGACGAGGCCACCCTCGGTCGTCAGCGGGAACGAGATGCGGCTGTGGTCGAAGGTCTTCTCGACCTGCTGCCCGAGCGCGCGCGGCCCGCTGTTGTCGACCTCGTAGACGCCCTCGCGATCGATGTCGCGGCCCTCGGGATGGGGAGAGTTCAGAAAGCTCTCGAGGGCGTAGAGATTGCTCGGGTACTGGAACGGGGTGGTCGAGGGCTGCGGCCGGATCGCCCCCGACGCCGACGTCCGATCGGGGAACCGCGGATCGCCGAACCCGGCGTCCGGGAACAGGGTCGCAAGGAGGTGCGCGGTCGTCCGCGTCGGCGGGATCGTGCCGCGTTCGGCGGGCAGGATCGCGGCCGTGTTGATCGGCCAGGTCTGCCAGAACGGCGACAGGCGATCGAGGCGCAGGAACTCCTCGAGACCGGCCTGGGTCGCGGCGCCCCAGTAGAGATCGGAGCCCGGCACCACGAGCGCTTCGCCGCGGCGTTCGACACGCGCGACCTCGCGACCGGTCAGCCGCAGCGCCGCCGCCGACGCGCGATAGCGCACGAGCGGCGCGCTGTGGAACGTGATCGGCATCGTGCCCGCCTCGACCGTCGCCGGACAGCCGAGCTGCAGGACGTCGTAGAGCGCCAGCAGGAGCCGCCGCTGCTCGAACGTGTCCGCCGCGGTGGCCACGAGCGGCAGGACCCTCCCGTCGAAGTCCTCCCACCCCTCGAACGGATGAGGCTGGAGTTCTTCGACCAGCGACGGATCGGCGGACGGCAGCGGATCGCCGCGCAGCATGCGGATGCGATCGGCGAGCTCGACCGCGCGCCGATGTCCGAACGCCGGCGGCACCTCGGTGCCGCCGTGGTCGTCGGTCCGGATCTTCCCCGGCGGTCGGCGTCGAACCTGGGACAGGATCGCCGCCAGCACCTCGGAGCCGGCGGTGTTGACGTTCACCGGCACCGGCACGAGCGGCTCGACCACGGTGTCGATCTCCTCGAACGGCGACGTGATCGGTCGGAGCAGCGCGATGTCGACATGATCGGACAGGTTGATGGCTCCGCGCGTCCCGGCCGCGCTCACGGAGGCGACGACGCCGGTACTCGACCAGTGAATCGTCGGTGCTGCGCATGCGCACCACGCGCCCGGCACCGAGCGCCGCCGCCGACCGGACGTGCAGGATGCAGCGCTCGTGCGACTCGTCCTCGACGATCGCGAACACGCGCTCCGGCTTGCCCCACTTCGCCGAGTTCTCGCGCAGCGACGACACCGTGCAGAACCGCTCGAGCAGATCGAGCTCGTCGGCGGTGAAGCCCGGCAGCCCGAGCGTCGCGATGCGCGCGACCTCCCGCACCGAGCCGTACGGATTGCGCGTCGTCGGATCGCCGTCGCCGAAGTGCGGGTACATGACCGCGAGCACGCATCGGAAGTCGAGCACCAGCGACTGCTCGGCGACCTTGTAGTCGGGGAACGACGGCGCCGGGAAGAACCCGAGCTCCGCGAGCTGGCCGCGCTTCAGGTCGACGAAGCGATCGCCATCGCGCGCGCCGTAGGCGATGACCTCGCGCCCGACGAGGAGCATGCCGCTCTCGGGGAACGCGTCGAGCGGTCCGTCGCACGAGATCTCGGTGGCCTCGGCGTCGACCTCCGTGCGGACCCGGGTGACGGTGCCGAGCAGGTTCGCCAGCACGAGCGGGGTCGCCGAGTCCAGATCGATCCGTCGCTGCTCGTCCTCGACCTCGACCTGCAGGAGGTTGCGACCGCTCAGCCCCTTCTGCATCGATGCGAACGACTCGGGCAGATCGAGCGTCGCCGGGAACTCGTCGCGACCGTCCGACATCGGCGTCGCGTCGGTCCAGAACACGCCACGGGCAGCCTTCGCCAGCGCGAGATCGCGCACCGACTTCGCGCCCCAGTCGGCGTTGATCTCGTCGATCCGCGCGCGGGCGGCGGCATCGCCGTGACCCATGCTCAGGAGGAACGGTCCGATCATCGCCAGCAGCACGCCGAGCACGACGAGCACGGCGATCAGCGCGATGCCGCGCGAGGACGAGGCACCGTTCATTCGACGATTCCTCCCGGGCCGATCCGAATGTCCCGACCGGCATCGCCGATCGTCACCCGGAAGGAGACCGAGGTCACCAGATCGCCGTTGCGGTCGAAGGCGATCACGCGCGGCGCGTCCTGGAAGAGCACGCCCGGCGGCAGCGTCTGCACCTCGCCACGGTCGTAGGCGACGAGCAGGACCTCGTCGACGAGCCCGAGAATCGGCGCATCGCCGGGAGACACCTCGAAGCGGTCGTCCTCCTTCTGGAGGATCGGGAGCTGAAGCGGCGCGCTGTCCGCCTCCTGCTCGTCGACGAACAACGACACGCGCCGCCCGTCGTGCACGAGCGCCAACGTGTGCCAGGCGTACGCCGACAGCGGCCGCGCGCCGTGCAGGTTGACGACCGGACCGGCACGTTCGCCGCCCTCGGTGCTGACGACGCGCGCGATCGGGACGAGGAACTCGTCGAGCTTCAGCTCGAGCGAGCTGCCGAGCCGCGCCACCGACATCGCCTCCAAGGCATCGAGCCGGACATCGACGCGGAGCTCGAACCCGTCCCGCAGGTCGGCGACCGGTCGCGTGCCCGTCTGGACGTCGAGCAGCGACGTCTGCCGTGACAGGTCGGCGCGTCGCGCGTCACCGAACCGCCCCGGCTCGACGGTGCCGGTGACCACCGACGGCAGGTTGCCGTCGTCGTCGAGCGCGGCGTTCGCCTCCATGTGCCACTCGCCGACGGCCTGGGGCACCGACGCCACGACGCTCGCCGGACGCTCCGGATCGCCGGGATCGAGTCGCACCTCGGTCGGCACGTGTCGCGAGCGCGCCGTCGACGCCGCCACGCGCACCTGGTCGCGGACGGTGGCGACCGCGATGTCCAGCGAGTCCCCGCGCCGTTGCAGGAAGCCGACGCCGATGCCCATCAGGATTCCGAGCAGCGCCATCACGACGAGCAGCTCGAGCAGCGTGAAGCCACCGGTCCAGGCGTCGGCTGCTCGTCGATGCATCACGGTCGCTCGGGCCAGACGATGTCGTCGTCGGTGTTGAACTTCAGGTCCTCACCCGCGGAGATGATCTGGAACTTGCGCGGGCCGAGGTAGCCGTTGCTGTTCGGGTTCTTCCATGGCTTCGCGAGGAGCTCCCCGCCCGGTGCACCCTCGAACGGCGGTTCGACGATCACCTGCGATCCCTGGTAGCCACTGCCGACGCGCGCCGAGAAGTACCGCGAGCGGCGTGCCCCACGCGTCGGTGACCTCGACCTTGTCGCGCCGCTCCAGCATCGGGATGACCACCGGCGTCTTGTCGTTGTCGGTGTTCGCGAGCCAGTCCTCGTGCTGGTCGAGGTCGCTGACGCCCTTCGCCCAACTCAGGTGCAGCACCAGCGACTCGATGCCGCTGTTCTTCCCGTTGTCGGTGCCGAAGTTCCAGCCGGCCTGCGCGTCCTTCGCGACCAGTGAGAAGTCGTCGGACGGATAGTCGCCGTACACGCGCTGGTACGCGTCGCACATCGTCGCCAGCGACGTGATGCGCGCCTTCGTCGCCGCGACCTGGCCCTTGCCGAGCACGCCGAAGAGCGACGGTGCGAACGCGGCGATCAGCAGCGACAGGATGCCGATCACGACGATCAGCTCGATCAGCGTGAAACCCGCCTGACGGCTGGCCGAGACAGACGTCGGCGTGACTCGTGCGCTCATTTCTTCTCCTTGCGCCGCACCAGGCGGAAGTCGTCGAACGCGACGTCGACCGGCTTGCCCTTCGCGACGAGGTCGACGTTCATCTTCCACGCCGCGCGCTGGCTGAGGGTCTTCAGCGAGTCGCGCTGCAGCACGGGCTCGCCGTTCCAGTAGACGGTGAGCGACTCGCGGTTGCCGTCCTCGAGCGGCGTCACCTCGATCGCGAGTCGTTGCGGCTGCGAGAAATCGACAGTGCCGAGCGCGTCGATCGGCACCGGCTCGTCCTTGTCGTCGTCGCGCTTCGGCCCGTCCTTGATGTAGACCTCCGGCCGCTGCCGCTGCATCGCGACGAACAGCTCGAAGTCCCCGCGCGTGCCCTCGCGGCCGATACGAACGCCGGCGAACTGGGTGGTCGCCGCGTCGCCTAGCAGCCGCATCGTGACCTCGACACGCAGGAAGTCGCCGGCGCTGAGCGTGCGCCGCGCGACGCTCTCCTCGTTGATGCGACCCGACGCGCCGTGGAACACGAGCGCGCCGTCCTGGAGCTTCGGCTCGAGCGCGCCTTCGGTCGTCCACAGGCCGCCGAGCAGCTCGCGGTCGAACGAGTCGCGCACCTGCTCCTTGCTCGCGTGGTCGTCGATCAGGGCGAGCGTCTTTCGCGCGTACTCACGCGTCTCGGGCTTGCGAGCGGGATCGTTGGCGATCGACGCGAGCCGATCGCGCGCGTCGCTGACGCGCTTCTGCCGGTAGTCGAGCAGTGCCAGTCCGAGCTCGCTGAAGTCGCTACCCTTCTCGGCGCCGGTGCGGAACGCCTCGCGCGCGAGGTTGACGTCGCCGATGTGCGCGAGCACGAGCCCCTGCGCTTCGATGTACGGCACGAAGCCGGCGCGTCGCTGGTCGAGCTCGACGACCCGATCGGCGTAGCGCGCGGCGCGCACCTGGAGGTCGGCGGCCTCGCTGGGCGACTCCTCGCTCTTCCGGATCAGCGCGCGCGCGATCTCGGCGAGCGCCTCGATCAAGTCGTCGCTCTGGCCCAGCGCCCGCTTCAAGGTCTCGATCGCCTCGTCGTAGTCACCCTTCCGCCGCAGCTCGCGGCCGAGCAGGTAGAGCGTGTACGGGTCGGTCGGGTCGACGCGTTCGGCGTCCTTCAGACTCTGCATCGACTCGTTCGGGTGCTCGGTGCGCTCGTACCAACAACCCGAGCGCCGCCAGCGCGCGACCGCGCAGCAACGGTGAGCCGTCGGCGACCCGTTGCAGGGCGTCTCGCGCCTCGTCCCACTTGCCACGACGCAGTGCGATGACTCCGAGACCGAGCACGGGCTCGAGGTCGGTCGCGTGTGCCGCCGACCGCTCGAACATGTCGGCCGCCTCGTCCAATTCGCCGCGGGCATAGCGGACGGCACCCGCGAGGTAGGTGCGTTCCTCGTCGCTGCCGAGTCCGCTGGTGCGATCGAGGGCCTCGAGCGCGGCGTCGAGCTCACCGAGTGCCAGGTGGACATCGACCGGGACGCGCAGCACGTCGAAGCGGTCCTCGGTCTCGACGACGGTGTTGGCGTTGCGGGACGCGCGCTCGGCGAACGGCTCGGCTTCGGCCGGCCGTCCCTGGTCGAGCAGGTAGCGCGCGAGCCCGGCGAGGCTCCGCGCGTCGTTCGGCGAGATCTCGGCAGCCTTCCGCAGATGCGCCTCGGCGTCCGCCCACAACGCGAGCCGGGCCTCGAGGTCACCCTGGGCGCGGTAGCGGAACGACGACTCGGCGATCGGCTGCGGCAGCGACTGGTAGAACGCCCACTCCTTGCCCAGGTCACCCTGCGCGCGCAGCACGCGCGCGGTCCACCGATAGCCGAGCTCGGAGCCCGGCGGCGACAGCTCGGCGATCTTGCGCGCCTGCGCCTCGGCCTCCGCGTACGCCGACGGCTGGGTGCGCGCCTCGACCAGCAGATCGCGGATGAAGTCGATGCGGCGCGGGATCGACGCCTGCGCGTCCGACAGCTCGAGCTTCCGCAGCGCGATCCGGTTCTCGAGGTTGTCCGCCAGGACGAGCCTGGCGATCTCCTCGGGCTTGAAGTCCTTGGTCGTGTAGGGCTTGCCGGTCTTGGCGCTCACCATCTCGAACTTCACCGGCGCGGTCAGCGCCGGTGCGGTCGCCAGCGCGACCTTGTCCGGGCTCAGGATGTGGCCGTAGAACGGCGTCCGCTGCGACGGGCCGTAGAGCTGATCGAACTCCTGCTTCAGCACCTCTTCGGGGATGCCACTCTGCGGCTGCTGCGCGGTCGCGCCCGTCCCGGCGGCGACCGGGTCGGGGATCGTGTCGCCGTCGCCAGTCGCCGCGGCGCCGGCGCCCTCGCCATTCCCAGTGCCAGTGCCCGCGCCGCCGTCGGTGCCGGGAGTGCCCGCCCCGCCGGCGTCGGGAAACGCGTGCGCCTCCGGCTCCCCGCCGTCCATCCGGAGCTGGTCGAAGGCCATCGCCGTCTGCCCGGGGTGCAGCGGCGGTGCGACGATCGGCAACGCCGCGAGCGGCGGGTAGTCGAGCTGCCGGGGTGGCAGCGGCTCGGCCTCGGTCGGCTCGCGGAACAGGTCCTTGCCGGCCGCGGCGCCAGCGCCGTCGGCGTCCGCGAGGACCACCGGTGCCGGCGGCAGCCCCTCCCAGTCCTTCGACTTCGGGTGCGCGATGGTCACCGGCTTCTCGTCCGAGCGACCCTTCCACACCAGCACGCCGAGCGCGAGCGCGGCGAGGAACAGCACTTGCTCCTTACGGAGATTCATGAATTCGCGTCCAGGATGCGAAGGGCCGAGAAGTGACCGCGGACCACCAGCGGATCGCCGATCTGGTCGCCGGCCTGCACCTTGAGGTCGGGAGCGAGCCCGATGCGCGGTTGTCGCCCGCGCAGCTGCTCGAGGAAGGTCTGCAGCGTCGCGACGTCGCAGCGGAACGCGAACGCGACCTGGATCTCGTCGAGCTTCTCCGCGACGTCGGGCTGGTCGGTCGGCCGGCGCCGCACCGGGCGGTGAAACGCGCTGCCGCTCCGCTTCTCGATCGCGAGTTTGTCGATCGACACGAGGCCGAGTGCCTCCGGGTCGGCGCGACGCACCGCATCACCGGCTTCGAGGAGCCGGGTCGCGGCGTTCTGCAGCACGCACAGACCGAGCAGCGTGCGCTCGATCTCCTCGCGCCCGACCGGTGCGGGCCAGGTGAGGTCACGGTCGGCGAGCTCGACCGACAGCTCGCGAGCCCGGCCGAGGACGTCGGTGCGAACACCTTGCGCGACCTCCGGGAAGTAGGTGTCCGGGTCACCGTTGCCCTTCAGCAGGAAGCGCTCGCCGGGGACGAACGCCACGGCGTCGCGGACCTTGGCCTCCTGCGCCTCGATCTCCGCCTTGGCGGCCTGGATCTTGGTCAGGTCGGCGCGATCGAAGCGCTCGTCACCCTCGATGCTCCGCCGGAGCTGGTTCACCCGGAGGATCGCCCCGTGGCTGTAGAAGAACGTGCCGACGATCTTCGCGCCCACCAGGTAGACGACCAGCCCGGCGACCACGCCGAGGATCCATCGCTTGTGTTCCTGCCAGAGGTCCTGGAGATCCAAATCAGCTCTCCTTCTTCGGCTCGGGTGCTGGCCGGTAGTCGATGCGCCAGGTGAAGGTCGTGTTGCCCTGCTCGTCGGAGGAGGTCTGCGCCTCGATCATCGGCGCGACGCCGTCGTAGCGAAACGCCTTGAAGTCGTTCAGGAATCGCGCATAGGGCTCGAGGACGCCGCGGCCACTGACGTCCTTGCCCGCGCCCTTCAGCACGATCTGGTTGCCCTCGATCGGCCCCTTGCCGCGACCGGGACCGCCCCCGCGCTGGTCGACCTCGAGGGACCGGATCCAGAACTCCGGCGGCATGCAGCGCTGCAACGCCCGCAACGTGAGGATCGTGCCGTCGAGCGGCACGGCACGCTCGGCGAGCACGTCGACGAGCGCCACCGACTGCTTGGCGGCCTCGGCGGCCTTCTCGGCCTCGGTGTCGGTCTTCTCGACCATGGAGCCGAGCCGCGACAGCCGCTGGTACGCGGCGTCGGCGGTCGCGATCTTCGCGCGCTCGGTGAACGCGGTCCCCACCAGCAGCGCGACGCCCACCGCCGCGGCGCCGACGTTCCAGACGGTGCGCTCGAGCAGCCGGCGGCGCTTGCGCGTCGATTCCGGCACGATCTCGAGTTCGTAGAGCGACGCGTCGACCCGACCGGCGCCGAGACCGAGCGCGATCACCGACTCGGCGCGCAGGCGTTCGAGCTCCTCGTATTCGGCCGGCGGCAACCCGGACACGTCGACCGACTCGAACGGATCGAACGGCTCGACCGGACAGCGCAACGCCTCCCGCAGCATCCCGCGGATGCCACGCAGGCGGGACGTGCCGCCGCACACGAGCACCTTGTCGAGCTTCAGCTCGGTCTGGCGGGTCTGCGACCGGCAGAACGCCAGCGACGACTGGATCGCCGACACGATCATGCTGCCGGCGCCGCCGGCAGCCATCGTGACCTTCTCCGCCTGGCCGGACGCGTAGCGGCCGCGGCTCGACGGATCGAGGTCGAGCAGCTCGCGCTTCAGGTCCTCGGCCTTCCGCGCCCCGACGTTGAACGCCGCGGCGATCGCGTCGTCGAACACCTTGCCGCCGTTGGCGAGGTTGCGGACGAACACCAGGTCGACGCCGCGCACGATCGCGAGGTCGACGGTCTCGCGGCCGATGTTGACGAGGCACACGGTCGTGTCCTCGTCGACCGGCCCGCAGCGGAGGTAGGCGTTGTAGAGCGCGACGCAGTTGGGCACGTGTGCCGCGACCGACCCACCGGCCTCCTGCACCTCGCCGGCGACGCGCTCGAGCGCCTCGTCGCGCGCGAACGCCAGCAGCACGGTGTCGGTGCCACCTTCCTCGTCCTCGATCGGCAGCAGGTTGTAGTCGGCCGACAACGCCCCGCCGGTCTGCCCGGACATGTCCTGGATCTCGAGATCCATCAGATTGCGGAGCTGCCAGTCGGGCGACGGTGGCACCTGCGTGAACCGCAGCGTCATGTCGCGCCCGGCGAGTCCGCAGACCGCGCTCTTCAACGGGATACCGAGAGCGGCGAGACCGCGGGCGCCCTCGCTCGCCGGCACCGCGCCGAACCGGGTGACGGACAGGCCGTGCCGGCCCGCCTTCACCTCGAGCACCTTGAACGTGTGCGAACCCGGATCGATTGCCACCGACTTGCGCGCCATCACTTGTTCCCCTCACCGTCGCGCGGCGTTCCGGAGTCGTTCAGGATGTCCTTGTATTCACGCTCGACGTAGCCCTGGACGACCTTCGCCAGCTCGTCGTTGCCGGCGTCGCGGAACGCTTCCGCGAGACTCTGCAACTGCTCGGCGTGCGCGGCGCCAGCGCGGCGGTCCAGCGCGGCGAGGCCCTGCTGCATCCGCTCGCGCAGCTTCTTCAGATCGTCGAGGCGCTGCACCTGACCCTCGCCGTACCGCGCGATCAGATCGTCGACGGCATTGACGACGCGCTCGTAGCCGAGCCGCGAGTCGAAGAACGACGCCGACACCGAATCGCGCTCGATCTCGCGGATCCGGTTCTCCTGCTCGGCGAGGATCTCGCCACGCAACGCCAGCGCCTTGCGGACGTACTGCGGATCGTGCGGCACTTGGTCGACGAGCTCGCGGACCGCGCTCAGCGCATCGGCAGGTCGGCCTTCCGCGACCGCGCGTTCCGCCTGCAGCTCGAGGTCTCGCGCTCGGCGCACGGCGTCCGCGAACATGGTCTCGAGCTCGAACTGCCGATGATCGACCAGATCGATCACGTACGCGTCCGCCGAGTTCGCACCGTGTACGGCGGCCGGCGCATCGAGCTTGATGAGACAGCGACCGTCGGCCGAGCCGAGCAGGATCTCGGCCACGGCGTCGGCGTCGAACTCCGGCGCACGTTCGACGAACGTCGCGTCGTCCCCCGCACCGCGGGTGCGCGCGCCCTGGGCATCGGCCGGGAACACGAGCCGCAGACCGCGGACGGCGTCGCCGCCGGTGTAGCTCACGCGGAAGCCGGTCTCGTCGATCGGCTCGAGCGCGAGCTGGAGCCCCGCGTCCGACGGCACGAGCTCGCCGGCGTCCGCCAGTGAGTCCAGCACCGGATCGTCCACCAGCGGCACCACGCCGAGCAACGTCGGCTGGTCGGTGCCGTCGATGCGGAACGAGCTGCCGGCGCCGATCAGGAGTCGGCCGTTCTTCGTGTCGCCGGCGAGCTTCGGCGCATCGCTCACCCGAACGAGCGCGACGTCGTCGACCGAGGCCTCGGCGTCGGCCCCCGGCAGGAGCGCCAGCAGCTGGACGCGCGCCCGGTCGAGCCCGGTCGGTACGGTGACCGCGAACGACACGCGCTGCCAGTCCCCGGTCGCCGCGACCGGCGTGCTGCCGGTGCAGACCGAGCGGTCGTCGGCCGACGAGCCGAACCACAGCCGGACCGCGACCTGCGCGTCACCCTTGGTGCGCACGAACGCCGCGACCTCGACCGGGGTGCCGGAGGTCACCAACACCGGTTCGGCCAACTGCGCGAGCGCGAACGGCCGCTTCCGGCCCGCGTCGCCCTCGGCCGCGGCATCGCCGGCGGGCGACCGCGCGACCAGCGCCGCGCTGCCGCTGTGCGACTGCGCGCGCCCGATCGCGGTCTCGAACGGCACCGCGTCGTCGACCGCCTGCAGCTCCCAACCGCCGTCCTCCTCGAGGTTCGCCGCGGTGGATGCCAGCAGGTTGCCGGACACCTCGAGCGCGCGCGCGACGCTCGGCCCGGCGGTCCCGCCGGCGCCGCCGGTCGGACGGAACGCGAAGAACGCGCCGACCCCACCGGCGACGACGATCAGCGCGACGAGGAGCACGGTGCTGCTCCGCTTGCGCGTGTGGCTGAGCCGGGCGACGTCGACCTTGTCGACGCGCAGGTCGTCGACCCCCGAGCTCTCGCCTTCGCCGCGGAAGCACACCCGCACGCGGCCGAGCTGCACGACGTCGCCGGCCGACAGGACGATCTCGGTGACGCGGTGGCCGTCCAGCATCGTGCCGTTGGTCGAGTCGAGATCGCGCAGCACGTGCCGCCCGTCCTCCAACTCCAGCACCGCGTGGTGGCCCGAGCACTTCTCGTCGGGAATCACCACGTCGTTGTCCGGTCGCCGCCCGATCTTCACCTGGCCTTCGCCGAGCGGGACGACGGTGCCGGCCCGTTCGCCGTCCAGGATCTCCAGGACGAACTTGGTCATCGATCGTGTCTGTGCCGGCTCACGGCGCCGGTCGTGCGAGTCCACCGCCAGGGCACCGTCCGCGTGCGAGCCGGAACGGAGACCCTAGGGCGTGGGAGGGCAGGGGTAACCCGGACCACGGTGTTCGGCGAACCGCGATGGCCCGCGGGGCGACGGGACCGCGGTCCGCAGCGCGTAAGCTAGGGGAACCGACCGAGTTGTCAATTCTGGGTGGGGTGCGCGGGCACGCTAACATCCGATCATGGCCCGCCGCTATCTCGTGCGCACACTGCCGGATGCGGGCGAATGCACCCTGCCGGACGACGTCGCGCATCACGTCGGCCGCGTGCTCCGCGCGCGCCCGGGCGACGAGCTGGTGCTGTTCGACGGCGACGGGCACGAGGCGCGAGCCCGGGTCGTCCGCACCGACCGGCGGGCGGTCGTGGTGGCGATCGGCGCCGCGCGCGCGGTGCGCCGCGAGCCGCCGGTGGCCGTCGAGCTCGCCGTCTCGCTGCCGAAGGGTGCGCGGGCCGACTGGCTGTTCGAGCACGGCACCGAGATCGGCGTGGCGGCCTTCCGGCCGGTGTCGTCCGCGCGGTCGGCACGGATACCGAAGGGCATCGAACGGTTCGAGCGCATCGTGGCCGCCGCCACCGGACAGTGCGACCGCAGCCATCTGCCGCGCGTGCGCGAGCCCGTGACGCTCGACGAGCTGTTGGCCGACCCGGACCTGCCGGGAACGCGGTTCTGCGCGGCGCCGGGCGCCGCGACCGAGCTTGGGGCCACGTCGTCGGAACGGGTCCTCGTCGCCATCGGCCCCGAGGGCGGCTTCACCGGGGAGGAGCTCGCGCGGCTCGACGCCGCGAACTTCGCACGGCGCGCACTCGGCCCGTTGACGCTGCGGGTCGAGACCGCGGCCCTGGTCGCCGCGATCCGGCTGCTCGGTCCGGCTCACGGCTCGTAGGCGTGCTCGCACTCGTCGGCGAACGAGAAGTACCGATCGGCCCCCACGACGACGTGATCGAGCAGCTCGACGCCGCACAGGGCACCGACGTCGCGCAGCCGCTCGGTGACCAGGCGGTCGTCGCCGCTGGGCCGCGCGTCCCCGCTCGGGTGGTTGTGGGCGACGACCACCGCGGCGGCGCGCGCGGTCAGAGCCGGCGCGAACACCTCCCGCGGATGGACCGGCGCCGACTGGAGGCCGCCGACGCTGACCAGCCGCAGCGTCACGACCCGATGGCGCGCATCGAGCAGCAGCGCCCAGAAGCTCTCGCGGCCGAGCCCGCGCGTCGCCTCGCGCACGAGCCGGGCCACGTCCGCACCGCTCCGCACCGGGGAGCCCGGCCGGCAGCGCGCCGCCATCAGGCGCCGCGCGAGCCCGAACGCCGCCCCGAGCGCGGACGCCCGCACGGCGCCGACGCCCGGCACCCCGGCGACCTCGTGCACGTCGGCGGCGGCCAGGCGGTCGAGTCCGCCGAACCGGCGCAGGAGATCGACGCCGATCGACTCGGCGGACCGACCGCGCCGTCCCGCACCGAGCAGGACCGCGAGGCACTCGGCGTCGGAGAGACACGACTCGCCCAGCAGCGTCAGGCGCTCGCGCGGGTCGAGGGGCAGTGAGGAAGTGGTGTCCATCGCTGCCGTCCCGGTGTGCCGGGAACGGATTTGGTGACGCACGGGCCGCAGGAAACCACGGCCCGGACCACGTACCCGCGCGCTGGACGCGCCGTCCCACGCGGGCGACGATGCCGGTTCCTCGCGACCCGGGACGCGATTGGCCGACGATCTCGAATCCCTGACCCTCGCCGTCGTCGACGGCGACCTCGACGGCGCACGCCGCGCCGCTTCGTCCCTGATCGCCGCCGGCACGGCAGCCGAGACCGTCCTGCGGACGGGGTTGATGCCGGGGATGACCGAGGTCGGGCGGCGGTTCGAGGAGGGCGAGTACTTCGTGCCCGAGATGTTGCTCGCGGCGCGGGCGATGCAGGGCGTTCTCGACCTGCTCGCGCCGTCGTTGACCGCAGCCGACGTGCAGCCGGTCGGGACGGTTCTCGCCGGCACCGTGCAGGGCGACGTCCACGACATCGGCAAGAACCTCGTCTGCATCATGCTCCGCGGGTCGGGCTTCCGGGTCCGCGATCTCGGCGTCGACGTCGCGCCGGACGCGTTCGTCGACGCGGTCGCCGCGGGCGGCGTCGACGTGGTCGCCTTGTCCGCGCTGCTGACGACGACGATGCCGGCGATGCGCCGGACGATCGACGCGCTGCGCGATGCCGGGCTGCGCGATCGCGTGAAGGTGATCGTCGGCGGCGCACCGCTCAGCGCCGCGTTCGCGCGCGAGATCGGCGCCGACGGCTACGCCGAGGACGCGAGCCGCGGGGCCGCGCTCGCACGATCCCTCCTGACCTGAGTCGACCCCGATGGCCATCACGGTCCGCTTCCGCTCCGACGAGCCGCGCGAGGCACGGTTCTCGAGCGCGGATCCGGTGCCGGTCGGCGATGCGGCGGCGCTGTGCGGGCTCGATCTCGAGTTCCCCTGCGGCGCGCGCGGCCGGTGCACCGGCTGTCGAGTCCGCTTCGTCGACGGTGCACCGCCGCCGTCCGAGGCGATCGCGAACGACTCGTCGGCGAGTCGCGCGGGCCGCGGGCTGGCGCCTCGCCTGTCAGGCGATCGTGACGACCGATGCGCTCGTCGAGGTGCCGGTCGACTGCGCGCTCGGTGCCGCGAAGTCGTTCGGTCCGAAGACGCTCGCGAGCACCGCGCATCCCGACGCTCCGGCCGGGGAGCTGCGGGTTCGCGATCGATGCAGGGCACGACCACCCTCGCCGTCGCGCTCGTCGACCTCGCGACCACGCGGGTCCTCGCCGCCGACTCGACGCTCAACCCGCAGGTCCGCTTCGGGCCCGACGTCATCACGCGCATCCACGCGATCCGTGGCCGATCGCACGGCGACGCGCGCTTTACCGGCGCGATTCGCGACGGGATCGCGCGACTCGCGGACGCGCTGCGCGAGCGCGCCGGCGTCGCGCCGAGCGCATCGTCGACGCCGTGCTGTGCGGCAACGCGTTCGTCTCCCACACGTTCGCGGGCGAGCCCGTCGACGCGCTCGGCGAAGCGCCGTATCCTCGGCGGGTTCATCGAGCCCCGCGCGCTGCCGTTCCGGACCCTCGGATTGCCCGGTCGCGGCGATGCACGTGCCCGGCTCCTGCCGCAGATCCGGAGCCATGTCGGCGGCGACGCGGTCGCCGCGATGCTCGCGCTCGACTTGGGCGCAGGCGCGTCCCCGCAGCTCCTGATCGACCTCGGCACCAACACCGAGATCGTCGCGACCGACGGCCGCCACATCCTCGCGCGTCGGCGGCTGCGGGTCCGGCGTTCGAGGGCGGCAACGTGACGTTCGGCATGCGCGCGACCGATGGCGCGATCGACCGCGTGTCGCGGGATCCGGGCGGCGCGCTCATCGAGCGCGTGATCGGCGGTGGGCACCGCGCGGCATCTGTGGAACCGGGCTGTGCGATGCCGTGGCCGCGCTGCTCGCGGCCGGGCTGGTCGACGCGTCGGGTCGCTTCGCGGCGCCCGCGCGACGTGCCCGCGAGCCACCCCTGGCGCGACCGGCTGTTCGACGCCCCGCGGGCGGGCCACGGCATCCGCCTCGGCAGCGGCCCCGACGGCGACGTCGTCGCTGACCGCGCGCGACGTACGCCAGCTCCAGCTCGTCAAGGGCGCGATCGCCGCCGGCGCCGGACACCTGCTCGATCGCCTCGGCGTCGAGGCCGGCGACGTCGCCGCCGTGCATCTCGCCGGCGCGTTCGGCAACGTACTGCGCAAGGAGACCGCGCTCCGCATCGGGCTCTTGCCCGACGTCGATCCCGAACGCATCCACGCGGTTGGCGACGCGGCGGCGGCCGGTGCACGCCGCGCGCTGTGCGAGCCGGGGACGTTCGACCGCGCGGTGTCGCTCGCGGGCTCGGTCGAACACGTCGAGCTGGCACGGGATCCGGACTACACCGAGCGATTCGCCGCCGCGATGCGCTTTCCGGGGGACGCGCCGTGACCACGCGTTCGGCGTTCGACGAGCTTGCCGAGGCGCTGCGACGACTCGCGGCCGATGCCGAGCGCGTGGCCCGGGTCCGTTGTCCGCATCGCGGCGCGCGGAGTCGGTGCCACTACCCGGCCGGCTGCCGCAACCAACGCCGCACGCCGCGCGGCATCCTGCACTGTGCGGACGACGCCGTCGAACGCGAACACCGGGAGCGGCCGTGAGCTCGCGCGCGCGCATGGCCGTCGCGATGGCCCGCGGTGTGCCGGACCGCACGCCGGTGATGTGCCAGCTCGCACTCGGCCACTACTTCCTCCAGACGGCGGAGGACCCGGTCGAGATCTGGCACGACTCCGAGGCGTTCGCACGGGCGCTCGTCCAACTGCAGCGCCGCTACGGCTTCGACGGCATCCTCGTGAACCTCCCGGGACGCGATCCCGACTGGCGCCGGCACATCGCGAGCGTCCGACGCACCGGGAGCGTCCAGCGCGTGCGGTGGCGGGACGGCACGGCGACCGTCGTCCCCGACGACGACAATCCGCGGGTGCTGCGCGACGGCGTGCGCCCGCGCGTGCCGTTCGCGGCGCTCGATCCGGAACGCCTGTTCTACGTCGAACCACACGATCCCGCCGGGCCGACATGGCCTCACCGCCTCGGCTTCGCGGACACGCCGGCGCCACCCGACGCACGGTCGTTCTTCCCGCCTTGGCAGTGCGCGACCCTGCGCGCGGTCCGCCGGCTGGCAGGCGACGAAGTGTCGATCCACGCCGAGGTGATGTCGCCGTTCTCGCAACTGATGGAGCTCTGCGACCATCAGTCGGTGCTGCTCGCCCTGGCGCTCGAGCCGGACCGCGTCGACGCCGTGCTCGAACCGCTGGCAGCCGGCGCCGCGCGCCTCGCCGAGCTGTACGCGAACGCCGGCTGCGACGCGGTGCTGGTGTCGTCGGCGTTCGTCGGCGGCGGATTCGTGTCGCGCGCACACTACGCGCGCTTCGAGCAGCCCTGGCTGCGCCGTATCGTCGGCGCCGTGAAAGCACGACGCAGCGAGCTGCCCGTCTACGTCCACACCTGCGGCAAGCTCGGTGACCGGCTCGATCTGGTCGAGGCCGCCGGCGTCGACGGGATCGACACGCTCGATCCACCGCCGCTCGGCAGCGTCGACTTCCGCACGGCGCGTGAGCAGCTCGGCACGCGCGTGTTCGTCAAGGGCAACCTCGACCCGGTGCGCGAGGTGCTCGAGTGCCGGCCCGAGGACACGTTCGCCGCGGCGCGGGCACGCCTGTCGATCGCTGCCGCGGATGGCGCGTTCATCCTGTCGACCGCGTGCTCGGTGCCGCCGCATGCGCCGCCCGAGAACGTCGCGCAGCTCCGCGCAGCGGTCGAGGACCGGGCTGGATGAACGAGCACGACCTGTTCCTGGCGATGCGCACCCGGGTGCTGTGCCTCGACGGCGCGATGGGCACCGAGCTGCAACACACCGGACTCGCGCCGGGAGCATGCGGCGAGCTGCTCAATGCCGAGTCGCCCGACGTCGTGCGCGCGATCCACCGGCGCTATCGCGAAGCCGGTGCCGACGTGTTGCTGACCAACACCTTCGGCGGCAGCCGGCTGCGCCTCGCGCAGCGCGGACTCGCCACGCGTGCGATCGAGCTCAACCGGAAGGCCGCGGAGCTCGCACGCGACGCGGCCGGCGAACGCGGCTTCGTGCTCGGCGACATCGGACCGTTCGGCGGGCTGCTCGCGCCGCTCGGTGGGACGGCGCCGGAAGCGGTCCGCGGCGCCTTCGAGGAACAGGTCGGAGCGCTGCTCGACGGCGGCGCCGACGGGATCCTGATCGAGACGATGACGTCGCTCGAGGAGATGTCGCTGGCGGTCGCCGCCGCTCGGGACGCCGGGGCGCGCATCGTGATGGCGAGCTTCGCGTTCGATCACAAGCACAACGCGCTACTTCGGACGATGCTCGGCGTCGGTCCCGGCGACGCCTGCGAGGCCATGTGCGACGCTGGCGTCGACGCCGTCGGGGCGAACTGCGGGGCCGATCTCGAGCCGGAGGACCTCGTCGCAATCGTCGAGACCTATCGCGAGCACACCGATCTGCCGGTGCTGATCGAACCGAACGCCGGCCGCCCCGAGCTGACTCCCGACGGCGTCGTCTACCACGAGCGACCCGAGGACTTCGGCGCGCGCGCGTCCGCGTGGATCGCGGCCGGTGCGGGACTCGTCGGCGGCTGCTGCGGCACGACGCCCGAACACATCCGCGCGATCGCGCGAGCGTGCCGGGGCGGCTCGTGAGACAGTCTCCGTGCCCCCGTATCGGGGCGGGAACGAACCAGGGAGCTGCCGAGTGTCCATGATCGCCGTCCTCGATCCGCACGCACCGCTCGGCGTGCAACTGCACTGGGTGTTGCGGGTCGCCGCCGCGCGCCAGCTCCCGCTCTGCTGCGTGCATCGCGGCACCGCGAAGGGCCAGGCGCGGGCAGTCGAGGCCAACGAGCCAGAGACCGATGCCGTCGCACAGAAGGTGTTGCCGCAGCTCCGCGCCGCGATCGAGCGGACGCCGGGCTTCCGGTTCGGCACGGACGCGACCGACGAGCAGGCGGACGGCGGGTCCGAGTCCGCGAGCGATGCCGCCGGCGAACACGCGCCGCTGCCGGTCGACCTGACGATCCTGCACGGCGAGTCGCGCGCCAACGAGCTGATGAAGCTCGTCGCGGAACGCGAGGCGCAACTGCTGCTGCTGGTGTTCTGCACCGACACGCTCGACGACGGGGGCTCGGCCGCACTCGGGCGCCACGTCGTGCAGCGCGCCGGTTGCGAGGTCGTGCTGCTGCGCGTGCCGCAGGAGGAGCCGCACGGCGACGGCACGGTGCTCGTCACCGCATCGCGATCGCCCGGCACGCGCGCCGCGATGCGCTTCGCGCGCGCGATCGCCGCCGCGGGCGGCGCCAGGTTGCGCCCGGTGTACATCGAGCCGCCGATCGGTGACGACGCCGAGCCGGTCGGCCGGCGGGTCGTCGACGGCGTGCTGGAGCGGACGTTCGGCAAGGACCGCGACGGCATCGAGCCGCTCATCGTGATCGAGAAGGACGTCGCACGGGGCATCGAGCGCGCGCACGAGACGGCGGACAGCGCGCTGATCGTGCTCGGGATCTCCGGCTCGATCGCGCTGGGCAACCGCTTCCAGGCGTCGATGGCACGCCGGATGATGAAGCGGCTGCCAGGCGTCGCGATCGCGGCGGTGCGCGAGGCGCTGCCGCTCGGCAATCGCCTTCGACAGGTCTGCGAGGACGCGCTGTCGCGCCTGGTTCCGCAGCTCGAACGGGAGAACCGCGTCGCACTCGCCGAACGCGTGCAGTCGAACTCGAGCTGGGACTTCGACTTCATCGCGCTGATCAGCCTGTCGACGTTGATCGCCGCGATCGGCCTGGTTCAGAGCTCCGCCGCGGTGGTGATCGGCGCGATGCTCGTCGCGCCCTTGATGACACCGATCCTCGGCGTCGGCCTCGCACTCGTGCACGGCAACGGCCAGCTCGTCCGGCTGGCGTTCCGCTCCATCCTGTTCGGCGTGGCGACGGCGTGGCTGCTCGGCTTGCTGGTCGGGCTCCTCGACCCGATGTTCCACGAGCCGTCGGCGGAGATGCTCGCGCGCGGCTGGCCCGGCCTGCTCGACCTCGAGGTGGCGTTCCTCGCCGGTCTCGCGGCTGCCTACGCGACCTCGCGACCCAACCTGCTCGCCGCGCTCCCGGGCGTCGCGATCGCCGCGGCCCTCGTGCCCCCCATCGCGACGTCGGGGCTGGCGATGGCGATCGGCTACCACGAGCTGTCCCTCGGCGCCGGCCTCTTGTTCGTCACCAACATGGTCGCGATCGTGCTCGCGTCGTCGGTCGCGCTCTGGGCAGTCGGCATCCGAAGCGTCAAGGGCGCCTCGCGCTGGACGCGCATCGTCGGCAACAGCCTGATCGGCGCGGCGCTGGTGCTCGCGATCTACCTGTCGACGTCACCGCCGCGGACGATCCGCATCGAACGCTTGCCGCGCGTGCTCGCGACCGCGCTCGCCGATGCGCTGCCCGCGGAGCTGCACCTGCGCGAGTTCGACCTGACGCGATCGCGCGGCGAGGTCGAGCTCCTGGTGCGCGTCGGCGGCGCGACGCGTCCGGACGCGACGCTCGCGAACCGCCTGCACGACACGGCGGCCCCGCACTTCGACCTGCCGGTGCGCGTGCGCCTGGTCGCCGACTACGAGGTCGAGTCCGGGAACTGACGGTCGCGTCAGTAGCGGAACTGGACGACGAGCGTGCCGCCCGGATTGGCGGTTCCGGACGCGCTCAGGCTGCCCGCCTGATACACGCGCCCACCGGGCTGTGCACCGTACGGGGCGACGATCTGGTGGTTCAGCCCGCTGGAGGTCACCAGCCCGAACGCGTTCGCATTCACATCGAGCGCCACCACCTGACTGTAGAGCAGGCCCCCGTTCAGCATCGGATCGGCGGGCGCGGTGATGTGGAACGTGAACGTGCCCGAGGACGACAGCAACGCGCCGAGTTGCACGGTGCCCGGTGCCTGCACGTAGCAGGTGCCGGACGCGCCGGCGCCCGTGCCCGGCAGCGCGAACGGCAACGGAATGCCGTTCCAGTCGGTCGGATCGAGCCCGACGAGCAGGACCACGGGCGCATTGGCCGGACCGTTCTGCGCGGTGGCCGACATCTGGATCGTGCCGCCGGGCCAGCTGTTGTTGGACGCACCGGTGAGGCGGAACCGCGCCGTCGCCCCGCTCGCGAGGCAGCCGGTGCCGTACCAGCTCGCGACCATGGACGGGTTCGAGGACGTTCCGCTCACGAAGTCATGGATCAGGTTGCTCGGCTGTCCGGAGCGAGCGGTGATCTGCACCTCCCAGCACAGCGGGCCGGTGCCGCCGAACGCGAACGGCGCGTCGAGCGGGATCACGTAGCTGAACGGGTAGGGCAGGAGACCGGTGTCGGCCGCGGGGAAGCTCACGGTGCGGCCGTTCAGCACCTGCGCCTTGTCCGGCCCGTGGTCGCTGTCGAACGTCGGGAGGATCGTCGCGCCGGTCACCGCCGCCGTCGACATGTAGCCGTCGAGCGTCACGCTGAAGGCGGGCACCACCGTGCTCGACGTCGTCCCGCTGCGCCGCAGCGCGAACGCCTGGATCAGGCCCGGATGCCCGGCCATGTCGTCGTGCACGTTCAGGTAGCGGTATGGCACGCTGGCCGAGCCGAACGGGAACGCGTTGCCGCTCGGCGACTCGACGGTGCCCCACGCGGCGGGACTGACGACGGTCTGCTGCGCGGCGGCGAACCCGCACACGAGCACGGCCGGCCACACGGTGCGCACGAAACGCTGGGGAAGGGAGCTCATGGTGTTGCGATCCTCGAACGGGGAGAACGCCTCTCGTAGTCCGAAATCGCCGCGAGCAACCCCCTCGGCCCCAGCGCGGCCTCCCGCCGCAAGGGAACGGGCATACCCACCTGCGGTGGGCATGCCCCGAGGCAGTCGGCCGCGCTTCCGTCTCTTCGGGGCCGCTCCGGCTCCGAAACCCTCGCGGGACGCGAGGATTCTCCGACTTCGCGGCCCAGGGAGAAGTTGCCGGGCACGCGCAGAGCGGCCCTCGGGCAGGCGAGGTCGCGGCGCACGGTGCGATGCACCGTGCAAGAGCGAGGCGATCCCACCGTCCGGAGGACATTTGTCTTGTCTCCCGGCGGCCTCGCACCTACGGTCCACGCATGGAAGACCGAGCGAACCGGACGTCTGCGGACGTGGTTGAGGGCGAGGGCCTGCCGGAAGCGTGGGTCGAGCTGGAGCTGCGGCTGGATCCCGAGCAGTGGCGGGCCTGGCAGCACGCGGCCGCCAGGATGCGCAACGAGATGGGCGACCCCGACCACGTGACGGTCGGGGACCTGCTGGTCGAGATGTCGCGGCGGGTGCTCGCGACCGACGCCGACGGCCGCGGGGCATGCCCACCGCAGGTGGGTGTGCCCGTTCCACGGCGGCGGGAGGCCGCGCCAGGTGAATAGCGGGAGCCGGACTCGAACCGGCGACCTAAGCCTTATGAAGACTCCGCTCTAACCGACTGAGCTATCCCGCCAATCGGGCCGGGGAGCGTAGCGACGGGACGCGGCGTTGACAAGCGCGCGCGAGGCGGAACGCGGTCGGGGCGTGCGGGTGGCGGCCGGATCCGGTATTCCTCGGGTCACCGTGCTCCTCGCACTCGCCTGCGCGCTCGTGACCCAGTTCCCGGACGGCGACTACGTCGTCGCCGCGGCGCAGAACCCGAACAGCTGTGCGCACCAGGGAGCGGGGGGCCTGTTCGTCGCGCACCCGCGGCAGCCCGGCACGCTGACGCCGATCCCGAACCTCTCGCCCGAGCTGACCGGCGAGCTCCTGCCGGGACAGCACCTCGGCGCGAGCGCGATCGTCGCGATGCCCGGCGGGGACCTGGTCGTCGGCGTGATCGCCCCGTACGGCAATCCGGTCGAGCTCTGGCACCTGACGCTCGGTCCGTGCGGCACGTCGATCGCGAGCGCCACGCCGATCGTGCTCGGCGCCGCGGGCTTCAACGCCAGCGGCGTGACCGGTCTCGCCGCGGTCTCCGACACCGAGGTGCTGTGCACCGCCAACGACGTCGCCGGCCTGCCCCCGCTCGGGCTCGGGGGCATGCGACTCGGCCGCGTCGACCTCACCACCGGCGGCGTGTCGTCGATCCCGCTCCTCTCGTTCACGACGCCGGGCCGTATCGAGGGCGTCGCGTACGACCACCAGTCGGGGACCGTCTACTTCGTCACCGGTGACGGCGCGCCCGTGACCGCAACGGTGTTCGCGTTCGATCTCGCGCAGCCGGTCCAGCCGCTCTTGGTGGCGACCGTGGCCGGAACACCGACGAGCCTGGCCTGCGACGCCGCCGGCCACCTCTGGATCGGGCTCCGCCCCGCCTCCCCCACCGCGGCTTCGCTGGTCGCGGTCGATCCGGTGACCGGCGTCGTGACGCCCCGGCTGACCGGCTTCGACGAGGTGGCCGGGGTCGCCATCGAGGCCACCACCGGCGCGCTCGCGCTCTGTGCGACGCAGTCGTCGTGCGTCGCCGCCAGCACCGGCATGTTCACCGCCCCGGCCGCGAGCGGCGCGCCCACGGCCCTCGCCACGGCGCTCACCGGCGGCCAGCCGCGCGGTCCGCTGACGGCGATCGCGGCGCTCCCCGATCCGGCGCGCTTCGGCACACCGACGGGCGCGAATCCCGACCTCCGCTGGTCCCTCGCGCCGTCGCCCGACGGTCTGCCGCTCGCCGGCAACGCGCGGTTCCAGGTCGACGTCCGCTGGCCGGCCGGTGTCTCGCCGCTGCTCAGCGTCTGGAACGCGAGCCTCGCGCCGAGCCCGGCGCCGATCCCGTTCGCCGGGCTCGACATCCTGCTCGACCCGACGCAGCTGGTCGGCGCGGGGCTCCTGGTCGACGACCTCGCGCAGCGGCGGAGCCGGCTGGCGCTGCCGATCCCCGCGATCGCGTTCCCCCCTGTCCCCCGGCGATCTACCTGCAGGCGCTGTTCATCGTGCCACAGGGCGCGGCCGCCAGCGACGGCCTGCGCATCACGATCCTCTGACCCCTGGTCAGTCGCCGAAGCCGACCTCCGCGAGGTCGATCAGCTCCGCGTCGAACGTCAGATCCGCGCGCATGCGCTGCACGCGTTCGCCGTGGCGATCGAGGACGTAGACCCGCTCCTGCTCGTCGATCGCGAGCGCCGACGCGTCGACGAGCTCCATGCCCGCCGGCACCTCGAACGGCAGGAGCCGACCGTCGATCGAGAACCGCCGGATGCCGGGGTCGTCGCCGGTGTCGACCACCAGCAGCTCCTGCCCGTCGCGGATCGGCGCCACCGCGACCGGCCGGCTGACCTCCTCCGGCGTCCGCGCGGTCGGCACCCGACCGACGTACGGACCGTGCAGCCGGAACCTCTGGATCACGCCGTGCAACGTGTCCGCGACGAACACGCCGGCCGGGGATGCGGCGATGCCGCGCGGCGCACCGAACCGCCCGTCGGCCTCGCCGAACGCGCGCAGGTGCGGCAGGACCGTGCCGTCGCGCAGGAAGCACTGGACGCCGCGCACCAGCCACCGCTCGCCACACGCGACGAACACCGAGTCCCCGAACACCGCGACCGAGTGCGGGTGGTCGAGCCGGCCGGTCCGATCCCGGCGCGCCGCGCCCGACTCGCGCTCGTGCGGCTCGCCGAGCCGCCCGACCTCGCGACCGAAGGCCGTGAATCGTCGCACCGTGTCGTTGCGCGCGTCGGCGACCCAGATGTTGTAGTCTCGATCCATGGCGATCCCGCCAGCGTCGCTGTACGGATCGTCGTCCCCGCCGAAGCTCCATGCGGATGCCAGGCGGTTGTCATCGAGATCGACGAGGAACAGTCGCCCGCGGCCGCCCGTATAGCCGATGCACAGAAGGTTCCCGGCAACCGCGATTCCACCCAGCATGCGAGCCAACTTAGCCCGCCGTCCGTGGCTGCGCGAAGCGGCCTTCCTCCTGCTGCTCGGCGGCTGCTCCGTCGTGCCCGCGACCGGCCTCCCACCCGAGCACGAAGGGCGGGTCGAGGTCGTCTACGACTTCGGCGGCGACGGACCGGTCCCGGTCGCCGTGCCGGAGTCGAGCCGCGAGCTCACGGTGCTCGAGCTGACGGCCGACCCGCCGCAGGCCGAAGAGCGCTTCATCGACGGCCGCCGCTATCTCGTCGCACCACCCGGCACGCACGAGCTCCGGATCGCGTGCCGCTACCGCGTGTACGGCCAGCGCGGCGCCCGCCGACCGTTCGCCCACGCGCCGCGGATCCAGGACGCCTTCCCCGGTGCGCGCGTGGTCGGCGGCGACACGCAAGATTGAGCGTGTGATGGCGCCGGGTGCGGGCGATGCCGGTTCGCGGCTCTTGATCGAGAACGCCCTCGTCGTGCCGATGGACGGATCCGGCGACGCGCGGTGCGGCGCGATCCGCCGCGCGTCGATCCGCGTCGTCGCGGGCCGGATCGACGCGGTCGGTGACCTCGTGGCCGAACCCGGCGAAGCGGTGCTGGACGCCGGCGGCCTCGTCGCGGTGCCGGGGTTCGTGCAAGGGCACGTCCACTTCTGCCAGACGTTGCTGCGCGGGCTCGCCGACGACCTGCCGTTGATGCGCTGGCTGCGCGAGCGGATCTGGCCGCTCGAGGCGGCGCACGACGCCGAGAGCATGCGCGTCTCCGCGGAGCTCACGGCGGCCGAGCTGCTGCTCGGCGGCACGACGACCGTGCAGTCGATCGAGAGCGTGCGGCACACCGAGCAGGTGTTCGCGGTGGCGCGGGACGCGGGTCTCACCACGATCGCCGGCAACTGCCTGATCGACGTCGACGCGCCGGAGCTGCCGCGCGGCTTCGCGACCGGCACCGCGGCGGCGCTGGCGATCACCGAGGAGCTGCGCGAGCAGTTCGACGGAACCGATCGCCTGCACGTCGCGGTCGCGCCGCGATTCGTGCTGTCGTGCACCGACGAGCTGGCACGCGACGCCGCCGGCTACGCGACGCAGCACCGCCTGCGCGTCCACACGCACGCGGCCGAGCATCGGGGCGAGTGCGCGGAGGTCGAACGCCGCTTCGGCCGCCGCTACCTGCAGGTGCTCGATGCACAGGGGCTGCTCGGCGAACGCACGGGCCTGGCGCACTGCGTGCACCTCGACGAACGCGAACGCGAGCTCCTCGTCACCTCGCGCAGCGCCGTGCTGCACTGCCCGAGCGCCAACCTGAAGCTCGGGTCCGGCGTGGCGCCGATCGCCGACTACCGCGCCCGCGGCGTGCGGGTGGCGCTGGGCGCCGACGGGGCGCCTTGCAACAACCGGCTGTCGGCGTTGACCGAGCTGCGCCAGGCCGCGCTGTTGCAGGCCTTGGCCGCGGGGCCCGGCGTCTGGCCCGCGGCTGAGGCGCTGTCGGCGCTCACCTGCGGCGGAGCCGATGCGTTGGGTCTCGACGACGTCGGCCGGATCGCCGCGGGTGCGCGCGCGGACGTGGTGCTGCTCGCGATCGACGACGCGCCACTCGCGGCCGACGACGCCAACCCCGTCGGTGCGGTGGTCTGGTCGGCCGCGGAGCACCACGTGCGTCATGTCGTGTGCGGTGGGCGGCTGGTGGTGCGCGACGGCGCGCTCACCGGTGTCGACCTCACGGAGCTCGGACACCGCGCACGCGACGCGCGGCGGTCCTTGCTGTCGCGCGCAGGCCTCGCGCGGTAGCTTCGGGGCATGCGATTCCTGCCCTTCCTGCTCGCCACCGGCGCGTGGCTCGGCGTCAGCGCGTGCACGTCCGCACCACGGGTCGACACGTTCACGCCGGACTACCACTCGTGGAAGAGCATCATGGAGAACGTGATGGATCCGACCTGGAACTGGCACCTCCAGCCGGCTGCCGACGCGGCGCCGCAGGACATCGACCTGGTCGACGTCTCGACGCGCGCCGAGCGCGCCGCGCGCTACCTCAACTACGCGATGCAGCTCGATCCGCACGACGACATCCCGGACTTCGACGAAGCCGCGATCGCCGCGACGCGCTGGCTGCTGGCGATCCAGGGAGCCGCGAACCAGGGCAGTCGCGACGCGCTGCAGAAGCTGATCCGCGGCGGCGAGGAGCGCTACTGCGATCGCTGTCACAATCTCCTGCCATGATCGGGCTCGTGCCATGATCGGGCGCTTGCCATGAGTGGGGCCGAGCGGGAACCGCGCATCGTCGCCGACAGCAGCACCGGTCGGCCCGTGCTGATCGCGCCGCGGCGACGCGACCGCCCGCTCCACACGACCGCGGGACGGGACGGCGCCGACGTGTGCCCGTTCTGCCCGGGTGCGGAGGCGGAGACGCCGCCCGAGGTCGACGCGATCCGCGAGCCGGGAACCGCGAAGGACCGGCCGGGCTGGCGCGTGCGCGCGTTCCCCAACAAGTTCCCGGCGGCGCGCTGGCACGAGGTGATCGCCGAGGGCGCCGAGCACCGGATGCGACCCGGGGACGTCGCGGCCGCGGTGTGGTGCGACGCGTTCACGCTGTGGCGCCGGCGCATCGCGTTCATGGAGGCGCAGGAGGGCGTGCGCAGTGCGTTCCTCTTCAAGAACGTCGGCCGCGAGGCGGGCGCGTCGGTGGCGCACTGCCACAGCCAGCTCCTCGGGCTGCCGGTGCTGCCGCCGCGGCTCGCGATCGAGCTCGAGCACGTGAAGCGTCGCGGACCGCTCGTCCTGCCGGAGCTCGACGACGCCGAGGCGGAGGGACGCGTGGCGATCGCCGGTGAGCGGTTCGTCGCGGTGTCGCCGCGACGACCGCGGCTTCCGTACGAGACCTGGCTCGCCCCACGCGATCCGGAGCACGCGTTCGAGGATCCGACGCACGACGGGGACTTCGCCGACGTGCTGCGACGGCTGCTGCGCGCGGTCGACGTCGCGCTCGGGGCGCCGCCGCTCAACACGTGGCTGCACCGCGTCGGCGGTGAGGCGTTCCACTGGCACTTCGAGTTGCAGCCGCGGACCGGGTTCATCGCCGGACTCGAGCTCGGCGGTGAGGTCTACATCAACTCGTTCGACCCCGCCGAATGCGCGGCCCGCCTGCGCGAGGCGGATGCCGCGGCTCGCGGTTGAGTGGCCGACGGCTCCTCCTATCCTTCGTCCGATGGATGCCCCTCCCCAACGCCTGCAGCCGCTCCGCATCCTGCTCGCGGTGCTGCTGTACGCGGTCGCGGGAGCGGTGGCGGCGGTGATCCTGATCGGGCGGCGGGATCCGATCGGCGTCGGCGCGACGGTGGGGACGATCGCGGAGGTGGCGTGGACGGTGGCGGTCTACGTCGTGATCACGGCCACGGTGCTGGCGCTGTTCTGGCCGCCGTTCCTGCCGTGGCTCCGCGTGAAATGGCGCGAGGTCCACGACAACGTCGATCACGATGCCGCGCTGCTGCGGGAGGCGGCGTCGCGGCTGCAGCACTTCGACAACGCGCCCGACCGGCTGACGCTCGGCAAGGAGCTGGTCGCGCGGCGGGATTTCGCACGCGCGATTCCGCAGCTCGTGCGCGCGGTGGAGCTCGATCCGGAGTCGCTGACGGCGCAGCAGCTGCTCGGCCGCGCGCTGCTCGGACACGGCGAGGCGGAGAAGGCAGCGACGCTGCTGCGGGCGGTCGTGGAACGCGACGAGGATCACGCGTTCGGCGACTCGCTGAAGGTGCTCGGCGAGGCGTTGATCGCGTCCGGCCACGACGACGAGGCCGAGCGCGTGCTGGCGCGGCACGAGGAGAAGTTCGGTCCACTGCGGTCGGTCGACTTCCTGCGTGCGCAGATCGCGCACCGGCGGGGTGACACGGCGCGAGCGCGGGACCTGTTCGAGCGCGCCGCCGCACCCAGGGACGGCAAGCGCAAGCTGCCTCCGGAGGAAGCGCTCGCGCGCGGGCGCGCCAGGGTGCGGCTGTGGTTCGGCGGAGGTGGGCGATGAGCGGCCAGCTCCCCCAGCAGATCGAGCAGGCGCCGATCAGCTACGTGACGCTGTTCGTCTACCTCGCGTTCGGCGTGCTGACGAACGCGCTCGATCCGCAGACCGCGGTGCTGGTGCACTATGGCGCCGCAGTGCCGATCTTCATCCAGGACGGAGACTGGTGGCGCCTGATCACCAACGCCTACCTGCACGGCGGACTGCTCCACCTCGGGTTGAACGCGTATGCGCTCTACCTCCTCGGGCCGTTGCTCGAGCGCACGATCGGCAGCGGGAGGTTCGCGTTGCTGTACGTCATCACCGCGGTGGCCGGCAGCGCGACCGCGATCCTGACGATCGATCCGCGAGGCTACCTCGTCGGCGGATCCGCTGCGCTGTTCGGCATGATCGGCGGCATGCTCGCGCTGGTCGCGCGGAGCGGCCGCACGCGGATCGGCTTTCTGCGCGACCACTTCGCGCGCTACCTGCTCGGACTGGTCGCGGCCAACCTCGTGCTCGGCTGGCTGATCCCCATGGTCAGCAACTCCGCGCACGTCGGCGGGCTGATCTCCGGCTTCGTCCTGGTCTACGTGTTCTTCGACCAGGGACGCGAGCGCATCGACGCCATCGGGCGCGCGATCCAGGGCGGGTGGATCGCGGTGTTCCTGGCGCTGGTCGCCTACACGCTGTTCCCGGTGCTGCGCTGGGACTACCAGCTCGAGCGCAGCCTGACCGCACCGACGGCCGAGGAGCGGGCGACGTTCGAGCGTGCCGTCGGCCACGTCCGTCCGGAGGACGAAGCCTTCCTCCGCAAGGAACTCGCACGCCTCGGCCCCCGCGGCGACGCCCTCGCGCAGAAGCTGTTCCGCTGACGGCGCGAGACGCAGCAAATCACACCGGGTCTGGTTGTCTGCCTCTCAGGCGGGCGAGCGTGCGCTCCTTGCCGAGGAGGAAGATGCAGTCGAACAGGCCCGGGCCGCGGGTGGTGCCGGTGAGCGCCGCGCGGATCGGATGGACGAGGTGGCCGAATTTGATGCCCCGCTCGTCGGCGAACGCGCGGCAGCGCGCCTCGAGCTCGGCGGGGCCGACGCACGGCGCGTCGCCGGCAGGCGGCACGGCGTCGGGCGCGCTCGGCAGTGGGAACGCGGCGTCGCACGCGGCGCGGTCGGCCGGCCACGACGGCGGCAGCGCCGTCGCCTCGAGGAGCGCGGCGTACTCGGCGAGCCACTGCGGCGCCGCCTCGCGCTGCGCCAGCTTCTTCTGCGCATCGGCGTCGAGCGCGAGCGCGTCGGCGAACACCCACCCGAGCTTCTCGCGCAGCTCGGTCAGGAGCTCGACGCGCTCCTGGTAGCACGCGAACACGTTGGCGACGAACGCCGGCTGGTCGAACGCCGCCCCCGGCACCGCATCGCCGACGAACGGCCGCGCCGCCGCGACGAACGCGTCCCGGTCCATCCGCCGCAGGTAGTCCCCACACATCCACCGGAGCTTCTCGTCATCGAACTTCGACCCGCTCTTGCCGATGTCCTCGATGCGGAACTTCGCCAGCATCTCCTCGCGCGTGAACACGTCGCGGTCGCCCGAGAAGCTCCAGCCGAGCAGCGTGATGTAGTTGAACACCGCGTCCGCGAGGTAGCCCATGTCGCGGTACTCGAGGATGTTCGTCACCGCCTCCCGCTTGCTCAGCTTGCGCCCGTCCTTGCCGAGGATCAGCGGGATGTGCGCGTAGCGCGGCGCCTCCACGCCGAGCGCGTCGAACATCACGCTCTGCTTGAAGCCGTTCATCAGGTGCTCCTCGCCGCGCACGACGTGCGTGATCTCCATCTCGAGATCGTCGACGACGCACGCGAAGTTGTAGGTCGGCATCCCGTCGGGCCGCATCATCACCCAGTCGTCGAGCTCGGCGAGGTTGATGCGCACGTCGCCCTTGCACAGGTCGTGGATCACCCACTCCTGGTCGAGCGGCATGCGATACCGCAGCGACGGCTGCCGCCCCTCCAGCCGGAACCCCTCGCGCTGCACCTCGGTCAGGTCGCGGTGGCGGCGATCGTACATCGGCCGCTTGCCCTCCGCCGCGAGCCGCTGCCGCCCCTCCTCGACCTCCTCCGGCGTCGCGTAACACTCGTAGGCGTGCCCGGCCTCGATCAGCCGGTCGGCGTGGCGCCGGTAGACCTCGAGCCGCTGCGCCTGGAAGTACGGCCCGTGCGGCCCCCCGACCTCCGGCCCCTCGTCCCAGTCGATGCCGAGCCACCGGAGCCCCTCGAGGATGATCTGGAGCGAGGCGTCCGTCGACCGCTCGCGATCGGTGTCCTCGATGCGCAGCAGGAACGTCCCGCCCATCGCCCGGGCCGCCGCCCAGTTGTAGAGCGCCGTGCGCGCGCCGCCGAGGTGCAGCGGGCCGGTCGGAGAGGGGGCGAAACGCAGGCGCGGCTGTCGGTCGTTGCTCATGTCGGAGGCTCGCCGGCATCGGCGCAGCCCCCGTTTCTAACGGCGTGCCCGCGCGCCGTCACGCGTTCACGGCCCGCGGCTCAGCGATCGAGCCAGAGGTGCACGTCCGGCCCGTCCTTGACCCCGACGTGCACCAGCCGCGACCGGTCGTTGTCCGGCAAGGGCGGCGCCATCCGGCTCAGGTCGTAGCGATCGGTCGCGCCGCCGTCGTCGAGGAACACGCCCACCGCCGGGAGCTCCACCGGCTGCACGCCGAACACGCTCCATGCCGCCGGCCCGCCCGCGAGCCGCCACACGTCCTCGCCACGCAGATCGACGCACACCCCGATCGCCCCGCGCTGCGCCTCACCGGCGGTCGGCCCCATCGCGAAGTGCTGGTCGTCGCCGGTCCGATCGAGGAAGAACGCGACACCGCCGTCCAGCGCCGAGCCGAGCGAGAGGTTCTTCGCGCGGAACTGATCGTCGCCCGCGTCCTCGAGCGCGATGCCGATGCCGGACCCGTATGCCGCGCCGAGCGCGACCGACCCGAGGTCGTAGACGTCGTTGCCCCACACCTCGTGGAACACGCCGACGCCGCCGCGCATGCCGACCCCGCACGCGAGCGAGTGCGCCGCGTAGCTGTCGTGGCCGCCGAGATCGAGGAACGCTCCGAGTCCCCCGGACAGGAACGGCATCACGCCGACGCCCGCGCCGAACGCGATCGACACCTGCTCGTCGCCCTGCTCGGTCAATGCCTTCTTCTCGCCACCGGCGACGCGCCGGTCGTCACCGGACGTGTCGAGGAACAGCCCGACGCCGCCCGGTAGCCCGACGCCGTACGACTGGATGCCGGCCTCCATGTCGTCGTTCCCGGCGAGATCGAGGAACATCCCCACACCGCCGAACCCGATCGCCGCGACCTGATCGCCGAGGCGGTACTTGTCCTTGCCGGCAACGTCGACGAACACGCCGACGCCACCAGAGCCATAGCCGGCGCTCCGCCCCAGCGACGTGTAGTCGTCATCGCCGGCGACGTCGACGAGCACGCCGATGCCGAACGTCGCCGAACCGAGCCCGTCGTTCTCGGCCGCGTAGGTGTCGTCGCCGGCGAGGTCGACGACCACACCCATCCGCCGGAACTCGCCGGCGCCCCCGGCCGGCCCGCGATACTCGTCGTCACCACCCGGATCGATCAGCACGTCGATCTGCGTCATGTCGTAGCTGTTCGGGCCGAACCCACCGACGACGAAGTGACCGAATCCCGAGTCGCTGTCGATCAGCACCTTGCCGCTGACGCCGCGGTCGGCGCGCGGATCGCGCTCGGGCATCTTCCGCAGCGCGGCGATCACGTCCTCGCGGTCGAGCTGCACCGCGCTTCGCGTGATCTGCTCGGCGATCGCGAGGATCGTGCCCATGTCGACACGGTCGAGCCGCGTCATCCGCTCGCGCAGGAGCTTCTCCTGCTCGGCGTCGATCTGCGACAGGTTCGAGATCGACGCGCGCACCTGGTCGACCGCGCTGTGCAGCCACGGCGCGACCTCGTCGAGGTTGCGGCCACTGCCGAGCGCCTTGTGCAGGTCGCGATAGCCGTGGTCGCACACGCGTTCGAACTCGTCGATGTCGACGACCTTCGCGCCCTCGCGGGCGACCTCCTTCAGGCCCATCAACGACCGCGCCAACGCGAACGCCGCCTCGATCTGCGACGCCTCCTCGCCGATCGACACCCGCGCCGCGGCGAGGTCGACGGCACCGAGTCCCGCCTCGCGCAGCTCGGTCGCGAGCGCCGGCGTGTGGATCCCGGGCACGCGGCCGTCGCCCACCTTGGCGATGCGCTTCTCGAGCGCGGTCACGCGCGCCGTCGCGTCGATGTCGTGGTGGATCGCGCGGAGCAGGTCCGCGACCGGCTCCTGCGGGGAGAGAACAGCGGCGAACGCGAGAGCGGCGACAATCATGGGTTCGTCCAACCGACCATCGGCAGCGGACCCGCGCGGAGCTGAGCGGGATCGGCGATGGGATCGGGGTTTCGCGCGCGAGCGTAACCGGGCGGACGGGGCGGGTCAGCCTTCTGGCCCGACGAGGTTGTAGCGCTCGAGCGTCCAGCCGCCGCCGTCGTCGTCGACGACGATCGAGACGCTGCCGAGGTCGAGCGACCACGACCGCACCGCGCCGCGCGTCAGCTTCAACAGGTGCGCGAGCGCCATCTTGATCACGCCGCGGTGGACCACGACGAGCAGATCGCACTCGGGGTGGCGCGCGGTGACGTGGTCGATCCCGCCGGCGATGCGCGCTGCGAACCCCGCGAGGCTCTCACCGCCCGGGTAGGCCTCGGCCGAGCCGACCTGCCACTCGCCGTACCACTCCGGATGCGCCGCGGCGATCTCCTCCGCCGTGTGTCCCTCGAGGTCGCCGAAGTCGACTTCCCGCAGGAGCGGCTCGACCTCGACGACGTCGGGCGGCGACCGCAGGCCGTCGAGCAGGATGCGGGCCGACTCCGCGGCGCGCGACAGCGGCGAGTGCACCAGCGCGCCGAAGTCGCGCTCGGCGAGCAGCGGCACGAGTCGCCGAACCTGCGACCGGCCGACGTCGGACAACGGCACGTCCGTCGCCCCGAGATAGCGCTGCGCCGAGTTGCCGGTGGTCTCGCCGTGGCGGACGAGCCACAGTCGCCGGCCGTGCCGGGCTTCGTGACCGGCGGCCGGCGGTGGTGTGCGTTCGCCGCCGTTCAAGCGGAGATCCCGACCCTCCCGGCCGTCATCGCGACGCGATCACGAACACCAGCGCCGTCAACGCGACCAACGTCAAGCCGAGCAGGATCAGGATCGCGCGACTGGTCTTCGTGCCCGCCTCGACGAGCTTGCCGAGACGAACGGCCTGGTCGGCCTGCGCGTCGCGCAGCTCCTTGGAGGTCTCGCGCTGCGCGACCTCGAGCCACTGCGAGGTGCGGCGCTGCTCGACGGCGAGCGACTGGGCGACCTCGCCGATCTTCTCGCGCTCACCCTCGGCGACCGAACGCGTCGCGTCGGCCTGATCGCGAGACGCGTCGGCCTGCCGTCGTGACTCGGCGACCATGCGGTCCATCGCGCCGTGGATGCGATCCATGTTGCCCTGGAACTCGGTGAGCGTCGCCGCGGTGCGCTCGTCGGTCGTCGCCGCGCGATCGAGCGCCGACCGGACGTCGCTCAGCAGGTCGGGCAGACCACCGAGCCGCTCGACGAGCGCCTCGCTGGCGGTGTTCTGCCGCTCGATGCGTTCGGCGACCGCGCGCAGCGCCTCGATCTGCTGCTGCTGGAGCGCCGGCAGGCGGGACACGCCGTCGGCGGCCGCGCCGAGGCGGTCACCCTGCGCGTCGACGCGCGACTGGACGCCGCGCAGGAGGCTCGCGATCTCCGCGAACCCCTCGCGGATCGCCAGCGCCGCCTCCTCTTGCCCGTTCAGCTTGCGCCGGGAGAGGTGTTCGGTGACTTCGCGTCGCGGCATCACCGCGTCGACCGGGCCGGCGCCTCGCGCCGCCGCGGGATCCGGAGCCTCCACGCGTAGATCCGACGCGCGCAGACGGCTCTTCAGCTTCTCGAGGAAGGAAGACTTCTTGACCATGGAGGGCCTCCCAGTGCCCGGCGCGCCTGACCGAGAACGCGCCATCCGATTCTGACCGTGTCCGCCGAACGATCCGGCGAATCGGTTGCGGAGTCTAACGGCATGGTGGACGCGCGACCAGAGGGGTCGTCCCACCGTCGTGTGCCGTTTCCGCACCGCCGCGCTTGACCGTCACGCGCCAGGGCCTAACCTCCTCGCCTCTCCTGACGGGTGACCCGCACGCGCGGGGAGTTAGCTCAGTTGGTAGAGCGCCACAATGGCATTGTGGAGGTCAGGGGTTCGACTCCCCTACTCTCCAAAGCACCCGACGCACGACGCACGAGCCCGTGAGGCGACAGGCCTCGCGGGCTCGTCGGCTTTCGGCGCCACCATCCGCGGCAGCCTGACCCCACGCCCGGAGGCGTCTCGCGACGACGCGGCCGCACTCGCAGTCGTCGCACGAGCGCGGCCCGAGGGGTGTTCACCGATGGCGGTGCCCCTTGCCGACAGAAGCTCCCGGTGGTCGGCTACGGGACGGATATGGCACGCGAACACCCACCGTGGATTGTCGTCCCATGGCTGCTCCTGGCGTTCGCGGGATCGGCCCGGGCACAGCTGACGATCGAGCTGGAAGGCGTCCCACCGCGGATCGTCTACCCGCTTCCCGACGGCGCGAACCCGATCGTCACCGCCGTCGTGAAGGGCGGCGATCCGGAGTCGGTCTGGCTCGCGGTACACGCCGACGACGAGGCCCGTGTCGCCCTCGCTCCGAGCGGACCGGGTCACTACCAGATCAATCTGGCCGATGCTCGCGTTCGCACGCTGCTGCTCGACCGGGGCAAGCGCGGGCAGTTCGCGATCCACGCCCGCGACGCCGCCGGCTCGACCGTCTCCAGCGTGCCTCTCGCGTATTCGTTCCTCGGCGACCACGGTGCGGATCCCCGGTGGGTCTTGCAGCTCGGCGGGCGCTCGATCGACGGGAGCGCCCGGTCCCGGCGGCAATGGGTGGATCCCGCGAAGGTGCAGGCGGTGGAGTGGTACTTCGGACGCGGGGAAGAGTCCGGGCCGATGGTCATGATCGCCGGAACGGAGCGTCGTCCGCTCGAGATCGACCCTGAGCGCCGCATGGCGAGCGCATCGGTCGACGATGCGCTGCGGGCAGCGTGGCGGCGTTCCGGGGAGCTGCAGCTGACCGCCGACGACAACGAGCTGTTCGCGTTCCGCGCTCGACCTCCTGCGCTCGAGCTACCCGAGGGCAGCGCGAGCTTCGACGTCTCGCAGCGGCGCAGCGCCGACGTGCCCGGATCGCGGAGCTACCTTCGGGTGTCGCTCGGTGACATCACGCGGGGCCAGGTGATCCTCACGCTACGCAACGGCGACGGCGACGAGTTGGTGGAGCGCCGCTCGGTCCACGCCGGTGACGTGATCCCGTTCGCCCTGGGTGATCACCAGTACCGAGCTCGGCATCGACCGCCTCGTGAACATCCTGATCGGCGAGGATCACGCCGAGATCACGGTCGCCGAGCGCGGGCGGTGGGAGCCGCTCCGGATCGATCGGTTCCTGGAGTGGCTGCCCACGATCGACGTCACGTTCATCCGCAACGGCCAGGAGTACCGATGGACCGACCGCGGCGGCCCACCTGCGCCGCAAGTACGAAGCGGCTCGCGCGGAGATCTCGACGTTCGACCAGTTCATCGAAGGCATCGCGAGCCGCTCGTCCACGACCGGCAAGCCCTACCTCGTGCGCCTTCAGGACGGAACCACGGTCGAGGCCGGCCCGTGGCTTCGGACGCGCTTCGAGCGACACGTTCGCTGACGCCGGCGATCGGGAATTAACAGCGGTCCTCCGGGCGTTTCCCGACCCGTCAGGCGGACACCGCCGGGGCCGGGCGTCTCGCGAGACGACCGAGCGCACGCGAGTTCGGGCGAATCGCCCGGACCGAGCGCCGAACGCTGGGCTTCCGACCAACGGTTCCCGGCCGGATCCGCATCGCGTCTCGAATCCCGGAGGCCATCGTCATCATGCGCTCCATCCTGCTCACCGCCGTGTTGCTGTCCGCTGCGTCGCTGCCCGCCCAGGGAGCGACCGTCACCCTCTACGGAACCGCCTGCCGGGATCGTGCCAACCAGTCGGTGGCCCCGATGATGCGCGTGAGCGGCGTTCCACAGCTCGGGAGCCAGATCACGGTCCAGTACCTCGGGCCCAACGGCATGCCCCTGTTCGTCGACAACATCCCGGCGCTGATCACCGGCCTGACCGGCGTGAGCGTGCCGGTGCCGCAGCTCACGATGGACATGTCGTCGTCGTGCACGCTGCTCGTCATCCCGGACATCGCGTTCTTCGTCATGCCGCGCAGCGGCCTCGCCTACCTGACGCAGATCCAATACACGATCCCGAACGACCCGTCGGTTCTGGGCGCGTCCGTCTACCACCAGTGGGCGACCCTGGTCCTCTACGGGCCGAGTACGAACCCGACGCTCGGTTACGTGATGTTCTCGAACGGCGCGCACGTCCAAGCGGGTTTGTGACCGCATCGGCCGGGGCGCGGGGCCGGTCGAAGCCATTGCGCTCGCCGGCTCTCCGGACCCGTGGAGCGTGCGCGATCCGCGTTCGTCTACGGCTCTGCGGCGTCTCGAGGCGGGCCGGCGCGCAGCCGGCGATGGAACCACCTGACGTCGTGCCAGGTGCCGAGCTTCCACCCGACCGACGGAAACGTGCCGATCGCAGAGAAGCCCGTGCTCACGTGCAGCGCCACGCTCGCCGGATTCGGTAGCGTCACACCGGCGTAGGCGTTGCAACAACCGGCGTCAGCCAGGCGGAGGAACAACGCGTCGTACAGCCGCTTGCCGATACCCTGACGGTGAGCGTGCGAGGCCACGTAGACCGAAGTCTCGGTGGACCAGCGGTACGCAGGGCGCTCTCGATGTGGCCCCCCGTAGGCGTATCCCACGATCTGTCCCGCCTGCTCGCCGACCAACCAGGCCCATTCCCTCGAGTACTTCGCGACCCGCCTCGCGAGCTCCTCGACGGTCGGAGGATTCAGCTCGAACGAGATCGCGGTCCGCTCGACGATCGGTGCGTAGATCGTCAGCATCGCTACCGCGTCGGCTTCGGCGGCGTCACGGATCTCCAGGTTCGGGGTGGTGTTCACGCGTATCTCCCAGCGCAGACTCCGGCCGCGAGTCACGGCCCCGCGTGATGCCGCTCCGCGACGTGGATCAGCTTCTCGCGGCTCGCGACGACCGTGGCGACCGTCGCGTCGCCGGTGACGTTCAGCACCGTGCGCGCCATGTCGAGCGGGCGGTCGACGCCGAGGATCAGTGCGATGCCCTCGAGGGGCACGCCGATGGTCTTGAGCACGATCGCCAGCATCACGATGCCGACGCCGGGGACCGCGGCGGTGCCGATCGAGGCGAGGGTGGCGGTCAGCACGATCTCGAGCTGCTGCACGAAGCTCAGGTCCATGCCATAGACCTCGGCGATGAAGACCGCGGCGACGCCCTGGTACAGGCCGGTGCCGTCCATGTTGATCGTCGCGCCGAGCGGCAGCACGAAGCTCGACACCTCCTCATCGACGCCGACGCCCTTCTCGACGCAGTCGATCGTCACCGGCAGGGTCGCGGCGGACGAGCTCGAGCTGAACGCGAGGAGCTGGGCCGGCAGCATCGCGCGCGCGAACGTGCGGACGCGCACCGGCGTCAGGAACCGGATCAGCAACGCGTAGACGATCAGCCCGTGCAGCAGCAGCGCCAGCACGACCGTGCCCATGTAGCCGAGCAGCGCCGTGAGCAGGTCCCGCATCTGCTCCGGGTCCTTGCCGAGATCGGCGATCACGCTCGCGATCAGCGCGAACACCCCGATCGGCGCCAGCTTCATGATCAGGTGGACCATCTCGATGACCGCATCCGACAGGAGCTGGAACACCTTGACGACGTGCGTCACGTCCTTCTTCATCCCGAGTCGCGTGAGCGCGATGCCCAGCACCAGCGAGAAGAACACGATCTGCAGCATCTCGGTCCGCGCCAGCGCGGCGAACGGGTTCTGCGGCACGATGTCGACGAGCTGATCGACGATGCTGACGTGGCCGGCGGCTTCGATCTTCTCGCTCGCGCTTTGCGCGAAGCCCGCGCGCAGCTTCTCGACGGTCGCCGGGTCGAGCCCCGAGCCGGGCCGGAACACGTTGACGACCAGCAGCCCGATCGTGATCGCGATCGCCGTCGTGCCGAGGTAGAGCACGATCGTCCGTCCACCGATCCGCCCGATCTTGCCGGTGTCGTTCAGGCTCGCGACGCCCGCCACGAGCGAGAACAGGACGAGCGGCACCGCGATCATCTTCAGCAGGTTCAGGAACAAGGTCCCGAACGGCTGGATCCACACGCCCACGTGCTCGGATGCACCGAGCTGGGCGGCGATCGTCCCGTACGCGACGCCGAGCACCATCGCGATCAGGATCCACCAGTGCAGCGCGAGCCTCCGCATGGTGCGGCACGGTAAGGAACCGGGTCCCGACAGGCGACACCGTGGCGGTTGACGGCCGGGCGGTCGCGGCCCTAGCCTCCCGCCTTCGCTCGTGAGATCGCCGCGCATACAGCGGGCCGCCACCTGGCTGTGCCTCCTGGCCTACCTCCTGGCGGGGACCGTCGGTCCGTCGCGGCTGGTGCTGTGCCTCGAGCCGTGCGGGGACGTCGCGCTGGAGATCCAGGCGTCCGGAGGAGACTGCTCCGGATGCCGCGCGGACACCGCGGCGGCCGAGGGGCATGACGCGACACCCGTCGCCGATGCGGTGCGGTGCGGCTGCATCGACATCCCGCTCCTGATGGATCGAGACGACAACGTCCCGCAGGCGAAGGCGGAGAACGGCGACCGCACCGGGCCCGTCCTCGCCCGGCTCGCAACACCCTCGGCCGAGATCGTGACGGCCGAGCCTGCGTGGCCGCGCCCGCGATCGTCCGAGCCCGCGCCACCGGACCGTGGCGAACGGGTCCTGACGCATCTCCGGACGGTCGTTCTGCTGATCTGAGACCGGCGCCGGTCGAGCCCTGCTCCCGTCGTCCCGCCGTGCGCGCACGCCATCGATCGCGTGCCGGCGATCCAGTCGCTGTCCCGCCAGGAACCTCCGTTGACACCCCGTTCTTTCGCCGCCGGTGCCGCGTGTGTCGGCGCGCTCGGACTGTCCGCGTGCGTCGGCTACGAACCGCGGTCGCTCGAGCCGCTCGCGCTGCTGCGCGGACTCGAGCAGGCGCCGCTCCCCGCCACGCTCGATCCGTCGACCACGACGGTGCACCTCACCGCGGACCAGGCCGCCGGCTTCGCGGTCACCCACAATCCGGCGCTGGTCGCACGGCGCGCCGACCTCGGCATCGCGCAGGCCGAGCTCGTGCGTGCCGGCGTGCTGCCGGACCCGGTCGTCGGCTGGAGCGCGATGGACGCGCTCGCGGTGAGACTCACCGGCGGGACGCCGACGGCCACCGAGTACCTGTCGGGCATCGACCTCTCGTGGCCGGTGCCGCGGCCGGGCGAGATCGATGCCCGCACGGGCGCCGCCGCAGCGCGCGCCGAGGAAGTGCGGCTCGGGATCGTCGCCACCGAGTGGCGGCTCGCGGGCGACGTGCGCGGCGCGTTCCTCGACGCCATCGCGGCCGACGCACGACTCGACCTCAACGCGCGGATCCTCGAGATCGCCCGGCACACGGCGGAGTTCTTCGACGAGGCGCGCGCGGCCGGCGGAGCGACCGCGGTGCAGCAGAGCCTGGCGGCCACCGAGCTGGCGAACCTGGAGGAGGCGCGCGTCCGGCTCGAGGGTGCACGGCGCGCGGCGCGCCAGCACCTGAACGAGCTGCTCGGCGTGCCACCGGACGTCGAGCTCGGCCTCGACGTGCCGGCGGATCCGTTCGCCGTCGACGCGCGTGAGGTCGACGTCGATGCGCTGGTCGAGCTCGCCGTCACCAACCGCCCGGACCTGAGCGGCCTCCTCGCGCGCTATCGCGTCGCCGAGGAGGAGCTGCGCCTCGAGGTCGCGCGGCAGTGGCCGCAGCTCGCCATCGGCACCGGCATCTCGGTCGTGCTGCCGTTCTTCAGCCGATTCAACCGTCCGGCGATCGACGTGGCGGTGGCGCGCCGCGAACGACTCGCCCGCGAGGTGCGCGCGGCCGTCCACGCGGTCCGCGCCGACGCATGGGCGGCCGCGACCGCGCTCGACAACGCGCGGCGCGAGGTCAGTGCGTTCGAAACGAGCGTGATGCCGCGCGTGGCGGAGAGCCTCGAGCGGACCAACGAGGCGTTCCGCGCGCGCGAGGTCACGCTCGTCGAGATCCTGACCGCGCAGCGGCAGGTCCTCGACGCGCGCAGCGGCTTCCTGGACGCACGGATCCGCGCGGCCGCGGCGCGCATCCGCATCGAGACGGTGACCGGCGAAGTGCAGCGCCCGGTGTCGGGCGGCAGTCAGGAGGACGAACGATGAACAGCTCGAACCGACCCCGCGGCCTCAAGATACGGATGGCGTCCTGCCTCCTCGGCGCGTCGCTGCTCGCGTGGACGTCGTGCGGATCGAACGACGACGGCGGGCCGCAGGACGCGCATGCGCACGAGGTGGAGCACGGCGGCGAGGTACGTCTCGATGCCGAGCAACTGGCAGCGGCCGGTATCGAGACCGTGACCGCGGCCCCCGGCACGATCGAAGAGACGCTGCACCTCGTGGCGCGCGTGTCCAGCAACGAGGACACGGTGGTCCACGTCACGCCCCGGATCGAGGGCATCGTGCAGGCCGTCCACAAGGGACTCGGCGAAGAGGTGACCGCCGGCGACCCGCTCGCCGAGATCTGGAGCGTCGAGCTCGGCAACACGATCAGCGTGTACCTGCAGGCACACGCGACCGTGCTCGCGGCGGAGGAGACGCTCGCGAAGTCGAAGGAGCTGTTCGCCAAGCGACTGGACACGGCGACCGAGGTCCTCGACGGCGAGATCGCGGTCGCGAAGAAGATCTACGAGCGGGAGCAGGGCCTGCAGGAGAAAGGCATCGCGACGGTCCGTCCCTATCTCGAGGCCGACCGGGACCTGCAGAAGGCACGCCTCGCGAAAGACCGTGAGCTGACGACGCTGCGGGCCGAGCGCGACACCCGCCTGCTCGAGCTGGCCGTGGCGCTGCGCGAGGCGCGCATCGGCGAGACCGCGGCGAAGGACCGACTCCTGGTGCTGGGGTTCGACGACGACGACGTCGCGGGCTTCGAGAAGGACGGGAGCCGGCAGGGCCGGATGGTCCTCCGCGCACCGCGCGACGGCGTGATCCTCGACCGCCATGCGACGCTGAACGAGCACGTCGACACCGACAGCGTGCTGTTCGTGATCCACGACCTGTCGACGATCTGGGTGCTGGCGTCGGCCTACGAGAAGGACCTCGCGCGTCTGCGGCCCGGGCAGCGCGCCCGGGTACGCCTCGACGCGTTGCCGGCCACGATGCTCGAGGGCGAGGTGTCGATCGTCGACTACCGCATCGCCGAGACGACGCGGACGGCCTCGGTCCGGGTCGTGCTGCCAAACGAGCCGGTCGAGGGCTGGCCGATCCGATACCCACTCCGTCCCGGCATGTTCGGCGAGGTCGAGGTGGTCGTCGACTCGCGAACGGGCCGCGTCGTGCTGCCCGAGGAAGCGATCGTGCACGAGGGCGAACAGAGCTTCGTGTTCGTGGGCGTCGCCGGCGAGGCAGGCGCGTTCCGCCGCCGGCCGGTCACGCTGCGCTCCGGTGCGCGCGACCGCGTCGAGATCGTCGACGGCGTCGATCCCGGGGATGCCGTGGTCGTGAAGGGCACGTTCACGCTGAAGTCGATGGCTCGCGCCGAGGAGCTCGGTGAAGGCCACGGTCACTGAGGATCACCACGCCATGATCAACCGTATCGTCGACTTTTCGCTGAACAACCGCTTCCTGGTCGTGATCACTGTGGCTCCTGGTCGTGGCCCTGGGCATTCGCTCGATGCGCCAGCTGCCGATCGACGCCGTGCCCGACGTCACCAACGTCCAGGTCCAGATCCTGACCAACAGCCCCGGGCTCGCGCCGCAGGAGGTCGAGCAGTACATCACCTTCCCGGTCGAGACCGCCATGAGCGGGCTGCCACGGGTCGAGGAGATCCGCTCGGTCTCCAAGTTCGGTCTGTCGGCCGTCACCGTCATGTTCGAGGAGGCACGGACATCTACTGGTGCCCGGCAGCTCGTCGTCGAACGGCTGACGGAGGCCCGCGACGCGATCCCGGCCGGGTACGGCGAGCCCGAGATGGCCCCGATCTCGACCGGCCTCGGCGAGATCTACCAGTTCGAGGTGCGAGGGCGACGGGCTACTCGCTGATGGAGCTCCGGACGATCCTCGACTGGTACGTCGCCTACCAGCTCACGCACCGTGCCGGGGCTCGTCGAGGTCAACACCTTCGGCGGCGAGCTGAAGACCTACCAGGTCGACGCTCGACCCGGAGCGGCTGCTCGCCCACGGGCTGACGGCTGGCGGACGTCTTCGAGGCCCTCGAGGCGAACAACCAGAACGTCGGCGGCGGCTACATCGAGCACGCGGGCGAGCAGTACCTGATCCGCGGCGAGGGCCTGATCGACGAGCTGCGACGGACCTCGGCAACATCGTCCTCGGCCAGCGACGAGCAGGGCACGCCGATCCACGTCGACGACGTCGGCCGAGTGCGAGTTCGCGCCGATGATCCGCCAGGGCGCCGTCACCCGGGACGGCGAGCGGCGAGGCCGTCGTCGGCATCGTGATGATGCTCATGGGCGAGAACGCCCGCGTCGGTCGCCGAGGCCGTGTCACGAGAAGATCGAGCGAGATCCAGAAGACGCTGCCCGACGGGCGTGACGATCGACACCTTCTACGACCGCACCGATCTCGTCGAGCGCACGATCCACACCGTCGCGCAGAACCTCACCGAGGGCGGGCTGCTGGTCATCGTCGTGCTGCTGCTGCTGCTCGGCAACCTGCGGGGCGGACTGATCGTCGCGTCGGCCATCCCGCTGTCCATGCTCATCGCGTTCATCGCCATGCAGCTGGCCGGCATCTCGGGCAACCTGATGTGCCTCGGCGCGATCGACTTCGGCCTGATCGTCGACGGCTCGGTCGTCATGATCGAGAACATCGTCCGCGTACCTGCACGACCACCGCGACGACGACGCGCGTCTCGCACCTCGAGAAGGTGCGGAGCGCGTGCCACGAGGTCGCGCGGCCGGTCGTGTTCGCGGTCGGCATCATCATCATCGTCTACCTGCCGATCCTCGAGCTTGCGCGGGATCGAGGGGAAGATGTTCCGGCCGATGGCGCTGACGGTCGTCTTCGCGCTGGCGGGCTCGCTCTTGCTGCGCGCTCACGTTGATGCCGGTGCTCGCGTCGCTGCTCCTGCGCAAGCCGGCGGAGAAGGAGCCGTTGCTGTTCCGCGTCGCGAAGCGGGTGTACGTCCCCGCGCTCGATCGCTGTCTGGCTCGACCGTTCCGCGTCGCCGCCGCGGCGGTGGCGGTCTTCGCGGTGAGCCTCGGCATCGCGCCGTTCCTCGGCGCGGAGTTCATCCCGCGCCTCGACGAGGGCGCGATCGCGATGCAGATCTGGCGCCTCCCGAGCATCTCGCTCGAGAAGTCGAACGAGATCAGCACTGAAGGCGGAGCGCATCGTGATGGAGTTCCCGCGAGGTCGAGACGGTGGTGTCCCGCACCGGACGCGCCGGAGATCGCGACCGATCCGATGGGCGTCGAGATCAGCGACACGTACCTGATCCTCAAGCCACGCGACACCTGGCGCTTCGGACCAAGGACGAGCTGATCGCGGCGATCGACGACGCGCTGAAGGAGCAGCTGCCGGGCGTCGATGTTCAGCTACTCGCAGCCGATCGAGCTGCGCGTCCAGGAGCTCATCGCCGGTGTCCGCTCCGACATCGCGGCGAAGATGTTCGCCGGCGGTGGCGACCTCGAGGAGATGAAGGACGTCGCCGACCGGGTCGCGACGGTGATGCGCGGCGTCGACGGACTCGAGGAGGTCAAGGTCGAGCAGACCATCGGGCTACCGACGCTCAGGATCGTGCCCGACCGCGAGGCGATCGCGCGGCTCGGCATCGACGTGCAGGACGTGCTCGACGTCGTCGAGGCGATCGGTGGCCGGCCGCTGGGCATCGGTGTTCGAGGGACAGAAGCGCTTCGTCGTCCAGGCGCGGTTCGGTCCCTCGGTGCGGGCTGACCTGCACCGGATCGGCGAGCTGAAGGTGGCCGCGGCGCGGCCGCGCGGCCAACGGCGACCGGACGCTCGTCCCGCTCGCGCAGGTCGCCGACATCCGCATCGAGAACGGCCCGGCGCAGATCAGCCGCGAGCGGATCAGCCGTCGGATCACGTCGAGGCCAACGTGCGCGGCCGCGACCTCGCCTCATTCGTGGCCGAAGCGCAGCAGCCGGGTCGACGACGAGGTCGACCTCCCGCCGGGCTGGTCGATCGAGTGGGGCGGACAGTTCGAGAACCTCGCGACGGCGGCGGACCGCCTCGCCGTGCTGGTGCCGCTGGCGCTGTTCCTGATCTTCGTGCTGCTCTACACGACGTTCTCGTCGGGCGGCTCGCGGCACTGATCTACCTCAACGTCCCGCTGGCGATCACCGGCGGCATCCTGGCGCTGGCGCTGCGGGGCTATCCGTTCTCGATCTCCGCCGGCGTCGGGCTTCATCGCGCTGTTCGGCGTCGCCGTGCTGAACGGCGTCGTGCTGGTCTCGCTACTCGTCGAGCTGCGCGCGAGCGGGGCATCGCGCCGCGAGCAGGCGGCGCGGGAGGCCGCCCTGGCGCGGCTGCGGCCGGTGCTGATGACGGCGCTGGTCGCCTCGCTCGGCTTCGTGCCGATGGCGCTGGCGACCAGCGCCGGCGCCGAGGTGCAGCGCCCGCTCGCGACCGTCGTGATCGGCGGGCTCGTGACGTCGACGCTGCTGACGCTGTTGGTCCTGCCCTCGATGTTCGCCGGTCTCGGACGTGGCACCGGGCCGGCGCCGGAAGGCAGACAACCACACCCGGTGTGATCTGCTGCCCTTCGCCGGTGGAGCGATGATGCGCGGCGATCCTCACGCCGAGCGCTCGGGAGTTCGCCCACACCTCCGCGTATAGTCGTTCCCGCACGACTTCCACCGCGACCACCGACGACCGAGCCCACGTGACCGAGATCGACCTCAAGGACTTCGAGACCCACGTCCAGACCCGCCCGCTGCGCCTCGAGGACTTCGACGCCCTCGTCGTGCTGCAGAAGAAGTGCTTTCCCGACATGCAGCCGTGGTCGCAGCGAGCAGTTCGACAGCCAGCTCGACCACTTTCCCGAGGGTCAGCTCTGCGTCGAGTACGACGGCGGATCGTCGCATCGTCGTCGACGCCTGATCGTCGACTTCGACCTCTACTCGGACTGGCACGACTGGAAGCACATCGCCGACGGGGGCACATCCGCAACCACGACCCGAACGGCGACACGCTCTACGGGATCGAGATCATGGTCGACCCGGAGTACCGGGGCATGAAGCTCGCCCGCCGGCTCTACGACGCGCGGAAGCAGATCTGTCCGCGACCGCAACCTGAAGGGCATCGTGATCGGCGGCCGGATCCCTGGCTACCTCAAGCACAAGGATCGAGATGACCGCGCACGAGTACGTCGCAGGACGGTCGAGGACAAGCGGCTGATACGACCAGGTGCTCACGGCGCAACTCGCGAACGGCTTCGAGGTGCGCCAGCTGATCCCCGACTACATGCCGTCGGACGAGGACAGTGCGGGCTGGGCGACCCACATGGAGTGGACCAATCGTCGACTACCGGCCGTTCAAGAAGCGGGCCATCCGGCCGGTCCAGATGGTCCGCCTCGGCGTGCGTGCAGTACCAGATGCGCTCCGATCGCACGCGTTTCGAAGACTTCGAGCAGCAGTGCGAGTTCTTCGTCGACACGGCGTCGGACTACAAGTGCGACTTCCTGGTGTTCCCGGAGCTGATCAGCACGCAGCTCCTGTCGTTCATCGGCGCGAGGCGACCCGGCGAAGCGGCGCGCAAGCTCGCCGAGTGCACGCCGCAGCTACCTTGAGACTCTTCACCGACCTCGCGGTGCGCTACCACGTCAACATCATTGGCGGGTCCAACTTCGTCGTCGAGGACGGCTCGCTCCACAACTGTCGCCTACCTGTTCCGCCGCGACGGCACGATCGAGCGCCAGTACAAGATCCACGTCACGCCGGCCGAGTGGAAGTGGTGGGGAGTCGTCCGGCGGCGACCAGATCGAGGTGTTCGACACCGACTGCGGCCGCATCGCGATCCAGCTCTGCTACGACATCGAGTTCCCGGAGCTGCTCGCGGATCGCGGCGAAGAAGGGTGCGACGATCCTCTTCGTGCCGTTCAACACCGACGAGCGCTTCGGCTATCTCCGCGTCCGCCACTGCGCGATGGCGCGGTGCATCGAGAACCATGTCTACGTCGCGGTGTCCGGCTGCGTCGGCAACCTGCCCCCAGTCGAGAACGCCGACATCCACTACGCCCAGTCGGGCATCTTCACCCCGGCCGACATTCCGTTCAGCCGCGACGCCATCGCCGCCGAGTGCACGCCGAACATCGAGACGATCGTCATCCAGGACCTCGACATCGAGCTGCTGCGCGCACCGCTACAAGGGCACGACCCTAACTGGAAGGACCGCCGCCGCGACCTCTACTCGGTCCGCTGGACGGAGGGCGAGCAGACGTTCGAGGTGTGACGGGTGGCAGTCGCGCTGCGCTCGTCGGTTCGGCGCGGGAAATTCGGGCAAAACCCGATATGTTCCGGCTCGTGATGCGGCTCCCGTTCTCGATGGCGCGGCTGGGCCGCGCGCTGGTCACGGCCGTCGTACTGGCCGGCACGGTGCTGCTGGTGCTCTGGCTGATGGGGGTCTTCGCCGACAAGGTGCCGCCCGACGCCGAGGTCCAGAGCCCGCTGCCGTCCGCACAGGGCCTCGAGACCTTCACGGCTCGCGCCGTGAAGGTGCCCGTCATCGACGAGTCCGTCGGCTCGATCCGCGCGGCGCACGAGGTGAGCATCGCCTCACGCCTCCTCGCGCGCGTCGCCGTGATGCACGTCACCGCCGCCGGCCAGCGGGTGCAGAAGGGCGAGGTCCTGGTCGAGCTCGAGGATGCCGACCTGAAGGCGCGCGTGCTCGAGGCGCGCGCCGCCGCCAAGGAAGCGGAGGAGGCGTTCCAACAATCGGAGCGCGACCTCGCGCGCACGCGGGATCTCCACAAGCAGGACATCGCCTCGGAGAGCGAGCTGGAGACGCAGTCGACGCGCTTCGAGCGCGCCCGATCCACGGCCGAGGCCGCCCGTCAGGCCGCGGCCTCCGCCGAAACACAGCTCGACTACTCGATCATCCGCGCGCCGATCGACGGCGTCGTGATCGACAAGGCCGTCGAGCAGGGAGACACGGTCGTGCCGGGCCAGCTCGTGGTCACGATGTACGACCCGACGCGGATGCAGCTCGTCGCCGCGGTGCGCGAGGAACGCGCGACCACGCTGAAGGTCGGCGACGACGTGCGCGTGGCGATCGACGCACTCGGGCTCGACTGCCACGGCACGGTCAGCGAGATCGTCCCGCAGGCCGCGGCTGGTAGCCGGTCCTTCGACGTGAAGGTGACGGGCCCGTGTCCGGACGGGGTGTTCACCGGCATGTTCGGCCGCCTGCTCCTGAAGCTCGGTGAGCGCGAGGAGATCCGGATCCCGAAATCGGCGATCCAGTCGATCGGACAGGTCGACCTCGTCTACGCGGTCGTCGACGGCCGCGTGCTGCGGCGGTTCGTCGTGCCCGGCCGCGACACCGACGGCGACGTGGAGATCCTCTCCGGCGTCGCTCCGGGAGACGTGCTCGTGCGGAGCGCCCAGGCGTTCGTCGCGCGCGAGGACCACCGATGACCGACGGCCGGCAGCCGCTGTCGGCCCGGATCGTCGAGTCGTTCCTCACCGGGGGACTGACGCCGCTGCTGATCGTGCTGTCCCTCGTGCTCGGCGCGTTCGCGCTGTGGACGACACCACGCGAAGAGGAGCCACAGATCGTCGTGCCGGTCGCGGACGTGGTCGTCGACGTACCGGGCGCGACCGCCGCGGAAGTGGAGAGTGTCGTCGCCACTCCGCTCGAGAGCCTGCTCGCGCAGATCGACGGGGTCGAATACGTCTACTCGACGAGCCTCCCCCACCGCGCGGTCGTGACGGTGCGCTTCTACGTCGGCGAGAACCGCGAGGACAGCCTGCTCAAGGTCCACGACCAGCTCGCGTCCCACCAGGACGTGGTGCCGCCGCAGGTCGCGAGCTGGGTCGTGCAGCCGATCTCGGTCGACGACGTCCCGATCGTGTTCGCGACGCTCTGGTCCGACCGCGCGGACGCCTATGAGCTGCGACGACTGGCCGAGGAGCTCGAGCAGGTCGTGCAGAGGGTCCCCGAGGCCGGCCGCACCAGCGTCGTCGGCGGGCCGCCGCGACGTCTGGTCGTGCGCGTCGACCCCGACGCGATGTCGTCCCGCGACCTCACGATGGACGACGTCGTGACCGCGCTGCAGAAGTCGGCGGTCTCGTTGCCGGCGGGCGGGTTCGACCGGCTCGACCACGAGGTGCTCGTGGAGGCGCAGGCCGGCGGTCACGGCACGGGCGATCTCGAGCGCATCGTCGTCGGCGTCCACGATCACCGCCCGGTCGAGCTGCGCGAGATCGCGAGCGTGCGCGACGGTCCGGCCGAGCGCACCGACTACACGCGCATCGGCTTCGGGCCCGGGGCGGACGACGTGCCCGAGCGATTCCGAGATCCGGCACGGGACTTTCCGGCGGTCACGGTCGCGGTCGCGAAGCGCAAGGGCAGCAACGCGGTCACGGTATCCCGCGCCGTCGAGCGCGCGGTCGAGCGGTTCGGCGCGGAGGTGCTGCCGTCCGACGTCCACTGGCGAATCACTCGCGACCACGGCGAAACCGCCAACGCGAAGGTCATCGAGCTGCTCGAAGGACTCGGCGTCGCGGTCGTCATCGTCATCGCGCTGATCGCGCTGTCCCTGGGCTTGCGCGAGGGCCTCATCGTCGCGACCGCAGTGCCGATCACGTTCGCGCTGACGCTGTTCGTCAACGAGATGGCGGGCTACTCGATCAACCGCGTCACGCTGTTCGCGCTGACGTTGGCGCTCGGCCTGGTCGTCGACGACCCGATCGTCGACGTCGAGAACATCCACCGCCACCTGCGCACCGGCCGGCGCTCGCCGCTGCAGGCGGTGCTGCACGCCGTGCAGGAGGTGCGACCGCCGATCATCCTCGCGACGCTCGCGGTGATCGTCAGCTTCCTGCCGCTGTTCTTCATCACCGGGATGATGGGCCCGTACATGGCGCCGATGGCGCTGAACGTACCGCTCGCCATGCTGATGAGCCTGCTGGTCGCGTTCACCGTCACGCCGTTCCTCTGGTACTGGGTGCTGAAGGGGCACGTGAAGCCAGCACCCGAGGCCAGCGCCGATCCGGAGCATGACCACGACGTCGTCCGACACACGCTGATCTACCGCGCGTACTCGTCGGTGATGCGGCCGCTCCTGGATCGTCGCGGGCTGCGCTGGCTGCTGCTGCTGGTCACGGCGCTGCTGTTCGCGGGCTCGACGTGGCTGGCGATGGACCGGCGCGTGCCGCTGAAGATGCTGCCGTTCGACAACAAGAACGAGCTGCAGGTCGTCATCGACATGCCGGAGGGCACCACCCTCGAGACCACCGAAGCGGCTGCGGCCGAGATGGCCGCGATGGTGCGCTCGATGGTCGAGGTCACCGACGTCACGAGCTGGGTCGGCGTGCCGTCGCCGATCGACTTCAACGGCATGGTGCGGCACTACTACCTGCGCAAGCGGCCGTTCGAGGCGGACCTTCGGGTCAACCTGCTGAAGAAGCACGACCGCGAGGCGCAGAGCCACGAGATCGCGCTGCGCGTGCGCGACGCGCTCGATCCGATCGCGAAGCGGACCGAGGCGCGGATCAAGGTGGTCGAGCCGCCGCCCGGCCCGCCGGTGGTGGCGACCGTGACCGTGGAGGTGCGCGGCGAACCGAGCGTGCCGTATGCGAGCATCTGCGAGGCCGCGAGCGCGCTCGCCGCGCGGCTCGAGCGTGAGCCCGGCGTCGTCGACGTCGACGACACGGTCGAGGCCGAGCAGGAGCTGACGCGCTTCGTGCTCGACCGCCCGAAGGCCGCGCTGCACGGTGTCGCGGACGGCGATGCCGCACGGGTGCTGCAGACCGCGGTCCGGGGCTCGCTCGCGACGACGTTCCACGATCCACGGGAGCGCAATCCGCTGCACGCCGACGTGCGGCTGCCACGGCCGATGCGCAACCAGGATCCGGTCCTGGAGCGGCTCCCGGTGCCGTCGAAGTCGGGCGGTGCGGTCCCGCTCGGTGAGCTCGGCTCGTTCGAGACCACGGTCGCGGAGCCGGCGATCTGGCACAAGGACATGCAGCGGGTCGCCTACGTGTTCGCGGAGGTCGCCGGCCGCGCGCCGGCGGACGTGATCCTCGACGTCCAGGCCGACCAGGTGCCGCCGGGCAGTTCGGCGAGCGAGTCGTTCGTGCCGGTCGCGGACCGTAGCCACTTCTCGCCCGGCGGCGGCATCCCGTGGTCGATCCCGGAGAACACCTACCTGTCGTGGACCGGCGAGGGCGAGTGGAAGATCACGCTCGACGCGTTCCGCGATCTCGGGCTCGCGTTCGCGGCCGCGTGCTTCGGGATCTACGCGCTGCTCGTCTACGAGACCAAGAGCTACTTCCTGCCGCTGATCCTGATGCTGTCGATCCCGTTCACGATCATCGGCATCTTGCCCGGCTTCTGGCTGTTGAACGTCGTCACCGCGCACGACGTCGTCGGGGTCGCGAACCCGGTGTTCTTCACCGCCACCGCGATGATCGGCATGATCGCGCTCGCCGGCATCGCGGTGCGCAATGCCATCCTGCTGATCGAGTTCCTCCGCCGCGCGCTCGACGATGGCCTGCCGCTCGCCGAGGCCATCGTGCAGGCCGGCGCGATCCGCCTCCGCCCGATCTTCCTGACCGCCGGCACCGCGATGCTCGCGGCCGTCCCGATCACCCTCGACCCGATCTTCTCCGGCCTCGCCTGGGCCCTGATCTTCGGCCTCCTCGTCTCGAGCGCGTTCACGCTCGTCCTGGTGCCGATGGTCTACGCGATGGTCTACGGCCGCCGGCACGCGAAGGGCAGCAGTCCACACCCGGTGTGATCTGCTGCCTTTCAGCCGCGACCGGCCGAGTACTTCAGCACCCGCACCTTCTCCATCGTCACGAGGCCTTCCGACACCATCTGGTCGAGGATCGGCAGCAGGTCCTTCACCTTCTCACCGGTGTCGACGATCTCGACCACGATCGGGAGGTCCTGCGACAGGCGCAGGATGTTGGCGGTGTGCACGACGCTGTGCGCGCCGAAGCCCGCGACACCGCGGAACACCGTCGCACCGGCGAAGCCCTCGCGCCTCAGGCGCTCGAGCAACGCGTCCGACAACGGCTGGTGCTGCCAGCGGTCGGACTCGCCGATGAAGACGCGGACGAGCACCTGTTCGCCATCGAGGATCCGCATGGGAAGTTCTCCGTCTCAGTGTCCGCGCCGCGCGCCTACCCGCCGACCCATGCACGGGCGAGCGCGAAGCCCGCGAAGCTGGCCGCCAGGCACGCGACGATCGTGATCGCGATGTTGGCGCCAGCGAGCAGCCAGGCGCCCTCCTGCAGGAGCCGCATCGTCTCGTAGCTGAACGTCGAGTAGGTCGTGAAGCCCCCCATCACGCCGGTCGTCACCGCCAGACGCATCGGCGGCGACAGCCACTCGGTCGTCAGACCGACGTGCATCAGGGCGCCGAGGAGCAGCGAGCCGATCAGGTTGACCGCGAGCGTGCCGTAGGGAAACCCGGTCCCGAGCCACTGCGCCGCCCACCCCGACACGAGATACCGCGCTCCGGTGCCGACGGCGCCGCCGAGGCAGATGAAGAGGAACCGTTCCATCGCGTGCCGGTGCGTAGCATCGAAGGACGCGTGCCGGCACTCAAGCGCGAAGGCGGGAGAACGGTCGAAGCCGATCAGTCGCGGGCGTAGCCGTAGACCTTCACCTGCCCGATCACGAGCGGTTCGGTGCCGGTCACGTGCCGGATCTCGATCGTCAGCGCACCTTTCCCGTCGGTCAGGCCGCGCGGCAGTTCGACCTCGACCTCGCCGCCCTCCTTCCAACGGTTGAGCTGGTTGCTCGTGTAGCTGTGGAGCAGGCCGGCATAGGTGCCGTCGACGTAGATCTGCGCGTCGCACACGCCGCCGTCGCCGACGCGCTGGCGGTCGAGGCGGAAGCCGAGGCACAGGCCGTGCCACTGGTTCGGCGTCGGCACCGTGAGCTGGAAGCGATACCAGTCCCGCACGTCGCGGACGTCGTCGGTGATCGGCGGCGTCTGATAGAACTGGTCGCGGAAGAACGTCCCGAACAGCACCGACGCCGGTGCCACGCCGTAGCGGACGTTGTAGTTCGATTCGTCGATCGCGTCGCCGACGTCGACCGTCGCGATCTCGTCGCGCGCCGCACCGTCCTGCAGGTAGAACACCGACATCAAGCCATAGTCGGCGTTCGACAGGTTCTGCACGCCGTGCTCGAGCACGATGTCGATGCCGTCGACGAAGTTGACCGGGTCGAACACGTAGGTCGAGCCCTGGACGCGGTCGGACTCGAGCACGCCGTTCGGGTGCGCGACGACCTGGAAGCCGGTGTTGAACGACGCGTCCGAGCAGAACGCCTGATCCGACGGCGTCCCGTACCACCCCCACTTGCCGATCGACGTCTCGGTCGCCGCGAAGTTGTGCTCGTCACCGCGATCGCCGTTGATCCGGATGCAGAGGTCCCCCTCGAGGTGCATCAGGTCGACGTTGGTCATCCGACCGCTCGTGTCGGCACTCGTCTCCAGCAGCAGCGCGCGCAGCATGCCGCGTACGCCCTGCAACGTCGGCCCCTGGAACGGCACCCCCGTCGCCGTCACGCCGCGCTGCCACGTCACCGCGAAGTGGCCCCACGGATCGGGCGGCAGCGCCCGGTCCTGCGCGACCGTGACCTTCAGGCCGACCGGCGACGCGCCGTTGTTGACGAACTCGAGGTGCGCGACGCTCGCGAACGGCATCGGGAAGTACGTCCAGATCTCGTAGTCGCCGTCGTTGCCGAACAGCAACGAGTCGAACGCGTGGCGGAACGGCCGCCGCATCAGACCGCCGAGCATCCGCAGCGGCACGTCGACCGCCGGCTGCGCCGCACCGTCCCAGGTGAACCGCGCGACGAGGTCGTTCCACGCATTCGGGTCCGTCACCGAGCATCGCAGCTCGAGGATCGTCGACGGGCCGTTCAGCGAGATCGTGCGTGAGCCGTGCGCCGGCACCGTCAGCGGCCACGACCCGGTGCGTCGCCGCACGTCGTGGCGCCATCCGCCGATCCGCGAGTACACCGTCTCCCACGCCGCCAGGTCGGGAACGGGCACGGAGTTCTCCGGCGGCTGCAGCGTGCCCGCGACCTTGTGGAAGCGGCCCGCGTTGTCGAACGAGTTCTCGAACACGCGCACCTGGAACTCGTCCTGCCACACGAGCGGCACGTGCGTCAGGTGTCCGCCCGCGCGGCTGCCGGTGAACGGCCCGACGAACGGCGGCAGCTGCCCGCGCGGATCGCTCTGGTTGCGGAAGTAATCGGGCAGCAGATGGTCGTGCGCGACCGCGCCGTCGATCAGGATCTGGGCACGGTTCTGCTCCTGCAGCTGGACCGGCATCCCGAAGTAGCCCGACCAGAAGTTGCGGAAGAACACCCCCATGAACCCAGCGCGGCCCTTCACGTCCGCGAGGACCGCGACGTCGTCGACGCCGATGCGCTTGCGGTAGGCCTCGACCTGGTTGACGCCGGAGAACCCGTCGTCATTGCCCATCAGCACGGCGTTCAGCCGTTCGTCCGGATCCGAGCTCGCCTTGACGAAGGTCTTCGCCCGCGCCGGATACAGTCTGGCGAACGTCTCGCTGACCGAGGTCAACGGCTGCTGCCCGGCGACGAACGCGGTGAGCAGAACGGCGGCGGTGAGGCCGCGCCACGGGGCGGCCAGCGGGGAAGAGGGGCGCATGGAGGCGGGGGGTGCGAAACGCGAGGTGACGAGCGGGCCCGACGTCAGCGGTGCGCGGCTGATCCTACCGTGAAATTCCGTTTCGTGGTGCGTGCGTCGCGAACGCGCCCCGGTTCGCGGACGATCCGGATCCGCTGAGGCGTACGGCGCGTCGCGACTGCGGCGGCGAGCCGGCGGACGGCGCCCGCGGCGCGGGACTCACCGGCCGCACGTCGTCCACCACGGCCGACGCGTGCCGTGGCCGGCCGGGGCCGCTACCCTGCAACGCCTGGACCTGCCCTCTCGCGCCTGCCCCGGCGCCCACCAGAGAGAGTCCCCTCGGCGGAGCAAGCCGTCGCTCGCACCGCCGCTCGACAGAAGGAGTCCCGACATGTGGGGTCGATGCGCCCTCGTCCTGTCCGTCTTCGCGGCGCTGGCAACGCCCGCCGCGGTTCGCGCCCAGGTCCAGTTCATCGAGCGCGGCGCCGAGCCGGTCTTCGGCGTCCACGAGCAGACGATCGGCGGCAGCGATCTCGGCACCGGCGACCTCGACGGCGACGGCGCGGTCGACCTCGTCACGCCGAACGGCATCGTGCTGCGCAATCACGGCGGATTCTTCGAGCCCGACGACCCGGCCGCCACCGCTCTGCCTGCCGGCGTGGTCGTGTTCGACGCGGACGGGGACGGGGATCTCGACGTCGCGTCGTGCTTTGTCCCCTTGGCGGGCGCCACCACCGCCCTGCATCTGTTCTTGAACGACGGCACCGGCCGCCTGACCGACATGGGGCCGCCGAACGTCCCGAGCTACGTGCCCATGCGGACCGATCTGCACGCAGTCGACATCGACGGGGACGGTGACCTGGACGTCGTCGGCGCCCACCTCTTCGGGATGACGATCCTGCAGAACGTCGGCGGCGCACGCTTCGTCGACGTCACGTCCCAGAGTCTGCCGACGCTCGGTCTGGTTTCGGCGGTCGCCACGATCGACGTCGACGGCGATGGCGACGTCGATCTCGTCACGCGCACCGGGGACCTGCTCGCCAACAACGGATCCGGGGTGTTCTCGCTGGTCGCGAACGCCGGACTGACGGGCGAGCCCGTGTACGCCCCCGCCCGCGTCCTCGCCGGCGACATCGACGGCGACGGCGATCCCGACGTGGTGATGGGAAGCGACGTCTGGCTGAACGGCGGCGGCACGTTCACGCACGGGGCCGCCCTGCCGGGGCCTGCGGCCGGCATGTCGGCGTGCGCACTCGCGGACTTCGACGCCGACGGCGATCTCGATCTCGTGATGGGTGGCTACCCCGGATCGATTCCCGGCAGCCCGTCGACCGCGCTGCTTCTCCGCAACGACGGCCTCGGCAACTTCGGCAACGCCACGACGCTCCCGCTGCTCGCCGATCACGCCAACACCTCGGCAGGTGTCGTCCTCGACACCGACGGCGACCGTGACCTCGACCTCGTGCTGCTGGGACGAAGCGCCACGGCGCAGCTCCTGCGCAATGACGGCTCGGGGACGTTCGCGCTGGCGAACCGGGCACGGATCCCGAGTCTCGACTTCGTCTACGCGGCGACTCCCGGCGACTTCGACGGCGACGGCGACACCGACTTCATCACCGCGCTGGAGTTCGTGCGCAACGACGGCGACGGCGAGTTCGCGGTCGACACGGCCGGACGGTTCCCCCCTGGCCTGTCATCCATCGCTGAGTTCATCTTCTCCCGATGGCAGGCCGTCGGCGACGTCGACGGCGACGGCGACCTCGACCTCGTCCTGTCGAACTACGATCCGCTCAACGGCAACTCGGAACGCCTGCTGCTGAATCGAGGCAACGGCACGTTCGTCGACGCGACCGCCGGTCGCCTCGCGGACAGCTCTTCCTCGCAGCCGGAGCTGGCGGACCTGGACGGGGACGGCGACCTCGATCTCGTCATCGCCGGCGCTCCGGATCGCATCCTGCTCAACGACGGCACGGGCCGGTTCGTCCCGCTCGCCGGTGCGGTCCCGACGCTCAGCGGAACACCGGTTGCGGTCAGACTCCTGATGGTACTGGCCGACGTCGACGGCGACGGCGATCCGGATCTGATCCGCTTCGGATCGCCGTCCCACGTGCTCGCGAACGACGGCACCGGGCGGTTCACCGTGCTCGCCACCGCACCGGCCGCCGAGCCTTGGACTGCCGAGGCCGGTGACGTGGACGGCGACGGCAGCCGGGACCTGATGCTCGATCACGCGCTGTGGATCAACAGCGGCACCGGGACCTTCACCGACCAGACCGCGAGCCGGATGCCGGCACTCGGGATCCCGAGCGCGACCGAAGGCGCCCATCTCGCCGACCTCGACGACGACGGCGACCTCGACGTGATCCACGGATCGGACAACTCCGATCCGATGATCCTCGTCAACGATGGCACGGGCCACTTCGTCGACGCGACCGCGTCGCGCACCTTCCCCGAATCCTCGGTGGTCCGGAGCACCCGCTTCGGCGTCTCGCGATCCAGCGTCGTCACCGACATCGACGACGATGGCGACCCGGACGTCGTCTGGGCGGCTCCAGCCCGGCCCGGCTACACGACTCCCTACGCACGAGTCGTCATCAACCACCACCGCCAGCTCACCAGCCCCGGCGAGCCGGTGCCCGGTGGCACCTACACGCTGATCGTCGACAGCGAGCCCGGCTACTCGACCGCCACCCGTTTCGCAGCGACGCTCGTCGCGACGGGACCCGCGTCGCTCGCCCTCCCGGGCATCGGCGTCATCGGCATCGATCCGAGCACCGCGGTGCCGCTGCCGATCGTGTCGTTCGCGCCGGGCGTCGGCGAGCGGCGCCTCGCACTGCCCGTCCCCAACATCCCGTCGCTACGCGGCGGCTCGCTGTGGGCCCAGGCGCTGATCCTCGACGGCCGCCTCCAGCTCCGGCTGACCAACACGGTCCACGACACGATCCGCTGAGCGACGCGGCGCCCCCGGCGAAGCACGCCCGGCAGGATTCGAACCTGCGACCCACGGCTTAGAAGGCCGTTGCTCTGTCCAACTGAGCTACGGGCGCGGACTGGCGCCCGAGGCTAGCGCTTCGCGCACACCGGTGCGAGGCGCGGCCTGCGTTCCGTCGGCCGGCGTTCAGTCAGCCTGCGGGCCGGTGTTGGTGAACGCGCGGTTGCGGCCGCGCAGCGCGCGGACGAGCGGGAAGGACACGGTCTTGTCGCCCTTCTGGAGGGTGATCACGCCGGTCTTGATCGCGCGGGTGGAGAGCTTCAGGCGAAGGACCGCGCCGTCCGGGGTCAGGACGCGCACGGTCTGGATGTTCGGCTTGAAGGTCCGCTTGTGCCGGCCCGTCACGCGGCGGCCGACGCCGCCCTGCTTCTTGGCCAGACCGCGGCGCGCGACGTGATTGCCGACACGGGTGCGGCGGCCGGTGACTGCGCAGACTCTGGACATGGTGGTTCGCTCCGTTCGGCGGGTCGAGCAGCGTAGCGGGGCACCGGGACGGCGCAAGGTCGGGGCCGGGAATTCCGGGGCCCCCGCGGACCTCAGGCGAACGACAGCGGGATCCCCGCCGGCGGCCCGACCGGCGCGCCGTGCTGCCAGACGACCCGGCCGCGCAGCACCGTCACCACCGGCCAGCCGTGAAGCGCCATCCCGGCGTACGGGCTCCAGCCGGCCTTCGACTGGAGCCACTCGAGCGGCAGCGGCCCGCGCTCCTCGGGGTCCACCACCACCAGGTCGCCGTCGAGCCCTTGGAGCAGCGGTCCCTTCCGCTCGATGCCGTAGATCGCGACCGGCGCCGCGCACAGCACGCGCGCGACGTCCTCGAGTGCGAGCCAGCCGTCGTGCACCGCCGTCAGCAACAGCGCCAGGCTCGTCTGCACGCCCGGGATCCCGCTCGGGCTGCCCGGCCACGGCTTCTGCTTCTCCTCGCGCGTGTGCGGCGCGTGATCGCTGCCGACGCACCGGATCACCCCGTCGCAGAGCGCCTGCCGCAACGCGTCCTGGTGGCGGCGGTCGCGCACCGGCGGATTCATCTGCGCGAACGTCCCGTGGTCCCGATAGCAGTCCGGTGCCGCCAGGAACAGGTGGTTCGGCGTCACCTCCGCCGTCACCAGCTCGCCGAGATCGCGCTCGCGCAGCAGCGCCACCTCCTCGGCGGTGCTGACGTGCAGCACGTGCACCTTGCGCTGCACGCGCTCGGCGATCGTCACGAGCCGCGTCGTCGCGCGCAGCGCGGCCTCGATGCTGCGCGCGGTCGGATGAGCCTCGACGCCAGCGCCGGGCGGCACCTTGGCGTAGCCCGCCTTCAGCAGCTCCTCGTCCTCGGCGTGCACCGCGACGCGCCGCTCGCCCGACCGCAGCACGCGCTCGAGCGTCGCGTCGTCGGGGACGAGCAGGTCGCCGGTCGACGACCCCATGAACACCTTGACGCCCGCGCACCCCGGCAGCCGCTCCCAGTCGCCGAGCCGATCGGCGTTCTCGGCCGTCGCGCCGAGGAAGAACGCGTGGTCCGACCGCGCGCGCCCCCCCGCCCGGCGCAGCTTGTCGACGAGCCGCTCGGGATCGACGGTCATCGGCCGCGTGTTGGGCATCTCGCAGAACGCGGTGATGCCGCCGGCCGCCGCCGCGCGCGCACCGCTCTCGAGGTCTTCCTTGTATTCGGCGCCCGGCTCGCGGAAGTGCACCTGGGTGTCGATCAGCCCGGGGAACACCAGCTTGCCCCGCGCATCGATCTCGGCGCATGCCGCCGGCGCGTCGAGCGCACGCCCGACCTGCGCCACGCGACCGCCGAGCACGAGCACGTCACCGTCGACCACGCCGTCGGGTCGAACGACGCGTCCGCCGCGCACGCACAGATCGCCGCCTCTGGATCGCAGGCTCACGCCGGGGTCTCCCGCCGCCGGCGCACGAGACCCCATGCGACCAACACGCCACCGCCGAGGATCATCGCGGAGCAGAGCGTCTGTCCCATCGTCATCCCGAGGAACACCGTACCGTTCGGGCTGTCCGCGTAGAACTGCGCATCGGGCTTCCGGAAGTACTCGAGGAAGAACCGGATCACCCCGTAGCCGAGCAGGAACACGCCGCCGTAGGTCCACGGCGGCAGCGGCCGCTTGCGCGTCACGAGGTACACGAGCCACAGGATCACGCCGAGCAGGATCCCTTCCCCGGCGGCCTCGAACAGCTGCGACGGGTAGCGATACGGCACGTGCTCCCGCACGGCTGCCCAGTCGAGGTGCGGCTTGATCTGGTCCCACGGGATCGGGACCCCGGCCGGCGTCTGGTCGTGGAGCTCGGGCCGGATCTGGTCCCAGCCGTAGCCCGGCTTGCGATACGCGTACTGGATCGCCAGCTCGACGTCGCGCTTGTAGGACGACGGGATCAGATCGAGCCGCATCGCGTGCGTCGCGACCGGATCGGTCGGGAACCGCATCGCGAACGCCCCATCCGCGGTGGTCTCGCGCCCGTAGAGCTCACCGTTGATGAAGTTCGCGCAGCGCACCGCGAAGATGCCGGGCGTCACCGCCAACGCCGCTGCGTCGAGCACCCGGCCGACCGGCACGCGCTGCCGGCGCGCGAACAGCGCGAACGCCACGATGACGCCGATCAGGCCGCCGTGGAACGACATCCCGCCGAGCCACACCTGGATCAGGCGACCCGGGTTCAGCAAGGCGTTGTCGTAGAACAGCGCGTAGCCGAGCCGGCCACCGATCACGACGCCGATCACCGCGTAGAAGATCAGGTCGTCGACGGCCGGGACCTCGATCGGCAGGAAGCGGCGCTTCGCGAGGTGGCGGAACAGATAGCGCGCCGCCACGAAGCCGACGACGTACATCAGCCCGTACCAGCGCAGATCGAACGGCCCCGGCAGGTCCACCAGGACGGGGTCCCAGGCCGGGAACTGGAGAGGTCCCATCGGCGCCGACATTACCTGGATGGCGGCGTCGCGCTACGCTCGATCCGCGATGCTCGATCCTTCGGACCTCCTGCAGACGGTCGCGACGCGTGACGCCATCGGGTGGCTCGCCGAGGCACGCACGCGCCTCGAGTCCGGTGCGGCGGAGCTACCGGTGCTGTTCCCGCAGCTCCCGCGTCGCGTCGGTCGCGACTACCTCGCGCCCGAGCTCGGCCGGGACGACCAAACCGGCGCGGTCGTCGACTTCGGCGCGTGGCGCGCGTGCGACGCCGCGGCACTCCTGCTCCTGACCGACGGCGGCACACCACCGGCTCCGGACCTCCTCACCGATCTCTACGACCGCGGCGACATGGAGGAGCGCACGATGGTGCTGCGCGCGGTCGGGTGCCTGCCGATCGGCGCCGTCACCGGACGCATGCTCGGTGAGGCACAGCGCACCAACCACGTCAACCACGTGGTCGCGGCCTGCCTCGACTCGAACCTCCTCGCCCGCACGCTCGACGCGGCGGCGCCCGAGCGCACCGGCTTCGGCGTCGAGGAGTTCGATCGGATGATCCTCAAGCTCGCGTTCCTCGACCTGCCGCTGCGCCGCGTGTTCGGCGCGACGCGGCACGCCAACCCCGAGCTGAGCGCGATGCTGCAGGGGCTCGCGACCGAGCGCGAGGCCGCCGGCCGCAAGGTCTGGCACGACACCAACCGCCTGATCGCGCACGCCCCCACCGACGGCACGCTGGCGCGGCTCGCCGGCGGGCTCGAGAACGGCGACGACGAGCATCGACTGGCGGCCGCGGAGGGGGTCGCCGTGGTGCGAGATCCCTGGCTGCGCGAGCGGATCGCCGAGCGCCTCGCCCGCGAGCCGCGGCCGTCGATCCGCGCCGCCCTCGAGCAGGCGCTCGGGAAGCACGGCCAGGGGTGAGCGCGCGCCTGGACTCGGAGGTGCGGCGGGGGTTCAGTGACGCGATGCGGATCTTCGAACCCCACGCCCACATGTTCAGCCGGGTCACCGACGACTATCAGCGGATGGCCGAGGCGGGGATCGTCGCCGTGCTCGAGCCGGCGTTCTGGCTCGGGCAGGCGCGGACCTCGGTGGGCACGTTCCTCGACTACTTCGACACGCTGCTCGGCTGGGAGCGCTTCCGCGCCGAGCAGTTCGGGGTCCATCACTTCTGCACGATGGCGCTGAACCCGCGCGAGGCGAACGACGACCGCGTCAACCAGGGCGTGCTCGAGGTGCTGCCGCGCTATCTCGAGAAGGACAGCGTCGTCGGCGTCGGCGAGATCGGGCTCGACGACCAGACGAAGATCGAGGAGAAGTTCTTCGCGGCGCAGATCGACCTCGCGGCGAAGCACGACCTGCCGATCCTCGTGCACACGCCGCACCGCGACAAGGTGAAGGGCTTTCGCCGCTGCATCGACATCGTGCGCGAGCAGGGCTTCCCGTGGGAGCGCGTGCTGCTCGACCACGGCAACGAGGAGACGATCAAGATCACGCGCGACCTCGGCTGCTGGTCGGGCTTCTCGATCTACCCGTTCACGAAGATGGACGAGGACCGCATGGTCAAGATCCTGAACGAGTACGGGCTCGAGCGGATGATCGTCAACAGCGCCTGCGACTGGGGCGTCAGCGATCCGCTGATGGTGCCGAAGACCGTCGCGAAGATGCGCGCCGCGGGCTTCGACGACGACGCGGTCGACCAGCTCGTCTGGCAGAACCCGACGTCGTTCTTCGCGCAGGGTGGACGGCTCGACCCGAAGGCGATCGAGGCGCCGGTGCCGGTCGACCGGCGCAAGACGTACACCGGCAACTCGGTGCTGCGCGGCCAGGATCCGGACGCGCGCTGACAGCGCCGAGGCAGGGTGAGGAACAGCGCCTGTGATCTGGACCTGATTGCCGGCCGTGGGCGACGCACACGATGATCCGGTAATCACGCCCGACCTTGCTCGCGCGCGGGTTGACGATGGCGCCGGGAGCGTGCAAAACAGCTTGCATGTCGACTGCAGTCACTCGTTCGCTCACGCTCTCTGTCGCCGTCGCCGCGCTGGCTTGCCCACTGGTGGCGCAGCGCATCGTACCGATCGCCGGCAGCTTCGCGGAGGGCAACGGCTACACCCAGTTCCCGTTCGTCTACGACCACTTCCACTTCCAGATCGTGCTGTCGGGTGCGACGTTCTGCACGTCGTCCGCGATGCTGACGGCGGCCGCGTTCCGCCGCGACGCCCAGATCAACGAGATCGAGCCGGCCAAGACGGTGCCGCAGCTCGACGTCCAGATCGCGCAGGCGGCGACCACGCCTGCGTCGATGTCGACGACGTTCGCCGCGAACGTCGGCGGCCCGACGAGCATGGTGTTCAGCGGGCCGTTCAACCTGCCGATGCTGATGCCGGCGCCGCCGACCGGAAGCGGTCCGTTCTCGATCCAGATCCCGTTCGGCGCACCGTTCGCGTACCAGCTCGCATCCGGGGATCTGCTGCTCGACCTGGTCGGTCCGGGGATGGCCACGACGCGTGACGAGTACTTCATCGACGCCGCGATCCTGAGCCCCGAAGGACGGTTCAAGGTCCATGGGCAGGCGGGCACGTTCGGCTCCGGGGAGTCGCCGACGCTCGACATCGACACGTTCAGCAACCCGCTCGCGCAGATCGTGCCCGGCGGCACGCTGGTCACGCAGGTCTACGGCATGGCGTCGCCGTATCCGACGATCTTCGCCTTCGGGCTGTCCAGCACGGTCGCGTCGTTCGGCCTGTTGCCATTCGACTGCGCGGCGATCGGCGCACCCGGCAACACCTTCTACTCGAGCCTCGACGCGTTCTCGGGCGTCGTCATCGCCGATGGGCTCGTTCGGCATCCTCGGTGCCCAGCAGATCGCGCCGATCCCGAACGACCCACTGCTCGCGGGCGCATCGCTGTTCCTGCCAGACCGCGTCCTACGATCCGAGCGCGAATCCGCTCGGCATCGTGCTGTCCGGCGGGATGGCGGTGACGATCGGCGGCAACACGTCCTCACGCCCGAGGTGAACATGATCGGCAGCGGTCCGTCGTCCGCGTCCGCGCAGGGTGGCTTCATCGCCGGACCGGCAGGCACGTTCGCAGGCCCCGTCACCGAGCTCTCGGGCACGTTCCAATGACGCGATGAACGCCGGCCGCTTCCGTGCCCTGGCCCTCGAGCTCCCCGAGGCCACCGAGTCCGCACACATGCGCCATCCGGACTTCCGCGTGCGCGGCAAGATCTTCGCGACGCTGGGCCCGGACGGCGATTGGGGCATGGTCAAGCTGACGCCCGCGCAGCAGGCAGACCACCTCGACGCCGAGCCGGCGGTGTTCCGTCCGGCGTCGGGTGCGTGGGGAGCGCGCGGCGCGACGCTCGTCACGCTGCGCCGCGCGCGCGTCGCGTCGGTGCGCCAGGCACTCGCGCTGGCGTGGCGCAACACCGCGCCGAAGGCGCTCCTGCAAGCGCGCGACGCGACCTGACCGGCGCGAGACGCACGCGTCAACGGACCGCGAGCAGCTCGGGCACGGTCCACGGCGTGGCGCGGCCGGAGTCCACGACCCGGATGTGGGCGACCCGCTGCTGGTCGATCGGCCCGGCCTCGTGGTCCCACGCGGTTCGCAGGAACGACAGGATGTCGGCGATCTGGTCGTCGGGGACCTGGAGATGGTCGGGCATGCCCTGGAGTTCGTAGGTACGGCCCGCGACCGCGATCGGGCCGACCACCCCGTTCCGTACCGATGCGGATCAACCGGTCGGGCGGACCGAGCACCCATTCGGAGCCGTGCAGCGGCGGCGCCAGACCGTCCATGCCGGCACCGTCGGACTGGTGGCAGGCCGCACAGAGGCTCCGGTAGAGCATGCGGCCGCGGGCGGCGCCCGGAAGCACGGCGACGCCCGCCGCGGTCATCGGCGCCGCCGCACCGACCGCGAGCGCCGCGCGGATCCGCGTCACGGCGGCGTGGACGTCCGCGTCGTCGAGCGCCGCGAGCGCGGCGAGCGCGAGTGGTGGCGCCGGAACCCGGATCGCGTGCGCACCCTTGGCCGGCAGTGCGCGCAGCACGCCGTCCAGCAGCGCGCGGCGCCGTCGAGCACCGGTCGTGGTTGCCGCGTCCAGCACCGCCTCGAGATCCGCGGGCCGGCGACCGCGGAACGCGCACTCGGCCAGGCGCGCGAGCGCGGCGAGCCGGCCGTCGGTCGGCGGGCCGTCACGCGACGCGAGGCGGTGGGCGAACGCCGCCTCGCGCTGGGCGAGGCCGCTGATCGCGGCGTCCAGCGCGCGCGGGTCGTCGCCGTCGCGATCGAGGACCGCGAGCAACGCGTCGTCGACCGCCGCGCGCACGTCCGCGGGCGCTGGGGCCGCCTCGCCCAGCGACAGCGCGAGCTGCAGCCGCAGCCGTGGCGACGTCGCGTCCGCGGCGAGCCGCGCGAGCACGCCGGTGACGATCAGATCACCGCTGCGCAGCCACGGCTCGGCGAGGCGCACCGCCTGCGCGCGCAGGGCGTCGTCGCGATCGCGCAGCACGACGAGCACCGTGCTGCGGTCGAGCGCGCCGAGACCCTCGAGGGTCCACAGCGCGTGGACTCGCGGCAGCGTCGCATCCCCGTGACGAGCGAGCTCGACCAGTGCCGGCACGACTCCGCGGTCGCCGCGTTCGACGAGCAGCCGCTGAGCGGTGTCGCGCGTGAAGCCGTTGCCGTCGTGCAGCGCCACGACCAGCTCCGCGCCACTGCACGCGGCCAACGGGCGAGGCGCACGGCGCTTCGCGTCCACGCGCACGACTCGCCAGATCCGCCCGCGGTCGATGGGCGTCGCCAGCCCGCGAGCCTCCACCTGCTTCCGGAGGTAGCTCGTCAGGAAGTTGCGGTGCTGGATCAGCCCGCGATACATGTCGACGACGTAGAGCGCGCCGTCGGGCCCGTTCTCGAGACCGACGGGCCGGAAGCGCTCGTCGTGCGAGGCCAGGAACTCGCGGTGCTCGCCGGCATACGCGTTCGACGCCGTCACCCGGGTGCCGTCGGACGCCAGCACATCGCGCCGCACGAGCTGCGCCGCCGGCTCCGCGACGAACACGTCGCCCGCGAGCTCGGGCATGGCGTCCCCCCGGTAGACGCACGGCGCACACGCCGCCGTGAACCGCGCCAACGTCCCGTCGGCGCGCAGCACGCCTCGCTGGTAGCCGCGATTGACGCCCGGGGTGACGCGCGCCGGCCACACGGTCTGATCCGGCGCGATGCGTTGGTTGACGAACGCCGGGTGCGCGAGCTCGGGGTTGCGCGCCGCGTAGCACGCCGGCGCCAGGTGCCCGCGAAGCTGGTCGGAGTTGGTGTCGAAGTACGCGTTGCCGAAGTCGTCGAAACCGAGCCCCCACTGGCCGGCGGCCGGCACCGGCTGCCAGTCCCAGCCGCCGGCGGTCCGCCGCACGCCGGCGCCGTGGTCGGCGAACGCGATCCAGTTGTCGAGCCCGAGGCGCGGGGTGTTCGCGGCGTGCTCGGGGTTGGCGAGGCCGTCGTCGAACGCGCGCCCGAGATCGTCCCGCTGGTCGGCCTCGCCGTCCCCGTCGGTGTCGCGCCAGAACGCGAACCCGGGCGGCTCGAGCACGAGCGCGCCGTCGCCGAGCGGCAGCACGCCGCGCGGCAGCTTCAGGTGGTCGAGGAACGTGGTCCGCCGGTCCATCCGCCCATCGCCGTCGACGTCCTCCAGCACCGCGATGCGGCCGGTCGGCGCGTCCTCGGCGGTGGCGTCCGGGTCGCGCATGTAACCGCGCATCTCGACGACCCACATGCGGTCGTGCGCGTCGAACGCGATCGCGACCGGCGATTCGATCAGCGGCTCGGCGGCGACCAGCTCGACCCGGTAGCCGGCCGCGACCTCGAACGCGTCGAGCTCTGCGCCGGGATCGAGTGCCGGTGCGGGCGGGATGTCGAGCGACTCCGGGGGCGGGGCCTGCACGGTGCCGGGCGGATCCTTCCGGTCACCGGCCTGTCCCGGGAGCATGGCGGCGAGCACGACGACGGCGAGAGGGGACCGAATGCATCGGTGGATCTCGGCTGGTGCAACGTTCGCAGAAACGCCGGCGCCTCACCACGATCCGACCGTGGGTTCGCCGCCGAAGCGCGTCGCGCTCGCGGCCGGGCTCGGGCAGCACTCAGAAGCCGACCGTCACCCAGAACGCTCCGCCGGCGGAATACAGCGAGCCCGGTGATCCGCAGGCCGAGCGAGCGCGAACCGGTGGTTGTTCCGTCGGACCGCAGCCGCGCTCAGCACCAGGCTGGTTCCAGCGGCGGTGCCGTCGCCGCGCCACAGCTCGGTGCCGGGCACGCCATCGTCGAGCACGAGGAACACCTCGCCGGGGCGGAGACCCGGCGAGACCCGACCGGTCCGGTCCATCGAGCCGAGACCGGGCGCGGGCAGGAGGTCGGCGACCGGTCGCACGGTCTGGGCGGTGACGGCGATCGCAAGGACGCAGGAACAGAAGGCGCTCGAGAGCGCGGCGCAGCGGAGAGCCATCAGCATGTCGCGGCAGCGGAATGGGGAAACCGCGGGCGCTCCAGGAATCCGTGTGGGTGAGCGAATCAGTCACGGCGAAGGAACGGTCTCGTCGAGCGGACGCAACGGGGAGCACGGCGCGGCGGGAGGTTGCGGGCGGATCGTGCGGGCCGGCAGGTGTGAGCAACGGTCATCCCAGGAGCAGGCAGATCCAGGGGACAACGGACGAGTGGAGAGCCGCGGGCCACATTCCCCACGGCCTCCCGCCGCAACGGAAGGGCATGCCCACCTGCATGGACATGCCCCGACGGCAGTCGGCCGCGCTTCCGTCTCCCGGGGCCGCTCCGGCTCCGAAGCCTCGCGTCCCGCGAGGATTCTCCGACTTCGCGACCACGGTTCCTGGCCAGACCGCCGCAGGCAACCGCGGCGCGAGGCATGGCGCATTGCGCCGCGGTCAGGCCATCGCGCGCTGCCGTTTTCACTCCCCGGCGATACGCTCGATCTCGGGCAGCTTGTCCTGACGGAAGGTGAGCTTGCCGTTCTCCGCGATGAGCCAGTCGAAGTGCTCGCGGAGGAAGCCCGGCGGTAGGTCGAGGCGAGCGGCGGGTCGAGATGGCGCGGGGGCGGCGCAATGCGCCGCGCGGAGCACGACCTTCGAGCCGACCGCGAGATGCCGGCCGAGCCGATGGCCGTGGCGGTCGCGCATCTCGAAGCGGACGCCGCCGGCGGCGCAAGGCGCCGCGTTCACCTGCAGGAGCCCGGCGTGGACCAGGCCGTGGCACCTGGCGCACAGCGTGATCAGGTTGTCGAGCACGGTCTTGCCGCCGCGGCTGCGCCAGAGCACGTGGTGGACATCGAGCCCGCGCAGCGAACGGCAGTTGCGGCAGCGCTCGTCATCGCGGGCGAAGACCTTCTGGCGCAACGCGGGTGGCGTGGCACCGTCACTGGCCGCGGCCTCGTGGGTGCTCGCATCGATCGGCTCGCTGCCGGTCTCGGTCTCGACGGTCGCACCGCCGTCCCGCCCGGCGACGACGACCTTGTAGATTCCCTGTTTGCGCACGGCGCAATGCGCCGCGCTGCCGGGAGTCTGGCCGTTGCCGGCGCCGGCCGGGACCGTGGGGAATGTGGCCCGAGGATCGCCGTCCTTCGGTTGTCCCACGGATCTGCCCGCTCCTGGGATGACCGTTGCTCAGGGGTGCCGGCCCGCAGGATCCGCCCGCAGACCACCGTCCCGCCGCGGTCCCGGTTGCGCCCCCTCGCGGAAGGCACTCACTCGCCATCGCTCGCTCGCGCGGCCACAGCGATTCCTGAAGAGCCAAACCGCGCGGAGAGACGGCGCCGCAGCCTACCCACCCCGGCCGCCGGCGTTCCGCGAATCCGGCCTCGGCACCTGCGGCGATCCCCGGGTCGTCCGGTGACCGGCAGTGATCGATGCGTTCGCGCATGCACGCCACGGACCGCGCACCGCGCCTTTACACGGCCTGTGCAACACCTACCATGCTCCGCCCTCGAACCCGATGACGACCCTCGACCTGCCGCGCGAGGTCGCGCGGCGCCGGACCTTCGCGATCATCTCGCACCCCGACGCCGGCAAGACCACGCTGACCGAGAAGCTGCTGCTCTACGGCGGCGCGATCCAGCGCGCCGGCTCCGTCAAGGCCAAGGGCGTCGGGCACCCACGCGACGTCGGACTGGATGGAGCTCGAGAAGAAGCGCGGCATCTCGATCACCAGCTCGGCGCTGCAGTTCGAATACGCGGGCCACTGCATCAATCTGCTCGACACGCCGGGCCACCAGGACTTCTCCGAGGACACCTACCGGACGCTCGTCGCGGCGGACTGCGCCCTGATGCTGATCGACGGCGCGAAGGGCGTCGAGCCGCAGACGATCAAGCTGTTCCACGTCTGCGCCGAGCGCGGCATCCCGATCGTCACGTTCGTCAACAAGATGGACCGCCCCGCGCGCGAGCCGCTCGACCTGATGGACGAGGTCGAGAAGGTGCTCGGCATCACGGTCGTGCCGCGCACGTGGCCGATCGGATCGGGCGCGGGATTCCTCGGGGTCTACGAGATCGGCGAGGGCAAGGTGCACCTCTACGACCGCTCCGAGCACAACGCGCATCGGGCCAACGTCCACGTCACCGGCCCCGACGACGAGAAGCTGCGCGAACGGCTCGGGCCCGAGGCCCACGCCAAGCTCGTCGAAGACCTGATGCTCGCCGAGCAGGCCATCGAGCCGTTCGACCGCGAGCGCTTCCTGCACCAGCAGCAGTCGCCGATGTTCTTCGCATCGGCGCTCACCAACTTCGGCGTCGAGAACCTGCTGCAGCACTTCCTCGAGCTCAGTCCGCCGCCGGGACCGCTGCCGACGATCGACGGCGCGATCGAGCCGACCGCACCGTTCTTCACCGGCTTCGTCTACAAGATCGCCGCGAACATGGATCGGCAGCACCGCGATCGCATCGCGTTTTTGCGCGTGACGTCGGGACGGTTCGAGCGCGGCATGAGCGCGACCCACGTCCGCCTCGGACGCGAGGTGCGGATGTCGCACCCCCACCGCTTCTTCGGACAGGAGCGCGTGACGATCGACGAGGCGTTCCCCGGCGACGTCATCGGCCTGGTCAATCCCGGCCTGTTCCGTGTCGGCGACGTCGTGTCCGCGGGCCCGCGCATCCAGGTGCGCAACTTCCCTCGGTTCGCGCCCGAGATCTTCGCGCAGGTGCGGCCGAAAGAGCCGTCGATGAGCAAGGGGTTCGGCAAGGGACTCCACCAGCTCGGCGAGGAGGGCGTCGTCCAGGTGTTCTGGCCGCGCACCGGTCCGCGCGAGCCATTTCTCGGCGTCGTCGGCGAGCTGCAGCTCGACGTTTTCCGGCACCGCCTCGAGGCCGAGTACGGCGTCGAGATCGCGGTGACGCGGAAGTCGTGGTCCCGGGCGCGCTGGCTGCGAAGCGTCACCGACAGCCTGCTGGAGCTGCTGCCGATGGTCGTCCAGGACGAATCCGGACGGCCGGTCGCCCTGTTCCAGAGCGACTTCGAGATCGACTACGCGCTCGGCCGGTACGAGGGACTCGAGCTCCTCGAGCACCCGCCGGCCGAGGAAGACCGTGCCTGAGAAGGGCCCGGGTCCCGCGCGGTGGCCCGCCAGAAGGTAAGATCCAGGGCGTTCCGCTCCCGTTCCCGTCCTTCACCCACCGGGGAACTCCGAGTCCGCGTGGAGAGCCTAGGCCCGCAACCCCACCGCGATCCGACGCGTTGGCCCCGTCTCATCGACGAGTTGGATCTGGCCACGATCCTGGTCGTGGTGCATTCGTGGCTCGGTCCACGCCTGTCGCGAGCCGTGACTCCCGACGACGTGCTCCAGGAAACGCTGTACATGGCGTGGCGCGACCGTGACCAGCACGAGTGGCGTGGCCTGTCCGGGTTCCGGGCCTGGCTCCTCGGCATCGCGCGCAATCGGGTGCACCGGCTCGCGCGGGACCTCTCGACGCTGAAGCGCGGCGGCCAAGACCACACCGAGACGTTCTCGGCGATGATCCGCAGCCATCAGTCCGCGTCGGTCTCGGGCATGCTGCCGCCGGGCTCGACGACCCCGAGCCAGGTCGCCGGCCACCGGGAGCGCATGCGGATGATGCAGGACGCGCTCGCGTCCCTGCCACCGAAGCTCGAGCCGGTCGTTCGGCTCAGGCTGTTCGAGGAGGTGCCGATGCGCGACGTGGCGGATCAGCTCGGCATCGGGCTGTCGACCGCGAAGGAGCGGTTGCTGCGCGGCGTGCAGCTCTACCGGCGGCGGCTGCAGGCGCTGCAGTCGCTCTCGGCGGGTGGGCAGGCGGCGCAGTAGGCGCGGTCGCAACGCGATTTCCCGCATTCGTTCCGGCCGCCGGCGGCGCCCCCGGTCCTGATGGCCATGTCGCCGCGGCCGTCCGTGCCGCGGGACCACGCGCTCCGAACACCAAGAATCGAATCATGATCCGATCCCAGCTCTTCGGCCTCCTGACGGCCACCATCCTCGGCGTCGCCACCGTGTCGACCGCGACCGCCCAGTCGGCCCTGCCCTTCCCCGTGACCTGCTCGGGCTGCCCGAACGCGGTCCTCCTGACCGGTCAGGGGTTCACGAACCAGCAGGCGCAGATCAACACGACGATCTCGATCACCGCGACCTGGCCGACCTCGGCCGGCAGCGCGGCGACCCTCCTGGCGATCGGCTACTCGACCGGCAACTGCACGCAGGACTGGAGCTCGTTCCTGACGTTCTGCAGCGGCGGGCCCTGCAACTGGTACCTGGCGCCGTTCGGCTCGACGTACGACCTGATCGTCGCGAGCGGGGACTCGGTGACGATGAGCCTGCCGATCCCGAACGACCGCAGCCTGGTCTTCAACGTCGGCACGTTCGCCGTCCAGGGTCTGCACATCGACGGCACCACGGCGTGCCTCGACATGTCGAAGGCCTACTCGATCGCCCTCAGCCTCTGATCGACGCAGCCCGAACGAGGATTTCCCGGCGCGGTGTGCCGGCGACGCGGCGGGACGGCATGATGGCCGTCCCCACCCGCGGGTCGGAACCAACCACCGCGCCATGATCCGCACTTCGTTCCGCTGCGCGGCCGCTGCCGCGCTGCTCGCCGCCACGGCGAGCACGCAGATCGGGACACCGGTCGCCCGTACCGGCTGCCCTGGCTCGCCGGCGATCACCACCGCCGGGGCACCGCGGCTCAATCACAGCGTGAGCTTCGCCGCCACGTGGCCGAGCGCGACGCTGAGCATGATGGTGATCGGCTACGGCACCGGCAACGCGATCGACATGAGCGCGTTCCTGCCGTTCTGCACGTCACCCTGCGGCTGGTACCTGGCGCCGTTCGGTGTCGAGTATCTGACGGTGGCGGCGCTCGGCAATCGCGTGGTCGCGACCTTGCAGATCCCTGGCGACCACGCGCTGCTCTACCAGACGTATTACGTCCAGGCGCTCGCGCTGTTGCCGTTGTCGGGCTGCTTCGACATGACGGCGGCGACGCCGTTCTCGATCACGTTCTGATCCGGGAGAGCGCCGGAGCTACTCCGGCCTCGACGCCGCGGCGCTCCGCAGCCGCTCGACGTAGCGTCGCACCCCCTCCTCGAGCGACGTGAACGGGCGGTCATAGCCGGCGTTGCGGAGCTTCTGCATGCGCGCTTCGGTGAAGTACTGGTAGCGCGGCCGCAGGTGCTCGGGCGTGTCGATGAACTCGATCCGTTCCTCGACGCCGAGGGCAGCGAACACCGACCGCGCGAGGTCGAGGAATGTGCGGGCGTGGCCGGTGCCGAGGTTGTAGATGCCGCGCCGGATCGGCTTCTCCAGCGCGAACCATAACACGTCGACGACGTCCTCGACGTAGACGAAGTCTCGGGACTGGTGACCGTGCTCGACGTCGTCGCGGTGGCTCTTGAACAGCCGCACGCAACCATCCCGCTGGATCTGGTCGAAGGCCTGGACGACGACGCTCGACATCTTGCCCTTGTGACGCTCCCCGAAGCCGTAGACGTTGAAGAACTTGAAGCCGGACCACGCCGGCGGGCAGCGGCCTTCGCGCTCCTCCGCGAGGGCCCACAGGTCGAACTGGCGCTTCGACTCGCCGTACGGATTGAGCGGCTCGAGCTCGCCGATCGAGGACTCGTCGTCTTCCCAGCCCCGAGAGCCGTCCCCGTAGGTCGCGGCCGAGCTCGCGTAGACGAACGGCAGGCGGTGCTCGGTCGCATGGCGCCACAGCATCTTCGAGTAGTCGAGATTGACCTCGCGCAGGAAGTCCTTGTCCATCTCGGTCGTGTCGGTGCACGCGCCCAGGTGGACGATGGCACCGGGCGCGATCGCTCCGGAGGCGAGTTGCGCCGCCAGCTCCTTGCGATCGACGCGGACCCCGAAGTCGAGCCCCTCGTGCTCGACACGGGCGTCGAACCAGGCTAGATCGTCGACGGCGACGACACCCCTGCCGCGTGCGCTGCAGGACTCGACGAAGCGGGCGCCGACGAATCCGGCGGCGCCCGTGACGAGGATGGGATCGAGGGTCATGGATCGGTGCGGATGGTGCGCCCGCACAGGATCGCCGAATCCGCGGGCTCACTCCAGGTCCGTGTCGCCGGAGTGGCTCACCGCGGCGTGTCCTGGTCGTTCGGCGGCGGCGTCTCGCCGGTCGCGTCCTTCGGCGTGTCCCCGGCCTGCTCGGCCGGGTCCTTCCAGCCCTTCTCCTGCGCACGCTCGAACAGCTCCTGCAGCTGCGCCTGCGTCGGCGGGTGATCCATCACGTCGACCAGCTCGGTGCGCGGCGGTACCGACAGCACGAACGACTCCGGCTCGAGGATCGGGTCGAGCACCAGGTCGTGGATGTGGACCTGGATCAGCGGTCGCCCCTCCTTGAACTGCGTCATCGACGTGATCGCGCCGTCGGCGACCCGCACGACGATGTCCACGCGATCGGCCCCGGTGCCGAGAACGTCCCCCGAGGCGTCGTCCTTCGCACGCACCGGACCGGCGACCACCCAGCACTCCGCGCGATCGATGACCTTCGGGCCGCTCAGCGTGAGCTGGAACTGCCGGTCGATGTCGCGCAGCATCGCGCTCCCGAGCGGACTCTCGCTGCGCCCGTCGAGACCGACGCCGCCGGCTTCGCCGACCGCTTCGGAGGCGGACTGGACGCGCGCCATCAACGCCTTGTCCATGTGCAGGTAGACCTCGCCCTGGATCGGATCCCGCTCCCGCATCCAGACACCGTCCGGCGTGCGCACGGTCTCGGTCTCGAATTCCATGTCCGGACCGAGCTTGGCGGTCATCTTCTGCTGGAAGTGTGTCTCTCCGAGGACACGCAGCGTCCCCTCGGTGGTGAACGGCGAGCCGTCCTGGAACACGCCCTCGGTCTGGATCGACATCGTCACCGACTTGACGGTGCGCTCGTGCGCCTGGACGTAGCCGATCAGGTCGTCCACGGTGCGGACGTCCTCCGGCTTCGGTGCCGCTGGCTCGGGAGTCGTTCCCGGCTGCTGGGAGGCCGCGCCGAGCGCGGAGAGGACGACGGCAGTGAGGGTACGGAACATGCAGCTTCTCGGCTTCGCACGGCGGCCGACCGGCCCCGGCGCATCCACGGTATCGTAGCGGGGCCGGCCCCCGGCCCCACGTCTGCGACCCCCCTCCTCAACCGCCGTGCCATCAACCGGCCCAGGTCCATCCATGGCTCGCACGCGCAAACCCTTGCTGCTCACCCTTCTCTGGACGGCCGCGGTCGCGTCGTCGCTGCTCGCCGACGAGGTCCGCCGGACCGACGGGAGCGTCGTCATCGGGCGCGCGCGCGTCGACGGCGACGTCGTCCGCGTCGTCACCGAGAGCGGGACCGTGGTGTTGCCGCGCAGCGACGTCGTGCGGATTCGCTCGGACGCCGAGCTCCTCGACGAGCTCGACCGGTTGGCGCAGATGGCCGGCGACCGCCCCTACGCGTGGCTCGACATCGCGCGACGGGCACGGCAATGGCGCCTCGACGACCGGATGTGGCGCGATCTGGATCGCTGCCTGCTGCTGTCGACCGCGACCTCGGATCGGGCGCGTCTCGACGCGTTCCTCGCCGAGCTCGAGCCCGCGCTGTTGCCGGCCCATCGCCTCCGGGCGTCCGACGCGACGCAGGTCCGCGAGCTGCTCTACCTGGTGAGGCCCGAGGTGCCGGCGGCGAAGGTCGCGGCCGTGGAGGCCGTGCTCGCATCGTTCCAGAGTGACGAGGCGGCATCCGCGCTGCGCGCGAGGGCGCGAGACGCGTCGAGCGATCTGCAGCGCATCGTGGCGCTGAGCGCGATCGAGCGTCGCGGCGGGCAGGAGGCCGAGCGGTTCGTCTGGCGCGCCGCGATCCTCGATTCGTCGCGCGACATCCGTGCGAGCGTGGCGCAGCACGTCGTTGCCGACGGGGCGCGGGACGAGGCAGTGGACTACCTCGCCACCGGCTTGGCGAGCGAGGACCCGGGCAGGCGCATCCGCACCGCGGAGGCGTTGGCCGACCTCGGTGGCGACGCGGCGATCGGCCACCTGGTCGCCGCGGGACCCGCGGTGCCGGCAGCCGCCGAAGGCCTGCCGGGCGGGTCGACCCGCGCCTACGCGGCGTTCGTCAACCAGCAGGCGTACATCCGCGACTTCAACGTGGAGGTCGCCCAGGCCTCGTTCATCGCCGACCCGGTCGTCGACGTCGTCCAGAGCGGCACCGTCCTCGACGTCACCGTGCACGCCGTCGCCACCTATCGCACCTACATCCTCGGCGCCTACCGCGCCGCGCTCCAGCGGCTCACCGGGGACGACCCCGGCCCGAACCCGGAGACCTGGGCGGCGTGGCTCGCGGCCCGGCGCGCCGAGGCCCCCGCGGCCCCGGCCAAGGCGCCGACGACGCCGCACTGATCGCCGATCGGCTGCGCGCGTATCCTCGCCGGTCGACGCGCTCTGCCATGACCTCGATCGACCGACGCCCCGGCGTGATCGCCCTGCTCCTCCTCGTCGGCTGCGGTGGCGAGGCGGTGCGGATCGACGGCCACACGCTGGCCGAGTGGCAGGCACGTCTTCAGGCCGAGAACGCACGGGATCGCGTCGCCGCGATCGACCGGATCGCGCGCTTCGGCGCTGCGGGTGACGACGCGGTGGACGCGCTCGCGGCACGTCTCGCGGCGACCGGCGACGTCGCGGAACGCACGGCCGCGGGCGCGGCACTGGTCGCGATCGCGACTGCTGACGCGAAGGACGCGGTGCGGGAGCTGCTGGCCTCGGCGGTGCTCCCCCCGGCGGCCTTCGCGGAAGCCGCCGCCGCCGGCGCGGCGCTGCTCGAACCCGGCGAGCTCGACGCGCTGCTCCGCGCGGCACGGCCCACGCAGATCGCCGCCACGCTGGTGTCCGAGCGGACGTTCGAGGCCGCGTTGCCTCCCGGACCCCGGCGACGCGAGCTGCTGCTGGCGCTCGCGGCGAGCGGCGCCGAGCTCGATCCGCGCGCCGAGGACGCGGTGGTGCGACGGCTCGCCACGCTCGGCGCGGGAGCCGCTCCGGCGGTGCCGTTCGTCGCGACCGCACTGGCCCACGGGCGGGACGAGGATGCCTGCGTCGCGACGCTCGTCGCGATCGGCGACGCGACCGCAGCGCAGGCGCTGCTCACCCACCTCGACGGCACGAGCCCCGCCCGGCGTGCGGCGGGGATGCCGGACCTCGGTGCGATGCTCGCCACCGGCGGCAGCGGCGCGCCGGTCGCCCGCGCGGCGTTGCACGACGCACTCGGCACGACCGACCGACCCGCGCTCGCCCGCGCGGCGGCCGCGGTGCTCGGATCGGCCGGGGGTGCTCCGGACTTCGCGCCGCTGGTCGCTCAGCTCGACTCCGACACGCTCGCCGGACCCGCGCTCGACGCGACCATCGAGCTCGTCGCGCGCGAAGCGGTGCCGGCGAAGGATGCGTTCGCGGCATGGCGCGACGCGGCGGCGCGGGCGCAGGACCCCGTCCGGGCGCGCGCGATCGTGAGGGCGTTCGTCCGCGCGGGCCGCGAACCCGGCGCCGCCGCATCCACGCTGGCTCCGCTCGCCAGATCGCGACCGGAGCTGGCGGACTCCGTGCTGACCGCCCTCGACGACCTCGCGAAGGACGCACCTGACGCGGCGTTCGCAGCGTCCGCCGCGGTGCTCGCGACACCCGAGCTCGCGGACCGCGCGACGCGCACCGAGCGGTTCCTGCGGCGGCTCGAAGCCACGCTGCGAACCGGCTCGACTCCCGAACAGCGCGCGGCGGCGGCGCGCCGACTCGCCCTCGATGCACCCGAGCGTGCCACGGTACCGGTGCGGATCGGCAGCCAGCGGTACGACGCCACGCTCGTGCTCGGTGCGGCTGCAGCGACCGTGTCGGCGGCCGCCGGAGCCGCGCTGCACGTGCCCGCCGGTTCGGTCCCGGTGGCCTGGCGCGTCGACGACGGCGTGCCGGTCGTCTGGATCGGCGCCGACGGGCGACGCGTCGGGGACGCCTCGGCGGCACGCTGCGCGCTCGCGCTCTCGGCCGGAGCCGCGCCGCAGCCCGGCGCGGACGTGGTCGTCGACGCGGCCCTGCTCCAGGCGCTCGCGCGTTGAACCGACGCCCCCAACGGGGGTTTCGCACGGCCCGCCGGATCCACCTGAGCCGGAGTGCCGCGGGAGCCGATCCAAGAGAGATGCCCTTCCCCGGAGACCGACGCCCCGAGGCGCTGGCGCTGTGCGGTCGCGAGCCCGAGCTCGCCGCGCTGGTGCACGCGCTGCGCGAGGCCGGACTCGGGGTGGAGATCGTGACCTCGCTGATCGAGTTGCGGCAGGCGTTCTTCCGCGCCGGGGGGCACGACGTGCTGATCCTCGGCCCGGATCTGCCGGCGCCCATCGCCGCCCGGGCGGCACGGTCGCTCCGCGCGCTGGACGGCGGGCTGATGATCCTCGCGTTCGGCGAGCTCCCCCGGAACCTGCTGCCGGCCGACGCCGTGCGCCTCCAGGCGCACCATCCGGCTTCGCGCGCAGCGGCGCGCGCCGTGCTGCGCGCGGTCGCGGCACGGCGCTGAACGGCGGATCACGACGAGTTCCTGCGGGAATTCGCGTCACCGATCGCGGCTCCGGCCCACCGGGTCAGGGCGATGCAGATCCATCGAACACCTGCCGCCGTCGGCACCGGCGTCGTCGTCGGCGTCGATGCCGTCCCGGTCGTCGTCGAGGCGACGATGCGTGGCGACACGACGCCGATGCGCGTGCTCGGCTCGGTCGACGCCGTGGTCCGCGAGGGCTTCCCGCGCATCCTGAGTGCGTTCGCCGCGCAGGGGTTGGCGGCCCCGCGCGGCAGTCCACTCGTGAACCTGCTGCCGGCCAACGTGCGCAAGGCGGGCAGCGCCTTCGACCTGCCGATCGCCCTGGCGCTCGCCGGTGCGGGCGGCGTCCTGCAGCAGTCCGACCTGCTCGGCCTCGCCGCGCTCGGCGAGGTGTCGCTGGAGGGACGCATCCTCCCCGCGCGCGGCGCCGTCGCGGTCGCGCTGGCGGCACGCGCCCGCGGCTGGACCCGGCTGCTGCTGCACCCCGACGACGCTCGGGCGGCGGCGGTGGTGCCCGACCTCGACGTCATCGCAGTCGAGACGCTCGCCGACGCGGTGATCGGTCTCGGCTACGACCGCGAGCGGCTCGTGCCGTTGCCGAGGGCGGGTGCGGCGACGGCCCTCGAGATCGCGCGGGAGCCACGGCTCGACCTCGCCGACGTACGCGGTCACGAGACGCCGAAGACCGCGCTGGTCGTCGCCGCGGCCGGCCGCCACAACCTGCTGCTGGTCGGACCGCCCGGCTCCGGCAAGAGCGCGCTGCTGCAGCGGATCGGCACGTTGATGCCCCCGCCCGCGGAGCAGGAGTGTCTCGAGATCCTGAAGATCCGATCGGTCGCCGGCGCGGCGCGCTTCGCGACGCGCGGCGGGCGGCCGTTCCGCGCGCCGCACCATTCGAGCAGCGCGGCGAGCGTGCTCGGCGGCGGCGCGGACCCTCGTCCCGGTGAGGTCACGCTGGCCCAGCACGGCGTGCTGTTCCTCGACGAGCTGCCGGAGTTCCGACGCGAGGTGCTCGAGGGGCTTCGGCAACCGCTCGAGGACCGCGTGATCTCGATCGGTCGCGTGCAGCGCACGGTGACGATGCCCGCCGACTTCCTGCTCGTCGCGGCGATGAACCCGTGCCCGTGCGGTTTCGCCGGCGACATGGAGCGCACCTGCACGTGCCCCGGCTCGACTCGGCAGCGCTATCGCTCCCGCATCTCGGGACCGCTGCTCGACCGCTTCGACCTGCAGGTCGCCGTGCCGAGCGTGCCGGAGGGCGCGTGGCACGAGGCCCGCGATGTGCGCTGGTCGAGCGCCGCGCTCCGAGCCCGCGTGGAGCGAGCGGTGGAGCGGCAGCGGGAGCGCAATCCCGGCGCGGTGCCGAACTCACGGCTGGACGGACGCGAGCTGGAGGCGGTGCTCGGCGAGGATCCCGACCGCGACGACGCGTTGTCCAGGGTCTCGCGTGCCCAACAACTGTCCGGCCGGGGTCGCGTGCGCGTGTTGCGGACCGCGCGCACCCTCGCCGATCTGGACGGCGAAGACGTGGTGCGCGCGATCGACGTGCTGCGTGCCGCGCGCGTGCGTCAGGATCCGCTTCGGTGAGCCAGCGGGTTCAGTGCTGCTTCGCGGCGAGTGGCCCGCGCAGCTCCGGCGCGAATCCGTCACGACGGATCTCGACGTGCTCGACGATCCAGTCGACATCGGATTCGACCTGCGGCCAGGTCTCCTTCGGCGCACAGCCGCAGACCGCGTGCCAGACGCCCTCCGGGTCGGCGAACAGGTCCGCCACGAGCATGAAGACCCGCGAGCGTCCCTCCGTGACGACGTCGTAGGTGGCACGGAACCGGGTCGCGTCCACGTTGCGGACCCGCACCTGCTCACGGGAGGTGATGTGGAGACCGGGCTGCACGAGCGCGAGCCAGCGCGCGAGCGCGTCGGCTGCCGTCGGCATCAACACGTCGCTGGCGAGCTGATCCAGTCGAACGACGCTGACCGCCGCGTCGTCGAGCGGGTCGTGTGCGGACAGCGTGCCGTCGGCGCTGTCGGCGTCGAAGCTCCAGCCCGGATGCGGCAGCCAGAGGCCGAACCGTCCGCCCGGCTCGGCGCGGAACGCCGCCGGGAACTCGACGTCCCCGCGCTGGAACAGCCGTCGCGCCTCGGTCTCGGTGCTCGGGACCGCGACGAGCGACGGGCCGTTGATCTCGCGGCGCACCACGTGCGCAGCCGCGTCCAACCACTCCGAGTTCTCGCCGTTGCCGGTCGCCTCGGTGACGACTCGGACTCGCGTCGGTCCGTCGCTGCCGGCAACCCGCCGGACGCGACCGAAGTCGAAGGTCCGACGGACGAACTTCGACTCCCGCGGATCGAACACCACGTGCGTCTCCGAGCCCTGCGATCCGGCCGGTCGACGCCGCAGCGACTCCTGCAGCTCGAGCGGAAACCGCATGCCCTCCGGAATGTCGTAGGTCTGCTGTTCGTTGGAATCGGAGGTCTGCCGCCGCACCTTCAGCTGGTTGCCGTCGACGATCGCGCGCACGATGCGTTCGCTCTGCACGCGATCGTCCCGCTTGGCGCGGATGCGCTCGTGGTAGAAGCACGACTTCGGCGCGCCCTCCGGATCGAGCACCTCGAGGAACGTCAGCTCGGTCGTGCCCGACCCGTCCTCGAGTCGCCACTCCTCGCTGATGCGGATCTCCTGCTGCTCGTCGCGAGTCACCGTGCCGTGGAGCCAGCCCACGACTCGCCCGTCCGCATCGTGCAGGACGCTCCAGTCGTCGCGATGCGTCTCCGGATCGCTCGCCACCGCCGGCGCGTCCGCGCTCGGGTGCGGCGGCGATCCGCGCACGATCGAGACCGTTCGGGACTTCGAGAACCCGACCCGCGTGCCCGGAGAGAGCTCGATCTCGACGTAGTCCGAGGTCTCCTGGACGATGCGACCCTCGATCTCGGTGCCGATGTCGAGACGGATGACGTCGCGGGCAGGCGCGGTCGCGGGAGGCACCGTGGCCGGATGGGCCGGCTCGGGCTCCTGCGGTGTTGCCTGAGGGAGGAGGAACAGGGCGAGGATTGCAGCGATCACGCCCATCTCATCGGTGGAACCGGGCCGGCGGCTTGATCCGAATCGCGCCCGGCCGCGGCCGAGGCCGCCCCCGTCACGCGCTCCCCGAGCCGCGGCACGCGCTGGCGACCCAGGCGAGGTAGGGCGCGAACCCGCTGGTGACCGGCAGCTCGAGGATCTCGGGCACGTCGTAGGGGTGCCACTCGGCGAGGCGTTCGATCAGATTCGGCACGCAGTCACGCGTGGTCTTCAGGACCATCAGCAGCTCGTCGGCCTCGTCGATGCGACCCTCCCACCAGAACCGCGACTCGATCGGTCCGACGAGATTGGCACAGGCGATGAGCCGCGCCTCGAGGAGGCGATCGGCGAGGGCCGCGCCGGAATCCACGGGGACCGTGCAGAGCACGACGGACAGCTCCGTGGTCATCGTCACTTGCCCCGCGCGAGACGTTCGGCGAGCGCCGGGTGCAGACCGGCACCGAGGATCTTCGCCTGCGTCGAGTGGAAGTCGTAGCTGACGCGGTGGTACTCGACGCGACGATCGTCAACGACGACGAAGCACGCGCGCGGATCCCCGTCGCGGGGCTGACCGACGCTGCCGACATTGACGATCACCGGACCCTCCGGCAGCTCGAACGTGCGCGTGTCCTCGGTCGCCTGCGTGAACCGGTAGCGGGCATCGTGCATCCCCGGCCAGTGCGTATGGCCGACGAAGCACGGCCGATCGATCGTCGCGAAGATCGCGGCCATCTTCTCGGGCTCGAGGAAGCCGTCGCTCTTGAGGACGTACTCCATGATCGGATCGCGGGGTGACGCGTGACAGAACATGAAGCCGTGCTGCTCGTGCCGATGCGGCAGCGTGCGCAGGAACTCCCACATCCCCTTGCGACGCGAGCCGAACCAGCGCGGGCGGAGGCGCCTGCGCGTGAACAGCAGGGCCTCGCTGGCGAGTGGATTGAAGTCATGGAGGTCGTGGAACAACCCGTAGTCGTGGTTGCCCATGATCGTCCACTCGCAACGCTCCATCACGAGCCGTGTGCAGGCCTCCGGCTCGGCACCGTAGCCGACCACGTCGCCGAGACAGCCGACGGACTTCACGCCGAGGGTGTCGATGCGATCGAAGACCGCGCTCAGCGCCTCGAGGTTGGCGTGTAGATCGGAGATCAGGGCAAACGTGCTCATCGCACTGTGTCCCGGCGCGCGGGCGGCAGCGCGCTCGCAACGGCCGCCGTGACGATGCGCTCGGCCTCGGCGAGATCCGCGTCGAGCGTCGCACCGGCGGCCTTCACGTGTCCCCCGCCGCCGAAGCCGCCAGCGATCGCCTGCACATCGACGTCCCCCTGCGCGCGCAACGACAGCTTGACGCGGCGGTCGCCGATCTCCTTCAGCATCGCGACCACCTCGATCCCGCGAACGGACCGCAGCGGCTCCATCAGCTGATCGAGGTCGAGGCCGGCCCGGCTGGCCCGGTCGATCAACCCACGATCGATCGCCAGGACGCCGAGCATGCCGTCCTGCGTGATGCGACTCCGCCCCACGCCCTCCGCCAGCACCGCGACCGCGTCGGGCTCGTTGCGCCGGTTCACGAGGTCGTAGATCCGGGACGGATCGATGCCAGCGCGCGTCAGCTCGGCGGCGATCTCGAACACGCGCGCCGACGTGTTCGAGTAGCGGAACCAGCCGGTGTCGGCCGTCAGCGCGACGAACACACCCTCCGCAGCCGACGGGCTCATCGACACGCCAGCCGCCGCGAACAGCGCCGCGACGAGCGCGCCGGTCGCCGGCGCGCCCGGATCGACGAACGTGACGTCGCCGTCACCGCCCTCGCTGCCGACGTGATGATCGACGACGGCGATGGTCGCGCCGAGCCCGCGGATCGACGTCGCGAGCGAACCCAACCGGTCGAACCGCGCGCAGTCCAGCAGCACGACGACGTCGGCAGCCGGCAACGGCTCATCGCTGCGCGCCACGTCGAGAGGCGTGTGGCGCGTCAGGAAGTCGAGGCTCCGCGGCGGCGGGTCCGGATTTCGGATCGCGACGTCCTTGCCGAGCGCCGACAGCAGATGGAACAGCCCGACCTGCGAACCCAGGCAGTCCCCGTCCGGATGCTCGTGGCCCGTCAGCAGGAATCGCTGGCGGCGGGTCAGAAGCTCCAGGAGTGGCTCGGGCGAGGTGGACAACGGGCGGGTCTTTACGGTGCGGAGCGGCCGGATCGTAGTCGATGGACCCGATCGGGCAAAACGCCGCCGGGACCACTCGGCGGTCCCGGCACCGCACCGGTTCGCTGCCCCGCCGGCGGCGCCGTACGGCGCCGCCCACGCATTCTCACGGCTGGTAGGTGACGGAGAACTCTTCGACGACGACGTCCGACTCGACGGCGCGGTTGAAGATGATCATGAACCGGAAGCCGGTGATCGGATTCCCGGTCGTGACGAAGTCACCGATGCTCGGGCCCGCGTCCGGATTGACGAAGTCGACCCAGGGAGACGGCACACCTTCGAGCTGGTCGTTCGAGGCGTTCACGGGACCGCCTTGGATGTAGACGCGCAACGGCAGGTCGTCGCGGTTCGCCGGGTTGAACTCCCCGGGCAGGGTCGAGTCGGTGAACGTGACCGACTGGCCGGCGATCCGCGCCACGAGCCGGTAGTTGACATAGCCCGGCTGGAACACCTGACGGGTCGACCGCCACAGCGACGCGAAGCCACTGTAGTCGTCCTGGTCGTCCATCGAACCGAACGCGTTGGTGTTCGACGCGGCTGCGGGCTGCACCTGGCCGACCTGGGCCATGGTGACGCCGTCGGCCTCGACACGGACGTAGCCCCGGCCGCCGGCACCGCTGGTCGCGTTCGCGGTGCCGAGACCGGCGAACGCGACGATGTGCAGCGTGTTCGCCGCGCCGCCGCGCACGTCGAGCAGCCCGCCGAGCGAGAGCTGCCCGGAGTTCTCGACCTGCAACAGGATCGAGCCACCCGAGCCGGCACCCCCCGGAGACGGGAACAACCCACCGTTGGTGCTGCTGTAGGCAAGGCCGCCGCCGCCGCGGCACGACACGACGCCCGGCCCACCGACGGTCAGCGAGCCGCCGGCCCGGATCGCGATCGCACCGCCGCCACCGCAACCGGAGGCTCCGGCGTTCCACGGCTTCATGCTGGTGTTGACGTCGGTCGGCCCCATGTCGAGCGGCTGCGACCCGCCACCGCCACCGCCGGACCCGCCCACCGTGTAGTGGTCGAGCGAGCTCACGCCCATCGGGCGCGCGCGGTAGGTCGTCGCGGTTCCGGGGGTCGTCGAGGGACCGAGGTCGCCGGCTCCGTAGGACTGGGTGGCGGCCCCGCCGGTGGCGCCGCCGAGGAAGTCCCCGCCACCGCCACCGCCGGCGAGCTGCCCGCTCAACGCGCTGAACAGCGTGAACGTCACACTCGAGCGCAACCCGCTCGCCGGGAACAGCGGCCCACCGTGTCCGCCGGTGCCGGCCACGTGCCCGACGTAACCGCTGCCTGCCGGGACCACGAGATCCTCGCCGGGCTGGCCGGCGTTCGCGGGCAGCGGCGTCACGCCGTCGGCGCCGACCGCGCCGTGCCCGCCCGCGCCACCGCCCGCGCCGCCCGCGACCGGGGATTCGCCGGGGTTCGGGATGTACATGCCACCGGTGCCGAGCGTGGGCGCCGGGTTGAACGTGACGTTCGACACGCCGCCGTCGACATGCACCTCACCGTCGATGCGGACCTCGCCGCGCACGCGGATCACCGCGGGCTTCGAGCCCTTGAACCGCACCCTCACTCCGGAAGGCACGACGAAATCGGTGAACTCGAATTGACCGTCGGTGACCTGCAGGAACTCGGGCCGACTCGTGCCGAACAGCGCACGCTCCGACGGGATCGTCTGCATGTCGGTGTCCCAGACGAAGGTCCCGGTGCCGTTCGACACGCCGTCCGATGGCGTGAACGACCCGTGCACACCACGGCCACCGAGCGTCGCGGGCGTGCCGACACCACCGGTCCAGGTTCCGCCCGACACGGTCCGATCCAATCGCTGGTCGTTGGCGAAGGTCTCCGTCAGGGTCTCGGGGCCCGAACTGCTGGCGACGACGGTGAACTTGAACAGCGCCGCGGCACCCGGCGTGCCGGCGACGTCGTGGACCGCGCCGGCTTCGATCAGCACGAACACACACGATCCCGACGGCAGATCCACCGCCGGCTGCAGCGTGACGACGGTGCGCGGAACGCCATTGTCGATCTCGACCGAGGCGACGGGCACTCCCTGGATCAGCGTCGAGCCGCGATTGCCGCCCGGGCAGGTGCGAACGCCGTTGACGACATCGGCGCGCGACAACGTGTATTGGATCGGACTGACCTGCGTGTTGATGCCGAAGTTCGACGTGTCGACCAGCTCGCTGAAGCGAACCACGATCGCGCTCCCCGGGTCCACGTCGGTGGTGGTCTGCGGCAGCAGCAGCTCGGCGGTCGGCGGCTGGCCGTCGAGATCGATCAAGCCCTGGGTCACCGACAGCGTGCAGACGAGCGGTGCCGCGAGGATGTTGCCCGAGACCGAGCGCAGCGCGGCCGGCGAACCCGACAGCAGACTCAGCACGTAGGTCTCCTGCGTGCGGAACCCGAACTCCGTCGAGCCACCCACCAACCGGGCCTCCGGCTGGAACACGAGCGACGTGCCGTCGACGAAGAACCGGCCGAACGGCGACTCGCCGTTCGGCGTCTTCAGCGACACCGACGTGTTCGTCACGCTGTTCGGGTCGATGTTCTGACTGAAGGTCAGCACGACCGACTGGTTCTGCGCGATCTCCGTGACCCGACAGCCGCCCGAGACCGAGCAGCCGAGGTTGCACGAGATCAGACAGAACTTCTGACCCGGATCCGAGCACTGCGGCGTCGGCAGCCGCGGCGTCGTGCTGCCGCCGGTGCAACCGGAGAGGCAGGCGCCGACCGTGAGGAGGAGCAACAGGCCGAAAGAGCGCAGGGACATCATTCGCGAGAGGACGGGACGTGCCGCAGGCGCCCGGGGGGTCGCGACGGCGGCGGATTGCGGGAACGAGGGGGTCACGAGATCGGACTCAGGACTCGTAGATGATCTTCACTTCGTGCACGACCACGTTCTGGGACATCGTGCGGTCGAGAATCAGCTGCCACCGGAATCCGGTTCGTCCGTCGAGGACGATGCCCGGATCGCCCGGACCGCCGAAGTCGCCGACGTAGCGGCGCCAGGGATCCGGGGTGGCGCCTTCAGCCGGCAGGCCCGTGACCGAATCGACGTCGATCGCCTGGATCCAGAAGATCAGCGGCGACGAGCCCTCCAGCGCCGCAGTGCCCACCGCCGGATCGTCGCTGAACGTCACCGGCGCGCCGTCGACGTCCGCGGTGATCTCGTAGCGGCGATACCGCGGCGGCAGCACTTCGCCGGTGGCCGTGAACTTCGTCATGAAGCCCACGTGGTCGTCGCCCTCGGCGAGCACGCCGACGTTGTCGGTGCCGGCCGTGGGCAACACGGTGCCGAGCTGCGCGACCGCAGGGCTCTGACTGGCGGGCCGTTCGAGGCGGACGAAGCCGGCGCCACCGGCGCCGCCGAAGGTCGCGACGTGGTAGATGCCGAGCGTCCGACTGTCCATCGCGATCTCGTCCCCACCGCGGGCATCGAGCGTGCCGCTCTGCTGGAGCGTGCCGATGACCTGGAGCAGGAGCGAGCCACCGGAACCGGCCCCGCCTGGAGCAGGCGCGCCGATGTTCGACCACGAGCTGACGAGGCTCGAGGTCAGCGGCTCGGTGGTCCCGCCCCGGGCCGCGAGCGTGCCCGTCGGACCGACGAACAGGTCGCGCCCGACGCGGAGCAACAGCGCGCCGCCGCCGCCGGCACCGGCGGCACCGCTTCGGAACTTGACCGGGTCGTTGAGGATGTTCTGCGACGCGAACAGCGCATGGCTCGCACCGCCGCCACCCCCCGCACCGCCGACCAGGAAGTGGTCGGAGGACTGGGTCCCGGACGGCAGCGGCAGGAGCGCGAACGCACTGCCACCCGCTCCCGGGGGCCCCATCTGCGCAGGATTGGTGTTCGCGCTGCCGAACACCGTCGAACCGGCCTCGACGATCCGGCCGGCGGAGCCCGCGGTGATGAACCCGCCACCACCGGCGCCCGCCGCGGTTTCCTGCACGACCGGCAGCGTGGCCGCGTACGTCAGCGAATTCTGATTGCCGTTCGCGGGGAACAGATGGCCGCCGCGCCCGCCGGTGCCTCCGGTCTGGGCCGCATAGGCGTGACCCGCCGGCACCTGCACGTCCTCGCCCGGGTAGCCGTTGAAGTTGTTGTAGGTCGGCTGGTTCGGGTTGCCGGTGCCGTCGCACGCCCAGGCACCGTCGCCGCCATCGCCGCCGCCGGCGCCACCGGCGACCCCGGGCTGACCGGCATACGGGAGCTGCGCGGTCTTCGCGACGAACCCGGTCGCCGACGGTTGCGGCACCGGCGCCGGTGTGACCGAGAGTTTGCCGTCGATCCGGCACGTCCCGCGCACGAAGATCCGAGCCGGCTTGCTGCCCTTGAACCGGAGGGTCGTGCCCGCGGGGATCACGAAGTTCGTGAAGTAGAAGTTGCCATCCGACACCGCGACCGGGCCGTTGAGGTAGCTCGTGTCCTTCTGCGACAGGGTCGTGAGGTCGGTGTCGAATTCGTAGAGACCCGAGCCGATCGACATGCCGTCGGTCACCTCCAGGTCGCCATGCCGACCGTCGCCGCCGAGCTCGACGAACGACGCGCTGCCCCCACTGAACGTCCCGCCGGACCGCGGCAGATCGATGTTCAGGTCGTTCGCGAAGTCGAAATCGACCGAGTGCTCCTCGACCGCGGCATTCTCGAGGAACAGCTCGAAGGTCTTCTCGATCGCCGGCGTGCCCGCGAGGTCGTGGACGCGCGACGTGACGATCACCTTGACGCACCGATTGCCCGGCAGGCGCTGCACGGGCGTGAACGACACGATGCTCTTGCCGCGCACGACGTCGTTGGTCAGGCGCGGGGTCCCCGTGAGCTGGATCGGCCGCCCGGCACACAGCCCCCCGGTGGTCGCCTCTTGGAGCACGTACTGGATCGGCTCCTGCCCGGCCGGCGGGTCGAAGAACGTCGACCCGTCGATGAACTCACTGAACTCGAGCACGATGTTGATGTCGCGCGGGACATTCATCGTGGACGTCGGATTGACCAGCGTCGCGGTCGGCGGCGCCTGGTTGAGATCGACGATGCCGAGCGACGCGCGCAGCGTGCAGGTGAACGTCTGCGCGAGCGGCGAGCCGCCGGTGGATCGCAGCGTGTTCTGGCCGCCGCCCGCGCCGCGAATCGTCAGGATGTACTCCTCGTTGGGCACGAAGCCGAAGAAGGTCTGTCCCTGGATCGTCTGCACCTCCGGCAGGAACGTCACGGTCTGGCCGTCGGCGAACCACTGGCCGGTGGGTTCCTGGCCGGCCCGGGTCTTCAGCGACATCGTCGTGAAGTCGACGGTGCGCGGATCGACCGCGCGACTGAAGACGAACTGGAGCGGCTGGTTGACGGCGATCTCGTTGAGGGAGCAGCCCCCGGAGGGCCCGCAACCGAGGTTGCACGTCTGGACGCAGAACGCGCCCGGGTCAGAGCAGGACACGGGACCACCACCGGTGGTCGCGGTACTGCCGCTGCAACCCGCAAGTCCCGCGAACAGGAGGACTAACGCGACCTTCGACAGGATCCGTTGCTGCATCTGGGACTCGGTTCTCAGCTTCGGGGGACACGGACGGGAGGGCGACCGTCCGGCCGCGGTCGGCCCCGCGGCGACTGGTTCCGGAGAGGGGTGCTCGGGAGGCCGAGACGATACCAGGACAGCGCCACACGGGCCGCCTTTTCCTGACCGGCGGATCAGCGGATCGCTGCTCTACAAGCCCCGTGCCGGCACGCCACACCGGGGGCCCGGGCACGTGCGCGGTCACGCGACGTGCGATTTCACCCGATCCTCGTTCGATGCCGAACGGCCGTGACCGCGATCCCGGTCCGGGATACGAAGGAGCCGATGACCGACGTCGCTCGTCCGCGCCGCTCCGGCCTGCTCGCGATCGCACTCCTCGTGGCGGTCGCTGGCGCGAGCTGGTTCGCCCTCTCCCGCATCGGCACTCTCGAACGTCGCATCGACGATCTGAGCGCGCAGGTGTCGCACCTCGACGCCACGATCGGGGAGGCGACCGCGACCCTGAAGCTGATCCGGCTCGAGGCCGACAGCAAGGGCAAGGGCATCGACGCCATCCTCGATCAGCTCCGGGCCTGGTCGCCGGAGCTCGCCAAGGCCTCGACCCCCGATCCACGCGCGCGCTGGATCGAGAACCGGCTCGGCGAGGCCCTCGACGCGATCGCGGCGATCGGCCCGTCCGCATACGACCCGATCGTCGCCGCGCTCACCGCGGAGTCGAAGCGGAAGTCGCCCGACGACGAGCTCCGCAAGTGGCTCCTGCGCGCCGCCGCCCGGGCGGACGAGGCACGCGGCGAGCAGCTCTACGTCGACGTCCTGCGCGGCACACGGCTCCAACCGAGCCCGCGGCTGCGCTTCCTCGCATACGACGATCTCGCGAAGCTCGACAAGCCGCTCGCGGCCGACACGCTCGCGCAGATCCTGCAGGTCGAGTCGGCGCAAGGCATCACGCGGCAGGTGCCACCCGAGCTCGCGAAGGACTATGAACGCGTCATCGGCACCAATCAGTTCCCGCAGTTCTTCAACTTCATCGGGCGCTTCGCGCGGAGCGGACATCCAGACGTCGAGAACATCCTGCTGATGCTGCTCGGTCGCCACGAGCACGACCGCATGACCTACCAGGAGTGCATCAAGGAGCTCGGCGACTTGCACTCGAAGGCGGCGCTGAAGCGCATCGAAGAGCTCTACGACGACCCGCCCGGCCGCGAGTACCAGCCCGATCTTCCGGACCACGTGCCTGCAGGCGATCGGCGAGATCCAAGGCGCGGACGCGTGCGAGTGGTTCCAGGAGAAGCTCCGCAGGGAGACCGACCCGATCGTGGTCCGGAAGCTCCAAGACCTCGTGAAGTGGTCCTGCCAGTGAGCGGCGAGCGGTTCGCCACGGTCGCCGCGCAGACCGCTGCCGATGCGCGCACGCGGTTGCGTGGCCGGCGCATCGCCGATGCCGTCCCCGTCGATCAGTGACCCGGAGCGGCGGCCGTCAGCTCCTCGAGCATCCGGCGCGCGTCGGGCTGGAACGGATCGACCGCGAGCACGCGCGCGATCTCCTGCCGGGCCTCGGCGCGGCGCCCCAGTCGGAGCAGCACGCGGGCGCGGTCGCATCGGACGCTGACGTGGTCGAGGCCACGGGCGATGGACGCATCGAGCTGCGCGAGCGCGCCGTCGAGATCGCCGGCCGCTTCTCGTGCCTCGGCCGCGACGCGGTAGACGAGGCCCTTCGGCTCGGCGACGTCCAGACAGCTGAGCGCCATGTGTTCGCCGTCGGTGAAGAAGCGGGCCTCGCCCGTCGCGCTGCCGGTGGCGATCATCGTCTCCGCGACGAGGATGCGCAGGATCGGATCGTCGGCGCGCCGTGCCAGTAGACGCTCGGCGTGGACGAGCGCGATGGCCGGCCGTCCTCGCTCGGGTCCGAGCAGCAACCGCAGCCGCGCCGCGGCCTTGCGCATCGGCACGTTGCGAGGCTGCAAGCTGAGCGCGCGATCCACGTCGACGATCGCCATCCGGAGCTCCCGCGTGGTCGCCGCCTGGTCCCCACCGCGCGCGGACTGAAGCGCACGGTCCCGGTGGATGTCCGCGAGACTCGCCAGCGCAGCGGCCGACTCGGGATTGCCGGCGAGCGTCGCACGCCACAGCGACTCGGGGTGCGCGTCCTCCGCGCTGCGCGTCGCGGCACCCACCGCGAACAGGACGAGCACGAGCATCAGGCCGGCGCGCGGCACGCGCCGTCGCATCACGTCGCGCGGCACGAGCGTGGCGACGCACAGACAGATCCCGGCGAGCGACGCATAGACGCGGTGCTCCCCCGCCGGCGCGTTCAGCGGAATGAGCACCCATGGCAACGCCGCCGCCCAGGCGAGACACGTCCCGGCGAAGGCGAGCGGCCGCCGGCGCGGCGCACGGAGCCCGAGCCACGTGAGTGCCGCCAACGCGAGCACGCCACACGTCGCCGCCACCGACCAGGCGGCGTGGAACGACAGGGGCGGATCGAGTGTCAATCCGAATGGCGCGACCGCCTGCGCGACGAACCGCGGCAGGACCTGCGCCATCGCGTCGAACTGCGTCACGAGGCTGCGGCCGCCGCCGGAGGTCACGTCGGTCGAGACCGTGAGGTTCGGTATGGCGACGGTGGCGATGCCGAGGAACATGCGTCGCAGCACGAGATAGACGACGGCCGTGCCCGCCGAGGGTGCGACCCTCGCCACCGCGCCTCTCCAATCGAGGCCCCGCCGCGTCGCGCGCAGCCCTTCGAGCACGAGCAGCAGCGCCGGAATGATCACGCCGGTCTCCTTGCACCCGCACGCGAGAAGCGTCGCGAACGCCGTGCCGATCCACGCGCGTCGCGAACCGTTCATCGCGGCGAGGTGCCAGCGCATCGCGAGCAGGGCGCCGAGCGCGAGCATCTGGTCGCTGCGCGAGGACACCATGTTCACGGCTTCGGACGCCAGCGGATGGACCGCGAACAAGAGGCCGGCGATCAGCGCCGGGCCGCGCCCGCCACGCAGACCACGCACGATCGACGCGATCAGCACCGCGCAGCAGATGTGGATCAGGATGTCCGTGAACTTGAAAACGAACACGGCACCGCCGGCCATCGCATGGTCGAGCGCGAAACTCACCAACAGCACCGGGCGATACATGCGTGCGTCGAGCGAGCTGAACGCGTCGACGTCCCACAGGAGCCTGGGCAGCTCGGCGAGCGAACGCAGCGCGGTGTTGTCGCGAACCGAGTGCAGATCGTCGTAGACGAATTCGCCGAACAGCGCGGGGAGGTACGCGAACAGCCCCGCGAGCGCGATGACCACGGAATCGAGGTGACGTCTCAGCACGGTGGTCCCTTGCGTCGCTCCGGCCCCGGAGAAACGGCAGCGCGGCCGACTGCCTCGGGGCATGTCCACCGCAGGTGGGCATGCCCGTTCGGTTGTGGCGGGAGGCCGCGCTGCGATGTTCCGACTGCGTGGCTCATCGGATCACACGGCCTCCCGCGCGGTCGTCGGCGAGCTCTCGGCTGCGACGACCGCCAGTCGGCGGGAGATCGCCGATGCCAGTCGTGCGCCGAGGGCGTCGACGGAGAACACGTCTTCGGCTCGCGCGCGTCCCCGTGCCGCGATGGCACCCAGCTCCGAGGAGTCGGCCGCCAGACGCGCGAGCTCGGCTGCCAGTGCGGACTCGTCACCGGGCGGCACCGCCAGACAGTCACGCCCCGGCTCCAGCAGACCACGCAGCGCGGGTGTGTCCGCCGTGAGCACCGGCCGGCCGTGATTCAGAGCGTGCACGAGCTTGAACGGCACGACGGACCTCGCCTTCTCGGAGGTGCCGAACACGCCGAGCACGAGATGGCTCGCCTCGATCGCACGGCGCAGGTCGCCGATCGGCACGAAGTGCGCGCGCAGATCGACTCGCGCACCGAGGCGCAGCGCCGCGTCCCGTCGGACGTCGTCGTCCCCGCCGATCAGGGTCAAGTGGACGTCGCCGACGCGTTCGATCGCGCGAACGATCGTCCCGAGCCCGTGGAGCGGCACCCCGGTGCCGAAGAACAGCACGCGGAGCGGATCCTTCGGCCGGCGCGCCGGCAGCGGCGTCGGGTGGATGTCGACGGTGTCGGCGACCGGGATCCAGTCGAAGTGTCCTTCCGGCACGCCGGTGACACGAGCGACCATCGCAGCGTGCTGCGCGGTGTCGAGCAGCACCAGATCGGCGGCCTCGCAGGCGAGCCGGTCGAGCCGCGCGAAGAACCGCGCGGGCCACGAACCGGGACGGAACAGCCGGCGATCGTCGACGACCGTGCTCCAGGCCGACAGGAACAGGTCGAGCACGATCGGCCCGTCCCACCACTCGCGCACCCACCGCACGGCGAGGTGACCGGGATACGGGACGAGGACGACCTCCGGCCGGACCTCGTCGCGACGGCGCCGGAACAGCCGCTCGAGGTCGCGGCGCGCGCGGTGCGTGCCGATCCAGTAGCCCGGCCAGCGCCAGGGACGCGAGACGAGCTCGGTCTTCGACCCGCGCCGGGCCGGCTGGGGTGCCCGGCACTCGTGGACGTCGAACCCGGCGGCACGGAGCCCGGCGAGCAGGGACCCGGTCCGCGGGTATCCCGAGCCCTCGTCCCAATGCCCGACGACGAGGATCCGCAAACCGCTCGCCGCGGCGGAGGTCACCGCCCGGGCCTCTCCTCGATGTGCTCGAACCGCAGCGCCGCGACCTGCTCGGACACCAGCCCGAGCCCGAACAACACCGTCGCCTGCGTCAGCAGGAGGGCCGACATGTTCGTGAACCGCCCGTACTCGAGGAAGGTCCACGCGTACCAGAAGACGCCCGTCACGGCCATCAACGACGCGATGGGCAGGAACACCCGCAGCGGCGCGAAGAACGTCGCGATCTTCAGGATGATCAGCAGGAACCGGCTGCCGTCGTGCAGCAGACGGATGTGGCTCTTGCCGACCCGCTGGCGCACGGCGAACGGCTGCCACGTCACGCTGTATCCGCAACGCAACATCGCGAGAGTGATGGTCGTGGGGTAGCTGAACGTGTTCGGCAACAGATAGACGAGCCGCTTGGCGACATCGGCTCGGATCAGCCGGAAGCCGCTCGTCAGGTCCGGGATGCGCCGCGAGGTGACGTAGCTCGCGAGGCCGTTGTAGATGCGGTTCGCGATGTTGCGGTACCAGGCTCCACCCCGTCCGTCGCGCGACGCGACGACCATGTCGTGCTCTTCGGCCTGCTCGACGAGGCCCGCGATCGCGGCAGGCGGATGCTGGCCGTCGGCGTCCATGAGCAGCACCCAGTCGTGCGTGGCCTCGCGGATGCCGCGCTTGACCGCGGCGCCGTTGCCGAGGCTCTGGGAATGGCGCACGACCCGCGCGCCGCTCTCGGTGGCGATCGCGCCGGTGCCGTCGGTCGAACCGTCATCGATCACGAGTATCTCGTGACGCAGCCCGCCGAGGGCGTCCAGCCGCGACCGTAGATCCGCGATCAACACACCGATCGTCGCCGACTCGTTCTTGGCCGGGATCACGATGCTGAGGCTCGTGACCCGCCGCCGGACGGCGCGGGAGGCCTCGGTCGGCGTCGGGTCGGACGCGTGGTCCGCGGGGGCGACGCCGTCGATCATCAGCGACGAGAGCTGGGGATCGCCGGTGGAGGTCGCGCGCCCGGGATCGCGCTGGGAGTGGTCCTTGGCCGCCTGCATCACGAGGGGTGTATCGGCAGGATGCGGGTGGGGCTGAAGGGGCGGTGGGTTGGGGGGTTGGGTGTGGGCGCGATGTTCGGTGGCGACCCGCGTGCGACGCGTGCGGACTCGCATCGGTCGGCCCGTACGTGCCGCAGGCGCGGCGCCCGAAGGCAACCGCGCCCGCGTCGGGTCGCGAGGACCCGAACTTGGTGTCGATCAGTTGACGACGACCCAGGTCTCGGTGTCGGCCGCGACCGTGTTGGCCGCGATCGTGCCGGACATCGGCGCGCCGGCGTTCAGGTACGCCGCGGTGCCGGGGACCGGCCGCGTCGTGAAGCCGTTGTACTTCGCCAAAGAGTTGCGGCAGCCGAGCACGTCGCCGGCCTGGTTGACGAAGAACGTGCGCTTGCCGGAGTTGCCGTAGCTGCTCGGCCAGGCGTAGCAGGCCCAGAGGACCTCGTTCGACGCCGGGTCGGTCGCCTCGGCCGCGCGCGTGCCACCGGCCGGGACGCTCTCCGGCGTGAACGCCGCGCCCGCACCCGGGAGGAACATCTGGAAGATGTAGCCCGAGCGGACCACGCAACCCTCGCCTCCGCTGTTGTCCACGACGTTGCCGAAGGCCGCCGACAGCACGGCGGGCTTGATGAACTCGGTCGCGCTCACACCACCCGGGGTGCGGACGCCGACCGCGCCCGACAGCTCGGAGAAGTAGCCGAACTCGCCAGCGCCGTTGTTGTTGGTGTCGACGACGCCGGAGGCCTGGCACTGCGCCTGCGCCGACGAGATGTTCTTCAGCGTCGCGATGCACGCCGACTCGTTGGCGTTCAGGCGCGCGCTGAGGAGGTTCGGAATTGCGATCGATGCAATGATGGCGATGATCGCGACCACGATCATCAGCTCGATCAGGGTGAAGCCCTGTTCCCGCTTGGACATTTTGTTGTCTACTCCCGTTTGGTTCTGAAGTGGAGGCCAGGGCCTCCGGTTGCGAATCTCCCCTCTCCGTGTCCCCTCGCGTCAGTGTCCCGCCGCCGGGGCGGCGGGGCTGTCGGTCGGAGCAAGCGACTCGAGCCGTTCGCCCGCGCGTTCGGTCCAGAGCTTCCGGTCGGCCTCGAAGGCCGATCGGACGCTCTCTCCCCCTGCGCGACCGCTCGGTCGAGCAACTCCACCGCAGTATCGGTCTCGCCCGCACGCAACTTGAGGCGCGCCAGGCGATAGTCGCGCAACTCCCCATCGGTGCGGCGATACGCGGCCTCGGCAGATTGCCATTCGCCCATGCTCTCGAGCAGCACGGCCGCGGTCAGACGGGCGTCTTCGGAGTCGCCGGCGGCGAGCGCGACGGCTTCGTCGCGCGCGCGTCCGGGTTGCCCCGCCTTGAACTCGAGGCGCACACGGAGCGCCTGGCGAGCGATGGACGGCTCGCCCGCGGGCGGATACCGGTCCAGCACGGCCAGTCCGCGCTGGTGATCTCCGGCGATCGACCACACCTTGGCCATGTTCTGGACGGTCTGCTCCTTCAGCTCCGGCGAGCAGTCCGGCCGATCGTGGATCGCCTGGTACTGGCGAGCCGCGCCGGCATGGTCCCCCTCGAGCAGGACGATCCAGGCCCGCAGCTGCGCGGTTTCGATCGCACCCGGCTCGGCACGCTCGGCGCGATCGAGCCAGTCATTGGCATCCGCGAGGAGCTTCGCTCGCAGCGCCTTCCCGTCCGCGTTGGTGGTGTCCGCCGAAATCCCCGAGGCGAGCCCCGCCTGCAGCTGCGCCGAGCCGAGCAGCGTCATGTACTCGGCGTCGACGGGTCGGATGTAGCAATACCACACGAGCGCCCCGGCGACCGCACTGGCCACCGGGTACGCGATCCATCGCTTCGTCGTCGCGTTCAATCCGTTCCCCTTTCGGATGGTGTGGTCTCGCAGAGTCTGCGTCAGTTGCTGTGCGAGAGCGCTTCCTGCAGCTTGAAGATCGGCAGGAACACCGCGAGCACGATGCCACCCACGATGAAGCCCATGACCGCGATCATGATCGGCTCGATCAACGCGGTCAGTCCCTTGACCTCAGTCTCGACCTGCTGGTCGTAGAACTCCGAGATCTTCTCGAGCAGCGAGTCGAGAGCACCCGAGCGTTCGCCGATCGCCATCATCTTGGTGACCATCGCCGGGAAGATCGACGACTTGGCGAACGGGTCGGACAGGCTGTCGCCCTGCTTCACGCTGTCTCGCGCCTCGTCGACGATCTCGGAGATGATCTGGTTGCCGGCAGTGGCCGACACGATCTCCATCGCGCCGAGGATCGGCACGCCGCTCTTGATGAGCGTCGAGAACGTGCGGGCGAATCGCGAGAGCGCGACCTTCTTGAACAGCGAGCCGAACACCGGCATCGACAGCATGAAGCGGTCCCAGAACCGCGCGCCCATCTTCGTCTTCTTCCAATACCGGAAGCCGATCACCGCGGCGATGACGACCGCGAACAGTGAGTACCAGTTGTCGCGGAGGAAGAACGCGACATCCATGATGAACACCGTCAGGCCCGGCAGCTCGACGTCGAGGGAGTCGAACACCGGCTTGAAGGACGGCACGATGCCGATCATCAGGAACAGCGCGATGCCGATGATCAGGAACAGCGACACGACCGGGTAGGTCATCGCCGCCTTGATCTCCTGCCGCAGGTGCGCGCTGGCCTCCAGGTACTCCGCGAGGCGCGTCAGGATGACGTCGATCTGGCCGGAGACCTCACCGGCGCGGACCATGCTGACGTAGATGTTCGAGAACACCCTGCGGTGTCCCTCGAGCGCCTTGGAGAGGTCCGAGCCGTTACGGATGTCATCGACGACCCGGTCCAGACAGAACCGGAAACCCGGCGACTCCGCCTGGTCCGCGAGGATCTCGAGACCCTCGAGCAACGGGATGCCCGCGGTCAGCATCGTGGAGAGCTGACGCGTGAAGACCTCGAGCTCGCCCTTCTTGACCGATGCCCGCTTCGCGGTCTTCTTCTGCTTCGCCGCGCGACTGCCGCCGCGCGAGAACAGGCCGCTCCCGGCGGCGGACTGCTTGATCGACACGGGTGTCAACGAACGCTTGCGAAGGTCTGCGACGACCTCGCTCTGCGACGCTGCGGTGACCGTGCCGGAAACGGACCGGCCGCTCTGGTCCTTGGCTTCGAATTTGAAAGTTGTGGCCATGATTCCCTCGACTCTCCGTCAGTCGGCCATCGTGACGCGCTCGACCTCTTCGAGGCTGGTGTTGCCTCGCAAGAAGTTGAGCAGCCCGCATCGACGCAGCGTCAGCATCCCCTCCGCCAACGCCTGGTTCTTCAGATCCTGCGAGTTCGCGCCCTCGACGACCATGCGCTTGACGGTGTCTGTCATGCGCAGTGTCTCGAGCAGCGCGAATCGGCCCTTGTAGCCGTTCGTGCAACGTCCGCAGCCAGCGGCTTCGAATGTCTGAACGCCGTCCGCGGCGAGATCCTCGTCACTGATCCCGACCCGCAACAGCACTTCCTTCTTGAGCTCGACCGGACGCCGGCAATGAGTGCACAGCCGGCGCGCGAGTCGCTGGGCGCAGATCAGGATGGTCGAGCTGCCGACCATGAACGGATCCATGCCCATGTCCACCATGCGGGTGATCGTGCTCACCGCGTCGTTGGTGTGGAGCGTGCTCAGCACGAGGTGGCCGGTGAGCGCCGCCTTGACGGCGATCTCGAGCGTCTCGGTGTCGCGAATCTCGCCCAGCAGGACGACGTCGGGGTCCTGGCGCAAGATCGAGCGCAGCGCACCCGCGAACGTGAGCCCGCGCTTCGGGTTCACCGGCACCTGGTTGATCCCCTCGATCGTGTATTCGACCGGGTCCTCGACCGTGACCAGGTTGGTCTCCGGGTCCTTGATGTGCTGGACCGCGGAGTAGAGCGTCGTCGACTTGCCCGAGCCCGTCGGACCGGTGACGAGGATCATCCCGTAGGGCCGCTGGATCGACCACAGGTAGTCCTCCATCGACTTCTTCTCGAAGCCCAGCGACTTGATGTCGACCGCGAGGTTCGACGAGTCGAGGATTCGAAAGACGGTCTTCTCCCCCCACACGACGGGCAGGATCGAGACGCGGAAGTCGATCGCCTTCTTGCCGAGCTTGATCTGGAACTTGCCGTCCTGAGGACGCTGCTTCTCGGCGATGTCCAGCTTCGCCATGATCTTGATGCGCGAGGTGAGGTTGTTCTGCATGCGCTTCGGGAGCGTCATGACCTCGACCAGGCGACCGTCCCGGCGATAGCGGACGATGACCTTCTTCTCGAACGGCTCGATGTGAACGTCGCTCACCCCCGACGTGCACGCGTCGGAGATCAGCTTGTTGACCATCTTGACGACCGGCGACGCCTCGTCGCTGATCGCCGAAAGATCCATCCCGTCATCGACGTCGCCGCGATCCTGCAGCGCGATGTCGGAGTCCTCGTAGTCGGTGAGGATGTCCGCGAGCTTGCCCTCGTCCGACCGGTAGGCGATCTCGATGATCTTCTCGATCGCCTCCTCGGTGCTCACCACTGGGCGCAGCTCGCAACCGGTGATGATCCGGATGTCGTCCAGCTTGAGGACGTCGAACGGGTTGGCGATCGCGACCGTGATGATTCCGCCGATCTTGTCGATCGGGAAGATCCGGTACTCACGCGCGACCTCGACGGGCACGTCCGCGAGCACCTCGTCGTTGACCGTGAGCTTGTCCAGGGCGATCGGCGGGATGTTCGCCGCCGTTCCGATCAACGCGAGGAGCTCACCCTCGGTCACGACGCTCTTCTTGATCAGAACCTCGCTGAAGGGCCGGCGCTCGGTACGCGCCTCCTCCATGAGCTTCTGACCGGTCTCGGCGTCGAGCTTCCCCGCCTTCTCGAGTACCGCTCGCAATTTGCGGGCGAACTGGATCATCGCGACCTCGTACCCGACGTCCGTTGCGTGAGCCGCTGGAGCTCGGACGGATCCGGCGAGTGATGCACCGCTTCGTCGAAGCTGATCATCCCGCCGCGATACAGCTCGAACACCGACTGGTTCATCGTCCGCATGCCGGCCTGGCCACCGGTCTGGATGATCGAGTGGATCTGGTGCGACTTGTTGTCCCGGATCAGGGCGCGGATGGCCGGATTGACCAGCATGATCTCCGCAGCGAGCGCACGACCCTTGCCCTGCATGCGCGGGATGAGCTGCTGGCACAGGACGGCCTGCAGCGTGAACGACAGCATCGTCCGGATCTGCTGCTGCTGGTGCGCCGGGAACACGTCGACGATGCGGTTGATGGTCTGCACCGTGTCCGACGTGTGGAGTGTCGCGAACGTGAGGTGACCGGTCTCGGCGAGCGTCAGTGCGGCCTCGATCGTCTCGAGATCGCGCATCTCGCCGATGAGGACGACGTCCGGATCCTGCCGCAGCACCGACCGGAGCGCCGCGTGGAAGGCATGCGTGTCGGCCCCGACCTCACGCTGATTGATCAGGCAGTGCTTGTTCCGGTGCAGGAACTCGATCGGATCCTCGACCGTGACGATGTGCCCGTACCGCCGCTGGTTGATGTAGTCGACCATCGACGCGAGGGTCGTGGACTTGCCCGACCCGGTGGCTCCCGTGCAGAGCACGAGTCCCTTGGGCAGATCGCAGATCGCTTCGCAGACGCGCCGCGGCATGCCGATCTGATCGAAGTCGTAGACCTCGTACGGGATGACGCGCATCACGGCGGCGATCGTGCTCCGCTGCACGAACGCGTTGGTCCGGAACCGGCCCAGATTCGCGACGCCGAACGAGAAGTCCAGCTCCAGGCCCTTCTCGAACTTCGCGACCTGGTCGGCGGACAGCACCGAATACACGAGCTTCTTCGTGACCTCTGGAGTCAGCAGGTCGTGCTCGGTGTCGACGAGTCGGCCGTCGATGCGGATCTTCGGTGGCGATCCCACGGACAGGTGGAGGTCGGAACCTCCGCGCTGGACCATGAGGCTGAGAAGCTCTTCCATCGAGACCATGTGATGTCCTTCGCGTGAGCGGTCGGGCGGGGCACCGTCCGGCGCACCGTTCGGAAGGGCCTATCGGCCGGGGCCCGCGTCGGGGTTGAGACCGCACGCGTTCCATCCCGGGACCGGGGACCGCACGGCGCGCCCCCGAGCCCTTGGCAACGAGCCTCGGGACCGGTCCTGGGCGGCCCCGGCGGCGGCTTCACGCGGCCGATCCGGGCCGCGAACGACGGGCGCGCAGCGACCGGATCTCACGGGCGCGCACCTCCTTGGGGCGGCGATCTCGCCCCCCGCCGATCGGCAGTTGGCTACTTGTGCGCTTCCTGCTGCTTGCGCTCGTGCGCGGCCACGATCTCCTGCTGCACGTTCGGCGGCACCGGCTCGTCGTGGGACGGCCGCATCGCGAACGTGCCCTCGCCCGAGGTGATCGAGCGGAGCTGCGTCGAGTACTCCTGCATCTCCTTCAGCGGGACCTGGGCCTTGATCACCTGGATTCCCGCCTCCATCTCCATGCCCGTCATCCGGCCACGGTGCGTGGCCAGGTTGCTGGTGACGTCGCCGGTGAACCGCTCGGGCACGTGGATCTCGACGTCCATGATCGGCTCGAGGAGGATCGGTCGCGCCTTGGCGAACGCATCGGCGAACGCACGCTCGCCAGCCAGCTGGAACGAGAGCTGGTCGGAGTCCACGTCGTGGAACTTCCCGTCGTACACCTCCGCAGCCACGTCGACGAGGCCGCAGCCGGCCAGGCCGCCGCGCTCGATGAAGTGGCGCACGCCCTTCTCGACCTCGGGGATGAACTGGCGAGGGATCGACCCGCCGACGACCTTGTCGACGAACTCGAATCCCTGCCCGCGGTCGAGCGGCCGGATCCGCAGGTAGACCTCGGCGAACTGCCCGCGGCCGCCGGTCTGCTTCTTGTGACGGTGATGGCCCTCGGCCGGCGCGGTGACCGTCTCCTTGTAGGGAATGCGCGGCGCATGGTGCTCGGTGTGCACGCCGTAGCGACGGGCCAGCCGCGCGAGCTGGACCTCGAGGTGGAGGGGGCTGCTGCCGGACACGACCAGCTCGCCGGTGTTCGGGTCGCGGCGCACGCCGAAGCTCGGATCCTCGGCGGCGAGCTTCTCCAGTCCCTGGCTGATCTTCTGCTCGTCGCCGCGCGCGGCCGGCGTCACCGCGAGCGAGTACGCCGGCGGCGGGAACTCGATCATCGGCATCTCGAGCGGCGTCGAATCCGCGGTGACCGTGTCGCCGAGCACGAGATCCTCGAGCTTCGCGACGACGAACAGGTCGCCCGGCACGACCGCGTCCGCCGCCTTCGGCTCCGCTCCGTCCAACGTCTGGATGCCGTGCAGCTTGTCGTGCTTTCCGGTGCGCACGTGGAGGAAGCCCTCTTCGGCCTTCAGCGATCCGCGGAAGCACCGCACGAAGCTCTGCCGGCCCACGTACGGGTCGACGATCGTCTTGAACACCTTGCCGGCGAACGGCGCGTTCGGATCCGGCTCGATGACCTCGTCGTACCGTCCGGTTCCGGGCTCGCCGGCGCGGTGCCCACCGAACGCCACCGGCGACGGGAAGTAGTGCTCGACGAAGTTGCAGAGCTTCTTCAGCCCGATCTCCTTCGGCGGGCAGACGGTGAACAACGGCGTGACCTTCTCCTTCGAGATCGCGGCCGGCAGGTACTTCTCGAAGTCCTCCTGCGAGAGGTGCTCGGTCTCCAGGGTCCTGCGCGAGGATGTCGTCGTCCGCCTCGGCGACGCGCTCTTCCAGGATCCGCCGGTCCTCCTCCGCGCGTGGTCCCTCACCGCTCAAGACGTCGTGGACGCACGTGAACGAGTGGCCGTCCGCGTCGGGATACGTCACCGGCACCACCGTGTCGCCGAGCGCCTCGTTCAACGCGGCGAGCGTCTGCTCGAAGTCCGCGCTGTCGCCATCGGGGTGCGTCACGACAACGGCACGCCCGATCCCCGCCGCTGCCGCCGCGGCAAACAGCCGCCGTGCGTGGAACGTCAACCCGCCCGTCGCGCTGACGCACAGGAAACCGGCTTCGACGACGTCGAGGCTCGCCAGCGCCGCACCCAGGAAGTCCGGGTGACCGGGAGTGTCGATCACGTGGAGTCGCTCGTCGTTCCAGCGAAACCCGAACACGTGCGCCGTCAACGTCTGCTTGCGCTCCTTCTCCTCCGGCTCCTGGTCGCTGACGCTCGTGCCGTCGGCGGAGTTGCCGTGCCGGGAGTTGGCCTTGGTCACGAACGCGAGCGCATCGACGATCGCGGTCTTCCCCGAGCTGCTGTGACCGAGCAGCGCGATGTTGCGGATGTCTTCCGGGCGGTGGGCCATGTCGGTGGGTTTCCTCGAGATTCGGCGCGTGGCTGCGCGGGCGGACGCGGACTCCTCCCGCACCGCGCCGGATCAAGGCGCGATCCACCGGGAGGAGACGGCCGAATATACCGGCACCGCCGGTCGGCTCCAGAACGCGCCGGCGCCGCTGATCAGAGCGTCTCGCCGACGACGATCTCGACGCGCCGGTTGCGTGCCTTCGCAGCCTCCGACGTGCCGGGATCACGTGGCTCGTACGGACCGTAGCCGACCACCGCGATCTGCCGTTCGGGCAGGCCGCCCTTCGAGATCAGGTATCGCGCCACGGCGTCCGCCCGCTCGACCGACAGGTGCCGATTGCTCCGATACGTGCCCTTGGTGCGCTTCAGCGGATCGGTGTCGGTGTGCCCCTCCACGTAGATCCGTTGGCCGGGGTACTGGTCCCGCAGGACCTTCGCGACGCGATCGAGCACCTGGTCGGCGGTGGACTTCAGCGCGACGCTGCCCGAGTCGAACGTCACGGTGTTCTCGATGCCGATCGAGATGCGGCCGCGATCCCGGCGCACGTCGAGATCGGGGAGCTGGCCCTTGACTCGGTCGAGCTCACCATCGGTCGTCGCCGCCACCGGCTGCGCGTTGGTGCCGCTCGCAGCGGCCTCCGCCGCCTCTTTCTGACGGCGCAGGTCGTCGTTCTGCGCACGCGCGTCGGCGAGCCGCGACTCGAGCTCGCGGATCTCCATGTCCTTGTCGCGGAGCAGGTCTTGGTAGCGGGTGGCGCAGCTGCTCGTCAGGACGAGCAACAGGCAGGAACTGATCGACAGGACGGGACGCAGATTCATGAGGTTGCCTCGCATGTCAGGTGGAACGTCCGCGGCGGACGAGGAACAAGAGAACGACGGACAGGAGCAGACCGGTCCCGAGCACGGCCATGGCGGCAGACGGTTCGCGCGTCTGCCAGCCGGGCCACGTCACCGTCAGGAACTCGATCAGCTCGCGCTCGAAGAACAACGCGACGAGCGCTCCGAGGACGAGAAAGGGACCGAACGCGACGTACGGATCCCGTGTGAACATCGCCCGCACACCGCCGGTGAGGGCGCCGAACACGCAGCCGAGGAAGAACGTGAGGATCGCGCCCTGCCAGCCGAGGAACGCACCGACGCCTCCCATCAGCTTGACGTCGCCGAGTCCCATCGCCTCCTTGCGAAACACGACGCGACCGCCGGCGCGCACCGCCCACGTCAGCGCGATGCCGGCACCGAGGCCGAGCAGACTCGCCAGCAAGGTCGGGCCGAGCGGGTCCGAGCCCGAGGATGCGCCCAGGATCAGGAACGAGCTCGGATCGTCACCGACGCGCGGTCGGACCAGCCCGAGCACCAGGGCACCCGCGACCCCGAAGACCATCAGCGGCTTGGTCAGCTTGTCGGGGAGGATGCGGAACTCCAGATCGATGAACGCCTGGGCGACCAGGTTGCCGACGAAGTAGGCGTGGAGCGCGAACGCGAGGCCGCCCACCAGCGTGAGCTCCACCAGCGTGACCGGATAGCCCGACGGCGGCCGCCAGACGAGTGCCACGAACAGGACGGCGGTCATCGCCTCGACGAGCGGATACCGCACGGAGATCCGCGCGCCACAGCAGCGGGCGCGACCTCGCAGCAGCAACCACGAGACGACCGGGATGTTGAGCATCGCCGGGATCGGTGCGCCGCAACGTGGACAGGCCGACCGCGGCCCGCGGGCGCGCTGGTCGTCCCGTTCGGGCATGCGGTGGATGACGACGTTGAGGAAGGAGCCGACGATGGCGCCGAGCAGCCCTGCTGCCACGAGCGTCAACGAATCGGACATCAGCTCGACACCTCGTCGTCCGCCGCCGCACCGCCGAGCGCGACGGAAGCCTCCCGGAAAGAATCTTGCAGGAGCTGACCGGCGCCCTGCACCGCCGAGCGCGGACGGTACCTTCCCCGGCGGACGGTTTCCAGTCTCGCCGTCCGCTCCGGGCCGCACCGATCCGCGGTCAGCGGGGCCGGTGGTCGTGCACCGTGAACCCGCCGAACGACGGCAGCTCCGGGCCCCGCACGGTGGCGGTCATCTCGAGCCGGAGCATCACGCCCGGCGGCGCGGCGACCTCGGTGGTCAGCGGCAGCTGGACCGGGACCGCGACCAGGGGCAGGTCGTCGAACGCCGCGCCGCTGGCCACGGCGGCCGCGGGCGCGAGGAACACCTGGAGCTGCAGGTCGCCGCGCGGATCGACGACGCGCACGTCCAGGTTGTCCGCGTGGGGTGCCGGCAGCGGCAGCCAGGCGGTCCAAGCCTCGGCTTCGAGCTCGACGCCACGAGGCAGCCCCGGGGTCATCGTCGTGTGCAGCAGCACGGCCCCTTCGGCGAGGCCGTCGAAGCGGGCATCGGCCTCGAGCGCGAGCACCGAGTCGCGCGGCAGGCGACCGCGCGCGGTGACGCCGCCGGCGCTGATCACGGTCCACGGCGAGCCCTCCTGCTCGGGCCGCGCGGGAACCACGCGTCCGGCGACCTCGACCGGCCCCGCGGTCACCAGCGCGACGCCGGCGGCGCGGACGAGCTGAGGCGGATCGACGAGCGTCCCGGCCGGCCAGGGCACCGGGACGCGCGGCGTGTCGAGGACCAGCGTGCCGGCGATGCGCACGGCGCCGACGACGCGCAGCACGACCGGATGGTCGGCGACGATCCGCAGCACGACCCCGGCCGGCACGTCCAGCCCGAGCAGCTCGATCTCGGCCGGAACCGGGCCGTCGTCGCCGGACGGAAACGCGAACGGCGCCCCGACGGTGATCGTCGTGTCCGCCTCCGGCCGCAGCCAGCCGAGGCGCCCGGTGCCGGCCTCGACGCGCGCCCGCGGGCGGATCCTGCCGTCGCGAACCTCGAAGCCGAGTGGCACGCGGCCGGTGGCGCGGATGTCGAGATCGGCGACGTCGAGGTCGCCGACCACCGGACGGTCGCCCGGATCGACGCGCACCTGCAACGGCACGTCCGGCGGCGTCAGCGGCCGATCGCGGTAGTCGCGGAGGCCGTGCTCGGGGTCGGCGAACACCAGATAGACGAGATCACCGGCGACGAGCCCGTCGTCGGCACCGAGCTCGACCTGGACCGAGCAGCCGAAGTGACGCGTGTAGGGCAGCTTGCGCGGAACGATCGAGACGCGCTCCGGCGTCAGCACCTCGGGCTCGTCCCGACCGCTGACGACGCGCAGGAAGTGGAACGCGTCGGGCGTCACCGACGACGGCAACAGGGGCCGCGTGAAGTGCAGGTCGAGCACCGGTGCGTCGGCCGGCATGCGAAGCGGCATGCCCGCGGTCAGGTCGAGCATCAGCGGCTCGACGCCGGCGTCGACCGGCAGGAACAACGTCGGCAGCCCCAGCGCGCCAGGTGCGTCGGGCACCGCGAAGGCGCGCGTGATGCCTCGCGACAGCGTGTGGCCGGAGCTCGAGCGGATCGCGTAGATCGTCGGCATGCCCGGCAGCTCGAGGTGGTAGCGGCCGCCCGGGCGGAAACTGCCATCGGCGAGGTCGGCCGCCACCGGCGGGACCGGTCGGAACCGCACCGACCGACGGCCGATCTCCAGGTCGCCCGGCACCGCGTGCCCGCGCTCGTCGACGACGCGGAACGACTCCGGCGAGACCGAGGCGGCATCGAGCGGCTCGGTGAAGTGGACCGTGATCTCCTGGTTGAGGAACAGCACGGCCGGTGCCCCCGCCGACGGTGCCGCCGGCTCGACGCGTGCCACCTCGAGCCACCGCGTCTCGCGAGCGCATGCACCGAGCGTGGCCGCCACCGCGAGCACGAGCGCGAGCCGTGCCGGTGTCCGACGCTGCCTCATCACCGGGGATCGTAACGCCGCTCGCGGCGCGACCCTCCCCGTTCTGGGCCGGGAGGCCGCCGCGGGGCGACCGGCCCCCGCGCTGCGGGCGCGGGAGCCGGCGCCGCCGTGGCGCGGAAGCCCCGATCAGTTCGGCGCGACGCGATAGACCAGCGCGAAGCTGCGCAGGATCGGAACGCCGGCCGGATTCGAGTCGATGTTGTTCCGCAGCACGAGGCGGAAGTTCATGTACCGCGGCAGCAGGTTCGTCAGCGGATCGCGGATCGAGTCGATGTGGTCGAGGTCGACGTAGGGCGTCAGGCCGCTCGCGGCGACGCGCACATCGGGCGTCATCGTCGCGGTCGCCCCCGGTCCGCCATTCGGGCTCGCGTAGCGGTACGCCTCGCAGGCGTAGTTCGGGTTCAGCAGGTTGCCACGCGTCGCCATGCCGTCGTTGGCCTGCTGGTCGTAGAGCGTCGCTTGGTCGAACGAGCCAGCCCCGCGCAGCTCGACGAGCACGCTGGTTCCGCCCGGCTGGACCGCGACCGGCGGATCCATCAGCGTCTGCACGTCGGCGATCGCGAGATTGCCGCCGTTCACCGCGCTGAAGTCCGGCCGGCCGTTGGCCGGTGGCAGCGGCGCAGGGAACGGGTTCGTCGTGCTGGTCAGCCCGTGCTGGTTCGGCATCAGCGTGTCGAAGAAGCCCGCCGTCACGTACGAGACGCGCCGCACCAGGTCGATCTGGGCCCAGTGCAGGTGGTCGTCCCCGGGGGGCGTCTGGAACAGCCCGAGCACGCCGTCGCCGAAGCCCATGTCCTTGGCGACGCCGCCGCGCGCCACCATCTCCCGGTCGGGCGTGACGTAGGTGATCTGACCCGGATCGTTCGGATCGGGGCCACCGAAGCTGTAGACGCGAAGCACCGGCCAGTTCGGGACTCCGGCACAGATGCCGACGGCGTTGTAGTAGCCGTTGCCGTTGGCGCCACCGGGCCAGATCGGCCCGACATAGGCGATGTGGAACAGGTTGCCGGCGTTGGCGACCTGACGCGTGTCATCGGGCCACACCGAGATGTCGACGAGCAACGGCAGGCCGATCGGGTCGTAGTCGTGGTCGCGGTCGCCGAGGAAGTCGCCCGGATCGCGGACGTAGACCGGGGCGATCAGGTTCGCCGGCGGCGCGTCGGTGATCCACGGCGACGACACCGACGCGGTCGTGTCGAGGTTCGGTGGGACGCCCCGGGTGTCGACCGCGCCGCCCAGGCCGACGGCCTGGTCGCTGTCCTGATCCCAGGTCAGGAGCCGCGAGTCTCGCCATGTGTAGGTGTCGTCGAACGCCGGGTACGGCACGTACTTGACGCCCGACGCCGCGCGGAACGCGTCGTTGGGGTTGATCACGTACTGCTTGTCCTGCACCACCGGCTTCATGAAGTCGGTGCCACGCAGCGGGTTGTCGGCGAACGCGTTGCTGAGCCCGGACGCCATCGAGAAACAGTCCAGGAGGCACACCATGTTCATCGGGTCCCAGACGAAGTTCATGTCCGGCCGCTTGCGCGCGTGCCCGAGCTTCATCGTGTAGCGATCGAACGTGTCGAACAGCACGGTGCCGTCGTTCCACGGCGCCCAGTAGAGCTGCTCGACATCGATGTTCAGCTCATCGGTGGACTTGTAGCCGAGCGCGAAGTCGTCCTCGCGATAGGTCATCTGCATGCGCGCACCCCGCGAGGTGTGCGGCTCGACGATGCCACCGAAGTTCTGCGGACCCTGCGGTGGCTGGAACACCAGCGGCGGGGTCGCCTGCGTCGCGATCATCGACGGCGTCAGGTACAGGTTGCCGAATCCGCCACCCGGAGGCACGGACACCGGCGGGTTGACGCTCGTGTCCACGCACTCGCCGCGGTTCCAACGCGGAACGTTGGTCAGGTTGACGTTGTCCGCGGTGCGGCTCTTGCGCGACACCGCCGCGCCTGACAACGTGCCGCCGGAGATCAGGAACTGACCGAAGAAGTCGATCGAGCCCGGCTTGGTGCCGTCCTCGTCGGCGTCGGCGAACCGGAAGACCCTCGAGGCGACCAGGTTGTCCTGGGCCGAGCTCGCCATCTCGAACTCCTGCGAGAAGTTCGCGAGCGGCACGTCGACGCTCTCGCCACCGATCGTGGTCGAGCCGGCAGGGCGCTCGTCGTAGATGTCGAGGACGTTGCCAGCGAGGTCGGCGACGCCGTTGTCGCTCAGGTCGACGTGGAACCAGTATCGCTCGGTCTGACCCTGGACGTGGAACGCCCCGAGCGGAGCATCGAGGCGAAGCAGGGTCGCGTTCTGGCTCACGTCGACCAACCGGCTCGCGAGGAACAGCAGCGACGCCGACTTGGGCTGCGACAGCACCGTCTGGAACTGCGCGAGCGTCGCCTCCTCCTGCGTCAGCACGAAGTTGTCCAGCGTGCTGATGCGATCGAGATCCATCGGCTCGCTGAACCGCATCGAGAAGCCCGCGAACGGCGACACCTCGGTGCGGATGAAATTGGTCGTCGGACTCGCCGGATCCGGGTCGATCGTGATGAACTCCGACCGCCGCCCGGCGTCGGAGATCTCGCCGGCGCCGGCCGAGCCGCTGTAGCGGATGAACTCGTAGTAGCGCGTCAGCACCCGACAGTCGCCACCCGCGGGATCCGCGGACGAGCGCATGCGAACCGCGTTGCCGGCCGAGTCGGTCCCGGAGATCGAGGCGACCCGAACCCGCACGGTCGCGAGCTCGCCACCGTCGGTTCCGGACGCGGTGAGCCCCGGACCGGCGAACGCCGCGTCGCCTTCGACGACACCGACGTCGAGCACCTCGACGATCTCGGACTTGATCCGCACCGCTTCGCCGCTCGGGGTCACGACGGTCTGCACGACGAAGTCGCCACTCGGCAGCGGGAACGTGTTCCCGTTCTGATCGATCGCCGGCACGTGCGAGGTCCCCCGCGGCAGACCCGCTGTCGGGGTCGACGACACCGTCGACGAACGGCAGACGGGCGCGAATGGCCAGGTTCCGACCCCGCTTGTCGATCGTCAGGATGCGTTGGTCGACGTCGATCGAGGTGATCTCCATGTCGGCGAACGACACGATCGACGGCGGCTCGAAGTCGGCGAGCGACCCGACCGATCCGTCCGACGGGTTGCCGGATCGGAAGTCGCGGATCACCGCCGAGTTGCCCTGGGAGTCGACGCCGTTGAGCTCGGACACGGCGTCCGCGGAGATGTTCAACGCGTTCGACGCGATGCCGTCGGTCGGGATCGCGATGCGGTAGTTCGCATTGACCTGGTTGGTGCTCGCCACCAGCCCGACCGACGTGCGGCCACCACTCGGCTTCGGCGCCGATCACCGTCGTGTCGATCACCACCGAACGTCCACCGTCCGACAGCACGCGCGTGGACGCGGTCTCGAACGCCTGTGTCGGCGGGACGACGTTCGGGTCGTTGATGATGCGGAGCAACTGGATCGCTGCCGGATTCACCGCGAAGAACTGGTCGTCGACGTTGAGCGCGCGGTCGAACGTCAGCTTGATCGCCGCGTTGCGCGGCACCACCGGGATCGGCCGTACCAGCGTGTTCTGGTCCTTGTAGGCCGCGCTGATCTGCTCGAGGTTCGTGGTCGCCAGATCGAACGCCTGCTGGAACTGCTGCGACTCGGCGCGGTCGTCCCACAGGATCAGCAGCTGATCGTGGCCGACGTCCACGTCGAACGGCAGGAATCGATACCAGGCCGTCGGCCGCGCGGCCCCGGCGGAGTCGAACAGCGGCTGCGTCTCGATGTCCGGACTGACGACGACGTCCGAAGCGATCTGGAACGGCGCGCGGTTCTGGGTCGCGCGACGATCGTGGCTGCCGGTCTGGTCGACGATCCGATACGCGTAGACGTCGACGAGTCGGCCGTACTCGATGTTCTCGAGCACCGCGCCACCACCACCTCCGACACCGCCACCGCCGCCGGCGGACGAGCCGCCGCCACAGCCGGCCAGAAGGAGCATGGCGCCGACGGCGGACAGTCCACCGGCGGCATGAAGGAGCCTCACGATTCGTGCGGTCATGGGTTTGGCTCTGGATCGATTCGCGAAATGCGGAGGTGCCCGGACGGGGCCAGCGGATCAGAAGCGGTAGGGCAGCACGAGATAGTTCAGTGCCGGCAGGATCCGCGTCGAGCTCAGCGGTTGCCCGCTGATGTTGTCCGAGGTCTGGGGGTCGTAGCGGATGTTGAACAGAACGTCCCACTGGACGTACTTCGGTCGCTCGGACTGGAGGAACGTCAGCAACGCCGGGTCCCGCAGGTCGAACGCGAACTGGCCAGGGCTCGCCGGATAGCGCATGCCGTTGGTGGTGTCACTCGGATCCGTGTTGAACGCGAACCCGATGCGCACGTTGGACGTCGGCGCCCCCGTCGTGCCGACCTCGCCGAGCGACTCGCGATTCGACTGGGCGAACACCTCGAAGAACTTCGCCGCCACGCGAATGCTCCGCGCGGCAGCCGTGGGGAACGTCTCGCCCGGCTCCACCACCAGCGTCCGCTCGGTGTGCGCCAGGATCCGGTACTCGATCGGCCCGCCGGTCGAACCCGTCGACCCGATGACCGCACCCTGGTCGTCGAGAACCTGCAGCCGGTAGTCGGCGTAGCGGTTGTCGACGGTGCCGAGGGACACGCTCGGGTCGAGCGTGATGGTGTAGGCCGGCTGTCCGTCGAACATCGCGCCAGTGTCCACCGACAGGATCGGCAGCGCCGTCATGCCGTTGAACTGCACGATCGGATAGCTCTGCTTGGCCTGGTCGTACGCGACGTAGCCGAGCTCGTTCAGGGACGTCAGAGTCCCCGCGTAGCCGAAGCCGGGATCGCCGAAGTCCGGCGACGGCGGATCTTCGCCGGCGCCGACCTGGACCACCCGCGCCGCGTTCGGGTCGGGGGTGCCGACGACGGGTTGCCGGACGGCGAAGCCGAGATCCACCCAACGCGAACGTGCGCGCGACAGCGCACCGAACGGCGAGGGCAGCATCACCGGCGACGGGCGGATGTCGCCTTCCATCTTGCCGATGTTCGTCAGGTTGCCGTCGTCGTCCTTCAACATCCCGTCGACGTCGGGCCAGCCGCGCCAGGCGAGGAGCTGCTTCTTGCGCGCCGGACTCACGGAGACGCGGGTGCCGGTCGTGTCGAAGTAGACGAAGTCGATGTTGTCGTCGAGGCGATTGCCCGTGCCATCCGCGTCGTCGCCGGGCGGCGCCATGAGCTGGACGATGCCGAGTCCGCCGAAGCCGCCGGTCGGGCGTGCATCCCAGGTGCTCGCGTTGCCGGGCGGATACTTGTTGGCGATCTCGGTGCCGCTGAACACGCCCTGGGTGCCGATGCCACCGTCGGCGCTGACGGAGAAGTTGTAGTCCAGCTCGCCGTAGGTGGAGTGCATCGAGTTCTCGTTGCCGTGCACGTACAACTCGAAGCCGCGACCGGCCATCAGCACGATCATGCCGCCGGAGCCACCGCCGCCGCCGCCGCCTTCGTCGTTGCCGCCGGCCTGCTCACCGCCGCCGCCGTTGCCGCCGACCGCGTCGATGTGCCCGTTCGGCCCGACGCGGATCGTGCCGAGCGCCTTGACGATCAGGACGCCGGCACCGGCGCCACCGCCGCCACCCTTGTTGTCGGAGGCGAAGTTCGGATCGCCGCTGTTGCAGCTCGGGGCACGGTCGCCGCCCCCGCCACCGCCAGCGCCGCCGGTCGGAATGAGCAGCTCGCCCTGGATGCGGATCGAGCGCCACACGTTGACGCCGGTGCCCCAGAAGTTGTTCTCCGGACGCGAGTCGGTGAACGGCGTGGGGCCGGCCGCGCCGCCCGGCAGCGACCGGTTCAGGCAGCCACGACCGCCATCCCCCATCACCTGACCCCAGGTCATCGTGCTGTTCGGCGGGTAGTAGGGATCGCCCTTGGCGCCGAGCGAGCCGCCACCGCCGCCGGAGCCGCGGTTGCAGGTGCTCGTGCAGCTCAGCCGACCGCCTTCGCCACCGCCACCCGGACGCTGCTTCGGGCCGTAGCCGGCTTCGCCACTCTGGCTGCGATCGGTGGCGTTCGGACTGCCGCGGCCGCCGTTGCCACCGCCGCAGGCGCCGATCCCGCCCGGCGTCGGGAAGTTCGCCGAGTTCAGCGTGTCGACGCGCTCGCCATCCCCACCGTCGACGGTCAACGTTCCGTTGACCGTGAAGTCACCAGAGCACAGCCACACCATCGGGTTCGTGCCCGAGCCCCGCACGGTGACGCTCTCGTTGATCGTCACCTGCGAGAAGTTGAACACGCCACCCGTCACGTTGATCGGCGGGCTGTTGCGCGGCGTGATCGTCGTGAAGTCGGTGTTGAGGATGACCTCGCGCACCGTCGGCTGGTACTCGAGGGTCGTGCTGGTGCCCTCGAAGTCGAAGCTCGCGCTCAGGCGGCCGTCCTGAATCTGCGCGAACGGCTCGAGGAACGCTGCACCGGGATCCAGCGTGCCTGATCCCTGCACGAAGTTCTCGACCAGAGCGTCGTACTGGGGAGGGAAGTCCGTGGTCGTGGTGAACGACGCGAACACCCGGTTGTACGCCGGATCCGACACGTTCGACTCACCGGACATGTCCTCGACGGTGTTTTCGACGACGACCCGGATGCTAGCGTTGTTGGGCAGCACGCCGATCGGCCGCAGGATGACGACCGAGCCCGCGCGCGTGTTGGCGGCCAGCTCCACGGTCGCCGGGATCCATGCCCGCGGCTCGGCGGGATCGTCGTACTCGAGGAAGATGCGCCCGCGCGCGCTCGGGTCCCGCTGGAGCGGGTCGGCGCTGATGTCGACCGGCACGTTGGTGCTCTGCGGGTTCAGCGGTTGGTCGAAGCTCAGCCGGACCTCGACCGGCTCGCGGCCGAACAGGTTGAGTGACGCGACCGGTGTCGTGCCACCCGTACTCGGTGACACCGAGAAACCGCTGCGTCGCGGCCCACCTGGCAGCGTGTCGCTGAACAGCTCGGACGGCGTCGAGCCGTCCGCGGTGCGGAACTGGAACGACACCGGATCCGAGAGCGGCCGCCCCGTCGTGTCCTTGAGGACCGTGTTGTTCCGCTGGTCGCCGCCGACGAGGGACACGACGTAGAGACGGCCGGGCTTGAAGCCACCGTTGTCGAACGTGTCGTTGGTCGGGAAGCGAGGCGAGAACAGGAGTCGCCGCCCGACGTCCTGGTCACCGGCGGCCCGCGCGAGCGCGAACGTCCCCGCGGGGCGTTCGTTGAGCGCGGTGCCGTTCAGATCGAACACCTGGAAGCTGACGGTGTTCAGGTCGGCGGTCGAGAGGTCCACGTCGTTGCTGAAGTCGATCTGGATCGGCTCGTTCAGGAACAACTTGCCGTTGTTCGGCGGGATGGTCCTCAGGACGACGAAGTTGCCGCCCGTACCGGGAACCCCGCTGCTGCCGCCGCTCGGTACAGGCGGCGAACGTCAGGACCAGGGTCGCGGCCGAGAAGCGGGTCAGGGCACGCACGTTCATGCTCGAACTCATCTCGTCTCAGGGGATTCGGCTCGCGGGGAGCCGGAGAGGGAATACACAGGGGGCTGTCCGGCGACGACCGACGTCGCGGGACGCGGAAAGCGGAAAGCGGAGGCCGACGACGCCGTTCACTGGTGCTCGAAGCGGTAGGTGACGGCGAACGAGTCGATCGCCGGCGACACCGGCGGGTTCGCGTCGACGTTGTTCCGCATGATGAACCGCCAGTTGAAGTACCGGACGTCCCGTGCGTCGAACTGCTCGACGGGGCTGGTGAACTGCGAGGTGAACGCGTCGCTCGACAGGTTCGAGATCGTCCGCGTGTAGTCGGTCACCTGCTCGTTGTAGTAGTAGGCCCAGGTACTGACGCGCGGCGCCACTCGCGGTCGGCCGGTCGTGGTACTTGCGGATCCCGGCGTCGCACGCCTTCAGCGGGTCGAGCGGGAAGTTCGTCGGGTCCGGCGGCGTGTTCCAGCCGAGTTGTCCTTGCACTGCCTCGTAGCGCCACGGTCTATCGGCGAGCACGCTCGCCATGTGCTGGGCGACCGCGCTCGCTGCGCGGAACTCCGGCACCACCGCGGTGCCGACCGGCAAGCTGCTCGAGCGGCGGCTCGAACGACCAGTCGTAGCGCGGCAGATAACCCGCGGGCAGCACCGAGGTCCCCGACGAGTTCACGAGGTACGGGCCGAGGCGCGGATCGCCCTCGCCGGGCATCCGCGACGGCATGCGGTGCGGGTTGTAGAGGTCGACGAAGCCGGCCGTGACGACGGTCTGCCGCTTGAGGAAGTCCGCCATCACCCAGTAGACCGAGTTGTCGGCCGAATACAGGGTCGGCTGGCCGTTCTGCATGAAGCCGCCGGACGCGTTCGCCCACTGCGTGCTCCCCTCGTCTGATGCAGATCGGCGGGCGGGACGTCGATCCGGAGAACCCACCGGAGTAGGCGCGGAAGTTCGGCGTTTGCGACGACTGCACCGCGAGCGCGATCTGCCAGCCGTTGAAGCCGGTCGCAACGAAGCCGTTGCCGGCCGGAAGATCCGGATCGTCACAGTAGGTCCAGAAGTCGGCGAGCAGCGGCAGCGCGATCGACGCCCGTGCCGCCGCCGGTGAACGTGTCGGCCCGGCTGCTCTGCTGGATCCAGGACCTCGGCCTGGTTGTTCCAGCGACCGAAGTTGAACTGCAGCGCGCTCCCGGCCGCGCCGGTCACGAAGCGGCCGTTGCCGCTCAGCCACGGCGAGATGATGTACGGGACGTTGTTCTGCTGCGGACCCGCCACGTCGGAGCCGGCGCCCGAGGCCGCGCCCTGCACCGGCACCGTCTCGTCACGCCACACGAAGTACGGCTTGCTGGAACGTCGGCAACGGCAGATAGCGGTTGACGCCGTTCGGCTCGAAGATCGTGTTCGATGCGTCGATGGTCAGGACCTGGTCGACGTACGCCGGATGCGGCGCCGGGTCGAGCGTCTTCGCGCCGGTGGTCGACTTGTTGTAGGCGTAGTTGTCGGCGAAGCGCGACTTGAGGCCCGAGTTGTCGAGCACCGGCAGCGAGCTGAACGAGCCGACGCACGGCTCGGGGCGCCACTCCGAGTGCCCGAAAAACAGGCTGACCCGGTCGAACTGGTCGAACGTGATCGCGCCGCCCTGGAACGGCGCCCACCACATCTGCTCGACGTCCAGGTTGAAGTCGAGTGGGTCGACGCGGCTCAGGCTCATGTCGATCTCACGCCACACGGTCTGCAGACGCGCACCGAACGGATTGAGCGGGTTCTGGATGCCCTGGCCGAACCGCACGCTCGCCGACGGCGTCGCGATCGAGCCTCCGGTGTCGAGGTCGGTCGGACAGAACCGCAAGTCGGACGTCTGCGGCGGCGGCGGTTGCTGGTTGAGGTCGTCGACGACCTTGCGCACGCGCGTCGTGTTGCGCGCCTGGAGCGTGCCGTTGGCGAGATACGTGACTGCGCCGAACACGTCCTGCAGCGGATACGCCTCCGGAGGGGAGTTGATCGGCTCACCACTGTTCGGGTCGATCGTCGCACGCTCGCCGGGCAGGTACAGCGACGGCTGCTCGTCCTCGTCGTCGGACGCGTAGCGCCGCACGATGCTGACCGACAGGTTGTCGGCGAACAGCGGCCGGTTCTGCGAATCGTTCCGTGTGTCCAGGCTGAACGGGATCACCAGGAAGTCGCGCACACCGACCTCCGACTGGAAGTCCAGCGGATTGCCCGCGAGGTCCCGGATGCCCTTCGTGCTGCCGAGCAGGTGCAGGTAGTAGCGGAATCGACGCTCGCCGAACGGGACGCCGTTCTGCTGGTCCGCCGCCGCCGCCTGTCGGATCTCGTCGTTCAGGAAGAAGCCCTTCAACGGCTGCAGCCGGATCGACGTCTGCGAGCCGTCCTCGTCGATGATCCGCGACGCGACCAGGTGCGGTGTCGCGAACTTGTTCTTGTCGAACCGCGCCGGATCGATGTCGTTCGGCTCGAGGAACTCGCTGCGGATCACGTCGTCGTCGAGCACGTTCCGCGTCGCGAAGAAGAACGAGTCGAACGCCCGCACCGACGCGAGGTCGACCGGCTTGGTGAACCGGATGATCGCCTCCGCGAACGGCGAGATGTTCTGGTTCGGCGGGCTCCGGTCGCCGTTCTCGAGCGGCAACGGTGCCGGCGAGAACGTCAGGAAGTTCGACGGGTCGTCGCCGTACGGCTGACCGGTGATCGGGTTCACCCGGCTGTCGGTGAACTCCGCGATCAGCACCGAGCGCGTGCCGTACCTGCTGCACGTAGCCGAGCTGGTCCTGCTGGTTGGCCGGGAAGTCCCGGTCGTCGCTCGGGTCCCAGATCTTCGCGCCGAAGCGCGCGCGCAACGGGTCGCCGGCCGGGAACTCCGCCTCGAGCGCCGGCAGCCTGCGGATCAGCACCCGGACCCGCTGCACCGACGGCATGCCGAGGTCGTCCGACGGATCGGCGATCACCTCCGCCGAGCCGATGATCGAGCCGTCCTGCCAGCTCACGAACCGGATCACGTCACCGAGGTCGATCTCCTGGTCGATGCCGTTCTTCAGCACCGTCACCACCTGGGACGTCGAGTCCACCGGCTGCACGTTGACGAGGTAGAACAGCATCTCGCCGACGATGCGCGGCGGCTCGGTGTCGCGCACGAAGCCCCGCGAGATGTCCGCGGAGTCGTCGTCGGCGTTGCCCGAGCGGAAGTCGCGGATGATGGACTGATCCGCGGTGTTGTTGGTGCCGACCAACGCCGAGTCCTGCTCGACCAGGCCCGGGATCTCCAGCGGGCCCTGCAGCGCCAGCGCGAGCCGGATGTTCGCGCCGACCTGGTTCGGCGATGCCGGCATGCCCGAGGCGTTGTTGCGCACGCCGTACATCGAACCCTCGGTGCCGAGCAGCACCGGGTCGAGGATCAGCTGCTTGTCGCGCACGACGACGCGCGTGGGGATCACGCGGAAGTCGCCCGTCGGGCTCGTGTCATTCGGGTTGCCGGTGATCTCGAGGAGCTGCACCGCCTCGGTGTTCTTGACGTCGAGCGTGCCGTCAGGGCGCTGCTCGACGAAGAACGACTGCGTCACCGGGACCTTCGCCGAAAACGTCAGCACCAGGCCGGCGTTGCGCGGTACCACCGAGAACGGCACCAGGCCAGTGTCCTGTCCGAACGCACCCGGCGTGATCTTGCGGAGCTGTCGACCGAGCGCGGAGTATGCGTCGTCGAACTCCGGCGAGCCGATCTCACGCGGAATCAGGAGCCGCGGCTGCAGGTTGTCGGGGTTGGCAGCGAGGAAGTCGTACAGCACCTCGGCGTCCGACAGCGTCGAGCCCGGCGGCCGCTCGTCCTGGATGTCCGATCCGATCGGCACATCGGTCTGGTAGAGGTCGACCTCCTGGCCGTTGCCGGTCGTCCGATACCCGTAGACATCGACCAGCCGCCCGTAGCGCACGTCCACGAGCTGCACGTTGCCGGCCGTCGGCAGCGTGCCCGGGCCGCCACCACCCCCTGAGCTGCAGGCTCCGAGCACCAGAACCGGTGCGAGCGCCGCAGCGACCGCCACCAGTCGCCACGCGGGTAGAGAGCGGAAAACGCTTGGGAATCGGAGGTCGACCATGGGACGGAGTGCTGTCGAAAGGCGCGGCGCGTGTGTTCTCGCGGGGCACGACCGACGGAGGGCGAGGCAAGAACCTAACCGACCAGAAGAGTCCGCCATAGCCCGGATTCCGTCGCTGTCGCGACCGGAGCGCACCACGAGTCGGCACGTCGAGTTCAAGAAGCGTACCGCCGCTCGCCGCATCCCTGTAAGGTCGCAAGGTGGTCCAAGGCACCGACTTCCGGGAACACGGGTCGGGCGGGACGATGGTCGGTCCGTGCGCAGCCGCCGCCCTCTCCGTGCGGAATCGCTCGCCGTCGCAGCCGGCGGCCGGGACGCCGCGCCGCGGCTCCGCGGGATGCCGGCATCGACCGCTGGTGACGCGTCTGGGCCAGGAATCCGCGCGATCGGCGGGACGCGCGGCGCTCCACGAGCGCAGACCGCCCGCTCCGAACCGTTCGTTCTGCACGTGCCGCCGCGGATCGGGAGCGATGGGGCCCGGGTCGGGCCGAGCCTCCCTGCACGCGGGGCTTCACCAGCGGTCGATGCCAGTATCCGTGTCAGCCCTCGGCGCGGTAGCCCGCAGCGACCGCCTGCTCCTCGGACTCGAAGTACACGCGGTTCTCGAGACGGATCCGGCGCACATCCGCGTCATCGTGCAGGTGATAGCGATGCGACGTCGAGCTGCCGACCCAGCGCGCGTCGAACTCCGCCCCGCAATACGCGCACGCGAGCCGCGGCGGTAGATCGACCACCAGCCGGAACTCGGCGGGCAGGTAGTGGGCGCCCTCGCCGTTCGTCACGCAACGTTCGTTGCGGCAGCGCAACCCGCCGGTGCTCCGGATCAGCGCGTCGCGCTGCGTCGGCACGATCGGCTCGGCGTCGAGCCGGATGGCGCCGAGCAGGAACGCCATCAAGGCCATCCGCATCGGCACGCCGTGGCCGGCCTGCTGGAAGTACACCGAGCGCGGATCGTCGTCGACGTCGTAGTCGATCTCGTCGACGCGCGGCAACGGGTGCATCACGCGCGCGTCCTTGAGGATCTCGGACTTGAGGAGCTGGCGCGAGATGCGCGGGTAGCCGACCGTGCTCTCGCCGGAGTGGCGTTCGCGCTGCGCCCGGGTCATGTAGATCGCGTCGATGCGACCGACCTGCACCGGGGTCAGCTTCGTGAACAGCGCGAGCTGGTGCGGGCGGCTCGCCGTCAGGTAGGCCGCCGCGTTCTCACCCGTTGCCAGACCCGGCAGGTCACCGACAGACGCGATGCCCGCGTGGACCCCGAACTCGCGCCGCAGCCGCTCGAGCACGTGGGGCGGCAGCTCGAAGCCGGGATACGGCACGGTGATGATGTTCGCCTTGAAGCGCGCGAGCGCGTACGCGAACGAGTGGATCGTCCGCGAATAGCGGAGGTCGCCGCACAGCACGACGTCGAGGTCTTCGAGGTGGCCCTTCTCGCGCCACAGCGTGTAGAGATCGCACAGCGTCTGCGTCGGATGCTCGTGCGCCCCGTCACCACCGTTGATCACCGGGACCTGGGCGTAGCGGGCCGCGACCCGTGCCGCGCCGTCCTGTGGATGCCGGATCACGACGATGTCCGCATAGCTGCCGCCGACCACGCGCACCGTGTCGGCCAGCGACTCGCCCTTCGCGAAGCTCGTCGTGCTGGCGTCGGCTGCGGTGATGACGCCGCCGCCCAGCCGCAACATGGCCGACTCGAAGCTGAGCCGCGTGCGCGTGCTCGGCTCGAGGAAGAGCGTCGCCATGATCGATCCGGGACAGACGTGAGACCACGCGCGCAGGTCCGCCCGGAACTCGTCGGCGTGGCGAAACAGCTCCCGGATCTCATCGCACGACAGGTCGTCGATCGACACGAGGTCGCGCTTGGCTGCTCTGTTCATCGAGAGTCGGACTGTAACGCGCCGCCACGTGGCCCGGCACGTGTCAGCTCACTTCGGTCGCATCGTCGAGCAGCGCTCGTTGGCGCGCGTCGAGCGCCGCCGGTCCGCCGACACCGCACGGCGGCGCCGGCGGCAGCCCGCGCACCCCGCGGAGCGCCGCGCCGAACACCTGGCGAACCGTGCCGGAGTCCGCGGGGTCGCGGCACGACAGCGCGATCCAGGGCACGCCGGGATCGCACCAACCCGCCGCCACCGGCAGATCGGCCTTCGCGCGCACGACCAGCGACGCCTCCGGCAGGCGCGTCCGGTCGAGTGCCCCGAAGCCGCGGCTCCCGTCGACGACCAGGACACGGAGCCCGACTCCACCGCGGCGGCGACCGAGCTCGATGGCACGCCGCTCGAGCTCGTCCACGGTCTCGCCCTCGCCGGCGGTGTCCAGCAGTGCGTACGGATAGCCCTCGAGCACGGTCCGCTCCCCCACCGGATCGCGGGTCAGGCCCGGCAGATCGCCGGTCAGCGCGCGCTCTTCGAACACGAGCCGGTTGAACAGCGTCGACTTGCCCGCGTTGCGCGTGCCGATCAAGGCGACCGGACAGGGACTCGCCAGCGCCGCGGCCAGCCGAGTCCGCTCCCGCGCGGCGGCCAGTGCCGCGCCTCGATCCGCCGACGGCAGGCCGCGTATCGATGCAAGCCATGGCTCGAATCTGACGTCGCGCTGCTCGAGTGCGAGCGCGAGCTGCTCGGGTCCGAGGGCGTGCCGCAGCAGGTGTTCCGCCGCGCCCGGCGCGGATGCCGGCGCGAGATCGGCGACGCGCGCCAGGGCGTGCAGGACCGCTTCCGACCCGTGCAGGTGCAACTCGGTCGATCCGGCCGACGGTCGGTCGACGACGACCACCTCGTCGACCGGTCGGTTCTCCGACTGCAGCACGAGCACCCGCGGTCCGGCACCCGCGATCTCCTCGGGCCGGATCGTCCGACCCGCCCTCGTCCGGAGCCATGCCGCCAGGGTGGCGTGGCGATCGGGCCCGTGCGCCGCCACGACGGCGATGCCCCCGGGACCGCGCGGGGTCAGCACCTCGAGTCGTGGGCGTCGAGCAGGCATCGCAGGCCGGCGTGAACGAGGTCGGACTCGACGACGAAGCCGTCGCCAAGGAACGACGCAGCGAGCTCGGCGTCGCCGCCGGTCAGAATCCGCGCTGCCGAGCCGAGATCGGCGGCCTCGACGCAGTCCCGGACGAGGCCGCGCACCAGATGCGCGAAGCCGGTGCCGATGCCCGCGCGCACCGCGTCCGCCGACGTGATCGCCGGCAGCGCCGACGGCCGCGCGCCGTCGAATCCCGGCAGGGTCGGGGCCGAGCGCGCGAGGGCCCGAGCCGTCGTGCCGAGCCCCGCGCCGATCGCGCCGCCCAGGTGCCGGCCGTCGGCGGTGACCAGGTCGACGGTGACCGCAGTCCCACAGTCGACGACGACGGCGTTCCCGTGGCGCGCGCGCGCGGCAACCGCGGCGACCCACCGATCCACGCCGAGCGTCGTCGGGTCGGGATACGCCAGTCGGAGCGGACACGGCAGGTCGCGGCCCGCAACCCGGACGAGGTCGCCGAGCACCGCGAACACCGGCGCGAGGCCACCCGGCACCACCGTCGACGCGGCGCAGCGCGACGGCCGGTGCCCGGCCAGGAAGCGCGTCACTCCGGCGGCGGTCGGATCGACGTGTTCGCGGACGTGAACACCCGGCCCGCTCAAGAGGCAGTCCAGCGTGGTGTTGCCGCGGTCCACGGTGAGGACGAGCTCACCGCGCCCCCGACCGTCATTGATCGGGAGCGACGTAGGTGCGCGTGATCGACTGGCCATTCCGGAGGAACACCGCCTCGAACGTGCGCACACCCCGCTGATAGAGGCGCTTGCCGACCTTGTAGGCTTCGGCCTTGCTGCCGACGGGCTCGCCGTTGAGGGAGATCAGCACCTCACCCTCCTGGACTCCGTAGCGGTCGTAGCCCGGCGCGAGGCGGGTGATGCGCACGCCCTGGACACGGCCGTCGCGGCTGCGGTAGGTGGCCGTGCCGACGTCTTCGTCGAACACCCGACTCGGATCGGACGCGATCATGTCCCGGTCGTGCGAACCGATGTTGTAGTGGTTGCGGCCGATCTCCTGCGTCTCGGGCATGTCGACCCAGCCGCTCGGCTGCGCGGGCGCCGCAGGCTGATCGGCGCCGCCGGACTGCTGGTTGCGCGACACGTCGATCCCGCCCTCCTGGAGCTTGCGCAGCACGTCCTGAGGCAGCTCGAGCACCTCGGGGTAGATCTGCTCTTCCTTCCACTCCTCCTTCGGCACCGACGGCTTCTCGACGCGGAACACCGCATAGCTCGCGTCGTCGGCGACGCGGACCAGCCGGATGTGCTCGTAGGGCTTCCAGAGCGTGTCGTCCAGCGTCAGGTGCTGGACCGCGCCGAGGCCGTTGTCGAAGGTGGGCAGCGAACCGGCCCGGTTTCCCGGCACCCCGGAGGCACCCTGATTGCCGCGCACGCCGGGGCGCGCCGGCACGGTGTCCGCCACCGGCCCGGTGCCCGCGCCGCCGGTGCCGGTCAGCATCTCGGGTGGAAGCTGGACGTTGGCGCTCGGCTTGTAGCGCAGGATGACCTTGGACTGCTCCCCGTCGAACACCATGCACTCGATGACGAACACGTCCTCGAGCTTGATCTCCGGGACCTCCGGCTTGACGTCCTCGGCCGGCTTCGCGTCGGTCGACTCCACGGGCTTCGGCGGCTCCTTGCCGGTGAAGTTCGCGTAGCGGAACGAGTTCCAGAAGTCCTCGTGGGCCGCGTAGTCGGGACCGTTGGACGTCCGGCCTGCCGAATCGCGGCCACGCTGGATCGACTTCAGGAACTGCGCCTGATCCGCCTTCGGGTCGGGGACGTGGTTCTTCTCCTGAAGGGCCTGCCAGAACTGGAAGCCGCCCCCGGCCGCCAGGCCGAGGATCGCCAGATAGAGCAGCAGATGGATCGGGAGCTTGGTCATCGTGAGGCCCGGAAGTCTACCGCCGCGCGGCACCGCGGTCCTCCCGGTCGTCGAGTCGGATCGACGAACGGTCGACGGCGGGTCTTCCCGGAAAGCCGGGATCCGGCGAAACGGCCCCGCGGCGCCTCGACCGCGCTACGGGGTCCGACCGGGCAGCCCACCGCCGCCGATCGCCGTCGGCGTGCCGAACGCCGCGCGTCCGCCGCTGGTGATGCCGCGCATCTGGAGCTTGAGCTCGTCGGGGTTGTCGGACGCCGCGAGCGCGTCCTCGAGCGAGATGTTGCCCGCCTCGAACAACCGGATCAGCGACTGGTTGAACGTCATGGTGCCGTAGTAGGCACCCTCGGACAGCGCCTTCGGCAGCTCGCGCGTCTTGCCCTGCTCGATCAGGTCGCGCACCGTCGGCGTGTTGATGAGCAGCTCGACGGCCGGCATCATCTGCTGCCCTTCCTTCGTCTTGATCAGACGCAAGGACACGACGCCCGCGAGGTTCAGCGCGAGCTGGGTGCGGATGAGTTCGTGCTGGTGCGGCGGGAAGAACGTGACGACCCGCTCCACGGTCTGCACCGCGTTGACGGTGTGCAGCGTCGAGAACACGAGGTGACCCGTCTCGGCCGCCGAGATCGCCGCGGACACCGTTTCCTGGTCGCGCATCTCGCCGATCAGGATCACGTCCGGGGACTGGCGGACCGCCTGGCGCATCGCCGCGCCGAACGACTCGGCGTCGGTGCCGATCTCGCGCTGGTTGACGATCGAGAACTTGTCCTCGAACTGGAACTCGATCGGGTCCTCGATGGTGACGATGTGCTTCTGCGCGTTGCGATTGATGTACTCGATCATCGCCGCGAGCGTCGTCGACTTGCCCGAGCCCGCAGTGCCCGTCGCGAGCACGAGACCGCGCTTCAGCGACGACAGCTTCTTCAGCGGCTGCACCGGCAGGTTCAGGTCCTTGAACGATGGCACTTCGGTGCTGATCGCGCGGAACACGAAGCCGAAGTCGCCGCTCTGCCGGAAGGCGTTGCAACGGAACCGGCCGAGGCCGGGCACGCTCACGGCGAGATCGGTCGCACCGGCGCGCATGAACTCGTCGCGGTTGTGGTCGTCGAGGACCTCCTGGATCCAGCCGGACAGGTCCTGGCGCGACAACGGCGTGTCGCCGAGGAACCGGATCAAGCCGGCCATCCTCATCGCAGGGCAGCTCCCGGACTTCAGGATGAGGTCCGAGGCCCCCTCCTTCACCATGAGTCGCAGGAAGTCGAACAGTGCGGGCGTGGTCACCAGGGAATCCTCCCGGGTCCCTATCGGCCGGGAGCTCCGCCGGCATGAACCCGATGTCGCGGGAGCCGCGAGAGGCCGCCCGGAAGGGCGGTTCCGGCAGGAGTCAGCGGCCGCTGGCGAACAGCAGATCGTGGATCGCGATCAGCAGCTCGCGCAGGCCGTGGCGGGTCGCCGCCGAGATCGAGAGCACCGGTCGGCCGATCGCGGACGCCAGCTCGGCGGCCCGGGCACGGGACGCGTCGTCCTCGACCTTGGTCGCGACGACGAGCAGCGGTCGCCGGGCGAGTTCGGCCGAGTAGCCGCGGAGCTCGGCCAGCACGACGTCGTGGGCGTCATGCGGCTCGAGGTCGGCGGTCGAGGAGCAGTCGACGAGCTGGAGCAGGACACGGGTGCGTTCGACGTGCTTCAGGAACTGGACGCCGAGCCCGCGCCCCTCGTGCGCGCCCTCGATCAGGCCCGGGATGTCCGCCATGACGAACGACGTGGTTTCCGCCAGCGGCACGATCCCGAGGTGCGGCTCGAGCGTCGTGAACGGGTAGTCCGCGATCCGCGGCCGGGCGCGCGACAACGTCGCGAGCAGCGTCGACTTGCCGGCGTTGGGCAGTCCGACCAGCCCGACGTCGGCGATGAGCTTGAGGCTCAGCCGGATGCGCCGCTCCTCGCCGATCTGCCCGGGCTCCGCCTCGCGGGGCGTGCGGTTCGTCGACGTCGCGAAGGCCGCGTTGCCGCGGCCGCCCTTGCCCCCGCGCGCGACCACGAACACGTCGCCCGCTTGCGCGAGGTCCTTCAACACGTGGCCGCGCTCGGCGTCGAGGACGACGGTGCCGACCGGGACGTCGAGCACGAGATCGCCCGCCGAGCCGCCGGTCATGTTCGAGCCGTGGCCGGGACGGCCCTTCTGCGCCTCGAACTCGGCGCGGCCAGCGAGGTGGTAGAGGGTGTTCTCGTGGACCGACGGGCGCAGCACCACGTCGCCGCCGCGACCGCCGTCGCCACCGTCGGGGCCGCCGCGCGGGGCGTACTTCTCCCGCCGGAACGAGACACAGCCGTCGCCGCCCTTGCCGCCGCGAACGACGAACTCGATCTCGTCGAGGAACATCGCGTGCTCGCGCGGCGGCTCGCGGCGCGGCGCCTCAGGCCTCGGCCGGGTCGACGTGGACCCGGCGATTGCCTTGGAAGCGCACGACGCCCGGCACCAGCGCGAACAGCGTGTCGTCGTTGGCGCGCTTGACGTTGCGCCCCGGGAGGAACTTCGTGCCGCACTGGCGCACGATGATCGCGCCGGCGGTCACGGCCTCGCCACCGAAGCGCTTCACGCCGCGGTGCTGTGCGTTGCTGTCGCGACCGTTCTTGGTCGAGCCCTGTCCCTTCTTATGAGCCATGGATCGCCTCGATCTCCACCTCGGTGAACCTCGCCCGGAAGCCGGTGCGCTTGCGCGAGTTCTTGCGGCGCTTGTACTTGGCGACGACCAGCTTCGGTCCCTTGACGCCCTGGCGGGTGACCTTCGCGGTCACGCTCACGCCGTCGACGTACGGCGTGCCGACCCGGGCGTCGCCTTCGCCGCCGATCAGGCAGACCCTGTCGAACGTCAAGGAGCCGCCCGGCTCGACGCCGGCGTGGTGGTCGATGAGCACGCGCTCCCCTGCGGAGACGCGGTATTGCTGGTTGCGGTCTTCGACGACGGCGTACATGGCTCGACGGGTATCGCTGGAAAGGGGGCGAGGGATGCTAGCGGCCCCCCCGAGAGGCGTCAATTCAGACCCGGTGTAATTTGACGCCTCTCACGCCTTCACCCCGAGGCCGGCCGGGATCGCGACCTTGGCCTCCTGGCCGTCCGCGGTCATGAACCGGTAGTGGACCATCTCGATCGGGTAGCTCGGCTCCGCCTTGAACAGGATCGACTTCCCGACCGACTCCTCCAGATCGATGATCTGGCGGCGCTTGTGGTTGACGAGGTAGTCGTTGACCAGCGGCGAGACGAACACCTGCAGGATCGAGAAGCCCTTCAGGTTGAGCACCGCGCGGACCTCGCGCAGCACCGACAGCGACTTGCTGGGCACCGTCCGCACCAGCCCCGAGCCGTTGCAGTGCCGGCACATCGTGAACACCGTGTGCTTGAGCCCGGGCCCGACGCGCTGCCGGGTCAGCTCGAGCATGCCGAACGGGCTGATCCGGCCCACCTTGATCCGCGCGCGATCGCCCTTCAGCTCGTCCACGATGCGCCGCTCGACCTGACGGCGGTGCTTGTCGTGGTTCATGTCGATGAAGTCGATCATGATCAGCCCGCCGAGGTCGCGGAGCCGGAGGTGGCGCACGATGTCCGGGATCGCCTCGAGGTTCGTGCGTAGCGCCGTCTCCTCGAGGTCGGCACCGGGCTTGAACCGACCGGAGTTGACGTCGATCGCGACCAGCGCCTCCGCCTGGTCGATGACGATCGAGCCGCCGTTCGGCAGCTCGACGCGCGGCTGGTAGAGCTTCTCGACCTCCTGCTCGATGCCGAAGCTGTGGAACAGCGGCGTCACGAGCTCGTGGAGCTTGATGCGATCCGCCATGTGCGGCATCAGCTTCTCGGCGAAGTCGCGGATGCGCAGGTACACGTCACGTGAGTCGACCACCACCTCCTCGATCTCCGGCGAGAACAGATCACGCATCGCCTTCAGGACGAGGTCGGACTCCTGGTAGAGGAGCGCCGGCGCGCGCGTCACCTGCACGCGCTGCGCGATCAGCTCGAAGATCTTCTTGAGGTAGTCGCGGTCGCGCTGGAGGTCGACCTTGGTCTTGCCGACGCCGTTGGTGCGCACGATGAACCCGACGCCGCCGTTGCCGGTCTCGTCGAGGTCCTTGACGATGCGCTTCAGGCGGCGCCGCTCCTTCGGATCGTCGATCTTCCGACTGACCCCGCACTTCGGCAGGCTCGGCATCAGCACGAGGCTCCGTCCGGGCAGCGACACGAATGTCGTCAGGGTCGGCCCCTTGGCACCGATCCCCTCCTTCGTCACCTGGACGATGACCTCCTGCCCGCGCTTCAGCAGCTGGTCGATCGGGACGCGCGGACGCCCGTTCTCGCGCGCCCGGCGGCGCCGGGGCGAGCCGGACTTCTGGTCCTGACGCTTCGGCCCGCGCGGGCGCTCGACCCCGTTCCCGGAATCGCCATCGGCGGCGGCGGCGTCCTCGTGGTCGTCGGTCTCGACGTCGACCCCACCCCCGAACTCGTCGGCGTCACGGTCCTCGTCGCGCTCCTCGAACCCGTCGCCATCGCCGAGGCCGGCCTCGACCGCGGTGCCGCCGCCCTCGGCGTCCGCCTCGGCGGTGCTGGCGCGGCGGCGGCGCCGGCGGCGCCGCGCGCGCGGGGCGGGGGTCGCCTCGGCCTCACCGGCGGTGCCGGCTTCGGCTGGCTCGCCGTCTTCCTCGGCGCCACCACCGTCGGCGCCACCACCGTCGGGACCACCACCGTCGGGGCCACCCTCCGAGCCGTCGCCGGCGTCGTCCGACTCGGCCGCCGCACCGCTTCCGGGCTCGGCGTCGCCGGCGTCCGACGCGTCGTCGTCCTCCTCGGTCCGCGCGGGCTTCCGCCCGCCCTTCGAAGCCGTTGCCGCGCCCTTCTTCGCGTCGCCGCTCTTCGCGTCTTCGTGATCCTCGTCGTCGTCGAGCGCGGCGCGGAGCGAGTCAGGTCCCTCGCCCGAACCGACCCGCGCCCGACCCTCGACCACGTCCTCCAGCCGGAAGTCGTCGCGCGAGTAGGCCGGCAGCACGTCCGACGCGTGCAGAAACCCGTTGGTCCGCCCACCGAACGCGACGAACGCGGCGCCGATGCTCGGCTCGATGTTGACGACCCGGCCCTTGTAGATGTTGCCGAGGTATGCGGTCCGACTCGCGATCTCGACGTGCAGCTCCTGGAGCACGCCGTCCTCCACCACCGCGATGCGGGCTTCTTCCGCATCGGTGGCGTTGATCAGCATTCTCTTCAACGATGGAATCCTCTTTGGCGATCCCGGCCGCGCGGCGAACGCGGTGCGGGCGCAGGAAGACGCGGTCGCCGGCGCCGTGGGCGCTGGACGGAGCCGTGGTCGCGCGGATCCGGTCGACGGCGCGCGGGGTCCCTCCATCGCCCCGCGCCGCCGCGCACTCCGCGCGGGTCCGCCCGGGTTCCGGGCGCGCTTCCTGCCGGTGAACGGGGTCCAGCGCGCCGTGCGACTCGTCTGCGTTGCGGCGCTCGGCCGTGCGCCGACAACGCGAGACGCGCTGCCCACTGGGCAGCGCGTCCGGGTCGGTGCAGGGCTCGGCGTCCGAGCGGACCTTCGGCGGCGTCACTGGCGAAGAAACTCCTACGCCGGCGGCCGCCTGCCGGCGCGGCAACGGCCGCGCCGGCTGCGGTGCGAGGCCACCGGCGCGGGGATCATACGGACGACCGCGTCGGCCGTCCACGATCCCTCGCCGGCGCCCGGGTCAGGAGTCGGTCTTGGTGCCGAAGATGGCGTTGTACTCGCCCTGCATCAGCTTCTGCCGCTCGTTGAGGATCTCGCGCACGCTGGCGTCGACGTCCTCGGGGCTGCGGATGACCTGGGGCGTGACGAACACGATCAGCGTCGTCTTCGACTTCTGCGTCGACCGCTGCTTGAACAGCCAGCCGAGCACCGGGATGTCGCCGAGCAGCGGGATGCCGGTCTCGGTGAACGAGTCGTTGTCGGTGACGAGGCCACCGAGCACCGCCGTCTGGCCGGTCCGGAGCAGCACCTTGGTCGCGATCGTGCTGGAGGCGATGCGCGGCAGGGCGATGGAGCCGTTGCCGGAGCCCGAGCCCACGGTGAACACGTCGAAGCCCTCGGGGGCGAGCGACGAGCTTCCGGTGCCGGACAGGGTCTCGGACTTCGGGATGATGTCCATGATGATCTTGTCCGTGCCGGGCACGACGTGCGGGATCACCAGGAGCTGGAAGCCGGTGGACACCGGCGAATTCGGCGCCTCCTCGACGACGAGCTGCAGACCGCCGGCCTGGCCCTGCTCGGACCGTGCCTGCGCGTAGCGAATCGTCTCGCCGACGAAGATGGTCGCCATCTGGTGATCCAGTGCGATCAGCTTCGGCGCCTGGACGATCTCGGACTGCTGATCCTTCTGCAGCAGGTTGAGGGTCGAGGTCACCTGCGTGAAGTTCAGCGCTCCGAACACCACGTCGGGCATCGTCGTGTTGCCCGTCGGGTTCAGTGTGCCGTCCGCGAACGGACCGACGCCGCTGTCGTTGGCGATGATGCCGTCCTCGAAGCCGCCGCTGCCGAGCGTGAACGGCAGTCGGGTCGGGATCTGGCCGAGCCCCAGGCTCGCGGTCCAGCCGTTGTCACCCGGGCTCACGCCGTAGCTGAGCAGGTCACGGTTGGCCGTCGTGACGAACTTCACGTCGATGAACACCTGCGCCGGCTCGACGTCGATGCTCTCGATGATCCGTCCGACCTCCTCGACGACCGGCTTGGTGTCCTTGACGACGATCAGGTTCTGGCCCTCGAAGTACTCGAGGACGCCGATCTCGGGCGTCAGCGCGCGGCGCAACGCGTCGAGGAGCTTGAAGTTCTCCTCCTTCGGGTTGAGCTGCTGGCGCGTGTAGATGTACTGCACGTACTCCGACTGCAGGAACGGCATGTAGGCCGACTGCGGGCGGATGTAGCGGAGCTGGAAGCTCTTGGTGACCAGGTCCGCGCGGAGGTTGCCCGGCGGGACGACGCGGAGGATGCCACGATCCTCTTCGACGACGACATAGCCGAGCGTCTTCGCGGTCGCCTCGAGCGCATCGCGCCACGGGATGTCGCGCAGGCGCAACGTGATCGCACCCTGCACCTCCGGCGCGACCACGATGTTGGCACCCGAGATCTTGGCGATCGTGTCGATCACCTTCTGCACGTCCGCGTTCTCGAACGCGAAGTACACCCGCGGGGGCTTCTCGACCTTGAGGACGTTGGTGCCCTCCTGGACGACGACACACCCGGCGGCCTCGGCGACGAGGTCCAGGGCTTGACGCCAGTCGACGTCCTCGAGGTCGATCGTCACGCGATCGTCGATCGAGTCGTCGATGATGATGTTGACGCCCGCCTTGCGACGAATGCTCTGCACGACGTCGCGCAAGAGCCGGTCGCGAAGACGAAGCGTGAGGCGCGACGTCCGGTCGCCCTCTTGGGTGAAGCTCTCGATGTCCTGGCCCTGTTGCTGCTCCTGGGGCTGCTGCTGGGCCGGGGTCTCGGGTTCCTGACCCACCAGGCCTCCGAGCAGGAGACCCGAGACCGCGACGATACGCGCGATCTGGAACAAGTTTGCCTGCATGATTCTTCCTCTTCCCTGAGGGAAGGATTCGTAACCGCCGAGTCGGCCCGCACCGCACGGGCCGTTCGATCCTGCTCACCTGCAATCGGCACGAAGGGGAGTTCCACTTGAAGCCGTTTCCCCGGATCGCGATCGGGTCGCGCTCGCGCGCCGGACGCTGGCGGGAGATTCGACGGCGTCGCCCTCGGCAATCGACGAGCTCGAACGCCCGCGTCAGGTCCGCGGACTCGCGCAGCGCGACCTCCCGCCGCAGTGGGAGGGGCACACCCACCTCCGGTGGGCATGCCCCGAGGCAGTCGGCCGCGCTGCCGTCTCTCCGGGGCCGCTCCGGCTCCGAATCCTCGCGGGACGCGAGGATCCTCCGACTTCGCGACCCAGCGCGACCTCCCGCCGCAGTGGGAGGGGCACACCCACCTCCGGTGGGCATGCCCCGAGGCAGTCGGCCGCGCTGCCGTCTCTCCGGGGCCGCTCCGGCTCCGAATCCTCGCGGGACGCGAGGATCCTCCGACTTCGCGACCCAGCGCGACCTCCCGCCGCAGTGGGAGGGGCACACCCACCTCCGGTGGGCATGCCCCGAGGCAGTCGGCCGCGCTGCCGTCTCTCCGGGGCCGCTCCGGCTCCGAATCCTCGCGGGACGCGAGGATCCTCCGACTTCGCGACCCAGCGCGACCTCCCGCCGCAGTGGGAGGGGCACACCCACCTCCGGTGGGCATGCCCCGAGGCAGTCGGCCGCGCTGCCGTCTCTCCGGGGCCGCTCCGGCTCCGAATCCTCGCGGGACGCGAGGATCCTCCGACTTCGCGACCCAGCGCGACCTCCCGCCGCAGTGGGAGGGGCACACCCACCTCCGGTGGGCATGCCCCGAGGCAGTCGGCCGCGCTGCCGTCTCTCCGGGGCCGCTCCGGCTCCGAATCCTCGCGGGACGCGAGGATCCTCCGACTTCGCGACCCAGCGCGACCTCCCGCCGCAGTGGGAGGGGCACACCCACCTCCGGTGGGCATGCCCCGAGGCAGTCGGCCGCGCTGCCGTCTCTCCGGGGCCGCTCCGGCTCCGAATCCTCGCGGGACGCGAGGATCCTCCGACTTCGCGACCCAGCGCGACCTCCCGCCGCAGTGGGAGGGGCACACCCACCTCCGGTGGGCATGCCCCGAGGCAGTCGGCCGCGCTGCCGTCTCTCCGGGGCCGCTCCGGCTCCGAATCCTCGCGGGACGCGTCAGGGGTTCCTGGCCCGCGCGCCCGCCGCGCCGCCGCAGAGCGTCGTGATCGGCGTCGGCGGTCGGGCGATCGGGCGCTACCGCGGGACCGTCGCGATCCCGGCAGCGGGCGAGGGCCTCGGATTCGGCGGCATGGCGCCCGTCCTCGGCACCGGCTCGCTCGTCCGATCGACGCCGTCGCTCCTCGTCGCGAACCGCCGACGCGCTGCGCGACCTGCATCGCCGGAGCCGGCGGGACCGGCGCGGGCGGACGGATCGGCGGTGCCGGGCACCGCCGATCGCGTCACCACTTCTTGCGCATGCTGAAGCCCTTGAACACGAAGTCCGCGCTCTCGGTCTGCACCGACTTCAGCAGCAGGTCGTCCTGGAGGTACTCGCCCTCCTCGTAGACCTTGCCGTTCACGAGCAGGCCGGAGCGGCCCTGCTGGAACACGACGACGCCGGAGATGTCGAGGGGGATCGCCTGGAACTGCGCGACCGCCTCGATCATCAGGCGCAGCTTCATCGCTCGCTCGGCGAGCGCGAAGCGCGGATCGGTCTCGGGGAACTTCAGCCGGTCGGCGAACTCGTTGTGGCGCTTCACCGCCGCATCGAAGTCGCCGCGCTCGACGTCCGAACGCATGGCCTGGATGAGCGCCCTGATCTTGGACTCGTCCAGTCCACCGTCGTCGTTGTTGTTGGCGGTCGGGCCGAGCGAACGCCACATCTGCGCGATCGGCTCGAGCACCTCGTTGTTCCACCGCGCCTGGAGGCTCTGGTTGGTGATCCGCGGCGTCATCGCGTCCGCCCGGTCGTCCAGCGACTGCAGCTCGGTGCGGAACTCGTTCTCGCGGCGAGCCCGCGTCACGTAGCTCTGGTCCGGCTGCTGCCACAGCTCCTGGAGCGCCTTGACGTCGGCGACCTTCGCCACGAAGTCCTCGACGCGGCGGCGCTGGAGCGCCTGCGAGTTGTCCGACAGGTTCGTGCCGCCGATCGTCGGTCGCGGATCGACGAAGATGTCGCGCCGCCCGATCTTGTCGGTGATCTCGTAGCGCTCGAGGTGCAGGGCACGTGCGCTCTTCGCGATCTCGTCGCGCAGCCCGTCCCGCATCGCCTTGTAGTTCTTGATCTCGACGTTGTCGGGCCCGTTCTGGCCGGTGTAGACGTAGGTCTCGATCACGACCGACATGCGGTGCACGACGTCCTCGCCGGCGGCGAGCGCCTTCGTGACGTCCTGGTCCGACGCGGCGTTGATCGTGAAGTTCACGACGCGGAAGAACCGGTCGTAGTTCTCGTACAGGTTGATGAACTTCAGGAACTGCCACACGGTGGCGTCGAGGTCCATCCGGTAGCTGTAGTGGCTGTACTTGCCACGCTTGCCGTCCGTCGCCTTCACGAAGTCGTGCAGGTGCACGCCGGCCTGGCCCGCGAACTTGTTCGTCAGGCGCAGCAGGTCGTTCACCTCTGCCTGGTTGGGCAGGATCTTCGTGTACGTGTCGACGTTCTCGCGCAGGATGATCACGTCCCTCATCAGCTGAGGGATCTTCGCGATCTTGGTCTGCGCGGCGGCGATCGCCTGCTTCTGCGACGCGATCGCCTCCTGCTCCTGATCGACCAGTCCGTTGGCCCACCAGATGCCGGCACCTGCGGCCAGGCAGAGCAGGAGGCCGCCGCCTGCGATCGCCAGCATCCTCTGGTTCTCGTTCAGCTTCGCCATGGTTTTGCTCCTACTCACTTCTGCTTGGCCCCGGCACCGGACTTCGGTCCGATGTCATCTTCACTCTTCCACTTCCGCGCCGGCTGGAACTCCATGCCGAGCGAGAACGAGAGGGACTCCGCCGGCGTGCGATCCTTGTCGGTCGAGGTCTTGGCGGTCGGCATCGACTTCTGCTTGACGTTCTTGAAGAACGGCGCGTGCTCGATGTCCTCGTGGAAGTCCGCGAGCGAGCGCAGCTCGTCTCCGGCGAGCCAGCCCGGCATGGTCAAGGTCGCGCCCTTCTTCTTCTCGTCGCCGCCCTTGATCGAGAGCTGCTTGAACCACGCGAAGTGGCGCTCGGTGTTGCCCTGGTTGTCGACGACGTCGATGAGCTCGTCGAGAAGCCGGGACCAGACGACGCGCGACCTGGAGATCTCGGCGATCGTCTGCTCGCGCTCCTCGAAGTCCTTCTTCTCCTTCGAGAGCGCCTCGAAGTACTTCACGCTCTCCTGCTTGCTCGCGAGCACCTCGGTGACCCGCCCGTGCTCGATCTCGAGCTGTCCGAGCTGTCCGAAGTAGACGAAGCCGAACCACCCGACCGTGCAGCACACGCAGACGACCGCGGCCAGGACCGTGCCGAACAGCTTCGGCGACGTCCGCTCGGTCTTGCGGTACTCGTCGGGGAGTAGATTGATGCGGATCATCGTGGAATCTCCTCAGCTGACTGTGGCGGCGAGACCGACCGCGACCGCCAGCTGCGGGGCAGCCTGGTTCAGCGCGTCGATGTCGACGTTGTCGGACTTGACCTTCAACCCTTCGATCGGGTTCCAGACGCGCGTGCGCTTCTCGAAGATGCGCTCGAGGCTCTCTTCGAGGCAGGGCAGCAGCACGGAGCCGCCCGACAGGTAGACCTCCTGCACTTCGCCCTCGAACTGGTTCTCGAAGAAGTCGAAGGAGAGGTTGATCTCGTTGCCCAGGTCGTCGAGGACCGGTGCGACCGCGTCCTGCACCTCGGCGATCTGGTCCTGCGGATCGCGCTTGAGCGCCTCGGCCTCGAACGGCTCGAGCCCGAAGCGACGCGTGATCGCGTTCGTCAGGTCCTGGCCGCCCATCGAGACTTCGCGCGCGAAGTAGGTGACGTTGTTGCGCAGGATGTTGATCGACGCCTTCGACAGGCCGATGTCGACCAGCGCGACCGTGTGGTCCGACTCCTGCAGGCCGGGGCTCACGATGTCGTTGAGCTCGTAGGCGTTGCCCAGCGCGAATGCGTCGACGCTGATGCTGACCGGCTGGAGACCGAATTCGGTCAGCATGTCCGCCTGATCCTGGACCAGCGACTTCTTGGCCGCGACCAGCAGGACCTTCATCTCCTCGGCGCGCCCCTCGCCCGCTGGAGTCTCCTCCAGCTTCTGCGTGTCGAGCTGAACCTCCTCGATGTCGAACGGGATGTACTTGTCCGCCTCGAAGCGGATCGCGTTCTTCATCTCCTGCTCGGACATGCGCGCCATGTTGACGTAGCGGAAGATCACCGACTTGCCGCTCACGGCCGAGGCCACCCGCTTGGTGCGGAAGCCGCCGTTGCGGAACAGGTCGGCGATCGCATCCCGCCGCGCTTGCTCGCTCGCGATGTCGACCTGACCGAACGCTGTGACGATGTATTCGAACTTGTCCTGCGTGATCTCGATCGCCTTGATGCAGCTGGAACCGATGTCCAGCCCGACGATGCTCCGGCGTTGTTTGAGCATGGGTCTCCTCGCGTCGACATGGCGCGGGCTCTCGGGCCCCCGTCGAACCGGGCCTCGGCCTGATGGGCCTCGGTCCGATCGCGCTTATCGGCGCGGTCACGACGCGGGTTGAGACGCCCTCTTCGGCGCCGTGTCCCGTTCTGGGACGCCGCGTGCGGAGCCGCCGCAGCCGCCCAGGGTTGCATTCGGTGGACCGCTGTCGTCCGATCGCGCCCCGAGTCCCGAAGACCATGCCCCCACTTCGCGCCGCCGCACTCGCGAGCTGCCTCCTGCTGATCGGCTGCGGCAGCGCTCCCACCCGCGGAGGGCGAACCGCCGACGGGACCGCGGTGCCCTCGCCCACCGTGCTTCGCGAGCTGCCGGCCGGCACGGTCGTCCGGCTCGGCCCGACGACGATCGCGACTTCGGGCGATCCCGTGAGCGCCACGTTCGTCGACGCCCTCCTGCGGGAGGCCCTGCGGCTCAGCACGCGATTCGACGTCGCCGCCGACCTCGAGGACATGCCGGACGCGCGCTTCACGCTCCAGGTCCGGATCGACGCCGCGGCTTCGCTGATGACCCTCGCACTGGTCGACGGGGTGGACGATGCTCCGGCCACCCCGATCGCGGCGGCGAGCTATGCCGACCGGCCGCTGCCGCGCGCCATCGACGAGCTCGCGTGGCAGGCCCGGCGCGCGCTCGGCGAGGACGTCCCGGACGAACCGATGAGCTGCGCCAGGATCTACAGCGCCTCGCCGACCTGCGTGCGCGAGACCGAGGCCGCGTTGCTCGACGAGAATCGCGGCCTGCACGGCTCGCGCCGCGAACGGCTCGATCGAGCGCGGCGCTCCGACCCCGGCTGCGCGATGACGATCTCGGTGCAGTCCGCGGCAGCCCTGTTCGACCGCCAGTTCGTCGAAGCCGCCCAGCTCGCGGAAGGTGCGCTGCGCACGCTGCCCGGCCGCACGTCACCGACCACCGCGCACCGGCTCCGACGGGCACTGTGGCTCGCGCGGGCGGCCGCGGCGAGCGACCCCGCCGAGGCCCGCCATTGCGACGAGCAGCTGCTCGAGATCGCCGGCGAGTTCCTCGAGCAACGGCCGTTCGACCCGCAGGGCCGCTACTCGCGCGCGCTGGCGAACGCGAACCTCGGCAACTTCGAGGACGCGGCCAAGGACCTCCGGGAGCTTCGCGCCCGATGGCCGGGGGTCCCGTGGGTCGCCTACCACCTGGCGTTCGCCGAGATCGCGCTCGGCCGACCCGACGCCGCGCTCGACCAGCTCGACGTCGGCGCGCGCCGGCTCTCGCCGGCGTGGACGTTCCTCCCGCGGGCGCTCGCGCTCTACGAGGCCGGCCACCACGACGAGCTCGACCGCATGCTCGAACGGATGGCGGGGCGCCATCGCGGCCGCACCGACGACCGGACGCTGCACGAGCTTCGCCGCGCGCTGGCCGCCCACGCGATGCTGCTCGATCGTCCGGCCGATGCAGCCCGCAACCTGCTCGACGATCTCGAGTGGTTGCGCGAACGCCCGTCGATTCTCGATCAGCACACGGCCGACCTGCTCGAGGACGGCGAGGCGCTGTTGGTGCTCGGACGCGACGACGAGCTCCGCGCACGGCTGGCGGCGATCCGAGCCCTGCCGACGGATCTGCCCAACACCTCGCTCGCGGTCACGTTCCTCACCGGACGACTCGCGATCGGCCGCGACGACGATGCCGTGGAACGCGCGGTTCGAGAGCTCCGATCCGCCGGCTGGCAGGCGGCGGCGGCGCGGCTCGAGGCGGCGCGGGCACTCGCGGCCGGAGATCCGGCCAGCGCGGTCGCGGATCTCCAGCGCTCGATGCTGCTCGACGACGACCCGCGGAGCCAGGCGGAGCTGGTCGTCGCCCTCCGCGCCGCCGGTCGGAACGAGGAGGCCGATCGACTCGCGGCGACCGTGCGCGACCGGCTGGGCAAGCTGCACCTGCGTGGGCCGCTCGAGCACCCGTTGATGGGCCCGGGCTTCGCGCTCGCGTGGCAGCGTTGCGGCGGTGCCGTGCCGGTCAGTCGCGGAGCATGAGGCGGCAGGCACCGCTCGCCACCATGCCCGCACGCTCGTACGCCCGACGCGCGGGCGCGTTCTCCTCGGCGACGTGCAGGCACGTGATCGGTGCACCGTCGGCCACCAGCCGGTCGATCACGCCGGCGACGAGCGCTGCGGCGAGACCCCGGCCACGCACTTCGGGGCGCGTGTGCACGCCTTCGAGCACGGCCCCGCCGCGGCCGCGGCTCCCGATGTCGAGCTTGCATTGCGGATCGCCGACCGGACCGACGACGAACGTCCGCCCGTCCCGGATCCGCCGCCGCACGCTGTCGCGGAGCCAGCCCTTGTGCACGCGCCATGCCGGGACGTGCAGATCGCTCTCGCTCAGGTCGAGCGATGCGTCGACCAGCGCTCGCGCGTCCGCACGCACGGCGGGGCGGACCCCGACCGAGCCCGGGACCGTCGCAGCCTCCCGCGCGGCGTAGTAGATCTGGATCCGGTCGACGAGCGGCATCTGGCGCTCGCGCGCGACGAGCGCGCGGACGATCGGATCGGGACCGAGTGCCACGCGCCAGCCACCGATCCCGGCACCCGCCAACGCGGAGGCGACCAGCACGGGTTCGAGCGGTCGCCGCTCGAGCACGATCAGGTTGCCCCGGTGCCCGAGCCAGACGAGTCCGATCAGCTCCTCGTCCGCGGAATGCACGCCGAGCGCGCGGTCGTCGCGATGCGCCGCGTCGAGGCTGTTGACGACGTACACGCCGGCGACACCGGCCTCCTCCGCCAGTCGGCCGGCATCCTCGCGTTCGGCCGGCTCGAGCCGGCGCACGTGGAACGCCTCGAACGTGGTCATCGGCCTCAAGGATCCCCTGCCGAAGGTCGATCCACAACGGGTCGGGAGGTGATCCACGCCTGCCCGGACGTCTCCGAGGTGATTCGATGCACGACCCGGCGGCCGCGACGATCGACGCGATCCGGAACCTGGTGAAGCTGTGCAGCTACGACCCCTGGTCGCTGACGCTGCCCGAACGCTACGAGTTGGCGGACTCGATGCGCGACATGCAGCACCGCTGGCTGCCGCGTCTCGACGCCCTGAGCGAGCCACCGGAGCTCGAGCGCGACTTCCCGGCGTTCCTGCTCGGCACACCCGCATTCGACGAGCTGCGCGACGCGATCGGTGACGCCCACGAGCCGGCCGAGCTCGCGACCGGGACGGCGGATCTGGTGCAGCACTTCGTGGACCGCTACCGGGGCTACCTGCGCCTGCCGTGAGTCGGCGACGCGCGGTCGTCGCCGGTCGCCGGAACCCGTCCCCAGGACCTGTTCCTCACGCCGTCAGCGCGCGAGCGCGGCCGGGTCGGTGACCGGCGCTTCGCACGCGCCCCGCCGGCAGACGAATGCGGCGGGCACGCCCTCGACGGGCGCCTTGCCCTCGACGATGGGCGTGATCGCGGCGAGCGCGCCGGCGTTCTCGCGCGTGCGCAGCGCCACCACGTCGCGCGGCGGATAGGTTCGCCAGGCGGCTTCGAGGAGCGCCATCGTGCGCGCGTCGTCCGGCTCCCCGGCCACCACCACCTCACGTGGGTCGGCGAGCGCGAGGTCGACGCCGAGCATCAGCGTCGCGCACGCGACCGGGTACTCCGACAAGAACACGTGGTTGGCGCGGAGGGCGCGGAGGCCGCGTTCCCACAGGTCGGGATCCCCGAGCAGCAACGAGCCGCGGAGATGGGCGAGGATCGCCACCGCGATCCCGGACGGGGTCGACGACTCCTGCACGCTCTTCGTGCGCGCGAGCAACGCCTCGTGATCGTCCGCGGTGAAGAACCAGCTCCCGTCGGACGAGTCGAGGAAGTGCTCGTCCATCGCCGCGAGCAGATCGCGTGCGGCACCGAGCCAGCGCGGATCGCCGTCGCTCTCGAACAGCCGAAGCAGCGCGTCGGCGACGAACGCCTGGTCCTCGAGGTAGCCCTGCAGGTTCGCCTTGCCGTCCCGCCAGCTCCGCAGCACGCGCCCGTCGCGCACCATCGACGTCAGCACGAAGTCCGCCGCACGGCGCGCCGCCGCGAGGTAGCGCGCGTCGCCGAGCACCTGGTAGCCTTCGGCCAGCGCCGCGATCGCGAGCCCGTTCCACGCGGCGAGCACCTTGTCGTCGGTCGCCGGCGGCACGCGTTTGCCGCGCGCCGCGAGCAGGGTCGCACGCCATTTCGCGAGGCGCGCCTCGAGCTCCGCCGCGGACACCCCCGACTCGGCCGCCAGCTCGGCGACCGGCCGGGCGACGTGGAGCACGTTGGTGCCGTCCCAGTTGCCGGTCTCGGTGACGTCATAGACCGCGCAGAACACCGGCGCGTCGTCGCCGAGCAGGCGATCGACCTCGGCCTTGCTCCACACGAAGTACTTGCCCTCGACGCCTTCACTGTCGGCGTCGGTCGTCGACCAGAACCCGCCCTTCTGGTCCTGCATCTCGCGGATCAGGTAGTCGAGCGTCTCGCGCGCGATGCGCCCGAACAGCGGTTCGCCGGTCGCCTGGAACGCCTCGACGTAGGTCTGGGCGAGCAGCGCGTTGTCGTAGAGCATCTTCTCGAAGTGCGGGACGAGCCACCGCCGGTCGGTGCTGTAGCGGTGGAAGCCACCGCCGAGCTGGTCGTAGATGCCGCCCTCGGCCATCGCGCGCAGCGTGTGCGTCGCCATCTCGAGCGTCTTCGCGTCGCGCGTGCGCGCGTACTCGCGCAGCAGCACGCGCAGCTCGACGGCCTGTGGGAACTTGGGCGCGAAACTGCCGGGTGCGCCGAAGCCGCCCTCGAGCGCGTCGTAGCGTTCGCCGCACTGCGCGACGAACCGATCGAGATCCGCGAGCTTCGGATCGTCGGGCTCGATCTTCGGCGCGAGTGCCTTCTTCAGGTACTCGGCGACCTGACCGGCCTGCTTCTCGACGTCCTCCCGCCGCTCGCTCCACAGCCGGTGCACGTGTTCGAGGACGCGCGCGAACCCTGGCATGCCCTGCCGGTCGTCGGGCGGGAAGTAGGTGCCGGCGTAGAACGGCTCGAGGTCCGGGGTCAGCCACACCGACATCGGCCAGCCGCCGTGGCCCGTCATCCCGGTGACCGCGGCCATGTAGATCTCGTCGAGATCGGGCCGCTCCTCCCGGTCGACCTTGATGTTCACGAAGTTGTCGTTCATCAGTTTCGCGATCGCCGGGTCCTCGAAGCTCTCGTGCTCCATCACATGGCACCAGTGGCACGCCGAGTAACCGATCGACAGGAAGATCGGCTTGTGCTCGTCCTTCGCGCGCTTCAGCGCCTCCGGCCCCCACGGATACCAGTCGACGGGGTTGTGCGCGTGCTGGAGCAGATACGGTGACGTCTGGCCGGCGAGGTGGTTCACGGGGCGATTCACGGGGTCTTGGGACGGCTCCTGCGCCCGTGCGGGGAGCACGAGGGCGAGGCCGATCGCGACGGTTCGGAAGGAGATCAACGGGGAAGGCCTGGTGCGGACGTTGGGTCGGCCGACCAGCGCGCATCGCCGGACGCCGCCCCGGACGGTATCCTCCCTCACCGTGTCGCGCCGCCATCCGCCGTCCGTGTCGCCGATCCCGGCCGTTCTCGTCCTCGCCCTCGCCGGCTGTGGCGGCGGTGGTGGCGGCGGCGGTGGGCCGACCCCGCCGCAGGAGACCGCGCCGAGCCTGTTGCTCGGCGACATCGATCTGCCGCCGGGCGCCACCACCGGCGACCTCGACGTCGCCCTCGCCGGCGAATCCCCGTTCCCGGTGATGGTCCAGTTCGACCTGGTGGTCGACTCCGGCCAACTCACGCTCGATCCGACGGTCATCCAGCTACAGGCGCTCGGCCGGGTCGAGACGCACCGCGTGGTCCCCGGCCGGCTGCGCGTGGTCTGCGGCGACGCGACCGGGCGCCCCGGTCAGCCGCTGCCCGCGGGCGCGCTCGTCCGCGTGCCGGTGGCGCTCGCGAGCGGCGCCGGACCGGGCCCGTTCACGGTGCGGCTGGAAGCGATCGTGGCCAGCGATGGCGCCGGCAACGCACCGTCGTTCGACGCCGCGCCGCGCACCGCGGAGGTGCGCCGGAACTGACCCTCTGGAGAACTCTGCAGGCTGTGGAACAAGCCCTCGGTGCGGGTGTGGAATGAATCCTTACCGACTGTCACCACGGGTCTTGCGGATTCTCCACGGGTACCGAGCGCCGGTGGAAAATCACCGGGTCACGCGCGGAACGCGCCGACCATCAGATCCTCGCCCGAGGCCCGCCAGTACATGTCGGTGAACGGCCACGCCTCGGCCATGAAGGCCTTGCCGTCGCCGGCCACCGGCGTCGGCGCGAACGTGCCGCCGACCATCTTCGGTGCGACGAAACAGAGCACCTGATCGACGCAGTCCCAACCGAGGAGCTGCGCGACGAGCCCGCCACCGCCCTCCACCAGCACCCGCCGCACCCCGCGGCGGCCGAGCGCCCGCCAGGCCTCGAGCAGGTGGAGCCGGCGCCCCTTGCCGGCCGGCTTGACCAGCTCGACCTCGACGCCGCGCTCCCGCAGCAGCGAGACCCGGACCGGATCGGCCTCCTCATGGGCCAGCACCAACAACGGCACCGCGGGCGCCGTGCGCACGAGCTTGCCGGTCTCGGGGATCTCGATCCACGGGTCGACCACGACGCGCAGCGGCTGGGGGCCGACCGCGTGACGCACCGTCAGCTCGGGGTCGTCGACGCGCGCGGTGCGGTAGCCGACCACCACCGCGTCGACCCGTGTCCTCAGAGCGTGGACGTGACGGCGCGACTCGATGCCGGAGATCCAGCGCGATTCGCCGGTCGGAGCGGCGGTCTTGCCGTCGAGGGTCATCGTGTACTTCGCGATCGTCCACGGCCGGTCGAGCTTCAACGCGCGCTCGAACGGCGCGAGGATCTTGCGGCAACGCGCGGCGAGCACGCCGTCGAGGATCTCGATGCCGGCGCCCTCGAGCGCCGCGAGTCCCTTGCCACGATGGCGTGGATCCGGATCGGTGGCGCCGACGACGACCCTGCGGATGCCCGCGGCGACCAACGCCTCGTTGCAGGGCGGCGTCTTCTTGCCGTCCTGCCCCTTCGGCGTCGAGCAGGGCTCGAGGGTCACGACGATCGTGTCGGGCTCGGCGCCGGTGCGACGCGCGTCCTCGAGGGCGTCGATCTCGGCATGCGGCCCGCCCCAGACGCGGTGCCAGCCCCGGCCGACGACCTCGCCGTGGCGCAGCGCGAGCGCGCCGACGCGCGGATTCGGCTCCACCTCGCCGCGACCGCGCTGCGCGAGGTCGAGCGCCTCCTGCATCCGCGACTCCCAGTCGTTCATTCGGCCCGCACCTCGACGTCGGCACGGACCGCGGCGCCGGCGCCGTGATCCTCCGGCAGGAGCTCGCCGAGCAGCGAGTGACCGAGCGCCTGCGTGATGCGCACGGGCAGATAGCGGCCGGCCAGCGCGTGGTCGTCGCTGTCGAAGTGCACGATGCGGTGCTGCGCGGTGCGGCCCTGCAGCCGACCCTCGACCTTGCTCGCGCCTTCGACCAGCACCTCCTGAACGCTGCCGCACAACCGCCGGTGCTGCGTCTCGATGTGGCGTTCCTGGACCTCGAGCAGGATGCGGTTGCGCTCGCTCTTGACCGCCTCGGGCACGTCGTCGGCCGCGTCCGCCGCGACCGTGCCCGGGCGCGGGGAGTACTTGAACACGTAGCTCTGTGCGAACTTCACGCGCTCCATCAGCTCGACCGTGCGCGCGAAGTCCTCGTCGGTCTCGCCCGGATGGCCGACGATCCAGTCGGAGTGCACGGCGACGTCCGGGGCCACGGCGCGCAGCTCGTCGATGCGGCGGACGTAGCGGTCGAACGTGTAGCCGCGGCGCATCGCCTTCAGGATGCGGTCGCTGCCCGACTGGGCTGGCAGGTGGAGGAAGCGACTGACGCGCGGCAGCTCGGCGATCGTCGCGGTGAGTTCCTGCGACAGGAAGTTCGGGTGCGACGTGATGAACGCGATGCGGCGCAGCGCCGGGATCTCGTGCAATGCGCGCAACAGGCGCGCGAGCGTGAACTCGCGGCCGAGGTCACGGCCCCATGCGTTCACCGTCTGCCCGAGCAGCGTGATCTCGGTGACGCCGTCGTCGGCGAGGCGCTGGGCCTCGTCGACGATGTCGGCGAGCGGCCGACTGACCTCCTTGCCGCGCGTCGCCGGAACGATGCAGTAGGTGCACGGCATGTTGCAGCCGCGCATGATCGAGACGTACGCCTGCGAGCGAAGCGGACGCACGCGGACGTCGCGGCGGATCGTGTCGCCGGACACGCCGTCGCCGACCGCGACGATGCCCGCGCCGGCCGGGTGGTGCGCCACGAGCCGTGCGCGTGCAGCCGCGACCTTCTCGTCGATGTCGCCGAATGCCGACGGGCCCACGACCAGGTCGACGTGCGGCATCCGCGCCTGCAGGTACCGGCGGTGCTCCTCGGCCATGCAGCCGAGCACGCCGACGACGAGGCCGCCGCGCCGCTGCTTCTCGATGCGGAGCCTGCCGAGACGGCTCCAGACCCGGTCCTCGGCGTGCTGCCGCACCGAGCAGGTGTTGAGCAGCACCACGTCGGCGTCGGCCTCACCGTCGGCGCGCTCGTAGCCGGCCTGGAGCAGGCGGCTCTCCACGAGCTCGGCGTCCAGCTTGTTCATCTGGCAGCCGTAGCTCTGCAGGAAGTAGCGGGGCGCGCGCGTCATCGGGGCGCGGGATTCTACGGCGCCGCCCACGGTGAGTCGAAGGTCGACGTCACTTCGCCGCCCGGACACGGCGCGCGATCGCGTCGGCGGCGACGGCGTGCCCCGCCGCGCACCAGTGCTCGTCGTGCTCGAACGTCAGTCGCTGGTCCGGATGCGCGCGCTTTTCGGCATGGAAGCTCTCGGCGAGATCGAGCGTCTCGAGCCCGAGCTCCGCCGTGACGGCGAAGAACGCCTCGCGAAGCGGTGGCTCGAACGCGCGCTCCTCGGCAGTCGCGGGCGAATCGCCGATCTCGAACTGTCCCGGATTCCAGCACACGATCAGGCGGGCACCCTTGGCCGCACACGTGTCGCGGAACTCGGCGAGGCATTGCCGCACGACGACGCGGCCGGGTCGACCCTCCCCGGCATCCGCGACGCGCCGGCCGCGCGGATCGCGCAGGCGCGCGGAGATCCGGTCGCTCATGCACACGATCAGATTGAACAGGTAGGACGAGTCCTTGAGCCGGTTCTTGACCCGGTCGGTGAGTCCGCCGCCGAGCTCGTCGACGTCGTCGTTCACGGTGACGACGCCATTCTCGACGCGCGCATGGAGTCGCCCGCTCAGACAGTCGGCGAAGTCGTTGCCGAAGAACACCAGGACCACGACGTCGCCCGGCGTCAGGCGCGGTGCGCCGAACTCCCGGAACAACACGAGTTGCTGCAAGGTACCGGTGCCGCTGACGCCGTAGTTGCGCACGTCGTACTCGGGCAGCAGCGCGGCCAGTCGATCGGTGACGACCTTGCCCTGCGACACGCCCCAGCCCCAGACGAACGAATCGCCGAACACCAGCAGGCGATGGTCGTGTGGCGCCTCGGACCGGTGCTCGACGGCTCGGAAGCCCTCGGCGTTCTGCACGATGTGCGCATCGAACTCCGCGGACTGGAAGCGCCCTTCGAAGTCCGGTTTGCCGATGTACCCGATCCGCGGATCCGGCTGGTAGAACGCCTGGTGCGGGTTGAGGTAGGTGCGGCTGTAGCCGGCGATGCGCAGCGCGAGCTCGCCGAGCAGCAGCGCAGCGAGGATGCCGCAGCCGATCGCCCCGAGCGCGAACCAACGCCGTCGCCGACGCGGCCGCCGGGGTCCCGATTCCGTGGCGCGCACTGCCATGCGCGGCGTGTTCTAGCGCGATCGGCGATGGCCGCGCAAGGGACTGCACGCGCGCGACCGGCGTGCCCGCGCGAAACGGGTCACGACTCCAGCAACTGCAGCATCGGCACCGGCGAGTCGGGGCCGACCGGGCACTTCGCCTCGTCGCCCTCGAGCGGGTAGCCGTACTTGTCCTCGACGTCCTTGCGCGTGATCGCGTAGACCGACCCGTCGCCCATCAGGACGTTGGTCGTCTTGTCGATGAACGCCGGCCCGAACTCGTTGTCGTCGGACATCACCGGCTGCTTGCCGTCGCCGATCAGCCGCGCACGCGACTGCCGCGCCGCCGCACTCGGACCCGCGTACTGCGTGTCGGTGCTCTGCAGCTCGTCGAGCCGCGTCCAGATCGTCTCGGGATCCTCGTCCTTCAGCTCGGCGTAGCGCGGGTCGTTGATCGCCAGACCAGGGATCCAGTAGCGCTCGAAGCTCTTCGGCGTGTGCTGCACGATGTTGCTGACCCACGGGTCCAGCACGAACTGGTGGCCACTCCGGTGCGGCAGCGCCTGGTACTGCTGCTGGTAGAGCGAGATCTGCTGGTAGTGCCAGCGCAGGTTGGCCTGGTCCGCGGCCTTCTCGGCGTTCTGCCGGGTGTTGACGATGTCCGGCGCGAAGGCCGCGTACAGGATCCCGAGGATCGCGATCACGACCAGCAACTCGATCAGCGTGAAGCCAGCGCGTTCGTCTTCGTGCATCGGTGTCGGATGGTGCGAGCGGGTCGGGGGCCGCTCGCCACTAGCCACGCACCGCGCGGACGCAACACCGGAGCACGGGTCGGCGGGCGGTCAGGGCTCCAGCTTCTGGAGCATCGGCACCGGCGAGTCGGGGCCGACCGGGCACTTCGCCTCGTCGCCGTCGAGCGGGTAGCCGTACTTGTCCTCGACGTCCTTGCGCGTGATCGCGTAGACCGACCCGTCCCCCATCAAGACGTTGGTCGTCTTGTCGACGAACGACGGACCGAACTCGTTGTCGTCGGACATCACCGGCTGCTTGCCGTCGCCGATCAGCCGCGCACGCGACTGCCGCGCCTCGGCACTCGGACCCGCGTACTGCGTGTCGGTGCTCTGCAGCTCGTCGAGCCGCTTCCAGATCGTCTCGGGATCCTCTTCCTTGAGCTCGGCGTAGCGCGGGTCGTTGATCGCCAGACCGGGGATCCAGTAGCGCTCGAAGCTCTTCGGCGTGTGCTGCACGATGTTGCTGACCCACGGGTCCAGCACGAACTGGTAGCCACTCCCGTGCGGCAGCGCCTTGTACTGCTGCTGGTAGAGCGTGATCTGCTGGTAGTGCCAGCGCAGGTTGGCCTGGTCCGCGGCCTTCTCCGCGTTCTGCCGCGCGCCGAAGATGTCCGGTGCGAATGCGGCGTACAGGATCCCCAGGATCGCGATCACGACCAGGAGCTCGATCAGGGTGAAGCCAGCGCGTTCGTCTCTGTGCATCAGGGAGGGGGGTGCGATCGGGTTCAGGGGCCTCCGAGTGTAGCCGCTCGAGCCGGCGTCGGTACCCCCCCGCGGAATGCGAAACGGCCGGCGCGCCCCCCTGCGGGACCGCACCGGCCGTCGACACGCCCGATCACGTCGTGCTGTCAGCGCTTGGGATTGCCGTTCGTCGGCGTCGCCGGCTGCAGCGAGGGAATCCGGGCCGGCTGATCGACCGGCGGCTCGTGCATCGGCTCGGCCTGCGGCGTCGTGCCCGCCTCGGGCGTCGTGCCGGTCACCGGCGTCGTGTCGGTCTCGGGCGTCGTGTCCGGCTGCGGCGTCGTGCCCGTCTCCGGCGTCGTGCCGGTCTGCGGCTCGTTCGCCGGCGTCGACTCCGGAGCGACCGGCTCCTGCGCCATCGGCTGGGCCTTCGGCTGCATCCGCGGCGCGGTCTCGACCGACGGCGCGGCCGGCGTGCCGGTATCGCTCGTCATCGGCTGGCCATCGGGCCGGAGGCCGTGCTGCTGCGCGTAGCTCGAGGCGAAGAACGTGTCGCCCGACTGCTTGGCCCACCAGGTGCGCCAGCGATAGACCGCCTGGGCCCGCGACACCTCGTCGTCCGCCAGGTGGTCGTAGTCGAAGTCACGCCGCGTCGCGTCCTTCAGGGCCTCGTGGCACAGGTAGCGCACCTGGACCTTGTCGGAGTCGAGGCCCTCGATCAGCGTCGGCGCCTGGTTCAGGTCGCCGAGCGACACCAACGTGCGTGCGACCTCGAGACGGACGGTCTCGTTCGGATCGTCGGTCATCGCCTGGAGATCCGGGATCACGCGGCGGTCGTGCATCTGGCCGAGCACCCAGGCGCAGTTCGCGCGCACCTTCGGCTCGGTGTGGTGCAGGCCCTTCAGCAGCGCAGGAATCGCCTGCTCACCGGTCTGCGAGAGCCAGAGCAGGTTGTTGAACAGCTCCTCGCGGTGCTGGTACGGGATCTGCTCGATCCGGTCGCGGATCTCCTGGCCCATCAGTTGATTGGGCTGCAGGAACGGGCTGTCCTCGACCTGGGTGGTTCCGCAGGCGGAGACGGCCAGGAGCAGCAGACAGGTAACGGAAACGCTCCTCATCGGGTTCGATCCTCCTCGCGTGGTGGCGACGCGCGGGCGTGCGCGGTGCCGAGTGGATCGACCCGTTGCCGTCGAAACTTGAGAGACGGGAGGCGAAATCCCGCGGGCCCGGATCGCGGCTCGACGGCGGGTGCCGGAGCCGGCGCGCGGACGGGGTGCCGCGCCGCGTCACGAGCCGGTGCACCCTGCGACCCGTTCCGGCCGAGGGGCACCCGCGCCGTGCATCACTCGCCCTGCAGACTCTCCTTCAGCTTCGCGCCGGGCCGGAAGCCGACGCTGCGGCTCGCCGGGATCTGCATCGGCTCCTTGGTCTGCGGGTTCCGGCCCATCCGGGCCGCCCGGTCCTTCACCTGGAACGTGCCGAAGCCGACCAGTTGGACCTGCGAGTCCTCGGCCAGACCCTTGCCGATGCTGCCGAGAACGGTGTTGACCACCTTCTCCGCGTAGGCACGCGAGCAGTCCGCGCCGAGAGTCGTTTGCACGTGTTCGATCAGCTCCGCCTTGTTCATGATTCCTCCGAAACGCCTGGGGGACGACGCCCAACCGCCCGGTCGGGCCGCCCGCGGGATGGTAGCGCTGCCGTCGCCCGGAATCCCGCCTGGATCCGGGGTTTCCTGGCGACCTTGCGGTGTACCGCACCCGCTGCTGGTCGCGACCGCTGGTGATGGCAGCTCGGAACCCGTGGCCACACAAGCACCTGCGCGCCGATCCGCCGGTCGGCCCGCAACCTCGACGTAAACCACTGCGCCTAAAGGGCCTGAAGTGGGTCTTCACCAGCGGTCGAGGCCAGGATCGTGGCGCCGCCGAGGACGGTGGTGTCGCGGTAGAACACCGCCGCCTGCCCCGGCGTGACCGCCTCCACCGGCTCCTCGAACTCGATCCGCACCCGCCCCGCGCGGTCTTGCCCCACCCACGCCGCCGCCGGCCTCGCCCGCGCCCGCACCTTCACTCCGCACTGCACCCCAGGCGCCCCCGGCGGATCGACCAGCCAGTTCACCCCCGCCGCCACCGCCGTCCCCACCCCGAGCCCCTCCCGCCGGCACAGCACCACCTCCCCGCTCGCCGCGCGGATCTCCCGCACGTAGTAGGGCGCCCCGAGCGCCGGCAGCCCGCGCCGCTGCCCGACGGTGAACAGCCCAACGCCCCCGTGCGCGCCGAGGTCCGCGCCGTGCTCGTCGACGAACCGCCCCGCACGCCCGGCCCCGCCGCGCGCGCGGACGACGTCCCGGTAGTCGCCGCTGGTGACGAAGCAGATCTCCATCGACTCGCGCTTGTCCGCGGTCGGGAGGCCGGCCCGGCGCGCGCACGCGCGGACCTCGTCCTTGTGCAGCTCGCCGAGCGGGAACCGCGCGCGCGCGAGTGCCGCGCGCTCGATGCCGAACAGGTAGTAGGTCTGGTCCTTGTGCGCGTCGCGCGCGGTGCGGAGCTCGCCGTCCACCACCCGCGCGTAGTGCCCGGTCGCGACGAATTCGGCGCCGATGCCGTCGGCGAGCCGCATCAGGTGGCCGAACTTGAGGTCCGAGTTGCACAGCACGCAGGGGTTCGGTGTGCGGCCCGCGCGGTACTCGGCGGCGAAGTGCTCGACGATCCGATCGAACTCGACGGCGTAGTCGACCGCGTAGAACGGCACCCCGAGCCGATCGGCGACCGCGGACGCATCGCGCGCGTCGGACGCCGAGCAGCAGGACCGACTCGCTCCCGCGCCCGCCGCGGGTGCGGCTCCGGAGGCCACGCCATTGCGCATGAACACGCCGACGACCTCGTGCCCGGCCTCCTGCAGCAGGAGGGCGGCCACGCTGCTGTCCACGCCTCCGGACATCGCGACCAGGACTCGGCTCATCTTCGGGATCGGCGGTGAAAGCCCGCGGCACCGCGCACGGGCCGGGGAGGTTCGGCCCTCCGGGCCCCGGGTGCAAGCGCCTCGCGGCGCCGGGCGCGGTTCGCGCTTTGATTCGACGCCGACGTCCCTACAGTGGTGCGCCCTCATCGCGCGCAACCCCCGTCGCGCGCGGTCGGAGCCGACCCATGACCGTCATCCGCGACCCGTTCTCGTCCCTCCCGTTCGCGCTGATCGTTCCGCAGGAGACGGCCCGGACCCAGGAGCCCGGCGGCCAGCAGCAGCCGCAGCCGGGCGTGCCGAAGGTCGAGGACCGCGGTGCGGCCCCGACGACGACCGGCAACCCGCAGGACAGCGGCACCGAGCAGCCGACGGGGCCCGACGCACAGAAGCCGCAGCCGAGCTGCGCCGAGGGGCTGATGGGCAACCTGCCGCTGCTCCTCGGTTTCGTCGCGATCTTCTACTTCCTGATCATCCGGCCCGGCCAGAAGCAGGAGAAGGCGCGCAAGGCGATGCTCTCGGCGCTCAAGAAGGGCGACGCGGTGGTGACCAACAGCGGCATCCACGGCGAGGTCACGGCGATGACCGACACCACGGTGACGATCCGCGTCGACCAGGACGTCCAGCTGACCTTCGACCGCGCCGCGATCGCGCGCGTGGCGCGGGATGACAAGGCCGGCGAAGCAGGAGCCGCGGGCTCCTGACGGCAGTGGCGGACGGAGTCGGGCCTCCGGACGTCACGGCGAGGCCCTGGCCGCGGCCTGGCTCGCCGGGCGCGGCCATCGCATCGAAGCGACCAACCTGCGCACGCGGCTCGGCGAGATCGACGTGCTCGCGCGCCGCGGCCGCACGTGGATCGCGGTCGAGGTCAAGACGCGGCGTCACCACCCCGCGCCCGAGCGCTGCGTCGACCCGGCCCAGCACGCCCGTCTCGTCGCGGCACTGCGCGCGCTGGCGCCGGTGCTGCGACCGCGGCCGCGCGCGCTCCGGGTCGACGTCATCGCGGTCCGACTCGGCGACACCGGCAATCCCGAGGTCACGCATCTGCCCGGCACGCCGTTCCCGCCGTGAGTTCGGCGCGTCGGCACTGAAGCCGCGGCCGCCCGCGAGCCGATCCGAGAATCGGCGCAGCGGGCACGCTGCGCGCGGAATTCCCCGGTGCGCGTCCACGTTCAGGCTGAAGCGATCCGAGGTCGCGCGACCTGGAGGGGACGTTCGGCCGTAGGGCCCGCGTTGTCCTGATGCCGACCCTCGTCGAACAGATCATTCCGCGCCGCAAGCTCGTGCTGATGGCGTCGGAGACGCTGATCCTCTCGACGATCCTGTTCGTCGGGACGTCCGTACCCCCGCTCTCGAGCCGGACGTTCGCGTTCGATCCGACGTCGCGCGAGTTCTGGCAGGGGCTCTTGTCGTGCGCGACGATCGCGATCCTGTCACAGACGTCGCTCTCGTACAACGACCTGTACGACTGGCGCCTCGCGCAGAACCGCGCCGACCTGCCGAACCGCCTGCTGCACTCCGCCGGCTACGCGCTGGTGATGCTGTCGGTGGTCGTGTTCGTGATGCCGTCGCTGTTCCATTTCCCGGGGCTCGGCGACGTCGCCGGCGAGACGTGGAAGCTGATCCTGCTGCTCGGGCTCGGCTTCGTGGCGCTGTGGGTGTGGCGCACCGCGTTGCACTGGTTCTTCTACAAGTGGAACTTCGGGGAGCGCGTCGTGATCTTTGGGTCCGGCCCGCAGGCGCAGGGGCTCGCCCGGCTGATCCACGAGAACCCGTTCTCGGGTTTCGAGGTCGTCGGTCTCGTGCGCGCGCGACACGATCCACCCCCCGCGATGAGCGCCCCGGCGGGTGCGCCGCCGGAAGACGAAGTGCTCGGCGAGGCGCAGGAGCTCGCCGTCATCGCGCGGCGGAAGCGCGTCGCGCGTGTGGTGATCGCGCTCGAGGAACGTCGCGGGACGCTGCCGGTCGCCCAGCTCCTCGAGTGCCGCATGAGCGGCGTACTCGTCGAGGAGAAGGAGTCGATGTACGAGCGCATCGCCGGGAAGATGGCGATCCAGAGCCTCCGGCCCTCGTACCTGATCTTCGGCAGCGGATTCGCGCGTCACCCGATCGCCGGCGCCGTCAAGCGCCTGATCGACGTGGTCGTGTCGCTCGCGGGATTGTTCCTGTCGCTGCCGATCTGCGCGATCGCCGCGCTGCTGATCAAGCTCGACAGCCGCGGCCCGGTGTTCTTCACGCAGGAGCGCGTCGGCCAGACCGGCCAGGTGTTCCGCATCGTCAAGTTCCGCACGATGTGCAACGACGCCGAGAGCGCCGGACCGGTGTGGGCGCAGCAGAACGATGCGCGCGTCACACGGGTGGGCCGCTTCCTCCGGATCAGCCGCATCGACGAGATCCCGCAGATGGTGAACGTCCTCGCGGGCAAGATGTCGTTCGTCGGTCCGCGGCCGGAACGACCGTTCTTCGTCGAGGAGCTCTCCCGGCAGATCCCGTTCTATCCCCTGCGGCACACCGTGAAGCCCGGACTCACGGGATGGGCGCAGGTCAATCACCCCTACGGAGCGTCGGTCGAGGACGCGGAGCAGAAGCTCCGTTACGACCTCTACTACATCAAGAACATGAGCCCGTTCTTCGACCTCGCGATCATCTTGCGTACGGTCGGCGTGATTCTGTTCGGCAAGGGAGCACGATGAGTTCGCAGTTCCAGATCCTGGTCGCCGACCCGCTCGGCGACGAAGGCCTCGCGATCCTGAGCGAGGTCGGCGAGGTGACCGTCCAACCCGGCATGGACGAGGACGCGCTGCGCGACGCGCTGCGCGGCAAGGACGCGCTGGTCGTGCGGTCCGCGACGACCGTGACGGCGCGCGCACTCGAGGGTGCCGATCGCCTGACCGTGATCGGTCGCGCCGGCATCGGCATCGACAACATCGACGTCGACGCCGCGACCGAGCGCGGCATCGTCGTCATGAACACTCCGGACGCGGGTGCGACCACCACGGCCGAGCTCGCGATCGCGCTGCTCATCAGCATGTGCCGCCACGTCCCCGCCGCCGACGCGGCGCTGAAGGCCGGCCGCTGGGACAAGAAGAAGTTCAGCGGCGTCGAGCTGACCGGCAAGACCTTCGGCATCGTGGGCCTCGGCAACATCGGTCGCATCGTCGCCGACCGTGGCAAGGGTCTCGGCATGACGGTGCTCGCGCACGATCCATTCGTGCCGCAGGACCGCGCACCGGCGGGCGTCCGCATGGTCGACCTCGACGAGCTCTGCGCCGAGAGCGAATTCGTCTCGATCCACGTCCCGCTGCTCGATGCCACGCGCCATCTGTTCGGCCGCGAGCGGATCGCGAAGATGAAGCCGGGCGCGCGGCTCGTGCACGCCGCGCGCGGTGGCATCGTCGACGAGGAGGCGCTGTGCGACGCGCTCGACGCCGGGCACCTCGCGGGTGCGGCACTCGACGTGTACGAGTCCGAACCGCTGCCGGCAGATCATCGTCTCCGCCACATGACCAACGTCGTGCTCACTCCGCACATCGGCGCGAGCACCGCCGAGGCCACGCGCAACGTGGCCCTCGACATGGCGAACCAGATCGTCACGTGTCTGCGCAGCGGCATCGCCCTGAACGGCGTGAACGTGCCGCGCGTCTCGCCCGGCGAGGCGACGACGATCGGGCCGTTCCTCGATCTCGCGCGCAATCTGGCGCGGTTCCTGGTCGCGGTCCACCCCGGCCGGGTCCAGTCGGTGCGACTGACGCTGCAGGGCGGGCTGCCGGCGGCGGCATCACGGCCATTGATGGTCTCGGTGCTGACCGGCGCGCTGCAGCACGCGACCGAAGGACCCGTGACCCAGGTCAACGCCGAGCGGATCGCGAAGCAGCTCGGCGTCCGCGTGCACTGCGAGACGTCGACGATGAAGCGCGACTTCATGAACCTGCTCCGCGTCGAGGTGGTCGTCGACGAGCGGCGACACTTCGTGACCGGCACGGTCCTCGGCCATCGCCACGGGCGTCTCGTCGAGCTCGACGACTACCTGCTCGATGCGATCCCGGAGCCGCCGCTGATGGTGACCTGGCATCGCGACGAACCGGGCGTGCTGGGACAGATCGGGACCGCGCTGGGCGCGCTCGGGATCAACATCGAGCGGATGCAGCTCGGCGATCCACCGCGAGCGGGAGAGCTGGCGCTCGGGATCTGGAACTTGCAGCGGCCGCTCGAGGATGCGGCACGCGAGCGCGTCGCGGCGCTGCCGGTCGTCGAATCGGTGTTCGTCGTCGCCTGACGACGCCCGCCGCCGGCCGGTGGATTCGCCCAGACCGGCCTCCCGCCGCAACCGGACGGGCACGCCCCGAGGCGGGCCGCTGCGGCTCGGAAGCCTCCCGTCCTGCGAAGATCCTGCGCGTTCGCGGCCCGGGAATGGCCCCCGGGGGCGCCGGCGTGCTATGGTCGCGGTTGCTCGAAGCCCCCTGAAGCTCGTTCCCACGGAGGCAATCAGACCCATGCAGCTCGCATACGTGGCGCGGACGCTCGTGATCGCGTTCGCCGTGGCGGTTCTCGTGGCGCCGGCGGGCGCTGCTCCTCAGTGATGCGGCGGCTCCATGGGCCCCAGTTGGGGGCCCGGTGACGGAATGGGAGGAGCCCGGCCCGGTGGCGGCGGAGTCAGCGGCCCCGCGATGCGCGGCGGCGGCGTCGGCGCGCCCGGTGCACGCAGCGGCCCGACCACCGGTGGCGGCGGTGCCCCCGGCGGCGTCCCGATCGACTTCCGCCGGCTGGAGTCCGCGAAGGAGCGCCTGACGGTCGACTGGCAGTATCCGGTCTACGTGCCGGACACGCCGCAGGTCGCCCCGGGTCACACGACCACCGAGCCGATCCGTGCCGCACTGCCGCGCGAACGCGCGCTCTACGAGATCCGCGGCGACGATCGGCGGCCACTGCTCGTGCTGCGCGAATGCTCGCGCTGCCGCGGCACCGATCACGCCCTCTTGTCGATGCGACTCGACAACGAGAAGACGCTGATCCTCAGCAAGTGGTTCCGGTGCGTGAAGCTGCCGGAGCACGTCCTCGAGGCGGACCATCCGTTCCGCAACCTCTTCGAAGGCGATCACCCACCCCACCTGTTCCTGTGTCGCGGCGACGGCTCGGGCTTCGTGCCGCTCGACGGCCAGCAGTCCCAGTCGCAGCTCTGGGCGGCGATGACCAACCTGATCGAGGACTGCTACTTCGGGGATCCGGACGCGACCGTGAAGCAGTACCTGCGGGTGCTGGACGTGTACGACTCGATCGACTCGCGCGAGACCGAGATCCGGCGCCAGCTCGAGCAGACGCTGGACGAGGACGGGCCGCGCGCGCCGCGCGTCCGCTCGTTGAAGCGCAAGCTCGAGAAGCTCGCCCGGGAGCGCGCCGCGGTCCAGGAGCGGGAGAAGCAGGTGCTCGACCTCGAGCTCAAGCCGCTGCCGGAGTCCGCGGGCGCGAAGTGACCGTGCCTGCGCGGGTCTTCGCCGCGCTGCTGCTCGCCGGCACCATCGCCGGCGCGCAGCAGCGCCCCGCCGATGACGACAAGGCGTCGCTCGAGGATCCCTGGACGAAGGGCGACGCCGCCGCGCTCGAGAAGCTCGGCTACGTGCACGTCGGCCCGATGCCGTGGGGTGACGGCCACGGCACCGAACGGATCGGCGAGATCCTCGGCGAAGAGCGGTTCCGGTTCGTCGAGACCGCGCACTTCAAGCTCGGCAGCGCGCTGCCACCACTCCGGATGCCCCGGGACAAGGACGCGCACCGGAAGCTCGTCGAAGAGCTCACGCGGCTCGAGGAGAAGCTCCCCGACCTGCATGCCAGGCGCGTGCGCGTGCTGGATCCGTGGCTCCGGACGCACCTGTTCGCGCAACGCCTCGAGGAGCTCTACGCGCAGATCGAGGCGCTCCTCGGCGTGACCGACGCCGAGTTCCCCGGCCCCGACGCGCCGTTCTTCCGCAACCGGGCCCCGCTCGGACAAGAAGTGGATGGGGCGCGGCCCGTACCTCGGGCATGAAGGGCAAGTTCCTCGTGCTCCTCTGCAAGAAGGAGTCGAACTGCGCGCGCTACCTGCAGGCGTTCACGACCAACCAGGGCGCGATGCCCAGCCGGTGGTACTTCGTGAACACCGACTCGCTTCCTGTTCGTCACCGCCGCCGAGTTCCACGAAGGCGTGTATCTCGACGACGCGCGCCTGCACGCGCACCTGACCTTCAACGTCGCCCACAACCTGATCGACGCGTACCGCGGCTACAGCTACAACGGGCCGGCTTGGTGGGAGGAGGGGCTCGCGCACCATTTCCGCCGCGCGGTGTGGCGGGAGAGCAACGAATTCAGCGCCATCGACGAGGACACGCAGCGCGCCTTCGGCACCTTCGACTGGGTCCGGATCATCAAGCACCGCGCGGGGTTCGGCCTGGTTCGACCTTGGGAGGAGTTCCTCGACCTGAAGGACTGCTCGTCGTTCGACCTCGTCGACCACCTGGCCTGCTGGTCCCGGGTCGAGTTCCTGATGCAGGCGAAGGGACGCGAGGCGTTCGCCGACTTCGTCGACCGCATGAAGGGCATGGTCGACCAACAGGGCAAGCCACCGACCGACGAGCGGATGTTCGCCGCCGAGCGCGAAGCGCTGAAGGCGGCGTTCGGCGCCGACGTCGCGACGCTCGACGCCGAGTGGCACGAGTGGATCAAGACGCAGAAGGAAGGCGATTGATACCCGCGGCGCCCGCGGCGCGGGTGCGCCATGGCGGCCACCCCGCCCTTCTTGCGATGATGCGCCGGTGCACTTCCGCTCGGTCTGGTTCGACTGCGACTCGACGCTCGCCGCGATCGAGGGGATCGACGAGCTGGGCCGCCTGCGCGACGAGGCGACCCGGCAGCACATCGCCGGACTGACGGCGAAGGCGATGGCCGGTGAGCTGCCGCTCGACCGGGTCTACGAGGAACGCCTGAGCGCGCTGCGCCCGACGCGGCAGGAGTGCGAGTCGATCGGCGCGCGCTACGTCGCCGCGGCGCTGCCGGACGCAGGTGCGGTGGTCGCCGCGCTGAACGCACTCGGCAAGACCGTGGGCGTGGTCAGCGGCGGACTCCTGCCCCCGGTCCTGACCCTCGCGCGGCACCTCGGCGTGCCGGCGACCCAGGTCGTCGCCGTGCCGATCGGGTTCGCGGCCGATGGCAGCTATCGCGACTTCGATCACGACGAGCCCCCTGTGGCGGAACGGCGGCAAGGTCGACGTCCTCCGTGCGCGGCCGGCGACCGAGCGGCCGTTGTGCTTCGTCGGCGACGGCGTCACCGACCTGGAAGCCAAGGACGTCGTCGAGCGGTTCATCGGTTTCGGTGGTGTCGCCCGGCGCCCGGCGGTCGAGCGCGCTGCGGCGTTCTACACCGCCGAGCCACGCCTGGCGGCGGTGCTGCCGTTCGTGCTGACCGACGACGAACGAGTGGAACTCCGGCGCACCCCTCGATTCCGCGCGCTCGTCGCGGAATGATCGCGGGAGATGACCACGCACGACGACGATCACCCGATCCTGTTCATCCCCGGCCCGGTCGAAGTCGATCGCGAGCTGCGCGAGATCATGGCCATGCCCCTGATCGGCCACCGCAGCGCCGCGGTGAAGGAGCGCGTGATCGCGGTCTGTGACCAACTGAAGGCGTTCTACCGGACCGCGCAGCACGCGTTCTTCGAGAACACGCCGGCGACCGCGCTGATGGAGGCGGGCATCCGCAATCTCGTCGAGCGCCGCTCCCTCCATCTGACGTGCGGCGCATTCAGCGAGCGCTGGTTCAAGATCGCCCACGAGTGCGGGCGCGAGCCCGTCCAGGCCGGCGTCGAATGGGGCCAGGCGACGACGCCCGACCTGCTGCGTCGAACGCTCGCGGCAGCCGGCGAACCGTTCGAAGCCGTGTGCATGACGCACAGCGAGACGTCGACCGGCGTCCTCAACCCGATCGCGGATCTCGCGCGCGTCGTCCGCGAGGAGTCACCGGACACGATGATCCTCGTCGACGTCGTCACGTCGGTCGGCGGCGCCGAGGTGCACTTCGACGACTGGGGGCTCGATCTGGCGTTCGCCGGCACGCAGAAGTGCCTGGCACTGCCGCCGGGGCTCGCGACGTACGCGGTGTCCGAGCGGGCGGTGCATCGGGCCTCGCGGCTCGCGGGCCGCGGATTCCTGCTCGACTTCGCGGCGACGCCGGAGCGCTTCGCCAAGGGCGAGACGCCGGCGACGCCCTGCGTGCCGCTTCTGTTCGCGCTCTCGCGGCAGCTCGAGCGCATCGCCGCCGAGACCCTCGAGGCGCGCTGGGCACGCCACCTCGCGATGCGCGACAAGACGATCGCATGGGGCGAGGCGCACGGGTGCCCGCCGTTCGTCGCACCGGAGTATCGCTCGCCCACGGTCACGACTCTCCGCGCCGAGGGCGCCGTTCTCGACGGCATCATCGACAAGGCGAAGGCCGCGGGCTTCTCGCTCGGCAAGGGCTACGGCAAGCTCAAGAGCGAGATGTTCCGCGTCGGGCACATGGGTGACCACACCGTCGAACGCGTCGAGCGCCTCCTCGCCGCGATCTCCTGATCGCGGAGACGCCATGGCGGACGCGCACCCGCTCGCCGCGCACCGCGAGGCCTTCCTCGCCCACCTGCGCGACATCCGCCACGTCTCGCCCCACACGCTGCGCGCCTACTCGACCGATCTCGACGACCTGCTCGCGTGGCTGCCGGCCGACCGCGATCCGGGACGGCTCGAGATGCGCCGCTTCCTCGTCGAGCTCGAGGAGCGCGGCCTGGCAGCGACGTCGATCCAGCGCAAGCTCGCGGCGGTGCGCGCGTTCTTTCGCTACCTGCGCGAGTACCAGGGCCGCAAGCGACGACCCGGCGAAGCTCGTCAAGGGACCGAAGGCGCCGCGACGCGTGCCGAAGTTCCTGACCGAGTCCGAGGTCGAACGCCTGCTCTCGGTCGACCTTGGCGACGACTTCTTCGGCACGCGCGACAAGGCGCTCCTCGAGTTCCTGTACTCGACCGGATGCCGCGTCGCCGAGGCCGCGGGCACCCGGCTGCGCGACATCGAGCTCGACGAAGGCGTCGTGCACCTGTTCGGCAAGGGTCGCAAGGAACGGCTCGGCCTGCTCGGCCGCGCGGCGAAGGACGCGGTCGACCGCTACCTCGGCGCCCGCAGCGCGCGGCTGCGCGAGCAGAAGGCCCCCGACCCGGGCCTCCTGTTCCTCAACCGTTTCGGTCGCCCACTCTCCGCGCGCTGGATGTTCGAGACGGTGCTGCGCCGCGCCCGCGCGGCCGGCATCCAGAAGCGCCTGACGCCCCACGGGCTGCGGCACTCGTTCGCGACGCACCTGCTCGACCGCGGCGCGGACCTCCGCACCGTGCAGGAGCTGCTCGGCCACGCGAACCTCGTGACCACCGAGATCTACACGCACGTGTCGATGCAGCGCCTCCGGCAGGTCTACGACAAGGCCCACCCGCACGGCCGGGCCCGCGTCACCGGAGCAGACGAAGCGCCTTCTCCCTGAGGCGCAGCACGCTCGGCTCGCGGGTGTGGTGCTCGAGCCGGTCGAGCGCGACCCAGGCGATCTCGTGCGACTCGTCGTTGCCCGAAGGGTCGGCGCCGGGCGGCGCCACGACCAGGAAGCGCACGTCGTGGTGCTCGTGCTCCGGCTCCGTGCCATGCGCGGGTATCCGGTGCACGTCGACGTCGAGCGGAACGAGCTCGCCACGCGCGGGTCGCCAGAGTTCGAGATCCTCGATGCCCGACTCCTCCCGCGCCTCGCGCAACGCGACGCGGTCGACGTGCGGATCGCCGTCGGCGTGCCCACCGGGCTGCAGCCAGCGATCGAGCTTCCGGTGGTGCAGCAGGAGGCACGCGCGGTGGTCGGCGGACACGACGAACGCGGATCCGGTGACGTGACCCGGCAGGCACGTGCGTACGAAGCAGTCGGAATGCGAACGCACGAGCGCCTCGATGCGGGCGACGACCTCCGCCTGCTCCGGTTGTTCCGCTCGGTGCCGAGCCAACATCGTGAGGATCGCCGCGCGTTCGTCCGTCATCGGTCCTCCTCCCGGAACAGCGCGCGCACCGCGGCGTGGTCGACCTTGTGGTTCGGCCCGAGCGGCAGGCCGTCGACGACCCGAACCGCCGACGGCACGAGATGGCTCGGCAGGAACGCGCGACACGCAGCGAGGACGGCGGCCGGCAGCGACTCTCGATCGGCGGCGGCTGCCGGCACGACGGCGACGCACAGCGCCGGGATCCCGTCCGGACCGCGCGGGACGCCGACGGCCGCGGCGGTGCGCACCCCATCGACGCCGGCCACGACCTCCACCACCTCGTCCGGCGACACGCGGAAGCCGCCGACCTTGATCTGCGCGTCGGCACGCCCGACCAGCTCCAAGCAGCCGTCGTCGTCGAACCGCGCGAGATCGCCGCTCCAGACCGCGGTGCCGCCCGCCACGCCGCGCACCGGATGGGGCCGGAACCGCTGCTCGGTGTCCGTGGGCCGCCGCCAGTAGCCGTCGGCGACGAGCGCGCCCGCGTGCACGAGCTCCCCCACCTCGCCGGCGGCACACGGGCGGCCGGTCGCCGGGTCGACGACGAACAGCTCGACCTCGGGGATCGCGCGACCGATGCTCCGCGGCCTTCGCGCGAGCTCCGCCGGCGGCACGAAGCTCGAGCGGAACGCCTCGGTCAGCCCGTACATGCTGAACACCTCTGCGCGCGGCAGCCGCGCGTGGAACCACTCGATCACGCGCGACGGCAGCCGGCCGCCGCTGTTCGTCACGTAGCGGAGCGCCGCCAGCTCCTCGACCCGCACCGCACCGCGGTCGATCGCGTCGACCAGCTCCACCCACAGCTCCGGCACACCGGCGAGACCGGTCGCATGCGTCGCGACGAGCGCGCGGGCCAACTCTGCTGCCGCGAAGTAGCCGTGCAACGTCACGCGGCAGCCGGCCCACGCCGCGGACAGCACCTGATTGAGTCCGTAGTCGAAGCTCAACGGCAGCACGGCAAGCACGTGGTCGGCGGGCGCGAGCGACAGGTAGCCCGCGACGATGCGCGCGCCGTCGCACAGGCTCCGGTGGCTCTGCACGATGCCCTTCGGGTGCCCGGTGGAGCCGCTCGTGTAGAGGATCGTCGCCGGATCTTCGGGTTCGACACCGACGGGGTCGACGTGCCCGCCGCCGGAGACGTTCTCGGTGTGCACGAGCGCACGCTCCCCGAACGCCGAAGCCTCGGCGCGCAGCGCGGCGACCTTGGTCGCGCTGGTGAGCACGACACGCGCGTCGGCGTCGTCGACGACATGGCGCACCTGTGCGTCCTTGAGCTTCGGATTGACGAGCACGGACATCGCGCCGAGCCGCGCGCAGGCGAACGTCGCGGCCGCGAGATCGACGCCGTGCTCGAGGAACACCGCGACCCGATCCCCGCGCCCGACGCCCCGCGAGTCGAGCTCGGCGGCGACCCGCTCGACGCGAAGGGCGAACGCCCGCGCGTCGAGCCCGCCGTTACGGTCGGCGATCCACGGCTCGTCGCCAGCCTGCGCGACGAGGCGGTCGAGCAGCGCCGTCAGCGTCCGCGAGTCAGCCATGGGTCTTCGCGAGCTGCCGCCCCCGTGACTCGTCGATGCCGAGCACGAACACGAGCCCGACGATCAGCATCACGACGAGCGGCGCCATGCCCGCTCGCTGGCTGTCGGTCAAGTCGACCACCAGCGCGAACAGGAGCGGTCCGAGCCACGTCGTCGCCTTCCCGGACAGCGCGAACAGCCCGTAGAACTCCCCACTCTTCCCCGCCGGGACGAACCGCGCCATCAGGCTCCGACTCGCCGACTGGTTGGGACCGAGCCCGATCCCGACGAGCGTCGCGGCGACCAGGAACGCCGTGCGGTCGGGCAGTGTGACCGCGATGACGGCACCCGACAGCAGCAGCAGCAGGCTGATGACGATCACGGTCTTGGCCCCGATCTTGTCGTCGAGCCAGCCGAAGCCGAACGCGCCGATCCCGGCGGCGACGTTCAACCAGATCGCGTAGGTCATGATCTGGCCCGCGTCCATGCGGAGCGTGCCCTCCATGTAGACGCCCGCGAGCGCGATCACCGAGATGACCGCGTCGTTGTAGAACAGCCGACCGACCAGCAGCCGCAGCAGGTCCGGGTAGTCACGGAGGCCGCGGAGGGTGCGCACCACCTCGCGCAACGCATCGCGAAGCGAGCGCGCGGCCGGCATCTCGCTGACGCGTGCGCCACGATCGCGCAGCAGCAGAAACACCGGCGTCGCGAACAGCAGGAACCACGCCGCGACCAGCAGGTTCGTGCCACGCACGTTCCAGCTGCTGTCGGTCGACAGCCACGGACCGAACACGTAGCTGCCGGCGTCATCGTGGAGTCCGACGAAGCCGAGACCGACGCCGAGGCAGAGCAGGCCGCCGACGTAGCCGAGCGCGTACGCGCCGCCCGACAGCCGCCCGACGGTGTGCTCGTCGCCCAGCTCGGGGAGGAATGCGTTGTAGAACACGAACGCGAGCTCGAATGCGACGTTGGCGACGACCAGCAGCGCGAGGGTCAGCCACACGGTCGACGCGCTCGCGTGTGTCGCGCCCTCCGGAACAGAGGGCCACGAGAGCAGCGCGGCGCACGCGATCGCGGTCAGGCTGAAGCCGACCAGGAAGCGCTTCTTGCGGCCGCGACGCCGGTCGGCGATCGCGCCGAGCCACGGCGAGAGGACCGCGACCGCGACGCCGGTGACCGTCAACATGTTCGCCCACATGACGTCGCCACGGGCACCGGCCAGCGTGCCGGTGAAGAACGCCGCGTAGACGAACGTGATGACGAGCGTGTTGAACGCGCTGTTCGCGAAGTCGAAGAAGCACCACGCCACGCGCTCGGCGCGGCGCGGCGGCGGGACTCCGGCCGCGAGATCGGTCACTCGGGAAGCTCCTGCATGAACTGCCAGATCGCGTCGAATTGGGCGCGTGCGTCCCCGCCGAGCACGTCGAGCGGCGTGTGGCCGTCGTCGTCGGCGAACTTGGGCATCTTCGCACCGGGCTCGAACCGGGGTGGGTCGAGCATCCATTCGCGATACCACTCGTGGCGCAGACGGTGAGCGGCGGTGCCGAGCTGGATGCCCTCGACCTCGAACAGCGCCGCCGGCATCCGGTCGCCCACCGCGTGGCACGTGACGCAGCCGAAGCCCCCCTGCTGCTCGATCAGCTGCTTGCCGATCGCGACGCGGGCTGGGTCGATCTTCTCGGTCGGCTCGTCGCCGGCGAGGCCGTGCTCGGCCGCGAGGCCGTCCGCGAGGCCCTTCCCGATCGCCACTGGCTGGCGTGGCATGCGCGCGTGGAGCCATGGCCGCGGCGACGGCCGCTTGCCCGTGAGGAACGCTTCGAGCCAGTCGCGCCGGAGCTTCTCGCCGGCCCACGTCAGCGCCGGCCGGAGCTGCTGGACCTCGACGTGCCCGTCGGCGGGCGCCGGGCGCGGCGGGACGTCGACGGCCGCGAGTCGATCCTCGCGCTGCGACCAGCGCGACGCGCGGTCGTCGATCACGTGGCAGGCGTCACAGCGCCGCTCCGCCATCTGCCGCGCGGCGAACTCGCTCGCGGTGTCGCGAGTCAACGACGACGTGCCGCCTGCCGCGAACGCGCGCAGCGCGGCGCGCTCGGTGCCGTCGAGTGAGAATTCCGGCGCGACGCCGCGTACGGCGGCGGCGGCGGCGAGGCAGCCGCGATCCAGTGCGCCAGACAGCACGGTGTCGAGGTCCGGCGCGACCGGTGCCTTCGCTTCGACGCCGGCGTCGTGACACGACGCACAGAGCGCCGCGAAGCGCGCGCGACCGCGCACGGCATCCCCCGGCTGCCCGGCAGGCACCGTGCCGGCCGAGTGCTGCCGGACGAACGCCTCGAGGTCGGCGGCCTCGCCGGGCTCCAGCTTCAGGTCCGGCATCCGGAGCCACGGCTCGTGCGCGTTGGGCGCGAGCAGGAAGGTCGCGAGCGCACCGGGCCGGAACTTGGCCGCCGCATGATCGAGCACGATCCACGCGCCGTCGTCGTCGTCGGTGAACGCGTGGCACGCGAAGCAGCCGAGGTCGGCCCACAGCCGCGCGCCGTGCTGCGCGTCGCCGCTCGCCGCGGCGGCCGGCACCGCGCCGAGCGACGTGACGAAGGCGGCGAGATCCGCCGCGTCCCGCGCCAGCTCCTCGGTCGATCCCGACAGCACGCGCGGCATGCGCGCGTCGTCCCGCAACGCCCGCGGATCGGCGATCCACGCGCGCACCCAGTCCGCCGTCAGCCGCGCGCCGGCGTCGTGCAGGTCGGGCCCGCGCATCGCGAGCTCGGGCATCCCGGTCACCCCGGCACGGTGACACGCGGTGCAGCGCCGCGTCGCGATCAGCATGCGGCCGGCCCGCCGCTGCTCGCCGAGCGTCGCGGCCGCGTCGCCCGGATCGTGGCTGAGCACGGTGGCAGGGATCGACTCGCGTGCGAACTTCCGGCACTCCCACGAGACGCGCAGCGCTGCGATCCCGGTCATCGTGGATTGATAGTGCGCGACGAGCTGCCGCGCGCCGCGCTTCAGACGCACCTTCTCGCCCACCACCGGCTCGTCCGCCTTGCCTCGTCCCTTCACGACGACCTCGCCGTCGATCTCGAGCGTCAGCTCGCCGCGCCCGCGAAACGAGAACACGTAGTCGTCCCGCCGCGGCACGTCGAGGAAGCCGCGCCACTCGGCGGTGAACGGTCCCGGCGAGACGAAGGGCGTCGCCGGCTCACCCGACGGCAGTCGCAGCGCGAGCGTGCGGACGACGGTCGCGTCCGACGCGAGGGAGCCATCGCGCCCCGCCGCGGGACGGACCTCGAACACGAGCCCCGGCGCGCGGTCGGCGGACGGACCGGCTCCGCCCGCCCCGACGAGGACCCCGAACCCGGCCAGCAGACCGAAGCGCGCCCGCACGCTCAGTGCGATGCCTCCAGGGTCTTCGGCAGGAAGTGGATCGTCCCGAAGATCTCACCCTCGACGATCGCCCCGTCCTTGGCGTCGACGCTGTAGGTGATGCGCGTCTGCATCACCTTCTGCATGCCGTCGACCGACAGGAACACCGTGCGACCGTCCGGCGCGAGCTTCGCGGCGGTGATCTTCAGCGTGTCGCGGTTCTCGACGCCCTCCTCGACGCGCTTCTCCGGATCGCTCGGCTTGAACTCGGGCGACCCGTAGGCCTCGGTCCACGCGTAGTTCCAGATCTGCATGCCGTAGCTCTCTGGATCTCCGGCGGTCTCTGCGTCGAGCGGATCGCTGAACGTCAGCTCGACGCCCTTCTGGCACACCCGCATGCCGATCGGCAGATGGAGCGGAGCGTCGGTTCGGCGCACGCGCTGGAACGCGGTCTCCTTGACCGCGTTCGTCTGCCAGCCCTTGAAGCCCGACACGTAGAGGTCGCCGTCGTGGAAGCGGCCGCGCATCTGGCTGGAGTCGAATTGGCACGGCAGCCGCACGACCCCGCCCTCGGTGATGCCGTCCTGCACCTGCCGCAGCACCAGGTAGTCCGCCGACTGGCCGTAGCTCTGGTGGATCAGTTGTCCGCCGAGTGGTCCCCACGTGTCCTCCGGGATCCACACCTGCCCGCCGCTCGAGTTGTCGACCGACATCGGGAAGAAGCAGATCGGCGGGTCGTAGGTCTTCGGCGCCGGGTCGCGGTGCGCGGTGTCCTCGCAGCCGAAGAACGTGCCGTTGGTCGTGATGTTGAGGCGACACGCCGGCGTCCAGGTGCCCTGGTTGTCGCCGGTCGTGACGACGCCGTCGGGAGTCACGGCGATGCCGTTCGGCGCGCGCAGACCGGTCGCGATCACCTCGAGCTTCGAGCCGTCCTTCGACACGCGCATCACAGTGCCGTGGTGCGGCACGATCTCCTCGAAGCCGCGGCCGCCCGGCCGCACCGGGCCCGCCTTGCTGAAGTAGAAGTTGCCGGCGGCGTCGGTCTGGAGGTCGAACGCGAACTCGTGGAACGCCTTGGTCGTGTAGACGTCCGAGTTGAACACCTCGACCTCGTCGCACTCGCCGTCGCCGTCGAGGTCGTTCAGGATGTGGATGCCGTCGCGACACAGCGTGTAGATGCGACCACCCTGGACCCTGAGGCCGAGGGGGTCGTAGAGACCGGTGCAGTAGCGCGTCCACCGAAGCTGGTCGAGGTCCTTGTCGACACCGTGGACGAGCCAGACGTCCCCGTTCCAGGTCGCGATCGCCGCGGTGTCGTCGTCGACGAAGTCGAACGCCGCGAAGCGCAGCCGCGAGTGCCACGGGTTCGAGTCCGGCACGGTGATCGTGTCGACGACGAACGGTCCGTCGCCCTTGCCGAGCTCGCCGTGCGTCGTGAGCTCCTGCGGGTAGCGGCGCACGCCGCCGTTGATCCAAGCGTCGAAGTCGGGGGCAGGCACACCGTCCAGGCCGAGGTCCGGCTGCTCGGCACCGGCAGCGGTGGTGGCGAACGCGATCCGTACGATCCGGGGCTGCTTGCCGGCCTTGACGCGCAGCTCGGCGCGCTGCCCGCGAATGTCGGCGGTGGCGGCCCCGTCCGCGTCGGACACCCGGAGCCAGGTCGTCTCGGTCGCCTTCGACGGCGCCTCGCCCTGCTTCGGCGACGGAACCTCGTGGACCCACGACATGCCGATCACTCCGCTGCGATCGACGTGTCGCCCGACGTCCGCCGGTGCCGCCGGAAGATCGAGCAGTGCGGCCTCCACCGCGGCACCCGGCCCGAACCGCAGCGTGCGCACGATGCCGTAGGCCTTGCCGTCCTTGCCGCGCAGCGCGTCGTAGGTCTCGAGCACGTCGCGGTCGCCGACGCGGTAGTGCAGCACGACGCGGTCGCCGTGGAAGAACAGCCCGAGGAACCGCGCGTGGTCCCGCGGCAGCGGCCCGTAGGGGATTGGCCGCGGATCGTCGAACGAGCCGTGCTTCGCGAACCCGGGCGCGCGCGCGGTCATCTCCGCCGGAATGCCGTCGACCCGCGACACGATCCCGTGCTGGCCGTCGTACTGCGTCCCGCGCAGCTCGAGCCGGCCACCGGCCCACGCATCGACGACGCGCAACAGATCGGTGTCGAACAGCACGCCCGCGTCGTCACCGAGCAGTATTGCGCGCCCCTTGTAGGCGGCGTTGTCGGGCGTGAAGCCCTCACACGTCAGCGAGATGCACGGACCGAAGTCCATCTGCTGGAACCAGGGCTGTTGGGCGATCGCCAGCGGTGCCAGCAACGAGAGGGCGAGGAGGGTTCGCATCGGTCGGAGGGGATGGCTGCCAGAGAGAAGGGTTCGCATCGTGCGGAGTGGGCTCACGGCGTCCATCCCTCGCGCCACGCGCGGTGGAGGAAGCCTTCGGCCTCGGGACTGTTCGGACAGCGGAGCCCGTCCCGATCCCACTCGAGGCGCTTGCCGCCGAGCCGGTAGGAGACGTTGCCGAGCAGCACCGTCTCGGTCAGCGGACCGGAGTGGTCGAACGCGCAGGTCGGCCTCCCACCGGTGCGGATCGCGTCGAGCCACTCGGCGTGATGGCCCGGCGACTCCGGGATCGACGGCGGCGGCGGCTCGAAGCCTCGGAACTTCTCGTCCGGGCCGATCCGGTGCTTCATGTAGTCGCTGACGATCCAGCCCTTCTCGCCGACGAACAGCACGCCGTTCTTCCAGTCGTCGAGACCGAGCTCCGCGACGCGATCGGGTCGCCGTCCCGAATCGTGCCAGCTCAACACGATCGCCGGCCGGTCACCGCGCGGACCGAAGCTCCAACGGACGCGCAGCCCCTTCGGCCCGGTCTCGGCATCCACCGGCGGACCGTCGGCTTCGATCGTCTCCGGCGCGTCGAGATCGAGCGCCCAGAACGCGAGGTCGATGTAGTGACAGCCCATGTCGCCGAGGTTGCCCTCGCCGAAGTCCCAGAATCGGCGCCACTCGACGGGATGGTAGGTGCCGGCGTGGAACGGCCGCTCGGGTGCGGGGCCGAGCCACAGCTGCCAGTCGAATCCCGCGGGCACCGGGTCCGCGCCCTCGGGGCGCGCGCCGCCGCCCCACGCGCCGGTCGCGCACCAGACGTCGACCGCATGGATCTTGCCGATCGCACCCGACCGCACGAGCTCGACCGCACGGCGGTAGTTCGACAGCGAGTGGATCTGCGTCCCCATCTGCGTGACGACGCGATGCTGCTCGGCGAGGCGGGTCAGCTCGCGCACCTCGTGCACGTCGTGCGCGAGCGGCTTCTCGCAGTAGACGTGGACGCCGCGTCGGATCGCGGCACCGGCAACGGGCGCATGCAGGTGGTCGGGCGTGGCGACGACCAGCCCGTCGAGCTGCTTGCCGTCGGCGAGCTTCATCAGGTCGCGCCAGTCCGCGAAGCGCTTGGCGTCGGGAAAGCGCTCGCCGGCCTTCGCGAGGTAGCCCGCATCGACATCGCACAGCGCGACGATGTTCTCTCCGGCGACGCCGTCGAGATCCGCCCGGCCGCGGTTGGCGACCCCGACGACGGCGATCCGCAGCGGCTTCGGGCGCGGCAGCGGCAGTGCAATTCCGGCGGCCGCGACAGCGGAGGTCTGGAGGAACTGACGGCGCGTGGGGCGGATCGGCATCGGCGAGCGGAGGGAACGGACTGCTGCGCACGATAGCGGACCACCGATCGCGGTTCCCCCCCGCCAGTCCGCTCTGTCCGCGGTCGGGCGAGATCGGTACATTGCTCGCCCTTCCGCGCGCTTCACCGGTGCGCTACTCCGGGCCTCCGGCTCCCCCCAACGCCCCGACTCGACGATGACCGCCGAACCCGTCACTGCCAACCACAAGCTCGCCGCACAGGTCGTACGCGGCCTCGCGATGGACGCCGTGCAGAAGGCCGACAGCGGCCATCCCGGCCTGCCGATGGGCATGGCGGACATCGCCGTCGCGCTGTGGCTCGACCACCTCCGGTACGACGTCGCCGACTCGCACTGGGCCGGGCGCGACCGGTTCGTGCTGTCGGCGGGACACGGTTCGATGCTGCTGTACTCGCTGCTCCACCTCGCGGGCTTCGACGTCACGATGGAGGACCTGCAGTCGTTCCGGCAGCTCCACTCGCGAACGCCCGGCCATCCGGAGCTCGGCGTGACGGAAGGTGTCGAGACGACGACGGGTCCGCTCGGCCAGGGGGTCGGCAACGCGGTCGGCATGGCGCTCGCCGCACGGATGGAGGCGGCGCGATTCGGCTGCCCGGAGCTCGATGCGCACCGCGTGATCGCGATCGTCTCCGACGGCGACATGATGGAAGGCGTCGCGTCGGAGGCGTGCTCGCTCGCCGGCCACCTGCGGCTGTCGAACCTGGTGTTCTTCTACGACGACAACCACATCACGATCGACGGGACGACGTCGCTGTCGTTCTCGGAGGACGTCGGCAGGCGCTTCGAGGCCTACGGGTGGCGCGCGCTGCACCTCGCCGACGGCCACGATCCCGACGCGATCGACGCCACGATGAAGGAAGCGTTCGCCGCCGGCGCCGACCGGCCGACGATCGTCGTCTGCCGCACGCACATCGGCTACGGCAGCCCGAACAAGCAGGACAAGTCGAGCGCGCACGGCTCCCCGCTCGGCGCCGAGGAGGTCGCGCGCGCGAAGGTCGCGCTGGGGCTGCCGGACGAGGCGTTCTGGGTGCCCGACGACGTCCGTGCGGAGTTCCGCGCGGCCGGAGAACGCAAGGCGCGCGAGGCGCGCGCATGGCGCGAGCGGTTTGCGGCATGGGAGAAGGCACACCCCGCGGAGGCCAACGAGCTCGCGGCGTTCCGCGCGCGCACGCTGCCCGACGACCTGTTCGAGAAGCTGTGCGATGCCGTCGGCGAGGACGACGGCGCGACGCGCGCGTTGTCGTCGACCGTGATCCAGCGGGCCGCGGAGCTGGTGCCGTCGCTGGTCACCGGCTCCGCCGACCTCAACGCGTCGTGCAAGACCGCGATCAAGACGTCGGGGGACGTGAAGGCCGGCGACTACGGACACCGCAACCTCCACTTCGGGATCCGCGAGCACGCGATGGGCGCGATCCTCAACGGGCTCGCGATCCACGGCGGCCTCATCCCGGTCGGCAGCACGTTCCTCGTGTTCTCCGACTACATGCGGCCGTCGATCCGGCTGGCGGCCTTGATGAGCCAGCCGGTGATCTACGTGTTCTCGCACGACAGCCTCTACGTCGGTGAGGATGGCCCGACCCACGAGCCGGTCGAGCAGGCGATCGCGCTCCGCGTGATCCCGCACGTGCACGTCTGGCGGCCGGCGGATGGCCTCGAGGTCGCGGCGGCCTGGACCCACGCGCTGACGCGCGACGAAGGGCCCGTCGCGATCCTCGTGACACGACAGGGTCTGCCGCGACTGCTGCGGCGAGACGGATTCGACCGCGCCGAGCTGCTGCGAGGGGCGTACGTGCTGCACGAGCCGACGGAGACCGCGCGCGGGACGGTGATCGCGACCGGTTCGGAGGTATCGGTGACGCTCGACGCGGCGCGCATCCTCGCCGCCGAGGGCCTCCACCTGCGCGTCGTCAGCATGCCGTGCATCGAGACGTTCACCGATCAGCCGCGCGACTACCGCGATGCGGTGTTGCCGCGCGAGTTGCCGGTGTTCGGCGTCGAGCTCGGCCGCCCGGAGTCGCTCTGCCAGTTCACCGGCAGTCTGGACCACGTGATCGGCTTCACCCGGTTCGGCGCCAGCGCACCGTGGCAGGACCTGCGGGCGGAATTCGGCTTCGACGCCGACGGCATCGCCGCGCAGCTCCGCGCGATGGCGAGCTGAGTCGACTCAGGAATCGCGGCGCGCGCAAATCAGCCAACGCAGCCGCGCGGCGTCGCGAAGCGGGACGTCGCGAAACCGTACACCGATGCGATCGACGCCCTCCGAACCGCCGCCGTCGGGCTGCACCCAGACGACCTCGCCGCGCACCCGGATCGGGTCGTTCGAAGCGATGCAGGGCAGCTCGAGCGCGATCGGGACCGAGTCTTCGCCCTCGATCCGCTCGACGATGTGCCAGGCGCCGTCCACGAGGAACGTCCCGCCGGTCTCCGAGACGTCGACCGTCACGCCGTGCGACCAGCCGGCGTCGGCGAGGCCGGTGAGTCGGTAGCGCACGTCTCGCTCGCACGGCCGGTCGTCCCGCCGATCCTCGTCCCGACGCGGTGCCCCGGAGTCCCGATACGCACGGGCCAGCGGTGGGAAGGTCGCCTCGGAACCGGAACGGACGGCGTGCTGCATCTGTCGAATCCTCCGGCGACGCGCGCCGCGCCGCCGTGCAGTTCATCGACATTCCGGCGCAGAAAATGGAGTCGGTCCGCCACCCTTGTTGGCGAGGTTTCCGGCAGGCGGGGTCTCGGGGTGGGACGAACCGGCGAACGGGACTTCGGGGCCGGCCACCGACCGCCTCGGCTGCCGTGTACTGGTCGTGCCGCTCGTACGATGTTGTAATCATGGGCTGACGGCCGCCGCCAGGAGGCAACCCATGCACCGCGGATCCATCACCTCGCCGACACGCGGACTCCCGCTGCGAACGTGCCGATCGTCGGCCGCCCTCACCGCCGCGGTCATCGCCGCGCTCGGGGCATCCGCGCAGGCACAGCGACAGTTCGAGGAGTTGCCCAAGCGACAGTTGCCCGCCGACCGGGACCACACTTCTTCCATGGTCTTCGGCGACCTCGATGGCGACGGGGATCCGGACGCGGTTTGTGGCAGCACCAGCGGGTCGCCGAATCGGGTCTACGAGAACGACGGAGCCGGCGTCTTCACCGACATCACACCGAGCGGTTGGCTAACGGTCACCGATTTGACCGTTGCGATCGCACTCGGTGATGTCGACCGGGACGGAGATCTCGACCTCGTCGCCGGTGGCAGCCTCCAGGGCCGGCTGTACCTGAACGACGGCTTCGCGAACTTCACCGAAGTCACATCGACGCACATGCCAGCAAGCCTCCGCGGGGCTCGCTCGCTGGCGCTCGGCGACATCGACGGGGACGGCGACCTCGACATCGTGTATGGCGACAACTCGCAGAATCGCCTGTACCTCAACGACGGCGCCGGGATCTTCAGCGATGCCACGGCGGCGTACTTGCCGGTCGATCAGGACAACACGGAGTCGGTGGTGCTCGGCGACGTCGATGGCGATGGCGACCTCGACCTCGTGTGTGGAAATCGCAATCAACAGAACCGCCTCTACCTCAATCACGGCGGAGCGTCGTTCGCTGACGTGACCTCGGGCAGGATGCCCCGCGACACCGACCGAACCGAATCCGTCGTGCTCGGCGACGTCGATGGCGACGGCGACCTCGACCTCGTGCTCGGCACGGACTACTGGAACCAATTCGGGAAGCAGAACCGGCTGTATCTGAATGACGGGAACGGCACGTTCACTGACGAAACCTCATCGCGAATGCCGTCCCTGAACAACAAGACTCGAGGTATCGTCCTCGTCGATGTCGATGGTGACGGCGACCTGGACATGCTCTCTGCCAACCGCCGGCAGCAGAATCGCCTCTACCGCAACGACGGCAACGGCACGTTCACCGACATCACGTGGAATCACGTGCCACTCTACGACGACGGGACCGAGGTGATTGCAGCCGCTGACGTCGACGGCGACGGAGACCTCGATCTCGCCTGCGGGAACGCCTACTACTACGAGCCACGCAACCGGCTCTACCTGAACGATGGTTCCGGATCCTTCACCGAGGCCACGACCTCGCGCCTGCCGATCGACGTCGACGAGACGAGAGGGATCGCGCTGGGAGACGTCGACGGCGACGCGGACCTCGACATCGTGTGCGCGAATGCCGCTCACCCGGGACAACGGAATCGGCTGTACCTGAACGACGGCAACGGGAACTTCGCGGACGTCACGGTGACACGAATGCCGGCTCGTACCGACAAGTCGACCGACGTCGCACTCGGAGACGTCGATGGCGACGGCGACCTCGACATCGTGTTCGCGAACTACCTGCAGCAGAACTGCCTGTACCTCAACAACGGCCATGGCGCCTTCTCCGATGGCACGGCGGGACGCCTCCCCAGCGACACGGACGCAACCAGCTCCATGGCTCTGGCCGACGTCGACGGCGACGGCGACCTCGACATCCTCTCGGCGAACGAACGGCAGCAGAACCGTCTCTACTTGAACGATGGCGGCGGCGTGTTCACCGATGCCACGAGCTCGCGGATGCCGAGCGGAACCGGCCGGACCTTTGCCGTCAAATTGGGTGACGTGGACGGCGACGGCGATGTCGATGTGGTGTGGGGAGTGGCATACTACCAGGATACAAATCGCCTGTACCTCAACGACGGATCAGGCTCCTTCACGGACGTGACCGCCTCGCAGATGCCGATCGAGCACGGCGCCACGCTGTCGATGGCCTTGGGAGACGTGGACGGTGATGGAGACCTCGACATCGTGTGCGGAAACAGCCGCGTCCCGTTCGCGCGGAATAGTCTCTACCTCAACGACGGCACCGGCACGTTCACCGACGCCACCGCCGGTCGACTGCCGATCGATGATGGCCACACCTCGTCGGTGGCGCTCGGTGATCTCGACGGCGACGGAGACCTTGACATGGTCGTCGGGAGCTACCATCCGCGCAGCGAGCAGCACGACAGCATCTTCTTGAACGACGGCCGCGCCGTCTTCACCGACGCGTCCGCAACCGTCTTACCACCCAACAACGAACCGACGCGCAAGATCGCGCTCGGCGACGCGGACGGTGACGGGGATACGGACATCGTGTTCGGTGTCGGCTCGAGGGTCGACAGCTTCTTCCAGAACCACGTCTCCCTCAACCTCCTCCGCCAGCTCGACACCCCCTACCTCCTCCGCACCGGTCAAGACTATCAACTCGACGTCTACGCCCGTTACGGCCCGTTCCGCGCCGGCGACATCGCCTTCCCATTCCTCGCCACCGGCACCGCGACGATCCCGTTCCCGCCGCTCGGCACGATCCGGATCGATCCGAACCAGGCGATCGCGCTGCCGCCGATGCTGATCCCGCAACCGTCGGGGATGGCGTCGGTGACGGTGCCGATCCCGAACGACCCGGCGATCGACGGCAGCACCCTCTACGGGCAGGCGGTGCTGCTGCAGTATCCGGTGCAGACGGTCCTGACCAACGCCACCGTCGACGTGATCATTCACTGACGCCGCGCCGACTACGCGTCGAACGGCAGCTCGGCACCCTCGCGCCACGCCGCCTTCGGTGCGATCAGGATCCCGTCCAGCGTCTGGTCCTGGAAGCCGACGACCGTGGGCCAGCGCATGCCGGGAAGCACCTGGACGTCGAAGATCTCGGTGCAGCCGGCCTCGAAGCGGAGGAACTCGACGACGTTGCCGCTCCCGAGGTCGACGACCGACACGCCGCAGTGGCGGTCGGCCTCGGGGACGCGGTCGGCGATCGGCAGACCACCGAACACGTGCTTCTCGCGGATCTCCGACAAGCCGACGAACGCGTAGCGGCCGTGGAACGCGAGCCCGCGCGTGTAGCCGGGCAGCGCCGTGACCACGTCGACCGCTCCACTCGCCGGGTCGACGACCGACAGGTGCCCGTGGCCCGAGTCGAGCACGAACACGCGGTCGCGGTGGCACCGCGGCGAATGCGGCATGCACAGCCCGTGCGAGACCGTCGCGCCGGACCCGACGTCGATCAGCACGCCGCCGCCGACCTTGCCCGCCTTCCAGCCCTCCGGCTGGTTGCTCTCGCCGAGCGCGGTGACGAAGCGGATCCGGCCGCCGTCCACCGCGATGCCGTTCAGGTGGCAGCGATCCTCGCCGGCCAGCCGGTCGACGAACGGCGGCTTCCACCGCGGCACGAAGCCGTGGTCCTCGTCGTCGATCGTGCACAGACACGACAACAGCGTGTTGGCGATCCACGGTCGACCGCCGACCAGCACGATCTCGTGGCTGCGGATGTCACCGGTGACGTGCGCCGCGCGCGGTACGAAGCACGCGTCGTGTCGCCCGGGCGGGTCGAGCTGCGGCGCGATCTCCGGCGCCGAGCGCAAGGTCCAGACCATCCGGCGCGTGCCGACCACGATGCGGTCGAGCCCCGCGTCGACCGCGAGCCCCATCGGCTGCTCGAACGAGCGCAGCAGCATCGACAGCTTGCCGCCACCCGAGCGCACCAGCATCAGCTTGCCCGCCTGGTAGGTCGTCACGGCGAGCGAGAGGCCGAGCTCCTCGAGCAACCCCGGGAACCCGCCCGAGTGCACGTATCGGAACGGTGAGGACGCGGCCGGCGACGTGTTGTCGGTGCCGGCCATGGCTCACATCAGCCCGACGATCCGACCCTCTTCGTCCAGGTCGATGTTCCTCGCGTTCGGATTCCGTCCGAGCCCGGGCATCGTCATCATCGCGCCGGCCAGCGGATACACGAACCCCGCGCCGACCGACACGCGCGCGTCCTGCACCGGGAACACGAACCCCTCCGGCCGACCCTTCAGCTTCGGGTCGTGCGACAGCGAGGTACTGCGTCTTCGCCATGCAGATCGGCATGCGTCCGTAGCCCAGCTTCTCGAACCGCTCGAGGCGCTCCTGCGCCAGCGGCGAGAACTCGACGCCTTCGGCTCCGTAGACCCGCGTCGCGAGCGTCTCGATCTTCTCGCGGAGCGATGCCTCCTCCGGATACAGGAACCGGAACGTCGACGGCTCGTCCGCCGCTTCGACGAGCGCCTGCGCCAGCTCCTCGCCCCCGGCCCCACCGTCGGTGAACAGGGTGCTGACGTGCGCAGCGTGCGCGCCGGCGGATCGCGCGATCTCCCGGACCAGCTCGAGCTCTGCTTCCGTATCGGTGGGGAACCGGTTGACCGCCACCACCACCGGCACGCCGTGCAGTCGGACGTTCTCGATCTGCTTGACGAGGTTGCCCGCACCGGCGCGCACCGCGTCCAGGTCCTCCTGGCCGAGCGACTCCGGCAGCGGCTTGCCAGCGACGATGTCGAACCGCCCCGAATGCACCTTCAGCGCCCGCACCGTCGCGACCAGCAGCGCCGCGTCCGGCCTGAGTCCCGAGACGCGACACTTGATGTTGAAGAACTTCTCCGCACCCATGTCGGCGCCGAAGCCCGCCTCGGTGACGACGAAATCGGCGCAGCGCAGCGCGATCTGGTCGGCGACGATCGAGGAGTTGCCGTGCGCGATGTTCGCGAACGGGCCGGTGTGCACGAGCGCCGGCGTGCCCTCGAGGGTCTGCATCAGGGTCGGCTCGATCGCCTTGCGCAGGAGGACGGCCATCGAGCCGGCGGCCTTCAGGTCCTCCGCGGTGACCGCGTGTCCGCTCCCGTCGTACCCGACGACCATCCGGCCGAGGCGCTCACGCAGGTCGTGCGGATCGGACGCGAGACCGAGCACGGCCATCACCTCGCTCGCCGCGGTGATGTCGAACCCCGTCGTCCGCGGCACGCCGTTCTTCGGTCCGCCGAGCCCGACCTGGATCTCGCGCAGCGCACGATCGTTGACGTCGACGACGCGGCGCCAGGTGATCGACTCCGGATCGAGGTGGTGCGGGTTGTCGAGCAGCAGCGACGTGTCGACCATCGCGGCGAGCAGGTTGTTCGCCGCCGACACCGCGTGGAAGTCGCCCGTCAGGTGCAGGTTGAAGTCCTCCGGCGGCACGATCTGGCTCCTGCCACCGCCCGCCGCGCCGCCCTTGATGCCGAACACCGGCCCCATCGACGGCTGGCGAATGACGCAGCACGCGCGTTTGCCGATCCGGTTCAGCGCCATCGAGATCCCGACGGTGTGCACGGTCTTGCCCTCGCCGAGCGGCGTCGGCGTGATCGCGGTCACGACCACGTACTTGCCGCGAGGCCGGAGCTTCTCGCGCCGCATCACGTCGAGGCGCACCTTGGCCATGGTGCGACCGTGGAACTCCAGATCGTCCTCGCCGAGGCCGAGCAGCCGCGCGACGTCGGCCAGAGGACGGAGGGGAACGGAACGGGCGATCTCGAGGTCGTTCAAAGCTCTCGCCGGTCTCTCGGGGGAATCGGCGCGACCGCGGAACCGCGGTGAGCGGTGCGTCGCGACCGGCCGGAGCCCGGCTACCATAGAGCCGGTCCCCCCCGCGGGGAACACAGCGGCTGCACGCGGCCGCCGCCAAGCGCACATGCCGACGAGACCGAGCTTCGAACGACCCGGTGACGATGCCAGCCCGCGCATCTGCTGGTGCATGAAGGTGCACCGCGACACCCTGATCCGCGCGATCCGCGCCGGTCACGACGACGTCGAGGCGTTGCGGGAAGCCACCCGGGCCGGTACCGGCTGCGGCACCTGCCGTTCCGAGCTGATCGCCCTGCTGGCCGAGGTCGGGACCCGGCCTGCCGACCGCTCCCGCGCCGCCGACCCGGCCCCGACCTCGCGGCTGGAGGACCCCGCGCCTTGAGACGCCTCGCGCTCGCCATCCCCCTCGTCGCCGCGATCGCCGTGATCGCGTGGTGGAGCTTCGGGCGCGAGCCCGGGCCCGCGAACGAACCACCGCCCCAAGCCGCGACGACGCCCGTCGGGCCCGCGTCCGATTCGGCCGAACCGGCGTCGACGGACGTGCGGAGCGCGCAGCCCGCCGGCGACCATCTGCGGGTCGCCGGCCGGATCGTCGACCCGCTGGGCGAACCGATCAGCGGTTGCGAGGTGCTGCTCCTGCCGGTGGCCGACGCGCTGCTCGACCCTGAGCCGGCGAGCGCACTCGATCGGGCTCGCACCGGTCCGGACGGTCGGTTCGAGGTGCACGGGACGGTCGCGAGCCGCGCGGTGCTCGTGCTGCAACATCCGCAGTTCCCGCCGCGCACGGTGGAGCTCGCGGCGCGGGGCACCCTCGACCTCGGGGACGTCCGCCTCGCGTCCGCGCTCGGCTGCGTCGCGCTGGTGCGGCGCGCCGAGGACGGCGGCCCGGTCGAGGGTGCGTCGGTCACGCTGCTGCCGGAGCTGGTCACCGCCGAGCTCGCCAACGAGCCCGGACGCACCACCGTCGAACGGTCGGCTCGCACCGGCGCCGACGGGCGTGCGTTGCTGTACGGCGTGCCGCCCGGCGGATACCGACTGCGCGTCACGGCCACCGGACGCGCGTCGATCGAACGGCCGTACCTGCAGGCGGACAGCGGCCCACCGCACGGCTTCGAGATCCGGCTCGCCGCCGGTCACGCGCTCTCGGGTCGGGTCGTGACCCCGTCGGGCGCGGCCATCGCCGACGCCGACGTCACGATCGCCCCGGGGCCCGACGTGCTCGGCGGCAGCGCCCGCACCTCCACGAGCGGCGAATTCCGCCTGAGCGGACTGCCCGCCGGGCCGGTCCGAGTGCGCGTCGACGCGAAGGACTGGTCGCCCGTCGAGGTCGAGGCCGAGCTGCCGCTGGCGGGTCCGCTGGTGATCCGCGTGACGCCGGCGGCCGAGCTCGCCGGGCGCGTCGTCGATGCTCGCACCGGCGCGCCGATCGCCGGCGCGGACGTGGTCGCGACGCCCGCCGACGGCTTCGCACTGGTGCGCGGCGATCGGTTCGTCGATGCCAGCGCACGCACCGACGACGCCGGGAATTTCCGGATCGGCGGCCTGCCGCCGGGAAGATTCTTCGTGACCGCGTCGTCGGAGCGGCACGCGCCGGCACGTGTCGGTCCGCTGTCGGCAGGGCCCGCGCCGGACCAGCGGCCCACCCTCGAGCTCGAGCCCGCGGTCGTCGTCCACGGCCGCGTGCTGGGCGCCTCCGGGCGACCCGTCGCCGGTGCGGAGATCGAGGTGATGGACCCGAACGACGACGGCACGGAATGGGCGGAGCTCGTGGCCACGGCCGTGCACGGGCCGGTGCCGCGCGCGCCGGCGACGAGCGCGGCGAACGGCACGTTCGACGTCTGGGCGAACGTCACCACGCAGCCGTCGATCCGGCTGCGCGTCCGGGCGACCGGGCAGGCGACGCTGCTCACCGGGCCGATCCCGATTCCCGAGGGAGTCGGCGCGTTCCGCGCCGGGGACCTGCGGATGCCGGCTGGCCATATCCTCGCGGGGGTCGCGCGGGACGGCCAGGGACGACCGCTCGCCGGGGCCGCCGTCTGTGCCGAGCCGGTGGCCGATCCCACCGCCGCACCGCGGCAGTCGGTCCGCACCACCACGGACGCCGGCGGGCGGTTCCGGTTCGACGCGCTGCCCGCCGGACCGTACGACGTGTTCTACTATCTCCCGTCGACGGGGAACGCCGCCTCGGCCGCCGATCGGCGCGCGAGCACGCGCACGCGGGTCTGGTTGCCGCAAGACGGCGCGACCGCACTCGAACTCGCACCGCGATGAAGTCCTCGAGCAAGCTCCTGATCACCGCCGTCGCGGCCCTGGCGGCCGCCGTCGCGATCGTGCTGCTCCAGGACCACGATTCTGCCGGCGAAACGCCGCCGCGACCACTGCCCGGGGTCGAGAGCGCCGCGCCGACCGACCCGGTCCCGCCGAAGTCGACCGGCGACGCCGCGGCGGCGAAAGCCGGCACGCAGGAACCCGAGATCGAACGGCGCCCCCTGCCCCCGACCGACGAGGGACGGACCGCACCGCAGGGCATGCGCGGCCGTCTCGTCGATCCACACGGCTCCCCGATCGCGGACGCGGAGATCCTGCTGTTCGAGGGCCACGCCCGCCAGCCGCTGACGGCGTTGCTCGCCGCGCGGCGCGGGGTCGTCGCCCCGCCGATCGCGCGCGCCGAGTCGGACGAGCACGGCGAGTTCGCGCTCGGCGTGCAGCGCGTGACGCCCGGGGGGTACGAGCTGCGCATCGCGCACCCGGACTTCGCGCACCGTGCCGTGCCGGAGGTGACGCTGTTCCCGGATCGCTGGATCCGCCTCGATGACATCACCCTCGATCCCGGCGTCACGGTGGAGGGCCGCGTGACCGTCCAGGGCGGCAGCGGCCTGCCCGTCGCCGGCGCGACCGTCACCGTCGTGCCCGCCGGTGCGCTGCCGACCGTCGACGTGCTGGGCGTCCGCGAGTCCGGACGCACGGCCACGAGCGATGCCGGCGGCAGCTATCGCGTCGAGCACTGTGCGGACGGTCTCGCGACGGTGTCGGCGGTCGCTCCCGGCTTCGCTCGCCGAGACCGCCAGTCGGTGCAGCTCTCGCGCGAGACCCAGAACCGGATCGACTTCGAGCTGCCGAAGGGCGAGTCGATCGCCGGCGTGGTCACCGACCCGCGCGGAGCGGCGATCGGCGGTGCCGCCGTCGATGCGTTCGCGCTCAGCGCGAAGACCCCGATGCGCCTCAGCGCGCGGAGCGACGCCGACGGCCACTTCGAGGTCATCGGCCTCGTGCCGGGACCGTACCAGCTCACCGTCGTCGCGCCGGGTTTCGTCGCCGAGAAGATCCAACCGGTGTCCGCCGGCGGCCACGACGAGCACGTCGTGCTCCACCGACAGTCGACCCTCGAGGTGCTGGTGCGCGCGAAGAACGGCCGAGCCGTCGATCGCTACGACCTCGAGCTCAAGTCCTACGACGCCGAACGCGACCAGATCGGTCACGTGCCCACCGCACGGCTCCATCGCGTGCTGCCGGACGATCTTCGCGACGGGCGGTACCCGCTCGCCGACGTCGATCCCGGCCAATACGTCGTGCAGGTCGAAGCCAGCGGTTTCGCCAAGACCTTCAGCGCGCCGTTCGAGGTGCCGCGCGACGGCAGCCCGGTCGCCGTCGACGTGACGCTGCTCGAGGGTGGCCAGATCATCGGGGTGGTGCTCGGCGGCGACGGTCGCCCGCTCGCCGACGCGGAGGTCGGGACCCTGCCGAACCACCACGAGGACACGGTGTTCAAGCGCATGTTCGACGGCATGGTGCCGGATCGGATCACGCGCGACACGACGCGCACCGACGCCGACGGGCGGTTCCACTTCGACCGGCTCGCGCCGGGCCGCTATCAGCTCCGCCTGCGCCACCCGGCAAACTCCGAGCTGGAGGTGAACGACGTCGTCGTCGAGGAGGGCCGGACGACCGACGCCGGGGAGATCCGGATGGATCGCGGTGCCGAGCTGACGGGGACGGCGCGGCTCGACGGCGTGCCGACCGGACAGATCCGCGTCCAGGTGTCCTCGCTCCCCGATCCGAGCCGTCCCTCCGCGCCGAGCTTCCAGGCCGAGACGGTCACCGACGACCGCGGCGAGTTCCGTCTGCCGCGGCGACTCCCGCCGGGCCGCTACCAGGCGCGAGCCGCACGCCAGACCGTGCCGACGCCGCTCCTCCAGGTGCTCGACTTCTCGAAGACACGCCAGGATTTCCAGATCGTGCGGGGCCAGGAGTCCCAGCAGGTCCACTTCACACTCAGCAGCAACTGAAGCATCACGGCCCCCGCTTGCCGACATGAACACCCCCACCAAGAGCCTGATCATCGTCCTCGTCCTGATCGCGGCGGCGTTCGGCGTCTACATGCTGATGTCGAACAACGGGCCCGCGCCGCTCGGCCCGCACACCGACACGGCGGAACACCCGCAGCCCGACGAGACGCACACGCCCGTCGATCCGGTGAAGGTGGACGACACCAAGCCGCCGCAGACCGGCGATGCCTCGCAGATCTCGCGCACCGAGGTCGTCGACACGGCGCCTTCCGGCGCCGATCTGCCGCAGGGCGTGAAGGGTCGCGTCGTCGACTCGCGCGGCGCTCCGGTGCAGGGTGCGAAGGCGTACCTGTTCGAGGGCGTCGGCAACAACTTGTTCGAGATGATGTTGAAGATGCAGCGGGGCGCGATCGACCCACCGCTCGCGTCCACCGAGACCGATGCGACCGGGGCGTTCGCGCTCGGTCTGCGCGAGGTTCCGCCGGCCAAGGTCTACGAGCTCCGCTTCACGAGCGCCGAGCACCCCGACAAGGTCATGCCGAACCTGACGCTGTTCAGCGGCAAGTGGTGGGACGCGGGTGTCGTCAAGCTCGATGCGGGCGCGATCGTCGAGGGTTCGGTGCGCGCCGAAGCCAACGGCGCGCCGATCGCCGGTGCGTCCGTCACGATCCAGCCGACCGGCCAGGCGTTCGTGATGGGCGCGACGCCCGGCCGTGAGAACGGCGTCGAGACCACCACCGACACCAACGGCCATTTCCGCTTCGAGAACGCGCCACCCGGAGTCGGGACCGTTTCGGCCGCGGCCGACGGCTTCGCGCGCGTGACGATTCCCAATCAGCAGATCAAGGAAGATGCGCCGACGACGCTCGACTTCCCGCTCCCGCCGGGCAAGTCGATCGGCGGCACGGTGACCGACGCGGACGGCAAGCCGATCCGGAACGCGTCGATCCAGGCCTACGCGATCTCCGCCAAGACGCCACTGACGTTGCGCGCGCGGACGGACGCCAACGGGCGGTTCTCCGTCATCGGTCTCGTCGACGGCCCCTATCAGCTCGATGTCAACGCGGCCGGCTACATCTCCCGCCAGGTGAAGCCGGTCCTCGCCGGCAGCACCGAGGAGGTCGTCGTGCTCGAGTCCCAGAAGGGCGCGCGCATCCGAGTCACCGCTGCGAACGGCCGGCGTGTCGACGCGTACGACGTCGACGTCCGCCGCTACTTCCCCGAGCAACTGACCCACGGCTTCGTCCAGGGCCGCACCACCGAGCATGTCCGATCGGTGGACCTGAAGGACGGCTGGTACCAGGTCGCGTCCCTCGATCCGGGACAGTACGTGTTCGAGGTGCGCGCGCGCGGCTACGCGAAGGCCTACTCCGAGCCGTTCGAGATCGCGGCCAACGGCGACGAGCCCGAGCCCGAGCGCGAGGTGACGGTCTCCGGCGGCGGCAAGATCACCGGCCAGGTCGTCGGCACCGATGGCCGCCCGCTGGCCGGCGCCGCCGTGACGACGCTGCCGAACTTCTACGAGGACAACGCGGTCGTGCAGATGTTCGGCGGCATGGTGCCGTACCAGATCACGACCACCGGTGCCCGGACCGACGCGAACGGCAACTTCGCACTCTCGACGCTGGCGCCGGGGACCTACCAGCTCAAGGTCGACTCGGCCGACGTGGTCACGACCTATCAGAAGGACGTCGAGGTCAAGGACGGCGAGACCACGCAGGTGCCGCCGATCCGCGTCGAGACCGGCGTCGTGGTTCACGGCACGGTGCGCGTCGACGGCCTGCCGGCGGCGCAGGTCCGCGTCAACATCAGCTCCACCGTCGACCCGAACGTGCCGCCCGACCAGCGCAAGCTCGGCTTCTCGGCCCAGACGGTGACCGACGACCAGGGCAACTTCGTCGTGCCGAAGCGGCTGCCCTCCGGACGCTACCAGGCGACCGCGGCGCGGCAGGGCAATCCGTTCGAGATGGTCGTCGACCACAACAAGACGAAGCAGGAGTTCTCGGTCGGAGCGGGTATGACGGAGTACACGATCAACTTCCAGATCTCCTCGCAGTGAGTCGCGACCCCTTGCCCGAGTCGAAAGCCACCGGCACCACCAACTACTGGGACTACATCCGCGTCGAAGACCTCCTGCGCCTGCAGGGCGGGATCGAGGGTGACGAGTGCGCCCTCGGCAACGACGAGGTCCGGTTCATCGTCATCCACCAGATCGACGAGCTGTGGATGAAGCTCGTCCTGCGCGAGCTGGTCGCCGCGCGGGACGTGTTCGGCCAGGACCACGTGCCGGAGACCGGCCTCGATGCGGTGGCCCAGAGCCTGCGCCGCGTGACGCTGATCTTCCAACTGATGGCGGACCACTTCCGTCTGATGGAGACGATGCGCACGCAGGCGTACCTCGAGTTCCGGGACAAGCTGTCGCCGGCGAGCGGGTTCCAGTCGGCGCAGCTCCGCGAGATCGAGATCCTGATGGGACTCGACGACGAGGATCGCATCGCGCTCGGCGCGGAGGGCAGCTACCTGCAGGCGTTGCGCGGCGACGCCGGCGACCACTCCCCGGCGCTCGCCCGGGTCAAGGCCCGGCAGGCCGACCTCCCGACGCTGAAGGCGGCGGTCTATCGCTGGCTCGAGCGCGCGCCGATCCAGGGATCGACCCCCGGCGCCGCCGGCGACGATCGCGTCGTGTCGGAGTGGATCGAGAAGTTCCTCGATCGGCAGCGGGTCGGGATGGAGCGGCGCAAGGCCGACTCGCTCGAGCAGCAGGCCCTGACGCCCGCGGACGTCGAACGCCTCGATCGGCGGTACGCCGGCGAGCTGGACCGCGCCGCGGCCTACCTGCGCGCGCAGGACGTGGACGAACCGGCCGAAGCGCATCGGGTGCGCCGGCTGCGCGCCGCGATCCTGTTCATCGAGAGCCATCGCGAGCTCCCGCTCCTGTCGTGGCCCGGCGAGATCATCGACGCGCTGGTGGCCGCCGAGCAATCGATGCTGGTGTTCCGCCAGCGGCATGCACGGATGGTCGAGCGCGTGATCGGCCGGCGGGTCGGCACCGGCGGCTCCGATGGCGTCGACTACCTGGATCGCACGGCGCTCGCATATCGCGTGTTCAAGGAAATCTGGGCCGCCCGCACGATGTTGCTCCGCCGCGAGCTGCTCCCACCGGTCGAGAACTCCGAGTTCTACGGCCTCCGCAGCGAGTGAGCCCGATCCGGATCGATGGCCCAGGACAACCAGATGCTGACCCGCACCGCGCTGCTTCTCTCCCTCTGCTGGCTCGCAGGCTGCGGCCAGGACACGCCGGCCGGCACGGCGCAGGAGACGGCGCCGGTCGCAGCGAAGGCGATCACGACGCCCGAGGTGCATCACGCGGTGTGCGGCTGCACGATCGCCGGCATCCGCCACTGCGGCAACTACGTCGACATCGACGGCAAGCTCGTCCGGCTCGAGTGGCCGGCGCTCGGCGAGATGGAGTTCTGTGATCTCGGCGCGAAGGGCGCGCAGGTCGAGATCACCGGTGCGATGAAGGACGGCGCGTTCGTCGCGACGAGCTATCGCAAGGTCGAATAGTCCTCGCGTCGAACGGCCGGGGACTCACTCGCGCATCAGGCGCATCGCTTCTTCGACGTCGCCGCGCGCCCCGAGGAACAGCGGCACGCGCTGGTGCAGCTCCGTCGCCTCGATGTCGAGGATGTCGCGCTCGCCGTCGGTGGCCCACCCACCGGCCTGCTTCGCGACCATCGCCAGCGGCGCCGCCTCGTAGAGCAGCCGCAGCTTGCCCCCAGGCCGGCCGGCGTGCGCGGGATACATGTAGATCCCGCCGTGGATCAGCGTGCGGTGGAAGTCGGCGACCAGCGCGCCGACGTAGCGCGCCGAACGCTCGCCGCACCGCGTCTCGCCGTTGCGGAACGCCTCGACCATCCGCCGCGTGCTCTCGGGCCACTTCGGCTGGTTCGACTCGTTGACCGAGTAGGTGCCGCCGGACTCCGGCATGCGGAGGTTCGCGTGGGTCAGGAAGAACGCACCGTTCGCACGGTCGAGCGTGAAGCCGTGCACCGGCCCGCCGACCGTGTAGACGAACATCGTCGCCGGCCCGTACAGCAGGTACCCGGCAGCGACCTGTTCCGAGCCGCGCCGCAGGAAGTCCGCCATCGACGCGGTCCGGTCCGGTTGGACTCGCCGGTAGACGCTGAAGATCGTCCCCATCGAGCCGTTGACGTCGACGTTGCTCGAGCCGTCGAGCGGATCGTGCAGCAGGACGTACTTCCCGTGCTGCATGTCGTCGGCGAAGTAGTGGGGATCGGGAATCTCCTCCGACGCCATCCCCGCGATGACCGGCACGCGCGCGAACACCTCGCGGAAGATCTCGTTGCTGACGACGTCGAGGCGCTTGACCTCCTCACCCTGGACGTTCACGTCGCCGGTCTTGCCGAGCTCGCCCGCGAGGCCGGCCCGCAGGACGTGGTTGGCGATCATGCGACCCGCCAGCGTCACGCGGTTGAGGATCGTCGAGAGCTCGCCGGACGCCCCGGTGCGGCCCTGCTCCTGGAAGAATTGATCGGCGAGCGTCAGGTGCATGGTCGGTCCTTCGGGTCGGGTTCCGGCTCAGTTCGTGTAGGTCATGATCGGGTGCGCGGCACCCGTCGGGTAGCTCGATGTCGGCGACGGGAGCGGCGACCGCACGTAGAGCGCCGCCTGGTCACCGCGAGCCGGCGGCGCACTCAGCACCAGCGTCACTCCTTGAACCGCGGCCGCGAGCGGGACGTCGTTCCCCGCCTCACGACGGCGCAGCTCCTCGCCGTAACTGCCTCGCCAGGCGAGCCAGCGACCGCCACCGGGGCGCGGACCGAGATCGTCGAACGCCGCCGCCATGTCGGGCGGCGCGCCACCGCGCCGGTAGAGGCGGAACGAACCCGTGCCCGCCCGTCCGGTGTCCGCGCCGGTGCCGACGAACCGCGCCACCTCGACGAGGTCGGCTTTCGGATCGAAGTCCGGCCCGAAGCATCGGCCGCACGCGTGGAGCACGCCGCGCGCGAGCGAGAACTCCACCTCGTTGTCGCACAGCCAAGCGACGCCCTGGCGGTCGAGGAACGCGCCGAGCCGGTGCTCGCGGAGCGCCGCGAACGCCGGCCGGTCGACGACGCCGTCGAGGTTGAGCACCGGACCTCGCCGGAGCCACGACACGATCCCGGAGTTGAAGCTGCCGATCGGCGCCTCGGCGGGGACGAATCGGTCGGCGAACTGCCCGGCCAACACCATCGACTCCTGCCACGCTCGATCGGGAAGCGGGGTCGTGATTCGCGTGGCGAGCGTCGCGACGAGCGCCAGCGCGAGGATCCAGCGGCCGTTCCACGACGCGGTCATGCCGTAGCGTGCGAGACCCCACGCGCCCGCGATGGCGAACGGCGCGACGTAGTAGTCGCGCGGATACCACCGCACGAGCCAGTGCAGCGCGACCAGCGCGACCGCCGCGACGAGCAGCGCGCGCGCGACCCGGCGCGCCGACGGGTCGGGGGATGGCGCGACCGTCATCAGTGCCGCAGCGATCGCCGGCACGAGCAGATCGTGCGCACCGAACGCCGCGGCGACGCCGACGATCAGCACCGGTGCGGACCGCCAAGCGCCTCGCAGCGGGATCGCGAGCGCGAGCAGCGCAGCGATGCCCGCTGCGCCCATCGTCGCGAACGGCGCACCGAGCAGGCACGGCCGCCCCCACCACCACAGCGCGTGCAGCCAGCCCTTCGCGTCGTCGGGCGCCAGGTTCGTGTGCGCGAGCCAGGGCATCGGCGCAGCGGAGTCCTGCAACGGATGCCCGGCGATCAGCACGTTCCACGTCGCGTAGCAGCCGAGCGTGATCGCCGTGACCGATGCGCGCCGCGGCCACGGCCCGGGGCGCACGACGGAGAGCGCAGCGACGACCAAGATCAAATCGCTGCGCGCCGCCACCGCGAGCACGCTCGCGAGCACGAACCACCGCGTGCGCGCTCGACGCGCGCCGAGCAGCAGGGCCACCGCGAGGCAGGCCATCGCGGTCTCCTGCCCGTTCTGCGCTTCGTCGACGAGCCGGGCATCCGCGAGCACCGCGAACGCACCGACCGCCGCCCACCGGCTCGTCACACCCTCACGCCGCAGCACGAGAAACAGCACCAGAGCCGCCCCCCCGAGGCACGCGAGGCCGAGCCAGCGCGCGCCGCCGACGAGCCCCGCATCGCCACCGAACGCCCACAGCGGCACCAGGGCCATCGCCCAGCCGACGTGGAGGCCGTTGGTCGCGACACCGGCGCTGACGGTCGGACCGTTCCCCGACAGCAGGTTGCGGACCCAGGCGAAGTAGTAGTAGGCGTCGTCCCGGAAGCGACCGATCTCCGGCATCGCGGAGTGGTCGAACCGGGCGATCCACACCGTCGCGGCGACCGCGACGAGCACGGCCGCGCCGACCGCCCGCCGGTTCATCGCAGCCCCAGGAATTCCGCGATGCGCGGGCCGAACGGTCCCCGCACGTCGAGGGGGAGGTCGTCGTGCGCGTAGCCCTCGGCCACGACCCATTCGCCCTTCGGCAGCGCCTTGGCCAGCGCCTCGCCCATCTCGACCGGTACCACGCGATCGCGATCCCCGTGCAGGACGAGCACCGGGCACTGCGTCTTCGGCGCGAGCGCGAGGCTGTCGAAGTGGTGCCGGAGCAGGAGCGACACCGGCAGCCACGGGTAGTGCACGCGCGCTCCGGCTTCGAGCGACGTGGGACCGGAGACGATCAGCGCTTTCGCCACGCGGCCCTCGGCGGCGAGGTGCATCGCGCTGAACGTGCCCATCGACACGCCGATCGCGAACAGCGGCACGCCGCGATCCCGTGCCCGCTTCGCGGCGATGTCGGTCGCGGCGTCCGCAGCCGCGAAGAAGTCACGCCGCCCCGGATGACCGCCGCTGTCGCCGTACCCGGGATACTCGACCGCGACGCACTCGAGCCCGTATTCGGCGAACGTCTGCGCGCGCAGCACGCCGGTGCGCAGATCCTCGCCGTTGCCACCGAAGAACACCGCGACCCCGCGGACCATCGCCGGCTCGGCGGTCGCGATACGAAACGTCGCGTGCGTGCCGGGGAGCGGGACGGCCTCGACCCGCACTCCCGGCGCGAACGGCAGCGCCTCGCCACGCCCCCACGTCGCACCGACGAAGATCAGGCGATCCTGCATCGCCCACATCGCGACGGCGGCGGCCAGATAGAGCAGGACCGGAAGCAGGATCCAGAACAGCACGCGTCGTCGCCGCCTCGTCATGCGAGATCCGAGTCGCCGAGCGTGTACCACCAGTGCTCGGTCAGCCACTCGCTGGTCATCTGCGGATGATAGATCCGATGCGTCAGACGGCGCTCGTCGTAGCGCCCCGAGGGCACGACCTCGAACCCTCGCGCCCGGAGCGCCGCGTGCTCGGGTGCCGGGTCGGCGAACACCGCCATCACGGTCCCGCGCCCGCGGGCGCGCGCGACTGCTGTCGCCCGCGCGATCAGCGCGTCGACGACCGCTTCGTCCCCGCCCGGCACGACCCAGTCGACGATCGTGCAGGCCCCGGGCACGAGCTCGTGGATCGGGCGGAGCGCGACGATGCCACGCAGCCGACCGTCGCGACGCGCCGTGTGGATCTCGTAGTCGTCACCCGGCCGCTGCACGTAGCGCCAGTCGAGATAGGCGCGGTCGCGGCGGATCAGGCACTGCCGCTCGCGCGCGACCTCGGCGAACAGCGCATCGGCATCGGCCGGCACCGCGCCGGCGCGCTCGACGGTCACGTCAGTCGGTCCCTCTACGGCGCCGGCCGCGGCATCCCGACACAGGTAGTCGACCACGCGCAGCAGGTGGTACTCGAGGTAGCGTTGGCCGATGCGCTCGGCGGTCTTGACCGGATAGCCGTACATCACCGCGTCGCCCATGCGATGGCAGAGCTCGAACCACGGGTAGGCGGTCGTGACGAACAGCCCCGGCCGCTTCAACCCGGCGCGGTGTTCGGGCACGACGAAGCTGTCGACGATGTGCACGAACGTGGCATCGCCGTACGCCGTGTGCATCGCGAGCGGCACACCGCCGTAGTGCGCGGCGACGATGCCGTCCGGCGCGATGCCGACGGTGATGCGATGTCCGAGCGAGTTCTGCTCGAACTCCCAGCGCCAGAACGCCAGGTCACGGTCGACGTAGGTCGGCCCGCACACCTCGCGGAACACCCGGTTGAACGACTGCAGGATGCCCGCCTCGTCGCCCGGCTGGTACTCGCGGATCTCGAAGTCCTCGATCAAGGTGTGATTCTCCCGGGGAAGCCGCTGCAGAAGCGCGTGAGCATCGTGACGAGCCGGCCCTCCGCCGCCTTGCCGGCCGCGATCACCTCGTCGTGGCTGAGCTTGTGCTTGGCGAGCCCGGCGGCGAGGTTGCTGACCAGCGACACGCCGCACACGCGCGCACCCATCGCGTTGAGCGCGATCGCCTCGTGGACGGTGCTCATGCCGACGGCGGACGCCCCGAGCGTGCGCAGCATGCGCACCTCGGCGGGCGTCTCGTAGGTCGGCCCGAGCATCCCGGCGTAGACACCGCGCTGCAGGTCGTCGTCGGCGACCATCAGCCGCGCGCCGAGCGCGTCGTCCCACACCGCGGACTGGTCGGGAAAGCGGGGCCCGAACGCCGACTCGTGCGCGCCGCAGAGCGGCGTGCTGCCGGTGAGGTTCAGGTGGTCGTCGATGCGCATCAGATCGCCGGGCGCGAGATCGTCGGCGATGCCACCGGCAGCATTCGTCAGGACGAACGCGTCGACGCCGCAACGCCGCAGGGCGCGCACGGGCCGCACGACCTCCGCCGGCGTCCAGCCCTCGTAGAGGTGCACGCGGCCGGTCAGGCAGGCGACCCGCGTGCCACCGACCGTGCCGACCAGGACCCGCCCGCCGTGCCCTTCGACGCGGGGCACCGGGAAGCCCGGCACCTCGCCGAACCCGGCGGACTTCGCATCGGTGAGAACGTCGCCGAACGTCCGCAGCCCGCTGCCGAGCACGAGCGCGATCTGCGCGTCGCCCGCCCCGAGTCGCTGCAGGAACACGGCGGACGCCTCGACTCGTTTCAACTCGTCGTTCATGCCTTCAGGAATCCCGCGAGACAGGCGGTCATGCAGGTCGCCAGCGCGCCGGCGAACATCGCGCGGAACGCGAGCTTCGCGATGTCGGTGCGCCGCTCGGGTGCCATCGCCCCGAGGCCGCCGATCTGGATCGCGACCGAGCCGAAGTTGGCGAAGCCGCACAGCGCGAACGACGCGATCATCTGTGTCCGTGGTGACACCGTGCCGGCCTTGATCATCTCGCCCAGATCGCTGTAGGCGACGAGCTCGGTGAGCACGAGCTTCTTGCCCAGGAGCTCGGCCAGGAGCGGCACCTCTTTCCACGGCACGCCCATCACCGCGGCGATCGGACTGAACAGGTAGGAGAGCAGCTGCTCGAGCGACGTGCCGAACCAGCCGAGCGCGACGTTGATCACCGCCATCAGCCCGAGGAACGCGATCAGCATCGCGGCGACGTTCAGCGCGAGCTGCAGGCCGGTGATGGCGCCGTTCGCGGCGGCCTCGACGGTGTTGGACGCGACCTTCGGCACTTCGATGCGGACCTGCCCGAGCGTGTCCGGCGTCTCCCGCTCCGGCCACAGCATCTTGGAGGCGATCAGACCGGCGGGCACCGCCATCACGCTCGCGACCATCAACTGCCCCGCTTCGATCCCGAAGCCGACGTAGATCACGAACACGCCGCCGGCGATCGTCGCGAAGCCGCCGGTCATCACCGTGTGGATCTCGCTGAGCGTCATCCTGCCGAGGAACGGGCGCACCATCAGCGGTGCTTCGGTCTGACCGACGAACACGTTGGCACACGCCGACAGCGTCTCGGCGCCCGACGTGCCGAGCACCTTCGCGACCACGGTCGCCATCGCGCGCACGATCACCTGCATCACGCCGAGGTGGTACAGCACGGTCATGAACGACGAGAAGAAGATCAGGGTCGGCAACACCTGCGTCGCGAAGATGAAGCCGTTCTCCGCGCCCGGCAGCGCCTGGTCCATCAGGTCGCGGTCGGCGAGGCCGTTGAACACGAACGCGGCGCCCCGCTGCGACAGCGCGAGGAACGACTCGACGCCCTCGCCGAACGACCAGAGCCAGTCGTTGCCGGCTTGCCACCAGAGGAACACGCCGCCCAGCACGAACTGCAGCACGAGTCCGCCACCGACGAGCCGCCACGAGATCGCGCGGCGGTCGTGGCTGAAGACCCAGCAGAGGCCGATGAGGACGAACAGGCCGCCGAGCGAGACGAGGCGGAGCATCGACGCGCCATCGAACACGATCGCGCGCGCGGGCGCCACGTCGATGTCCCGGGCACGCGGATCGGCTACGCTGCCGGACTTGGAACGCGTGGATGCCGAAGATCCGCTGGTCGGCGCCGTCCGGCGCACCCTCGCCGACGGCGACGAGGACCGGCTCGTGCGCGAGGAACCGCTGCTCTTCCACGTCCACGGGCGGCAGCTCCTGACCATGCGCACGCCGGGCCGGGACGCCGACCTCGCCGTCGGCTTCCTGCTCGGCGAGGGTGTGGCCCGCGACGTCACCGACGTCGTCGAGGTCAAGGAAGCGCCCGGCGATCCGGTGGCGCGCACACCCGATGCCGTGCACGTGGTCCTGCGCGACCCGAAGCAGGCGCTGGCCGGCGGGCGTCTCAGCCGGACCCACGAGATCCGCAGCTCGTGCGGGCTGTGCGGCCTCGGCGACGCCGACGAGCTGCTCGAAGAGCTGCCGCCGCTCCTGCCCGGCGTGCCGCGACTCGACCGCGGCGCGATCGAAGCACGGCGGGAACGGTTCGAGCGGGAGCAGCCGCTGTTCGCGGCGACCGGCGCGTGCCACGCGGCGGCGGTGTTCGGCCCGGACGGCGCGATCTGGGGGCGCGGCGAGGACGTCGGCCGTCACAACGCGCTCGACAAGGCGATCGGCGAGGCGGCGCGTGCCGGTCGCGAGCTGGCGCAGGGCACGGCGATGCTGTCGGGCCGCGCGGGCTTCGATCTGGTGCTCAAGTGCCTGCGTGTCCGCCTGCCGGTGATCCTGTCGGTGTCGGCGGCGTCGGCGCTGAGCTTCGACGCGTGCCGGGCTGCCGGAGCGACGCTGGTCGGGTTCGTGCGCGCGGGGCGCATGAAGGTCTACTGGGACGAAGGACGGTTGTCGCGGTGACGGCCGACCACACGAGGCGCAGGCCGCTGCGCACGGTCACGGTCACGATCGTCGTGGTCGCGGTCGTGCTGCTCGTCGTCCGGCTCATGCGCCATGCGCGTTCGCTGCTCGCGCCCGTGCACGCCGACCCGACGCGAGTGGTCGACGAGCCGGTGCCGGGACGCGACGACGTGGTGTTCGACGCGCGGCTCGGGTACCGCCTGCCGCGCAACGCGACTTGGCCGGTGCCCGGCGGCATGCGGCACACCAACGATCACGGCTTCGTGAGCGCGACCGACCTCGGCGACGAGATCCCGGGACCGCGGATCCTCTGGCTCGCGGACGAGCTGTTCGGCGGCGTGCCGGACGCGGACACGGCGTCGGCGCTCGTGCAAGCAGGACTGCGAGAGCACAACGTGTGGCAGACGGCCAGCGTGCTCGATGCGACGACCGCCGGGGACGGTCTCTGGCACGAGGCGCTGCGCGCGCGCGTGCTGGTTCCGCGCTACCAGCCGGCGATCCTCCTCACCTGCGTGCACGTGACCGACGACCTCTCGGCGCTCGACGACGAGGCGCTGCCCGAACGCGGCGAGCTGCTGGCGCAGGCGGGTGCCGGCACCGGTCCCGAGGCGATCGCGAGGATGGCGAGGGTGTGTGTCCGGCACCTCCTCCAGGTCGCGCCGCGGCACGGCGGCGCCCTGCTCGTCGTGCTGGTCCCCGACCGGACGCTGCTCGGCGCACCGGCGGGAGGGGAGCTGCGTTCGGCGCTGGACGACTTCCGAGGGATCCTCGACTCGCTGCACGTCGCCAACCTCGACCTGACCGGCGAGTGGACGGCGGCCGACGCGGGGACGCTCTACCTCGACGACGGCCGGCTCGGGCCGAAGGGGCACGCGCGTGTCGCCGTGGCGGTGCTGGCACGGATCCGGCGGATCCTCGACGTGCTCTGATCGCGTCTCGACGCCGGGGTGCGCGCGGATACGATCGTCCGCCCGAATGAACGCTCCCGCACGTCGCAGCACCATCCCGGTCCGGGTCAGGAACGTCGTCATCGGCGGCGGCCACCCGGTGGTCGTCCAATCGATGACCAACACCGACACCGCCGACGCCGCCGGCACGGCGGCGCAGGTCCAGGACCTCTACAACGCCGGGTCGGAGATCGTGCGCATCACGGTCAACACCAAGGAGGCGGCGGCGGCGGTTCCGGAGATCCGCGCGCGGCTCGCCGACCAGGGCCTCGACGTGCCCCTGGTCGGGGACTTCCACTACAACGGCCACCTGCTGCTCCGCGAGTTCGAGGCGTGCGCGGCGGCGCTCGACAAGTACCGGATCAACCCGGGCAACGTCGGCCGCGGCAACAAGCACGACGAGAACTTCGCCACGATGATCGAGGTCGCGAACGAGCACGGGAAGCCGGTGCGGATCGGCGTCAACGCGGGCTCGCTCGACCAGGAGATCCTCGCGTCGATGATGGACGCGAACGCCAAGGCCGGCTCGCCGAAGACCGCCGACGACGTGCTGCTCGAGGCGATGGTCGAGAGCGCGGTGCGGTCGGCGGCCGCCGCGGTCGAGCTCGGGCTGCCCGAGGACGCGATCGTCATCTCGTGCAAGATCAGCAAGGTGCAGCTGCTGATCCGCGTCTACCGGATGCTCGCCGAGCGCACGCGGCACGCGCTGCACCTCGGACTGACCGAAGCCGGCATGGGCACGAAGGGCATCGTCACCTCGACCGCCGGTCTCTCCGTGCTGCTGCAGGAGGGCATCGGTGACACGATCCGCGTGTCGCTGACGCCACGGCCGGGCGAGCCGCGCACCGAGGAGGTGCGCATCGCGCAGTCGATCCTGCAGGCGATGGACATCCGGCCGTTCCTGCCCCAGGTCACGGCGTGTCCGGGTTGCGGGCGGACGACGAGCACGCTGTTCCAGGAGCTGGCGCAGGAGGTCGAGAAGTTCCTGACCGACCGCATGCCGGTGTGGAAGACCGACAAGCCCGAGGTCGCGTCGCTCCAGGTCGCGGTGATGGGCTGCGTCGTCAACGGTCCCGGCGAGAGCAAGGCAGCGCACATCGGCATCTCGCTGCCGGGCTCCGGCGAGGCTCCGCGCGCGCCGGTCTACGTCGACGGCCAGAAGGTCACGACGCTCGAAGGACCGCACCTCGCGCAGGACTTCAAGCGCCTGATCGAAGACTACGTGGCGAAGATGTGAGGGGGCGGCAGCACCGTCGAAGCACGGACAACCACACCCGGTGTGAAATGTCGTCCTTCAGCCGTCGCCGAGCGAGTAGGCGGCGAGCACGTCGGTCAGGACGGCCTGCGCCGCGTCGAGCGACCGCGCCTGCACGAGGGCCAGGGGTTCGCCCCGATGCACTGCGTCGCCGACGTGCGCGACGAGGACGATGCCGACGTCGGGGTCGATCGTGTCGCCCGGCTGGCGGCGGCCGGCGCCCAGCTCCATCGCGGTGCGGCCGAGGCGAAGTGCGTCGAGGTCCACGATCCGGCCGTCGCGTGGACTCGCGACGCCGAGGGTCGCCGGCGCCTTGCCGAGCGCCTTCGCATCGTCGAGGAACGCCGGGTCCCCGCCCTGTCGCACGATGTTCTTCCGGCACGTCTCGAGTGCCGCGCCGCTCGACACCACCTCGGCGAGCCGCGCCCGCGCATCGGCCTGATCCTCCGCGACCCCACCCATCACGAGCATCTCCGCGCCGAGCGCGAACGTCACCTCTCGCAGGTCCTCCGGGCCCTCCCCCTTCAGGATCTGCGCGGCCTCGAGCACCTCGAGGCGGTTGCCGATCGTCCGTCCGAGCGGCGCGTCCATCCCGGTGATCAGCGCCCGCACCTCGAGCCCGGCATGCTCGCCGGTCTTCACCAGACTCTCCGCCAGGGCTTCCGCGTCCTCGCGCGCCGGCAGGAACGCCGCCCGCCCGCACTTGACGTCCATCACCAGTCCGTCGATGCCCTCCGCGAGCTTCTTGCTGAGGATCGACGCCGTGATCAGCGGGATCGACTCGACCGTGCCGCTGATGTCCCGCACCGCGTACATCCGCCGATCGGCCGGTGCCACCGCCGCACTCGCCCCCGCCATCACGTAGCCGCACTCGCGCAACACCGCGACGAACTCCGCCGGATCGAGATCGGTCCGGTATCCCGGAATCGAGTCGAGCTTGTCGAGCGTGCCGCCGGTGTGCCCGAGCCCGCGCCCGGAGATCATCGGCACCGGCACACCGCATGCAGCGACCATCGGTGCCAGGCACAGGCTGACCTTGTCGCCGACACCGCCGGTCGAGTGCTTGTCGATCTTTCGACCCGGGACCGACGACAGGTCGAGCACGAGCCCCGAGTCGCGCATCGCGAGCGTCAGGTGCGCGGTCTCCGCCGGCGTCATCCCTCGGCAGCAGACGGCCATCAAGAACGCCCCGAGCTGCGCGTCGCCCAGCGAGCCATCGACGACCCCCGACACGAGGTCGGCGATCTGCGCAGCCTCGAGCTCCGCGCCATCGCGCTTGGCCGAGATCAGGTGGGCGGGGTGGGAACGCATCTCGAAGAGCGTCGCCCGCACAGCCGTTCTCCGCAACCGTGCTCGCCGCCCGTTCACCACACGGACCAGCGCGTGCATACTCCCGCTTCGGCGCATCGACATTCGATGGCGGATCGCCCCGCCGTCTTGCGCTTGGTCTCGGAGAGAGGAGAAGTCCATGCCCTTGCCATCCCTGCCACCGATTCCGATCGCCTGGCTCGGCCTCGCCGTACTCGGTGCGTGCGCGACCGCTCCAAAGCCCGAGCCACGCTTCCCCGACCTCGGCGCCTACCGCCGACCGATCACCTGCGCCGACGCCGAGGCGCGTGCATACTTCGATCAGGGCCTGCTGTGGACCTACGGGTTCAACCACGACGAGGCGGTCCGCTCGTTCCGAGCCGCGGAGAAGCGCGACCCGAACTGCACGATGGCGTACTTCGGCGAGGCGTTCGCACTCGGCCCGAACATCAACCTGCCGATGGCGGACCCCGCGGTCGGTCACGAGGCATACGTCGCGGCCCAGGCCGCATACGCAGACCGCGAGGGCGGCTCTCCGGTCGAGCAAGCCCTGGTCGAAGCGCTCGTCACGCGCTACGAGGACCCGCCGCCGACCGACCGCGCCCGCCTCGATCGCGCATGGGCCGATGCGATGCACGCCGTGCACCAGCGCTTCCCCGACGACCCGGACGTCGCGGCGCTCTACGCCGACGCGCTCCTCAACTGCCACCCGTGGGACCAGTGGACGCCCGACGGCGAGCCGAAGGAGGACACGCTCGAGATCGTCGCGGTCCTCGAGGACGGCCTCGCGAAACACCCCGACCATCCGGGCCTCAACCACTTCTACATCCACACGGTCGAGGCGTCGTCGACGCCCGAGCGCGCGCTTCCATCCGCCGAGCGCCTGCCATCCCTCGTCCCCGGCTCGGGTCACCTCGTCCACATGCCCGCGCACATCTGGCAACGAACCGGCCGTTACAAGGACGCCGAGGACACCAACACGCGCGCCTGCGCCGTCGACGGCGACTACTTCGCGCGCGTCGGGCCGCAAGGCATCTACGAGTTCTACCGGGCGCACAACCACCACTTCCGGGCCTATTCGGCGATGTTCGCGGGTCGCTTCGGCCCCGCGCTACAAGCGACGCACGACCTCGTCGACGATCTGCCGCCCCACGCGTTCACCGACCTCGTGCCGTACATCGACGGCTTCCTCCCCCTCGACCTCCACGTCCTCGTGCGGTTCGGGAAGTTCGACCAGGTGCTCGCGGCACCGGACTACCCCGAGCGCTTCGTGATCGCGCGCACGATGCGCCACTATGCGCGCGGTGTGTCGTTCGCGGCCACCGGGCGCGTTTCCGAAGCACGCTCGGAGCAGGTCGCGTTCGAGGAGGCCGCGACGAGGGTCGCCGATGACGCGACGATCGGCATCAACCCGGCGCTGCCGGTCATCGACGTCGCCCGGCAGATGCTGATCGGCGAGATCGCATACCGGGAGCAGCGCTTCGACGACGCGTTCGCCGCGCTGCGAAGGGGCGTCGAGCTCGAGGACGCGCTGCGCTACGACGAGCCGTCGCCGTGGATGCAGCCGGTGCGCCACGCGCTCGGCGCACTCCTCCTCGAGCAGGACCATGTGGCCGAAGCGGAGGCCGTCTACCGCGCGGACCTCGAGAGGCACCGCGAGAACGGCTGGTCGCTCGACGGTCTCGCGGAATGCCTGCGCCGGCGCGGCGCGGACGACGAGGCCGCGGCCGTGCAGGCGCGGTTCGAGAAAGCGTGGGCGTTCGCCGACACCCCGCTCGGCCACGGCTCGTGCTTCTGCCGCCAGGCGGTGACCAGAGCCGGCGGCTGCTGTGACTCGCCTGGAAGCGTCACCGACGACTGACGCGTCGGTCCGACGACGGCTCGGGCGCGCCGTCGTCGGCGGCCGACCCGGCCTCGCTCGTGAGGAACGGCACGCCGAGCCGCCGGAACGCGAACACCCCGACCGCGAGCCATGCAGCCGCGACGAAGATCGCGGCGATCGCGCAGAACAGCATCGGCACCGGTGTGCCCGCGGGGAGGTTGTCGAGCGGCAGGACGACCGCCGCGTAGTAGGCGGCACCGCCCACGAGCACGGCCGACAGCAGGAGCGCACGCCCGCGCACCGTGAAACGCTCGAGGAACATCGCCTCGTGATCGCCGGGCGGGATCTCCTGTCCGGCGATCCGATCCAGGAGGCTCTTCGCGATCGTGCCCTCGATCTTCAGGTGTCCGAGCCGCGATCGGGGTGCCGACACCGCCGCGGCGATCCGATCCAGATGCGGATAGGCCCGCCGCTCCTTCCACTCCTCGAGCTGCCAGATCGCCATCGACTCGCGGAACGTCAGATCCCCCTCGCGGTGCGCGTCGATGCGCTCGACCAGGTCGAGCAGATGGACGCGGATCGCCGGACTGTCGGGCGACCGATGAGCGACCCTCGTTCCGTCGACCGTGCACGCCATCACCGGGCCGACCGGCATCGGATCCGCCGCCGCGAACTCCTGGTGATTGGCGCACAACGTCGACGTGGGATGGTCGATCGGCACTTCGCGAATCGCGCAGCGCATCGGCGCCGCACCGCTGTCCCCGAATCGGCACGTCGAGCAGCTCGGACGGTTCTGCTTCGAACCCGCGGTCTCCATCATCGTCCTCGTGTGTTGCCGGTGCGTGCGAAGCGCTGCGCGATGCCCCCGGCCGACGTCCGGATCATCGCAACGGACCGACCCTTTGGCCACTCGGACGGCGCCCGGCACGCTTTCACCTCTCGGACGCGACGGCGCCGCGCGCCGCGAACGGGACCCGGGGCGCGCGACTACGATGCGCCCCATGGTGCTCCGCGTGCTCGTGCTCGCGATCGCAGCCCTCTGTCCGGCGGCGCAGATCACCGCGCAGCGATTGTGGATCGTCGACACGCTCCGCGGGCCGGGCTACGACTTCGTGGACCTGCCGCAGGCCGTGGCCGCGGCGGCGACGGGCGACACGATCTTCGTCCGGGACGGGTGGTACACGCCGTTCTCCACCGACAAGGGGCTGCGCATCCTCGGCTCGGAGAACACGGCGATCAACCCGACCCTGCACGCGCCGGTCGTCGTCCACGACCTGCCGGCGAACGCGACGTTCGTGATGGAGAAGTGCGGGGGTTTCGCGACGTTCGGCTTGGGCGAGCTTCAGCTGCGCGGCAACGCGGGAGCGGTTCACCTCGAGAGCAACGATGAACTGCTCCGGCTCACCGTCCTGCGATGCGCGCACGTCACCCTCGCGAACCTCGGACTCGGGGACGTCTCATTGACCGACAGCCTGGTCACGATGACGGGAGTGCGGGCGATCGGTCACGGCTCGTTGGCGGCCAGCATCCCGACGATCGACGCACTGCGCAGCGTGCTGCTCGTATCCGAGTCGGAGATCCGCGGGCCGGCATGGGCGTCCGGCATCGGCCCGCTGTTCGTCTTCAACGGACCCGCCATGCAGCTCAACGCGTCGCGGGTCGTGATCAGCAGTGGCTGTTCGGTGGTGGGTGGTGACGACCGCGGACTCGGCGGGCCGGCGGCGGCCATCGTCGCCACGGTCTCGACGATCGAGATCGACCCGGGTGCCGTGCTCGTCGGCGTCCTCGGCGCGCCGGCGATCGTGTCCGACCGCCTGCCGATCCCGAGATCCGTTCCGGGGCTCTCCGCGACCGGCGGACCACCCGGCGGTGAGCTGCTGGTCACGTTGCGCGCGATGCCGTCCGCTCCGGCGCTGATCGCCCTGGCCATGCCCACACGACCGGTCGCGCTCCCGGACATCGGCGACATCGGGCTCGATCCGGCCACGTTCACGGGTCCTCGCGAGCGGATCGATCCCCTGGAGTGGAGTCGCGTCGGTCAGCGTGCCGCTCCCCGCACGGCTGGAGATCCTCGGCACGCCGATCTCCGCGCAGGGACTGATCCTGGGAGCATCCGGCCTCGCGGCAAGCCTGCCGGCGACCGTCATCCTGCGCTGAAGGGCGGACATTCGGACCCGGCCGGGACGTTCGTCCTCCGCGGCCGGCGCTCAGGGGGCGACCGGATGCCAGAACGTCTTGACCTCGACGAACGGCTCGATCCAGTCGACGCGGCGCGGGGCCGGGTCCGCGGCGAGGTCTGCCCACCGGACGCGCTTGACGGAGTCCGCCGCGGCGCGACCGACGGCGGCGTCCGGCGTACCGGCGAGCAGGAGGCCGTCGATGGCACGGTGGCTCGCGAGCTCGGGGAGGAGTTCGTCGCGTGAGCCCGACAGCAGGTTCACCGCACCGGCCGGCACGTCGCTCGACGCGCACACCTCGCCGAGCGCGAGCCCCGGCAGCGGCGCCGGCTCGGAGCACAGTGCGATCACCGCGTTGCCGCCGGCCAGCACCGGCAGCACGAGCGCGAGCAGGCCGAGCAACGACGGGCGCTTTGGCGCGACCACGGCGACGACGCCGGTCGGTTCGACCGTGGAGAACGCGAAGAACGGTCCGGCCACGTCGTCCTGCGAGCCGAGCAGCGCGTTGAGCTTGTCCGGCACGCCCGCGTACCAACAGCAGAGGTCGACCGCCGCCTCGACCTCCGCGCGCGCGGCGGCCGCGTCGCCCTCACCGCAGGCGACGAGCGCGTCGGCCAGCGCCGCCTTGCGCGTCTCGAGCATCTCGGCGAGCCGGTAGAGGATCTGGCCGCGGTTGTAGCCGGTGCGCGACGACCAGTCCGCGAGCCCCTTGCGGGCCGCGACCACCGCGTCGCGCAGGTCCTTGCGACTCGCGCGGCACACGTGCACGCCGGGTGCGGCTGCTGGCACGTAGCTCCGCCCTGACTCCGAGCGCGGGAACTTGCCGCCGACATAGAGCTTCCAGGTCTTCTCGACCTCGGGTCGCGGTCCGCTCATCCCTGCACCAACCCCCCGTCGCGCCGCACGTAGGCGGACAGACCTTGACGCCCGCCCTCGCGGCCGAAGCCGCTCTCCTTGAACCCGCCGAACGGCGCGCCCGGATCGAAACGGTTGAACGTGTTGTTCCACACGACGCCCGCGCGCATGCGCGAAGCGAGCCAAAGAATGCGCGAGCCCTTGTCCGTCCAGATCCCGGCCGACAGCCCATAGCTCGTGTTGTTCGCCTTCTGCACCGCCTCGTCCGGCGTGCGGAACGTCTGCACGGTCAGCACCGGGCCGAAGATCTCCTCGCGCACGACGGTGTCGCTCTGACCGACGCCGGTGAACACCGACGGCCGGAACCAGAAGCCGCGCTCGGGCAACGCGCACGACGACTGCAGCAGCTTCGCACCCTCGTCGACTCCCCGCGCGACCAGCGCCTCGATGCGCGCGAGCTGCTCGCTCGAGTTGATCGCGCCGAGGTCGGTGTTCTTGTCCATCGGATCGCCGACGCGGATGCGCTCGACGCGCTGCATCAGCTTGTCGACGATCAGGTCGTGGATCGGCTCCTGCACCAGGAGCCGCGAGCCCGCGCAACAGACGTGGCCCTGGTTGAAGAAGATGCCGCGGACGATGCCCTCGACGGCCTGGTCGATCGCCGCGTCCTCGAACACGACGTGCGCCGCCTTGCCACCGAGCTCGAGCGTCAGGTCCTTGCCCGTGCCCGCGAGCGTGCGCTGGATCGCCTTGCCGACCGCCGTGCTACCGGTGAACGCGACCTTGTCGATGCCCTCGTGCTCGACCAGCGCCGCCCCGGTCGCGCCGTCACCGGTGACGACGTTGACGACACCGGGCGGCAGGCCCGCCTCTTCGAGGATCTCGCACAGCCGGAGCGCGGTCAGCGGCGTCGTCTCGGCGGGCTTCAACACGACGGTGTTGCCGCACGCGAGCGCCGGCGCCAGCTTCCACGCCGCCATCAGCAGCGGGAAGTTCCACGGGATCACCTGGCCGACGACCCCGACGGGCCCGATCCGCCGCGCTCCGAACGCCAGCTCGAGCTTGTCCGCCCAGCCGGCGTGATAGAAGAAGTGCTGCGCCGCCAGCGGCACGTCGACGTCGCGCGACTCACGGATCGGCTTGCCACCGTCCCGCGTCTCGAGCACGGCGAGCTCGCGCGCCCGCTCCTGGATCCGCCGCGCGATGCGGTAGAGGTAGCGCGCCCGGTGTTCGGCCGGCAGCGATCGCCACCCCGGCAGCGCCTCACGCGCCGCCCGCACCGCGCGATCGACGTCGGCCGCGCTGCCGAGCGCCACCTCGCTCAGCGGCTGTTCGGTCGCCGGCTCGATCGTCGCGAAGTAGCGCCCCTCGGACGGCGCGACCCACTCGCCGCCGACGAACAGCTCGTAGCGCGGCGCGATCACCGCGTTGGCCTCGGACTCCGGCGCCGGCGCATAGTCCCAAGCCGCCCCGAAGCTCAACGCCGGTCGCTCGGGAGGATGCGTCCGCGGCGCCTCGCGCGTTCGTTCCTGCTCGGTCATTCCTCGCGATCATCCGGCGGTCCGGCGGCGGAGAGAAGCACCGGCAACGAGTCTTCGTGACGAATTGCGCCGGCAGGCCATCGGCAGCCGGGCGATCGCCGGCGCCGCCGCTTCCGCGAGCGCCACGGCGGCGCGGATTCGACTAAGATCCCGCGCACGAAGGCCAGGAGGTCAACGATGACTCGATTCGTGCTGTCCGGGATCACGACTCTCGCCGCGCTCGCGGTGCTCTCGCTGTCGACCGCGGGGACCGGCATCGCCCAGTCCCGCACGTGGCTGGTCGATGCCGCGGGCGGGGCCGGCGTCGACTTCTCGGACCTGCCGCCGGCCGTGGCCGCCGCCGCGCCCGGTGACGTGATCTTGGTGCGGTCCGGCGACTACCTCGGGTTCACGACGTCGAAGGGTGTCCGGATCCTCTCGGTGTCCTCCACGGGCGCGGCGACCGTGCGCGCCCCGGCCACGAGCGCGACGCACACGATCGGGGTCGTCGGGCTGCCGGCGACGGAGACGTTCGCGATGGTCGGGATCCTGGTCTACGCGCCGGACGGCGGTGGCGCCGGGCTCGAGCTGACGTCGTGCTCGGGAACGATCCACGTCGAACGCTGCACGGTCGAAACCGGACCGGCCTTCGCGATCGCGCTGCAACCCGCCCTGTGGGCCACCGACAGCGCGCGTATCGACCTGTGGTACTCGACCTTCCTCGGCTATCCGGCCGCGTTCCTGGACCGGTGCACCGTCCTCGCCGCGGACGCCCGCTTCCTCGGCGTGAACGGCGGAAACACCGGTCCGGTACACCCGAACTACCCGGGCCACGGGATGGCCGCGATCGGATCGACCGTCGAGCTGTCGCGCTGCCAGCTCGCCGGCGGAAGCCCGCAGGGCATCCCGTACGGAAGGCAGCCGGGCTCCGGGCTGGTCAGCGTCGCGAGCGACTGGACGATCCACAGCGAGAACGGCGGATCGGTGGTGGCCGGAAGCGCATCGAACCTCCCGGTCACCGCGGCGCTCGGCAACGGGACCATCCGCTTCGACGGGCCGTCGACGTTCGGTCCCACCGGTGGCGGCGCCGAGACCGACCCGGGGATCGTCACGATACCTGCGACGCTGCCGACCCTGACCCTCATCTACGCGCCGGTGCTCGGCACGATGCGCATCGACCTGAGCGGCGCCGCGGGCGACCTGTTCGTGTTGCTGTTCGGCGTCCCGTCCGACCCCCTGCCGATTCCGGGTCTCGGCGACCTGCTGCTCGACCCGAACCTCGGACTGATCGGAATGGCCGCAGGGACCATCGATGCCTCTCGCTACGTGAGCCCGACGTTCCCGATTCCGAGCGTGCCGACACTGCGCGGAACGCGGTTCGGTTGGCAGGCCGTGCGCAGCGGACCGGGCGGCGAGCTCGCGCTGTCGAATCGCGCGTCGTTCGTCTACCGGTAGTCCGGACGCCGAGCCAGCGACCGGCTACGGCTTCTCGGCGAGGAGCTCCTCGATTCGCTTGCGGAGCTCGTCGCCGTGCAGGTTCGTGTAGCGACAGCGGCCCGCACGGTCGAGCAGGAACAGACCCGGGATCTCGAAGACGTGGTTCTCGGTGGCGATCCGTTGGCGCCCGCCGAGGCCCTCGTAGATCTGCGGCCACGTGGCGCCACCCGCGTTGGCCACCTCGCGCACCTTGTCGGCGAGCCCCGCATCGTCGATCGACACGCCGAGGACCTCGAACCCTCGATCCCCGAACTCCTCTCGCGCCTTCGCGATGTCCGGCAGCGCCTGCCGGCACGGCACGCACCAGGTCGCCCAGAAGTCGACGAGCAGCACCTGGCCGGCGTAGTCGTGCGTCGACACGGTCTGCCCGTCGATCGTGCGACCCGAGAAGTGCACGAACGGCCTCGGTCCGTCGTACTCGACGTCATAGAGGTGACGCAGCACGAACACCCGCTCGTCGTCCGTCAGCCGGTGCTCGGTCAGGATCCACGGCACGACCACGTGCTGGAGATACCCGGTCCCGGCTTCGGTCTTCGCGTCCCGCGCACGCCGGCCGATCAGCCAGTAGATGCTCTTCGGATCCGCGCCGAGCTCGATCGCCTTCGGCACCAGCGGCGTGCAGGCCTCGAACTCGCCGTGATCGCCGAGCGTGCAGCCGTGGAACATCAAGATGCGGCCCACGTCTTCGCGCAGTGCATCGAACGCGAAGCCGTCATCCTGCACGCGACGCCAGATCGCACTGGCGTGCTCGTCGACGTGCTCCTTGCCGTCGAGGTGATATCCCGCGATCTCGCGGAGGATCGAGTCGCCAGCCAGCTCCGAGTCGTGGTCGGCGAGCCAGGCACGGATCTGCTCGTTCCGGTGGCTGACGTCGGCTTTGGTCCGGACGTCCAGGTTCAGGAGGCGGGCGAGCGTCTCATCGGGAGTCGTCGCTGGCTCCTGTGCGACGGCGGTCGAAGCGACGACGAGTGCGAGAGCGGACACGAGGTTGGCGATCATGGCGAAGCTCCGAGGGGACATCTGCATGGACGACCGCACGCGCCGTTCTCGAACGCATCGAGGAATCCTTCCCGAGATCGCTGGCGGGTAGCGGAGCGCATCAGTCCTCGCTGAAGTCCTGCGCTCGCTGGTAGACGCCGGTCCGAAGGCGCATCCACTGCATCAGCACGTCGTTGAGCAGCGAGCTCGCGCCGAAGCGGAACTTCGCGGGACGCAGCCAGAGGTCGCCGGCGGTCTCGTTCACCAGCACGAGGTACCGCAGCGCGTCCTTCGCGGTCCGGATGCCGCCCGCGGCCTTCACGCCGACCACGCGACCGGTTTCGAGGTAGTGGTCGCGCACCGCCTCGAGCATCAGCAGGACCACCGGCAACGTCGATGCCGGCGTCACCTTGCCGGTGCTCGTCTTGACGAAGTCGGCGCCGGCGAGCAGCGCGATGCGGCATGCGCGACGGACGTTGTCGTAGGTGCGGAGCTCGCCGGTCTCGAGGATCACCTTGAGATGCGCGGCGCCGCAGCGCTCCTTGACGCGGCAGATCTCGTCGAAGACCTGCCCGTAGCGTCCCGCGAGGAACGCGCCGCGATCGATCACCATGTCGATCTCCGACGCCCCGTGCTCGACCGCGAAGCGCACGTCGGCGAGCTTCTCGTCGAGCGGCGCACGGCCCGACGGGAATGCGGTTGCCACCGATGCGACGGCGACGCCGGAGCCCAGCAGCGCTTCGACCGCGACGGGGACCAGGTCGGGATACACGCAGACGGCCGCGACCGGGCCGATCTCGGGGTGCCCGGCCAACGGCACGCGTGCCTTGCGACACAACGCCCGCACCTTGCCCGGCGAGTCCATCCCTTCGAGCGTGGTCAGATCGGTCATCGACACGACCATCTCGAGGCCACGCCGCTTGGCGTCCTTCTTGATCGACCGCGTCGCCAGCTCTTGCGCGCGGGTCTCGAGCGCGATCGCGTCGACGGGCGGCACGCGGAAGTCGGTCGGTGTCGTCGTCATCGGCTCTCCTGACTTCGCTCGGCACGAAACGCACGTGGCAGCAGCGCGCCGAGCGTCGTGCGCATCGGGCTGTCGCCGCGCCCGACGAGGCACACCTCGAGATCGTCGGAGCACAGCTCGGCGAGCACCTGCCGGCATGCGCCGCACGGCGTCGCGGGCACCTCTCTATCGGTCCAGATCACGATCGCCGCGAACTCGCGGCAGCCGTCGGCGACCGCGCGCGCGAAGGCCACGCGCTCGGCACAGATCGTCAATCCGTAGCTCGCGTTCTCGACGTTGCACCCCGCGAACACGCGGCCGTCCGCGCCCAGCAACACGGCACCGACCCGGAAGCCCGAGTACGGCGCCCACGCACGCGCGGCGACGGCACGCGCCTCGCCGGCGAGCTCGGTCCATCGGTCGGCGGCCAACGACATCCCCGGCATCATCGGGAGCGGCTCGGCGCGACGGAAGTCGACAGCGCCGAAGCCGGTCGGAAACCGCGGAAACCTTCGCCGCACCGGCCACCTCGCTCCTGGATCCAGGTAGGATCCCCGGCACGCGAGCGGGTCCGTCGTGCAAGTTCCGACCGGCCTGCTGCTTCGGAAGGAGAACCCCCATGCACCACCTCGCTCGGCTCGTCAGTTCGTCGCTCGTCGTCCTCGGTCTCGCCGCGTGCAGCAGCAGCGGCGGGGACGGCAGCAATGCGAAGTCCACGATCGGCACTTCTGGCGGCACCCTCGCGGTGACGTCCGGGCCGCTCAATGGCCTGATGCTCACGGTGCCCGCCAATGCGCTCGCGGCGGACACCGAGCTGACCGTGCAGTCCGTCGGCGCCCCGAACCTCGCGGGCTTCACGGCGATCGGGTCGGCGGCGCGCTTCGGGCCGGCCGGCACATCGTTCAGCACCGCGGCGACACTCGTGATGCCGTTCAAGACCTCGCGCATCCCGTCGGGTCGGACGACCGCCGACATCGTGTTGAAGCGCCAGGACTCGACCGGCGCGGTCACCGACCTGGCGGTGACCAGCGTCGACGCCACGGGCCAGACCGTCACGGCGTCGGTGCCCGGCTTCTCGACGATCTGGCCGGTCGTGCCGAATCCGGTGGCCGGCGTGCCGTTCAGCACGCTGTTCCCGCTGGTCGACGGCGACGTCTACGTGTTCGACGGCGGCACGACGGTCGAGATCTCGGTCGGACCGGTCGTGTTCCCGGGCGTCCCGTCGATCGATCTGATCGAAGTTTCGATCAACTCCCCGGACGGCACCTTCGGAGTCTGGATGACGCGCTTCGCAGACGGCACGCTCCAGCGCCTCGGTGACTTCGGCTTCAGCATGGCGGAGATGGGCTACTCGGTCAGCAACCCCCAGCTGTTCGCGCCGGCGACGGTCAACGACGGCACGATGGTGTCGAGCGGCCCCTACCCGTACGACAACTACGTCGTCCCGGACACGACGCCGAGCTCGATGGGGATGAACACCTATCACGGGACCTTCACCCAGGTCGGCACGGTGATGACGCCCGCGGGCACATTCAACAACGTGTTCCGCTGGGACATCGAGGACATGAGCGTCGAAGGCAACTCCTCCACCGACCAGTCCAGCCTGTGGCTCGCCCCCGACGTCGGCCTCGTGAAGCTCCAGCTCTCGGGCAGCGCGGAGTTGACACTCCAGTCGTTCTCGCCGGGCGGCGTCAGCGGGAAGTGACGCGAACGGCGTCGAATCCGACCCGGTCGGATTCGACGCCCTTCGGACCGGGGCGTGCATTCTCGGCGATGGCGCGCTTCGATGCTCGGCCGTGAGCACCGGGTCCCCGACCATCGCCCGTGACACCGCACTCCGCGCCCTCGGCTGGACGCGCGGTCCGTTGCGGCTCGGCGTCCACGAGGCGCGGGCGCTGTGCGCACGGTTCGGCAGCCCGCTGGACGTCTACGACGCGACGGTGCTGCGGGGACGGGTGGCCGCGGTGCGCGCGGCGCTCGGGCCGAGGGTGCGGGTGCTCTACGCGCTCAAGGCGAACCCCAACGCCGCGGTGGCGCGCGTCGCCCACGCGGCCGGCACCGGCGGTGAGGTCGCGTCGGCCGGCGAGATCCTGGTCGCGTCGCGCGCGGGGTTCGCCGGTGCCGACCTGCAATTCGCCGGCCCCGGCAAGCGCGACGCCGACCTCGCGACCGCGCTCGACGCCGGCATCGGCTGCATCAACCTGGAGTCGGTGCGGGAGTACGAACGGCTGCTCTCGCTGGCGTCGCAACGCGCGGCCCGCCCGGCCGTCGCGATCCGCGTCAACCCGGGAGTCGCGGCGGCCGGCGCGCGCATGAAGATGGCGCGCCCGTCGAGCCGCTTCGGCGTCGACAAGGACCAGGTCGCACCGCTGGCACGGCGCATCGCCGACGACGGCGTGTGCCGGCTGGTCGGGCTCCACACCTACTCCGGGACGCAGACGTTCGAGGCGACCGCGTTCGTCGAGGCGAGCGGCCGCCTGCTCGACCTGGCGAACGCTCTCGAGCAGGACACGGCCCAGCTGCTGTCGACCGTCAACTTCGGCGGCGGGTTCGGCGCGCCGACGTTCGACGGCGATCCGACGTTCGATCTCGCGACCGCGGGCGACGGCCTTCGCCGGCTCGTCGAACATGACGGGCGCGACGATCGCCGCTACTTCGTCGAGCTCGGTCGCTACCTCGTCGCACCATGCGGTGTGTACCTCGCGCGCGTCCTCGACGTGAAGGACTCGGGCGGCAAGCGACACGCGGTGATCGACGGTGGCCTCCACCACCACGGTGCGGCCTGCGGCGTCGGTGCGGTGCTGCGGCGGCCGTTCGCGGTCGTCCACGCCGACGACCCGGTGCCGCAGGAACCTGAGCCGGTGACGCTCGGCGGCCCGCTCTGCACGCCGGCCGACGAACTCGGACAGGATCTGCCGCTCGCACCGCTGCGCGAGGGCGATGTCGTCGCCGTGCTCAACTCGGGCGCGTACGGGCTGACCTACTCGAGCGTGATGTTCCTCGGCCATCCGATGCCGGCCGAGGTGCTCGTCGACGGCGAGGCGGCGCACGTCGTGCGCGAACGCGGGACCGCCGCGGATGCGCTGCGCGGTCAATCCCTGCCCGGTGAGCCGCCGAGCGCGAACTCCTCGACGATCGAGTGACGTGCACCATCGGGATCGAGCTCGCTCCGATAGAGGCGGAACGCGTCGATCGCCGGGAGCTCGAGCGTGAACTCGTCATCGCGGACGCGGACCGCCGCCTCGAGCTCGCGCAGCCCGCGCGGCCCACGGACGCGACCGATCGTCACATGGGGCCGGAACGGTCGCCGTTCCGGCGGGAACCCGAGCCGAGCGAGCGCGCGCTCGACGTCGCCGGCGAGGTCGTCGAGAAGATCGAGCTCCCCGCCGAGCCCCATCCAGAACACGTTCGGGCGACCGCGCGGCGGGAATCGACCGAGTCCTGAGAGCGTCAGCCGTATCGGGGCGTGACGGGGAGCGATGCCCCGCAGCGCGTCGCGGACACCGTCGATGCGCTCGACCTCGACGTCGCCGAGGAATCGCAGCGTCAGGTGGAGCTGCGACTCCCGCACCCAGCGGACGTCGCTGCGGCCCTGCTGCAATGCCTCGATCTCCCGGACCGCGCGCTCGCGGCCGACGTCGGGCAGGTCGATCGCGACGAACGACCGCCAGGTCTCTGCCATCCGGCAGATGATCCCCGCGGGCGGGCGACCGCGCGAGTAGCATGCGCGCCATGCCGGTCGATCTCGAGGTGCACGCCGACGACGCCGGGCAACGGGTCGACCGTTTCCTCCGCAAGCTGTTGCCGCGGGCGCCTTTGTCGCTCGTGCACCGGCTGCTCCGCCAGGGCACGGTGCGGGTCGACGGTCGGAAGGTCGACGGCGCGTTCCGGCTGAGCTCGGGTTCCCGGCTCGAGCTACGCGTCGACGACGAGCGATTCGCGAGCATGACCGACGCGGCCGAACCGGAGGGTCCGGCTCGGACGCTGCCGGTGAAGGTCGTGTTCGAGGACGACGACGTGCTCGTCGTCGACAAGCCCGGCGGGCTCGCGGTGCACGGTGGGACCGGCGTCAACGCCGATCACCTCGTCGCGCGCGTCCGGGCGCGGCTCGGAGACGGCGGCTCGCACACGTTCCGACCCGCGCCGGCGCACCGCATCGACCGCGCGACTTCGGGGCTCGTGGTGATCGGCAAGACCGCGGCGGCACTACGCGAGATGACGGCGATGTTCGGCGATCACCTCGTGGAGAAGGTCTACCTCGCCGTGGTCCACGGACGCCCGCACCCGCGTGACGGGACGATCGACCGGCCGCTCGCGGTGAAGGACGATGGGGACGGGGACCCGGCCGCGGCCAAGACCGAGGTCGACGCCGACGGCAGGACGGCGATCACCCACTACCGCACGCGCCGATCGCGCCAACACCTCAGCCTGGTCGAGGTGAGGATCGACACCGGCCGAACGCACCAGGTGCGCGCACACCTCGCGTCGATCGGCTGCCCGATCGTCGGCGACCGGCGCTACGGCGCACCCGACCGGCCTGCGCTCGGCGGGCACCGCATCGCGCTGCACGCGGCGCGGCTGAAGTTCCCGCATCCTGGCGACGGCCACGAGGTCAAGGTGCGGGCGGCGACGCCGCGGGAGTTCGATGCGTTGCTCGATCAGCGCGCGAAGGCGCCGGCCACGACGGACTCGGCCAGACGGCGCAGGCGCCGGCCCTGACCCTCGAGGTCACAAAGCACCGCGACCGACACGCCGGCGTCGACGTCGATCACGAGGATCGTGCTGACGCGCGGCTGCGCGCCGGTGTGGGACACGACGCGGTGACCGTCGTGCGTGCCCACACCCCAGCCGAGGCCGTAGCCGGTGCCCTTGCCGTCGCGTGTGTGCTGTTCGGTCCACATCATCTCGCGGTGCTCGGCGTCGAGCAGCGTGCCGTCGAGCAGCGCACCGGCGAAGTGCACGAGGTCCGCGGCCGTCGCGCACATGCCGCCGCCAGGGATCTTGTTGCTCGTGTCGACCGGCGCGGCATTGCGGAGCTCGTCGCGAACCAGGCGGTACCCCTGGGCGCGGTGCGGGATCAGCCGGTCGTAGTCGTCGACCTGCAGGGTCGCGCAGCCGGCAGGCACGGCGATCTCGTCGTGGATCAGGTCGCGAAACCTCCGCTTCGCGGTCGCCGCGCAGACGGCACCGACGAGGTTGAAGCCGTAGGTCGTGTAGCGATAGCGCGTGCCCGGCTCGGACTCGAGCGGGTCGCTGCTGAAGATCGCGAGCGCACCGGCAACGCGCGTGTAGTGGGTGTTCGAGAGGATCTCGTGTCCCCGGTAGTGACGCACACCACCGAGGTGACCCATCAACAGCCGCGTCGTCACCGGCCACTGCTTCTCCGGCCACTCCGGGACCAGCGTGTGCACCGGTGCGTCGAGATCGAGCGCACCGCGCGCGACGAGGCGCATCGCGATCGTCGCGGTGATCGGCTTGCTGATCGACGCGAGCCGGAACACCGTGTCCGCGGTGACGGCGACATCGTTCTCGACGTCTGCGAGGCCGAAGCCCCGCGTCCAGATCGCGCCATCGGGGAAGCGCACCGCGACCGACGCACCGGGCGCGCGACTCTCGCGGAGGAACGCCTCGACGGCCTCGACCGCCCCCTTCGGGACGGGGGCGACCGTCACCGGCGCGGCGATCGGCGCCTGCCCGACGGCCGGCGCGCCGGCGATCGCGAACGCGCCGAGGACCGCGAGCGCCAGGCCGTGCCTCACAGCCACTCGATCGCTCCCGCCGGCAGGAAGTAGAGGATCAGCATCGTGCCGCCCGACACGGTCGGGACGTGCGCCGAGCCCTTGCCGTAGACGGTCCAGCCGGGCGGGTGGCCGTCGAACGCCGGCGTGCCGTCGATCGCGAAACACAGATCGATCTCGCCGTTCGGATGGCGGTGCTTCGGGCCGGGGCCGTCCATCCACACCGCGTCGACGCTGAATCCGGCGAGGTCCTTGGCGACGCGACCGTAGCGGAGCGAGCCGTTCTGCTTCGGCAGGAGCCACCCCGCTTCGACGCCCTGCTCGGCGGCGGCGCGAATCGTCGCGATCAGGGGATCGTCGAGCGGCAGATCCCGGGCGAGCTTCTCCTGCAGCGCCGTCGGGTCGTCGAGATCGAGGCCGGCGAGGCGTTCGGCGAGCGGCGTGATCTCAAGGGCGAACGTGTCGAGCATCGGGCCAAGGATAGCTTCCTTCCCGCGTGCTCGCGCGTAGCCTCTCTGCTCCGAGCCGATGCCGACCCACCGGACCACGACGCTGCCCCCGATGCGCTTCGCCTGCCGGCAGATGCCGGACACCGACGACGTCGAGCTGCTGCTCGCAGAGGCGCTGGCGCTGCTGCTGTGGGCGGAGTCGCACGGCTGCGCGCACGCGTTCGCCGGGACGTGGTACGTGCTCGACGCCGGCGGTGCGCTCGAGGTCGCCGTGCCGGTCACCGATGCAGCGCCCGCCGACGCCGGCCTGACGCTGCGACGGCCGGAGTCGACGACGTTCGCGATCGAAGCCTGCGATCCCCGCCCGTCCGCCGCACGCGCCTGCGCCGCCCGTCTCCACACCTCACCGACCGCCGTCGCGTGGGTGTGCATCGACGCGAGCCTCACCGCCGCCGCCATCCACCTCCCCCTGGCGAGAGACAGACAACCAGACCCGGCGTAGTTGTCTGCCCTCAGCGCCCCTTCGGGCGGAACACCTGCACGACGGTAGGGTTGCCGTCGAGGCGCGGGCCACCGGCGAGCTCGATGCCGTAGGGGATCGCCGGGAACACCGCGTCGAGGCACACGCGCACCGAGGCGGGCTTGCCCGGCAGGTTGACGACCAGGCTCCGGCCGACGATGCCGGCGGTCTGGCGCGAGAGGATCGCGGTCGGCACACCGGCCGCCAGCGACGCGCGCCGCATCGCCTCGCCGAAGCCGCGCAGCTCCTTCTCGAGCACCTGGTCCATCGCCTCGGGCGTCACGTCGCGCGGCGCCGGACCGGTGCCGCCGGTGGTGCAGATCAACGCGCATCCCGTGGCCGCGAATCGCCGCACTTCCGCGACGATCGACGGCACCTCGTCCGGCACGACGACGCGCTCATAGTCGCACTCGGTCGCGACGTATTCTCGCAGCACGGTCTCGATCGCCGGCCCCGACACGTCCTCGTAGTCACCACGGCTCGCACGGTCGGAGACCGTCAGGATGCCGATGCGCGGGCGATCGGCCATCGGCTCAGGCCTCGATGCCCTTGAAACGGGCCCGCGTATACGCCCGGTTGAGCCGCGCGATCGCGCTGACGCTGATCTCCTTCGGGCACACGGCTTCGCACTGGTACTGGTTGGTGCACGCGCCGAAGCCCTCCTGGTCCATCTGCTCGACCATCGCGATCGCACGACGATCGCGCTCGACCTTGCCCTGCGGCAGCTTGTCGAGGTGGGAGAACTTCGCCGCGACGAACAGCATCGCCGAGCCCTGCTTGCACGATGCGACGCAGGCGCCACAGCCGATGCACGCGGCGTAGTCGAATGCGGCCTCGGCGTCGTCGCGGCCGATCTGCACTTCGTTGGCATCCGGTGCCGACCCGGTGCTCACGGACACGTAGCCGCCAGCGGCGATGATGCGATCGAACGCGCTGCGATCGACGATCAGGTCCTTGATGACCGGGAACCCCCGCGACCGCCACGGCTCGATCCAGATCTCGTCGCCGTCGTGGAACGTGCGCATGTGGAGCTGGCAGACGGTCGTGCCCCGCTGCGGCCCGTGCGCGATGCCGTTCACCATCAGGTTGCACGAGCCGCAGATGCCCTCGCGGCAATCGTGCTCGAACGCCACCGGCTCCTCGCCCCTCGAGATGAGCTTCTCGTTGAGCACGTCGAGCATCTCGAGGAACGACATGTGCTCGCTCACGTCGTCGAGCTCGTAGTCCGCGATCCGGCCCGGCTGGTTCGGACCTTTCTGACGCCAGATGTGAAGCTTGAGTCGCATGTTGCTCGTGTGTTCCTGCTGCGCGGTCACTTGTAGCTCCGCACGCTGAGCTCGACGTTTTCGAATTCGAGCGGCTCGCGATGCTCGACCGGCGTCTCGCCCACGCCCTTGAACTCCCAGGCCGACACGTGGCAGAAGTTCTCGTCGTCGCGCTCGGCCTCCCCGTCGGGCGTCTGGTGCTCCTCGCGGAAGTGCCCGCCGCACGACTCGTCGCGAACGAGTGCGTCGCGGCACATCAGCTCGCCGAACTCCAGGAAGTCCGCGACGCGCCCGGCCTTCTCGATCTCCTGGTTGAGGTCCTCGCCGACACCGGGCACGCGGACGTTCTCCCAGAACTCCGCCCGCAGCGCCGGGATCCGCTCGAGTGCCTCCCCGAGGCCCGCCGCGTTGCGCGCCATGCCGCAGTGCTCCCACATGAGCTTGCCGAGCTCGCGGTGGAACGAGTCGACGGTCCGCTCGCCGCCGATCGCGAGGAGCTTCTCGATCTTCTCCTGTGCCTCGCGCTCGGCGTCGCCGAACGCCGGGTTCCCGTGTCCGTGCACGCCGGGCTTCTGCGACGCGAGGTAGTTCGCGATCGTGTAGGGGATCACGAAGTAGCCGTCGGCGAGCCCCTGCATCAACGCACTGGCGCCGAGCCGGTTGGCGCCGTGATCGGAGAAGTTCGCCTCGCCGAGCACGAACAGCCCGGGGATCGTCGACTGCAGGTCGTAATCGACCCAGAGCCCGCCCATCGTGTAGTGCACCGCCGGGTAGATCCGCATCGGTACGCGGTACGGATCCTCGCCGGTGATCTTCTCGTACATCTGGAACAGGTTGCCGTAGCGCGCGGCGATCACGTCCTTGCCGAGTCGCCCGATCGCGTCCGCGAAGTCGAGGTAGACGCCCTTGCCGCCCGGCCCGACGCCGCGGCCTTCGTCGCACACCTCCTTCGCCGCACGCGACGCGATGTCGCGCGGCGCGAGGTTCCCGAAGCTCGGATACTTGCGCTCCAGGTAGTAGTCGCGCTCGTCCTCCGGGATCTCCGACGGCCGCCGGCTGTCGCCCTGCTGCTTCGGCACCCAGATGCGCCCGTCGTTGCGCAGCGACTCCGACATCAGCGTCAGCTTCGACTGATAGTCGCCCGCGACCGGGATGCAGGTCGGGTGGATCTGCGTGAAGCACGGGTTGGCGAACAGCGCCCCGCGCTTGTAGCAGCGGTAGGCCGCGGTGACGTTGCTGCCCTTGGCGTTGGTCGACAGGTAGAAGACGTTGCCGTAGCCACCGGTCGCGAGCACGACCGCGTCGCCCTGGTGGCTCTCCATCTTCCCGGTCACCAGGTCGCGCACGACGATGCCCTTCGCGTGCCCGTCGACGACGACGAGGTCGAGCATCTCGGTGCGCGGGTGCATCTTGATCTTGCCCGCCCGCACCTGCCGCTCGAGCGCCTGGTAGCAGCCGAGCAGGAGCTGCTGCCCGGTCTGACCACGCGCGTAGAACGTCCGACTGACCTGCGCGCCGCCGAACGACCGGTTGGCGAGATAGCCCCCGTACTCACGCGCGAACGGCACGCCCTGCGCGACGCACTGGTCGATGATGTTGACGCTGACCTGAGCGAGCCGGTAGACGTTGCCCTCGCGCGAGCGGAAGTCGCCGCCCTTGACCGTGTCGTAGAACAGCCGCCAGACGCTGTCGCCGTCGCCCGGGTAGTTCTTCGCCGCGTTGATGCCACCCTGCGCGGCGATGCTGTGCGCGCGGCGCGGGCTGTCCTGGAAGCAGAACGCTTCGACGTTGTAGCCGAGCTCGGCGAGCGTCGCCGCCGCCGATCCGCCGGCCAGGCCGGTGCCGACGACGAGGATCTTGAACTTCCGCTTGTTCGCCGGGTTGACGAGCTTGAGCTGGTGACGGCGCTCGTCCCACTTCTTCTCGAGCGGACCGGACGGGATCTTCGAGTCGAGGTTCATCAGGACGCGGCCTCCGTGCCGACGAGGCCGATGCGCACGGCGATCGGGATGGTCATGTAGCCCACGGCGAGCAACCATGCGACCGTGCGTCCGATGCGCTCGATCCACGGTGTGTAGACGCGATGTCGGACACCCAGCGTCTGGAACAAGCTGTGGAGTCCGTGGCTCAGGTGCAGGCCGAGGAGCGCCATCGCCACGACATAGACGACGACGTAGACGTTGCTGTGGAAGTCGGTGACGACCATCGCGTAGACGTCGTGCCGCGTGTGCTCGATGCCGTTTCGAACGACCGTCTCCGTCAGGTGCGCGCTCTCCGGCGAGGTCACACCGAACGTGAAGTGCGCGAGGTGGAGCGCGAGGTACGCCAGCACGAGGAGCCCGGTGACGAGCATGGACCGCGATGCGATCGACGCCTGCACCGTGTCCTCGTGCACGTAGCGGATCGGCCGGGCCGCGCGATCGAGTCGCGCGAGCCGGATGCCGCTCCACACGTGCAGGACGAACACGAAGAGCAGCCCGGCGCGGATGATCCACAGCCCGGCGCCGAGACTACGGAGGAACTCGCCGTAGTCGTTCATCGCGGTGCGCCCCTTGTAGACCAGCAGGTTGCCGGAGAGGTGGCCGACGACGAAGAGCGCGAGCACGATGCCGGTGACGGCCATCGTGAACTTCGCGCCGACGGACGAGGTCAGGAATCTGGACAGCCTGTTCATGCGAGCGGTTCTGGGGCCTCGACGCGCGCGAGGCAGCCCAGCATCGAAGCCGCAACCCCCCCGGGATTGAAGGATTTTCGCCGATCCGCGCTCGGCCGCGCGGCGCGCGGTCTCGCCGCTCAGCGCGGTTGCGAGTGATCGAATCGACCGTCGTGCAGGAACGCGAGCACCTGATGGATCGACTCGGCGGAGAAGCTCAACGTGGTATGGCCGCGCCGCAGGCCGATCGCATCGGTCTGCTGGCGGGGCAGCTGTGCTTCGGACGCACCGACGGTGCCGTCATCGTCGCCGGGAATGTCGTCGTTCCACCCTTCGCCGTCACCGCGGGCACCGAAGATCACGCCGATGCTCGGGCACGGCACGTCGCCGAGCCGCGTGAACAACGGCGACGCGGGTCGAAGCTCGAGTCCGGCACCGCTCCCCATCACCGCCGTGTAGAGCCACAACCGGCTCCGTAGCTCGGCGAGTATCGCGCCTCGCTGCGGGGTGCCGAGGAACACGCACGCGTCCGCGTGTCGCGCATCGGGGCGGGCGAGATACGCACGCACGACCAGTCCGCCGAGCGAATGTCCGACGAAGCAGAGCCGCTCGGGGGGACGACCGCGTTCGCGCAGGCGCTCCTCGAGCCGCTCGTGGAGCCGCTCGGCGAACTCCTCGACGGTGCCGCGCGTGCTCGGATAGGAGAAGTTGAGAACCTCGTAGCCTGCCGCCTGGAGCGCGCGCTGCATGCGCCACATCGAACCCCACGACCGCCACAATCCGTGCTGGAGCACGACCAGCGTCGGCTGCTCCGCCCGCAGATCGACGGGTACCGAGACCGGCAGCAGGTTGAGGACGAGGTCACTCGGCAGCGACGGTTCCATCACGTAGGTGGCGACGAGGGCGAGGTAGCCGGCGACGAAGAACAGTGCGACCCGAACCAGCGCCCGCCGCCGCGTGCGCTTCGGCGCCTTCGAGTCGGCATCGGTCGCCGGAACATCGATCGGGTCCTCGGTCGGCTCAGCCATGGAGACGCGGAACGTCGGAGCCGCGCTTCAGCACGTCGGCCTCGTGGGCGAGCACTTCGTCGAGGCGGGCGCGAACTTCGCGAGCATCGAAGATCCGCTCGGCGAGCGTGACGAACAAGGCGCGATGCCGCGCCTCGCTGCCGACGAGGTCGTGGTAGAAGTCTGCCAGCTCGTCGTCCCGGCCGCGCAACGCGCGCGACAGGCGCAGCATCCGCTGGCAGCTCCGCGCCTCGATCACCGCGCTGCACAGGAGCTGATCGAGCAGACGCCACGGCTCCTCGTCGCGCACGATCGCGAGCAGGCGCGCCATGTAGGGACCCGGCCGCAGCCGACCGAACGGGACGCCCCGCCGTTCGAGCAGCGCGAGCGTGCGCTCGAAGTGCTCGAGCTCCTCGCGCGCGAGCTCGCTCAGCGGCCGCTGCAGGCATGCCTGATCGGGGTAGCGGAACAGACAGGTCAGCGCACCGGACGCGGCCTTCTTCTCCAGGTGCGCCTGCTCGACGAGGAGCTCATCGACGTGCGGCAGCACGCGGTCGAGCCACGCGTCGTCCGCGTCCTCGGCCAGTCCGAGCAGTGTGCGGGCGGGATCAGGCGCCATGCCGTCGAGCGAGCCACTCCACGAAGGCGAGGAACACGATCGCGCCGACCGCGAACAGCGAGTCGTCGGCCGAGCGCCGGCGATCGACGCTGACGGTCCGCGGCGCGGGCACGACGAACGAGGCGAGCGGCGCAAGCGCACCGAACCCGAACGCCGCCAACGTCGCGCGCTCGGCGGCGAGCGGGCCGCGCGGATCGATCTCCCGCACGTCGAGCCGGTCGTCGGACGCGGACTCGTCGGCGACCGGCCGCACCGCCTCGATCCACGACGCGAGGCGGGCAGGAAACTCCGCGTCTTCGCGCCACGGCGCCGACCACCCACCGGTCAGGTCGCTGGCAAAGGCACCGACCCGGCCGAGACCGCGATTGGCGAAGCCGAGCAGCGGCGTGCCGTCGTCGATCGCGAGCAGCACGCGCGCGCCGTCGCGCGCGGCGCCGTCGACGACGCCGGCGAGCGGCGGGAACATGCCGCCCTTCGGTTTCGGCTCGAGCAGTCGCGAGTCCTCGAGGGCGACGACGCGGAGCCGGCGCACCGGCGTCTCGGCCGGCTCGGGCGCGGCGGGCTGATCTTCGGGCGGCGGCTCGTCCGCGACCTGCGGCGGCGTCTCCGGCGGCTTCTGGTCGGGCGCGGGCGGCTGTGCCGGCGGCGTCGAGTCCGGCGACGTCTCCCCGTTCGGCCGCCGGCCGGCAGCACCGAGCGCGCGGCGCACCTCGGCGAACACCAGGCGCGGGATCTCGGCGCCGTCCGTCTCACGGACGAACGTGCCCTTGCCGAAGCTCGCGATCTGCGACACGTCGAGCACGCGACCGATCCGCGTCGTGGCGATCTGCACGACGCTGACGGTGATCCCGTCCGCACCCATCTGCCGCGCGAGCGACTGCGCACGGCGGGCATCGCCCGGGTCGAAGTTCTCACCATCGGTGACCACCACCGCGTGACGCACCGGCGCCTTCGACGCCTCGAGCCAGTCCGCGGCCTGCGCGAGCGCGTCCGCGACCAGGGTGTTGTTGTCGACGGCGCGCAACCGCTCGATGTCCGCCTTGAGGTCCGCGCGGGTCGGCGGCGGACCGAGCGGGCGCACGACGTAGGCGCGCTCACCGAACGCGACGATCCCGAGCTGGTCCTCGGGCTCGAGCTGGCGCGCGGTCTCGAACGCGCTGGTCTTGGCGTAGTCCATCTTCGACCCGCCACCCTCGCGGACGGACTCCGCCATGCTGCCCGACCGATCGACGACGAGGACCAGTGCGATCGATCGCCGCTGCACCTCGGCCGTGGTGATGTTCGGACTCGACTGGGCGGCGGACGTGTCGCCGGTGATCGGTTGCGCCTCGGGCTGGTCCGGCGGTGTCTTCGGCGGCGGCGTCGAGGGCTGGTCGGGCGGTGGCCGATCCGGCGGCTCGACCCGCGGTGGCGCATCGGGAGCGGGCTGCTCGGATCCGCCGTTCGACGGCCCCTTCGGCCCGATCGGTCCGGCCGTCGGTCGATGCAGCGGACTCGCGGCGGCGAGGGGCTCGCCCACGACCGGCAGCGCACCGCCGTCGCGCGCGCCGACCAGGAACGCGCCGCCCCCATCCTCGACGCAGCGCAACAGCCGCTGCTGCTCGCTCGCCGAGAGCGCGTTGAGCGCGACGACCGTCGTGCCCGGCGGAAGCGGATCGGGCAGCGAAGACGCGACGCGGGCCGCGACGCCCTGCACCGAGAGCGCGCGCTCGACCGTCGCCGCGGCAGCGGGTTCGCCGACCACCAGCACATCGGGAGGTGCCGCCGTCACCGGCAGCACGCCGTGCGCGCGCAGCGTCGCACCGCCGCCCCGGACGATGACGTCGACGCGATGCTCCCCGGCCACCTCGGGTTGCCAGTCGAGAACCACGGGCGCCTTCGCGAGCGCGTCGCCCGCGAGCTTCTCGTCCAGAACCGGCTGCCCGGCCGCGTCCCGCACCGTGACCGCGACGTCCGCCCCCGCCGGCCAGGTGTCGCGCCCGTCGAGCGCGAGCCGCAGCTCGAGCGCCGCCGGGCGCTTGGCGAACGCGGGCCCGAACTCGCGCAGCTCCACCGCGCCCGGCTCGAACGGCGGCGGGGGCGCGGTCGTCAGCGCCTGCGCGCGCTCGAAACGCGGGGCGGCACGCGGCGGCGCGCCGGCCTCGAACGGTCCGTTCCACAACAGCACGACGTCGCGCGCGGGACCGCCGCGCAGCGCCGCGGCACACAGCGCCGTCGCCGGCGACTGCCCGCCGGAGCCGACCACGTCGAGGCGCGCGTCCGGATCGGCGGCCATCGCCTCGCGAATCGTCCGGACTCCAGCACCGTCGCTGGCGCCGGTCGTCACCAACACGACGTCGGGTGCGAGCGTCTCGTCGACGCGCTCGCTGCGGTCGAGTGTCGCGAACCACACCGCCAGCAGCACCGCGATGCCGGCGATGCGCACCGGCCATGGCCCACGGCGCGACGACCAGAGCGCCGGCACGGCCACCGCCACGCCGAGCACCAAGAGCGCGACCGCGAGGGCGTTCACGGCAGGAACACCGCCTCGAGCCAGTCGACCCGATCGCCGAGATCCAGACCCGGACCGAAGTCCGCGGTCAGCGTCAGGAGCTTGCCTGGCGTGACGTCGAACGGCCCCACCAGCAGCGGATCGGCGCCGCTCTTCACCTCGCCCTCGAACGCCTTCTCGTCCGCATGCGTCACGACCACTTTTGCGATGCCGCGGACGTCGAGGTCGAGCACGTCGTCGTCGATCGCGACGCGCGTCAGGAAGTGATGCGCGCCGTCCGGGACGCGGAAGGTGAGCGACGAGAAGCTGTGCACGCCCAGCCCGCGCACGAACGCGTGGCCACCGGCCACGAGCGCCGAACCCGACACCGCCCGGTCGGTTCGGAACGGCATCAGCGGACCGTCGCCGTCGGCGAACCACGAGTGCTCCTCGACGCGGGCCGGCTTCATGTCGGACAGGAACGTCCGCCCCGACGCCGCGAAGGACAGCGCCGCGACGTCGGCGAGTGCCACACGCGCGGGACGATCGCCCTCGAGCACGACCGTCATGGTCCCGTTCTCGATGCCGGTCACGTCGACGCCGACGCGGTCGCCGGTGCGCGTCAGGAGCGTCGCCTGCGGTGGTTTGGCCCGCGGCACGCCGCCGCGCAGCGCGATCGCCGCGAGCGACTCGAACGGCCGCGGCTTCGGCTCGCCGTCGCCGATCGCGAACACGACGGCGTCGTCGAGGAAGCGGTAGATCGCGCCGACGTCGGAGTCGAAGCCGCGCGCGGCAGGCCGGAACAGCAGCTCGTCACTCGACGCGTCGTCCGGGACGGCGAACGCCTCGGGACCGGCGCCGGCCGCACGGGCGAGGAACACGATCCGGTCGAGGCGGTCGATCGACACGCGGACGTCGCCGAGCGATGGCGAACGGAGCACGAACGTCTCCCCGGCGGCGTCGCCGGCCGCGACCGTGCCGACGAGCTCGTCACCGCCGACGAGGTGCACGACGGCACCGGTCGGCGGCAGCGGCGGGCCGCCGTGCACGCCGAGCACGTGGCCGAGCGCGAGCTCGCGCGATCCGCCCGGCGTCGCGTCGACCCGCAGCACGCGGGGTGCGGTCGTCGTCGACAACGCGGTCGGGGTGCCGGACACCGACGAGCCGTCGTCGAGCGACACGGCGAAGGACGTGGCCGGCGGCGCTTGCGCGAGGGCGGAGCCGGCGAGGAGCGTGGCCGCGACCACGTGCAGGAGCGTCGATCTCATGTCAGTTTGTCACGCGGGCCGCGAGGCCACGTCGGTCATCCTGCCAGTTTGTCGGCAGCGCGGGAAGGGCGTCCGTCGCCGGTGCGGACGGCGGACGCGCGCGGGACCGCGCGCCGCGCGTTCCACCGCCGTGAGGACGCCCGCACCGGTGTTGGCATTCCAGTTGCTAGCGGCGGCGCCGACGCGAGTTTCCACCCGGAGCCGCGCGATCGTCTGGCCGCGCCCGGGACCACGTCGACAACGTTCCACACCGCCAACAATCCATGGTCAAACAACTCGTTTTCGAGGGCGAAGCCCGCGAGGCCGTCCTCCGCGGCGTCCAGAAGCTCGCCCGCGCCGTGATCTCCACGCTCGGCCCCCGCGGGCGCAACGCCGTTCTCGACAAGGGCTGGGGTGGTCCGACGATCACCAAGGACGGCGTCTCGGTCGCCGAGGAGATCGAGCTCGAGAACGCCTACGAGAACATGGGCGCCAAGCTGGTCAAGGAAGCCGCCAGCAAGACCAGCGACGTCGCCGGCGACGGCACGACGACCGCGACCCTGCTCGCCTACGTCGATCCTCGCCGAGGGCCTGAAGCACCTGACGTCGGGCGCCAACCACGCCGACGCTGATCAAGCGGCATCCGTCAAGCGACCGACACGCTGGTCAGCGAGCTGCACCGGATGGCCAAGAAGGTCCCGGGCTCGGACGTCAAGGCGATCGCCCAGGTGGCGACGATCGCGGCCAACAACGACCCGGAGATCGGCAAGATGATCGCCGATGCGATGAAGCGCGTCGGCAAGGACGGCGTGATCACGGTCGAGGAGGGCAAGAGCACCGCGACCGAGGTGAACGTCGTCGAGGGCATGCAGTTCGACCGCGGCTACCTCTCGCCGCACTTCGTCACCGATCCGGACGAGATGTCGTGCGAGATGCGACGACGCGTTCGTGCTGGTCCACGAGGACAAGCTGTCGTCCGTGCAGAAGCTCCTGCCGCTGCTCGAGCAGCTGCAAGGCCGCGAACAAGCCGCTGCTGATCATCGCCGAGGACATCGAGGGCGAGGCGCTGGCCACGCTCGTCGTCAACAAGCTGCGCGGCACGTCAAGGTCTGCGCGGTCAAGGCGCCGGGCTACGGCGAGCGCCGCAAGGCGATGATGCAGGACCTCGCGATCCTCACCGGCGGAACCGCGATCATCAAGGACCTCGGCATCGAGCTCGAGAAGATCAGCCTGGAGGAGCTCGGCGTCGCCAAGAAGGTCCTCATCGACGACGACACGACCACGATCGTCGAGGGCAAGGGCCAGACGAAGGACATCAAGGCCCGCATCGACCAGATCCGCCGCGAGATCGACAACACGACCTCGGACTACGACCGCGAGAAGCTCCAGGAGCGCCTCGCGAAGCTGGCGGGCGGCATCGCCGAGATCATCGTCGGTGCGCAGACCGAGACCGAGATGAAGGAGCGCAAGGCGCTGTTCGAGGACGCGCTGCACGCGACCCGCGCCGCGATCGAGGAGGGCATCCTCCCCGGCGGCGGCGTCGCGCTGCTGCGCGCCGCGGAAGGCGCTCGACAAGCTCGAGCTGGAAGGCGACGCCGCGTTCGGCGTCGACATCATGAAGAAGGCCTGCTCGATGCCGGCGAAGACGATCGCCGACAACGCCGGACTCGACGGCGGCGTCGTCGCACGCAAGGTCCTGCAGAACCGCGCGACGAGCTTCGGCTTCAACGCGCTGAAGCAGGAGTACGGCGACATGCTCGAGTTCGGCATCGTCGATCCGACCAAGGTCACGCGGACCGCGCTGCAGAACGCGGTCTCGGTCGCGGCCCTCCTGCTGACCACCGACTGCGTCGTCACGACGGTCCCCGAGGAGCCCGAGGCCCAGGGCCCCGGCGGCGACATGGGCGGTATGGGAGGCATGGGCGGTATGGGCGGTATGGGTGGCATGGGCGGCATGGGCGGCTTCTGAGCCGGATCCGTCCCCCCACCGCGTGCGCGCACCCCGAATCCAATCCACGAATCACTTCAGGAGACACCTCACACTCATGGTCAACATCCGTCCGCTCGACGACCGCGTGGTCGTCAAGGTCCTCGACGCCGAGGAAGTCAGCTCCGGTGGCATCGTCCTGCCGGACAGCGCCAAGGAGAAGCCGCAGCGCGGCAAGGTCACCGCGATCGGCGAAGGCCGCATGCTCGACGACGGCAAGCGCGTCAAGCTCGAGGTCAAGAAGGGTGACGTCGTGATCTACGGCAAGTACGCCGGCTCCGACGTCAAGGTCGACGGCACCGACTACAAGATCCTCCGCGAGAGCGAGATCCTCGGAAAGGTGGAGAGTCTGAATCGCATGGCCAAGCAGATCATGTTCGACGAGGACGCCCGGCGTAAGGCCGTCGAAGGCGTCCAGAAGCTCGCCCGGGCGGTCAAGGTCACTCTCGGCCCCGCCGGCAAGAACGTCATCATCGAGAAGTCCTTCGGCGGCCCGCAGGTCACGAAGGACGGCGTCACGGTCGCGAAGGAGATCGAGCTCGAAGATCCCTTCGAGAACATGGGCGCCAAGCTCGTCCGCGAGGTCGCGAGCAAGACCAACGACGTCGCGGGCGACGGCACGACGACCGCCACGGTCCTCGCCGAGTCGATCCTCACGCACCGGCCAGCGCTTCCTGACCGCGGGCGTCAACCCGCAGGAGCTGCGCAGCGGCATCGACAAGGCGGTCGCCGCCGTCGTCGAGAAGATCGAGTCGATGAGCAAGCCGGTGAAGGAACGCGAACCAGATCGCCAAGGTCGGCGCGATCTCGGCCAACAACGACGCCGAGATCGGTGAGCTCCTCGCCGAGGCGGTCGACAAGGTCGGCAAGGAAGGCGTCATCACGGTCGAGGAGGGCAAGTCCTCGAGACCGAGTCGAGTTCGTCGAAGGCATGAGCTTCGACAAGGGCTACGTCTCGCCCTACTTCATCACCGACCCGAAGACGATGGAGTGCGTCCTCGAGGATGCGAAGATCCTGATCTACGAGAAGAAGATCAGCAACGCGCGCGACCTGATCCCGGTCCTCGAGGAGACCACCCGCGCCGGCAAGCCGCTCCTGATCCTCGCCGAGGACGTCGAGGCCGAGGCGCTGGCCACGCTCGTCGTCAACCGCCTGAAGGGCGTCCTCAAGGTCTGCGCCGTCAAGGCACCGGGCTTCGGCGACCGCCGCAAGGCCATCCTGCAGGACATCGCGATCCTGACCGGCGGCACCATGCATCAGCGAGGAGCTCGGCATCGAGCTCGAGAAGGTCGACGGCTCGCACCTGGGCTCCGCGCGCAAGATCGTCGTCACCAAGGACGGCACGACGATCATCGAGGGCGCCGGCAAGAAGGCCGACATCAAGGCTCGCGTCGACAGATCCGCGCGCAGATGGAGAAGACCACGTCGGACTACGACCGCGAGAAGCTCCAGGAGCGCCTCGCCAAGTTGACCGGCGGCGTCGCGGTGATCCACGTCGGCGCGATGACCGAGTCGGACATGAAGCAGAAGAAGCAGCGCGTCGAGGACGCGCTCAACGCGACGCGCGCGGCCACCGAGGAAGGTATCGTCGTCGGCGGCGGCATGGCGCTCCTCCGCGCGAGCAAGGTCCTCGACGACCTGCGTGTGAAGGGCGACGAACGCTACGGCGTCGAGATCATCAAGCGCGCATGCCAGGCGCCGCTGCGCCAGATCGTCCAGAACGCCGGCGAGGATCCGGCAGTGATCGTGGACGAGGCCGACAGCCGGAAGCTGACCGAGGGCTTCGACGCGCTGACCGGCCAATGGGTCGACATGTTCCAGGCGGGCATCATCGACCCGACCAAGGTCGTCCGGACCGCGCTGCAGAATGCGGCGAGCATCGCCGGCCTCATGCTGACGACCAACACGCTGGTCACCACGCTGAAGGACGAGGACAAGGCCATCGAAGGCGCGGTGAAGTGACACGCGGCGGGGTGCGTCGCAAGGCGACGCGCCCCGCGCACGACCCGGACCGGCCCGGTCGCCGGTCACGACCGGACCGGGGCCGAGGGCGGCAGCGGATGGCTCAGAAGAAGCGCGACTACTACGAGGTGCTCGGCGTCGAACGCGACGCGACCGTCGAGGTCATCAAGTCGTCCTATCGCAAGATCGCGCTCGCCAACCACCCCGATCGCAATCCCGGCGACCCCGAAGCCGAAGCCCGCTTCAAGGAGGCCGCGGAAGCCTACGCGGTGCTGTGCGACGACGGCAAGCGCCAGCGCTACGACCGGTTCGGTCACGCCGGGGTCGAGGGACAGGCCGCCGGCGGCTTCGGCGGCGTCGAGGACGTGTTCGCACAGTTCGGCGACCTGTTCGGGGGTGCGGGCAGCTTCTTCGAGCAGTTCTTCGGCGGCGGCCGGCGCGGCGGCGCTCGCCAAGGCGCGAGCCTGCGGGTCGACCTCGAGCTGTCGCTCGAGGAGGTCGCGACCGGCGTCAAGCGCACGATCGAGATCAACCGACCGGAGAGCTGCGAGACGTGCAGCGGGTCCGGCGCGAAGCCGGGGACGAGCCCGAAGACCTGTCCGACCTGCCGCGGCGTCGGCCAGGTGGCGATGAGCCGGGGGTTCCTGCAGATCCGCCAGGTCTGTCCGACGTGCCAGGGCGAGGGCGCGATCGTCGAGGAGCACTGCCCCCGCTGCCGCGGCCGGGGCAACGTCGCGCGCAAGGTGCCGATCAACCTGTCGGTCCCACCCGGGATCGAAGAGGGACACGTCGAACGCGTGCGCGGCCAGGGCGAGCCCGGCGAACGCGGCGGACCGCCCGGCGACCTCGTCGTGATCATCCACGTGCGACCCCACGAGTACCTTCACGCGACACGGCGACGACCTTCTCGCGACGACACGCATCCGCTTCCGCCAGGCGGTGCTCGGCGACTCGGTCGAGGTGCCGACGATCACCGGCGACAACGTCGTGCTGAAGATCCCCGCGGGCACGCAACCCGGTGAGAAGCTGTGCATCCGCGGGCAGGGTCTCCCGCGCGTCGACGGCTACGGTCACGGACACCTCTACGTGCAGGTCCAGGTCGACGTCCCCAAGAAGGTCAACAGCGAGCAACAAGCGCTGCTCGAGCAGTTCGACGAGCTCGATCGCAAGCGGCGCAAGGGGGGCAGCGGCAAGAAGAAGGGCATCTTCGAGAAGGTGCGTGACATCTTCCAATGACGCTGCCGGCGACACGGTTCGCGACGACGCTCCCCACCGCATCGTCGCACGACACCCCGAGACGAGGACGATGAACGAGAACCAGGAACGCCCGACCGACGAGGACCGGCTCAATCCCCGCGAGGAGGAGCCGGTGCCCGCCGAGCCGAAGGCGCACGAGGTCCACCTGCACGACACTGCCCACTCGCGGCTGGAGAATCAGCTCCAGCGCGCGATGGCCGACCTCGCGAACCTGCGCAAGCGCCAGGCGCGCGAGCTCGCCGAGGCCCGCCAGCGCGCGATCGAAGTGCTGGTGCTGGAGCTCCTGCCGGTGTTGGACAACTTCCACCTGGCGCTCGGCGCCACCGCGGCACAACCGGCAGCACAGGACGCCGGCAGCATCGTCGAAGGCCTGAAGATGGTGCGGAGCATGCTCGAGGGCGTTCTCGAGCGACACGGGCTCGGCGAGATCATGACCGAGGGACAGACGTTCGATCCGAACCTCCACGAGGCGGTCGGCTTGGACCACGACAGCGACGCAGCTCCCGGAACGATCACCAAGGTCGTGCAGCGGGGCTACCGGATCCACGACAAGGTCCTTCGCCCGAGCCGCGTGATCGTGCGCAGCGAGACCGACGGCGACGCGAAGGACCGAGCGGAGGACTGACGCTTTGCCCACCTACAACTACGAGTGCCGAGGCTGCGGCCACGCGTTCGAGCTGTTCCAATCGATCAAGGCACCGGTCAAGCGCAAGTGCCCGAAGTGCGGGAAGCTCAAGCTCGATCGCCTGATCGGCACCGGCGCCGGCGTGCTGTTCAAGGGCTCTGGCTTCTACCAGACCGACTACCGCAGCAAGTCCTACCAGAGCGGCGAGAAGGCCGCCAAGGGCGACGACGGTGGCAAGCCGGAGAGCAGCAAGACCGAGAGCAACAAGCCCGACGCTCCGAAGCCGCCGTCCGAAGGCGGCAAGCCGAAGAACAAGCGCGACGGCTGATCGCGGCGCGCGCTTCTCCGTCACCCCGCGTGCCGCTATCCTCCGCTCGAGCCCTCCGGCAGCCGCACGCGATCATGAGCCCCCTCGGGACGACGACGAGACGCCGCATCCGGGCACGCGGTGCGCTCGGCCTGATGGCGCTCGGCGTGGCGGTGACCGGCCTGCTGCCCCTGTGCGGCTGCGTCCAGGGGCTGTTCTCGGGCATCGACTATCCCGACCAGACCCGACCGGTGGCGCGCATCGACACGCGCGGCGGGGTCGAGTTCGGCGCGACGACCAGCCTCGGCATCCTGTTCCTCGGACGGACGGCGACCGAGGGCCCGTGTCGCGTGCACTATTTTCTCGGCCCCCAACTGATCACCGAGCCGGGGAAGATCGAGCCGCTCGGCGGCATCTACTACAAGGCCGACATCGACCTGAAGCACGAGACCGCCGACCCGCTGGCACGCACGCTGCGGCCCGACGATCCGCTGTACGCCTTCGTGCTCGACGGGGACGACGTCGACCGCGTGCCGGTGCAGCTCGCGCACGCGGACGGCATCGAGGGCGACGTGCTGCAGGACCCCGGCCGCCCGCTCCCGGCCGGCACCGGGTTGTTCGTGCAGGAGGACGAGGACAGCCGGCCGCAGTTCGTGGGCCTGATCGCCGGGACGATGACCCTCGACACGGCGTCGGGATCGCAGCACTACGTCGTGTTCACCGGGCTCGATCGGCTGCGCGAGGCGCTGCTCGTCCCCGAAACGGTGCCGGCGCCGTCGCAGATCAAATACCGCCCCGACGGCATCGTCGTCCGCAAGCCACTGCCGCCGAGCGCGGTCGAGCCGGAAGCGCCGAAGTCGGACGACACCAAGAACGACGCGACCAGGCCCGGGACCCAGAAGTGACGGCGAGTCCGGCGTCGCGGCGATAGCCTGATCCCACTGCCAGGAGCCGTCCATGCACCGACGCCAATTCCTCGCCGCCGCCGCCGCGACCCCGTTCGCCGGCGCCGCGCTGCCCCGCCTCTCGTCGGCGGCGTCGGCGGGGCAGAAGCCGAACACCAAGTTCGCGATCAACGCGGAGATGTGGTGGCACGACCAGCCGTTCCTCGACCGCGTCCGCAACGCGGCGAAGGCCGGCTTCGCCGCGATCGAGTTCTGGCCGTGGCGCGGCAAGGACATCCCGGCGCTCGCGGCGTTGACGCAGGAGCTCGGTATCGAGGTCTCGCAGTTCCTCGGCTGGGGCTTCACGCCGGGCCTCAACGATCCGAAGAACCACGACGCGTTCGTCGAGGAGATCGAGGCCTCCTGCGACACCGCGCACCAGCTCGGCGCGAAGAAGATGTGCGTGATCGCCGGGCAGAACGTGCCCGGCATGACCGAGCCGGAGATGCACGACAACGTCATCGAGGGCCTGAAGCGCGCCGCACCGATCGCCGAGCGGGCCGACGTGATGCTGATCCTCGAGCCGCTCAACATCCGCGTCGACCACAAGGGCCACTGCCTGCACGACAGCGACTCCGCGATCCGCATCTGCGACGCGGTCGGCTCGACCCACGTCAAGATCAACTGGGACCTCTACCACATGCAGATCGCCGAAGGGGATCTGTGCCGCCGCCTGCGCGACGGCTTCCGGCACGTCGGCTACATCCAGGTCGCCGACAATCCGGGCCGCAACGAGCCCGGCACCGGCGAGGTGCACTGGCCCCGAGTGCTGCGCGAGCTGAAGGACCTCGGCTACACCGGCGCCGTCGGGCTCGAATGCTGGCCGAAGGAAGGCGAGGCCAAGGCGATCGAACGCGTCCGCGCGGCAGACGTGTTCTGAGCGCGCGCGCCCTATCGCACCAGCTCGATCGCCCGATCCACGACGTCGTTCAGGACGAACACGACCAGGTTGTCGAGCGCCTCGATCTGCGTGTCGCCGCGCGGGATGACGATCGCGCCGTCCTCGCGGACGATCGCGCCGACCACGCAGCCGCGTGGGAACCCGGCTTCGGACATCTTGCGGCCGACGAGCTTGCTGCCGGAGGGGACCTCGAGCTCGATCGCCTCGGCCTGGCCCTCCTCGATGACCGCGATCGTGAGGACGCTGCCGCTGCGCACGAGCGACAGGATGCTGTTGGCGCACAGGAGCCGCGGGGAGATCGCGACGCTGACGCCGAGCTGTTCGTAGAGGTGCACGTAGTCGGGCTTGTGCACGAGTGCGACCGTGCGCGTGACGCCGAGCGTCGTCGCGAGCTGACACGACATCAGGTTGATCTCGTCGTGGTCCGACAGACCGAGATACGCGTCGGCCTCGCCGACGCGCTCCTCGCGCAAGAGGTCGAGATCGGTCCCGTCGCCGTGCAGCACGACCGGCCCGTCGAGACGCGCCGCCAGCCGCTCCGCCTCCTCGCGGACGGGCACGATCACGCGGGTGTCGACCTTGAGCCGCTGGAGCGCCTCGCAGACCTGCACGACGATCCCCGACGAGCCGAACAGCACGACGCTCCGGAGCGACGTCGAGCGGATGCCGGTCTTCTTCTCGAACGACTGCATCGCCTTCGGATCGCCGATGACGAGCACCTCGTCCCCCGCTTCGCAGACGTCGTCGCCACCGGGGATGATGACCTTGTGCGCGCGGTCGATCGCCGCGATGAGCATGCCGGACGGGATCTTGAGGTCCTTGACCGCCTTGCCGATCAATGCCGAGTCCTCGCCGAGCCTGAGACGCCGGAGCTGCACCTTGCCCTCGGCGAAGTTCTCGACGCCGACCGCCTTGTTCTGCCGGATCGTCTTGACGATCTCGGTCGCCGCGAGCGTCTCGAGCGAGAGGATCTGGTCGAACAGCAGGTTCTTGCGGAAGAACGTCCGGAACCGCGCGAACGGCGTCATGTCCTTGACGCGCAGCACCGTCTGCTTGGCGCCGATCCGCTTGCCGAACAGACAGCTCAGCATGTTGACGTTGTCGTCGTTGGACACCGCGAGCAGGAGGTCGGCCGAGTCCGCCTGCGCCCGGTCCAGCACGTCGGGCCGCGAGCCGTCCCCGTGCACGACCTGCACGTCCAGGCTGTCGCCGACGCGGCGCAGGCGGTGGAAGTCGGGGTCGATGACGGTCACCGCATGCCCCTCCGTGGACAGCACCTTCGCAAGGTGGCTGCCGACCTCACCGAGTCCGACGATCACGATGTTCACCGGACTACCCGTAGCCGCGCCGGCGGCGGCGACAAGTTTCCCCGGGGAAACTTGCCGCGCACGCGGGTCGCGGTAGGGATGGGCGCTCGTGAACGTGCTGCTGCTGGACAATCGCGACTCGTTCGTGTGGAACCTCGCCCAGGCGCTCGGCGCGCTCGGGGCGGCGGTCGAGGTCGTGCGCAGCGACCGCATCGACCCGGCCGGCATCGCGGCTCGTCGGCCCGACGCCCTGGTCCTGTCTCCGGGTCCCGGCCGCCCCGAGGACGCAGGCTGCTGCGTCGCGGCGATCTCCGCGTTCTCCGGCCGGGTGCCGATCCTCGGCGTCTGCCTCGGCCACCAGGCCATCGGTCGCGCGTTCGGTGCACGGATCGAACGCTCCCCGCCGTGCCACGGAAAAGCCTGGGATGTCCGTCACCACTCCGAGGGCTTGTTCCTCGGCCTCCCCGATCCCATCCGCGCGTGCCGCTATCACTCGCTGTCGGTCGTCGAGGACACGCTGTCGAGCCCCTTGGTCGCCGACGCCTGGACGCCCGAGGGCGTACTGATGTCGATCCGCCACCGCGACGAGCCCACGTTCGGCCTGCAGTTCCATCCCGAGTCGTTCCGCACCGACGACGGGGCTGCGCTGCTCCGACGATTCCTGGAGCGCGTCGCATGACGCGGATGATCGACGCGCACGGCGTGCGGCGGACGTTCGGCGACAAGGTGGCGCTCGACGCGTTCGATCTGACGCTCGACGCGGGGGAGATCGTCGGCTTCGTCGGACCGAACGGCGCCGGCAAGTCGACGTTCCTGCGGCTCCTGGTCGGGCTGTTCCGGCGGGATGCGGGCCAGCTCGAGGTCCTGGGCCGCGATCCGGACGCCGGCTCGCTGGAGATCCGACGGTGCACCAGCTACCTGCCCGGCGAGACCAGCGTCTACCACTACATGACGGGGGAGGAGTTCCTGTCGTTCGCGGTCGGCTTCCACGCGCGGCGGCAGGCATTGCCGGAAAGCGCGGCCGAGCTGTTCGACCTGCCGCTCGAGCGCAAGGTGCGACGAGTACTCCGCCGGCATGAAGCAGAAGCTCGCGCTGCTCGCGACGCTCGTACCGGACGTCGACCTCTACGTGCTGGACGAGCCGGACCGCGCGCTCGACGCGACCGCGCGTCTCCGACTCCGCGAGGTGTTGCACGAGCTCCGCTCGCGCGGCAAGAGCGTGTTGCTGAGCTCGCACCACCTCGCGGAGATCGACGCGCTGGCCGACCGTACGGTGTTCTTGTTCGACGGGTGCGACGTCCCTGCCGATCGCGTCGAGCACGCCCGGCGCGTGCTGCGCCGCGAGATCCGTTTCGCGACTCGACGGCGACGTGCCGCTGCCTCCCGGCGCGGAGTCGGTCGAACTCCAGCCCGACGGCAACCTGCGCGTCCGGACGACCGACGATCCGATTCGCTGGCTGCACCAGCTTCCGGCCGAACGCGTCGTCACCGTGGAGATCGGCGCGACGCGCGTCGAGGACGTCTACCGCGTGCTCGACGAGCACCTGCACCCCCACCGCACGCCGGAGGCCGCGTCGTGATCGCGTCGAAGACCTGGCGCGAGATCCGCGGCATGACGATCGCCTACACGCTGATCCTCGAGCTGCTGCTGGTTCCGGCGATCCTGCTGTGGCCGAATCTGCGGGACAGCAAGAGCTTCGTCGTGCAGCTCATGCCCGCGGAGTTCCTGAAGAACATGATGCAGCAGGCGATGGACGCCTACCCGGCGTACATGGCCGTGCAGATGTTCTTCAAGGGCGCGAACATGGTCGGCATCGCCGGCGCCGTACTGCTCGGCACCGGCCTGATCGCGCGCGAGCGCGAGAACCAGACGCTCGAGTTCCTGCTGGCGCGACCGGTGTCGCGGTCGAACATCCTCTGGAACAAGTTCTGGGTCGTCGCCGTCGCGATCGCCGTTCCGATCTTCCTCACGTCGTGGAGCGCCGTCCCGTTGAGCCGCGTGCCGAGCGTCGACGAGCACCTGCCGATCTGGCCCGTGACGATCTGCGCGATCCACAACACCGCGTTCCTGTGGGGCGTGCTCGCACTGACGACGCTGGCGTCGGTTCTCGCGCGTTCGCAGGTGCAGGTCGCGTTCTGGATCGGCGCCGTCATCGTCTCCAACGTCGCCGTCTACTTCGTCCAGCAGATCCGCGTCGCCAGCCTGTTCCGACTCTCCGATTTCGAGATCTACGGGCCCATCATGTCCGGCAACGCCTCGTTCACCGACGTGTTCGTCGGCGAGACCCTCTGGCTGTTGCTCGGCACCGGTCTCGTCTACCTCGCCGCCGACCGGCTGTTCCGCCGCACGCCGCTCTGATCCGGACCCGCATGCGCCTGCCGCTCCCACTCATCGTCGCCCTGACCGCCTCCCGGGAGCTCGTCCGCGCGCTCGTCGTGCCCTTCCGCGTCCTCGCCTACCTGCCGCACGCCGCGCGCTGGCGCCAGCGCGCCGCCGAGGCCCTGTCCGCGTCGGTCGCTGCCGGTGAGCGCGACGAGCTCGCGCGCTTCCTCGGCCTCCATCCTCCCCGCCGCGACCGCCGCGGGCACGTGTTCGTGTCGTGCGGCGAGACGTCCGGCGAGACCCACGCCCTCCACCTCGTGGACGCGGTGGCGGCCGCATGCGCGGCGCGACCCGACCGGTCGCCACCGCGCTGGAGCGGCTTCGGTGGCGCACGCCTCGCGGCCCGCGGCGTCGACGTGCGCTTCCTGCTCAGCGAGCACGCGGTGATGGGCATAGGCGGCGTGCTCACCTCGATCCCGCTGATCCTCCGCGCGTTCGGCGACTTTCTCGCGATGCTGCGCGACGACCCGCCCGACCTGATCGTGCTGATCGACTACCCCGGCCTCCACCTCGTGATGGCAGAGGCCGCACGGCGCCACGGCGTGCCGGTCGTCCACTACGTCGCGCCACAGGACCTGGGCGTGGGGACCCTGGCGCATGACCCGCTATCGCGGCGCGATCGACGCGACCTTGACGATCCTGCCGTTCGAGCCGGCGTTCTTCGCGGGCGAGGGTCTGGCATCCGAGGTACGTCGGCCATCCCCTCCTCGACGAGGTCGCGGGTCGACCGCCCGATCCCGACCAGGTCGCCGAGATCCGCAAGCGCCCGACCCTGGTGCTGATGCCGGGCAGCCGGCAGCGCGAGATCGACCAGCACCTGGCGCCGATGGTCGCACTCGCGCGCAAGCTGGTGGCGCTGCACTCCGACCTGCGCATCGTGATCCCCCACCGCGACCCCGATCGCGCCCGGCTGATCCGCGCGGCCCTCGAGCCGCTCCCCGACAGCCGTGGTGTCGCGGTCGTGGCGGACGACCCCGCCGCATGGCTCGCGGGCGCACGCGTCGCACTCGTCAAGTCCGGCACGGGCTCGCTCGAGGCGTGCCTGCACGGCGTGCCGGCCGTCGTCGTCTACACGGTCGACGGCGCGCTCGCCCGGTTCGTCTACCACCGCATGCTCACCGTGCCGTTCTTCGCGTCGGCCAATCTCTGCATGGATCGCCGCATCGTCCCCGAGGTGGCGATCGAGGCGCCGTCGCAGTGGAGCGAGGTCTTGCATCACGTCGTCGAGCTGTTCGAGGACACTGCCGCGCGCACGCAGTGCCTGGCCGACCTCGAGGCACTCCGCGAACGCCTCGGCGAGCCGGGCGCGTCCGCGCGCGCCGCGCGCTGGGTCGTGCCGTTCTGCCCGACGGGCGAATCGGCAGCGGAGGAGCGATGACGGCGAAACTGGAATCGCCCCGTGCGCTCACCGACCTCCGCGCGCTGCTCGAGCTGCTCCGCCACGAGCACGAGATCGTCACGATCGACGCCGAGGTCGATCCCGACCTCGAGGCTGCGGAGATCCATCGCCGCGTGATCGCCGCGGGTGGACCGGCACTGTTCTTCAAGAACGTGAAGGGCTCGCCGTGGCCCTGCGTGACGAATCTGTTCGGGACCGCGCGTCGTGTCGAGCTCGCGTTCGGCAAGCGGCCGGAGCAGCTCGTCGCGCGCGCCGCAGCACTCCCCCACGAGCTGCTGCCGCCGAGCCTCGGCAAGCTGTGGGCGCAGCGCGATCTCCTCGGCGCGTTGCTGAGGGTCGGTCGGCGGCTGCGCGCGCGCGGACCGGCCACCGCCGTGGTGGATCGGCCGCCACGGTTGTCGCGCATCCCGCTGCTGCGGACCTGGCCGGAGGACGGCGGCCCGTTCGTCACGCTGCCGCTCGTCTACACCGAGCATCCCGACGGCCTCGGCCCGAACCTCGGCATGTACCGGTGCAGCGCTTCGACGACGATCGCTGCGGTCTGCACATGCAGATCGGCAAGGGCGGCGGGTTCCACCTCGCGGCCCACGAGGCGCGCGGCGCCGCGATGCCGGTGAACGTCCACATCGGCGGACCGCCGGCGCTGATCCTGTCCGCGATCGCGCCGTTGCCGGAGAACGTCCCCGAAGCTGCTGCTCGCCTCGCTCGTCGCTCGGCCAGCGGCTTCGCATGGCGACGAACCCCGCCGGTCCGCTGCCGGTCGTCGCCGACGCCGAGTTCACGATCGTCGGCAAGGTGCCACCGGGCGCACGCCAGCCCGGAGGGTCCGTTCGGCGATCACTACGGCTACTACTCGCTGCAGCACGACTACCCGCGTCTTCGACGTCGACGCGCTGCTGCGCCGTCGCGACGCCGATCTGTCCAGGCGACCGTCGTCGGCAAGCCGCGCCAGGAGGACTTCTTCATCGGCGACCTACCTGCAGGAGCTCCTCTCGCCGATGTTCCCGCCTCGTGATGCCGGCGGTGCGGTCGCTGTGGAGCTATGGCGAGACCGGCTACCACTGCCTCGCGGCGGCGATCGTCGCCGAGCGCTACAAGCGCGAGGCGATGGCGCGCGCCTTCCGCATCCTCGGCGAAGGCCAGCTCGCGCTGACCAAGTTCCTGCTGCTGACCGATCGCGACGTCGATCTCCGCGACTTCCGCGCGACGCTCCAACACGTGCTCGAGCGCGCGCGCTTCGAGACCGATCTCTACGTCTTCGCCAACCTCTCCATGGACACCCTCGACTACACCGGGCCCACGGTCAACGAGGGCAGCAAGGGCGTCCTGCTCGGGCTGGGCGACCCGGTGCGCGAGTTGCCGCGCGGTTCGAGACCGCGGCGCCCCCGGCCGGTGTCCGGAACGCCCTGGTGTTCTGTCCCGGCTGTCTGTGCATCGACGGCCCGAGCCACGCCGACGAGCCGGCCGCGCCGCACCCGGCTCGCCGGCTCGCCCGCCTTCGACGACTGGCCGCTGGTGGTGCTCGTCGACGACGCCGCCGCGCGCCGCGGAGAGCAGCATCAACTTCCTGTGGACGACCTTCACGCGCTTCGAGCCGGCCGCCGACCTCCACGCGCGCGCGACGCGCATCGTCCGCCACCAACCGGTCCACACGCCGCCGATCGTCCTCGACGCGCGCATCAAGCCGAGCTATCCCGGCGCGAGCTGTTCTGCGACCCGGACACCGCCAGCAAGGTCGACCGCCGGTGGCGCGAGTACTTTCCGGACGGCGGCGTGCAGATGGGCGACAGCGACCGCGCGCATCTGGACTGAGCTCGCGGCCCCCGCCGCGCCGGGGTCACCGTCTGCGGCCCGCACACCCACGCGGATTCCGAGCGCGACCACGCTATCCTCACGGACTCGCATCGCCGCTCCGCCATGAATTACCAGGATCTGACCGCCCGCGAGGGACACGCCGCGCTGACCGAGGACCCCGAGCTCCGCGTGCTCGACGTGCGCACCCCTCCGGAATTCGCGAGCCACCGGATCGACCGCGCACAGCTGATCCCCGTCCACGAGCTTCCCTCACGGCTCCACGAGCTCGACCCCGACGCCCGTTACATCGTCACGTGCGAGCACGGCGTGCGCAGCGTCGCCGCCTGTCAGATCCTGATGCAGGCAGGCTTCAGCGACGTCATCAATCTCCGCGGCGGGATGGCGCAGTGGCTCGCCGCGGGTCTGCCATTCACCAGGTGACTTGACATCGGGCGCGATATGGTGAGGATCGACGGTCCCGCCACCACATAGTCACCTCGTCCGCCAGGAGAGCTCGCGCATGCGACGTTTCGTCGCCCTGCTGTCATTCATGAGTGTCGTCGCCACGATTCCACTCACCGCTCAGCGACTCGAAGAGTTCCCGCCGGACGCGTTCCCGGCGGACCTGGACCCGACCGCACAGCCGACGACGAGCGCAGACATCGACGGCGACGGGCTCGTCGACTTGCTCGTCGGCAGCCGCGTCCTGTTGAACCAGGGCGACGGGCGCTTCGCCGACGCAGCGACCCCATGGTTCCCGGCCGGCCTGGACCTCCGCTGGTGCCGGTTCTTCGACGTCGATCTCGACGGTGACCTCGACGCGATCGCAATGCCCGACGGCACCAACCAGGTGTTGACGCTGTTCTACAACGACGGCACGCGATTCGTGCCCGCACCGCCGTCGGCGCAGACGCTCGGCGGGCGGTGGGGCAACGCGCTGGTGTTCGACGCCGACGGGTCGGGCGCGCTCGACGTACTGGTCTATGACCCGGTGATGGCCCTCCTCCTCGCCCCGGGCGACGGCACGTTGCACGGCGTCGGGTCGGCCGGACCACGCGACGCGGATCCGGCGGCGGTCGAGACGATCGCGTGGGACTTCGACCACGACGGCGATTTGGACGTGCTGGAGACGCGGGACAACGGCTTCACGGTGTACGCCCCGGCGCGATTGTGGGAGAACGAGGGTGGCGGCGTGTTCACCGAGGCTCCTTCCCGGTTGCCCGCGAACCCACCGATTCTCTCGCACCTCCTCACGATCGACCTCGACGGGGACGGTTTCGACGAGCTCGTCGGCGTGGCCGATCTCGGCATCTCGTCATCACACACCGGAGAACTGCGCGTGTGGTCCGGGAACGGTACCGGCGGCCCGATCGTCGATCGCTCCACGACCGCGTTGCCGCCGGGGCTCCCGCCATCGATCGGCATCACCCGTGCCGACGTCGATCTGGACGGCCGGCCCGACGTCGTGTCGGTCAGCGACGACGGCACGGGTCGAGTCGAGCTGCGCAACGAGGGCACGGGAAAGCTTCCAGAACTTCCCTGCGGCGTTCCCGACCGACCGGCGACCGATCGCGGATCTCTTCTCGGCCGATCTCGACGGCGACGGCGACCTCGATCTGGCGATGACTTTCACGCCGTCGTTCCGCTACCCCTCGCGCGTCACCGCGTGGCTGCACGCCGGACCGAACCGGTTCGTTCCGCTCGAACCGAGCGCGCTGCCCGTGGCGCAGAACGATGACCGCGTCGTCCTGACCGGCGACTTCGATGGCGACGGCGACCTCGACGTGCTCGCGCGCATCGGCAGCGACCTGCACTTTCCGTGGCGGCTCTTGCGCAACGACGGCACGGGTCACTTCGAACAGGAGAACGACGTCGCGACGCGGGTCTCGAGCGACGGGCCGTCATCGCAACCGGACCTCGGCGATGCCGACGGCGACGGCGATCTCGATGTGCTCATCGCCTCGCGCGACACGTTCCTCCTGATCAACGACGGCACCGGCCACTTCGCGAATCCGACCGACCGGTTCCCGACGGGCCTCCGTTCCGGTGTGACGAACGCGCGGTTTCTGGATCTCGAGCCCGATGGCGATCTGGACGTCGTCGCCGCTGGCTTGATCGTCCAGTACGTGTTCGTGAACGACGGCACCGGGCGGTTCACGCTCGACACGACCACCCGGATCCCGAAGCCGGCTCGAATCCGGACGAGTGGTCGATGCTTCTCGACGTCGACGGGGACGGCGATGCTGACATCGTCACACCGGACATGCACTCGGTCCTGATCAACGACGGTGACCTGCCACTTCACCGAGGAGGGTGCGCCAACGGCTTCCCACCCTGATCCTCGCCTCGAAGACCCGATCCGCCGACCTCGATGGCAACGGAGCACCCGATCTGGTCGTCGACGGCACCGATCCCCGCATCCTCCTGAACAATGGCTTCGGGTACTCACGGATGTGACCGACCTGTACCTGTCAGCGCCGAACGGCTGCAGTCGCCGCTCGTACTCACGGACGTCGATCAGGACGGGGACATCGACATCGTCCAGACCGCGTCGCCGCCATCGATCTCCTTCAATGACGGCACGGCGCACTTTCATCGAGACGCGACGGAGATCGTGTCGCCGCTCGATCGCAGCGGCCAGCCGGTCGCTCGTGACTTCGACCAGGACGGCGACGAGGACGTGCTGCTGTTCGGCGAGGAACGGAGCTTCTTCGCGTCGCTCGTCCGGCAGCTCGAGATCCGGCGACCGTTGCATCCCGGCGGCACGGCCGCGATCAACGGTACTCGCCGACCCCGGCCACGCGACGATCACCCGCGATGCGTGGGTCCTCCTCGGTCCGGAACGCGACCACGTCGTCTACCCCGGCATCGGCCTGCTCCAGCTTCGGCTCTCGACCTCACTGGTGTTGCCACCCGTTTCGCTCGCGCCGCCGACCGGCGCGGCGACGGTCTCGCTCCCGGTGCCCGCCATACCGGCTCTCCAGGGCATCGACCTCGTGATGCAGGCGCTGATCGTCGATGCGACCACCGGGTCGAGCCGGCTCTCGAACGCCGTGATCGCCACCATCCGCTAGTCAGCCGAACCCGCACGCGCCCGGCGTGCGAGCGCCCCCGCAGCCATGATCCACACCACACTGACCCTCGCGCTGTTGACGATCTCCGCGTCGGCACAGACTCCGGGAGCTCCCCTGTTCGCGCCGGCCAGCCGCAGCCCGATCCCCACTCCGGACCGCGACACCCGCGTCGTCGTCGCGGCCGACTTCGACGGGGACGGCAGGGACGACCTCTTCGTCGTCGGCGGCGACGAATCGTTCGCCGTCCACGTGCGTCGCACGGACGGCTTCTCGTTCGACCGCCGAGCGACGCTCGCGACCAACGGCGGCGACGTCCGCGACGCGCAGGCGGGCGACGTGGACGGCGACGGCGATGTCGACATCGTCGTCGCGCTCGCCGACGTGACGCCGAGCCTGCTGCTGATGCGCAACGACGGCAACGGCTCGTTCACCGAGTCGACGACCGGTACCGTCACCTCCGGCGGCAACATCACCGCGGCGATCGACCTGCTGGACGCGGACGGCGACGGCGATCTCGACGTCGTCGCGGACGGTCCGCTCCTGTTCTTCAACGACGGTACCGGCAGCTTCTCGGACGTCTCGAGCACGCACTTTCCATCCGACCTGCCGTTCACGACCGGACCCTCCCTCGGGTTCGACGTCGACCAGGACGGCGATCTCGATCTCGTGGTCGAGACGCGCGAGCCGTCGGGATCCTGGAACGGCTCGCTCGCGCTCCTCCTCAACGACGGCACGGGGCACTACACGTTCGACGTGCTGCGCGTCGCGCCGGCGCAGGACAACGACGCCGTCGCACTCGCCGCCGGCGACCTCGACCGCGATGGCGATCTCGATGTCATCGCGGCCAATGCGTCGCGAACGGTCCGGGTGTACGAGAACCGCGGTGGCTACCTGGTGCCGATGGCCGGCACCGGCGTGCGACTGAGCCGCGGATCGGTGACCGATCTCGCGATGTCGGACCTCGACGGCGATGGCGATCTCGACTTCTGCGTCGTCGGCGACGACTACACGGTCGACGTGTGGCGCAACGACGGGCAGGGCGCGTTCGCCGTCGAACCGGTCGACACCGGCGCCCCGCTGACGAACGCCGTCGCCGCGATCTCGCAAGACGGCAGCGCGCGCCACGACCTGTACCTCGCGCAACCCCATCGCGACATCTTCGCGGTCGAAGCGGGTGGTCGCTTCGTACGCACGGACTCCGGCGATCCGTTCGGCCACGACGGCGTGGTCTCGGGACTGCCGATTTCCGGCATGCTCGATGCGGATGGCGACGGACAGCCGGAGCTGCTGTTGCATTGGGAGTCCCAGGGCGGGAGCTACTGGAGTGTGATCTGGAACGACGGCATCGGCGGGCTCCGGTTCGGTTACACGCCGGTGATCCCGACCGACACGACGCATGTCGCTCCCGCCGACGTCGACGGCGACGGCCGGGACGATCTGCTCAGTTGGTCGGACAGCGGCACCGCGACGCTCTCGCTCGAGTCCGCGATCGACCAACTGATGGTCGCACCCAGCGGGACGTTCTCCCCCGCCGCTCCCGACGTGCGCGCCGCGACCTGGACCGACGTCGACGGGGACGGCGACCTCGACCTCGTCGTGATCGGCACCGACGACCACATCCACCTGTTCGTCGGCGACGGACAGCCGCATTTCCAGGACGAGACCGCGTCCCGTCTCCCGGCCCATGCTGCGATGACCGCCGTGCTCGCCGGCGACTTCGACCGCGACGGCGACCAGGATCTCCTCAGCGCGCTCGCGGCCGACGGGTCGCCGGTGCTGTGGGAAAACGACGGCTCCGGCGCGTTCACCGCGGTCGCGGCCGGCCGCTTCCCGCCGGGGACGACCCTCGGCCCGCGCCCGCGCCTGCTCGACGTCGAAGGCGACGGCGACCTCGACGTCCTCCGCGACGGCGTGCCGGGTGACGCGCTGCTGATCGACGATGGCACCGGCCACTTCCAGGCCGCGGCGCTCCCCGGCGATCCCGACGACTTGCGCGACGGCGGTGCGCTCGACGTGGATGGCGACGGCGACCAGGACGTGTGGGTCGTCACCGGCGACGGTCGTCTGCAGCTCCACCGTCGCGATCAGGGTCGGCTGCTCGCGGGCGAAGCGCTGACGCCGTTCGACGTGACCGCCGGCTGCACCTGGTTCGTGGACGTCGACGGGGACGGCGATCCGGACGTCGTCAGCGGCGACCGGGCATCGTTCGTGCTGCAGAACCTGACGGTCCAGACGCGCGCTGCTCGCGTGCCGATCGTCGGGGAGACCTACCGGGTGCGCGTGTACCGGCATCCGGGATGGCTGACCGGCAGCTGGTACGCGGCGACGTTCTTCTCGCTCGACCGTGCGAACGTTCCACTTCCGCCGTGGGGCACGATCGGACTGCTCCCGACCTCCACCATCCTCCTCGACCAGGGTCCGATCCCCGCGCCGGCGGGGGTCGCCGAGTTCGCACGGCCCATCCCGGCCGATTCGGCCCTTCTCGGTACCGAGTTCCACTTGCAATCGCTCGTGCTGGAGCCGTCGACGGGCGCGGCGCGACTGACGAACGTCGCGAGTGAGGTCATGGAGTGACCGATCGCGCGACGAGCTGCCGACCTCAGAACCATCATCCGGAACCGAACACCGTGTCCTCCCCCGAGAAGCCGCGCATGCGCAGTCGCGTCGCACTCCTCCCCCTCGCCGCACTGTCCGTCGCGGGCTCGGTCTTCGGGCAGCGGCTCGCCGAGTTCGTCCCGGATGTCTTCCCCTACGACACCTACCGAACGACCGCGAAGGCCAGTGCCGCGGATGTCGACGGGGACGGGTTCGTCGACGTGCTGCTCGGCAATCGCATGCTGATCAACGATCGTCACGGACGATTCCCCGATGCGACAAGTCCGTGGCTGCCGAGCAACCTCACGTTCGGATGGGCCGAGTTCCTCGACGTCGATCTCGACGGCGATCTCGATCTGATCGCTTTCGCCGGCACGGGCTTGCCGGTCGTGACCCTGTTCGACAACGACGGCACGCGGTTCGTCGCGGCACCGCCGACGGCGCTGTCGTACCTCGGCGGCATCTGGAGCGGCGCGAGAGTGTTCGATGCCGACGGCTCCGGCGCGCTCGACGTGCTCGTCTACGGTCCGTCCCTCGTGATGCTCCGCGGCGCCGGAGACGGCACACTGATCGACGCCGGCGCGACCGGACCGCACGCCTCCGCGAACAACGTCGTCGACGTGATCCCTTGGGACTTCGACCACGACGGCGACCTCGACGTGGTCGCCACGGAGCGGTCGTTCCTGTTGTCGCCGACGGCGCAGCTCTGGGCAAACGACGGCGCCGGCCACTTCACCGACGCGTCGAGCCGGCTGCCGTCGATCCCCTACGTGCTCTCGGCGATGGCGACGATCGACCTCGACGGAGACGGCTTCGACGAGCTGGCCGGGATCGCCGACATCAACCAGTCCTCGAGCGACCGGAACACGCCGCGCGTCTGGTTCGGCGATGGCGCAGGCGGACCGATCACCGACCGCTCCACCTCGGTCCTGCCGCCGGGATTGCCGCTCGCCTCGAGCACGGCCGCGGTCGACGTCGACGGGGACGGACGTGACGAGCTGATCATCGTCCCGCTGGCCGGCGAGACGGCTCCGGTCGCGTTGGCGGCGGGTCCCGGGGCGCTCCAGGTGGTCGCGACGGCGTTCCCGCACGAACCGCGTCCGGTCGTCAGTCTCCGGCCGACCGACCTCGACGGCGACGGCGACCGCGATCTCCTGGTGAGCTTCGCGCCGTCCACCGACTACCCGTATCGGCCGACCGGGTGGATGAGGGCGGGACCGTCCCGCTTCGTGCCGCTCGAGACCCCGGCGTTCCCCGTTCCGACGCGCGCCGACGACGTCGCGGTCGTCGCGGACTTCGACGGGGACGGAGACCTCGACGTGCTGACCCGCGTCAACGACTCGTTCGATCCGCGTTGGACACTGCTGCGCAACGGCGGGCTCGGATCGTTCGAACAGTCGGACGATGTCGTGACGCCGCTCACGATCGGGACGCAGAGTCGTCCACCGGTCGCGGACGTCGATGGCGACGGCGACCTCGACGTGCTGGTCGGTGGGACGACCTCGCCGATCCTGGTCAACGACGGCAATGGCCACTTCACGGCGCCGTCCGACCGCCTCGGGAACTTCACCACCGGCGCGTACACCTGGTTGTTCATCGATGCCGATGGCGACGGGGATCCGGACCTGTTCGCGGAGAACTCGAGCAGCGCCTATCTCCTCGTCAACGACGGCACCGGCCACTTCACCGACGAGTCGGCGAGCCGGCTGATCGGTGCCGTGCCGAGCTCCGCCTCGGGGTCGGCCGCCGCGCTCGACATCGATGGGGATGGTGATCTGGACATCGCCTGTAGCAGCAGCTGTGCGGTCTACGTCAACGACGGCACCGGCCATTTCACCAACGAAGGCCCGTACCGACTGCCCTGCTCGGAATACGCGCGCGGCGCGATCCCGGCCGACCTGGACGGCAACGGCGCGCCGGACCTGATCGTCGGAACGAGCCTGATGCTCAACAACGGCTTCGGCTACTTCACGGAAGTCTCGGGCTTCTACCACACCTACACGGTGTTCAGCTCGTCGTACGCCCTCGGCGACATGGACGCGGACGGGGACATCGACGTCGTGCGGTTGGGCAGTCAGCCGTCGATCTTCTTCAACGACGGCAACGCGCGCTTCGCCGAGGACACGGCCTCGATCACGACGCCGCTCTATCACCAGGGCTACCCGCTGGTCGGCGACTTCGACGACGACGGCGATCCGGACGTGATGACTGTACGGCAACGGGCGGAGCCTGTTCTCGTCGCTGATCCGCGAGGTCCACGTCACCGACCCACCCAGGCCGGGCAATGTGATGTCGATCGACGTGCTCGCCGAGCCCGGCCATGCCGTCGCACCGCAGGATGCCTGGCTGTTCGTCGGACTCGAACGCGACCACGCGTTCCATCCGGGCATCGGCTGGCTGCAACTCCGGCTGTCGACCGCGCTGGTGATTCCTTCCATCCCGATCCCGGCGCCGAGCGGTCGCGCATCGGTGGGACTGCCGGTGCCCGCGATCCCGGTGCTGCAGGGCGTCGATCTGATCATCCAGGCGCTGATCGCCGATCCGACCGCCGGCACGAGCCGACTGACCAATGCCGAGCGGTGGACCATCCGATGACCAACGCACCGCTGATCCGACGCCGCATGCGCGTGCCGATGACCGGCCTGACGGTCGCGATGACGCTCGCGCTCTCCGCGGCACCTTCCACCGCGCAGTCCCTCTTCGCGCCGTCGAGCCACAGCCCGATTCCGGCCCCCACCGACGAGGTGCGCGCCGCTACGGCCGCCGATTTCGACGGCGACGGACGCCAGGACCTGTTCGTCCTCCTCGGCCAGTCCGCGTACGCGCTGTATCTGCGCCGCGACGACCGGTTCGCGTTCGATGCGCCCCGCGCCCTCATGACGCCGGGCGTCAGCGCGTACACCGCCTGCGCCGGCGACGTCGACGGGGACGGTGACGTCGATGTCGTGCTGGGCAAGCAAGGCGCGACGCAGGTGCTGCTCGTGTTGCGGAACGACGGGTCGGCCGGCTTCACGGAGCTGGCGACCGGTGCCGCGGGCCTCGGCCCCGGCGTCTCCACGTGGATCGACCTGCTCGACGCGGACGGCGACGGCGACCTGGACGTGATGGCGGGCGGCCCGTTGCTGTTCCTCAACGACGGAACCGGCGTGTTCTCGGACGCGACGTCGACGCACGTTCCGACCGACCTCGAGTTCTCGACCGGGATCGGCTGCACCTTGGACGTCGACGGCGACGGGGACCTCGATCTCGCCGCCGCGATCACGTACCCCGGCTCGCCGAACGGCGGTGGCCTGGTCGTGCTGCTCAATGACGGCGCCGCGCACTTCTCGTTCGAGATCCTGCGTGTCGCGCCCGCCAGCGGTATCGACCCGACCGGTCTTTGCGCGGGCGACGTGGACGGTGACGGCGACCCGGACGTGGTCGTGGCCTCGGACGGGGATCCCGATCGCATCTACGAGAACCGGGGCGGCTACCTCGTGCCGATGCAGGGCACGGGTCTGCCGCTCGCCGCGATGGGATCCACGGCAGTCGCGGTCACCGACCTCGACGGCGACGGGGATCTCGATCTGTACTTCGGAACCCATGACGCCGACGACCGCTTCTGGCGGAACGACGGCACCGGCGCATTCACGCTCGAGACGGTCGACGCAAGCGAGCGTGGACCGACCCTGGTGCAACCGGCCGAGGTCCCGGGCTCGACCAGGCACGAGCTGTTCCTCGCCGCATACGGCTGGAACGACTACCTCCTCGACGCGGGCGACCGCCTCGTACACGCCACCGACGGCGATCCGTTCGGCGCGCTCGGTGCGTTCGCGGGCGCGCACGTCCGTATGGAGCTCGACCTCGACGGCGACGGCCGCAACGACTTGTTGCTGGAGTTCCCGAGCCATCAATGGAACCCGCTGCTCGGCCGGGGCATCGCCCCACCGGAGACGGGCCCCTCCGTGCCGCTCGGGTACTACGCGGAGCCGTTCGCGCCGGCCGACGTCAACGGCGACGGACTCGACGACTTTCTGACGCGGACGAGCGGCGGCATGTTGACGCTCTGGATCGCGTTCCCCGACCACACGATCCAGGCGGCGCCGCCGGGGTACTTCTCGCCTTCGGCGCCGTTCGCGCAAGACGCCGTCTGGACCGACGTCGACGGGGACGGCGACGTCGACCTCGTCGTGGCTGCGACGAGCTCGAGCATCGTCCAACTGCTCATCAATGACGGGCACGGGCACCTGAGCGACGAGGCCGCATCCCGGGTTCCATCGACGCCGCGAGCAACACTGCTCCGCGCCGCGGACTTCGACGGCGACGGCGATCAGGACCTGATCGTGCGAAGCACCGCCGGCGCGGTGCCGGTGTTCTGGAAGAACGACGGCGCGGGCACGTTCACCGACGACACCGCGGGGCGGTTCCCGGCGATGGCCACGCTGGGCGAGCGATCGCCGCTCCTCGACGTCGATGGCGACGGCGATTCCGACCTGCTGCGCGACGGTGTGACCGGCGACCCGCTGCTGGTCAACGACGGCACCGGCCACTTCCAGACGGCGACGCTTCCCGGCGACCCGAACGAACTCCTCGACGGCGGCGCGCTCGACGTCGACGGCGATGGCGATCAGGACCTGTGGGTCGCAACCGCGAACGGCGAGCTGCTGCTGTTCCGGCGCGACGCGTCGGGCCTGCTCGCCGGTGAATCACTGCGCGCCGTGGGCGTCACCGCGGGATCGACGCGGTTCACCGACTTCGATGGCGACGGCGACCCCGACCTGGTCGGCGACGACAGGCAGGCGTTCCTGCTGCAGAATCTGACGATCCAGACGCGCGTACCAGACGTCGCGATCGCCGGCCGGACCCTACGTGTCCGCGCCTGTCTGCACCCGGGCTGGCTGACGCCGGGATGGTATGCGGCGACCTTCTTCGCGCTCGACCGCGCCGAGGTACCGCTGCCCCCGTGGGGCACGGTCGGCCTGCTGCCGAGCCTCACGGTCTTGCTCGACCAGGCCGCGCTGCCGGCACCGGACGGCGTCGTCGAGTTCACGCGCCCGATCCCCGACGACCCGGTACTGATCGGCAACGCATTCCACCTCCAGTCCCTGATGCTGAATCCCGCCACCGGCGAGGCGCACCTGACGAACGTGGCGAGCCATTTCGTGCGCTGAGCCGCGGGTCACGAGGGACGGGTCCCGACTACGATGGGACTCGAAGGAGTCCCTCATGCCCAGCACACCGATGCGCGTCGCCATCGCGACGCTTCTGCTCGCCGGCCTCGCGTTCGCCCAGCAGACGCTCGCCTCCGGAGTCCAGCGCGTGATCGGCCACACCGCGGACGCGATGTGGTTCGAGAAGGACGGATCGGTCTGGGTGACCGATGGCACGGCCGCCGGCACCCACGACACCGGCGTGGCGGCCGGGCAATACGGTCGCTACCGAACGAGGCTGTTCGTCTACCGGCCGAACGCCGTGTTCACGATCACCGAGTCCGGCTTCACGTCGGGCGCACCGGTTCCGGTCGCCTACGACTTCTTCGACGCCGATGCGCCGGAGCCGCGGATCGGGCGCAACGTGCAGCTGTGGGATCCCCAGAGTCGGTTGGCCGAGGTCATCGACGTCTGGGATCTCGATCCGGTCGCTGGTTGGGTGTCGTCGCGGCGGTCGTCGGTGAATCTCCAGGGACAACCGATCGTTCCCGATGTCATCGACGTCGAACGCACGAGCACGTCGCGCACGGTGCTTCTGACCAAAGACGGCGGCGTGCACGTGGGAGACCTGTTCGTCTCGGACACCGACCGCACCAGTTTGAATTTCGACCCAGGGCCGGTCGGCAGTTGGAGCCAGGGCATCTTCACCGAGGGCGACTACGTCTATGCCTATCCTCGGCAACATCGCTTCGCGTTGTTCGGGTTCGACGGGGCGATCTGGTTCGGCATCGTGCCGTTCGGCTATTCGCTGCACGAGGACGTCGCCGGCTACCCGCACCTTCGCAACGACACCTCCGACGAGTTCGGATTGGTCCCGGAGTGGACCCCGTCGACGCCGCCGACGACGATGACGACGCACGCACCGCCGGCGTCCGGGATCCGGGCGCTGCTCTGGTCGCAGGATCGAAGCACGTTCGTCGCGCTCTCCCGTCCGGCTTCGAGTCCGCCACTGCAGGTGCTCTGGGACGGAGACACGACGTGGACGGATCTTGCCGCGTCGGCCTCGACAGCGTCGGTCCGCCCGATGGGCGAGAGCCAGGGCGCGTTCTACGTGGCCAGCGACGCCACCACCGGGCAGAGCACCCTCTGGCGGCTCGACCTCGCGACACACGTCGCGTCGCGCGTCGTCGACCACGTCGATGCGCTGCCGTCCGAGTTCGCGCCGATCGGCGGGAGGATCGCGTTCGTCGCCGACGACGGTCGGACCGGTCGCGAGGTGTGGCTGCACGATCCGACCCCTGGCACCACGCGGCGCATCACCGACCTCGCGCCCGGCGCCGCGACCGCCCATCCGCGCGAGCTGACGGCGATCGGCGACCGGCTCGTCGTGCTCGCGGATCTGGCCGCAGGGCCCACCGTGTTGGCGTTCGGGGCGTCCGATCTCGACTGGATCCGCTCGCCGTCCGACGGTCGGGTGTACTCGCTCACCCTCCCGATGACATTCGAGGACGCGCGCAGAGAGGCAGCCCGACTGGGTGGCGAACTCGCGACGATCCGGGACAGTGGCGATCGGGAGTTCGTCACCGCCACGTTCCCCGAGACGACCGCCTGGATCGGCTTCGCCGACCTCGACGGGGACGGGACGTTCGCATGGACGTCCGGCGCGCCGGCGACCTTCACCAACTGGTGTGCCGGAGAACCGGCCGGCTCGGGCGCGCGGGCGGCACTGATGACGGCGGCGAGCGACCCGTGTGCGGGGAGCTGGCGCGCGGCGCCGCCGGGCGAGCTGCACCCGGCGTGCATCGTTCGAGACTCGCGACCAGGGCCGATCGAGGCGTTCGGTGCGCCCTGCCGCGGCTCGCTTCCGGCGCTGCGTTGGACCGGCGGATACCCGTCACCCGGCGCCTCGATCGCGCTCGAGATCGAGGACATCCCGGGGCGAGGCAGCCACCAGGCGGCCCGCTACGTGCAGGAGTTCGCCCTCTGGATCGGCGCCGATTCGGACGCATTCGGCGGCTGGCCGCTGCCGATCGACCTCACGCCGTTCGGACTTCCGGGATGCTGGCTCCAGATCGCGGTCCTCGACTCCTCGCCGCTGCCGAGCTCCCACACCGGACTGACGAGCACATTCCTGTCGATTCCCCCCTCGCTCGACCTCGTCGGACAGACGTTCCTGTTGCAGGCACTGGTGATGAATCACGCCACGCAGCTCCAGCTCGTCACCACCAACGCCCTCCGCGTCCAGATCCGCGACTGACTCAGTCCATCCAGGCCTGGTGCTGCAGCTCCAACGCCGCGCGGTCCCACCGGCCGAGGTCCGCGGCCGCGGCGTACGTGCTCTCGAGGAACTCGAGCAGTGCCGCGTCCGGCGACGGTGCGGTGCGCACCGCTTCGTACGGCAGCAGGAACTCGCCGAGGTCGGCGTTCCAGGTCGCGGCGTCCGGGCGCACGGCGGCGTCGGCGAAGCCTGCCGGCGTCGGATAGGCGTAGCTGTAGAACACCGCCTCGGGCCACGCGTCGCCACCGGGCCAGAAGCCGGCGCTGCTGACCTCGTGGCTGTAGGCCTCGCGCGTGACGCGGTCGGGGAGGTTCGGGATGCCACCCGGGTGCTCGGGGGCCGGACGCCCGGAGAAGCGCGTCACCGCCAGGTCGAAGCTGCCCCAGAAGAAGTGCACCGGACTGCACTTGCCGGCGAAGCGCGCACGGAAGATCCGGAACACCCGATCGACCTGCAGCAGCACGCGCCAGAAGTGGCGTGCTGCGCCCGCGTCGTACGCCGCGTGCACCTCGTCCTCGTCGAACGGGATCGCGTCGAGGACCTCGTTCGGCCGCCCGTGGATCGTCACCGGCAGGTCGAGCTCGCGAAGCGCCTGCATCAGTCCCGCGTAGAACACCGCCGTCGTCTGCGGCTTCAGCGACAGCGTCCGCGACTCGCCGTCGCAGGTCGAGACGACGAGCACGTGATCGAGGAAGTCGAAGTCGATCTGGAACGACCGCTCGCCGTACGGCATCGACCCGGTCCCGAGCCCACGGGGCGTCACCCGCAGCGTGACGTGCCACGAGTGGTTGATCCAACGGGTCTGCCTGAGCCGGATCTTGCCGACGATCTGCGTCCACCGATGCAGCGTCGCGACGGTCTCCTTCCAGTCCGCGTACGGAAGCTCCGGCCAGCGCTCGATCTCAACCCTCGAATCGGAACTCGACATGGGACTCCTCCCCGATGCGTCAGAACAAGAACCGCCAGAGCGCGCCGGCGCACTCCGCGACCTTCGCCAGCGACACCCACTCCCCGGCCTGGTGCGCCTGGCTCGTCGCACCCGGCCCCCAGTTGATCGCGTCGATGCCCAGGTGCGACAGGCGGCCGACGTCGGTCCACGCCTGCTTGGGCGCGATCTCCGGCTCGCCGGCCGCGCCGCGCAGCTCGTCGAGCAATGGATTGTCGGTGCAGACGCGACCCGCCGGGCAGTAGTCGGTCAGCTCCCAACGAGCCTCGCCGGCGGCGAGCATGTCGAACTGCGCGCGCACCGACGCCTCGTCCTTGCCGGGCGCGAACCGGTAGTTCACGTTCACCGTGCACAGGTCCGGGACGACGTTGCGCGCGCCGCGATACTCGATGTGGGTCGCGCTGCAGGTCTCGAAGAACTCGAACCCGTCGAACTCGAAACGTCGCTTGCCGAACGCCTCGAGCCGTTGCAGCAGGCCGGCCACCGCGTGGATCGCGTTGCGCCCCTGCCACGGTCGCGCCGAGTGCGCACGCTGCCCTTCGAACGTCAACGTCGCGTGTGACGTTCCGAGGCAACCGACCTCGATCCGACCGTCGGTCGGCTCCATGCACACGGCGAGCCCGGTCGCGCCGAACCATCGCTTCGCCGCCGCGTGAATCGCCGGCATCTCGCTGTCGTCGAACGGTCCCTCCTCGCGCGCGTAGAGCACCGCGATCAGGTCGAGCCGCGGCGGTCGCCGGATCGCCTGCTCGACGACGTCGATGATCAGCGCGTCCGCCGCCTTCATGTCCGACGCGCCGAGGCCGAACAACCGCGGGCCATCGCGACGCACGGGGTTGTCCGAGAGCTTCGGCACCGTGTCGACGTGGCCGACCAGCATCACGGCCGGGCGCGCGTCGCGCAGCGGGCGCGGCACGATGCACAGGCTGTTGCGCGCGCGCACGAGCGCGTGCGGGGACTGCGCCGCGAACCGCGCCTCGAGCCAGTCGGCGATCGCCGTCTCGTCACCGTAGGGGCTGTCGATGCGCAGCAGCTCCTCGGTGAGGGCGTAGACGCGTTCGATGTCGAGGCGAGGTTCAGACACTGACGGCGAACTCCCGGAGCGTCGCGTTCAACCCGGTCTTCAGATCGGTCGACGGCTTGCGCTTCCCGATCACCAGCGCGCACGGTACGGCGAACTCCCCCGCCGGGAAGCGCTTGGGCAGCGTCCCGGGAATCACGACCGCATCCGGCGGCACGGCGCCCTTCGTCACGACCGGCTCGCTGCCGGTGACGTCGACGATCGGCGTCGAGCGCGTGAGCACGACGTTGGCGCCGAGCACCGCACGCGCTCCGACGCGCACGCCCTCGACGACGATGCAACGCGAGCCGACGAACGCGCCGTCCTCGACGATCACCGGCCGCGCGCCGGGCGGCTCGAGCACGCCGCCGATGCCGACGCCACCGCTCAGGTGCACGTCGCGGCCGATCTGCGCGCACGAGCCCACCGTGGCCCATGTGTCGACCATCGTGCCCGCGCCGACGCGCGCGCCGATGTTGACGTAGCCGGGCATCACCACGACGCCCGGCTCACAGAACGCGCCGTAGCGGATCGCGCCCGGCGGGACGAGGCGCACCTTCGCCGCCGCAAGCCCCTTCTTCAGCGGCACCTTGTCGTGGAACTCGAACGGCCCGACCTCGATCGTCGCCATCCCCGCCACCGCGAAGTAGAGGACCACGGCCTTCTGGACGAAGGCGTGCACCAGCCAGTCGCCGCCGGGCTCGGCGGGCGGCTCGGCGACCCGCAGCTCGCCCCGGTCCAGCCGGTCGACGACTGCGCGCACGGCCGCCCGGTGAGCGGGCTCACGGAGCAGCGCCCGGTCGTCGAACGCCTGCTCGACCTTCTCCTCGAGTTCGTCCATCGGTTGCCCGCGCGAGACCCCTCACGGTAGCGCGCGGGACCGGCGAAGCGAGCGCGGCCGCCCGGTTCGCGGGCGCCGCCGTCCGCTGGTCCGGAGGATTCCCGCGCGAGCGGTCAGAATGCCGGTCGCCCCGACCGGTAGCCGCTGGCCGTCCCGGCGGGAGTGGCCGTCCCGAGGCCCCCATCCCTGCAAGACCGCCAAGAGTCACCGTTCCCGTGTCGCCCTCGAGATCGACGATTGCGCTCGCCACAGTCGGCCCCGCAGAATCCGTGCGCATGGCCGAGGAGCGACCCGGACCGAACCGCGCCGCGGAGACCGCGGAGGAGATCCGGCTGATCTCCGGAGCCAAGCACGGCGACGAGCGGTGCTTCGAGCGGCTCGTCGAACGCTACATGGGGCCGGCGATCCACGTCGCGCTCGGCTACGTGAAGAACCGCGACGACGCGGCCGACCTCGCGCAGGAAGCCTTCTACAAGGTGTTCCGCACGCTCGACCGGTTCCGCGACGGCGAGCCGTTCGCGCCGTGGTTCTTCAAGATCCTGCGCAACTCGTGCCTGACCTTCCTCGAGCGGCGCAAGTCGCGCCGCGCCTGGTCGATCCACGGCGATCGCGACCAGGGCGAAGGCGACTACGAGCTGCGGGACGAATCCGCGCTCTGCCCCCGCGAGCACGCGGAGATGGCGGAGATCGAACGCGCATTCTGGGACGCGCTCGAGACCCTCTCGCAGAACCACCGGGAGATCATCCTGCTCCGCCACGTGCAAGACCTCGACTACGCCCAGATCGCCGAGGTCCTCGAGATTCCGATCGGCACCGTCATGTCCCGTCTGTTCCACGCGCGGCAGAAGCTGCGCGCCGTCCTCGAACCGTTCATGGAGGGTCGCGCATGAGCCCGCTGCCCGACGACCCGCCGCTGAGCGAACGCGAGGCCCTGATGATGGCCTACGTCGACGACGAGCTCCGCGCCGACGATCGCCGGCGCTTCGAAGCGATGATGGCCGACGATCCCGAGCTCGCCGCGGCGGTCTCCAGCCACCGCGTGCTGCTCGACATCGGCCGCGCGAGCGAGCGTCTCGAGCCGACCGACCGCGAGCTGCGACGCTTCTGGGCGAAGTTCTACAACCGCGCGCAGTGGCGACTCGGCTGGATCCTGATCCTCGCGGGCTCGGCGGTGCTGCTCGGCTTCGGCATCTACGAGCTGTGGATCGCGGTGCTGCCGATCGTCATCAAGATCGCCATCCTCAGCATCTTCGCCGGCGGCATCCTGCTGCTCTGGTCGACGATCCGCCAGCGGATGAAGACCGGCCGCTTCGACCGCTACCGGGGGATCCTGCGATGACGCGCATGCTGATCACGACGACGAGCTCGGTACCGGGTCACGAGGTCACCGACACGCTGGGGCTGGTGCGCGGCGCGGCGATCCGCACGCGCAACGTGTTCCAGGACCTGACCGAGTGGATGCGCAACCTCGTCGGCTCCGAGCTCGACCACTACGTCAAGATGCTGGCCGAGGCACGCGAGCAGGCCCTCGATCGGATGACCGACGAGGCCCAGCGTCTCGGCGCCGACGCGGTGATCGGCGTGCGCTTCGAGATGAGCCATATCGCCGCCGGCGCGGCGGAGGTGCTGGTCTACGGCACCGCGGTCCGGCTGGCGCGTCCCACCGGCGAGTGAGGCGCGGCTCCCGGCCCGGCTGAACCGCTCGAATCCGGCCCCGTTTCTGGCACGATGACCCCTTCGGTCCGGCCGGGGAGATCGTATCCAGGCCGACCGACCCCACAGACGCGTAGCGAGACCCATCATGCACCTCCCCTCCGTCGTGCTCCGGCTCCTCCCGCTGGTTCCCTGCACGCTCGTGCTCTGCGCCCCCGCGGCCCACGCCACGGCGCAAGAGCCCGAGAAGCCAGCAAGCAGCCGCGGCGCCGAAGAAGTTCGGCATCTTGTTCGAGGACGAGGTCGACGACCTCATCGCCGACCTGGTGAAGAGCGCACCGGACGGCGGATTCGCCGACGGGACATGCCTCGGCACCGCGAAGGTGTTGACGGCGATGGGATACTCCCACCGCCACTACGTGCTGGGCGACGGTCCGATCGAGCGCAATGCGGTGCGCCATCTGTTCGGCTGCCGCCGGGCCGACGGTGCGTTCGTGGATCCGGACGGCGACGCCGTCGTCACGACGACCTGGGTCGTCGACGCGCTCGAGGTCATGGATCCGCAGGCGCACGCGGACGACATCCAGACCGCGCGGCACTGGCTGACCCAACAGGGAGCCAAGGACGGCGGGTTCAAGACGCTCGTGAACCGGGTGCGCGATCGCGTCGCGAGCGGCGAATCGCCGGTGGACGTCGCCAAGGCGTTCCTGGACGGTGCCGAGGACGGCGACGTCGGCGCGAAGGTCGACGGTCTGCTCGGCGCGGTCGCGAGCCAGGTCGTCGCGCACGAGCTCGACACCGGCAAGGTCCAGGGGCAGGACGGCGGCAAGTTCGGCAAGGTCGCGCAGCAGGGCGTCAACTTCCTGCTGACGCAGCAGAACGACGGTGTGTTCTTCGTGAAGACCGACGCCGGTGCGTTCCCCGACACCGGCCTCAGCGCGCTCGCGCTCGCCGCGCTCCAGACGAAGCCCGAAGCGATGCGCACCGACCAGGAGCAGGCGGTGATCGACGCCGGCTTGAAGCACCTGCTGTCGGAGCAGAATGACGACGGCTCGTTCTCGCAGCGCAACTCGAACTACACGACGTGTGCGTCGATGCTCGCGCTCGCGAAGGCGAACCGCCCCGAGTTCAAGGGCGCGCTCGAGAAGGCGCAGCATTACATCCTCGCGATCCAGAACGTCGAGTCACACGGCTACGCGCGCTCCGACAAGGACTACGGCTCGATCGGTTACGGCGACGACCAGCGTGGCGACCTGTCGAACCTCCAGTTCGCCGTCGAAGCGCTCCGCGCGTCGGGGCTGAAGGCCGACGACGAGGCGTTCGCCAAGGCGATCGTGTTCCTGCAGCGGACCCAGAACCTCAAGTCGGTCAACGACTTCGAGGCCCGGGTCAAGAACGACGACGGCGAATGGCAGCGTGTGACCTCTGGCGACGATGGCGGCGCGGTCTACTACCCCGGCGACTCGAATGCGGGTTACGACGCGCTCGGCGACGGCCGGCGCGTCCCGCGCAGCTACGGCTCGATGACCTACGCGCTGCTGAAGACCTACACGCTCGCCGGCATCCAGAAGGACGACCCGCGCGTGCAGGCGGCGGTGCAGTGGATCCAGAAGAACTGGACCGTCGACGAGAACCCGGGCGCGTCGCCCGCCCTCCCCGAGGACGCGAAGTACCAGGGCCTGTTCTACTACTACATGGTGATGGCCCAGGCGCTCGACCTCGCCGGCGTCGACACCCTCTCGGTGCCGGCTGCGGACGGCAACGTCGAGGTCGACTGGCGCAAGGAGCTCCGCGAGAAGCTGACGAGCCTGCAGCGCGACGACGGCTCGTGGGTCAACGACAAGAACGGTCGCTGGTGGGAGAACCAGCCGATCATGTGCACGATCGACGCCCTGGTCGCTCTCGAGCACACGCGGTCGTGACGCCCCCGTCCACCGGCACGCTCTGGCCCTCGGCTCCCGCCTGGTTCCGCCACCGTGTCGGCGACCGGGCTCACCTCGGCGCGATCGCTGCCCGCGGCGAGCGCACCGTCGACCTGGGGCCGCTCGACGACGCGGCGCTTCTCCGCGCCGGCGGCCTCGACGCAGCCGACGTCACTGCGCGGCTCGCACGGGGCACCTGCATCGATCCGGCGGCGATCGTGTTCGACGTCCCGATCGCGCGGCCCGGCAAGATCCTCTGCTTCGGCAAGAACTTCGCCGCGCACGCGGCCGAGTTCGGCGCAGCCGTTCCCGAGGAGCCGATCTTCTTCACCAAGCTCCCGGACACGCTGCTCCCGCACGAGGGCACGGTCGTGCTCCCGCACTGGGTGGAGACGCGGATCGATCACGAGATCGAGCTCGGCGTGGTCTTGGGATTCGAGGATCCCGAAGGACGGGGTCGCAAGTACGTCGACCGCGAGGACGCGCTGTCGCTGGTCTCCGGCTGGACGATCATCAACGACGTGACCGCGCGCAAGATGCAGGGCGAGGACCGCGGGCGCCAACAACCCTGGCTGCGCTGCAAGTCGTTCGACACGTTCTGCCCGATCGGTCCGTGGGTCGTACCGAAGGACGCCCTCGACGCGCGCGACCTCGCGATCGACCTGTGGGTCGGCGACGACCATCGCCAGTCGAGCCGCACGTCCCTGATGGTGGTCGACGTCCCGTCGGCGATCGCCTGGCTCTCGCGCCACACGACCCTGCGTCCCGGCGACCTGATCGCGATGGGCACGCCCGAGGGCGTCGGACCGATCCGCGACGGCGACACGATGGTCGGCACCGTCGAGGGCATCGGCGCACTGCGAAACCGCGTCGCACGCGAGCCGGCACCCTGACGGCGGTGGTCAGAACACCGCGACGCGCTCGGGGGGCCAGAAGCGCACCCGCACCTTGCCGCGCACGAGGTCCGCGGGCACGAGCCCGAACACCCGGCTGTCACAGCTGATCGGCCGGTTGTCGCCGAGCACGAAGAAGCTTCCGGGCGGCACAACGACCTCCTGCATCGTGCAGTGATCGTGGATCGGTCCGAAGCGCTCCGGCATCAACTTGCCGTTGACCGACAGCCGGCCGTTGTGCAGCACGACGTGGTCGCCGGGCACGCCGACGACGCGCTTCACGTAGTCGACCCTCGGATCGGACGGGTTGCCCAACACGATCACGTCGAACCGCGAGACGTCGGCGAACGTGTAGGTCAGGCGATCGACGACGAGTCGGTCGCCGTCCTCGAGGCACGGCTCCATCGAGTGCCCTCGCACCACCGAGATCTGGATCGCGAACGCGTGGATCATCAGCGCGACGACGACGCCGCCCAGGATGTCCCGCATCAGCCGGCGCCGCCACGAACGCTCTTCCGGCGGCGGTGGCGCGGGCAGCCGGGCCGCGCCGCGCCATGGCGCGCGAGGCGGCGCGGCGCGATCGGGTGAGACGGTCTGGACGTCGGGGCGCTCGGTCGTGAGCATCGACCGATGTCATCGGCCAGCGGCGCCGGCATTCTTCAGCCCGGCTCCGTGCGGCACGCCCGCGGCCCGCTCGCGGATCAGCGCGGTGTCGCGATGCTGAACATCCAGATCCCGGTCCCGGTCGCCACGACCGTCGCGATCAGGAACAGCACGACGAAGGTGCGGTGCACGACACGGAAGCGCGGCCGGAACGCGGTGACGACGCCGGTTCCGGCCGCCACCACCACCAGCGCGGCGGCGGTCTTCGCGATGGCGAGGTGGATCGCCAGCTGGTGCTTCGGGAAGTCGAGCGCGCGCACGAGCCGTTCGGTCAGGATGATCGTGACGGTCAGCATGGCGATCGCCGCCGGCGCGAGGACGAAGTGGAGCTTCCGCCGCCCGAGGCGACCGGTCACCGCCGCCGCGCCGAACAGCGCCAGCGTCACCGCGAACGAGATCCAGAACGACAGCACCACGGCAGGGATCTTTCAGAGCACCCTGCATCCACGCCACCGAAAACCCGCGACCCCTCCGGGAGCCCGTGGTATGAATCAGCGCTGACCCGGTCATGTCGAACCCCTCCATCCAAGGCACCGTGGACGGACGCGGACGCCGCATCGCGATCGTCGCTGCGCGCTTCAACGAGCTCGTCACCGACCGCCTCCTCGCCGGCACGCGCGACACCCTCGTCCGTCACGGCGTCGCACCGGACGCGATCCGCGAGATTCGCGTGCCGGGCGCGTTCGAGCTGCCGCTGGCGTGCCGCTGGCTCGCCGAATCCGGCGACGTCGATGCGATCGTCGCACTCGGCTGCGTGATCCGCGGCGCGACCGACCACTACGAGCACGTGTGCAACCAGGCGGCGTCCGGGATCCTCGGCGCGACCGTCGACACCGGCGTGCCGATCGGCTTCGGCCTCCTGACCTGCGACACCCTCGAGCAGGCCCTCGAACGCGCCGGTGGCAAGGCGGGCAACAAGGGGACGGATGCCGCGATGGCCGCGCTCGAAATGATCGGGCTCCGGACCGCGTTGGGCCGCTGAGCCGCCGGTCCCGGCCACCCGCACTGGCCGAGCACGAGGCCTTCGGCTATCCTCCGCGCCCCGTTCTTTGAGCCCCGCACCCCCGAATCCCATGCGTCGTCGAACCCGTGCGCGCGAGTCCGCGCTCCAGTTCCTCTACCAGCTCGATCTCCGCGGCGAGTCCGCGATCGATCAGCTCGACGAGTTCCTCGACGACTCGATGTCGCGGGAGGGGCAGAAGGCGGACCCGGAGCTCCGGTCGTTCGCGCGACGGCTCGTGACCGGCACACGCCAGGCGCGGACCGAGATCGACACGCTGCTGACGCGCGTGGCGCGCAACTGGGACCTGCGCCGGATGGCCACCGTCGACCGCAACGTCCTCCGCATGGCGGTCTACGAGATGCTGCACTGCAAGGACATCCCGCCGAAGGTCGCGATCAACGAGGCGATCGAGCTGGCCAAGAAGTTCTCGACCGCCAACTCCGGCGCGTTCGTCAACGGCATCCTCGACCGCGTACGTCTCGACCACGTCAGCCCGCGGACCGCCGACGCCGGCGAGGTCGCCGGGCGCGACGCCTGAGACCGACCAGGACCCGCCACATGGTGTTCGGCAAGCTCTTCGCCGGCCTCAAGAAGACCCGGGACCGCCTCGGCTCGGGCCTCGCGCGGCTGTTCGGCCGCGGGCGCAAGCTGGACGCCGCGTTCCTCGAGGAGCTCGAGGAAGTGCTCTACACGTCCGACCTCGGGCCGACCGGGTCGCACGTCGTCGCCGAGCTGCAGGAGGCGTGGAAGAAGGGACAGGTCACCGAGACCGAGGAGGTGCCGGCGTTCCTGCGCGAACGGCTGCTGGAGCGGCTCGAAGGCTGCGAAGGCGAGCTCGCGCGCGCGGCGGAGGGGACGACGGTGATCCTCGTCGTCGGCGTCAACGGCTCCGGCAAGACCACGTCGATCGCGAAGCTCGCGAAGCTGCTGAAGGATCGCGGCCACTCGGTGCTGCTCGGCGCCGGCGACACCTTCCGCGCGGCCGCCGTGGAGCAGCTCTCGTTGTGGGCCGATCGCCTCGGAATCGGCATCGTCAAGCAGGCGACCGGTGCGGATCCGGCCGCTGTCGCGTTCGATGCGTGCTCGGCGGCGAAGGCGCGCAAGGTCGACTACCTGATCCTCGACACCGCCGGGCGCCTGCACACGCAGCGCAACCTGATGGAGGAGCTCGGCAAGGTCGTGCGCGTCGTCAAGAAGCAGATGCCCGACGCGCCGCACGAGACGCTGCAGGTGCTCGACGGCACCACCGGCCAGAACGCGATCCGCCAGGCGAGCGAGTTCTCGAAGGTGGCGGACGTGTCGGGGCTCATCCTCGCCAAGATGGACGGCACGGCGAAGGGCGGCGCGGTGTTCGGCATCCGCGAGGCGCTCCCACTGCCGGTCAAGTTCATCGGCGTCGGCGAAGGCATCGACGATCTGGAGCCGTTCCGCGCGGAGGCGTTCGTCGACGCGATCCTGACGTTCGACGGCCGCGGCGCGACCGCGGACTGATCCGGGAGACTCGTTGGCGCACGCAACTCCGGCGACGAGAACACGACGCGCCGGGACGATCGCGGCGACGTTGGCGTTCGCCGCGGTGACGCTGCTGTTCGATCCGCGCTGGCTCGACTTCGAGCTGGCGCGCCGCGGACTCCTGATGGCGGTGGCCGGCGTCGTCGTCGCGGGCGCGGCCTGGCGATGGCCGGTCCGGCTGCGCCGGGAGCGCTGGCCCCGCGGTGCCTCACTGCTCGTGCTGCTGGTGGGATGGCACGGGATCCGAACCTGGGGCACGACCAATCCCGGTGCCGGCTGGCTGGACACCGGGTTCTGGGTCGCGTTGGCCGTGGCGTTCTCGTGGGGCAGCCTTCGCACCCGGGGCGAGCTCGTCCGCGTCGTGCTGCCGGTGCTGGCGGTGGTCGCCGCGTACGGGCTGCTCCAGGCGGCCGGGCTCGACTGGCCGGCCGGCTACGCCCGGGCCGACGAGCCGGTCTCGACGCTCGGCAATCGCAACGTCGCGGCGGAGGTCACGGCGCTCGGCCTCGCGCTCGCGGCACTCGGGGTCGCCCGGGCGACCGGACGGCGCGCGGTCTGGACCGCGGGTGTGCCGCTGTTGCTGGCGGGGGCGTACGTCGGGGTGCTCGGCTCGCGCGGCGGCTTCGTCGCGGCCGCGGTGGCGCTCGGTCTCGCCGGCCTCGCGCTGGCACGGCGGCACCGGGGTCTCAGGGCGTCGCTGTTCGGCGCGACGCTGGCGCTCGGCATCGCCGGAGCGGTGCTGCGCGGCGGGGTCGCCGAGGAGATCGCCGCCGGTCCGGAGGGCGCGGCGCGGCCGACGCCGTCGACCGTCGCCGTGCGCCTGCAGATGTGGCGCGCCGGGCTCCAGATGGTCGCCGCGGAGCCGCTGTTCGGCCAAGGGACCGGACAGTTCCGCTACCAGTACCCGCGGTTCCGGACGCCGGCGGAGATCGAGCTGACGACCTTCGGGCGGCAGTTCCCGACGTTCGCGGCCACCGCGCACGACGACCCGCTGCAGCTCGCGATCGAGCTCGGCGTGCCGGCGCTCCTGCTGGCGCTCGGCTTCCTCGGCGTCGTGATCGCTCCTTGGATCGGCCGATCACGGAAGCGCTGGGCCGCGCTGGCGCCGGTCGGCGCGTTCGCCGCGGTGGCCGTGGTGCGCTCCCCGCTCGAGAACGCTCCGGCGGCCGCGATGCTGTTCGCCTGGCTCGGTGCGCTCGCCGCGCAACGCCCGGCGCAGTGGCTCGATGTCTCGACGGTGCGATCGTCCGGGCGAGTCGCGATGGCGGCGATCGGCGTGATGCTCCTCGCCGCGGGATCGTGCGTCGCCGGCGCGGAGTTCGCGGTGGCGAGCTGGCTGCGCGGCGGCGGGATCCCGGCGCTCGACCTCGCGGTCCGGCTCGATCCGTTCGAGCCGCGGTATCGGAGCCTGCGCGTCGTCGCGCGCTGCGGCGGGATCGCCGGGGACGGCTCGCTGCGCAAGACCGGCGCCGAGGAGTACGCGGCGTGCCGGAGCGACCTCGCCGCGATCGTGGAGCTGGATCCGCACAACACCAACGCCCTGCTGCGCACCGCCGAGCTCGCGCTCTCCGCCGGCGACACCCAGGCGGCCGGTGCCGCGCTCCAGCACGTGCTGGCGCTCGATCCGAGGGAACCACGCGCCGTGCTGCTGGGCGCCGTGCTGGCGACGCTCGAGGGCCACACCGCCAATGCGGTGGCGATGCTCTACGCCGACCCCCACCCGCGGCTGCGCGAGCGCCTCGCGAAGATCCTCCAGGACCTGGCGGACGCACCCGCCCTCGCCGACCACCCAGCGGACCGGGCGCTGTTGGAGCGGGAGGCCGCGTTCGTGCGCGCGCTCGACCAGGTCGAGACGCGACCGGGCTCCGCGCTCGCGAACGCCGCGGTGCAGCAGTTCGCCGCGCGGGCGCCCGGTGACGATCGCGCACGCGTGCTGCTCGCCCGGCAGCTGCTCGCGCTCGGCCGGCCGGAGCAGGCGGACGCACTCGGCGCGAAGGACCTGCACCTGAGCACCGCCGCGAAGCGGATGCTCGCACCGGCGCTGCAGGCGCTGGCGAGTCTGCCGAGCTGGAAGCAGGTCTGACGGCGCCGAGCACGGCGTCCCGTCCGAACCGGCGCCCAGCGAGTTCCCGCTCGCCCCGTCCGCCTACCGTCCCTTGGTGCCGCTCGGCTTCTCGGAAGCGTGATCGGTCCCGTTCTCGGACTCCCCCGGCTCGGCCTCCGCCTTGCCCGCCGCGATCGCCTCCTGCATGTCGAAGGTCGCGTCGGCGGCGGTCACCAGCTGCTCGAGGGTCACCGCACGGGGACGCAGCGGATCGTCCTCGGCCAACACCTCCCGCAGGAACCGCGCGAGGTGCTCGCCGAGCACGGCCATGCCGAGCCGGGTCGCGTGCAGCCGGTCGCCCTGGAGCAGGCGCTCCGGCGTCAGGTGCACGGTCTGCTTGTCGAACTGCACGTCGATGCCGTCGCGCTTGACGCGCGCCACCCACTCCGCCAGGGGGAACAGGTGCACGTTCGGATGCTCGGCGACCCAGGCCTTCAGCTTCGCGTTGAGTGCATCCAGGGTCTCGGTCGACGGGATCTGGAACGGGCTCAACATGCGCTCGTCGGCGCCGTGCATGTCCGGGTAGTCGCCGACGACGATCGGGCACGACAGCCGGCCGAGGAGCTCGAGCCCGTGGTCCTGCAGCGCGAGGCGCTTCTCCTCCTGCTCGCCCTGCCCGACGTAGCCGTAGCCGAACCAGAACATGAAGTCGAGGCCGACCACCAGCGACGGCTCGTCCTTCACGAGTCGTTCGATCTGCGGTGTCTGCCGCTTGACCGGCTGGAGGAACGTCGCCAGATCGCTCCGGTCCCGGATCGTCACGACGCCGTCGGCCCACAGCGGCGCGAGCACCTGCCGGAGCGGCACGGTCCGATTGCGCTCGCCGTCGGGACGGGGCGCAGGGTCGGAGAACCCCGCGCTGACGCTGGCACCGACGACACCGACGAGCGCCGGCTCGGGCTTCGGTGCGACCGCAGGCTCGACCCCGCGTTGGGCCATCAAGGCGCCGGCAAGGGCGAGGAGGACCATCGTGGTCCGGAACGAGACGGATCGGGTGGGTCGCATCGCGGAGAGCCTATCCATGTCGGCTGCACAGGTTATCCTTCCCCGCCCCATGTACCGCGACCGGACCGTCTCGCTGGTGATCCCGGCCTACAACGAGGAGGCCACGATCGCCGCCGTCGTCGAGGAATTCCGCCGGGTTCCCCACCTGGACGAGATCGTCGTCGTCGACAACAACTGCAAGGACAAGACCGCCGAGCTCGCACGCGAGGCGGGCGCGCGGGTCGTCGTGGAGAGCCGTCCGGGCTATGGCGCCGCCTTGATGTGCGGCATGTCCGAGGCCAAGGGCGACATCCTCGTCCTGACCGAGGCCGACGGCTCGTTCAGCGCGCGCGATGTCGAGAAGCTGCTGATCTACCTCGACGATGCGGCGATGGTGATGGGCACGCGCACGACGCGGCAGCTCGTCGAGCAGGGCGCCAACATGCGCTTCTTCCTGCGCTGGGGGAACGTCTTCATGGCGAAGTTCCTCCAGGTCCTCTGGCTCCGGCCGTCCGAGCCGCGGTTCACGGACGTGGGCTGCACCTATCGGGCGCTGACGCGCGACACCTTCCAGTTGATCAAGCCGTACCTCAAGGAGTCCGGGCCGGCGTTCTCTCCGGAGATGATGTGTGCCGCGCTGCTCGCGCGCCGGCGCGTCATCGAGATCCCGGTCACCTACCGCCGCCGGAACGGCGGCGAATCGAAGCACTCGGATTCCCTCGCACGTCAGGCGAAGACCGCCTGGCTGATGTTCAAGACGATCTGCCGCAAGCGGCTGGAACGCCCATTGCGACCGCACGACCAGCCCGTCACACCAAGCACCGTCACCGGGCGGTAGACTCTCCCGAGGCCGAACTCGGCCCTCAATCCGCAGCCGCCGGCCCACCTCTCCGGCACGCCGCTCGCCTCGCACCTCGGATCGGACACCACAGCATGAGCAAACACGTCGTCATTCTCGGCGGAGGACTGGCTGGCCTGTCCTGCGGCTACGAGCTGACGCAGAAGGGCCACCGGGTCACGATCCTCGAACGCGAGCCGCACGTCGGTGGCATGGCTTCGTCGTTCATCGAGGACGGCGACGAATACTGGTCGCAGGACTTCGGCCCGCATCGGTTCCACAGCCAGGACCAGAACCTGATCGACCACGTCCGCGACATCCTCGGCGACAACGTGGTCACCGCGCAGCGCCTGTCGCGCATCGTGCTGTTCAACAAGTTCTTCGACTACCCGCTGGTCGCGAAGAACGTGCTCACGAACATGCCGCGCCTCCTGCTGGTGCGGGCGATGCTCGACTACCTGTGGGTGCGCTTCCTCGACCGGACGCACATCAAGCGCTACTCCGACCAGGACTTCGAGAGCTGGGTGACGCGGCGGTTCGGACGGACGCTCTACCGCGTGTTCTTCGGTCAGTACACCGAGAAGGCCTGGGGCATGCCGCCGAGCCAGATCTCGGCAGACTGGGCGAGTCAGCGCATCACGCTGCTGAGCCTCTGGGACACGATCAAGAAGACCCTCTACCGCCCGAAGGCCGGCGAGACGCCGCGCACGCTCGTGCGGAGCTTCATCTATCCGAAGTTCGGGGGCATCGGCGAGCTGGCGCGCGGCTATGCGCGCCGTATCGAGCAGTCGGGCACGGGATCGCAGGTCCTGACCAACGCACCGGCCGTCAAGATCCTGCGCGAGGACATGCGCGTGGTCGGCATCGAGTACGGCAAGCACCACCGCGAGACGATCGTCGCCGACGAATACGTCAACACCATCCCGGTCACGGCGCTCGCGAAGGCTCTGTCGCCGAAGGCGCCCGCGGACGTGATCGCGGCGGTCGACGCGCTCCAGTACATCTCGATCGTGTTCGTCTACCTGAAGCTCGCCCGGCCGAGCGTCAGCCCCGACAGCTGGGTCTACCTGCCGGAGAAGCACCTCACCGTGCACCGCATCTCGGAGTTCAAGAACTTCAGCCCCAACGCGGCGCCGAAGGACAAGACCCTCGTGTGCGCGGAGATCACGTGCCGGCGTGGCGACGAGATCTGGCGCGCGTCGCCGGAGCAGCTCCGCGACATCGCCGAGAAGGACCTGATGAGCGTCGGTCTGATCGGCCCGGGCGAGGTCCTCGACGTGACGATCCGCAAGATCCCGTTCGCGTACCCGGTCTACGACCTCGAGTACCGCACCCACCTCGCCCCGGTGATGGACTACGTCGGCAAGCTCGAGAACATCCACACCACCGGACGCCAGGGGAACTTCCGCTACAACAACATGGACCAGTCGGTCGAGATGGGCCGCAAGCTCGGCCTGGAGCTCGCGACCGGCGAGCGCACCGGGCACGAAGCGGTCGCGACCGAGCAGCGGTACTTCGGGTGATCGCGAGACACACGTGACGAGGACCCACACGGAAGCCCCGCCCACCCGACCCGTCGGCGACGGCCGCATCGAGGTGCCCCGCTGCCAGCTCTGCGGCAGCGAGGACAGCGAGCTCAAGTTCGAGGAGCCCCCCTATCGCGTGCTGCGCTGCAAGGCGTGCAGTCTCGTGTGGGTCACGCCGCGCTGGGGCGACGAAGCGATCCACCAGGTCTACGACGCCGACTACTGGCGCAGCGACAGCCCGAAGACCAAGGGCTACGCGAACTACGCCGACGAGGCCGAGCTCTACCTGAAGACCTTCCGCCGCCGCACGCGCCTCGTGCGGCGGTACGTCCCGAAGGGCGGCCGCATCCTCGACGTCGGCTGCGCGGCGGGGTTCTTCCTCCGCGTGATGCGGGACGGCGGCCACGACGTGCGCGGCGTCGAGCTGTCACCGGCGATCGCCGGCGAAGCGATCGCGCACCTCGGCGAAGACCGCGTCCATGTCGGCACACTGGACACGGTGCCCGGCGATCCGGCGCGCGGCTTCGGCAAGGGCAGCTTCGACCTCGTCACGATGTGGGACGTCGTCGAGCACGTGCCGGACCCCCAGGATCTGTTGCGGCAGGCGCGTGCGATGCTGCGCGACGACGGCCACCTGATCGTCGAGACGCAGAACGTCGACAGCCGCTTCGCGAATCTCCTCGGGCCCAAGTGGCACCACTACAAGCACGAGGAGCACATCTACCACTTCAACCCGCACACGATCCGCGCGCTGCTCGACCAGGCGGGGTTCGAGGTCGAGAGGCTGACCAGCGCGTTCGGCGGCAAGTACGTCTCGTTCGGCTTCATCGCCGAGCGCGCGAGCCGTCTCAATCGCGTCGCGAGCATCGCGTTGAAGCCCTTGAGTGCGTTCAAGCGCGCGAACGTCTACCTGAACTTCCACGACGAGATGGTCGTCGTCGCGAGGCCGCGTCGCGGCTGATCCGGAGCATCGAGTTGGAACAGAGCGTCTACGAGCAGTTCGCCGAGCTCCAGGAGGAGCACTTCTGGTTCCGCGGCCGGCGTGCGATCTTCTTCGACCTCCTCGATCGCGCTCTCGGGGATCGGAAGGGCGACCTCGATGTGCTGGAGATCGGCTGCGGCCCCGGCGCGATGCTGCCGCCGCTCCGCCGCTACGGCCGCGTGCACGCGATGGACATCGCGGCCGAATCGATGCGGGTACTGTCAGCAGCGCGGCTTCGAGCGCGTCGCGGTCGGCTCCGGCCTCGAGCTGCCGTTCGCGGACCGGTCGTTCGACCTGATCGGGCTGTTCGACACCATCGAGCACATCCCGGACGACCGGGGGGTGTTGCAGGAAGTGCACCGGGTGCTGCGACCCGGGGGCCTCGTGTTCGTCTCGGTGCCCGCCTACCAGTTCCTGTATTCGCACCAGGACCGGCTCGTGCACCACCAACGGCGGTACACGAAACGGCAGCTCCACCACCTGCTCGAGCAGACCGGCTTCCGGCCGCAGAAGCTCACCTACTTCAACGCGTTCCTGTTCCCGCTGATCCTGCCCGCCGTCCTGGTGCTGAAGCTCAAGGAGAAGCTGGTCGGGGTACCGCCGGACCAGACGAACCTGAGCCACCGGTTCCCGGGCGCGATCAACGAGATCTTCGCCCGGTTCATGGGCAGCGAGCGCCTCCTGCTGCGGCACACCGAGTTCCCGTTCGGCCATTCGCTGATCGGCATGGCCGCCGCATAGCGCGCGCCGCGGAACAGGAACGGTCGCAGCCGTTGCAGTCGGCCGCACCTCGTCCCATGTTGGGGGTTCGATGGAAGGGCCCGGCCGCCTCCGCGGCCCGGCCCGCACCTCAACCCCCGAGAGACAAGCTCATGGCCTTCACGCTACCGGAACTCCCCTACTCGAAGGACGCGCTCGCGCCGCACATCTCCCCGGAGACCCTCGAGTATCACCACGGCAAGCACCACGCCGCCTACGTCAACAAGCTCAACGACCTGATCAAGGGCAACGAGTTCGAGAAGATGTCGCTCGAAGACATCATCGCGAAGTCCAAGGGCGGCATGTTCAACCAGGCCGCACAGGTCTGGAACCACACGTTCTACTGGAACAGCATGTCGCCCGACGGCGGTGGCGACCCGAGCGGCAAGATCGCCGATGCGATCAAGAAGCAGTGGGGCGCCTTCGACAAGTTCAAGGACGAGTTCTCGAAGGCTGCGGCCGGACAGTTCGGCAGCGGCTGGGCATGGCTCGTCAAGAAGTCGGACGGCAGCCTCGCGGTCGAGACCACGTCGAACGCCGACACGCCGGTCACCGACAAGAGCAAGACGCCGATCCTGACCTGCGACGTCTGGGAGCACGCCTACTACATCGACTACCGCAACGCCCGGCCGAAGTACCTCGAGGCCTGGTGGAAGCTCGTGAACTGGGAGTTCGCGAGCAAGAACCTCGGCTGAGCCGAGCGCGGATCCGACCAGCGGGGCCGCGGTGTCCGAGTCCGGACGCCGCGGCCCCGCGTCGTTTGCCGAGCCGTCCCGTGCCTACTTGTCGCCCGGCGCGCCGTCCTGCGCCTTCGGCTGCTTGCCGTCGGCCGGCTCGGTCTGCGCGCTGACCGGGCGCTGGTAGCCGTAGCGCTCCTTGAGCGCCTCGTCGATCGTGAATGAGTAGCGCAGCGCGTCGGCCCGTCGGCCCGGCGCGATCTGCTCGCGCGCGGTGATCAGCTGGCGCCGGGTCAGATTCGCGACCGTGCCCGGCTCGACCGTCTTGGCACACGCCGCGAGCCAGGTGCGGTGCGCCGCGTCCTGCAGGACGTCGGTCGTCAGACCCTGCTCGAGGCCGTCCTGCGCGTCGCTGACCGCCGGATTCCAGAACAGGAACTGCACGGTTTCCGGGAAGCGCTCGCGTGGCCCGCCGCGGCGCGACAGATCGCGCGGATACGGACCGACCTCGGTGACCTCGAAGCCGTTGTCCTGCGCGGCCTGCTCGAGCACCGCGCAGTACTGCTCCTTGGCGGCCTTCTCGATGTCGGCCGTGGTGTCCTCCTCGAGTTGCTTCTGCAACTCCGCGCGATGATCGTCGGCCTTCGCGAGATCGCCTTCGAGCCGTGCCTGGCGAGCCTTGGCGCTCGCGCACGCGCGGCTGTTCGGGTCGGCCGCTTCGAGGTCCTGCACGACCTTGCGCGTCTTCTCGATCTCGCTCTCGAGGTTCGAACGCCACTCCTGCATCTGCTCGTCGAGCTTGACGTCACGCTGGTGCTCGAGCTCGGCGATGCGATCGGGGATCTTCTGCTTGGCGAGCTCCAGCAAGGACTTCTCGAACGCGTCCTTCTTGGTCTCGGCCTTCTCGTCGGCCTGCTTGGTGAAGTAGTCGCCGCGCGCCTTCTCACGGATCTCGTCGAACGGCTTGAGCGGCTTCACCTCGACGTTCTCGACGCGGAACTCGAACGAGTGGCCGGGAATCGTCTGGACCTGGGTCGACATCGCGCCGACCTGCGACAGCGGGCTCACCGCCCAGCTCTGGTCCCAGGTGCCGATGGGGATCTCCCGGAGCTCGTCCACGGTCTTCAGGCCCTCGGTCTCGACGATCGACAGGCCCGGGCGATCGGCTCCGACCGCTTGGATCGCCGCCATGACGTCGAACGCCGCGCGCTTCGTCTCGAGCGCCTGGTTCGCGGCGTCGACCGCCGCCTTCTGTTCGTCGACCGTCGTCTGGGCGGCCGCGAGCGCGTCCGCCTGGTCCGCGGTCGCGCCGGGCGCGGCGGCGGCGGCCTTGGCGGCCTCCAACGTCTTCTGCGCGTCCGCCAGCGCCTGCTGGGCGGCCTTCTGCGCCGCGATCTCGTCGGTCGTGGTCTCGTCCAGCTTCGCCTGGACGTCCTGCCAGAGCTTCCGCAGGACCGCCTCGGCCTGGAGCCGCTTGCGGATCTGTGCGCGCAGCGCGTCGTCGAGCGGCTGGAACTCCGGCTCCTGCTTCTGCTCGTCGGCCTTCTGCTCGTCGGCCTTCTGGTCGGCGGCCTTCTGGTCGGCGGTCTTCTGGTCGGCGGTCTTCTGCTCGTCGGTCTTCTGGTCGTCGGCCTGCTTGTCGTCCGCCTGCTTGTCGCCGGGCTTCTCGCCGTCTTCCGGCGGCTTCTGCTCGCCGTTCTCCTTGTCCTTCTCCTTGGGCGTATCGCCGGGCTTGTCGTCCTTTGGCGGCGGCGCCTTCTTCACCTGGAACAGCCGGGCCTTCTGCAGGTCGTAGAACTTCTGGACCTCGTCGTCCGAGAACTCGCGGTCGGCGAGCTCGGCGGTGAACTGCGCCGGATCGAACTTCGCGACGTCGAGGTCGAGGATCTGGAGCTGGAACCGGTCGCGACCGAGGTAGCCGTTGCGCGCCTTGTCGGTCTGGTCGAGGCCGTCGATCCACGCCCGCAGGTCGTCATCGCTGATGTCCTGCTTCTCGAGCTCGTCCTGGAGCTTCTTGGCGTTCAGGCTCGCGACCTGCAGCGTCAGGTAGTCGAGGTCCTTGATCGCGTCGTCCACGAGCTCGTGATCGAGCGCCGCCGGCACCAGCCCCTGGACCCGCACGAACTCGCCGATGCGCATCGCCTCGTGCAGGGCGCGGCGGTAGTCGGCGTACGACGGGAAGCTGTTGTGCGCCGCGAGCTTCTCGGGCGTGTCGATCGTCTCGGGCGTGACCCGCAGCGCCTGCTGGATCGCCTTGTCCACCTCGTCCTCCGACACCTCGATCCCGTAGTGGATCGCGAGGCGACGGAGCGCGGCGTAGATCGTCCGCTGGTCGTCCTGGCTGCGGGGGTCGCGGACCGGCGGCATCGCGACCGCCGGATCCTGGCCGAGGAAGCCGGCGCCGAACACGAAGCTCCGCTCGCGGCGGACCAGCTCGGTCGCGACCTCCTCGTCTTCCATCGTCACCTTCACGATCCGGCCGTCGATCCGCATCGTGGGCAAGGGCACCGGCTGCCGGAACAGGCTCCCGAAGAACCCGAGGATCGGGGCCGAGATCGAGAAGCTCACCAGCGCGAAGATGCCGGCGGTGTAGAGGATGATGCGCTGATACTTGCGGAAGAAGTCCATCGCGGATGGTGGTCCGGGCCGGGAACGGCCGTCACGCGCCGGTCTCGAACGCGGCGAGTCGCGAGAAGTTAGCCGATGCACGACGGACCGGACAGCGGGAATCGGTGCGAACCGATGGCTGCTGGGGCGTCGTCACGGCGTGGCTGCGTCCGGCCCGTCCCCGGCCGTCCGCTCGAGGGCCTCGTCGGCCAGGAGAATGGGAATGTCGCCGTCGATGCGGTAGCAGAACCCCGCCCCCGCCGGAGCGAGCGCCGCCGTCAGCGGCGTGTCGACGGGCTCACCGCCGCGGGTGCGCACGGCTCCCGCGGCGATCGCCGTGTTCCACGTCCCGAGCTCCGCCTCGCCCACGAGCAGCAACGGCTGCCGGGTGCGTGGACAGATCAGCTTCTGGAGGAAGTCGTGGTCGAGTGCCATGGCGGCGGAGGGCGGCGCTGCACACCGTGAATCGGGGCGCCGATCATAGGCGGCGGAGCGGCTCGGAGCCACCGCGACGGCGGGCGGCAGCGAGGCGACGGCCGCGCCGCCGACGTGCGCCGATCCGGTTCGTCCCCGCCGGTGTGCGTGCCCCGTCGTTGCGGCGGGAGCTTGCGCGGGATGTGAGGGCGGCAGGACTCGAACCTGCGACCATCGGATTAAAAATCCGGTGCTCTACCGACTGAGCTACGCCCCCGCGGTGCAGGTTCGAGGACCGGCGGCGTGACGCCGGTCAGTCCTCCATGATCTCGTGGGTCTTCCGCGCGAGGATGTCGTCGATCTTCTTCTCGTAGTCCTTCAGGGACTCCTGGATCGCGTCGTGGATCTCGCGGTTGAGATCCTCGGTGATCTGGTGGTCGCGAAGGGCCTGGTCGGATTTCTTGTTGGCGTCGCGGCGCTCGTTGCGCAGCGCGACCCGCGACTGCTCCGCGAAGTCCTTGACGCGGGCCGCCAGCTTCTTGCGCTGCTCCTCCGACAACGGCGGCAGCGTCAGCCGCAGCAGCTTGCCGTCGGTCGACGGGTTGAGACCGAGATCGGACGCGAGCAGCGCCTTCTCGACGTCCTTCAGGATCGACGGATCGAACGGCTTGACGACGAGCTGCCGCGCTTCGGGCACCGAGATGTGCGCGAGCTGGTTGAGCGGCGTCGACGTGCCGTAGGCCTGCACCTTGATGTGCTCGACGAGCGCCGGCGAAGCGCGGCCGGTCCGGATCCCGGACAGCGTCTCCGACAAGTGCGTGATCGACTTCTCGGCCCGGTCCTCGAATTCGAGCTGGATGGTCTGCGACAGTTCGTCCATGCGTGCTCCGTACGGTTCTGCGTCGGACTGACCGGTGATGCTAGCGATCGGTCGCCGCCGTGTCCGAGACGAAAACGCCGCGCCGTCATGCACCGCCGGCGTCCGGCGCGCGGATCGGGCTACGAGCCGAACACCCAGGTGCCGATCGGCTCGCCTCGGACCGCCCGCTCCAGGTTCCCGCGGACGAACATGTTGAACACCATGATCGGCATGTCGTTCTCCATGCACAGCGTGAACGCGGTGCGGTCCATGACGCGGAGATCCTGGTCGAGGACCTCCTGGAACGTCGCCCGATCGATGCGCTCGGCGTCCGGCTCGAGGTTCGGATCGGCGGTGTAGACGCCGTCGACCTTGGTCGCCTTCAGCACCGCGTCGACGCCGAGCTCGGTCGCGCGCAGCGCGGCGGCGGTGTCGGTCGTGAAGTAGGGATTGCCGGTGCCGGCTGCCAGGATCACGACGCGGCCCTTCTCGAGGTGGCGGATGGCACGGCGACGGATGTAGGGCTCCATCACCTCGTTGATCTCGATCGCGCACATCGCACGCGTCTCGACGCCCACGCGCTCGAGCGCGTCCTGCAGGGCCAGCGAGTTGATCGCGGTCGCGAGCATGCCCATCTGGTCCGCCGTCGCGCGATTGGTGCCCTGCTCGGCGAACTTCGCGCCGCGGATCAGGTTGCCGCCGCCGACGACGATCGCGATCTGCACGCCGATGCGCGCGACGCCGGCGATCTGCTCCGCGAGACTCGCCGCGACCTCGGGGTCGACGCCGTGCTCACCCGGACGGGCGAGGCTCTCCCCGCTGAGCTTGAGGAGCACCCGTTCGAGCTGCGTCGGAACCCCGGGCACAGCTCACTCTCCGAGCTGCATCCGGACGAACCGGCGGATCTGGATGTTCTCGCCGATCTTGCCGACCAGCGCCTTGCGCGCCTGCTCGACCGACACCGAGTCGTCCTGGATCCAGGGCTGCTCCAGCAGGCACTGCTCGGCGAAGAACCGCTTCATGCGACCCTCGACGGCCTTCTCGATCACGTCGTCGGGCTTGCCCTTCATCGACTCGCGCGCCTGCTCGACCAGGATCGAGCGCTCCTGCTCGACCGCCTGCGGATCGACCTGCTCGGGCGAGAGGTAGTGCGGGTTGAACGCCGCGATGTGCATGCACAGGAACTTGCCGAACTCGGCGAACTGCTCGTTCTTGGCGACGAAGTCGGTCTCGCAGCCGATCTCGACGAGGATGCCGAGCTTGTCGTTGTGGTGGACGTAGCTGAACACCCGCCCCTCGGCGGCCTCGCGGCTGGCCTTCATGTCGGCCGACTTCAGGCCCTTCTTGCGAAGGACGTCGATCGCCTTGTCCATGTCGCCGCCGGCCTCCTCGAGGGCGGCCTTGCAGTCCATCATCGGGGCGCCGGTGCGGTCGCGCAGCGCCTTCACGAGTTTCGCGTCGATTGCCATGTGTGGTGCTCGGATCGATGTCGTTCCACGGCACGCGAACGCGCGTCGCGCCTCGCGACGCCGGCCCGCCGAACCGTGCCGACGGCGCGCCGCGTCGGGCGCGCCGGTGGTGCTCTCAGCCCTGCTTGTCCTCGTCGCCGCCGGACGCCTCGGGCTTCGGCGCCTCGGGCTTCGGCGCCTCGGGAGCCGGCGCCTCGGACGCCGGAGCCTCGGGGGCCTTCGTCTCGGAGGCCGGCGTCTCGGACGCCGGAGCCTCGGGCGCCTTCGTCTCGGGCGCCGGCGCCTCGGGAGCCTTCGCCTCGGGGGACGGCGCCTCGGGCGCCTTCACCTCGGGGGTCGCCCCGGTGCTCTCGGCGGCCGGCGTCTCCTTGCGATCCTCGCTCGCGTCGCCACCGATCGACACCGTGTCGGCATGCCCGCCGGCGCGGTCGGCGAACCGACCCTTCGACCGGCGACCGAGGCGACCACCCGGCTCGGGACGGCGCCCGCGGCCGCGGCCACCACCGCCCGGACGGTCCCCGCCACCGGGGCCGCGACGCCCGACCACCTCGCGCGCCCGAGGATCGTCCTGGGCGCTGCGACGCGCGGCGATCAACGCCTGCTCGTCGATGCTCGAACGGCCTTCGTTGACGGCGTCGGACAGGCGGCTCAGCAGCAGCTGCACCGAGCTGATCGCGTCGTCGTTGGCCGGGATCACGATGTCGGCGAGGTCCGGATCACAGTCGGTGTCGAGGATCGCGAGGACCGGCACGTTCATGCGCGCAGCCTCCTTCATCGCGATGTCCTCGCGCCGCGGATCGACGATCACGATCGCGCCGGGCAGGCCGTGCAGGTCGCGCAGGCCCTCGAGGTTGCGCTGGATCTTGCGCATCTCGCGCCGCAGCATCGACTGCGCCTTCTTCTTGTGCCGCTCGAGGGTGCCGTCGGCCTCCATCGTCTCGAGTTCCTCGAGTCGCATCAGCCGCTCGCGCACGGTGTTGAAGTTCGTCAGCGTGCCGCCGATCCACCGCTCGGTGATCGCCGGCATCCCGCACTTCTTCGCCTCCGCGTCGACCACCGCGCGGATCTGCCGCTTGGTGCCGAGGAACAGGATCTCCGCCCCGGTCGACGCGAGCTGACGCAGGAAGTGCGTCGCCTGGTACAGGCCCCGGATCGTCTGCCCGAGATCGATCAGGTGGATGTTGTGGCGCTTGCCGAAGATGAAGGGCGACATCTTCGGATTCCAGCGACGTGCCTGGTGGCCGAAGTGGACGCCGGCGTCGATGAGTTCCTGGACGGTGACGACTGGCACGGTGATCCGGTCCTGTAGGGTTCGGAAGAAGGGTGGCGGCGCGACGGAAAAGGGGCCGGGATTGTATGGAGGGACCCGGCGCGTTCAAGGCCGTTCTGGTGCGGCGTGCGCCGGTCGGACCCCCGCGCGGTAGAATCCTCGCGACCAGGTCCGGAACAACGTGGGCTCGGCGGTGTGCGCGTGGCAAGATGCGCGGGCACCGTGATCTGCCCTGCCCCGACGGGGGCTGCCGGGCGCGCAACATGCAGGACCGCTCCACGGAATCCACGGCCCGCGACGACGCTCCGGCGGCGGCTCGCCGGCGATCGGCGTCGCCCCGCGTGCTGGTGCTCAATCACCACCGCGACCCGCTCGGCCCGCTGGTCCAGCGTTTACGCCGTGACGGATACGAGGTCGAGGAGTCCCGCTCCCTCGGCGAGACCCACCGGCTGCTCGACCGCGCGGCCGCGAGCGTCGTGATCCTCAACCCGTTGATCCTCGAGCCCGGCGGTGTCGAGCTCGAGATCCTCGAGCGCCTCCAGGCCCCCGACGACCCGGTGCCGGTGATCCTGCTCGTCGACGACGTCAAGAGCCTCGAGCACGCCCGGGCGACCGGCGCACCGCTGCGCGACTTCGTGCTGCGCCCCCACTCGGTCGAGGAGTGCGCGAAGCGCGTCGAGCTGGCGATGCGCACGCGCGACCGCTTCGCCTCGCTGCATCAACGCACCGCCGACCTCGAGGGTCAGGTCAGCGTCGACTTCAAGACCGGGCTCTTGAGCGAACGGCATTTCCGCCAGCTCCTCCCGATCGAGTTCAAGCGCGCGCAGCGCCTGCGCGCGCCGCTGTCGCTGCTGTTGATCGACGTCGACGACTTCAAGGGCGTCAACGACTCGACCGAGTACGCGTTCGGCGACGAGGTGCTGCGCCACGTCGCGCTGGCGCTCAAGCGCAACAGCCGCGAGACCGACTTCGCCGCGCGGTTCGGCGGCGACGAGTTCGTCCTGCTGCTGCCGCACACGACCCCCGCCGAGGCCGTGCAGACCGCGCTGCGCATCCGCAAGAAGGTCGCCGAGGCGACGATCCAGAACCATCGGTACGCGCGGCAGGTGACGATCTCGATCGGCATCGACACCTTCGACGGCGTGCAGGAGTCGACGGCGCAGGAGCTCGCGCGGCGCGCCAACATGGCGCTCCGCGAGGCGAAGAAGCGCGGCAAGAACCAGGTGTGGCTGCACGCCGCCGAGCCGCTCGCCGCGACCGACGTCGCCGGCGAACGCGAGCAGGAAGCCGCCGACGCCGAAGGCGCGTGACGGGCCGACCGCCGCGAGCGCGATGAACCTGCTGCTGCTGACGGAGGCAGAGCTGTCACCCGGCGGCCTCGCCGCGATCGAGGGACCGCGGGCACGGCACGTGCTCGACGTGCTCGGGGCGGCACCCGGCCGGTCGCTGCGCATCGGGCGCGTCGACGGGCCGTTCGGCACCGGGATCGTCCGCGCCTGTGCAGCCGACCGCGTCGAGATCGAGTGCGCGTTCGCGGGCGAGATCCCGCAGCGGCCGGAGGACACGCTGCTGCTCGCGGTCCCCCGCCCGAAGGTCCTGCGTCGCTGTCTCGAGCACGCGGCGGCGCTCGGCTTCGGACACATCGTGCTGATGCGCACGTGGCGCGTCGACAAGAGCCATCTCGGGAGCCGCGAGCTCGAGCCGGACCGGATCCGGCACCACCTGCTGCTCGGGCTCGAGCAGGGCTGCCGCACACGCGTGCCCGACGTGCGTCTCGCGCCGCGCTTCCGGCCGTTCGTCGAGGACGATCTGGAGGCCGTCGTGCCGACCGGCGCGCGGGTCGTGGCGCATCCGGACGCCGAGACCGACACCGCGCATCTCACGGTCGCGCCCGACCGGCCAATCGCGCTGGCGATCGGCCCCGAGCGCGGCTTCACCGACCACGAGCTGGCGCGCTTCCACGACCGGGGCTTCGTCCCGGTCGCGGCCGGCCGCCATCCGCTCCGCGTCGAGACCGCACTGGCGTTCGTGTTCGGGCAGTTGCTGCTGCTGAGAGAACGGGCGCGAGGTCGATCCCCGATCGACGCCGGGTAGCATGCCGGGCGTGACGTCGACCCGAGGCCACGCGGCGATCCCGCTCGTCCTGCTGGCGTTCCTCCTGTGCGGAACCCTCCGGGTCGTCGCTCAGGCTCCGGCCACCACCACGGCGCCGCAGGGCGGGGCCGTGACCACCGCGGACGTCGACGCGCTGCGGGCCAAGATCGCGCAGGACGCGACCCTCGACGACGCCACCCGCCAGCTGGCCGGCTCCTGGCTCGACGAGGCGAAGACCGAGCTCGACCACGCGGCGGCCGCGAAGGCCCGCGGCGCGCAGATCGCGCAGGACGCGGCGAGCGCGACCGAGGAGACCGCGACGATCCGCGCGAAGCTCGAAGGACCCGAGCGCGAGGCGATTCCCCCGGGCGCGGCAACGCCGATCCCGGAGCTGCAGACGCAGCTCGAAGTGGCACGGGCGCGCCGCGACCAGGCGGCTGCCCAGGTCGCGAGCATCCAGGCGCAGATCCAGTCGCTCACTGACCTGCGCGCCAGCGCGCCCGCACGCCTGCAGCAGGCGCAGGACGAGGTGGCGCAGGCGACCAAGGACATCGCAGCGCCCGCGGACACGTCGGTGCCCGCGGTCGCACGGGACGCGCGGATCCTGCGCCTTCGCGCCAGGATCCAGGCGCGTCGCGCGGAGATCGCGACGATCTCCGCCGAGCAGGCCGCGAGTCCCCAGCTCTCGGATCTGTACCAGGCGCGGCTCGCTCTCGCGCAGCGCAACGCGAACGAGGCCGGCAAGGACGTGGCCGCGCTCGAGAGGGCGCTGAACGATCAGCGCGTCCAGACGGCGCTCGAGCTGCGCCGCTCGGTACGGCGGGTCGTGGCACAGACGCCGCCGGCCCTCCAGGAGTACGCGCAGCAGATCCAGGCCGCGGCCGACGCGAACCTCGAGTCCGTCCGCGAGCTCCGCAAGGCCCAGGACGGCCGGCAGCAGGCACTCGCACGCCACGCCGAGCTCGAAGCCCGGTTCACCGAGACGAAGAAGCGGATCACGATCGTCGGCCTGACGGAGGCGATGGGTCTCGAGCTCCGGCGCGTGCGGCGCGAGCAGCTCGCCGACGTGGACCTGCTGCGCCGCGAGACGAAGAGCCGGCGCGCGCGCCTCGTGGCGCTGTACGAGAAGCGCTTCGCGGCCGAGGACGAGCTCGACACACTCTCGCAGCCAGACGCCGCGGAGTCGATCGTCGAGCAGTACGTGCCGAACGCACCGCCGGCCCAGCACGACCAACTCGTCGCCGCCGCGCGCCCGCTCGTCGAGAGCCGCCGGAAGGTGCTGCAGGCGATCGTCGACGGCAACGACGCACTCACGTCCGAGCTGGTCGCGTTCGATCTCGCGCAGACGCAGCTCTCGACGCTCGCGACGCAGGTCGCGGACTACGTCGACGAGCGGGTACCTGTGGATCGCGAGCGCGCCGCCCGTCTGGCGACCGGACTTCGCGGATTTCTGGCGGTCGGCCCGGGCACTCACCGGGATGTGGCTCGGCGGCGCGACCGACCTGGCCCGCGCCGCCGAAGACCCGGCATCCATCGCGCTGCTGCTGCTCGGCATCGTCGTGCTGCTGCTGCGCCGGCGGGCTCGGCGATCGCTCGCCGCGGCGGGCGAGGTCGCGGCGCGCCGCACGACCGTGCGACTGCGTCCGACCCTGATCGCGATCGGCTGGACCATCGTCCTGTCCGCCGGATGGCCCCTCGTCCTGCTGGGCGGTTGGGTCCATCTGGAGCGGTCGGGCGAGTCACCCGCCGTCACCGCTGCGCTCGGCGCGGCCGCGAGGACGCTCTTCGAGATCGCCCTGCTCTGGAACCTCTGCCGCCCGGGTGGCCTCGGCATCGCGCACTTCGGATGGCGGCCCGAGCCGCTCTCGACCGTGCGGCGCCAGCTCCGCTGGCTCGGTCCGCTCGTCGTCGTCGCGCTGTTCGTCTCGGTGTGCATCGCCGCGCAGCCGAACGACGAGTGGCGGTCGGTGCTCGGTCGTTGGGCGATGATCCTGCCGCTGCTCGGGCTGGCGTGGTTCCTGTTCACGCTGACCCACGACGAGAAGGGTGCGTTCTCCGGCTCCGGTCCGTGGGATCGGATGGGAAAGACCGCGCGATGGCTGTTCGGCAAGGCGCTCGTCGCCATCCCCCTCGCCCTCGTCGTGCTCGCGCTGATCGGCTACGTGTTCACCACGAGCGTCCTCTACTCGCGGCTCCTCGACACGTTGCTGCTGCTGTTCTCGGTGATCCTCGGCCGCGCGTTCGTGATGCGCATCCTGCTGCTCGCGCGACGGCAGATCGTGCTCAAGACCACACGCGAGCGCCTGCGCCTCGCGCAAGCCGCGGCCAGCGGCAGCGAGGCGCCGGTCGACGAGCTGAAGGTCGAGGCGGAAGCGCTCGACCTCGCCGCCGTCGACCAGGCGACGCGGCGCCTCACGCGCGCCGCGGTCTACGTGATCCTCGCGATCGGCTGCTGGGGCATCTGGGTCGACTTCCTGCCAGCGATGCGGTTCCTCGAGACCGTCGACCTGTGGCACTACACGGTGTCCGGCACCGAGGTCATGAGGAACGCTGCGGGCGAGATCATCCGCAACGCGGCCGGCGAGCCGGTGACGCAGGCCGTCACCTCCCGCGTCGCGGTCACGCTGGCGAACGTGCTCGGCGGACTCGCTCTCGCGATCCTGACCTGGATCGGGGCGCACAACCTGCCCGGCTTCCTCGAGATCGCGATCCTGCAGCGCACCCAGCTCCGCTCGGGAGAGCGCTATGCGATCAGCTCGCTGGCGCGCTACGTGATCGTGTTCGCCGGCGGTCTGGCGGCGTTCGCGACGCTCGGCATCGGCTGGTCGCAGGTGCAGTGGCTCGTTGCCGGCGTGTCCGTCGGACTGGGCTTCGGTTTGCAGGAGATCTTCGCCAACTTCGTGTCGGGCGTGATCCTGCTGTTCGAACGGCCGGTGCGCGTCGGCGACTTCGTCACGGTCGGCGGGACCGACGGCGTGATCAAGAAGATCCACATGCGTGCGACGACGGTACGCGACTTTGATCGGCACGAGCTCGTCATCCCGAACAAGGACTTCGTCACCCAGCAGGTCATCAACTGGTCGCTGACCGACACGATCGTCCGACTCGTCGTGAGCGTCGGCGTCGCCTACGGCTCGAATCCGGAGCAGGTGCGCAAGCTGCTGGTCGACGCCGGCCGCTCGGTGGCGGTGGCCGTCAAGGACCCCGAGCCGACGGCGGTGTTTCGAGGCTTCGGCGACAACTCGCTGAACTTCGAGCTCCGCGCCTTCATCGCGAGCATGGACGACTGGCTCGCCGGCATGAACGGGCTGCACGACGCGGTGGCACGCGAGCTCGGCAAGGCGGGCATCGAGATCAGCTTCCCGCAGCGCGACCTGCACGTCCGTTCGATCGGGCCGTTGAGGGAGATCCTGTCGGGAGTGCGGCAGGGCGAGCAGCCGGATCCGGTGTGACGGGCCGTGGATCGGCCCGCCGCGCCACCTACCGCAGCGGGTCCTCCTCGCGCGACTTCGGTCCGATCCAGCCGATCTTCCAGAAGTAGACCAGCATCCCCACGCCGACCGCCGCCATCAGCAGCAGGCACGCCGGGTAGCCGTACCGCCACCCGAGCTCCGGCATGTTCCAGGACGACTTCTCGCGGTCGAAGTTCATCCCGTACACGCCCGCGACGAACCCCAGCGGGATGAAGATCGTCGCGATGATCGTGAGGACCTTCATGATCTCGTTCATCCGCGCTCCGGACAGCGAGACCAACAGCGCCATCAGGCCCTGGCCCCGGTCGCGCATCTGGTCGATCGCCTCGACGACGTGGGTCGCGTGGTCGAAGCAATCGCGGAAGAACACGCGCGTGTCCTCGGTGACGAAGCCCGTGTCGTCGCGCTGCAGGTGACTGACGGCCTCGCGATGCGGCCAGGCGTGACCGCGCAGCACCGAGAGCTGGCGCTGCAGCCGGTAGATGCGCGCCGGCGCGTTGCTGACGGGACCCGACAGCGCCGCGTCCTCGAGGTCGTCGAACTGCTGCATCACGCCTTCGAGCACCGGGAAGTAGGAGTCGACGATCGTGTCGATCACCGCGTACGCCAGGTAGTCGGTCGCGCGCTGCCGGATCCGTCCACGCCCCTGCCGGATGCGGTTCAGCACCGGCTCGAGCAGCTGCGAGTCACGCTCCTCGAAGGTGAGCAGGAATCCCGCACCGATGACCAGCGCGAGCTGCTCGGTCACGCCGCAGTCCTCCGTCTGCACCGGTGCCCGCACGACGACGAACAGCTGATCCTCGTAATCGTCGACCTTGGCGCGCTGGTGGGTGTTGCCGACGTCCTCGAGTGCCAGCGGGTGCATCCCGAACGCGTTCGCGATCTGCTGCAGCAACGCCACGTCCGCCAGCCCGGTGACGCGCACCCAGGTGACGGCGCGCTTGCCGAGCCGCCCCTTCAGGTCGGCCATCCCGGTGAACGCGGCCTCGTCGACGCCCTCGGGCCCGTACGCGCACACCCGCACCGCCGTCGGACACGCCCCCGGCGCGACGCTCAGGGTGCCCGGCGACGAGCCGGGCTTCACGCGCCGGCCGAAGCGCGTGCGGCGAGACCGCGTCTTCGGCCGCACGCCACCCGCGTCCGACGACGACTGACCTTCGGTTCGGCGTGCCATCGGACGCCCATCGTGCCGTCCCGTCGCCTCGCGCGCACGCGCTCGAAATCCGCGGACCGGCCCGCGGTTCCCGACCGGGCAGTGCCGCCCTATAAACGGCGCCTTCCACCCCTCGCCTGCCCGACACCGCACCCTCTCCCGCCGCGATGCCCCGCACCGACTCCCTGGACCGCCTGTTCCCGCGCTCCGACGCCTTCGCCCCCCGCCACCTCGGTCCGCGCGTCGCGGATCACGCGGCGATGCTCGCGACCGTCGGCGTCGACTCGCTCGCGACGCTCGTCGAACGCGCGATCCCGAAGGCCGTCCGCTGGGACGGCGAGCTGACGACGCGCGCCGCGATCGGCGAGCGTGATGCAATCGCCGAGCTGCGCGAGCTCGCCGGCGCGAACCGCGTGCTGCGCAGCTACCTCGGGATGGGCTACCACGACACCGTCACACCGCCGGTGATCCAGCGCAACATCCTCGAGAACCCGGGCTGGTACACCCAATACACGCCGTACCAGGCCGAGATCAGTCAGGGCCGGCTCGAGGCACTGCTGAACTACCAGACGATGGTGCTCGACCTCACCGGCTTGGAGTGCGCGAACGCGTCGATGCTGGACGAGGCGACCGCCGCCGCCGAGGCGATGACGATGTTCAAGCGCGTGCTCGGCAAGGACGCCGACGCGCGGCATGCCTTCCTCGTCGCCGATGACTGCCACCCGCAGACGATCGGCGTCGTGCAGACGCGCGCCGAACCGCTCGGCATCGAGGTGCGTGTGCAGCCGGCCGCGGAGCTCTCGTTCGGCGACGACGTGTTCGGCTGCCTCTTGCAGTATCCGGCGACCGACGGGCACATCGTCGACCTCGCACCGATCGCCGAGAAGGCCCACGCCAGCGGCGCGCTGCTGGCGGTCGCGGCCGACCTCCTCGCGCTCACCCTGCTGCGCGCTCCCGGCAACGCCGGCGCCGACGCGGTCGTCGGCAGCGCACAGCGCTTCGGCGTCCCACTCGGCTACGGCGGTCCGCACGCGGCGTTCCTCGCGACGCGGGACGACTTCAAGCGGCAGATGCCCGGCCGGATCATCGGCGTCACGCGCGACAGCGCCGGCAACCCAGCGCTGCGCATGGCGCTGCAGACGCGCGAGCAGCACATCCGGCGCGACAAGGCGACGTCGAACATCTGCACCGCGCAGGTGCTGCTCGCGATCATGGCCGGCACCTACGGCGTCTACCACGGCCCCGAAGGTGTCACGAACATCGCGCAGCGCGTCCGCGCGGCGACCGGCGCCCTGCGCGCGGCGCTCGAAGGCATCGGCTGCACGGTCGCGAACGAGACGTTCTTCGACACGTTGCGCGTGAAGCCGGGCAAGCGCACGGCGCCGCAGGTGATCGCCGCCGCGCGCGACGACCACGGCATCAACCTGCGCGACTTCGGAGACGGCACCGTGGGCATCGCGTTCGACGAGACCGTCGACTCCGACGACGTCGCGGACGTGCTCGCGGCGTTCGGTGGCGACCCCGGGAAGCTCGACGTCGCGGCGCTCGCCGCGAAGCTGCCGGAGATCCCGGCGGCGCTGCGTCGCGAGAGCGCGTTCATGACGCACCCGGTGTTCCACCGGTACCGCTCCGAGACCGAGCTCCTGCGCTACCTCAGCCGGTTGCAGCAGCGCGATCTGTCGCTGACGACGTCGATGATCCCGCTCGGCTCGTGCACGATGAAGCTGAACGCCGCGGCGGAGATGATCCCGATCACACAGGCGGGCTTCGCGGCGATCCACCCGTTCGCGCCGGTCGAGCAGGCACCGGGCTACGCGGAATTGATCGACCGCCTCGAGGACTGGCTCGAGGACGTCACCGGGTTCGCTGCGACCAGCATGCAGCCCAACGCCGGCTCGCAGGGCGAGTACACCGGGCTGCTCGTGATCCGCGCGTTCCACCGGAGCCGCGGCCAGGAGCAGCGCGACGTGTGCCTGATCCCGTCGTCGGCGCACGGCACCAATCCGGCGAGTGCGACGATGGCGGGCATGCGCGTGGTCGTCGTGAAGTGCGACGACCACGGCAACATCGACGTCGCCGACCTGAAGGCGAAGGCCGAAGCGCACGCCGACAAGCTCGCCGCGCTGATGATCACGTATCCGTCGACGCACGGGGTGTTCGAGGCCGGCGTCGAGCAGATCTGCGAGATCGTCCACGACAACGGCGGGCAGGTGTATCTCGACGGCGCCAACATGAACGCCCTCGTCGGCCTGTGCCGGCCCGGCGACCTCGGCGCAGACGTCTGCCACCTGAACCTGCACAAGACGTTCTGCATCCCGCACGGCGGCGGCGGCCCGGGCATGGGTCCGATCTGCGTCGCCGAGCACCTGGCGCCGTTCCTGCCGACCCACCCCGTCGTGCCGTGCAACGACAGCACGCAGGCGATCGGCCCGGTGTCGGCGGCACCGTGGGGCAGCCCGTCGATCCTGCCGATCAGCTACGCCTACATCGCGATGATGGGACCGGGCGGGCTGAAGGACGCGACCGAGGTCGCGATCCTGAACGCGAACTACATCGCGAAGCGGCTCGACGCGCACTACCCCGTGCTCTATCGCGGCGAGCACGGCTTCGTCGCGCACGAGTGCATCCTCGACTGTCGCCCGTTCGAGAAGAGCACACACGTGAGCGTCGTCGACATCGCGAAGCGGCTGATGGACTTCGGCTTCCACGCGCCGACGATGTCGTGGCCGGTCGCGGGCACCCTGATGGTCGAGCCGACCGAGAGCGAGTCGCAGGAGGAGCTCGACCGGTTCTGCGACGCGATGATCGCGATCCGGGAGGAGATCCGCGCGATCGAGAACGGCGCGGTGTCCCACGACGACAGCCCGCTGGCGCACGCGCCGCACACGATGCACGACGTGACGCAGGCCGATTGGAACCGGTCCTACACGCGCGAGCAGGCGGCGTTCCCGGCGCCGTGGACCAAGGAGCACAAGTACTGGCCGACCGTCGGCCGGGTCGACGACGTCTACGGGGATCGCCACCTCGTGTGCTCGTGCCCGCCGGTCGAGGAGTACGCGTGAGCCGCCCCGAGACGGACATCCACGACGCATTGCGCGCGCGGCGCACCGTGCACAGGTTCACGCGCGAGCCGGTCCCCGACGTGGCGATCGAACGCGCGCTCGAAGCGGCGGTGCACGCCCCCAACCACCGGCTGACGTTCCCCTGGCGCTTCGTGCGCGTCGGCCGCACGACGCGCGAGCGCATCGCCGAGATCGCGATCGAGCTCAAGCGCGCGAAGGCGAAGACCGAGGTGCCCGGGCTCGCCGACCAGGCGCGTGCGAAGATCCTCGCTCCGCACGAGCTCATCGTCGTCAGCATCGTCAAGAGCAACGATCCGAACATCGCGCGCGAGGACTACGCGAGCGCCGCGTGCGCGATCCAGAACCTGATGCTCTCGCTGCACGCCGACGGTGTCGCCAGCAAGTGGAGCACCGGGGCGGTGACGACCGACCCACGCACCTACGCGATTCTCGGCATCGAGCCGTCGGCGCAGGAGATCGTCGCGTTCGTCTGGGTCGGCACTGCCGAGGTGCGCCCCGAGAAGCCGAAGCGACCGCCGCTCGACCAGCTGGTGCGACGGATGCCGTGAGCGGCGAGTCCGAGCCCCTCCGCATCCTCCACGTCGACGACGACCTCGTCGCGATCTCGAAGCCCGCGGGACTGACGGTGCACCGGGGCCCCCGCTCCGAGCGCGACGAGCAGTTCGTGCTGCAGACGCTGGCGCGGCAGATCGACCGGTGGCTCTACCCGGTGCACCGGCTCGACCGCAACACCTCCGGGGTGATGGTGTTCGCCCTGTCGAAGGTGATGGCCGCGGGACTGCAGGCGGCGCTTCAGGACGACGCCGCCGAGAAGGAGTACCTCGTCCTGGCGCGCGGCGAGGCGCCGCTCGTGTTCGCGTCCGATCGCCCGCTCACCGGCGACAACGGCGAGCCACAGCCGGCGCGCACCGAGTTCCGGCGGCTGACGACGTTCCCCCGCTCGTCGCTGCTCGCCGCACGCATCCACACCGGGCGCACGCATCAGATCCGCCGCCATCTCGCGCACCTCGCGCACCACGTGATCGGCGACTCGACGTACGGCAAGGGGCGCATCAACAAGTGGTTCCGCGAACGCGGTCTGCCGCGGATGTTCCTGCACGCACGTCGACTCGTGTTCGACCATCCGCGCACCGGCGAACGCGTCGTCGTGCGCGATCCGCTGGCTCCGGATCTCGCGGTGTTCCTGCGCGCGCTGATGGGGCTGCCGTCCACCGAGCACGGCGCGACGAGCTCGTGATGCGAGGGCGACGCGGTTCGTTTCGATCTCGAAACGACTGCGCCGACCGCGCGAATTCCCCTCCCGCGAGCGGTTGACGCCCGCGCGCTCGCAGGCACGCTCAGTTGTCTTCGATCGCTGCCGACGCCGAACCACTCATGTCGAAGCTCCCCGCGTTGTGCGCCGTGTTCGCATCGTTCATCGGCGTCGCTCACGGACAGTCGGTCCCGTGCGAGACGCTGAAGCTCGACAACGGGATGACGGTGATCCTGCATCGCGATGCGCGACTGCCGATCGTCGCCGTGAATCTCTGCTGTCACGTCGGCGCGAAGGACGAGCCCGCGGGCAGCAGCGGCTTCGCGCACCTGTTCGAACACCTGATGTTCATGGGCACCGAGCGCGTTCCGGCCGGCGGCTTCGACGCGATCATGGAAGCGGGTGGCGGCCAGCAACAACGCGGAGACCGACGAGGACCGCACGACCTACTTCGAGCAAGGACCGGCGTCGATGCTGCCGACGTTCCTCTGGCTCGAAGCCGACCGGCTCGAGGACCTCGGCCGATCGATGGATGCGGGAGAAGCTCGACAAGCAACGGACGTCGTGCAGAACGAGATCCGCGAGGTCGTCGCGAACCGACCGTCCGGCACGTCCGACGAGCTCGGTGTTCCGAGTGATGTATCCGGAAGGACACCCGTACCGCTACGGCATCCTCGGCCGACACGAGGATCTCGAGGCGGCGACGTTGCGCGACGTGCAGACGTTCTTCGCGACGTTCTACGTGCCGAACAACGTCACGCTGGCGATCGCAGGCGACTTCGATCCCGAGCCCACGAAGGCGCTGGTGCGGTCGCTGTTCGGCTCGATCCCGCGCGGCGCGCCGGTGCCGCGCCGCGAGGTGCCGGCGTCGAGCCTCGATCGCGTGGTCCGCAAGACGATCCTGGACCGCGTCGAGCTGCCGCGCATCAAGATGGCGTGGCACGGACCGGCGCGGTTCGCCGAGGGCGACGCCGAGATGCAGATGCTCGGCGAGCTGCTGTCCGACGGCAAGAGCAGCCGGTTGTACCGACGGCTCGTCGTCGAGGACCGCCTCGCAGTGGACGTCGCCGCCTACCAGGACGCGTTCGACCTCGACTCGCTGTTCCAGATCGACGTCACGGTCGCGTCCGGCGCGGACCTCGACGCGGTCGAGCGCGCGATCGACGACGAGCTGGCGAAGGTGCGCGAGGACGGCGTGACCGACATCGAGCTCGAGCCGCGAAAGTCCGCGCACGAGCTGCACCAGCTCGCGGGTCTCCAGAGCGCGGGCGCGATCGCGGCACAGCTCGTGGTCTACGAGGCGGCGTTCGGCGATCCCGACTCGTTCGCGCGCGACCTCGAACGCATCCGCGCGGTCACGCCGGCGAGCGTGAAGACCTGGGCCGACCGCGTGCTCGATCCGGAAACGCGGGGAATCCTGCGCGTGCTGCCGGTGGCGCCAGCGCGGACGGCGTCGGCGCGCGACGACCGGCCGGCGCCGACGGCGGCGAAGGACTTCACACCCCGATGCCGCAGACGTTCACGCTGAAGAACGGCATCCCGGTGAGTGTGTGGACCGAGCCGGCGCTGCCGCTGATCGCCGTGCAGGTGCAGGCGGCGACCGGCAGCGTGCTGACCGAGCCGGCGAAGGCCGGGCTGCCGGCGTTGACCGCGGCGATGCTGCGCGAGGGTGCGGGTGACCGGGACGCCGCAGAGTTCGCCGACGCGACGCAGAGGCTCGGTGCGTGGTTCTGGACCGGCGCCGATCACGAGAACGCGACCGCGTCGTTGACGGTGCTGAAGCGTCATCTCGCGCCCGCGGTCGCGCTGCTGGCCGACGCTCTGCGCCGTCCGCGGCTGGCCGAGAGCGACTGGCAGCGCGTCCGGTCGTTGCAGCTCGACCACCTCCGGGCGCTCGACGACGACCCGAACGCGATCGCGAACCGCGTGGCGTTCCGGCTCCTGTTCGGCGACGACGACCCGTACGGCTGGCCGAGCGAGGGCACGCGCGACACGGTGGCCGCACTGACGATCGACGACGTGCGGCGCGAGCACGCATCGCTGTTCGCCCCGGAGAACCTCACGGTCTTCGTGGCCGGCGACGTGACGGCCGCGGAGCTGCAGGTCGCGCTCGAGCGCGAGCTCGGCAACTGGACACCGGGCGGGGCGAAGGCGCCGGCCACGACCGCGGCGGTCGACGCGGCCCGCGCGGGCGGCGGGTTGCGCGTCGCGGTCGTCGATCGGCAAGGCGCGGTGCAGACCGTCATCCGGTTCCTGATGCCCGGTCCGCGTTGGTCCGACCCCCGTCGCGTCGAATACGAGATGCTCGGGAGCGTGCTCGGCGGCACGTTCGACAGCCGCCTGAACCACAAGCTGCGCGAGGAGCACGGCTACAGCTACGGCGCCGGCGCGACGTGGTCGATGTCGCCGTTCGCCGGCTATTTCATGGCGTGGGCGAGCGTGCAGACGGACGCGACCGGCGCGGCGCTGAAGGACTTCCTCGCGGAGTTCGCACGCCTGCGCGCACCGGGTGGTGGCGACGTGACTCCCGAGGAGGCGGACGCCGCGCGCGCGATGCGGCGCACGTCGATCATCCGTTCGTTCACGACGCTGTCGGGAGTGCTGGACTACGCGCGCGGGCTGGCGCTGAACGGAGTGTCGTTCGATGCCGTGGTCGGCGACCTCCGCGCGCTGCGCGCGGCCACGGCCAAGGACCTCGACGCGTTGTCACCGCGCGCGCTGCCGCTCGAGGACGGCGTCCTCGTGCTCGTCGGCGACGCCTCGGCCATCGCCTGGCAAGTCCGCGAAGCCGGCCTTCCCGAACCGATCCGGCTCGACGCGTCGGGCCGCCCGACCGACCACTGACCGCTCTTGGAGGCAGCCATGACCCGAAACCTCAGACTCCCCATCCTCGCCGGTCTCACCCCGGCGCTGCTGTCGATCACCGCATGCCACACGCCGTCCGGAGACCCGGACGTCGCGGTCACGCTGCCGGAGTTCCGCACCGTTCAGCAGGACTGGCCGACGCAGGATCCGGCGTTCCTCCGCCGCGAGATCCTGCGCCGCATGGACGCGCGGATCCGGGCGGTGGCGACCGAGCTGCACCTGCAGGCGCGGCTCGTGCTCGACGAGGTCATCCCGATCCCCTATCTCGGCATCGACGCCGATCCCGCGCCGGGCGGGATGAAGGTGACGGCGGTCTACGGCGGCACCGGCGCGCAGGCCGCGGGCGTGAAGGTCGGCGACGTGCTGGTCGCGATCGGCGACCGGGCGACCGACTCGCGGCAGTCGCTGGCGACCGCGATCCGCGGACGGCAAGCGGGCACCGAGCTGACGCTGCATCTGCTGCGCGACGGCGAGGCGTTGACGCTCGCGTCGAAGCTGAGCCAGCGGCCGGAGGAGGACGAGGACGAGGCCGAGCAGTTCCCCGACCTGCCCGGGGGCCCGGCGCCGTCGACGACGCCGTTCGAGCTCGACTTCGAGAACATGGCGGTCGGCGAGCCCGCGGAGCGGCTCGAGACCGTGCTCGGCGGGCACGGCGAGGCACCGCAATGGATCGTGCGCGCCGAGGACGGCGGGCACTTCCTGCGGCAGGAGTCGATGGACCGCAGCGGGATCCACTTTCCCGATGGCGCTCGCCGAGGGGTTCGACTGCGGCGATGTCGCCGCGCGCGTGCGGCTGCGCTACTCGGGCGGCGAGGTCGACAAGGCCGGCGGCATCGTGCTGCGCTACGTCGACGCGGGAAACTACTACACCGCACGGGTGAACGCGGCCGAGGGCGACCTGCGCATCTTCCGCTCGGCGAACGGCATCCGCACCACGCTGCCGGGCGCGATCGCGAAGGGCGCGACCGACGACCACGCGTGGCACACGCTCGAGTTCCGCGCCGAGGGCTCGAAGCTGACCGCGACCCTCGACGGCGAGATCACCGTCACCGCTTACGACTCGATGTTCCTCCGCGGCCGCGCCGGCGTCTGGACCAAGTCCGACAGCGTCACCGACTTCGATGACCTGTCGTTCGACCCGCTCCGCTGAAAGGCAGCAAACCACACCGGGTCTGATTTGTCGCCCTTCAGCGGGAGGGGAAGTCGGACTCGGGGAGGGCCCAGCGGGCGAGCTCGCTCCGCCAGCGGGCGGGCACGGGGATCGGCTTCAGCGTGTCCATGTCGACCCCGGCGGTCTTGATGCGCGCGCGGCAGGCGACCGCGCCGTCGATCTCCATCCAGAAGCCGAGCTCGAGCGAGGTACGGCCGATCGCGAGCACGCCGATGCAGATCTCCGGCTCGTCGCCGTAGCGGACCGGCCGGAAGAACTCGACCTCGAGCCGCACGGCGGGCAGGCCGTACCGCTCGTCGCGCATCAGGTCGGGGTAGCGGACCCCGATGCCCTCGGCCCACCAGTCCTCCATCGCGCAGTGGAAGTAGTGCAGGAGCGTCGGGTAGTAGGCGATGCCGGCGTGGTCGATGTCACCGAATCGATAGCGATAGCGCTTCCGGAAGATCATGGCGGCGCGCGATCCTATCCGCGGCTCCCGCGTGGACGCGCGGCCCGCTCGCGGCGATGATCGCCGGCGTCGCCATGCGTCCGTTCCTCTTGCTCGCCCCGCTGGTCCTGGCAACCGCTCCGCGCACGCAGGACCAGCAGCCGCCGATCGACTTCGCGCGCGAGGTGCGGCCACTGTTGATGGAACGCTGCGTCCGCTGCCACGGCCCCCGCCGCAGCGAGGCCGACCTGCGCCTCGACCGCAAGGCGCTGCTGTTCGCGGGCGACCCCGAGCTCTGGGTCGTCGTCCCCGGCAAACCCGACGACAGCCTCGCGCTCGAGCTGGTGTCGCTGCCGGCGGACGACGTCGACCACATGCCGGAAGAGGGGCGGTCGCTCTCCCCCGCCGAGCTCGAACTGTTCCGGCGCTGGATCGCCGAGGGCGCGACGTGGCCCGACGCGATCGATGCGGCCGCGGACGCACGTGCGACGCGCCGGCACGCGCGCGAGACGCTCGAGGTCCCGGATCTCGAGGACGAGGCCCTCGCGGCCGAGCAACGCGCGATCGCGCGCCTCGTCGAGTTCGGCGCGCGCGCGAATCGCATCGCCGCGTCGACCGCCGCACTCGACGTCGACCTGTCCCCCGTCGCAGCGCGGTTCGGCGATGCGGAGCTGCCCGCTCTCGACGGACTCGAGCCGCGCCTCTGCTGGCTGCGCCTCCGCGGCACGAAGCTCACCGACCGCGGCGCCGCGACGCTCGCCCACTTCCGGGCACTTCGCCGGCTCGACCTGTCCGACACCGCGATCACCGACGCCGCGCTCCCCGCGCTCGAGCGGCTTCCCGAGCTGCGCGTCCTCGACCTTCACCACACGCCCGTCGGCGACGACGCCGTGTCCGCGCTCGCCGCGATGCCGAAGCTGACCGCCGTGCATCTGTGGCACACGCACATCACGGACGCGGGCGCAACGCGCCTACGCGCGTTGCGCCCCGATCTGCGCATCGATCTCGGCCACGGTGCCGAGCGCCTGCGCGAGCCGCCGCCGGCCCCGCCCGCGCCGCCACCCGAGGCGGACGACGCGGACGAGACCCCGGCGCGCTGATCGCGCCGCCGGCTCTCCGGAGCCGCTCCGGCTCCGCGACTCATTGAAAGCCGCCGAGGTGCGCGGCGACGCCGTTGGTCATCGCGAGCTGCGGTCCGGCCGGGGTCGACAGCACGACCGCGAACTGTCCGAACACGTAACTCCCGACCAGCGACGGCTCGTCCGGGCACATCAGCGACACCGCTGCGGTTCCGGTCCGGCCGGTGGTGCTGCCGAACGACGCCACCGGCGTTCCGTAGAGCGTGCACGCCGGTGCTCCGATCACGCCGAGACCGATCGGCGTGCGGTCGAACGACACCATCCCGAGCGCCGGCGCGCCGGCCGGTGCGCCGCTCAGATCGAACGAGAACTCCTGCGCGGTCTCCGGGCTCCCGGACCCACTCGCGGTGGGCGCCGCCGCACCGACGATGCCGCAGCCACTGCCGTAGGTGGAGAAGCCGCCCGGCACGAACCGCCGGAACGCCGGGATCCCGACGCGCGGGAACAGGTCCAGGTTCGGCCAGGTCCGCACGGTGTTGGCGAGGTCGCTGAGCTGGACGCCCTCGACGGTGCCGTTCAGCCACGAGTCGCTGTTCGTGAAGAACACGAACGAGATCCCGTCGTCCCGGCGCGCGACCAGGGTCGCCGTGCCGCCGAGCTTGCCGTTGTGGTGCGCCATGGCGACGGTGCCACCATTGCCGTCACTGACGTTCTTGCGGAACCACCCGCGCATCACCGACGAGTAGCCCGGCTCCAAGCTGAACATGTGGGTCGTCCACGTCTGGTTCAGCAGCGGGTTCGCGCCGCCGAGGTCGAACGCCGCCAGCACCTTCGCGAAGTCCGGCGCTGCCATCACCCACGAGCCGTGGGAGTCCATGTTCTCGAAGTTGTAGCCACCGTACTGCGCCCCGACCCATGGCCGCGCCGCGGTCTCGACGCTCTGCGCGATCCACGGGTTCGTCGGGTGGTAGCGCACCTCGCCGGGCAGCGCCTGGCTGAGCAGGCCGTGCCCGATCTGCGGCCGGGTCAGGCCGAGCGGCTGGAGGATGTCGCGGTCGATGACCTGCTCGTAGGCGAGCCCCGGCTCGAGACGCTCGATGACCTGCCCGAGCAGGCTGAAGCCGTAGTTGCTGTATTTCGACTGCGTGCCCGGCGTGAAGTCGAGCATCTGCGTCGAGGTCATGTAGCGGCGAACGTCGTACTTCGAGATCGGGATGCCGATGCCCAGCGTGCTCGCGATCGTCGTGTCACGGAACATCGGGTCGAACGACACGTCGCGGTCCCAGCCACCCTGGTGCGTCAACAGCTCCCGCATCGTGATGTTGTAGGTCCGGGCGTCCGCGACCTGTGGCTCGTTCAACAGCGACAACAGCGTCGTCTGCGGATTGATCTGGTTCGGCATCGCTTGGAAGTGCTGGTGGATCGAGATGCTCGTCAGCGGCTTGCTGCACGACGCGATGCGGAACAGGCTCGTCGGCTGGGTCTGCGGATAGCCCGTCTCCGCGTAGTTGTAGCCACGTGCGAGCACGAGGCGGCCGTTCTTGACGATCGCGAGGCTGGCCGCCCGCGCGTCGTTGTTCATCATCCAGTCGCGTGCCCAGTTGTCGAACATCGCGAGCTCGGGCACGGCGGCGCCGGTAGCGGAGAAGTTCCGCGCGAGCGGTAGATCGGTGTGCGCCCACACGGCCGCGAACCGCCGGCTGCTGCCGCTCCCCGACGCGCTCAGGTTGATCGGGTACATGCCCTGCCCCATGTACGTGTTGAAGTAGCTCTGGTACTGCGACGCGGTCATGTCGTGATGCGCGGTCCACGCACCGACCTGGTCGTTCTGCCACACCGACAGGAACCGATCGCTGTCGTTGAACGCGACCAGCCGCGGCCGCGCCCAGGTCTGGACGAAGGCGTCGAAGTGCTGCTGGTAGCTCGCCACGCCGTTGCTCACCGCGTAGGCCTGCCCCGAGTCGAGCTGGTTCGACGGCGGATGCTCGAACGCGACGATGTAACGCGGGCTCGAAGTCGAGCCGTAGATGTCGGCGGTCGAGATGCGCCAGCCGTTGTCGCGCGCACTCTGGACCTCGTTCCAGAACGAGGTCTCGTCGAGGCCGTGCCGGATGTAGCACGGTGCGCCCGTCTGCTCGAACACGCCGGCGAACCGCTCGCCGCTGCCACTCCCGGTCGCCGACAGCACCTTCGGCACGTAGCCCTGGGGGCACCACGTGTTGACGAAGCTCTGGTAGTCGGTGCCGTTGATTCCGTGGAAGCCGACGAACGGCGGACCGGCCCGATGCACCCAGACCGCGCCGTAGCGCAGGTCCGAGGTCGTGCCGTAGATCGTCAGCGAGATCATGCGGTAGCCCTGGTTCGACAGCGCGGCGAACTGGGTCTGATGCGCGGCACCGGTGGCGTCGTGGTAGGCGACGACCTGAGCCGCGCCGAAGGACGGGACGAGCAAGGTCGCGAGCAGGGTCGCGTTCCGGATCTTGGTCAGTGTTTTCATGGGATGAACCTCCTGGTCACCCCCCTCAGCGCGGCCCCGCCCCGGGCCCCAAGGCGGTTTCCTCCCGAATTCCGCGACACACAGCAAACCACACCGGGTGTGGATGTCTGCCTTTCAGGGCCAGGGGTCGCGGCCGGCCGGCAGGAGCCCGAGCTCCCGCCCTCGGCCGAGCAGCGATTCCAGCGCGCGGCGTCCGTCGTCGCCGAGATCGACGGTCCAGTGGTTCACGTAGAGCGCGATGTGCTGCTCGCAGACCTTGTCCGAGAGCTCCTGGGAGTGCGCGCGGACGAACGCCCGCGAGACCTCCGGGAACTCGAACGCCCGCTCGACCGACTCCCGCAGCGCCGCCGCGACGGCGTCGAACAGCGCCCTCGGCCGTTCGCGTCGCATCGCGATCAGCCCGAGCGGCAGCGGCAGACCGGTGTCCAGCTCCCACAGCTCGCCGACGTCGCACAGACACGCGAGCCCGCGCCCGCCGTAGGTGAACCGGCTCTCGTGGATGATCAGCCCCGCGTCGACGTCACCCGACTCGACCGCGTCGAGGATCCGGTCGAACCGCATCTCGACCGGCACGAAGTCCGCCGGTGCGAACAGCCGCATCAGCAGGTACGCGGTCGTGCCGACCCCGGGGACCGCGACGCGGCGGCCGGACAGCTCGGCGACCGTGCGCGGCGCGGCGGGTCGATCGGGACGCACGACGACGAGCGGACCGACGCCCCGTCCGAGTGCGGCGCCGGACGGCATCACCGCATAGCGGTCGACGACCCCGGCGAGCGCGCCGACGCTGAGCTTGGTCAGGTCCAATCGGTCGGGTCCGGCCGCGCGGCGATTGAGCTCCTCGATGTCGGCGAGGACCGGCCGCACGCGCACTCCGGGCACCTCGACGAGATCGTGCACGAGCGCGTGGAACGCGAACGTGTCGTTGGGGCACGGGGAGAAGCCGAACCGCAGCTCTTCGCGGTCGTCGGTCACGGCATCGCCTCCACCGGCTCGAGCAGCCCGCGACGCAGGGCCTCGAGCGCCAGCTCCTGCGCCTTGTCGGCCGCCTCGCCGAGTCGCCATTCCGAACCCTCCCGTCGGCCGGTGCGGTTGCTGATGCAGCGCAGCTCGACGAGCGGCACGTTCGCGCGACGACACGCGAGCGCCGCCGCCGCGCTCTCCATCGTCTCGATCGCGGCGCCGGTCCGGCGCTGCAGCGTCGCCGACAGCTCGTCGGTGCCGCTGCACGTGCTGACGGTGGCCGCGCGCACCAGCGGCAGCTCGCCGAGCCCGGTCGCGACCCGGCGCGCGAGCTCGAGCGGGTGGCGATACGGCGCCGATTCCCCGAGTCCGAGCTCGCCGAGACCGAGGAACCCGTCCTCGGTCCGCGCCCCCTCGTCCCCGAACACGCTCTCCACCACCACGCATCCGCCGCCGACCGGTGGCCCGTCGGGATAGGCGCCGGCCACGCCGACGAGCACGACGAGTTCGAAGTCCCCGCCGGCGAGCCCGGCCGCCAGCGCCGCCGCCGCCGCCGCCTTGCCGACACCGGTCTCGAGGCACGGCACCCCTGCAGCGCGGAGGCGGCGGCCCTCCCGCTCGTGGGCGTACGCGAACAGACGGCGAACGCGGTCGGTCATCGGCGTCGACGGGGATCCGACATCGGGCACACGTTGGTGCACACGATCGACGCGCATCGTACGCTCCCGGGCCGTGCACGACAGATTCGATCTCGTGGTGGTCGGCGGCGGGATCGTCGGCGTCGCCGCCGCAGCCGCCGCGCTCGATGCGAGACCCGGCGTGCGCATCGCGGTCGTCGAGCAGGAGCCGGAGCTGGCGTCCCACCAGACCGGTCGCAACAGCGGCGTCATCCACTCGGGCCTCTACTACAAGCCGGGATCGGCCAAGGCCCGACTGTGCGTCGGCGGGGCGGCACGCATGCTGGCGTTCTGCCGCGCGGAGGGCGTCGCGCATGGCGTCGTCGGCAAGATCGTGGTCGCGACGCGCGAGGACGAGCTGCCACGCATGGACGAGCTGCTGCGGCGCGGCGAGGCGAACGGCGTGCCCGGACTGCGCCGCCTGGACGCGGACGGCCTGCGCGGGGTGGAGCCGCACGCGACCGGACTCGCGGCGATCCACGTTCCCGGCACCGCGATCGCCGACTACCGGGGCGTCGTCGAACGCCTCGCCGCGAGGGTGCGCGCGGGCGGCGGCGAGGTCCGCACCGGCGTGCGTGTGCACGCGCTGCGCGACGACGGCAGCCGCGGCGTCCGCGTCGAGACCGGCGACGGCACCCTGCTCGCCGGCGCCGCGATCGCCTGTGCGGGCCTGTGGGCCGACCGGCTCGCGGCGCGATCGGGTGCACGGCCGAGCGCGCGCATCGTGCCGTTTCGCGGGGAGTACTGGTCATTGCGTGACGAGCGTGCCCATCTCGTCCGCGGCCTCGTCTATCCAGTGCCCGATCCTCGCTTCCCGTTCCTCGGCGTGCACCTGACGCGCACGCTCGACGGCGGCGTGCACTGCGGCCCGAACGCGGTGCTCGCCTGGCGCCGCGACGGCTACACGCGCGGCTCGTTCTCGATGCGGGACGCGCTCGGCACCCTCGGTTGGCCCGGGTTCTGGCGGATGGCGGCCCGCCACGCGCGCACCGGACTCGCCGAGAGCTGGCGGGCCTGGAGCGTCCATCGTTTCGCCGAAGCCCTGCGGCGGCTCTGTCCGGACCTCCGCGACGAGGATCTGGTCCCGGCCGAGGCGGGCGTCCGCGCGCAGGCCCTCGAGCGCGACGGGACGCTGGTCGACGATTTCCGCTTCGAAAAAAGCGGCCGCGTCCTGCATGTTCTGAACGCTCCTTCCCCCGCTGCCACGGCGTCGCTCGCGATCGCCGACGAGCTGGTCGAGCACGCCGCCCGGGACGGGCTGCTCGGAGCTTGACCCGCCCGCCGGAACGGCACGATAGCATTCCGCGGACGCACCGGGTCCGACTGCCCGCCACCCTCGTTCCACGCATCCATGACCATCAAGGTCGGCATCCTCGCCGGGGGCCTCGGCTCCCGCCTGGCCGAAGAGACCGAGATCCGTCCCAAGCCGATGGTCGAGATCGGGGGCATCCCGATCCTGCTCCACATCATGAGGCACTACGCCGACCACGGCTTCGAGGAGTTCGCGATCGCGCTCGGCTACAAGGGCGACTACATCAAGCGCTACATGGCGGAGCTCTGCCACCTGCAGGGCAACCTGACGATCGACCTCGCGAAGGGTCAGGTGGAGAGCGACGCGCACGAGGTCCACGACTGGCGCGTGCAGCTGATCGAGACCGGCCTCAAGACGATGACCGGCGGCCGCATCAAGCGGCTCGCACCCTACCTCGGTGACGAGACGTTCATGCTGACGTGGGGCGACGGGGTCTCGGACATCGACTTGCGAAAGCTACTCGAGTTCCACAAGGCGCACGGCAAGCTGGCGACGGTGACGGCGGTGCGGCCGCCGGCGCGCTACGGTCACCTCGACATCCGCAACGGTCGCGTCGCCGCGTTCACCGAGAAGCCGCAGATCGGCGAAGGCTGGATCAACGGCGCGTTCTTCGTGCTCGAGCCGGAGGTGTTCGACTACATCGCCGGTGACGACATGATGTGGGAAGGCGAGCCGCTCGAGAAGCTCGCGCGCGACGGTCAGCTCATGGCCTACCAGCACGCGCGGGTTCTGGCAGTGCATGGACACGCTGCGGGAGAAGCACATCCTCGAAGAGATCTGGGCCAGCGGCGATGCGCCCTGGAGAAGGAAGACGACATGAAGGTCCTGGTCACCGGGCACGACGGCTACATCGGCTGCGTGCTCACCCCGATGCTCCGCGCGGCGGGTCACGAAGTCGTCGGCCTCGACAACTTCATGTTCCACGATTGCCGCTTCACGGCGCTGCCCGAGCCGGAGCCCGTCACCGAGACCGTGCTCGACGTGCGCGACGTCGAGGCGGGCCACCTCGCCGGCTTCGACGCGGTGATCCACCTCGCCGGTCTGTCGAACGACCCCCTCGGCGACCTGCATCCCGACATCACGTTCGCGATCAATCACCGGGCATCGGTGCGGCTCGCGCGAGCTCGCGAAGGCCGCGGGCGTGGCGCGGTTCGTGTTCTCGTCGTCGTGCAGCAACTACGGGGCGGCGAGCGACGAGCCGCTGACCGAGGAATCGGCGTTCAACCCGGTGACGCCCTACGGCGTGTCCAAGGTCAAGGTCGAGCAGGACTTGCACACGATGGCGGACGAGACTTCTCGCCCGTCTACCTGCGCAATGCGACCGTCTACGGCGTATCCCCGCGGCTCCGCGGCGACCTCGTCGTCAACAACCTGACCGGCTACGCGTTCACGATCGGTCGCGTGCTGCTGAAGAGCGCGGGCACGTCGTGGCGGCCGCTCCTGCACGTCGCGACTGCGCCAAGGCATTCGTCGCGGCGATCGAAGCGCCCCGGGAGAGCGTCCACGACGAGGCGTTCAACGTCGGCTCGACCGCCGAGAACTACCGCATCCGCGAGGTCGCGGAGATCGTGGCATCGGTCGTCGGGCAGCGAGGTGGCGTTCGCCGACGGTGCGGAGCCCGACATGCGCAACTACAACGTGCGCTGCGACAAGATCCGCGACACGCTCCGGCTTCGCGACCGACTGGACCGTGAAGAAGGGTGTCGAAGAGCTGTACGCCCTCTACCGTGCCTTGCCGCTGAAGCTCGAGGATCTCGAAGGGCCGCGCTACCTGCGCATCCGACACGTGATGGCGGCGCAGCAGGCCGGTGAGCTCGACACGGACCTGCGCCTCACGGGGGGCAGCGTCCGATGACGGCACACCGGTGCCGGAGCTGCCAGGGCGAGAAGCTCGAGACCTTCCTCGACCTCGGGCGCATGCCGTTGTCGGACGCGGCTGCGCACGAAGGCACAGCTCGAAGCGGACGAGCCGCGCTTCCCGCTCGAGCGTGGCGTTCTGCCCGGACTGCGCGCTCGTGCAGATCACCGAGGAGGTACCGCCGACGGTGTTGTTCGGCGACGACTATCCCTACCACTCCTCGTTCTAGCCGACTCGCTGCTCGCGCACAGCGAACGCAACGTCGAGAACCTGATCGCCTGGCGCGGACTCGGCCCGGACAGCCAGGTCGTCGAGCTCGCGAGCAACGACGGCTATCTGCTGCAGTTCTTTCAGAAGCGAGGGGTCCCGGTGCTCGGCATCGATCCGGCGAAGGGTCCGGTCGAGGCGGCGTTGAAGCGCGGGATCCCGACGCGGCACGCGTTCTTCACCACCGCGCTCGCCGACGAGCTCGTCGCGGAGGGCATCCAGGCCGACGTCGTCGTGGGCAACAACGTGCTCGCGCACGTGCCGGACCTCGCGGCTTCGTGGCCGGCATCGCCAAGCTCCTGAAGCCCGGCGGCACGACGTCGATCGAGGCGCCCTACGTGCGCGACCTGATCGATCACGTCGAGTTCGACACGATCTACCACGAGCACCTCTGCTACTTCTCGGTGACGGCCGTCAAGGCGCTGTTCGAGCGCGAGGGTCTGCATCTGAACCGGGTGGTCCACCTGCCGATCCACGGCGGTTCGCTGCGCTACCACGCGAGCCCGACGCCGGAGGACCCGGACGGCTCGGTCGAACGGTTCCTCGAGGACGAGCAGAGGATCGGTCTCGACGGCCTCGACTACTACGCGAGCTTCGCGGCACGGGTCGAGAGGCTCGCGCGCGGCCGTGCACGAGGAGATCGCGCGTGTGCGGGCCGCGGGCAAGCACGTCGCCGCGTACGGCGCCGCGGCGAAGGGCGCGATCCTGCTGAACGCGTGCGGTATCGACGAGTCGCTGCTCGACTTCGTCGTCGATCGCAACGTCCACAAGCAGGGCAAGTACATGCCCGGCGTCGACGTGCCGATCCTGCCGCCCGAGGCGCTGCTCGAGCGCCGGCCCGACGTGTGCATGCTGCTGCCGTGGAACCTCGAGAAGGAGATCGTCGGCCAACAGCGCGCCTATCTGGAAAGCGGTGGGCGGTTCCTGATCCCGGTGCCCGCCCCGCGTTACGTCGATCTCGCCTCCCCGCCTTCGAACTGACATGCGTTGCCCCGCCTGCGCCGCCGACGAGCACGACGTCCGGACCTTCTGGCGCGCGGACACCCGCGTGCCGGTGCACAGCTGCCTCCTGATGCCGACTGCGGCCGAGGCGCGGGACTATCCCGCGCGGTGAGCTGGCGCTGGCGTTCTGCGATCGCTGCGGATTCGTGTTCAACCCGCTCTTCGACCCCGCGGTGCACCAGCTACTCGCCGCGCTACGAGGAGACGCAGGCTTTCTCGCCGCACGTTCCTGAAGTTCGCGCGCGAGATCGCGCACCGACTACGTCGAGCGCTACGACCCGAAGAGCGCGCTCGAGATCGGCTGCGGCAAGGGCGAATTCCTGCGATGCTGGTCTGCGCAGATCGGGAATGCCGCGGCATCGGCATCGACCCGGGGTCACGCCCCGAGCGCGCGAGCGCCGAGGCGGCCGAGCGCATCGAGCTGGATCAGCGACTTCTACTCGGAGAAGTACTCGCACCTGAACGCGCGACGCTCGTCGTGTGCCGGCACACGCTGGAGCACATCGGACCGGTCGCGGAGTTCGTCGGCCACGGTGCGGCGCGGCCATCGGCGACGACCCCGGGACGGCCGTGCTGCTTCGAGCTGCCCGACGTCGAGCGCGTCCTCGAGGACGACGGGTTCTGGGACGTCTACTACGAGCACTGCTCGTACTTCTCGCTCGGCTCGCTGGCCGGCTGTTCCGCGCACAGGGCTTCGAGGTACGCGACTCGAGCTCTGCTACGGCGACCAGTACCTGCTGCTCGAGGCCGCACCGTCCGGCCGGCCAGAGGGACGCCGCCCGGCTGCCGGAGGAGTACGATCTCGACCGCATCCGCAAGCTGGTGAAGCGCTACGAGTTCGCGACGTGCCGGCGACGATCGAGCGCTGGAAGCACCTACTTCGCGGATGCCAAGGACAAGGGCCGAGACCGTCGCGCTCTGGGGATCGGGCTCGAAGGCCGTGTCGCTGCTGACGACGCTCGGTCTCGGCGACGAGGTGCGCTGCGTCACCGACGTCAACCCCTACCGCACGGCAGTTCATGCCGGCACCGGCCACGGATCGTCCCGCCTGCGAGCTCGAGCGCATCAAGCCCGACCGCGTCGTCGCGATGAACCCGATCTACCTGACCGAGATCGGCGCGGATCTGCGACGATGGGGCTGAAGCCGGACCTCTGCGCAGTATGAGCGACACGCGACGCTGCCCGGCCTGCAGGAGCGAGGACGTGCGCGAGTGTTCTCGCGCTCGAGGCGGTGCCGGTGCACTGCAACTCGCTCGCGACCGAGGCGGAGCAGGCGCGCGCGGCACCGCGCGGCGACCTGCGGCTGTTCGCGTGCCGGGACTGCGCCCACGTGTTCAACGCCGCGTTCGACGCGGCGCGGCTCTGCTACGACGACCGCTACGAGACGTCGCTGTTCCACTCGGGGCACTTCCGCGAGTGGGCGACGGCGCTGGCCGAGCGGCTGCGCACGGCGCACGTGCCGCCGGGGTCGACGGTCGTCGAGCTCGGCTGTGGACGCGGCGACTTCCTCGCGCTGCTCGCCGAGCCGGGGCGACATCGCGCGCTCGGCTTCGACACCAGCTACGACGGCCGGCACGACGCGCGACCCGGCGTGACGATCGAGCGGTCGCACGAGTCGCCGCCGGGGATCGCCGATCTGCTCGTGTGCCGCCACGTGCTCGAGCACGTCGAGGATCCGTACGCGCTGCTGGGCGTGATCCGTGAGGGCCTGGCGCCGGCGGGCGTCGCCTACGTCGAGGTGCCGGACGTGCGCTTCACGCTCGCACAGGGCGGCGTGTTCGACCTGATCTACGAGCACTGCGGCTACTTCAGCGCGCCGTCGCTGGCGCGGGCCTTGACCCTCGCGCGGCTCCGCGCGGAGGCGCCGGTGTCGGACTTCGGTGGCCAGTTCCTCGCTGCGGAAGCGCGCCGCGACCAACACCCGGAGCCGCCGGCCACCGATCCGGACGTCGCGACGATCCTGGCGCTGGTCGACGACTTCGCCCGCACCTTCGAGCGCACCGTCGACCGCTGGCGCGCGCTCCTCGCCGCCCGCACGGGCCACCGCCTCGCGCTCTGGGGCGCGGGTTCCAAGGGCGTGACCTTCCTCAACGTCGTCCCCGGCGCCGGCGCGATCGCGACCGTGATCGACGTCAACCCGCAGAAGCAGGACCGCCACGTCCCCGGCGGCGGCCAGCGCATCGTCCCCCCGTCCGCGCTCCGCGAGCACCCGGTCGACGCGATCGTCCTGCTGAACCCCAACTACCGCGACGAGATCGCCGCGACCCTCACCGAGCTGGGCTCGACCGCCGAGCTGCTCACGTGAGGCGCACATCCGGCCCCGGCCCGGATGTTCGCCCTTCGGGCATCAGTCGGACGCTTGCCAGTCCCGGTGGTCGGGGCCGGCGTCGTCGCCGAGCTGGTCGACCCAGCCGGCCTTGGCGTCGGGGATCGCGTCGGCGTAGGGGACGTACGGCTTGAGGTCGAGGACCGGGGTGCCGTCGAGGAGGTCGTGGGCACCGATGTGCAGGACGCGCTTGTCGATCGAGAGGAGCTCGACGGCGGAGATGCCGATCGGGTTCGGACGGTGCGGCGAGCGGGTGGCGAACAGGCCACGCTTGTGCGTGTCGCGCGGCGGGACGACGAGATCGTTCCACCCGTAGCTGACGTGCAGCCAGGCGACGACCCACACGTGGCTGAAGCCGTCGAGGTCCTTCAGCAGGTTCTGGTAACCGTGGCGGACGACGATCGCGCCCGCGTGTCGGTCGCCGACGCCGGGCTGGCGCGGCGTGCCGGCGTGCACGCGGAACGGCGACCTCACGACGGCCACCGGCTTGACGACGAACTCGAGGTCGTCGGCGAGGTCGTAGCGCAGATCGCGCCGCTCGCTCATCGGCTCACGCCTTGACGCGTTCGATCGGCGGCGCCGTCGGCACGAGGAAGAACCGCCCCACCTTGGCACGCAGCACGCCACCGTCGCCGTAGCGGAACCGGTACGAGCCCTCCATCGTGCCCCACGACGTCGACAGCGGGCAGCGGCTCACGTAGCTGTAGCGCTGCCCCGGACCGAGCTCGGGGAACTCGCCGACGACGCCCGGCCCGCGAACCTCTTGCCGCTCACCGTTGGCGTCGACGATCACCCAGTGCCGCGACTCGAGCCGCACGGTCTTGTCGCTCTCGTTGACCATCTCGATGCGGTACGCGAACACATAGAGCGGTCGCGCGAGATCCGACTCATCCGGGAGGAACTGTGCAGCGGCGCGGATCCGGATGCCGTCGGTGACGAGGTCGGAGTGCGGGGTCTGGGCCAACGTGGGTTCGGTCGGTGCGGCGTCTTCGGGCTCCTGTACCTGTAGTGGATCAACCGGGGAGGTGCAACGCCCGCGCGGACGTCCCGTCACCGCCGACGGATCCGCGCACCGCGGCGATGCGCTGCACGACCGCGGGTCGGGGGCTCGTGACCTCGCCGTGCTCGTACGCCACCACGGTCAGGTCGGGCGCAACGCGCTCGAGCAGCTCGCCCGGCTGGAGCAGGAAGTCCGGATTCTGCGGTCGGCCGAGTCGCTCGTTCCCGGCGGCGAACGTCTGGTACAGCAGCACGCCCGAGGGCGCGACCGACGCCACGATGTCCGCGAACCGCGGCCGCCACAGGTAGTGGACGACGACCACCGCATCGAAGGTCCGACCGCTCAGCGGCCAGGCGCCCGTTTCGAGATCGGTCTCGACGACCTCGATCCGGGCTCGCCTCGCAGATCGCCGATTCCCCGCGTGTCGCGATCGACCGCCGTCACCGGGTGACCGTGCGCCCGGAACCACCGTGCGTGTCGTCCGGTGCCGCAGGCGAGGTCGAGCACCGAGCCACCGGCCGGCACCAGGGTCGACCAGTGGACCACCCACGCGGAAGGTGGCTCGCTCGTGTCCCTCATTGCGGTATCGTCCGCGAAGTCGCCGACCGGGGGAACGATCTGGCCGAGTCGTCGCTCGACGGATCCGGCGCCCCGCCGGCCACTGCTGCCGAAGCCACCGCTCCCGAAGCTTTCGCGGAGACTCCCGTAGAGTCGGGCTCGCCGTCCTTCCGCCGCGCCGCCATGAATCGTCTCGTTCCCATCGTCCTCCTCGTCCTCCTGGTCGGATTCGCCGTCTATCTGTTCGGCTCGGGCGGGGGATCCCCGACTCCGTCGCCGGTGGTTCCGGTGGCGCCAGATGCGGCGACCGCCTCCACCACCGCCGACGCGTCGACGGCCGTCAACGCGACGACCGCCGACACCGGCGAGACCGACCGCCGGGAGGTGACGACCGGACGGACCGCGGGCGAAGACCTCGATCCCGCCTACCTCGCGGCCCTCTCGGGCTTCCGCGGGCGTGTGCTCGGCGCGGATGGCAAACCGGTCGAGGACACGCTCGTCGCGCTCTACGAGTTCTCGCCCGATTCGATCCTGGTCCCGAACGTCGACGTGTTCGTCGATCAAGGAACGGCCGAACCGAAGATCGACGCCGGCGAGACCCGGACCGACTCCGAGGGCCGATTCGAGCTGCTCCGCGTGCTGCCACGGTCGATGTACCTCCTCCACGCGGCGGTCGACAGCGACGCGCCCGCGTGGCGCATCGTCCAGCGCACGCCCGGACCCGGCGAGGTCGTCGACCTCGGCGACATCGTGCTCGCGAACCTCGCCGTGCTCACCGGCGAGGTGTTCGGTCCGGACGGGGAGCCGGTCGAAGGTGCATTGGTCCGCGCGGTGGACCTGCCCGGCTCGGTGCTGACGTTCGTGCCGATCGAGCGTCTCGACCCCACCGGCGCCCTGATCGTCACCGAGGACGGCGGCCACGTGATCGAGGCGCCGCCGTGGTTCGAGAAGCGCTTCGAAGAGCTGCCGCTCGCGCGCACGACGACCGGCGCCGACGGCAAGTTCCGCCTGACCGGAGTGGTCCCCGGCAGCAATCTGGTCGCCGTCACCAAGCCCGGCCTGCTGTCGAACGTCCGCCCGCGCGTGCTCGTCGAACCCGGCGAAGAGAAGGACCTCGGTCGGCTCCGACTCCCCGAGGGCGAGTTCGCCGCGGGCAAGGTCGTCGACGAGGACGGCAAGCCGATCGTCGATGCGCAGGTGCTGGTCGCCAGCCGCTCGCCGTCCGCGCCGGTGCACTTCGCGAGCTTCGCGACGCCGACCGACGAGCAGGGCAAGTTCGAGCTCGGCGGCATGCCTCCCGGGGAGGCGATCGTCGCCGCGCGACGGGACAAGGGCGAGCCGTGGAAGATCGTCGGGCCGGGGCCGGTGGCGCAGGACTTCACGGTCGAGCTGCCGAGCCGCTACGACCTGACCCTGTTGGTGGTCGGGCCGGACGGCGAACCGATCCCGAAGCCACGCCTCCAGGTGCTGCGTGGCCAGCTCGATCAGGGTGCGGTCGAGATGGCGATGTGGGGCGTCACGCGGCCGATCCCGCTCGACGACCGGACCGAGACGACCGACAAGGGCGCCACCGTCCTCAGAGAGCTGCCGCGCGGCAGCTACTCGATCCTCGTCGCCGGCCCCGGCTGCGCGACCACCGGCGTCGAGGTCGAGCTGACCGCCGACGCCGAGCGCACCGTCGAGCTGAAGGCGAGCATCGGGCTCGCCGTGAAGGTCCTCGACCCGAGCGGCGCACCGGTGCGACACGCCAGCATCTACGTCGAGGCACGCGGTCCGCGTCCGCGACTGCCGAACATGCCGGTGAATGCCGGCTTCACGAACAAGGCAGGGGAGCTCCGGATCGACGACGTCCGATCGAGCTCGGTGAAGGTCAGCGCCTCGTATCCGGCGTACGGCGACGTCGAAAGCGAGCTCAAGCTGCCGTCGAACGCACCGCTCGTCCTGCAGTTCGCCGCACCCGGGTCGATCCTCGGCGTGCTGACCGACGGTGGCGCGGTGCCGGCGCCCGGCAAGTGGACGGTCGTCGCGATGCGTCGACACGGGTCGATGGACGCGATGCCGAAGATGCGCGTGCCGGACGCGGAGGGGAAGTTCCACTTCACCGCGCTGACACCCGGCGACTACCAGCTCGCGGCGATCCCGACGCTCGACGTCGTGACCTCGCCCGGCAAGCTGATGGAGTTCATGATGACGATGAGCTTCCAACGCCAACCCGAGGAGACCGCAGTGTCGCTCGCACCCGGCGCCGTCGCGCAGGTCGCGTTCGACGCGACCGCCAAGCCGCCGGTCACCGGTCCGTCCGCGCGGATCAGCGGCTTCGTGACGCTCGACGGCCGCCCGGCGACGAACTGCTTCATCACGGGCTGGGCCGAGCAGGGGCACCGGCTGATGGCGGAGATCGACACCGCCGGGCGTTTCGACCTCGGACTCGTGCCGGCCGGTTCCGTCAATCTGCAGGTGCAAGCGAAGCCGTCGGGCGATCCGTTCCAATTCGGCCCGCGCGGCGGGTCGCTCTGGCAGACGTCGATGAAACTCGAGGACGGCAAGGACCAGGACCTGACGATCGAGCTGTCGACGACGACGATCGAAGGCGTCGTCCTGCTCGCCGACGGCTCACCGGCCGTCGGCGCGCGCGTCTCGGGCAACGGCCGACTCGCCGACGCGTCCGAGCACCAGGGCTACGGCATCCAGTTCCGCGCACGCACCGACGACCACGGTCGGTTCCAGGCCGAGCAGGTGGCTGCCGGTACCTGGTCGATCCAGGCGTCGCTCGAGAACCAGCGTGGCGGCATCGACGGCATCGTGGCGGAGCCGGGCGTCGGCGCGCGTGACGTGCGGATCGAGCTCCACCGCACCTACCGCGTCAAGGGCACGTGCGACCTGTCCGCGTTCGGTGACAAGCCACGGCGCTGGGCGTGGCTGCAGTTCATGAGCAAGGACCCGAATGGTCCGACCCGCTACCAGGGCTCGGGGATCCGACCCGACGGGAGCTTCGAGGTGAACGGTCTCGAGCCCGGCACCTACACGGTGCAGGTCTACGTGCAGACCGGGGATGATGACGGCGCCTCGGGCTCGCACGAAGATCCCAATCCGATCGTCGTCACCGACCACGACGTGGAAGGCGTGACCGTCCGACCCGTCATCGTTCCGGAACAGCCACCGCAACCCGAGCGCGGGCGATGAGCACCAACCCGCCGATGGGCAATCCCCACCCGCTGCTCGAGACCTTCGCGCGCGAGCGCTGCTCCGCGATCCTCCGCACTTCCCACGCCGGCGCGGTCCGTCCCGCGATGGAGGCGGCGATCGACGGCGGCTTCCGCATCGTCGAGTTCACGTTGACGACGCCGGGCGCGCTCGACGCGATCGCCGAGCTCGCCGCGCGGGACGAGCTGACCGTCGGCGCCGGGACCGTGCTCGACGTCGACCAGGCGGCGGCCGCGGTGGCAGCGGGCGCGCGCTTCCTCGTCTCGCCGGTCGCGGACCCGGCCGTGATCCGCTGGTGCGTCGATCGCGACGTGCTGTGCGTGCCCGGCGCCTACACGCCCGCCGAGCTTCTCGGCGCGTGGCGCGCCGGCGCTCACGTCGTCAAGCTGTTCCCCGGCCCCGCGAACGGACCGGACTACGTCCGGGCGGTGATGGGCCCCCTGCCGTTCCTCCGGGTGTTCCCGACCGCCGGCGTCACCGAGGACAACGCCGGCGCGTTCCTCGCCGCGGGCGCGTTCGGTGTCGGCTTCGTCGGCTGCCTGTTCCCGCCGCAAGACGTCGGCAGCGGCCGGTTCGACGCGATCCGGGCCCGTGCGGCGCGCATGATCGCCGCGGTCCGCGCCGCCCCGCGGGCGCCCTGACCGCCGGATCCGTCCGGGCCGGCGGAAATTCCTGCGCCGGAGCGCTCGCGCCCGCACCCCCCTGCCGGTATCCTCCTCGCCCCTCGACACAGCCGAGAATCCATGGCCAAGGAATCCTCGATCCAGAAGAACCAGCGCCGCCGGAAGACGGTGGAGCACTTCCAGGGCAAGCGCGAGGCGCTGCTCGCGATCCTCAAGGACTACAAGCGTCCGTTCGAGGAGCGCGAGGCCGCCCGCCGCAAGCTGCTGAAGCTGCCGCGCGACGTCAACCCGAACCGGATTCGCAACCGCTGCCTGCTCACCGGCCGGCCGCGCGCCTACCTCCGCAAGTTCGGGCTCTCTCGTATCCGCTTCCGCGAGCTCGCGCTGGTCGCCGAGATCCCCGGCGTCCGCAAGGCGAGCTGGTGAGCGCCGCCGGGGATCGCACCGGCGATCCCCGCGCTCGTTCCGAACCGACCACGCCCGGCCGCCGGCGCGTGGTCGCTGCGCGTACGGCGCCGCGCCACCCGCGCCTGTCGAAGCCCCGAACCGACGTCCGCCGATGAAGCTGTCGCGCGCAGTCGCCTGGCTCGTCGCGCTCGCCGCGGCCGCGGTCGCCGTGGTGGCGGTCGTGAACGGCGGCACGCGCGCACCGACACCGGCCGCGCCGACCCGCGGCAACGACGACGGCTTCCCCCGGACGATCGAGCTGCCGGCCGGCGGCGAGGTCCGACTCGCGCACCGGCCCGAGCGGATCGTCGTCGCCAACACCGCAGTGCTCGACGCGGTGGCCGCGCTGGTCCCGCCCGAGCGGGTCGCGGCATTGTGCCGGCAGGCGTTCACGTGGTCGGAGATCGCGCGGCAACCCGCGGGCTGGGAGAACCGGCCGAGCTTCCCGGTGTTCGTCGCCGAGAGCGTGCTCGCGCACGATCCCGACCTCGTGCTGTGCAGCCCCCACAGCCTGCCGGAGACCGTCACCACCCTGCAGTCGCTCGGCATCCCGGTCGTCGCCGTGCCGCTCGCGGAGAGCCTCGACGACGTGTTCGCGAACCTCGACCTCGTCGCGCGCGCGCTCGGCGCGGAGCCTCAGGCGCGAGAGCTTCGACGGCGCCTGGACGATCGCATCGCGCGCCTGCGCGCGGACGCTTCCGGGCGCGCGGGTCTCCGCGTCCTGCTCTACACGTGGTCGGGAGACGAGGGTTGGAGCTCGGGCGGCGGCACGCTCGAGGACGTGATGCTGTCACTCGCCGGCGTTCGGAACGCGGCGTCCGTCGCCGGCCACCACGGCTCGGTACGCCTCGCGATCGAGCAGATCCTCGCGATCGATCCAGACGTGTTCGTCGTTCCGGCGGCGTTCGGCGAGGTGGTCGATGCGAGCGCCGCACGGCTCCGCAACGAACCCGCTCTCGCAGGACTGCGCGCAGTGCACGACGATCGGATCATCGAGCTCCACCCGAGCCTGTTCTCGACCACCTCGCACGAGATCGTCACCGCCGCCGAGCGCATCGCGGCAGCGATCGACGCGATGCCGGGTCTGGAGCGGAAGCGGTGACCACCGGAGTCGCCGCTCCGAGGCCGTGGCTGCCGCCGCGGACGGCCGGAATCACGCTGGCGATCGCGGCACTGGCACTGATCGTCCTCGAGCTCGTGATCGGCCCCGAGCAACGCTTCCGCTTCGGTGGGGCCGAGCTCTGGCGTGGTCTGCTCTGCACGGTCGGCGCCGGCGCGCCGCTGCCCGGCCACGAGCAGGTCGTGTTCGAGCTGCGCCTGTGGCGCGCGCTGTCGGCGGCCGGCGTCGGGGCCCTGCTCGCGCTCGCCGGAGCACTGCTGCAGGGGCTGTTCCGCAACGGCCTCGCCTCGCCGTCGCTGATCGGCGTCACCGCCGGTGCCAACCTCGGCGCCACGCTCGCGCTCCTGGCGATCGGCGGCTACGGCTCGACGCTCGCGTTCAGCGGCACGTGGAACGCCGCACCGTGGATCATCACTGCCGCCGCCTTCGCCGGCTCGATGTCGGTGTCGGTCGTCGTGGTCGCGCTCGCCACCCGTGGGGGCACGATGTCGATCGCGACGTTGCTGCTGATCGGCGTCGCGATCAACACCTGCATCGCCGGCGCCCTGTCCGCCGTCCAGGACCTGCTGGTCGGGGTCGACGACTGGGGCACGCTGCGCGCGATCCAGGCGTGGACGTTCGGCACGCTCGACGACCGCAAGCCCTATCACGTCGCACTGGTCGCGTTCGGCGCGCTCGCGAGTGCCGCGACGGTGCCGTTCGTCGCGACCGAGCTCGACCTGCTGGCGAGCGGCGAGGAGGATGCGCGCGCGCTCGGCGTGTCGACGAACCTGACGAAGCTGCTGGTGCTGTTCGCGGCCGCGATCGCCACCGGCTGCGCGGTGGCGACCGCCGGTCAGATCGGCTTCGTCGGTCTGGTCGTCCCCCACGTCGTACGGCTCGCGACGGGCGCATCGCACCGCACGCTGCTGCCGCTGGCGCTGCTCGGCGGGGCGGTGTTCCTGCTCGGCACCGACGTCGGTCAGCTCCTCGTGCTCGGCGAACGGCGCCTCCGACCCGGCGTCCTGATGTCGCTGATCGGCGGACCGTTCTTCCTCGGCCTGTTGCTGACGCGCGGCCGGAGGTCGATGCCATGGTGACCCGCCTGTCGATCGAGGGCGTCGCCTACCGGCACAAGGGCGCCGAGACCTCGGCCTTGGACGCCGTCGACCTCGAGGTCGCACCCGGCGAGACGCTCGCGCTGCTCGGCCCGAACGGCTCGGGCAAGTCGACGCTCGTGCGCATCGCCGCAGGCCTCCTCACGCCGTCGCGCGGACGCGCGGTCGTCGACGGCACGAGCGTGATGGCGCTCCGCCCGCGTGAGCGCGCCAGGGCGATCGCGGTCGTGCCCCAGGTCCTCGAGGCGTGGCCGAACGTCGCCGTCCGCGACTTCGTGCTCGGCGGCCGCTACGCGCACCGGCGCCGCCTCGCGGCGCCCGCAGCGAGCGACCACGACGCCGTGCACCGGGCGCTCGATGCCACCGGTCTGACGTTCCTGGCCGACCGGGCCATCCCGTCGCTGTCCGGCGGCGAACGCCAGCGCGCGCTGGTCGCCCGCGCGCTCGCGCAGGACGCGGGCGTCCTGCTCTGCGACGAGCCGACCGCATCGCTCGACGTCGACCAGCAGCTCGCCGTGCTCGAGCGCGTCGCACGTGCCGCCCGCGAGGGCCGCGCGGTCCTCCTCGTCACGCACGACCTCAACCTGGCGGCGCAGTTCGGCGATCGCATCGCGCTGCTCGTCGCCGGCCGGATCGCGGCGGCCGGCACGGCCGGCGAGGTGCTGCGCCCCGACGTGCTGACGCCGATCTACGGCGACCAGCTCCATTTCGACCGCCTGCCGGGCGACGGGCGTCCCCTGGTCGTGCCGCGACGCTCGCCTCCCGGGCGATCGACCGACATGATCGGCGGGCCGTGAAGCCGCCCGACGACCGCGTCCTGACGAGCCCTCCCGATGCCGAGGTCGTGGTCGGCGGCCGGCGGTTCCTCTACTTCGGCGGCACGAGCTACCTCGGCCTGCACGCGTGCCGCGAGGTGATCGCCGCGTCGGCCGACGCACTCACGGCCTACGGGCTCCACAGTGCGACGTCGCGTAGCGGCTTCGGCGAGACGCCACCGCTCCGCGACGCGGAGCGCGCGCTGGCACGGTTCTTCGGCACCGAGGCGGCGTTCCACTTCGCGTCCGGGTGGCCGGGAGTCGCGATCATCGTCGCCGCCTGCGCCGGGTCGTTCGACGCGGTGCTGCTCGACGAGCACGCGCATTGGTCCGGGTTCGACGGCGGTGCCCACGGCGGGCGCCCGGTCACGACGTTCCCCCACCGCGACGCGGACGGATTCGCCGACGCGCTTCGCCGCGCGCTGCCGAACGGCGGGCGGCCGCTCTGCATCACCGATGGCGTGTTCGCCGCCACCGGGCACGTGGCGCCGCTCGACGCCTACGTCGCAGTGTTGGCCGCGCGCGGTGGTGGCGATCTCGTCGTGGACGACGCCCACGGCTTCGGAGTGCTCGGTGCGCGCGGTCACGGCACGTGCGAGCACCACGGCCTCGCGGACGTCAACACCGACGCGCCGGCCGAAGGCGTCCGGGTGTTCGCATGTGGCACGACCAGCAAGGCCCTCGGCGCATTCGGCGGCGCGATCGCCGGCGACGCCGCGTTCCTCGCCCGGGCTCGCGACCGGTCCCACTGGTTCGACGGCGCCAGCGCCCCGCCGGTGCCCGCGGCGGCTGCCGTGTCAGCGGCGCTCGCCGTGCTGATGCGCGAGCCCGAGCGCCGGCATCACCTGACCGAACGGACGACGCGCCTGCGCCGCGGGCTCCGCGGGCTCGGAATCGACGTCCAGGACCTGCCGACGCCGGTCGTCGCCGTCACCGGCCGGAGCGAGGCCGAGCTGCGACGCATCGCCGCCGGGCTCCGCGAGGACGGCATCCTCGTGCCGTTCATGCGCTACGCCGGGCTGCCGCCGGAGGGCGCGCTGCGCATCGCGGTGTTCGCGACCCATACGGACGCGCAGATCGACACGCTGCTCGCGGCCCTGCGCCGCCACCTGTGACGCACTCGCTTCCGCGGGCCTCCTCGGCGATGCTGCGGGCCACGATGGACCTCCACCTCCACGTCGTTCCCCTCCGACTGCGGCACCGGTTCACGGTGGCGCACGGCTCGACCGACCTGCAGCACAACCTGATCGTCGAGTTGCGCGACGGCGAGCATCGCGGCTTCGGCGAGGCGTCGACGATCGGCTACTACCAGAACTCGGCCTACGGCATGGCGCAGAGCCTCGAGGAGCTGCGCGACGAGATCGAGCGGGCGACGTTCGAGCGGCCGGAGGAGCTCTGGCAGGAGCTGCACACGGCGCTCGAGCACGATCGCTTCGCGCTCTGCGCGCTCGATCAGGCGGCCTACGACCTGTGGGGCAAGCGGCTCGGGCGACCGGTGTGGCAGCTCCTCGGACTCTCGATCGACGCCGTGCCGCCGAGCGACTACACGATCGGTCTGGCGGAGATCCCGGAGATGGTCGCGAAGCTCCGCGAGTTCCCGGACTTCCCGATCTACAAGATCAAACTCGGTGCGCGCGGTGGCGACGACCTCGCGATCGTGCGGGCACTGCGAGCCGAAACGGAGGCGACGTTTCGCGTCGACGCGAACTGCGGTTGGACGGCCGACCGTGCGCTCGAGCTCGCGCCGGTCCTGCAGGAGCTCGGCGTCGAGTTCCTCGAACAGCCCCTTCCCGCCGACGACGTCGAGGGGTCACTGCGGCTGTTCGCCGAGTCCCCGCTGCCGGTGATGGCCGACGAGAGCTGCCTCGTCGAAGCGGATGTCGACCGCTGCGCGGGACGGTTCCACGGCGTCAACATCAAGCTCACCAAGTGCGGCGGGCTGACCCCTGCACGCCGCATGATCGCGCGTGCCCGCGAGCTCGGGCTCGCGGTCATGGTCGGCTGCATGACCGAGTCCACGGTCGGGATCTCGGCGATCGGCCAGATCCTGCCGCTGCTCGACCACGCGGACATGGACGGCGCGCTGCTGCTGCAGGACGACGTCGCCGACGGCGTGCGCGTCGGGCTCGACGGCAGGGTGCACTACCCGGACGTTCCCGGCGCCGGCGTGACCTGGCAGGGCCTGCCGGCCGCCGGCGCATGACCGCCGCGGCGAAATTCGACGACTGGTTCCCATCGTTTCGAAGATCCGACATGACCGGCTATCCGCAACAGCGCATGCGCCGCAAGCGGCGCGTCCCGTTCATCCGGCGCCTGGTGGCCGAGGCACGTCTCTCGGTCGACGACCTGATCTGGCCCCTGTTCGTGCAGGAGCCGAACGGCACGGCCCCGATCGGCGCGATGCCCGGAGTCGTCCGTCATGGGCCCGACACGCTGGTCGACGCCGTCGCTCACGCCGCGGAGCTCGGCGTTCCGGCGATCGCGTTGTTTCCGGCCGTGCCGGACGAGCAGAAGACGCCGGGCTGCGAGGAGGCGTGGAACCCCGAGAACCTCGTCTGCCGCTCGGTCCGCGCGATCCGCGACGCCGGCATCGACATCGGCATCGTCTGCGACGTCGCGCTCGACCCCTACAACAGCCTCGGTCACGACGGCATCGTCAGGGACGGCGTGATCGTCAACGACGAGACCGTCGAGCTGCTGTGCAAGCAGGCGCTCGTGCAAGCCGACGCCGGCGCCGACGTCCAAGCTCCGTCGGACATGATGGACGGACGCATCGGCGCGATCCGCGCCGCACTCGAGGCCGCCGGGCACCGGGATCAGCTGATCCTGTCGTACGCGGCCAAGTACGCGTCCGCGTTCTACGGCCCGTTCCGTGAAGCGGTCGGCTCCGGCGGCAGCCTCAAGGGGGACAAGAAGACCTACCAGATGGACCCGGCCAATGGCGCCGAGGCCGAGCGCGAGTGCGAGCTCGACCTGGCCGAGGGCGCCGACATGCTGATGGTCAAGCCGGGCATGCCCTATCTCGACGTCGTCGCGCGTGTGAAGGCACGCTTCGGCGTCCCGACCTTCGTGTATCAAGTCAGTGGCGAGTACGCGATGCTCGCCGGGGCCGCCGAGCGCGGCTGGCTCGACCGTGACAAGGTCGTCGCAGAGAGCCTGCTGGCCTTCCGGCGCGCCGGCGCGGACGCGGTGCTGACCTACTTCGCGGTCGAGATGGCCGAGCGGCTGGGCCGCGGCTGACGCCATCGGCAGGCGCGCGACGGCAGCCGGGTGATTTTTCCCTCCCGGATTCGGTAGCGTCGGGAGTCGAATCTCGCCCAGGGCGTTCGGGCGCCTTGCCGCACGCGCCGGGGAAGGTCAACATACGGCTGGCCGGCGTCTCCCCCACTCCGCTCTCCATCGACTTCAACCGCCATGCTGCCACGCTTTCTCCTGGTCTCGGCGATCGGCCTGTTCGCCGTCGCCGCACCCTCCCAGACGTACCGCTGGGAGACCATCGACCAGCTCAAGATCGCCTTCCGCGTGCACGAGAAGCTCGAGGCGATCCCGGAGCAGTTCAAGGCCGACGACCCGCACGAGGTCGCCCGATATCGCCCGAAGGACGACGGCGACTACATCCACGGCAAGCTCGGGGCGTATCACTGGGACCTCGTCGTCTATCAGTTCGACAAGACACCCGGAGGCGGCCCGGTCACGGGGGACACCGAGCCCACTCCCGAAGAGCAGATGATGAACGCGCTCCGGGAGAAGCACACCGCCAAGGACTTCGACGACTTCGTGCGCGGCAAGGACCCGCGCTACACCGACACCCGCAAGTTCTGGGTGGAGGGCCGGACGAAGAAGGGTTCCAGCAAGCGTCCCGACCTCGAATGGTGGGAGTGGTCGGACGCCGAGCGGGCGTTCGGCGGCAGCGGCGGGTTCATCCTCTGGTACCAGTACGCCGCGGTCTACGACGTCGGTGAGAAGCAGATCGCCCTGGTCTGCATCCTGCCAGTGATGAAGGACAAGAAGCCCGACCGCAAGTACGAGCGCATCGCGCAGAGGATGCTCACCAGTCTGGTCATCAACGAGAACGCCGACGAAGACGAAGATCTGAGCGACGAGGCCCGCGACAAGTACGCCAACACACCGGAGCGCAAGGCCGAGCTCGATCTGCTGAAGGCGAACATCCGCGACTTCGACAACTGGGACTACTTCACCACCGAGAGCTTCATCATCGCGTTCTCGTGGGACCGCAAGGACCACCGGGACAAGCGGCCCGCCTACAGGTTCGCGTTCGACATGGCGGAGCACCTCGAGGACATCCGATCGCTGTACCGGGAGCACTACCCGCCGCATCCCGGCATGAAGGAGAACTACTCCGTCATCCGCGTGTGCTCGGACTACGACGAGTTCCTGAAGTACGGGGAGATGCCGCGAGGCGTGGTCGGCTGGTTCAGCCCGTCGACGAAGGAGCTGTGCGTGTTCCGCGACGTCGACCACGTGTTCGCCTCCGGTGAGGACGAGATGCTCGCGGTCGTCTATCACGAGGCCTGGCACCAGTACGCCGATCAGGTACTGGCCGGATGTCGAGCTGAGCCGGTGGTTCGACGAGGGCCTCGCCGAGTACTTCGGCTCGTGGCGCCGGCACGGCCACACGTGGAAGTACGAGTATCACCGCGAACGGTACGACTCGATCAAGACGCAGATCCGCATGGACGCGATCATCCGGTCGGACAAGATCGTCGGCTGGCCGCGGTCGAAGTTCTACGGCGCGGGGATCACCGACCACTACGCGGAAGCATGGGCGATGGTCGACTTCCTGAAGCGCGGGGAGGAACGCCTGCGGAGCAACTGGGACCCGTCGTGGTCGAAGATCCTGCCGACCTACGCCAAGGTCTGCATGGAGGAGAAGGACCCCGACAAGGCCGCGAAGAAGGCCCTCGAGGGCGTCGACATCGAGAAGTTCGAGGCCGCCTGGAAGGACTGGGTCGAGAAGGGCTACATCAAGCGCGATTGACGGCGCGCGGTCGGACGGCTCGTGGCGTCGACGACGTGACGACCCGTAGGCGCCGGTAGCCGGGGTCCGGTCCACGGACCTTCTTCCTCACCCTGGCGCCGCTGACGCGGCGCGGGCTGCATGCGCCTCCGGAGGAGGCCCACGCGCTCAGACCGGCAGGTCGAGCAGTGCGCGGAGCAGGGCCACGCCGGCGAACGCGATGATCGCCGCGCAGGCGATCGCCGCGACGACGATCAGCCCGAACTCCAGCCCGACGATGCGCACGACCGTCGCGCGCGCGCAACCGATGCGGGAGAGCGTCTCGAACTCGCGTTGCCGGACGCGCACCGACAGCAGCACGACGAGACCGAGGAACACCACCGTCGCGGCGAGCACGAGCAAGACGTTGGCGTCGAAGAACGCCTTGAGCCGCATCACGAAGCCCGTCACCTCCTCGACGACGGCCACCGGCTCGAGGAGCTGCTGCCCCTCGGCGACGCGATAGCGACCCTTCAGCATCGTCCGCGCGCGGTCGTCGCGCGGCACGACGATCGCCGCCGTGAGCGGCAACTGATCGTGCTCGACATGGAAGTGGAACGAGGCGAGGTTCTCGGGCGTCACCTCCTGGTACTCGCGCACGCCCGAGTCGAGCTTCACGTCGGTGTCGGTCCGCGAGATCACACGATCCGGCGACACGTCCTGCACGTCGGCATGGCCGTGCCCGATCCCCTCGGCGATCCACACGGTCTCGAGCGACGCGAACACCGCCTGATCGTCCGCCGTGTGGTTCGCACCGAGCACACCGACGATCCGCATGCGCAGCGGGTAGCTCGCGTCGATCGCGTACAGCTCGTTCGAATCGCTGAGGATGTGGTCGCCGGGGCCGAGGTCGAATCGCTCGGCCAGCTCCGCGCCCAGTACGCACTCGCCGAGCAACGCCGGCAGCGAGCCCTTGCGTGCGGTGAGCCCACGAAGCTCGAAGTAGTCCGGCGTCGTCCCGACGAGAGGTGCGCGCCGCGCGGTGTCGCGCGCGAGGATCGGGATGACCGTCCCGAAGCCCGCCTGCGACAGATCCTCCACCGCGCCGAGCGGCAGCGGATCGGGCACGCGGCCACGAAACGAGAGCGCGTTCAGCACGAGGTCGAATCGGCTGCCGCGCGCGCCGAGCACCAGCGGTGTCGACGCCGCGCGCGTGTCGATCGCGCGACCCAGCGTCGCGACGAGACCTTCGACACCGAACGGCACGAGCAGCGTCAGCGCGATCGCCGCGACGAGGATCGCGCTGCGGCCGCGGTGGAACGCGAGATGCCGCCACGCGAGCCGGAACGAGCCGTTCACCGCGTCGCTCCCGAGTCGGCCACCCGGCCGAGGTCGACGACCGCATCGAACCGGTCGACGACGCCGTGATCGTGTGTGACGACGACGAGCGCCGCCCCGCGCCGCCGGCTCTCGTGCAGCAGCAGATCGATCGTCCGCGCGCCGTTCTCCGGGTCGAGGTTGCCGGTCGGCTCGTCCGCGAGCAGGAGACGCGGCTCGGTGACGAGCGCGCGGCACAACGCGGCACGCTGACGCTCGCCCTGCGAGAGCTCGTGGGGCCGCCGGCGCAGCAACCCGGCGATCCCGACGCTCTCGGCCAGATCGGTGAGGCGACGCTCGACCGCGGCGTCGAGCGAGAGCGCGGGATGGACGAGGTAGGGCAGCAACACGTTGTCGCGCACGTCGAGGTACTCGAGCAGCTCGAACTCCTGGAACACGAGCCCGATGCGCGTCACGCGGAAGCGCCGGCGTGCCCGGTCGTCGAGCGTCCCCAGATCGACACCGTCGACGACGACTCGGCCCTGCTGCACCGCCAGGATGCCCGCGCACAGGTGAAGCAACGTGGTCTTGCCCGAGCCGCTCGGACCGACGCACGCGACGGATCCGCCCGCGGGCACCTCGAGCCGCTCGATCTGCAGCTCGAACCCACCGGACGGATAGCGGTGCCTCAGCCCCTCGACACGGATCGCCGGCGCGTCATCCATTCTTGTCGACCTGGCTGTGGTCGAGCACGTCCACACCGGCGATCTTCCACCCGGCCCCGTCGTTCACCACCGTGTAGCGCGCGCGGTAGTGGTTGATCCGCCGGTGCTCGTGTCCCCAGTGCGACACGACCCCATAGACGTTCCACTCGCGGTCCACCGCGAACTTCGGCGCGTCGTCGTACGGCATGTCGACGAACGTCCAGGGCTCGATCTCGGGATCGAGGTCGACCTTCGTCTCGAGGACCTCGATCCGCTCGACCTTGCACACCGCGCCCCCCTGTCCGCGCAGGATCAGGCTCTCGTAGACGTCGCCATACAGGTCGTCGAGGAGCGCGGGCCGCACACTCACGGCGAGCAGGTCGTAGATCTCCTCCGGGCTGCGCGCGTCGAACGCCGCGTAGACGTTGCGCTGCAGCCGGTCGAACACGTCGGCCGCCTGCGTGGCATCGGGGACCGTCACATCCGGGTAGAACGGATTGGCCACCGAGACCGTCGCGACAGCTCTCGTGAACCAGGCCGCCCCCCCGGCTCCCAGCGCCACGACGACCATCAGCGGCCAGCCCGCGCGCCTGCGGAACGCGACGAACGCGCCGCCCGAGGCCAGGAGCACGATGCCGATCGACGCCAGCGGGAGGTCGAGCCGCTTCGGCGGCGGCCCCTCGACCTCGACGACCTTCGGCGGCTCGCGCGGCACGACGGACTCGGCGTGCCAGACGCACTCCGGCTCGTCGGGGGTCAGGAACTCGAGCTTGGAGTCGCCGAACGACCGGAACAGCACCGGCAGCTTGACCTGCTCGAACCACAGGAGCCGCTCCCAGTCCTTCCAGATGACGTCGATGCTGCTCGGGGCCTTCGAGCGGGAGGTCCGCAGCGTGAACCGCAGCGCGGGCACGCCGTAGCCGTTGATGTCGTCGGTCGGTACCTCGATGTCCCCGATCTTCCAGTCGACGTGCTCGCCGTCGACCGTCAGGCGGTCACCCCCGTCGAGCAGCTTCTGGACGGCCGCCGCCACGCGCGCGACGTCGGCAGGTGGCAGCGGCGCGGCCAACGCGGGCTCGTCGTCGTCGAACCCGAACCAGTGGCACAGCGTGTTCTGCTCGCCGGTGACGGTGAACACCACGCTGGTGTCGTCGATGTTGCACTCGATGTAGACCGGTGGGCCCTTGTGACGGGCCACCGGCGCAAAGCCCCCGGACAGCGCGACCACCGTCGACACGAACGCCGCTCCGAGAAGGGAGCCGGCGCCGGACAAGTTCTCCAGGGCTCGCCGCGCCGCGCGAATCACAACCCCCGGATCATCGCGAGGATCGCCTCGCGCGTCTCCTCCCAGCACCGCTTCGGATCGCGACCGCGCTCGGTACTCGATCGTCAGGATCGGGATGCCGCGGTCGATGCCGACGAACGAGCCGAGCGAGCCCGGTGTACCGTGGATGTCTTCCGACGGCACGACGGCGTATCCGCTCAGCTCGCCGAAGCGCTTCGCGAGCCCCGCCGCCGGACCGTCGAAGTTGATGAAGCACGCGGGTCCCGACGGCTTCTTGCCCCAGCTGTGCGCGACCATCACGAGCTGCGGGCGCACCTCGTCGAGGAGCTGCTTCAGCGCGCGCGACTCCGGCTCGCTGAGTGCTTGCGGGCCGTCGCTCCTGCTCGGCTGGAAGTTCTTCGCCGGATAGTTGCGGTTGAGATCGATGCCGTGGGAGTTGCCGCGCGTGCCTGCCGCGCGGCCGTCCGGATTGATGTCCTCGACGATCGTCAGCGTGACCGCATCCGCGAGGTCGGGATCCGCGGCGAACGCATAGGGCAGCTCGTCGGTCGCGACCTGCCCCTCGGTCTCGTTGCCGTGGATGCCGCCGATCCACAGCACGCGCCGCGGGCCGTCGCCGATCGAGCGCACGAGGATCGGGCGGTCTTCGACGCTCCGGCCGATCTCGCGCCAGGCGGTCGGCTGTCGGGTGAACGGCGCGTGACGAGGATCGGCAGGTTGATCGCCGGTCGGGTTCACTCGCGAGAACGTTCCACAAGCGGTCAGCAGGACCGCGGACAGCAGGATCGGAGTGGTACGCATGATGGGGTCGCGACGCGCTCCGAAGAGGGTATCAGAACTCCCAACGCGAACCCTCGGGCCCGTCGTGGACCGTGACGCCGGCGGCGGTGAGCCGGTCGCGGATCGCGTCCGCGGTCGCGAAGTCCTTGCGGCCGCGGGCCGCCTGCCGAGCCGCGAGCAGCGCGTCGAGCAGCGCCGGCAATGCCGCCTCTCCCGCCGCGTCCGCGTCGACGCGTGCGCCCTCGGGACCGTCCTGCACCGACAGACCGGCGCCGGCGAGCGCGTCCCGGATCGCGTCGCCGGTGACGAAGTCCTTGCGCGCGCGCGCTTCCTCCCGGAGGCGCAGCGCGACCTCGGCCACCGCACGCAGGCGTTCGTCGGTCGCGCCGCCGCCGCGCGCGAGGCGCTCGGCATCGCCCGGCTCGAACAGCCCGAGCAGCCGGCCGAGGTCCCGCGCGAGCCGCAACGCCGAGTCGCGTGCGGTGCCCTCGAGCGACCGCGCGGCCTGCGCGATCGAGAACACCTCCGCGATCGCCTCCCCGGTGCCGAAGTCGTCGTCCATCGCCTCCGCGAATCGCGCACGGTGGGCCGCGAGGGGCTCGGCGAGCTCACGGGTGAACAGCTCCACCGGATCGGGCTCGCCCGGTTCGTCGAGCAGCGCGCCGAGCTGGCGATGGAGCCGGATCAGGCCGGTGCGCGCCGCGTCGAGGTTGTTCGGCTCGAAGTCGATCGGCCGCCGATAGTGGCCGCGCAGCAGGAAGAACCGGAGCGCCGGCGCGCCGTAGGTGTCGAGCAGCCACCGCGCCTGGAACTGGCGCGAAAACGCTTCGTCCTTCATGCGCGGATCGCTCTTCGCGACCTTCCGCCCGCCGTACTGCACGAGTCCGTGGTGCATCCAGCAGCGCGCGAAGGCCTCGCCGTGCGCCTCGCTCTGGGCGATCTCGTTCTCGTGGTGCGGGAACTTCAGGTCGTCGCCACCACCGTGCATGTCGAACGCCGCGCCGAGCAGCTCGCCGGCCATCACCGAGCACTCGAGGTGCCAGCCGGGCCGGCCCTCGCCCCACGGGCTCGGCCACGACGGCTCGCCGGGCTTGGCCTTCTTCCACAGCGCGAAGTCCGCGGGATTGCGCAGCTCGTCCCGCGCCTCGACGCGGGCGCCGGCGATCATGTCGTCGACGCGGCGCCCGGACAGCTTGCCGTAGTCGGCCTGCCGCGAGACGTCGTAGTAGACGCCGTCGGAGGTCGCGTACGCCCGGTCGTTCGCGAGCAGCTCGCCGACGAACCGGATCATCTGCGGAACGTAGTCGGTGCACCGCGGATGGTCGGTGATCGTGCGCACGCCCAGCTCCTCGAGGAAGCCGAGGTACTGCGCGGTGTAGCGCTGCGCGATCGCACGCCAGTCCTCACCGCTGGTCTTGGCCCGCTGGATGATCTTGTCGTCGATGTCGGTGATGTTGTTGACGAACCGCACGCGCAGGCCCCGCGCGCTCAGCCAGCGAGCGATCGTGTCGAACAGCACCGGCCCCATCAGGTGTCCGATGTGGCAGTCGTCGTAGACCGTCGGACCGCAGACGTAGAGCCGGACGAGCCCCGGCTCGAGGGGTTCCAGCGGCACGAGCTGCCGCGTCAGTGAGTCGTGGATCCGGATCATTCGGGGCCGCGCAACTTAGCAGGAGCCCGCGGAGCCGCGCGCGCCAAATCGCGGCGCGAGCAACCCGGCGCCACCTCGCTTCCCTCTCACAGCCCATCGCCCCCGGGCCCGTCACGAGCGGGTACGAGGAGCGATCATGACGCGCGACGTCGGAGGATCCGCGCGGGACGCGAGGATCGGGAGCCGGAGCGGCCCCGAACCGAGGGCAGCCCGTGGCGCGCCGGAACCGTGAGCTGCCGTCGTGAACCGCGCACGGACCCCGCGTGTGCGCTCGCGGCCCAGCGCAGAACCCGTGTCGCGCAACCCGGCGGCCGCCGCTCCCCCACCCGGCACCCCTCCGCCGTGGGCCGACCGACGCGCAACGGCTATGATCGCGCGCTTCCCTTCGCATCCGTCGCCGGGGCGCACGCGAATCCGCCCGCGATGGCTGCTCCCACCGACATCCGCATGACCGACGAACCCCGCGTCACGAGCCGCGATCCCGCCGTCGCACGCTCCCGCAACGGCGGCACCTCGCGCGTGCAGCCGATCCGGCGGCCGACCCGCGAGGAGGCCGAGCGCGCGGTCCGCACGCTGCTGGCATGGGCGGGAGACGACCCCGAACGCGAAGGCCTGCTCGAGACGCCGGCGCGCGTCGCGCGCGCGTACGAGGAGTTCTTCACCGGCTACGCCCAGGACCCCGAGGAGATCCTCGCGAAGACGTTCGAGGAGATCGAGGGCTACGACGAGATGGTCACGCTGCGTGACATCCGGCTCGAGTCGCATTGCGAGCACCACATGGTGCCGTTTCTCGGCAAGGCACACGTCGGCTACCTGCCGGACAAGCGCGTCGTCGGCATCAGCAAGATCGGCCGCCTCGTCGAGATGTACGCGAAGCGGCTGCAGATCCAGGAGAAGCTCACGGTCCAGATCGCCGATGCGCTCGACCACGTCCTCAAGCCGAAGGGCGTGGCCGTCGTGATCGAAGCCGAGCACTTCTGCATGACGACGCGCGGCGTGCACAAGCCCGGGACCGTCACCGTCACGAGCCGGATGACCGGGCTGTTCCGCAGCAATGCGTCCACGCGTCGCGAGTTCCTCGCGATGATCGGACACGGACGCATCTGAATCGGCACGTCACGGGATCGCGTAGCCGAGCTCGCGCAGCACGCCCGTGAGCGCGATCAGCGGCAGCCCGACGATCGCCGTGTGGTCGGCCGACTCGATCCGATCGAACAGCGCGATGCCCCGGGCTTCGAGCTTGTAGGAGCCCGCGCAGTCGGTCGGGTCGTCCGCGGCCACATAGCGCTCGATCTCGTCGGCGCGGAGCGCTCGCATCGACAGGCGCGTCTCGTCGGCGAACTCGACGACGCCGTCCGGATGCGCGACCGCCACCGCGGTGATCAGCCGGTGGGTCCGGCCGGCGAGCAGCGCGAGCTGCGCCCGCGCCCCGGCCGCGTCCCCCGGCTTGCCCAGCACGTCGCCGCCGGCGGCGCACACCTGATCGGAGCCGATCACCACCGCGTCCGGGAATCGCTCGGCAACGGCGGCCGCCTTCCGGCGCGCGAGTCCGGCCGCGAGTCGATCGGGCGCGACGTCGCCGGTGCGGAACGCGGCCTCGTCGACCGCGGGTGGCACCGCTCGGAACGGCACACCGAGCCGCGACAGGAGCGCGCGGCGATAGGGAGACGTGCTGGCGAGCAACAGCGGCCGGGTGAACGCGGGTGGGACGCGAGGGGCGGAGCTGGTCATCGTCGGAAGTGCCAGGAGCGGGCGATCGTCCCGCACCGCGGGAGCGAAGAGAAGGAGGCGACGCGCGTGGTGTCACACTAGCCTGTCCGCATGAGCAACGGCGCCGGTGAGGGCCGCGAGTCCCGACGCATCGTCGACATCGCGTTCGAGCTCGCACGCGAGCTGTCGATCGGCACGCTGCTGGTGCACGCCGAAGACGGGCGCGACACACGACTGTTCGCGACGCGGCGCAGGGATGAACGGCTGATCTGGCTGGTGCGGGCCCGCCGCCAGAGCGAGCTGCCACCGCCGGAAGGGCGCGACATCCACCTGCAGGTGCCCGACGTCGCGCTGACGCGCGTCAGCCCAGCCGGCATCGGTCTGTTCCTCTCGGTGCTCCACGGTCACGTCGGACTCGACGAGACCGTGATCTGCCTGTCGGGGATGGTCGGCGGCAAGCGACTCGACACGCTGATCCTCACCAATGCCCGCCGCGACTTTCCCTGGCTCGACGATCCGCGTCTCGCCAGCGAGTTCCCGGCGATCGTCAGCAAGGAGCTCGCGCGCATTCTCGACATCGCGCTGCGCCTCGCTGCCGAGGGTCGCGAAGGTCGTTCGATCGGCACGATCTTCGTGATCGGCGAGCCGGACGACCTCGAGGCCCACACCCGCCAGATGATCCTCAACCCGTGCGCGGGCCACCCGAAGCGCAAGCGCAGCGTGCACGACCCGGAGTTCTTCGAGACGCTGCGCGAGCTCGCGGCGATCGACGGGGCGTTCGTCGTCGATCCGCGCGGCGTCGTCCACTCGGCCGGCACGTACCTGGACGCGCCGACTCGGGACCTGACGCTCGCTGAAGGGCTCGGCGCCCGCCACGCGGCGGCCGCTGCGATCACCCGCGTGACCACGTGCACGTCGGTGGCGGTGTCGGAGTCGTCCGGGGCGGTGACGGTGTTCCACGGCGGCCGGACGATCCTGCGCCTCGAACGGGCCTGACCGCGGGCCAGCGTCGCGAGACCTCGAGTTGACTCCCGGTCGCGCGCGGAGACGATCTCGGGGATGCAACGCCGACTCAGTTCCATCCTCGGCAACTCCCAGAAGCTCGACGGCGGCGCGATGTTCGGCAACGCGCCGCGCGCGCTCTGGGCGCGCTGGGCGCCGCCGGACGACCAGAACCGCATCGACCTCGCGTGCCGCGCGATGCTCGTGCGCGAGCCGGACCGCACGATCCTCTGCGAGACCGGCATCGGTGCGTTCTTCGAGCCGGAGCTGAGGGAGCGCTACGGCGTGCAGGAGTCCGAGCACATGCTGCTGAAGCATCTCGCCGAAGCCGGCGTGGCCGCCGCCGACGTCGACGTGATCGTGCTGTCACACCTGCACTTCGACCACGCCGGTGGCCTGTTGACGGCGTGGGAAGCGGGCAAGGAGCCCGAGCTCGCGTTCCCGAACGCACAGTTCGTCGTCGGCCGCGATGCTTGGGATCGCGCGCACCACCCGCATCCGCGCGACCGCGCGAGCTTCGTGCCGTTCCTTCCGGATCTGCTCGCGGCGAGCGAGCGGCTCGAGATCGTCGACGGGGAACACAGCGAGACCCTCGGCCCGGACTACCGCTTCCACGAGTCGAACGGGCACACGCCCGGCATGCTGCTGATCGAGGTGCCCGGCGCCGAAGGCCCGGTGGTGTTCGCGGGAGACCTGATCCCCGGCCTGCCGTGGGTGCGGCGCGCGATCACGATGGGCTACGACCGCTTCCCCGAGCTCCTGATCGACGAGAAGACCCGCCTGCTCGACGACCTTGCCGAGCGCGGCGGGCGGCTGTTCTTCACGCACGATCCGGGCTGCGCGATGGCCCGCGTCGTCCGGACCGACGACGGCAAGGTGCAGGCCGGCGAGCAGTGGCCCGAGCTGCGCGACGCCGCGGCCTGATCCGTCACGAACCGTGAACGACTCGCGCCGCGCGGCGGGCCGCGAACCACAGGACGGCGGTCTGCCCGAGCCCGGCGATCGTGAAGGCGACCAGCGCGACGTCGATGCCACGGTAGCCGCCGTGTCGCACGCCGAACGTCAGCGACGCGGCGGCCAATGCCAGGTAGACAGCGACGGCCGCGGTCACCGGAGCCGTGCGCCGCGCATGCACCAGCTCACCCTGCCACAGGCTCTGCAGCACCTGGTAGCCGGGCATCAGGATCGCGAGCGCCAGCGATGCGACGCACACTGGCGCGAGCTCCGCCGGCATCCCGATGACCGTGCCGAACCACACCGTGCCGAGCGGAGTCGCCGCGAACAGCGTGAGGATCGCCATCGTGACGAACGCGAGTCCCACCGCGAACTGCCACAACGCGCGCCGACCACCTGGCCTGCCGATCAGCGCGACGACGACCTCGTGGAACGCGAACCCGGCGCTGCGCGTCAGGAACACGAGGGAGTGCACCGGCGGCCACGCCGCGAGCGAGGACAGCGCCTCCGGCATACGCGCCATCGCCGCCGCGCCGAGCGGCTGTGCCGCGATCGTCATCAGCGGCGTGCACGCCAGCGGCACGTAGAACCGCGCGAAGGACCCGAGGGTCAGCGTGTGCTCGGCGGCCGGCGCCGCTTCGAGCCGATCCCGCGCGAGCCGTTCGACGCACCACCCGGCCCAGACCGCCTCGGCGAGCACGCCCGCGGCGATGCCGATCGTGCCGACCGCGATGCCCGGCAGCCCCCCGACCGCGAGCCCGACGGTGAGCGCGGATGCGTTGGCAAGAAGCCGGACGACGGTGCCGAGTGCCACCGCGCGCGACCGCTCCCAGCGGATCAGCACGCCCTGCTGCACGCGCCGGAACGCGATCGCCCACGTCCACGGCAGCATGATGCGGAGTCCGAGCCGCGCCGGCTCGACCACCGGCTCCGGCACGTCGACGAGCTGCCGGGCGACGACGTCGAACAACGGCGTGAACGCGACGGCCGCGTGCACCAGCGTCAGCGAGAAGCCGGCGATGTTCGTGAAGCGCAGGAGCCAGCGGTGACTGGCGGCATCGACCGACAACGCGGTCGACGCCGCGAGCAGCATGATGATCGGTGCCTCCACCAACAGCGAGAACGGGTAGACGATCGAGCCGAACGCGGCGAGCTGCACGTCGGTGTCCGGGAGACGCGCGATCACCGCGTTCACGAGCGGCATCTCCGCCCCCATCAGGAGCCAGCTACCGGCCAGCGGGAGCCACAGCCGCAGGACGCGCGCCGCCGTCACCTCCGGCGTGCCGGCGTCGGGTCGGCTTTGCGTATGGTCGCTGTCGATGGCGTCGGACAAGGGGTGAGGGAACGTAGCGCGACGGCGGGAGGACGCGAGCGCGTTCTCGGTGCACGGCCCCCGGTCCAAGCTCGACGGCGGGCCGGGTCAACCGCCAAGATGGCCGCGCCACCATGAACACCTCCCTCGGCCTCGGCCGCGCGCTGCGCACGACCAAGCGGGCCCGCGACATCTTCGCGGTGCTCGTCCGTCACGGGTACGCGGACATCGCGGAGGAGCTCGGACTCGACCGCGCCTGGTATCGGACGCGTCGACTGTTCGCACGCGGGCGCGAGATCGAGGTCCCCCACCACGTCCCCGACGCCGTGCGGCTCCGGACGATGTTCGAGCAGCTCGGGACGACGTTCATCAAGCTCGGCCAGGTGCTGTCGACGCGTCCCGACCTCGTGCCCGAGGAGTGGTGCACCGAATTCAAGAAGCTCCAGTCCGAAGTGCCTCCGGCGCCCTGGGAGGGCGTGCGCGACGTGATCGTCCAGTCACTCGGACCGCTGGAGCAGTTCTTCGAGAGCGTCGACCCAGTGCCCATCGCGGCGGCGTCGATCGCGCAGGTGCACGGTGCGAAGGCCAAGGACGGACGCCGCGTCGCGCTGAAGGTGCTCCGACCCGGCGTCCGCGAGCAGATCGAGTCGGACGTCCAGCTGATGCGCGCGATCGCGGGCCTGCTCGAACCCCGGTTCTCGCGCGAAGGCTACAGCCCGAAGGAGGTCGTCGCGGAGTTCGCACGGCAGCTCGAGCGCGAGACCGACATGATCCGCGAGGGGCGCTCGACCGATCGACTGGGCGAGGCGTTCAAGGAGGACGAGCACGTCCGCTTCGCGAAGGTCTACTGGGATCTGACGACTCACGACGTGCTCGCGCTCGAAGAGATCGACGGTGTCCCGCTGTCGCAGCTCCCACCCGGCACTCTCGACGCCGATCAGCGCCGGCGCGTCGTCGCACACACGACGGACGCGGTGTTCCGGCAGTGTCTCGAGCTCGGCTTCTTCCACGCCGATCCGCATCCCGGCAACCTCGTCGTGTTACCCGGCGAGGTCGTCGTGTTCCTCGATTGCGGGATGACCGGCAGCATCGCGCCCGAGACCGCCGAGCAACTCGCCGATCTGCTGCGCGGTGTGATGACCCGTGACCACGACGGCGTCGTGCGCGCGGCCGTGCAGCTCGCCGACGTCGATCCGTCGCTGGTGTACGACCGGCGCTTCCGCAGCGACGTGTGGGAGTTCATGGGCGCGTTCGACATCGACTCGCTCGCGGACCTGCAGGTCGGCATCGTGCTGCGCGACTTCTTCGACGTGCTGCAGCGCAACCACATGCACTGCCCCGCGGATCTCGTCTACCTGATCAAGGCGCTGAGCACCGCGGAAGGGGTCGCGCTCGAGCTCGCACCGGACTTCGACGTGCTGGAGGCGGTGCGGCCGCGCCTCGAACGGCTGGTGCGCAACCGCTACGGGTTCTCGGCCATGCGCCGCCGCTTCGAGCACGCGATGCTCGGCTACGGCGAAATTCTGGAGACGCTGCCGTTCCACGTGCGAGAGCTGCTCGATCGCCTGCAGCGGCATCACTTCGGGCTGAAGGTCGAGCACGAGGGACTCGAGAAGCTGACCAACACGATCGACACGTCGAGCATGACGCTCGCGTACTCGGTGCTCGTCGGTGCGCTGATCGTCGGCTCGGCGGTGCTGCTGCTCGCCGACTCGCTCCACGACGGTCGCGGCTGGATCACGGTGCTCGGAGTGCTCGGCTTCGTCAGCGCGATGGCGATCGCGCTGTGGCGACTCGTGAGACTGTGGTTCGTGAGGCGTTGAACGAGTGGGTTGAAACTCGGCCGATCTCGGCGCACTGAAGGGGAGGAGCGAGGCAGCGACGATGAAGACTGTGCCGAAGCCGAACGTGCACGCGATGCGGATCGCGCTGAAGGTCAACGATCTCGAACGCACGTTGGCGTTCTACCGTGAGTTGGGTCTGACGGTGCATCGCCGGGGCCCGCGCGCGGCCGACCTGGAGATCGACGGCCGCCCGCTCCTGGCGCTCGAACAAGCCGACGCCGGAACGCGGGAGCCGCGCGTCGAAATGCACATCGAGACCACCGATCCGGCGGAGTTCCTGGAGCTCGCGCGGCGGGTCGGGCCGACGCGGAGCGACCCGAGGGACGGTTTCGCGGTGATCGATCCCGACGGCATCCAGGTGCGTGTCGAGGCCCGCCGCGACGACCTGGTCGACGAGGCCTCCGAGGAATCGTTCCCGGCCAGCGACCCGCCGTCCTGGAACGCCGGCTGACGCCGGGTCATTCCCCTCGCAAACGATCGCCGGTGCGGCCGAGGAATCCGCCGATCGCGGCGAACAACGCACCCGCCGCCTGCCGCGCCGCCTGCGTCGAGGCGTGCGACGCATCGCGCGCCAGCCCCTTCGGATCGTCCCGCGCGGCGTCGACCGCCGCGCGGATCGCCGGCGCCACGGTCTCGAACGCCCGCTTCGTGTGGCCGCGCAGCGCATCCGCCTGCTCGGCGACCTCGTCGCCCGCGGCACCCACCGTCCGCCCGACGGCCTCCGCCACCTGATGACCGGCACCGCCGAGCTCCCGGCGCAACCGCTCGAGGTCGTCGGTCGCGAAGCTCCTGCCGCGGCCGAGCGCCTCGTCGCACGCGAGCCGCGCCGCCAACGCCGCCCGCGACACGCCGTCGCCGAGGCCGTCGACGACGTCCTTCAGGATGCGCTCCCGCTCCGGCGCGCCGCGCGCGCCCTCGAGCGCACCCTGCACCGTCGCCGCGCCGATCTGCGCGAGACTCGCGAACGCCCCGCCGATCCGCGTCACCGCCTCGGCGACGCGAGCCGCGACACGCTCCCGGATCTCACGGCCTTCCTCCACGATCCGCTCGACGTCCTTCTCGAAGTCGTGCGCGGCCTCTGCGTCGGTTTCGGACATTGCGCACAGCATAGCGAACACCGGGGCGCCGGAGCGAAGTTCGGCCGGCCGGTGCGAACGCGCGGAGGCCCGTGTCTACTGTCCGGCATGAACGGTTGCCTGTCCGCGCTGCTGCTGTCCGTCTCGTCGCTGGTCGCACAATCGGCCACCGCGCCGGCTGCACCGGCCGTCGTCTGGTCGCACGATCTCGCGGCGACACTGCAGCACGCGAAGTCCGATCACGTGCCGGCGCTGGTGTTCTTCACCGCGTCGTGGTGCGGACCGTGCAAGCAGTTGAAGGAGCAGGTGTGCAGCACGCCCGCGTTCGCGGAAGCGTTCGCCGGGCATGCGTTCGTGATGGTCGACATCGACCAGGACAAGGCTTCGGCGCGCGAGTGGCAGGTGGGACCGATCCCGGACGTCCGCTTCGTCGACGCGAACGGTGAGGAGATCGGCGGCTTCGTCGGTAGCCGCTCGCTCGCCGGCGTGCTCCAGGCGCGCGACGCGGCGCTGCAGTCGGCGGCGCGCGCCGAGGAGCTGCGCGCCGCGGTGGCGGCCGATCCGAAGAACGCCGCCGCGCTGCTCGCCCTCGCCGAGCACCTGCTGCAGCGCCCCAACAAGAAGCCCGGCGTCGCCGTGCTGCAGCGCGCGATCGACGCCGACGCGGACGACCACGCACGCGTGGCCGCACGCGCACACTGGCTGGTCGTCGGCGCGCGGTTCCAGGTGCTAGGCCGCGCGAGCGACTCGGACATCGCCGACGCGAAGCAGCGGTTGGCCGCGCTACGCGGGTTCACCGACGATCCCGACGCCGCCGTCTACGCCGACGCGGTGGCCGCGTGGATCGGCTGGACCGACACGATGAGCGCCTGGTCCGCGCTCCGGCAGACGTCCGGCAATCGCGACCAACCGCTCGCCGTCCCCGACGACGCGCCGCTGCGGCAGACGCTGAGGCGACTGTGCGACGCGGCGGCGAAGCCGTCTGCCGCGGCCGACGCCGCCGCGGATGGGCTCCTCATCGACGGCCTGCTCCACTACTACTCCGGCGACTACGACACCGGCATCGCGCGGCTGACGACCTTCACCCGCGATCACCCCGCGCACCGCTGGCACGACGAAGGCCTGCGCTTCCTCGGCATCGTCCAGCGGCTGAAGCGTCAACGCGATCCGCAAGGGAAGTGAGGCGCGGACGCCAACGCCCCCGACGGACACGACCCTCCCGAGTATGGCATCGTAGCACGTCGCGTGCTGGCGCCGGTTCTCGGACCGAGGGCGTCCCGCCTCCGGGATCGTGACGTCGCCGCGGTCCGTGGGGCCTCATCGCCAGCGAGCTCCCGGCTCGGTGCGATCACCGGTGCGAATCTCCCGACCACCTTGTCACGCACGCGGCTTCCCAGTCGCATCCATGACGTGAGCTCGTCCGACGATCGCGACTTCGCCCGCTACCGGGACACCGGCGATGCCGAGGCGCTGGCCGCGGTCTTCGATCGCGTCGCACCCAAGCTCCTCCTGCTCGCGAGCCACTGGACGCACGATGTGGCGACGGCCGAGGACCTCGTTGCGGTGACATTCGTGCAGGCGCTGCGTGACGCGGCGAAGTGGGACCCGCGTCAGCCGGTCGTGCGCTGGCTCGCCGCGATCCTCGCCCATCGCGGGCTCGACCTCAAGAAGCGCGCGGCACTTCGCGCGCACGAGCCGTTGATGGACGACGCGCTCCCCGGACGCGAGCCGACGCCGCTCGCAGCGGCGATGGACCAGGAGGTGCTCGACCGCGTCACGACCGCGGTCGACGGACTGCAGGAGCCCTACCGCGAGGTGCTCGTGCTGCGGCTCGTACACGGGCTCCAGCCGACCGCGATCGCGCACACGCTCGGCCGGCCGCCGGCGACGGTGCGCAAGCAGCTCGAGCGCGGGCTACAGCGGCTACGCGGCGCCTTGCCAGCGTCGATCGCGGGGGTCTTGGCCGGGTTGCTCAGCGAGGGTCGCGGTCTCGCCGCGATGCGCGAGGTCGTGCTGTCGGCGCAACGAGCGACGCTGCCACCCGCGACCACGGCCGCGATCGGGGGGATGTTGATGATGAAGACCGTGCTGATCACGGCGTGTGCCGCTGCGCTCCTGCTGACGGCCTTCCTGCTCCGGTCCGCCGGACACGCGCCTTCGCCGGCGGACAGCGAAGTGGTGAACGGGCGCAACGCGGCACCGCGCGTCGCGGACATCGAGGCGACGCCCGCCACGACGCCGCCGAACCGTTCGCCCGTGGCCGCAGAACCGGTCACGGACGACGCGTGCACGGCGGCTATCGAGGTGCTGGTGCGCGACGGCGAAGGCAGGCCGGTGTCGGGCATCGGCACCGAGCTGCTGCCACGCAACGGTCGCGACGAGGACCTCGAGACGCGTCAGGGAACGACCGACTCGGGTGGAATCGCGCGGTTCGAAGAGCTTCCCAGCGGCTCGTATCATCTCACGCTGGCGATCGGCGAGTGCGACCGGACCGCGGATGCCGTTCTCGCGGCAGGGCAACGACAGCGCATCGAGCTGTGTCTGCCCGTGCGCCGCCTCCACGGCCGCGTCGTCGATCCGCAGGGTCGACCGGTGCCGGGTGCACGGGTGCTGCGCTGCATGCGGTCGTCCCCGCCGCCGAACCTGTGGGTGGCATCGCGGCAACCGGCCGCCGTCGCCGACGCCTCGGGCGGCTTCACGGTCGCGATCCTCGACGTCCGGCAGGTCGTCGCGCTCCAGGCCCGCGACGACGACCATGCCGAGAGCCGCGTCCGAATCCTGGTCAGCGATTCGATCGAGGAACCGTTGGTGCTGCAGCTCGAGGCGGAGCCCGCACGCCTCCCGGGCACGGTCACCCTCGACGGCAAGCCGGTTCGCGACGCGGCGCTCGCGCTCGAGCGCCCCTGTCGCGAGTCACGGACCGACGCGAGCCTGGGCGTGGCGGCCGCGGATCACGACGCGCGCAGCAACGCGAACGGTCACTTCGAACTGTCCGGAATCGCGCCCGGCGACGCGACGTTGCGGATCCGCGCGCGTGGCGGGGCGCCGCAGGAGATTCCGCTGACGCTGGTACCCGGCGACAACGAGCTCGCGATCGATCTCCGGCCGACGGCCTGCCTGCACGGCCGCGTGCTGGACCAGGACGGCGTGCCGTTGGCGGGGGTGCACGTGTGGTGCGGGCACGCGCGAACGACCACTACCGACGCCGGCGAGTTCCTGTTCGACTGCTTGGCTCCCGGATCGACGGAGGTCGGCGCTGGCCATCTCGACGGCTACTGCGCGCGCCAGCAGCACGTCGGATTGCGCACCGGCGAGCGAACCGACTGCGAGATCCGGCTCGAACACCTCCCCGTGCTGTCCGGCCGGATCCTCGATCGCGCGGGTCGCGGCGTCGCCGGCCTCGTGATCACGGCGGTACGGACCGACCTCCGGCGCGGCTCCTACCGCGCGATGGCCGACGAGCGCGGTCGGCTCGATGTGGAGTTCCTCCGGGCCACGACGAGCGGCGCGGACGGGAGCTTCGAGCTACCCGTGATGCCCGGTGTCGACTACCTGCTCGACCTCCACGAGCCAGAGCAATGGCTGTCGATCTACGGCGAACGGTTCGGCCGCTTCCGGGCGCCGCGCGGCGACATCGTGTTGGAGCTGCAGCCGGGAGAACTCGCGACGGCGTTCGTGGCAGGCCGGTTGGTGGACGGCGAAGGTCGTCCCGTGACGAGCGCCGGCTTCCAGGTCGACGACGGAAACCGGATCGGCACCGTCGGCTCGAACACCCCCGGAACCGCCCACCCGGATGCCGACGGTCGGTTCCGCATCGGTCCGTTGCCGGCGCGCGAGTACACGTTGCACGTGGGTCCCGGGAAGGACTCGCCGCTGCCGCGCTTCGCGACCCCGCCGTTCCGGTTGCAGCCGGGACGAACGCTCGACCTCGGCGATGTGACATCCGGCGCGTCCGCCACGCTCGCCGTCAGCTTGCAACGCGAAGGCGGTGACACGTTTCCGGGGGCACTCCTCCAGCTCCGTGCGGAAGGAACGCGCGAGCAGATCCTCCCGTTCGACGACCACGGCGACCTCGAGCGAACCGTCTCTCCCGGAGCCTACGAGATGACCGTCTACGGCGACGAAGTGCCGACCTACCGGCGGACGATCGAGCTGTCCGCCGGCGAGCGGAAGCACGTGGAGCTCACGCTGCCTCGGGGGATCCGCTTCCCGATCCGCCTCCCGCTCCCGCCGGACGAGAGCCGCGGCACGGTCGTGCTACGGGGACCCGACGGTGACACGGTGTTCGACGCCGAGATCGGCACTCTCTTCGACCCCGCCGGCTGCACGATGTGGCCGACCCTGGCTCGCGGCCCCCACACCGCCGAGCTGACCTGCGAGAGCGGCAGGCGCTACATCACGAGCTTCGCGGTGGTCGAGCCATCGACCGGCGCGGACGGCAAGCCGACGCCGCGCGAGCTCGACTGGCAGCCGGCGAGGTGACTCCCGGCGCCGCCACCGACCGTCACTTCGACGCCGGCGCCTTGGCCTTCATCTCGGCCAGCAGCTTGACGATCGCATCCTCCGCGTCCTGGTCGCGCAGGTTCTTGAAGCGGATGACGCCGTCGGCGTCGATCACGTAGGTCGTCGGCCAGCCGCTGACGTTCCACGCCGTGGCGATCGGACCGCTGGTGCCGCCGCCGTCGAAGAAGTGTCGCCAGGTGATGTGCTCCTTCGCGAGCGTCTGCTTCAGCTGGTCGAGATCGGAATCACTGTTGACGCCGATCAACGCGAACGGCTCGTCCTTCAACGTCTCCACGAGCGACCGCTCGTGCGGGATCATGGCCCTACAGGGGCCTCACCAATAGCCCCAGAAGTCGAGGAACACGACCTTGCCGCGGTACTCGGAGAGCTTGAACGCGACGCCGTCGACGTCGGTGCCCTCGATCTCGGGAGCCGGCTTGCCCGGCACCAGGTTGCGCATCTCGAACAGGTCGCCCTTGGCCTGCTCGCCGAGGGTCTTGTGGTAGGCCTTCAGGTCACCGTAGCTCGCGACGACCTCCTCGAGCAGCGCCTCCGACGCCTTCTGCAGCTCCGCGGGATCGGCGTGACGCAACTCCTCGACCGCGTCCGCACCGCGAGACTCGGTCAGCCATTGCACGAGGTCCGGGTCGGCGTGCTCGTCGCGCAGCTTCTCGACCAGTCGGCTGTCGCCGACCAGGATCTGCGCCAACGCGTAGCACGCCCGGCCCTGCACGTCGTGGCTCGGGTTCTTCGCCTTCGCCGCGCGCAAGAACGCGATCGACTCCGGCGAGGACACGTACTGCAACGAGCCGCACAGCCCGGCCAGGTTCGGGCTCTCGATCTGGTGCTCCAGCAACACGCCGAGCAGCTCGTCGAGGGTCTTCCCGTCGCCGCTCTGGATGGCGGTCAACCAGGTCGTCGCCTCGACCGCGACCGGGTCGTCGGGCCACGTCTTCACGATCGCGGCGACACGCGGCGCGAAGACCTCCCCCTTCGGGTACTTCTCGAAGCACTTCTGGCGCTCCTCGGCGGTCTTGGCCGCCTCGTAGAGCGCGTTGAACGCCTTCACCGCCTGCTTGTAGTCGGCCTGGATCGCGGCGAAGGACGTGGCGGGAGTGGCTCGGGCCACGGGCTCCTGCGCGCTGAGCGCGCCGGCAGCGAGAACGAGCGCGAGCATCGCGCCGGACGGAGTGGACATGGGTTCCTCCTGAGTCGGCCGCAGCATACCGCGAACCCGGCTCCGCCGATTGACCCGACGTCCGGCGCACCTACCCTTCGCACGATGGCAACCTCCCGTCTCGTCCTCGGCGCGCTGCTGGCCAGCGTGTGGCTCTCGAATCCGACCGTCGCGCAGGAACCGGCCAAACCCGCGACGCCCGTCGCGAAGCCGCAGGCGAAGCAGCCGGCGATCTACGACGAGCATGCGGACGCGAAGCAGCAGATCGCCGCGGCGGTGAAGAAGGCGAAGCAGGAGGACAAGCGCGTGCTGATCCAGTGGGGCGCGAACTGGTGCCACTGGTGCCACCTGCTTCACGACCTGTTCCGCAGCGATCGCGCGATCGCGACCGAGCTGCGCAACGAGTACGAGGTCGTGCTCGTCGACATGGGCAAGTTCGACAAGAACAAGGACGTCGCCGCGGGCTACGGCGCGGACATCCGCGGCATCCCGTTCCTGACCGTGCTCGACGCCGACGGTGCCGTCGTCGTCAATCAGCCGACCGACCCGCTCGAGGACGGGCCGAAGCACTCGCCGGAGAAGGTGCTGGCGTTCCTGAAGGAGCACCAGGTGCCGACCAAGAACGCGCACGAGGTGCTGGCGGCAGGCGTCGCACGCGCCAAAGCCGAGGGCAAGCTGGTGTTCCTGCACTTCGGCGCGCCGTGGTGTGGATGGTGCCACCGGCTCGACGACTGGATGGCGCGCGAAGACGTCGCGCCGCGCCTCGCCAAGGACTTCGTCTGCGTCAAGATCGACGAGGACCGGATGGCGGAAGGCAAGGAGGTCGAGCACCAGCTGCGCGACGGGAAGAGCGGCGGCATCCCGTGGATCGTGTTCCTGGACGGCGACGGCAAGCCGCTGGTGACCTCGGACGGACCCCACGGCAATGTCGGCTTCCCGGCGAAGCCGGAGGAGATCGCGCACTTCGTCGGGATGCTGAATCAGGTCAAGCAGCATCTGACGGCCGAGGACGTCGCGGCGCTCGAGGCGTCGCTGCAGCCGGCAGCCGCCGGCCAGTCGCACGACGAACCGGGCGTTCGCTGACGGCCGCCTCGGGACGCCGTGCGCGCGGACGCCGTCATCCGTGGCGTCGAGCGCCATCGCGATCGGCCGGCCACGGCGCGTGAGCCACGCCTGCTACCGCGCGTCCACTCGCCACGCCACGAAGCTGCCGAGCTCTTCGCGAACCAGCCGGTACGTGGTCCGCAGGTGATCGACGAGACCGTCCTGGTCGGCCTCGAGCCGGCGGATCGAGGCGTCGGAGAACCAGATCGACGCGCCGGCCTTTCGCAGCCCCGCCCAGACGCGATCGAACTGCGCGAACCAGTCCTGTCTGCTGATCGCCCACTCCCGCACGGTCTCGACCATCAACACGCGCATGTCCGGCGCGGCGAGCAGGATCGCGGCGGACACCGCCGGGTCGCGGACGATCAGCACGCCGGGCCGGTCGTCGATCAACGCCACCACGTCTTGCACTTCCGGAGCGCCGACGGGCACCGCCTCGTGGCCCGGATGTCGCAGCCACAACGCGTTCGCCAGGAGCACGCCGAGCACCGCCATGCGCCAGTACGAACGCACCAGGCGCGCGGTGAGCAGCGCGAGGACGAACCCGATCGGAAGGAAGTAGACGCCTTGCTCCTGCAAGCGGAGACCCGCGGCGAGCAGCTCCGGACCGAGCATCACGTGGCAGAACAGCAGGTACAGCGCCACGATCAGTGTGGCCGCGGCTGCACGGCGACGCTGGTCGTGAGCGAACCATGCAGCGACGAGCATGCACCAGAGCGGGAACCACGGCAGCAAGAGCTCGCGCCACGCGATGCCCGGCAGCACCTCGAGGTGTCCGAGCATCGGCACCCGCGCCGCGAAGTAGTGCAGTGGATCCGATCCGGGAGCGACGTCGTGTGCACCGAACAGCCTGGAGCACGTGAACCAGACCGCGAGGTGGCTCGCCGCCGCCGCGCCGGCCCATGCCGGAAGGCGACGCCATCGAGCGAACAGCTCGGGCCGTTCACCGAGCGCGAAGAGCGCCACGGCGAGCGTCAGCAACTGCGCCGCCGAGTGCATCGACGCGGCCAGGCCGGTCGCCAATCCGACGGCGGCCGCACGCGTCACCGACGGTCGTAGCAGGAATCGTTGGGCCGCCCACCACGCCAGGCTCGCCCCGAACAACGCGGGGCCGTTGACTTCGATCTCGGTCGCGAACTGGAGTGCCGCGGGACACAGCCCCACCGCGAGTGCAACCGTCGCACACCCCTTGCGGTCGAGGCCCGACAGGGCCGCCGCGCGGTGGAGCACGAACACCGACGCCGCGACCCCGATCGCCGACAACAGCGCCATCGCCAGGAATCGACTGCCACCGAACGGCTGGACGAGCGCACACATGGCGGACGCCATCGGCAGATAGAGCTCGTGGATCGCCCCACGCGTGATGCCGAGACCCAGCATCATGTAGAAGTTGACGCTGTCGCCGCCGTAGAAGCCCCGCGGGAACAATGCGAGGTAGAGCGCCAGGCACACGAGCGACAGCACCAACGCATCCCGCCTGCGCGGCGGCGCCGACGCGCGCGCCTGGCTCGCCGAACGGCTCACCGTGACTCGCTCGGGACGAGCCGACCGGACCCCGGGCGGGCGTTCATGCCGATTCGCATTTTCTTCCGGCGGGCGCACGTGGATCTCCGTCGCTCGCTTCTCCGGAATCTGCGGAGAGCCGGGTTCCGCGACGGGCGACGGCACGCTCTCCGCGCCCGATCCTATGGTCTGGCCCCCGTTGTGCGCCAGCGGCGCGCGCCCTATCACCGCCGCACGCACCCCGGGGCTCGAGATCGAAGACCCACCATGTCCGAAGCCCTCTGCGCCCATCTCTCCGCCATCCACGACGTCCGGCAGCCCGAGGTCCGCGAGTGCGAGGCCTGCGTGGCCATCGGCGCGCGATGGGTCCACCTCCGAACCTGCCAGCAGTGCGGCAAGACGCTGTGCTGCGACGACTCCCCGAACCGGCACGCGAGGAAGCACGCCACCGAGTCGGGCCATCCGGTGATCGCCTCCGCCGAGCCGGGCGAACGGTGGCTCTACTGCTTCCCGGACGACGCGTTCGCGGAGTACCTGACCGCGCCTGCCGCGGTCGTGCCTCGACCGGCCGCGCTCGACCTCGCGCGCTGTCCGCACCCGATTCCACGAGCCGCCGTGGGAAACGGCGCGGCTGGCACCGACGGCTGGTGAAGATCCGACGTGAACCCCACGGACGTGCGGACTTCGGGGCGTGCGACCGGCGTCGGCCGAAGCGGCCGCAAGCTCCTGCGCGCGTTCGGATTCGAGAGTCTTCACCAGCGGTCGGGGCCAGCCTCGGACGAGCGCAGCCGCCAGCGCATCGAGACAGCGCACGGCGGGAGTCGGCGACGGCGGGCGCGAGCCACGTGCGATGGCGGCGTTCCTGACGACGCTCACCGATCGGCACGACGCCGTGAACGCTCAGCGCGGCTCCGCCTCGAGCTCGTCGAGCATCCGCCGGACCATCGCCGCCGCGCCCGGTCCCGACGCGTCCACCGACACGCTCGTCTGCAACGAAGCGCTGGACACGCCACCGGACACCTGGACCGAGCTCTCGGTGTGGACTGCGGTCGCGGTGAACGACGGAAAGTGTGCGGCGAGGTCTTCGACCACCGGACGGGCGGCGGCGCGGAGTCCGGCGCGGGCGAGGGCGCGGGCGGTGGTGAACGATGCCGGGAGCGCGAACGGGTCGTCGTGGTCCGCATCCGCGGGGCGTCCGTTCAGCCGAGTGGCGAAGCGGATCGGCGCCGCGACGTCACCGCGCGACACGGCGTCCTCGAGCTCGAGGAGCCCGGCGAGTGCATCGCGATCCCGAGTGGAGAGATCGACACCGACCCGCTCGGCGACCGCGCGTCGACGCGACACGAGCTGCGCGACGTCGGCCGCGCGTTCGCCGTACGCAGGTCCCGCGCTGGCGTCTTCGATCGCATACAGACCGCGTGTCCACGCGTCGCGTCGCCATCGATCCCAGTCCGGTGCCACCCCACGATCGATCGCCGCCGCCAGGTCCCGGACGAACCCGGCGAGCGCCCGGACGTCCGGGGCCACCGGCGGATCCGCCGCGAGCACGCGTTGCGCGCGCGTGTCCAGGTCGAAGTAGCAAAGGCGCGCCGCGAGCAGCGGCTGACGCGCCCGCGGCGCGAGCCGATCGACCAGCGCCAGGTCCTGCAGCACGCCGCGCGCTGCCGCCACGAATCGTTCGTCGGTCTGCCGCGAGTCGCCCGGCGTGTCGGCGCGCACTGCCGGTCCCTCGTCGATCGCGATCGGCGCAGGCTCGTTCGCGGTGCTTCGGCCCATCGCGAACCCCGTCCACCAGACGACGCCCGCGAGCGCGACGACGCCGGCCGCCACCGCGAGCCGGGAACGGCGCCGCCCGAGGCGCGCGAGCAGCGTGGTTCGCCGTCGCGTCCGTTCGCAGCGCACCGAATGCGCCAGATCCGACGCGGCGCGACGCGGCAGCAGGTTGTGGGTCGCGCGGGACAGGCGTCCGAAGTCCCGGAACGCCTTCGAACACGACGCGCAGCCACGCACGTGCGCCTGGATCCAGCGCCGCGTCGCCGGCGACAGGCGACCATCGAGGTAGCGGGATGCATGCCGCACGGCCTCCTGGCAATCGCAGGATCGCGTGGTCATGACGCCCAGTACCGCTTCATGCGGTCGCGAAGGAACAGCCGCGCGCGGTGCAGACGGCTCGACACCGTCTTCGCCGAGATCCGGAGGACGGCAGCGATCTCCTCGTAGGACAGCCCCTCCTGCTCGCGCAGCAGGAACACCGAACGGAAGCCCTCCGGCAGGAGCTCGATGGCGTCAGCCAGCGCATCCTGGAACTCGCGCTGTTCGACGGCCCGTGCGGCGGACGGCGCGGATTCCGCGGGCGCGACGTTCCGGAGCCGGCTCTGCCGCAATCCTTCGCGACGTAGCCAGTCGACCGCGAGGTTGCGCGCGATGCCGAACAGCCACACGCGCACCGGCCACGTGCCGTCGTAGCTCCGCGCCGCGTCGAGCACCCTCACGAACACCTCCTGCAGCAGGTCGTCGGCCCAGCTCCCGTCGCGCACGAGGCGCGCGAGATAGCTGCACAGCCGATCGCCGTGCCTGCGGATCAGCTCGTCGAGGGCCGCGTCCTCGCCGGACGCGAGCATCGCCACCAGCGCGGCGTCCTCGGTCGCGCCCCAGCGAGACGGCAGGTCGAAGCTCACGCGGTGCGAAGGCATCGTGGTTCCGGCGATCCGATCGGGAGAGTCTCGCGCAACGCGCGGCGAAGCCCCAACCCGGTGCCGGTCAGCGCCGCGTCGTCGTGGTCGTACGCGCCGGGCTCGCGCCGCCGCGCTGCCGCACGGGTTCCGGTGTGGCGCGGGCGGGCCGAACGGTGCGGGGACGCAGTCCACGGACCCGGTCGCGACCGGCACCGGCCGGGCGCGCGTCGGCGCGACCCGCGCCACCGCGGACCGGCACCAGCCCCCCCCGCGCCGCAGGGTGGTCGCCACCCGAAGCCCCGGCCGGCACCGGCTTGCCGTCACCGGTCGCCTCGTCGACGACCGTCTTGCCGTTCTCGACGACGACATGATGCGTGCTCGAACTCGAGGCGTGCGCCGAGCTCTTGCTCGGGGCGTCCTTCCCGACCGGCGGCAGGTCGTGGCCCACGTCCGGCATCCGCGCACGCAGCTCGCGGAGCATCGCCTCCGGATCGATTCCCGGAGGCAGCCCACCGCCGGCGCCGCCACCACCACCGGACCGCACTTGCTTGCCGTCGACGATCGTCTCGTCGACGACGGTCTTGCCGTCGACGACGACGACCCGATGGCTCGAGCTGTGCGCTGACTGGCTCGTGTGGGAGTCCGCCCGCGGCGCCTGGGCCGGAGCGGCTGGCGTGAGGACCGCGGCCGGGAGCACGGCGAAGCAGGCCGCGGCGAAGCGACGGGCGAGGACGATGGAAGCGGGTGTTCTCATGGCAAGGGATGCGTCCGATGGAGTCGGCTCGCACGCGTTACGCACGCGCCCGACGCTTTGCCCCCCGGAAAACGGAGCGTTTTCGCATCGCTCTCGCCCGTCGAACTTCAGTCGATCTGCAGTGCGCGGTCCCTGTTCGAGACATGCCACTCAAGGCGAGCGTCGCAATTGTCGACATGGCTCGCGGAACGGGCGGTCTGGAGGGTCTCGTCATGGGAAAGCAATCAGGGGTTTGGTCTGGTCTCCGGCACGAGGTGGCGATCATCGATGAACGCGAGACTCGGCTGCGTTCGGCGCATCGCCGCGCGCGGACGGCCACGATCGCCGTCGCGGCGCTGGCGATCGCGGCCGCATCGGCGGTCGTCGACGCACAGGCCGACACCCAGCGGGTGACCGCAGCGGTGCGAATGCCAGGCGCAGGCTTCGGCGAAGCCGTCGCACTGGACGGGCGCACGATGGTGGTCGGCGCGCCGGGAGCGGACGAGGTGCACGTGTTCGGGTACGCGACGGGCACGGGCTGGGTCGAGCGTCAGGTGCTGGCGCCGTCGACCGCCACGGGCGCGTCGCGGTTCGGAGCGTGCGTCGCCCTGGACGGCGACCTCCTGGCCGTCGGCGCGCCCGACGAGGATGCCGTCTACGTGCTGACCCACCAGCCGGACGGAACCTTCGCCGGCATGGTGCGGGTCACCGCGACGACGCCGCGGCCCGGCGCGAGGTTCGGCTTCGCACTGACCTTGCGCGACGGCCGCCTCGCGGTCGGCGCGCCGTGGCAGGACGCGCAGACGGGCGCGGTCCACCTCTTCGACCGTGGCGTCGACGGCACGTTCGGCGCGACCGCCATCCTCCGCCCGGCCGGCGTGGCGACCGGCGACTCGTTCGGCTTCGCGGTGGCGTTCGACGACGACGGCTCGACGCTGTTCGCGACCGCGCTGCAGGACGACACGGGAGCGGTGGACGCGGGCGCCGTCTACGTGCTCGAGGAGCAGAGCGGCGCGTTCGTCGCGGTCGACAAGCTCGTCACGCCCGACGCGGCCGCCACCGACCGGGCGGGGCGAGCGCTCGCCTGCTCCGGCGATGTGCTGGCGGTCGGCGTGCGCAACGACGACGACGGCGGGCGCGAATCGGGTTCGGTCGCGCTCTTCGATCGCAGTGGCGGCGGGTTCGCGTACGCGGGCAAGCTGCTCGCGCCGGACCGCGCCGAAGGGGACCTGTTCGGACACAGTGTCGCGTTGCTCGGCGACCGCCTCCTCGTCGGCGCCATGGGGAACGACCAGAGCGGGTTCGTGCTCGACGTCGGACGCGCATACCTGTTCGAACGGGACGAGACCGGCGTGTTCCGCTTCGTGAGTGCGTTCGACAGCCCCGCGTTGCAATCGAACGGACGGTTCGGCTCCGCGGTCGCGTTGGGCACGCGCAGCCTGGCGATCGGTGGGAGCGGCGCCGACGGTGGCGCCGGCGAGGTGTTCACGTCGGTGGAGCCGGCGCGTGCCGATCCGCAGCAGTCGAGCATCGCCGTGAGCCCGGCGGCGATCGACGTCGGGCACGAGGCGGTGGTGACGGTCGTCGTCCGGGACGAGCTCGGCGAACCGATGGACGCCGGGGTGTCCGTCGCGATCGAGACGACGCTCGGCCAGCTCGTCGGATCGGTCGTCGGCGAAGGCGAAGGCCGCTACACCCAACACCTCTCCGGCGACGCCGCCGGCACCGCGGAGATCGGTGCGACCGTCGACGGGATGCCGCTCGAGACGACGGTCTCGTTGACGATCCGCGACCCGCGTCCGGTGGCGCGCGTGATCGGGCAGCGCGGCGACGGCTCCTGGATGGCGTTCGGCGCGATCCAGCCCGCGATCGACGCGGCCGCCGGCGACGGCCTCGTCCGCATCCTGATCGCGCCCGGCACCTACGAGGAGGTGCTGCGCCTCGATCACCAGAGCGACCTGGCGGTGCACGGCCTCGCATCGCTCGGTCTCGTCACGGTCCGCGGGTTGCGCATCGCGCGGAGCCGGGACCTGCTCGTCGAGGGCGTGCACGTGCAACCGGGACGATGCAGGGCCGGCCGCGCGGGAGTCACGATCCGCGCGAGCCGGAGCGTGGTGCTGAGCTCGCTGTTCGTGGACGGCACGCGCGGGCGGCACCCCGCCGTCCTCGTCCGCGACGGCAGCCGCGACGTCACGATCGAGTCGTGCCACGTCGGCGACGCGGGCAACGACGGCGTCCGGGTGGATGGCGCCGTCACCGGATTCGTGCTGCGCGAGTCGACGGTCACCGGATCGGCACGCAGTGGCGTCGAGCTCGGGCCGAGGGTCCGCGACGCGCTGATCCTCCACGACGCGCTGCTCGACAACGGCGACCGCCGCGGCCACGGCGCCGATGGCTACGGCATCGTCCGGCGCGGCGGCAGGCACGCCCGACCCGAGGACGTCACGCTGATCGGCAACGACGTCCGCGGCAACCACGGACGCGCGCGGCGGGGACGGTCGACGCGCGACTTCGGCCGCTACGACCTGATGATCGACGCCGGCGACGACCAGGCGGTGTGCGGACGGTGACCGGCGCCTGAGGGGCGGTTGGGTCCGGTCCGAACGCCCGAACGGGCACGGTGCGCGACGGGAAGCCGCCCCTGCGCGGGGTCGCGGAACGAGCGGCGGTCGGCCGTCGCCCGATCGGTCGCCCACGCGTCGGCGCGCGTCGCGCCGTTTCGCCGCCGCGCAACCGAGGGCCGCTCGCGGCGCAGGCGCGTTCGCGAAAAAACCGTAACGCCCCGCGGGGCTCGGACCAATTGCCGTGACCACGCCTCCGCGGTGGTCCTGCCGCCGGCAGCCCCGGTCGGTTCGCGACCCTGCCGTGCGACGGGCCGACCCGAAATCCAATTCCCGAGCGGTGCTCGACGCCGCTGCTTTCTTTTCCGCTCCTACCTAACGATGAACCCGATTCGAATCGCGACCCTCCTCTCGTTGGCCTCGGCGGCCTTCCTCGCCGAGCCCTGCGCCGCCCAGGCCCCCATGGCGTTCACCATCAGTCAGCCCCTCGGCGGGGACAACTTCGGCGCGCGCGCAACCGGGCAGACGTTCACTCCCGGCGTCGGCGTGATGCCCGATGCCAGCGCGTTTCCAGCGCTGCCACTGGCACAGATCACGTTGTACCAGGGCAATTCCGGCGCCAATTCCCCGTCGGCGACGACCTACCTGAACATCTACGACGGCGATCCGAACGCCGGCGGCAACTTCGTCGGGAGCTCGACCGACTTCGTCGACACCAACGGGCCGGTGTTCCACACGCCGATGCACTGGCACTTCAGCCAGATCCCACTGCTGACGGCGACCGAGTACTGGGCGGTGCTGTCGTCGACCGACACGGCCGGCAACCTGGACGTCGAGTGCTCCCTCGAGAACCAGAATCGCAACACGCCCAACCCCTACGCCGGCGGTGCGGGCCTGATCGCCAACATCGTGCGGCATCCGGCGTTGAACGACACCAAGTTCGAGATCCGCTTCTTCTTCGGCGCCCTCGGCACCTTCACGTCGGTGGGTACCGGCTGCCCGACGTCGACCGGCAGCGTCGTCGATCTCCGCCTGCAGGACGGAACTCCCCCGGCGATCGGCCAGACGATGACGTTCGAGGTCGCGAACGCGCCCGCCAACGAGCCGCTGTCGTTCGTCGTGCTCGGTGCGATGGACCCTGGCGGCATCGACCTCGGCGTGATCGGCATGCCCGGCTGCCCGATGCACGTCGACGGGTTCGCCGCGTTGCAGGCGCCGACCGCAGGCAACGGTGTCGGCACCGCGAGCCTGCCGCTGCCGAACGACATGGCGCTGGTCGGCGCCAGCTTCTTCGCGCAGCCGCTGGTTCGGGATGCTGCCGTCAACGCGTTCGGCGCGGTCACCGGCAACGCGAAGCTGGCCACGATCGGCCAGTGACGCGAAGCCGCGCCGTTGGCCGCAACCGACGGGGCGTGTTCACCTGCGGTGAACACGCCCCGAGGCAGTCAGCCGCGCTGCCCATCTCCGGGGCCGCTACGGCTCCGAGTTCCCGTGCTCAACGCCGGGTCACGTGCTCGGAATCGCCGGGCGGGAGCAGCGGAATCTCGAACGACGGGCGGCCTCTCGGCGGCACGAGGATCTCGGCCTTGGCGTGCAGTCCGGTCGGCGTGCCCGCCACCACGGTCACTGGGCCGCGCGGGATCGCCATGCGCAAGCGCCAGGATCCGTCGGTGCCACTCGCGAACCCACCGGCCAGCCGGCTGCCATCGCGATCGAACACGTCGATTCGCAGCCGGTCCAGCTCGGTGGCGTCGCCCGGATGTCGGAACCGCAACTCGACGTCGGCCGACGCCGTCGGCGGGCGATCGCTCGGCACGATCACCTCGCCGAGATCCAGGTGTTCCCCAGCGGCCAGGTCGAACTCGATCAGCGACACGCCGCCGTTGCCTTGCAGCGCATAGGATCCGGCGGGCAGCCCGTCCGCGTGGACCTCGAGCGCCGTCTGTCCGAGTTCGAGACGGCCCACTTCGACCCAGTGGTCGAGATCTCGATTCGAGAGACGGATCGCACCGAGGGCTCGACCGCGCGGGGCCACGACCCGTGCAGCCACACTCCCGCTCGTTTCGGCGGACCCGGCGACGACGATGCGCACGTCCTGATCGCCGGGGTCGACATCGCCCTGCACGGCGATCGGCATCGACGAATGGATGCCGAGGCGTTGCAGCACATCGGTTCGGTAGAGCCGGACCCTGACCTTTCGTCCCGCCCACTCGGGTGGCACCGCCAGACGAAAGCGGCCGTCGGTCAGCGCGGTGGTCACCGGTGCGAACTGGGACGCGGCGTCGACGCCGACCGTCACGGCGACGCCGTCCGGAACGCCCGCCACCACCCCCGCCACGAGCAAGTCGTCACGCGACAGCCGTGCATTCCAGTGGGTCGTCCGACCGGAGACCAGCTCCAGCGTCGCCTGCGCGAAGCCTTCCCGATCCGTCCCGGCCGCGACGCGCACCGCGCCGGGGGAGACGCCGCGGAGCTCGAACCTGCCGTCCGCACCCGTCGTCGCGCTCGCCGACTCGAGCCGATACGGCGACCACCCGCTGCGGACCCAGACCTTGTCCATCGGCACACCGGACGGGTCGGTGATGCGACCGACCACGGTCGCGGTCGGGGTCAGATCGACGTCGAGCTCGGTCGCTCCGATCCCGTCGATCCGCACGTCGGACGAGGACCATCCGGCTCGCTTCCCGCGATCCCGAGCGACCACCCGCCAGACGCCGGGCAGCACGCCGGGAATCTTGTATCGCCCGCGCGCATCGGTCTCGGTTCGCGACGGCGGGTCACCATCACCGAGTTCGACGGTCGCGCCCGTCAGCAGTCGGCCATCGGTCGCCCGCACGACTCCCGACAGCGGTTGCGCGGGCGCGAGCGCCAGCTCGAATTCCGATGGCTCGATCGTCACGCGGACCCGTTGCGAGGCACCGTGCTCGATCCGAGCCTGCACGACCGCACCGCGGGACAGGACCGCGGCGAAGCGACCTGACGCATCGGTCTCGCACAGTCGGGTCAGCGAATCGTTCGGACCGCCCACTCCGCACCAGATCTCCGCCGCGCAGGGCTCGCCGCTGGCGTCGCGGACCTGGCACGCGAACGGCGCCGCCCCCTTCGACAGATCGACGAGGAAGCGCCCCGGCGTGTCCGCCTCCACCGCGAACACGCCAGCGTTCCCCGGCGCCCGCATCACGTAGCGACCCGCCTCCGCTTCGAACCGCAGCCGGCCGTCGGCCGACGTCCACGAACGCACGAGCTCGCCCCGCTCGCTGCCGGGAACGGCGATCTCGCTCCGCTCCCCGTACTCGTCGACCCAGGCCCGCAGCAATGGCGGGCGCTCGTGCAGGCGCTCGAAGCTGACCGGTGCACCGGCCGCGGGCGCGCCATCGATCCGTAGCTCGAATTCGACCGGTACCCGGGCCGAACCCGCGAGCACGGTCCGGTCGATCGAGCCCGCCGGCGAAGCGGCGCTCTGCGCATCGTCCACGACCGTCGGGGCGAGCGCGATCGCGCCGCCCATGCTGGCGCCTGAGTGAGTCGTGTCCGGCGCCGGCGGCCGCGCGACCCAGATCGTCAGGGACACGAGGGCCACGGCCGCCGCGAGCACCGACGCCCGCCGCATGCCCGACGGGGCGAGCCGTCGCGCGATCCTCGTCGGGGGCGACTCCGCGCCACCCGAGGGCACGGCGGCCCGGCCGCTGCGCGGGATCAGAGCCAGGGCGACTGCGGCCCCGATCCCGATCGGCAATCGGTCGCGGAGCATCCGCAGCCCGCGGCTGAGCTGGACGCGGACGGCGTTCTCCGTCAGGCTCAGCTCGCTCGCGATCCGGGCCGACGTCTCGCCGCGAAGCAGGCGGTAGACGACGACCGCCCGGTACTTCGACGGCAACTCACCGATCCCTTGTTCGACGATGCGGAACAACTCCGCTGCAGCCGTTTCGTCGAGCGGGTCGACGCCGCGACCCGGACCGACCGTGGCCGTCGACTCACGCGACTTGCGACGCCGCTCGCACCGCTGGCGGTTGACGGCGAGGTTCCTGACGATGCCCGCGAGCCACGGCAGGATCGGGCGCTCGCCGTCCCACGAATCGGGCTGCTCGAGCGCGAGCAACATCGCGTCCTGGATCACGTCGTCGACGTCGTTGGCGTCGGCCAGGATCGTCGCGGCATGGATGCGCAAGCGTGGCGTCGCGATGCGGTAGATGCGCTCGGCGATCTCGAGCGAACGCGAGCGCCGATAGCTCGCGAACAGCGTCGTCAGCGCTCGTTGGTCGTCGGGGGTCGCGGCGTCCGCGCCGGAGTGCGCCGATGCCCGCGCGTCGGCGACGGTGCCGGACGCGGCTTCCCGGGATTCCTCGCGGGGCGTCTCGACGCCGTCCACCGCCGGACTCGGTCGCTCGTCTCCTGGTTGTGGTTCGCGGCGTCCGATCACGCGATCAGCATACCGCGACTCGTCGGGCGCCGACCCTGGCTGCGCGCACGCGGCACGACCGCATGGGCTCGCGTGCTCCGCCGGCCTCGCGAGACCTCGACGGCGTGCCCCCCACCTCGGGATCGGTCCGCAGTATCGGCGTCACGGGCGCGGAGCCGTGACTCCCTGTCGATCCCGCGCGCTAGCGGATCCGGATGTCGCCGCGGAGGACCGGCGTGAAGGCCGAGGGCGGCGGCGGGCCGACGAGGGCGAGGATCTGCTGGATGGTCGGGTTGCCGAAGGCCAGCGGAACGACGCCTCTCGCGAGTTGGTCGGGTGCCGTACGGCCGTGGCCGTTGTCGTCGAACACCAGGAACATCGTCTGCCCGACGCCGAACTGCGGCGGGGTGTTCACCGCTGCGGTGATCTCGCCCGCCACCGCCAGCATGTCACCGAACGCCGTGGCCGAGCTCAGCTCGACGCGCAGGAACCCACGGGTGGCGGGCTCCGCGATCACGACGACCCCCGTGATCGAGCCGTCCGGCAGTTGCAGGCAATGGAACGCGAAGAGCTGGATCTCCTGGTCCTGCCCGAGGATGACACCGCCGCCATTGCCGAGTGGTGCGGCCTGCGCGGCGACCGGCGTCGCGCCGGCGAGGAGCAGAACGGCCGCGAGGGCCGAGGACATTGCAGACGTGCAGACGAGGCTCATGATGGACTCCGATCGCCGGGCTCGCCGACGAGGCTCTGGTTCTGGTGGTGACGACGCTCGCGCGCGGACTGGTCCGCACACCGGCGACATCGTCTGCTCCTGATCCCCCCGTCCGCGGCTGCGGGCCGACACGGATTCCGTCTTTCCTGCCGCCCCGACGATCCCACCGAGGTGCGAGCCGGCGACCGTGAGCCGCCGACAGCGGCACACTCCGCTCACCGCGTGACAACCCTCGCGGGTCGGAGTCCGAGCGCGGGGTGGGTCCCGCCCTGCGTGGTCAGGCGCTTCGCGCAACGCGCATCGATGGGTCTGGCCCTGGCGTTGCCGCCGCGCGCGGCCTGCTCCAGGCGCACCTCCGGGAGGACGTCGTCAGGGTCCGAACCGTACTCCCAAGGATGGTTCGAGCACCACTCGCTGACGTTGCCGAGGACGTCGAACAAGCCGAACGGGTTCGCGGCGAACGTGCCCACCGGCGCGATCGTCCGGAAGCCATCGGCCGGTCCGAACAGGTTCTCCGCGCGGACGAGCTCGGCTTCGCTGGTCCACCACGGGGTCGTCGTCCCCGCGCGCGCCGCGTATTCCCACTGCTGCTCGTGCGGCAGGACCAGGCCGAGCCGTTGCACGACTTCGGCGCACTGGTCCCGACTCACCTGGTTGACCGGATTGGTCGGCGCATGGAACAACCGCCCCTTCGGCTGGACCAGACTCGGATTCGATCCCGTGCACCGCTCCCACTGCGCCTGGGTCATCTCGTACTTCGACAGGAAGAACGGCTCGACGTCGATCGCGACCGGCGGCCCTTCGAAGTTCGGCTTCTCGAGCGTGGCCGGTAGCGAGCCGGGGTCGTAGTTCGGTCGCTTCGGGTCCTGCGACTGCGCGCCGATGTAGAACGTCCCGCCGGGCACCAGCACCAGCACGATGCCCGACTCGGCCGTCAACACGCACCTGCCCGAAGCGTCCCGCAAGGCCGGCCGTCCGCTCAGCAGGTGCGCGAACTCCCACAGGTGCGAGACGGGATCGGGCCCGAGCGGTACGAGCCCGGGCTGCACCGTGAGCTCCAGCCCCGGATAGGCGGCTCGGATCGCCGGCAGTGCCCGCGACCACGCCTTCGCGTACTCACCGCCCGGTGCGAAGCCGGCCGCGAGCTTCTCCGCCTCGGCGAGCCTTCGCGCCACACTCCATCCGTGCTCGTCGAACGGCGCGTCGGCCGCGAACTGCTCCGACTCGAGCCGCGTCAGTTTGGCGATCAGCTCGGCCGTCTGCTCCTCGAGCCACCGGTCCTCATCGGACCGCGGGCGGTCGCCGCGCCGCATCGCCGCGAGGTTCGCAGTGTGGCTGGCACGGTGGCCCACCAGCGTGCGGGCATCCCCCAGCCACGCCTTCAGCGCCGGGATCCGGTCGGGGTACGGCGGCCACAGCGTCGTCACCCGGTCCATCAGCTCGTCCAGCTTCCGATTGTCCGACAGGCTCAGCACGACCCTGGTCTTGGCTTCCGCCGCGATTCGGCCCGAGACGATGCCGAACACGCCGGCGCCCAGCGCCACCACGATCAACGCACCAGCGGTGACGCCGGCCCGGTGCCGCCGCGCGAACTTGCGTGCCCGATACACCGGGCCAGGGCGCACCGCGAGCACCGGCTCGTGCCGTAGGTGACGGCGCACGTCGTCGGCGAGCTCGGCGGCGGACTGGTAGCGGCGCGCCGGATCCTTCTCCAACGCCTTCATGCAGATCTTGTCGAGGTCGCCGGCGAGTTGTCGGACCAACGTCCGTCGGTCGGTGCCGTGCAACGGCGCGATCTGCGCCGCGTGCGTGCGCAGTCCGGTGCTGGGCGTGGGCGGATCCAGCTCGCGGATCGCACGCTGGAGCTCGGAGAGCGGCACGCCTTCGCGCAGGTGCTGGAACGGCAGGACTCCGCTGACCAGCTGATAGAGCACGACCCCGAGCGAGTAGACGTCCGAGCGCGTGTCGACGTCCGTGCCGGTCGGGTCGGCTTGCTCGGGGCTCATGTAGTCCAGCGTGCCGATGATCTGTCCGACCATCGTGTTCAAGGACTGCTCGCCCAATCGCCCGGTCGTCGCCCGCGCGATGCCGAAGTCGATGATCTTCGGGGTGGCGATCCCGTCCTGCTGCGTCACCAGCAGGTTCGACGGCTTCAGGTCACGGTGGATCAGGCCCTTCATGTGCGCGTGCTGGACACCACGGCACAGCGGCAGGAACAGCTCGAGGCGCTCGCGCGTCGTCAGCTTCTGGCGGTCGCAGTAGTCGGTGACCGGTTCGCCAGCGACGTACTCCATCGCGAAGTACGGGCGCCCGTTCGCCGTCGTGCCGCCGTCGTACACCTGAGCGACGTTCGGGTGCGCCATGCGAGCCAAGGCCTGGCGCTCGGCCTCGAAGCGCGCCACGACCCGAGCGCTGTCCATGCCGGGCTTGATCAGCTTCAGGGCCACGCGGCGGACGACCGGTGCCTGCTGCTCGGCCGCATAGACCGTGCCCATGCCGCCCTCGCCGATCTGCTCGCGCAGCTCGTACGGTCCGACTCGATCGCCGGAACGCAGCACACCTGCCGCCGTGACCGCGCCACGGAGTCGCTGCAAGTGGTCGTCGCCGGCGTGCGCGGCCAGCAAGCGCAGCAGCTCTTCACGGAGCGGGACGTCGGCGCCGCACTCGCGGGCGGCAAAGTCCGCATGCTCCGCCGCCGGCAACCCGACCGCACGCTCGAACAGGTCCTCGAGCCGGTTCGAGTCGTCTGCGGCAGGAGCATCGGTCACGGCGCGAGCTCCTGGTCCCCGAGCCGGCTGTTGAGCCAGGCACGTGCGAACCGCCAGTCACGCTCGACGGTGCGCGTCGACAGGCCGAGCACCTCGGCGATCTCCTCGGTCGACAGGCCGCCGAAGAAGCTCATGGTCACGATCTCGGCCTTGCGTGGATGCTCGCGCGCGAGGCCCTCCAGGGCCTCGGCGACGACCAGCTCGTTCTCCCCCGGACCGCCGGCGGCGGGAAGTGCATCCGGGTCGTCGTCGATGCGCTGCAGGTGTCCGCCGCGTTTGAGCCGTCGCTTCGCCTGCAGGTGATCGAAGACGATGTCGCGCATGGCGCGCGACGCCGCGCCGAAGAAGTGCGCCCGGCCACGCCAGCCGGGGTCGCGATCGCCGACCATGCGCAGCCAGGCCTCGTGCACCAGCGCGGTCGCCTGCAGCGTCTGCCCGGGAACGAGCCGTGCCATCCGCGCCGCAGCCAGTCGCCGCAGCTCGGGGTAGACGAGCTGCAGGAGCTCCGCCGCTTGCACCGGCCGCCCGACCTCCAGTTGGTCGAGGAGCTGCGTGACCTGTCGGTCGGGACCCGGCTGAGCTTCCAAGCGGGCCACCATACCGGTTCCGGTCCGGGTCACGGCGTGATCGGTGTCGTTCCGGACGCGCATCAGGCCGATGTCTCCGAGCCCGGGTCCGGATCGTCGGCGGACTGTCGGTTGGCGGGCGATCCACCGCCCCTCCGATCGAGGCCGCGGGATCGGAGCCGTTGCAGGTGGTCCTCGCCGGCGTGCGCCGCGAGCAGCCGCAGGAGTGCCGCGCAGAGCTGCAGGTTCGCGCCGCACTCGCGAATCACGAACGCGGGCTGGTCCGCCGCCGGGAGCCCGGTCGCGCGGGCGAACAGGTCTTCGAGCCGGCACCGGTCGTCGTCGGACAGCGAGTCGCGCATGGAATCCACCGGCGATGGCGACGACGGACGCGGCCACCGTCCTTGGATCCCACAGCAGTCGGCCCTCACCGACACGAATTCCGGCGCGCTGGGAGCATCGTGCGATGGGAGCGCGGCGGCGGCCGCCGGTCGGCTCGAAGCCCGTCGCGATGCGCTTCCGGGCATCGGCGCACGCGTCGGAGATGGTCTCTCCGGGATTCCGCGAATGCGTGTCGGCCGCCGAACCGCGACATGGGAGATGCGGCATAGTGGGTTCGACTGTCGGGAAGACCCTGCGGACGACCCTGACCACCAACTGCCGGGGCGCGCAGCCGCCCGTGCGTCGGCGGATTCCTGCTTCTCCTGCTCGAGGTTGCCATGACTGCTCCCCCATCGCTCTGCTTCCGGTTCGTCGCCCGTTGCGGGTTGACGCTCAGCCTCATCGGCGCCGCCTCGGCCCAGGTGCCCCCCGGCGATGCGATCGTCGGCACCTTCTCGGGCCCCCAGTCCGCCGGCACCGCGGGGCTGTTCCTCGTCCCGCTGGCGGGCGGAGCGGTGACGCCGATCACGGGCCTGCCGTCGCACCTGCAGTCGACCGGGCCGGGTCACGTTCCAACAGGGAGTGGCCTCGGTGGCCTACCGATCCGAAGACGGCGCAATCGTCGTCGGCACCGTGGCCAGGGCCGGCGGTCCGACCCTGGGCGTCGTCGAGCTGTTCGTCTTCTACCTCAACGGCTCGGCCGTCGACCCGGTGCGGACGCGGAGAATCGTGCTGGGCACCACGGCGAGCATCGGCTTCTCATGGGCTGCCGTGCTGCCCGACGGACGCTTCCTGGTCACCACCTCGGATGGCCACGCGGCCCTCACCATGGGGCCGATGGCGAACCACCTGCTGGCGATCGTCGACGCGTCGACGCCGACGCCCACCTTCACGCTGTTGCCCGATCCCCCGAACGCCGGCGATGGCGGTGGTGCCGCGCTCGATCCGACCGGCCGTTCATCTACTACGCCCGCACCACGGACGTCGGCGGGCCGACCATGCTCGCGTCGCTCTATCGCGTCGAACTGGCGACCAACACGGCAGCGGTCATCGCGACCTGGTCGGGTCAACTGTCCGGCAGCGCGACCTGCGACGACGACGGCACCGTCTACCTCAGCGCCAGCGACCTGGCGACGACGACGCACTACACGCACGCGGTCCGACCCAACGGCTGGGGCCCTGCCGCCGTGACCACGACGACGGACGCGCTGTCGGTGTCGCCGGCGGGCATCGCTCTCGACCGTGTCTCGGGCCGCTACCTCGTGGCCGCGGCCGGGTTCGCACCCACCTTCCCGAGCGCCAATCGCAACACGCTGTCGCTGGTCGACCCCTCGACCGGAGCCTCGACGGTGATCGCCGGGTCCCCGGGCGGGTGGGGCACGATGGGATTGGGACCGGCGGTGCATGACGCCATCGAAAGCTACGGGGCTTCGAGCGACGGTCAGAACCACTACTGGTTCGCCAACTTCCCCAACCCAGGTGGCTTGCCGACGATCGGCAACGCGGGCTTCTCGCTGACCATGGGCTCGGCACCGGGCCCCGCGTCGCTGTCGGTTCTCGCCCTGTCGTCCGGCCGCGGCTCGGTGAACGTCGCAGGCATCGAGGTCCTGGTCGATCTCGGCTCGAGCATCGTCACGTACGCGCCGGGCTCCGCGGTCGCGCTGCCGATCCCTGGCGATCCGAGCCTTGCCGGCGTCGTGATCACTGCACAGAGCGTGCACGTCGAACCCGGCAACACGCTCGCGGCGTCGCGCGGCCTGTCGTTGACGATCCAGTGACAGCGTGTGCCTCGCTCGAAGGCGGATGCGTCGCGTGCACCGGCGCGGCGGCCCCGGAGCTGTGCCCATCGCCGTGGCTGCCTGCGCCGAACCTGCTCACCCACGCGAATCTCCGGGAGTTCGCGTGGGTGGACGAGTCGCGCGGGTTCGCAGCTCACGTGCCGACGCGGATCGCCAGCGCGCGGCTCACCGCGATTGCCGCCGGGACCTGGAGCCACTGCGCGAACACGGTGACGCCGACCAACGACGACTGGTTCGGGATCGGCACGGTCAACGCCGCAGCGCCGGTGCCGTTCGTCGACTGCACCAGCACGATGTCGGGCGAGACGTACAACGGACAGCCACCGGGCAGGAGGAGGGGCAGCGCGCCGCCGAGCTGATCCGAACCGCCGAACACCGCGAACGCCGCGGCGCTCGGCGTTCCACCGGTGAGCTGGAGTTGCAGCGTCGCCCCGGGGTTCGGCGGCCCCTGCGCGAGCAGCTCCATCGGCGTCGACCCGCAGGCGGTGCCGAACGGCTGCAAGACACCGCTCGTGTCCGGCGCCAGCGCGAAGTCGACCGGATCGCCGGGCAGCGGGCCCGCGAGCGTCGCCAACGCCGGCGCGCTGGCGTACGGATCGAAGGTCCAGAGCATCGGGAACGCGCTGCCGCCGAGCACCAGCGGACGGACGCCGAGGGACGGCGCCGGCTTCATCGCGTTGGCGCTGCCCGCGGGCGGCGCCGGCTGCACCTGGATCACGACCGGCTGGGCGCCGCCGCCGTAGGTCAACTGCTCGTAGGCCATCGTCCCGTCCGCGTGCGAGAGCACGAGGCGCGGCTGCGGGAACGGCAGGGTCGTCGACCCGGTGATCCACGGATGCGGGTAGCTGGTGAAGATCGCCGGGCCGAAGAAGAAGCTGCTCATGGAAAGGCTCAGGATGCCGGCGCCAGGGTTGGTCGGCGGCGGTCCGACACCGGCCGACGACGCGACGGTGACGAGATCGCCGTCGACCGAGCCTCGGAGCACGGCCAGCTCGGGCAGCGACACGGCGAGGGTCGGCGTTCCCCCGGTGCGCGGCAACGCGTAGATGCCACCCTGCGAACCGCCGACCGCGGCGAGGAGTCGGCCGGCGCCGAGCGTGAGCTCGGTCACCGGTCCGGGCACGTCGCCGAGGGCGCGCTCGTGCACCGGAAACCCTCCCTGCACGTCGAAGCGGAGGATGCGTGAGACGCCGCCACCGGCGTCGACCGCGAGCAGGAGTCCGCCGTCGACGGTGTCGAACGTCACCGCGAGCGGCGGTAGCCCGTCGGCGGGGAAGCGCGGCAACGTCCGGAACGCTCCCGTGGCGAGGTCGACCGCGAGGAGCTGCGTCGCCGGTGCGGCGGGCTGGCGGACGGCGACGACGACGTCGCCGGGCGCGATCTGTGCACCGAGCGTCGCGCTGCCGAGGAGGACGAAGAGACAGGTTCGGTGGTGCACGTCGGTTCTCCGGTTCGGCTCACGTGCAGGCCCATGCGCCGGCTTCACGTGCCGGCGTGGATCGCGGCGGCGCCGCCGACGGCGAACGTCTTCGCCCCGATCAGGCGCTCACGATACCGCGATGCCGTTCCGCAGGTCGAGGACCCCGAGCCGCGCTCCGCGGTCGGCATCGCGCGCTTCCGGGCCACACTCCACGTGGAGTAACCTCGGGACCTGTCCACTCCTCTTCGTCATCCTGCGTCGCCATGCGGAATCCCGCCACACTCGTCTTCGTCGCCGCGCTCCCGTTCGTGAGCACGCTGGCACTTGCGCAGAGCACCAAGGCCGGCAGCGGCAAGCTCCAGGTCTTCGTCCTGGCCGGCCAGTCGAACATGGAGGGCAAGGCGCGCGTCAAGCTCGCCGAGTACCAGTCCGAGGCACCGAAGACGCGCGACTACTACCGGGACCTCAAGCCGGACGGCCACTGGGTCGTGCGCCGCGACGTGTGGATCAACTTCCTCGATCGCCACGGCGACCTGACGATCGGCTTCGGCTCGCCCGGCTGCATCGGTCCGGAGCTCGGCTTCGGCATGGTGGTCGGCGACCACCACGAACAGCAGGTGCTGCTGATCAAGACCGCGTGGGGCGGCAAGAGCCTCGGCTGCGACTTCCTGCCGCCGAGCGCGAAGCAACCGACCGACGAAGAGCTGCAAGCGATCGTCGCGCGCGAGAACGCGCAGAACGAGAAGCACCACCGCCCGCCCGTCGACCTCGCCACCGTCCGCGCACGCTACGGCAGGTACTACCGCGCGATGATCGACGAGATCCACACGGTGCTGGCGGACCTCCCCCACCGCTTTCCCGAGTACCACGGCCAGGGCGTCGAGTTCGCCGGCTTCGTCTGGTTCCAGGGCTGGAACGACCAATACGACGAGGGCTTCATCAGCCGCTACGGCGACAACCTCGCCTGCCTCGTCCGCGACGTGCGCACGGAGCTGCACACTCCGAAGTTGCCGGTCGTCGTCGGCATCATGGGGCAGAACGGCCTGCAGCCGGCGAAAGGTGCGATGGCTCGCATCAAGGCGGCGCAGGCCGGCATCGCCGAGACGCCGGAGTTCCGCGGCAACGTCGCGAGCGTCGCCACCGACGTGTTCTGGGACCGCGACGCGGCGGCCCTCGTCGACGGCTGGGAGAAGCACCGCGAAGCGTGGGAGAAGGTCGGCTCCGACCGCGGCTACCACTACCTCGGCAGCGTGCGCACGTTCACCGACATCGGCCGGGCGATGGGGAGTGCGATGCTGGAGCTGATCGCCGCAGAGCACTCGGCGAAGTGACCGGCGGCTCGACGGCCTCGCGTTCACGACCCCAGGTACAGGTTCCCCGGATCGGTGAAGTCGTGGGCGCTCGGCACGCTGGTCGAGCCCAGGTAGGCCTGCATCAGCGACTCCAGGCCGTCGAGCGCGATGTCCGCGGGCACGTGGATGGTGCCGAAGGTCCACCCGGCTGGGTAGGCGGTGAAGAACTCGGGGTAGGAGCCACCGCTTCCCGGCCGCAGGTCGCCGAGGCTGTGCGTCCCGGCCACGGTGCCGTCCGTCACCCACAGCTCCTGCCCATCGCTTTGCCCGGTGGCGCCGGAGAACATGCGATCGCCGAGCACACAGAAGTCCGTCGGGCTGCTGCCGGCGCTGCCGGGGTTCAGATCGGCGAATAGCTGCGTACCCTGCGGCGTGCCGTCGGTGACCCAGATCTCCTGACCGACCTGTCCGTCGTTGTCCGAGAACCAGACGCAGTCCTGGAGCACGGTCAGGTGTAGCGGCCCGTAGCCACCGCCCGGCGTGATGTCGCGCAACAGGGTCGGCGTGGGCGGCGGCAGGCCCTGCGCGGCCAGCGCCGCGATCGGCGCGACCGAGCCCAGGGTGAAGCGGAGGATGGTGTGGTTCATGACGGCAAGTCCTCGAACGGGACGCGGCCTCCGAGCCCCGTCGCCGAGTCGACCGGTCGGTGAACGCGGTGTGACGCGGTGGACCGGGTGACCAGGAGCAGCACGCTGCGGTGTGGTTCGGTCATCGATCTCGGGTTTCACCTCCCGGGGGCGAGATCCGTCGCCGCGACCTGCACGGATTCTCTTGCGATTCCGCACGGTGCCGACGCGCCCGATGCCGCAGTGGAGGTGTCGGCAGGCCCATGCCAACGTCCTCGTGGGGATCGACGCGCAGCCGCCTTGTCGGCGGGCGGTCTTTGGCGTCCGATGGCGCGACGATGCGCCTGTATGCCGGGACCTTCCTGATCGCCCTCGCGACGCTCGCGCTCGAGATCACGCTGACTCGGCTGCTGAGCCTGACGACCTGGTATCACCTCGCGTTCTTCGCGCTGTCGACCGCAATGCTCGGCATGACCGCGGGTGCCGTGCGCGTCTATCTCCGCCCGGATCGCTTCACGACCGAGCGCTGGGCCGGAGAGGCCGCGGGCGCGAGCCTCGGCTTCGCGCTGATCGTGCCGTGCGCACTCGCGCTGCTGTGTCTGATCCCGGCGGGTATCACGCTGACGTTGATGGGCATCGTGTCGCTGCTCGCGACCACGGTCGTCTGCTCCGCGCCGTTCTACTTTTTCGGCATCGCGATCACCCTCGCTCTCACGCGCAGCCGGCTGCCGGTCGGCAGGATCTACGGCGCGGACCTCGTCGGCGCGGCGCTCGGCTGCCTGTTCGTGTTGGGTGGTCTCGAACTACGCGGCGCACCGAGCGTGATCCTGTGGTGCGCCGCGCTCGGCAGCGTCGCCGCCGTCTGCTACGGCACGACGCGCTCGCGCCGCTTCCGCGTGGCAGCGGCACTGCTCGCAGTGCTGCTCGCGGCGGCCGGCACCGCCAACACCTACGGCCGCTGGGGAGTCTACCCCGTCGTGCGCAAAGGCATCGTCGAGATGCCGGCCGGAGTCAGCAAGATCGTCGACGCGACGTCCGGCTTCTGGCAGGTCGTCGAGCTGGAGAAGTGGAACGCGTTGTCGCGCGTCTCCGTGTCGCCAGAGCACATGGCGCCGCCCGCGCTGTGGGGACCGAGCCCGAAGCTGCCCCCCAGCTCCTGCCGCAACGCGAGCTCCACATCGACGGTGGCGCGAGCACGACGCTGCGGCGCTTCGCGACCAAGGCCGACCTCGAACACCTGCGCTACGACGTCGTCGAACGTGCCGTACCTACCTGCGGCCGACCGGCGGCGCCGCGATCATCGGAGTCGGCGGCGGCAAGGACGCGCAGTCCGCGATCCTGTTCGGCCACGACCGCGTCACCGCGATCGACGTCAACCCGGCGATCATCGGGTTGCTCGAGAACGAGTTCCGCGAGTTCGTCGGCCTCGCCGACCACCCCGGTGTCGAGCTGGTGACCGACGACGCACGGAGCTGGCTGACCCACACCGACCAGCGCTACGCGCTGATCCAGATGTCGTTGATCGACAGCTGGGCGGCGACGCAGGCCGGAGCGTTCACGCTCTCCGAGAACGCGCTCTACACGGTCGAGGCGTGGAACGTGTTCCTCAGCCGGCTCGCCAAGGGCGGAGTGTTCACGGTCTCACGCTTCTTCAACCCGGCGAATCTCGGCGAGACCGGCCGCATGCTGAGCCTCGGCATCGCGGCGCTCTTGCGCAGCGGTGCCGAAGACCCGGCGGCACAGCTCGCGATGGTCGCGAATCTGAACACGGCCACCTTGATGCTCAGCAACCGGCCGTTCACCGCCGCCGACATCGCCGAGCTGAAGCGGGTGTGCACCGAGCTCGAGTTCGCGCCGGTGGTCGTGCCGGGCACGCCCTGCGCACTCGAGGACCTGCGGGAGATCGTCGCCGCGCGATCGCTCCCGGAGCTGCTGAGGGTGACCGGCAGCAAGCGGTTGAACTACGACCCGCCGACCGACGAGAACCCGTATTTCTTCAACCTGCTCCGGCTGGATCATCTCGCCGCGGGGTTCGCGTACCGACGACGGCGTGCTCGCCGGCAACACGATGGCGACGTTCGTGCTGATGGTGCTGATCGCGAGCCTCGTCCTCGTCGCGCTCGTGACGATCGTCGTGCCACTGCTGCTCCGGCGGCGGCTCCCGGGGGCGACCCGCGTGCGTCCATTCGTGCTCGCGGCCGGCGCTGCCTACTTCTCGGCGATCGGCGCGGGCTTCATGTTCACGGAGATCGCACTCGTGCAGCGGCTGTCGGTGTTCCTCGGTCATCCGACGTACGCGCTCGGCGTCCTGCTGTTCACGATGATCCTGAGTGCCGGCATCGGCAGCCTGCTCAGCGAGAGGCTGCCGCTGACTCGCTGGCCCTGGCTCGCGCTGGCGGCCCTCGCGGCCGCCGCGGGCGTCTGGCTTCTGAACGAAGCGATCCTGCGAGCGTTGCACGAGTTGATCACGAGCCACCTCGCGGCGCGGATCGCGGTCTCGATCGGCCTGGTCGCGCCGATCGGTCTCCTGCTCGGCTGCTTCTTCCCGAGCGGCATGCGGCTCGCGACCCAGGGCGGATGCAGGGCGACACGCCGTGGTTCTGGGCGCTCAACGGCGTGTTCGGCGTGCTGAGCTCCGCGAGTGCCGTGTTCGTGTCGCTCTATCTGGGGATGACGACGAACTTCGCGATCGCGGCGATCTGTTACGCATCGCTCGTGCTGTCCGGACTCGGACTGGCGAAGGCCGGGCGGACCAAAGCCGCGGACGCGGTCGCGATCCGCGAGGTCGTGCAGTAGCGCCGGCGGGCGGACATCCACACCCGGTGTGATCTGCTGCCCTTGGATCGGCTGCGGGCGGATCCTGCGTTGCGGCAGGCGCGAGCAACCGTCGGCCGAGGAGAGGCAGGTCCGGGAAGAGCGGGCGAACGAACGGTTCCGGCGAGCGGCAGCCACGGTGGGCGCGGACGAAGAGAACCTGAAGGGCGGACAACCACACCCGGTGTGATCTGCTGCCCTACAACCACACCCGGTGTGATCTGCTCGACATCCGGCATGCCCGATGTCGAACGTCCGCGGCGCGGGACGACGCCCGGGCGACACCTGCCCGCGGCTCCAGGCCGGACGGATCGTGGCAGCGACCCCGCGTTCCGTGCGTCGCTTGCAAGACCGCGCGAACGGAACGGTGCGCGGTCCGTTCGCACCCGATAGGTTCGTCGCTCGGAGCTCCGTCGGACCGACGCAACATGCGAGGATTCCGTTTCGTGGCGACCGCCCTCTCGCGCGTGGCGGTCGCGGCATCCGGTTCGTACGGCGCCGTCATCTCTCGGCTGGGAATGCTGCGCCGACCGGAACCCCGGCCCACGTTCTCCGTCGGGGTTCGACTCGACGCGATGCTCATCAGCGGTGCCATCAAGGACGGCGAGGTTCCGCTTCCGGTGAGGAACGCGGCCGTGCCGGACATGCCGTCATCAACCGTCATGGACGTCGTCCTCCTTCCGGTCGCTGCGGTGCTCTGGATCGTGCGGTCGCCCGAGACCACGCGCGGGGCCACACCTGAGGACGGATCGACGGAGACGTCGAACCGCATGAGGTCGGCTCCTTTCAGCCTCGCCCGCGAGTGCCGAGATTGCGGTTCGATGAGTGGCGGCAGCCGAGCGACGCGCCGTGCTACCTGTCGTCCATGAAATGGCGATTCGATCAGTTCGCGGTTCACTGCGCGGTCGGGCTGGGCCTGCCGCTGTTCGTGGCTGCCGTGAATCAGCTCACCGGGCCCGGAGGGCATCAGTGCGCAACGCTCGTGCTCTACCCGGTGGGATCCGGACTCGCCAGCTGGTGGCTGCCGGACGGAGCGCCCGGCGCGAGCCTGGTGACCGCTGCGTTCTTCGCGGTCACGTTCCCCAGCGATGCGGGTCCGACCGCTCAGTCGTTGCGCATGGCCTTCGGGATTGCGATCGCGCTGCTGATGTTGGTCGCCGAGTTGGCCACCGCCGCCGTTCGATCGAGGCGGCAACCACCTTGACACACACCGCCCCGACCTCTCCGCTGAACTTGGCATGCGCGCAGGCCATGAACGCCGCCAACTCCTCGTGACGGGTCTGCACGAAGCGGAATCGCTCCGTGTGACGATCCATCGCCCCCATGATCCCGTTGATGCCGTCGCCGGGATAGCCGTAGATCGTGTCCACGTTCCACTCCAGCAGTCGTTCGATGAGATGGTCGGCTACGGTGTTCGCCATGGGAACCTCGGCGTGGGTGGAGTTCGCGGCGATCTCAAGAACCGTGCCTCGCACCGTCATCCAGGCCCACCCCGCCGATCGGAGCCGGCATGTCGGCAGCGGCGCCGCGAGGCGGAAGTCGGGCCTCCTGGTCGCCGGCTGCCGGCGACCCCCGCACGAGCAGCGGCCCTCGTGAAGCAGGTGGCCGCGCCCCGGCGGCGAGTTCGATGGCAGCGGTTCGGCCTGGGCAGGTGCTCGTCGGGCAGCTTCTCGAGGCCGTAGGCGATCGCACCAGCTCACCCCTTGATCCACGATTCCGTCGAGTTCGGACCATGGTCGGTCGGGCCCGAGGGGCTGGCGATGCGTTCGCGCTCCCGCTGCGACCGGAGGCCGAGACGGGGGCCTGTCGAGCGGTCGGTCGCGGCCCGGATCCGCCGCTTCTGAGCGCATCGGTCGCGGGGTGCGACCGCTGTCGCACCCGCCGGCTTGGCAGCCGAGAGGCTCGCGGGGTTCCAAGCTGCCGCGTCCGCCGCCGACTCGGCAAAGGGTCTCGGTGACGCCCTCGAACCTGCGCCGACCGACGCGCCACCGATGGCCTCGCGCTCATGCAAGTACGGTCGAAGCCGCTCCATCGCGAAGTGGTCCGACCGACCGGCCACAGGCGTGATCGTCCTCGGCTGCCCCGACCCGGAGCTCCGACGTCGCGCGCTCGATCACACTCTCGACACTCGGGTTACGGGCCTGCGCTCGACCGGTAACGACCTGGCCCGGGTGCGCCCGGTCCGCGTCGCGGGCACCGCTCCCCCGCCGCGACGATTCCGAGCCGTCGGGTTCCGGTGGCGAATTCGTGTGCGTACGTCGCCGACGCGTCGCTCCGTGCCCGGGTAGGCCGCTCGGGTCGACGCGACGCCGAACGGCCCCCGAGCTCCCCCCAGCGCGAGGCAATGCCATGTGTCCTTCGAATCCGTGTCTCCGGCTCGTTCTCATGCTCGCCGCCCCGGTCTTCGGCGTTGCCGGCGTCGTGCCGGCACAGACGCTGGTCAAGGACCTGCGCCCCGCGGCGGTCAACGCGCGCCACGCAGACCCCGACTGGATCGTCGAGCGCGCCGGCGTGCTGTACTTCGCCGCGCTCGGCGCGCACGGCAACGAGCTTTGGCGCAGCGACGGCACCGCCGCCGGTACGCGGCAGCTCGTCGATCTCGAGCTCGGGGATCGGTCGTCGAATCCGCGCGACCTGACCGTCGCCGGCAACTACGTGTTCTTCACCGCGCAAGTGGCCGGTCTCGGTCGCGAGCTCTGGCGGACCGACGGCACGTCGGCGGGGACGATCCCGCTACTCGACGGCCAGCCCGGCGGTTCATCGGGCAGCCCCGGAAACCTGATCGAGTACGGCGGAATGCTGTACTTCTCGGTCAGCGTTCCAACGAGCGGCAACGAGCTGTGGAAGAGCGACGGCACGACGAACGGTACGACGATCGCCGTCGACATCCGGCCCGGCACGATCGGATCGAACCCGGACGAGCTCGTCGTGATGAACGGCAAGCTCTACTTCGCGTGCAACGGACCGAGCGGCGACGACGAGCTGTGGACCAGCGATGGCACACCCGCCGGCACCACGCTCGTCGCCAACCTGAACCCGACGAGTCACTCCGCCCCGGGGGACCTTGTCGCGACGAACGGCAAGCTGTTCTTCACCGCGATGACCGCGAGCCTCGGCCGCGAGCTCTACGTCAGCGACGGCACGCCGGCCGGCACCGGTCTCGTGCGCGACATCCGCCCGGGCTCGAGCAGCAGCAACGTGCAGTCGCTGGTCGCGAGCGGCGGTCGGGCCTACTTCATGGCCGATGACGGCGTGCACGGTCGCGAGGTCTGGACGAGCGACGGCACGGCCGCGGGCACGTTCCTGCTGTTCGACATCGATCCGGGCACGGCGAACGGTGCGGTCGGCTACCTCGCGAGCTGGAACGGCAAGCTGATGTTCAGCGCCGACGACGCCGCGACCGGTCAGGAGCCGTGGTTCAGCGACGGCACGACGGCCGGCACGATGCGGCTCGTCGACCTCTACCCGGGCATCTACAGCTCCCAGCCGACCGACTCGACGCCGGCCCTCGGCGGCTGCGTGTTCACGGCCAGCATCCCCAGCTTCGGTCGCGAGCTCATGTTCACGGACGGCACCAGTGCCGGCACCCGGCGCATCACCGACTGCGTGCCGGGATCGGGGTCCGGATCGCCGACGAACATCGCGCCGTTCGGCAGCGGGATCGCGTTCCAGGCGTCGGGTCCGTCCACCGGCTCCACGCTGTGGATCTCCGACGGGACCACGTCGGGCACGCGGATGGTCGCCGTGTTGAGGCCCGACCACGGGGACTCCTACCCGGAGCTGTTCGCCGACCTCGGCGGGGACGCGCTGTTCTTCGCCGACGATGGCACGAACGGCAAGGAATGGTGGACGAGCGACGGGACGATGACCGGCACACAGCTGGTCACCCAGCTGGTGCCGGGGGCGTACTCGCCCAATGTGCAGTACGCGACGACGTTCCGTGGTCAGGTGTGGTTCGACGCCAGCGTGTCCGGAGCCGGACGCGAGCTGTGCCACAGCGACGGCACCGCCACGGGCACCGGGCTCCTCGTCGACATCGTGCCCGGCACCGGCAGCTCGTCACCTGCCGACTTCGCGCCGATCGAAGACCTGCTCCTCTACTTCTCGGCCGATACGGCGAACGGTCGCGAGCCGTGGGTCACCGACGGCACGGCGGCCGGGACGTTCCTGCTGGCCGACGCCGAACCGGGCGCCCTCGGCTCCGATCCGGGTGGCTTCACCGCGGCGGGGAACGCCGTCGTGTTCCACGCGCGTACGGCGGCGCAGGGTCGAGAGCTGTGGCGCACCGACGGCACGCCCGGTGGCACGTTCCTGCTCGTCGACCTCGAGCCGGGCCCGAACTCGTCCAACCCGAGCGACTTCTGCAGCTACGGCGGACTCGCGTGGTTCGCGGCCAGCGATCCGACCGCGGGGCGCGAGCTGTGGTACAGCGACGGCACGGTCGCCGGCACGCAGCGTCTCGTCGACCTGAACGCGGGCGCCGGATCGAGCTCACCGGACCAGTTGGTCACGACGCGCACCCGCCTGTTCTTCGTCGCCTACACCCCGGGCTTCGGTCGCGAGCTGTGGCAGTCCGACGGCACCGCTGCCGGCACGATCCGCGTCTCCGATGTCGGTCCCGGTGCGGCGAACGGTGGCATCGTCGACCTGACGGCCGGCAACGACCGCGTGTGGTTCTTCGCCGAGGACGGCACGCACGGCCTCGAGCTGTGGACGAGCGACGGCACGGTCGCCGGCACGACGCTGGTCGTCGACCTTGCGCCCGGACATCGCGACGGCGTGCTGCCCGGCTCGCTCGCGCGGCTCGGCGTCGACGACCGCGTGTTCTTCGCGGGCTCGGACGGTGTCGACGGCATGCAGATCTGGACGTCTGACGGCACGGCTGCCGGCACGGTGCAGGTTGGACGGATCGGCACGGACCCCGGCGTCGGCGCGGCCGTCCTGACCGAGTTCACGACGGTCGGCGATTCGGTGTTCTTCGCGTGTGACGACGGTACAGTCCGGAATCGAGCCCTGGCGGTTCAATCCGCTCGCGCAAGGACTCGCGGTCGCGCGCGTCTACGGCGACGGCTGCCTCGGCACGCCCGGCAAGCCGCACATCGGCGCCAGCGGACTGCCGCGATTCGGCAACCCGAGCTTCGCGGTCACGCTGTCGAACGCGCTGCCCAACGTGCCGTGCGCGCTGCACTACGCGTTCGCACCGGCCGACGTCCCGATCGACAACTGCCGTCTGTACCTGCAGGCGCCGATCGACGTGGCACCGGTGCTGTTCACGACCGCCAGCGGCACCGCGTCGTTGACGCTCCCGGTACCGAACATACCGGCGCTGAGCGGAGCACAGCTCTACCTGCAGTGGGCAGCGCTGGACGTCGGCGGAGGCCTGTTCGGCGTCCTGACGCTCAGCGATGCGCTGCAGGTCGTGATCGGTGCTTGACCGCGGTTGGATCGGCGTCGGATGCGAGCGATGAGCGGGCGCGTCGTGGACGATTCCGTCGTCCACGATCCTCGAGAGCGTCCGCACCGCTCGCTGGGCAACGTCTCGATCGAGCGCGAACCCGACGTCGGTCGCAGCGAGCGACCACGCCAGAGGCTCGGCAACGAGTTCCGCCGTGGAGCGCCGGGATCCGGGCCGCCGGTCGGTCCGCACCAGACCGAACCCGGTCGGATTCGACGCTGCCGAAGCTCCCGAACCCGGCACTCACGGCCCGAATGGCGCCCGCTTCGACTCGGCGCAGTCGTCGGACACCGACGCGGGCGAACGGAGTCCGGACTTCGGGCGACGCTCGCTCGATTCGCGCGAGCCTGGCGTGCGGACGGAGCCGGGCGGGTATGCTCCGGCCGCCGAAGGCGGAGCTGGTCGGGAGAAGCGCTCCTGACCCCGTCTTCGAGCGGCGACTCCGGACGCCGTGCGGAGCAACCGCCAACTCACCCCAGGGAGCGATTCGATGATCTCGGCTACGCGTGTTGTCCTTCTCTGTACCGCCTTCGCGGCGGCCGTGATGTCCGGCTGCGGGAAGGACGACCCACCTTCGAAGTCCGGGAAGCAGGCGAGTGCCGCGATGCCCAGTGCGGCGGAGGTCGAGGCGATCGCCGAGGAAGGCTTCATCTACGGCCTGCCGATCGTGATGAACTACGCGGTGATGTACGAGTACGCGGTCGATCGCAACTCGGGCCAGTTCAAGGCGCCGTTCAACCAGATCAAGAACGAGGCGCGCGTGTTCACCTACAAGGACACGGCGGTCGTCACGCCCAACAGCGACACGCCCTACTCCTTCGCGTGGCTGGACCTGCGCGCCGAGCCGATCGTGCTCTCGGTGCCCGCGGTGGAGAAGGACCGCTACTACGCGGTGCAGCTCGAGGACGGCAACACCTTCAACTACGGCTACATCGGCAGCCGCACCACCGGCAACGAGGCGGGCGACTACATGGTCGTCGGACCCGACTGGAAGGGCGAGACGCCCGCCGGGCATCGAGAAGGTGTTCCGCTCGACGACGCAGTTCGCCCTCGCGCGGCTACCGCACCCAGCTCTTCGATCCGGACGACATGCCCAACGTGAAGAAGATCCAGGCCGGCTACAAGGTGCAGCCCGCTCTCGGCCTTCCGCGGCAAGCCCGCGCCGCCCGCCGCCCCGAAGATCGACTTTCCCGAAGATCGACAAGGAGATGGTGAAGACGAACTTCTTCGAGTACCTCGACTTCGCGCTGCAGTTCGCGCCGCCGGGACCGGAGGAAGAAGGCGATCCGCGGCGAAGCTGGCGCGGCATCGGCGTCGGCCCGGGCAAGACCTTCGACTTCAAGGACCTCTCGCTCGAGCACAAGGCCGAGTGTCGCCGCTCGGCATGAAGGACGGGCGAGGCGAAGGTCGACCGAAGTACCTCGCGACCGCGGCAGAAGATCGTCAACGGCTGGAAGATGAGCTCGCCTGTTCGGCGACCGCGCCTTCTTCGACGGCGACTGGCTGCTGCGCGCCGCCGGCGCGAAGGCCGGCATCTACGGCAACGACGCGGTCGAGGCGACGTATCCGATGACGCGGACGCTCGCCGACGGCGAGCCGCTGGACGGCAGCAAGCACGACTACACGCTCACCTTCCCCGCCGGCCAGCTACCCGCCGGTGAACGCCTTCTGGTCGGTGACGATGTACGACGGCAAGACGCAGCTGCTGATCGAGAACCCGATCGGTCGCTACCTGATCAACTCGCCGATGCTGCCGAGCATGAAGAAGGACGCCGACGGCTCGCTGACGCTCTACATCCAGCACGACTCGCCCGGCGAGGACAAGGAGTCCAACTGGCTCCCCGCGCCCGACGGCCCGATCTACCTGGTCGATGCGCCTGTACTGGCCGAAGACCGAGCCGCCGTCGGTCCTCCCGCCCGGCGAGGGCACCTGGCTCCCTCCGATGATCGTCAAGACCGGCCGCTGACGGCGCGCATCGGCCATCGCTCGTTCGTGGCCGTGTCCAACGGACCGGATCCGAGGCGGTCCGGGTCCGGGTGCATCCGCGCGCCGCAGCCACCGCTCCTGAACTTCGCGGGCTGGGTCCATCGCGGCAAGTCCTCGAGGAACCGCTGGGCACGCGACGGCGCCGGCGAGCCGCGCGCCCATCGCGCTCACGGCGCCAATCGCGCCGCGAGGTTGGCGAGTCCGCGCGACAGCAGCACGCGCACCGCGCCTTCGCTCTTGCCGAGGTCCTTCGCGATCTCGGCGTGCGAGAGGCAGACGAACTTCGCCATCAGCACGACCTCGCGCTGGTCGGGCGGCAACGCATCCATGCAGCTCTCGATCTGTTCGCGCGCCTCGCCGGCCTGGAGCTCGCGGCTCGGCGTGCAGAAGCTCTGGTAGATCTCGAGCAGCTCGCCGTCGCCACCGGCTGCGACCTCCAGGCGGACGTCGCGCCTCTTGGCCCGGTGGTCCTCGACCCGGTGGCCGATCTTGCGCTGCGCGCTCAGGTAGAGCCATTTGCGGAAGCCCGCCTCGCCACCGAACCGGAACACGTCGATGTTCTCCAGCACCTCCCGGCAGACGGACTGCGCGAGGTCGTCGACGGATTCGCGGTCGAGGATCATGTCCCCGGCCCGCAGCCGCAGCCAGCCGCGCAGCCCCGGCAGGTAGCGCGCGAGCAGCGCGTCGAGCGCCACCGGATCGCCGGCGCTGGCCTGTCTCAGGGTCGATTCGCTCGGGGCTTCCGCCATCGTCGTCGCGGGTCTGTCGACACGGGTGCGCGGATTCTACATTCTCATCCGAGCATGGCAGCCGATCGCCCCACGGACGACACAGACCTGCAGGAACTCGTCGAGCTCTGCCTGCTGCGGATCGAAACCGACGGCAGCTCGGTCGTCGAGGAGATCTGCGCGGCGCACCCGCGGCACGCGGCGAAGCTCCGTGAGCGGATCGACGCGCTGCGGCGACACGGGCTGATCGAAGCCGAGCCGCGGCTCGACCCCGCCGAACGGCTCGGCGAGTTCGTCCTCGGCCGCTGCCTCGGCAGCGGCGGCATGGGCGTCGTCTACCTCGCCCGTCAGGAGCGGCTCGGCCGCGAGGTCGCGGTCAAGATCGTCCGCCCCGAACGTCTCTACTTCCCCGGCAGTCGCGAGCGCTTCCAACGCGAGATCGAAGCCGCGGCGCGGCTCGAGCACCCGGGAGTCGTGCGCGTGTTCTCGGTCGGCGAGACCGACGGCATCCCGCACTTCGCGATGGAGGTCGTGCGCGGCGCGTCGCTGTTCGACGTCATCGACGCGCTGCGAGCGTCGGGACGCTCCTCCCGCGCGCTCGACGGAGCCGATCTCCGTGCAGCAGTCGTCGAACGCGTCGCGCGCGAGCACCCGGGCACTCGCGACGACGGGTCGGACGACAGCGCGGCCGTCGAGGGCCTCTACCGCGGCTCCTGGGTGGAGGTCTGCTTCCGCATCGCCCTGAACGTCGCGCAGACCCTCGCGCACGCCCACGCCCGTGGCGTCGTCCACCGCGACGTCAAGCCGAGCAACATCATGATCACGCCCGGTGGCCGGGTCGTGCTGCTCGACTTCGGCCTGGCCCACACCGAGGAAGGGCACGACCTGACCGGCTCGGGCGCGCAGCTCGGCTCGCTGCCGTACATGGCCCCCGAGCAGGTCGCGGGCGATCGGACCGCACCCGTCGAGCTCGCCGACGTCTACGGACTCGGGGCGACCCTGTTCGAGCTGCTCACCCTGCACCCGCGGTTCGACGACCGGGACGCCGACACGCTGCGCGATCGCATCCTGAGGGGGCTCGGCCGGGCGCCGACCGAGTACCTCCCCCGGCTGCCCCGCGACGCGGACCTCATCGTCGGCAAGGCCACGGCCACCGAGCCGCGACACCGCTACGCCTCGGCCGCCGACTTCGCCCGCGACCTGCAGAACTTCCTCGAGCTCCGCCCGATCGAGGCCCGACCGGCCAGCCGCTGGTACCGCACCCGCAAGCTCGCCCAACGGCATCCGGCGCGGGCCACCGCTCTCTCTGCCGCGGTCCTCGTGGTCCTGGCGGCACCATTGGTCTACGCGCTCTCCGAGGCTCGGGCCGCCCGGCGGGCACTCGGCGAGAAGCAGCGCGCCGAGGAGAACCTGACCGCGGCCCGTGCGGTGCTCCAGCGCACCCTGCTGCGCCTCGGCAACGACTACCTGACGCTGGTGCCGGGCTACGAAGAGGTCGGGGACTTCGACGCGGTGCGCCGGGAGATCCTCGAGGACGTGCACCGCTTCTACGGCGAGCTACGACCGGAGCAGGAGGGGGAGCCGAGGCAGCGGTTCGAGCTGGCGCGGACGGAGGTCCAGATCGCCAACCTGCGCGCCCGCCTCGGCGAGCTCGACACCGCCGAGCAGGAGCTGATCCGGGCCGAGGCGAGCCTCGCGGATCTGGTGCAGAGCCACCCGGAAGCCCTCGCGACGCGCTGGCTGGCGGTGGCGATCACGAACCTGGGGTTGATCGAACGGCTGCGCGGCAACCGCCCCGAGTACCTCGGCCAGCTCGCGCGCGCGGCCGAGATCCTGCGCGACGGGCTAGAGCGCTATCCCGACGATCCGGGACTCCGCCGCGAGCTGCTGCTCAACTACCACCAGCTCTGCGGCCAGCAGATGTCCCGAGGGGAGCGTGAGCCCGCGGTCGCCACGCTCGAGAGGTTCCGGGCCCTGGTTGCCGCGGCCGCCGATCCCGACTCGCCCCAGGAGCGCTTCCGGCGGGCGCAGCTGCTCGGCGACGAAGCCCGGATCGGCTACTTCACGGACGGCTACGACGTGGCGAAGCAGCTCTTCCAGGATGGGATCGCGCTGATCGAGTCGATCGAACCCGAAGCCCTGCCGAGCTCGGATCGCTTCAGCCGCAAGCTCGAGACGCACCAGCTCTACACCGGCCTCGCGGGCATGGCGCAGCAGCACGGTGAGCTCGACCTGGCGATGCAGACCGGCCGCAAGGCACTCGAGAAGAGCGAGGAGCTGTGCCGCCTGGCTCCCGCGCGCGTGGAGCTGCGGCTGCGCAAGGGCATGGACCTGTCGCTGCTCGCGACGATGCAGCTCGGGCAAGGCGATACCGAGGCGGGCATGCAGCACCTCGAGGAGGCCCGGGATCTCTACGAGCGGCTGCTCGCCGACAGTCCGAACGAGACCGATGCCCTGCTCGGGCTCGGGCGCGTCTACAGCATGCTCGCCGGCAGCGTCCGCGACGAGCAGGCGGTCGCCCTCCGGCGCAAGGCCGGCGAGACGTTCGAGCGCCTGGTGGCCGCCCATCCGAACAGCATCACCTGCCGCGACAGCCTCGCCACGCACCTCTTGCAGGAGACCAGCCGCACCGAGGATCCGGAGCAGGGCCACGAGATCGCCGGCCGCGCGATCGAGCTGCTCGAAGGCCTGCTCGCCGAGGCGCCGAAGACCGAGCGCTGGCAACGCATGCTCGGCCTGGCGCTGTTCGCGCAGGCGCGCGCTGCGGTCGGGCTCGAGCACAAGGCCGAGGCGGTCGCGCTCCTGACGCGGGCGGTGCGGGACCACGGCCTGGACCCCAAGCACCTGCGCAGACCAGACTTCAGCCCCCTCGCCGACGTCGAGGGGTTCGCCGAGCTGCTGCGCTAGGGCCCGCGCGCGGCGATTTCCGGGCCGGACCGTAACGAACGGCCGGGGCCTCGGCTGGTGAGGGTGACTTCACCCCATTCGCAAGCGAGACCAGCCATGACGAACCGCACTGTCCCGACCCGTCTGCTGCTGACCCTGGCCGGCGCCGTGCTCGCGCTCGGCGCCCCGGTCGCGGCGCAGATCTCCGCCTACCACGGCGTCACCGCGTCGACGCACCAGACCAACTTCAGCAACCTCGCCGGCAGCGGCTACCGCATGCGCTCGCTGTCGGTGCACGGCACGGCGTCGAGTCCGCGCTACACGGCCGTCTGGGAGCGCACGTCCGGTCCCGGGTTCGTCGCCTTCCACGACCGCACGCCGAGCCAGGTCAGCACGTTCATCTCCAACTGGAGTGCCAACGGCTACCGCATGCACCTGTTCACCAGCGTGGGCTCGGGTTCGAACATCATCCAGGCCGGCGTGATGGTGCACGACAACGTCGACGCGCGGCTCACGCGCGGCCTGTCCGAGAACGGCCTCAACAACCGGATGAGCTGGGCGCGGGACAACGGCTTCATCCCGAAGAGCATCTCGGTCTACGGCACGGCATCGGCGCCGCGCTTCGCGGTCCTGCTCGTGCCCAACCCGGACAAGATCGCATGGAACTACGCCGTCGACACGCAGGCCGAGTTCTTGGACCGGTTCAACGTGTTCACGGACCTGAAGGTGCGCCCGACGTTCGTCGACCACAACGGCCAGGGCGTCTACGCGTCCATCTGGCGCGACAACCGCGTCACCGACGGCTACTACGTCCGCGTCGGCATGAGCGGCTCCGGCTACCAGTCCTGGTACAGACCAGTACCCGGGGCTCCGGCTACTACCCACTGATGGCGATGGGCGGAGGCTCCGGCTCCGGCACGCGCTACGCCGCGATCTGGGTCACACACAAGAACCCCATCGCGTGGACCTTCCGCAAGACCGGCACGCCGGTCGCCGCGATGTCGGGTGTCGACACCTGGATGGAGAGCTTCATGCGGACGAATCGGATCCGCGGCGGGCAGATCGCCATCGCTCGACAAGGACGGCTGATCCACGCCCGCGGCTACACCTACGCCGAACCGGGCTACAGCAACGTCCAGCCCACGAGCCTGTTCCGCATCGCCAGCCTCAACAAGCCGCTTACCGGCATCCTGACGCTGCGCGCGGTGCAGGAGGGGCGACTGTCGCTCGACACCAGGGTGTGGGCAACCTGCCGCTGACGACCTTCCAGGACTCGCGGACCAGGAACGTCACGGTCGACCACTGCCTGACCCACAGCGGCGGCTGGGACCGCGACGTCGCCTTCGACCCGATGTTCTACGACTTCCAGGTCGCGCAGGGCCTCGGCGTCAACCTGCCGATCGACGTCGGCGACATCTGGCGCTTCATGAGCAGCCAGCAGTCCCTGCAGTTCACGCCGGGCACGCAGTTCGCCTACTCGAACTACGGCTTCGCGCTGATCGGCGGGGTGCTCGAGAACCGCTACAGCCGCGCCTACACGGTCCTGATGCACGACAAGATCCTCGCGCCGCTGGGGCTGACGCGGCCGCGTCTCGGTCGTTCGATCCTCGCGTTCCGGGCGCCCGGTGAGGTCCGCTACCACCCGACCGTGCCCGGCGTCGCGACCACGCGCCTGTCGTCCTCGGGGGTCTGGGTCGGCCGGCAGTACGGCGGCTTCAACATCGAGAACATGGAGGCCCACGGCGGCTACATCATGGCCGCGGCCGATTACGTCAAGATCGTCCAAGCGCTGCAGTTCGGCGGCGACCGGTCCATCCTCGACGCGAACCACCGCAACATGCTCTGGAGCGGCCGGTATCCGACCTCGACCTCGAGCACGCTCCGCGGCTGGTTCCGCACGAGCCTCAGCACCGGCAGGGGCACGGTGACGACCTACACCCACAACGGCTCGCTGCGCGGCACCGCGACGCTCATGTTCCACCGCGCCGACGGCATCACCGTGGCGGTGTTCTTGAACTCCGACCACGACGGCTTCGGCAACACCGAGATGCTCCGGCTCAACTCGCAGCTCAACGCGATCACGACCTGGCCGCAGATCGACCAGTTCCCCGCCGTCGGGATCCCGGCCTTCGGCTCGGCGACCGCGTTCGGCCACGGCTGCATCGGCAGCAACGGCGCGCGCCTGACCCACACCGGGACCGATCCCTACCTCGGCCAGACCTTCTACCTCCGGCTCACAAACGCCCTGCCCAGCCAGTTCGCCGCCGGCTTCGTCGGCACCTCCGACACGCACTGGGGCGGCATCGCGCTGCCCGCCAGCCTCACCCCGTGGGGCGCGCCGGGCTGCTCGATCCTGATCGATCCGGCGAGCGTGATCGGCACCGTCACCGACGCGAGCGGCAACGCCGCCATCGCGCTCGGCGTGCCGAGCTCCACCAGCCTGATCGGGTCGCGCGTGTTCTCCCAGTTCCTGGCCGCCGACCCTGCGGTGAACGCACTCGGCCTCACGACCAGCAACGCGGTCGAGTACCGCGTCGGCGGGAACTGAAGGCCGACTGCTCCTGAAGGCAGGCGGGGAAGACGCGACGAAACCGGTGCCCGCGGTCGGTGCGCCGACCGCGGGCAGGCAACCACACCCGGTGTGATCTGCTTACGCCACGGGCAGCGACTCGCCGCACCGGTGGCAACGAGGTGTCGCGAAGCCATCTCAGGAACTCGCGGTTGGACCCGCTTCGCACCGGAGTGGCGCGCAGGGCGCGCATCCTTCGGCAATTCGACGTGATCTCGGCCGCCACGGTCCAGCGCATGCGACGGTGCTCGGGGTGAGAAGAAGACGCAAGAACCGATCGTCAGCGGCGTTTCGCGTACAAGTCTGTCGGTCACCCGATCGCCAGGAAGGAGACACCATGCTCGCGACTTGTTCTCGTCGCCGCGCCGTACTCGGTGCGAGCGGCTTTCTCGCGTTGCTCTGCGCGGCTCCGGTCACGACACAGAACGCACAGTGGGTTTCGGCCGACCGACCCGGTCAGATCCGGCCACCCGGACGCTGGGCATGGGAAGCGTTCGAGCACGACGCCGCGCGGAACGAATTCGTGCTCTTCGGTGGATGGAATTACTTCAACCCTGAACTGGGCGACACCTGGACGTTCGATGGCGCCACGTGGATCCAGCACAACGTGATCGGCCCCACAGCGAGATCCGGGCACGCGATGGCATTCGACCCGGTTCGACGGGAGATCGTCCTCTTCGGCGGCCTCACGGGGGCCAACCAGTGGCTCAACGACACCTGGGTCTGGAACGGTAGCGCCTGGTCTCTGAAGGCACCGACCAACTCACCATCTCCTCGACACAAGTGCGCGCTCGTCGCGGACACCGCTCGCGATCGCCTGGTGCTATTCGGAGGCTGGAACGCGAGCACTCCGGTCCTCGACGAAACGTGGGAGTGGGACGGTTCGAACTGGGTACCGATCGTGACGGTCGCGAAGCCGCCGGCTCGCTCGGAGATGGCGATGGCCTACGATTCGGCGCGCCAGCGCGTGGTGATGTTCGGCGGTGGTGGCATCGTCTTCCGCAACGACACGTGGGAGTACGATGGCACAAACTGGACCGAGGTACGGACTGCGACCGCGCCGCCCGTGCGCACGAACATCCGCATGGTGTACGTTCCGTCACTGTCGGGCATCGTGTTGTTCGGAGGAATGGCTCCGTCCTGCGCGGAGTACGGAGATGTCTGGTTGTATGACGGCGTGAACTGGACGGAGTTGGGCGCGTCGGGAGGCCCATCTGCACGCAACGGAGTCGGTATGGCGCTCGACCCCACGTCAGGTCGGGTCCTCGTCATCCAAGGCGCAACGCATACCTGCATCCCCTACGTCTACTCCGACGAGTCCTGGTGGCTCTCGCCGAGGTTCGCATCCTACGCCGCCTACCGTCAGTCCTGCCCGAGTTCCGCAGGCACACCTCAGCTTGACGCGGTCTCGCCGCCTGCCGTTGGTCAGCAGTTCCAGCTTCAGGCCACCGGGCTCGGATCAAACAGAGCCGGCGTGCTCCTGTTCGGGTTCCAGGATCAGCTCTGGGGATTGAACCCGTTGCCGCTGGAGCTGACGGCGATCGGTGCTCCCGGCTGCTACGTGAACATCGACCCAGCGGTGCCGTTTCCCGTCCCGACGAACGGTCTCGGTATCGCGACCGCCGTGTATCCACTGACGAACAGCTTCGCGCTCATCGGCGCCGAGTTCTTCAACCAGTACGTCAGCTTGGACGACGCCCCGCCTGGAAGAGCACTGACCATCACAACGACGAACGCGGGGCATGGAGTCGTAGGGCTGTAACCGAACTCAGAAGAAGCGTCATGGTCTCATCAATTCGACTTCTCGTGGTGGGCGGCACGCTGCTCGCGGCGGCCGCCTCTGTGGCTGCCCAGGGCATTCGCTGGACCCAGGTCACCCCTGCCCCGAGCGGCACGCCACAACCCACTGCACGGCTTGCGATGGCGGTCGCTCACGATCGGCACAACGACAACATCGTGATGTTCGGCGGCGACACGGGCATCCGTCAGCTTGTCGGAGACACATGGGTCTTCGAGAACGCGACGTGGACGCAGCGGCTGGTCACAGGACCGAGTCCGCGAGCTTGGGCGGGGTTTGCCGGGGTAGGAAGCATAAGCTGACATTCTGCACGGTTCACGAACCCCGCCGGCTCGCTCGAGAACCATCGGAGCGCCCCGAGTCTACCCGCGCGTGAGGCAGTTCTCCCGACTTCGCCAGGCTCGCGGCCGCTGCAGGCACACCGGTCCCCCACCGCGACCCTTCCAGTCGCCGTTCTTGGCTCCCGACCGATCGAACAGCTCCTCGCTTTGCGGTGGCGCGCGCGCCGGACGGATCGCCGGATGCCTTGTGCGCTGCGTCGTTGCCACGGATGACCCCGCTTTGCGGTGGCGCGCGCGCCGGACGGATCGCCGGGGCTTCGGTCGCCAGGCCCAGGTGCGAGAGGATGCGGTAGATCACCTTCGGGTCGGTGATCATCGCCAGCACCTCGCGCCGGGCGCCGCAGTGCTCGCAGACCAGCACGTCGAGACAACCACACCCGGTGTGATCTGCTGCCCTTCACCACCCTCTGCACCTGTGTTCGCGACCGTCGCCAGCTCCGTCCACCGCGAGCAAGCCCTCCGGATCGCCCACTTCGTTGGGGTGAACCGCGTGCTCGAGGAACAGCTCGGCAATGGCCGTCGACGGCCCACCGCGCGGCTGCGTAGGGACAGCGGTGAGTCGACAGCTCGGTCAGGGACGTGGAATGAGGCTCGAGGTGCTGCTCCCTGAGCCCGCCCTCCGTCCAGAGGGTGTGAATCGACTCACGCGGTGCCGCGCGAACCAGGCACGGAGCCGCCGGGTCGGCGTCGTTCGAGTGCTCGGACGGGACGGGATCTCGCCACCGGCGAACCCCCTCGTCGCGACCGCGCGCCGGCCGAGCCGCGCGGCCGCGGGCCGCACTCGGCTCGTCACTTCGACACGTTCTGGAAGTCGCCGTCCACGGACTTCAAGGTGCCGATGAGCTGCTTCACGTAGTTCGCGTCGGTCGGGTTGGCCGTCTTGCAGTAGGTCTCCATCTCCGCCACGGCCTGGGACAGCAGGCTCGGCACCGACTGCTGCGGCGGCGGCGCCGACGGCGGTGGTGGTGGCGGTGCCGGAAGCGGCGCTGGCTCGGCGTGGACGTAGTAGCTCGGGCTCTGCAACGCCGACGCGGCGCCTGCTTCGTACGCCGCTGCCTTCTTCTCCTCGGACCGGCGCGTGAGGAAGTGCCCGGCCGCCAGGCCGCCGACCGCCGCCCACAGGTTGTTGTCGATGAACAAGGACGACTCCTCGAACTTCGCCGGGATCGTGCCGTCTTCGACCTTGACCTTGTAGGAGAACGCGCCGTTCGCGTACTTCGGTTCCGACAGCTCGACCATGAAGCTGTCGACGTGATTCCCGCCGATCAGCGACAAGATCGCATTGGGTGAGTCCTTCGCGAAGCTGTTCGGCCCGCGGTTCCACGCCGCGATGAAGGCTTCCTGGCTGGTCTGACCGAACATGCGATAGGGTCGATCGGAGAAGAAGATGACCGGCGGCGAGTTGTCGAGCGTCAGGCGCTCGCCGTCGAACGAGCCGCTGCGGGCGTTCTGCACGAACAGGAACTGTTCGACGCCATGGACCTGCTCGGACGTGGGCGGGGTGCGCGTCTCCACCGAGCTACAGCTCGTGGCGCACGCGATCGACGCAAGGCAGAACAGGGGTGCGAGTATCCGAGCCATTTCGTTGGTCCTTGACGAGCGACAGAATCGTTGTGCGAAGCCGTGAACGGCGTGCTGCCGTCACGGACCTACCCGCTGGTGCGGGAGCGAGGCATGAGGTACAGCGGCGCCGACGCGGAGCGGAAGCCTGAATCCGACTTTCCGCACGAGCTCGCTCATCGCGTCCGTCCGGGTGCGCTACGCCTTCACGAGCGGGTGGCAACGACAAGCTGCCACTCTGCACCGTTCACGAACCTCGCCTGGTCGTTCGAGAACCATCCGAGAGCCCCGAGTCCACCCGCGCGTCCGGCGGTTCTCTCGACTTCGCCACCCTCGCGGCCATTGCAGGCACACCGCTCCCCCACCGCCACCGTTGCGGACCGCCATCCCCGACCCCTACGGATCGAACAGCGCCTCGCTGCCCGGTGGAGCCCACGCCGACCTGAGTGCCGGTGCGCCTCGGCACGCTGGATTGCCGACGAGCGGGATCGACGGACGTGGTTCTCCTTCACCTTGCGACGGCCGTTCCCGTCGTTGGAGAAGGCTCTACTCTGCATCGAGAGAATCCGATGCCAGCGACCGACGCGCCTGCACCGCGAGGCCGCCGATCGGCGCCGCTCGCGCTCCGGTTCGCTTCCCTGTCCACGTTGGCCCAGCCTGCCCTGGCCCAGGTTCCGCCGGGGACGGCCGTCGTCGGGACGTCCGATGGCGGGCCACGCCTACCGAATCGTCGACTTGTCCGGCCCGGTACCGACCGTCACACCGATTCCCAACCGGTCCCTCCTGCCGGTCACCGACGACTACGGCAGCGGGCTCGCGGCCGACCCACCCGGCGCGACGTCGACTTCTTGGTCACGCGCAACATCACGTCGTCGAGTCGCAACCTGCAACTCCACCGCATCGACCTCACGACGAGCCAGAGCCGCCTGCTGACCAGCTGGCCCGGACAGTTCGGCGACGGCATCTCCGTGGACGACGACGGCAGCATCGATCGCAGCGCCACCGACGTTCGCGTCGGTCGCCTTCAGGTCGAGGTCCTCGGCAGCGAACCGCTACACGCAGATGCTCGATACCCGTTCGCCGACGGCCAATGGAGCGATGACTTCCGATAGGCGCTGATCGGCTCACGGCGTGCAGGGATTCGGGGAGGGGGACTCACGACGCGCCGTCCCTTGATGGTGTCGCAATGACACGGTGCAACCCGGCACATGGGTAACAGTTTTGACCGGGCACATGGGTGACACCGTGCCCACGGTCCGGGACCCGGCCGAGCGCCGGTGACGGGATCCTGGAGGAGCTGCAATCCGAGGAGCGGAGCGACGAGGTTGCTGCTCCTCCAGGATCCCGCGGCGCCGCCGGGGGAGGCCATGGACCGTCGGCTGGCGGCATCCGCGTCGCCGCTCACGCTTCGCCGTGTCCGGGCACATGGGTGACACCCTGCTCGAGAGGGACGATTGTCCGCGACCTGCCGTGCAGCACTCCGAGCCGGAGCGGACCGAGGTGCACGTGCCAGAGGTCGTCGTCGACCTGGTCGAGACCGACCACCTCGCCCGCGAACGCCTCGCCGACGAACACCGACCAGCCGCCCCATTTGATCCCGCCATCGGGACGGACGCGGCGTGACTCGAATCCGTCGGGGTAGCCGTGGTGCGGCGGATCCACCGGCAGCTCGCGCGGCGAGAGCTCGTGCACCTCGGCCGGCGTCTTCATGTCGAGAGCCTCGTGCGGGCGAACTTCGTTGTACTCGCGCTGGAAGCCGTCGAACGACGCCTGCTGCGCTCGGATCGATGCGCGCGGTGGTGAAGCCGTCTCGGCCTTCAGCGTCTCGTGGAACCGCTCGTGACGGCCATTCTGGTCGGGCCGTCCCGGCTGGGTGAGGATCGGCACGACACCGATCCGCACGAGCCAGACTCCCAGGCGCGACAGGCGGCCGAGACGCTGTGAGCCGAACGGTGGTCCGCCATCGCTCAGCAGGAACATCGGCATACCGAAGCCGCGGAATGTCCACTCGAGGCGGCGCCGCACGTCCATCGACTTCGGCGACACCATCGCCCGACACTCCAGCGACACGCGGCTGAACGCGTCGTTGATCGTCAGAGGATCGCACCGGGTGCCGTCGCCGACGCGGAACCAGCCCTTGTAGTCCATCGACCAGACGTCGTTGGGCGCAGCGGCTTCCACGAAGGGCGGCGCAGACGGCTGACGCCGACGCCGGCGGCCACGTGGCGTGACCACACCGGCTCGCTTCAAGATCGCGTCGATCGTGCTGCGGACCGGCCAGTCCTCGTCCGGCCGCTCCCGGTCCAGCGTCGCCAGGAGCTTCTTCGAGCCCCACGTCGGATGCACCTTGCGCACTCGCAGCACCGCCGCTTCGACCTCAGGAGGCGCCTGGTTGGGGTGCCTCTTCGGCGCCCGCGAGGCATCGGCCAGGCCCTTCATGCCGAGCTCCGCGTGCCGCGCCAGCCACTTGTAGCCGGTCTTCCGGCTGATGCGGAACCGCTCGCACGCCTCCACAACCGTCAGGCGCTGCTTCAACACCGCGAGCACGAACTTCTGCCTCTCGTTCACCGGGTCCGTCTGCGTCCATGGCATCCGAACACCAGAACCTCAGCGGCCACCGCGGTCACGCTCGAGTGTCACCCATGTGCCCGGACACGAGTGTCACCCATGTACCCGGGTCGGACCCACAGGGCGGCTGCGCGAATCCCGCGACTGGCCCCCCCTGGACAGCGGCGCCGCGGCCCGTCTACCCTCGTGAGTTCGTCCCGAGCCGGGGAGGAAGGAGCACACCGCAGTCCAGGAGGTCTCTGCCATGCAGGACTCTCGTCGTTCCACCGCGTCCTCCCTGCTCTCCCGCGCCCGCGCCAGTCTCGGCTTCGCTCTGCTGGCGGCACTGGTCTTGGCGGCTCCGGCCGCGGCCCAACTGACGCCGCAGGCGTACTACCCGCTGACCTCGAACGTCAACGACGCGACCGGCATGAACGGTCCGATGATGCTGAACGGCAACCCGACGCCGCCGTCGGCGCCAGCCAACGGCGTCTGCGTGAATGGCATCTACGCCTACAACCCCAATGGCCAGGATGCCCGCACGCCGATCATCTCGACCGTGAACACGAACGACCTGCAGGTCGACGTCGAGTTCCAGATCGCCCAGCTCCCGACGGGCTTCCAGGCTCCGGTGCTGATGTGCGGGCGGCTCTACCGCTGGCTCGGCATCTACGTGCAGCCGAGCGGCATCCTCGGCCTCAAGTACAACAACTCGAACTACACCTGGTCGACGACCACGGTGAGCGCGGGCAACTGGTACCTGGGCTCGATCCGCTACGAGAACGGCACCGTGGAGCTGCATCTCGACGGCCACATGATCCTGCAGACGGTGATCGGCCCCCTGACCACCGGCGGCAACCTCGACTTCACCACCAACGACTTTGCCAACGGCAGCAGCTTGTACGGCTGCATCCGCAACCTGGTGATCTCGAACGACACCACGCTGTCCCCGGGCGCCAGCGCCACCGTCTACGGCACCTCGTGCGACGGGGTCAAGATGGGCGCCAACGGCGTTCCGCACCTCGGCAATTCGACGTTCGCGCTGCAGCTCTCGAATGTGCCCAGCATTTCGCCGATCGTGTTCTTCGGCTTCGGGCTGAACCTCGTCGACCCAGGCGCGGACCTCACTCCGATCGGCATGGCCGGCTGCTTCAGCTACACCAGCCTCGACGTCGGCACTTACCCGGCCCCGGTGATGAGCGGCGCCGGCAGCTTCACCCTGCCGATCCCCAACCTGCCTACGCTCACCGGCGCGGTGCTCTACGCCCAGGGCGTGTCGTTGTCGTCGACAACGTCGCTCGGGCTGGCGTCGAGCAACGCCGTGCAACTGGTGCTCGGCACCTGATCCGCCCCGCTCCCGCGGCCACCGTGACGGCCGTCGCCGCCTCCCGGAGCCGGTAGTCCGGCAGCCGGGAGCGTGAACGTCGGCCCGGTGCAGTGGAACCAGCCGGATCGCGACTCGAAGCAGTAGATCGAGTTCTGCCCGGCGGCCGGGCCGTCCATGCCGAACGCGAAGCCCTCGGGCACCGAGGGATCCACGGCGTTGACGTCGCGCACCGCGTCGAGGCTCGCCGTGAGGCCGAGCGTGAACGGATCCTGTTTGCGCATCGGATGGACGTGCGCGTCCTTGACCGAGAGCGCGTTGCCCTCCGGGATGTGACACTGTGTGCAGCCCCCGTCGTTCGACGTCGGCGGCATGTTGTTACGGCGCACGCCCAATGGCCGGGGCACGCGGTTCCGGTTGCACGTTCCGTGGTGGGTCGCGGCGAGCTGATCGGCGCCGGGGGGGAGAGTCGATCGACTCGACGACTCCGTCAAACCCCGTCGGTCGAACACTGCTGGGAACCGCCGGTTCGCCTCGTTCGCTTTCTCGGACGCCACGCGGCAAGCCGCACCGAGCAGCACGTCCCCGTTGGATCGTCACCGGCACCGTCGTGGCGCCGAGCGACGAGGTCGTTCCCGGCGCGATCCTCCACCTGCTTCGAGACACGGCGGCCGAACCCGCGAGGCCGGTCCGCGACGTTCGATCAATCCAGACGGCTCAGCACGGGGTTCGACAGCGCGAAGCCCGTCGGCGCGATCGTGACCGACTGGACCGGCGCGGTGGAGCCTGGAGGAAGCCCCGGGAGCGACATGTTGTCGGAGCGGATGCCGGTCGGCGGCACAGCACCCACGGCGAGGAGGATCTGATTCGTGCCGATCCACACGTCCATCGTGGGCAGGGGGAGCGGCGGGCTGATCGGGCTCGCCAGGACGACCGCGATCGTCGCCGGAGTCGCGCGGAGACGGGTGGTGAGGACTCCGCCGCCGACCGCGGTCCTGAGATACGGCACCGTGACACTCCGGACGACGGCGTTTCCCGTGATGGGCGGGGCACTGCCGAGCGGCTGCAGCAGAACGAGGGGGTCGACGATCAGCTCGCCGTTGTCGGCTTGGATCGCCGAGGCCGGCGACACGCCGCCGGCGGTCACGGTCGTCGTACCGTCTCCCGTGAGGGTGAGCCGGCCGGCCCTCAGCACGATGGCCGGCGCCGCGAGCGGATACAGGACCGGAGCGGTGTAGGTTCCACCGGCGACGATGACCCGACCGCCGTCGATGACGAGCCCGCCGCCGGCGCACGAGTCCTCCGTGAGCACGGCGTCGGAGTTGGTCGTCGCCAGCGAGTACATCAGACACGCGTGCACGCTGACCTGGCGGCTCGTGCTGATCTGGCACGTCAGGGCGACGGAGGCGGACAGCCCTTCGAGGTGCACGTGGCCGGCGTTGCCCACCACCGACACCTGCTGGACCAGTCCGCCGGCGAGCTCAAAGCCGCGCACGACAGCGAAGCTGCCGGCCGGCAGGCCCGTGACCACGATGAAGTCGCCGCCCGAGGTTCCCGAGACCACGATCCGAGCACCCGGATCCCCCACGATCCTCAGTGCCTTGCTCAGTCGAAACGGCGAGTAGTTTCCGGGCCGCACGACGAGGATGTCGCCGGGTCCGGACCCCGCGATCGCGGCGGGAATGTCCGTGAACTGACCGCCTCCCTGCGAGTCGACGACGCGGATCTGCTGGGCCCCGCACGCGAAAGCGGTTGCGGCAATGCCGAGAACGAGAAAGGAGATACGGAAGGCGCGCATGGTGGTTCCTCGTGTGCGGTCCAGCGAGCGAGGCGCCAGCATACCGCGTGACGGGCGGGGCCGGAGGCGAGCCGGCGCGCCCGCCGCGGCGGGTTCCGGGCCGTCCGCGCGGCACCGGCGTCGGCTCGATCCTCGGACGGAGGTGGACAACCGAGTGCGCGCGGCGAGCCCCGAGCAGCAACCCGACCTACGGGATCCTGACTCGCACGCGCGGACGTCGTCCCGCTTCGTCGGATCTCCCCGGGTCATGGACCCCGCCCGCCGACAGCCGATCCGGCGCTCCTGGCGCGAACCTCGGAGTACCCTGCAGAGCGCGCCCCGCACGAACCACCGCCCCACCCGGCCGCCGCCGGGCGCTTCACCCGGGGGCGATTCCATCGTCGTGACGGTTGGGCCGAACCGGTCGCTCTTCGGAACCGAAACGGTTGCGAGGAGAGTCCTGATCGGGTGAGGCGGTCAGGACGGTTCTGGCCCTTCGACGCGGACGCGGTGGGAAGCCGAGGCCGGAGGCCCTCCCGCGGCCGGAGGCCCTCCCGCGGGCACCAGCCCGCCATCACCGTGCCCGAGGTGCCCACCGATCTCCGCGGCCACATCGAACTCGCCCTGTCCGGAGGCTTCCCACAAACGGCGCTCGGCGCATCCCCCCGAGCCCGGCAACACTGGCTCGACAGCTACATCGACCAACGGGTCACCCGCGACGCCGCCCAGGTCAGCGAGACAGCCGCCACCTCGAATGGCTGCGGGATTCTCTCGGCGATCGCTTCGCCGCCGGCGTCGTGCTGCACACCGGCCCACGAGTCTTCGAGCTCAGCGAGCGCGTGATCGCGATCCCGATCTGCGCGCTCTGGTCGTGACCCGGGGTCGAGGCCGACTCGACCCATGTCAGTCGCGCGCGTCGCGCTTCGCCGCCTTGGCCTGCTTGCGTTCGCGCGACAGCCGCTTCTTCCGCAGCTTCTCGCCGTATTTGCCCATCTGCTTCTCGGCGGCCTCCATCCACTTCGACGGGCCGCCTTCGACGTACCCGGTACGACCGAGCTCTTCGCCCTTCGCGTCGAGGAAGACGACTGTCGGGTAGCCGCTGATCTCGAACCGCTGCGCCAGCTCTTCGTTCTGCTTCCGCAGCTCCGGCGCGAGCTTCGTCTTGCGCGGGAAGTCGAGCTCGAGCGGTACGACCCCGTCTTCGACCCACTCCGCGAATTCCGGCTGGTCGAACACCTCGGCCTTCAGCTTCATGCACCAGCCGCACCAGTCACTGCCGGTGAAGAACGCCATGACGACTTTGCGCCCCTTTCTGGCACTCTTGATCGCTGCGCCGTGATCGGTGGTCCACAGGCGGCTGTTGTCGACCGCGCGCATCCTGAAGTGGATCTCGGTGATGAACCCCGCGACGTCGAGACCCTCGCGGTAGCCGTAGGTATCGATCTTGTTACCCTCGGCATCCATCAGCACGACGGTCGGGAAGCCCTGGATCTCGTAGGTCTTCCGGAGCGCGTCCAGCCGATCGTGGTCCTCCTTCGACACCGCGGTGTTGCGCGGGAAGTCGGCCTTGAACAGCACGACGTTGTCTCCGGCCCAGTCGGCGAACTCGGGGCGGTCGAAGACCGCCGCGTTCAACTTCGGGCAGTAGTTGCCGCAGTCGCTGCAGGTGAAGTAGGCGAGGATCGGCCGCTTCGCCTCGGCGGCCTCCGCCTTCGCCGCGTCGAGGTCGGTCAGCCAGGTCGGCTCCTGCGCCGGTCGGTCGCGACCACCGTCGCCGTCGTCGGGCGCCTGCGCGAAGACGGCGGAGAGGGTCAGTGCGAGAGCGAGGAACGCGTGGGAGGATCGCATGTTCGGTTGCTCCTTCGGGTTCGATCCGGCGGTTCGAGCCGTGCACCGGTGACGGTAGCGGTGCGGCCGGTCGTCGAGTAGCCGGACCCGTGCACCTGGGAGAATCGCCCGCGCAGTGTCCGGAGACTCGATCGCCCGCTCAACACCACGGCTACGACGTTGCATCCGGCCGGTGCGACCCCGCCCCGCACGGGGACTTGCTCCACCCCCGTACAGCAAGCCGCCCCCAGGCTGTTCACCCGGGGGCGGCTCCATCGTCGTGACGGTTGGACCGCGCCGGACGCTCTCCGTAACCGAAACGGTGGCGAAGAGAGTCCGGACCGGTTGACGCGATCAGGACGGTTCTGACTCGGACGGGGGTACCTCCGCCGCCGTGTGCCCGCGCGGCGGAGCTCGCCGGCGCGTCGAGGCGGTCCTCCTCTCCCGACAGCCGTCCCTGGCCCGGGTGGCCGCCTGCAGGAAAGTGGGATCGCACCGTGCAGGAAAGCGGGATTCGCGACGGGGCCGCGGGTTCGCCTGCACTGCCCCCGAGGCTCCCGCAGCCGTGGTGGAAAATGCACACAACCGAAGGCACCATGATGTCATTTTCCACCATGACCGCTCCCTCGAAGCTGACCCAGGCCGCACTCCGCCGAGCGGGCGTCGGCGCGTTCTTCAGACCCATCGATCTGGAGCCACTCGGTATCACCGAGCCCATGCTGCGCACGCTGGTCCGTCGGGGCACCGTCGAGAAGATCGCCCGCGGCCTCTACCGCCTGGTCGGCGCAGAGACCTCGGAGCACTACGCCGTCGCCGCGACCTGTGCCCGCATTCCGAATGCGATCATCTGCTTGCTGACGGCGCTGCAGATTCACGACATCGGCACCCGCCTCTCCCCCGAGATCTGGATCGGCATCGCGCACGGCCGGCGAGCAGCGCGCCCGACGATCGCCAGGCTTCGTGTCGTTCGCTTCTCGAGACGGTTCCTGACAGCGGGCGTCGAGCCCATCCGGATCGACGGTGTTCCGACTCACATCACGAACCCGGCCCGCACAATCATCGACTGCCTCCGCCTGCCACGACTGATCGATCGCGAGACGGCGCTCGAAGCCGCTCGCGAGGGACTCCGCAGTCGCCGCGTCACGGCCAACGGGCTGCTGCGTATGGCACGCATCTGCGGCACCTTCGAGCGCGTTCGCGGTGACCTGGAGGTCCTGAACGCATGACCGGAGCACCGAAGGACCCGGTGGCATCCATCCATCAGCGACTCCTCAACGGCGCCCGCGACCGCGGCGAGGACTTCCAGCTGACGCTGCTGCGCTACGGCGCCGAACGCCTGTTGTATTGGCTCTGCCAATCGCCCCACGCCGAACGCTTCGTGCTGAAGGGCGCCCTGCTCCTCCTGCTCTGGCCCGATCAGCTCTACCGACCGACCCGCGACGTGGACCTCGAGAGCTACGGGGACGCCACGCCCGAGCATCTGCGCGAGGTGTTCCGAAGCGTCTGCCGACAGCCGTGCCCCGAAGACGCCCTGCGCTTCGACGAGGACTCGGTCGCGGGCGAGGAGATTCGCGCCGCCCAGGAGTCCGGCGGGGTGCGCGTCACACTCCCGGCCTGGCTCGGCCGCGCCAGGATCCGCCTCCAGGTCGACGTCGGCTTCGGCGACGCGATCACGCCGAGTCCGCGACTCCAGGACTTCCCGACCCTTCTGTCCCTGCCTGCGCCGCGCATCCTCACGTACCCGATCGAAACCGTCATCGCCGAGAAGTTCGAAGCGATCGTCCGGCTCGGCCGGGCCAACAGCCGCATGAAGGACTTTCGCGACCTGATCACGTTCGCCCGGCGCAGCGAGTTCGACGGCGAGCTGCTGTGCCGCGCGGTGTCGGCCACCTTCGCGCGACGCGCCGCAGATCTCGAGGACCTCGACGAGGTGCTCGAGTCGGAGTTCGATGAAGGCAGCACGCTCGGCCAACGTTGGCGCGCCTACTGCCGCACGTCCGCCACGGGCGAGGCTACCGAGACGCATGCGGAGATCGGCGGCGAGCTGATCCGATTCCTCGAGCCGCTCGGTGACGCGCTACGCGGGAGTGCGGCGCCCGGTCACTGGAGCCACCAGACGGGCTGGACGTCGGACACGCCCGGACCGAAAGACCGCACCGGCGGCGGACTCGACTGAGATCACTCAGCCGTCCGCAACGAGCTCCATCACAATGCTGCCCAGGTGGCGGCGCAGCACTCCGGGAACTTCTTCACCGTCCGCGGCGGTGATCCCGCGAACAGTGTCCAGGAACTCGATCGCGCTCCCGACGCTCGGCGTTCGACCTCGCGACTCACATCGCCACCGTCCCCCGATCGTGCCCCATCCACTTCTTCCAGTCCTCTCCGCCGTCTCCAGCTGGGTTCACCGCCAGCAAGCGGACACCATCGCCTACCTGATCGAGGCGAACCGAGCGAAGCGAGGTCGCCGCGCCCATCGATTCAGAAGCCTGTCGCGGCAACCGAGTGCTCGAGGAGCAGCTCGGCAAGAAGCGCCTGCGCCCGACCGATGATCAGCGCCGCCGGCTCGCCGCGAAGGGTGCCGTCCTCGGCCGACGCCTGCTGTCCCGCGTCGCCACGATCGTCACGCCCGACACGATCCTGCGCTGGCATCGCCAGCTGATCGCGGCCAAGTGGACTTACCCGGCGAAGCGCCGTGTCGGCCGCCCGGGCGTCATGAAGGCGATCCGCGAGCCCATCGTCCGGATGGCGACCGAGAACCCGACCTGGGGCTACTGCCGCATCCAGGGCGAGCTGAAGAAGCTGGGCCACCAGGTCGCGCGCTCGACGATCGCCAGGACGCTGAAGGAGCACGGCGTGCCACCGAGCCCCGCGCGGCCGACATCGTGGCGGACGTTCCTGCGTGGGCACGCGGACGTGATCGCCGGCGCCGACTTCTTCACGGCCGAGGTGTGGACGGCCCGCGGGCTGATCACGCACTACGTGTTCTTCGTGATCGATCACCTGACCCGTGCCGTGCAGGTGGCGGGCATCACGACCAACCCCGACGGCGCGTTCATGGCGCAGGTCGCGCGCAACCTGACCGATCCGTTCGACGGCTTCCTGCGGAGGAAGCGCCACCTGATCCTCGACCGGGACACGAAGTTCACCGCGCAGTTCCGCGCGATCCTCGAGCGTGCCGGAGTGCGCGTCGTGCGCACCGCCTTCCAGGCGCCGAACATGAACGCGATCGCCGAACGCTGGGTGCAGTCGGTGAAGCGCGAGTGTCTCGATCAGCTGATCCTGTTCGGGGACGATCGTCTGCGGCGCGTGCTGCGCGACTACGTGACGCACTACAACACCGAGCGCCCGCATCAGGGCATCGGCAACGTGCCGATCGACGGCGAGCGCGACGTCGGGCAGGGCGACGTGGTCGTCCGCGAGCGCATCGGTGGGGTGCTGAAGCACTACCACCGCGCGGCGGCGTAGGGAGAGTGCTGAGTCGACAGCTCGGTCAGGCGGGTGGAATCGGGCTCGAGGTGCGTCCCGCGAGCCCGAAGTTCGGTCGAGTGGGCGGAATCCGACTCGCGCTGAGGCGCGCGAACCTGGGAGGGAACCGCGGAATCGGTATCGTTCGAGTTTTCGGACAGGACGAGGTCCGGCGCCTGCCGCCGCGGGCTGCCGGAACGTCACCGTGGCTCAGGGCTGCACGTTGGCGGCGAGGCCGGCCGTCGTCACGGTCCTGATGGTGCCCGACACGTTGTCCAGGTAGATCCACTGGCAGAACAGGAAGCCGAGCAGGACCGGGTTGTCGGGGAGCGCGACGTCGACTGCGCCGAACCCGGTGCCGCCCAACTGGATGAAGTAGCCGGTGGCACCGGGCACGGTCGTGTCGACGTAGCTGCGGCACGTGCCGAACCCCGGCCCGAGCGCGACGTCCTCGGCCCTGGTCGAGACGCGGAGCACGGCCACCTGGTTGGCGGCCGTCGGGTCCGACAGGTAGACGCGCCAGAACTCGGAGCCGGCGTACGGCGGCGCCGCGGCGATCGTGCCGCCCGCGCAAGGCGTGCCGTAGACGTAGTTGCGCGCCTGGGTCGAGTGCTCGAGGAACCGGCCCAGCACCCATGGCTGGTCGGTCGACACGATCGCGAAGCGGTCGCGCCCCGGGTCGTGGATCACGTCCGAGAACGCATCGGTGCCGTCCGCAGCAAAGCGGATCTTCTCGACGACGCCGCCGTCGTGACCGATCCGTGTCACCTGCGTCGGCCGATCGAAGTATCGGTAGCGTCCGGTCCGGTCGAACTCGTGGTGCACGACGCACCAGTGCGAGCGGGTGTCGGTGTCGTACGCGACCGCGCCGATCCGCTCGATGAAGGTCGGGCCGGCGATGGACTTCGGCGTTCCCAGCGAGAACCCGGCCGCCGTGTCGACGCGCCGGACCCAGACCTGTGCGCTCCAGCTCGACTCGTCCAACCACGCGAGCAGGTAGCGGTTGGCCTCGCCCGCCACCTCGACGGAAGCGAAGTCGCTCGCGCCGACGTAACTGGAGCCCGGCAGCGTCGTTGTTCGCACGACCCCACCGGCGCCGTCGAGCCGTGCGAGCACGATCCCGTTCGGTCGATCGCGGAAGCCCAACAGCCAGCCATCCGTCGTGCTGCCCGCGACGGGATTGACGGACACGGGGCCGAATTCACCCGTCGTCGAGCTGTGACCGAGGAGCTGCGAGGCGACGACGCTCGGAGATCCCGGCGCACGTCGATCCAAGAGGCGTCGACCCTCGCGACGGTGGGACTCCTCACCCAGCTCGCCAACAGCGCGCGCGTGCCCGCGCCGCGGACACCGCCGAGCGACGCCTGGATCGTGAACGAGGACAGTGACAGGTTCTGCATGTTGCCGGTGCCGAGACCGAGGTCGTCGCGATCGTGTGCGTAGAGGAACTGCTGAGTGGGGACACCGCGACGGCGATCCCCGCGATCAGCCAGCGGCGGGCGCCGGCGACGTAGGTCGCGTCCAGCACGCGCGAGTCGATGCTCGCGCTGATCTCGGTGAACATGTACCGGCCGCCGCCGAAGTCGCGGTCGGTGCGCATGACGAACGCGTCGTCGTCGTTGCCGAAGCTCCTGGTCGCCGTGATCAAGAACGGCATGACGGTCGTGCCGGTCAGGTAGACCAGGTCGAGACCGGTTGCATGGTAAGCCCCGAGAGCGTCCGCGGCGCGAGCAGCGGGTCGATGACGACCCGGGAACACCGCTTCGTCGAGCCATGCGTCGGGCACGACGAGCTCGATCTCCTCGCCGTCCCAGCCGGTATCGATCGGCAGGCGCCGGCCGATCGCGTCGATCACGATGGCGGCTCCGTACTCGAGCACGGGGCGGCCCCGGTCGTCATGGAAGACGATCCCGCCGTGGACCGGCGCGCGTTCGGCCGCGAACAACGGAGCGTCGAGCCGCCCCGCGACCACGAGGTCGCGTCGCCCGGCCGGCACGCGACCTCGAAGCTCTGCGCGAGTCCGTCGGTCCGCAGCTCGTAGACCTCCGTCACCGCGCGGCGCGGCAGTCGGCAGACGCGGCCTTCGAACGTCGGCTCCGCGGCCGGGGTCGGTGAAAGAGCGGCGCCGGCTGTGCGCACGGTCGTCGTCGTCCAGCGGACGTGGACCGGCCGCTCACGGTCGGCGTCGGCCGGTGGGAGATACATGCTCACCGCGGAGCCGAACGAGGCCTTGTAGGACCACGCGCCGCCCCAGATCTCGCCGTCCACCTCGCGGTGGAACGGAATCACCTGCTCGCGCAGGGCGTTGCGCAGGGCGGTCTCGTCGATCTGCGCGCCGGTCGCGGGCGCGGCTTCGGCGCTGTGCGGTGCCTGCTGTGCCGGGACCGTGACCCCGGGCAGGGCGAGCGACCCGAGTAGGACGATCGAGTGGACGTGACGGTTCATGCGTTTGCTCCGGGGGATTCGGCGTGGACGGCGGCCGACAGCGGCCGCCACCGTTCTTCTCCCTCCCGGGATGCGGTCCGCGCGGCGAGCCCACGCTCCGTTCGACAAAAAACCGCCATCCGCGCCACTCGGCCGCCGCGCGGCGTACCGGTCACTTCCCGCGGCGGACCCGCTCGGGTTCGCGGTCGACCTCGCCGACCTCGAGCTCGATCTGCCAGACCGGGAAACCTCGCCGCCGGTGAACTCGCTGAAGAGGACCCGGATCCAGTGCCATTCGGTCCACTTGTCGCCGCGCACGCGGAGCGGGGCGTCGACCAGCTCCGGCTTCCGCGCATCCGAGTCGGCAGCGTCGAAGGGCGCGACGAGCCCTCGGCGGCGGGCCTCGGCCGTGAGCGTCTCGCGCAGCTTCCCGATGCCGTCGAGGTTCTGGTGATCACGGGGCGGGTCGTAGATCGTCTTGCCGCCGCAGGTGATCCTGCCGACCTGATCGAGCTCGACGATCGGCTGCCATTCCCGCCGTTGCGGCGGCTCGCCGTAGATCGCCTTCGGCGGGATGAGCGCACTCTTGGCGTCCGCCGGGGTGGCACCGAACCGCAAGGTGATCGCGATGCCGGCGGCCGCGCGAACCGAACGTCCTCGAAGCCGCCCGAGAGCAGCGCGTCGCGCGTTTGGACGACGTCCCCGATGCAGGCGCCGGGAGCCGGATCGAGAACGGCTCGAGGCGGCAACGTGTGCCCGGGCCGGGCGGGGTCCGCAACGCGTCGCCGCGGGTCCGAGGTCAGCTTCTCCAGTGCGCGGACCAGGGTGTCGAGGTCCTTGAACCGCTTCGGACCGTACTCCCAGTGCATGGCATGGTCCGCGAGGATGTACGCGGTCTTCCGGCCGGTGTCCGGGTCGATGAGCGGACGAGCGACGTCTCTCGGTGCTTCCTTGCCCCACTTGTCCATCACGATCTTGATCGCGATCGGCCCTGGCGATTCCGCTGCGGGCGGATCCCGGCGTGGCACGAACGGCACCTTCGCCGCAGCCCGGGTCACGTTGCGCAGCGCAGCCTCGGCGCGCTTGTGCACCTGCCGGTCGGCGTGCGCGCAGAGGCGCTGCAACGAAGGCGCCGCCGCCGCCGCGGGACCGATGGTGCCGAGCGCCGTGACTGCCTCGCGCACGACCCGGAGTTCCGGCTGCCGGGCGCCTCGGTCAATGCGTCGACAGCGTCGATCCCGGGCGCGTTCGCCGCGCTCGCCGAGCGCGACCGCGGCGCACGCGGGCATCGGGCGAGCCACGCCGGACGATCTGCACCCAGACGGCGGCGTCGTGCCCTCCGCCCGGGTCGAGGCGGACCAGTGCGTCGGCGAGCGCCGGCAGCACCATCGCGTCGCCGTCGAGCTCGGCCTTCTTCAGCCCTGGCATCGCGGCGTAGCGACGCTCGAACTCGGCGACCGTCAGCCGGTCGCCGGCGCACAGCGGGGGAACCTCGTCTCGACGGTGCACGGAAGCGCTGCCCATCACGAGTCGTGGAACGGTGAGGACGATTCCAGCCCGCGATCCGCGAGGCGCTGCGCCGGCGGCACGTCCGCGCTGGACTTCGCGACGGGCCGGTTTTCCCGGTTTCCGCGTCGCCTGCCGGACAGCTCCGCATCCGGATCCCCACGCGGGCCGTGACGGTCCGCGACGAGGTATCCGGACATGAGAGCCAAGCCCTGGACCGTTCCGCTGCGGTCGGCCGCCGCGTGCTCGCTCGCAGCCGTTCTGTCGTCGTTCGCCGCCGTCGCTCAGCACCCTCGGAGGGTGCTCCGGGATTCTGCGGTTGCGCTCGCTGCGGCCAGCCCGAGCCTCGGTGAGCTCGACGGCCGGCTGCTCGCGTACGCCGACCGCTACAAGGCGAGCTTCGCCGGCGGGGGCATGACGCTGACGCCGGCTCTCGGCGAACGGGCGCCCGAGAGCCTCCCGCTGCGCTGGCGCGCCGCGTCGATCTCGCGCGGTGGCGTCGAGGTCTGGCACCGGGGAGCTCCGCTCGCGGCCGCGAGGGTCGGCGACCGCCGCGTCGAGCGCGAGCTCTGCGCGGGAATCCGCGAGCGCTTCGAGCTGCGTCCCGAGGGCGTCGAGGTCAGCTACGTCTTCGAGCGGCCGTTGTCCGGGGAGGGCGACCTCGTCGTGCGCATCGCGATCGGGTCCGTCTGCGGGGTGCCCGTCCGCCGCGCCGACGGGACGTTGAGCCTCGCGCGTCCCGGCACCGGCGGCGTGTCGATCGGCTCGGTGACCGGGATCGGCGCGGACGGCAGCCGGGCACCCGGCCTGTTGCGCGCGGTCTCCGACGAAGCCGTCGAGCTCGTGTTGCCGGAGGAGTTCGTGAACGGGGCACGTTGGCCGCTCGTGCTCGACCCCCTGATCGGGACCGAGGGGGCCGTGGTCGGCTACGACACGGCGCGGCCCGACGTCGCCTACGACGCGACGAACGACGTCTATCTCGTCGTGTTCGAGCAGCGCTTCTCGAGTGGCGACGTCGACGTCCTCGGACGGCGGCTGCGCCGGAACGGCCAGCTCCTCGGCGGGACGTTCCCGATCTCGGCAGGCGCCGGTGCACAGATCCGGCCTCGAGTCGCCAGCGTGGCCTACCGCGACCGCTTCCTCGTCGTCTGGCAGGCGTCGGACACACCGTTCGGACCGTTCCGGGTCTACGGGCGGGCCGTCGACGCGAGCAATGGCTCGACCGCCAGCAATCGGATCTCGATGTCGAATCCCAGCGACGATGCGCGCAACCCCGACGTCGGCGGCAACCGGAGCGCGCTCCACGACGAGTGTGCGGTCGTCTGGGAGAACTACCGCACCGGCCGCATCGAGGTCGCCGCATTGCGCATGCCGGTCAGCGGCTCGCCGATCTTGCCCGCGACGGGAGCGCTCTCGTCGCCGGGGAGCAGTTGGCTCGACGGAGAGCCCCGGATCAGCGAAGGGACCGGGAACAGCCGGGCCTGGTGCGTCGCCTGGTCGCGCTACAACGTTCTCGCGGAGCACGTCTTCGCGCGCCGCGTCGACATCAACGCGACCGGCATCGGAAGCGAGGTCGACCTGGGCGGCGGACGCCACCCGGACGTCGACGGTGACGGTGACCGCTACGTCGTCGCCTACGACGTCTACTCGGGCTCGAGCCAGCGGGACGTGCGCTGTCGGCCGCTGCGGGTCAGCAACGGGTCTCTCGCGCTGGCCGGATCCTCGGGCGCCGTCGCGACCAGCGCCGACGACGAGTCCGCACCGGCGATCGGCTACGTCGCGGGCAAGTTCCTGATCGTCTGGACGGGGGACTCCGGCGGATTCGTGTCCTCGATCTACGGCCGCGCCTACGACCCCTCCTGCAGCGAATGCGGCCTGCTGTTCCGGCTCGACGGTGGGACTCCCGCTCACGACCGGGATGCCGCGGTCGCGAGCACCTGGGCTGCCGGCGAGAACGCCGACGAAGCGATGATCCTCGCCGGCGAGCACGAGGCCGGACCTCCGTTCCGCGCACAGGTGTGGGCGCAGCGCTACGAGGCGTTCCACGGCGGGTCGATCACGCAGGTGCGGCCCGGCTGCGGCTCGGGCACGCACGCGATCACGCAGCCGCTCGCGATCGGCAATCCCGACTTCGAGTTCGTCCTGAGCACGCAGGCGTCGGCCGCATTGTTCACGGCAGCGTTCGTGCCGCCGACCCCGCTGACGTGCGGGAGCTGCCGGGTGATGTCGCGGTTCGACGTGAGCCTGGCGGTGACGCCGTTCCTCGGGGTCGCGCGCCTGCCGTTGCCGATTCCGTGCCTTCCGATGCTCGCGGGCCACAGCATCGACTTCCAGTGGATCGAGGTCGGCGTTCCGACGAGCCCGTGCCCGATCGTCCCGAACCTGACCGCGAGCCCGTGGATGCGCGGGACCGTCGACTACTGAGGGGCCGCCGTGGCGGACCCAGAGAGCCCACAGGAGAAAACCATGGACAAGTCCTCTTCTTCGATCGTCCTGCTCCTCGCGTTCGCGTCGCTCGCGAGCGCACAGACCCCCGTGCCCGCCGTGGCCGTGGAACGCGACTTCGCGGTCGCGTTCGAGCGCGACGGCGAGGTGAAGGCGTTCGCCTGGGACTATCGTGCGATCTTCCACGAGCGCGGGTTCGAACTCACGCCGTACCTCGGGACCGAAGCGCCGCGCGACCTGCCGCTCGACTTGCGTGTGGTCGCGTTCGGCGAGGCAACGACCGGCGAGCCGTGACGGACGCGGAGCCGGTTCTCGTCGACGGGACGACGGTGCAGCTCGACCACCGTGCCTTCCGGCAGGTCTGTGTCGCGCGGCCCGACGGAGTCAAGCAGGACTTCGTGTTCTCGTCGCTGCCGGAGGGCGACGGCGACCTCGTCGTGGCGCTGCGGTGGAGCTCTCCGATCGCGGGGAACGTGACCGACGACGGCGGAGTCGCGTTCGTCGACCCGGACCACGGCGGGGTCACCGTCGGATCGGTCGTCGGGATCGACGCGGACGGCGAGCGTTGCGCGGGTTCGATCGCGCTGAACGGCGAGCTGCTCGAGTTCCGGTTGCCGGCCGCGTTCGTCGACGGAGCCCGCTTGCCGATCGAGCTGGATCCGCTGGTCGGCGGTCAGGTGCGCGTAGGCGCCGGCGGGGCCGGGGCGTTGCAACCGGACATGGCATACGACGCCAGCAACGACGTGTTCGCGCTCGTGTACGTGAGGGCCGTCTCCACGACCGACGCCGATGCGTACGGCCAACGCATGGACGCCTCGGGCCAACCGCTCGGTCCCCCGATCGCGCTGGATCTCGACCCTGCATGGGCGCCCTGGTACCCGCACATCGCGAACATCAACAACCGCGACGCGTTCGTCGTCGTGTTCTCGAACTTGAATCGCACGAGTTGGCAGACCCAGGTCCACGGCGTCGCGATGGCAGCCGGGACCAACACGGCCGGTCCACGCACGCTGCTCAGCCGAGCGACGGACACGATTCCGCGGGACTGCGACGTCGGGGGAGAGATGCCCCTGACGGTGAGCCACAACGATGCGGTCGCTGTGTTCGTCGACGTCTGGACCGGCAAGCTCTGGGGCCTGCAGATCGACGTCAGCACGTCGCTCGTGCTCTCGCCGTTCGGCTACAGACTACTCACGACCGGCACGATCGACCACCCGTCGATCTCGAAGAGCGGGGGACCGGACGGGCGCCTCCTGATCGTCTGGCAGCAGGAGCGAGGCTCGGACATCGACCTGCGCGGCATGGTCGTCTCGCGCGACATGGGGCCGTTCACTTCCCATGCGACGATCGTGCAGACGTCGGGTCGCCAGTTCACGTTCCCGGACGTCGACGGCGACGGGGAGCGCTGGGTCGTCGTGTACAACCGGCGCCTCACGTCGGGAGGTCACGTCTCGACCCAGGCCAACTCGGTCACCTGGCGTCCCGGCATGTCGTTGCCGGTCGCCGGCACGGCGATCTGGGTGAAGGGTACGGACGCGACCCGGGACGCCGAGCGGCCGTCGGTCGCCTGGACCGGCGGGACGTGCCTGATCGGCTACTCCCTCGACTACGCCGGCAGCGCGTCGGGCGAAGCCTGGGTCAAGTCCGTCGATCTGTTCGACTGCGCGACGTGTGAGGACGAGGTGCGGCTCGCGGCGACCAGTCGCGGTCTGGTCACGGCGGTGGCGTCGAAGCTCGCCGGGGGCGGCACGACCAGGGACTGCCTCGTGGTGCGGTCCGAGTTCGACCAGCCCGATCAGGTCTGGAGTCGGCGTTGGCGGAGCGACGACGGGATCGCCACCGATCTCGGAGGCGGCTGCTACGGTGGGGCGCGGATCTGGGCGCAGTGTGCGCGCGGCGGAAGCCCCGAGTTCGAGATGCGCGTCACGGCCGCCGTACCGACGGCCGCGTCGTGGCTCGTGCTCTCGCTGGATCGGCTGCGCTTCTCGTGCTCCGGGTGCGAGCTGATCGCCGACCCGTTCTCCGGGTACGTCCTGCCGGCGACCACGGACGGTCGCGGGGACGCCGCGATTCCAACGGGGATCACGGACTCGTCCGCGACAGGATTGCAGTTCTACGCGCAATGGCTGTTCGCGGTGCCCTCGGGCAGCGCTCCGTGCGCGAGCTTCCCGGTGGGGATGTCGAACGCGGTCCGCGTGCAGATCCAGTGACCGAGCCACCTGCCGGCAGCGACCCGGGTACCATCCCCGGGTCGATGGCAAGCGCCAGCTTCGCGACCCTGCTCGAGAACGCGCGCCGCGGATCGCCGCCGGCGTTCGCGGGGCTCGTGGCGCGGCACCGGTACGCGGCTCTTGACGTTCCTGCGGCTGAACCTGCCGCGGGAACTGCGTCGCACCGTGTCGGCGGAGGATCTGCTCCAGGAGACGCTGATGCACGCGTTCCGGGCGATCGGCGACGTCGAGGCCGAGTCCGACGACGGCTTCCGGGCATGGCTGTTCCGGACTGCGCGCAACGTGCTGTTCGAGTGCGGCCGCCGTGCCAGCGCGGCCAAGCGTGCGCGTGATCGCGAGGTCGAGCTGCCGAGTTCGGTCTCGGGTGGTCTCGGTCTTGCGGCTCCCGAGACCGGCGCCGTGAACAGATTACGGCGGGAGGAACGACTGCAGCGGCTCGAGTGCGCGTTGGCGACGTTGTCGCCCGAGCACCGCGAGGTCATCGTGCTCGCGCGCATCGAGGGGCTCCCGCTCACGGAGATCGCCGAGCGACTCGGGAGCAATGCACGTGCGGTCTCGGCCCTGCTGCTGCGGGCCCTGCGCAAGCTGCGGCGCGCGTTCGGCGAGACCGAGAGCCTGCGGCTCCCGCTGCGGGGGATCGTCCTCCCCGAGGAGACGGGCCACCGCCCGATCGTGGAACCGTGAGCACCGACGGTTCACGTACGGATCCGACCAGCGGTGCCGGACCTGCCGCCGAGATGCTCGCCGGCTACCTGGCCGCGCGCAGCGCCGGTGAGGATCCGGACCCCCGTCGCTTCGCGGCGGGCGACCCCGAGCACGCGGCCGAGTTCCTCGAGGCGCTCGCAGCGCTCGAGGAGCTCGACCACACGCTCGACGACCAACCCCGGCGCGAACGCGTCGGCGACTACCGGCTGGTGCGCGAGGTCGGGCGCGGCGGCATGGGCATCGTCTACGAAGCCGAGCAGGTCGCACTGAAGCGGCGCGTCGCGCTCAAGGTCCTGCCGATCGCGGGCATGCTCGACGAGCGGCAGGTCAGGCGCTTCGAAGCAGAGGCCCGCGCGGCGGCGAGGCTCAATCACCCGCACATCGTGCCCGTGTTCGCCGTCGGCGTGGACCGCGGCTTGCACTACTACGCGATGCAGTTCGTCGACGGCATGAGCCTCGCGGTGCTGCTGCGCACCGTCCAGCACGACCGGCGCGACGACACGGATGCGACCTTGCGTCAGCTCCAGCGGTTCGTCGGCGAGAGGCCGGGGGGTACACCAGCGTCGATCACCGACGCCAACCGCGGCGCGACCGGACGCATCTGGATGGAGCTCGCCGCGCGGTGGATCGCCGAGGCGGCCGAGGCGCTCGCGCACTCGCACGACGAAGGCGTTCTGCACCGCGACCTGAAACCCGGCAACCTGCTGATCGACAGCAGCGGGCACCTGTGGGTGTCCGACTTCGGGCTCGCGCACGTGTTCGCTCACGACACGCGGCTCACGGTCAGCGGCGAGTTCCTCGGCACGCTCGCCTACAGCAGCCCGGAACAGGTCGCAGGCCGCAGCGGAATGGTCGACGGCCGGTCCGATGTCTACTCCCTCGGCGTGACGCTCTACCAGCTCTTGACGTTGGAGCTGCCATTCACTTCGAAAGAGCGGAGCGCGCTCTTGCGGCAGATCCTCGACAGCGAGCCGGTGCGTCCGCGCAGGCTCGACCCGACGATCCCGTTGGACCTCGAGACGATCGTTCTCAAAGCCATGGCGAAGGAGCCGTGCGACCGATACCAGACGGCCGGCGCCCTGGCCGGTGACCTGCGCGCGTTCCTGGCCGACCAGCCAATCCGTGCGCGCCCCCTCACGCGGGCGCAGCGAACCTGGCGATGGTGCCGGCGCAATCCCGGGCTCGCGCTCACGTCGGTGTTCGCGGCGGTCGCGGTCGTCGTCGGTGCGGTCGTCGCATGGTCCGCCCGGGTCGCGATGCAGCAGCGGGACGTCGCGCGGATGGCAGCGGTGCGCGCGGACGTCGCGACCGAGCAGGCTCGCGCGCGCGCGGCGCTGCGATCGGGCACCATCGGTCAGCGCACCGCCGCGATCGCGCACGTCGAGGTGGCTGCCGAGCGTGCCCGGACCCTCGGGGCCGACCGCGCGGAGGCCGAGGAGTCGGCGGGCCTGCTCCGCCAGACCATCGTCGAGGCATTGTCGCACTGGGACGCAGAGCCTGTCGGGTTCGGCGCGCCGGTCGGGGCGCACGACGCGGCGTTCAGCAGGGATGGCCGAGCGTGCGGCCTCACGCTCGCGAGCGGCGGCGTCGCCGTCCTGGAAGTCGACTCGTCGGAGCTGCACGAGCTCGGCGAGGGCACGGGGGGTTTCGTCGCCGGCTTCTCCGACGACGGAGAGCTCGTCGAGGTCGTCCGCGAGCGTGACCACCTCGTCGTGGCCTGGCGCGACGACGAGGTCTTGCTGACGTGGGACGCGACCGCGCGGGGGGACGCGACCCTCTCGTTCCTGCCGGACGGTCGCGTCCTCGCGGTCGACGGCGACACGAACGCGTGGATCGCGGACCCTTCCGGCGACGCGCGATGGGGGGCCGGGCCCGCCGTACCCGACGAGCTCCGGGAATCGGGCCGGCCCACGCGGCTGATGGCGTTGCGGGGACGTCCCGCGACGACGGTGGTCTGGGGTCAGCGACGCGACCGGTCTTGGCTGTGGCGCTTCGGGGACCAGACCATGACACGCCCGCTGGCCGGCGACGGGGTCTATGTGACGTGGTTCGAGGAGTTCCCGGGCGGAGTGCTCGGTGTGTGCGACCTCTACGGTCGCGTGTGGCTCGAGGACGCCGCGGGCGAGTTGCTCGTTCTCGTCGAGGCGCACGCGGGCACGGTGACCCGAGTCGCGGTCGACCGCTACGGAGCCGTCGCGGCGACCGCCTCCTGGGATAGCACGGTGCGCCTGTGGGACGCGTGGATGACCGCGCCGGTCCTCGACATTCCCGAGGCCGGCGGAGATCTCGTGCTCGCGCGCTTCGGCGACGACCTTCGTCTGATGTGCACGATCGACACCAGCGACATGTCGATGCGGGCATGGAGGCTGACCGAGCCGCCGGCGCTGACGACGTACACGGCCGGAGCCTGGCCGGCGCTCGACCTGCCCGCCGCAACACTGCACCCCAATGGCCGGCTCCTCGCGATGACCGTGCGCGACGGTGTCGTCTTCGCGGACCGCGCGACGCGGAGGATCGTCGGGCGCATCGAGATCTCCTCGCCGTGGTCGCTCGCGTTCTCCGACGACGGCGGAATGCTCTGGGTCGGGACACAGGCCGGTCTGGCGCGTATCCCGTGCACGTTCGAGGGGGACGACTGCGAGCTGCGCTCGCCCGTCTGGTCGTTCCGGGCGGAGGATACCCACGTCGATGTCGCCGGCGAGGTTGTCTGCGGCGTGGCGTACCGGCTCGACGGCAGGGCGCACGCGTTCCGCGTCGGTCCGCCACCCAGCTACGGGCTCGACTGGTTCCCCGAAGCGGGGTTCGGGGCGAGGAGCGTCGATGTCAGCCCGGATCGGCGCTGGATGGCCGTCAGCTCGCGGCCGTCGGGAGAGGTCACCGTTTTCGATGTCGAGCAGCGGCGGATCGCGACGCGCTTCGAAGCGCCGCGTGCGCGCCTGGCGTTCTCGCCGGACGCAGGACGACTGACCCTGCTGTCTCGCGACCGGGTCACGGACTACGAGGTCGGCACGTGGAAGGAGCTCGGCAGTACGCCGACGACCCGGGCGAGTGACGCGTCGGGCTGGCTGTGCTACTCGCCGGACGGGGAGCTGCTGTTCGTGTTCCAACGCACGGAGTGCGAAGTGCTGCGGGCGAGGGACAAGCGGCCGCTGCTCCGGTTCCCGCTCGCGGGCCGCGGCAACGTCTACCACCCGCATTTCTCGGCCGACGGCACCCAGATCGTCGCGGCGTCGATGCCGAACCACGCCCAGGTGTGGGATTGGCTCCGCATCCGCCGCGAGCTACGTCGACTCGGCCTCGACTGGGCCCCGGAGCAGCCACTGCCGACCCGCGCGATGCAAGCCAGCCGGCGCCCGATCCGCATCGTGCTGCCGGACTGATCCACGACGCCCGGAGGATCAGCGTCCGCACCGGAACGCGCGATCGGTCACCACGGCACGGACAGCTCGGCACGGCCTGCGCCGCCCGGGCCATCCCGGCCGATCGGCGTGCCCTCCGTCACCGCAATCTGCACCCTCGCGACTCCGCGCGGGCAGAGTATGTCGACGCCCATGTCGGTCGAACAGGAACTGCTGCGCCACGGTTCCGCCCTGCGCTCGCTCGCGGCGGCGCTGGTGGGCGAGATCGACGCCGACGACGTGGTGCAGGAGACGGCCCTGCACGCCCTGCGCTCGCCACCGCGCCGGTCCGGGCCCATGGGCGGCTGGCTGGCCGGTGTCGTGCGCCACCTCGCGCTGCGCCACCACCGGAGTGACGTCCGCCGCCGCCGCCGCGAGCAGGCTGCAGCGCGCAGCGAGCTGCAGCCGCCGGACCGGAGCGTCGAGGACCGCGACCTGCTGCGGGCGCTGACCGACGCGGTCCTGTCGCTGCCCGAGCCGGACGCGAGACCGGTGCTGCAGCGCTACCTGCGCGACATGCCGCCGCGCGGAGCGTGCGCCTGCGCGCGGTGGACGGCAACGGCCGTCCCGTGCAGGGCGCACGCCTCTCCGTCGGTGAACACGGCATGGTCCGCACCGACGAGGCTGGCGAGGTCACGCTGCAGCTCGCGTGCGGCCAGCAGTCGGTGAACGCAGTGCCACCCGCGACCGTCGAGACCGTCAGCGTGCCCGAGGGCGAGGGAACCTGCGACGTCGTCGTGGTCCTCGCGTCCGCGACCGCGAGCATCGACGGAATCGTGGTCGACGAACGCGGATTCCCGATCGAGCGGGCGGCGGTGACAGCCGACACGGACGGCTCGCCATACGTGAGCGTCCGCTCGGGCGCGGACGGCGCCTTCGCGGTCGCGAGGCCCACGTCGGCAACCGACAAGGCGACGACGCTCACCGTCCAGGCCCGCGGCTTCGAGGTGACGGCGCTGCAGGACGTCGTCTGGAACACGAACGCGCTGCGCATTGCACTGCGCGGCGGCGCCGACGTGGAGCTCCGCGTGCGCGGGCCGGACGGCACGCCGGTCGAACGCTGCGCGGCTGACCTGTGGCCGGATCCGATCGACTACATGACGGGCCTGCACGCGGCCGGCACGTTCCCGCGCGGGATCGCGTTCCTCCCCGGAGCGCGGCGCGGGCCGGCGCACCTGTTCGTCCGACCGGAGGACCACGAACTCGGGAACCGGCTGTTCGTCGCCTGCACCATCGGCGACGGGCGGCAGTCCCCCGCGGAAGACGACCAGCCGCCGGCCTTCCGCTCCGTTCCGCGACGCAGGTCGACTCCACCCGAGCAGGGTCACGCCGAGCAACGCTCGCGACGCCGCTTCACGTGGGCGCAGTTGATGATGCGCTGCTTCGGGATCGACGTCCTGGTGTGTCCTCGCTGCCGCACCCGCCGCCAGCTCCTCACCTTCATCACCGATCCGCACACCACCGCGAGGATCCTGGAGCACCTCGGACTGTGCCCCGAGCCCCCACCGCTCGCACCGGCTCGGGCGCCTCCGGGTTCAGGAGTCACCGACTTCATCTGAACTGCACGACAGCCCGTCGCTCGCGCCCGCCTCTTCGACGCGGCACGTTCGCGGTCTGCCCCCACCGCTCGATCGACTCTCCCGACCGGCAACATCTCCCCGATTTCCGCCTCGGTACCCCTCGCCTCAGCCGCGGAACAGCACGGGCCGCACGGCCTCCTCTGCCCCGCTACTTCCGCGGGACAGGCGGAAACCCCTTTGTCCTTCCTACGCGCCGGCGCAGTACGCGATCAACTAGTGGGAGGCGCTCTGTCGCTACAGCCACGATGGCCGTCTGTCCATCGACAACAACGCCGCCGAGCGCGCGTTGCGCGCGGTGGCCGTCGGCCGCAAGAACTGGCTCTTCTACCAGACCGAGGGCGGCGGTCGGACCGCTGCCGCGCTGCTGAGCCTGGTCCAGACCGCTCGCCGGATCGGCATCGATCCGCGCACCTACCTTCGCGACGTGCTCACGCGGATCCAACACTGCAGCGACGTCACCAAGCTGACCCCGCACGGCTGGAAGCGCCACTTCGCGAAGGACGTGGCGGCACACCGCGACGAGATCCTCGCTCGCTTCGTCGGCGAGCCGAGCTGAACGACGGGCCGCGATGGCTCCGTCGCGCGGGACGGGCTTCAAGCGACGGTTACGGCTGTCCTGGGAGACGCGCCGCCGGCCACGCCGCCGGCGCGGCGGCGGCAACAGCTCCTCCAGATCGGCGGGCGAGGGCCGCGCCGCCCGGGCGCCGCCCGGAGGGGATCCGGTCGTCGGCTACGCCGCCGACCTCCTCCCCTCCGGGCAGCACCTTCTCACTCGGCGGGGTGGACGGGGGTACGCGGGACGTACGCTCCGGATCGGCAGCGTCGGGTACGTACGAGTCGGTCATCGTTCTTCCTCTGCGGCTCTTCTGCCGCGGTTAGGGAGAGCGGTGACTTCCGATGGGCGTTTATCGGCTCAGGGTGTGCAGGGTTTCGGGGAGGGGGACAACCCGCATCCGGCGCAGCCGGCACGATTCCTGGAGGACGGGCAGAGCACGCCCCCGCTCCCCCATCGCCGCAACCCCGCCTCACCACGCCACTTCCACCACCCTCCGTACAGCGAGCCGCCCCCAGGCTCTTCACCTGAGGGCGGCTCCATCGTCGTGACGGTTAGCGGGGACAGGATTCGAACCTGTGACCTTCGGGTTATGAGCCCGACGAGCTACCGGACTGCTCCACCCCGCGTCGCGTGTGGACGGAGCAGAGTAGCGCCCGGGGCGGCGAGTTCAAGGTCGCGGGCGAAGTTCCGGGGGCGGGTCAGCGGCCGGGGGAGACGCCGCGGCCGGATTCGGCGCGGCGGCGGAGCTCGGTGTAGCGGGTCTGGAACTCGGTCGGGACGTCGGTGCCGGTGAAGCGGGATTCCTCGGTCCGGAGTTCGTCCAACACCGCGTCGCGGTTGCCGTCCGCATCGGCGGCCAGCCGCGCTTCGACGCCGACGAGGAAGCGCTCGAGCCACTCGGGGGCTTCGGCGTGAGGTGTCGGCGAGCAGACGCGTCGCGATCTGGACCGCATCGGCCGGCGCGCCGGCCTCGATGCGCTTCTCCGCCAGCTTCGTCCACAGGCTCAGCACGTCGGCCGAACCCGAAGGGGCGAGCTCGTCGAGGCGGCTGAGCCGCGCGGTGGCGTCGTCGAGGTCGCCGCGCTCGATCTGAGCCGCCGCGACCGCGCGCAGGATCGCCATGCGGTCCCCGTCGTCGACCGGTGGTGTCACGGCCGCGTCGAGCGCGGCCTTGCCGAGGTCGACCACCTCGTCCCAACGCCCGAGCGCCAGGAGCGCCCGCAGCCGCAGCACCCGGTCGCCCGAGGTGACCTTCAGCTTGCCGGCCTTCTCGAGCTGATCGAACGCGTGCACGACCGTCCGCGCCTCGGGCAGCCGTTGGTCCCAGGGTTCGTCGAGGGGCGCCAACCGCGCCGCGTCGAGCGCCAGCTCGAACGCCGTCACGACGCCCGGCGCCGTCACGTCGGTGAGGTTCTCGAGCTGTTGGCGCTCGAGCACCTGCCGCAGCGGCTCGCGCGCACCGAGCTCGGCGAGCCCGCGCCCGGCCACGACCCAGATCGCCGGTTGGCGATCGCGCCCGACACCGATCACGCGCAACGCGTCGATCAGGATCTCGCGGCGCGCCGTGTCCTCGGGCCTCGGCTTGGCCGCCAGCGCGAGCGCGGCCTGCTCGAGACGGCCGACGACGATCTCCGCGCCGTCGGGATCCTCGGTGACGTGGAGCAGCAGATCGCGAATCGCGGACACGACCTTGCGATCCGGCTCGATCAGCAGGCGGTCCGACGACCGCATGACGATCTGCGTGTTCCAATCCGAGAGCTTCACCTGACTCGCCTCCGGCAGGTTCTCGAGCTGGCGCGCGGCCAGCATCCGGATCTCCGCGTCGGGATCGGACAGCAGCTCGATCGTCTGGTGGACGTAGTCCTCGCCGCGCTTCTCATCGCGCGTGAACTGCAACAGCCGCGGCAGCACCTGCTTGCGGAGCGCGAGGTCGATCTGCGTCGACTTCGCGACGTCGAGCAGCAGCTGGAACAGTCGGGACACGAGCGCCCCGTCCGCGTCCTGCAGGGTCGCGATGCTCAGCGCGAGCTCGCGCTGACGCAGCTCGAGGCCAGGATCGGTCAGGACCCGCCGGAGCAGGAGCAGCCAGCTCTCCTCGTCCGGCTCGCCGGTGGCGGGCGCCTTCCAGTCGCCCTCGCGCAGACACCGCAACGCGGCGGTGAGCGTGTCGTCCTCCTTCGCGGCGAGCGCCTGCAGCGCCAGCTCGATCACGACCTTGCGATGCTCCGTCGACGGGAAGCGCCGGAGCCCGCGCAATGCCGCGAGGCGCAACGGCCGATCCTTGGAGTCGAGTGCGCGGATCAACTCGCGCTCGGCCACGGCACGCTGCGCGGTGTCGTCGAGCACGGTCAGATACGCGATCGTCTCGAGCAGCACCGGATACTCGTCGCTGGACGGTCCGGTGGCGATCCGTGCGAGCAGCGCGTCGACAAACGTCTGACGGTCCCGCACGACACCCCCCGGGCGCGCGCCGCCGATCGCCCGCGGCTCCATCGCGTCGCGCAACGCCTCGAGACAGGCAACGGTGCGGCCGGACGGATCCGGGGCGAGCACCTCGGCTCGGATCGCGGCCCAGTCGGGCGCATCGGTCCGCGCGAGCGCGGCGACCAGCCGGGCGGTCTGCTGGACGAATCTCGAGTCCGCTTCGGCGCGCATGTTCGCCACCGTCTCGGCGGCGCGGCGCGCGGCCTCCTCGGCGAGGTCGACGAACTGCCGCTGGCCGTTGGCCGTGAACCACGCGTCGAACGCCGCCTGATCCGCGAATCCGCCGTCGACGAAGGTCAGCTGCGCGAGCGCGGCCCGCGCGGTGGCGCCGAGCTCGGCGTCGGAGGTCAGACCGAAGAGCCACGGCGCCAGCGTGCTGACGTCACGCGACTGCCCGGCGGCGCGCACGGCAGCGCGCGCGAGCTCCGGATCGTTCGACTGCAGCGCCGCCGAGAAGGCGTCCTTGCGCTCGAGATAGGTCAGCGACCGCAGGCACCGGAGGACTCGATCCTGCAGCGTCGCCGCACCACCGGGTGCGTCCGGACCGTTCTCGAGATACTTCAGCAGCACCGGGACATACTCCCGCACCAAGACCGGTCGGAGCTTCGCGTCCGCGAACACCGGGTGGCTGGCGTTGGTCAGCGCGATCGCGAGGTGCATCAGGATCTTGTCCGAGACGCCCAGGTTGCCCGCGCCCTGCGACAGCGCCTCCTGCAACACGTGATGCGCCTCGAGCTCGGTCCGTCCGAGCAGGCCGACCACCGCACGCTCACGCGTCTCGGCGTCGGCGTCGATCAGCTGGCGCTTGAGCTGCTCGATCTCGTCATCCGGGCGCGTCGCCGTCGTGCCCTGGAGCGCGTCGCGAGACAGAGCGACACCCGCCACGGACCAAAGCACCAGGGCTTGAAGGATCGCGAGACGCGCGAGTTGCCGCATGAGATCGATGTCCAGACTTCCCGGAGCCGCCGGAGAACGCGAACCACGGACGAAGGCCCACCGGGTCGGGACGTCCACACCCGTCCTGGCCCACGCCGCCACGGCTCGCATCGTAACGCAGAACGCGCCCGGCGTCCCGAGCACACCGTTCGCGTCCTCGTCTACATCGACCGCAGCGGCGGTCCGACGTGCGCAATCACGGAGAACTCCGCTCACATCGAGAGCGCGACGCACGGCGACCGGACGAGCGGTCGGCGTCAGGCGCCGTCCGCGACGAAGCCGGCGAGATAGCGGCGCAGATCGTCTTCCCGCGGACGCTGGCCGACGAACAGCGCGATCTGCTCCGCGGCCTGCGTCAGGAACATCTCGAGCCCTTGGATCGGCACCGCTCCGGCGGCCGCCGCGGCGGCCAGCAGCGGTGTCTTGTGGGGCCGGTAGACCATGTCCAGCACCCGACAATCCCGGGCCGGGGTCCAGTCGGGCAGCGGGAGCCGGCCCTCGGTCTCATGGCCCTGACTGCCGATCGGCGTCGCGTTGACGAGCGCCGCCGGGGGGTCCTCGGCCAGCACCCGGGTCCGGAGCCCCGCCACCCGGTAGCCGCGCCGGCGCGCGAACGCCCGGATCGGCTCGAGGGTCCGCGCCACCATCGTCACGCGGTAGCCGAGCTTCTCGAGGGCGAGTGCCGCGGCCCGCGCCGCGCCGCCGCCGCCGACGACCACGCCGTGTCCGCCCGAGCCCACCCCCCCACCGTGTCGGGCCAGGGCACCGCAGACGCCGGCGACGTCGGTGTTGTGCCCCACCACCTGAGCGTGCGCCTCGAAGGTCAGCGTGTTGACGGCTTCGAGGATCTCGGCGTCCTCGCTCAGCCGATGGCAGAACGTCGCGGCCACCTCCTTGTGCGGCGCGGTCACCGAGAGCCCGCCGAGCCGCCGCCGCGGCAGCATGCCGATGACCTCCCGCGGACGCGACGACTCGAACGGCAGATAGACGCCGTCGACGCCCGCCGCCCGGAGCGCGCGGTTGTGGACCCAGGGGCCGATGCTGTGGCGGGCCGGGTCGCCGAGCAGCCCGAACAGCCGCGACGCGGGGCCGAGCGAACGCACGCCGAACACCCCCACCAGCTCGTCGACCGTGAGCTGCCCCGGCGCGGTCTCCTGTCCGGCGGCCAGGCTCGCGTAGACGAGCGGCGCCCCGAGCGCCACACCGAGCACCCGGGTGATCGACGCCGACTCCCCGAGCGCGAACGCCGTGGTCGGTTCGGCTTCCGGATCCGAGCCCGCCAACAGCTCGAGCAGCGGTGCCGCTTCGGCGAGGTCGTCGACGCGGCCGACGATCTTCGCCACGTCGGCGCCCTGGTCGAGCATGCGGTCGCGCAGCGCCTGGAGGTCCTTCGGCACGCCGCGCAGGTCGTGGCACGACCGGACCAGCAAGCGCACCGCGTCGCCACGCGGCGACCACGTCTCCCACTCCTCGACGTCGACCCCCGAGGCGCCCGCGTCGATCGCCGCCTGCAGCAGCTCGACGCGTTCGCGCGCGCTGCCACGCCAGGAACCGCCGTCCCGCGGGGTCCGGACCGCCGCGAGCACCGGCAGGCCGATCGCGTCGATCACCGGCCGCAGCGGGATCTGGCGCGGCCAGACGTCGAGCCGCAGCTCGATCCAGTCGGCGCCGGCCATCGCCGCGCGGCGCGAGTCGCGCACCACGCGGTCGGGGTCCCGTGCGATCAGGCTGACGACGACCTCAGCCACCGCGGTCCTCCGCCAGCGTCCGGACGATCCGAGCGGCGGCCCGGGCGGACAAGCCGGCGCGCCGCGCGAATCCGAGCGCGAGTGCCATCAACGCGCGATACAGGTCTTCGGCGTCCGCGCACGTCGGATCGGCGCGGGCGACGTCGTGCAGCGCCTGCCGGTGCCGCGCGATCACCTCCGCGTCGCCCCGGCGGACCGGTCCGGTCAACGCGGCCACCGCGCCGCGCTCGGCGGTGAGCCGCGCCGCGGCGCCACCGAGATCGCCGGCAAGCGCCGATGCGCTGTCGGCCGGCAGCCCGGCGGCGTGCTCGAGCAACGCCGCGCACAACCCGAGCAGCGCGGTGGTGCCGTTCGCCGACAGCGCGCACGCGGCGTGATAGAGGCCACGGTCGACGTGCTCGGTGTAGATCGGGTGCAGCCCGGCTGCGCGCGCGAGCTTCTCGAGCAGTGCGCGCGCGTCGGTCGTGCCTTCGACGAGGGCCGAGCGACCCGGCAGCGCGGCATAGCCCGAGGCCGCGTCGGGAAACGGACAGGCCGGATGCAGTGCACCGGGGCGGCCGCCCCGCGCGACGACCGGCGCGAGCGGCGCGAGACCGTGCACGCCGCTCGTGTGGAGCCACAGAGCGCGCGCGCCCACCGCGTGGCGGGCGGCGAGACTCGCGACGACCTCGGCCAGCGCGCCGTCGCTCACGGTCACCGCGACCGCGTCGGCACCCTGGAGTCCCGCCGGGTCCTCGATCGCCTCGCCGGCGCCGGCGAACTCGACGGCGGCCCGCACACGGGCCGGATCACGGCCGAAGAAGCCGACGCACCGGAGCCCCGCTTCGTGCCAGCGCCGCGCGAGCGCGGTGCCGACGCGGCCCGGACCGATCACTGCGAACGAGACGGGCACGAGCACCGGCGTCCGGCCGCCGGGAGACGTGGTGCGGAAGGCGTCGGATCAAAAGGCGCTCTCGGCACCCTCGGCGCCCTCACCGCGGCGGCGCTCGCGCTCGCGCTGGCGCCGCTGCAGCTCCTGGACGTAGTCGTTGTCGTCGAAGTCGTCGTGGAGGTCGAGGTCATCGAACGACGCCGGTTTGTATCCCTCCTGCTGCGACTTCTCCACCTCGTCCATGAACGCCTGCACGATCGCCTTGTGCAGGCGGATGCGGCACTCGCTGTTGATCGGATGCGCGAGGTCGGCGTGCAGCCGCAGCCGGCCGTCGCTCTCGAGGCGGACCCGGTCGGTGTCCAGCCGGCGCCCGCACTGGTTGCAGAACGCGGCGCGCAGGTGGTTCTTGTGGCCGCAGCCCGCGCAGCGATCGGCGAGCTTGCGGCTCGGCATCGCGACGAACGGACCCTTCGAGCCTTCGATGACCTTCACGTCCCGGATCACGAACTGATCGCAGAACGTCACGCTGCAGAACGCGCGTAGCTTGCTCCGGCCATCGCCGGTCAGCTTCACACGGATCTCGGTGATCTCGAGTGGTTCGCGTTCCACGCCTCTCCTTGTTGTCGCGGGGGCTCGGTCGTCAGGGATCGAGTTCGGGCGGATGCCCGGGAGACCACCGCACCGGTTCCGGGCTCCTCGGAGCGCCCGCGGACTCGGTGCGATGCAGCACGACGTCGGCCGGCATGGCGGCCGCCAGCGCCGTGTGGACGGCTTCGGCCTCGGCGGCCGACGCCCGCGCGACGAACAGCGTCGAGCCCGAGCCCGACAGGCAGACGTCCGCCACCCCTGCGGCTCGGCCCCGATCGCGCAGCTCCGCCAGGGCGGGTGCGACGCGAAACGCCGCCGTCTCCAGATCGTTGCCGTGCGCCGCAATCATCGCAATGTCCCGTGACATGGGGACTTCGATGCCGTGCAGGGTAGATGCGCCGGCCGAACCGATCAATCGGGCGCCCAGGTTTTCGAACACGGCCGCGGTCGGGGTGCCGAACGGCGGAACGATCAACACGACGTGCAGGTGCGGCGCCGGGCGGAGGGACTCGAGGCGCTCCCCGACGCCGCGGCCACGCGCGGTGCCGCCGAGCAGGAAGAACGGCACGTCGGCGCCGAGCCGGACCGCCAGCGCGTCGAGATCGACGGCGCCTGCGGCGTCGGCGAACAACGCGCGAGCGAGGCGCAGCGCCGCGGCGGCGTCGGAGCTGCCCCCGCCGAGACCACCGCCGGCAGGAATGCGCTTCTCGAGCCAGAACCGCAGGCCGCCGCGCGCACCGAGAGCGTCGAGGAACGCCCGCCCGGCGCGGACCACGAGGTTGTCGTCCCCGGCGGCGACCGGCAGGCCCGAGGTCGCGCCGGATGCGGCGAGATCGAGCGTCACGCCCGGTTCGTCGGTGCGCGCCGCGACCAGATCGTCGGCGAGCGCGAGCGCGTGGAACACGGTGTCGAGCTCGTGGTAGCCGTCCGGTCGCCGGCCTAGGACGCGCAGCCCGAGGTTGATCTTGGCGGGCGCCGGGAGCCACAGCGCAGCGTCGTTCACGTGTCCCCCCTCCGACCGATCGTCTCGTTGTCGATGAGGCGGGTCGCGCCGAGTCGCGCGGCGATCAGCATCCGCGCGAGGGTGACCTCCACGCCGTCGGGGAGCGCGCCGAGATCGTCGTCCCGGCGGAGCTCGACGTAGTCGGGCGTGCAACGCGCCTCCGCCGACAGCACCGCGACCGCCACGTCGCGGAGACGCGAGGCGCGACGTTCGCCGGCGGCGTGGGCACGAACGGCCGCGTCGAGGGCTCGCCGGAGTACCGGCGCCGCCGCACGGTCGTCGCTCGAGAGGTAGGCGTTGCGGGACGACATCGCGAGCCCGTCGGACTCGCGGACGATCTCGCATTCGACGAGCTCGCCGGGGAGGCCGAGATCCCGCCGAAGCCTGCCGATCACCGCGACCTGCTGCGCGTCCTTGCGCCCGAAGTAGGCGCGGTCGGGTCGCGCGAGCGACCAGAGCCGGGCGACGACCGTGACGACACCGCGGAAGTGGCCGGGCCGGACGGCGCCCTCCATGCCCTCGGCCTCTCGCCCGACGTCGATCGTGCTGCAGAAGCCGTCGCCGTACATCGCGTCGCCCGACGGCGTGAACACGACGTCGACGCCCTCGCGCGCGCAGACGTCGAGATCCCGTTCCAACGGCCGCGGGTAGCGATCGAGATCCTCGCCGGTGGCGAACTGCAACGGGTTGACGAAGATCGACGCGGCGACCCGGTCACACTCCGCCCGTGCGCGGCGTAGCAGCGCGGCGTGGCCTTCGTGGAGCGCGCCCATCGTCGGCACGAGCCCCAGCACCGCACCGCCGCGCCGCCAGGTGTCGCAACGCGCCGCGAAGGTGTGAGGATCGCTCTCGACCACTGGCCGGAGGTGCGGTCGCGGCAACGCGTCGACGTCCACGCCGAGATCGCGGAGCGGTTCGAGGACGAACTCGCGGTCGAACATCCGCGGGTGGGGCACGACGAGATCGCCGGTGTCGATGCGCTGGTCGCCGAACAGGAGCACGTCGAGATCGACCGGGCGCGGCGCGTTGCGCACGCGGTCGGGCGCGCGACCGAGCTCGCGCTCGATGGCCTTGCACACCGCGAGCAGCGCGTGCGCGTCGAGCGTCGTCTCGATGCGGGCGGCGGAGTTCAGGTAGGGCCCCTGCGGCGGCCCACCGGCCGGCGCGGACTCGCGCAGCCGTGCGACGTCGAGCACGCGGACGCCGGGCGTCGCCGAGAGGCGCTCGACCGCGCGGCGCAGGTTGCCCTCGCGATCCCCCAGATTGGCCCCCAGACCGAGGTAGGCGACGACCGGTCCCCCCATCCGCACCTCCACTCAGTTGCGAAGGTGATCCGGGAAGCTGCGGTGATCGGCGGTCGCGTCGTCGCCGGACCCGCCCTCGTCCTCGTCGTCGTCGAGACGACCACGCGTGACGAGGCGATAGGCACCGATCGCGAGCCCGACCAGGATGTACGCGGTCGTCGCGAGCACGAACCCGAGCTGCCACTCGACGGCGACGAGCCCGATCATCACGACCAGGGTCGCGAGGAACGGGAACGAGTGCCGCCGCCGCACCAGCGTGTAGAACAGGTGCGGGAACGGGACGTTGCTGATCATCAAGAGCCCGAGCAGCACGAGCGTCGCCGGCATCGCGATGATGACTCCGTCGTGGAACCCCGCCGGCAGCAACCGGGTCAGCAGGTTGCCCGACTCCGCCCCGCCCGCGTGGAACGCGATCAGCGAGCACACGACGGCCGCGGCACCGGGCGTCGGCAGGCCGCGGAATTCGCGGTGGTCCTCCTCGTCCGGGCTCGACTCGACGTTGAACCGCGCGAGCCGCATCGCCGCGCACAGCACGTAGACCGCCGCGCAGAAGTAGTAGAGCTTCGGATGCGGCGGCAGGAGGTCGGTCGGCGGCCCCTCGTAGAGGTTGATCAACGCCTTCGCGATGAACGCCGGCGCGACGCCGAAGGTCAGCAGGTCGGCGAGGCTGTCGAGCTGCGCACCGAACGCGGTGGTCTGGTTGGTCATCCGCGCGATCCGGCCGTCGAGCGCGTCGAAGACCATCGCGAGGAACACGAACAACGCCGCGGTCTCGAAGGTCGCGAGGATGCCCTGGTCGAGGATGTCGCCGCCGCGCACCGCGTCGGTGACCTTCGCCATCGCCAGGAACCCGAAGAACAGGTTGCCGAGCGTGATCAGCGACGGCAGCACCGGTACGGACTTCAGGTCCGGCAGGCGACGGGATCGGGGGCGTAGGCTCATGGTTCGCAGCGCACCGGGGGATTCCCCGACCGCGTCATGCTACTCGGGCACTTGGCCTTCCGCGATCGCCTCGCACGCGTCGATCGAGGAACGTCGCGAGAGCCACCGTGCGCGACGGCGCCGCCGTGCAGCAGAAACCGTCATGACGAAGATGGCGTCGTTGCGCCGCACCTTCAGCGCATGGCCGAGCATCGACTCGCTCGGACCGCCCGCGCACCTGCCGGCGGTGTCGAAGACGACGAGGCCGGCGCTGGCCGAACCAGACCGACTGCACCGGCACCCGATCCGGGCGAGCGGGATGCGCACGTCACCGCCCGATGCACGCCGGCACCGGACGGCCCGGTCTCACGGATGCCGGGCCCGCACCGCCTCGATCCACCGCACCAGCGCCTCGCGGACGTCGCCGTTCGGCGAGCCGTCCTCCGCGAAGTAGGCGCGCTCGATGCGCGCGATCTCGGTGTGCAGGCGTCCGCGGTCGTCGGCGGCGAGTCGGTCCGCGAAGTCCCGCTCGATCCGCTGCAGCGTGAGGACGGCGGCGAGCGGCGTCACCGGCTCGGGCATGCGGATGTCGGCCTCCTCGCCAGTCTCCTGCTGACGCCCGCGCCGGCGCACGACGACGAAGCCGAGGAGCCCGAGCACCACCACCACGACGGCGAGCCACAGGAACGGGAAACCCGACGGCGTCACCGGTACCGTCGCCGCCGTCGCCTCGACCAGGTCCATGTCGTCGTAGTACTCGGTCGCCGACTTGCCGTCGTAGCCGTCGGCCAGCACCGGGATCCGGAACGCAGCCGCGACGCTGCCGCCGGTCGGCTGGTAGCGGACCGTCCATGCCCGCGTCGTCGTCAGGCGGAACATGCCGTTCGCGTCCGCCTCGACGTAGTTGACGTCGTCGTCGTTCGACCGCATCCGGTTGAACCGGTCGACCGCGACCACGCCGTTGACGGTCATCGGCTGCTCTTCGACGCCGTCGTCCGCCACGCGGTAGCCGGGCAGCGCGTCGCGGACGCCCGACAGCATCTGCTCGAGCGGCGGCACGACGCCCTCGCCGGTCGCGGTGACCTGCAGCTCGACGACCGGATCGTCGCCGGTGTGCAGCTTGCGGAGGTCGACGATCTGATGGACGTCGAGCGCGTGGACCGGTCGGCCGGGAACGGCGTTCGCCGCGACCGCGTCGATCAGCACGGCGTTCGACTGCACGGGCAGGATCACCGACCCGGTGCTGTCGTCGACCGTCAGGTCGAGCTGGAGGTTCGGCAGATGATCGGCGCTCTCGTCGGTCGCCCGCAGCACGAGATACGCGAGTGGTTTCTCCTCCCAGCCCGGCTTGCCGTCGACCTCGATCGCGGACGGTGGGTTCATCGACGCGAAGAACCCGACCTGCAGCAGCTCCACCTTGCCGCGGAACGCGTGCTCGATCGACTTCTGGAGGCGGTCCCGGTAGTCGATCTGCTGGGCGCCGCCGCCGTTCGGGTTGTAGATGTAGACGCCGTTCTCGAGATAGGTGTGGAAGCCGTCGAGCTGGCGCGAGATCGCCGCGGTCGAACGCAACGTCAGCACCGCGCCGAACGGCTCGGTGCCGACGCGATCACTGCCGTCGATCGTGAGCCGGAGGCGCACCTCGTCGCGGACGAGATCCTCGTAGACGGCGAGCGTTTGACGCAGCGACGCGCCGGCCGGGTGGTCGCCGACGAGCTTCGCCGCGGCGCGCATCACGCCGGCCTTGACATCCGGGCTGAGCTGCGGAACCACGCTCGCGATGCGACGCGCGAACTCCCCGATGTGGAACTGCGCGTCGTCGGGCGGCATCGCCAGCATGTCGTTGCGGATCAGGTCGAGCTGCGGGGCGTTCTCGACCGCGTCCGTGAGCAGGTTCTCCGGCGTGAGGTCCTTCAGCTGGCTCGCCCCCATCGCGATGCTGAACCACGCGAAGTAGAGGTCCAGCGTCGGGCGGACCTCGCCGCGCGCGAGCGCCGCACGGTAGCCCGCGGCCGCGCCGGCGAACGCGCGAAACACACCGGCTCGCGCTTCGGCGTACGACCCCGGGTCCCGGCCGTTCTCGTGCCGGAACTGCATCAGGTCGTAGGCCAGCGACAGGCGCGTCATCGCGTAGCGCCACGAGTCGGGATCGCTCTGGATCGCGACGTCGATCAGCTCGTTGGCGAGCTGGTAGCCCTGCTCGACGAGCTGGTCGACCTCGGCCTGGCTGCGCTTGATGCCCTTGTCCCGCTGGGCCTGGACGTCGCGCCAGCCCCCGCTGAGGCCCTTGCGCATCGTGTCCGCCATCCGCGCGGCGACCGCCGGCGCGAGCTGGTCGATCGGACCGAGCACACGGACGATGTCCTCGCGCTGGAAGGTTTCGGTCTCGTCGTGGCACGCCGCGAACACGTCGACGACGCGCTCGAGCTGGCGGCCGTCGACGCCGGTCGACTGGAACACGTCGAGCAGCCTCGACAGCACGTCGAGGTTGCGCTCGAGCCGGCCACGCGTGAACAGGCCGCTCTCGCGCATGTTGCCCCCGAAGAACAACATCGAGCGGGTGTCGCGTCCCCCCTTCTTGGGTGGGTTCAGCCGGATCATCCACAACCGCAGGAACTCGTCGGCGAGCTCGGCGCCCTGGCCGGGCGCACGCTCGACGCCCTGCGAGAGCAGGTCGAGCGCCAGGTCGGTGTCGTCCGCGACGACGGCGAGTCCGAGGAACGCCTTGTACGCACGCACCGCGAGGCTCGGCTCGATCTGATCGCGCCAACGCTTGCCGGGAAGCGCGCGCAGCAGCAGGGCGGTCTCGTTCGACACCGCGCGCTCGGGCGCCTGCTTCTGGATCGCGTCCTCGACCGTGCCGACGAGGCTCAAGGTCAACATGCGCAGCGGCACGCGGAGCTGTTCGATCTGGACCTTCTCGTTCTCCAGCAGCGTGTCGACCGCGTCCTTCATCGTCAGGATCGCCTGCGCGCGTTCGGCGACGTCGATCTTCTGGTCGCCGACCGACATCGCCTTCAGCGCGACCGCTTCCAGCGCCGCAGATGCGATCGCGGGATTCGCGAAGGCGCGCTTCAGCCACGCGGTCGCCGGGCCGCGCGGGATGCTCGGCAGCATGTCGATCGCCTGCTGCAGGCTCTCGCGCCGGTCGGCGAGCTCCGCCTGGTCGGCGAGCGCGACCTCGCCATAGAGCTGCCAGGCGATGCGCCGGTGCTCCTCGGCCTCCGGCCGCGAGCCGAGCGCGTCCGCCCGCGCCGCTTGATAGCGGGCGTGGGCGAGGATCGCCGCGGTGTCGCCGTTCGCGCGCGCCTCGTCGAGCGGCGTCAGGAACTCGTACGCCTCGACGGCGAGGCCGGCCTTCGACAGGAACACGGCGGTCCGCTTGCGCCGCTCCGCGTCGCCCGCGCCGAACAATCGCGTGCCGCCGCGCAGGCGATCGAGCAACGGACCGGTGCTCGCCTTCTTCGCCGACGTCTTCAACAGCCGGGCGAGGAGGTCGAGCTGCCAGTCGTCCGGAACTCCCGGCGCGGCCTCGGCGATCGCCAGGATCTCCTCGGGCAGGAGCCCGGGGTCGCCCTGGTTGGTCGACTGGAGCACGTGCGCGTAGATCGCGCCGGCGTCGTCGCCCGCGCGCTCGCGCAGGAACGACGCGAGTGCCGGCCAGTCGCCGGCGAGCACGTGCTGGTGCAGCCACTTCGCGAGCTCGGCCGGCGCCGCGTCGGCCGCCGGCAACGGCGTCGCCTGGAAGCCGAGCTGCGCGCGCGCATCGAGCACCTTCTGGGGGGTGCGCCCGAAGTCGAGCCGCTTCACGGCGTCGGCGAGGCTCTTCGGCGCCGCGGCCGGAGCTGCCGAAGCACCGGCCGCACCCTGCCCGAACAGCTTCAGCAGGTCGATGCCGTTCTCCTTGTAGGTCGCGAGCATCGTCGCGCGCTCCTCGGGCGCCAGCTCGTCATAGGTCTTCTTCAGCGCGGCGATCTCCGCGGCGCTCGGCGTCGGCGACTTCTTCGGTTCCTGCTCCTGCGTGCGTGCTGCACGTTGGACCGGCATGAGCCGCGTCGCGCCGGAAGCGCGCTGCGGGAAGGCGTCGCACGACGCACGGGCCACGGCCGGTGTCGCGAACGCCACGAGTGCGATCACGAGCGCACCGAGCGCTCGCGTCAGGGAATCCAGGAGGTGGTCGTTCATCGCGTCGTCACCGTGTCGCTGTCGGATCGTGTTCGTTCGCATGCCGTGCCGGGCTCACCAGCCGGGGCCGATGTCGAGGGGGGCGCCGGCGCCGTTGCCGGGTGGACCGCGTCGCGTCGGCCCGCGCCCGCCGTCCTTCGGCGGACCGCGGTCGTTCCCCGAGCGCGCGGCCGGCGAGTCCTTCGGCAGCGGCATCGCGACGAGGTCCGCGGAGTCGAGCTGCTCGAGGTCGAGCACGCGTTCGAGGTTGCGTTGGAGCGCGTCGGCGAGTTCGGTGTCGCCGTGTGCGGCGGCCCGTTCGGCGAGGTAGCGGTACTGCTGTCGCGCGAGCGCGCTGACCGGTCGCCACTCCTTGGCCGGCCGGCCCTCGTCGCGGAGCAGTCGCGCGCCGTAGTAGTTCGCGACCGCGAGCTCGTCCCGCGCGGCCGTCGCCAGCTCCGGATCCGGGTGGTCCTCGCCTTCGGCGACCGCGAGGATCGACTCGAACTCGTCGATGCCGTTCCAGATCTCGCCGGCACGGACCAGCGCGCGGCCCTTCGCCCAGCGGACCTCGCGCGCTTCGCGGGAATCGCCGAGCAGCTCCTCGACGACCTGGTAGGCGTCGGCGGCGCGCTTCCATGCGGCGCTGGCGGCCGCGTACGCTGCCTTCTCGGCGGCGCGCGCCTGCTCGGCGCGCTTGCGATTCGCGTCGGAGTCCTTCAGGAACACCGCCTTGTCGGCCGCGAGGCGCTCGAGCTGCGTGGCGTGTGCCTCGGCCTGCGCATCGGCGGCCTGCTGCTCGCGGTCGCGCGCGGTCACGACCTCGTGCGCCGCCTCGTCGCGGCGCAGCTCGATCTGGCCCGGGCCGAAGTGGTAGGCGAGACCGACGACGGGGAGCACTGCCCAGACCGCCCAGCCGATGCGCTGGATCACGTCATCACCTCCGGAGTCAGGGTCTCGCGTCGCGCCACCGCCCGCGGTCGCACCGTGAGCTGTGACGCGCGCTTGCCGAGCAGCGCCAGCGCCGGTCCGATGCCGGCCAGCAGCACCGAGCCGACCGCGATCGCCAGGAACGCCAGCTCGCGGAGCCCGATGGAGTCGGTGATGCGCGGCTGGATCATCGTCAGCTTGTCGAGCACGGAGCTCGGCAGCTGCTGGGTGTTGCCCTGGTGGTAGAACCCGTCGAGCGCGTGTGCGAGCGTCCGCAAGGACGCGACGTCCTGCTTGGACCGATGGCCGGCGACCATCGTCGGACGCGATGGATCGCCGACACCGATGACGATCGCGTCGGCGATCGACGCGGGCACGAAGCGCACACCGGCACCGTCCTCCGAGTCGCCGTCGCTGATCACGACGAGCGTCGCGGAGTCGCGCGGCCAATGCCGCGCGTAGTCGAGCGCCTTGGCGATGCCACTCGAGAGCAGGGTCGCGCCGGGCTCGAAGGCGGTGTGGTACGGCAGGCCGTCGAACAGGTGCTCGACGACGTTGAGGTCGAAGGTGTCCTGCACGATCGGCAGCGCGTCGGTGTAGATCGCGAACACGCTGACCCGCGTCGTCTCCGTGTCGATCCGGTCGAGGATGCCCTTCAGCACCCTGCCGGCCCAGATCGCGCGCTTCTGGTCGCCACGCGGGCCGGCATCGTCGACGTACATGCTCGGCGACGCGTCGAGGCAGATCAGCAGGTGCTTCGACGCCTCCTTCGTCGGGATCCTCTCGACCGCTTCGGGCTTCTGCAGCGCAAGCACGACGAGGCCGAACACCACGAGCGCCGCGGCGACGGTGCGAACGAGGGGCGCGATCCGGGTCCATGCGCGCGGGGCGCCGCCGATCCCGAACGCGAGATGGGCCACGCGGCGGATGCGGCGCCCGTGCAACCACTCGGCGAACGCGACGACCGCCCCCACGCCGAGCGCGAGGAACACGGCGAGCATCAGCGGCTGGTTCACCACGGCGTGTACCTCATGCCGAGCAGCCCGAGCACCCAGATGCCGAGCACGCCGAGCCCGGCCAACGCGAACGGCGCGAAGTGGTCCATCGGGATCGCCGTCGACGGTGCGAAGCGCGCCGGCTGCATCCGATCGATGTGGTGGAACACCCGCTCGACCGCCTGCCGGTCGGCCGCGATGAACGCCTCGCCGCCGCTCAGCTCGGCGATGTCGGTGAGCACCGCCGTGCTCCTGCCGGTGCCCACGTGCACGTAGTAGAGCGTGATGTGGTCGTCCCGCAGCTCCTGCGCGACCTCGTCCGGCATCGATCCGGTGAGGTCGAAGCTGACACCGTCGGACACCACGATCAGGACGCGGTCGCCGTCGGTCGACTCGGCGACCATGTTCCTGTGGCAGAAGCGGATCGCGGCGCCGATCGACGTGCCGCCCATCTGCAGTGGCTGGTTCGCCGGATCGGCGAACGGCAGCGCGTTGCGGATCGCCTGGAGGTCTTTGGTCAACGGCATCCAGCGCACCTGCTCGCTGCCGAAGATGGTCAAGCCCATCGCGTCGCCCTTGCGTGCGCGGGTGAACTCCTCGATCGCGGCCTTGGCAGCGCCGTAGCGATCGCCCCCACCCATGCTGCCGGAGACGTCGAGGCAGATCTGGATGTTCGTCAGCACGCGCTGCTGCTCCGGCACGCGCAGCACCTGCGGTCGCGCCAGGATCACGATCACGATGCCGAGCACGAGCGCCGGCAGCGCGTCGAATGCGGGGAGCACCACGGCCAGCACCCGCCGCGGCCGGTGCGTCCGGTGGTCGAACGGCATCGCCACGCCCCACGCCCGGCGCTGCACGAGCCAGAAGCCGAGCAGCACCGGCACGCAGAGGAGGAGCAGGACCCACGGATGGACGAACGTCATCGCGTCGCGACCTCCCTGGCGTCACCGGCGAGCTCCGCCTCGGGCACGGCCCTTGCCGCACGGTAGGGCGCGAGGAGCTCGGTGAGACGATCGGCGTCGACGCTTGCGCCGCCCGGCCGGTGCAGCCAGGCTTCGACCGCGCCGAGCAGCTCGCCGCCGTCCGAGTCGTGGCGCACGCGGCGCATCGCGGCGGCGAGATCGGTCGGCCCGAGATCGAGGCGTTCGCGCCAGTAGTGGTAGAGCAACAGCTCGAGCCGTCCCTGCTCGCGCACGTCGAGCGAGCGTGTCGCCGCCGCCTCGACGAGCGGTCGGATCTGGTCGGCGAGCGTCGGCAAGGGCGGCGCGGCGACGATGGCCTCGACCGGCGCTTTGCGCAGCAGGCGCCGCCCGATCGCGAACGCCGGCACCGCGAGCCATGCGATCAAGGCGAGCAGTGCGAGGAGGTGGTAGCGGCCCGAGAACGCGACGTCGATGTCGGCGGCCTCGAAGAGATCGGTCGAGAGCTCGTCCGGCAGCTCGGAGACCACCCGCACCGGCAACGCCCGCAGCCCCTCGGGTACGCCACCGTCGCGGCGCCGGATCAGGTCGCGCAGGTCGTAGTCGCCGGCCACGGCGCCGAGGAAGCGCGCGACGTAGGTGTTCGGCTGGTGCGGGTCGCGTTCGAGGCGGATCAGGATCGGCGCCGAGAGGTCGGTCTGCGGGCGCGCGTCGAGCGGTGCCGCGTCGTAGGTGAAGGTCACCGCGCCGGTGAGGCCCCGCTTGGCCACCGCGAGCGGTGCATCGGACTGGGCGCCGAGCTGGGCGGCGAGCACCGCGATCGCGGCGATGCGGAGGATGAGCTTCATCGCCCTCCCTTCATCAAGAGCGCGCGCGTCTGCAGGAAGTGCTTCAGGATCGGGACGAACGGCACGTCGGTGCGAAGGCGCAGGTAGCTGACGCCGGCGCGCGCGAGCTCGCGCTCGATCTCGTCCGCCTCGCCGAAGCGCGTGCGGCCACCGGCCAGGAACGTGAGGCCGGTCTCGGCCTCGACGCCGCGGAAGAACCCCGCACGCAGGCGCCCGCGCTCGGCCGGGTCCTCGAGGTGGATGGCGACGACGTCGTGTCGCTGCGCGGCGTGCCGCAGGCTCGCGGCCGCCGCGGGATCGTGCAGGTCGCTGACGACGACGATCAGGCTCGACGCGATGCACGCGCGGCTCGAGCGAGCGCAGCCGCGCACCGATCGCCGTCGTCTCGTCGAAGCCGTGCTCACGCAGCGGCTCGAGCGCCTGCCAGAGATCGCTCTGCGTCAGGCTCGGCACCAGCCGCGTCTCCCGCTCACCGCCACCGACGATCGCCGACCGGGCTGAGCCGGCGGTGCGCGACCAGCCCGAGCGCCGCCGCGATCCAGATCGCGAGGTCGTGCTTCGACAGCGGTCCGGACGACACGCTCATCGACGACGACGTGTCGACGACCAGGTACATCGCGATGCGCCGCAGCGACTCGTACTGCTTGACGAAGGCCTTGCCGGTCTTCGCGCTGATGCGCCAGTCGAGCTGCTTGACCGGGTCCCCCGGCTCGTACGGGCGCGACTGCGCGTACTCGAGGCCGCTGCCGACGAACAGCGAGTCGTCGGTGCCGAACGCGAGGTCGTCCGCGAGTCGTCGGACGACCATCTCGAAGTCGGCGTGGGACAGCTCGTCCGGCGGGCGCAGCAGGCTCGTCGACTGGTGCCGCGTCGAGCGTCATGCCATCGACGCCAGGAGTTCCTGGAGCACGTCGCGCGGACGGAAGCCGTCGGCCAGCGCCTCGTAGGTCAGGCGGATGCGGTGCAGGATGACGTCCTCGGCGAGCGCGAACAGGTCCTCGGGCACCACGTAGTCGCGCCCGTGGATGAACGCGCGCGCGCGCGACGCCTGCACGAGCGCCAGGGCCGCGCGCGGGCTGCAGCCGAGCTCGATCTTGCTCGTGGCGACGCGTCTTGCTCGACGAGCTCGACGCAGTCGCGGATGAACACCTCGCTGACGTGCACCTCCTGGACCTTGCCCATCGCCTCGGTCAGGTCCCGGACGTGGAGGCGGCGCGTCGTCGGTGATCGCGTCGAACGCGGTCATCGGCACGGCACCTTCGCCCTGCCGCTTGAGTTGCAGCTTGAGGGCTTCGCCGCACGACCTCCGCCTCGTCGTCCGGCGAGGGTAGGTCAGGCGGTGGCAGCAGCATGAAGCGGTCGAGCTGGGCCTCGGGCAGCTCGAACGTGCCCGCCTGCTCGACCGGGTTCTGCGTCGCGATCACGAGGAACGGCGCGGGCAGCGCGTGCGTCTCGTCGCCGATCGACACCTTCCGCTCCTGCATCGCCTCGAGCAGCGCCGACTGCACCTTCGGGCTCGCGCGGTTGATCTCGTCGGCGAGCAGCAGGTTCGTGAAGATCGGACCCTTGTGCACGCGGAACGTGCCGGACTGCTGGTCGAGGATCTCCGAGCCGATGATGTCCGACGGCAGCAGGTCGATCGTGAACTGGACGCGCTTGAAGTCGAGGTCGATCGTCTTGCCGATCGCCTGGACGAGCAGCGTCTTGGCGATGCCCGGCACGCCTTCGAGGAGCAGGTGGCCGCCGGTGCAGCAGAGCGATCAGCACGCGCTCGACGACCTGCTGCTGGCCGACGACGGTTCGGGCGACGTGCTCACGGACGATGCGAGCGAATTCGGATTGGTTCAAGGCGGGGTGAGTGTCGCTCGACCGTGCGTCTCCCACCAGCGTGTCGTCGTTCGTGATGGCGTCTTTCAAGAGGTCCTCGTCGTCTCGGGTGTGTGGGCGTCGGGCCGCCGCGGCTCGTGGACGTGAGCGGCGCAGCGCACTACGCGTCGCAGCCGATCACTGCGAGCGGGGCTTCGTGTCATCCTTGTCCTTCTGGTCCGTGCTCGGCGACGGCATCGGCTCGGCGAGGAGGCGGTCCAGGACGTCGGCCAGGTGCTCGGTCTTCAGCCCGGCCGCGCGCACGGTGCCGGCGCGATCGACGACGACGGTCACCGGCGCGAACGACACGCCGAGCGCGTCGGCGATCACGCCGGCGCCGGCCTTGCCTTTCGGCAGCGCGACGTCCTGTGCGATCGGCATCGCGATCTTGCGCGACGTGGCCGCTCGCTTCATCGCATCCCAGTCGCTGCGTGCGTCGCACACCGCGACGAACGTCACGCCCTGGTCGCCGTACCGCTTGGCGACCGGCGCGAGCGTGTCGAGCTGCATCAGGGACAACGCGAACTCGGGCTTGACGAATTGCAGCACGACCACCTGACGGTGGGTCGCCGCCGGCGTGACCGGGTCGCCCAGCCACTGCGCGGCGGTGAGCGCCGGCGCCGGCGAGCCCTCGATGGCGCGCAGCGCCTTCGACCGCTTCGCGCCACCGTAGAACCAGTCGTCGGGGAAGCCGCTAGCCTTCGGGGCCTCGGTGGGCGGCGGGTCCTCGGCGAGGAGCCGTTCGACGGCGTCCTTGACGTGCGCGGGCTGGAGCCCGACGGCGCGGACGATGCCCTTGCGGTCGATGACGACGTAGGTCGGCCAGAACTGGAGGTGGTAGGCGGTCGTCGACTTGCCGCTGTCGTCCTTGCCGATGCGGTAGTTGATGCCCTTGTCGGCGATCACCGAGTCGACCTTGTCCCAGCCGTTCTTCGAGTCGTGCACGCCGACGAACACCAATCCGTCGTCGCCACGCTCGGTCACGAGCTCGACGTTCTCGGGGATGGACGCCATGCACGGCCCGCACCACGTCGCCCAGAAGTCGACGACCACGACGTTGCCGCGCAGGTCCGCCAGCGTGGTCGCGTCGCCCCGCCACTCGGCGATCGAGATCTCGGGCGCGGCCTGCCCCTCGAGCGCCCGATACTCGGCGGGCCGCTCGGCACCGCTGAAGTACCAGTCGTCGGGGAACGGGTCCTGCTGCGCCGCGGCGAGCGGTGCGACGAGCAGCGCTGCGGCGCAAAGCCGCGCGCACGCGCCACGACCGGGAGAGGAGTCGGGGGTGCAGACCATGGTTCTCGTAGGGTACCTGTCGGTTGCCGCCGATTTCGGCAAGGAAATCTTCGGGCGCATCGCCGCGGCTGTCGACGGGGTCCCGCAGCTGGGGTCGTCGAGCTCCCCGACGTCCGCGCGACCGGGTCCGGGTCGCGGATCCCGGAAGCGGCGCCAGACTGCACCGGGTGTGCATGGCCGCCCGGCGGCGCGGGCCGCGCTCAGGGCACGACCCGCACCGTCACCGCGTTGCTCGAGATCAGCACGCCGAGGCTCTGCGGGTCGAGCACCGTGAAGGCGAACGAGAGCTGCGTGCCGACCGGGATCGTGTAGAGCCCCGGCGGGAAGCTCAGGCGGGTCGCGTCCAGGCCGGACGGCGACATCACGCCGTAGAGCTCGGGCATCACGCCGCACTGCACCGCGAGCACGGTCGCGTCGAACAGCGGATCGGGATTGAGCGCCAGATTGACGTCCTGCGACAGCCGGATCCCGGGACTGGTCCCGGATGCGCTCGCGAGCAGGATCCAGGGGCTGCTCGCACCGTAGCGCGAACCCGGCTGCACCGCGAAGTCGATCGCGCCCCCGGCCGTCGCGGAGATCTCGGCGCGGTTCACCCACAGCGGCCACGCCGAATCCGCGAGCACCGGCGCCGGGAAGATCGGCCGCGCGCCCGAGCCGTCGTCGACGGTCACGCGCAGGTCGAGCCGGCCGGGTCGCACGCCCGCGGTGACGACGAACGAGTAGCTCCCGTCGCCGTTGTCGGTGACCGGGCCGATCGTCGCGTCGCTCGGGCTGGTCGGCACGCGCGCCACCGTCACCGCCGCACCCCCGTGGGTGATGCGCGTGCCCTCACGATCGCGCAGCGTCACGGTGCCCGCGACGCCCGGACCCGGGACATGTGGCAGCGTCGGCGCGTCGAACGCCACCGTGGAGCGGAACTGGTCGGGCCGCCCGCGCTGGTGGTTCTGCCACTGATGGAACCGACCGCGCAGCGTGATCACCGGATCGGGATCGGTCGGCTGCTGGTTGGCGACGTCCAGGTCCAGGTAGTACGCGCCGTCGGCGTAGCCGGCGCCGTCGGCGTCGCCGGGGCGACTGACGACCATGAACGCGACGTGCGACGACTTGGTGAAGGACGGCGGCGGGGAGCCACAGCCGTCCGGCGAAGTACCCGAACACGAGCAGCGACCGTCACCGCCGTACTGGCGCGCGGCCTCCATCGACGCCATCAGCTTCTCGGCCAGATCGCCGGGTGTCGTGTAGATCGCGATCTCGATCGCCGCGAGCACCGGGGCGCCGGTCAGCACGTTGCCCTGCACGGCGTAGACGATGTCCCCGACGCGGCCGACGCGGTCGCCGGCGTAGGCACCCGCGCCGCTGCCCGTGAACCCGATCGCGCGACCCTGCACGTCGACGATGCCGGTACTGCCGCGTCTGGTGTCCCGGGTCGAGCTGCGCGAGACCGGCGAGGATCTGCGCCGGATCGGTGCCGAGGCGGAGCTGATCGCGCAGATACGCGCGGTTCCGTCCCGACGCGTCGAGGTAGCTCTGCGCCGCCGCCGCCCCCTTGCCCACCACCACGACCGGCACCCACTGCTGCAGGTCGAAGCTGTCGATGCAGGTCGCCGACGCGATCGCGATCTCGCCGGTGCGGGTGTCGACCAGGATGATCGACCAGGTCGCGGACGCGGGACGGGCGAGGAACAGGACGGGGAGGAGGCAGAGCAGCAATCGGGACATCGGGAACACCTCGGACCTCGATTCGAGAGGCCACGCGATCCTCCTCTCTTCCCGAGTCCGGCGAATTCGTCACGCCGCGCTCGTGGAAGGCTCAACGCGGCCACTCGATCGGCGGAGCGAATCGCCGCTGCAGGGCTTCGATCCGGTGTCGCAGCTCCGCGGCGACCGGGTCGCCGCCGCCGGTGAGCCACTCGGCGATCGGCGGGGCCGTCAGCCAGTGGTGCAGGTTCTCGAGCGAGCCGCGCAGCGCCACGTCGCCCCTCTCGCCGTTCCAGCCGAGCATCGCGAGCCGGTCGTGCAGCAGCTGGGCGACGATACGCGACCATCCGCGACGCGTCGCGGCATCGAGACCCGCGGCGTCGCCCCGGCCGAGCGCCGTCGCCGCCGCCGCTTGGATGAACCAGTCGGACAGCGCGAACCCGATGAAACGGTCGCCGACGTTCGCGTCGCCCGCGGTCGCGCCGCCGAACTCCTTGGCCGCCAGCTGCGGGTGGCCCAGCACGAACGCGACCAGCGCGCGCTCGGCACGACGCGGCGGATCGAGGTCCGGCGCCGGTACGGGCTCGAAGGAAGCCGCGAAGCCCGCGAGCCGACGGGCGACGTCGACCCACTCCTCGCTCGGATACGGCCAGTCGGTCCCGCGGCTCCGGCCGAGCGCGTCGCCGCGCTCGAACTCCGCGAGCGCTTCGTCGAAGCGACGCTGCGAGACCAGCTCCCTCGCGAGATTGCAGTGCGCCTCCGCGAACTCGGGTCGGTCGGCGACGACCTGCCGAAGCAGCGCCGTCGCGCGATCGACGCCACCGGACAGGGATGCCGCAGTCGCGAGCCCCATGCGCGCCTCGGTGGCACCGTCCGGATCGAACTCGAGCACGCGGGACCACGCGTGATCGGCGGCGCCGACCGCACCGAGCATGCTCGCGGCGCGGGCGACGAGCCTCCACAGCCGACCGTCCGCCGGGTCGGCGTGCAGACCGTCCCGGCACACGGCGACCATGCCTGGGAGGTCGCCACTCTGCAGAAGGATCAGCGCGAGGAACCAAGAAGCACGGCCGTAGCTCGCGTCCAACGCCAGTGCTCTCCGCAACGACCGCATCGCCCGGGCGGTGTCCCCACTCTGCCAGAACGAGTAGCCGAGATCGGTCCACGAGTGTGGGTCGCCGGGTCGCAACGACGTCGCCATCGCGCACGCTCGGATGATCTCGTCGTGCGGCGGCGGTTCGAGTGCGCGCAAGCTCGCGGCCAGATCGTGCTCGATCCAGAAGTCGTCGGGGTGGATCTGCTGCGCGAGGCGCGCGACGCGGACCGCCTCGTCGACACGCTTCGCGCGCAAGAGGTGTCCCGCCAACTGGTCGAGCGTCGCCGGTTCGAGCTCGGCGAGCGACCCCGATCGCGCGAACGCCAGCAGTGCATCGACGTCGCCGTCGAGCCACGCACGGCGCAGCTTCGTGCGCCGCGGCTCCGGATCGACGCGCATCGCGAGCTCGACGAGCGGGTGCCAGTCCGCCGCGACCGCATCCTTCAACGTTGCGCGCATCCGCGCCCAGTCGTCGAGCGCCGCCGCCAACCGGACGCGCAGCGGACTGGCCGCGAGCGCGGCCTCCGCGTCGCGTCGATGTCCGTGACGTGCAGGCCGGTCACGCCCGGAACATCCTGCCGAACGACGTATCGACGCCCGTGCGCCCACGGCGTCGTCGATGTGCTGGCGCACCCGATCGAGCCAACGGCTCATCCGATCGTCCCGCACGGCCGCGTCGTGTCCGTTCTCGAGTCGATCCGCCGTCGACGCGATGCGCGCACGCAGCGCTTCGTCGTCGACGCGCAGCGCCAGCTGGCGGGCCTGCTCGATCACCGACAGCGCTTCGGCCCACCCGCGCGGGTCCGGAGTCGTCGATGCCGCAGCGACCTGTGCGAGACTGTCGGCCCGCTCGATCGCTCCCACGATCGCCTGCGCGACTCCGCGTTGCCGTTCGCGTTCGGCGGCGCGCAGGCACACGACCGCGAGCACAGCGAGCAGCGTCGTGACGATCGCGATCCCGAGGCCGACTGCCAGGCGACGCGCACGCCGCTCCTCGCCGGCCTTCGCGCGCGCCGCCGCCGCGGCGAGCTCGGCCCGGTGCGCGCGCTCTTCGACGGCGACCAGGTACGCGCCGACGCGCGCGCACACGACGCCGGCATCGGCAGGCCGGTCGTCCGGCGCGACGGCGAGGCAGGCGCGACACAACGAGCGCAGCTCGGTCGACGCCGTCCACGTCGAGCTGCGCGAACGCGTAGCCGAGCTCGCCGCGTGCCGCCTGCCGCTGCATGGCCGTCCGCGAGTCGGCCACGTAGGGCGGCGAGCCCGTGAGGATCTCGCAGAGGATGCCACCGAGTCCGAAGACGTCGGTGCGCGCGTCGACCGCGAGACGATCACCGCGCGCCTGCTCCGGCGCCATGAACGCCGGCGTACCGGCGATGCGACCGTCGGCGGCGAGCACCGACGTTCCGACCGCGTCCGCGCCGAACGCCCGCGCGAAGCCCCAGTCGACGACGTGCACCTCGCCGAACGCGCCCATCATCACGTTCGCAGGCTTCAGATCGGTGTGCGCGATCCGGCGAGAATGCGCGTACGCGACGGCCTGGCAGACGTTCTCGAAGATCTCGAGGAACGAACGGAGTCCGCGCGAGAGGATCGGCACGCGCCGCGAGCAGCGACTCGAGGGACTCGCCCTCGAGGATGCGCATCGCGAGAGTGGACGCCGTCGTCGGGTGCGGCCGATGTCGTGGACCGGCACGATGTTCGGATGCTGGAGCTGCCTGCAGATGCGACCCTCGTGCAGGAAGCGATCGACGAGCTCCGGGTCGTAGGCGAAGCGCGCGCGCAGCATCTTGATCGCGACGTCCCGGCCGAGGGCCGGATCGGTGCCGCAGGACCGCCCCGATCCCGCCGCGACCGATCACACCGCGCACGACGAAGCGACCGACGGTCTCCGGCCACGTGTCGTCGTCCGGGCGTCGTCGGGCTGCATCGGCAGCACCCACGGATCGACGTCCCGATCGCCGAACGAGTCGAACGACGAATCCAGCAGCCGATCGAGATCGTCGTCGGTGTCCCGGTTCATCGCGACCTCCGCGACGACGCTTCCGCGCCCCGATCCGCGCTCACAGGAGCTTCGTCAGCTCCCGACATCGACGCTCCAAGTCGCCGACCGAGCTGGTCGGGTGCCGGCGGCGCATGACATCGAGCAACGCCGTGCGGAAGTCCGCTTCGCGCGCCGCAGCTCCTGGTAGACGACCTCGACCGCGATCTGCATGCGCGCCGCGATCTCGCGTGCCGGCATGTCCTCGAGGTAGCGCAGCTCCAGGATGCGCACTGCGATTGGCCCGCTCGCTCGACGAGAGGCGGTTCGCCATCAGCACCCGCGCCTCGCGCGCGATCATCGTCGCCCAGGCGCGGTCGAACACGCGCGACAACGTCGAGTCGCGGCGCGCGATCTCGTCGAATGGCCGAGGCTCGTGCACCGGGATCGACTCCCGTCGGCCGTGCCGCTCGATCGTCGCCGCGACGTGCCGTGTCACGCCGTAGAGGAACGAACGGAACTTCTCCGGACGATTCGACTCGACCCGCTCGAGCGCACCTCCCGGTCGCAGGCATTGCACGAACACCTCCTGGATCCCGTCCTGCACGTCGGGGTGGTCGACGGGCTTGCGCCAGCGCGCTGCGAGATACGTCGCGATCACCGGCCGATAGAACCTGGCGAACAGCTCGCGGTCCGACGGGTCGCCGGACGCGGCGCCTCGAATCAGCGTCCAGGAAGTCACGAGTGCGCGCGACACGGCAGGGACTATACCCGGCGCGCGCCCACCGTTGTGGGCGCGCCGGCGGACGCGCCGCCGGCCGCCCGTGGACAGACTCGAGGCCGCGTGCCTCACGACACGCGGTCCTCGCCGTGGGTGGTCACAGCCCCACCGTCAGCCAGACGCTGTTGCTCCAGCCGATCGACAGCGGTGCGACACCTGTCGGCCCGATCACCGCGGCGGTCATGCCGATCGACGCGCCGATCAACCCCGGGTCCGTTGGCACCGGCGAAGGCGGCGACGCGAACCCACCCGCACCGTCGGTGGCGAAGCCGACCGTGACCAGCGGTCCCGTCAGGTCGAGCCACATCACGCAGCCGGCCGGCGTGAACGGGATCTGGGTCGGGCCACCGAGCGCACCGAACACCAAGGCACCAGGTGCCGACGCGTCGGCGCGACCGAGCTGGACGCTGTACCGAGCCGCCGAGCACCGGCTTCGTCGAGTCGAGCAGCGGCGGGATGCCCGTCGTGGAGCAGCCGGAGCCGCCGGTCCACGGCAGTCCGCCGGCGAGCCAGTTGATGCCGATGCGCTTGTCGAAGCCGACCTGCTGCACCGAGGCGCCGATCGGCACGGCGAACATCTCGAGGCCGTAGACCGGGTGCGTTGCCGCGATGATCAATCGGTCACGCAGCAGGTAGAGCGGCCCGGTGAACTCCGAGTCGCCGGCCCAACCGCTGCCGTTGCCCGACACGACGTCCGCGGCGATCTGCGTGCCCGCGGTCGTGCCGTCGGTGCGCCAGATCTCCCGGCCGTAGGTCGAGTTGGTCGCGGCGAAGAACACTTCACCACCGCCGAAGTAGCGGAAGTTGATCGGATTGGAGCTGTTGCCGCCCGGCTCGATGTCCTTCACCAGCACGGTCCCGGCCGCCGTACCGTCGCTCATCCAGAGCTCACGGCCGTGCACCCCGTCGCTGGCGACGAACATCGCCTTGCCCTGGAACTCCACCATCAACCGCGAGAACGCGACGGTGAGCGTGCCGATGTACGCGCTCGATTCGTCCAACACCCCTCCCGACCCCGGGAAGAGATCGACGACGAGGCGCGTACCGGCCGTCGTGCCGTCGGACACCCACAGCTCGTAGCCGTGCACGCCGTCGTTGGCGAAGAAGAACACGCGATTGCCGACCGCGACGAGCTGGTTCCAATCGGTCGCGTCGATGCCCGAGTGCATCGGCCCGGGGTTGATGTCCTTGACGAGGCGCGTCCCGGTCGCGGTGCCGTCGGACACCCACAGCTCGGTGCCGTGCACGCCGTCGTCGGCGCCGAAGAACAACAGGCCTCCGGCCGCAGCCATGTTCGTGCTGTAGTCGCCGGGATACGCGCTTCCGCCGGGGTTGATCTGCTTGACCTGGACGGTGCCCGTCATCGTGCCGTCGGTCTTCCACAGCTGAACGCCGCTGCCGCCGTCGGCCCAGAAGTACGCCTCGCTGCCGAACGGGTAGGCGTTCAGCGCGTGGAAGGTCCCCGGGAGCGAGATGCCCGTGGAGATCCGATAGGTGCCGGCCGGCGTGCCGTCGCTACGCCACAGCTGAATTCCCGTTCCATCGTCGGCAGGGAACAGCAGGATCCCGTTCAGCCCGGTCATCTTGGCCAGACCGCTGACGCCCTGGCCGGTGCCCGGGTTGATGTCGACCACCATCGCCGTGCCGGCCGTGGTTCCGTCGGTGGTCCACAGCTCGGAACCGTGGTTGCCGTCGTTGGCCGTGAAGAACACCGTGCCGTTGACCGACGTGAAGGCGTACGGGTTGCCGCTGCCCGTCGGGTTGATGTCGGCCACCAGCGCGGTTCCTGCCGTCGTGCCGTCGGTCTTCCATAGCTCGGAGCCGTACGTGCCGCCGTCGTTCGCACGGAAGTACAGGTTCCCGCCAACCGCGACTCCCGCCTGGTTGAACGAGCCATCGGTGGCCGCGGGGTTCGGCGGGTTGATGTCCTCGAGCAGCCCCGTGCCGGCCGCGGTGCCGTCGCTCGCCCACAGCTCGAGGCCATGCGCCGGGGCATCGTCGGTGTTGGCGAACACGACCCTGGCGCCGATGCTCTCGGTGATGAGCTGCGGCCCCTCCGTGGAGTAGTTGCTGTTGTTCTGCGTCAACACCGGTCCCGTCCCGGCGATCGTGCCGTCGGTGGCCCACAGCTCGTAGCCGGTGCCCGAGCTCGATCCGAAGTAGACCCGACCGCTCGCCGCGACGGGGTTGGCCACCTGGTTGGCATAGCCGCGCCCGCCGGACAGCGACGTCACGATGGCGCCGTCGGTCGCCCACAGGTCGTAGCTCGCCTTGAACACGAGCAGGTTGCCGAGGTGCTGCATCTCTCGCGGCATGCTCCCGCCGGTCGGGGAAAGATCCGCGAGGATCGCGGTACCTGCAGTCGTGCCGTCGGTCTTCCACAGCTCGGCGCCGACGGCGCCGTCGTCCGCGCTGAACATCAGCGCCGAGCCGAGCACGGTGAGATTCGACGGATTCGACGGGTTCGCCCCGACGTTGACGTCCTTGACCATCACGGTCCCGGCCGCGGTGCCGTCGCTCTTCCACAGCTCCATGCCGTTGGTGCCGTCATCGGCGCGGAAGAAGAGCTGCCCTTGGAACTCGACGAAGCCACCGGGATTGGAGCTGCCGGAGCCCGGTTGGATGTCCTTGACCATGACGGTCCCGGCCGTCGTTCCGTCGCTCTTCCAGAGCTCCGTGCCGCTGCCGGTGCCGTCGTCCGCCGCGAAGTAGAGCGTGCCGCCAGCATTGCAGAGCTGCACCAGCGGCTCGCCGAGGTAGACGTAGTCCGCCGGATGGCGATAGGGGCTCAGCGTCTTGACGAGCGTCGTGCCCGCGGTCGTGCCGTCGCTGCGGAACAGCCCACGTGCGCCGTGCATGAGGCAGTAGAGCGTGCTCCCGATCGCGTTGATGCAGCCTTGGTCGCGATCGAGGTCGAGGTCGTCGAAATCGAGCGCGTACGCGCCGCTGCCAGGACCGGGCAGCGTGTCCTTGACGAGCACCGTGCCGCCGAGCGAGCCGTCGGTCTTCCACAGCTCGCGGCCCTCGGCGGCGGTCGTCGCGAAGAAGTAGGTCGCGTTCCCCAGCGCGAAGAACCCGCTCGGCATCGAGTGCGACGGCCCCGGGTTGATGTCCCTGACGAGGAAGGTCGAGCCCGGGAATCCGATCGTGCTGTACAGCTCCATGCCGATGTCGGTGCGAATGCCGGCGAACAGCACCCCGCCGTTCGGGAGGTGCCCCATTCGCATCTCTTCGTTGTAGGGCTGGAACCCACTCGGCTCTAAGGGGCTCGAGTTGATGTCCTTGAGGAGGATCGCGCCGCCCTGCGCGGCGAGGCCGGCAGCGAACAACGCGGCGGACAGTCCGGCGCGGGCGAGGCCGCGAGAGGACCAGAGCTTGCGGCGGAGCGCACCACGACCTGGGTGGACACGAGGGATTCGAGCGAGCATCGGAAGCTCCTGGGGAGGAACGCGGGGAACGGGCACCGGGTGGAACCCGATGGAGGACTCCTCGCCAGCAGCGCGGTTTTTTGTCGCGAATCCCGGTCGAACGCGCGTCACCGATCGACGCCTCGGCACACCGGGAATGCATGCCGTGCGCCGAAACCCCGCGTCGTGCCGGGCTATCATGCTCCGGCCCGCGACAGCCCGACGAGACCACCGATGCGCGCCGTGATGATCGAGCTTTCCCCGCACGTCCTCGAACCAGGCCGACGGTCGGGTGCCGATCGGTCGGACCGCGTCGCCCTGCGGCTCGCCGGTCGGCCGGAGACCGTGGGCCGCGTGCCGTGAGCACGATGCTGCTCGGACTCGCGCGTTCGCTGGTCGGGGGCGTCGCGCTGTTGGTGGTCGCCGAGCTGGTCGCGGGGGCGTTCGTCGCGGCGCCGTTCGAGGGCTCGCAGACCTGGTGCGACGCGAACCACGACCCGATCACGCCGGAGGAGGCCGGCTGGCGCGGCATGCTGGTGCCGGTGCAGCCGGCGCCACGATTCCGGATGAACTTCGCGCCGGGCACCGAGCTGTTGATGTGCTATCCGGGCGTGCGCGCGCCGTGGCTCGACGAGCAGGGCTGCGTGCCGCTCGTCTACAGCTCGTGCAGCGTGCGCGAGCGTGAGGAGCTGTGCGCGCCAAAGCCGGACGGGCAGCGGCGCGTCGTGTTCCTCGGCGACTCGGTGACGATCGGCTGGGGCATCCCTGCGGCGGCGCGGTTCTCGCGGCTCGTGGAGGACGCACTGCGGAAGTCGGACGACGCGGTCCGAACGGTGAACTGCGGCGGCTCGGGCACGCTGTACGTCGACGAGTATCGCGCGGGGCTCGAGAACCGGTTCGCGGCGTTCGCACCCGATGCCGTCGTGTGCGTCCTGACCGTGAACGACCTGCTGCCGCTCAACCACGGGCTGGTGCAGGAGCAGCCACCGGCATGGTGGGAGTCGTCGGCGCTGCTGCGCGCGCTGCTCGAGGGCGACACGCCGCACCGGCTCGCGCTCGATCCGAGGGTCGACTGGACCGAGCGGCTGCTCGGGTTGCCGGCGAGCGATCCGGCGTACGCGGAGGTCGGACGCGGTGCGTTCTGGGCTGGCGGCGGGCCGCAGCAGGAGCTGAAGGAGATGCGGGATTGGTGCAAGGCGCGGGGCGTGCCGTTCGGCGTCGTGCTGCATCCGTGCCTGCAGGGGATCGGCAAGGGCGAGACGTATCCGTTCGCGGGGATCCACGCGCAGGCGGCGGAGTTCTGCAAGGCGGAGGGGATTCCGTTCCTGGACCTGTTGCCGGCATTCCGTGGCCACGATCCGCGGGCGCTGTGGGTCGCACCCTACGACACGCACGGCAATCCGGACGCGCAGCGGATCGCCGCGGCGCCGATGGTGCCGTTCGTGGCGAGGCTGCTGGGGCGGTGATCGTGGTCGGGCCACCTCGCGTGCTCGCCGCGGCGCTGCTGGCGATGCCGATCGCCGGCCAACGGCCGGAGTGGCGGCTGCCCGAGCGGTCGGCGGCGGTGTACGGCGTGCGCGCGGTGGAGAGCGGCACGCGGCGGCAGACGATGGCGATCGGCGACTGGGCGCCGATGTTGCTCGAGGGCGAGCTCGCGCCGGAACGCGACCACCTCGCCGCGCTGCCGGGATCGGTCCTCGAGCTGGTGCCCTATCTGGCGTTCGACCTCCGCGGTCAGCGGGGCGGTCGGCTCGAATTCGACCTGCCCGCGGACGGACGCGACGGCGCGCAGCACGTGCATGCGGAGTACTCGCGGGCGCGCGAGGCGACGACGCAGACGATTCGGGCGGAGCTGACGAGCGCCGAGCGCGGCATGAGCGCGGTCCAGGCGACGATCCGGATCGACCGCACGTTCGACCCGGCGCAGGGCATCGTCGACCATTTCCGTGCGCGCATCGAGCTCGGGGGGTGGACGCGGACGGAGGAGTGGGCGTTCGACCGGATCGAGCGGGACGACACGCCGCGCTTCCGCATCGACGTCGGGCAGGCGATCGAGGACGGCGCCGATCACCTGGTGGCGATGCTCGGGCGTGGGCGCGGGAAGCTGGCGGGGCAGTTCGACCCGGGGCGGCTCGCGCTGATGCTGTACACGCTGTTCAAGGCCGGACGAGGTCTCGGCGATCCGCGCATCGCCAACGCGTGGGACGACCTGAAGAAGCGCGAGATCGTCCACACCTACGATCTCGCGTGCGCGATCCTCGCGATGGATGCGCTGCACACCCCACAGGGCGAGCGCGACGCGATCCTGCGTGGCGACATCGACGGACCGCAGCCACGCGCGCTGGCGCCGGACGAGCTCGAGGTGCTGCAGGGCTGGACCGACCGGCTGCTCGAGAACGGCGACCACACGGTGGACGTCGCGTACCTGCGGCGGTGGCGCTACGGGCGCAACGACGGCTACGACAACTCGAACACGCAGTACGCGCTGCTCGGGCTGTACGCGGCCTTGCTGTGCGGCGCGAAGGTGTCGCGAACGGTGTGGTTCGCGGCGATCGAGCACGAGCTCGACGACCTGCAGGACGCCGACGGCAGGCCGCGGCGACTCGACGTCATGACGCACCGCGAGCTGGAGCTCGACCGGCGCAATCCGCATCGCACGGTCACGGCGTCCCGTGCCGTCGAGCCGGGTGCGTGGGGCTACGTCGGACAGGCGTCGCCGACCGGCAGCATGACCTCGGCAGGCGTCGCCGCACTGGCGGTCTGCGAGGCGGCACTGCGGCACGACCACGGCTTGCCGGCCGAGCTGTCCCAGAAGGTGCGCCTCGCCCGCTCGCGCGGCCTGCTGTGGCTGTCCGACCACCTGACCGTCCGCTTCAACCCCGGCGACGCGAGCTGGCGCTCGCGCCTCTACTACTGGCTCTACAGCCTCGAGCGCGCCTGCGAGTTCCTGCAGATCGCGTGGCTCGACGGCCGCGACTGGTACTTCGAAGGCGCGATGCAGCTGCTCCTCACCCGCGACCCCAACCGCGGCAACGCCTGGCCGAGCGTCACCGACACCTGCTTCGCGGTCCTGTTCCTGAAGAAAGCCGCCTACGGCCCGATCACCGGCCGCTGACCTCCGAAACACAGACAACCACACCCGGTGTGGATTGCAGTGTCTCGCGGTCAGGGGGCGACCGGCCAGCGGCCGACCGCGAGCTCGCGGGCGGCGAACTCCCAGATGACGACGCGCTTGCCGGTGAGCCGGTCGCGGCCGCGGGCACGCTCGCGGGCGAGCTCGCGGCGGGTCGCGAACGCGCCGTCGTCGTTGCGCGCGACGCGATCCAGCGGGCGGTCGAGCGTGAACGCGAGCTGCTCGGCGAAGCCCGCGGCGCGGCCCCACCGCATGCGCTCGTCGGCGTAGATGTTGGTGAAGCTGTCGCCGAGCAACAGCACGTCGGCGTGGTCCGCCGTCCGCCAGGGCACGCCGGCGGCATCGAGCACGGCGCGCACGTGCACGGTCTCCTTGCCCCAGGTCGGATCGCCCGGCGGCACGTCCAGGATGCGGGCGAGGTCACCCTGCGCCGAGACCTCGAGATCGCGGGACTGGAACCCCGCCGGCCCGCGCTCGGGCAGCACGCCGAGTCCGCGCACGACGTCGGCGACGCGGGTGGCCGTCAGAGCCATCGCCGCCGGCGTCCAGTGCGTGTCGGTCCGCAGGTACTGCAGGCCCGCGCCGCCGTTCGACGCCGCCGTCAGGTCGGCCGCGACGTCGACGACCGTCACTCCCAACGCGCGCACGTCGGCGACGAACGCGTCCCACGACGGGTTGCGAACCGGGGCGGCCACCGCCGGCACCGCGGCCGACAGGCGATCGGGGTGGACCGCCGCCTTGCCCGGCACCGGCACGATCACCAGCTTCGCGCCGTGCTCGGCGCACAGCTTCGCGAACGCCGCGATCGCCGGCCGCGGATCGCCCTCGGCACCCCGCGCCGCGAGCGCGCGCTCACTCAGGAAGCCGGGGCCGGTCAGCGCGTCCACCGCCGGCCGGTAGAACAGCACGCCGTCCGTCCCCGGGTGCACGCGCTCGGTCGACGCACCGGCGCCGAGCACGAACCACCGGGTCAACGGCTGCCCGACCACCGACAGGATCGGCGAGCGCTTGGCGACGTCGTCGGTCGCCGCGTCGAGCTCGTCGCGGAGCTCCGCGTTCGCCGCGAGCAGCCGATCGAACGCACCGCCCGACGCCGCGCGCCACGCCCCCGCCACCCGCGATGCCACCGTCCCCTGCCGCCGCGCCCCGCTCGCGCCCTCGAACATGTCGTAGACGTCGCGCCCGCCCAGCCGCGACGCCGGCGGCGCGAGCCAGCCCCACACCGGCACGCCGACGATCAGGCACGCGAACACGATCCCCACCACCCAGGCGACGCGCCGGCCGATCGCGGTCCTCGCGAACTCGTCGCGCGCCTCCGCCTCGCGTGCGTGGGCGTGTTCGCTCCGATGCTGTCCCGCGGTGTCGGCCATCAGAAGATGAAGTAGATGAAGGGATTGAAGGACTGCCCGGACAAGACGATCACCGACGCGACGAACAAGCCGACGATCACCGCGGCCTTGCCGGCACCGATCACGCGCGTGAACGCCCAGGTCTGCGGCATCGTCCAGGTCACCACCGCCGCGACCGCCATCCACGCGAGGTAGAACGGCTCCCACACGACGCCGTCGATCAGCCGTGCGCCAGCCCCGGGCGCCGGCGCCGCGCCGAACATCGCGCCGAGGTAGTCCACCGCCCCGCCGAGCGTCCGGCGCGCGGAAGAACACCCACGCCACCAGCACCACCGCGAACGTCGTCGCCACCCGCAGCGGTCCCGGCAGCCACCGCCATGCACCGGCCTTGCCTTGCGCCCGCTCGAGTGCGAGCCAGCCGCCGTGGATCGCGCCCCAGATCGACGAAGTTCCAGCTCGCGCCGTGCCACAGCCCGCCGAGCAGCATGACGATCATCAGGTTGGCTAGGTGCGACGCGCGCCCATCGCGATTGCCGCCCAGCGGGATGTAGAGGTAGTCGCGCAGCCACGACGACAGCGAGATGTGCCAGCGGCGCCAGAACTCGGTGATCGACTGCGACCGGTACGGAACGTCGAAGTTCTTCGGGAACGCGAACCCGAGCATCAGCCCGAGCCCGATCGCCATGTCGGAGTAGCCGCTGAAGTCGAAGTAGATCTGGAACGCGTACGCGACGACCCCGACCACGCGTCGATGCGACGTCAACGCCAGCGGCCGCGAACGCGACGTCGGCGATCTTCCCGCACGGGTTCGCGAGCAGCACCTTCTTGGCGAGGCCGAGGCGACAGGAAGCCGACACCCGCGCGAGAACTTCTCGATCGTATGCGTCCGCGACGCGCAGCTGATCGGCGACCTCCTGGTAGCGGACGATCGGCCCCGCGACGAGCTGCGGGAACATCGACGACGTAGCAGGCGAAGTCGATCGAGTTCCGCACCGGCGCGCGCGTGCCCGCGGTAGACGTCGATCGTGTAGCTCATCGACTGGAACGTGTAGAAGCTGATGCCGAGCGGCAGCGCCACGTCGAACGCCAGGTGCAGCGACAGCCCCGAGAGTCCGAGTGCCGCGACCAGGCCGTCCCAGCTCCGCGTCGCGAAGCCGAAGTACTTGAAGAACCCGAGCAGCGACAGGTTCGCGCAGATCGACGCCAAGAGCGCCCGCCGCTGCGCGCGCGACCGCACCCCGAGCGGCTCGCAGGGCTCGCGTGCGATGACGAGCCCACACGCGAAGTCCACCGCCGTCGACGCGAACATCAGCACGACGAACAGCGGGTTCGCCCAGCCGTAGAACACGTAGCTCGCGACCGTCAGGACGAAGTGCCGAAGCCGCCGCGGCGCCGCGAAGTAGAGCGCGAGCGCGAGGGGCAGGAACCCGAACAGGAACAGGTGGGAGCTGAAGACCACGCTGGCGAGGTGCGGCGACGGTAGCACCGCCGCGAGAGGCGTCAAATCACACCGGGTCTGATTTGCCGCCTCTCGCGATCTGCTAAGTTCGACGCGTGCAGTCCGCGAAGGCCGACCTCGCCTGGATCCGGCGCCTGTTCCACGACGTGGTGCAGCGCTCGCCGATGCCGCGCGAGGCCGCCGGCTACGCCGGACTGCCGGTCGAACGCGTCGCCAACCATCTGCTCGGCACGCTCGAGGCGATGTCCGAGTGGGTCGAGGAGGAGCTCTACTACTTCCTCCTCCTCGACGCCTTCCGCCCGCGCACCCGCGCGATCGAGAGCCTGCCCGAGCGCCTGAAGAAGCGCACCGTCACCGCCCGCGACGCGATCGGCGAGATCCTGCTGTCCACCGGGTTCTCGCTGCGCAACCCCGGCAACGACACGTTCGTCACCGTGGTCCTCGAGCAGTGCCTCGGCCTCGAGGTGCAAGACCGCAGGAACCGCGCGACCCTCGAGGCCGGCAAGCAGCTCTACGACGGCACCAAGGCCCGCTTCCTCGGCACGTTCGGCGAGAGCCAGTCGGACATCATCAAGATCGTCCTCTCGCAGCGAGCGTTCACGCGCCACCTGCTCGAACGCCATCACCAACGCCTGTTCGATGCACCGCTCGACCGCGGCAAGGACACCGACGCGCTGATCGAACGCCTCCACACCACACCCACCGAGTTCTTCCCGATCCTCGGCGAGTGGCTGACGTCCGAACGCTACCGGGCCGCCGTGGCCACGAAGCGCCCCCGCACCGACCGCCAGTTCGTCCGTTCGCTCTACACCGACCTCCTCGGCCGCACCCCGACCTACGAAGAGCTGCGCAACATGCGCAACGCGCTCCAGTCGATGGCGGACTCGACGCCCCTCCGCGCCGTGATGGTCAAGCTGATGCTCGATTCCAAGGACGCGCGCCTGCCCGACTACGAGAAGGGCAAGGAAGCCGCGTTCGTCACCGACTGCTTCCGCCGCTACCTCGGCCGCGATCCGCGCCAGGACGAAGCCGCCCGCATCGCCGCGATCCTGCGCGAGCCCGACGCGACGCCGCGTCACGTCGTCCGCGCGCTGCTCGGCTCGGCGGAATACCAGTACTACTGACCCGCACCCGGGCCGCCCCTCGCGGGTACCGCCCCGCGCACCTACCATGAGCGAGCCCGGCGCCCGCCTCTCTGCGATCCATGGCCCGACTCCCCCGACCCACGCGGCGTGACTTCCTGAAGACCGGCTCGCTCGCCGCCGGTGCCGCCGCGCTCCCCGGCCGGACGCTCGACGCGCTGGCCCGCCTCGGTGGCCCGAAGACCGAGCACGTCGTGCTGGTCGCGTTCGCCGGCGGCGTGCGCCAGAAAGAGGTCATCGGCACGCCGGAGAACGTGCCGAACCTGATGCGCATCGCGAGCGCGGGCTGCGTGTTCCCGCGCGTGCACTGCGAGAACGTCGGCCACTATGGCGCCGCGCTGTCGATCTTCACCGGCAACGTCGAGGTCATGGGCATCCGCGAGAACGAGCGCGGCCTCGACCCGACGCTGTTCGAGTTCCTGCGCAAGGACGCGGGCCTCGGCCCCACCGACGTCTGGCTGTCGACGTCGAGCGGTGCTCAGGGGCGGCTGTTCGCGCACTCCGATCACCCGAGCTACGGCGCCGAGTTCGCCGCCAACGTGCTCGACGGCGACGGCCTGTTCAACGTCGAGTTCAAGCGCGTGCTCGACTCGTTCGGCAAGCCGCGCGAGGACACGCCGCACGACCGCGACGTCGTCGCCCGCATCGGCGCGGCGCTGGACGAGCAGGCCCTCGTGACCGGCACCGACAGGAAGCGGCCCGACACCGCGCAGGTGCAGCGCGTCGCCGGCTTCATCCTCGACGAGCTGACCGGCAAGACCTCGCGCATCACCGGACCTGGCGCCGGCGACGCCAAGGCGATCCGCGTCGGTCTGAACTTGCTGCGCGTGTTCAAGCCGAGGCTGCTCGGCATCGCGCTGCAGAACCACGACATCGCGCACGGGTCGTTCAACGGCTACGTCGAGGTCATCCGCCGCAACGACGCCGAGCTCGGCAAGCTGTGGGACGCGATCCAGCAGGACGACGACCTGCGCGACAAGACCGCGGTGCTCGTGCTGCCGGAGTTCGGCCGGGACAAGAACCTCAACGAGCGCAACGGCCTCGACCACGGCGACTCGTCCGACGAGCTGCACGAGGTGTTCCTGATCGCCGCCGGACCCGACTTCAAGTCCGGCAAGGTCATCCGCAGCGAGATCCGCACGATCGACGTGTGCCCCACCGTGTGGCGCCTGTTCTCCCGTCGTCCGCTGTCGCACGTGACGGGCCGGACGATCGACGACCTGTTCGCGTGACCAGGGCGTGATCCCCCGCCGACGCGCCCTTCTATTCGCACTGCTGGCGCCGCTCGTGGTGCTGGCCGCCGGTCGCCCGGCGCCGATCGGCGAGCCACGCGCAAGCGCGACCCGGCGACGAGCTCCTGCGTCGTCTGTCACTCGGGCATCGAGGACATCCACCCGGGCTATGCGCTCAGCTGCGTCGACTGCCACGGCGGCGATCCCACCGCGAGCGACGAGGCGCACGCGCACGTGCAGCCGTCGAGGCCGATACCGGGCGACGAACGCGTCCTGCCGGCGGCGTTCGAGCTCGCCTGGCAGCGCTTCAAGAACCCCTCGAACCTCCGCGTCGCCCGCGAGGTCTGCGGCGACTGTCACCTTCGCGAGGTGGAGAACACGCTGAAGTCGCTGCACGCGACCACCACCGGCCACCTCGGCGACGGCTACTACGAGCACGGCCTCGTGCGCGACAAGACGCCGCGCTACTCGATCTTCCCGGTGCGCGACGAGGACGGGGACGTGCCCGAGGGCGCGCTGAACGCGACGACGCAGGTTCCCCCGTCCCTCAGGAACGGCAAGCAGGACCGCATCGAAACCCACTACAGCGATCTGCCGCGCAAGGCGTGCATGCAGTGCCACCTCTACAGCGAGGGGCGCGCGGTCGATGGTCGGCTCGGCATGGACGGCGACTACCGCGGCGAGGGCTGCGCGGCATGCCACGTGACCTACGCCGACGACGGCCGTTCGCGTTCACGCGACAAGAGCGCCGATCGCGTCGAGCCCGGACACCCGATCGAGCACCGGTTCACCAAGCGCATCCCGACGTCCACGTGCACGCGCTGCCACTACGGGGACGCGAGCATCGGCCTGCACTTCCGCGGCATGGCGCAGCTCGTGCCGGGCATGCCCGCCGGCCCCGACGTGAAGGGCACGACCGACGCGTTGCAGAACGGCGTCTTCTACATCCAGGACCCCGACCTGACGCCTCCGGACATCCACCACCAGCGCGGCATGCATTGCATCGACTGCCACACCGCTGCGGACACGATGGGCGACGGCAACCTGTGGCCGCAGATGGACCACGCGGTCGAGATCGAGTGCACGAGCTGCCACGGCACGATCGACGCCGTCAGCGACCTGACGACGTCGCACGGGCGGCGCGTCACCAACCTGTTCCGCGAGGGCGACGAGTTCTGGCTGGTGTCGAAGGTCACCGGCGAGCGCCACCGCGTGAAGCAGGCGAAAGACGTCGTCACCAAGGGCAGCCCGGACTTCTCGGAACGCGCGGCGAAGGCGATGACCGCGCAGCACGCGCGCCTCGAGTGCTACACGTGCCACAACGGGTGGAACGTCGACTTCTTCGGCTTCCACTTCGACCGCAACGAGCAGTTCACGCAGCTCGACCTGATCTCCGGCGAGCGCACGCCCGGGCGGGTGACGACGCAGGAGAAGGTGTTCGCGACGTTCAACCAGCTCCGCCTCGGCTGGAACCACGAGGGGATGATCGCGCCCTACGTCGTCGGCTTCTCGACGATCGGCAGCGCGCGCGACGAGCACGGGGACATCCTGCTGCACCAGGCGACGCCGGAGACCGCGGCCGGACTCAGCGGCGTCACGATCGTCCCGCATCAGCTCCACACGACGCGGCCGGAGGCGCGGGACTGCGTCGAGTGCCACCGTGCGCCGGCGACGTACGGACTCGGCTCGGTGAACTTCCGGCTGACGCGCGAGTTCGGGTACGCGATCACGAAGGGCGCGTTCCATTCGATCGCGGTCGACACGCGCAACCCGGCGCGGACGCAACCGGTCGCCAGTCTGGCGCTCGACGGCGAAGCGAAGGCGTTGGCGGTGAGGATGGACCCGGTCTACGCACGCGCGACGCAAGCCTACGTCGCGCTCGCCGACGGCACGCTCGCGGTCGTCGATCTGCACAATCCATCGATGCCCCGCGCGGACGGACGGGTGAAGGCGCGGCTGCAGGATCCGCGACGGATGGTCACGCAGGGTGACTGGCTGTTCGTCGCCGACGGGTTCGGCGGCGTCGTGGCGCTCGACACCAGCGATGCCGACGAGCCGAAGCCGGCCGCGGCGATCCCGACGACCGAGGCGCGCGCGCTGGCGCTGGAATGGCCGTGGCTGCTGGTGGCGGACGGGGCGGGCGGGCTCGTCATCCTCGACGTCGCGGACCCGGCGGCGATGAAGTTCATCGCGAGCGTCGACCTGAACGGCTCGGACTCCGGCGCCGAACGAGGCGCAGGACGTCGACGTGCTGTTCCAGTACCTCGCGGACGCGGGCGCGAGCGAGCAGGACGAGGGCGCGATCGAGCGGACGCGCGCGCGCAACCTGGCGTTCGTCGCGTGCGGATTGGACGGCGTGCGCATCGTCGACTTCACCGACCCGACGCGGCCCGTGGTGCTGGAGGGAAAGACCGCGCATCAGGTGTTCCGCTTCCCGCGCGGGGACGTGCGCGGGGTGACGGTGAACACGGTGTTCGACATCGGCTCGGCCGGCGGCGGGCTCGGAGCGGCGAGCACGACTATCTGTACGTCGCGCTGGAGGAAGGCCGCGACGACGACCGGCGGCAGGCGTTCCAGGCGTTCGACGTCAGCGATCCGCTGCGGCCGGGTCCGGTGAAGAACACGCGCCAGCGGTTGTACGGCGGCACCGGCGAGCTGCTGATGTTCCGCGCCTACAACGAGCCGTTCCTGCAGCATTTCGTGCTGGCGACCGGAGCCGGCGGGCTCGGCACGCTGATCGACGTGAGCCGCGCACCGACCACGGGGTCGTCGATCGCCGCGACCTGGGACGATCTGAGCGGGGTGATCGACATCCAGCTCGAGGAGTTCGCGTTCGACCGCCTGCAGGACGAGCGCGGGCGGTGGATCAAGGACATCAGCCACGCGGGATGCCGATACTTGACGCGCGACGAGATGCTGAAGGTGCTGCGGGCGGACGTGCCGGTGTCCGGCTACGAGATCGATCGAGTACGGTGCAGTCCTCGAGACGCCGATGAGCCGGCGGAGTACGCGATGAATCGAACGGTGTCGGTCTTGGCGTTGGTGGTCCTCGGAGCGGTCCTCGCGGTGCCGGTGCGTGCGCAGGGCGACGACGCGGTGCTGGACGCGGTGTTCAAGCGCTACGACCGGGATGGCGACGGGCACGTGTCGCGGGCGGAGTTTCCGGGATCCGACGCGCAGTTCGCCGAGTTGGACGCGGACAAGAGTGGCGGCGTGGACCGGGCGGAGTTCGGGAGGTCGACGTTGGCGAAGCGCATCCTCGTCGCACGCAAGAAGGACGCGGACGCGCCGCGCGCACGCGTCGAGCTGGCCACGATCGCACTGCGGCGACTCGAGGCGGCGGCGCGCTTCGACCTGGACCACGATGGCAGGGTGTCCAAGGCCGAGTGGACCGGTCCGCCCCACGCGTTCGATGAGATCGACCTGGACGGCGATGGTGACCTCGACCGCGCGGATCGCGAGCTGGCGAAGCGCGATGCGCCGGCGGCGAGCGGCGAGGCGGTGCTGCCCGAGTTCTCCAAGCGGCTGGATGGCGTCGACGCTGTGATGAAGAAGCTCGACCGGGATGGCGACGGCAAGCTGACGCGCCGCGAGGTCGGCCGCGAGAAGCTGGCGGCGGCGTTCGACTGGGCGGATCAGAACGGCGACGGCGCGTTGGACGTGGACGAGCTGCGGCGACTGGAGCGAGCGGTCGCGGAGCGGATCGCGGCGCGGGACATGGGGAGCGCGAAGCAGCGGGCGTATCGCGTGCCGTTCGCGGCGTGGGACACGAACCACGACGAGCGATTGGAGCCGGCGGAGTGGAAGGAGCGGAAGTACCTGTTCGCGCGAGTGGACCAGAACCGGGACGCGATGGTGACCAAGGACGAGGTGGCGCGGTACGAGCGGTCGGTGGAGGGGACCACGTTCGTGGAGCGCTTCGATCTCGATGGAGACGGGCGGGTGACGCTGGAGGAGTTCGGCGGAGCGAGGGCGGCGTTCGCGCGGGCGGATCGGAACGGGGATGGGGTGGTGACGCGCGCGGATCGGTGAGGGGGAGGGCGCTCCACGAATCCGTGTGGGTGCGCGAGTCAGTCACGGCGGAGGAACGGTCTCGTCGAGCGGACGCAACGGGGAGCACGGCGCGGCGGGAGGTTGCGGGCGGATCGTGCGGGCCGGCAGCTGTGAGCAACGGTCCTCCCAGGAGCGGGCAGATCCAGGGGACAACGAGCCGATGGGGATCCGCGGGCCACATTCCCCACGGTTTCGGCAGGCGCAGGCAACGGCGGCGCGAGGCGCGGCGCATTGCGCCGCGGTCAGGCCATCGCTCGCGCCCCGGTCCATTCCTGGGCGGCACGCTCGAACTCCGGCAGCTTGTCCTGGCGGAAGGTGAGCTTGCCGTTCTTGGTGATGAGCCAGTCGAAGTGCTCGCGGAGGAAGCCCGGCGGTAGGTCGAGGCGAGCGGCGGGTCGAGATGGCGCGGGGGCGGCGCAATGCGCCGCGCGGAGCACCACCTTCGGGCCGACCGCGAGATGCCGGCCGAGCCGATGGCCGTGGCGGTCGCGCATCTCGAAGCGGACGCCGCCGGCGGCACACGGCGCCGCGTTCACCTGCAGGAGCCCGGCGTGGACCAGACCGTGGCACCTGGCGCACAGCGTGATCAGGTTGTCGAGCACGGTCTTGCCGCCGCGGCTGCGCCAGATCACGTGGTGGCCATCGAGTCCGCGGAGCGAACGGCAGTTGCGGCAGCGGTCGTCGTCGCGGGCGAAGACCTTCTGGCGCAACGCGGGTGGCGTGGCACCGTCACTGGCCGCGGCCTCGTGGGTGCTCGCATCGATCGGCTCGCTGCCGGTCTCGCTCTCGACGGTCGCGCCGCCGTCCCGCTCGGCGACGACGACCTTGTAGATCGAGCCGTCGACTGGCTTCCGGCCCGCCACCTTGCCGTCGGCGTCGGTCGCGAGCACGAGCCGCGCCATCTCGGCGATCAGGTCCTCGACGGTCAGGTCGTCCGGACAGCCCATCTCGGCGCGCGGCTTGGCCATCGCGTTCTCCCAGCGCGGCCTCCCGCCGCAACGGAACGGGCATGCCCACCTGCGGTGAACATGCCCCGAGGCAGTCGGCCGCGCTTCCGTCTCTCCGGGGCCGCTCCGGCTCCGAATCCTCGCGTCCCGCGAGGATTCTCCGACTTCGCGACCCAACCCTGCCACTGCACCGGATCCAGCCTCCCCGGACCTCGAACCACGCATGCGGCAGCCCCTCGCCCTTCGGCGGACCCTCCCCCCGCCGCTTGCTGCGCACCATCCGCTCGAGCTCCTCCTGCGTGGTCCCCGCCTCCGCCTCGAGCCACTCGCCCTCGGTCTCCGCCGTCGCCACCCGGCACAACACGCGCACCCTCGACCAGCGGAGCATCCCTTCGGCGAACGCCGCGTCGATCCGCGGCAGCCGCTTCAGCGCCCGACCGACCTGCGCGAGCTCCCGCGCGGTCCGCCGGCCCATCCGCCACCGTCCCGCCGCGTAGCTCGCCACGCTCGGATGGCCGAACGCCTGGCACAGCCCCCGCTCCTGCAACTCGCACAGGTAGAACGCCTGCGCGCGATGCTCGACGTCGCCACGCCGGATCGACACGCCGAGCCGCCGGTCCACCTCGCTCGCCTCGAGCCCTTCGACCAGAACGACGTCCTCGGACGTCCCGCCTGTCCTGTCTTCCATGGGTGGAACACGGACGTGCGACTTCCTCAGTGCAAGACGTATGTCTGCTTCTTTCTGGGTTCCCTGTTTGCGCGCGGCGCATTGCGCCGCGCTGCCGGGAGCCTGGCTGTTGCCTGCGCCAGCCGGGACCGTGGGGAATGTGGCCCGAGGATCTCCGTCCTTCGGTTGTCCCACGGATCTACCCGCTCCTGGGAGGACCGTTGCTCAGGAGTACCGGCCCGCAGACCACCGTCCCGCCGCGGTCCCGGTTGCGCCCACTCGCGGAAGGCTCTTCCACGAGAGGGTCGGTCGAGCCCGCGGATGGATTCCGTCAGTGCCGTGATCTGCTGCAGCACGATCTCGACCGCCGGCAGCAGGGCCGGTGGCACGAGCTCGCGGACGCGCTTGCTGAAGCCCGCCGTCGATGCGGACGGCAGGCGCAGACCGAAGGCTTTGCACAGGCTCCTGACGCACTGGACGAGCGAAGTCCGGCACCCCACGAGCTGGTCGCGCGCCCGGATCATCGCCAGGTCCGCTTGGGCCTGCTCGCTGCGATGGTGCACCTGGCCGAGCAGCTCGGGTATGCCACTCTCGAGCCGCGCCAGCACCTCGGCGTCCCGCCGGTCGGTCTTGCGCGGGTCCTTCGAGATCAGCTGGACGCGCCGTGGATCGGCGACGTGCACGTCGAAGCCTTGCTCTCGGAGGTGCCGCGACATCCACGGCGACTGCGAGCCTGCCTCCAGGACCACGCGGGCGCCGACGTGCTCGGCAAGGGCCTTCTCCAGGTCGGGTCGTGTGGTCTTGGCGACCCCGCGTTCGACGACCTCGCGGTCGCGCAGCACGCAGAAGTGCGTCGTACGGTCGCCGACGTCGAGGCCGATGGTCACGGGACACGTCGAGGGAGTACGCTGGGTCATGGGTCGGTCTGCTCCTTTTGGTTTGCAGCACCCATTTTGGGCGACTGCGTCGGAGCGACCGACCCTCTCATCCCATCTCATTGGCCTCGGCCGTGACGACGAACAACGGCTCACCCTCGGCGTCGTTGACCCAGTAGTCGGTGGTCGCGGGCATGGCCAGCCGCATTCGTGCGAGGTGGCCCTTCGGCAATGGGCGCTTGCCGTGGTAGGCGCGCACGTGTCCATCGATGTAGAGGAGGCCCATGGCGTGGCCACGCGTTTGCACCCGATGCTGTGCCAGTGCCTTGCCGAACTCGGCGGCACGGCCAGCGACGGCCAGACGTGCGAGCTTCCGCCGCAGGGTCTTGACCTCGGGGGCGCGGTCCAGACCCAGCACGCGGCCCAACGCTCCCGGCGATTGCTCCTTCAGGCCCTCGGGCCGCTTGATGCGAAGCAGGGCCATCGCGAGCAACGTCATCAACGTCGTGCGCACGCCGTAGAAAGCGGGGCCGATGCTGCCGAAGACGTCGGCGGCGATCGCGAAGATCCCGCTCTCGACGAGCGCTGGGACCGCGAGCAGCCATCCCGCGCCCGGGACAGCCGTCGCCGGTCCGAAGAGCGGCGCTGCGTCGTCCAGTAGCCCGAGGCAGGCCATGACGCGATCGACGGTGCGATCTCGAGGGTCGCGGTCGAGGGAGACCGGCAGTGGAGCCGCGGCTCCGGACCCGACACCGGACAGGTTTGGGTCCGCAGGGCCCGGCGGGCCTTCCGGCGGCGGATCGGCGCTCTCCCCAGCGTTGGACTGCATCGGGGACCGCGCACCGGACAGGTTTGGGTCCGCATCCTCTAACGCCGGCTCAAACAGCATCTTCTGACGCTCCCGTGGCGCCCATCCGAGCCGCCGCACCAGCTTGCGCACCGCCTTCTCACCCACCCCCAGCCGGCGGGCGATCTCGCGATTCGACAGCCCCTCGGCCTTCCAGCGGTTCACCAACTCGGTGCGCGAGACGGGCCGCCGTGGGGCTCCCTTCGGGTAGCCGGCACTCCGGCCGAGTGCGACCAGGCCGCCGGACTCGAAGCGCCGCTGCTCGCGGCGCACGGTCCGCACATCGACGCCGAACGCGGCCGCGACCTCGGTCTGCAGCGCCCAGCCCTGTTCCACCAGACTGACCCTCGCGTGCGCTTCCCCCATGCGGTCGCCCACCGCGTAGTGCGCCAACGACAGCCCGCTCACCGAGACGACCCGGTAGCCGCCTCGGGTCTCGATCCGGCAGCGGCCGTTGATCGCGACGATGCCCTCCGGCAGGCCTGACCCGTCTTCGGCAGGGAAGAGCGCGCGCTGACCTGCGCTCGAAGCCATGCCTGATCTTCCCCCGACCCGGCGAACGCGCTGGCCTTCACGCGCCGAGAAACCGGACAGGTTTGGGTCCGCACCTTGCCAGCGAGCCGCTCGCCCCCGATCGCAACGAGTCCCTGACCGTCAGGTCGCTGTGAGTCCGTCACCGCGCCGAGTTGCCGCGGCGGTGCTCCATTCATTGCTCGGTCGAGAGGGCTTGCCGGCGCAGGGGGTAGGTCAGGAGGTCTGGACTCCCGTGCCGCGTATGTCCGGCTTCTGCAGACCCCCGAAACCGCGGAGCTATTCTGCGGAAAGTAGGATCCACTGGTCGGGCCATCCACTTTCGGAGGCGCGACCCGACGACCCAGCGGACGTTCGGCTCGGCGGGTGCTTGCCCTCGGCGGAGTCGCCGCTACCGTGCGGAGGTTCTGGGTATCCACGGCGGATGCCTCGCGCCTGGAGGAAGACCCGCATGAGCGGAGAAGTTGAGCGGCGCGGCAGCGCCCCGGCGAGCCACCCCCGAGAGGCGGAACGGGCGATGACCCCGAGGAACGCCGATGTCAGCGGATCGAGTGCCGCTGGAACCGGGGAGTTCCGCATGCCCGGACCACCAGCCGCCCGCAGCCCGGATCTCGGCGACCTCCTCGCCCAGTTCCGCCGTCGGCTGTGCGGATACGCCGCCTCCCGGCTGCGCTTGGCGGAACTGGACGTGGATGGGAACCTAGACGACGTCATCCACACTGCCTTCCTGCGGGCGCTCGAGAGACGTCCATCCTTCCACACTGCGGGGCTGCTGTGGTGCTTCCTCCGCGGCGAAGTTGGGCACGCGGTCCGCAGACTCCGCGGACGCGCCAGGAGATGTCGCTCGCTGGAGGAGTTCCCGACGGAACCGATCGGTCAGGCAGGCGTCCAACCCTCGCAGGCCGTGGTTCGCAGCGAGCTGGCCGCGGACCTCGGCGGGCTGCCGCCCGACCAGTCGGAAGTCCTGCTGCTTCGCTTCGCGGACGGCTGCACGATCCCCGAGATCGCGCAGAGCCTCGGAATCGCAGAGAGCACGGCGAAGTGGCGCCTGTACACCGCGTTGCACCGAGCGGCCAGGATGCTTCGGGCTGGGGGCTGGAGGGGGGGGCGGGGACGTCTTCGCAACCGATCGTGGCGCAGAAAAGTGAAGTCGGCCCAACTTCTAGGCCTCCTCCCGGGCACTTGTACGTATGGCGCTCGTTGTTCAGCAACCTTCCACCAAATGGCGCGACTCGCCAACGCGCGGCGGATCGTCCCGGTGCGAGGCACGGAAGTGTCGTCCCGGCGACGACGGCCGCGATGCGGCTTCGTTCAACGACACCATCATGGATTACTTCGCGGAGCACACCGACGCCCGGAAGCCGTTCAGTAGGGACAAGACCGCGGGCGCAATCGTCGCCAAGTCGGGCGGGCGTGCCTCGCGGTCGAAAGTGGCTCCAAGAGAGTGAATCAGACCAACAGGTCCAATCTACGTCCGAAAAACGGAAGAAACCATGTTATCAAAGTTGTTTGGAGAAGCGTGCCTCGTGTTCGGGATAGTCCTGACGGTGGCTGCGGCCCCAGAAATCACCGACAAGGACAAGGCCTGCCGACAGGCAACTCAGGTTGGCTTGATGGGGGAGCTGCAGTGCAATTCCAACCTCTCGTGTGATACGGAGTTGCAGACCTGCCAAGAGGTAGCCTATCGGAAGACCGTATCTGGACCGGTGGTGAAGTACTGTGCATGCGACGATGACGGCAAGGGTGACGATCCCGAAGAAGCGGGATTCTGTCACGCCTATGTAGTCTCCGATGCGCAGGGCCACTACAGTCCGCACTGCTTGACGGTCGGCTGCTCGAGCGACGAGACATGCGACTGGACTGATCCGGACCTCTACTACAAGACGTGTTCGTGCAAGTAGGGCTGCGCTCCCGACGAGCACTGGAACGATCCATGGTCCGTCCGCGCGCATTCGGTGCTGGGGTAGCGGTGGTGGCACGGTTCCTGGCCAGTGCGAGCTGGGCTGCCGCGGCTATCGCCAAGATCGCATTCCCAGCAGCGGCCAGGATCGGGGGACTGACCGTCCCGCCGTCGTTCGTCGTTGGCTTCGGCTGCGCCAAGTTCCTGCTGGCCGTCGCGTGGTGGGTTCCGCACCTGCGTCGGGTGGCCGCCATTTCGGGGCTCCTGGCGGTCGTTGGCTTCTTCCTGGCCATGGAGGCTGGCTGGATCACGCCGGAATTCTGCGCGTGTTTCGGTCGCCTACAGATCTCGAAGGCTAGGCACGTCCTTGCGCTTGGATTGCTCGCCATCTTCAACTCCCTGGGTTTCATCCTGGACCTTCGCGAACGCCCCGATGAGCCAGCCCTCCTCCCGTCGTAAACGGGCCGTCTCCGTCTGTGCCCTCGCACTGGTGGGTCTCTGCGCGGTTTTCCTCGTCGTGCCGATGCTCCGGGGATCAGCCGGCCATCCTCCTGCGCATCCGCCGCAGGTCGAGGTGGACAGGGTGCCGACGGCAAGGTCGACTCTCGAGGATGCGAACGTGGAGCGAGTTGCCGTCCCACTCGACAAGCAGGTCGAGGTCACCGTTCAAGACCCGAGCGGAAGATTCCTGGACGCGGAGGCGGTCAAGGGCGACCGGACGACGGCCATCCGTGGCTCGGGCCTGTTGCCCCGTGGCTACGGGAAGGTCACTGTCCGTTCGCCAGGCCATGAGGCGAAGGAGGTCGATATCGGCGACGAAAAGGTGAGCGTGCGTCTGGAACCGGTCTATGTGGTGCATGTGCACGCGTTCGACGTCGTCACCCAGGCACCTGTTTCCGGCGTGATGGTGCGGCTATCACACCAACTGCAGGAGCGCGCGGTGTCCGGAGGCACAACTGACGCCGGTGGGAGGTGGGCCAGCAAAGCGCTGCCGGCAGGGTCCTATGTAATGCATACAAGCGCCGAGGGTTACGTGCCGGCCTGTAAGGAACCAAACTCCGGGATGCCAGGCGTGGAGCTTCGTCTGGTGGATGCGGATGTCCGTGTTGACCTGCCACTCTATCCGGTGTACGTAGGCCTGTATACGGTCAGCAATGGTACGAACCTGACCGACGACGTGCTCAGCGCCATGCTCGAAGTGCGGGAAGCCCATACCCCTGGCAGACTCTTGCCTGCATTTTACGAACGCGAAATGACGACACGCTTCGTCGATATAACAAAGCACAACAACATACGGCCTGCTTATGTCTCGTTATGCATGCTCGAGCATCCAGTGGAATCTCTCGTGACCACGGTCGATTTCATGCTGCAAGGCAAACCATGCGGGTCGCTGGCGGTCACTTACCGGCCCTTGGCATCCGTGCTGCGCAATCCTGTACCGGATGCGCTCATGCTGCAACAGCGTTGGGAGACGGGCGAGCTGGAGGTCGAGGTGCCCATCGCGATGCTGGCTACCTCGTCCGGCGGCGGGATTCCGTTGGGCGGTATACCCTTGAAAGCCGGCGTGAATCGAGTCGAAGTGCCCATCGGGGAGTACCTGGTGAGACCGGAGGACACCGATCCGTTCCTCGGGGCGAAGGACTGGTCGACCCGGATACGGGTACCCACCTCGGGACGAGTCGCATTCCATCCTCCGGAATCTGGTTACGGCACGTTGAACTTGCAGAGGTCTCCGCAATGGCGGACGGGGGTGCTGATCGTCTCTGGTAAGGGGCAGAGCCTCGGATCAGAGCGAAGCGGTGTTCCCTGTACCCTTCCCGTGTCTCCGGGAGAATACGACTTGGTCCTGTATGCTGGGACGGGTGAGCGGCCGAGTGTCGTGTGGCGACGCAAGGTCGAGGTCGCGAAGGGTGGAAGCGTAACGGTGATGGTGGGGTCCGTGGACTGAAGACGTTGCCCGTGGTGTCCGACAACTTCGCCGAGCTGATTCGGGCGCCGTTCAGGCCGTGAGTGTCGGGTTCGACACCTTCGCATCCCCCACCTCGGCCGAACTTCGCTGGTTGAGGACAGGAGGACAGACGGGTGGCTGGGATCTTGGCGACCAACTCGGTGTGTTCGTCTTCCCGTTCCCGGCGCCGTGGCACTCAGGCGGCGTGGCCGTAGCTGCGCAGCAGGTCACCGAGGCCTGCGGTCTCGACGAGATCGCCGTCGCGCTCGAAACCCCGTGCCTCCGCCACTGGGCGTGCGCCGTAACAGGTGTCGGGATCGTTCTGCAGGGCCGCTGGGCTGAGGTCCAGGTCCTTGGTCGGACGTCGCACGTCGAGAGCCGCGAGCAGGAGCCCGCAATCAACGTGAATCGATGGGCGTGCGGTGAGGCCTGTCGACGGTCGCACCGCCGTCCCGCTCGGCGACGACGACCTTGTAGATCGAGCCGTCGACTGGCTTCCGGCCCGCCACCTTGCCGTCGGCGTCGGTCGCGAGCACGAGCCGCGCCATCTCGGCCATCAGGTCCTCGACGGTCAAGTCGTCCGGACAGCCCATCTCGGCGCGCAGCTTGGCCATCGCGTTCTCCCAGCGCGGCCTCCCGCCGCAACGGAACGGGCATGCCCACCTGCGGTGAACATGCCCCGAGGCAGTCGGCCGCGCTTCCGTCTCTCCGGGGCCGCTCCGGCTCCGAATCCTCGCGTCCCGCGAGGATTCTCCGACTTCGCGACCCAGCGCGGCCTCCCGCCGCAACGGAACGGGCATGCCCACCTGCGGTGAACATGCCCCGAGGCAGTCGGCCGCGCTGGGGCTCCTGCTCGTTGGATGTCCGTTGCGTTCGCCTGCTTGCCCCGAGCGCTCCCCCACTCCCTATGATCCCCGCCCCATGGTCCGCGTGCAGCTCACGTCCCACCTCCACCAGTTCTTTCCCGACCTCCGGGGCAAGGAGCTCGAGGTCGAGGCGTCGACGGTCGCAGACGTCGTGCGCGCGATGGAGGCGATCGCTCCCGGGTTCGCCTTCTACGTCTGCGACGAGCTCGGCAGACTGCGCCCGCACGTCAACGTCTTCATCGAGAAGCGTCGCGTCGCCGATCGCCGGAAGCTGAGCGACCCGGTCGAGCCCGACGCGAACGTCTTCATCCTCCAAGCACTCAGTGGTGGCTGACGCCGCCCCTCGCCCGAACCCACCGAGACCCATGCACGACCGCATCCTCGTCGGCACCCGCAAGGGCACGTTCCTCGTCGACAGACTCCGAGACGGCTGGAAGCCGACGCTGTCGGGCCATCCCGGTGCGCTCGTCAACTTCGTCGCGCGCGACCCGCACACCGGGACGCTGTGGGCGGCGCTCGGCCACGGACACTGGGGCGCGAAGCTGTCCCGGTCGACCGACGGCGGCAGGACGTGGGCCGACGCGAATCAGGTCAAGTACCCCACGGGCGCACGCTACCTCGCGTTCCCGGAGCCGCGCCCGGAGGACATGGCGCCGGACGCGCCGAAGCGGCCGCCGGCCTTCGCCGATGCCACCGTGCTGAAGCTCTGGACCCTCGCCTTCGGCCAGCCCGGTCGCATCTACGTCGGCACGATCCCGGGAGGCCTGTTCGTCAGCGACGACGGCGGCGAGAGCTTCGAGTTGAACCGACCGCTGTGGAACCACGAGTCCCGCGGCGGTGACCTGTTCGAAGGCGACGGAACCGGCGAGACGCACTGGTTCGGGACGCCGGCGTCGGCCGGCGGCGACTTCGCCCCCGGCATCCACTCCATCGAGGTCGACCCGCGCGATCCCGACCACGTGCTCGTCGCGGTCTCGACCGCCGGTGTGCTCGCGACCACCGACGGCGGCCGCACCTGGCACAGCCGCAACCGCGGCATGCGCATGGACTACCTGCCCGACCCGACCGCCGAGTGGGGGCACGACCCGCACTCCATCGTGCTGTGTCCCGGCCAGCCCGACCACGTCTGGCAGCAGAACCACTGCGGCGTGTTCTACAGCGCCGACGGCGCCGCCAACTGGAAGAAGGTCAGCAAGCCCGACCAGGGCGTGCACTTCGGTTTCCCGGTCGCGGTCGACGAAGCGGACGGCCGCGTCGCGTGGCTCGTGCCGGGCAAGGCCGACATGCAGCGCACGACGATCGACGGGGCCCTGTTCGTCGCGCGCACGCACGACGGGGGCGAGAGCTGGGAACAGCTCCGCGAAGGCCTGCCGCAGAACGACGCCTACGACGTCGTCTACCGTCACGCACTCGCGAACAGCGGCGACCGCCTGGCCTTCGGCAGCACCACCGGCAACCTCTACGTCAGCGAGGACCGCGGCGAGAGCTGGCGAACGGTGGCGAACAACCTCCCGCCGATCCACAGCGTGCGGTTCGGGTGAGCGCGGCGTCCGGTGAACTCCTCGGGCCTCGGTGCAACGCGGCACATGGGTGGCACCGTACGCCCGTTGCCGGGGCGCCTCCGCACGCCGCTGACGGGATCCTGGAGGAGCTGCCGAGGATCGACGCGGCGTTCGCCGAGGGGAAGCTCGGCTGGCCGAGGGTGAGCGCCTCGTGCCGGTGGCGACGGCGGACGCCGACGCCCAGCGGCTCGCGCCAGAGGCCGGGACCTCGCAGGAGGAGCTCGAGCAGATGGTGCGCAGCAAACGGCCAGGCGGCAGACCGCCCAAGGGCGGTTGCTTGCCGCACGCGTGGTTCCGGCTCCACGCACCGATGACTCCGGTGCAGTGGCAAACCTGGAAGAACGCGACGGCGAAGCTGCGGGCCGAGATGGGCTGTCCCGACGACGTGACGGTCGAGGACCTGATGGTCGAGATGGCGCGGCTGGTGCTCGCGACCGACGCCGATGGCCGCGCGGCGGGGCGGAAGCCGGTCGACGGATCGATTTACGAGGTCATCGTCGCCGAGCGGGACAGCGGCGCGACCGTCGGCAGTGGGACCGGCGGCAAGCCGATCGATGCTGTCGCGCACGCGGTCGCAGCGAGTGACGGTGCGGCGCCGGCTGCACTGCGCCGGAACGCCTTCGCCGGGGGCAACCACCGCTGCCGTCACTGTCAATCGCTGCGCGGGCTGCACGCCCACCACGTGCTCTGGCGCGACCGCGGCGACCCGACGGTGAACGACAACCTGATCACGCTGTCCGCCAGGTGTCAACGCCGGATCCACGCCGGACTGCTGCTGGTGAACGCGGCGCCGTCACCTTCGAAAAGCGCGACCGCCACCTCCGCCGGCTCGGCCCGCGGCTCGCGGTCGACCGGAAGGTGTCTTGCGGGCGGCGCCTTGCGCCGCGCTCCGCGTACGGCGTCGCCTCATGACGCACCATCGAGGCAACCTACTTCGCGGCCGCGGCTGCCGCCGCATTCGTGCTCTGCGGCACGAACACCCCGAGCCCGAAGTGCGACGCATAGCCAAGCGCAATCGGACCGCGAACGGGCTCGTCGAACACGAGGCGCAGGCCAAAGCCAGCCGCCACAGGTGGTCGCCTGTTCTCGCGGGCCCGCTCACGCCGGAAGTGCCGCCAGCGGGTGGAGAGCCTCGGCGACGGCGCGGAGCCCGGCAATCCGCCCGCTCGGAGTGCGACGATCGGGGCTCGCTGGCGCCAGAGCGACCAGAACGCGGATAGCTCCGCGTATTCGTGCTGGTCACCGCGCTCGATTTCTACCTGGATACTCGCGGGCATCGGCAGCCCGCGCGACTCAAGCTCGGCACAGATCTGTCCTTCGAGTGAACTCGCGCCGCGTGGTTTGAGGTGACGAGGCGGAACGAAGGGGGTTCTGCTCAGCCACGAGACAGCACGGCCCATCTGGGGGATGAGCCGTTCGAAGTCTTCGTGTTGGCCGATCCCAGCGAGGGTCAGGAAAAGCGTCGGCAGCCTCTTGGCGTACGTCTTGCGCGCCATACGAAGTGCCAGCAGCGCAGCAGGGTCGAAGCCCATCGGGGCGTGGATCAGGAAGTGATCGAACCGATGAGTATCTCGGTCCGGGCCCTCATCGAGCGCCAGCGGAATGATGTGGGCATGGCGATGTCCGGACAGCGGCTGCTGGTTCGAGTCTTTGCCTGTGAGCGAGCTGGCAGGGCCGTCACCATACTTCGACGCGGCGGAGATCAACGTGCTGTGCAACATCTCCGCGCGCCGTAACGCGTCGGTCAACGCCGGAAGCGCTTCTCCATTCGCGGTGTCGGAAGAGATGGCCAGGAGCGCCGTGTCGATCGAGTTCCGCCTCTCCGGACGCGAGCGCGTCGCTTCGGTGTGTCTCAGCGCATCCTCCGGGCGCCAATAGGACAGCACGCGCGCCCCCGGCGGCTGGCTCCAGCCCGCTTTCTGGAGACTCGCCGTGTTCAATCGGAGCGCGTCGAGAAGCGTCGGTGGGATCAGCTCGTCGATCCGGGCAAGCTGCCTCTTGCCGAGCTTGCTGGGCGGCGCCTTGCTCTTCTTTTCTGCCCGTTCGCGCTCGGCAGCCAGCAAGGACTCGTGCTCCCGCTCGAAGGCGACGGCCCGCCAGCGCGCGTAGGCCTCCGCGGGCATCGGCGCGAGCAGCTGGATGCGCTCGTAGCCACGACCGGGCGCCGCTTCCGAGTGTGCGCAGCGCTCGAGGCCCTCCGGCATCGCTCCAATCCGTCGCGCATCGACCCAGGACTCCGCGCGTCCGAGATAGGTGAAGAGCGGAAGCAGGACCTCCAGCACCCGCTCCTCTTCCCCGGTCAGCTCGACGGGCCACTCCAGGCCGAGTACCGTGTACCGTCCCGTGCCGACGTAGGCGAAGGCGTCGATGACCTTGTCCGGCGATCCCCTGTACACAGGCATGTAGTGGCGCGTATGCGCGCCGGCCGCTGGGGGAAGCCAGTAATCCGGCGGTTCCAGGCAGAGTCGCTCAACCAGCGCGGTCGCGCCTGCCGGCACCTCGGTCCAACCGAGCTTGTTGAAGCCGGTCGCGATGAAGGCGCGGATCACACGCCACGGACTCGGGGGCCATTCCACCACGCCCTCGTTGACGTGCCGACCCCAGGGCGTGGCGTGGTAGCGACCCGAAGGGAATTCGAACGCAAGACGAAGCATGATCAGGCCGCGTAGGTGATGCTGGTGACGCCGTGGTCGCCGGCGAATCGGGAAGCACAACCCCGCACGATCCCAGGAAGCGCCTCGCGCAGAGCACCGAGGCTGGGCAACGCGTAGCCCTCCGGACGTGTCACGCGCGGCGCTCCTACGGCCTCGAGGTCGCACGCGGTACGGAACCGGAGATGACCGTCCAGGAGCTTCTCGATCTTGTAGAGCGCCAACGCGGTCAGGAGTCGCTCTCCGTCGGCGCCGAGGCCGTAGCCGCGGATCTGCGCCAAGTCGACGTTGAAGTAGGCGGTGATCTTCTCGGCTGTGTATTCGTCGCGCTGGAAGGGCACGTTGCCGAACCCCTTCTTGGTGTCTCCTTGTGGGTCGACATGATCGTTCTTCACCCCGCCGGACGCGGCCACGCGAACCCCTTCGGCCTCAACGAAGGCCGACAGCGCCCGTGGGATGCGGAGCCGCCCGCCGGCCAGGTCGCTCTTTGCGAGAAACAGGCCATGAATCAGCGCGTTGGCGTCGTACTTGAGGATCACCGCGGCCAGCCGCCGGGTGTCGAGCGGTCCCTTTGCGAAGCCTTCGGTCTCCTTCTTGATCTGCTCGAGGAACGCCCCCTCGTTGCCCTCGAGAATGTAGGGCGAATTCAACCGGTGGGCTTCCGTGATCGAGCTCGTCAGGTAGGCCCCGTCCTGCTCGACCCGGACGTAGGACAACCCACGCAGCTCTGGAACCAGCTCGTGCTCGGCCGGGTCCCAGCACACGATCTCGAGCCGGTTGGCCATGCTCTGCGAACTCTCGACCAGCAGCCGGGTGCCGTCGCGCGTGTCGAACACAGCCGCGCCCAGATCCGGGAATCCGGTGGGCTGGAAGCGAGAGCCCTGCACCGGCTTCAGTTCAGCTTCCACGAGAATGCGGTTGGGGCGGGGTTCCTGCTCGGGCAGGACGGCTGACAGATCCAGACTCATGGCTTCTCCTTCGGGGTCGTGGGGCTTGGCAGCACCTCAGCCGCCACAGCGCCATCGCTGCGGGTACGTCTAGCGATTCGAGCGAGCAGACGCTCGCGGTCGTAGCTGGAGATCGGGAACGCGATGGCCGCGGCCAGTCTATGGGCCAGGCCCTGCCCGCCGACGACATGCCGCAGCTTCGGACGCAGCCCGAGCGCGCCCAGGCGTGCCAGCGCTGCACGCGCCGCGTCCTCGAGGCGTCCGCCAACGAGCAGGCGCACGGGAGCCGGATCCGGCCGGAGCACGACGTCGCGACCGGGCTCCGCGTAGAGCAGGCGAAAGAGCGCGTAGAGAGACGCGGAGGACGCGAGCGGCGCCCGCTCCCATGCCCACGCGCTGGCCGCTTCGATGCCGTCCCTGTTCCGCCAGTCGAGCGCCATCAGGCCACGCGCGAGGCGCCCCAGGCGGCGCGTGTCGACCTGCCCCGTGAGAAAGGCGTCCACGTCGTCGAGGCGCGCCGGAACGACACCGCGCAGCGGGAAGCCCTCGTGCCCCTTGCGACCGGCATCGGTGATCCGCCGCAGCACGATGGCGGCGAGATCGACGACGGTGTCCCGTCCCTGCCACACCACGGCGGGATCCTGCACCAAGCCGTGGGCGTTCGCGTTGAAGCGCCGGAAGTGCTGCGGCTCGAGGGGTAGACAGTTGGCGCGGATCGGGCCCAGGCGCTGCTCGGCGGCGCGCTTCCGGTCTCCCGGCGCATACTGCGACGCCACGGCTGCAGCGAGCCTGAACTCCGGGCTGTCGTCGTTGGCGGCCACGATCCACTCCGGAGACAGTCGTGGCAGCGGCTGCAGACGCAGCTCGACGGCGGACTTCGGTCGTGCCACGAGCAAGTCCTCCGCCGCAGCGATCTCCTCGAGCAGTGCAGCCCAGCGTGCCGAGCGTGTCTCCCGGCAGACGTTGAACATCGCACTCTCGATTCTGCGCGCCGCATGGGCCAGCGACGCCGGCGCACCGTTGCCACTCGAGCGACTGCGAAGCAGGCCGAGCCACGGATCGATCTCCTCGAGCAAGCGCACGCGAGGCTGGGGCTCGACCGGCCAGCGGCCGACCGGAACGGCCAGGTTCGACTGCCCGTTGCGCTCGGCGAAGGCGAACCGTTCGAACGCTGTCACTCCGCGGGAAACGCCGAGCAGGGAGACAGCGCGCGCCGCGTCGAGCGCCCGCCTGGCACGGTGCCTGCCGGTCTGCATACGCCCTTCGATGAACAGCGCACGTACGTCGGCCAGCGATGCAGGTCGCTCCCACAGCGGCATCCACTGCTCGCCGCGCGCCGACTCGTCGGAGGGCGCGGCGCTGGCGTAGCCTTCGGCCTGGGACTGAACGGCGAAGGGCGCGGCTGCCTGCGCCAGTCCGTGGGCATCGAGCCGCCTCACTGCGGCGACTTCGAGCGTCACGGCACCCTCGAGCATCAATACGAAGTCCCAGGAATTGACGAGGGAACCTCCGCTGAACCCGCCGCTCGCGTTCGCACCTCCGGCAGCGCCCGGGTAAAACTGCCCGACAGAGAAGCTCTCCAGGCCGTGGGTGATCGTTCCGAACAGCGCCGCGTCGAGAAGCTCGTCGCTTCCGGAGAGCGGAGCGCCGCTGTCGACGTCGAACAGCTCCACCAGCCGCTGCATCTGGTTGTTGGTGAAGTCGAGCCGACCGTCGTTTCCACCCGTACCGAGCAGCGCGGGGTACTGGAGCGGGCGTTTGCCCTCGGTCAGAACGAGCGCAGCACCCAGCCAGTCCAGGAGCGATCCGCTCCACGAGGCTCGGGCCCGCCGGATCATCTCGACCTTGTCGTCGCCATCTGGTCGTTTGTCGCGGTCGCCCACCAGTTCCCGGGCCAAGGCGATGGCCCGCCGGTAGTCCGCAAGACGCGGGGCATCGGCCCGCGACATCGGCTCGAACCCGGACTTGTTGTCCTTCGGATAGAAGCCGCTGCCTCCATTCCACGGAGCGACCAGTGGCGTCGGCACGTACTCGTTCAGGAAGAAGCGTGCGAGCTCGTTCCGGTCCAGAATCGTCGCCAGGTGAAAGGCGTCGTTCTTCCAGAAGCCACGCGCCGACGCGTCCTTCTGTTCGGCCACGAGCCGCAGCACCGCCAGCGCCTTGAGATAGTGAGCGAGCGGGGTCGGCGCGCAGCCCGCGAGTTGATGGACTTGCAGGGTCAAGCGTCCTCCGGGGTCGTGAGCCGCGAGGCCCTCGCGTCGGCGGCGCGCAGCAGCGCTTCGAGGTATGCCAGTTTGAAGGGCCCGTGTCGTTCTCGAAGGCGGCTCACGCGCTCCGTCCACGAAGCGCCGTAGAGTCTGCCGAGTCCCATTTCCGCGGCCGAAAGCGACAGCTCGAGCGCTGGGAGCGTTTGGCGTTCGCCCTCGGCGTCGCACAGCTCGAACGTCGGAACCTGATCGCCCTCGCGCACGCCGTGGATGTCGCCCATTCCCCGTTCCTGGTCGTGCGGCGTTCCTGTCCAGGCGCAACGGACCTTGCCGTGGTGCGCACAAACCAAGAACGCGAGGAGGTCGAACTCCTCGGGCTCGAGTGACGCGAGTTCGGCAGCGAGCGCGTGGTCCGCCGGCACGCGCAGGCCCTCCTCCAGCTCGGGCGGCGCCTCGCCCATCGCCTGCATCAGCTCCACGTGTGGGCCGAGTAGCGCGGGATGTGTCGGTTCCGCGCGCCTGAGCAGCTCGAACAGCGCCAGCGTGCTCACGAGCTCGTGACGAAAACCCGTCCGCTGGGGATAGGGCGGTCGCTTCCAGGCGCCGTCCGGCGCCTTCGCCAAGTCCATCCGTGCCCCCAGCTCACCGAATGTCGCGCGCGCTTCTTGCTTGATCGCGCCCTGGAACACCTCGTGTGCCTTGCCTGCGTCGTGCCAGCGCGCGGCAAGCTCCAGCAGCCGCCCGAGATCCTGGTCGAGGCGGAGAGCCTGGACGAGCTGCCGCATCTCCTCGCCAGCTTCCCGGCCGTGCATGGCGATCGTCTTCCAGCCGGCGATGGAGAGACTGTCGTCCTGCTCGCTCTCCGCTGACTGGTCATAGCGCTGCGCAACTTCGTCTTCGGCAGCCACAGCTTTGGGAGGGGCGACCACAGTGCCGGGCGCCTTGGGATCCCAGCCGCGCTCGATCGAGTACCCGCCCGCCTGCACCGGTACCAGCACGCGCAGCCCTGGATGGAGCTGCCGTGCTTTGCCTTGCGCCCAGGTGCCCTCCAGGTAATCGAGCACGTAGAACGTCCTGTCGGCGAGCCACTTGCGCGCCTCGCCGATCGGCGCCGCGCAGAGCTCCCCGCGTTCGACCGGCCCCACCTGTCTCAAGGGAATCGATCGAACACCGTCCCCGACCTGCCGCCAGAACACGCCGAGGTCGCGTTCCTCGCCCGAACGGATATAGCGGCTCACGTTGAGGTCATTGCCGCTGAGGTCCGGGGCGGTGTCGAACAGCTCGTCCAGGTCCCGACGCCGGAGCACGTGCGTGGGGTCGTAGGGATACAGGCGCGCGATCAGGTCGGCTCCGTCACCATCCGCTGCCAGACCTGCCTCGAACGTCTCCAGGCTGCTCGGCGAGACATCGGCGTCGCCTCCCAGAAGTCTCGACAGCGCGTCCTCGGCCGCCGCGAGCTCGCCGAGCGAATACGGCAACGCCTTGCCTTCGTCCTTCGGTACCGCGCCCACCACACAGGCCTCGCCGACCTCCCCCGCGTAGCGCGCTACCCGGCCGAATCGCTGCACCAGGCTCGGCCAGGGCGCGAGTTCGCTCAGCAGCAGCCGCGCGGAGATGTCCACGCCCGCTTCCACGACCTGCGTCGCTACGACGATCCGCCCGGCACCCGGCAGCGTCGCGTCCCGTTGCAGGAAGTCGTCCGCCCATGCGGCGCGCTCCGCCCCGCGGAAGCGGCTGTGCACCAGGCGCAGGTCGGGAGCGTCGTCGCGGCGCGTGCGCTTCTTCCCCTTGCCTTCCGAGAGGCGCTTGTCGAGTTCGTCGAACACCGCCGTCGCCGTGTCGACGCGGTTCACGATGATCAGGCTCAAACTGCCCGCTTGGTGGGCTGCGAGCGCCGTCTCGGCGATCTCGCGCGGCGCGTTCACATCGGTCCGGCGGGCGAGCGACTTCTTCACGGCCCAGAGCCCACCCTCGCGCGCCGAAGCGGGAATGCGCAGCATGTGCTCAGCGACAACTACTTCTGTGCACTGACGACAACTAGAACTGTGCATCCACGCCGCCGCGGCCTGACCTGATCGATCCGTGCACCGTGGCCGTAACCTCCCTTGCCTGGGAGGTTTCGACTGGCGGTGACGGATGAACAGGTTCGCAAGCTGCGCACGGAGTTGGCGATGGGCAGGACGATCGGCGAGGCGGCGATGAAGGCCGCGATGAGCCGGAACACCGCGACGAAGTTCAAGTCGGGGGCGTTGCCGTCGGAGCGGCGGCAGGAGCGGCGCTGGCGGACGCGGGAGGATCCGTTCGAGGAGCACTGGGAGGAGATCGAGGCGCGGCTGGAGGACGCGCCGGAGCTCGAGGCGAAGACGATCTTCGAGGATCTGATCGCGCGCTTTCCCGAACGCTACTCGCCGGGCCAAGTCCGCACGCTGCAGCGGCGGGTGAAGCAGTGGCGAGCGCGGTCGGGACCCGACAAGGAGGTGTTCTTCCCCCAGGAGCACCGGCCGGGCGAAGCCGCGCAGACCCATTTCACCTGGGCGACGGAGCTCGGGGTGACGATCGGCGGGCAGGTGTTCGAGCACATGCTCTGCCACTTCTGCTTGCCGGACTCGACCTGGAGCTGGGCGACCATCTGCTTCTCGGAATCGATGATCGCGCTGAAGCACGGCGTGCAGGAGGCGTTGTTCCGGCTCGGCCGAGTTCCCGAGTACCATGAGACGGACAACTCGAGCAGCGCAACCCACTGGGTGGGTGACGGCGGCCGAGAGTTCAACGGGAAGGACGTCGAGCTGATGAAGCACCTCGGCATGACGCCGCGAACGATCGCGGTCGGCAAGTCGGAGCAGAACGGCACCATCGAGGCCCTCAACGGCGTGCTCAAGCGAAGCCTTACGCAACACCTGCTGATGCGAGGGAGCCGGGAATTCGAGAGTGTCGAGGAAGACCCGACAGTGGCTCGAGCGAGTCCTCGGCAAGCGTAACCTGAGTCGGAAGGAGAAGCGCGCGAATGAACTTCCCAGGATGCACGTCCTGCCGACGCGCCGCATGGTGGAGTACCAGCGGTTGGATGTGAAAGTGACACCGAGCAGCACGATCCGCGTCGGTCGCGAACATGTACTCGGTGCCGTCGCAGCTATCGGCGAGCCGGTCCGCGTGGACGTGTACGAGCATCGCTTGGAGGTCTTTCACGGCGGCGAGCGCCGGCTCGAGATCGAGCGATTGCGTGGGGAGGGCGGCCACCGCATCGACTACCGACACATCGTCGCCGCGTTGATGCGAAAGCCTGGCGCCTTTCGCAACTACCGCTACATCGACAGCCTGTTTCCGACGGTGGTCTTCCGGCGAGCGTCCGACCGGTGTCGAATCCAAGCTGTCGCCCTGGCGCACCGACGTCGAGTACATCCGCATCCTGCATCTGGTG
>CAWGKH010000013.1:0-151014 GCA_963823025.1 uncultured Planctomycetota bacterium | reverse complement strand
GGATGGTTTCGACTACTTCACGACCACGCCGTTCAACGGTGGCCTCACGTGCGTCGCCTGCCACGCACTGGACACCGGCAGCAACCGACTGATCGTCCCGGACACCGTTGTACAGGAACCGGAGCCGTTCAAGGTGCCGCAGCTTCGCACCGCGTATCGCCACACCGGCTTCGAGCCGGTGAACGGCCTGCGCACCGCCGGCTTCGGTCTCTTGCACGACGGCTCGATCCGATCCGTGTTCGACCTGTTGACGCTACCGGTGTTCGGGCCGCTCACGACGCAGCCGAACAACAAACGGAAGCTCGAGAACTTCGTGCTCGCCTTCGACACCGGTCTCGCGCCTGCGGTCGGTCGCACGTGCACGATCGACGCGTCGAACCGCACCGATCCGGTGCTCACGGCGGATTGGGACCTGCTGGAGGCCGAGGCCGCCGAGGAGCTGTGATCTCGTGGCACACGGGGTACTCGACGGCGCGCCCATCGGCCTGCTCTGGCAGCCCGCGGTGCCGACCTGGCACGGCGATCGGTCGGGCCAGATCTGGTCGCGGGCGCAGCTCGAGTCGTGGATCGGCGCCGGTCGGCTGCGGTTGACGTTGCTCGGTGTCGTGCCCGGCCAGGGTGTGCGCATCGGCATCGACCGCGACGTCGACGGCGTGCTCGACGGCGACGAGGGTCTGGACCGCTACGGGAATGGCACCGCGGGCTGCGGCCTCGTGCTGGACGGCAACTCGCCGCCCACGATCGGCAACGAGCAGTTCGCGCTGGTGTGTCGCGAGGCGCCGGCCGGAGCGGCGGGTGTGTTCGCGCTCTCCGCCGCGACCGGTCAGGTGTCGGTGCTCGGCATCGACGTGCTCGTCGATCTCGCCAATCGGTGATGGTGGTCGCGACCGCCGACGGCGACGGGACGGCCCCGTTGCCGCTGCCGATCGAGGCCGACCCCACGCTGATCGGGGTGACGATTCGCGCCCAGGCGGTGTTCCCATCGCCGTGCGGACCGCGGGGTCTGGCGGCCTCGAACGGGCTCACGATCCGCGTCGGTTCCCCGTGACTCACTTCGGAGCCGATTCGGGAGTGCGGAAGCAGAGGTAGGCGATGCGGAATCGATCCGGTCCTCGGTGGACCGTTCCGAGTGCGTCGCGGAGTGCGTCCAGCTCCGGCTTCGCGTAGGCCGCAGTGCGATACACCACGTGCACGCGCGTGCCGGGTGGGAGGTCGTGCACGAGCCGCCGAGCGGCGATGGAGGGTCGTAGCGCCGCTTCGATCTCGGGCCGGCCGCGCAGGTAGTGCCGAACCGTCGCTTCGGAGAACCCCTCGGGCGTGCCCGTCACGACCAACACCGGTTCGCCCGGTCGCCATTCGGCGATCAGCTCCGCCGTCGCGGTGCGGAAGTCCTCGCGGCGGTTGCCGGACGCGTGAAGGAGCGTGACGCACAGGCAACCGGCGACGCCGACTGCGGACAGCGTGATCCGCAACGGACGAGGTCGCAGCGCCGCGAGCCCGGCCGCGATCGCCATCGCGATCGCCGGCTGGGCGGCGAGCAGATATCGCGCGCCAACGACAGCGGTCCGACGACACCGATCGCGAGCGCGCCCAGGATCGGGCCGAGCGCGAGCGCGGCGATGCGCGGCGCCGCGTCGTCGCCGCGGCGCATCACGAGGCGCACGGCGAACGTCCCGATGCCGACGAGGAGCGCCGCGCCGAGGACGTACCCGAGCGGGTGCAACACCTCGGGCAGGACGTCGACGTCGGCGAGCAGGAAACGGATCGGGAGCGGCCAGCTCGCGGGGTGTGGTCCTTGCCGGGAAGCCCCACGGGGTGGCGAGCTGTCGGGGCACGAACGCGAGCAGCCACGGCAGCCAGACGACGAGCGCCATCGCCGGTGCCGCGACCACGAGCGCCGCACTCCGGATGTCGAGCGTGCGGCGGTGGCGCGCGACCAGCGCGGCGCCCAGCAGGCCGACGCCGACCAGACCGCCGTAGTAGTGCGAACCGAACGCGATCGTCGTTCCGAGCCACGCCAGCGCGAAGCCGCGTCCGGGTCGGCCGCGCAGCGTCGCATCGAGTCCGGTCCACGCGACCAGTACGCCGAGCTCGACGAAGGTGTACATGCGCACCTCGTGGGCGATCCAGACGAGCAGCGGCGCGGTCGCCTGCAGGGCGACCGCGAGCAGCGCGGGGCCGGTGGCGAGCCATCTGCGCGCGAGCCGCGCGAACAGGGTCAGCGAGAGGCAGGAGAGCAGCGCCGGCAGTAGCCGCAGCACCACGTCGTCCTCGCCGAACAGGTCGGTCCAGATGCGAAACGCGAGGAACGACAGCGGTGGATGGCGATCGCGGGCCAGGGTGGCGAACGGATCGGCCGCTCGTGCGACGAACAGGGTCGCACCCTCGTCGTACCACAGCGAGTGCGTCCCGAGTGCCGTGAGGCGCAACGCGACACCGAGGGCGCAGAGCCCCACCAGGACCCATGTCACGCTCGGTCTCGATCTCGGCAACTGCGGACCTCCCTCGGATGTGACGCGAACACTTCAGCGCGGGTGCATCACAGAATATCCTGCGCCTTTGGAGGAAGCCCCGTCCTCGATGACTCGCTCGCGCCGAACCGTCAATCCCCGCGCCCCCGCCCAGCGGGCGACCCTGCGTGCCATCGGCATGCTGATGGTGATCGCCGGTGGTGTCCTGACCGCGATCGGCCTGATCGACTTCTTCGGCGCGATGGGCGGCCACAGCGGTCCGCCGCAGCAGTTCTGGTGCGCGATGGTGGGGTTGCCGATCCTCGCGATCGGGTTCGGTTTGCTCCGGCTCGGCTACCTCGGTGCCATCGGCCGCTACGTCGCCGGCGAGACCGCGCCCGTGGCCACCGACACGATCAACTACGTCGGTGAGGAGGCGGCGCCAGGCATTCGTAGCGTCGTGCACGCCGTCGCCGACGGACTTCGCGACGACCCTGCCGGGTCCCGCGAACCATGCACCTGCCCGGCCTGCGGCGCGGCGGTCGATGCCGACGCGCGGTTCTGCGACCAGTGCGGCGGCGACCTCGCGACCGTGCGCACCTGCCCGGCCTGCGAGGCGGAAAACGCCACGGACGCCCGGTTCTGCGATCGATGCGGCCATCGACTCGCCCCGTGATCGACGCCGCAGACTAGAATTCCGCGCGATCCCGCACCGTCGACAGCGCCATGGGCGAACGACCCGAAGACGTGACGAAGCTCCTGCGCGCCGGCCGCGACGCGCGCGATGCTCTCCTGCCGGTGGTCTACGACGCGCTGCGTGGCATCGCCGAACGCCGGATGCGCGCCGAACGCGACGACCACACCCTCCAGGCGACCGCCCTCGTCAACGAGGCCTGGATCAAGCTCGCGGGTGAGCAAGACGTCGCGTGGCGCGATCGCAAGCAGTTCTATGCCGCGGCCGCGGAGGCGATGCGGCGCATCCTCATCGACCATGCGCGCCGCGTGCGGAGTCTCAAGCGAGGCGGAGATCAGCAGCGCGTCACGCTCGGCGCGCCGGACACCGCGCTGGAGTTCGATCCCGAACGGGCACTGCTGCTCCACGACGCGTTGGATCGTCTGGCCGAGGAGGACGCGCGCGCGGCCGAAGTGACGCGGCTCCGCTTCTTCGCGGGCCTCTCGGTCGAGGAGACGGCACAAGTGCTCGAGGTCTCCGAACGGACCGTGCATCGCGAGTGGAGCTACGCCCGCGCGCGTCTGCTCGAGCTCCTGGGCGAGGATGCCTGACGCTCGCGTCAGAGCTCCTTCCGGTAGTGGAACTCGCGCGTCGCCGACCGGTCGTGGAGCTCGCGTTCTCGTCCGGTGCGACGGTAGCCGAGGTGCGCGTAGACGCGGTGGGCGGTGAGGAAACGCGTGTCGGTCCAGAGCTCGACGGCGCGCATCCCGTGACGGCGTCCACGCTCCTCGATCAGCGCGACGAGCACCGAGGCGATCCCGCGGCCCCTCGTCCGCGGATGGAGGTAGAGCTTCTTCAGCTCGACGATCGGGACGTCGTCCGCGTCCCGCCGATCGGCGCATGCGATCGTCCCGACGACCTGGCCGTCGTCGAGCACGACCCAGAACCCATCGAACGACGTGCTCGGTGTCAGCAGGGCGGGCTCCTCGTGTTCGACGTCGAGAATGCAGTTCTCGTAGTCGCGGAAGCACCGGTCGATCAGCGCGATGATCCCCGGCGAGTCGGCGTCGGTGGCTTGCCGCAGCTCGAGGGTGTCGCCGATCGATTGCCGTGCCTTGGCCAGCAGATCGTCGTCGGGCCTCACGAGTCCTCCGGTCGGCCGGCCCAATCGGGTGCGACGAGCCGGCGCTTGCCGTCGTGGCTGCGGCGGACCGCCACCCCGGTGCGTTGCTCGTCCTCGAAGTCACGGTCCCAGAGCTGGCAGGTCACCTGCTTGTGCTTCTGGTCGAGGCCCTCGCAGTAGTTCGTGTAGATGCAGCGGCGCACCTCTTCACCGCGGCCGAGCTCCGACTTGAGCCACCAGTCGGGGTCGGCGAGGCTCTGGCGAGCGGCGGCGACCACGTCGCACAGGCCGTCGCGGATCGCGGCCTCCGCGAGCTCGAACGTGCCGATCCCGCCGGCGCCGACGACCGGGGTCTCGAGTGCATGCCGACGGCGATCTCCGACGCGCGCGGCCCTTCGGCCGCAACGTCGCGGCGGCGCGAGTGGTGCGCGCGGCGATCCGCGCGGCCGGCCTCGAGACGCCCGTCGTCGTCGCCGGCGGCATCGCCACGTTCGAGCAGGCCGAGGCGCTGCTCGCCGACGGCCGGCCGACGCCGTCGCCGCCGCCGCCAGTCGCTCGCCGACCCCGACTGGTGGGAGAAGGTCGGCCTCGGCCGCGGCGACGAGGTCCGCCGCTGCATCTACTCGAACTACTGCGAAGGCCTCGACCAGATGCACAAGCAGGTCACCTGCCAGCTCTGGGACCGTGACTTCGAGGACGAGCAACGCACCGGGCTGGCGGTCCGCCGCAGCCACGACGGCAAGCGCCGGCTCGTCGCACCCGATTGGGCCGGCCGACCGGAGGACTCGTGAGGCCCGACGACGATCTGCTGGCCAAGGCACGGCAATCGATCGGCGACACCCTCGAGCTGCGGCAAGCCACCGACGCCGACTCGCCGGGGATCATCGCGCTGATCGACCGGTGCTTCCGCGACTACGAGAACTGCATTCTCGACGTCGAACACGAGGAGCCCGCCCTGCTGACACCGAGCACGTCGTTCGATGGGTTCTGGGTCGTGCTCGACGACGGCCAGGTCGTCGGGACGATCGCATGCGCCGATCGGCGGGACGCGGACGACGTCCCGATCGTCGAGCTGAAGAAGCTCTACCTCCATCCGCGGACGAGGGGCCGCGGGATCGCCTCGGTGCTCGTCGCGCTGATCGAGGAGCGTGGACGCCGTCACGGGATGCGCGCCGTCGAGCTCTGGACCGACACGCGTTTCCTCACCGCCCACCGCGTCTACGCGCACCTCGGCTACCGTCGCACCGGACGAGAACGCGAGCTCCACGACCGGTCGGCGACGCGCGAGTTCCACTACCGGAAGGAGCTCTGACGCGAGCGTCAGGCATCCTCGCCCAGGAGCTCGAGCAGACGCGCGCGGGCGTAGCTCCACTCGCGATGCACGGTCCGTTCGGAGACCTCGAGCACTTGTGCCGTCTCCTCGACCGAGAGGCCCGCGAAGAAGCGGAGCCGCGTCACTTCGGCCGCGCGCGCGTCCTCCTCGGCCAGACGATCCAACGCGTCGTGGAGCAGCAGTGCCCGTTCGGGATCGAACTCCAGCGCGGTGTCCGGCGCGCCGAGCGTGACGCGCTGCTGATCTCCGCCTCGCTTGAGACTCCGCACGCGGCGCGCATGGTCGATGAGGATGCGCCGCATCGCCTCCGCGGCCGCGGCATAGAACTGCTTGCGATCGCGCCACGCGACGTCTTGCTCACCCGCGAGCTTGATCCAGGCCTCGTTGACGAGGGCGGTCGCCTGGAGGGTGTGGTCGTCGCGTTCGGCGCGCATCCGGCGTTCGGCGATGCCACGCAGCGCGTCGTAGACCACCGGCAGGAGAGCATCGCGCGCGTCGCGGCCGGCGCGCAGGAGCTTCGTCACGTCTTCGGGTCGTTCGCCCATGGCGCTGTCGACGGTGCGGGATCGCGCGGAATTCTAGTCTGCGGCGTCGATCACGGGGCGAGTCGATGGCCGCATCGATCGCAGAACCGGGCGTCCGTGGCGTTTTCCGCCTCGCAGGCCGGGCAGGTGCGCACGGTCGCGAGGTCGCCGCCGCACTGGTCGCAGAACCGCGCGTCGGCATCGACCGCCGCGCCGCAGGCCGGGCAGGTGCATGGTTCGCGGGACCCGGCAGGGTCGTCGCGAAGTCCGTCGGCGACGGCGTGCACGACGCTACGAATGCCTGGCGCCGCCTCCTCACCGACGTAGTTGATCGTGTCGGTGGCCACGGGCGCGGTCTCGCCGGCGACGTAGCGGCCGATGGCACCGAGGTAGCCGAGCCGGAGCAAACCGAACCCGATCGCGAGGATCGGCAACCCCACCATCGCGCACCAGAACTGCTGCGGCGGACCGCTGTGGCCGCCCATCGCGCCGAAGAAGTCGATCAGGCCGATCGCGGTCAGGACACCACCGGCGATCACCATCAGCATGCCGATGGCACGCAGGGTCGCCCGCTGGGCGGGGGCGCGGGGATTGACGGTTCGGCGCGAGCGAGTCATCGAGGACGGGGCTTCCTCCAAAGGCGCAGGATATTCTGTGATGCACCCGCGCTGAAGTGTTCGCGTCACATCCGAGGGGAGGTCCGCAGTTGCCGAGATCGAGACCGAGCGTGACATGGGTCCTGGTGGGGCTCTGCGCCCTCGGTGTCGCGTTGCGCCTCACGGCACTCGGGACGCACTCGCTGTGGTACGACGAGGGTGCGACCCTGTTCGTCGCACGAGCGGCCGATCCGTTCGCCACCCTGGCCCGCGATCGCCATCCACCGCTGTCGTTCCTCGCGTTTCGCATCTGGACCGACCTGTTCGGCGAGGACGACGTGGTGCTGCGGCTACTGCCGGCGCTGCTCTCCTGCCTCTCGCTGACCCTGTTCGCGCGGCTCGCGCGCAGATGGCTCGCCACCGGCCCCGCGCTGCTCGCGGTCGCCCTGCAGGCGACCGCGCCGCTGCTCGTCTGGATCGCCCACGAGGTGCGCATGTACGCCTTCGTCGAGCTCGGCGTACTGGTCGCGTGGACCGGACTCGATGCGACGCTGCGCGGCCGACCCGGACGCGGCTTCGCGCTGGCGTGGCTCGGAACGACGATCGCGTTCGGTTCGCACTACTACGGCGGTCTGGTCGGCGTCGGCCTGCTGGGCGCCGCGCTGGTCGCGCGCCACCGCCGCACGCTCGACATCCGGAGTGCGGCGCTCGTGGTCGCGGCACCGGCGATGGCGCTCGTCGTCTGGCTGCCGTGGCTGCTCGCGTTCGTGCCCCGACAGCTCGCCACCCCGTGGGGCTTCCAGGCAAGGACCACACCCCGCGAGCTCGCCGAGCTCCCGATCCGTTTCCTGCTCGCCGACGTCGACGTCCTGCCCGAGGTGTTGCACCCGCTCGGGTACGTCCTCGGCGCGGCGCTCCTCGTCGGCATCGGGACGTTCGCCGTGCGCCTCGTGATGCGCCGCGGCGACGACGCGGCGCCGCGCATCGCCGCGCTCGCGCTCGGCCCGATCCTGGGCGCGCTCGCGATCGGTGTCGTCGGACCGCTGTCGTTCGGCCCGCGATATCTGCTCGCCGCCCAGCCGGCGATCGCGATGGCGATCGCGGCCGGGCTCGCGGCGCTGCGACCTCGTCCGTTGCGGATCACGCTGTCCGCAGTCGGCGTCGCCGGTTGCCTGTGCCTCACGCTCCTTCACGCGTCCGGCAACCGCCGCGAGGACTTCCGCACCGCGACGGCGGAGCTGATCGCCGAATGGCGACCGGGCGAACCGGTGTTGGTCGTGACGGGCACGCCCGAGGGGTTCTCCGAAGCGACGGTTCGGCACTACCTGCGCGGCCGGCCCGAGATCGAAGCGGCGCTACGACCCTCCATCGCCGCTCGGCGGCTCGTGCACGACCTCCCACCCGGCACGCGCGTGCACGTGGTGTATCGCACTGCGGCCTACGCGAAGCCGGAGCTGGACGCACTCCGCGACGCACTCGAAACGGTCCACCGAGGACCGGAACGATTCCGCATCGCCTACCTCTGCTTCCGCACTCCCGAATGGGCTCCGAAGTGAGTCACGGGGAACCGACGCGGATCGTGAGCCCGTTCGAGGCCGCCAGACCCCGCGGTCCGCACGGCGATGGGAACACCGCCTGGGCGCGAATCGTCACCCCGATCAGCGTGGGGTCGGCCTCGATCGGCAGCGGCAACGGGGCCGTCCCGTCGCCGTCGGCGGTCGCGACCACCATCACCGATTGGGCGAGATCGACGAGCACGTCGATGCCGAGCACCGACACCTGACCGGTCGCGGCGGAGAGCGCGAACACACCCGCCGCTCCGGCCGGCGCCTCGCGACACACCAGCGCGAACTGCTCGTTGCCGATCGTGGGCGGCGAGTTGCCGTCCAGCACGAGGCCGCAGCCCGCGGTGCCATTCCCGTAGCGGTCCAGACCCTCGTCGCCGTCGAGCACGCCGTCGACGTCGCGGTCGATGCCGATGCGCACACCCTGGCCGGGCACGACACCGAGCAACGTCAACCGCAGCCGACCGGCGCCGATCCACGACTCGAGCTGCGCCCGCGACCAGATCTGGCCCGACCGATCGCCGTGCCAGGTCGGCACCGCGGGCTGCCAGAGCAGGCCGATGGGCGCGCCGTCGAGTACCCCGTGTGCCACGAGATCACAGCTCCCTTCGGCGGCCTCGGCCTCCAGCAGGTCCCAATCCGCCGTGAGCACCGGATCGGTGCGGTTCGACGCGTCGATCGTGCACGTGCGACCGACCGCAGGCGCGAGACCGGTGTCGAAGGCGAGCACGAAGTTCTCGAGCTTCCGTTTGTTGTTCGGCTGCGTCGTGAGCGGCCCGAACACCGGTAGCGTCAACAGGTCGAACACGGATCGGATCGAGCCGTCGTGCAAGAGACCGAAGCCGGCGGTGCGCAGGCCGTTCACCGGCTCGAAGCCGGTGTGGCGATACGCGGTGCGAAGCTGCGGCACCTTGAACGGCTCCGGTTCCTGTACGACGTTGCCCGGGACGATCAGTCGGTTGCTGCCGGTGTCCAGTGCGTGGCAGGCGACGCACGTGAGGCCACCGTTGAACGGCGTGGTCGTGAAGTAGTCGAAACCGTCCTGAGCGCTGACGCCGCTGCCGTCGTCGGGTAGCGAGCCGTCAGGCATCCGGTTGGGATTCGGTGGGATGCGGATCGTGCCGACGAATGCGGCATAGTCGTCGATGTCGGTCGCCGACAGCGGCGCACCGCCGAGCAGGGATGCGAACGATCCGTTGAAGTCCTGGAATCGCGCGCGGTCCCCGCGCCAGTGGAACGGGGCGAGCGTGTCGAGGCCCTTCAGGGTCTGCGTCGTCATCGGCCCCTTCATCGGATGGACCGGGATCGGCAGACCGAGCGGACCGGGGACGGTCTGCATCTGTCCACCGGGATCGCCGAGGTCCCACGCGAGCTCGTCCATCGCCGCGTCGACATGGCAGCTCGCGCACGACATCGTCCCGTTGCCGGAGAGACGCGCGTCGTAGAGGAAGCCGCGAGCTTCCTTCGCCGACCGCGGCGTCGGATCGTGGATCAGTCCGAGCTCGGCGAGCTCCGTGTGTGTCGTCGTGTCGATCAGCGTGAGCGTGTTCGACAGTCGGTCGAGCGCGTAGAGCACGCGTGCGGTCGGGTGGCAAGCGAGACCACGCGGCCCGCGCATCGTGCGCGACGTCGTTCCGCCTGCAAGGTCGATCCGCGCGACGACCTGCCCCGTCGGGTCGAGCACGCCGATGCGATCGGAGCCGAAGGCCGCGACGTACGCCTCGCTCCCGTCCGGAGCGAACGCTACCGCCGTCGGCTGCGCGAGCGCGGTGGCCCGGGCCGCCGGGTTCGGCAGCAGGGAGTAGTCGATGCCGGCGTCGAGATCGACGAACGACATCGTCGGGGACGTCGAACCGAGCCCGATACGCGTGACGCGGTTGTCGACGGCGTGCCCGCGCAGCGCCGGCTCGAAGCGGACGAGGTTGCGCGCATCGGTGTTCGTCACCCAGAGCTCATCGGTGCCCGGCCGGAACGCGGCACCGAACAGAACCGTGCCCACACCGGCGACGCGACGCGAGACGACGAGGCTCTGCGCGTCGATCTCGAACACGTCCCAGTCCGGGAGCGACACACCGTGCACCGACGACCAGGCGGGGTCCTCGCTGTCGACGATCAGCCCGACCGGCGGCGGCGCGGGGAGCGCGGAATTGGTCGGCGCCGGCTGGGGTGGCGCGAGCGCGCGCGGCACGAGTGTCGTGTCGTTGCCGGACAGCCGCGAGATCGCGTAGACGTGCTGGCCATCGGGAGACGCGACGAGCGTGCGCGGTTCGTCACAGAACAGCTCGATGCGGCCGATCCGCTCCCGCGTGACGGCATCGAACACGAGCACGACTCGCGGCGTCGCACACGTGACGAATGCATGGCCCGCGGCGAACGTCACGTCCGACGGCTCGTCCTCGCACGCCAGCGTCGCCAGGACCTCGCAACGCCGGACGTCCACGACCGAGACCGAGTCCGACAGGTGATCGACGACCCATGCCTCGTCACGGGTCCGCGGGCAGACAGCGACCGGCTCGAGTCCCACCGGAACCTCGCCGAGCAGGACCGGTCGGCGCGGATCCCGCAGATCGAACACCGCGAGTCGCGCGTCCGGCGTGTTGACGGCGAGCAGCCGCGTGCCATCCGCGGAGACCGCGACCGGATGGGATTGGGGGCTCTCGAAGTCCGGGAGCGCCTGCGCGGCGACCGCGCTGACGAGCGCCCCGGCGAGGAGCAGGGTGGAGAGGCGGAGCATCGGATTCTGCGGGCGGAGAGAGGCTGCCCGATCGTAGCGCGCCGCCGCCGTTCGTGGATAGTGGGTGATGCTGGCCTCGACGGCTGGTGACGCTCCGAGCGTGCGGTCGGCAGACCCGGGTCGGGCCCCTATCGCTCACGGTCCACGGCGACACGTGCACACGAAGCTGTTCGGAACGCGCGGTCTGCGCTCGTCGCGCGCGGCGCGTCCCGTTCTCGCACGGATCCCCGGCCGAACCGCGTCACCAGCGGTCGATGCCAGTATCCCCACCTGCGGTGGACATGCCCCGAGGCAGTCGGCCGCGCTGCCGTTTGTCCGGGGCCGTCAGAACGGGATCACGAGCTGGAGGATCTCCCAGCTGACGTACACGCGCTCGTCCAGGATCTCGTTCGGCGCCCAGTTGACCAGCAGTGTCGAGCCGAGCTTCAGGCGACTGGACAGATCGAACCGTACGCCGCCGCCGAAATTGAGCAGCAGGCTCGCCTCGTCACCCGCGCCATCGACGTCGTAGTAGACGAACCCGAGACCGGACTGCAGGAACGGCGCGATCCGCGGTCGATCCGAGCCGTCGTCGCCGAACACGTACTTGCCCTGGAGGAAGCCGGCGACGAGCGTGCGGGAGTCGGTGATGCCGACGTGGATCGCCGGACCCCAATAGACGTCGCCGCCAGCCGGGAGGTCCAGGGCGGCGCCGATCAGGAACGTCGACGGATCGAACGTCGTCCCGACGCCGATCGCGACGCCGCCGGTGTCTCGATAGGGCGCTCCTTCGAGGGCGGGGTCGCCGGACTGCGGCGTCTTCGGCACGCTCGCCAGGATGTCCGGCGACGCGGTCGTCGTGCGTTCGTCCGTCGCGCGATCGCCCCCACGGGCCGCTCCGGCACCGGACATCGGCAGCGCGGCCGACTGCCTCGGGAGGCCGAGTCGGGCGACGTCGTCGAACGTCGCGTAGGAGTGCGAGGTCCCACAGGCGGCCACCGGGAGGAGCAGGAGGACGACGACGAGTGAGCGTGGCATGGCTGCGCCATTGAAGAGCCGCGACGCGCGAATCTCCAGTTCTCGGCCGCTCTGGCGGCGATCACTCGACCAGGCCGTGCAGATACCAGCGCCGGCGCCGGCGATCGTGGAACACCCACAGCGCGGTCCCGTTCTCGGTGATCGCGAAGTGGTAGTCACGATGGCGCTCGCCCGCCCACCAGCCCCCCGACACCGTGTAGGGTCCACACAGGACGCGCACCGGACCTGCAGCGAGCCCCCCGGCGAGCCAGCCGTCGGGACCAGGGCGCTGATCGCCGAGCAGCACCGGCCGCGCGAGCACGCGGCGCACGAGCCGGAGCGGCCGCGCGGGGTCGGGGTGCGCGACGCCGAGCCGCTCGAGCTGCTCCCACTGCACCTGCCCTTCCGGCAGGTGGCCGTCGCGCAGCGCGGCACGCACCACGGCGCCGTCGCCGAGCTCGGCGCTCAATCGCGCGAGGGCGCGGTTGGCAGCGCTCAGCTCGCGCCGCGGCGTCTCGGCGAACAGCTCGAGCTGCGCGCGCGTCGCCGGCACCGCTTCGGCCTCGAGCTCGAACCCGGTCGGTGCCGCCGGCAGATCGAGCCCTTCGATCCGCAACCGCACCAGGTCGACCACCTGCACGTCGTCGAGCGTCGGCTCGGCGGGTCGCACGCGCTGGTCGCACGGCGGGAGCTTCTCGAACACGAGCCGCAGGCGCAGCGCCGCCAGCGCTTCGCCACGCCGCGCGAGCTCCGCACGCATGCGTCCGAACGCCTGCTCGATCAGGAACACGAGGCCGCCGAGGTCGAGCTCCGGATCGTCCGGCTCGACCTCGAAGCGTTCGACGATGCTCGCGACCGGTGTCGCGGGCGCGAGGTGCACGGCCGTGCGGCCGAGCGCCGCGTCGTGCAACCGGTGCGCGTCGGGACCGAACCGCGCGAGCAGGCCGCCCGGCGGCAGAGCCCGCAGGCCGCGCACGTCGACGACACCGAGCCGCTCGAGCGCATCGCGCACCTTCGGTTCGACGCGGAGGCGATCGAGCCGCACGCCATCGGCGCATCGGCGCTCTGCCTCCGGCGAACGCATCACGCGCACGCCGCGCGTCGAACGCGCGAGCGCGTACGTCGAGAACCGGTCGAAGCCGACGACGGCGGTCGCGAGGAACCCGTCCCCGCGAAGCCGCATCACGAGCGCGTCGGCCCACGCCTGCAGCGACGGCCATGATCGCTCGAGGCCCCCGGCATCCGCCCAGAACACGCCTGGTTCGTCACGCCCGGGCTCGACGTCCGGCGTCGATGCGCGGACCAGCTCGACCAGCCGTCGGACCGCGGCTGCGATCTCCTCGTCGTCGACCACGCCGGCACGCAGACCGGACGCGAGCGCGAGACCCTCGGCGTAACGCCGGCCCGGGTACACACGGTTGCGGTGAGCGCGCTCGTTGACCCACAGGATCGTGCCCTGCGGCTCGTCGCGATCGACGACGGCGACCGGCTCGCGGGCCCATGCGGGCTCGCGGCGCAGGAGCAACTGCAACGGCAACGCCGGAACGTCAATGCAGGCCAGGTGGCGCATCACACGACAACTCCACCGTCCATGCCGTTCCACGGCGCTTGTCCTTGGTGACCGCGACGCGGCACGCGAACGCACCGTTCGCATCGCGAACCCGCACGGCATCGGCACGCAGCGACGTGAGGGAACCGCGCACCGCACCGCGCTCTCCGGGAGCGAGACAGAGCAGCACCGCCTCGTGCTGGCGCGCGAGGTTCGACAGCCGTACCTGCACCGTCATCGACAGCGCGCCGAACGCCCGGCCGTCCAACACCACGAGCCCGAACGCCCCCGAGCGGAGCAGCTCGTCGGCCGCACGCATGGCCGCGCGATCGTGCGGTGCCCACACCACGGCCAGCGCGTCGAGATCGACGCCGCACGCGGCGACGTCCGGAGCGTGGAACGTGGCCGCGGGCGAGGCGATCCACGCCACCGGCTCCCGCGCACACTGTGCGTCCCGAACGAGGGCGACGGCCGCGGTGCGTGCCGCCGACGGACCGTCCGCGACGATCTCGACGACGCGCCCGGCGAGCTCGGCGAGCGCCCATTCGGCGGGAGCCAGGCGCGTGACCGAGCGCGCCCAGCGCACGGCGCCACGCTCGAGGAGCTGCTGCAGGGCGACGGGGGCGGCGGCCATGCCGGCAGCGAAGCGGACATGCGTCTTCTCGTCAAGGGTGCAGCCGCAAGTCCGGTCGACCGGACAGCGGCCGTCCGGAATCCGCGCGGAAACGCGACCGCGGGCGACGGCACGACCGTTGCCTTCGCCCGGCCGAGAACGCGGCGACGTGCGCCGCGAGAACCGCGACCACTCCTCGGAGAACGACGATGAAGATCCTCACGACTGCCTTGCTCGGTGCGGCGCTGTGTGCGCCGCTGTGCGCTCAGAACCAGCTCGTCCGCGGCGACGTGGACAGCGTACAGAACACGAACCGTTTCGTGCTGAAGTGCACGAACGTGCCGCTGGTCAGCACGACGGTGAACCTGCAGCAACTCCACGACGCGACACGCCAGCAAAACCTCACGGTCGAGATGACCGTGCGCGACATCGGCACCACCACTCCGGTGCTCGACGTGCTCGCGGCGCAGATCGTCCCGGAGCGCATGGACATGGGCAACCTGCGCTTCGGGCGCACCGAGACCTGGGAGGTCTTCGCGGCACCCGGCTCGCACGCGTGGATCTTCGTCGACGTGATGGCGAGCACCGGCTTCCTCGGCTTCGGCGACGCCGGCGCTTGGGTACTCGGTCGGAACGCCGCGCTCCTCGCCAACGGCCCGGTGGGTGCGCTGGGCCGGTTCCAGTTGCGCTTCCAGATGCCCGACATCCCCGCACTCGTCGGTCAGACGTTCGTCAGCCAGGCAATCGTGCAGGAGAACGGCACTCTCCTGCTCACCGAAGCCGACTGCAAGGCCGTGCGCGCGGATTGAACCGCTGGCCGAACCCAGCGCGGCCTCCCGCCGCAACCGAACGGGCATACCCACCTGCGGTGGGCATGCCCTGAGGCAGACGGCCGCGCCGCCGTCTGGACCCTCCCCGGCCGCGTACGGGAGAGCGCGCACGATTTGGAGAGAGAGGCGGGCGGCCGCGCGGGACTCCGGTCTCTCGCGGCCGCTCATTTCATCGCGCGACTTCGGCCGCGCGCCGGCGCCTACTTCATCGAGCCGTCCAGCTTCCGCCGCACCTCGACCACCTGCCCGAGGACCCGGACGTCCCGCGCCGCGAGCACGATCGGTTCGAACTCGGGGTTGGCGGGTTCGAGGAACACCTGATTGCGGCTGCGCCGCCACCGCTTCACCGTCGCCTCGTCTCCGACCAACGCGACGATGATGTCGCCGTTCGACGCTTCGCGCTGGCGCCGCACGACGACGATGTCGCCGGAGAAGATGCCGGCGTCGCGCATGCTCTCGCCGCGGACGTGCAATGCGAAGAGATCGCTCGGTGCCGCGCGCGTCTCGACCACGATCCAGCCTTCGGGCTGCTCCACGGCAGTCTGGAGGTCACCGGCCTGGATATGGCCCAGCAACGGCACCCGCACCGCGGGGCCGGCATGAGCCGAGGGCAACCGGTAGCCGCGCGCGCATCCCGGCGTCTTCAGGAGCCGACCCTCGCCGACGAGGGCCTCGAGCTGCTTGCGGGCGGACTCGACCGCGGCGAATCCCATCGCCGCTTGAACCTCCCGGACCGTGGGCGGCGAACCGGCGAGCAGCCGGTCCCGTACGAATCGGTAGACCCGCTCTCGGGTCTGGCCGGGCGGGGTGGGGGCCATTGGGTAGAGGGTCGCGCGCGGACGGGCCCGTGTCAACGCGACGGTGTGTTCCGCGCACACCGTCGCGGTTTCGGGCCACGCCGAGATCGCGCGGGCGTCGCCGGCTCGCGCCGCTCAGAGCACCCGCATCGGCGCGGGCGTCACGAACGTGTTGGCGACGAGGTCGTACCCCTGGAACACGAGCTCGAAGCCGCCGAGCCCGGTGATCGGTGGCAGCACCTGCGTGTAGGCGCCGAGCCCATTGGTGTCGGGAACCATGCCGCCGAGCAGGATGTACGTGTTGAGGTCGCCGAACAGCTCGCCGCCGAGACCAGGAATCGAGGTCGCGGGATGGAAGTTGCCCGGAGTGCCCGAGGGGCCCGCTGTCACGAACACCGCGACCAGCCCGTTCGGCGTGGCATTCGAGAGCTGGATCTGCGACCAACGGATGCTCGACGATGTCAGCACGTTGGTCGGATAGAGCTCGGCCGTGGGCTGCGGACGGACCGCCGCGGGAATCAGGGCGAGCCCGCCGAGACCCTGCAGCCCGGTGCTGTCCGGCAGGAGCCCGAGCTGCGTGCCGAACGTGGCGACGGTGCTCGCCATCGGGACGCCGTTGATGACCGGGATCGAACCGAGGCTGGTGCCGTTGCTCGCGGTCGAGAGGATCGCCCCGTCGTTCGAGAAGTCGGACCAGGTGAACAGCAGGTTCGGCAGCGTCAGGCTCGGATTCCCGGGCGGATTCCAGGTACCTCCATTCGGATCGATGTCGAGACCCGACAGCTCGAACGACGACGTGACGTCGCCACCCACCGAGGACTTGAAGCCACTGTCGAGCGCCATCTGGATCACATCCGACTCCGTCGCGATCACGGATGCCGCGCCGGGAGCGAACGACACGACATCGCCGTTCGAGTCGTAGGTGATCGCGGTGGCGGGGATGTAGATGATTGCGCCGTCGTCGGCTGACACGCCGTTCACGTTCTCGGTCAGGTCGACCGAGACGAACAGGTCACCGGCGTCGGACTGACAGATCGCGTCGATGTCGATGTCAGAGGTGGACGACTGCCCGAACGCCGTGAGCATCAACGCCTCCGACACGAACACCTCGACCTGTCCCTGCGCGGCGAACCGGAAGACGTCACCGTCCTCGAACCCGCTCGGCAGGTCCGCGGAAGTCGATCCGCCGGAGTTCTCGTAGCTGAAGAACAGGTCGCGGACGCCGAAGCCGGTCGGCGCCGGCACACGCTTGACCATGATCGCGTCGATGTCGCCACCCGGTCCGCGGGACGACGTGTCCACCTGCGTACCGCTGCTGTCCTGATCGATGTCGCCGAGGAACGCCCATTGCGCATCGACGCTGAGGAAGGTCCGCGCGGAGTAGCTGCCCGCAGGTGTCGGCGTGACGATCATGGCCTTGTCGGTCGCGGCGAGCCGCAACCTTTCGAGGCCGGCGCCGCCATCGAGTGCGATCTCGTCGAGCGACGTGGTGAACACGATGGAGGACGGTTGTTGGGCAACGAGCGCACCGGTGAGGCAGGCTGCGGCACCGAGCCAGACGGCCGGAAGATGGAAACGGAGCATCGGAGTGTCTCTTCCTGGGAAGCGGGGGAACGAAACGCGAACGACACGGCAGTGGATCCCGTGTGGTTCGATGAAGCCGGCCGCAGGGCGCACGCCTGCGCGCGTTCGCCTCGCGGACGTACGACCTCTGAGCGCTAGCCCGGAGGGCGGCCGGCGCTACGCGGCGAAGTTCCCAACCGATCGACCGTCGACCGCGCTTCGGAAGATGCGCGGTCGAGCGGTCAGGGCTTCGCGCGCGCGCCGAACACTCCGGTGCCCACGCGCACCAGTGTCGAACCCGCCGCGACCGCCGCTTCGAGATCGCCCGTCATGCCGAGACTCAGGATCGGCAAGGGCAGGTCGAGCGCCTCGCGCAGCTCGTCGCGCAATCGAGCGACGCGTGCGAACACGGGCGTCGGGTCGCCGTGCAACGGGCCGATCGCCATCAGCCCGCACAAGCGCAGTTGGGGCGCCGCCGCGACGATCGCGCGCGCCAGCTCGGGGACGTCGTCGGGCATGGCGCCGTGTTTCGATTCCTCGCCGGTGGCCTCGACCTGGACGAGCACGTCCAAGGACCCGCCGATCTCCGCGAGGGTGCTCGCGAGTCGGTCGACGAGCTTCGTGCGATCGACCGATTGCACGAGCACCAGATGCGGAACCGCGCAGAGCAGGCGCACCTTGTTGGTCTGGACCGAGCCGATCAGGTGCCACCGCACGTCCGTGTCCGCGAGCTCCTCGGCCTTTGCGGCGAGTTCCTGGACGCGGTTCTCGCCGAACTGCGTCTGACCCGCAGCCAGGGCCTCACGGACGTCGGCCGCCGGTCGGGTCTTGCTGACGGCGAGGAGCTCGACCTCGCCGGGGTCACGACCACAGCGAGCACAGGCGCGCGCGATCTGCGCACGCACGTCGGCGAGGTTCTCTGCGATCGTCACGTTTCCTCCCAGTGCGCGGTCAGCGGACCCGCGAACAAGCGCCGGCCACGACGAACCACCGTCTCGCGGCCGTCGAACGAACCGAATGCGGTCAGCAACGCGTCGAACGCGTCGTAATCGTCGACCCGCCGGACCCACTCCCGGAGCGCGGCTCCGGCCCGCGTGTCGCCGGGATGGCGGTCCGCGAGCTCGCGGCACAGCTTGCCCATGAACTGGTGGGTCTCCCTGCGGAACGTCTCCGGCCGGGCCTGCTCGGGGTCGAGACCGAGATCCTCGAGGAGCTCCGCCCGATAGGCCGCGGCGATGCCGCGGAGGGACTCCCCGAGGAGCACACGATCGACGGCTTCCGCGAGTTGCATCAGTGTCGGAAGTGCCGGCGGCCGGTGAACACCATCGCGACGTCCGCGGCATCGGCCGCTGCGACCACTTCGCCGTCGCGCTTGCTGCCGCCGGGCTGGATGGCCGCGGTCACCCCCGCGCGGACGGCTGCCTCGAGACCGTCGGCGAACGGGAAGAACGCGTCGGACGCGAGCACGGCGCCACGCGCGCGTTCGCCGGCCTTCTTGCAGGCGATCTCCACGGCATCGACGCGGCTCATCTGGCCAGCGCCGACACCGACCGTCGCGTAGGTGTCGCGCCCGAGCGCGCGCGCGAGCACGATCGCGTTGCTGCGGACGTGCTTGCACACGCGCCAGGCGAAGTCGAGGGCGCCGCGCTCCGCTTGCCGCGGCGCACGCCTGGTCGGCACGTCGCCCGCGGGCACCGGGACTCCCGGCGCGTCCGGGTCCTGCGCGAGCCAGCCGCCGGAGACGGGCCGCACGACCGGTCGTCCCGGCTGCAGATCGGGCATGCCGCCGAGCGCGAGCACCCGGACGTTGGCGCCCCACTTCGCTTCGCGGAGGCGCGCGAGCGCGGCATCCGCGACCGCGGGTGCGACGATCGACTCGACGAAGGTGCCACGCTCGACCATCGCGTCGGCGGTCGCGCGTGTCAGCTCGCGGTTGAGCGCGACGATCCCCCCGTATGCACTCACCGGATCGCCGTCGAGCGCCGCCACGAAAGCCCGTTCGACGTCCGGAGCGGTCGCGGTGCCGCACGGGTTGTTGTGCTTGACGATCACGCAGGCCGGCTCGTCGAACTCCTGCACCAGCCCGAGTGCAGCGTCGAGGTCGAGGAGGTTGTTGAAGCTCAGCTCCTTGCCGGAGAGCTGCTTCGCGGCCGCGAGCGACGATCCGATCCAGTCCGGATCCCGATACAGCGCCGCCGCCTGGTGGGGGTTCTCCCCGTAGCGCAGGTCCGCGAGCTTTTCGCCGGTGAGCGAGAGCGACGGTCCGAACCCGGACTGGGGTTCGCCGGCGAACCACGCCGCGATCGCCGCGTCGTAGGCCGCCGTGTGCGCGAATGCCTTCGCGGCGAGCTCCCGGCCGAACGGCACGGGCACGGTGCCGCCATGGGCCTTCAGCGCAGCCGCCACACGCTCGTAGTCGGCTGGATCCACGACCACCGCGACCGATCGGTGGTTCTTGGCCGCGCTGCGGATCATCGCCGGGCCACCGATGTCGATGTTCTCGACGATCTCGTCGCGCGTCGCGCCGGGCCGGCGCGCGGTCTCGCGGAACCGATAGAGATTGACCGCGAGCACGTCGATCGGGTCGATGCCGTGCACCTCCATCGACTCCAGGTCTTCGGGTCGGTCGCGGCGCGCGAGCAGGCCGCCGTGCACCTTCGGATGCAGCGTCTTCACGCGGCCGTCCATCATCTCGGGGAAGCCGGTGTAGGCCGCCACCTCGACCGCGGGCACGCCCGCCTCCTGCAGCACGCGGAACGTGCCGCCCGTCGAGAGCACCGAGAATCCGAGCTCGGCGAGCGCACGCGCGAACTCGACGACACCGGTCTTGTCGGTCACCGAGATCAATGCGCGTCGAGTGGGCTTCGTCACCATCGCGTCAGCTCTTGACCTTCACGCCCTTGAGATAGGCCTCGATGAACGGCGTGAGGTCCCCGTCGAGGACGTCCTGCACGTTCGACGTCTCCACGCCGGTACGCAGGTCCTTCACCATCTGGTAGGGCTGGAGCACGTAGCTGCGGATCTGGTTGCCCCAGGTGATCGTGCCCCGGTCACCGTAGAACTTCGCGAGCTCGTCCTTCCGCTTCGCCTCTTCGAGCTGGTAGAGCTTGCTGCGCAGCGTCTTCATCGCCTGCGCCTTGTTCTTGTGCTGGCTGCGCTCGTTCTGGCAGCTCACCACGACGCCGGACGGCAAGTGCGTGATCCGGACCGCCGAATCCGTCTTGTTGACGTGCTGGCCGCCCGCGCCACTCGCTCGAAACGTGTCGATGCGGATGTCCTTGTCCTCGATCTCGATCTCGATGTCGTCGTCGAACTCGGGGATCACCTCGATCGACGCGAACGAGGTCTGCCGGCGCGCCTGGCCGTCGAACGGTGAGATCCGCACCAGGCGGTGCACGCCCTGTTCGGCGCGCAGGTTGCCGTAGGCGTACGGCCCCTTGACGAGGAACGTCGCGCTGCGGATGCCCGCCTCCTCGGCGCGCTGCAGGTCCTGCTCCTCGACGTCGAAGCCGTGGTCCTCGGCCCACCGGGTGTACATCCGGAGCAGCATCTCGGCCCAGTCCGACGCGTCGATCCCACCCGCGCCCGGAGTCACGGTGACGATCGCGTTCTTCTCGTCGTGCTCACCGCCGAGCATCAGTTGGAACTCGAGCTTCTCGGCGATGCCGCGGATCTGGCGATCGACCTGGTCCAGGTCGTCGGTGACGGCGGCCGGGTCGTCCTCGCCGAGCTCGAGCAGGGTCCGGCCATCATCGAGCAGACGCATCGTCCGCTCGATCGGCTCGACCACGGCGCCGAGCTTGCGCTTCTCCGCCACCTCCACCTGCGCGCGCTCCTGGTTGTCCCAGAATCCGGGCTGGGACATGCGATGCTCGATGTTCTTCAGCTCGCGGTGCTTCGACTCGTAGTCAAAGAGACACCTTGAGCTGGTTCACCCGGAGTTCGGCTTCGCGCAGCTTCTGACGGTGACCTTCGAGGCTCATGGGGCGAGCACGGTAGCCCGCGCGACACCCGGCGTCCATCGCGGCCACCGACGCCACCGCGCGGCCTCCCGTCGCAACCGAACCGGCATCCCCACCTGCGGTGGCCATGCCCCGAGGCAGTCGGCCGCGCTTCCGTTTCCCGGGGTCGCTCCGGCTCCGCATCCTCGCCGGTCGCGAGGCTTCGCCGTTTCCGCGACCGAGTGGGATCGCGGTCCGAAATCGAGGCGCGCGCAGAACCGGCCTTGCCAGCGGCGCACTGGCGGTGACTCGATCCGGCCGCGAAATCGCGCGCGCAAGCGGACCGTGCACGCGTCCGAAGATCTCCGGGTCCCGACCGTGCGCAGCGCGCGCGCTCGGGCGCGGAACACCGGGTGAGCCGCGGCGGGGAGATTCGCCGACTTCGATCCTTTGCCTGCAGTCCCGCTGCGGCTCACCGACCTTTTCCGCCCGCCGACCCGACGCCGGTCGGACACTCTCGTGCCGATCAGCCGAAGCGCGCGGCCGGCGAGCGCGCGTTGAGCTGGCGGCGGCGTGCGGCCTCCGCCGCAGCGCCGTAGGCCTTGAGCTTGTTGTAGAGCGTCTTGGTGTCGATGCCGAGGATCTTGGCGGCGCGGGTCTTGTTGCCACCCGTCGACGAGAGGACACGGAGGATGTGGCGCTTCTCGATCTCCGCGAGCGGCGTGCGCAGCACCTCGCCCGCGGGATCGGCATCGGCGATGAGCTGGCGGAGGACTCCGGACTCCTCGACCAGCACCATGTCGAAGCGGCCGCCTTCGACGCGGCCACGGAACTCGTCCAGGGATTCGGTGGTCGAGACGAGACAGCCCCAGTCGGCTGTGCTCGCCACGAGTCGCGTCGCCCTCGGATCGTTGGGGGAAAAGACCAGCAGTCGCTTGCCGATCGACATGGCGTCGGTGCTCTCTAACGGGAATCGGCGAGGTGTTGGGGGCGAACGGGTGCGCTCCCTACGCGCGTGGACGACGATCACGTGAGGGAACCCGCGAAAAATTCGCGGTCACACTGGCGATCGTAACGACACGGCAGAGGGGGTGGTTCACGCTCGACGGCCGGGAGGACCCGGCCTCGTGTCAAGATGCCCGTGCGTGACGATTTCGCACCATGACGGGATTATTTCCCGATCTAGCGGCCGACGACCGAGATCCAACCCCGTCCCGCGACGATCCGCAGCGTCGGCCCCCCGCCCCGCACCGGACCCCGGGCGACGTGACCGCGTCCCTCCGCCACCACCGGCACATCGAGGTCTTTGGCCCGGATCGACACCTTCCCCTCCGGCGACTGCTCGACCCGCGCGTCGAGGTCGAACGACGCGTCCGGGGGCACGTGGCAGACGATCGAGGAATCGGTGGTCTCGAGCCGGACGCCCCCGGCGGGCACCGCGTCGAGATAGGCCCAGATCTTGCCCTCCCCGGACCGCAGCCGCAGCGATCCGCGCTGGCCGGTGACCGTGCAGTTGCCGTGCTCGGTCGACGCCAGCGTCGCGCCGGACAGGCTGTCGAGCTGGAGATCGCCGGCTTCGGTCGTCAGCGTCACCGGTGCGGTGAATCCCCGCGCGGCGAGGTCGCCGCGGGTGGTCTCGACCGAGACCGCAACGTCCGCCGGCACGCGGAGCAACCCGCGGAGGATCAGCGCGGTCTCTTTGGGATCGAGCTCGGGCGGGACCGGCGGGGTCGCGAGCGTGTAGCTGCCGGCTTCGGTGCCGGGCGACAGGTGCAGCGTGAAGTCGATCTTCTCGAGTCGCGCCAAGGCTGCATCGGTCGAGGCGATTCGGCGCGTGATCGCGTCGACGTCGACCCGCCCGGCGGCACCGGCCTCGACGGTGATGTTCCCGGTCGGCACCTGGATCGCGAGCGCACGACAGTCGGCGGGGAGGTCGATCGACGTCTTGAGCTGCTGCTCGATCCGCGGCCGCCCGCAGGCCGCGAGCACCGCAACAGCGGCGAACAGGCAGAGTGCGGAACGGGTCGGGGGCGGCATCGGTCAGCGGGTCCTTCGAGTATCGTCGCCGCAACGATGCCGCGGTGTCCGAATTGCTGGTCCGGCGTGGACGCTCTCGCCGGCGCGTGCCCGGAGTGCGGCGCACCGCTCGGCCGTGGCGCCGCCCGGACGCGCGCCGTCCGCAGCGCGACGATCGCGGGGCTCGCCATCGTCGCCCTCGGCGCCGCCGGCTGGTGGTGGTGGCTTCGCCCGCACGCGACCAGAGCCGACTCCCAAGCATCGCCGACCGCGGGTACGCCCGCGGCGCCACCGGCGAGCCGACCGGCGGACCCCACCGGTGGCGAGGCGGCGTCGCCGGCGCCGCGGGTCCCGCTCGCGCACTGGACCTGGACCGCGTTCCAACAGCCTGTGATCCCGCCGATCGCCGTCGCGTCGGCACCCGGCACACGGCTGGTGGCGATCTTGTCGGCGTTTCCGACGCGCGCCGCGCCGGTGCTCCGCGGTCGCGACACGCCGCTCGAGGTGGTCCATGCGGATCGCCTCGCCGATCTGCTGATCCTCGCGCCCGGCTCGGATCCGCCGAGCGACATCACGCCCCGCCCCGTCGGCTCGGCGGCGCACTTCGGCCGGGGCGCGACGCTGACCGGGCTTCACGCCGACGGGACGGTCGCGACCGTGACCGTGACGAATCGCACGGCGGACGGACGGCTGGAGCTGCGCGAGCCGTCGACGCCGGGCACCGCGCTGCTCGACGACGCGGGCGCCGTGGTGGCCATCGTCCGGGGCGAACACGAGGCTCTGCCGCTCGATGCCGTGCAGGCCTGGCTCACCGCTCCGCCGAGCGAATCGGTGGCCGAGCTCCAGGCCGAGCTCCGCCGGCGCGACCCCGACCTCCTGCTCGCGGACCTTCACCACCTCTTCGGCACCGACGCGACCCCGGCACAGCTTCGCGACGCCATCGCGAACGTCGCCGAGGCCGCGCTCCGCGCCGGCGACCGCGACCGCCTCACGGCGCTCGGCGACGCCGAGCGCCAGGCCCGGCGACTGCTCGTGCGGCGGCTCGTGGCCGACGGCGACCGGGAGGCGGCCCTGACCGCCGCGCGCGACGCGCTCGCTCACTTCCCCGACGACACCGGTCTGCTCGAGGACGCCGCGCTGCTCGCGGCGGACGCCGGGGACAGCGCCCAGGCCGGGATGTGGTTCGCGCGGCTGCGCGCCCTCGATCCGGCGGGTGCCGACGCCGCCGCCGGCGCGTTCGCCAACGCACTCGCCGCGGCCGCGCGCCGCCTCGGCGCGAGCGGCCATGCGATCGAGGCGCTGGCGGCGCTCGACCAGGCGCTGTCCGCCCAGTCGGGCCGCGGGGACCTGCACGCCGCACGCGCCCGGACCCTCGACGGCCTCGGCCGCCGTGCGGACGCGCTCACCGCGGCCCGACAGGCGGCAGCCCTCGATCCCGCGTACCAACCCCTGGCAGACGACCTGGCCGAGGCCGTCGCGCGCGCCGGCGATCCCGACGTCGTCGAGATCCCGTTCGACCCACAGACCCACGCGATCCGCACGACGGTGAGCGCCGGGGGCATCCCGATCGAGCTGGTCGTCGACACCGGCGCCACGACGACGATCATCCCGGTGGCGGTGGCCGACCGGCTCGGGCTGCGCGATCCCGGCAACCGCCGGGTGCGGGTCGAGACGGCGGGAGGACCGGTGGAGGGTGAGGTCGTCCGGCTCCCCACGCTGTCGATCGGCGCCGCGGAGTTGCGCGGCGTCGAGGCGGTCGCGCTCGATCTGCCCGGACGGCTGGCCGGGAGCGGTCTGCTCGGGATGAACGCGCTGTCGCGGTTTCGCGTCGAGATCGACGCCGAGCACGGCCGACTGGTCCTCCGGAGGCGCACGGATTCAAAATGACGATACTGGCACCGACGGCTGGTGACGCCGGGGACACCGATCGGATCACGGCGTCACCGGATCGCCTGCGCGCCACGTCGCACGGGCGTCTCGCCCCATCCGGGCCCATCCGGTCGTGCGGATCCGGACTGCCGCAGCCGCGCCTCCCGGACCACCATCGGCTCTCGGCCGGCCGAGCGTCACCAGCCGTCGAGGCCGGCATCTCCGGGTTCGCCCATGGCCCGTGCGGCGGCGCCCGGAGTTTTGCAGTCCCGCGAGCCGTTTTCCCTCGGAGTCGAGGTCGGCGCCCAGCCGATCCACGAACCTCGCGAGCCGGCACCACGCGATGACCGTCCAGACCCAGACCGAACCCGATCCGCTGACCCTGGTCGCGTTCAATCGCGCGCTCGCGGATCACGCCGACGGCCTGAAGACCTACGCCGCCCGGATGCTGGGCGACGACGAGGGCGCGGAGGACGTCACCCAGGACGCCTTCCTGGCGCTCTACCGCCACCTCCACCAGGTGCCGCCTGCGGCGTTCCGGCCCTGGTTGTATCGCGTGGCACGCAACCTCTGCCTCGATCAGCTCCGCCGCCGGAAGTTCCAGCTCCGGCTGTTCCGCGACCTGCAGAAAGACGACGACGAGCGGTCGAGTCCGCCCGAGGACGTGCGTGCCGACCGGCCCGACCAGATCGCCGAGACCCGCGAGGCCCAACGCGCGATCGAGGCGGCCATCGAGAAGCTTCCGACCCGGTTCCGCGAGGCCTTCCTGCTCTGCGAAATCCAGGGGCTCAGCTACGAGGACGCCGCCACCGTCCTCGGCTGTCCCGTCAAGACGGTATCGACCCGGCTGTTCCGCGCGCGGCAGCGGTTCCGCGCCGCCATCGCCGAGCACATCCAGCTTTGATCCATCACCCGATGAACCGCACGCGCATCGAACAGGAGCTGTCCCTGCACCTCGATGGCCGCCTGCCGAGCGGCCGCCGGGAGAAGCTGCTCGCACACCTCGCCGAGAGCGAGGACACCGAACGGCTGTGGGAGGAGATGCAGAGCGCCCAGGAGCTGGCCTTGCAGCTTCCGGGGCACGAGATCGGCCGTGAGTTCCACGACACGCTGTGGAAGCGCATCCGCTCCGGAGAAGGCACCCCCGAAGCGGTGTTCCGCGAGCCGGTCCCGCTGACGACCCGGTTGCGCTACGTCGCGACCGGCGCAGCCGCGGCGGCCGCGGCGATCGCGTGTCTGCAGCTGCTCCGCGGCGACGGAACCCCGTCGTCGCCGAAGGCCGACGTCGCGGTCACGCAGGGCGGCGACGATCCGGTCCGCCCCGACACACAGGCGAGCTACGCGACGTTCGCGCCGATGGCGCCGTTGAACCCGCTGACCCTGGCGCGGGCGAGCCGCGAAGGCACGATCGAAGGCGTGCAGCGGCTGCGGAGCCGGATTCCCGAGATCGAGCGGCAGATCGAAGTCGTCGAGCCGCGCAAGCTCGTCGTCCAGCTCGATCCGGAGCTCGAGCGCGTCCGCGGCTTCGCCGACCTGATGCACTGGATGCACGATGAGCGGATCATCGAGCTGCCGGGTCAGCTCCAGGCGGCGCTCGAACAGGCCATGCGGAGCATCGACCGCATCGAGCAGGCGAACACGCGCAACGATCCGCATCTGCTGCGGTTCGCGGTCCAGGACCTGAAGGACCTCGACCCCGATCGGTTGCGCGTGGACTTCGGCGTCGTGTGTTGCACGGATCCGCAGGAGTTCATGCAACGCTTGCGTGAGCTCGCCTACCACAATCTCGACGTCGGTCGCGCGCTGCGCATCGAGGTCGTCGAGGAGACGCCGGGCACCCCGTTCGTGCCGCGCATGCCGTTCGACTGGAGTGGCTTCGGCAACGGTCCGAGCGACAACGCGCCGGTGCTGCGACTCTGGATCCGCCAGCCCGGCGCGCTTCCGCAGCGTCCCAGCGTCCACGTCGAGGTCGAGACCTCCCGTCGCGGCGGGTCGAATCGCTGAGCGAACCACCGGCGGGGTCGGTCACTGCTGCTGGAAGTCGACCTCGATGCGCCGGCGCTTCGGTTCGAGCGCGCGCACGACCAGGAAGCCGAACGCGAAACCGCCGACGTGCGCCCACCAGGCCACACCACCGGTCTGCGTGCCGTAGGTCGCGATCCCGCTGATCACCTGCATCGCGATCCAAAGGCCGAGGAACACCGCCGCCGGCCACACGACGAAGAAGAAGAAGAACCCGAGCGGCACCAGCGCGAGGATCCGCGCCTTGGGGAACAGCCGGAGATACGCCCCGAGCACGCCGGCCACGGCACCGGACGCGCCGATCATCGGCTGACCGGACGCCGGATCCGAGGCGACCTGCGCCGCGAGTGCGACGAGGCCCGCGCCGAAGTAGAGCAGCGCGTAGCGCAGCGCCCCGACGCGCTCCTCGACGTTGTCGCCGAACACCCACAGGAACCACATGTTGAAGAGGATGTGAAGCACGCCACCGTGCGTGAACATGTGGGTCACGATCCGGAGCGGCCAGAGCGCGTTCTTCGCAACGGGTGGGACGAGACGCCCGGTCTCCGGATCCCAGATCGCGTGCGGCTCGAGCCCGGTGAAGTGGTACGGAACGGCACCGAGCAACCGGGCGGCGTGTTCCGGATCGGCGTACGTCAGCGCGAAGACGAGGACGTTCAGCCCGACGATCCCCCACGTGACGACCGGTCGCACCGTCGTCGGTTGCAGATCGCGTAGCGGGATCATCCGCGGCGCAGTCTCGGGCTCCGCTCCCCGCGACTCAACGGTCGACCGTGTCCGGGAAACGATCCCGAGCCGAATCGCATGCAGCCCGCGGCGGTCGACCTACAATCCCCGAGGGAAAGGGGTCCCCCGAACCGCTTGCTCACTCTCCCGATGACCATGAACACCACCTCGCTCGCTCGTGCGGCCGCGGCCGCCGCCTTCTTCGCCGCCCTGTGCACCGCTCAGGGCGTCGTGATCAACGAGTTCAGCTACGACGACTCCGGTACGCCGGACGACACCGAGTTCGTCGAGCTCTACAACGCCTCCGCCACCACGGTCGACATCAGTGGCTGGCTGCTCGAGTGCTCGGACGAGGCGGTCCCGGACGACAATCCGGACTACACGATCCCGGCCGGCACGATGATGGCACCCGGCTCGTTCTACGTGATCGGCGCGCCGACCGTGCCGAACGTCAACCTCGTCATCACGAACCCGAACACCGGACTCTCCCAGGATCTGTTCGAGGACGGCCCCGACGCGATCACGCTTCGTGACGCCTCGAACAACGTCGTCGATTCGGTGGTCTACGAGTGGGTCGCGCTCGGCGCGACATCGTGGCCGAACGCGCCGTACGAGGGCTACCCGATCTGGGGCACGTTCGTGAACGTCGACTTCCACGAGCAGACGCGCTCGCGACTGGCCGACGGCTGGGACACCGACAACAACGCCCGCGACTTCGTCCTGATGGCGGCGACTCCCGGCGCCTCGAACAATCGCCCGAACCTGCTGCCCTACCTCCAGGACTTCTCCGGGCTGATGCCGACGAACATGACCAACGGCGCGGTCCAGGTCCCGCACTGGAGCGGTTCGTTCGTCGAGCCGGTGTGCATCGACCCGACGGCACTCGACACGCAAGGGTTCAACCTCAACGCGCTCCCGCCGTCCCCGAATGGCGGCAACGCCGGCGTGTTCGGTTGGGATCCGGCGGGCGGTGGCAATCTCGCCGTGTTCGAGTGCGAGCCGAAGTCCGAGATCGCGTTCGACGCCTACATCTACATCGACGTGTCGACGCTGCCGGTGGCCGGCGAGTACTACGTCTGGTCGATCGGCATGTGCGGCACGAGCGGCACGTACTACAACCTGCCGAACGTCGCCGGCACGTTCGGAACGACGTTCAACAACAACACCGGCGTGTCCTGGACGATGGAGGTGACGAGCGCGGGAGCAACGCTGCACCTCGTCGACCACAACGAGGGCGGGCAGAACAGCGCGCTCGACCAGAACCCGCTGCGGTTGCTCGGCTCGATTCCGATCGACAACACGACCTACCCGGCTGGCTGGTACTCGATCAAGCTGCGCGCGAGCGGCGGCACCGTCGAAGGCACGTTCGCCGGTCAGACGATCTCCGGAGTCGTCGAGAACGGCACGCGCGGCACCGTGTACATCGGCTGTCGCGAGTTCGTCACCAACAACGCCGATTGTCATCCGCCGATCCTCGATCAGATCCTGATCTACGAGCCGTCCGGACGGTCGACCCCGTTCGGCCACGGCACGGCGACGACGCTGGATCGCCCGGCCATCGGCAGCAACTCGTGGCCCGCGATCAACAACAGCGGGTTCGCGATCGACGTGGTCGACATGCTGCCGACGACTCCGGTCGCGTTGCTCGCCGGTCTGAGTGCGCTGCCGATGCCGCTCGACGTCAGCTTCATCGGTACCCAGCCGGGCTCGACCCTGTACCTCAACCCCGGCCTCTCCGTGACCGTGCCGAGCGATGGCACCGGGCTCGCTCGATTCCCGTTGCCACTGCCCAATGACATGTCGCTGGTCGGCGGCTCGTTGTTCTTCGAAGCCGTGAGCATCGACGTCGCGCTGCCGTACCCGATCGCGACCGTGAACACGAGCGGCCTGGAGGTCGTCCTCGGCAACTGAGCCGTTCCGGCTCCGGAGATACGGAAGCGCGGCCGACTGCCTCGGGGCATGCCCACCGCAGGTGGGCGTGCCCATCCCGCGACGGCAGGAGGCCGCGCTGAGCCGCGAAGTCGGAGGATCCTCGCCTCGCGCGGGGATCCGGAGCCGGAGCGGCTCCGAAGAAACGGAAGCGCGGCCGACTGCCTCGGGGCATGCCCACCGCAGGTGGGCGTGCCCATCCCGCGACGGCAGGAGGCCGCGCTGAGCCGCGAAGTCGGAGGATCCTCGCCTCGCGCGGGGATCCGGAGCCGGAGCGGCTCCGAAGAAACGGAAGCGCGGCCGACTGCCTCGGGGCATGCCCACCGCAGGTGGGCGTGCCCATCCCGCGACGGCAGGAGGCCGCGCTGAGCCGCGAAGTCGGAGGATCCTCGCCTCGCGCGGGGATCCGGAGCCGGAGCGGCTCCGAAGAAACGGAAGCGCGGCCGACTGCCTCGGGGCATGCCCACCGCAGGTGGGCGTGCCCATCCCGCGACGGCAGGAGGCCGTGCTGAGCCGCGAAGTCGGAGGATCCTCGCCTCGCGCGAGGATCCGGAGCCGGAGCGGCTCCGGAGATACGGAAGCGCGGCCGACTGCCTCGGGGCATGCCCACCGCAGGTGGGCGTGCCCATCCCGCGACGGCAGGAGGCCGTGCTGAGCCGCGTAGTCGGAGGATCCTCGCGTCCCGCGAGGATCCGGAGCCGGAGCGGCTCCGGAGATACGGAAGCGCGGCCGACTGCCTCGGGGCATGCCCACCGCAGGTGGGCGTGCCCCTCCCGTGACGGCAGGAGGCCGCGCTGCGTGACGGCGATGAGCGCGGATGACGGGTAGCATCACGCCGAGATGCTGCCCGTCGAACGCGCGCCACGGCCGGGGGATCGCGATCTCTTCCCGGACCTCGACGCCGTTGCCTACCTCAATCACGCGGCGATGTCGCCACCCTCGACGCGGGTTCGCGTGACCTGCGCCGAGGTGCTGGAACGCTACGCCCGATCCGGCGCGGGCGTGTTCGCCGAGTTCATCGAGCAGCGCGATCGGCTCCGGGCGAAGCTCGCGCGCACGATCGGCGCCGACTCCGGCGAAGTGGCGCTGGTCCCGAACACCAGCGCCGGCGTCATCGACATCGCCTCGGCGCTCGCCTGGAACGCCGGCGACCGCGTGCTGCTGTTCGAGGGCGAGTTCCCGACGAACGTCACCCCGTGGCAGCGCGCCGCCGCCCGGTTCGGCCTCGAGGTCGTGTTCCACGCCGCCGACGCGTTTCGCACCGACGGCGCTGCCGCGCTGGCGCGGCTCGACCGCGAGCTGGCGCGAGGCGTGCGACTGTGCGCGATCAGCGCCGTGCAGTTCCAGACCGGCTTCCGCGTCCCGCTCGAAGCGATCGCCAGCGCGTGCAGGCGCCACGGCACCGAGCTGTTCGTCGATGCCATCCAGGCGGTCGGCGCCGTGCCGCTCGACGTCGGGGCACTCGGGGTCGACTATCTGGCCGCGGGCGGCCACAAGTGGTTGATGGCTCCGGAGGGAACCGGCCTCCTGTTCGTGCGCCGCGAACGTGCGGGTGCGTTGCAGCCGCTGGTGGCGAGCTGGCTGAGCCACGAGGACGGCACCGCGTTCCTCTCGGAGGGCTCGGGCCACCTGCGCCACGATCGCCCACTGCGCGGTCGGGCCGACGTGTTCGAGGTGGGCGTGACGAACTCGATCGGCTTCGCCGGCATGGAAGCGGCGCTCGATCCGCTGCTGGCGATCGGCATCGACGCGATCCACACCCATCTCCAGTCCGTGCTCGATCCCCTCGAGCGGGCGCTCGTCGAGCGCGGATTCGCGAGCGTGCGCGCTCCCGAGCCCGAAGCGCGCTCGGGGATCCTCTCGGTGACGCCACCGCCCGGCATCGACACCGGCGCGCTCTGGCAAGCGCTGGACGAGCGCGGCGTGCGCTGCGCCCGTCCGGACGGCTACCTGCGGTTCTCGCCACACTGGCCGAACGATCCGGGCCAGGTCGAGGGGGTCGTCGCCGCGGTCGACGAAGCGCTTCGCCGCTGATCGCCGCGTCTCGATTTCGTCACTTCTGCGCGGTGACGATCTTCCGGACCTGCGGTTCGAGGCGGGTCATGCCCGCGGCTTTTCCGTAGTCGATCGCCTGATCCGCGGGCATGCCACCGAACCAGTACGCCTCGAGCGCGAGGAGCGCGCCGACGCGGTTGCCGCTCGCGCAGTACACCAGCGTCGGCTCGTCGTCGGCGAGCACGTCCGCGAGCAGCTTGGCGTTCGACCGGTCGAGGGCCGCCGCGCCGTCGATCGGAATCCGCACGAATCGCAGTCCGAGGCGGGCTGCGTCGGCCTCCTCCCAGCCGGTGCCGTCCTCGGACGTCGGCCGCAGGCACACGACCTGGCGGATGCCGGACGCCGGCAGCACCGCGAACTGGCCCTGGTCGACCTGGCCCGACGAGACGAGCGTGGGCGAGACGACGTGCGCGTTCGTCAGGGCGAGACGGTCGATCGCAGGGCGGTCGACCTCGGGCGCCGAACGGCAGGCCGCGAGTGCGAACAGGACGACGAGCGCGTTCGGGACGAGTCGGGACATGCCGAACACAATCGCGGGCACGGAACCGAATTCCCGTCCGATCCGTCGATGAGGCGCCCGATTCCGGTCGCCCCCGAGACCCCGGTTACGATTCGACGCAATTCGAACGGCTGGCGGCGGCGCAGAATACGGGCGAAACTTCCCGGGGTCCGACGACTCGTAGTCGTGACCCGGCCCTCTCGCGGCGGTTCCCAGCGTACCTGACGGTCGCACGCCCTCCATCCCTGACATCCCAGTCCCATGCTCAAGTCCCTCGAGCGCGTCGCGATCGCGACCGCGCTGACCCTGGTCGCATCTCCCGTGTTCGCCCAGACCCCACCGCAGGCTCCGGCCACGGTGACGAACCCACTGGGTGTCTACACCGCCACGGCTCAAGACCTGGCGGTGCCCCAGACGCGGACGCGCTTCCAGATCCCGATCTGGCTCGGCAAGGAACGGGTCACGTTGGATCTGCTTCCGAACGACATCCGCAGCTCGGACTTCCGGCTCCTCGTGTCGGACGCAAGCGGCGTGCATCAGGTCGCGACGCCGCCGTCGGTGACCTGGCGGGGCGAGGTCCTCGGGCGCGCCGGTAGCGCGGTCGCCGCGACGATCACCGACCTCGGCATGACGGCCTCGATCTGGCTCGATCACGATGGACCGGTGTGGAGCGTGCAGCCGGCACGGCAGCTCGATCCCACGCGCCCCGAGAAGGAGCACGTCGTCTACTCGTCGGCCGACATCATCCCGCTGAACGTGAGCTGCGGCGTCCAGCACGAGACGCCCGTCGCGGTCCCGCCGCAGGGATTTGGCGTCGACGCCCGCAAGGTCGCCGAGGTCGCGATCGACTGCGACCGGGACTACTACGTGCGCTTCGGCAGCAACGTCACGCAGGTCCAGAACCAGGTCACGTCGGTGCTGAACGGCGTCGACACGATCTACCAGCGCGACGTGGACATCCAGTACACGGTCACGACGATCGTCGTCCGCACGACGACGACGTACACCCAGACGAACATGGGCAACCTCCTGACCCAGTTCGCCAACTACTGGAACTCGACCCAGGGCGGCACGCAGCGCGACGTTGCGCACCTGTTCACCGGCAAGGGGTCGTTCTCCGGCGTGATCGGCATCACCTGGCTCGGAGTCGTCTGCAACCTCGGCTCCGCGTACGGCGTCGACAAGGCGTTCTCCAGCAACTACGCGTCGAACGTCAGCCTCGTGTCCCACGAGCTCGGGCACGATTGGAACGCGCAGCACTGCGACACGCTCAGCAGCGACTGCCGCATCATGTGCTCGGGACTCGGCGGTTGCAGCGGCATCATCACGAGCTTCGCGCCGGTCTCGCAGAGTGCGATGCTCGCGTTCAAGAACACGCGCAACTGCCTGGACGATCCGTTCCCGCCGACGATCACCAGCCTGAATCCGAACCAGCAGTCGGTGTTCTCGGCGACGCCGATCACCCTGACCGGCACCAACCTCGGAGGGACGTCGCAGGTGCGCTTCGGCACGCAGAACGCGGCGTTCGCGGTCGTCAACAGCTCGACCCTCGCGGTGACCCCGCCGGTGCCGACGGCTCTCGGAGCGACGACGGTGCAGGCGGTGACGTCCGTCGCTGCCAGCAACTCGGTGCCCTACACCTTCCTCGAGACGAGTCCCCCGCAGTTCACCGCGCCTGCGTTCGGGCTGTCCGGTTACCCTATCGACTTCCGGATGGGTGGCAATCCGGGCGACCTGTGGTGGATCCTGGTCACGTTCAACGATCCGACGACGGTGCCGTTCCTCGGTTACGACGTCCTGCTGAACCACGTGATCCTGACGTCGGGGGCGCTGGATGCGATCGGCCTCGGAGCCTTGAGCTTTCCGGTGCCGGCGAGCGCGAACCTCGCGGGCGTGCAGGTGAGCACGCAGCTCGTGCTCCTGAGCGACACGACGCTCTCGCTGGCCGACATCTCGAGCGTGCAACCGATCTCGTTCCTGCTCTGAAAGGGGCCGGCGGTCGGGCGACCGCTCGCGCGATGCACCCGATCGTTCCCGCGGAATGGGGTGCGCGCGAGCTGGTCGCCGCGATGCGTGCGTTCGTCTCGCCCTGGCGAGCGAACGCGCGCGAGGCTCGGCTCGCGGCCGAGCTCGGACGCTTCCTCGGCGGCGCGACCGTGCTGCCGATCAACGCGGGTCGGAACGCCCTGCGCCTCGCTCTCGAGACGTTCCGAGCGCGACGGCCCGACCGCGAGCTGGTCCTCGTGCCGGACTACGTCTGCGCGAGCGTCATCGACGCGGTCGTCGCGGCGGGCTGCCGTCCGGCGCCGGTTCCCGTCGGCAGCGACCTGAATCTCGCGCTGGAGCCGCTCGCCGCCGCCGCCGCGGACCCGGCCACACTCGCGATCGTCGCGGTGCACATGTACGGAGCGCCCGCCGACGTCGCCGCCATCGAAGCGCTCGGGCGGCGCACCGGCGTGTTCGTCGTCGATGACGCGGCCCAGGTGCTCGGCGTCCGTGTCGGGGACCGGCCGCTCGGCACGTTCGGCGACGCCGGGGTGCTGAGCTTCGCCCAGTCGAAGACGGTCACCACCGGCGTGCGCGGGTCTGGCGGTGCCCTCGTCGTTCGAGACGCTGGCCTCGCTCGCGAGCTGCAGGAACGGATCGCGAGCTGGCCCCGCGCACGCGGGCGCTGGCGCCACCGGATCGCCTTCGCGCTGTCGCTCGGCCGCGGTCGGCTGTCGCAGGGCCTCGCATGGCGACTCGGCCGCGCGTCGCAGGACGACTACGCGCCGAGACGGATCGACGGCACCGATGCCGCGGTCGCATCCGCACAGCTCACGAGTCTCGAGGAGCGCGTCGCAGGGCGCATCGGCGTCGCCGGCGCGTTCACCGCCGCGCTGTCGGAGATTCCGGGCGTCCGGATGCCCCAGGCTCGCGAGGGTCGCTACCTCACCCGCGTGCTCGTCGAGCTGCCGCCGACCGCCGACCGCACGCGCGTGCGCAAAGCACTCGCCCAGCGCGGCATCCAGACGCGCTTGCCGTACGACCTATCGCCGATCGAGCCGTTCGGGAACCCGGCGGCGGTCGCCGCACGTCTCCTCGAGCTGCCGAGTCGTTCGCGCATGGAAGTCGCCGACGTCACCACCGTCTGCACGGCGCTGGCGGATGCGATCGAGATCGCGACTGCGGACCTCGTCGAGGACCGGAGTTGAACGCCGCGCGCCGGTGGCTCGTCGCGTGGCTCGACGCGCGCCTGGCGCACCGGGTCGCGCCGCGCGAGCCCGCCGAGCTCCTGCGCTCGACCGTCGTGCTGTCCCCGCACCCCGACGACGAGGTCCTCGGCTGTGGCGGCACGATCGCGACGCTCCGCCGCGCCGACGTCCGCGTGAACGTGCTGTTCCTGACCGACGGCAGCGGCTCGCATCCCGCGCTGATCGCGCGGCAGCGCCTCGCTGCGATCCGCCGCGACGAGGCTGTGGCCGCGTGCGCGCGCCTCGGAGTCGGGGCCGAATCGGTCGAGTTCCTCGACTTCCCCGACGGTGATCTCGCGGCGCATGAGACGGCCGCGATCGCACGGGTCGCCGACCGGCTGACGGTGCTGGCACCGGAACGCGTGCTCTGGCCACACCCGGGTGACACCACCGTCGACCACGCCGCCACGCGCCGGATCGGACGCGCCGCGCTCTCGCGCACGGCGATCGCCGCCGAGGGACTCGGCTTTCCGATCTGGTTCTGGTGCCGCTGGCCCTGGATCGCCCTCGCGGGTCCCGGCGTGCGCCAGCGCCTGCGCAGGCTGCGGGGCGATCTGGCGCAATTGCGTGCGCTCGGCGACCTCACGGTACGCGTCGATCTCGACCCCTCGGCGCACCAGGCCAAGATCGACGCCCTCGCGGAGCACCGCTCGCAGACCACGCGACTGATCGACGATCCGCGGTGGCAGACCCTCGGTGACGTCGCGGGAGGAGACTATCTCGCGCGATTGCTCGGTCCGATCGAGTGGTTCGTGGAGGACGTTCGACGTCCGTCCTGAACACCATCCCGGGACTCACCGCCGCAATCCGACGACGCTACGCTGAGCCGCGCTCGCACGACCGCAATCGACCGATGATCGACGACCGCACGGAGGATCCGGCTCTCCTCGAGCGTCTCAGGGCCGGAGACTCCGACGCCCTGGCTGCGCTCTTCGCGCAGCACCGGGAACGGCTGCGCAAGATGATCCAGTTCCGACTGCACCCACGGGTCGCCCGCCGCGTCGACCCCGAGGACGTGCTGCAGGACGCCTACCTCGACGCGCTCAAGCGCATCGACAGCTACCGCGACCAGGAGGACCCGTCGTGCCTCCTCTGGCTGCGCCTGGTCGTCGGCCAGACCCTCGTCGACCTGCACCGCCGGCACCTCGGCGCGAAGATGCGCAACGCCAATCAGGAGGTGCCGATCAGCCGCCTCGCCGGGCCGCGTGTTCACTCGGAGACGATGTCCGTTCAGCTCTCCGGCGGTCTCACCTCGCCCAGCCAGGCGGCGGTGCGAGAGGAGGCCGCCCGCCTGCTCCAGGGTGTGCTCGCCAAGATGGATCCGATCGACCGCGAGATCCTCGTGCTGCGTCACTTCGAGGAGCTGACCAACGCCGAGGTCTCGAAGATCCTCGACCTCCGCCCCTCGGCTGCGAGCAATCGCTACATCCGGGCGCTCGGTCGCCTCCGCGGCCTGGCGTCCGGCATCCCCGGCCTCGGCGGTCCCCCGAGCACCTCCAAGTAGAGCTCATCCCGTGACCCACGACGACGATCGCGACCCGCTCGACCTGCTCGCGGAGGAGTTCACCACCGCGCTGCGCAACGGCGAACCGCCCGACGTCGAGAGCTGGGCGGCGAGCCATCCGGATCAGGCGGACGCGATCCGTGAGCTGTTCCCGACGATCGTCGCGATGGAGGAGATCAAGGAGGCGACCCATGCGAGTCGCCCCACGGTCGTGCTGCCCGGAACCGTCGAACGCCTCGGCGACTTCCGGATCCTCGGTGAGATCGGCCGTGGTGGCATGGGCGTCGTCTACGAGGCCGAGCAGGAGTCCCTCGGCCGCCGCGTGGCGCTGAAGGTCCTGCCGCCGCTCCGCGACCCGCGCCGCCAGCGCCGATTCGAACGCGAGACGCGCATGGCGGCGCGCCTCCACCACACGAACATCGTCCCGATCTACGGCGTGGGCGAGGCCGAGGGTTTCAGCTACTACGTGATGCCGGTGATCCGCGGCGTCGGCCTCGACGTCGTGATCGATGCGATGCATGGCGAGCTGGAAGGGGAGGCCTCGGAGACGTTCTCACGGGCCGCCGCACTGAGCGGGATGACCCCCGCCGATGCGGTGCGAGCGCTGCGCACCGGTTGGTTCCAGCCGGCCGATCGACGATCGACCTCCACCGACGGGTCGGCGACCAGCGTCGACGTGCCGCTCGAGAGCTGGGTCGCTCCGACGTCCGCCCCCGCGGACCCGGGACCGCCGCTCGACCCGCGCGCCCGCTACTGGCGCAGCGTCGCGGACATCGGGCGACAGGTCGCGGACGCGCTGGCCCACGCGCATCACCTCGGAGTGCTGCACCGCGACGTCAAGCCCGCGAACCTCCTGCTCGACGCGCAAGGCGTCGTGTGGGTGACCGACTTCGGGCTCGCAAAAGCCGTCGGGCCCGACGCCGGGCTGACGCACAGCGGCGACCTGGTCGGCACGTTGCAGTACATGGCGCCGGAGCAGCTCCACGGCGCCTACGACGCCCGCTCGGACATCCATGCTCTCGGGCTGACGCTCTACGAGCTCCTGACCCTGACGCCGGCCTACTCCGCGGGCGACCGGGGCACCTTGCTGAAGCGCGTCGCCGAGAGCTCGCCGGCACGGCCGAGCATGCTGCGGCAGGGCATCCCCCGCGACCTCGAGACGATCGTCATCAAGGCGATCCAGCCCGACCCGGCGCACCGCTACCAGTCGGCAGACGAGTTCCGCACCGACCTCGAGGCGTTCCTCGAGGACCGACCGATCCGCGCACGGCGCGCGACGATGGTCGAGCACGGCTGGCGCTGGTGCCGTCGCAACAAGCTCGTCGCGAGCCTCGCCGGCATCGCGCTGTTCGCGGTCGTCGGCGCGGCGATCACCGGCTGGACCGCGTGGGCGACGACGCGGGTGGCGAGCCAACGCGCCGAACGCAACCTGTCGCTCGCGAAGAAGACGCTCGAGGGCGTGTTCGACCGCATCGCGGGTCCGGACACCCTCGAGCTCGTCGTCGACGACACCGGCACCAGCACCACGAGCTCCGGCGACGAGGAGGACACGACGCTCGTCGGCTCGGCGCCGTTGACGGTGTCGGAAGCGGACGCAGCACTGCTCGAGCAGATGCTCGGCTTCTACGACCAGTTCGCGGAGAGCAACGCCGAGGACGCGGGGCTGCGCCTCGACACCGCGAAGGCCTACCGCCGCGTCGGTGACATCCAGATGAAGCTCGGACGAGCCGACGCCGCGATCGAGGCGTACGAACGCGCGCTGTCGACGCTGCTGCTGCTCGACGATGGCAGCGGGAACCACGCGATCACGATCGCCGCCACGCGCAATGACCTCGGGGAGGCGCGGCGCGCGTCCGCGATCGCCGCGACGCGCAAAGGCGAGGCGCAGCGCGCGTCCGGGGGGTTCGAGGCGGCGCACTCGCAGCACGATCAGGCCCTCGAGCTGCTGTCCAGTCTCGGCGACAGCGCATCCGCCCGGTTCGAACGTGCCCGTTGCCACGAGGATCTCGGGATCCTGATGCGCATGGGCAGGCCCGTCGATCGCCGGCCGAGAGGCGGAGCGCAGGCCGGCACATCGGACGAACGGCGCGAGCAGGGTCTCGCCCACCTGACGGAGGCGCAGCGCATCTACGACGAGCTGGCTGCCGAGCAGCCGGACAACCCGACGATCGAGCTGGCGGCCGTGCGCGCCGGTCTCACACTCGGCTTGTCGATGAGCTTCGCGCGCGGTCCGCGTCGCGGTGGAGAGGCGAACCGCGACGACGAGGGCCAGCGCGTCCTGCGGCAGTCGATCCAGCGCCTCGAGGCACTGGCCGCCGAGCACCCGGGCGTCACGGCCTATCAGGCCGAACTCGCCAACACCTACGGTTGGATGCTCCGGTTCCGGCGACGCGGCGACCCGTCGGACGACCTCGTCGACAAGGCGTTGGCACTCGCCGAGTCCCTCCACCAGACGGCACCCGACGACGAGCGTTATCGACAGCTCCTCGCGACCGCGCTGAGCCGACGCGCCGAGCGCTCGCTCGCGGAACCGATCGCGAACACCCCGGTCGAGCAGCTGGTGGCGGCCCGCGTGGACCTCGCTCGCGCGGTCACGCTCGATCGGTTCGACGTGGGGGCGCACCGGGAGTGGTTCCAAGTGCTCGAAGCGCTCGGCGACCACGAACGCGCGCTGTTCGAACGGGAGCAGTGGCTCACCGCGATGCTGCACGAGCTCGATTCCGACACCGAACGGGACCCGCGACGACTCCAGGTCGTCTGGCGAGAGGTGCGAACGCTCGTGCGGGACCTCCGCGCGGATGGCAAGGACGACCGCGCGGAGCGGATCGAGCAGGCGGCGACGGCTCTCGAGGACGCAACCGTCGAGCGGCTCACCGCCGACACGCCGGGCAACGACAACCGCCGCCGGCTGTTCGCCGCGATGCTCGCGGGGCGTGCCGAACGGAGTCTGCCGCGCGATCTCGAGTCCGCGACACCCGCCCAGCTCCAGAGCGCCCGGCGCGACCTCGAGCTCGCGATTCGCCTCGACGACTCCTCGTTCGCCGCGCGCAGGCATCTCGCCGACGTCCTCGAGCGCCTCGGCGAACACGATCTCGCCGAGACGCAGCGCCGGCGCTGGATCACCGACCTGAAGAAAGTCGTCGCCGGCGAGGAGGAGCCCGGCCGGGGCATGCGCCGCGGGCTGGCGACCGAGCTGCGTGCCCTCGCCGACGCCCTCCGAGCGCGCGGCGACGACGCCGGCGCCACCGACGCCGACGCGAAGGCCGACCAGCTGGGCCCGCGCTAGCGATCGATCGCGGATTGGACGAACGCGACGATGCGATCCGCCGGCAACGCTCCGCTCTGACGCGCGAGCTCCTGTCCGCGATGGAACACCGCGAGCGTCGGGATCGAGCGGATGCCGAAGCGCGCGCCGATGTCGGGATGCTGCTCGGTGTCGAGTTTGAGAGTCAGGGCGCGGCCCTTCAGCCGGCGCGCTGCCTCCGCGTACTGCGGCGCCATCGTGCGACACGGTCCGCACCACGGCGCCCAGAAATCGATGACCACCGGTAGATCGCTGCGTGCGATCGCGCGCTCGAGCACGCGTGCCTCGACGTCGGTCGGGTCGCGATCGAGCAACCGCTCGCGACAGCTCGCGCACACCGGCACGTCACCGATCCGGGCGATCGGCACACGATTCAGCTCGCCGCAGGCCGCGCAGGAAATCACCAGGGCTTCCGCGGTCACCATCCTGGCGATTCTACCGCGGGGTCAGTAGCCGATCGCCACCGCCACGAACAGCGCCCCCAGCGCGACGACGTAGAGCTTCAGCATCAGCGGCACGATGAACTTCAGCCAGCTCCCGTACGGGATGCGACCGAGCCCCAGCATGCCCATCAGCAGCGCGTTCGTCGGGATCAACATGTTCGTGAAGCCGTCCCCGATCTGGTAGGCGAGCACCGCGGTCTGCCGCGTGACCGCCGTGAGGTCGGCGAGCGGCGCCATGATCGGCATCGTCACGTAGGCCTGCCCCGATCCCGACGGGATGAAGAAGTTGCAGACCGTCTGGACGCCCAGCATGCCGATCGCCGCGACGTAGGCACTGGTGCCGTTCAGGGCCCCGGCGATGCCGTGGATCACGGTGTCGATGACCTGGCCCTCGCGCAGCACCACCTCGATCGTCCGGGCGAAACCGATCAGCAGCGCCGTCGTCGTCATCTCGGCGGCCCCGGCGCAGAAGGCCTGCGCCGCGCGGTTCGGTGCCATGCGGCACACGGCCACCGCGACGAGCGCCATGCCGAGGAACACCGCCGTGAGCTCGTCGAAGTACCAACCCCAGTTCGCGACGCCGACGACGAACACGACGATCCCGGCCACGAACACCCCGATGACGGTCCTGCGAGGCCACGTCAACGCGACGTCGTGGGGCAGGTCGAACCCGCTCGAGTAGTCGACGCGCACGACGTGGCTGCGTGCCGGATCGGCCCTCACGCGATGCGCGTACCGCATGAGGTGATGCACGCCGACCGCGAGGCTCACCACCATGAACAGGACGCGAAACAGCCATCCCGAGGTCGGCTCCAGCCCGGCGATGCCCTGTGCGATGAGCACCGTGAACGGATTGAGGGCCGCGGCGCCGTAGCCGATGGCTGCCCCGATGTAGACCATCCCCACGGCGACGATGGCGTCCATGCGGAGCGCCAAGGCCATCGTCACGAGGACGGGCACGAACGGCATGTACTCCTCCGTCATGCCGATCGACGACGCGCCGATCGCGAACAGCACGGTCATGCCCGCGACCAGGAGACCGGGCCGTCCGCCGAGGGCGTGGATCGCATTGCCGATCATCGCGTCGATGGCCCCGGTCGCCCGCAGCACTCCGATCACGCCGCCGACGACGAACACGAAGAAGATGACGTCGCCCGCATCCTGCAGCCCGGAGAGGATCGCCACCAGGGACGTCGCCCAGCTCACCCTCGCAGCGTCCGCGATCCGCGCATAGGTCCCCGGCACGACGCGTTGCCGCACACCCTCCATCGCGGCCTTCCAGCCCGCGACGTCGTCCGCCGACGGCGGCTCGCCGGTCGCGATCCACTTCTCCAGCAGTCGACCGACCGTCGCTTCGATGTGCGTCCCGGGCCGCCAGGCCTCCCCTTCCCCGGGGGGTCCGGCGATCCACTCCTTCACGGTCTGCTCGGACACGTGGAGCAGTTCCGCGAACTGCTTCGCGGTGAGCCCGCGAGCGTCGAGCGCGGCGGCGAACCGCTCGCGCAGCGGCGGCTGCCCTTGCCGGTCGACGAAGGCCGCGCCCTTCGAAGGCTGCGGCTCACGCTCGTAGCTGCCGGCGGGCAGGACGTAGGTGAGGATCTGCGCGATGACGATCATCCCGAAGATCAGCACCAGCGGGTGCGGGAAGCGTGAGAGCTGCATGGTGGAGGGAAACGGAGAGCGAGTTCGCGCGCGATGCTAACTCGCAGCCGACACGATGCCGCCGTAGAGTCGGCTGGTCCCTCTCCAACCCGGCCGACGACGATGCTCGCGACGCTGTCCGCTCTTCTCGCTCTCCTGCCGCAACAAGCACCGAACCGTGACGACGTCTCCGCGCGACTGCACGCACTCGCCGCGCGGGCGGGCTCACTCGCCTCGCTCGAGAAGATCGGCGAGAGCTACGGCGGCCGACCGATCGAGTTGCTGACGATCGCCGGCGACGGCCCGACGCCGATGGAGCGGCGCCCCGGCATCCTCGTGCTCGCGGGAGTGGACGCCCGGCGCCGTCTCGGCACCGAGCTGGCACTCCATCACGCCGAGCGGCTGATCGCCGACACGGCCGCCGGCGACCAGAAGACCGTGGCAATGCTGAGCTCGCACATCGTCTGGATCCTCCCGTCGTTGAACCCGGACGGCTTCGCGATGGATCGCGCGGGCAACGCACGCCCCCTCGATCTCGACCGCGACGGTCGCACCGACGAAGACGCGCCGCGCGATCTCGACGGCGACGGCTTCGTCACGCAGATGCGCTGGAAGGACCCGGACGGCGAATGGTTGGTGGACGAGAACGATCCACGCATCCTCCGCAAGGCGGATCCGGCGAAGGGTGAACGTGGAAGCTACCACGTCGCCGTCGAGGCCGCGGACCGGGATGGCGACGGCGAACGCGCGGAAGACGACGCCCGAGGGGTGTTGCTGCACCGCAACTTCCCGCACCAGTACGACGAGTACGACCGCCGCACCGGGACGTGGGCGGTGAGCGAGCCCGAGACGAAGGCGCTCGCCGACTTCGTGTTCGGACACCGCAATCTCGTGATGACGTTCGTGTGGGGCGGGGACGACGTGCTCCTCGAGAAGCCGCCGAAGGGCGAGCCTGAACCGCGCGTCCAGCTCAAAGGGATGCTGCCCGACGACGTGGCGCTCTACGAGCGGATCGGCGCGCGCTATCGCGAGCTGACCGGTCGCAGCGGCGCATCCCATCCGCGGATGGACGGCAGTCCCTGGTCGTGGCTCCACTTCCAGGTCGGCGTGCCGGCGTTCGCTTCGGACGTGTGGCGCGTGCCGACGGCGGACTCGAAGCAGCAGTCGGAGAAGGAGCCGGGCGGCGAGGAGGAACCGAAGCCCGAGGACGCGCAGAAGGCGGAGACTCCGCAGACCGACGACGCCGCGCGTCTCGCATGGTGCGAGCGCGTCGGGCGCGGCTTCGTCCCCTGGCACGCGTTCACGCACCCGCAACTCGGCGAGGTGGAGATCGGTGGCTTCGTACAGGACGACGACCACGACCTCCTGCCGGCGGACCAGCGAAAGGTGCTGTTCGACGCCCACCACGCGTTCCTGCTCGAGACCGCGACCCACGGCCCGGACGTGCACGTCCGTGAGCTGAAACGCGAGGCCCTCGCCGGCGGGGCGTTCGCGATCGAGGCGACCGTCGTCAACGACGGTGACTGGCCGGTGCTCACCGCGACCGCGCAGCGCTCGCGACGGTTCTCGTCCCCGCGCTGGAAGCTCGACGTCGGCGCCGGCGCGATCGTCGCCGGCGACCCGCAGGGTCGGACCCCGAACCTCGACGCGCTCGGTGGCAGACACGAGCTGCGCTGGGTGGTCGCCGCGGATCCGGGCACGGTCGTGACCCTCACCGTCACCTGCGACCCGGTCGGTGGTGACACGCGGGAGGTGACGCTGTGAGAACGCTCATCACCACACTCGTCCTGCTCGCGGCCGCGTTCGTCTCGGGCATCGGCAACCTGTCCGCCCAGCGCAAGCAGGAGCTCGCGCTGCCGATCCAGTGGGACCGGTTCTACGACTACGACGAGATCGTCGACCTGATGCGGCGCATGCAGTCGACGTGGCCGGAGTTCCTCGAGATGCGCTCGCTGGGCAAGTCGTGGGAGGGCCGCGATCTGTGGATGCTCGTGCTCAACGACCCGAGCACCGGCGGCGATCGCGAGAAGCCGGCGATGTACACCGACGCCAACATCCACGGCAACGAGGTCCAGGGCGGCGAGACCAACCTCTACCTCGTCTGGTATCTGCTCGAGAACCGGGCCGAGGTCCCGCGCATCGCCGAGCTCCTGAAGCGGGTCGCGTTCTACGTCGTGCCGACGGTCAACGCCGACGGGCGCGCGGCCTGGTTTCGCGAGCCGAACACGCCCTCGTCGCAGCGTTCGTCGCGCAAGCCGTACGACGACGATGGCGACGGCCTCTACGACGAGGACCCGCCGAACGACCTCAACGGCGACGGCGAGCTGTCGGCGATGCGCAAGCGCGTGCCGCTCGGCGAGGGCCACTGGCGCGAGTCCGAGAAGTACCCCGGACTCATGGAGTACTGCCGGGACGGCGAGAAGGGCGACTTCGAGATGCTCGGCCTCGAGGGCATCGACGACGACGGTGATGGCCGCATCAACGAGGACGGCCCCGGCTACTACGACATGAACCGGAACTGGCCGTGCGGCTGGAATCCGATGCACCTCCAGTCCGGTGCCGGGGAATACCCGCTGTCGCACCCGGAGACGCGCGCGATCGCCGAGTTCGTGACCGATCACCCGAACATCGCCGGTGTCCAGGCGTTCCACAACGACGGTGGCATGATCCTGCGCGGTCCCGGCGCGAAAGAGCGCGGCCCGTACCCGCGCGAAGACGTCGCCGTCTACGACGTGCTCGGCAAGGACGGCGAGTTCATGCTGCCGTTCTACCGCTACATGGTCATCTACAAGGACCTCTACCCGGTCGCGGGTGGGTTCGTGACCTGGACGTACGAGAACCTCGGCATCTTCTCGTTCACGAACGAGATGTGGACCGACCGCCGGATGATGCAGGACAAGGACCAGCGGCTGTCCCGCGAAGACCAGCGCAAGTGGATCGACCTGCTGACGTTCGGCGACGACCTCGTTCCTTGGACCGAGGTCGACCATCCGCTCTACGGCAAGATCGAGGTCGGCGGGCCGCGCAAGCTGACCGGTCGCGTGCCACCGACGTGGCTGATCGAAGAGAGCCTGCACCGCAACGCGGCGTTCGTCGCGCACCACGCGTCCGAGATGCCGGAGATCACGCTCGAGAACCTCGAGGTGCGGGACGCGCCGGGCGGTCTGCACTACGTCGACGTGGTCGCGCGCAATCACCACGCGATCCCGACGCGCTCGGCGATCGCCGCCGGCCGCGAGTTCGGCGAGCCCGACCTGCTGTCGATCGAGGGCGACGGGCTGACCGTGGTCGCGGGCGGCGAGCCGATCGACCGCTGGCGGATCGAGCGCATCCGCCTCGCGGAGCACGAGCCGGCGGTGCTCCGCGGCGAGCGCGGCGTCCCGGGCAACGGCGACTGGCACGTCCGCTGGATCGTCGCCGGGACGGGCCCGTTCACGATCCGCTACCGCGCCGAGAAGGCCGCCGACCGGTCGATCGAGGGATCGGTCGAATGAACGGCGATCGGTCTGCCGCGCTGCGGCGAACAGCGACCTCGGGCCGGGACCGGGCCGGCTGGCGTGACCCGGCAGGCAGCCGCGTGGCCGGCCCTGCGCAGCGCCCCCAACGGACACACGAAGCGTTTGCCAGACAACAACTTCCGTGCGTTGCCGCGGGCGCGCTTCACCCCCGCCGGTAACCCCGTCGAAAGGTCGGGATAGGCTCCACAAGGGGATCACGGAGTCGGGTCGGCGCCGGGCGGGGGGTTCCCCTCGACCCGCAGATGCGGTTTCATGGTTCCCTTCCAATCCGCGGAGCAGGTGTTGGTATGCGCTTCGGCGCAACCGGCGCCGAAACTCGCCCCGCCACGGAAGCATTCCCCGGACACCGGGTCTCGCACCCCGGTTCCGACCCGTCGAACACTCCAACCGAGGCACACCGATGAAGATCAGCGAGAACCGCCGGCTACGCGGCGAGAAGAAGGCGATGGCCCGCCACGAGCACATGGAGCGGCAGAACAACCGACACGAGAAGAAGTTCTGGGAGTACGCCCGTGCGATTGCCCAGGGTGAGTCGGCGGCCGGCAAGATCGACTTCACGAAGTTGGAGCTCGTGCTCAAGCAGGCCGGCAAGACCAGCGAGGACCTCCAGCAGGCCGTCGACGAGGCCCGCGAAGAGCTGAACGCCTGAGGCCCGCCGCCGACCGGGCGACCCGCGGGGCGCCGCCCGTCGCGGCCGCCCGCGGGTGACCCGCACGGGTCACGACGCGCGGGTGCGCCGGCTCAGCGCGACGATCACGCACGGCCCGCCGGCGATCACCGCGAGTCCGAGCTCGCGGGCCCTGGCGAGGGCATTCGGGCTCTCCGCCCCCGGCTGGAACCACACGCGGCGGATGCCTCGCGCCGCCGCCGCCTCCACCAGCGCGACCCCGACCTGCGGCGGCGTCACGATCGAGAGGCCGTGCACCCCATCGGGCAGCTCGGCGATCCGGGCCACGCACGGGAGGCCCTCGACCTCCGACTCCTTCGGGTTCACCGGGATCACCTCGAGCCCGGCGTCCAGGTAGGCGCGCAACACGCGGTTGCCGTACTTGCTGCGATCGGTCGATGCACCGGCGACCGCGAACCGCTGCCCGGACAGGAAATCGTCGATCGGATCCACGCTCCGGATCGTACCCGCTCGGCCCGAGCTCGGCGCCTGTCGCCCGCGCCTCGGCAGTCGGTGTGGGCCGGCGGGAATCCCCGGTCAGTCGACCTTCCAGGCCGGGCGGTAGCCGCGACCGAGCGTGACGATCTTCTGGATCAGCTCCTCGTAGCCGAACCCGGCCGCTTCCGCGGACTCCGCGAAGTCCTCGCCGTAGCACAGGTCCGGGTTGGGATTCGCCTCGAGGACGTAGACGCGCTCCTCGGCGTCCATCCGCAGGTCGATGCGGGCGAAGCCGGACAGATCGAGCGCGCGGTAGATGCGCTTGGTCATCCGCTCGATCTCGCTCTCCTTCGCCGGCGACAGCCCGCGAGCCCGTGCGGTCTTCACCCCGAGCTTCTCCTGGTACTTGAAGTCGGACTTCACGCGCGCGGTCGCGATCGGCTCGGTGCCGGCCGGCAGACTCTCGAAGCTGAGCTCCCAGATCGGAAACGTCGTCAGTCGCTGGTTGCCGATCGCGCCGACCGTCAGCTCGCGGCCGTCGATGTACTGCTCCGCGATCGCATCGGTGCCGAGCCGTTCGTGCACGAACGTCACGCGCTCGCGCAGGCTGTCCGCGTCGTACACGATCGAAGCCTGCGCGATGCCGAGCGACGCGTGCTCGGCGACGGTCTTGACGATCACCGGGAACGCCATCTTCTTCGGCACGGCGATCCGCGAGCCCCGTCGGAACGCGTGGAACGTCGGCACCCGGATCCGGTGATAGCTCAGGATCTTCTTCGACAGCGCCTTGTCGCTCGCCAGCAACAACCCACGCGGGTTCGATCCGGTGTAGGGAGTCTTCAGGAGCTCGAGGTAGCTGACGACGTGCGCGTCGTAGATGCCGATGTCGTGGAAGAACCGCAGCAGATTGAACGCGATGTGCGGCTGGAACTCGTCGATGGCCGCGCGGATCGGCGCGAGCTCGTCGGCCACCGCCAGCGGGCGCACGTCGTGACCGAGCACCTCCAGGGCCCGGAGCACGTCGTATTCCATCTTGAACGGATGGATCTCCTCCTCCGTCAGTCCGTCGATGGACTCCGGAGGCACGAACTCCTGGTGCATCAGCACGAGGACGCGGAGCTTCTTCATCGCGAGTACTCCCGATCCCGCCCGCGCAGGAAGCGCATCGTGAGGACCGCCACGAGGATCGCGGCGTCCAACCTGGTCTCGACTTCGGAACGCGCGAGGACGAGATCGAGCTCGCGGCAGCGGACGATCAGGGTCCTCAGCACCTGGTCGACGACGTAGCGATACTGCCCGGTCACGTCCGCGACGCGATTGCGCAGCTCCGCGCGGTGGGCGCGCAGGAACTTCGCCCCACCCCGCGTCCCCCGGGATCCCTGTCGCCGCTGGAACAGCCGTAGGAGCACGCGGTCGTAGGCGGTCGACGGCTCGCGTCGATAGACCGCCTGCTTCGCCTCGTAGTGCTCCCGAAGTGTCGTGCGCAGGCGTGGCAGCGAATCGGGCCTCGCCCGGCTCATCACGGCAGCGGGTCGATCCGCGATCTCCCCCATCAGCTCGTCGACGTATTCGAGCTTCTGCAAGGCCGGCCATCCCGCGTAGCGCGTCCGCCAGTTCCCTCGCGGCTGCAGCCAGACCGCGAACGTCTCGGCGAAGTCCTCGACCGGATGGCTCTGCGCGTACCAGGAGTCGAGGTGCTGCACGTATTCGCGGCTGCCGGTTCGGGGCGCATAGGTGTCGCGGTAGGGCATCGAAGGACGGCCGAAGAGCTCCCGAAATCGCTTCCGCCGGCGCAGGCGATACGCGTTGTCGATCGCGTGCCCCGTCTCGTGGCGCATGATCTTCATGCAGTCCACGTGGCTGCCTCCCTCCACCTCGAACATCTGGTCGTGCTCGAGTCGTGCGAGGCGCGGGTGCGCGAGGAAGAACGGCACCGCGAAGCCCGCGACGCCGTCGGGGGTGAACCAATCGGTCGAGAGCCACACGTGCGGGCGGAAGCGCAGGCCGCGTTCAGCGAGCTCCTCGTGCAATCGATCGACGCGAGTCGCGAGCGCCGTCCCCTCGATCGAGAGCTCGAGGTCGCACAGGCGAAGCTCCATCAGCTCGCGCACGGGCATGCGGGCCCACCACGGCTGCGCTCGGCGTTGTCGTCGAGCCACGGGGCCGAAGCGTAGCGGACGAGAGGGCGCCGATCATCCCCGACCCGGTGCCCGGTCGCGCAGGGTTCGCGACATCGCGTCGAGCACGGCACGGCGGGACGCGTCCGTCGTCACCGAATCGACCTATGCGATCGTCGCCTGGATCGCGTCGCGCACCTCCGCCGCACGATCGGCCGCGGCGTGGAGGCGAACGAAGCTCGCCTCGACCGCTCGCTGGAACGTGATGCCCCTCGCGATCACACGAGGCGTGCCTCGATCGCCGTGGCGCACCGCGGCCGGGATCGAACGGCGGGCCAGGCGGGCGAGCCCCTGACCGAGCCGGTGAACGCAGCTGATCGCGGTGTGCGGATCGTTGACTCCCGGAGACAGGGCCCGCAGCCCCACCTCGACGAGCTGATCGATCGAGAACTCGACGTCCTGGAGCGGCGTGCGGCGTTCACCGACGACCACGCACGCGCGCAATGCGGCGACGAGCTCCTCGTCGACGGGCTTCGAGTCGGCCACACGGAAGAGCACGCACCCTTCGACCACGAAGCATCCCGGCGTGGCGACCAGCTCGACGAGCAGATCGCGTTGGCCGACGATCTCCATCAGACGGTGATCGTCGACGAGCCGGACGTACCCGCTCCCCGTCGCCGTGATCGACGCCGCGCGATCCCCGGCGAAGCGGGCCATCAGCGTGTCCAGGCTCTCGTCCGCACCCGGGGCCCCCGTACCGAGCGGCTCCGGGAACAGCGCGTCGACCTGTCGTTCGAACTCGTCGACGACCCCTTCCACGACGTCGGTCGCGTGGATCGAGGTCGACACGTGATGGAGGAAGAAGACCAGTGCACAGATCGCGAGGATCGCGAGCACGAGCGACAACAGCAGCGACAGCTGCGGGACGAACGGGTCGTGGACGCGATCGCGGATCGAGAACAGGATGAGCAGACAGTAGAGCGACGTCGACACGAACACCCCGAGCACGGCCTGCGTCGCACGGTCCCGCATGAAGCCGCGGAGCAGTCGCGGTCCGAACTGCTGCGACGCGAGTGTCAGCGCGACCACGGTGATCGAGAAGACGACGCCGGTCAGCGTGATCAGTGATCCCGCGAGCGTGGACACGAGCAACTGCGCCCCGGCCGGGCTCTCGATCTCGAGCCCCGGAACCCACACCGAGATCTCGGAGTCGTACGCCGAGTCGACCGACAGCGCGACACCGGCGAGCAGCATCGATCCGACCAGCATCGTCCCGGGGATGAACCAGAAGCTCGTCTGCAACCGGTCGAACAGGTTCGCCAGGAACGAGTCGGTGCTCGGGGTGGCCATACGCACTCTGTAGCACGCGACGCGAATCGTCGCTCGAAGCCGTTCCCACGCGCGGCGGACGAGGCCTCGCGCTATCCTCCGGCCACCCGCGGTCCCAGGCCCCGGTGTCCATCATGACCATCTCGCTCGGGTTCTTCGGCGCCGCCCGTCAGGTGACCGGCAGCAAGCACCGCCTGACCGTGGGCGACCGCAGGATCCTCCTGGATTGCGGCATGGTGCAGGGGCCGCGGCGCATCGCCGAACGACTCAACCGCGAGCTGCCGTTCGACGCGCGATCGATCGACGCGGTCGTGCTCTCGCACGCGCACATCGACCACAGCGGCTCGCTACCGCTCCTGGTGAAGCAGGGCTTCCGCGGCGAGATCCACTGCACGCCGGCAACCGCCGACCTCGCCGAGGTACCTGCTGTCCGACTCGGCACAGCTCCAGGCGCAGGACGCCTTGCACCTCGCGAAGCGCGGTGTCGAGTACCACCCGCCCTACGACCCGAAGGACGTCGAGACGACCTGCAAGCGGTTCCGCACGCACGCGTATCACGAGCCGTTCGAGGTCGTCCCGGGCGTGACCGTCGAGCTCTTCGACGCCGGACACATCCTCGGCTCGGCGATGGTCGTGCTCGATTGCAAGGTGAGGGGACAGCACGTGCGGGTCGCCTTCACCGGCGACCACGGCCGCAAGGGCATGCCGATCCTGCGGGACCCCGAGCGCCTTCCGGAGGTCGACTACCTGATCACCGAGTCGACGTACGGCGACCGTCTGCACGAGGAGAACAACCTGACGCTGGATGCCGTCGCGCGCGCCGTCCGTGAAGAGATGGCGGATGGCGGCCGCATCCTCGTCCCGGCGTTCTCGGTCGGCCGCACGCAGAACGTGCTGTGGGCGCTGAGCCAGGTCGTCGCCGACGGCCGGATCCCACGCCAACCCATCTGGGTCGACTCGCCACTGAGCACGAAGGCGACCAAGATCGTCGCCGCGCATCCGGAGCTGTTCGACGCCGAGACGACGAAGCTCCTCGAGGAGGGCAAGGACCCGTTCTTCTTCGACGGCGTGCGATTCGTCGCCGACGCGCAGGAGAGCAGGACCCTCAACGACGTGCGTCAGGGGATCATCATCTCCGCCTCGGGCATGTGCGAGGGCGGTCGCATCCTCCACCATCTCGAGCGCAGCCTCGGCCGCCCCGAGGACTGTGTGGCGATCGTGGGCTACCAGGCGCAGGGCACGCTCGGCCGCAAGCTCGTCGAAGGCTACGACTACGTGAAGGTGTTCGGCGAACGCCGGCGAGTGCGGTGCAAGGTCCGCGTGTTCCACGGTCTGTCGGCACACGCGGACTACCGCGAGATGCTCGACAACCTGAAGCACCTCGCATCGACGGTGCGGCGCGTGTTCGTCGTGCACGGCGAGGAGGACCCGGCGCAGAAGTTCGCCGATCGATTGATCGAGGCGGGGTTCCGCGACGCCGAGGTGCCACTTCGCAAGGAGGAGTTCACGCTGTGAAGGTCGCGCCCCCATCGCTCGCTGCCGTGGACTGGCAATCGCTGCACGACGGCCTGCGGGACGGCTACTCGGCACCGCGGGCCGAGCGTGCGTCGATCGACGCCGTCTGCGGGCGAGGGGCCGCCGCCTACGGTGAGATCGAACCGGCGTCCCTCCAGCGACTGCTCGCCTGGCTCGCGCCGACGGCCGACGACGTGCTGTTCGACCTCGGCTCGGGAACCGGCCGCCTGATCCTCCAGGCGCTCTGCACGACCGGCGTCGGACGCGTGATCGGAGTCGAGCTGTGCACGTACCGGCACGGCATCGCGCTCGCGGCGCGCCGCCGCCTGCTCGAACGGATCGCGCCCGAGCTCGCCGAGACCGTGGCGTCGCGCATCGAGCTGCGCCGGGAAGACGCCCGCACGACGAACGTCGGTGACGCGACGCTCGTGTACCTGGGAGCGACGTGCTTCACCGACGACCTGCTCGGCTCGATCGCGCGACACGTGGCGCTGGCTGCGCCCGAACTCCGGGTGATCGCCACCGCGCGCCCGTTGCCGCGCGGCACACCCCGCGCACTCGTCGAGATCGGCCGCATCGACCTCGCGATGAGCTGGGCCGATCGGGTCGGGGTCCACCTGTACGCGCGTCGCGGACGGTGCAACCACGCGGCTGCGCCGCTACAAAACCCGGCATGACGAAGCCGGGTCAGAAGCGACTGAAGGTGCTGGTGGTCGGGTGCGGCCACATGGGCGCGTCGCACGCGCGGGCGTACCACGCGATGGACGGTTTCGAGATCGTCGGGCTGGTCAGTCGCGGCCCGAAGAGCCGCGAACGACTGTCCGAAGAGCTCGGCGGTGTGACGACCTTCGGCGAGTTCCACACCGCGTTCGCCACCACGCGTCCGGACTGCGTGTCGATCAACACCTACCCGACCACGCACTTCGAGCTCACGAAGCAGAGCCTCCGGGCAGGTGCACACGTCTTTCTCGAGAAGCCGATCGCGGAAACCGCGGCGCAGGCACGGGAGCTCGTCGAGCTCGCGCGCAGCCATCACCGCAAGCTCGTGATCGGCTACATCCTGCGCGTGCACCCGGCCTGGGCGAAGTTCATCGAGATCGCGCGCGGGCTCGGCAAGCCGCTGGTGATGCGGATGAACCTCAACCAGCAGAGCCACGGCGATGCCTGGGGCACGCACAAGAGCCTGATGGAGTCGATCTCGCCGATCGTCGACTGCGGCGTCCACTACGTCGACGTGATGTGCCAGATGACCCGCTCGAGGCCGCTGCGGGTCAGCGCGATCGGCGCGCGTCTCACCGACGAGATCCAGGCGGACATGTACAACTACGGTCACCTGCAGGTGACGTTCGAGGACGGCTCGGTCGGCTGGTACGAGGCCGGTTGGGGGCCGATGATCAGCGAGACCGCGTATTTCGTGAAGGACGTCATCGGACCCGACGGCGCCGTCAGCATCGTCGACTCCGCAGCAGGCGGCGACACGTCGGAGATCGACGCGCACACCAAGACCAATCGGCTCCGGGTTCACTCGAGTCGACTGGCACCGGACGGCGGCTTCGCGCACCCCGACGAGCTGATCGACACCAGCGACGAGCCCGATCACGACGCGCTGTGTCGACTCGAGCAGGAGCTGTTCCTGCGTGCGATCCGCGAGGACCTCGACCTCACCGATCATCTTGCCGACGCGGTCGACAGCCTGCGGATCGTGCTGGCGGCCGACGAGTCGTTCCGCACCGGGCGAACCGTCGAGCTGAAGGACGAGCACCCGGACCCGGTCTGACAGCTCCGTCCTGCGGGCCGTTCCTCAGCCGGTGATCACCGCGATCACCCGCTTGCCGAGCCGCAGGCCGAACACGACGAAGCGCCGATCCCCGCCACGCCGGAGCGCGCGACCCGCACGGTCGACGTCCACCGCACGGCCGCGTGTGCGCACGACGACCTCACCGCCGCCGTGCTGATCGAGCCACGCTCCGATCCGCCGTTCACGCCAGCTCATCGTCGCGAGCACGTGGTGACTCTCGAACCACGGGTCGTCGATCGCGCGATCGCCGGTCAACAATCCGAGGCCCGGCGCGAGCTCCGCGAACCCACGCGCTCCGACCCGCGCGGCGACCAACCCGGCACGCTCGAGTGCCGCATCGGGAACCAGCAGGTACTCGCCGACTCCGTTCGCCGGGTCGGGTGACTCGGCACCCGGCGCCGCCGTGAACGTCAGCGGCTCCCCGTTCCGGAGCCGCGTCGCGGTTCGCTGTCCCGGAGCGCGCGCGAGCGGCCCGCTCCAGACCACGCACTGCAGGAGCCCCTGCCGATCGCCGACGATCTCGATCTCGCGTTCGCTGACCCCGGGAATCTCGGTCAGCGGAGCCCCGGGTCCGAGCTTCCAGGCGGTGGGGCGGTCGACCAGCAGCCGCTCGACCACGTCGACCGGAGGCTCCAGGTCCTCGAGTCGCCACAGTCGGCGCCCGCCCCGTCCCCGTGCCCGTTCGACGCGTCGGGCGGGATCGACGTGCACCGCGACGCCGGCATCCGCGAGCTTCTGCTCGGTCGCGTCACCCACGCGTGCCGCGCATCGCGCGTTGTGCGCCGTCATCCGCGCCCTCGCGGGATTCCGGTCGATGCCCACGACCTCGACCCCGGCCCGCACCAGCTCGATGGCGTCGCCGCCGATCCCGCAGCACACGTCCACCACCGTGCCGACCCCCGCCGCGGCGAACCTGGCCGCCTTGTGTCGCGCGACCGCGGTCCCCGACGCCTGCTCGACACCCTCCGGATCGCAGAGGAGCCGCTCCGCCCGCTCGATCTTCCTCGCGGCGCGCCGGCGCGCCGCCACCAGCTCCAGTGCTGCCGGCACCAGCTCGGTCGGTCCGATCGCCCGCAGGCGCTGGACGTCCGATGGCAGCGGCGACTCGGGATCGGCGAGTCGCGACACGGCGGCGACGAGGCGCTCCCCCTCCGACCGGAGCAGGCGATCGCAGATGGTCGCGTCGAGGATCGGCATCGGCGCGGATCGTCGAGCGACCGCGGCGAACGCGCAACCACCCGCCGTGCGGCTCAGGTTCCCGGCAGCGCGAACCGATGAGAGACGGGGCGGAGACCGGCGCCAACCGCCCGGCCCATGGACGATGTACGGCAGGTTCGGCCCTCGTTGCCGCTCGGCATTCCCGAGAAGGCGGCGCTGTACGTCACGACGATCGTGGCGTTGCTCGGTGGGCTGCTCACCGTCATCAACATCCGCAGCCAACAGCGCGGTGCCCGTGCGGGCCTGAACGAGCGGGCGATGCTGACCGCCCAGCTGATCTCGGGATCGACCGCGAACGCCGTCCAGAGCCAGGATCGCGTGACCCTGCGGCGGGCCATCGAGAGCATCCTCGCGCAGGAAGAGGTCGTCGAGGCACAGCTCTACGATGTGGACGGAGATCTGCTCGCCACCGGCCGCTCGCAGTCGAGTGAAGGCTCGCCGACCCGACTCGAGCGCAATGTGCCCGACGACACCGAGATGCGGACGGAAGGCGACCGGTTGTCCACGATCACGCCGATCACGCGTGAGGGCGAGACGGTCGGCGCTGTTCGGGTCGTGTGGTCGCTCGCCGGTGTCGAGCGCGCCGCGGTGCGCATCCACCGTTCGAACCTCACGATCGGCGCCGCGCTGCTGGTGTGCACGCTGATCCTGTCCTTCCTGCTGATGCGCAGGGTCTTGCGACCGCTCGACGGACTGCTCGCCGCCACGCGCGCCGTTGCGCAGGGACACTTCGAGACCCGCGTGCAGGCTCGCGGCAGGGACGAGATCGCGATCCTCTCCGAGTCGTTCAACTCGATGGCCGAGGCGCTGCAGACCAGCACCGTTTCGCGCCAGGAGCTGTCGGTGGCGAACGGTGAGCTGGAGCGAGCGCGTGCCGCGGAGGCGGCGTCGAACCGGGCGAAGAGCGAGTTCCTGGCCAACATGAGCCACGAGATCCGCACGCCGATGACCGCCATCCTCGGCTACGCCGAGCTGCTGCGCGAGAACGACCCCGGTGGACTCGAGTCGGCGAGGCGGCCGAGACCATCCTGACCAACGGCGAGCACCTGCTGGCGCATCATCAACGACATCCTCGACCTCTCCAAGATCGAGGCCGGCAAGATGACCGTCGAGAAGATCCCGTGCTCGCCGATCCGCGTCGCGCAGGACGTGTTCGAGCTGATGCGCGTCCGCGCCGACGCGAAGGGCCTCACGATGAACCTCGGCTGGCGCATGCCGATCCCCGAGACCATCATGACCGACCCGACCCGCGTCCGGCAGATCCTGGTCAACCTGCTCGGCAACGCGATCAAGTTCACCGAGTCCGGCTCGGTCGAGCTCGAGGTGGGAATGCCCACCGAGGGGCACGCGACGGCGGTCGAGTTCACCGTCACGGACTCCGGGATCGGCATGTCGGAGGAGCAGGTCGCGCGGCTGTTCACGCCGTTCACGCAGGCCGACGACACCACGACCCGCCGATTCGGCGGGACCGGCCTCGGGCTGACGATCACCCAGCGCTATGCCCAGCTGCTCGGCGGCCGCATCGAGGTCCGCAGCGCGCCGGGCAAGGGCAGCACGTTCCGCGTCTCGCTGCCGACCGGCCCGCTGGCCGGCGTGCCACTCTCGACGACGTCTCGGCCCAGCTCCGCGAGCCCGCAGGATCTCGAGCAGGTCGAGCGACGTCGGCCAACGGCCGTTCGCGGGTCTGCGGATCCTGCTCGCCGAGGACGGACCCGACAACCAGAAGCTGTTCTCGTTCCTCCTGCAGAAGCTCGGCGCGACGGTGGAACTGGCCGGAGACGGCGCCGCGGCCGTGGTCCGCACGCTGGAAGCCGATGCGTCCGGGATGCCGTTCGACGTCGTGCTGATGGACATGCAGATGCCGCGCGTCGACGGCTACTCGGCGACGCGGCAGCTCCGCGAGGCCGGCTACCGGGGTCCCATCGTCGCGTTGACGGCGCACTCGATGAGCGGCGACCGCGAGCGCTGCATCGAGGCCGGCTGCGACGACTACGCGACCAAGCCGCTGCAGCGAGAGCTCCTGATCGAGACCATCCGCGCGCACACGCATCCCACCGAGCCGGCGGTGTCGAATGCGTCGTCGGGGCCGGAGGCCGAGTAGCATCGGGCGCGTGAGCGCCACCCCGAACGACCTCGCCTCACGCCTCGCGCGAGCCACGCGGTTCCAGCGACTGATCCACCTGTCGGAGTGCGCGTCCACCCAGGACGTCGCACTGGAGCTCGAACCCGGCGACGCCGTCGTGTGGGCCGACTGCCAGACCTCCGGCCGCGGCCGTCAGGGGCGCGTCTGGTCGGGCGAGCCGGGGCTGGACGTCGAGGCGACGCTCCGCGTCGACGCGATCGCGATCCGCGAGCCTGCGCTGCTCGCGGCCGCGATCCCGGTCGCGATCGTCGGTGCCCTCGAGGCGGTCGCCGACCGGCGATTCGCGTTGAAGTGGCCGAACGACGTGCTCTGCGACGGCCGCAAGCTCTCCGGCGTGCTGATCGACGCGCACGGCGGCCGCGTGCTCGGCTGCCTGGTCGGCGTCGGCGTCAACGTGAACCGGACACGCTTCCCCGATCCCTTGCGCGAGATCGCGACTTCGCTGGCCCTCGCGACCGGCCGCGAGTTCGACCGCGAGGCAGTCGTGTTCGCACTCGCCGAATCGATCGATCGCGCACTCCGGGACCTGGTCGCCGATCGCACGGCCGAGCTCGAATCGTGCTTCCGCGATCGACTCGGCCTGCTCGGCCGGAAGGTCATCGTCGAGACCGCCAACGGCCACCGCGCGGTCGGCCGGCTCGACGCGGTCGATTTCCGTGCGGCGACGCTCGAGGACGGCCGGAGCTTCCCGATCGCGACGCTGCGCCGGCTCGAGCGCCGGCGCGGCGAGGTCTAGTCGGGCTGCACGTCAGATCGGCGGCATCCGCGTCGGATGCACGAGCTCCAGCATGCGTCGCTCGAACTGCACCACGCGGGACGGCGGCCCGCCCGCCACGAGGCGCTCGAGCCGCGCGCGGTCACTCCATTCCGGAATCGGCAGCGGATAGTCCCGCACGCGCAGCCAGGCGGTGGCGGCGACGAACCCGAACGGCAGGTTGAAGTCCGGAAACGGCGCGATCCGGGCGAAGCGCCAGAACAGGCGGAACGCCTGCCGGACCGGATGCAGCGCGCAGAACACGTCGGCACGCTCGCCGAACCACTGGTCGCGATGGAAGCCGTCGATCCGCGCCGCGATCTTGTCGGGGGCGACGTAGCGAACCCCCCGCACCGCGTCCCACGGCTCGTCGCGACGCAGCACGTTGTTGTGGAATCGGCCGATCTCCGCCGTCGCGCGGCGAAATCCCTCGACGACGAACCACCCGTCGGGTGGTCTGCCTTCCTCGGCCCGCTGCTCGATCTGATCGAGCACGAACGACAACCCCCGCACCATCTTGTGCTCCTGGTGCTCGGGCAGGATCCGGCCGCCCCGTGCGCTCAGAATGCGGTCGACGTCCGTCGTGCGGACGCGCAAGCCCCTCAGGCCGAGGGTTCCGACGATCCAGCGGTGCCGTTCCTCGAGAGTCGGCTGCCACCGGGCACGCTGCACCGCCTGCTCCGGAGGGCTATCCTCGGGAACGGTCTCCACCACGCGGCGCGCCAACGCCAGATCGAGGCGTTCGAGCAGCGACGGCTGTCCAGGATCCACATCCCCTCGCATCCCGTATCCCTATCGGAACGAGGCCCCTCCGGTCGTGAACGACACTGACATCGCACCACCTCTGACCGAGAAACCCCGGCGCCACCGGGTGCTCAAGGTCGTCCTCGCACTCGCCGTCCTCGCGGTCGCGCTGGTCCTCGCGATGCCCGCGATTCTCTCGATGGGATGGATGCGTGAGCGCCTCGAGAACGACGCCTCCGAAGCACTCGGCGCGAAGGTCACGATCGGCGACTACCGGCTCGGTTGGTTCTCCGGCATCGCGGTCGAGAATCTCGCCATCGGCAACCCCGAAGGCTTCCCGCAGGACCAGCAGCTGTTGGCGGTCCGGTCGCTGCGCGGCGACGCCGGCATCGTCGATCTCCTGCGGGGACGCCTCTCGCTCGAGGGCGCGGCGAGTGGACTCGACCTGAAGGTGATCCAGAAGGCCGACGGCACGACCAACGTGCAGGCGCTGGGCGGCACTCCGAAGCAGCCGCCGTCGACTTCGGGCGCGACGAGCGCACCGGAACAGGGCGGGCACGAGATCCGGGCCTCCGCGTCGGTCGATCTCACGGACATGCACCTCGACCTCGAGCTGAGCGACGCGACGATCGAGGTCACGCACGAGACCAACGGCGTGCTCGAGCGCATGTCGAACGTCCACGCCCGCATCCGCAAGGACTACGGCACGCCGGTCGTGAGTCTGGACTTCGGTGCGCAACTCGATCGGCCTGGCGGGTCCGGGAAGCCGGGGAGCGTCGAGCTACACGTCGATGCCGAGCCGGACCCGGAGAAGCCGGTCGACGCGCACCTGACGGCGATCGGACTCGATCTGTCGCGCTACGAACCGTTGCTCTCGTCGTTCTTCGCGCCGGGCCAGGTCACCGCGTTCGCGGGCATCGTGCAGGCGAACACGCGCCTCACCGGTGTCCCCGCCGAGAAGCTCTCGATGGACGGCTCGATCGAGATCGACCAGCCGCACTTCGCCGGGCCGCTGTTCCACGACATGGACGTGCAGGCCGAGCGATTCACGGTGCGCCCGCAGCTCACGGCGACGGTGCCGCACGCCGGCAAGGCGCCCGAGGTGGACCTGTCGAAGGTGACCGCGGACCTCGGCTTCCTCGACGTCCAAGGCCTCGCGACCGAGGCCGCGAGCGACGGCACGCCTGCCCGCGCCGGCATGAAGTTCGACGTCGATCTCGCGCGGCTCGCCTCGTTCGGAGGTCCGATTCCGGCGATGCTGAAGGACAGCGGCGGGCGGGTGACCGGCGAGCTCCGCGCGCCGCTGCTCGCGGACTACGGCGGCACCTCGATGGCCGATCTGGTCAAGCAGGTCGGCGTGACCGCGCAGTTGAACATCGATCGGCTCGCCTTCGTCGACCAGCTCGTCACCGGATTGAAGGCCGGCCTCTCGCTCCAGAACGGCGCCTTGAAGATCGACACGCAGGCGGGGACGTTCGACGGCGGTGCGCTGACGCTGACGGCCAACGTCGACGCGACGCAGCTCGACCAACCGCCGTTCGAACTGCAGGTCGGATTGCAGCACGCGGAAGTCGGTGCGAGCGCGATCGCGGCGCTGCAATACGCGGTGCCGCTGCTCGCGGGGCTGCAGAAGGAGATCGACGCCGGTCGAGCGGTGACCTTCGCGAGCAAGGTCGACACGACGTTCACCCTGACCGGCACCGCGTTCCCGAAGACCGGGCAGGAGGTCCTGGCCTGGTTGAACGAGTGGTCCGGACAGGGCCACCTCGCGTTGAACGACGGGCGCATGAAGCCCGCGCCCGAGCTCGGCAATCTGCTGAGCTTCGCGGGCGTGTCTTCCGGGACGCTCGACTTCAACGACTTCGTGACGCAGTTCGTCCTGCGGCAGGGCTTCGTCGAGACGTCGCAGATGAAGCTGGACGCGCTCGGCCAGCAGGTCGGCTTCTCCGGACGCACGAGCCTCGCGGGTGTTCTCGACTACACGTTCGACGCGAAGTCCCTGCTCGCCGCACACCAGGATGGCCGCAAGGTGCTCCAGTACCTCGGGGACTCCCCCCTCGGTGCGAAGCTCGCCGGCACGCTCGACGCGCCGAAGCTCGCCATGCCCGACCTCCAGCAGCTCGTGCAGAACGCCGCCGAAGGCGCGCTGCAGCAGCAGGGACAGGATCTGCTCGACAAGGTGCTCGGTGGGCAGAAGCAGGACGGCGAGGGGAAGCAGGGTGCGCCGGACGTGAAGGGCATCCTCGACCGCATCCTCAATCCGAAGAAGGACCCGCCCAAGTGATCGCGCCCGCCGCGGGCGACTCCGCTCACAACCCGAGAGTCGCGCGCCGCGCGCCGCCCACGTCCGCGCGAAGCACACCGATGCGAACGTCACCGCTCGCGAACGTCACCCGCACGCGCATGCCGTCCATGTCGCTGCCGGCAACGCCACGGCCACCGTCGGTGTCGCAGTCGAACGCGAACGTCGCACCGTTCCCGAACAACCCGCCGCGGAACGGGAACGTCAACGTCGTGCCGTCCGCGCCGGTCTCGAGGAAGCCGCGCTGCGCCAAGGCGTCGCAGCCAGCCGCGGGCGTCGCGGCGTAGTCGAGTCCGGTCGTGACGTCCGAACCCTGCCGGTAGGTGCCGCAACAGCCGGACGCCGCCGCGCTGTTGCCGGCCCACGCAACGCCGTCGCCGGTGTCCTGGTCGTAGTCGAACACCATGCCGCCGACGGCCTCGAGCTCGATGGCTCGGATCGCATCGCTGCCGTCGTTGCGGATGCGGAAGAAGCCGGCGACCGGATCGCCGAGCAGCGAGTCGACGCCCTCCGCGACGACGGTGACCCCCTTCGGGACCCGCCGTTCGACCGCGACCTCGATCTCGTTCGATGGCACGACCACCAAGGCGCCGGGATACGACGGCAGCAACGACAGGTCGAGGTGCACCGCCTGCGCGCGCAGCGCGACGCTCTGTGGCAACGCACTCAGCGGGACCGGCAACGTGGCGCCGACGGTCGTCGGCAGCTCGATCGCGGTGCCGCTCGGCGACGAGAACGGTGTCACCGCGACGAAGCCCTGCAGCGTCCGCCACGCGGGTCCGAGCGAGGTCACGTCGCCACACGCGAGCGCGTCGTTGCCGAGGTTCACGAACACGACCGCAGGCAGTCCCGGAGTCCCGCCGACCAGCGCGAGATCGAGCGTGGTGGCGCCCGCGTTTGCGGACTCGAACGACCGGTCCGCCGGACCGCCGTCGATGCCGGAGACGAGGAGCGGCGCGTCCGAGAGGCCATCGATCGTCCGCAGCGTCGCGACCACGAGCAGGTCGCGTTCTCCCTGCGCGATCCAAGCGAGCCGTCTGGCCACGCCGTCGACGAAGGTGCACAGCCCGGCCTGGCTGCCGCGCGCGAACGCGTCGATCGTCCGCCCGGTCGGCCGGCCGGTCGCCGGATCGATCTCGACCACCGGACCCTGGTCGGGCAGCGCGTAGGCCCACAACGTCCGGCCACCCGGATCGAACGCCAGGCCCTGGATGCACCAGCCGTCGAGGTTCGGCCACGCGGTCAGCACGTTGCCCGAGCGGTCGAACTCGACCAGCTCGCGGTCCAGGTTCGCGGCCCAGAACGACCCCTCCCCCCGTTGCCCGCCGCGTCGAATGCGAGCGCGCGGATCGTGCCGAGCCGTTGCAGCGCCGCACCACCCAGCGGACTCGCGAACGCGCGCGGGCCGTTGCTGGTGACGATGCTGGTGCAGGGCTGGCCCGAGGTGTCGAAGCCGAACACGCCGAGCTCGCTGCCGCCGAACAGGCAGGTGCCGTCCGTCGTCAGGTCACGAAGGCCCCACGCGGATCCGGCCAGCGCCGCCGGCTGATCGAAGTCGAGTCCGGCGAGCGGCTGTCCGTCGCCGTCGAGGACGTAGACGTGATGCGCCGCGAGCGCGTTGCGGCGCCGGGCGGCCACGTAGAACCGGTCGCCGAGACGCGCGACACCGACGTGTCCGTCGGTCGCGGTCGCGGCCGGCAGGTCGAGGACCCGCTCGATCCCGCCGAAACCCCCATCGGGGCACGGATTCTGGGCCGCGGCGGCGGCGGCGAGGACGAGCGCCAGGCTGCAGGTCAGGGAGGTGCGGAGCATCGATTCGGCGCCGTCCAGAGTGCCGGCCGGCGTCGCACCTGCAACCCCCGGGACGCGCACGGCCCGCCCCGCACGCGCGAGACGGGCCGATTCGCAGATCCGCGGAGCCCGGGCTCAGAGCGACTTCGCGTTCTCGGCGAGGTAGCTGGCGACGCCCTTGGCGTCGGCCTTCATGCCCTTCTTGCCCTTGTTCCAGTTGGCCGGGCAGACCTCGCCGTGCTGCTCGTGGAACTCGAGCGCGTCGACCATGCGCAGCGCCTCGTGGATGTTCCGGCCGAGCGGCAGGTCGTTGACGACCTGGTGGCGGACGACGCCTTCCTTGTCGATCAGGAACAGGCCGCGGTAGGCGACCGAGCCGTCGGCGGTCAGCACGTCGTAGTCCCCTGCGATCGACTTGGTCAGGTCGGCGACCAACGGGTAGTCGATCTTGCCGATGCCGCCGTTCTCCACCTTGCGTCTCCCGCCACGCGTGGTGCGTGAAGTGCGAGTCGACCGAGCAGCCGATGACCTCGCAGTGACGCTCCTTGAACTCGGGCAGGTGGTTCGAGAACGCGATGATCTCGGACGGGCAGACGAACGTGAAGTCGAGCGGATAGAAGAAGAACACCACGTACTTGCCGCGGTGGTCCGAGAGCTTCAGCTCCTTGAACGAGCCGTCGGGCATGACGGCCTGGGCCTTGAAGTCGGGAGCTTGCTTGCCGACGAGAACTGCCATGGGTTGGTTTCCTTTCGTGTCAGGGTGATCCGATGAGGGTCCGTCCGGGCCACCACCGAGGAGCCTCTTGACCCGGCGAGCCGTGCGAGCGGCGTCAGCCGGAACCGGGGCTCCGGAGGCCGAGACGAGGGCCTGCGGAAGCAGACGGAAAGAGCCAGCTATAGAGCATCTCGGGAGCCGGTCCAAGGCATCGTGGGCGCCTCCGCGCGCACGGCCAGAAGCCCTGACGACACCGCGCCCTCGAGCGTGGAGGGCAGCCCCGTCGCGGTCCAGTCGCCGGCGATCCGCAGATTCGCGAGACCGCAGCCGGAACCCGGGGCGGGACGAAGCGCGGCCGATCCGGGTGGCAGCAGCACCGTCGCCCGCGCCTCCTTCACGACCCGGGCGCGGCCGCCGTCGAGCCCGGCAGCGCGGGGGAAATGCCGGGCGAGCTGCGCGCGCGCGGCGCGCTCGATCGCCGCGACGTCGAGACCGTCGAGCCCGGTCCCGCCGCCGCTGAGGACCGCGAACGCACCCGGCGGCGCGCCCGGACGGCGCGCGAGGAAATGGAACGGCTCGCCATCGACCAATGCGATGAGCGGATCGGCGGGCAGGTCCGGATCGCCCTCGACGTCGAAGTACACCGACACGATCGGCGAGCCCGCGAACGACGCGGCCGGCAGCAACGCCGGATCCGGCAGCGCCTTCGCGAGCGCGTGCCAGGGGATCGCGGTGACGACGACCGTGTCGGGTGCGACCTCGCGGACCTCGCCGTCGCCGAACCGCAGCGCGGCGACGCGATCGCCGTGCACGTCGATGGCGACGAGCCGCCGTCCCGAGCGGACGCGGACGCCGGCGGCGACGAGCCGGTCGCGCGCCGGTTCGCCGACGATCGCCGACCACGGCGACCGCGGCATCCAGATCGCCGACGCCACACCCGAGCCGAGGAATGCGCGTCGCAGCGTCGCGAGGAACAGCGCCGCGTCGACCTGTGACGCCTCGGCGTTGAGGATCGCGCGACACATCGGGTCCCACAGGAAGCGACGCGGCGCTCCTGCCTGGCCGTGCGCATCGAGCCACCGCTCGAGCGTCCAGTCGGCGGGCGCACCGCGCAGCACGGCGCCGAGCCCGCGCACCGCGCGCGCCTTCGCGCGCCAGCCGAACGCCGGCAGGCAGGCGAGCGCGAGCGGCAGCATCACCGGCGTCGGGCCGGGCAGCAGCCGCAGCCGCGCGATACGACCCTCGGTGTCCGCGTAGCACAGTCGCAGCGTCCGCGGTGCATCGAACGCGCGCTCGGTGCCGAGGCGACGCAGGAGCGCGCGCGTCTCGGTGTAGCAGCCCAGCATCACGTGGGGCCCGTTGTCGAGCCGGTACGAGAAGTCCGCGGCGGGCAGCGAGAACACCCGGCCACCGAGCTGCGGGCGGGACTCGCAGAGCTCGACTGGCAAACCGCGGTCGCGCAAGGCGAACGCGGCGGCGATGCCGGCGAGGCCGCCGCCGACGACGATCGCTTCGCTCATCGACGGCCGCGCCACCAGGTGCGAAGCGCGAGCCACGCCTTCTTGGGGCGCGGGATGCGCGGGCGATTCTGCAGGTCGATGCGACCACCGCGCTGCGCGATCGTCTCGAGGAGCGCCGCGTAGACGACCGCCATCACCTCCGCGGGCAGCAGGGCGCGGCGCTCGGACTCGGGCAGCAGCGCCGATGAGCGCGCGAAGCGCTCACGTGCGAGTGCGACGAGCTCGGCGACGAGTCGGTCGATCGGACCGCCCCGGGCATAGACGTCGGCCGGCCCGGAACCCAACAGCCACTCCGGATCGACGCCATGACGCGCGAGGTGTGTGCGCGGCAGGTAGATGCGCCCTTCGAGCGCGTCGCCGCGGATGTCGCGCAGGACGTTCGTGAGCTGCAAGGCGAGGCCGAGCGCGCGGGCGTAGGCCTCCGCCGCGTCGCCGTGCGCGCCGAACACCGGCAGACACGCGAGACCGACGGCCGACGCCACCTTGTGGCAGTAGCCGTCCAGATCGTCGAGCGTCTCGAAGCCGCGAGGCTCGATGTCCATCGCGACGCCGGTGATGACCTCGCGCAGATGGCGCACCTCCAACCCGAAGTCGCGCACCGCGCCGACCAGTGCGACACCGGTCGCGCTCTCGGGTGTCCCGGATTCCACGCGGTCGAGCTCGTCGCGCCAGAACGCGACCAGCTCGCGGGCCTGCTCGGGGCTCTCGGCGTCGTCGACCGCGTCGTCGACCGCGCGGCAGAACGCGTAGATCGCGGACAGGCCGTGGCGGCGGCGGCGGTCGAGGAACACGAACGAGGTGAGGAAGTTCGACTTGGAGCGGCGGGCGATCTCTTCGGGGGAGAGCGCGGCGACCTTCGGGATGGCGTTCACCGGAGCACCTCCGGTGCGCGTCGCGTCGCGAGCGCCGCGAGGAGCGTGCGAACGCGCGCACCACGGGAGAGCCGGACGTGCGTCGCGAGGACGTCGTGATCGTGCCGGCGGATCGCGACGGCGACGGCGCACGCACCGCGGACGATCGCGCGGAGCTCGAGCCGCAGGCGGCCGCGGACCGCGCGCGTCAGCGGCCAGCCTTCGCGGAACAGGGCGACGGTGCGCTCGAGCCACTCGGCGACGAGTGCGCGCACGGCGGGGCTGGCGACGTCGGCACGGAGGTCGGACTCGCGGACGCCGAAGCGGTCGAGATCGCTCGTCGGGAAGTAGATGCGATCGCGTTCGCGAAGGTCCTGCGCGATGTCCTGCAGGTGATTGAGCAGTTGGAGCCCGGTGCAGATGCGATCGGAGAGTGCGTCGAGCGTCGGGTCGTCGTGGCCGAAGATGCGGAGCACGATGCGGCCGACGGGATCTGCGGAGCGACGGCAGTAGTCGAACAGCTCGACGTCGGTCGCGTAGCGCGAGACGTGCAGGTCCTGCGCGAACGCATCGAGGAGGTCGAGGAAGAGCTGCGGCGGCAGGCGGAAGCGGGTGATGGTCGCGCGCAGGTCGGCGAACAGCGGGACCGCCGGAGTGGGCGCGGTGGCCGGATCGAGGTGTGCGACGAAGCTGTCGTGGAACTCCTGCAGTGCCACCGGATCGCGCAGCTCGTCGGCGAGATCGTCGGCCGTGCGCGCGAACGCGTAGACGCGGTGGACGTGGGGGCGGAGGTCGCGCGGGACCAGGATCGAGCCGACCGGGAAGTTCTCGTAGTGCTCCCCTGCCAACGCCAGGAACGCGGCGCGGTCGTCGAGGATCTCGGGGAGGGGCTCCTGGGTGGCGGTCACGGCTCGATGGGGTCCGATCGAGCAGGATCGCAGAACCGCCCGCGGCGGTCACGCCCGGACGCGGAATCCCGGATTCCGAGAGTTTCCTCGAACGCGTGCGTCACCAGGGGCGGTTCCGGCACACAGGTGCGGTGGACCCACAATCAGGGAGCAGCGACGTGGACTTCGATCTCGGAACCGATCAGGACAAGATGAAGGACTTCGTGACCGTGCCGGCCGGCACCTATCTGTGCCGCGTGGCCGAGGTCACGCGTGGAACGACCCGAAACGGCGACGAGCGCTGGGGGATTCGACTGATCGTCGCCGAAGGCGAGTTCGTCGGCACCCTCGCGGCCTGGGACGGCATCGTGTTCTCCGAGCGCGGGCGCTTCCGGGCCCGGCGGATCCTGGCGGCGATGGGACTGCCGTCGTCCGGCCGCGTCTCGATCGAACCGGAGGACGTGCTCGGCAAGCAGGTGTTCGTCGAGGTCCGCCCGCGGGACTTCAAGGACTCGTTGACCGGTGAAGAGGTGCGGCGGAACGAGGTGCCGTACGACGGCTACCGGGCGAAGGTGGAGGGTGGCAGCGAGAGGAAGGACGAGGATGGCGACGGCGTGACGATTCCGTTCTGAGTCGCGGACGACGGACATCCACACCCGGTGTGAACTGCTGCCCTTGGGTCGGCGACGCGCGAATCCCGCGTTGCGGCAGCCGCGAGCAACGGTCGGCCAAGCGCGGACACCCACACCCGGACACCCACACCCGGTGTGGTTTGCTGCCCGAACGGGCTGCAGTGGTAGAGCTTGGCGGTGCCGCGTCACCGTGCATCAGAGCGACCGCCGCGCGATTCGCGTCAACGCCGTGCTCGAGACGGTGGCCGACGTGCTTCGCAGGCCATTCGGTCTTCGGATCCGGAGATGAGCGAGCCCGTCTCTGCCGAGTTCGGCGAGGCTGCCGAGCCACGGTGTCCGCAAGCTCGAACGAGCCGGAACGCCGGATACGCTCGCAACCCTCCGTTCACGTTGCCCTCGGATGCCGCGGCCTCCAATGCGCCTACCCCTGACACCCCCACCTCGCTAGAACCGCCCTACTCCATGCCCCGATCGCGCCCCGCCCAACGCGCTGCCGAGCTGCGCGCCACGCTGAACGAGGCCGCGCGCCTCTACTACAACGAGGGCGCGCCGCCGATGACCGACGCGGAGTACGACGCGCTCTTCCGCGAGCTGCAAGCCCTCGAGCGCGACCACCCCGACGTCGTCACGCCCGACTCCCCGACGCGGCGCGTCGGCGCGACGCTCCCGAAGGGCACGCGGTTCGAGGAGCACCGGCACCTCCTGCCGATGCTCTCGATCGAGTCGCTGACCTCGGCGGACGAGGTGCGCGAGTTCGATGCCCGGGTCCGCAAGCAGCTCGACCTCGGGGGCGACGCCCCGCTCCCCTGGGCGGTGGAGCCGAAGCTGGACGGCGTGAGCGCCAACCTCCTGTACGAGAACGGCACTCTGGTGCGCGGCCTGTCCCGCGGCGACGGCACCACCGGCGAGGAGATCACGCAGAACCTGCGCACGATCCGCAATCTGCCGCTGCAGCTCGGTGGGAAGTCGCCGCCCCAAAAGCGCATCGAGATCCGCGGCGAGGTCCTGATGAGCGTGCGCCGCTTCGCACAGCTCAAGGAGGAGATGGAGACGAGCGAGGCGACGCCGTTCCGCAATCCTCGGAACACCGTCGCGGGCACCCTCAAGCTCCTCGACCCGTCGATCGTCGCGCGGCGGCGGCTCGACTTCATCTGCTGGGGCACGGGCCACGTCGAAGGGCTCGACGTCGGCACGTACCACGAGCTACGCGATCGACTCACGGCGTTCGGTTTCACGCTGTCGAACCGGTTCGACGTCGTGGACTCGGTGGACGGCATCCTCGAGTTCCATCGCCGGCTCGAGGCGGAGCGTGACGCCGCCGACTACGAGATGGACGGCGTGGTCGCCAAGATCGACGCACTCGACCTGCAGCGCCGCCTCGGCCGCACGGCACGCACGCCCCGGTGGATGCTGGCCTACAAGTTCACGCCGCGGCAAGCGACGACGCGCATCGCCGACATCGTCGCGCAGGTCGGGCGCACCGGCGTGGTCACGCCGGTCGCCGATCTGGAGCCGGTCGAGCTCGCCGGCGTCACCGTCAGGCGCGCGACCCTGCACAACTGGGGTCTGGTGGCCGAACGCGACGTGCGGGCGGGCGACGTCGTCGACATCGAGCGAGCGGGCGACGTGATCCCCGCCGTGGTCCTCGTCCACAAGGAGCGGCGCAAGCGGGACTCGAAACCGACAGAGCCGCCGAAGCGCTGCCCGACGTGCAAGAGCGAGCTGGAGTCGGAGGGTGCGTTCCTCCACTGCGTCAACGTCGACTGCGCCGACCAGCTCCGCGGCCGCATCGTGCACCTCGCATCGCGGCGTGCGCTGGACATCGAACGCCTCGGCCCGAAGAACGTCGACCAGCTGATGGAAGCCGGGTTGCTGACGACGCTGGAGGACGTGTTCACACTGCCCGACAAGCACGACGAGATCGTCGAGCTCGAGCGCTGGGGCGAGCGATCGTTCGAGAAGCTCGCCGAAGAGATCGAAGCCGCGAAGCACCCGGCGCTGGCGCGCTACCTCAATGCGCTCGGCATCCGGCACGTGGGCGAGCAGACCGCGAAGGAGCTCGCTTCGGAGTTCGAGACGCTCGACGCACTCGCCGAAGCCGACGAGGAGCGCCTGCAGGAGGTCGAGGGCGTCGGCACGGAGGTCGCCCAGTCGATCCGCAAGTTCTTCTCACTCGACCGAGAACCGCCGCTTCCTCAGCGCCGCGAAGCGATCCGGCGTGGAGCCGCGTTCGGCGAAGCAATCGGGCGAGGGACCGCTCACCGGGCGCACGTTCGTGTTCACCGGCGGGCTGGACTCGATGTCGCGAGACGAAGCCAAGGCACTGGTCGAGAGCATGGGCGCGTCGACGTCCTCGTCGATCAGCGCCAAGGTCACCGACGTCGTCGCGGGCGCGAAGGCCGGCTCGAAGCTCGACAAGGCGAAGAAGCTCGAGCTGAGGGTGCTGGACGAGGACGAGTTCCTGAAGCTCGTGGGACGTTCACGATGACCGCGTCCCGCGCGCCATGGCCGTGGCTCCTCCGCACGCTGCTGCTGGGGATCCTGTTCGGCGTCGTGTTCTACGTCGCCTACATCCTCGTCGCGATGCTCTGATCGAGCCACTCGACCGTCACCGACAGGAGGCGCTCGAGTCGCGGCGGCATCGGGTCCGGCAACGGGTCCCGAGCACCGAACGTGTGGCCCGCATCCTCGATCGTCACCTGGCACGAGCCCGGCATCGGACACGCCGCGATCAACCGCTGGCCCGACGCCGGCGGCAGGCCGGGATCGCGGCCACCGTTGACGACGAGGATCGGACATCGCAGCCGCCCGCACTGCGCGACGATGTCGAGCCGGTCGAGATTCCGCTCGGCGTCCTCGAGCACCGACCGGCACAGCCGCACCCGCCGGTCGAGCGTGTGGTGCCGGACGAACACCTCGCCGTTCCGGCGCCACTGGTCGAGCCGCTCGGGCGAGAACCTGAGGATCGAATCCATCGGCGCCCAGCCGACGACGGTCCGATAGGCGCCGTCCTCCGCGGCATGCACGAGCGCCATCCCCCCGCCTCGGCTGTGCCCGAGCACCGCCGCCCGCTCCGCATCCAGCTCGGGCTGCGCGTCCGCGAACGCCCGCACCCCCGCGAGGTCGGCGAGCTCGTCCGTGTAGCCGTTGCGGGCGACGGCGTCGAGATCGACGACCGTCCGCAGGTCCGCACCGATGCCGTCGCCGGAGAACACGAAGCGCACGCTCGCGATCCCGTGCTCCGCGAGCCGCCGCGACAGCTCGGGGTAGAACCCCCATTCGCACGACACCGTGTAGCCGTGCACGAACACGACGAACGGGAACGGCCCGTCTCCGTCCGGTAGCGCCACGAGCCCGCGCACCGCGCTCCCGGAGACCGAACCGGGCAGCTCGAACCGACGCTCGATCGCGATCACGTACGCGCCCGTACACCGCGGTCAGGTCGACCTGCGGCAGCGCCCGCGCGAGCCGCTTGAAGATCGACGCCGCGCGCAACGCGTCGACGTCCTCGGGCAGCGCACGAAACGCCCCCGCCGACGCGACGAGCACGGCCTTGGTCCGCGCACGTGACAAGCGCGACGTTCAACCGGTTGGTCGAGAAGAAGAACGACGCCCGCGCCGCGAGCGTGCCGGGATCCCCGACCGCGAGCGACACGACCACGACCTCGCGCTCCTGCCCCTGCAGTCGCTCCACGGTGTCGACGACCGGCTCGTCCTCGCCGCCGAGTCCCGCGCGCTGCAACGCCGAGCGGATGGCGCGCACCTGCGCCCGGAACGGTGCCAGCACGGCGATCTCGCGTCGCGGCACGCCGTGGCGATGCACGAGCTCGTGGACGAGGTCGGCGCACAGCGACGCCTCCTCGGTCGAGCGCATGCCCGGCTGCAGGTGATCGACACGCGCCCACACCACCGGCCGCTCGGGATCGAGCACCTCGTCGAGCGCGCCGCCGCGGGCGAACGCCATCCGCCGGGCCGCGACGCTCGGATGCGGCACGAGCCGGCCGCCGTAGAACGCCTCGCTGACGACCTGGCACACGCCGTCGTTCATGCGCCACGTCGTGTCGAGCAACTCGCTGCCGTAGCTGCCATGCAGCCGCTCGAACACCGACGCCGTCACCTCGCGGTCGGTGTGCTGCGCCGTGACCACCGGCGGGAGCTGTTCGTGGTCGCCGAAGAACAGCCATCGCCGCGCGAGCAGCATCCCGCGATCGCGTGCGGGATCGGGAGCTGTCCCGCCTCGTCGAAGACCGTGAAGTGGAAGCCGACGTTCGACGGGAGACGCGCGAGCGCGAACGGCGTACCGGCGATCACGCCACGGTCGGGGAGCGCACCCGGTCGCGACCCCGCGATGCGCACGCCAGCGGCGCGCAGCTCGGTCGCCCCGTGTCCCGGATTGCCGACCTTGACCAGTGGCAGGTCCTTCGCGAGTCGACGGACCGCGAACAGCACGTTGTCGACCGCACGGTGCGTGAACGCGCCGAGCGCGATGCGACACCCGGATCCGCACAGGAGCCGCAGCACCTCCGCCAGGAGCCGCGTCTTGCCGGTGCCCGGCGGCCCCTGCACGAGCGCGAGACTCTCGGTCGCGATCGCCGCCGCACCGGCGCGCACCTGCGCGTCGGCGAGTCCCGCGGCCGACAGCGCCGCCACCGCGCGCTCGTGGCGACCCGCGTCCCGCTCCGGCGCATGCCGTCCTTCGAGCACCGCGGCCACGAGCTCGTCACCGAAGCCGGCTCGCACGACGTCCTGCAGCCGCCCGCGCAACCCGAGCGGCCGGCGATCGATCACGTAGCGCTGCCCCGGCTCGAGGCGCGGCGCATCACCGCGTGCGAATCGATCGCGCTCGACCCTCAGCGTGCCCGCGTCCGCGTCCCACCCGGCGTACACCAGCGAGCACGCCGCGTCGAAGTCGACGCCGTCCCCCACCGCCACCGCGTCGCCGGGCCGGAACTTGCTCAAGTTCTCGGTGACACGGAACACCTGCGCGTCGTCCTCGATGCGCTCGAGCACCGCACCCTCGATGCATTCGCCCTCGAGGACGCGCTCCTCCACCGGCAACGCACGCAGCTCGCTCGACGACCGCCGCTCGTCGTCCTCCTCGCGCGCGAGGAACCGCAGCAGGCGCTGCTCGAACGTCGGCCCCACCTCCCCGGTGCGCTTCATCGCGTCGCACCGCCGGCGGCATCCGCGCGAACCACATCGCCTTCGGCGCACCATCGCGCGGCCAGCGCCGCGAGGTCGTCGAGATCGGCCGCACCCTTCGCGCAGAGCCAGCCCTCGTCCCCGGCGAGCAGCGCCGCAGCGCTCGCTCGACCGACCCGGTGCGGATCGCGACCCAGCCCGAAGCGCACGTGCTCGGCGAGGCCGAACACCGGCCCCGGCCACACCGCGACGCCGCGCAGCCGCCGCGCGAGATCGATCAGCCGCCCCTCGACCTGCGGCGGCCGGGCGCGACCGTGCCCCAGTGCGTCGAGCCAGCGCGGGAGCGCCGCGCCGTAGTGCACGAGGTTCGCGTCGCGCGGCACCGCGGCGAGCACGCGGCACAGCGCGTCCCATTCCTCACCGACCGACCGCGGGCACGCATCGACGACCCGGTCGCCGCCCCCGCCGATCCTCACGCCGACGTAGAGCAGGCGCTCCTCGAACGGATCGGTGAGCACGTGCACGAACGCCGCGGGCCACAGCGACGCCACGCGCCCGGGCCGCTCGACGAGCGGCTCACCGGCGAGACGCGCCGCCGCCGCGCGAGCCAGGCGCCGCAGCCGCGCGGGCTCGACGTGCGTGCGGCGCGCGACTCGCTCGACCGCGAGCTGCGCCAGCGATCCCACGTTCGCGACGCCCGCTGCGTGGAGCGTGCGCCGCAATCCGTCGGTCATGCCCTGCACCAACGAGAGGTCGTCGCCGCGCTCGAGCTCCGGCAGGCACCGGTCCGACCACCGGCACGAGCCACATGCCCGTGACAGGAACGGCTGCACCGCAGCGGGATCGTCGCGAAGTGCGGTGACCCGCTCGACCGCGTCCTCGAGCGCGGCCGCGTAGTCGGCGAGCGCGAAGCGCTCCTCGCGGCCGTCCTTCAGCACGAGAAAGCCGTACTCCGGCCGACGTCCCTGCAGCTCGGCCAACAGCGCCGAGTAGAACGCCACCTGCAACAGCTGATCGCCGCGCGGGCGCGCCGAGGACTTCACGTCGCCGACGACGTAGTGCCACGCTCCGAGCGCCGAGTCCCCGTCCTCGCGACGCAGCAGATCGGGAATGCCGAGCCGGCCGTCGCCGACCAGCACGCCCTGCAGGACGCCCTCGACGCCTTTTTGGAGGAGCACGTGCGTCGCCGCCGCGCCGGTCGCGAAGTCTCCACGCGGATACACGGGCTCGGGCCAGTCGAGCGTCGCGACGGACCGCGCCTCGTGCTCGCGTCCACGGGCGAGGACGAATTCCTCGTCGTCCCGCAGCGGCCGGCGCAGCGACCGGTCCATCGACAGGTCGAGCGCCACCGCGCGCGCGCAGGCGAACAACGAGTAGATGTGCGTTCCGGTGATCGGCTTCACGGGACGAGCAGGCGAACGCGGCAATCGAGGTACGCGGCGCCGAGCCCGAGGTCGGTCGGCCGCGCCTCGATCAGCGTATTGGCGCAGGTGCCCCGATCGAACGATCCACCTTTCGGAACCAGCGCGACGTCGCGCCGCTGGGACGGATCGAGGTGCAGGACCGCGGACAACCTTCCCCGTGCACTCTCGACCACCACGGCGTCCCCTTCGCCGAGCCCGGCCGGTGCGCGGTCGGGATGGACCGTGACCGGCAGTCGATCGCCGGGATCGACCGCCCACTGCGAGCTCTGCGCCTTCTCGGTCGAGTTGCTGAACAGCCAGAGCGGCCGGTCCGGATCGTCCTCGAGCGCGAACGCGCCGTCCGGCCACGCCTCGATGAGACGGACCTTGCCGCTCGGCGTCGCCACCTTGCCGTCGCCGAACAACACCGCCTGCGCCCGCGGGTTGCGGGCCGCACCCTGGCGCAGCCGCTCGAGATCGACGCCGTCGGCCGCCACCGGCGCCAGCAGCCGGCGCTTCCAGTCGTCGACGCTGCCGGCGAGCGCCTCGCCGAGGCCGACGCGCGCGGCGACCGCCTGCAGGAGCTCGACCTCGTGCGGGATCCCGGCCGGCGGCGCGACCAGCGGCCGCGACTCGGCGAGCCAGTGGTGCCCGTAGGCGCCGAGCAGGTCCGAGTCCTCGAGCAGGGTCGGGGCCGGCAGCACGAGATCGGCGCGGCGCCCGGTGTCGGTGAGGAACGGGTCGACGACGACGACGAACTCGGTCGCCTCGAGCGCCGCCGCGACGCGGGCGGAGTCCGGCAGCATGCAGACCGGATTGCCCGCGGTGATCCAGATCAGCCGGATCGGCGGGTCCTTGGCGGCCAGCACGTCGGCGCCGAACAGCGGCTCGCGCACGTGCCGCGCCGCCGCGCCGGTCGCGATGTCCCCGGTCGCGAACGCCCCCCGCCGGCGGAAGTAGAACGACGATCCGCCGCCGCGCCGGAACAGGTTGCCGCTGATCGCGGACAGCGCGTCGAGGGCGCGGACGATCGCCGCGCCGTGGCGCCGGCGCTGCATGCCCCAGCCGACCAGGATCGCGGTCGGACCGTCGGCCAGCCGTGCGGCGAGGTCCTCGACGGTGGCGACCTCGACGTCGGCAAGGGCCGCCCATTCCGCGGCGCTCCGCGCCGCCACCAGCGTCGCGAACGACGCGCCGCCCTCGCAGCGCTCGAGCGCCGCCGGATCCGCTCGCCGGTCCGCGAGCAGCACCCGCGCCACGCCGGCCGCGAGCGCCAGGTCGCCGCCGGGCCGGGGCTGCACCAGGTGGTCGGCGAACGCCGCGGCCTTGGTCCGCACCGGATCGATCAGGACGATCGCCGTGCCCTTCGCGCGGATCTCCCGCAGGATCGGGACGAGGTGCACGCTGCTGACCGCGGGGTTCTTGCCCCACAGCAGCACGTGGCGCGCGTGGTGGAGGTCGAACAGGTCGTTGCTGTCGGAAACGCCGAAGTCCGCCTCCTGCGCCGCCTCTCCGGCCCCGCTGCAGATGTCGCCGCGCTTCGTCGTGCACGGCCCGAACGCCTCGAAGAAGCGGTCGGCCAGGTGCTTCAGGAGCCCGAGACTTCCGCCGGAGCGGTAGTGGAAGATCGCCGCCGGTCCGGACTCGTCGCGCACGCGCTGCAGCCGGTCCGCGGCGACGTCGAGCGCCTCGGCCCACTCCACCGCCACCAACCGACCCCTGCGCCGGAGCAAGGGCCGGCGGAGCCGGTCGGGCGCCGAGAGCCGTTCGGGGAAGCGGCTGGTGCGAAAACAGAGGAAGCCCCGGGTGACCGGATGGTCGGGGTCGCCGCGCAGCCCCACGATGCGCCCGTCCTCGACCTCGGCGAGCAAGCCGCAGGCGTCGGGGCAGTCCCGGTTGCACGCGCTGCGGCGGGTCTCGCGCACCATGCGCGGCAGTCTATCCCGGACCCCGGCACGGACGGAACGACGCACTCAAGTCCTTGTCAGAGAACGACCAAGGAACACCGCGCCGGTCGTCGCCGGAATCGGCTGAGACACCGCTCGGGACCCCCCGCGGCCGGGCCGCACGGCGCGGATCCGACCGCGATGGTCGTCACGAAACTTTCCACAACCCAGCCTCAACCCTGGCTGCCATGGCCGGTTGGATCGACCTCACGCTGTGGAGAGTTCCCCTAACGGATGTTCGGGTCGACCGAAAAAAAGCACCGAAAGATGTTTGGAAGGCCTCCGGCGCGTGCCTAGCGTCCGCCTCCATGGACGGTCGGGAGGGCCCGCCGTCTCCATCGCACGCCGAAAGGCATTCGCAGCGAAAGAGATCGATCCGTCTCGGAGGAGACTGAAACCATGAAGAACCCGATCGGAATTGGGCTGGCCATCGTCGCAACCGCGGCCTTCGCGTCCGCTCACGGGGACGGCCCCGTCAAGAACGGCAAGGGTCACGACGACCCGCCCGCCACGGACAATCTGTTCCAGGATGGGCTGAAGATCACCTACAAGCCCGGCGGCGGCATCCTGTTCGACGGCGGGGACGAGTTCGCCCTGCGGATGAGCGGCCGGATCCAGGCCCAATGGGCCTACTCGGCCACCGAGAACCAGGGCAGCTACAACTCCTTCGAGCTCCGCCGCGCGCGATTGAAGTTCGACGGCCACGTCTGGAGCAAGGACATCACCTACTACCTCCAGACCGACTTCACCGAGTCGCCGTCGATCAAGGACGCCCGCATCGGCTGGCGCTTCCTCAACAACGACCACTACACGATCAACGGCCGCATCGGTCTGCAGAAGATGCGCGCGAGCCTGCAGTCGGACCTCAGCTCCGCCAACATGGTGTTCCCGGAGCGCTCGATCGCGACTCGGACGTTCGCCGACGCCCGTGCGGCCGGGGCCCTGTTCGAGGGCGGCCTGATGAAGAACGACAACGGCGACCGGCTCATGTGGCACGTCGGCATCTTCAACAACGACACGGCTGCCGGCTCGCCCTTCTCCAACCCGACCGGCCCGAACGAGGGCAACCGCCTCGACTACACGCTCGGCGTCCTCTACGACTTCCGGGGCGGCAAGACGAACGAGCACTACTCCGAGGGCGACCTCGAGCATTCCGGCAACATGGACGGACGCGTCGGCGCGTCGATCGCGGTCATCAACGACCGGTTCGCCGCGGGTCAGCTGATCGGCGTCGCGACCCCGGGAAGCGACGATGCCTGGACCATCAACGTGCTCGGCGCATTGAAGTCCGGCGGCGGCCTGGCGGCGCAGGGCGAGCTGTTCTTCCGCAAGGACAAGCCGGAGAGCGCCGGTGCCGACGCGGACCTCGACTCGATGGGCTGGTACGCCCAGGGCTCCTACACCACCGCTCCGGGCGAAGGCACGCAGTACGGCCTCGCCGCCCGCGTCGGCATGGTGAACTTCAAGGACGACTTCGGCGGCAACTTCATGGTCAAGCCGGGCCAGCCGTTCTTCAGCAACGCGGTGGCCGGGTTCTCCCAGGGCGACGTCCTCGAGGTCAACATCGCCGCGAGCGCCTACTACCACCAGCACAAGCTGAAGACCCAGCTCGCGTACACCTACATGGACGTGAGCCCGGACGCGGGCACGGGCTCCGGCGCCGGCGCGGTCGATTCGCAGAACCACGGCATCGACCTGTTGTTCACGCTGCTCTTCTGAGCGCCGCGTGACCTCTCACCGCCGACCCGCACGGGTCGGCGGTTCACCGCGGGACGGGCCGATTCGGCCCGTCCCGTCGCGCGTACGGCGCGGTCGGTTTCGCCCGGCCGCTGCCGCGGGGTCCGGGTAGAGTATGGAACCCCCTGATGCGCAACGCCGTCGCGCTCACCCTGACGCTCGCGCTCGCTGCCTGCGGCGCGCCGCCCCCTCCCGAACCGCCCGCACCCCCGCCGGTCCTCGGCGGCGCCGGGATCGTCGCGACCGTCGAGGGGGGCACACTCGTCGTCTGCCCGCGCGACCCCGCCGCGCCGGATGGCGACGCCTTGGTCCCGGCGCGACTCCGTGAGCTGTGGATCGATGCCGGCAACGGCCCCCATGCGGTCCCGCTCACCGGTTGGTCCACGGCCGAAGACGGCCACCTGATGGCCGACGCGCAGGCCGAGGGCCATCGCTTCCACGTCACGGTCACGCTCGCCGAAGCGGACTCGGTCCGCGTCGACGTCGTCGACGAGATCGGTTTGCCGACCCCGCTGCGGGCGCTCGGATTGACCTGGTCGATGGCGCTCGACGGCGTGGACGAGCTCGACGCCCCGCTGGCGGCGGCGGACGGTCGGGTCGCGGACGCCGCGTTCCGGTCGCCGGTGCTGTTCGCGCGGCGCGGCACGGATTCGGTGGGGCTGTGGCCCGATCTGGACGTGCTCGACGCCGACCGCCGGCTGCCACAGTCCCTGCGATTCGAGCGGACCGCCGACGGTGTCGCGCTGTGCCACGGCGTCGACGCCGGATCGACCGTCGAGCTGCGTGGCGAGCGGCTGCACTTCGCCCATTCGATCTCGGTGCGCTCGGACGCGGTGCCGTTCGCGACGTGTGCGGCGATCCACGATCGGCTGTGGCGCGAGCACGCGGCCTGGCACCTGCGCCACGGTGCGTTCCCCCTCGAAGGCGCGACCCTCGATCAGCTCGAGACCGGCGCGCTCCAGCACGCCGGACTGCCGACCGAACCGGGCGTCGTTCACCTCGACGAGCGCCAGAACATCCTCCACGACGCACTCGCACTCGCGTTGCTCGGTCGCCGCCGGGGCGACGACGCGCTGGTCGCGCGCGCCGACCTGATCGTCGCGTTCGTCCTCGCGGCACCGCGTCGCGCAGGACTCCTGCCGGGCGCGTGCCGCTTCGATCCCGGTCGCGACCAGCGCGACTGGCTGGCGGGCGATCCCGCCGGCCCGGCACCCGACGCCTACCGGGCGGTGGACGCCACCGCGAGCGCGCGGCTGCTGCTGCAGCTCGCCGATCTGCTGCCCGCGCGTCGCGCCGCGATCGAGTCGTTGTGCACGAACCTCAGCCGGTTCCTGATCGCCAACCAGACCGCGGACGGGCGGATCCCGCCGCTGTTCGAGTCGCGGTACCTGCGCGGCGAGGGGCTCGACGGCGTCGACAACGGCGCCGAGACGGGCGGAGCCGCCTGGTTTCTCGCGGTGTGGGCCAGACACAGTGGCGACCAGGCCGCGCATGCCGCGGCACGCCGCGCGGTGTCGTTTCTCGCGATCGGCCCGCTGGCGACCGGCGCGTGGCCGGATCTGACGCGCGGCCGCCCGGAGGGCAGCCAGGTGCCGGTGCGGGTGACGGTCGCGATCGCACGGGCCCTGCGTGCCGCCGCGGCGCTGGCCGCCGGGGACTCGACCGATCCGGCCACGTCGCTGGTCGAAGCACTCGGCGACGAGCTCGTCGCGTTGCAGTGGGGGTGGCAGCCGGTGTGGCTGAGCGAGCCACGGATCGGTGCGTTCGCGCCGAGCAACCTCCCCGACGACACCGGCGGCGCCGCGACGCCGATGGCCGCCGAGGCCCTGCTGGCCGCCTACGCGCTCGGCGGACGGCGCGAGCTCCTGCAACGGGCATCGTTCGCGCTCCGGCGCGCGCTGCTCGACACCGAATCGTCCCCGGACGCCGGGAGCGCCCTCGCCTGCGCGGTGGCCGAGCGCATCCGCAACCGCTTCGGGCAGGCGGTCGTCGACGCCGTCGCGGGCTTCGGGGAGGGTCTCGACGCGGTGTGGATCGACCGGCTGGTCGTCGACGCCGATCGCATCCGCGTACGGCTGATGACCCGTGCGCAAGGACTCGACACCGCGACCGTCCGCTTCGAGCACCTGCCGCCCGACGTGCCGGAATTCGTCGTCGACGGGGCCGGCGAAGCGCCGATCCCGCGGGAACGGCTGGAGTCGGGGATCGAGCTGCCGGTGCTCACCGTCCCGCGGATCGTGTTCGACCCACCGACCCGCATCCGCGCGGGCGCGCCGTGGGCGCCGTCCGCCCGCGTGGAGGGCGACGCGAGCGGCATCACCGCAGCGAGCCTCGCGATCGTTCCCGAGAACGCGGGCCCCGACGCCGTGCCGAACCGCATTCCACTGGTCGTCGACGGCGATCGGCTCGTGGCGAGGCCGCTGCCCACCGCGGACCGCGAGCATCCCGAGCGGCGCCGGTTCGACACCGCGGGCCTCGTGCCGGGGGCGCGGCTGCGCACCTGGATCGACGTCGCCGGCAGCGACTGGCACGAGCGCACGCCGGCCGACGGCCCTGGTCGAGAGATCCGGATCGGTGCTCTCGACGCCATCGACGTCGGCGATCAGGACGAGACGCCCAGCGCCGGCGCGGACAGTCCGGTGGTGCGCTTCGTCGACGGACGCGAGAACGCCCGTCGCGTCGCGCCGCGACAATCGGTCGAGTATCCGCTCTCGATCCGATCGGACGCGCTCGCCCTCGAGATCCGCATCCGCTACGCGGGTCGGATCGAGGTGACCACGGCCGACGGGCAGGTGCTCCACGACGGCACGGGTGACGCCGCGAGCGACGGCACGCCGCGCGATCTCGAGCTGGCCATCGCCGACCCGCGCCGTTGGCGCGAGGGCCGGCTCACGTTGCGCATCGCGCCGGCCGGCGACGATCCGTTGCTGCTCGCGCGGATCGAGTGGCTGGCGACCGGCAGCGCGATCGCGGTCCCGGGCGTCGACTCGCCCTCGCGGCCGTCGGGGGAACGCTTCTCGCGTCTCAGCGTGTGCGTCGTGCCGGTGCGCCTCGCCGACCTTCCGGAGACGCCGGCGCGGGACTCGCTGGAGCAGGCGTTCTTCGGTGGACCCGAGTATCGGGTGACGCCGGCACCGCAACCGCATCTGACGGTCGGATCGGCCGCGCGGTGGATCGAGCAGCTCTCCGGCCGACTGACCACGGTCGAAGGCGTGGTCACCGAGCCCGTGGCCTCGAGCGTGCGGGCGGAAGACCTCCGCACCGGCGGCACCGCGGCACTTCGCACGCTGCTCGACGAGCTCGCGCCGACGATCGGTCCGGCACTCGCGAAGCTGCCCGGCTACCCGCGCATCGTGTTCGTGGTCCACGGCGGTCGACCGCTCGCCGTCAGCGCCGAGCCACCGCGGCTCCTGACCGACGGGCGACCGAGCGACGCGGGTGGCATCCCGGTCGTCGTGCAGGCCGAGCGCGGCGACGACGGTTCCTATCTCTCGTGTGGCACGATCACGCTCGCGCTCCTCGAACGCCTCTACGGCATCCTCGACCTCGGCACGCGCGCGAACGGGAACTTCGGCGCACTCGCGCTGTCGTCGGCCGGCGGCGGGCACCTGCCGGTGCTGCCGGCCGGCGTCAACCTCGAGCGCACCGGCTGGGCGAGCCGCGTGCCCGTCGCACGCATCGAGAACCGGTCCCAGCGCGTCGACATCCCGTCCCTGATGGACGGACACGCGTTCCTCGAGCTCGACAGCGACACGCTGCCCGACCGGGGTCGGCTGTTGCTCGAGTTCCGCAACGGCGGTGGCGACGCGCCGCTCGCGGGCCTCTCGATCTACCGGGAGCTCGACCAGTGCGAGGCGCTGGTCCTCCGCCGCGCGAACGGCGAGACCGTGTCCCCGCGGTTGTTGCGCGTGTCGTCGCAGCTCCCGCCGGCGAGCACGCCGTTCGCGCCCGCGTCGATCGACGACCTGTTCCGCTTCGAATCCCTGCTCGCGGACGGGTGGTCGGCCACCGTCGATGCGTCGGACGTCCAGTCGCGCTCGAGCACGTCGAACACCCACGTCAGCGAGATCGCACACGGCCGAGCCCCCAGCGCACTGCCACCGGCGAGCTGGCTGGCCTCGCCGCAAGGCGAGTCCCCGTGGGCCGTCCAGGATCTCGAACTCGACGCCGAGTCGCCGTGGCTCCTACACGACCTGTCACCCGCGGACGATCGACCGCCGGCACTCCCGCAGGTGACGGCCAGTCCCGCCACCGAGGAGCGCCCGGCAGCCGGCATCCGCATCGCCTGGCGTGGGCAAGACCTTCTCGAGACTCCGGCCGGGACGTGGCGGCTCGCCCGTCCGGACGCCGATCCGGTGAGGATCGAGGTCGGCGACGCGAGCGCCGAGCGCGGCGGTCGGGTCACGCGCGACGGCAACGCGAAGTTCGCGTTCGAGCTGCCGCCACGGCGCGGCGAAGCGCTGCGCTATGAAGTCCAGGCCGGATCCCAGGATGCGCCGAGCCGGCTCTTCGGACGGATCGAGCTGGCGGCGGACAGCCCGGGCGTCGCCGCGTTGCGGGTGTTCCTCGACGGCCGGCCGGTGCTCGAGACGCGGCTCGATCCCACCGAGCGCCGCGACGACGCCTTCGTCGTCGATCTGCCGCTGTCGCGCTCCCTGCCCTGGGTCGTCGTCGAGCTGACGACGATCGAGCCCGGGCTCCACGGCCAGCTGTCCCGGCTGGTCACCGTGCCCCTGTCCGACCTCGCCGCGCGGGTGCCGATTCCGAGCCTGCCGCTGACATCCGGCCGAACGGCCGACGGGATCGCTCGGGCCGGATTGCGCATCCTGCGCATCGGCGAGCGGGGCTCCGCCCGCGCGCGCGTCCCGGTCCTGCTCCCTGCGGGGCACTCGATGGTCCGGCTGCATTGCGGCTTGCCGGCGGGCGCGACGCACGCGCTCCGCGTCTCGGCGAAGGCCGTCGCCCTCGACGGCTCGCAGCACATCACGCTGCTCGACCCGACCGAGATCGGCGGCGACGGACGCAAGATGCTGCTGGCGCTCTGCGAGCTGCCACCGCGGGACGCCGACGAGCCGGCGCTCCTCGATCTCGAGCTGACCGGCGAGCCGGGGGACGAGCTGTGGTGGATCGACGTCGCCGTCGAGAAGCAGTGAGCTTCGCGCCGGGCGCTAGCGCAAGGTCTCGAGGCGATCGTGCGGATCGACGATCTCGGTGATCCGCAGCGCGTAGCTGCCGTCCAACGACACGATCTCACCGCGCGCGACCAGCTTGCCGTTGACGCAGAGATCCAGGGCTTCGTCCACGCGCTTGTCCAGCGGCACGACCGAGCCCGGCACGAGATCCAGGATCGCCTGCAACGTGAGCTCCGTGCCACCGACCTCCGCGGTCACCGGAATGCGCACGTCGAGCAGCGAGTCCAGATTGTGTCCGGTCGCCTGCTGTTCGGCGGCGGTCTCCGAGTCTTGGAATTGCATCGTGGTGTTCGCGGGTCCACGGCCCTTGTCACGCTCCGACATCACGCCCCTCCCCGTCGTTCGTCACTCGGAATGCCATGCGCCCCTGGCGCGGGCCGAGCAGGCCGCGCAGCTTGGAACGCCCTTGGATCAGCCCTTCGACCGGCTCGCCGACCCGCGTGCCGAGCAGCACGAGGTCCCCGGTGCGCAGGTCGAGCAGCTCGCGGAGGCTCATCTCCGTCCGACCGAGCACGACGCGGAAATCGAGCCGCACGGGACGGAGGTTCTGGGCGGTCTTCGCCCGCATCGCGCCCGGTGCGATCCGTGGCTCGACGGTGTCGAGCGCGCGCGAGAGGTGGGGCTCGAGATCCGCGAAGGGTACGACGAGGCGCAGCTCGCCGGAGAGCGGTTCGGCCGACACCCCGTAGCGGACCGCGAGCACCGGGTCGTGCTCGCCGACGCAGCGCGCGAGGTGCACGTCCGCCAGTCGCCGTTGGATCCTCACCTCGGCATCGCCGAGCGACGACAGCGCTTCGCCGATGCGCCGGACGAGCGGGATGACCAGCCCGTCCGCCACCGTGAACTCGGCGTTCGAGAATCGCGACGGCGCGGCACCCGTGCGGCCTGCGCCGCCGAGCAGCCGATCGACCGCACCGTGCAACAGGTCCGCCGACACCGTCAGCACGCCGCGCGAGCCGAACTGCGCGAGCTCGAGGACGAACACCGCCATCGGACCCCGCGCGCGCGCCACCCACTCCGACCACCGAACGCGTTCGATGGACTGGCACTCGCAGCTCGCTTCGAGCCGCAGGCGATCCGCGATCGTGACCGCGATCGTGCGATCGAGCGAGGTGAACAGCCGATCGAGAGCCTCGCGATGACGACGCGGGAAGCGCCGCGGTTGGAGGAGGTCGACGTTCTCGCACCGTTCGGCCTCGCCGCGGTTCGCAGCGACCCGCAGGATCTGCTCGGCCTGCGCGTCGAGGCCACCGCCCTCGGCTCGGAACAGCTCGAGCAGCGTGTCGATCTCCTCGTTGGACAGCAGCTCGTTCATTGGACGACGATCTGCTGCCAGAGGATCTCTTCCGCACGGCCGCTGCCGTCTTCGAACAACACGTCGTCGATCGCCCGCAGCAGATCCTGGCTCACGGCCTGCAGTCCCGCGGTGTCCTTCAGCTCGCGCGGGGTGCGCTGGATCAACGCTTCGAGACAATGCGAGACCAGGCGATCCCAGTCGGTCTCGATGCGCGAGCGGACGAGCTCCCGGTCGCCTGGAGCGATGCGGTAGGTGAAGCGGAACGCGACCTTGGCGATCTTGAGGCCGCGGGCGACGCGGGGGTTGAACGTCACCTCGACGACCCGCGTGCACATCGCGCGCACCTGCCGGACGACGCGCGCGGCCGTCGGCGTGGAGGCCACGGGCTTCTGGCGCAGGCTCACGATGCCGACACCCGACACCAGGGCCAGGCACGCCACGATCCACGCCGCCACGGGAATGGCGTGACGCGGCCGTCTCTCCCGTGTCCGGGTCGTCTTCGTCTCGGGACGAGTCACTGCGATCGGAACCCTCCCTGTCCCATCGACCCAAGACGGCATTCCGATTGACGAATTCGCCGCGCCACGCGACGGCGAACCGGCGGAACTACTGCTCCCGGACGACCTTGAGCCGTTCGAGGAGGACCTCACGGGTGCGGTCGGCCGGCACCTGCCCCAGGATCGCCCCGACCTCCTCGGCGTCGAGCAGCGCCAGCGCCCGCGTGATGCGCTTGCGTCCGGCCTCGTCCTGCCACTCGCGCTCGAGCACCGCGGCGGCACGTTCCGGATCCAACGCGGCCAGCGTGTGCGCGTAGTCGCGCAGCGCGCGGACGTCGTCCCGATGCACCATCAGGACGTCCTTCTCGAACTGGGCGATCCGCGCCTCGAGCCTCTCGCGCTCGCGGTCGACCTCCAGCATCTTGTCGGCGACGGCGGCCTCGCGGTCCTCGAGATCACGCTGCCGGAGCGCCAGCTCCCGCTCGCGCTGTGCGACCGCGGCGGCGCGATCGCGGGACGCGCGGTCCCGGACCTCGGCGGCACGCAGCATGCTCTCGATGTCCTCGACCTTCAGCGCGCCACTGAGCTCGGGGAGCTGGAACGGCTCGCGAACGAGCGCGGCGGCCGGTTCGCCGGCCGCCGGTGGGGCGGTCTCGCCGGCGGGTGCGGCCGGGACCACCACCGTCGGCGCCGCCGGCTTCGCCGGGTCGCCGGTGTCGGCGAACAGCTGCTCCAGCAGCGGGATGCCGCGGGTACCGTCGTGATCCAGTCGACCCTGGATCGCGAGCGTGCCCACGATGGCGACGGCGAACAGGCCGACGCCCAGGCCGGCGATCGCGAGCCACTGCTTCACGGCCCTGTGCGCCCTCCGTCCCTCTGCATGCCGCTCTCATCGGCCGTTCGGCGACGCCGGGTTGACCCGGATGTCGCAAACCGCCCGCCGATCACAGGAGTTCGGCCGCCCGGTCGTCGAGCGCGATCTCGTCCCGCTCCAGCAGATCGCGAACCACCCCCACCACGGCCGCCTGGGCCTCCTCGACCTCGCGACGGGGCGTCGGCCCGAGGCTCTCGCGCTCCTCGAGCACCAGGGCGCCGGCGCGCCTGGAGAGATTCGACAGGATCGATTGCTCGATCGCCGGGTCCGCGGCCTTCAACGCCAGCGCCACGGTCCGCGCGTCGAGGCGCCCCAGGACGCGCTGCAGCGCCCGACCGTCGAGGCGTGCGACGTCGTCGAAGGTGAACAGCTCGTCGCGGATGCGCGCCGCGGCATCGGGATCTTCCTCCTCGACCTCACGGAGCAGCTCGAGGTCCCCGAGGAGGTTGAGCATCGCCGCCGCCGAATGCGCGCCCGGGGGCGGCGCGATCGTCCCCGGCCTGAGCCCCCGCCGCTGGATCTCGGAATCGAGCACCGACACCGCCCGGTCGACGGCGTCGGGTGCGACGTGGTCGAGGCTCGCCACGCGGCGCACGACGTCCACCCGCACTGCCCGTGGCAGCGCGGCCAGGACCTCGGCGGCGCGGCTCGGCGGCAGGTGCGCGAGCACGACCGCGGCGAGCTGCGGGTGGGCGTCGTCGAGCACCGCCGCGAGGTCGCGCGCGTCGTAGCCCGCGAAGTGGGCGAACGGCCCCTCGACGGCCGGCTCGGCGTCGGCGGATTCCGCCGTCGTGGACTCGGCCACCCCCTCGGGGTCGGCCGCGCCCTGCGGCGCGGCCGGCGTCGCCGGTGCTGCCGGCGGGGCCGGAGCCGGCGCGAGCACGGGTTCGACGGCCTGCGCGCGCCGGCGCACGAACGCGATCGCCAGAGCCAACGCACCGAGCGCGACGAGCCACGGCAGCCACGCGGCGAGCGACGATCCGGCGGTGCGCGGCGCCGTGTCCTGCGCCCGCGCGGCGGTCAGCGGCTCGACCAGCACGTCGAGATCGGCCTTGCCGTCGTCGGCGGTGCCGATCGCGCTCCGCACCGCGCTGACGATCTCCCGGCGACGGACCGCATCGACCGACAGCGCCGGGTCGAGCACGAGCACCGCGTGCAGCGCGCGGATCTTCGGCGCCAGCGCCCGCGTCTCGCGCGTGCCGAGGAACGGCTCGTACTCGCTGGTCTGCGTGTCGTGACGCTCGCCGTCGGCACCGCCGCGGTCCTCGGTCTTCGAGCGCGAGCGCACGGCCGGGAAGTCCGCGGTGATGCGCTCCTCGGCGTTCGAGACGCTCGCCTCGAGCTCGACGGTCACGGTGACCAGGGCCTGGCCGGGGTAGAGCCGGTCGAGCAGCCGCTGCGCGCGTTCCTGGCGCACCCGCGCGACCTCCTCCTGCCAGGCGAGCAGGCGCGTGGCGTCGGGGCCGTCCGCCGCGGACGGCGGGGTCGCGCCGCCACCGCCGGGACCCGCGAGCGCGAACGCCGCGACCACGCCGGCCAGTGCGGCGCACGCCGCGACCCCCCACATCACGCGGTGCTGCGCGCGCGGATGGGTCGGCGCAGGGTTCGGCCTGTCGGGCGCAGACGGCATCGATGCGAAGGCGCCGGCAAATCGTCGCCTCGGGGAAGCATCGGCCGGCCGATGGCACGGGCTTGAGGCGTCCGGAGACCGGGCACCGCGTCAGCCGGTGACGATCGCGCGGTCGGCGAGCGCCGCGAACGCCGCGACCTGCTCCCGCTGCCAGCGGCCGTCCCGCCCGAGCTCCGCCGCGAGCAGCGCCGCGACCCTCGGCGCGGCCCGCTTCGCCGCCCGCGCGTCGAGGAGGAGCGAACGCGTCCGGCGCGACAGCACGTCCTCGACCGTGCGGGCGAACTCCTCGCGTGCCGCCCACACGACCTGCGCCGCGATCGCCGGCAGGTCGTCGTCGAGCCGTTCGCCGAGCGTCGCGTCCGCGCGCACGAGGTCGGAGATCGCCGGTGCGTCCGAGCCGTACACCTCCAGGTCGCCGAACCGGCCGGCGTGCTGGTGGTAGCCGTGCACCCGCAGCTCGCGCGTCACGCACGGCCGTTCGTCGAGCCGGCCGAGCGTGGCGGCGTGGTCGACCGCGTCGGCAGCCATGCGCCGGTAGGTCGTCCACTTGCCGCCGGCGATCGTCAGGAGACCGGACTTCGCGATGTGGATCGTGTGATCGCGCGACAACGCCGCCGTGCTGCCGGCGCCTTCCGCCTTGACGAGTGGACGGATGCCGACGAACACGCTCTTGACGTCCTCGCGCGTCGGATCGCGCTCGAGGTAGCGCGCCGCGGTCTCCAGCACGAACGCGATCTCCTCCTCGAGCGGCGTCGGCTCGAGCACCACGTCGTCGATCGGCGTGTCGGTCGTGCCGACGAGCGTCCGGTCGTGCCACGGGATCGCGAACAGCACGCGGCCGTCGTCGGTGCGCGGCACCATGATCGCGCTGTCGCCGCCGAGGAAGCTCCGGTCGAACACCAGGTGGATGCCCTGGCTCGGCGCGATCATGTCCGACGCGTCGGGATCGTCCAGCCGCCGCACGGCGTCGCTGAACGGTCCGGTCGCGTTGATCACCGCGTGCGCGCGAACCGACAGCTCGTCGCCGGTCTCCGCGTCGATCGCGTCGAGCCCCTGCACGAAGCCGTCGCCGTCCTTGCGCAATCGGACCACGCGCGCGTAGTTCAGCGGCGCGGCGCCCTGCTCTGCCGCGGTCTGCACGAGGTTGACGAGCAGGCGCGCGTCGTCGAACTGCCCGTCGAGGTACTGCACACCGCCGCGCAGCCCGTCGGTCTCGAGCGTCGGGATCGCCTCGAGCACCTTCTCGCGCGACAGGTGCTTCGACGGTCCGAAGCCGTAGCGCCCGGCCAGCATGTCGTAGACCTTCATGCCGATGCCGTAGAACGGCGCCTCCCACCACGCGTAGTTCGGCACGATGAAGCGCAGGTCGTGCACGAGGTGCGGCGCGTTGTCGCGCAGGATGCCGCGCTCCTTCAGCGCCTCCATCACCAGCGAGACGTTGCCCTGCTGCAGGTAGCGCACGCCGCCGTGCACGAGCTTGGTGCTGCGGCTCGACGTGCCCTTGCCGAAGTCGTTCTGCTCGAACAGGACGACCGCGTGGCCGCGCGATGCGGCGTCGACCGCGATGCCGGCGCCGGTCGCGCCGCCGCCGATCACCGCGATGTCCCACGGCTCGTCGCGGTCGGCGATGCGCCTTCGGATCTCGTCGCGCTTCATGCGGAGCCGATCTCCTTCGTCCAGCCCTTCGCGCGCTCGACCGCGGCGCGCCAGCGGTGACGCAGCGCGTCGATCCGCTCGCGGTCGGCCTTCGGCTCGAAGCGGCGGTCGACGCGCCAGTGCTTCTGGAGGTCCTTGGTCGAGCGCCAGGTCCCGACCGCGAGGCCGGCGAGCCAGGCGGCGCCGAGTGCGGTGGTCTCGGTGACCGCCGGCCGCACGACCGGGATGCCGAGCACGTCCGCCTGCAACTGCATCAGCGTCGCGTCACCGGCGGCACCCCCATCGACGCGGAGCTCTTCGAGAGAGCGCCCGGTGTCCTTCGCCATCGTTTCGACGAGCTCCGCCACCTGCAGTGCGATGCTCTCGAGCGCCGCGCGCGCGAGGTGCGCCGCGGTCGTGCCGCGCGTGATCCCGCAGATCGTGCCGCGGGCGAACCCGTCCCAGTGCGGCGCGCCGAGACCGGCGAACGCCGGCACCAGCACGACGCCGCCGCTGTCGGGAACCTGGTTGGCGAGCGCCTCGACGTCCTCGGACGCCGCGATGATACCGAGCCCGTCGCGCAGCCACTGGACGACGGCGCCACCGATGAACACGCCGCCTTCGAGCGCGAAGCCCGTCTTCCCACCGCGCCGCCATGCGACGGTCGTCAGCAACCGATGCTTCGAGAGCGTCGGCCTGCTGCCGATCGGCGTCAGCAGGAAGCAGCCGGTGCCGTAGGTGTTCTTCGCGACACCGGGGCTGAAGCACGCCTGCCCGAACAGCGCCGCCTGCTGGTCCCCGGCGACGCCGGCGATCGGGATGCCGGCGAACGCACCATCGGCCTCGGCCCAGACCCCGCTCGAGTCGCGCACCTCGGGCAGCACCGCGCGCGGCACCTCGAACAGCGCACACAGCTCGTCGTCCCAGTCGCCGCTCGCGAGATCGAACAGCATCGTGCGCGACGCGTTGGTCGCATCGGTCGCGTGGACGCGGCCGCTGGTGAGGTTCCAGACGAGCCAGGAATCGACCGTGCCGAACGCCAGCTCGCCGTGCTCGGCTCGCGCGCGGGCGCCGTCGACGTGGTCGAGCAGCCACGCGAGCTTGGTCGCCGAGAAGTACGAGTCGACCACGAGTCCGGCCTTCTTCCGCACGATCTCGGCGCGCCCGTCCTCGTGCATCCTGGCGCACAGATCGGCGGTGCGGCGATCCTGCCAGACGATCGCATGGGCGAGCGGCGTGCCGGTCTCCCGGTCCCACAACACCGTCGTCTCGCGCTGATTGGTGATGCCGATCGCGGCGACCTCCGAAGCCGCGAGCCCGGCGTCCGCGAGTGCCTGCTCTGCACAGTCACGCTGCGTCGCCCAGATCTCCCGCGGGTCGTGCTCGACGAGGCCGGGCTCGGGGAAGTACTGCGTCAACTCCCGCTGCGCCATCCCGCGGATCCCACCATCCGCATCGAAGACGATCGCACGCGAGCTGGTCGTGCCCTGGTCGAGGGCGAGGACGTGCGGCATACCGCCGAGACTACCGCCGCGCCGCCGGCCGTCACGCGTCGGAGCCGAGCACCTGCTCCGGCCGCGACAGGAACGGGATCGCCAGCGGGTAGCGGAACGACCGCCCGGACCACGCGCGCAGCGCACCGACGATCGCCAGCAACGTCGCGAGGACCGTCACCGCGAGCAGGATCGCCCCGACCGTCAGGGATCGCCGCACCAGGTCGCTCGGCTCCCCCTGCGCCACGGCACCCGTCGCCAGGGTCCCGCCGAACCACTGGAACATCATCCCGAGGAGGACGAGGATCAGCGCGCCGTCCACGATCGCCACCGTGAGCTGGAAGTTCAGCGACGCGCGCCCGTGCGCGTCGACGAACCGCGAGTCCTTCCGCGTCGCCAGCCACACGATCCAAGGCCCGATCAGGCCACCGAACGGGATGAAGAACGCCGCCAGGGACGCCAGGTGACACATCGCGGCGTTGGTCCGGTCGCCGTCTTTGATGCGGGGCTGCGACCGCGATGCCGCTCTCTCCATGCGTGCGATTCGACCCGAGCTCGGCGGGCATGGCAAGGCACCCGGCGCGGGCGGTTCATGGTCCCCCGTCGCGCCGCCGCACCGCATCGGCCAGGGATCGTTCGTCGAGACGGCGGATCCGTCGCGCAAGACCGATCAACCCGATGGCACCCACGACGACGAACCACCACGCGCGCTCGGGCACGAAGAGCCAGACCCACGGCCACACACCCGCCACGACCCCCTCGAACCGCGAGACCTCCGACACGTCCCCGCCGGGCCGCAAACCGGGCCAACCGGCCCGAACGACGAAGCTCGCCGCCAGCACGGCGATCAGCCAGCCCCGATCGGCGTTCCAGCCGAGGATGCTTGCCGTGACGCAGGCCGCGACGATCGTGGGGCAGCAATTCACACCGGGTGTGGTTGGCTGCCCTTCGAAGGACAGCAAATCACACCGGGTGTGGTTGGCTGCGCTTCGCGACGCGACGGCACGCGCCGGTCAGTGGAACTGCGTGATCCCCGGCCGCGCGACCTCGATCGCCGGCGCCGGGCCCCACTTGTACTCCTGCAGCGTGAAGTCCTCGGTGGAGTTCAGCGCCTGGTCCCACTCGATGACCTTGCCGGTGTAGGCCGACATCCGGCCCATGATCGCCATCAACGTCGACTTGCACATGTAGTCGCCGTTGTTGATGGGCTCGCCGCTTCGGATCGAGGCGAACAGCGCGTCGTGCTCGCGCTGGTACATGCTCTTGGAGCGGCCGCGGAAGCGCCACTCCTGCTCGCCCTTGATGAAGTGACCCTGGATCGCGGCGATGCCCTTGGTGCCGTAGACGAAGTCCGAGACCTCGCGGTCGGCACCTTCCCACTGGCGGCAGGAGTGGAACAGCTTGAGGTCCTCGCTCCACTCGAAGCGCGTGTTGAAGTGGTCGTAGACGTTTCCGTACTTCGGGTCGGTGCGCACGATGCGGCCGCCGCTCGCGACGACGCGCTTCGGCGGCTCGTCGTTCATCGCCCACAGGATCTTGTCGAGGCTGTGGATGCTCTGCTCGGCGATGTGGTCGCCGCTCAGCCACGTGAAGTAGAGCCAGTTGCGGATCTGGAACTCGAGCTCGGTCCAGTCCTGCTGACGGCCGCGGTGCCAGAGTCCGCCGGTGTTGTAGGTGCACTCGAGCGCGACGATGTCCCCGACGGCGCCGTCGTGCAGGCGCTTCATCAGCTCCTGCTTGGGCTCGTCGTAGCGGTAGCACAGACCCGAGACGAGGCTGAGCCGCTTGCGCGCCGCGTCCTTGCAGGTCTCCATCACCGAGCGCACTCCGGGCGCGTCGACGGCCACCGGCTTCTCACAGAACACGTGCTTGCCGGCATCGATCGCGGCCTTCAGGTGCAGCGGCCGGAAGTGCGGGGTCGCCGCGAGCAGAATGACGTCGCAGCTGTCGATCACCTGCTGGTAGGCGTTGAAGCCGACGAAGCGATGGTCCTCGTCGACCTGCACGCGGTCTTTCACGTCCGAGCCCTGCAGCTCCTGCAGCGAGCTGTCGAGTCGATCGGAGAACAGATCGGCCATCGCGATCAGCTTCGTCTGCGGATCGGCGCTCAGCGCGTTGACGACCGCACCGCTGCCGCGCCCGCCGCAACCGATCAGGCCGACCTTCAGCAGCTCGTCGCCGCCGATGTGCACGCCGTGCGCAGGCAGCGCGCGGGTGGCCGCGAGGCCCGCGAGGGCGGCTCCGGAGCTCTGGACGAACTGGCGGCGCGAGAGGTCGTTCGGACGATCCTGGGTCATGGGACTCCGCGGGTGTGGTGCTGCAGGGTGCGGCCGCCCGGCCGCGCGTACGAGCACACCACGCTATCGCGCATCCGCACGAGCCGCCACCGCACCCGGCGGGAAGCCCGCCGTCACGATTTCGTGAACCCCGCCGTCCCCCGGCCACTGGAAGCGGGCGGAAGCGCCCGGAAAGTGCGCGAGCACCGCGGCCGCGCGATCCGGCCCGACGACGCTGAGCGCCGAGGCGAGCGCGTCCGCGGTCACGCCGTCGGCGGCGACCGCGGTCACCTGCCCCGCGCCGACCAGCCCCAGTCCGGTGCGCGGGTCGACGAGATGCGAGTAGCGCACGCCGTCGATCTCGACGAACTGGAACGCGTCGCCCGACGTCGCCACGCCGCAACTCGACACCGCGATCGTCGTGCGCGCGCCGCCGTCGCCCGGAGCTTCGAGGCCGACGCGCCAACCGTCCGAGCGCGGCGGCGCGGCACCGAGCGACAGATCGCCGCCCGCGTCGACGAGCGCGCGCGTGATGCCGTGCTCACGAAGCCTCGCGAGCGCAGCGTCGGCGATGTAGCCCTTGGCGATGCCACCGAGATCGAGCCGCATCCCCGCGCGGCGCAGCTCGACACGGTGACCGTCCGGTGAGAGCCGCACGAGCTCACGCCAGCCGACGCGCGTCGCGGCGTCGGCGAGCCGCGCCTCACTCGGCAGCTCCCGTTCGCGGCGCGCGCGGCGCCACAGCCGGACGAACGGACCGACGGTCGGATCGAACGCCCCGTCGCTCGCGCGCACCACCGCGTCGGCGCGCAGCAGCACGTTCCACAGATCGTCCGACACGGCCACCGGTGTGCCCGGAGCCGCGCGACACAGGTCGTTCAGCTCGCTGTCCGGACGCCAGTCGCTGAGCACCCGGTCGAGCACGTCGATGCGCGCGTACGCGTCGCGAGCCGCTTCGTCGGCACGCTGCGGATCCGGCGCCCACAAGACGAGCGACACCTCGGTGCCGAGCCGGGGCTCGGCGAACTCGAAGCGCGCCGTCGTCGCGGCGCAGGCCGCGAGCCCGAGCGACGCGAGGATCGCGAGAACCGCGCCGCGAGCGTGGTATCCTGCGCGGCCACTCGCGCCCTCCGCCGATGCTCTCGCCGACACCGATGTCCGCTCGTTTCGCCGCATGTCTCGCCGTTCTCGCCCTCGTGCCGCTCTGCCGCGGGCAGGACGCGTCGGCGGCGAAGGACATGCAGCCTTACACCGAGACCGTGCCCGACACCAAGGTCGAGATCCCGATGGTGCCGATCCCGGTCGGTGAGAAGGGCTACTCAGCGACGTTCACGATGGGCTCGCCGAAGGACGAGCCCGGCCGCAAGGACGACGAAGGCCCGCAGGTGAAGATCACCGTCGAACCGTTCTGGATCGGCGAGTTCGAGGTCACGTGGGACACGTTCGACGAGTTCCGCGCCGAGTATGCGCATCGGATGGACGCGGGTCTGCGCAAGCAGGACGCGGATCCGAAGGCCTGGGCCGACGCCGTCAGCCTGCCGACACCGCTCTACGAGCAGGATGCCGCACCGATCCTCGCCGGACTCGGCACCGAAGGCGGTTATCCGGTCGCGAACATCACGCAGTTCGCCGCGCGGCAGTTCACCAAGTGGCTGTCGCACAAGACCGGACGCTTCTACCGCCTGCCGACCGAGGCGGAGTGGGAGTACGCGGCACGCGCCGGCACGACGACGGCGTTCTCGTTCGGCGGTGATGCGGCGAAGCTCGGTGACCACGGCTGGTTCTTCGACAACAGTGCCTACGAGGACCCGGCGAAGGGTCACCCGGACTTCGGTGCCGGCTACCGGAAGGTCGGTCAGAAGGCGCCGAACCCGTGGGGCCTCCACGACATGCACGGCAACGTCGCCGAATGGGTCATCGACCAGTACGTGCCCGACGCCTACGCGTCGCTCGGTGAGGGTCCCGTGTCGTGGCACGACGCGATCCGCTGGCCGACGACGACCTTTCCGTGCGTCGTGCGCGGCGGGAGCTGGGACGCCGACGCGAGCGGCTGTCGCTCGGCCGCGCGACTCGCATCCGACCGCTCGTGGCAGGATCGCGACCCGCAGCTCCCGAAGAGCGTGTGGTGGTTCACCGACGGCTTCCACGTCGGGTTCCGCGTGCTGCGACCGCTGAAGGTGCCGGACGCCGCGGAGCAGCTCCGGTTCTGGGAGGCCGCCGACGAACGCACGCGCGGCATCGTCGACCGAGGCGGCAAGCAGGTGCGCGCACCGATCGCCGCGACCGCGGCGACGGACACCGTGAAGGCGGACGCGACGAAAGTGGACACACCGAAGCAGGACGGCGCACCGAAGTGAAGGCCGCCGTCGCCGCGACCGCGCTCGCTGCGCTCCTGTGCGGTGCGGCGCGTGCCCAGAGCTACGAGCACACCGGCAGCCGCAGCACGTTCGTCCATCGCCTGGCGTTGCGCGACGCGGACGGGCGCGAGATCGATCCGAGCGCGGCCGACGCACCACCCTACTCGCCGCGCGAGACGTGCAAGACCTGCCACGACGTCGGCGCCATCGCGCACGGCTGGCACACCGACGCGATGTCCGCCGAGTCGAACGGCCGGCCGGGCGAGCCCTGGATCTGGACCGACCCGCGCACCGGGACGGCGCTGCCGGTGTCGTATCGCGGTTGGCCCGGCACGTGGCGCCCGGACGCGATCGGGATGGATCCGGCGCGGTTCGTCAAGGAGTTCGGCCGGCACCTGCCCGGCGGCGTCGGTGATCTCGAGATCGACTGCATCGCGTGTCACGACGCCGGCCACGCATGGAGCCACGACGCATGGGCCGACGAGATCGCCGCGGGGCGGCTCGCCGGCGCGCCCGGCGTCGCCCTCGGTCTCCGGAAACCGGGCGGCGGCTACGACGCGCGACGGTTCGACGCGAGCGGCAAGGTGTTCTTCGACGTCCTCCGCACGCCGACCAACGACGCCTGCTATCGCTGCCACTCGACGGAGCGCGTCGGCGACGGTGCGCCGCCGCACTGGCTGACCGACGAGGATGTCCACCTGCGCGCCGGCATGCGGTGCGCGGACTGCCACCGGAACGGTCTCGAGCATCACACGGTGCGTGGCTACGAGGGCGAATCGCGCGGTGACGGCACGCCGATCGCGAGCCTGACGTGCCGCGGCTGTCACCTCGATGCGACGAACGGCGACGGCGAGATCGTCTCGCGCGGCGGTCGGCTCGGTGCACCGCGACCCGCGCATCGCGGCCTGCCGCCGATCCATCTCGCGAAGCTGACGTGCACCGCGTGCCACTCGGGGCCGCGGCCCGACGGCGAGGCACGCACGGTGCAGACCGCGATGGCCCACGGCCTCGGGCTGCCGTCGCAAACGCGCTCCGCCGGCGACCTGCCGGGCATCGTCGAGCCGGTGTTCGCGCGGCAGGGTGACTCGCCGATCGGGGTCTTCCGCTACGCGTGGCCGTCGTTCTGGGGCTGGCAGACCGGCGCCGCGATCGAGCCGATGTCGCCCGACGACGCGTTCGCGACCGTGCGGCGCGCGTTCCGCGTGCGCAAGGACCTGCGCGCCGAGGTCACCGACGTCGCGAAGTTCCGCGACGATCTCGCAACCGCACTCGCGGCGTTCGCGAAGACCCGCACCGACGCGAAGCCGGTGTTCGTGTCCGGCGGCAAGGCGTACCGACTCGACGTCGGCGGGGCGATCGAGACCTTCGACGATCTTGCGGCGGCGCCCGTCGCGTGGCCGCTCGCCCACGACGTCCGGCCGGCGCGCGCATCGCTCGGCGTGCGCGGGTGCGTCGAGTGCCATGCCGATGGTTCGCCGATGCTGCACGGCACGGTGACCGCGCGTGGTCCGATGCCGGTCGCCGAGCCCCCGACCACCGACATGATCGAGCGGACCGGCCTCGATCGGACGCTCGTCGCCGGTTGGGAGCAGGCGTTCCGCGGACGCGATGCGTTCAAGTGGGTCGGCCTCGGTGCGGTGTCGCTGATCGCGTTGGTGTTGCTCGCGAACCTGCTGGTCGGCGTCGATGCGATCACGCGCGTGTTCCGGCGCCGGCCGGACCGCGACTCCGGGGAGGACGCGGTCTGATGGGCGGCGGCGTGTGGGCGCTCGTCGACTCGGCATCGCACGACTTCGGTCACACGATGCTCTGGGCCGTGCTCGCGACCGCGCTGCTGATCGGAGCCCACTTGGGGGCCACGGTGATCTCGGGTCGCCCGGCGGAGTCACGCCCGCGCTCGAGCTTGTTTCCGCGCCTAACGTTCGCCGCCGCGATGCTCGGCGTGCTCACGCTCGGCGGCACCGCACTGTTCGCGCTGCTGGTCCACGGCCGGCTCGCCGGCTGGGCGCTGCTCGCCCACACGCTCGCCGGCGGTGTCGCGTTGCCCGCGCTGGCGTTCCTCGCACTCGTTTGGGGCGCCGCATCGCGGCCCGGGCGCAGCGCCGCGCAGGACCGGCGCTTCTCGGCGACGGCGCGCGCGGTGTTCTGGCTCGTCCTCGTCGCAGCGGTGGTCGCCGGCGGCAGCATCCTGATCGTCGCGCTGCCATGGCTCGGCACGATCACGATCGAGCGCGCGCTCGTCCTCCACCGCTTTGCCGGGCTCACGCTCCTCTGCACGACGATGGTCCACGGCTACCTGGTCCTGCTCGGCCGACGCGGTCGGCGTGGATCGACCCCCTCGCGACCGTGATCCTCAAGCCGACTGCGAACGCGTCCCTGCGTCCGCCCGCTGCCCCCGCGCCTTGCTCCGCCGCACCGCCATCGCCGGCGCGAGCCGCTCCATCTGTTCGACCATCCGGAACTGCACGGTCGCACGGTCGAGGTTGTGACCGTCGCGCGCGATCTTGAAGTAGACGTCGCCGGCGAGGTGATCGGTGAGGAAGCGCAGGCCGATCGTGAACGTCACGAGCCGCGCGGCGAACGGCATGCGCGCGATCTCCGCCGGCGTCAGGAACCCGCTCGCGGCGTCGAGATAGCCGTCGCACAACGCGCGGTAGCGGTCGAGGTCGGTGCCGACGCGATCGAGCTCGCGCTCGTCCTCGGTCGACGTCGCCGCCGTGAAGCGCACGAGGTCGCCGAAGTCGTAGAGCGACCACGCGGGCATGCACGTGTCGAGATCGACCACGCAGACGGTCGCGCCGGTCTCGGCATCGAACAACACGTTGTTGAGCTTGGTGTCGCCATGGCACGACGCGCCAGGGCAACGAGCCGTCGGCGATCGCGGCGGCGTACTCGGTGACCAGACCGCGATGCCAGTCGACAAACGCGAGTGCGGTCCTCGCGGTCGAGACGCGCGACGTCGTCGGCGCGTACCCTGACGGCATCGAACTGCGCCAGCCGGTGCTGCGGACAGAAGAACGACGGGATCGTCTCGCGCAAGGCGCCCGCGCCGAGGTCGCAGAGCTCCGCCTGGAAGCGGCCGAACGCGTGCGCGGCGGCGTACGCCTGCTCCGGACCCGTGCACAGGTCGTGGCTGCGTGTCCCTTCGAGGAACACGTAGGTGCGCCACGCACCTCCTGGCGACGCGAGCCACGATCGTCGCTCGCGCGTCGGCACGAGCTCGAGCGTACGGAGCTCGTGCCGCCCGCCCGCGCGCGCGCAGGTGTCGCGTCACGGCCTCGATGTTGTGCATCAACGCCGGCGACGTTCGGAAAACGCTCTCATTGACGCGCTGGTGCAGGTACCGCCGCGTCGATCCGCCGGCGACGCGCCACGTCGACACGAACGTGTCGTGGATGTGGCCTCGCTCGAACGGCTCGATGCCGGTCACCTCCCCGTCGATGGCGAACTCACGGACGACGGCGTGCGCGGCTTCGAGACGAGAGGTGGCCAACGGGCTCTCCGAGGTGCGAGGCGAGGGGTGCGGGGACGAGTCGGGGATGGTACCCAAAGCGCGGTCGCGAGGCGCGCAACGCCTCTCCTCGCCGTGACATCGGGCGTTGCTGCGGGGCGCGGTCGCGCCACGGCTGGCCGGGACTCGACGAAAGGCCCGGTGGCGCCGATCGTTTGCGCCCCATGGACCACGTCGCCTTCGGGGTCTTTCGCACGCTGCAAGCCGCGGAGGCCGCCGTCGAGGAACTGCTCGACAGCGACCTGTGCCTGGACCGCCACGTCAACGTCGTCGTGCATCGCAGCGTCGATCCCGAACGGCTGGACGCGATGGTCCAGAGCGACAGCGACCTCGCCGAGACCGACGGTGCGCCGGCCACCGTCAAGGGCGCGCTGATCGGCGGCCTGGCCGGTGCCGTGCTCCTCGGCCCGCTCGACCTCATCGGCGTCGGGCCATTGGTCGGATCGCTGTTCGGCGCATGGGCCGGTGCCGCGCAGGGCGCACTCGCCGGCGGTCTCGTCGGCCTCGGTCTCACCGACGGTGCGCTCCGACGACTCGGCACGCGTGTGCAGCGCGGCGACACCCTGGTGACCGTCACCGCCGACAGCCGCGAGCACGAACTCGAGGTCGAGGCGTTGCTCACGCGGCACGGTGCCGACGTGATCGAGAAGCACGTGCTCTGACAGCGTGTGCCTCGTTCAACGGCACACGCTGTCCGCGCCGCGCTCGAGCCGGGGTTCGGGGACGGACCCCCTTTCCGGCTGCGCCTCAGCCGCCGATCGTCGCGCTACCGTAGTTCGAGGTCAGCAGGCCGAGCGGGTTCGCGCCGGGGACGAGCGCCACCCACTGGTTGTAGAAGTGCGCGCTCACCAAGCTCGGATCGTTCGGAACCGACGCCTGATACGTCCCGCCACCGTTGCCGTCCGCGAGGACTACGGTCTGGAAGTCGATGCTGATGTAGGCGCTGCAGCCGGTCGCACCGATCGGCGAGAGGTCGATCGGCAACGGCGCCCCGAGGTAGGTCGTGTCGGAAAGCCCGAACAGCAGCACGGCCGAGGCAGCAGATCAGACCCGGTGTGGATGGTCGCCTTTCGCAGGCGGCGCCACGCGTCGCCCGACCGCCATGCCGTCCGATGTCCCCCGAATCCTCACGCCCCCCGGATGACCGCCGCTCGCGGCTGCCGGAACGCCGGATCGGCACGCAACTCACTCGCCAACCCGCAACACCACCACCTCCCCCAGCAGCTCCACCGCCACCCGACTCCGATCCGGAGATGCGAACACCCGCTGAATCGGCGACCGGTCGAAGTGCATCCTCGCCACCACCGCGAAGCCCGGCACGCGACGGAGTGTGATGTCGCGTTCGTCGGCGAGCAGCACGCGCGCGTCGTTCACGACGACGATGCCGAACGCTGCCTCGGCGATCGGCGATTCGACCGTGGGCCCGTCGAGGTCGATCGGCACGAACGTCTCGCCACCGGCGAGGATCGCGCGGTGCGAGCCGGGGAAGTGATCGACCGCGAACACTCCGCAGCCCGGCTGGAACGTCCGCGGCGCCGCCCAGTCCCCGGCTCGAAAGACGCCGACCTCGCCACCCGGAGCGACCTGGCCCTGCCGGCGACCGACGCCGAGCGCCACCGCGAACGACGACCACGGGTCGCCGACGAAGAGGATCTCGCCGTCACGGCTCCAGGTCGTGTTGCCCGGCTCCCGCCGCCACTCAGCCTTCTCGGCCACGCCCTCGCGAAGATCGACGACGTACAGCGAGCGATCGGTCGCGACCGCGACCCAGCGGCCATCCGGCGACGGCGCGATCGACCGCACTGCCGACCACGGCACCTCGGCGCCGGACAGCTCCGGCCGACGGACTTCACGATGCATCGTCGCGTTCCACAACGCGAGTCCGCGCCCGTCGCAGATCCAGAGCTCCGGACCGGCGACGCCCGGAGCCACACGGGGGTGTCCCGCGCGAGGTCCGGGCACCGGGCACTCCCATCGTTCGCCGCCCTCGATCGGCTCGAGCGTCATCCGCGTGTGGCGCACGAGGCACAGGAAGCGGCCGTCGGCCGTGAACGCCATCGACTCCGCGCGTTCGGACCACTCGGAGAGATACGCGTGCTCGTCGCCCGACACGTACACCGCGCTCCGGACGCTGGACCCGCGTGCGGCGATCCCGACGCCCACCTTCAAGTCCCTTCGCTCGAAGATGTCGTGCTGGATCTGCTCCCCGGCGATCCGGACCTCTGCCGAGCTGTCCGCGGTGAACGCGGAGCGCACCCGGTCCGCGATCGCCGCGCGCTCGAGGAACGCGAGCGTCGCCTCACCGGATGGGGACTTCGCCGCGTCGACCTCGATGCGCGAGCCGAAGATGCGGTGGTGACGCGCCGCGACGAACGCCGAGCGCATGCCGCCATCCATCTCGACCGGTTTGCCGCTCGCCACTTCGACGACTCGTTCACCCTTCGTGTCGAGGGCCAGCCATCGCCCGTCGTCCCCGAAGAACGTCAGGATCTGCGCCGTCGGCGCGCCGCCGCGCGCGATCTCCCGGACGACCTTCCACGTCGCGACGTCGCGAACCGCAACGACGCCCCGCTTCAACGACACGGCGACCTGCGCACCATCGCCGCGGATCCCCGCACCCTCCGCCGCGTCCGGCACGACTGCGACGCGTCGCAGCTCGTGCAACCCCGCCGCACCGTCCTGCGCGCACGCGGAGCCGAGCAGCAGCTTGGCAACGGACGCGAGGATCGCGACGCGAACGAACACGACGACTGCGGATCGCGGCACCCCCCGATCGTATCGCCCCGCCGAAGCCGCCTCGACCGAACCGCCCGCATCCGCCTGCATGCGGCGGATCGAATGCGCGTCCGACGGCGCTCGCGTCATGTGGAGAGCCCCGTGCCGCGCCGGTGTCGGCCGTTTATGCTCGGTGCGCGAAGGGGGTCCCGACTCGGGACGGATGGGCCAACCCCCGCTTCACCGACACGTCGTCGGTGCGCTTCCACACACGTCCCGACCGATCTCTCCGGATCCGATATGCGTCACTCTCTCTCCATCCTGACCGCCACGGCGCTGATCGCGTGTTCCGCGATCGCCGTCGCTCAGCGACCGTTCATCCTCCCGTCCGAGGTACTCGACCGCCTGGGGCCGCGGCAGCTCGTCCGCTCTCGGCGGCAACTCGTCGCGAACGCAGATGATCTTCGCGCAGCCGTTCGCCCCCGGGACACCGGTGTTCGCGGTCGGCTTGCGCCCGACCACCGGCACCTCGGATCGCGCGGCGTTCACCGCGGACGTCGAGATCCAGATGTCCAGCACGGCGAGCGTGCCCGGCGCGTTGAGTGCGACGTTCGCGAGCAACATCGGCTCCGACATGGTCGTCGCCGCGCCGCGGCAGATGTTCAACATCCCCGCGATGCCCGCGAATCGACCGACGAGCATGTTCGCCCGTTTCCCGTTCGCAGCGCCGTTCGTCTATGGCACGAACGGCAACACCAACATCAACGTCGACATGTTCGTCTACGGCCGCAGCACCGGTGCGTCCTGGAGCACCGATCGCGGGTTCGCGTCGGCCAATGGTCGCGCCACGACGGTGGGGACCGGCTGTGGAGGCGCGACGATCGGCTCGACGTCGACCGGAGGAACCTACGTGTCCGGCGCCACGGTCAACCTGACGCTGTCCGGTGCACCGGCAACGACACCCGCCGTGCTGCAGGCCTCGGTCGACATGTCGGAGGCGATCCCCGGTCTGGCGCTGCCCTTCGACCTCGCCGCGCTCGGTGCCGGTGCCGGCTGCGACATCCTCGTCGGGCTCGCGCTCGCACCGCTGCCGTTCGCCACCGACGCGGCCGGCGCCGCGACGGCGACGCTCCCGGTTCCGCCGGTCGTGAGCCGGGTCGGCACCGGCTGGCAATGGGTCTACCTCGCGCCGAACTCCCCCAATCCGTTCCCGTTCGAGACCACCGCGAACCGGGCGATCTGGTTCGGCCCCGAGGTGATCGTGCCGGGCGCGCAGTACGTGTGGGACCTGTCGAACGTGGCCGCGACGACCGGCATCAACACGACCGACTCGGTGCCGATCGTCGAGTTCATGATCCCGTGATCGGCGCGCGGGGCGGGTGGGCGAGCTGCGCGTGGCGCGTCCACGCGCACTCCCCACCCCACCCGAACACCGCCGCCTCTCCCGCCGCTGCCATCGCCACTCGCCGGCGATCGGGACGGGCAACCACCGACTGAACGCCGGTCGGCGCGGCGATCGTGGCCACCGCCGCGCGCCCCCCACTCACACCACCCGCAACACGCCCTCCACCGCCTTCGCCAGCTTGCGACGCGCCTCGCCCGCGCCGCCGCCCTTCGCCGCCGCGCGCATCACGCCGCGCAGCGCCTCGTCGAGCGCCTTCCGCGGCTCGCCCGGCAACGACGCGGCCAGCCCCGCCTTGCCGTCCGGCCCGGTCTCGACCTCGAGCGCGTCGCGGCGCGCATGGCTGCGGTCGCGCACCGCGCGGTAGTGCAGCAATGCGCGGTCGACGAACACCCAGGCGAAGCGCGCGCTCGTCACCGGCCCCATCGCCAGGAACCGGCCGGTCTCGCCGGGCAGCAGCGCGCGCGCGAGGCCGCCGCCGCTGCCCCATGCCCGCGCGATCTCGGTGCCACCGAACCACGCTGCACCGGCCCCCACCACCGCGCCGATGCCGGCACCGGTGAGGAAGCTCGCGCCGAGCGTGAACGCATCGACGACACCGCCGACCGCCGCACCGGCGAACGCCGCGTACGCGGTGAGCTGCGTGCGCGTCAGCCCGAACAGCTTCCACGTGGTGTCGGAGAACAGGTCGTGCGCGAGCACCTCCACCTCGCCTTCGAGACGCTCCAGCCCCTCGTGGCGGAAGATGCGTTCGACCTCGGTCCGCGCGTCGCGCTCGCTCTTGCGGAGCGCGTCGCGCCACGCGGTCACGAGCTCGTCGCGCGCGGCCTTCTCGTCGTCGCCCTCGCGCAGCCGGCGCAGCTCGACGTGGCCGAGCGCCGCGGCGGTGGCCTCGGCGATCACCTCGGCCGCGCGCCGCCGCCGCGTCTCCCAGTCGTCCTGCACGGCGCGCACCGCCTCGTCGATCGGCGCGCGCCAGTCCGCGCGCAGCTCGCCGAACCCCCGCAGCAGGTCGACGCGACCCTGGAAGCCGGCGCGGTGCGCATCGAACTCGCGCACGATGTTGAAGAACTGCTCGAGGATCGGTCGCCACTCGGCGGCGTGGTCGTTCGCCTTGATGCGATTGATCAGCGCCATGCCCGGCTGGCCGGTCCACCGCAGGATCTCCATCTCCGCCTCGTTGGCCGGCTGGAAGCGGCTCGAGCCGTCGACGACGTAGAGGATGCCCGCACCGCCGAGGATCGGCTCGAGCAGCTCGACCTCGTCGACGAACCGCGGCCCCTTGCGATGCTCGGCGACGAACGCCTCGACCGCGCTCCGCCGCTCGGCTGCCGACGCGGCGCGCGCCGACAGCCACGCGAGCGCCGCGCGCGCCTCCTGGAAGCCCGGTGTGTCGACGATGCGGAACAGCTCGCGCTCGCCGGCGCGGAACACGTAGGTCCCGCTGTGTCGCGTCGTGCCCGGGTAGCGATCGATCGGGATCGCCTCGTTCTCGGTCAGCGCCGCGACCACCGACGACTTGCCCTGGTTGACGTTGCCGACGACGACGAACACCGGGACGTTCGGCACGGGCGTGCTCATGCCGCACCGCCGATGCGTTCGACCCACAGATACGCGTCGCCGGTCACCGCGAGCGCGCGCCGCCAGGCCTCCCGTACACCCCCGTCGGGATCGACGAACTCGCCGCCCTCCAGCTCATCGACGGCGCCGACGACGATCGGCTTGCCGTTGCCGATCGCCTCACGCACCTGCCGGACGAACGCCACGACCTCCTTCGACGGCTGCTGCCCCGCGTCACACACGAGCACGACGCGGTCGGCGCGCGCGTCGCGCAACGCGGCGATCGTCGCGCGATCCTCGGCGAGCGACGCGCCGCCCGCCGCGTGCGCCCCGCGCACCAGCCCACCGAACCGCCGCCCGACCAGCTCGCCGACCCCCGCCGCGCGCTCGCCGAGCCGGCCCCACGCGACGACCCACACCGGCGCGCCGGGCTCGCTCGGCGCGTGCCCGCGCGCGGGCGCTGCGCCCTCCGGCGCCGGCGCGTCGCCGCGCACACTCGCCGCATCGGGCCCCTCCCAGCCGATGCTCGACGGCAACAACGCGTCGAACAGCCGCTGGAAGCCCGCGTGATCGAGCGGCGCCTTCGCCAGCTCGCGCTTCGCCTTGAAGCTGCCGAACGCCAGCGCGAGCCCGCGCGGCACGAGCCCGTAGGCGCAGAGCCCCGCGACCAGGAACCGCCACCACACGCGCGACAGCCCGAGCGCCTGATCGAACGTCGTGCCGCCGACGAACCCGTGCGTCATGCGATCCCACCGGCTCGCCGTCACGACGTCGAGCGACGGCAGCGCGAGATCGCCGAGCCACGCCCACGGCAGCGCCAACGCATCGACGATGCGATGCAGGAGCTGCGCGTCGATGTCGAGCGTCGTCGCCCAGCCGAACACCAGATCGGTGAACGCCACCTGGAACAGGCACGTCAGGAGCGCACCGACGTTGAACGCGAAGCCGAACCGCTGTGCCAGCGCGAACAGCGTCCATCGTTCGACGTCCGCGTACAACGCGCGCCGTGCGCGCACCTCGCTCAGCCCGGCCGACACCTCGCCCGCGTCCTTGCCGATCAGCCGCGCGACGATCCACGCGATCAGGCGATGCGCGACGCCGTGCTCGGCGTCGGGCGAGTGGTGCCCGGCGCGCAGCACGAACCAGATCATCAGCACGAGCAGCAGGATCTGCAGCCCGAACATCACGGCGACGAAGTGCAGCACGTTGACCGGCTCGGTGCCGTCGTAGGCGAGCAGCACCTTCGCGGTCGACACACCGATCAGGAACCCGACGACCAGCAGCACGAGCCCGGCGGTCCTGAGCGCCGAGCGCACGCGCCGGCCCGGCAAGCGGTCGTGCCTCCCGCGCTCCGCGCCGAGCCACGCCAGCGCCACCGCCTCGCGCAGCGAGCGATCCTTGTCGAGCTTTCGCCGCGCCCCGCCCTCCGGCACGCCGCGGGCCTCGAGCGCCGCGCGCACCGGGCGCGGGTCGCCCGGGGCGGGCTCGCCGTCATGGAGGAGCCATTCGAGGTCGATCAGGTCGGCGAGCTGCATGCGCGCATTTCGCGGGTGCGAGGCGCCAATGTGCCACGGCGGGATCCGCGACTGAAGCTCGGCGCCGCAAACCGCTGTCGCCGGCGCCGTTCGGCCGCCACACTGTGCCGGCCATGGTCCACCACCGCGAGAAGCATCGGGTCGACCGGACCGGCTGGCTGCGCGCGGCCGTGCTCGGCGCCAACGACGGCATCGTCTCGACGGCGAGTCTCGTCGTCGGCGTCGCCGCGACCGACACCTCGCGGGAGAACGTGCTGATCGCCGGGTTCGCCGGGCTGGTCGCCGGCGCGATGTCGATGGCGGCCGGCGAATTCGTGTCCGTGGCATCCCAACGCGACACCGAGAACGCCGACCTCGAGCGCGAGCGGAAGGAGCTCGTCGAGCATCCCGATCTCGAGCTGCTCGAGCTGGTCCGCATCTACGAGAAGCGCGGCCTCGATGCCGAGCTCGCGCACCGCGTCGCCGAACAGATGTCCGCGCACGATGCGCTCGGCGCCCACGCGCGCGACGAGCTCGGCATCATCGACGAGCTGCGCGCCCGCCCGCTCCAGGCGGCGTGGACTTCGGCCGGGAGCTTCGCGATCGGCGCGGCGCTGCCGCTCGGTGCCGCCGCGATCGGCCACGATCACGTGAACATCGCGCAGGTCGCCGGCCTGTCGCTCTTGTGCCTCGCGCTGCTCGGGTCGGCCGGCGCCCGGGTGGGCGGGGCGCCGGTGCTCCGTCCGACGCTGCGCGTCCTGATCGGCGGCGGCCTCGCGATGGGATTGACCGCCGCGGTCGGCCGGTTGTTCGGCGCGGTCGTGTAGCGCGCTCGCCGCCCGGGCTACGCTGCGACCCTGCGACGATGTCGACCTCCGCGATCGAGCCCCTGCCGCCGCACCCCGACCGCGTCGCGACGACGCTGGCGGAGCGCGCGCGACTGCTCGCCGCGTCGGGCGACGGACCGTTCCAAGCACCACCGCCGGGCAGCGCCGACGCGCGCATCGACCTGAAGCTGCTGTGGTTCGCGGCCAGGCGCGCGGTCGCGGCGCGGGGCGACGACGAGACGCGCGCGCGGCTCGCGTCGGTCGAGAGCCCCGACCTCCTCGCCGGCACGGTGCAGGACGGCACGGCACGCGGTGTGATGGTCGCCCTCGAGGAGGCGATCAGCCTGTGTGCGCCCGCCCCGGCGGCGAAACCGCTCGACGAGGACGGGCTCGACGTCCAGCGGTTCGGGCCGAAGGAGCTGCGGCGCAAGAAGGACATCGTCGTCGCCTCGGGAGGCGCGCGCATCCGCTGGTCGCGCAAGCGCGGCGTGCTGTTCGTCGATCGCGCGCACGACGTCCACGAGGAGGACTGCATCCGCTTGGAAGACCGCCGGGATCTCGGCACGCTCGACGGATTCGTCGCCGATCACGCCGAACGGCCGCGGCTGTTCTCCCCGGCGTTCCTGAAGCCGGAGCTGCTCGTCCACGCGCCGACGCACGACCGACTGGTCCTCGCCGGCCGGCTCGGACGCCGCCCGGACGGCTTCCCGTGTCGCCTCGAGCTCTTCGGCGACAAGCAGGATATCGCCGTGCGGATGACGATCGACGTCGAGAACCGCCACGACGATCACCGACTCCGCATCCGGTTCCTGTCGTGCCGCAACGCCGCGGCGATCGCGAGCGACGGCACGCCACCGTGCCGCATCGTGTTCCATCGCGGACGGTTTTTCGCGGCGACGACACTCGTCCGTGCATGCGGACGCTTGACCGTCGGATCGCGCACCGTTCCCGTGCCGATGGCACAGTGTCACGGCACGCACCGACACGTGTTCCGCCTCGGTGGCCGACCCTGGCGCGCACCGGACACCGTCGGTGGAGAACACGCACGCCGATCCGAAATGCGCGCGTAGTCGCCATCGCATCGAGAAAACGATCCTCGATGGGAGCTTGGACGCGGGCGTCGATCGATGCACACTGTCGGGCCCGTTCCTCTCGCCTCGTCTCGCGCCTCGCCTCGCGAAGGGGGGATCACCATGCCCCAGATGTTCTGGTTCCTGGTCGGGCTCGCCACCTCGATGTCGGCGATGCTCCTGTTCACCACGATGCGCCGTCGCGTGCGCGGCGGGGTGATCGCCACGGACGGATCTGGAGCTGTGATGGCGACGGCGCGGCGACCCGCGCTCGACGCGGCCGAGCGCGCCGAGCTGCAGCTCGCGCGCAGCGTGCTCGACGAGACGAGCCGGGATCTCGAGGCGCTGGCGCAGAGCCTCGGCGATCAACTCGCGACGCTCGCGACGTCGATCGAAGGGCACGCGCAGCTCCTGTGCGAGGCCGTCGGCGACCCGCATCGAGTCGTCGAACGCGGCGAATGGTTGTGGAGCAGCGTCCAGCACCTGCGGCTGTTCAGCGAGAAGATCCTGTCGTTCGCGCAGGTCGGCACGCTCGAGGTGCGGCCGTTGTCGATCCGCCCGTTCCTGTCCGGTCTCGCGCAGGAGCTCGAGGACACCGGCCGACGGCTGCAGGTCGAGGTGCAGACCTCGGAGTTCCTGCCGCGGGCGCTCGCGTCGGAGCGCGCGCTGCGCAACGCGACGCGGTTTCTCGTCGACACGTTGCTCCACCTCGAGACGCGGGCACGGCGGCTCTACCTGCGAGCCTACGCGAAGGTCACCGACGACCAGGACACGCGCGTCGAGCTCGAGCTGTGCGCGGAGGCCGAGGAGTCGGGCTCGTGCCACGACGCCGAGCGACACTCGGTCCAGCTCGGCTACATCGCCGCGCGCAACCTCCTCGAAGCGATGGACGCGCATCTGTCGTTCGACGAGCTCGAAGGACTCAGCGTCACGTGCTTCGTCAGCCTGCCGGCGGCCGAGTCGCCCGAGGAGTTCCCGGCAGAGGTCCAGATCGATGCCGCGCCGTTCGCCGTGCCGGAGCTCGACCTCGCGGAACGCGTTCCGGTGCCCGACGCCGAGCCGCACGACTTCGGCGGTGTGCTGGTGCTCGAGCACGACCCGTCGATCCGCGAGCTGATCGCGGTGGAGCTCGCCGACACCGACCGCAACCTGATCACCTGCGTCGACGGCGCGTCGGCGCGGTCGCTGCTCGAGGCCACGCCCGAGCGCTTCGAGCTGCTGGTGCTCGAGCACGACGCGCGCGTGGAGTCGGGATCGCGCATCGCACGGTTCGCCGCCGAGCGCATCCCGGGACTGAAGATCCTGCTGCTCGCGACCGGCGAACGGACCATGACCGAGCCGCTGCCCGAGGGCGCCGTGCTGCGCACGATCGTCAAGCCATTCGGCGTGATGGAGCTGCGGGCGGCCTTCCACGACCTGCTCGGCACGCCGGCGACGACGGATTGAGCGGCGCCATCCGGGAGAACAAGGCTCGCGCGGTCGCCGCGTTCCGCTATCCTGCTTCGCCCGCCACCGAGCCCAGGAGACCCCGCGCTGAACCGATCCGACGCACGCGACGCCCGAACCACCCGTCCGATGACGTTCCAACGCGGCTTCGTCGACCAGGCCGCGGGCTCGGTGCTGGCCGCGAGCGGCCGGACCAAGGTGCTGTGCACGGTGACGGTGCAGGAATCGGTGCCGCAATGGCTCTCCGGCCAGGGCCGGGGGTGGCTGACCGCCGAGTACTCGATGCTGCCGGCCTCGACGCGCAACCGGAAAGCCCGGGAAGGGCGGGCCGGCCGCTACGACGCGCGCTCGCTCGAGATCCAGCGGCTGATCGGTCGCGCGCTGCGCAGCGTGGTCGACCTGAAGCGGTTGCCCGAGATCACGCTGTGGATCGACTGCGACGTGATCGACGCGGACGGCGGCACCCGGACGACGGCGATCAACGGGGCCAGCGTGGCACTGTTCGACGCGTTGTCGGGCCTGAAGAAGTCCGGCCGCCTCAGCCAGTGGCCGATGGACGGGCTCGTGTCGGCGATCTCCGTCGGGCTGGTGCGCGGCGAGATGCTGGTCGACCTCGACTACAAGGAGGACTCGGCGGCCGACGTCGACCTCAACGTCGTGAGTCTGTCCGACAGCCGCCTCGTCGAGGTGCAGGGCTCGGCCGAGGGTCGGCCGTTCGCGCGCGAGCAGCTCGACGAGATGGTCGGCCTCGGGCTGGCCGCGTGCCGCCAGGTCGAGGCGCTCCAGCGCGCCGCCCTCGGGCTGGCCGCGTCGGAGGGTGACGACGCGTGACCGACCTCTGGGTCGCGACGCAGAATCCGAACAAGCGCGTCGAGCTGGAGCGACTGCTCGCGCCGCTCGGCTACCGCGTGCGTTCGCTCGACGAGGCACCGGACGCGGTCGACTGGCTCGAGGACCGACCGGACTTCGCCGGCAACGCCGAGGTCAAGGCCAGCGCCGCGGCGCGGTCGGTGCACGGCTACGCGGTCGGCGACGACTCGGGGCTGTGCGTCGACGCGCTCGGCGGCGCGCCCGGCGTGCACTCGGCGCGGTGGGCCGGGGAGGACGCGACCGACGGTGATCGCATCGCCAGGCTCCTGGCGGAGCTCGGCGCCGCGACCGACCGGCGTGCGGCGTTCGTCTGCCACCTCTGCCTGTGCGCGCCGGACGGCGAGGTCCTCGCACGGTTCGAGGAGCGCGCCGAAGGCATCATCCTGGCGGCCGCGCGCGGGACCGGTGGGTTCGGCTACGATCCGGTGTTCGTCCCGGACGCCTGCAAGGACCGGAGCCCCGCGCCGACGTTCGCCGAGCTGACGCCCGCCGAGAAGGACGCGATCAGCCACCGGGGACGCGCGCTGCGGAAGCTCGCGGCGTTCCTCGCCGAACATCCGCTCCCCCGACTCTCGTGACCGACACCGCACTGATCCGCAACTTCTCGATCATCGCGCACGTGGACCACGGCAAGTCCACGCTCGCCGATCGTCTGCTCGAGCTGACGCAGACCGTCGAGAAGCGGCAGATGAAGGAGCAGCTCCTCGACGACATGGAGCTGGAGCGCGAGCGCGGCATCACGATCAAGGCGCGCGCGGTGGCGATGCGCTACAAGGCGAACGACGGCAAGACCTACCTGTTCAACCTGATCGACACGCCGGGCCACGTCGACTTCAACTACGAGGTGCAGAAGTCGCTGCAGGCGTGCGAAGGGGCGTTGCTGCTGGTGGACGCGTCGCAGGGCGTCGAGGCGCAGACGGTCGTCAACGCGCTGCTCGCCGAGAAGGCGAACCTCACCGTCGTCCCGGTGCTCAACAAGATCGATCTCGCGCACGCGCGACCCGAGGAGGTCGCGACCGAGATCGAGGACGCGCTGTGCATTCCCGCAGAGGATGCGATCGCGGTGTCGGCGAAGAGCGGGCTCCACTGCGAGCAGCTCCTCGAGGCGATCGTCGCGCAGATCCCGCCGCCGAAGGGCAAGCCCGAGAACAAGCTCCAGGCGCTGATCTTCGACGCGCACTACGACGACTACCGCGGCGTCTTGATCTACATGCGCGTGCAGGAGGGCACGATCCGGAAGGGCGACGAGATCCGGATGTTCGCGACCGAGACGAAGCACGAGGTGCTCGAGATCGGCCGCCTGTCCCCGCGCATGGTGCCGGAGGACATGCTGCACGCGGGCGAGGTCGGCTACCTGATCGCGAACATCAAGGAGCTCAGCGACGTCAAGATCGGCGACACGATCGCGCACGAGAAGGCGAGCGAGCGCGCGAAGCCGCTGCCGGGCTTCAAGGACCCGCAGGCGATGGTGTTCTGCGGGTTCTATCCGACGAATCCGGGTGACTTCGACGACCTGCGCAAGGCGCTCGGCAAGCTGCGGCTCAACGACTCGTCGTTCACGTTCGAGCCGGAGACGTCGGATGCGCTGGGCTTCGGGTTCCGGTGCGGGTTCCTCGGCCTGCTGCACATGGAGATCATCCAGGAGCGGCTCGAGCGCGAGGAGGACATGGACCTCGTGCAGACCGCACCGAACGTCACCTACCGCCTCTTGCTGCGCGGTGGCGAGGAGGTGCAGGTGCGCTCGCCGTCGGAGATGCCCGACCCGTCACGCATCGAGGCCTACAAGGAGCCGATCGTCGAGGTACGCATCGTCGTGCCGACCGAGTCGATCGGCGCCGTGATGAAGCTCGCGACCGACCGCCGCGGCATCTACGAGAGGACCGAGTACTACGGCTCGCAGCGGGTCATGATCTCGTTCCGCATCCCGTTCTCCGAGATCATCTTCGACTTCCACGACCGCCTGAAGTCCGCGACGCGCGGCTTCGGCACGATGGACTACGAGCTGAAGGGCTACGAGACCGCCGACCTCGTCAAGGTGCGCGTGCTGGTGTCGACGCACGAGGTCGACGCGCTGTCGTTCCTGTGCCACCGGACCGTCGCCGAGTCGCGCGGCCGCAAGATCCTGCAGAAGCTCCGCAAGGAGATCCCGCGGCACCTCTTCGAGGTCGCGCTCCAAGCCGCGATCGGCGGCAAGATCATCGCCCGCGAGTCGATCCGCGCCCTCGCGAAGAACGTCACCGCCAAGTGCTACGGCGGCGACATCACCAGAAAGCGCAAGTTGCTCGAGAAGCAGAAGAAGGGCAAGAAGCGCATGAAGCAGGTCGGCAACGTCGAGATCCCGCAGAAGGCGTTCCTCTCGGTCCTCCAGAGCGGCGACGACAGCTGAAACGCAGCAAACCACACCCGGTGTGATCTGCTGCCTCTCGGCTACCGCGCCTGGACGTGCACGGAGGGCTGATCGGCGTCCAGCGTCGCCATCTCGAAGTCGGTGTGTGCCTCGCCGTTCGCGGTCTCGACCGAGAGCGTGAAGTGGCCGAGCGGGAATCGGATCTTCATGCGGTAGGGACGAGGCACGGTCCGATCCGGCGCGAAGTCGAAGTAGCTGATGCCGTCCTGGCCCGAGACCCGGATGCGCGTGAGCTGCTGCTCGGCGGTGTAGTCGACGACCACCTCGCGGCGCGCGGCGGGTCGCAGCTTCAACGTCACTTCCGACTCGACGCCGGCCGCGACCGTGCAGGTGGCTTGGATGCGGGCCGCGCCCTCAGCGTGGCCGGAGATCCGGTACGGACCGGGGGTCATGTTGTCGAGCGTCAGCTCGGTGGCGTTGTCGAGCGTCAGCTCGGTGGCGTTGCCGACCTCCACCTTGCGGGAATGGGAGGCGTTCTCGGGCCGGAACCAGAGCGTCGGCTCGATCGCCCGGGTGCCGGCCGGGCGCTCGATGTGCACGTGCAGAACCGCGCCCGGCTCGGTGACCAGCGTGCCGAGCTCCTTCCGCTCGGCCGGTGCGACCTCGAACCATTCGCCCACGAGCACCGGGTTCTCGCCGGACAGGACGGTCACGCGGTGCCGGCCCGGTTCGACGTCCGTGAACGTGAACTCGTCGCCCTCGATCTTCGGGTTGACGCGCCACGACCGGTCCTCGTTCGACAGGATGACACCGAATGTCTCCGGCCCCGCGAGTCGATGTCCTGCATCGTCGACCTTGCCGTGCACCGAGCCCGGGACCTGCTGCTGTGGCTTGTCGAACGCCGCCGTCAGCTCGACCGGTCCGCGGTCGGGCCACAGCCCACGCGCGCCGAGCGGGGGCGCGTCTTTCGGCGCCGACCAGAATTGCACCGACAGGTCGTAGGGCTGGTTCGCGAGGTGAACGAAGCGGAAGCGTCCGTCCTCGTCGGTCTCGATCGCCTGCTGCGCGCCGGTGCCGGGCTCGAGCAGAATCACGAACAACCCGTCCATCGGCGTCCCGTCGTGGTAACGCACGACCCCCTCGATCGTGTGGCCGAGCTCGATCACCGGGTTCCACTCCAGCACCGCTCCCGGCTCCGCCTGGAGCACCGTCTCCGCCCACGGGATCGTCGTCGCCATCCGCCGCTGCTCACCCGAGTCGACGTAGAGGTGCACCTCGCCCGGCGCGGCGTTCCGTAGCTCGTAGTGTCCACTGGCGTCCGTGGTTGCGGACGGACCGCCGAACGTGCTGTCGTAGTCGTACTGCCCGCCCTGCAAGAAGTCCTTCGAGATCGCCACGGGGAACGCGCGAACGACCGCCTCACCCAGCGGGTTCTGGTCGGCGCCGCGCACGATGCCGTGCACGGTCACACCGGCTGGCAGCACGATGTCGAGGGCCTCGTCCTGGCCGGCGACGATCTCGCACGCCCCGTGCCAGAACGGGAACCCGCGCGCCCACACCTCGACGGGCTGCTTGCCCGGCGCAAGGCTGTCGACCGAGTAGCCTCCGTGCGCGTCGCTGGCGACGACGCGCGGCGACCATTGCTCCTCCATGGTCCCGGAGATTCGCGAGCTGCCGGATCGCTCCGACTTGCCCACGGCCACCAGCGCACCGACCACGGCCTGCCCTTCGCTGTCGAACACGTGTCCGTGCAACTCCCCGCCCGGCTCGCCGACGACGAGCACGACGTGCACCGGCGACTTCGCCGTGTCGATCAGCTCGAGGTCCACGAGCTCGGACGGCGCGCGTCCCGGCGCCAAGGCACCGAGCGAATACCGCTTCGGCATCGCGCGAACCCGGAATGCACCGTTCGCATCGGCGTGCGCGACGACCGCACCGCTCATCCACGGCGACGCGAAGCGCGCCAGCCAGACGTCGGCCGGGCTCACCGGCCGACCGTCCTGGTCCTGCACGACGCCCTCGACCGCCACTCCTTCGTCGAGCACGACCGTCGTCTCCGCCACCTCGCCGGCGACGACGTCGACTCGAGAGCCGTGACCGCGATCCGAATCGACGCGCACCTTGCCCGCCGGCAAGCCGTCGACCTCCGCCGTGCCGGCCGCGTCGCTGACGCACCGCGCCAGCGGGCGCGAGACGCCCGGGAGCGCGGCCGCGACCCACAGCTGAATCCCCGCCGCCGGTGTCTCGTCGTGCCAGACGACCCGGATGCGCAAGCCGCCCGCCGTCACCGCGGCGGCACGGGACGCGGCGTCGCCCGCCGCCTCCACCTCGGTGCGCACGGCGTCCTCGCCGCCGCTGCCCACCTGCATCGGCGCCTCGGCCACCGTCGAATCCGTCGACCGGGCCGCATCCGGCGCGGCCGCGTCCCGCTCACCCGGCGGCGGCGTCCCTGACCGGGCCCACAGCAAGATCGCCGCGAGCGCGACGACCGCGAGCACCACGATGGCCGATCGTCTGTCCATCCGCGAGACCTCCTCGAAACGTCGCCAGAGCAAACCAAACGCAGCAAACCACACCCGGTGTGATCTGCTGCCCTTCGGCTACCGCGCCTGCACGTGCACGGGCGACAATCCACACCGGGTGTGATTTGTCGCCTCTCGGCCGCCCGGACCCTACCATCCCCCTCCGCATGACCGCCAGCGCCACGAAGACCAAGAGCAAGCACCGCTTCCGCGAGAACGTCGACGCGTTCGCGATCGCGATCCTGATGGCGGTGCTGTTCAAGTTCTTCGCGATCGAGGCCTACCAGATCCCGACCTCGTCGATGCAGCCGACGATGATGGGCTCGAAGGCCGCCGGCGTGTTCGACCGCATCCTGGTCGACAAGACGCGCTACATGCTCGCGGAGCCCAAGCGGTGGGACATCGCGGTGTTCCGCTACCCGATCCGCGAGCGGCAGAACTACGTCAAGCGCATCGTCGGCATGCCGAACGACCGCCTGCGGGTCGCCGGCGGCAACATCTACCAGGTCGCTCCCGGCGCCGACGGCAAGGACCCGGCGTCGCTGACGGTCGAACGGCGCCCGCCGCTCGTGCAGCAGGGCCACTGGAAGGAGATCTTCCCGGCGCGCATGGAGGTGCAGAGCCAGACGCGCGCGTTGGACAACGCCCTGAAGGGCCGCGGTGGCGACTGGCGGGAGGCGGACGGCGCGCTGATCGTCTCGCCCCGCAGCGATCGCTCGAGCGCGATCCTCCGCTACCCAGGGCCGAACGACCCCGGGCTCGTCAACCTCGTCACCGACGGCTATCCGGCGTGGATCGCCCAGAAGATGAACGATGCGGGCGAGAACCGGACGCAGCACGAGAGCGTGCAGGACGTGCGCGTGCGCTTCACCGTCACCCCGAAGGCGAAGCTCGACGAGCTCGCCGTGCGGCTGTCGGTCAGCCCCACGTCGGGCCCGCGCTACGAGTTCCAGCTCCTCGTCGAGAACGACCAGGGTCGCCTCGTCGTCGAGAAGGACGGCACCAACGCGGCACAGAGCGAGCCCTTCCCGGCCCCGTTCGAAGCCGGCCGCGCGACCGACGTCGAGTTCACCCACCTCGACGACCGCTGCACGGCGACGATCGACGGCGCCGTGCTCGCCGAGCTCGACTGCGCCGCGTTCAAGACGCTCGACCCGATCTATCCGAAGGGTGGCGAGACCGGCACGGGGTCTGGCCTGCGGCTCGACTTCAAGAGCGGTGGCGAGGTGCGCGTCGAGGCCCTGCGCATCGACCGCGATCTGCACTACCTGCCGTCGATGACCTCACAGCGCGAGGGCACGATCGAGGTCATCGACGTGCCGGACGGTCACTACTTCATGATGGGCGACAACACGCTCCAGTCGGTCGACTCGCGCGACTGGACCGCGATCGCGCTCGGTGAGATGCCCGACGGCACGCTCGTCGACCCGGCGACGCACCCCGACGCGAAGCGCGTCCTCGGCAACATGCGCGCGATCTCCCTGTCGGAGATGCCCGACCCCGACGAGAACCCGGTGATCGTCCCGGAGGACCACCGCGTCGTGTTCACCGATCAGATCGGGGACGTGCACGTGCTGAAGGGCGACGTCGCGCTCGACTCTGCCGGCGGCAAGGTCTGGGGCCCGATGTCGCTCTGGATCGCCGACTCGAACGGCGACGGCCACTACTGGGAGCCCGAGCGCACCAAGATCCGCTTCGTGCCGCGCGGCGACATCCTCGGGCGACCGCTGCTGACCTTCTGGCCCTTGTGGCCGTGGTTCCGACTCGGCTTCATTCGTTGATGCGATGAGCGACGACGCCGAGCTGCTGCACACCGAGGGCCTGACGAAGAGCTACCGCCGGCGACGCGTCGTCGACGGCGTCAGCATCCGCGTCGAACGCGGCGAGATCGTCGGACTGCTCGGTCCGAACGGCGCCGGCAAGACGACGTCGTTCCGGATGGTCGTCGGGATGGTGCCACCGGACGAGGGGACTGTGGAATTCGACGGGCGCGACGTCACCAAGATGCCGATGTATCGCCGCGCGCGTCGCGGCCTCGGCTACCTGTCCCAGGAGCCGTCGGTGTTCCGCCGCATGACGGTGCTCGACAACGTCCTCGCGGTGCTCGAAGCCCGCCGCGTGCCGAAGAAGGAGCGCCTCGAGCGCGCGCACGGCCTGCTCGACGAATTGCAGCTCGGCCATCTCGTCGCCGCGTACGGCGAGACGCTCTCCGGCGGCGAGCGCCGCCGCCTCGAGATCAGCCGCGCCCTCGCGACGCGACCGAAGCTGCTGCTGCTCGACGAGCCGTTCGCCGGTGTCGATCCGATCACGGTCGAGGAGATCCAGAAGATCCTCCGCGCGCTCGCGGTCCGCGGCATCGCGATCCTGATCACCGACCACGCGGTCGCCGAGACGCTGCGCATCTCCGACCGGGCCTACATCCTCGACCGCGGCATCGTGATCGCCGAGGGCAGCCCCAACGAGATCGTCGCCAACGAGCAGGTCCGCCGCGTCTACCTCGGATCGCACTTCGGCGAAGGCGTGACGGCCGAGGAGGAGCGCGGCCTGGCGCTCGAGTGATCCGGAGCGGGCGGTTTCGGATCGGGATCCGCCTCGCGCGCAGCCGGCGGTCCGCTGCCACCGGCGATTCCGGCGCGCGCGGCCCCGGGCCCGCGGGGCTGGCCGCCGGCCGCACCGCGACCTAGCCTACGGGACCCGCTCGGTCGTCCGCACGGCGGCTACACTTCTCCCCACGATCGCCGCGTCGCCGCCTCGCACCTCGCTCGACACCACGCCCCGCACCGATGAAGGTCCAGCTGATCCACCCGCCGCTCTATCTGAACGTGCACGCGATGACCGCGCTGCGCCCGAGCCTGCCGCTCGGCCTCGCCTACATCGCCGCCACGCTCCGCAAGGCTGGCTACGAGGTGTCGCTGGTCGACGCGGTGGCGCTGGCGCCGGAGCAGGTCACGCAGAGCGAGACCAAGAAGCAGCTCTACGCGCTCGGGCTCACCCCCGACCAGATCGTCGAACGTCTCGACCCGGACGCCGACGTCATCGGGCTGACCAACATGTGGACGTTCTCGTGGCCACTGGTCCGCGAGCTGTGCCGCAAGATCAAGGCGCGCTTCCCCGACAAGCCGCTCGTCTGTGGCGGCGAGCACTTCTCCGGGTTGCCCGAGCTGTCGATGCAACAGGCGCCGATCGACTTCATCATCCGCGGCGAGGGTGAGGAGGGTGCGGTCGAGGTGTTCAACGGCATCCGGCTCGGCGCCGACAAGGTCGACTGGTCGAAGGTGCCCGGCGTCTGGTATCGCGACGCCGACGGCAAGCCGACGCAGAGCGAGGCGCCGCGCGCGCGCATCAAGACCATCGACGACATCCCGTGGCCTGCGTGGGATCTGATCGACATCGACGTCTACAACGAGCAGGGCTTCATCAACGGGCTGAACCAGGGCAAGACGATCCCGATCCTGGCGACGCGCGGCTGCCCGTACCAGTGCACCTACTGCGCGTCGCCGAACATGTGGACGACGCGGTGGTACGCCCGCGATCCGAAGGACGTCGTCGACGAGATGGCGTTCTACAAGGAGACCTACGGGGCCACGAACTTCCCGTTCCAGGACCTCACCGCGATCCTCAAGCGCGACTGGATCATCGAGTTCTGCCAGGAGTTGAAGCAGCGCGCCCTGAGCGTGACGTGGCAGTTTCCGAGCGGCACCCGCTGCGAGGTGATCGACGACGAGGTCGCGAAGCTCCTCGCCGAGACCGGTGGCCGCTCGCTCGCGCTCGCACCCGAGAGCGGCAGCGAGCGGACGCGGCAGCTGATCCAGAAGCGCATGAAGACGGAGAGCCTGCTGGACGCGGTCAAGGCCTCGGTGCGCAACAAGCTCAACGTCACGATCTTCATCGTCATCGCGTTCCCGCACGACATCGAGGACGATCTCCGCGAGACCAGGAAGCTGGTGCGCAAGCTCGGTCGGATGGGCATCGACGACATCGCCGTCGGGTTCTTCTTCCCGATCCCGAACACGCGCCTCTACACCGAGCTGATGGAGAAGGGTCGCGTCACACTCGCCGACGACTTCCTGCTGACGCCGATCTTCGCGAACGAGGAGAAGCTGCTGCCGGAGAACAACTACTGCGACGAGCTCTCGGCGAAGCAGCTGACGGCGTGGAAGTACCGCCTGCTGTCGAACTTCTACCTGACGTCGTTCCTGTTCCACCCGACGAAGCCGTTCCGCATCGTGTTCAACGCGCTGCGCGGCCGCGAGACGCGCAAGCTCGAGACCTACCTGGTCGACCTGCGCAAGAAGCTGGGCATCGCGATCCGGAACCGGTTCCGCCGCCGCAAGTCCAAGAAGTCCGGACCGCAGAGCGAGCCGGCGGCCGCGGCCTGACCGCGTGTGACTCTTCCGAAGTCGCACGCTGTCCGCGCCGCGTGAGCGGCGCCAGGGTGAGGAAGAAAGCCCGTGGACCGGATCCGGTCACGGGCCCCGAGGGCGCCGATTCGCCGCCGTTCGCGGACGGGAACCACCCGCTCGCCACCGGCGCCCCTGCCGGAGGCGCCGCTCCATACAATCGCGGCACCTCAGTCTCCGCTTCGCAGAGGAACCCATGCGACTCCACTCCCTCGTGATCTCCACCGCGGCCCTCGCGGCATTCCCTGCCTCCCTCGCGGCGCAAGCCGACTGGACGCAGCTGAGTCCGATGACGCCACCGCCCGTCCGCGCCGGGCACTCGATGGCCTACGACTCCGCACGCAACCAGATCGTGATGTTCGGCGGCTACAACGGTAGCTCGATCGTCGCCGACACCTGGATCTTCGACGGCACCGACTGGTCGCGCCCGGCGGTCGCCACACCCCCGCCGGCACGCGCCGCGCAGCCGATGGCGTACGACCCGATCCGGCAGAAGATCGTGATGTTCGGCGGCATCGCCAGCGGCGTCGCGCTGAGCGACACGTGGGAATGGGACGGCAACAACTGGAACCAGGTGTTCCCCGCGACGAACCCACCCGGACGGCGATCGCAGCCGATGGTGTTCGCGTATTCACGTGGCACGGTCGTGATGTGGGGCGGCAACGGGGGCGGCACGCTGGCGCTGAACGACATGTGGGAGTTCAACGGCAACGACTGGAGCCAGATCGTCACCAACAACGCGCCCCCCGCGCGCTGGGCGACCGACATGGCGTTCGATCCGGTCGGCGGCGGTCTGGTGTTGTTCAGCGGCTACCAATCAGCCGCCGACACGTGGTACTTCGACAATGTCGACTGGAGCATGCTCCAGACCACGACGACGCCACCGGCGATGTACGACCAGATGATGGTCACCGACTGGGCGCGCCAACGCGTGGTCATGGTCGGCGATCCCGGCGGCCTGTCGAACACCTGGGAGTGGAACGGCACCGACTGGCTCCTGCGCACGACCGCGACGCCGCTCGCTCCGGCCCGTGAGGACGGCTATCTCGCGTACGACTCGACCAACGAGCGCGTCGTGCTGTTCGGCGGCTACTCGGGCGGCACGTATCTCGGCGACACGTGGATCTACGCGACGACCGCTCCGGCCTCGAGCTCCGCGTACGGCAACGGCTGCCTCGGCACCAACGGTCAGCGCCCGACGGTCGGCGCGGCGACCGGCCCCTGGATCGGCGAACCGTTCAGCGTCACCACCACCAACCTCGCCGCCGCGACCGCGCCGTCGGTCGCCCTGGTCGGCTTCTCGAACACGAGCTGGCTCGGCACGCCGTTGCCGATCGACCTCGGCGTGATCGGGATGACCGGCTGCAGCCTGCGGACGTCGGTGGAGAGCACGTTCCCGATGACGGTGAACAGCGCGATCGCCAACCTGACGTTCACGGTGCCGAACGACCCGACGGTGGTCGGCGGGCACGCCTACTTCCAGAGTGCCCACCTGGACATCGGCGCCAACGGACTCGGACTCACCGCATCGAACGGACTCGACGCCACGGTCGGTGCGAAGTGAACCGGCGGCGTCGGTCCCGGCCCGCCGGGACGGACGCCGCTCACCCGCGGCCGATCAGCGTCACGCCCGCGACGAGCAAGACCGCGCCGATCACCCGCGAAGGGGTCGCGTCGCGGTGGGCGAAGCCCAGCACGCCGAAGTAGTCGAGCGCGAGCGACGTCGCCACCTGCCCGGCGATGATCAGCGCGATCCACCACGTCGCGCCGAGCTTCGGCGCGACGATCAGTGCGGTCGTCACGAACAACGAGCCGATCACCCCGCCACCCAGCCACATCCACACCGGTGTGCCCGTCAGCATCGACGGCGTCGGGAGCCGCTGCCGGAGCGCGAGGCAGCTCGCGATCATCGCGAGGAGTCCGACGCTGAAGGAGACGACGCTGGCCTGGATCGGGTGATCGAGTCGCCGTGACAGCAGGCCGTTGATCCCGGGCTGGAGGGCGACGATCGCACCGGTGAAGAACGCGAGCGCGACGAGCAGGGGCGAAGTGGACATCGGCATGGGAGCGCGGATCGTCGCCGTGCGGCGGGCCGGCGTCACGAGATCACCGGCGATCGGCGGCGGCCCCCGCGTTACGCTCCCGCTCCGCCATGCCGCGCCGCGCACGTGAAGACCTCCCGATCGTCGGCTGGCGCGAGTGGGTCGGTCTACCGAGCGTGGGGGTTCCCGCGATCAAGGTGAAGATCGACACTGGCGCTCGTTCGTCCGCGATCCACGCCTTCGACATCGAAGTGCTGGAGCACCGCGGTCGCCGGCTCGCGAGCTTCCGCATCCACCCGAAGCAACGCAGTGCCGTGGCGTCCGTCGATGTCGAGGCGGAGATCGTCGGCGAACGCTGGGTGCGCAGCTCGACCGGCCACCGACAGCTCCGGCTCGTCGTCCTGATGGACATCGCCTTGATGGACCGGGTATGGACGTCCGAGGTGACGCTCGCGCGGCGCGATCAGATGGGCTTTCGCATGCTGCTCGGCCGCGAAGCACTCCGCCGGCGTTTTCTCGTCGACCCTTCCGCCTCCTACCTCGGTGGCCGGCCACATCGCCGGCGACCACCTCCCCCGGCTCCATGAAGATCGCGATCCTCTCCCGCAAGGCGTCGCTCTACTCGACGCGACGCCTCGTCGAAGCCTGCGACCGCGCGCCATCACGACGTGCAGGTCATCGACTATCTGCGCTGCTACATGAACATCACGAGCCATCGCCCGCGCATCATCTACCGCGGCGAGCGCTCGAGGGGTTCGACGCCATCATCCCGCGGATCGGCGCATCGCAGACGTTCTACGGCACGGCGGTGGTGCGGCAGTTCGAGATGACGGGCGTCTACTCGCTGAACTCCTCGCAGGCGATCGCACGCGCACGCGACAAGCTGCGCTCGCTGCAGATCCTCTCGGGGAAGGGCGTCGGCCTGCCGGTGACCGGCTTCGCGCACTCGACCAAGGACATCGTCGGGACTGATCGACCTCGTCGGCGGTGCGCCGCTCGTCGTCAAGCTGCTCGAGGGCACGCAGGGCATCGGCGTCGTGCTGTGCGAGACGCGGAAAGCGGCCGAGTCGGTCATCGAGGCGTTCCGCGGTCTCGACGCCAACATCCTCGTGCAGGAGTTCATCGCCGAAGCCGCGCGGGGCCGACATCCGCGCGTTCGTCGTCGGCGATCGCGTCGTCGGCGTCGATGCAGCGCCAGGCGGCACCCGGCGAGTTCCGCTCCAACCTGCACCGCGGTGGCACCGCGATGCGCGTCAAGCTCACTCCCGAGGAACGCAGCACCGCGGTGCGCTCGGCCAAGGCGATGGGCCTGCGCGTCGCCGGCGTCGACATGCTGCGCTCGAACCACGGACCGCTCGTGATGGAGGTGAACTCCTCGCCCGGTCTCGAGGGCATCGAGACCGCGACCGGCGTCGACGTCGCCGACAAGATCATCGAGTTCATCGAGAAGCATGCGAAACCGGGAAACCCGCGCGACCGGATCCAGGCCTGAGGCCTCGGCGTCCGACGTCGTTCTCGAACCGCTGCGGGTCGGCGGTGTCGAGTGTCCGCTCGGCAGCGTGCGCGGACGTCGAGTTGATCGTCGCCCGGCTCCCGAGCACGACGCGGCTGTCGATTCCCGGTGCGCGTCGTCACGGGTCGCCGGCCGGGACCGCGGCTGTTCCTGAGCGCCGCGCTCCACGGCGACGAGCTCAACGGCATCGAGATCGTGCGCCGCGTCGTCGCCCGCGTGAAGAGCGCGGACCTGCGCGGCGCAGTGCTCGCCGCGCCGCTCGTCAACGTCTTCGGCTTCCTGCAACAGTCGCGCTACCTGCCCGACCGCCGCGACCTCAACCGGTCGTTTCCCGGGTTCGAGTCGCGGCTCGCTCGCGGCGCGCCTCGCCCACCTGTTCATGCGCGAGATCGTCGCGCACGCGACGCACGGCATCGACCTGCACACCGGCGACGCGTCATCGCACGAACCTCCCGCAGATCCGCGCCGACCTCCGGGACGCCACGGTCGCGCGCTCTCGCCGACGCCTTCGGCGCGCCGGTCGCGCTGCAGCGGCCACGCGCGACGGCTCGCTGCGCGCCGCGTGCGTGAAGCTCGGCAAGCCCGCGCTGCTGTTCGAGGCCGGCGAGGCGCTGCGCTTCGACGAGCACGAGATCGCGGTCGGCACGCGCGGCGTGCTGCAGGTGATGCAGCACCTCGACATGATCGATCTCGACGGCGAACCCCAGCGGACCCGGCTGATCGCGAGCGACAGCCGCTGGATCCGAGCGCCGCGGAGCGGCATGTTGCGCCTCGACGTGGCGGCCGGCGACACGGTGACGGCCGGCCAACGCGTCGGCGAGATCGCCGATGCGCTCGGCGACGGAGCCGCCGCGGTCCGGTGTCCGATCGGCGGCATCGTGATCGGCCGCGCGCTCAACCCGGCGGTCCACAAGGGCGACGGCATCCTGAACGTCGCGTTCGCCGACTGAACCCTGCGGCGTGCGCGTGTCAGCCCGGCGTGCCGCGCCCGCACACCCAGTCGCGATCGACAGCGTGGTGAGCCGCTTCCTCGACGGTGATCCGGTGACGGTTGAGCAGGCACCGCAGAGCGGTGTCGATCGTCTGCATGCCGACACCGCGCCCGTGGAGCATCACGTCGTGGAGCAGCTCCGGCCGTCCGCGACGGATCGCGCGTGCCGCCGACTCGCTGCGCACCAGGATCTCGAGCAACGGCACGCGACCGGTGGCGTGCCGGCGCGGGATCAGCGCCTGCGCGATCACCGCGCGCAGCGCGTCCGCGAGCCGGTGTCGGACGCGTGAGCGCTCTTCGCGGCCCACCAGCCGTGGCAGCTCGGCCATCGCGCCCGCCACGCCACTCGACTCGCACACCGCCAGCACCAGGGCACCTCGTTCGACGGCATCCAACACGGCGTGCAACGCATCGCCGTCGGACAGATCGCCGACCGCGACCACCTCCGCACCCTGCTCCGACGCCTCGCGAACACCGGCGGCGACCGAGGCGACGTGGGTTCCGACCTCGCGCTGGTGCACGATCGAGCGCTTCGGCTGGTGCACGAACTCGATCTGCGGCTCGATCGCGACGAGGTGCACCGCGCGCTCCTCGTTCACCTGGTCGACGAGTGCCGACAGCGTCGTGCTCTTGCCGGCGCCGCGGAACCCGGTGACGAGCACGAGGCCGCGCCGCAACAGGCAGAAGCCCTCGAGCAACGACGGGAGCTCGAGCTCCGCGATCGTCGGGATCCGATCCGGAACCCGCCGGAACACCAGCCCGAGCCCTCCGGTCTGACGCCGGATCGTCGCGCGGAACCGGATGCCGGACTCGCACGCGTAGAGGACGCCGACCTCGTCGCCGGCGTCGAGTCGTGCGAACTGGTCGCCGAACAGGAACTCCCGCGTCAACTCCGTGATCGTCTCGGCGTCGAGCGGCGCCTGGTCGTCCGCAGTCACCAGTTTGCCGCACACCCGCATGTAGGGCGCCTGCCCGGGCGCGAGGTGCAGTGTCGTGCCACCGCACCGCACGAGCGACGCGAGCATGTCGTCCAGCTCCATGCGCTCCATCAGCGGACGTCCTCCGTGGTGGAACCGATCTGCAGCAGTTTGGCCTTGTCGTCGGCGTGCGCGAACGCGTCCTCGAACCGCACCGCGCCGGACTCGACGAGCGCGCCGAGCGAGCTGTCGAGGTCGTGGCCGCAGGTCGGTCCGCCGACGCGGAGCAACGACCGCATGCGGCTGAACGCGCCGGCACGCAGCAGGTCGCGCACCGAGTCGTCCGGGAGCAGCACCTCTGTCGCGAGCTCCAGGTGCTCGTGCGCGGCGCCGGGCAACGTCTGCACGACCAGCACGCCGAGCAGCGCCGACGCGAGTCGACTCCGCATGCGCGCCTCGTCACTCGGCGGCCGGAAGCGCACGACGCGCTCCAGCGCGGCGACCGCCGAACGCGCACGCACCGCCGCGACCACCAGCGAGCCGGCGGCCGCCGCGTGCAGCGCGAGATCGAACGTCGACCGGTCGAGATCCGCGAGGAACACCACGTCCGCCCCTTCCTGCAGCGCGGTCCGCATGCCGCTCCGGAAGTCGCGCGTGTGCTCGCCGACCCGACGCATCGTCAGCAGCGCGGGGCCGTCGGGTTCGGGATACTCGAACACGCGGTCGAGCACGACGATCGAACGGCCGGCCTCACGAGCCGCCTCGTGCAGCAGCGTCGCGAACGCGCCGGTGACGCCCGAGCCCTGCTCGCCGGCGAGCAGCAGCATGCCCTTCCCCGTGCGCATCGCGCCCGCGATCGCCGGGTCGATGCGCGCCGCGTCCGGCTCCCGCACGGTCTCGGGCTGCAGCCGCACGGTGATCGCCAACCCGTCGAAGTGGCGGAATGCCGTCACCCGCCCACGCACGCGGCCGCCGTCGACCAACGCACGCGTCACCGAGCACGACTCGGCGATCTCCTCCAGCACCGCGAGCCCCATCTGGTCGCGAACGAAGTTCCAGACCTCGGGTCCGGCGAGCGGCTCGTCGCCGAGCGGGCGGAGGTCGCCGCCGATCCGCGCCAGCGGCACGCGACCCTCGCTGAGCAGGATTTCGGTCGCACCCTTCGCCAGCGCGACCCGCAAGAACCGATCGGTGTCGTCGCCCTCGACGGCGATCGGCGCCGGCGCATCGGTGCGCCAGCCCTGCTGGATCCCGAGGACGCGCTCCAGATCGCGGCTCGAGAGCGCGCCGTGCTCGACCAGGATCTCCCCGAGCAGCCGCTGCCCACCGGTCCACGACTGGATCTCGAGGCATTCCCGGAGCGTGGCTTCCGAGACCACGCCGTGCTGCAGCAGGATCGCGCCGAGTCTGGTGTCCTCCATCGGTCAGGTCGCCGTCTCCGCTCGGTATCGACGCACGCCGCTGCCAGCTTGAGGACCCGCCCGCCGGCACCGCTCCCGTTTCGCGCCCGGCGCACCGGGAGGGCTTCCCGACGCGGACGCGACCGCTATATTGCCCCGATTCGGGCCCCTCGACTCCACCTCGTCTCGTCGACGCAGGGCCCACAGGACCGCCGGTCAGCCGGGTCGCACCCCCGGGAGTCCTCCGAACCACGAAGGCCAGCCCCGATGCCCACCAAGACGCCGAAGAACCAATCCACCGACAAGCGCTCGCGCGCCAAGTCGTCCCGGTCTCGCTCCCGGACGGCGCCCGTCAAGATCCCGTCGCTTCGCATCGACGAGGACGACATGCTGCCCCGCGGGGCCGCGGGGGGTGGCGCGCTGTTCGGGCGCTGCGGCGGTCGCGCGATCCAGTCCACGCTGGAGCGGGAGGTCTGCGACCGGCTCACCGGTCTCGGGGTCGCGCACAGCCATCGGCCGCGTCATTTCGAGGTCCGGTTCGACGACGGCGAGCTGGCCGCGTACGCACCGACCATCGTGCTGCGCGGGCGCGGCCGCGAAGGCAAGACGGTCGTGGTCGAGGCCGCCGACGACGCCCGGACCGCGGCAGTGCGCAAGATCCGCGCGTTCCGGGACCAGTACGGCGCGGAGTTCTACGTGTGCCTGGTGGCGCCCGAGGAGGTCCTCGACGACGTGCACTTCGCCACCTACGACGAGTCCGCGACGTCGAACGCGATCCACACGCTGGTGAACCGGCTGGCGGACTGAGCGGCCGTGGTCGAGTCCGGTTCCCGGACTCCCGGTCGCTCCCCGGCCCCCGCGCGGCGGGCGCGCACGGCTCGCGATCTCGAAAATGTCACGAGCGGTGAGGCACCCGGGTTCCAGGTGCCCTTTGCACCGAGGCCCCGGCGTGGCTATCCTCCTCTGCCCGAATTCGCCAGTCCCGGAGGAGCCCTGCCCGCCTTGGTAGCGCACGATTTCCTGTCGCTCGTTCGCACTAGAAACCTCGACGTCCTCGAGGTCGCCTGGAACGAAGCGGTCGCCGCTCCCGCCGAGTCCATCGACACCTACGTCCAGACCATCCACGAGCTGTGCGACGGGGACGAGCTCGGCACCGCGCTGAAGCTGGCGACGGCGATGGTGGACGCGCTGGCGGCGCAGGAGCGGATCGCCGACGCGACGCTCCTCGGCTTCCAGGTCGTCGAGCGCGACGCCCACAGCGAGGGGCTCGCCCGGTCGCTGTTCGCGCTGCTCGAGCAGCAGCACGGCAACGAGGACTGGTTCGCCCTCGCGCTCGAGCTGAGCGGGCTGGCTCCCGACCACGCGAACGGCGAGACGCTCCGCGCGTTCGACCGTGCCCGGCGCTTCACTCCCGGCCACGTCGTCTACCACCGCAGCGGCTGGGGCGAGGGCATCGTCGAGTCGCTGGACGTGAACGGGCGCAACGTCACCGTGCGGTTCTCGTCGGGCATGGAGAAGGAGCTGCCGCTGGCGAGCGCGCTCGACACGCTCCGCCCGCTCGACGACGACGACCTGCGCGCGATGCGCCTGACGCGCGCCGAGGAGCTCGAACGCCTCGCCGAGCAGAAGCCGGCGACCCTGATCCGCCTCGCCGCCAAGATGTATCGCGGCGAGATCACGAGCCAACAACTCAAGAGCGAGCTCAGCCCCTCGATCATCCCGACCAAGAAGTGGGCGGGCTTCTGGAAGCGCGCGAAGATCGCCGCGGCCAACGATCCGTGGCTGAAGATCGAGGGCAGCAAGACGCGCCCGGTGTTCGTGCTGCGCAAGGAGCCACTGTCGCTCGCCGCCGAGGCCCAGACCGCGATGGACCACGCCCAGGATCTCCCGGGCGTGATCGAGACCTGCCGCGAGTACCTCGCGCGCGGCGTCGACGACGCGGCGCAGAACACGATCCTGGAGCTCGCCCAGACGCGCGTCGAGGCCGCGCTGCAGAAGCACGAGGAGACGCCGGCGCACCTGCTCGACGGCATCCTGTTCCTGGAAGAGCTCGGTCGGACGACTTCGGTCTCCGCGCCGCAGGAGCTCAACGCGCTGCTCTGCAGCGACGCGGGGTTCGAGCCCGAGGCCCTCGACAAGCTGGCGACCCAGGCGTCGCGCGAGCACGCGGCGCGGCTCCTCCCCGACGCGTTGGGTGAGGGCTGGGCCGACCGCTGCGTCGAGCAGATCACCGGCTTCCCGGCCTCGGTCGTCGAGGTCGTGGTCGAGAAGCTCCGCGAGGCCGGACAGGCCGGGCGCCTCGTGGCCGCGTGGCCCGCGCGTCGCACCCTATCCGCGGAAGTACCCGGTCCTCACCTACCTGCTGGGCCGCCTCTACGCCGAAGGCGTGTTCGACGACCAGCCGGAGATCCCCGATCGCATCAGCGTCGGCCGCGTCCTGCTGCACCTCGGGCGCATCTCGTCGAAGGAGCGCAAGTCCGACAGCGAGATGCAGCGCATCCGCACACGGGTGACGAGCCTGCTGGTCGGCCGGCGGAGCTTCCTGCAGACCTGCCTCGACGGCATCGGCCGCGACGATCTGGCGAGCTACCTGGGCATCTGCGAGCGTGGCGGCGCGGACTTCCCGCACGAGATCACCGACGTCGTGCTGCGCGCGGTCGCGAGCATGCACCCGGACATCACGCGCAAGCCGGAGCGCCCGTTCTGGGAGGACGACTACGTCTACGTGACCGCGGAAGGGTTCCGGCGGCAGAAGGAGCTGCACCGCGTGCTCGTCGACCAGAAGATCCCTGAGAACGCGAAGGCGATCCAGAACGCCGCCTCCTACGGCGACCTCAGCGAGAACGCCGAGTGGGAGGCCGCGATGGAGGAGCAGCGGAACCTGACCGGCCGCGCCGAAGACATGAGCCGCGAGCTCCGTCGGGTTCGCCTGATCGAGGACCAGAACCTCGTCGACGGCGTCGTGTCCCCGGGCACCAAGGTCCGGTTCACCGATCTCGGCACCGACGAGACCAAGACCTACCGGATCCTCGGGCCGTGGGACTGCGTCGCCGAGGACATCGTCAACTACAAGGCGCCGCTCGCCGCGGCCCTGCTCGGCCACAGGGCGGGCGACGAGTGCACGATCGAGGGCCCCGACGGCGATCACCGGGTCCGGATCGACCAGGTCGAACGGCTGCTCTGACCGATTCGTCGCCGACTTCGGGCGGCGGGCGCCCCGCTCCGCGGGCATACGCCCGGTAGAAAAGCCCGACCCCGTCCCACCCGCGGGGGTGGAGCGCCTACCATGCGCCGGTGACGCCCGCTCGTCTCGCTCGTCTCGGGCACCGCGCCGGAGGGTTGTTGGCCCTCGCGCTCGGCGCCGTCGTCGTGTCCGGCTGCTTCGATCTGAAGAGCAGTCACGGGCAGGAGCCCGGGCGTGCGCGGTTGCTGATCGCCCGGGCGACGATCCCGGCGGACACCGGCGGCATCGTGGCCACCGCGGATCCGGACGCGCCGCACGCCGGCGTCCGGCTCGAGATCCCGCCCGGTGCGCTGGCCGAGGACACCGACGTGTCGCTGTACCTGCGCCTCGGCGATCCACGCCTGCCGCAGGTCGTGCAGGCGGTCGAGGTCGAACCCCGCGGACTCGAGCTCGCGAAGCCCGCGACGATCGTGGTCGACTACGGGCCGTTCTACGAGCAGGCGTTCGGCAGCCTCTGGTCCGAGACCGAGATCCAGCTGTTCAGCTTCGTCGACGATCCCCGCGACGACGCCCGCTTCCACGAGGTCGAGTTCCGCGACACCGACCGCCATCTCGTGCGCGCGAAGACGACGCGCTTCGGCTCGTTCTTCGCGGTCAACCCGGACGTCCGGCGGCTCGCGCTGCGGCGGCCGCGGCTGGTCGATCCGGCGACGCCGATCCCGGCGACACCGATCGACGGGCGCACCGAAGCCATCGCCCAGGGCACCGAGGCGGTGAGCGTCGGCCGCGGCAGCCTCGCGTCGTTCTGGGCCAGCCCCGCGACGCGCAACCTGCTGATCGTGCACGGCCTCGGCGACGACGCGATCGGCGTCAGCAATCCTGGCAGCGTCGCGCCGACGACGCCGAACGCCGCGTTCAACCAGGACTTCGAGAACGTCGTGGTGTTCGAATACGCGAGCGCGCGCTCCCTGGTCGAGGCGGGACGGCAGCTCTACGACGACATCCGTCACGGCGCCGGCGAGGGCTTCGGCACGCGCGTCCTCGCGCACGGCACCGGTGGCCTGGTCGTGCGTTACGCGCTCGAGCTCGCGCAGGGCGACCGCAGCCGGCCGGGCGCGAAGCCGACCGACCCGGCGCTCGATCAGTGGATCGATCGCGTCGTGTTCGTCGCGACCCCGCACCTCGGCTCGCAGCTCGTCGTCACCCGCTTCGCGGACCTGTTGCAGGCGACCGAGCTGGACGACGCCGAGTTCGTCGCGGGTCTGCTCGATCTGGTGCCCGGATCGGGCGGCCTGGTCGACTGGTTGGCGCGGGAGCCGCATCCGGTGGCGACGCGCTACTTCGCGATCGCCGGGGACTACGACGGGCGCGACGACGACGGCCTGGTCGACGTCACGAGCGCGCTCGCACTGCCGTCGTGGGTGACCGGCGAGGCCTACCAGGTGTTCAGCGGCCCGCTCTACAACCACCTGCTGCTGACCGCGCTGGCCGATCGCAGCGGCGTGGTCGCGCAGAGTCGCGTCTGGCTCGACAAGCGGCGCGACAACGAGCGCCCGGTGGTGGGCTCGGTGGCGACTCCGGACGGCGCCGCCGCACCGACGGTGCGCATCCAGTTCACGCTGAGCGATCCCGAGCAAGATGACTGTCTGGTGACGGCGGAATACTCGCTGGACGGTCTGCAGTGGCACGCGGCGCGCGATGCGCACGGGCACGACGTCGCGATCGTGTTGCCATCGGCGGAGGCGCCCGGTCGCGCCAACGAGGTCGCGTTCAGCACCGCGGGAAGCGGCATCGGGGTGTACACCGCGATCCCGGTGCGGCTCCGGATCAAGGCGTCGGACCCGTTCGGGGAAGGCACGGCCGGCGAGACCGGGGTGTTCATGCTGTCGCCGTTCGCGGCGCCGGGCGCCGGCGGCGGACGGTGACCGCAGCCGGCCACACGACCGTCCGGCTGTCTCCGGAGCCCGGGGCGACGATCGTCGCCGACCGGCTCTCGGGTGAACCGCCTGCGCTGGTGTTCCTGCATGGGCTGACCTCGGTGCGCGTCGGCGAGAAGAGCACGGCGCTGTTCGCGTTCGCGCGCGAGCGAGGTCGTGCTGCCTGGCGCTTCGACTTCCGCGGACATGGCGACTCGAGCGGTGCGCTCGACAAGACGACGTTGCGAGAGCTGATCGCCGACACGCGGACCGTGCTCGAGCAGAGCGGTCCCGCGCAGCTCGTCGGCTCGTCACTCGGCGGCCTCGTCGCCGCGTGGACCGCGGCGATCCATCCGGAGCTCGTGCTCGGCCTCACGCTGCTGGCTCCGGCGTTCCGGTTCCTGCCGCGGCTTCGGGCCCGGCTGACGAGCGATGGGCTGCTCGCGCTGCCACATGGCGAAGCCGAGCTGCACTTCGGACCGGAAGTGCTCGAGGACTTCGCGCGGCACGACGAGGCCGAGATGGCGACGCGCGTGCGCGCACCGGTGCTGGTCGTCCACGGCGCGCTCGACGACACGGTGCCGGTCGACGCGAGCGAGGAATGGCTGGCGCGCGTGCCGAGCGTGCGAACGGAGCTCTGGGTGATCGAGGACGGGGACCATCGACTGAACCAGGAGATCGGAGAGATCCTGTCGCGGGCGGCGGCGTTCCACCGCTGGTGACGCGCCGAACGCCGGCTCGCCCCGTGGACGGCCACAGCGCGTCGGGCGACACTCGCGCCGTGAAGCTGCCCAAGTCGATGAGCCGACTCGCGCTCGAGGTCGACGGCTGGCTCGAGCTCGGTTGCCCGGAGTACGCACTCACGCGGATGCGCCCACTCCTCGATACGCCGGGGGCGCGGCCGGTCGGCCTGATGCTCCGCGTGCGCGCGCTGATCGAGCTCTCCCGCTTCGCGGAGGCGCTGCGTGGTCTCGACGAGCTCCGCACGTTCGAACACGATGCGGAGTGGCTCGACGTCCAGGAGGCCTGGTGCCAGAAGCGACTCGGCGACCTTCGGGCAGCTGCCGATTGCATGGAGCGGTTGGTCCGCCGCCAGCCCCGCAGCGCGATCGGGCACTACAACCTCGGCTGCTACCTCGCACTCCTCGGCGAACGCGAACGCGCGATCGAGCAGGTGACGATCGCGTGCGGACTCGACGAGTCGTTCCGCTCGCATGCACGGTCCGAGCACGACCTCGACACGCTCCGCGACGATCCGCGCTTCGTCCGGCTGATGCCGCCCGACGAGCTCGCGTGACGGCGAATGCATGGGGCCTTCGAGTTCGCGCAAACGGCGAGGCCACGGCAGCGGCGCCTCCGTCCCCGCTGCCGGCGTTCGCCGATCGACCGGGTCACCGCCACCAGGGGCACCCGCGAATCGCGCACCATGACGCCATTCCAGCTGACGACGGGCACCCGGCCCTCGGCGTCCCGCGAGGATTCGGAGCCGGAGCGGCCCCGGACAAACGGAAGCGCGGCCGACTGCCTCGGGGCATGTCCACCGCAGGTGGGCATGCCCGTCCCGTTACGGCGGGAGGCCGCGCTGGGTCGCGAAGTCGGAGAATCCTCGCGTCCCGCGAGGATTCGCAGCCGGAGCGGCCCCGGACAAACGGAAGCGCGGCCGACTGCCTCGGGGCATGTCCACCGCAGGTGGGCATGCCCCTCCCGTTGCGGCGGGAGGCCGCGCTGGGTCGCGAAGTCGGAGAATCCTCGCGTCCCGCGAGGATTCGCAGCCGGAGCGGCCCCGGACAAACGGAAGCGCGGCCGACTGCCTCGGGGCATGTCCACCGCAGGTGGGCATGCCCCTCCCGTTGCGGCGGGAGGCCGCGCTGGGTCGCGAAGTCGGAGAATCCTCGCGTCCCGCGAGGATTCGGAGCCGGAGCGGCCCCGGACAAACGGAAGCGCGGCCGACTGCCTCGGGGCATGTCCACCGCAGGTGGGCATGCCCCTCCCGTTGCGGCGGGAGGCCGCGCTGGGTCGCGAAGTCGGAGAATCCTCGCGTCCCGCGAGGATTCGGAGCCGGAGCGGCCCCGGACAAACGGAAGCGCGGCCGACTGCCTCGGGGCATGTCCACCGCAGGTGGACATGCCCCTCCCGGTGCGGCGGGAGGCCGCGCTGGGTGAGCAGGCACGGGCTTCGCGATGCGGGCCGAAGTAGACTCGCCGCGCCCTTGTACCTCGTATCCACGCCCGACGGCCTCGAAGGGGCAGGCGCGCGGCCGGATGCAGACCAGTCAATTACTTCGAACGACCAACATCCAGCAACCAAACGAACAGGAATCATGAGAACAACAATCATCACCCCGGCGCTCGTCGGCACACTGCTGCTGGGCATCGCCCACGCGCAGACGGACGATTCCAGGGAGGCCATGAAGACGAAGGCGGCGTCGATACCCGACAAGGTCCAGACGGTTGCCGGTGAGCTGACCTTCTTCGACGGAGTCCCGACCGGCGACACCACCGACCTTGTCTATGACTATCTCGACCGCTCGCGTGCGCTCGGTGTCTACCTCGACAACGTCGGCGCCGTCTCGATCTACACCGTGCTCCTGGGGATGGCCCAGCAAGGCGCCGACGCGCCGAACAAGATCGCGATCTGGGAGCAGCTGATGGATTCCCGGACGGCTGTCATCACGTCCAACACGTCGACGATGTACGCCTATGCACCCACGGACCTGGCCAACGATGGCCCGACGGTCATCGAGATCCCGCCCGGCATGCTGGGGTTTCTCGACGATGCCTGGCAGCGTTTCGTCGGCAACATGGGGGTCACCGGCCCGGACGAGGGCAAGGGCGGGAAGTACCTCGTCCTTCCTCCCGGCTACGGAGGCGAGGTGCCGGAGGGGTACTTCCTGCTGAAGCCCAGGACCAACCGGAACTTCCTGTTCCTGCGGGGCTCCACCAAGGACGGCCTGAAGGCCGCGGCCGACAACTTCAAGAAGGGGCTGCGCGTCTATCCGCTGAAGGATGCCGCCAATCCGGCGCCGACCGAGTTCGTCAACATGTCCGGCCGCTCGTTCAGCACGATCTTTCCGAGCACCCTGGAGTACTTCGAGATCCTGAACAACATCGTGCAGGCGGAGCCGATCGATGCGATCGGGTCGGAAACTCGCGGGTACATGGCCGCCATCGGCATCGTCAAGGGCAAGCCCTTCCATCCCGATGCCAGGATGAAGAAGCTGCTGACCGAGGCGGCGACGCTCGGCAATGCCGCCGGGCGCGCCATAACCTACGCCCCTCGCATCTCCGGGGTGAAGATCTACCCGGACTCGAAGAGCAACTGGATGATGGCGTACGCGAACAAGAACACCTCGTTCGAGGCGGACGGCGCCATGAACCTCGGTGCGCGCGTGCTGTTCTACTACAATGCCGGCGGTGTCACGCCTGCGATGGCCGTGACTCGTGCGGGAGTGGGTTCCGACTACGCACTGGGCGTTCTGGACAGCAACGATCGGCCATTCGACGGTTCGAAGACCTACAAGCTCCACCTCGCACCGAACGTGCCGGTGAACAACTTCTGGGCGGTCACGCTCTACGATACCCAGACACGCTGTCAGATCCAGACGAGCCAGCTGTTCCCCACGGTCGGCAGCCTGACCGAGGGGATGAAGAAGAACGCCGACGGATCCTACGACGTCTACTTCGCGCCGAAGGCACCTGAAGGCCAGGAGGGCAACTGGCTTGCGACCGTTCCGGGCAAGAGCTGGTTCTGTATCCTGCGCATGTACGGACCGCTGCAGCCCTGGATCGACAAGACCTGGCGGCCCGGCGAGATCGAGCTCGTGCAGTAGTCGACATCGCTTCTGAACCCCGCGGGCTGACATTCACGGACCGGCCCGCGCGCGTCCTCTCCGTAGACTCGAACCACACTGACCGAGCGGCTCCGTGCCTGATCAGCTCACCCCGCATGAGTCGATCCCACCCACTCGACCGAGCTTCGGCCTCGCGGGCCCCACTTCGAGCCCGAAACTCGATCGAGTGGGCCGACTCCGATTCGCACTGGGGCGCGCGAACCTCGCAGGGAACCGCGGCATCGGTGTCGTTCGAGTTTTCGGACAGGACGGGTTTCTTCAGCGGGCTGATAGCACGCAACCGACTCACCTCTTATCCCGTCGCGATCCCCTCCTCAGCAACTTCCTTGCTCTCACCTCGTCTTCGGGACGAACCAGCAGCCTTACCCCCAAGGCCGGCCAGCAGGGTCCGACAAAACCGGGGAGGTTTTCGCCCTCCACCCAGGCTTGGATACCCTCCTGCTCGAGCAACACGCGGAACAGATGAGCCTCAATTGCGCTGGCGTAGACCCCCACCTGATAAAGAGATTTATTCATTCATGAATCCATGTGCATTGACAAATATGAATTGGCGCGCATCTAACTTTGCCACGCCAACACCGCGCGCAATCACCGCGTCCGCGCATAACGTATTCTCACGGAACCGAGCGCGTATGCGTGTCACCGTTGTTCTGCGCGACCCGTTGACGCCACCTAGAAGTATTGCAACACGCCTGAACTGGGATTCGTTCATCTCTCTCGTTCGCGACTTCACACGCACCGCGCCAATCTCGCGGGTGTGGATCTCGTATTGAGTGAGGTCCCTGGTTTCACGCTGCGATCCTCCGGACTGCGGTTCGCTGCGTAGCCATGAGCTCCGTCATGCCTGCGTCCCACTGATCGCTGAGTGCAAGGGCGCGGAGCTTGATCATGTGCTCGCCGGTCTCCTCCTTCCATCGCGCTCCCGCGCGCTTCATGCGGACGCCAACGAGGGTCTTGCAGGTTGCCTCGACGTTGCCGCTCCCGATCGGGAGTCCCTTGGCGCACGCGCCGGCGTAGTTCATGCGGTGGGCATGGTTGGTCAGGTAGGTGATCGCGTCGTGAACCGGCCGATCCGCGTCCGCGTCGCCGTCGAGTTCTTCGCATCCGGATGCCTCGACTTCGACGAGGATCTGCTCGGCGGCGTCCGTTCGCCGCCTGAGCAGATGTCGCCACCGCTTCATGGCCTCGCCGACCTCGTTGGCGCCGAAGATTGCCACCGCCGCCGGGTGGAGCTTCTCGACGACATGCCAGAAGTCGACCAGCAGGTGACGCTGGCCGAAGACGCTGGTCGGAAAACTCGACTCGAGTAGGTTCCACATCTCATGGGCACCGTCGGCGAGGAGTTGGAGTTCGAGTTGCGGTTTCCGCTCGAGCAGTCGGTAGACGGCGTTTGCCATGCCATTGCACAGATCCTGCGCATCGAGGCCCGGCATCTGCCCGAACCGCATCGTGTACAGCGCCCGACCACGATCATCGTGCAGCGTCACGGTCCCGCAGTAGGCCATGTGGAACACGCGCTTCACCTTGGGCGCGTTCTTCCGTGGACGCCCCGGAGGTCGTGGGATGCGTTCCTCCATCGGCACGCTGGCGCGGTCGAGCGACACGGAAACAGCGCACGCCTCGGTCGGGATCTCGAGGCTGGCGACGAGGGCGTCCTCGATGTCGGCCCGATGCTGCAGGTAGAGCGAGCCGACCTCGTGCGGAACACGCTCGAAGCTGGCGCGCGAGTACGGTAGGCGTCCGGTCTCCTTACCAGCCTGCTCGCCTTCCCGCGACGTTGCCTTCTGCAGCTCGTGCGCCATCGCCCTGGCGGTCTGCGGCAGCCAGCCGTCACCGACGACGCCTGCACGCAGACTGATCGCGTCCACCGTGGGGGCGTTGCCGGCGCCAAGCTCGCGGTACAGCGCACGTGGAAGCTCGAGCGGGCCGGCGAGTGCGCGGTACGTGCCGTTGCCATGACCGACCCGTGTGTAGGCCTTGCCGCCGATCTCCACCCGCGGTGCGTCGACCTCCAGCGACCTGAGCGTGCAACGATGGGCAGCTCGCTCCACGGCCGCGGTCAACTCCCCGATCCGACGCTCGAGCTGCGCGTAGTCCACGGCTTCACTGCCGCGCCCGGCGCTCGACGCCCATTCGGCAACCTTCGAGCACAGGGCCTCGATGGACTCGACCATGCACTTGCAGTCAACCGGCGCCTCGATGACGATCTTGTCCTCGGTGGCGCCCCTCCCAGGACGCTGGTTTCGCATCCTGCATCCGATAGGGAGGGGCGCGCCGTTGTACAAGCGGTTTCTGCACAATATGTTGTGGTGCCGCGGCGTCGGTGCGCTGCCGATCGCGCCCGGACCTGCCTTTCACTCAATCCGAGATCCACACCCTCCATCGGAAGTCATCGTCTCCGGATCACGAGAAGTTGCATGTCACACAGTGTCTCGGCGATCGCAACGTGCCGATCGACGGCGAGCCCGACGTCGGGCAGGGCGACGTGATCGTCCGCGAGCGCATCGGTGGGGTGCTGAAGCACTACCACCGCGCGGCGGCGTAGGGAGAGGGCTGGCGCGACAGCTCGGTCAGGCGGGTGGAATCGGGCTCGAGGTGCGTCCCGCGAGCCCCGAGCTCGGTCGCACCGGTGTCCACTTACCCCGCCATTCACCGTACACCAAGGCACCGCAATCGCAGTGAGCGGCGCCATGTACCCCACTGGAAATTCTGCACGTCGCTGACGCCGGTTCCTCCATCGGAAGTCATCGTCTCCGGATCACGAGAAGTTGCATGTCACACAGTGCCTCGGGGATCGCGACGCGGTCGATCGAGGCGCCGCGATTGTGACTGACCCGATCGCCCGAGGCAATCCCCCGTCGCTCGCGTTCCGCCTGGCGGCGGCGTTCGACGTTGGCGCGGAAGGCGTCGCGGATCCCCTCGCACGACGAGCGTCGCTGCCAGACCTCGGCGCGCGTCGGCGACGCGACGCTCTCGAAGAGCAGCCGGTCGTTGAGGATCCGGACGGCTTCGGCCAGGTCCGTGTCGTCGGGCAGCCGCCGACCGCGGTCGTCCGCACAGCGCTGCGCGAGCCGCTTGAGTCCCGTCATGCCGGCCTCGCACGCGCCGTTGTAGCGCGGGCAGCCAGGCGGTGAATACAGCAGCAGCACGCCGTGACGCTCGACGAACAGCTTCAGCTCCACTGCCCGGAAGCCCGGACCGTTGTCACTCTTGATCAGAAGCGGCCGGCCATCGCGGGCGAACAGCGCCTCCAGCACGGCAAGCACATCCGCTGCCCCCTCGCCGCAGATGCCGGCGAACAGCACGGCCTTCGAGCCGAGGTCGCGGATGCACAGCGCCACCGGGTCACCCTTGTGGCCGAGGGCGGTGAAGTCCATCGCCCACACCGTGGCCGGCTTCGTCCACTGCAGCCGCTGACGCCGGCGACGCTGGCGCGCGCGCGCGTCACGCCGCCAGTTGTTCACGACGGTGCCAGGATCGAGCTAAGGCGACACCCAGGTTTACGAGGGTGACGCCCTGACGACGGGTCGCCGGTGAGCTCAGATCGGCCCTCACGGGAGGGCGTAGCCGGTGACCGGACTCGATCTGGAGGCACGGATGACGATCAAGAAGTTGCACGCTCAGGGCGTGCCGAACACCGAGTTGGCGAAGATGCTCGGGGTCACGGAGGGCTCGGTTCGCTACCACGTGCGCCGGCAGGCGCAGGGTGCGGAGGACGAGCGGCGGCGGGCGCAGCGGAGCTGCGTGGCGGATCTTCACGAGGCGATCGTGGAGTGGTTGGCCAATCGCGAGGGCCGGATGAACCTGGCCGCGCTCCACGACCATCTGGTGGAGGAGTACGACTTCACGGGTAGCCGGCGGGCGGTCCAGCGGTACGTGGCCAAGACTCTCCCGCGGCCGCGGATCCGTGCGAGGCGTCGGGTGGAGACGCCGCCCGGCGCTCAGGCCCAGGTGGACTGGGCCGAGTTCCGCGACGTGTGGCTCGGAGGTCGACGAACGACCCTGTACGCCCTGCACAGGCAGCTCAGCCACTCGCGCTTCGGGGCGATCGTGTGGTCGCTCCACAAGGACCAGCTGTGCTGGCAGAGCGCGCACAACGACGCGCTGCGGCGCCTGGGTGGGGTGCCGGCCACCTTGCGCATCGACAGCGAGAAGACCGCCATCGCGCGCGGCGCCGGGTCGTGGGGCGAGATCAACACCTCGTATCGGCGCTACGCGCAGACCGTGCGCTTCCACATCGATGCGTGCGAGCGTGGCTGCCCGGAGCACAAGGGCAAGGTCGAGCGGCGCATCCGCGACCACCGCTTCGCCCTCGATCCCCGGCATCGGCATTGGAACGACCTCGCCGAGTTGCAGGAGTGGACCGACCGCAAGTACCAGGCGAACGCCGTACGCCGGCGCTGTCCGGCCACCGGGCGATCGGTGCTCGAGTCGTGGGCGGCGGAGCGGGCGCGCCTGCAGCCGTTGCCGGTCCTGCCCGAGCCGTTCGACGTGATCGTGCGGCGACCGGTCGGCACCGACTGCATGGTGCACTTCGAGTCGCGGCAGTACTCGGTGCCCTTCCCGTTCGCCGACCGCCAGGTGGAGGTGCGTGGCTGCGCGGGGATCGTGCAGATCCTGGCCGAGCAAGAGGTCGTCGCCGAGCATACGCGCGGCACCGAGTCGCAGATCGTGATCGACGTCTCGCACTTCGAGGGACCGGCGACGGACCGGGTGCTGCCGCCGTCGCCGTTGGGCAAGATGGGTCGACGCCTGCAGGAGATCGCGGCGATGCCGCCACAGAACCGTCCGATCGACCTGTATGCGAGCCTGGTGTCGACGGCGCTCTGGAACGCCACGCGGCTCGACCGGCACGATGATCGGGCCCTGCACCGCGCCCACGCAGCGGTCACCGGCGAGGCGTCACGAAGGCAACGCCGCCTGCGGCACGAGAAGCGGCCACGGACCATCCGCGCCGGCGTCGTTCGAGTTTTCGGACAGGACGGGGGGACAACGATCCCCATCGAGGCCCTGGACACCCACGGCGGTCTGGGCGAGACTCCCCGCGACAGACGCAACGGCGACAGCCGCTGCCGTGTGTTCAGAGGAAGCCTGGCGTGCTGCTACTCACATCAGCCGGGCTTCCGTTCTGTACGGGCCGGATGGCTGGCCGCCCGTTGTAGCGGAGCGCGGACGCACCGGCACCGATCGCGTGCGGCGTCCGCCGACGCGACGTCCGTCGCGGAGAACCAGAGCCACGAGCTGCGTCCCTCGAGGGGGAACCAGATCCAGCCCTCACCGCCGGAATCAGGCGGAATCAGAGCGCCGTCGACACCGACACGAAGGGTCGTGTTTCCGCGCACGCTTCGAGCAAAGTTCTCGCCGTCTTCGCAAATGTCACTGGCACATGGATCCGTCGCCCGTTCGTGTACTCCACGGCAAAAGGTATGCCTTCGGACCAAAGGACCACCACGGCTCGCATTTCGTCATCCATATTGTTACCGCACCAAACTTCCACGCTGTGACGCAGATACAACATTACCATGCCGCGGTCATACACTGAGTCGTTCGGTACACGCGCGGACATATTAAAGCCCTGTCCCCTCAACCAACTCTCTACTCTCTGCAAGTCCGCATCGTGTGCACCCTCTGGCCACCACACACGCAGGAAACTGGCTCGCTCAAAACCTGGCATTCCCAACAAACCTTCCTCCATTGCCTCCTCACTAGTCGACTTACTAATCGCATATCGCAGTCCAACCGACATTTCTCGATCGACGCAACATCCTCCGCACAGCACCAGCCCAGTCAGTGCCGCCACGCCCCCATAGCGTCGCCTCAACATCAGAATCTCCGAGTCCCGTTTGTGCCAACGTGCGAAGGCAACCCCCGCTTTGGGAGTTTCTTTAAGAGTCGGCTAAGATCCCCCCCCCTCCACGGGCGTGACCCAAGCTGTGCCTCCTCTTCCGTTACGGTTATTCGCTATGTTTAACTCGATAACGGCCCCAGCCATACATTCCTGTCCGTCGCTCCAGCGAACGATACCGAAGACAAACCATGCGCGATGACTCTCCACCGCTGCGATGTAACTTGGCGAATCTACGGCTGCAATCATACACTCGCCGCCAGACACAGCAACTCCTGATACGGTCTGTTGATCCATGTACTGTCTGTAATTCATGGTTGGGTCGAGGCCCCATCCTTCTTGGCGGATGTACCTTTTCGGACTGGGCTGTCCGTGTGGGCTAGCTGGCATCGATGCGATGGTCCACTCCAATTCCTGTACCCCACTGGAAATTCTGCACGTCGCTGACGCCGGTTCCTCCATCGGAAGTCATCGTCTCCGGATCACGAGAAGTTGCATGTCACACAGTGCCTCGGGGATCGCGACGCGGTCGATCGAGGCGCCGCGATTGTGACTGACCCGATCGCCCGAGGCAATCCCCCGTCGCTCGCGTTCCGCCTGGCGGCGGCGTTCGACGTTGGCGCGGAAGGCGTCGCGGATCCCCTCGCACGACGAGCGTCGCTGCCAGACCTCGGCGCGCGTCGGCGACGCGACGCTCTCGAAGAGCAGCCGGTCGTTGAGGATCCGGACGGCTTCGGCCAGGTCCGTGTCGTCGGGCAGCCGCCGACCGCGGTCGTCCGCACAGCGCTGCGCGAGCCGCTTGAGTCCCGTCATGCCGGCCTCGCACGCGCCGTTGTAGCGCGGGCAGCCAGGCGGCGAATACAGCATCAGCACCCCATGACGCTCGACGAACAGCTTCAGCTCCGCCGACCGGAAGCCCGGGCCGTTGTCACTCTTGATCAGAAGCGGCCGGCCGTGGCGGGCGAACAGCACCGCCAGCACGACGAGCACGTCCGCCGCCCCCTCGCCGCAGATGCCGGCGAACAGCACCGCCTTCGAGCCGAGATCGCGGATGCACAGCGCCACCGGGTCACCCTTGTGGCCGAGGGCGGTGAAGTCCATCGCCCACACCGTCGCCGCCTTCGTCCACTGCAGCCGCTGACGCCGGCGACGCTGGCGCGAGCGCGCGTCACGCCGTCAGTCCCGCAGCATCTTCTCGAGCACCGACCTCGGCACCTCGGGATACCGCTGCTTCAACTGTGCGACCGTCGTGCTGCCCTTGGACGCGCGCAGCTCGCGCAGGATCCGCGCGCACCGCTCGCGGTGTCAAGGACCGCCTGCTTGGAGCCACCCCCAGTTCGGCCAAGCGGAGCCACTTTCGGGACCGGTTTCGGTCCGGCACGCCGGGTGATTTCCGTTCGGCATGGAGCGCATCTCCGGCTCGAGCGAAATCGCGTGCAGTTCGGCCAAGCGGAGCCACTCGTCACCCGACGTCCCGCTGTCGGAAGGACCGACCGTCGATGACCACGACGTGGGCGTGGTGCATCACCCGATCCAGCGCCGCGCTGGCGAGCAGCTCGTCGATGAACAGGGGCGCCCATTCCTCGAGCGAGCGGTTGGACGTGATCACGATCGCGCCGCGCTCGTACCGCTGGCGGATGACCTCGTAGAGGTCGATCGGCTCTTCGTTCTCGAGGGGCCGGAGACCGAGGTCGTCGACGATCAACAGATCGGGCGAGGTCAGCCGCGCCAGGCACCGGTCGTAGCTCTGGTCCGCGCGCGAAGCGCGCAGTCGCGTCAGCATCTCGTGCGCGGAGACGTAGAGCACGGTGTGGCCGGCGAGGCACGCACGATGCCCGAGTGCCTGGGCGAGATGCGACTTGCCCACGCCCGTCGGCCCGACCAGCAGGACGTTCTCGTGCCTTTCGACGAAGTTGCAGGTCGCGAGCTCGACGAGCTTGGCCTTGGGGATGCGGGGGTTGAAGGTGAAGTCGAAGTCCTCGAGCGTCCGCTCGCTGTCGAACGACCCGCGACGCAGCCGCAGGTGCAGCTGATTCGCCTCGCGGCGCTCGACCTCGTCGTGGAGCACGTGGAACAGGAAGTCGCGGTGCGACAGGTTGTCGTCAATCGCCTGCCGCGTGCGCAGCTCCATCGTCTGGAGGATTCCGGAGAGCCTCAGCTTCTTCAGCAAAGTGATCAGGTCTTGGTGGGTCGTCATCGTGGGTTCGCGACGGGACACGGGAGAAGCGCGGCTTCGTCTGCCAGTGGTCGAACAGACTGTTCCCGCCGCCGGGGAGCGGAGTCAGATCGAGGCCGCGCCGGAGGATGTCTTTGATCCCGGCGTAGGTGAAGTTGCGGTAGTGCAGCGCGCGCACGCACGCGGCCCGCGCGCGGTGCTCGGGAAACGTCTTCAGGTGCGAGACGATCGCCTGGACCCGACGCAGCTTGCTCAGCACGTCGTCGGCGTCGAAGATCGCGCGGATGTAGTCGCCGACCGGCTCGCCCATCTCGTAGGCGAGCGCCAGCCAGTGTGCGCGGCTCCGCTCGCGGAGCGCAGCGCGCCGGTCGGGCAGGTGCGACTCCAACGTCGCGCGCTGGCCGCGATGCACGCGACGATGGGCACACAGGTGGGCGTCGTCGTGGTAGATCGTGACCTCGGTGCGCGTGATGCGTAGCTCGAGGATCTGGCCGACGAGCGTCCACGGCGCCGAGTAGAACTCGCCACCGAACACGACATGGCAGTCCGGATGGAGCTTCGCGTAGTGCCACACCACGACCTCGAAGCGTCGGAGGGGCAGCGGCAACAGGTGTGACTTCTCCTCGAGTGCGAAGACCTCGGCCGGCTTGCGACCGGTCGTGCCGTGGCGGCGCTGACCGGCGATCGTCTGCAGCCACTGCTGCAATCCGCGGCGTGCATCTCGCACGTCCTCAGGGGCGTGCGCCTTGAAGTAGTTCGACTTCACGTAGCGCACCGAGGACTCCACCTTGCCCTTCTTCTGGGGGTCCCGTGGCGGCGTCGGGTCGACGACGAAGCCGTAGTGCCGTGCCAGCTCGCGGTAGCTCCGGTTGAGCGCCGTCTCGTCGTCGATGCCGAACGCCGCGCGGATCACCGCCGCCTTGAGGTTGTCCGGGACGATCGTGTGCGGCACGCCGCCGAGCTCCTCGAAGCACTCGATGTGCAGCCGGATCCAGGTGTCGATCTTCTGGTCGAAGACGATCCTCGCGACCATGTGCCGGCTGTAGCCGAGCGTCATGACGAAGACCCACGCCTTGCGCATGACCTTCTGGTCGGGGTCGTAGAGCTTGCCGACCTAGCCGAAGTCGACCTGGGCGACGTCGCCGGGATCGGTCTCGACGCGAATGGTCACGTCCCCCGGCTTGACGCCGATCGCGCGGCGCAGTGCGGCGCAACGCCGCTTCACGGCCGACAGGCTGCCGTCGAAGTCCTCGTGCACCTGGCGGAGGAAGTCGAAAATCGCCGTCGGGCCGACCCCCTCGTCGAACTTCGTGTCGACGATCGGCAGCCACCGCTCGATGGAGGACCGCTGCTGCGGCGCGCGCTTGGGGGGCAGGTGCCGATCGACCGCCTCCCGGAGCACGGCGGTGTCCGGAAGGTCGTGTGGGTCGCCGGCCAAGAGGTCGGCGGCTTCCAACGCGGCCAGGTAGCGGGAGACGGTGTTCCTCCCCATGCCCAGCGAGCGGGCGATCCGGCGAACCCGCAGACCCTGGCGGTGCAGCCGGACGAGATCTTGTAGACGATGCATCGTGAGCCTCCCGAAGCCCATGTGTTCCTCGTGTGTGTGGACACCCACGAGGATCCCGGGCGGCAGGGGGTTCACCCAGTCACAACTTCGGGCTCCCGGCCGGCAGCCGCGGTGGCTCCGTTCTGCCGAACCAGGGTGGCTTCGCTTGGCCGAACTGCCCTGGCTCCGCTTGGCCGAACCGGAGGTGGCTCCGCTTCGCCGAACCGAGGGTGGCTCTCATACGGCGAGCTATGACAGGACAGACAGATGGCTATCAGGCGCGAGATATCCGAGCGTTGCACAGCTCCGGAGATGCGACGCCGGAGCCGTGCTCCCTCACGAACTCCCCGTCGGCGCGGCAGGCAGGGGCCTCGGCGTAGCGGTGCCGGGACACCAACTTGGCCGAACCTCTTGATCCAGGCGGGTCGCGAGGGGACGCTGACGCTGTTCGGGAGAAAGCAACGAACGGCCGAGAACGATGGAAGACGAGGAAGGCAGGCTGCGGGTCGCCGCCGAACGCGGTACGGCATCGGCGACCGGGTTGAAACAAGTCGCGCGCGACGCGGTGGAGGACGCGCTGGAGGCGTACCGATTGGCGACATGGAAAGGGCGAGTGATCGCCGACCCGGAGACGTGGGTGTTCAAGGTCGCCGCGAACGTCGCAAGACACCGGGCGGAACGGACGCGGCGCTTGGCGCGGGGTTCTCCGTCGGCGCTTGGACAAGTAGCGCAGGAGAGGACGGTGCCGGGCAATCGAGACGACCTGCTTGCGGAGGTAGGTAAATGGCTCCGCCGGCGTTCGACGTTGCTAACGCCAAAGCAGCTTCAGGCCGTGCGATTGGTCCTCGCTGGGCACACTTTCGCGGCAGCGGCACGAAAATCTGGTACGGACCGAAGTACTTTTAGGAAGAGGTTTTGGCGCGCCGTCAGCAAGCTGCGAGTAGTCGAGAACTCCCCCCCCCCCCCCCTCTTAGAGGGTACCGCGGGTGCGGTGCCGTCTCCGGGAGCCACCTCCCGCCTGCGGTGATCTCACGATCCGCGAGCCATCACTGCCTTTAACGAAGGACGCACCATGAAGCTAGCGCAGATCTTTGCCGCTTTCACCCTGGTTTCGGCTCCGCTGCTCATCGCCGCTGTTCAGGATCCGGAACCGCCACAGTGCTGCGTGCCCCGGGTGCTGACCTACCCAATGTGCGACAGCGTTCCCTGTCTCACGAACCCGACGTGCGGTGCTACTGTGGACTGTCCGGTCTGGGCCGGCGGCGACTGCCGGGACTGCGAGCAGGAAGAATGCAATTGCAGCTCCGCGGAGGTGGCCCTGCCGATGGGGCACAGGTACGGTTGCGATGTAGACCAGGCAGGCTGTGTCGCGCCCAAAAAGCGCTGCAAAGTGCATGAGTACCTCGACCCCTGTCAGACTACGGGTAGCACCTCGGATTGCACCGGAGCGACCTGTGAAAAGTAGATCACGCACTTCGGTGCCCTGGAATCCGATCCTGATTGCGTGCGCGTTGGCCGGTGCGTCGGCGGGCGGGCAGCAACCCGGAAGTGTCCCCACTGAAGACCCTGCACGAACCGCTCTTCTGCGAGGGCTCGACTACCTTGCCTTCCCTGCAACCTACGACGTAGAGCACGCGACCGCCGCTGTTCGCGTGAGCTCCCTGCCGGATTGGACGACTCTGAATGCGCACGCATTACAGGATGCCGCGGGGCATGTCCCGTCTTTGACTGGTACGTTGTCGCTCCTCGACGACGCATTGAGACGCAGCACCGAGAAAGCGCTTTTCAGGTCGTCCCGCTTCATCGTGTCGCACACTCCGGACTACGTGGTCCAACACGACATTGGTCCTGCCGTGTACACGGTGCAGGTCGGTGGCTATGGGGCGGTGCTGCACCCACGCCAGAGAAGCGCCTCGATCAGTGAGGGAGGGCACGACTACGTCAACGTCTGCTGGGACGAGCAACTCAGCCCCGTCGGATGCCGGCTCGCCAGCCAGCAGGCGGTGCGCCTCGGAGATTGGCAGCAGGTCCGCACCGATGCAGGTGGGTACGAGTTATTCAAGGTCTCGTTGAATGCCGAGTCCTTCCTTCTGGTGCGGTGCAGCAAGGACGATGGGTCCGGCATCCGTCTGCCCCTGGCGATGGCAGACTTCGTTCTTCGCGAAGACCGTGTACATTTCGATCTTTCAACGATCGCAAGCGTCTACTACGGAACCGGACCGAATGGAGCGATCTACGTTAGCTCGGTCTGCAAATTGCACTTGATGGGATCGGACCAGGTGTTCTTAGAGGTCGACAAGAACCGCAACTGGCAGCGAGGCGCTCAGATTGGCGATCTGCCTCGGATATGTCCAGGATGGCGGGTCGCGAGCGCCGTCGGCGGGCGCCAAACGGCCTATACATTGAGGACGGGCCGGGAGATTCCATTGCCGCTGAAGCCGTTTATCTTGGCGCGTGGGGAGAAACGATGAGAGCCGTGTCGTTGTGGGGTCTATGCGTGGCGCTTGCCTTCCTCATTGCCTGGAAATCGGTTACCGTCTACAGATATCACGTCCGCGGAAGATTTGACTACTCTGCCGATATCCAGCTCGGGTCTTTGGAGCAGGGATCACACTTCTGGAACCAGTCGATCGAGCTGCCGTGGACTGTATCGGATGGGTCGCTTATCAATGTTTACAAATCGTGTCCCTGCCTCTCGGCCGAGAGAGCTAGTCTCGAGGGACGGACCTTGAGTTTTGAGCTTGGCCTCGCAGCAGAGCGCCTACACGGGCAGCAATCCGCCGATCTCATCTTCGAAACCGGGAGCGGCGAGCGGATACGAATTACTGCTCATGCGTACGTTACTCGGAAGGCGCTGGTGACGCCGATCTACCATCTCATTGCGGAAGGGCGCCCCGATCCGGTACGCTTCTGGGTAATTACCAACGAGCCGGTCGCCAATCCGGGGATCGAACTCAAATCCCTGGGCGGATTTGGTCACTCGTGCAGCGTCGTCTCCAAACTGGGAAGTAATGCCGAGCAGATTCTGGAGTGCGCCTTGAACGTGGCGCCTGAGATCCGGAGTTCGGCTACGCCTGTGGACTGGGTCGAGGTGTTTCTGGTGGGTGACGATCGTGGGCGGCAACAAGCGGCTGGCCACGTGATTCTCGTGGATGCTTCCCGAGACCCCACGGCGACCCCTTACACAGTCGTGTTGAAGGAAGGCGATTCCATGACTCGCGTCATGCGTGAGCTGCGAGACACGAGTCTTCTCGGGGCACGCTTGGAAGTCTCGATTCCGAGGGAACACCTGAAACAACTACGCTAGGCATGGGTGCAGTAGGTATGGAAAGGCGAGATTTTGTTTTGCCGTTGTTAGTGGGGATCCTTCTCCTCCTGGGGGGAGTTCTCTGGCTGCGAGCCGTCCACCCTGTCGACCCCGCGCCGGATGAGCGTGCGTCGGCTCCGGCGGCGAGGGTATCGGAAGCAGACGGCGGTGCCACCGGGGCTGTTCGCAAAGAGGTCGCCGACGCGAGTGTGGGGTCCGTTCTGAGGATCACCGACGAGGAGGGGCGCAGCTTGCCAGACGCGTGGATGCCTCTCGTGAATGCTGCGGGAGGCGCATCTTTGCTGACGCGCAGTGATTCGCACGGTACGATTCGGCTTTCTGCCGGCGAGTGGCTCGCAGGAGGCCGGGACCGTTTAGCGCTCTCGGAACCCGAGGTGGTGATTCCGGCCTCGAACATCGTGGCGTTCAGGTGTGTGAACGAGCCACGGCCCGATACGAACATCGATATTCTTAATCTTGGGTCCGACTTAGGGCGGTCGTCCGACGTCGCGCGAGATGTGGAGGGGGGCTCCGCGAGGGCGGTCGTCGGATCCGGCGGACTGATCATCGGCGGCGGGAACGACGAATGGAGGTTGCCTCCGACCTTCGTTCCGATGGGAAAGAGGCGCGAATGCGGCTTCGTGCTCCTGCCGAGCAGTCCATGGGCTCGCGCTCATCTCCGCGTAGGTGGACTGGAGTCGGTTGACCCCCAGGAGGTCACGGCGCACGTGCAGTATCTTCGTTCGGACGGCTCGGCTTTCGCTGGGTGGTTCTGTGTTCCTCCGCTGGAACCGGGTCGATGGCTGATAGAGGGGAACGCGGGTTTGGCGTGTATCGTCCAGATCCGGATCGAGGGAGAGGTCGCGCTGCAGTTTCTGGCCGGAACGTTGCAATCCGGCATCCAGATTGGCTACGATTTCTCGTTTGCGGAAGTCACTGGGCATGTCGCTCGTTCCGAAGTCGGGCGGATCGGTCGAGTGTTAGTCGAGCGGCGTAGTGCTGAATTGGACGCTTCCGGGGATTGGGTAATCGAACACGTTGCCACGGGTATGCAGCGGGTGCGTGTGCTGTCGCGGAAGAATAATACGCTCTACGCCGGTGTTCACGAAATCCGGGCTCCGTCCACAGACGTGGGCCTGATCGAACTTTGTCATGAAGTGGATATTGACGTACTTGTCGAAAACGCATGCAGCCGACGTGTGAGCGTCGAGTTGCGAGATATCGGCGCACGGCGTGTCACGGCGGTGCGACAGGTCGAGGCTGGGGCGCGTCGGATCGTGAAGTTTGTGGCGTTGGTGGGGTCGGAGGTACTCCGTGACCGCGAAAATCCCACAGCTCTCGCTGTGGATTCCGGCCGCAAGGGAAGAACTCTCCATACAGGGAACGACAGGAACGCGAATCATCAGAGTGCCGCGGTTGCGGGGATTTCCGGTGTCGATTGCGGAGTCGCGTCTTGCGCGCCGTCTGCGGCTCGATTCAGAAATGCAACTCGACATCGTGTGGTTCGACCAGGAAGGATCGGTAGAGCGGCGCATTCGGCAGCGAGCCGCGGAGGACGAGAGGTTTTTCGAAGTGCCTTTGCCCGGGGAGTATCGCGTGCGTATCGACGATCGGGATTCGGCCGGGCGTTACGTGGGAAGACTTCGTGTCGCCGCGACGGGAGACTGGAAGGTGTCTCGTGAGTAGTCATGGCGAGGGAAAAGGACGCGGGCTGCGGCGTCTTTCCACCATCGGGTTTCGTACCTTGTTTATGGGTGTTGGGCTGGCCTGGATGGCGGTCGGCGTAGGGAAGTTGTTGGATCCATGGGCAGCGGCGATGCGGGCGGCCGGCTACTTAGAGTTCGAGGAGGCGCGCTGGGTCGTCCTCGTTGTCGCGACGACCCAAGTCGTTCTTGGCGTCGCTCTCATCGGCGTACCGCGGCGGTGGCTGCTTGTCGTTGGGTCTGTGGAGTGGACGCTCCTGACGCTCCTCGGACATGTCGTTGTGGGCGGGCAGTCTTGCGGCTGCGGTGGCGTTGCCGAGTGGCCGGTTATAGCACTCTGGACGCTCGCGGCTTGGCATTGGGGTGCCCTTGCCGTTTCGTGGTGGTCAACCGGCGCCAGCCACCTGAGGGCCAGCGCTAGTCCACGGCTGGCAGTTGCCTTGGGAATTCTGGGATGCGGAGTTCTCGCCCTGGTCGATGTGAAACCGTTGTCGTCCGACGACGTGATCTCGCGGCTGAAGACGCAGGCGGCGGGGTCGATAGTGCTGTTCGGCGACCCCGAATGTGGCACGTGTCTGGAGTTTTTGAGCAAGGACTGCGAGTCGAAGAGCAACTTGCGCCCGGAGGACCGAGCCCAAGGGCTCTGGGTAGTGAGGTACGTGCCCATTCAGAGTTGGGAAGCTCTGTCCCATGGGTGCCGCGTGAACTACGTGCGAGTACCCGAGGATTGAGTGGTTACAGGCCGTGGCGAAGGCCAAGGGACAGGTGATTGTTATCACGCCTAACGGAGACGTAACCGCATACTGAACGAAAGGCGTCCAACGGAACGTTCCCAGTCCGAGAACTCGAACGACGTCGATCCCGTTGTTCACGGCGGTGCCAGGATCGAGCTAGGAGTCTGCGTCACCGGACGCGAGCACGTAGTGGAGAGGGGCGGAAGTAGGGTTTCTCAATGGTCGCGGCGTCGGTCCGTGGGCGTCAGGTCGATCCGGCCACTCGGGCAGCCAAGTGACGGTGAACCGCGCCCCGCCCGGCTGCGAGCGAGTGCGCTCTTGCGGAGCCCTTCCGGCCGGTTCTTCATGCGTTCAACGTCCTCATCCGCCTCAGATTCAGCGCCAGGGTCACCAGGTGGAACTCGCCGGCGGCCTTGCGCATGCCGCGCATGCTGAAGGAGCGGAATCCGAGGACGTTCTTCAGCCAACCGAATACCGGCTCGGCGATGTGCTTTCGCTCGCGGTAGCGTCGCCGGCCGCGCTTGCTCTTCATCTTGCGCTCCATCCGGTGCGTGGCCGGCAACTCGCTGCCGCGCTTGGGAGCCGTCTTCCCCTCGCGCCCGATCGCGATGTAGCCGTCGATCTCGGCGGCCTCCAACGCTTGCAAGTTCTCCTCGGATCGGTAGCCGGCGTCGGCCAGGACTCGCTCCACCGGTTCTCCGGTGTTTGCCATCACGACGTCGAGCATGGGCTGCAACTGCTCGACGTCCGCCGCACAGTT
>CAWGKH010000012.1:0-156496 GCA_963823025.1 uncultured Planctomycetota bacterium | reverse complement strand
AGCCGATCGCGGACGACGCGCAGCCAATGGTCGCCGAGGGGCTCGCGAGAACCGAGCCTCCGGACCACGCACCACGCCGCGGAATCAACGCGCTCCTACCGATTCTCGTGCTGATCGGTCTGACCGTCGTCCTGATCTTCCACTTCGGCTCCCAGGGCCTCGAGGACTCGGATCGGAGCCTGCCCCTGTGGGAGCGCATCCCGAAGATCATGCGCAACGGCGAGAGCCAACGCGCGCTGTTCTACAGCGCGGTCGCCGCGCTGCTGGTCGCGACGGGGCTCGCGGTCAGCCAGCGCATCCTGACGCTCGGCGACGCCGCGCGCAGCGCGGCCAACTCGGTGAAGTCGCTGATCTTCGCCGTCATCATCCTCATCCTCGCGTGGAGCATCGGCCGGATCTGCGAGGACCTCGGGACGGCACAGTTCCTGACGGCCGCGTTCCTCGGCTCGTTCAGCCCGTGGCTGCTGCCGGTCGTGCTGTTCCTGCTGAGCTCGCTCGTCTCGTTCTCGACGGGCACGTCGTACGGCACGATGGCCATCCTGCTGCCCAACGTCGTCGTGCTCTCGCACTCGATGGGCACGCATCTCCCGGATATCGGCGGGCCGGGGCTGATGGTCATCACGATCGGCGCAGTGCTCGAGGGCTCGATCTTCGGCGACCACTGCTCCCCGATCTCCGACACGACCGTGCTCAGCTCGGTCGCGACCGGCAGCGACCACCTGCACCACGTGCGCACGCAGGCCCCATACGCCTTCGTCGTGATGGTGCTCGCGGTGCTCTGCGGCTACATCCCCGTCGCACTGCTCGGCCTCGGCGCCTGGCCGCTCTCCTGGGCGCTCGGCGGTGGCTCGTTGCTCGCGCTCCTGTTCCTGGTCGGTCGCCGGACCTGACGGGTCCGCCGGCGACGGTCGGCGACGTCACGGTCACGGCAGCGCCGCCGCGCGGACGGTCCACGCCGCCGCGAAGGACGGCCGGCCGGCGCGCTGCGCGGCGAGCGCCTGGGCGGCGGCGATCGCCGAGACCTCGGTGACCGGCTCGACGTCGACGCGCGACAACGTCGGGAATCGATCTCCCGAGGCGATGTGCACGCGGATCGTCACCTCGTCGCCGTGGCTGGCCGCCACCGTCCCGACGTCGCGTTCGCCGTCGCGGACGAACGCCACGCGCGTGCCGCGCGGATCGGCACCGCCGACACTGTCGGCTCTGCGGTACCGAGCGCGCGCCAATCCGGCCAATCGCACTCTCCCTGCAACACCGCGACGATCCGCTGCCGCAGGCGCTCGTCGTCTGCGGCCGTGATCGCCGCGAGCCGCTCGCCCGCATCCAGCACCCGCCCCCCCCGCGCCGCACCGTCGACCGACTCGCGCAGCCAGGCGTCGAGGCGAGCCCGGAGCCGATCGGCCGCTTGCGCCAGCACCTCGCGTTGATGCGCATCGAGGTCCAATGCCTCGGCCGACCGGTGCGCGGCGAAGGCGAGCTCGAAGCTCGCACCCTCACCGGTATCCGCCATCTGCCGCAGACACCCCCAGAGGCGGTCGGCCACCGCGACGTCGGGGAACCCGGGTCCCGGCGCGGTACTGCGGCTCGGCAGCGCCCCCCGGCGCCGCGTCGCTCCCCCGGCTCGGGACCGACTCGACGGCGGCGGCACGGTGGTCACGGGTGTCGTCTGTCTGCCCGCCGCCTCCCGAACCGATCCAGAACAGCAGCGCGAGCGCGATCAGGAAGGGCACCGCGAACCGCGCGCGCAGGACGCGCCGGCGCCGCGTGCGCGGATGTTCCCGGGCCACCACGGGGTCATCATCCCCGGGTCGCCGGCGAATGGAATGCCCTTCGAGAGCGCGCGGCTCGATCGGCTGCAAGCAGCCTGCCCACCCGGTTCGCGATCGATGCGTCGATGCCGGACGGCCCCGATGGCACGTGCAACGGAATCCGTCTCGCGGTTTTTCTCGGGACCTCGGCTTGACCGGGATCGTAAGCCGCCCGAGACCTGTCTCAGCTCGCGTTGCGCGAGCTCGCCTCATCGCCAACCGAACGAGAGATCATGAAAGCCACCACGTCGACCCTTCTCGCTGCCGCCGTCTCCGGACTCTTCCTCGGCAGCATCAGCGGCTGCTCCTCGATGGAGTCCACTCCGTCCTCCGCGGCGCAGGCGAATCACGCCGACAAGCACGTCTGCAAAGGCATGAACAGCTGCAAGGGTCAGGGCGGTTGCAAGGCCGGCGACAATGGCTGTGCCGGCAAGAATTCGTGCAAGGGACAGGGTGGATGCGCGACCGTCGAGCACCACTCGTGCAAGGGGCAGAACTCCTGCAAGGGCCAGGGCGGATGCAAGACCGGCGACAACGGCTGTGCCGGCAAGAACACCTGCAAGGGCGAAGGCGGCTGCGCGGTGCCGCGCCAGCACGCGTGACCCGACCGGCGTCCGCCTCGGGCAGCCCATGCAAGTCCACGATCTGATCCGTCACGATCTCGGCATCGGCATCGGCCTCAGGACCGTGCACTTCCCCCACGTCCTGAGCCAATGGCCGGAGCTCGACTGGTTCGAGATCCTGTCCGAGAACTTCATGCACACCGGCGGTCGCCCGCTGCACGTGCTCGATCGGATCGCCGAGCGCTATCCGATCGTCATGCATGGCGTGTCGCTGAACATCGGCTCCGTCGACCCGGTCGACATGGACTACCTGCGGGAGCTGCGCGTGCTGCAACGTCGGTGCGGCGCCCGCTTCGTCAGCGACCACGTGTGCTGGACCGGCGTCGACGGCACGAACCTCCACGACCTGCTGCCGGTGCCATACAGCGAGGAGGCGCTCGCGGTCATGGCGGCGAAGGTCCGGCAGGTGCAGGACTTCCTCGGGATGCCGCTCGTGCTCGAGAACCCGAGCACCTACCTCGAGTTCGCCCACAGCGCGATGACGGAGTCCGAGTTCCTGCGCAACCTCGCCGCGGAGACCGGCTGCGGGCTGCTGCTCGACGTCAACAACGTGTTCGTGTCCGCGACGAACCACGGCTTCGACCCCGTGCAATACCTCGAGGAGATCCCCTGGGATCACGTCGTGCAGTTCCATCTCGCCGGCCACAGCCGCTTCGAGACACACTTGCTCGACACCCACGACGACCACGTGTGCGACGAAGTGTGGGAGCTCTACCGGATCGCGCACGACAAGAGCGGCGGGCGCTCGACGCTCCTCGAGTGGGATGCACGCATCCCGTCGTTCGACGAGGTTCGCGCCGAGGCGCACAAGGCACTGCGCCATCGCACGAGTGCCACCGGGACGACGGCGAAGGAGGCCCCACAACGTGCCTGAGCCTGATCTCCTGACCCTGCAACGCTGGATGTCGCTGATCGTGCGGCACCCTCGCGATGCGGCGGCTGCCGTGCGCAGCCGGGCGGCCGCGCGGCTCGTCCCGACCGGCGCCGCGCTGCGCGGCGAGGTCGTCACGCGTTCGGCGACGATGCGGCCGATGGCGCGGCTGGACGTCTACAACGGCGGCTACCTCACGCGCCTCGTCGAGGCGATGACGTCCGACTTCCCCGGGGTCCTCCACGCGCTCGGCGACGACGGCTTCCGCGACCTCGTCCGTGACTACGTCACGCGCCACCCGAGCCGCCATCAGAACCTGATCTTCCTCGGCAGCCGCTTGCCGGATTTCATCGCCGGGCGCAAGCACCTCCCGCACCGCGCCTTCCTGCGGGATCTCGCGCGGCTCGAGGTGGCGATGAACGAGGCGTTCCACGCACCCGCGTTCGCGCCGTTCGACGTGTCGACACTGCAGGCGTTGGCACCCGAGGACTGGAGCGGCGCGGTCTTCTGCGGCAACCCGTCGCTGCACCTCGTCGAGACGACCTACCCCGTCAATCGCTACCTGCAGGCGGTGTTCGACGAGCGCGAGCCGGAGATTCCGGCGCGTTCGCGGAGCCGCGTCGCGGTGTATCGCAAGGACTTTCGCGTCTGGCGCGCCGGCCTCGGCGCCGAAGCGTTCGCGACGCTCGCCGCGCTGCTCCGGAGCGTGCCGTTCGGCGAGGCGCTCCGCTTCGCCGGTCGCGAGGTCGACAAGGTCGGCGGGTGGTTCCAGGACTGGGCCGCCGACGGACTGTTCTCCGAAGTCATCCCACCGGGCCACGGCCCACAACCAGAAGCGACATGACCATGAACCGAAACTCATCCGCACTCCTCGCCGCCGCCGTATCGGGCCTCCTGCTCGGCGGCATCACCGGCTGCTCCTCCGAGAAGCAGGCGCCCGACAGCACGCAGACGCAACCGGCGGGCGGCGGCGCGTCGCCTGCCGCCCTGGCGATCGCGGACAAGCACGTCTGCAAGGGCCAGAACTCCTGCGAAGGGAAGGGCGGCTGCAAGACCGCCGACCACAGCTGCGCCGGCAAGAACTCCTGTCAGGGCAAGGGCGGCTGCGCCACCGTCGCGCACCACTCGTGCAAGGGCCAGAACTCCTGCAAGGGTCAGGGCGGCTGCAAGACCGCGGACCACAGCTGCGCCGGCAAGAACTCGTGCGAAGGCAAGGGCGGCTGCGCCGTCCCGCTGAAGCACTGAGCCCCGGGCGATGCGTCTCCTCGACCGGTACCGTTCCCTCGTCGCGAAGCTCGATCGCACGCTGTCGCCGGTGGCGCTGCTGGCGACCCGCGTCGCGTTCGGTCAGTCGTTCGCGCTGACCGGCTTCGGGAAGCTGCACCACCTCGACAAGGTGACCGGGTACTTCTCGAGCCTCGGCATCCCACTCGCGGCGTGGAACGCGCCGTTCGTCGCCGGGCTCGAGTTCGGTGGCGGCATCCTGCTGGTGCTCGGACTCGCGACCCGCCCGATCGCGACCCTGCTCGCGATCGACATGGTCGTCGCCCTGGTGACGGCCGACCTGAGCTCGTTCGGCGACGCGTTCACGTTCGACGGCGGCTTCGCCGACGTGACGCCGCTGCCATTCCTGCTCGCCATGCTCTGGCTGGTCGCCAAGGGCGGCGGTGGACTGAGCCTCGACCGGCTGATCGGCCGGCGTGGGGCGGCGCCGGGAGTCGGCGCGTAGCCCGGACCGTCCCGAGGGTCAGCACGCGGCGGACCGTCTGCGCGGTGCCCGACCGTGTATCCGTGCCGTCGGTGCGCGGCTCCCGCTATGGTGTCGGCCGCCCCACTGCCCCCCGATGCCGTTCCACCCGATGCGCGTCTCCCCGATCGTCCGCCGACTTCCCGCCCTCGTGCTGCTGCTCGCCGTCGCATCCGGATGTGGCTCGACGCAGCCAGACAAGCTGCGCATCTCCGACTTCGGCTGGCTCGCGGGATCGTGGGTCGGTACCGGACCCGAGCAGATGACCGTCGAAGAGCAGTGGAGCGCGCCGCACAACGGCCTGATGTCCGGCCTTCACATCGAGCGCATGGGCGACGACGTGCGCGTGCGCGGCGAGATGCGCCTCGTCGGCGGCGAGAACGGCGTCGTCCTGCTCGGCAGCCCCGAGGGCGAGCCGCCGTCCAACTACCCGCTGGCGGAGTTCCGACCCGGGATCGCGACGTTCGCCAATCCCCGAGCATCCGCGCCGCAGCTGTGCCGATTCGAGCGAAGCGGTGATCGGTTGTCGGTTCGTTTCGAGAGCACCGATCGCCTCGGGTCGACGCGAAAGGTCGACTACCAATTGGAGCTCACCGGTCCCCCGCCCAAGCGGGACGGCGACTAGCGCGGCAGGCCTGCTCGCACGCGGGCTTTTTCGCGCGCGGGCCTGCACTCCGACGCGCGATCGCTACGATCGCGGGATGTCCGTTCCCAGGTACTGTCGACGACGGGAAGGTCGTCACCATCCACTACCGGCTGACCCTCGATGACGGCACGATCGTCTCCGAGACCGAGGGCACCGAGCCGATGGCCTACCTGCACGGGGCCGAGAACATCGTCCCGGGTCTCGAAGCGGCGCTGACCGGCCAAGCAACGGGAGCGAAGGTGAAGGCCTCGGTCCCCCCAGAGGACGGCTACGGCGATCGGGACCCCGACGCGACCGAGCGCATCCCTAGGTCGGCGTTCCCACCGGAGCTCGCGCTGGAGACGGGGATGCACCTGACCGCCCGCCACGAGAACGGCTCGATCGTCCCGATGACGGTGTCCGCGGTCGGCGACGAAGAGGTCACGGTCGACCTCAACCACCCGCTGGCGGGCCGCACGCTGCACTTCGACGTCGCGATCGTCGACATCCGCGATGCCACCGACGAGGAGCGCCAGCACGGCCACGTCCACGGCGCCGGCGGGCACGCGCACTAACCGCCGACCAGGGCCGCCGCGGCCCGGCCGAGCCGCGCGCGCGATTTTCGCTGGACTCGGCGCGGTCGCACCGCGGTAGACTGCGCGCCGGCCCATGATGGCTCGTCTCCACTCGTTCGGCTCGTGGCTGGTGTGGCTCGCGCTCGCGGCCCACTTCGTCCAGGTCGCGCACTTCGCGGCGATCCCACACGAGCTGGGTCCGGACGGTGCGCTGCACCACGTCCATCGGACCCTCGCCGGCGACGATCAGGACGGCCACCGGAGCCGCGGGCACGACGACCAGCATCCGACGCCCGCCGGCGACCACGATCGCGACGACGGCGATCGGTGCCCGCTGCTGCCGCCAGCCCTCGATCCGTGCGACCCCGGCGACGCGCTGCCGCTGCTGCCGTCGCTGCTGCCGAACACGACGATCGACCGCGTCCCGCACGACGCATCTCCGCCGCTCGCCCCCCTGACCCTCGCTCCGAAGCACTCGCCGCCGGTCGCCCGCGTTTCGCGGTGCTGACCCTGTCGAGTTCTCTGACCTTCGGAGTGATCCCTTGTACAGACGTGGCCCAGCGGGGTGCGTCGCGTGCGCGTGTGCGCTCGCGCCGTTCGCCACCCCCATCGATGTTCGCCTGCGCGCTCCTGCTCGCCGGCATGCTGTCGGCGCAGGAGCCGAAGCCGCAGCAGCCGCAGCAGCAACCATCCCCCCAGCAGCCCCCCACCGACGACGCCGCGCGCCAGGCCGCGCTCGAGAAGGCGCTTGCCGAGCTCCCCGAGGAGCCGAGCGCGGAGCCCGGAGCCGTGCCGGCTCAGCAGCAGGATCTCGGCAGCGTCGGCAAGCTGAAGCTGCTCGACATCTCCTTCGACGCGATGTTCGCGGTCGGCTCATCGACCGAGTCCGACGAGTCGTTGCAGACCCTGGAGGCCGGGCACCACGATCCGCGCAAGCGCGGCTTCACCGTGCAGAACGTCGAGCTCGCGCTGAGCGGCGCGGTCGATCCGGACTTTCGCGCGAACGCCTACCTCACGTGGGGCATCGACCCGCTGACCAACGACACCGAAGTCGAGATGGAGGAGGCGTACTTCACGACGACGGCGCTGCCGTACGGGCTCGAGCTCGAGGGCGGCTTCTTCTTCACGGAGTTCGGCCACAACAATCCTCGCCACCCCCACCAATGGGAGTGGCTCGACGCACCGGTCATCAACACCCGCCTGTTCGGCCAGGATGGCATGCGCGGCGGTGGCGCCCGCCTCGGCTGGCTGACGCCGCTGCCATGGTTCACGGAGGTGAACGTCGGCGTGCAGAACGCGAACGGTGACACGATGGCGAGCTTCCTCGCGAGCCAGACCTACTACGACGACCACGGAATCGCCGGCCGGGAGTACATGCAGCGCGACGTGACGAGCTTCGACGACATGGTCTGGCTCGGCCGCATCGACACGTCCTGGGACTTCGACGACAACACCACCGTCGCCATCGGGGCGAGCGCGTTGTACGGGCCGAACGCGACGGGCCCGAGCGGGGACACCGAGATCTACGGCACCGACGTGGTCCTCCGCTGGACCAACGGTCAAGGCGGACGGCAGGCCAAGGAGCTGAAGTGGGTGACCGAGTTCATGTATCGGCGATTCGCCGCCGACCCGTTCACCGACGAGAGCGATCCGACGAGCCCCGTCTACGTGCCGGGCGAAGTACTCGGAGACTGGGGCTTCTACACCCAAGCCTACTACCACTTCGCCGAGGAATGGTCGGGCGGGCTCCGCTTCGATTGGGCCAGATCGAGCGGCCAGGACTACGATTCGACGTCCCAGACGCTGGTCTCGACCAACTCGGACCCGTTCCGCGACAACCGCCTACGCATCTCGCCACTGCTCACGTGGCAAGCGACGCACTTCTCGAGGGTGCGCCTTCAATACAACTACGATCACGCGGACCATCTCCAATCGGGCGATGCCAGCTCGGTGTGGCTCGGCGTGGAGGTCGCCATCGGCGCTCACGCTGCCCACAAGTTCTGATCATGAAACGCCTCATCCCATTGCTCCTGGCGGCCTGCTCCGGCGTAGCCCTCCCGGCCCAGGACGCGCCGCCGCTGCGCGTCTGCGCCACGACTCCCAACCTCGGTGCGCTCGTGCGCGCGGTCGCCGGCGACGAGCCGGTGGAGCTCACGGTGCTCGCGAAACCGTCGCAGGACCCGCACTACGTGCTCGCGCGGCCGAGCTACGTGAAAGACGTGCACGATGCGGACCTGCTCGTGCTCGTCGGGATGCAGCTCGAGATCGGCTGGGTGCCGGCCCTGCTGGACCAGGCGCGCAATCCGAGCGTCCTGCCCGGCGGGCCCGGGTACTTCGACGCCTCGACGCTGATCCATCCGCTCGAGGTCCCCAAGCGCGACATCGATCGATCGGAGGGTGACCTTCACCCGCTCGGCAACCCGCACTTCCTGGTCGATCCCGTGCGAGGGCTCGCGGTCGCACAGGGGCTCGCCGAGCAGTTGAGCAAGTTCCGACCCGAGTCGAAGGCGGCGTTCCAGAACAACGTCGCGAAGCTCCGCGCGGAGCTGGGCGCGTTGATGGTCGGTGAGGAGCTGGCGAAGCTCTACGACTTCACCAAGCTCGCCCAGCTCTTCGACCACGGCCGGCTCGTGCCGTTCCTCCAAGCGCAGAAGGAAGGCGAGCTGTTGAAGGGCGTCTTCGGACGCGCGGAAGCACACCGCGGCGAGTCGGTGATCGTCGACCACAACGGCTGGATCTACGTCACCGAGCGCCTCGGTCTGAAGACGCTCGGCTACCTCGAGCCCAAACCCGGTATCCCCCCCACGACCAAGCACCTCGGTGACCTGATCCGGCAGGTCAAGGAGGCGCACGTCCACGTCCTGCTGACGGTGCCCTACTTCGACCAGCGCGAGATCGAGTTCGTCGCCGAGCACGCCGGGGTCACGCCCGTCACGCTCGCGCACGAATGCGGCGCGCTGCCCGGCACCGACGACTACGTGTCGATGATCCGCACCAACCTCGGCGCGATCCTGGACGCCCTCGACCGTGCCGACTCCCACTGAACCGGGCCCTACGGCCGCGCCGTACGTCGTCCGCTGTCGCGGCCTCGGCGTGCGGCGCGGCCGGCGACAGGTCCTCCGTGACGTCGACTGGACCGTCGGCGAGGGCGAGCTGTGGTTCCTGCTCGGCCGCAACGGCGCCGGCAAGTCGACGCTGATCGAGACCGTGCTCGGACGGCTCGCGCCCGCGGCGGGCACGATCGAGCGTGCTCCCGAGTTCGTGCGTGCCATCGGCTACGTGCCGCAGAGCTGCTCGATGGACCCGAGCCTGCCGACGACGACGTTCGAGTTCGTCGAGCTCGGGCTCGTCGGTCTCAGGATGCGGCGGGCGGAACGGCACGCCCGCACGGCCGCGGCACTGCACGCCGTCGACGTCTCGGCGGACTCCCGTCACTCGCTGTGGAGCCACTCGGGCGGCCAGCGACAACGCGTGCTCCTCGCGCGTGCGCTCGCGCGGCACCCGCGTCTCCTCGTCCTCGACGAACCGACCAGCTCCTTGGATCCACGCGGGGCGACGCGGTTCTGGGAGCTCCTGGTGCGCCTCCACCGCGAGCGTGGACTGACGGTGCTCTGCGTCTCGCACGACCTGCTCGCCGCGTCGCGATGCGCGACGAACATCGCGGTGTGCGCCGCGCTCGACAACCGGGGCGCGGCCACGCTCGCGACGGGTTCGGCGACGCGCGTCCTGGCCGACGGACTCCTCGATCGCACGTTCGGGATCGGGGACGGCTCGATCGGGAGCAAGCGATGAGCGAGATGTGGTCCACCTTCCTCGACTCCTGGTCGCTGTGGGGCCAGAGCTACGAGACCGCACTGCTGGTCGGCGCACTGCTCGCGCTGTGCGGGGTCTTCGTCGTCGCGCAGCGTCAGGTGTTCCTCGGGGTCGCGGTGACCCAGGCGTCCCAGCTCGGCATCGCCGCGGCGCTGGTCGTGCTCGGCGCCCTGGCGAACGGCCAGCACCACGCGCAGCACGGCATCCCGGTGCTCGTCAGCGTCGTGTTCGCCATCGGCGCATCCCTCGCGACGACGCGCGGGTTGCACGGTCGTGCCGAAGCCGACAGCGTCGGCGCATGGATCTTCCTCGTCGGCTCCAGCGGCTCGGTGCTGCTGCTCGCACACAGCCCGCACGGACTCGAGGAGGTTCAGCGGCTGACGTTCTCGAGCCTCATCGGCGCCGACGAACACGACGTGATGACGTTCGCGGGGCTCTTGGTGGTGAGTGCGGCGCTGATCGCCTGGCGACGGCGCGACGCGCTCCTCGCCTCCACCGATCCCGTCACCGCGCACGCGCTCGGACGTCCGGTGAGGGCCTGGCAGCTCGGGATCGCGGTGTGGATCGGGCTCTCGATCGGAACGGCCCAGCACGCGACCGGCAGCCTGTTCGCGTTCGCGAGCCTCGCCCTGCCCGCACTCGCGGCACGCGAGCTGTGCCGGACGATGGCCGGCATGCTGATCGTCGCGCCCATGGTGGCCGTCGTGACGACCTTCGCCTCGCTGTTCGTGGCCCACGTCGTCGACTTCCCGCCCGGTCAGGTCGCCACCGCGATGCTCGCGCTCGTGGCGCTGGTTGCGCGGATCGTGCACGCTGCCCGCATCGTCTGATCCGTCGCGCGCGCTTGCATCCCGCACGCCGGCGGTCAATCTGTGCGCCGCCCGCATGATCTACCTCGTCGTCAGCCTCCTGGCACTCGCCATGGGTCCGGTGCTCGCGGTCGCCGCGCGACGCGTGCGTGCGACGAGCATCGCCGTGGACGCGTTCGTGCTCGTGGCGCTCGGCGGGCTCGTGCTGCTCCACATCCTGCCCCATGCGATCGAAGGAGTCGGGTTCTGGGCGCTGCTCGTCGCGGCGGGCGCGTTCGTCGTGACCGGCCTCGCCGAGCGCGGGCTGCACGCCGGCGCTCGACGTGCGACGCGTGGTCGCCCACTGCTGCTCGGCCTCGCGTTGTTCGGCCTGTTCCTCCACGCCGTCGTCGACGGGGTCGGTCTCACCGGCGCCGATCTGCACGCACACACCGGAGCGCTGCACGACGCGAACCGGCCGAACACCGGCTCGGTCTGGGCGCTGGCGGTGCTGGTGCACCGCGTGCCGTTCGCCGTGAGCATCTGGTGGATCGTCTGGCCACTGTTCGGTGCGCGCATCGCCGGGCTCGCGATGCTGGTGCTCGCCGGAGGAACCGTCACGGGATGGATCGCCGGCCACGAGCTCCTGGACACGACACCGTCGACGTTCGTCGCGCTGTTCGAGGGGCTGCTCGCGGGCACGTTGATGCACGTCGTGCTGCACGCGGATCTCCCGCCCGCGCCGCGCGGCGCGCCGCGCGTGGAGCGCTGGATCGCGACGCTGCTCGGCCTCGGCGGCGGGATCCTGGTCGTCCACGCGGCGGGACTCGGCCACGAGCACGGGTCGGTCGCGGGCGTCGGCACGGCGTTCCTGCGACTCGCCGCGGACAGCGCACCCGCGCTGCTGCTCGCCTACCTCGCGATCGGCGCGCTGCAAGCGTTCGCGCCCGACGACCTCGCGAAGCGCGTGTCGAAGGGCCGGCCGTTCACCGACGCGTTGCGCGGCGTCGCGATCGGGATCCCCCTCCCGGTGTGCTCCTGCGGTGTCGTGCCGATCTACCGTGCACTCGTGAAACGCGGGTCGTCCGCGGCCGCGGGACTCGCCTTCCTCGTCGCCACGCCCGAGATCGAGCTCGCCGCGATCCTGCTGACCTGGGAGCTGCTCGGCCCGGGGTTCGCCGCGGCTCGCGTCGCTGCGGCCGGGATCCTCGCGATCGCCGTCGCGATGCTCGTGTCCCGCGTCGCGCGCCCGCCGGCGGCGGCGGCCGGCGAAGTCGCGCCTGCGGCGACGTGCGACGACGACCCCCCCACCGGAACGCGTGGCCGCCTGCGCGCGATGGTGGCGCACGGCTTCGGCGAAGCCGTCGACGGCACGGCATCGTGGATCCTCGTCGGTCTCGGCCTCGCGGCCTGGCTCGGTACCGAACCTCGACCCGCAGTGGCTCGCGGCGTGGCCGCGCGGCCTCGACGTGCCGATCGCGGCGCTCGTCGGGCTACCGGTCTACGTGTGCGCGTCGGGTTCGACGCCGTTCGCCGCGGTGCTCGTCGCCAAGGGTCTGTCCCCGGGCGCGGCACTCGCCTTCCTGCTGACCGGTCCGGCGACCAACGTGACGACTTTCGGCGTGGTCCGGTCGCTTCACGGGACGCGCGCGGCGGTGGTGTTCGCGCTCGGGGTCGCGGCCGGCGCGGTCGGACTGGGCCTGCTCGTCGACTTCGCGTTCCGCGGGCTGGCGGTCGGCAGCGTGGCGGCGGAGCCGGCGACCGGGATGACGCCGATTCGAGCGGGTGCCCTCGCCGCGCTGGCCGCGGTGTACCTCGCATCGGTGCTGCGACTCGGGGTGCGCGGCTTCCTCGCACCCTTGTTCGACGTGCCGAACGCCGGGGAACGCGGGTCCGGCGAGGCCGGTCATCACCATCACGGAACACCCGCGGAGGCCTGCGGAGACTGCGGATAGGAAACGCCCACGGCACCGGGGAATTCGTTGCATCGGAAGCGCTTGCCGTCTCGAATCGCGGGCGATCCGGCGGAGTTCCGCCGGCGATCCAAACGGAATCGGAGACACCTCACCACCATGAAGAAGACCCTCCTCACGCTCACGTGCGCTCTTGGTCTGTTCGGCACGAGCTGCCTCGGACCGAACAACCTGTTCAACTCGATCCAGTCCTGGACCAGCCGCTCCACCGGAAGCAAGTGGGGCAACGAGGGTGTGAACCTCGTGTTCTGGTTCCTGCCGGTGAACAGCATCTGCCTCCTCGGCGACATCGTGATCTTCAACTCGATCGAGTGGTGGGGCGGCGAGAACCCGATCAGCCCGCCGCAGCCGATCACCAAGGTCGGCGAAGAAGGCAACAACTGAGTCCGGTGATGAAGCGGACCTTCCTGGCTCTGTCCTGCGCGTTGGGTCTCCTGGGCACGAGCTGCCTCGGCCCGAACAACGCGTTCAACACCGTGAACTCGTGGACGAGTCGGGCGACCGGCAGCAAGTGGGGCAACGAGGCGATCAACGTCGCCTTCTGGATCGTGCCGGTCTACGGATTCTCGCTGCTCGGTGACATCGTCGTCTTCAACTCGATCGAGTGGTGGGGCGGCGAGAACCCGCTGGCCGAGCCAAAGCCCTACACGAAGGTCGGCGAAGAGGGCAACAACTGACGCGCCACGCGAGAGGCGTCAAACCAGACCCGGTCTGATTTGACGCCTCTCGCCGATCTACGCGATCCGGCGCTTCAGCTCAGCCACGTCGGCGTCGATCGTCTGGCAGTGCGACTCGCGCTCCAGGAGCGACGCCAAGGACGGCGGCACGGGCACCTCGTGCCCCACCAGCGGTTCGACGATCGTCTCGAACTTCGCCGGGTGCGCGGTCGCCGCGACGATCCAGTCGTCGCCGCCGAGCTGCTCGCGCGCCCACATCGCGGTGGCCGTGTGCGGGCACATCACGCGTCCCCAACGGGCCTCGCCGGCGGCGATCGTGGCGCGGATCGCGTCGTCGTCCACGGCGACGGCCCGCGTGCGTGAACGCAGCGCCTCGATGTCCGGGAGCAGGTCGAGCAGCCGTTCGACGTTGCTCGGCGCGCCGACGTCCATCGCGTTCGCCAGCGTCTGCACCGTCTGCCGCGCCCGATAGGTCCCGGTGCGGAGCAGCTCCGGCACGGCGCGATTGGCGTTGGTCGCGAACACGACCTCCCGCACCGGGAAGCCAATCGCCATGGCCCACAACGCGGCGAGCGCGTTGCCGAGGTTGCCGGTCGGCACGATCGCCCCGGCCGCACGATCGTGACGCCGCGCGTAGCAGAGCGCCGCGCGCGCGTGGTAGACGACCTGCGGCAGGAGCCGCCCGACGTTGATGCTGTTCGCCGACGTCAGGCCGAGCTCGGCGACGAGCTCCCGGTCGGCGAACATCGCCTTGACCAGTCGCTGGCAGTCGTCGAACACCCCCCGCACCGCGAACGCCCGGACGTTGTCCCCCCAGCACGTGAGCTGCTGCCGCTGCCGCGCCGACACGCCGCGCTCGGGGAACAGCACCACCACCCGCACGCCGGGCTTGCGCCAGAACGCCGCGGCCACCGCCCCACCGGTGTCCCCCGACGTCGCGACCAGCACGCAACGTTCGCCCGGCAGCCGCGTCATGCATTCGGCGAGGAACCGCGCGCCGACGTCCTTGAACGCCGCGGTCGGTCCGTGGAACAGCTCGAGCATCGCCGTCCCCGGCGCCAGGTCGACGAGCGGGATCGAGAAATCGAGCGCGGCCCGGCACATCGCCTCGAGCGCGGGCGCGAGCACGTCGCCGGCGAGGAACGGCCGCAGCAGGCGCACCGCGAACGCCGGCAGGTCCTCACCGTCGCCCTGCGCTCCGGCGGCGACCTCCGGCAGCGTCTCCGGCACGTAGAGCCCACCGTCCGGGGCGAGCCCACGCTCGACCGCGACGGCGAACGACACGCGCTCGCCGCCCACCGACTGCCGCGTGCTGCGGTACCTCATCGCAGTCCCGCGCCGGGCGCGTCGATCGGCGAGATCCACGCCTGGCTGACGAGCCCCGCCGTCCCGAACGCCCCCACCATCGCAACGCGCACGGCCTCGGCGTCGCCACCGCGCGCCCACGCCATCACGCTGGGCCCCGCACCCGCGAGCGAACAGCCGAGCGCGCCCGCGTCGCGTGCCGCCGCGCACACCGCGTCGAACCCCGGCACCAACGGCGCCCGCTGCGGACCGACGACGAGGTCGCGCATCGACGCACCGATCAGATCGGCGTCGCCGGCGTGGCACGCGGCGACGAACGCCCCGAGCAGGGCCGCCTGTCGGACCGCGAGCCCGAGCTCGACATCGGGCCCGAGCGCCGCGCGCGCCTTCGCCGTCGACAGCTCCAACTCCGGCCGCACGAGCACGCACTCGACACCCGGCGGTGCGGGGATCGGCACGACCCGGAAACCACCGTCGTCGCCCGCGAACGCGAGCACCAGCCCGCCGAACAGCGCCGGCGCGACGTTGTCCGCGTGCCGCGCGCCGCTCGCGACCGCCTCTCCCGAAAGCGCGGCGTCCAGCAGCATCTCGCGCGAGCAGGGGGTGTCGACGACCGCGTTCGCCGCGACCACCGCGGCCACCGCAGACGCCGCCGAGCTCCCCATCCCCGACCCCGGTGGCAGCCCCTTGCGGATGCGCACGCGAAACCCGTGGTCGAGCGCCAGGGTGTCGACGAGCCGGAGCAGCGCGGCGCCCGCGGTGTTGAGCTCGGGTTCGAGAGGGAGCCCGTCCGCACCCTCGATCGACTCGATCACGACCCCGCCCGGCGCGCGCTCCACCTCCACCTCGTCGCCCGGACCGACCACCGCGTGCCCGAGCGTGTCGAACCCGACCACGACGTTGGCGACGGTCGCCGGCGCGAACGCCCGCCCCACCTTCCGCACGCTCACGGGGTGCCTCCGGCGATCGCGCCGAGCCGCAGCAGATCGGCGAACACGCCGCCGGCCGTGACCGCGGGCCCGGCACCGGGGCCCTGCACGATCAGCGGCTCCGGATCGTACCGCGCGGTCCGGAACGCGATGACGTTGTCGCTGCCGCGGGCGCGCGCCGCCGGATGATCGGCATCGACCTCGCGCAGCCCCACCGCCGCGCGCCCACCGAGCTCGAGCGAGCCGACGTAGCACAGCCGCCGCTGCTTCGCGTGCGCCTTGGCCACGCGCTCGGCGATCGCGTCGTCCGCCTCCGCGTACCGCTCGAGGAACGTCGCGACGTCCAGCTCCGGATCGGCGAGCTCGGCCGGCACCAGGCTCTCGACCTCGACGTCCCCGAGCTCGAGGTCGCGCCCCATCGCTCGCGCCAGGATCACGAGCTTCCTCGCCACGTCCATCCCGGAGAGATCGTCGCGCGGATCCGGCTCGGTGTAGCCACGCTCCATCGCCTCGCGCACCAGCGCCGAGAACCCGATGTCCCCGTCGAACCGGTGGAAGAGGTAGCCAAGCGTTCCGGACAACACGCCGTCGACCGCGCGCGGCTCGTCGCCGGTCGCGATCAGGTCGGCGAGCGTCGACAACACCGGCAGGCCGGCGCCGACGGTGGCCTCGAACAGGAACCGCGTGCCATGCGCCGCGCCGGCGGCCCGGATCGCGGCCCATCGCTCCATCGGCCCGGACCCCGCCCGCTTGTTCGGGGTGACGACGTGCAGGCCATCGGCCAGCCAGCCCGCGTAGCGATCCGCGACGGCGTCGCTCGCGGAGCAGTCGACGATCACCGTCAGCGGCAGGTGCTCGGCTTTCACGTGCTCGGCGAAGCGATCGAGATCGAGCGGCTGCCCCTCGGCGACCAGCTCGTCTCGCCAGTTGGTCAGGTCGATCGCGACCGGGTCGAGCAGCATGCGCTTGCTCGTGGCGATGCCGCGCACGCGCAGCTCGATCTGGGACCGTTCGCGCAGCACCTTGGCCTGGCTCCGGATCTGCGCGAGCAGCGTGCCACCGATCTGCCCCGGCCCGATCAGCCCGACCGACAGGGTCTGCCGCGACAGGTAGAACCCCGAGTGCACGGCGCGCAGCGCCCGGGTCGAGTGCGTCGCGTCGACGACCGCGGAGATGTTGCGCTCGGAGCTCCCCTGCGCAATCGCGCGGACGTTGACGCCGGCGCTCGCCAGTGACCCGAAGAACCGCGCGGCGACTCCCGGCGTGTGCGCCATGCGATCCCCGACGGCCGCGAGGATGCTGCAGCCCTCGATGACCTCGACGGTCTGGATGTGGCCGTGGTGCATCTCGGCGAAGAACTCCTGGCGCACCGTCTCGACCGCCCGCTCCGCCTGGACGCCGGGCACGGCGAAGCAGATCGAGTGCTCGGAGCTCGCCTGCGAGATGAGGACGACCGAGACGCCGACCGACTCGAGCGCGCCGAACAGGCGGCGCGACACCCCGGGCACGCCCATCATGCCGGTGCCCTCGACGTTGACGAGGGCGACGCCGTCGACGGTCGAGAGTCCACGCACGACGCGCGGAACCACTTCGCCGGTCGGCGGGCCGATGCGCGTGCCCGGCAGATCGGGTCGTCGCGCGTTCCGGATCAGGATCGGGATGCCGCGTCCGATCGCCGGCGCCATCGTGTTCGGGTGGATGACCTTGGCGCCGAAGTAGGCCAGCTCGACCGCTTCGTCGTAGCTCAGACCATCGAGCACCTCGGCCTCGGGCACACGCCGCGGGTCGGCGCTCAGCACGCCGTCGACGTCGGTCCAGATCGTGATCTGCCGGGCATCGAGCAGGGCGCCGAAGATCGACGCCGAGTAGTCGCTGCCGTTGCGCTTCAACGTCGTGGGCACACCGTCGGCAGTCGACGCGACGAACCCCGTCACGACGTAGACCTCCGATGGACGGTCCGCTCGGACCGCATCGAGGCGCTCGCGCGAGCGCGCCCAGTCGACGACCGGTCCGGCGTCGGAGTGGCGAACGATCAGAACCTCGCGCGCGTCGATCCACTCCGCAGCCACGCCGTTCGCGCGCAGGTGCGCGCAGAGCGTGCGTGCCGACCACAGCTCGCCGTACCCCGAGCACAGCTCCAGCGTCGATTCGGCGCAGCTCCGCCCCAGCCAGACCGCGCGCAGCACGTCGCCGAGGTCGCGAGCGTCGGTGGCGAGCACGTGCTCCAGCCCCTCCCGCGCCTCGCCGTCGAGAAGCTCGCCGACGAGCGCTCGCACCCGGCCGATCAACGCGTGGAGCCGCTCGCGATAGCCCTCGTCGCGGAGACGGGCGAGCTGCGTCAGCTCGATCAGCGCGTCGGTCACGCCGGCCATCGCCGAGACGACGACGGCACGGGGTCCGTCGAGGGCCAGCACGATGTCGGCGGCGGCGCGATACCGCTCGGCTTCGGCGAGGCTCGTCCCGCCGAACTTGTGGACGTCGAACGGTGCTGGATCGGAGCGCGAGGTCATGCGAGGTGAGGCGAGCCCCCTAGCAGACCACACGCCGGGTGAATTGCCACCGCGAAGCTCTCGGCGCGACGCTACGCGCCACCGAACAGCTCGTCCTGGGTCACGCGCGGTCGCCTCGCGACGTCGGCCTCGGCCCGTGCGTCGAGAGCCAGTCGCCGGCAGTGCAGCGCGAAGAGCTGTTCGATCAGCTCCCACCGCGGTCCCTGCCCGCGGAGCCGCGCCATCGCCCGGATGTGCCGCGACGGCGGTGCGGCAAACGGCTCGATGCGCCGCGCGTCCTCGTCGTCGGCGAACGGCACGCTCAGCCAGACGCGCGCGTGATCCCGTAGCTCGCCTCGAGCGGCTGGTAGCCATCGGTGACGCCGGAGAACGCGATCGCCCCGTCGCGGCTCACGCGCTTCCGGGCGAGCGCGTGCCGCAGCAGCTCGGCGGCGTTGGTCTTGACGACGAGGTTCTGGTCGAAGTCGGTGCCGGCGCCCCAGTCGAGATACTGGTGCGTCGGGCGCGCGTAGCAGTAGGCGCACGCGTGGAAGCAGCCGCGGTACGGGTTCACGCTCGCGCGGAACGGCAGGTCGGGGCTGTCGTTGGTCGAGAGGATCGACGTCGCCTCCTCCTCGAACACCGCGAGCGCCACGTCCGGTGGCGGACCGAGCAGCTCCACGTGCGCGGAGTGCCAGGGGTTCGGCGGGTTGTCGATCGCACGCGGCACGCGGGGATCGTAGCGGGTCCGCTGCGGCGCCGACCGCGGTTCACGCCTCGCGCGCAGCACCGAAGCGATCCGCGACCGCCGCGGCGATCCGGGTTCCGGCGTGGCCGTCGCCGTAGGGATTCGCGCCGGATGGCGGTGGCGCTCCGAGTCGCGCCAGCGCGCGGCGCACGATGCGCTCCGGATCGGTGCCGACGAGCTCGGCGAATCCGGCGGCGATGCCCTCGGGGCGCTCGGTGACGTCGCGCAGCACGAGGACGGGCTTCTGCAGTGTCGGCGCTTCCTCCTGCACGCCGCCGGAGTCGGTGAGGATCAGCTGGCTCGCGGCCATCGCCGCGACGAAGTCCGCGTGATCGAGCGCCGGCACGACCCGCACCCGATCGACGGCGCCGAGCGCGGCCTCCACGACCGGTGTCACCGCCGGGCTCGGGTGAACCGGCCACAACACCTCGACGTCGCCGCGAACGGCGACGAGGCGGCGCACGGCCTCGCAGATCGCAACAAGCGGCTCGCCGTGGTTCTCGCGGCGGTGCGCGGTGACCAGCACGAGGCGGCGATCGGCGCCCGGACGAAAGCGCGTGACGTCGACGTGCCGCAGCACCTCGTCGAGCGCATCGACGACCGGGTTGCCGGTGACGAGGATCGCGCCTTCGGCGATGCCCTCGGCGAGCAGCCGCTCGCGCGCGGTGCCGGTCGGCGCACAGTGCAGGCTCGTGAAGCGTGCGATCGCCGCCCGCTGGCCCTCTTCGGGAAACGGTGCGTCGATGCGACCGGTGCGCAGCCCGGCCTCGACGTGGACGAAGGGCACGCGCCGGTAGAACGCCGCCAGCGCCGCGATGAATGCCGTCACCGTGTCACCCTGGCCGAGGACGACGTCGGGACGTTCGTCGACGAGCGCGGTGTCGAGCGCGGCCAGCATGCGCGCGGCGAGTCCCGCGAGCTCGTCGCGGTCGCGCATCAGGTCGAGGTCGATGTCGGGGCGGACGTCGAACCACTCGAGAACGCGGTCGGAGAGCTCACGGTGCTGCGCGGTCGCGAGGACGCGGACCCGGAGTCGTCCGGTCTCGCGGAGCGCACGCACCACCGGCGCGAGCTTGATCGCCTCGGGTCGCGTGCCGAGCACCACGAGGACGGCGGATCGCGGGGAAGCGGTCAAGGGCGTGCCATCATGGAGTGCCGGGGCGAGCTTGGGAACGATCGAGACTGGACGCGAGGCCACGTCGCACGCGACGATCGTCGCTTCGCTTGGAACACCTGATCGAGACCTTCGGCTACTGGGCGATCCTGATCGGGACGTTCTTCGAGGGCGAGACCGTGCTCGTGCTGGCGGGGTTCGCGGCGCATCGGGGGTGGCTCGACCTGCCGTGGGTGATGGTCGCGGCGTTCTGCGGCAGCGTCGCGGGCGATCAGCTCTGGTACTACATCGGTCGCCGGCACGGCACGCCGCTGCTGATGAAGCGGCCGACGTGGCGCGAGCGCATGGACAAGGTGTCGGCACGCATCCGCCGGCATGGTGATCTGCTCGTGCTGACGTCGCGGTTCCTGTACGGCCTCAGGACGGTGATCCCGTTCGCGGTCGGCGCCGCGCGCGTGCCGCCCTTGCGCTACGCGGTGCTCAACATCGCGGGCGCGGCGGTGTGGTCGGTGGCATTCGCGTTCCTCGGCTACTACCTCGGCGAGGCGCTGTCCCGCTTGCTGCCGCGCTTCCATCACTACGAGCACGAGGCGTTGATCGCACTGGCGGCGCTGGGTCTCGCGTTCTGGATCATCCGCACGGTGCGAAGGGCGCGTCGCGCGAAGCGCCTGACCGAAGCGACGCCGTCGATCGAGCAGGAGACGTAGCACCGCGTCCCGGCCGGTGACGGGCCGGTGCTTGCCGCGTCCACCGGTGCCCGGCACAGTCTGGTGTTCGCCGATGATCGCCCCACGCTCCGCGCTTCCGTTCGTGCTGCTTCCACTCGTGTTCGCGTGCCAGGGAACGCAGCCATCGCCGTCCACTTCGGTGCCGGACGCCGGCAGGACCACCGAGGCGACGCCCCCGTCGTCGACCGAGCCCAAGGCCGACGACGAGATCGCCGCCGACGTCAATCGCGGTGACGTCGACGCCGCGCGCGAGCGCATCGAGCAGACCATGGCGCCGCCGCTCGACACCGGTGGCAAGTTCTGGTCGGACACGCTCCACGCGAACATCGTCTACCTGCCGACCGTGTTCGCGCCGCACGAGGCGGAGTACTACGTGCTGCCGTTCCTGCGCGACCACGCCTGGGTGTTCAAGGGCAAGAACGTCTACGAGCTCGGCACGGGGTCCGGGATGCTGTCGCTGTTCGCGGCGAAGAGCGGCGCGCGCCACGTCGTCGCGACCGACATCAACGAGAAGGCGCTCGAGTCGACGCGGATCAACGCCAAGACGCTCGGCGTCAGTGACCGGATCGAGACGCGGCTCGTGCCGGCGGAGGACGGTGGCGCGTGGTCGGTGATCGGCAAGGACGAGCGGTTCGACGTCATCGTCAGCAACCCGCCCTACAACCTCGATCTCGACGCGCCGGAGAACACGCCGCTGATGGACAAGGGCGACGTCGGGTTCTCGCTGGTGCGCGGACTGCAGGATCACCTGACCAAGGACGGGGTGGCGATCCTGTTCTTCAACTCGCTCTTCTATCACCAGGTGATGGTGAAGTACGCCGAGTACCTCGGCTACGAGGTCAAGAGCCACAACGCACTCGCGATCTCGCCGTGGGAGCTGGAGGCGCTGTTCAACCTGTACCTGAAGCGCATCCTCGTGCGTGAGGGGCTGCCGGAGGACGCGTTCCGCTTCGACTACCTGAAGGACAACCTGCCGTTCGCCGTCGTGATCGAGCAGCGGCAGTTCAAGCCGGAGGCCGTGCCGCTGTTGAAGCCGACGACCGGACGGCTCTACCGCGGCTTCCTGACGATCCGCAGGACGAAGTGACGCGCCGGCGGCTCGGACTGCCGACCGCGACGGCGCTGGTCGTCGCCAACATGATCGGCGCCGGCGTGTTCACGACGTCGGGCTATTCGCTGGCGGCGCTCGGGTCACGGGGCGCGGTGCTGTGGGCCTGGGTCATCGGCGGTGTGCTGGCGACGTGCGGCGCGCTGGCGTATGCGGCACTGGCGCGGCGGTATCCGGAGTCGGGTGGGGAGTACGAGTTCCTGCGGCGGACGATGCATCCGTTCGCGGGGTTCCTGGCGGGGTGGGTGTCGCTGATCGCGGGGTTCACCGCACCGATCGCGGTGGCGGCGGAGGCGTTCGGGAGGTACGCGGGGACGTCGTTCGGGATCGACGTGGATCCGCTGTGGACGGGAACCGTCGCGATCGTCGTGTCGGGCGTGCTGCACGGCGTGCACGTCGATCCCGGCGCGCGGGTGCAGAACGCGATGGTCGTGGTGAAGATCGCGATGATCGCGGGGCTGGTCGCGATCGGGGCCGTGGTGATCCTCGGGCGCGCCGTGCCGGTCGCCGACGGCGAGTTCTCCGGCGATGCGCCGGCGTTCGTCGGTGCGTTCGCGTCCACGATGATGTGGATCTGGTTCGCCTACTCGGGCTGGAACGCGGCGGTCTACGTCGGCGGCGAGGTGCGCGACGCGGAGCACAACCTGCCGCGAGCGTTGATCGGTGGGACGCTGCTGGTGACCGCGATGTACCTGGCGCTCAACTGGGTGTTCGTCGCATCGGCACCGGTGACGACGCTGGCGGGTCAGGCGGAGATCGGGGCGGTCGCCGCGGACGCGATCGGCGGCAAGCCGCTCCGCATCGCGGTCGGCGGGCTCGTCTCGCTCGCGCTGTTGACGTCGATCACGTCGATGGTGATGGCCGGGCCGAGGGTCTACGCGCGGATGGCGGCGGACGGGGTGTTCCCGCGGATGTTCCGCGAGGGCGACGGGCCACCGCGTGCGGCCATCGCGCTGCAATGTGCGCTGGCGCTCGTGATCCTGTGGAGCAGCGACCTGGTGGAGAAGCTCACGTACGTCGGCTGGACGCTCGGCGTGTCGACCGCGGCAACGGTGATCGGCCTGTTCCTCCTCCGCAGCCGGGAAGGTGCGGCCGCGGTGCCGATCCGCGGCGGACCGGTCGCGCCCGCGGTCTATGTCGTGTTCGTGCTCGGCACGGCGGCGCTGGCATTCCGCGACGCATGGACACGGGACAGCCTCGCGCCGATCTATGCCGTTGCGACCCTCGCCTCCGGCGCCCTCGTCTATCCCCTGGTTCGCCGCGCCGGCGCGAGCGGCTGAGACTCCGGGGGCAGACAACCAGACCCGGCGTGGATGTCCGTCCCTCACACCCCCTGTCCCGGCCCTCCGCGACGCACCGCCCGGCGCATCTGCCGACGGGATCGGCGATTGGATCGGTCGGCCCGCGATCGCGAGAGGCAGCAAATCACACCGGGTGTGGAATGCTGCCTTTCGCGGCGGCGGGGATGCCGATGAACTGGGGAGAACGATGGGACACCTGGTCGCATCCGCCGTCGCCGTCTCGCTCGCTTGTCTCGTGGGCTCGCGTGCGGTGACGGCGCAGACCACGGTGCGCATCGTCGTCGATCCGCTGGCCGACGAATCGGCGTCCGGCGGCGGCACGATCCGCGTGGCCGACGTCGACACGGCGCTGGCGAAGGCACGCGAGCGTCGCGCGCAGGAGCACGCCGGCACCGCGCAGCCGGCCCGCATCGAGATCGTGCTCCCGCCGGGGTCGATCGGTCTCGGGCACACGCTCGAGATCGACGCGACGCTGAGCGGCACACCGTCCGCACCCACCGTGCTGACCGGCGTCGGCGGCAAGACACGCCTCGTCGGCGCCCGCTTCGTGCCGATCGACTTCCTCCACGACGACCTCACCGACGACGTCCGCGCCCGCCTCCCGTCCGACGCTGCACGCGCCGCCGTGCGCCGCATCGACCTGCTCGAAGCCGGCGTGCCCGAGCCCGGTCCGATCATCCCACGCGGGATGGGCCGGCCGACCGCACCCGCCCCGACCGAGCTGTTCTGGAACGGCACCCCGCTCCACCTCGCCCGCTGGCCGAACACCGGCTTCGCCCCGGTCGGCTCGATCGCGGACCCCGGCACCATCCCCCGCCACCGCGACGACGACGTCCCCGCCTCGAATCGCGAGACCGGCCCTGCGCGCGGCGGCTCCTTCGTCCCCACCGACGACCGCGTCGCCCGCTGGGCCGGCGAGGTCGATCCCTGGGCCTTCGGCTACTGGCGCTGGGACTGGGCCGACGAGCTCCTCCCGATCGCCGCGATCGACGCCACGACCCACCGCATCACGCTCGGCCTGCCGCACCGCTACGGCCTCCACCCGTCCGGCCGCTTCCGCGCGGTCAACGTCCTCGCCGAGCTCGACGAACCGGGCGAATACCACCTCGACGTCGCCCACCACGTCCTGCACGTCTGGCCGCCCGCCACCCCGACCCGCGCCGACGAGATCCTCCTCTCCACCCTCGCCGACCCCCTGCTCCTCGTCCACGACGCCCACGACGTCGTCGTCCGCGACCTCGACCTCGGCTTCACCCGCGGCCCCGCGATCCAGATCGACGGCGGCGAGAACGTCACCATCGAACACTGCACCATCCACGCCACCGGCGCGGACGGCCTGCTCGCCGCCGGCCGCCACCACCGCATCTCCCACTGCCGCATCGAGGACACCGGCGCCGCCGGCGCGGTCCTCGCGGGCGGCGACCGCGCCACGCTCACCCCCTGCGACATCGCCATCGAGGACTGCGAGATCACCCGCTTTGCCCGCCTCGAACGCACCTACCGCCCCGGCGTCTCCGCCTCCGGTGTCGGCATCCGCATCGCGCACAACTCGATCCACGACGCCCCGCACTTCGCGATCCAGCTCGCCGGCAACGAGAACCTCGTCGAGGCGAACGAGATCTACGCCGTCGTGCAGGAGACCGGCGACGCCGGAGCGATCTACCTGGGCCGTGACTGGGCGATGCACGGCACGGTGATCCGCGACAACCTGATCCGTGACCTGCCCGGCACCAAGGACCGCTGGCAGAACGCGATCTACCTCGACGACATGGCGAGCGGCATCACCGTCACCGGCAACGTCGTCCTCCGCTGCAACCTCGGCATGCTGATCGGCGGCGGCCGCTCGGTCCACGTCCGCCACAACGTGTTCGTCGACTGCACCGAGGGCCTGCGCTTCGACGCACGCGGCACCGGCTGGATGGCGAAAGCGATCGCCGACCCGGCGACCTCCACGCTCCACCGCCGCCTGCGCGCCCTCCCGATCGACCGACCGCCGTGGTCGGAACGCTACCCCGACGTCGCGCGCACGCTGACGATCGGCTTCGGCCGCCCGATCGGCAGCGACGTCGTCGGCAACGCGTTCTTCCACACGCCGCTCGGCCGCATCGCCGACCGCGACGCGGTCCGCGTCGACGGCAACCTCGAGCTCGACGCCGCGCTCGACCCACGCGCGATACCGATGCTCTCGGTCCCTGGAATTCCGGACTTTCCGCCGATCCCGATCGGCACCGTCGGCCCGCGTCCCCGCTGACGGCCGCCGGTCAGTCGCGCGTCGGCACCCAGCTCTCGTCCGGATCGTACGCGTCGATCTTCGCGACCAGCGCGGCGGTGTCGGCGCCGAGATCCTTCTGGAACACGATCCCCTGCCGATTGACCTGGAACGTCATCACCCCGGAGCTCCCGTGGCTCACGGGCCACGCGAGCACCGCGAATCCGCCGGTCAGCCTGCCGTTCGCGTCGACGTAGCTGTGCGCACCGCCCGGAGCGTGCGGCCCTTGCGCCGTCAGCAGCCGGAAGCGATAGCCGTGATACGGCACCGGTCCGTTCGCGTCGCGCCGATAGCCCTCGTCGGCCGCCGCCGCGACCAACGGTCCGAGCGGGCTCTGCGGTTCGTCCCCGGTCACCGGCCAATACAACCCGTCGTGATGCCCGGGCGTGCTCCACCAGTGCGCGGCGAACGCGGGCGCCTCGCCGTCGTGTCCCTCGCTCTGATACTCGCGCTGGGCGACGACGATCGCGTGCAGCGTCGCGAGCGTCGACAGCTCGTTGCGGCCGATGCGCCGGCACCGGATCTCGTCGCGTCCCGCTTCGACGTCGAAGTGCCAGCGCCCGTTGTCCTCGACGAGCGGAATCGGCAGATCCCATCCGGCATCGCCGATCCGCGCGATCGTCCGACCCTCGCCATCGTCGACGAACACGACGCGCTGCGCGATCATCCCGCGCACGGCCTCGGCATCGGCCCGATCGGCGACCTCGTCGCCCGACCGCAGCAACGCGACGCCGTCGGAACCGAGCAGCGACTCGGCCAGCTTCGGGTTCTCGCTGGCCTCGACCAACGCGTGCACCGCGTCCAACGGTGACGCGAAGTCCGCGGGCCGCTGCGTCGCGCAGCACGCGAGGAACACGGTCAGTCCGACCGACACCATCGACATCCGATGCTCCATGGTCCTGCTCTTCGATCCGTCAGCGACGACCACTGATGCGCGCCCCACCGGCGCCACTCGAATACCGACCGCGCGTGCTGGCAGCCCGATCGAACCCGGGGTTGCGCACGCCACTGAACGTGCCGGTGCCGGCGGACGACGGCACCGGCCGGTCGCGTGGCGCCGCGGGGCGCTGCGCCGTCCCTGCCCCGGTCGTGCGTGGTGCCACCCCTGACCCGGTCGTGCGTGGCATGCCACCGCGCGCCGCCGTCGCCCGGTCCGAGTAGCCGCGCGCCTGCTCGCGCGAGACGCGATTCTGTCCGGCGGCGGCGCCGTAGCGCTCCGCCACCTCGGGGTTCCGGTAGCCGACTCCCTGCCGGTGCTCCGGATCGTGCCGCCATTCGCCGTTCGTCCCGACCTCGCGTCGCACTTCGGCGCGACGGGTCGCGACCTCGGTGTGGTCGACGAAGGTGTTGTAGCGATTGACGTTGATGTCGATGTCGGTGTGTCCCCAACCCCAGTGGCACCCGCCCCACATCGCCTTGCCCCAGAGGACGCCGGCCGAGAAGCCGATCAGCGCGGCCCCGCGCGGCGGTGGCACGTACAGCGCCGGGTAGTACCAGCTCGGATACGCCCACGATCCGTACACCACGACCGGATAGTACGTCGGCACGTAGACCACCTCCGGATTCGCCGGCTCGATCGCGATCAGGTCGTCGTCTTCGGTGACCACCTTCTGCTGGTCGTTCGACTCGAGGTTGCCGGCCGCCTTCGCCTGCTGCCGCATCATCTGCACCGCGTCCATCAACAGCGCCTTCTGCCCGAGGAACGCATCGCCGAGGTCACGCGTCCAGTCGAGGTTCTCGTTCATGCGATTCAGCACGTCGGGCAACCCGCACAACGACTTCACGCTCGGATCCCAGGTCTCCTGCGTGAGCGCGTTCTCCAGCGCCTGCCCCGTGAGCCCCGGGTGCTTCTCGAGCCACCGCGCCGCCTCGACGATCTCCAGCGGATACGTCGCAGCCATCAGCACCTGCGCGAGGAGCGGGTCGGAGTAGAGCGCGATCGGCGCGACCAGTTGCTCGAGCCGCTCCTTCGGGAACGCCGTCCCGGTCGATTGCGCCTGTGAGGTCACCGGCGGACCCAGGAACGGAAGGAACAGGAACAGGATCGCGGCGCGGCTCACGTGCATTTGGAGGACCCCCGACGAGGCGGAGTGCGGAACTCCTCGTCACCCGGTTCGCGGAGGATACCAACGGGCCGCCGACGGCGAGGTGTCGGCGCCCCGGATCTCGACGATCGTGGACCCGGGGCCGGCCCAGCGACCTCACCTCAGCGTCAGCACGAGGTCGGTCGTGCCGGCGGCGACGTGCTCGGCGGTCGCCTGAGGGAACGGCGCACCGGTCCCCGGCTGCGCGGTGATCTTCCCGACGAATCCCGGGTGCACCGACACCTCGAAACGACCGCCGGCGTCGGTCTGGTGGACCGCCGAGAACGACACGCCGGGGGACCACACCGCGATGTTCGCGTCGGCGGGCTCGCCGTTCGCATCGACGACGCGCCCGGCGATCTTCGCGGCCGGCTGCAGCACGATCTCGACGTCGGTCGCTCCGGCAGGCACACCCGGGACCGGTGCCAGCGCCCAACCGTCCGGACACCGCACCGCGGCCAGCGTGTACTGGCCGGCTTCGATCCCCTCGAACCGGAACCGCCCGTCGCCGCCGACCCTGGCCCACTGGTCGCGGCTCCCGGCCTTCAGCGCCGCGAGCTGCAGGTCGTCGAGTCCAGCCGCTTCGCGCCCACCGGCGAAGCGCACCCGTCCGGCGATCGACGCCCCGTTCTCGATCACGGCCTCGACGTCGCTGGTGATCTCGCCGTCCTGGACCCGGTAGGGACCGAATTCGACCGACCGCGACCGACCATGCCCGCGCACCAGCAGCGCGTAGGTCCCGGCCGACAGCCCGGCGAACCGGAACGTCCCGTCCGCAGCGGTCCGTCCTCTGCGGGACTCGAACTGCGTCACCGGCCGCGACCCCGGACGATCGCCGTTCGATGCGTTCTCCCCGAGCAATGCCCGCATGTCGTCGTTGTGACCACGGATCGTCACGTCGGCCCCGCCGACCGGCGCGCCACCGTCGTCGACGACCCGACCTTCGAGGCCACCGCCCGGCCGCACGACGATCTCGCCGACATCGAGCGTGTCGCCTTCCGGGATCAAGCGCGGCAACACGTAGGTCCTGGCGCCGATCCCCTCGCCGCGCACGTACAGCTGATAGCGCTGGTGCGGATCGAGACCGGTCGCGACGAACGTTCCGTCCGGCGCGACGTTCGCCCGTCGCCAGTCGGTGTCCTCCATCCCCTGCCGCATCATGAACGACGCCGCGACCGCCGCATGGACGTCGCCGCGCGGTGCCCGCCGCTCGTCGACGAACCGACCGGTGACCCGCCCACCGTGCACGAGCGCGAAGTCCTGGTGGTCGGTCGTCGCCGGCACGGCCAGCGACTGCGGGGCGTAGCCGTCGGCGCGCACGTACAGATCGAGTCGGCTGCCGAGCCCGTGCATCTGGTAGCGGCCGTTCGCGTCGGTGCGCACGACCCGCCGAAACACCCAGCCGTCGGAGAGCTCGGCCCCGGCGATCGGGGCGCGGGTCGAGGCGGCGGTCACGACTCCCGACACCGTCCGCCCGGCCTCGAGCGCGAACTCGACCCGGTAGAGCTGGCCCTCCTCGAGTTGCAGCCGCTTCCAATCCGGCGGCTCGAGATCGGCCGGCAGGACCTCGACGAACACGCTCTCCGATGGCACGTTCGCGAACCGGAACGACCCGTCCGGCGCGGTGTCCGCCGAGCCGAGCTCGACGCTCGCCCCGCGGACGAACACGCGCACCGGCACGCCGCCGACCGGCGTGTCGTCCGCCGCGCGTGTGACGACGCCTTCGATCGTCGCCCCGCGCCCGATCCGCACGACGACCTCGCTCCCGCCGACGCAGTCGAGCACGGTCGCCGGCGCATACCCCGCCGCGAACACGTGCAGCCGGTACGGCTTCCCCCGCGCGACGTCGAACGCGAACCGCCCCTCCCGATCACTCTCGCGCGTCGCGACGACGTCCTGCCGCTTCCCGTACTCGAGGTCGAGGTTCCAGAAGTCGTCGGCATCCCGATACCGGAGCTGCACCTCGGCACCGATCACCGGCGTGCCGTCGGCCTGGGTCACGACACGGCCGGAGAGGCGCGTCGGGTCGGCAGCGGTCGCCGGCCGGTCCCCGGTCGCCGTCTCGACCGCCGCATCCGCCGCCGGCGTATCCACCGTCGTGCGCTGGATGGCCGGCGCCCGCTGCTCTTCCACCGGTGCGCGCGCGACTGCCGCCTCGCCGGCGTCCGACCCCGCGGGCGGCGCGATCACGCCGGGCCGCGACGAACGCCACGCGACCACCGCCAGCGCCGCGAGCACGACGACGGCCACCAGCCAGACTCCGAGATGACGATCACGCATCGCTCACCTGCGGGCAGCATAGCGCGCTAGGCGTCGCCGGGCCGCTTGCCGAGGTACGCCTCGACGTAGAGCCGTTGCGTCAGCACCTGAACGACGACCAGCAGCGGCGTCGCGACGACCACGCCGAGAACCCCGAACGCGCCGCCCATCAGCAACTCCCAGAACAGCAGCATTCCGGGCTTCAGCTTCACGGCGCGTCGCATGATCAGCGGCTGCACCACATACCCCTCGGTGATGTGCACCCCGAGATAGACCGCCAGCGCGTATGCGAGGTGGATCGGCGACTGCGCGAGGGCGAGGATCAGACCCGGAATCGCGCTCGCGATCGCCCCCGCGTAGGGCACGAACGTGCCGAAGAACGTCAGCACGCCGAGCAGCAGCCATGAGTGGATCCCCGCGATCAGGAGGCCCACGCCGGCGAGCGTTCCCATGATCGCCATCGAGACGAGCGTCCCGCCGATCCAGTGACGCAACTGGAAACCGAGCTCGTCCCAGATCTGGTCGAAGCGACGCTCCCATGGTCGCGGCATCAGCGCGCGGAGGCCGCCCCGATAGGCGTCGGGCCGGTAGACCAGGAACGCGGCGAGGACGACGGCGATGACGATGCCGAACAGGCACTCGACGAAGGTCAGCGTGGTCGGGACCAGCGTCTCCATCGCGATGCCGATCCAGTCGTCGACGTGCTCGCGCAGCGTCGACTCGATCCCGGGCTCCCCCTGCTGCTGCGCGCCGGCGCCGATCCACGCGTCGAGGCGCCCGGCCGCCACCGAGACCTGCTCGGAGACCTGTCGTCCGTCGTCGATCAGCCGCGGAACGGTCAGGAACCCGACGCCGGTCGCGAGGCCGAGCATCGCGAGCAGCGTCAGCAGCACCGCCGGGCCACGGGCCATCCATCGCGCCAGCCACCCGACCGGGAAGCTCATCAGGCATCCGAGCAGCACCCCCACGAACGCGAGAAAGAACGCCCATTGGGCCGCGGCGAACGCGATCAGCATCCCGACGCCGATCACCAACGCCAATCCGACGACGATCGGGTGACGGAGGAGCAGCAGTCGCGTTCGATTCCCGGCGCGCGCCATCGCCCGCTCCCGCGCAACTCCCGTTCCAGGCGAGCGAAGACGCGCCCCCCGGGCTCACGACCTCGCGACGGTGCCGAGACTCGAAGTCAGAGACCGGCGGTCCGCCAACCCGCGCGTGGCTGCCTCGGCGCGTTCGCGTCCGGTTCCGATCGGCACCCGGCGACGGGGTTCGGGCGGCAACAGCGTTCCAGACGCCCCACAGCATCGGTCGATGGAGCAGCATGAACCGATTCGTCGTCATCGGTGCCGTCGCGGCCGTGCTGGCCACCGCCGGCGTCTGCTTCGTGGTCACCGAGCGAATGCCGACGATCGACGGATCGTCGGACGCGGCGTTCAAGGTCTCACTGGACGCGGTGAAGGCGTCGCTGCCCAAGGACCAGCATGCAGCGTTCGAAGCGGCCATGTCGGCCCATGCCCTCGCTGCGCTGCCGTCCGAAGGTGATGGTGCAAAGCCGCTCGCCGGGCTGATGGCCGTGTCGGTAGACAAGGACGGCCCAGCTCGGCGCCTGCGCGCTCGAGTCGACGGGCTGAATGCGCGGCAGATCATCGACACGGCATCGAACCTGCCGACAGGCGGCGGCGAGATGGCGTTTCCGCTCCACTTCGGCGGGGCTCGCGTGAACGCGAACGAGTCGGCAGCGATCGCCACGCTGATGAACATCTCGTTGGCGCAGGTCCAGTGCCGAGCGTCGGGCATCATCGACCGCAACGGCAACGGCGCGGGCGAATTCGGCTTCTTCGCGGAGTTGGCAGGTGCGGCGGACATCGTCGGCTCGGACGGAAGAACGGTTCGCGTGCAGCCTGCGGTGCTCAGCGGAGCGTTCAGCAACGTGAACGGTGGACGGGTCGTCCGATCCGGCTACGTGTTTCAGATGTACTTGCCCGGTGCCGGCGCTTCGTTCGTCGCCGAAGGTGGCAAGCCGGACCCAGGCTCGGCGGAAGCGCTGTGGTGCTGCTACGCGTGGCCGGCGAACTACGGCGACTCCGGCGAGCGAGCGTTCTTCGTCAACCAGGCCGGTGACGTGCTGGCGTGCCGGAATTCGACCGCGAAGCACGACGGCACAGCCAACCCGCCTGCGCCGCAGGCCGCGTTCGTGGCCGGCGAGCAGAACATCGATGGGATGATCGCGGCGAACGCCGTCGGGACCGACGGCGAGACCTGGGTCGTCGTCCACTGACCGACGGCGGGCAGGACGGCCCGGACCTGAAGGTCGGCAGGCAACGAACGCGGGCCGCCGGCACGTCTCGCGACACGGCGCCGACCGCATGCTGTCCCCGTCCCAAATCTCTGCACGACCTGAGCGCGTAATCCCCCGTCGGAAGTCATCGGCCTCCCCATGCCCGGCAGAGCGTCCGGGTACCGGGATCGATGACCGATCCGCAGAGTGACCGTACGTCTGAGACCGAGCGTCCTGCGCAAGACGCGTACCCCTTGCCGGAGCCGTCCGCTCCTGGCCGTAGCGTAGGGGACGACGGAGGCGGCGTAGCCGCCGGAGTCGGCCCCGGAGCGGAGGCCAGGAGCGGGGCGCCGCTGCCCCCTCCGCCAAGTCGCGTGCGCGGCAAGCGTCGGGTGCTGCCCGAGGACATGACGCCGAGCAGCGCCTACACGCCGCGCGAGCGGCTGTTGTTGCTGGACACGTGGATGCGCTCGAAGCTGCCGGCGCAGGACTTCAGCGCGCCGGTCGGTGTGTCGGCGTTCACGCTCTACAAGTGGCGTCAGCGGTTCGAGGAGGACGGGCCGCTCGGGTTGCAGGATCGCAAGCGCGGCCGTCCGTCGGGCAGCCGTCTGTCGGAGGAGACGCGTCGTGCGATCCTGATGATGATGAAGCAGCAGCATCCCGAATGGGGCCAGGACAGGATCCATTCGATGCTGATGCACACCGAGGGCTTCGGTGCGAGCCCGGGTGCGATCGGGCGCTTCCTGGAGGAGGAGGGCGACGTCGTCGAGGACGTGCCGACGAAGCCGCACGAGCCGACGGTGATGCGCTTCGAGCGGGCGCGACCGAACCAGCTGTGGCAGACCGACCTGTTCACCTTCGTGCTGAAGCGGGGGAACCGGCGCGTGCACCTGTGCGCGTTCATGGATGACCACAGTCGGTTTGTGGTCGGCTTCGGGCTGCACGCGACGAGCTCGGTGCGCTGGTGCAGGAGGTCTTCGAGGCGGCGCCCGACAACTCCGGCGCCGTCGCCGGGAACCAGAGCCAGAAGCTCCGCTGCTGGACGAAGAACCAGAACCAGCCCTAACCGCCGGAATCAGGCGGAATCAGAGCGCCGTCGACAGCGGGTGTCAACGGTGTTCATGGAGCTGAACGGCATTGGGACGGGCGCGGGCGAATTCCCACACCCACACGGAACGCAGTTGCCCCCTCCTCAACGGGAGGTATAGTCGCGGCAAAATGATCAGAATCCGGAACATTCTCACGGCCGCAGTGCTGCTATCGGTGTCCATCTCAGCCCAAGCCGGGGCCAAGCAAGCAGCTTTGGACCGGGCGCTCCAACTCGTTCACTGCCTTGCCAAGTGCTTTCCTCTCAATTTGGCTGCTCTCGCATCACACCTGGACAAGTGCGACATCGATTTCGGAGACGCAGGTGCTGGAGCCACGACGCTGGCTGATTCTTCGGAATCGATCGAAGAACCCCCGGGGACAACGACTGATTGGGATGCGTGGACGGCCGGAACTCCAAACGAGATCGTCGTCGACGATCGCTTCGGAGCAGACGGCTCGTCTTGGTACGGAGACGAGGTCGGAGATGGATCTGTATCGGATGTGGTGTTCGCCGGGGTACTTGTCCATGAGTCACGGCACTCGTTGCGGGACTCATACCGCGCGGACTTTGACTCGGATCCGCCGTCGTTCCCGACGTCTGACGATTGTCGCAAGTATCACACCGGGGAGATTCGCGCCTCCACCGAAGAAATCGTTTTTCTCCTGGTCGCGATGACCAACATAAGTTGTGCTCGAGAGTGCGTCGGCAGTCTCAGGTACCGACGACGTTGAGGCTCTGAATCGACGGATCCATCGGCTTCAGCAGTATCGCCGGCGCCACGAGGAGTCGCGCAACATTTGTTGATCGCGGTCTGAGGTAAGTAGTCCATGGAATCATATCAGATGCGTTGTTTGCTCGCGTTTGCGTGCTTCAGCCTCGTTGTTCCGGGGGCATCGTTTGGTCAAGGTCCCACTGATAGTCAGCGTATGGCCAGCTACGCCAACGTGTGGTACGCTAACAAGGCCCCTGACGGCACCGTGACCGAGAGGGGGAATCTCTCTGTGGAGCGAGCGGAGGGGTCGAGCACTCTGCATGCGAGCTGGTGGTGTCGGGGGAGTGGCACTGCGGAGGTGGATTTGCCCCTGAATCATGTTGGTTCACTGCAGCAGCTGTCTGACGACGTTTTCTTGCTTTCGGGAGATCGCGAGGATCAGGGTGTCTGCTCCGGCGTGCTCTGCCTGCTCACGTTGAGCCAGTCGACGACACTTGCGATCGTCGTGTCCCAGGTGACCGAGGTCTCGGGAAGCGATCTTCATCGCATGGTCTGGAATCCAGTCGACAATCTCATCTACGCAATGGACTGGACTTCGAAATCCGTCGGGATCGCACCGTGGGCCGGGCTCGGGCAGCCTCTGCCGATCAGCTTTACGCCGGTGTTGACCGGGGTGGCCGCTCCCTATCATGGCGCATCCGACTGGGAGGCTATCAAGAAGGATCCGGGTGTACCGGGATTCCGTGTGAAGAGTGAGAGGGTCTTCCCTTGGGCTTGGGTGCATTTTGACCAAGTTTCGAACGCCTTTGTGACCAGGTACGATCCGGCGGTTCGGTCCGGAGCCAAGACATGGAACGTCGTGCGACCGATTCCGACCGGGGCAACCGCGCGGCAGAGTGATGGTTCGACTGTAGCCGGAACCGCGCAGTTTGAGATCGCGGGTCCGCAGGGCGATGCGCGTGTCGTCGACTCACAGGGATCGACTATCACGACCTACACCTTGCTGCATGACTGGCAGTATCAAACCGTCACGGTGCCTGCGGTCTTCAACGATGTCCCCGGAAACCTCTTCGTCCTCGTTGGTGACGGACCGACTGACTTGGAGATTCGGCCGACCGTGCGTTTTGGTCTGGCCGTCAACACGTCGAAGCTGGGGCTCACGTTCGCGGATCCGCAGGCAGAAGATTGCGTGGTTGGCAACGTGAACTACAACGTGACTGGAGAAATCGAGTTCGAATCTTCTCCGGCCGCGGCATCGAATGTTACCTGTTATCTGGCGATCGGTGTGCGGAATGCCGACGGCACCGATCCAGTCGATTCCGTCGGTAACTCGGCGGTTCTGAATCCGGTAGCGACACAAGGCTTCCTTCGTGACGTGATGGCCAAGCGGGAGTCCGTCCCCATCGCTTATCAGATGCCGGTGCCGGCCGATCCGGAACTCGAGGGGGGAGTGTTGCTGTACCAGTGGATTGCCCTCGATCAGGAGGGTCAGGTGGGATGGTCCGAGGTGTTCGGTACGGCCATTCAGGCTGCGCCGGCGGCAGCGGCGACGACTGCAACAACGACATGGCTCACCGCGGACTTCACCGAGCGTGAGGCGATCAGGCAGCGACTGATTCGATCGTTGCGGGGGATGCAGCGCGATCCCGGTCTGTCCGCTCCCGAGGTCGAATTCGGTGTATTGCGGCAGCGGATGTTGCAGCGGCTTCGCGGCCGTTGAAGGGTGGCGTGTTCGCAAATCCGTAACCGTCGCTTGCAGCCCATCTCGAATCGGCGGTCGTCTGGGGGACGATCGAGGGCATGGTTCGCTCATCGCGTCGCCGGGAAGTGGTCGCAGCCCTCGCGCTCCGCGAGCGCATGGGTTTGAGCCTGGCTTCAATCTCCGCCGAGACCGGGATCCCGACCGGCACGTTGTCCTGGTGGCCGTGGAAGCTGAGACAGGAGGGTCGAGCGACGGGCGGCTTCGTGGAGGTGTCCGTCGGGGAAGAGGAGGCGGTTGCCGGGAGCCGCGCGGAGACGAGCGTTGTGATCGAGACCGCGCAGGGCACGCGGATCGTGCTCGTCCTGTCCAAGAAGCCGAACGGTCGGTCCGACGGGCGGATTCAGCGTCCCGCGATCGCCTGCCGATCGAGGGGAGATGCCCTTGTCAAGGACCGGCTGCTTGGAGCCACCCCCGGTTCGGCCAAGCGGAGCCACTTTCGGGACCGGTTTCGGACCGGCACGGCGGGTGATTTCCGTTCGGCACGGAGAGCGTCTCGGGCTCGAGCGAAATCGCGTGCAGTTCGGCCAAGCGGAGCCACTCTTCACCCGACGTCCCGCTGTCGGAAGGACCGCCTTCGATGATCGCGACTTGGGCGTGGTGCTTCGCTCGATCCGTCGCGGCGCTGGCGAGGAGTTGGTCGATGCACAGGGGCGCCCATTCCTCGAGCGCACCGGGGGCAGCCGGAGCGTCGGCATTTCCGCTAGTGCAACCTCGATCTTCGTGTTCGTCGAGCATAGGCTTCGGCGGGAGAGGCGAGTGAATGGAACAGCAGATTCACGAATCGTTCGTCGAGGCGATGGAGGCGGGAGATACGACCAGAAGTTGTGGATGACCTGTACAGACGCGCGGCGTACCTTGGCAGTTGTCAACACAGCCACGAGGCCCCCGAGGGGGCAGGTACGCCACGACATGCAAGCTACGTCACCCGTTCTCCCAGGTCCAGGTTCGGCTCAGGACGCGCTCAGCGAGGTTCTCCGCAGCGGTGCCCAGCAGATGCTGGCCAAGGCCGTCGAAGCCGAGGTCGCGGCCTACATCGAGGATCACCAACACGAGCTCGACGAGGAGGGCCGTCGCCTGGTCGTGCGGAACGGCCGGCACCGTCCTCGCACGATCGACACCGGCGTCGGCCCGGTCGAACTCGAGCAGCCACGCGTGAACGACCGGCGTGTCGACGCGGAGGGCAAGCGGTTCCGGTTCACGAGCAAGATCCTGCCGCCGTACCTTCGGCGGACGAAGAACATCGAGGAGCTGATCCCCTGGCTCTACCTCAAGGGGATCTCGACGAACGACTTCCCCGAGTGCCTGCAGCGCCTGACCGGCAACAGCTCGGCGAGTCTCTCGCCGACGACCGTGGTACGGCTCAAGGAGATCTGGTCGAAGGAGTGCCAGGAGTGGAGCCGGCGGTCGTTGGCCGGGAAGCGTTTCGTCTACTTCTGGGCCGACGGCGTCTACTTCAACATCAGGCTCGAGGAGGACCGACAGTGCGTTCTCGTGGTCATGGGCGCCACGGAGGACGGCGAGAAGGAGCTCGTCGCGATCGCCGACGGCTCTCGCGAAAGCACTCAGAGCTGGCGGGAGATCCTGCTCGACCTGAAGCAGCGCGGTCTCGAGCACCCCCCCGCGCTCGCCATCGGTGATGGTGCGCTGGGCTTCTGGAAAGCGCTCGCCGAGGTGTTCCCGACGACGCGAGCACAGCGGTGCTGGGTGCACAAGACCGGCAACCTGCTGAACTGCCTCCCCAGCCACAAGCACGCGGCGGCCAAGGGCGACATCCAGGACATCTGGATGGCCGAGACGCGGGCCGCCGCGATCTTGGCCTACGACTCGTTCGTCGCGAAGTGCGAGGCCAAGTACCCGAAGGCCACCGCGTCGTTGGAAAAGGATCGCGACGAGCTGCTGGCCTTCTACGACTTCCCGGCCGAGCACTGGGTGCACCTGCGCACGACGAACCCGATCGAGTCCATGTTCGCCACCGTGCGGCTGAGGCATCGCCGCACGAAAGGCTCGGGCACGCGGGTCGCGTGCCTGGCGATCGTCTTCGAGCTCGCCGAGGCCGCGTCGAAGAAGTGGCGGCGACTCACAGGTGCGAAGCTCGCCCGTGACGTCGTCGACGGAGTTCAGTTCAAGGATGGAGTCAAGGTCGGCGCCGCGTGATCAGTTCGCCCATCCACAACTCTTGACAGCATCTCAAGCCGGACCAAGGCTCGGCGGAAGCGCTGTGGTGCTGCTACGCGTGGCCGGCGAACTACGGCGACTCCGGCGAGCGAGCGTTCTTGGTCAACCAGGCCGGTGACGTGCTGGCGTGCCGGAATTCGACCGCGAAGCACGACGGCACAGCCAACCCGCCTGCGCCGCAGGCCGCGTTCGTGGCCGGCGAGCAGAACATCGATGGGATGATCGCGGCGAACGCCGTCGGGACCGACGGCGAGACCTGGGTCGTCGTCCACTGACCGATGGCGGGCAGGACGGCTCGGACCTGAAGGTCGGCGGGCAACGAACGCGGGCCGCCGGCACGTCTCGCGACACGGCGCCGACCGCATGCGGAAGCGGTCGGCGTGGAGCGCAGGTCGGAGTATCGGTCCGAAGCGCACGTGCCGAGGGAGTTGTGCTCGGCCGGCTGCCTGGTCGTCGTCGCCGCTGTGCTGCGGTAGCTGCCGCCTCTCCGCCGACAGTCGCGGGGCGACCGCCACCCGCAAACCACGGGGACGCAGCCGATCGCACCGGGCACCGGCAACCGATCGCGATCGCCGGAGCCGGTTGCAGCAGACGAAACGGTCTCAGCCAGCGTCCTCGAGCACTCTGGCCGCCGCCGGCCGGTCGGCCTCCGCGTCGCACACCGTCACCGTCGCGCCGGTATTGGCCGAGCGGCACCGGCGCCGCCTCGACGCCGGGTGCGTGTCGGACGCGGGTCGCGGCCGTCCGGGCGGCCGATCCTCTGCGTCAGCAACCTCGGCGGCTCGTCCTCCGTCCGCCGTGCTCGTCTCGTCCTCGATCGCACCGCGATCCCCCTCCGTGGTGCGTGGAACCGAACATGTTCGGTCATCCCGCATCGGTGTCGCGCCGCCCGGTTCGGGGCGCGTGCGCGCAAGCGCGCGATCGACAAAGAGTTGAAGATGGTCGGGGCGAGAGGATTTGAACCTCCGACCTCTGCGTCCCGAACCCGTTCAGGGCGGTCGGCGGAGCCCCCGACGCGAAGGTCACTTGCGAGCGTAACCCCCGATGGCACAGGTAGCAAGGGGTTGCCGGTGGTCTCGCGTGGTTTCACCTGGTTCATGCCAGGTAGCGGGTCAAAAGGTCGAATTCGACCTTTCCGCCGAGACCGCTACGATGACGCGCGTGGCGACGCGAGCAGAGCACTGGGACGCCGTCTACGGCGCGAAGGCCGCGGACCGCGTCAGTTGGTACCGCCCGCACCTGGACGAGTCGCTTCGTCGATGCGGCGCGGCTCGACCCGACGGCCGCGATCATCGACGTGGGCGGCGGCACGTCCACTCTCGTGGACGACCTGCTGGACCGCGGCTACTCGAACGTGACGGTGCTCGACCTGTCGGCGACGGCTCTCGACGCGGCCCGGCGCCGTGTCGGCGACCGGGCGCGGTGGATCTGCGCTGACGTGACGAAGGCGGACCTGCCCGAGCACGCCTTCGCGTTCTGGCACGATCGCGCCGTGTTCCACTTCCTGACCGACCCTGCGGACCGCGCCCGATACGTCGATGCCGTCCGCAAGGCTGTTCGGCCCGGCGGCCACGTCGTGGTCGCCACGTTCGGCCCGCACGGACCGGAGAAGTGCAGCGGGCTCGACGTGGTGCGCTTCAGCGCGGAAGGGATCCACGCCGAGTTCGGCGACGAGTTCGAGAAGATCGGCGACGCAGCCGAGACGCACGTGACGCCGTGGGGCAGCGAGCAAGAGTTCGTCTACTGCTACTGCCGGCTGCCGAGCGTATAAACGCGCTCGCTCGTCGTGGGCTGCGTCGTGCGCCTGCGGTGCCGATTACGGAGTGCGCGGGGTGGTTTCCGGTAACAAGTCCCGACCGCCAGACAGCCTGGACGCCGAGGGGCTTGCAATCGGCGGGAACTGGGGTAGGTTCCCGTCGTTGTGTGGCGGGCGCAGCCCCCACGATGGAGGAGCGGAGATGAACAAGTCCAGAGTGATCGCCGTGGTAGTCATCGCTACCGCGGTCGCGTCCGCGATGACCGTTCGAGTCCTCACTTCCGGGACCCAGGTCCGAGGACTAGAGGACGACGTGAGCCGATCCGGCTTCGGACTACGCTGGGTCGGCACCTCGATCGAAGTGCAGGAACTGGGAGCCACGCTCTCGGGAGCGGTCTGGAGTATCCCGACCTCGATGACCGAGCCTGGCGACTTCGCCCCTGTCGCGTTCGGCGAGTCCGTCGCGTTCTGTGGAACGGACAATTCGGGCTCTACACCAACCGGCGTCGCGTTAGTGACGGGACTGGACAACGGAAACCTGACACTGCTGGGCAGCGAGTACACGGCGCCGGCGTCTTGTTTCGCCGGAATCGCCTACTCACCTGCCAGTTCGTCACTGTACCTGCTGGAAACGTCCACGCCGAAGATCATGCGCGCCAGTTACGTGCCGGGGTCGCCGACGCCCACGTCCTGGGTAACGGTGGCCGGTAGCGCCGATCTCGCGGGCATCGCGGACATCGCGAACTACGCGATCGACCTGGAGGCGGGGAACGCGAATCCGGACCTGGACCAGATAGTCCTCTACCCCTACAGCACGAGAGACGACCAGTCGGTGCAGCCGTTCGCGGCCCAGTACGTGTTCACCCGGCCCGGCGGCGTGCCGACCGTGGCGGTGCTTCATTCCGACACGCGAGCCTTTCACTCGACGGCGATGCTGGTCGAACGACTCGAAGTCGGGGCTACTACGATTGACGTTACTGGACCCGTCGGTGAAACGGTCAGCATCGTCCAGGCCGACAACAGCAATCTTGTGCTCGGCTCGACCGTGATTGATTCCCAGGGGGACGGTCAAGTCGTGGTCCCCGCGATCCCGCTGGCGGGGGTGTTCGCTGCCTTCGCGGCAGGAGCGGAGCATCCGAGCCCGCCATTCTTGGCTCCCCTTCTCTCGATCGGATTCTCGGAGGATCTCCCGAACGGATCGCGCCTCGGGAACTTCTCCAAGGTGTTTGGCATGCACCTCTACGTCGGAAACTCGGACTTCTCGGTCTACCTGCCGCTTGAGCACGACATTCCCGCGCAGGTTCAGGAAGCGACCTATGACGCGCTCCTGATCATCGGGACCCCGGATCAGCTCGTGCCACTCCCCGGCAACCAGTTCTTCCTGAACGGCATCGCGACCGTTCCGTGCACGGCGTGCATTTCGGACAGCCCGAACGACCCCGGCGTCGTTACCGCGAGCGTTCCTATCAGTCCGGCTCCGGGGTTGGCCGGCGCGCAGCTCTGTTTCCAGTTTCTGACCGTCATCAGCCTCGAACCGCTGGACTTCCGGCTGTCAGAAGTATGCTGCGCCGTGATGCAACCAGAACGGTTTGTCCCGCCGTATTACCCGCCAGCGGAGTCCGCGGAATCCTCGTCCGGCGGGCGTCGCTGGCCTCGGTCCATGACGGTGTCGGCCGGCTCGACGAACTCGTCCAGCGGGAACGACTCGGTCGCCATCGTCAACTGGCTCCGACATAGCGGCGCGGACATGGACCCGCGAGTGCTCCGCAAATTCATGCTCGGACTTTCGGACCGCCGGTAATCCCAGAGGCCCTAGGCACCAACAGCGGTGAACTCCATGACCCCTAAGAAGAACTTCGTGCGCGTCGCCGTCTTCCGGCTCGTGGTTTCCACGCTCATCCTGTCGCCCGCTGCCTTGGCTCAAGACATCGACGATGTCCTGCAAGCATCGAGCGCCGCCGTGCAAACCGCGTTCGCGCACGCCTTCACGCGCGACATACAGGTTCGAGCCCTGTACACGCACGAACTTCTGAAGGACAAGATTGCGTCGGGGAACTTCTGCATCGACCCGAGGCTGCGCGGTGTGTTCGGGCTAACGACATGCAGCGGCGGGTTCCTCGGGCTCTTCAGAAACTACAAGATTTCGATCCCAACGACGTTCTTTGCTCTGGCGGCGCGGGACGCCATGGCGAACGGCGCGACTCCAGCCGAGGCGACCGATCCTTGTGTTGGTTTCGAGTGGCTAATAAGCACGCTCCTGCACGAAATACACCACGCGCGCGGAATACCATCAAGCCAGCACTGCCTGATCTACTGCCACGAGAAGAGAGTACTACGACGCAATCCTGGCGGACGACCCGAAGTACGCGGTCGGGATGCCCAGCCGTCCAGGAGTCGAGGCGCATCGACGCAGCCTGTGCCGGTCAGTCGCGCGCCACTGTCCTGGCGGCGTGTGCCCATAAATGGCAGCATAGGTCGTCCGCCGTCTCGTTTCGGGCGCAGACCGACAATCGGTCTCGTCCCCGGCGGGGCGGTGGATCGACCACCACCACCGAGCGGGACGGCGGCGGATCGTTTACGTGCCGTGGTGCGTCCTGACCACCACGAACACCTCGACGACCTGCATCGCCAGCCTGGCCGCGGCGGAGTGGTCGAGCGCGGCGATGGCGTCGCGACTGCCCGCGTCTCGCAACAGTCGCTCGTGGGCTTGCTGGATCTCGCCGGCCATCCCCTGCGGGTGCAGCGTGCTCAGCTCGGCGATGGCGCTCTGCACGCGCTCCTGCACGGTGCCGGGGCCGACGAGCATTCGCACGGCGCGGTCGTACAGCTCTTCGGCGTGGTCGCTTCGGCGCATGGTCCCGGTCATGCTACGACACCGGGCGGCACGTTCGAGCGTGAAGCCAGTAGCCGATGCCCGCTACTACCCAGAAGGTGATCGTCGCCCCGTAGAAGCCGACCGCGCCCTGCGGCAGCACTCGCGCGGCGACCAGGGGCAGCACGATCGCCGCGATGACGGACAGCGTCGCGATCCAGCTCGCCCGCTCCTGGATTGTCGCGGACCGCGCGGCCTGCCACTCCCGATGGTCGGCGCGGGCGATGCAGACCGGGCAGAATCCCGACCAGCGCGAGCGGGACGGCACCAGGTGATGCACGCCGCAGCGCGTGCAGACCCGCTCGACGACCTCGCCGCGGATGCCGTCTCGCTCGATTCCGCCCAGCTCGTCGCACTCCCGCACCCACTCGTCGAGGTGCGGGCGACAGGACGGGCACAGCCCCGCGGCGAGCGAGACGGCGCCGGCTCGGCTCTTGAGCACGACACGATCCGCGTCGAAGTGCGCGCTGCACTTCAGGCACTCCCACGGTTCGAGTGCCGGGCGGGGCATCAGAACGCCGCTTCCGGCACCGGGTTCTCCAGCCACAGCTTCAACGTGGGGTGGGAATCGAATGCGGAGCGGGAAACGAGTCCCGCTGTGTCGGCGCCAGTGCGGTTCATCTCGTCCAGCCCGGCATCGACAACGACACCCAGGATGGCGAGCGCGGCTTCCGGGCGCAGCCCGAACTGCCACGGTCGTCGTGTCCGAAAACTCGATCGCAGCCACCAGACTCGACTTACGACGTTGCGTTCCACCGCTACGATCCTGCCGATCGTGCGCCCCGTCCAGCCTCTCCTCCTCGTCGTCGCGGCCGTCTCCGGCTGGGTTCATCGCCAGCAGGCGGACACCATCGCGTACCTCATCGAGGAGAACCGCGTCCTGAAGGAAAAGCTCGGCAAGCGCCGGCTCCGGCTCACCGATGACCAGCGCCGCCGGCTCGCGGCCAAGGGCCAGGCCCTCGGCCGCAGGCTCCTGTTGCGCGTCGCGACGATCGTCACGCCCGACACCATCCTGCGCTCGCATCGCCAGCTGATCGCAGCGAAGTGGTCCTGTCCCGCGAAGCCGTGTCGGCCGCCCCGGCGTCATCAAGGCGATCCGCGAGCTCATCGTCCGGATGGCGGAGGACAACTCGAGCTGGGGCTACTGCCGGATCCAGGGTGAGCTCAAGAAGTTGAACCACCAGGTCGCTCGCTCGACGATCGCCAAGACCCTGAAGGAGCACGGCATCCGCCCGAGCCCGGATCGCCCGACCTCCTGGCGCACCTTCCTGCGCGCGCACGCGGACGCGATCGCTGCGGCGGACTTCTTCACGACGGAGGTCTGGACCGCGCGCGGCCTGGTCACCCACTACGTGCTGTTCGTGATCGACCACGCGACGCGCGCGGTCGAGACGCGCCCGGCCGTGCATGCTCGGCCGGGTCCCCGCTGCCGGCACCACCACCAACCCGGACTCGGCCTTCATCGCACAGGTTGCGCGTAACCTGACCGATGACGTGGACGGGTTCCTGCGCAGCAAACGATTCCTGATCGTCGATCGGGATTCGAAGTTCACCGAGCAGCTCTGCCGCGTACTGCACGACGCCGGCGTGGAGATCGTCCGTACCTGCTACCAGGCCCCGAACATGAACGCCCTCGCCGAGCGATGGGTGCAGCCCGTGAAGCGCGAGTGTCTGCATCGCGTGATCGTGTTCGGCGCGGCCCACCTGCGCCGCGCGCTGAGGGAGTACCTCGCGCACGACCACGACGAGCGCCCGCACCAGGGCATCGAGAACACCGTGATCGGCGGGCGACCAGGAGCCGGTGACGGCGAGGTCGTCGAGACCGAACGCCTCGGCGGGCTGCTGCGGAGCTACCACCGCGCGGCCTGACGCCGCTGCCACGGGAACGGGGAAGGGAACGCACCGAATTGGTCAGCGAGATCCGGGCCGCCGGTCTGTCCAGACTGAGCGAAGCTCGGCCGAGGTCGGGGATACCGCGCCTCCGGATCTCGACACTCGCAGCCCGAATGGCGTCCGACTCAGCTCGGCGCAATATTCGGACACCACGCGATCACGCTCGACGGTGTCCACGGCGCGCAGCCCCTCCAGCACGGCCGGCGGCACGAGTTCCTCGCTCACCGCCCACGCGAACGCGGCGCGCACCAGACTCATTCGCTCGTTGACCGTGCGCACCGTCAACCGCGGCGTCGTCCGGTCCTTCCGCTTCAGCGAGAGCAGGTGCTCTCGCACCGCCTTGAGTCGTTTCGGACCGAACGTGGCCGCCGGAGTCTCCCCGAACAGCCCGTCCAGGGCGTCGAGCGCGGACGTGTAGCGTGGCTCGTTGTTCGCAAGCCAACGCTCGGTCCGATGGGTCCTGATGTGGTGCAGGAACCCTTCGCGCAGCGCATGCACGGTGAACAGCGCCGACTCCGGGACGTCGTCCGCGACCGCCTCCGCAGGAAAGCCGCGTCCGTTGGCGAGCCAGGTCGCCAGGTCCTCGTCGAACAGCTGCCGCGCCTCGTCGTCGAAGCGTCCGTAGCGGCGCTCCTCGCCCGCGAAGACCGCGTAGGCGTACACGTCAACGCGGCCGTTCGTGCGGCGGATCTTCTGCTTCAGCAGCGTGGGCGGCGCGTCCTTCGTCCGCCGTGCTCGTCTCGTTCTCGATCGCATCGCGATCACCCTCCTGGGTGGTTTAACCGAACATGTTCGGTCATTCCGCGTGGGTGTCGCGCCGCCCCGTTCCGGGCGCGTTCGCGCAAGCGCGCGATCGACAAAGAGTTGAAGATGGTCGGGGCGAGAGGATTTGAACCTCCGACCTCTGCGTCCCGAACGCAGCGCTCTACCAGGCTGAGCCACGCCCCGACAGCCGTTCCGCGGCCTGTCGGCCGGTCACGGGAGCGCGGCAGGTTAGCGGGGGTCGGGGGGAGGGTCAACCGTGTTCCCGAGGGGGCGGCGGGCGAGCGCGCGCTTGTTCGCGCGTGGGATTCCGCGTCGGATACCGGTCCATGCGGAATCCCCTCGTCGCCCCGGAACTGCGCGAGCTGCTCGACGAGGGGCGGCACGAGGAGCTGCGCGCGCTGCTGGAGGATCTCCACCCGAACGACGCGGCGTCGATCCTCTCGGGGCTCGACGACAAGGAGATCGTGCAGGTGCTGGGCCTGCTCCCGATCCAGCTCGAACGCGACGTGTTCCTCTACTTCGAGCCCGAGCTGCAGGAGGACATCGTCCTCGGGTCGGGCCGCGACCGGCTGCGCGCGCTGTTGAAGGCGATCCCGTCCGACGAGCGCTACGAGTTCCTCGACCAGGTCGACGAGCGCGTACGCGCGCAGCTCGTGCCACTGCTCGAGCAGGCCGCACGCGCGGACCTCGCGCGCCGCGAGCAGGTACGACGACGACCAGGTCGGCTCGCTCCTCAGCACCGAGTACTGCGCGCTGAAGCCCTCGCTCTCGGTGGTCGAGGCGATCGCCGAGATCCGCCGGCAGGAACCGAGCCGCGAGACGATCTACTACGTCTACGTCGTCGACGACGAGAGCCGGCTGATCGGCTTCGTGTCGTTGCGCGACCTGATCACCGCACGCGACCGGCGGACGATCGGCGAGCTGATGAAGTCCGACCCGGTGTCGGTCCGGATCAGCGCCGACCAGGAGGAGGCCGCGGCGCTGATCCGCGAGTACGACCTGCTCGCACTGCCGGTCGTCGACGACCTCGGCAAGCTCGTCGGCATCGTCACCTACGACGACGCTGCGGACATCCAGGAGGAGGAGGACACCGAGGACATCGAGCGCATGGCCGGTGTCACCGGTGAGGCCGAGGAGGAAGGTGGCTACCTGATCGAGCCGGTCGGCAGCCAGATCCGCCGCCGCGTGCCGTTGATCGCCGCGCTCGCGGTGTTCGAGCTGTCGACCGCGTCGGTGATCGGCGGGTTCGAACGCCTCCTCCCGTTCGCGATGCTGATCGCACTCCTGCCGAACGTCATGGCGGTGGGCGGCATGGTCGGCATGCAGGCGAGCTCGCTGGTGATCCGCGGCATCACGCTCGGCGACTTCGGGCCGCGCGACATCGCGCGCGTCCTGTGGAAGGAGGCTCGCGTCGGCGTCGGCATCGCCGCGGCGCTCGGCACCGTACCTGCTGGTCGAAGGGATCGTCCTCGGCACGAGCGCGCCGGACGTGCCCGACACCGCGAACGCGATCCACGCCGCCGTCGCGATCGCGCTCGCGATGCTCGCGCAGGTGCTGCTCAGCGGCGCGATCGGCGTCACCGTCCCGATCCTCGCGCGCGCGACCGGCCGCGATCCCGCGATGGCGGCACCGGCGGTGACGGCGTTCTCCGACCTGCTCGGCGCGACGCTGTTCTTCCTGATCGTGCTGGCCGTGCTCTGACCGGAGCTCGATTCCTCACTCCGCCGGTGGCGTCGGCGCCGCCACGTCCGCCGGCTCCTCGTCGCCCTGGTCGCGCTCGAGCCGCTGCTTCAACGCGATGCGGAACTCGCCGCGCTCCTCCGGCTCGGCCGGCTGCCAGCGGCCCTCCTGACGGCGCCGCTGCACGTTGCCGCCGCTCATCACGAAGCTCGTCACGTGGCGCGCGTCCGGGGCGAACACGTGGACGCGGTTCTTCGGACCGACGACGACGAACGTGTCCTCCTGGATGTCGCGCAGCACCCGGTCGTCACCGGCGTCGCGCGCGTCCTCCCACGCCTTGGTGGTCGGCCGCTGCCCCTCCTCCGACCGCTGCGTCGCATGCCCGGTGCGCCGGCCGGCGCGTCGCGCGCGCCCGCGCAGCGACCGCGCGAGGTCTTGCAGGATCGGCAGCACGAACTCCTCCTCGTCGGGTGGCGTGCCGTTGGCCGACAGCCCGGCGAACCGCAGCGACTCGTGGTCGAGCTTGCGCTGGAACTGCTGCAGGAGCCGCACGACACCCGGGTCGGCGACGTCGCGCACGTCGGCCGCGCCGACCCAGTGGAGCCGGAAGCGCGTGCGCCCCTCGAGCGTCGTCCCGCGCAGGAGCTGGAAGCTGAACGCCGCCTTGTCCGGCGAGCCGAGCAGCGGGTAGAGCCCGGCGTCGACCTGGCCGAGGATGCGGTAGACCGGCGAGGTCTGTCCGAACTCGACGAGCTGCTGCGTGCGGAGCACCCGCCCCATCGACACGTGCGTGACGATGATGTCCTCGCCGTTGACGAGCTGGTCGATGCCCTCGTCGCGGCGCTCGATCGCCATCGTCACGAAGTCGGTGAACACCGGCCGCCCGGTGCTCGAGTAGCCATCGAACACCTCGCGCGGTCCCTGCGGGCGCGCGGTCGGCGCCTGGGCGCTGGCGTGGAAGTAGCAGTAGACCGAGCCGGGCGACAACGCCTGCTCGTGCTCGCGCACCTCGCGCACCCGGCGGAGGATCTGCTCGACGACGCCGGCCGACGCGCTGCCGCCGTCGCGCTCGGGGTCGAGCGGCACGCGCACCTCGACGGGCAGGTATCGCGGCCTGCCGAGCAGATCGACGCCCTCGGCGTCGAGCAGCGTGCGTGCCATCGCCGCGAGCTCGCGCACGGCGATGCTGGCGTGGTGCTGCGACGGCTTGCCGCGGCCGGGGCCGGGGCGTGGCCGCGACCGTTCGCGCTTGCCGCCGCGCGGGGCCTTCGGCGCCTGCCGGGCGACCGCCGCCGGTGCGCCGTCGGGCGCGTCGCCTTGCGGCTTCTTCTTGCGGCGCCGCCGGCGCTTCTTGCGCTTCTCCGGTGCGGGGCCGGCCTCGCCCTCCGGTGCGGCGTCGCGAGACCCGGTCTCGTTCGGTGCGGGTGCCGGCGCGCTCTCGGGGGAGTGTGCCTCCGCGTCGCCGCTCCGGTCGGGGATCGGTGCCGCGGATTCGGGCGTCGCGGGCCCGCCGGTCGTCACGTCGTCGCGCTCCTCGTTCACGCGCACGACTCTACGCCCGATGCACGCGGCAGGGAACCGAACTCGCACGACGCGATCCGGCACGTTGGATCGGGGGTGTCCGGGCGCTTGAATGGGTCCTTTGGAGCCGCATCCGATGACCCAGATCCACGACTCGATCCTCTCCGCCGTCGGCAACACGCCGGTCGTCCGGCTCAGCCGCATCGCGCGGCACCTGCCGGTCGAGATCTATGCCAAGTGCGAGTTCATGAACCCGGGCGGCTCGGTCAAGGACCGGATCGGCGTGCGGATGCTGCTCGACGCCGAGAAGCAGGGGCGGATCAAGCCGGGCGACACGCTGATCGAACCGACCTCGGGCAACACCGGCATCGGCCTCGCGATGGCGGCCGCCGTGCGCGGCTACCGGATGATCATCACGATGCCGCAGAAGATGAGTCGCGAGAAGCAGGTCGTGCTCGAGGCGCTCGGCGCCGAGATCATCCGCACGCCGACCGAGGCCGCGTGGGACGCGCCGGAGAGCCACATCGGCGTCGCGAAGCGCCTCAAGGAGGTCATCCCGAACTCGCACATCCTCGATCAGTACCGGCAACCCCGCAATCCGCTCGCGCACGAGGAGGGCACGGCCGGTGAGATCCTCGAGCAGTGTGGCAAGGACCTCGACGCGGTCGTGCTGACCGCCGGCACCGGCGGCACGCTGACCGGCGTCGCGCGGCGGCTCAAGCGCGAGATCCCGAACATCCTGATCGTCGGCGTCGACCCCGAGGGCTCGATCCTCGCCGGTCCCGGCCCGATCAGGTCCTACAAGGTCGAGGGCATCGGCTACGACTTCATCCCCGACGTGCTCGACCGCAGCCTCGTCGACCGCTGGATCAAGTCGAACGACCGCGACTCGTTCCACGTCGCGCGCAAGCTGATCCGCCAGGAAGGGCTGCTGTGCGGCGGCTCGTGCGGCTCGGCGGTGTGGGCCGCGATGGAGCTCGGCAAGGACATGAAGCCGGGTTCGAAGATCCTGACGATCCTCCCCGACTCGATCCGCAACTACCTGACCAAGTTCGTCGACGAGCGCTGGATGCGCGAGAGCGGCTTCACCGACAGCGAGTGGGCGGTCGGCACCGTCGCCGACGTGCTACGCGCACTGCCGCGCCGCGAGGTGCTGACGCTCGAGGAGTCGTCGACGCTCGCCGAGGCGGTCACGATGTTCAAGACGGAGGGCATCTCGCAGGTGCCCGTGGTCGTCGACGGCAAGCTCTCCGGCATCCTGACCGAGACCGACGTCCTCCACGTCCTGCTCGAGGGCCACGCCCGGCCGACGTCGTCGCTGGCCGAGGTCATGCACCGTCAGGTCTCGACGATCTCGCAGCACGCCGAAGCGTCGCACCTCCCCGAGATCTTCGAGCGCGGCGAGGTCGCGCTGGTCGTCGACGAGGAGCGCCGCGTGCACGGCATCCTGACGAAGCTCGACCTGATCGAGTACATGACGCACAAGCCGCAGGTGGATTGAGCGGCGGCAACCCGACGGCGCGCCCGCTCACCACACGAACGCCGCCCGCGCCGCCTCGCGCGCGACGTCGCGGAGCAGGGATTCCGCTTGATCGCGCGGCAGGTCGGTCAGCGTCGTCGGCGAGCCGCCGGCGACATAGACGGTCAGCGACGCGAGGCCGAGCACGCGCTCGACCGGACTCGCGCGGAGGACCGCGCCCTGGACCTTGCGGAGCGGGATGTAGGCGCGGTAACGGCCGAGGAGGCCCCAGCGGAACGCGACGTGGTCGGGCTGGCGCGCCCAGGCGAGGTTCTTGTAGAGGAGGAACCCCATCCCCCACGCGGCCGGCAGGCAGACGACCGCGAGGAACGCGATGGGGCCGATCGTCGGCAGGCCGACCGCGAGCAGCAGCGCCGCGAGCAGGCCGCCCTTCGCGAACACGCGGGTGACGATCTTCGGCGACACCGGCTGCCAGGCGAGCGGCTCGGCACGCATGCCCCGCAGCAGCCACGGCACGAGCGCCTCACCGCGCGCGACGCCGGTCATCGGCACGACGATGTCGCGCACCTTCGGGCCACGCCGCTCCTCGCCCATCCCCGAGCCCGCCGAGTCGGCGCGCATCGTGACCGCGCTCAACAGCCGGCGGATCGGCGACGACTCGAGCAACACGCGCTGGATCTTGCGTCGGGGCAGGCTGACCGCGCGCGTCGTCAAGAGCCCGAACCGCCGCTGGAACACGTCCTCGCGCTCGGTCAGCACGAACGCGTGGTAACGCACGACGCTCGCCCCCACCGACAGCAGCCAGCCCGCGAGCAGGAACACGAACAACGTGCCGATGAGGAACGCCGCGGCGATCGCCGGGCCGAGCCGGGCGAGGTGATCGAACGCACCGCCGAACACGCCGCCCACCGCCTCGCCGGCGCCGAACTGATCGGCCAGCTCGACGACACCGAAGATCGCGACGAGGATCGCGCCGAAGCGGTTGTTGGTCAGACCGAGCAGCACCAGCTCACCGCCGGTGGCGCGGTACAGCACGCGCTCACGCGGCCGCGCCGACGCAGCCTCCGGGCCCGGCGTCGCCGCCCGGCCGCGGATCCGCAGCAGCACCTCGCGGAGTTGGTGCGCCTCGCGCTTGCCCAGCGAATCGAGCTTCGCCTCCGCCCCCTGCCCCGACGCGGTCTCGACCGACACCACGACGAGCCCGAGCGCGCGCCGCATCACCGTCGACTCGAAGCTCAGGTCCTGGATGCGATCGACCGGGATGCGGCGTTCCTGCCGGTGCAGGATCCCCTCGGTCGTGATCAGCTCTTCGTCGGTCAGCCGGTACCTGGAACGACACGTAGCGCGCGACCGCCCAGATCATCCCGAGCACGAAGAACACCAGCGTCGCCGCCGCGAGCCACAGCTGTTGCAGCACCAGCGCGATCAGCACCGGCAGGATCGACTGCCGGAGTCCGTCGAGCAGCCGGAGGAACAGCATGCCGGGGTGCAGGTGCCCCGCTGCCAGCACGCGCACGCCGGCCACCGGCGCGCCGCCGGGCGCGCCGTCAGACGATGTCATCGCCTCGCGCGACCAGGATGTGGTCGCGCAGCTCGCGAGCACGCACGACGCTGAGACCGGGCACGCGGAACGTCGCTCCCTCGGTTCCCGCGGTGTAGACGATCAGCGTCGCGAGCCCGAACAGCCGCTCGATCGGCCCACGCGTCAGGTCGATGTGCTGCATGCGCGAGATCGGGATCGCCTTCTCCTCGTGGAAGATCACGCCATAGCGCGCCACCAGCAGCTCGTCGTCGATCGCGAACCGCCAGCGGCGCCACGCGAGGGTCGGCATCACCAGCGTCCAGACGAGCAGCGCACCGATCACCGCCGCCGCGGCGATCGGCAACGTCGAGCCGCCGGGCAGCTTCTGCTGGAACGCCAGCAGCACGATGCCGACGAACGCCGCGAGCACGACCAGCGAGACGGTCCCGGACACCATCCAGAACGGCACGACGCGCGCCTCGAGGCGTTCGAGGGGCGGGGCGCTCGATCGGTCCGGCCGTGCGGTCGCGTCTTCCATCGTCCGCGGGTCTGTCCCCGCGCGCCGCGGTGCGGCCGGCCGCGGGTGTGCTCGAAAGGAGGAGAGGGTGAGTGAGCGGAATCGAACCGCCGACCTCCAGAGCCACAATCTGGCGCTCTAACCAACTGAGCTACACCCACCGTGCGCGCGTCGACGGCCGACGAATCGAACCGGCGGCGATGCGGGGCAGGCATCTTGCCGAGCCCCTCACGAACCGTCAATTCTCGCCTGCGCTTTTCACATCGCGTGGCGTTGCAACGCCGTCACCGTGGGGCTAACGTCTCGCGCCCGATCGGGAGCCGCACGCTCCCGAGCGCCTCCGTAGCTCAGTTGGTAGAGCAGCGGATTCTTAATCCGCGGGTCCTAGGTTCGAGCCCTAGCGGAGGTACCTGATGCCGGGCGGCGGCGCCTTCCGGGCCCGCCGCCCGTGCCGTATCTGCCAGGCGCGTGCCGGAACGAGGGCGCCGGGACCGGCAGGTCACGCCTCGTCGTCGTCGTCGCGACCGCCTTGGTGGACGAGCACGCCGTCCTCGTCATCGTTCTCGGCGTCGGCGTCGTCGTCGTCCACTCGCCGCTCCGATCGACGTCGGACACCGAGCTGTGCGGCGGCTGGACCGGCGCGTGGGGCAGCGCCAGGTGGAACGCCGTCCCCTCGCCCTCGACGCTCTCGACCCAGGCGTCGCCCCCGTGGCCCAGCATGATCTCCTTGGTGATGTGGAGACCGAGGCCGGTGCCGCTGATCCCGCCGGTGTTGCTCCCGCGCACGAACCGCTGGAACAGCTTCGCCAGGTCCTTCTCGGGGATGCCGATGCCGTTGTCGCGCACGACGATGACGTGGCGGTCGACATCCTCCACCGCCGAGACCCACACGCGCGGCGGGCGGTCGGGATGGCGATACTGGACGGCGTTGCCGAGCAGGTTGCCGAGCACGCGCGTCAGCGCCCACTCGTCACACCGGACCGTCGGCAGCGGCTCGACGCGGATGCCGACGTCGTGCTCCTCGAGCTCGTAGCGCATGCCGTCGAGGATGCGCGCGACGAGGATGCCGAGGTCGACGTCGCTGAAGTCGAGCCGCACACCGTCGAAGTCGAGTCGCGAGCTGTCCAACAGGTCCCGGATCAGCCGCTCCATCTGGTAGGCGGCCGCGAGCCCGTTGTCGACCGCCATCTTCGCGGTGTCGCCGAGCTCGCCGGCGTAGCCCTTCTGCATCGACGACAGCATCAGCCGGATCGCCGACAGCGGGCGGTTGAGATCGTGGACGACGTTCTGCGTCACCTTGACGAGCTCGCGGTTCTTCTGCTCGAGCTGGCCGCAGTAGCGCTCGAGTTCGGCGTAGCGCTCCACGAGCTCGAGGTTGGTCGCGACCGTGGCGTCGAGCAACGCCGGGATCGGCTCCTCGTCGTCGACGGTGTGCCCGGTTCGCGGTGCCTTCTCCTCGACCAGCGCGCCCTCGGGCGAGAGGTCGAAGTCGAGGTCGTCGTCGGTCAGGATCTCGCCCCCGCCATCGAAGTCGGCATCGAGATCGAGGTCGAGCGGCTCGACCCGGCCGCGCTCGTCGCCGTCGATGACCTTGCCGTCCTCGTCGAACGTCAGCTCGAGGTTCCGGCGGTGGCCCTCGTCCTGCACGACGTGGCCGTCGGCATCACGCGTGCCGCCGATGTCCGACCGGTCGAAGATCTCCCACAGCCGCTGGCGCGCGCCCTCCGCCACCGCCTCCGGCTCGACGTGGCCGCGCCCGAGCCCGTACAGGCGGACCTTCGCCTCGACGAGCTGACCCGCCGCCTCGACGAACGCCTCGAACACGCCACGCCCCTCGGTCGCGACGCTCGGGAACGACTGGATGTCGTCGCGGAACCGGAAGCTCGAGTCGAGGTCCGACTCGGTCAGGATGTCCTCGAGGTCGCGCTTGTTGTACCTGCAGCACGATCGGGATCGACGTCTCGTCGAGGCCGTTGAGCTGGAGGTTCTCGCGCAGGCTCTCGAGCGACTGGAGGTTCTCCTCGACGCGGCTGGTCTCGCTGTCGACGACGAACACGACCGCGTCCGCGCCGGACAGCACGTACTTCCGCATGCGCCGGTACTTCGGCTGCCCTGGAACCGTGAAGCCCTGGATGCGGACCTTGAAGCCCTCGACCTGGCCGAGATCGATCGGCAGGAAGTCGAACAGCAGCGTCGCGTCTTCCTCGGTCTTGATCGAAACCAGCTGCACCTCGTTGCGAGGGCACATGATCTCGTGCACGACCTGCAGGCTGGTCGTCTTGCCGCCCATGCCGCAGCCGTAGTAGACGAGCTTGGCGCTGATCGTCTTCTCGGCGAGGTTGATGAAGCCCATGGGTACCCTGGTCGCCCTATCGACAACGGGCCCCGGCTGTCTTCACACCGATCGAACGGAGTGCCGACCGGTTGTCGGGGCCCGTGGCCAAATCCGGTTCACGGGCCTGCTTCCTCACCTGGCGCCGCTGGCGTGCGACTTCGAGAGAGTCACACGCCGTCACTCCGGCGTCAGCGCGAGGAACCGCCCGTGGTCCTCGGCGAACAGCGCCTGCAGCTCGCGCTGGACGTCGGTCACCGGCACCGCGCCGAGTGAGGCGGGCAGATCGGCGGGCCAGCCGTGCACGATGTAGCTGGCGAGGATTCCACCACGTTGGTGCAGGAATGCCGGATATCGCCGCATGACGTCGATCTCCGCGTCCTTGAATGGCGGCAGCGCGAGGCGATTCAGCAGCGAGACGATCGCGCCGCGGATCTCGCCCGCCGCCGCGCCGCCGGCCCGCAGACCGGCCGCGAAGCTGCGAAGCTCCTCCTCGACGCGCGCGACGTCGTCGGTGTCGCGGCCGCGACGCTCGATGAACGCGAGCGGCGGCATCCGGACCGGGTCGTAGAACACCGGCGGGAACTCCGCCTCGAGCTCGCCTCCCCGCAGCGTCGCGAACGTGCGCGCCGCGCGCGTGCGCGCGACCTCGATGGCGACGAGGAACGGGAGGTAGCCGGCTTCGCCCCAGTGCGGCGCCGGCAGCGCCAGCGCGACGAACGGCGCCGCGACGCGGTCGTGCGGCGTCACGAGCTCGACGTCGGCGGCGGTCCCGGCACTCGGCTCCGGAAGTGGTTCGGCGAGCGGTCCGATCGGCGCCTCGGTGCCGCCGGGCTTGCCGAGCGCGGCCGTGGCGGCGGCGCGGAGGTCGTCGTCGCACGCGCCGAGCACGACGAGGAACGCACGGCCGGGGCGCCAGGTGTCGGCGAGGCGCGCGCGCACCGCCGCCGGCTCGAGCTCGCGGATCTGGTCTGGAATGCCGGCCGGCGGCCGCGCCCACGGCGTGCCCTCGCACTCGACGCGCCGCGCGCGGTCGCGCAGCACCGGGCCCGGCAGGACATCGAGCTCGTCGTCGGCGCGGAGGAGGGCCCGGCCACGCGCGTGCAGCAGCGCGTCGTGGTCGAGCCGCAGGTCGCCGGTCAGCCATCGCGCAAACCGCGCGAGCTCGGCCGGCGCGTCCGCACGGGGCACGGTGACGCCGACGAGCGTCGTGTCCGCGACCACCGACACCTCGCGCGGCGACGCGTCGCTCGACGGCGGCATGTCGGCGCGGATCGCCTGGCCGATGACCTGCGCCAGACCGCTCTGACCGAGCGGGTCGTGCGCCCACCCGACATGCACCCCGAGCCACAGCGTGACGTCGGGGACACCCGGCAGCGCGACGAAGCGCGCGCGGGCTCCGGAGTCGCCGATCGGCTCCAGCTCGAGACCTCCCTGCGTCGCCGCGGGTGGTCCCACGGTCGGAGTCGGAGTCGGGGTCGAGGGCGGAGTCGGGGTCGGGGCCTGCGGCGCCGGGACCAGCGCCAGCGTGGCGGCGAGAGCGATCAGCACAGGCATCCTCCGTCGATCGTGACGATCCGGTCGGCCACCGAGGCCGCGAGCTCGTCGTCGTGGGTGATCCACAGGCTCGCCGCGCGGCGCTCGCGCAGCCACCGCGAGATCGAGCCGACGACCTGCTGGGCGGTCGCCCGGTCGAGGCCGGCGGTCGGCTCGTCGACGAGCAACACGAGTGGCTCGGCGCACAACGCGCGAAGCAGGGCCGCTCGGCGCTGCTGTCCACCCGAGAGCTCGCACGCACGGCGCTCGAGCGCGTCCGGCTCGAGGCCGAGCGCGCGCGCGAGCACCGGGATGCCTTCGCGCGACGTCGCGGCCTCGGCACACAGCGAGCCGATGCTGCGATGCGGCGTCAGCGAGCCCGCGGCGTCCTGGAACACGAGCTGCACCGCACGCCGCGGATGGTGGGCGCGCTGGACGCGGCCGGCATCGGCGCGCACGTGGCCGGCGAGCACGCGCGCGAGCGTCGTCTTGCCGGCACCGGATGGGCCGAGCAGCGCCACCGATTCGCCGGCGCGCAGCTCGAGGTCGACACCGTTCAGGATCCAGTGGCCCTGCCGTTCGACGCCGACCTTGCGACTCGCGACGACGACGGCGCCGGGTGCGGTCGCCGATGCCTCGCGGGGCGGCCATGGCGAAGGTGCGGGTGCGCCCGGCTCGACGCGACTGTGCTCGATGTGCCATGGCGTCGCGCCGAGTGCGGTGACGAACCACGGCAGATGGGACGCGACCAGCACCCCGGTGTCCGGCCGCGCGCGCCGCAGCGCTTCGAGCTCGCCGACGAGCTCGTCGATGCGCCGGCGGTCGAGCCCCGCGGTCGGCTCGTCGAGCACGAGCAGCGGCGGGCGGCGCAGCAGCGCGAGCGCGAGCAGTGCGCGCTGCGCCTGGCCTCCGGAGATCTCGTGCGGTGGACGGCGCTCGAGCGCTTCGGGAGCCTCGATGCCGAGGCGCCCGAGCGCGTCGACGACGGCCGCGCGCGGCACGCCGCCGGCGAGCTCGGCGATCTGGTCGCCGACGCGGCGCAGGGGATCGAGCGCGGCACGCGCGTCCTGGGGCACGTAGCCGACGTCGCTCCGGAGACGCCGCCGCCACTCCGGCCGCAGCAGCGACGGTCGATGCTCGCCGAGCACCGCGACCGCGCCGGTGACGTCGAGATCGGGATCGCGCGCGCTGAGGCCGAGCACGGCGCCGAGCAGCGTGCTCTTGCCGGTGCCCGACGGCCCGAGCACCGCGGTGACCTCGCCGGGCTCGACGCGCAGGTGCGGGACCTCCAGGCGGAAGCCGGAACGCCGGCGAAGGACGACGTCGCGGAGCTCGACAAGGGGGGCGGTGGCGCTCGCGAGCGTGGGCATCGTAGGCTCGGAAGATCGGTTCCGATCGACCGGCGATACCCTATGCGAACGGGCGCCGGCGGTCACCGCCGCGCCCCACCTTCCGAATCGAGTCATGCGACACATGCTTCGTCCGCCGTCGTGGGCCGTCGCCTGCGCGTTCTTCGCCCTGCTCCTCGGCGCCGGGTCGCTCCGCGCGCAGGACCAGCTGTCCGACCTGCAGCGGCAGTTCGCGGCGGAGCGCGACCAGCTGATCCAGGCCAAGGCCGGCAAGGTCGAGTTCGACGACGTCAAGGCGCTCGCCGAGAAGCAGGCCAAGGTGCTCGCGAAGTGGCTCGATGCGCATCCCGACAGCCCCGACGCGATCGACGGCCGACTGATGCTGACGAACATCTACATGGACGTCGGCCAGCACGACACCGCGAAGCAGGTGCTCGGCGCGATCGACCCGGCGAAGGCGTCGGCGTTGCAGCTCGCGACCGCCGCCGACATGGCGCAGGGGCTCGGCATGGACGAGCAGCGGAACGCGTGGATCGACGCGGCGGTCGGAAAGGACGCGCCGCTCGAGGAACGGATGGCGCTCGCGACGTTCCTGATGACGCGACTCGTCGAGATCGAGAAGGGGGAGGCGATCTTCACGGCGGCGACGGCGGCGGCGAAGTCCGATGAGGAGCGCGCGGAGATCGCGTTCTACCGGGCGACCGCGATCAGCCGGCGCGAAGACCTCCCGGACGGGTCGTACGAGAAGGCGCTGGACGGTCTGGCGAAGGCGTTCCCCGACACCTACTGGGGCAGCGTCGCCAAGGACCGGCTCGCGGCGCTCGCCATGGAGGTCGGCTCGCCGGCGATCGAGATCGAGGAGCCCACGCTCGACGGCGGCACGCTGTCGCTCGCGAGTCTGAAGGGCAAGGTCGTGCTGCTCGACTTCTGGAACGCCGCCAGCGTGCGCGACCCGCGCGTTCCGAACGTGCTGAAGGATCTCGAGAAGGAGTACGGCGAGCAGGGCCTGCAGATCGTCGGCATCAACCTCGACACCGACGCCGAGCTCGCGAAGACCGCCGCCAAGGAGCGCGGCATGGACTGGCCGCAGATGTTCGACGGCAAGGGCTGGAAGAGCGATGCCGCCCTGCGCTACGCCGTCGAGAGCGTCCCGTACCAGATCCTCATCGACGCCGACGGCAAGATCGCCGCCCTCCGCGTCTTCCTCCTCGATGACTACGGCGTCAAGGACCTGAAGGACGCGATCGGCACCGCGCTCGCCCGTCGCAAGGGCTGACGCCCGGCCGAGCACGTACTTCCGGACCGGGTCCGGTGGCTCGTGCTTCAGCCGCGCGCGGCGCGGTTGAGGCCGGCGCCGAGGAACAGCAGCGCCACGCGTGCGCCTTCGGCGACCAGCACCGCGAGGGCCGGGGCGCTCGGGAGCGCGTCCTCGCGGGCCCCGGCCTTGATGTGGTAGACGACCAGCGCGATCACGAACACCGCGAGCACGGTCTCGCCCGCGAGGCGGCGTCGGCGCCCGAGGCGGAGGCCGAGCGCGAACAGCCAGACGCCGCCGCCGACCACCGCGAGCACGACGATCGGCACCACCCCCCACGGACTGCCGGTCAAGAGCCCCACGGCGCTCGACGTCGGTTCGGGTGGACTCCCGATGCGTCGCAGCAGCAACGCCCCGGCGAGGAGGCTCGTGAACGCGGCACACAGCCATGGCGCGATGCGCAGCGCGAACGCCCTGGACGGCAGCACCAGCAGCCGGAACCGCCGCAGCACCTGCAGGTAGCCGATGCCGGTCTGCACGACGACGATCAGGAGACACCCGGCCGGCACCAGCAGGTGGACGCCGAGCGCCGGGAGCGACGCGACCGACAGCCCCTCCGCGGTGCCGACGGCCACCCCCATCGCGAACACCACCGCCCAGGCGCCGACGCGCCGCGACCGACGCGCCAGCGAGAGCCGCACCGGCAGCCCGACGAGGATCGCCAACGCCAGCGTCGCGAACACCGTCGCCGGCACCTCCGGCCGCACGATCGCCCCCTCCGTCACCACCGGCGGCGTCGCGGCGAGCGCGAAGCAGCACAGCACCGCCTGGCCCCGCCCGCGCGCCTGCGCCACCGCCGCGTACAGCAGCCCCGAGATCGCCAGCATCCCGAGCAGCGATCCGAGGCGCGCGCGCGGCGCGTCCGCCCCGGCCGCGTCGTCGGCGAACGGCGCGTAGAACAGATCGGCCACGCCGCCGACCTCGCCGCGCGGATCCGCCGCCGCCGCCGCGGCCCGCGCCCGCTCGGCAGTCCCGGCCGGCCGTTCGATCCCCGCCCCCGCGACCAAGGCCGGCAGGAGCACGGCGAGGATCGTCACCGCGACCACGACCAGGCGGCGACTCGCGCGTGGCGGGACGCTCGTCACCGGAGCGCGGCCACGCAGTCGATCTCGACGCGCGCCCCCTTGGGCAGCGCCGCCACGGCGACGCACGCGCGCGCCGGGCGGTGGTCTCGGAGGTGCCGGGCGTAGACCTCGTTCACGGCCTGGAACTCGGCCATGTCGACGAGGTAGATCGTCGCCTTCAGCACCCGGTCGAGCCCGCTCCCGGCCGCCTCGAGCACCGCCGCGAGGTTCTGCATCACGCGTTCGGCCTGCCGCGCGGCGTCGCCGTCGAGCAGCGTGCCGCTCTTCGGGTCGAGCGCGATCTGTCCCGAGCAGTGGACCAGGCCGCCGTGGGCCACGGCCTGGGAGTAGGGGCCGATCGCGGCCGGGGCCGCGTCGGTGGTCACGGGGCGGAGGTCAGTCCTCGGGTTGATGTCGGTCATCGGGTTGATGTCGGTCATCGGGTTGATGTCAGCACAGCTTGTCGCGGAGCGCGGCCTCGACACGGGGGGTGACGAAGCTCGACACGTCGCCGCCGTTGCGGACGACGTCCTTGATCAACGAGGACGAGATGTAGCTGTAGGCGGCGCTCGGCATCACGAACACCGTCTCGACCTCGGCCTCGAGATGCCGGTTGGTCAGCGCCATCTGATACTCGTACTCGAAGTCGACCACCGTGCGCAGACCGCGCAGGATCGTCCCGTAGCCCTCCCGCTTGCAGAACTCGACGACGAGTCCGCGGAACGACACCACCTCGACGTCCTCCGGCAGCTCCGAGCGCAGGAGCTCGACGCGCTCCTCGAACGAGAACAGCGCGTTCTTCCCGGGATTGGCGGCGACCGCCACCGTGACCGAGTCGAACAGCCGCCGCGCGCGGCCGACGAGGTCGAGATGACCGCGCGTGACCGGGTCGAAGCTGCCTGGATACAGGGCGCGAACCATGATTCGATCGTAACCGCGGCGGCTTCCGGCACACCGGTGTGTCGTGATGGCCTTCGACTCTTCGTTCCCGCGCGCGCTCTCACCCACCGGACTGGTCCTCGCCGCGCTGTTCGCGATGGCCGGCGCGCTGGCCGGTGGCGTCGCCGGCGCGGTCGGCGTCGCCGCGTGCGCCGCGCTCGCGCTGCTCCCGCTCGGCCGCCTCCGCCTCGCGGCGATGTGCGCTCTCCCCGCAGCGCTCGCTGCCTGGCCGGCAGAGCGCGTGCCTTGTCAGTGGCCCGCGACCGGTCCGGTGGAGATCGACGCCGTGGTCGCGGGGCCGGTGTCCCGCGATCGTCCGGCCGGGCGCGCACGGTGCATGCTCTCGGCAGCCGACGGCACGCCGGGTGCCCGGCTGTTCTGCCGGGTGACGCTACCGGCCGACGTCCCCCCCGACGCGCTGCTGCCTGGCGATCGCGTGCGCGGCCGAGGCTTTCTCGAATACCGCGCCCGTGACTTGCGGGACGGTCGCCCCCCGCTCGTGCGCACCGAGCTCGATGCTCTGACGGTCGAGCACGGGCGCTTCGCACCGGGTCGGCTCGCGAACGGGCTGCGGTTCGTGCTCGAGGACGCGCTGATGGCGCGGCTCCACGGCGACGCCGCACGCCTGTGCTGCCATCTGGTGCTCGGCGACGGACCGGAGCTGCCCGACCGTGTCGTCGCCGCGCACCGCGCCACCGGGCTCGCCCATCTCCTCGCGGTCAGCGGCGCGCACGCGAGCATGCTCGCGTGGCTGCTCGGCCTCGCCTACCGCCTGGCACGCGGGCGGGATCCGTGGAGTGCGCGCGGCTACCGGCGGGTGTGCGGCGTGATCCTTCTCGGGTACGGCGCGGTGACCGGCTGGGAGCCGCCGGTGTTCCGGGCGCTGGTCGCGTTCCTCGTCGCCGCGTGGGCGGCGGCGCGTGGCCGGCGCACGACCGTCGCGGCCGCGCTCGCGCTGCCGGCGCTGTTGACGGCGTGGACCGCGCCCGCGGACCTCGCTCGCGCGAGCTTCTGGCTGAGCTACGCGGCGGTGATCGGCCTGTCGGCGGCGGGCGCGTTCGGACCCGGCGGACCCTGGCAGCACGCGGTGCGAACCGCGTTGCGCGCGTCGTGCTGGACGCTGGCGACGACCGCGCCGCTGGCGCTCCTGTGGTTCGGTCAGCTCGCGCCGTGGACCGTCCTCGGCACGCCGCTCTGTGCACCACTCGTCGGGCTGATGCTCGCGCTCGGGCTCCTCACCGCGACCTTCGGCGTCGTGCTGCCACCGGTCGCCGACGCGCTCGCCCCGGTGCTGCAGGTGCTCTCCGACTTCTACGCCGGCACGGTCGAGCTGCTGGCGACGCTTCCCGCCGCGCCGATCCACGCGCCGTGGCGACCCGCCGTGCCGGTGCTCGTCGGGTTCGCGCTCGCCGGCGCGCTGCCGCTCGCGTTGCGGCCGACGCGGCGACGCCTCTTGATCGCGGTGCTCGTGCCGTGCGTCCCGTTCTTCGTGCCGTTCGGCGCGAAGGTGGAGGCGCGCATGACGCTGTGCGACGTCGGGCACGGACAGGCGTGCGTCGTCGCGCTCGGCGACGCGGGAACCGTCGTCGTCGACTGCGGCGCGCACACGTCCGGCAGCCGCGCGGCACGCGCGGTGGTCGCGGCCCTCCCGGCGCGCCGGCGCGTGGACGTACTGGTGCTCAGTCACTCGGACGCGGATCACACGTGCGGCGTCCCCGATCTGCTGACGCGCGTCGCGATCGGACGCGCGGTGCTGCCGGCGATCATGCGCCGGACGAGCGCGGCGCGCGCGCTCCGACGCGCCGGCGTGCCGTGCCGGTGGATCGAGCCCGGGGAGTCGGTGATGGCGATCGACGGCGTCGTGGTGTCGGCGACCGACCTCGACCCGGCGACCGCGTCCGACAACGACGCGAGCCTCTGGGTGCGCGTGAGCTGCGGTGGCATGCGCGTGGTGCTCCCGGGCGACGCCGAGGCGCGGGGCATCGCACGCGCGATCGCGACCCGAATCGCCGCGCCCGCCGACGTGCTGGTGCTGCCCCACCACGGCCGCGGTCCGGTCGCCGCGAATCGACGGCTGGTGCACCAGGTGAAGCCGACGCTCGCGCTGTGCTCCCACGGCGATGCCGGCGACGCACCCCTGATGCCGATGGTCCGCGCCTGTGGCGTGCGCGTGATCGGAACCTCGCTGCGTGGCCGGATCGACCTGTGGCTGGACGGCCGGCGCCTCGTCGCGTGCGAGTACCCGGAGCGGACGGCCGCGCGCGCCGGTGCGGACGATTGACGCCGCTATCGCGCCACGCCCATCTCCTCGAGGAGCCGCGGCGCCGGTCTCACGGCGGACAGGAACCACAGCACGAACCGGATGTCGACGGAGATGTTGCGGGAACGGGCCTCGTTCCAGCCGAAGTCGCCGGCGACGTTCTCGAACACACGGTCGAAGTTGAGGCCGACGAGCTCGCCCTTGCCGTTGATGACCGGCGAGCCGGAGTTGCCGCCGGTCGTGTCGGCGTCGGCCAGGAAGCACACCGGGACGTCGCCGATGCTCGCATCGACGAACCGGCTGTCCTGCCGGTGGGCCGCCGCCTCGATCAAGGCCGCGGGTGCGTCGAACGGATCCTTGCCGGTGTTCTTGTCGAGGATCCCCTGCACGGTCGTGTGCGGCACGTAGCGCACGCCGTCGCGCGGCGAGTAGCCCTTGACGGTCGCGATCGACACGCGCAGCGTGCTGTTGGCGTCGGGGTAGAAGGCCCGCCCGCGCCACGCCTGCTGCGCTTCGATCCACTTGCGGCCGACGTCGAGGCGCTCCCCCGCCATCGCGCGACTTCGCTGGCACCATCGCCGCGCGCTCGCGCGCGAGCCCGCGGCCGAGAACGACGAGCGGATCGTCGCTCGCGGTCACCGCCGCGCGCCCGCCCTGCAGCAGCGCGAGTCGCCCGGCCTCGGTCGTCAGCTTCGATGCGGCGAGGATCTCGTCGACCAAGGCGGCAGGAGCGATCTCGGCATCCGGCTTCAGCACCTCGCACCCGGCGACCGCATCGTCGCCCGAGAGGCCGCGCAGCTCGTCGAACACGATCGCGAGGATCGGCTTCTGCACGGCATCGAAACGGGCCGCCATCCGGTCGTCGCGAAAGCGCTCGGGCAGCTCGGCGGGCGACTGCTTCGGATCGACGTTCTTCGCCGCATCGACCAGATCGACGACGCCGCGGAGGAACGGCGAGATCGAGCTCGCGAGCGACAGCCCGAGCACCAGGTCCTTCTGTTGCGTCCGGCGCTCACGCAGATCGAGCTCGACGAGCTGGTCGTAGACGGTCCCCCACTTCTCCTTGCGCGCCGGATCGGCATCGAGCCACCTGGCGAACTCCGCCTCCTCGCGCTGCTTGCGCTCGACGACGGCGTTGCGCTGCAGACCCCAGACCATCCCTTCGGCGTTCTTCTGCACGTTCGCGAGCGACTTGATCAGGCTCGCGACCTCGAGCTGCTGCGCGTCGCCCCGCGCGGAGTATGCGTCGAGCACCTCGAGGATGCGGGTCAGGATGTCGAGGCGCTTCGGGTAGTAGTAGCCCTGTCGATCGGCCACCGCGACCGACGTCATGTAGCGCTCGGTGCGGCCGGGATAGCCGAGCACCAGCACGAGGTCGCCGTCGCCCACGCCCGCGGACGACACCTTCAACCAGTGCTCCGGATGGAACGGCACGTTCGCCGGGTCGAACGCGCGCGGCGAGCCGTCGGGCGCGGCGTAGGCACGGAAGAACGAGAAGTCGCCGGTGTGGCGCGGCCACTCCCAGTTGTCGACCTCGCCGCCGAACTCGCCGGTGCTCCGTGGTGGCGCATAGACGAGCCGCACGTCGGTCAGACGTGTGCGGTAGTAGAGGTGGTACTCCTTGCCCTCGAGGAACGATGCGACGCTGCAGGTCGTGTCGGGCTCCTTCTCCCCCTCGTCCACCAGCTGCCGGATCACGGCCTGCGTGCGCGCCCACCGCTCGATCGGCGTGTGCGCTTCGGCCTGCGCCGCATGCACGCGCTCGGTCACGTCCTCGATCCGGCGCACGACGCTGACGACCATGCCGGGCGCGGGCCGCTCGTCGGCGAGCGTGGCGGCGACGAAGCCGTCCCGCAGGAAGTTGTGCTCCGGAGTGCTCAGCGCGTTCACCGCGCCGAATCCGCAGTGGTGGTTGGTGACGACGAGGCCGTCCGGCGAGCAGAACGACGCACTGCAGCCGTTGATCTGCACCGCCGCCGACAGGACACCGCCCTTCTCGGGATTCCAGAACTCGTCCTTCGTCATCTGCATCCCGCGCGCGCGCAGCGCGTTCCAGTCCATCGCGAGCACCTGCTGCGGGAGCCACTGGCCCTCGTCCGGTCGGGGCGAAGCGATGGCGAACGCAGCGAGTGCGACGAGGAATCCGGGCTTCGGGAAAGACATGACGAGAACGTGGCGGGGCGGTCCGCAGGTTATCCGTCACGTCGGACGCCCGCTATGCTGCCGGCATGACCTCCTGTCGCGTGCTCGTACCGGCTCTCGTCGCGTCGCTGGCGGTGCCGGCAGCGGCACAGAATTCGACGCGGAAGATCCGCCCCGAGCCGTCCGCCGAGGCGGCCAGGGCCGGCACCGCGATCGTGTGGCGTGACACGGTCGCCGACGCGCTGAAGGAGAGCGCCGCATCGGGCAAGCCGGTGTTCTGGTACGTCCCGACCGTATCGGGATCGCCGATGGACCGGCAGGTCGAGATCGACCGCTACATGATGGCCGGGCCGTTCTCCTGGCCGTGTGTGATCGCCGTGCTGACGCAGTTCTTCGTGCCGGTGCGCGAGGTGCCGGGACCCGCCGAGCAGGAGCGATACGGCTTGAAATCGGGGACGTTCATCGAGCCCGGCTACGTCGTGCTGAACGGCGACGGCAGCGAACGCGCGCGGCTCGACGAGCTCACCACGTTTCACGAGGTCTGGTTCGTCAAGCGCCTCGTCGAGACGCTCCGGCATGACGTGGCCGCGCGTGCGGCGTCGCTCGTGCCTCGGCAGTTCGAAGCGGACGATGGTGATGCGGCGCGCGAGGACGCTCCAACGGGCGAGACGTTCGTCCGGGAGCTCTATGGCAAGACCTCGCCGGGCGCGCTCGATCCGGCGAATGGCATGACCGGCCTGCCCGCGTCGTTGGACGCCGGCGCTCCCGAATACTGGACGTGGAAGCTCGCGGCGGAACGCGAGGGCCACGGACCGTTCCGCTACGGGTTCGAGGTGCCGTTCGCATTGCCGGACACGGTGCTCGACGCGCCGGCCGTTCGCGGCACGCGTGCGCCGGCCGGCGCGTACGACGCCGACGCGCTGCGCGCGTGCGGCGTGCGGTTCTTCGCCTGGATGCAGCACGACGACGGCAGCTTCACCGACAGTCGCTACGACTTCGGCGGCACCGACAGCATGCCGAACGTGTGGACCGCGGTCACCGCGCTCGCCGGCCGCGCGATGCTCGACGTCGGGCCGCGGCTCGCCGATGCGAAGCTCCGCGAGCAGGCGTCGCACATCGCCGAGAAGGCGTTCGACTGGTGTCTCGACGAGCAGCACCTGAACTTCGCCGATGCCGACGAGCTCTCATGGGCCGTGATCTACCGGGCGCGCTTCGCGAGGGACTGGCTCGAGCATCGCCAGGATCGCGTCGCCGACGCGGCCAGGATGATGGCGATGTCCGGCGGCCACATCGTCGAGGAGCAGAAACCGGACGGCGCCTGGGCACACGAGTATCCGAACCCGTTCGTCACCGCGTCCGCGCTGATCGCGCTGGCCGAGCTCGAGCGACCGTCCGGCCAGAAGGTGGCCTTGAAGTTCGACCACGAGCTCCTGTCCCGGGGCATCGCCGACCTGAAGCGCTGTCTCACCAAGGACGGCGGCGTGTCCTACTACGACGTCCCCCGCGGCGCGGCGCGCGGGGTCGCGGCCGGCAGCGTCGGCCGGATGCCGGTAGTGCATCACGCCCTCGTCCGCCTCGGCGTCGAGGACATGGGTGCACTCGAGCAGGCGATCGCCAGGGCCTTCGAATTCCACGACGAGATGGCCAAGGTCCGCAAGTACGACGACCACGCGAGCCGGCTCGGCTACGGCGGGTTCTTCTTCTGGTACGGCATGCACGGCCGCGCCGAGGCGATCGACGCGCTGCCCGACGGTGAGGCCAGGACGAAGTGGAAGGCACGCCTGCGGGAGCAGGTCCTGGCGCTGCCGGAGATCGACGGCTGCTTCGTCGACAGCCACGAGCTCGGCCGCGTCTACGGCACGGCGATGGCGCTCCTGTGCCTCGGCGACACGGAACCCTGACCGCTGGTCAGGCGCCGGTCTCGAGTGCCGGGTCGTACACCGCGACGTGCGGCAGGTCGCGGTATCTGCCGTCGACGTCCATGCCGAACCCGATGACGAACCGGTCCTCGATCTCGAAGCCGACGTGGCCGAGATCGACGTCGACCTCCCGCCGCGCGGGTTTCGTCAGCAACGTCACGACGTCGACGCGCGCGGCCCCGTCCGCGACCAGGTGCTCCCGCAGGCGCTTCACGGTGTGTCCGGTGTCGACGATGTCCTCGACGATCACGACGGACCGTCCGGCGAACTCGTGCTCGTCGTGGCCCGACAGCGTGACGTCACCGGCCGCGCGCTCGGTGCCCGACAGATACGACCGGGCGCGGATCTCGACGACCTCGGGACGGTGCTTCATCGCCGCCATCAGGTGACGGCAGAACACGCGCGCACCCTCGACGACGCAAACGAACACGATGTCCTCGGTGTCGCGGTGATCGTCGTCGAGGGCCAGGGCGAGCTCGGCGATGCGCGCGAGGAGGCGCTCGCGATCGATCAGGACGGGGAACGGCGGAGGAGCGGCGGTCACGGGGAGGTGCGGATCGTCGCGCTTGAGCGGGAAGAAGCAACCGCCACCTGTGAGTTCCGCGCGAGCGGCGGCCGGCGGTGCACGCGATCTTCGCTCTCGCGACGCCGGCGCGTAGGATGCGGCGCCATGGAGCTCGAGCATCGATACGGTCCCCGCGTGCACGTCCTGCACGAGCCCGGCCAGCTCTCGCTGCTGGCGCGCATCGGGTCGCCGGAGACCGGCGGCGCCGAGCTCCCGGGTCTCGTCCGGGCGGCCTATGCGCGCCTCCTGCACGCGGTCCTGGACACCCACTTCCCGGTCGTGGCCGATCGCGTCGCGACGCGGATGTCGGCGACCGAGCCGCGCGGGTTCTACGAGGGTCCGCGGCTGTGCCAGCGGACGAAGCTCGTGATCTGTGCGGTGATCCGGGCCGGCATCCTCCCCGCGCAGGCATGCTACGAGCAGGCGTGTCGGATGCTGCCGCCGGACAACGTGCGGATCGACTTCCTCAACATGTCGCGTGAGACCGACGACGACGGCCATGTCACCGGCGTGCGCCTCGACGGCACCAAGATCGGCGGCGACGTCGGCGACGCGATCGTGCTGATCCCTGATCCGATGGGTGCGACCGGCGGCACGATCCAACGCGCCGTCGGGATCTACCGCGGGCTCGGCGCGATGCCGCGCGCGGTGGTCGCGATGCACCTGATGGCGACGCCCGAAGCGATCCAGCGTTGTGTCTCCGCCAGCTCCGATGCGACGCTGTGGACATGCCGGGTGGACCGCGGGCTGTCCGCTCGCGAGGTCTTGGAGACCGTGCCGGGAACGCATCCCGAGCGCGAGCGCGGCCTCAACGACGTGCACTACATCGTTCCGGGCGCGGGCGGCATGGGCGAGCTCATGACCAACTCGTGGGTGTGACCGGATGATCGACATCGGCGCCAATCTCGCCGACCGCGCGTTCGACGGGGATCGCGTCGCGGTGATCGAGCGCGCCCGGACCGCCGGGGTCTCGGCGATGATCCTCACCGGCACCGGCGTCGACCGAGTCGCGCGCGTGCGCTCGAGCTCGGCGCGCACACGACCGGGCGTCCTGTTCTCGACCGCCGGCGTACATCCCCACCACGCCAAGGACTGCGACGCGACCACGTTGGACGAGCTCGAGGCGATCGCGAAGGCGCCCGAGGTCGTCGCGATCGGTGAAATGGGTCTCGACCACTTTCGCGACCTGTCCCCACGCGTGGTCCAGGCCGAGTGGTTCGAAGCGCAGCTCGAGCTCGCGGCCCGCCTCGCGCTGCCGGCGTTCCTCCACGAGCGCGACGCGCAGGATGCCTTCCTGCCGATCGTCGCGCGCTTGCGCGAGCATCTGCCCGCGGTCGTCGTGCACTGCTTCACCAGCTCACGCGCGCGCGTTACACGCCTATCTCGACCTCGACCTGCACATCGGCATCACCGGCTGGATCTGCGACGAACGTCGCGGCACCGAGCTGCAGCAGATCGTGCGCGACGTGCCGGACGACCGGCTCCTGATCGAGACCGACGCCCCCTACCTGATCCCGCGCACGTTGCGACCGAAGCCGAACACGCGCCGCAACGAGCCACGCTGGCTCACCGAGGTCCGGGATCAGGTCGCGCGGTGCCGGCATCAGCCCGCCGAGCACGTCGCCGCGTGCACGACCGCGAACGCGCGCCGGGTGTTCGGTCTCGGCGAGCCGTCGTGACGGGCCGCCGCGACGAGGTCGGCCAGTCGCGGATCCGTCAGCGCGCCCGGATCGCCTCGAGGTTCCGCTTCACCCGCGGGTCGCCGGGCATCAGCTCGGCCGCGCGCTCGAGATGCCGCTCGGCGTCGCGATACTCGCGGCGCGCCGCGAGGACGAGCCCCAGCGCGTAGTGGCCCTCGCCGTAGTCCGGGCTCAGCGCGAGCACTTCACGGAGCTGCTTCTCCGCTTCTTCGGTGCGGTCGAGTCCGTCGAGCAGGACCGCGAGGTTCATGCGCGCGGGCACGAAGGCCGGATCGCGCTCGATCGCCTTCCGATAGGCGAACTCCGCCGCACTCCGGTCGCCGCGATCGTGCGCGAACACGCCGAGCATCAGCCACGACTCGGGACGCTCGAGTGCGGCCTGCTGCGCGCCGAGGAAGTCATCGGTGGCCTTGGCCGCGGGATCGCGGATCGCCTCGGGCAACCGACCCGGCGGCACCGACGCCAGCAGACGCGCGGCCTGGATGCGCACGCGCCGGCTCGGGTCGGCGGTGAGCGGCGCGATCTCGGCCGCGCGCTGCTCGGGCGGAACCACCTCGAAGAACGACACCGCTGCCGCCCGCACCAGCGGATCGGGATCATCGAGGGCCGCGCGCGCGGTCGCTCGGCCGTCCAGGCCGAATCCAGCGAGCTGGGACAGCGCGCTCGCCCGGACGATGGCCGGCTGCGTGACGTCGGCCGCCAGCGCCGCGAGCTTCGCACCCGCATCGCCCCGCCCCGCACGCGCCGCGCTGAACGCCGCGGTCCACTCGCCCTGCTTGGTGAACGGGGATTCGTACGGCGGCTTGCCGGTCCACTCGTGGATCGCGTCCGCCGCCCACTGCGCACCCTTCTCCGCGTGGCAGGCGCCGCAGCTGTTGGGCACGCCGTACCGCACGGTCAGGTCGGGCCGCGGCACCCGGAACGAGTGGTCGCGCCGCTCGTCGATCGCCATGTAGGTGCGCTGCGGCATGTGGCACACCACGCACTTCGCACCTTCGCCATCGACGTCGTGGTGGTGGTGGCTCGGCACGTCGTAGGTCGTCGCGACGTGACACTGCGTGCAGAGGGCGTTGCCCTCGAACCGCAACCGCGCGGTGTGCGGTTCGTGGCAGTTCGTGCAACGGATCCCCTCGTGGTGCATCCGGCTCTCGAGGAACGAGCCGTAGACGTAGACCTCCTCGAGGTTCTGTCCGTCGGCCTCGTAGAGCCCGGGATCGAGCAGCGAGAGCCGATAGCCGTCGTCGAACGGCTGCCCCGGGATCCGTTCCTCGGTCAGGATGCCCCGGCGGCTGTGGCACGGCGCACAGCTCTCGAGCTCGGGCCGCGGGTCCTGCGGCGACAGTCGGACCACCAGCCCCTGCCCGGCGACCGAGTGCCGGCCGATCGGTCCGGACTCGGCCCACGCCACGTGCGCGGAGCCCGGGCCATGGCAGGCCTCGCACGAGACGTCGATCTCCTCGAACGTGGTCGCATAGGTGTCCGTCTTCGCGTCGTAGTTGCGGCGCAGCCCGGTGGAGTGGCAGTCGGCGCACATCCAGTTCCAGTTCTGTGCGCGACCGGCCCAGAACAGCTCGTCGTGCGGCGGGATGTGCTCGTCCGGATACAGGTCGAACCACCGGTTCTCGTCGGCGTCCCACGCCTGCCGGAGGCACTGGACGTGGCCGTTCTCGAGCTCGACGAGGTCCTGCTCCAGGGGCGTGAAGCCGAACACCCAGCGCACGTCGTAGTCGTGCAGCTCGCCGTCCGGACCGAGCGTGCGGACGACGAACTTGTCGCCGTCACGGCGGAACGTCGTCACGACACCGTCGTGTTCGAACCGCGCGTCGTCGAAGTCACCGAGCACCGTGTCCGCGGTCGCCGGGTCCATCGCACGGTCGTGGTGTGAACCGCGCCACAGCTTCTCCTCCCCGGCGTGACACCGGGCACAGGTCGCGCGTCCGACGTAGTGCGCGTCCTCCGGCGCCACCGCGTGCGGTGGCGCGAAGAACCACCAGCCGGCCGCCGCGGCGCCGACGAGACCGACACAGACGAGGAGCAGGACGATCGGTCGGCGGGGCCTCGGCATCGAGGCGGGGATGATACGGCGTGTCCCGAGTTCGCCACCCTCGAGTCGAGGACTCGACCCGGACCGGGCCGGGCGCGACACTCGCGATCGATGAGCTCGTCCCCTCGCGCGCTCGCGCTGCTCGCCGTCGCCCTCGCTGCCCCCGAAGCCGTCACCCAGCAGCACCCGCATCCGTGGCTCGGCCCGGAGCTCTGGGCGAATCGGCTCCAGGACTGGGGCCGCGACGGCGACGCGATCGTGTGCCGCGCACCCGAGCTACCGTGGCGGACCGCGCACTGGCTGACCCGCGCCGTGTCCGCGGGGCCCGCCGGGAGAGCCACGCTCGCCGTGCACTGCGCGATCGAGGGCGAGCCCGGCGCCGGACCCGCCGTGGGCTTCTGGGTCGGCGCCGGCGCCGGCGATCTCGATCCGCGCGCGGCCGCGCTCGTGCAGGCCGCGCCCGGGCCCGACGGCGGCTTCCTCGCGGGCCTGGATGCACACGGGCACGCGTTCGTGCTCGACATGCGCGACGCGAACGCGCGGATCCCGCCGCTGCCGCCCGACGGGCTGCTCCCGCGCACGGGCTGGACCGTCGTGTCGACCAACGGCACCGAGCCCGACGCGCCGGCGACCAACGTGCTCGACGGCGATCCCGCGACGATCTGGCACACGCCGTGGCGCCAGCAGAACCCCGATCATCCGCACGAGATCGTGCTCGACATGGGGCTCCGCCACACGATCGGCGGACTCTGGTACCTCCCGCGGCAGGATCAGCCGTCGCCACGCGTGAAGGGCTGGGCGCTGTTCGGCAAGGAGACCGCCGACGAGCCCTGGGGCCAGCCGGTCGCCGAGGGCGAGTTCGCCGACGGCCCCGCGGATCGCGTCGTGGAGTTCGTGCCGGTGACCGCGCGCTATCTGCGATTCGTCACGCGCTCGTCGCACGGCGACCGGCCCGTCGCGGCGATCGCCGAGCTGGGCGTGCTGCCACCGGGCGGGGCCGGAGCGCGACCCGACGCGTTCGACCTCGAGGCGAGCATCGCCGCGGTGGACGACGCGCACTGCCGCCTGACGCTGGTCGCGCGCGGCGCGGACGGCGCCGAGCTGGCGCGCGCGGTGCGGGACGACGTGCCGCCCGCGGCGCTCGCCGGGTCGATCGCGCTCGCGTGCGGCGGCGGCCCCGGAGCCGTGCGCTTCACCGGCTGGACGGCGAAGGGCGAGCGGATCGAGCAGCACGACGACCGCGCGTTCGGACCGATCGCGGGCATCCAGTACACGCTCGGCGGTGGCGTCCTGAAGCTGACCGCGCAGCTGCTGCCGCTCGGCGACGGCGAGCTCGACGGGCCGGTGCGGCTGTCGGTGAAGGACGGCAAGGAGTGGCGCGACGTCGGCACCGCCGAGCTCGAACGCCCGGGGTGGACCGCGACGTTCCGCGTCGAAGGATTCGCGCCGGAGCAGGACACACCCTGCAAGGTCGCGTGCACGCTCGCGAACGGGGACGTGCATGCGTTCGACGGGACGATCCGGCGAGAGCCGGACGGCCGCCGGCCGCTGGTGCTCGCGGCGTTCACCGGCAACTCGGAGGTGCGCGGGGGCTTCGGTCGGCCGGGCTTCCCGTGGAACGCGAGCGCGATCTGGTTCCCCCACGCGGACCTCGTCGCGCACGTGGAGGCGATCGATCCGGACGTCCTGTTCTTCTCCGGAGATCAGATCTACGAGGGCGCCAATCCGACGATGGCCGACCGTCGCGGCGACGGCGTCGCCGAGCTCGACTGGCTCTACAAGTGGCTCTTGTGGGTGTGGGCGTTCCGCGACGTCACGAAGGACCGGCCGACGATCACGCTGCCCGACGACCACGACGTCTACCAGGGCAACCTGTGGGGCGCCGGCGGACGACACGCCGAGCACGACCACGACGGCGGCTACGTGATGCCGGCGGAGTTCGTGCAGATGGTCGAGCGTGCGGAGACGAGCCACCTGCCCGACGCGTTCGACCCGACACCGATCGAGCAGGGCATCGGCGTGCACTACGGGCGATGGGTCTACGGCGGTGTGGACTTCGCGATCCTCGAGGATCGCAAGTTCAAGTCGGGACCGAACGGGCTCGTGCCACCGACCAGCTCCGGGCGTCCCGACCACGTCGTCGATCCGGACTTCGATCCGAAGGACGCGGACGTCGAGGGCGCGAAGCTGCTCGGCGACCGTCAGCTCGCGTTCCTCGAGCAGTGGGCGTCGGACTGGAGCGGCGGCGCGCGCATCAAGGCGGCGGTGTCGGGAACCGTGTTCGCCGGGCTCGCCACCCATCACGGCCGGGAGCAGCAGAAGCTGGTCGCCGACTACGACAGCAACGGCTGGCCGCAGCACGGACGGAACCGGGCACTCCGCGTGCTGCGCGAGGGCTTCGCGTTCCTGATCGGTGGCGACCAGCACCTCGGCACGCTGGCACACATGGGCGTCGACGGCTGGCGTGACGCGAGCTGGTCGTTCGGTGTGCCGTCGATCGCGAACTTCTATCCGCGCGCGTGGCGGCCGGAGACTGCGGGCGCGGGGCGCGCGCCGGGCCAACCCGCGTGGGCCGGCGATCACGAGGACGGGTTCGGCAACCGCGTCTCGGTGTGGGCGGTGACGAATCCCGACGGCCCGACCGGACGTGAGCCGGCGGCGCTGCACGACGGCATGCCGGGCTTCGGCGTCGTCCGCTTCGACACGCGCGCGCGCACCATCACCGTCGAGTGCTGGCCACGGGCGGTCGACCCGAGCGCCGCCGGCGCGGAGGATACCCCGGCTGGCCGCAGACGATCCACCAGCTCGACAACGCCGGACCGCCCGGCGCGTGGTTCCCGGAGCTGCGCGTCGAGGGGCTCGCCGCGTTGCCGGTGATCGAGGTGCGGGATGCCGAGGGTGCGCTCGTGTACGCGGTGCGCGCAGAACGGCCGACCTTCCAGCCGTTCGCGTTCGCCCCGGTCACTACCGGTTACGGATCGGCGACCCCGACGCGAACCACTGGCAGGAGCTCGAGCTCGACGCGGTCCCCGCTCGCGACGCGGCCGGCACACGGGACGTCGCCTTCTGAGCAGCGGACGTCCACACCCGGTGGGATCGGCCGCCGATCAGTCGGCGCGGCGGAGCATCACGAGCTTGCCCGAGTAGCCGCAAGTCACGAGGCTCGAGGCCCGGCGCGGGATCGAGGTCACCGGCGGCGAGGCTGTGCAGCCGACCGTCGTCGACGTAGATCACCCGCGGTTCCCACGTGCCGCCGATCCGCCGCACGAGGACGACCTGGTGGTCGTAGCCCGCGGTCGCCGCCTCGAGCCCCTCGCCCCGCGGGTCGAGCTCGGCGAGCACCGCACCGCGGAGCTTCTGCGCCGTCTTGTAGACGAGGTCCGAGCCGTCCCGCCCGATCAAGGACAGCGTGCCGTCGTCGTCCGCCACGAGCACACGCGCACCGTCGGTGCCGAGCCGGGCGCGACCCGCGTCGCGCTTGTCGACCACCGCCGCATCCCACTTCCGATCGATCAGCCTGCTCAGCACGACCGACCCGTCGGTGCACGCGAACGCGACACCGAACTGCGTCGTCACAGCCGCCTTGCCGGCGCCCGGCAGCTCCGCGATCACCTCGTGCTGCCAGCCGTCGTCGGTGTGCACGAACCGCATGCCCTGTCGCGAGAATCCGGCGATGTACAGGTCACCGCGGTCGCAGCACACGCCGTGGACCAGAGCGCTGTCCTCGAACACCTGCTCGTGTCCGTAGCCGTCCGCCGTGTGCCAGAACAGTTGCACCGCGCCCTTGCCGCCGGACTCCTCGGTGCCCTCGGCCATGCCGACCACCGCGAGCTCGTCACCGTCGCGCGATGCATCGGCATCGCCGATCGCGCACTGGATCATCTCGCCCGGCAGCTTCGCGATCCGGTCGGCGTCCCACCGCCCCCCGCGCCGCGTCAGCACGAACACGTCGCCCGCCTCCGACACCACCGCGATCTCGGGACCCAACACGTCCGGGTTGAGGTCCCCGACCGCACAGCCGCCGAGCTTCACGCCCGCGTCGAACAGGACCTCGGAGCTCCATCCACCGACCGTCGGCGTCGCGCACGCGACGAGCGACAGGCCGGCGACCGAGACTCGCGGAGACGGCGACGAAAGCGCGGTGGTTGTCCATCGTTCCCGGCATTGGAGCGCGGCGCGGGCGGCGAGACCAGCTTCGGGCGGAACGGTTCGCTGCCCGCGTTTTCGCGTCGCGCGGTGGAACGCGAGCCGTCCGCCGGGTTGCATGAACCGCCCGCCCACCACGCTGCGAACACCCCGTCATGACCGACACGATCACCCCGCTGCGCCACCAGCCCCCCCTTCCCGAGACGCTGATCCGGCACCAGAAGCCCGACGCCGACGCGATCCCGATGGACGTCGTGTTCGTCGGCGCAGGCCCGGCCGGGCTCGCCGGGGCCATCGAGCTCGCGCGGCTCGTCAAGCGGGACAACGAGGCGGGCAGCGGCCTCGGCGAGGTCGAGATCGCGGTTCTCGAGAAGGCCGGCGAGCTCGGCCAGCACAATCTGTCCGGCGCCGTGCTGAACCCGCGCGCCCTGCGTGAGCTGTTCCCGGACAAGCAGGACGGCGACTTCCCGTTCCTGCGCAAGAAGGTGGAGAAGGAGGCGGTCTACCTGCTGAAGGAGAAGGGCGCGACCAAGCTCCCGACTCCGCCGACGATGCGCAATCACGGCAACTTCGTCGTCTCGATCTCCGAGATGGTGCGGTGGCTCGGCGCGGAAGCGGAGGCGCTCGGCGTGCAGGTGTTCCCGGGGTTCCCGGTGGCGTCACTGCTGGCGGACGGCGATCGCGTCATCGGCGTGCAGACGGTGCCGTCGGGTCTCGAGCGCGACGGCACGCCCGGCTCCAACCACGAGCCGGCCGGCGACATCACCGCGAAGGTCACGGCGCTCACCGCCGGCACGCGCGACCCGCTGACGCAGGCGTGGACGAAGTGGCGCGGCATCGCTCGCCGACAACCCGCAGATCTTCGCGCTCGGCGTCAAGGAGGTGTGGGAGACGAAGACTCCGCTCGACCACGTCGTGCACACGCTCGGCTGGCCGCTGCCGAAGGACGCGTTCGGCGGGAGCTGGATGTATCCGATGGCCGACGACCTGGTGTCGATCGGTCTCGTCATCGGACTCGACTACCACCAGTCGACGCTCGACGTGCACGCGCTGATGCAGCGGATGAAGCAGCATCCGCTGTTCGATCGCTATCTGAAGGGCGGCTCGCTCGACGAGTGGGGTGCGAAGACGATCCCCGAGGGTGGCTACTACGCGCTCCCGCAGAAGTTGTCCGGCGACGGGCTCGTGATCTGCGGCGACGCCGCCGGCTTCGTCGACGTGCCCTCGCTCAAGGGCATCCACTACGCGATGCAGAGCGGCATGTATGCGGCGCGCGCGATCTTCCAGGCGCTGAAGGCCGAGGACACCACCGCAGCCAGACTCGCCGCCTACGACGAGATGGTGAAGGGCAGCTACGTCGTCGCCGACATGCGCAAGACGCGCAACATGCGCCTCGCGTTCAAGTCGGGGTTCTGGACCGGCGGGATCAAGGCCGCGCTGATGTCCGTCACCGGCGGGGCGTTCCCGGGCGGCCGCATCGCCGTCGAGGAAGACGCTGCGGAGCCGAAGGCCGTGGTCCCGGCCGAGAGCCTCGTCGCCGACGGCGAACGGACGTTCCGCAAGGTCGACGCGGTGTTCAAGTCGGGCAATGCGACGCGCGACTACGATTCCGTCCCACCTGATCGTCGGCGACGACGTGCCCGCGCCGGTCGCGCGGATGTACGAGTCGATGTGCCCCGCGCACGTCTACGAGGAGCAGGACGGCAAGCTCGTCGTCAACGCGCCGAACTGCATCGACTGCAAGGCCACCGACGTGCTCGGTCCCCGTTGGACGCCCCGCGAGGGCGGCAGCGGCCCGCGCTATCGGCGCATGTGAACCACCGAACGCTTCCATGGCGCAGCAACCGACTCGCCGCCGCCGGCGCTGGCTGTTCGCGGCCGTGGCGTTGCTCCTGTTCGCCGGTGGCGTCGAAGCGCTGTCGTTCGTCGCATGGTGGATCCGCACCGGCGAACCGTTCACGTGGGGCGCGGTCGAGGCGCGCGCGACCGAGGTCGCCGGAAGCCTCGCCCCGCTCGGGAGGTTCGCACGCAAGCAGGACGCGCGCACGCCCGACCGCCCGGTGATCGCACTGCACCCCTACCTCGGCTTCACGATGGACCCCGGCCGCAACGACCCGGGCCTGCTGCAGTCGCTGGAAACGCCGGTCGACGACCTCGGCTTCCTCGGCGCGGCGGAGTTCCTCGGCCCGCGCCAACCCGGCGAGCTGCGCGTCGCGATCGTCGGTGGCTCGGTGGCCAGCATGCTCGCGCTGTTCGGCGGCGATGCGCTGGCCGACGCGATGGAGGAGATTCCGGCGCTCGCTCAGACACGTGTGCGGATCGTCAACCTGGCGGTCGGCGCCTACAAGCAACCGCAGCAGCTCCTCGCGTTGGCGTGGTTCCTGTCGCTCGGCGGGCAGCTCGACGTCGTCGTCAACCTCGACGGGCTCAACGAGGTCATGCTGCCGACCGGCGAGCTGCAGAAGCAGGGCATCTCGCCGTTCTACCCGTGGTCGTGGAGCGTGCTCGCCGGCGAGAGACCGACGACCGAGCTGCTCGCCGCCGCCGGTCGCGTGGTGTTCCTCCGCCGAGCGCGGGCGGAGGCGGCCGCGGCCCTGCTGCGATCGCCGCTGCGACGCTCGCCGACCGCGGCGCTGATCTGGTCGGTGCTCGATGCGCGACGCGAAGCCGAGCTGTCGGCGGCCGACGCCGCACTCGCCGCGTTGCCGACCGGCGTGCCCGCGGAGCTTCGCGGACCGCGCATCGCCCCCGGGCAGACGACCACCGAATGCGTGCGCCTCTGGGCCCGGACGTCGCGGCTGCTCGACGACCTGTGCCGGACCAACGGCATCCGCTACTTCCACTTCCTCCAGCCCAATCAATACGTCGCGGGATCGAAGCCGATCGGCGATGACGAACGCCAGGTCGCGATCGACCCGGAGTCGCGGCTGCCAGCGCTGCTCGCCGACGCCTACCCTCGCATGCGCACGGCCGGTGCCGCGCTCGCCGCGGACGGCATCCGCTTCGACGACCTGACGATGGTGTTCGCGGACGTCGCCGAGCCGCTCTATCAGGACGACTGCTGCCACCTCAACCGGCACGGCAACGAGCTGCTCGCACGCGCGATCGCCGGGCGGATGGCCGCCGGCGGCGATTGGGGTCCGGCCCCCGAGCCGATCGCGGTGACGGCGCTGGCCGTCGAGCCCGCGAGCGTGCGCTTCGACACCCCGCTCGACCAGCGGACGCTGCGCGTCCTCGGCAGGACCGAGGACGGCCGCCGCGTCGACGTCACGCACGCCGCGACGAGCTTCGCGTCGAGCGCGCCCGACGGCGTCGCGGTCGATCGCTTCGGCACGGTGACGGCGCTCGCGCCCGGCACCGCCCGCATCACGGTCGCACACGGCGGCGCGACGACCACGGTGACGGTCGAGGTCGCGTTCCCGCCGATCGTCGACCTCGGTGGCGGCGCACGCTCGGGACGTCCGGGCGGACCGAAGCTCGAGGCCGAACGAACGGACGCCGGGCAGATCACGGTGCGGTCCACCGGCGTGGACGGTCTCGACACGCCGGTGCTGTGCGTCGCGACGCATGCGAGCCGCCGGCCGACGTGCGGCGGTACCGGCTGGGTGGATCCGCTGGACGCGACGTCGATGCCGCTCTCGGTGCACGACGACGGTGCCGAGGTCACGCTGCCGGCACCGCCCGCAGGATCGCCCCCTGTCTACGTGCAGCTCTACGCGATCGACCGGAGCCACCGCTGCGGGTGGGCCCTGAGCAACGCCCTCGCGATCACACCGCGGTGAGCGGGTCCGGGTGGGGCAGGTTCTCGCGGACGAGTCGCGCGGCACCGCGGACCCAGCTCGGATCGGCGTTGACGCAGGGAACCAGTCGCAGCTCCTCGCCGCCAGCGGCGCGGAACGCCTGTGCCGCGCGGATGCCGATCTCCTCGAGCGTCTCGAGACAGTCGGCGACGAACGCCGGACACAGCACGGCGACCCGGCGCACCCCCTCCCCCGGCAGCTGCTCGACGCGTTCGTCGGTGAACGGCCGGATCCACCGCTCGGTCAGCCGCGACTGGAACGTGATCTCGTGTTCTTCCGGTCCGAGCCCGAGCCGCGCGGCGATGCCGCGCGCGGTGGCGAAGCACTGCGCGCGGTAGCAGTAGCGATTGGCGGCGACGATCGCGTCGCAGCAATCGGGACGCACGAGGCAGTGAGCGCCGGTCGGGTCGGTCTCCTTGCAGTGGCTCTCGGGCAGGCCGTGGAAGCTCGAGCAGCACGCGATCGGGCCGGAACGACTCCAGCTCCGGTCGCGCGACCGCCGCCACCGAGTCGAGGAACGCCGGGTGATCGAAGTAGGGCGGCACGACCCGGAGGTTCGGGAGGTTTCGCACGTGCCCGGCCTCGTCGTAGACCTTGCGCACCGCCGACGCCCACGCCGCCTTCGAATACTGCGGGAACAGCGGCAGCACCAGCACGTCGTCGATGCCCGACTCGGCGAACGCCTCGAGCGCGGCGCGGATGCCCGGCGTCTGGTAGCGCATCGCGAGCACGACCGCGGCGACCTCGTCGCCGAGCTCGGCACGCACCCCGTCCGCCAACGCGGCGCCGTATCTCAAGAGCGGCGAGCCGCGCTCGTCCCAGATCGCGCGATAGGCCGCCGCCGAGCGCCGCGGGCGGGTGCGCAGGATGATCCCGTGCACGAGGAGCCACCGCCAGACGGCCGGGATGTCGATCACCAGCGGGTCCATCAGGAACTCGCCGAGATAGCGTCGCACGTCCGGGACCGACGGGGAGTCCGGCGTGCCGAGGTTGAGCAACAGCACGCCAGCGCGTGCGCGAGCCGGGGCGTCGGGCGTCTCGAGGGGATCCATGCAGCTTCGGTCGACCTTCGTGGCGGGCTTCGCGCCCTGGCACCGGTCGGATGCCGCTACGATGCCGCGGCGCGTGGGACGATGCGACGCTCGATTGCGCCCGCGCGGGAACCGGGAACGCCGGCCGCCGTCGAGTCGCGCCCGACCGCGGCGCGCCCGCGGCTGGAATCTCGGAGGACATGATGGACCGAACCACGATCCCGACGGCGTCGACGCCGCTCGCACTGCTGCTCACGCTCGCCCTGCCGTTCCTCGGCGCCGCCCTCGGCGCACAGGAGCCGCCGCACCCGCCGATCCCGCACCCGCCGATCGTCCGGCCGCCGTTCCCCCGCCCGCCGCGGGCACCGGCGGTCCACGTCGAGCTGACCAAGGTCGCGACCAGGATCCAGGACGGCGTCGCGACGACCGACCTGACGCAGGTGCTGCGCAACGACGGCGGCGTCGATGCGGAGGCGACCTGGCTCCTGCCGCTGCCCGCCGACGCGCCCGCCGACCAGTTCACGATGACGGTCGGCGGCAAGGAGGTCGGCGGGGAAGTCGTCGCCGCCGGCAAGGCACGGTCGATCTACGAGGAAATCGTCCGCCGCCGGCGCGATCCGGGACTGCTCGAGTACGTCGGCTGCGGGCTCCTGCGCGCGCGCGTCTACCCGATCCCGCCGAGCGGCACCGTCGAGGTCAAGGTGCGCTACCGGCAGGTGCTCGACGAGACCGCCGGTCTCCGGGCGTGGTCGTTCCCGCTCCGGGCGGCCGGCATCGAGGGGAGCCGACGGGGCAAGCTGTCGCTCGATCTCACGATCGCGTCGCGCGAGCCGATCAAGAACGTCTGGTCGCCGATCCAGCAGCTCGAGATCGTCCGCAAGTCCGATCACGAGGCGCACTGCTCGCTCGAGCTCGACGGCCAACGCGTGCCGCCCCGCGACCTCGAGGTGTTCTACGGCGTGTCCGCGCAGGCGATCGGACTCGATCTGTTGTGCTGGCGTCCGGGTCAGGGCGACGGCCACTTCCTGCTGATGGTCACGCCGCAGCAGGACTGGCCGGAGCCGGAGCACTCGACGCGGGCCGTGCAGTTCGTGCTCGACACGTCCGGCTCGATGCAGGGCGACAAGATCGACCAGGCGCGGCGCGCGCTCGAGTTCTTCGTCGCGTCGCTCGGGCCGAACGACCTGTTCAACGTCGTGCCGTTCTCGACGGAGGCACGGCCGTTCTTCGAGGAGCCGGTGCCGGCGACGCCGGAGAACGTGGCGGCCGCGAAGGAGCGCATCGCCAAGATCGAGGCGCGCGGCGGCACCAACATCGAGGAGGCCCTCGGCTGGGCACTGAAGCATGCGAAGCCGGCCAACGCGCCCGCGACCGGTGAGCTGGTCCCGATCACGGTGTTCCTCACCGACGGTCTGCCGACGGTCGGCCAAACCGACGGCGAGGCCCTGACCAAGGAGCTGCTCGAGGCCAACGAGGCGAAGGCGCGGGTGTTCGTGTTCGGGGTCGGCGACGACGTCAACACGCGGTTGCTCGACAAGATCGCCGCCGACACGCGCGGCGACCGCGACTACGTGCGCCCGAGCGAGGACATCGAGGTCAAGACCGGTGCGCTGTTCACCAAGCTGAGCCACCCGGTGCTGACCGACGTCGCACTCCACGTCGACGGCGTCGAGATCACCGATCAGCAACCGGCGAAGCTGCCCGACCTCTTCAAGGGCAGCCGGCTCGTCGTCCTCGGCCGCTACCGCGGCACGGGCCAGCACGCGATCCGCCTGTCCGGCAAGATCGCCGGTACCCAGCGCGAGTTCGTCTACGAGTCGACGTTCGCCGAGACGGCCACCGAGCACGACTTCGTCGCCACGCTCTGGGCACAGCGCAAGCTCGCCGTGCTGCTCGACGCGATCCGGCTGAACGGCGCGAACCAGGAGCTCGTCGCGGAGGTCACGCGGCTCGGCAAGGAGTATGCGATCGTCACGCCCTACACCTCGCAGCTGATCGTCGAGGAAGGCCAGCAGGTCGCGCAGACCCGCGGCTTGCCGCAGCTGCAGGTGGGTGCGGGCGCGTTCTTCGACGATGGTGCCGATGGCGACGCCGTCGCGCGCGACCTGCGCCGCGCCGGTGAGGTCGCGAAGGACGAGGAGTCGGGCGTCGACCTCGCCGAGCGCCTACGGCAGGCGCCCGAGGAGGCCGAGAAGGCCACGGACGGCCTGAAGGCGTTGCCGGTCGCCGCACCGAGCGGTTCCACGGCGGTCGGTCGAAGCATCGAGCTCAAGCTCCTGTCGGAGGGCCGTCGCGACCAGTACGCCGACAAGGGCGCGACGCGGCTGATCGTCCACCGCTTCGGCACGCGAGTCCTGCTGCTGGCAGGCGGCTTCTGGGTCGACCGTGACTACACCGCGGCGATGCGCGGCAAGGAGCGCCGCATCGAGGCCTTCAGCGACGACTACTTCGCGCTCCTCGCGGCGCACCCCGAGCTCGCCAAGGTCCTCGCGTTCAGCACGCGCCTCGTGCTGGTCGTCGACGGCGCGGCGATCGAGATCGTGCCGCCGGCGGAGTGACCGCTGCAGCGACCGGACGACGGCGCCGGATCACGCCTCCTCGGCGGGCTCCGGCGCCGCGTCGTCTTCGCCGCCATCCCCGAACCAGGGCGCGTCGGCGAGCAGCTCGCGCAGCACCGAGGTCGCGAACGCGCCCTTGCCGAGCGTGAACCGGAGCCGTAGCCCGCCGTCGGTCGGCTCGACGCTGGTCTCGGTGACGGGCACGCGCAACGGGCGTCGCGCGCCGGCGTTCAGCTTGCCGGGCACCATGCCGAAGCGTGCCGGCTCGATGCCGAGCTCGGCGATCGCCGCCGCCTCGATCGCCCCGGGCTCGCCCTCGGCGCGCAGCATGCGCGGTCCAGGCAGCGGGCCGGAGGGCGAGATCTCGAATCGCTCGCAGCGGATCCGTTCGCCGAACGCGTCGTCGACGAGGAAGCACGCGCCGTTGCGATGCAGCCACGCGACATCGCCCTGGAGGATCGCATCGAAGGTGGGCAGCCGCCGCGCCAGCACGCGATTGAACACCTCGCTCTGCACCGCCGAGACGAGCAGCCGCACGAGCCGCTTCGGGATGCGCCGCAGCGCGCGCCGCGGATCGTCGGCGAGGATCCGGAGGCCCTTGTCGAGGTTGAGCCCACGGCTGCCGAACCGCTGCTCGCCGACCCAGTTGGGCACGCCGTGGGCCGCGAGCCAGCCGAGGTTCTCGGCCACGGCATCGCGCGCATCGGGCGCGCAATCCCCCAGCACGATCTCGAACCGATTGGCACGCAGATGACCGACCTTGAGCTTGTTGCCGTGCGGCATCACCGCGAGCACGCGCAGACCGTCGCCTTCGACCGCGGCCGCGCGCGACGGATCGCCCTTCTCGACCGACAGCCACTGGCGCGTGATCGCGTGCTTGTCCTTGAGGCCGGCGTAGCCGACCAGGCGCTGGGGCACGTCGAAAGCGGCGGCGACGCGCGCGACCGCATCGAGCGTCGACAGCCCGCGCTTCTCGATCCGGAGGAACAGGTGCTCGCCGGTCCCGGAGGGCTCGTAGAGCGGGAGCTCCTCGACGACGAAGTCCTCGGGCCGTCGCTTGTAGCGCCCGGCGACCGGCGGCGCCGGCAGGCCCGGAGCCCTGAGCGGGCGGATGGGCTTCACGTCAGCGCGCCACCGCGCGCCCGTGGAGCGGGCGCCGGGCATCGACGTCGCGTGCACGCGTCACGAACCGTCAGGCGCCATCCTCGCCGCGCTTGCTCGCGCGCTTCTTGCCGCGGCTCTTGCGACCGCCCTTGTCGGGCGTCGGCTCGGCCGTCACCGCGACCGTCTCCTTCGCCTCGACGGCGGGCTTGCCACCCTCGCGCGCGGCGACGACGTCGCGCCCCGTCGCGTAGGCGATGAAGCGTGCCAGCTCGGCGCGCATCGCCTCGCGCGCGACGATCCGGTCGATCTGACCCTTCTCGAGCAGGAACTCGGCCCGCTGGAACCCCTTCGGCAGCTCCTTCTTGATCGTCGTCGCGATCACGCGCGGCCCGGCGAACCCGATCAGGGCACCGGGCTCGGCGAGCAGGAGATCGCAGACCGATGCGAAGCTCGCGGTGACCCCACCGGTCGTCGGGTGGGTCATCACCGAGATCGAGAAGCCGCCGGCCTCCTGCAGGCGCGCGAGCGCCGCGCAGGTCTTGGCCATCTGCATCAGCGAGATCGCGCCTTCGTGCATGCGCGCCCCGCCGGAGCACGAGAACAGCACCACCGGCACCTTGCGCTCGATCGCCGTCTCGATCGCGCGGGCGACCTTCTCACCGACGACCATGCCCATCGAGCCGCCGAGGAACGCGAAGTTCATCACGCCGACGACACACGGTAGACCGTGGATGGTGGCGTTGCCGACGATCATCGCGTCGCGCTCGCCGGTCTTCTTGCGGGTCTCGGCGAGCTTGTCGACGTACGGCATGCGGTCGACGAAGTCGAGCCGGTCCTCGGCGATCAGGTCCTCGAAGAGCTCCTCGAACGAGCCCTCGTCGACGGTGAGCTGGATGCGGTCCCGACCGGGCAGCGTGAAGTGGTAGCCGCACGACGCACAGACCCGGTGGCGTGCTTCGAACTCCTTGCGGAACAACATGGTTCCGCAGTTCTCGCACTTGATCCACAGCCCACCGGGCATGTCCTTCTTCTTGGAGAATCGCGTCCAAGCCATGGGTTCGGATGGTCCTGGGGAGTCGGGAGGGGAAAGGGAGATGGTGAGGATCCGGGAAGGACTCCGGAAAGGGGCGAGGATAGGCGCGCGGACGGCCCGGCGCGAGGGCGGAGCGCCCCCGGCGCCGGATCAGCGCTCGAGCGCCGTCCGTGCGCCCTCGCGCAGGGCGGCGATCCGTCCCGCGACATCGTCGTGACCGAAGATCGCGGTGCCGGCGACGAACACGTTGGTCCCGGCCGCGGCGGAGGCCTGCACGGTGTCCGGATCGATCCCGCCGTCCATCTCGATCTCGCCGTCGAACCCGAGCTCGCGGATCCGCCCGATCTTCGCCAGCACCTCGGGCATGAACTCCTGGCCCCCGAAACCCGGGAACACGCTCATCACGAGCACCATGTCGAGATCCGGCAGGAACGGCGCGAGCCAGTCGGGATCGCCGTCGGGGTTGATCGCCATCGCGGGTCGGGCGCCGCGCCGCCGCACGTGCGCGGCGAGCTCGCGGCCCGCGTCCGGCCGCTGCCGGGCGATCTCGACGTGGTACGTGAACACGTCCGCGCCCGCGTCGAGGAACGCATCCGCATATCGGAACGGGTCTTCGATCATCAAGTGCACGTCGAGCGGGCGACTCGCGACGCGCTGGATGGCGGCGACGACCGGCGGGCCGATCGTCAGGTTCGGCACGAAGTGGCCGTCCATCACGTCCACGTGCAGCCAGTCGGCGCCGCCGGACTCGGCCGCGCGCACGGCTTCGGCCAGTCGGGCGAAATCCGCGGCCAGCAGGGAGGGTGCGATGCGTAGAGGATGCACCGTCGGCATGCCGTCGAGCCTAACTCCCGAACGGAGCCTGGCGACCGGCCTCCCGATTTTCCGCGGTCCCCCACGCCGGGGACCGGACGTAGGCTAGCGACCCTCTCCCGCCCGCGCCGGCCTCGTCGATCCGATCCGATGCACCCTCGCACGCTTCTCGCGGTACCGCTGCTCCTGGCGCTCGCCACCGGTCTGTGGTGCGTGCTGCCGCGTGCGGCGCGCGCCGCGCGGGCGTCGACCGCGAGCGCGGACACGGCGGCGCCGGCACCGACGGCCACGCCCGTCGCCGCGCCGGCGGCGGTGCCGGCGACTCCGGCCGAGCCGAAGCTGCCCCCGGCGCTGTTCCGGAAGCTCGCTCCCGGCGAGACCGTCGCGCTGACGCTGCCGGACGGGCTGACCGACGGCGTCCGCTGTCCGGACGGCAGCTACCTGCCGCTCCTGAACGGCGTCCCCTACGCCGGCGCGATCTCGCGCGCGCGAGCGGCGGGACCGCTGCCCCCGGTCGTCGCGAAGACCGCGGACCAGCACGGCGTCGAGTGGTACGTCCACGCCGACGGCTCGCGCACGACGACCCAGTGGGCGACGATCGACGTCGAGGGACAGCCGCGGCGCGAGGTGCTGACGCAGCACGTCGCACCGCTGCCCGAGGACCTGGAGCGTTCGTCCGCGGACGACCTGGTTCCGGCGCCGACACCAGCCGCGGGACATGCGCGTTGAGCCCGGTATCCGCCGACACCGGCGGGCGGAGACCCGCCGTCCGCCCTCCCGAACACCCGTTCCGACACCTTCCCCGAAACGTCATGTCCAGACTCCCCCTCGTCGTCGCACTCGCTGCGGTGACCGCGCCGGCCCTCGCGCAGACCAGCAGCGCGCCGAATCTCGTGCTGGCCAACAACTCCCCGTACGTGACGACCGACACCGCCGCGAACGCGGCCACCGGCGTCGCCTACAACCTCCCCGACAACAACCCGGGGACATACTCGGACGGCACCGGGATCCCGCCCGGCACCTGGGTGTGGCGCGTGTATCCGAAGAAGACCGACGTGATGCGCGAGCCGCGCAACATCACCGGGTTCCAGACGATCTGGCGTGCATCGGCTGCCACTCCGCCGAACGTACCGGTCGCGGTCTACGCGCCCGCGATCCGGCTGATGGGCGCGGTCCAGCGCCCCGGCGCCGCGACCGGCGCGCTCGACCCGGACTTCAGCAACACGTGGCTGACGGTGCCGGAGTACACCTCGCAGTTCGCGTTCTCCGGCACGAGCCGCGTCCTGTCGTGGAACGTCACACTCGCGCATCCGGTGACGCTCAACTTCACCGGCGATCACGCGATCGCCGCCGCCTACCACGGCGGCGACGAGCGCGACGTCGCCGCCACCGCCGGCACGCCGTCCCAGGGGGTGATGGGCTCGCTGGCAGACGCGCCGGTGTTCGACGAATCGGTGAACCCCCTGCCGTTCCAGCCGGACGGCTTCGCGTTCGTCGATCCGTTCACGCAGGCGGTGACGCTGACCTACAAGCGGCAGTCGGACTCGCGCACCTGGCTGACGTACGGGACCGCCAACCCGACGATCAACGTGTTCTCCGACTGGGGCCGCATGCGCCTCCAGGCGCCACCGACGCAGGCTCAGATCGTCGGCTACTCGGACGGCTCGTACTACGCGGACCTCGGGGCGAACACCTCGACCGGCTGGGGCCTCGAGGTCTGGGCGGATCCGGCGACGTTCGGTGGCGGCTATGCGGTGCCGTTGGTCAACATCGGATCGTACTTCGCCGGCTCGGTGCCGGTGCCGCTCGGTTCGGCCGGCACGCCGGTGCTCGAGCTGCAGCCGAACGATCCGTTCTTCGGGGTGCTCGCCTCGAACCTCGTGATCGCGCTGAGCCCGGCGCCCGACGGCACCGGCCAGACGGTGTCGCTCCCGCAACTGCTGCCACTCCCGGGACTGATCGGCGGCTATCTCGGCTTCGAGGCCGCGGTGCTCGACTCCAACCTGACCCGCGTGACCACGACGCAGGCGCGCTGGGTCCGGATCCGGTAGCGGGCGGCGTCGCGGACGGCACGCCCGACGCGGGCTCGCCGTCCGCTATCCCAGCGCCGCGATCCCCGGCAGCTCGCGCCCCTCGAGCAGCTCGAGGCTCGCGCCACCGCCGGTCGACACGTGATCGATGCGGTCGTCGAGGCCGAAGCGCTCGACCGCCGCGACCGAATCGCCGCCGCCGACGACCGAGAACGCATCCGAGTCCGCGACCGCGTGCGCGATCGCCTCGGTGCCCTGCTGGAACGCCGCGATCTCGAACACCCCCATCGGGCCGTTCCAGACGATGGTCTTCGCGTTCCCGATCGCCTGCCGATACGCGGCGATCGTCGCGGGCCCGATGTCGAGGCCCATCAGGTCGTCCGGAACGCCCGGACCGTGCACGCTCGGCTCGGCATCCGCAGAGAGCTCCGCCGCGCACACGTGATCGGTCGGCAGCAGCAGCTCGACGCCCTTCTCTGCGCACAGCGCACGCACGCGCCCGGCCTCGTCCAGCAGGTCGTCCTCGCAGCGCGAACGGCCGACGTCGATGCCGGCCGCTTTCAGGAACGTGTAGGCCATCGCGCCGCCGACGATCAGCACGTCGACCTTGTCGACGAGATGCAGCATCACCGGGAGCTTGTCGCTGACCTTGGCGCCCCCCAGGATCGCCACGAGCGGGCGCTCGGGAGACTCGAGGACCTTCGCGAACGCGTCGAGCTCACGCTCGAGCAGCAGTCCTGCCGCGGACGGGAGGAGCTTCGGCACACCGGCGACGCTCGCGTGCGCGCGGTGCGCGGTGCCGAAGGCGTCGTCGACGTAGACGTCGCCGAGCTTCGCGAGCTGCGCGGCGAAACCGGGGTCGCCCTGCTCCTCCTCGGCATGGAACCGCAGGTTCTCGAGCACGAGCACCTCGCCGTCGCGGAGCTCCTTCGCGGCGCGCTCGGCGTCCGGACCGATGCAGTCGTCCACGGTGCGCACCGGAACGTCGATCAGCTCGCCGAGTCGCTTCGCCGCCGGCCGGAGGCGCATCGAATCGACGACCTTGCCCTTCGGCCGGCCGAGGTGCGACATCAGGATCGGGCGGCCGCCGGCGTCGAGGATCGCGCGGATCGTCGGCAGCGCGGCGCGGATGCGCGCGTCGCTGGTGACGTTTCCGGCATCGTCGAGCGGGACGTTGAAGTCGACGCGCACGAGGACGCGCTTGCCCTTCAGATCGAGGTCCTTCAGGCGTTGGAACGCCATGGTCGCGACTCCCGGATCAGGAACCGAGCGCGTGCGCCTTGGTCAGCAGGTCGACGACGCGATTGCTGTAGCCCCACTCGTTGTCGTACCAGCTCACCACCTTCACGAGCTTGCCGCCGTCGCACACCATCGTCGACGCGCCGTCGACGATCGAGCTGTGCGAGTCGTGGACGATGTCCGAGGACACGATCGGCTCCTCGGTGTAGGCGAGAATGCCCTTCATCGGACCCTCGGCGGCGGCCCGCAGCGCACCGTTGATCTCGGCGACCGACACCGACTTGCGGAGGTTCGCCGTCAGATCGACGATCGAGCCGTCGGGAACCGGCACGCGCAGCGAGAAGCCGTCGAGCTTGCCGTTCAGCTCGGGGATGACCTTGCCGACCGCGCGGGCCGCGCCGGTGGTCGTCGGGATGATGTTGACCGCCGCCGCGCGCGCACGGCGCAGGTCGCTGTGGATCATGTCGGCGGTGCGCTGATCGTTGGTGTACGCGTGCACCGTGGTCATCAGGCCGCGCTCGATGCCGAACGCGTCGTGCAGCACCTTGGCCATCGGCGCCAGGCAATTCGTCGTGCACGAGGCGTTCGAGATCACCTTGTGCTCGGGCTTCAGCACTTCTTCGTTGACGCCCATCACGACCATCGCGTCGACGTCGCCCTTCGGCGGCACGGTCAGCAGCACCTTGTTCGCGCCGGCCTGGACGTGCTGCATGCACTGCTCCCTCGACCTGAAGATGCCCGTCGACTCGACGACGAAGTCGATGCGGTGGTCCTTCCACGGCAGCTTCGACGGGTCGCGCTCCGCCAGCACCTTGGTCTTCTTGCCGTCCGCCGAGATCTCGCCTTCGGCCCATTCGACGGTCCCCGGGAAGCGACCGTGCACCGAGTCGTACTTCAGCAGGTGCCCGAGCGAGTGCGCGTCCGCCAGATCGTTGATGGCGACGATTTCGTAGCCGGATCGCTCGTGCAGGATGCGGAACACGAGTCGGCCGATGCGGCCGAAACCGTTGATGGCGATGCGGATGGCCATGGGGGCGAGGTCTCCTCTCGATTCGGGCGGTGGACAGTCGTTCGTCGCCGGACGAGCATAGCGAACGAGACCCGCCCCCTCATCTTTCGATGGCCCCGATCCGAACGGTCGCGGACGCGCTCGATGCGACGCTCCGCCCTCTGGCGAGACCGCGCGGACGATCCCTGATCGGCGTCGCGGTCTCGGGCGGACCGGATTCCATCGCGCTGGCACTCGGGCTCGCACGGCTACGCGACTCGGGAAGGCTCGACGACGCGCCGGTCGCGCTCTGGCACGTCCACCACGGCGCACACGCCGCCGCCGAAGACACGCCGGAACGTGTCACGGCCCTCGCCGCGGCCCTCGGCTTCGGATTCGCGCGGGCGCGCATCGAGCCCTCGTCGCGTGCGAGCGAGTCGGCGCTGCGAGACGCGCGATACGCGGCGCTGGCAGGGATCGCCCGCCGCCACGGGGCCCACGTGCTCTTGACCGGCCACCACGCGGACGACGACGTCGAGACCGTCCTGCTGCGCGTGATGCGCGGCACCGGTCCGCGCGGACTCGCCGGCGTGCCGCGCGTGAGACCGTGGCTCGAACACTGCGTGATCGCACGACCACTCCTCCAGCTGCCGCGGGCGACGCTCCAGCGGTGCGCCGCCGAGTCGCCGGTGCCACCCGTCGACGATCCGGGCAACCGCGATCTCCGTCGTGCCCGCAACCGGGCGCGACACGAGCTGATCCCGGCCTGGCGTGCGCGGTTCGTCGGGGCCGACCCGGCCCGGCTGTTGACGCTCGCCCGCGCGGCGCGACGCCGGGCCGACCGACTCGAGCGCGACGCCGAGGCGTGGCTCGGTTCGCGCGCGGTCGCTGCGACCGGCGACACGCTCGAGCTCCCCGATGCGCCCGTGGCGCTCGCCGCCGAGGTCCTGCGGCTCGCACATCGGGCACTGGTCGGGCTCGATCCGCCGCGCGCATGGCTCGCGCGCGCGCTGGAGCTCCGGCGCACCGGCTCGCAGGTGCACGGCGGCAGCCCCGTGATCGCGCTCCGCACGCGCTTTGGGCTCCGACTTCGGCGCGTCTTGTCGGACGCGGCCGGTGGCATCGCGACGCGACGCCCGTCATACTGGTCACGGCCCGCGTGCCCGCCCGACCCCCGCGGCGTGAGGCCGTCGACCGCGGACGCGTGGTGCCGATCCGATCCAGCATGTCCGTACTGACCGTCGTCCGCGGCCCGGGAAAGGGCTCGTCCATCGCCCTCTCCCCCGAACGTGGGGTCACGATCGGGGCCGGCACCGACACCGAGCTCCGGGTCGGGGGGCGTGAGGTCGCCGACGCCCACCTCGTCGTGAAGGCCCTGAAGGACGGGGGCTTCGGCGCCAAGGGCCTGGCCGGACCGTTCGTGCACAACGGCAAGACGGTCGCGGCCGCACGGCTGGCGGACGGGGATCTGCTCGAGGTCGGCGACAGCACGATCCGGTTCGCCGCCGCCCCGGCCGACGGCGAGACGTGGCCCGAGACGATCGGCGGGTTCCGCGTCCTCGGAGTGCTCGGCGAAGGCGGGATGGGTCGCGTCTATCGGGCGGAGCAGACCAGCCTCGGCCGACAGGTCGCGCTCAAGGTGCTGTCGCGCGAGCGCACGTCCGATCCGATGTTCGTCGGTCGCTTCGTCGCCGAGGCACGCGCGGCCGCGCGGCTGAACCACCCCAACGTCGTGCAGGTCTTCGACGTCGACCACGACGGCGAGACGTACTTCTACTCGATGGAGCTGATGAACGGCGGCTCGGTCGAGGACCTGATCCGGCAGCGCGGCAAGCTCCCGGTCGACGAGGCCGCCCCGATCGTGCTGGCCGCGGCACGCGCGCTGACGTTCGCCGAGCAGATGCGCGTCGTGCATCGCGACATCAAGCCCGACAACCTGATGATCGACCGGCACGGTCACGTCAAGGTCGCCGATCTCGGCCTCGCGCTGACCGAGGAGGACGAGCACGGCAAGGCGGTCGGAACGCCGCACTTCATGTCGCCCGAGCAGGTGCGGCACGAGAAGCTCGACCACCGCAGCGATCTCTACTCGCTCGGCTGCACGTTCTACCGGCTCGTCACCGGCCGCACGCCGTTCTCGGGATCGAGCATCCGCGAGATCCTGCAGGCCCAGCTGAAGCAGGAGCCCGAGCGCGCCGACGAGGTCGAGCCCACCGTGCCGCCGGCCGTCGCGGACGTGATCGCACGGCTGCTCGAGAAGGACCCGGACGATCGCTACGGCTCGGCGAGCGAGCTGATCACGGCACTCGAGGAGGCGATGGCGCCGCCGTCCCGCACCGGCGTGTGGATCGCCAGCGCGCTCGCGGTGGTCGTCGCCGCGGTGCTGGTCGTGGTCTTCTGGCCACGCGAGGCGGCCAAGGATCCGACCAAGGTCATCGAATACCTCCAGGACCCGAACGCGAAGCAGGCGCTCGCGGACAAGGCCCGGCTCGAGGCCGAGAACGCGCTCCTCCACGTCCGGACGCAGGGTCTCGAGGGCGAGGCGCTCGCGGCCGCGCTCGATGCGATGGCCGACGCGCACCCCGACACCCAGGCGGCGACGGACGCTCGCGAACAGGCGAAGTCGGTCCGCGACGAGCTGAAGCGCAAGGCCGAGGAAGCCGCCCGGCGCCGCGCGATGCTGGACGAGGCGAAGGAGCGGATCCGCAAGGCGTTCGGCGACGCACTTCAACGCGGGGACCTCGTCGCGGCGAACGCGGCGCTGACGCCCGATTCGGTCGACGACGATCTGCGCGGCGACAGCGAGATCCGCGGCGTGTTCGAACAGCTGCGAGGTGAGCTCTCGCTTGCGGCCTCCGCACACGTCGCGGCGCTGCGGACAGCCCTCACGGAGGCGATCACCGCTGGCGATCCGGACGTCGCACGGCAACGGCTCGCGCCGCTCGAGAAGCTGGTGTCGAGCGACGGCGGCTGGCCCGATGCGCTGCTGCCGGACCGTGCCGGGCTGCGCGACGCACTCGACAAGGACCGCGCCGCCATCGAGGACCTCGCGAAGGCTCGTGCCACCGAGCTCGAGAGCACGGCGTGGGCGCGGGCGACCGCGGCGCTGACCGCCGCCGACGGCCCGGTCCCGAAGCTCCGCGCGCTCGCACCCGGCGCCGCCGGCGAGAGCTGCGCGGCGATCGCACGCGACCTCTCGGACCGCGCCGCGGGGCGTGCGGTCGGAGCGCTGGTGCCGGCGTTCGCCGCGGCCCAGCGCTATCTGGACGGCTACCTGGCCGCGCTCGAGAAGCAGGCGATCGAGATCGTCCTGCCGTCCGGTGAGCGCGCTCGCGTGCTGTCGATGACGATCGAGGGCAACGCCGCCGGCGTGCGCGTGCAGGTGCTCGACGGCGGCGAGGAGCGCGCGATCCCACTGGCGGCGGTACGATCCGACGCCTCTCGCTTCTTCCCCGCGCTCGACGGGCTACCCGCCGAGCACGCGGCGTTCGTCGGCGCGCTGAGCTGGGCCGAGCACCTGGTCGCCGCCAAGAGCTACCTCGCGTGCCTGCGCGCCGACGACGACGCCACCGGAACCGGCGAGCACGGCTATCCGGTGGTCACCGTGGCCCTCGACGACGCCATCGCCCAGCTCCAGGCCGCACCGGCCGACTGGACGGAGGCGTTCACCGAGGAGCTCGCGGCGACACGGCTGCTGGCGCGCGGGCTCCGCGCACTGTCCGATCGCCGCAACGTCACGGCCTCGAAGCTGATCGAACGGCTCCTGCGCGATCACCCGGACGCGCTGATCGTCGCCGTGCTCGAGTGAGCGTGCGGATCGAAGCCCACGCCGACGGCGCGGTGATCCGGGTGCGGGCCGCGCCCGGTGCCAGCCGGGAGCGCCTCGTCGGCGTCCACGGCGACGCCCTGAAGATCGCCGTCAGCGCTCCACCGGAGAAGGGCAAGGCCAATGCCCGGCTCCTCCTCGTGCTCGCCGGAGCACTCGGCGTTCCGGCCCGCACCCTCCGTCTCGTCGCCGGGGAGACCTCTCGGGACAAGATGGTCCTGGTCTCCGGCTTTACTGTGACCGCCCTTCGCGATCGACTGGGGGCGCTGCTCGATTCCGAACCGTGATCCGACGGCGGCACGAGCCCATGCACGACCACGGTCGGGTGCGGATGCCCCCGAACCACCCGACCGACCACCGAGGAGCCGAGATGGTCAGCCCTGCCGATCTTCCCCTGCGACGCCGAGCGCGCGAGGCCGCCGACCAGTTGCTGTCCTACTTCGGCCAGCGACCGCGCGTCGCGATGCTCCTCGGCACCGGCCACGCGTCGATCTCGGGTCAGCTCAAGAACAAGGTGATGCTGCACCAGAAGGGTCTGCCCGGCGGACTCCGTCTCTCCGAGCAGTCCCACCTGATCGGTGGCGAGCTCGAGGGCGTCCCGGTCGTCGTCGGCGACCCGCCGCTCGCGCCGTACGAAGGCCACACCGCGGTCGACGTGACGTTTCCGGTGCGCGTGCTCCAGGCGATGGGCGTCGAGGTGCTGATCCTGACCGCCGGCGCTGCGAGCCTGTCCCGGCATATCGAGCCGGGGTCGATCGCGGTCGTCGAGGACCATCTCAACTTCGCGAACATCCAGCCGCTGCAGGGCCCCCACGACGAGGAGCTGGGTCCGCGCTTCCCGGACATGTCCGACCCGTATCCCGCGCGCTGGCGGCGCCGCGCGCGCGAGGTCGGCCACGAGGCCGGCATCCACTGCCTCGGCGCGGTGTTCGCCGCGGTGCCCGGCCCGAGTCTGCCGACGCGCGCGGAGTACCGCTTCCTGCGGCGCGCCGGTGCCGATGTCGTCGGCATGGCGCTCGTCCCGGAGGTCCTCGCGGCGGTCCACTCCGGGCTCGACGTGCTCGCCCTGGTCGGGATCACGCAGCTCGTCAGCGTCGAGAGCAATCTGCCGACCGACATCGAGGACATGATCGACGCCGCCGATCTGGCCGCGCCACGCATGGCCAGCCTGCTGTCCGGCATCGTCGCATCGCTCGCATGACCGGCGCGACCGACCCGATCCGCCTCGGCGTGCTGCTGTCCGGCGGCGGCCGCACGCTGCAGAACCTCCTCGACCGCATCGCCGCCGGTGAGCTGCCCGCGCGCGTGCAGTGCGTGGTCTCGGACCGCGACGGTGTCCGAGGGATCGAGCGCGCCGCCCGCGCGTCGCTACCGTGCACGATCGAGCGGGATGCGGCACGCACGTTCGAGGTGCTGCGGAGTCACGACGTCGAGCTCGTCTGCCTGGCCGGCTACCTCCGGCTGCTGCCGATCCCGGACGACTTCCGCGGCCGCGTGCTCAACATCCACCCGGCGCTGCTGCCGCGGCACGGCGGCCGTGGCTGCTACGGCGACCGCGTCCACCGCGGGGTGCTCGAGGCCGGCGAAGCGTTCTCCGGCTGCACCGTGCACCACTGCGACGACCGATACGACCACGGCCCGATCCTGATGCAGGCCCGGGTTCCGGTCCTGCCGGGCGACGACGTCCACGCGCTCGCCGACCGGGTGTTCGCCGCCGAGTGCGAGACCTACCCGGCCGCGATCCGGCTGTGGCGCGCCCTGGCAGGGCGCGACGCGGGCGGGGCGGACGCCTAGGCGCTCGACGTCCGCCCGAGCACGCCGAGCAATGCCACCAGCGACAGCACGTCGAGCCGGTTGTGCTCGAGCACGCGGTCGACCGGTCCGGTGCGATCGCGCAGCCAGTCGAGCCACGCCGCCGGCGCCTCGCTGCCCGGCAGGTCGTCGTGGCGACGCAGACCGAGGCGGTGCTCCTCGACCGTGCGCAGACGGGCGTCGGGCAGCTCCTTGCCCCACGCCCGGCGCGCCAGGTAGAGCAGATCGAGGTGGAGCGGCGCGAGGACGTTCGACGCGACCCGGTGGATCGTCATCCGCGCGTGCAGACGGTGTCGGTCGAAGCTCTTGCCGACGTAGGTGACCTGCAGCGGACGCTCGGCGAGGCGCATCGCGACGTGCGTCAGGGCCGCGGCCTCTTCGTCGAAGCCGCGCAGGAACACCTGCTCGAGCACCAGCTCGTGCCCTTCGACGAACGCGAGTCCCGTCAGGAACACCGTGGTCCCCGCCCCGCCGGACAGGCCCGTGGTCTCGGTGTCGACGAACGTGCACGACTCCAGCCGGGCCGCGGCGAACGCGTCGTCGCGCCCCAGCTCGGCGATCCGTGCCCAGTCCACCGTTGCCGCGACCGCCAGCGGCACCTCGCCGTGAACGTCGTCGAGCGAGCAGCGAAGGCGCCGGAGCCAGCACGACCCGAGCGCGTTCTGCACCGCTTCGCCCTCGGGCAACGCGACCGGTTCGCGTCGCGCCAACGACCGCTCGCGGCGCCGCTGCAGGTATTCCCGCAGCCCACCGCCCGCACGCACGACCGGGGTCGTCGGCTCGGTGTCGCCGTCACTGCCCACCGCGAAGCTCCGCCGGAGCTTGTCGCGCAGATCACGCCCCATCGCGCATCCCTCGGAGCACCGCGAGCGCGAGCGCCTTGCCGCGCCGGCCCTGATCCGCGCTCGGACCGATGCAGGCGGGGCAACCGGTCGCACACGTGCACCGCGCGACGACACCGGCGGCGGCATCGAGGATCTCGTGATGCACGCGGAAGATGCGTTCCGAAAGGCCGACACCGTTCGGGATGCGGTCGTAGATCGTCAAGGTCGGACGCTCGAAATGCGGGTGGCGCAGCTCGGACGTGACGCGCACGTCGCCGGGATCGACCCGCACGAACAGCGGTACGAGTCCCTGGACGAGCTCGGCGAGGCCACGCAGCCCCCCGCCGTCGGCACCCTGCTGGAGTCCGCAGCGTTCGACCAGCTCGGGCGCGAGCGCCAGCACACAGGCCTCGGTCTCGAACTCCTCCGGCGGCAGGTCGATCTCGCCGATGCCGACGTTCTCGCGCGTGTAGAAGCGGATCTTCTTGAACGCCTTCGCGAGCGTCGAGACGTGCACCTCCGCGAGGTGTGCGGCGTACCCGCCGAAGTCCTGGCTCTCGTCGACGTGCAGCACGCGCACCTCGGTCTCGGTGTCGGCCTCGGTGTAGTAGTCGGCGTCGGCCTTGCGGACGTACGCGCGGCGGTCATCGTAGCGGAACTCCTCGACGAGGTACTGCTCGCCCTGGTGGCCGTAGATCGCACCTTCGTAGACCTCGGTGATCGACGACGCGCGATCGATCTCCGCGAGCACGGTGGCGTCTTCGCGGTCGTGGATGACGACGTTGTCCATGTCGGCCGCGTTGAGGCTCACTCCCTCGGCCGGATACGTGGACGCCGCGAAGTGATGGCGATCGCCCTGGCGGACGAGCACCCGCAGATCGTCGGTGAGGAAATCGAGCACCTCGTCGACGCCCTCCGCCTCGCCGAAGCCGTCACCGCGGTCGAACGGCAGCTCGAACGCCGCACATTTGACGTGATTGGTCAGGATGATCGCGTTGTCGGGGTCGATCGACACCGCCTCGCGTGGCTCGCCGAACAGGTAGCCCGGCTCGCGGACGAGATACTGATCCATCGCGAACGACCGCGCAACCATCAGCACGGCGCTGGCACGCTGCCTGCGCCCGACGCGCCCGGCGCGCTGGAACGTGCTCGACACCGTCCCCGGGTAGCCCACCAGGACGCACACGTCGAGGCTGCCGATGTCGATGCCCAGCTCGAGCGCGCTCGTCGACACGACCGTGCCGATCCGGCCGCTGCGCAGACCGCGTTCGATCCCGCGCCGGAGCTCGGGCAGGTAGCCGCCGCGATAGCCGGCGATGCGTTCCTGGTCGACGTTGCGCTGGCGTGCCTCGTCCCGGAAGTACTTGAGCAGCACCTCCATCGAGTTGCGCGTGCGGGTGAACCAGATGCTCTGCAGATCGCTCTCGAGCAGCGGTGCCGCGACGCGACGCGCGCTCTCGAGTGCAGGCACGCGCGTCCCGGACGCTTCCGAGACCAGCGCGGGATTGACGAACAGGAAGTGCTTCGGTCCGCGCGGACTGCCGTCGTCGTCGATGACCTCGACGTCTCGCTCCAACAGGCGCCGCGCGTGCTCGCCCGGGTTGCTGATCGTCGCGCTGGCCGCGCAGAACACCGGATCCGACCCGTAGTGCGCGCAGATCCGGCGCAATCGACGGAGGACGTTCGCGACGTGCGAGCCGTAGACCCCGGACAGCGTGTGCACCTCGTCGACGACGACGTAGCGCAGCCCGGAGAACAGCCCCTGCCACTTCGTGTGGTTCGGCAGGATGCCGGCATGCAGCATGTGCGGGTTGGTCACGACGAGGTGGCCGGCCTCTCGCAACGCCCGCCGCGTCGCCGGTGGCGTGTCACCGTCGTAGACCGCGACGCACAGGCGGTGGCCGGCGTCCCCGGAGTCGGCGGCCGCGAGCAGCGTCTCGAGCTCCGCCATCTGGTCGCGAGCGAGCGCCTTCGTCGGGAACAGGTAGAGCGCACGGGCGTCCCCCGGCTCCCGCAGCAGCCGATCGAGCACGGGCAGGTGGTAGCACACCGACTTGCCCGACGCGGTCGCGGTCGCGACGACGACGTGCCTGCCGTCGTGCAGGCGGTCGGCGGCACGCCGCTGGTGCACGTAGAGATCGAGGATCCCGCGGGACTCGAGCGCCGCCCTGAGCGCCGGGGTCACCCAGTCGGGATACGGTGCGGTCCGGGCCGGACGCGCCGGCACGGTGTGCGCCGCCTCCACGCGACCGAAATCACCGGCCCCGTCGCGGAGCTGCCGAACGAACGCGTCGACGTCCATCGTTCGTCCGGCGCTCTCGTCAGTCGTCGCTGTCGCTGATCGGGACGCCCGAACGGCCGACGTTGGACTCATCGAGCGCGGCGACGACACGCGCGACGACGCGCTGCGTGACCCGACCGAACATCGACGGCACCACCGGCGGACGGATCAACAGATCGGACGCGGTGACCTCGTGGAACTCCTTCTGCCAGATCACGTCCCGGCCGCCGCTCGCGTCGACGGGGCCGCGAACGGTCACGTTGACCGTCAGCTCGGCCATCGAGCGACGCTTGGCGGCCTGTTCCTCGAGGCCGCATCGCGCACGCGTCATCTCGACCTGCACGACCACCGCGTCCGGACTCGGCGGCGGGGTGTCCTCGATCGACGAGAACACGCCGGAATCCTTGAGCTCCTCGCGCAGCGTGTCGTCGACCATCTCGACGACCGGGCGATCCCAGTAGCTGTCGGGCATCCACGTGACGGGGAACGGCCCCGACGCTTCCTCCGGTGTCGACGAGCCACGGTCGTCGACGATCGGTGGCATGAACGCCGGCCGGTCCGCGGGCATGCGCGCGTGGTAACCGGGCGACGTGTAGAGAGTCGGGTTGACCGCGAGATCCATCTGGTCTTTCGACGACTGGCACGCGACGAACCCGAACAACGGGAGCACGAGCCCCCAAAGGAGCTTCCTGACCGAACCACCCATGGCGCCGCATGCTAGCCGCTGGCCTTCCAGCCCGTCCACTGCCGGGGCCGGAACTCCACGCCGACCGGAACACGGGCCGGAGCGGACCCGGACCGACGGCAGCGCGGCCGACAGCCTCGGGCATCCCCACCGCGGGTGGGCGTGCCGCTGGCGGCAGGAAGCCGCGCGACCCGTCACTCGAGCCCGAACAGGTCGCGGCCGTCCCGCAGCTCGAGCGCGTAGATGAACTCGGCGTCCGGACCGGTGCGTGCGAGGTAGCCGCCGTCCGCGGTCGGCCCGACCTCCAGCGTGTCCAGCACTCGCCCGCCGAGGCCCTCGACCCGGACGGTGGCGGTGTCGGTGACGTTCCACGCCGCCTTCGGCAGCACCGCCTTGGCGGTCAGCTCGACCAGGAGGTCGTTGATCTCGTCGACGATCGGCACGCGCTCGGTCTCGCCCTGCCGGTGCCAGAAGCCGTCGTCGCCACGGACGAATCGGACGGTGCGGTCGCCGTGCACGTGCGTGATCGCCCGGACGGTCGATGGTTCGTCGATGTGGGTGACGCCGCGGTCGACGTAGTCGGTCCACGGCCGACGGAGGACGTCGGCCGTCTTGGTCTCGATGGCCACGACGTTCGGCTCGTCGGCCCGCTTCAGGAACGTCGCGCCGTCGCCGCGATCGGCGCCGACGTAGAGCACGTCCGGCTTGTTCCAACGCGCCGCGTGCAACGTGACTTCGGTCCGGCCCTCGCCGAGCCCGTAGCGGTCGAGATCGTGCGCGCCATCCTCGACGAACTCGCGGACCGCCAGTCCGCGCAATGCCTGCAGCAGCTCGCTCACCGCCGTCGGCCAGGCCCGTGACGCGACCGGCTGCGCCAGCGCGAGCGTCTTGCCCGCGCGGCGGACGAGCTCGATCGGCCGCTTGCCCGGTACCACGATGCGGATGCGCTCGGTCTCGTCCAGCGGCAGCGTGAGGAGCCAGTGCGCGCGTAGCGAAAGCAGAGGCGTCTCGAGGACGGCGCGATACTTCCGGTCTTCGACGGCGAACCAGGAGTCGCGTACGTCCGACTCGCCGATCAGCTCGCCGGCCGCTGCATCGCGCCGCAGCACGACGCGTTCGCGTCCGCCCAGACCCTCGACCTCGATCACGGCGTCGGGCGGCGCCTCCGGTCCGGTCGGTCCGACGAGCTCCGATGGCCTGCCCTGGAGGAAGCGCGTCACCCGGAGTCCGAGCAACCCCTGGACGAAGGCCGCCGCGCGCTCCGGATCGACGCGAAGGCCCGCAGGCTCGGTGAAGGTCCAGGCGCCACCACCCGGTCGCGACAGCGCGATCGACTCCTGTGCGCCCGAGTCCGTGCGCCGCGTCAGCCGGATCCGCTCGACCTGCTCGGGCAGGTTCTGGAACACGAACGGGTCGCGCGCCTCCTGCGGCGTGAACTGCAGCGACGTCATCAACGCTTCCTGCACGCGGAACACCTCGCCGTCGCGCATCGCGAACCGATCGCGACCGAGTGGTCCCTTCTGGCCGATCCGGATCTCGATCGAGTGGTCGTCCGGCCAGTGCACCTCGAGCCGTGCGAGCGGCGTGTCGAGTCCCGTGTCCGCGAGCAGCTTGTCGGTGACGTCGCGCTTCTCGTAGGCGTGGACGAGCTGAGCGGTGTCGTAGGCCTTCGCGATCGCCTCGAGTCGCGCGACCGACGCGAGATCGCGCACGGGTTCGACGACCCGCCAGCGGCCGCCGCCGTCCTGCTCGAACTCGATCGCCGCTCCGTTCGGGTCGTTCTGTACGGCGATGCGGGCGGCGCGCATCAGATGTCGTCCGTCGAGCGCCGACACCGTGAGGCTGTCGTCGCCGGCCGCCGGCGCACCGCGGCTCAGCCAGAAGGCGACACCGATCGCCACCAGCACGAGCAGCAGCAGGAGTGTCCCGCCGAGCCCCTTCACGAGCGCCTCCGGCGGATCAGGAACATCGCGAAGCCCACGAGGAACAGCGCCCCGGGGACCCACCACTGCACGAGCGCCTGAGCGCGCCGCACCTGTTGCGGTGCAGGGTCGAGACGGTTGCTGCGATAGCGATTGCCGCGCACCGTGACGAGCTCGGTGCGCTTCACGGCCCAGTTGAAGACGTTGAGCGCGAGATCGCCGTTGACCTGGAAGCCGAGGTTGTTGAACGCCAGCCCGCCGATCACGACGACGTGCCCCGGTGGCCCGCCCGGGTTGTCGATGTCGCTGACGATCGCGACCGAGCGAGGCCCGTAGGCGGCATCGCCATTCGGCGGCGTGAGCACGGCGTCCTCGCTCGCGGGATCGCGCGGCGCGAGCCACGACCACTTGCCGGTCCGCAGCAGCGACTCGACGCGCACGCCGGCCTGGTCCCCGGAGCGCGGTCTGACCTCGCGCGCCACTTTGAGCTGCGGATAGCGGTTCTGCCGGGCGAGCGGCCGCGTGATCGGGTGCGGCGCCATGTCGGTGATCAGCAGGTTCTGCGCACGCTCTCCACCGACACCCGGACGATTCGGCGCACGTGGATCGGGCACGAGCTGGCACACGAGGTCCTCGCCGATCTCGAACCCGCAGAGCTGGCCGAGCGCGTCGAACGTCGGGTTCCAGCGCGGGCCCGGCACCGGCGACCACGCGGTGTTGAGGAAGAAGCGGCCGCCACCGCGGATCCAGTCGAACAGCACGCGCGTCGCCTGCTCGCTCAGCTCGCCGCGTGGCTCGAGGGCGGCGACGACCGCGGCGTCGTCGGGGATGCGGCCCTCCTTCTCGAGGTTCCACATCCCGATCTCGAATCCCTCGCGCTTCAGCGCGGTCAGGAGCGACGAGTAGGAGTCCGCCGTGCCGGCCGTGAGCTGCGCCTCACCCTCGAACCCGACGAGGAAGTACACGTGGGGCGTGCCCTCACTCAGGAGCGAGCGGATCGCGGTCGACAGCGCCTCCTCGCCCTTGTAGACGCGCAGCGTTGGCAGGGCCCGGTCGGCCCCGGGCGCCGCCGACGGCCGCGCCGACGGCACATCGATCTCCGCCATGTCGAGGGCGAGCTGCAGGACCTTGTGGCGTTTGCCGATCGACACGACGACCGAGTTGTCCTGGACCGACCCGCCGAGCTCCTCGTTGCGGGCTCGTGCCGGGCCGATGTCTCGCACCAGGTCGTAGTGGTGCACGTCGACGTGGTCGCCCCCGAGCTCGGCGTAGCGGACCAGCAGATCGGTCGTCAGCGCCTGGACGCGGTTCTGGATGTTGACGAGCGCTCGCTCCTCCGGCGTTCGCGGCGCGGGCAGGCGCGCGTAGAAGGTGTCGATCCGCACGATCAGGTCGCGCTTCCGGAGCTCGTCGAGGAGGTCCCGGGTCTCGTCACTGACCGAGAACTGCGCCTGCGGCGTCAGATCGACCAGGACCTTGAAGGCCGGTCGCGTCGCGAGCGCGGTCGCAGCGGCCCAGATCGCGAGCGCGAGGACTGCCGACAGGAAGAGATTGAAGCGCCCGAACAGGCGCCGCGCCCGCGTCATCGCCATCGGCGCGCCTCCAGGGACCGCGTGGTCAGGAACAGGAAGACCGCGGTGCCGACGACGTAGAACACGACGTGCGCGGAGTTGATCACGCCGCGGAAGAACCAGTTCGTCAGGTGATCGAGCACGTCGACCTGCCGGACGAGCGGGATCAGCACTTCCTCGCGCGCGAACTCGAGCACGCGGTCGAACGCACCCACCGGCGCCGTGTCCGCCGCCTGCGCGATGCCGGACTCCGCGAGATGGGGCGCGACGAACCCCGGCACGAACAGCAGCAGCGCCGCGAACAGCATCGCGGCGAGCGATGCGAGGAGCTGATTGTCGGTCAGACTGCTGGTGAAGCACCCGACGGCGAGCAGTAGCGAGCCGACGAGCGCGATCCCGAGGTAGCCGGACAGGGTCGGACCGAACGCGAGGTCGGCGCCGAGGAACGCGTCTTCGCGCAGCGCGAGCAGGATGAACAGCGTCGGCAGCCAGAGCAACCCGAAGAACGCGACCGACGCCAGCCACTTGCCGACGACGATCTCGTGATCTCGGACCGGTGCGGTCAGCAGCACCTCGATCGAGCCGGTGCGCTTCTCCTCGGCGAAGCAGCGCATCGTCAGGATCGGCGGCACCAGGATCATCAGGATGAAGCTGCTGGGCCGGAGCAGGTACGCGGTCGCGAACTGCTCCTGGTCGATGCCGAACAGCGCCGCGACCTGCACCAACGATGCGATCTCGACGCCGCGGAACAGGTAGAGGAGTCACGAGCACCACGTACGCGACCGGGCTGTAGAGGTGGCCCCGGAGCTCGCGCTTGAACGTCGCCCAGAGAACCCTCACGCGACGTGCTCCTCGGCGGGTCCCTCGGTCACGTGCGCGAACAGCTGCTCGAGCGTCGGCTGTGCGAGTCGGAACTCGCGCACCGGGACGTCCAGTGCGGCGACCCTGAGCCAGGCCTCGTCGCGCGGATCGAGGTCGCGCCCGAGGGGCACGACGACGGTCGACCAGCCGTCGATTTCCTCCGCGACGCGCGCCGCGTCGCAGCCGTCGATCGCCGCGAGCCGGTCGCGCATCGCCTCGCCCTGCACGCGCGCGACGACGCGCAGCTCCCGACCCGGAGCCGTCGTCAGCAAGTCGGTGAGACTGCCGTCCGCGAGCAGCCGACCGTGGTGGATGATCAGGATGCGACTCGCCACGTCCGCGACCTCCGCGAGAACGTGGCTGCTGAACAGGACCGTGTGCTCGTCGGCGAGCTCGCGGATCAGCGCCTTCATCCGCCGCCGTTGATTGGGATCGAGTCCGGACGTCGGTTCGTCGAGGATCAGGATCGGTGGCCGCGCGACCAACGCGTCGGCGAGGCCGACCCGCTGGCGGTAGCCGCGCGACACGTGGCGCACGAGCTTTCGCCGAACCTCCTGGACGCCGCACCGCTCGATCGCCTCGTGCACCGCCGCGCGGCGCAGCGGGCGCGGGACGCCCTTGAGCTCGGCGCGGTAGGTCAGGTACTCCTCGACCCGGAGGTCGTCGTAGATCGGCACGTTCTCGGGGAGGTACCCGATGCTGCGGCGGACCTCGACCGGTCGTTCGAACACGTCGTAGCCCGCGACTTCCACCTGGCCCGACGAGGCCGGGTGGTAGCAGGTCAGCACCCGGATCGTCGTGGTCTTGCCCGCGCCGTTCGGACCGAGGAAACCGACGACCTCACCGCGGTCGACCGCGAAGCTGACGTCGTCGACTGCAACGGTCGGACCGAATCGCTTCGTGAGGCGTTCGACGCGGATCATCGCGGACCAGGGAGTAGGTCCTTCGGCGCTTGGCGGTAACAGGGGACGGGAGGGGCCGAGCAGGATAGTGCCGCGCCGTGCCGCCCTCCACCCTGCGCGGAGGTTCGGGTCACGGCCGGTACGCGAACACGGCCGCGGGTCCTGCCCGCGGCCGTCTCGGCGGGACTCAGGCGCGGCTCACTTCTTCACTTCGAAGTCCGCGTCCTTGATGTCCTCGTCGCTGCTCTCCGACCCGCCACTGCCCTCGGCACCGCCGCCGGCGCCTTGCGGGCCGGGTCCGGCCTGGGCACCGCCCTGGTGGACCTTCGCGAGCAACGGCTGCACGCACGGCGTCGAGCTCCTGCATCGCGTGCTGGATCTTCGCAACGTCGTCGCTCGATTCGGCGAGCTTGCGGAGCTCGCCGATCTTGGTCTCGGCGGCGCCACGCTCGGTCGGGTCGAGCTTCGCGGCGTTGTCCTTCAGCAGCTTCTCGGCCGCGTAGGCGGCGGAGTCGGCCTGGTTGCGGACGTCGACGAGCTCGCGGCGCTTCTTGTCCTCGGCCGCGTGCGCCTCCGCGTCCTTGCGCATCTGCTCGACCTCGTCCTCGGTCGAGACCGGACGACGTCTGGATCGTGACCTTCTGCTCCTTGCCGGTCCCCTTGTCCTTCGCCGACACGTTCAGGATGCCGTTGGCGTCGATGTCGAACGTGACCTCGATCTGCGGCATGCCGCGCGGCGCCGGCGGGATGCCCTCGAGCTTGAACTTGCCCAGCGTGCGGTTGTCGCGTGGCGAACTCGCGCTCGCCCTGCAGGACGTGGATGTCGACCGCCGGCTGGTTGTCGCCGGCGGTCGAGAAGATCTGCTTCTTGCTGGTCGGGATCGTCGTGTTGCGCTCGATCAGCTTGGTCATCACGCCGCCCAGCGTCTCGATGCCGAGCGACAGCGGCGTGACGTCGAGCAGCAGCACGTCGCTGACGTCGCCGGCGAGCACGCCGCCCTGGATCGCCGCGCCGAGGCTCACGACCTCGTCGGGGTTGACGCTCTGTTCGGCTCGCGCTGGAACATCTCCTTGACCAGCTGCTGCACCGCCGGGATGCGGGTCGAGCCGCCGACCAGGATCACCTCGTCGACGTCCGCTGGCCTTGAGCTTGGCGTCCGTCGAGGGCCTTTCACACGGCTTGCGGCAGCGCTCGACGAGCGGCTCGACGAGCTGCTCGAACTTCGCGCGCGTCAGGTTCTCCTGCAGGTGCTTCGGCCCGCTCTGGTCCATCGTGATGAACGGCAGGTTGATGCTGGTCTGCTGGGCGCTCGACAGCTCGATCTTGGCCTTCTCCGCGGCCTCCTTCAGGCGCTGGAGCGCCATCTGGTCGTTGCGCAGGTCGATGCCCGGCCTGCTTCTTGAACTTCGTCGCCGAGCCACTCGATCACGACCTCGTCGAAGTCGTCGCCGCCGAGGTGCGTGTCGCCGTTGGTCGACTGCACCTCGAAGACGCCGTCGCCGACGTCGAGGATCGAGATGTCGAACGTGCCGCCGCCGAGGTCGAAGACCGCGATCGCTCGTTCTTGCTGCCGGCTTCTTGTCGAGGCCGTAGGCCAGCGCCGCCGCGGTCGGCTCGTTGATGATGCGCTCGACCTTGAGGCCCGCGATCTTGCCGGCGTCCTTGGTCGCCTGGCGCTGCGAGTCGTTGAAGTAGGCCGGCACGGTGATCACCGCGCGATCGACCTTCTCGCCCAGGTAGTCCTCGGCGGCCTCTCTTGAGGTTCTGCAGGATCATCGCGGAGATCTCCGGCGGCGTGTACTCCTTGCCGCGGACCTCGACCTTGACGAGCTCGTCGGGACCGCCGGTGATCTTGTAGGGCACCATCGCTCCTCTTCGGCGACCTCGTTGTGGCGCCGCCCCATGAACCGCTTGATCGAGAAGATCGTGTTCTGGGGGTTGGTGATCGCCTGGCGCTTGGCGGGCGGCGCCGACGAGCCGTTCGCCGGCCGGCGTGAAGGCGACGACCGACGGCGTGGTGCGGCTGCCCTCGAGGTTGGGGATGACGGTGGGCTCACCGCCCTCCATGACGGCGACCACCGAGTTCGTGGTCCCGAGATCGATTCCGATGATCTTGGACATGCTGATGGCTCTCGGCGCTGCGGAGTTCTGCGTGGGGTCTCCGGCCGGCGTTCGGCGGCGCCGACGGACGGACGGGCCGCGACAACAAACGGCGTGCCACCGGCCGGTGGCGCGATCGGCCCATGGCTGCGGGCGCGAGCGACTCCGCGCATGTCGGCCACGCGCCGGCCCCGGTCAACTTGACAGGACGCTCCGCGACGCCCCCGCTCAGCCTGCCAAACTGGCAGCGGCGCGGCGCGCGCGGAGCCGGCGCGTCCATCGGCCCCGCTCGACGTAGACGACGTACGCGAGCATCAGCGCGACCTGCGTCGCCACGACGAGGGTCCAGAGGCCGACCAGCCCGGCCGCTGGCCAGAACGCGACCAGTGCGAAGCCCGCCGGCACGAACACCAGGAAGAAACCGCCGAGGTCGAGCAGCATCGGCGGCAACGTCCGGCCAGCGCCGTTGATCGCGCCGGTCGCGGCGATGCAGAACGCGGCGAGTGGATGGGCCCAGGCCGCGATGCGCAGGTAGCCGACACCGGCCTCCTCCACCGCGGACCCGACATCGGCGATGAACAGCCCGATGAGCGGTGCCGCATACCAGGCGAGCAGCCCGATGACCGCCGCGCCGAACACCGTCGCCTGCGTCCCGGCGAGCATGCCCGCGCGCCGCGCCCGCCCCCCGCGCCCGGCGCCGACATTGCGTCCGGCGACCGCGGTGGCAGCACTCGCGAAGCCGAGCGAAGCGAACAGCACCAGCGTGTCGAGCCGGGTGCGTGACCCCGAGCGCCGCGATCGCCGGCTCGCCGGCGATCTTCCCCGCCAGCCGGGTGATCACGAGGACCGGGGCGACCCGCACCAGCATCTGCACGCTCTGCGGAAGCGCGAGGTCGGAGATCTTCCGGAGCACGCCGTCCGGCGGCAGCCACTCGATCCGGTCGAACCGCAGCGTGTATCCCGGTCGCGCGATCCACCAATAGCCCACCACCGACGCGAGGATGCGCGCCGCCGTCGACGCCCACGCGGCGCCGACCGGTCCGTAGCCGTGCAGGCCGATCGCGTCCCAGCCGAACATCAGCGGGAAGTTCAGTGCGATGTTCAGCAGGTTGGCGGCGATCAGCAGCGTGAACGGCATCCACGCCTCGCCGAGGGCCCGCATCGTCGTCGTGCACTGCATCAGCGCGAACATCGAGAACGTCCCGAGGCTCGACACGACCAGATACTGGTCGCCGACGGTGCGCGACGTGCCCGTGATGCCGTGCCAGTCGACCACCGGGCCGGCGACTCCCGCCAGCGCGACGCCCAGCACCGCGCCGAGCGCCAGCATGAACGCCTGCGACCACGACGACAGCCGCTGCGCGCCAGCCACGTCCCCACGACCGAGCGACTGCGACAGGAGCGCCAACGTCGCGACCGATACGCCGTTGCCGATGATCATCGGCAGGAAGCCGACGGTCGTGGCGACGTGCACCCCGGCGACCGCATCGGCACCGAAACGGCCGACCAGCACGAGGTCGACCAGATTGAACAGCGCGTGACAGCACATGCCGAGCGCCATGGGCAGACCCTGGCGCAGCACGAGCCACCAGACGGGGCGATCCAGGAGCGACTCCCTTCGAGCCACGCCGGGAGCGTATCGGGCCGCGCGGCGGGAGTTAAGCGGGTCGGACCGAAACCCGGCCAAACCGCCGCATCAGGCGACTCCGAGCAGATTGCGGGCCCGCTCGAGGATCTTGGTCGGCGAGAACGGCTTCGTGATGTAGTCGTCGGCGCCTACCAGCACGCCGCGCTCCCGGTCCGCTTCCTGCCCGCGGGCGGTCAACAGGACGATCTTGACGTGCACCAGCGCGGGGTCGCTGCGGACGCGCTCGACGACCTCGAAGCCGTTGAGTTTCGGCATCATCACGTCGAGGAACACGAGGTCGGGGCGGTCGCGGACGATCGCCGCGAGCGCTTCTTCGCCATCGCGCGCCTCGGTCACCTCGAAGTCGTCGCGGCGAAGCAGGAACGACAGCGCACGACAGATGAACGGTTCGTCGTCCACCACCAGTACCTTGAAACCGTTCATGATCGCTTCCTCCCCCGTTTCCGCGCTCCGGCGCTGTTCCGCTTGATGACCACCGCGGTCACGTCGTCTTCGGGATCGGAGCGACCCGAGAACTCCGACACTGCTCGCCGCACGGTGTCCAGGATCCCGCTCGCCTTGCGTCGGCGTGCCGCCGACAGCACCTGCTCGAGTCGCGAATCGCCGAACATCTCGCCGGTCGCGTCGCACGCCTCGACCAGACCGTCGGTGTAGATCAGGGCCACGTCCCCCACGCGAAGCTCGACCGTGGTCGCCGCGTACCCCTCGTCGAGCCGGAACCCGAACACGGCGCCGGCACTGGGATGGCGCTCGATCGCGCCGTCGGACTTCCGGCAGACGAGCACGTCGTTGTGACCCGCGTTGACGATCTCGACGGTCCCGCTGCCCGGTTCGAGCGCGACCGCCGCGGCGCTGACGAACAGCTCGGTCCGTTGGAGGTCGTCGAAGGATGCCGCGAGCAACGATTCGAACACCGCCGACGGTCGGTCGAGACGGGCGGCGATCAGTCGCAGCGCGGAGCGCGCACCGACCATCACCATCCCGCTGGCGAGATTGTGACCGGACACGTCGGCGACGACGGCGAGCGTGCGGCCATCGGCCATCGGCACGAAGTCGAAGTAGTCACCGCCGACCGCACCCGACGTCTCGCACGCGCCCGCCATGTCGAAGCCGGGCACGGCGGCGACGCGGTCCGGCAGGATCTGCCGTTGGATCGCTCTCGCGAGCTCGATCTCCTTGCCGAGGGACGCGACCATCCGATGCCCGATCGCCCCGCCGATCAGCGCAGCGACGTTCATCGCCATCTTGCTCTCCTGGGAGCCGAACGCGCGCCGCGCACCGAGCTTGTCGCACAGCACGATCGCGCCGATCGTCCGCGCGCCATCCCCGTCTCCGTAGGAGACCGACGCGGCCAACGCCTCGCGGCGGGCGGTCGCCTCCGGGCTCCCGGGTCGACCGATCGGCGACTCGCCGACGACCTGGATGACCGCGCTGCCGCCCCGGCACGCGATGCGTTCGAGCAGCCCGCCGGCGAGTTCGAACGTGCGCCCTTCGGCCCGCGGGCGATCGACGGGCCGCCGCGACCCGTCCGTCACCTGCAGCGCGACCTCGATCTCGCCGTGGAGCAGCGCGCGATCGAACCCGATGAAGTAGCCCCGCTCCGCCTCGGCGGCGATCATCAGCTCCTCGAGCGCCAGCCGCGCGACCTCCGAGCCGCTGGCACACGCCGGCAGACGCGACGTGAGCTCGTGCACCATCGCGACCTCCTCCATCATCGCGAGCGAGCTCGGCGAGATCTGCTCGAGGTCGAGCTCGAGACGCAGCCACTCCGACGCGAGGCCGGCGAGCGTGTCGAGGAGGCCCGGCGTCGAGTCGCCGAGCGGTCCGTCGAACGTGGTCAGCAAGCGGAGACCGCCGTCGCGAAGCGGGCTCACGCGCCACTGGCGTGCGTCGGGCAACGACAGCGAGGCGAGGTCGCCGAGCCGCGCGGGGAGCCCGTCGTCGAAGCCACGATGCAGCCGCACCACGCCTTGGGCGTCGATCACGTAGACCCCGAGACGACTGGCGTCCTCGGCGACCGGCAGCCTCGCCAGCAAGTCCAGCAGATCGACGGTCTCCGTCACGATCCGCGCGCCTCCGTCGTCGGCGAAGCCTCGCCGTGCGACGACTCCTGTGGAACCTGCCGGGCCCGCACCATCGTGAGCACGTTGCAGTCGTCCCGCTGCTCGTAGTCGATCCGGTCCATCACGAGCGCCGCGATCAGGATGCCGAACCCGCCCGGCTCGTCCGGCACCTCCGCGCGCGTGGCGTCCTCGCACTCGGCGAGCCACGTCCTCGGGTCGAACGGCGTACCTCGGTCGTGCACCTCGACGAGGAAAAGGTCGGGATGCAGCTCGAACACGACCCGCACCGGCAACGACTCGTCGAGTCGGTGTGCGTGACGCAGTACGTTCGTCACGATCTCCTGGATCGCGACCAGCGTGTTGAACCGCTCGCTCGCGGGATCGCCCGGGAACTCGACGCCCTCGAGGAGCACCTCGCCGGTCTGCCACACGAGTCGGAGGTGGTCGACCGCTCCCTGGAGCTCGACCACGACCCTCGACTCGCCGGTGGTTCCGACTGCGTGCGCCATCCTCCGGTCCTATCGGCGATCCGGGGCCGGTCGCTTGACCGGACGGCGCGCGCGATGCGGCCTGGACGGAGGGTCGGGGATCGGGTAGGGTCCGCCGCGACCGTGGCGGCTCCGAATCCGTCCGGGAGGGTGGCCGATGACGCCGAAGGCGAACGCCGAACCAGGCGGTTCCGCACGACCGCGAGGTATGCGCGGGTCGTGGACGTGGGCCAGTGCGTGCCTCGCACTGGTCCTTCTGCCGGCGTGCACTTCGCTGCGCCGGGGCGACGATGCCGGCGGCCGACCCGCGCCCCCGCCTCCGCCGAGCTTCTCGGCCGTGACCGCGCCGATCGACGGCCGCGGCGGCACGGAGCTGGCGATGCTCGAGCACTCCCCGCAGCTCGACGGCGCCCGCCTGCGACGCGCCTACATCCTCCAGGCGAACCACGAGTATCGCGCCGCGCTCGACGTCCTGAACCTGATCCTCTACGGCGACGAGCGCGTCGATCCGCAGACCGAGGCCGTCGCGCGCTGGCTGCGCGGCAAGGTGTTCGCAGCCGACGGCAAGTCGGAGCAGGTGGGCTACGAGCTCGACCGGGCGAAGCACCTCACCCATGATCCCGCGCTGATCGCGGCGATCGACGCGCTGGAGGCGGACACGGCTCCGCCGCTCACGCGGCCGGCCGCGCCGCGTGCCGCGGCCATCGAGGTCCTGCCCCGGGCGTCGTGGCATGCCGCGAGCGCGATCCCGGATCGGCTGCAGCGGATGGGGCCGATCACCCGCATCACGATCCACCACTCCGGCAGCGAGGTCGGCGGCCAGGGCGTCGGGGAAGCGGCCGAGGCGATCCACGGCATCCAGCGCTACCACCAACGCGATCGCGGCTGGGGCGACATCGCGTACCACTTCCTGATCGATCCGACGGGTCGCATCTGGACCGGCCGCTCGCTGGCGTGGCAAGGCGCGCACGCGGGCGATGCCGATCTCAACCGCGGGAACATCGGCATCTGCCTGCTCGGCAACTTCGTGCCGTCCGCGGACGGCCGGCCTCCCGCCGCGGAGGTGCAGGCGATGGACGATCTCGTGCGCTGGCTGTGTGCGCGCTACGACATCGGCCCGTCCGAGGTGTTCACGCATCGTGAGCTCAAGGAGACGAGTTGCCCGGGCCCCTACCTGCAACTCGCGGTCGAGCAGCTCCGGGCGCGGCTCGCGAACGAGCGGATCGCCGCACAGCCGTGACGGCTCCGCGCGGGCCGCGGCGGTCCCGGGCCGCTGCGGCTGGTTGCGCGCGCCAGGCCGCCTACTATGGACGGCCGATGAACTTCCGCACGACCGTGCTCCTGCCGCTCGCCCTCGTCGCCTGCTCGAAGAGTGAGCCGGGACAGCCGCCCGCGGACGCACCGGCGCCGGTCGTGTCGGTCGACTTCGGGATCCTCCCGCACGGCGCCATCGTGAGCCGGGATCTGGTGATCCCGGTGCCCCGTGACGGCGGCGCCTGGTTCCCGGTCGGCTTCCAGCGGGCGTGCACGTGCGCGGATCACGAGTTCGTCGCGATCGACGGCTCCGGCCACGAGCGGGCGATCGACGGCAGGCCGGACGCCGCGCAGGCAATCCGCGATGACGAGCGCCTGCTGCTGCGACTCACCATCGACACCAACGCGAAGGAGCCGGCCGACCTCGCGCCCGTGCCGACACCCGGCCAGGTCGTCCTGCGCGACCTGCGCGGCCCGGTGCGACAGCACTTCCAGCGGGTGTCGTTCACCTTCGGCATCGACGCGCCGATCGCGGTCAGACCCTACGCCCATCTCGACGTCGGCGAGGTTCCCCGGAAGCTCCGCTACCAACAGACACTCGAGCTGGTGCCGGACGCCAAGGGTGTCGAGTTCGGGGACGTGCACGTGGTCGAGCCGACCGCGAGCGGCGAGCAACCGGCGCCGGACGTGTCCGCCGAGCTCGAGCCGGACGGCGCCAAGACACTGCTGCACGTCACCGTCGAGCCGACCGCACTGCGGCCGGTCGGACCCTTCGCGGTCGAGATCGACATCGACACCAACGTGCCGCTCCCGGCGCCGCCGCATGCGCGGAACGGCGGGGAAGGCCCCACGGTCCCGGCACACTACGTCCTCCGTATTCCGGTCTCGGGGCGGGTCGCTCCCGAGATCGAGCTCTCGCCGCCCGAGCGGTTCGCGATGGGCAAGATCGACGTCGGTGCACCGTACGAGGAGCGATTGGTCGTCACCGACCACGACTTGTCGCGATCCCCGGAGTTCGTCGTCGTGGGCATCGTCGACTCCGACGGTCGCGACGTCCGCGATCACTTCTCGCTCCAGATCGATCCGTTGGCGTCCAACCCGCGCGCGTCCGTCCTGACGCTCCGCTACGACGGCGGGCTGGGACTCGCCGATGATGGCCGATCCCCGCGCAAGTGGCTCCGGGGGCGCGTCCAACTCGCGAAGACTCCCGACTCGCCCGTGCTGCTCGAGATCGAGTTCTCGGCGTTCGCACGAACCTGATCCCGAGGGACCTGATGAACAAGTCCATGATCGCCGGCCTCCTGGCGCTGCCGCTGCTCGCGCTCACGTGCAGCCACACCGCGAGCCGCGACAGCCGCCGACCGACCGCCGCGGACCGGACGTCGGCGGGCCGTCCGGGCGACCAGGACGAACCCCGGGTCCGGTTGATCCTGACCGGCCACCTCGAGGGCCACCTCGAGCCATGTGGCTGCGCGAGCGGGCAGATCGGTGGCCTCGCACGCCGTTCGTTCCGCATCCAGCAGGACCACGAGCACGATCTGCTGATCGAGGGCGGGGATCTGACCGCGGACGGGAACGCGCTCGACGAGCTGAAGCTGTACACGATCCTCAACATCCTCGACGATTCCAAGGCGCGCTACGACGCCGTGTGCATCGGCCCCGACGATCTGCGCCTCGATCCGGAGACCTTTGCCAGCTACCTGCAGGCGTTTCCGCAGCTGCACTTCCTGAGCGCTGATCTCGTCGCGCGCGACGACTTGCAATGGCCGGTCGTGCCGTTCCGGGACGAGACGACCAAGACCGGGGCGAAGGTGCGGATCACGGCGCTGACGATGCGGCTTCCCGCCGGCGACGAGGTGGCCGCGCGCACGTTCCGGCTCCGCAAGCCGGCCGAGGCGTGGCAGACGGCGATGAAAGGGATTGAGCCCGACCGGCTGCGCATCCTGGTCGCACACGGCACGATGGAGGCGATCCGAGAGCTCGCGAAGCTCGATCCGCGCCCCGATCTGATCGTCGCCTCGAACGATGCCCACGCCGAGCCGCCTCGCGAGCCGGAGTTCGTCGACGGCGTCCCGCTCGTGCACCCGGGCACGCGAGGTCGCTTCGTCCTCGACGTCACGATCGCGCGCATCGACGGCGTGACGAAGATCCTCAACTACGATTCGATCCCGCTCCACGGCAGCCGCACCGCGAAGGGGGCGCTGGAGGATCCGTCGACGCGCCAGCTCATCCTCCAGCACCGCTTCGAGGTCAAGGAGGACCAGACGCGCGAGAAGCTCGCCGGACAGCGACCGACGGCGAACGGTGCTCGCTACGTCGGCAGCAAGGCGTGCATGGGCTGCCATCTCTCGGCGTACCAGAAGTGGCAGGAGACGCCGCACGCGCACGCGTGGGAGACGCTCGTGAACGCCGAGGCGACCAAGCGATACGAGTGGCCGGTCACGAACTACCCGGACTGCGTGGGCTGCCACACGGTGGGCTACGGCCAGGTGAGCGGCTTCGTGAATCCGGAGAAGACTCCGGATCTTCGCGGAGTCGGCTGCGAGGAGTGCCACGGCGCGGCGAGCGAGCACGTGAAGGACCCGGAGAACCACCACCTCGGCAAGGTGCTGCCGACGAAGTGCACGCAGTGCCACGACTACGAGCAGTCGCCGGACTTCGAGTACGCCGAGCGCTGGAAGCGCATCGAGCACGGCAAGTGACCGCGGGCGCCGGGCGCGGCGCCCGGCGTCAGCCGACGTCGCCGATCGTGACGCGGGCGGCGCGACGCTTGCCCGCCTGCAGCAGGTAGCGTCCGGGCGCGAGGACCGCTTTCGGATCGTCCACGCGCTCGCCGTCGACCTTCACGCCACCCCCCTGGATCAGCCGGCGCCCCTCGCTGTTGCTGGCGCAGACGCCGGCCTCGCAGAGCGCCGTGGCGAGCAGCAGCTTCCCGTCGACGAGCGACGCCGACCCGATCGTGACGTCCGGAATCTCGTCCGGGAGCCCGCCGCCGCGAAACACCCGATCGAACTCCTGTACGGCGGCTGCCGCAGCGTCCGCGCCGTGGTAGTCGGCGGTGATCGCCTTCGCGAGCTCCACCTTCGCCGTGCGCGGGTGCCCCGCGAGGAGCTCGGCGATGGCCTGTGGGGAGCGATCCGTCAGGAGCGTGAACCAGTCGCGCATCAGCTCGTCCGGCACGCTCATGCACTTGCCGAACATCTCGCTCGCGGAATCGGTCACGCCGATCGCGTTGCCGAGCGACTTCGACATCTTCTCCTTGCCGTCGAGGCCGACGAGGAGCGCCGTGGTCAGACAGATCTGCGGCGCCTGACCCGCGCTGCGCTGCAGGTCGCGACCCATGTGGAGATTGAACAGTTGATCGGTCCCACCGATCTCGACGTCCGCCCGGAGCTCCACCGAGTCCCACCCCTGCATCAGCGGGTAGATCAGCTCGTGGATGGCGATCGGTTCGCCGGCGCGGTATCGCTTCTCGAACGCGTCGCGCTCGAGCATCCTCGCCACGGTCGAGTGCGCGACCAGCTTGACGCAGTCCATGAAGGACATGCGGTCGAACCACTCGCCGTTCTCCCGCTCCTCGATGGCGTCGATGTCGAGGACCCGGCCGATCTGCTCCTTGTAGGTGCGCTTGTTCTCGTCGACGTCGGCGCGCGTGAGCTGCGGGCGCGTCTTGTTCTTGCCGGTCGGGTCACCCACCATCGCGGTGGCCGTGCCCCAGACGATCACGAGCTGGTGACCGAGCAGCTGGAAGTCGCGGAGCTTCCTGAGCGGCACCGTGTGACCGAGATGGATGTCCGGCGACGACGGATCGATGCCGAGCTTGACGCGGAGCGGACGCGATTCCTGGCGACTGCGCTCCAGTCGTTCGGCGAGCTCCCGCTCGTCGACCAGATCGACGACCCCGCGACGGATCACTCGAAGCTGCTCGTCGACATTCGGCAAACGCGATTCGGCCATGAGGGTCGCAGCGTAGACGACCGGCTCGGCGCAGACGAGGACGCGCGGCCAGACCGGGAAGCGTCAGTGCGCGGCCGGTCGACCGGCCCACCAGCCGAGCCAGGCGTCGCGGTTGCCGAGCGGCAGGTTCTCGCCGGTGATCTCGCGCAGCGCCGCGGTGCAGGCGCGCACGACGTCGGGCCGCCCGACCCGCACGCCCTGGATCAGCTTGCGCAGCGCATCCTCACGGAACGAGTCGGGCATCAGCCGCGCCGCGAGGAACAGGTTGTCGAAGTACTTCGAGTCCCCGGATTCGATCGCGTTGCGCAGCGTCGTGTACGGGTTCTCCTTCAGCGGCCCGATCCCACGCGGATAGAAGGTGAACGTCCGCCGGGCGAGGGAAGCGCGGCCGTGCGGCGCGGGGCCGTCCGCGAGGACGACGTTGCCGGGCATCCAATCGACGGAGATGGCCACTTTCCGGAGGCAGCCTTCCGCTGCCAGCGCCGGGAGACCGAACGGTTGCACCAGCGGGTCGCCCGCGCCGATTTTCACGGTCTCCTGCAAGCTGACGAGGCTCGCCGAACGCCGGACGGTCCTGCCGCCGTAGCAATCGAGGTCGGTGACCGCCACCTGCACGAGGAAGCGTTCGGGGGAGAGGTCTCCGTCGACTCCGGGCAGCACGATGTCCGGCCGCGTCGCCGAGGGGATCGACAGCTCGAACGCGAGCGGCTCGCCGACCGCGGCATTCGGCGTGACCGCGCGGATCGCCGCAACGGACACCGCATGCACCTCGAACTCGAGCACCGTCGCCATCCGCCGATACCTCGCGAGGTTGTCCTTGAACCAGTCGGGCGCGCTCTCGCGATCGTGAGCCGCCACGAGGGACCGAAGGAGTGGCAGGTCACGCCCGACGAGCGCGTCCTGGAGCTGCGCGAGCACCTTGTCGTAGTAGTCGGCGACCGCGGCATCCCGCGGATCCGTCGCCCTGCCTTCGAGCGGGATCCGCACCGGCTGGACGCTCGACGGGTCGAGGCTGGACGGCCGCTCCGGCTCGACGTCATAGGTCACGCAGCCCTGCGCAGAGACCGCGCAGAGGACGAGCAGCGCGCCGAGCACGGACCACCGGCGGGCGAGACCGCCGGTGGGTGACCGCCGGAGCGGCCACCCGGGGACGTCACGCCACGCTCGGTGCGGATGTCGGCCCACGGCTCAGGTCGCGTCAGAAGACTCGTCGGTCGAGCCGTCGGACGGGCTGCCGTCGCCGGACTCGTCGTCGGGCTGGGCGTTCTTCTGCTCTTCTTCGCGACGCTGGACGCGGGCGCCCAGGTCGCGGAGCTGGGTGGCGAGAGCGCCGAGCGCCGGCGTCGGCTCCTCGACGACGCGCTCCTCGCCGGCGGCCTGCTCGGCGTCGAAGTGCGTCTGGATCAAGGTGAGGCCGATCTTCCGCTCCTCGGGATCGATGCGGATGACGCGGACCTCGACACGCTGGCCGATCTTCACGACGTCCTCGGGGTTCTCGACCTTGTGGTCGGCGAGCTCCGAGACGTGGAGCAGACCCTCGAGACCTTCCTCGAGCTCGACGAAGACCCCGAAGTTCGTGATCTTCGTGACCGTGCCCGGGACGCTGTCGCCGATGTGGTAGCGAGCCGGGATGTCGCTGGTCCACGGGTCGGCCTGGAGCTGCTTGAGGCCGAGCGCGATGCGCTTCTTCTCCTGGTCGACCGAGAGCACGACGCACTCGATCTCCTCGCCCTTCTTCACGACCTCGGACGGATGCGTGATCTTCTTCGTCCAGGACATGTCCGAGATGTGCAGCAGGCCGTCGATGCCCTCCTGCAGCTCGATGAACGCGCCGTAGTTGGTGAGGTTGCGCACCCGGCCCCGGATGATCGTCCCCGGCGGGTAGCTGTCTCGAGACCATGTCCCAGGGGTTCACCTCGGTCTGCTTCATGCCGAGGCTGATCTCCTGCTTCTCCTTGTTGATCTCGAGCACGACGACCTCGACGCGATCGCCGACGTTGACGACCTCGCTCGGATGGTTGACGCGCTTGGTCCAGGACATCTCGGAGATGTGCACGAGACCCTCGACGCCGTCCTCGAGCTTCACGAAGGCGCCGTAGGACATCAGGTTGACGACCTCGCCGGTCACACGCGAGGCCGACGGGGTACTTGTCCTCGATGTTCTCCCAGGGCGACGGCTGCTTCTGCTTCATCCCGAGCGCGATGCGTTCGCGCTCGCGGTCGATCTTGAGGACCTTGACCTCGACCTCGTCGTCGATCGACACCATCTCCGACGGATGGTTGATGCGGCCCCACGACATGTCGGTGATGTGGAGCAGACCGTCGAGACCGCCGAGATCGACGAACACGCCGAAGTCGGCGATGTTCTTGACGATGCCCGTGCGGATCTGACCTTCCTCGATCTCGCCGAGCAGCTTCTGCTTGAGCTCCTCGCGCTCCTCCTCGATGAGCTTGCGGCGCGAGATGACGATGTTCATCCGCTCCTCGTCGATCTTGATGATGCTCGCCTTGACGTCGCGGCCGATCCACTCGCCGATGTCGCCGGTGCGACGGATGTTGACCTGCGAGGCGGGCAGGAAGACCGGCACGCCGATGTCGACGAGCAGGCCGCCCTTGATCTTCCGAGTCACCGTGCCGGCGACGACGTCGCCTTCCTTGTGGGTCTCGATGATCTTCTCCCACCCACGGATCCGGTCGGCCTTGCGCTTGCTCAGCTCGATGTAGCCGTCCTCGTCCCAGATGGCTTCGACGAGGCACTCGACCTCGGCACCCGGCAGCACGGCGGTCGGGTCGTCGAACTCGTCGAGTGGGATCCGGCCTTCGGCCTTGTAGCCCACGTCGACGAAGACGGTGCCGTCGTCCATGACGCGCAGCACCCTGCCCCTGACGATCTGGTTGGGGGCGACGTCGCCCACTGTCTGGCCCATCGCCTGGTCGAGTTCTTCGACCGTCGTCGCCCCGAGGGCCTCATCCGTCAGCGCCGCGAGGCGCTCCGGATCGAGGGCGAACTTCTTCACGAGTTGCTTGCCGTGCATCAAACGAAACGAGGGAGGGAAACGGAGTCTGTACGGGAACGGGGGATACAATCGCCGCGGAGCCCGGGCGCAGGTCGCGCGCGGGACCCCGTGACACGTGACGAAATCGGTCCGACACCTTCAGGGCCGGACCGGGGAACCCGGTATTCTGCCGTCTCGGGGCCCGATTCGTCGCCCCCATTCCCGGATTCCGCGGGCGGGTGGGCCGCCGACGCGGCCCCGGGCGGCGTGTCGACGCCGGTCGCGAGCGCGATCACCTGCTCCCGCAGTCGATCGAGCCCGCCGTCCGCCAGCACCTCCGCGGCCGCCATCGGCGCCCCGAACGCGACCTCGCAGCGCGCTGGCCGCGGGAACCACGCGCCGCGCGGCAGCGCCCGCCACGTGCCGCGAACGCCGACCGGCACGACCCGCGTCGCCGGGCAGCGGCGCAGGATCAGCAGGATGCCTCGCTTGAACGGACCGACCTCGCCCGTTGCCGAGCGCGTGCCCTCCGGGAAGATCGTCAGCGCGTGCCCCGCCTCCAGCGCGGTGCACGCGACCTCGACGGCCTGGCGCGGCGATCCTTCGCGATCGATGAACAGCGTCGCACACCCGCTCAGGATCCACCGCGCCGGCGCGAACCGACCGAGGGTCGAACGCCCGAGCGAGTAGACGTATCGGCGATTCGTGATCGCCACGAGCGGCGGGTCGAAGTAGCTGGCGTGGTTCGCGACGAACAGGACTGCGCCCTCGTCGGGGACACCGTCGAGACCGTGCACCCGCAGTCCGTGCCAGAGCCGGAAGTAGATGCGCGCGACGAACCGCGACAGTCGGTAGAACGGCCGATTCACGGGCCCCGCTCCTCCCCGTGGACCGCGTCGACGATGGTCTCGACGATCGCGTCGATCGTGCGGTCGGTCGTGTCGATCACCGTCGCGTCGTCGGCGCACCGGAGCGGCGCGACGGCGCGGCCGCGGTCGCGCGCGTCGCGGGCTTCGATCTCCGCGCGCACGGCATCGATCGACACGTCCCGGCCAGCCGCCGCGAAGTCGGCCTGCCGTCGCCGCGCACGCTCGTCGACCGAAGCGTCGAGGTAGAACTTCCAGCGCGCTCCGGGGAAGACGACGGTGCCCATGTCGCGGCCCTCGACGACACACGGCGCCCGCGCCGCGAACCGACGCTGCTCGACCACCATGCGTTCGCGCACGGCGGGTGACGCCGCGACGGCGGACACGAGCTCCTCGACCGATCGTTCACGCAGTCGCTCGCCGACGTCGTGGCCGCGTAGTCGAACGTGGCCCTTCGTGTCGAGGTCGAGCTCGAGGGTTCGGAGGCCCGCAGCGATCGTCTCGTCATCGGGCGTTGACGCGCAGCCGCGTTCCCGCAGATGCAGCGCCACGGCGCGGTACATCGCGCCGGTGTCGAGATGGACGAACCCGAGGCGCGCAGCGACCGCGCGCGCGATGGTGCTCTTGCCGGCACCGGACGGTCCGTCGATCGCGACGACGTCTCGTGCGAGGGTCTCCTCGTCGCGCGACATGTCGGCGTCCTTCGTCTGCATGCGATGGCCCGCTCCACCTCGTTGCGGGGACGAGGAGTCTAACGACGAAGGCGCGGTCAATCGAAGGATCGCGACGGCGGATCCGCCACCGGCGTGCCGTCGGCCGCGACGAACTCGAGCCGGCCGCCCTCGTGACGGAGGTGGATCCCGGACTCATCGAAGGCGGGCAGCACGCAGTATTCCGGCTCGCGACCGTCGCCCGCGGAGAACCGGCCGCGAGCGGTTCGATGGATGTGCCCGAACACCAGCAGCTCCGCACCGGTGGCGAACGCCGCGAGCACGGCGTCGTGCGTCGGCTCGAAGCGCGACGGGTCCGGCTGGCCCGCGATCACCGCCGCGCTCTTCTCGCGGGCACGCGCGCCGAGCCCGAGTGCGACGCGGGTCGGCAGGACGCCGAGCACCGCCCTCGTCAGCGGACTGCGCAGGCGTCGCTTGGCCCGCTGGTAGTCGACGTCCCGCTGACAGAGCTCGTCTCCGTGCAACGCCAACGCACGGCGCTCGCCGAGTCGAAACGCGAGCCCACCGGACACGACGCGACACCCCGTCCGCGCCGCGAACTGCCGGCCGAGCATGAAGTCGCGATTGCCGTGCAGCAGCGTCGCCGACACGCCCGCGGCCGCGGTGTCTCGCAACACGTCGACCATCCGGCGCCACGGTGGGACGCGCATCTGGCCGGAGTTCACCCACACGTCGAAGAGGTCACCGAGGATCAGCACCCGTGTCGCGGCGGGACGTTCGGCGGCCGCCTTCATCACCTGCTCGAACCGCGCCGTCACCTCGGGCCGCCCGGGGCCCAGGTGCAGGTCGGAGACCAGGATCGTCCGGTCCCGATCGTCGTCGGTCGCGACCTCGATCTCGGTACCGAGCACGTTCATCGGCCGCGCTCCACCACCTGCAGGAACGCACCGACCCAGGGGTCCATCTCCAGACGGATGCTCTGACCACCACCGCGGCCCGACCGCGGCTCCGACGAGAGCAGGTTTCCGCTCAGCAGATCGCGGAGCTCCACCGGCGCCGGGAAGTCGAGCTCGACCGGTACCGGTCCATGCGACGCGACCGCTTGCACCACCGCCAGGTCGTCGAGCGCGTTCAGCCGTACGGCGAGCAGCCGCGCGCCGTCGCTGGCACGGAGCACCACCCGCTCGAGACACGTCGGCACGCCCTGCGCCGAGACGAACACCGGCGGCACCACGCTCGCATCGTCGAGTACGCGGCGGACCCTCGAGCGAAGATCACGTGCGGCGACGATGCGCTCCGGGTCGAGTCGCATCGACGCGTATTCGCAGACCGCGAGGTTGAGGTAGGTCGCCCGGCCCTCGCCGGCACGGGCTTCGATCTGCACCTGCCCGGGGCCGTCCTGCACGTTCTGGCCGACGCGCCCGTGAAGCCCGCGTTCGGCGATCGCGGGGCCGCCGCCGGCGACGTGCACACGCGGATCCCCGCGCCCTTCGAGGACGAGTTCGTCGGACCAACGGAACGATCGGTCGGACAGCCCGAAGAGCTCGTCGAGTGCGCCTCGCTCGCGGCGACGCAGGTGCTCGTCGTAGATCCCGGTCCCGTGGTCCGCGACGAGGCGCCCACCCCGCTCGACGTAACCGCCGATCGCCGACGCCTCGGCGTCCGAGAGCGCCAGCGTCGCCGGCAGCACGAGCAGGGCCGGAGGATGGCCCTCGAGCCGGGCCGGGAGATCGGCGGCCGCGACGAACCGTGGCTGCAGCCCGAGATCCTGGAGCAGCAGGATCCACGAACGCCGTGCCGCCATCGACGTCGAGTGGTCGGCCTCGTAGCTCGACAGCCGGCGTATCCAGCGCGCACCGTCACGCGACGAATCGATCATCCAGTGCGCGCGCACCGACGGCTGCGACTCGACGATCCAGACCGGCGAGCGCGCGATCCGCGCACGACCGAACCGCTCGGCGACCGGCGCGAGTCGCTCCCATGCGTGGGCGAGGTCCGCACCGAACCGGGTCGGTTCGCCGGACTCGTCGAACACGTCGCCGGCGCTCCACACGATCACGCCGCCCGTCCCGTGCGCGAGCAACGACGCGAGCCGCGCATCGACCATCGATGCCGGGTCGGTCGCCCCGGGTGGGAAGAGAGTCGCGTACTGCAACGTGTCCGGATCCGCGAGGCTCGCGGCGAGCTCACGGGCGCCGCCGATCGGGTAGGCCTCGAAGAACGTCATCCCCGGCATCAACCGACGGTAGTCATAGCCACCGTAGGCGGACGGCGGCTGCATCCCGGTGATGCCGCACGGCTGCATGTCGTCGACCGCGGACACCCCGTCGATCGCCGCGTGGACGGCGTGCGCGAAGCGTTCGTCGGCAAACTCGAGCTGGTCGTTCCACGGCGCGAGGTTGCGCGGCAGCTCCGTGCCCTGGAGTTCGCGCGCGCGAATTCGATCCGCGGTCCACGGTTCGATCTCCGACCACGCGGTGTAGGCCGTGTTCCAGGTGGCGTCGAGTCGCGCCAGGTCTCCATACCGGGCTTCGAGCCACGTACGGAACTCGGCGACGAACGCATCCGCGGCACAGAGGTCCAGCGGATTCACGTGGCGAGTGAACGACGGCTCGTCGGCGACCGATACGGCGACCGGTCGGAACGCGCGCATCTCCCGGTAGCGATCTGCGGTCCGCTGCACGAGCGCGTCGATGACCGCGGCCTCGGCGAGGCTGCTCGGTCGCACCAGCTGCCTGGGATCGCGCTCCTTCTCGTACCGGTCACGGACGGGATCGAACTGCGCCGCGCGCAACTCGAGGACGCCCTTGCCCGCGAGCTGGTCGCCGTAGAGCCGGAGGCCGTGCTGCGCCGGCAGGCCGGGATCCTCGCCGATCGACGCGGTCGCGGCCGTGAAGCCGAGCGCCTTGACCCGGGACCAGAAGGCCTCGTCGCGTGCCGGCCCGCCGTGCAGGTACAAGACGCGCTCGAACGCCGCCCGCGGGGCCGGCTTCGGTACGGCGTCCTGCGCTCGTACGGCCGGCACCGAGAGGGCGACCGCGAGACACGCGGTCACTCGATGCCGTAGTCGCGCAGCTTCTCCCACAGCACCTTCCGGCTGATGCCGAGCACGGATGCCGCCTTCGTGCGGTGGCCACCGACCGCGCGGAGCACCTTCTTCAAGTGCCGGCGTTCCGCCTCGACCATGACCTCGCGGAGCGTCCGCAGCTCGGTCGGCGGATCGAGCGCTGCACGCCGCGTCTTGTCGACGGGCAGCAGGTTCTCCTTGCGCAGCACGGTCGCACCGCCGGCCATCGCGATCGCCTGGGCGATGTGGTTTTCGAGCTCGCGCACGTTGCCCGGCCACGAGTACCTCGCACATCGCCTTCATCACGTCGGTCTTGATCGTGAAGCTGCGACCCTCGGACAGCTTGCGGATGAAGTGCTGCGCCAGGAGCGGCACGTCGCCCTCGCGCTCGCGGAGCGGCGGCAGGTTCACCGGCGACGACGTTGAGCCGATAGTAGAGGTCCTCGCGGAACTTGCCCTGCTTGACGAGGTCGCAGCAGCGGCACCTTCGTCGCGCTGACGACCCGGATGTCGACCTGGATCGTCTGCTCGCCGCCGACGCGCTCGAACTCGCGCTCCTGCAGCACGCGCAGCAGCTTGACCTGCGTCGCGAGCGGCATGTCGTCGATGTCGTCGAGGAAGATCGTCCCGCCGTCGGCCAGCTCGAAGCGACCGCGTCGCTGCTTGCCCGCGTCGGTGAACGCGCCGCGCTCGTGGCCGAACAGCTCGGTCTCGAGCAGCGTGTCCGGCAGCGCACCGCACGACAGCGCGACGAACGGCTTCTCCTTGCGCGCGGAGAGCTCGGTGCAACGCACGCGCGACGCACTCCTTGCCGGTGCCGCTCTCGCCCTTGGATCAGTACCGACGCCTCCGTCTGCGCGACGGTGCGGACGGTCTTGAACACGTCCTGCATGCGCCGACTCTGGCCGATGACCCCGGGAAGCCCCCGGTCGCCGCGGAGCGCTTCCTTGAGCTGGCGGTTCTCGTCGAGCAGCAGCCGATAGCTGGCGATGCGCTCGAGGCGCTCGAGGACCTGCTCGTTCAGGAACGGCTTCTGGATGTAGTCGTCCGCACCCGCGCGCATCGCCTCGACAGCGTGGTCGATCGTCGCGAAGGCCGTCATCACGATGACCTGGGTGTCCGGCCGGCGCGGACTTGGCCGCCGCCAGCACCTCGAGCCCGCCGGCGCCCGGCAGACGCACGTCGGTGATCACGCAATCGAACGCCTCCTCGCCCGAGTCGCTCGATGGCACGCGCGCCGTCGGCGTCGATCGTCACTCCGTGGCCCGCCTCGGCGAGGGCGTCTCCGAGCGTGACCGCGATCGTCTTCTCGTCCTCGACCAGCAGGATCTTCATGGGTCAGCACGGACACTACCCAGGTCCGCGGCCGTTGTCTCGTCACGGCGGGCACCAAGGCCGGTATCGGACCCTTCCGTCGGTGCGCTCAGAACCGGCCCGGGTCGCTATCCGCGGGCAGATCGAGGCCGTCCGAGACGAACAGCTCCCGCCGGAACGTCTCCGCGCGGTCGCCGCCGCCCCGCTGCGCGCGGTCGAGCGCCAGCTCGGCCTGGGAGACGAGCGTCTCGAAGAACAGCAGGTCCCGATCGGAGCAGGTCGCGATCCCGAGGCTCAGCGTGGTGGCCACCCGCTGGCCGTCGAACTCGAGGTCGAGCTGATCCGCGAACGCGCGGCGCATCCGCTCGGCGACCCGCTCGGCCGCCGGCCCGTCGGTGTGCGGCAGCACCAGCAGGTAGCTGGCGTCGCCCATCAGGCCGACGTGGTCGTGGTCGCGGGTCTTGGCGGCGACCAGGCCACCGAGCCGCTTGCGCAGCAGGTCACGCAGCTCGTGGCCGAACCGGTCGGTGAGGCGCTCGAGCCGGTCGACGCGCAGCAGCACGCAGGCCATCGGATAGCCGTGCCGGCGTGCCCGGCCGAACTCGACCTTCATCAGGTACAGGATCTCGGGCCTGCGAGAACGGCGCGCCGACCGGGGCATGTTCGTCCCCGGCCGTGCCGGCCGCCGGCACCGCCCCCCGGCTGGTCCGTCGAAAGCCTGGTCTGTTCATCGTGGTGGAGGCCCCGCCCGGGCCATCGGGCGTCGCCGCCCGGAGGCTGAAGCATACCGCGCCGACCGCGCGCGGGACGCAGGAGGTGCGCCTCTCTCCGCCGACTTTCCACACCACCGGGCGCGGCGCGAAGCCACCGAACCGGCCGTACAAAAAAATGGGCCTCAGCCGGTCAGTGCTGAGGCCCACGAATTCGGGAAGGCTGTGGAATGGAGAGGGCGGTTAGGGAGGGGGAATCAGATCTCCACCCCACAGCCTCGACCCGTTTGGTGTTCTGTCTTTCGGAATCGTGACCGGCCCGAAGGCTGATCTCTCGAACGCGTCCTTCACGGCGCCGGAAGGCACGACCGCCGCCGCGCGGGACACTCCGAATTGTGCCCCGTTTCCCCCAGGTTTCAACACCCCGTCCACAGATTTTCCGCCGGCCTCACCGAGACCCGCCCAGCAGGCCGCGGACACGGTCGCCGAGGGCGTAGACGTCGAGCCGCGGGTCTGTACTCCCGGAGCAGCACGAGCAGCACCAGGACCAGCGCCAGCATCACCAGGTAGAACGTTCCCCGCACCAGCAGGAACGCCAGCAGGCGCTTGCCGGCGTTGCGCCGGCGCGCCGGCGCGGGCCGGACCAGCCGCTCGCGGAGCGCCCGCCCGCCGCGAGCCAGGAGGTCGTCGACGGCCACCGGATCCGCGACCAGGGGGCCGAGCACGGCATCGTCCCCGGCCCCGGCCGCGACGGCGCGTCGCGCCTCCCCCACCGCGCGCGGGCTGGCCATGCCGGCGAGCAGGCGGAGCGCGGCGTCCGCCTGTCGTGCGACCCGCGGGTCGCCGAGCGGCGCCGCCGGCGGCGGTGGGGAATCGCCGGGGGGAACTCGCGCGCTGCCGTCCGTTGCCATCTGATGTCGATCATGCCGTGGCCCTGGGAGCGACGCGAGCGCGAGGCGGAGCGACTCGACGACCTCGCGTCGTTGATGGATGCCGGTCTCGACCTCCGCGCCGCGCTGTCGATGTCGGCGGCGGGCGACGTCGACGTCGGGACCCGCGTCGCGGATGCCGTCGGCGCGTCCGGGTGCACGCCTCGACGCCGTCGATCGCGCCGTGCTCGATGCCGGTCAGGCGAGCGGCGAGCTCGGCCGGGCGCTCCGCGATCGGGCGCGGGCGCGCCGCACCCACGTGGTCACGGCGGGCCTGCTCTTCGGCCGGCTGCTCTACCCCGCGATCGTGCTGGTGATGGCCTGCGCGGTCACGCTGCTGCTCGCGAGCCTGGGGCTCAGCGGCCTCGGTTGGCTGTCCGCCGTGGTGGTCGCGGGCGCGCTCGCGGCAACGGTCGGGGCGCGGCTGTTCTGGTCCCGGACGCGGAACGACCCCGCGTTCACGGGGAGCTTCATCCCGGGCGTCGCCGATCTGCTGACCGCGGCGGGTGAGGTCCCGTACCTCGACGCGATGCGTGCGCTGCACGGTGCCGGCGTACCGATCGATCACGCGCACGACATCGCGATGCGGACGAGCCCGATCGCCCACGTCCGCGCACGCCTGACGGTCGCCGCGCGCGGACTCGGTGATCGACGCGGCTACGTCGAATCACTCGCGACCGCGTCCGCGCTCTCCGAACGGACGCGGCAGATCCTCGAGACCGGAGAACACGCCGGTCGCCTCGAAGAGGCGTTGCAGCACGCAGCGACGCGGCGACGCGAGCAACTCGAACGGGGGGTACGCCGCGCCGTCGTGATCGTCGGTGGGGTCGCGTACGCCACGGCAGTGATCGTCGTCCTGTTGGTCGTGCTCGACTTCTACGGGGGCCTCTACCCGCGACTCATGGGTCGATGACGTGGCGCCGTCGCGGTGATGCGGCGCGGCGACTCACCGCGACCTGCGAAGCCACTCGTCCGGAGGGCCCACCGTGCGAGCGGAGGAACCGGGAAGCCGCGCCCCGAGTGCTTCCCATGCCATGGTATGATGCTGCACTCGCACGACGGCCGTCCCCCGGCACGTCGTGCGCCATTCGACGGAACGCATCGCCATGAGACTGGGTCTGACGCAACAGCTCCGCGCCGAACAGCGCCTGGTGCAGTCGCCGCAGATGATCCAGGCGATGCAGATCCTGCAGTGCCCGATGGTCGAGCTGCTGGACCGCGTCGAGCAGGAGCTGCAGGAGAACGTGTTCCTCGAGGTCAAGGACGACCGCGAGGACGGCACCGACGGGGAGACGGCCGAACGGAGCGAGCCGCGCTCCGACGCGATCGACCGCGAGGCCGCGGAGCTCTGGTCGGAGCTCGAACGTCTCGAAGCTCGCGTCGACGGCAGGTCGCGCACACCGCGCGGCAGCGAGGAGGATGCGGAGCGTCGCTTCGAAGCGCTCTACAACACTCCCGACAACGGCCTCTCCCTCGCCGACCACCTGCTCGGTCAGGTGCGCATGATGGACGTGGTCGAGCCGCTGTTCCGCGTCGTCGAGCACGTCGTGTTCTCGCTCGACGTCGACGGCCGCCTGGCGGATACGGCCGATCAGATCGCAGAGACTCTCGTCGTGCCGTTGCCGCTCGCCGAGAAGGCGATCGAGATCGTCCGCAGCCTCGATCCGGCGGGTGTCGGTGCGCGCGACCTGCGTGACTGTCTGCTGATGCAGCTCGACCGCATGAGCTACGTGCGCCCGTTGACGCGCGACATCGTCGAGAAGCACCTCGACGACCTCGCGATGAACAAGCTGCCGAAGATCGCGAAGGCGACCGGCGCGAGCATCGAGGACGTGAAGGAGAGCTGGAGCTTCCTGCGCGACCACCTCAATCCACATCCTGGCTCCTCGTTCTCCGAGCCCCGCAACACGACCGTCAGTCCCGACGTGATCGTCGAGGAGGTCGAGGGGCGCTTCGACGTGCGCACCGAGCGCGGCTCGATCCCCGAGCTGTCGATCTCCTCGACCTACAAGAAGCTGCTCGAGGCCGGCCGCGGCGACCCGAAGGTCCACGAGTACCTCCGCCGCAAGATCGACGGCGCCAAGTCGTTCATCGAGGCGGTGCACCAACGCCAGAACACGATCCAGCGCATCGCCAACGAGATCGTGCAGCGCCAGCAGGACTTCTTGCGCGAGGGCGTCCAGGCACTGAAGCCGATGAAGATGCAGGACGTCGCCGATGTCGTCGGTGTCCACATCTCGACGGTCAGCCGCGCGATCAACGGCAAGTACATCCAGACGCCGCAGGGCATCCTCGAGCTCAAGCGCTTCTTCTCCGGCGGCACGGTCACCGACAGCGGCGAGATGGTCAGCCAGCAGGCCATCAAGGACAAGCTGAAGCACATCGTCGAGAACGAGGACAAGTCGAACCCCCAGAGCGACGACCAGCTCGTCGAGGCGCTCGCCGCCGAGGGCGTGCACATCGCACGGCGAACCGTGACGAAGTACCGCAAAGCGCTCGGAATCGAGTCGTCGACCCGGCGGCGCGAGTTCTAGAACACGGGTTCGCCGGCGGCCCCTTCCATCCGCCCCGCTCACCGGGCACCATGTTCGCCTCCGAAATCCACCCCTGACGACCCGAGCGAAGCACAACCCGCTTCGACGAGCCATGGCGATCCGAGTCACCGAAGCCAAGCGGGGCATGGTCATCCGCTACGAAGGCGATCTGTTCCAGATCGTGAAGTACGATCACGTCACGCCCGGGAACTGGCGCGCGATCCATCACCTGAACCTGAAGAACCTGAAGACGGGCAAGCAGAAGGACGTGCGCATGAACACGTCCGACCAGATCGAGCCCGTGTTCCTCGACTCGCGGAGCTGCCAGTACCTCTACCGGGACGCGAGCGGGCACGTCTTCATGGACAACGAGACGTTCGATCAGTTCCACCTGCCGGAGGACGTGCTCGGCGACACGATGAACTTCATCCACGAGAGCGACTCCGTGGACGTGCTGTTCGTCGAGACCGAACCGCTCACCGTGCAGCTGCCGCCGGCGGTGGTGCTCGAGGTGACCGAGGCCGAGGATGCCGCGCGGGGCGACACGGTCTCGAACGTCCAGAAGACCGTGAAGCTGTCCACCGGGCTCGAGATCAAGGCGCCCGCGCACATCAAGATGGGCGACAAGGTCAAGGTCTCGACGGACTCGCTGGACTTCCTCGGCCGGGCGTGACGCCGAGCCGGCGGTGGCGGAGTCGGCGCCGCCCGCGAGCTTCCTTCGGCGATCCGTCGATCTGCGCGGCGGTTGTGCGTTCCTGGGAACGCTGCTTGCACCCGGGCGGGGCCAGGCCCGGTTCCGAGCCCTCCAAGGATGACGCATCCGGGGAAATACCGGACACTTACGCCGATCGCTGCCGAAACCCCCGACGATGCTCCGCCGCACCGCTAGCGAAACCGCACGCCCGAAGGTTCGCCGCTGCGCGTTCGCGCTCGCCAGCGCGATCCTCGCGCTCGGCGCCGCCGCGCAGGTGCCCGTCGTCGGCGGCGAGCTGCACCCCGAGGTGCAGCGGCGCCTCGCCGCGTTGACCGGCGACAAGGACCCCGTCCTGCGGGGTGAAGCCGCGCTCCTGCTCGGGACGCTGCACTGCAGCGACGATGAGACCGCGATCCGCGCGGTGGCCAGCGACCGCGCCGAACCCGCGCAGATCCGCGGCCTGATCGGACTGGCCCGCCTCGGTCCGGCCGGCGCGGAGGTTGAGCTCGGCCGCCTGCTCGAGGAGCTGGATCCCGAGGATCCCCGGCGTTTCGCTGCCGCCTACGGGCTCGGGCTGCTGCCCGACGACCACCCGACGCCGCAGATCGACGCCTACATCGAGCGCAACTCCGGCGGCAACTACCGGCAGGAGCGGGACACGATCGCGGCCCTGCTGGGCGGTCTGGCGTCGAGCCCCCACGCATCCAGGCGGCGCAGCTGCCAGAACCTCCTGGCGGACGCATCGATGCGCGACGACGGCGTGCGCGCACTGGCCGTCGTGATTCTCCAACGCTCCGGCGGGCAGCTGCCCGACCACGATTTCGAAGCGGCTTCGCGTACCGAGGGTTCGCTCGAGCGATGGGCCCTGCTCGACGTGGCCCGGGCTCGGAACGTGCCGCTGGGCGCCAGCGAGCTGCAACGCGTGCGACGCATGGCAAGTCGCGATCACGATCCACGCGTCCGGGCCGCCGCACTCCGCCTGCTGCTGTCGGCCGCACGACCGGAGGTCGTCGAGCTGGCCGAGCGCAGTGTCGAGTCCTCCCACCCGGAGGAGGCCGCGGTGGCCCTCGAGGTGCTCCTGACGCTCGGTGGTACCGAACGGCGCGAGCGGCTCGCCAACCGAATCACGTCGATCCACGATCCGGCATTGCTCGCGGCGATGCTCGATGCTTGGCACGGTATGGCGCCCGACCGGCTCGTCGAGGACGCGGCGAAGACCACCAGCGACACCCGGCAGCCTCCCGAGGTCCGGATGGCCGCCGCGAGGCTGCTGGTCCGGGTGGAAGATTCGCGCGCACCCGCCGCGGTTCGCGCACTGGCGGAGGCCACGACCGACGCCGCCGTTCTCGCCGAGGCGTACCGAGCGTTGCTGTCGATCGGCCACGGCGACGAGGTCATCGCCGGCGTCGAGGCCGCCGCGAAGGACCCGGATGCGCGCCCCCTGCTCGCGGCGCGGATCGGCGCGCTCGTGCGCGCGCGGCATCCGGCCGCCCCGGATCTGCTCGAAGCGGTCCTCGCCGAGAAGGACCTCGACACCGCGACCCTCACCGAGGTCGTGACCGCGTGGCGACGCGCCGTCGAGCCCCCGATCGGTCCGATCGAGCAGGCCTCGCTGCCGCAGAGTCTGGTCGACATCCTGCGCTGACCGCCCTGGACGGCGGTCAGAGGATCGACTTGCCGAACGCCGAGCAGAGCAGATCGACGGCGACGAGCCCGGACTGATTGCGCACGTCGAGGATCGGGTTCAGCTCGGTGACCTCGGCGCTGACCATGCGCCCGTTGTCGTGGACGATCTCCATCAGCAGATTGGCCTCACGCCAGTCGATCCCCCCACGCACCGGTGTGCCGACACCCGGCGCGTCGAGCGGATCCATCCCGTCGAGGTCGAACGAGACGTGGAAGCCGGCCGTGCCGTCGCCGACCCGGGCGATCGCCTCTTCGACCACCTTCCCCATGCCGCGCTCGTCGATCTCCCGCATCGTGTACGCGTGCACCCCGGAACGGCGGACGATCTCCTTCTCGGTGTCGTCCAGGTTGCGGATACCGATCAACGCGACATGGCGCGGCTCGACCTTCGGATGGAACCCACCGAGTTCGACGAGTGAGCGGGCTCCGAATCCGAGCAGCGTGCTCAGTGGCATGCCGTGAACGTTGCCGGTGGGACTCGAGTCCGGCGTGTTCATGTCCGCGTGCGCGTCGACCCAGATCACGCCGACGCGTTCGCTGCGTGAACGGAAGTGCTCGGCGACGCCGGCCACGGTGCCGATCGCGATGCTGTGATCGCCACCCATCACGACCGGGACCTCGCCGTCATCGAGAGCGTCGCGTACCTGCTCGCGCAGGCGGTCGCAGGCGATGCGGATCTCCTCGAGGTACTTGGCCTTCACATCCCCCGGATCGCGGGTCTCCGGCGCCGGCACGGGGACGTCGCCGGCGTCGATCACCGCGTGACCGAGCGCGCGCAGCGCCGCGGCGACTCCGGCGATGCGGATGCCGGATGGCCCCATGTCGACGCCACGCCGGTCGGCGCCGAGGTCCATCGGCACGCCCATCAGGCGGATTCTCTGCTTGGCGATGCTCATCGGTGCGTCTCTTCGTCGAGGATCACGACCGGCTCGCCCCGGCCGACGCCCAGAAGCTCGTACGCGCTGCCCTGCGCGACCGCGATCTCGAGGGTGCCGTAACTGTTGATCAGGGCGAGCGGCTGACCGTTCTCCACGTCCGCGTAGGTCGTGCCGAAATCGATGCGCCGTCCCCCGATGCGGACCGCTCGCGAACGCGCGCGGGCGGCGGGCACGTTCGTGATCAGGTTGCCGAAACCGTCCACGAACACCACGCGCGGTGTGTCGTCCCCGGGGAGGCGCACCGGATCGTCGATGACCGGACCCAGCGCTCGGAAGCCGTAGCGGCCGCCGCTCACGAACCCGGCGCACGGCGCGAACAGGTCGCGCCCGTGGAACGTGCGGCTCTCCGCGACGAGGCCGAGCGACCCGAGGTCGATCGCACGCACCTCCGCGCCGTCGAGGGCCAGCACCGCCTCCAGGAGGCCGTTGTCCGGGCCGATCCAGAAGCACCGCGCGGCGTGGATCGCGAGTAGGCGGCGCGTCGTGCCGACTCCCGGGTCGATGACCGCGAGGTGGACCGTGCCGTCCGGAAAGCGACCGATCACGGCCCGCACGAAGAACGCACCGACCGCAACGTCCTGCGCGGGCACCTCGTGGCAGATGTCGACGATCCGAACGCCCGGATGGCTCCTGAGCACCGCTCCCTTCATCACGCCCACGTAGGGGTCGCGATGACCGAAGTCGGTCACCATCGTGACGATTCCGCTCGGAGTTGGATTGGGCATCGGCGCGTTCAGACGGGCTCCCCGAGCAACGCGATCATCTCGGCCTGCTTCTCGTCGCGCAGCGCGGCGGTGTCGGCCTCGAGGCACATCCGCAGGTACGGCTCGGTGTTGCTCGGCCGGACGTTCACCCACCAATCGTCATGGGTGACGGTCACTCCGTCGAGGTGGTCGATCTCGCCGTCGGCGAATCGCTGCTCGACCTCCCGCATCTTCGCGGCCTTGTCCTCGACCCGGAAGTTGATCTCGCCGGTGCCGTGGTAGCGGCGCAGCTCGTCGGCGGCGTCCTTCAGCGTGCGTCCCTCGGCGCTGAGCTGGTTCAGGACCATGATGCCGGCGAGGACGCCGCAGTCGGTGTAGTAGTTCTCGGCGAAGTAGAAGTGACCGGAGAGCTCGCCGCCGCCGATGCAGTCCTCCCGGCGCATCGTCTCCTTCATGAAGGAGTGACCGACGCGCTCGCGCACCGGCCGGCCGCCCAGCCTCTCGATCTCCTCGGGAACGACCTTCGACGACCGGAGGTCGTAGATGATGCCCTTGCCCGGGTGCCGCTCGAGCATGCCGCGCGCGATGATGACCGTGATCAGGTCGGCGTGCACGGTGCGGCCCGCTTCATCGACGAACGCGCACCGATCGGCGTCGCCGTCGAACGCCAGGCCGAGCGTCGCGCCCACCTCCGCGACCTTGGCCCGCAGGTCGTCGAGGTTCGATTCCTTCAGCGGGTTCGCCTCGTGGTTCGGGAACGTCCCGTCGAGCTCCTGGTAGAGCGCCGTCACGTCCAGCCCGGGGATGCGCGCGAAGACCTCCGGCCCCTCGTTGGCCCCCATCCCGTTCGCGTAGTCGATGACGATCTTCATCGGCTTCACGTCCTTCGCGAAGCCGGCGATGTGGGCGACGAAATCCCGCTTCAGGTCGACCTGGTCGCGCTTGCCGCGCGCGCCCCGCGGGGTCAGGTCGCCACTCTCGACGAGGCGTTCGATGTCCGGGATGCCGTAGTCGGAGGACAACGGGCGCGCCTCCTCGCGGCACAGCTTGAACCCGATGTACTGCTTCGGGTTGTGCGACGCCGTCACGCACAGTCCACCGTCACACGGCAGCTTCCCGATCGCGAAGTAGGTCATCGGCGTCGATGCGAGACCGATGTCGATGACGTCGCACCCCTGGTCCAGGATGCCGTCGATCACCGCGTCCTGGATGGCCGGGGCCATCGTGCGCATGTCACGCCCCACGACGAGGCGTTTCGCATCGAGGAAGCGCGCGAACGCAGCGCCGATCCGGCGCGCGTTCGCTTCGTCGATCTGGTCCGGGTAGGTGCCGCGAATGTCGTAGGCCTTGAAGATGCTCACGTTCAGGTTCCGGAAGGAGAGTGTGTTCAGCGATGCTCGGCCCACCGCGTCACCGCGGCGATGCATGCGTCGATGTCGCCGTCGGTCAGGTCCCGGTGGGTCACGAAGCGAAGGCGCGCCGGTCCGACCGCGAGCGTGCGAACGCCGGCCGCGGTCAGCGCCCGCAGCAGATCGGCTGGGTCCGCATCGACGAGGTCGACCATCAGGATGTTGGTGTCGGGCGGAGTGACCCGCACTCCGGGCAGCGCGGCGAAGGCCTCGGCCATGCGGCGGGCGCGGGCGTGATCGGTCGCCAGCAGCGCCGGCCCGTCGCGCAACGCCAGGCGACCGGCCGCGGCGAGGATCCCGGCCTGGCGCATGCCTCCGCCGAACGCCTTGCGCGCCCGCCGGGCGAGCGCGACGAACTCCACCGATCCGGCCAGCACGGAGCCGACCGGCGCGCCGAGTCCCTTGCTGAGGCACAGGGACACGGAATCGGCCTCGGCGACGAGGTCCGCCGCCGCCACGCCGAGCGCGACCGCGGCATTGCAGAGTCGCGCGCCGTCGATGTGGGCGGCGAGTCCCAGCTCATGTGCCGTGCGGCACAGGGCGACCGTCTCCTCGGCTCCGAGCACCGTGCCGCCGGCCATGTTGTGCGTGTTCTCGACGATCAGCAGGCGGCTCCGTGCGAAGTGGACGTCAGCCGGCCGCATCGCGCCCCGGAGCTGGTCCGGGGTCGGGAATCCGCGTGGCGTCGACAACGTCCGCACCTGCGCGCCCGTGAGACGGGCGATGCCCCCGCCCTCGTAGACGTAGGTGTGGCTCCGCTCGTCGCAGATCACCTCGTCGCCGGACCGGCAATGGGAGTGGATCGCGCACTGGTTCGCCATCGTTCCCGACGGAACGAACATCGCCGCCGGCTTGCCGAGGAACGTCGCGGCCTCCGACTCGAGCGCAGCAACGGTCGGATCCTCGCCGAACACGTCGTCGCCGACCTCGGCGGTGGCGATGGCCTCGCGCATCGCGGCGGTCGGGCGCGTGAGGGTGTCGCTGCGGAAGTCTGCAGAAGGGTCGGGCACGCGGTGTCATCTTGCCGGGGGAGGGACGACGGTGCCACGCGGGGGCGAGGGGAATCTCGGCGGGCGGGGCGGGGAGCCGAGGTTCCCGGATCGACGTCGTCGTGGACGGGAGGCGCCTGCCGTTCCCCCCGGTTCAGGATGCTGACGCCACACTGTGGACACCGGCACCCCGCACCTGCAGCGTGTGATCCCCCGCGAATGACGTCCAGCCGTTGACCGAGAAGAGTCACTCCCCGCCCGCGCGCCAGCTCCCGCTGTTGGCAGTGTTCGCCGCGTTCTCGTATCCGTACGCGTGCGTGCCGTTCCTGTGGTTCTACTTCGTCGAGCATGGGGTGACCCAGCCGCAGTACGGGACGCTCGTGTCGGCGTACTACGTCACGATGGTCGCGGTGGAGATCCCGACCGGCCTGCTCGCGGATCGGTTCGGCAAGCGACTGGCGATGATCCTGGGACCGGCACTGTTGGCCCTCGGCTTCATGATCCTGTGGAGCGGAGGGTCGTTCGTCGTGTTCTTCGCCGGCGAGGTCGTGCTCGGACTGGGTCACGCGGTGATGTCCGGGCCACCCTCCGCACTCCTGTTCGAGACGCTGCGGGCGCGCGGCGACGCGGCGGGCTACCACCGCCACGAGAGTCACCTGCAGTCGCTGCGGCTGTTCGGTACCGCGCTGTCGTTCCTGGCCGGCGGCTTCGTCGCGGGCGCGGGCGGCTTCGGCGCGGCGATTCCCCTGACCTGCAGGGCTGTGCCTGTGCGCCTCGCTCGTGGCGCTCGGCGTTCGTGACGTCGCGTCGCCGGACACCGTGCCCATCGGCACCCGGGCCACGATCGTCGACGCGTGGGGCGATCTGCGCAGCGGACCGGTCCGCTGGGTCATCGCCTACTTCGTGCTGCTGTTCGTGCTGCTCCGGTTCCCCTTCCACACCTATCAGCCGTTCCTCAGCGCGGCGGGCGCGAACGACCCGGTCTGGATCGGCATCCTGTTCTTCGCATTGAACCTGGTCGCGGCACCGTTCAGTCGCTCGACCCCGTGGCTGGTCCGACGCTTCGGCTCGAAGGCCGTGTTCTGGGCGATGCCGGCCGTGCTCGCGCTGTCGATGACGGTGATGGCCGGCGAGGTCAACGCGCTCGGCATCGGGCTGTTCTTCGTGCACCAGATCCCGTTCGGCATGCACATCGCGGTCGTGCAGGACTTCGTGCAGCAGCGGATCCGTGGGACCGCACGCGCCACGGTCCTCTCCGCGCTGTCGTTCGGCGGGCGGCTGGCGTTCGCGCTGGTGTTCCCGTGGTTCCTCGGCCTGCCGTCGATCGCCGACAGCTACCTCGCCTTCGGACTCTGCGGCACCGCCGGCACCGTCGCGGTGATGCTCGCTGGACGGCGCCACCTGCGACGACCCGCCGCCTGACCGCTCGGTCTGCGTTCCCTCGCGGTGGTGCGCGTCACGTCGCCGCCGAGGCCGACCGTTCCGGACCCGAACCGCGAACCGACGCGGACCGGGCCGTGCCGCGCGGGCGCGCGCGTCCGGGGAGCACGCTCAGCGACCGAGGTCGACGAACGTGCCGCCGGTCTGGTCGGCGAGGGACTTCAGGAAGCCCTTCTGGAAGTCGCCGATCGCGATCGCGTGGAACACGATCTTGTAGCGGTCGTTCAGCCGCACGACCTCGTCGAGGATCACGTTCTCGTCGGTGTGCGCCCCCGTCGACGGTCGGCCGTCGCTGAGGAAGAACACGGTGTCGATCGGGTTCTCGAGCGCCTTCTGCTCGGCGTTGCGATCGGGCTTGTCCGGATCGACGCCGAACGGTGCCATCAGCGCGGCGAACGTGTTGGTCTTGCCCGCTGCGAGATTCGCCGAGCCCGCGAGGCCCGCCGCAGCGGCCGCCTGGGCCTCTGGACCACCGATCGGTTCGAGTCGTTCGACCCAGGACTTGGCGCTCGCACGGTTGACCACGTTCGCGCGGACGAGGTCGCGCTTCCACGGCTTGAGATCACGCGCGAACGCGATGATGTTGAACAACGTGTCGTCGCCCAGCCCCTCGATCGTCCGCACCAGCTCGGTCTTGACGATCGTCAGCTTCTCGTAGTCCGGGTAGCCCGAGTCGAACTTGTCCTTCTCGACGACGAGGTCCGCCATCGATCCGGACACGTCGATGATGAAGAGGATGCGCGTCGACGTCGTCGGGATCCCGCCAAAGGCGGTCGTGTTCTCCCGCTTGCCGTAGATCGCATCGTATTTCTTCCGCGAGGCAGCTCGCTTCGCCAGCTCCTCGTCCGTCGGAATGCGCCAGCCCGGGATCGAGCTCAGTCGATCCCATTGCTTCTGCCATCCGTCGGCGTCCGTGCCGAAATCCATGCCGGTGATCTTGAACAGTGCATCGGCGCACTCTTCCTCGAGGCGACCACCTTCGCGCATGCGCTGGATCAACGCTGGCACGGCGGTCGGCTCGCGAACCGACGCGAGTGCGGTGACCGCCGCCGACTGGACCTGCCAGGCGTGATCTTCGAGCAGCGGCACGATCGCGGGACCCAGCGCTTTCAAGCGCAGCTCACCGACGGCCTCGGCCGCACCCATGCGCACGAGCTGGTCGCCCTCCTGCAAGAACCCCTTCAGCATGTCCTCGACGCCCTCGCCGCCGCCCAACGAGGCCACCGCCCGGGCCGCCGCGTACCGGACCTCGTCCGTCGCCTGCTTCCGGTCGGTGCCGGCCGCGACGATCGCCGGCACGGCGTCGTGGATCCCGGTCTGCCCGAGCGCTTGGATCAGGCGTGCACGGCGCACCTGGTCCTTCATGTCGGGCAGCTCTTCGAGCGACTTCGCGAAGCTCGCCGGGTCGCGGTAGCCGCCGAGCACCCCGATCGCGGTGTGCACGATCTGCGGTTCTCGGGCCTCGAGGAGCTCCGAGAGCTCCTCCACGGCCTCGGGACACTCAGCCGGCTCGAGCGTGCGCACCGCTTCGATGCGCTCCTCGACGGTCTTGAACTTGCGAAAGTAGCGACGGAACTCGTGCACCGCATCGAGGCGGTCTGGCGAGGTCTGCGCGCAGAGTGGCGCGGCCACGCCCAGCAGCAGGACGAGGATCGCGAGGGTCTTGCTCGGCATCGTCGATCGGCGCGAGGGGTCGTGCGGATGCGGGGTGCGAACGGTCTTTATACCGCACTTCCCCGCCGTTCCGGGACTCCCTCGCGACGGATCAACGGCCGGTCGGCAACGGTGCGGGCGGCTCCGGCTCCGCAGACACGCTGTTCTTCGTGTCCGGCGCGCCCAGCAGGCGCTCGCGTGCGCGCGCGTCGAGCCAGTCGTCGTCCTCGTCGATCACCGGGGCCGCGGACCCGCGCTTCGCGATGCCGAGATCGACAATCGATGCGGCCGGCACGGTGATGCGCGAGTGATCGGTCCGGAGGATCACCTCGTTGGTCTTCTTCGTCCGGATCAGCGTGCCGTAGAGCCGCTGCTCGGTCTTGAGGCGCACGTAGCCGTTCTCGGCTTCGGTGACCTCGCCGGTCTCGGCCACACCGAGCGGCGCCAGCGTGCGGAGACTCCGGTAGTCGAGGCTCACTTCGCCGGTCTCGAGTCGCAACGTCACCTGCTGGTCGTCGCGCTTCTTCACTGTCCCGATGAAGAACTCGGAGTTGTGCAGCTGCGCGAACGCGCGCGTGCCGATCGCCAGCTCCGGGAACGGGCCATCCGCCTTCGCAACCGGTCCCGCCTCGCGAACCTCGAGGGTCTCGCCGAGCTCGAGCGGTTCCATCGGCGCCTGGGGCTCGGGCTTCGTCTCGCTCGGCGCCGCGACGACGACCGGCGGCGTGGGCTCGACCACCGGCGGCGTGGGCTCGACGACGGGCGGCGTGGGTTCGACCACGACCGGCGGCGTCGGCACGGGCGTCGGCTCGATCACCGTCGGATCGACCTTCGGCTCGCTCGGCGGCGCGATGTCCGGCTTCACCGTCGGGCGAGCGACCTCGACGCGCGACACGACGGCCGGCGCCGCGTCGAGTCCCACCCACTCCGGGTGCAGCCACGCGACGGCCCCACCGCCGGCGGCGACGAGCAACACCGCCGCGAGCGACGCGACGCGTGACAACCGGGAGCGGCGGCGCTCGCCGGGCCCGACCACGCGCACCGACGGGCCGGCCTCGGCATCGGCCTCGTCGACGTAGTCGCCCTCGAAGTCGCGCCAGCCCTGCTCCTCGTAGGTACTCCTCCTCGATCGCTTCGGCGTCTGCGCTCGCAGTGGGCTCGCCGCCGTAGATCGGGTCGTAGTCCTCGTCATCCGGCGACAGCTCGGCCGCGGCGTCGCCGTCCCAGCTCTCCGCCGCGATGTCCGTCTCGACGGGCTCGGTCTCGAGCGTCAGCGGGTCCGGCGCCATGCCGCCGCCGAACACCGACGCGAAGCCTGAGTCGTCTGCCGGCGCCGCAGCCTCCGGCTCCGCGGTCTCCGACCACGCCGCCTCCGGGTCGCGGGCCAGCGGCCGCAGCGAACCCCACTCGCTGCCGGTCGCTGCCTCGGGTGCCGGACCGTCCAGGAGCTCGACCTCGACGTCCTCCATCTGGAAGAGGTCGTCATCCTCTTCCTCGCGGCGCTCGGACTCGAGCGCCGGCTCGGCCGGCGCGCCACCCGCGAGCGCACCCTGCGCATCGGCCGCGCCGACCAGTTCCTCCAGATCGACGTCCTGGCCCGCCCAGTCGCCGTCCTCCCGGAACTCGTTGCCACGATCGGCACCGGCGAACGCACGCCCGGAGTCGTCGCCCTCGCCAGCGAACAGCAGGTCTTCCGGACCCTCCCCGACCGGAGCCGCCGGCGCGGGGCGCTCCGCGGTGAAGAGCTCCTCGAGCGGCGTCGCCGCGCCGATGGCTCCCGGTCCCGACGCCGGTCCCCCGATCTCCTCCTCGACGTCGAGACCGTCGATCAGGAACAGATCGTCCTCGTCGTCGAGCTCGGCCGTTGGATCGGTCAGGTCCGACCCCGCGACCGCATCCGCGGCCTCGTCGAGGAAGTCCTTGCCTGCCTCTGCATCCGCCCCCTCGAAGAGGAAGTCGTCGTCGTCGTAGCGTTCCTCGGTCATGAACGTCTCCCGTCGGGCCAGCCCGATCGGAGGTATCGGCCGTCGGCCACCCGAGAGTTGATCCCCGATGGATGTTGCCGGCGGCGGGCGCGGCTCCCTCCCGGCCGACGGTGCCCTGCGACCGCCTCAGGTCCCGAGGGAGCCGAACAGGTCGGAGGAGCGCAGGAGCCGCCGCTCCCCGCCCCGCAGCCGCGTCAGACCGAGCGCGTCGACGTGCTCCAACAGCGGGATCAGGTACTTCCGGCTGGTGCCCAGCGCGTCCCGCAGTGCCGGGATGTCCAGCACGTCGTCGTTCGCGAGGCAGTTGTCCCGAATCGCGACCAGCGCGCGGTGGATCACCGCGTCGGCGTAGACGTGATCCCCGACGCGCTGGAGGCGGCCCTCGTCCACGCCGCGCGCGACCAGGCTCTCGACCCGCGACGCCGGCAGACCGGTGCCGCCGGCGAGCTCGTCGAGCGTCGGCGCCCGGAACGCCGCGGCCGTGGCGTGCTCGACGATCGCGTCCAGGTCGCGCTGGTCGGCGGCCGGCAGGGGCTTCAGTCGCGCGACGAGCAGCAGCCGGCCGTCGGGAAGCGAGCGCGCCGCACCGGTGGCGACGAGATCGTCGAGCACCGCATCCTTCAGATCCGGCGGGAAGTCGTGCGTCGTCCGGAGCGCGGTGCGCGGGACGGATGCAGCATGCGGCTTGTCGCGCAGGATGCGCGCCACGGAATCGTGGACGATCTGGCGCGCCGCTTCGAGCTGCTCGGCGAGGAACGCACGCCGGCCGCGCGCGTGCCAATGCAGCTCCGCGTTCGCCTCGACGACCGCACGTGCCTCCTCCTCCACGACCGCCAGCTCGCCCGCGATCTCCGCGAGCGACGCGCCGCGCGGCCCCCCGTTCCGAACCGCCTCGAGCGCGCGCGCCGCGGGATCGGTGCCGGCGGCCACCAGCGCCTGCACGCGTTCCGCGACGCGGCTGCGGCGGTAGTGCCGCGGCGCATCGCCGATCTGCAGCACGTCCCCTCCACCGATCGTGCGAGGCGGGTTCTGCAGGCGGAGCAGGAACCGATCGCCGGTCGCACACGACACCGGCTCGTCGAGGAGGATGCGGACCGGCCGGGTCGCTCCGGGCTCGATGCGTTCCGAGTCGAGCGCGAGGACGATGCCCCGTCGTTCGGCCGTGCCGACGTGGAAGCGGATCGGGGTCCGGTGCACCAGCGGCTGCGCGGTGTCCAGCAGCCGGAGCTCGGCGTCGATCGCCCCACCCGACCGGAATCGTCCGGGCGTCGCCGCGACCATTCCGCGACGCAGGTCGGCACCACGCGCGTCGGGGACCGACAGCGCCGTGCTGTGCCCGGCGCGCCCGAGCTCGACCTGGCCACCGAACGCGTGGATCGCGCGCACGCGGGCACGATGTCCGCCCGGGAGGAACTCCAGCTCGTCGCCGACGCGCACGGCTCCGGTGGCGGGGATCCCGGTCACCACGGTGCCGATACCCTCGAGCTTGAACACGCGCTGCACCGCCATGCGGAACGGCCCCGCGGCGGACCGCGGCTCGACGGCGCGTGCGAGCTGCTCCAGGTGATCGCGGAGTGCCGCCACACCTTCGCCGGTGACCGCGGACACGCGGACGATCTCGGCCTCGGCGAGCTGCGTACCGGCGAGGAGCTGCCGGATCTCCTCCTCGGCGAGATCCGCGAGCTCGGGCTCGACGAGATCGATCTTGTTCAGCGCGACGACGGCCCGGCGCACGCCGAGCAGATCGAGGATCTCGAGGTGCTCGGTGGTCTGCGGCATCACGCTGTCGTCGGCGGCCACGACGAGCAACGCGAGGTCGAGCGCGGTCGACCCGGCGACCATGTTCTTGACGAACCGCTCGTGCCCCGGCACGTCCACCATCCCCATCAGCCGCCCGTCGGACAGTTTCAACGGCGCGAAGCCGAGGTCGATCGTCAGACCGCGGTCCTTCTCCTCCTTGAGCCGGTCGGGATCGATCCCGGTCAATGCGCGCACCAGCGAGCTCTTGCCGTGGTCGATGTGGCCGGCAGTGCCGACCATGATCGGCAGGATCGGTCGGCTCATCGCGAATTCGCTCGGTTGGGCGCGAGGCGGGGACGCGCGGGTCTCACTCGGGCAGGTAGAGGATGCGCTGGCAGGTGTTGCACTGCACCACCGCGCTGCCCGCCTGCAGCTTGACCTGCAGGTTCGGCGGGATGCTGGTGTAGCACCCGGTGCAGGTGTTGCCCTCGACGGCGCAGACAGCCTGCCCGTCGCGTGCCTGGAACAGCCGCTCGTAGCGCGCCATCAGATCGATCGGCACCGCGGCCACGAGGTCGTCGCGGCCCTCGGACGCCGCATCGAGCTGGCGCTGTCGCTCGCCTTCCAGCTGGTTCGCCTTCGCGAGGTACTCGGCGTGGGACTTCTCCTCCTCGGCGAGCTTCGCTGCCGACTCGCTGACGCGCTGCTTGAGTCCCTCGATCTCGTCGATGACGCCGAGCCCGGCCTCCTCGAGGCGATTGCGCTCGTTGCGCACCGACTCGATCTGCAGCAGCGTCGCCTGGTATTCCGCGTTGTTGCGGACCGTGTTGAGCCGGGTCTCGAGCTTCTTGATCTCGTCGTCCGCGGATGCGATCGACGCGTCGGTCGTCCGCGCGGCGACCTCCTGGTGCTGCAGCTCGTGCACGAGGGTCTCGTGCTGCTGCCGGATGGCGTCGAGGGCACGCTCCCGGCGCGTGGTTTCGGCGGGCACGGCCTCGAGGTCGCGACGGATCTTGGAGATCCGCTGGTCGACTTTCTGGACCGCGAGAAGCTTTCGGACGTCTGGGTGCAAGTTGGAAAGGTGCGAAGGGACCGCCGCGGAGTCTAGCGGGGAGTCCTGACTCACGCACCAAGCCAGACGCCACAAACCCGTCGCCCGGACGTCGCGGCGCCCACGACGCCGTCCGGAGCACGCTGCGGACGCTCAGTCGCTGGACTCGGGCGCCGTGTCGAGGAAGCCGGAAAGCCGCCGCGCCCGCACGGGGTGCTGCAGCTTGCGGACCGCCTTCGCCTCGATCTGCCGGACGCGCTCGCGCGTGACGCGGAAGATGCGCCCCACCTCCTCGAGCGTGTAGGTGTAGCCGTCCCCGATGCCGTAGCGCAGCTTGATGATCTCGCGCTCACGGAACGTCAGGGAGTCCAGAACGCTCTCGATCCGCTCCTTGAGCATCTCGCGGCTGGCCGACGTGACCGGCGATTCGGTGGTGTCGTCCTCGATGAAGTCCCCGAAATAGGAGTCGTCGGATTCGCCGATCGGCCGGTCGAGCGAGATCGGGTGCTTGCTGATCTTCATCACCCGCTTCGCTTCCTCGACGTTGATGTCGGCAGCCTCTGCGATCTCCTCGATCGACGGCTCGCGACCCTTCGCCTGGATCAGCTTCTTGGTGACGTTCCGGAGCTTGCTCATCGTCTCGATCATGTGGACCGGGATGCGGATCGTCCGCGCCTGGTCCGCGATCGAGCGCGTGATGGCCTGTCGGATCCACCACGTCGCGTACGTCGAGAACTTGTAGCCACGCCGGTACTCGTACTTCTCGACCGCCTTCATCAGGCCGGTGTTGCCCTCCTGGATCAGGTCGAGGAAGGACAGGCCGCGATTGCGGTACTTCTTGGCGATCGAGACGACGAGGCGCAGGTTGCCCGAGGACAGCTTGCGCTTCGCGTCCTCGTAGGCGGCGAAGGCCAACCGCACGAGCTGAAGACGCCGGTCGAGCTTCTCCATCGACTCGAGCCCGTCGCACTGCAGGTCGCTGAGCCGCTGCCGCAGCTCGACCGCCATCGGGTTCTTGATCTGGGCGCCGCGGTAGCTCTGGAGCTTCTTGTTCAGCCGCAGGAGCTCCTGCAGCCGGCTGTCGAGCAGGTCGATCAGCGGGCGGATCTTCTTGCCCTGGAGGTTGAGCTCTTCGATCAGCAGCACGGCCTTGCGCCGCCGGGCGACGATCCGGCGCTTCAGGCGCACCATCTCCGGCGTGGCCTGGCTTCGCTTCGTGCGCGCCGCGCGCCGCTCTTCGAGCTGCACGAGTCGCGTGAAGTCGCTCTTGGCCGCGTCGTAGCAGGCGACGCAGCGTCTCGATGTTGCCGGGAAGACGATCGGACAGGTCCGCCTTGCCGATCTCCGGATCCTGCTGGTTGACCTTCAGCGTGCGGTCGAACGCGAGCTCGCCGCGGACCACGTCCTCGAGGATCTCGATCGCCTGCTTGAGGCCGAAGCCGGAGCTCAGCACGTCCTTGCGGAACTGCTTGCGCGTCAGCTCGATCTTCCGTGCGAGGCTGATCTCCTCCTCACGCGTGAGCAGCGGGATCTCGCCCATCTGCGTGAGGTACATCCGCACCGGATCGTCGATCTTCTCGGTGATCTCGGCGACCGACGTCCGCACGGGCTCGGCTTCGCTCGACTCCTCGGTCTCGCGGGCGTTCGACGAGTAGCTGTCGCCGAAGTCATCGCTGTCGTCGCTGTCCGAGGACGAATCGAACGGATCGTCGTCGCCCGAACGGCGCTTCTTCTGCTTGCGGTCGTTGCTCTCCAGGATCTCGAGCCCCGCCTCTTCGATCTGTCCCATCACGGACTCGATCTGTTCGGGTGAGGTCGCGTCCTCGGGCAGGATCTCGTTGATCTGCGCGAGCGTGACGGACCCCGCACGGCGGGAGTCTCGGATCAGCTTTTTGACGGCGCTTTGGAGCTTCTCCATGGGGGCTGGGGGTGCGCCTGCCGGCGCGGGCGTTCGGCGGTCTGGGGGGACGGGACGGACGATTCGGGGCGTCGGGGTTCGGGAAGCGGGGATCGGGTTGGCAGCAGGGGGATCGCGGGGGGCGGCCTCAGGCCGGCGGTGCGGTGGAACGCCTCAAAAGCTCGGCAATTTTGCGCGTGAGCTCATCGGCGCGTGCGGAGTCGCCGTCGGCCAGGGCCTGCTGGAGGGCGAGTCGCGTACGGCGCGCTTCCTCTCTGGCGTAATGCAACATCCGTCCGCGTCGGAGCATGGAAAACATACTCCGCGCGTCGCGCATGCGCGCCGCGCGGTCGACCGCGTCGGCCAGGAACGTGCGCGCCGCCGCGTCTTCACACGCACCGGCGAAAAGGGCGGGAACCAGGTCCTCGTGGGTCTCGGCGCCCTGCGCGCGGGCGACGCCGGCCGCCTCGAGCAGCACGCGGACCGTACGGCCGCTCTCGCCGGGCAGCTCGACGACCTCGTCGAGCAGCTCGGGCTCCCGCAGCACGCACGCCAGCAGATCGAGATCGGCATCGACCTCCTTGGTGCGACGCGGCGGCGGCGCGGGCAACCGGACCGGTGCGGCCTCGGCCGGCTCCCCCACGCGACGGCCGGCTGGCGCGCGGGATCTCGATCGCGCCCTCGGTCAGCCCGAGGTGCCGCGCCATCGCACCGCGCAGCGCCTCGCACCGGGCCCGATTCTCGACGTCGGCGAGAATCTTCCCGCACTCGGCGGCGACCCGCTGGACGTTGGCGTCGACCGTCAGATCCAGCCGCTGGCGCAACAATCGGAACCACATCGTCAACGCGTCATCCGCACCATCGACCAGTCGCCGGAGCTCCTCACGGCCCGCGGCGGCGACCTCCGGATCGGTGCCGGGCTCGATCCGCACCAGATCCGCTGGATCGACCCCCTCGGGGAGGAGCGCGATGCGGACCGGAAGCGATGTGTGCACGAGCTCCCGGAACGCCCGATCGGCGGCCTGGCGGCCCGCACGGTCGCCGTCGAAGAGCAGCACGACGCCGTCGGTCGCGAACCGCTCGAGCAACTTCGCGTGCTCTTGCGTCAACGCCGTGCCGAGCGTCGCGACCGCGCCGGTGAAGCCGGCCACGTGGCAGGCGATCACGTCGGTGTAGCCCTCGACCACGACCAGTCGGCGGGTGTTGGCGTCCTTGCACTGGCGCAGGCCGTACAGCAGCCGCCGCTTGTTGAAGAACGGCGACTCGGGGGAGTTCAGGTACTTCGGGCGCCGGTCCTCGGCGGCCGGGATCCGCGGGTCGGGAAGGACGCGCCCGCCGAAGCCGACGATCCGGCCGCGGTCGTCGCCGATCGGGAACGTCACGCGTCCGCGCAGTGGCTCGTGACCGTCGGCACGGAGCAGACCGGCCTGCGCGAGGACATCGCCCGGCAGGCCCTGCTCGCGCACGAAGCGCGCGAATCGGCCGGCCTCGGACGGGTGGGCGCCGAGCCGGAACGGCGCCGCGGCCGCGGTCATCAGCCCCCGCCGTTCCAGATAGGCCCGCGCCGCCACGCCACCGTTGCCGGTCAGCTCGCGCTCGAACCACTGCTGCACCACGTCGAGCACCGCGTGCACGTCCTTGCGGCGCGGCCCGCGGGGTTCGGCACCGCCGCCGAACACACCCTCCAGCGAGACGCCGGCGCGCTCCGCGAGCCACTCCATGGCGTCGCGGAACCCGAGACCCTCACGCTCCATCACGAACGAGAACGCGTCCCCGGCGATGCCGCACCCGTAGCACTTGAAGTGCTGCGTGTCGGGGTAGACGGTGAACGAGGGGGTGCGCTCCTGGTGGAACGGGCAGCGCGCGACGAACAGGCGCCCACGCCGCGTCAGCGGCGCGTGCTCCTGCACGAGATCGACCAGGTCGATCGCGTCCTTGATCGCTTGCTTCGCTTCCTCGAACCGATCCATCGCGCCGCGCAGCCCTCTTTGCGAGAGGCCTGGGTAGTGAAGTCCGGAGCCTGAAGACCCGGGTACGAACCGCCGGTGGGCGGACAGGCATACCCCCCACGAACGGAGGCCTCTTCACCCTGAAGCGACGGGCACGATGCTGGAGTTTCGCCGACGGAGCGGCGCGGTGGAGGATTTCAGCAGGCCACGAGTCGCATCCCTCTCGGGATGGGCGAATCGCGTCAGACTACGTCCGCCGCCAGCGCTTGCAAGCACGGGCGTGTGAATTCCCCGACTCACGCCGAGCGCCAGAGCGCCAGGAACTGGTCGGGGGCGAGCTGCTCGGCGCGCGCGTCCAGCAGCTCGGGGGACGCCCGGAACTCCCGCCCGAACCGGCGGATCGCCGCGCGGAGCCCCGAGCGCAGCCGCTTGCGCCGCGCGGCGAACAGCGACCGGACGAAGGCCGAGAACGCGCCGCGCTCGGCGGGTTCCATCGCCTGGACCATCGCGTCCGACCTCGCGGTGAAGCGGACGATCGCCGACTGGACCTTCGGCCGCGGGCGGAACGCCTCCGGGGGGACGGTCCGCAACATCCGGATCGAGAACGCGGTCCCGAGCGTGGCGGGCAGCGCCCCGTAGGTCCGGCTGCCGGGCGGCGCCGCCAGCCGGTCCGCGAGTTCCCGCTGCACGAGCAGCGCCATCGCATCGGGAAGTCCGCACCCGGTGCGGAACGCGGCCGCCAGGAACGGACCGCTGATCGAGTAGGGCAGGTTCGCGACCACGAGGAACCGTCCACCAGCCGCGGCACGCGCCGCCGCGACGGCGGCCTCCACCGGCGCGGCGAAGGCGTCCTTCCCACCGCCCAGGACGTCGTGGACCGAGCAGCTCGAGTCGAGCGGCGTCCGGCGTGCCGCGCACGTCCTCGCGGACGATCGCCGCGAGCCGATCGTCGACCTCGACCGCGACGACGTGCGGTCCGCGCGCCAGCAGCTCGCGCGTCAGGAACCCGAGACCGGGTCCGACCTCGAGCACCACATCCGCGGTTGTCGGCGCGACGGCATCGGCGATCACGCGATGGAGGTTCGGGTCGACGAGGAAGTTCTGGCCGCGCTTCCGGCTCGGCCGGAACCCGGCGACCGCCAACCGCTCTCGGTAGCGGGCGAACGGCTCCCGCGAAACGGTCACCGCGGCAGCGCCTCGCGCAGCAGCCTGGCGACCGGCGCGTCCCCGGCGATCGTCCCAGGGTCGTTCGCGACCGCCTCCTGCAACACCTCCCGCACCGCCGGCCGCGCGAGGAAGCGCTCGAGAGCGCGGCGTTCCGGCGACGTCGGCGGCGCGGTCACGGCAGCGAGCCGTCGCAGCAGCGTCACCGGATCGCTCGCGACGCGCACACCGATCTCGCTCGAGCGTTCTGCGGGCCAGCGGCGCTCGAGCTGATCGGGACGGGCACGGATCCGGCTCTCGGTGCGCATGACGCCGGCGAGCGAGTGCGTGTAACCGGCGATGACTACGAGCGGACAGCTCCGGCGGTCGACGGCCCACAGCCAGGCCACCGAGAACGGACTCCCGGGCCAACGCCACGGCGTCAGGGCCGGGTCGTCCTCGAGCGCGTGCAGACGCCAGATCGCGTCGGGGGCACGCGCGAACCAGGCGGCCGCGTCGCTGACCCGGACCTCGGGCGCGAGCCAGTCGGCCCACGGGGTCGCACACCATTCCGCCGCGTTGCCGATCAGGTCGTAGCAGCCGATCGGCGAACGCCCGGACTCGAACGCGCCGACGGGCGTCAGCTGGCCGAAACCCAGCTCGTGCGTGTTGGCCCAGGCGGTGCGGTCGGAGTCACCCCAGGGCAGGCGATAGACCCCGCCGGCACTCGCCGCCCACTCCCATTCGGCCTGCCGCGGGAGGCGGCCGAACCGCCACACCGCGTAGCGGCGCGCGGCTTCGGAATCGATGCCGACGACCGGCAGCGTCGGATCCGGCGACTCGTTCCACTCGTCGAAGTCCTGGAAGGCGAACTGGGACCGCTCGGTCTCGGTCAGGTACCGCTCCCAGTCGGCCCGGGTCGTCTCGAACCGATCGAGGAAGAACGGCCCCCCGAGACGCGCGGGTCGCGGGTGCAGGACGAGATCCGCGAGGATGCCGTAGCGCGACGAGCGACTCAGCGCCCGCTCCTCCACGGCCTCCGGCGTGCACGCCCCGAGCACGAGGCCGACGACCAGGAGGACCGGGAAGCCGCGGGTCACGTCGCGGAATCGTCGCTCACGACGGGCTCAACATCAGGATCTCGACGCGACGGTTCCGGGCCTTCGCCGCGTCGGTCTCGCCGGGCTCGGCGGGGTGATACTGGCCGAAGCCGGCGACGGCCACCCGCTCGGGAGGCACCCCCGACTGGATCAGGAACTGCGCGACCGCGAGCGCGCGCGCCGCCGACAGCTCCAGGTTGCTCTGCCAGGAGCTGTGTTTGATCGGATCGGTGTCGGTGTGCCCGTCGACGCGGACCTCCTTGCCGCTGTCGACGATCGACTTCACGAGCTGTCGGAGCGTGTCCTGGCCACTCGGCGTGATCTCGGCCTTGCCGGACGCGAACAGCACGGCGCCCTCGACCTCGAACCCGATCCCCTCCTTGGTCTCGAGGGTGCGGACTCCGGTCGGCAGCTTGCCGTTGTCGAGCCCCTTCAGAAGCTCCGCGAGACGCTGCTTCTGCTCCTTGATCCAGTCCGCGTCCTTCGCCCGCACCGACAGATCGGCGAGCTGCTGCTGCAGACGCTCGTTGTCGGTCTGGAGCGCGCGGTTGTTCTCCGCGAGCGAGTCCCGCTGCTGCCGGAGGTTGTCGTTGTCGGCCAGCGACCGACGGTACTGCTCTTGCGAGACGCAGCCCGCGAAGAAGACGGTGAGCGCGGCGAGCGCGACGAGATACGGTCGGGACACGATCCCCTCCTGAGTTGGCGCAATCCGTGGTTGTCGATCCGGCGGCGCGCCGCCCGCGACGCCGCCCATGGTGTGGCGGCCGGCACCGGGCCCTCCCGGTGCCCGACCGCGACGCACGTTACACAACCGAGGGGATCCGGCCCAGCGCGTTCACGGGAATTGCACTCCGCGAACCGCGCGCCCGCCCCGTGTCACTCGGGCGCGAACATCGCCGTCGGGCCGGACGGCGCCGTGCCGGTGCCGACGTTGTAGCAGACCGCGGCGCCGAGCAGCATCACGACCGTCGTGAGGATCGCGGCGGCCACGGTCCAGCCGGGCTCCTTGGCCTCCTCCTCCATCGCGGCGCGGACGCGCGCACCGCGCGGCGTCGCCGCGCGCGGCGCGGAGGCGATGGTCGGGGCGGACTCCTCGATGCCGAGGTCCTCGTCGTCGTCGGCGAGCAGCGTGTCCTCGTCGGACAGCTCCTCGGTCACCATGCCGGTGTCGTCCTCGAGGGCGTCGGTGAACACCAGCTCCTCCTCCTCGTCGGCCTCGGCCGTCTCCTGCTGCTTCAGGGACGCGAGATCTTCGCGGCGGAACTTCATCGAGTCGCCGTCGCGGAAAGCGCGGATCTCGCCTTCGGAGACCAGCTTCTTGAGCTCCTCGCTCTGCAGCTGCAGGTCACGAAGGGCGCGCTCGAAGGAGATGAATTCGTCGTTCTGCTGGGACACTGCGGGGGTCCTCCGGGTGGCGCGGGGGCGGGACGTGCCGCCGCGCGAGAGGGGTGGAGAAGTCGGTGCGGGAGTCTAGCGCACGGATCGCGGTCGCGCAGGTCCTTTCCTCGTGGAGCGAGCCCCGGTCCGCGGCCGCGCGGGGGGAGCGGCTCAGCGGCGGTCGCCGATCCCGCCCGTGGTAGGGGGCGGTTCGCCCGCCGCCTCCGCCTTCGCCTTGCGCGCGAACAGCTGCCGCAGCGCCTCGTAGTCGTACTCCGACTCGTCGTTGTAGCCCTCGAGCTTGAGATCCAGATCGATCCGCCGCGCGCCGACGAGCACGATGCGACGCATGCTCTTCGAGCCGCCGCGCCCCTCGTAGACCGCGAGCTGTTTGTGGACGGTGTCGATCACGTAGAGCACCGAGGTGCCGACGCCGTACGAGCCGGTGACCGCGAGGAACCCGTTCGACTCCGACGCCACGCTGTTGCCGTCCTCGTAGGGCAGCACCTCGGCCGGCTCGCGCGGCACGGTGACGCCCGGCTCGGTCGGCGGCCGTGGTGGCGCGGCCGGCGGCGGACCGGTGCGACCCTGAGCCTCGAGCAGGTCGACGGCGCGGCCGGCGAAGAACGCGACGCCGACGAGGAACGCGACGAGCATGGCGTGCAGGATGGACTTCATGGGCTCCGCGGGAAATGCGGCAGAGGGGCGGGGCATCATACCGACACGCCCGTCCGACGTCGCGCCGGAGTCGGCCGCGCGGATCGCGCGCCCGGCGCTACTCCGGCGGCGGCATCCGAATCGTCGTCCGGAACCCCTGCCCCGGCGCGGAGTCGACCTCCAGCTCGCCGCCGTGGTTCCGGACGATCGAATAGCTGATGAACATGCCGAGCCCGGAGGCGTCGGGCCGGCCCTTCCCGGAGTAGAACGGGTCGACGACCCGGCCGAGGTCCTCGACCGGCATGCCCGGACCGTTGTCCGCGACGACGACCTCCGTGCCGCCGCCGGCAGCGCGGCGCGCCCGCACCTCGATGCGTCCCGGCGCCGGCCGGCCTTCCAGCACGTCGAGCGAGTTCAGGAACAGGTTGAGCAGCACCTGCTGGAACTCGTGTCGGTCGCCGACCAGCTCCGGCAGGTCGTCCGGCACGTCGATGACGAGCTCGACGCCTTGGCGCCGGAGCCGGTGGTCGACCAGCGCACGTGCGCTCGCGACCGCGTCGAGCCAGCGGAACGGCTCGGCCTCGATTCTCCTCGGGCCGAAGTCGAGCACCCGCCGGGCGATCGCGCCGACGCGTTCCAGACCCTCGCGGACGAGCTCGAGGTAGAGCCGGTCGCGATCGCCGAGGTTCTCGCGCTTCTCGAGCGTCCGGACGGCGTTCAGCATGCCGCCGATCGGGTTGTTGATCTCGTGCGCGATCCCCGCCGCCAGGGTGCCCATGGCCGCGAGCCGCGCCGATTGCAGCATCGCGCGCTCCTTGCGCTTCGCCTCCTCGGTCGCGCGCTGCACTTCGCGCTCGAGCTCGGCGTGATGGCCCTCGATGCGCGCGGCCATCGCGTTGAAGCCGTCGATGAACACGTCGATTTCGGGCACGTTCACCCGGTGCATGCGGGCGTCGTAGCTGCCTTCGCCGACGCGCCGCGCGGCCCCGCCGAGCTCGTCGAGCGGACGCAACACGGCACCGCCCACGAACCAGTTGGCGAGCGCCGCGAACACCACCGTGCCGAGGAACAGCGGGACCGCGAACACCGTGATCGGGAGCTGTGGCGGCGGCGGCAGCTTCGGTTCGAACCACGCGCCGCCGACGACGCGGTCGCGCACCGCGATCGAGACGCAGAATCCCTGCCCGGCGCGCACGAGGCTGCGGTCGTGCATCGCCGTCCGGATGCCGGCGCGGATCTCGTCGAAGGGAAACGTCGCGAGATCGCGCTGGGCGACGCCCATCGGATTCAGGTCGACGGCAGCCTGCGGCAGGTAGCCGCTCGTGATGACGACGTCGCGGAAGTAGGTCCGGAATCGCTCGCGGAGCGCCGGGTCGAGAACGCGGCGCACGGTGGCCGCGGCCGACGACGGGGTGTCGAGCAGCCGGTCGCGATAGTCGCCGTAGGCGTATTGCAGCGTGTCCTCGTAGATCTGACTCTCGTAGAACTTGCGGTTCTGCTCGAGCCACCGCTGCTGCAGCCACCAGCTCGCGATCTGCACGATGGCGAGCAGCGCCAGATTGACGCAGAGGAGGATCAGGAACAGCCGGAGCCGGAGCGTCACGGCCTCGCTCCGTGCAGCCCCGCGGCCCGCCGGCGGGGGCGCTGCTCCGAGGTGGTCATGTCCCGATGGACTGCATCAGCTTGACGATCGGCGAGAACAACGCGAACACGGTGAAGCCGACGAACACGCCGAGCACGAGGATGATCAAGACCTCGACCACGCGGATCGACTGGTCGATCGAACGGTCGACCTCGACTTCGTAGCGGTCGGCGATCTTCGACAGCATGCGATCGAGCTCACCGGTCTGTTCGCCGACGTCCACCATGTTGACGACGATGTCGTCGAACATGCCGCTTTCGCCCATCGGTGCCGCGATCCCGGCACCCTCGCGGATGCTCGCGTGCACCATGTTCACGGCGGCGGCGAGCCGCACGTTGCCGAGCGAATCGCGGACGATGTCCAGCGCGCCGAGGTGCGGCACACCCGATTGCACGAGCGTGCCGAACGTGCGCGAGAACCGTGCGACGAGCGACTTGCCGAGCATCACGCCGAACACCGGCAGCCGCAGGATCAACGTGTCGCGTCCCCATCGGTAGCGTGGCACCTTCGCGAGCAGCGTGCGATGGAGCGTGTAGATGCCGAGGATTCCGAGCAGGTATGCCCACCACCACGACTGGAGGTGCTCGCCGATGCCGATCACGAGCTGGGTCGCCCACGGCATCTTCTCGAGGCTCCCGAACTGCTGGATGAAGATCTCCTTGAAGCGCGGGATCACGAAGATGAACACCAGCGTCAGCACGATCGCGGCCACGCCGACGACCGCGGCCGGATAGGTCAGGGCGCCCTTCACACGCGACCGGACCTCTTCGGACTTGTCCATGAAGGTCGCGAGCCGGTTCAGGATCTCGTCCTGCACACCGCCGGCCTCGCCGGCTCGGACCATGCTCGTGTAGAGATCGTCGAAGATGCGCGGGTGCTTGCCGAGTGCCTCCGACAGCGCGGTGCCGCCCTCGACGTCGTCGAGAACCTCGCCCACCGTTCGCTGGAGGATGCCCGGCGGCATCTGGCCTTCGAGGATCCGGAGGCACCGCGTGACCGGGATGCCGGCATCGAGCAACACGGCGAGCTGACTGGTGAACTCCGACAGCGCCCGGCGCGTCACGCGCCGGCTACCACCGCGACGGACTGTGGCCGGCTTCGAGCCTGGGACGGTGGTCGGCGCCGCGACCGGCTTCGGCCGCATCTTGCGCTGGAGTTTCTTCGCCATGCAGGGATAGAGGGGTCGGCGCGCTGCGGGAGGCCCGCGCATCGTGGCCGGTGCCGCCGACCGTCGCAAGCAGTGATGCGTTGGCCGGTGGCTCTTCGAGCCGGACGAAGCCCCTCGACTGGGTCCCTCGACTGAGCCCCTCGACTATCGCGCCTGAGCCACCGGCTGCGGGTGGAGCTGCTCCCGCCACAGGTTCAGCAGCCGGAGGTCGCCGCGATCGATGCCGGCGAGCCCCGGGAACTCGGCGAGGATCCGTCGCAGGACGTCGGCGCGCACCGCCGCCGAGACCGGACCGCCGTCGTCCTCGGCGCGGCCGTAGTGGAAGCTCGCGACGCCGCCGTCGGCGCGACGGAGGACGACCACGATCTGACTCACGCGCGGATCGGCGACGTACGCCCAACCGAGATTGCGGGCATCGACTTCGACGAGCTCCGGGGCGGCCGCCACCGCGGGCGCGATGCGATCGCGCCACTCGACCGCGACGCGAACGGCCGCACGCACCCGCGCGTCCTCCACCGGCCGACCGAGGTCGCGCGGATCGAGGATCCACGGACCGTCCAGCACGATCGCGGGCAGCTCGAGCGGCTCGCCGCCGTCCGGCAGCAGCACGCCTCGGGCATCGACCAGCGCGACCTGCTTGCCGTCGACGACCAACCTGGCGGCCGGACGGCGGAGATCGAGAGCGACGCGGAAGCGGTCGGGGAAGCGGCGCTCGATCGCGACGTGGCGAACGAACGCAGACGACTCCAGCCTGCGCTGCAGCGCGCGCGCACCGTCGTCGTCGAGCATCCGCACGTCGCGGCCGAGACGCGGCTCGAGATCGCGGAGCACCGCGCGGAGCGTCGCCCCGCGGACCCAGTCGGGCGCACCGACCAGCCCGACCCGGTCGACCGCGACCGGCACGCCCGAACTCGCGTCGGCACGCAGCGCCGCGCGGGCCACACGCCAGGTCTTGGGGCCGGCGATGGCGAGGGTCGCCGCGAACGCGATCAGCACCAGGAGGCGCGGACCGACCCCGCGGCCGGAGCTCACCGGGGTCGGGTCGGGTTCGGAGCGTCGTCGTGCGGCACTCATCGCGGCAGGCGTGCCTCGCGGCCGGGGTTCACCGGTCGACCGCGCACCGGCATCCGACGCACCGGTCGACCGAGGGGATCCGCGTCCCCAGCAAGTTCAGTCCAGCGGGATCAGTTCAGGCGCGTGACCGCCGGCTTGTCCGCGGGCACCTTGTTGCGCGACTCGCGCGGCGAGCTCGCGGAGCCCTCGAGGTCCTCGACGAAGATCTCGAGGGTGTCGAGCACGCTCTCGACGATCTCACGGTCGATCGTCACCTCGCGCCCGTTGGCGGCGTCGAGCTCGTGCTCCATCAGGCGCGAGAGCACCTTGATCTGGGAAAGGTGGCGGTGAACGAACTTGCTGGTGCCGGCATCGGTCTTGGTGTCCATCGGAGCCTCCGGAGGAGAACGGTCACGAATCCGCGGGCGGCGCCACGGATCGAACCCGCCTGCGCCTCCTCCGAGGCGAGGAGCACCTGCCGGCTGCACGGTCATCACCCCTCGACCGGAAAGGCGCGTGCCTTGACGGAGCACGACCCCAACCGCCCGGTCCGCAATTCCGACCGGACCGTTTCCGGTTGGATTCACGGACGCCGCGAGCATACCGTCGCCCTGGGTCGATGCAACGCGGTTCGAGGCGGCGCGAGTGAAGTTCAAGGGTTACACCCTCAACGATTTCCAGGTTCAGGCCGTCCGCGCCATCGAGGCGGGGAAGAACGTCCTCGCTCCCCCGGCCCCCACGGCGGCCGGAAGACCCTGGTTCGCCGATACGCGATCGAGGAGACGTTCGCCGCCGGCTCGGCGCGCGATCTACACGGCTCCGATCAAGGCGCTCAGCAACCAGAAGTTCCGCGACTTCCAGGCCGACGGAGTGGACGTCGGACTGATGACCGGCGACCTGACGCTGAAGCCCGGCGCGCAGGTCGTCATCATGACGACCGAGATCTTCCGCAACGCGGTGTTCGAGGACCCCGAACGCTTCAACGACGTCGAGTTCGTGATCTTCGACGAGTTCCACTTCCTCGACGATCCGGAGCGCGGCACCGTCTGGGAGGAGAGCCTGCTGTTCGCCCCGGACCACGTCCGCTTCGTCGGACTGTCGGCGACGATCGCGAACCTCGCGCAGTTCGGGCGCTGGCTGGCCGAGGTCCGCCCGCACGAGCTCGAGGTGATCA
>CAWGKH010000011.1:0-1035227 GCA_963823025.1 uncultured Planctomycetota bacterium | reverse complement strand
AGCCTGAAGGCGGACGGACACGTCGAATCCGAGATGGGCGACCGGATCCTGAAGTCCGTGATCTCAACGCTCGATGCCTTCAACGACGTGCGCAACAACCGCAGCTTCGCCCACGACAACGCGCTGCTGAACTACGACGAAGCCCTGCTGATCTGCAACCACGTGTGCGGCGTGATTCGCTTCCTGAACGACGTGGAAGCGAAGGCCGCGCGCAAGGCTGTCGTGGACGACGAGTTCGACGGGATTCCGTTCTGACCTTCCCGATGGACGACTTCGACAAGCTGTTCTGGGCCGCACGCATCGGGCACGCGAAGTTCCCGTTCCTGCTGTTGGTGTTCGAGTGGAGCGATAAGCGTCAACACATCGGGATGTACCAGCGGGACATCCCCGGCCTGCGGCGTGCGTTCGTCGAGCAAAAGCAACTCCACACAAGGGGCAGGCCAACATGTCAGTCGTCGACGTGATGCCCGAACTGCGGCTTGCGGCTGCGTGCGAAGGGCTCGCAAACGCCGTCTACGCAGCGTGCGACATCGCCGCGATGTTCGCCCACCGTGCGAGCAAGAGTCTGCTCGCAGGCAGCTTCAACGGGATCTGTCGTCAGATCGAAAAAGGGGCCGTGAGTGCCGACGAGTGGTTCGGCGGTGCGGCCAACCTGGACTGGTACGCGCGAGTGCGGGAGATGCGGACAGAGTGGACCCACCACTCGACAGTGTTCGTCGGCGGACCGGACGAAGATGGGGAGCCCCGCATCCTGGTGAAGCCGCTGCGCCGGCAGAGCGATCGGGTGGTGCTCCATGAACGCACCTTGCTTCGGGTCCAGGATCTTCTCGACTGGTCGGGCAAGGCGGTGCATGTCGTGGACCGCTTCGGCCTGGCGGTTTACACGCGCTACGTGCTGCCGCAGCTGAATCCCGATGACACGATCTGGGATCTGGAGCGTGACGAGCAGGGGTTCCCGGTGCTTGAAGGCGACCGCGTTCGAACATCGCAGATCACCGTCCGCGAGTACCTGCGACGCGCGGGATTCGAACTCTGACGGCCCATGGCAGCGTACGACGATCAGCACTTCTCGCCCACGTTGGCGAACAGATGGTGGGCCAAGGACGGCCGGCACTACGTCTGCTACTTCGCGGACGGCGCGGGCTCGGTCAGCGTCAACTCCAGGCTCGGGAAGACGAAGTGGGGCAAGGAACGCCGGCTGTGGTCTACCGACGTGGAGCAGGCGTTGAACCGCGAGTTGGAGACGCCCGCCGCGCGCATCTACCAGGGTCTGGTTGAAGAAGCGCGGGTGCCCGTCGGGCGCGAACGTGTGAAGTGGGCGCAGTTCCTGATGTCCCAGGTCGTCCGCACGCCCACGTTCATCCGGTACGAGAAGTGGCCGAGCAGCACCACGGCATCCAGGGCGATCCCGATCACGATCGCGTCGGCTGCGAGCACTGCGGCGACCTGAACTACGTGACGGCCAGGGACTGGGTGATCCTGGCCGCGCACGAAGACGACTTCTTCATCCGCACGGACAACCCGGTCCTGCTCACCGGCCCGCTGGAGCGGAACGAGACGGTGATCTTCTACCCGCTGACGCCGCGGTGGTGCTTCGTTGCGCTGCCGCTTTCCGCGGACTCGATCATCGCTCCCACGCCCGAAGACCCGATGTGCGGGTGGCCGATCGACAAGGGCGCCGCCCACATGATCAACTTCTACTGCGCGCAGCACGCGGACCGATCGCTGATCGTGCACCCTGACCACGACGACCTGGTCAGCCAGACGATGCTGAAGGACCCGGACGTGTTCGGGGTGGCCCCGCAGGCGCCGTTCCTGATCCACGAGCCGCACCAGGCGCCCGCCGCGGACATCTTCGAGAGCGTGCGGCGGATTCAGTCCGCGTGCGATGGTGTGCAGTACCCGATGTGGGGCGCGGCCGACCTGGAAGGTGCAGCCCAACACCTTCTGGATGCTATTCGTCGTCCGGCATGATCAGTCGGACGGATCTGACTCTCCGCCGTTGAGCCGGGTGACGGCTTCATTCAGCACGTAGTGCACGAAGTCCTGTCCCAGCTCGGACAGTTCGTACGGCTCGGTGTCGTCGAACGACGACTTCATGTGCCGGCTCGAACCTGCCGGCTTCGCTCGGCGGGACTTGGTCTTGGTCAAGAAGCCGACTCCGTCGAAGTCCCGTTCCTGCCGGATCACCCTTCCGGTGCTCAGGTCGTGGATCAGCATTCGGAACAGGTCCGCGTCGCTGGAGTTCTCTCGCGGGAGTTTCCCCGGCCGGCCCATGCTGCGCCAGATGCCCAGACGAGTGATTCCGCGGTTCTGGTAGACCGCGCGGATGATGCCGAAGTGGGCGTCGTGGTAGCGATCGATCCAGTCGACGAACAGACGCACGATGTCATCGTCCTGAACTCGCGTGGCCGCTGCGTTCGTCAGCAGGCGCAGGACGTAGTTACGCTTCTCCTTCGTCTCGGCGCGGTCCCACGCCTGAAACGCCTTTCGAACCACGACGAGATAGCTGTCGTCCTGCATCCTGGCTTTCGCATCTTCGCCCAGCGAGTCCACACGCTCGGCGACAGCCCGCAGTCCGTCGAACAGCTCGTCTATCCGAGTCTCGTGCTCGTGCAGCCATTGGCCAAGCAGCTGGTTGACCGCGGCCTGCGCACGCTCCCCGTGAAGGGCGGCGCCGGCAGCCAACAGACCACCCAGCCACGGGATGCTGCCGAGAGCTGCGACGACGAATCGGGTGTAGGTGCCCGTCCCGTCTCCAAGGATCTGGAGCGCACGATCATCACTGTGCTTCAGTTCGTCAGCCACGCGGCATTCTCCGATCGGTGCTACCCACGCAAAGGGGAGCCACGACCGGATTCTCGGTGATCGGCGTCGCACTGGCCACGGTTCGGGCGCGGATCACGGGTCTTCGACAGGCTTCAGGTCCCAGGAGTCTCCCGGTTCCAGGTAGTCCTCGCCGTCCGGCAACCGGATCGGCTGGATGTGTTCGTTGAACAGCTGCTCGGCGGTCCGGTGCATCTCGGCGAGCACCGCAGCGATCAACGCTGCGATCTTGTCAAGGTACAGGGGGTTGCATACGGAAGGAAGTCTCCCCCGAGTATCGGCATCCGATTCTTGATCTCGATTCGGACGGAGTTCGGGGACTTTGATGCCGTCGAGCCTGTTGTCGCCATCGGAGTGAGCAGCGAACTCATTCCGGTACTGCATCACCTTCCGATGAACTTCACGGAACGGCTCCGGCACGGTGTCGGCAGATCGACGCCCGATCCTGTTGCTCTCGGTGAACGGACGTGCGTAGCACATGCAGAGCGCGGCCAGGTGCCGCGTGCTGTTCTCCGGGTCCGTGGCAAGACGTGCATCTTCCAGGTGCTTCTGCGCCCACGACAGCGCACGCACCGCCAGCACGCATCGGATCATCTGCGTCGGCTTCTTCATGCCCCGCGATCCTACCGGCAGGGTGGCGATGCCGTGCTGGCCTACTGATCGTCTGCGCGCGAACGCGGCGGCGGGCCGACCTTCGCTGCGTACCAGTCCGGCAACCTGGCGCGCAGCCCAGGCAGCTCATCGTGCCGATCGTTCTCCAGCGCGGCGATCATCTCCCTCAGTAGCTCGTCCACGTCCTCGTCGCCGATCGTCATGGGCGTGCCTTGACGCGCCCCACAGCTTCAGCTGGTACGGTGTCTGTGCCATCGTCGCTCCTATCGTCAGGCGCCCGCCCGTTCCTTCAGCGCCGCGGCCCGCGCACTCGTGCGTGGCCGTGCCGTGTCGGGGACTTGATTCGCTCCAGGATCGCCAGGGCATCGGTCGATGTCGCGTGGGAAGGAGACCAACGATGATTCGATCCGCCGGCCTTTTCCTGGCCCTGTTGTGTGCGTCTTGCGCGTCCGTGGACTTCGATCGTCCTGAAGCTGACTTCGGGCCACCGCCTGCCGCCGAGCAGCTTCGACAGACCGCGGTCAACCATCTGGACTCGGTCATGTTCGATCCCGAGAGCAAACGCCTGCGCTGGGTCGATCAGCAGCCGCGCAAAGCTGCTGTCTGGCGCGGCCTGGTCGGCGGCGGCTGGAATCACGGCTGGGGGATGCGCTTCGGACTGAACGGCAAGAACCGCATGGGCGGCTACGTCGGCGAGAAACCGGTACCTACGTGATCCAGGTCGACGGCACGATCTACGTAGGAGAAGACTTCGACAATTCGTTCGAAGTCGACGACCGCCCCGCAAGCCCGGGGCGGTGACGCAGATGGACCACCCAGGAGCGACAGTGACGTACTTCTGCCCGGAGTGTCGGAAAAACGCCAACCCGGTCGTACGCGGCAGGGTCCGGATGGTGACGACGGTCGCGCGTCGCAGCTCTTCGAGTGTGCAGTCTGCCACACAGTCGTTGTTGTGCACTTCGACCGACACGATCCCGACGGGTTCGACGACAGCTACGACGAGCCAGACCGCCCACCCGCTGCGCGGTGACGATTCGCCGCTTGGGCATGCGCCCGCGTGCCGCGTTATCCTGGCGCCATGAGCGAGTTCGAGCAGAAGGAACAGTCGATTCGCTTGCTGGACGAGCACGGCGAATCCCTGGCCGCGGATGCGCGCGAGATGCGGTCCGCGAACCCGGAGCTGCGGGTGGTCGGCCTGATCCTGGCGCCCGATGCGTCGGAAGCCCGTGGGATCATGGCCGCGATCCAGCAGGCGACGGGTCAAGACTTGGCCGGCCGTGGGTTCGTGGGTCTCGTGCCACGCGAGTTCGCGGTGACCATCCTGCGGTCGAACGCGCCCGCGACGCTGGACTGGCACCCGTGGGAGCAGAGCCCGGTCGAAGCAATGTAATATGTGGAACATCTGACCACCGCGGGCGACCTGGTGGTCGATCCGTTCTGCGGCGGTGGCACGACGGTTGCCGCGGCGCTCGGACTCAAGCGGCGCGTGTGGACCTGCGACGTGGACCCAGCGGCGATCAAGGCGACTCGGGCGCGTCTGGGCGTGTGCAGTACAGAAAAAAGCACGCCCCGTCCCTGCTTGCCACAGGAGCGAGGCGTGCCCACCGCGTAGCCGGCAGAAGGAACCGGCTTGATGACGGAGCGCACTACGAGTGCGACCCCGGAAGAGATTCGGATCAGGTGGCCGCGTCGCGGCACTCGGCGAGATGCCGATACAGCGCGACGAAGCCTTCGTCCTTCGACGATGCGAGCCGCGAGTACGCCTTGGCCAGCGACTCGGTGGGCTGCTTGTTCTGTTTCACGTAGCCATCCACCAGCTCTTCGGCCTTGGCGACCAGGTTGGATCGCACCGCGCGGTCGTCGGGCTGCTCAGCGAAGCGGAGCTGATCCGCGGCCTTGGCCAGCAGCACGGCGTCGGCATCACCTTCGCGGATCAGCCGGGCGAAGCAGGCTTCGCGGGTCTCGCCCGCGAACTTGCGGGTGGACCCGAGTTCGAGAAGCGCGTCGGTGATCTGGTCGGCGGTCGTGCCGTCTGGGACGGTGCCCTTGAGCACCTGGGATGCGGCGCGCAGCGCCTTGGTGATGTTCGTATTCATCGTTCGATCAGGTTGTTCAGGACTCGGGCCAGGACGGCGTCGCGGTCGCGCGCGGGAATGGCTCGGCAGATGGCGACCAGGTGCTTGTCGTGGTTCTCCGCCAGGTCGGTGATGACTTCGGCGGCGGGCAGACCCCACAGGTACACGGTCATCGTCAGGTAGTGTTCCAGGGTGTGCTCCACGTCGAACTCGTGCTTCAGCGCGTGGTCGACGTAGTCCGCCATCGTTTGCATGCGGCGAAGGCAACGCCGGATGGCCCGGCCGATAGACTCGGGCTTGCGGCGGCCGGGATCCGCGATGGCGCGTTCGATCTGGGCGAGCGTGTCGACAGGGCGAGCGTTGCTGTTGCGTCCCATCAGCAGAGTGCGACCCCGAGCGCGCGGAACATGAGTGCGGCGAACAGGTCGTCGCCGTCGGCAAGGAAGACGGCGAGCTGTTGCTTGTGGCTGCGCCCGTGCAGGTGCGCGACGCTCGCCAGGTAGGCCAGCAGCGCGGGCCGTAGGTCGTCGTGCAGGTCGCCGTCCAGCGCGATCTCGGCATCGACGCGCAGCAGCGACAGCTCGTTCGCCACGGCACGGATCTGCCGCGCGATGGCGACGTGATCGGCGCCCGGTGCGGCCATCTGCCGTTCGAGTTCGGGAAGGCTGGGAAGGTCGGTGTGCATCACTGCACCACGTCCTTCAGCGGCCGGGCGCTGGCCCGGAAGCGGCGGTCGAGCCCGAGCGCCGTGGCGGTGGACGGTGCCGTGGCGAACACGGCAGAGACCAGTACGCGGTCGTAGGCCGCGCGGGTGAACTGCCCAGCCTTGCGGGCGACGGCTTGGCGCTGCTGCGCGATCGTGGCGAAGTCCGACCACGCCGATTCGATCTCGGCCAGGGCGGCGTCGATGCGCTCGGCGGCGGCACGCTGCTGGGCTGCCAGGTCGTCGGCTTCCGCGGCGGCAGCAGCGCGAGCGGCTTCCGCTTCAGCCTGGCGCGCGCGCTGGATGTGCAGCTCGGCGCTCTCGATGGCGACAGCCAGACCGCCGAGCTGTTCGCGCGCCGCTGCGAGCTGCTTCCGCAGAGCCGACTGGCGAGCCTGGGCCGCTTCGTCACCGCCGAGCGCGGGCGCGGCGACTTCGACAAGGTCGCGCTCGAACTCGACGACCTGGGCCTTCAGGTCGCGCTCTTCAGCGCGCCAGTCGGACAGCTGGCCTTCCGTGATGCGGCGCGAGCGGTTCGCCTTCGCGTCGTCCTTCAGCGCGGCGAACTCGGGGTCGCTCTCGGCCCACGTGTAAACGGTGCGGCGGCTGCACCTGGCGGCCTTGGCCGCTTCGGCGACCGTGGCGCCGCGCCGCAGCGCGTCGAGCGCGACCGTCTTCTTGATCGTCGTCTGCGATTGGAGTCTCTGGCTCATGGCGCGGGTAGTCTCGGCTTCTGGCTTCGCGGTTTCTTCGCGCACACGAGCGTGCAGCAGCGCGGGGATGGCCTGGAAGCCGCGCAGACACGCGGTTTGCGGGCGTTCTGCGTGTTTCGCAGAAAAGTGCAGTTGCTTGACTTGGCCTGTTTGGGCCGGGTCGTCCGCGTGTAAACAGTCGCGGCGGCGCGGTGCTGCAATGGCGCGGTGCGCGCCGTCACGGCGTCGCAGCAGGGCCCGCGTGTGGCGGCGCAGGTTGCCCTGTGCGGGCGTCGCGCTCGCGTGGGGTGCGGACGGAGCCCGAGCGCGTGCGCGTCGCTCAGGGGGCGTCAGAGCAGTCCGCCCACGCGCTCGAACACGTCCGCAGCCGCTTCGAAGAACGCCGTGACGAACTCCGGGGCGGGGTCCGTGGTGTCGGCCCACTGGTCCCAGAACTCGGCGGCGTCCTTCATCGTCATGAAGGCGTGCTCGTCGATGCTGCGCAGCAGATCGAAGGACAGGCTGTCACCGTCGAACCTGCCCCAGTCGGTGCTGCTGACCATGGCCAGCGCGCGGTGGAGCTGGTGCCTGCTGGCGTGCTCGCGCGCCCACTGCTCGCCAGCGGCACGGCCGCGCTGCTGCTCGGCGTCGTCACCGGCCAGGCGCCGCGCCACGTCTCGGTCGTCCAGCTCGCGCTCGAACGCCGCCGCCGCGATGCGCGACCAGTTCACGCCGTCTTCGGCGGCCATGCGCGCCTTCAGGTCGGCGGGAACGGAGATGTTGACGCGGGATGTGCGTCCTTCGCTCGTGTGATTGTTCATGCGCAAGACTACACCGCGATGCGCATTCGTGCGGCGCGATGCGCACGGGTCGTCTCACGCTGAGACGCGCAGCGGTCAGCCCAGGCGGCGCACAGCGGCCACCACGTCAGCGGGCTGCACGTGGGCCAGGTAGCGGCTCGTCGTCGCCAGGCTGGCGTGGCCGAGCTGCGCCTGCACGACGTTCACGGGCGTGCCGGCAGCGGCCAGGTTCGCCGCGTGGCTGTGCCGGAAGCCGTGGCAGTGCACGCGCTTCTCGATGCCCGCGCGCGCGGTGCGGCGCCGCAGCATCTGGCGGACGCACGCCTGCGAGATCGGCAGGCCCACCCGGTTGCCGATCTTCTCGCCGTTGCTGATCTGGCAGAACAGCGGCGCCGTGCCGTTCAGGCCCAGCGCGTCGCGGCGGTGGTCCATCCACTCGCGCACGATCGCGGCCATGCCGGTTTCGATGCCACTCACGCGCGGTCGGCCGCCCTTGCCCTGATGCACGCGGACAGTCCCGGCGTCCAGGTCCACGTCGCGCGGGCGCAGCGCCAGGGCTTCGGCGATGCGGAGCCCGCTGCCGTAGAGCAGCGCGATCAGGGCGCGGTCGCGCAGCCCGCTGGGCGATCGCCGGTTGCAGGCGCGCAGCAGCGCGTCCAGCTCGGCGCGGGTCAGGATCTCGACGGTCCACTTGCTGTCGGTCGGCATGGTGCAGGTCCCCGATTGTCACAGGTCCACATGGACCTGTAGCCATATCGGAGCCTACCCCGCTCGACTTGACGAAGCGTAGCCATTTGGTCGGCGGGCGCCGGCGCGAGACGGCTACAGCTCGATGTCCGTCACCTGCTTCAGCAGGCCCGAGAACGGGTGCATCCGGTTCTCGACCATCCACCTGAACGCACGCCTTCGAGAGCCCGCGAATCGGACCGAGCCGAAGACCGAGATCAGGAGCCGCAGGCGCTCGTCTGCGGGCGTTCCGGGCGGCGGCGTGCCCGAGCCATCAGCCCAGGGTGGATGTGCGGCCAGCGCAGCGTGGGCGTCCTGGGGCGGCGGTAGGGGGTCCAACGACACGCCCGTGGTGAGCATGATCAGCGCTTCGGCTTCCGGGTCGTCGCCGGCGGACAGGACCAGCAGGGCTTCCGCGGCGGACATCTCCCAGCCTTCGCGGAGCGCGCCCACCAACTCGACGAGCGCCGCACGCGGGCTCGGCGAGCCGGGCGCGAAGGTCAGCGCGGCGGCGGCCATCTTGCGGGCCAGGATCGCGCGCTTCGTGCTGCGGCCCATCAGAACACCGACGGGTCTTCGGGCTCGGCCCGCTGGCGCCGGCCTTCAGCCTGGTGTCGCGCGACCACCTGGGCCCGAGCGTCGCGGTCTACTCGAACGAGTCCGCGGCGCGGGCGGACAGGGCGCGCAGCTTGTCCACGTCGAGCACCAGGTCGGCACCGCTCCAGTCGGTGCCCGCGTTCCAGGCCGTGACGGCCTGCTGTTCGGCGGACACGGGCGGCTCGGCCTTCGACTCTTCGATCAGGTCCAGCGCGTCGCGGAGCAGCCGGCGGGCTTCGGGCGGCACGTCCTTCGGCGCGATGGCGCGCGGGTGGAGATTCACGGCCGCGGCCTTCGCGGCCTTCTGGACGCTGGCGGTCTTGTTCAGGGCTCGGACGAAGAGCCCGATCTGCTCGCGCGTCAGGCCGTTCTCGTCGTCGTAGGCGGTCATCGGGCGCCGCTCGCGGGTTCGGAGCGGCTGGCGTCGCGCGCGTCGTCGAGCGCGCGGGCGAAAGCCACGTCGCGGCTGCGCTCCAGGTACAGGGAGCTGCGGGGGATGCCCAGCGACTTGGCGGCTTGGTTCAGGGGCTGCCCGGATTCGATGGCCCGGACCAGGGCCTGGCGTTGTTCGGGGGTGATCACGGCATGGACAGAATCGTCACGATCGACGAATTGTCCAAGTCGGCCCGGGGTGCCGAAGGGCGCGAAAGGGCTGGTTTGACTGCGTTCTCGGGGGTCTGGATCGATCAGACGGACATGGACACGCTTGAACCAAGAACGTGAGCAGCGGCGATGAAGCCCTTGCTGGACCGATTGCACACAAACCGAACGTCACCGCGAGCATGCACGCCGTCACCACCCCGTCACCACCTTGTCACCCCCAGGGGGTGACGCCCAAACCCGCTTGCCAGGCGGATCTCCGCCCTGTCACCCCCGTCATCCCCTATTTCTATAGAGTAGTGAGTAGGGAAGAGCAGGGGGACACCCCCGCGTGGGCGCTCTATGGAACCCCCAGTGTCGGGGGTGTCGGGGGTGACAGCGAACGCGAATCGCGTCGAACCCCCCGATTCTCGCCGTTCTCGGTCTAGCCGTCACCCCCTGCGTCCCCGCGTGGGCGTGACGGGGTGACGGTCAGAAGGCGTCGCCGCCGTCGTCCGGCGGCACATCGACGCCAACCCACCCCACAAACACGCCCTTGCTCGTGAAGCGCGCCGGCACATACGGCGGCTCCTGGGACTCGCCGCGCTGGTAGCACCAGTGCCGGCGACCGCCGACCCGGCGCTGCTTCCGGTCGAACCCGAGCCGGCGCATGGTCTCGCCCAGCTTGTCGTTCATCCACTGCGCCCGCTTCGTGGTGTCCGGCGCGCCCAGGATCTTCCACAGGTCGTCGGTCGTGACGCAGGCGTTGTCGAGCCCGTCCAGGACCGACTCCAGCTTCTCGACGATCGGGTCGTCCGCCGTGCGTTCGCGCTGCACCTTCGCGGCGTCGTCGTACAGCGCCGGGTCCAGGCGGATGCTCTCGCCTTCATCTTCAAGCGTCGCCGCTTCCGCCCAGAGCTGGTCCACGATCTCGCGGGTGAACCCGGCCAAGTCGATGTCGCCCGTATCCACCGGCCAGAAGCGCCGGTTGCCGGTTGGTCCTTCAGGTACTTCTTGTTGTTCGTCGAGCCGGCACCGATCCACTGCCGCGGCACGTCGCTGGGGATGCTGTCGTAGGCGAGCCGTGCGCGGTCGTGCGTCCGGGACAGGGTGCCCTTCAGGGCTTCGATGTCGCCGTGCTTCATGCCCTTCAGCTCGCCGCACTCGATGATCCACTTGCCGCCGGTCTGTTCGATCACTTTCTTGCCGTCGGCGTTCAGCGGCAGGTCGTCCGAGAACCAGTTCTCGTTCACGGCGAGCCGCTTCAGCATCGTGGACTTGCCGTGGCCCTGCTCGCCTTCGAGCACCAGCATCTCGTCGAACTTGCAGCCCGGCTGCCGGACGCGGCGCACGGCGGCCACCAGAAAGATGCGCGCCACCGCCCTGTTGAACTTCGTATCCGGTGCCCCCGAAGTAGTCGATCAGCCACGTGTCCACCCGCGGCACGCCGTCCCACCTGTCCTGCACGTCGTCCAGGTATTCGCGCACCGGGTGCCGCGAGTGGTAGCGACAGTGGTTCTCGCACAGATCCTTGAACATCCCCTTCTGGGGCACCTTGTTGTCTTCGTCCAGGGTCGAGAACGTCAAGCGCAGCCGCAGCATCGCCGCGTCGTCGAAGATCGGCCCGAACCCGTCCAGGCCGCCGATCCTGATCTGGTCGGTGAACTCGTCGTATTCCAGGGTCACGGCCAGCCGGTCCATCTTTCGCCGCGAACGCGCGCTCGATCGGCGAACGGGTGTCGGAGCTGACTTCCTTCTTCACGCTGGAGATGGCCCGCTTCGCCGCTCGCGTGCAGCCGCGGCCCTGCTTGATCGCGTGCGCACTGATGCCGTAGTTCGGATCGGTCAGCAGCGAGAAGATGATCTGTCGGGCACCCGGTACAGCACCAGCTCGCAGGCCACGCCGAACATTTGCCCGCTGCCTTCCAGGTCCTTGTCGGACGGACTCGCGTCGTTGTCGTGGCCGTGCATGATGCGAACGATCACGCCGTCGCCGTCTTCGATGCTGTAGGCGCCAGGGTCTCCAGAAGCTGCTCCGGCGCGATGCGCCGCACGTTGCCCAGGTTCACCGCACCGCCGGCGCCGCCTTGCCGCCCTTGCTCGTGCGCGTCATCGCCACCGCGCACCTTCATCTTCACGAACGCGGACAGCGGGTACACCCGATCCCAGTCCGCTTCGATGACGTGCGCCAGCGCGTCACCGCGGCCCGGGTTCTTCTCGCACTTGTCCTTCGTCGGGAAGTTGATGGTGCCCGGCAGCCGCATCAGGTGGTTCACGGCGTGGCACTTGTCACCGCCGAACACCTTGGCGAGATGCTGGCTGTACCGCTCGAACTCGTGTCGCTGCTCTTCGCCGGCGATGCCGTCGGCGAACTCCACCGGCTCGGCGAGCCGCCAGAGCAGTTGCCGCCCGCCACCGCTTGCGATGTCCACGGTGGGCGGCGGCGCCGCGTCGCCGAACTCGTCGATGCGCTTCTGGATCGCGGCCTGCGCTTCGTCGATCGGAAGCCCGGGCTTCGGGTCGATGTCGACCTGAAGGCACACGGCGCGCAGCACGTCTTCCTTGCGCGGCTTGCCGTGGGGTCCGAGTCGGCAGTCGTTGGGCTGGAAGTAGATGTTCGCGCGCTGCGCTTGCATCTCCACGATCCACGCCCGGGCATCCGCCGCGGACGTGAACTCGCGGCACACCATCGCGCCGGCATCAGACTTCGCGCCCAGCACCCACGGGCCACCCGGCTTCCAGTTCGAGAGAAAGTCGATCGCCGCGTCGGGCTTGGGTTCGACCTTCGTCTGGTCGATGCTCTCGCCGGTGCGATCTTCGGGCTGGCGCTGCTCTTCGGAGCGGTGCTGGCCCGGGTCATTTCCGGGCTGCTCGCCCGGCAGGTCGTTCGCGGGCGCTCATCAGACCGCACCCCCGCGCGCGATCTCTTCAGCGCGCGACCCGAAGGTGTTCGCCTGGAGCCACGCGTCCAGGTCGGCGATGCGGTAGCGGATCGGACCCTGCTTCGTGCCGATGCGCACGTAGACCGGTCCGGTGCCGGCGCGCCGGTAGCGGCGCAGGGTGTCGATGGAAAGGCCGCACAGGTCGGCGGCGCGCCGTTCGGTGACGGCGAGTTCGGATTCTTGCGGAGACATTGGAGTCACGCCCCGGCGATCGCCGCCGGGCTTGCGTCCTGATCCGATGCTGCTGCTCTCAGCGGCGGCGCCGTTCCGTAGCGTCTGCAGCGCCTACCTAGTTCCCGCTGCGGTTCACGCGGGTTACCGGACGCCACTAGGGTCCACCCTTCAGGCAAAGGGTTCACCTGCACTATCGGTAGGCGTCCACCGGGCAGGATGATGCCGCGGTGTCGTCCGAAGACGAGGCTGACTGTCCTAGCTCATGCAACAGGAGTGGTCGCTGTGCCCACGCACAGGCGGTTGTCCAGGTGACAGAGTACACCATGCAGATGTGATTTTCTTGGCCGACCGAAGTGGCGGGCTCTTTCTTGGAACGGTGTGTAAACGCGCTGCGCGCGCGCACGTGTATCGAAGCGCACGCGTGCACACCGCTCCGCGGGCCCACGGTGCACGGCGGTCGCTTCTCGCGGCCGTGATCGAACGGCCGGCTCGCGCTACACTCGGCCGGCATGGGAGATGTCAAACTCGATCTCGGGGACGTGCCCGTGACGTTCAAGGACGGCACCACGGCCCGCGCGCGAAGCGAAGGCAACAACGCGGCGTGGCACTGCGCGTGCGGCGCGGACCTGCCGCTGCTCGGTCGCTGCACTTCCAGTTCGGCCGACGACTGCCACACGGTGTGCCCCGACTGCGGCCGGACCGACCGCGTGTCGGGCGACGAGAAGAAGCGAGCGTCGGCCGTCGCCGAGCTGTAGCCCAACGCGCGCCAGGGCCGCCGAGCCGTGTCCGGCGCCGGTCGGGGCACGGGATTCTGACCCGCCCCGGGTTCTTACTGGGAACTTACTCGCGCCATCGCCGGGGATCGGTGCGCAGCAGGCGACCGCCGGAAGTCCCCTTCGCAACGCGGGTTGTGTAATCGGGCCGAGAGGATTCGAACCTCCGGTCTCCTGCTCCCAAAGCAGGCGCTTTACCAGGCTAAGCTACGGCCCGTCGAAGGGGGGCGAGAGCCCCGCGCGGCGGGGCATGCTAGCGGGGGCGGTGCTCGTGGGGAACCCCGACGTGGTCAGTGTTGGGCCGAGGCGGCGGCCGGTGCGGGGGTCGGCACCGGCAGGTGCTCGCGGAAGAACGCGGTCAGCATGCGGTAGAAGTGCGCGCGCGATTTGCCACGGAGGCCGTGCTGCTGCATCGGGTAGGCCATGTAGCGGAGTTGGACGCCCTTCTCGACGCAGGCGTTCAGGAACGCGATCGAGTTGCTGAACATCACGGTCTTGTCGTCGGTGCCCTGGACGAGCAGGAGGTCGCCCTTCAGGCGGTCGACGAGCGGGAGGACGCTCGAGGCCTCGTAGCCGTCGGGGTTCTCCTCGGGGGTGTCCATGTAGCGCTCGCCGTAGCCGGTCTCGTAGCGGCGCCAGTCCGTCACCGGCGCGCCGGCGACGCCGCACGCGAACGTGTCGGGCGCGAGCAGCATCAGCCGCAGCGTCATGAACCCGCCGAACGACCAGCCGTGGACTCCGACCTTCGTGCGGTCGGCGAACGGGAACGCCTCGAGCACGTGGTTGACCGCCGCGAGCTGGTCGACGACCTCGAGCTCGCCGAGGTGCCGATGGATGCACTGCGAGAACTCGATGCCGCGGTTGTCGGTGCCGCGGTTGTCGAGGCGGATGACGACGTAGCCCTCCTGTGCCATGTAGTGCAGCCACAGCCCGGCCCCTGCGTCCCACGTGTTGCGCACGAGCTGGCTGTGAGGCCCCCCGTAGACGTAGAGCAGCACCGGGTAGCGCAGCAGTTGGTCGGGGTCGGGTGGCAGGATCACGTCGCCGTGCAGGATCGAGCCGTCGTCGGCCGTCACCTCGAACAGTTGGTGGTCGCCGGCCGCGAGCCGCGCGATCGGCGCGCGCGCATAGCTCAGGCGGTGGCGCTCGCCCTCGGGGTTCCACGCCTCGACGACGCCCGGCACCTCCAGGCTCGACCAGTGGTCGAGGACGCCGCCATCGGCGGACAGCGTGCAGTCGTGCCAGCCGGGCTCGACGGTGAGCCGCTGCAGCTTCGGCGGCGGCGGATTCAAGGTCATCACCGGTGCGGGCTCGCCGAGCCGCACGCGCCAGCAGTGCATCGACAGCGGGTCCTCGCCCGACGCCATCACGAACGCGGTCTTGCCGCCGGGCGCGAAGCCGAGGAACTCACGCACATCGAACGGCCCGTCGGTCTCCTGCCACTGGAGCGCGCCGTCCATCGCGTAGCGATAGAGGTGGCGGTAGCCGTTCCGCGGCGAGAACCAGAGAAACCCCGAGCCGTCGGGCAGGAAGATCGGCCCGTGCTCGGGCTCGATCCACTGGGGATCGGACTCGGCGAACAACGTGCGCAACCGCTTGCCGGTCGTCGCGTCGAACTCGACGAGGTCCATGTGGTCCTGCCCGCGGTTCACCAGCGCGACGTACACCCGCGTGCCGTCCGGACCGAACGTCACGTTGGTCCAGTAGAGGTCGGCGCTCGGATCGTTCTCGAGGTAGACGAGCGAGCCGGTCTCGGTGTCGTGCACGCCGATCGTCACGATCGAGTCCTTGCGCCCGGCCATCGGATAGCGTCCGTGCACCGGCTCGGCCGGCAGCGTGTCGTAGTCCGCGTACGGATAGAGCGCGATCGGCGTCATGTCCTCGCGCGAGAATGCGAGCCGCCGTCCCTCCGGTCCCCACCACAGCCCGTCCTTGATGCCGAACTCGGAACGGTGCGCGGCCTCGCCGTACACCAGATCCCCGTCCTTGGCGTCCCACGTCAGCCGGTGGGTGCCGTCCGCGTCGGCGGTCCAGACGTCGCCGTCGACGACGCACGCGCCGCGGGCGTCGCCGGGCGCGTACGCGTGTTCCTTCGCGCCCTTCGGGAGCTGCACGCGTGCGGTCGCGGCGCCGTTCGGATCGGTGAACTTCCAGTGCCGCAACGCCCCCGCGACCTCGAAGCGGATCGTGTCCGCTGACACGAACGAGAACGGCGGGAGCTTCTTCGGCAGCTCCTTCGGCACCTTCACGCCTGCGCGACCGAGTGCCGCGACGAGGTCCGCCACGGTGAACAGGATCGAACGGTCGATCCGCCCCGGCACCTGGCGCACCGCCGCGTCGCGGCCGTCGCCGTCGGGCTGCACGATGCAGACGGCGTCGGTGCCGGTGATCCACTGCGTCTCGGGGACGTCGGGGACGAGCTTCTCCGGCGTCTTCAGCAGCTCGTCGAGCGTGAAGTGCGGGCGCTGTGCGTGCGCGGTGGGGAGGAGGAGGGAGAGGACCGCGAAGATCGAAAGGCTGTATCGCATGATGGCGCCGGCTTGATCGAAGCCGACCGGGCCGGAATTCTCCAGTCGCGGACGCCACACCGCCGAACCCCGACCTGTCCGCCGCGCCCCCGTTCGACGATGACCCCCGCCGCCGCGCCGACCGCCCCGCACCTCGTCCACGTGTTCCCGACCTTCGGGCCCGGGGGTCGTGAGATGCGTGCGGTCGAGCTGATGGGGATGATGCCGGCGGGCGTGCGGCACACGGTCGTCGCGCTCGACGGCAGCCTCGATTCGATGGCACGCGTGCCCGCGGGGACCGACTGCCGCGCGGTCGCGTCGCCGGGCGGCGGGGGGCTGCTCGATCGCCTGCGCGCGATGCGTCGGTTCCTCCGCGAGCAGGAGCCCGACGTCGTCCTCACCTACAACTGGGGGGCGATCGAGTGGGTGGTCGGCGCGCGGTCGCTGCGGCTTCCGATCGTGCATCACGAGGACGGCTTCGGTCCCGACGAGGCCGGCCGGCAGATCGCGCGGCGCGTGTGGCTCCGGCGCCTCGCGCTGCGCAAGGTCGTCGCGATCGCGGTGCCGTCGTGGCAGCTCTTCGAGCTCGCGCGCGATCTCTGGCACCTGCCGCCGAAGCGCCTGCTCTACCTGCCGAACGGCGTCGACGTCGAGCGCTTCCGTCCCGTCGATGGCGATCGCGCCGGCGGTGAGGTGGTGTTCGTGTGCGTCGGCGGGGTGCGCCCCGAGAAGAACCAGGCGCTCGCGGTCGAAGCGTTCGCACGCGCGAGCTGCCGCGACGGCGCGCGGCTGCGCATCGTCGGCGACGGTCCCGAGCTCGCGGCCGTCCGCGCGCTGGCCGAGCGCCTCGGCGTGGCGGGCCGCGTCGACTTCGCCGGCGCGGTCGCGGACACCGCACCCGAGTACCGCCGCGCCGACGTGTTCGTCATCCCGTCGAAGACCGAGCAGATGCCGCTCGCGCTGCTCGAGGCGATGGCATCCGGACTGCCGGCGGTGGCCACCGACGTCGGCGATGTGCGCCGCATGGTCGCACCGGAGAACGATCCGTGGATCGTCGCACGCGACGACGCCGCGGCCCTGGCGCGCGCGATGGACCTCGCCGCAAAGGACCCCGGCGCACGGCGCACGATCGGCGCCCGCAATCGCGCGCGCGCCGTCGAGCAGTTCGAGAAGCAGGCGTGCTACGGACGCTACGTCGAGCTCTACCTGCGCGCCGCGCGTCGCGCGTGAGCCCGCGCGGTTGCGCTCACCGCTGGAAGCCGATCACCGCTGGAAGCCGCTCACCGCTGGAAGATCGGCAGGTACTGGTTCGGGATCTCGAGGATCAGCGTCGCCACCGCGGTCGAGAATGCGTCGCCGGGCCCGGTGTGGTCGACCCAGCGCCCGTCGTCGCGCTGCATCGCGAGCAGGTCTTTGGTGATGCGGCGCTCGTAGTTCACCCAGCGGTCGCCGCCGGCCTGGAAGAAGGCCTGGCAGGCGTAGTAGTTGCCGTACCAGTAGTAGAAGTGCGTCGGGTACCACTGCACCAGCTGGCCGTGACTCCTCGGTCAGGAAGTCGAGCACCGGCGCGTGGAGCTCCTCGTCGCGCACGCCCGCCGAGTAGAGCGCGGTCGACGCCGCGGCGTTGATCGCGTACTCGCGGTTCTTCGTGCGCGCGCGAACACCTTCGTTCTTGTAGTAGAAGAGCCCCTGGGAGCGACCGTACGGCGTCCGCGCGCGCTTCACGAACGCGACCGCCTCGTCGATCGTGTTCTTCGGCACCTGGATGCCGATGTTGCGCGCCGCGCGCAGCGCCTGGAGCTGGCAGACCGTCACCGACAGGTCGGCCTCCTTCGTGAACGCGTTGTAGCGCCAGCCGCCCTGGCGGTTCTGGCAGTCGACGATGATCTGCACCGCGCGCTCGAGCCCCTGGCGGATGCGGTCGTCGTTCGCGGTCATGCCGTGGACCTCGGCGAGGAACAGGGTCGCGAACGCGTGGCTGTACATCCGCGTGCCGCCGTCGGCGATCAGGCCGTTCTCGCCGACGTGCGCCAGGATGTAGTCGATCGTGTGCTGCACGATCTCCCCGTACTCCCCGCGGCCGGGCAGATGCCCGCCGGCGAGGAACGCCATCCCGCACAGCGCGGTGACGCCGATGTGTCCCTGGTCGTGCCGCTCGTTCTCCTCGGCGCTCCGCAGCACGTAGTAGCTGTCGCCCTGCTTGTGGCCGACGTCGCCGCGCCACGAGCCGCGCGGCGCCTGCTGAGTGGCGAGCCACGCGAGGCCTCGCTCGGCGGCGGCGGGGATCGCCGGGTCGATCGCGACGTCGGCGGCCGACGCCTCGGCCTCGGCCTCGGCCTCGGTCGCGGCCGCGTCGGTGGGCGACGCCGACGCCTCGACCGGCCGCTGCAGACCGGTGGTGAGGAGCAGCGCGAGCGCCGGGACGAGCATGCGGAGATCCTACCGTCGCCGGGCGCGGTGGAGACGGGGCTCGGCGGTGGAAGGATGTCCGTGCCGAAGGCCCGGTGGCATGCGGTGGATCGGCGGTTGTCCACGCATCGGGAAGACTGTCCACACGCGTTCTCCACGAGCGTGGAGAACGCACTCCCCGGTCCGCTCGACGTCAGCCGTAGTAGCGGCCGAAGCGGTTCTGGATGAAGTCCTCGTAGGCGACGTCCTCCTGGCGGACGAAGCCTTGCTGCGGGAGCTTGCCCGCGGCGAGCAGATCGAGCACGCCGCAGACGCCGGCCGCGGTCGTGATCTGGATGCCCGACCAGTTCTGGCCGTCGATCTCCTGGTGGTAGACGGTGCGCGCGTAGGTCCGTTCGGTCAGCCGGCCGCGGTAGCTGCCGGTCGCGCTGACGAACACCACGACCTGGTCCTGGTAGGTGGTCGCCAGCGACTCCTCGAAGATCTTCTTCAGGGTCGCGGTGTGGTGGACCATCTGCAGGTCCTGGAGGAGGAACCGGATCAGGTGCGCGTGGCCCGGGTAGCGGATCGACTTGTAGTTGGCGTTCTTGACCTTGCCTTTCAACGTCTGCGCGAGCGTGCCGAGTCCGCCGGAGGTGTTGAACGCCTCGTATTCGACGCCGTCGACGACCAGCGTCTCGAGGTTCTGCATCGGCTGCACCTGCTGCAGCTTGCCGTCCATCAGGACCTCGCAGGGCTGGCAGGTACTCGTTGATCAGCCCCTCGGTGCTCCACGTCAGGTTGTAGCGGAGCATGTTGCTCGGGTAGCGCGGCAGCGCACCGACGCGCATGCGCAGGTCGCGCACTTCGGTCATGTCCTTCAGCAGGTGCACGGCGCAGATCGTGATGAAGCCCGGCGCCAGCCCGCACTGCGGGATCAGCGCGGTGGTCGCGCCCTCGGCGAGCTCCTGCACCTTGCGCGTCACCGCGACGTCCTCGGTCAGGTCGAGGTAGTGGACGCCGGCCTCCTTCGCGCGCTCGGCGATCAGCGGGTTGCAGTGGAACGGCGCGCACGAGATCACCGCGAACGCCCCGTCGAACAGGGCGTCGAGATCCTTCGCGGCGCTGAAGTCGACGGTGTTGCCTTCCGCGGCGCCGATGCGCTTCAGCACGTGGTCGACGGCGTGCTGGTCGGAGTCACCGATGCGGACGCGGTAGTCGCCGCAGTGGCCGAGGAAGTGGGCGACCATGCGGCCGATCTTGCCGGCGCCGAGGACGACGATCGTCTTCATGTCTTGCTGCGAGGGGGAGGGAGAGAGAGGACGGGGAGGGAGTGGCGGCAGGGGTCATGCGCGGATCGCGGGCAGAGCAGTGTCCGCGGACGACCCCCTCCGATCAACGACGCGCCGGTTTCAGGCGCGCCCGACGACGTAGGCGATCCACGCCGGGTCGGCGTCGCCCCGCGCGCAGCGGCGGTATTTGCTGTTGCCCTCGCCGGTCTTCTTGTCGGTGCCCTCCCAGAGCACGTGGACGTCCTCGAACCCCGCCTCGGTCATCAGCTCCTGCAGCTCCGGCAGGGTCCACAGGCGCCAGTCGTAGGTGAAGGCGTTCTTGATCTTCGACCCGTCCTTGAAGCGGAAGTGGATCTTGCAGACCGCGTGGTGGCTGACCGGGTCGAAGTCGTGCTGGTCCCAGACGTAGACGAAGTCCTCGACGTCGCGCTCCTCCTCCTGCTCGATCATGCGATTCGCCGCCGCCCCAGGCGTCGAGGAACATCAGCCCGCCGGGTGCGATCGCTTCCCGTGCCCGCGCGAGGTAGTCGCGCATCTCGTCACGCGTCTTGAAGAACGAGTAGCTGAAGTTGAGCGCGGCGATGATGTCCACCGGCTCGGTCCGGACCGTTCGCACGTCCTCGCGCACGAGCTGGATGCGGGCCCGCTGCTCGTCGTCGAGCTGCGAGAGATTGCGCTCCCGGCCCCATTCGAGCGTCGCCTCGTCGAGATCGACGCCGATCGCGTGGTTCTCGCGGTGCAGGCGCACCCAGTGGCTCGCCAGCAGGGCGGTGCCACAGAAGTCCTCGCGGAACACCCGCGCCGGCCGGCCGACGTACCGCTCGTGGTAGCGGGCGAAGAACGGCGCGTCGATGTCCGGCGACTGCACGCTCAGCTCGTAGAGCTCGTGGCGGTCGGCGGTCTTCGCGCTGCGTCGCTGCTTCTTCTTGCGGCGCTTCTTCGAGTCGTCGTCCTTGCGCTTCTTGCGCGGCTTCTGTCTTCTGCTTGGTCGGCATCCGCAGGAGGTTACCGAACGGGGTCGGGCTTTCGGTAGTCTCTGGGATCGTGAAGTGTGGCCTCGTCGGACCCGGTCGGACGCGCAACGGACTCGGGCCGTTCCTCGCGACGTTCCTCGAGCGCGCGGGCCTACGTGTCGTCGCGGCCGCGGGGCGTGACTGGGCGCGCACCGAACACGCGACCGGGGCGCTGGACGAGCGGCTCGGACATGCGGTCCCCGCGTTCGCGGACGTGCGCGAGATGCTGTCCACCGAACCGCTCGACGTGCTGGTGATCGCGTCGCCGCCGGATGCGCATCGCGCGGCGCTCGAGGCGGCGCTCGCGGCGCGCGTGCACGCGTTCTGCGAGAAGCCGTTGGTGCTCCCGCGCGAGTGCGGGGCCGTGCCGGAGCTGTGCGACCGGTTCGCGGCCGCGGGGCTGGTGCTGGCCGAGAACTGCCAGTGGCCCGAGGTGCTGCCGGCGTTCGAGGCGCTGTGGCCCGGCAGCACGGCGGCGCGGCCCGCCGAGCTCGCGATGGGGCTGTCGCCGGTGGGGCGCGGCCGGGCGATGGTGGCGGACTCGCTGCCGCACTTCCTCAGCGTCGCGCAGACGCTGTGGCCGGTCGATCGGCGCACCGAGGTCGCCGGTGTGGCGTTCGCGGGTGCGGCGCCGGACGCCGAGCACCTGATGCTCGAGCTCGTGCTGCGCTCGGCGGCGGGCGACGCTGCTGCGCGGACGGCTCGAGCTACGCCACGCCGCCGTGCAGCCGCGCGCGGCCTGGCTGTCGATCGATGGCCGGCGCGCAGATCGCCGCGTGCGCGCCGCCGACTACGCGATCTCGCTGGTCGCCGGGGACGGCCGCAGCGTACCGGTCGATGATCCGCTCGGACGCCTCGTGTATCGTTTCGCCGACCTCCTCCAGGACCCTCTGAGTGACCGAGTTCGAGCCGAAGCCGAGCGGATCCGCCAGCGCGCGCGCCTCTACGCCGACGTCCTCGGTCGCTGGCCGGGTTGATGGCGTCGCGCGGCGGGCGGAGTCGATCCACGACTTCACCGCGAAGCTCAGGACCGCGGCGCTGTGGCCGCGGGTCCGTGCCTACGTCGAGTGGCAGCGTGCGCTGCGGGCGGCGCGGCGCGAGGGCACCTCGCCACCGCCGCAGCCCGAGCTCGTGCCGCTGTCGATCAACCTCGACCTGACCACCGCCTGCAACTACCGCTGCGACCACTGCATCGACTGGGACATCCTCAACGCGAAGGTGAAGTTCGACGACGACACGCTGCGCGCGCAGATCCGCGAGATGGCGGCGCGCGGGCTGCGGAGCGTGATCCTGATCGGCGGCGGCGAGCCGACGCTGCACCCGGGATTCGTCGAGTTCGTCCGCTGCCTGAAGGAGCTCGGGCTGCAGGTCGCGGTCGTCAGCAACGGCAGCCGCAACGACCGGATCCTCGCGATCGCGCCGATGCTCGAGGCGGGCGACTGGGTCCGGCTGTCGCTCGACGCCGGGTCGAACGAGACGTTCCGGGCGATGCACAAGCCGTGCGCGAATCGCTCACGCTCGACGAGATCTGCGCGTGGATGCCGAAGATCAAGGCGCGTCAACCCGGCGCTTCCAGCTCGGCTTCTCGTTCATCATCACCTGGCGGGGCGGCTCGCGCGACGACGTCGAGGTCGGTCGAGAACATCGACGAGATCGATGGCCGCGGCGAAGCGGGCGCGCGACGCCGGCTTCGACTACATCTCGTTCAAGCCGTTCCTCGAACGCGGCGGACACCGGCGCCGAGGTCATGGACCCCGCCAAGATCCAGGGCCACATGGCCGACGTCGTGCGGCGCATCCGCGACAGGCGTCGACCAGGCGCGGCGGCACGAGGGGCCGGACTTCGTGGTCCGCGAGAGCACCAACCTCCGGATGTTGCTCCAGAACTCGCTGGCGCGACTACACGCGCCAGCCACGGTCTGCCACATGCAGGCGCTGCGGCAGGTGCTGAGCCGCACGGGACGTTCAACTGCCCGGCGTACCGCGGCGTCGAGCTACGCGCGGATCGGCGACGCCGACCGCTATCGGGACGCGGAGTCGGTGGCGGCGGCATCGGCGACCACCGCGGCGCTGCTCGACAACTTCGACGCGCGCGACAACTGCAAGGACGTGACCTGTCTCTACAACCCGACGAACTGGTGGCTCGAGGCGCTGATCGAGTCGGACGAGTCGCTCGCCGACGTCGCGGTCCTGCACGATCGGCGGGACACGTTCCTCTGAGTGCGTCAGGTTCGCGAGGGGGTGGACGTGCGGTGCCTGCCGGGCACCCTGGAGCATCGATGACGACCCCGACGCTTCCCGATCAGGCCGCGGTGCTCGCGCGGTTCCGGCGTGTGCGCGCGGCATCGCTGCGCATCTGCGCGCCGCTGTCCGTCGAGGACCACGTCGTGCAGACGATGCCGGACGTCAGCCCCGCGAAGTGGCACCTCGCGCACACGACCTGGTTCTTCGAGGCGTTCGTGCTCGGTCCGTTCCAGAACGGCTACCGCCCGTTCGACGCGCGGTGGCACTACCTGTTCAACTCGTACTACGAGACCGTCGGCCGGATGCACCCGCGGCCCGAGCGCGGGCTGCTGTCGCGGCCGACGGTCGCGGCGGTGCACGCGTTCCGGCGGCACGTCGACGACGCGGTCGAGGCGCTTTGCACGAGCCCGCTCGCCGAGGACGACGCGGCCGAGGTCGCGCGGCGCATCGAGCTCGGCACGCACCACGAGCAGCAGCACCAGGAGCTGCTGCTGATGGACCTGAAGCACGTGCTCGGCTCGAACCCGTTGCGGCCGGCGTACCGCAGCGATCTCGCCGTGCCCGAGGGCGGCCGCGTGCGGCCGCTCGGGTTCGTCGCGCACGACGGCGGGCTCTCGGAGATCGGCCGCGATCCGGCGGCACCGGGCTTCGCGTTCGACAACGAGACGCCGCGACACCGGGTGTTCGTCGAGCCGTTCGGCATCGCCGATCGCCTGGTGACATGCGGGGAGTGGCTCGAGTTCATCGCCGACGACGGCTATGCGCGGCCCGAGCTGTGGCTCGCCGACGGGCTCTTGGCGGTGCGGCAGGAGGGTTGGCGCGCACCGCTCTACTGGGAGCGGGACGACGGCGGTGGCTGGCTCGTCTACACGCTCGGCGGCGTGCGGCCGGTCGACCCGGACGAGCCGGTCGTGCACGTGAGCTTCTTCGAGGCCGATGCGTTCGCGCGGTGGGCCGGCCGGCGGCTGCCGACCGAGCAGCAGTGGGAGATCGTCGCGGGCGATCGGGTCGGCGACGGCAACTTCGCCGATGCCGACGTGTTGCACCCGGCGCCGGCGCGACCGAACGCCGCGGGACCGGCACAGCTGTTCGGCGACGTGTGGGAGTGGACGGCGAGCCCGTACGTCGGCTACCCGCGCTTCCGGCCGCTGCCGGGCTCGCTCGGCGAGTACAACGGCAAGTTCATGAACGGGCAGCGGGTGCTGCGCGGTGGGTGCTGCGCGACCTGGCGCGACCACCTGCGCGTCACCTATCGCAACTTCTTCTATCCACACCAGCGCTGGGCGTTCGCCGGAGTGCGTCTGGCCGAGGATGCGTGACCTCGGGGCGCGGGCCCGGTTACAACTCGGCACCCGTCCACCATGGAATATCGGAAGCTCGGCAACAGCGGTCTCTCGGTCAGCGCGATCGGGCTGGGCTCCTGGCTGACGATCGGCAATCGCGTCGACGACACCGCGACCGAGCGGATCGTGCAGACCGCGTTCGACGCCGGCGTCAATCTGTTCGACACCGCCGACGTCTACGCGCGCGGCGAGGGCGAGAAGGCGCTCGGGCGCGGCATCGCCGGCCTCGTGCGGCACGAGCTGGTGATCGCGACGAAGTGCTACTTCCCGATGAGCGACGAGGTCAACGACCGCGGCCTGTCGCGCAAGCACGTCGTCGAATCGCTCAACCGTTCGCTGCGCCGCCTGCACACCGACTACGTCGATCTGTATCAGTGCCACCGGAGCGACGCGCACACCCCGCTCGAGGAGACGTGCGTCGCGATGGACGACCTGATCCGGCAGGGCAAGTCGCTGTACTGGGGCGTCAGCATGTGGCCGGCATGGATGATCGCGCGCACGGTCGAGCTGTGCCGCGCGAACGGCTGGCACGCGCCGATCTCCAATCAGCCGGTCTACAACCTGCTCGACCGGCACATCGAGGCCGAGGTCGTGCCGGCCGGCCAGGCGATCGGCGTGTCGCAGATCGTCTACTCGCCGCTGGCGCAGGGGGTGCTGACCGGGAAGTACCGCCCCGGCGAGCCGCCGCCCGCGGGCTCCCGCGCCGCCGACGCCGATCAGGGGCGGTTCGTCGAGCGCTACCTCGACCAGGACCAGCTCGAGCGCGTGCAGGTGCTCGTCGAGCGGGCGGGCCGACTCGGCACCACGCCGGCGCGACTGGCGCTGCGGTGGGCGATGACCCAGCCCGGCATCGCCAGCGTCCTGGTCGGCGCGCGGACCGTCGAGCAGCTCCAGGAGAATCTCGGCGCGGTCGAGGTCACGATCCCCGCCGATCTTGCCGATGAGATCGACGAGCTCTTCCCGGGACCCGAGTGACGACGACCACCGAGAACACCGAAGACGTGCGGACCGCCCGCGTCGGCCCGGTCGAGAAGCCGGCGCGCGCCGCGTTGGAGGCGGTGTACCGGCTGAAGTACGGCGACCCGGAGACGACCGGCTGGGGGCCGCGGATGCGCTGGCGGTTCGGCTACTTCAACCCCGACGAGCACTACGAGGCGACGGTGGCCTCGCTGGTGACGCCACGGACCCGCTGGCTCGACGTCGGCTGCGGGCGCGAGCTGTTCCCGAGCAACCGGCCGCTGGCGAAGGAGCTGAGCGAGCGCGCCGAGCTGCTGGTCGGCGTCGACCCCGACGTCACGCTCGAGGAGAACCCGTTCGTCCACCAGAAGGTGCGCGTCGCGTTCGACGACTTCGAGACCGAGCAGCGGTTCGACCTCGTGACGCTGCGGATGGTCGCCGAGCACGTCGAGCATCCCGACCGCGTCGCCGCGGTGTTCGAGCGGGTGACGGCGCCGGGCGGGGTGGTCGTGATCTTCACGGTGTACCGCTGGTCGCCGGTGCCGCTGGTGACCGGGCTGGTGCCGTTCCGGCTCCGGCACCCGGTCAAGCGCTTCCTCTGGCGCACCGAGGAGAAGGACACGTTCCCGACCTGCTTCCGGATGAACACCCGGCACACGCTGCGTCGCCTGATGGGTCGGGCGGGCTTCGAGGAAGCGCGGTTCGAGCTGGTCGACGACTGCCGGAGCTTCGCGCGGTTCAAGGCGGGACTGTGGTCGGAGCTGACCGCGCAACGGGCACTGCGCGGAGTCGGGCTCGGCTACCCGGAGCGGTGCGTGCTCGGGGTGTATCGGCGGCTCGCCTGAGGCGCGGGGTCCGGCGGTCCGGCGCACGCGGCGGGAGCAGGGCGGATCGTGCGCGCGCGGGCGGTGTGCTCGCCGTGAGCCGTCCGCGGGTGGTCAACGGACGCCAGATCGTTCGACCGCCGGGTCCGCCCGGGTCCAAGGCATTCGGCCACCAGACCGTCGAACGCCGCTGCGGTCCCGCTCGACCGTCACCGATGTGCCCGGGTCGGACCAACCATCGATCCGCTCCGCATCATCGCACGATCTCCACGTGGACCGGATTGGAGATGGTCCGCAGCAGGAGCGGTGCCGGCACAACGGTCACCGCGGCGGCGGTGAACTCGAAGTCGACGAGCTCGGGGAGATTCGGGATCGGCAGCGTCACGCTGCCACGACCGTGAACGTCGAGGATGCCCGGGTTCACCGCCCCGGCCGCGGTCAGCAGCACGCCCGAACCGATCGGCAGCCGCCGCCAGCCGACGTACGGCACGTAGTCCACCGGCAGCCCGGGCCAGTCGTTCTCCGAGACCGCGAACAGCCACGGCAGGAACGCCTCGCTCTGCTGCTCGAACGTGAACGTCACCGCCTGGCCGACATGCGGGTTCGGCTGGTCGGCTCGCAGCGTCTCGAGTGCGAGATCGTGGATCGGGAACTGCGGCGGCCGGTTGCCATTCCCTTCGCCCAGGAACAACCGCAGCCGGCCGCGCCCGGTGTCGTTCACGAGCGCCTGCGGATACAGCGAAAACTGGTCGTCCGGCGTCCCGCTCATGCCGAGCGGCGTCCAGTCGGTGCCTGACCACAGCCACGCCGTGCCCGTCTGCGTGTATGGATCGTGGTCGACGCAGACCACTCCGCCGAGCTGCGAGGCATAGGTTGGTCCGACGCTGAAGTCGGACAGCGGCGAGTTCGTCGTGGTGTGCTGAATCCACGCGCTGCCGTCGTAGGTCCACGTCTGGCTGATACGGGAACCTCGAGGCGGCGTGGTCGGTACTGGGGTCGCCGTACAGGACGGTTCGCCGCAGGGAAGGGTCGTACGCGATCCCCTGAATCTGGAACACCGGCGGCGTGTTCGTCATCACCTCATGCCAGCCACCCGCGGACCCCCACTCCCAAGTGGAGTACCGGAGATAGTAGTTGAGGTAGTACCATCGAATCACCGCCACGATCCGGTCCCGACGCGAATCGTACGTCAACCACGTGTCCCCAGCCGGCGGCGACACGGCAGACGCGACCTGTTGCCAGTCCTGACCGTCCCACAGCCACGTGTCGGTCCATCCGGCCCCAGGCGGGATGCCCGCAGACCGGCCGCCGAACAAGAGCACCTTCTGCAGGCCGCCGTGCCAGACCATGGCCGGATTCTGGCGAAACACCGGATGGTGGGCCGGATGGAGGGCAGTGAAGTCGTGTCCGCGGATCACCGCAGTCTGGTAGGAGAATCTGCTTCCCGGCGAAGCATGGTACCCCACGAACGTCACGTACTCATCGCGTGCGTCGTCGTGCACGAACCCCGCCGCTTGCCGAACGAATCGGTCGTTGTGCCACCGCCGATGCCACAGGTCATCGGTCCCCAGCGCCCAGACGTCGGCGCCGTCGTCCACCCAGTACGGATCGCCGATCAGCACCATCTCGTGCCGCGCCCAGTCGGTGACCAGCTGGTTGTACTCGAAGATCGGGGGGGTCGAGCCGACGGGGAACTGCAGTTGGGTCCACGCAGTGCCGTCGTACTCCCACGTGGTCTCGATGGCGGGAGCGCCCGCTGATCCGTATGCGATCACCGTCCCGCGGGTCGGGTGAGTCGCGACGCCGTGGTGGTGACAGTCCTTGGGGCGGATTTGCCGTCGGGAACACCGGCACCATGCGCCAGTCTTGCCCGTCCCATTCCCAGGTTTCCGTGCCCGGCAGCGTGAAGCCACAAGGGTCCTGTCCACCGACCATCACCATCCGCTGGATCAAGGCGCAGTATGCCATTCCGGCATTCAAGCGCGGAGCCGGCACGTGCGTCGGATGCTCCTGCCGCCAGGTCAACCCGTCCCATTCCCAGGTATCCGAAAGCGAGGTGTTTCCGCACCAGCCGGGGGGGTTTCCGGCGAACATCACGACGACTCGTCGCACCGGATCCCATCCCATCGTCGTCGAGCTTCGTGCCGGCGGCATGACGGACGGCGCGACCTGGTGCCAGTCCTGGCCGTCCCATTCCCACTGGTCGCCGAGGACCTGCCGGGTCGCTTCCGAGTATCCTCCAAACAGCATCACCTTGCCCCGCACGGGATCGAAAACCAGGCCCGGGGAGCTGCGAGCTGGTGGAGAGTGCAACGGATCCCGGTGGTCCCACCGCTGACCGTCCCACTCCCAGGTGTCGTTGCGATCCGACTCCCCGCCGAAAATCACCACCCGCTGTCGACTGAAGTCGTACGCGAGCGCGAAGAGTTGCCGGTTCGCGAACACCGGCACCGGGCTCCAGGCCGGCTGCTGCGCGTTCGCAGGCATCACGATCGCGCTCGCAGCCAGCGCGAGCGTGGAGGCGAACCCCGACACCCGGACGGAACTCGATCTGAAGCCGATCATCGCACGATCTCCACGTGGACCGGATTGGAGATGGTCCGCAGCAGGAGCGGTGCCGGCACAACGGTCACCGCGGCGGCGGTGAACTCGAAGTCGACGAGCTCGGGGAGATTCGGGATCGGCAGCGTCACGCTGCCACGACCGTGAACGTCGAGGATGCCCGGGTTCACCGCCCCGGCCGCGGTCAGCAGCACGCCCGAACCGATCGGCAGCCGCCGCCAGCCGACGTACGGCACGTAGTCCACCGGCAGCCCGGGCCAGTCGTTCTCCGAGACCGCGAACAGCCACGGCAGGAACGCCTCGCTCTGCTGCTCGAACGTGAACGTCACCGCCTGGCCGACATGCGGGTTCGGCTGGTCGGCTCGCAGCGTCTCGAGTGCGAGATCGTGGATCGGGAACTGCGGCGGCCGGTTGCCATTCCCTTCGCCCAGGAACAACCGCAGCCGGCCGCGCCCGGTGTCGTTCACGAGCGCCTGCGGATACAGCGAAAACTGGTCGTCCGGCGTCCCGCTCATGCCGAGCGGCGTCCAGTCGGTGCCTGACCACAGCCACGCCGTGCCCGTCTGCGTGTACGGATCGTGGTCGACGAAGACCACTCCGCCGAGCTGCGGGGCATAGGTCGGTCCCACCCCGGCGTTGGACTCCGAGAGCGGGGAGATCGTGGTCGCATGCTGGACCCACGTACTGCCGTCGTAGGTCCAGGTTTCGCCGGTGCGCAGTCCGTGCTGCGTCGGTCCGCTGCTGCTCGGATCGCCGAACAGGACCGTCTGGCCCAGCGACGGGTCGTACGCGATTCCATGGGTCTGGAACACCGGCGGCGTGTTCGTCATCACCTCATGCCAGCCACCCGCGGACCCCCACTCCCAAGTGGAGTACCGGAGATAGTAGTTGAGGTAGTACCATCGAATCACCGCCACGATCCGGTCCCGACGCGAATCGTACGTCAACCACGTGTCCCCAGCCGGCGGCGACACGGCAGACGCGACCTGTTGCCAGTCCTGACCGTCCCACAGCCACGTGTCATCGAGGCCCGTAGAAGCTCTGACCGCCGCCGAACAGTAGCGTTTTGCGTAATCCGGCGTGCCACGCCATCGCCGCTTGGTGCCGGTATGACGGGCTGTGCGAGGGATGGAGCACAGCGAAGTCGGCCCCCCGCAGAATCACCGTCTCCACCACACCCGATCCGGCGCGAGAAGGATAGCAATTGAACATCACGTATTCATCTCGCACGGTGTCGTGCACGAAGACCGCACCCTGGCGCGCCAGCTGATCTCGGTGCCATCGCCGATGCCACAGGTCATCGGTCCCCAGCGCCCAGACGTCGGAGCCGTCGTCCACCCAGTACGGATCGCCGATCAGCACCATCTCGTGCCGCGCCCAGTCGGTGACCAGCTTGTTGAACTCGAAGATCGGGGGTCGAGCCGGCGGGGAACTGCAGCTGGGTCCACGCAGTGCCGTCGTACTCCCACGTGGTCTCGATGGCGGGAGCGCCCGCTGATCCGTATACGATCACCGTCCCGCGGGTCGGGTGAGTCGCGACGCCGTGGTGGAGCAGCCCTTGCGGCCGATTTGCCGTCGGGAACACCGGCACCAGGCGCCAGTCTTGCCCGTCCCATTCCCAGGTTTCCGTGCCCGGCAGCGTGAAGCCACAAGTGTCCTGTCCACCGACCATCACCATCCGGCTGATCAGCGCGCAGTATGCCATTCCGGCATTCAAGCGCGGAGCCGGCACGTGCGTCGGATGCTCGCTGCCGCCAGGTCAACCCGTCCCATTCCCAGGTATCCGAAAGCGAGGTGTTTCCGCACCAGCCGGGGGGGTTTCCGGCGAACATCACGACGACTCGCCGCACCGGATCCCATCCCATCGTCGTCGATGCTTCGTGCCGGCGGCATGACGGACGGCGCGACCTGGTCGCCAGTCCTGGCCGTCCCATTCCCACTGGTCGCCGAGGACCTGCCGGGTCGCTTCCGAGTATCCTCCAAACAGCATCACCTTGCCCCGCACGGGATCGAAAACCAGGCCCGGGGAGCTGCGAGCTGGTGGAGAGTGCAGACGGCATCCCGGTGGTCCCACCGCTGACCGTCCCACTCCCAGGTGTCGTTGCGATCCGACTCCCCGCCGAAAATCACCACCCGCTGTCGACTGAAGTCGTACGCGAGCGCGAAGAGTTGCCGGTTCGCGAACACCGGCACCGGGCTCCAGGCCGGCTGCTGCGCGTTCGCAGGCATCACGAACGCGCTCGCAGCCAGCGCGAGCGTGGCGGCGAACCCCGACACCCGCGGATGGCTTCGTCTCGTCATTGCTGTTTCCAGATGAAGAAGGTCTGCACGTTCGTGTTGCGGTCGACGTGGTACGGCGTTCCCTGCCCGTTTGCGGGGTTGCTCAGGCGCTCGAACTCCAGCGTGATGCGCATCGAGTCGCCCGTGGGAAAGGCGCGCCCCGTGAAGACCGAATACGGGAGGATGTTGTCCCAGTTGGTCCCGGACAGGATATCCGCCTCGCCAAAACCGGGAACGGAGTTCTGACACCAGTTGCCGTGCAAGACCACGTTCGGCGCGCCGCCGAGCCCGGGCCCGCCCCAAGGCCAGGCCGGTGGATAGCTGCCCGCAGGCAAGCTCCACGAATCGTAGTGACCCGCGAAGGGTGACGGGATGCCGTCGAGCCAGCGGAAGTGACCCGGGTTCGTCGTCGCCGTGGTCCCCAGCGGCACGGGTGGATAGGTGCCTGGCGGGTTGATGATCGACGTCGTGGGGTCGAGGTACAGCGCTGCGTTGTGCAGCCCGGAGAACGCTCCGGCTTCGGGCGAGCATCGGCAGTCTTGCCACACGGGGTTCGTGGGCCAGGGCGCGCTGATTGCGACCGCGTTCCATCGGGTGCACGTCGGGGAGCAGGAACGGCGCGATGTCGACCACCCAGGGATTGTAGTAGGAGCTGGCTGTCGGCTGCCATGGGCCCGGGAACTGGGTGTAGGCGGCCGGCCCCTGGGAAGCCCACCAGGGCTCTTCAGGACCCGCTGTGCGCGCGCTCGCAGACGACATGCGACGTCCGCGAGTTCGAGACGTTCGACGAGCTCCCGCAGCGCCGCCTCGTTCCGGTCGCGGATGCGTGGGAACAGGCTCTCGGCTCGGATCGACCAGTGATCGTCGTCGCGCGGGCGCGCGGTGCCGGTCGTTTCCGGGGCGTTCGACGTAACGGTGCGTGCGGCCAGTGCGGCGGAGGACTCGCGTGCTAAAGTCCCCCGTCCCATGAAGCTCCTCGTCGTCGGCGGTGGTGGGCGCGAGCACGCGCTCGCCTGGAAGCTCGCGCAGTCGCCGCTGTGCGACTCGCTCCTGTGTGCACCCGGCAACGCCGGGATCGCCGAGATCGCGCAGACCTTCCCGGTCGCAGCGGACGACATCGAGGGGCTCGTCGACCTCGCGAAGCAGCAGCGGGTCGACCTGGTCGTGATCGGGCCGGAGGCGCCGCTCTGTGCCGGGCTCGTCGATGCGCTCGCCGCGCAGAAGATCAAGGCGTTCGGACCCGACGCGAACGCCGCGCGCATCGAGGGCGACAAGACGTTCGCGCGCGAGCTGTGCCGCCGGCACCGGATCCCCGGACCGCGCTTCTGGGCGTTCGAGGACCTGCACCAGGCGCTCGGCTTCCTCGAGAACCGGCCGGAGGGACCGATCGTCGTCAAGGCGGCCGGCCTCGCCGCCGGCAAGGGTGTGACGGTCGCCGGCGATCTCGAGACCGCGCGACAGGCCGTGCGCGACAGCCTCGAGCGCGGGCGGTTCGGCGACGCCGGGCGGCGCGTCGTGCTCGAGGAGAAGCTCGAGGGACCGGAGGTCTCGGTGATGGCGCTGACCGACGGGCGCACGATCGTGCCGCTCGAGCCGGCGCGCGATCACAAGGCGGTGTTCGACGCCGACAAGGGGCCGAACACCGGCGGCATGGGCGCCGTGACGCCGCCGAGCCGCCTGCCGTCGCGGATCGTCGAGCAGATCGAGAGCCAGGTGCTGGTGCCGGCGATCCACGGCATGAACCAGGAGCGTGTGCCGTTCCGCGGCTTCCTGTACGCCGGGCTGATGCTGACGGCCGCCGGGCCGCGGGTGCTGGAGTTCAACTGCCGGCTCGGCGATCCCGAGACCCAGCCGTTGATGATGCGGCTGCAGTCCGACCTGCTGCCGCTGATGCTGCACACGGTCGACGGCACCCTCGAGGAGTGCGAGGCCCCGGTGTGGGACCGCCGCACCGCGGTCTGCGTCGTCGCGACCAGCGAAGGCTATCCCGGTGAGTATCCGAAGGGCCTGCCGATCGTCGGGCTGGACCGGGTCGACACCGGGCCCGACCTGCAGGTGTTCCACAGCGGCACCGCGCGGCGCGGCCACGACGTCGTCACCGCCGGTGGACGGGTGCTGTCGGTGTGCGCGCTGGGCGACGACCTCGCGACGGCGCGCGCCCGCGCGTATGGGGCGCTCGAGCACATCGAGTTTCGCGGCATGCACTTTCGCCGGGACATCGGCAGTCGCTGAACGCCTGGCGCGCGGGTGTTCGAGCGGACGCCGGGCGCCGACTCCGGTATCCTCTCCGGGGCCCGAGAGGACCCGTCGACATGGCAAACGAAGAGCTCGAGATCGTCGAACGCTACATGCGCGAGAACGGCTTCCGCTGGACCGCGCAACGGCAGCTGATCGCGCAGGTGGCGTTCGGAACCCACGAGCACTTCACCGCCGAGGAGCTCCTCGACATGTGCCGGCGGGTCGACAACCAGGTGTCCCGTGCGACCGTCTACCGCACGCTGTCGATGCTCGAAGAGGCCGGCTTCGTCGAGAGCCTCGACACCGGTGAAGCCGGTCGCCGCTACGAGCACGTCCTCGGGCACGCACACCACGACCACATGCTGTGCCAGGTGTGCGGCAAGATCGTCGAGTTCAAGGACGACGAGCTCGAGCGCCTCAAGGAGCGCGTGGCGACGGACATGGGGTATCGCCTGGTCTCGCACACGCTGAAGCTCATCGTCGAATGCGACGACGAGCAGTGCGAGGGCCGGCGCCGCGCGCAGCTGCTGCGCGAAGCCGGGGTGCGAGCGCGACGTGAGCGAGACCGTGACGACGACCGCGGCCGTGATGGTGGTCGACGACGAGCGCGACCTCGCCGAGTCGTGTGCGTACTTCCTCGAGCGTGCCGGACACTCGACCGCGACCGCGTTCTCGGCCGAGGAGGCGCTGGCGCGGCTCGAGCAGACCCGGTTCGACCTGATCGTCACCGACATCAAGATGCCTCGGATGTCGGGCATCGCGTTGCTCGGGGAGATCAAGCGCCGGGATCCGGACGTCGAGGTGATCGTCATCACCGGGTTCCCGGAGGTCGAGACGGCGATCGAGGCGATGAAGCTCGGGGCCTTCGACTACCTGACGAAGCCGTTCGGGGACGAGCAGCTGGTCGAGCGCGTCGAAAAGGCGCTGGCGCACCGTGCGCTGAAGGAGCGCAACGAGGCGCTCCGGGAGCGCCTCCGGCAGGGGCCGCAGTCCCGGCGGATGGTCTATCGCAGCAAGACCTTCGAGCGGACGCTGCGAGACCCTCGAGCGCGCGGCGCGCACCGACGCGTCGGTCCTGATCCAGGGGGAGAGCGGAACCGGCAAGGAGCTGCTCGCGCACCACCTGCACGACGCCAGCGACCGCGCCGAGCGGCCGTTCGTGCCGGTCGACTGCGCGACGATGCCGGAGCACCTGATCGAGAGCGAGCTGTTCGGTCACGTGAAGGGCGCGTTCAGCGGCGCCACCGGCAACAAGGTCGGGCTGTTCCAGGTCGCGGACGGTGGGACGCTGTTCCTCGACGAGATCGGCGAGCTCGCGTTGCCGTTCCAGACCAAGCTGCTGCGCGCGATCCAGGAGCGGCGGTTCCGGCGGGTCGGGGGGACCGACGAGATCGAGGTGGACGTGCGCATCGTCTGCGCGACCAATCGCAATCTCGCGCGCGAGGTCGAGGCCGGGCGCTTCCGGCAGGATCTGTTCTATCGCCTGGACGTCGTCCGCATCGACGTGCCGCCGCTGCGGGATCGCATCGAGGACGTCGAGGTGCTCGCGCGACGGTTCCTCGAGGAGTTCGTCGCCGCGAATCCGACCTGCGCGCTCTGCGACTTCACACCGGAGGCGCTGGTCGCGCTGAAGTCCTACGAGTGGCCCGGCAACGTGCGGCAGCTTCGCAACGCCCTCGAGCGTGCGTGCGCGCTGACCGGCGGCGATCGCGTCGACGTCGACGACCTGCCGGTCGAGGTCACCGCCGGCAACGAGGCCGCGGCCGAGGTGGATGCCGACGCCGAAGGCCGGCCGCTCGGCTCGTTCCAGGAGATGAAGGCGCGCAAGGTGGCGGCGATCGAGAGCACCTACGTCGCTGATCTGCTGCGACGCCACGATGGCAACGTCACGCGCAGCGCCGAGGAAGCGGGGATGACGCGCTCGGCGTTCCAGAAGCTGATGCAGCGCTACGGCATCAAGTCGAGCGACTTCCGGCACGGGTGAGCCGGGCGGCGCTGGCGTCGCATCGTTTCGACGGCGGTGGATCCGCGGCCGGACCATCGACGAACTGCGTCTCGCCGATTTCGACCTTGCTCTCACGGCGGCCGGACGGAGGATGTTCGGCCCGTTGCGCGCCCCTCGCCGGCGCGCAGCGGTCGGAGAGAGGTCCCGATTCCCCCTGGAGATTCCATGCTCAGCTTCCGTCGTGTGAGCGTCGCCCTCGCCATCGCGCTCGCTCTGGTTTGCTTCGTACCGCCTGCCGCCGCGCAGGACGCAGCGCAGCCGTCGGTACCGGACGCGCAGGCCACCCAGTCGGCCGCGGCGCAGTCCGCGCCCGACCCGAAGATCGATGTGGCGAACCTGAAGTCGGAGCTCCGTCCGATGCGCAAGGCGGAGATCGAGAAGCAACTCGAAGCCTGGCTCGGCGTGCTGCAGCAGAAGACCAAGGAGGTCGCCGACACCGAGATCGCGCGGCGTGCGGCGGATGCGGCCGGCAACAGCGACGAGGTCGATCGACTCAGTCGGCAGCTCGTCGCGTTGCGTGCCGAACGCGACGCGATCGTCGAGCGCGTCAACGTCGTCATCGAGACGGCGACCGAGAAGGGCGTCGACACGGCGGAGGCCGAGAAGTACGTCGGCTCGATCGCCGGCGTCGTGCAGATCGAGCTGACCGGATTCCAGTCCGCCTGGTCGGAGGCGAAGGCCTGGCTGATTTCCAAGGACGGTGGCCTGCGCCTGTTGATCAGCATCGGTCAGTTCCTCGGCGTGTTGATCGCGTTCCGGATCCTCGCTGCGATCCTCGCCAGCCTGCTGGACCGGGCCGTGCGCCGGCTCAAGAAGACCTCCGATCTGCTGCGCGACTTCGTCGTCAACACCACGCGGAAGCTGGTGTTCTTCGTCGGCATCGTGATCGCGCTCTCCTACATCGGCGTGAACATCGCGCCACTGGTCGCGGCGATCGGGGCCGCCGGTTTCATCGTCGGCTTCGCGTTGCAGGGCACGCTGCAGAACTTCGCGGCCGGGATCATGGTCCTGATCTACCGGCCGTACGACATCGGCGACTACGTCAGCGCCGGCGGAGTCACCGGCACGGTCGCTTCGATGAACCTGGTGTCGACGTCGATCAAGACGCCGGACAACCAGCTGATCGTCGTCCCGAACGGCTCGATCTGGGGTGGCGTCATCACCAACGTCACGGCCAACCCGACGCGTCGCATCGATCTGACGTTCGGCGTCAGCTACACGGACGACCTCGACAAGGTCCGCGCGGTGCTGATGGAGATGTTGACGTCGCATCCCCGGGTGCTGAAGGACCCGGCACCGGTCGTCGAGGTTCACGAGCTCGCGGACTCGTCGGTCAACTTCATCGCGCGGCCGTGGGTCAATGCGAGCGACTACTGGGCCACCTACTGGGAGTTCCAGCGGACGGTCAAGCAGCGCTTCGACCAGGAGGGGATCTCGATCCCGTTCCCGCAGCGCGACGTGCACCTGTTCCAGCAGCAGAGCTGACGTCGTCGCCGCGTCTCAGCGCGGCAGCGTGAACGACACCGCCTGCCCGATCCGGCAGTACCTCGAGAGGGGCTGCCGGATCGAGCACGACCGCGCAGCAGAACACCTCGCGTCCGGCGAGCTCCGGGTGCTCGGCGAGCTTCAGCTCGACGCGGCCGCGTCCTTCGGCGTCGAGGATGCCGTCGTGGCCGGACACGAGGTCGTTGTTCGGATCGATCGCCCGCGCGAACAGTGCGTCTGCGGCGAGCGGCAGGGTCCGGCCGTCGCCGAGCCGGATCGGCGGTGCGGTCGCCAACGCGAAGCCGACCCGATAGCGGCGGCCGGCGTCCGCCGGAGCGTGGACCAGCAGCTCGCGCGGCGCGCCGCCGCCGCCGCGCACGACCGAGACCTCGACCGGCGCCCCGGAGGCGCAGTCGCGCGGATCCTCGGGAACGCTCGGCAGCGAGTCGTCCGCGCGCACCAGCAGGTCCTTCGCACCGCCGCGGAACACCCAGCGGAAGTCGCGCGCGAGCTGCTCTCGATGCGGATCGAACTTGTCGATCAGCAGATAGCGGGCGTCGAAGCGCTGCATCAGCTCGCGCGCGTGGCCCTCGGCGAGCAGATGCTGCTGCTCGGCGATGCGCCCGTCGAGCGAGCGCGGTCGTCGTGCGAGGTACCCGGCGATCATCGGATGGTCGAACCGGGTCTGCAGCAGCATGTCGATCGGATTCCCCTCGAGTCCGGCGACCGCGCCGTCGGGCAGCGCAGCGAGTGCGCTGGCCCAGTCCGGCGTCGGAATCCGCGTGCGCGGCAGCGCGAAGGGCCAGCTCTCGAACAGGAACACGGCGATCAACGCCACCCGCCCGATCGCCGGCAGCCCGCGCCACACCGCCGGCAACGCGGCAGCGGCGAGCACGGTGACCGCCAGCGTCGACACGACGAACATCCGCAGCGGCACACCGGACAACCGCAGCGGCGGCAGGACCGCCTCGAGTGCCGAGTACCGGCATCGGCACGCCGCCGATCGGATGTCCGGCGACGTGCAGGACCGGACCGAGCGCGAGCAGCCAGAACACGATCGCCAGCAGGACCCACGGCCCGCGTCGCAGCTCGCCGGCGTATCGCCGTGGCAGGATCACCGCCAGCAACGCCGGGATCAGCACCGTGTATCGCAGGTAGACCGAGCTCTCGATCGGGTTGTGCGGCAGGGCGCTCCAATACCGCTCGGTCCACGCCGCGAAGCGCCAGTGGGCGGTCGGCACGAACGGCGCGAAGAGGTCGAGGCCGTAGCGCGCCGCGTCGTGCGAGCCGACGAACGGATCGGCGCGGTTCGCGAGCCACAGGGCGACGAGGAACGGCCCGACCAGCAGCAGCGCGCATCCGGCGAACAGACCGAGCATCCCGAGCGCGCGGCGTCCCAGCACTTCGGCCGGTCGCGTCGCGACGCGATGGACCAGCAACACGGCTCCGGCCAGCACGCAGTACAGCGTGTAGTAGTCGTTGCACCACTTGACGAGCAACAGGCACGCGGCCGCGAGGATCGCGTCACGCACGCGCTGCCGGTCGAGCAGGCGAAGCCAGAGCAGCAGGAACAGCGGCACCCATTCGACCGACACGAGGTCCAGGTGGCCGTAGGCGCGTGCGAAGTGGTAGCCGCAGAACGTGAACGCGAAGCCACCGGCGACCGCGGCCGCCCACGAGCGCCCGCGCGTGACGTGGTGCACGAGCCATGCGGTCGTGAGGCCGGTGGCGACGAACGAGAACAGCAGCACCAGGTTGTAGCGCACACACAACGGCACCGCGCCCTGCAGCGGCGCGACGAGGAAGCCGTTGAACGGGTTGAGCGTCTGGGCGATCAGCGTGACGCCGTCCGGGTGGAACAGCCGATCGGTGAACCACGGATCGTGCAGGTCGGCGACCGCTTGCCCGACCCACCAGAGGTTCCACGCATTCGCGAGCCCGTCCCCGGTGTCAGCGAGAAAATGCGTGCCGAAGTCGGTGATCGCCGGCCACGTCAAGATCGCGAAGCCAGCGAGGTAGCAGAGCGCGGGCGCGAGGACGAAGCGCCATGCGAGCTGCGCGCGCTCCGCGAGGACCGTCACGTCACGCGAATCGGTCGTAGCCCTCGGAGCCGGCGAGCTCCGCGTTCGGGTAGATCAGGTAGCACGTGGCGCACGGGCCGTGCGGTGAGTCGGTGAACACGTGCTCGCGGTAGGTGCGGTAGGTCGCGCCGTTCCAGATCGGCCAGAAGCCCTCGGTCATCATGTTGCCGAAGCTCGGGATGCCGGCGAGACAGCACGGCACGACGTCGCCCTTGTGGGTGACGTAGACGCGCTTCCACAGGAACCAGCACTTGACCGGCGGCTTGCCGCACGGCTTGCCGCGCGGTGCGCCGGCGGGTGACGGCTTCGCCGCGGTCGGCGCGGGCCTGGTGGTCGTCGTGAAGTTGGGCGGGATCACGATCTTGACGCCGAGCGCCTTGGCGGTCTGGCGCGTGCGGTCCATCCACTCGTTGGCCATGGCGCGGTGCTCGTCGAGCGTCTCGCCCTTGAGGCTCGGGTGGAACGCCACCAGATGGTTGAACACGATCTCGTCGCCACCGAGCTCGTGCACCATCTCGACGAAGCGCGGGGCCTCGGGCAGCGTGCGCTTCATCAGGATGTAGTTGAAGTTCATCCGCGGGCGTCGTTCCGCGGGCAGCTCGCGGCGGGCGTCGGCGAAGCGGCGGATGTTGTCCACGACCTGGTCGAAGTCCGCTCCGGTGCGGATCGAGTTGTAGGTGTCGCGTGTCGCGCCATCGAGCGAGAAGGTGACGAGCTCGAGCGTCTCGAGCAGCTTCTGGCGGAAGCGGCTCTCGCGCATCATCAGCGTCGCGTTGGTGACGATCTCGAGCTTGGTGTTGGTGCGGATGAGGTCGTCGAGCTTCTGCTCCATCTTCGGCGTCATCAGCGGCTCGCCGAAGGCCGAGAACTGCACGGTCTGTGCGAACGGATAGAGCTCGGCGACGACCTTGTCGTAGACCTCGTCCGACATGAACCACTTCGGGCTCTGCGGGTCGAGGAACTGGTTGCACATGAAGCACTTCAGGTTGCAGACCGTCGTGCCCGTCAGGTTGATCCACGTCGGCATCGCCCGGACGGTCGGCGCGCAGCGGTCCTCGTCCGTCTGCGCGAGTCGCGCGTTCATCGCCTTGAACTCCGGGCTGCCGAACGGCAGCGCGGCGAGCTCCGGGGGGAGCTTGTCGAGAATCGTGGGGTCTGCAGGGGTGAGCGTCATCGGTGCGTCCGTCGTCTCCACATCCTATCGGACGTGTGTACCGTCGGAGAATCGTCGGTGCGAAGCCGCGGTGCGATGGGGCGCGAAGTCGGAGAATCCTCGCGTCCCGCGAGAATTCGGACCCGGAGCGGCCCCGGAGATCGAAGGCGCGGGCGTCAGTTCGACTCGAGGTCGCGCTGGTCGACCAGGTCGAAGCCGGCTCGTCGAAGCGCCTGCGTCGCGCATTCGATGTCGTCGCAGTGCAGCGCGAGCACCGGAGCGCCATGGTGCTGCTTCATCAGTGCATAGGTGTAGTAGACGTTGATCTCCAGGCGGAGCAGCGCATCCAGCACGTGCGCGATGCCGTGATCGTCCGCGGCGGAGACGGCGACGGCGGCCAGATCGGACGTCGTCGCGGTGCGCCCCTCGCGTTGGAGGACTTCGATGGCCTTCGCGGGACGGTCGACCACCATGCGCACGACCGCGTGGTCGTGAGAATCGAGGATCGAGACGGCGCAGATCCGAACGCCGTCGCGCTCGAGGTGTTGGATGACCTGCTGCAACGTCCCGACCTTGTTCGGCAGGAAGAAGGAGATCTGCTGGATCCGTGGAAAGGACTGGTCGTTCGCGACCTGCATGAGGGTCTCGGCGAAGAGGTGGGCGCGCCAGCGTAGCCGATGCGAAGGCCGGCGTCGCGTCAGTGCGCGACCGGATCGACAGTGGTCACCGGTGCACCCGGACCGCGGATCTGGCTCGCGTGCATGCGTGCGCGCAGGAACGCGGCGACCTCCTGGAAGTCCTGGATCGACCGAAGACGGATCGAGTTGAGATCTGCCGAGGTCATCACGATCCCCGTGGCGCCGTGGATTCCGTGCGCGAACACGAGGACGTCCCCGCAGCCGAGGAACCGCTGGATCGGCCCCTGCCGCAGGCTGACGCCGCCGACGTGGCTCAGCGCGACGTCGACTTCGAACCGGTTCACGACTCCGCCGAAGCACACGAGGGCCGCGCGGGTCACCCGGTAGCCACGACCGTACGTGTCCAGCAGGATCGAGACCGGACCGAGGACCGACGCCGCCGCGAAGACGGCGCCGACCACCATGAGGGCGGGGTGGTGATCGCGTACGACGAGCAGCCAGACGGCCAGCGCGCCGAACGCGACGAACGCCGTGATCGCCGCACCGGCCGCCGCTCGCCGGCTGGAGTGGCCGCTGAGCACGATCTCGTCCGGGTCGTCGGTCGTCGTCATGCCGGTCCTATCGGACTTTCGCCGCGGGTGCCTGCTGCCAACCCGCAGCGAACATCGCCCTCGACAGCCGGGGCGCGCGGCGATTCGATCGCGGTCCGCGTGGCCACTCGCTCCGAACCGCCGCTGCAGCGCCTCCCCCGGACGGTGATCGCCCTCGGCTGGGTGTCGTTCTTCACGGACCTCGGCAGTGAGATGATCGTGCCGCTGCTGCCGGCCTTCCTGCAGGCGATGGGGGCGGGCGCGCTGTTCCTCGGGATCCTCGAGGGCGTGTCCCAGGCGGTCATCGCCGTTCTGAAGGGCACCGCCGGGTGGTGGTCGGACCGATCGCGCGCGCGCAAGCCGTGGGCGGTCGCCGGCTACGGGCTGTCGACGCTCGCGCGGCCGGTCCTCGCGGTTGCCGGCTCGCCGATCGCCGTGCTGGTCATCCGGGTGGTCGATCGCGTCGGCAAGGGCATCCGATCCGCGCCGCGCGACGCCCTGATCGCGGCCGAAGTGCCGCCCGAGCTGCGCGGCCGTGCGTTCGGTCTGCAGCGGGCTCTGGACCACGCCGGTGCGCTGACCGGACCGTTGGCCGCGGCCGGGCTGCTCGCGCTCGGCGTCCCGATGCGATGGGTGTTCGCTCTTGCGCTCGTCCCCGGGCTCGTCGCCGTCGGTGTGCTCTGGGTCGGAGTTCGCGAGCGGCCGCGAGCCGATGCGCGTACCGGTCCGGTGGAGGACCGGATGTCAGCAAGCATGCGCGCGTTGCTGGTGTTCACTGCGGCGAGCGGATTCGGCCGGCTGCTCGATCTGCAGTTGATCCTCCGCGCGGCCGAGCTCGGCGTGCCCGAGTCGTTCGCGCCGCTGCTGTGGGTCGTGCTGCACGCCGTGCGGTCGAGCTTGTCGACGCCGTTCGGGACGTGGGCCGATCGACGCGGCCGGCGGCGCGCGCTCGCGGTCGGTGCGGTGGTGCAGGCGGGGGTGTTGCTCGGGTTCGGCCTCGCGGCCGGTCCGGTGGCGATCTGGATCCTGTTCGCGCTGTACGGGCTGCCGACGGCGCTGTGCGAGGGCGCGGAGCGACGGCTCGTCGCCGACCTGGCGGCGGGTGGGCGCGGCGGGACGGCGTTCGGTCTGTACCTACATGGTCGACGGGCTGGTGGCGTTCCCGATGTTCGCGGGGTTCGGGTGGCTGTACCAGAGCGAGGGAGCGCTCGTGGCGTTCAGCGCGGCCGCGGCTGCCGCGCTGGTGGCCTTGCCGGCGCTGCTCGGCGTGCGGGAGCGACCGATCCGCGGATGACGCCGATCCCGCTCCACGGCCAAGGGCATCCACGCTCTCGCGGATCCGGTGGCTCGTCGCCGGCGGCCGGCGTCACTGCAGGGCCCGGCGTCACTGCAGGGTGATGAGCAGACCGTTCGTGATCGTCAGCGGGAGGGCGCGCCCGTTGAGCGGATCGTAGATCGCCGCCTGGGCACCGAGCGTGACGCCGCGCAGCCCGGGGATGCCCGGCACCGGCAGCGTCAGGACCGCGGTGCCCTCACCGCGGAACGGATCGCCGCCTGCCGTGGGCACGGAGGCATCCGCCGCCGAGTAGACCCAGAACCCGCAGCCGCCGATGCCGATCACGCTCAGGTCGATGGGCGCGATGCGGGGGAGCCCCAGGAAGAACGTCGTCACCGTGCCCGGAAACGCACCGGCGACCCGCAGGACGTAGTTGGTGTTGCCGACGGACGGGTACCGTGTCCGAGTAGAGCACCGGCCAGATGCCGAAGCTCCCGACGCAGCCCTGGCCGAAGCGGCGATTCCCGGGGGCGTTGACCCCGATGTAGACCGGGGTCGAGCTGGTCGCCGTCGGATCCTGCCCGTTGAAGGCCACCGCGTCGCCGCTCGGGGAGCCGTCGCCGTCGCTCGACATGCCGACCGCGTACATCTCGACCAGTCCGGGGTTCCCGGGCGCGTTGTAGGGCCACGCCCACATGCGGTGCTGGAAGTTGGTGTGCGCGGCGTACTGGCCGATGCGGCCGTTCTGGTTCACCTGGATGTTCGAGCCGACGCCGAACACGCCGTCGGTGTTCTCCGCGGCGAACCCACCGGTGCCGCTCGGTGGGCCGCCGTTCACCTGGAGCGTGACGGTCATGCGCTCATTGATGTCGAGCGAGTGGTGCGCGGTCGTCAACTCGACCGAGACGCCGCCGGCGCCGAACGTCCCGCTGTGGCACGCGGTGCACGAGGGGCCCTGCCGCGCGGAGTCGGCCATGGTGTTGTTGCCGGGCATCGCGCCGCCGCTGCTCGACAGCAGCAGGCTCACGAAGAGCGTCGCCGGGAGCGCCATGCAGGCCATTTGGAGCTTGTTCATCGGAGATCGTCCGGGGAAGACCGGGGAAATGACTGCCGGGACGGCGGGTCCGCGAGGGCGGCCCATCGGTGTTCTGCCGGAGGGGGCGGGATTCGGCAGGAAATCTGGGTTCGGCGGCGGGCGCCGGTCCGCGCTGGGCGGGAAGTCGCCGGTGCCGTATCGTCTCGACTTCGCAAAGGCGAGGGTGCATCCGTGACCTTGACATCGTTCCACTCACACGATTTCGACGGCACCGGACCGGCGAACTACGAGCGGCATTTCGTCCCCCGGATCGGAGCGCCGCTCGCGAGGGACCTGGTTCAGACCGCTTCGCTTCGGCCCGGCGAACGGGTGCTGGACCTCGCGTGCGGAACCGGGATCGTGGCGAGGCTCGCGTCCGAGGAGGTCGGCGCCGAAGGCCGGGTGGCGGGGCTGGACGTGAACCCGGGGATGCTCGAGGTCGCGCGCGCGACGACGACGGCCGGCGCGCCGACGATCGATTGGCTCGAAGCATCCGCGGAAGGCGATGTCCCTGCCGGCGGACTCCTTCGATGTGGTGCTGTGCCAGATGGGGCTGCAGTTCGTGCCTGACAAGGTCTCGGCGCTCCGGGAGACGAAACGGGTGCTCGCCCCCGGTGGGCGCCTGGTCGCGAATGCGCCGGGGCCGACGCCGCCGATGTTCGCCGCGCTCGGCGAGGTGCTCGCCCAACACGTCGATCCGAGGTGCGCGGCGTTCGTGAACGCGGTGTTCTCGCTCGATGATCCGGACGCGCTCCGGGCGATGATGACGGCAGCGGGATTCGAGGACATCACCGTCGACCGAACGCAGAAGTGCCTCCGACTTCCCGAGCCCGAGGCGTTCCTCTGGCAGGTACACGCACAGCACACCGCTCGCCGGCATGGTCGGTGAAGCGACCGACGAGCAGCGCGCCGCCGTCGCCACCGACATCCGCGACCGCTGGCAGCCCTACGTCGACCGCGGCGTGCTGACGCTGGAACTCGGCATGACCACGGTTCTCGCGAGCTGAGAAGGCGACTGCGGCTCCCGCGGGGCGCTTCGGGAATCCGTGTGGATGCGCGAGCCAGTGACGGCGCATGCACGGCGGCGCATCGCGCCGCACTCCGCGCCGGCGTTGCTGCCGCACGCCGGAACCGTGCGTTCGCCCGCCACCCCGGACGTGCGCCTGTGTCGCCGGCGGTTGCTCGCGTCTGCCGCGACGGAGGATCCGCCGGCAGCCGATCGGCGGCATGCGCGATCGCCCACGAGCGCCGAATCCCACCGACCTCACCGTGACCCTCGCCGCGGACGTCAGCCGCCGCAGAAGAGCCGGAAGCGCCCTCCTCCGGCTTCGGAGTCCGAGCCCGTGAGCTCCCGCGTCCCCCGAGCTTCCGTGGCCGGGGGTCGCGCGCGGCGTCACTCGCCGACGTGTTCGAGCCAGGCGAGGACGACGTAGCCTTCGGCGGTGTGCTTCGGGCCGGGGAGGGCGGCGAGGCGGCGGGCGTTCGCTTGCATCAGCCGCTCCTGGAAGAACTCGTAGAAGATCGAGCCGGAGTCGCGCTCGGCGTCTTCGAGTCGGCTGTCGAGCTCGATGCTGGTGACGTTCTCGGCGGTCATGCGGGCGAGCAGGCGATCGAGTTCCTCCGAGGTGCGGCCGAACAGGAACTCGCGGAACGCCATCGCCTCGTCGGCCTCGTGCTCGCGCGCGGTGAGCAGGTCGATGAAGCGCGTGTCGCCGCCGCGCGTCAGCAGCTGGAACATCTCGCTCGTGCCGATCATCGTCCCACCGGTGACGCGGACGTGCGTGCGGGCCTCCCACGTGGACTCGAGGACGGGGAAGAACTCGTGGACCCGCCAGGTCAGCCGGTGCCCCCAGAGCTGCGCGAGGCGATGCACCGTGCGTGCGCGGAGGGCGTGCGGGAGCGACGCATCGGTGGCGAGATCGCTGAGCACCTCCTCGACGAGCTGGGTGTAGACGGAGGTGCGCAGCATGCGGGCGGCACGCTCGCGGACCGCGCCGTCGCTCGCGCCGGCCGGCAGCTCGCCGGCCAGGTACCAGAGCAGTCGGAAGAAGTTGATCTGCGCCAGGTTCAGGGCGCGCCCGACGATCGCCTGCGTCGGCGCGCGCAGTGCGCAACGAGACCCGGTCGGTCGAGCACAACGCCTCGACCAGCGTGTCGAGGCCGCGCCGACGCTCGCCGAGGCGTTGCTCCTCGAGCGGTGAGGGGTAGCGCGCGAGCAGCTGCCCGAACAGATCGAGGCTGTTCGCCTGTTCGACGATCGTGTCGGTCAGATCCTGGTCGGGCGTCGGTCGAAGGGAGCGCGTCCAGGATCTCGTGCACGAGGGCGAGCTCGTCGCGGTGCAACGGGTGGTGGGGTCCGATGCGCAAGCCCGCTTCGACCATCACCTCATCGTGACCGCGCACGTCGTGCGGCGCCAGTCGATCTCAGCGCGATCGAGCGCGTGCGAGCAACTCGTCGACCCGCACGAAGCGGTAGCCGCGCGCGTGCAGCGCGTCGATCAGCGCGCCGAGTCGCGAGTGCATCGGATCACGCCGCCCGGAGCCGAGGTGCAGCAGCAGGATGAAGCCGTTGAGGCCGTGCGGATCGCGCTGTTCGTAGGCGATATGCCGTCCAGGATCTGCCGCGACGACACGAATCGTGCGTCGCCCTCGCGGATCCAGTCGCGATTCGAGCCGCTGCCGGGCGTGAAGCAGAACATCGTGACGCCGAGCTCGCGCGCCCATCGGACCTGGTCGCGGTTGAACCACTCGGTACGGCGGAATGAACCAGACCGGCTGGCCGGGTGCCAGCGAACCGAGGGCACGCAGCGCCGCGATGTTCGCCTCGAGGTCCGACGCGAAGAACGCGCGTGTCACCAGCGTGTGCTCGCGGTCGTCGAACGGACAGTAGAGCGGATGGGCATCCGAGTGCGGCCCGACGTAGTGGCCGTCTTTGACCATGCGGCGCACGAGCTCCGCACGTCCCGGCGGCGCGAGGAAGGCTCCGGTGACGAAGAACGCCGCCGGAACCGCGGCGCGCTCGAGCGTGTCGAGGATATGCTCCGTGCCTTCGCCGAACTCCCCGCCGGTGAACACCAGCGCGAGCTCGTGGACGGTCGGATCGCCGCGCACGATCGCGCCTTCGTCGAACGTCGCGCGCACGCCGGTCGCGTGGCAGGCGCCGACGGGGACCAGAACGAACGCCATGGCCCATCGCCAGAGCCACGGGTGCTGCCCACGTCGACGCGCGTCGCTCGTGTGGCCGGTCGCCGTCCTCGCGAGCGTCGTCGTCGCCGGGTGTGCCGTGTCCACGCCGCGCGAGGATACGGCGTGGATCCGCGTCAACCAGATCGGCTATCTGCCGAGCGATCCGAAGATCGCGATCCTGTCGAGCGACGCGCCGCTCACCGGCGCGTTCCACGTCGGGACGTTCGCGGCGGACGTCGGGCCGGACGCCGGTGCGTGGGGGCCGTTCGCGCACAACTACCGGCTCGACTTCACGTCGCTGACGACGCCGGGGCGCTACACCGTCAGGTTCGGCCGGATCCGTCGCCCGCGTTCCGCATCGGCGAGGACGCCTACGACGCGGTGCCCGGCGCGCTGCTCGGGTTCATGCGGCTCCAGCGCTGCGGCGACAACCCCGTCACCGGTGCGAAGTGCCACCAGCAGGACGGGATCGACGTCGAGACCGGCGCGCACGTCGATCTCGTCGGGGGCTGGCACGACGCCGCCGACCGGCTGAAGCACATGATCACGACGTCGTACTGCGTCGCGGCGCTCGCGCTGGCCGGCGCCGACGACGAGGCGAGCCACGGCGCCGAGCTGCTCGCGAAGATCCAGACCGATCCGGACACGATCTACGTGCAGATCGGCGACGACCGCGACCACCTGCCCCCGGCGACGTTGTGGCAGGACGATCGGAGCGACTACGGATTCGGTCCGGGTGGGCCGCGTGCCGCGTGGCCGGCGACCGGCGCGCCGCAGGGACCGAAGTACCAGAACGCGTCGACCGGCGTCGCCAGCCTCGCCGGTCGGACCGCCGCGGCGCTGGCGTTGACCGGTCGCACCGAGCGCGCGGTCGCCGCGTACCGGCTGGCGCTCGCGCGTCCCGGATGCGCGATGTCGGTGCCGGTGCGGGCGCCGTACTACTACGGCGAATCCACCTGGCACGACGACGTCGAGTGGGCCGCGACCGAGCTGTTCCGGGTGACCGGGGACGCAGCGCTACCTCGACGAGGCGATCGCGCAGGCGCGTCTCGCCGGTCCGAGCCGCTGGATGGGCCGGTCGCGGCACGGGCACTACGAGTTCTTCCCGTACGTCGACCTGGCGCACTGGCGCCTCTACCCGCTCGTCGGGCCGGATGTCCAGGCGGAGCTGGCCGGCTTCTACCGCACGGGGCTCGAGCGCGTGCGGGACCTCGCGGAGCGCAATCCCTACCGCCTCGGCACGCCGCTCGTGTGGTGCTCGACCAACGACGTGATCGCGTTCGCGACGCAGGCGGTGCTGTACGAGAAGCTGACCGGCGACACGAGCTTTCGGAGGCTCGCCACCGAGGCGCGCGATTGGATCTTCGGTCGCAATCCGTGGGGCGTGTCGTTCGTCATCGGCGTGCCTGCCGGTGGCGATGCCGCGAGCCGGCCGCATCACATGTTCTACCGGCTCGCGCAGCACCTGCCCGTGGGCGGGCTCGTCGACGGTCCGGTGTATCGCGACATCAACGAGGGTCTGAAGTTCGACGACTTCGGTGACGATCGCCTCGCGCGGTTCCAGTCGGACGCCGGCGTCTACCACGACGTGTTCGCCGACTTCTCGACCAACGAGCCGATCATCGACGGCACGGTGTCGCTGCTGCTCCTGCTCAACGTGTGGTAGGTTGCGGGCGCAGCGGAACCCCGCCGAGAATCATGCGCACCGTCCTCCTGCTGTCCCTGCTCGTGCTCGCCGCGTGCTCGACCGACGCCGGCGCGAACGTCGCGCTGCGACTCGAGCGGACGATTCCGCTCGACGGGGTCGGCGGGCGGATCGACCACCTCGCCTACGACCCCGCACACGGCCGGCTGTTCGTGGCAGCGCTCGGCAACGACTCGCTCGAGGTCGTCGATCTGGAAGCGGGGCGGCGGGTGCGGTCGCTGCCGGCATGGCAGGTGCCGACGGGGGTGGCGGTGGTGGACGACCTCGACCGCGTCGCGGTCGCGAGCGCCGGGCAGGGCAGCTGCCGGCTGCTCGATGGGAAGCTCGAGCCTGCGGGCACCGTCGACGGCCTGCCCGATGCCGACAACGTCCGTTACGACGCGACGGCGCACCGGCTGTTCGTCGGCTATGGCGACGGTGCGCTCGCGGTCATCGACCCGAGCGGGCCGAAGCTCGTCACCTCGATACCACTCGCCGGGCATCCCGAGTCGTTCCAGCTGGAGCGGCACGGCCGGCGGGTGTTCGTCAACGTGCCGACCGCCGGTCAGGTGGCGGTCGTCGATCGCGACGCGGGCAAGGTGGTGGACACGTGGCCGGTCGAGGCGGCGCGTGCGAACTTCCCGATGGCGCTCGACGAGGATGCGCACCGGCTGTTCCTCGGCTGCCGCAGTCCCGCGCGACTCGTCGTCCTCGACACGCGGGACGGCCACGCCGTGACCACGGTGGAGTGCTGTGGCGACGCGGACGACCTGTTCGTCGACGCGCGGCGCGGGCGGGTCTACGTGGCAGGCGGTGAGGGGTTCGTCGACGTGTTCGCACGCGAGCCGGGCGATCGGCTGCGGCGCGTCGCGCGCGTGCCGACCGCGAGCGGCGCGCGGACCGCGCGGTGGGTCGACGCGCTCGACCGGCTGTTCGTCGCGGTGCCGAAGCGCGGGGCGCGGCGTGCCGCGATCCTGGTGTTCGCCGCCGGGTGAGGCAACCGCCGTGCCGGTGTCGAAACACCGTCGAGGATCCGGCGCGCTTCGTATCGCGGTTGTCGCGTTTCACGACCCGCGGAAGCGCGGGAGCTTCTCGTTCGTCGGATCGCGCCATCCGGAACAGCGCGGGCACTTCGCCCGCGCGATGTCCGGGACGTCGACCGGAGGTTTGCTTCCATGTCGGTTGTCTCTCGAGTCTTCGCATTCGCCGCATGTGCGGCCGTTTCTGCCGGATTGCTGACAGCTCAGGAGCCGAAGCCCGTCCACCCGACGCACCACGCCACCGCGAAGCCGGCCGATCCCGCCGCCGGCAAGCAGCAGGCCAACGCGTTCGTGATCGTGCAGAAGGCGGACGGCTACCAGGTCGTCTCCAAGGCCGACGCCGAGGCCATGAAGCACCAGGCCGAGCAGACCTACCACGAGGCGCGCGCCACCTACGAAAAGGAGCGCAAGGCGGCGATGGACGCCCACCAGAAGTTCGACAAGCCCGCGCCCCGGATGGTCCCCGTGCACACGGTGGGCGGTCAGTTCGCCACCGAGTCGGCCGCGCAGGCCGAGGTGAAGAAGCTCGAGGACGAGAAGGCGGCCCAGGCGAAGAAGGCCGCCGAGCATCCGGCGACGACGGATCACCCGTCCAGCACCGGCCCGCACGGCGGCAAGCACAAGCATTGGTAGCTCGACCGGAGCTCCCGAGTCCCTCCTGAGTCCTTCCCGAGACCGCGGGTCGGTGGCGCCGTGACGAGGTGGTGCGCCGTCGGCTCGCGGTCCTTTCTCGTCCCGTCGCCGGCGGCGTCGCGCGGCGGCCTCCTCGGGGCTCCCATCGTCCCGGTCGATCCGAGAGACTGTCGGCATGGTTCCGAGGCTCTCGTTGGTTCTCGCCGTCGCGGCGCTCGCGGCTTCGCTGCCGGCGCAGGCGGCCGCGCGCAAGCTCGATCTGGCCGTCGGCTATGCCGGCGCACCCGACGCCGCGCGCACCGCGGCATGGATGGAGTTCCTCGGCGCGCACTTCCGCGAGGCGAAGGCGCTCCCGCTCGCCGACCTGTCGATGCAGACGGCGGCCCCGTTCGACGTCGTGATCGTCGATGGTCCGCCGGCGGTCGTCGAGGGCGGTCGGATCCACCTGCCGAAGGTGCCGAGCCTCGACCGGAGCTTCACGAAGCCCGTCGTGCTGGTCGGCGCGGCCGCCGGGACGCTGCTCGGCCACGTGCACATCAAGCTCGACTGGCTTTGACTGTGCCTGCGCGGTGGTGCGCACGGGATGCGCACCGATCATGTGATCTTCCACGAGCCGTTCCCGGTCGAGTTCGAGTGGGAGGAGGTCGACACACCGTCGAACTACTCGCACTACCCGGACGACGAGGGGCTGACTCCGAAGATCAAGGTCTGGAAGGTGCACGAGGATCTCGGCACGGGCGTGGTCGGGCTGGTCGCGGACGGCTACCGCTTCGACGACAGTCCCGACGCCGAGTGGATCTCGAGCGGGCTCAACTCGAAGAACCAGCACGCGGCGGCGATCGCGCGGCAGGGCAACTGGTTCCTGTGGGGCTTCCAGGCACGGCCGGACCAGATGACCGAGTCGGGGCGCCGGGCGTTCCTCAACTCGGTGGTCTACGCGAGCCACTTCGACGGCAAGCCGGCGTTGCACGCGACGGTCTCGTCGCCGCGAGACTGGGCGATCGCCTACGCGTCGTTCGGGCGCCAACGCGGCGACGCGCGAAACGCACTGCTCGCGTCGTTCGACGAGGGTGTCCTCGAGCACTACGACGCGAACCCGGACGGCTTCGAGGCGTTCCTGCGGGACAACCTCGACTATCTCTACCGGCGCAACGTCGAGCGCACGGTCACGCGGCCGGATGGCAGCACCAGTACGTTCGAGCGAGCCCTGGTGTACCTCGACGACGATGCGCGCACGCTCGCGATCCCCAACCACGACCCGCGCATCCTCGATCGCTGCATCGCCGACCTCGCCGGTGACGACGCCGACGCGAAGGCCCGCGCGCTGCGCATCCTGCGCCGCTACACCGACCAGGATCACGGTGACGATGCCGCCGCCTGGGGCGCGTGGCTCGCCGGCGTCCGCGACCGGATCTATTTCAGCGACTCGTTCGGCTACCGGTTCTTCGCCGACGAGCCCGGCAAGGCGTCGCCCGGCAGCGCGCGCGAGTGGCGGGCGGAGCCGGGGGACAGCCCGGGCTCGGTGGCGGTCCGCATGGCGGCGACCGACGATCGGCTCGAGGTGCGGTTCGCGATCCCGGCGGGCTGGCACCTCTATCCGCCCGGTTCGGACGAGGGTCTGCCGATCGCCGTCGAGGTCCTCGACGGCTCGGCGTTCCGCGCCGCCGGCGCGCCGAAGGTCGAGCCGGTCGTCGACGGCCACGTCGAAGGCGAGGCGACGCTCACGCTGCCGCTCGAGCGGACCAGGCCCGGCACCGCGCTGCGCGTCGCGATCACCTGGCAGGCCTGCGACCTGCAGGTGTGTCTGCCGCCGCACACGGTCACGCTCGGCGAGGACTGATCGACCCGGGATCGCCGTTGCCGAAGCCCTGCGCGCTCTGCGCCGACACCCGCGGTCGCAGGTCGTTGGCGTCGAGGTCCCGGGCAGACTCACCGCGACCATCCAGCTGCACGCCGCGTGCAGGCCGGGCGCGAGCCCGAGCCCGAGCCCATCGTCGCGTGGCCCGAGCGCGCCGGAGCGATCGAAGCGGCGCCGCCGATGACGACGGCCGCGTGGTCGCGGTGCCCGACACGACCGCCGGAGAGCCCGGCGGACAGTCGCCGTGGAACGACAGCGGCCCGCGGATCCAGACGCGACCGCGAGTTCTCGCGGCGGAAGGCTCTCGAGTCGATCGGTGAACGCGCGCTTCGCGGCCACCGGCGAGTCGAGCGTGTCGGCTCCACGGTGGCGGCGGCAGGGCTTTGCGCTTTCTTGAGATCCGGAGGAGGTCCCTTGACGCCCGGACTGCGTGGTCCGTGGTTCAGGTCACCGCCGATCGGCCCATCGGCTGGGTAGCGGGCAGGAGCCCACGAAGTCCATGAACACGGCGAGACCTGCTTCGACGAGCGTCCGATCGACAACCTCGGTCGTGATCGCCGGAAGCGGTCCGATCGGACGCCGCGTAGCGACCGTTCTCGATGCGCTCGGTCACGCGGTGCACGTCATCGATCCGGACCAGGAGAAACTCCGCCGGCTGCCAGACCATCTGGTGCCGAACGGGATCGCCGACGACGTGCTGCGCCTGGATGCTCTGCGGCGCGCGGGCATCGACGAGGCGAACTTCCTGTTCGCCGCGACCGACCTCGCCGAGCTCAACGTCGGTCTGGCGATCGCGTGTCGCCGCGTGTTCGCGGTTCCGCGCGTCGTCGCTCGAGTGCACGAGCCGGCGGTCGTGACTTCGCTCCGCAGCCTCCGAGTCGAGACGATCTGCGTGACGGCACTCGTGGCAAGCGCTCTCCGGAGCATGGTCGAGCGGATCGCGACCACATGGCGCGCTTGAACCTTGCGAACTCGGGGCAGAGATCCAGATGAAATCTCTCTACATCGTCGTCGTCGGGTGCGGACGGATGGGTTCGCATCTGGCGAATCTGCTGAGCCGGGACGGTCATCGCGTGGTGACCATCGACCGTGACGAGAATGCCTTCTCGAAGCTCTCCAAGGAGACGTACAGCGGCTTCCGGGTCGAGGGCGACGCCACGGAGCTCGCGGTGCTTCATCGCGCGAAGCTCGACCAGGCCGACGTGCTGATCGCGGCGACTCACGAGGACAACGTCAACCTGATGGCGACGTTGGTGGCGAAGAAGGTGTTCGCGGTTCGACACGTGATGGCGCGGGTCTACGACCCTCGCCGCGAGGCCATGTATCACGAGCTGGACCTCGCCACGGTGTGTCCGACGCTGCTGGCCGGCGAGGCGTTCCTCGAGCTCGTCCGCACGGCGACCGAGGGCGGGAGGGCATCTTGAAGGTGCTCGTGGTCGGTGGCGGCCGGGACCTGTACTTCCTGGCCCAGGCGTTTCGAAGCAAAGGGCACTCGGTCACGGTCATCGACCGCGACAAGCAGGAGTGCTCGCGCCTCGCGCGGCGGTTGGACGCGTTGATCATCCACGGGGATGGGAGTGACGAATCGATCCTCGAGGAGGCCGGCGCCCGATCGGCCGACATCGTGCTCGCCGCAACGGAGCGCGACGCGGACAACCTGATCACCTGCCAGATCTCGCGATCGCGGTTCGCTGTGCCGCGGGCCGTCGCACTCGTCAACGATCCGGAGAATCAGCGAGTGTTCATGGAACTGGGGATCGATGCGATCTCTCCGTCCCTGACCGTCGCGAGCCTGATCGAACAGCGGGCGGCACTCGACCAGGTCACCAACCTGATCCTCGCCGGAGAAGGCAAGGTGACGATTTCCGAAGTGGTCCTCGGCAAGTCGTTCCAGGGGGCCGACATTCCGATCGCCGAGCTGCTGCTCCCGCGCGACGCACTGATCGCGGTGGTGATGCGCGACGGCGAGACGATCGTTCCCCGCGGTGAGACCAGGCTCGCACCCGGAGATCGTGTGCTGCTGGTCACGCTGTCGGAATCCCGCGACGAGGCGTTGGGGATCCTCACCGGTCAGCGGGTGTAGGTCGAGCCGTGCGCGAAGCCGCCCATCTCCGGCAGCGATACCGGGCCATCTGGGCCTACGTCGGTCTGATCTCGGGCTTCGTGGGCTTGATTCTGCTGGTCCCGGTCGTCGTCGTTCCGGCTGGTCCGAGCGGCGAACGATGGTTGCTGTCGTTCGTCTTGCCGGGACTCGCACTGAGCCTGCTGGGATTCACGACCTGGAAGCGACTCCATCCGGGGCAGGCGGTGCTGACGCTGCAGGAAGGTGGCGTGATCGTGCTGCTCAGTTGGGTCGTCGCCAGCCTCGCGGGTGCGGTGCCCTTCGTCGTCGCGCAGCACCTGTCGACGACGCAGGCGATCTTCGAGTCGGTCAGCGGTTGGACGACGACCGGATTGTCGGTGGTGGACGTCGCGAACGCGAGCGCACCGATTCTGCTGTGGCGGAGCACGATGCAACTCGCGGGAGGGGCCGGGCTCGCGATCATCATGCTCGCCGCGATCACCGGCCCGGGCGGGGGAACGCTCTCCGTCGCGGAGGGGCGGTCCGATCAACTGGTGCCACACGTCCGGTCCTCCGCGCACCTCGTGCTGCGGATCTACGCTGGGTACGTCGTCTTCGGCATCCTCGGGTTGCGCGTCGCCGGGATGGGGTGGTTCGACGCCGTCAACCATGCGTTCTGCGCCGTCTCCACCGGGGGGTTCTCCACCCGGACGGACAGCATCGGCCACTGGGACTCGGCTCCGATCGAAGCGGTGACGATCGTGTTGATGCTGCTGGGCAACTTCAACTTCGTGACGGCATGGTGCGTGCTGCGGTGCAAGTTCCGCACCTTCGCGAGGAACGGAGAAGTCCGGCTCCAGGCCGTGGTCATCCCGGTGTTCGCCGGGTTGCTTCTGTGGTCGACGTGCGTGCCGTTGTATGCCTCCGCGTCCAAGGCGATCAGGGTGGCGGTGTTCGAGACGGTCTCCGCGCTGACCACGACGGGATACTCGACGGTCGGGTATGGAGCGTGGGGAGCCTCCGGAGTCCTGCTGCTCATCGTCCTGATGCTCATCGGTGGCGGAACCTGTTCCACCGCAGGTGCTCTGAAGCAGCAGCGCGTCTACCTGCTCTTTCGTGCGCTCTCGACGGAGATGCGACGCCCGTTCCTCCCGCGAACCACGGTGGTGGACGACGCCGCCTGGATCGGCGAGGAGCGGGCCGCGATCACGGACGCGCAGCTCCGCACCGTCGCCACGTTCGTGTTCCTCTACATGGCGACGTGGTTCGCCGGCACGGCGGTGTTGACCGCTTGCGGGTACGGGATCGCGGAATCGATGTTCGAATTCGCGTCCGCCGTCGGCACCGTGGGGCTCTCGGTCGGCGTGACGGCGCCGGATGCGCCCGGACTCGTGTTGTGGAGCGAGACCGTCGGCATGTTCTTGGGGCGACTCGAGTTCTTCGTGATCTTCGCCAGCGCCGCCAAGCTCGCGAGGGACGCCTACGTGGCGCTCCGCCCTCGACCCGAGGAGAATCTGTCGCCATGAACGTCGACCGACCGCCCGCGGGGCATGGCCGCGAACCCGGCGTCGCCACCGTGCCGGAGTCGGGCCGGGGGGGCGACGTGGACGGTTCGCGTCCGCTGGTTCCAGAGTCCCGCTCGGCTTCGCCGAGCGGATCGACGGACCGCCGGGCTCGTGGACGACTGAAGATCTACTTCGGGTACACGGCCGGCGTCGGAAAGACGCGAGCGATGTTCCGCGCCGCTGAAGAGCGGGCCGCATCCGGCATCCACGTGATGTATCCGTGTCGAGACGATCGGGGATCCGGCACGCGTTCTCGCGACGCGGCCGAGCGGCACGATCCCGGCGTGTACGTCTTCGACGTGGACGACGTTCTTCGGCGACGGCCGGAGCTGTTCGTCGTCCCGCTGCTCGCCCGGAGAAACCCGGACGGTTCCCGCCATCGGCGGCGATACCAGGACGTCCAGGAGCTGCTCGAGGTCGGGATCGATGTCTGGTCGACGTTGGAAGTCGCGCAGATCGAGAGCCTGGCCGATCTCGTTGCGCCCATTCTTGGGGGGCGCGCTCACGACACCGTGCCGGACTCGGTGTTCGACGAGGCGGACGAGGTCGCCGTCATCGATGTGTCACCGGAGGAGTTGGTGGATCTGGTTCGCTCGTCGGCCACGCCGATGGGGGAAGAATCCGCCGAGTCCGACCCGCCGTCCGATCGAGCGACCTTCGTCGCGCTTCGGGAGCTCGCGCTGCGCCGGGCGGCCGACCGACTCAACGCGAGGGGACACACGGAGCCGGACTCGCTCGGTCCCCGGGCGTCGGACTGGCGGACCGCCGAGCGCCTTCTCGTGTGCGTAGGGCCGAGTCCGACATCGGGCGAGGTGATCCGCGCCTGCGGTCGGATGGCCCGTTCGATCCAAGCCCCCTGGGTCGCCGCGTACTCGGGCCGAATGAACGAGATCCCCGAGCGAGACCGACAGACGGTTCATCGGCACCTGCGCCTCGCCGAGTCGCTCGGGGCCGAGACCGTTGTCCTCCCGGGCGGCGACGTTCCGCAGCAACTCGTCGCGTTCGCGAAGTCGTACGCGGCCACGCGGATCGTCGTCGGCAAGTCGGGGGCATCTCGCTGGTCGCGCGTCCTCAAGAGCACGGTTGTCGACCGCGTGATCGAGGGCTGCGGCGATATCGACGTCTGCATCATCAGTGGCGCGGAGCCTGGTTCCAGCTGGCACGGCCTCGATGCGGCGACCACCAAGGTGCCGGCCCGCAACTATGCCGGGGCTGCGGGGATGTTGCTGCTGGCGACCGGCGTCGCATGGTCGATCGGGAAGCTCGGCTTCAGCGAGTCCAACCTCGTCCTTGCGTATCTTCTCGGCGTGACGGCGGTCGCGGTGTGGTTCGGACGGGGACCGGCAGTCGCGGCCTCGTTCGGTGCGGTGCTGCTGTTCAACTTCTTCTTCACGTCGCCGTACTACACGTTTCGGGTTCACGACTCCGGATACGTCTTCACGTTCGCCGTGATGCTGGTGATCGGTCTGCTGGTCAGCACCCTGACCTCGCGGATCCGAGACCACTCGACCGCGGCGAGGCTGCGTGAGCAGCGGACCGAGCAGCTGTATCAGCTGAGCCGTCAGCTCTCGGCGACCACCGGGCATCTCCAGATCGTCGCGGCGGCGGAGTCGCGACTGGCCGAGCTGCTGGATGGCGACGTGCGCATCCTGCTGCCCGACGACGCCGGTCGACTTCGCGTGGCCAGCGCGGTTCCACCGACCGGGACGTGGGATCGCGATTCGATCGTGACCGCCGCCCAATGGGCGTTCGAGCATGCGCAGGTGGCGGGTTCGGGAACCGAGACCCACTCACGAGCGCCGGCGCTGTGTCTCCCGTTGGTCACGCCGGAGGGTGTCGTCGGCGTACTCGCGGTGTGTGCGCGCGATCCCGAAGCTCTGCTGCTGCCGGATCGACGGCGGCTCGTCGAGACCTTCGCTGCGCAGGTGGGGCTCGCGCTGGCGCGAGATCGACTGACCGAACGTGTGCATCGCTCGCTCGCGCAGGCCGAGACCGAGCGGCTTCGCAGCTCGGTGCTGAGTTCGGTGTCCCATGACTTTCGATCACCGTTGGCGGCGATCGCGGGAGCCAGCAGCAGCCTGCTGAGCTCGGAGGAGCGAATCGCCGGCAGCGAACGGCGCGCGCTCCTTCAGTCGATCTACGACGAGGCCGATCGTCTGGCGCGGCTCGTCGACAACCTGCTTCACATGACTCGACTGGAGTCCGGACAGCTCGAACCGAGGCGCGAATGGAACATCGTCGAAGATCTCGTCGGCTCGTCGCTGACCCGCCTCGCTCGTGACGTCGATGCGCGCCCGGTGACGACCGACGTTCCGGCCGACCTGCCGCTGATCTACGCGGACGGCGTCCTCATCGAGTCCGTGCTGACGAACCTGATCGACAACGCCACGAAGTACTCGCCGGCCGGCGCGCCGATCGAGATTCGCGCCTGGTGTGCAGGAAGCTGGATCCTGCTCGAAGTCGCGGATCGGGGACCTGGACTGCGCGACGACGACAAGGAGCGCGTCTTCGAGAAGTTCTATCGCGGAACCGATCACCGCCGGGATGGATCCTCCGGCGCGGGGTTGGGGCTCGCGATCTGTGCCGCGGTCGCCCGGTTGCACGGTGGCGACCTCCGCGTCGCGGACCGGGAGGGTGGCGGAGCCCGTTTCATCCTTCGACTGCCGCTCGACGATCAGCCGCCGGCGATCGAGCTTCACGACCGATCGGCTGTGGAATCATGAACGCCGTCAGCCCGCTGATCCTGGTCGTCGAAGACGAGGCTCCGATCAGCCGATTTCTGCGGACATCGCTCCAGAGCAACGACTACCGGGTCACCGAGGCTGCCACCGCGGCAGAGGCCAGATCTCGCGCCACGACGGAACCACCCGACATGATGGTGCTCGATCTCGGTCTCCCGGATGGCGATGGCCTTCAGGTCATCGAATGGTTTCGCGATTGGAGCCACGCGCCCGTCGTCGTCCTCTCCGCCCGCGGCCTCGAGCGTGACAAGGTCGCGGCGCTCGATCTCGGCGCCGACGACTATCTGACGAAACCCTTCGGGGTGGGTGAGCTGCTGGCCCGGATTCGTGTGGCGTTTCGGAATCGGGCGCGCCAGGCCGCGGTCGCGGACGAGCCGACGTTCGAGCTCGGGGATCTGAAGGTCGACCTGGCGAATCGAAGGGTGTTCCGCGCCGGTGCGCCGATCGCGCTGACCCGAATCGAGTATCGCCTCCTCGCCACACTGATCCGACACGCGGGAAAGGTCCTGACCCATCGCTTCATCCTTCACGAGGTCTGGGGACCGAGCCACAGCGACGACCCGCGGTACGTGCGCGTGTTCGTCGCGAACCTGCGAAGCAAGATCGAAGCCGATTCGTCTCGACCGAGATATCTCCTCACCGAGCAGGGCGTCGGCTACCGGCTCGTCGACGAATGAGTGCTTCTCGTCGGGTGTCGCGCGCGCCTAGGCCTCGGCGCGCGCGACGTGCACCATCTGGTCGAACACCACCATCCCGTCCGGGGACTTCGCGAGACCGTCGCGGCGCCAGTGGGGGGCGTGGAACGGCAGGTAGGCGCGATCGGGGTGCGGCATCAGGCCGAGCACCCGGCCCGAGGCGTCGGTCAGGCCGGCGCGCGCGCCCGGGGAGCCGTTGGGATTGTCCGGGTATGCGGTCGTCGGCCGACCGTCGCGGTCGACGTAGACGAACGCCGTGAACCCCTCGGCATCGAGCATCGCGCCGAACGTCCTCGTCCTTCGGCTGCAGGTAACCCTCGCCGTGGGCGGCGGGCACGTGGAGCGTCAGGCCATCGGGGACGAACGCGCAGCGGTTCTTCGGCGCCTGCAGCGTGACCCAGCGGCACTCGTAGTGATCGCTGAGGTTGTGCGTCAGCGAGACCTGCTGCTCGAGACCCTCGCTGCCGGCACGCGGGAGGAGACCGAGCCGGACGAGTGCCTGGAAGCCGTTGCAGATGCCGAGCACCAGCCCGCCACGCGCGACGAAGCGCAGCAGCTCGCGGCCCGGCGCTCGTCGCCAGCTCGTGTGCGAGCACGCGACCGGCGGCGATGTCGTCGCCGTAGGCGAAGCCACCGGGGAACGCGAGGATCGAGAAGCGGTCGAGCAGCGCCGGGTCGCGCGCGCAGCCGCTTGACGTGCACGTACTCGGGCCGGGCGCCCGCGCGCGCGAAGGCGTCGGACGTCTCGCGCTCGCAGTTGATGCCGGGAGCGCGCAGGATCAGCGCGCGGGGATCGCTCATCGCGCACCTCCGGTCAACGTGCCGTCCAGATCGAGCGGCGCCTTGAACGACTCCGTCAGCGCGGGGATGGGCACCGCTGGCGAGCTCGGTGTCGCCGCGCCGGACGATCAGGTCCTTGGAGTCCGAGGAGAACGCGCCGATCCGGGCGAAGCGGGAGGTCGAACAGGTTGGCCTCGAGGTCCTGCGCGCGGTCGCGTGGGACCTCCAGCAGGAACCGGCTCTGCGACTCGGCGAACAGGATCTCGTCGCTGCGGTCGATGCCGTCGCGCGGCACGGCGTCGAGGTCGATCGCGACGCCGAGCCGGCCGGCGATCGCCATCTCCGCGACGGCGGCACCGAGACCGCCCTCGCTCAGGTCGTGGCACGCAGACACCGCGCGCGCGGCGATCGCGCGCGCGACGCCGTCGAGCACGCGCTTGCCGTGGGCCGCGTCGACGCGCGGTACCGACGCGCCGAGCTGCCCGCGGGTCTTCCACCAGACCGAACCACCCAGCTCGCGCCTGGTCGTGCCGACCAGGTAGAGGAACGCATCGTCGTGGCGGGGCGCCGAGGTCACGGTCGCGTCGCACGTCCGGAACCACCGACAGGGCCGTGACGAGGATGCAGCCGGGAATCGCGATCGTCTCGTCGCCGGCGCGGAACTCGTTGTTCAGCGAGTCCTTGCCCGAGACGAACGGCGTGCGGTAGGTCGTCGCGACCGCGCAGAGCGCACGGGTCGCGCGCACGAGCTCGCCCAGACGCTCGGGCTTGTCGCAGTTGCCCCAGCAGTAGTTGTCGAGGATCGCGGTGTGCTCCGGATCGCCGCCGCACGCGACCACGTTGCGCATCGCCTCGTCGATCGCGCACTCGGCCATCGCGGCCGGGTCGATCCGCGAGTAGCGCGGATTGAGGCCACTCGACACGACGATGCCGCGCGTCGAACCGAGCTTCGGCGCGAGCACCGCGCCGTCGCCGGGTCCGTCGTCCTCCTTGCCGACGAGCGGCTTGCCGGCGCTGCCCGCCTGCACCTCGTGGTCGTACTGGCGGATGATCCACTCCTTGCTCGCGACGTTCGGGTCGCGGAGCACGAGCCGCAACGCCGCACCGAGGTCGCGCTCCTCGTCGATCTCGGGATCGACCAGCGCACGCGGCGTCCAGGTCGCCTCGCGTTCGAACGCCGGCAGCCCGTCGTGCAGGAAACGCAGGTCGAGGTCACCGTGGACCGTCTCGCCGTGGCGCAGCACGAGCCGGCCGGTGTCGGTGAACTCGCCGAGCACCGCGGCCTCGACAGTCCTCCTCGTCGCACAGCGCGAGCAGGCGGTCGAGCTTGCCGCGCGGCACGGCCATCACCATGCGCTCCTGGGCTTCACTGACCCAGATCTCCCACGGTGCGAGTCCCTCGTACTTCAGCGGCGCGCGGGACAGGTCGACGTCGGCGCCGAGCTTCTCCGCCATCTCGCCGATCGCCGACGAGAAGCCGCCGGCGCCGCAGTCGGTGATCCCGGAGAACAGGCCCTCGTCGCGCGCGCGCAGCACGACGTCCATCGCCTTGCGCTCGGTGATGGGGTCGCCGATCTGGACCGCGCCGCTCGACACGGTCTCGCTCTCGGTGTGCAGCTCGAGCGAGCTGAACGTCGCGCCGTGGATCCCGTCACGGCCGGTGCGCCCGCCGATGACGACGATCTGGTCGCCGGCGCCTGCGCCTTCCTCACCGCCGCGCGCGGCATGATGCCGATGTTGCCGACGTAGACCAGTGGATTGCCGACGAAGTCCGGATCGAAGTGCACGGCGCCGTGCACCGTCGGGATGCCCATCGGGTTGCCGTAGTCGCGCACGCCGGCGACCACGCCGCGCAGCACGCGCAGCGGGTGCAGGCAGCCCTTCGGCACGGCGTCCTCGGGGGTGTCGACCGGTGCGAAGCAGAACACGTCGGTGTTCGCGACCGGTCGCGCGCCGAGCCCGGTGCCGAGGATGTCGCGAATCACGCCGCCGACGCCGGTCGCGGCGCCGCCGAACGGCTCGATCGCGGACGGGTGGTTGTGCGTCTCGACCTTGATGCAGACGCAGTCCTCGCCGTCGAAGTCGATCACCCCGGCGTTGTCCTCGAACACGCTCACGCAGAAGTCGCGGTCGAGCTCGCGCGTGACGCGGGCGATCTCGCTCTTCAGCAGGTTGTCGATGACCTCGTCGCCGAAGCGGATCCGGCCGGTCAGCGTCTTGTGCTTGCAGTGCTCGGACCAGGTCTGCGCGATCGTCTCGAGCTCGATGCGGCGCGGCTCGCGCCCGAGCTCGACGAAGTGCGCCTGCACGGCGCGCATCTCGCGGACGTTGAGCGCGAGTCCGCCCTCGCGGCTCAGCTGCAGCAGCGCGCCGTCGTCCAGGTCAACGAGCGGGACGTCGTGCACCGCGAGGTCGGGCTCGCCGCCCGGGCCCGGGCAGCCCGGCGGCACGACGTCGAGCAGCACCTGCTGGATGACGTCGTTGCCGAGGCTCTGCTCGGCGGCGCGGAGCAGCGCTTCGCCGCGGAGCGCGCTCGTGCGCCGCCGACGGCACGTAGACCCGGTAGGTCCCGACCACCACGTCGGGCAGCGCCGAGTCGCGGAGCGCCTTCTGCACCGAGTGCGCGACCTGGTCGGTGACGCCCGGGCGGGGGAGCACCGTGATGCGCCCCGGCTCGGCCGGCGGCTCGACCCCGGGTGCGTGCACGACGAACTCGTCGGTGACCGGGTCGGCGAGCACGGTGCGCGCGAACCGTTCGACCTGGTCCCGTCCGAGCGAGGCGCCGAGCAGGAAGCCACGGCGGCTCGCGACGACGCCGGGATCGCGCTGCGACACCTGGTCGGAGCGCCTCCCGCGCGGCCGTGCCGGCGGGATCCGGCAGACCGGTTCGAATCGACACCTCCACGCGCCACGCGTCCATCCCGGAACGATGCCTGAGTGTCGCGGGCGATTCCAGCGGGCGTCGGCCCGTTGGCACCGTGCCGTCCGAACAGCCCGTGGACAGGGGGGGCGGGTCGCGCGCTTACACTGCCGAGCCGGATCGGACCCCCGGAGGCACGCGTTGGCGGAGACCCAGACCAAGACCGTTGAACCCATCCAGAACGGCCTCGCGTTCGAGCGCCCGCTGCTCGAGATGGAGCAGAAGATCGAGGAGCTGCGCCGGCTCGCGCAGGGCACGCACCTCGACCTCTCCGGCGAGATCCAGGCGCTGCAGGAGCGGCTCGAGAAGCAGACCGCCGAGGTCTACTCGCGGCCTGACGCCCTGGGAGAAGGTCAACGTCGCGCGGCACGCCGACCGGCCCGCTGACCTCGCGACTACATCCAGCTGATGCTCGACGACTTCGTCGAGCTGCACGGCGACCGGACCTTCGGCGACGACCGCGCGATGGTCACCGGTCTCGCGCAGATGGAGGGCGTGCCGGTTCATGCTGATCGGCCACCGCAAGGGCCGCGCGGTCAAGGACCGGCTCGCGTGCAACTTCGGCTGCGCGCATCCCGAGGGCTACCGCAAGGCGCTGCACAAGATGCGGCTCGCCGAGAAGATGCGGCTGCCGATCGTGACGTTCGATCAACACGCCGGGCGCCTACCCCGGCATCGGCGCCGAGGAGCGCGGCCAGGCCGCGGCGATCGCGCGAGAACATCCTGGAGATGTTCTCGCTGCAGGTCCCGATCATCGTGATCGTGATCGGCGAGGGCGGCTCCGGCGGTGCGCTCGGCATCGGCGTCGGCGATCGCGTCGGGATCCTCGAGCACGCCTACTACTCGGTCATTTCTCCCGAGGGCTGTGCCGCGATCCTGTGGAAGAGCGGCGACAAGGCGCCCGACGCGGCGGAGGCGCTGAAGCTGACCAGCGCGGACCTGCTGCGGCTCGGGCTCGTCGACGGGGTCATCGAGGAGCCGCTCGGCGGCGCCCACCGCGATCCCCAGGCGACGATCGAGCGCGTCAAGCAGCAGCTCCTGGCGTGGCTCGGCGAGCTCTCGCCGCTGGCCGCCGACGAGCTGCTCGAGCAGCGCTACCGCAAGTTCCGTGGGATGGGGCTTCCGGTCGTCGACGCCGGCTGACGCCGCGCCCGGATCCGGCTCGCGCGCGAGCGGGACTCGCAGCGACGGCAGGCGGTCCGTATACCGGGGCATGCCGGCACGGCCCATGCGCGACGCCTTCGATGATCTGCTCCCGGTCCACGCCCGCCGCGGGCTCCCGGGAGGACCGGTCGATGCGACCGGCTGGCGGGGACGTGGTGCCCGAGGACGCTGCGACCGACGCCGCGATCCTCCGTCGCGTGCTGGAGGGCGAGAGCGCCGCGTTCGGCGAGCTCGTCGCCCGCTACCAGCGGCGGGCGTTCTGGGTCGCGCTGCACCTGGTCGGCGGCCCCGAGGACGCGCGGGACGTCGTGCAGGACGCGTTCGTGCGGGTGCACCGGTCGCTCGGCCGGTTCGACTTCGGCCGGAACTTCTACACCTGGTTCTACCGGATCGTGACGAACCTAGCGATCGACGCGCTGCGGAAGCGACGCGCGGCGCCGGCGGTGGCGCTCGACGCGGTCGCGGAGCCGTGCCGGCGACGCCGATGGCGCGCCCGAGGCCGTGCTCGAGCGGGACGAGCGTCGCGCGATCGTGTGGGAGGTCCTCGACGCGCTCGACGGCAAGTTCCGCGCGGTGCTCGTCCTGCGCGACATCCACGGGCTGAGCTGCCGGGAGATCGCGCCGATCGTCGATGCGACGCACGCCACCGTGCGGTGGCGGCTGCACCGCGGGCGGCAGCTGTTCCGCGACGCGTGGGAGCGGCGCGTGCGCCTCCAGGAGCTCGACCGATGACCCGGTCGCGCGACTGCCGGGTGGCGCGCGAGGCGCTGCCGTTGCTCCTCTCGGACGATCTGGCGCCGGACGTCGCTCGCGCGACCCGGGCGCACCTCGCCGACTGCCTCGCTTGCCAGCGCGAGCTGCGGCGGTGGCTCGACGTGCAGGCCGCGTGGCGGGACGCGACCGGTCCGCGGCGACCGCCTGCCGGGGTCGACGGCTCCGGACCCGTCGTTCTTCGCCGAGTTCGAGCGGGACATCCGCCTGCGCATCCACGCCCGTCCCGCGTCGCGAAGCCGGCGCGTCGTGCGCCTGGTCCCGATCGCGGCGTCGCTGCTGGTCGGGATCACCGCGGTGGTGTTGCTCGATCCGGGTCGCGGTTCGACCGGCCAACCGTCGCTCGACGGCCTGCTCGCCGCTCCTCCGCTCCGGGATTCCCGGCCGTTCGTCGTCGATCCCCGGGCCGTCGACCCACCCGGTCGCGGAGACGTTCGTCGGCCTGCGCGGCCGGCAGGCGGTCGACCGGGCCGTGCAGGCGGTGCTCGGCAGCCCCGTCGGGGCGGGGCCGGCAGCGCCGCCCGGCGAGACGTTCATCGGCCTCCAGGGCCGCCGGAAGCTCGATGCGGCGTTCGACCCGCTGTTCGACGACGTCGAACGGCCGATCGGATGGCGCACTCCGCGCACCCTGTCGCGTCGGGCGTACCGTGAGCCTCGCCGCGAGTCGGAGTCTTCGCCCCGCGCGATCGTCGTTCCCTGCTTGAACGGACCTCGTGCGAAGCGCGGGCCGGAAGGCCGGGACCGCTTCGCCACAGCCGGAAGGTGAACACGATGAATCACACGAGCATGGTCGGGCTGGCGCTCGCCGGGCTGCTCGCCACGGCCCCCGCGGTCGTCGCGCAGCAGAGCGATTCGAAGAGCCAGTCGGAGTCTCAGCAGCAGCAGCAACAGCCGCAACAGGCGAAGACCGACGTCAAGCAGCTGATCGAGCAGCTCGGCGCGGAGAACTACCAGGATCGGCGGTCCGCGGAGCAGCAGCTCCGCAAGATCGGCTCGGATGCGCGCGGTGCCCTCGAGGACGCGATCAAGCAGTCGAGCGATCCCGAGATCCGCTGGCGCGCGCATCGCGTCCTGCGCGCGATCGATCGTGACGAGAACGGTACGGGCGGCCTGCAGCCGCAGGGCCAGGCGCCGCAGGCGCAGGGCTTCGGACCCGGTGGGCAGGCCAACGGCAACGGTTTCGAGCAGCGCATGCTGGAGCGCATGCAGCAGTTGCTCGGGCCACAGGACCAGCGTTTCCAGGATCTGCAGCAGCAGATCGAACAGATGCAGCGCCGCATGGACGAGATGATGCAGGGGCTGCCGACGCCGCCGGCGTTCGGCGTGCCGCCGGGCGGCGCGAACCTGAAGCAGCTCGGCGAGGGCACCTCGATCCAGATCGGGCCGAACGGCGTCCACGTCGAGATGGACGAGCAGGGTCCGAACGGCAAGACCGAGCACAAGGTCTACGAAGCCGACAGCATGGACCAGTTCCGGAAGCAGTATCCGCAGGTCGCGAAGAAGGTGTTCGGCAACGGGCACGACGGCGCCGGCATCCTGCAGTTCCACTTCGGGCCCAATGGTCTGACGCTTCCCGACGGCCTGACGCCGTGGACCTTGCCGACGCCGAGCGCGCCGACGACACCCAGCGCCCCCAGGGTGTTGACGCCGCGCACGCACGGCCAGCTGCGGCAACTCCAGCCTCGCGCAGGCAGCGGCCATGAGCAGGCCGAGGTCGTGCAGCGTCCGAAGCTCGGCGTCTACATCGCGCCGATGTCGGCGGACCTGCGCTCGTTCCTCGGCATCACCGGCCAGCAGGGCCTGCTGGTCGAGAGCGTCGCCGATGGCTCACTGGCCCAGAAGCTCGGCGTGCAGCCGAAGGACGTCGTGCTGAAGGTCGCCGGCCACGAGGTGGCGGCCCCGCAGGACGTCGCCGAGGCGCTCGCCTCCGTCGACCCGGGCAGCAAGGTCGAGGTCGAGGTCAATCGGATGGGTCAGGTCGAGACGCTCGCCGCCGACATGCCGGGCACCGGCAAGTCGAAGGCGAGCGGATCGAAGTCCGGCTCGTCGAAGGCCGGTGACAAGTCCGGCGACTCCGACAAGTAGTGTCAGCGCGGCCTCCCGCCGCACCGGGAGGGGCATGTCCACCTGCGGTGGACATGCCCCGAGGCAGTCGGCCGCGCTTCCGTTTGTCCGGGGCCGCTCCGGCTCCGAATCCTCGCGGGACGCGAGGATTCTCCGACTTCGCGACCCAGCGCGGCCTCCCGCCGCACCGGGAGGGGCATGTCCACCTGCGGTGGACATGCCCCGAGGCAGTCGGCCGCGCTTCCGTTTGTCCGGGGCCGCTCCGGCTCCGAATCCTCGCGGGACGCGAGGATTCTCCGACTTCGCGACCCAGCGCGGCCTCCCGCCGCAGCGGGAGGGGCATGTCCACCTGCGGTGGACATGCCCCGAGGCAGTCGGCCGCGCTTCCGTTTGTCCGGGGCCGCTCCGGCTCCGAATCCTCGCGTCCCATCGAGCACCGCTGCGGCGCGTCCCCGCCGCAGCCCGAAGTGCGCCCGTGGTCGACACCCCCCGTCGGCCGCGGGCGCGTTTCGTCGGGGCCGTCAGGAAGAGTGCGCGGTCGAGTCCAGGTCGCGGATGCGCAACTGACCGCACGCCGCGCTCCGGTCCGAGCCGCGCTGGCGCCGCACCGTGACGTTGAGACCGCCGGCCCGCAGGCGCGCGGCGAACGCATCGACCCTGCGGTCGTCCGGACGCGCGAGGTCGGGGATGCGATCGACCGGATTCCACGGGATCAGGTTCACCGTGCACGGGAAGTCACGCAGTGCACCGATCAACGCGTCGGCATCTGCGTCGCGGTCGTTGACGCCGGCGAGCAGGACCACCTCGAAGGTCACCTCGCGGTGCGTGCGCTCGAACCCGTCGCGAGCCGCGGCGACGATCTCGGCGACCGAGGCCTTGGCGGTCGGCACGAGGCGGCGTCGCAGCGTGTCGTCGGCCGCGTGGAGCGACACCGCGAGGCTGTAGGCGTGGGGCAGGTCCGCGAACCGGCGCATGTGCGCCGGGAGCCCGGACGTGCTGACGGTGATCCGTCGGGCGCCCAAGCCGACGCCCTGAGCGTCGTGGATGCGCTCGAGCGCGGCCGTCAGCGCGTCGAGATTGAGGAGCGGCTCGCCGAGCCCCATCACGACGAGGTTGGTGATCCGGGCGGGCGGCTCGCCGCGTCGCTGTTCGGCGAGGCGGTCTCGCGCGTGCAGCACCTGCTCGACAATCTCGCCGGCGGTCAGGTTGCGGCGCACGCCGTCGAGCCCGGACGCGCAGAACACGCAACCCACCGGGCAGCCGACCTGCGACGACACGCAGAGCGTCAGGCGTTCGCCGTCGGGGATGAGCACGGTCTCGACCGACTCGCCGTCGGCGAGGCGCAGGAGGAGCTTCTCCGTGCCGTCGGCGGCCACGTCGATCTCCGCCACCTGAGAGCCGCGGATCGGGTGGTCGCCGAGCACGCGCTCCTTCAGCACGCGCGGCACGTTGTGCATCGCGGCCGCGTCGCGTGCCCCGTGGCGGTAGATCCAGTGCGCGAGTTGGCGGGCCTGGAACGGCTTGCCACCGGCTTCGACGACCAGGTCGCGGAGCCCGTCGTCGCTGAGCTCCGTCAGCGGGACAGGCCCCTCGCGACGGCTCATGCGGTCTCCCGCTTGCGCTTCTCCTCGCTCTTCTTCTTGCCGTCCCCGTCACGCGTGCCGAGCAGGCGCTCGCGCACGAACTCCGGCGTCACCACGAACTGCTTGAGGTCCTTGCGCTGCGGGAGCTGGTAGCGGAGGTCGAGCAGGATCTGCTCGAACAACGAGCGGAGCGCGCGGACGCCGGTCTCGCGCGACATCGCGATCGCCGCGATCTCGTCGAGCGCCTCGTCGGTGAGCTCGAGTTTGCAGTCCTCCATCTCGAAGAACGCCTGGTACTGCTTGACCATCGCGTTCTTCGGCTCGGTCATGACCGACACGATCTCTTCGCGGGTCAACGAGCGCATCGGCGCGATCACCGGAAGCCGCCCGACGAACTCGGGGATCATCCCGAAGTCGACGAGGTCCTTCTGGTCGAGGTTCGCGATCAGGGCGTCGCGGTCCCGCGTCTGGGTCTCGAGCTTCAAGGTCCGCTCGAGCGGTGCCGGTCCGCCGGGTGTGTCGCGGTGGAATCCCATCACCTGCTGGCCGAGCCGCCGCGCGATGATGTGCTCGATGCCGGAGAACGTGCCGCCGCAGATGAACAGGATGTTGTCCGTGCTCGACCTGGATGTAGCTCTGCTCGGGGTGCTTGCGGCCGCCCTGGGGCGGGACGTTGGCGATCGTGCCCTCGAGGATCTTGAGCAGCGCCTGCTGCACGCCCTCGCCCGACACGTCGCGGGTGATCGAGACGTTCTGGGTCGTGCGGCCGATCTTGTCGATCTCGTCGATGTAGACGATGCCCTGCTGCGCGCGCTCGACGTCGAAGTTGGCGGCCTGCAGGAGCTTCAGCAGGATGTTCTCGACGTCCTCGCCGACGTAGCCGGCCTCGGTCAGCGTCGTGGCGTCGGCGATCGCGAACGGCACGTCCAGGAGGCGCGCCAGGGTCTTCGCGAGCAGCGTCTTGCCCGAGCCGGTCGGCCCGACCAGCAGGATGTTGCTCTTCTCGAGCTCGACGTCGGGGCTCTGGTAGCGGGCGTGCAGCCGGCGGTAGTGGCTGTAGACCGCGACCGAGAGGATCTTCTTGGCCTCCTCCTGGCCGATCACGTATTCGCTGAGACGCCGGTAGAGCTCTTCGGGCGCGGGGACCCGGTCCTTCAGGACCATGTCCTTGACGAAGGTCGGAGAGCCCTCGTCACGCGTCCGCCGATCCTCCTCCTTGAGGATCGTGTTGCAGATCTCGATGCACTCGTTGCAGATGTAGACGCCCGGCGGCCCGGCGATCAGCGACTTCACGTGATGCCGGGACTTCTCGCAGAACGTGCAGCGTTCGACGGAGCGTCCCTTGCCTGAGGTGGTTCTCGGCATGTGATCTCGTTGGGTGTGCGCCCGTGGCCTCCGGAGCGGCTCGCGCCGGAGGGCGGGTCACGACCCCATGATACGGAATCGCACCCGGAAAGGTGCACCCGCGCACCGCGGGTTTTCGCCGCTTCGGTCGGCCCGAAGCGTGCGTATCGGGCTTGCGGCGGCGGCGACGCGCCTCAGTTCTTGCTCGAAGCGACGATCTCGTCGACGAGCCCGTAGTTCAGCGCCTCTTCCGCGCTCATGAAGAAGTCCCGGTCGCTGTCCTTGGCGACCCGGTCGATGTCCTGGCCGGAGTGCCTGGCGAGCAGCTCGGTCAGGGTCTGCTTCATGCGCAGGATCTCTTCGGCCTGGATCGAGATGTCGGCCGCGGTGCCGTGCACACCGCCCCACGGCTGGTGGATCATGATCCGGGCGTGGGGGAGCGCGTGCCGCTTGCCCTTGGAGCCGGCAGCCAGCAGCACGGCGCCCATCGAGGCCGCCTGGCCGATGCAGTAGGTCGCGACCGGGCACTGCACGAACTGCATCGTGTCGTAGATCGCGAGGCCGGCGGTCACGCTGCCGCCGGGCGTGTTGAGGAACATGCTGATGTCCTGGTTCTTGTTCTCCTTCTGGAGGAACAAGAGCTGTGCGATCACGAGGTTCGCGACGTGGTCGTCGATCGGCGTGCCGATGAACACGATGCGATCCTCGAGCAGCCGGCTGTAGATGTCGTAGGCGCGCTCACCGCGGCCGGTCTTCTCGATGACGGTCGGGATCAGGATGCTCATCGGGGATTCGGCGGTCGGGGAATTGGATCCGTGCTGGGACATGATCGGCGCGCACTCCATCCGGGGGGCCGCGGGGTGGCGCCCGCGGGGGTCGACTCGAGGCACTGGTTCTGACGTCACGGCGTTCGGAGTCTCGGTGCTGGCTAGGGCTCCGGCACCGGAACTCAACCGGTTCGCTTATCGGAGATCTTGGCGTGCTCTCTGAGGAATTCGCGGACCTTGCGCTCCATGATGCCGAGGTGCAGGTCGGTGAGCCGGCCGCGGTCCTTGAAGTGCTCCTGCACCTGATCGAGCCCGACGCCGTGCTGCGCGGCGAGGGCCTGCATCTCGGCGCGGAGGTCCGCCTCGGTGACGCGGATCTCCTTCTGGCGCGCGATCTCGTTCAGCAGGAAGAACATGCGGACGCGGCGTTCGGCGTCGGCGCGGGCCTCTTCCTGCGCCCCGGCGAGGCGCTCCTCGATCTGCTCGGGCGGCATCTGCGCCTCCTCGAGCCGCTTGCGGAAGCCTTCGAGGCTGTGCTTCAGCTGGTCCTCGACCATCGACAGCGGCAGCGCGAACGGGTGGTCGTTGGCGAGGATCTCGAGGATCCGTTCCTCGCGGCGCGCGATCTCCGAGCGCTCCTTCTCCTCGCCGATCCGCTTGCGCAGCTCGGTCCGGAGCGCGTCGAGCGAATCGAACTCGAAGCCCTTGGCGAGCTCGTCGTCGATCGGGGCGCGCTGGACGCGCTGCACCTCCTGGATCGTCATGGCCGCCTTGCCCGGCTGGCCCCGCAGCTCCTCCTTCTCGAAGTTGTCGGGGAACGTGAGGGTGATCTCGACCTCGTCGCCCTTCTCCTTGCCGATCAGCGACGCCTTGAACGCCTCCGGGTCGGAGCCCGCGAGCGGGATGTTCGGACTGACCTGCGCGGAGTCGCGCTCGAGGACGACGTTGCCGTCCGCGTCGAGGAAGCGGAGCGACGCCTTGAGGAAGTCGTTCTCCTCGATCGGGCTGTCGACCGGGTCGAGCGTCCGCTTCTGATCGGCGAGCTGGCCAATGGCCTGCTCGACGTCGTCGTCGGTGACCTCGGTCGGCTGGGCATCGATCTCGACGCCCTCGACCTCCTTCAGCTCGAACTGCGGCGCGATGTCCACGTGCACCGTGAACTCGAGCGTGGCCGTGGGGTCGATGGGGGTCTCGTCGATCCCCTCGACCTCCGGCTCGCCGACCATCCGCAGCTCCTTCGACTCGAGCGCCTCACGGAACGACTCGTTGACGATCCGCTCCTTCGCGTCGGCGCGGATCGAGTCGCCGAACTTCTTCTCGAGGACCTTGCGCGGGACCTTGCCCGAGCGGAAGCCCTTCATGCGGACCTGTCCCGCCGCGGCCTGGAACATCTGCTCCAGCTGCGACCGGATGCGCTCCGGCGGGACCTTGATCGTCAGCGTGCGGCGGCACGGGCCGGATTCGACCACCTGGACGTCCATCGGCGGGTGTTCTCGGGTCAGAAAGGGGTCTCGGTCGGGAAACGGGGCCGCGCATCTTCGCGCCCTGCCCGCGAGGGGTCAACCGCGAGGCCGGGGAACGCGACCGCCGAAGCCGTCAGCGCCCGAGCTTGTCGAGGAAGCGGCTGACCGAGTCCTTGGCGACCGCTTCGGCGAACACCGGGTCCTTCGCGGCCTCGCGCCGGATCGTCTCGGCGCCGAGCTCGCTGTCCTCGAGGGCGCGCACCATCCGCGTCACGCTGTCGCGGTGGGCCTCGCAGCGCGCGATCTGCAGGTAGTAGACCCCGCGCCGCGACCGGCTGTTGGTGTAGCGGATCGCGAGCTCGTAGTCGCGGATCGCGTCCCGCCACCGATCGAACGCGATGTAGGCCTCGGCGCGGTCGACGTAGACGTCCGGATCGGTCCGGCGCCGCTTCACGCGCTCGTCGAGCTGATCGAACAGGATGCGGTCGGCCCGTGCGTCGCCGAGCGCGTCGAGGGTCAGGGCGGTGGCGATGCCGAGCGGCCCGGTCGTGCCGCGCTCGAGGATCTCGCGGAGCACCCGCCGCGCCTCGCGATGGTCCTCCGGGGCGATCGTGCGGAGCGCGGTGATCGTCCGGATCAGCCGATCGCCATCGAGGCGTCCGGCGGTGATCGCGGCCACGATCGCGTCGGTCACCGCCGGATCGGCCTTCGCGGTCGCCGCGAAGTAGTCGAGGCAGGCGCCGACGATGTGGTCGTCGCGCTCTTTGGCGAACACCGCGAGCATCGTGTCCTTGACCGTCGGATCGGCGATGGACGCGAGGTAGCGCACCGCGACGCTGCGCGTGTCGGTGTCCGTGCTGCTCGCGAGATCGACGGCGGCGTCGCGGAGGAGCGGGGACTTCTGCCGTTCGGCGGCCCGCAGCGCGATGCGCTGGTCCTGCGGATCGGAGAGACTCGGATACACCGCGGCGATCGTCTCCCGGGCGCGCGCGTCGTCGACGCGCCCGAGCAGCTCGAGCGCGTGGCGCCGCGCGACCGTGTCGTCGCCGCGTGCGAGGTCGATCAGGGCCTCGACGAACGTCTCGGGCTCGAGGCGCGCCAGGATCCGCGCGGAATTGTCGGCGAGGTTCAGGTCGTCCGGCGTCGCTGCGGCCGGGCTCAGCCGCTCCAGCAACAGCGGGATGATGCCGTCGCCGAGTTTCATGACCTTGTCGATCGCGTCGTCGACGACCTGCTTGCTGCGGTCGTGGTCGAGCTTCAGATCGTGGAGGAACGGCTCGAGGGCCGCGAGCTGCGCGGGCCGCTGGCGCTCGGCGCGCGCCGCCGCGAGCGCGGGCACGTCACCGAGTCGGATCTCCTGGGCAGTCGCCGACACGGCCAGGACGGCTGCGAGGAGCAGGGTCGAACGCATCGCCGGTAGTGTCCTCGGCCGCGCCGCGTGGCTCAAGTCCGGTGGTGGATCGCCGGTTCAGGCGGCGACCGACCTCCGGTAGATTGCGCGCAGCCGTTGCCGGTGCCGGATCACGTAGCTCCACATACGGGGCTGATCGACAAGGACGCTGCGGCGACCGTAGATGAACGAGACCTCGGACTTCGACCTGATCGTCGTCGGCGGCGGGCACGCCGGCGCGGAGGCGGCGCTGGCGGCGGCCCGCCTCGGCGCACGCACCGCGTGCGTGGTGCTGGAGCCCGAGGCCATCGGGCGGATGTCGTGCAACCCGGCGATCGGCGGGATCGCGAAGGGGCAGCTCGTGCGCGAGATCGACGCGCTCGGCGGCGAGATGGCGCTGTGCACCGACGCCACCGGGATCCAGTTCCGGATGCTCAACACCAAGAAGGGCCCGGCGGTCCGCTCGCCGCGGGCGCAGTGCGACCGCGCGGCCTACAACCGGGCGATGGCGGCGCGGGTGTGCGGGCAGCCGGGGCTCGGTGTGATCGCCGGCGAGGCGGTTGCGATCCTGACCGAACCCGACGGGCTGCCCGGCGCGCCAGCGCGGGTGCGCGGGGTCCGGCTCGCCGACGGGCGCGCCGTGCTCGCGCGCGCGGTCGTGTTGACGACCGGCACGTTCCTCGGCGGGCGGCTGTTCGCCGGCGAGTGGGAGGCGGACGGTGGACGAGTCGGCGAGCGCGGTGCGCCGGCGCTGTCGGTGGCGCTCCGCGCTCTCGGCATCCGCCTCGGCCGGCACAAGACCGGTACGCCGCCGCGGATCGCACGCGACTCGATCGACCACGCGCGACTCGACGAGCAACCGGGGGACCAGCCGCCGACGCCGTTCTCGTTCCGGACCGGACGGCTCGACGTCGAGCAGGTGTCGTGCTGGCTGACGCGCACGAACGAGGCGACGCACGCGATCATCGAACGCCACGCCGACCGCTCGCCGATGTACCGCGGCCGGATCGTCGGCGTCGGGCCGCGCTACTGCCCGAGCGTCGAGGACAAGGTGATGCGGTTCCGCGATCGCGACGGGCACCTGGTGTTCCTCGAGCCCGAGGGCCGGGACAGCGACGAGGTCTACCCGAACGGCATCTCGACGAGTCTGCCGCCCGAGGTGCAGGAGGCGTTCGTGCGCACGATCCCGGGCCTCGAGGACGCGCGGCTCACGCGGCACGGCTACGCGGTCGAGTACGACCACGTCGAGACCGACCAGATCCGGGCCGACCTGCAGATCGCGGGCGTGCGCGGGCTGTTCGCCGCCGGGCAGATCAACGGCACGAGCGGCTACGAGGAGGCGGCCGGGCAGGGACTCGTCGCCGGCATCAACGCGGTGCGCCTGGTGCGCGACGAGCCGCCGCTCGTCCTCGACCGTGCGAGCTCCTACCTCGGCGTGATGATCGACGATCTCTGTCGGGTCAACCCGCGCGAGCCGTACCGGATGTTCACGAGCCGTGCCGAGTTCCGGCTGTCGTTGCGCAGCGACAACGCCGACCGGCGGCTGGTGCCGATCGCCGCGGAGATCGGCCTGCTCGACGCGACTCGGGTGCGCGCGGTCGAGCAGAAGGCCGCGCGTGTCGCCACCGCGGTCGACCGGCTCTCGACGGTGCGCGAGGGCGGCCGGCCGTTGGTCGAGCTCCTGCGCCGTCCGGCCTCGGCGGTCGACGACGAGCCGTTCCACACCGCGCTCGCGTCGCTCGCGCTCGGTGCCGACGAGCGCGCCGAGGTCGAGGCCGAGGTCAAGTACGCCGGCTACGTGCAGCGGCAGGCCGTGCAGGTCGAACGCATGCGCCGGATGGAGTCGCGCCGCTTCCCCCGCGAGTTCGACTTCGTCGCCGTCCGCGGCCTCTCGGCGGAGGGCCGCGAGCGTCTCTCGTCGCGCCGGCCGCTGACGCTCGGCGAGGCGTCGCGCCTGCCTGGGGTGACGCCGGCCGACCTCAACCTGCTGCTGGTCGCGTTGCGGTGACGCGCGAGGCTACCCGCCCCGCAGGACCGACTTGACCAGCACGGCGGTGTCGGCGTCGGGCGTCGCGGTCGCGGCCTTGGCGACCTTCTGGCGCGCGTCGCGTTCGGCGAAGCCGAGCGTGACGAGTGCGGCGATCGCGTCCTCGGCACCGGCGGTCAGGGCGGTCGAGACCGGAGCCGAGACCGCGCCGAGATCGCCGAGGTCGAGCTGGCCGATGCGGTCGCGGAGCTCGAGGCACAGGCGCTCGGCGGTCTTCGTGCCGACGCCCTTCACGCGCTTGAGGGCCGCGATGTCATCGTTGAGCACGAAGCGGCCGAAGCTCGCCGGGTCGTAGGTGCTGAGGATCGCGAGGGCGATCGACGGGCCGACGCCGGACACCGCGAGCACCCGGCGCGCGAGGTCGCGCTCGGTGCGCGCGGCGAAGCCGAGCAGGGTCGGCGCGCCGTCGACGACGTGGAGGATCGTGAAGAGGAGTGTCGATTCGCCGATGCGGACGCTGGCGACGACGCCGATCGGCGTCTTGAGCTCGTAGCCCACGCCGCCGGCGCGCAACACGACGTGCGTGCCGTGCGCCTCGACGACCTCGCCGACCAGGTGGTCGTACATCGCCTGGTCGGAGCGCGCGGCTCAGCCGCGCAGCGAGAGCCCGAGCTCGTCGAGCTTGGTCTTGATCTCGTTGAGCGACGTCTGGCCGAAGTTCGGGCAGGCGAGCAGCTCGGCCTCGGTCTTGTTGGCGAGGTCGCCGATCGTGCGGATCTTCAGCAGGTCGACGATGCGACGGCTGCGCACCGACAGGTCGAGCTCGGTGACCGGGCGGCGCGACGGGTCCGGGCTGTTCGGATCCGGCACCTCCTCGGGCGCCATCTCCGGTTCCTCCGGCTCGCCGAGCGGCGTCGTCAGCAGGTCCTCGTGGCCCATGCCGAGGCGCAGGCCCTTGTTCTTGAGGATCTCCTTGATCTCGAGCAGCGACGTCTCGCCGAAGTTCTTGTAGCTCAGCAGCTCGGCCTCGGTCTTCTTGACGAGGTCGCCGAGCGTGTAGACGCCCATCTTCGCGAGGCAGTTGCGGCTGCGCACCGACAGCTCGAAGTCGTTGATCGGCGTGCGGAGGATCTTGTTGCGCTTGTCCTCGCGTCGCTCCTGATCCTCGTCGTAGTACATGTTCAGCGCGGCGGCGGCATCGCGCCGATACATGCGCGCGCGCTGGTTGCTCGGCTGGGCCTGCAGCGCGAGGTCGAAGCACTGCATCGCGCGGCGGTAGTTGCCCATGTCCTCGTACAAGATGCCGAGGTTGACGACGCAGGCCTCGTTGACCGGCGGGTGCATCAGAGCGCGCTCGTAGAGCTCGCGGGCCTCTTCGTCCTCGCCGCGGAGATCGACGTTGTAGGCGAGCCGGAACAGCGCTTCGGGGTGGGCGTCGTCGATCGCCAGCGCGGCGTCGTACGAGCTGATGGCGCCGAGCGTGTCGTGGTCGATCTCCTTGACGCGCCCCTCGAAGTAGTGGACGTCGACCGGACGCAGCTTCGAGCGGACCTTCTCGAGCTCGGCGGCGAGGCGGGCGCCATCGCCGCGCAACCCGATCACGTGCAGCCACGCCGTGGTCTGGACCGGATCGGAGTCGCGCTTCGTGAGGACGGCTTCGGCCTCGTCGAACCGACCGAGCTGCGCGTAGCTCTGCGAGAGGCAGACGGCGATCGCCGGGTTGCCGCGCTCGGCCTCGAGGAGCTCCACCGCTTCGTTGTGGCGACCGAGTGCCCACAGCACCAGGCCGCGGGGGATGCCGCTGGACATCGGGCTGGCGATCCAGTCCCGCAGGCGTTCGATCTCCCGCAGCGAGCCGAACGTGCGCTTGCGGAAGGCTCGGACGGTGGAGTGGTCGATCGAGCCGTCGAGCAGGTCGAGCGGATTGGTCATGGTGGCGGTCGAGGGGGCCGTCTCTTCGGACATCGCTCCTCCGGGTACCCGTGCGCGGTGCAGGGAGGGGGTACGGTCGCCGGCCGCGGCGGCAGGCGCTTTCGGAACCCCACGGAAACGCATCAAGCTAGGGAGCGGGGGCCCGCCGATCAAGAGCGCGCGCCACTCGGCGGTGTTTCCGTCGATGGGGGTGCATCGGGCCCGACGCGGGCGTAGACCGCCAGCAGCTCGGCGGCCATCGCGGCGAAGCTCCGGACGCCGGCGGTGCCGCGCGCGGCGGCCGCCATCGCGCGCAGCCGGTCGCGATCGGTCGCCAGGCCCGCGATCGCGGCCGCCAGCGCGGCCGGGTCGCCCGGCGGCACCACCCGGCCGGCCACGCCGTCGGCGACGGCGTCCTGCAGGCCGCCGATCCGGCTGACGATCACCGGCCGCCCCGCCGCCAGCGCCTCGCGGACGGTCAGACCGAACGCCTCGCGCCACAATGCCGGCGCGACGACGACGTCGAGTCCGGCCAGGATCCTGGCGAGGTCCCCGGTGGTGTAGGGCCCGTGGTAGGTCACCCGGTCGGATGGTCGCAGGGCCCCGAAGACGCGGGTCAGGTAGCCGTGGTCGCCGTGGTAGGGCACCGCGTTGCCGTGCACGTGGAGCTCGGCGGTGCCGGCGGGCAGGCGCCCGACCGCGGCGACCAGGACCTCGAGACCCTTGGACGGGATCAGGGTGCCGAGGTAGCCGACGCGCAGCGGGAGCTCGCGCGGCGGGTCGGGGAGCGCGAGGCCGGCGAGCGACTCGGTGTCGACGCCGTTCTCGACGACCGTGAATCGCTCGCGGGGCACGCCCAGGGCTTCGAACGGCGCCGTCACGCGCGCCGAGGGCACGACCAGCGCGTCCGCCCGGTCGAGGACCCGCACGGCCGCCGCGTGGAGCCGGGCCAGCACGGTCTCGCCGGCCGCACCCGCGGGCACGAACCCGCCGAACGTCGGTCGCAGACAGTCTGCGCAGCGTGCGGGTTCGACCGTGTCGCACACGCGTCCCTCGCGGTGCCACATCTGGCCGCGCGGGCACATCAGCCAGTAGTCGTGCAGGCTCAGCACGACCGGCACCCGGCGTGCGCGGAGCACGTCGACGACACCGGTCGACACGCCGGTGAGGTGGTGCACGTGCGCGACGTCGAACGGCGCGTGCGCGTCCAGGAACTCGGCGAACGCGCGGTCGAGCGACGGCACCGCATACAGCGCGTCGAGACCGCCGAGACCCTCGTAGCGGTAGACGAAGCGCGTGACCGCGTACGGCGCGGTGCCCGGGGCGTCGTCGATCGTCGTGCCCTGCGGCGGACCGGCGCGACCGGTCTTGGCCCACACGCGCACGTCGTGCCCGGCCTCGGTGAGCGCACGCGCGAGTCCATCGACGTGTTGCTCCACGCCGCCGACGCTCTCCGGTGGGAGCCCGTGCGTGACGAGCAGCACGCGGAGCTTCGTGCGTTCGCTCATGCGCGGATCATGCACCGGCTCGCTTCTCACCGCCATCGAAGGCTCGCGCTGGAACGCGCATCGTCGCGCCGGTAGCATCGGCGCGCCGTGAGCGTCGCGGGCGGTCTCTGACGCGAGCGGTCGGGCGCGGTCACGCCCGAGTTTTCACTCTCGTGGAGGGGCTGCTCGACCCTTCGACGAGGTCTGACAGATTCGGAGGGGCGATGGATCGGATCCGCATCCGTGGCGGCCGCGACCTGAGCGGTGACGTACGGATCTCCGGCAGCAAGAACTCTTCGCTGCCCATCCTGGCGGCCACGTTGCTCGTCGACGGCCCGGTGCTGTTGCGCAACGTCCCGCACCTGAAGGACATCGACAACATGTGCCGCATCCTCCAGCACCTCGGGGTGCGGAACGAGCGGCAGTCCGACGGTGCGCTCCTGATGGAGGTCGTCGATCCCGAGCCCTTCAACGCGCCATACGACCTGGTCCGCACGATGCGGGCGTCGTTCGTGTGCCTCGGCCCGCTGTGGGCGCGCCGGGGGCGGGCGCGCGTCAGCTATCCGGGCGGTTGCGTGCTCGGGCACCGTCCGGTCGACCTGCACCTGAAGGGCCTTCGCTCGATCGGCGCGCACGTCGCGATCGAGTCCGGTTACGTCACGGCGGCGGGTCCGGTCGCCGGCGGCACCGTCTACCTCGGTGGCAACTACGGCTCGACGGTGCTGGGCACTGCCAACGTGCTGATGGCCGCGGTGCTCGGCAAGGGCACGACCTACCTCGAGAACGCCGCGATGGAGCCGGAGGTGGAGGACCTCTGCCACTTCCTCAACGCGTGCGGCGCGCGGATCACCGGCATCGGCGGTCACTGCCTGATCGTCGAGGGGGTCGAGCGCCTGGTCGGCTGCGAGCATGCGATCATCCCCGATCGGATCGAGGCCGCGACCTATCTGACCGGTGCGTTGATGACCAACTCGCCGGTGGCCGTCACCGACGTGCGCCCGCAGCACATGATCGCGGTGCTCGACCGCCTGCAGGCGGCGGGTGCGGTGCTCGAGATCGGCACCGACCGCATCGCGAACCTTCCGACCCCGACCGGACGCATCCGCGCGGTCGACGTGACGACCCTGCCCTATCCCGGCTTCCCGACCGACATCCAGGCGCAGTTCATGGCGCTGATGTCGCGCGCCGACGGCGTCTCGGTGATCACCGAGAAGGTCTACCCCGAGCGCTTCATGCACGCGAACGAGCTCGCCCGCCTCGGCGCCAGCATCCGCCGCGAGGGCCCGAGCGCGATCATCCAGGGCACGCCCGACCTCAGCGGCGCCCCGGTGATGGCCTCCGACCTGCGTGCGTCCGCCAGCCTCGTGCTCGCCGGCCTCGTCGCCAGCGGCCACACCGACGTCCGCCGCGTCTACCACATCGACCGCGGCTACGAGCGCATCGAGCAGAAGCTGCAGCGGCTGGGGGCGGACATCGAGCGGATCTCGGACGGGTGAGTCGCGAGCGCATCGCGACCGCCGCTGTCAGGCGTTCACCGGCTCCCGTACGAGGTCGCCGAATGCCGACTTCAGGAACGCGAGCGTGCTCGCGTCACGCAACCGGCACACGGCGTTTTGGTTGGCGAAGACGCCCGGCCGCGTGACCGCGTCCTCGAGCGGGAGCGTCATTTTCCATCGAACGGCTGCCAGCCACGCGCACATGGTCGGGTCGTTCGCCATGTGCAGGAGCTTCCGATCCGCGAGTCTGCACTCGCGGATCAGCTCGCCCGTCGCGGGGACTCGAAACTCGGACACCGGGACGGCTTCGGCGACGACCTCGCCGAAGCCGACATACCCACGCCCTTTCTGGTACGCGTAGAAGACGTCTCCCGGCTGCAGCTTGCGGATCTGGTCGATCCAGCGCCTGCCTCCGCTGGCGGTGATGAAGTCGTACCTGCGCCAGTCCTCCCAGCTCCAATCCTTCCCGTCGTCCACGTTGACGTAGTGGATGCCGGTCCACTCGCCGGTCACGCGTCGCCGCGTCGCCTCTCGCTCCTGCGCTTCCTTCTCGCGAATCAACACTTGGAAGTCCGCCGCCTCGGGTAGTGGGATGATCTGTTGCAGATCCAAGAGGATGCGTCCGTCGAGACGGTACGGGCGCAGTCGGATGCAGCGAATGTCGAGGTCACGGCTGGACAACCACATCACGGCAGTGGTCAGCTCCTTGGAGAAGCCCTGGGAGATCAGGACGACGCGCACGTCCTTCCCGAACCGGTTCTCGTCCACTTCGTCCCAGCCCAGATGGTCGAGAATCGACTGCGCGGGGTCGGGACATTCACCCGCCGACTGGAGGCTGGACAAGTGGTTGCGGTGCGCCTTGACGGCCTGGTCGAAGGTCATCTGAGAAACCATCGCCGCGTAGCGCAACGCCTGCAGCTCCATGTGGCCGCCGTCGTCGGTCCGCTTCAGCTCGATGACGACGAGATTCGCTTCCCGGTCGATGGCCAGAAGGTCGATCCGTCGCCGGCTGTCCTCCCACTCACAGAACTCCTCGGCGAGCACCATCAAGTCGGGATCGACGATGTCGATCCGGGAGCGGAGCAGGCGCTGAAGGTCCTGGCGCTCGAGGAGCCCTTCGTCACAGAAGCTCGTCTCCGGCACCGGCACGAGCTCGTTCTCGCGAATCTCGAAGAGGGTTGGATTCATCGGTGGGCAAACCTCCACGGCCCTGTTCGGGATTGCCGCGGTGCGATCTTGATCGGTGCCCTCGTCCATTCGCTCGTGCGGTGGCCGTTGTGAACGCAAGATCCGGTCGATCTCGAACTGCGTGGCCTCCCCCGACAAGAGTGGGAGCACGGCACGGTCCGGAGCGTCTCCGGGCCAATAACGGGGCCTACCGCGTGTCGCATGAGTGGACCAAGGCTCTCGCGATCGCGCGGGTCGTCGTTCGGTTGCGGGCGAATCCTGCGTTGCCGCAGGCAAGCGCAACGGTCATCCCAGGAGCGGGCAGATCCAGGGGACAACGGACGAGTGGCGAGCCGCGGGCCACATTCCCCAGCGCGGCCTCCCGCCACCATGGAACGGGCATGCCCACCTGCGGTGGACATGCCCCGAGGCAGTCGGCCGCGCTTCCGTTTCTTCGGGGCCGCTCCGGCTCCAAATCCTCGCGTCCCGCGGGGATTCTCCGACTTCGCGACCCACGGCTTCGGCAGGCGCAGGCAACGGCGGCGCGAGGCATGGCGCATTGCGCCGCGGTCAGGCAATCGCTCGCTGCCGCTCCAACTCCCCGGCGATACGCTCGATCTCGGGCAGCTTGTCCTGGCGGAAGGTGAGCTTGCCGTTCTTGGTGATGAGCCAGTCGAAGTGCTCGTGGAGGAAGCCCGGCGGTAGGTCGAGGCGCGCGGCGGGTCGTGATGGCGCGGGGGCGGCGCAATGCGCCATGCGGAGTACCACCTTCAGGCCGACCGCGGGATGCAGGCCCACGAGATGGCCGTGGCGGTCGCGCATCTCGAAGCGGACGCCGCCAGCGGCACACGGCGCCGCGTTGACCTGCAGGAGCCCGGCGTGGACCAGGCCGTGGCACCTGGCGCACAGCGTGATCAGGTTGTCGAGCACGGTCTTGCCGCCGCGGCTGCGCCAGAGCACGTGGTGGGCATGGAGCCCGCGCAGCGAACGGCAGTTGCGGCAGCGGTCGTCATCGCGGGCGAAGACCTTCTGGCGCAACGCGGGTGGCGTGGCACCGTCACTGGCCGCGGCCTCGTGGGTGCTCGCATCGATCGGCTCGCTGCCGGTCTCGCTCTCGACGGTCGCACTGCCGTCCCGCTCGGCGACGACGACCTTGTAGCTTCCCGTTCGCGCACGGCGCATTGCGCCGCGTTGCCGGGAGCCTGGCTGTTGCCGACGCCGGCCGGGACCGTGGGGAATGTGGCCCGAGGATCTCCGTCCTTCGGTTGTCCCACGGATCTGCCCGCTCCTGGGATGACCGTGGCTCACAGCCGCCGACTCGCAGGATTCGCCGGCAGCCTCCCGCCGCGCCGTGCTGCCGGTTGCGTCCGCTCGGCGGGACCGTTCCTTCGCCGTGAGGGCTTCGCTCACCCACACCGAATCCTGAAGCGCCCGGACTCGCCGACACACCCCATCTGTCCGACGCGCCACAGCAGGCACCGGCGGGCGCTCGCCGCCGGCGCGCTCAAGGCATGATCACCAGACTCTCCGCCTCGCTCAGCGTCACGCACTGCTGGGCGAACAGGACGTCGATGCACTGGGTGCACACCTGCACGCCGACCAGGGTCGTGTCGGCGGGGATCGGGATCGTGACCGGCGTGTAGAGGTTCGGAACGGCGACCGCGAGACCGAGCGTCACGCCGAGGTTGCACGGGCCGGGCACGCACAGCAGCACCGGCGGCGCGGCGACCGGCGCGGCCTCGCACGGGCCGATCAGCAGATAGTTGAGCGGCGCGCGACCGTTGTTCGTGCAGGCGATCGTGATCTGCTGGCCGATCCGCGTCGAGCCGGTGCAGGTCGGGCCGAGCGCCCCGGGGCAGCCGGTGTTGGGGACCGGGGTGCACTGCGCGAGCGCGTGCGGCGCGAGGCAGGCGGTGGCGGTGATCAGCAGAACGGCGAGGGAACGTGCGGACTTCATCGGCTCGAGTCGCGAAGATCGGGTTGGTCGCGGGGCGGGAGCGTCCAGTGTAGCGGCAACGCGCTTCCCTTGACGGCACTCGGCACGCGGCCGACGATGCTCCGCCCGCGGACGCCCGACAGCGCCGGGAGATCCGCCCGACCCGACGATTCACGATGTTCGACGCACTCACCGGAGCCCTCTCGAAGGCCTATCGCTCGATCGTCGGCCAGAAGGTCCTGACCGAGCAGAACGTCGAGGAGGGGATCCGCGCGGTGCGGCAGGCGCTGCTCGAGGCCGACGTCCACTACAAGGTCGCGAAGGACTTCGTCGAGCAGGTCAAGGCGCGGGCGCTCGGGCAGGACGTGCTGAAGGCCGTCGACCCCGGCCAGCAGTTCATCAAGGTCTTCCACGACGAGCTGACGAAGCTGCTCGGCGGCGAGAAGGTCGGGCTGCCGGTGACCGACAAGGGGCCGCTCATCCTGATGATGGCGGGCCTGCAGGGCTCGGGTAAGACCACGACCTGCGCGAAGCTCGCGCTCTGGCTGAAGCAGAACAAGAAGAAGAACCCGCTGCTGGTCGCCGCCGACCTCCAGCGACCTGCCGCGGTCGAGCAGCTCCAGACGCTCGGCAAGCAGCTCGGCATCGCGGTGCACGCCGAGGGCACCGACGCGAAGCCGACCGCGGTCTGCGCGCGCGGCATCGAGGAGGCGAAGCGCAAGCTGCACGACGTCGTGATCCTCGACACGGCCGGGCGCCTGCACATCGACGACGCGCTGATGCGCGAGCTCGAGGAGGTGCATGCGAAGTGCAAGCCGCACGGCGTGCTGCTCGTGTGCGACGCGATGCTCGGTCAGGACGCCGTGCAGTCGGCGCGCGAGTTCGACAGCCGGCTGCCGATCTGGGGCGTGATCCTGACCAAGACCGACGGCGATGCGCGCGGTGGCGCCGCGCTGTCGATCAAGTCGGTCACCGGCAAGCCGATCCTGTTCGCCGGCACCGGCGAGAAGGCCGACGAGCTCGAGGAGTTCGATCCACCGCGCATGGCGGGGCGCATCCTCGACATGGGCGACGTGGTCGGCCTCGTCGAGCGCGCCCAGGAGGTCATCGACGCCGACCAGGCGGAGAAGGAGGCGAAGAAGCTCCTGAAGGGCCGCTTCGACTTCGAGGACTTCCTGAAGCAGATGGCGATGATCCGCCGCCTCGGCCCGATGAAGAAGGTGCTCGGCATGCTGCCCGGCATGGGCCAGGCGCTGAAGGGCGTCGACCTCGACGACCGCCGTTTCAAGCACGTCGAGGCGATGATCCACTCGATGACGCCTGTCGAGCGGCGCAACCCCGATCTGATCGACGTCCAGCGGCGCCGGCGCATCGCCAAGGGCAGCGGCAACGATCTCCAGGCGGTGCACGGCCTGATCAAGCAGTTCAAGATGATGCAGAAGATGATGTCGAAGCTCGGCAAGGGCGGCCTCGGCGACCTGATGGGTGGGGGCGGCATGCCGGATGCCGCCGACCTCGGGGGCCTCGGCGGAGGGATGCCGGGGATGCCGCAGCTGCCGTCCGGGCGCGGCGGTGGGCGCGGGGGCGGCGGCAACCAGGCGTTCCGCGACTTCATGCGCGGCCGCAAGCGCTGACCGCGCGGCGGCGCGCGCAAAAAATCCGTCCGCCCGGCTGGCGTCGCCGGTGGGCCCGGAATACAACACTCGGCCCTTCGCCGCCGGGCAGGCAGTCCGTCCGTCCGCCCGCGCGCCTCGAACCCGCCGATCAGGAGACCTGGCCTTGGCCGTCAAGCTGCGACTCGCCCGCTTCGGACGTCTGAATCACCCGACCTATCGCGTCTGCGCCACCGAGGCGTCGTTCAAGCGCGACGGGCGGGTCATCGAGACCCTCGGCTACTACCTGCCGAAGGCGAAGCGCGCCGAGGAGCAGTTCAAGCTCGACACCGACCGGATCCGCTACTGGCTGTCGGTCGGCGCGAAGCCGTCCGAGACCGTCGCCAGCCTGATCCGCCGGTCCGGAGTCGAGATTCCGGCTTGGGATCACGAGGATCGGAAGCGTAAGAACCCGGGCAAGAAGTCCGTCGCGTTCCGACCGCCGCACCGGCTCGGCACGGGCCGGCTCGCGAAGCGGAAGTGGCGCGCGAAGCACGCCGCCAAGGCCGGTTCCTGAACGGCGCCGCGCGCGGCGGACGCGACTCGCACACGGCGCGACGTCAGGACGGCGATGTCGCGCGGCTCACGACGGTTACGGATCAGGTCAGCGTGGTGACCAAGAAGAAGACGGCACGGGCAGGCACTCGCAAGTCCTCCCGCAAGGAGTCCGCCAAGGCCGCGGTTCCGGCGCGGCCGGTCGATCCGCGCGAGCCGATCGAGCCGACGGCGGCCAACCTCGAAGCGACGGTGGCCGCCCTCGAGGCGGTCGTCGCCAAGCTCAGCCCGCCGGCGGAGCCGACGTCCGGCGATCTCGTCGACGTGATGCTGCACTCGATGTTCGGGCACGAGCTGCCGTGCGGTGTCGCGCAGGAGGCGGTGCGCCGCATCGACGGGGAGTTCGTCGATCGCAACGAGTATCGGGTCACCGAGGCGTTCGAGGTCGAGGACCTGCTGGCCGACCTCGGCCTGCCGGACCTGTTCGACCGGTGCCAGTCGGCCCAGCAGGCGATCGCGCAGGTCTACAACGACCAGAACGGCGTCGACCTGCAGTACCTGCGCGAGGCGACCGTGTCCGAGCGGAAGAACTTCTTCCAGCGCGTTCCGGCGATCCCGACGCACACGATGCGCTACCTGAGCCACTTCCTCTCGTTGGAGGAGGTCGCGTTCTCGCCGCGGTCCACGCAGCGCGTGCAGCAGCGCCTCGGTCTCGACCCGAAGGCCGGCGAGGTCGAGCGCTTCGTCGAGCGCGTGCGGGTGATCCTCGCACCGTTCGGGCACCTGCCGATCCACGTCGGTCCGGATCCGGCGGACGGCAAGCCGATCCTCGAGCCGGTGCTCTGTCCCTCGTGCCTCTTGGTCCGCCTGGGTCCGCCCGGTAAAGGTTGAGCCGTCGCCGGGTGCCTGCCCGGTGTGACGTCGTGCTCTACCTCGCCTCCACGTCCCCGCGGCGCCGGCGGCTCCTCCGCGAAGCCGGTCTCGAACACGTCTCCGTGCCGCCCGGGCCGGAGCCCGAGGGCGAGGGCGCGCCGATCGAACGGGCCCTGCTCCGTGCGCGCGCGAAGGCGATCGGCGCACAGGTCGCCGGCGCCGCGGGGTTCGTCCTCGGCGTCGACACGGTCGTCGAGATCGACGGTCGCGAGCTCGGCAAGCCGCGCGATCGCGACGACGCCGCGGCGATGCTCGACGCGCTCGGCGGGCGCGAGCACCTGGTGCACACCGCACACTGCGTGCGAACGCACCCCGACGACGGCTCGCGCTGGGAACGGGTGGCGACCGCGCGCGTGCGATTCGATGCGCTCACCGCCGAGCAGCGTGCGCGCTTCCTCGACAGTGACGCGTGGCGCGGCAAGGCCGGGGGCTACGGCATCCAGGACGAGGCCGCGGACTTCGCCGCGCTGGTCGGCGGCGACTTCGACACCGTCGTCGGGCTGTCGATCGCGGTGGTCGCCGCGCTCCTCGAAGCCGCGAGGAGGGACACGGCATGGCGTCGCTGCTGACGCGCGCCGGGCTCGCATGCGCGCTCGCGGCGACGGCGGTCGTCGGGCTCCACTTCGCGCTGCGCGAGGCGCCCCCGGCGGCCGCCCGGGAGCGGGTCGAGCCCGAACGCCCGCCGTACCTCGGCCTCCCGGAGACGCTGCCGCGCGGGCGGACGCTGCTCGTCTACCTCGCGACGCGCGCACGCCCGCTGCCCGCGCGCGTGGCGCCGGTGGCGTCGATCTCGGCGGACGGTCTCGTGCGGCTCGAGCGCCCGGCACCGGTGCCCGACGGGCCGATCGCCAGCGACTGGCTCGCCGCCGGGATCGTGCTGCCGACCGACGATCTCGAATCCCTCTCGCCGCGTGCCCGTGCGGCCCTGCTCGAGGTCTGGCGCGCGTTCTCGGGCGAGGGGGACGTGCCGCTCCAGGACGCCGCGGTGCCGTGGGGGACGCACGTGGACGAGGTCTCGCTGCGGCGCCTCCTGCGGTTCGGCCGCTGACGGGTCGCCGGTCGCTCTTGTGATCGCCCGGCTTGCTGCTACCATGCTCTGCCCCCGAACCGGAGGAACGCGCTGGCCGGAGCCGGTCGCCGCGTCGCTCACACGATGAAGGCCGATACCCATCCGAAGTACGTCGAGGCACTGGTCCACTGCGCCTGCGGCAACACGTTCACCACGCGTTCGACCCGCTCCGAGATCAAGGTCGACGTGTGTGCTTCGTGCCACCCGTTCTACACCGGCGCGCAGCGCTTCGTGGACACCACGGGCCGCGTCGACAAGTTCCGCAAGCGCTACGCCCGCAGCCAGGGGACCCAGACGCCGGCGCCGGCGGCGCCTGAGACCAAGGACTGACCGAGACCGGGCCCGACTGTCCGCAGGGCCCGATCACCAGGGCCCGATCACCAGGGCCCGATCCCGCTCGCTCGCGCGTCCATGAACGGACTCCTCGGCCCTCGCGTCGTCAAGAAGCTCGACGCGATGGTCGCACGGCTGCACGAGCTGACCGCGAAGTCCGCCGACCCCGAGGTCCTGGCACGGCCCGACCGCGTCGCCGCGGTGCAGCGTGAGCTCGGCAGGATCCAGCCGATCGTCGCCGACTACCAGCGCTACGGCGCCCTCCTTTCCGACGCGCGCGAGCACGACGAGCTCGCGAGCGACGCGTCGGTGGACGCCGAGCTCCGCGCGCTGGCACGCGAGGAGCTGCCGGGGCTGCACGCGCAGCTCGGCGCGCTCGCCGACGAGCTCGTCGATCAGCTGCTGGTCGGCGAAGGGGACGGGGATCGCCCGGCCGTCGTCGAGATCCGCGCCGGCACCGGCGGCGAGGAGGCGGCGCTGTGGGCCCGCGACCTCCGCGACATGTACGCCCGCTACTGCGAGCGCATGGGCTGGAACGTCGATCCGATGTCCGAGTCCGAGGCCGAGCTCGGCGGGTTCCGGGAGGTGGTGTTCGCCGTGCGCGGTCCCGGGGCGTTCCACCGGCTCCGCTTCGAGAGCGGGGGGCACCGCGTGCAACGCGTGCCGGCGACCGAGTCCCAGGGGCGCATCCACACGTCGGCGGCGACCGTCGCCGTGCTGCCGGAGGCCGAGGACGTCGAGGTGGAGGTCCGCGAGGCCGATCTGGAGATGCAGGCCGTGCGCGCGTCCGGACCGGGCGGTCAGAACGTCAACAAGGTGTCGTCGGCCGTGCGGCTGACCCATCGGCCGACCGGGCTGACGGTGTTCTGCCAGGAGGAACGCAGCCAGGTGAAGAACCGGCAGAAGGCGCTGAAGCTCCTGAAGACCCGCCTGCTCGACCGGGAGCGCCAGCGCGCGGACACCGTGCGCGCCGCCGATCGTCGCAGCCAGGTCGGCACCGGCGACCGCAATGCCCGCATCCGCACGTACAACTTTCCGCAGAATCGGTTGACCGATCACCGGCTGGGCCAGAACTTTCCCCTCGAACCGATTCTCGCCGGCAAGCTGGAGCCGGTCGTCGACGCCTTGCTCGCCGCGGATCGTGAGCGGCGCATCGCCGACCTCTGAGCGCCGAGGAACGGACTCGCCCCACCGCGTCGAACCACGCGACCCCTCTCCCCGTTGGAGCACGAACGATGACCGACGAACTGCAGGAGCTCGAGCCGATCGAGGACAAGCCGGAATCCCAGGCCGCATCCGGTCCGAGCCCCGCGCCGCGACCGATGGCCTCTCCCGGACTGCCGGCCCCCGCCTACAACCCGACGGCCGACAAGGAGTACGACCGGTTCCTGCTCGCCGGCGTCGTGATGTTCATCGGCTGCATGATGCCGTACGGCGCCGAGGTCGACCTCGTCGGCTACAAGACGCTGAGCGGTGCGTTCTACACGGTCATCGCCGTCGGCATGATCTGGAGCTGGTGGGGCGCGATCGGCAGCGCGCGGTTCTCGGGCAAGAACCTGAAGTGGGTGTTCCTCGCGGTGATCCCGCTGGTGCTCTTGGGGATGCACATGGCCAAGGCGTTCGACAATCCCTACTTCCAGACGTGGGCCGACGGCAAGTCGGTCCCGGACGGCTGGGGGACTTCTTCGGCAACTTCTTCAGCCTGAAGAACCCCGAGGCGCAGATGAAGGCGGACAACTTCGTCCGTTGGCTCGGCGCCGGGAAGATCGTGACGTTCCTCGGCGCGGTGTGGGCCGAGTTCTCGATGCTGCTCGCGGTGTTCGGCGGTGCGAAGGCCGCGAAGGCCCAGAAGGCGGCGCGCGGCGGGCAGCCCGCCAAGGGACGTCGCCGCTGAGCACCGCACCCGGGGACGCACCGCAGTCGATCGTCGCAGTCCTCGAGGCATCGGCGATCTGGCTAGAGCGGCGCGGCGTCGACGCGCCGCGTCGCTCGGCGGAGCTCCTGATGGGGCGCGTCCTCGGCATGACGCGGCTGCAGCTCTACCTGCAGCACGATCGTCCGCTCACGCCTGCCGAGAAGGACGCGCTGCGACCGATGATCGCGCGTCGCGGCGCCGGCGAGCCGCTGGCGTACGTGCTGGGTGACCAGGAGTTCCACGGGCACGTGATCGAGGTCGACGCGGCGGTGCTGATCCCGCGTCCGGAGACCGAGGAGCTCGTCGAGCTCGCGCTCGAACGCCTCCCGGCCGGAGCGCAGCGGGTCGTCGACCTCGGCACCGGCAGCGGTGCGATCGCGGCGACGATCGCCCTCGCGCGGGAGGACGTGCGCGTCGACGCCGTCGACGTCAGCGCCGAGGCCCTCGCGGTCGCGGCGCGCAACCTCGCCCGTCACGGGCTCGAGGGGCGCGTGCGGCTGCTGTGCGGCAGCTGGTGGGAGCCGGTCGACGCGGCGCTCCGGTTCGACCTCGTGGTCGCGAACCCACCCTACGTCGATCCGGCGCGGCCGGAGCTGCTCGCCGACGACGTCCGGCGGCACGAGCCTGCGGGTGCGCTGTTCACGCCCGCAGGGGATCCGGCGTTCCACTACCGCGCGATCGCCGCCGGTGCCGCCGAGCGACTCGTGGCGGGCGGGTGGGTCGTGTGCGAGACCGGTGTCGGCGCGGACGAGCCGGCGCGCGCGGCGTTGCGGGCCGCCGGATTCGAGGACGTCGAGCTGCGCGAGGACCTCGCCGGCCAGCCCCGGCACCTGCTCGCGCGCCGGTAGGCGCTCGGCGCCGCTCGCCGCGCTCAGACCGCGAGCTGCTGCTCGACGTAGCCGCCGATCGCGCGCCGTGTGTCCGGTGCGATCTCGGTGAAGTAGACGGCGAGCTCGTAGGTCGGCGGGTTCTGACCGCGGACCTTCTCGCAGCGCACCACCGCGCCCTGGATCTCGTGCAGGCGGTCCGCGTCGCCGGGGAGCTGCAGCTGCATCGCGACCAGCGTCATCTCGCCGACCGGTTCGGGGTGGAAGCAGCAGAGACCGTTGGTCGACAGGTCCTTGACCCGTGCTGCGCGCGATTCGCCGCGGTCCGCAACGCGGATCGCGAAGTCGGCCTGTGCGCGCGGCGCGCGTCGGCGTTCGATGCCCTTCGACGTCATGCGATTCCCTCCGGGGTTGCGCGCGCAACGTTACCGCCGCCGCCCGGCCGACGCTACGATCCGCTGCCAAGGCACGATCATGGCGAACTTCAACAAGGTCATCCTACTCGGCAATCTCACGCGCGATCCGGAGGTCCGCTACACCCAGGGCGGGCAGGCGGTCGCGAAGTTCGGAATGGCGATCAACCGCCGCTACTCGGTGAACGGCGAGCAGCGTGAACAGACCTGCTTCGTCGACATCACGGCGTGGGGCAAGCAGGCCGAGGTCATCGGTCAGTACATGAGCAAGGGCCGCGCGCTCCTCGTCGAGGGTCGGCTCGACTACCAGACCTGGGAGGCGAAGGACGGCGGCGGCAAGCGCAGCAAGCTCGAGGTCGTCGTCGAGAACTTCCAGTTCGTCGGTGGGCGCGAAGGCGCGGAAGGCGGCGGTGGCGGCGGCAGTGGCGGGGGCGGCGGGGGCAGCAGCCGTCGCCCATCCTCGGCCGGTGCCCAGGAAGCCGCCGAGGACGCGGGCGCCGAAGGATTCGACGGAATTCCGTTCTGAGAGTCCGGAGCCGGATCGGGGCACCGTCCCGGCTCAAGTCGGTGCCCCGAGCCGTCCGAAAGGCATCCCCGGCGCCTCGCACGATCCGAGGCGTGCGGAAGGTGCCATGAACTCCATCGCTCAGGTCAGGGAAGCCCTCGCGGCGCGGTCGGAGACGACCTCGCTCGAGGAGCTCCAGCATCGCGGCAAGAAGCGCCTGCGAGTCGTCCGCGCCGAGCACGTCGCGGAGATGATCGAGGAGGCGGTCCAGCGCGCGATCGTCGAGTCCGGTCTGATCGCGCAGTCCGAAGCCGACGAGCTCGTCGCCCGGAGCCGCAAGGAGTTCGCCTCGGTGCTCGCCGAGCGCCAGGCCGAGCATCGCCGGCTGGAGGAAGCCGAGGAAGAGCTCGAGGTCGCACGCGAACGCATCGCGACGCTCGAGGCCGGCTCCGCAGCGGGTGGCGGTGGCGCCTCCGACGCGAGCGCCGAGCTCCTGCTCAAGATGTTCCAGCGCATGGCGCCGCAACAGGCTGCCGCGCCGGACGCTGCCGGAGCGAACCAGCTCTCCGCGGCCATCGAACAGATGACCAGCGCGATGAACGACCGACTCGAGAAGATGAGTCGAAAGATGGGCATCAGCTCGGCCGTCGAGGCCGATGCGGTCAAGCTCGACGCGCTGTTCAACGATCTCGATGACGGGACCACCGAGTCGAACATCGACTCGATGGAGGTCAAGAAGAAGACGAGCAGCGGTATCGCGGCCAACCTCGAGCGCCTGAAGAAGCTGAAGGGCGGGGGCGCGAGCGAGTGAGCGGTCGCACACGGGAATTCACGAGGGGAGACGGATCAAAGTCATGACGAACCAGAACGACTCGGGCGCGGACGTCGCCCAGCAGATGGACACCGACATCGCGCTCGGCAAGGGCGTCGACCTCGGCACCGCCAACATCGCGGCCGCGGTCCAGAACGCCGACGGCGGGATCACGGTCAACGTCGAGCGCAATGCCTTCCTGGACATCGGCGACGACGTCTACAGCAAGAACATGCTGACCAAGTTGAAGGTCCCTTACGTCGTGCACAACGGCAAGCTGATCGTGCTCGGCGAGGCGGCCTTCGAGCTGGCGAACGTGTTCGGCAAGGACACGCGGCGCCCGATGAGGGACGGTCTGCTCAGCCCGAACGAGATCGACGCACTGCCGATGATGAAGATGATCATCTCGAAGGTGCTCGGCGAGCCGCAGGTCCAGGGTGAGCCCTGCTACTTCTCGGTGCCGGCCGAGTCCCTCGACGTCGACAACAACGTCGTCTACCACCAGGGACTGTTCGAAGGGCTGATCGGCAAGATGGGCTACCGCGCCCGTGCGATCAACGAGGCGCACGCGGTGGTGTTCTCCGAGCTGGCCGACAGCGACTTCACCGGCATCGGTCTGTCGTTCGGTGGCGGCATGGCGAACGCCTGCATCGCCTACAAGTCGATCCCGTGCGTGTCGTTCTCGGTCGCACGCGGCGGCGACTGGATCGACAAGAACGTCGCCAACGTGCTGGGCGTCAAGCACAGCAAGGCGACCTACATCAAGGAGCGCGGCGTGGACATCCGCGATCCGAAGAACCGCGAGGAAGAGGCGGTCGCGATCTACTACCGCAACCTGATCAGCTACGTGCTGCAGAACGTCAAGGCGCGCTTCGAGAACGGGCAGAACATGCCGACGTTCAACGAGCCGATCGACATCGCGTGCGCGGGCGGCACCTCGCTGGTCGGTGGGTTCGTCGAGGTGTTCCGCGACGAGTTCGCCAAGATCGACTTCCCGATCCCGGTCGGCCGGATCTTCCGCGCCGAGGACGCCCTCACGGCCGTGGCCAAGGGCTGCCTCGTGGCGGCGGCGATCGGCGACTGACCCCGATCGGGCTCGTTCGCTGCTCGAGAGAGTGCGCGGTGTACGGCGGAGCCGGACACCGCGCGCTTTCACGTACGGCTCGACGCGCGCACCGTCAGCGGATGCCGATGCGCACCCAGGGGAGCACCCGGCTGACGATCGGGGGGCTGATCTGCGGCAGCACGAGCCCTGAGAAGTAGACGTCGATCCCGACGAGGAAGGGCAGGTTCGGGACGACGAACGCGGCGTTCGCATGCCCGCCCGTGTCGGTGACTCCCTGGAACCCGACGAACAGCGGGTTCGACGGATCGAGGCTCGATTCGAGGATCGGGTCGGCCGCGAGCGGCAGCACGTCGCCGGTCGGGAGCGTCGTCGCCGGTTCGGTCGACAGCGCGGCGAGCAGCAGGTAGACGGTCTGCGGGGACGCCGGCACGTCGACGGTGATCGGCGCCGAGGTGCCGACGGCCGCGGTCGCGGGCGCCTGCAGGGCACGCGGCTCGAGCAAGAACCGCAGCGCGCGCGTCATCACCTGCGAACGCAGCGAGTCGCTCGTGATGGTCTCGATCGGGAAGCCGAGCAACACGACACGTGAGTCGCCCTGGATGCGCTGGATGCCCGCGCCGAGACCGTTGCTGTAGTCCATGCAGCGCGTGGACATCGCATCGGCGGGAAGGAGGACGTCGGGATAGTCGACGTCGTAGGTGCCCTGGGTGCCGTTGTCGAACGTCCCGATCGGCAAGCCGGAGAACACGCCCGCACCCGCGGACGGCCGGAAGCCGTAGGTGTTCGCGTCGTCTGCGGAGTAGACGGCGCCGAGCAGGTTGTGGAAGAACGCGCGGTCGCTCGTCGAGCCCTGCGCGTCGAGGTCCCAGCCGATCTCGGACCCGCTGACCAGGAGTCGTCCGCCAGCCTGCAGGTAGGCGGACACGAGAAACTGCTCGAGCGAGTCGAAGGTGTCGTCGGCCGTGCTCTCCTCGCCGCATGCCCAGTCGATGCAGCGATAGTTCGCCAGCGGGACGAGGCCGCTCTTCACCGCCTCGTTCGACGTCGCGTCGAACGCCAGCGAGAACTCCCCGGCGTCGTGGATCGCGCGGCCGTGGCGTGCGAGGTAGTCGAACGTGTTGTCCGGATACGTCACCGTCCGGCCGAGCCGATCGAAGCCCTGCACCAGCAGCAGCTCGGCGGACAGACTGTGCGACGTGCCGGCGGTCAGCACCTCGGTCGGGAACGACCGACCGCTGCCGTTCTGCGCGCGGACGCGGAACGACAGCACGGTGCCGAACGGCAGCGGGCCGGTGCTCCACGTCGTCTGCGTCGTGCTCGCGACCTCGACGAAGCCCTTGCCGTCGGGGGACTGCTCGATCGTGTAGCCGGTGGCCCCGGTCACCGGCTGCCAGGCGAGGTGCAGGCCGTGCTGGCCGTCCTGCGTGACGCGGAACAGCGTCGGCGGCTCCGGCGGGAACTGCGCGGCGAGCGAGAAGTAGTGCAGCACGCCGCGCGCGATCGCCCGGGCCGCGATGCGGCGGAAGATCGGATCGTGCAGCGCGTTCAGGTCGAGCGAGCCGGGCGTGTCGTGGAACGCGAGCTCGATCAGCACGCCGGGCATCGTCGACAGCAGGCGCACCTCGCCGAAGTTCGCCTGCGGCTTGCCGCGATCGACCCAGCCCGCGGCGTACTCGCTGCGCACGTCCGCGATGATCTGGCTCTGGATCCGGTCCTGCAGCGTCGACGATCCGGCGGACGCGCCGCCGTTGTAGATGTAGGTGCTGGTGCCGGCGCCGCCGCCGGCGTTGGTGTGCAGCGACACGAAGGCGTCCGCACCGCGCCACTCCGCGAAGCGCGGGCGGCACGTGACGTCGTCGTCGTTGTCCTGGCCGCCGGCGATCGAATCCCACACGCTGCTCGGTGCGCCGTTGAACTGCGCCCAGTAGCGCGAGCATTCCTTCCAGCGGAGCTGGCCGCTCGTGCCGGAGCCGCGGACGATCGAGCCGTAGCCGCCGCCGATGCGGATCGCGTCGGCGATCACGACGCCGCCGGTGCTCTGCGTCTGGTTCGACAGCGTGATTCGGGCTCCCTGCGCGACGGAGAACTCGAACTCGCCGAGGAACATCCAGGTCAGTCCGTCCCGCCGCTGATCGATCGATGCGACGTCGGTGCCGCCGACGTGCTCGATCTCGAACCGGGCATCGGGCGCGCGGTTGGTGCCCGCGCGGTACCACGCGTAGACCGGGTAGCGCCCGTCGCGCGTGATCGGGAGCGTCCACGTGGCGGTCGCGCCACCGGCCGGACCCGCGGTCGCGTACCGATAGCTACCGCCGTTGTAGCCGTTGCTGGACGACGTGAACCACGGCCCGGTCTCGACGTAGCCCGGCGCGCCGGAGTCGTTGTCCGCGACGCGGTCCACCGGGATCTCGCTGCGCTCGCGGCAGGAGATCACGCGGGCGCCCATGTTCTCGAGGTACGGGATCAGGTAGCGGAGGCAGATCTCGTTGGTGTGGAGGTCCTCGACCGTTCCATCGATCACACCGCGCTGTGTGGTCCAGCCGAGGGAGCTGTGCCAGTAGTAGCCGTGGCCCGGGGACACGACGATCGTGCGGCCCGACAGCGCGCCGGTGACCTGCGGCGGCGAGTCGAGGCCCGGCACGAGGTCGAGCGCGTTCTCGTCGGGCGTGTGCGTCACCGGGGGCAGCGGCCGCAGGCGCTCGAGGACCGCGTCGAGCGTGTCGATCTGGCCGTTCGTGTCCTCGACGAACAGATCGACCGCGTGGATCGACGCGTCGCTCTGGAACACCGTCTTCGCGAGCTGCTCGATCGCCTGCTCGACGCCGCCGCCGCGGATCACCGCGAGGAACTCGCGGCTGAGCGTGAGCGCGCAGCGGCCGCTGTTCACCTGCAGATCGAGCACGCGCGTGTCGCGTGGAACCATCGAGCCGAGTCCGGCGGTCTGCTCGGCGGCGTCGGGTCCTGCACAGACCTTGTCGACGACCGCGCGCAGCGACGCGCCGGGCATCGGCACCGCGGCCAGATCGCCGTTGCGGAGCAGCAGCGCGTGTTGGGCCGGAACGAGTGCGGGGAGGGCGAGGACGGAGAGGAGGGTCAGGGAGAGGAAGCGCACGCACGGATTGTAGACAGCGTTCACCGATTCCGGATGTCGCGGGCTCGTGCCGCGCCTGCCGCGCGGATCGGCTCGGGGCAGACGGTGGCCCGAAAGTCGCCGCAGCGTCGCTCGCACCGCGGGGACGTCGGCGGGCCGCCGGCGAGCGGCCGCCGGTCCGCCGTCACAGCATCGGCAGCTCGTGCAGCCGTCGGCCGGTCACGGCGGCGAACGCGTTGCGGATCGCCGGGGCGATGCAGATCATCGGCGTCTCGCCCGCGCCGGCCGACGGGAGGTCCCGGCGGTCGACGAGGACCGTCACGAGCTCGGGCACGTCCTTGAAACGCGGGACGCGGTAGGCGGAGAAGCGCGGATTGCGGAGCTTGCCGCCCTCGAAGCCGATGCGCTCCAACAGCGCACCGCCGAGCGCCTGGAGGGCCATGCCCTCGACCTGGCTCGTGAGGTTGTCGGGGTTGACGATCGCGCCGCATTCGAACGCGGTGACGAGCCGCTCGACGACGAACCCGTCGCCGTCGGTCGCGCGACCTCGGCCACGGTCGCGACGTGGCCGCCCTTCTCGCTGGCGCACGGCGAGGCCGCGGCCGCGGCCCTCGCCGAGCGTCTCGCCCCAGCCGCGCGCTTCGACCGCGGCGTCGAGCACGGCGCGGAGCCGCGGCTCCTGCGAGGTTCTTGCGGCGGAAGTCGAGCGGGTCGAGCGACGCGCCCGCGGCGAGGTCGTCGATGTGGCTCTCCCGGGCGAAGTAGTTGGCCGTCGCCGCGAGCGCGCGGTACGAGCCCTGCCGCAACGGCGCCTCGGACGTGAGGAACCGGCGACGTCCGGTTCGGCGATCACGTAGGGCGGCTCCATCGCCGCGGCCGCCCGAGTTGTAGTTGTCGAACTCCCAGGCCTCAGCTTGCCGTCCTCGTCGACGCCGGCGCGCACCTCGATGACACCCGGCGGGGCGGAAGTAGGCCCAGGTGAACTCCTCCTCGCGGGTCCAGCGCACGGCTGACCGGCTTGCCGGCCGCGCGGGCGAGCCGCGCGGCCTCGATCGCCGCCTCGCCGGTGTGCTTGCCGCCGTAGCCGGAACCGTGTCCGGCATCGAGGACGCGGACGTCCTCCGGCTTCAGCCCGAACGTGCGGGCCAGCTCGTCGCGCACGCCGAACGGCCGCTGCGTGCCGGTCCAGACCGTCAGCTTGCCGCCCTGCCACTCGGCGACCGCCGCCCGCGGCTCGAGCGGCGCGTGCGCGATGTAGGCGACCGTGTAGGTCGCCTCGAGCGCGGTGCGGCGACCGGTCGAGCGCCTCGACCGAGTTGCCGGCGCGGTCGGCTGGCGCCGGCCTTCCCGTGCGGTCTTGCGCAGGGTGTCGAACAGCGCGACGTCGAGTCGGCTTCTCGCCGGCCGTCCCACTCGGCCTTCAGCATGCCGAGCGCGTTGGTCGCGGCGTGGGCGGTCGGGCGACGACGCCGGCGAAGTCGCCGTCGCGGACGACGGTCACGCCCGCCTGGTCCTTCATGGCGGCGACGTCGATCGCGGTCAGCTTCGCGCCGAACGCCGGCGGCCGGAGCACCTTGCCGTGCAACATCCCGGGCCGGACCGTGTCGGACGGGAAGCGATGTGCGCCCGTCACCAGGTCGCGAGCGCCGACCCGCTGCGTGGACTTGCCGAGCACGGTCCAATGCTCGGCGGGCGTCAGCGGCACCGACGCGTCGATCGTCTCGGTCAGCGCGACGCCCTTGGCCAACTCGGCGAACGTCACGGAGTGACCGCCGGCGGCCTCGCGACCGTGCCGCCGTCGACGGTGAGTGCGTCCGCCGCCGACGCCGAACCGCTCCGCCGCGCGTGCGACGAGGAGTCCGCGTGCGGCGGCCGCCGCACGCCGGAGCTGCGGCATCATCCGTGGCGTCGACTGACTGCCGAAGGTCCCGCGGTCGTAGGGCACGCGATCGGTGTCGCCCATCACCAGCGTGACCTGGTCCGGGGCCACGCGCAGCTCCTCGGCGACGGCCTGCGTCAGTGCGGTGCGCGTGCCCTGGCCGATCTCGACCTTGCCGGTGTAGACGGTGATCCCGCCGTCCTCGTCGACGTGCAGGAACGCGGCGATCGTCTCCGCCGGTGATTGCGGCAGTCCCGCCGCGGCGGGCAATCGCGGCAGCACCAGCGCGATCGCGATGCCGCCGCCGAAGAGCTCGAGGAAGCGCCGGCGATCGAGCTCGAAGCGCCAGGTGGGGGCTTCGCCGAGCTCGTAGCGTTCGGGCTCGAACGGGTCCGAGTGCATGGGCGCGGTCATCGTCCCTCCCCCTTCATCGCGGTGGCCGCGCGCGACACGGCGCGCAGGATGCGCGGGTAGGTGCCGCAGCGGCAGAGGTTGCCCTGCAGTGCGTCGACGACGGCCTTGGGCGCGGGGGCCGGTTGTCCTTCGAGCAGCGCGACCGCGGCCATCACCATGCCCGGCGTGCAGTACCCGCACTGCATCGCGCCCTCGTCGAGGAACGCCTGCTGCACCGGATGCAGTCGATCACCCTCGGCGACCCCCTCGATCGTGCGCACGTTCTTGGTGCCCACGGCGCCGATCGGCAGGCCGCAGGAGCGCACCGGATGCCCGTCGAGGAGCACCGTGCACGCGCCACACTGGCCTTCGCCGCAGCCGAACTTGGTGCCGGTCAGGTCGAGCTCGTCGCGCAGGACCTCGAGCAAGGTCCGCGCGGGATCGACGGTCAGACGGTGCTCGGCACCGTTGACCAGGAGAACGATCGAATCCGTCATGGTGCGCTCCGTGGAGCCGGGCAGTGTAGCGGGAGGTCGTTCGGCCTCGCACGTACCGGAAACGTGCCGGAGGTTAGACTGCGCGCGATGGTATCGATCGTTCGAGCGGTGGCGATCGCGTCCGTGTTGGGGTCGAGCGTCACGCCCGCGCTCGACGCGCGCGATGCGGTGGCGACGCGCATGCAGGCGCGCGACGGCGGCGACGAGGTCGGCCAGCGGGTGCCGGTCCGGGCGCTCGCGACGACGCTGATCGAGCGCGGCGACGTGTGGCGGTATCGGGACGACGGCATCGCGCCGGCGCGGGGTTGGGACTCGCCGGGGTTCGACGATTCGAGCTGGCGCGTCGGCCGGGCGGAGCTCGGCTACGGCGACGGGGACGAGGCGACGGTGATCGGCTACGGGCCGGATGCGAAGGCGAAGCACCCGACGACTTGGTTCCGGCACGCGTTCGAGGTCGCGGATCCTCGGGTGTTCGCCCGGCTGCGGCTTCGCTATCTGCGCGACGACGGCGCGGTCGTATGGCTCAACGGCGTCGAGATCGCGCGGAGTGGCATGCCATGGGGAGCACCCGGGCCGGACACCTGGGCGGCGTCGACGGCGAGCGGGTCGGAGGAGGCGGACTGGCACACGGTGGACATTCCGCCGTCGGCGCTACGGGCCGGGACGAACGTCGTCGCCGTGGAGGTGCACCAGGTGCGCGGCACGAGCTCGGACCTGAGCTTCGACCTCGAGCTCGTGGGGAGCGCGGCCGATGCGATGGTCGTGCGCGGTCCGTATCTGCAGCAGGGCGGGCCGACCTCGGCGGTGTTGCGGTGGCGGACCGACGTGCCGACCGGCACCGTGGTGTGGACCGGTGACGGGCCGTCGTCACTGGCGATGGCGTTCCGCGCGGACGCGTCGACGAGGGAGCACGAGGCGCTGCTGACCGGACTCGAGCCGGCGACGAGCTACGCATACGCGGTGGGGGACGCAGCGGGGGCGCTGGCCGGCGGCGTCGCGGACTTCGCGTTCCGGACGGCGCCGGTGCCGGGCACCGACGTGCCGGTGCGCATCTGGATCCTCGGCGACTCCGGCACGGCCGACGCGCGGCCGGCATCGGTGCGCAATGCGTATCTCCGCTGGCCCGGTGCCGACCACACCGACGTGTGGTTGATGCTCGGCGACAACGCCTACTACGACGGCTCGGACGCGCAGTACCAGGCGGCGGTGTTCGACATGTATCCGGCGGTGCTGCGGTCGACGTTCCTGTGGCCGACGCTCGGCAATCACGACGCCAGGAGCGCGTCGTCGGGCGCGCAGAGCGGCGTCTACTACGACACGTTCACGTTGCCGAAGAACGGGGAGTGTGGCGGCGTGCCCTCGGGGACGGAGGCCTACTACTCGTTCGATCATGGCGACGTGCACTTCGTGTGTCTCGACTCGCAGGACGTCGACCGGTCGCCGACCGGGCCGATGCTCACCTGGCTGCGCGCGGACCTCGCGACCAACCGGCGGCGCTGGGTGATCGCCTACTGGCACCATCCGCCGTACTCGAAGGGGTCGCACGACGCCGACAAGCTCGAGGGCAGCGGGGGCCGGCTTCGCGACATGCGGGAGAACGCGCTGCCGATCCTCGAGCAGGGCGGGGTCGACCTGGTGTTCAGCGGCCACAGCCACGACTACGAGCGGTCGTATCTGCTCGACGGGCTCTACGGCACATCGGACGCGCTGAATCCGGCGATGTTCGTGGACCGCGGGGACGGGCGCGCGTCGGGGGACGGCGTCTACCGGAAGCGCGACGGTGGTGCGCCGCACGACGGTGCGGTCTACGTGGTCGCCGGCTGCGGCGGGCAGACCAGTGGCGGCCCGCTCGACGATCCGGCGATGGTCGTGTCGTGGAACGTGCTGGGGTCGGTCGTGCTCGACGTGCGGGGGGACCGGCTCGACGCGACGTACCTCGATTGGTCGGGTGCGGTGCGGGACTCGTTCTCGCTGGTCAAGTCGGCGAGTCCGGTCCTCCGGCGCGACGTGCCGCGGATCTCGCTCGCGACCGGTGGCGCGCAGCGGCTGTCGATCGACTGCGGGGCGGCTCATGCCGGCGAGGGCTACGTCGTGGCGGGCTCGTTCGCGACCTCCCCGGGCTTCGATCTGGGCGCCCTGCACGTGCCGCTCGTGCAGGACGCGTGGTTCGCCGTGACGCTTGCGCGCGTCGAACAGCGCGATGCTGCAGGACACGGTGGGCACGCTCGACGCCGAAGGCCGGGCCACCGCGACGATCTCGCTGCCGGCGCTGCACGATCCGGCGCTGGTCGGCCTCACACTGCACCACGCGGCGGTGACGTTCGACGCCGGCGGTTTCCAGCTCGCGACGACGCCGGTGTCACTGACCCTCGCCCCCTGAAACACAGCCAACCACACCCGGTGTGATCTGCTGCCCTTCGGCCGCACACACAGCCAACCACACCCGGTGTGATTTGCTGCCCTTCAGTCGTAGAGGCGGTGGTCGGCGGTGGCGTGCCACCAGCTGTTGGTGTCGACGCTCGCCAGCGCGTCGAGGGTGGAGGCGTCGGCGCCGCGGTCGATCGCCTCGCGCGCGGCGGCGCTGCCGGTGAGGATGTCGATGGGCATCAGCGTCTCCTCGTACTCGTAGGGGGGCGGGCGCCAGCCCATCGTTTCCGGGCGCAGTCGGCGCACGGCGGCGATCAGCGCGAGTGTCGCGCGGTAGCTCCTCACCGCACGCGGATCGCGGGCGTGGAGGAAGAGGCCACCGCACGAGCGGCCCTCGAACTTGTGGAACGTCGGCGCGAAGCGGACCGGGCGCAGCGCGAGCTCCGGACCGACGCCGAGGGCGCGCATCTCGTGGGCCAGCGCGTGCCCGTCGATGCCGGGAGCGCCACACACCTCGAACGGCGTCGTCGTTCCGCGGCCTTCGCTGAACGTCGTGCCCTCGAGCAGCACCTGGCCGGGATAGAGGAGGACACCCTCTTCGCGAGGCAGGTTCGGCGACGTCGGCACCCAGCTCCGGCCGAGATCCGACCACAGCATCGACCGGTGCCAGCCGCGCATCTGCGCGACCTCGAGCGCGCAGTCGATGCCGCGGACCTCGACGAACCACTGCGCGAGCTCGGCGATCGTCAGCCCGTGCCGCATCGGGATCGGCAAGAGCCCGACGAAGCTCGCGAACGCCGGGTCGAGCACCGGGCCCTCGATCACCTCGCCGCCGAGCGGGTTCGGCCGGTCGAGGACCAGCACGCGCACGCCCTGTTCGGCGCAGGCTTCGAGGCACAGCAGGAGCGTCCACACGAACGTGTAGACCCGCGTGCCGACGTCCTGCAGATCGACGACGAGCAGCTCGATGCCGTCCAGCATCTCGGGAGTCGGTTTGCGCCGGTCGGCATAGAGGCTGTGCACCGGCACACCGAGGCGCGGCTCGATCGAGTGCGGGGTCTCGATCATGTTGTCCTGCTGCTCGCTCCACAGGCCGTGCTGCGGACCGAACAACGCGCAGAGCCGCTTGCCGAACCTGTCCGCCAGCAGCTCGTGGGAGTAGCGGAACGTCCCTTCGACCGATGCCTGATTGCAGAGCACACCGAACGTGCGTGCCGCACGCAGCGCCGGCGGCGGCTCCGCGAGCACGACCTCGATGCCGAGCGCGAACGACTCGCTCATCGCCCGCCCACACCGTCGTAGATGAGGAACTTCGTGCGCCGCTCGAGGAACGCCTGGAGCTCGTCGTGCCACGACGCGCACAGCGCATCCGGCCCCGCACCCGCTTCCAGCGCCGCGAACACCTTCGGGCTGTCCAGCAGCTTCGTGTAGCGAGCGATTCGCCACTCGTCGGGATGCTGCGCGTGCAGTGCGGTCGCGAGCGCCAGGCCAGCGCGCAACGGGTCGAGCGCGCTCCGGTCGACGATCTGGATCTCCACGCCGCTGCACTTCTGCTTCGCGAACCGGCTCGAACTCGGCGTGAACTCGATCGGGATCCACACGACGCCCGGGGTCTTCATCGCGCGCAACCGTTCGGCGAGCCGTGGCCCGTCGATCCACGGCGCGCCGACCAGCTCGAACGGCGTGTCCGTGCCGCGCCCGACCGAAACGTTGGTGTATTCGATCAGTCCGATCCCCGGATACAGCAGCGCCTCGTTCAGCGACCGCATGTTGGGTGACGGGTTCACCCACACGAGCCCGGTGGCGTCCCAGAGCATGTCGCGATGCCAGCCCTGCATCTCGATCACGTCGAGCTTGCAGTCGATGCCTCGCTCCTGGTTCATCATCTTCGCGAGCTCGCCGGCGGTCATGCCGTGCCGCACCGGGATCGTGTGCGGCGCGGTGAACGATTCGTCACCCGCCGCGAGCACCGGTCCGTCGACCGCGACCCCACCGATCGGATTCGGACGGTCGAGCACGACGAAGCGCAGCCCGTGCTCGGCGGCGGCCTCCATCGCGAGGCGCATCGTCGCCACGTACGTGTAGAACCGGCAGCCGACGTCCTGGATGTCGAACACCAGCGTGTCCACTCCCTCGAGCATCTCGGCGGTCGGCTTGCGGACGTCACCGTAGAGGCTGTGGATCACGAGCCCCGAGCTGTGCTGCGCGTCAGCGATCTTGGATTGATCCAGCGCGCCGGCGAACCCGTGCTCGGGGCTGAACAGCGCGACGAGCTGACACGCCTTCGTCGCGAGGAACGCGTCGACGTCGCTCTTGCCGTCGCAGGTCCGGCCGGTCTGGTTCGTGATCAGGCCGACCTTCGCCCCGCGGAGCGGTGCGAAGTCCGCGGCGACCAGCACGTCGACGCCGTTGCGGACGACGAACGGAGACGACTGTGCGGTGAGCGACGGCGCGCACGCCAACGCGAGGAAGGTGAGGAGCCGGAGCGCGGTCATGAGGTCACCGGGCGACGGGGGTAGCGATGACTCGCGAGCCAGCCGACCACGAACGTCGTGCTCGACCCGATCAGCGCGAACCAGGGCCAGGCGATGCCGGGCCACCCTGGGAAGACGGCGCCGATCGGCGCGTATTGGATCGTCGTCACGACCGTGGCGCCCGCGACGAGTCCGATCAGCGCCGCGGTCTGTCCGACCTTCGGTGCAGCGATCCCGAGCAGGAACACGCCGAGGATGATACCGGTCGTGAAGCTCGCGATCGCGAGCACCGCGTTGACGACACTCTGGTCGAGACCCTGGCCGCCGATCCCGACGACGACCTGTAGCGCGCCGAACAGCACCGTGAACAGCCGGATGGTCCGGAGCTGCCGTCGATCGTCCGCTTCGGGGCCGGAACAGCGGCTTCCAGAAGTTCGTGTGCAGCGCCGTCGCCGACGAGTTGAGCGAGCTCGAGAGCGTCGACATCGCCGCGGAGAACACCGCACCCAGCAGCGACGCCACGCACTCCCGACCGGCATTTCCTCGACGATGAAGTCGCGAACACCTCGTCACCCTTCTCGAACACGCGATCCCGCTGGAGCTGTCCTTAGAAGCACCCACAGCGCGACGCCGATCAGCAGGAACAGCGCGAACTGCGCGATCACCACGAATCCGCTCGACCTCCGAGCGCGACGCTCGCCTGCGCGCGGCTCTTCGCGCAGAAGTAGCGCTGCACCATCATCTGGTCGACGCCGTGGGTCGCGAGTGTGAGCACGGCCCGCCGATCAGTCCGGCCCAGAGCTGGAAGGGCTGGTCGATCGGAAGTGCAGGTCGAACACGCTCAGCTTGTCCGCGGCGTTCGCCCTGCTCGACGAAGCCCGACCAGCCGCCGTCGATCCCGCCGAGCAGCAGCTGGAACGCGAGGATCGCGCCGCCGAGGTAGACGACGAACTGGATGAAGTCCGTCCACACGACCGCGCGCATCCCGCCGACGAACGTGTAGACGACGGTCGCCGCGCCCATCGCGACGACCGCCCAGTGCATGTCGATGCCGGTGATCTGCTGGAGCGCGATCGCCGACAGGTACAGCCGCAGCCCATCCGCCAGCGTGCGCGTCGCGATGAACAGCATGCTCGCGACCCGCTCGGTGACGCCGCCGAAGCGGTCGTGCAGCACCTGGTAGGCGGTGAAGATCCGGCCGCGGAAGTAGCCCGGCAGCAGGAGACCGACGACCAAGAGCCGCCCGACCAGGAACCCGAGCGGGAGCTGCAGCCAGGTCAGGTCGTGCTCGTAGCCGTAGCCCGGGATGCTGAGGAACGTGACCGTGCTGGTCTCGGTCGCGACGATCGAGAACAGCACGAGCCACCACGGCAGATTGCGGTCGCCGACCATGTAGTCGGCGGCATCCTTCTGGGCGGCGGCCGATCCAGACGCCGAACGCCACCATGCCGAGCAGGTAGCCGACGAGGATCGCGAGATCGGTGTCGGGGATTTTCACGGGCGAGCGGCGGGGAGGCTACGCGACGCGGCGGCCGAGGGCCACGTTGTGTCGCCGTTCCCGACGCTCGCGCGGCATGCCCGCGCTTGCGCGCCGCCCGGCTCGGCGCCATCGTCGCAGAGCGGATGCCCGCCCGCTCCGCCCTCCTCGCCCGCCACGGCCTCTCGGCCGAGCAGCTCGCCGCGTTCGAGCGCGACGGGTTCGTCGGCCCGATCGCGGTGCTGGAGCCCGGCGAGGTGGGGGCGCTGCGTGCGCGAGTCGACGACCTGCGCCAGCGGCTGCGCGAGCTCGAGCCGCGGCTCTACGAGGTCGAGCAGGCGTGGAGCGAGAAGCCCGACGCCGTCGTCTGCCACTTCCTCGGTGGCTGGCGCGTCGACGAGGCGCTGCGCGCGCTGATCGACGATCCGCGCCTGACCGTGCCGTGCGCACAGGCGCTCGGCGTCGATCGCTTGCGGTTCTGGCACGACCAGGTGTTCTACAAGCCGCCGCGACACACCGGCGTCGTGCCGTGGCACCAGGACTACTCCTACTGGACGCGCACCGAGCCCGCACGCCACGTCACGATCAACGTGATGCTCGACGACGCCGACGAGCAGAACGGCTGCGTGCAGTTCGTGCCGGGCAGCCACCGCTTCGGGCTCCTGCCGAAGCTGCCGTTCGACAGCCCGCTCGACGCGATCCACGACGTGTTGACGCCCGAGCAGGCGGCCGCGTTCCGGCCGGTGCCGGTGCCCGTGCCCGCCGGCTCCGCGACGCTGCACCACAGCCACACGCTGCACGGCTCGGCCGGGAATCGCACCGACCGGCCGCGGCGCGCGCTGGTGTTCAACTACATGGCGCCCGACACGCGCGTCGCCGACGCGAGCACGCCGCTCCTGCGTGGCGTGCCGTTGCTGCCCGTCGGCGCGATCGTCGAGGGCGCACACTTTCCGATCGTCCTCGACCTCACGGAGGCCCGGTGACCGAGCCAAGGCAACGCCTCGCCGCGCTCGACGCGTTTCGCGGCATCACGATCGTCGGCATGATCCTGGTCAACAACCCCGGATCGTGGGGGGACATCTACGCGCCGCTCGAGCATGCGCCGTGGCACGGCTGGACGCCGACCGACCTGATCTTCCCGTTCTTCCTGTGGATCGTCGGGGTCGCGATCGCCTACGCGATCGGCGGCCGCCTCGAGGCGCAGGTGCCGAAGGGTCCACTCGTCCGGAAGATCGTGCGCCGCGCGCTCGTCCTGATCGGACTCGGCATCTTCATCGCGTACTTCCCGTATCTGTTCTACGAGCCGCTCGAGAAGTGGCAGACGCTGCGCTTCCCGGGCGTGCTGCAGCGCATCGGTGTGTGTTACGCGGTGGTGTCGCTGATGTACCTGTGGTTGTCCTTGCGGACCCTGCGCATCACGTGCTGGAGCCTGCTGCTGCTGTACTGGCCGTTGATGACGCTCGTGCCGGTGCCGGGGCAGGGCGCGCCGGACATCGACCACAAGGGCACGCACCTCGCGGCGTGGCTGGACCGCACGGTGTTCGGTACCGAACCACATGTGGATCAGCGCGAGGGTCTACGACCCCGAGGGCATCCTCAGCACGATCCCGGCGATCGCGACGACGCTGTTCGGGCTGTTCGTCGGCGTGATGATCCGCGACGCCTCGCGATCGCTCGAGCGGAAGAACCTCGAGGTGTTCCGCATCGGTGCCGTGCTGATGGTCCTCGGCTGGTGCTGGGGCCAGGTGTTCCCGATCAACAAGGCGCTGTGGACGAGCTCGGTACGCGGTGTTCACCGCCGGTCTCGCCGCGCTCGGGCTCGGGCTCTGCCTGTACGCTGCCGACCTGCGGGGCTGGAAGCGCTGGACCGTGCCGTTCCGTATCTACGGCGTCAACGCGATCACGGTGTTCGTCGGCTCGGCGATCGTGGGCCGGCTGCTCTACAAGATCGAAGTCTCGTCCGGCGGCGAGTCGATCCCGTTGAAGACGTGGATCTACCGCACGTGCTTCGACTCGTGGCTCGACGGCAGGAACGCCTCCCTCGCCTACGCGATCGCGTGGATCCTCGGCTGGTTCGTCGTGCTCTGGGCGATGGAGAAGAAGGGCATCCGCTTCAAGGTGTGAGCTGCGGACCGGGGCGGCACCCTTTCGCCGTGCGGTAACCGAGGCTCCGCCCCTGGAGCGACAGATCGCGCGCGATACGCTTGGTCGCCACTCTCATGATGCACTTGCGAACTCTCTCTCTCGTCGCGTCGCTCGCCGTGTCCGCGGTTGCCCAGGGTCCGGTCACCCCATCGAGCGACGTGTCCGTTGGCGTGTTTCCGTTCCTGGTCGGCAACATGGACGGCCGGGTCCAGGAGATCGTCAACACCTGCGCACAGCGCGGTGTCGACACGATCTACGTCAGCGTGTTCCGCGCGACCGGACCGAGCACCGGCGACCTCTGGATCACCGACAACGCCGGCAACTGGAGTGCGGCGTGGGGCCCGGTGCGCCCGGGCGGTGCAGGGATCAACCTGTCGTCGCTGATCACCGCGGCGCACGCCGCCGACCTGCGCGTCGTCGCCGTCCTCAAGTGCTTCGCCGACTCGGTGCAGCCGACCAATGCGAGCCACCGCGCCTACCTGCTGAACGTCGTCGGCTACCTCGTCGACTCGTTCCATCCCGACGGCACGCCGGTGTACGACCTCGACGGCCTGGCGCTCGACTACATCCGGTTCGTCGGCTCGAGCAGCGGCAATGACTCGACGCTGGTCACGAATCTCTGCCGCGACATCAAGCAGCGGATCGGCCGGCTCTCGCTGGCCGCCTATCTGCTCGCGAACCGCTACACGTTCGACGGTCCGACCTACGACCTGAACTTCCGGAGCTACAACTCCGCGATGTCGATGTTCTCGTCCGACTACGGCCAGAACTGGGCGGCGATGGCACAGTGGATCGACGTGTTGATGCCGATGTGCTACACGGCCGACGGCAGCATCTACAACACCTACGCCGAGCATCAGGCGTACGTGCGCACGGCCGCGCAGTACGCGCGGATCGCGTGCACGGCCTACCCCGGCCGGCGGGTCACGCCGGTCGTCAAGACGTATTCGTCGTCCGGCGAGACGACGACCGACCAGACCGTCGAAGCGTCGATCACCGGGGCGCTGCAGGGCGGCGCGGACGGCTACCAGTCGTTCCGCTACGGCACGACCCTGACGAGCTGGTGGGCGAAGCTGCAGCAGTACGCGGTGCCGGGCCCCAACTTCCCGTCGCCTGCGATCGGGACGGTCCTCGCCGGCGGATTGAGCGCGACGGTCGATTCGTCGGCGAGCCAGGACCTGGAGGATCCGTCCGCGAACCTGCTGGTGCGGTTCGATTGGAACGACGACAGCTATCCGGACACGCTCTGGCTGCCGAGCGGTCCGGCGACCAGGCTGCTGCCGTCCCCGGCGGGTGTGACGGTGGGGATCGAAGTGCGGGACACCGACGGCCACGTCGCCGTCACGCGTCGCCGGGTCGCGGGCACGACGACCCTGACGGCGAACCCGGTGATCCTGTCGACCAACACCGGCGGGCTCGTGCAGCTCACGGTCGATGCCGGCCCGGCGGCTGCGGGCGCCACCTACCTCGTCCTCGGCGGGATCTCCGGAATCGTCCCCGGGACGCCATGGCAGCCCGGGTTCACCGTGCCGCTCGTGCTCGATCCGGTGACCGACGCGCTGTTCCTCGCCGTGAACACGCCGCTGTTCCAGAACGCCTTCGGGACGCTCGACGCCCAGGGCCGGGCGACGGCGACGTTCAGCGTGCCCGGCGGCGTGCTCAACGTGCTGCAGTTCCGGACGCTGAGCTTCGCCGGGATCGCGATCGACGCGCTCGGCCTCCCGCAGTTCGTGACGAACGCGAACGGCACGGTGCTGCTGCCGTGATCGACCCGGGCCCTGCCGTCAGTCGCGCAGGGCCTCGATCACCAGATCCGCGAGCTCGGAGCGCACGAGCTTGTGGCGCTGGTTGTCGCGAGTCGGGTTGACGCGGTTCGACAGCAGGACGATCGCGATGTCCCGCTCCGGGTCGCACCAGATCGACGTGCCGGTGAAGCCGGTGTGACCGAACGAGTCGGGCGACAGCTTCGAGCCGCCGGAGCCGCCGGCCTCGAAGGTGTCCCAGCCGAGCGCGCGCGAGCTGCCCTTCGACGACGTTCGCGCGCTTGATCGCGAGGCGCGCGAGCGACGGGGAGATCCAGGTGCGGCCGCCGCCGAGGTAGGCGAGGCCGATGCGGCAGACGTCCTCGGCGTCGGCGAACAGGCCGGCGTGGCCCGAGACGCCGCCCATCGCCCAGGCGTTCTCGTCGTGCACCTCGCCGCGGACGAGGCCGCCCCGGATCTCCTCGATCTCGGTCGGCACCGCGTCGATCGGAGAGCCGGTCGTCGTGAAGCGGGCGGACGTCATGCCGAGCGGTTCGAACACCTCCTCGCGTGCGACCACGTCGAATGGCTTCTTCGTCACCGCTTCGATGCAGGCCATCAGCAGCATCATCCCGATGTCGCTGTAGCGGGTCTTCGTGCCCGGCTCGTAGTCGAGCGGCGTCTTCTCGGCTTCGGCGAGGATCGCTGCCTTGCCGCGGAGGTCCTTGAAGAACGTCCGGAACGGCGGCAGTCCGGCGGTGTGCGTCAGCAGGTTGCGGATCGTCACCTTGTCCTTGTTCTCGCCCTGGAAGCCGGGCAGCAGGTCCTGGACGTGCGTGTCGAGCGACAGCTCGCCGCGGTCGATCAGGCGCAGTGCGGTCGGCGTGGTCGCGCAGACCTTGGTCAGCGAGGCGAGGTCGTAGAGCGAGTGCGTGGTCACCGCCGGCGCGTTCTCGTCGTAGGTCTCGTGACCGACGGCGACCTCGGCGACGACCTCGCCACGCCGCGCGACCAGCGCGACCGCGCCGGGGAACGCCTTGTCCGCGACGCCGCGTTCGAGGCGCTCGCGCACCCGCCGGGCGAGATCGGCGACGAAGCCCTGCTGCTCGGGCGCGGTGTGTGGCAGTGCCTTCTCGAGCGGCAGGAACGACAGGCCATCGCCGAACTTCGCGACCTCCGGCAGCGTGACCGGCAGGCGACCGAACGCCGGACCGGTGCCGGCGAGGACCGCGGCGACCGCCCGTTCGACCGGCAGGGAGTCGTGATAGCCGCAGACGTAGGCGGTGGACTCACCGATCGGTTCGGTCGCGTAGGGCGTGCCCATCATCGCGACCACCGCGCGCGGCGCCCCGGCGACCGCCTGGAACACGTCGTCCAGCTTCGGCGCGGTGCGCCCGCCGCGCGGGTAGACCGCACAGACGACGAGGGTGTCCGGGTCGTCCTTCGCGGCGCGGATCGCGGCGATCGCAGCGGAACGATCCTCCTTCGACGGATGCTCGGGCAGGCGGTGGACGGCGAGCGCCTCGGTGGTGTTCGCGAGTGCGTCGAGCATCGCCTTGCCGCGCTGACCGATCTCCCCGGCGAACGCCTCGACCAGCACGACGTTCTTCGCGCGGAGCGGCACGAGGCCGAGCGGGTCGCGGATGATCGTCGTGCCGCGCCGGGCGATCTCCGCGGCGAGCTCGCGATGCGGTGCGGACAGGACGACGTCACGCCAGTCGGGCGACGGCATCCCGGCGCCGTCGAGCAGCCCGGCGTCGGCCTTCGCGCGCAGCACGCGCAGGCACGCTTCGTCGAGCCGCTTCGTGGGAACGCGACCGCTGCGCACGGCCGCGACGACCGCGTCGCGCGCACCGCTCGGGTCGGGCGGCATCAGCAGCACGTCGGCACCGGCGGCGAGCGCGCGCACCGCGGCCTCGTTGCGATCCTCGACGACCTCGCCGAGCGCGCCCATGCCGAGCGAGTCGGTGACGATGATCCCGTCGAAGCCGAGCTCGTGGCGCAGGACGCCGGTCAGGATCTTCTCCGACATCGTCGCCGGGATGCCCGGATCGTCGAGTGCCGGTACCGAGAGGTGTCCGGTCATCACGCTGCCGAGTCCGGCCTCGATCGCGGCGCGGAACGGCACCAGCTCGACGCTCTCGAGGCGCTCGTGCGGCGCGGCGACGGTCGGCAACGAGATGTGCGAGTCGACCGACACGTCGCCGTGGCCGGGGAAGTGCTTGCCGGTCGCGAGGACGCCGGCGTTCTGCGAGCCGAGGACGAACGCGGTGCCGAGGCGCGCGACGAGCGCCGGATCCTCGCTGAACGAGCGCGTGCCGATGATCGGGTTCGCCGGATTGATGTTCACGTCGAGCACCGGCGCGAAGTTCCAGTGGAACCCCATCGCGCGCGACTCCTCGGCCGTCATCCGCCCGACCTGGTAGGCGAGACGGGAGGATCGCGTCGCGCCGAGCAGCATCGAGCTGCCGAAGTCGCTGGCGTCGTCCAGACGAAAGCCCGGCCCGCCCTCGAAGTCCGCCGCGAGGAGGAGCGGCAGGTGCGCGCGGCGCTGCAGGTCGTCGATCAGCGCGACCGCGGTCTCGGCGGTGCCGAGCGAGAGGATCACGCCGCCGATGCCCGGGTCGTCGAGCCACTGTCGGATCTCGTCGCGGCGGGCGTAGTCGGGGTCGAGCGTCGAGTAGGTGAAGCAGAAGATGAGCTGGGCGGCACGCTGCTCGAGCGAGAGCTGCGAGAGGAGGCGCTGCGCGGGTTCGGTCGGAGCGGCGTCGGCGCCGGGCGGCTGTTGGGCGGCGAGCAGGGGGGCGAGGAGCAGGAACGCCAGGGCCAGGGTGCGCATGCGCATGGGAGAGAACATCCGGGGTTCGGCGCGTCGGTGCAATCCGGGAGACAGCGGACGGGTGCGCGGAGCGGCGACCCCGGTTTCGCTGGATCCCTTCCGACACCCTCGCCACGATGCGTCCCTCGCCATGCCGACCTCCTCTCCGTACGCGCCGATCGCGATCGGCTTCTGGCTGTTGGCCCTTCCGCTGGTGATCGCGATCTTCCTCGCGGACAGTCGCGCCGGGGCCTGGACGAACGGCATCGCCGCCGCCGTGATGGTGCTGCTGGGCTTGATGGTTGGCGTCCGCCGGAGGAAGGCATGATCGCCGTGGTGCAGCTCTCCGGCTGGGACTGGGGGTTCCTGTGCTGGTTCCTCATGGTCACGACCGGTGTCGGGCTCTACTACGCGAGGCGTGCGGGGAAGAACCTGCAGGAGTACTTCCTGTCGGGTCGCAACCTGCCGTGGTGGGCACTCGGGACGTCGATCGTGGCCACGACGTTCGCGGCCGACACGCCGATCGTCGTCGCCGGATTCGTGATTCACGGGGGCGTGGCGGAGAACTGGCTCTGGTGGAACTTCCTGTTCGGAGCCACCCTGACGGTGTTCCTGTTCTCGCGACTCTGGCGCCGCGCCGAGGTCGTCACCGAGATCGAGCTGATCGCGAAGCGCTACGACGGCACGGCGGCGAAGGCATTGCGCGCGTTCAAGGCCGTGTTCCTCGGCCTGGTCGTCAACTCCATCATCTTCGGCTTCGTCACGAAGGCGATGAACTCGATCGTCGGCGCGATCTTTCCGGACCTGTCGCCCGCGTGGACGCTGGCCGGATTGCTCCTCCTGACGCTCGTCTACACGACGCTCTCGGGCCTGTGGGGTGTGGTCGCAACCGACGTGCTCCAGTTCGCGATGGCGGTGTTGGGCGCGGTGCTGCTCGCTGTTCTCGCGGTGTCGGAGGTCGGCGGGCTGTCGGCGATGGTGACACGCGTGACCGAGATCGCGGACGCGCACGGCCGCGAGCATCTGCTCACCGTGTTCCCGACCGCCTGGGACGCGTTCACCGCGGGCATACTGATCTTCGTCCTCGTCAACTGGTGGGCGGTCTACTACCCGGGTTCCGAGCCCGGCGGCGGCGGTTACGTCGTGCAGCGGATGTCCGCAGCGATCGACGAACGCCATGCCCGTGGGGGCAATCTGTGGTTCGTCGTCGCGCACTACGTCCTGCGTCCGTGGCCGTGGATCCTGGTCGCACTGTGCGCAATTGCCTTGGAACCGCGATTCCTCGATGCGGCGAACGTGATGCGTACCGCGAGCGACTCGGGTCAGGACGTGAAGGCGGCGCTCGCGGCCAGTGGCCTCACCGACTACCAACCGGAGAAGGCCTACCCGTGGATGTTCCAATTCCTGCCGATCGGGCTGCTCGGGCTCGTCGCGGCGTCGTTCCTCGCTGCGTTCATGAGCACGATCACGACGACGCTGAACTTGTCCGCGAGCTATCTGGTCAACGATCTCTGGCTGCCGTTCCTGGCGAAGGACGAACGTGACGAGCATTCGCAGGTCGTCGTCGCGCGGATCGCCGTCGTTCTCGTGATGGCGGCCGGATCGCTGGTCACGTGGCTCCTCGTCAGCGCTGGCGAGGGGTGGAGGTACATCATGGATCTGACCGCTGGTTCCGGACTCGTCCTGATCCTGCGCTGGCTCTGGTGGCGGGTGAACGCGTGGTCGGAGATCGTCGCGATGATCGCGTCGGCCGTCGCGTTTCTCGTGGTGCGCAAGGGCGGTCTCGACCACACCCTCGCCGCGTGGACCGGCGGTCCGGCGGACCAGCTCGGCCTGCTGGCCATCGTGGCGTTCTCGACCGTCTGTTGGCTGACCGCGACGTGGCTGACCCGCCCGGTTTCGGCCGCTCACTTGCGGGAGTTCTACGTCAAGGTCCGCCCCGGCGGAGCCTGGAGGCCCGTCGCGACGGCGGCCGGACTTCCACCGCATGCGCTCGGGCACGATCTACTGATGTGGATCGCATCGACGATCGCCGTGTTCGGCGGACTGTTCGGTCTCGGGTCGTTCCTCCTGAGCGACTCCTTGGTCGGTGGGATCTCCCTCGCATGTGCCGCGCTGGGTGGTATCTGGCTCTGGCGCTTGTTCCGTGCCGAACCCCGCGCCGAATCCCATGCTGCGGCCGAGCCCCCGCCCCCCTGACCGCTTGCCGCCCCGCCGCCCGCTCCCTACACCACCCCCGTGAAGGTCACGATTCGCTGCTTTGCCGCCGTCCGTGAGCTGTTCGGCCGCGACGCCTTCGACGTCGAGCTCGACGACGGCGCGACCGTCACCGACCTCGAGCGGCAGCTCGCCGCGCAGCACCCCGATCTCGCGCGTCTGCCCTACACCCGTGCGGTCAATCGTCAGTACGCCGCCCCCGACCGCGTCCTCCGCGACGGCGACGAGGTCGCGCTGATCCCGCCGATCAGCGGCGGCGACCACGACACGCCGCGCTTCCGCTTCGAGCTGGTCGACGGTCCGCTCGATCCGCGCCCGCTGGAGGCCGAGGCGCGCACCGACCACGACGGCGCCGTCGTCACGTTCGCCGGAGTCACGCGCGACCACAACGACGGCGCGACGGTCACCGGGCTTCGCTACGAGGCCTATGCCGAGATGGCGCACGACATGATGGCGCGGCTGATGGCCGAGGTCGCGTCGCGGCACGACATCGGTCGGATCCGGGTCGCGCATCGGCTCGGCGAGGTGCCGATCGGCGAGGCGTCGGTGCTGGTCGTCGTGGCCGCGGCGCACCGCGGGCCGGCGTTCGACGCATGCCGGGAGCTGATGGACCGCCTGAAGGCCGAGGTGCCGATCTTCAAGCAGGAGCGGCTCGCGGGCGGCGGCGGCGACACGCGCTGGGTCGGCGAGCTGCCGCGCCCGAGCGGACCGTGAACGTCGTCGCATCACCGCGGACCGTGCGGTACACCCGTCCGCGCCGATCCGCCGGTGTGCGGATCGATTCGCCGTACCCGGTGCGGACCCGGTCCGCACCGCGAGGGAATCCATGAAGATCCGCACGCAGACCGCCGCTCCGTCGCTGTCCCGTTCCCCGCTCACCATCGGCTTCGCGTTCGAGAAGCGCACGCCCGACCTGGGCAAGCCCCTGGCCGACTTCGTCCACGCCGCGAAGCAGACCGGCGACCTGTCGACGGACGCGCGCAAGACGAGCGTGTTCCACAAGGCCGGCGGCAAGTCCGCGCATCCGAAGCGGCTCGGGTTCGTCGGCATGGGCGATCCGAAGAAGCTCGACACCGAGGGCCTGCGGCGTGCCGCGGCGGTCGCGCAGTCGCTGGCCGAGCAGGTCGGGGCGGAGTCGTTCGACCTGCTGCTGTCGGACGCGGACATCGGCTCGGTGGACGCGGCGGCCGCCGGCGCCGCCATCGCCGAGGGCCTCGTGCTCGGCGCCTACCGCTACGAGCCGCCGCGCAAGGAGAAGCCGAAGCCCCGCAAGGGTCAGTCGGCGACGATCCATTTCGCCGGCAAGGGCAAGGCGGACTTCGAGCGTGGCGTCAAGCTCGGCATCACCGGCGCCGACGCGACGGTGTTCGCCCGCGACATCGAGAACATGGCCGCCAATCTGGCGACCCCGACCTACCTCGCGCAGCAGGCGAAGAAGCTCGCCGGACCGAAGGTCAAGGTCAAGGTGATCGAGAAGCGCGAGATGGAGCGGCTCAAGATGAACGCGCTGCTCGGCGTCGCGCGCGGCAGCGTCGAGCCACCGAAGCTGATCGTGTTCGACTACCACCCGCAGGGCGCGAAGCGGACGGTGTGCGTCGTCGGCAAGGGGCTGACGTTCGACGCGGGCGGCATCAGCCTGAAGCCGTCGTCCAAGATGGACGAGATGCGCTACGACATGTGCGGTGGTGGCGCGGTGCTCGGGCTGTTCCACGCGATCCGCAAGGGCGGCATGACCGGCGTGAAGGGCAAGGTCCGGATCGTCGGCGTGATCGCCGCCGCGGAGAACATGCCCGACGCCGACGCGCAGAAGCCGGGTGACGTCGTGCGCGCGTTCGACGGCACGACGATCGAGGTGCTCAACACCGACGCCGAGGGCCGGCTCGTGCTCGCCGACGCGCTCGGCTGGGCGCGCAAGACCTACTCGCCCGACCGGATCGTCGACCTCGCGACGTTGACCGGCGCGGTCATCGTCGCGCTCGGCCACGAGGTCGCCGGCGTGATGGGCAACGACGACGATCACATCGCCGAGCTGATCGCCGCGGGCAAGGCCGTCGACGAGCCGCTGTGGCAGCTCCCGCTGTGGGACAACCACAAGGAGCAGATGAAGAGCAAGTTCGCCGACGTCGCGAACATCAACGGCCCGCAGCACGGCAACGGCTCGATCGCCGGCGGCGCGTTCCTGTCGTACTTCGTCGGCGACACGAAGTGGGCGCACCTCGACATCGCCGGCACCGCGTGGGGTGGGCGTGCGAAGGACTACTACACCGGTGGCGCCGCAGGGACCGCGGTGCGCACGCTGCTGCATTGGGTGCGCGGACTGAAGTGACCGCGCGACCGGGGCGGCTCGCCGGCCGCGATTGATCGGCGGCGAGTGGCCCGATAAACCAGGGCTCGACCCGCGAGGAAGCCATGTCCGACACGCCGAACGCCGAGACCTTCCCGCCCAAGCCGGCCATCGTGAACGGCGCGCGCATCCGCTCGCTCGACGACTACCGGTCGATCTACGACCGCTCGATCCGGGACCCGGAGGGCTACTGGGACGAGCAGGCGGCGCGCATCACCTGGCACCGCGCCTACGACCGCGTGCGGCACCAGGACTTCAGGCAGGCCAGCTTCCGCTGGTTCGAGGGTGGTCGCCTCAACGTCTGCTACAACTGCGTCGACCGGCACCTGCCCGAGAAGGCCGATCACACCGCGCTGATCTGGGCGGCCGACGAGGTCGGGGAGTATCGCCGGATCAGCTACGGCGAGCTGCACGACGAGGTCTGCCGGATGGCGAACGTCCTGCGCGCGCACGGCGTGAGGAAGGGCGATCGCGTCTGCATCTACATGCCGATGATCCCGGCGACCGCCTACGCGATGCTCGCGTGCGCGCGGATCGGCGCGATCCACTCGGTGGTGTTCGCCGGCTTCTCGGCGGACTCGTTGCGCGATCGGATCCTCGACGCCGACTGCCGGATGGTGCTGACCGCCAACGAGGGCCTGCGCGGCGGCAAGCGCATCCCGCTCAAGGCGACCGTCGACAAGGCGCTGAAGGGCACCGCCGTGACGACGGTGCTGGTCGCACGCCGCACCGAGACCGAGGTGCCGATGGTCGCCGGTCGCGACTTCGAGCTCGAGGCCGAGCTCGCAGAAGCAGCCGCCCTACTGCCCGATCGAGATCGTCGACGCCGAAGACCCGCTGTTCGTGCTCTACACGTCGGGATCGACCGGCAAGCCGAAGGGCCTGCTGCACACGTCGGGTGGCTACCTCGTCTACACCGCGCTGACCCACGAGCTGGTGTTCGATCTGCGCGACGGCGACGTCTACTGCTGCGCCGCCGACGTCGGCTGGATCACCGGGCACAGCTACATCGTCTACGGACCGCTCGCCAACGCGGCGACGTCGGTGATGTTCGAGTCGGTGCCGGTCTACCCCGATCCCGGTCGCTACTGGCGGCTCGTCGACGACCTGGGCATCCACTCGTTCTACACGGCGCCGACGGCACTTCGCGCGATCGCCAAGGCCGGCGACTCGTGGGTGACGAAGTACCTCCGCAAGAGCCTTCGGATCCTCGGCACCGTCGGCGAGCCGATCAATCCGGAGATCTGGCGCTGGTACCACGACGTCGTCGGCGAGGGTCGTTGCGACATCGTCGACACGTGGTGGCAGACCGAGACCGGCGGCCACATGATCACGCCGATCCCGGGCGCGACCCCGACCAAGCCCGGCTCCGGCACGCTGCCGTTCTTCGGCGTCGAACCGGTGCTCGTCGACGCCGAGGGCAGCGTGCTCGAGGGCAACGACGTCTCCGGCAACCTGTGCATCGCCGCGTCATGGCCCGCGCAGGCGCGGACGATCTGGGGCGACCACGAGCGCTACGTCGAGACCTACTTCAAGACCTACCCAGGTCTCTACTTCACCGGCGACGGCTGCCGTCGCGACGAGGACGGCTACTACTGGATCACCGGTCGCGTCGATGACGTGCTCAACGTCTCGGGCCACCGACTCGGCACGGCCGAGGTCGAGAGCGCGCTGGTCGCGCACGAGGCGGTCGCCGAAGCCGCGGTGGTCGGCTACCCGCACGACGTCAAGGGGCAGGGCATCTACGCCTACGTGATGCTCGGGGCCGGCTTCCGCGATCGGGACCTGCAGGAGCTCGCCGCCGAGCTTCGCGACAAGGTCCGGGAGGTCATCGGCGCGATCGCGACGCCCGACCGGATCCAGATCGTGCCGGGGCTGCCGAAGACGCGCAGCGGCAAGATCATGCGCCGCATCCTGCGCAAGGTCGCCGCGGGCGAGTACGAGCAGCTCGGCGACGTCACGACGTTGGCGGACCCGAGCGTCGTCGAGCACATCGTGAAGGGCCGCAAGTCGTCGGGCGACTGACGCGACGCGTCAGGAGTGCCCGACGCCCGGACGCGTGTCGAGCACGCGCACGTCGAGCCACGCGAGCACGCGCGCACCGAACTCACGCAGCTCGTGGGTGAACCGCGTCGTCGCGCTGTAGTCGTGGCCCGCCGGCGCCGCCACGCCGTCGACATCGAGCCCCAGCTCGCGGCCGAGCCACACTGCGCGGGACACGTGGAACGGGTTGGTCACGACCAGCGCGTCGTCGATGCCGTACTCGTGCTTCGCACGCCACATGCTGTCGAAGGTCCGTCGGCCGGCGGGGTCCTCGACGATCGCGTCCGCGGGCACCCCGGCCGCCTCGAGCGCACGCGCCATCGCGCCGACCTCGTCGTACTCGCGTTCGACGCTCCGGTCGCCGCTGACGAGCACGCGGCGGACCCGTCCTTCGTGCCAGAGCTTCGCCGCGGCCCGCAGGCGGTCGTCGAGCATGTTCGACGGCGTGCCATCGCGCTGGACGCTGGCGCCCAGCACGATCGCGACGTCGCGGCTCGGAGCTTCGTCCAACGCGAACACGTGATCGCCGAAGCGCAGCAGCACGTCGGCCTGCATGCCACCGATCGCCGCCGCGCAGAGCAGCACCGGCGCGGCGACCAGTCGGAGCACGCGCCGCCGGCGTTTCGATTCGCCCCTCATGCTCGTGGCAGGATAGCACCGTCGCTGCCGGATCGGCATCATGCGAACGTGACGAACACCGAGGACCAGGGTCGAAGCCCACGCGAGGTGATCTGCGAGGTCTGCGTCGAATCGGTCGACGGCGTGCGCGCCGCGGCCGCGGGCGGCGCCGACCGCATCGAGCTCTGCCAGGACCTCGACGCCGGCGGGCTGACGCCGAGTCACGGCCTGATGGTGAGGGCACGGTCCGCGACGAGGCTCCCGATCGTCGCGATGGTGCGCCCCCGTGGCGGGGACTTTGCGGTGACCGATGCCGAGCTGGAGTCGATGCTCGAAGACGTCGCCCACCTGCGCGCGTGCGGCGCCGACGGCATCGTGACCGGAGTGCTGACGCCGGACGGCGACGTCGACGCCACCGCGATGCAGGCGCTGATCGAAGCGGCGGGCCCGCTCCCGGTGACCTGCCACCGGGCGTTCGACATGGCCCGCGATCCGTTCGCCGCGCTCGAGACCGTGATCGTGCTCGGCTGCGCGCGGATCCTGACGTCGGGCGCGGCGGCGTCGGTCGTCGACGGTCAGCCGCGCATCCGCGAGCTCACCGCGAAGGCAGGCGCCCGCATCCTCGTGATGCCCGGCGGCGGCGTGCGCGCCGACAACGTCGCCGCGCTGATCCGCGCGACCGGAGTCCGCGAAGTGCATTTCTCCGCCTCGGCACCGGTCGACGGTCCGATGCGCTTCCGCAACCCCGCCTGCTCGATGGGCGCCGCCGGTCGCGACGAGTACGCCCGGCGGATCACCGACGAGACCCTCGTCCGGGCCACCGTCACCGCGGCGCGCAGCGCACCGACCCCGTAGCACGCGCCCTCCCCGCAGCATCCCTCCGGCACGTCTCCGGCCCCTCGCGGTTGCTCGCGTGCGCCCGCGTGTGTCCGGATGGCCGTGCCCTATTTGCGTTCATTTGCGTTCATTTGCGGTTCTGTTTTTTGGAGTGGCCGTACCAGGATCAAACCGCAAATGAACGCAAATGAACGCAAATAGCGGCGTCCGGCACATCGCCGTGCGGACGAACGGGCTCGCCGTGCGGACGGTCACGGCGCCGAAGGCGCCCGGGGATCACCGGCGCGGCGCTCGAGCATGCCACCGTCGCCGCGGCGCGCAGCGCACCGACCCCGTGGCACGCGCCTTCCCCGCAGATGCCCTCCGGCGCGTCTCCGGCTCCTCGCGGTTGCTCGCGTGTGCCCGCGTGTGTCCGGATCGCCGTGCCCTATTTGCGTTCATGTGCGTTCATTTGCGGTTCTGTTTTCTGGGGTGGCCGTACCAGGATCAAACCGCAAATGAACGCAAATGAACGCAAATAGCGGCGTCCGGCACATCGCCGTGCGGACGAACGGGCTCGGCGGGCGGACGGTCACGGCGCCGAAGGCGCCCGGGGATCACCGGCGCGGCGCTCGAGCGTGCCACCGTCGCCGCAGCGCGCAGCGCACCGACCCCGAAGCATGCCCTCCGGCACGTCTCCGGCCCCTCGCGGTTGCTCGCGTGTGCCCGAGTGTGTCCGGATCGCCGTGCCCTATTTGCGTTCATGTGCGTTCATTTGCGGTTCTGTTTTCTGGAGTGGCCGTACCCAGGATCAAACCGCAAATGAACGCAAATGAACGCAAATAGCGGCGTCCGGCACATCGCCGTGCGGACGAACGGGCTCGGCGGGCGGACGGTCACGGCGCCGAAGGCGCCCGGGGATCACCGGCGCGGCGCTCGAGCGTGCCACCGTCGCCGCAGCGCGCAGCGCACCGACCCCGAAGCATGCCCTCCGGCACGTCTCCGGCCCCTCGCGGTTGCTCGCGTGTGCCCGAGTGTGTCCGGATGGCCGTGCCCTATTTGCGTTCATGTGCGTTCATTTGCGGTTCTGTTTTCTGGAGTGGCCGTACCAGGATCAAACCGCAAATGAACGCAAATGAACGCAAATAGCGGCGTCCGGCACATCGCCGTGCGGACGAACGGGCTCGGCGGGCGGACGGTCACGGCGCCGAAGGCGCCCGGGGATCACCGGCGCGGCGCTCGAGCGTGCCACCGTCGCCGCAGCGCGCAGCGCACCGACCCCGTGGCACGCGCCTTCCCCGCAGATGCCCTCCGGCACGTCTCCGGCCCCTCGCGGTTGCTCGCGTGTGCCCGCGTGTGTCCGGATCGCCGTGCCCTATTTGCGTTCATGTGCGTTCATTTGCGGTTCTGTTTTCTGGAGTGGCCGTACCAGGATCAAACCGCAAATGAACGCAAATGAACGCAAATAGCGGCGTCCGGCACATCGCCGTGCGGACGAACGGGCGCTGCGGATGCCGGGTCGCGGAGTCGGCGGCGGGAACCGGGCGCTGGCGGTCAGGGCTTGTCGAAGTCGAAGGGGACCGCGCTGCGGGAGTAGACGTTCGCCGGCGACTTGAGGATGCGGACGCACGGTCTTTGTGCGTCGCCCTCGTCGCGGAGGAAGAGGGAGAAGACGTGGTCGAACGTCATCAGGAACGGGCCGGGATCGATCGCGAGCCGGCCGTCGCCCGGTCCCGGCGGGACCAGCCCCATGAACATCGGCGTGACGCCGCGGTACCGCAGCATGTCGAGCAGCGCCGGGATCATGAACGTCTGGCCGGACAGCAACGGAAAGCGGTCCTCGAGGCGATACATGTTGTCGAACGCGAGCCGCGTGACCGGCTGGCCGCCCTCGTCGCTCTCGGTGAAGTTCAGGAGATCCCAGGTGAACTTGCCCGCCGAGATGAACTCCGGGTGGAGGTAGAGCAGTCGGAACCGTTCGATCGGCTGCCCGTTCGGACCGAGGCACGGGCGGAGCGTCGGTTCGCGCTCCATGATGCGCTGCAGCGCGTCCTGGTCCTCCTTGGTCGACACCATCAGGGTCGATTCGCCGTCCAGGCAGCTCGCGGCGAGGAACCGCAGCGCGAGGTACGTGTAGCGCGTGCCGGGCTCGGCGAGCACGGCGATGGAGGAGCCCGGACTCGGACCGGAGCCGTCTTCGTACGCCGCCAGGAAGTCGGGATGGCCGAGATCGATCAGCTCGCGCCCGCGCGGCGGCAGCTTGCCGGCGTGTGAGTCGCGGGCGATCGAGAGCTGTGCGGCGACGGATGGGTAGATGTGGAGGCCCGGGCCGCGCTCGCTGCGCGCACCGAGATAGGTGTCGCGCCGGATGCCGCGACCGGCGATCGAGAAGTGGTGGATGCCGCGGTAGTAGGTACCTGGTGCCTGGCCTTCGCGATCTCGATCGTCCGCGCCTTGAACTGCGTGTACTCGGTCTGGAACGACAGCTCGATCAGCAGATCGGTCGAGAACTCCTCGGCGCTCGGCATCCGGAGATCGCCCGGCGATGCCGTCTCCTGGACGAAGATGCCGTGCACACCGCTGTCCATCAGCTGCCGGCGCGTCGCCAGCAGCGTGCGGCGCTTCTGGTAGTAGTCGAGATCGGTCAGGAGCAGGCCGATGTTGTCGACGCACGCGACTTTGACGCGGCCGGCGATGCCGTGATTGGCGATCTCCGCGAGGATCCACTCGATGTCGATGCTGCTGCCGGTCTGCGCGCTCTCGAGCGCGGCCGGGTTGGCCTGCGTGATGACGAGCCGTGAGCGCCGACCGTCGCGGCGGGCCTCGAGGACGAGCTTGTGCGGTACCTCCTGCGGGAGCCGTTCGACCTCCGCGTCGGTTCCGTAGAACGCGAAGTCGTGCGCCAGCTTGCGGTACAGGGAACGCGGCGTGTGCTCGACGGAGTAGTAGAGGCAGGTGCTGCCGTCGTCGACCTCGAGCCAGGCGCGCGCGGCGAGCTCGAGCGCGAGCACGGTCTTGCCCGAGCCGGCGCCACCGGTGAGGAACACGAACGCGGCGCCGCCGGCGGGGTAGCGGATGCCACCGCCGAGAATGGCGTCGAGGCCGTCGATGCCGGTCTTGAGGACGTCGAACATGGGGACCGGGGATTGTCACCGGGCCGGCGGCGGTTCGCCACGCTGATGCGGGCCGTGGAAGAACCGCCGGCCGGCGTTGACGGGCGGGCGAAGGTCGGTGACGTTTCCACGACCGTGCTCCAAGACGTCACCGACTTCTGTCGCCTGTTCCTGTTCCGCCATCCCGAGCTGGCCGACGAATTCAACGGTGTCGCGGTCGGCAGCGGCGACGCGCGGTTGTCGCGGCGGGGCGAGCGCGCGGTGCTCGGCTGGCTGCGGGCGTTGGAGGGCGTCGAGCTGCAGTCGGTGTGGAGCTCGTCGCAGCCGCAGTGCGTCGACGCGGCGATGGCGATCGCCGCCGCGAAGGGGCTCGAGCCGACGCTCGACGAACGCCTGCGGGACCAGGACCTCGGCGACTGGCAAGGGCGCGCGTGGGAGGACGTGGCGCGAGAGGATCCGGACGCAGTGCGCTCGTTCTTCGCCGACTTCGGCGAGATCGTCGCGCCGGGCGGGGAGAGCCTCGGCGTGGCGATCGAACGCCTGATCGCGTGGTGGGACGAGCTGCGGGCGGAGATGGTCGGGAACACCGTCGCCGTCGTCGCGTCGGGCGCCTTGGTGTCGGGGTTCGCGGCGGCGATGCTGGGCATGCGGCTCAGTCGCGCGGTGAGCCTCAACCTGCCGCACGGCGGCGTGGGGGTCGTCGACGTGTTCGGGAACGGCGTCCGGCTGTCGGTCTGGAACGGGCTCGGGCTCGCCGGCGACGGTCGCTAGCGTCCGTCGCTACTTCCCCGTGTAGACCGGCAGTGACGCCTGCTTGAGGAACAGGAGCGCCATCGCCGTCTGCTCGAGCTGGTCGTCGAACGCCGCGTCCTTCGGCCAGCTGCCGTCCGCGTTCTGCTGGTCGAGGAGCGTCAACGCGCCCTCGTAGTACCAGTCGCGCCCGTCGATGCGCGCGACGCCGGACAGCTCGCAGGCCCGCTCGAGTCCGTAGAGGTAGTAGTACACCCAGTAGAACGGCTGGTGCACGCGACCCGGATTCCAGTGCACCGTGAAGTTCTCCGCAAGCCACGCGAAGCCCTGCCGGACCGCACGGTCCGCCGAGCCGGAGAGCTGTGCGCGCGTGACGTTGGCATCGCGGAGCCCCGCGAGACAGATCGTCAACCCGGCGATGCCCGCGCACGTCATCGAGCCGTAGATCGGCAGCTCGGCGCCTTCGGTCTTCGGCTCCTGATAGCCCCAGCCGGCGACCTTCGTTGCGCGCGGCGCCACCGTGGTCGTGTGGCCCGCGCGGAGCTCGTCGAGCTGGCGATAGCTCGTCAACGTGAGGTCGCGCGTACCGGTCGGCGCCGCCTGCACGTCGAGCAGGTGCTTGGCGGCGGCGTTCCAGACGGTGGGCGAGATGTCGACGCCGCACAGGTGCGCCGAGTACAGCCCGAGCAATCCGTACTGATCGACCGAGTTGTCGAAGCGTGGACCCGCCACGTAGTTGAAACGCAGCAGGTAGCCCTCGTCGACGCGGGAGTCGACGTTGCGGAGCAGCACGTCCTTCCAATGTTCCAGCAGTGCGAGGTCGGCGGCCGACGGGCGACGCTGATGAGGACGGTCGATGATCCCGGCACGCAGGTCCTCGATCTCGCCGCGTGGTGCGTAGTACGCCTCGAGCGCCATGATCGCGTGCGCGGTCGAGTAGGTGTCCACCAGCTCCCGCCTGCGTAGCTCGTCGAAGCCCGTCCGCAGCACCGGATCGTCGTGGGGGATCTCGGCGTGCACCATCGCCAGCAACGCGAGCGCCAGCCGGCCGGTCTCGTAGGTCCGGTTGCCGTGGACGCCGGCCCGGAGCTCGCGTCGGTCGGTGTCGGCGACGCGGCCCGAGATCCACGCTCCGGCCCGGCGGATCGCCTGCGTCACGGCCTGCCCGAAGTCGACGTCGCGGTTCTCGCGGATCCGACGGAACCGCCATTCGTCGTCGAGCCGCAGCGTGAACGGGGTGTCGGTGTGCTGGCCGTGGAGCGCGCGCAGCGTGGCTTCCAGGCGGGTCGTGGCGGAAACGACGATGCCCTGGTCGGGATCGAACCGGCGGACCACGACGAGGGATCCGTCGATCGAATGGGTGTGTTGCGGCACGACCCAGCGCCGGACGAAGCGCCGGTCGTCGCCGCGCTCGGCCGGCTCCTTCGAAGTGATCGAGACCTCGATGCGCTGCGTACCGTCGCTCGCCGGAGGATTCGTCTTGCCGCGGAGCTGGAGGTCGCCGAACCGCCACGAGCGCGGGATCTCGCCCGTGACGACCCCGGAGTCCAGGGCGTCGCGCAGATCGAACGCCAGCCAGGCGCCGAGGTCGCGGAGGTCGATCGGCGCGAGCTTCAAGCGTTCGTGATCGGCGTCGAGCTCGCCTTCACACAGGTAGCCGGGCGAGTGGAAGTCCGGGAACAGGTCGTTCTCCAGGCGCCTGGCCGCGTCCTGACTCGCCGCGACCAGCGACGCCGCGGCGTCGGCGTCGGGCAAAGGCCGATCGAACACCGTCAGTCCGACGTCGAGGTGGCCGGGGCCACCGGTGTTCTCGACCTCTGCGGCGAGGACGTTGGCGCCGCGGACGAAGGCGGCGAGGTCGCCGTCGGTGAGCGTCACCTGCCGGAGGTCCGGAGCGACCGTGTTCTTCCGATAGATCTCTCGGCCGTTCAGCCAGATCGTGCAGCCGTCGTCGTGTTGGACCGTCAGGACGGCGGTGCGCGGCGTGTGCGAGCCGAGATCGAACCGGATCCGCGCGTCGAGCCACCGCCTGGTTTCGGGCCACGCAGGCTCGGGGTCGCGCGTGTCCAACGGAGTCCGTGCCGCCGTCCACGCGGCGTCGTCGAACTCCGGCTGCGCGAACGCCGGGCCTGCCGAGCGATCGACCGGGTGGACGCGCCAGGCGGCGTTGCCGGCGGGCACGATGCGCCGGCCGCGATGGCCGACGTCTTCGGGGGGAGCGACGTGCACCCGTGTGGTGCGGTCGTATTGCACGGCGCCGGCGGGCGGCACCTGCCATTGCGGGGACTGGGCACTGACGGCGGGCGCGAACGCCAGAGCCGCCAGCGAGGTCGCGCGGAGCGTGCCGGCCTTCGTCGTCATCGAGGGCCCTGCATGATGGCGGTGGCGGTCGCTGGCTCAAACCCCTCGCTTCGGATCCGCGCGCGGCTAACCTTTCCGGGTCCCGTACCGCGCGCTTCCATGGTTCGTTCCTTCGATCGCCGCACGTTCCTCCGCCGCTCCCTCGGTGCCGCCGCGGGCCTCGGCGCCGCCTCGGCGCTCGTTGGTCTCGCGTCCTGCCGCGAGTCGGCGAAGGACGAGTCCGCCGCGGCCGGGCCGCACGCGAGCACGGCCGACGCGACCGCTGGTGGCCGTGCCCTGCTGTTCCACATCTCGCTCGCGGAGTGGTCGTTCCACCGGGCGCTGCGCGGGCAGGGGGACGAACATCTCGACCACCTCGAGTTCGCGAAGGTCGCGCGCGAGCTGGGGTTCGAGGGCTGCGAATACGTCAACCAGTTCTTCAAGGACAAGGCGAAGGACCAGCACTACCTCGCGGAGATGAAGCGCGTCGCGGACGGCGAGGGGCTGCCGAGCCTCCTGATCATGTGCGACGGCGAGGGGCGGATCGGGGATCCCGACGACGCGCAGCGCACGCAGGCGGTCGAGAACCACTACCAGTGGGTCGACGCCGCGAAGTTCCTCGGCTGCCATTCGATCCGCGTGAACGCCGCGAGCGAGGGCACCTGGGACGAGCAGAAGAAGCTCGCGGCCGACGGCCTGCGCCGGCTCACCGAGTACGCGGCGGCGCGCGACCTCAACGTGTTGGTCGAGAACCACGGCGGGCTCTCGTCGAACGGCAAGTGGCTGAGCAGCGTGATGCGCGAGGTCGACGATCCGCGCTGCGGCACGCTGCCGGACTTCGGCAACTTCCGATTGCAGGGCGACGAGTGGTACGACCGCTACGAAGGCGTGCGCGAGCTGATGCCGTTCGCGAAGGCGGTCAGCGCCAAGAGTCACGAGTTCGACGCCGACGGCAACGAGACGCAGACCGACTACCACCGGATGCTGCGAATCGTCGTCGACGCCGGGTACCGCCAGGACCCTCGGGGTCGAGTACCGAGGGTGAAGGCCTGTCCGAGCGCGACGGCGTGCTCGCGACCAAGCGGCTCGTCGAGCGCGTCCGGGACGAATTGTCGTGAGCGGACGACTCGTTCCCAACCCCGGACGTCGACGCTACGATCCGCACGTGCGATGCCCGATCGTCTGATCCGCCGTGTGCTGGCGTTCGTCGAGTTCACCGACGTCGGCGACCCGGACATGGGCTACGCGATCCGTCTCGCGCAGCAGCTCCGCGCCGAGCTGATCCTGTTCGCGGTCATCGACACGCCGGCGATGGTCGCGTTGATCGGCCGGCACAAGGCGATGGCCGCGAAGAAGGGCGAGACGTTGACGGCCGCGCTGGTCGACGACGCGAAGCTCGTGCTGCAGCGGCTGGTCGACGCTGCGGCGCAACGGGGGGTGGAGGCGCGCGGTCACGCGATCGTCAGCGAGGAGGTGCCGGAGCAGATCCTCAAGGAGGCGATCGTCCAACACGTCGACCTGATCCTGATCCGGCCGTCGGGGCGGCACGGGTTCCTCCAACGCATGCTGCGCAGCACGGTGGAGGAGGTGCTGGCCGCCGCGCCATGCCCGGTGGTGGTCGCCGCCGGTGGCCTGCCGGGGCGCGCCGACAGTTGATCGCGGTCGGCGCCGGCCGGGTCGAATTCGCGGTTTCCGTGCGCGGTGGCGATCTTTCGTTCGGCGAACGTGCTGCTATCATGGAACGATTGCGCCCGCTTCGAGGCGTATCGTCCGAACGGGTGCCAACGCGCGCAAGCCATGACGCAGACCGAGCCTACGACGAAGCTCCAGGAGCTCGACCAGATCGTGATCCGATTCGCCGGCGACTCCGGCGACGGGATGCAGCTCACCGGCGACCAGTTCACCCGGACGTCGGCCCTGATGGGCAACGACCTGGCGACCTTCCCCGACTTCCCCGCCGAGATCCGCGCCCCCGCCGGCACGCTTCCCGGCGTCTCGGCGTTCCAGATCCAGTTCCCTCGAGCTCGACATCCACACGCCGGGCGACGCTCCCGACGTGCTGGTGGCGATGAACCCGGCGGCGCTCAAGGTGCAACCTCGGGGCGCTCAAGCCGGAGGCGGATCCTGATCGTCAACTCGGCGAAGTTCAAGGCGACCGACCTGAAGAAGGCCAGGTACGACGTCGAACCCGCTGGAAGACGGCTCGCTGGACGGCCGGCGCGTGATCGAGGTCGACCTGGAGCGGCTGACGCGCGAGGCGCTCGCGGAGTCGCCGCTCGACACGCGGACGAAAGACCGCTGCAAGAACATCTACGCGCTGGGCATCCTCTACTGGCTGTTCCATCGCGAGCTCGAGCCGACGTTCGAGTTCCTGCGCAAGAAGTTCGCGGGCAAGCCGGAGATCGCCGAGGCCAACGTGCACGCGCTGCAGGCCGGCTACACCTTCGCCGACGTCAGCGGAGGTCTTCCAGAGCTCGCTACCGAGGTCGCGCCGGCGCAGTTCATGCGCCGGGCACCTACCGCAACATCATGGGCAACCAGAGCCGCTGCCTCGGCCTGGTCGCCGCGTCGAAGCAGGCGAAGCTGCCGATCTTCCTCGGCTCGCTATCCGATCACGCCGGCGAGCGACATCCTGCACCAGCTGTCGGGATACAAGCAGCTTCGGCGTCGTGACCTTCCAGGCCGAGGACGAGATCGCCGCGGTGTGCGCCGCGATCGGCGCGAGCTACGCCGGTCGACTCGGCATCACGTCGACCAGCGGCCCGGGTCTCGCGCTGAAGAGCGAGGCGATCGGTCTCGCGGTGATGACCGAGCTGCCGCTCGTCGTCGTCGACGTCCAGCGCGGCCGGTCCGTCGCACCGGGATGCCGACCAAGACCGAGCAGGCCGACCTGTTGCAGGCGATGTTCGGCCGCAACGGCGAGTGCCCGGTGCCGATCGTGTGCTGCCGCGCACGCCGGCGCGACTGCTTCGAGCGCGGCCTACGAGGCGGTGCGGCTCGCCACCAAGTACATGACGCCGGTGGTCCTGCTGTCCGACGGCTACGTCGCCAACGGTGCCGAGCCGTGGCGGGTGCCGACGGCGGACGACCTGCCGCCGATCCACGTCGAGTTCGCGGCACCGGCGAAGGGCGAGGCGAAGTTCCACCCGTACGCGCGCGATCCGAAGACGCTCGCGCGCCCGTGGGCCGTGCCCGGCACCGCGGGTCTCGAGCACCGCATCGGCGGACTCGAGAAGGAGGACGTGACCGGCAACGTCAGCTACGACCCGCAGAACCACGAGCACATGGTGCGCACTGCGCGCCGAGAAGGTCGCGCGGATCGCCGACGACATCCCCGACGCCGAGGTGCTCGGCGAGCGAGCAGGGCGACGTGCTGATGCTCGGCTGGGGCGGCACCTACGGGCGCGATCACCGCGGCGGCCCTGCGCCTGCAGAAGGCCGGGCACTCGGTGAGTCGCACGTCGCACTCCGCTACCTGAACCCGTTCCCGAAGAACCTCGAGCGCGCTGCTGCGCTCGTTCCGACAAGGTGATCGTTCCCGAGCTCAACGGGGGCCAGCTCGCGATGCTCGTGCGCGCGCGCTTCCTCGTCGACGCCGAGCCCTTCACGAAGGTGCAGGGCCAGCCGTTCACGAGCCGAGGAGCTCGAGAGACCGCGCCCTCGACGGCGCTCGAGGAGGTGAAGTCATGACCACGGCACGCGCCCCCGCTGACCAAGAAGGACTACAAGTCCGACCAGGACGTTCGCTGGTGCCCGGGCTGCGGCGACTACGCGATCCTCAACGCGGTGCAGCAGGCGTTCGCCGACCTCGGCAAGCCGCGCGACGAAGACCGTGATCATCTCGGGCATCGGCTGCTCGAGCCGGTTCCCGTACTACATGGACACCTACGGGTTCCACACGATCCACGGCCGCGCGCCCGCGATCGCGACCGGGCGTCAAGCTCGCGCACCCGGAGCTCGACGTGTGGGTCGTCACCGGCGACGGCGACGCGCTGTCGATCGGCGGCAACCACCTGATCCACGCGCTGCGGCGCAACGTCGGCGTGAAGATCCTGCTGTTCAACAACCGGATCTACGGCCTGACGAAGGGGCAGTACTCGCCGACGTCCGAGAAGGGCAAGCGCACCAAGTCGACGCCGCTCGGCTCGGTCGACGAGCCGTTCTCGCCGATCGCGCTCGCGCTCGGCGCCGGTGCGAGCTTCGTCGCGCGGTCGGTCGACATCTTCGCGCCAGCACCTGGTGTCGATGATCGAGCGCATGTCCGCCCACAAGGGCACCGCGCTGCTCGAGATCTATCAGAACTGCAACATCTTCAACGACGGTGCCTTCGAGAGCTTCACCGAGAAGGCGGTGCGCGGTGCTCGCGTCGTCGAGCTCGAGCACGGCAAGCCGATGCTGTTCGACGAGGGTCGTCAGGCGCTCGCTCTCGACGAGCAGATGTGTGCGCGTGTCGTCGCCGTCGGCGAAGGCGGCGTGGCCGCCGACACGCTGCCGGTGTGGGACGAACGCGCGGCGAACCCCGCGGCCGCGATGGCTGTCGCGCACGCGTCCGAGGCGACGATGCCGGTGCCGATCGGCGTGTTCCGGGCGGTCGAGCGGTCGACGTTGGAAGGTGAGGTCGGCTTGCAGATGGCGGCGGCGGCCGAGCGGCGGAGCGAGTCGCTGGACGAACTCCTGACCGGCACGGAGACCTGGCAGGTCGGGTGACGCTCCCGGGGCGCTCGGCGCCCCGGACTACGCGAGCAGCCGGCGCAGCACGAACTGCAGGATGCCGCCGTTCCGGTAGTAGTCGACCTCGACCGGCGTGTCGATGCGGCACAGCGCCGTCGAAGTGCTTCTCCTCGCCGGTCTTCGGGTCGCGCGCGATGGCCTTCAACGTCGAGCGCGGCTTCAGGCTCCGCCGGCACCGCGACGTCGAACTCCTCCTCGCCGGTGAGGCCGAGGGACTCGGCGTTCTCCCCGTCGACGAACTGGAGCGGCAGGACGCCCATGCCGACGAGGTTGCTGCGGTGGATGCGCTCGTAGCTCTCGGCGATGACGCACTCGACGCCAAGCAGCCTGGTGCCCTTGGCCGCCCAGTCGCGGCTGCGAGCCGGTGCCGTACTCCTTGCCGGCCAGCACGCACAGACGGCGTGCCGTCCTTCGCGTAGCGCTCGGCCGCTTCGAAGATCGACGTCACGTCGCCGCTCGGCAAGTGGCGCGTGAAGCCGCCTTCGGTGCCCGGCGCCAGCTGGTTGCGCAGGCGCACGTTCGCGAAGGTGCCGCGCGTCATCACGCGGTCGTTGCCGCGGCGGGAGCCGTAGCTGTTGAAGTCCTTCGGGCCGACCCCGTGCTCCTGCAGGTAGACGCCCGCGGGACTGTCCGCCTTGATCGAGCCGGCCGGTGAGATGTGGTCGGTCGTGGTGGAGTCCCCGACCATGACCAGGCAGCGCGTGCCCTCGATCGCGCGAACCGGCTCCGGCTCGCGACCCATCTCGAGGAAGAACGGCGGCTCCTGGATGTAGGTGCTCGCCTCGTCGAACTCGTAGAGCTCGCCGCCGGTGACCTGGATCGAGCGCCATGCCTCCGGGCCCTCGATGTTCGCGTAGCGCTTCTCGAACATCTCGCGTGTGAGGCACGACCTGACGGTGTCGCGCACCTCCTGCATCGTCGGCCAGATGTCCTTCAGATCGGACGTCCTTGCCGTCCTTGTCCGTGCCGAGTGGTTCGCTCGACAGGTCGATGTCGACGCGCCCCGCGAGCGCGAAGGCGACGACGAGCGGCGGCGAGGCGAGGTAGTTGGCCTTGACGTCCGGATTGACCCGCCCCTCGAAGTTGCGGTTGCCGCTGAGCACCGCCGCGGCGACGAGGTCACCCTGCTGCACCGCGCTGCGCACCGCGTCCGGCAACGGACCCGAGTTGCCGATGCACGTCGTGCAGCCGTAGCCGACCGTCTGGAAGCCGAGCGCATCGAGATCCTGATCCAGCCCGGACCGCTGGAGGTAGTCGGTGACCACGCGCGAACCTGGTGCGAGGCTGGTCTTGACCCAGGGCGGCACCGTGAGGCCCTTCGCCCGCGCCTTCCGCGCGACCAGCCCGGCGGCCACCAGCACGTCGGGGTTCGAGGTGTTGGTGCACTACGTGATCGCGGCGATCACGACCGCGCCATGACCGATCGTCGCGGTCTTGCCGTTCTTCACCTCGGCGGTGCGGGCGATCGCCGTGTCGCCCAGGCCGAAGCCCCGCTCCTTCGGCGGTCGGCGCAGCGACTTCTGGAACTCGTCCTTCATCGCGGTCAAGGCGACGCGGTCCTGAGGCCGCTTCGGGCCGGCGAGCGACGGCACGACCGTCGAGAGGTCGAGGGACACCGAGTCGGAGAACTCCGGCGTGGGGGTGTCGGGCGTCACGAACAAGCCCTGCGCGGTCAGATACTCCCGCACGAGGGCGACCCGTTCCTTCGGGCGGCCGGTCAGGTCGAGGTAGCGGAGGGTCTCCTCGTCGACCGGGAAGAACCCCATCGTGGCGCCGTACTCCGGCGCCATGTTCGCGATCGTCGCACGGTCGGCGAGGCTCATGTGCCGCACGCCGTCGCCGTGGAACTCGACGAACTTCCCGACGACGCCCTTCTTGCGGAGCATCTCGGTCACGGTGAGCACGAGGTCGGTCGCCGTCGCACCCTCCGGCAGCTTGCCGCGAAGCTCGAAGCCGACGACCTTCGGGAGCAGCATGTAGACCGGCTGCCCGAGCATCACCGCCTCGGCCTCGATGCCGCCGACGCCCCAGCCGACGACGCCGAGTCCGTTGATCATCGTCGTGTGGCTGTCGGTCCCGACGAGCGAGTCGGGGAACGCGATCTGCTCGCCATCCCGATCCCGCGTGAGCACGACGCCGGCGAGGTACTCCAGGTTGACCTGATGCACGATGCCGGTTGCCGGTGGGACGCAGCGGAAGTTGCGCAGCGCCGCCTGACCCCACTTCAGGAACTCGTAGCGTTCCTGGTTGCGCTGGAATTCGATCTCGAGGTTCCGCTGCAACGCGTCCGCGCTGCCGAACACGTCGACCTGCACCGAGTGGTCGATGACGAGATCGCACGGCACGAGCGGGTTGATCTTCGCGGGGTCGCCGCCGAGTCGTTGCATCGCCGCACGCATCGCCGCGAGGTCCACGACGCACGGGACGCCGGTGAAGTCCTGCAGCACGACGCGCCCGGGGAGGAACGGGATCTCGACCTCCCCCGCGGTCGTCGGACCCCAGCCGGCGATCCGGCGGACGTCGTCCTCCTGGACGACGAAGCCGTCGATGTTGCGCAGCGCGGCCTCGAGGAGGACCCGGATGCTGAACGGCAGGCGGGCGATCGGTCCGAGGCCGGCGGCCTCGAGGGCGGCCAACGGGTACCAGGTGACGGGTCCGGCGGACGAGTCGAGGGTGCGCTTGGCGTGGAAGGGGTCGTGGGTGGTCATGTGTCCGAAGGGGGGGGCCAGGGCGCGCGGGTGCCGGAGCGGCGGAAACGGGCGGTATGTGATAGCGGAGCGGCCGGTGGGCCGCAAAGGCGGCGCGGCAGCCGCGTTGTCCTGGACGGCGAAGCGGACCGCTCTTGATCCCGTCTTGATGGGATCTTGAGGATGCCTTCCGGACCGCGGACTAGCGTTCGCGCGGTTCGATTCCGGCGGAGCGACCGCGGGACGACCACACCCCCTCCCCCGAGGAACCGATTCCCCGATGCGACTTGCAAGCCTCGTCTCCAGCGGCCTTCTGACCGCCGTGACTCTCGTCCCGCCCCTGAGCGCGCAGGTGTCCGTCGACCCGCAGCTCCCTTCGTACACCAAAGACTCGGGCGTGTCCGGGAGCATCAAGAGTGTCGGCTCCGACACGATGAACAACCTGATGACGCTCTGGGCCGAGGGCTTCCGCGAGCTCTACCCGAACGTCAAGGTCGAGATCGAGGGCAAGGGCTCGTCGACCGCGCCGCCGGCGTTGATCGACGGGCACGTGCACCTTCGGTCCGATGAGCCGCGAGATGAAGTCGAAGGAGATCGACGCCTTCGAGAAGGAGTTCGGCTACAAGCCGACCGCGCTGCCGACCTCGATCGACATGCTCGCGGTGTACGTCCACAAGGACAATCCGATCGCGCAGACCGGCCTGACGTTGAAGCAACTCGACGCGATCTTCTCGAAGACCCGCAAGGGCGGCGAGGAGAAGGCGATCACCACGTGGGGGCAGCTCGGTCTCACCGGCGAGTGGGCGAACAAGCCGATCAGTCTCTACGGCCGCAACTCGGTCTCGGGCACGTACGGCTACTTCAAGGAGATCGCGCTGTTCGGCGGCGACTACAAGGACGAGGTCAAGGAGCAGCCGGGCAGCTCGTCGGTCGTCAGCGGCGTCGCCAACGATCTCTACGCGATCGGCTACAGCGGCATCGGCTACATCACGGCCGACGTGCGCGCGGTCCCGGTGGGCACCGGTGAGGGCGACAACGTCGCGCCGGTCGCCGAGAACGCGTCCGACTATGCGTTGAGCCGGTTCCTCTACATCAACGTCAACTACAAGCCGGGCAGCGACCTCGATCCGCTCCGCCGCGAGTTCCTGCGCTATGTCTTCAGCCGTGAGGGCCAGCTCGTGGTCGTGAAGGAGGGCTACCTGCCGTTGACGTTCCCGCTGTGCAAGCGTTCGTTGACGGCCGTCGGGCTCGATCTCGAGCCCGCGAAGACGGTGGAAGACGCGTCGATGAAGCGCTGAAAAGCCGGCGCCGATCGCCTAGCGTGGTCCGCCTCCCGGACCATCCGTCGCTCACGGTCGCGCGTTCCGTCCCGCGTGCGGCCGGCACCGTTCCCGAGGTGCGACGCCGTCGATCCACATGACCGAGAGCCCGAAGTCCCCGCGCTCGGGCCACGGCCGTGGGCGTTCCCATCGAACCCGGCGTTCGGTGAAGTTCGCGGACGTGTCCGCGCGCACGCTGATCACGGTCGGCGGCATCGGCACGATCGCTGCGGTCTGCGGCGTGTTCTTGTTCCTCGTGTGGGTCGTCAAGGACCTGTTCCTGCCGGCGAAGGTCGGCGACTCGCACCGGATCGCCGCCGACGTCGCGGGCGAGGCGCCGGTGATGACCGGTTGCGACGAGTACCGGACGATGGGCTGGACCGTGTCGGCGACCGGCACGCTCCGGCTGATCCGGCTCGACGACGGCACGTTGATCCGTGAGGAGTCGCTGATCCCCGGAGGCGGGCCGGCGCTCACCGCCTGGTCGATGTCGACCGACGGCCGCACGGCCACGCTGGGGTTCGAGGACGGCTCGCTCCGGTTCGCGGAGATCGGGTTCGAGACCGCGTTCCGCGAGGTCGACGAGGTACCGGCGGAGCTGCGGGGACTGCAGCCGGAGGAGGTCGCGAAGTTCGGCGACGGCACGGTCGAACGGACGACGCGCGGACAGTTCCGGATCCAACGACTCGTCGTCGACGTCGGGGAGCCGGTGACGTTTCCGTCGACCGCGCCCGTGGTGGCGATCGATCGCGCGATGCAGGGCAACGACCCCGTCGTCGCGATCGCGCTTCGCGACGGCAAGCTGTTCCTGCGGCGGCAGAAGCGGAAGCTCGACTTCCTGACCGGCAAGGAGAAGGTGAGCTGGGACCAGCCGTCCGCGGTCTCGGTGGACGCCGAGGCCGGCTCGCCGCGCTTCATCCGGATCACCGACCTCGGCAACCAGCTCTCGGTGTGCTGGTCGGACGGCACGCTGGTTCGTTACTCGATCCGCGACCTGGCATCCCCGAAGGTCGCCGAGATCATCGATCTCGTCCCCGGCGAGGCGCAGCTCACCGCACTCGGTGTCCTGCTCGGCGGATCGACGCTGATCACGGGATCGAGCGACGGTCGGGTCGCCGGCTGGTTCGTCGTGCCCGACACGGACAACGAGGTGGACGGCACGCGACTCGTCTGTGCGCACCGGTTCACCCTCGAGGAGGGCTCGGCGGTCACGGCGATCGCGTCGTCACCGCGCGAGCGGATGTTCGTCGTGGGGACGCGCGACGGCTTCGTGCACGCGTTGTTCATGACTTCGGAGAAGTGGCTCGCGTCGTTGCGCACGAAGCGCAAGGGCGCGATCACGGCGCTGGCGGTCGCACCGAAGAACGATGCGCTGCTCGCCGCCGACGCGGGGGGGCTGATCGAGTGGCCGTTCGATCCCAGGTATCCGGAGGTCACGGTCGGCGCGCTGTTCGGCAAGGTCTGGTACGAGCGCTTTCCCGAACCCGAGTACACCTGGCAGTCCTCGAGCGGCACCGACGACTTCGAGCCGAAGCTGTCGCTGGTGCCGCTGGTCTTCGGGACCATCAAGGCGACGGTCTACTCGATGCTGCTCGCCGTGCCGTTGGCGCTGCTCGCGGCGATCTACACGAGCGAGTTCCTCCACCGAAAGACGCGGGCGCGGGTCAAGCCGATCATCGAGCTTATGGCGAGCCTGCCATCGGTGGTGCTCGGCTTCTTCGCGGCGATCGTCATCGCGCCGATGGTGCGTGAGGTCCTGCCCGCGATCCTCGCGTCGTTGATCGCGCTGCCGTTCGCACTCCTCTTGTCGGCCTTCCTCTGGCAGTGGATCCCGATCCACCGCTCGCTGCGGATGGAACGACTCCGGCTGCCGATGAACGCGCTCGCGCTGGTGCTCGGCCTCGTGGGCTCGTGGCTGTTGGGACCGGCGCTCGAGCGCCTGCTGTTCGCCGGGGACGTCATCCGCTGGCTGCACGATCCGTCGGTCGGGACGGGTCTCAGCGGCTGGTTCCTGCTGATGCTGCCGCTGAGCGCGATCGCGGTGACGATGGTGCTCGCGTGGGGCGTCAACCCGTGGATCCGTCGCACCACCGCGCACATGGGGCGCAGTCGGGAAGGCCTCGTGCACCTAGCGAAGTTCGGTGGGGCGTTCGTCCTGTTCGTCGGCCTCGCACTCGCGTTGGGCGCGGTGATCTATCACCTTCCGCAGTTGTTCGATCCGGCCAACGAGGCCATGGATCTCCGGACCGGCCTCTACCTCGGCAAGTTCGATCTCTCGCCGATCGAGGGCTACGACCAGCGCAACGCGTTGATCGTCGGGTTCGTGATGGGCTTCGCGGTCGTGCCGATCATCTACACGATCGCCGAGGACGCGTTGTCCAGCGTCCCGGAGCACCTGCGAGCGGCGTCGCTCGGGGCCGGCGCCACGCCGTGGCAGACCGCCGTGCGCGTGATCATCCCGACGGCGATGAGCGGGCTGTTCTCGGCGTGCATGGTCGGGCTGGGCCGCGCGGTCGGTGAGACCATGATCGTGTTCATGGCGACCGGGAACACCGCGCTGTTGAAGCTCAACGCGTTCAACGGATTCCGCACGCTGTCCGCCAACATCGCGATCGAGCTGCCCGAGGCGGTGCGCGACTCGACGCACTACCGCACGTTGTTCCTCGCGGCACTCGTGCTGTTCGCGATGACGTTCGTCATCAACACCGTCGCCGAGGCCGTGCGGCTGCGCTTTCGAAGGCGGGCCTACCAGCTGTGAGTGGCATCGCGAAGCCTCCGATCCGCGGCGATTCCGGATCACGCCGGAGCGCGCCTCACCCGCACCGCAAGCGGATGCGATCGACCCTCGTCGCGCGGGGTGAGCCCATGCTCTGGCTCACGGGCGGATCGCTCGTCGTCTGCGTCGTGATGATCGTCGGCTTCCTCGCATGGATCGCGGCGCAGGGCTTCCCGACGTTCTGGCCGGGAAGCGTCGTGCGGGTCACGACGCACGACTCGCGCACCTACCTCGGGGAGATCGCGCGCTCGGAGTCGTACCAGCTCGAGGGTTCGATGGTCGCGAGCCTGCCGGAGTCCATCCGGCCCGCCGCGGACGAGGTCGTCGCGAAGGGCGGTGAGGCGGAACGCGAGCTGATCCGCACCGGCAACTTCGAGCTCTTCGAGACGCACTTCGAGTGGGTCGCCGACTTCGAGATCGCGAAGGTCGAGCACCCGGAATGGGCTCTCGTGATCGAGCGTCTGGAATGGGGGCGCTTCTACGGCTTCCCGGATGCGTGCGCGTTCCTGACTCCGGTCTCCGGCGACGACGAGGCGTCGCGCCGCGCACAGGTGGCGGACCGCCTGTCCGAGATGGAGCCCGCGCCGGATGCGACGGCGGCGGTGCTGGTCGAGCGTCGCGTCGACGGTCGCACTCACAAGGACTTCGTGTCGCTCGCCGACGTGAAGCCGGACGATCACGTGGTGGCGGCCGCGGAGGTCTGGAGCGGACCCGAGAACGCGTGGCGGCACTTCCAGTCGCGCCACGACGAGGTGCGGGCGATCTGGGAGGAGACTCGAGCGCTGCGCGAAGACGAGATCGGCGCGGTCAACGATCGGATGGAGGCGGCGCGGTTGCGGCTGCGTCAGGCCGAGCTGGACACGCATCCCAACCCGGCGTGGCTCGCGGCGCACGAAGAGCTGGCGAAGGCGCGCGCGAGCGGGGACGAGGGTGCACAGCAGGCGGCGCAGCGCCGGCTCCAGGCGATCGAACAGGACTTCGGGAAGCCGCCTGCGAGCTATCTCGCGGTGATGGATGCGGTCGAACGCGAAGACCGGGCTGCCCGACAACAGCTGCGCGCGATCAGCGATCGGATCGAGGCCCTCGAGGCCGAGATGAACCGCGACGTCCTGCGGTGCACGACGGTCCGACCGGGATACGACGAGATCCTGCCACTCGCCGACATCGTCCGTGCGTTTCCGGCCAACCAGCTCTCGTTCGGCGACAAGGTGTCGATCTACCTGTCGCGATGGGCGGAGTTCCTGCTCGACGATCCGCGCGAGGCGAACAGCGAGGGTGGAGTGTTCCCGGCGATCTTCGGCACCGTGCTGATGACGCTGATCATGTGCCTCGTTGTCCTGCCATTCGGCGTGCTCGCCGCGCTGTACCTGCGCGAGTACGCGAAGGCCGGTCCGATCATCTCGCTCGTGCGCATCGCCGTGAACAACCTGGCGGGTGTGCCGAGCATCGTGTTCGGCGTGTTCGGGCTCGGGTTCTTCTGCTACATCGTCGGCGCATCCATCGACGACGTCTTCTTCTCAGCGCGGCTGCCGCAACCGACGTTCGGGACCGGCGGCCTGATGTGGGCGTCGATGACGTTGGCGCTGATGACGGCTCCGGTCGTGATCGTGGCGACCGAGGAGGCGCTCTCGGCGGTCCCGAACTCGATGCGCGAGGGCAGCTATGCCTGCGGTGCGAGCAAGTGGCAGACGATCCGTCGCATCGTCCTGCCGCGTGCGTTGCCGGGCATCATGACCGGCGCCATCCTGGCGATGGCGCGCGGCGCAGGCGAGGTCGCGCCGCTGATGCTCGTCGGAGCGGTCAAGCTGGCCCCGGAGCTGCCGTTCGACACCGCGCCGCCGTTCGGTCTCAATCGCAGCTTCATGCACCTCGGGTTCCACATCTACGATCTCGGGTTCCAGAGCCAGAACTCCGAGGCCGCCAAACCGATGGTCTACACGACCACGCTCGTCCTGATCCTGATCGTCGCGTTGTTGAACGTCTCGGCGATCGCACTCCGCTCCCGACTGCGTCGCCGCTTCGTCGTGAGCCACTTCTGACACCCGACGCCATGAGCACGATCGAATCCGGACTCCCCGGCCGCGGGCACGGCGGCGCCACCGCCGGTCGCACACGCCGCACGCGACTGGAGATGATCGCGGCCGGAGAGCCCGTGCCGACGGAGACCCACGAGGCGGTCGCGGCCGAGGATCCGGTGCTCGAGATTCGCGGCTTCAATCTGTGGTACGGCGACAAGCAGGCGCTCTTCGACAACACGTTCGCGGTTCCGCGCGGGAAGATCACCGCCTTGATCGGCCCGTCCGGCTGCGGCAAGAGCACGCTGCTTCGTTCGATCAATCGGCTGAACGACCTGATCGACAGCGTCCGGGTCGACGGGGACATGCTGCTCAACGGCGACCCGATCTACGACCCGAGCGTGGACGTGATCGAGCTGCGCAAGCGCATGGGGATGGTGTTCCAGAAGTCGAACCCGTTCCCGATGAGCATCTTCGAGAACGTCGTCTACTCGCTGCGCATCGACGGCGAGCGCGACCGGCGCGTGCTCGAGGACGTCTGCGAGAAGGCGCTACGCGGCGCGGCCTTGTGGGATGAGGCGAAGGACCGCTTGCAGGAGAGCGCACTCGGGCTGAGCGGTGGGCAGCAACAGCGCCTCTGCATCGCGCGGGCCATCGCCGCCGATCCGGAGATCCTGTTGATGGACGAGCCGTGCTCGGCGCTGGATCCGATCGCGACCGGGAAGATCGAGGAGCTCATGGAGGAGCTGCGCGGCGAGTACACGATCGTCATCGTCACGCACAGCATGCAGCAGGCATCCCGTACGAGCGACTTCACCGCGTTCATGTATCTCGGTCGGATCGTCGAGTACGGACCGACCACCGACGTGTTCCAGAACCCACACCTCCCGGAGACGGAGGCCTACATCACCGGACGGTTCGGCTGATCCGCCCCGACTCGGAGCAGAACCATGCACCACTCTCTCGGTTCGATCCTGCCGTCTGCGCTGCTGCTCGCCGCGGTCGGATGTCGCAGCAACGCGGCACGCGGTGAAGCACCCGCGTCGCCGCGCGAGGCGAACCTTGCGACCGACGCGGCGGCCGACCGGCCCGAGACACCGTTCGCGCGATCCGGTTTCCGCACGGAGATCGAGGATGGTCGCCTCTGGGTGCTCGCCGATGGACAGGAGAAGGGCGAGAAGCACGTGACGCTGGTCGGCGCCGGACCCTGCGGCATGACGCTGAAGGCCGTCGATCGCGACACCGCGCTCCGTTACCTGGGGTGCAAACCGGGCTTCGCGGTGCGCATCGAGGAGGGGCGCGTATGGGTGCTGCGGCCCGGCGAGTCCCCGACCGAGAAGCGCGTGACCTTGCTCGGTGAAGGGCCGCTCGGCTCGACCCTGATGGCATCCGACTACGCGACCGCACTGGCCTACCTCGGTCAGCGACCCGGCTTCGAGGTCAGTGTCGAGAACGGTCGGCTGTGGGTCCTGCGTCCGGGGCAAGCGAAGAGCGAGAAGCACGTCACCGCAGTCGGCGGCGGTCCGCTCGGGGCGACGGTCCGGGCGCTCGACCGGGACACGCTGCTCGCGTGGCAGGCGACGCGGCCCGGTTTTGTCGCGGAGATCGAGGACGGCCGCGTGTGGATCCTCCGCCCCGGTGAGGAGAAGAGCGAGAAGTGCGTCATGCGGATCGGCGCCGGCCCGGACGGCGCGACGTTGAAGGCGCGCGACCTCGCGACGCTCGACGCGTGGGTCGCGACGAACCCCTGACGTGTGGGCATGACGAGCAGGAAGTCACGCAGTCGTCGCTTCTGGCTGTTCAAGTCGGAGCCGGACGTGTACTCGATCGACGATCTCGCGAGGGACGGACGGACCACGTGGGAAGGCGTGCGCAACTACCAGGCACGCAACCTCCTGCGCGACGAGGTCGCGGTGGGGGACGGCGTCCTCTTCTACCACTCCAACACCGACCCGCTGTGCGTCGCCGGCATCGCCCGGGTCGCGCGCGCGGCGTATCCGGACGCCACGGCGTTCGATCCGAAGGCGCGCTACCACGATCCGAAGAGCGATCCCCGCGACCCGACCTGGCTGATGGTCGACGTCGCGTTCGTCGAGAAGTTCGCGGTGCCCGTGACTCGCGCCGGGATGCAGGCCGAGTCCGCGCTGGCGGAGATGATGGTGCTGAAGCGTGGGAGCCGCCTGTCGATCCAGCCGGTCACCGAGCGCGAGTGGCGAACGGTCTTGCGCCTCGGCGACTCGAAGGCGAGCTGGTGAGCGGCGGTCGTCGCGTCACGTGATGCGCGCGAGCAGCAGCTTCATCGCCCGATGGGTCGTGACCGCGGACGCGAGCGCGCTGGCGACGATGACTCCGCCGACGATTCCGAGCAGCGGGTCGAAGCCCGCTGCGTGCGCGAGCGCGCGGCCGGCGAACAGTGCGGGGAGCGAGAACACGACGAATCTCGAGACCGACACGAGCACGCCGATCCGTGGCCGGTTGAGCGCCTCGAACACCGAACGCAGCAGGAGGAACGGCAGCGCGGCGAGCACTCCCAGCGGCAGGAGCCGCAACACGGCGACCGTCGCCGGGTCGGTGGGGACCCCTGCGCCACCGTCCTTGACGAAGAACCCGGCGACCGCGGTCGGGAACAGGAACGCGGCGGGGAGGGTCAACGCGAGTCCGAAGATGGCGGCCATCGCGCCGACCTTCCAGAGGTCGCTCACCACTTCGCGACCCTGCCCCTCCGGCACGGCGCGCGCGACGAACGGCAGGACCGCCACGGAGCTGGCGACGCCCGGCATCAGCGCGACCATCAGCAGCTGGTAGTAGACGCCGTAGCTCGCGATCGACGACGTGGAGTCGGGTAGGCGCGCGAGCAGCCCGTTGACGACGGCGCCTTCGCCCGCGGTGAGCGCGAACGTCAGGCTCGCCGGCACCGACAGGCGGAGGATCGAGCGCGTCGCCGGTGCAGACGGTCCAGGCTCGGCGTCGCGCACTTCGCCGGGTAGCTCGGCCAGCCGCAGGCGCTCGTGGTGCCGAGCCCGCAAAGTGGCGTACAGCAGCGCCGGAAGCCGCGAGATCACCGTGGCCAGCGCGATGCCGAACAGCCCCATTCCGAAGGCGAACACGAACAGCGTGTTGAGGCCGATGTTCGTCGCGGTCGCGAGGATGCCGGCGACCATCGTGCTGCGGGTGTCGTAGTGCGCCTTGACGATCGAGTCGGGGTAGACCGACCAGAAACCGGTCAGCGACACGCCGACCAGCAGCGTGGGGGCGTAGGTTCGGAACGCCCGGGTCAACTCGGCGTCGAGACCGAGATGCGGGATCACGAACCAGAGGCCGATCCCCGCGGCGACGAGACTCGGGACGACGATCCAGAGGAGTCGGCGCATCGAGCGTTGCAGGGCGCGGACACGCGCCTGATCGCTGCGGCCGAACGCCGCGGAGATCGACGCCGTGAATCCGGCCGAGAGGCCGACCCAGACCGCGATGTAGACGCTCTGGATCGGGATGTAGAGCCCGAGTGCCGCGACCGCACCCGGATCGTCCTTCAGCATCGCCGCGTACGCGAGGTCGACCTGCTGGAAGAGGAACCGCAACGTGAACGAGATCACGAGGGGAACCGCCATCCTGGGCAGGCTGACGCGGGTCGCGGAGTCGGCGGGCATCGGGGGCGCGGAGGATACCGCTCGGGACGAGCGCTCGATACGATCGGCGTCGATGGTCGATGCGCCGGTCAGGGTGCGACCGCGCAACGCGGTGAGCACGGAGGAACAGACGGAGACCGAGACGGTCACGTCGCTGGCGAGACCATGGAACGTCGTCGTTCACGACGATCCGATCACGCTGATGGGCTACGTCGTCAAGGTGTTCGTCGAGGTGTTCGGCTACCCCGAGACCAAGGCGCGTCGCCTGATGATGGAGGTGCACGAGACCGGACGATCGGTGGTGTGGTCCGGGGCGCGCGAGTCGGCCGAGGTCTACGTGCACAAGCTCCAGGCCCGCCACCTGCTCGCCACGATGGAGCAGAGCGAAGGGTGATGGAGCGCGTCCGACAGCTCCCCGACGGTGCGCTCGAGCTCCGCCAACTCGACCCGCTCGAGGTCGACGTGCTGCTGCGCGTGCCGGAGCTGCTGGAGAGCGACGATCCGCGCGTGCGCGACCGGTTGATGCCGTCCGCGTACGACGATCCGCACGAGGAAAAGCAGTGGCGCGAGCTGGTCGGGCCCGAGCTCCAGCACCTGTTCGCGAGCCACGTCGAGACCGTGCGCGGCGACCTGGCCGGGTTGGTCGTCGAGCCCGGTGGCCATGGCTATCGCCTGACGATCCCGGCGAAGCACCGGAGCGCCTGGGAAGCCGCGATGACCGGCGCCTCGCACGTCCTCTATCTGCTCGCGGAGCTCGAACCCGAGGACGCCGCGAGCGATCCCGGCGACCTGGGCGACCCGGACGGCGATCTCGCGTTGTTCCGTATCCGCGTGCTCGGCGGGCTGCTCAGCGAGATCCTCGACGTCGAGGGATACCTCTAGTCGCGCTCGTCCGAACGGGACGTCGCGTCCATCTCCGGCTCGAAGTCGACACCGAGTGCGTCCGCGACGCGGTTGATGTAGTTGAAGTACGCCGCCACCTGGACCGTCGCATGGATCTCCTCGTCACTCGCGCCGCAGGCGCGGAGGTGTTCGACGTGCTCGCGCCGGCAGGTCCAGGGCTCACGTGTGACGCGGAGCGCGTGCTCCAGGAGCGCGCGCTGCTTGTCGGACAGGGCGCGCTCGGGAGCGTCGGACAGCAACGCGTCGCGCAGGTCGTCGGGAGCCTCGGCACGGAGGTCCCAGGTGTGCGCCTGCGTTCAATACGAGCAGTGGTTCGCCGCGGACACCTTCACGGCGATCAGCTCGCGGAACCAGCGTGGCAACGCCGAGCGCGGCGACGTGGTGGTCGCCTGGTAGAACGCGAGCGAGGCTTGCAGCACGTGCGGTTCGACCGACATCAGGCGGACGATGCCGAACACCCGGCCGGCCCGCTCGATCGCGGCCGCGAAGATCGATGCCAGGCGGCCCTGCGCCGCATGGTCGGGGACGGTACGGATCCAGGCCATCGGCTCTCCTAGTGGACCGTGTCGGAGGAGCCCAGCGCTGCCGCGGCCCGGATCTCCGCCATCACGTCCTGGAAGTAGTGGATGTTGTGGATGCTCAGCAGGATGCCCGCGAGCATCTCACCGGCGACCGCGAGGTGCCGCAGGTAGGCGCGGCTGTGTCGCTGGCACGTGAAGCACTCGCAGCGTTCGTCGAGCGGCGTATCGTCCTCCGCGTGGCGGAGGTTGCGGAGCTTGAGCACGCCGTCACGGGTGAACGCCTGGTTGTTGCGGCCGTGACGCGTCGGCGTGACGCAATCGAACAGGTCGACCCCGGCGCGGGTCGCGGTGCGGAAGTCCTCCGGCGTGCCGACACCCATCAGGTAGCGCGGGCGGTCGGCCGGCAAGCGCGCGACCGCGGCAGTGAGTGCGACGGCCATCTGCGCCTTGGTCTCCCCGACGCTCAGGCCCCCGACCGCGTAGCCGTCGAAGTCGAGCGCGACCATCGCGTCCGCACTCTCGGCGCGCAGCTCGGGGTCGGTGCCGCCCTGCACGATCCCGAACACTGCCTGACCACGGGTCGAGCCGCCCCAGCGGTGGTGGAGGTCGCTGGCGCGTCTCGCCCACGCCATCGTGCGACGGTGCGCGCGGGTGACGACGTCGGCCCCCGCGTCGCCGGGCGGACACTCGTCGAACATCATCGCGATGTCCGCACCGAGGTCGCGCTGGACCTCGAGCGCGATCTCGGGGGTCAGTCGCTGCATCGAGCCGTCAACCACCGACGCGAACGTCGCCCCGTCGTCGTCGACCTCGGTCAGATGGGACAGTGAGAACACCTGGTACCCGCCCGAGTCCGTGAGGATCGGTCCGTTCCAGCCCATGAAGCGATGCAGTCCGCCGCGACGGCGCACGAGCTCGTGCCCGGGGCGGAGGAACAGGTGATACGCGTTGGCGAGGATCAGCTCGCTGCCGGTCGCCACGACTTGGTCGACCGTCAGTCCCTTCATCGCCGCGCGCGTTCCCACCGGTGCGAAACACGGGGTCTCGAACGAGCCGTGCGGCGTGTGATACCGGCCGCGGCGCACGCCGTCGCGCTCGGCGAGCAGCTCGAAGCGGAAGGCGCTCATTCCGGGTCGAACGGCAGCTCGCCGTCGACCACCGTGTGGCCGCGGACGATGCGAAGGCCGAGGTGCTCGTGCGCCCGCGCCGTCGCGATGCGACCGCGCGGCGTGCGCGCGATCAGTCCGCAGCGCAGCAGGTGTGGCTCGAAGACGTCCTCGATCGTGTCCTCTGCCTCGTCGATCATCGCGGCCAGGGTCTTCAGACCCACGGGCTCGCCGCGATCGATCAGCGCCCGGAGGATCTTGCGGTCGAGGTCTTCGAGCCCGAGCGTGTCGATCCGGAGCCGGCGCAGACCCTCGTCGGTGGTCTCGGGATCGATGTGGTCCTGGCCGCCGACCTGTGCGAGGTCACGGACGCGTCGCTGGATGCGCAGCGCGACCCGCGGCACGCCCCGACTCCGCTCGGCGATCCGGACGGCGGCGTCGTGATCGATCGGGAACGCCAGGCGACGTGCGGCGGCGAGCAGGATGGCCTGGATGTCCTGCGGTGGGTACGGCTCGAGCCGTTCGACGAGTCCGAATCGCGAGCGGAACGCTGCCGTCAGCAGGCCCTCGCGCGTCGTCGCGCCGACCAGCGTGAACGGTTCGACCGGGATGCGGACGCTGCGGCCGTTCGGGCCCGGGTCGACCACGATGTCGACGGCCTGGTCTTCCATCGCCGAGTAGAGGTACTCCTCGACGGCTCGTGGCAGGCGGTGGATCTCGTCGACGAACAGCACGTCGCCTCGCTGGAGCCGCGTCAGCGTGCCCATGACGTCGCGTGGCGCGGCGAGCGCCGGCCCGGAGGTCACGATCAGGTCCGCGCCCATGCCGGCGGCGATCAGGTGGGAGAGGGTGGTCTTGCCGAGCCCCGGCGGCCCCGCGAACAGCACGTGGTCGAGCGGCTCCCCCCGCTGGCAGGCCGCCGCGATCGCGACCCGGAGGTTCTCGCGGATCGGATCCTGGCCGACGAACTCCTCGAACGACGTCGGCCGCAGGGCGCGGTCGAACTCCCGGTCCGCCTGCGACGGGTCGCCGTGGAACATCATCGGGCGCAGCGTAGCAGCCGGGCGCGGGGGGTTCGACGGCGGTCGCGGGACCCGCGGCCGCGTGCGGAACCGCACGCCGGTTGCTCGCCCATGCTCCCGCGAGCGGCCGGCGTCGCGCGAGACGGCTCCGATCCGCGTGGTGGCGGATGGACATAAGTGCCTTGTGCGCAACGCGCCGGTCGGGTTCCGAGCGAACCCGGGAAGGAATCGCCGGGGGTCCCGGGCCCGCGGCCTGATTCTTGTTTGGACCCCGAACGACGCTACCTTTGGGGCCACCCGGCGCTCCACCCCGGCTTCGCTCTCACGGGCCGGGGGACCACGAGTTCCGGACGAGCCCTCTCGCACTGGCCGAGCCGTCGCGGGTCCCTGCCCCGACGCCAACCACTGACACGATGCGCATCCACTCCACGACCTCCTGGTCGGTCGCCCTGCTCGTCGGCTTCGCTGCCTGCTCCGGGGGCTCCGGTGGAGGCGGCAACAATCGCGGCGAATTCAAGCTGACGCAGATCACCAACGGCCAGGGGCAGCTGTTCCCCTACCGGATCCGTCAGATCGACTCGCGCGGCAATCCGACGACGAGCATCGTCAACGTCGAGTCGATGGACACGTTGCGGACGAACGTCACTGCGGACAACGGCGTGCTGCCGGTGTCGACGTTCCCCGATCAACCCGTGCTCCCGAACGGTCAAGCCGGCAACCAGTACCTGCTGATGCAGTTCACGCACGACCTGGACGTGCAGTCGATCCTCAGCGACTCGTTGGCGAATGCGGTCACCAACTCCGGGCTGACGACTTCGATCTCGCTGATCGCCTACGACCCGAACACCGAGCAGACCACGACGCTGAAGGGGCGGGGCTTCGTCGGTGGCTACACGTACTACAACGTGCAAGGCGAGCTCCAGCTCGTGAAGGCGCTGAAGACGGACGCCAACGGCAACCTGCAGGTGATCGACGGTCGGGCCAGCGGTTTCCCGTCGGGGTTCACCAACGACGGCTCGCTCGCGGCGCCGACGTCGTTCGTGTTCGTCGCGGACACCGACGGCAACCTGAACACGATCGAGCGATTCGATCCTCTGAATGAGCACATCGTCATCCGCGTGCAGGTGACGAACGCGGTGCGAGACGTCAATCGTCAGCCCCTGACCCAGGAGATCTGCACGGCGACGACCGTCGGCGACGATCCGAATCCGCCGGAGGTGCTGGGGTTCCAGTCCACGCCGGTGATCACGCCCGGCGACGGTCAGGTCGGCGTCGACACGCGCACGCAGATCCAGGTCACGTTCAACAAGCCGGTGCAGCCCGGTGACGTCGGCACGTTCTTCGATGCGGCCAACCTCGTGCCCGCGACGGGCGGGGTGGCGATCACTTCCACGGTCCAGTCGCGCGCGTTCTCGGTCGTCTACTACGCCGATCCACGCAGCTACGGCGACTTCTGCAACTACGTCATCACCCCGGCCTACAACCTGCCTGGCAAGTCGACGATCACCGTCGGCGTCACGGCCAACAGCATCCACGCGTTGTTCGGGGCCGAGCTCGGGGTCGACGTCGCCGTGACCTTCGACACCGGGGCAGGGCCGGGCATCGTCAACGCGCCGGTCTCACCCGATGCCGTCTACCTCGGCGTCGGCGGGTCGAATCCCGGCGTTTCGGTGATCGATCTCAACGGCTACGGCCAGGGCACCAATGGGCTCGAGCCCGACCCGGTGACCGGCGAGCCGACCAAGGACCCGAGCCAGACGAACTACGCGCGCAACCCGAACATCGGCTCCCCCGGTGTGCTGCCGCAGATGAGTCTCGGTACCGGGCCCCTCGACGCGGGCTCGAACGGCGCGTTCACGCTGGTCGAGGACACGAGCGGCAACACGTTGCTGCTCGCGGAGCCCGTGGTCGGTGAGATCGGCGACGTGCAAATCGGCCCGCCGCTCGATCTGGTGTTCAACAACGTCAACATCAACGTCAACGCCGGTTCACAGAACCACCTGAACCCGCTCACCGGCACGCCCGGTACCGGCAACACGATCTCGGCGATCCCGCAACCGAATCCGCCGAAGCTGGCGTTCCCGCCGCCGAACGTGGCGCGGGCGATCTACGGTCAGGAATCGTCGATGACGACGTCCCAACCCGGACCGACCGGAACGATCGTGACGATGGTGCCGCCGTGCCGGCAGTCGCCGATCAACCGACTGGTGGGTGGCGCGACGCCCGGCTTCTTCCCGCACTTGATCGAGGGCGTGTTCAACGGACCGCAGCCGGCTCCCGACGCCCCGCCGCCGCCGCCGGTGATGTGTCCGTTCAGCGTCCGGCAGCAGATCGGTCAGTTCCTCTACATCCTGGATCGCGAGAACCACCAGATCCTCGTCGTCAACAGCAACCGCTTCACGGTGCTCGACACGATCCGGTTCAGCGATCCGGTGTCGATCTCGATGGCGCCGAACCTCGGCTTGCTGGCGGTCGCGAACTTCGCCTCGTCGTCGATCTCGTTCGTCGACACGGATCCGCGGAGCCCGACGTTCGACACCGTGGTCGCCGAGACGCGGGTCCCGGACGGTCCGACGAAGGTCGCGTGGCAGCCGGATGGCGAGACGATCCTCGCCGTCAGCCGTGACGCGAACACGCTGACAGTGGTGTCGGGCGGCGACTTCTCGATCATCAACATCGCCAGCGGCAGCCTCGCGCGGCCGATCGACCTCGCGGTGACGCCGCGCTACGTCAACCACGGAAACACCAGCGGCGTCTACTACGCCTACGTGCTCAACGAGTCGGGAACCGTCGCCGTCTACGAGTCGGGCCCGAACGGCGCGAACGGCATCGGCTTCGAGGACACCATCGGCACGGTCGACATCCAGTTCCGCCGGGCGGTGCGCATCAAGCTCGACTACTCGTCGTTCAACGGTGGGTTCTACGTGGCGCACACGGACGAGGGTGGAGTCGGCCAGGTCTCGCTGGTGGAGCTGACGTCTTCGCCGGTCGGCCAGCAGCCGGTGCAGCAGTCGAACGGTGGCTTCGTGCTCCCGCCGACGTTCCGCCAGAAGACCTGGAGCGTCACGCGCGCATTCGGCGGGTCCGATCCGTCGGTGCCGCTGAACCAGCGGTTCTCGGGGAACTCGCCGATCGATGTCTGTGTCGACGACATGTACAACGTCGGCGGTCTGCCCAACCAGAAGACCCCGTTCAACGCCACGCGCGGCGTGTCGATCATCGGGCACTCGGCGAAGAGCGGAGTGGTGATGACGGGCGCCAACGCGGTCGCGCAGCCGATCTACCCCCGCTTCCTGTTCGTCGCGCTCGCCGACGTCGGTCGCGTCGACGTGATCGATCTGAACAGCCAGGCCCGTGTGCGGTCGATCTCGGTGCCGGGTGTCGAGTCGCTGTCGACGTACTGGAAGCAGTAGGACCTCGGCAGCTGCGTTCAGGCTTCTGCCTGAACGGAACAGGCGTGTTCACCTGCCGGTGAACATGCCTGGATCCGGCCGGCCGCGCGGGCAGAATACCTGGGATGCCCGAAGCGACCGAGGTTCGCCGCATGTTCGCGCGCGTGGCGGATCGCTACGACCGCGCGAACCATCTGCTGTCGTTCGGCATCGACCATCTCTGGCGCCGGGCGGCCGTGCGGTTCGCGGGTGTGCGTGAGGGAGATCACGTGCTCGACGCCTGCTCGGGCACCGGAGATCTGTCGTTCGCCTTCGCGCGCGCGGGCGCGGTCGTGACCGGGACGGACTTCTGCCCGGAGATGCTCGTGCACGCGCATCGGAAGGTCGGTGACGCAGGCGCGCCGCGCTTCCTCGCGGCGGACACGACGCAGCTGCCGTTCCCGGACGACTCGTTCGACGCGGCGACGGTGGCGTTCGGCATCCGCAACGTCGCCGACCCGGTGGCCGGACTCCGGGAGATGGCGCGCGTCGTGCGCCCGGGCGGGCGTGTCGTCGTGCTCGAGTTCAGCCGCCCGCACGCGCCCGGCGTCAAGCAGGCCTATCTGCTCTACTTCCGCCGCGTGCTACCGCGCCTCGGCCGGTGGATCTCGGGCGACCGTGACGGTGCGTACGACTATCTGCCCGACTCCGTGATGGCGTTTCCCGAAGGCGAGGAGTTTCTCGCGATGATGTCGTCGGCCGGGCTCGAGCACGTCAGTCGCCGGCCGCTCACGTGCGGCATCGCGACGCTCTACCGCGGTTTGAAGCCGCAGCGATCCCGGCGGTGAAGCGCTCCCCGACCAAGGTGGTGCACGCGCGCACGCGGAGGGAGCCGCGCGAGGCGAAGGAGCCGGGGTTCGTCACCGCCCTGGCGGGACGCAGCGGCTATTTCGGATGGTCGCGAGATCCGGCGGTGGCACTGCTCGGCGTGCTGCCGCTGTGGCTCCTCTACGAGATCCTGCGACTGTTCCTCGCGCCGTCGGAACGCAACGGTGCCGAGGCGCTCGTCACCGATTCGCTGCAACTGCTCGGCGCGCACGCGCTGCTGGTGCTGCGCATCGTGCTCGGCGCAGTCGTCGTGGCGGCCGCCGTGTCGGTACTGCGCCGTCGCCTGCCGTGGGCGCGCATCGCCGCGGTCGCCGCGCTCGAAGGCTCGATCTACGGCCTGATGCTCGGGCAGGTGACGATGATCGTGACGCGCTTCGTGCTCGAGGGCGTCGCACTGGCACGAGGCCAAGGCTCGGGATCGAGCGTCGACGCCTCCGACTTCGTCGGCTCACTCGGTGCCGGGCTGTTCGAGGAGGCGGTGTTCCGGCTCGTGCTGCTCTCGCTCCTGGCGCTGGCGTTCACACGCGCATGCGAGGCGTTCTCGATGCCCCGGGCGATCGGTGTGATCGGTGCCGTGATCGTCAGCGCCGTGGCCTTCGCCGCGTTCCATCACATCGGCGTCGGGGGCGATCCATACGTGCCCGGCGTGTTCGTGTTCCGTGCGGTCGCCGGTGTCGCGCTCGGCCTGCTGTTCGTCAGTCGCGGATTCTGTGTCGTGGTCTACACCCACGCGATCTACGACGTGCACTACTACCTTTCCCATGGCTGACGGCGTGCACACGGCTGGTTCCCGGGTCTTCGTGCTCGGCATGTCCGGTGGTTCCGGAGCCGCGTACGGCATCCGGCTGCTCGAGGTGCTGCTGCGCGCCGGGCATCGCGTGCATCTCGTCGCGAGCGATGCGGGGTTGCGGGTGCTCCAGCACGAGGTGGGGGTGCCCGTCGGGGAACCGGGGTTCCAGCTCGCGCAGCTGGTCGCGCCGGAGCTGCGCGCAGGCCTCGAGACGTTCGACCTGGCCGCTGTCGAATCCACGCCGTCGAGCGGCAGCGCGAAGATCGAAGGCGTCGTGCTCTGCCCGTGCAGCATGGGAACCGTCGCCAGGGTCGCCCACGGTTTCAGCACCAACCTGCTGGAACGCGCTGCGGACGTGGCGCTCAAAGAAGGCCGGCGGCTCATCGTCGTGCCGCGGGAGACGCCGTTGTCGGTGGTGCACCTCCGCAACCTGCTGCTGCTCGCCGAGTCCGGTGCGGTGGTGCTGCCCGCGATGCCGGGCTTCTATCACCGCCCGCGGTCGGTGGCGGACATGGTCGACTTCGTCGTCGCGCGAATCCTCGACAAGCTGGGTGTCGAGAACGAGCTCGTGAGCCGCTGGAAGACGCCCGAGCCCGGTGGTGTGTCGCCCTGGAACGAAGGCGAGCAGGAGCCGTGAACGGCGCCGGACTCGAGAACGCGGACCGCCGCGCCGGAGTCGCCGACTGGCTGCGCCTGATCCGGTTCTCGCACTCGGTGTTCGCGCTGCCGTTCGCGCTGATCGCGCTGCTGGTCGCGACGGACGGCCGGCCGTCCCTGCGCACGTTGTCGCTCGTCGTCGCGGCCATGGTGCTCGCCCGGTCCGCGGCGATGGCCTACAACCGCTTCGCGGATCGCGAGCTGGACGCGCGCAATCCGCGGACGCGCGGGCGGGAGATTCCACGCGGCGTGCTGCCGGCGCCGGCCGTGCTCGGCTTCGCGCTTGCGTGTGCCGCGGGGTTCGTGGCCGTCGCGTTCGCGCTCGGGCCGGCGTGTGGCTGGATGTCGGTGCCGGTGCTCGCGGTGCTGCTCGGCTACAGCCACGCCAAGCGATTCACCTCGCTCGCGCACCTGTGGCTCGGCGTCGCGCTGGGGCTGGCCGCACCGGCGGCGTGGGTCGCCGCGCGCGGGGCGTTCACGGCCGACCTCGTCGCGCCGATCGTCCTGGGCGTCGGAGTGACGCTGTGGGTCGCGGGATTCGACGTCCTCTACGCGCTGCAGGACGAGGCGTTCGACGCGGCGCACGGGCTGTTCTCCCTGCCGGCGCGGCTCGGACGGCGCCGCGCGATGGGCGTGGCCCGCGCGATGCACGCGCTCGCGGTCGTCGCCTTCGCCGCGTTCGGACAGCTCGCAGGGCTGTCGTGGACGTTCCTCGCCGGGGTGGCGGTGATCGCGGTGGTGCTGGTCGTCGAGCATCGCCTCGTACGCCCCGACGACCTCGGACGCATCGACATGGCGTTCTTCACGATGAACGGGGTCGTCGGTGTCGCGATGCTCGGATTCACGCTGCTCGCGCTCTATGTTGTGTGACGCACGCGGATGGCCGTACCCAATCCAGAACGCGAGCTGCAACGCCTCGACAAGGAGCTCCGCAAGAAGGCGGGGCCGCCGCCGGTGATCGTCGTCACCGGGGCCTCGGGGTTCTTTCGCGAGGAGGCGTTCGAGGCGGCGCTCGGTGCGGTGCCGCCGTCGGCGGACCTGCGCCGCATCGACGGCACCGAGAGCTCCGACGGGCGTGAGCTCGACGACCTGCGCGGCGGCTCGCTGTTCGGCTCGGGCACCTGGGTCGTCCTCCGGCGCGGCGATGGCTGGCTCAAGGAGCACGGACCGGCGCTCGTGACGACGCTGCCGAAGGTCGCACCGGGCTGTGGCCTGCTGCTCGAGGTCCAGAAGATCGACAAGCGGACCAAGATCGGCAAGGCGCTGGTCGCGGATGCCGCGTTGTTCGAGTTCCGCGATCTCTACGCGGAACCGTACCGACCGGACGCGGAGCCCGCTCGAAGCCGAGCTCGTCGGCTGGGTCGTGCAGCGTGCGAGGAAGGTCGGTGTCACGCTGACCCAGGAGGCGGCGTTCCTCGTCGTCGCGACGGTCGGCCGGGACCCGGCGGAGCTCGTCGCAGAGCTGCAACGCGTGCGCGACGCGATCGGTGGCCACCGAGGAACGCTCGGTCCCGACGATCTGCGCGCGCACCTGACGACGTCGTTCGAGTCGACGCCGTTCGAGTTCGCCGACGCGGTGCTCGCGTTCGATCGCGCGCGTGCGATGCGGTCGCTCGACGCGATGTTCGCGCGGGGTGTCCGCTCGCGGGACGGCAGCACGATGGACCAGGGCGGGATCTTCCCGTTCGTGACGAGCTGGCTCTGGCAGTCGCTCGGGAACGCCCTCCAAGGGCGCGCGCTGGTCGACGGCGGACTCCGTCCGGAGCAGGCTGCAGCCCAGGTGGGCGTGCGCACGTTCCAGGATCGCTACCGCGCGCAGGTCGCCCACAACCCGGCGCCTCGGCTGCGGCGCGGGCTCCGGCTGCTGCTCGCTGCACAGCGGGAGCTGCGGTCCTGCGGCGAAGATCCTCGCTGGCTGCTCGAGCGCTTCCTCGCGCGGTATTTTCGAGAAGCGCCATCGGGCACGCGTGAGCACGGTGGGGGTGCGGCGTGATCCGCGTGCTGCCGCCCGAGGTCGTCAACCAGATCGCGGCGGGCGAGGTCGTCGAGCGCCCGTTCTCGGTGGTCAAGGAGCTGGTCGAGAACGCTCTCGACGCGGGTGCGACGAAGGTCGCCGTGGAGATCACCGACGGCGGCAAGGAGTCGATCCGGATCACCGACGACGGCGCCGGCTTCGCGCCCGAGGATCTCGCGCTGGCATTCGTCAGCCACGCGACCAGCAAGCTCGCCGCGCTGCGCGACCTCGACCACATCGCGAGTCTCGGGTTTCGCGGCGAAGCGCTGGCATCGATCGGCTCGGTCGCGCGTTGCGCGATCCGCTCGCGCCGGCACGACGCCGATTCGGGTCACGAGATCTGGTGTGACGGCGGTGCGCTCGGCGAGGTGCGACCCTGCGGCGTGCCCCCCGGCACGGTGGTCGAGGTGCGCGATCTGTTCCACAACACGCCGGCACGGCGGCGCTTCCTGCGCACCGCCCGCGCCGAGCGAGCGCGGATCCAGGACCTGCTGGCGCGACTCGCGCTCGCCCGGCTCGACGTCGACTTCACGCTCGTCGCGGAGGGTCGCGAGGTCCTGCGGTTGCCGGCGGGCGAGTCGCTGCGCGACCGCGCACGGCGCGCCCTCGGGAAAGCGGTGGCCGACGACCTGATCGCAGTCGAGCTCGCATGGGACACGTACCGCGTGCAGGGGTTGATCGGGGCGCCGGATCGCACGCGTCGCGACTCGACGTTGTCGCTGTTGTGGATCAACGGTCGGCTCGCGCGCGATCGGGGTGCGCAGCAGGCGGTCCGCCAGGCGTATCGCGAGTACCTGATGCACGGTCAGCATCCGGTGTACGTGCTGATGCTCGCCTTGCCTCCCGACGAGGTGGACGTGAACGTCCATCCGACCAAGTCGGAGGTGCGCTTCCTCGACGCGCGGCGCGCGTGCGGTCTCCTGCACGAGGTGGTTCGCAACGGGCTGCGGGCCGGCGGCGCGACACCGCGCGTCGCGAGCGTGGCGCCCGGCCAGAGCGGCGCTCGCCCCGCGCCGCGAACCGGCTTCCCCGAGCTGCCCCGCGACCTGTTCGGTCGCGCCGACCGGGCGCGGTCGGACGTGCCGTCCCGTTCGGGCGCGTTCGCGACCGTGGGACTCGGTGCGGCCGAGGCCGTTCGGGAGCCGGTCCCCGAGGCGCCTGGCGACGCGGTGCGCGACGCGCGACTCGCCGAGCTCGCCGAGCGGCGGTTCCTCCGGGCGATGGACGTGTACCTGGTGTTCGAGACCGACGACGGGCTGACCGTGGTCGATCAGCACGCGCTGCACGAACGCGTGATCTACGAACGTCTCAGGCGTCGTCACGACGCCCGGGCGGAGCCGCTCGTCCAACGGTTGCTCGTGCCCGACGTCGTCGAGCTGTCGGCGATCGACAAGGCGTTCTTGCTCGACCACGCGGGCGAGCTGGCGCAGGAGGGCTTCCTCGTCGAGGACTTCGGTGGCCCGGCAGTGGCGATCCAGGGCGTGCCCGCGGTGCTCGGCCGCGCTTCGCCGCGGGCCGTGGTGGAGTCGTTCCTGAAGGGGGATGACGAGGACGACGCCCGGCCGAGGGCCCGGGACGCGGTCGTCGAACGATTCCACTCGATGGCCTGCCGGGCGGCGGTGATGGCAGGCGACCGGCTTCGCGACGAGGAGATCCGGGCGTTGCTGGCGGAGGCGAGCCGACTCGAGCATCCGCACAACTGTCCGCACGGGAGGCCGACGGTGCTGACGTTCGCCGCGGCCGAGCTCGATCGGTTCTTCCGGCGTCGCGTGTGACCGGCGGCGGCCGCGTCAGTTGCGGTAGGTGATGCGCCCGCGGGTCAGGTCGTAGGGCGACACCTCCACCGTGACGGTGTCGCCGGGCAGGATGCGGATGAAGTGCCGGCGCATCTTGCCGCTGACGTGCGCCAGGATGACGTGTCCGTTGTCCATCTGGACTCGAAAGCGGGCACCGGACAGCGCCTCGACGACCTTGCCCTGCAGTGTGATGCCTTCTTCTTTGGTCAAGTTGCCTCCGCTCGGGTGTTCGTTCCGCCCCGAACCGGCCTCCCCGGCTCGGATGCGAACCCGCCATGATGCCCCCGCGGTCCCGGCGGAGCAACGGCGGCGCTGGGTCGGATCACGCCGTCGGCCGTTGCATCTTCTCGGGCGTGAGGTCCGGCTCGAAGTCGATCGCCCGGATCTCGACGGTCGCCTCGGGTTGCTTGCGCCCCTGACTGACGCGGTAGATCACGAGGTGGAGGGGCAGCATCACGCCCTGCCGAGCGGTGTCCGGATAGTCCTGCAGCAGGAAGAACTCGCCGGTCGTGGCGGGATCACCCTTGTCGTCCAGCGGCTGCACGAGCACACCGGCGAGTCGGTCGGTCGCGGCGTCGATCCACATCGTGAGCCTGGCGGGCGGGTTCGGCTCCGCGCCGGCCGGCGGCGCGAACAGCGGGAACGAATCGACCGTCCCGACGAGGACGTGGGTGGGGATCGTGCCGAGACGGCCGAGGTCGAGATCGGCGTCGTGCGGCGGCCCAGCGAACGTCATCTTCGCGAACACGGTCCCCGGGTCGAGGAAGCCGATGAGCTGACGGGCGAGGCGGATGTGCTTGCGGACCTCGTCGCGCTCGGACACGTAGTCCTTGCCTTCGAGCGGGATCACGTGCTCGTCGGTGCGCGCCCATCCGCCGCGTTCGTCCCACCCGCGTTCGAGCACCGCGCCGGGGTCCTCGACCCGGTAGCGCAGGAAGCGCGGCATCAGGAATCGGGCGTCCAGATCGACCTCGATGTTGTCCTGGTCGGGTCGGATCGACGTCACGCGCAGCGTCGCGTGGAACTGATCGATCGGCGGCGCGGCCTTCGTCCCGTCACCCTCCGCCGGAAGCCCGGGTCGGTGCGCGCGTCGTACGGCACCGATCAGCTCGTCCACGCCCGGCGGGTGCTGTGCCGGCGTCGTTGCCGCTGTTGGTTGCGGCGAGGCGGGAGTCCGGTCCTGACCCGCGACGGGCACCGCCGACAGCACGAGCGGCAGACACAGGAATCGAACGGCACGCATGCCCGCACGATACGACGGGAACGCGAACAAAACACCGGGAGCACCGGCGGTCACCGTCCTACACTGCCGGTCGCATGGATCTGGTCACCGACGAGTTCGCGGGCTTCCGCCGCGGTGAGATCGGCGGAGTGCCGGTCCTCTGGCGGCCGGACGACCGCTTCAAGACGCTGCGCGTGCTCCTCGAGGCGAGGCGTCCGCTGGACCAGACGGCGGCCGCGCGGTCGATCCTGCCGTCGCTCCTCTTGCACGGAACCGAGCGCGACCCCGACCGGCCGGCGCTCGCGCGGCGCATGGAGGCGCTCTATGGCGCGATGGTGGCGCCGGGCACGCAGAAGAGCGGCGAGGCGCACGCGCTCCGGCTGACGCTCGATCTGGTCGCCGGCCGATTCCTCCCGGGACGCCCGCCGCAGCTCGAGGAAGGTCTCGGATTCCTGTCGGACTACGTCGCCCGCCCCCGGCTCGAGGGCGACGGGTTCCCCGCGGTCGCGTTCGAGCGCGAACGCCGCCACGCGGTCGCCGCGGTGCGCGCGTTGATCGACGATCGGACGAGCTGGGCGTCCCAGCGCGCGATCGTCGAGGCCTGTGCTGGCGAGCCGATGGCGATCCTGGAATTCGGCAGCGTGGAGGCGCTCGAGGCCCTCGACCGGGAGGCGCCGGAAGCCGCGCGGAAGGACTTCCTGCGCTGCGGAGCGCTGGTCGTCGTGGCGGCGGGCGCATTCGATGAGACCGAGCTCAGGGCCGGCCTCGAGCGGCTGCTCGAGGCGCTCCCGGAACGGCAGCCGGAACCCTTGCCGCCGCCGGTGCTGGTGTCGGAGCGCCCGCCGCGGCGACTGGTCGAGCGCGTCGAGCTGCAGCAGAGCAAGCTCGTTCTCGTGCTCCGCTTCCCCGCTGCCGATCCCTCGGACGACTGGATCGCGCGCCGGCTCCTGATCGGGATGTTCGGTGGCGGACCGCACTCACGGCTGTTCCGCGAGGTCCGCGAGAAGCGATCGCTCGCGTACTACGCGAGCGCATCGCTCGAACGGCACAAGGGTCTCGTCACCGTCCAGGTGGGGCTCGACGAGGTGTCGGCCGGCGCCGCGGAGGAGGAAGCTCTGAAGCAGCTCGACGCACTGCGCGCCGGGGACTTCACCGACGAGGAGCTGGACACGGCGCGGGCGCACTTCGTCTCCGCGGTGCAGTCGGTCGACGACTCGATCGGCGCGCGGACGGAGTACGTCGCACGGCAGTGGGAGCTCGGCATCGACCGCACGCCGGAGCAGCTCGTCGAGCGATACCTGAAGACGACGCGCGCCGATGTCATCGCCGCCGGCGAGGGCATGTGGCTCGACTACTCGTATCTGCTCGCGCCACGCGACGGCGGTGGCGCGACCCCGGACCGCACGGAGGCAGGGCGATGACGCAGCGCTTCGAGATCGTGCGCGACCCGGTGCTCGGCGAGGAGGTCTGGCTCGCTCGGACGTCCCACGGCCTGCCGCTGCGGCTCGTGCCGACCGACCGGTTCCGGGAGATCGTCGCGGTGGCGACGTTCGGCTACGGCAGCACCGACCTCGGATTCGTTCTGGACGGCAAGCGACACGTCAGTCCGGAGGGCGTCGCTCACTACCTCGAACACAAGCTGTTCGAGGACGAGGACCTCCACGTGTTCGAGCGGTTCGGACGGCGGGGAGCGCGCGTCAACGCGATGACGGGCTTCACCCGCACGACCTACTACTTCCAGGCGGTCAGCGAGCTGGAGGCCAACCTCTCCGATCTGCTCCGGCTGTGCACCCGTGCGCACCTCACCGACGAGAACGTCGAGAAGGAGCGCGGCATCATCGCGCAGGAGCTGCGGATGTACGAGGACTCGCCCGAGTATCGCGGGTTCTTCGCCGCGCTCGGCGGGCTCTACTCGGAGCATCCGGTCCGCCACCCGGTCGGGGGCACCGTGGCGTCGATCGCGCGCATCGACGTCGCCGAGCTGCTGGCGTGCCATCGGGCGTTCTACCGCACGGGCAACGCGGCGCTCGCCGTCGCCGGCCCGATCGACCCCGAGGCGGTGCTCGACCTCGCCGAAGCGTGTGGGCTGGCCGAAGGGAAGGAACCCGAGCGGCTGTTCCCGGCCGATCTCGGTCCCGCGGACGGCGAGGTGCGCCGAATGAAGATGGAGGTCTCGCGCCCGCGGCTCCTGCTCGTGTTGAAGGACCGGTCCCTGATCGACGATCCCGAGCAACGCGCGCGGCGCGAGCTCGCGACACGGCTCCTGCTCGACCGCTTGTTCGGGTCGTCGAGCGAGATCCGGGAGGACCTGCACGCGCGCGGACTGGTCGACGACAGCCTGAGCGCATCGTACCTGGGCGAGCGGACGTTCGGCTTCGCTGTCGTCGCGTGCGAGACCGAGCAGCCCGACGCCGTCGCCGAGGAGCTGAAGGCCCTGCTGCTTCGAGACGTCGAAGTCGACGCCGACCACATCGAGCGGGTACGCCGGCGCTTCCTCGGCCAGTTCGTCCGGTCGTTCGACTCGCTGCAGGCGATGGCGTTCGGGCACGCGGAGGAGCAGATCGAGGGCGTCGTGCCGTTCGGCGCGCTCCAGCGCATGCAGACGATCGACGCCGAGGACGTGGTCGCCCGTCGTCGTGAGCTGTGTCGCGACGACGCGATCGCGGTTGCGATCGTCGAGCCTTGAAGGACGGCGCCATGTCGCTCGCGATCCGGATCCACGAGACGGGCGGCCCCGAGGTGTTGCGTGCCGACGACGTGAAGGTCGCTCGACCGGCCGAGGGCGAGGTCAAGATCCGCCATCGTGCCGTGGGCGTCGACTTCATCGACGTCTACCACCGGAGCGGCGTGTATCCGCTGCCGTACCTACCGCACGGCGTCGGCATGGAGGCCGCGGGCGTGATCGAGGAGATCGGTCGCGGGGTCCACGGCTTCGCGATCGGCGACCGCGTCGCGTACGCGGCCGCGCCGCCCGGTGCGTACCTGCGAACAACGCGTGATGCCCGCCGACGCGCTCGTGCCGCTGCCGGACGCGATCGACTTCCGCACGGCGGCGGGCGCGATGCTCAAGGGCATGACCGTCGAGTACCTGATCCGCCGAACGCATCGTGTCGAACCGGGTGAGACGGTGCTCTGGCATGCGGCGGCGGGGGGCGTGGGTCTGATCGCGTGCCAGTGGCTCGCCGATGTCGGCGCACACGTGATCGGGACGGTCGGCAGCGACGAGAAGGCCGAGCTGGCGAAGGCCCATGGCTGCGAGCACGTCGTCGTCTACACGCGTGAGGACTTCGTCGAACGCGTGCGCGAGCTCACCGGCGGGGAGGGCGTTCGCGTCGTGTACGACGGGGTCGGCAAGGCGACGTTCGACGGCTCGCTGCGGTGCCTCGCGCGCCGTGGGATGCTGGTGGGGTTCGGCAACGCATCCGGCACGCCCGCCCCGTTCGACGTCCTGGAGCTGTCGCGGCGGGGCTCGTTGTTCCTCACGCGTCCGACACTGATGGACTACACGGCGACCCGCGCCGAGCTCCTCGGCAGTGCCAATGCGCTGTTCGAGGTGCTGACTCGCGGTGCCGTGAAGATCGCGGTGCACCAGGAGTGGGACCTGAAGGACGCCGCGGAGGCGCACCGCGCGCTCGAGGCCCGGGCGACGACCGGGTCGACGGTGCTGCGCCCATGAGCGGTCAGAGCGCCCGGGCGATGGCCCACAGGCCGACCGCGCACGCCGTCAGCACCGGTGCCAGTGCGGGCCGCGGTACACCGGCGATCAGCAGCAGGTGGGTGACGTGGCGCCGGTCCCCGATCCACGGCGCGTAGCCGAGGACCAGACGCGCGGTCACGACCTGCACGAAGTCGATCAGCGGCACCAACAGCGGCGCGATGACGAGCCGGACGTCGAACGGGGCGGGTCCCGCACCGCGGAGCGCGAGCACCGCGCACGACAGCCCGAGTGCGTACGCGCCGGCGTCGCCGAGGAACATCCGTGCGCGCGGCCAGTTGAACACGAGGAACGGCAGCCAGCACGCGGCGAGGGTGGTCGCGAGAGACTCCGGTTGGCCGCGGGCGATCAACAGGAGGCCGACGCCGCCGACTGCAGTCGCGACGCCGTTCTGGTTGTCGAGGAAATTGAGTGCGTTGGTGACGACGAACGCGAACGACAGCAGCAGCGCCCACGTCGCGAGCGAGCCCTTGTCGGGGACATCGGCGAGCGCGAGCACGGCGGCGATCAGGAGTCCGATCGCCTTCGGTCGCCAACCGATGCCGTCCTGACCGGAGGACTTCCGGGCATCGTCGATGGCGCCGACCAGCGCCGCCACGCCGGTTCCGCCCGCGAGTGCGGGGAGCCCCGCCGCCGCACACGCGATCGCCCCGACCAGCGCCGGGACGATGCCGGCCATGGGGGTCGGCCGCAGGTGGCGCTTGCGACCCGGTGCCGGGGTGTCCTCCGGCAGGAACGCCTTCACCTTGGTGTGGACGAGCCACGACGCCGTCAGACCGACGAGGCTCGCCCCGGCGCCGATCCACGCGCCGAGCATCACCGCGCCGGGTAGAGGCCGTGGCTCCGGATGTGGCCGAGCACCCGCGGGTCGAGCACGTCCGTGCACGGATCTCCGCGGCCGAGCCGTGCGCGGATCTCGGACGAGCTGATGTCGTCGGCGGGCATGTCGAGGACGTGGGCCAGCAGCTCGTCCTTGTGCTTGCGACGCAGGTCGAGGCGTGCCAGCGCGCGCTCGTCGACCCGACAGCCCTTGCGCGGGAACACGACGATGGTCGCGAGCTCGAACAACGAGTGATGTTCGTGCCAGCGATCGAGTGACGCGACGTTGTCCGCTCCGACCAGGAGGAACAGCGGATCCTCGAGTCCGAGCTCGGCGCGCAGCGAGCGCACGGTGTCGATCGTGACGACGGTCCCGCGCGGTCGATCTCGCGACGGTCGACGGTGACGCGCGGGGCGAGGTCGCCGAACGCGAGCTCGCACATCGCGAGCCGATCCTCCGGCGGGCGCGAGTGGCGGGTCCTTCAGCGCGTGACGGTCGCCGCACGGGACGACCAGCAGCGAGCTCGGCTGGAGCCCGGCGAGGGCCGTCTCGACCACCCGCCGGTGCGAGAGATGGGGCGGGTCGAATGCTCCGCCGAACACGCACACGCCGGCCATCTCGATCGTCCTCTCGTCACCGGACGACCGCGAGCCGCGCGAGCAGCGCGCTCGCGAGACCGTCGTCGTCCGCCAGCTGCAGCTCCTCGCCGGAGCGGAGGTCCTTCACCTGCACGCGTCCCGCGGCCACCTCGTCGGGGCCGAGGACGAGGATCAGCGCCACACCGCGCTTGCCCGCGGCCTTGAACAATCCCTTGAGGCTCTTCCCTTCGTAGTCGGTGTCGGCCTCGACCCCACGGCTGCGGAGCCGGTGACAGAGCCGGAACGCGGCCACGCGTTCCGCGTCGCTGACCGGCGCCACGAACACCGGCACGACCGGCTCGCGCTCCTCGACCGCGGCGTGGCGCTGCTTCTCGAGCGCCAGCAACGTCGGCGTCACGCCGATCGCGAACCCCGTGGCGCCCAGCTCGGGACCGCCCATGTCCGGCAGCAGCGCGTCGTAGCGCCCGCCGCCGCACACCGCGCTCCGAGAGCCGACATCGGGGCACTGCACCTCGAACACCGTGTGCGTGTAGTAGTCGAACCCCCGCACGATGCCCGGGTCGAGCTCGAACGGCACGTCGATCGAGCGCAACGCATCGAGCGTCGCGTCGAATCGCGCGCGGCTCTCGTCGGCAGATGATCGACGAAGTGCGGCGCCGAGGCGTTGCTCGCCTGGCAGCCCGCCACCTTGCAGTCGAGCATCCGGAACACGTTCCGCTCGAACCGTCGCTTGCAGTCGTCGCAACGCTCGTCGAGGTGCGCGCGCATGTGCTCGCGCAGCACCTCGCGAAACACGTCGCGGTCCTGGCGATCGCCGATCGAGTTGACGTGCACCGCGAAGTTGCCGAGCCCCATCGCCGTGAACGACGCGGTCGCCAGCGCGATGACCTCCGCGTCGAGCAGCGGACTCGACGAGCCGATCGCCTCGACGCCGACCTGGTAGAACTGCCGCTGCCGGCCGGCCTGCGGCCGCTCGGCGCGGAACATCGGGCCGACGTAGTACAGCTTTTGGAACGGCCGAACCTTGTCCAGGTTGGCGGCCCAGGTAGGCGCGGACGACCGGGGCCGTGCCCTCGGGCCGCAGGGTCAGGGACGTCCCGCCTCGTCCCGGGGCGGATCGTGAACATCTCCTTCTCGACGACGTCGGTGGCCTCGCCGAGGGAGCGGACGAAGAGGGCGGTGTCCTCGAAGATCGGGGTCCGGACCTCGCGGTAGGCGGCGCGCTCGGCTTCGCGGCGGAAGGCGTCGAAGACGTGTTGGATGCCGGCGAGGCGCGCGGGCCAGAGGTCTTCGGTGCCGCGGGGGGCCTGGGGGCGGGGCATGCGGGTGGAATTGCGGTGGGTCGGAGTGGGGGGGCAGGATAGGCGGACGCCGAGCCGGAGCAACCCGACGCGATACTGGTAGCGACGATTGGTGAAGCCTCGAGCGGGCTGCCGCGCCGCTTCGCCGGCCGGTCCGATGGTCGTGGGTGGTCCCCGGCATGGCCCCGCCGAGGCGGGGGCGTCCCAACGCGGTTCCGGTGCGTCGAGGGGAACCCGATCTGGCCCCGTCGACGACCACGGCCCGGAGCCGGGCGGAGCCGGCGCCCGAGGCCTTCACCAATCGTCGCTGCCAGCATCAAACGTGGTTGCACGCGCTCGGCGCCGCGGCTACCGTCCGGCTTCCGCGTCGCGAGCCGCCCCCGGCCCGCGACGGCCCACCCCCTGCGACCCCTCCGAACGTCATGCGCAAGCTCGTCTCGATCCTGTCGCTGGCCGCGGTGCTCAGCGGCTGCACCTGGGAGAATTGGAAGAGTGTCCCGCCCGAGCAGGCCCAACTCGGCATCAAGCCGGTCGCCCAACTCGAGGCCGGATACAAGAGCGACCGCGCCTGGAACGACGTCCGCCGTCGTATCGACGGTCTGACGAACTCGCTCCAGCGCGATCTCAGTGGTGTGTTCACCACGATCGACCGGTACCTTCTTCAACTACTCCCCGTCCGACCCGTACGTGAACCACCCGACCAACGAGAACTACCTGTCGGTCACGTTGTTCGAGGTCGGCACCGGCGTCGGTGGCTGGGTCCTGCCGTGGATTCCGGCTCGCTGAGGGTCCGCTCCGGCAAGCATCTGGCCCGCTGAGATGCTGGCCCGCTGAGATTGCGGGCCGAGCGTTCGCCGCCACTGTCTCCTGCGTTCGAACCACGGGACGCGCGCCGTTCGCGGTGCGCGTCCCGTGGCTCGTACGGTGGCGCCGATCAACCGGTCTCGCCGGGGAGGACGGCGCCGCTCACCGCGCGTAGACCGCGAGCTTCCGCTGGCGTGCCGCCGGCGCCGGCAGCTCGTAGTCGACGATCCCGACCTGCGCCAACGCCCCGGCGATCCGCCGCGGGGCCTCCGCATCCGCCGCGAGCCACAGCACCAGCCGGCCGCCGGCGCGCAGGAGGGGCCGTGCGAGCGGCGCGACGGCGTCGGGCTCGCCGACCGCCCGTGCCGTGACGAGGTCGCACGTGCCGACGAACTCCTCGGCCCGAGCTCGCACCTGCGCGGCGTCGAGCCAGATCGTGTCGACGTCGAGGCCCGCGACCAACAGTGCTCGGTCGATCGCGTCGAGCTTCTTGCGCGTGCGGTCGCACAAGACGACCCGCGTGTCCGGCCACAGCGCCTTGACCGCGACCCCTGGGAAGCCATTGCCGGTGCCGAGGTCGAACGCCAGCGCCGGCGCCTCGAGATCCGCGCGGGCGATCGCCAGCGAGTCGAGCACGTGCAGCACGAGCGCCTGCTCGGGATCGCGGACCGCGGTGAGGTTGACCTGCTGATTCTCGGCGAGGATCGCGTCGAGATACGCGCACAGCCGCTGTGCCGCGTCGCCGTCGAGCGCGACGCCGAGTCCGTCCGCGAGCGCGACCAGACGCGACGGGTCGCTCACTTGAACACCGGCATGTCGCCGGACGGAGAGCTTCTGCTCGTACTCGCGCAGCTCGTTCTGCACGACCCCGCGCAGGAAGTACAGCCCGAGGATGTTCGGGAACGCCATCACGAGGATCATCAGGTCGCCGAACTCGAGGACGTTGGTCGCGCTGACGATCGAGCCGAGGACGACGAACACCAGGAACAGGATCTTGTAGATCAGCGACGAGCGCTGGCCGAACAGCTTGCACCAGCAGCGCTCGCCGTAGTAGCTCCAGCTGATCATCGTCGAGAACGCGAACAGCACGACTGCGACCAGCAGCACGTACGGGAACCACCCTGCCATCCACGGTAGCTCCGCGAACGCCGCGTTCGTCAGCGCCGCGCCCTGCTTGCCCGCGACGAGGTCCGCGTACGGGCCGTCGGGCACGTAGACGTCGGTGATGTTGATGACGATCGCCGTCATCGAGCAGACGACGATCGTGTCGATGAACGGCTCGAGCAGGGCGACGATGCCCTCGCGGACCGGGTACTCCGTCTTTGCCGCCGAGTGTGCGATCGCGGCCGAGCCGACGCCCGCCTCGTTGGAGAACGCCGCGCGCTGGAAGCCGGTGATCAAGGCACCGATCGTGCCCCCGTAGACCGCCTTGCTGCTGAACGCGCCACCGACGATGTCGCCGATGACGCCCGGGATGTGGTCGTAGTGGACGATGATGACGAAGAGGCACGCCAGCACGTAGATGCCGCACATCGCCGGGACGATCTTCTCGGCCGTCTGCGCGATGCGGCGGATCCCGCCGATGATCACGATGCCGACGAAGAACGCCATCACGGCGCCGTAGATCCAGCTGTTGTCCTGGAGGAACGACAGCTTGTCCTGGACGACCTGCAGCGACTGGTTCACCTGGAACGCGTTGCCACCGGCGAGTGAGCCGCCGATGCAGCAGATCGTGAAGAAGGTCGCGAGGATCGCGCCGAGCGGCCCGAAGCCCTTCTCGCGCAGCCCGTCCGCGAGGTAGTGCATCGGCCCGCCGGAGACCCGGCCGTGCTCGTCGATCTTGCGGTACTTCTGGCCGAGCGTGCACTCGGTGAACTTCAGCGTCATGCCGAGGAACCCGGCGATGATCATCCAGAACGTCGCGCCCGGGTCCGCCGAGCGACACCGCGATCGCGACGCCGGCGATGTTGCCGAGACCCACGGTCGCCGACAGCGCCGACGCCAGCGCCTGGAAGTGCGTGACCTCGCCGTGGTCGTCGGGATTGTCGTAGTGTCCGCGGACGACCTTGATCGCATGGCCGAACATGCGGAGGTTCACGAACCGCATCGCGAGCGTGAAGAACAGCGCGCCGAGGACGAGCCAGACGACGACGAACGGCAGCGACAGCACGACCGGCTGCCGGGTCGGGCCGAGGATGACGTTGCCGTCGGCGTCCTTCTGCGGGGGAGCGTTCGGTCCGCCCAGCAGGTTGAAGAACGGGACGTAGCTGACGACCTCGAGCGCCTTGCCGAACGCCTGGTCGATCGCGCCGCCCTTGTCGAGGAATCCGGGCGTCTCCGCCGCCTGCGGTTCCGATCCTGCCTGGATCAGCTTCTGCGGCGTGCCGTCCTGCTCCTGTGCGTGCAGCACGCCGATCGGAGCGAGGATCGCGAACAGGAGAAGGACGAGAGCGGGCAGTCGGCTCATGGCGAGGCTGCCGACCGGAAGCTCCGACCGGCTCGTGGCGCGAGGAAGCCGCGCGAGGCGAGGTTCGGGCCCGGATCTTCAGGCCCGGCCCGCGCGCGTTCAACCGCGGAGTGCGTCGAGCGCGACTTCGGTCGCCGTGTCCGGGTGCACGCGCACGAGGTCGGGCAGCCGCCGGAACCACGTCGTCTGTCGCCGCACGAGACGGTGGGTCGCGCGACGGATGCGGTTTCGCAGCTCCTCCTCGTCCTTGAACGGCCGCTCGAGGTGCCGGAGGCATTCCGCGTAACCGATCGCCGCTGCCGCCGTCGCGGAGAAGCCGAACCGATCGCGGATCGACCGCGTCTCCTCGAGCAGCCCCGCATCGAGCATCGCGCGCGTCCGGACCTTGATGCGCTCTTTGAGCTCGTCCCGGGGGCGGTCGACCAGCAACACGCGGCACGGGATCGCCCAACCCTCCCGGTCGAACGTGTCCTGCTGCGCGGAGATCGGCCGGCCGGTGTGCGCCAGCACCTCGTGTGCTCGGATCAGGCGCTTCTGGTCGTTCGGATGGATGCGGGCCGCGGCGTCGGGGTCGCGCACCGCGAGCTCGGCGTGCAGCGTCCCCGGCGCGGCGCGCTCGCGCGCCTCGAGCCGCGCGCGCAGCTCCGGATCCGCCTCCGGCCCGGGCATCAGGCCCTTGAAGAACGCCATCAGGTAGAGCGGCGTGCCGCCGACGAACAACAGCCGGCGGCCCTCGCGCCGCGCCCGATCGAGCCGCTGGCGTGCGGCCGCGCACCATCGCGCGGTGTCGAACGTCTCACTCGGGTCGACCAGGTCGATCAGCGCATGGGGCACGCGGGCGCGCTGGGCCGCGGTCGGCTTCGCCGTGCCGATGTCCATGTGCCGGTAGACCGCCATCGAGTCCATCGAGGCGATCTCGAGCCCCGCGCGCGCGGCGATCTCGACGGCCAGCGCCGACTTGCCGGCCGCCGTCGGGCCGGTCACGACCCAGACCGGGGTCTCGCTGTCGGTCTCGGACGCCACGTCCGGGCGATTCTAGCCGCCTGATCCTTTCCGCCGCTCGGCACCGTCGGTAGGGTTTTCCGGCTTCGAACCGCGATGATCGCGTTCATCTCCGACATCCACAGCAACACCGAGGCCCTCGGTGACGTGCTCGCCGAGATCGAGCGGCTCGGTGCCGATCGCATCCTGTGCCTCGGCGACGTCATCGGCTACGGCCCCGAGCCGCGCGCGACGTTGCTGAAGGTCATGGACGTCGCCGAGCTGTCGCTGCTCGGCAACCACGAGCAGGGTTGCATGCAGTACGCCTCGGACTTCAACCCGAAGGCGCGCGCGGCGATCGACTGGACGCGCGACCAGCTCAACCGCCGCGATCGGCCCCGTGACGAGAACTTCCGGTTCTGGACCTACCTGGACCAGATGCCCGAGCGCTACCGGGAGGACGACTTCCTGCTGGTGCACGGCTCGCCGCGTGACCCGGTCCGCGAGTACGTCGTGCCGGCGGACGCAAAGGACTCCGACAAGATGCAGGGCTGCTTCGCGAAGTTCGAGGGCGCGCAGGTGTGCTTCGTCGGTCACAGCCACGTCCCCGGGGTGTATCCGGAATCCGGCGGCTTCCTCGAACCGCGGCAGTTGGCGGACGGCTGGCCCGTCGGCCGTGAGCGCGCGATCGTCAACATCGGCTCGGTCGGCCAGCCACGCGACGGCGACCCGCGCGCGTCGTTCGCGACGCTGGACGACGGCGTCGTCCGCTTCCACCGGGTCGCCTACGACGTGCAGGCGACGATGGCGAAGATCCGCGCGATCGAAGAGCTGCCCGACTACCTCGCCGACCGCCTCGCGAAAGGCCGCTGACCGCGCGGTGTCGCGACCTGTGAGCCCATGATCCGAGACCCCCTCCTGAAGCTCGTGTCGATCGCGGTCGTCCTCGTGGCCGTGCTCGGCGCCGGCGTGCCGGCGCAGAACACCACGGCCGGGGACGACGCGGTGCCGATGGTGTTCGAGCATCGCTTCGGCGGCGACACCCCGGATCATCTCGGCTTCCTGGTCGAGTTCTACCGGCCGGGTGCCGGCGTCGCCTACGTCAAGCTCCTGGACCAGCGCGCCGGCGAGCAGGGCAAGGACCCCGACGCGCCCTACACGCTGGTGTTCGAGGAGAAGTCGCAGCCGAGCGTCCCGGACAGCGCGACCAGGCTCTGGCTGCAGGTGCGCGAGCAGTCGCTCGGCGACTACTTCCCGGCGCTCGCGGCGCAGAACGGGCTCGCCGTCGCGGTCTGGGACGTCGCCGAGCGGTCGCCGAACGTGGTGCGGTTCACGCTCGACGCGGGCAACGGCATCACGTTCGAGAAGACCTTCCGCTACGAGGAGGGCCACCGCGACCTGATCCTCGAGCTCGCGATGCACGCGGCTCCGGATCGTGCCGCGCAAGACGTCGGCGCCCGCTGGAACTTCGAGCTGGACGGGTTCGGGCTCTACTCGCCGCGGTCGGACTACGTCCTCGGCAAGAACGTGTCGATGGGCGTCGGCTCGATCATCGGCGCGGACGGCAGCGAATCGCTGGTCGCCGAGCACGCGCCGGGCAAGGCGCTGCCGAAGCCGATCGACCTGGCGCAGCAGAGCGAAGGTGCGTTCATCGACTTCGCGGGCAGCACCAACCGCTTCTTCGGCGGCTTCCTCTACCCGGAGGACCAGGACCGCGCCTCGAAGGAGGCGCTGGTCGGCGCGATCATGCTGACCGCGCCGGTGCGCGAGCAGCTCGACATCCCCGCCAACTCGGTGCCGGTCGCGAAGTACTCGCTCAGCATGCCGGTGCCGGCCGCCGGCGCCGAGACGCGGGTGCGTTACCGCATCTACCTCGGCCCGAAGTCGTTCGACACGTTCGACGAGCAGCCGGAGTACGCGCGCTTCGACCCGGTGCTGAAGAAGGCCCTCGAGCCGATGTGCTGCTCGGTGCCCGGCACGACGACGTTGGCGATCTTCCTGATGTGGCTGCTCGGCGTGCTGCACGGCGTCGTCGGCAACTGGGGCGTCGCGATCATCTGCCTGACGATCCTCGTCCGTGGCTCACTGGTGCCGCTCAACTTCCGGATGCAGAAGTCGATGCGCGCCTACGGCACCAAGATGGCGAAGCTGAAGCCGAAGCTCGACGAGATCCAGAAGAAGTACGCCAACGACAAGCAGCAGCTTCAGCAGGCGATGATGGCGTTCCAGCGGGAGCACAAGATGTTCCCGCCGCTCGGCGGCTGCCTGCCGATGTTCATCACGATCCCGATCTTCATCGGGCTCTACACGGCGCTGCGCGTCAGCTACGACCTGCGGCTGCAGCCGTTCGCGTTCTGGATCCACGACCTCAGCCATCCGGATCGGCTGTTCCATCTCGGCTGGTCGATGGTGCCGGACTTCAACCTGCTGCCGCTGATCATGATCGTGATGTGGTGGTGGCTGCAGCACGGCACGCCCTTGCCGAAGGACCCGCAGCAGCGGCAGGTGATGAAGATCATGCGCTTCATGCCGCTGGTGTTCGGCGTGATGCTCTACCAGTACGCGTCGGCGCTGATGGTCTACATGATCACGTCGAGCTGCTTCGGCCTGATCGAGCAGCGCGTCACGCGCCGCATCCTCGGGCCGGTCGACCCCGACGCCGCCGGCATGGCCGCGACGCCGATGATCTGACGGAGGGCACGGCGTGCTCGGCGACACGATCCAGGCCGTCGCCTCGCCGCCCGGGGCGAGCGCGCGCGGCGTGATCCGCGTGTCGGGGCCGTCTGCACGCAGGGCCGCCGAGACCGTCGTCGTGGATGCGATTCCGGAGCGCCGGTGCGCGGTCGACGTGCGGGTACGGGTCGGTGCGCACACGGTCGACGCGCTCCTGCTGTTCATGCCGGGGCCGCGGTCGTTCACCGGCGAGGACGTCGTCGAGCTCCACCTGCCGGGGGCGCCGCTGCTGCTCGAGACCGTCGCCGCGAGCCTGCCGGCGGTGCGGCGGGCGACGCCCGGCGAGTTCACGAGGCGCGCCTTCGAGAACGGGCGCCTCGACCTCAGTCAGGCCGAAGCCGTGCTGGACCTGATCCACGCGTCGTCGGTCGACGAGGCGCGGTCGGCGATGCACGCGGTGCAGGGCGGCCTCGCCGAGGCCGTCGACAGGTGCCGCGCGAGCCTGCAGGACGTGCTCGCCATGCTCGAGGCGGGGCTCGACTTCACGGCTGAGGAGACCGGCGCGGTCGACCTCGACGAGTGTCTGCCCGGCGTCGTGTCGGCGCGGGAATCGATCGCGCGGCTGTGCGCCGGCCTGCCGCCGGCGCGGCCCGGTGGCGAGCTGCTGCTGGTCGGGGTGACCAACGCCGGGAAGTCGTCGCTGTGCAACGCGCTCGCCGGCACCGAGCGCGTGCTGGTCGCCGATCGCGCGGGGACGACGCGGGACGTGATCGCCGTCGACATCGGCGACGGCGTGGTCGTCTGCGACGGGCCGGGCGATCTCGACGACGCGGGAGCGGCCGACGTCGACCGTGCGGCCCTGACGCTCCGCGCCGCGCGCGCGTCGGCGGCCGGCGCCGCGCTGCTGGTCGTCGACCCGACCGCACACGGTGCACGGCTGCCGGAGTCGCTCGGCCTGCCGGTCGCCGCCGTGGTGCTGACCCACGCCGATCTCGAGCCGCAGCCCCTCGTGCCGCCGGGCGTGCCCGACCGGGTACCGGTGTTCACGGTCTCGAACGTCACCGGTCGCGGCATCGACGCGCTGCGGACCTGGCTCCTGCGCGCGGGCCGCGGCGGACCCGCGACCGGGCGGACGCACGCGCGCGAGCACCTCGAGGCGGCCGCCGCCTCGCTCGACGGCGCGCTCGCCGCCGCGGCCATGCACCGGAGTGCCGAGCTCCTCGCCTTCGACCTCGCCGACGCGCTGCAGCAGCTCGATGGCGTCCACGGCCGGTCGACGCCCGAGGCCGTTCTCGACCGTATCTTCGGGCGCTTCTGTCTCGGCAAGTGATGCCGGGCCACCGCGACGTGTCATGAAGAACAGCAACCGCTCGAGAGTCCGGCCCCTGCCGTTCGTCGGTATGTTCGTCGCGGCCGAGGACGACAGCCACTAGCTCCGCGGCGCCGATGGACCACTCACCAAGGCTCCGGGCACTCCGCGAGGTCGCGCTGTTCGGCACCTACTTCTTCCTCGCGCTGGTCGCGGGGAGCCTGGTCGCGCGAGCGCTCGGGATGCGCGCGACGAACATCGTCGCCGTGCCGATGCTCGCCGCCGAGCTCGTCGTCGTCGGGCTCGTCCTGCCGGCGGTCGTGTACCTGCAGCGCCGTCGCGGCGCGCGGCTGTCGGACCTCGGGCTCGTGATCCCCGCGGACCACTTGCTGCGGGAGATCGGTGTCGGCGTCGCCGCCGGCCTCGTCGTCAAGCTCGCGACGATCCCGATCGGCATCGTCGCCTACCTGTTCGGCGCGCGTGGCGGATTGCAGGGCGTCCGGATGCACGGGTCGTTGGACCTCCTGGTGTTCGTCCTCGCCGGCACGCTCGCGGCGGTGGCCGAGGAGATCGTGTTCCGCGGCTACCTGCGCGACCGCCTGGCGGTGCTGCTCCGCGATCCGCGGCGCGGCGGCTCGATCTGGCCGACTGGCGTGGCGACCAGCCTCGCATTCGGACTGGGACACGGCTACGAGGGTGCGATCGGGCTGGTCGTCACGACCTGCGTCGGGCTCCTGCTGTTCCTCGTGGTCATCCTCCCGCGGACGACGCTGTTCCACGCGATCGTCGCGCACGCGGTCTTCAATGCGACGTCGTTCCTGACGCTGGCGGCGTGGACGAGCTGACCACCGGACGGGGGCGTGGTCGGGTCGATCCCGTGACGGCGAGGCGTACCGATTGACATACGGACTCCGCTCAACGACACTTACGCCCACGCGTGCGCCGGGTCGGTCAGGACCGGGTGCCGTGTGGCGGTTCCGACCAGACGCTGCGTTCGCATGCGTTGTCCCTATTGCAAGTCCGACGACGACCGGGTGATCGATTCCCGGGCCAGTGCCGATGGCTTCGCCATCCGGCGCCGGCGGCTGTGTCGGGAGTGTGGGCGGCGCTATACGACCTACGAGCGGGCCGAGGGCACCACGTTGCGCGTCGTCAAGAAGAGCGGCGAGCGGGTGGAGTTCGACCGGCAGAAGATCCTGTCCGGCGTGCTGCGGGCGTGCGAGAAGCGCCCGATCGCCTCGGCGCAGCTCGAAGAGCTCGTCGACCGGATCGAGCGGCAATGCGCGGAGGCCTTCGACAAAGAGGTCCCGAGCAAGGTCATCGGGGAGCTGATCATGGAACGGCTCCGCGAGCTCGATCAGGTCGCCTACGTCCGGTTCGCCTCGGTCTACCGGGCGTTCAAGGACGCGAACCAGTTCCTGGAGGAGCTCAAGCCCATGCTCGAGAAGCCGGCGATCGCCGCCGGCCTCGGCGGGGGGCTCGGGCCGCCGATCGACAGCACCGTGCCGGACGGTCAGCCGGCCACGGGCGAACCGGGCGCTCGCGAGCGCCTGCGGAGGGGGATCGATGAAGAGAAGCGCGGAGTACCTGGTCTGCAAGCGTGACGGTCGTCAGGAGTGGCTGCGTGCGACCAAGCTCGCCCGGTCGATCGAGCAGGCGCTCATCGCGTCGGGCACCGGCGAAGCGTGGCAGGCGCTGGAGATCGCCGAGACCGTGATCGCCGGACTCCGGCGACGGGTCGCGCGTGGCGACGGCTCGCCGCCGGCGGACGACCTCGCGACGCTCGACACCGCGACGATCGCACGCACGGTCGAGCGCGTGCTCTACGCGACGGGCTTCATGCGCGCGGCCGTCTGCTACACCGCCACGCGTGCCGAGCGCGATCGCCGGCAGCGCCTGATCGCGTCCCGCACGTGCGACCCGCTGCTCGGGATGACGTCCCCGATCGCACGCTCCGACCGGCCGTTCGACCGCAACTGAGGTAGGCCTCCCTTGCACGCTACACTCTCTCCCCGAAGCGAGCCCGATCCGATGCAGGAGTCCCGATGCGTCTGAAGCGGATGGTGGTCCGCGGCTTCAAGTCGTTCGCGGACCGGACCGAGTTCGACTTCGACACCGACCTGACCGGCATCGTCGGTCCGAACGGCTGCGGCAAGTCCAACGTCGTCGACGCGCTGAAGTGGGTGCTCGGCGACCAGCGGGCGAAGAGCCTGCGCGGCGCCGAGATGACCGACGTCATCTTCAAGGGCGCCGAGGGTCGCGAGGGTCTCGATGTCGCCGAGGTGACGATCTTCCTCGAGAACGACGTGCCGGAGGTCGACGGTCACGACCTGCTCGGCGGGTGCACCGAGGTGGCGATCGGCCGGCGCCTGAACCGCGAGAAGGAATCCAGCTACCTGCTCAACGGCGAGGTCGTCCGGTTGAAGGACGTCCGCGACCTCCTGATGGGGACCGGCCTCGGTGTCGGGGCCTACTCGGTGATGGAGCAGGGGCGGATCGACGCGGTGCTGTCGGCCAACCCGGACGATCGCCGGGCGATCTTCGAGGAGGCGGCCGGCATCAGCCGGTTCAAGCTGCAGAAGCGCGAGACGCTGCGCAAGCTCGAGCGCACCGAGCAGAACCTCGCCCGGGTCAAGGACCTGCTCGAGGAGCGTGGGCGACGCATCCGCAGCCTGAAGATCCAGGCCGGCAAGGCACGGCGGTGGCGGGAGATCCACGGGCGCCTTCGCGAGGTCCGGAGCGCGCTCGCGGTTCACGATGCGACCGGTCTCCGCGAGACCGAGGCAAGAGAGACCGCGGCCCGCATCGATCTCGAAGAGCGCCTGCACGAGGCCGTGCGGAGCATCGACACGCAGCGGCAGGCGTTGGCCTCGCTCGACGAGGCGATCGTCGAGGCCGAGGCCGCGATGTCGGCGGCGCAGGACGATCTGCGCGTGGCGACGTCCCGGCTCGAGAGCGAACGCCACCGCGCGGAGTCGCTCGACCATCGTGCCGAGGAGCTCACCGAGGACGCCGAGAGCTGCGTCGCCCGCGCCGGCAACCTCGACGAACAGCGTGCACAGAAGCGCACCGACCTCGCCGCCGCGCGCGAGCGCCTGGTCGAGCTCGAAGCCGAGCTCGTCGAGCTCGGCAAGGAGACCGAGCGCCGGCGTGACGCGGTCCGTGACGCGGGTGAGCGCGTGCGCGAGCTGCAGCTCGAACGGGAGCAGGCGCGCGAGGCGATGCTCGAGCTGATCCACGAGCGGACCCGCCTCAAGAATCTCGCCCACGACCAGTCCGCGACCGTGCGCAGCACGGTCGCGCGGCTCGACCGCATCGACGATCGCCTCGCGGCCGTCGCCCAGGACGTCGCGACGCTGTCGGTCGAGCGCGAACGGCACGACCGGGTCCGGGAGGACTTCGCGCAGCGCATCGCCTGGCTCGACGGCGAGGAGCATCGCGCGCTCGCCGACCTCGAGGTGGCGGACGGCGAGGCCGCCGCGCTGACCCGGCTCGAGAGCGGGCTGCGCGAGCGCGCCGCGTCGGTCTCGAGCCGGCTCGAGCTCCTCCAGGGCATGGAGGCGCACCATGAGGGCGTCGACCAGGGCCCACGGTTCCTGCTCGAGGAGTCGCCGCCGGGATTGATCGGCCCGCTGCTCGACCAGGTGCGTGTCGACCTCGAGTTCAGCCGTGCGCTGGAGGCGGCACTCGGCCCGCACGTGCAGGCGCTCGTCGTCGACACCCGCGTGCACGCCGAGCGGATGCTCGAGCGGCTGCGCGAATCGGGTCGCGGGCGGGCGTTGCTGCTGATCGCCGAGGAGTTCGGCGAGCATCTCGAGCGAACCAGTCCGTTCTCGCTGCCCGACGACGCGGAGTACCTGATCCACAAGGTCCGCTGTCGTGCCGAGGCGTGGCCGATGGTGCAGTGGCTGCTGCGCGGTGTCTGTGTCGTCGCCGATCCGGCGCGTGCGCGCCCCGAGCGCACCGACCTGTGCTTCGTCACGACCGACGGCACCGTCGTGTGCGGGCCGCGGCTCGAGGGTGGCAAGGTCGCGGAAGGGCAGTCGGGCCTGGTCGTGCGCCGTGCGCAGATCGAGAGCCTCGCGATCGAGGAGCAGGCGCTCAGCGCCCAGCTCGACGCGCTGCAGGTCGACATGGCCGCGGTCGCGGGTCGGGCCGAGCAGCTCGACGCGCGCGCGCGACGCATCGGCGAGACGCGGCAACGCGCGCGCCAGCGCGAGCAGGCGGCGACCGCCGAGTGGACGCGACTCGGCGGGCGGCTCGGCGACCTCGCGCGCGAGCGCGACGAGCTGGGGCTCGAACGTTCGGAGCTGGTGCGCGAGCGGTATCGCGCCCTCGGACACCTCGGCGACCACCTGCTCGGGGAGGTCCTGGTCCGGCGGCTCGAGCATCGCGCGGCCGACGCCGAGCAGCGCATCGCGCGCGAGCTCGAAGACCTGCGGCTGGCCGCCGAGGCGGCGCAGCGGGCCGAGCAGGAGGTGCGCGTCCGGCAGGCGTCGACGCGCTCCGATCGCGATGCCCACGCGCAGCGCATCGAGGCGCTGGACGGCCATCTTCGCGAGCTCGGGCAGGCGCTGGACGAGCTGCTCGGGCGGCGCGACGACGCGCTGGCCGGCGCGGAGCGTGCGCGCGCCGAGGCGGCCGCCTCGCGCGACCGCGCGAGCGCCGCGCAGGTCGAGATCGACGCGCTGGAGGAGCGGCGCGCGGCCGCGGCCGAGAGCCTCGGTGTCGAGCGCGAGCGCAAGCGCCACGAGCAGGATCGCCTGTTGGAGATCGAGCAGGCGCGCGAAGGGCTGCAGGACGAGCTCGCGCAGAAGCGCCTCGACCTGTCGGACGTGCAACACCGCTTCCAGCGCCTCGAGGATCGGCTGCGCGAGGACACCGGCATCGAGCTGCGCCGTCTGCTCGGCGAGGTCCAGGGCTACGGGCTGGTGCCGTTCGAGCTCGAAGGGCCGCCGGTACCGCTCGGCATGATCGAGTGCCTCGAGGGCCCGCCCCAGCCGCCGGCGATGATCGAGCCGATGTTGAGCCTCGAGCGCAGTTGGGAGGCGGACGACTTCGACCTCGAGGCGACCCGCAAGGAGGGTCAGGTCCTGCAGGCCCAGCTCGAGCGGCTCGGTGCGGTCAATCTCGACGCGGTCGACGAGCTCGACGAGGAGGAGCGCAAGTTCGGCTCGCTCGAGCGCGACGTCGTCGATCTCGGCGAGTCCCGCAAGTCGCTGATCGAGGCGCTGCGCCAGATGGAGGTCGAGTCGCGCACCCTGTTCGAGAAGACCTTCGAGCTCGCACGCGAGAACTTCCGCTCGATCTTCCGCAAGCTGTTCCAGGGCGGCCGCGCCGACATGTACCTGGTCGACACCGAGGACGCGCTCGAGTCGGGCATCGAGATCGTCGCCAAGCCGCCGGGCAAGGAGCTGCAGTCGATCGGCCTGCTGTCGGGCGGCGAGCGCAGCCTGACCGCGCTCGCGATCCTGTTCGCGGTCTTCAAGGTCAAGCCGTCGCCGTTCTGCATCCTCGACGAGGTCGACGCCGCCCTCGACGAGACCAACGTCGAGCGCTTCCTCCGCGTCCTCCGCGACTTCGTCGGCCCGAGCCAGTTCTGCATCGTCACGCACCACAAGCGCACGATGGCCGAGTGCGAGGTCCTCTACGGCATCACGATGCAGAAGCGCGGCGTCTCGACCCGCATGTCGGTCTCGCTCAGCGAGGTCGACGAGTTCAGCGACAAGCCGAGCTATCAGAAGGCGGACCGTCCGCGGATCGCGGGTGAGGAGCACGTCGAGTACCTGACGCACGCAGCGGGCGTCCGGAGCGCCTGTGGGTGCGCGAGCCGGTGACGGCGAACGATCGGCTTCGTCGTGCGGGCGCAACGGGGACCACGGCACGACGCGAGGCTGCGGGCGCATCCTGCGAGCCGGCAGCCGTCAGCAACGGTCATCCGAGGAGCAGGTCGGCCTGTCGGACAACGGACCGATCGGGATCCGCGGGCCACACTCCCGACGGTTCCGACAGGCGCGGGCAACGGCCGGGCTCCGGGAGCCCGGCGCATTGCGCCGCGGTCGGGCCATCGCGCGCGCCGCCCTCCACACCCGGGCGGCTCGCTCGACCTCCGGGAGCTTGTCGGCGCGGAAGGTGAGGTTGCCGTTCTTGGTGATCAGCCAGTCGAAGTGCTCGCGGATGAAGTCCGACGGCAGCTCGAGGCGTGCCGCGGGCCGGGACGGTTCGGGGGCGGCGCAATGCGCCGCCCGCAGCACGACCTTCGGGCCGACCGCGAGCCGCCGGCCGACCAGGCGGCCATGCCGATCCCGCATCTCCAACCCGATCCGCGCCACCGATGCTGCCGCTCGCCGGGACCGTTCGTTCGCCCGCCCTCCCGGACTTGCCTCTCCCTGGCCGACGGTGGCTCGCGTCTGCCGCGACCGAGGATCCGCCCGCAGCCGATCCAAGGGCAGCAGATCACACCGGGTGTGGATGTCCGGTCGACGCGGCCGCCGGGCAGATCTACGATGATCGCATGAACTCCGCGATCGCGTCGTCGTGGGGGTTCGTGGTGGGGCCGGGTTCACCACCGGAGCTCCATGCCGTCGACGTCTGTGGCGGCTGGTGGGTCGTGGACCCGGTGACCGGGTTCCCGAAGCTGTTCGGTCCCCGGACGAGCTACGTTCTCGACACCGGTCTCTACGGCATCCGCGGCATGGCCTACGGGGGCAACGGCGTCACCGGCTACGACAATTCCGGCGCACAGTCCGGGGGCGCCGACGCCCACTGGAGCGCGATCCCGAACGCGAGCGCGACGGTGGGACAGAGCAGCCGGCTCGTGACGACACCCTACGTGCCCGTGGAGGTTTCGCCGGGTCAGTTCCAGTGGTTCCATCTGCCGACCGAGGGTCCGCCCGCGTTCCTCGACGGCTTCGGTCAGGTGTACCTGGGACGGCTTCTGGCTGTTCCCGTTCGGTGGCGACGCGGTGCAGGGGGCGAGCGATTGGCGCACGGCGTGGTGGAGTCCGCGCTTCGCGAACCTGGTCCAGCAGTGGCGCTACCCGCTCCCGGCGAACGCGGCTGCCGCGAGTCTGTGGAGCACGACCGGCACCGGGACCGGCGGGGTGCCGACCGGCCCGAGCTCGGTCGGCATGAGCGCGGCCAACGGCGCCGGCGTCTCGCTGCGCACCAACATCCGCCACGGCGAGGTGATGGACCTGCAGACGCTGCGGATCGGGCACGTGATCCCCGGCAACGCCGAGCCGGAGGTCGTGCTCCTCGGCACCGGGGGGCGGGTGATCGCGCTCGACGGGGCCACGGGGGCGATCGCCGCGCAGAGCGAGGACCTGGGCTTCGGCGGGATGGCGTTGGCGTTGGCGGACCTGGACGGCGACGGGGTGGACGAGATCGTCTGCGCGCCGGCACTCGCGCCGGTCGACGCGGAGCCGGTGCCAGGGGTGCGGTCGGGATGGGCGCGGAGCTACGTGCACGTGTTGAGGTATGCAGGGAGCCCGACCCCCCACTTCGAACGGGTGAGCACGGCGCCGATCGGCGACCCGTACGGCACCGAGCCGGAGCTGCACGGCTACGGCGCGAGCGGGGTGGCGGTGGCGGACCTGGACCAGGACGGGACGGCGGAGATCCTGGTGACGACGTTGAACGGGGAGTTCGTGGTGTTCGGGCAGACCAACGGGGTGCTGGGTCCGCGGGTGTTCCAGACGATCGTCGAGGGGCAGCTCGGGGGGTTCAACTCGATCGTGGTGGGCAACCTGGACTCTCAGATCGGAAGCGTCGGTGCGACACCCGAGGTCTACATCGCCAGTACCACCGGGATCCACAAGTTCTATGTCCCCTGATCTCAACTGCAGCATTCGCCGCTCGACGCGTCGGGACGTGACCGCCGTCCAGGTTCCGTGCGTGGTCTTCGGCGCTGCGATCCTGGCCTGCTGCGCACCGGTTTTCGCTCAGCAGACCTGGGTCGTCGACGTGATGGGGGGACCGGGAAGCCAGTTCACGCAGATCCAACCGGCGATCGACGCGGCTAGCGTCGGGGACTTGCTCGTCGTCCGTCCGGGGTCGTCGTCCTTCTACAACGGATTCACGCTGAGTAAGGGCGTGACGATCCTCTGCGAGGTCCGGTCCTCCGGTGTGCGCATCACCACCGACATCATCGTTCGCGGTGTTCCGTCCGGGCAGGGCGCGAACCTGAAGCGCCTCACCGGCATCTACACCTCCGCGATCATCCTCGAGGACAACGCGGGGCAGGTGGTGTTGGAGAAGTGCCGGCCGGGCTTCCAGGGCGGGTACGTGCGGGTGCGGAACAGCGCGCAGGTGGCGATCAACGAGGTGTACTCGGGGGAGCTGACGATCGAGGGGAGCCTGGTGACGATGAACCGGGGGCTGTGGGGCGCCGACTTCGCTCAGGACCCGCTGCTGACCGCGAGCGATTCGATCGTGGTGTTCGGCAACTCGATCCTGGAGGGCTCCCGCGCCAACTACAACGGCGCGAACTGCCGGTTGGTGTATCCGCCCGGAGTGGCGATCGGCGGCCACGACAGCGTGCTGGTGCTGGGTGCGGGGACCAGTGTGACCGGCGGGCACCTGGCGGTGTCGGGGTTGAACTGTCCGCCGATCTCGATCCAGGCGGCGGCGATCACCGGCACGCACATGACGGTGTTCCGCGATCCCGGCGCGACGCTCGGCCAGGTGGACCCGGGCGTCACGGTGATCACGCAACGGCAGCCGACGCTGGATGGGATCGTCGGCGACGAGGTGCAGGGCCGGATGGACTTCGACCTGATCGGCACGGCGGGCAGCGTCGGGGCCCTGATCGCCTCGGCGCCGGGCGACGCGGTCGGCTCGCCGTACGGGATCCAGTGGGCGGACCTCGGCGCGTACCTGATCGCCGACGTCGCGGCGATCGGGCCGACCGGACACCACCGGGTCAGCTTCGCGATGCCGGCCGCCTACCCGTACGGCCAGCCGATGGTGTTCCAGTCGATCGTGCTCGACGCCGGCGCGCTGATCTGGTCGACGCCGTCGTGGATCGTGCGGAACTGACCGGACGCGGCGCACCGCGCCGCGCCGGCGTATGCTGGGGCCGATGTGCGGGGTGGATGAGATCGCGAGCCCGTACGACCGCTTCGAACCGGTGAGCACGGCGCCGATCGGCGACCCGTACGGCACCGAGCCGGAGCTGCACGGCTACGGCGCGAGCGGGGTGGCGGTGGCGGATCTGGACCAGGACGGGACGGCGGAGATCCTGGTGACGACGATGAACGGGGAGTTCGTGGTGTTCGGGCAGACGAACGGGGTGCTGGGTCCGCGGGTGTTCCAGACGATCGTCGAGGGGCAGCTCGGGGGGTTCAACTCGATCGTGGTGGGCAACCTGGACTCTCAGATCGGAAGCGTCGGTGCGACACCCGAGGTCTACATCGCCAGTACCACCGGGATCCACAAGTTCTATGTCCCCTGATCTCAACTGCAGCATTCGCCGCTCGACGCGTCGGGACGTGACCGCCGTCCAGGTTCCGTGCGTGGTCTTCGGCGCTGCGATCCTGGCCTGCTGCGCACCGGTTTTCGCTCAGCAGACCTGGGTCGTCGACGTGATGGGGGGACCGGGAAGCCAGTTCACGCAGATCCAACCGGCGATCGACGCGGCTAGCGTCGGGGACTTGCTCGTCGTCCGTCCGGGGTCGTCGTCCTTCTACAACGGATTCACGCTGAGTAAGGGCGTGACGATCCTCTGCGAGGTCCGGTCCTCCGGTGTGCGCATCACCACCGACATCATCGTTCGCGGTGTTCCGTCCGGGCAGGGCGCGAACCTGAAGCGCCTCACCGGCATCTACACCTCCGCGATCATCCTCGAGGACAACGCGGGGCAGGTGGTGCTGGAGAAGTGCCAGCACGGCTTCCAGGGCGGGTACGTGCGGGTGCGGAACAGCGCGCAGGTGGTGTTCAACGAGGTGTATTCGGGGGACACGACGATCGAGAGGAGTCTGGTGACGATGAATCGGGGGCTGTACAGCGGCAGCTTCTCGCAGGACCCGCTGCTGACGGCGACCGACTCGATCGTGGTGTTCGGCAACTCGATCCTGGTCGGTAGCCGCGCCAACTACAACGGCGCGAGCTGCCGGTTGGTGTATCCGCCCGGGGTGGGGATCGGCGGTCACGACAGCGTGCTGGTGCTGGGTGCCGGGACGAGCGTGACCGGCGGGCACCTGGCGGTGTCGGGGTTGAACTGTCCGCCGATCTCGATCCAGGCGGCGGCGATCACCGGCACGCACATGACGGTGTTCCGCGACCCCGGCGCGACGCTCGGCCAGGTGGACCCGGGCGTCACGGTGATCACGCAACGGCAGCCGACGCTCGATGGGATCGTCGGCGACGAGGTGCAGGGCCGGATGGACTTCGACCTGATCGGCACGGCGGGCAGCGTCGGGGCCCTGATCGCCTCGGTGCCGGGCGGCTCCGGTGGGCTCGCCGTACGGGATCCAGTGGGCGGACCTCGGCGCGTACCTGATCGCCGACGTCGCGGCGATCGGGCCGACCGGACACCACCAGGTCAGCTTCGCGATGCCGGTGGCGTACCCGTACGGCCAGCCGATGGTGTTCCAGTCGATCGTGCTCGACGCCGGGGCGCTGATCTGGTCGACGCCGTCGTGGATCGTGCGGAACTGACCGGGCGCGGCGCACTGCGCCGCGCGACGTCGAGACGCGGACGACCGGTCGAGCCACGCGACGACGAGGTCGTGATCGATCCGCACGGCCGCCGTGGGCACGGTCCGATCTTCGGCCGGCGGTCTACCGCTCGGCCCGCGAGCGACCGAGCCCCTGACTCCGCCCCGCGGGACGCGCTGCCGGTCGTGGACGGCGAAGCTCCTCGCGGGCGCCGAGCGTGCTCGGCGACGCCGCGCGATACCAGCGCGAATCCGCCGCCGCGACGGCGGCTTCGCGGCGGGCCGTCGAGGGGTCGTCGGACAGAGCTCGACCCGGGGATTGCCGGTGTGGTCCGCCGTCGCGGATGATGGCGCCGATGCTGTACGCCCGTCGCGGCTCCCGGATTCTCGTGCTCGCTGCCGTGCTCGGCGGGATCGCCGCCGCGCAGGATGCGACGCACGCGGTGACGTATCCGGATCGCGTGCTCGTCAAGCTGCGGGAGGGCAGCGGGGCGATCCTGGTCGACGGACGGCTGCAGTCGCGGTCCGGCGCGGACCTGTCGGCGGTCGCGAAGCGGTTCGCGGCGGCCGACCGGGTCGAACGGTGCGTCACGCTGCCGCTCGAGACGCTCGACCGGTGGTATCGCGAGGCCGACGACCGGTTGCCGGCGGGGCGGCCGAGGCCAGGCAACCTCGGTCTGTGGTTCCGGCTCTACTGCGGCGATGCCGATCGCGCGCACGCGCTGCGCACACAGCTCGTCGAGCAGCCCTGGGTGCAGGAGACCGACGACGATCGCGTACCGTTCCTCGGCGGTTTTCCGATGACGCCCGGGAGCGGGGACGACATCCCGCCGGTGACGCCGGACCTGACGTTCCTGCAGACCTACGACGTGCCGGGGCCGACCGGATTCGGGTTCGCGGCCGCGCATCGCATCGCCGGCACGCGTGGCGAAGACCTCCGGATGCTGCACGCCGAGTCCGCCTGGCGCGACGATCACGAGGATCTTGGCTCGATCGGTCCCTGGAGCTACGTCGTGCCGCCGTTCACCGGAGCGGCGCTCCAGCAGATCGAGCACGGTACCGCGGTGCTCGGCGTCTGGGCCGCCCAGCGCAACGGCTTCGGGATGACCGGCATGGTCGATCGCGCCGAGGTCCGGCTCATCAGCTGGATCACGACGAACGGCATCGCCAACGCGGTCGCGCACGCCACGATGGACGCGCGGCCCGGGGACGTGCTGGGCCTGATCGCGCTCTACGACCTCGCGATGGTCAAGATGGAGGACTTCGTGCCGGCGGAGTACGCGCGGCTCGACTTCGATGCGATCCTGACCGCAGTGACGCAGGGCGTGATCGTGGTCGAGGCGGCGGGCAACGGCGACAACGACCTCGACGATCCGCGGTTCTCGCTGCGGTTCGATCGCTCGAGCCGCGATTCCGGCGCGATCATGGTCGCCGCCACGGAGGGGGCGCAGATGGTTCGCGCCTCGTACCAGCAACTACGGCAGCCGCGTCGATTGCAACGGCTGGGGCAACGACGTCGGCACGCTCGGCTACGGCACCTGGATCGAGGTCGGCGGTGATCTGCGCCAGCGCTACACCGAGCACGGCGCCGGCACGTCCGGGGCGACGGCGCTGATCAGCGCCGTCATCGGCCAGGTCGCCGGTGCGCTGCGCCTGCAGGACGGCCGCATCCTGACGCCGGCCGAAGCGCGCAACCTGGTGTGGACGTACGGCACGCCGGTGCCCGGACAGATGGGCAAGCGTCCGGACGTCATGCCGATGCTGACGTCCTTCGGGCTGCCGGACGGACTGGACGTCGATCGCCATCAGGTCGACATCGGCACGACCTTCGATCTCACGATGTCCGGTGCTCCGGGCGGCGTGTCGGTGCTGACCGGGGCGCTCGATTTCGGCGAGCTCGATCTCGGCCTGAACCGCCGACTGCTGCTCGAGCTCTCGTCGTTCTTCACGATCGGCGTGTTCCCGCGCCCGAGCGGTACCGCGATGACGACGCTCGCCGTCCCCAACGACGCGTCGCTGCACGACACCGGCGTCTACTTCCAGGCGCTCCAGGTCGACGCGAGCGGCGGCCTCCGCATGTCGTCGGCGGCGGAGATCTACGTCCCGTAGCGCGCGCGGATCCGCGGCACGAGATACTCCTCGAACGCGGCCTTCAGATCGTGCCTCGGCGCGAAGCCCCAGTCGCGTCGCGCCGCCGAGTCGTCGACGTCGGCCGGCCAGGAGTCGACGATGCCTTGCCGCGCGAGTCGGGCTCGAAGGTGATCTCGGCGCTCGGGAAGTAGCTCGCGGACGAGCTCGGCGATCTCGCCCGCGGTCGGGCTGAACGCGGTGAGGTTGTAGACGTGGCGGGTGAGCCGCTGCCCGTCGGCGCCGGACAGCGCGAGTATCGCGTCGATCGCGTCGGGCATCGTCATGAACGGGATGCGCGTGTCCTCGCGGACGAAGCAGGCGTACGGCTCACCGCGCGGCGGCGGCGTGGATCATCTCCGGGGCGAAGTCGCTGGTGCCGCCGTGGGGGATCGTGTCGGCGCTGATCAGGCCGGGGTAGCGGACGCAGCGGAAGTCGAGGAGACCCGTCGCGCGGTCGTCGGCGAGCTGGCGGTAGTGGTTGGCGTAGTAGCGACCGAGGTGCTCGCAGTAGAGCTTGTTGCAGCCGTACATCGTCGTCGGGTTGAGGTAGAGTCGTCCTCGGCGACGGCCGCCGGCCTCGGCCTTGGTCGCGGCGTCCGGCATGCCGTAGACGCCGCGATCGAGCTAGGGATAGATGAACTGCACCGGCTGCCCGTGCGAGCGCGCCTGCTCGACGGCGAGCTTGAGGAGGTCGAGCGTGCCGCCGACGTTGACGTCGTGGGCGGTCTCGGGCGTGAACTCGGCGCGCGTCGAGAGCAGGGCGGCGAGGTGGTAGATCTCGGGATCTCGTACATCGCGAGGAGCCGGCCGAGCAGCACGCGGTCGCAGATGTCGCCGACGTACGTGTCGTGGCAGAGCGGGCGGAGGTCGCTCGTCGAGCTCGCGGATGTCGAGGGCGACGACGTGCTGGTGCCCGAGCCGTCGGCCAGCGCGCGGATGAGCCCGTGGCCGACCTCGCCGCCGGCGCCGGTGATGAGGATCGCCGAGCTCCGGGGGCGGCCGCTGCGGCGGGAAACGACGGAGGAAACGCGCTCATCGCGCGAAGGCTAGCGTGGCCGTGCCGGACGCGCCACGGAGCGGGTGGCAGAGCCGACCGAGGCGAGTCCGATGGCCTCGCGCTCAGTTGATCACGATCGGCGACGACGGCGGCGACACCGCCGAGAACGGGCTGATCGGTGGCATCGGCCAGGTGGCGTAGCCCATGTAGATCGTGAACCCGGAGTTGACGAGCACCGGGAGGTTCGGGATCAGCAGCGCCGAGAAGCCGTTGCCCGTCGCGTCGAGCACGCCGAAGCCGTTGATCAGCATCGCGGCGCGGCAGTCCGCGAGCATGCACTGGAAGAACCAGTCGTTGTCGAGCGGGAGATGTCCCCAGGGTGTGGTGTAGCCCTGCGAGACGCCGTTTGCGCCGAGCACGAGGTAGTACTCCCCGCCGTGGCCCGGCGCCTGGAGCTGCATCTGGATCAGGCCACCGGGGCTCGCGCTGCCGGTCCACTGGATCGCGAGATCGGGCTCGACGCATGCGCGGATGATCCAGTTGCCGTTGAAGAACGTCGGGCAGAGCGGGATGCCGAATCCGCCGTAGACCGCCGGGTCGATCGGGCCGTGGCCGATCGCATCGAGGACGTTCTTGCCCGGATTGCACTGCACGGTCGCGTCGGTCGCGAAGTTCGCCGTGTAGCCGCTCTGGCAGTTGCCATTGAGGCTGTTCGACACCATCCGGAAGCCGATGACGGCCGTGCCGGACGTCACGCGCACCGGCGACGGCAGCGTGTAGGTGTTGATGCCGTGCGTCTGCACCTGCAGGTTGCTGCCGAAGTTGCTCAGCTTGAACACCTGCGGGCCGAGCTGCCAGCGCCCGCCGCCGAGTGCGGTGATGCCGTCGTAGATCTCGACGTCCACCGCGGCGATCGCGCCGTTCGTCCCGATCGCCTGCGCGAACATCGCCGACACCGCGTGCACCTGGACCGGGCCACCGGTGTTGAGGATCGACATCGCCGCCTCGCCTTCGCACAGCCCCGACACGAGACCGACCGCGAACACCCCGCTCGGGTTGTCCGGCAGCGAGTCGTTCTTCAGCAGGTTGTGGCCCGGCTGGCAGGTCTGGGCGGCGAGCGGGACGGCGAGGAGAGCGGCGAGGGCGAGGCGGATCATGGCAGCGGACCGAGGCTCTGGGCGCGCCCGTGCGGCGCACCGCGGCCCGGAGAGTCTAACACGCGTCGGTGCTGCCTAGCGTGCCGCGGTGTCGCCGTCGGTGGCGGCGAAGTGCTTCCCGAGGCGCAGGCTCTGCCCCTGGTAGTGGCTGCCGAGCGGGCCGTCGCCGTACGCCACCTCGGGCTCTTCCAGGCTCCGGAAGAACTGGATGCGGAAGAACACCTGCCCGTCCTCCACCAGGAACGGCACGTCGTGCGGGCGCACCTCGAGCACGGCGCGCGTGCCGCTCGGGCCACCGAAGCCGTTGTCGAAGAAGCCGGCGTAGTTGGTGCGCAGCTCGCCGATGCCGACGTCGTAGGCGTTCATCTCCGCGGCGAGGTGCCGCGGGATCCGGATGCGCTCCTTGCTGGCGAAGATGTAGAAGGCCTCCGGCTCGACGATCATCCGCCGGCGCGGCGGAGGTGGGATCGCGCGGAACCAGTCGCGCCAGTCGTGCGTGCCGATCGACGCCATGTCGACGACGTCGGTGTAGCCGAGCGCCTCGTAGCCGATCGGTCCGGTCACGTCCCGGTCCTGGCTGAGCGCGATGCCCATGCACAGGCCGTCGTCGATCTTGACGTCGCCGATCGGGATCGGCGTCTTCTCGTCGCGGAACAGCAGTGGCGCTCGTTCGTACTCGGCACGGAGCTCGTCGTCGGTGAGCAGCGGATCGCCGGACACGAAGCGGATCTGGCAGAGGCTCAGGCCGGTGCGGACCTTGACCGGGAACGAGCGTGGGACGACCTCGAGGTAGAGCGGACCGGTGTAGCCGGGCGCGACGCTCTCGAAGCGCGGGCAGCGGTCCGCCATCAGTCGCGTGAACAGGTCGAGTCGGCCGGTCGACGACTTGGGGTTGGCGCGGACGTGGTAGGGGAGCGGACGCGCGATCTGCTCGAGCAGCGGGAACACGTAGCAGTGCCCCTTCTCGAGCACCGCGCCGTCGGTCAGATCGAACCGGTAGAGCGTGTTCTCTTCGAGGAGCTGGGCGACCGTGGAGTGCTCGGGCAGGAAGCCGCTGCGCACCCGGTAACCGACGGTCGCGAGTCGGAGATCGAGGCTCGCGGGCTGGATCTGCGCGGGCGCGATCCCGGGGTTGCTGCGCAGCGAGCCGTCCGCTGCGAGTGCCTTGATGTGCTGGTGGACCAGGATGCCGTCGGCCATCGCGCGCAGCGTAGCGCAGCGGCGCGGACGATCCACATCGCGGCGCGTCAGCCGGGCTCGGCGAGCCTGGAATCGCCAACGCCATCGGCTACCCTGGTCGCCCGCTTTCGCGCCACGACAGCCCCATCTCCCTCGCATGAACATCCACGAGTACCAGGCCAAGCAGGTTCTCGCACGCTTCGGCGTGCCGGTGCCGGACGGCATCGTCTGTGACACCGCCGACGCGGCGGCCGCGGCGTTCACGAAGCTCGGTGCGCCGCTGTCGGTCGTGAAGGCCCAGATCCACGCCGGCGGGCGTGGCAAGGCGCGGCGGCGTCAAGCTCTGCCGTTCGGCCGACGAGGCCAGGCAGGCGGCGGCGGGGATCCTGGGCAAGGCGCTGGTCACGCACCAGACCGGGCCGCAAGGGCGCGTCGTCCGCAAGGTCTACGTCGAGCGCGGCAGCGACATCGCTCGCGAGCTGTACGTGGCGGTCGTCATCGACCGCAAGTCCGGCGCTCCGGCGCTGATGGCGAGCGCCGAGGGCGGGATGGACATCGAGGAGCTCGCGGCGACCCGGCCCGAGGCGATCGTCCGGACGCGTATCCACCCGATCAAGGGCGTGCTGCCGTTCCAGCTCCGCATGGTGACCAAGGCGCTCGGGCTGACCGGCGACCTCGCCAAGCAGGGTTCGAAGCTGCTCGCCGGGCTGTGCAAGGCGTTCGTCGAGATGGACTGCTCGCTGCTCGAGATCAACCCACTGATCGTCACGAAGGACGGTCAGGTGAAGGCGCTCGACGCCAAGATGAACTTCGACGCCAACGCGCTCTACCGGCATCCCGACATCGTCGAGTTCCGCGACCTGGACGAGGAGGACCCGAAGGAGGTCGAGGCGAGCAAGCACGGCCTCAACTACATCGCGCTCGACGGCAACATCGGCTGCATGGTCAACGGCGCGGGTCTCGCGATGGCGACGATGGACGTCATCCAGCTGAAGGGCGGCAGCCCCGCCAACTTCCTCGACGTCGGCGGCGGCGCGAACAAGGACCAGGTGACCAACGCGTTCAAGATCCTGCTGTCGGATCCGAACGTGCGCGGCGTGCTGATCAACATCTTCGGCGGCATCATGAAGTGCGACACCATCGCCGAAGGCGTGATCGCCGCGGCCCGCGAGGTGAAGCTCTCGGTGCCGCTGGTCGTGCGACTCGAGGGCACCAACGTCGAGCGCGGTCGCAAGCTCCTGAACGAATCGGACGTGAAGCTCGAGACCGCGGCCACGCTCGACGAGGCGGCGGAGAAGATCGTCGCGCTCACCCGCTGAGCCACGGGCAGTCCGCGAAGCGCACATCCGGAGAACACGATGAGCATCCTGATCGACGCCGACACCAAGGTCATCACACAGGGCATCACCGGCAAGAACGGCACGTTCCATTCGCTGCAGGCCAAGGCCTACGGCACGAAGGTCGTGGGCGGGGTCACGCCCGGCAAGGGCGGCCAGGATGTCGAGGGCATCCCGGTCTTCGACTCGGTCGCGCGAAGCGGTCGAGGCGACCGGTGCGACCGCGTCGGTCCTCTACGTGCCCGCCCCGTTCACCGCGGACTCGATCTGCGAGGCGGTGGACGCCGGCATCGAGCTGATCGTCGCGATCACCGAGGGCGTGCCGGTGCTCGACATGGCCTGGGTGCGCGACTACATGAAGGGCTCGAAGTCGCGGCTGATCGGCCCGAACTGCCCGGGCGTGATCACTCCGGTCGCGGCGGACTCCGGCTGCAAGATGGGCATCATGCCGGCCTACATCCACAAGCCCGGGAAGATCGGCGTGGTGTCGCGCAGCGGCACGCTCACCTACGAAGCCGTGTGGCAGCTCACCTGCGCGGGTCTCGGGCAGTCGACGTGTGTCGGCATCGGCGGCGATCCGATCAACGGCACGAACTTCATCGACGTGCTGAGGCTGTTCAACGAGGACCCTGCCACCGCGGGCATGATCATGATCGGCGAGATCGGCGGCACTGCGGAGGAGGAGGCGGCGGACTTCATCCGGAGCGAGGTGAAGAAGCCGGTGGTCGGCTTCGTCGCCGGGGCGACCGCGCCTCCCGGCAAGCGCATGGGGCACGCGGGCGCGATCATCTCGGGCGGCAAGGGCACGGCGAAGGACAAGCAGGCGGCGATGCAGAAGGCCGGCATCCACGTCGTCGACACGCCGAGCGTGATGGGCGAGGCGATGCGGGAGATCCTGGGAGGCTGAGTGTCGATTCTCGCCCGCTACCTGACGCCACTCGTGCTGCTCGCGCTCGCCGCGCTGGCGTGGTTCGAGCGGCTGCTGCCCGGATCGGACTGGGTGGCCAAGGAGATCGGCGAGACCGCCGTGCTGCGCTTCATCGTCGGCGCGCTGTGTGTCTACGTCGCGGTGTTGGTCGTCGAGCGCCGGATCCTCGCGGATCAGTTCCGGCACGTGCTGGACCAGTTCCGGCGGTTCCACGAGGCCCGGCTCGCCGAGGCCGGCGCGGCGGGCACCGGTGGTGCCGCCAAGCACGAGGCGGTCCGGCTCCTGGCTGCTGCGCTCGACTCCCAGGACCCCGAGGTCCGGCAGTCCGCGCACCAGAATCTGGTGCGCCTCTGCGGACAGGACCTGGGAGAAGAATCGGCCGCATGGCGGCAATGGCTCGCCGAGCAGCGGCAAGGCGACTGACGCCGGCGCCACGGCCGTCGAAAACGCTGCACGGTCCTTGGCGCGTCCCGCCGGGGGCCGTAAGAATAGGCCCCTGCTGCGTGCTGCAGCGAACCACCCCATGACGGCACTCCTCGCGTTTCTTCCGGGAGGGATGGAGCTGTGGATCATCCTCGGCATCGCCCTCCTGCTCTTCGGCCACCGGCTGCCGGGTATGGCCCGGTCGCTGGGCAGCAGCATCGTGGAGTTCAAGAAGGGGCTGAAGACCGGATCCGAGGACGAGGCGCCGCCGAAGCAGATCGAGGGCGGCGGAACCCCCGGACCCGCGGGCGACCGACCGCAGCCGAAGAACGACGGCTGATCGTGGGCAGCGGAACGCTACCTCTCGAAGAGCTGACCGGGTTGGTCCGGGTCGAGCTCGACCGGATCAACCGGGAGCTGGTCTCGGACCTGCACCCGGAGCGTCCGGAGCTCTGGACGATGGTGCAGCAGGCGGCGAGCTATCGCGGCAAGCAGCTGCGCCCGGTGCTCGTGTGCCTGTCGGGACGCGCCGTCGGCGAGCTGTCGGACGATCATGTCGAGGTCGCCAAGGTGGTCGAGCTTCTCCACACGGCCACGCTCGTCCACGACGACGTGCTCGACGGCGCCAGCCTGCGGCGCCAGCAGCAGACGATCAACGCGGCGCACGGCATCGAGGTGTCGGTGCTGCTCGGCGACTACATCTACGCCCGCGCGTTCCACATGTCGGTCGGGATCGCCGACCCGACCTGCAGCCGCGTCCTCGGCGAGGTCGTCCGCCGGATCTGCCAGGGTGAGATCACGCAGATCGTGCACCGGTTCGACTTCGACTGGGACGAGCCGCGCTACTTCCAGGTGATCACGGAGAAGACCGCGCTGCTCTACGGCGCGGCCTGTCGCCTCGGTGCCTACTACTCCGGCGGCACCCCCGAGCAGGTGGAGGCGCTCGAGCGCTTCGGAACCGAGCTCGGAGTGGCGTTCCAGATCGTCGACGACGTGCTCGACCTCGACGGCGACGAAGGCGTGGTCGGCAAATCGCTCGGTACCGACCTCGGCAAGGGCAAGCTCACGCTGCCGCTGCTCCGGCTGCTCCGCGACGAGCACCTGCGGCTGCCGCTCCGCCGACTGATGGAGGCGAAGCTCGCGGACGAGGAGAAGCTGCGGCGGTTGCATCGCGAGTTCCCGCTCGAACGTGCGCTGAACGAATCGTTCGAGGTGGCCCGCGAGCGGGTGCGCAGCGCGGTCACGGCACTCGAGGTGCTGCCGCCATCGCCGGCGCGTGACGCGATCCAAGGGGTCGCCGAGTACGTGCTGGTGCGGAAGCTCTGAGCGGGCGCCGGGATGCCCGGCTCACTCGCGAAACCCGGCTCACACGTAGAGCCCGGCGGCGCGGAGCGTGTTGCGCATCAGCATCGCGACCGTCAGCGGACCGACTCCGCCCGGCACCGGCGTGATGGATCCGGCGACCTCCTTGGCCGATTCGAAGTGCACGTCGCCACAGATCCCGCCGCGGGGATCGGGGTTGATCCCGATGTCGATCACGATCGCGCCACGCTTGATCATCTCGCCGGTCACCAGATGGGCCTTGCCGACCGCGACCACCAGCACGTCGGCGCGCCGCGTGTGATCTTTCAGGCTGCGCGTGCCGACGTGGCACACGGTGACGGTCGCGAGGTGATGCAGCAGGAACATCGCGATCGGCTTGCCGACGATCTCGCTGTGGCCGACCACGACCGCCTCGGCGCCCTTCAGGTCGGGTGCGGCGTGCTGGATCAGGTGGAGTGCGGCCGACGCGGTGCAGGGCGCGAGCTTGGGCTCGTGGTAGAGGATCGCGCCCATGTTGGAGGGGTTCATGCCCTCCACGTCCTTGTCGCGCCGCACGCGCCCCTGGACGTCGCGTGGCTCGACGCCGAGCGGTAGCGGACGTTGCACGAGGATGCCGGTGACGGCGGGATCGTCGTTGAGCTCGTCGATGACCGCGGCGATCTGCTCGAAGCTCGCGGTGGCCGGGAGTCGGCGTTCGATCAGCTCGATGCCGACGTCCTGCGCTGCACGCTTCTGACCTCGCAGGTAGACCTCGGCGGCCGGATTCTCGCCGACCTCCAGGGAGACGAGGTTCACCGCGCGATCGGCGATGGTGCTGCGCGCCTCGCGCAGACGCGCACGCATCTTGCTGGCGAGGGAACGGCCGTCCAGAATGTCCGCGGTCACGGTGGGTGTTCGATCGGGTTCGACGTTCGCGCGCGACAGGATAGCGCGGTCTCCGGTCCGACGATGCCTTCGAATCGCCGTGAAACCGTCTCAGCGCGGCCTCCCGCCGCATCGGAACGGGCATGGCCACCCACGGTGGACATGACCCGAAGCAGACCGCCGCGCTTCCGTTTCTCCGGGGCCGCTCCGGCTCCGAATCCTCGCAGGCCGCGAGGGTCTTCCGACTTCGCGATTGATGAGACCCGATCCCGTTCGACCCACGTTCGCCTTCCCGCGGCTGACTCCCGGCGTCAAGCTGCTGCTGCTGGTGAACACCGGCGTGTTCGTCGCGACGCTCTTGATCGGACCGAGCGCGCTCGGCATGCCGCTGTCGTACCACCTGGCGGTCAGCTGGAACGGCCTGTGGGAGTACGGCGGACTCGGCCTCCTCCGGCTGGTCACGAGCCTCTTCGCGCACGAGTACCGCACGCCGTGGCACTTCCTCCTGAACATGATGGTGCTGTACTTCTTCGGCACCCTCGTCGAGTCGGAGGTCGGCAAGCGCGGCATCATCCACCTGTACCTGGTCGGTGGAGTCGTCGGCAACGTGGTCCAGTTCGTCGTGGCCGGTCTCGCCGGGGAGTTCACGCACTTCGCGGCGCTCGGCGCCAGCGGTGCGTGCTACGGCATCCTGATCTACGCCGCCTGCCTGGCGCCGCGGTCCATCGTCTACCTGGTCGTGTTCCCGATCGAGCTCCGGTGGGTCGCGCTGGGGCTGGTCGGAGTCGGGGTCTACCAGACGATCGTGACGATCCAGGGCGCGGGTTCCGGCGGCATCGCGAACGGCGCCCACCTGGGTGGTGCGCTGTACCGGCTGGATCGCGTTCCGCAGGTTCCGGAGCTACTACCTGCGGCTCGGCTACGGTGGGGCGCTGTTCGCCGGGGGGGCCGGGGTCTTCTCGCGTTGGCGCGCGCGGCGTGCCGCCGAGCAGTCCGCCGCGCGGCGCGCGCGGGTCGACGAGCTCCTCGACAAGGTGCACGCGAAGGGGGTGGGCTCGCTGACCGAGTCCGAGCGGCGGTTCCTCGAGCGTTCGGGCGACGGCCGCCGCCGGTAGCGATCGGCCGTGGCGGCCGATCCACGCTCCTCAAACGCGGCGCGCGGCATACAATCGCCCGCCCGAAACTGCTGGCATGATGATCCGTACGATCCTCCTGGCGTTCCTGGCCGCCTTCGCGGCCGTCCCGCACCTGACCGCGCAGCGCGTCACCCACGAGAAGTTCGTGGAAGCCGTGGATCAGGCGATCCGGCTGGCCGACGACAAGGGCCTGGACCGGATCGTGCGCGAGAACCCGGCGCACACGATCACGCGGTTCCGGACGATGTACGGAACGCTGAAGAACAAGCCGGACGACCAGGTCGCGAAGGCGGAGGTCGAGGCGCTGAAGGCCGCCTGGAAGCGCGTGTTCGACTCGCGCACCCTCGAGCTCGTCGCCGAGTGGCAGGACACGCTCGACCTGGAGCTCTACCAGCGCAACGAGAAGGCCCACCAGGCCCTCGCGCAGGCCTACCGCGAGCTCGACCGCCTGAAGAACCCGCCGGTGCGGGAACGGAAACCGTGGGAGGCACTGCGCGACTCGTGTCTCAAGATCGCGGAGGCGTTCGAGCAGGTCGGCAACGCGTTCGAGGCCGCCGACACCTGGGGCCTCGTCTCGCAGATCTACATGTCGATGCCGGAGCGGACGGTCACCGATCGCCGCGAGGCGGTCTACGCGATCGGGCGCTTCAAGTCGCTGCGGGAGAAGTGGGAGTTCACGAAGGACACCTACTACCCGCAGAACGTCAACTGGATGGAGGCCGAGAAGCAGCGCCTCGAGTCCGGCGAGGCGGAGGCCGGGGGCGGGCCCGGTGGGGAGTCGAGCAAGGCGAGCGGACCCGAGGCGTTCCTCGTCGCCGATGCCGACGCGAAGGAGATCATCGCGCCGCTCGAGTTCGGCATCCTGCGCAAGCCGCCGCTCGACATGTGTGTGCAGGGTGGGCCGGTGCCGATGCAGTGGCCGTCGGTCACGGTCGAGAAGGTCGGCCCGACCAAGTTCCCTTGGTTCAAGGCCAACTCGCTGTACCTGGTGCGGCCGAGCGCGTCGAAGTTCGGCGTCACCACCGACGGCACGGTGAAGGTCTCGATGGGCAAGGCCTGGCAGGACATCGACGTCTCGAGCCGGCTGCGGCGGCCGAGTGAGTTCGACTTCGGCACCGAGAGCGCGCCGCGTCCCTACGCGGCCTGGTTCTACGTCGGTAGCGAGCAGGAGCCGTTCATGGGCTTCAATCAGAACCTCGCGCCGATGACCGAGTCGGCGACGGTGTTCTACAAGAGTGCCGGGCAGTGGAGCGCGAAGGTCGCGGGCACCGAGATCCTGCTGTTCGACGACAACTCGGACGGCGTGCTGTTCGAGGAGGACCCGTTCGCCTACGGCATCAAGGACCGCCATCTCGGCGAGACCACCGACGTCGAGACGCCGGTGCCGGCCTTCGACGGCATGCAGGTCGGGCGTGGCATCGAGCAGCCCTACTCCGAGTGGATCCAGATCGACGATCAGTGGTACCACGTGCGCGGGAAGAACGCCGGCACCCAGATCGGCCTGCGTCCGGCGGATCCCGAGAAGCTGAAGACCGGGGAGATCCAGCTCGATTGGACGGGGCCTCGCGACGCGAAGCTCGAGGTGCTGATCGTGCAGGGCAAGGACGCGCTGAGCGGTGCGCGGTTCAACATCGCCGCGGGCAAGCCGATGACCGTGCCCGCCGGCAAGTACGACGTCGCGTTCGGCCGCCTCGTGTCGGGCAAGGGCGCGCGGATCCTCACCGCGGACGTGTTCGCCGGGACGATGGAGCCGGTCGAAGTGAAGCCCGGCGAGACGGCCAAGGTGGCGCTCGGCGCGCCGTTCACGCTCGACTTCGTCAAGAAGGACGTGGGCGCCGGCTCTTGGCAGATCGAGGCCACGACGATCCGCGTGCACGGCGTGTCCGGCGAGATCTACGCGCACGTCAACGGCGCGGCGCCGGCGCCCGAGGTGCTGATCGCGCACGAGCAGAACGGGCGTGGGGCGAAGCAGGTCGCGGAGTTCGTCGACATCCGGGACCCGGAGATCGCCAACCAGGTCGCGGCGAAGCACAAAGAGCTCGGCAACCAGGTCGGCTACTACCCGATCGCGGATCCCGGCAAGCCCGCGACCGTCATCGAGATCGACGTGCCCGACGGCTGGTTCGTCGGATTGCGCGAGAAGAAGAACAAGCTGTTCGGCGAGCTGCAGCCCGTGTTCAAGTGAGCGCTGCGGCGACTCCAACGCCCGCATCCCGAGCCGATTCCGTCCGTTGAGAAAGGCCTACGTTTGATCGACATCAAGGTCGTCCGTGAGGATCCCGAGCGTGTCCGACGCGGCGCGCTGCTGAAGCACTTCCCCGACCGCGCGGCGGCCGTCGACCGGTTGATCGAGGCCGATCAGGAGGTGCGTGCGCTGACGCCGCGCATCGACGAGATGCGTGCCGAGCAGAAGCGAGCCGCGAAGCGGATGGGCGGGATGTCGCCGGAGGAGCGGGAGGCGTTCCTCGAGGAACAGCGCCGGTTCAAGGCGGAGCTGCAGGAACTCGAGCAGCGACAGAAGGAGCTGCAGGCCGCCGTCGAGCGAGAGCTGCTGCTGGTGCCGAACATCCCCGACCCGGAGGTCCCCGAGGGCAAGGACGACTCGGCGAACGTCGAGGTTCGGCGATGGGGCGAGCCGCCGGCGTTCGACTTCGAGGCGAAGGCTCACTACGACATCGGGGAAGCGCGTGGGTGGCTCGACTTCGAGCGCGCCGCGGAGATGGCGGGGAGCCGCAACTACCTGCTGTTCGGGGACCTCGCCGTGCTCCACGACGCGGTGCTACGGCTGGCGATCGACCACATGGTGGGCAAGGGCTTCACCGCGGTGGAGCCGCCGTTGCTCGTCCGCGACGCGGTGATGACCGGTACCGGCTTCTTCCCCGGTGGCGAGGAGCAGACCTACCGCTGCGAGGAGGACGGCCTCAACCTGATCGGTACGGCCGAGGTGCCGGTCACCTCGATCCACGCCGACCAGATCCTGGACGAGAAGGACCTGCCCAAGCGCTACGTCGCGCGTTCGTCGTGCTTCCGGCGCGAGGCGGGCACGTACGGCAAGGACACCCGCGGGCTCTACCGCGTGCACCAGTTCCAGAAGGTCGAGCAGGTGATCGTCGACGTCGCCGACGAGGCCCGGAGCCGCCAGCATCACGAGGACATCGTGCGCAACTCGGAAGAGGTGCTGCAGGCGCTCGAGCTCCCGTACCGCGTGGTCGCCGTGTGCGGCGGCGACCTCGGTGTGCCGCAGGCGTTCAAGTACGACATCGAGTGCTGGATGCCGTCCCGCGACAACTACGGCGAGACCCACTCGGCGTCCCGCTTCTACGACTATCAGGCGCGACGTCTGAAGATGCGTTACCGCAGCGCGGAGACCAAGAAGGCCGTGCACTGCCACACGCTCAACAACACGGTGATCGCGAGCCCGCGGATCCTGATCCCGCTGCTCGAAGTGCACCAACGGCCCGACGGTACGATCCACGTCCCCGCGGCGCTCCGGCCGTACCTCGGCGACCGTGCGTCCCTTTGAGGGCGCCGCCCACGCACTTCCGGTTCGCGGGCGAGGTGGAGATGCGCGGCGCGTGACGCGGGTGCGATCAGCGCCCGCCGCCGAACGGCAAGCCACCACCGCCGCCGCCACCGCCGAGGCCGCGCAGGAGATCGCCGAGGTCGATCGGCGGCGTGTTCCCGGCGGGTGGGGGCGGTCGATCACCGCCGTTCTGGCCGCCGCCTCGCGGCCCGCTCGTGCGCGTGCCGTCGCCTTGTTCGCCGCCGCGCGAGCCGGTGCCGCGCCCGCCGCCGGCCGGCCCGCCACCGGCGCCGAAGGGGCCGCCTTCCGCGCCGGCCATGCCCGCCGGGCCGCCGCCCCCGAGCGGACCGCCCTGGCCGTCGTCGGCGCCAGGTGGTGACGGCACGACCGGGATCATCGCGACGCCGGCCTGCAGGATGTCGGTGTAGCGCTTGTCGAACACGAAGTAGCGGGTGTAGGTCTTGAGGGTCTTCTCGTAGTCCTCGACCTCGTTGCCGCTGATCTCGTTGCGGTTGCCGATCTTCCGGTGGATCGTGAAGTCGATCTTGATGCGCCGCGGCAGCTTGGCCTCGCGGCTCGAGTCCCACTCGTCGAGGGGCTCGGCGTCGTAGCCGAGCTCGGTGTAGTAGGTGATGTTGAAGCTCTTGATGCGATCGGAGACGAGCTGGAAGTGTCCGCCGGTCAGGAGATCGTCGTCGACCATCGGGTCTTCGCGGCGCCACAGCTCCAGCAGACCCGGGATCTCCTTGTTCTCCTTCAGCCAGTAACCGACCTCGCAGATGCTCGGGTATGCGAGCTGCATCTGGTTGTCGATCACGCCACCGATCGCATCGGTCGTCGTCAGCAGGTCGATCCGGTCGGCGTCGTAACCACCGATGTCCATGTTGCGTCCGATCAGGACGCGGTTCTGCTTGATGTCGTAGTGCCAGAGCCCACGCAGGTCGCGCTCGAGCAGCGTGAGGATGCGTTGTCCGTCGGCGGTGGACGACGTGAGATTGTCGATCTCGTAGTGCGTGCGCATCGTGCTGATGAACGCACCGCTCACCGCGACCATCGCCATCGAGGCGATCAGCACCGCGAGCAGCACTTCGATCAGCGTGAAGCCCGACATCGTCGGGTACGGAGCCGTGATCCGAGGCTTCATCGCTTCGCTCCCGCGAAGGGGCTCGCCGCACCGGCTGCGCCACTGCCGCCCGCACCACCGTTGTTGGCCGAAGCCGCGCCATCGGCGGCGCCGCGCTGCTCGGCGATGATCTCGGCCTTCTCCGGCGTCAGCCCCTCGAGCGCCATCGTGCAGATGCGCGACTTCATCGTGAACGTGAGGGACTCCTTGCCTGGTTCGTCGCTGGGCCGGACGTTCGGGAAGGTCACGAAGATCGCGACCTCCTCGAAATCGTCTTCGCTCGGGATCTGCTCCTCGAGCTCCTTGTCGCGCTGCTGGTCCTCGTAGTCCATCATCGTCACGCCGCTGGCCTGGGCCCGGCGCAGCATGTCGCGTTCGTGCTGCCAGGCGAGGCGGTCGCTGGGCGTCATGCCCTCGGGCGCCGCCGCATCGGCGGAATCGGCGATCTCACCCTCGGCGTCGGCGATCGCGGCCTCCCCGATGACGATGCGATAGCTGAAGCCGGGATAGTCTTCGACGTCGATCGGGACGCCACTCTGCGGCCGGACCTCGCGCGCACCCGCCTCGAGCTCGGAGAGATACTGCTCGGCGATCTCGCGGGCGATGCGCCAGTTGCGTGCTTCCGCGGCGTCGATGAGCGCCGCCGTGCGGGTGCCGAGGAAGTGGGTGATGACGAGTGCGAGGATCGCCATCGCGACCATCGCTTCGATCAGCGTGAACCCCTGCTCGGTCGTTCCTGGGCGTGCGGGCATCAGAACTCGTGCTCCTGCGTCGGCTCCATGTGCGCTTCGTGACCCTCTTCGTTCCGCACGAGGGTGCTTCGGCGATCCAGCCCCTGGATCTCGATCGTCCAGACCAGATCCTTCAGATCGTCCGACCGCATGCCGAGCACGATGGTCTGATCGGCGGTGAAGCCGTGCGCGTCGATGACGATCGGGACGCGGCCGCTGCGCTGCGTCGGTCCGCCGACGATCGTGTGGCTGATGAACCGGACGCGGTCGTCGAGCGGTGTCCACGCGAGTGGGATCGCCTCGGCCGCCGTCTGCTCGGACACGAGCCGCTCCTCGGGCGGCATCACCATGCGGAACTGCTGGTTGTCGAGATCCAGCTCGAGCTTGTACACCTTGCCCTGGAGCTGCGCCTCCGAGCGGAGGAACTCGAGCTTGCCCATGAGCTGGGAGCACTCGGAGTCGAGGACGGTGGACGGCACGAGGCGTCCGAGGTTCATCAGCACGAGCTGGCTGACCATGGCGAGGATCGCCAGGACCGCCATCAGCTCGAGGAGCGTGAATCCTCCGGAGCCGGGGACCCGCGGGCGGCGAAGCGTGCTGTGTGTCGCGTCAGGCATGTGCGGATCCGCGCGCGCTGCGAGCGCCGCGGTTCCGAGCGGTGGCCACGACCGGGCGCCCGCTCAATTGTCTTCCTTGCGGGTCGGGTAGACGATGTCGTCGTCGGTGTCCTCGATGCCGTCGGGCCCGGTGCTGATGACCTCGAAGCGCAGCCGGCCCTCGAGCTCTCGGATCAGGAACTCGTGATCCCAAGGGTCCTTCGGCTCGGACTCCAGGTCGGCGCGACCGGAGTCGTCGGGCGTCGTCAGATCCTCGATCGTCGGGATCTTGCTCTTGTTGATCACCCAGCTGGTCGCGGCGTCGTAGATCTGCTTGGCGTTGGTCTTGGCCAGCGTCTTCTTCGCCACTTCCGACTGGCCGATCACGTTCTTGGCGACGATCGTCGCCATCAGCCCGATGATGACGATCACCACCATGATCTCGACCAGGGTGAAACCCCGTTCGGATCGTCCGTTCGAAGCACGTTCGTTCATGCGTATGTCTCGTCCAGGCTCTCTGGAGGAATCAGTCTACCTCGGCCTCTGAGGACCGACCAGGGCAGCGGGTGCCACACGGCTCTGCCTTCGACGCTCGTCAGCCCCCCCGGCTTCCCGGTCTTTTCCCCGCGGCGGAAGGTCGAAGGTCGGAGGACGGGCCTTCGGGAGCCGGGCTAGCGGACTTCCTGCAGCTTCAGCAGCGGCAGGATGATCGAAACCACGATGCCAGCGACGACCAGCGCGAGGAACACGATGATCAGCGGCTCGAGGAGCGACGTCAGCTTCTGGGTCGCGAGATCGACCTCTTCGTCGTACGTCTCGGCGACGCGCTCGAGCATCTCCTCGAGGTTTCCGGCCTGCTCGCCGACGCCGACCATGTAGGCGACCATCGGCGGGAACACCCCCGACAGCTTCATCGGCGTCGAGATGTCGGCACCTTCGAGGACCTTGTCGTGCACCTCGCCCAAGGCGCGCTGGAGGACGACGTTGTCGAGCACGCGCTGGGTCACCTCGATCGCCTGGAGCGCCGGTACGCCGGACTTCAGGAGCGTCGAGAACGTCGTCGAGAAGCGCGCCATCGACTGCTTGCGCATCAGGTCGCCGAACACCGGGACCTTCAGCTTGAACGAGTCCCACACGAGCCGGCCCTTGTCGGAGTTGACGAAGAGCTGGAACAGGATCGTCAGGAGCAGCATGCCGACGAGCATCAAGAACCAGTTGTGCTGCAGGAACTCGCTGCAGGTCACGAGGATCTGCGTCGGCAGGGGCAGCTCCTGGCTCCGGGCGCGCAGGAGCTGCGTGATCTTCGGCACGACCGCCGTCATCAGGATCGCGACGACGACGAAGCCGACGACGATCATGATGACCGGGTAGATCATCGCCGCGCCGACCTTGTTCTTGAGCCGCGCTTGCGCCTGCAGGAACCCGGCGAGGCGCATCATCACCTCGTCGAGCGCGCCCGACGACTCGCCGGCCCGGACCATGTTCGCGTAGAGCTCGGTGAAGTAGCCCGGATGTAGCGACACGGCGTCGCCGAACGTCATGCCCTGGGTCACCTTCTCGCGGATGTCGCGGAACGTCGCCTCGATCCTCCGGTCCGGTGACTGCTCGATCACCATGCGGAGCGCTTCGGCCAGGGGAATACCGGCGCGCAGCAGCGCCGCCATCTGGCGCGTCACCGCCGACACCTGGTCGAGCCGCGTCTTGTTCGGCGCCTCGACGCCGGTGATGCCCTTGATCTGGACGCGGTTCTTGGAGCGCCGGCGCGTCTCCTTGATGTCGGTGACGTACAGACTCTGCGTGCGGAGCTTGAGCCGCGCCTCGCGTGCCGAGTCGGCATCGATGATGCCCTTGCGGGCCTTGTTCTCGGTGTCGACGGCGCGGTATTCGAAGATCGGCACTCTCGGGCTCCGGTCGGGAGGGGGTCAGAGCACGTCGAGCTGCGTCACACGCAACACTTCTTCGGGCGTCGTGATGCCGTCCAGCAGCTTCTCGACGCCGTCCATCCGCAGCGTCTTCAGGCCTCGCTCGAGCGCACCGCGCTTGATCTCGCTCGCCGTGGACTTGTCGACGATCTGCTGCTGCACGATCGGGTCGATCGGCAGCACCTCGTAGATCGCGGTCCGGCCCGAGAAGCCGCTGTGGAAGCACTCGTCGCAGCCGTGGCCGATCGCGAGCCCGTTCGGGAACTGGTCGAGCTCCAACCGCAGCTCCTCGAGCTGGAACTTGAGCTTCTCGTCGAGCTCCCGCACGAAGTCGCGGCAGTGCGGGCACACCGTCCGCACGAGGCGCTGCGCGATGACGAGCAGCACCGACGACGACACGAGATACGGTTCGATGCCGATGTCGAGCATGCGGGTGACCGTGGACGCCGAGTCGTTCGTGTGGACGGTCGAGAACACGAGGTGGCCCGTCAGTGCCGCGCGGATCGCGATGTCCGCGGTGTCGTTGTCGCGGACCTCACCGACCATCATCACGTCGGGGTCCTGGCGCAGGAACGACCGCAGGCCGGCCGCGAACGTCAGGCCCTTCTTGGTGTTGACCTGCACCTGGCTGATGCCTTCGAGGTTGTATTCGACCGGGTCCTCGATGGTCAGGATGTTGAGCTGCGGCGAGTTGATCTCGCTGAGCCCCGCGTAGAGCGTGGTCGTCTTGCCGGAGCCGGTCGGACCGGTGACGAAGATGATCCCGTGCGAATAGTGGATGTAGCGCCGGATCGTCTTCAGGTTCTCCGCGTTGAGCCCGATCTGGTCGAGCTCGTAGACCTTCGTGGTCTTGTCGAGGATCCGGAACACGATGCGCTCGCCGTGCTGGACGGGCACGGTCGAGATACGCACGTCGACGTCGCCGTCGCCGATGCGGATCGAGGCGCGGCCGTCCTGCGGCAGCCGGCGCTCGGCGATGTCCATCTTCCCCATGACCTTGACGCGGGAGACGATCGCCTCCTGCGCCTTCTTGGGGATCGATTCGGTGTCGTAGAGCACGCCGTCGATGCGCATGCGCACCTGCAGTCGCTCGGCGTACGGCTGCAGGTGGATGTCCGAGGCGCGTAGCTTGAGCGCCTGGAACAGCAGCATGTTGACCAGCTTGATGATCGGCGCCTTGTTGGCGACGTCGAGCAGGTCCTCCGACTCCTGGATCGTCGACGCGAGTCCGACGATGTCCTGCTCCTCGATGTCGTCGAGCGCCTCGTCGACGCCGTCCGCCTTGTGCCGGTAGGCGCGATTGATCAGGTTCGCGATCTCGGACCGGGGGGCGAGCACCGCCTCGACTTCCTGGCCGAGCATGGTCGCCAGGTCGTCCATCGGCTTCACCTCGAGCGGACGGTAGGTCGCGACCTTGGTGATGCGGCCGTCGGTCTCGAGCGCGACCAGACCATGCGTCCGTGCGAACTGCACCGGGACGTTCTGGATGAAGTCGTTCGGCACCGAGGTCCCCTCGAGGGACATGCGCGTCTCGAGACCCAGGAAGTCGCCGAAGAACGCCAGGCAGCGGTCCTCGGTGATCATGTGGCGCCCGACCAGGATCTGGTCGAGCGATTGACCGGTCTCGCGCTCGAGCTCGAGCGCCTCACGGATCTGGCCGTCGGCGAGGCCGGCGGTCTGCAGCAGTCGTTCGCGGATGCGGTCTTCGAACATGTTCAGTGGCCGGAGTCGTCCTTCGGCTGGTCCGGCTTCGGCTGATCGGGGGGCGGCTGATCGGGCGTCGGCGGACTCGGAGCCGGTTGCTCCGGCGTCGGCTCGGTTTGCGGGGGCTGCGCCGGCTCGGTGGGCGGGGTCGGTGGGGGCTCGTTGGGCAGCTGCCCCATGTCCGGTCCGGTCGGCATCGAGCCGTCCAGTTTCGGTGGAGTGTCCGGGCGGCGATAGAGGGGGACCTCGAAGCCGCCGAAGCGGTCGAGATCGTCGACGCTCGAGCCGGAGTCCTCGAGCGTCGTCGCCGGGCTGCCCTGCCAGCGCGGGTCGACGAGCTTGATGCGCCGGTGGCCGATGTACTGCGAGGCTTCGAGCTTCTTCCGCTGGCTGATCTCCTGGAGGTCGGAGAAGTCGTCCTCGTCGAGGATCGTCGGCGTGATGAAGAAGTAGAGGTTGGTCTTCTCGCGGTCGGTGTTCTTGTTGCGGAACAGCCAGCCGATGAGCGGGACGTCCTTCAGCAGGGGGACGCCGCTGTCCGCGTTGCTCTCGGCGTCCTCGATGATGCCACCGAGCACCATCGTCGCGCCGCTCGGCAGCGTGACCTGGGTCTGCACCTGGCGCGACAGCGTCGGGCCGCCGGTCGTCGGGTCGACGGCCGTGAGGAACCGGCTGACCGTCAGGTCGATGTTGAGCCGGAGGTAGTCGTTCGTCGAGATCGACGGGGAGATGTTCAGCTCGATGCCCGCCTTGCGGTCCGGGCCGAGTCCCGTGGACGTCGTCGCAGTGCCCTGGGAGACCTGCTGCGTCGGCCGGTTCTCCTCGCTCTTGACGAGGGCGCTCGCGTTGTTGTTCACGACCACGCTCGGCAAGCTGAGGATGTTCGCGCGCTCGTCGCTCTGCAGCGCGTTGATCAGCACCGGGATCGCGAAGTCACCGCTCGAGATGATGCCGCCGGTGAACCCCTGGAGGGGGTTCGTGAGGTCCGGCAGGCGCGAGTCGGGGAGGCCGTCGCCGTTGGTGTCCTGGTACTGCGAGAGGCCGAAGCTCGTCAAGCCGAACGGCCGCGTGTAGTCCCCTTGCCCGATGTCGAGCAGGCCGAGTTCGACGCCGAGGCGCTCCATGTCGGTCGTGCGGAGCTCGACGAGCGCCGCCTCGATCAGCACCTGCGGCTGCCGCTCGTCCAGCTCGCCGATCATCCGCTCGATCTGCTTGAAGTTCGACTGCGTCGCCGACACCAGGATGCTGTTGCTCTCCGGGTGCGCGACGATGACCGTCTGGCGCGGCTGACGCGCGCCCGTCGCGGCCTGCCCGGCCTGCTGCTGCCGCTCGGCCTGCAGGTCCTCGCGCAGGAAGTTGCGCAGCGTGTTCTGCAGGTCGTCGGCCAGCACGTTCTTGAGCTGGATGACGTGGATGTCGCTGCTGCTCGCCTCGATCGGCCGGTCGAGCTGCGCGATCAGGTCGAGCGCCTCGACGATGCGATCCGGCGGACCGCTGACGAGCAACGCGTTCAGCGAGCCGTGGGCGATCACCTGCACGTCGCCGCCCTGTCCCGGCGCGACCGGCGCGCCGGCGCCCGCCTGTCCCTGCTGGATGCGCCTCGACCGGTCCTCGAGCACCTGCTTCAGGATCGGCTCGAGCTCCTCGGCGGTGGCGTTCTCGAGGCGCACGACGCGCGTCTCGTACTCCGGCAGGATCGGCGGCACGTCGGCCAGTCGCAGCACCTGGTAGGCCGAGTAGACCTGCGGCCCGAAGCCCTGGAGCATCACCGAGCGGTTGTCGCCGAGGTTGCCGGTCAGGACGCCGCCGATCTGGGAGCTGGCCTGTGCGAAGAACGGCCGCGTCGCCTGCGCGGCCGCCTGCGCGTTGATGTGCTTCAACAGCACCGTCGTCAGGATCTGGACGCCGGTCTGCGACGAGTAGCTCTCCAGCTCCTCCTCCGGCACGTAGCGCGCGGCCGAGGTGATCTCGTTCCGCTGCTGGCCCGCCATGTTGACGATCTGGACGATCTCGCTGTCCGCGGTGCCGCGCATCACGCAGGCGAAGCCCTTGATGTAGAGCATCGTCTGGAAGAAGGAGAAGAACTCCTCGCGCTTGATCCGGACCGTGCCGACCCAGGTGACGTTGGCATTCGGCACGTTGAGGTCGGTGTCGAGGAACGTGATCACCCGGTGGGAGATCTGCTGGGCGAGCTTGACGAAGTCCTTCAGCGACGTCCCGGTGTTCTCGTTCACCGAGATCGAGACGTACTCGCCCTCGATCTTCAGGTTGATGCCCGGCGGCTGCTCCGGCTCCTGCTGGGCCGCCACGCCGGCCCCGAACAGCACGACGGCTGTGAGGATCGCGGCGAGCGGTCGGAGCCGACGAGCGGCGAGGCACGAGAGCGCGGCAGCTGCCGCGGCATCGGATCGGGAGATCACGTCCGGCTCGGTTCCCATCTCGTTCGGTGGTCGCTTGACGCCGTTCTCGGCGGTGGACGAACGCTCGCTGGGTCGTTCGGTCGGCCGCGTCGGACGGGGTGGCCGGCGGTTTTATTTCCCGCTTCCACGCGAGGAAAGCACGCTTTTCGCCGTTTCGGTTGGCAGCCTCGCGGGCATTCGGTATCCATGATCGACCCGTGGCTCCGGGCGGAGCCGCGGCGACCACGGCCATGAAGTTGTCGCAGCTCCTGACCGAGGATCTCGTGCTCCTGCCGCTCGTCGCGAACGACAAGTGGGAGCTGATCCAGAAGCTCGCACGCGCCGCCGTCGACGCGGGTGCGTTGGCGCCGGAGCGATTCGACACCGTGTACGCCGCGCTGGTCGCGCGCGAGCGGAGCATGACGACCGGCATGGAGAGCGGTGTCGCGATTCCCCACGCCGCCGTGGACGGCATCGAGGAGGTCATCGCGGTGCTCGGTCTGTGTCCCGACGGTGTCCCGTTCGACTCGCTGGACGGGCAACCGGCGCGCATCGTCGTCGGCCTCGTGATCCCGCGCGTCAAGAAGCTGCTGCACATCAAGACGCTGGCGGAGATCGCGAAGCTGCTCGCGCGGGCCGAGGTCCGCGAGGCGTTGCTCGCGACCCGGTCCCCGGCCGAGGCGCTGACCGTCGTGCGCGAGAAGGAGCGCGAGACCGTGTGACGCCGGACCGGCGGCGTCCGCGATCGACGGGGGCACGGTGACCGGCGCGCCAGGACGAGCGGCGCGGATCCTCGCGGCGCTCTGCGCCGGTGCGGGTGGGCTCCTCGTCGAGACCGCGACGGTGCGGCGGCAGGCGCTCGACGTCGGCAGCGACGCCGAGGCGTCCGCGCTGGTCGTTGCGCTGTTCCTGCTGGGGCTCGGCCTCGGCGGGCTGCTCGTCGCGAGGTCGCGCCTGCTTCGCGCCAGCCCGCGTGCGGCCGCGGCGCTCTGCTACGGGGCGGTCGCGGTGGCGGCGCTCGCGGGCGATGCGCTGGTGTGCCGGCTCGCTCCGGCGACCGGGCCGGTCGGCGAGGCACTCGCGCTGCTGGCGCTGCCGTGCGTGCCGGCGGTGTGGATGGGCCTGGCGTTCCCGCTGTTGTTCGCGGGGCTCGCCGGACAGGCCGCCGGCACGGTGCGCGCGCTGGTCGCGCTCAACCTGCTCGGCTCGGTGGGGGCGGCCTGGGCGGGACCGAACCTGCTGATCCCACTGCTCGGCATCACCACGACGATGGCGCTCGGGGCGGGCTGCTACGTCGTCGCGGCGCTGCTCGTCACGAGCTCCGATCTCGGGGCCACGGCGCTCGCACCCACGCACCGGCCGGCCGGGCTCGGCGGCTACGGCCGTGCGGCGTTCGTCGCCGGGATGGTCGTCGTGGGCGGTCAGGTCCTGCTGCTGCGGCGGTTGCCGTTCTTCCTCGACGGGTTCCAGCCGACCCTCGCCGGTGTGCTGGTCGCATGCCTGTCGGGGCTCACGCTCGGGGCGGCGTTCGGCCCGGCATGGTTCCGGCGCTTCGGCGCCGCCTCGGCCGGCGTCGCCACGCTGGTCGGGGCCGCGATCCTGTGCCTCGGTCTGCACGAGCACGTCAGTCCGGCACTCTCGCGGATGACGGTCGCCAGCGACGCCGGCATGCACCTGCGCGTGCTGCTCGCGGCGGGCGTCGCGGCGTGGCCGGCGATGTTCGCGCTGGGTGCGGTCGTGCCGCTCGCGATCGCGGCGTTCCCGTCCGACGTCCGCGACGCCGCGGCCGGCGAGCTGTTCCTGTGGCAGGGACTCGGCGGGCTCGTCGGGGCGCTCGGCGTCGGACAGCTGCTGCCGTTGCTCGCGCCGGAGGCGTTCTTCGTGGTCGCACCCGTCGCGCTCGCGGTGGCCGCCGCGGTGAGCCTCGGGCACGCGGCGCCGCTCCTGCCGCGCGCCGGAGTGGCGGTGTTCGCGGTGCTGGCCGGCGCCCTCGGGCTCGCCGGCCCGGGGACGTTGCTGGCGCCCGCAGCCCCGATCCGCGGGTCTCGCTGGGACCGCCCGCTGGCGTACCGGCCGGTGGCGCACCGCACGGACGCGGTGACGACGGCCTCGGTCGTCTACGACCGCTCCGCGCACTCGATGGTGTTGTTCACCGACGAGTTCCGTGCGGCGTACACCGGTCCCGGGACGAGCTACATGAAGGTGCTCGGGCACCTGCCGTTCCTGCTGCGCGACGACGTCGAGGACGTCGCGGTCATCGCGCTCGGCACCGGCACGACGGCCGACGCCGTGTGCACGTGGCCGAGCCCGCGCAGGGTGCACGTCGTCGAGATCTCGCGCGCGGTGCTCGCGCTGGTCGATCACTTCAGCGGCGACGGACCGGTGCCGACCGGCGAGCCGGCTCCGTTCCTCGCCGATCCGCGCACCGAGGTCCACGTCACCGACGGCCGCAGGTGGCTGGTGGAGCAGCCGCCGAAGAGCCTCGACGTGGTGACGATGGAGCCGTTGCTCCCGTACGCGCCCGGGACGGCCTCGCTGTACAGCGCGGAGTTCTATGCGCTGGCGCGCTCGCGGTTGCGGGACCAGGGTCTGTTCGTGCAGTGGGTGCCGACGCACGCGATGCCGGAGGCGACGTTCGACACGCTCCTGGCGACGTTCGCCGATGCGTTCGAGTTCACGAGTGTGTGGCTGGTCGACCAATCGACCTTGCTGGTCGGCTCGTTGCGCCCGCACCTCGACGACCTCGACGCGATCGCCGATCGCCTCGCGGCCGCACCGGCTGCGGCCGCGACGACGCTCCACGAGGCCGGGATCACCGGTCGGGACGATCTGCTCGCGGCGTACCTCGTGGATGGACGTGCGCTGCGCGAGGCCCTGGCGTCGGCGCCGCGCCTCGTCGACGACCGCCCGCGCGTCGAACACATCGGCTACTGGAGCGGCGAGGAACGGCTGTCGTTCCTGCCCGACAACCTGCGGCGCCTCGCGGAGTTCGTGCGTGGGGACCGCGACGCGGCGCTGGGCGGTGCGGACTGGGCGGATCGCCGCCTGCTGCGACTCACCGGTCTGGCTGCGCGCGCCGAGTCGATCCTCGACGTCAGCGGCGGTCGCGCCGGCGCGGCGGTCGCCGCGGCGAACGCGCTGCGCGGCGCGGTTCCGCGCTCGGTGCTGTTGCACGGCGAGGAGACGCTGGCGCTCCGTGGGTTGATCGAATCCGAGGTGGCGCGCCGCGGGCCGGCGGGAACGGCGCCGTTGGCGCGACGGCACGTCGAGCGGGATCCGGGTGCGGCCTTGCTGCAGGCGATCGCCGGCGCGGACCGCCCGCCATCGGAGGGGGCCGCGGCGGTCGCCCGCGCGGTGGCGCTCGACCCGACGATCGTGCCGCGGCTCCCCGATGCGCTGGCGGCGCTGGCACCACCGCCCGATCGACGTCGTTCGCCGCTCGACGATGTCGCGCGGCTGCCCCACGGTGGCGAGTTGGCGGACCTGGGCAGCCGTCCGGACCTGCGGGGACTCGCGGTGCGCGCGGCGTTCCCGGTGCGCGTCGCGGAGGCGCTGCTCGGCGTCGCGACGACGCGTGCGCTCGACGCCGGCGAGCGCGCGGCCTTCGTCGAGGTCGCGGATCCGACGACGCTCGCGGCCCTGGCGGCGGCGTGCGAAGCACGCGGGGGAAACGTCGTCACCGAGGTCGGTCCCGTCTGGCGGCGGGACCTGCCGGTGCCCCCGGCGCTCGCGCGGGTGGCGCGGTCGGGCGATGCCCCGGCACGAGTCGCACTCGCCGCCGCGCTCGGCGGTCGGCGGGGTCTCGCCGAACGCGAGGTGCTCGCCGAGCTGATGGTGGACCCCGAGCCCTCGGTGCGGACCGCCGCCGCGGCCGCATTGGTGCTCACCGTGGGGGATGCGGTCTCATACGATCCCGATGCTCCCGTGTCCGCGCGTGAAGATGCGGCTCGGGCGCTGCGTGCACTGCATAATCGCCGCCCATGACCGACGAGACGGTGAAGACCCTGGCCGCCCGTGTCGGTGGCGTCGTGCATGGCGACGGCGCCTTGCCGATCCGCGGCGTCGCGGATCTGCGCGTGGCCGGTCCCCACGACATCGGCTTCGTGCGCGAACGTCGGTACGTGGAGCTCGCGTCGAAGAGTGGCGCCGGGGCCGTGATCGTCGCGGAGATCCTCGACCTTCCGAAACCCCAGATCGTCGTCGCCGACGTCGGCGCGGCGTTCTCTCGCATCGCCATCCTGTTCCACCCGCTCCAGCGCGCGGAACGTCACGACGTCCATCCGACGGCGTGCATCGACAGCTCGGCGATCCTCGAGACCCCCGTGGAGGTCGGGCCACACGTCGTGATCGGTGCGCGGACGCGTGTCGGTGCGGGGTCCGTGCTACGCGCCGGAGTCGTCCTCGGCGACGACGTGACACTCGGCGAGGGGTGCGTGCTGATGCCGCGCGTCGTGTTGTACGCGCGCGTCCGGGTCGGACGCCGGGTCATCGTGCACGCCGGCGCGGTGATCGGTGCGGACGGCTTCGGCTACGCCCGCGAGGGCGAGCGGTGGGAGAAGGTGCCGCAGCTCGGGGACGTCGACATCGCGGACGACGTGGAGATCGGGGCCAACACGGCGATCGACTGCGGGGCGTTGGGATCGACGCGCATCGGTCGCGGCACGAAGATCGACAATCTCGTGCACATCGGCCACAACTGTGCGATCGGCGAGGACTGCGTGATCGCCGGGTTCAGTGCGTTCTCCGGCAGCACGATCATCGGCGATCGTGTGACGATCGCCGGGCACGTCGTCACCGCGGGTCACCAGCGCATCGCGGACGACGTGCGCATCGGCGGCAACTCGGTGGTACGCGGCGACGTCCCGGAAGCCGGGGACTACATGGGTTACCCGTTGCAACCGCGCGCGCGCTGGGCCCGCACGCTCGGCGCGATCGATCGGCTGAGCGACATCCGCGGGCGCCTGCGGGACGCGAAGCCCGACGACCGCTGATCGACGCGGTTCGCCGGACCGCCGGGTCGCGGCGCGGCCGGGCCGACGACGCGGGGGGCGTGCAGGCTGCGAGATCGATCTGCGGTCCGTTGCGGGTTGGTGCTGGGCGGACGTCGTTGCGGAGTTGGAACCGCAAATGAACGCAAATGAACGCAAATGCTCCGCGGCGGTTCGCGGGCGAGCGGGCCGGGCAGGGGGGGCAGGGGGCAGGGGGCAGGGGTGAGGGGGGGGTCAGCGGTCCGCGAGCAGCAGGTCCTTGACGCGTCGCTCGACGCTGCGGGCGATCACGTCGCGGGTGTGGCGGTAGGTGTCGAGATCGGCGCCGAACGGGTCGGGGATGGCGCCGCCGTCCGGGTCGAGCAGCTCGATGCGATCGGCGTACTCCGGGGCCATCGCCTTGGCCGCGACGAGGTGCGAGGGCCCGAGGCAGAACACGCGATCGACCGCGGCCACCAGCCGGGGCGAGAGCTGGCGCGTGCGATGACCACTCAGATCGATGCCGACCTCGGCCGCGACCGCGACGCTCGCCGCGCTGGCGGGGAAGCCGTCGCCGGCTGCGACGCCGGCGCTGAGGAATCGCAAGCCGTGTGCGAGGACGCGGTCTTCGGTGGTGTGGAGGACCGTGGCGGCGGCTCGCAGCGCCAGACCCGCCGCCAGCGGCGAGCGGCAGGTGTTGCCGGTGCAGACGAACAGGATCGTCCGCGCCGCCGCGGTCTGGACCTCCGTCGCCGAGAGCACGCCCTCGCGCAGGACCTCGAGCTCCCCGTCTCGCCATCGGACCACCGTCGATGCCTGCTCGAGCGGCGGCACGCCGGCGTCGAAGATCAGATCGACCTCGTCGGCGAACTCGGCCGCGATGCGTGCCGGATCGACGAGCGCCGGCTCGCCCGAGCGATTGACGCTGGTCAGGTAGAGGCTCGGCGCGAACGCGCGGATCACCGCGCGCGTGAACTCGTGCGCCGGCAGCCGCAGCCCGAGCGTGCCGTGCCGCCCGTCGGGCAGCACGATGGTCAGCGGACCCGGCCAGTACCCGGTCGAGGAGGCGCGCGACCCGCGCGGGGGGTTCCGGGACGAGCTGTGCGAGCGCCGCGCGATCGGCGATGTGATGCGTGAACACGAGGTTCGGCGGCCGCCGCTTGAGGTCGCGGATCCGCTCGATCGAGGCCTCCGACCGCGGATCCGCGACCAGGCCGTACACGGTCTCGGTCGGCAGGACCACGACGCGGCCGTCACGGATCGCGGCGACCGCTTCCTGGACGAGCTCGGGATCCGCCTGGTTCCGGACGGGCGCACGTCGGGCGCTCATGCGCGCGTTTGACTCCGCATCGGGATGTTCCTACGGTGTTCGCCGCGCCGGTCCGCGCGGGCGGCCCTTTCGGGCGCCCACTAGGTTCCATGAGCAGAACGGGAGCGCAAGAGCGGACTCCGGAGGGCGACCGGCCGGCAGGCCGTGGCCGAGCGGCCAACGAGCGGGTCCGTGCACGGCAGCTCGCGCGCCTCGGCGCCCTGTTCGCCGGCTTCGCTCACGAGATCCGCAATCCCCTGTCCACGATCGGGCTGAACCTCCAACTCGTGGAGGAGGACCTCGGCGCCGCCAAGGATCCTCGGGAGGAGCGCATCCTCCGCCGGATCACCGTCGTCGAGGCGGAGGTCAAGCGCCTGCAGTCGATCCTGGAGCAGTTCCTCGGCTACGTGCGGGTGCCCGATCTCCAGCTCGCGCCCGTGGTCATCGACCGGCTGCTGCGGGAGATCGTCGAATTCGAGCAGCCCGAGACCGACCAGAAGGGTGTCTCGTTGCGGCTGATGACCGACGACACCGCAGGGCAGGTCGAGCTCGATGCCAACCAGTTCCGTGCCGTCATCGTCAACCTCGTGCGCAACGCGCTCGACGCGTGCCGTCCCGGCGACCAGATCCTGCTCTCGTCCCGGCGGAACGGCGGGGACGGCAACGAGGTCGTGGTCCAGGTCACTGACACCGGAGTCGGCATGACCGCCGACGTGCTCGAGAAGGCGTTCACGCCGTACTTCAGCACCAAGAAGACCGGCACCGGTCTGGGACTGCCGACCGCGCGCCGCATCATCGAGCAGCACGGTGGGGTGCTCGAGCTCCAGTCGGATCCGGAGCGAGGCACGCAGTTCACGATCCGCTTGCCGGCGGCCGGCGACGAAGCGCGGGGGACCGCCTGATGCGCGACCCGATCCTGCTCGTCGACGACGACGACGCCTTGCGCGACGCCCTGAGCTCCGCACTCGAGTCCCTGCCGGTCGAGATCGAGACCGCTGGCACCGGCAAGGAGGCGATCGAACGGTTGCGTCACCGTGCGTTCGCCGTCGTCGTCACCGACCTGGTGATGAAGGACGTCGACGGGTTCGCGGTGCTCGACGAGGCGAAGAAGCGTCACCAGCCGTGTCGCGTCGTCATGCTGACGGGCCACGGCAGCCGCGAGGTCGCGGTGCAGGCGATGCAGCAGGGTGCGACCTACTACATCGAGAAGCCGATCGACCTGGCCGAGCTCCGCACCAAGGTCTCGAAGTGCCTCGAGTGGCACCGCCGCGACCTGGAGTTCGAAGACCTCCGGAGCCGCTTCGCCCGGGAGCAGGGCGTGCAGGGCATCATCGGCCAGGACCCGAAGATGATCCGCCTGATCGAGGTGATTCGGCAGATCGCACCCACCAACGCCTCGGTCCTGATCCTCGGCGAGTCCGGCACGGGCAAGGAGCTGGTGGCGCGGGCCATCCACGCGCTGTCGTCCCGCAAGGACGGTCCGTTCGTGCCGTTGAACTGCGGCGGGATGGGTGAGGGCACGATCGAGAGCGAGCTGTTCGGGCACGTCAAGGGCGCCTACACCGGTGCGCTCGCCGACCGCGAGGGCAAGTTCGAGTACGCCGACGGCGGCACGCTCTTCCTCGACGAGGTGGGGGAGATGCCGTTGCCGACGCAGATCAAGTTCCTGCGTGTGCTCGAGGAGCGCGAGGTGTCGCGACTCGGATCGAACAAGCCGCGGAAGGTCGACGTGCGCGTGATCGCGGCGACCAACGCCGACCTCGAGAAGCGCGTCGCCGAGGGCCAGTTCCGCGAGGACCTCTACTACCGGCTCAAGGTCGTGACCCTGCAGCTGCCGCCGCTCCGGGAGCGGAGCGGCGACATCAAGCTGCTGGTCGAGCACTACCTGCGCCAGTTCGCCGAGACCCATCAGAAGGACGTCGAGTCGATCGACCGTGACGCGCTGGTCGCGCTCGTTCGACACGATTGGCCGGGGAACGTGCGCGAGCTGCGGAACGCGGTCGAGAGCATGGTCGTGCGGGCGCGCGGCAACATCCTGACGCTCGGCGATCTGCCGCCGGAGATCGTTGCGCCGACCGGCGACGAGAGCGATTCGTGGGGCTTCCTGGCGGGGAAGACCGTCGAGGAGGTTGAGCGCAACCACCTGCGGGTCACGCTGGAGCTCACCGGCGGCAACCGAGTGCGCGCGGCCAAGGCGCTGGGGATCTCGGAGCGCACGCTCTATCGGAAGATCCGCGAGTACGGTCTCTGACGAGTCCGGTCACGACGATCGGGGTCGCGGCGGACCGCTTCGGTCGCGCACCCTGCGCCGTGTCGATCGATCGGTCGGCGTGGCGCCGAGCCGGCGCACGCCGACCGATCGAGCCGCGTCACTGGATCGTGACGTCGACGGTGTCGCTGAGCCGGATCGAGCCGAGGCACGGTCCCGGAGACTGGACCGAGAACCCCTGGAACGACAGGATCACGCCGATCAGCTGCGGGTCCACCGGGATGTAGAGCGCATAGGCGCTGCCCGACACGGACGTGCCGGCGCCGACGCCGAGCGTGCACGGGCAGATCCCGGCGAGCGACGTGTTCGCCGGAGCACCGATCAGGAACCCGGCGGGAGCCGAGCCGGAGTTCAGCTGCACGCCGATGTTGGTGCCGAGCAGCGTGAGTCCGGTGTGTTGGATCGTCAGCGAGCCGCACGCGGTGGCGCGGGTCTGGAACACGCTTCCGGGGCCCTCGTCGAACGTGTAGGCGTCGATGCCGAAGCCACCGGCGACACCGTCGCGGTCGTTCACCTCGCAGAAGTGCGTGCTGAACGTCGCGGTGCCGCTGTAGCGCGACGCGACGTTGGCGTTGAACTCGCGATCCTGGCTGAAGCCCATGGGCTGGGCGTATTCCTCGAGCTGGATCCCGGCGGTCCCCACGACGACGATGTCCATGCGGGTGTCCAGGTCGTTGGTCGTCGTGTTGCCGCCGTACACCTCGTGGTAGGCCACGCCGAAGCGGAGGCCGTCGCAGTCGACGCTCGGCGCGTGCTGCGGCCAGGATTGGCGGTTCGCGTCCAGCTCGAGCGACGTGATGTTGACCTGCGCCAACCGGACACCGTTCTGGTCGATGCAGGTGCCGACGATGTCGCCGGCGTTGAGGTTGACGCGTTCGTAGACGGCGAGGATGCGACGCCTGCCGGTGCCGTCGGCGAGCGACGGGCTGCTCGCTTGCGGGATGAAGTCGTCGTACCCGGAGAAGTCGATGACGAACGTGTTGCTGCCGTTCACCGGCACGATCACCCCGTCCCAGGTCAGCATCGCGCCGTAGATGTCCTCGTCGGTCACGGTGAACGTCTGCTGGTAGACGATCGTGTAGCGCTGCGTCGACACCGGGCCCGCACCGTCCGACTTCGAGATCGACGGGTTGGTCTGGTTCGACGTGTTCGTCTGCACGTAGGTCGGACCGGAGCCGCGCAGCGATCCGTCCTGCCACACCTGGCGTGCGTAGATGTCGTGGTCGGTGGCGCTGTAGCTGTGCTCCCAGACGACCGCGAAGTAGACCGGCGGACCGAGGTAGGGGTCACCGCCGACGTCGGGATGGATCTCGTCGACGCCGCTCGTCGCGATGTCGAACTGCCCCGTCGTCGTCGGACCCGAGTTCGCCATGATCCGGCCGGACACCCGCCACACGCCGGAGCCGGTGCGCACCTGGGCGACGACCATCAGCACGCTGTAGACCTCGAGATCGGCGATGCGCGCGAACTGCCATTGGTTCGTCGAGACGTCGATCGTCGTCAGGCCGCCGACGAGGTTGAGGTTCGCATCGAGTCGCTGGACGTAGCAGTCCCAGTCGCTGCCACCGAAGTGGCGTGTGAACGTCACGTTCCACGTGCTGCCGTTGACGTCCCAGGCGACGTCCGGGCTGGCGACGTCGTTCGAGACCCCGTTGTAGACCAGTCGCCACGCGACCGTCGGATCGATGACGAGCGGCAACGTCGCGTGCTCGACGAAGCTCGCCGGGACACGCAGCAGGATGTGGCCGTCGGTCAGCTCGGTCGCGACGGCGGTGCGCTCACCCGCCGCGTCGATCGCGACCGCATTCGAGTAGTGCACGTCGTCGAACGGGCCGTGGAAGCGGATGCCGTCGGCGACGGTCTCGGCGGTCAGTCGGGTCGTGACGCCGAGGTCCACGACCAGCTCGCCGCGCTTCGGCAGCCGGTCGAACGTGAAGGTCTGCTCGACGCCGCTGCCGCGGACCTCGACGGCCTCCGTCATGCTGCCATGCTCGAGCACGACGACGTGCTCACGCTGCACAGGCGGCTTGGAGTCGATCGCCAGGGCCTCGCCGCCGAGCCGGATCGACCGGACGTCGAACCGGATCGGCTCGAGCTGCTCGGCGTCCTTCAGGGGCTGATCGATGAACGTCCAGCCCTGGGTGTCGAAGCTCGCCTTGAAGTGCACACCACCGGCCCACAGCGGGCCATCGGTGTCGGGGCGGTCGAACATCACGAGGTCCGGGTCGTCGAACACCGTGGCGAGGCCCTTCCTGGTGGCGGCGACGACCGGCTTCTCCGCGTCGGGGACCGGGCGCGGTGTGTCCGCGACCGGCTGGTCGACGGGGAGCTGGGGCGAACCCTTGCCGGGAACCGGCGGCGCCGGGAGCTTCTCCGGCTGTCCGACCGACGGTTCGCGGGGGATTTTGGTTTCCTGGGAGACGGCGTATGGCGCGGCGACGATGCCGACGGCCAACACGGCGAGGAGCAGTTTCATGGGGACTGGACTCCGAGGGAGTGGTTCTGGGATGCGGGGGAGGCCGCGGTTGCGGCCGACGCGTATCCAATGCAGTCCCGCGAGGTCCGTGACGGGGATTCTCCGCGCCGTGTCGCCGGCCCGGGCGGCGCCGAAGCGTCTCCGATCGGGAAGCGGCCGACACGACGGTGGGAGCGGCGCTCCGCCGCGGACCCGGTGCGTCGCGACGGCGCTTGCCGGCGCGCGAGAACGGCATACCTTGAGCGGGTCGAGGCGGTCGGCCGATTTCCTGTTCGTCCACTCCGCCGCTGGCCTCGGCGGACCGTAGTGAACGACATGCGCCGATCTATCCCCTGGCTCGCCCTCTGGATCCCACTGGTCCTTGGCGCGCTCCCGCGGCTCCACGCGCAGGACGACATCTATCTCGAGGACGTGCAGACCGCCGAGCGGCATCTGAAGCACGGGGAGATCGCGCGTGCGCGCTCGATCCTGGACGAGGTGATGCTCGACCACCAGGATGCGAAGGGGACGGCGGATGCCCCCTCGGCGGAAGCCGTGCGCCGCGCCCGCCTCGGCTTGATGCGGATCGACCTGCGCCGGGGCGGCTACGACGACGTCATCGCGGCGTTCGACGCGCTCGGCGACGCCGAGAGGAAGGACCCGGAGGCCCGCACGATCCTCGCCCGCGCCCTGTTGCGGCGTGGCAAGCTCGACCGCGCCGAGACGGTCCTGCGCGAGCTCGCCGAGGGCGGCGGCTTCCGCGCGCGCTGCATGCTGGGCGAGCTCCTCGCCAATCGCGGGCGCGACGACGAGGCGCGCAAGATCTGGCAAGGGATCGTCGACGACTCGCGGACCCGGGCGGTTCGCGAGGCCGACGACCTCACCTGGCTCGCCCGCACGCATCTCGACCTCGGCGGGCGCGCGTCGATCGAGCAGGCCAACGCGCTCCTCGGCGAAGCCGTGCGGCTGGATCCGGAGGCCGCCGAACCGCGCATCCTCGACGGCAAGATGCACTTCGAGGTCTATCGCGAGTGGGCGAAGGCGGCGAGCGGCGAGGATTCGCTGAAGCAAGTCCTCGAGACCAACGGCGAGGTCGAGCAGGCCCTCGTCCTGATGTACCGCATCCGCAGCTCGAACCACCTGCTCGATCCGGCCAAGACCGAGGCGTTCCTCGACCGTGCGCTCGCGGCCAATCCCAACAGCGTGCCGGCGCTGCTCGAGCGCGGCATCGAGCTCGTCGACGACCGGCGGTTCGAGGACGGCGCGTCGACGTTCGACCAAGCGCTCGACGTGAACCCGAACGACAAGGAGGTGCTCGCGCAGCGCTCCGCGGTCGCCTACCTGCGTGGCGAGCAGGCGGCGGCGGACACGTTCCGCGCGCGCGCCCTCGAGGTCGATCCGACCTACGTGGGCGTCGACGTGGCCACCGGCGACCGGCTGGTCGCGCTCTACCGCTTCCGGGACTCGATCGACTTCTACCAGAAGGCCCTCGATGCCGATCCCGACTGCATCGACGCGCTGGACGGTCTCGCGAAGGCGCAGATCTACTCCGGTGAAGGGGAGGAGGCGGCCAAGCTGCTCGCGCGCGCGGCGCAGTTGCAGCCGGGCTTCGTGAATCCCTGGCGCAACAATGCGCTGGCCGCCCAGCAGTTGCTGCAAGAGGAGTACCGCGACGCTGAAAGAGGGCGGGTTCGTGTTCCTGCTCCACAAGGCCGACCAGGCGGTGCTCGCGCACTACCTCGTGCCCTACTACGAGGCGGCGCGAAAGGAGCTCGGCAAGAAGTACGGCTACGTTCCCGACGAGCCGGTGCGGGTCGAGGTCTTCCACACGTGGGACGACTTCTCGGTGCGCACGACCGGGTTCCGCGGCTTCACGGCGCTCGGCGCGTGCTTCGGGCCGATGATCACGCTGGTCTCGCCCGACGACTCGGACCTGCGGCGCAACGACTTCATGTGGACGGCGACGGTCTGGCACGAGTACACGCACGTGCTGACGCTGGCGCTGAGCGACCACCGCGTGCCACGCTGGCTCACCGAGGGGTTCTCCGTCTACGAGGAGGGCGCGCGCGACAAGAGCTGGGAGCGCGGGATGACGCGCGACCTGTTCGACGCCTACTTCAACGGCGAGATCATCCCGGTCCGCCTGCTCAACCGGGTGTTCCGTGGGCCGCGCATCCTGTTCGGCTACTACGAGGGCGGACTGATCGTCGACCTCCTCGCACAGGAGCACGGCTTCGACAAGGTGGTCGACATGCTGCGGGCCTACGCGAAGGACCTGTCGACCGAAGCGGTGTTCCAGCAGACCTTCGGCTTCGGTACGCGCGACTTCGACCAGCAGTTCCTGAAGTGGATCAAGGAGAAGAAGCTCGCCGGACTGCGGCTCGTGCCGCGCTGGTCGGACGCGTCGGTGCAGCGGCTCCTCGGTGAGGTCGCGCGCGATCCGGGCGCGATCGACGCGCACCTCTCGCTGGCGTGGGCGCTGCTCCAGCGCGGCGTGGAGATCGATGCGGCCAGCCATCTCCGCGAGGTGCTGACCCGCGATCCGGACAACGCCGAGGCGCAGCTCGTGTTCGCCGAGCTGCGGCGCCGGCGCGGGCGTCTGGACGAGGCGGCGGCGGCCTACGAGAAGGGCTTCAAGGGCGGGGCGGACGACTTCGACTCGCGCATCGCCTACGGCAAGCTGCTTCAGCAGAAGGGCGACGTCGACGGTGCGGTCTCGCAGTGGCTCGCAGCGAAGCGCTGCTGGCCCGGCTGCACCGAGCAGGCGAACGCACCGGAGCTGTTGTTGGCCAGGCTGTTTCGCGACGCGGGGCGCACCGAGGACGCGATGATGGAGCTGACCTCGTTCTGCCAGCGGACCGCACGCGCCTACGAGCCGCGCATCGAGCTCGCGAAGTTCGCGCGCGAAGCCGGGGATCGCCGCCAGGAGGCGCGGTTGCTCGAGGAAGCCGTGCAGATCGATCCGTTCGACCGGCAGGTGCACGAGTGGCTGGCCGACGCCTACGTCGCGATGGACCGCGCGGGCGATGCCGTGCCGGAGCTCGAGATGGCGTTGGCCGTCCAGCCGGCGCTCGATCGCGCGAACCTCGGCAAGCCGCCGCAGGAGGTGCCGAGCGCGGACTCGCCCGAGTTCCGCGAGGAACAGGGCATGCTGTGCGTACGGCTGGCGAAGCTGCTGCGCGGCCTCGGCCGGGACGACGCGGCCCGCCGCTACCTCGAGCGCGCGATCCAGGAGTCGGGCGACGGCGACGCCGCCGCAGAGGCGCGCGACCTGCTGCCACAACTCAAGTGAGCCGAAGGCGTTGCGAACCCCCGCCCGACGGGGCTTCGCGCCTGTTCGCTTGCCGGTTCCCGGAGGGGTCGATATCGTGCCCGGTCCGATGCAGGCGGTGCTCGATTCGACGTGGCGGGTGGTCCAGCCCGAGCTGCGTGCGCGCGTGGGGGGAGCGGTCCACGCGGCCTGGCTCGCCGGCCTGCGCCCGCTCGCGCTCGAGCGCGGCACGCTGCACCTCGAAGCGCCCAATCGGATGACCTGCGAGCGGGTGCGGCAGCTCTATGCCGGGCTGATCGCCGAGCTGGTCAGCGACGAGATGGGGACCGCGATCGCCGTGTCGGTCGAACCGCAGCCCGAGTCGCTGGTGCCCGACGAGCTCGAGGTCGGGCCGTCGCAGCCGATCGTCGACCAGAGCAACCGCAACGCCTGGCTCGTGCTGCGTGCGCTGCTCGAGGGTCGCGAGCTGCCGGCGCGGCAGTTCCTGTTCCACGGTCCACCCGGGGCCGGCAAGACGTTTCTGGTCGACTGGTGGCGAGCCGGTCGGCGTGAGCGGGTCCGCGTGTTCGACGGACCCGGACTCGTGCGGACGTTCCAGGCGGCGCTGCGGGACGGCCGCGTCCCGGGCCTCGTGGCCGAGCTCGTCGCCGCCGACGATCTGGTGATCGACGAGGTGCACCGCATCGCCGGCCACCGTCGCATCCAGCGGGAGGTCGCGAAGGTCCTCGACCAGCGACGGGAGCGCGCGACGGCGACCATCCTCGTCTCGCGCTGGCATCCGCGCGACATCCGCGACTGCGAGGAGCAGCTCGTGTCCTGGCTGATGTCGGGATTCGTGACGCGGATCGAACCGCCGGGACCGCAGGCGCGCCTGACCTACCTGCGGGCGCTCGAAGGCACGCGGTCACGGAACGGGCGTGGGGGCGCGATCGAGCGGCTCGCGCGCGACATGCAGGGCGGCTACCCGGAGCTCCGGCGTGCGTGGGCCGTCGATCGCTTCGCGATGCGCAGCTCGCGCTACTTCGAGCTCGTCGATCCGCGCTCGTCGTTCGACCGGTTGCGGGACCGGGTCGCGGACCGCTTCGGCGTGACGGTCGAGGAGCTCTGCGGGTCGACGCAGCGCCGGCGCGTCAGCCTCGCGCGCAAGGCGTTGTCGTGGGCGTGCGTGAAGTCCGGGCTGAGCCGCGCCGAGGTCGGGCGCTACCTCGGCAAGACGCGCGCGGCGATCAGCTACTCGATCAAGTCGCTCGACGCGGACCTGTCCGCCGATCCGGCGCTGCGGCGCACGGTCGAGGATCTGCTATGAGCGGCTACGTGGCGCTCGACGGACCCGACGGCTCCGGCAAGAGCACGCAGGCGACGCGGCTGGTCGCAGCGCTGCGGCAACGCGGACGCGACGTGGTGCACCTGCGCGAGCCCGGCTCGACCCCGTTCGGGGAGCGCGTGCGCGCGGCGCTGCTCGACCCGGACGTCGGGGGTCTCGACCCGTTGACCGAGGCGCTGGCGTTCAGCGCGGCGCGGCGGGAGATGCTCGTCCACGAGGTCGGCCCGGCGCTCGCGCGGGGGGCGTTCGTCGTGACCGAGCGCTGCTTCCTGTCGACGGTCGTGTATCAGTGCCGGGCTCCCGAGCGCGACGCGGCGCCCGAGGCGTTGATCCGCAGCGTGACCGAGACGGTGCACGCGGATCTGTGGCCCGATCTCGTCGTCGTACTCGATGCGCCGGCGGACGTCGTCCGCCGCCGGTTGGTCGCCGCGCGGCGCCCCGACCGCATCGAGGCGCTGGGCGACCGCTTCCACGAGCGCGTCCGCGCCGGATTCATCGATCTTGCCGCAACCGGCTCCTGGATCCACGCGGCGCTGCGCCGCGCGCACGACCGCACGGGCGATTCGCCGCGGGTCGTTCGGGTCGACGCCGCGCACGATCTCGATGCCGTGCACGCGGCGGTCCGCGACGCCGTGCTCGCCCGATGCCCGGCGGCGGAGGAAGCGACGTGACCACACCGGGGCGCCTGCTCGGCCAGGGCGAGGAGCTCGAGCGACTCCTCGCGGCGGCGCGCGTGCTGCAGATGCCGCACGGTCTCGTCGTCGCGGGTGCGGCCGGCACCGGCAAGTCGACCGCGGCGCGGTGGATCGCGTCCGCGCTGCTGTGCGGCGGTGCCGCGGGGACCGCGATCGGCGGCGATTGCCCGTGCAGCCGGCGCGTGTTCACCGGCAATCATCCCGACCTCCACCTGGTCGAGCGCCCGGAGGACAAGCAGGACATCCCGGTCGACCGCGTGCGCGAGCTCCAGGCCGAGCTCGAGCACCTGCCGGTGGAGGGCCGCGCGCGGGTCGCGATCGTCGATCCCGCCGATCGGCTCAACGAGCAGGGGCAGAACGCGCTGCTGAAGACCCTCGAGGAGCCCGGGCCGGACACGTTCCTGCTGCTGGTCACGAGCCGGCCGGAGGCGCTGCTCGAGACGGTGCGGTCCCGCGCGGCGAGCCTCCGCCTCCGACCCCTCGACGATGCGACGCTCCGGGATGCCCTCGGCGGGGCGGCCGATCCCGCCCGCCTGAAGGCTGCCGTCGGCCGTGCCGCCGGGTCGCTCGGGGTGGCGGCGACGCTGCTGCGCGACGACGTGCGGGCGATCGACGAGGCGCTGGCGGCCTTCCTGGCGCGGCCGAGCGTGCCGGCCGTGGCCGCGGCGCGGGTCGTGCTCGAGGGCGTGACCGGTCGCCAGGCCGTGGACGGCCGGGTGCGGACGGTCCTGGCGTTGCTGGGGGGCCGGCTCCGGGCCCGGCTCCGCCAGAGCCTTGCGGAGCACGGGAACGCGGGCTACCTTCCGCCCGCTGCCGAGCATCAGGCTCGAGCGGTCGACGCCGTCCTGGCGGCCGAACAGGACCTCGGGCTCGGGATTCCCCCGACCCAGGTGCTGGACGGCGTCCTGCTCGGGATCGTCGACGCGCTCGCCACGAGCCGGGTGTGAGGCGCGCCGCAGTGCTGCATCGATCCACGGTGTCGGGGGGATCGGTCCGCGAGGTTTCGCCTCGCGGTCAAGGGCGGTTCGTCGCGGGCCGATAGGTCCTGTGGCGGGTGCGTGAACTCCCGTTCGCGTCGCCGCGATGACGATCCAAGAGGAACCGCCATGGGTTGCACTGGAAGCGAAGGCATCGAGGAGCGGATCGACCTGATCCGCCGCCGAGACCGTCGTTTTGCGCGACAGGCCTACGAGTTCGCACTCGACGCGCTCGACCACACGATCGTCGAGCTCGGCCGCGACCGGAAGTTCGGCGAGGAGCGCCACGTCGGCGGCCGGGAGCTGCTCGCGGGCATCTGTGAGCTGGCCGGGGAGCACTTCGGGCCGATGGCGTCGTTGGTGTTCACGCGTTGGGGCGTGCGTTCGACGGCCGATTTCGGCGAGATCGTGTTCAACCTGATCGACGCCGGTCTGCTGAGTCGCCGCGACGAGGACTCGCGGCTCGACTTCGCGGACGGCTACGACTTCGAGGCGACCTTCGCGGAGCTGTTCCGCGCCCGCCTGTCGGCGATCCGCCAGTCGGCGGACTGAGCGCTCACGGGCGCGCCGGGCGGCCGCCGCGACTCGGAGCCCGTAGGCTCCGAGTGCCGGCAGGACGTCAGTCCTTCTTCGCCGTCTTCTCCTTCGGGAAGTCGATCTTCAGGACGTCCTTGTAGGCGGGGATCTCCCGGATGTCCTTGCCGAGCTTGCCGAGGATCTGGCGCACGCCCTCCTGGAGCTGCGCGTCCTCCTCGGGGTCGTCGAGCATCCGTCCGCCGGGGTAGGCCTTGCCGCGGAGATCGGCGACGGCGTCGCGCATCTCGTAGCGCAGCCAGCGACGCACGTCGTCCTTCGACAGGTGCGTGTCGAGGCCGGCGTAGAACGTGTCGAAGTCCGGGTACTTGTCGCTCTTGCCGAGGTCGCCCGCCGCCAGCTCGAGGAACAGGTCCTTGTTGTCGGGCAGGTGGTCGTGGACGTAGGACTGGAACGCGTTCTTCTGGAAGAGGTCGAACAGCTCGGCGTTCTTCCACGCGTCCTTCACGCTCAGCTCGTGCAGCTCGATCTTGACGTCGGGCGTGACGCCCCAGTCCGGGTTGAGCACCTTGCCGTCGCGGTCGACGTCCTTGTTCAGGCAGCGGCCGCTCGGCAGGTAGTAGCGCGCGACGGTCAGCTTGACGTGCGGGCCGACATCGTACTTGCCGTTGCCGTTGGTGTCGGTGTACGGCTCCCAGTCGTCGTGCTGGCCATTGCCATTCTGGTCCTCGAACGGCTCGGGCGGCTTGCTCCGTAGCGGCAGGAGCTGCTGGACGCTGCCCTTGCCGTAGGTGCGCGTGCCGACGATCGTCGCGCGACCGTGGTCCTGCAGCGCGCCGGACGTGATCTCGGACGCCGAGGCCGAGGTACTCGTTGACCAGCACGACGAGCGGCATGTCCGGCGCGAGCGCCCGGTCGCGCGTGCGGTACTCGAACCGGTCGTCCGGGTCGCGCCCCTGCGTGTAGACGACCAGCTTGCGGCCGGCGATGAACGTCTCGACAACGTCGCGCGCCGCGAGGAGGTAGCCGCCGGTGTTGTTGCGCAGGTCGAGCACGATGCCGACCGCGCCCTGCTTCTCGAGGTCCTGGAGTGCGGTGCGGAGCTCGTCTGCGGTGCTCTGCGCGAAGTTGATCAGCTCGATGAGCCCGACGTTGCCGGGCAGCATGTCGGAGTTGACCGACGGCACGCGGATCTGCTGGCGCACGATCGACACGTCCTTCGGCTCCTGCAGTCCCGGCCGCGCGATCTGGAGCACCACCGTGGTGTTCGGCTCACCCTTGAGCTTCGAGATGATCTCCTCGGAGGTGTGGCCCGCGGTCTCCCAACCGTCGACCTCGAGGACCTTGTCGCCCGACTTCAGGCCCGCGGCGTACGCGGGGCCGGAGTAGATCGGGCGCACGATCGAGAAGATGTTGTCGGCGTCGAAGTTGACGAACGCGCCGATGCCGCCGTACTCGCGGTTGAGGTCGAAGAAGAAGCGTTGGAACTCTTCCGAGGTGAAGAAGGTCGAGTGCTTGTCGAGACCCCCGAGCATGCCGCGCGCGGCGGAGTCCTCGAGATAGTCCTGCGGATACTGGTCACCGCGGATGTGCTGCGTCTCGATCATCAGCATGATCTCGTGCAGCTCGGCGAACCGATCCTCCCCGCCGGTGCCTGAGCCCGGCTTGCCGCTCTCGTCGAGCTTCTGGAGGATGATCTCGCGGAGGCGCTTGTTGAACACCCGGCGCTCCTGCTCGCGGCTGATGTAGCTGCGCGCGAGCCGGCCTTGCGGCGTCGGCTCGTCGGCGATCTCCCGGAGCACGTCCCAGCCCTTGCCGCTCGCGTCTGTGTTGATCTCGGCCAGCGCGAGCGCCGCGCCGATCTTCAGCGAGCGGTCGTGGGATTCGAGGAACTCCTCCAGCGCCTTCTTGCTCTCGAGCTGCTCGGTCTCGTTGCCCACCTTCCAGAGTCCGCTGGCGGCCGCGATGCGCACCTTCGGGTCGGCGAGGTCGTCGGACACCTTGCCGAGCAGGAGCTCCCGGATGTCGGGCATGATCCGCCGGTTGAACAGCGTCGCGTCCGACAGGATCGTGATCGCGGCGATCTGCTCGTCGACGCCGTCCTTCGCCTGTGCGACCGGCTTGACCAGATCGACGACCTGCTTGCCGAACACGTCGCCGTCGGCGATCTGCCGCAGCCCCGCGGCGGCCGCGAGTCGCCCCTTCGGTCCCGCGGCCTCACCCGCGGTCGTCAGGGCCTGCGACAGTGCGTCCTCCTGCGCCTTCAGGTCCGCGATGCGAAGACCCGCATCCCAGATCGAGACCGCCCCTGCATCGGCCTGGGCCAGGATGCCGGTCACCTGCTGCTCGAGGGACTGTGCCCCCGCGGCGGCGGTGAGCGCGAGGGCCGCGAACGCGGCCAGGAGACGGTTCGAATAGGGCATGAGTGCTCCGGAAAGGGGTCGCATCAGAGGGGATCGGCAGGGGCACGCCGATGGGTGTAGTGGACGTGCGAGACCGTCGAGGGCTCCAGGATAGGACGACGATCCGGCCACGTCACGGCGCGGTCCGTCCGGCCGGCGTGGCCGATACGACCGCGTGGCACCGCCTGCGAGAACGATCGCGGTCGAACCCGACGCCGGCGCGTCCCCTCGCGTCCTCACGCGCGGAGCGGGATGCATGACGGTAGACTCCGCCCGCGCCCCGCGTCCGAACCCGAACCCGAAGGCCCCGGTTTGACCGACTCCGACGATCCCGCTCGCCTCACGCACCTCGACGCGGAGGGCCGTGCGCGGATGGTGGACGTGTCGGGCAAGGCCGATTCGGTGCGCGAGGCGCGGGCGCGTGGACGGATCACGCTGACGCCTGCGCTCCGCCGCCAGCTCCTCGAGGGCCGACTGCCGAAGGGCGAGGCGCTCGGCGTCGCGCGGATCGCGGCGATCCAGGCCGCGAAGGACACGGCGAGGCTGATCCCGCTCTGCCACCCGCTGCCGCTGTCCCGGATCGATGTCGAGTTCGAGGCGGTCGGGGCAGACGCGCTCGAGGTCCGCACGGTGGTGGCCTGCAAGGCGTCGACCGGCGTCGAGATGGAGGCGCTGACCGCGGCGAGCGTCGCGTGCCTGACGATCTACGACATGTGCAAGGGCGTCGAGAAGGGCCTGACGATCGGGCCGATCGAGCTCGTCGAGAAGACCGGGGGCAAGAGCGGCACCTGGCGGCGCGAGGAGACCGGCGGATGAGCGGCCTCCGGATCGCGATCGCCGGCGCGACCGGTGCCGTCGGCGAGGAGATGCTGCGCGTGCTCGAGGACCGCCGGCTGCCGGTGGCCGAGCTCCGCGCGCTCGCCTCCGACCGCGCCTCGGGGCGCAGCGTTCGCTTCGCCGGGACCGACGTCCCGGTCGTCGCGCTGACCGCGGACGCCTTCGACGGCGTCGATTTCGCGCTGTTCTCGGCGGGGGGCGACGTGTCCCGCCGGTTCGCACCCGAGGCGGTCCGGCGCGGCGCGATCGTCGTCGACAACAGCTCGGCCTTCCGCCTCGACGCCGACGTGCCGCTGGTCGTTCCGGAGGTCAATCCGGACGCTCTCGCCGGGCACCGGGGTCTGATCGCCAACCCCAACTGCTCGACGATCCTGCTGGTGCTGCCGCTCGCGCCGCTGCATCGGGCTGCGGGTCTGCGGCGGGTGATCGTGTCGACCTACCAGGCCGCGTCCGGCGCCGGGCGCCGGGCGGTGGACGAACTCCGACGCCTCACCGCCGCGCGCCTCGCCGGCGAGCCGGCCGAGCCGGAGGTCCTGCCGCACTCGCTGGCCTTCAACCTGTTCGCGCGGATCGACGTGTTCACCGCTGGGGGCTACACGCGCGAAGAGGACAAGCTGCAGCTCGAGACGCGGAAGATCCTCGGCATGCCGGAGCTCCCGGTCGAGGCGACGTGCGTGCGCGTGCCGGTCGAACGCTGCCATTCGGAGTCGGTGAGTGTCGAGCTCGAGCGGGCCCTCGATCCCGACGCCGCCCGCGCGATGTGGTCGGGGGCCGCGGGCGTGTCGGTACTCGACGACCCGTCCGCCGACCGGCATCCGCAGCCGGTCCATGCGCACGGCCGCGACCCGGTGATCGTGGGGCGGGTGCGCCGGAGCCGGGCGTTCGAGCGCGGGCTCGCCTACTGGCTGGTCGGCGACCAGCTCCGCAAGGGCGCGGCCCTGAACGCCGTGCAGATCGTCGAAGCACTGGCCTGAGCGTCCGCACCGGGGCCGGGGCTTCACGCACATTCCGTTGGTCCGGAAGCGAGCCGCGGCTACATTCGCGCCGACCCCGCAGCGGTGACACCTCCGTCGCTGGGTCCGATCCACGATGGCAGCCAAGAAGAAGACCCGGAAGGTCCAGACCAAGGCGTCCGCGCGCAAAGCCGCCGGCGCGAAGGCCGGCAAACCGGCCGCGAAGAAGACGGGCCGCCGCTCGAAACCGGCGCGCCGGCGCACGTCGGCGGCACCCGAGGACCGCGTCGCGGAGATCCAGCGCGTGATCGACGTGATGGTCGCCGCCGGTGCGGTCGAGGTCGAGCTGGAGGAGGCGGGCAGCAAGCTCCGGGTCCGCCTGAAGGAGGACCCGCAGGTGGTCTCCTACACGACGGCGCACCCGGCCGCCGCGCTGTCGCCGCCGGTGGGCTCGGTGCCGGGAGTCGCCCCGTCTGCCGAAGCGCCGGCCGCGCCGGTCGAGGACCCGCGCCGGCACGTGTTCACCTCACCGATGGTGGGCACGTTCTACCGCGCGTCGTCGCCCGACGCCGAGCCGTTCGCCGAAGTGGGGGACCACGTCTCGCCGGACTCGACGATCTGCATCCTCGAAGCGATGAAGGTCATGAACGAGATCAAGGCCGAGCTCAGCGGCGAGATCCTCGAGGTGCTCGCGCAGAACGGCGAGCCCGTCGAGTACGGCCAACCCCTGTTCGTGGTCCTGGTGGACTGACGTGTTCCGACGCATCCTGATCGCGAATCGCGGAGAGATCGCGCTCCGCATCGTGCGCGCGTGCAAGGAGCTCGGAATCGAGACCGTCGGGGTCTACTCCGAGGCCGACCGCGACCTGCTGCACCTGCGCTACGTCGACGAGACCGTCTGCATCGGGCCCGCGCCGAGCGGCGAGAGCTATCTGAACATCCCGGCACTCATCGCCGCCGCCGAGATCGCCGACGTCGAGGCGATCCATCCGGGCTACGGCTTCCTCTCGGAGAACGCGCACTTCGTCGAAGTCTGCCGAGTCCTGCAACATCGCGTTCATCGGCCCATCGGCCGAGACGATCGCGGCGGTCGGGCGACAAGGTGCAGGCGAAGCAGATCGCGAAGGAGGCCGGTGTGCCGGCGGTGCCCGGCAGCGACGGTCCGGTCGAGTCGCGAGACAGCAGGCGCTGGAGGTCGCGCGGGCGATCGGCTTCCCGGTGCTGATCAAGGCGGCCGCTGGCGGCGGCGGGCCGCGGCATGCGGGTCGCCCACAACGACGTCAGCCTGATCAACGGCTTCCATGCGGCGCGGGCGGAGGCCGAGGGCGCGTTCAAGAACCCGCACGGTCTACATCGAGAAGTTCGTCGACCGGCCGCGTCACGTCGAGGTGCAGATCCTCGGCGACCAGCACGGCAACGTCGTCCACCTCGGGGAGCGCGACTGCTCGCTGCAGCGCCGGCACCAGAAGCTGCTCGAGGAGAGCCCGTGCCCGGTGCTCGACGAAGGGCTGCGCAAGCAGATGGGCGACGCCGCCGTGCGCCTCGCCCGCGCGGCCGGCTACCACTCGGCGGGCACCGTCGAGTTCCTGCTCGACCGCAAGGGCAACTACTACTTCATCGAGGTCAACGCCCGCATTCAGGTCGAGCATCCGGTGACCGAGGCGGTCACCGGCGTCGATCTGATCAAGGAGATGATCCGCGTCGCGGCGGGTGAACGCCTGTCGATCCGCCAGGAGGACGTGCGCATGGAGGGGCACGCGATCGAGTTCCGCATCAACGCGGAGGATCCGGAGGCGAACTTCAAGCCGTCGCCCGGGCTCATCCGGTCGATGATCGCGCCCGCGGGACCGGGCGTGCGCTGGGACAGCCATGCCTATCAGGGCTACACCGTGCCGCCCAACTACGACTCGATGGTCGGCAAGCTGATCGTGCACCGGAACACGCGCAAGGAGGCACTGCAGGTCGCGCGCCGCGCGCTCGAGGAGCTGAGCCTCGAGGGGATCGCGACCACGCGGCCGCTGTTCCTGCGCATCCTCGAGCACTCCGACTTCATCAACGGTGAGGTCGACACCGGCTTCATCGACCGGTACTTCGGTCAGCGGTGAGCATGGTGGGCCGCGACGTCCGATCGGCCGTGCGGCGGCTCCTGCTGTTCGCGAACGTCACCGCCGGCGTCGGTGCCGCGCTGTTCTGTCTCGCCGCCTGGCTCGCGCCGGAGAGCCTCAGCGTGCCATCGCACTCCGAGCCGGGCGTGTTTCGCCTCGACGTGCGGGGCGGGCACGGCTTTGGCATCGTCGCGCTCGCCGCCGCGGCCCTGCTCGTCTGTGACGTGCTGTGGCTCGTCTACGGCGGCGTGCCGAAGGAGCCGTCCGATCACGTCGTCAGCAAGAGCCACGACGGCTCGGTGATCAAGGTCTCGCGGGAGGCGCTCGAGGCCGGACTCCGGACCTCGGGCGAGTCCCTCGACGAGGTCAGCCGATTGCGGGTCGCCGTGTCGGTGAGCGGAAAGATGAAGCACGTGCTGGTGCGGGCGTGGTTCCAGTGCCCGGACGGCGTCTCGATCCAGCTCGCCGGGCAGCGGCTCCGGGCGAACCTGCGCGCCCGGTTCGCGGACCTGGTGGCGCTCGGCGAGGGTGCTCGCCTCGAGGTCGACATCGAGTTCGTCGGCTTTTCAGGCCGGTTGAAGACGCAACCCGCCGAAGAGCGGAAAGCGAAGCCCGAGCCGGACGACCCCTTCACCGGACCGCGCTATCCGATCGACGACGAAGCCTGAGCGGATGCCGCGCACGGTGGCGGAAACGCACCGGTGCGCCGATGTATGCTCTCCGGCACCGCACATCGCGCCGAGGGTCACCTCGATGGAAACACGCAACACCTCACCGGTCCGAATCCTGGTCGCCGTCGCCTTCGCCGGCGCGCTCGCCCAGCATGCGAGCACGCAGATCCCCGGCTCGCGTGGCTCGCTGGACCAGACCCGCGGCGTGCCGACCCTGGGCGACGAGTCGCTCGACGCGATGATGCGCCGCGCCTCGGCGCGGGCGCAGGCGGATCCGTTCTACGGTGCGGGGACGGCGCTGCAGTCGCTGTATCCCCCGGGCTGGCAGTCGCCCGACGCGTCCCTGCCGATCTACCAGGGCTTCCCGTCGCTCACGCCGAAGGAGTTCGGTGCCTATCCGAACGGCACCTTTCCGGTCCCGTTCGAGACGGACGTCGCGCTGCCGCCGCCGGTGGCGTTCAACCTGCCGAAGTCCCCGAACTCCTGGCCCTCGTGGTTCCCCGACGCGAGTGAGACTCCCGGCGGGTTCCGCGCCGACGTCGCGATCCTCGCCCAGGCGACCGACTACGTCTGGGTGCGCGAGACCGAACACCGCGCCTTCGTGCCGCTCGCCTACTGGGATCGGTTCCGCGTCGTCGGCGCCGGTGCCGCGGTCGACGTGCGCGGCGACGGGCAGTTCCTGATGGTGTTCCACGACGGCACGCGGGTGCGCGTCGCCGGCAGCACCCGCATGGTGGTGGGGGATCTGCTGCCCGAATCCATCGGCCTCGGCTTCGACGACGATCTCGCAGGTGTACGGGTTCGTCGCCGACCGGCCGGTGCGCGTCCGGCTCGGACATGCGGGCACGCTGCAGGTGCTGGCGACGCAGTTCCGGATCGAGCCCGACGCCGGTTTCGTGTCGTTGGTGAACCGTGGCCCGGGAACGATGTCGCTCGAGTCGCCGGAGCAGACCATCGACATCCTGCCCGGCCGGCGGATCCGCGTCGTGCTGGCCGGCCAGGCGCACGCGCGCGTGGATGCCGCGCTCGACCTGCGTGGCGGCCTGCAGACCGAACACGACGGCCGCGTCCTGAGCGTCGCCGCCGGCGACGAAGGCGGCGTCGTCACCTGGAGCGGTGCGCGGGTCCGCGTGCCGAAGGGTGTGACGCTTCGCATCGATCCGTTGGCCGGCAAGGAGTTTCCGGAGAACCGCGTGGGAGCGAAGTCCAAATGAGTGCGATCGAGAGAGCGTTGGTGACGGGTGGGGCCGGGTTCATCGGCTCCCATCTCTGTGAACGGCTGCTGAACGACGGGCTCGCAGGTGATCTGCATGGACAACCTGCTGACCGGCGATCTCGCGAACATCGAGCATCTGTTCGGGCACGAGCGGTTCACGTTCCACCACCAGGACGTCACCAACTACATCCACGTCGCCGGGCGGCTGGACTTCATCCTGCACTTCGCCTCGCCGGCCAGCCCGATCGACTATCTCGAGCTGCCCGATCCAGACCCTGAAGGTCGGCGCCTCGGCACGCACAAGGCGCTCGGCCTCGCGAAGCGAGAAGGGGCGCGGTTCCTGCTCGCGCAGCACCTCGGAGGTCTACGGCGATCCGCAGGTCCACCCGCAGACGGAGGACTACTGGGGCAACGTCAACCCGATCGGCCCGCGCGGCTGCTACGACGAGGCCAAGCGCTTCGCCGAGGCGATGGCGATGGCCTACCACCGGCACCACGGCGTCGAGACGCGGATCGTCCGCATCTTCAACACCTACGGCCCGCGCATGCGGCTCAACGACGGCCGGGTGCTGCCGGCGTTCATGAGCCAGGCGCTCGAGGGCGAGCCGATCTGACGGTGTTCGGCGACGGCAGCCAGACGCGCAGCTTCTGCTACGTCGACGACCTCGTCGAGGGCATCCTGCGGCTCCTGCGCAGCGACGAGCGGTGCCGGTCAACATCGGCAACCCCGCCGAGATGACCATCAAGCAATTCGGCGAAGCGATCCTGGCGGCGACCGGTTCGAAGTCGAAGTTCGTCCAGAAGCCGTTGCCGCAGGACGATCCCAAGGTGCGGCGTCCGGACATCTCGAAGGCCACTCGCGTCCTCGGTTGGGAGCCGACCATCGACCTCCAGGAGGGGCTCCGCCGAACCACCGAGTACTTCAAGCGGAAGATCGCCGGCCTGAAGGCCAAGGCGCGATGAGCGGACCGCGAATCGACGCTCGAGGAACGTGATGGACAGATTCCTGGTGACCGGCGGCGCCGGCTTCATCGGCACGCACGTGGTGCGGCGGCTCCTCGCCGAGGGGCACGGCGTGCGCGTGCTCGACAACTTCGACCCGTTCTACGCGATCTCGATCAAGCGGCGGAACGTCGAGGAGTGCGTCGCGAGTTCGGCTGACGGGGCGTTCGAGCTGCTCGAAGGCGACTTCCGCGACCCCGAGACCTGCCGGCGCGCGGTCGACGGCGTGAAGGGCATCCTCCACATCGGGGCGCTCGCCGGCGTCCGACCCTCGATCCAGGAGCCGGCGCGCTACATGGACGTGAACGTCACCGGCACGCAGACGCTGCTCGCAGCGGTCGGCGAGCGTCCTGGAGACCGATCATCTTCGCGAGCAGCTCTTCGGTGTACGGGGGCAATCGGAAGGTGCCGTTCCAGGAATCGGATCCGGTCGACCACCCGGTGTCGCCGTATGCAGCGAGCAAGAAGGCGGGTGAGGTGATCTGCTACGCCCACCACCACCTCTACGGCAATCCCGTCACCTGCCTCAGGTTCTTCACGGTCTACGGGCCCGGTCAACGGCCCGGGATGGCGATCCACCTGTTCAGCCGCCGCCTGCTCGACGGCAAGCCACTGCCGGTGTTCGGGGACGGTTCGACGAAGCGCGACTACACCTTCGTCGACGACATCGTCGATGGAGTGTTTGCGGCTCTCCAACGAGCCGACGGCTATCGGATCTACAACCTCGGCGGTGCGCACACCACGGAGCTCAGCCGACTGATCGCGACGCTCGAGGACGTGTTCGACAAGAAGGCCGAGATCGAGACCCGACCCGAGCAAGCCGGGGGATGTCCGCGCCACCTGGGCGGACACCACGCTGGCCGAACGGGAGCTCGATTTCCGCCCGAAGGTCGATCTCCGAGAGGGCCTGAGACGATTCGCGGAGTGGTACCTGAGGGAGAGGGAGGCTGGCAGGGTCGCATGAGGCGCTACCTGGTCACGGGCGGTGCGGGGTTCATCGGATCACACGTCGTCGCCGGCGTGCTGGCGCGCGGTGACCATGCGACCGTGCTCGACAACCTCTCGACGGGCTCCCGCGACAATCTGCAGGAGGTCATCGGTGAGGTCGGGGGTGCGGATCGCCTGCAGCTCGTCGAAGGCTCGGTCACCGACGATCGCTCGGTCGCCGCGGCGATGGACGGCGTCGACGGCGTCGTGCACCTCGCCGCGCTGCCGTCCGTCGTGCGCAGCGTCGAGGAGCCCCGCGAATCGCACGACAACAACGTCACCGGTACGGTGGTCGTGCTGGACGCGGCACGGCGTCGAGGCGTGAAGGTCGTCTACGCCGGCTCGTCGTCCGCCTACGGGGATCAGGACCAGGACTACAAGTCCGAGGATCTGCGGGAGCAGCCGCTCTCCCCGTACGCCGCGACCAAGCTGGCGGGTGAGCTGTACTGCCGTTCGTTCGCCCAGGTCTACGATCTGCCGGTCGTCGTCACGCGCTTCTTCAACGTGTTCGGCCCGCGCCAGGTGCCCGACAGCCCGTATTCCGGCGTGGTCGCGGCGTTCTGCTTCGCGCTCCTGCGCGACAAGCGCCCGCGCATCGACGGGGACGGCAGCCAGTCGCGGGACTTCACGTACGTCGGCGACGTGGCGCGCGGCATCCTGCTCGCGCTCGACACCGACACCGAGGGCTGCCACACGGTCAATCTCGCGTGTGGCGGCAACCACTCGATCCGGAATCTGCTCGACGCGTTGATCGAGGTGTCGGGAGTGAGCGTGGAGCCCGAGTTCGCACCGCCGCGGACCGGTGACGTGATGCACTCCCGCGCCGACATCTCGCGCATTCGCGCATTGCTCGGCTTCGAGCCGCAAGTGTCGTTCGTCGACGGCCTGCGGCACACCTACGACTGGTATCGGAGAACCTATTCGTGAAGGGCGTCGTCCTTGCGGGAGGCCTCGGCACGCGGCTCTATCCGCTGACCAAGGTCACCAACAAGCACCTGCTGCCGGTCTACGACCGGCCGATGGTCTACTACCCGATCCAGTGTCTCGTCCACGCCGGCATCCACGACATCCTGATCGTCACCGGCGGCAACAGCGCGGGCGACTTCCTGCAACTGCTCGGCAACGGCGGCGACTTCGGCCTGAAGCGACCTGAGCTACACCTACCAGGAGGGCGAGGGCGGGATCGCCGACGCGCTGAAGCTGGCCGAGCACTTCGCCGACGGCGACCAGATCGTCGTCGTGCTCGGGGACAACATCATCGAGGGCAACATCGCGCGCGCGGTGGCGGCGTTCGAAGCGCAGGAGACCGGCGCCAAGATCCTGCTGAAGGAGGTCGAGGATCCGGAGCGCTTCGGCGTCGCGACGACGGACGCGCACGGCAAGGTTCTCGAGATCGTCGAGAAGCCGAAGAGCCCGAAGACCAATCTCGCCGTCGTCGGCATCTACATGTACGACGCGCGCGTCTTCGAGTTCATCGATCGACTCGAACCTTCCGAACGCGGGGAGCTCGAGATCACCGACGTCAACAACGCCTACCTCCGGGACGGGACGCTCACGAGTGAGATCCTGAACGGCTGGTGGACCGACGCCGGCACCTTCGACTCGCTCCTCCGTGCCAGCAACCTCGTCGCCCAGGGCGGCGCCAACCGCATGGATCTCGTATGAGAGTTCTCGTCACCGGTGCATCGGGCCAGCTCGGTCAGGCCGTCGTCACGGAGGCCACGGCCCGCGGCATGGAGGTCGTCGGGTGCGAGCACTCGGCGATGCCGATCGAGAACGAATCGGCCGTCGAGAAGGTGATGGGCTCGGTGCGTCCGGACCTCGTCGTCCATTGCGCGGCCTGGACCGACGTCAACGGCTGCGAGCGCGATCCGGAACGCGCACTCATCATCAACGGTGTCGGCACCGCGCACGTCGCGGGTTGCTGCCGGGAGCTCAACGCGGCGCTCGTCTACGTCAGCACCGACTACGTGTTCGCCGGCGACGCGCGGTCGCCCTATCGCGAGAACGACGCCGTCGGACCGCTCTCGGCCTACGGGCGCAGCAAGCTCGCGGGCGAGCGGGCCGTCGCGGACGCCGGCCTCGATCGCGCCTACACGGTCCGCACGAGCTGGGTGTTCGGTCCCGGGGGCCACAACTTCCCCCGCGCGATCCTGGATCGGGCGAAGGACGCCGAGCAGCTCCGGGTCGTCAACGATCAGATCGGGAGCCCGACGTTCACGCGGGATCTGGCACCGGCACTGCTCGATCTCCCGTCGCTGGAGGCGCCGTCCGGGGTCTATCACGCGACCAACGAGGGGCACTGCACCTGGCACACGTTCGCGGTCGAGCTGTGCCGGCGCGCCGGCTTCGACGCCCACGTCGAAGAGATGGAGACCGTCACACGCGAAGGCGTCGCCCCGCGACCGGCGTGGTCGGTGCTGGACTGCTCGCTCCTGTCGGTCGTGCGTGGCAAGCGGTTGCCGAACTGGCCGCACGCGATCGATCGCTACCTCGCGGAGGAGCAGGTGTGAGCCGGATCCTCGTCACCGGTGGTGCAGGGTTCATCGGCTCGAACTTCGTGAGGATGCTGCTCCGCGAGACGGAGCACGAGGTCGTCAACTTCGACGCGTTGACCTACGCCGGCAACCTCGAGAACCTGGCCGAAGTCGAGGCGCACGCGCACTACACCTTCGTTCGCGGCGATATCGTCGAACAGGAGGACGTGCAGCGGGCGTTCGAGGAGCACCGGCCGGACGCCGTCGTGCACTTCGCTGCCGAGAGTCACGTCGACCGGTCGGTGATGGACGCCACCGCGTTCGTGCGCACCAACGTGGTCGGCACGCAGGTGCTCGTCGACGCCGCGCGTCGCGCGCGGATCGAGCGCTTCGTCCATGTCAGCACCGACGAGGTCTACGGCAGCCTCGGGGCCTCGGGTCGCTTCACCGAGGAGTCTCCGCTGCAGCCGAACTCGCCCTACTCGGCGAGCAAGACGGGGAGTGACCTGCTGGTGCGTGCGGCATTCCACACGCACGGGTTCCCGGCGCTGATCACGCGGTGCTCGAACAACTACGGTCCCTACCAGTTTCCCGAGAAGCTGATCCCACTGATGATCGCGAACGCGCTCGAGGGGAAGGAGCTGCCGGTGTACGGCGACGGGCGCAACGTGCGTGATTGGATCCACGTCGCCGACCATTGCCAGGCGCGTCCTGCGCGTGCTCGAGGGCGGCAGGCCCGGCGAGGTCTACAACATCGGCGGCGAGTCCGAGCGCGAGAACATCCAGGTCGTGCGCGAGATCCTGCGGCTCGCGGGCAAGGGCGACGAGCTGATCCGGTTCGTGACCGATCGCCCCGGACACGACCGTCGCTACGCGATCGACGGCGGCAAGATCGCCGCCGAGCTCGGCTGGCGGCCCGCGCGCACCTTCGAGGCGGGGCTCGCGGAGACGTTCCGGTGGTACGTCGAAAACCGTTCCTGGTGGGAGCGTGTCCGATCCGGCGCCTATCGGGACTACTACGAGCGGCAGTACGGGCCCCGGGGCCCGGTCTGAGCGGCTTCCGGCGACAGAACCTCCACTGCCACCGCGGATTCGGCTGAAGCCCCGGGTTCTGGGCGGTCGATACGATCCGACAGGGTGCGCGCTTTGCCGACCGGCGGCGCGTCCCTAGGATCTCGCGGCGATGGGCGGCCTCAACACGGTGTCGAAGAATCCCCGGTCCCGACGCGCTCTCGTCGCGCTCGGGCTCCTGGCCCTGCTGTTCGCCTCGTGCACGAGCATCGAGGAGAAGCGGATCCGGCAGCTCCTCCACGAGAAGGGTTTCGGCACACGGGCGGACGGGGTCGCGACCGCGGAGAACTACGTCGCCGGCGGGGACAGCGTCCAGTTCATCATCGATCCGAGCGTCTACTTGCTGCCGGGCCACGAGCAGCTCTTCCTGCTGACGCGCCCCCAGCCGGTGCAGATCGACGGCACGATCTTCATCCCCTACATCGGGCCGGTCTACGTGCTCGGCATGAAGGAGACGAGCCTGTCGGAGTTCGTGACGGCGCTGCTCGATGGGGTGTTCGCATCCCCGATCCGCGTGCAGGCGCGTATCATCAGCCTCGGCAAGGGCTTCTTCATGTTCGGCGAGGTCCTCAAGGCCGCGCGGTACGTGCCGCTGGTCGACGCCGACCTGACCCTCCTGGAGGTCATCGCACGGGCCCCCGTGACGGACCTCGCGAACCTGGGCAGAGTGAAGGTCATCAAGCCCGACGCTCAGGACCCGCTCGTCGTGGTGGTCAACGTCCGCGAGATGATCGAGACCGGCAACACGACCTACAACCTGCGGATCGACAACAACGACATCATCTACATCCCGCCGACCTGGCTCGGCTACATCGCCCGGTTCCTCGAGAAGCTGCTGCTGCCGATCACCGTCACCGTGCGCGCCATGTTCGGCTTCGCGACGTTCTACGGGACGTACGACTACCTCTCCGGCGGCAGCTCTTCGGTCTTCTACGGCAGCCGCCGCTTCTGAATCGTGACCCAGCTCGAGCTGCCACCGATCTCGTTCGCCCGCTACCTCGAACTCCTCAAGCGGAGGCGGTGGCAGGTGATCCCGATGACCCTCGTCGGGTTGTTGATCGGGCTGATCGCCGCGTTGCTGATCCCGCGCTACTACGTCGCGGAGGCGATGCTGACCTATCAGGGATTGGTCCTCGATCCGGATGCGCGCACGCAGGAGGACCCGCTGTTCGCGACGGTGAGCAGTGCCGTGTATTCGATCCCGAACACCGTGCCCGATGCGCTCGAGAAGCTCGAGTGGATCGGCAAGGACGACACGGATCCCGCGCGCGACTCGACCATCGACGCCGTCAAGTCCCGCCTGGAGGTGCAGGAGCACCAACCGGAGAAGGGTCAGAGCCACTACTACATCCAGCTCAAGTACAAGGACGTGGACGGGGCCAAGGCGGCGCAGTTCGTCAACACGCTGCAGGAGGTGTGGCGCTCGAGCATCGAGCTCAGCTTCGAGAATGCCGCGCGGGACGAGTTGGAGAAGGAGCGCGAGCACGGGCGCAGCCTCGAGAAGGCGCGCGAGAATGCCCTGAAGGAGCTGCAGATCCACGCTCAGCTGAACCCGGTCAATCCGTTCGCCGAGAACGGGACCGAGGCCGAGACGTCGCTCTACAACGAGCTGCGCACCGAGCAGACGGAGGAGGCGAGGCTCGAGGGCGAGACCGAGGCGCTGCGCAAGAAGATCGATGGTCTCCAGATCCTGCTCGACGAGAACGTCATCCGCGAGCAGGTCGAGACGAAGGTGCCGGTGGCGGCCGATCCCGAGGTCGCGGCGCTGCAGAAGGAGGTGCTGCGCTGGGACGTGGCGCTGCACACCTGCGCACCGACCCATCCTGACTACCAGACCTTCCGCCACAACTACCAGGCCGCGGTCGAGCTGCTCAAGGCGAAGGTGCCCGGTGGAATCTCCGGCGGGGAGGCGGCCAAGCTCGTCGACAACCCGAAGTTCAAGGAGACCAAGGAGGAGATCTCCACGAGCAAGGCCGAGTTCGCCGCGAAGGAGAAGCAGCTCGCGATCATCCAGGCGCGCATCGCGAAGCTCGAAGCGGAGCGCAAGGCACTCCCCGGCATCTGGAGCAAGTATCAAGAGCTCAAGCTCAAGCTCGACGACGCGCAGTCCGCGCTCGATCACCAGCGCGAAGTCGAGCGCGCGAAGATGGAACGCTACGAGAAGGCGCGCACCGGCGATCCGTTCGTCGTGAGCGCGGCCAGCGTTCCACCGGCGCCGACCGACCCGAACATCACCCTGGTCGCGCTGGCCGGCTGCGTGATCGGGCTCGGCGCCGCGATCGGGCTCGTGCTGCTGCTCGACTTCATGCGCTCGACGTTCAAGACCGTCGACGACGTCGGCTTTGCCGTCAGCGTCCCGGTGCTCGGGATGATGGCCTACTTGGAGACGAGCGAGGAACGGACCCGGCTCCACCGGAACCGGCGCAAGGTCTCGATCGCGGCCGCGAGCTTCCTCGCGCTGAGCCTGTCGCTCGTGACGGTCTACTACGTCGCGCCGACGCGCCTGCCGACCGTCGTGCTCCACGCGCTGGACCTGATCCTCGGCTCGACGCGATAGATGCGCGACGTCATCGTCTTCGGGATCGTCGTTCTCAGCCTGCCGCTGGCGTTCCGGCGGCCCTTCATCGGTCTGCTCGTGTTCTCGTGGCTCGCTTACATGCGGCCGCAGGACCTGTGCTGGGGCTTCGCCCGCTACATGCGCCTCAGCTTCTACGTCGGCCTCACGATGATCGCCGGGTGGTTCGCCAACGAGTACGGCAGGCGTCCGTTCACCCGTTGGGACATCCGCACGGTCGCGATGGCCGTGCTGCTCGTGATGACCTTCGTCAGCACGATCCCGGCGGAGCGGTTCGGCGAGGACGACATCACCGCGGGCCTGATCGAGTTCACCAAGATCATCCTCGTCGCGTTGTTCACCGTGGGGCAGCTCGACAGCAAGAACCGCATCCGTGCGCTGGTCTGGACCTTCGCGCTCTCCCTCGGGTTCTTCGGCTTCAAGGGCGGGCTCTTCGGGCTCGCCACCGGCGGCGCCACGATCACCCGCGGCCCGGGCGGGATGATGGAGGACAACAACGACTTCGCGCTCGCGATGGTGATGGGGCTGCCGATGATGTGGTACCTCTCACGCATCGAGAAGAACGCGCTGGTCAAGAAGTTCCTGCTGGTGACGGCGGTGCTGACGATGATCACGATCATCCTGACGCACTCGCGCGGCGGGTTCCTGTCGATGTGCGTCGCGCTGCTGCTGATCGCGTGGCGCTCGGGCAAGTTCGTGCAGGCGACGCTCGCGGGGACGCTCGGTGTCGTGCTGTTCCTGAACCTCGCACCGACGAGCGTGCTCCAACGACTCGGGACGATCGAGGACGCCGCACAGGGGCACGAGGATTCGTCGATCAATGCGCGCTACCGCGCGTGGACGATTGCGCTCGGGATGATCCAGGATCACCCGGTGCTGGGCGTCGGCCACCGGCACTTCCAGCACTACTACGAGCACTACGCGGACGAGTACTTCCCGGGACAGGCGTACTTCGCACACGTCGCCCACAACTCGTACCTGCAGATCTGGGCGGAGAACGGCACGCCGTCGTTCCTCCTGTTCCTCGTGATGCTGTTCTCCGTCTTCTGGGCCGCGCGGCGCATGCGACGGCTCGCGCGGGCGGGGCCGCACATGGACTGGCTGCTGCCGTACGCCCACATGTCGGAAGCGACGATGGCGAGCTTCATGGTCGGCGCGTTCTTCCTCAACCGTGGCCACTTCGACCTGTCCTACCACTGGGTCGCCGTGGTCTCGGGCGTCCTGTTCGTCGCGCAGCGCGAAGTCGCGCTCGGTGGCGTGTCCGAATCGGCCGGGTCGGAGGGGGCTCGGGAGCGCGAGCCCGAGCGACGGCGTCCGGTGTGGCAGCCGGGCTTCGCCGGCGACGGTCGTCTGCCGGTGTGGAGCCGCGCTCGCTGAGGCCAGCCATGTGCGGGATCGCTGGGTTGTTCCGGCGCGATCGACGCGCCCCGGTCGAGGAGGAGCTGCTGCGGTCGATGGCGCAGGCCATCGCGCATCGCGGCCCGGACGGCGAAGGTGTGCGCACGGCGCCCGGTTACGGGCTCGCACACCGGCGGCTGTCGATCGTCGACCTCGCGGACGGCGCACAGCCGATGGGCCACGACGGGGTGTGGGTCACCTACAACGGCGAGATCTACAACTTCCGCGAGCTGCGCGCCGAACTCGAGGCGAAGGGCCACCGGTTCGTGACGCGGTGTGACACCGAGGTGGTGGTGCACGGCTGGCGCGAGTGGGGCGAGGCGCTGCCGGGGAAGCTACGCGGGATGTTCGCGTTCGCCATCGTCGACGAACGCGAACACGCGCTGTTCGCGGCGCGCGACCGGCTCGGCAAGAAGCCCTTCCACTGGTCGATGGTGGGGGACGACTTCCTGTTCGGCTCGGAGCTCAAGGCGTTGCTCGTCCATCCGGGTGTCTCCCGCGAGCTCGATCCGGAGTCGCTCGGTGCGTTCCTGTGCCTGCGCTACGTCCCCGATCCGGCGACGATCTTCTCGAGCGTCCACAAGCTTCCGCCGGGCCACTGCCTGACGGTGCGCGACGGTCGCGTCGACGTCCGCAGCTACTGGCAGCTCGCGTTCCCGGGACCGAGCCGGCGGTCGTTCGAGGAGCTCGCGGAGGCGGTGTGCAGCAAGCTCGACGAGGCGGTGAGGATCCGGTTGATGGGGGACGTGCCGCTCGGCGCGTTCCTGTCCGGGGGGGTCGACAGCTTCGCGGTCGTCGAGAGCATGTCGCGCGTCAGCGACACCGAGGTCATCGCCTGCACGATGGGCTTCGAAGGGGACCCGCGGGACGAACGACCGATGGCGCGCGAGGCGGCGCGGCGCTGCGGCGCCACGTTGCACGAGGACGCGATCGATCCCGAAGACATGCTCGACCAGGCGTGGTTCGACGCGACCTTCGACGAGCCGTTCTCGGACAGCAGCGCGGTGCCGACCTACCACGTCAGCCGGCTGGCGCGCCGCCACGTCACGGTCGCGTTGTCGGGCGACGGCGGGGACGAGAACTTCGCCGGCTACCGCCGCTACCGGTTCGACGTCGTCGAGAACCGCGTGCGCCGGCGCCTGCCGCGTGCGGTGTGGAGCGCCCTCGGTGCGATCTACCCGAAGCTCGACTTCCTGCCGCGCGCGGTGCGCTTCAAGCGCACCTTCCAGAACCTGGCACGCTCGCCGGGCGAAGCCTACGCGCGGTCGGTCAGCGCCGCGTTGCCCGACGAGGTTCGGCCGCTGCTGCGAGGCGCCTGGCGAGCCGGCGGCGAGGATCCGCTCCGCGCGGTGCGCGCGGCCTACGAGGCCGCGGCCACCGACGAACCCCTCGAACGCTGCGTCGCCGCCGATCTCGCGACCTGGCTGCCGGGGGACATCCTCGCGAAGGTCGACCGCGCGTCGATGGCGGTGTCGCTGGAGGTGCGCTGTCCGTTCCTCGATCACGAGCTCGTCGAGCTGGCCGCGACCGTGCCGACCGCGATGAAGCTGGCCGGGGGCGAGACGAAGGCGTTCCTCCGGAAGGCGCTCGCCGGTCGCCTCGGCGAGGCGGCGATGCGCCGGCCGAAGCAGGGGTTCGACGTGCCGGCGCGCGCCTGGATGGCCGGGCGACTCGGCGACGCACTCGAGACGGCGCTCGCCGAGGAGTCGCTCGCCGCGGTGGTCGACACCGCGGCCGTGCGCCGCATGCTGGAGCGTCACCGCGCCGGGCTGCGCGACCACAGCCAGCTGCTCTGGTCCATCCTGGCGTTCCACCGCTTCCAGTCGAGATGGCTGTGACGCCGCGCATCGTCACCTTCACCAACCTGTTCCCGTCGGCCCGGCGGCCGGCGCACGGCCGGTTCGTGTTCGAGCGCATGCGCCGCGTCGCGGACGCGACCGGGTTCGATTGGGTCGTCGTCAACCCGCTGCCGCGCGTGCCGCGCCTCTTGCGGCGAGCCACCGATGCGGCGCTCGACGCGGAGCCCGACCGCGAAGAGGTGATGGGCGTCGCCGTGCACCGGCCGCGCTACCGCCACTTCCCGGGGATGAGCCAGAACGCGCAGGCACGTCGCATGGCGAGCGCAGCCCTCGACACCGTCGCGGAGCTCTGCCGGGACCGCGTGGCGGTGATCGACGCCCACTACCTCTATCCGGATGGCGTCGCGGCGCTCCGGATCGCGGGGCAGCTCGGGGTGGCCTGCTTCGTGACCGCACGCGGCACCGACCTCAACGTGCTGGCAGAGATCCCCGGGTACGCCGGCAGCTCACCGACGCGTTGCCGGCATCGCGCCGGCGGTTCGCGGTCAGCGAGCCGCTCCAGCGCCGGTTCGAGGCTCTCGGCGGCGGCCCGGTCGAGCTGGCGCGCAACGGCGTCGACCTCGACCGCTTCGCGCCCGGCGACCTGGCGGCCGCGCGGGCCGCGCTCGGGCTGCCCGCGAACGTTGCGCTGGTCGCGGGCGTCGGCCGACTGATCCCCGGCAAGGGCTTCCACCTGATGGCGCGGGCGCTGCGCGAGCTGCCCGACGCCGTCCACTTTGCGGTCGCCGGTGACGGACCGGAGCGCGCGCGACTGGAGGCGCTGTCGCCGCCGGGTCGGTTGCACCTGCTCGGCTCGCTCGACGTCGACGGGGTCGCCACGCTGTACCGCGCGGCCGACCTCCTCGTGCTGCCGTCGGAGCGCGAGGGCTGGCCCAACGTGGTGACCGAGGCGCTCGCCGCCGGCCTGCCGGTCGTCGCGACCCCGGTCGGCGCCATGCCGGAGCTGCTCGCCGATCCGTATGCCGGCAGCCTCGTGCGCGGTGGCGACCACCGCGCGCTCGCTGCCGAGGTGCTGCGCCACCTGCAGCGGCCGTGCGACCGCGAGCGCATCCGCGCGTGGGCCCGTCGATTCTCGTGGGACGATCCGGTGCGGCTGCTCGCCGGAGCCTTCGTCGAGGAGGCGACGGCGTGAGCGGGTACCGCATCCTCTACCACCACCGGATCCGCTCCGAGGACGGACAGGCGGTGCACGTGCGCGAGCTGATCCGCGCCCTGCGTGCCGCCGGTCACGAGGTCGTCGAATGCGCGCTGGTTCCGAAGGCCGTGCCGGCGACGGAGGCCCGCGCGAACTCCGCGGACGCGGCCCGCAACGGCGGGTTGTGGGAGAGCCTGTCCCTGCCGCGCACCGCCGTCGAGGTGCTGGAGATCCTCTACGCGAGGCAGGGCGCGCGAATGCTGACCCGCGCCGCCGGCGGCTTTCGACCCGACTTCGTCTACGAGCGCCACGCGCTCCACTGCGACGCGGGGCTGCGCGTCGCTCGCGCGCTCGGCGTTCCCCTTCTGCTCGAGGTCAACGCGCCGGTCTGTGACGAGATGACACGGCTCGGGCTGCTGCGCTTCCGGAGACGTGCGCGCCGGACCGAGCGGCGAGTGCTCGGCGCGGCCGACCGCGTGCTGTCGGTGACCGCGAATCTGCGTGAGATGCTGCTCGCGAACGGCGCTCCCGCCGACCGCACGGTCGTGATCCACAACGGAGTGGACGTCGAGCGCTTCGGGCCCGCGGCACACGCCGCCGGTCGCGTCCGGCGCGCCGGGATGGGGGCCTCGGAGGGCACGTTCGTCCTCGGCTTCGTCGGCTACATGCGCGCGTGGCACCGGCTCGAGATGGCCGTGGAAGTGCTCGCGCGGGACGCGCTCCGCGAGGTCGAGTTCTGGCTCGTCGGCGAGGGGCCGGCGCTCGCGGACGTGCTCGGCCGGGCGCGTGAGCTCGGCGTGGCCGACCGCGTGCGTTCGATCGGTGAGGTGGACGCGGACGAGGTCGCGGAGTGGGTGTGCGCGTTCGACGCGGCGCTGATCCCGGCGATCAACGACTATGCATCGCCGCTGAAGCTGTTCGACTCGTACGCCGCGGGCGTCGCGACGATCGCGCCGCGGCAGCCGAACATCGAGGAGGTCCTTCGCCACGGTGAGACCGGACTCCTGTTCGAAGCCGGCAGCGTCGCCGATCTGGAACGCCAGATCGTCGCGCTCGTGAGCGACCGGGAGCTCGCGCGGCGGCTCGGCGCGGCCGGCCGGCGCGCGGTCGTCGACGAGGACTGGACCTGGGCCGGCAACGCCCGGCGCGTCATCGCCGCCTACGAGTCGGTGGCGGGGGTGCCGCGATGACGCGCACGCTCGCGATCTTCTTGCCGCTGTGCATCGCCTATGCCGGCACGTTCGGCTGGATCTACGAGAGCTGGAACTTCGGCGACGCCTACTACGCGCACGGCCCGCTCGTCCTCGCCTTCGGCGCGGCCGTGGTCCTGCACTGGCGGTCGCGGTGGGGCGCGCAAGAGTCGCAGTGGGATCCGCGTGGCTGGTTCCTGCTCGGCCCGGGGCTGTTCCTGCACCTTTGCGGGGCGGCGCTGATGATCGATTCGCTGTCGGGGTTGTCGCTGGTGCTGAGCGTCCCCGGTGCGGTCTGGCTCGCGCTCGGACCGGCGCGCCTCCGCGTGCTCGCGCCGGTGCTCGGGCTGCTGCCGTTCATCATTCCGTTGCCGCTGACGGTGCAGGGCACGCTCGCGTTCGAGCTGAAGGAGTTCGCGATCCGGGCCGGGCTCGGCATCGCGAACGCGCTCGGCGCGGGCGCGGTGCGCGCCGGCAGCGAGATCCACTTTCCCGGTCTCGACGGTTCGCTCGTCGTCGCCGACCCCTGCAGCGGGCTGCGGTCGCTCGTCGCGCTCGTCACGATGGGCTACTGCGTCGCGTTCTTCCTCGGCCGTCGGCACGGCCTGCGGCCGTGGCTGCTGCTGGCGGCTGCGGGTCCGATCGCCGTCCTGACCAACGTGCTCCGCATCGCGACGATCTGCTGGCTCGCGCGACGCACCGGCGTCGAGTTCGCCAGCGGTCGGGGCCACGACATCGCGAGCATCCTCGTGTGGGTGGTCGACCTCGGCATGCTGTTGGCGCTCGACGGCTGGCTCAGCCGGCACTGGAGGCCTGCCCGATGAGACGCGGCGCCGTCCATGCCCTGGTGATGTGGGTGGTCGCGCCGCCGCTCCTGTGGCTGTCGGTCGTACGACCGCACGACGAGTCGAAGGAGCGGGCGGCGCGATTGCCGAAGCAAGCCGGCCGATACGTTGCGGACCAGGAGATCGAGATCACCGACACGATGCGGCAACTGCTCGGCACCGAGGACGCCGCCTGGTGGCGGTACGACCCTCCGGACGGCGGCAGCCCGGTGTTCGTCGTCGGCGTGTTCCACAGCGCCAACTGGAAGGCCCTCCATCCGCCGCACACCTGCCTGCTCGGCTCGCACATGGAGATCGTCCACGACGACCTGATCGAGATCCCGGCCGACCCAGGTGTCGCGGGCGGCGCGACCATCGAGTGCGGTCGGCTCTGGATGCGCAGTCTCGATCGCGGCGGACGGCCCTACCTGTGCTTGTTCGCGTATCTCGCACCGCCCGACCTCGAGACCGGCAACTACTGGCGCTTCGTCTGGCACCAGGCGCCCCGCGCGATCCTCCGAGAGGACGTGTCCGGCGCACTGCTGCGCGTCGAGACGTGGGTGTCCGACGGCGACAAGGCGGCCGCCGAGGCCCGTTGTCGGGAGGTGTTGCGCGCACTGGTACCGGCGGCGGAGGCGCTGCTGCGATGACCGCGATCGCGCACGCGCTGACGGTCGACGTCGAGGACTGGTTCCAGGGTACTGAACCTTGCCCAGGTCGTCGAGCGGGCCGAGTGGGACGCGTTCGAGCTCCGGTGCGCCGAGAGCACGCGCCGCCTGCTCGATCTGTTCGCGCGTCGCGGTGCGCGGGCGACGTTCTTCTTCCTCGGCTGGGTTGCCGAGCGGCTTCCCGAGCTCGTGCGCGCGGTGGTCGACGCAGGCCACGAGATCGGCTCGCACGGCTACGACCACCGGCTGCTGCAAGACCTCGGCCCAGACGGCTTCCGCGAGGATCTGCGCCGCACCGCCGGCATCCTCGAGGCCTGTGGCGGCCGGCGGCCGTCGTCGTTCCGCGCGTGCACCTGGTCGGTGACGCGTACGACGTCGTGGGCGCCGCGGATCCTCGTCGAGGAGGGCTACACGATCGACAGCTCGATCCAGCCGATCGCGCATCCCGACTACGGCGTACCGGGTGCGCCGGCCTCGCCGTACCGCCTGACGACCCCGGCCGGGGAGATCCTCGAGGTGCCGCCGCTGACGTGGCGCGTCGGCGGGCGACTGCTGCCGGTCGGCGGCGGGGGGTACCTGCGGCTGTTTCCGACCTGGATGGTGGCTCGCGGATTGCGACAGCAGGAGCGGCTCGGCTCGTTCGGCTGTCTGTATCTGCACCCGTGGGAGGTCGATCCGGAGCAGCCGCGCCGGCGCGTCGGTGGCGTCCGTGGCTTCCGCCACTACGTCAATCTCCACCGCACGCTGTCGAAGCTCGACCGTCTGCTCGGTCGCTTTCGCTTCGTCGGGCTCGCCGAAGCGCTCGCTCAGAACGACAGCTGGCGCGCGAAGTGGCCGGCGTTGAACGACAGCGAGCTCTTGGGATAGTCGCGGGCGAGCTTCTCGAGGTCGGCGCGTGCCGTGTCGGCGTCGCCGAGGATCAGCGCGGCGAGTCCCGCGAAGTAGAGCTGCGCGCCGTCGGCGCGGGGCTCGCCACGCTCGAGGAGATCGCGCGCGCGCGCATAGTCCGCGCGGCGGAACGCCAGGAGACCGAGCACGTGCAACGCCGACGGGGTCTCGAGGGTCTTCGCGTCGAGGTTCGCGCGCAGCAGCTCCTCGTCGTCGGCCTGGGATCGTCCGGCGCGAGCCGCCAGCTCGACACAGCCGATCATCGCCGGGTCGCTCGGGATGTAGTCGCGCATCCAGTGCACGCTCTGCACGGCGTCGTCGACGTGGTTCTCGTCGACCAGCCACTGCGACCGCGCCAGCCAGAGCTCGACGCGGCTCGGATCCTCGCGCAGCAACTCCTCGGCGAGCGTGATCGCCTGAGTGCGGCCCTCGAGGTCGTGGATCCGCTGCACGGTCCGGAGGACCGACCATTCGGACTGTTCCCTGCCGGCGCGCACGCGCGCGAGATGGGCGTCGAGGAGCCGCCTCGCCTTGGCTTTGCGCGCGACGTCGGCGCTCTCGTCGAGTGGGCCGTTCTGCGCGATGTCCTGATCGATCAGGAAGTGGACGATCGCGCCGAGGGCGCCGTCGGTTTGCAGGAACCGCTTCGCGTCCGCGATCCCCGACGCACGCAGCGCGGGGTCGTCCGCGCCGCGTAGCCGGACCTCGTACAGGTGGAAGTAGAGGGTCAGGAACACTTCGCGACGCTCCTGCGGAACCCGCTTCTCGATCGCCTTGCACAGCTCGAGCGCCAGATCGGGGCGGCCGTACGACGCGAGGAGCTGGGCGTACTCGATCGCGTGCTCGCCCGAGTCCGGAGCGGCCTCCCACAGGGAGACGAGTGCGCCGAGTGCCTTCGGATCCTCGCCGAGCGTCGCCAGCAGGCGCACGACCGTGCGCCGCGCGGCGAGCTCCAGGAGGCCCTTGGTGGCCAGCCCCTTCTGCATGAGCTCGGGATCGAGGAAGCGATCGACCATCGCCTCGCCGCCCTCCGGCGCGCCCGGTGTGCTGTCGAGGATGCGCGCCGCGGCGTCGTAGGCCGGCACCAGGAGCGGTGAGTCCTTGACCACTCCGGTGAGGATCTCGAGCGCGTTCTGCCGGTCGCCGATGCCCGCGTACGCGCGGGCGAGCATCGTGCGTGCGATCACGTTCGACGGGAGCGCATGGACGAGCGCCTTGGTCGCGGTCAGGGCCTGGTCGGCGAACCCGTCCGCCATCAGGAACGTCAACGCGTCGCGGAGCTCGGGCGCAGCGCTCTCGGCCAGCTCACGCACCGGCGGCGGCACGGCGGCCTTCGGATCGAGCAGCGCGAGCAGCGCGAGCGCCGGCAGGTGGGCCGGTGACTCGGCGATGCGGGCCTTGGCCCAGTCGATGGCCGGCTGCGGCCGACCTGCACGCGCGGACAGGCAGGCGGACGGGAGGTCGTCGACGGTCCGGTCCCAGGCGCTCTCGACGGCTTCGGTCGGGCGGCCGCGTGCGATCAGGAGCAGGGCCAGCGGGCGGCTGGCGGCCCGTCCCTCCGGAAACGTCTGCGCGGCGAGCAGGTACTGCTCGGCGCGTTCGACCCGACCGAGCTTCAGCGCGAGCTGGCCGGCCACGAGGAAGTTCTCGCCGTTGCGGGCGGTCCGGTAGCGGTCGTCGGTCAGGAGCTTCGAGTAGACGCGGAAGGCGAGCTCGTCGAGATCGGCCTGACGGAGGTCGTCCCCCAGTGCGAGGAGCCTGGTCGCGTCGTCCTGCGAGAGCGAGACCGCGCGTTGGAACAGACGCTCGACCAGCGCCGGGTCGTCGCTCGCCTTCGCCGTCAGGAGGAAGTAGCGGCGAGTGGCCTCCGCGTAGATCTCCGGGTCGGAGTCGGCGGTCGCATCGGCGGTCTTCTGCAACGTGCGCCGGGCCTCGGCTTCGTCCCCGAGCGCGGCCTGCACCTCGGCGACCGACAGCATCGCCGCCGGGTCGCTGGCCCAGCGCCGTTGGATCGTCAGGGCGACGTGCTGCGCCGTCTGCAGATCGCCGCGCTTCAGTGCGTCGCGCAGCAAGGACGCGGCGACGCCCGGGTCCGGCGGTGCGGCCACCAGCAGATCGAAGGTCAGATCCGCGATCGGCTCGCCTTGTCGTGCCCGTGCCTCACGGAGCTGCAGCAGCCCGTCCGGATCGTCCGGATGGTGGGCCAGAAGCTCCTCGGCGGCCTGCTCGGCGACCGCGGGTCGGCCGAGCGCCATCGCGGCCCGTGCCGCGAGGTTGCGCGGCCAACGCGCCCAGTTGAACGCGATGCCGGCCCGCTGCGCGCACGCGAGCGCGATTTCGGCGTGGCCCTGCTCGAGCGCGCGCTCGGCGAGCGGCAGCAGGAGGATGTCGTCGATGTCGTAGGGCACGTCCACGCCGAGATCGAGGCAGCGCTTGAGCTGCGAGGCGCTGTCCCGCCCGGCCTTCTGCTGCTGCGCGTCCCGGACCTTCGCCTGCATCCGGAGCACCTCGTCGTCGTGCTGGGCGAGCGTCGTGGCGGTCCGCAGGTCGAGCATCGCACCCTCGACGTCGTTGCCCTCCAGGCGGAGCCGGGAGCGTTCGACGAAGTAGCGCGGATTCGACTGGTCGAGCCGGGCCAGTTGGCGGAACGCGAACTCGAAGAATCCCGGGCCCCAGTTCTGCTCGCGTGCGATCGCGAGCCGTTGCTCGAAGACCGCGATCCGGCGGGCGACGATCTCCTCGGTCGGAGTCATCGCGGCGAGCTTGCGGTCGTAGTCCTGCAGCTCGAGCACGGCGACGCGGTAGTCCTTCCTGCCGAGCGCATCGAGCGCCAGGATCCAGTGGAGCTCCGGTTCCAGGTCGACCGCGCCGCTCGCCTGGATGTCCTTCACTTCCTGGCAGACGGCGTCGAGGCCCGCCTGGTCGCCGAGCGCCAGCAACGCCCGCGCCTCGGCGAGGCGGAGATTGCGAACCTCGGGGCTCAGCCGCCCGTCGGCGAGCCGTTCGTGCCACGTGCCCCGCGGCAGGAACCGCTCCGCGACCTCACACACCGCGCGGTATCGACCCGCCTTCAGGTGCACCTGGGCGAGGTCGTTGGCCGCGAGCGTCGTGTAGGCGTGGTCGAAGCGGTGGAGGTAGATCTCGGCGAGCCACTGGAGGTCGTCCTGGCGTCCGCCCTGCCGCAACGCGTAGCCGAGACCCAGATAGGCGGCGACCGGCTGCGCGTCGTTGCTCTCGAGCGCCTTGCGGAAGTAGCGCTGTGCGCGCGTGACCAGCTCGCGCATGTCCTGCAGCTGCTTGGCATAGTCGCCAGCGGCGTATGCGGCCGGCCGCCGCTCGCGCAGCACGGCCTCGAACTCGTCGAATCCTTCCGCGGCTGCCGGATCGTCCGCATCGCGGTAGAGCCAGGTTCGCAGCGCGGCGAAGGCCTTGGTCGCCGACTCCTGGTCGAGCAGCGTGCCGTACTCGACGAGGAAGTCCCGCACCATCTCCTGATAGCGCGCCTGGCACGCCTCGCCGGCGAGCTCGACCGTGCGCGGCTCGTCGGGGAACCTGGCGAGGCGCATCTCGGCGAGCGACAGGCCGCGCATCGGCTCGCCGGACTCGATCGTCCAGCGGATCTGGCGTTCGGCGAGCTCGGCATCGTCGGGCTCGAACATCCGGAGCCGCCCGAGGTCCCGGAGGGCGGAGTTCACGTTGCCGAGCTCGTGGAAGGCCTGGTGCCGGATCGTCAGGATCTGCTGCAGGAGCGTCGGGTCCGGTGTCCGTCCGAGTCCCTGCTCGGCGAGATCGAGGATCCGTACACACTGGGCGTACCGCCCGGCCGCGAGCGCGCGTCGCGCGTCCGCGACCGCTGTGTCGGGCCCGGAGAGGCCCAGCGCGGCGTAGCCCATGGTGATCGCGAGGACCAGGAACAGCAGCGCGACGAACGCCAGCAGGGTGCGTCTCAGCATCGGTGAGGGCCCGGGATTCTACACCCTCCGCCCGGCGTTCGCCGAGCGTGCGGTGCGGCCTGGTGCGGGGTCCCCGCGGATCTCGTGCGCGGCTTCACCGGATCCCCAGCTTGCGGAGCTTGTTGAACAACGTGCTGCGATTGATGGCGAGGCTCTCGGCCGTGCGCTCCCGGTTGCCGTCGTGCGCGGCGAGGGCGCGCTCGATGAGGATTCGCTCGGTGTCCTCGAGGGACTCCCGCAACGGTTTCAGGTGCGCCGCCGTCGCGACGAGCGATTCCGGGGACGGCTCGAGATCGGGGCCGGCGCCGGCCAGGTCGGGCGGCAGGTCCTCGCGATCGATCTCCTCCCGCTCGCACAGGACCACCGCGCGTTCGATGACGTTCTCGAGCTGGCGCACGTTGCCGGGCCAGGGGGCTCGCCGAAGCAGCTCCAGTGCCGCCGGGGTGAAGCCGTGCACCGGCTTGCCGTTCTCGGTCGCGAACCGCCGCAGGAAGTGATCGGCGAGCAGATCGACGTCCGTTCGGCGGTCCCGCAGCGGGGGCATCTCCACGACGATCACGTGGATGCGGTAGTAGAGATCCTCGCGGAAGCGGCCCTCCCGCATCTCCTTCGCGAGGTCGAGGTTGGTCGCGAGGACGATGCGGACGTCGACGGGCACCGAGCGCGTGTCCCCGACCCGCTCGATCACGCGATCCTGGAGCACGCGCAGCAGCTTCACCTGCAGCGCGGCCGTCGCGGTGCCGATCTCGTCGAGGAAGATCGTGCCGCCGTCGGGCTGCCTCGAACTTGCCCTCGCGGTCCCTCGACCGCGCCGGTGAACGCCCCGCGCACGTGGCCGAACAGCTCGGACTCGAGGAGGTTCTCGGGCAGCGCGCCGCAGTTGACCTCGACGAACGGGCCGTCGCTCCGGTCGGAGGCCGCGTGGATCGCGCGGGCGAGTCGGGTCTTGCCGGTGCCGGATTCGCCGGTCAGCAGGACCGTGGTGCGCGTCTCGGCGACCGCGCGCACGGTCTTGAAGATCTGCAGCATCCGCGGATCGTTGGCGACGAAGTTGTCGATCCGCAGCCGGTCGTCCAGCGCGCGCTTGAGGCTCCGGTTCTCGCGGACCAACGCGGCGGTGTCGAGGCTCCGGCCGATCGCGACGCCGAGCTGCTGTGCGGTGAACGGCTTGCACAGGAAGTCCACGGCGCCGTTCTGCATCGCCTGCACGGCGTCCTGGACGGACCCGAACGCCGCGACGAGGATCACCTGCGTCGCCGGACGCGTCCTGGCGACGTGCGTGAGGAGCTCCGGCCCCGGCAGGCCGGCGAGCTGGTGGTCGGCGATCACCAGATCGATCTCCTCGCGGTCGAGGAGGTCGAGCGTCCGGCCGGCGTCGCCGGCGATCAGGAGCTCGTGGCGTGGCCCACCCGCGGCGAGCTCCAGGAGCTCGGCGGTCGCCGGATCCGGATCGGCGATGAGGATCGTGGCCATCGGTTGGTCGCGGTGCCGGCCGTCGCACGACGGCGGCGGGCGTCGAAAGAACGGGACGGGAGTCCTATCGACGCGACGGCCGAGGCTGGTTGAGGTGCTCCGATTCGGAACAGCCGTGGCGAAACACCACGGTCTCGGCCCCGCTACGCGGCCGGCGGTGTCGCACGAGGCAACAGCAGGTCCATCGCCACGGTGCCATCGGCGCATCGCCGTGCGAGCGCGAGGCCGCCGTGCGCGTGCACGATCGTCTGCACGAGGAACAGCGCGAGGCCCCGGGTCGTGCCACGGAGGATGCGGTTCAGGTAGTAGGGTTCGAACGCCCGCGGTAGCTGCCAGTCCGGGACGTCGAGGCCCCGGAGCAGCAACCGGACGCGCAGGTTGTCGTCCGCCGGGTCGAGCTCGAGGCGGACGCTGTCGGCGCGGGACGCGAGCTCGTGCCCGACCGCGACGAGCTCCTCGAGGGCCGCGCGGAGCAGGCGTTCGTCCGCGAGCACCGGCACCGATTCCAGCCCCTCGGCGACCGTGACACCGCCGAGCAGGTCCGCGGCGGCCGACCGCAGGAGCTCGGCCAGCGCGACGGGCTTGCGCGGGCCGCGGGCCGACCGCGCTTCGCCGAGCAACCGGATCTTGGCCATCGTCGTGCCGATGCGATCCAGTCCCTCCTTGATCGCCCGGAGCTGGGCGAGCGGCGTCGCATCGGCGCGTTCGTCGAGCATCGCCTCCAGCAACTGCAGGTGTCCCGCGGCAAACAGCAGCGGGTTGTTGATCTCGTCCGAGATCCCGCGTGCCACGTCCAGGAAGGTGCCCGGTGCGGTGACGGGTCCGCCCGGGGTGGCCGCGGCGACGACCGCGGCCAGGTCCGCGGTCTCGAACGGCCGGAGCAGCAGCTGGGCGCCGAGGACCTCGGCCGTCGCGGCGAGCTCGACCTCGCGCTCCCGCGGTGCCACCAGGATCGTCGCCAGGCCCGGAACCGCCCGTGCCGCGAGGCGCAGCGCACCGAGGTCCTCCTGCGCGAGAGGTTCGGCATCGACGAGCAGCAGGTTCGGCGCGAACCGTCGGATCGCCTCGAAGTCCTCGTACAGGTCGGCGAACGATCGGACGTCGGGACGGTTCGGAAGCACGCCGAGCCGCTCGGCGATGCCGCTCTGCGCACGTTCGACGACGGCGATGCGGGCGGACGGCGGCATTCGGTGGTTGGCGGACGGTGCGGCAGGCGGGGGTGGAGTGCCGTGAAAGTGTGCACCACGCCGCGCAGGACGGAGTGGGATCCGACCGATAGAACGGGTGCGCGACGATGTTCCCGGTCGGCCGGGATCGCGCGTCCGACCGGTGACAACGCGGGTTCACCGGTCCTTCGTACCGGCGGCGGCCGCGGAATTCGTCCGTGTCCTGCTATCGTGTCCCGCGCTCCGAGAGGATGACCGGCGTCTCCGACAACCCGACCAGCGCCACCGTGCGCCCGCCCGACGACGATCAGCGCGCGGCGAGCGGCACCATCAGCATCGTCATCCCCGTCTACAACGAGGTGCAGAACATCGGCTCCCTGGTCTCGTCGGTGCACTTCGCCCTGCGCCTGCTCGGGCGCGAGTACCAGATCCTCGTCGTCGACGACGGGAGCACGGACGGCACGCGGGACCTGCTCCGGCGGCTCGCGGCGGACGATCTCCGGCTCCGCGCGGTGCTGCTGCGCAAGAACTGCGGGCAGACGGCCGCGATGTCCGCCGGGTTCGCGCTGGCGCGTGGCGACGTGTTCGTCACGCTCGACGGCGACCTGCAGAACGACCCGGCCGACATTCCGCGGCTCCTGGTCGAGATCGAGAACGGCTACGACATCGTCTGTGGCTGGCGGCGGCGGCGGCATGACGCAGTCGCGACGCGGCTCCTGCCGTCGAAGCTCGCCAATCTGCTGATCCGTCGGGCGACCGGCGTGCCGATCCACGACACCGGCTGCTCGCTGAAGGCGTATCGCGGCTGGGTGGTCCGCAACCTGACGCTGTACTCCGAGATGCACCGCTTCATCGCGGCGCTCGGCGCCGGTCTCGGCGCGCGCGTCACCGAGGTACCGGTCCGGCACCATCCGCGCCGCTACGGGCGCTCGAAGTACGGGCTCGGCCGCATCTTCCGCGTCGTGATCGACCTCGTCGTGATCAAGATGCTGATCCAGTTCGCGGCGCATCCGATCCGGTGGTTCGGGTTCCTCGCGATGCCGCTGGTCGTCGCCTTCCTCGCATTGCTGACGATCGGGTTCGTGAAGCTCGATCACGGCGACATCTACATCTCCCCGAGCTACGACATCGTGTACATGTCCGGTGCTGCCGTCGCCGCGCTGTTCGCCGCCAACGTGTTCCTGCTCGGGTTCCTCGCCGAGCTCCAGCTCAAGGCCTCGCGGTTCTTCCGTCGCCGTGTGTCGATCACCGCATCGGAGGCCGCGCATTGAGCTCGCCGCGACCGAACAGCGAATTCGTCTCGATCGTCGTCGCGGTCAACAATCCGAAGCTGCCCATCGACGAGCTGATCGAGGGCTACGGCAAGCCGCTGCGCGAGGCCGGCTATCCGTACGAGATCGTGTTCGTGCTCGATGGCGTCCACGGGCGCATGGTGCGAGAGCTCGAGGAGCGTGCCCGCGACCACCCGATCAAGGTCGTGCGGCTGCAAGGGGACGGACTCGGGGATTCGATCGCGCTGTCGGCCGGAGCGGCACGCGCGCGCGGCGCGTTCATCGTCAACGCGCCCCAATACCTGCAGATCGAGCCCCAGGACGTCGTCAAGGTCGTGCAGGCGCTCGAGACCGGCGCGGACCTCGTGGCGACGTGGCGGCACCCGCGCGTCGACCCGTGGCTCAACCGCATGCAGTCGACGTTCTTCAACTGGGTGCTGCGGGTCGTGATGGGGGTGCGGTTCCACGACCTCAACTCGAGCATGCGCGGCATGCGCCGGCATGTGCTCGACGAGGTGAACGTCTACGGCGAGATGTTCCGGTTCCTGCCGGTGCTGGCGCAGCGGCAGGGGTTCGTGGTCGTCGAGGTCAAGGTCCGCCACCTCGAGGAGCAGGGCGCGTTCGGGTTCTACGGCATCGGCGTGTACGTGCGCCGCGTGCTCGACATCCTCGCGATCAGCTTCTTGACGCGCTTCACGCAGAAGCCGTTGAGGTTCTTCGGGATCCTCGGGATCATCTCGATCCTGCTCGGCGTCGCGCTGTGCGTCGATCCGCTGCTGGCGAAGATCGGTGGGGAGAGCCTGACCAATCGGCCGATCTTCGTGCTCGGCGCGATCCTCGCGGCGTTCGGCGTGCAGTTGATCGGTTTCGGGCTGGTCGGGGAGATCATCATCTTCACGCAGGCGGGACAACTGAAGGACTACCGGGTGGACGAGGTGCTCGAGGGGGGAACCGGCGAGAGCGGCGGCGTGGAGCCGACGTCGTCGGTGGTTCCGCCGACGGGCGATCACGTGCCGGTGCGCGTCCGCGAGCTGTTGCCGGGCGAGGACGCGCGGTGGGACAGCTTCGTCCGCGAGCATCCGCAGGGCAGCTTCTTCCACCTCACCGGCTGGCGCCGCGTCGTCGAGGAGGTCTTCGGGCACGAGCCGCACTACGTGGTGTGTGAAGAGGGGCGTGCCTGGACGGGCGTCTTGCCGACGTTCTGGGTGCGCAGCCCGTTCATCGGGCGCCAGCTCATCTCGGTGCCGTACGGCGTCTACGGGGGCGTGCTCGCCCGATCGGAGTCGGTGGAGGAAGCGCTGGTCGAAGGCGCCTGTCGAGTACCGGCCGGCGCCTGCGGGCCGGGTACCTCGAGCTCCGCCACCTCGAACCGCACCAGGCGCATCGAACGCCCTACGACCTCTACGTGACGTTCCGCAAGGAGCTGCCGGAGAACCCCGACGAGGTGCTCGCGGCGATCCCGAAGAAGGCTCGCGCGGAGGTGCGGCGGGCGCGCGACAAGCTCGGGATGACGTGCGAGACCAGCGACGACATCGAGCTGTTCTTCAACCTCTTCGCGGACGAGAAGCGCCGGCTCGGCACGCCGTCCCTCCCGCTGCGCTGGTTCCTGGCACTCCGCGAGGAGTTCAATCGCGACGTCGTGCTGCACGTCGTGCGCGAGCCGGACGGCCGCGCGCTCTGCGCGGTGATGAGCTTCCTCTTCAAGGACGCGGTCTACGCGTACTACTCCGGCTCGGTGGCCGACTCGCGCGGCAAGGGCGTCAGCGACTTCGTCTACTGCAAGATCATGGAGTGGGCGGTCGAGCACGGCTTCCGCACGTTCGACTTCGGCCGCAGCCGCCGCGACACCGGCGCCGCCCGCTTCAAGAAGAACATGGGCTTCGAGCCCGTCGGGCTGAACTACGAGTTCGTGCTGCTGCGCGACGACGCCAAGCTGCCGGAGTTCCACCCGAGCAACCCCCGGCTCGACACGCCGCGCAAACTCTGGTCGAAGCTCCCGTCGTTCGTCGCGAACCGCGTCGGCGCGCGGCTCTCGCGCTACCTGCCCTGACGGGCCCGAGGCGCTTCCGGAACGGGTGCGCGTGCGGAACCCCGCCGCCGCGCTCGGTGCGACCGTTGTCCTCGAATGCTGCAAGCGTTCGTTCGCCGACCGATCTGCGGACGCTTCCATTTGCGTTCATGTGCGGTTTTGCCTCGGGAAAGGCGGTGCCCAGGAACCAACCGCAAATGAACGCAAATGAACGCAGATGCCGCGCAGCGATCCGAACGCGCGCTGGCGAATGGCATCAACGGGGACTGCGGCACGACGGGGGGGCGTCGGCAGACGAGGGCGATGGCACCGCGCTCCGTGCCGCCGTTGCGATCGATCGCTGCAACGGTTCGTTCGCCGACCGGTCTGCGGACGCTTCCATTTGCGTTCATTTGCGTTCATTTGCGGTTTTGCCTCGGGAAAGGCGGTGCCCAGGAACCAACCGCAAATGAACGCAAATGAACGCAGATGCCGCGCAGCGATCCGAACGCGCGCTGGCGAATGGCATCAACGGGGACTGCGGCACGACGGGGGGGCGTCGGCAGACGAGGGCGATGGCACCGCGCTCCGCGCCGCCGTTGCGATCGATCGCTGCAACGGTTCCTTCGCCGACCGATCTGCGGACGCTTCCATTTGCGTTCATTTGCGTCCATTTGCGGTTTTGCCTCGGGAAAGGCGGTGCCGAGGAACCAACCGCAAATGAACGCAAATGAACGCAGATGCCGCGCAGCGATCCGAACGCGCGCTGGCGAATGGCAGCAACGGGGACTGCGGCACGACGGGGGCGATGGCGCCGCGCTCCGTGCCGCCGTTGCGATCGATCGCTGCAACGGTTCCTTCGCCGACCGGTCTGCGGACGCTTCCATTTGCGTTCATTTGCGTTCATTTGCGGTTTTGCCTCGGGAAAGGCGGTGCCGAGGAACCAACCGCAAATGAACGCAAATGAACGCAGATGCCGCGCAGCGATCCGAACGCGCGCTGGCGAATGGCAGCAACGGGGACTGCGGCACGACGGGGGCGATGGCGCCGCGCTCCGTGCCGCCGTTGCGATCGATCGCTGCAACGGTTCCTTCGCCGACCGATCTGCGGACGCTTCCATTTGCGTTCATTTGCGTTCATTTGCGGTTTTGCCTCGGGAAAGGCGGTGCCGAGGAACCAACCGCAAATGAACGCAAATGAACGCAGATGCCGCGCAGCGATCCGAACGCGCGCTGGCGAATGGCAGCAACGGGGACTGCGGCACGACGGGGGCGATGGCACCGCGCTCCGTGCCGCCGTTGCGATCGATCGCTGCAACGGTTCCTTCGCCGACCGGTCTGCGGACGCTTCCATTTGCGTTCATTTGCGTCCATTTGCGGTTTTGTCTCTGGAAGGGCGGTGCCCAGGAACCAACCGCAAATGAACACGAGAATGAACGCAGATGCCGCGCAGCGTTCCGAACGCGCGCTGGCGAATGGCAGCAACAGGGAAGCGGCACGACGGGGGCGATGGCACCGCGCTCCGTGCCGCCGTTGCGATCGATCGCTGCAAGCGTTCCTTCGCCGACCGGTCTGCGGACGCTTCCATTTGCGTTCATTTGCGTCCATTTGCGGTTTTGTCTCTGGAAAGGCGGTGCCCAGGAACCGACCGCAAATGAACGCAAATGAACGCAGATGCCGCGCAGCGATCCGAACGCGCGCTGGCGAATGGCAGCAACGGGGACTGCGGCACGACGGGGGGGCGTCGGCGGACGAGGGCGATGGTGCCGGGGTCGGTGTCGTCGTGGTCATCGATCTCCGGGAGCGTTCGCCTGCCGGCTGTTCTGCGGACGAGTCGGCTCGCGGTGCTTTGCGGTCCGGTTTCCTGGCTGCTCACACCAGGTCCGGAAGATCCCGGGCGCGTCGCCGGGGAGCCGTGGTCACCGGCGGGGGTCGGGGCGGGGTTCGAGCTCGGGGAACTGGTCGTCGGGGATGTCGGCTGCGATCGAGAGGGTGTCGAGGTCGCAGACGAGACCGCCGCAGCGCACCTTGGACCAGATCTTGGCGCCGACGATGACGTCGTCGGTGGATGCCGGTTCGAGCGTGCCGAGCTCGACCCAGTCGGCTCCGGCGGTCGGGCGGTGCAAGGCGGTCACGCGGGGGCCGTGGCGGGTCAGACGGAGCCAGCCGTCCTCGTCGTGGACGGGATGGCGACCGAGGATCCGGCCGGCGAGGCCCGCGGCGACCGATCGCTCGCCGGGGCGGTCGCCGGTCGACATCAGTTGCGCGTAGGACCGTGCCGTCGAGCGTTCGTTCTGCACGAACAGCCCGAGGCAGGCGGAGTCCGGACCCGGCTCCCAGGCCTGCACGGTGAAGTGGACGCTCACGTCGAAGTCGCCGCGGATGCGGGTCGGCAGGTAGAACCCCGACGACGTGATCGGGCCGAGCTCGCCGGGCGCGAACGCGATCCGCATCGACTCTCCGCGGGGTTCGACGTCGACCGCTGCGAGCTTCGGATAGCGGTACCGGGCGATCCCGCGCGCGCGGAGCGTCGGATGGCCACCGGGAAACACGTGGCTCACGCCGCCGCTCAGCCACGAGTTGTGCTCGATCAGCAGCGTGCGGATGCGGGCGACCGCCGCGTCGACGCGCTGGCGATCTCGTGCGCGGCTGCCGGGTGCGCGCTGCCGAAAGCCAGATCGGTGCCTGCGCGGACGCCCAGCGCCTGCAGCTCGAGGCCGAAGTGCAGCGCGATCAGCGGGGCCTCGGCGTTCTCCTGACCGTCGAAACGCAGTGATGGCAGCGCAGCCGGGCCGACCATGGCGGCATGCACATCCTCGCGCCGGCAAGCGTCGGTGAACGCTGCGCGCACGGTCTCGCCGACGGCGCGGAGCTGCTCGTCGATCGGCTCGTCGACGAGGCGATCGAGCACCGCCAGGGCGGTGGCCGCCGTGTCGTCGTCGACGGCGTTCAGGTCGTCGTCGCCGGGCGTGTCGAGGATCGCCGCCCAGAAGGGCCGCCCGGCCGCCAGCGACGGCCCGACCACCACCGCGTCGACGTCGATGCCGGCGGAGGCGAACGCCGCGCGCCGGGCGATCCGACCCGCGGTGCGCGTCTCGTCGGCGACGATGCGGACGCCTTCGCCGCGGCGCGCGCGCAGGCGGGCGGCCCCGCGCGTGGCCTCGTCGGCATCGAGGAACCGCGGTTCGACGGCCAGTGCGGACGGGCCGGGCGGCGATTCGGTCGCGTCCAGAGCCGCCGCGGTCAGCGGGCCGGCGTCGATCGGCACGACCACGAGGTTGCGGCCTGCGGCCGCGCGCTCGAGTGCCGCCTCGCGGCTCGCCGCAGCCAGTACCGCGCCGCCCAGCCCGACGAACGCGCGCAGGCGGTCGGCGAGCGCGACGCGCTGCCGCGCGGCGTCGCCGGCGGCGGCCGCGCGCTCGGCGACCAGCGTCACGAGCGCGCGGTCGTCCGGCTCGAGCAGGCGATCTGGATCGTCCAACACGTGCTCGGGGTGCGCCGATGTCGTCATGCCGGCGCGAAGCTGCCACCGGAGGTCGCGCGGCGCAAGCGCGGGGTGGCGACGAGTGGATCCGGACGCGTCCCGCGCTACGCTCGGTTGGGTGAGCGAGCCCCGCGACGATCTCCACGACGGCGATCGCCGGTTCAAGACCGGTGTGATCGGGTTCTACGTCGCCTGCACGATGGTCGGCGTGGCCGCCGCCGTCGCCGCGATGGCCTGGATCGTGTTCCCGGATTCCCCCGGCATGCTCACGGTCGGGAGCGTGGCCGCGGTCCTCACGATCGTGTCGGGCGTCGCGAGCTGGTACTACCTCGCGGTGTCGCGACGCGAGCGCTGACGACGCACGCGTCCGGTGCCGCTATCCTGCGGCCGTGCGCGTCGCGTCGAACCGTTCGAACCCGCTCGTCTCCGCAGCGGTGCTCGTCGCGCTCGGTCTCGGCGGCTGCGGGCGGCACGACGCTCCGGTTCGGGCCACCGCGCCCGAGGATCCCGATCTCGCCGGCCTCCGGCAGGCGTTGGCCGACCTCGACGATCCACACGGACGGGTGGTGGCGACCTGGCGGGACGCGTCCGCCGAGCCGCTCGACGAGCTGCTCGACGAGCTCGCGAGTGGGTCGCTGACCGAGACCGAACGGCTGCGCCTCGAGGTCGTCGATCGGCCCCTGCGAGAAGCCGTGGCCGACGCCGAACTCGCCCATGCACGCGCCGAGCTCGAAGCGACGATCGCGCGCGTGCGCGCGGGCGCGACGCACCCGCGGAGCGATGCGTCGCCGGCACCGGAAGACACCGCCGACCGGCACGTCGTGCTCGTCGGCGACACCCGGTTCGTCGTGCTCGAGCGCGCGCGCGACGAGGCGTGGTGGTTGACGCGCGAGACCGCGGACCAACGCCGCGCCGAACGGCGGCAACGCGACGCCGCGTTCCTCGACGCGATCCACAAGCGCGCTCGATGAGCGCGGGCACGCGTCAGCCGGCGAGGATCCGGCGCGCCGCCGCGGCGAGATCCGCGCACTCGAAATTCGGCGGTGCGCCCGCAGCGAGCAGCGCCTGGCGCTCGGGTTCGACCGGCTTGCCGGAGTGCAGCAGGACGGTGTGGATGCCGTGGCCGCGCGCCGGCAGCAGGTCGCGCGCGCTGTCCCCGACGAGCCACGAGCCACGGGGGTCGAGGTCGAGAACCTCGATGGCTTGTCGCAGCAGTCCGTCCTTCGGCTTGCGGCACGGGCACGCGCGCGTGTACGGACCGTCGCCGGCGTCGGGATGATGGGGGCAGTGGAAGTAGGCGGCCGGCAACCGCTCGAGTGACGCGTGCAGCGCCGCGTGGATGCGCGCGAGGTCGCATTCGTCGAAGAGGCCGCGGGCGATCCCGCTCTGATTGGTCAGCACCACCAGTGCGAACCCCGCCGTCGCGAGGCTCCTCAGCGCCGGCACGACGCCGGGCAGGACCTCGAGCTCGCCCTCGCTACTGACGAAGCTGCGCTCGGTGTTGAGGGTCCCGTCGCGGTCGAGGAAGACGGCCCGCCGGCTCACCGCTCGGCGTCCGCCGTCGTCGCGGCGACCGTCGCGTCGTCGCCGGGCGTCTCCTCGTCGGCGACCGGCGCCTCGCCGTCCTTCCACAGCACGACGTAGAGGTCAGCGGGGACGTAGAGGTACTCGACCTCGAACGGCGTGAAGAAGTCGCCGAGGGTCCAGTTCAGGGGGAAGGGGAACACGCGCAGGTCGACGCCGTCGATCCAGCGGGACATGCGCCAGACGCGGCGGTGCACGACCTCGCGGGTCTCCGGCTGGTGGCCCTCGAGGCGCACCGTGATCTGGTGGTCGTCGCCGAAGAAGCCGTCGAGGTCGAGCATCGTCGGCGTGGTCATCCCGGTGTCCTGGCCGTCGACGACGATGTCCGCACCGGGCGGTTCGCTCGTGACCAGCACGCGTGAGTCGCCGTGGACGTAGGTGCACGCCGGCAGGCAGAACCAGAGCATCAGCGCCGCGAGTCGTCGCATCTCCGGGAAGCGTATCGGATCCCCGCGGCCCTTGGCAGCGCGCGCCGCGTTCCCCGGTTCCGGGATCGGGACGGCCCGGTGGCAGCGGCTGTCGGGATTCGCGACGGACCACGACCCTCGTCGTTGCCGGCGAGGGCTCCGGTCGTCTACCATGCCGCCCGAGTGCCGGCGAGGTCATGCCGGCGCGGGCGCAACACCTGGGAGGTCACATGAAGTTCTTCGCTCCGGCCACGGCCGTCGCAGCATGGGTCCTGTTCGCGGCGGGAGTCGCCGCGCAGGACGGGTCGAGTACCCGAGAAGCCGGCATCGGCGGAGGCGCAGCAGGGCGCGGCAGCACCCCAGGCCGTGGACGCGCCGGCGGTCCCGGCGAGCGCGGTCGCGCAGGACGCCTCGGCCGGCGAGGCGTTCGGCCGGATCGCGCGCGCGGACGTCGTGTTGCGGTGCTTCCCCACCGACATCTCGCCGAGCTACGACGAGACGCTCGGCGAGGGCGACGTCGTCCGGATCTCCGGTGCCGCGGAGAACGGCTACGTCCCGGTGAGCCTGCCGCTCGGCGTGCGTGGCTTCGTGCACAAGGACTTCTCGCAGGTCGACGACGACGGCGTGCTGACGAGCAAGGTGCCGCGTCTGGCGTTTCGATACCGCCCGAAGTCCGGCGAGGCGCCGGTGCAGTTCGTCGGTGATGACCAGCGCTTCCTCGTGGTCGGCGAGCAGGGGGATTGGTGGGTGGTCCGCTACCCGGACCGGGCGGCCTACGTGCCCGCCGACGCAGTGGTGACGTTCTCGGCGGATGCACCGGTCGAGACCCTGCAGGCTGCCTGGCACGACCTCGAGGCGCGCCAGACGCAGGCGGTGACGGCGTTCGTCGCCGCGAAGCAGGCGGCGCGCGAAGCCGCCGCTGCCGAGCAGCAGCGGATGGACGAGCTGGCTTCGATCCGCCAGGACTTCGCCGCCGAGTCGCGCAAGGAGAACGCCGACCAGCAGGTACGGCCCGCTCGAGGAACGCGTCATCGCGGTGCGCGACGCAGCGGCAGCGGACGACCCGTCGAAGCAGGCGGCCGAGGGGCTGCTCGAGGAGATCCAGTTCCAGTCGAAGATCGTCGCCGCGGCACTGCTGCTGGCGCAGCCGGAGAAGGCCGCCGAGCCGATCCAACCGGTGACGCCGGTGCGCGACCCGTTGCGGAACTACGTGACCGGCTGGCTCGAGAGCACCGGGGGGATCCTGGGCTCGCCGCGGGGCTTCCAGCTCACCAAGGGCGGCCAGGTCCTGTTCACGGTGCGCTGCACGTCGGGACGCTATGACCTGGCGATGTTCGACGGCTACGAGGTCGCGCTCGCGGGTCCCGCGGACCGGCCGGATCCGGAGAGCCTGCGCTTCGTCGACGTCGAGCGCTTGCAGGTGCTCGGCAAGAGCACGCGGTAGCCGTCCGCGTCGCATCAAGCGCCGGTGGGAGCGGGCCGATCGTGGCGGTCCGCCCGGCGGCCGGGTGGCCGGGCCCGATCGCGCGCGCGGGACGGGGTATCATTCCGCAACCCCGTTCCCCTCGCGTCCGGAGCCGAACGATTTCGTCCCCTCGAGTCCCTGTCCACGTTCTCCTCGCGGCGCTCGTGCTCCCGGGATTGTCCCGGGCGCAGGCGCCGGCGCCCGCGATCGAGTCGGCACCGAGGACGTCGCTCGTCGAGCACGGCCTCGCGCTGCTCGAGCACGAGGATCCGCTCGCGGCGATCGATTCGCTGCGGCTCGCGAGCGCGGTCGGTACCGACGAGCCCGCCATCCTGGTCGGGCTCGGGCGCGCCCACCTGCTGCTCGGCGAGGCCGAAGTGGCGAGGCGCTATGCGCTCGCGGCGCTCGCCGAGGACGCCGATGACGACGGCGCACTGGCGCTGCGCGTGCGCTCGTTGCTGCGGGAGCGTCATTTCCGCGAGGCCGTGGATCTTTCGGCGCGACTCGTCGCGGCGGGACGCGGCGGGGTCGAGACGCTGGCCGCGCACGGTTCGGCGCTGTTCCGCGTGCAGCGCAACGAGGAGGCGGCGGCGGTCTACCGCCGGGTCCTCACCCTCGATCCGGATCACGCGGAGGCCCACCTCCGCCTGGGTTCGGGTCTGACGAGTCCGTGCCAGGCGCCGATCGGCGTCGACCTGCATGCCGCGATCGACGAGCTCGGCCGGCAGCACCTCGACGATGCGGTGAGCGACCTGCACGCCGCGCTGCGCAGCGATCCGGACAACCCGATCGCGCACCGCTTGCTCGGTGAGACGCTGTTCGAGATCCGCTCGCGCGACAGCATGGCGAGCACGGCGTCCGAATACCGGCGGCTGTACCGCGCGCTGCCGTGGCCACCGATCGACTTCGACCTCGCGCGCGAGTTCATGCCGGCCTACCCGAGCCTGTCCCCGCAGCGCCGCCGCGTGGCGGCGCGCGCGCTGGCGCTCTTCCAGTCGCGCTTGCCGGAGCTGATCCGGAAGAACGGTCGCCATGACCTGCTGCTCGAGGGCGAGCGCACCACGGATGCCGGTTCTCGCGCGTCGCTGCGCGGCAAGCGCACGTTCGACGGTCGCGTGTGGGACGACGTGCGCGGCATCGGTGGCCTGCGGGCGGCAACCGGTATCGAGGCGCTCGACGAGGCGGCGCAGCTCGGCTTCGACACGCTGTCGCACGAGCTCGCCCACCAGGTGCACCTCTACGCGCTGCGGGATCGTGCGCTGGCGGATCGCATCAAGCAGCTCTACCACCAGGCGCTGGCCGAGGGGCGGTGCCTCGACTACTACGCCGCGAGCAATCACGCCGAGTACTTCGGGCAGGGGGTGGAGGCGTTCGCGAGCCTCGGCAAGCGCCCGACCAGCGAAGCGACGCACGGTCATACGCGGTTCGAGCTGATGCGCGTCGACCCGGCGCTCTACGAGTTCATTCGCGGGCTCGTCGATTTCGACCCGCTCGCCCCGGACGCCGATCCGGCGGTGCGCACCGAGCTGCTCGACGCGTCGATCCTCGTCGCGCTGCGCTGCGGGCGACCCGAGGACGCGGTCACCGCCGCGGAGATGTTGCCGGCGGGTGCGCTGCGCGAACGCCGCCTCGCCGAGGCGCGGCGCGCGACGCTGCTCGCGCGCTCCCTCTGAGCTGGCTCGCGCGACGCCGTCGCAACGACGCGCGGAGCGGCGCCTGGAGTCCCGGCCGGTGCGTGCCTATCCTGCTCCGCCCCATGACCCTTCGCCCGCATCTGTTCGCGGTCGCGATCGTGCTCGCCACGCTCGCTCCGCTCTCCGCCCAAGACCGCCTGACTCCCGAGCTCCTGTGGAAGCTCGGACGCGTGTCGGACGTGCAGGCGAGTCCCGACGGCAAGGCGCTGCTCTACCAAGTGCGACGTTACGACCTCGCCGCGAACTCCGGCGAGACGCAGGTGTGGCGGCTCGACCTGTCGACGATGCAGCACAAGCAGCTCACGACGGTCGGCAGCAACTTCGGCGCGCGTTGGTCGCCGGACGGCAAGCAGATCGCGTTCCTGTCGACGCGCAGCGGCTCGGCCCAGATCCACGTGCTGGACGTCTCGGGCGGGGAGGCCAGGCAGGTGACCGAGCACCAAGGCGGCGTGTCCAATCTGCAGTGGTCGCCGGACGGCAAGTGGTTCTCGTTCACCGCGAGCGTCAAGCTCGATCGCGACGTGCACGACATGTTTCCGGACCTGCCGAAGGCGGACGCACGGATCTACGACGACCTGATGATCCGCCACTGGGATCAGTGGGAGGACGGCTCCTACAGCCACCTGTTCGTCGTGCCGGTCGGCGGCGGGATCGCGCGGGACCTGATGCCGGCGCTCCGCGCGAGCACGCCGCTGCCGCCGTTCGGCGGTGTCGAGCAGATCGCGTGGGCGCCCGACTCGAAGCACCTGTGCTACGTGGCGAAGATCGTCGACGACCCGGAGTCGAGCACCAACAGCGACGTCTACATGGTGCCGGTCGCCGGCGGGGACGCCGTCGACCTGACCGACGGCATGCCGGGCTACGAGATCGATCCGAGCTTCGCGCCCGACGGCAAGACGGTGGCGTTCTCGAGCATGGCGACGGCCGGCTACGAGTCCGACCAGAACCGGCTGTTCGTCGTCGATCTCGCATCGCACGAGCGGCGGCAGATCACCGACTGGGACCTGACGGTCGGCACGTTCGCGTGGCTGCCGGACGGCTCGGGGTTCCTGCTGACGGCGGACACGGAGGGAACGCGGCAGGTGTTCCGCGTGCCGTTCTCGGGCGGCAAGCCCGAGGCGGTGACCGAAGGGCGGTGGCACTTCGATGACGTCGTGCCGGCACCGGACGGCAGCGCGTTCTATGCGTTGCGCATGCAGACCGAACGGCCGTTCGAGGTCGTGCGCGTGGCGCTCGGTGGCGAGCCGGACGAGGGCAAGGCGCTGACCGACGTCAACGGCGCGATCTTCGCGAAGCTCGCGCTGCCCAAGGTCGAGGCGCGTTGGTTCGACGCGACCGACGGCAAGAAGATCCACAGCTGGATCATCTACCCGCCGGACTTCGACCCCTCGAAGAAGTGGCCGATGCTGCTCTACTGCCAGGGCGGTCCGCAGTCGCAGGTCGGGCAGTGGTTCAGCTTCCGGTGGAACTTCCACCTGATGGCGGCCGACGGCTACGTCGTGCTCGCGGTCAATCGGCGCGGGCTGCCGGGATTCGGCACCGCGTGGAACGCCGAGATCAGCAAGGACTGGGGCGGCCAGCCGATGCAGGACCTGCTGAGCGCGACCGACGCGATGCAGAAGGAGCCGTTCATCGATCGCAAGCACACGGCGGCGGTCGGGGCGAGCTTCGGCGGCTACACGATCTACTGGCTGATGGGGCACGATCAACCCGACCGCTTCTGCGCGATGGTCGCGCACGACGGTGTGTTCAACCTCGAGTCGATGTACCTGTCGACCGAGGAGCTGTGGTTTCCGAACTGGGACATCGGCGGGCCGTACTGGGCGTCGCCGGCGATCCAGAAGGACTACCAGCGGTTCTCGCCGCACGAATACGTGCAGAACTGGGACACGCCGCTGCTCGTGATCCACGGCCAGAAGGACTTCCGCGTGCCGTTCGAACAGGGGCTGCAGGCGTTCACGGCGGCGCAGCTCCGCGGCCTGCCGTCGCGGCTGCTCTACTTCCCCGAGGAGTGCCACTGGGTGCTCGGCGCGCAGAACGGCGTGCTCTGGCACCGGGTGTTCTTCGATTGGCTCGACCGCTTCTGCAAGTGATGCTTCACCATCCAGTTCTCGCCGCGCTCGCCGCGGCCGTGATCGTTTCGACCGTGCCGGCCGTCGCGCAGGGCCGCGGGGGCATGGGGCCCTCGGGGGGTGCCGCGAGCAGCGAGCACTTCCTCGAGTCGACGGCGTGTGCGCTCTGTCACTCGGCGTCACCGACGGCGGCGGCGCTGTGGAGCGCGACCGGGGACGACGTGTCGCCGTACGGGACGTGGCGCGGCACGATGATGGCGAACGCGTTCCGGGATCCGGTACTGGCGCGCGCAGGTCAGCAAGGAGGTCGCGGCGGCGCCCGAGCGGCGCGCGGAGATCGAGGGGCTGTGCCTGACCTGTCACGGGCCGATCGCGCACCACGAGGCGCGCCTCGCCGGCAAGGAGTCGCCGGGCGTGAGCGGCTCGGTCGACGATCCGCTGGCGCAGGACGGCGTGTCGTGCACGGTGTGTCACCAGGCGCGCGGCGAGCCGTTCGGCAAGCCGGAGAGCTTCTCCGGCGGGCTGGACATCCGACCGGGGAAGCAGATCTTCGGGCCGTACGCGGACCCGTCGTTCCGGCCGATGCTGATGCACACCGGGTTCACGGCGACGCATGGCCCGCAGGTGCGCGATGCCGGGCTGTGCGGGTCGTGCCACACGCTCTACACGCATCACGTGCCCGGAGCGGAGCCGTTCGCCGAGCAGACGCCCTACCTCGAGTGGCGGAACAGCGCGTTCGCCGACGGCGGCACCGAGGCGCGCACCTGCCAGGAGTGCCACATGCCGGAGCAGGAGTCGATGAAGATCGCGCGCAATCCGATGGGGCGCGACTTCAACATCGCGGTGCGGCTGGCGCCGCGGGCGCACGCGTTCGTCGGCGGCAACGCGTTCATGCTCGACCTGCTGCGCGAGAACGCGGAGGAGTTGGGCGTCGCCGCACCGGCCGAGGCTCTCGAGCGCATGGCGCGCGCGACGCGCGGGCACCTCGCGCATGCGACGGCCACGCTCGCGGTGGAGGACGCGGCGATCGCCGACCGCGAGCTGACGTTTGCCGTGCGCGTCACCAACGAGACCGGTCACAAGCTGCCGACCGGTTACCCGGCTCGACGGGCATGGCTGCGGGTGCAGGTGCGCTCGGGTCGCGACGTGGTGTTCGACTCCGGCGGCTTCGACAAGCAGGGTCGCATCCACGGCGTGGACGGCGCCGACATGTCCCCCCATCGAGACGTGATCGACTCCGCGGACCAGGTGCAGGTCTACGAGTCGGTGCCGGTCGACGGCGGCGGCGCCCCGACGACCTACCTCACCCGCATGGTGAGGCAGGGCAAGGACGACCGCCTCCTGCCCCGCGGCTACCAGACCGACGGACCCCACGCCGTCGACACCGCACCGGTGGGGGTCGACGGCGACGCGGACTTCGGTCCCGGCTCGGACGACGTCCACTACCGCGTCGCGCTGCCGGAGAAGACCGTCAACCAGCTCGCGGTCATCGTCTGGCTCCACTACCAGTCCGTTCCGCCGCGCTGGGTCGATCCGCTCCGTGACGTCGACACCGACGAAGCGAAGCGCTTCGTCCGCCTCTACGACGCCGCCTCACCGACGCCCGAGACCCTCGCCCTCGCCGTCGCGACCGTTTCCCGCTGAGACACTGCAAACCACACCCGGTGTAATTTGCTGCCCTTCGATGGCTACGCGCGGACTGGTGGAGCGGATCGGTGGGCCGGCGCGCCTCCGTGCCATCCTCGAACGCTTCTACGGGCGCCTCGCGGCCGATCCGATGGTGGGGTTCTTCTTCGCCGGCCGCGATCTCGCGGCGATCGTCGACGGCCAGCAGGCGTTCCTGGTGTGGGCGTTCGGCGCTGAGCCGGACCTCCGCGCTCGGCACCCGCGCGACGCACACGGCGCGCTGCCGCCGATCCTCCGCGGTCACTTCGACCGCCGCCTCGTGATCCTGAAGGAGACGCTGCTGGACGAAGGCCTCGATCGCGACGACGTCGCGGCGTGGCTCAAGGTCGAGCGCAGCATGCGCAAGCACGTGCAGGCACGGCGCCCCTAGCGATCGGTCACTCGCGGACGGTCCGGGCGCGTCCGGGGGCGAGCAAGATCACCCCGGCGACGAGGAACGGCACGACCCGCTCCATCACGCCGTCCTTCCAGCCCTCGACGCTGTACGCGACGACGCTCAGCGCGAACCCGGCGATCATCGACCAGAGCGAGCGCAGCGGCCCCACAGGTCCCCGCCACAGAGTCACCAGCAGCAGTGGCCCGAACGCCGCACCGAGGGCGCTCCACGCGAACAGCACGCTCGAGAAGATCTCCTTCGATCCGGACAGCGCCAGGGCGACGGCGACGGCGCTCACGCCGAGCACGACGAGGCGCGAGCGGAGGAGCTGTGCCCGCTCGTCGGGCCCCCTCCAGCCGAGGTCGTGGCTGACCGAGGAGGCGCTGACCAGCAGCTGGCTGTCGGCCGTCGACATGATCGCGGACAGCACGGCGGCCAGGATGAGCCCCGACACCACCGGCGGGAACAGCTCGTCGGCCATCGCGAAGAACGTCTTCTCGTGGTCGCCGAGCGGGGTCTCGTGCAACACGCGTGCGCACAGACCCAGCACGATCATGCCCGCGTACACGACGACCGCCCATGCCATCGCGTAACGACGGGCTCGTACCAGCGACCGCTCGTCGCGGGTCGCCATGAAGCGGTTGACGACGTGCGGCTGGCCGGGATACCCGATGCCGATGCCGAGCAGCGCGACGATGCCGAGGACCGCGGGCCCGCCGTCGAGACCAGCGCTCAACGACCCGAAGCCCGCGACCTCCGTCCGGCGGATCCCCTCGATCAGCGCCGCCGGACCACCGACCGCGATCAACGCCGCGACCGGCATCACCACTGCGGCGCCCGCCATCATCAGCCCCTGAAACGTGTCGGTCAGGCTGACCGCCCAGAACCCGCCGAGGATCGTGTAGGTGACGACGACGACGCTGCCGATCAGCACTGCCTCGGTGAAGTCGGTCTCGAACGACGCTTGGAAGCTCTTGCCCGCGCCGAGGAATTGCGATGCGACGTAGGCGGTCAGGCTGAACAGCAGGATCAAGGTGGCCGCCCAGCGCACGACGCCGAACCCTGGGCCGCGCCAGCGCCCTGCACAGAGGTCGGTCACCGTCAAGGCACCGGTCTCCACCGATGCGCGCCGGATGCGCGGCGCGACGACCCACCAGTTGAGCGCGAAGCCGCCGACGCACGCGGGGAACAACCACACGGCCTGCAGCCCCTTGTCGTAGGCGTAGCCCGACACCCCGAGCAGCGTCCACACCGAGGACGAGCTCGCCGATGCCGAGATCGCCGCCACCAGCGCGCCGAGCTTGCGCCCGCCGAGCAGGAAGTCCGACTCGTCCCGCGTCATCCGCTGCGCGATGAATCCGATCGCGAGCATCAGGAGCTGATAGACGATCAGCGTGACGAGGACGACGGCCGCGCGAGTCATCGAGAGAGGTTCGGGAACCGGAGAGCGTAGGATCGTGCATTCCCGAGCGCGGAGTCACACGCGTTTCCCGGTTTCCGTGCCGGTGCGGGATCCCGGTCGGCGGCGTTCGGCACCGCTCGTTACGAGCCCGTGACCCCGGGCCGGGCACCGCGCGCGTTCACTTCATCCTCGCACCCCGACACCGAATCCGACGCGATGGAGGCACCATGAAGCCCAGCTACGTACTGTTCGCCCTGTCCCTGTGGTCCGCACCGGCCCTCCTCGCGCAGGACCAGCCCGCGGCCCACACGCGCCCCGGCGAGCTCGCGCTCCAGACCGAACGCGTGGTCATCTTCAAGGACGGCCACGCCCTGCTGGTCAAGCACGCGACCGGTGTCGTCCGCGAGGACGGGCGGGTGTTCACCGACGAGGTCCCGGACTCGGCGGTGCTCGGCTCGTTCTGGGCGTCGTGCGAGGCCGCGCCGATCCGCGGGATGACCGCGCGATGGATCGAGGAGACCGTCTCGCGCACCGTCGCGGCGCCGTGCACGGAGATGCGCGACCTGCTGCGCGCGAACGAGGGCCGGGACGTGTGGCTGACCCTGCAGTGGCCCGAGGAGCGGAAGCTCGAGGCGAAGATCGTCGCCGTCCTGGAGGGCGAGCCGAAGGTGGCCGAGTCCCCGACTCCGGTCCCGGGCCCGCCGGTCGGAGTCGTGCGATCGGTACGTGCCGGTGACGAACTGGGCCGCGGCGCCTGGAGGTCCGACGGCGGGGACCGTCACGTCCGTCGCCACTCGCGAGGGTGGAACCTACGTCGCGATCGAGCTCGCTGCCGGGGCCGGCGATACGGCTCGGCGTCGCGAGGTGATCCCGGTCGCGGACGTGCGCGCGCTCAGCGCCGACGAGCTCAGCACGAGCGGCGAACGGGTCGAGAAAGTGAAGACCACGACCAAGCGCCTGTCGATCGACCTCGGGACGGAGGCCGCGGGACAGGATGTCTCGATCGCGCTGATGTACTTCACGCCCGGGTTGCGTTGGATCCCGACGTATCGCCTCGAAGACGATCGCCAGAACGCGGCGCGTCTCTCGCTCCAGGGCGAGATCCTGAACGAGCTCGAGGACGTCGACGATGCCGCGGTCGAGCTGGTCGTCGGCGTGCCGCACTTCCGATTCGGCGACGTGATCTCGCCGCTGTCGCTCGAGCGCGTGATGCGCGACGTGCTGACGCAGGCGGCGCCGCAGCTCATGGGACAGTCGAACGCGCTGTCCAATGCGCTGTTCACGCAGCGCGCGTCGGAATGGCGGCCCCAGGCACAGCCCGCTGGCGGCGAGACCGCTGCGACGGGGATGGACATGGCGAAGGAGCTCGCGTTCACCGGGGAGCAGGACCTGTTCGTCTACGAGGTCGGCAAGCTGTCGTTGCCGCGCGGTGCGCGCGCGACCGTGCCGCTCTGGTCGACCGACGTCGAGCCGCGGGACGTCTACACGATGGACGTCGACGTCGTGCGCGACGTCTCGCAGGGCCAGGTCGCGATGGCCGTGTCGGGCCGGAGCTCGCCCCTCGAGCTGTCGAAGAACGACGTCTGGCACCAGCTCGAGCTGAGCAACACCGGCACCGTGCCGTGGACCACCGGCGCGGCCCTGGTCACCAAGGACGGCCTTCCGCTCGGCCAGGACCTGTTGACCTACACGCCGCCGAAGGGCGCGACGATGCTGCCGATCACGGTCGCCGTCGACGTCCGCGGGGACTACGACGAGCGGGAGGTCTCGCGCGACAACAACGCGATGCGATGGAACGGCAACAGCTACGCGCGCGTCGTGATGCACGGCACGGTCCGGGTCACCAACCACCGCGCCGAAGCAGCCGACATGCGCATCGCGGTCGGCGTCGGCGGCAAGGTGTTGTCGTCCGAAGGCGACCCCCGGATCGTCGATCGCGGCTACCGCGCCGCCGACTGGGAGAACCCCCGCTACGACTATCGCCTGAACGGCCACTCGGACGTCACCTGGTCGTTCCGCCTCGAGCCGGGCGCGACGCGCGAGGTGTCGATGGAGTTCGAGATGTTCGTGCGGTGACGGCGCGGATCGCCGGAAGGGAGTGCGTCGGCCAGCGCCCTCACCCGGTTGCGGACGCGGCGGCGGCAGCCGCTGGCATCCCCGGCCCGGCGTTGGCGTGATGTGCGCTGCGCTCTTGCGCGCGGCGCGCCGGACGATAGAAACGCTCCATGGATAAGCTGGTCGGCGAAGGTCTGACCTACGACGACGTCCTGCTGGTGCCCCGTTATTCGGAGGTGCTGCCGCGGGATGCGTCGACGCGGACGCGGTTCGCGCGCGGGGTCGAGCTGATGGTGCCGATCGCCAGCGCGGCGATGGACACCGTCACCGAGGCACGGATGGCGGTCGGGCTCGCGCAGCAGGGCGGGATCGGCATCGTGCACAAGAACCTGTCGATCGAGCGGCAGGTCGCCGAGGTCGACACGGTCAAGCGCACCGCGCACGGCGTGATCCTCGACCCGGTGACGCTGCGCCCGGACGCGACGGTGGGCGACGCCAAGGACCTGATGAAGGCGCACCGCTGCGGCGGGCTGCCGATCGTCGACGGCAACGGGCGCGTGCTCGGCATCCTGACGAACCGCGACCTGCGCTTCGTCGACAGCCGCGAGCCGCTGGTGCGCGACGTGATGACGACCGATCCGCTGATCACGGCGGGGCCCGGGACGACGCTCCAGCAGGCGCGTTCGATCCTGCAGCGGAACAAGGTCGAGAAGCTGATCCTGATCCACGAGAGCGGGCAGCTCGCCGGGCTGATCACGATCAAGGACCTGAACCTGCTCGAGGAGTATCCGCACGGGGCGCGCGACCAACGCGGGCGGCTGTGCGTCGGCGCGGCGGTCGGCGTGCACGACCTGGAGCGCGTCGCGGCGCTGGTCGCGGCGGAGGTCGACGTGATCGTCGTCGACACCGCGCACGGCCACACGAAGAACGTCATCGACACGGTCAAGGCGATCAAGCGGGCGCACGACGTGCCGGTCGTCGCCGGCAACGTCGCCACGGCGGCGGCGACGCGGGCGCTGATCGACGCCGGCGCCGACGGGGTGAAGGTCGGCATCGGTCCGGGCTCGATCTGCACGACGCGCGTCGTCACCGGCATCGGCGTGCCGCAGTTCACGGCGGTGCTCGAGTGCGCGGCCGAGGCGGCGGCGCACGACGTGCCGGTGATCGCCGACGGCGGCATCAGCAGCTCGGGCGACATCGCCAAGGCGCTGGCCGCGGGCGCATCGACGGTGATGCTCGGCAGCCTGCTCGCCGGCCTCGACGAGTCGCCCGGGCGAGACGATCCTGTTCCGCGGGCGGACCTTCAAGGCGGTGCGCGGGATGGGCTCGCTCGGGGCGATGGAGCAGGGCGAGCGCCGATCGCTACGGGCAGGGCGAGATCAAGGAGCGCATGAAGTTCGTGCCGGAGGGCGTCGAGGGCATGGTGCCCTACAAGGGCAACCTCGCCGACTACGTCTACCAGCTCGTCGGCGGCGTGCGCTCGAGCATGGGCTACGTCGGTGCCGCGGACCTGGACGGCTTTCGCGAGCGGGCGCTGTTCGTGCGCGTCACGGCGGCGGGCGTGCGCGAGTCGCATCCGCACGACATCCGGATCACCAAGGAAAGTCCCAACTACAGCGGGGAGATGGATTGAGCGAGCACGACCACGCCGGCGGGGTGCTGATCGTCGACTTCGGCACGCAATACTGCCAGCTGATCGCGCGCCGCGTGCGGGAGATGGGCGTCTACTCGCGCATCACCGTGCCCGAGCGCGTCGGGACGATGCTCGACGCGATGCGGCCGGCGGCGGTGATCCTGTCCGGGGGGCCGCGGTCGGTCTACGAGCAGGATGCGCCGGCGCTCGATCCGGCGATCCTGCAGCGCGGCATCCCGGTGCTCGGCATCTGCTATGGGCTCCAGTGGATGGCGCACGCGCTCGGCGGGCGGGTCGAGCCGGCGAGCGAGGGGCGGGAGTACGGGCGCACCGAGATGGCAGTGGTGGAGCCGGGCGGACTGCTCGACGGTGTGTCGCTCGGAGTCTGTCGTGTGGATGTCGCACGGCGATCGCGTCGCGAGGCTGCCGCCGGGGTTCACGGTGCTCGGACAGTCGGAGCCGTGCCCGTATGCGGCCGTGGGGGATCGCGAGCGGCGGATCTACGGGCTGCAGTTCCACCCGGAGGTGACGCACAGCGCCGAGGGTGAGCGGATCCTGCGCAACTTCGTGTTGCGCATCGCGGGCTGCCGTGACGACTGGCACCCGGGCAGCATCGTCGAGGAGAAGATCGCGGCGCTCCGCGAGCAGGTCGGCGACGGCGACGTCGTGATGGGGCTGTCGGGCGGCGTCGACTCGTCGGTCGCGGCGGTGTTGATCCACCGGGCGATCGGCGAGCAGCTCCACTGCGTGTTCGTCGACAACGGGCTGTTGCGGAAGGGCGAGCGCGAGGGCGTCGAGGTGCTGTTCCGCGACGAGTACCACATCGACCTGCAGGTCGCCGACGCGCGGGCGCTGTTCTTGCGCGAGCTGAAGGGTGTCGAGGACCCGGAGCGGAAGCGCAAGATCATCGGGCGGGTGTTCGTCGACGTGTTCAAGGAGCGGGCGAAGGCGCTGCCGCGGGCGCGGTTCCTCGGCCAGGGCACGCTGTATCCGGACGTCATCGAGTCGGTCGCCGCGCACGGCGGCGCGACCGCGACGATCAAGAGCCACCACAACGTCGGTGGGCTGCCGGAGGACCTCGACCTCGAGCTCGTCGAGCCGCTGCGCGACCTGTTCAAGGACGAGGTGCGGGCGATCGGGCGCGAGCTCGGCCTGCCGTCGTCGCTGGTCGATCGCCAGCCGTTCCCCGGCCCGGGTCTGGCGGTGCGCTGCCTCGGCGAGGTCACCGAGGAACGGCTGGCGCCGCTGCGCGAGGCCGACGCGATCGTCCGCGAGGAGATCGAGTCCCGCGGGCTGCACGAGCGGCTGTGGCAGTACTTCGCGGTGTCGCTGCCGGTGCGCTCGGTCGGCGTGATGGGCGACCAGCGCACCTACGAGAACGCCTGCGTCGTCCGCGTCGTGTCGAGCACCGACGCGATGACCGCCGACTGGGAGCTGCTGCCGGTCGACGTGCTGCGGCGGATCAGCAACCGCATCATCAACGAGGTGAAGGGCCTGAACCGCGTATGCCTCGACATCTCGTCGAAGCCGCCGGCGACGATCGAGTGGGAGTGAAGGGCAGACAACTACACCGGGTGTGGTTGTCTGCCCTTCGCCGTCAGAGCGACTTCTTGATCAGGTAGAAGTCGAGGCGCTCGACGCCCGAGAGGGCCATGCGCTGCTCGACCTCCTTCTCGTTCTTCGGCGGCGGGACGATGACCTTGTCGCCGGGCTTCCAGTTGACCGGGCAGGCGACGGCGTTCTGGTCCGAGGTCTGCAGTGCCGTGACCAGGCGCGCGACCTCGTCGACGCTGCGGCCGACGTTCAGCGGGTAGTAGACGATCGCGCGGATCGTGTGCTTCGGGTCGATGACGAACAGGGCGCGCACCGTCACCGTCGCCGACTCGCCGGGATGGATCATCCCGTAGAGCTCGCTGACCTTGCGGTCGGAGTCGGCGATCATCGGGTAGGGCAGCTTGACGTCGAGGATCTTCTGCGAGGTTCTGCTCCCACGCGAGGTGCGCGTGGATGCTGTCGACCGACAGGCCGATCAGCTTGACGTCCTTGTCGCTGAACTCGTTCGCGCGCCGGCGCGAACTCGGTCAGCTCGGTCGAGCACACCGGCGTGAAGTCGGCCGGATGCGAGAACAGCACGACCCAGTCGTCGCCCTGCCACTCGCGGAAGCGGATCTCGCCGTGCGTCGTCGGTGCGGTGAAGTCCGGCGCCGGATCGCCGATGCGCGGCATCGGCCGGCGCTGGGGCTGGGTGGAGGTCGCGGACGCGGTGGTCGACGCGGCGGCAGTCGGGGTGCACATGGACGGAGTTCTCCTGGGAGTCTGGGAAACGCACCCCGGGTCGCCTTCACCGACCCGGGACCACAAGCGTAGCGCGCCCCTGCGTCCGCCGTGTGTCCGCCGTTCGTCCGATCCGGCGCGGCGGCCGGTCACTCCCGATGCTCGGGCGCGTGCCGCACCGCGACCTGCCCGATCGGCGCCCTGAGCCAGCGCAGGATCTCCCGGATCCGCGGCGGCTTGCCGGTCATCAGGATGCCGACCCGGAAGATCTTGGCGGCCCCCCAGAAGGCGATCACCAGCGAGACGAGGATCAGCACCGTGGATGCGCCGTACTCCCAGAGCGGCGGAGGACCGCCGGCCCGGTTCATCATCAGGAACGGCGTGTAGATGGGGATGTAGGTGAAGATCCGCGCGACCGTGCCGTTCGGGTCCTGCACGACGAGAACATCGCGACCAGCGGGACGATCAGCAGGATGAACACCGGTTGCATCAGGTTCTGCGCCTCCTTCAGGGAGTTGCAGACCGAGCCGAGCGCCACCAGGACCGCCGCGAACAGCAGGTAGCCGGCGAGGAAGTAGCCGACGAACGACCCGAGGTAGAGCGGGTCGCTGATGATCGCCGCCAGTCCCAGCTGTACGAGCTGCGAGGACTGCGGCACGAGTCGCATGCCGATCAATGCGGTGACGACCCACGAGCCGACGATCGTCAGCCCGGTCGCGGCGATGCCCGAGCACCTTGCCGGACATCAGCTCGATCGGCGACACCGACGACAACAGCACCTCGATCAGCCGATTGCTCTTCTCCTCGACGGTGTTCGTCAGCAGCATCTGCGCCGCCGTGAACACCGCGATCCACGAGCAGGTACACGAACACCATCGGAGCAAAGCTCGACGCCTTCTCGCTGCTGCTGACCTTCTCCGTCTCGCCAGTTGCCGAGACCTTCTGCTCGCCGAACACGAACGGCACCTGGATCGATTGCGCCTGCGCCTCGGTCAGGTCCAGCGCGGCGACTCGCCGCTCACGCACGACGTCCGTGGCGTGATTCGCGAACCAGTTGCGGAGATCGTTGTCGGTCAGGTTGTTGGAGACGTACTCGGCCCCTGTGTCCGAGGCGACCGGATCCTTCGGGCACGACGAAGTACGCGAACAGCCTCCCGTTGTCGATCGCCTTCGTTGAGCTTCTTCTTCGCGCCGCGGGATCGCGTCTGCTCGTCGATTCCGAGGTCGGCCAGCGTCACACGACGGTAGCGGGCCATCGCGAGGTCGGACGCGATCGACCGGAATGCTGCGCGCTTCTTCGGATCGGTCGACACCTCGAACATCCACTGCAGCAACACCTTCCGGGCCGCGGGTGGAAGATCCGCGACGTTTCCCGAGAGCAGTCCGAGCGTCGCGTGGCGATCCTCGCCCTGCAGGACCGGAGCCAGCCGGCGGGCGAGCTCCTTCAACGGATGATCTTCGGGAAGGGAATCGAACCAGAGCTTCGATCCGCTGTTCCGCGCTTCCGCCTGGTCCTGCTCGCCTCCCTTCGTCGCGGCCTTGCGCCAGCGCAACCAGGTCGTGCCGCGCCGCATGCAGCTCGACCGCCTGCGACAGCCATCGCTGCTGCGATTCGTCGATCACCGCGTACGCCCGCACGTCCTTGTTCCGCTCGAGCACTCGCCCGACGACGATGCACAACCCGAAGATCACCGGCAGCGAGAAGATCCCGATCCAGAACGTCTTCGTGCGCAGGTTCTCGACGAACTCCCGCCGTGCCACCAACATCGTGCGCCTCATGGCGTCACCTCCCCGCCGACCTTGCGGACGAAGATCTCCTGCAGCGACGCCTCGCGCAGGTCGAACGCCCGCACCGTCACCCGCCCGACCAGCTTGGCGAGAATCGCCTGCGGATCGGTGCCGTCGCGCGGGAACAGCTCCGCCTCCTTGCCGGCGTCGCTGATCCGCTCGACCAGCCCCTCCCGCCGCAGCTCGTCGAACACCGCCGTCGCGTCCCCCTTCGTACGCGAGGTGGATCCCCTGCCCCTCGCCCTTCTTCACCTCCGCGAGCGGCCCGTCGAACACCTTCTTCGCCTTGTGGATCATGAACACGTAGTCGCAGATCTCCTCGGCCTGGCTCATCACGTGCGTCGAGAAGATCACGGTCCGCCCCTCGCGCTTCATCCGCAGGATCGTGTCCCGCATCAGCTCCATGTTGACCGGGTCCAGCCCGCTGAACGGCTCGTCGAGCACGACCAGCTCCGGGTCGTGGATCAGCGTGCCGAGGAGCTGCACCTTCTGGCCCATCCCCTTCGACATCGCCTGACACTTCTTGTCGAGCCAGTCGCCGAGCCCGGTACTCGGTCAGCATCGCGGTGGCCCGCTCGTTGGCGATCTTCCGGTCCATCCCCTTCAGCATCCCGAAGTACGCCACCGTCTCGCGCACCTTCATCGTCTTGTAGAGCCCTTTCTCCTCGGGCAGGTAGCCGAGCCGGTCCCGCACCTCCTCCGGCCGCGCGCTGCCGAGCACCTCGAGCGAGCCCTCGTCGGGCCAGAAGATGCCCATGATCATCCGGATCGTCGTGGTCTTGCCGGCGCCGTTCGGGCCGATGAAGCCGTAGATCGAGCCGGTGGGGATCGCGAGCGAGAGGTCGTCGACGGCGGTGAAGTCGCCGAACCGTTTGGTGACGTGATCGAGTCGGACGCCGGTGGGCATGGGGATCGGGTTCGCCTTTCGGGTGGGGGAGACGCCGCCGCGCGACGCGCTGCTCAGACGCCGAGTCGCTGGCGCAGCAGCTCGTCGACGACACGCGGATCGGCGCGGCCGCGAGTAGCTTGCATGACACGGCCCTTCAAGGCATCCAACGCTTTGAGCTTTCCGTTCCTCACGGACTCGACCGAGCGTGGGTCGGCCTCGACGGCTTGCTCCACCAGTGGCCGGAGCTGCTCCGGATCCGTCATCTGCTCGAGGCCGAGCTCCGCGATCGCCGCCGCGGCGTCCTCGGCGGTGTCGAGCATCCTCGCGAACACCTTCTTCGCGCCCTGGTTGTTGAGCCGTCCTTCGAGCCGCGCCCGGACCAGTCCGGCGAGCCGCGCTGGCGGGATCGGGAACGTCGCGAGCGTCAGCCCGCGCTCGTGGAGCACGTGCGTGACCTCGGTCATCACCCAGTTGCTCGCCGCCTTGACGTCGCCGCAGGCCTCGGCCAGGGCTTCGAAGTAGTCGCCGACGTCCCGATGCGCGGTCAGCACGCCGACGTCGTAGTCCGGCAGCCCGAGCGTTTCGCGATAACGCGCCCGACGCCGGAGCGGCAACTCGGGCAGCTCGCGCCGGAGCTCCTCGACGAACGCCCGGTGCACGACGAGCGGCGGCAGGTCCGGATCGGGGAAGTAGCGGTAGTCCTGCGCGCTCTCCTTCCGTGCGCATCGACGCCGTCTCGCCGCGCTCCTCGTTCCACAGCCGGGTCTCCTGCACGATCCGCGCCGCCGCCGGCGAGGATCGCCGCCTGGCGCCGCTCCTCGTACTCCAAGGCGCGCTGCACGGCCTTGAACGAGTTCATGTTCTTGATCTCGACCTTGGTGCCGAGCTCGTGCACGCCCAGTGGCGCCAGCGACACGTTGGCGTCGCACCGCAGCGAGCCCTTCTCCATGTCGCAGTCGGACGCGCCGACGTATTGCAGGATCGACTTCAGGTTGTCGAGCAGCCGCACCGCGTCCTCGGGCTCGTGCAGGTCCGGACGCCCGACGATCTCGATCAGCGCCGTGCCCGCGCGGTTGAGATCGACGAGGCTCAGCCCCTCCTCGTGGACCAGCTTGCCGGCGTCCTCCTCCATGTGGATGCGCTCGAGCTGGCCGAACCGCCCGTCGCCGAGCGGCACGCGCCCGCCGCGGCAGTAGGGCTCGTAGAACTGGCTGATCTGGTAGCCCTTCGGCAGGTCGGGGTAGAAGTAGTTCTTGCGGTCGAACCAGCTCCGCTCGCGCACCTCGCCCTCGAGCGCCAGTGCGGCGATCACCGCCTGCCGCACCGCCTCGTCGTTGAGCGCCGGCAGCACCCCCGGCAGGCCGAGGTCGACGACCGTCACGCGCGTGTTCGGCTCGCCGCCGAACTCCGCCGGCGCGGTCGAGAACAGTTTGGTTCGCACCCGAGCTGCACGTGCACCTCGAGTCCGATGCGTCGTCGCGAAGCCGGGCGCACTCACGGCCCACCTCCGCGGCGCTCGACCGCCGGTGCCACTGCCCCGAACCCCGTCGCCCGCTCATAGGCCGCACCGACTCGCAGGATCCTCGGCTCGGCGAGCGCCGGCCCGACGATCTGCAGCCCGACCGGCAGCCCCGCCGACGTGAACCCGCACGGCACCGACAGCGCCGGCACGCCCGCGAGGTTGGCAGGCACCGTCAGTGCATCGCTCGCGTACATCTGCAGCGGATCGTCGAGCTTCTCGCCGAGTCGGAACGCCGGTGTCGGCGTCGTCGGCGACACGAGCACGTCACACGTCGCGAACGCCTGCTCGAGGTCCTCGCGGATGCGGGTGCGGACCTTGGTCGCGCGCAGGTAGCGCTCCTCGTAGGTGCCGCTCAGCAGGCTGAACGTGCCGAGCAGGATGCGCAGCCGCACCTCCTCGCCGAAGCCCGCGCCGCGGGTCGCGGCGTACATCGCCTCGAGGCCCGGGTCGTTCCGGTCGCTGACGCGCGAGCCGAAGCGCACGCCGTCGTAGCGCGCGAGGTTCGACGACGCCTCGCTGGTCGCGATCAGGTAGTAGGCGGGGATCGCGTAGCGCAAGTGCGCCAGGCTCACCGGGACGACGGTCGCGCCGAGCTCCGCGAGCACGGCGATCGCCTCGTCCACGCGCGCACGCACCTCGCCGTCGACGCCCTCGGGCAGGTCCCCGAGCACGCCGATGCGAAGCCGCTTCACGCCGGCGCCGAGTTCGGCGAGGCACGCCGGCGGCGCGTCGGACAAGGCCGTGGCGTCGCGTCCGTCGGGGCCCGCCAGCACCTCGAGCGCGAGCGCCAGATCCTCGACGGTGCGCCCGAACGGCGCGACGTGGTCGAGCGAGCTCGCGAACGCGACCATCCCGAAGCGCGGCACCCGGCCGTACGTCGGTTTCAGCCCCGGCACGCCGCAGAACGCCGCCGGCTGCCGCACCGAGCCGCCGGTGTCGGAGCCGAGCGCGAGCGGCGCCATCCGCGCCGACACCGCCGCGGCCGAGCCACCGCTGCTGCCGCCCGGCACGCAATCCGGCGCGAACGGATTGTGTGTCGCGCCGAACGCCGAGTGCTCGGTCGAGCTGCCCATCGCGAACTCGTCCATGTTGGTGCGCCCGAGCAGCACGGCACCGGCGGCTTCGAGGCGTTCGACGGCGGTCGCGGTGTACGGCGACACGAACCCCTCGAGGATGCGCGAGCCGCAGGTCGTCGCGCAGCCACGCCGCACGAACAGGTCCTTGATCGCGACCGGCACGCCGGCGAGCGGGCCGAGCGGCTCGCCGGCGGCGCGCGCGCGATCGATCGCGTCGGCGCGCGCCCGCGCCGCCTCGGCCCACACCTCGACGAACGCCGCGATTGCGCCGTCGACGCGTTCGATGCGATCGAGGAACGCATCGCTGATCGCGCGTGCCGACAGCGCGCCGTCGCGCACCGCCGCCGCGAGTGACGCGGCGGACATCTCGACGAGCTCGGCGCTCATGCGTCGAAGGCCTTCGGCACGACGAAGTGACCGCGGCGGACCGCCGGCGCGTTGGCGACCACCTCGTCGGCCGGCAGCGGCGACTCGGGGGTGTCGGGTCGGGCCGCGAGCTCGAGCGGACGCGGGTACGGCGAGGGCTCGACGCCGCCGACGTCGACCTCGGCGAGCACGTCGAAGTGGTCGAGCAGGCGCTCGAGCTGCTGCCGCGCGCGCTGCCGCTCGCCGTCGTCGAGGCGCAGGCGGGCGAGGGAGATCAGGACGTCCAGGTCGATGCGGTCCATCGTCAACGCGGAGATTCGTCCGGCGGCGGCGCCCATCTTGACCGGATGGGCGGCCGGTTCCCAGGCGGGATCCCGGGGTGGCAGGGGTTCGGCGACGGAATCCGGTCGGGTCGCTTGGCGGAGGGTGGCGGGTGCCTCTAGACTTCCGCGGACTGCGGCTCGTACCGGGCATGTCGGCGTGGGCCCGTTGTCCGTCGGGGCGAGGGCGGTCGCACCGTCGACCCCCGAGCCACGCACGGCACGGGTACGTCCGCATCGTCACCTCATGGAATCCTCCGAACTCGCGGTCATCGGACTGACCTGCAACCTGGTGGGGGTGTTCTTCCTCGCCAACTCGATCATCTTCCGGCGGACCCGGAAGGTCATCGAGGAGTTCTTCGGCGTGGGCGCCGGGAGCCTGGCCGCGGTCCGCGACTACAGCCTGAACAAGATCCAGGTGGTCATCGGGTTCTTGTTCCTCAACACCGGATTCCTGCTGCAGGGCTTCGCGGTCCTCGACTCGATCCGCGACCGGCTGACGACGGTGTTCGTCTGCGTCGTGATCGTCGCGTTCGCCGGCCTCGTCTACCTGATCGGCGCGACCTATTCGCGCCGCACGTTCCGCCGCTACCTGAAGGACTTCTTCCGGACCCATCCGTGGGACTTCCAGAAGAACATGGCGCTGACGCAGGAGATCGGGCTGTGGCTCGGCATCCGTCAGAGCCCGGACATGACGGTCGAGGACTACGTGCGCGCGGTGCGCCGCGCGCTCGACCTCCCGGCCGAGCCGGAGCGCGGCTCGTCGAGCGCGCCGATCGGGCGCGGCGATCGGGGGCGACGGCTGCGCGACGACGTGCAGGCACTGCCCGGACGCTGAGCGCGCGCGGAACGTCGAAATCGTCGCGTCACCAATCGGGGTTCCGGCACACCGGTGAGGTGTGACCGCGCCTTCACCTCTCGAGATCCGCCGCCTGATCCGCGAGCTCGCGGCGGCGGCGTTCGACGCGGTCGCGCCGCCGCGCTGTGTCGCGTGCGGCGTCGCCGGCCGTGAGCTGTGCGGCGGCTGCCGCGCGGGCCTCGAGCTCCGCGTCGGGCTCGAGGTCTGTCCGCGCTGCGGGGAGCCGCGTGCGATCGGGGCCGGGAGCTGCAACGAGCGCCACGACCGCATCACCGGGTTTCGGGTCGCGCGGGCGCCGTGGCGCTATCGCGGCACCGGCGGTGCCATCGTGCGGCGCTTCAAGTTCGACGCGGAGCCGGCGGCCTTGCGGCTGATGGTGCGGGCGGCGGCCGACACGATCCGGCCGTGGATCGCGGGACCGGGTCGGCGCGCGGTGCTCGTCGCGGTGCCGATGCACGCGAAGAAGCGCCGGCAGCGCGGGCACGATCATGCCGCGCGGCTCACCGAGGAGATCGCGCGGTCGGTCGGGCGATCGTTCGTGCCGGGCGCGTTGCGCCGCGCGCGCGACACGCTGCCGCAGGGGGATCCGCGGGTGACCAACCGCGCGACGAACGTCGATGGTGCGTTCGCCGTCGCGCGACCGGTGGCGGTGCGCGGGAGAGTCGTCGTGCTCGTCGACGACGTGACGACCTCGGGCGCGACCGCGCGGGCGTGCGCAACCGTGCTGCGGGACGCGGGCGCGGGCCCGCTCGCGCTGTTGACCGTGGCGGTCGGGTGAGGTCCGGGCGTACGCTGCGGGCGATGGTCACGCGCCAACAACTCGACGCCGTTCACCGCCGGATCCGCGGGCAGCTCGTGGCGACGCCGATCGTCGGCGGGCCGTGCCTGCCGGGACGCACGTGTCCGCCGGGACTGCGCGTCAAGCTCGACGTGCTGCAACCGGGCGGCTCGGCGTGGTTCCGCGGTGCGATGCACGCGCTGGCGCGCAGGCTCGGCAGTGCGAAGGGTCTCGTGGTGCACGGCGCGTTCCGGCCGATGTACGCGTGGGCGACGGCGGCGGTCCTGCAGCGCGTGCCGGCGATCGCGGTGGTCGACGAGGCGACGCTCGCCGATCCCGATCGCCGGCTGCTGCTCGAAGCGCTCGACGCCGGGTTGACGGTGGCCACGGTCGCGGATCCGGAGGCGGCGGCGGCGCGCGCCACCGAGCTGCGTGCGCGGCATGGCTACCTCGCCGCGTCGGGACCGGGCGACGAGGAGTTCGACGACGGCCTCGCGACGCTCGGCCTCGAGCTCGCCGACGCCTTGCCGTCCGAGGTCGAGCGCGTGCTCGTCGCACCGGCGTCGCTCGCGCGCCCGATCGCCCGGGGACTCGCGGCCTGCGGCAGCACCGTCGCGGTGGCGGGCGTCGACGCCACTGCCGACCGCCATGCCGCGCGCCGCATGCTCGCCGACGCCGTCCGAACCGGTCTCCGAGTCTGCTGCGACCAAGACGGTCTGGCCGCGCTCGACGTCGCGCTCGACGCCAGCGACGGCGGGCGGGTGTGCGTGGTGTTGGCGGAATAGCCCATCGGCCGATCGCCGTTCGGAAGATCTCCGTGACATCGCTCCTCATGCTCACTAGACGAGGAGTGCTCGTCCGGCCGGGGTCGGTCGGTCGTCTGGCACCACCGGTCGCCGTTTCCGAACAGACCCAGAAGGAAGAGTCGTGATTTCGTCGAATTCGAGCGGCCGACGCGACCGGTTGTCACGCGAATGGTCTGCGGTCGCGGCCTGGTGCATCGCTTCGGTGAGCCTGCTGGGTTCGGCGGTGCCCGCTCAGCAGAACTGGATGCGGCGCCGGTTCCTCGACGCCCGCGCCAGTCCCGCGATGGCATACGACATCGCTCGCCACCGGACGGTCTTGTTCGGCGGCTTGTCCTACCCGAATCCGGTCGCCGACACGTGGGAATGGGATGGCGACGCATGGGTGCGCCGGCTCCCGGTCGCGAACCCACCGGCTCGTACGCTCCACGCGATGGCTTACGACGTCGCGAGAGAGCGCATCGTGATGTTCGGAGGGAACGGCGCGTCCGGATTGCTGTCGGACACCTGGGAATGGGACGGAGACCGGTGGACCCGGCGATCGCCCGCGGCGTCCCCGTCGCCGCGACGGGGCCATGCGATGTGCTATGACTGGGCGCGGCACTGCACGGTGTTGTTCGGCGGCTTCCATGGCGGCATCGATCTCGCCGACACGTGGGAGTGGGATGGCTCGACGTGGACGCAGCGAGCACCGAGCACCAGCCCGCCGGCGCGGTGGGGCCACGCCCTTTGCTACGACGTCGTTCGCCAGCGCACCGTCATGGCGGGTGGCGACCGGACCAACCAACGCGATGTATGGGAGTGGGATGGCCAGGACTGGACCCAACGGACGCCGCCTCCGGCGTTGACCACCATCGCTCCGGGCCAGACGCTCGCGTACGATCTGTCGCGGCAGCGGGTGGTCCTGATCGGCCAGATCCTCCAGTTCACGACGATCCCGCTACTGGATCCGTTCGTCGTCTGGGAATGGGACGGCAGCACGTGGCAGCGCCTTGCCTCGACGAGCATCCCGACGGCGTACCAGAGCTACGCGATGACATACGACGTCGGACGGCGGCGCACGGTGTTGTTCGGCGGGCAACAGGAGATAGGTTCCGGCTTCCTCTCCGAGACCTGGGAGTGGGACGGCAACTCCTGGTCGCAGCGCTCGGGACCGTCCAGTCCGAGCGGGCGTCGCGGTCACGCGATGGTACGCGACGCGGCGCGCGACCGTGCGGTCTTGTTCGGGGGGAACGGCTTCGGCGACACGTGGGAGTGGGATCGCGAGCGATGGACGCAGCGGACTCCCGTGACCGTTCCGCCGGGACGCCAGACGCACGCGATGGTCTACGACGGCCTGCGGCATCGCGTGGTGATGTTCGGCGGGCTGTCAGGGAACGAGACGACGTTCTACGGGGACACGTGGGAGTGGGACGGCAACGATTGGTTGCAGCGGTTTCCCGCCTCGAGTCCGCCAGCTCGATCGGATCACGGCATGGCCTACGATTCCGCGCGCGATCGCATCGTGCTCTTCGGCGGTCGTGACGCGACGAGCGATCTCTCGGACACCTGGGAGTGGGACGGGTCGACCTGGGCGCAGCTCTCGCCGACCACGCACCCGACTCCGCGTTCCGCGCACTCGATGGCCTACGACCCCGACCGTCAGCGCACCGTGCTCTTCGGCGGTTTCGCGCACACCGCGGGTACCTTCCTGGTCTCGCTTCTGGGGGACACCTGGGAATGGGACGGCAACGATTGGGCACAGCGGTCGCCGGCGACCAGCCCGAGCGGGCGGCTCGCGAGCGCGATGGTCTACGACGTGGATGCGCGGCGCACCGTGCTGTTCGGCGGCGAGGACCTGCACGGGAACGCGGTCTCGACCGATACGTGGGAATGGGACGGCAGCGACTGGTCGCGAGTGGTCACCGCGGTGACACCCGAAGGTCGTTCCCGGCACGCGATGATCTACGATCCGGTGGAGCACCGTGTCCTGTCGTTCGGTGGCGGTCAACGCGGCTTGGGGCAGGCCTTCGCGGACACCTGGGTCTTCGGGACCTTCACGCCGCCGAGCACCAGCAGCGCCGGCGTCGGCTGCGGCGGACCCGGCGGCCCGCCGGTGCTCAGCAGCAACGAGCCGTACGTCGGCAACCCGGGACTCCGCCTCCGTCTGGCATCGACACGCGCGTGGTCGCCCTGTGTCTTCGTGTTCTCCGCGACGGCGGATCAGTTGGCGCTCGGCGGTGGCTGCACCCTGTACGTGGCGCCGCCGTGGGTGGTCGTCGATGCGACCACGGACGCATCTGGGTTCGCCGAGACGCCGCCGATCCACGTGCCGAACGACCTCTCCCTGCGCGGCCTCTCGCTGCACTCGCAGGCAGCCGTGCTCGATCCACCGGCTCCGGTGCTCGACCTGGCGTTCAGTGCGCGACGCACGCTGGTGATCGGGGACTGACGTGCACCGCGATCCCGCGGGCTCTGTTCCTCGCGAGCGAGGGTGGAGAGGTCGTGGTGGGGGAGCGAGCGGCGATGCCGGGGCTCAGTGCACCTGCGGCCGCCGGGGCTCGGCCTCGGCGATCGCGCGCTGCCAGGCCTGCACCAGCGCGAGCAGGTCGGCTTCGCCGTAGATGCGGCCGGTGAACGTCTCGCTCTTCGGCGTGCCGTTCTCGCGGTAGCCGCGCGGGGCGACGACCGAGGGGTGACCGGTGAGGTTGGTGGTCGTCAGGGAGGCGTTGTCGCCGGTCTCGTGGACCCATGCGACGAGGTGCTGGCTGTCGAGGGCATCGCGCAGCGCGCGCATCAGTGCCGTGCGCAGCCGCTGGGCCTGGAGATACTCGACCGCGGGGATCAGGCGGGCGACGCGGAACACGTTCGGCCAGGCCTGCTCGATCTGGCGGACCAGCAGCTCGTCGCGGCTGCTCCGCGTCAGCTCGTCGAAGGCCGCCGCCGCCTCGGCCGAGAGGACGATCGTCATCGCACCGACCGGATAGTCGGGCAGGGTGAACGGCACCAGCTCGCAGCCGAGGCCGCGGAGCTCGTCGAGGAACGCGGGATCGGTGCCATCGAGGTAGCCGACGCGCATGCCGGACACGTCGCGATCGAACGCGGGGTGGAACGCGTAGCCCTTGGGCGCGGTGTCGTCGAGCATCGCCGCGTAGACGATGGCGGCGTCCTCGGCCGAGCGGCAGATCGGCCCGAGCTTGTCCATCGACCACGACAGCGTCATCGCGCCCTGCGTGTTGACGACGCCGAACGTCGGCCGGAGGCCGGTGCAGCCGCAGCGCGCCGACGGCGAGATGATCGAGCCGAGGGTCTCGGAGCCGATCGCGAACGGCACGCAGCCCGCCGCGGTCGCCGCGGCCGGACCGGCGGACGATCCCGACGAGCCCTGCTCGGGCTGCCACGGATTGCGCGTCCGGCCGCCGAACCACACGTCACCCCAGGCGAGTGCGCCGAGCGACAGCTTGGCGACCAGCACGGCTCCCCTTGCCTCGAGGTTCTCGATGACCGCGGCGTCGGCGTCGATCACCTGGTCCTCGAACGGCTTCGCGCCCCAGGTCGTCGGCGCACCGCGCGCGGCCAGCAGGTCCTTCGCGCCGAACGGGATCCCGTGCAGCGGCCCGAGCCACTCGCCGCGATCGAGCATCGCGTCGAGCTCGCGGGCGCGGGCCCGGGCACGGTCGGGCAGCAGATGGATCACGCAGTGGAGCTGGTCGTCGAGCCGTTCGAGGCGCGTGAGCGCGAGGTTCGTCAGCTCGAGGCACGACACCTGGCGCGACTTGACGAGCGCGGCGAGCTGGCGCACCGACCAGAACGCCAGGTCCTCGAGGTCGTCGGGTCGCGACACGTCCGGCAGCGACATCGGCACGTCCGCCGCCGCGGGCGGCGGGCTCCCGAGCGGCGCGAAGGTCACCGCCGGCGGCAGCGAGTTCGGAATGCGCCGCGCGCGCAACGCGGCGTAGTCGTCGAGGTGGTCGCGGACCCCGTCGACCATCAGCTCGCGCTCGGCCTCGGTGGTGTCGAGACCGTTCGACACGCGCATCGCGATGTCGATGGCGGCGGGCCAGACCGGATCGGGGGCGTCCGCCTTCTGCGGGGCGGCGACGAGGACCAGCGGCAATGCGAGCTCGAGCAGCATGCCCCGAGCTTACGCGGCTGGCCGCGCGGTTCCCGGGCCGTGCGAAAGGCGGACAACCACACCCGGCGTGAATGGTCGCCTTTCAGCCGCCGGCCGGGGTGGCGCGGGTGCGAAGGGCAGACATCTACACCGGGTGTGAGATGTCGTGTCTCAGCAGCGCAGCGAGAGCTCGAACGCGACGATCTGCTCGACCGCGTCCTTGACGTCGCGGGCGAACCGGTGCGGCTCGACGTGGAAGCGCCCGTCGCGGCCGCCCTGGCCGGTGCGGACGAGCACGGTGCCGAGGCCGGCGCGGCTGCCGGCCAGCACGTCGGTGGTGGTCTGACCGATGCTCCAGCAGCGCTGCAGGTCGAGGTCGAACTCCTGCTGGGCCATCTTGTAGATGCCGGGCGCGGGCTTCCGGAACACCGACTCCTTTTTGAACCGCGCCTTGCCCTTCGGATGGTAGGGACAGCTGTAGATCTTCCGGATCGAGATCCGCCGGTCGTCGCAGTCGGCGAGGAGCTGCTCGCACAGGCGTTTGAAGTCCCGCTCCTTGAGGTCGCCGAGGGCGATGTCCTCGCGGGCGGTGCCGATGAACAGGAGGAACTGGCGCGGGTCGACCCGCTCCAGCGCCTCGAGTGCGCCGGCCAGCCACGGCACGCGGCCGTGGTCGTCGAGCGCCGGCCGGTCGACGAGCACGCCGTCCAGCTCGAAGAAGATGGCCTGCTTGTCGGGGATCCGCATCGCCTGACTCCTCTCGCCCCGCAATCGCAGGGCGCCCATGGCATCGGCTCGAGAGGGGTCTCGACTTGAGCCGCGCCCTGAAATCGCCTCGAAACCGGACGCCGGCGGCACGGTGTGGAGAAAATCTGGCCACCCCCGGTTCCCCGCGCGTAGCGCCGCCGGGAAACCTCGCCCCCTGCCGGAAGTCCGGGAACCACCCGCCGTGAAGTCGAAGTCCGACGAGCAATTGATGGCCGCTGTGAAGTGCGGCGACATCGCCGCCTTCGAGCTGCTCGTCGAGCGCTACAAGGAGGTCGTCTTCGGGCTGGCGCGCAGCATGCTGCGGTCCCGCGAGGACGCCGAAGAGGCGGCCCAGGACACCTTCATCAAGCTGTTCCGGGCGCGCGAGCAGTTCGACGACGAGCGGCGGCTCGAGCCCTGGCTCTTGCGGATCGCCGGCAACACCTGCCGCGACGCGCTGCGGCGGCGGCGGACCGAGCAGCTCCCGATCACCCACGACGACGAGGGCGATTCCCTCGCGCGGATGATCGCCGACCCGCGGAGCGTCTCGCGGGAGTGGAACGAGCTGACGCGGCAGGCCGTCCGCCAGGCGCTCGACCGGCTGAGCGACAAGCTGCGGATGCCGCTGGTGCTCAAGTACGCGAATGGCCTGACCAACCAGCAGATCGCCGACGCGCTCGGCATCTCGCTGAGCAACGTCAAGGTGCGCATGGCGCGCGCCAAGGACCTGCTCCAGGTGCGTCTCGGGGAGCGCATGGAGACGTGATGGACGACCTCGATCCGATCCTGCCGCGTCCCGAGCGCACGCCCGACGGCACGCCCGATCTGCCGGACCGGCCGGAGTCGGCTCGCCACGGCATCGGCCACCAGGCGCCGGACGCCGCCGACCTGCAGCGGCACCCGCCCGCCGGAGAGCGGTGCAGCTGGGTGCGCGCGCGGCTGCGCGACCACGCCGACGGCGACCTCGAGGTGCGGATCCGCCAGACGGTCGACGAGCACGTCCACGGCTGCCGGGACTGCGCGCTCGCGCTGTCTCGCGCCGAGCTCGAGGTGGTGCGGATCCGCAAGGCGCTGCGCGAGGAGCGCGCCGCACTCGCCGACGTGCCGGCCGACCTGACCAAGAACGTCCTGGCCGCGGTCGGCCGGACGGTGGTCGTCGGTCGCGACACGCCCGCGGACTTCACGCAGATGGTGATGGAGCGGGTTCGCCGGGAGTGGCGCCGGCCGAGCTGGCGGCGACGGGTCGTCGAGCGGGTCGGCCGCGGACCGCTGATGGCGGCCGCCGCGGCGGTGATCGTCGCGCTGACCGCGATCGTGGCGACGGCGCTCCTCGAAGGGCACCACGCGCAGGAACGTCGCTTCGAGGTGGCGCGTGTCGATGGTCCGGTGTGGATCAAGAGCGAACGGGGGGAGCGCCCCGTGCGCGCCGGCGAAGCGTTGACCGCGGGCACGCGCGTGCGCGCGGCGCGCGGCGCGGCGATCGAGCTCCAGCTCCGGGATCCCGAGCTGGAACGGAGTGCCGTGGCCCGTCCCGGTGGCGGGGAGCCGTTGGCGCGGCTCGTGTTGGACGGTGCCGGCGAGGTGTCGATCGGCGCCGCCGGCGGGTTCGGCGTCGGCTCCGGCGCCGTGCAGCTCCAGACCGATTCCGCGCTCGCCGTCGCCCTCGACGGGATCGCCGGGGTGGACGTGGCGCCCGGCCGCTACGACCTGTCGCTGCTGACCGTCCGCCGGTTCGACGGCGGACCTTCGGCCGGTGGCACGCGGCGCGCCCGCGTGGCGGTGCAGGCCGGCGAGGCCCGGATCCGGCGTGGCGCCGCCGCGCCGGTGGTGGTCACGGTCGGTCGGGTCGCACGGTTCGACGCGGCGTCGCGGATCGATGTCGACATCGCGCTCGACGACGCGCTGCTGGAGCGTTCGCGACGCGCCGGTCGCGACCTCCCGACGGCCGACGCCGCCGGGGAGCGGGTCGATGCCCCGTCGAGCTTCGATTGGATGTGCCGCGTCCTCGACGGGCGCACCGGCAAGGGCGTGCCCGACGCCGAGGTGCACGTCGTGTTGTCCGGTGGACGCTCGAGCCGGCACCCGACCGACTCCGAGGGCCGGTTCGGGTTCAACGCCGAGGTCGCCGAGGGCGAGGTCGCGGTGATCGAAGTCACGCCCCCGGCGAAGTCCGGGCTCGCGGCGTTCGGACCGCTGCCGCGTCGCCTCGATCTCGCCGTGCAGGCGCGTCGGGAGCTCGCACCGGTGGTGCTGAGCGCCGATGTGCCGGTGCGCGGCACCGTGTGGACGGCCGATCACACGCTGGTCGCCGGCGCCGAGGTCGTACCGTGCCTGGTCGATGAGGCGTTCGGCATGCTCGAGCGCTACGAGGCGCTCGCCACGACGACCGGCATCGATGGCCGCTTCGAGCTCCGTGGACTGCCGCACGGACTGGCGGCGCATCAGGCCCTGACGCTGCTGGTCTCGGCCCCGGGGCATGCGACGACCGCTTCGATCGCGCTCGGCCGTCGGCTCGAGCCGACGCTCGAGACCCCGCTCGAGGTCGAGCTCGGCGAGCTGGCATCGGTCCAGATCGCGGGGTTGGAGCCGAACGCCGAGTACCCTGCTGTTGCGGGAGGTCCCCGGTCTGCCGGTGGTCGCGTTCACCGAGTGGATGTGGGTCTACGCGGACGGCAAGGGGCAGGCCGTGGCGCACGACATCGGGCCGGGTCCGCTCTGGGTCGCGCACGCGGATGCCCTGCGGCGGCTGGTGCCGGGCGACGCGGATGCGGCGTTGCGTCCGGACACCGCGCCGGCGAACGTGCCCTACGCGACGATCGAGTCGCTCGAGGTGATCCCGCACCGGGTCGGCAAGAAGCCCGGCCCGAGCGCGATGGAGCACGACGGCAACCGGTTCGAGCAGATCTGGGCAGCCGACGGTCACGGCGCGGTGCAGTACCTCGCGATCGGCGACCCGACCCGCGCGGTGCTGCCGCGCACGCGGGTGTTCGCCGAACGGCCGGATGGCGACGTCGGCTACCTCGGTTCGTGGAACGGCAGCGAGATGGTGGTGGTCGACGGCGAGCTGCCGCGGCCGCTGCGCGTGTTCGCGATCGGTGAGGACGGCTCGGTCGGTGACCTCGACAGCTCGGCGCTCGACTCGGGGCGCGACGATCTCGTGATGGCTCGTTCCGGCGTGGTCGTGCTCGACGTGGCCCTGCGTGCGGCCCTCGGCGATGCGCCGCTGCTCGGGATCGAGCCTCGTGACGGAGCGTTCCGCGGGGTCACGCTGTGGCGCCAGGCCAACGGCGGCGTCGTCGAGGACGTCCCGGCCGGTCACCATCGCGTCCGGCTGCCCGACGGGCGGCTCGTCGACGTCGACGTGCCTGCCGGTGGGCGCGTGTCGCTGACACGGCGTTGAGGGACGGTGGGTCCGGGTCCGCCCTCGGAGGATGGGGGCGGGGGCGCGGAGGCTCAGTCCGCGGACGTCACGAACTGCTCGACCGCCGCATAGACGGCGGCGTCCTCGAGCAACAGCGAGTGACCCGCGTGCGGGAACTCGACGTAGCGGGCGTCCGGGATCGTGTCTGCCGTTGCGCGCACCTCGTCGACCGAGGTGAGCGTGTCCTCGGCCCCGGCCGCGCACAGCGTCGGGCAGGCCACGCGCCGGGCCCGGTCGGCGCCGTCGAAGCGCTGGAGCTCGCGCGCCTGTGCCGACATCAGCCGAAGGGTCTCGGGTGCGGGACGCGTGGCCCGCGCGATGTCGTCGACGACCGAGGGGCGGCTTGCGTGGAACGTGCGTCCGAACAGGAACGGCGCCACCACGTCCCCGAACCGATCCGGTGGCACGGACCCGGCGACGACTTCGAAGAAGCGGTAGACGCGCTTCGCGCGTGGCGTCGAGATCGCCGACGATGCGAGCAGGACCAGGCGCGCGACGCGGTCGGGGCGCGCAGCCGCCATCGTCAGCGCGACCTTGCCGCCGAGCGAGGTCCCGACCAACGCGACACGGTCCGCGCCGGCGGCGTCGAGGACGGCGAACACGTCCTCCGCCGCGGCATCGAACGAGAACCCATCGGTCGCCGGCTCGCTCGAGGGCGGGATGCCGACGGGGTCGTAGCTGATCGTGCGGCAGCCGCTCTTGGCGAAGCGGCGCGGCAGCGTGCCGAACAGGCGGCGGCCGCTCCCGATGCCGGGTAGCAGGACGACGACCGGCCCATCGGCACCGGCTCCCTCCGGCAGCTCGTCGGTCCAGGCGATCCGCCGCGAGCCGCGGCTTGCGAAGCGATCCTCGGCCATCGCGGGGTCAGTGGCCGCTGCGGTCGGCGCCGAAGCGGGCGGCAATCGCCGGCAGTGCGGTCAGCAGGACTTCGCCGACCTTCTGCAGGCTGCGCGCGGAGATGTTCTCCAGCGTGTCCTCGGCCGTGTGCCACTGCGGATTGTCGTAGAGGTCGATCAGGTCGATCGCCGGGATGCCGGCGTCGAGGAATGGCTTGTGGTCGTCGCTGACCTGGTGCCGATGCGTGAAGAACACGTCGCTGTGCCCGACCGCCTTCGCCGCCGCGCGGAAGATCGCGATCAAGCCGGGATCGGAGAGCGACTCCTCGTCGATCTGCAGGTCACGGGCGCCGACCATGTCGAGCAGCACCATCGCGACGATCGGCGGCGTCTTCGGGTCCTCCTGCCGCGCCCGCTCGTACTCCTTCACGAATCGCTTGCTGCCGAACAGCGCGCGATCGACGTCCCAGTTCCACGGCACGCTCTCCTCGCCGTCGAAGAACGCGAGCTCGATCGTGTCCTCGGGCTGGTGGGCGACCAGATACTCCGCCACCGCGAGCAGCAGGCCGACCCCGCTGCCGGAGTCGTTGGCGCCGACGAACTCGAAGTCGTGCTCGGGATCCTCGGGGCCCTTGGTGCGCTTGGTGTCGTGGTGTGCGCCCAGGACGATGCGCTCGGAGCGGCGACCGGGAATCGTCGCGGTGATGTTCTGGAAGTCGAGGTCCTCCTGGTCGTCGTGCCAGGCGTCGACGTGCGTCTCGATACCGAGGCTCTTCAGGGTACGGACGATGTGATCGATGCCCTGCTGCCAGCCAGGAGTGCCGCTGTGGCGCGGGCCGAGGCCGACCAGCGTGGCCACGTGCGCGTACGCCTTGTCGCCGAGGTCGTCCGGGAGCGTGGCCGGTCGCTGGATCGACGACACGGGGACCGGCGCGGGGCCCGGTGTGCCGCGGCCGTTGCATGCGCAGGCGCACAGCGCGACGGTCAGGAAGGCTGCCGCTCTCACGGGACGATCTCCGCCTGGATCTTCGGGAGGGCATGCCAGACGAGGTTGCCGACGATGTCGAGCGACGCCGCCGAGACGTTGGACAGGTTGTCGTCGGCGGTGTGCCACCACGGCGTGTACCGCTTCGCCTCCGCGGGGGCGTTGGGGCCGTGCTCGGTCTTCGAGCGGAACCGGAAGTCGATCAGGTCGACGACCTTGACGCCGAAGTTCTTGAACGGGATGTGGTCATCGGTCATCGGTGACTGGTAGCGGTGCATGACGTCACCCACGCCCATCTGCTTCGCGGTGTCGGCGAAGATCTCCAGCAGTTGGCGATGCGACTCCGTGTCCTTGTCGATCTTCAGCTCGGGATCGCCGAGCAGATCGAGCAGCACGAACGCCCGCATGCGCTTGCCGAGGCCGTCGGGGAAGAGCTGCTTGTCCGCGGCCATCGTCGCCGCGAAGTGCTGGCTGCCGAACAGCGCGCGATCCTTGTTCCAGTCCCAGTCGAACGATTCCTCGCCGTCGAGCCAGATCAGCCAGACGTTGGCGTCGATCGGGTGCTTCGCGTCGATCTCCCGGGCCAGCTCGAGCAGGACGCCACAGGACGCGGCCGCGTCGAGTGCCCCGACGAACGGGAAGTTGTGAGCGGCGTCGTCGTGCCCGCTGGCGATCTTGCTGTCGTAGTGGGCGGCGATCGCGACGATCGGACCCTTGTCGGGGTCCTTGCCCGGGATCTGGACCCACAGGTTGCGGAACTCGACGCCCGGGGCCCGGTCGGGAACCGTGAACGTCTGGCGGTGCAGCTCGAGCTTCGGGTCGATCGCCTTCAGCTCCGACTCGATGTAGCCCTCCACCTTGCGGAGGTTCTCGGATCCGGGCGGCCGCGGCCCGAACGACACGATCTTGGCGGTGTGATCGTAGGCCCGCTGGCCGGAGACCGGACCGTGGGAGGCGCTGCAGCCGGACAGGGCACCGAACACGGCGCCGATCAGCGCGATCGCCGCGGCGGCGGTCAGGACGCGGGCGGACTTGCGTCGGGTCATGCGGTCGCGAGCCTAACCGATTCCGAGCGTGGGTTGGACGTCCCGAACGGATGGGTTTCCCCCAAGGAAGTTCGCGTAAACTGCCGACGAGAGCGGAGGGATCGGTGTAGCGCCGGTCTTCGACGCGTCCTAGGAGCGGCAGGCAAGGATCAGATGGCGGAAACCGTGGACATTCTGGGGCTCATCCGAGCATCCCTCGACGTCGAGAAGTTCCGGGACGAGCACTGGCAGGGTTCGTTCGCGGACTACGTGAAGCTGGTGGAGGAGAACCCGCTGGTCCTGCGGACGGCGCACCAGCGTCTCTACGACATGGTGCTGAGCCACGGCACCGAGGAGGTCGAGTACAACAAGGAGAAGGTCACGCGCTTCCGGTTCTTCGAGGACCCGTTCGATGCGGGCAAGGACGGTCTGTTCGGACTCGAGCGGCCGCTGATGAACCTGATGAGCGTGTTCAAGGCCGCGGCCCACGGGTTCGGTCCGGAGAAGCGCGTTCTCCTGCTGCACGGTCCGGTGGGCTCCGCGAAGTCGACGATCGTGCGGCTTCTGAAGAAGGGCCTCGAGCACTACTCGCGCACCCTCGACGGCGCGATCTACACGTTCAGCTGGAACGATCGGCGGCGAGCTGGTGCCGTCCCCGATGAACGAGGAGCCGCTGCTCCTGGTCCCGCCCGACTCCCGCAACCGGATCCTGCAGAGCCTGAACGCCAAGATCGCGCTCGAGCTATCGCCTGCGCATGCCGTGGGATCTGTGCCCGGTCGTCGCGCTACTACCAGGATCTGCTCCTCGAGCAGCTACGACGGCGACTGGACGAAGGTGCTCGAGCCACGTCGTCGTGCGCCGCATGCGTGCTCTCCGAGAAGGACCGCGTCGGCATCGGCACCTTCCAGCCGAAGGACGAGAAGAACCAGGACTCGACCGAGCTGACCGGCGACATCAACTACCGGAAGATCGCGGAGTACGGCACCGACTCGCGACCCGCGGGCATTCAACTTCGACGGCGAGTTCTGCGTCGCCAACCGCGGCATCATCGAGTTCATCGAGGTGCTCAAGCTGGACGTCGCGTTCCTCTACGACCTGCTGGCGCGAGCCAGGAGCACAAGATCAAGCCGAAGAAGTTCGCCCAGACCGACATCGACGAGGTCATCATCGGGCACACCAACGAGCCCGAGTACAAGAAGCTGCAGAACAACGAGCTGATGGAGGCGTTCCGGGACCGCACGATCAAGATCGACATCCCGTACAACCTCCGCCTCAACGACGAGATCCGCATCTACGAGAAGCGACTTCAACACGAAGAGCGTGCCCGGCAAGCACATCGCGCCGCACACGCTGTCGATGGCCGCGATGTGGGCGATCCTCACGCGTCTCGAGGAGCCGAAGAAGGCCAACCTCACCCTCCTGCAGAAGCTCAAGCTCTACAACGGCAAGACGCCTGCCCGGCTTCACGCGCGACAACATCCGGGAGCTGCGCGAGGAGTCGCCCACGCGAGGGCATGGACGGGATCAGCCCGCGCTACATCCAGGACAAGATCAGCAACGCGCTCGTCAACGACCGGCCGTGCATCAACCCGTTCATGGTGATGAACGAGCTCGAGAGCGGCTCGACCACCACTCGCTGATCTCCGACGACCCGAGGAGAAGAAGCGCTACAAGGACCTGCTGCTGCGTGGTGCGCGAGGAGTACGAGGACGATCATCAAGAACGAGGTCCAGCGCGCGATCTCCGCCGACGAGGAGGCGATCGCCCGGCTGTGCGGCAACTACATCGACAACGTCAAGGCGTACACCCAGAAGGAGAAGGTCAAGAACCCGCTACACCGGGCAGCGACGAGGAGCCGGACGAGCGGCTGATGCGGTCGATCGAGGAGCAAGATCGACATCCCGGAGTCGCGCAAGGACGACTTCCGCCGGGAGATCATGAACTACATCGGCGCGCTCGCCATCGAGGGCAAGACCTTCGACTACCGCGACGAACGAGCGGCTGCACCGCGCTCTCGAGCTGAAGCTCTTCGAGGACCAGAAGGACACCATCAAGCTCACGAGCCTCGTCTCCACCGTCGTCGACAAGGACACCCAGGAGAAGATCGACGTCGTCAAGAGCCGCCTGATCCGCGACTTCGGCTACGACGAGATCTCCGCCACCGACGTCCTGAACTACGTCGCGTCGATCTTCGCGCGCGGCGACGCGCAAGAGCGAGGACTGAGCGAGTAGCCGTCGAGGGTCAGCCCGTGCCAAGATCGACCAGGACCGGACACGCGCTTCCGGAGATCGTCCGCGGGCAAGATCAAGCGGAACCTCCGCAAGCTCGTCACGTCCGGCGAGATGATCGGCCGACAGGGCAGAAGCGCATCTCAGCATCCCGCTGCCGCAGATCCAGCTCCCGCGGTTCCGCTTCGGCAACAACCGAGGGGCGGCGTCGGGCAGGGCGAGGGCGAGGACGGCGACGCCGGTGCACGGCAGGAGCCCGGGCGGGGCAGGCCGGCGAGCGAGGCCGGGGAACACGTCCTCGAGGTCGACGTCAGCATCGAGGAGCTGGCGCAGATCCTCGGCGAGGAGCTCGAGCTGCCGCACATCGAGCCGCGCGGCAAGAAGCCGATCACGCACGTCGGCCGGTCGCTTCACCGGTATCAGCAGGGTGGGCCGCAGAGCCTCCGGCACTTCAAACGGACGTACCGAGGAGGCGCTGAAGCGCCAGATCGCGTCCGGGCACGTACGACCCGGCCAATCCGGTCATCATCCCCGATCAAGGAGGACCAGCGCTACCGCTCGATCGAGAGCCGCGAGCATTCCGCAAGCCAGCGCGGTGATCGTCTACATGATGGACGTGTCCGGCAGCATGGGCCGCGAGCAGAAGGAGATCGTGCGCATCGAGGCCTTCTGGATCGACACGTGGCTGCGGACGCCAGTACAAGAACCTCGAGGTCCGCTACATCGTCCACGACGCCGCGGCGCAGGTCGTCGACCAGCACACGTTCTTCCACCTGCGCGAGTCGGGCGGCACGAAGATCTCGTCGGCGCTCGAGCTCTGCCTGCGCGCTCATCGAGGACCGCTACCCGGCGAACGAGTGGAACATCTACCCGTTCCACTTCAGCGACGGCGACAACTGGTCGTCGCGCGACACCGAGCGCTGCGTGGACCTGCTGCGCTCGTCGATCGTGCCGATGTGCAATCAGTTCGCCTACGGCCAGGTGAAGAGCGCGTACGGATCCGGGCAGTTCAAGAAGGACCTGGACCAGGCGTTCCGCGGCGACGAGAAGCTCGTGACGACCGACATCCTCGACCGCGACGGCATCCTGCCATTCGATCAAGTCGTTCCTCGGGAAGGGGCGCTGACGCGATGGGCGAGCTCGACTCCCGAGCTGGCGCGCTACCGCGACGAGATCCGCGAGCTCGCGAGCAACTACGGCCTCGACTTCTACGAGGTGATCTTCGAGCTCGTCGACTACGACGAGCTGAACATGGTCGCTGCGTACGGCGGCTTTCCGACGCGCTATCCACACTGGCGCTTCGGGATGGAGTACGAGCAGCTGGCCAAGAGCTACCAGTACGGCCTGTCCAAGATCTACGAGCTCGTGATCAACAACGACCCTTGCTACGCGTACCTGATGCGGTCGAACTCGTTGACTCGATCAGAAGCTCGTGATGGCCCACGTCTACGGCCACTGCGACTTCTTCAAGAACAACTTCTGGTTCGCCAAGACGACCGCAAGATGATGGACATGATGGCGAACCATGGCGCGCGCATCCGGCGCTACATGGATCGCTACGGCGTCGATCAGGTCGAGGACTTCCTCGACCGCGTGCTGTCGATGGACAACCTGATCGACCAGCACAGCCCCGTTCATCAAGCGGGACGACGGCGACGCGCGAGACGCGCCGAGAGCGACCGGCCGGATCTCGGACGTGCACAAGCTGCGCGCCAAGGACTACATGGACCGGTACATCAACCCGCCGGGATACCTCGAGGAGCAGCGCACGCGCGCGGAGAAGGAGCGCGCAGCGGGAGCGGAACTTCCCCGCACGGCCGCGAGCGCGACGTGCTGCGCTTCCTGCTCGACCACGCGCCCCTCGAGGCCTGGGAGCAGGACGTCCTGTCGATGCTGCGCGACGAGGCCTACTACTTCGCGCCGCAGGGCATGACGAAGATCATGAACGAGGGCTGGGCCGTGCTACTGGCACTCGACCTTGATGACGCGGCACATGCTCGATGCGTCGGAGGTCGTCAACTACGCCGATCGCCACTCGGGCACGCTGGCGACGGCCCCTGGGCGGATCAATCCGTACAAGCTCGGCGTCGAGCTGTTCCGGGACATCGAGCACCGATGGGACACCGGCAAGTTCGGGCTCGAATGACGAGCATCAGGACGACCCGGACGTACGGCACGGCGTGGGACCAGCCGACGAACGAGGGTCGCGAGAAGATCTTCCAGGTGCGCCGGATCTTCAACGACGTGTCCTTCGTCGACGAGTTCGTCAACGCGGAGTTCGCCGAGGCGCAGAAGCTGTTCGTCTACGGCTTCAACCAAGCGACCGGGCAGTACCGAGATCCTCGATCGCGACTGGACCAAGGTGAAGCGCGGCCTGCTCGACTCGCTGACCAACTTCGGCAACCCGATCATCCACGTCGTCGACGCCAACCACGCGAATCGCGGGGAACTCTACCTGTACCACGAGTGGGTCGGAACGGACCTGCAGTTCGAGGAGGCGTTCCAGACGCTGCGCTACCTGCAGGACATGTGGAAGCGCCCGGTGCACCTCGAGACGCGCGAGGAAGGCAAGGCCCGGCTCCTGAGCTATGACGGCCGGGAGGCGACGATGAAGGAGCTGAGCGGGTCGAAGGCTCCGGGTGACGTCGTGGGCCCGCCGCCGAGCGACGCGCGGTGATCCCGTACCGCGACGATCAGGGGCGCTACCACTTCGCTCCGGTCACGGCGGTCTCGATCTTCCTGTGGGTCGGCGCGTGGCTGTGGCTCGCGCAGAGCTCGCCTTCGACCGTGCGCGCCGCGGAGCTCGGCTACGGACTCCGGCCGGACGCCTGGCGCGAGCTGGCGCATTCGTTGACGACCGGTTCCGGCGGCGACCAGCTCGCGGAGCTCTGGCATCTGCTGTTCCCGCTGGTCACCTATCCGTTCCTCCACGCGGGCGTCATCCACTGCGGCACGAACGCGCTGTTCTTCTGGGTGTTCGGCAGCCGTCTGGAGGAGCGCGCGGGCTCGGCGCGCTTCGCGGTGTTCCTGCTGCTCTCGGCGGTGCTGGCGGGACTGGCCTTCGTGTTGGTCGACGCCAGCACTCGCGCGACCGGGGTCGGCGCGTCGGGGATGGTCGCGGCCACGATGGCCGCGCACGTGCTGCACCACCCGAAGAGCCGGGCCTTGTGCCTCGTGCCCGTGGTGGTGGTGCCGGTCGTCGTGCAGATCCCGACGTTCGTCTTGATCGGAATGTGGCTGGCGCTTCAGCTTCGCCCGATCTCGCGACTCCTGGAGATCGGGCCGGCGACACCGGTGTCGTGGACGGCTCTCGTCGGCGGCGCGCTCGCCGGTCTGGCGCTCGCGCCGCTGCTGCTGCGGCGCCGCGCGCGGGGCCGCAAGACCGCGACCCGATGATCCTCACCGCACACCGCCGCATCTGGAGCTTCTACCTGCTGACGATCGGCGCGATCGTGCTGTCGGTCACGCTGGCGTCAGGTGGTCGTGTGCCCGGTGGCGAACCCTGGCTGTTCCTCGGCATCCATGCCGCACTGTTCGGCAGCGCGCTCGGGGTCGTGCGGCTGTTCGCCGGTGGGTGGCCGGCCGCGTTGGCCACCGGCGTGTTCAGCCTGATCGCGTTGCCGATCGTGTTCTCCTCGCTCGGCCTCGTGCTGCCGGCGATCCAGCCCGAACCCTGGGAGTGGCACTGGATCGCCCTCGACGCCGCGCTGTTCGGGAGCGATCCCAGCGTCTGGCTCCAGCGGGTGCTCTGGCCGCCGTTCACCGAGCTGATGCAGCTCTGCTACGCGTCGTTCTACCTCGTGCCGATCGCCGCGATCGTGGCGGCGGGGGTGTGGAGCGGCAGGCGTGCCTTCGAACGCGCGCAGATCCTCGTCGTCTTCGGCTTCCTGCTGAGCTACCTCGGCTACGCGCTCTGGCCGACGTTGCCGCCGTATCGCTTCCTGTGGCACGACCGCGCGATCGAAGGCGTGTGGCTGGCCCAGCGCATCCACACCTTGCTCGACTCGGCCGAGATCAACCGCTGGGACTGCTTTCCGTCCGGCCACACGATGCTCAGCGTCCTGTCGTTGACGCTGTTCTGGCGCTACGCGCGGCCGGTGTTCTGGTTCATGTTGCCGGTGGTCGCGGTGCTGGTGTTCAGCACCGTCGCGCTCCGCTACCACTATGCCGTCGACGTCCTCGCGGGTCTCATCGGCGTACCGATCGCATCGTGGCTCGGCTCGCGCGTGATCGCATCGGCGTCGAGCGACGCCGATGCGATCACGCGGAACGCGTGCCGGGCACCGACGGCGATCTCCCAGCAGCCGTAGACCGATCCCGAGATCGGGAATCTGGGTCCCGATGACCAATTTCGCGCCGCGCGGCAGAGAAGAACTGGTGCGGCGTGCCCGACATGGCTCGCGCTCCGGAACGACTTCCGCTGTGGCGAGTCGTTCCGGGTCCGAGGGGGTCGGTTCGACCCGAGTCGGCGGCGCCTGCACCGTGGTCCCTCGGTTCCGAGGGACCTTGCGACTTCTTCCTCACCTGGAGGTCTTTCACCTTGATGCGTCCTCTCCCCTTCGTCTTCATCGCCCTCGCCGCCGGTGCCCTCACGGTCGCCGCACACGGCCAGGAGGAATACTGGATCGCCAATCGCGGTTCGGTCGACCTGAATTCCGTCAGCCAGATCGGCGAGGTGACCGGCACGGTCGCGGTCCCGACCACCGGTCTGCGCTCGGCCCACGTCGCGCCCGACGGCAAGATCTGGGTCGTCCGCTTCATCCAACCTACGGTCGACATCTACAACGCCGACGGTTCGCCGAACACGACGATCTCGGGGTCCCTCGGCAACCCGTCCGACATCGCCTTCGATGCCGCGGGGCACGCTTGGGTCTCGGGTGGCACCGGCGTCGAGGAGTTCGACGCGAACGGCACCCCGGTGAACACCTACGTGCTCGGCAGCAGCGCGCCGCTCGGCATCACGGTCGACGCCGCCGGCAACAAGTGGATCGCGCACCGCGTCGGGCCTCCCGGCGTCCTCTCGAAGATCGACTCGAGTGGGACCATCACGGCGTACTCCCTCCCGGCGACATCGCAGATCCTGCCGACGGCGTGCTTCGCCGACCGGCGTGGCCCCACGGGCCAGAGCCATGTGTGGATCGTCGGTGACAACCGAGGTGCCGGCGAACTGGTGGACTACGACCCGACGGCGGGTCCGATGGGCACCTTCACGTCGTACGTGCTGGATCCCGGGGGCAACCTCGGTTCCGTCGTCGCCGACATGGATCCGAACAGCCTGATGGTGCAGCACGTGTACGTCGGCGACTTCCGAAACGGCAACATCTACTCGTTCGACGTCGCGACCTCGACCTGGCCGACGCCGGTGGTGTCGGTCGCACCGGACGTGATCGGGCTCAATCTCGACAGTTGCGGCCGGCTGTGGGCGACGACCCGCGGGCTGACGGAGGTGATCCGGCTGAACCGGACGACGCTCACGCCCGAGACCATCTCCACCGTGGGAAGTGGTGTGCAATCGGCGTTGTCGACCCGGTGGGAGTACGTTTCGACGGTGGATCCGTTCGGCGACCTCGACGGCGACGGCGACTCGAACTTCATCGAGTTGCAGGCTGGAACCTCGCCGTTCGATCCGTGCTCGACGACCGCGGGCAGCCTGTGCGTGGAGGACACCGCGTCGATCGGCGCGTTCACCTCGCTGACCTCGCGAGCGCCGGCGACGTCGACCAACGCGCTGCACTTCGCGATCGCGAAGTCGCCGGTGCCGATCACGATCCCGGGCATCGGCTGCGCCGTGGATCTCGATCCGGCGTCGATCTTCCCGTTCGTCGTCTTCGCACCGGGGACCACCACCCTGCCCCTGACGATCCCGCCGACCCCAGGACTCGTCGGGACGATCCTCTACTGCCAGGCGATCAACGTCAATGCGTCCTTGACCCTGCGGTTCACGAACACGACGGGCTGGAAGTTCTTCTGATTCACCACCGGGCGGAACCCACGCCCGATGCCATCGCGGCCCGGTGATCGTTCGCGGTCGCCGGGCCGCGCACGTTTGTTCCCGCACTCGTTCGGAACGGTCTGATGTTGCTCCTGTCGCTGGCGTTCTTGTTTCCTCTCCTCCAAGAGTCACCGAAGCCGGTCCACGTCGGCCTGGACGCGCACGTCCCGGCGCCCGGCGAATCGCTGCGCTGGAGCCCGAAAGGCGCGAAGGTGCCGCTCCGCGAGACGCGCGACGGTGCGCTGAGCGGGTCGTTTCCGCTCGGTCCGGCAGGGGCTCCGCCGATCCGCGTCCGTCTCGAGCGCACGCCGGATGCGCGGCACTACGACGTGCTCCGCATCGATCTCGACCGCGACGGCGAACTCGGCGACGCCGAACGGTTCCACGGGACGCCGAAGGAGCAGCGCGGCAAGTGGTGGTCGAGCTTCGAGGCCGAGCTGCGAATCCCGGTTCCGGCCGCGGGCGACCAGAACACCCGGAGCACGCGCCCCTATCCGGTGGCGCTCTGGTTCGTCGAAGACCCTCGCGAGCCCGATGCCGCTCCGGTTCTCCGCTGGTCGCGGCGTGGATGGCACGAAGGGACGTTCGAGGTCGATGGCCGGCCTGCATTCGTGCTCGTTTCCGAGATGCACATGGACGGCGTGTTCGACCAGCGCGATGCGTGGGCGCTCGCACGGGATCGGAACGACCTCCTGTCTGCGCCCGCGCGCAGCCTCGAGACGCACTGCTGGCTCGACGGCGCCGCGTATCGGCCGGTGGTGATCGATCCGGACGGGCGGTTCATCGAGTTCGAGGCCTTCGATCCAGGCATCACCGAAGCGGAGGAGCGGGCGAAGGCCGATCGCTACGCGGCGGACCGCGCCGCACCGCGCGCCGAACACCCGGTCTCGTTCGGCCACGACTTCGATGCCGCCGTGGCCGAGGCGCGACGCACGGGCTCACGAGTGTTCATCGACTTCGACACGACGTGGTGCGGACCGTGCGCATTGATGAAGAAGATCGTCTACACCGCGGAAGCCGTTGCGAAGGCGGCCGAGCCCGTCGTCGCGGTGGAGGTCGACGGCGACGACAACCGCGACCTGGTGAAGCGCTTCGGCGTGAACGCCTATCCGACGATGATCCTGCTCACGCCCGACGGCACCGAGCTGCGACGTGCTGTCGGTTACCGCGGTGTCGCGGCAATGGTCGAGTTTCTCTCGCCGTGAACGCAGCTCAGTCGCGCACGCCGGCTGCCTGCCGAGCCAGCGCGCGGAACTTCGCGCGTTGGGCGAACGACGCCTTGACGTCGGGTCGACCCATGTTGGACACGGCGCAGTTCGCGCACGTCTTGCGCAGCTGCATGTGGTGGAGCTGGCGGCGGAGTTCCATGAACTTCTCGCCGGTCCAGATCTCGGGGAAGGTCTGCGTCTTGAAGTCGCCGAACACCGTGTGCTCCCACCACGACCCGCACGGGAACACGGTCCCGTCCGGATTCACGTGGATGTAGTACCACGGGAAGTAGCAGGGCCGGTTGTGGTGTGCCTTCGGCTTGACCTTGAGCAGGAACTCGCGGTTCTTGTGGTTGAGGTAGGCGTCGACCGACATCGTGCCCGGTTGCGCGTCGGCGTCGGGCATCAGGGCGTTGCCGCCGCCCTCGTCCGACTCCGGCACCTCCGCGTCGCCGATCGACGCGTTCGACTCCGGCAGCGGCAGCGGGCGCATGATCTGCACGCCGAGCTCGTCCGCCACCCGCTGGACCTCGTCCATCACCTCGTTGCAGAGGCGCGGATCGTTGAGCAGCGATTCCTTTTCCATGCCCATGCCGCCGATGACGGCCATGTGCACGAAGTTCATGTACTTGACCTTCTTCTCGTGCATCAGCCGTACGAGCTGCGGCATCGAGTGGATGTTGCTCTTCATCAGCACGGCGGTCGCGCTGATGTCCGGTTTGGTCGAGCCGCGCGCCTGCTTCCGCTCGTTGATGAGGTCGAAGCGGCTGATCACGCGCTCCCACTTCGCCGGCACGCGGATCCGCTCGAACACTTCCTTGTTGCCGCCGTCGATCGAGATCGTCAGCAGCGGCATCTGCACGTCGATGATCTTGTCGACGATCTTCTCGGTCAGGGAGAGCCCGTTGGTCGAGAAGTGGAAGTTCGGCACGCCGTACTGCCGGCACAGCTCGAGCGCGCGCGGGAGGTCGGGGGCCATCAAGGGCTCGGCGCTCGACGACAGAACCACGTCGTGAGCTCTCGGAAACAGGTCGGCAGCGACCTTCTCGAGCAGCTCGGGTCCCATCGTCGTCTTGCTCTCGACGAAGTCGGGGTGGGCGAAGTGGCACATGATGCACCGCAGCTGGCAGCGGCCCACCATGTCGAGCTTCACGCGCAGGAAGCGCCTCTCTCGAATCACTGGCATCGGGTCAAGGTGTCCGGTCAGGGTGTCCGATCCGGCGCCCGTGGGGCCGGCAGGTCAGACCAGATGGTAGTGTAGCCCGTCGTCCGACTGCACGAGAGGGTCGAGATCGAGGAGCGTCGGCAGCGCGGCCGCGAATTCCGCGAGCTCCGGGCGGTCGGCGAGCACCTGCTGCGGCGTCAGACCGTCGCGGTGTGCACGGAGGATCGCGCGCGCGGTGCGCTGGATCCAACGCCGGAGGCCGAGCCGCCGATCGGCGACGATCGGCCCGGGGAGGACGTCGAAGTCCCCGTGGCGTCGGAGAATGTCCAGCAGCAGGTGCTCGCTGAGGAAGTCGCCGCCGAGCCCGGCTTCGTCCACCGCCTCGTGAACGTGAGGGAGTGTGGCGTAGCCGGCCGCGTCGATCCGCTGCCGCGTCACCTGGAGGATCATCCGCAGCCGCTCGCCGGTCACCGGGTAGTTGTCGGCGAGGTCCACGCGGTCGCGCGACGGCGAGACGAACCGCCGGTTGACGCGGAGCAGGCGCGACACGAGCCGGCGTCGCGACGGCGGCTGGTTCTGCAGGAAGCGGGCGAAGGGCACCTCACCCATGGCACGCCGCAGCGTGCGTACGATGTCGGCGACCAGCGGCGAGCCGTCGACGCGTCGCGGGCAGAAGTCGCCCCGACCGAGATGTCGCAGCGTCGGCTCGCGTCGCAGGAGGTCGATCAGGAGGTGCCCCGTGCGCTCGGACAGCGGCAGTCCGCCGCTCTCGGCGGTGAACACGTCGCGTCGCGAGCCGGTCCGGCCGATCTCGTCGGTGATGCGTTCCGCCTCCGGTCGGAGGAGTTCGAGCTCGTCGAGATGCCACGATCGCAGACTCCAGGTCTCGCGCCCGATCTGCAGGAAGCGGCTGTCCCCGCGCAGGGCGTCCTCCAGGCGCCGCCGCCGGCCGCGACCGTGGCGATCGCGGTAGTGGAACAGCAGGTCGTCCGTCGACAGCGGCGTCCGTTCGGTCTCGAGGATCGCCTCGACACGGTCCGCGAGTCCTCGCACGGCGCGGAGCAGCACCTCTCCGCTCGGACCGTCGAACCGCAGCGTGCGGTGGAGGCGGTGCCGGAGCAGGTGCAGGAGCAATCCGTCCCCGTCGGCGGGCGACAGCTCCTCGGGAAGGGCGCTTCGCAGGTCGGCCAGGCGCAGTGCGGCGTCGGTTCCGGCGATGCGGGCGCGCAGCGCGTCGAGCACGCGCGTGATCGCGGCCTCGTCGAGCCGGCACACGAAGTCGCCGTGCGTGTGGCCGACGTCCGGGCGCAGGAACGTGACGACCCGGAGCGGCAAGAACGGATCGCGCGATGCCCTGGTCGCCGCTCGCAGCGCACTGCCAGCCGTCAGATTGGTCGGCGTGACGACGCCGCCGAGGGCCGCGAGATTGGCCTCGAGTTCCTTCGCCCAGAGCTCGATCGCGGCGGGCTCGTAGCGAAGCATGGCGCTTCGCGCGCGCTCCAGTCGCTCGCGGGCCTCCGCGAGCGGGATCCGCAGTGCGCTGGCCGCCTGTGCGAGTGGGGAGGGTCGGCGGCCGAGCCCGAGGACGCGGTCGAGCACGTTCCGGTTGTCCCGCCCGAGATCCTCGCGCGCGCCGCGGAGCCACTCGGCGAACTCCGGAGTGCGCCCGGCGAGCAGTCCGTTCACGAATGCCTCGAGTCCCTCGCGCAACGCCGTTCGCGTCGCGACGTCGGGCGACTGGACGAGGACCTCGGCCACGCGCATGCCGTGGAACGACTCGAGTCGGGCGTGTGGATCGTCGGGCAGGGTCGCGACCGGCAGCTCGAGCAACTGTCGCGGGAACACGTCGGCGATCGCCTCCGCCGGCGACGCGCCGAGCACCTCGCGATGCACCTCCCAGAGCGTGCGTTCGCCGAAGCCCGGCACCGCCAGCAGCTCGTCTCGCGGCGTGGCCAGCAGCTCGCCGATCGTGCGGATCTTGAGCTGGCGACAGGCGCGGAGCGCCCGGCGGTTGCGGAGCACCTCGGCGACGGCACGGTCCAGCGCGTCGGCGCTGAGATCGAGCGCGGCACCGGGTTCGTCGAGGAACCGCTCGACGCGTTCCGAGAGATCGCGCCAGGTGCGTTCACCGACATTCGGCTGTGCGAGGAAGTCCTCGCGGGCGCGCTGACAGAAGTCGGCCACGGTCTCCACGCCGAGCGCCTCGCAGGCCGCGAGCGCGCGCGGCGCCGGGCGAAGGTACCGGATGCGGAACGCGAGGCGCGATGGATGTGGCGACGTGCGGTTCATCGGACAGAGCGGGTCGGTTGGATGGATCGGAAGTGCGGGCGCGCCGCCGGCGCCGCGGATTCGGCTCGCGACGCGGCGACCGCGAGACGCGGCAGCCACAGCGCCTCGAGCTGCGCCCGGTCGCGACGATCGGGGATCGCGGCGAGGCGCGAGGCGATGGCCTGCGACGGGAATCGGAGCACGGCGGCCTCGATCGCGTGCGCGACCAGGGGCGATGGCGTCGCGGCGTTCTCGCCACGCGCGGCGGAGGCCAGCAGCAGGTCGAGTGCCGCCGGATCGCCGGTTCTGGACGCGGCGGTCGCCAGTGCGGCGGCCACGCACCCGTCGGTCGCCGAGGGAGCGCGTGAGCCCGCCGAGGATCGCGGCCCGGATCGCGGGACTCGCGTGCTCGACCCCGGGGGCGACGGCCAACGACAGCGCCGCGTCGTCGCGCACGCGTTGGTTCGTGGAGGTGAGTCCTGCCGGCGAGCGCGGCCAGTCGCGCCGCGACGTCACCGTGGCTCGCGACGAGCGCGTCCAGGTGCTCCAGCAGGCCGGGCTCGACCGGCACGACCGCACGGGCCGTGGAGAACGCCAGCTTCGGACCGTCGCGCAGGAACACGACGTAGCCAGCGCCCACCTGGAGGCCGCCGAGCGCGCGGCCACATCCGGCGCCGCTCCTCGGAGAGCTCGAACACCGCCGGTGTGGGAGCGCCGGCGAGACTCGACACGCTGCGGACGCTGACGGTGGCGCGCACGTTGTCCGAACGACCCAGCACCCGGACCTTCGCGATCGCCGTCGAGCCGTCGACCATCGCCGCGAGCGTCGTCGCTCCGAGCTGTGCGGTCGCGGTCCCGGCGATCGTCGTGACGACGATCACGCGACGCAGCGAGGCGTGGTCCAATGTCGATGGAACGTTCATCGCTTCACGAGCACCCGGTGGCGGAGATAGGCGAGGTTGAGGTCGCGGAACGAATGTTCGAGCTCGACGAGCGACTCGAAGCCCGTCGACGCCGCCATCACGTCCTCCGGTGCCGCGAACTCGTTGTGATAGGTCTCGTCCCCGTGGAGCCCGTCCGAGCTTCGTCCCGGTGCGACCAGGCCGACGGCGTGACCGATCTCGTGGGCGAGGATCGTGCCGATCGCGGTCGCCCAGTCGTCGGCCGCCGACATCACGACCGAGTAGCGGGCGCGCTCGGTGCCGGCCGCGGTGTCCCAACGGAAGCCCGGATCGAGCACCGTCGCGTCGCGAAGATCGGCGCCCGCCGGCGTGCCGCCGAGCGCCGGGGCCAACGGCAGGAACGCCGCCGCGAACCGCGTCGTGAACGAGTCGCCGACCTGGAGGTAACGCGGCACTCGAACAGCAACAGCTCGGCGGGGAACACGCCGAAGCCCGGGTTCGTGCCGATCACGATGTCCGTCGCCAGCTCGTTGTGGGAGTCGTACGGCGCGCGACCCAGAGCGCCGGTCGACGGATCGCCGAAGTGCCGGCCGAGCTCGCCCTCCGGGTCGAAGCCGCCGCACGCGATCTGCGTGAACGGCACGCCGAGCGGCTGGCGCGCGGTGAGTCGCACGGCCACGCTGTCGGCGCCGAGTCGTGCGCCGTTGTCGGCGCGCTCGAAGAGGCGGTGCGCGCGTGCGAGCACGCCGTCACGAACGAGCACCACCATCCGTGGTTGGTTCCGCTCGGGTCTCCGTCGGCGCACAGCCCGAGTCGGAGCAGGTCGTCCTCGAAGTCCGGCGCGGCCGTTGCCGTCGCGATCGAGATCGAACCGGACCCACACCACCTGGGTGCGTTCGAACGGCAGCACGGACGCGGTCGGCTCGTCGACGCTGAACCGGATCTCCGCCGCCGTGCCCCGGTTGCCGCTGCGGTCGGCGACCGATGCGCGCAACGAGTAGCGACCCGGTGGCAGCGCGTCGGCGGCGGCGATCGTGACGTGCATCGCGTGTGCGTCGACGCTCGCGGTGCGGAACACGGCATCGCCGTCGCGGGAACCGCCGTCGCCGACCAGACTCACGTCGAACGTCGACGGATCGAGCGCGTCCTCGACCGGATCGATGGCCGTGACGTCGATCGTGAACCCGTGGCGCGGCACGACGAGATCGCCGTTGCGCAGTGCGGCGATTGCGTCGAGCGTCGCCTCCAGCTGCGGCGCGGTCGCGTCGGCGGTCCCGGTCGCGACGAACGAGCTGCGCGACGTCTCGCGGCAGCCAGTTGCCCGACGGCTCGCGCACGCCGTCCGGGCCGCCGCGAAGCGCACGACGTATCCAGCGCCCGCTGACCAGGGCGCGTCGGGAACGAATCGCACGCACGCGCCCGTCCCGCTCGACCGTGCGCGTTCCCGGCACGTCGACGCCGTCGGACGTCCGGACGACGAAGGTCGTGGCGTCGACCGACGCGGTGTCGAGCGGCGAGTCGGCGATCGCGACCACGCACGACTCGGGTGCGACGTTCGCCGCCCCTTCCGCGGGGAACAGGAGGCGTCCGGCAGCGTGGCATCCCTGGTGGTCGTGAAGCGGATGGGGCGCCGTCGAACGGATTGCCGACGACGTCGCGCAGGCCATCGTTCGCCGCCGGCGAGCCGCAGCTCGTAGCTCCGTCCGGGCTGCCAGCGGCGTCGCCGGCACGGCCTCGAGGGTCCGGTCACCGTCGCGTGCGAGGATCGACGCCAGCGCGAACCGCCGCGCCGTCCGCGGTCGACCAGCGACACCGTCTGCCGGACGATCCGAGCGATGTCGATCGGTTCGTCGAAGGTGACGACGGCTGGGTGGCCCAGGGACCGCGTTCGCATCCGTCCGCGGAGCGCTCGACGACGAGCGCGGCGGCCGGTCGTCCGCGGACACGGTGAACGGCAAGTCGATCCCGCCTGGAGTCGATTGCCGCTCGAGTCGAACGGCGCCCTTGCCCGACCGGCACGTGGAGGACGTGAGCGACCCCGACGGCGAAGCCGTCCCGCGGCGGATCCCGACGCTTCGTCGGTCGGTGCTGACCGAGAGCGCACGGGCAGCTCCTGGCCGTCTGGTCGGTGACCACGACGGCCTTCGGATCGGCCGGGCGGGATCGATCGATTCGTCGAACGTGATGGTGAGCGTCGCCTTCGGCGCGATCGCGGCGCCCGGCAGCGGCCAGGTCTCGAGCATCCGCGGTGGCGTGGTGTCGGTTGCGGTCGCGAACGTCCGCACCAACGGCTCGGTCTGTCGGTTGCCGGCCCGATCGCGTGTGCCGAGCACGCCGAGCACGAACGGGCGATTGCCGGCCAGGTCGGCCAGCGGCGTTGCGCGGATCGTCCGACCGACCGTCTCGAGCCGGAGCGGCCAGTCGTTGCCCAGCGCGTCGCGCAGCCGGACGGTCGTCGCGTCGACGCTCGTCGGATCCAGATCGTCGTCGGCCGTCAGGGTCCAGGTCCGCGACCGTGATTCGCCGGTGGCCCCGTTCACGAGGTCCGCGTCGACGAAACGAGGTGGCCGCTCGTCGAGCGTCCGGAACGAGACGCTCCACGAGGTGTCGAGCAGGCGGCCGTCGACGTCGGAGGTGAACGCCGACAGCGAGAACACGTAGTCGGTCTCCTCGCGTAGCGGCGACGCCGGATGAAAGACGAAACCATGGCCCGTATGCGTGGTCGTGATCGTTCCTGGAAGCGCGTTCGCGTCGCCGCGCTTCCTGAGGCCGGTCTCCGGCTCCTGCAGACTCTCGAGCGCGACCAGACCGTCGAGCTCGACGACGATGTCCGAGTCGACGGGCACCTGCACCGCGCCGTCGTCGGGCGTGTGCGAGACGATGCCCAGCGAGTCGGTCTTGAGCCCGGTGGCGGGCTCGGTTCGCTGCTCGGCGGGATCGACCCCGCCGTTGCTGCAGCTCGCGCCCGCGATCGCGAGGCAGACGGCGCACGCGAACGCGCGATGTGGTCGAAGAACATCCCTCCCCGGTCTCCAGGCCTGGCGTGTGGCCGGTCCTGTCATCGACCCAGGGCGGCGACGCTTTGAGCGAAATCGGAGGCCGTGTCCGTGCGCGCGATGCGACCGAAACTTCCGTCGGGTCGATCCGGCCTCGGACCGACGGCCGCGCGGTCTCGCGGCTCGGGGCCTGCCGCCCGGTTCGGGCAGGAGGGCGTGCTCGGCGCTACGGTCCGCGGAAGCGGTCGTGCAGCGAGCCGAACCAACGCGTCGCGATGCCGCCCTCGCGCATCTGTGCGCCGGCCGCGAGCAGCACGGCGCCGACGGCCAGGAAGAACCCGGCCACGAGGTACCGGAGCAGATCGGGCAGCACGAGGATCAGCGTGCCCAGCAGGATCAGCGTGATGCCCGGGAGGTAGACGAACAGGCCGCCGCCCGGCCCGCGCGATCCGCCGGAGATTTGAATGGTCGGCATCTACCGGATGACTTGTAACCGCGCGGGCGGTCGATGGTCCAGGGTGGTGCCGCCCGCGCTCGGCATCAACTGCACCCGCTGGTCGCGCCGCACGTGACGCACTTGAGGCACGTCCCGTTGCGCACCAGCGTGAACTGCTGGCACGAGTGGCAGGGGTCGCCTTCGTAGCCCTTGATGCGCGCCTCGCGGATCTGGATCACGCGGAGATCATGCGTGCGGTTGCGACGGCGGACGGCGGTGACCGCAGCGGTCGCGACCTCGTCGATCTCGATCGGCTCGCGGCACGTCGCATGCGTCTCGCCATCGCCGTTGCCGTTGCGCTCGATGCGGATGTCCTCGGCACGCAGGTCGACCACCTCTTCGATCACCGCTCCCGGTCCGGGCACGGGCCCGTCTGGGTCGTCCTCCTCGGCGCCGTCGTCGAACACGTCCTCGGACAGCGGGCCACCGGTGGTGGTGCTGCTGAGGTCGTCTTCGCCGACCTGCGCCAGGTCGTCACGACCGAGGTAGTTGACCGCGAGGTCGCGGAACATGTAGTCGATGATCGACGTCGCCATCTTGATGCGGTCGTGTCCCGACACGACGCCGTTCGGCTCGAACCGCGTGAACGTGAACGCGTCGACGAACTCATCGAGCGGCACGCCGTGCTGCAGGCCGAGCGATACCGCGATCGCGAAGCTGTTCATCAAGCTGCGGAACGCCGCGCCCTCCTTGTGCATGTCGAGGAAGATCTCGCCGAGGCTGGCCGTCCTCGTACTCGCCGGTGCGGAGGTAGATCTTGTGGCCGCCGACGACGGCCTTCTGCGTGTAGCCCCGGCGGCGGAACGGCAGTCGCCGCGCGTTCGCGCAGATAGTGGTGCACGACGCGCTGGGCGATCTGCTCGGCGGCCTGCTCGACCTCGGAGCGCACGCCGTGCACGATCGGCGCGTCCTCGTCGTCGTCGTTCGACTCGCCGGCGATCGAGCTCAGCGGCTGCGAGAGCTTCGAGCCGTCGCGGTAGAGCGCGACGGCCTTGACCATGCCGCGCCACGAGCTCTCGTAGGCGTCCTTGACGTCGTGCGACGGCTCGCGTCGTGCGGCATGTTGATCGTCTTGCTGATCGCGCCGGAGATGAACGGCTGCGCCGCCGCCATCATGTCGATGTGCGCGTCGGAACGGGATGTAGCGCGTGCCGTGCGGCCGCAGCGGTTCGCGCAGTCGAACACCGGCAGTGCTCGTCGCGCGAGGTGCGGGGCGCCCTCGACCGTCATCGTGCCGCAGATGTAGTCGTTCGCCGCCGCGATCTCACGGCGCGTGAAGCCGAGGTGGGCGAGCAGGTCGAACGACCAGTCCTCGAGCTGCTCCGCGCGTGACGCCGAGCGATTCGGTGAGGAACTCCTCGCCGAGGTTGTGCTTGTTGAAGACGAACGAGATGTCGAACGCCGACTGCAGCGCATCCTCGAGCTTCTGGATCTGGGCGTCCCCGAAGCCTTTCGACGCCAGCGTCTCGTGGTTGATCGCCGGCGCTCCGGCGAGCGTCTTGCGACCGACCGCGTAGGCGATGATGTCGTCGATCTGCGACTTCGTGTAGCCGAGACGCGCGAGCGCGACCGGCAGGCTCTGGTTGATGATCTTGAAGTAGCCGCCGCCGGCGAGCTTCTTGAACTTGACCAGCGCGAAGTCCGGCTCCACGCCGGTCGTGTCGCAGTCCATCACCAGGCCGATCGTGCCGGTGGGGGCGATCACCGTGACCTGCGCGTTGCGGTAGCCGTTGCGGTCGCCGAGCTCGAGCGCGCGATCCCACGCCGCGCGCGCCGCGCGGAGCAGGTCGGGCGGGCAGATCGACGGATCGATGCCCTTCGGCGCGATCGTCAGCCCCTCGTACTCCGAGGCTGCGGCGGCGTAGGCGGCGCGGCGGTGGTTGCGGATCACGCGCATCATCGGCTCACGGTTCTGCTCGAAGCCGGCGAACGCACCGAGCTCACCGGCCATCTCGGCCGACGTCTCGTAGCTCTCGCCGCACATGATCGCGGTGATCGCGCCGGCGATCGCGAACGCCTCCTCGCGACGTCGTACGGGATGCCGAGCCGCATCAGCACGGTGCCGAGGTTGGCGTAGCCGAGGCCGAGCGTGCGGTAGTCGGAAGCTCTTCTCGGCGATGGACCGGCTCGGGAAGCTCGCCATCAGCACGCTGATCTCGAGGACGATGGTCCAGATCCGCACGGCGTGCTCGAACGACTCGAGGTCGAACGAGCCGTCCTCCTGGACGAACTTGACGAGATTGAGCGACGCGAGGTTGCAGGCCGTGTCGTCCAGGAACATGTACTCGGAGCACGGATTGCTCGCCTCGATGCGACCGTCGGCCGGGCACGTGTGCCACTCGTTGATCGTCGTGTCGTACTGGATGCCCGGGTCCGCGCACGACCAGGCCGCGTAGGCGATCTTCTCCCACAGCTCGCGCGCGTCGACCTCGCGGGCGAGCTCGCCACTCGTGCGCCACCGCAGCGGCCACGGCTCGCCGGCCTCGAGGCACGCGAAGAAGTCGTTCGGGATGCGGACCGAGTTGTTCGAGTTCTGGCCCGAGACCGTGACGTAGGCTTCGCTGTCCCAGTTGGTGTCGTACTCGGGGAAGTCGATGGCTTCGTAGCCCTGCGCGCCGAGCTGGATCGCGCGCTGGATGTAGGCCTCCGGCACGCAGGCCGTCGCGTGCCGCGATCAACGCCTGCGCGAGCCCCTCGTTCTGCCGCGGATCGCACTCGACGGTCAGCTCGCCGCCCGCGTCGCGGCTGCGGCACGCATTGATCACCGCGTGGATGTGACCACGCACGATCTTGCTGCCGGTGACGAGCGACGCGACCTTCTGCTCCTCGACGACCTTCCAATCGATGAAGCGCTCGATGTCCGGGTGGTCGAGGTCGAGGCACACCATCTTCGCGGCGCGCCGGGTCGTCCCGCCCGACTTGATCGCGCCGGCCGCGCGGTCGCCGATCTTGAGGAACGACATCAGGCCCGACGACCGGCCGCCGCCGGACAGCGGCTCGTTCTCGGCGCGGAGGCGCGAGAAGTTGGTGCCGGTGCCGGACCCGTACTTGAACAGCCGCGCCTCGCGCGTCCACAGGTCCATGATGCCGCCCTCGTTGACGAGGTCGTCGGTCACGGACTGGATGAAGCAGGCGTGCGGCTGCGGCCGTTCGTACGCGCTTTTCGCCTTCTTGACCTTCGCGTCGGCCGGATCCACGAAGTAGTGGCCCTGCGGCGGCCCGTCGATGCCGTACGCCCAGTTCAGGCCGGTGTTGAACCACTGCGGCGAGTTCGGGGCGCCGTACTGCGCCGCCAGCATGTAGCAGAGCTCGTCGTGGAACGCTCCGGCGTCGCTGTCGGTGTCGAAGTAGCCGTGCTCGCGGCCCCAGTGCGTCCAGCAGCCGGCGAGGCGCCCGAACACCTGCCGCGCGTCGCGCTCCCCGCCGAGGACCGGCTTGCCACTGTCGTCGCGCAGCGGCTGGCCGTCGCTCCCGAGCTGAGGCACCCCGGCCTTGCGGAAGTACTTCTGCGCGAGGATGTCCGTGGCGACCTGACTCCAGGTCTCCGGGACCTGCACGTCCTCGGCCCGGAAGACGACCGAGCCGTCCGGATTGCGAATCTCCGAGGTGCGCGAGGTGAACCGGATGCTGTCGTAGGGAGAGCGCCCTGCCTCCGTGAACCGCCGCTGAATCTTCACGATCGATTGCCTCCAGAACGAGCCGTGGCCTCAGGCCGCTCTCGGCGTACCGGCGCCGCGCGATCGGGATGGACCGGGAGCGTCGCGTGGACGGCGCCGCTGCCGTCCACCGTGCCGACGAGTGCCCGATGGTGTTGTCGATCCGACCGCATGGTACCGACCCGTCGTGGAGCACCGTGGGCGGTGCTCCGTCCCCCTCCACAGGGTTGAGCGGCGAGCGGGAGCGAACACGGGCGCCGTTGCTGGCGCCCGAACCGAGAACCCCAAATAGTGGTGGGGCGGCGTGTCGTCCACGGCAAAATCTTGCGGTCGGACCGGTGCGCGTCGGCGGTCCGGCGTGACCGCCGCAACGGTGCGGCAAACCGCGCGTCGCGAGGCTCCAGAAATTTTGTCCGCGCCATCGGGTTGGCCGGACCCGCACCGGTTCGACGTGGTCCGACCGGCCGTCCACGCTAGACTCCGCCGGCGATGCAGTCGACCCTCCCCTCAGGGCTGACCGCGGTGCTCGTCGCCGTGGGCGCCGCCGCCCCGCCGGCGCAGAGTCTGCGCGCGGTGGTCGCGCGCGCCGAGCACCTCGGAATCCGCACCGGCGTCGCGGTCGTGGCGGTCGACGACGGCCGCACGGTCGCCGGCTTCCGCGCGGGCGAGGCAACGCTGCCGGCCAGCAACCAGAAGCTGCTGACGGTCGCCGCGTTCCTCGATGCGCTCGGCACCGACTACCGCTTCCACACCGGCTTCCGCGTGCACGACGGCGTGCTCGAGATCCGTGCGGGCGGGGACCCCGACTGGATCACCGGCGAGTCGACCGACCCGGCCGGGTTGTTCGCCGGGGTCGCCGCGCGACTGCGCGGCGCCGGGGTCACGGCGCTGCGCGACGTGCGGCTCGTCGCCGGGCCGTTCGACGGTCCGATCCGCCCCGACGGCTGGCCGCAGGACCAGCTCTGGACCTACTACTGCGCGCCGACCGGGGGGCTGGTCCTCGACCAGGGGCTGTGGGTCGTCGAGATCGCCGACGGCGGCGACCACGACGCGCTCGTGCGGCTGCTCGCGCCGCCGGGTGCCTTCACGCTGACCGGCCGCATCCAGCTGACCAAGGACGCCAAGCAGGGCGGGCGCTACGGGATCGTTCCCGATGGCACCGAGCTGCAGCTGTCGGGCTGGTTCCTGCGGGGCGCCGGCGCGCGCCGCGAGCGTGGGTCGGTCGACGATCCGGCCGCGGTCTACCGCGCGTCCGCGATCCATCTCCTCGATGCCGCCGGCGTGCCGATCGACCCGGATGCTCCGGCCGCCGACACCGAGCTCCCCGACGTCGAGACCCCGCTCGGTCCGTGCCTCGAGCGCACGCTCGCGCACTCGAGCAACTTCGACGCCGAGCAGCTCCTGCGCGTGCTGGGGGCCGAGCTGCGCGACGACGGCAGCTTCCGCGGCGGCACCACGGCCGTCCGCGGTCAGCTCCATCGTCTGTGCGGCACGATCCCCGACGACCTCGCGATCGCCGACGGTTCGGGGTTGTCCCGCGACGACCGCGTCGCGCCGGCGTTCATCGCGCGCGTGCTGGTCGCCGCGGCCAATGCGAGCTGGGCCGAGGCCTACCTGCAGTCGCTCCCGCAACCGGGGCAGTCGGGCACCTTGAAGCGCCGCTTCCGCGACTCGCCGATCGCCGGGTCGGTGCGTGCGAAGACCGGCACGTTGAACGGCGTCTCCGCGCTGTCCGGATACGTCAAGTGCGCCGATGGACGCCTGCTCGCGTTCTCGATCCTGATGAGCTGGGACCGACTCGGGCGTGGCGCCAGCCCGCACGACCTGCAGGAGGCGATCGTCGAGGCGATCGCGGGGTGAGCCGCGGATGCTGCCGCCGATGCATCCGGGACCGGTCGAGCTGCAGGAGTTCCTCGCCCTCGCGCTGCGCTGCGCGCGCGCGGGCGGCGACGTGCTGCGCGCGCATCGCACGCGGCTGGGGCGGTTGTCGAGCGAGTCGAAGGGGCGCCGTCGCGAGCTGGTCACCGAAGCGGATCGCGAGGCCGAAGAAGCGGTGGTCGGCGGCCTGCTCGCGGCCTGTCCCGAGCACGCGGTGCTGGCCGAAGAGGGTGCGCTGACGCCGCGCGGCGCGACGAGCTCGTCCAGCGACTTCGTGTGGGTGGTCGACCCGCTCGACGGCACCACCAACTTCGTGCACGGTCTTCCCTACCACGCGGTCGCGGTCGCGCTCGTCCACCGTGGCGCACCGGTGGTCGCCGTGGTGCACGCGCCGGCGCTCGAAACCACCTGGACCGCGACGCTGGGTGGCGGCGCCCATCGGGACGGTCTCCCGATCCGCGTCAGCGACACCACCGAGCTCGCCGACGCGCTGATCGCGACCGGCTTCAGCTACGGCCGCGACGAGCCCGGCCACGACGACAACCTCGGGCGACTCGCGCGGGTGCTGCCCGACTGCCGGGACGTCCGCCGATACGGTTCGGCGGAGATCGACCTGTGCCTGACGGCGGAGGGCACCTGGGACGCGTACTGGGAGCTCGACCTGATGCCCTACGACGTGGCGGCGGGGGCCTTGTGCGTGCGCGAGGCCGGCGGGCGGGTGACCGATCTCGTCGCCGGCGACGACTGGCTCCACGGCGGGCAGATCCTCGCGAGCAACGGCCGGCTGCACGAGCCGATGCTGGCGCGCGTCGGCGGCGCGCCGTGAGCCGTCCGCGGGTGCGGCACCACCGTGACACGCGGGCGCTCGATCGGCTAACCTGCCGCCCGGCGCTGGCCCGCTCCCCGACTCCTCTTCCCCGGTGCACACCACGGATCGCCTCGCCTGCCTCGCGGCGCTGCTGCCGCTCGCCGTCCTCGCACCGCGCGGTGCGGTGGGGCAATCGGGCGCACCGTTCGCGGTCGTGCGCCGGCCCGCGGCGGTGGACTCGGGGTTCCTCGACGCGAACACCTCCGGCGGCGACGAGTGCGTGTTCCGCACCGAGCTGCAGGAGACCGGCGCCAACTCGATGCGCGTGTTGTTCGGCGACAGCAACGTCCCGGCCGGATCGACGCTGCGCCTGACCGGGCTCCGCGACGGTGCCGTGCAGCGGTTCGACGCGCGCAGCCTCACCGACTGGGACGACGCGTCCGCGGTGTTCAACGGCGACCGGGTTCGCCTCGAGCTGATCGCGGCATCGGGCACGCGCGCGAACCGGGTCGTCGTGACCGCGATCGAGGTCGGGCTCGCCGTGCCGGTCGTCGAGACCGACGACCTGTGCGGCACCGACGACCGCGTCGGGTTCGGGGACCCGAGGATCGGCCGCCAGTATCCCTACGGCTGCACGGTGTGGCTGGCGAACGAGTTCACACTGGTCACCGCCGGGCACTGCTCGAGCGACCCGAACCAGCAGGTGCACTTCAACGTCCCGCCGTCGGATGCGAGCGGTCTGCCGCGCTTTCCGTCGCCGGACGACCAGTATCCGTTCGACGTGCCGAGTCTGCAGCGGCTCGACGGCGGCGTCGGCGCCGACTGGACCGTCGTCCGGGCGGTGCCGAACAGCAACACCGGGCTCTATCCCGGCCAGGCGCAGGGCGACTGGTTCCCGTTCGGCACCGTGCCGTCGGTCGCGAGCGGCAACGTGCGGGTGACCGGCTACGGTGTCGTCAGCGACCCGACTCGACTCACCGAGAGCCAGACGGAGGAGTCCGACGTGGGGCCGCTGTCCGGAATCTCCGTCGACACGGTCGTGCACGGCTGCGACACCGAGGCTGGCAGCTCCGGCTCGCCGGTGATCGACGTCGCGACCGGGCGCGTGATCGGCGTGCACACGCACGGCAACTGCGCGTTCGGCGGCAACATCGGCACGCGCATCGATCGCCCCGACCTCCAGCAGGCCCTCGCTGCGACGATGGCGAGCAAGGTGCTCGGTCGGGTGCGGCGCTTCGGGCAAGGCTGTGCGACGAGTGCCGGCCCGCTCGGTATCGATTTGCACGGGTATCCGGCGATCGGCCAGACGACGCAGCTGGACGTCGGCCCGATTCCGTCCGGCGGCGTCGCCGCACTGGGCGTCGGACTCTCGGATCAGACCTGGGCCGGAGGCACGCTGCCGGCGCCGATTCCGGTCGCGAGCGGCTGCACGCTGTTCGTGTCGCTCGACGCGAGCGCGTTTTGGAGCGCCAGCGGCTCGACCGCGATCTGGAGCTGGCCCGTGCCGGCAGATCCGACGCTCGTCGGGCAGTCGATCGGCGTCCAGGGATTCGCGTTCGAACCGTTCGGCGCCGGCTTCCGGCTGGCCGCGAGCGACGCGCTCTGGTTGACGGTCGGCCGCGATCCCTGATCCGCGCCGCGGCGCGACGCGCGGGCCGAATTCCACCGGGCAGGCCCGAACGGCTCGCGCTACACTGTTTGGCTTCCATCCACGCGCGGGACACCCGCGGAGGCATGCCGAAGGCGAGAGCACACGTCGAGGTCCGGGGCGCCCGGGAGCACAACCTGAAGGGGATCGACCTCGCCTTCCCCCGCGACGCCCTGGTGACGTTCACCGGAGTGTCGGGGTCCGGCAAGTCGAGCCTGGCGTTCCACACGATCTACCAGGAGGGGCAGCGGCGCTTCCTGGAGAGCCTGTCGAGCTATGCCCGGCAGTTCCTCGGGCGGATGGAGAAGCCGCGGGTCGACCACGTCGAGGGGCTGTCGCCGACGGTCTCCATCGACCAGAAATCGGTCGGCCACAGCCCCCGGTCGACGGTCGGGACCCTGACCGAGGTCGCGGACTTCCTGCGCCTGCTGTGGTCGCGGCTCGGGCGTCCGGCGTGCCCGGTGTGCGGCGCCCGGATCGAGGCCTGGTCCGTCGACCGGATCGCGGCGGCGATCCTCCACCGGCAGCGGGGCCGCCCGGTGTTGCTGCTCGCTCCGGTCGTGAGGGAGCGGAAGGGCGAATACCGCCAGGACCTCGCGGCCTGGCGGGCGAAGGGCTTCGTGCGGGCCCGCATCGACGGCGAGGTGCGGCGGCTCGACGAAGACATCGAGCTGCATCGCTACAAGTACCACACGATCGAGCTGGTCGTGGACCGGCTTCGGGTCGATGGCGACGTGCTGTCGCGTCTGACCGAGGCCGTCGAGCAGGCGATCGCGCTCACCGGCGGCACGGTCGCCGTGCTGGACGTGGGCGGGGACGGTGCGGCCGCGGCGGACTACGGGCTGTTCTCGACCGCACGCGCCTGCCCGGAGGGCCACGGCGCCCTGCCGGAGCTCGAGCCGCGGCTGTTCTCGTTCAACAGCCCGATCGGTGCGTGCCCGACCTGCGACGGGCTCGGCGAGATCCACAGCTTCGCCGACGACCTGCTGGTCGCCGATGCGGCGAAGACGATCCGCGACGGTGCGTTGCACGGCATCACCGCCGACGGGCGGCTCGCGTACGGGCGGCTCGGGCTGCAACACCTCGAGCAGGTCGCCGAGGCGTTCGACTTCGACCTCGACACGCCGTGGCGTGATCTGACGAAGAAGCAGAAGCGCGTCGTGCTGCGCGGCTCGGGCAACACGCGGTTCGAATTCCGCTGGCAGAAGCGCGGGCGCAACTACTCGACGACGGGGCGGGACCGGCGCGCGTTTCCGGGGCTGATCCCGCACCTCGAGTCGGTGTACGGGCCCGGCACGCGACGACATCTCGATCGCTTCCGCGCGTCGTCGCTGTGCCCGGACTGCGAGGGCGCCCGACTCAACGCGATCGCGCGGAGCGTGACCTTCGCCGAGCGGTCGCTGCCGGAGGTCCTCGCGTGGCCGCTCGGTGAGGCGCGTCGCTTCTTCGACGAGCTCTCGCTGTCGGGCAACGAGGCGGTCATCGCACGCGACATCGTCCGCGAGCTGTCGTTCCGCCTGCGCTTCCTCGACGAGGTCGGGCTCGGCTATCTGACCCTCGACCGCCGCGCCAACACGCTCTCCGGCGGCGAGTCCCAGCGCATCCGGCTCGCGGCGCAGGTCGGCGCCGGTCTGCGGGGCATCCTGTACGTGCTCGACGAGCCGAGCATCGGGCTGCACGCCCGTGACCAGGCCCGCTTGCTCGGCACGCTGCGCGCGTTGCGCGATCGCGGCAACAGTGTGCTGGTCGTCGAGCACGACGAGGAGACGATGCGCGCGAGTGACTTCCTCGTCGACATCGGCCCCGGCGCCGGCGTGCACGGCGGCGAGATCGTCGCGGCCGGCACTCCGCAGGAGGTGTGCGCGAGCGGCTCGCTGACCGCGCGCTACCTGAACGGGGACGAGCGGATCGAGGTGCCGAAGACCCGCCGCGCAGCGGCCAACGCGCCGCGACTGACGGTCGTCGGCGCGTCACATCACAACCTGCAGGACCTGACGGTCGGGTTCCCGCTCGGCACGTTGATCGCCGTCACCGGCGTGTCCGGCTCCGGCAAGTCGACGCTCGTCAACCACGTGATGAAGCGCGCGCTGCGGCGCGCGTTGATGAAGGCCAACGACGTGCCCGGCAGGTACGAGCGCATCGACGGCATCGAGCAGCTCGACAAGATCGTCGAGATTGACCAGTCGCCGATCGGTCGGACCCCACGGAGCAATCCGGCGACCTACACCAACCTCTGGGACCACGTGCGCGAGCTCTACGCGCAGCTCCCCGAGTCCCGGCTGCGCGACTACAAGAAGGGGCGGTTCTCGTTCAACGTGCCCGGCGGCCGATGCCCGACCTGCGAAGGCGCGGGCATCAAGCTGCTCGAGATGCAGTTCCTCGCGCCGGTCGAGGTCACCTGCGAGGACTGCGACGGGCGGCGGTTCAACCCCGAGACGCTCGAGATCGAGTTCAAGGGCAAGAACGTCGCCGATGTCCTCGCGATGACGGTGGAGGAGGCGCTCGCGCTGTTCGCCGCGATCCCGAAGATCCGGCACGCGCTGCAGACGCTCACCGACGTCGGTCTCGGTTACGTGCACCTCGGCCAGCCGTCGACGACGTTGTCGGGTGGTGAGGCGCAGCGCGTCAAGCTCGCCTCCGAGCTCCAGCGACCGGCGACCGGGCGCACGCTCTACGTGCTCGACGAGCCGACCACCGGCCTGCACTTCGAGGACATCCGCAAGCTGCTCACCTGTATGCAGCGACTCGTCGACGGCGGCAACACGATGGTCGTCATCGAGCACAATCTCGACGTCGTGAAGTGCGCCGACTGGATCGTCGACCTCGGACCGGAGGGCGGGCCAGGCGGCGGACGGCTGGTCGTCGAAGGCACGCCCGAGGACGTCGCGAAGTGCCCCGCGTCGCACACGGGCCAGGCGCTGCGGCCGGTGCTGAAGCCGCGCCGCCGCACGACGGGTCGCGTCAAGCGCGCACGCCGCGCGCCGGCGCCCACGCACATCGAGGTCCGTGGGGCGCGGCAGAACAACCTGAAGAGCGTCGACGTCCGCATTCCGCTCGATCGCTTCGTTGTCGTCACCGGGCCGTCCGGGTCGGGCAAGACGAGCCTCGCGTTCGACACGCTGTTCAGCGAAGGGCAACGGCGCTTCGTCGAGAGTCTGTCGACCTACGCGCGGCGCTTCCTCGGCCGGCTCGACCACGCCCCGGTCGACGTGCTCGACGGGCTCGGCCCGGCGATCGCGATCGACCAGCGCGCGTCGGCGCGCAGTCCGCGCTCGACGGTGGCGACCGCGACCGAGATCCACGACTACCTGCGGCTCCTCTGGGCCCGGGTCGGCCGCCCGCACTGCCCGACGCACGGGCAGGAGCTCGAACGCTTCTCGCCGAGCCGCATCGCGCGGACGCTGGTCGAGGCGTTCGCCGGGCAACGCGGGTACGTGCTCGCACCGGTGCAGTTCCCCGACACGCGCGCGAAGAGCGCCAAGGCGCGTGCCGCATTCCTCGAGGAGCTGCGTGGCGAGTGGCGCGAGCAGGGCTTCGTGCGTGCGCTGGTCGACGGGAACGAGCACCGCCTCGACGCGCCGCTGCCGGCAGGTGACGGCAAGACCGCGCCCGAGGTGTTCCTGGTCGTCGATCGCACCACCTTCGACGACCGCGGGCGGCTCGTCGACGCAGCGGAGCAGGCCGCGGCGCTGGCGCACGGTCACGTCGTCGCGCGGACCGTGAGCGGCGAGACACGGGTGTTCACGACCGATCGATCGTGCCCCCTCTGCGGGCACTCGGTGCCCGAGAACCCGCATCCCCGCTGGTTCTCGTTCAACCACCACTCCGGCGCGTGCTCGCGGTGCGCGGGGCTCGGCCGGCTGGTGCAGTGCGACCCCGAGCTGCTCGTCAATCACCCGGACAAGCCGTTGTTCGGCGGTGCGATCGAGCACAAGGGTGCGGCATTCACGTTCCTGACGCGGTCCGGCGGCTGGTACGACACGGTCGCCGAGGCGGTCGCGGAGCGCTACGGGTTCGATCTGTCGCGGCCGTTCCGCGATCTGCCGAAGGCGGCGCGCGACACGTTGCTCCACGGCTGCGGTGACGAGCGCTTCGACGTCGCGTTCGAACGGCGCGGGTCGCGGGCGCGCACCTGGGAGATGTCGGTCCAGTGGAAGGGTCTGTGCCGCCAGGTCGAGGAGTGGTTCCACGGCCAGGATCCCGAACACGCGCCCGAACGCTACGCAGCGGTGATGCGCGAGCAGGCCTGCCCCGAGTGCGACGGCGCCCGCCTCGGACTCGCCCAGCGACACGTGCTGGTCGGCGGCATGTCGTTGCCCGCGTTCTCGCGATCGACGGTCGACGCGGCGCTCGCCGCCGTCGACGGCCTGCGCCTGCGCAAGGCAGAGCGGGCGATAGCGACCGAGATCGTGCGCGAGGTGCGGAGCCGGCTGTCGTTCCTCTCCTCGGTGGGACTCGGCTACCTGTCGCTCGACCGCTCCGCGGCGACGCTGTCCGGCGGCGAAGCGCAGCGCATCCGCCTCGCGACCCAGCTCGGCAACCGGCTCGTCGGCGTGCTCTACGTCCTGGACGAACCGACGATCGGCCTCCACCCGCGCGACACCGACCGGCTGCTCGACTCCCTGCTCGAGCTGCGCGACCTCGGCAACACGGTGGTCGCGGTCGAGCACGACGCCGCCGTGATCCGGCGCGCCGACTGGGTCGTCGACATGGGGCCGGGCGCCGGACATCGCGGCGGCCGGGTGGTCGCCGAGGGCACGCCGAAGCAGGTCGCACGCAGCGACTCGTTGACGGGCCGCTACCTGCGTGGCGATCTCCGGATCGACGTCCCGACAAGGCGGCGCGAGCCGCGCGGGGCGCTCGGTCTCTCGCACGTCGACACGCACAACCTGCAGGACCTGGAGGTCCGCGTGCCGCTCGGCGTGATGACCGCCGTGACCGGCGTCTCGGGCTCCGGCAAGTCGTCGCTCGTGATGGACACGCTCGTGCCGCGGCTCGCGGCCGGGAAGGTGCGGATCGATGGGTTCGACGACGTCGACATGGTCGTCGTCGACCAGAGTCCGGTCGGCTCGACCCCGTCGAGCAACCCCGCGACCTACACCGGCGTGTTCGACCCGATCCGTCAGCTCTTTGCCGAGCTGCCGCAGAGCCGCATGAAGGGCTTCGGCCCGGGTCGCTTCTCGTTCAACGTCCGCGGTGGTCGCTGCGACGCCTGCGAGGGCAAGGGTCAGATCCGCGTCGAGATGCACTTCCTGGCCGACGTGTGGGTGACCTGCGACGTCTGCAAGGGCGCGCGATTCAACGCCGAGACGCTCGGGGTCGAATACCGCGGTCGGACGATCGCGGACGTCCTGGCCATGGAAGCGGTCGAGGCGCTCGAGTTCTTCGGCAACCACAAGCGCATCCGGCGACCGCTCCAGCTCCTCGTCGACGTCGGGCTCGGCTACCTGCAGCTCGGCCAGGCCGCGAACACGCTGTCGGGCGGCGAAGCGCAGCGCATCAAGCTGGTCGCCCAGCTCGCGCGGCGCCCGCGCGGGCACACGCTCTACGTGCTCGACGAGCCGACGACCGGGCTGCACCTCGACGACGTGCACAGGCTCGTCGACGTGCTGCATCGCCTGGTGGAGCGCGGCGACAGCGTCCTGGTGGTCGAACACCACCTCGACGTCGTGAAGTGTGCGGACCACGTCGTCGAGCTCGGTCCCGAGGCCGGGCCCGGCGGTGGCCGTATCGTGTTCGAAGGGACGCCCGAGGAGATGGTGCGCTCGGCGAAGAGCGTCACCGGGCCATTCTTGAAGGGGATGCTCGACGCGCACCGCCCACCGGAGGGCGCGGCGAACGATGGCGCGGAGGGCGAGATGGAGAAGGCATCTTGAATCACGACAACCCGTTGGTGGTGCAGGCCGACCGCACCGTGCTCGTCGAAGTCGAGCACCCGCGGTTCGAGGAGGCGCGCGCGCGCCTCGCCCGCTTCGCCGAGCTGGAGAAGTCGCCGGAGTACGTGCACTTCTATCGAATCACGCCGATCAGCGTGTGGAACGCCGCCGCGCTGGGCGAGTCGATCGACGAGATCGTCGGCTGGCTGCAATCGGCGTCGCGCTACCCGGTCGCGCAGAACGTCGTCGACGATCTCCGACGCTGGCACGCGCGCTACGGCCTGCTGCGCTTCGAGTCCACCGACCGGGAGAGTGAGCTCCGGATGGTCGTCAAAGACGCGGCGGCACTCGCGGAGATCCTCGAGTCGGCGACCGTCGCGCCGTTCTTCGACGCCGCGAGCGCGAACGGCAAGAGCGTGCGATTCCCGGCGGCGAACCGCGGCGTGCTCAAGCACTGCCTCGTGAAGCTCGGGTATCCGGTGCAGGACGAGGCGGGCTACCGGGCCGGTGAACGCATGGCGGTCGGGGTCGTCGACACGACCTCGGCCGGCCAGCCGTTCGCGTTGCGCGAGTACCAGCAGCGGGCCGCGGACGCGTTCTGGTTGGGCGGCTCGGTGGCGGGTGGGTGCGGCGTGATCGTCCTGCCGTGCGGTGCCGGCAAGACCATCGTCGGGATCGCGGCGATGGCGCTCGTCGGCGCGCGCACGCTGGTGCTGACGACCAACACCGTGGCCGTCCGCCAGTGGCGCCGGGAGCTGCTCGACAAGACCGATCTCACGCCGGAACTCGTGGGGGAGTACACCGGCGACGAGAAGCGTATCGCGCCCGTCACGATCGCCACCTACCAGGTCCTGACGTGGCGCCGGCGACGCACCGATCCGTTCGTGCACTTCGGGCTGCTCGAGGCGCAGGACTGGGGTCTGATCATCTACGACGAGGTCCACCTGCTGCCGGCACCGGTGTTCCGCGCCACGGCGGCCATCCAGGCGCGGCGCCGTCTCGGTCTGACCGCGACGCTCGTGCGGGAGGACGGCAAGGAAGGTGACGTGTTCTCGCTGATCGGCCCGAAGCGCTACGAGGTGCCGTGGCGCGATCTCGAACGCAGCGGGTTCCTCGCCGCGGCCCGCTGCGTCGAGGTGCGCGTGCCGATGGATGGCGTGCGCGCCGAGCGGTATCGCACGGCGTCCGCGCGCGGGCGAGCGAAGGTCGCGGCCGAGAACGAGGCCAAGCTGAGCGTCGTCGGCCGGCTGCTCGACCGGCACGCGGCCGATCGCGTGCTCGTCATCGGACAGTATCTGGATCAGCTGCGAGTGCTGGCGCGGACCTTCGACATCCCGTTGATCACCGGCCGTACGCCGATGGCCGAGCGGGAGCGCCTGTTCGCGGCGTTCCGCGACGGCGATCTCGAGACGCTCGTGGTCAGCAAGGTGGGCAACTTCGCGATCGACCTCCCCGACGCGAACGTGCTGATCCAGATCTCCGGACAGTTCGGGAGCCGGCAGGAGGAGGCGCAGCGCCTCGGTCGGGTCTTGCGCCCGAAGGGCGACGACGGCGGCTCGGCGACGTTCTACGCGCTGGTCACCGAGGACAGCTGCGACGAGGAGTTCAGCGCACGCCGGCAGCTGTTCCTGGCGGAGCAGGGCTACGCGTACGCGATCGTCAGCGCGGAGGAGCTGCTGCAGGCGAGGGTCCGGGCATGAGCAGTTTCACTCTGCGCGCGTTGTTGAAGCCGCTGGCGGATCAGGAGGTCCTCGCGGTGCACACGCGCTGGCGCGGACGCGACGACCGCGACTTGCGACGCGCCGATGCACAGGCGGAGCTGTCGGTGCTGATGACCGACGAGGAGCTCGTGCAACGGCGGCTCAAGGAGCTACCGGAGAAGCTCGCGCACATGCTCGAGAGCTTCCTGGCCGAGCCGGTCGTTCCCCGGAGTCCGGGCTCGATGCTGGATGCGCTGCGCGACACCTTCCGGACGCGCTACGAGGTCGACGCGTCGCTCGCCGCGCTGCGCCGCGAAGGCTTCGTGTTCTCGCCGAACGGCGACGTGTCGATCCTCCCCGACACGTCGTTCACGGTCCCGCAGGAGCTCGCGGAGTGCATCCTCGAGCTGCGGCGCCGGCAGCGGATCGAGCTGCGCGGCACGCTGTCGCTCAAGGGCTTCCTGCACCAGCGGTACTACGAGCGGGCCGAGAACGATCCCGACGGTCGCGAGAAGGCCGTCGATCACGCACGGAAGATCTACAAGCTCTATCTGATCGAGAACTCGATCGACAATCGCATCCGCGGCCTGCCGGATGTGGTACGCCGGGTGTTCGACCGGGCGCTCAGCGGGTTCGGCGGCCTGATGCCGGTCGAGGAGATCGAGCGGCTGGCGCGCGAAGAGGAGCTCGAGGTCGACGTCGACCTCGTCCGCAAGTGCCTGGAGGAGGCGATGCTCGGCACGGTCGCACCGCTCCGGGTCGCGAGGTTCGGGATCGAACCCTGCGACTCGGCCGTCGTGATCTTCTACGAGATCGCGCTGCTGCAGCTCCAGGCATGGAGCGACGAGCACGGGGAGCCGGAGGTCGGCGAGACGATCAGCGCCGGCGTCGACTTCGTGACCAACGTCGGGCGCTTCCTGCGCGACGTGGCGACGACCAAGGTGCAGTTCACCGTCGACGGCAAGCTGTACAAGACGTCGTCGAAGCGCATCATGAAGGGCTTCCTCGACCTCCCGGGCGGGTTCATGCCCGCGGAGACGCAGGCGCGCTTCATCTACCAGTTCTGCCTCGCGCGACGCCTGATCGAGCGGAGCGGCGAACGCGCGCTCAAGCCGTCGAACGAGGGCATGTCGTTCGAGCAGGGCGAGCTGCACGACAAGATCAAGGCGCTGCTCGCGTACGCGGTCGAGGAGCGCGCCCCGCAGGGCGAGCACTTCCACCAGGCGCGGCTGCGGCGCATCCTGCTGCGGCTCCTACGCCGGCTCGAGCCCGATCGCTGGCACGAGGCGTTGTTCGTGCCGTTCCTCGCGCGCAACGGCTATCTCGGAAAGCTCGAGGAGCTGCGCGTCGAGGAGTTCTTCGCGGCGCGGTTCAAGGGAGGCGGCTACGTGCCGACCGAGTCGCTGCAGCAGGTGTGCCTGCACCTGCTCGACTTCGTCAAGCGGCGGCTGTTCCCCCTCGGCCTCGTCGACCTCGGGCTGCGCGACGGCCGTCCGGTGGCGATCCGCCTGTCCAAGCTCGGCGCGGAGCTGCTCGGCGCCGAACCCGCCGGCGACGTCGGCGGACACCGCTCGAACGTCGTCGTCAACCCCGACTTCGAGGTCATCCTGTTCCCGGGTGACGACGAGCACGGCGTCGTGCACACCTTCGACCGGTTCTGCGAGCGCGTGAAGACCGACCACATCCATCACTTCCGGCTGACGAAGGAGACGGTGCATGCAGCGCTGGCCGACGGGATGACCTACACACAGATCGTGCAGGAGCTGCGCGATCGGAGCCGTACACCGCTGCCGCAGAACGTCGTCTACAGCCTCGAGGACTGGGCCGATCAGGCCGGCGTGCTGACGATCGACGCCGAAGGCACGCTCCGCGCGGGCCGCAAGGAGGCGCTCGATCGGTTCCTCGCGTATCCGGCGCTCGCCGCTCGCGTGGCCTCGCGGTTGTCGTCGAACACCGCCGAGCTCGCCGGCGACTGCGACGTCGAGGCGCTGTGCCAGGAAGCTCGCGATCTCGGCGTGCTGGTGGAGGTGGAGGTGCCGACGGCCGACACATGAGCCGCGAGGCGTGGATCCGCGAGCGCCTGCGCGTGGTGGTCGTCACCGACGGTCACGGCGACCCGGCGCGCATCGACGCCCTCGCGCGCGCCTGTCTCGAAGGCGGCGTGCGTGCCGTGCAGATCCGTGAGCCGGACCTCGACGCGGCGCGCCTGGCGGCGCTGTGCGAGGGACTGCGACCTTCGTTCGACGCCGCCGGCGCGCTGCTGATGGTCAACGATCGCGCCGATGTCGCCGCAGCCGGCTACGCGCACGGCGTGCATCTCGGTCATCGTTCGTTGTCGCCGTCGGCAGTCCGTGCGTTTCTCGACTCGGAGCTGCTGGTCGGCGTGTCGGCGCACGATCCGGCCGAGCTCCGACGCGCGCATGAGCTCGGCGCGGACTTCGCGTTCCTGTCGCCGGTGTTCCCGACCGCCAGCAAGCCCGACGCCCAGCCGCTGGGTGAGGAGCGCGCGGCGGAATGGACACGAGCCGCGGTGCTGCCGGTGGTGTGGCTCGGCGGACTCGACGCCGACCGGGTCGCGGCACTCGTCGACCCCGTGCCGGCGGCCGGCGTCGCGGTGCTGGGCGCGGTGTGCCGCGCCGCGGACCCGCGCGCCGCGAGCGAACGAATCGTCCGGGCGGTGACGCGACGTACGATGGGCGCATCTTGAACACGCTGCGCGCGAGTCGATTCATCCGCCGGGCCATGCTGCCGGTCGCGCTCGTGTGCGCGCTGCTGGTCTGGTGGCGGTTCGGCACGATCCGCGTGCCCGCGGGCATGGACACGATGGGCGAGGCGTTCCCGCCGGGTGCGGTCTGCCTCGTCGACGAGCATCCTTCCGCGGTCCTGCCGGGGCAGGTCGTGTTCGTCGAGGTCGGCGGGCGGCTCTACCTCACGCGCGTGGCCGAGGTGGACGACGATGGCTTCTCGGTCGCGAACGACGATCCGAACTCCCGCCTGGGCGACGGTCGGGATCTCGGGCGCTTGCCGTTCACCGCGCTGCGCGGCGTCGTCCTGACGACGTTCACGCCTGCGTCGGCGCGTCCCGCGGCGGGGGCGAGACCGCGATGAGCGGCGACGAACGGCATCTGACCGAGCGCCTCGCTCGCATCTTCCCGGCCGATCCGCGCCGTGTCCCGCTCGGCATCGGCGACGACGCCGCGGTCGTTCGACACGCGGCGCGTCTCGGGGTCGTCTGCTGCGATCCGGTCGTCGAGGGCGTGCACTTCGACGCCGGGACGCCGCTCGAGCTGGTCGGTCGCAAGGTCGTCAACCGCAACCTCTCGGACATCGCCGCGATGGGGGCGATCGCCGATCACGCGCTGGTGTCGGTGCTGTTCTCGGCACGTGCCGCGGCACCACCGCTCCGGAACGCGTTGTTCCGCGGCATCCGCGCCGCGGCGACGGCAGGTGGGCTGGCCGTCGTCGGCGGCGACGTGTCCCGCACGCCGGGTCCGCTGACCGTGACGGTGACCGTGCTCGGGCACGCCGAGGGTCGCGTGCTCCGGCGCGACGCCGCGCGCGCCGGCGACGCGCTTCACGTCACCGGTCCGCTCGGCGGCGCGGCACTCGGTCATCACCTGCGCTTCCGGCCGCGTCTCGCCGAAGGTGCCTGGCTCGCGCGGCAACGGGGCATCGGCGGCTGCATCGACGTCAGCGACGGCTTCCTGCTCGACCTCTGGACGATGCTGCGCGCCTCGGAGGTGCCCGGTGCGCTGGTGTTCGCCGCTGCGCTGCCGATCCGTGCCGCGGCACGGCGTCTCGCTGCGCGCACCGGACGGACTCCACTCGATCACGCGCTCGGCGACGGCGAGGATCACGAGCTGCTGTTCACCCGCCGCGTGCGGACGGCGCTGGCCGCGGGTGGTCCGCTGACCGCGCGCGCGCGGCGGCCGATCGGTATCCTGCGCGAGCGCCGGGGACTCTGGCTGGTCGGGCGCGACGGTCGCGAACGGCGGGTCGATCCCGCAGGCTACCAACACGATGTCTGACGTCCGCAGCGAACGGATCCTGCCCGACGTCGCGGCGACCGAGGCTCTCGGCGAGGCGCTCGGACGCGGTCTCCGCGCCGGGCAGGGACTCGCGCTGGTCGGCGAGCTCGGGGCCGGCAAGACCTCGCTGACGCGCGGGCTCGCCCGCGGCCTCGGCATCGACGACCCCGACGCCGTGTCGAGTCCGACCTACCTCCTGGTGATCGAGCACCCGGGCCCGGTGCCGCTGCTCCACGTGGACGCCTACCTGCCGGCGAAGACGCGGGCGTTCCTCGAGGACGGCGGCCTCGACTACCTCGGCGACGCCGCGGGGGTGGTGGTGGTCGAGTGGGCGGATCGCGTCGCCGACCTGCTGCCCCCGTCGACCCTGTGGGTCCGCCTTTGGCCCCGCCCCGACGGCCAGCCGGGTCGCCTCGCGGTGCTCGCGGGGGAGGCCGCGTTCCGCTGGATCGAAAAACTCGTCCTCCCGACCCCTTCCGACTGAACCTCCGGGGGCCGAAGATCGTTGGCGATCGCGATGGCGCCACGCACTCGAGGGGACGACCGGCCCGAAGACCCGAAGACCGAGGACCTCCTCGCGCGCTTCCGGGACGGCGACGAGAGCGCGTTCGACGAGCTGGTGGGCGCCTTCGAGGCCCGGCTCGTGCAGTTCTTCTACCGGCTCTGCTGGGATCGCGCGCGCGCCGAGGACTTCGCCCAGCAGGTGTTCCTGAAGCTGCTTCGCGGGGTCGGGACGTACACGCCCGAGGGCAAGCTCGCGACCTACGTGTTCCGGATCGCGACCAACGTCTGGATCGACCACTATCGCGCGGCTCGCCCGCGCCAGCGGCTCTACTCGCTCGACCAGGCGATGAGCAACGGGTTCGAGCCCGCGGCGGACACCGCGCAACGATCGCCGCTGGATCGCGTCGAGCACGATGAGGAACGCGCGCGCCTGAAGGGTGCCATCGAGCGCCTCACCGAGCCACACCGTCTGGTGTTCGAGCTCGCGATCTACCAGGAGCTTCCGTACGCCGAGGTCGCCGAGGTGCTCGGCATACCGGTGGGTACCGTCAAGTCACGGATGCACAACTCCGTGAAGGCACTGAAGGAGTTCCTCGCCGAGCGGGAACGCTCGGTCGAGGAGGACACGTTTCGAGGGCCCGCCTCGGGAGCCGCCAGCGGATGAGCCGATCTGACGTGATCGACCACCTCTGCGGCGAAGGCACGCCAGAGGAACGTGCCGCGTTCCGCCAGGACCTCGCGCGGGATCTCGAGCTCGCGGTCGAGGTCGCAGAGACCGGTGCGCTGTTCGACCGGTTCCGCGAGCTGACCTGCGAACCGACCGGGCGCGTGGCCGTCGTCGTCCGGCGCGCGGTGCTGCGACGCCTCGAGCTGCGGCACCCCGAGCTCGATCGACTCGGGTCGTTCGCGACCGCGTGGCGCGTCGCCGCGGTCGCACTCGTCTGGCTCGGCGTCAGCTGGTTCCTCTTCCGCCACATCCCGGCGTTGCAGACCGAGCGGATCGAGTCGGTGGCCGCGGCGGACGTCGTGGCGGAGCCACAGCTGCCGCGCACGACCGCGGACGCCCTGCGGCGTCCGGCGACCGTGGCGACCGGTTCGGCGACCCCGGATCCGGAGCTCGAGCAGCTGCTGGATCGGGACTACGTGCCGGTCGACGCACCGGCGTTCCGCGAGAGCCTCGCGCGCATCGACGACACCGCGGTCGGCGATCGCTTCTCGTGCTGGCTGTCGGCCGAGAACCGATTGGCCCGGCTCCGCCAGGAGTACGACCTCCGCTACTCGGAGGAGGCGCGCGCCCGCGCACGGCGGGCGCTCGGCACACCGGATCTCGACGATCGCATCGCGGCGCTCGCCGCCGAGATCGCGCCGCGTCTGCAGCCCGCGAAGGACCTCGACATCGAGGACCTGTCGTATGGCGTGCGCGCGCTGCTCGCGGCCGGCTCGACCCTCGACGCCGGTTCCCACCACGAGACCGTTCGCGAGTGCACCGAGGAGCTGGCGCGCCGCGTTCCGCTGCTGCGCGATGGCGACCTCGCCGTCGCGCTCGCCGCGCTGTCGGACGTCGCGGTCGTCGAGGGCGGGAGCTACGCGGATCTGGTCGGTCGGCACGCAGACCGCCTCGCGCGCGAGACGCTCCGGCGCGATCCGCAGGGGCCGCGCCCGGCGCTGCTGCACTGGACGACACCCGCGTCGCGGATCGCTGACGCGGGTCGCGTGCTGCAGCTCGCGCCGTCGTTCGGCACCAACGCCGGGCTCGCGCTCCGCGCGCGCACGATGCTCGCGGCACATCTCGGGGAGCGCATCGCGTCGCGATCGGAGGCGGAGAGCCCGACCATCGTCGCGGCGTGGCTGTACGGCTTCGGCGACTTGATCGATCGCGACGATGCCGATCGGCGGTTGGCCCTGTGGCGCGGTGGCATGTTGCTGCCGGAGTACATCGCGATGCAGCAGCTCGCGTGGAGCAAGTATCCGGTGCGTCGCGGCTGGGCGGAATTCCAGCTCGAGCTGCTCCGGTTCGCCGGTCTGCCGACGCCACCGCGGACCGCCGACGCCGCGGCGCTGCTGCTCGCCCTGAGCACGAACGTGGCGGCTCCCGGGGTGCTCGACGGTCTGCAACTCGCCGACCTGTGAGGCGGGGGCGATGCCGGCGAAAGAACCGCCGTTCGTGGCGGTTCTCCCGGCCCCGGGAGGGTCGCGATTCGCGTTTCGAACTCGCTCGGCGTTGCGCACGGGACGGCGTTTCTGGAACATGCGACGCCTTGATCCGGCAACCGATGAGACGTGCTTCGAGCGTGGCAATCGTCGTGGCGGTGTGCGCGGCAGCGTGCCCGCTTCCGGCACAGCGGCAGGACCAGCCGCGGGGTCAGCAGCGCGGGTTGACCGCCAGCGAGGACATCAAGATCCCGTCGGACCAGGAGGGTCGCGAGGAGCTCGGTCTGACGCTGCGCGACGCGCTGCGGATCGGCCGGCTCAACAATCTCAGCCTGAAGGTGAACACGCTCGCGCCGTTCCAGCTCGCCGAGGGCGTGCGCATCGAGGAGGCCTTCTTCGAGCCGGAGTTCTTCGCGGGGATCGACTACAGCGACGCGGACAACGCGCCGCGCAACATCTTCCAGCCGTCGATCAAGCGCGAGACGCTGTCGACGAACCTCGGGTTCCGGCAGCAGCTCGTGACCGGCGCGCTCTACTCGATCTCGATGACGCCGGTGCGGCTCCGCCAGACGACGGACGTCGCAGGCTTCCCGGAGCAGCTCAACACCAACGACATCACGCTCAGAGTCACCCAGCCGTTGCTTCGTGGTGCGTGGACCGATCAGTCCCTCGCCGGGGTGCGGACAGCCGAGGCGAATCTCGCTTCGGGTCGGTCGCGGTTCGAGCGGCAGGTGCAGGACACGCTGCTCGCGATCGTGCGGGCGTACTGGGAGCTGAAGTACGCACGGGAGGACTACCGCGTCGTCTACCAGTCGCTGGAGCTGGCGCGCGAGCAGCTTCGCATCACCAACGAGCGCATCCGCGTGCGCGAACTCGCGGAGCGCGATCGGGTGTCCGACGAGGCTGACGTGGCGCGTCGTGAGGAGGCGCTGATCCGCGCCGACAACGAGATCCGCCTCCGCGAGGACCTGCTGCGGCAGCTCTTGTTCGACGACCGGGACGGACAGCTCTGGGAGCGCAACCTCCGGCCGGTGTCGCCGATCGAAGGGGACTTTCGCACGCCGGACATCGATTGGCGCGAGGCCGCGCGGACCGCGTTGCGCCTGCGACCCGACATCGCGGCGCTGCGTTCCGACGTCCGCGCGGCGGAGATCGCGTTCGATTCCGCCGAGCGGAACGTGTTGCCGCAACTGGACCTGGTCGGCTCGGCAGGCTCCGAGACCGTGCAAAACTCGTCGAGTGACGCGCTGCGGGACGTGTTCAATCTCGGCTTCCCGTCGTGGAGCGTCGGCCTGCAGTTCGTCATGCCGATCGGCAACAACGCCGCCCGGGGCGCGCGCGACCAGGCCATGCTCGCGCTCGAGGCGGCGCGCCGCACGCTGTACGCCGCGGAGGTCGACGTCACGCGTGAGGTCCGCGAGGCGCTGCGCGATCTGGCGACGTTCTCCGAGAGCATCCGTGCCGGCACCGAATCGGTGCGCCTGGCCGCGACCACGCTCGAGACCGAGCAGGAGCGGTTGCGCGTCGGACGAGGCACCGCATTCGAGGTCCAGCAGCGCAACCAGGAGCTTTTGGAGGCCCGCGAACGACTCCTCCGCAACCAGCTCGACTACCGGACGAGCGAGTCCCGACTGCTGTACGTCCAGGGCGTGCTGCAGGCGCCGGGCTCGTCCGCGTCCGCCACCGGGGATCGGTGACCCGGCAGCCGCCGGGGGACTATCATCGCCCGATGCCCTCGATCCGTTCCCTCGTCGCATTGCTGGCGGCGTCCTGCTGCTTCGTCGCTTGCGGGGGCGACCGGAGCGACGACACCGAAACCGGTCCGGGGACCGGGCAACCCGTGCAGGCGGCCGCGCCCGCGGGTTTCTCGGTCTGGCACGCGGACTTCCCAGGTGCTCCCGGCGAGCCGTACCTGTCCCCTGCGCATCCGGGCACCTACGACCGCACGCGACGCCAGGCGCTCGAGTCGGTGGCCGCGAAGCTCCAGGGCAACTGCACGCGCGAAGCGTGGCTGTTCGCGAAGGACCTGTTCAGCCGGGTCGAACCGGCGGACACCGACGTGCTGGTGGTGACCCTCGACCGTGCCCTGCAGGTGCCGGAGCTCGCCGACCTCGCGGAGAACGTCGTCGAGGCGATGGGGCGTGCCGCGACACCGCGCGTCGCGCCGGCACTGTTGCGCGCTCTGGAGCACCCACGCCCGGCGATCCGCGACAAGGCGATGCAATCGCTGGTGACAAGCGGGGACGCGGCGACGGTGCGCAGCGCGGCGGCGTTCTTCGACTCGGTGGAGGGGAGCGGTCGCAAGGCCTGGTTGGAGGCCGTCCGACTGCACTTGCCGGCCGACGAGGTGGTGTCGGTCTACCAGCGGCTGCTCGCCGACCCGCGACAGCGACCCACGCACGAGATGGTGCTCGACCAGGCCGAGCAGCTCGAGCCCAAGACCGCCGTCAAGGTGTTCAAGCCGTGGATTGGACACGAGCCGCCGGGTGCGGTGCTGACGATCGCCGGCCTCCGGCACGCGGCGGGGGACTCCGCGGGAACCGTCGTGCTGCGCGACGCACTGCACGACGAGACCCCACAGGTGCGCATGCAGGCGCTGCAGGCGCTCCGGTTCGGCGAGCCCGGCGACCTGCTCGACGATGTCGTCCGACTCGTCGACGACCCCGATCCCGATGTGCGTGCCGCGCTGCTCGACGTGCTGCGCACGGTCCCGGGCGAGCACGTGGATCGGGCGATCGAAACGCTCTCCCAGGACGAGTCGCTGCCGGTGCGGCGCGGCGCGCTGCGGCTCCTCGTCCAACGCGGCCGGACCGGTGTGCTCGACGACATCGTCGCCGAGCTGCGCACGGCGACGGGCACGCGACTCCGGCTCGCGATGGAGGACCTGGTGGCGGCCGGCTACGGCGGCGCGGTTCCCGTGTTGGTCGAACGCATGCAGGCGGCTCCCGACAACGAGAAGCGGGAGTTCCTGCGCACGATCGCGCTCACCAGCACGCCGGAGGCGTTCGGACCGTTGCGGGACGCGTTCGTCTCCGGGGCGAAGTGGGCCCAACCGGACGAGCCGTTCTTCGCCTACCTGATGACGAACTGCCGGGGTGCGGAGGGCGCGATGATCGCGCTGTTCCGCGAGCTGCCGAAGAGCGACTACCTGCGCCGCGCGCTGATGATGAAGACGCTCGCCAGCGTCGCCGCAGATCGGAGCGACCCGGAGATTGCGGCCAAGATCCACGCGTTGCTGCGGGACGTTCTGCGTGACCGGGAGGAGATCCCGCAGATGCGGCTGTTCGCGCTCGAGCTCCTGCGCCGCGCGTTGACCCCGGACGACGTCCTGGAGATCCGGCGCATGATGCGCGAGGAGGACCCGCCGATGCGGCGCGCGCTCAGCGACTTCCTCTGGGAGTTCTTCTGATCCGTCAGCTGCCCGGTCGCAGCACCGACCGCGGCAGCAGCAGCCACCGCTCGTCCTGGTCGCGCGACCGGTACGACCCACCGTCAGGTGCCGGCTCCTCGCCCGTGGCCGGTTGACCGGCGCCGGGTGGCGGGGCGTGGTCGATACCGTTGTAGTCGGCGGCCAGGTTGCGCGTGTACGCCGGCGGGCCGCTCTCGGGGAAGTAGAACGCCGAGCGCCCGGGCGGCAGCAGCGAACGCGGCCACGCGTAGACCTCGAGCGGCTGTGGGGTGTCCGGATTCCAGTCGTCGGGACGCGTCGCCGGGACCGGTGCGCGAACGACCCGGAACAGGTAGTGCTTGTTGCCGAAGGTCGGCCAGCGGTCGTCGCCCACCAGCTCGGGAAGGTCACTGGTCGGCTGACCCAGCGACGAGCACCTGGACCGCAGGGACTCGAGCAGGAGGGCCCGGTCCGCGGGCGACGTCAGGTCGAGCGGCTGGAACTCGACGGCCACGCTCGAGAGCGCCTGGGCGACCTCGAGTGCGCGACTCTCGACACGCGCGACGCGCCGCGCGCTGAGATGCGGCTCGAAGAACGTCGCGGCCAGGCCGACGAGGCCGACCACGATCAGCACGTTGGCGAGGTTCGGTGCGCGCATGTCAGGCTACCGGTGATTCCCTGCTGGTAGAGTAACGGCGATGGGCGCCGAACACAGGATCGTTCCGGACCTGCGCGCGGGCCCGGAGCTGAGCGACGCGGTTGCGGCGGCCGCGGCGATCGGGGGTCACGTGTTCGCGGTCGGCGGCACCGTGCGCGATGCGTGCCTCGGCCTGCCGCTGGTGGAGTGGGATCTCGCGACGGACCTGAACCCGGACCAGGTGCAGCGGGTGCTCGGTGCCGGTCGACAGGTGACCGTCGAGCAGCAGCTCGGCGCCGTGTCGACGCGGCTCGACGGCAAGGACGCGGTCTGGACGACGCTTCGCGAGGAGGCGGACTACGGTCCGGACCGCCGCCCACACACGGTGCGGTTCGTGCGCGACGTGGCCAAGGACGCGGTGCGACGCGACTTCACGATGAACGCCATGTACCTCGAGCTGCCGAGCGGACCGTGGCTCGATCCGTGCGGTGGTGCGGACGATCTTCGTGCTTCCCGGCTGCGGGTGGTCGGCGATCCCGGGACACGGCTCGCCGAGGATCCGCTGCGGGTCCTTCGTGGCGTCCGCTTCGCGGCGCGCTTCGGTCTCGTGATCGACGCCGTGACCCGCCGAGGCATGCGGAACGCGGCGTCGCGCTGCGCGAGCCTGTCGGCGGAGCGGGTCCGCGGCGAGCTGGAACGGTCGCTGGCCGCCGAGGGACGCGGGCGGGCGGCCACGCTCCTCACGCAGCTCGGCGTCGTTCCGGCGATCCTGCCGGAGCTCGCTGCCCGAAGTGCCGAGTGCTGGCAGTCGACCGCGAGCCGCCTGGAGGCCCTCGATCCGCCGACTCCCGCGACCATGTGGGCCGCACTGTTCGACGATCGGGAGCTCGCGATCGCGGCGCTGGAACGGCTGCACGCGCCGCGCCCCACGCAGCGTGCGGCGGTGGCGCTGCTCGACGTGGCGGACGCGATCCGGCGGTGGGACACGCTGCCGGCGGAGCGGCGGCTCGAGGTGCTGGCGCGTGCCGGCGACCAGGGCACGCTCGGGTATCTGCGCGCGGTCGCATCCGCACAGGGTCTGCCGGAGTCCAAGATCGAGACGGTGGCGTCGAGTTGGCAGTCCGCGCGTGACGGCGCGGCACGGCCACTCGTCCGCGGGACCGACGTGTTGGCAGCAGGCGTGCCTCGAGGTCCCGACGTCGCGAACATCCTCGCCGCGGTCCGGGCGGCCGTGTTCCGTGGGGAGATCGGCGATCGCGACGGCGCGTTGGCGCTGGTCGGGCGCCTCGCGGCAGAGCGAGTCAAGGCTCCCCCCCGGAGCGACGATAGCTCCTCGGAACACGGCCCGAGCACCGACCCGCCGATGAATCCCGAAACCAACGAAGACTTCGAAGAATACCGGCGCGATCGGAAGCGCCGTCAGTTCGCCGAAGGCTCCCATCGCCAGCTGGGCGACCACGAAGAAGTCGTGCGGGCCCTCGAAGAGGTCGAGGCCCGCGAGGTCAACGACCAGCGGCTGACGCGCGAGGTCCAGGACTTCTTCGTCGACGCGACGCGGACCGCGGCACAGATCGTGTCGCAGGTGTCCGAGTCGGCGGAGCGGGAGCAGGCCATCCAGGTCGCGCAAGAGATGTCGGACTTCCTGAACTCGACGCTGAGTCGGGCGCAGCAGTTCGTCATGCTGATGCAGACCAAGACGAACCCGAACGTGGCGCAGAGCGACGTGCAGGCGAACATGCACAACCTCGTCGGCCCGGCTCTCGATGGCTTCCGGCACGAGGGCAACTCGAGCGCATCGACCATGCACATCGGGCTCGACCCGTTCGCCGTCGATCTCGAGGAGATGGCACCGAGCGAGGTGCGACGCGAACCCCCGCGACCGGCACCGGGCTTCCTGAAGGCGACACCCGAGGAACCACGACGGCCGATCGAGGACCACCTGGTCGCCGAGGTGCTGGAAGCGGATCAGGCGGACACCGCGGATCCGGTGGACACGATGGCGGACTGGTTCCGCGAGCTGTGCGACGAGAGCGACCGCGTGAAGGCCGCGTTGCGCGCGCTGGTGCGGGCCCAGGTGATGTCGCGCGAGGTCGCGCGGTCGGTGTGGGTCGGGCTGCACACGGCACGTTCGGAGCACTAGCGCGCCGGGCTCGCGACGCCCGAGAGCGTCGCGATCGGTCAGGTCAGCGCGACATGGCGTGAGATCCAGCGCGCGAACGGCACCGCGCATGCGACGCCGGCGGCCTCGAGCGGGCGACCGCTGCCGAGGCAGACGAGTGCGGCGAACAGCATCGTGCCGAGCAGCAGCCACGTCATCGACCGGCGGATCGCCCCGCGATCCCACGTCGGTCCCTGACGGCGCACGCGTCCGGCGAACGCGGCGATCAGGACGGCGCCGATCGCGAGTGCTGGCCAACGCTCTGGAAGCGCGAGCAGGACGAACAGCGTGACGACCGGCGGCACGGCCTGCGCGCCGATCACTGCCCGGGGTCGCACGCGCGGCTGGTCTTCGTAGATCCCGAGCACCGTGACGGCGGCAATGTATGCGGCGTAGGCGAGCGCGATGCCGACGAGCAGGTCGGAGTCGGGGACCGACCGCGTGACGGTGGCCGCGCCGGCCAGCAGATTGCCGCCGCGCAACAGTCCCATGCCGGCGACGGCCAGCGGTGCGCGTGGTTTCAGGACGTAGTCGTACGCGAGCACGCCGATCGCCAGCCCCGCGTGCCACGGCCACCACGGCGAGATCGCGACGCCGCCACAAAGCAACGAGAGGCCGACGGCGAGTGCGGTGGCGGGTCGGATCGCGCCGGACGGGATCGGCCGTTCGGGCCGCTGGCGCGCATCTTCGGCCCGATCGGCGTGGTCGTTGAGCACCATGCCCGCGGCGTAGACGAGCACGCTCGCGAGCATCGCCCGTCCGAGCGCAGCCGACCATGGCAGGGCGACCACGCACGCGCCGGCGACGACGTCCGCGGCAGGGGACAGGAGGGTTCCGACGCGCAGCAGCCGCAGCCAGGAGCGCAGCACGTCAGAGCAGCCGCAGGATGTCGTGGTAGGTGACGAACACGAGCAGCGCGAGCACGAACACCAGCCCGAGGATCTGGCTGTAGTTCAGCACGGTGGCGCTCACCGGCGAACCCTTGATGCGCTCGATCAGGAGGAACATCAGGTGACCACCGTCGAGCACCGGGATCGGCAGCACGTTGATGAACGCCAGGTTGATGCTGAGCAGCGCGAGGAAGTACACGAAGCGTTCCCAGCCGCTCCGCGCGTAGTGGTAGCTGACGCGCGAGATCGTGATGATCCCACCGAGATTGCGCGCCGCCACGTCGCCGGTCACGATCCGCTTCAGGGTCACGTAGAGCTGCTTCACCAGATCCCAGGAAGCGACGAAGCCGGCCTGGATCGCGCCGCCGACCGACTTCCGCTGGAAGAGGTCGACCTGTTGGTGCAGCGCGTAGCCGAATCCGAGATCGGCGACGGTCTGCTCGGCCGGCGCGACCTCGATATTCTTCGTCTGGTCCCCGCGTCGGACGACGATCGCGACGTTCGACGTGCCCGCCGCGTGCACGGCCTCGACCAGCGCATCCCAGTTGTGGATCTCCCGGCCGTCGATCTTGTCGATCACGTCGCCGGCCTGCAGTCCGGCACGAGCCGCCGGCGTGTCCGGCTGTGGCACGATCCGCGGCCCCGGATCGGTCGCGGCGAACGCGACGTCGGCCGCGATGTCCTCGCGCTGTTGCGGAGTCCCGTCGGCGTGCAGCTCGAGCTGGTTTCCGTCCCGGAGGACCGCCACCGTCAGCGGACCCGAGCCCTGCCGGAACGTCGCTTCGGGATCTTCGCCCCAGAACGGTGCTCCGTCGATGGCGAGCACCACGTCGTCGGTCCGGATCCCCAGCGCGGTCGTCGCCGGACCGGGCCGAACCGCCTCGACCCGTCGCCGAGCGGGCACCACGCCGAGACGCGGGGTCTCGTCCTTGCGAGAGCCGGCGACGAGATCGACCGTCCGACGCTTCCCGTCCCGGTCGATCGAGAGCTTCAGCGACTGTCCCGGCTGGACGTCCCGCAACCGTTCGAGCAGCTTCGCCGGCGACATCGTCGTGCCGTCGACCCCGGCGATCACGTCACCTTCCTCGAGACCGGCGGCCGCGGCGGGACCGTCCGATGCGACGTCGACGACCGACAGGCGGTCGACCGGCGGGTTCGCCCCGAGCTCGTAGAGGCCGATCTGCTCCGAGTACTCCGGCCGGATCGGAACGTGGAGGGTCTTGCCGTCGCGCTCGACCACGGCGTCGCCACCCTTCTCGCCGGCGAGCGCCACCTCGGTGATGAGGTTGTCGAAGCTGTACATCGGCTTGCCGTCGAGCGAGACGATGCGGTCGCCGGGCTGGAGCCCGGCCTCCCATGCGCCGCCGCCGGGCTCGATCGTGCCCAGCACCGGTGCGGGGAACTCGACACCACGATGGAACACGATCGGGAACGCGACGAGCGCGAACAGCAGGTTCATCAGCACGCCGCCCGAGAAGAACAGCGCGCGCGCACCGAAGCCCTTCGCGTACAGCTCGTCCGGCGCGAGGTTGTCACGCTGGGTCGGATCCTCGCCGGCGACGCGCACGTAGCCACCGACCGGAACCGCCGAAAAGCGGTAATCGGTGCCGCGCCAGATCACGCCGAACAGTCGCGGGCCAAAGCCGAGCGAGAACACCTCGACGCGGACGCCCGCGAAGCGAGCCGCGAGGAAGTGCCCACCCTCGTGGATGAAGATCAGCACCCCGATCCCGAGGGCCGCCTGGAGGATTCCGATCAGGGTGTCCATCGTTGGGGAGTTCGTGAATCGGGGACTGCGGCGGGACGGATTCGGGCGCGTGAACGCGAGGGAGCGCGATCAGCCCCGCGGGAGCGCGTGGGCGGCCGCCATGCGCTGTGCCGCGTCACGAGCGGTTCGATCGGCCTCGAACACGTCCTCGAGCCGTTCGATCGGCCGCGCACGGTGTTGCCGCACCACCTCGGCGACCGTCGCCGTGATGCCGGGGAAGCGCAGTTGACCGTCCAGGAACATCGCGGTGGCGACCTCGTCGGCCGCGTTGAGCACGGCGCCGGTGTCGCCGCCTTTCTCGAGGGTCTCGTAGGCGAGTGGCACCGCGGGGTAACGATCGGGATCGAAGGGTTCGAAGCCGAGGTGTCGGAACCGCACCGGGTCGAACGGCTGGAACTCGGCGAACGGCAGTCGATCGGGCCACGCGAGGCAATACAGGATCGGCACGCGCATGTCCGGGACGCCGAGCTGTGCCATGATCGAGCCGTCGACGAACTGCACCATCGAGTGCACGATGCTCTGCGGGTGCAGCACGACCTGGATGCGTTCGGGGTCGATGTCGAACAGCCAGCGCGCCTCGAGCACCTCGAAGGCCTTGTTCATCATCGTCGCCGAGCCGATCGTGATCCGCGGACCCATGTCCCAGGTTGGATGGCGCAACGCCTCGGCGACCGACACGTCGTCGAACGTGTCGAGCGGACGTTCGCGGAACGGGCCACCGGAGCCGGTGAGCCAGATGCGTTCGACGCGGTCCCGGCGCTCCCCGTGCAGACATTGGAAGATCGCGCAATGTTCGGAGTCGACGGGCAGCACGGTCGCCCCGGTCGATTGCGCGAGACGCATCAGGAACGCACCGGCCATCACGAACGATTCCTTGTTCGCGAGGGCGAGGGTGAGGCCCTTCCGCAACGTCCACTCGGAGGCCGGCAGTCCGGCCGCGCCGGTGATCGCGTTCAACACCAGGTCGGGACGCGCGGCTTCGAGCGCCTCCAGCACGCCGTCCCGCCCCTCGAACCACGCCGTCTTCGGGTCGAGCGCCGCCGGTCGACCCTGACCCCGGCTCAAACACGCGGCCGTCGGCCGGAACCGCGCGATCTGCTCGAGCAGGGCATCGCCGGACCGATGCGCGGTCAGTGCGACGACCTCGAACCGGTCGGGATGGGAGTGCAGGATCTGGAGCGCCTGCGTGCCGACCGAGCCGGTGCTCCCGAGGACAGCGATGCGTCGTTTCATGAGGGCGTCCGGGCGCGGCCCGTGCGCTCGATCCGCACGGGCCGTGTCCGGGGAGCCCCAGGATGGGCTCCGGTGCCCGGCCGATCAACTGCGGAACAGGCCGTCTGCCCCGTTGTTGCCCGGCTCGCCGCATCCGTCGATGATGCGCGAAACGCCGCGGGCGCGCGGCCGTGCGACGGAGACCATCCCCCCTTGAGAAGCGATTCCTCGGCCCGACCGAACCCGACCGGCGAACCTTCGGCCTACCGCGCCGCAGGCGTCGACATCGATGCCAAGTACCGCGCCGTCCTCGGCGCACGCGACGCGATCCGCGCGACCTACACACCCGGCGTGGTGGGTGACGTCGGCGCATTCGGCGGGCTCTTCGACCCGGGGAAGGTCGGCGCGGAGGGTCAGCTGCTGGTGGCGTCGACCGACGGGGTCGGCACCAAGGTGAAGCTCGCGCAGGCCAGCGGCCGGCTCGGGGGAATCGGCGCGGACCTGGTCAACCACTGCGTCGACGACATCCTCGTCCAGGGTGCGCGGCCGCTGTTCTTCCTCGACTACATCGCGGTCGACACGATGGTCCCCGAGGCGGTCACGCAGGTGATCCAGGGGCTCGCCGGCGCGTGCCTCGCGAACGGCTGCGCGCTGCTCGGCGGCGAGACCGCCGAGATGCCGGGTGTGTACCGCGCGGGCGAGATGGACGTCGCCGGGACGATCGTCGGCTGCGTGGCGCGCGACCGGCTGCTCGACGGCTCGCGGATCGAGGTGGGGGACACGGTGCTCGCGCTGCAGTCGTCGGGGCTTCACACCAACGGCTTCTCCCTGGCGCGCCGCGTGCTCGACGGCGCCGGGCTCGGCCTCGACGATCGCCCCGACGAGCTCGGGGGCGCGAGCGTCGCGGACGCCCTGCTCGCGGTGCACCGCAGCTACCTCCAGCCGATCTGGCCGCTCCTCGAGGCTGACCTCGTGCACGGCCTCGCGCACATCACCGGCGGTGGCCTGCCCGACAACGTCCCGCGGGTGCTCCCCGACGGTGTGGCCGCGGAGATCGACCGGCGCGCGATGCCACGGCCGCCGATCTTCGACCTGTTGGTGCGCCTCGGCAAGGTCGCCGAGACCGAGGCCTACCGGGTGTTCAACATGGGCTTCGGCATGGTCATCTTCGTCGCCAGCGAGCACGTGTCGTCGGCCCGGGCCGCCGTCCAGGCCGCGACCGGCGAGGCCGCGTTCGAGGTCGGGCGCGTCGTCCCTGGTGGACGCGACGTCCGCTGGGCGTGACGGGAGGCGTGCCGTCCGCTCCCGCCTGCGGCGAGCCCGTCCGGTTTCCGGGGCGCGATGACAACGGCCGGATCCGCCGTTAAGCTCGGCCTCTCGCACGATCCTTGCGGGAGGTGCGGGCCGCGCGACGCGGCGTGGCCCCCTGGACCCGCGAACGAAAGACTCACGATGGCTTGGACCCTGGCCGCATTGTCCCTCTCCGTCCTGTTCGCCGCCCCGCAGGGCGAGCCTCAGCAGGACGGCCCGAAACTCCTGTCGTCGAGCGACGTCAGCGCGCTCAACAAGAAGGCGGCCGAGTGGTTCGAATCGTGGATCAAGCACGAGTTCATGCCGGCGTCGGAACCTCGCGGCAAGCGCGCCGCCGCGGCGCGCGCGCTCAAGAAGGACAAGGAGTCGTTCCTGAAGGAGTGGGAATCGCAGCAGAAGAAACTGAAGAAGGGGGACATCCTCGCCAGCTTGCCCGACCTGCGCGCGGTGTTCGCCAACACGTTCCCGTATGACCGCCAATCGACCAGCGGGCAGGTCAAGATCGTCAAGGAGAGCGAGGAGTCGTCGCCGTACGGGCTGGTCGCACCGCGGCGATACGACCCTCGGGACGCGTATCGCGGCATCTTCGTGATTCCGGGCTGGGACGACGAGCAGAAGGACTGGGCGCGCGTCGAGGACTGGTTCGAGGGCACCTGGAACGACTCCGAGCTGAACGAGGGGACGATCTTCATCCTCCCGCAGATGCCGAAGGCTCTCGATCTGGACTCGAAGCTCGATCCGGCCGACGGGGAGACCGTCGAGAACCAGCGACTGCGGGCGATCCTCACGCCGGCCGGGCAGGTGCAGCGGGAGTACAACCTCGATCGCGAACGTCTCCTGCTCGACAGCGCCAAGGGCTCCGGCGCCTTCGCTCTGCGCCTCTGCAGCTACTTCCCCGATCGATTCGCCGGTCTGATCCTGCGCCACCCGGTCGACGTCACCAAGGACATGCGGCTCGGCAGTCTTGCGGGATTGCCGATCCTCCTGATCTCGACGAAGGACACCAAGGACGTCGCCGAAGACCTGCGATCGAAGCTCGAAGCCCTGCAGAGCGGGACCACGACCGTCCTCGAGGGCAAGGGTGCGTATCCGTTCAAGGACTCGGAGGCCGAGATCGCGGCGTGGGCCAAGGACGTCCGCCGGAAGCTGAACCGTTCCCGCGTGGTGGTGGAGCCCAACTCCGACCGCTTCAACGACGCCTATTGGGTGCAGCTCGGCACGGTGGAGCCTCTCGCCAACCTGCCGATGGACAAGCAGCCCCGGTTCGTGGTCGAGGCCGATCGCGCGAACAACCGGATCAACGTCGATTCGCGCGGCGTCGGCGACTTCCGCCTGCTGCTGAACGACGAGATCCTGGACCTGAGCAAGCCCTTCACGGTCGTCGTCAACGGCACTGCGATCAAGCAGGAGAACGAACGGAGCATCACGTTCCTCACCGACGAGATCAAAAACCGGTTCGACCCGACCTGGATCTTCGTCACCGACTTCAAGAAGGCAGAGTGAGGCGCTCCGGCGGCTGACTCTCCACGCCGCCGAGCGGCCCGGAGGTTCGAGATGCGTCGTGCCAGCGCCGCGGCCGTCGCCGCATTGTCCGGTTTCGCGGTGATGTCGGTCGAACTCGCCGCGGTGCGACTGTTCGCCCCGTACTTCGGCGACAGCGCCTACGTCTGGACCAACGTGATCGGCGTGATGCTCGTGGCGCTCGCCGTCGGCGCATGGCTCGGCGGCCGCGCCGCTCACCCGGACCGGGCACGCCCGCGGCTCGCGCTGGTGCTGGTCGTCGCGGGCGCGATCACGGCGATCGTGCCGGTCGTCGCCGAACCGCTCGGCACCTGGCTGCTGCCATCCGATCTCGCGCTGGACGCGGCGATGCCGGCCTTGGTTCGCGGCTCGCTGGCGGCCACGCTGCTCGCGTTCGCGCTGCCGGTGCTGCTCGCCGGCATGGCCACGCCGATGCTGATCGCGGCGGTGGTCGGGCGAGAGGCGAGCAGCGTGGGCCGCGCCGCCGGACTCGTCGCCATGTGGTCGACGCTCGGGAGCCTGGTCGGGACCTTCGCCACGACCCACGTCCTCGTGCCGGAGCTGGGCAGCCGCGCCACCGTGTGGACGTGCGCGGCGCTCTGGATCGTCGCCGGACTCCTCTGTGGCGGTGGGCGGAAGCGCGCCCTCGCGTTGCTCCTGCCCCTCGGTCTCGCGTTGGTGCCGTTGGGTGCCCGGCGCCCGCCTGCGCCGCCCGCCGAGCTGCTCGACGAGGTGGAGAGCAGCTATCAATACCTCCAGGTGGTGCGGACGCCGGCCGTGGACGATCAGGCCGGCACGACCGAGCTGAAGATCAACGAGGGACTCGATTCGTTCCACTCGGTCCGCATCGACGGCACGCCGTGGACCGACGGTCGCTACTACGACTTCTACGCCGTCGTCCCGCTCCTCGCGGGGGACGGCCACCGTCCAGCGGGCCTGCGGGTGCTGTCGCTCGGTGCCGCGGCAGGCACGTTCGAGCGGATCTACCGCGCGGTGTATCCACGATGCCGGATCGACTCCGTGGAGCTCGATCCGGCCGTCGTCGCGCTGGGCAGGGAGTACTTCGGTGCGTTCGCCGACGCCGACGACGGCGACGTGTTCGCGGGCATCGATGCCCGCGTCTTCGTCGAGCGATCGAAGGACCGTTGGCAAGTGATCCTCGTCGATGCCTACGAGCGGCAGATCTACGTGCCTGCGCACGTCGCGAGCCGTGAGTTCTTCACCGCGGTCCGCGAGCGCCTCGAGCCGGGCGGGATCGTCGCGGTGAACGTCGGCGGTCGCAACTTCGACGACCCGGTCGTGCAGGCCGTCGGGCGGACGATGGCGACGGTGTTCGGCGAGGCTTGGGCCTGGCGCGTGCCACGGTCCCGCAACTTCATGGTGCTCGGGAGGCGGGGACGTGCGGTCGATCCGACCGTGCTGGAGTCGGTGACGACCAGCGACGTGGGGCTGGCGAGGGTGGTGAACGCGATGCGTTCGCCGTCGGGCTGGCGCCGCATCGAACCCGGCGAGCCGGTGCTGGTCGACGACCGACCGTTTCTCGACGAGCTGCAGGAGAACGCCCTCGAGCGTCGAATCGGTGACGACGTCCCGCTGTCCATCGGCGGAAATCGCGACGTGCAGACGGTCACCGACGACGTCTACCAGCGGATGCTGGCATCGGACTGGGAGGGTGTGCTCGCCGCCGCGACGAGCGCGTCCCGGCCGACCGGATACCTGCGCCTCTGCCTCGGGGATGCGCGCTGGTCGTTGCACCAGGTGCGGGGCGCGTTGGCGGAGTTCCGTGCGGCACAGCAGCTCGGCGTCGACGACTCGATGCGCCCGGCGCTGCAGCAGCGGATCGGGAACGCGACCGTCGCGGTTCACGATCTGGATCGCGCCGCGTGGATCGCTGCCCGCAACCGCTGGATCTCGATCGGTGCGGTGCTGCTGGTCGCGCTGCTCACCGCCGGAGTCTCGCGACGGCTCCGTACATGAGGTCGCCCCGCCGTCGGAACGGCGGGGCGACGTCGGCGGGAGCGACCGAGGTCGCTCCCGGACTCGCACATCAGAGGATGTCGAGGACTCCGCTGATCTGATTGGTCAGCGTCTCGACCGCGGCGCGGTAGTTCATGTTGACCGCGATCTTGCTGTTCCAGGGCAGCAGCTCCTTGTCCGCGACACCGCCGAGCGCGACCGCTGCGAACGCGCGGCTGATGTCGGTCAGGCCCTCGTCCTGGAGCATCTTGATCAGCGGGTCGACCGTCCGCCGGTCACCGATGTAGCCGAGGGCCGACGCGATCGCCGACATCTTGGAGAGGGTCTCTTCACCCTCGGTCATCAGCTTGACGAGCAGCTCCGCGGCGTTCTTGTCGCCGAGCTTGCCGAGCGCGATCGCCGCCTGCTGGAGTCGGGTCGGACGGCGCACCGAGGCCGCCGCCAAGTCCCGGATCTGCTCGGTCGCCTTCTGGTCGCCCATGAGCGCGAGGCCAATGCAGATGTAGCCAGCGAAGTCGTCCTGGCTCTTGTGCTTGTCCAACAGGTCGCGAAGCATGTCGGCCGACTCGGTGTACCGGGCCAGACCCAGCGCCACGGCGAACGCCGACAGGGTCGACGGCGTCTTCACGTCCTTGAAGGCGTCCTCGATCGTCTGCCCGATCAGCGTGTCGACCGTCGCACGGCGGCCGGCCGCCTCGTAGCTCTTGAATGCGAGCACGCCCAGCGACAACGCGGCCCACGGCTTCTCGAGCGCCTTGCTGCCCTTGGCGAAGGCCTTGAGCAGCTCGGTGCGATTCTCGTCACCGCCGATCTGCCCGAGCGCCATCAGCGAGAAGTACTGCGCCTGCTTGTCCTTGCCACGCTCGTAGTACTTGAGCAACCCGGCCGAGATCTCGCGATCGAGCTTCGGAGTGTCCTTGCCGACGTTCGGCGCGGTCGTGCGCCCCAGCGCGATCACGCACGACTCCGGAATGGTGTCGTTGCTGCGTTCGAACTTCGCCTTGCCGTTGACCTCGTCGAGCCACATCTGCTTGAAGCTGGCGAGCTTTGCGGCCAGATCCGCATTGGCCTCGTCCTGCAGATCGACGTGGTCGTAGAGCTTGGCGATCGAGGGGGGCACGTGCGCCTGGATCAGCTGCTCACCCGCACCGAGCTTCTTCTGCCAGTACTTGTCGAGTGCATCGAGGCACTTGTTGAAGAGCTCCTTCCCGGGTTCCGTCGAGACGTCGGGCTTGAGCAGGCCGATACCGTTGATCGCGGCGACGCGGACGTTCCGGTCACTGATCGAGTCGTCCTCGAGGATCGAGTTCAGCGCATCGAGCGCCTGCTTCTTGACGTCGTTGTTGCTGGTCGCCCAGCTGACGAGCCCGAGACCGTACGCGGCGAACGAACGCGTCCGATCGTCGACCTCGGGTCGCTTGCACAGCTCGCGGCCGACCTGCGTGTCCTTGACCAGGTTGGCCATGTCGCCGACGGACTCGACCATCTGCGAGATGCCCATCGCGAGCGCGGCGGTTTCACGAACCTCCTGATCGCTCTCGGTCAGGTGCGACTTGAAGATCGGGAGGATCTTGATCTGCTCGGTGTCCTTGCCGATCTTCGCCATCGCGACCATGCAGGACGACGTGATGTCACGCTGCGTGGTCCCCTCGAGCTCGCGGTTCAGCGCGGGGAGGATCTCGTCGAGGATCTGGCTCTCGGTCGGCTTCAGCGTGTCCTTCGAGACGGCGCGCTTGCCGGCGCCCATGTAGAAGCCGGCGCTGTTGGTGACCGTCTCGGTGCTGTGCACCGCTTCCTTCAGGTTGATGAAGGGGTCCTTGTTGAACTCCCACCAGAACTCCCAGCGCGTGAGGTCGTCGCCGAGTTCGACGCCGCCGGTCGTGGGACCGCGTCCGGGGCCGCCCGTGCCGGGGCCGCCGGGACCACCGGTGCCGGGGCCGCCGGGACCAGGGGTCGACGGGCCGGCGGGGCCGGGCGTCGACGGGCCACCAGGGCCGGGCGTCGTGGGGCCCGTGGGACCAGGAGTGCGGCCGCCGCCGCCGGGGTTCGGGGGAACGACGTCGCCCGGCCCGCGGTACCGACCGCCGTGGGCCGACGCGGTGTCGGGCAGTGCGAGCACGAGGCCGGCACAGGCCAGGCCGGTGAGCAGGATCTTGTTCATGGCTCAGGTCGGGTTCGGATGCGGAATCGAGCCGCAGTGGGTTGGAGCCGCAGCGGGTTCGAGCCGCAGCGGGGAGCACGCTCCGTGCGCCATGCCGCAGCAGCCGGGCGGGATCGCAAATCCGGGGCCGTCGCCCGGTGGTAGGGGCGCATTCTCGCCGGGTCGGCCGCTCGGGCGCAACCGCCGAGCGTCGTTCCACGCGAGAACCGTCACCTGCGCGGTGCACTGTTACGGCACGGGAACGACAAGCCTCAAGCGTGCGCCAGGCGGGCGACGAGCGCCGCGTGCAGCGGTTCGGGGGCGGCCAGCGATGGGTAGTGCCGCTCGGCGAGCAGATCCGCGAACGGGAACACGTCCCGGCCGAGCCAATCGGTGAATCGCGCCCCGGCCTCCTCGACGACGAGACCGGCCGCCGCGACGTCCCAGGTGCGACCCTGCGACTGGACGTTGGCGTGCAGCCGGCCGACCGCGACGTCGCAGAGCTGGACGACGGTGCTCCCGAGCACCCGGACGCGCGCTCCCGACGTCGTCAACGGCTCGAGCAGACCGGGCTCCCACGCGCCGCGAAACCACTGCACGCCGAGCACCGACGCGTCGTCGAGATCGATCGCGGGAACGCGCAACGGCTCGCCGCCACGCCACGCCCCACGGCCACGAATCGCGAGGTACGTCTGGGCCTCCGGCGACACGTACACCGCGGCGAGCACCGGATCCCCGCGCCACACGCAGGCCACCGACACGCCCCACTGCGGCAGTCCCTGCGCGAAGTTGCTGGTCCCGTCGATCGGGTCGACGACCCAGACGAACTCCGCGTCCGCGCGCACGGCACCCGATTCCTCGCCGAGGAAACCCGTGTCCGGATGCGCGTCCAGCAACGCCTCGCGCAGGAACGCCTCGGTGCCGACGTCGACGTCGGTGACGAAGTCGCCTTCGCCCTTCCGTCGCGCGGGTCGGGGCTCGGGGCGGTAGGCCTGCGTCACCCGTGCGGCGGCGGCCGCGATCGTGCGTCGCAGGGTGCCGAGCAGGGCCTCGAGGCGTTCGGGAGGCGGGCCGGTTCGCGCGGAGCTCATCCCCGTCATCATCGCCGGCAGCGCCGCCTCACGCACGCACGGGCGAGGGCGAAGGGTGCTCGGCCCGGCTGGCATTCGTGGCGCTTTTCGGCGAAGGTGCGGCGGCGATGCGGTCGTCGGTGGTGTGCTGGGCTGTGTGGATCGTGGGTGTCGGTTGCGCGAGTGCACCCGAGCACCACGATCGCGCGTCGGTGCCCGCGCCCGCGCCTCCGCGCGCCGCCGAGACGGCGAGCGCCGACGTGCCCCTGTGGGTGTCGGACCCCGCGGCGGCCGAGGTCGCGATCGAACGCGAGGCAGCGGCGATGGGCGGCCGGAGCGTGTCGGCGGAGATCCCGGTCGGAGACCTCGACCGCGGGCTCGTCGCCTGCCGTGCGCTGTGGCGATCGGGTCGCGCCGGCGCGGCCGCGGACGGGTATCGGGCGCTGATCCGGGCGTGGCCCGACGAGGCGTTGCCGCGCGCGGCGTATGCGCGGCTCCTGATCACGAACGGCGACCCCGAGGGTGCCACCGAGGTGCTCTCACCCCTGTCGTCCGAGAGCCTCGATCGCCTGAGCGATGGACGGTATCTGCGCGGCGTCGCGGAGCTGCACGGTGGCGACGTGGAAACCGGGGTCGCGTTGCTGCGGGAGGAGCTGGCCGAGGGCGATCGCTTCGTCGAGGCCGCGCTCGAGCTGGCGGCCTGGTTCGCCGGACGCGATCTGCACGGCGAGGCGACCGCGGTGGTGGACGCGGCGCTCGGGCGTTCGCCCGACGACGTCGGCCTGCGGGTGTGCGCGGCGCGCCTCGAATTCGAGACCGCGCGGTTCGACGCGTGCCGTCACGACGTGGACGTGCTGCTCGCGAAGCGCCCGGACGAGCCGCGGGCGCTCCTGCTGCTCGCCGACGTCGCGCAGGCCCAAGGGGACGCCGAGGGCGCGCGCCGCGCGGTCGACGCCCTGCTCGGTCCGGCGCTGCGCGACGACCCGTGGGTCGTCGCGCGCCGGGACCTGATCGGCGAGCGCCAGCAGGCCCTGATGCGGGTGCCGGCCGGCGGTCGCCCGCCGATGGGGGCCGATGCACTGCTCGCCATCATGCGCGGCGGCGAGCGCGGCATGGTTCGCCTCGCCGCGTATCGCGCGCTGATGGCGGATCCGCGCACGCAGCGCCGCGCGACCCAGGTGGCCCTCCACCAGGAGGAACCGGCGCTGCGCGTCGCGGCGGTGCGGGCGTTCCAGGCGGCGGACGCCGCGGAGCTCGAACACCTGCTCCGCGAGCTCATGGCGGACCCGGATCCGCGGGTCCGCGGGGCGGTTGCACTTCGCGCCGCGGCGGACCTTCCGAGCTCGGCCGCGATTCGCTTGTTGCGCGGACTCCTCGACGCCGAGGACGATGCCTACGCGTTTCGCTGCGCCCATGCCGGTCTGCAGCGGGTGCTCGGTCCCTTGGTCCAGATGTCGGATGCGGATGCGGCGAGCCCGACCGAGCGCGCACGCATCCGGAACGAGTGGAGGCAGCTTTGTCCGGAGTGATCCTGGTGACGGGTGGCGCGGGCTACATCGGCTCGCACACCGTGCTCGCGTTGCGCGATCGCGGGCGCGAGGTGTTGGTGCTCGACGATCTGAGCGAAGGCCACGAAGCGGCGTTGCACGGCGCACCGCTCGCCCGGGGGAGCATGCTCGACCGGGACTTCGTCCGGCGAACGTTCGCCGAGAACGAGATCTCCGCCGTCTTCCATTTCGCGGCACGTTGTTACGTCGGCGAGTCCGTCACGGACCCCGGGCTCTACTACCGGCACAACGTCGTCGGGACGATGAATCTGCTCGACGCGATGGTGAAGCACGGCGTACCGCGGTTCGTGTTGAGCTCGACGTGCGCGACCTACGGCGAACCGGACCGCGTGCCGATCGTCGAATCGATGCGCCAGGACCCGATCAATCCGTACGGGGCGACCAAGCTCATCGACGAGTGGATGCTCCGCGACTTCCATCGCGCCCACGGGACCGACTCGATCGCCCTGCGCTACTTCAATGCGGCCGGTGCGGATCCGGAGGGTCGGATCGGTGAGGATCACGAGCCGGAGACGCACCTGATCCCGCTGGTCATCCAGGCGGCGCTCGGCCAGCGCGAGTCGATCACCGTGTTCGGGGACGACTACCCGACCCCCGACGGCACCTGCATCCGCGACTACGTCCACGTCACCGACCTCGCCGAGGCCCACGTGCTGGCCCTCGAGTCGATGGAAGCCGGCGAGGGCGGGGTGCGCGCCTACAACCTCGGCAACCGCGCCGGGACGTCCGTGCTCGAGGTGATCAAGACGGTGGAGGAGGTCTCCGGTCGGAAGGTGAACCTCGTGCGTGGCGCGCGTCGTCCCGGGGATCCGCCACGCCTCGTGGGCAGCAGCGAACGCATCGCCGGCGCGCTCGGCTGGAAGCCGCGCTTCGGCGACATCCGCTCGATCGTCGAGACCGCGTGGCGCTGGCACTCCGCCCACCCGAAGGGCTACGAGTGAACGTCGTTGCAGCGCGTCGCTCCGGGCGTACGCTGCGGCTCCCGATGCCGACCCGTCCCACCCGGCTCGCCGTGTGCCTCGCGCTGCCGCTGCTCGCCGGGTGCGCCCAGTACGGTCGGGTCCTGATGGAGTTCGATTCGGTGACCGGATTCCACGCCGTCGGCATCGAACCGCGAACGCTGGATTTCCGCGCCGACGCGACGCGCTGGCCGTGGCTCGTCCGCCAGCTGGAGGGATCGGGCATCGACGTCGCGATCGCCAAGACCTTCTCGGTCGAGCCGGGGCCGAAGGAGCTCGAGAATCCCTCCGAGTTCGTCCGTGAGCGCGTCGGCGAGATGGTCGAGTTCGCGGGCGACGATCTCCTCCGCACCGCGGCGATCTCGCGGCGCCTGTGCTGGCTCGCCGCGATCGACGGGCAGACCCTGGACGAGCTCGTGACGCTCGACGCCATCGAGGCCATCCTCCGCCGCCTGGACGTCGATCCCCTGGCGGTGCCGTTCACACCCGCGAATCGCGCGGCCGCGCTCGATCAGCGGAAGGCCCAGCTCGCGACGATCGAGCGGTTCGCGCCCTCGCAGCGGAACGGCAAGGCCCTCGATGCCGCGTCCCTCGAGGAATACGTGCAGGCGCTCCGCGCCGTCGCCGCGTTCCCATCCGGCGCACCGGCGACCGACCGCGCGACCGTCGATCGTCTGGCCCAGGCACTTCGCGAGGAGGACGACGGCCGCCTCCGCGAGGCGACCGCGACCGCGCTCGCGGCCGTCACGCGGAACACGCTCGCCGACACGATGCGGCGCGCCCTCGTCGCGCGGTCGGCGAAAGTCCGCCAGTCCGCGCTGCTCGCGGTCTATCGCCTGAGCGGCCCCGAGGTCGTGCCGTTCGTGTTGTTCCAGCTCACGGTGGCGGCACCGCGTGCCGGCGTGCGCGAGTACGACCCCGATGAGGGTTATCGCCGCACGCTCCTCCAGGTGTGTGCGGGCCTTCCGGAGACGTGGCTCGACGCGACCTTCGCCGGCGGACCGCCGCCGATCGAGTACGTCTACGACACCGCCGTGCGAGACCCGTCCGAAGGCCTGCGACGGATCGGCCTCAGTGCGCTCGCGCACTGCCTCGGCCGCCCGGTGTCGTTCGACAGCCAGTGGGCCAACGACTGGTGGCGGGAGCGCGCGCTGCACGGCGAGTCCGACGCGAAGCCCGCGCCGAGCGAACCGCGCCGGCCGCCTCCGGAGGGCAACCGATGACGCTCTCGTGCCGCTTCGTCCCCGAGACGATCGCCTACGACGGTGCCGCGCTCCGAGCGCACTGGGCGCTGCGGCGGTTCGGCATCGAAGGGGACGTGCTCGTCGCGTTCCGTGGCCCTTGCAACGTGCGGGACGACGAGATGGCGGATCTCGCCGACCTCGGGGGCCCGGGGATCGCGGGCGACGACATGCTGCACTTCGTCTGGGAACGGTTCGACGACGCGACGCTCGAGGCGGGGATCCTCCGGCAGCGGCTGCTCAGCGCGATCGCGTTCGAGGAGCTCAGCTCTCGCGACGTCGCGGTGCGGCGAGACGGCGACGACCTGTTCGCGGGCGATCGCAAGCTCTCGATCTCGATCGCGACGCGCAGCCCGGTATCGTCCCTCGTCCACTTCGCGCTGAACGTGCGGAACGCCGGCACACCGGTCGCCACCTCGGCACTCGGGGACTGGGGCATCGAGCCCGCGGAGTTCGCGCGCGCGATCTTCGCCCGCGTCGAACGGGAGGAGGCCGGCATCGCCGCGGCGCGGTCCAAGGTCCGTGCGAAGGGAGAGAGCTGAGTTGCGACGCCACCTCGTCTCGATCCTGAAGCTCGCGCTGATCGCGGCGCTGTTCTGGTGGGTGTTCGCGAACGTCCAGTGGACCGACCAGTACACGCGCACCGACGCGTCGAAGCACGTCGTCGAGCAGCTCTCGGGCTCGATCCGCGGCGACTGGGACGCGAGCGAGGTCACGTTCGTGCCCGAGGGCGGAGAACCGCAGCAGGTCGTCAACGGCGACCTCGAGGATGGCGGGCACGGCCAGGTCGTGCCGGGGCTGCTCACCTACTTCGTGCACCTCGACAAGGTGTGGTTCGCGCTCGGTGCGCTCGGCTACCTGATCTCGCTGGTCGTCGCGTCGCAGCGGTGGTGGTGGCTCCTCAAGGTCAACGGCCTCGACGTCCGGCCGATGGAGGTGCTGCGGTTCACCTGGATCGGCGTGTTCTTCAACAACGTGGTGCCCGGTCAGACCGGCGGCGACGTCGTCAAGGCGCTGTACATCGTCAAGCGCTGTCCGGACGGCCGCGTGCAGGCGCTGATGTCGGTCATCGTCGATCGCATCCTCGGGCTGGCGTCGCTCGCGCTGCTCGGGGCGGTGGTCGTGCTGTTCCAGGTCGAGCGGTTCCGGTACCTCGCACTGGGGATCTGGGCGGTGCTCGCGCTGTGCTGCGCGATCGCCATCGTCGCGTTCAGCAAGCGCGTGCGGCGGGCCATCCACCTCGACGCGATCCTCAAGAAGCTGCCGGGACGCCTGAGCGGCGTGTTGATGCGCATCGACCAGGCCGTGCACTTCTACCGGCAATTCAAGGGCGGCGTGTTCGCGTGGCTCCTGATCGGCGTCGCCAACCACTGCGTCACCGTGTTGAGCTTCGTCGCGATGGGCAAGGCGCTCGGCGTCGGGATGCCCACCGGCGAGTACTTCGTGCTCCTGCCGGTGATCCTGATCGCGTCCGCCGTGCCGATCGCGCCCAACGGCTGGGGCGTCGGCGAGGCCTTGTTCGGCACCCTGTTCGGTCAGTTCGGCGCCGTGCATCTGCCGCCCGGCACGACCAATGCGGTCCAGGTGATGGCGACTCGAGGCGTGGCCCTGTCGGTGCTCTACCGCCTGCACACGACCCTGTGGTCACTGATCGGCGGGCTCATGCTGTTGACCGGGCGCGAGCGGGTGACGCGCGAGGAGTTCCAGGCCGAGGTCGCGCGCGAGGCCGACGAGGAACGTGCGCTGGCGACGAGCGATCCGAGCTGACCTCGAGCCGAGGCGACCCGGACGCCCGCGACACGAACCTTTCACAGGCTGCGCGCGTCGGCCATACTGCTCCGCTCGCTTTCGCACCCCTGGAGCCCTGCATGAGCCTCTTGGTTGTCGGTTCGACCGCTTTCGACGACGTGGAGACCCCCTTCGGCCGCCGTGAAGGCTGCCTGGGCGGGTCCTCGACCTACTTCAGCCTGGCCGCGCGGCTGTTCAGCGAGGTCCGCCTCGTCAGCGTGGTCGGGGAGGACTTTCCGGACGAGAGCCGCGCGCTGCTCGCCGACCACGGCGTCCGCCTGGACGGACTGGAGGTCGCCGCGGGCAAGACCTTCCGCTGGAGCGGTCGCTATTCGGCGGACATGAACACCCGCGAGACGCTCGACGTGCAGCTCAACACGTTCGGGGACTTCGAGCCGAAGGTGCCGCCGGCGTTCGCGGACTCGCGCTTCGTGTTCCTCGCCAACGCGTCTCCGGCGACCCAGACCTCGGTGCTCGACCAGTGTCCGCAGGCGACGTTCACGGTCGCGGACACGATGAACCTGTGGATCGACACCGCCCGCGGTGAGCTGGACGCGCTGCTGCGCCGCATCGACGGGCTGATCGTCAACGACGAGGAGGTCAAGATGCTGACCGGGGAGACCAACTTGATCCGCGCGGGCCGCAAGGCGCTCGAGCTCGGGCCGAAGCTCGTCATCCTGAAGAAGGGCGAGCACGGCTGCTTCCTGTTCAGCAACTTCTTCCAGTACGCGATGCCGGCCTACCCGACCGAGGTCGTCGTCGACCCGACCGGCGCCGGCGACAGCTTCGCGGGCGGTTTCATGGGCTTCCTGTCGACCTGCGACAGCCTGAGCCTCTGGAACATGAAGCGTGCGGTCGCCTACGGGACCGTCGCCGCCAGCCTGACGGTGGAGGGATTCGGCGTCGACCGTCTGACCGCGAGCACGCGTGCCCAGGTGGACCGGCGTTACGACGAGCTGATCCAGTTCGTCTCGGTCTGAGGAAGCGGGCCGGCCGGGCCGGCTCGCGCGAAGTCCCCGGAATCGCGCGTCACCAGAACGCGATCCGCCCCACCGGGGAGGTGTCCGGCGCCGAGAATGTGTTTGGCATTTGTTCGGTTCCCGGTTAGCTTGCCACCATCACGAGACCGGCGGCCGCCCGCGGCGGGACGGACCCCGGTCACCGACCGCACGGGAGGGATTTCCAGACATGACAGCGAAGGCCGGGCCCGAAGGGGGCCGTAACGCAGAGGCGCTCCAGGACGCGATCGCATCGATCGAGAAGTCGCACGGGAAGGGCAGCATCATGCGCCTCGGCGATGGCACGATCGTTCCGGTCGACGGCATCTCCACCGGCTCGATCGGCCTCGACCTCGCGGTCGGCGGTCGCGGGCTGCCGCGCGGACGGGTGATCGAGGTGTTCGGGCCGGAGTCGTCCGGCAAGACCACGTTGACGCTGCACGTCGTCGCCAACGCCCAGCGCAACGGCGGGATGGCGGCGTTCATCGACGCGGAGCACGCACTCGATCCGCAGTACGCGCGCAAGCTCGGAGTCGACCTCGACTCGTTGCTGATCTCGCAGCCGGATCACGGCGAGCAGGCGCTCGACATCTGCGAGACGCTGTGCCGGTCCGGGGCGCTCGACGTGATCGTGATCGACTCGGTCGCGGCCCTCGTGCCGAAGGCGGAGATCGAAGGTGAGATGGGCGACCACTTCGTCGGCCTGCAGGCCCGCCTGATGAGCCAGGCGCTCCGCAAGCTGACGGCCATCGTGCACAAGAGCAACACCTGCCTGATCTTCATCAACCAGATCCGCGAGAAGATCGGGGTGATGTTCGGCAGCCCGGAGACGACCACCGGTGGTCGTGCACTCAAGTTCTACTCGTCGGTGCGGCTGGACATCCGGCGGATCGGCACGGTGAAGAACGGCGACGTCGCGACGGGTGCGCGCACGAAAGCCACGGTCGTCAAGAACAAGGTGGCACCGCCGTTCCGCAAGGTGGAGTTCGACATCCTGTTCGCCGAGGGGATCAACCAGCTCGGCGAGCTGCTCGACCTCGGCGTCGATGCCGGCATCCTGCGCCGGAGCGGCACCTGGCTCAGCTACGGTGACGAGCGCCTCGGGCAGGGCCGGGAGCGGGCGCGCGAGTTCCTCGTCGAGAACCCGAAGCTCGCCGCGCAGCTCCGCCAGGAGATCCTCGAGAAGCTCGCCCCGCACATCGTGCCCGCGCCGGCGCAGGGCGAGGCGGCACCGGGGAACGGCAAGGCGGCAGACGGGAACAGCAAGGCCGCGGATGCGGACGGCAAGACCGTGGACGGGGACGGCAAGGCCGTGGACGGGGACGGCAAGGCCGTGCAAGGCGGTGCGGGCGCTCGCGATGCGGCCGCGCCAAACAAGGCGGATGCGAGTGCGCGCAACGGCGGCGCCGCGGCGCGCGGCCGAGCGGCTTCCAACTCGCGGTGAAGAGCCGTAGAGGCTCTTCACCGTTGCTGGCTGGCGCCCGCTCCGCGGGCGCGCACCGTGGCCGACTTCGGAGCAGCCCATCGCAGTGAGGGTCGCGAGCGGGCGTGGAACACGCACGTTCCGTTGCTGGCTGGCGCCCGCTCCGGATTCCGCGTCCCCGCACCCTTGCGGTGACGCCGGCTCGCGCTTCGATGGGCGCGATGCGAGCGATTCCAGCAGCGGAGGTCCGCGAGCGCTTCCTGCGCTTCTTCGAGGAGCGCGATCACAAGCGGCTCCCCTCGGACTCGCTGGTGCCGGCGAACGACCCGACGCTCCTGTTCACGGGTGCCGGGATGAACCAGTTCAAGGACATGTTCCTCGGCCGTGGGACGCTGCCGTGGACGCGGGTCACGACCGCGCAGAAGTGCCTCCGCGTGCCGGACCTCGAGAAGGTCGGCGCGACGCCGCGGCACCACACGTTCTTCGAGATGCTCGGCAACTTCTCGTTCGGCGACTACTTCAAGCAGGAGTGCATCGCTTGGGAGTGGGAGTTCTTCACCAAGGAGCTGGGCATCCCGGCCGAGCAGCTCGTGGTGACGATCTACACCGACGACGACGAGGCGTTCGCGATCTGGCGCGAGCAGATCGGCCTCCCTCCGGAGCGCATCTTCCGCTTCGGTGAGAAGGAGAACTTCTGGCCGGCCGAGGCCCCGAGCAAGGGACCCAACGGACCGTGCGGGCCGTGCTCGGAGATCTACTTCGACAAGTTCCCCGACCGGCCGATGCCGTCGCACGAGGGGCTCCACGAGCTCCCGGAAGACCGGTTCACCGAGGTCGGGAACTGCGTGTTCACGCAGTTCGAACGGCAGGACGGGGGCGTTCTCGCGCCGTTGCCGCAGAAGAACATCGACGTCGGCCTCGGCCTCGAACGGATCACCGCGGTGCTCGCGGCGGCATCGAACAACTTCGAGACCGATCTGTTCCGACCGTACCTGGACGCGATCGGCGCGCGCGCCGGCAAGCGCTACGGCGACGACGCGCACGACGACGTCCGCATGCGCCGCATCGCCGATCACGTGCGCGCGGTGACGTTCTGCATCGCGGACGGCGCCCTGCCGAGCAACGAGGGGCGTGGCTACGTCGTACGCAAGATCCTGCGCCGTGCGGCACGTGACGGCTACGACCTCGGCATCGAGGGAGCGTTCCTCCACGAGCTCGTCGACGTGGTCGGCGAAGTGATGGGGGACGCGTATCCGGAGGTGCGCGAGCACGCCGGACAGTGCCGCTCGCTGATCAAGGGCGAAGAGGAGAGCTTCCGGAGCGTCTACGCGCAGGGCATGCAGCGACTGCGCGCCTTCCTGCAAAAGCACGCGGCCGACGACACGCCGCACGCGCGTGGCAGCGACGCGCGGACGATCGAGGGCTCCGGGGAGTTCGCGTTCGAGCTGCACGACACCTACGGCTTCCCGGTCGACATCACGCGCCAGGTGTTGCTCGACGAGGGTGTCGCGCTGGACGAGGACGGCTTCGAAGCGGCGATGGCGGCCCAGCGCGAGCGGGCGCGGGCGGCCTCGGCGACGTCGGAGGCGGTGTTCGCCGAGAGCGTCGCCGCGAAGCTGCGCCAGGCAGGCATCGCCACGTCCCGCTTCGTCGGCTACGACGTGCTGAACACGCCCGCGACCGTGCACGCACTGATCGGGGACGACCACAAGATCCTGCGCACCGCCGGTACCGGATCGCGCGTGCTCGTCGTCGTCGACGTCACGCCGTTCTACGCGCAGGGCGGTGGCCAGGTGGGCGACCACGGCACGATCGCGTTCGCCGGTGGGCGCGCGGAGGTCCGCGACACGCTGTCGCTCGACGGCTTCTGGTTGCACGACGTCGTCGTCGCCGAGGGCGAGCTCCGCCCCGGACTCAAGGTGGAGATGGTCGTCGCCGAGCTCGCACGCCGAGCGACCGAGCGCAATCACACCGCCACGCACCTGCTGCACGCCGCGCTCAAGAACGTCCTGGGTGCACACGTGAGCCAGGCCGGTTCCGAGGTCTCTCCCGAACGCCTCCGCTTCGACTACACCCACGGCGAGCGGCTGTCCGACGAGCAGGTCCGCGCGATCGAGGACGAGGTCAACTCCGTGGTGCTGCGAGCGGTGCCGGTCGTGCCGCGCGTCCGTCCGCTCGTCGAAGCACGCGCGGCCGGCTACGTCGCGATGTTCGGCGAGAAGTACGGCGACGAGGTCCGCACGCTGACGGTCGCCGACTACTCGAAGGAGCTGTGCGGCGGCACGCACGTCGGCAACTCCGGAAACATCGGCACGTTCCGCATCGTGTCCGACTCGGCGATCAGCACCGGGACACGCCGCATCGAGGCCGTCACCGGCTTCGGCGCACTCGAGCTCGCCCGCCGTGAACACGCGGATCTGGCTGCGCTCTCGCACGAGCTCAAGGCACCGATCGGCGAGGTCGGCGAGAAGGTCCACGGTCTGCTCGGCGAGACGCGGCGTCTCCGCAAGGAGCTGGAGAAGGCCACCGCCGTCGACCTCGACGCACTCCTGAAGAAACTGGAGGCAGCCGTCGTGACGCGGGGCGACGCCCGCACCGCGGTGCTGCGCACCGGACCGCTGCAGATGAAGGAACTCCAGGATCTCCTGACTCGCGCGAAGCAGAAGCTCGAGCCGTTCGCCGGCGTCGTGCTCTCCCGCTGCGACGACGGTGTCCTGGTCGGGGCCGCGGTGTCCAAGGCCCTGACCGGGAGGCTGCGCGCCGGCGAACTCGTCAAGGAGCTGACCGGGATGCTCGGCGGTGGCGGGGGCGGTCGGCCAGAGCTGGCGCAGGGCAAGGGCAAGGACGCCGCACGTCTGGACGATGCGGCCGCGCGCGCCGAGGAGCTGCTCGCCGGCTGAACCGGGCCGGTCCGCGGTCCGCAGAAAGGGGCCGCTTGCGCGATTGACTTCACCCGAACCGGCCGTAGATTGCTCCCTTTCGTACTCGGGGCGACCGCACTCCGCGGCGCCTCCCTGCCCCCCGGATTCGAGGGGACGAGACCCCATGGCGCTTCCGAAGAGACGTATCAGTCGAGCCCGCCGCGGCAACCGCCGCGCGCACCAGGGCCTGGACAAGATCCAGCTCGTCCGCTGCACCAACTGCGGCACGTCGATCCGGCCGCACCACGTATGCCCCTCCTGCGGTTTCTACCGCGGCAAGCAGATCATGGTCGGGCCGTCGGCGTGACCTCTCGAAGCCGGGATCCGGACCGCCTCCGGTGACCGGCGGATCCTTCCAACCCGCTTCGGTATCGAGTTGATCCGACTGGTCCTGGACACGATGGGGGGGACTTCGGTCCCGCCGCTGCGATCGACGGAGCCCTGTTGGCCGTCGATCGTGGCCACGCCGACCCGGACGGCTTGATCCTCGTGGGCGCCGCGGCGTCGATCCGCCGGGAGCTCGAGTCGCGAGGCCAGGCCGCCGATCGCTTCGCGGTCGTCGATGCACCCGATGTCCTCGAGAGTGGCGAGTCTCCGGTCGAGGCGATGCGCAAGAAGCCGCACAACAGCATCGCGGTCGGCATCGGTCTCCTGAAGGAGCGTCAGGCCGACGCGTTCGTCAGCGCCGGCAACACCGGACTGGTCGTCGCGACGGCGACCCTCGGACTGCGGTGCCTGGAGGGCATCCGGCGGCCGGGCATCGCCGTCACCATCATGGGCGAACGCGGCCCGTTCACGGTGATCGACGTCGGCGCGAACCCGCAACCGAAGGCGGTCCATCTGCTGCACTACGCACTGATGGGTTCGGCCTACGTGCACGACACGCTCGGGGTCGCGAACCCGCGCATCGGGCTGATGAACATCGGCTCCGAGGACAAGAAGGGCAATTCACTGGTTCGGGAGGCTCGCGAGCTCCTGAACTCGGTCCGAACCAACTTCGACTTCGTGGGCAACGTCGAGGGCGTGGACGTGTTCTCCGGTGCCTGCGACGTCATCGTGTCCGACGGGTTCACCGGCAACGTTCTGCTCAAGGTCAGCGAAGGCTGCGCGGAGTACCTGGTCCGCGCGATGTCGCGGCTGATGACCGAGGAGGGCGTCGCCACGGATCTTCGGGACCGGGTCGTGGAGCGCATCTCGCGTGACGTCGACTACTCGGAATACGGCGGCGCGCTGTTGCTCGGCGTCGAGGGCATCGTGACGATCTGTCACGGCCGTTCCAAGGGTCCGGCGATCGCGAGCGCGCTGCGGTTCGCCTCGAAGGCCGTCGGAGCCAAGGTCAACGAGCACATCGTCGCCGCCGCGCGGGCGGCCTCGGCGGCGACATGACGGGAGGCGCCCGCCTCGCCCGTTCATCCGACGAGTCGCCCTGGAGACATCCTCATGACTTCCATCCGTCGCGCAGGCATCGCGGGCATCGGACGCTACGTCCCCGAGGCACGGCTGACGAACGCCGACCTCGCGCGGATGGTCGACACGTCCGACGAGTGGATCTCGCAGCGCACCGGCATCCGTGAACGACGCATCGCGGCGCCCGACGAGGCGGCGAGCGACATGGCGACGATCGCGGCCGAACGCGCCCTCGCGGACTCCGGGGTCGACCCGATGGACGTCGAGATCGTCATCTGCTGCACGGTCAGCGGCGATCAACCGTTTCCGGCGACGGCCTGTGCCGTCGCCGAGCGGATCGGCGCGAAGAAGGCCGGTGCGTGGGACATCGCCGCGGCGTGCAGCGGGTGGGTCATCGGCGCCTACACGGCCGCACAATTCATCAGCACCGGTGCCGCGAAGCACGTGCTGGTCGTCGGGGTCGAGAAGCTCAGCTCGATCGTCGACTACACCGATCGCACGACCTGTGTGCTGTTCGGCGACGGGTCGGGAGCGGCCTTGTTCGCGCCGCTCGAGGAAGCGGGCCGCGGTGAGTTTTTGTCCGGCAAGATCGGCACGAAGGGTTGCTCGGAGGACCTGCTGAGCGTGCCGGCCGGTGGCTCGCGCAGGCCGACCTCGCACGACACGGTCGAGCGGCGCGAGCACTACATGCGAATGGAGGGGCGACAGATCTACCGCTTCGCGGTCAAGACGTTCGCCGACGCCGTCAAGAACGCGCTCGCTCCCTACCCGCCCGAAGAGCTCGGGCTGTTGGTGCCGCACCAGGTCAACCAACGCATCATCGAGAGTGCGGCCGAGCAGGCCGGCATCCCGATGGACAAGATCTTCGTCAACATCGATCGCTACGGGAACACCTCCGCCGCATCGGTGCCGATCGCCCTCTCGGAGGCGTTCGAGCAGGGGCGCATGGAGAAGGGCAAGCTCGTGTGTGCGGTCGCTTTCGGAGCCGGCCTCACGTGGGGGCACGTGCTCTTCCGCTGGTGAGCCGAGGAACCATGTCACTCACAGGCAAGAAGGTCGTCGTCACCGGCGCATCGCGGGGTATCGGCCGCGCGATCGCGGTGGCACTCGCGAACGCCGGTGCCCACGTGGTGTGCGGCTCGACGAAGGAAGGCGGTTGTGAAGCGACGCTCGCTGCGATTCGCGACGCCGGCGGCGAGGGTGAAGCCCATCCCGTCGATGTCTCGGACGAAGCATCGGTGGGTGCATTCGCCGAGAAAGCCCTCGCCGGTGGCGCGCCGAACGCCCTCGTCAACAACGCGGGCATCACCTGCGACGGATCGTTCCTGCGGATGACCGCCGGCGACTTCGACCGTGTGATCGCGGTCAACCTGCGGGGCACCTTCCTGATGTGCAAGGCGTTCGCGCGCGCGATGACCAAGGCGAAGTCCCCGCGGATCGTCAACGTGGGCTCCGTGGTCGGGCTGTCCGGCAACGCCGGACAGGCGAACTACGCCGCGAGCAAGGCCGGGTTGATCGGGCTGACTCGCTCGATCGCGAAGGAGTTCGGCGGACGCGGGCTCACCGCCAACGTCGTCGCGCCCGGCTACATCGAGACCGACATGACCGCCGATCTGCCGGACGCCGTGAAAGAACGGGCCCTCGGGACGATTCCCCTCGGACGCTTCGGCGATCCGGCGGACGTGGCGGGCGTCGTGGCCTTTCTGTGCGGCGAGACGTCCGCCTACATCACCGGCCAAGTTCTTGTGGTCGACGGCGGGATGACCTTGTAGTCTCCCGCCGGTCCCGAGGCTCGAAGAGGGCTCAAGCCGGGGCCGCGTCGACAGTTACCTGTAGACTCCCATACCCAATTTCCCGATCGAGAGGTCGAACCGTGTCGCAAGAGAGCGTCGAAGAGCGGGTCATCAACATCGTCTGCGAGCAGCTCGGAACGAGCCGCGACAAGATCTCGCTCGAGACGTCGTTCATCAACGACCTAGGTGCGGATTCGCTCGATACCGTCGAACTCGTCATGGAGTTCGAGGACGAGTTCCAGATCAACATCCCCGACGAGGATGCGGAGAAGATCCAGACCGTCGGCGATGCCGTGAAGTACATCCAGGAGAAGCTCTGACCAACGGCGTCGTCACCAGTTGGTCGCGTCGCCCGCGTGCGTCGCGCCTTCCGAACGAGACGACACGAACGGCGTCCGCGGCAGCCCGTGACCGCTCCGCGCGCGCGACGGTTACCATGTCCCGCAACGGAGTGTGTCGACCATGACGAGACGACGCGTGGTGATCACGGGCGTCGGTGCGCTCACGCCCATCGGTCTCGACCTCGAATCGACTTGGGACGGTCTGCTCGCGGGGCGCTCTGGTGCCGCGACGATCACCCACTTCGACGTGACCGAGCACTCGACCAAGTTCGGGTGCTTCGTCAAGGGCTTCGATCCGCTGCAGTGACTTCGCGAAGCCCGAAGCGCGGAAGATCGACATCTACACGCAGTACCTGCTGGTCGCAGCCGCCGAGGCCCTGCGTGGCGCGGGCTTCGACATCGCCAAGGAGGATCCGACCCGCTGTGGCTGCATCCTCGGCACCGGCATCGGCGGGATCCAGGAGCTGGAGAACACCAAGGCGCTCTACATGGAGCGCGGGGCCAGCCGCATCAGCCCGTTCTTCGTGCCCAAGATGATGTCCAACGCGCTCGCGGGCCAGGCCGCGATCCGCTTCGGCCTGCAGGGCACGTGCTTCGCCACCTCGTCGGCCTGTGCCAGCGCCGGCCACGCGATCGGTATGGCGCTCCGCACGATCCAGTGGGGCGAGGCGGACGTGATGCTGACCGGTGGCTCGGAGGCCGCGACCACCGGGCTGAGCCTCGCCGGGTTCTGCTCGATGAAGGCGCTGTCGACCCGCAACGACGCGCCCGAGCGGGCCTCGCGTCCGTTCGACAGGGATCGTGACGGGTTCGTGATGAGCGAGGGCGCGGGCACGCTGTTGATCGAGGAGCTCGAGCACGCGAAGGCTCGCGGCGCGACGATCCTCGCCGAGCTCGTCGGCTACGGCTCGACCGACGATGCCCACCACATCACCGCGCCGCAGGAGTCGGGCGACGGCGCGGCCCGCGCGATCCGTCAGGCCCTGGACGACGCCGGTCTGGCGCCGGAGCAGGTCAGCTACGTCAACGCGCACGGCACCAGCACGCCGCTCAACGACCGCATCGAGACGCTCGCGATCAAGAAGGTCCTCGGTGAGCACGCCTATCGCGTGATGGTCTCGTCGACCAAGTCGAGCATCGGCCATCTTCTCGGTGCGTCGGGAGCCGTCGAGCTCGCGTTCTCGACTCTGGCGGTACACCGGGGCCTGGTGCCGCCGACGATCAACTACGAGACGCCGGACCCGGATTGCGACCTCGACTACGTGCCGAACGAGCCTCGCGAGGCGAAGGTCGACGTCGCGATCAGCAACTCACTCGGCTTCGGCGGGCACAACACCTGCCTGGCGATCGCGCGCTTCAACGGCTGAACGGTCGCAAGCGACCGGATCCGCGGACTCTCGGTCGCTGGCCGGCGCCGGGCCCCGGCCGCAGCACTGCCGAGGTTGCGGCCGACCGGGTCCGACCGACGGGAAGCGCCACGATTCCCCGCGACGCCGCGGTTACAATTCCGCACCGGCGCCGGGGCGACGCTCCGGCTCACTGCCCGCTCTTCCCGTGACCCCTGAGCCAGCCGTGAAGAAGAAGTTCCGCGACCTGCTCCACCAGTACAAGGTGGAAGCGTTCAAGATCAACCACGCGAAGGAGTCCGCCGTGGACGCGACGGCGGAGATCCTGCATTTCACCGAGGAGGCGCTCAACAACGCCTACCACTTCCACTTCCACAAGGATCCGAGCCCGGATCGTCTCGAGACCTTCACGATGATCAAGAACTTCACGCTGGAGTCGCTGATGCCTCCGGTGATCGAGAAGATCATGCGACGCGTCGTCGCGCTCGAGAAAGAGCAGCTGCTGATGGTCGAGCTCGTCGACGGTCTGCTCGAGGCACTGTCGGAGGACGAGCAACAGCAAGCGAAGCAGCGCGACGCGGGCTGAGTCGCGAGTGCCCCACCCATGATCGACGTCGCCGTGCTCGGTGGCGGCATCTCGGCGGAACACGAGGTGTCGCGGCGGTCCGCGACCGAGGTCATCCGCCACCTGGACCGCGCGCGCTGGCGTGTCTGGCCCGTGTTGCTCGATCGCGCCGGAAGCTGGCACATCGCGACGGCGCCGATCGCCGCGGAGCACGAGACCCCGCTTTGCGCCACCGGTCCGGCCCTGCGGCCCGGTGCCGCGGTCGCCAGGCTGATCGACGAGTGCGGCGTGCGCATCGTGTTCCCGGTCCTCCACGGACGCCACGGTGAGGACGGCACGGTGCAGGGGATGCTGGATCTGCACGGCGTCGCCTTCGTCGGTTCCGGCACCGCGGCGTCGGCCGTGGCGATGGACAAGATCCGCACGCGCGAATGCCTCACGGCTCACGGCGTGCCGATGGCGAACGCCTACCTCCCGGAGGCTTCGGTGGTCGGCGCCGACCCGGTCGCCGAGGCCGAGCGCATCGGGGCGGCGGTGGGGTTCCCGTGCTTCCTCAAGATCGATCTGTCGGGGTCGAGCTACGGGGTCGCGCGCGCCGACACGCCTCGCGACGTCGAGCGGTTCCTGCGCTCGGAGCGGGGACGGCGCTTCGTCGCGGAAGGCATGCTGCGTGGGGAGGAGATCAGCGTGGCGGTGCTCGGCAACTCGGGTTCGGTGCTGCGGGTCCTGACACCGATCGGCATCTATCCGCTGCACGACGCGTTCTTCGATTCGCGGGCCAAGTACGAACCCGGACGCACCGAGGAGGTCGTGCCGCCACGCGGGCTCGACGCGGCCGCGATCGCCGCGGTGCAGGCGCTCGCCAGCCGTTGCCACAAGGCCCTCGACTGCGATGGCGTGTCACGCACCGACATGATCGTGACGGCCGAAGGGCCGTTCGTGCTCGAGGTGAACACGCTCCCGGGACTCACCCGCGAGAGCCTGTTGCCGCAGGCGGCCGCACACGACGGGCTCGCCTTCGCCGAGCTGCTGGACGACATGCTCCGTCTCGCGCTCGAACGCCACTCGGCGACGGCCGACCAGGAGCGACAGCCGTGACCCTTCGCGTGCACGTGCACGGGGCCAAGGGACGCATGGGCCGCGAGAGCTGCGCGGCGATCGACGCCGCCGGCGACCTCGAGCTGTGCGGGCGATCCGGCCGCAACGACGATCTGCGGCGGGCACTGCGCGATTCGCGGGCCGACGTCCTCGTGGAATTCACGGTGCCCGACGCGGCGCCCATGCACGTGACCGCGGCCATCGACGCCGGTGTCGCCGTCGTCTCGGGGACCACCGGCATCGATGATCGCGCCCTCGACCGCCTCGATGCCCGCGCGCGCGAGCATGGAGTCGGCGTGCTCGTGGCCCCGAACTTCGCGCTCGGCGTCCTGTTGATGCAGCGCTTCGCCGGTGAGGCGGCGCGGTTCCTCCACGACGTCGAGATCGTCGAGCTCCATCACGAACGCAAGCTCGACGCGCCGTCCGGGACCGCGCGCGCGACCGCGCGCCGGATCGCCGGTGCGGCGAGCGCACCCCTCAACGAAGACCGCCCCGACGGACTGCACGAGGACGCCGGAGCGCGCGGCATGCTCCAGGACGGAGTCCCGATCCACTCCGTGCGGCTGCCGGGACTGCTGGCGCATCAGGAGGTGCTGTTCGGGGGACCGGGTGAGCTGCTGACGATCCGGCACGACACCAACGATCGACGTGCGTTCATGAACGGTGTGCTGCTCGCGGTCCGCCAGATCGGTGATCGCGTGGGGCTGTTCCGCTCGCTCGAGCCGTTTCTCTTCGAGTCAACGTGATCGCGTTCGTGCAGACCTCGGACGCGGGCTGGCTCGAACGGGTCGCCGCGGAGCCGGCCCTCGTTCAGCTCGTGCTCCTGCTCGTCGCCGGTGGATTCGGCTGGCTCGTCGTGGCGCGCCTCGCCCGGCGGGCGAAGCAGGCGCGTGGCCGTGCCGCCGTGCGAGATCACCTGCTCGGCGTCGAGCTGCTGCTCGCCGGCGACCCCAGCGCGGCCGCGCGCCGCCTCGCCCGCGTCCTCGCTGCGGATCCGAGCGACACCGCCGCGAGGCTGGCCCATGCACTGGCGCTCGGTGAGCTCGGGCGCGCTGCGGAAGCCCACCGCGCACACGTGGAGCTGCGCGCCGGCTTCGGCGAGCGGTCGTTCCCCAACGAGCTCGGCCTCGCCCGGGCCCTGATCGAGGCCGGTCGCGAGGCGGATGCGGTGGAATCGGCGGAGCGCGCCGTGGAGCTGCGCCCCGCCGATGCGGCTGCGCTGGAGGTGCTCGCACGCGCCACGCGCGCAGGCGGCTGGCCCGAGCGTGCCGCACGTGCTGCCATCGAGCGCGCACGCCAGACGCCACGCGGAGCGGAGCGCGACGCTGCCGGTTCGATCGCCGTCGAATGGACGGAGTCCGCGGTCGTCGCGGCGCTTCGCGACGGTCGAGCCGACGAGGCTCGTCGTCTCACCGCGCTGGCGAGAGGCGTCACCGGCGAGTCCGCCGCGATGCATCGTCTGGCGCTCCGCGTTGCCGCGTCCGGCCGCGGCGAGCCGGCGGAGGATTCGATCGTCCTCGCGACCTGGGTCGCCGCGGAGTCGGGCTCCGCCGGGCTCCTCGGCGAGCTCGACTCGGCGGCGCGGGCCGCGGACGCGATCGAGGCGAACGACGCCCACGTGGAGCGGTTGTGCGACCGCGTGGCTGCCGGCGAGTTGGAGGCGGAATCGGAGCTCGTCGAGCTCGGCGACCGTGCCGTCGAGCCGGTGTTTCGCCGTGCCGTCGCATCCGGTCCCGATGACGAGCGGTTCCCGGCCTTGCTGTGTCGCTTCGGCGCAGGCGTGCTCCCCGCGGTGTTCACGGCATTCGAAGGCGTGCGCGGTCGACGCGCACGCGTGCCCGGCACACGCCGGGCAAAGGCGGTCACCGTGCTCTCCCGTGTCGTCCTCCGGTTCGGCGCCGATGCACTGCCGATCCTCGAGCCGTTGCTCGAAACCGTCGATCGCGACGTCCGCAAGGTGCTGCTGGACTGGTTCATCGCCCACGGTGACCCGGATGCGTTCACGCGCGTCGTCGAGTCGTGTGCTCCGGTCGAGCTGCTGCACCGACTCAACGAGGCCGGCGCGTCTGCCGTCATCCGGCTCCTTCGCTCGCTCCCGCCCGGCCACGTGGTCACTCGACGTGCTCCTCGGCGAACCCGCGTTCGAACGCGACGGCGAGCTCCTGTTGGCGATCCCCGGTGCCCGCGCTCCCGAGGTTCTCGAAGCCCTGCTCGTCCGTCGCGGACCGACCCGCGCGTCGCTACGCGCGCTCGTCGCCCATGTCGCGGACGGGGGACTGCGCGACGTGATCGTACGCGTGCTCCACGCGTTCGGTGCGCGTGCCTTGCCGCATCTCGTGTCGGCCTACGCCGACACCGATCGCCCGGCGTCGCAGCGTCGTGCGCTCGCCGAGTTGCTCGATCACGCCGGCGCGGCCACGGTGCCGCTGCTGTGCGACGGCTTCGGCGCGACGCCGTCGGCGTTGGACGCGGACATCGTTGCGCGCCTGTGTGCACTCGGCGACGCGGCCGTCGACCCGCTGCTGGACGCGTATCGCCGCGGCGGACTGGTCGAACGACTCGCCGGTCCACTCGCCCGGCGCCGTACACATCGCCGTGAACGGATCCTGCAGGCCATCGCGGGGATCGGCGGCAGGCGCGCGCGTCTCGTACTGCACGAGCTGCTCCGCGACGAGACCGACGCGGACCTCAAGCTGCGCATCGCGCAACGGATCCACGGTCTGGACTCCCGGCCCGAGCCGAAGCGCATCGACGCGGACCACCGACGACCGGAGGGGGACCATGGGCAAACGGGCTGAACGGTTCGGTCGCATCGCCGGAGTCCTGCTGCCGAAGAGTCGCGGTTGGCGGATCGCGATCGTCGTCGTCGCGGTGCTCGTCGTCATCGCGCTGCTCGAGCCCGTGGTCGGGCTCGTGGCGGGGTTGGTGAGCCTGCTCCGCGCGGTGCTCGAGCCGATGTTCGCCTCGCCCGGAGGCCGACTCCTGCTCCTGAACGTGACGCTGATCGTCGTCGTCGTCGTCACCGGGTTGTCGCTTCGGCAGCGATTTCCGCGCGCTGCGCGCCGGGTTGGTGCTGCGCAGGCACCTGGACGGCATGGCCGCGTTGTTGCGCGACGATCGAGGCCCGGCGCGCGATGCGCTCCTCAAGGTCGCGCGCTCGCCCGCACCACCGGAGTTCCCTGCGACTCGCGCGCAGGCGGAGCTGGGTCTCGCACGCCTCGCACTGCGGGACGGCGAGGCGGACGCGGCGGTGCGCGCGCTTTCGCGGGTGCACTCGGCGGAGCTCCCGGCGGAGCTGGCGCGCAGCGTGGCCCAGCTCCGCGCCGACGCGTGGCTCGCGCACGGGGAGGTGCTCCAGGAGGAGGTCGAACACCATCTCCGCGCCGCGCTCCAGACCTGGCCGGACGACGTCGCGTTGCTGCGGGCACTCCGCGAGCTGCGGACCGCGGCGCGCGATCGCGAGGAGACGGTCGCACTGCAACGCCGGATCGCCGAGCTCGCACCCGCGCGAAGTCGTGCGAGCGAGCGGAGTCGCCTGATCGACGAGCTGCTCGCCGCCGCGGAGTCCGCGCTGGCGACCCCGGCAGATGATCGCGCCCACACCCGCGCGGTGGCCTGGATCGACGAGGCCCGGGCCCTCGCGCCGGACGACGCCCGCCCGGGCTGCCTCCTCGGCGACCTCGAGTTGCGCAAGGGGAACGTGCTCGGCGCGATGCGTGCCTGGGGCCGGACGCGCAGCCGCCAAGGGCTCGATCGCGTCGCCGCACTCGTCGAGGAACGCCCCGAAGCGGTGTCGGTGCGCGAGCTCCTCGAGGCCTGCCCGCTCGATGGCGCGCTGCTGATCGCCGCGCGGATCTACGCCCGCCGTGGCCAGCCGGAGGAAGCCGTCCGCGCCGCACGGCTCGCGGCCCGCCGCGCAGGCCCGACACCGACCATCGTCGCCGCGGTCGCCGACGTGTTCGATCGTTGCAACCTGCGTGACGAAGCCGACGCGCTACGCCGTGAGGCGTCGCACCGCGCGCTCGGCCTCGCCCACGACTCCGCCGCGCACCGGTGATCCGTCCCGCACTGGAGCCGGGCGACCCGCGCGGTTAGGCTCTCGCGCCCCACACGCCGGAGTGGCGGAATTGGCAGACGCGGCGGATTCAAAATCCGTTTCCCGTAAAGGGAGTGGGGGTTCGAGTCCCCCCTCCGGCAGACCGCGGCACCGCCACGCGTCGCGGACTCAGCGCGGCCTCAAGCCGCAACGGGAGGGGCATGCCCACCTGAGGTGGACATGCCCCGAGGCAGTCGGCCGCGCTGCCGTTTGTCCGCAGCCGCTCCGGCTCCGATGGATCGGGGGTGACGGCCACTGGTCACACCGCCACGTCCTCCGGCTTGCCACCTTCGCCGTCGTGGTCGCTGTCGTCCGGCGCGGTGTTCGCCTCGCGCTGTCGTTCGTCCTGTTCCTGCTTCAGCTCGGTGGCGGTCTCCTCGCCGGTCTCCTCGGCGTCCTCGGGCGCCGCGCCGGCGTCGGTGGGGGAGCGCTGCGCTTCTGCCTCGTCGCCGGGTTCCTCCTCCTGCGGAGCCGCGAACACGGCTGCCGCGATCGTCAGCGGGCCGACGCGGCCGAAGAACATCACCGCGAGCACGATCAGCTTGCCGAGCGGCGTGAGTTCGGGCGTGATGCCTCGCGACAGGCCCACGGTGCCGAGCGCGGACGATGCCTCGAACAGCAGGTTCTCGAACCGCTGATCCTCGGTCAGGGACAGCAGGAACATCGCGCCGCAGAGCACGAACACGTAGAGCGACAACGCCCCGGCGGCGACGAGCACGCGTGCGATCGGCACTTCGTGTCCCCAGAACTGCACTGTCACCGAGCGACGCAGCGCGCTGCGCGTCACCGCGAACAGCGCCGACACGGTGGTCACCTTGACGCCGCCGCCAGTTCCCGACGGCGACGCGCCGATCACCATCAACGTGATGACGAGCATCACCGACGCGAGCGACAGCGTCTGGGTCGGGACGGTGTCGAAGCCGACGGTGGTCATGGCGGTCATCGCCTGGAACCACGACGCCAGCAGCCGATCGCCGAACGGCAACGAGCGCAGCGCCGGCTCACAGAGAAACAACCCGATCGTCCCCGCCAGCAGCAGCCAGAGCATCGCGTGCAGGATGATCCGCGTCGTCAGCGTGACCCGCTCCTTGCGGCGACGCAGCACGTCCCACAGGTCGGTGAACACGATGAAGCCGAGCGCGCCGAGGGTGCTGAGCGTTCCGATCGTCAGGTTGATCGCGACATCGTCGCGGAACGGCTCGAGGCTCTGATCGAACAGGCTGAACCCGGCCGTGCAGAACGCGGACACTGCGTGGAACAGGCCCTGCCAGAGCGGCTCGGGTACTCCCGCACGCGCGAACAGGATCCACAGGACGATCGTGCCGGCGGCCTCGATCGCGATCGTGAACGCGATCACGCTCCTCAGGAAGTGCAGGACACCGATGCCCTCGGGCAGCGTGAAGACCCTGCGGGCGAGGTCCTTGCGAAATCGGTCGAGCCCGTGCCGCCGCGACAGCACGACGAACGACCCGAAGGTCATGTAGCCGATGCCGCCGAGCTGGAACAGCAACAGCACCACCACCTGACCGAGACCATTGAGGTCGTGGCTTACGCTGATCGTGACGAGTCCGGTCGTCGACACCGCGCTGGTCGACGTGAACAGCGCGTCGAGCGCGCCGACCGGGCGGCTATGGCAGATCGGGAGCGCGAGCGCCAGCCAGCCGAAGAGCACGTAGCTCGCGTAGCCGAGCACCAGAACGCGAAGCGGTTCCAGCTGCTTCACGAACTCCACGACGTGCCGAACCGGGGATGGCATGGGCCGAGTGTCGACGGCGAGCCCACCGCGCGCGAGCGTCCGTTGGCATGGGCGCGGTCGTGGTGCGCTCAACCCCCGGTCCGATCGCGCCGATGACGCCTTCCGGGCCTCCATGCGCGCACTGCTCCACAGGGTCCGCGACGGGCGGGCCGACAAGTACCTCAGCATGCTCCGGGTCGGTTGCCAGGCCGGCTTCCGGGTCGTGCTCGGCGTCCTCATCGCGCGACTCGCGGGACCCGCGGCCTTCGCCACGTTCGTCCAGCTGGTCACGATCGAGATCGTCGCGACGACCTTCTGGACCGCGGCCTACGTGACGCCGCTCGGCAGCCTCGGCCCGGGTCTGCCGTCGCACGCTCGCGCAGGTTTCGTGCGCTTCGCGCTCGCGCGGAACCGGCGGGCGGCGGTCCTGACCGGCGCGGCGCTCGCGGTCGGCACGCCGATCGCCATCGGGCTCGACGTCGCGCCGGTGGTCTGGCTCGGCTTCTGTGCGTCGACCGTCGCGTGGCTCGAGGCGAACGCGGTGATCGGTGCGCTCGCCGCCGGCTTCCGAAGCGGTCGCGCGCTCGCGGCGACGGCGCTGGGGTTCGGGGTGCCGATCGTCGCGGTGCTCGGTGCGCATGCCGCCGATGCTGCAGTGCTGCCCGCGTTCTTCTGGGCGAACGGGCTCGGCCACGCGCTCGCCGGTGCGTGGATGCGCCGCGCCTTCCCCCGTGACGACGACATGCCCGCACCGGGAGCCGAGACGCGCGCCGAGTTCCGGCGCTTCGGCCGGGTCGCCGTGACTGGGGTCGGCCGCGAACTCCGCCTGCACTCGGGTGCAGCCGTTCGTGCTCGGCGCGGCGGCGAACGTGCTCGCGGTCGGCCTGTTCGGTGCCGCCAACACGCTCGTGGGGCCGGTACGCGTCGTCGGCGGGGCGCTCGGAGAGGTGCTTCGGCCACGCCTCGCCTTGCACTTCGGGGCCGACGGAGATCCGCAGCGGGCGCGGCGAGCGTTCCTCAGGGCGGTGGCGTTCGTGCTCGTCCTCGGCGGCGCGTTGCTGGCAGCGTCGATCGCCGCGGGTGCGACGATCGCCGAGCTGGTGTTCGGCCCAGACTTCGTCGGTCTCGGCGACGTGCTGGTCGCTGCAGCCGTGTTCGCGTCGATGGCGACGCTGTGCAACCTGTTGGTCGTGGCGATGCAGACCGCCGATCGGGACGGCCCCGCCCACGCGACGCGCTGGCGCATGCGCGCAGCGCTCCTCTCGGTTGCGCTCGTGTGGCCCGCGTGTGCGCTCGACGGCGCGCGCGGCGCGTTCACGGCGATGTCGATCGCGGAGCTGGTGTTCCTCGTTGCTGCATGTCTGTGGCTGCGCGGTCGCCTGCCGGCGGCCGAACGCGGGGCGATCGCTCTCACCGCAGGCGCCGGGGGATCATGAGCCAGGCACACCCGACACGCAGACTGCTGGCAGCGGGGGAGGTGCACGTCTGGCGCGCGGACCTCGATGTCCATCGGGACCGCTCCGACATGCTCGAGTTCCTCTGCACGTCGGCCGAACGGCGGCGCGCCGGGGACATGCAGGACGACGAGCGCCGCGCGCGATACGTCGCGCGCAAGGGTCTGCTCCGGCTGTTGCTCGGTGACTACGCGCAGCGGATGGGCGGCGAAGAGCTGATCCTGTCGTCGAGCGCGTATTGCCAGGGAGCCGCGCTGTTCGCGCTCGCGCGCACGTCGCGACTCGGTGCCGGACTGGCGCCGGTGCGACCCGGTGCGATGCCGCCGCCCGGATTGATCGGCGCCGACGAGGCGCTGTGGATCGCGAACGCGCCCGACCGCGCGCGGGCGGTCGCGACGTTCGTCGCCGTGCGGGAGGCCGCGGGGCGCGCACTCCACGACCTGTGCGCCGGCTCGCTCGCATCGGCACTCATGGCGCTCGGCGACGGCATGGAGCCGGTGCCGCTCGGCGATGCCGAGCTGTGCATGCAGATCGTGCGCTTCGAAACCGCGATGGGCTGCATCGTCCACGACGGATCGCTGCAACCGGCACCGATCCGCGCGCTCGGCGCCTGACACCGTCCGTCCGTCACGACGCGACGGCGCGCAGCACCCCGGGCGCGGCGCTCACGATCCTGCCGCGCGCGATCGCCTGGCGTAGCAACGCGCGGCCGATCTCCCAGCCACAGCCGGTGCGTGTCGCGAATTCGTTGAACAGGTCGTCCTCGCGCATCGGCCCACGCGCTTCGAGGATCTCGACCAGCGTGTCGATCCTGGCCCGCTCGATCCCGGGGTCGCTCGAGTCGACCTCGTCCCCCGCGCCGGTGCAGCACGGGACGACGTTCGTGCCGCAGGCCGCGCACTGACCGTGGCCGTGCACGAACACGAGCTGGAGCGGGCGGCCGCAGGCAGGGCAGGGGCGCGGCGCGCCGCCGCCGGTCACGCGGACACCACCGCCAGGCTCTCGTCCACTTCGCTCTGCAGGAGGTTCTGGATCGCCATCAGCGTGCCCGCGATCGAGCTCGGGCAGCTTCCGCACGCACCCTGATAGCGGATCAGCAGCGTCTTGCCGTCGAGACCGACGACCTCGAGACCACCGCCGTCGCCGGCGAGCGCCGGACGCACACGGTCGTCGAGCAGCGCGTTGATCCGCTCGAGCAGCGCCCGATCCTCGTCGGTCATGTCGTGGCCGGTGAACGCTGCGGGGTTCGCGCCCGGAGCGTCAGGCTCGGCCGTCGGCGCCGAGCCGCCGTATGGCGAGTCGGTGGTCTCGAGGACGCGGGTCGCCGCCTCGTGCACGGCGCGCCAATCCGCATCTCCGGTCATGCTGACCGTCACGAAGCGATCGCAGAAGAACAGCGTCTCGACGCCGTCGATCGCGAACAGCTTCGCCGCGAGCTCGTGGCCGGTCGCCTCCGCCGCGGTCGCGTAGTGCCGCGTGCCCGGGTAGAGGATCTCGTCGACGACGAACTTGAATGCGTTGGGGTTGGGGGTCGGCTGAATGCTCTGGACCTGGACCATGATGTCGCTTCGCGTGGAAAGAGCCCCAAGTTAGTGCTGTTCTCGGGGGTGCGCAAGGGCGCGGAGTGGAGGGTGGACGAGCGGCGCGTCGCCGACCGGTCCGGTCGTCACGTAGGCCGCACGATGGATCCCGCCCGCGCCCCCGTGGTCGACGACCCGCAGCACCAGGTCGTTGACGGCGCCGTAGCGCAGTGCGGGCGCGATGTCGGCGACCGTCCGGACGAGCCAGACCGACTCGCCGGTGGTCGGGTCGCCGAAGCGGGCGACCTCCCTGCCGTTCACGTAGAGGCGATAGGAGTCGTCCACCCCGTCGAACACCGCGTGCACCGCGCGGCCGCGCCAGCGCTCGGGGACCGGGAACGCCGTGCGATACCACGCGACGCCGTCGTACGGCCCGACGCCCTGCGACTCCCAGTGGCTCCCGGCGCGGATGGGTCGCCAGCTCGCGTTCCCGCGACCCTCGGCCCAGCCTTCGGTCAGCCCGACGTCGCGAGGATCGAGGGCGAGCTCGAAGTCGCGAAGGTCGACCCCTTCGGCTGCGAGCTCCGCGCGGAGGCGTGCGCGCGTCGCGTCCGAGAGCGCGCGCTCCGGTGGCGGACCGTCCGCGAGTACGCCCGCGAGTCGCTGGCGGACGTAGCGCCCGGCCAGAGTGTCGTCGGCGAGGATCGACGCCGCGAGCCGCCCCTTGCCGACGCGGGTCGTGAACGCGCAGAGCCACGAGTTCACGCGATCGACGTCGTGGGTGTCCCAGAACCCCAGCACCGGATCGACCTCGTCCAGCAGCGCCTCGCCCCGGAGCACACGCCCTTCCTCGAGGTCGAAGCCCTGCAGCGCGACGAGGAAGTCGGCGGGCAGCCTCGGACTCACCGGGTGCGGTGGCGCCCACGGCGCACCCTTCAGGAACCAGAGGCCGACCGTCGCGAGGCTGCCAGGGCGATCGCCGGCGCGGAGCAAGACATCGCCGCCGTCCTCCAGGAACTCCAGCGTGTCGAGGTCGAGCGCGTCGACGACGCGCACGCGAGGGTCGTCGGCGGCCGTGGGGGCCGGGTGCTCCCACAGCTCCCACGAGTTCGCGGCCGGGCGAGTCCCATCGAGTCGCGCATCGAGTCGAACACGTCGCGGCCGATCGACGTCGGGGAGCTCGACCTCCAGCGTCACGGGCGCGGACAGTTCGCCCTCATCGAGGTCGAGATCGAACGCGCGCTCCACGCCGAGCTCCGGGACCGACAACGTCAACGTGCCGGTCGCCCGATCGCGACCGTAGTGCGAGACGCGCACGGTGAGCTCGGTGTTGCCGGGTGGAAAGCCGCGGCGATCGCCTTCGACGTCGAGCGCGATCAGCGTGTCGCGGTGCCAGGCCCATTGCTCCGGCGTCCACTTCGGGCGGCCGAAGTCGTCGAAGAGGCCCATGCGCGTCTTCGGGATGTCGCGGATCACCGAGATCGCGTAACCGGCATCGGGGATGGCGAGGCGCAGGCGTTCGATCTGGTACTTGCGGTTTTGCAGCGCATAGTCGAGCGACCAGCGACGGAGCGAGTCCCGCGTCGCCGCGCCGAAGCGTTCGCCGATGCGCGCCGCGAACGTGCGCTGCGCGGCGAGCCCCCACGGCGCCCACCAGACGTCGTCGGCGAGCCCGCGGCGGTCCCACTCGTCGAGGTCCATCCAGGTGTCCGACGCGATGCACTCACCGAGCAGCAGCGGCATCGCGCCGTGGTCGGTGACGTACTGCCGCAGCTGCGCGAGCTTCTCTGGCCACCAGGAGTTGTTGCCGTACGGATGGTCGTCCCAGAAGTCGTGGATGCGATGCCACTCGATCCAAGCGCTGTCGTCGACCACCAGCGTGTCCGGCGTCATCGCCTTGCACTGGTCGTAGAGGGCGCGGATCACCGCGAGGTCGGCCGAGTGACCGGTCTCGCACGTCAGGCTGCGGATCGCGACCGACGCGTGGCTCCGGTCGTGCCGGTGGAACTCGGCGAACTCGGTCCGCAGTGCATCCAGCCGGTCCTTCGTCAGGCGCGGATGCCAGGTCGGATACTCCTGCCAGACGACGAGGCCGAGCTCGTCGGCGAGGTCGTAGAAACAGGTCGGCGGCACCCAGAGGCACGCCTTGACCATGTTGCAGCCGAGCGCGTGGATCGCCTCGAGCTGCGGGCGCCAGTACGCCGGATCGTCGGGCGGTGCGAAATGCGGCGCCGAGAAGCCCCAGTGCAGCATCCCTCGGAGCTGCAGGGGATGACCGTTCCACAGGAGCCGCATGCCGTCCGCGCGCACGTCGCGGAAGCCGACCTTGCGAACGAGCCCGTCCAGCACCGAACCGTCGTCCGGATCGACCAGCTCGACGGCGACGTCGACGAGCCGAGGGTCGCCCGGGGACCAGAGCGGGGCGTCGGGCACGTCGAGCGCGCACTGCAAGGTCGCGCCGGTGTCGCCCACCGACGTCGATGCGGACAAATCGCGGAGCACGCGCTCCCCGAGCGTGATCGTGACGCGCAGCGCGACCGCACGCGGGATCGGTCCCGGCTGCACGGGCGCCGACACGCGGAGCCTCGGAACGTCCGTCGAGGCGTCGCCGAACGTGAACAACGCCTCGCGATCGAGCACCGGCACACGGTCCACGCAGAACTCGACGTCGCGCCAGAGTCCGCCGAAGTGCGGCTGGATCTCCGGCAGGAAGCCCTGCGTGTCGTGACCGACCGCCTCGTCGACGCGCATTTCGATCCGTGCCTCGCCCCGATGCGAGAACGCGCCGAGATCCACCCGCCAGGGTGTCCAGGCGCCGACGTGCGCGCCGGTCGGTCGGCCGTCCACGAGGACGCGCGCGCTCGTCGACGCGCCGTGGAACACGAGCCCGACGCGCGCATCGGCCGGGGTCTCGATCGTCCGGCGATACCAGCACACGCCGTCGAACTCCGGACCGAGCGTCGCCTCGAACGTCGCCGGCACCGGGACCGGGCGCCAGCCGTCTCGGGGCACGACCCCCGGCTCGGTCTCCACCGCGAGCTGCCAGCCATCGCCCAGCACGACCCGCTGCTGCGCCGGCAGGCACAGCGATGCGATGGGCAGGAGGAGACCGGACAGCAGGATGCGCATCGACGCGTTCTCGGGCCGCGGTTCCGCCACTGTGCAGTCGCACACGCCCGAAGGGAAGAAACGGGCCACTCGGTGCCTGTCGTTCCGGATCCGCAACAGCGTGTCACCGAAACGAGCCCACGCAGCGTCCAGCCGACCCGGCACGCCGGTTGCCCAAGCGCCGCGACCCGAGGCGGATCACACGACCCGATCCGCCGTCCGAACGACGGAGCAACGACATGCACACGGCCCGCTGGAACCGCGCGACTGCCATCCCCCTCTTGATCGCCGCAATCGGGGCTCCGGCCGTCGCGCAGGACGACGGCGCGAGCTACTTGGAGCGCGCCACCACGCACTACTCGCGCGTCGAGCGCGAGCTCCGGGCGCATCCGACGCCGGACCTCTCGCCCGCGCAGATCGCGGCCCGCGACCGGATCCTGTCGGCGCTGCGGGCGTACCGTGAGAACGCCGACTTCGGGATCAACACCGAGTTCCCAGGCACACGCAAGCCCTACTTCATCGATGGCGGCGGCCGCCGCTGCGCGGTCGCATGGCTGCTCGATGCCACCGACCGGCCGGAGCTGACCCTCGCCGTCGCCGCCGCATGCAATCACGTCTGGGTGCCCGAGCTCGAAGGCGATCCTCGGCTCGCGACGTGGCTCGAAGCGAACGGGCTGACGCTGCCCGAGGCGACGCGCATCCAGCTGCCTTCGTCCAGGGGTGGCCGCGGAGGGCCCTCTGGCGCCCCACCGTCTCCGCCGCCACCCGGCACCGTCGACCCGGGCGCGATCGCCGCATCCACCGATCGCTGGCGGCCCGGCGATGCCGGGCGTCCTGCCGGGGCCTCGTCGCCGAGCACGCCCGGCGCGGCGCGCACCCCGTCGGCGGCGCGGACGCCGGCACCGCGATCCGCTCCCAAGGCGGCGCCCGGTGGCCCGACGACCGGCGGGATCCCGTTGACCGATCTGCTCGCCGACGAGCGTTGGGTGGCATGGTGGGACTGGAACCGCGCGGCATTCCTCGACGAGGCCGCCGCGTCCAAGGAGCCGCGGACCGCTCGGCTGATCGGGCCGACCACACACTCGGGTTGCGATTCGATCCGTCCGCCGGAGCCGTTCGGTACGAACGAACGCATCGCATCGCGCACACGGCTCAGCGCCGCACTTCGCGATCCGGACTCCAACGTCCGCGCCGCGGCCGCCGTGGCGCTCGGCCGGCTCGGTGACGACGCCGACGTCGCCGCTCTCGAGGGGCTGCTCGACGACGCCGACCGGGGGGTGCGCAACGATGCGATCCTCGCGCTCGGTGCCAACGCCACCAACCGAGCCGTGCGCGTGTTGTCCCAGATCGCACTCGACGGGTCGCTCGCCGGCGACCACCGCGCGGCGGTGTCGGACGTCGCGCGGCCGCTCGCGGTCCTCGCCCTCGGGGTCGCGTCGAGGCGTGGTGCGAGGACGGCGACCGGCGTGTTCGTGCGCGCACTGGCGGAGCACGATCGAGGGGAAGAAGGAGAGCGAATGCGCACGGCGGCGCTGCTGCACACCGACCTCGTCCACGGGGACGCGCTGCGCGTGCTTGCACGTGACACGCTCGAGCAACCCGAGCTCGACGTCGCCGTGCGTTGTTGCGCGGTCGAAGCGCTGGACTTCACCGCGGCGGACTCCCGGCGCGCGATCCTCGAGTCGCTGAACGGACGCGAGCTCTCGCTGCGCCGGTCGGCCGCACTCACGCTCGGACGCACGAAGTCGCCACTCGCTCTGCCGAGCCTGATGACGGCCTTCGAGATGGAGAACGAGCACTTCACGCGTGCGCTGATCCTGATCTCGATCGGCGAGCACGGCGGTGCGGACGCCCGCACGTTCCTGCTGGAGCAGATGGTGAAGGGACCGAAGTCGCTCCGAGCGTTCGCGGCCATTGGTTCGGGACTCTGTGCACGGGACGCCCGCGACGCGGTGGTCTGCGCGGCGATCCGCGACGCCTGGAAGCGCGAGAACAATCACGACCACGCCGACGCCTACCTGCTCGCGATGGGGCTCGCGCGCGATGCGGACGCCGTACCGCTCCTGATGGAGGTGGTTCATCAGAGCGGCAGCTCGCTGTCGCGAAGCATCGCTGCCCAGGCACTCGCCCTCGCCGGCGGGCCGGCCGTCCGGGACACGCTGCGGCAGCAGCTCGCCGCGGACTCGTGCCCGTATGCGCGGTCGATCGCGGCCGAGGTGCTCGGTGCGATCGGCGATGCGTCCGACGCCGAGCGGATCGTCGCCGCGCTGGGCAATCTGCGCTCTCCGGACGAGCGTGTCCGACTCGCGAATGCACTCGGCCGGCTCGGCGGACCGCCGGCGTACGCTGCCCTGGTCCGTTCACTCGACGGCGACGAGCTCACCGCTCGCGAGCGCGCCGCGCTCCTGCAGGCGCTCGGTCAGGTCCTCGACCCGCATCCGGAGCGTTGCCTGTCCAGCCTGGCGCGTGCGGCGAACTACACGGTGTTCCCGACCTGGCTCCGTCCGGCGCTCGATGTCGGCCTGTGATCGATGAGCGCGTCAGCGTCGCCGTGCCGCTTCGGCGTGTGCGGCGAGGCCCTCGAGCTGCGCGAGCCGGATCACGTCGCGACGCAGCCGATCGTCGACGTGATCGATCCGTAGCCACGTGCGGACGCGCAAGAACGTCAGCACCGACAGACCGCCGGTGACCCGCGCCGTGCCACCGGTCGGGAGGACGTGGTTGGGCCCGGCACCGTAGTCCCCGAACACCTCCGCGCTGCGGGAGCCGACGAACAGCCCGCCGTAGTGATCGACACGCGCGGCGACGGCGGCGGCGTCCGCCGTCATCACCTCGAGGTGTTCTGGTGCGAGCCGGTCGCAGAGCTCGATCGCCGCGTCCAGATCCGTCGCGACCACGGCGCCACCGTTCCGCAAGGCGAGTCTCGCGGTCGCCGCCGTCGGCAGGGCCTCGATCTGCAACGCGAGCTCTCGCTGCACGGCATCGACGAGATCCGGGGCGTCCACCGCGACGAGGACCGGGCGCGCGTCGACGTCGTGCTCCGCCTGCCCGAGGAGATCGGCGGCGATCCACGCAGCATCCGCAGTCGCGTCCGCCAGCACGACGAGCTCCGACGGCCCGGCGAGCATGTCGATCGCGACGTCTCCGGCGACCAGCTTCTTCGCCGCGGTGACCCACCGGTTGCCGGGTCCGACGACGACGTCGCAGGCCGGGACGTCGCCGGCTCCGTACGCGAGCGCAGCGATCGCGTGGGCGCCGCCGGCCACCAGGACCGCGTCGGCACCGGCGATCGCGGCGGCGGCGAGGGTCTCGGGCGACGGCCGGGGGGACGCGACCCATACCTCCCGAACGCCCGCTGCGCGTGCCGTGACCGCGGTCATCAGCACCGAGGACGGCAACGGATGGCGCCCACCGGGCGCGTAGCAGCCCGCCCGGTCGAACCGGGTCGACGCGATGGCCTGCGCGTCCACCGGCAACCGGCACGTCGAGGTCGGCGAGCGCGCCACGCTGGGTCGTGGCGAAGGCACGGATGCGCATCGCGGTGCGTTCGAGCACCTCCCGATCGTCGTCGGCCAGAGCGTTGCGGGCGCCGGCGAGCTCGTCGGGACCGAGGACGAGCGGGCGGCCCGGCTCGAGGTCGCCGAACCGCTCCGCGTGCTCGCGCAACGCGACCGCGCCGCGGACACGGACATCGTTCACGATGTCCGCCGCCACGCGTAGCGTCTCGTCGTCGAGCGATGTCGCCCGCGACCCGACCAGCGTCTCCGCGTCGAGGCGGGGCAAGAGCGAATCGGTCACCTTCGATCCTCCGCCGAGGGTTTGGCATCGCCGCCGCGCCGCGCCACGCGCAACGCTCGCCGGTCCAGCTCGCGTGCGACGTCGCCGAACGACACGCCCGCCGCAGCCATGCGAACGGCAGCGAAATAGAGGACATCGGCGGCCTCCCAGAGCACGTCGCCCGGGCTCCCGGCTTCGGCGAGCTCGGCGGCCTCCTCGACGAGCTTCTTGCCGAGCAGCGTCCGGTTCGTCGAACAGCCTGCGCGTGTAGCTGCCGCGGGAGCGTCGACCATCCGCGCGCGCACGGTGTTCTCGAGCGCCGTCAGACCAGCGGCGGCCCCGAAGCAGGTCCACGTGCCTCGGTGACAGAAACCCGTACCCGCCTGTCGCACGGTGAACCGCAGCGCGTCCCGATCGCAGTCGAGATCGACGCGTAGCAGCTCCTGCGTGGCACCGGACGTCGCGCCCTTGCGCCACAGGCCGCGTGAGCGCGACCGGTAGACACCGCTGCGCTCGGCGACCGCGGTCCGCACGCTCTCGGCATCGCAGTAAGCAAAGTCCGAGGGCGACGCCCGGCTCGTCGACGACGACGGTCGGCCACAGTCCGTCGGGGCGATCGCGAAGCGAGCGGCGCGGCGATCGCGTCGCCGAGGTCGAGCCGACCCTGTAGAGCGCCATGCCGACCTGCGCATCCGCGCCGAGCGCGGTCCAGCTCGCGATCTCGTCGGTCGTGGTGATGCCGCCGGCGATGGTCAACGCGCGCGCCGTTCGCGCAGCTCGACGAGCGCCCGGACCTCGTCGATCGGTGCCGTGCCGCGGAGGCGCCCTTCGCGTTCGACGAACGTCACCAGGAACCCTCCACAGAGGTCGCGCAGCTCGGCCATGCGGTCGACCACGGATGCGTCCGGTACCGCGGTGTGCCAACCGTCGACGACGACCTCACCGCGCATCGCATCGAGCGCCACGACCACCCGCTCGCGTGGCAGGCTTCGACAGGATCTCGCGGCCGTGCCGCGGTGCCGAGCACGATTCTTCGCGCGCCGGCGTCGAGCCACCGCAGCGCGGCGTCGACGTCCCGGATGCCGCCGCCCACGCGGCACGGCGCGCGATGCAGCAGATCCTCGATCACCGCGCGGTTGTCGCCGCGTCCGAGTGCCGCGTCGAGATCGACGACGGCGACCTCGCCGGCCAGCGCGAAGCGTTCCGCGATCGGCCGTGGATCCCCGGCGTCGAGCTTCTGCTCGCTTGCCGCCGACGAGCTGCACGGCACGGCCGGCCATCAGATCGATCGAAGGGACGATCATCGTGCGTTCTCCGGTTCGGACTCGGGCAACCGCACCGACACGCCATGCGCATGCAGCTCCCGCTTGACAGCCTCGCAGGTCGTCGCACGGTCGTGGAAGATCGAGGCCGCGAGCACCGCATCCGCGCCCGCAGCGAAGGCCTCCAGCATGTGCGCTGCCGAGTCCGCCCCGCCCGACGCGATCACCGGCACCGTCACCGCGGTGGCGATCGCGCGGAGCAGCACGAGGTCGTAGCCGGATCGCGTGCCATCCCGGTCGTGGCTCGTCAGCAGGATCTCGCCGGCACCACGCGCGGTCGCCTCGCGGGCCCAGCCGACCGCGTCGCGGCCGGTGCGCTCCCGACCCGACAACACGACGACCTCGTGGCCAGTGCCGTCCTCGCGGCGCGCGGCGTCGAGCGCGAGCACCGTGCACTGCACGCCGAATCGCCGGCGAGAGCGACTCGAGCAGCGCGGGATCGCGCACGGCCGCAGTGTTGACGGCCACCTTGTCCGCACCGGCTTCGAGCAGCGCCTCGGCGTCGTCGATCGAACCGACGCCGCCGCCGACCGTCAGCGGGATCGACGAGCACCGAACGCACGGCGGCCACGGTCTCGACCGCGGTCCGGCGCCCCTCCGGCGTCGCCGAGACGTCGAGCACCACGAGCTCGTCGGCGCCGTCGACCTGCGTACCGTGCGGCGCGCTCGACGGGGTCGCCGGCATCGCGCAGACCCGCGAACCGCACGCCCTTGACGACACGACCGTCGCGCACGTCGAGGCACGGGATGACGCGCCGGGTCAGCATCGCGCCGCCTCCTGGGCGAGTGCGAGGAAGCGCTCGAGCAACGCCCGTCCGAACGCGCCGCTGAGCTCCGGGTGGAACTGGCAGGCGACGAGATCGCCCTCGCTCGATCGCGGCGACGAACGGACCGCCGTGGTCGGCCATCGCGGCACGGAGCCCGTCCGGTCGCTCGGTCGAGCCGATACGAGTTTGCGAACGTAGCGCGAACCCGCTCGTGAGCACGCGGCATCCGTCCGTCGGCGACGATGCGGTTCCAGCCGAGCTGAGGGACGCGCACGTCGTTGCCGAAGCGTGTCACGCGTCCTGCGACGACACCGAGTCCGGGACGATCGACCCCGCTCTCGTCGCTGCCCTCGAGCAGCATCTGCAGCCCGAGGCACACGGCGAGCGTCGGACGGCCCTCGTCGATCCGCGCACGGATCGCCGCGTCCAGACCGCCGTCCTCGAGGCGCGGCCATCCCGGCGTCGAACGCGCCGACTCCCGGGAGCACCACCACGAGCGCGCGCCGCACGTCGTCACAGGACTCGGCGATGCGCGCTTCCGCACCGGCACGGCGCGAGCCCGGCCAACATCGACGCGAGATTCGCGACCCCGGTGCGCACGAGCGCGACGTCGACGGCCGGCGTCACAGCACTCCCTTGGTGCTCGGAACGTCGCCGCTGCCGTCCCGCGCGACCGCCGCGCGCAGCGCGAGCGCCACCGCCTTGAACGCCGCCTCGGCCCGGTGGTGGTCGTTCTCGCCTTCGAGGACGTCGACGTGGAGCGCGCATGCGCGCCGCGATCGCGAGCGAGCGCAGCACGTGGGTGATGTTCTCGCAGGCGAGGTCGCCGAGCCGCTCCCGCCGGAGGCCGAGCATCGACCTTGGGCCACGGCCGTCCGGACAGGTCGACGACCGCACGCGCCAGCGCCTCGTCCAGCGGGGCGAACGCGTGTCCGAAGCGCACGATGCCGCGCCGCTCGTCCAGCGCCCGACCCAATGCCTCGCCGAGCACGAGGGCGGTGTCCTCCGCCGTGTGGTGGTCGTCGACGTGCAGATCGCCCTGACAGGTCAATTCGACGTCGAACCGAGCGTGCTTGCACAGCGCGGCCAGCAGGTGATCCAGGAAGCCGACACCGGTGCGGATCGTGTGGGCACCGGTGCCGTCGATCGAGAGCCGGCAGGTGATCGAGGTCTCGGTGGTACGCGCGTTCGACGTGGGCGGTTCGTGGGGCCGTCACAGGAGCTCCTCCAATTGGCCGGCGCGCTCGAGCACGCAGGCGGCGCCATGCTCGAGCAGGCGGATACGCGTGTCGTCCGGTGGCTCGCCGGGCGCGACGACGCCGATCGGCACCGCGCCGGCGGCGCGCGCGGCGTCGAGATCGTCGCGCGTGTCGCCGAGGTACCAGCGCACGGGTGACGTGCAGTGCATCGAGCGCGCGACGGATCGGGAACGGATCGGGTTTGACGGGGCCGTCCTCCATGCACACCAGCGCCGAGCAGTGTGCGTCGAGGCCGTGCTCGCCGAGGAAGCGTTCGGCGTCGGCACGCGGGCGGCCGGTGACGATGCCGAGCGGAAAGCGCGCGGCCAGGGCGGCCCATGCGTCGTTGCCGAGGAGGAGCGTCTCGGTCGTGCGCAGCCCCGGATCGCTCGCCGTGCCCTGGTAGAGCGACTCGAAGCGGGCGATCACGTCGTCCAGCGGCACGTCCACGCCGCGTGCGGCGAGCAGGCGATGTGTGAGGACCCAGTCGTTGTTGGCATCGCCGGCGTCCTTGGCCGCACGCACGTCGGCGGTCGTCACATCCGCGCCGAACGCCTGCGCCGTGCGAACGATGGCTTCGCGATAGGACCTGCTGACGTCGGCGAGTACTCCGTCGAGGTCGAACAGGAGCGCCTCCGGATCCAACGCGGCGTCGATGGCCGCCGTCAATCTCGTGAACGCCCCCGCGTCGCCCGGACAGGTGATGCGGAGCGCGTCCTCCAGCCCGGGTCGATCCGCGAACCGCCGCACCGCGATGCCGAGTCCGCGCAACGCGTCGTGGAGCCACGCGCTCCGTGCACCGCGGGGCATCACGAAGTTGCCCTGCGAGTCCTGCACGTCGAAGCCGTGGCGCCGCAGGCGTGTGGCGAGCTCGGTGCGTTCGGTCCGCACGGCGCCGAGGAACGCGCGGCGCGACGATGCTCCGTGACGCAGCGCGGCGCGGGCGAAGGCGATCGACGGTCCGGCCACCGAGTACGGGCTCCCCGCGGTTCGCAGCGCTTCGACGAGGTCCGGCGGACCGAGCACGTAGCCGACGCGCAGGCCGGCCAGACCGAGTGCCTTCGAGAACGTGCGGACGACGATCGCGTTGCCCAGTGCGAGGGCCGCATCGGTGAGGTCGTCGTCGGCGAACTCCGCATATGCATGGTCGAGGACCAGCAGCGCGTGGGGTGCTGCGGCCGCGAGTCGAGCGAGGTCGCCTGCGGTCGCGATCGCACCGGTCGGGTTGTTCGGCGAGACCACGAATACCGCTGCGGTGCCGGAATCGATCGCGGCGAGCGCCGCGTCGATCGGGAGCGCCCCGGCCGGCCAGTCGACGATGCGCACCTCGCAGCCGGCGAGCGCTGCGTAGCGCGGCAGCATCTCGAAGCTCGGCTCGGGCAGGATGACGTTCCGGCCGGGATCGGTGAATGCGCGAAACACGCGGTCGAGACCCTCGTCGCCACCCGCGGTGACGAGCACCTGGCGCGGATCGACGGCATGGAGTTCTGCCAGCGCGTCTTCGAGGTCCGCCGCGCTCGGATATGCGCGCAGGAGCTCGACGCCGTCGTTCGCGCGCAGCACGTCGAGCAGCGCCGGATCGGGCGCCGCGCCCTCGTTGCCGTCGAGCTTCAGGTCGACGCACGCGGGCATCGACTTGCGGCGATACGCGGACAGGCCGTCCAGGCGTCGCGTGGGTCGTGGTGCTCCGGCAGCGCCGGTCGCGGAACTCGTCGTGGTCATGTCACGGCACCAGTTGGGCGATGTGCGTCACGACGAGGTCCGAGCCGCCGATCGCCTTCAGCGCCGGCACGAGCTCGGCCAGCGCGCGACGCGGCACCGCCGCCTTGACCGCGTAGCCGGCGCCGGCGTGCAGCGGCGCGACGGTGGGGGTCCGCATGCACGGCAGCGCAGCGACGATCGCTGCCAGGTCGACCTCGCCGCAGTTGAGCTCCAGCATCACGCGCGAACGTGCATCCAGCACCGATCGGATCAGCAGGACGAGATCATCGATGCGCTGCCGCCGCGGGGCGTCGTCGAGCGCGGCGCGACTCGCGAACAGCCGTGTGGAAGACGTCATCAGCTCGTCGACGATCGCGAGTCCGTTCGCACGCAGCGTCTCTCCGCTCGCGGTGTTGTCGACGATGACGTCCGCATCTTCGGGCGGGAACACCTCGGTCGCGCCGTAGCTCCGGACGAAGGTCGCGCGGAGGCCCCGGCGTTCGATCCACTCACGGGTCAGGCGCTGGTACTCGGATGCGACGACGAGTGGGCGATCCGGGAGGCGTTGGTCCTCGAGGATGGCGGTCGGCGCCGCAGCGACGATGCGCACCGGATCGAGCTCGGTGTCGAGGAGCTCGACGACGGCCTCGCAGCCGAGCTCCTCGAGCCAGTCACGCCCGGCGAAACCGACGTCGCGGGTGCCGGACTCCAGCATCTCGAGGATGTTCTGCGGTTTGAGGAGCTTGGCGTCGACGCCCGGGAGGTGCAGGCGTGGGCGGTAGCTGCGGTCGGCGAGGCGGATCGGGAGACCGGCCTCGCCGAGCAGCTCGAGGACCGCAGCCTGCATGCGACCCTTGGGAAGGGCGAGCAGGAGACTGGGGGTGGCGGGCCGGGTGTGCGCGTCGGACATCGGATCGCAGGGGGCTCGGGGTTGGAGCCGGGCCGGCGCCGACGCGGGGCGCGGGTCACGCGCACGCACCGGCGGCGGGGCCGGCGCTGGCGTCGAACGGGATGCGTCCGCTCACGACCGCCCGCGGCCCCGGAGGGGATGGCGGGAATGGTGGTACGTGTGGCGGAGCGCGCGGCGAGGCATGCCGGAGGGGATCATCGGAAGCGGTGGACGGGGCGTCAAGGAGTGGGTGCGGGGTGGATCCGGCCGCTTCCCGTTCCGCTGCGGATCTCCAGTCCGTGCGCGTCCAGGCGCCGTGTTCGACCCGGTCCCGGACGCGCACGGGGCGCGACGCTCAGTTCCCCCCGCGCAGCTTGTCCTCGTAGTCCGGTGGGAACACCGAGTACCACTTGTCCCAACGGTCGTCGTCGCCGACCGGGATGGGAAGGAGCGTCTGACCCTGCCAGAGCGCGCGATTGCGGACCGTCGGGTTCTGGGTGTAGTGGGCCACGAGGTAGACCCCACCGACGAGCATCATGTTGACGCTGCGGAGACCGCCACCGGACGGGATGAGCGCGCCGCGCGTCGGATCGTTGTCGAAGAGGTTCGCGGGCACGAGCTGGCCGGCGCGGTAGGCGGGCACCCAGTAGCGCACGGCGTTGTCGTAGTGCTGGCCGGTGACCGGGTGCGTGTAGTTGCTGATCCACGCGTAGTCGATCGAGGTGATGACGTCCTCGGCGATCGTCAGCGCGGTCTCGCTGCCGAAGTACTTGTACGCGCCGAGGTAGCCATACATGATCGAGCCGTGTTCCCACGGCGGGTAGAACGTCACGTCGCTCCCCATGCCCGAACGCGGGTCGGGGCCCATCTGCTTGATGAAGCGCGCCGGATGGCGCGTCTCACGCTGCACGTTGACGATCTCCTCGATGCGACGCAGCGCGAACTGCTTGATCGACTCGTCGCCGGTGGCGAGGTAGGTCTGCACGAAGCCGACCATGCTCCAGCCCTCGCAGCGGGCGCAGCGGATGTTCGACGTCGCGAAGTACTGCAACCGGAGCATGCCCTTGAGGCTCTGTCCCAGGTTGCGCAGCTCCTCGCGTGCCCAGCAGTCGCCGGAGACGGTCCAGTAGTCGAACAGCAGGTCGGTCGACCAGTGGTTCTCGTCGTACGCGTTGTAGCCGTGCGAGCCGACGCTGCTCCGCGTCCGCACGCCCGGCCACGGGTCGTTGTTCCACACCGTGCGCCGGCCGAGGCCCTCCACGGTCGGGTCGTTCATGAACTGCGCGAACGGCAGTCCCGAGTAGAGCAGGATCTTCTGCTCGGCTCCGACCTGCAGCCCGTACAGGTGGTAGGGACGGATCGCCTGCATCCACGCCTTCTGCTCGAGGATCTCGAGCTCCAGCGGGTTGCGCGACTGGATCGCGTGCATGATCTCCGGACTCGCCGGCGCGTTGCGCGGGGTGCCGGCAGTCCCGGTGTTGATCGTGTCGCCGAACGACCCCCACGTGCCGAACTGGTCACGGCCCGACCAGCTGTTGAACTCGTTCTGCGCGCGTTGCCAGCCGTCGCTCGGCCCGGTGATCGGACCGCCGTGGAGGTTCAGCGCCTGTGACTTCTGCCAGGTGTCGAGATCCGCGAGCGGACGGAGCGGCTTGTCGACCATCGCCGTGAACGAGTCCTGCCATTTCGCGATCTCCTCGGCCGGGGCGCCGGCGGACTCGAAGCGGAGCAGGAACCGGTAGCGTCGGGTCTGTGCGTCGTCGATGTAGTCGTTCTGCATCACGCGGAAGCGCGTCCATCCCTGGTCGTTCGACAACGCCGTGATGTCGTTCATCTGCGGCAGATGCGGCTGCACCTCGGTCATCCCGCGGAACTCGACCATCGCGTCGTTGACGTCGACGCCGCCGAGCGGGAACAGGTTCGGGTCGGAGCTGCCGCCCGGATCGTCCTTGCCCAGGTAGTCGTTGCCGAGGATCCAGTCGACGACGAGGAACGGCTGGTCGCGGAACTGATAGACGTAGAACTGCGACGAGAGGTAGTCGCGCCCGATCGAATTCGAGTCGATCGGCTCGTGATAGACGCGGCTGTGCGTGACCTTCACGAGCGGAGTCTGATGGACGACGTCGCCATCGAGGCCGTTGATCTCGGCGACGTAGCGAGCGTTGTGCGTGTCCTTGACCTGCACCTTGAAGCGCAGGTTGCCGGCCAGCCCGTTGACCCAGGGGTTCGGCTGGAACGCGCCGCTCAGCGGCTGGACGTCCTGCACGATCGTGAAGTTCTTGACCTCGTTGGCGTCGAAGTCGTCGGTGAACTGGGCTTGCGCGACGCGCACCGAGCCATCGGGCCAGGTCTCCATCGGCATCCACGACGTCGCACGGCCGCTGACCCCGACGTGGTCGAGGTTCTGGATCATGCCCTCGGGGAACGGCACGCTCGCGAGCATGGTCGCGGTGCGCGCCGTCGCCGCCTGGTTGCGGACCTCGACGACCGGCTGGATGACCAGCGGCACGCCGGCGCCGCCGGAATGGCCGCCGCCGCCCGGGCCGAGGTTGGCGCCGTCGCCGCCGCCCCCCGACGAGCAGCCGAGCATCACGCCAAGGCAGCCGGCGCCGAGCAGGAACGCGGCCGCGGTGCGGCGGCCGGCAGGAGAAGCGGGAAAAGGAATCGCTCGGGTTGGGTGTGTTGCAGGATGCATCGCCAGGCCCTTCGGTAGGTGCACCGGGATTCATCGGGCGTGAGCGCCAGCGGCCTCCGCTCCCATCTCCGAACTGTCTCGGGTCGGGACTCTCGCCGGTGCCGATCTCGTCGCGGGACCGGCGTTGCGACCGATGGCTCAGATCGCGTAGATCGGTCGCAGACGACCTTCGAGCGCACGGGCGAACGCGTCCGCACCGAGTGGGCCACCGGTCGCGCGACGGCACAGCTCGGCGGCCGGCCACCGCGATCCGTGCCGGTGGACGTTCGTGCGGAGCCACGCGAGCAACGGTGCGAATTCCCCGCGCGCGAACGACTCCTCTTGTCCGCCGAGCTCGTTCTCGGCCGCGGCGAAGAGCTGGGCCGCGTAGAGGTTGCCGAGCGTGTAGGTCGGGAAGTACCCGAACAGCCCGCAGGACCAGTGCACGTCCTGCAGGCAACCGCGGCGGTCGTCCGGCACCTGAATGCCGAGCAGCTCGCGATAGCCGGCATTCCACGCCGCCGGCAGGTCGGCGACCGAGAGCTCGCCACGGATCATCGCGGTCTCCACCTCGAACCGGACCATCACGTGGAGGTCGTACGTCGCTTCGTCCGCCTCGACCCGGATCAGCGAGCGCTCGACGCGGTTGGCCGCGGCGAACAGCTCCTCGGCGGAGTGGGCACCGATCGTCGCCCCGAGCAGCTCCCGCACGAGCGGCCGGCACCAACGCCAGAACCCGAGGCTTCGCCCGACGCGGTTCTCCCACAGCCGGCTCTGACTCTCGTGCATGCCGAGCGAGGCGGCGGTGCCGAGCGGCGTGCCGGCGTTCGCCGGATCGAGACCCTGCTCGTAGAGCGCGTGACCGGTCTCGTGCATCGTCGAGCCGAGCCCGTCGAAGAAGTCCTCGGGCAGGAAGCGCGTCGTGATGCGCACGTCGCCGGGATGCGTGCCACTGCAGAACGGATGTGTCGAAGAGTCGATCCGGCCCCGCCCGAGATCGAACCCGAGTGCCCCGGCGACGCGACGAACCAGGCGATCCTGCGCCTCGACGGGGACGGCCGACTTGCGAAGCGTCGCGTCCGGACGGCGCGGTGACGCGAGCAGCTCGTCGACCAGCGGAACGACGCGCGCGCGCAGCTCCGCGAACAGCGGATGCAGGTCGCGCGCGCGCATGCCCGGCTCGTACTCGTCCGCCAGCGCGTCCCACGGCTCGTCGTGCGAGGCGTCCCGCAGGCACTCGGCCTTCGCGCGCATCAGCCCGACGAGTCGCTCGAGCCACGGCGCGAACTCGGTGAACGCATCGTTCTGCCGTGCACGCGCCCACGCGTGCTGCGCCAGGCTCTGCACCGACGCGATCTCACCGACCAGCGCCGCGGGCAACCGCGTCGCCCGTGTGAACAACCGGCGGAGCTCCCGGACGTTCGCCCGCTCGGGGGCATCGATCGCGATCCCGGCGATCGCGCTCTCCGCGTTCGCCAGCAGCTCGCCGAACGCCGGGTCGGTCCAACGGTCGTGCGCGAGGCGCGCCAGCAGCTCGAGCTCGGCGGCTCGCCAGTCCGCGCCGCCCTCCGGCATCACGACCTCCTGGTCCCAGCCGAGCAGGTCGGCGACCGATTCGAGGAGGCGGATCTCGCGGGCCCGGGCGATCAGCGCGGCGTACAGGTTCCATACGAAGGGGATCTTGCCCTGGCCGCGCCGCCGATTCCCGTTTCGCACCGCGCTACCACGCACGACGGCCGACCGCTACCATGCTCGGCCGTGGCCACACGGCGTGCATCCCTGATTGCCGTCCTCGTGCTTGCGCCCGTGTTCGCTGCCGGTGGGGCGTGGTTCGGTGCCCGACTCGAGCGTGAGAGCGCGGCGCGCTCGGCCAAGGCCGACAACCCGGCCCTCGCTTCACCACCGGCGATCCTGCCGAGTCTCGCACCGCTGGTCCAACGGGTCGGCGACAGCGTGGTCCGCGTGCGCACCGTGCACCGTCTGGACGATCCCGTGGCCGAGGGCGGCACGCAGTGGGAACCCGACGTCAGCCGAGGCACGGGTTTCGTCATCCACGCGAACGGGCTCGTCCTGACGGCTCGCCACGTCGTGGCCGAACCCGCGCTGATCGCGGTCGAGCTCTCCGACGGCTCGCGATGCGAAGCGAAGCTCGTGGGAGAGGATCCGTCGACCGACCTCGCGGTGATCCGCCTCGTCGATCCGCCCGAGCCACTGGCAGCGCTGGAGTTCGGCAGCTCGGAGGACGTGCACCAGGGCGACTGGGTGATGTCGATCGGCAACCCGCTGAGCTTCCGCCAGTCGGTCGGCGTCGGCGTCGTCAGCTACGTCGGCCGGCACCTCGTGCAGGACGGCATGGGCGTCACCAACGACTACCTGCAGGTCAGCATGCCGATGTATCCGGGCACCTCCGGGAGTCCGATCTTCGACCTGGAGGGGCGCGTCATCGGCATCACGACGCGCGCCGCGTCCGCGGCCGAGGGTTTGTCGTTCGCCGTCAGCGCGCGCATGGTGCGCCGGGTGCTCGACTCGATGGAACGCAACCAGGGGCGCGCTCGGCGTGCGTTCCTCGGTATCCAGTTCACCCCGTTGGATCCGGGCTCGCGCGCCCGGATCGGCATCGCGTCGGCCGGTGGCGTCCTGGTCACCGGCGTCGATGGCGGCCGGCCCGCAGCGGTCGCCGGCGTGCGCGTGGGCGATGTGATCGTCAGCTTCGACGGGCGTCCGGTGCAGGACGTCCACGAGCTGCACGATTGGATCACCTGGTCGCAGCCCGACCGCGAGGTCGAGCTCGGGGTTCTGCGCGACGGCCAGCACGTCGAGCACGTGAAGGTGCGGCTCTCGGAGCTGCCGACGTAGTCGAGGATCCGAGAGGCGCCCATGTCCACCGACGTCCGACCGACGGCCGCCACCGCCGAAGCGGACGGTCGGCTCCTCTCGTTCCTCGCGCCCGGACTCGCACACGCGCTCGGCAACCACCTGTTCGTGCTGCGTGGCACGACGAGCGTGATGCTACGGAACGGCGTCGCCGCACGCGTGCGCGAGACGCTCGATGCCGCGCTCGACGAGGCGACACAGGTGCTCGGCATCCTGCGCGTCCTGGCCGAACCGCATGGCGAACACGGCAAGGAGCAGGCCGGCGTGCTGCTGTCGCGGCTGTGTCGCCTGGCGCGGGTCCCGATGCGCGACCGGGCGCTGGACCTGGAGCTGGCGCACTCGTCGCTCGACTCACCCCGCACGGTCGAGGTCGCGCGCTTCGTGCGGGCCGTCGGCGAGATGCTACGGTGCGCGGTCGATGGACTGCCGTCCTTCGTGTCGGGCACGCTGCACGTCGACCTCGCCGATCAGGCGCCCAAGCACGTGGCTGTCACGCTCCGCGTCGAGCCTGGAGAGCGGATGCTGCCGTTCTCGCTCGAGCTCGAGAAGATCGTGCGCTGTGCCGACGGCGTGGTGTCGGCGGTGGGGGGCCGGTTGGAAGTCGGCGCGCGAGAGGTGCTGACGCTGCGCGTGCCGACGGCGTAGCGCACCTCGGCACGCGAACCGCTCAGATCCGCGTCGACGCCCCGCGTTGCCGAAACTCCTCCGCCTTCTCCTCGAGCCCCTGCTCGAGCGCCATCCGCTCGTCGACGCCGTGCTCGCGGGCGTAGGCACGGACGTCCTCGGTGATCTTCATCGAGCAGAACTTGGGGCCGCACATCGAGCAGAAGTGCGCGGTCTTGGCTGCGTCCTGCGGGAGGGTCTCGTCGTGGTAGGCACGCGCGGTCTCGGGATCGAGCGAGAGATTGAACTGGTCCTCCCAGCGGAACTCGAAGCGCGCGCGGCTGAGCGCGTCGTCGCGGTCCTGGGCGCCGGGATGGCCCTTGGCGAGGTCGGCGGCGTGGGCGGCGATCTTGTAGGCGATCACGCCTTCCTTGACGTCTTCGCGGTCGGGCAGGCCGAGGTGCTCCTTGGGCGTCACGTAGCAGAGCATCGCGGTGCCCTTCGCGCCGATCATCGCGGCACCGATCGCCGAGGTGATGTGGTCGTAGCCGGGCGCGATGTCGGTGGTGAGTGGCCCGAGCGTGTAGAAGGGCGCCTCGTGGCAGAGCCGCATCTGCTCGGTGACGTTCTCCTCGATCTTGTGCATCGGCACGTGGCCGGGGCCCTCGATCATCACCTGCACGTCGTGCTCCCACGCGCGTTCGGTCAGCTCGCCGAGCGTCCGCAGCTCGCCGAACTGCGCGGCGTCGTTGGCGTCGGCGATCGATCCGGGTCGCAGCCCGTCGCCGAGCGAGAACGACACGTCGTAGCGCTTCATCAGCTCGCAGATCTCGTCGAAGTGCGTGTAGAGGAAGTTCTCCTCGTGGTGGGCGAGGCACCACTTGGCGAGGATCGAGCCGCCGCGTGAGACGATGCCGGTGACGCGGTCCGCGGTCAGTGGCACGTAGCGGAGCAGCACGCCGGCGTGGATCGTGAAGTAGTCGACGCCCTGCTCGGCCTGCTCCTCGAGCGTCTCGCAGGAACAGGTCGATGTTCAGTTTCTCGGCCTCGCCGTCGACCTTCTCCAGCGCCTGGTAGATCGGCACGGTGCCGATCGGCACCGGCGAGTTGCGCAGGATCGCCTCGCGCGTCTGGTGGATGTCCTTGCCGGTCGACAGGTCCATCACCGTGTCGGCACCCCAGCGGATGGCCCAGCTGCAGCTTCTCGACCTCCTCCTCGATCGACGAGCCGACGGCGGAGTTGCCGATGTTGGCGTTGATCTTCACGAGGAAGTTGCGGCCGATGATCATCGGCTCGATCTCCGGGTGCTTCCGGTTCGCCGGGATGATCGCGCGGCCGCGCGCGACCTCCGAGCGCACGAACTCCGGATCGACGTTCTCGCGGAGCGCGACGAACCGCATCTCCTCGGTGACGACCCCGCGCCGCGCGTAGTGCATCTGCGAGACGTTCCGGTCGCCACGGCGCTCGCGCGCAGCGATCCACGCGCCGCGCCGCGGTGGCAGGCCCCGGTGGGGGTCCTGGCCCTCGGGCCCCGTCGTGTCGTAGACGCGGAGGGTCTCGCCGTTGGTCAGCGAGATCTCGCGTGCCGGTACGGCCAGGTCGCCGATCGTGACCTTGCGGCTCCGCGGGAAGCTCTGCGAGAGCGGGGGGAGGCCCGTCGAGGCCTCGGGACGAGTGTCGGTCATCTTGCTTTCCTACGCCGGCATGATCCGGATCAGGTTCGAGGGGTACCCTCTCAGTCCTCACGCGAGGACGCCCCCAGCATCGGCACCGCGGCACCCGCGGACCGGCCCTGCATTCTGCACGCTCCGCGGGCCCGATGCACGGGGCGGTCCGCCAGGAGTCAGCGTCACCGGATGCGAGTGTTGCCCTCCCCGAGACCCTGCGCACCCACCCGGATTCCTGACGGCGAAGGAACGGTCTCGTCGAGCGGACGCAACGGGGGGCACGGCGCGGCGGGAGGCTGCCGGCGGATCCTGCGGGCCGGGAGTGGGGACTGTGGCCAGCGGATCTCCACTCATCCCTTGTCCCCCGGATCTGCCCGCTCCTGGGATGACCGTTGCTCAGGAGTGCCGGCCCGCAGGATCCGCCCGCAGACCACCGTCCCGCCGCGGTCCCGGTTGCGCACACCAGCGAAAGCCACTCATTCGCCGTCGCTCGCTCGCGCGCCCACAGCGATTCCTGAACAGCCCTGGCATGATGCGCCTTGCCTCCGCCCCAGACGTCGGGGCCTCGGTGCTCACGGGCACCGGTTGGGAAGGACCTCGCCCTACGGGTTCGACCGCACCGCCAACGTGCAGACGTTCTTCATCTGAAGACAGACGTGATGACCGTTCGAGTCCGCGCGCGGGCGTGGGGAGTGATCCCCGCGCTCGCTCCGCCCGACGCAACCACGTGCTCGCGTCCGGTGACGCAGAGTTCCTAGCGGCCGCCCGCCGGAGTCGCCGCGGCTCCCGCCGGCTCTGCCTGCCGGAACGTGCCGCGCGCCTCGAGCTCCGGGTCGCCGAGCAGCTCGCGCCAGTCGTCGGCGCGTTCGGCCCACGGCGACGGCAGCGCGCGCTGCGTCACCCGCAGCACGTCGCGCCCGACGGCCTCGGCCTTCGACCGCTCCGCGGCGTGCACGACTCCGGCCGCGCCGCCGGTCCAGTCGTAGAGCATGCGCACGCCGGTCAGGAGCGCGAGCACGATCAGCCCGCCGGTCACGACGCCGATCACGCCGCCCATCGCGCGGCTCGCCGGCGTGAGCTCCGGTGGCTCGCTCATTCGCTGCAGCAGCCAGAGCACCAGCCCGGCGAGGACGATCACGCCGACGAACACCACGACGAAGCCGACATACTCGTGCGCACGTTGGTGCTCGGCCGTGAACACGCCGCGCGCGAGGTCGGCGGCCTTCGGGCCCGCGACGATCGCCGTCAGGTAGGCGAGGACGAGGATGCCCGCGCGCGTGAGCTGCCACACGAGGCCGCGGAACAGACCGGCGACGGCGAACGCGAGGAGGACGGCCAGCGCGGTCCAGTCGATCCACGAGACGGACGACAGCGCGTTCTCTGCCTGGAAGGCGATCTGCACGTGGCGATTCTCCCTGCCCGTGGGGCCGAGACAAGGGTGCAGCTCACCGCGCCGGCTTTCGCCTTGCACACCGCCGCGCGCGCGTTAGCGTCACCCCCGGTGCCGGCGACCGGAAGCGAGGTGTGAAGCCTCCGCGGTCCCGCCGCTGTGAGCGCGGACGAAAGCCGCAACGAGCCACTGCCGAGCCCCGCGTCGGGGTGAGGCGGGAAGGCGCGGTGAGTAGGACGAGGCGCGAGCCAGAACACGGAAGCCGGCGACCGATCCTGAACGACCTTCACGCCCCTCGTGGATCAGGGGCGAGGAGCACCTCGATGCGCACCGTCTCGTGCGTGGCCGCCGTCCTCTGCGCGGCCTCTCTCGCGGCTCAGCAGCCGCCGTCCGTCAACCCGTTCGCCAGCCGCGTCGTCGCCCACGACGACCACGGTGGCGCCGGCGGCGGGATCTTCCTGCCGCAGAACGCCCTCGGCCGTCCCGACGGCGCGACCCGCGTCGATTCGCTCGGCCTCGGGGGCAGCCTGACGCTCGGCTTCGACGTGACCATCGTCGACGGTCCGGGGGCCGACCTGCTCGTCGCCGAGAACCCGTTCGCCAACGGTGGTGCGCCGTGGGCGACGTTCGCCGAGACGTGCTTCGTCGAGGTCAGCAGCGACGGCGTCACGTTCGCGCGCTTGCCGTCGCGCTACTCGGGTCCGCAGATCGACCCGGGCGCGTTCGCGTTCGTCCACAGCGGCTGGTACTCGGGTCTCGCCGGCGTGCTGCCGGTGAACATCGGCGCGACCGACGCCCAGGACGTGGTCCTCGCGGGTGGCGACGCCTTCGACCTCGCGGACCTGCGGAACGACCCGCTGGTGGTCGGCGGGCAGGTGGACCTGAACGCCATCCGCGAGGTCCGCCTCGTGGACGCCGTCACCGGGGTGGACCTGGACGCGCGCGGCGCGCCGATCCGCGACCCGGGCGCCGGCAGCGCCGACATCGACGCCGTCACCGTGATCCAGCACGCGTCGAACCAGAGCCCGCACGCGCCGCGCGTCGCGCTCGACGTGCCCGCGAACGGCGACTTCACGGTGACGATCTCCGACCCCGACGGCATCCAGGACCTGGACCCGGCAAGCTGGCATGTCGCGCTGTTCGGACTCCAGCTCTCGCCGACCGATCTGGTGCTGGCGACGACGCTCACGCAGGCGACCCCGACGAGCTTCACGCTCCGCCTCGGCGCACCGCTGCCGCCCGGCTTCCCGTTCCAGCTCAGCGTGTCGATCCAGGACCACGCCGGCCACCACAGCGGTGCGTCGCGCGCCCGGCCGTTGTGAGCGGCCCGGGCCGTGCCGTTGACCGCGGGCCGGATCCCTCTGCTATCCTGCCGCGTTCGGTCCAGGCCGAGACGCCGGACCACCCGACATGACCCGACGACCCGACCCCATCGCCATCCAGCAGCGACTGGCGGAGCTGCTCGCACGCGCGCGTGCCGACGCCCGCGTGCACGGCGAGCTGATGCGCGCCCGACGCGAGTTCTTCGGCGACGACGAGCCGGCGTACGCCCGTGACGACGACGAACGCGAGGCGGCTGCCGTGCGGTTCGCCGAGTGGTTCCTGCTCGAACGCGCGAGCGACGTGATGGGGGAGGTGCCGTTCGAGGCGCTGACCCGCGGCGGCGCCGCCACCGACGAGGACGACGCGCTGGCGGCCAGCCGTGCCGGATTGTTCCTCGCGGAGACGTCGGGCCGCGAGCCGACGATCCGCGACCTCGAGGGCGGCGAGCGCCTGGCACTCACCGAGCTGCCGCTCGATCTGCACGCCGGTGACCTGCTGATCGGTCGGGTGTTCCCGCTGCCGGACGGTCGCTCGGTGCCGTCCGCGGTGCTGACGATCCTGCCCGGCGCGACCCAGCTCGCGGTCGCGTTCCAGAAGGACGTGCGCGCACTCGGTCTCGAGCGACGGCTGACCCAGGCCGAGCTGGAGCGGCTGGTGTTTCGCCAGCGCGCGATGGCGGCCGCCGAGCCAGCACCGGACGAGGTGCCGCTCGAGCGCCTCGAGGCCGAGCTCCAGTCACGGCTCGACGCGCACGGCAAGGGCGGCGGTGAACGCGCGGCGCGCATCAGTGCGGCGCTGAAGGTCGCGCCGGGGCCGGGCATCGTGCTCGGACCGCTGCTGGACGAGATGGCGTTCGACACCGACATCGACCTCGAGCGGCTGCGGGAGCTCGGCGTGCGCATCTGGAACGCGCAGCACGCCGGCGCCGTCCCGCACGAGGATCGGTCGACACCGGACGCGGCGGCGCCGCGACGGTTCGCGGCGCGGCCCGGGGAGACGCTCGGCGAACAGCTCGCGCGACGCATCGAGGAAGGCCTCGCCGAGAACGAGGACGTCGAGGCGATGTTCGCCGACGTGGAGCGGATGCTCGGCGATCCGATCGGCGACGAAGACGACGACGAGGACCACGAGCCCGAGGTCGATCCCGAGGTCGGGGACCTCTCGCCACTCCTGCGCGAGTTCGTGTGGGAGACCGGACTGTCCGATGCGGACTCTGCCGTGCTCGAGAAGTTCGTCGAGCAGCAGCGCGCGGCGCCGGTGCCGCGGCTCAGCGTCGAGTACCTCGAGGCCGATGACTACGTGCGCTTCCTGCTGCGGACCTGGCTCGACGCGCCACCGACGCGCCGGACCACCGCCCTGCGCGGTGCGTTCTCACTGCTCGAGCGCTTCCTCGACTGGCTCGCCGAGACGCAGCTCGTCGATCTCCGGGACCGCCTCGCCGCCGGACGCGACCAGCTCGTCGACCGCAGCGAGCGCCTGCAGGCGGCGAGCCTGGCGCTGAGCACGAGCCATGCGCCTGGCGACGGGGATCCCGCGTCGTTCACGTTGATGCGGGTGACCGGCCACGCCGGCGACCGGATGGAGATCCTGGCGGGGGAGTCGCGTCGCGAGGTCGAGGTCGCGTTGCCCGGCGATGCGGGCCGGGAGCTCGAGGAGGGCGACCTGGTGTTCGGCGCCCTGCGCGAGACCGCGCCCTCCGGCCCGGTCCGACTGGTCGGCATGGTGGTGGTGGTGCCGGCCGAGGTGGAGCACCTGCTCGGCTGAGCCGGCCCGGTCGCCCCGGCGTCACCGGAGGTTCCGCCCCCGGCCCGATCCGGCACCACTTTCGGCTCCCGACATGCCGATGACCCTCTGGCCGCCACCAGCATCGGTGGCGCCAGGGGGAGACGTACACATGGCCTGGGAGACGGCACTCGATCGACTTCTGTTGCAACAGGTACATCGCGCCGAGTCCGGCGAATGCCGCCCGGACGAGGTCCGCGGACAGATCCAGGATCTGCTCGCACTGGCGACCGAGCGGCCCGAGACCGCGTTCCACCTCGGCTATGCGCGGGTGGTGATGGGCCTCGAGTTCCCAGAGCCGCGCGCCGAAGACGAATCCGCGCGACGCTGGTACACGCTCGGCCGTCTGCGCGGACACGAGAAGCGCGGCGAACGGCATTGGGTCGCCGATCTGCTGTCCGACCCGGCCGCCGTCCTCGACCTCCTGCGCGAGCCGCGGATCGCGATGCAGTGTCTGCCGCTCGCGATGCGTACGCTGTTCTGGAGCGGGGACCTCTCGCTGGCGGTCAGCGCCATCGACTATCTGGCGACGGCGGATGCCGAGCCGACGACCGCGGATCTTGTCGACGCCGCGCTTGCCGACCTGCTGACCCGGTTGCAGAAGCGCGAGGACGAGACCGCCGGTGAGTCGACGCTCTCGATCCTGCAGAAGTGCGTCCAGCTCGCCTGCTTCGATCGCCTCGCCGACGAGGTGCGCGGCGGCTACCTGCACGAGACCGGCCGGCGGCTGCAGCAGATCAGCGAATTCGAGAGCGCGCTCGAGTGCTTCGAACGCGCGTTGCCGCTGGTCACCGACGCCCGGTGCCAGCGCAGCCGCGTCGCGGTGGACGCCGCGCTGGTGACGATGCGTCTGCACGACGTCGACGAGCTGGTGCCGCAGGCCGAACGGAGCGACCGCGACGCGGCACAAGCGTGGCTCGACCGTGCCGGCGGCGACGAGGACAACCAGGTTCCGGAGGCATTGTTCGTCGACGGCATCCTGCAGGTACCAGCAGTCGCGGTGGGCGGAAGCCGCGGAGCGGTTCGACGCCTGCACGCGGCGATTCCGTCGCTCGACGGCGCGCGATGCGTACGCGATCGCACGCACGAACTTCTTCCTCGCCGCGGCGATCCTCGCCGGTGGCGACACCGAGCAGACGTCGCGGGCGCTGCGGTTGATGGAGTCCGCGCTGGAGTGCGTGTCTCCGGACCTCGAGAGCTTCTACTCGGTCCACGAGGCGCTGAAGGAACGCGATCGCAAGCTGGCGCTGCGGTTCCTCGACGCGATCGACGTCGGCCGCGGCACCGCACCGGACCAGATGCTGTTCGTCGCGCTGGAGTACCTGGCCCTCGGCGAGGCCGAGCCGGCGATCCGCGCGGCCGAACGCGTGCTGCAGGTGGCGGTCGATCTCGACCAGCGCGTCGAGGCGCTGCGCGTGCTCGTGACGGCGAACAACATGCGCGGCGAACGCGAGGCGGCGCGAGCAGCCTTCGACGACGTGCGGGAGCTCCTGATGAAGCGCGGTCGGTTCACCGACCTCGAGAAGCTCCTGTCCAACGAGGACTTCGTCGGTCAGGCCCTGGATCACCTCGAGATCAAGTGCGAGCTCGTGAACCTCTACGAAGAGATGGAGGATCGCGAGGTCGAGAAGGCGACACTGCAGAGCCAGATCGCCCGCAGCCTGCGCGCGCGCAAGGACCAGCAGTCGCTGCAGGAAGCGTTCGCGATCCTGCAGGAGGTCGAGATCGCGTTCCCGGACATGGCCCGGGAGGATCTGAACGCCATCGGCAAGCTGCTGTCGCTGGCGGACGCCGCTCCGGCCGACATGGACGCCACGGCGGCCCGCGTCGCGGTCCTCGGGACGCGGCTCGGCCGGCGGCCCCGGGTGTTGGTCGTCGGCGGCAACGAGCGCCAGCGGCGTCACCACCAGAAGTTCGAGCACCTCGCACACGAGTGGGGGTTCGACGGCGAGTGGCTGATGGCGAACTACACCTCGCCCCAGAAGCTCGTGTCGACGATCAGCGAGCGGCTGCTCGGCGGGCTCGACGTGCTGCTGCTGCTGCACTGGAACCGCCACGAGACCACCGAGCCGGCGCTCGAGCTGGCGCGCAAGGCGTCGGTGCCGGCCCGGACCGTGCACTACGCCGGGTTCACGAGCCTGCAGGTCGCGCTGGCGGAGGTCCTCGAGAAGTACGCCGGTGACGAGCCGAGCTCGCCGGGCACCGTCCGCGGGCGGCGCTGAGAACGGCCGGGTGGCCGGGCGGTTGCGCCTTGCTCGCCCGGATCTGGCGGCCGTCCCGGACCGAGCGCGACGCTGTCCGCCCCCCCGGCCCGATCCATACGTTCCGATAAGATATGTTATGTCGAGTTCGGAAGCGGCCATGGCAGGGGGGTTCCGTTCCACGGTCCCGGCTCCACACTCTCCCACGAGCGGCGCCTCGACCGGACACCCCAACGCTGCCGATGCCTCGCTACGCAATCTCGTGACGCGCGAGCGAGTGGTCAGCCCGGGACCGAGTGCGTTCTCGGCTGGAACTCGCCCCGCGTCGGGGCTGGGAATCTGCACATGATGGCCGACGAATCGCCGACCTTGGTCCGTCTTCCGGTCCTGGCGCTGCTCCCGGTGCTCCTGCTCGGTGCGCCGCTCTCCGCCCAGAACCAGACCGCGCCGACCGCCGCTCAGCTCGACACGTACGCGACCAAGGTCGACCACCTGGTCGACCAGGACCTGGCGCGCCACGGATTGAAGCCGAACCCGAAGACCGACGACGAGACCTTCGTGCGGCGCGCCTACCTCGAGATCGTCGGCCGCGTCCCGACGGTCGGCGAAGCACGAGCGTTCCTCGACTCGAAGGATCCGAAGCGGCGCGACGCACTGATCGACGAGTTGCTGGCGTCGCCAGGGCACACGAGTCACGAGGTGCAGTTCTGGGTCGACCTGTTCCGGGCGAAGTCGCGCCTCCAGAACCGGGTCTCGGGTGAGCCGTTCCAGGACTACCTGCGCCAGTGCGTCGTCGACGACCGGCCGTACGACGTCATGGTCCGCGAGATGCTGACGGCCACCGGACCGGCGGCCAAGCGCGGCAATGGCGCGACCGGCTACCTGCTGCGCGACCTCGGGATGCCGGCCGACAGCATGGCCAACACGTTGCGCGTGTTCCTCGGCACCCGGATGGAGTGCGCGCAGTGTCACGACCACCCGTTCGACCGCTGGAAGCAGCGGGAGTTCTACGAGATGGAGGCGTTCTTCGGGGGCCTGCGCTATCGCAGCAACACGCTCCTGCAGAGCGGCGAGGGCCGCGAGATCGTTCAGCTGAGTCGTGAGCTTCGGCAGCAGCCGAACGGCCAGCAGGCGCTCCGCGCGCTGCGGCGGATGTTCGTGCCGCTCGCCGTCGGTCTCGACGGCACCGGCACCGGCGTCACCAGGTTGCCCGACGACTACCGTGGCGACGACCTGAAGCCGGGCTCGTTCGTCGCCGCCCACGCGGTGCTCGGCGAGCAGGTGAACCTGCCCGCACCGCGTCCGCTGCCGACGCGCAATGCGCGCTTCCGGCGCCGCAACAACAACAACAACAACCGGAATGCGGCCCCCACCCACATGGACATCGGCTCGCGCGACGCGTTCGCGAATTGGCTGGTGTCGCCCGAGAACCCGCGGTTCACGACGACCATCGCCAACCGCATGTGGAAGCGCGCCTTCGGCGTCGGCTTGATCGAACCGGTCGACGACATCCGCGACGACACCGTCGCGTCCGATCCGGAGCTGATGGCGTTCCTCGAGAAGACGATGGTCGAGCTCGACTACGACCTCCGTGCGTTCCAGGCCGTCCTGATGCGGACGAACGCCTGGCAGCGCACGGCGAGCGTCCACGACGAGAGCTCCGACGAACCCTACCGGTTCACGGGCCCGGCGCTGCGTCGCCTGTCGGCCGAGCAGCTCTGGGACTCGTTCCTGACGCTGACCATCGACGATGTCGACGGCACGATCGCACCCCCCGGAGCTGCCGCCGAGCGCGTGTACCGGCAATACGACGAGCTCGCGAACCTGAGCGGCGACCAGCTGAAGGCCCGCGTCGAGCGCGAGACGCTGCGCTACACCGACCCGAAGGAGTACCGCCGCATGCTCCTCGCCGACCGCATGAGCATGAGCCCACAGGGCGCTGGCGCGGATCGACCGGACGTGGCGCGGGCCCGCGAGCTCTTCGCCCAGATCCGCCAGGCCCGGCAGGACGGCGACCTGAAGCGCGCGCGCGAATTGTCCGGGGAGCTGCGTGCGATGCGTCGACCACGCGGCATGGCCCAACGTGGCCTCGTGCGAGCATCGGAGCTGCCGTCCCCGGCACCGGCGGGCCACTTCCTCCGGGAATTCGGTCAGTCCGACCTCGAGCAATCGGACAACTCGTTCGACGACGCGAACGTCCCGCAGGCCCTGGCGCTGATGAACGGCATCGTCGACGGCCAGGTGCTCGATCGCCGTTCGACCCTGTCGCGGGCGCTCGCGGCCGCGAAGGACCACGACGACCTGATCCGCACCGCGTTCCTCGCGATCCTCACACGGGACCCGAGCCGCGAGGAACTCGCCGAGTGGCGTCGGTCTCTCGCGCAGGACGAACGCGGCGGCACGCGCGACCTGGTCTGGACCCTGTGCAACACCAACGAGTTCCGCTTCCTCCAGTGACGTCCCACGCCGCCTGCGCACCGCGCTCCTTCCGTCCGCTCGCGAGGACCACGACATGACCTTTCACGATCTGGTCCGCCACGCGGACGACTTCGACCGGCGCGCGTTCGTCCACGGCGCCGCCCGCGGCCTGCTCGGCGTGTGGGCCGCACCGTTGCTGATCGGCCGCGCCACCGCCGCCACACGCCAGGATCCCGCGCACCAGGATCCGGCGCCGACGCTTCGCCCCGCGACCGCGCGCCGCGTGATCTACCTCTACATGAGCGGCGGCATGTCGCACCTCGACACGTTCGACCCCAAACCGGGCGCGCCCGAGATGGGGCCGACCGGGACGATCCCGACGATCGTCGACGGCATCCAGGTCAGTGAGCACTTCACGAACCTCGCGCGCTGCATGGACCGCGTCGCGGTGATCAACTCGATGTGGTCGAGTCAGGGCGCGCACGTGCAGGGTCGCTACTACGTGCACACGAGCTACCTGCTGCGCGGGACGGTCCGGCACCCGAGCATGGGCGCGTGGCTGAGCCGCATCCGTGGTCCGCTCAACCCGACGCTGCCCCCCCACGTCGAGGTCGGCGGCGACATCTACTCCGCGTCGGGCGGGTTCATGGAATCCCGCTACTACCCGCTGCCGATCGGCGACCCCGACGACGGGCTCGCCCACGCGCACCTACCGAAGACGGTCTCCGACGAGGAGTTCCACCGGCGACTCGATCGCGTCGAGCGCATGAACGCCGCCTTCGCCGAGCGATATGGCCAGGAGAAGCTCGTGCAGAGCTACGCCGACGCCTACCACCAGGCCGTCACGCTGATGCAGTCGAGCGACCTCCAGGCGTTCGACCTGTCCGATGAACCCGACGCGCTGCGCGACGACTACGGGCGCGACCAGTTCGGACAGGGTTGCCTGCTCGCGCGCCGGCTGATCGAGCACGACGTGCGCTACGTCGAGGTCGTCAGCGGCGGCTGGGACACGCACAACGAGAACTTCGACGCGATGGAAGAGAAGTGCCCGTCGCTCGACCGGACGTTGACGACGTTGCTGCTCGACCTCGAAGCGCGCGGTCTGCTCGACGACACGCTGGTCGTGCTCGCGTCGGAGTTCGGGCGCACGCCGCGCATCGATCCGAACCGCAACGGCCGGGACCACCACCCACAGGGGTTCACGTGCCTGCTGGCCGGCGGCGGCATCAAGGGCGGCGTCCGACATGGCATGACCGACGAGCGCGGCGACGAGGTCGTCGATGGCAAGGTGACGGTGCCGGACTTCAACGCGACGATCGCCTACGCCCTCGGCCTGCCGCTCGACTATCGGCTGATCTCCCCCTCCGGGCGCCCGTTCACGGTCGCGGACAAGGGCAAGCCGGTCCGGGAGTTGTTCGCATGACGTCGGGCGAGCCGCGCACGCCGCTCCTCACGGCGGCGATCCTCGCGATCGCCGGATTCCTGCCCGCGCAGACGCCGCCCGACTTCGTGCGCGACGTGCTGCCGATCTTCCAGACGAGCTGCTTCAAGTGCCACCAGGACCCGCATGCGGACGCGTCCGGTCGACTGAAGAAGCCGAAGGGCGATCTCCGGCTCGACGGCAAGGCATGGATCCTGCGCGGCGGCAAGGGCGGCACGATCCTCGCGCCGGGGCGCCCGGACGACAGCGAGCTCTACCTCCGCACCACCCTCGCACCGGACGATCCGGACGTGATGCCGTCGAAGGGCGACCCGCTGACCGCCGAGCAGAACGAGACGCTACGGCGCTGGATCGCCGCGGGTGCGTCGTTCGGCGATTGGACGGGCGCCGCGGATGGGTCGCCGAAGCCGCCGGAGACCGCGACGGAATCGGCCGACGCGCCTGCCGCCGAGCCCGCACGCGTCGCGGTGTGGCGGGAGCTGTCCAACGGGCTACGACCCTTGTCCGACAGCGCGGTCGCGAAGGCCGGGGGCCCGGATGCCCGCGTCACGCCGCTGCTCGACGACGGGCCACTCCTCCGGGTCGGCTTCCCCGCGCACGAGAGCGGTGTCGACGATCGCCGCGTCGCGGCGCTGCGCCCGCTCGGCGATCACCTGGCCGAGCTCGATCTCGGCCGCACCGCGATCACCGACGCAGCCCTCGACGACGTCGCTCGGATGAAGCGGTTGGTCCGGCTCGACCTCAACGGCACGAAGATCACCGATCGCGGATTGCGCGCGCTGCGCGGCCTCGCGCAGCTCCGCACGCTCAACCTGTTCGGCACGCAGGTCACCGACGCCGGACTCGGCCTGCTCGCCGAGTTCCCGGCACTCGAGGTCGTCTACCTCTGGCAGAGCGGCGCGACGCCCGCCGGGATCGCGCGACTGCGCGCCGCGCGTCCCGAGCTGATCGTCCGCGGCGCCCCGGACCTCCCCGCGCCCGCACCCGCCGACGACGACCAGCCGAAGCGGCGCAAGCGGTGAACGGTGGCGTCCGCGCGACGCCCCCACCACCGCGCACGCTCTCGGGGCCGGGTCGCCGAGCACCTATCCCCCGCCGAAGTCGAAGCTGAGCATCATCCAGACGGTGAAGTCGGGCGCGATGAACGCGGACAGGTCCTCGCCGATGCCGCCCTCGATCCGCCAACGGTCCCCGAGGCGGGCGCGCAGCCCGGTCCACAGCAGCCACTGATCGTCGGCGGCCCGCGGAAAACCCAGATTCCGAAGTGTCGAGCTCTCGTACTCCGTCTGCACGAGCGCGGACCACGTGTCGTTCAGCAGCAGCTCGACGCCCGCACCGAACGACCAGACGTTTGCGAACTCGAGTCCGGCGTCGCGCGCACCCGTCGGGGTCGAAGCCCACGCGTACTGCCCGTTCAGCGTGAACGACGCGTCGCCGACGCGGAGCTCGGTCGCCGCGCCGAGCGCCCAGTCGACGCCGCCGTCGCCATAGCCGCGGCTCGCGTCGCCCGTAGGTAGCTCGATAGCGCCGCGCAGCGCCACGCCGTACGGCCGTCGCTCGGTGATCGGCAGCACGTTCCACGCCGCGGTGATCGGCACGTCGAGCAGCTGGAACCCGCTCGGCTCGACGCCCCAGGCCGCGGTGCCGTCGTTCACCGCGGAAATCCCGAACTCGTCCTGCGGCGCCTCGCTCCGCCCCTGGTCCGGCAGGCCGAAGAACTCGTGCCAGTCGTTCACGAACGAGTCGAGGAAGCCCCCCGACGTGTGCGCGAACGGCAGCTCGACGCCGACCTCCCACCCGGCCCCGAGTCCGATGCGCGCGGCGAGCGAGGTGCGCCAGGTACTCGCCGTCCATCGTGAAGCTCGATCCCGACGAGTCACCGCCGCCGAGGAACAGGCTCGAGTAGGCGTTGCGCCACTCGGCGCGCACGCCCCCCTTCGGCGGCGGTGTGACGCCCTGCGGCCCGAGGTGCACGACGGTGAGCTGTGCGGGATGCTGGTCCCGGGTCGGCATCGGCCCGGCGAAGTGCCGTTCGGCGGCGCATCCGAACAGCGCCACGACGGCCATCCCGAGCAGCGCACGGCCCCACGGGGCCGGCGGTCCGCCGCGATGCCGGTGCGTGTCGCCGTCGGATTGCAGCATCAAGGTCACGAGAGCGCACGTGTCGTAGCGGCACTGGATCCGCGGGTCACGCCCGGATCGCGGATCGCGGCGGCGCTCGCTTCTGCCCGCTCCGGCACGCGAGTAGACTGACCGCCCATCGCCACGGCTCTCGTCCGTCGAAGTCCCCCCGTCCATCCGCGATCAACCACTCCCGTGAGCCGAACCCTACCCATTTGTGCCATCCTGCTGCCGCTGCTCTGGTCCTGCTCCTCGGGGGGCAGCTCGAGCAGCCCGCAGAGCGACGTTCGCATCAACGCCGACCACCACGTGTTCGGCTTCACCGCCCTCCCGTCCTTCGGGACGTTCCCGGTCACGCTCAACGAGGTCAGCACGCTGCGCGCGACGCTGCGCCTCGTGTCCGACTCGTCGTACTCGATCTTCGACGCCGCCGGCACGCTGGCGAACGGCACGTACCTGCTGCAGAACGACGCCCGCCTGTCGATCCTCGTGCCGACCTCGGGGGCCACGCAGGTCTACCGCGGGGCCTACGGCCTCTCGTCGAACACCGGTCACTTCTTCTTCACCGACCGCGTGGGGACGGGCGTCGGCCTCTACTTCGGCACGCTGCGGATCGACGGCACCGCCGACGTCGCCAATCTCGCCGCGAACTGGCACATGTTCTCGCTGGCCGCGATCCTCTCCGATCCGGCGGCGCTCCCCGGACCGGACGGCGTCGGTCGATCGTTCGCCGGCTCGGTGACGCTGGCGGCCGACGGGTCGTTCACCGGCGACGGCGTCGAGTCCACGAACCCGGCCGCCGTGCTGCCGGTCTCGGGTCCGGCCGCCGCGCTCGCGCCGTTCCCGGGGCACGAATTCGAGTTGGCGGTGACGTTCGGCCAGGGCAGCGCGGCGGTGACACGCGCCGTGCGCGGCGGCGGCACCGACTCGGCGATCTTCTGCGTCGACGGCGAGGAGGCCCAGGGCTCGGCGGGACTGCTCGCGATGATGCGCTTCCGCGACGCCGGAGCAGTCGATCTCGCGCAGCTCGAGGGCACCTACGTGTTCGGCTACTGGACGCTGTTCGTCGATCCGTCGCGCATGGGCAGCGACGCGGCGATCGGCACGTTGCAGCTGACGCAGAACGGCGACTTCCGCATCGATGCCACCAACAACACCGGTGACAACTTCTCCTACCGCGGGACCTACGTCGCGACCGACGACGGCACCCTGACGTTCACGGTCGACGGCACCAACGAGACCTGGCAGGGTGCGTTCGACAACGACTACGCCACCGTCATGGTCGCCGACACCTACAAGGAGACCCGCACGGGCAATGCGGCCGGCATCGTCGAGCTCAGCCTCGGGATCGGCTTGCGTGAGAACCAGCCGTGACCCAGGTGCATCGCGCCGCGCCACGACCACCGACGAACAACGGAGCCGACCAGTGACCGACCTCGTGATGTCCACCGACCTCCCGTTCGCCGACAAGCTCGGCGCCGGCAAGGTGCGGGATCTCTACCGACTCGGCGATGACCTCCTGCTCGTCGCCACCGACCGCATCTCGGCGTTCGACGTCGTGATGGCCGAGGGCATCCCCGGCAAGGGCAAGGTGCTCACGCGCGTGTCCGCGTTCTGGTTCCAGCAGCTCGCGGACGTCGTGCCCAACCACCTGCTCGCCACCGACGTCGACGACTGGGACGACGTCCCCGACGAGCATCGCGCGGTGCTGCGCGGCCGCACGATGCGCTGCCGACGCGCGAAGCCGCTACCGGTCGAATGGGTCGTGCGCGGCTATCTGACCGGCTCGGGCTGGAAGGACTACCAGGCCCACGGCGAAGTCTCCGGCGTGAAGCTGCGGTCCGGACTCCAGCACGCGAGTCGCATCGAGCCGGCGATCCTGACCCCCTCGACCAAGGCAGAGACCGGGCACGACGAGCCGATCTCCTTCGACCAGGCCGCCGAGATGGTCGGCATCGACGTCGCCGAGCGGGCGCGTGCCGCGGCACTCGAGCTCTACCGTCGTGGCCACGAGTTCGCGCTCGAACACGGCATCGTGATCGCCGACACCAAGTTCGAGTTCGGCACCATCGACGGCGAGCTCGTGTTGATCGACGAGTGCCTGACGCCCGACTCGAGCCGCTTCTGGCCCGCCGACGAGGTGAAGCCGGGCGGCAAGCCGACCAGCTACGACAAGCAAGTCCTCCGTGACTGGCTGCTCGCCAGCGATTGGAACCGCGAGCCGCCGCCACCCCGCCTGCCCGACGACGTCGTCGCGAACACCGCGAAGACCTACGCCGAGATCGAACAACGCCTGACCCGATGAATCCAAAACGCGTCGCCTTCCTGCTCGGATCCGACTCCGACCTGCCGCAACTCGAGAGCGCCTTCTCGGTGCTCGGCGAGCTCGGCATCGGCTTCCACGTCCGGATCCTGTCGGCACACCGCACCCCCACCGAAGCCGTCGAATTCGCTCGGACCGCGCACGAGCAAGGCATCCAAGTGCTGATCGGCGTCGCCGGCATGGCGGCCCACCTCGCGGGCGCGCTCGCCGCGCACAGCAACCTGCCGGTGCTCGGTGTGCCCGCCGAGTCCGGACCGATGCACGGCCAGGACGCGATGTGGTCGACCGCGATGATGCCGCCCGGGATCCCGGTCGGCACGCTCGGCATCGGCAAGTCCGGAGCGACGAACGCGGCTCTGCTGGCGGCACGGATCGTCGCCCTCGGCGATCCGGCGATCGCCGAACGCCTGATCGCACGCCGCGAGTCCGACCGCAAGAAGACGCTGGAGAAGGACGCGGCGGTGCGGGAGCGCTTCGATTGCTGAGGAGCGGACGATGAAGCCGACGATCGCGTGGGTCGGGGACGAGCACGGCCATCTCGCCCTTCTCGATCAGACGCGGTTGCCGGCCGAACAAGTCGTCCTCGAGCTCGACCACCTGCAGGGCGTCGTCGATGCGATCCGCCGCCTGAGCGTGCGTGGCGCACCGGCGATCGGCGTGGCTGCGGCCTACGGAGTGGTGCTCGGCGTCCGCGAGCGCGCGCCGGCGGACGCCGCCGCGTTCGCCGCCACACTCGACGATGTCGCGACGACGCTCGTCGCCGCGCGGCCGACGGCCGTCAACCTGTCGTGGGCGGTCGAACGGATGCGTGCTGCCGGCCATCGCTCGCCGACCGCCCAGGCGCTGCTCGCCGAGGCCCGGACGATCCATGAAGAGGACGTCGAGCTGTGCCGCCGCATGGGCGCGCACGGTGCCGAGTTGGTCGCCGACGGCGCGACGGTCCTCACCCACTGCAACACCGGACGGTTGGCGACCGCGGGCGACGGCACCGCGCTGGCGGTGCTGTTCGCGGCCTGGCGCCAGGGCCGGCGGTTTCGCGTGCTCGCCGACGAGACGCGCCCGTTGCTCCAGGGCTCCCGGCTCACCGCTCTCGAGCTCGCCGACGAGGGCATCCCCGTCGAGGTGATCGTGGACGGCGCCGCGGCCGGCTTGATCGCGCGCGGAGCGGTCGACCTCGTCGTCACCGGCGCCGACCGGATCGCCCGGAACGGCGACGTCGCGAACAAAGTGGGCACCTACGGCCTCGCGCTCGCGTGCGCTGCACACGGGGTACCGATGTGGGTCGTCGCGCCGAGCAGCACGTTCGATCCGGACCTCGCGGACGGAGCCGGGATCCCGATCGAGAACCGCGACGGCTCCGAGGTGCTCCAGCTGGCTGGACGCCAGCTGGCGGCGCCGGGCGTCGGCGCGCGCAATCCGGCGTTCGACGTCACTCCCGCGCGGCTGCTGACCGGGCTCGTCACCGATCGCGGCCGGATCTCCCCGGTCACCCGCGAAAGCGTCAAGGCGGTCCTCGGCTCCGGCCGATGACCGTGGCATGAGTACCTCGTCGCGAACCGGCGGAAAAGCCGCTCAGAAGTCGACGCGGAGCCCGCGCAAGAGCGCTCGCGCGTCGTCGGGCAGCGCGACCCGCAAGGCTCCCCGTCGCTCGAAGTCCGCGACGTCGAAGAAGTCCACCGAGTCGCACGCGAAGCCGGGAGCGAAGCGCGCGGCGACGAAGCCGAAGAAGCCCACCTCATCGAAGCCCGTCGACGTCGAGGTCGACCCCGACGTCCTCGAGTTCATCGAGGCGATCGACCGCTTCAAGCGGGAGCACGGGCGACCGTTTCCGACCTGGAGCGAGGTGCTCTGGATCGTGCGTTCCCTCGGCTACGAGAAGTGCTGAGGACCAGCGGGCCGGACGCGGCGGCTCAGCCGCCGATCGTCGAGTGCCCGCCGTCGCTGAGCACCACGCCGAGCGCGTTGGCCGCCGGGTCGAGCACCGCCCACTGGTGGAACACCTCGCCGCCGACCAGGCCGGGCACGTTCGGCACGGGGATCGACAGACTGCCGTTGCCCTGACCGTCTGTCACGGCGGAGTCGAACACCGTCGCATCCACCAGCAGCTGGCACTGCGGTGCGCCGATGCCGGCGAGTGAGAACGGCAGCGCATTGCCGAGCCAGCTCGTGTTCGACGAGCCGCTGACGAGCACGACCGGGGTCGAGGTCGCCGCACGGCTCAACGCGATCTGGAACGTCATCCCGGTCTGCGGGACGCCGACGTGGCCGATCACCGGCACCGCGCCGCTCTGCCCCGCGCCGGCACAGACGACCTGCCAGGACGGATGCGTGACGATCGTCGACAGCGCCCACGCACCGCTGCCGGGGGGCCGCCGCCAATACGCGTTGGCCGCCGTGCCCGCCGTGAGATCGGCGAGATACGTCGTCTGCGCCGAGTGATCGGCGCCGATGTAGAACGTGCCCGGACCGATGTTCACCGCCGGCGAGAAGTTCGCCTGGTAGAACGCGCTGGTCGTGCCGACGGTCATCGACGCGGTCGCGAGCGGCGTGGCCGACGGACCCGCACCCGCGCTCGGGTAGATCGCGATCGGAATCGTCGCGGTCGCACCGGTGGTCGACTGCGTCCAGAGCCGCACCGCGGCGATCGACAGGGCCGAGTTCGTGACCACCTCGTATGCGTACTCGTTCGCCGCAATCGAAGCAGTCGAGGTTCCACCGCTGCCGTTCACGGCGAAGCAGACGTTCGGCACGCTACCGGTGCCCGGACATCCCGTCCCGAACGATGTGAACGTCCCCGGTGAGATGCCGGCGTTCTGGATCGCGGCCAACAGCGCGGGCCGGTCGATGCGCGTGCCGGTGTTGCAGCCGCCGTTGGCCGAGCAGCCGGCGTTGGTGTGGATGCCGATCGCGTTGCCGGTCTGCTCATGGATGATCGGCGAGCCCGAGTTCCCGCCGGTCGTATCTGTCGCATAGCACAGCGAGGTCGCGTTGATCTGCGACAACGGCCCGACCAGGGTCTTCTGCACCAGGTAGAGCGAGTTCGCCGGACTGGTGCTCCCGTAGCCGGTGATGCGAATGTCGTTGCCCGCGACCGATGTCGGCACGGTGCCCAGCACGTACCGACTGGTTGCCGTTCCGGTCCGTCGGGAGCTGACCGGTGTTGCTGTTCTGCAGCACGCGATCGACCGCGAAGTCGTCGCCGATCGTCGGTGAGCCTGCCTGCGTCGCGAGCAGTTGGAACGGGTACTGATCGTCGGGGTTCGACCGCACGATGCCGCCACTCGAAGTCGAGTTCGGCACGTTGAACTCGATCATGAACGGCCCGCTCGTGACGCAGTGCCCGGCGGTCAGCATCAGGTCCGCGCTGATCATCCAACCGGTGCAGCCGATGAACAGTCGCCCCTGCCTGGGGTCGAAGCTCTGCACGCGGTCGTCGGTGTTCCCGCAGATGCTGTCGACCGGTGGCTGCACGATGCCCCGGATGACGGAGTCGATCGACACGCAGTTCGCCCGCGTGTTCGCGCCCGCGATCAGCTCGACGAGGACCTCGTCGCCGTTGAACGCCGCCGACCAGGACCGGTAGTCGGCGAGCGTCCGCCCGTCGTGTCGTTGCAGGCCGCCGTCGAGGCTCGACGTGATGCGCAGGAACGATCCGGTCGGCAGGTTCGTCGACTCACCGAAGTGGAGCTGCAGCCAGCGGGTCGACGGATAGCGAACGAGCTGCCGGTAGACCACCATCTCCGCCCCGGTGCCGTTGTCGAGGTAGCCGGAGTCGAAGCTTGCGGCCTGCGTGAGTTGGGCCGGGGTCTCGGGCCCGCTGCGCGGGGACTGTGCGAGCGCGATCGGGCAGAGGACGAGGATGGACGCAAGGGCGATCGAACGCATGGGGCGGGCGCTCCGGGTGAACGAGGAGAAGAGGCCCGCGATCGTAGCGGGAACGCGGCCGTAGCGAAGCTGGAGTTGGACTTCGCCCACTCCGCCGAAACGCTCGTTGCGGTGTCGCGTCAACCCAGCACGCCGCTCGCGGCGAGCGCGAGGATCGCCGCCCCGGCGACGATCCGATACCAACCGAACGGCACGAACGTGTGCTTCTGTAGGAACCGTACGAACGGGCCGACGACGACCAGGGCGGTCGCGAAGCTCGCCACGCTGCCGACCAGGAGGTCGGTCGCCAGGGGCCCGGTCATCCGCTCCCAATGCTCGGCGATCTTCAGCGAGCATGCCCCGTACAGGATCGGCAGCCCGACGAGGAACGAGAACTCTGCCGCTGCGGCCCGCCGGAAACCGATCAGCAGGCCGCCGGCGATCGTCGCCCCTGAACGGCTCGTGCCGGGCACCAGCGCGAGGCACTGGAACAGCCCGATGACGATCGCCTGGCGCAAGGTCATCGCCTCGACCTCGTGACGGGGCGGATCACCGGCGGCTTCGCGCTTCGCCAGCCAGCGCTCGATCCAGAGCAACGCGACCCCGCCGATGAGCAACGTCAGACCGACCGTCGTCGGGTTGAACAGCAACGACGTGATCCAATGGTCCAGCAGCAGACCCGCGACCGCGGCCGGGACCGCCGCGACCACGAGCAGCACCAGCAGGTTGCTGGTGGCCCCTTCGCCCCGCGCGAACAGCCGCTTCGCGGCGGTCCACAGCTTCGCCCGGTAGACGACCGCGATCGCGGTGATCGCTCCGGCCTGGATCGCCACCTCGTAGGCGGGATCCTCGCCGCCGAGCAGGCGGTTGGCGACGATCAGGTGGCCGGTGCTGCTGACGGGCAGGAACTCCGTCAGCCCTTCGACGGCGCCCAGCACGAGACTGCCGAGCAGCCCGGGTCCCTCCCCGCCGGGGATGAACACGTCACCGGACCGCGTGGATCCCGAGGGCCTTCTGCGGCTCGACGTACTCCATGTCGAACGCGTGCGCGACCGCCTTGTGCGTGACCTTGCCGTCGAGCACGTTGGCGGCGGTCCTGAGCTCGCCGTCCTTCAGCGCCTCGACCACGCCGAGGTCGGCGAGGCGTCGGGCGTAGGGTCCGGTGGCGTTGGTCAGCGCGAACGTCGACGTGCGCGCGACCGCGCCCGGCATGTTGGCGACGCAGTAGTGCACGACGCCGTCGACGACATAGGTCGGGTTCTCGTGCGTGGTCGGCTTGCAGGTCTCGATGCAGCCGCCCTGGTCGACCGCGACGTCGACGACCACCGGCCCGTCGTCCTTCATCCGCTTCAGATCCTCGCGGCGCACGAGCACCGGCGCGCGCGCGCCCTCGATCAGCACCGCACCGACGACGAGGTCGGCGTGCGGGAGCTGCTCGCGGATCGCGAACGGGCTCGAGTGCAGGAGCTGCACGTTCGCCGGCATGACGTCGGCCAGGTAGCGAAGCCGCTCGAGGTTGATGTCCATCAGCACGACGCGCGCGCCGAGGCCGGCGGCCATCTTGGCCGCCTGGGTGCCGACGACGCCGCCACCGAGGATCAGCACGGTCGCCGGCTCGACGCCCGGCACGCCGCCGAGCAGGATGCCGCGCCCGCCGTTGTGGATCTCGAGGTAGTAGGCGCCGACCTGGATCGACATGCGTCCGGCGACCTCGCTCATCGGCGTCAGCAGCGGCAGCGTCTTGCCGACCTGGAGCGTCTCGTAGGCGAAGCAGTGGGCCCTGGACTTCACCATCGCCTCGGTCAGCTCGCGGCTGGCGGCGAAGTGGAAGTAGGTGAACAGCACCTGTCCCGGCCGGATCAGCGGATACTCCTCGGCGAGCGGCTCCTTGACCTTGACGATCATGTCCGCCTTGCCGTAGACGCCCTTCGCGTCCGGCACGATCTGCGCGCCCGCATCGACGAACGTCTGATCGGCCAGTCCGGCCCCGAGCCCACCCCCCGCCTGCACGAGCACCTGATGCCCGGCCTCGACGAGGTGATGAACCATCGCCGGGACGGCGCCGATCCGGTTCTCCTGCGGTTTGATCTCCTTCGGAACGCCGATGATCATGGTTTCGAGTGGTGTTCTCCGAGTTCGAGGGGCCGGGAGTATACCGGCGCCCGATCGCGCCTCACGCGCGAACGCGGGAATCCCGCGGCGACGCCGCGACACCCCCCGGAAACCGCTTGCACCCCCCCGAACCGATCTCTACAAGGTTCGACCCTGACGGGCGATTAGCTCAGTTGGCTAGAGCACCAGCTCGACAAGCTGGGGGTCACTGGTTCGAGCCCAGTATCGCCCATCACTCCACGAGGCCCGCTCGACGCGGGCCTCGTGCGTTCGGGAGTCGAACGACGTCGGGGATCCAGGGCGGTGCGGCCAGCGCCTACGACACCAGGCGCATCACCGTCTCGAACACTGCCACGTACGCGTTGCTCCACGCCCCTTCCCGCAGGAACCGCGTCGGCATGCCCGGGTCGCCGATGAACGGCCGCAGCACCCAGGCCATCTGGATCGCGACGAACACGTAGAGCAGCATCCATGCGCGCTTGGCGATGCGGTGCCGGGGCGCGCGGCGCTCGAGCGGACGGTAGTGCCGCGCGAGCGTCCACTGCGCGCCGAGCGTGGCGAGGAGAAACATCCCGCCGTGGAACGTCGACGTCCACGCGTACGGCATCCCCGAGGCGTAGACGACCGCGGTGAACGGCGCGAGCGACCCGAGGCAGATCGCGAACACCGACTGGCTGCCGACCACCGCGCGCAAGGCCGCGAGAAAGTCGTCGCGCAGCCCGAGCACCGTGGACAGCACGAAGAACGTCGGGAGCACGAGCAGCGTCGTCACGCCGAGCAGCAGCGGGACCTTGAGTCCCGACCAGAGCATCTGCAGCGGCCGCCCGTCGAACGCCCCCATCACCGCGCCGTAGCCGAAGCCCGCGACGACGAACACGACCACCAACTCCCGCCAGACGAGCGGAGCCCCGGCGGCGTGCCGCCCTCGGACGCGCAGCAGATCGTCGACCGCACCGAACACGGCGACCTCAGGAGAACAACTGGCGGAACGCGTGGAGCACCGCCTCGAAGAAGTTCGACTCGCGCACGCGGAACAGCGTGAACGGCTCCGCCGGCGTGCCGATGAACGGTCGCAGGATCCAGCCCATCTGGGCGCCGACCGCGGCGTAGATGACGGTCCACGCCGTGAAGATGCGCCTCTCGGGGGCCCAGCCCGCGCCCGCATGCCGCACCGGCCGTGCGGCGACGCCGCTGCTCGCCACATCGTTCGACACACGCTCGCCCGCCGACTCCGCCGACGCGAACATCGCGTGCACCGCACGCCGCAGGAACGCCACGCCGACGAACCCGCTCACCGCGAAGAACGCGACATTCAGCAGCACCATGAACGGGTAGCTCTCGGTGCTCAGCGTGAAGAACGCCGTCACCGGTCCGAAGCTCGCGAGCAGCGCAAGGTTCACGACGATCGCCGCGAGCAGGAGCCGCGTCATCTCGATGACGCGCAGCGGCGATCCCGCCAGCGCGGAGACGACGTAGAGCGACGGCGCGGTGACGGCGAGCGTCAGCAGGAACAACAGCGGCACCTTGACGATGTCCGCCCCGATCGGCCCGACACTCGCATGCGACGCGCGCAACCCGCCGTAGAGCCCCATGAACAGACCGTAGATCGCGCCGAGCAGCAGGGCCGCTCGCAGGCTCTGGCCGGTCGCGAGCGGCACGCTCCCCGCGCGCAGGGTCTCGGGAGCGGTGAAGCCGCCGCGCAGCAGCTGGTCGACGGTCGAGAACAGGACGCGCATCCGGTGACTCTCCTGGTCAGTAACTTTGCATGGCCAAGTTAGCGACCCGCCCGGCCCGGCGCCATCCCGATTTCCGGGACGCGACCCCGGCGCCCGGACCCATCCCCGAGAAACCGACCACCCACTTGACCCTCGCCACTTTGCGATTTAAAGCCTCGGGTCCATGGAGCTGCAGAAGGCGCTCGAGCAGATCTCGGAGATCCATGCCCACGTCGCGCGCGGCGCGGTGTTTCGTGGCTACCGCTCGCTGCCGATGGCGTTGACCGGCCTCGTGGCGGTGGTCTGTGCCGCACTGCAGGACGTCGCCTTGCCGAATCCCGACGCGCACGCGTTCGTGCTCGAGTGGCTCGCAGCCGCTGGCGTGTGCGCGGCGATCTGCGGCGTCGACATCTGGCGGCAGCACAACAGCCGCGGCGGGCGCCGCCTCCGCCAGCGCACGCTGCCGGTGCTGGCCCAGTTCGTGCCGGCGATCGTCGTCGGCGCAGCGATCACCGCGATCCTCGTCGACACCGAGCACGTCGTCCTGCTGCCGGGTCTGTGGGCGATGCTCCATGGCCTCGGCATCTTCAGCTCGCGCCCGTTCCTGCCCCGTGCGGTCGGTTGGGTGAGCCTGTTCTACCTCGCCGCAGGCGCGTGGCTGCTGCTCGGCGCGGACGCCAGCGTCGTGCCCGGACCATGGGGCATGGGCGCGGCGTTCGGCATCGGGCAGGCGTTCCTCGCGATCGTCCTGCACGTCAACCTCGAACGCGTTCCCCTGAGGAGGCCCGCATGACCCCCCCCGCCAGGGAGTTCGGCGCCGAAGCCCACGGCTACTTCGCCTACGAGGGCCTCGATCGGGTCCTCCACGAGAAGGCCCGCCTCGGCATCCTGACGGCGCTCGCGACGCGGGCGGACGGCGCGAGCTTCGTCGACCTCAAGCGCCTGTGCGCGCTGACCGACGGCAACCTCGCGCGGCACCTGCAGACGCTGCAGGAGGCCAAGCTGGTCCGGGTCGAGAAGGCGCGCGCCGACGGGCGGCCGGTCACGCGGGTCACGCTGACCAAGCGGGGGCGGGCCCAGTTCGTCGCCTATCTCGAGGAACTCGAGCGGGTCATCGAGGACGCCCGTTCGGCCGATCTCGCCAGCCGGGCCCAGCGCCGTCGCGGCACGGACCCCGAAGGTCTGGCCCCCGCCTGACCGATATCCCCACGGAACACCGTTCGCGACGCAGCATCGACTTTGCGGTCCCAAGTCATCAGGAACACCATGCACGTGATCCGCGCAGAAGCGATGGGAATGTGCTTCGGCGTGCGCGATGCGCTGACCGACGCGTTCGCGCGCGACGACGCCACCGAAGTGACGATCCACGGCGAGCTCGTGCACAACGCGAGCGTCAACGAGCGCCTGCGCGCGCAGGGCTACGAGACGACGGCCGAAGACGCGCGCGCGCCGCTGCCGTCGCGACCGAGGGTGCTGATCACCGCGCATGGCGTCAGCCACAGCGAGCGCGCTCGGCTCGAACGCGCGGGCAAGACGCTGATCGACACGACCTGTCCGCTCGTGCGCCGCGCGCACGACGCCGCGCTCCGGCTGGCGCGCGAGGGCCGTCACGTGATCGTGATCGGCAAGCCCGGCCACGTCGAGGTCCAAGGGCTCACCGGTGACCTCACGTCGTTCGACGTCGTGCCCGACGTCGCGAGCGTCGCTCGCTATCCACACCCCCGCCTCGGAGTCGTCAGTCAGACGACCTGTCAGGAGTCGCATGCCCACGCGATCGTCGAGGCGATCCACGCCAAGAACCCGGCTGCCGACGTGCGCTTCGTCGACACGGTATGCGAGCCCACCCGACAACGCGTTCGCGCGGCCGACGATCTCGCGACGCGCGCCGACGCCGTCGTCGTCATCGGCGGCAAGAACTCCAACAACACTCGACAGCTCGTCCGCCGTGTCCTCGAGCACGGCGTGAAGGCGTTCCACGTGCAGGGCCCGGACGACCTCGATCCCGCGTGGTTCGAGGGCTGCGAGGTCGTCGGCCTGACCGCCGGCACCTCGACGCTCGATCCGATGATCGACGCCGTGCAGGCGGCGCTCGAGCGGATCCCGGTGACGCGCCGCTCGGTTCCGGCGCGGTCGTAGCGCGGCCGGTTCACGCTGCCGGTCGCTTCGGAGTCACCTCACGGGCTCCCGACGACCGCGTGGCCCGCGTTGCTGAACGCCAGCCCACCGCCGAACCCCGGCGTGAGCACCGTGCCCTGCACGTAGAAGTCCAGGCCGAGGAGATCCAGGCGCATCGGGATGCCGATGTTCCAGTTCGCTACGCCGCCAACGTGGGTGATGGACTCGACCTGCAGCGGCGCGAGCCAGGCCGAGCAGCCGGTGAAGCCGTAGGGGTCGAGCGCGACCGGCAGCGGCTGCCCGTTCCAGGTGGTGTCGTCGAGGCCGAACAACCCGAACGTAAGGTTGAGTGGCGACGACGGCAGATTGGTCAGCGTGACCGTGAAGGGGCTGCCGATGCATGGCTGCGAACCCGGCGTCGCATCGAGATCCGGGATCCCGTTCGGTCCGGTGCATCCCTGCCCGGTACTGGACGAACGAGCCGGTGATCGGCGCGCGCTCGCGTTGACGACTTCGTGACACGGCGCTCGCCAGGGTGATGCCGACGGCTACCCTCTGCGTGCGTCACGGGAAGCTGCCATGAAGGACGGTTCTTCCGGCGTTCGTGTGGGGGGATGGCCCCCGCGGCGAGGGTCGCCGGGTCACTGTGAGGTCGGTGAAGGTCTGCGAGTGCGTGCGATCGCGCATGCCGTCGATCGGCTACGGGCGGATCGGGTTCGCGATGCGCGATCGGCGTGGCCGCGTCGTCGGCCAGAGGCCCGCGGTCGGTCCGAAGGTCGTGCCGCGCGCGGCGCAATGCGCCGCCCCCCCGGGAGCCTGGCCGTTGCCTGCGCCAGCCGGGGCCGTGGGGAATCTGGCCCGCGGCTCTCCACTCGTCCGTTGTCCCCTGGATCTGCCCGCTCCTGGGAGGACCGTTGCTCACAGCTGCCGACTTGCAGGATTCGCCGGCAGCCTCCCGCCGCGCCGTGCTCCCCGTTGCGTCCGCTCGACGAGACCGTTCCCTCGCCGTCACAGATTCGCTCACCCACACGAACTCTTGAAGCGCCATGAAAGACGTACACGGGCCCGGCGAGATTCTGCGATCGTCAGCCGGCCGTTCTGCCGATGCCTCGCGGCCCGCCGCGAGGATCTTGCGGCTGCTCCTCCTCGTCGCCGGATGCGGAGCCGGGGCGTTCGCGCAGGCGAGTCCGACGAGCTCGTACGTCACCGTCACCGTCGTGGTCCGAGCAGGCCTTCAGAACGGCAGCGACGCGACCACGCTGAACGTGTGTCCTTCGATCGCGAAGTCGTCCTTCGTGTCCTGGGACTTGATGTAGCGGTACTCCGCGCCCAGCGACAGCCGACCGACACCGACGTCGACGCCGACGAAGCCGTCCCAGGCGCCGACGAAGTCCGTGTTCGACAGGGATCCGCCGGCGTAGTCCGCATAGATGCCGCCGACGCCACCGCCCGCGTACGGCTCGAGGATCAGCACCGGCACGCTGAACCGCGCATTGACGAACAACGGGATGCCCCAGAGGTGTGAGCCTCCCGAGCCGTCGGACCGGAAGTAGCCGACGGACCCTTCGATCGCGAGGAACGACAGCACCTCCTTGCCGAACGCGACGTCGCCCCAGAAGCCGGTGTCCAGCGCGCTGATGTCGCCAGCCGGCTCGAACGCCCCGAGGCGCAGCCGCGTATAGGGCTCGCCCAGGACGTCGCCGTCGCGCCGCGGCGCCACGAGCACCGGGGCCGCGGCATCGGCGACGGCCGGAGCGGTCGCCCTCCCGGGCAGTGCGGTGGCCGCGAGCTTCGGCGCAGGCATCGCCGCGCGGTCGGCGCCGGGCGACACCGGAGAGTTCGAACGGATCGACGGCCGTTCGATCGAGGCGCAGGCCGTCGTCAGGAGCAGGACGAGGGATACGAGCGAGGAGCGCATGGCCCGATGGTAACGGGCGCACCGCCGTTTCCAGAGGCGGGAACCAGGCTGGACCCGACGTGCGCGGCCACGGTCGTGGCACGGGCGCCAGTCACTGCCGCGACGCCGGCATGCACGCCGGATCTTCCGGGTCCGGTGTGGGTGGACGAGGCTCGCAGCGAGCTCGGGCACGTCGCCGAGGATCGGGGGAGACCCAGCGGTCGAAGCCGTTCCTTCGCCGTCACCGGCTGGTCCGGCTGCCCGGGGGCACGGCGACGTGCCGCCGGAACGGTTCGTTCGTCGCCGACACACGCACCGGCGTCGGACGGCCGGAAGTTGGCGCCGACCGTGCCGAATCCGCCGACTAGACTGCGGAACCCCGCGATCCTCCCCACCCATGGCGATCCAACCCACCGAGTTTCTCTGGCACCGCGGCGCGCTGGTTCCCTGGGCCGACGCGCAGGTCCACGTCCTCACGCACGCGCTGCACTACGGGTCGTCGGTCTTCGAAGGCATCCGCGTCTACGACACGAAGCACCGGGGGCCGTGCTTCTTCCGCCTGAACGACCACGTCGATCGGCTGTTCGCGTCGGCGCGCATCTACGCGATGAAGATGGCGTACACGCGTGAGCAGATCCGCGCCGCGTGCCACGAGGTCGTCGCGCGCAACGGGCTGCGGACGGCGTACGTGCGACCGTTGGTCTACCACGGCTACGGCACGATCGGCGTGCATCCGGGGCCCGATCCGGTCGACGTGTCGATCGCCGCGATCCAGTGGGGCCGCTACCTCGGTGAGGAGGGCATCGAGAAGGGTGTCGACGTGTGCGTGTCGTCGTGGCGGCGCATGATGCCGGGCACCGTCCCGGCACTGGCGAAGGCCGGCGGCAACTACCTGTCGAGCCAGCTCGTCGTCACCGAGGCGCGACGCAATGGCTACCACGAAGGCATCGCACTCGGCGCCGATGGTGCGGTCTCGGAGGGTTCCGGCGAGAACGTGTTCGTCGTCCGCAAGGGGGTGATCCGCACGCCCGGGCTGGGCTCGTCGATCCTCGAAGGCATCACCCGTCACACGGTGCTGACCATCGCCCGCGACCTCGGCGTCGAGGTGATCGAGGGGGCGTTCCCGCGTGAGATGCTGCTCGTCGCCGACGAGCTGTTCCTGTCGGGAACGGCAGCGGAGATCACCCCGGTCCGCTCGGTCGACCGGCAGCCGGTCGGCGACGGCGCGCGCGGTCCGATCACCAGGTCGATCCAGGACCGGTTCTTCGGGCTGTTCGACGGAACCGTCGACGACGAGCACGGCTGGCTCGAGCCCGTCGCGCCCTGATCGCCGAGCCGCGTATGTCGCGATCCTGTCGCGGTCGCCCCGAGCCGCTGCGCGACGGCCGTCCGGCGAGTAGCATCCGGTTGCTCTCGTCGTGCTCCGTTCCTCGATCCCGTTCCTGTGGCTCGCCGCGACGTGCGCGGTTCCGCGCGCGCAGGCGCCCGCCGCGCCCATCGATCCGAGCGTCTTCGTCCGGCTGAGCTGCGCGAAGTGCCACGGCGCGGACGAACCCGAGGCCGACCTCGATCTCGTCGCGCTGGCCGCCCGCGGCTTCCCGTCCCCGGACGACGCCGGCGACTGGCTGGCGGTGCGCGACGTCCTGGAGACCGGCGAGATGCCGCCCGAGGACGAGCCGCAGCCGCCCACCGCCGAACGCGCGCGGATGGCGCAGTGGGTCACGGACGCGATCGCGCGGCTCGAACGGGCCGGGCCGATCGACCCCGGCCGCGTCACGATGCGGCGCCTCAGCCGCGTCGAGTACCGGAACACCGTCCGCGACCTGCTCGGCGTCGACTTCGACCCGAGCGACTTCCCGGCGGAAGATCTCGGCTACGGGTTCGACAACGTCGGCGATGCGCTGTCGCTCTCGACGCTCCACCTGGAGAAATACGCCGCCGCGGCCGGTCGCATCGCCGAGCTGGCGTTCCCCGATCCCGAGCCGGATCCCCCGCCGGCCCGCCATCAGGAGGGCGAGTTCGCCGAATCGACCACGGCGCGCCTCGGTGGAGACACCGCGGTGCTGTTGTCCCGCGGGACCGTCACGTGGCACTACGACCTGCCGCGCGCCGGCCGCTATCGGGTGCACATCCGCGCATTCGGCAGCCAGGCGGGCGACGAGCCCGCGCGCATGGCGCTCCACGTCGCCGGCCGGGATCTCGGCACCCTCGACGTCCCCGCGACGCGCACCGAGCCCGGTGACTACACCGCCGACCTCGATCTCGACGGCGGCCCCGTCGCGGTCGAGGCCACGTTCGTCAACGACTACTACCGGCCGGAAGATCCCGATCCGAACAACCGCGACCGCAACCTCTACCTCGACTGGTGCGAGCTGGCCGGTCCGCTCGATCACCGCGAACCGACCTGGGCCGCAGAGCGTCTGACGCGACTCGACCCCGGCACGGGAACGCCGATGGCCCGTGCCTGCGCGATGCTCCCCGACCTGCTCGAGCGCGCGTGGCGACGCCCCGCCGACCGGGGCGAGATCACCCGGCTGGCGCGACTCGTCCACGACGCGGTCGACGGCGGCGAGACCTTCGCGGCCGGCATCCGTTGGGCGATCCAGGCGATGCTGGTCTCGCCCGACTTCCTGTTCCGGATCGAGCCCGGCGGTGTCGCCGACGATTCGGGACACGCCGAACCGCTCGACGGCTTCGCGCTCGCGACGCGCCTCAGCTACTTCCTGTGGAGCAGCATGCCGGACGACCGGCTGTTCGCGCTGGCCCGCTCCGGCGAGCTGACGGATCTGACGGTGCTCGTCACCGAGGCGCGGCGCATGCTGCGCGCACCACGCGCCAAGGCACTCGCCGACAACTTCGCCACGCAGTGGCTCGAGCTACGCCGTCTCGACGACGTGCAGCGCGACCCGGGGAAGTTCCCGGAGTTCACGCACGAGCTGGCGCGCGACATGCGCACGGAGACGGTGCTGTTCTTCGACGCGGTTCTCACCGAGCGGCTCTCGCTGTTCACGCTGCTGGACGCGGACTTCACGTTCCTGAACGAACGGCTCGCGCGCCACTACGGCATCCCGGACGTCCACGGGCCGCGCTTCCGCCGCGTCGAGCTGCACGATCCGCGGCGCGGCGGCATCCTGACCCAGGGCAGCATCCTCACCGTGACGTCGATCGCGACGCGCACGTCACCGGTGCGTCGCGGCAAGTGGATCCTCGAGAACGTGCTCGACGATCCGCCGCCGCCACCGCCGCCCGGCACCGCGAGCCTCGCCCAGGAGTCGCGGGTGGACTCGGCGGCGTCGATGCGCGAGCAGCTCGCGCAGCACCGCGCGGATCCGAAGTGCGCCGCGTGCCACGACCGCATGGATGCCTACGGTTTCACGCTCGAGAACTACGACGCGACCGGGCGCTGGCGCGACGCCGACGCCGGCGGTCCGATCGACGCGTCGGGCACGCTGCCCAGCGGGCGCCACCTCGACGGCCCGCTCGCGCTCGAGTCGACGCTTCGACACGAGCGTGCCTTCGTGCGCACTCTGGCTCGCAAGCTGTTCGTGTTCGGCATCGGTCGTGCGCCGGACACGCCGGACGACCTGCTGGCGATCGAACGCCTGCTACGGGATCTGCCGACCGAACCGACGATCGACGACGTCGTCCTCGGCATCGTCGAGCTGGAGGCGTTCCGCCGCCGGCGGACCGCGGAGTGAGAACCATCGCCATGGCCAATCCCCTGCGCCGGATCCACCTCTCGCGACGCGCGTTCTTGCGCGGCACCGGCACCGCGATCGCGCTGCCGTTCCTGGACTCGATGGTGCCGGCGATGAGCCGCGCACCGCGAGCCCCGGTGCGGTCGGCGTTCCTGTTCCTGCCGAACGGCGTCAAGGTCGACGACTGGTTTCCGACTCGCGAGGGCGTCGATTACGACGAGACGCCGTTGCTGGCGCCGCTGCGGGACGTGCGCGACCAGGTGGTCGTGTTCTCCGGATTCGCGGTCGATGCCGCGCGATCGCACGGCGACGGCACCGGCGACCACGCGCGCGCGGCAGCGTCGTTCCTGACGTGCGTCCATCCGCGCAAGACCGGCGGCGCGGACATCCAGGCCGGGGTGTCGATCGACCAGTGGATCGCGGCGCACACCGGCGAGCGGCTCGCGTTCCCCAGTCTCGAGCTCGGCATGGAGGGCGGGGCAGTCGCCGGCGTGTGCGACTCGGGATACAGCTGCGCCTACTCCAACAACATCGCCTGGAAGGCTCCGGCGAACCCGGTCGCCAAGGAGGTCGATCCGCGGGCGGTGTTCGCACGGTTGTTCGGCGACCCGGACGAGCGCCTCGACGCCGCCGAGGCCGCACGGCGACGCCGGCGCCTGCACAGCGTCCTCGATGCCGCGATGGAGGACCTGCACCGGTTGCGGCGCGATCTGCCGGGCCCCGATCGACGGAAGCTCGACGAGTACGCCACTGCGGTGCGCGACGTCGAACGGCGCATCGAACGCCAGGACGAGGAAGCCGCCGCCCGGAAGCAGGACGAGGTGCCGCTCGACGTGCTCGACGGCCGTGAGCGGGGCGCCTTTCCGGGCCGGCTCGATCTGATGTACGAGCTGCTCGCCCTCGCGTTCCGCACCGATCGCACGCGCGTGGCGACCTTCATGCTGGGCAATGCCGGCAGCGACCTCAGCTACCCCGAGCTCGGCATCTACGAGGGCCACCACACGCTCTCGCACCACCGCGGCGATCCGAAGAAGCTCGCCGCGATCGGCCGCATCAACCGCTTCCACGTCGAACGCGTCGCGCGCTTCCTCGGCTCGCTCCGGGCGGCCGAAGACGCCGGCGGCTCGCTCCTCGACCACTCGATGGTCGTGATCGGATCGGCGATCGGCGACGGCAACCGCCACAACCACGACCAGCTGCCGGTCCTGCTGGCGGGTGGCGGCGGTGGACAGATCGCGAGCGGCCGCCACATCCGGTTCCACGAGGAGACCCCGCTCGCGAACCTCTACCTGACGATGCTGCACGTGCTCGGCGTCGACGCCGAGAGCTTCGGCGACAGCACGGGCCTCGTGCCCGGACTGCTCCGGGCGTGACCGCGGATCACGGCTCGACCTGGATGGTGATCGTCTTCGCCATCCGCGGGCCGTAGCTCTGGTGGATCGCGTCCGCGAACTGCAGCGTCAGCGTGTGCTTGCCCGGGGACAGCTCCACCGTCGTCTCGGTCTGCCCCTTGCCGAAGTGGATGTGCGTCGCGTCGGCCGGCACCGGCTCGCCGACCGGCACCGGCCCACCGTCGATGATCAGATGGTGGTGCCCTCTCGTCTTGTAGGGCACGCTGTCCGCGTTGCCGGCGGGCTCGAGCTTCATGCCGGCCAGCCCGAAGCGGACCTTCACCGGGGACTTCACCGTGGCTTCGTCCTTCGGCTCCTCGAACCACACGCCCAGGTCGGCGGGCGTCTTCTCGACCTGAAACGTCGCGGTCACCGCATCGTCGGGGCCCTTCGAGGTGCCGTCGGCGGTGCAGAGCTGCAGCGTGACGTCCTGCTCACCCACCGGCAGCTTGAGGACGTGGCGCTCGCTGCCGGAGTCGAGCAGATGGACGTCCGCGCCGCCCATCACCTTCTCGCCCGCGGGCAGCGGGCCGTGGTTCACGAGCAACGCGAACCGACCGTTCGGCTCGGTTGTACCGAACACGAAGTCGACGTCCTCGTAGACGTGGAAGCCGTTCTGCGGCCAGGTCATCCAGACCTTGCCCTCGTGGGCGGAAGCCTTCGTCGCCGGCATGCCGGCGTGGCCGGCGGCAGTGGTCTTGCCGTTTTCGGCGGCTTGCTTGTCGCCACACCCGGCGAGCGCGAACGGCAGGACGGTGGCAACGACGGTGGAGAGGACGAAACGGGTGCGCATGGGCTCCTCGGGGACGGAGAGTTCGGATGGGAACCCGACAACTTAGCCGGGAGCGTTCGCGATCGTCCACCTCCGAGCGGCCACACGACCTCGGCCTGCCCGCGTGCATCGACCGTGCGGCTCCCTACACTTCGGCGCGTGTCGCTGCTCGTCCAGGTCGGAACCCTGACCGCGTTCTTCGCACCGCCCCTCCGGCGGAAGCCGGCAGGCGGGCGAGACCGAGCCGACCGACGCGCAGATCCGGGGACGCATCGAATCGTGGCGCGCATGGATCGGCGACGGACTGCAGCGAGCCGGCCACCTGACGCGCCCCCTGGTCTGGAACGAGGCGGATGCCGAGCCGCCCGAACGCGTGCCGCTCGACGTCGATGCGCTGCGCGCGCTCAAGCTGTGGCTCGTCCACGACGGCCAGGGCACGGCGCCGGCACTCCTGCCGCGGAGGCCGGAGCTCGACCCGCGCTGGCTCGCGCTGGCGGAAGCGGGCTTCGCCAAGACCGCGTGGGACCAGCTCCTCGTCCCGGAGCTGTGGTTGCCGGGCGACGCACCGTTCACGTTCCCGTGTCCGTATCCGGACGGGCACGAGGTGCAGGCCGGCTGGGTCGACGCACTGCGCGCGCAGCTGCGGGAGCTTCACGAGCGCAAGCTCGCTGCCACGCCGGTCGACGTGCGGCTCTTCGCGGCGACGGCGCCGGGCGACACGCGCGATCTCGGCGTGCTGGCGCGACACGCCGCGGCGGTCCTGGCGGGAGTCGCCGATCGCGCGGCCGCGCGGAACCTGCCGATGCTGCTCACTGCCGCTTGAGCCGCCGCGGCGGGACCATTGTTCCGGAGCCGCTTCGGCTCAGCCGGCCTTGCGCACCGGGAGTGGCGCGGGCTCGGTGACGCGATTCCGCAGCGCCTCGAGCTGGATGCGCAGCGCGTCGAGGCGCTGCCGCACCTGGTCGACGGTGGCGCGCAGCTTCGGGTCGGCGTCGGGGTGCTCGCGCAGCATCTTCTCCGCGCCCTGCAGACTCAGCTCCAGCTCGTGGAACTCCTTCTCCAGCTCACGCACCTGGGCCTCGGTCGCGAGGTCCGGATCACCGGCGGCGTCGAGTCGCGTCACGCGGAAGCCCTGCTTCGCCAGCAAGGCGCTGACACCCTTGTCGGTGGCATAGTGGCCGGCGCCGACCGCGAAGAAGTACGAACGGTCGGGGTTTGCCTTCAGCCGGGCAGCGATCCGGTCGGCCATCCGCACGTTGCGGTCCTCGATCAGCACCTTCTCGAACCGGGCTTCGAGCTCCGGGTCGAGGGAGTCGCCCATGTCCTCGGTGTCGAGCAGACCCTCCGCGTCGCCAGCCACGTACAGCCCGACCATCTTCTCCAGCGGATCCTCACCCGACTTCGCGGCCTTCTCGGCCTCGCTGATCGCATCCTCGAGCAGCGACGCCTCCTCCTCCTGGCTGAAGGTCGAGAACACCGCGAGCTGCTCGGCGGCGGTCTCGATGCCGCCGACCTCCTTGCCGGCCTTCTCGGCGCGACCGTAGAGCATCAGATCCAGAGCGGGCGACCGCGCCATCTCCGCCATGTGATCGATCATCGGCAGCTGCATGCCGATCGCCCACGGCTGGAGCCGCTCGTAGGGCACCATCGGCAAGTGCTTCGTCTTCAGGAACGCACGCAGCCGCTGGTAGGTCTTCGGTGGCAGCACGTCCTCCAACCGCTGCTTGCCCGGCAGTCGCATCGCGTCGGTGGCCTCGCGCACCGTGTCCGCGTTCATCGCGAGCTCCGCGTAGAACGCGTCGGCCGACGCGAACGCTCTCTCGACCGACGGTGGCAGCGCGAGGACGCGGGGATCGCCGACATGGATCGTGCCGAACAGGTACGACGGAACGTCGCCCTCGATGCGCCACAGGAACGGATGCTCGATGCGCTGCGGTGCGTCCGCCTGCTGGGCCGCCACACCGACCCCGAGCCACGGCATCAAGAGGAGGAGCAGCGACGGGAGCAGCGTGCGTTGTCGATCGGTCATGATGGTCGGAGTCGGGGCGGTGAGCCCTCGCACGATCGGCCACCGATCGGCAGCTGACAAGCGCCACGACGATTCCCGTGCGATCACGCCCGGTCCGGATGGGCGACCCTCAGCTCGGCCAGGCGCTCGATCAGCGCCGGGACGACAGCCGAGGCAGCGAAGCGCCGGGTCCACGCGCGCCGGTCGGCGCGCAGGTCGAGCCGGCCCGCCGTCCAGTCGAGGCACAGCTCGACCAACCGGCGCTTCAGGTCCTCGGCGTCCACATAGCGACACCCGTCGGGGAAGTGCTCCGGATAGACGAGCCGATCGGGGACCAGCGGGAACGCACCGGCATCGGCGGCTTCGAGCATCGCGACCCCGAAGAACTCGTGCTTCGCCGTGGACACCGCGATCTGCGCGGTCGCCAGCAGCTCCGCGTATCGACCGCGATCCTCGATCGAGCCGAAGTGCTCGATGCGGTCGGCGAGCGACGCGCGCGCCGCGTCGAACACCGGTGGCACCGTCTCGAACCGCTGACCGCAGACGAGCAGCCGAAACGGGACGTCCTCACGCCGCAGCTCCGCCAGCACCTCGAACAACGTGTCCGGATCCTTGTCGTGCTCCCACCGGTGGTTCCACAGCACGCGCGGCCCCGCGCTCCGCGCGCCCGATCGCGGCAGATCGGCGCGCGGCACGCGCTCGTCGACCGGGAACTCCACCGGGAACGGCATCACCTCGCTCCGCCCCGCGATGCGCTCGACGAGACCCGCCGGCCGCGCGTCGGGCATCGCGCGGATCGCGGTCTCGCAACCCGCGAGGAACGTGTCGCGGTTGTAGGCGCTGTTGAAGAGGCACAGGTCGGCGACGGCCGCCGTGATCAGCTGCGTGAACCCGAAGTGCCGGTCCCGCTCGCGCTGGTCGCGGACCGGGTAGGCCCATTGGTTCTCGTGGAACCAGACGGCCTTCGGCAGCGCCGCGAGCGATGGGCACAGCGCGACCAGATCGGCGAGCGCGAGGTACGACGAGCAGAGCAGCACGTCGAACGGACGCGACAGCGCGTCGCGCTCGGCGAGCGCGAACCACGCCGCCGCCCCGCGCATCCGCCACTTCCAGTGGCGCCCCGGCAGCGTCAGCAGCGTCCACTCCGCGTCGCCGTACGCACGCAGGGTCCGCGTGAACGCGGCGTGCGAGCCGCCGTCGAACGGCTCGATGTAGAGAACGCGGAGCGTCAGCGCGACGCCTCCCGCGGAATCGCCTCCCGAGCGGCGATCGCGTCGCGCACCGGATCGGGGATCCGCATCGATCGCATCGACCCGTCGACCCAGACGAGCGTCGCCGTCCCCGTCGCGAGCCGCTCGCCCCCGGCCTCCACCGCGTACACCATGTCGAAGCTCCGGTCCCCGAGCCGGGTCACCCGCGCCTGCACGTGCGGCTCCATGCCGAGGCGGCCGGGCCGTTCGAAGCGGATCGAGGTCTCGCCGAGCAGGAACGGGAACGCGTCCCCTCGGAGGCAGCCGAGCAACTGGAAGTAGCCGAGGCGCGCCTGCTCGAACCAGGTCAGGAACACCGAGTTGTTGACCACCCCCTGCGCATCGAGGTCGACCCACCGCACCGTCTCGCGGCGCACGAACGGCGCGTTCATGGGGCGGCAGTGTACCTTGGCCCCGGTCCGATTCCGGCCCAACCAGGGGCTCGGGAGCATCCGCCCGTTCGAATCGTCGGAACCTTCCGCCATGAGATCCCTCACCCTTCCGATCGTCGCCGTCGCGGCCATCGTCGCCATCCCGCGGAGCGCACCGAGCCAGGGCCTCCACCCGCCGACCCTGCTCCAGGGCACGGCTCCCGACCAGCAGGAGCTCGATCTGCGCACCACCCCCGTCGTGCGGGCGGTCCAGCGCGCCGCGGATTCCGTCGTCAGCATCTACATCCTGGACTCCCGCCGCCGCCTGATGGGCGCCGACAGCGACCTCGAGGGTCAGGGCTCCGGGGTCATCGTGGACGAGAGCGGGTTCGTCATCACCAACTGGCACGTCGTCGCGACCGTGCTGCAGAGCCCGTCGACGCACAGCCTGCAGGTGCGACTCAAGGACGACCGCCGGTTCGCCGCGAGCGTCGTCAGCAGCTCCTCCGAGAACGATCTGGCGCTGCTGCAGCTCGACCTGCCCGCCGGCGAGCACGTCAAGCCGGTGGCCGCCGGGCGCTCGAAGTCGCTGATGATCGGCGAGACGGTGATCGCGATCGGCAATCCCCAGGGTCAGGCCAACACCGTCACGGTCGGCGTGTTGTCGGCGATCGACCGCTCGATCACCGTCCAGGCACCGGATGGCCGCCCCCACCGCTACAGCGGTCTGTTGCAGACCGACGCGGCGATCAACCAGGGCAACAGCGGCGGTGCGCTGCTCGACATCACCGGCAAGCTGATCGGTATCAACAACGCGATGCAGATGGGCGTCGAGAACATCGGCTTCGCGATCCCCGTCGACACCGTGCGGAAGGTGTTCCGCGACGTCCTGCTCTCCTCGGAGAACCTCGCGACGGTCTGGCTCGGCATGTCGGTGGAGAACGGCAAGGACGACGCGGTGGTCGCGTCGGTCGCACCCGCCGGCCCCGCGGACCGTGCCGGCCTCCGCATCGGCGACCAGATCGTCCGCGTGCAGGACCAACCGGTGGCCGGCCCGGCGGACTTCACGCGACTCGTCGCGCGCGCGCACCCCGGTGACCGCATCCCGATCGAGGTCCGTCGCGATGGTCGCACGCTCCAGGTCGAGACGCTCGCGCTCTCGAGCGTCGAGCGCAGCCTGATCCGACGGACCGGTCTCGAGCTCGACCAGGTGACGAGCGAGCAGGATCCCGAGCTGCTCCGCACCGCCACGCAGGCGTTCTTCTCCGGAAGCGGCCGGCGCAGGGTCCCGATGCTGCCCCTCGTGCTGCGGGTTCGCTACGTCGAGCCCGACAGTCCGGCCGCCTCGATCGGTGTCCAGAAGGGCGACCTGATCCTCGGCACGCGCGTGCGGGACTTCTTCGGCTACCGGACCTCGCCGCTCGCCAGCCTCGAGGACCTCGCCGATCGCGTCCGCGACTCGGCCGGCGGCGACCTGTTCATGGTCGTGCTCCGCGGCGAGAGCATGCTGGAGGGTGACCTCCCCGTGCGCGCCGACTGAGGATCACCGCAGCACCCAGGCACAGCGGGCGACCATCGTCCAACGCGTGGCGAGGTCGTCCGCGTCCACGTCGAGGGCACCGTCCAGCGCGCCGCGCACGCGAGGGATCAGACTCCGCTGCGCGTGCTCCGACAGGCCATCGAGCAGCAGGTAGCCTTCGGGACAGCCGCGGACACGCGCTTCGCCGAACGTGCCGTGGCTCGAGACCATGCACTGCAGCGGAACGCCACCGCGTCCGGCGCGCAGTAGCTCGACGGCGCGGCGCTCGAGCGTGGCCGCGATCCGTTCCGCCTGCCGGTCGCCGGTGCGCTCGGCGTAGCGCCGGAGTGCCGGCGCGGCGATCCCGACGGACAGCCAGACGCGGTCCTTGACGCTCGCGCCGCGCGTTTCGCCCTCGCCGTAGCGAAGCACGCCGAGCGTCGCGTCGAAGCGTTCCATCATCCGCTCCGCGAGTGCGCTCGCCGACTGCCGCACCGGCTCGACGTCCTCGAATCGCAGGTACTCCTCGAGCTCCCACAACGGCCAGGCCTCGTCCCGCATGCGATCGCGGATCCCTTCCTTCGGCGGCTCGCCGCGCACGCGCGTGGCCAGGCTGCGCGCGATCGACCGCGCCGCGTCGAGCAGATCGCGCTCCGCGAACGTGCACCCCACCAACAGGAGCCCGCGGATCCAGACGTGGCCGAGCTCCGGGCGCGCGCTGCGATGGTCGCGGCCGTGCCGGCACGGGAGACCGCTGCGCGGGTCCCGGTCGCGGTCGACGAGGTGCCGCGCGCTCCGCCACGCGCGGGACAGCGCACCGCGGTCGCCGGTGACGAGCCCGAGCCGGACGAGACCGAGCGTCGTGTCGAACTCGAGATTGGTCACCGTCACCGGGCCGTGCCGCTCGTCGCCACGCACGTAGTCGCCACGCCCGCGCTCGCCCGGTGCCGCCGGCAACCGCGGCAGCAGCTCGAGGAGCTCGTGGCGCAACGCGGCTTCGCCCGGTGCCCGCGCCCGCGGCAGCACGCCGGCGGCGCGCCAGAAGTCCGGCGCCACACGCACGCGCGTCCGGCGTTCGATCCATGCGGCGCCGACCGACGTCGAGGCCTCGCCGCTGTGGATGCCGAGCTCGGGATCCCCGACGAGCCACTGCATGCGCTCGTACCGATCGACGGTGCCGTCCGCCCAGGTGCGCGTGCGGTGGCTCTCGTGCGTCAGGTCCGACCCGCTCTCGGACGCCTCGACCCGGCACGCGGGCCCGCTCCCGTGCGTGGGACCGTCCCCGCCCGCTGCGATGCGGACCGTTCCGTGGCCACCGCACACGCACAGCTCCACCCAGATGCGTTCGCTGTCACAGCCGGGCTGCTCCTGCAGCGGTGCCCATTGCAGCACCGCGCCGGGCTCACCCTCGACGTGGAGCCCCCGCGTGAGCGTGCGGGCAGGCAACGGCACGCCGAGGCGCACCGGCCCCTCGCCGTCGACCGAGAGCGTGACGAGCGTCTGCAGACCGAACAGGAACCCGGCGGTGATCGCGTCCATCACCGCACCGGTGGTGCGCAGACCGAAAAGGTGACGCGCGAATCACCGATCTTCCCAGACCGACCGGAAACTCGTGCCGCCGCGGGACAGCCAGGTGAGGAAGCTGTCGTGGTAGGGCGCGTGCAGCGCCCCGCGGAGCTCGTCCGGCGACAGCCACCGGAGGTCTTCCACCTCGGCACTGGCCGTGGGCTCGCCTTTCCAGTGTTCGACGGCGAAGAAGAACGAGCGCCACGCGTGGCGCCGCGTGCCGCCCGTGCGCCGCTCGCCCTCCTGATAGAACAGGAACGGGGTCGCCCCGACGACGTCGATCCGCAGCTCCTCGAGAAGCTCGCGACGGAGCGCCTCGTCGAGCAGCTCCCCGGGCTCGACCTGTCCCCCGGGAAGGTCCCAGGTCCGGGTCTGCCGCCCGCCGATCGTGCGGCGGTTCGCGACCATCAGGATGCGGTCGTCGCGGCGCAGCACGCCGAACGCGCCGAGGAAGTCGCCCGTCCGCAGGTGGCGCTCGCGGAAGTCGTCGGGATCGCGTTCGGTCATCGCTCGGTCTCCGGCATCGTCTCACGGGTACGCCGCGAGCAAGCGCGCCGCGATCCGATCGGGCGCACACCGCCGCGCGAGGTCGCGTCCCTCGTCGCCGAGCCGCGGGATGCCGTGGACGAGCAACTCGCGGACGCGCGCCACGAGTCCGTCGACGCCCGCCTCGCGAGGGACCAGCAGGTCGGGTCGGGTGAGGCGCAGCAGGTCGCGCACTCCGGGCACGTCGTGGCCGAGCATCGGCACGCCGGCCGCGGCCGCCTCCACCCCGGCGATCGGGAAGCCTTCGCGCCGGCTCGTCGACACGAGCAGGTCGAGCCCGGCGATGAGCGGCGACGGATCCGCGACCGCGCCGAGCAGTGCGACCCGCGGACCGGCCATGGCCGCCACCTGCTCCCGGAGCGGCCCGTCGCCGAGGACGAAGCCGCGAACGCGGGGCGGCAGGGCATCGATCAGGGCGACGAACTGCAGCGGCTCCTTGACCGGTGCCAGCCGGCCGACGAAGCCGAGCGCGACCTCGTCCGGCGCGAGCCCGAGCCGTCGCCGCGCCGCGTCCCGGTCGGCCGCAGCGAACGACGCCGTCGCCACCGCCGGGAGCACGACGCGCACGTCGGTCGCGACGCCGAGCTCGCGCAGCTCGTCCCGGCACGATTCGCTGACCGCGAACAGCAGGTGCGTGTGCCGCGCCAGGCGGCGTTCGATGCGTCGTGCGAGCTCGGCGAGCACCGGCGCCGCGTAGTCGCGGAGCACGAGTCCGTGGAACGTGTGCGCGATCACCGGAACGCGCGCCGACCGTGCCGCCGAGCGCCCGAGCACGCCGGCCTTGCTCGTGTGCGTGTGCACGACCTCGGGCGCGAACGACCGCACCAGCTCGCGCAGCGCCCTCCCGCACGCAGGTCCCGCCATGGCACGATCGGTCGCCCGAGCGCCGGCACGACACACATGCCCGCCGCGGCCGGACCGAGCGCCACCGCGTCGTCGAAGGCGAGGATCGGTATGCCGGCGTCGGCCACGTCGAGCGCCGGCTCGTCCGCGTCGCAGGTGCCGACGGCCAGCAGCGTCCTCACCCCGCACCGCGCGTGCGCGTGCCACAGCGCCACCGCCTGCCGCATCGGTCCACCGAGGTTCGGCCTCGTCAGGACCCGCAGGATCCTCACTCGACCTCCGTGGCCTCGGGCGAATCGATCGCCTCGGTCGCGCGCGCGTGCAGCTCCAACGCGACCAGCGTGTAGAGCGCGTGTCCGAGACGCACCTTGCCGTTGCGCTGCCGGTCGACGAGCCGCCGCACCCCCGCCGTCCGGAGCCACGGCCGGGCGAGCGACCGTTCGTCGAGCAGGACGTCGGCGAGGAAGTCGTCCTCGCGCCACCAGCGGTCGAGCGGCAGGGCCAGCCCGCGCTTCGGCCGGTCGAAGTGACCCTCCGGCAGCATCGGTGCGAACGCCGCGCGCAGCGCGCGCTTGCCGACGATCTCGCGGGGGTCCTCCGCACGCACCTCGCGGGACACCAGCACCTCGGGATCGAGGAACGGGCAGCGCCCTTCGACCCCCGCCGCCATCAGCGCGGTGTCGAGCTTCGGCAACAGGTCACGGCGCAGGTAGAACCGCCGGTCGACGTCGCGCGCGCGCTCGAGCGCGCTCTTGCCCGGCCCGCTCGGCAGCGCGCCGGCCGCGTCCTTCGCGAGCGCCGCGGTCAGCGCGGCCTTGCGGAACGCGGGCGGCGACACCTCCAGCAGGCGGTCGTACGGTGTGCGCGACGTCAGCGCTCGCCAGAGCCTGGCGCTCCGCCGCGTCGACAGCCCCGGCGACGGGAACCCCTGGAAGCCCCGCCGCGGCAGGTGTGCCGCCGCACGGTGCCGCGCGTAACCGAGCAGCAGATCGTCGGCGCCCTCGCCGGAGACCATCACCCGCACGCCGTCCGCCGCCGCCGCGCAGGCGACCGAGTGCGCGGCGAGCACCGACGGATCGCCGAGTGGCCAGCCGGTCGCCGCCGTCAGGGCCGGCAAGGTCCGCAGCAGCGCCGGACCCGACTCCACGGGCCGCAGCGTCAGGTTGAGGTGCCTCGCGACCACCTGAGCGGCGCGCCGCTCGTCGTCGGGCTCGCCGAGCGCGCGGAACTGGTAGCACGGCACGGTCCGTCCCGCCTCGCGCAGACAGGCGGCGATGCACGCGCTGTCGACGCCGCCGGACAGCGCGAGACCGACCGCCACCTCGGCGTCGGTGCACCGCGTGACGGCCGCGCGCAGCGCGTCGGCGACCGGGCGGTCGGGCGTGACGACGGTGGCCGCGGGCTCGGCCGGGACCGGCACCAGCGCCTCGGCGTCGTCCGGCCGGTCGACGAACAATCCGGCGAGATCGGTCGAGAGCCGGAGGTCGGTGCGTTCGAGACCCGCACCGAGCGTGAACCCGAATCGGACGAAGCGCGCGCGCTCGTCGTCGTCGAGCTTCGGCCGGAGTCCCAGCGCCCGCAGGGCGGCGATGCTCGAGGCGAACGCGACGACTCGCTTGCCATCGTCGACGACGTAGAGCGGCTTCTCGCGTTCGGGATCGCGACCGAGCCAGAGCGTGTCCGTCGCGGGGTCGATCACGGCGAACGCGTACGGTCCGGTGTGATCGAGGAGTGCGGTCTCGCCGTGCTCGGCGAACCGGGCGAGCACGAGCTCGGCGTCGTTGCCGGTGCGCAGGTCGTCGACCCGCGCGCGCTCGACGCTCGCCGAGGTCACCGCGCCATTGAACGCGATCACGTGGCCGGTGCGCGGGCTGACGAGGGGCTGATCGGCGTCGGGGTCGGTGATCGCGAGCCGCGCGACTCCGACGACGAACTCCCCGGCGTCGACCAGCCGCCGGGAGTCGGGTCCGCGCCACGACAACGACGCGAGAGCCTCATCGATCGCCCCCCGATCCGCGAGGAACGACCGCCGGACGCCGACGATTCCGCACACGCTGCGGAGGTTAGCCGGGAGCCCTCCGGATCGCGCCCGTCGAATCCTGCGGGATGAACTGCAGCAGCCGGAGGTGCCAGCACAGGAGCGCCGCGTAGCCGATGACGATCGCCAACATGCCGAGCCGTGCGTAGCGGAAGTTGCGTGCGGCGGTCAGCACCAGCACGCACAGCCCGATCCCGAGGCTCTTGATCAGGATGAAGGGCCACATGCCGAGCTGCAGCACCCAGTCCATCACCGGGTTCACCTCCTGCGCGCCGTGCGACAGGAACAGCATCGTGAACCAGGAGTCCAGGAAGTTGAAGACCAGCACCGCGACCGCGGCGAGGAACACGCCCGCGCCGTGCTGGTCGACGAACACGTCGACCGACTCGTCGTCGCGCCTGCCGCCAGAACGCCGTCTGCCACCCAGCAGTGCATGGCGCGAGAACACGGAAGTCGGTCGCCGGCGGCGATCCGAGAAAACCCGGCGTTCGACAACCGACCCGTCGACCGCCTGGACTCGTGCGAGGGGGATCACCAAGGAAGATACCCCGCGCTGTCCGGATGCGGCAGTCGAAAGGTCGCGCGTCCCCGAGGTCCGCGACACCAAGGGGAGTTCGGTGCCGCTCAGCCGCCGCCCGGTGCGGCGAACCGGACCGTGAAGTGCTGATCACCGACGTGATAGGCGTAGCCGTCGGGCAGTGTCTCGACGTCCTCGGGCCGGCCGGGTGCCGTGAAGATCGCGGTCAGCGCGAGGTTGAAGTCCTGCACGTCGTCCGCCGACACCGGCACCGGCACGCCGGCCTCCCCGTGGGTCTTCTTCAACGCACCGTCGGGGCCACTCTTCGTCAGCCTTGTGCCGTCGTCGCGCAACAGCTCGACGTCGCCGGTGGCCCGATCGAACCGGAGCGTCCCGGTCACCGATCGCGTGGCGTCCCCGACCCGCGCCTCGATGTGGATCGGACCGGAGTACGCGGCCTTCGACGTGAGCAGGCGCGGTTCGGTCGCGTGGGAGCACGCGGCGAGGCTGGCGACGAGGAGGCCGAGGATCCGGCTGGCGATCCGCATGGCGCGAGCGTGGCCGAACCGAGGGGACGAGGCAAGACCGGCGTGCCCTGCTCGTCGCGCGGCGATCGAGCGCGACCGACGACCTCGGGGACGGAGCACGGTTGCGTCGCGAGGCCGCGGCGCGTTGCATGGCGGACTTGGCCGAACTCCCCGAGCTCCGATTGAAGGTCCGCGTGCACGGGCGGCATCCCTGGTTCTTCCGGAAGATGGTGCGACGACCCGAGCCCCCGATCCCGCCCGGCGCGGCGGTGCGGGTCGTCGATCGCGAGGGCCGCCGCGTCGGGATCGGCTATTGGAATCCGCGCACCGAGCTGTCGTTGCGCCTGCTCGCACACGGCGACGTCGAAGATCCCGATGCCCTGCTGCGCGAACGGGTGCTCGCGGCGGCCGAGCTGCGCGACGGGCGCCTCGACCTGCCACGCGTCACCGACGGCTACCGGCTGGTGCACGCCGAAGGCGACGGGGTACCCGGCCTCGTGCTCGATCGCCTCGGCGACGTGCTGGTCGCCCAGGTGTTCTCCCTGTGCATCGAGCAGCGGCTCGAGGAGATCGGCCGCGACCTCAAGGAGCGCTACCCCGGCACCCGCCTCGCGCTGACCGTCGACGACACCGCGCGCAAGCGCGAGGGCCTCCGCGCCGCCCCGCCCGTGCGCGGTGTCTCGACGACCGTCGTCGAGCACGACATCCGCTACCACGTCGAGGCCGGCGCGGGCCACAAGACCGGGTTCTTCGCCGATCAGCGCGAGAACCGCCTGCGCATCCGCGAGCTGGCGAAGGGTCGGCGGGTTCTCGACGCCTGCTGCAATTCCGGCGGCTTCGCGATGAACGCGGCGAAGGGCGGCGCGCGGTCGGTCGTCGCGGTCGACCTCGACGAGACCCAGGTCGAGGTCGCGACCGAGAACGCCGCCCGCAACCGGCTCGCGATCACCGCCGAGCACGCCGATGCGTTCGGGTTCCTCCGCGACGCACGGCGCGGACAGTTCGACCTCGTCGTGCTCGATCCTCCCAAGTGGGCCGCCGGCAAGGGCGCGGTCGAAGCCGGGATCGAGCGCTACACCGACCTCAATCGGCTCGCGTTCGAGAAGCTGGCGCCGGGCGCGCTGCTCCTGACGTGCTCGTGCTCGGGCGCGGTGTCGGAGGCTCGCTTCCAGGCGGCGGTGCGGGACGCGGCGGCGCACGCCGGGCGCGATGCGCGGATCCTCGGCGCGTTCGGCGCCGGCCCCGACCATCCGGTCGCACTCGAATGCCCGGAGACGCGTTACCTGAAGGTGCTGCTGCTCGAGGTGCGGTCGTGAGCGTGCTCAGCGACGAACGGTTGCGCGCGGTGCTCGACGCGGTGCCGACCGACTGGCAGGGACGCCCCGGCTTTCGCGAGGCCGCGGTACTGGCGCCGTGGTTCACGCGCGACGATCGCGACTGGCTCCTGCTGACGCGGCGCCAGCACGATCTCCCCCACCACGCCGGCCAGATCTCGTTCCCGGGCGGTGCAAGGGAGGGCGAGGAATCGCCGGTGGCGTGTGCGCTGCGTGAGACCGAGGAGGAGATCGGCGTCGCTCCGCCGCTCGTGACGGTGCTCGGCGGGCTGCCGCCGCGACTCAGCATCGGCAAGTTCTGGGTGCAGGCCGTCGTCGGGCGGATCCCACCCGACGTCGAGCTGACGCCCGACCCGCGCGAGGTGGCCGCGGTGGTCGCGTTCCCGTTGGACCGGCTGCGCGATCGATCGCGGTGGGAGGACCGCGCTCCCGACACCGACGCGACGCGGCGGGCGATGCCGCACTTCGATCACGCGGGCGAGACGCTGTGGGGGCTGACCGCGCGGTTCACCCTCGACCTGATCGAGCGACTCGACGCCGCGGACCGGTGACCGGCCGGCCGGCGGTTCAGCCGTCGACGATGCGGAACTCGACCGGCAGGCGCAGGCGTGAGGCCACCGCGACGCCGTCCTGGTGGGCCGGCTGGAAGTGCCACGCCACCGCGGCCGTCCGGGCGGCGCGATCCAGGATGTCGTGACCCGAGCTCTGCAGGAGCTCGACCTCGGTCACCGAGCCGTCGGCGGCGATCGAGAGCTCGAGCAACACGACACCGGCCCAGCCGCGGCGCAGCGCCAGGGGCGGATACGACGGCGCATGGTTCTGCGCGTCGAGCGCCCGGGCCTCGACGAACGACGACGCCTGCGTGGCCGACGGCGGGCTCGGCTCGTCGATCCGCGGCTCGGGCGTCGGCTCGGGCAGCGGGACCACGCGCGCCAGCGGGTCGCGCGGCTCCGGCGCCGGCGGTGGCATCGCCACGACGGTGCGCACCGGCGGCGGGTCGAACGGCTGCGCCGGCGGCTCGCTCGGATCGGGCGGGTCCGGCAGCTCGGTCGTCACCGGCTCGACGTCCACACGCTCGTCGGGGGCGCGCAGCTCCGCCGGCGGCGGCGACGCCTCGGTCGGCACGAACACCAGGCGCGCCGGGTTCGGCTCGCGTGCCCGGGTCGCCGCATGCCACGTCCCGATCGCGATGGCGACCACACACGCGTGCAGCAGCGAAGACCAGAGGATGCTCGTCGGACGGGTCACGAGGGGCGCGCAGCCCGAAGCTTCGGGTGTGAACCGAATCGACGCAAGCCGCGACCGGCCGGACGGTTGCCTCGCCGAGCCCCCGGTCGGCGCGCCGCGGCCGAATTTTTCCCGTCCGGAGGCCCTGCGCGCGGAGACCGGGACTCCGGCTGGACCACGCCAGAGGATCCATCATGACCACCCACCGACCGTTCGCCCTCCTGCTCGCAGCGCTGCTGCTGGCGCCAGTCTGCCGATCGCAGCCGCCGGTCTCCTACCACGACGTCACGCCGCAGGGCCACCAGCAGCAGTACAACACGCTGTCGGCGCAGGGCTATCGGATGATCGCGTTGTCGATCTACGGCCCGGTCAGCGCCCCTCTCTACGCGGCGACCTGGGTCCACCGTACCGGTCCGAGCTTCACCGCGTTCCACGGTCTGGACGGCCCGAGCTACCAGGCCTTCGCCAACACCTGGTGGCCGCTCGGCTACCGGCCCAGCATCCTGTCGGCGACCGGCACCGCCGCCGATCCGCGATTCGCCGGCGTGTGGGAGCTCACCAACACGCCGGGGTGGACGAGCCACGGGTTGACGCCGTCGCAAATGGTCCACGACGTCGAATCGGCGGCAGCCGCCGGCCTGAACGTGACCGCGATCGACGTCTACGGCACGGCCGCGAGTCCGGCGTACATCGTCGCTTTCGGACCGGTCGACACCGGCCGATCGCTGGTCATCAGCGGCAACGACGGCGAGTACCAGCAGCAATTCAACGCGCTGCGCGACGGCCACAACCGCCCGGTGCTGGTCGGCTTCAACGACGCGCACCTCTACGCGACGCTGTGGGAGAGCGACGAGATCCCGAACTGGGTCGCGCACCACGACATGACCGACGCCCAGTATCAGGCGTACGACAGCACCTTCGCCGGTCAGGGTTGGTATCCGATCTCGATCCAGGGATCGGGCAGCGGCAGCTCCCGCCGCTTCGCGGCGGTCTGGGCACCGACCGACGTGCCGCCGACGCCGCCGTTCACGATCACCGGCGTCGCGGAACCGGCGCTCGCGGCCTTCGACACGTGGGTGCAGAACTTCATGGCGACGGCCGGGACGCGGGCGGCGAGCCTCGCGATCGCGCGCTACGGCCGACTGGTGTTCGCGCACGGCTACACGCGGGCGCTGCCCGGCTACCCGATCACGCAGCCGACGAGCATGTTCGAGATCGCGTCGTGCTCGAAGACGCTCACCAGCATCGCGATGCACCAGCACTTCGAGAACCCGCAGGCGCAGATGGCCCCGACGGACACGATGATGTCCTTCTTCAGCAACCTGACCCTGCGCGATCCGTCGCTGTACATGATCACGCTCGACTCGCTGCTGACGCACCGGGGTGGCTGGGATCGCGACGTCTCCGGGGACCCGATGGGCATGGACGAGACGATCGCCACGACGATGGGCCAGCCGCTGCCGATCACGAAGGGGCTGATCCTGCGGTACGTGTTCGCGACGCAGACCCTCGACTTCCTGCCGAACCACGGCTGGGCCTACAGCAATTTCGGATTCAGCGTGCTCGGCCAGATCCTCGAGTCGCGCCATCCCGGCCTCACCTACGAGCAGCTCATCCACCGCGACGTGTTCGGGAGGCTCGGCGTCACGCGGCCGCGCATCTCGGGTTCGCTGCTGAGTACGCTCTATCCGGGTGAGGTCTACTATCACCCCTGGTTCCCGATGCTGCGGCGCAGCGTCATGAGCCCACAGCAGCCATGGGTCGCGGGCCAGTACCGGCGGCTTGAACAAGGGGAACATGGACTCGCACGGCGGCTGGGTCCTCGCGGCTCCGGACATGGCGAAGGTGCTGGCGGCGTTCGATCTCGGCGCCAGCAATCCACTCCTCGGACCGACCGCCACCGCCGACATGTGGACGCCGATTTCCGGCCACGGCGACGTGCTGCGCGGCTGGTTCCTGAGGCACGTGCAGGACGGTCAAGGCGCCCAGGTGAGCATGGTGAACCACGGCGGACTGCTGTGGGGCGCCGAGTCGTTCGTCGCCCACCGCACCGACGGCCTGTCGTTCGTGTTCCTCACCAACGGCGACCACGGCGCGCTGAACAGCGCCGTGCACGGCGAAGAGCTCAGCAACCTCGCGAACCAGGTGACGAACTGGCCGGCGGTCGACCTGTTCCCGCGCGTCGGCGTGCCGGCCTTCCAGCACTTCAGCGGCACGGTGACGACGATCGGTACCGGCTGCCCGGGCTCGAACGGGCTGCCGCACTTCGCCGGCAGCGGCTCGCTCGACATCGGCGAGCCGATCCAGTTCCTGATCACGCACGGACCGTCGAGCAGCCCGGTCGCCGTGGTGCTCGGCCTCACGCAGACCAGCATCCGTCTCGATCCGTTCGGAGCTCCCGGCTGCATGGTCCACACCGACCCGCTCGCGACGTTCCCGGCGCTCACCGACACCCGGGGCACCGCGTTCCTTCCTTGGACCGCGCCGCCGCTCCCGGCCGCGATCGGCGCGACGCTCTTCGCCCAGGCCGCGGCCGTCGATCCACCGGCGAACGCGCTCGGCATCATCACCACCCAGGCGCTGCAGGTGCAGCTCGGCGGCTGGCACTGACGGGCGCCGTCAGGAGCACGGGTCCGGCGGAGTGCGCGAGCCTACGCCCGGCCGACGCCGGCTTCGGTCAGCGCACGGTCGAGAAGGACGTCCAGCGACAGCGCTTCCGCCTGGCGGCGGAGATCCTGCAGGTCCAGCGCGCGCCGCTGCGTCTTCAGCACACCGACGACGTCTCGCCACTGGCGATCCGACACCTCGCCGGCCCGGTGGAACCAGTCGAGCTTCTGGATCACGATGCCCTCGGGACTCGTGACGTCGATCGGATCCGGACCGTTCCATCGAGCCACACCTCGGCATCGGCTCCGAAGAACCGCAGCGTCAGGTCCCGACCGAGACGGCGCGCCTTCGCGCGACAGTCGAGCTCTTCGTCGCCCGCGTCCGGAAACTGCATCCGCAACCCGGCGATCGTCATCCGGTGGACGCCCTGGCAGGCGAGGCGCGCCAGCTCGAGCCGCTCGACGGGAGTCATCGCATGGAGGCCATCGAACACCATGCGGTCGACGGCTTCGCTGGTGTCCTCGGACTGTGGCCGGTAGCCGGTCATCGGCGACACGACAACCCGCTGTCGACTCCCGCGACCGGTCACCCCCGCAGCTCGGCGCCGATCTCGCTCGCGCGCTGGCGCACGGTCGACAGGTACTTCTCCTCGTCCTTCGCGCTGAGCGTGCGGTCGGCGGCGCCGAGGGTGACCGTGAAGTTGACGCTCTTCTTGTCGTCCGGGATGCCCTCACCGACGTAGACCTCGAACAGTCGGACGTCGCGCACGAGCTGCTTGCCGCAGTCGGCCAGGAAGCGAGCGACGTCGCCGACACGGACGCTCCGGTCGACGAGCAGCGCCACGTCGACCGGCTGCGGCGGGTAGGTCGCGATCGGTGCGTAGCGGCGGTCGTCGCGGCCCGACGCGAGCAGCGCGCGCAGGTCCACCGTCCCGACCGCGGTCGTCGCGGGCAGCTCGAACGCGTGTGCGACCTGCGGATGCACGACGCCGACGAAGCCGACCGGCTCGTCGCCGCGCGCGAGCGCAGCCGTCCGTCCCGGGTGTACCCAGGGCGGCGCGGATTCGACCAGCGTGTCGATCGACACGGCGTAGCCGAGCCGCCGGCACAGCGACTCGAGCCCGGCGCGCAGCGCCGGGTACAGGTCGCCGCCGTCGCGTCGTGCCCAGGCGAACGCGACCTCGTGCACTTCGAACGGCAGGCCGTGCTCGTCGCGCCGCTCGGGGTGGTAGCCACGTCCTTCCTCGAACAGGCGCACCTCGTCCCGTGACCTGAGGTTGCGCGGCACCGCACCGAGCAGGCTCGGCAGCACGTGGCGTCGGACCCGGTGGATCTCGGGCGCGATCGGGTTCGTGACGGTCACGTACTCGAGTCCGTCCGCGCGGCAGGCGTCGAGCACCGCATCGGGCACGAAGCTGTAGTCGTAGGTCTCGTGGCTCCCGAGCTCGAACGCCGCGAGCCGCACCGCGTTGCGCGCGAGCCACAGCTCGGGCTCCTTCGGCGGCACCGCGACCGTCGAGACGAGTGGCACCTCGGGGATGTTGTCGTAGCGGAACATCCGCCCGACCTCCTCGATCAGGTCGTCCTCGACCGTCACGTCCTTGGTCGCGCGCCACGACGGCACGCCGACGTCGAAGCCGTCGTCGGTCGCGGTCACGCCAAACTCCAGGCCCTCGAGGATCGCGACCACGCGCTCGGCCGGGAGCGTCACGCCGAGCTTGAGGTCGAGCCGCGCCTTGCGGAGCCGCACGGTCCGCGGGCGGAACGCCCACCCCGACGGGTCCACCATCGGGCCCGCGGCGTGTGCCCCGGGGCACAGCTCCTGGAGCAACCCGACGAACCGGTGCACCGCGAGCTCGGCGCCCGCCGGATCGAGCGCCTTCTCGAAGCGCGCGCTCGAGTCGGTGCGCAAGCCGAGGCGCGCGCTCGCGCGCCGGATCGTCGCCGGATGGAAGTTGGCCGATTCGAGGAACAAGGCCGACGTGTCCGGAGCGACCATCGAGCCCTCGCCGCCCATGATGCCGGCGAGCGCGACCGGGCGATCGCCCGACGTGATCAGCAGGTCCTGCCCGGCGGTGAGCCGCCGCTCGACCCCATCGAGCGTCACCATCGTCTCGCCCTCGCGCGCGCGCCGCACGCCGATGCCGGCGGCATCGAGCTGCCGCAGGTCGAACCCGTGCATCGGCTGCCCGAGGTCGAGCATCACGTAGTTCGTCAGGTCGACGAGCAGGTCGATCGGCCGCTGGCCGACCGCCGCGAGCCGCCAGCGCAACCAGTCGGGCGACGGCAGCGCGCGGACACCCTCGAGCACCAGGCCGCAGTAGCGCGGACACGCCTCGAGGTCGTCGATGTGCACCTCCAGCGTCCTGCCCTTCGCCGGCAGCTCGATGCGCTCGCACGCCGGCCGCAGCGGGCGGCCGTAGATCGCCGCCAGCTCCCGCGCGATCCCGTGATGCCCCCAGAGGTCGGGGCGGTGGTTGATCGACTTGTTGTCGATCTCCAGCACGTGGTCGTGACAGCCGAGCGCGTCCGTCAGCTTCGTGCCGACCGTCGCGTTCTCGTCGAGCACGAGGATGCCCTTGCCCTCCTCGCTGAGGCCGAGCTCGACCTCCGAGCAGATCATCCCGCTCGACTCGACGCCGCGGATCTTGGTCTTCTTGATCTTGATGCCACCGGGCAACGTGGCTCCCGGCAACACCACGGCGACCTTCTGGCCGGCCGCGACGTTGGGCGCGCCGCACACGATCTGCAGCGCCTCGCCCTGTCCGACGTCGACGCGTGTCCGCGACAGCTTGTCCGCGTCCGGGTGCTTCTCCCGCTCGACCACGTGCCCGACGACGACGCCGTCGAGTCCGCCGGCAAACTCCTCGATGCCCTCGACCTCCGCGGTCGACATCGTCAGGTCGTCGAGGATCTGCTGCGGCGTCTTGTCACCGAGGTCGACGTGATCGGACAGCCAGTTCAGCGAGAGCTTCATCGCGACACCTCGTCGAACTGCTCGAGGAAGCGCAGGTCGCCACCCATGAACAGGCGGATGTCGTCGATCCCGTAGCGCAACATCACGACGCGCTGCAGGCCCATGCCGAACGCGAACCCGGTGAACCGCTCGGGATCGATGCCGCCGGCGCGCAGCACGCTCGGGTGGACCATCCCGCACGGCAGGATCTCGATCCAGCCGCTGTGCTTGCACACCGAGCAGCCGCTGCCGCCGCAGAACGGACAGTTGACGTCGAGCTCGAAGCCCGGTTCGACGAACGGGAAGTAGCCGGGCCTGAGCCGCACCTGGACCTCCCGCCGCAGGATCTCGCGGAGGCAGGTCTTCATCGTGTGGATCAGGTTGGCGGTCGACACGCCCTCGTCCACGACCAGCCCTTCCATCTGGTAGAAGGTGTGCTCGTGGCTCGCGTCGACGGTCTCGTTGCGGAAGCAGCGACCCGGCACGATGACCTTCAAGGGCGGCGGGAACCGCTGCATCGTCCGCACCTGAACCGGCGACGTGTGCGTGCGCATCAGGTGCCCGTCGGCGAGCCAGAACGTGTCCTGGCTGTCGCGCGCCGGGTGGTCGGGCGGGTGGTTGAGCGCCTCGAAGTTGAACCAGTCGGTCTCGACCTCGGGGCCGTCCTGCCACGAGAAACCCATCGACGTGAACAGATCGACGAGCTCGTCGCGGACGATCGTGATCGGATGGAGCGTGCCGCGCGCTGCGTCGAACGGCGTGCGCACGTCGCGCGCCGCCGTGGCACCTCCCGCCGGCACGAGTCCCGGCGCGCTCGGGTCGAAGTCGGGCGCCTCGAGATCGCGCCGCATCGCGTCCTCACGCAGCGCCGCGCGGCGCGCGTCGAACGCCTGCTGCAGCTCGATCTTGAGCTGATTGGCCGCGCGCCCGGCCTCGGGGCGTTCCTCGCGCGGCAGCTTCGCCACGCCCTTCACCAGCTCGGTCACGGCGCCGCTCTTGCCGAGCAGTGCGCGCTCGAGCTCGTCGAGGGCCGGCTCGTCGGCGGCGGCCGCGATGTCGCGGAGCCACGGTTCGCGTCGTTGGTTCACGGGGTGGTTCTGCTGTGCGGGGCCGACCGGAGCGGTCGTTCCGCCGTGCACAGGGACGCCCCGGACGCGGCAGCGCGGCCCGCTGCGGCCGGAGCGGCGGGTCCGCGCCCGCCGACTCGTCTCAGGCCAGCGCGGCCTTGGCCGTCTCGCAGATCTGCGCGAACGCGGCCGGATCGTGGATCGCGAGCTCGGAGAGCTCCTTCCGGTTCAGGCGGATGTCGGCCTTCTTGCAGCCGGCGATCAGCCGACTGTAGAGCATGCCGTTTAGACCGGCAGCGGCGCTCAGGCGCGTGATCCACAAGGCGCGGTAGTCACGCTTCTTCTGGCGGCGGCCGACGAACGCGAACGCGTCCGCGCGCATCGTCGCCTCTCTCGCCTGACGGAACAGCGTGCTCCGCGCGCCATGGAAGCCCTTGGCGCGCTTGAGGATCTTGTTCCGGCGCTGCCTGGTAGCGGCTCCGTTCTTCGTGCGCATCGTTCAGCGACCTCTCGATCTACTCTCTCAGCGGGCGCCGAGCGCCTCCGCCATGTTGCGGCCCATGCGACCCGGCAGGATCGCGGCCTGACGCAGCTTGCGCTTCCGCTTGCGGCTGCGCCGCACCATGATGTGCGACGTGAAGGCGTGATGGCGCTTGACCTTGCCGTTCTTGGTCAGCTTCATCCGCTTGACCACGCCTTTCTTGGTCTTGAGCTTCGACATGGCTGTTCCCGTAGGAAGGCGCAGCAGGTTAGCGAGGGCGGGTTGCCGGGGCAAGCGCAGGGGAAGGGCATTTTTTGCAGCGCAAACCGGGTCCGGACGGCACTTTGTGGGGCTGCCCCGGAATCGCCCATGACCGACCTGATCCTCACCCTCGTCCAACTCGCCGCCGTCGCCGGCCCCGCCGCGGCCCTCGTCGTGCCCCGGTGGCGGAACCCGGTCGCGCTGATGCTGCTGGTCCTCGCGGGCGGCGCGCTCGCGGCGGCCCCGCTGAGCGGCACCGACGGCGTCCAGCACCTCCAGGTCGTCCACTACTTCGCGGCGTACGAGCGCAACGAGATCGCGTTCCACGCGTTCCCGGTCGGCTGGGAGAAGGCGCCGAGCTGGCTCTGGGGCGTGGTGTTCGCGGGGTTCTGCCTGATCTGGGCCACGGTGTGCCGCGTGCTTCGTCCCCGCCCGCACGACGCGCTCGCCCAGCGCCGGCTCGGCGAGAGCGTGCCGGCATTCGTCCTGCCGCTGCTGCTCGCGTGGAGCGCGATCGCCTGGAAGCTGCTGCTCGAGAAGTGCGCCGCGCCGGCGGCGCTGGTCGCCCCGGTCGGTTGGGAGCGCATGCTGTTCCCGCCGTGCTTCGCCGCGGCGATCCTGATCGCCCACCGGGTGCGGCGCGTGCTCGCCTCGCTGCTGTGGTTGGTCGTGTTCGTGACCGTCGCCCGGCTGCCGGTCGTCGTGTTCGGCACCCTCGCGACGATCAAGCACTGGGGCACGAGCGTCGACGTGCACGGCACCGTCGAGTTCGCGAACCCGTTCGCGCAGATCGCGATCGCGGTCGAGCCCGGCTCGGTCGAGCAGATGGCCTGGCTGCTCTGGGGACCCCACCTGCTGGTGTTCCCGGCGCTGTACATGCTGAGCCTCCTCGGCGTGGCGTTCGCCACCGTGATGATCGTCACGCATCCGCCCAAGCCATCGCCGTCCTGAACGGGAACCGGCCCGGCGACGTCGCGTCCTCCGCCGGCCCCCGCGCCGGCTTGCGGCGCGGAGCGATGGACGCCGCCCGGTGAACCCCTAGACTGCGACCTGATGCGTGCACGTCCGTTCCTGATCGGCCTCGCCGCGGGCATCCTGCTGACCGCCGTGCTCGGCGTGCTGTTCGTGCCCTTCCGCGGGCCGGCCCGCCTCGGCGGCGCGCGCACCGGCTCGTCCGACGCCCAAACGACCGACGACGACCTGCGCGCCGAGCTCGACCGGTTGCGCGCCGAGCTCGCGGAGCTCCGCCGGCAGCCCGACCGGCGACCGGTCGATGCCACCGACGCGGCCGGCGGGGATCCGGGCGCGGTCGACGCGGTGGCCGTGTCCGCGGATGCGGTCGACGACAAGCCGAAGCCGGCCGACCTCCCGGCGCTCCTCGCCGAGCTCGAGCTGCAGCTCCGCAGCGGCGCGCTCGCCCAGCGGTTCGCGGACAGCCCTGACCAGCTCCGCGCGTTCCTGATCCAGAACTGGCTGCAAGTCGATCAGCCGGCGCAGGCGCTGGCGCTGCTGCGCGGCGTCGAGCCGCCGAGCGACATCCTCGGCTATGCCCGCTCGATCGGCGACGCGCTGCGCCAGAAGGGCGATCCCGCCCTCGCGGGCCAGGCGTACCTGATGGCCCTCGGCCAGAACCCCGAGGACTGGGACGTCATCCAACGTCTGATGGAGATGGCTCCCGGCGCGGCGCTCGCACAGCTGCAGGCGATGCCGGCGAACGGGGAGCTGGGCGCGGAGGCGCGCGCGCAGCGAGCACTGCTGCTGATCGCGTCCGGAGACCGGGACGCCGGACTCGCGGCGTTCGATGCGCTGGTCGCCGCCGGCGACGTCTCCCCCACGGCCTATCACTTCCTCGTGCAGCGGGACCCGGCCGCGGCGGAGACGCGGCTGCGGACGTACCTCGAGAGCCACACCGAGGACAACCAGTGGTACCAGCTCGAGCTCGCCGACGCGATCAAGGCACAGGGACGCACGAGCGATGCGATCGCGCAGGTCGAATCCCTGCTGCAGCAGCAACCCGACAACTACAACGCCCTGCAGAAGCTCGGTGAGTTCGATCGCGGCAAGGCGCTGCAGTACCTCCAGAATCGCCTCGCGACCGACCCCTCGGCGGACGCGTACGGTGCCTACGGCGAACAGCTCCTGGCCGCCGGCCGCCGGGAGGACGCGCTCGCGGCCTACTGGCAGGCCTGGGAGATGCAGCCGGGCAGCTACGCAGCACAGCTCCTCAATCTCGCGCCCGAGCGGTTCGCGCCACAGCTGATCCAGCAGGCCGGGGCGAACAACGACGACGAGCTGTTCGGCGACATCGCCGATGCGCTGTGGCGCGCTGGCCAGCACGATCGTGCGCGCAGCCTGTGGCAACGAGCCCACGACATCGACAGCGGCGACAGCGAGTGGATCGGCAAGCTGGCGCGGGTGGCGCGGGGCACCGATCCGTTCCGTTGAGCTACCGGGTCGCGCGGTAGACGAGCACCGTCATGTCCTTCGGACCCGTCCACGCCGTGAACCGACCGGCGAGGTGCGCTTCACGCCGTACCGCGGACTCGAAGGCTCCCGTCGGTTCGAGCTCGCCCAGCTCGGGTTCGGTGATCACGATCCACAGATCGCGGTTCTCCTCGGCCGCGCGCTTCGTCATCGCCTCGAGCCATTCCGCGCCGCCGCCGGCCTTCTGCACGTCCCAGTCGACGATCCCGACGATCGCTGTCTCGGGCGCGGTCTCACCCCAGAACCGCCCGCGGTCGAGATAGAACTCGAGGCTCGGCGCGTCGGTCGTGAGGACGAGCACGGCACCGTCCGATTGCACACGGACGAGCTCCGCGGCCTCGCGCCAGCGCGGACGCTCCCCGTGACGCGAGGTGAAGTACAGCGCGTCGTTCGCGACCAGTCCGGCGAGCAGGATCAGCGCCGGCGACCACCGCACGAGACGATTGCGGAACGCGATCTGGTCGTGCAGCGCAACGGCGAGCCACGCCGACGCGAGGCAGAACGCCGGCAACAGCACGAGGCCGTACCTGAGCCGTGACCTTGGTGACCGTTCCGCCGAGCACGATCAGGGCGAACAGTGGCACGCCGATCCACGTGCCGAGCAGCGACGTGGTCCGCACCAGCCCCGTATGCCTCATCCAGATCAGTCCCGCCAACGTCGCGATCGCGACGGTGGGCCTGAGATACCATGCGAACGTATCGGTGAGGTGCGCGATCGAGGCATCGCTCTTCTTCTCCATCGCGCGCAAGATCGACGGCCACGCCTGACTCGCGACGAGCACACCGACGACGGCGATCAGGATCAGCACCGACGGCCGCAGCACGCGCGCGCGCAGCGCCGGATCGCGTCGCGCCTCGAGGCCGAGATACACGCACAGCGCGGCCATCAGCTCGAAGCCCGACGGATGCGTGAGCCCACTGAGCACGACGGTGACCACCCCGATCACGGCCCACAGGATCGAACGGTGGGTGATGCCGCCGTGGAACGCGAACGCCCCCAACATGGCGAGCAGCATCACGAGCGAGTAGCCGCGGGCGTTCTGCGACCAGTACAGGTGCCACGGGAACACGGCCAGCATCAGCGCGGCAAGCAGCGCGGCCCGCCGTCCGACCAGCGTGCGGCCGAACACCGCGATCACCGGCACCGACAGGATGCCGCAGAACGCGAACGGCAGTCGCAGCCAGCCCTCCCCGGTCGTCGGCAGCAGTCCCACCGCGAGGAGGCCCCGTAGCATCAGGTACGCCAGCGGGTAGCGCGACGTCCCGGACTGCCAGAACGCCTCGCTCGTCGCGGTGACATCGCGAAACGTGTGCGCCTCGTCCACCCACAGCGACCACTCACCCAGGCGGTAGAGCCGCAGCACGGCCGCCAACACGGTGATCGCGGCGAGCACGACGAGGTCGGTCCGGCCGAAGGCCGCCTGGTCGGTGCGGCTCGCCATCGAAGCAGCCTGTCGGTTCGCGTCGCGCATCGGCCGGAGGAGGATACCCCGGAGAGCAAGGGGAAGCGGAACGCCGAGCCGCGGCGCCCCGGCACCGCGGCGCCTACGTCGCGCCCTCGATGCCGAGCGCCCGCTCGACCAGGGCGCGCTGCTCGGCCTTGTGGACCCGCTGCACGCCCGTGGCAGGGCTCGCGGCCGCGGCGCGACCGGCATACTCGGTGCCCGCGGGAAGCCGCGTGCGCGCAAACGACCAGGCACCCATGTTCGCCGGCTCCTCCTGACACCAGACGAAGCTCTCCGCGTGCGGGAAGCGCTTCAGCGTCTGCTCGAGCGACGCTCCCGGCCACGGCGCGATCAGTTCGATGCGGAGCAGCCCGACGCCATCGAGCTTCGCCTCGTCGACGCGTTCGGCGAGGTCGTAGTAGACCTTGCCGCTGCACATCACGACGCGCTTCACGGCGCGGTCCTCACCTCGCACGTCCGCCAGTACGCGGTGGAACCGCCCGTCGGCGAGCTCGGCGAGCGCGGAGCCGGCAGTGCGCTGGCGCAACAGGCTCTTCGGCGTCATCACGACGAGCGGCTTCCGCACGGGCTCGAGCGCCTGCAGGCGCAGCAGGTGGAAGTACTGCGCGGCCGTCGACGGGTTCGCGACGCGGATGTTGCGGTCGGCGAACTGCTGCAGGAACCGCTCGGGGCGCGCGGAGCTGTGCTCCGGCCCCTGTCCGTCGTGGCCGTGCGGCAGCAGCAGCACGAGGCCGCTGCGCTGCCCCCATTTCGCCTCGCCGGCGACGATGAACTGGTCGATCTGGATCTGTGCGCCGTTCGCGAAGTCGCCGAACTGCGCCTCCCAGAGGTTGAGGCCCTCGCTGCGGACGACGCTGTAGCCGTACTCGAAGCCGAGCGCCGCTTCCTCGCTCAGCAGGCTGTCGACGACCGAGAAGCGGGCCTGGTCGTCGGCCAGGAAGTTGAGCGGGATGTGGTGCGCGCCGGTCTCGACGTCGACCAGCACCGAGTGCCGTTGCGAGAACGTGCCGCGCCCGCTGTCCTGCCCGGCGAGCCGGACGGGGACTCCGGCGACCAGCAGCGTGCCGAACGCCAAGGCCTCGGCCGTCGCGAAGTCGAACGGATACTCGTCCGCCGCCATCGATCGCTGGCGGTCGTGGATCTTCTCGATCTTCGGGTGCGCGTGGAACGCGTCCGGTGTCGACGTGAGCTTCGCCACCATGTCGCGAAGCCGGCCGGCGTCGATCGCGGTGGCCGGATCGTCGGGGAGCGACTCCTCGTCGTGCGGCTGCGGGACGACGTCCACCTCTTCCTTCGGCGGATGGCTCTGCCGCACCTGGTCGAGCGACTCCTTGTAGCGCTCGTGCAGGGCCTCGGTGAACTTCTGCGCTTCGTCCGGATCCAGGACGCCGGCTCGCACCAGCCAATCCTGGTAGATCGCGCGTACCGACGGATGCGCCTCGATCTTCTTGTAGAGGAGCGGCTGCGTGAACGACGGTTCGTCGCCCTCGTTGTGACCGTGCCGGCGATAGCAGACGATGTCGAGCACGACGTCGCGCTGGTAGCGCTGCCGGTATTCGAGCGCGAGCCGGATCACCCGCACCGCGGCCAGCGGATCATCGCCGTTGACGTGGAAGATCGGCGCCTGGATGGCCTTCGCGACGTCGGTGCAGAACGGCGTCGAACGCGCGTCGACCGGGTCCGTCGTGTAGCCGATCTGGTTGTTGACGATCACGTGCACCGTGCCGCCGGTGCGGTAGCCGTGGAGCTGCGACATCTGCAGCGTCTCGCCCACCACCCCTTGTCCGGCGAACGCCGCGTCGCCGTGGATCAGGAGCGGCAGCACCCTGTGGCGCGCATCGTCGCCGCCACCCATCCGGTCCTGGATCGCGCGCACCGCGCCCTCGACCGCCGGATCGACGGCCTCGAGGTGACTCGGGTTGGATGCGAGATCGAGCTGGATCTCCTTCCCGTCGGCCGTCTCGAACACGTCGCTCGCGCCGAGGTGGTACTTCACGTCCCCCGACCCCTGCGTCGACTCCGGGTCGATGTAGCCCTCGAACTCGCCGAAGATCTTCGTCAGCGGCTTGCCGAGGATGTGCGCGAGAACGTTGAGCCGGCCGCGGTGCGCCATGCCGATCACGCAACGTTCGACCGAATGCTCGCCGGCGTGCTGCAAGAGAGCGTCGATCACCGGGATCAGCGTCTCGCCACCCTCGAGGGAGAACCGCTTGTGGCCGACGAACCGCGTGTGCAGGAAGCGCTCGAACGCCTCCGCCTCGACGAGGCGGTCGAGCACGCGCAGCATCACCTCGCGCGGCAACTCCTCCTCGTTGGTGTTCCCCTCCATGCGCGCCCGGAGCCACTCCTTCTGCTCCGGATCGACCATGTGCATGAACTCGACGCCGATGCGTCGCGTGTAGGTCTTGCGCAGGACGTCGCGGATCTCGCGGAGCGTCGCGCGCTCGACCGTGTGCGTGCCGCCGGTGAAGAACACGCGGTCGAGGTCCCAGATGGTCAGCCCGTACTGGTCCATCTCGAGCTCGGGGAAGGTCTTCGGCTCGTAGACCAGCGGGTCGAGGTTGGCGAGCAGGTAGCCGCGGACGCGGTACGAGCGGATGTACTGCATCACGCGCGCGGCCCGCTCGAGCGTCTGGTTCTCGCGCATCGCCGAGGCGATCGCGACACGGCGATCGATCTCCATCCGCATCGGGCGGTAGGGGATCGTCAGGTCGGCGAACAGCTCCTCGTAGAAGCCGTGCTCACCGTTCAGGAGCGCGTGGATCCTCGCGAGGAACTCGCCCGAGTCCGCGCCCTGGATCACGCGGTGGTCGTAGGTGCTGGTCAGCGTCATGCACTTGCTGACCGCGAGGTCGGTGAGCGTCTCCGGCGACGCGCCCTGATAGGCGGCCGGCACCGCGATCGCGCCGGTCGCGAGGATGAACGACTGCCCGCTCATCAGCCGCGGCAACGAGCTGACCGTGCCGATCGTGCCCGGGTTGGTCAGCGTGCAGGTGGTGTCCTGGAAGTCGTCAGGCGCGAGCCGGCCACGCCGCCCCTTGCGCACCTGCGCGTCGCACGCGGCGACGAACGTCGCGAAGTTCATCGAGCCGGCGTCCTTGACGTTCGGGACCACCAGCGTGCGTGAGCCGTCGTCCTTCTGCACGTCGACGGCGATGCCGAGGTTGATCGAACGGACCGTCTCGCGGAAGGCCTTCCCGTCCCGCTCGACGTAGCGCACGCGCATGCCGGGAACCGTCTGGAGCGCCTTGACCATCGCCCACGCGATGAAGTGCGTGTAGCTCGCCTTCCCACGGAACTCGCTGACGAGGTACTCGTTGACGATCCGTCGGTTCTCCTCGAGCACCTTGACCGGCAGGTCGCGCGTCGAGGTCGCCGTCGGCACGCGGAGACTCTCCGCCATGTTCTCGGCGATGCGCGCGGCGATGCCGCGCAGCGGCTCGAGGCCGGTCTCGGGCTCGGCACGCGGTGCGGCGACACCCTCGGCGGCGCCGTCCGGCCGGGGGCGCTCGGCCGCCGGTGCTCGCGCCGGCAACTGCTCCGGCGGCAGGTGCGTCTCGAAGAACCGGCGCCACTCGTCGGTCACCGAGTCCGGGCGCGCGACGAACTCGGCGTACATCTTCTCGACGTAGCCGGCGTTCACCCCGAACAGGTCTTCGAAGTCGACCGCTGGCGATCCGCTCTGCGTGGACAAAGAACAGGTTCCTCGATTGGTTCGGTACGTCGGCCGGCGGCGCGAGCACCCGCTCGCCCGCCGCCATGTGGGAGCCGGAATGACGCACTCCGGCCTCGCGAAGGCCCCCCGCGCGGGGCCTACTTCTTGGACACCAGCATCACCATGCGCCGCCCCTCCATGTGGGGATCGCGCTCGACGCGTGCGATGTCCTGCAGGTACTCGAAGACGTGCTTCATGACCTGCAGCGCGACCTCCTTGTGGGCCATCTCCCGCCCGCGGAACAGGCAGTTGATCTGCACCTTGTCGCCGTCCTCCAGGAACTTGCGCGCCTTGCGCACCTTCACCTGGATGTCGTGCTCGGCAATCTTCGGGCGGACGCGGACCTCCTTCACCTGCGACTGGTGCTGCTTCTTGCGGGAGGCCTGCTCCTTCTTCTTCTGCTCGTACTTGTACTTCCCGAAGTCCATGATCCGGCAGACCGGTGGTCGCTGGTCCGGAGCGATCTCGACGAGGTCGAGACCCTTTCGGGAGGCGATGGCGAGCGCGTCGGCGGTGTCGACGACTCCGAGCATGTTGCCCTCGTCGTCGATGCAGCGGACCTGTCGCACGCGGATGCGCTGATTCGTGCGCGGGCCGATCGGCGCGCGCGGGCGGCCACGAACGGGGCCTCTACGCATCGCCATGGAGTCGATTCCTCATACGGTGTTGCACCTCTCTGTGTGTGTGGATGGATCTGTCTGTGTGGATGGATCGCCGGCCACCTTCCGGCCGGACGTGCGCGCGGGAGCGAAGCGAAACCGCGCGCGGAGGGGGGCGAAGGGTAAACCGAGCCGGCCCGCGGCGAAAGCTCTGTCGCCTTCGTCGGGACCGCTCGCAGCGAATCGCGGCGGTTCGGCTCTCAGCGCCGTTCGCGCTCCAGGGTCCGGAGTCGCTCGGCGAACTCGTCGGGCGTCAGGGCGCCGAGGTCGCCGTCCTGGCGGTGGCGGACGGCGAGCTTCCGGCTCTCGACCTCCTGGTCGCCGGCGACCGCGACGAACGGGATCTTCTCCTGCCACAGGTGGTGGCGGATCTTGGCCCCGACCTTCTCGGCCGAGGTGTCGGCGTCGACGCGGAAACCCTGCTCGCGGAGCGCCGCGGCCACGCCGGTCGCGTAGTCGGCGTGGCGTTCGCCCACCGACAGCACGACGGCCTGCACCGGCGCGAGCCAGGTGGGAAACGCACCGCCGTGGTGCTCGATCAGGATGCCGAAGAACCGCTCGAGCGAGCCGAGCAGCGCCCGGTGCAGCATGAACGGCCGGGTGCGGCTGCCGTCCTGGTCGATGAACGTCAGGTCGAAGCGCTCGGGCAGGTTGAAATCGAGCTGCAGCGTCGAACACTGCCACGAGCGGCCGAGGCTGTCCTTGATCTTGACGTCGATCTTCGGGCCGTAGAACGCACCGCCGCCGGCGTCGACCGTCGTACGCGAGGCTCATCTTCTCGAGCGACCTCGCGCAGCGCCTTCTCGGCGGTCTCCCAGTCCTTCGGCTCGCCGACGAACTTCTCCGGCCGGGTCGACAGGTTGAGCTCGAAGTCGTCGAACCCGAACGCCCGCAGGATGTGCAGGATGAAGTGCATCACGCGCTCGATCTCGTCCTCGAGCTGGTCGGGGCGCACGAACAGGTGCGCGTCGTCCTGCGTGAACCCGCGCACGCGCATCAGCCCGTGCAGGGCACCGGCCTCCTCGTAGCGGTAGACGGTGCCGAGCTCCGCCCAGCGGAACGGCAGCTCGCGATACGAGCGCCGCCGGCTCTTGAAGATCTGCACGTGGAACGGGCAGTTCATCGGCTTGAGGACGTAGTCGACGCCGTCGACGTCCATGCCCTTGAACATCGACTCCGCGTAGAAGTCGAGGTGCCCGGACGTGCGCCAGAGGTCGGCGCGCGCGATGTGCGGCGAGTAGACGATGTCGTAGCCGCCCTTCAGGTGCTCGTTGCGCCAGAACTCCTCGATCTTGTGACGGACGAAGCCGCCCTTCGGGTGCCAGAGCACGAGGCCGGCACCGAGGTCTCCCGATCGTCGAGAACAGGTCGAGGTCGATGCCGAGCCGGCGGTGGTCGCGCTTCAGCGCCTCGTCGAGGTTGTGCCGGTGCTCGGCCATCGCCTTCTCGTCGGCGAACGCGTGCCCGTAGATCCGGGTCAGCATCGGCTTGCTGGCGTCGTTCTCGAAGTAGGCGCCGGCGAGGTTCAACACGGCGATGCCCTTGCCGATGCGACCGGTCGACGGCACGTGCGGCCCCTTGCAGAGGTCGACGAAGTCGCCCGACCGGTAGAACGTGATCGGCTGGTCCGCGGGGATCTTGTCGATCGTCGCCAGCTTGTAGTCCTCGCCCTGCGCGGCCATCAGCGCCTTCGCCTCATCGCGCGACAGCTCCTCGAGCACGAACGGCACGTCCGACGCGATGATCTCGCGCATGCCCTTCTCGAGCTCGGGCAGGTCGTCCTGGCCGAGCGGCTCGCCGCCGAGGTCGATGTCGTAGTAGAAGCCGTAGCGCGGGTCGTCGATCGCCGGCCCCTTCCACAGCTTCGCCTTCGGCCGGATCCGCTTGACCGCGTCGGCGAGCACGTGCGCGGCCGAGTGCCGGATCACCTCGAGCCCCTCGGGCGTGTCGCGCGTGATGATCTCCACCCGGCAGTCGCCGGGAAGCGGCAGCTGCAGGCTCTGCACCTCGCCGTCGACCTTGACGGCGACGGCCGCCTTGGCGAGGCCCCGGCCGATCGACGCCGCGAGTTCCTCACCGGTGGTGCCGGCTGGCAGCTCGCGGACGCTCTGGTCGGGGAGGGTGATCTGGATGGTCTCGTTCATCGCGCGCTTCAGGGCGGAGAATTCGACCAGAGTGGCGGGGCAGGAGCAAGGAGCGCCGCCGCTCCGCAGCACCTGTGGCCGTCACCGTGTCGTCTGGTCGGCGCGCACCCCGAGCCGCGATTTGTCGAACTTCGGGTTCGCCGTCAGGATGTCGCAGCCCTTGCAGCACTCGGGGTAGTCGCCCGAGAACATCGCTCTCCGGAAGGCGCGGTAGCGTTCGCCGTTCCAGATCTCCTCGACGGACTGCTCGTTCACGTTGCCCATGATCAGCTCGTGGGGCGCACGGCAGCACGGGTAGACCTCGCCGGTCGGCGCGATCTTCAGGTGGTAGGTCGCCATCGAGCAGAAGTTCGGATACCGGTCGCGTACGTGGCCGTTCAGGCAGTTCACCAGGTGGCCCATGATCCACCGGAAGCGCGGTGGCTGGGGCTGCACCGAGCGGTGGAACGGCTCGTCGAGTTCGACCCGGAACCGCATGCCTCTCGCCTTCGCCCGCTCGCACGCGCGGTCGAGATGCGCGCAGATCTCGTCGTCGCTCATCACGACCGTCGGCTCGAGGTCGCGCTTGTGCGGCGGCACCCCGACCAGGAGCTGGATGCGGAGTTCGCTCTGCGACTTCACGGCACCGAGATCGGCGAGGAAGTCGATCAGACCGTCGAAGTGCGAGACGTTGCGGCTCGTCATCACGGCGACGAAGTCGACGGGGATGTTGAACTCGTCGGCGACCGGCAGGATCTCGCGGATGTGCTGGACCACCTGGTCGTAGTCGGCCCGGACGCGCAGCTCCTCGAACACCTCTTTCACGTGGCTGTCGAAGGAGATGTAGAGCTGGTGCATCCGGTCCTGGATCGCCCTCAGCCGCGCGCCGTTGAGCACGGTCGCGTTGCTGTGGAAGTTCATGTAGACGTCGTGCTCGCGGCACTTCTCGGCGATCAGCTTGATGTTCCCGAGCATGGGCTCGGAGATCGCCGACGGCGTGATCAGGGACGCCTTCGGCAGCACCTGGTCGAGGACCTGGACCGCCTTCTCCTTCGGCATCACCTCGAGCGGCCACTCCTCCGACTGCCCGCACATGATGCAACGCAGGTTGCAGAGGTTGTTCGGGGCGAACTCGATCCACGCCGGGCGCGACGACCACTCCTCCGCCTCGGTGGCGAGGTCGTGGACGCGGGAGAAGGAGTTGTCGAGCTCGTCGAGGAAGTGGTCGGCCATGGTGAGAAGTCTGTCGAAGTCTAACCCCTGACGGACGGGACGTCAGGCGACCCCGAACCATCGCCGGCAGCGGGTGCTGCGTGGCCGGACATCGCTCGATGGGAGCATGTGGGCGACGATCGGTGTAGAACGCTCGCGCATGACTCCGATCCATCGCGTCGCCGCCGCGCTGCTCGCTGCCGGCTCGCTCGTCGCCTGCCGGGCCGACGACCGGGCCGATCGCGATCCGGGCCGAGCGACGGCCGACGCGCTCCGAGCCGCCGACGCCGCCATGGACCACCACAGCCACGCTCGTCCCGCCGCGGTGCGGGTCACCCACGTGTCGCTCGACCTCACCGTCGACTTCGACGCCCGCACGCTGGCGGGCACCGCGACCCTCGACGTCGCGCGCCTGGACGCGAGTGCGCCGCTCGTGTGCGACGCCGCACCGACGCTCGACGTCGGCGCGGTGACCGGCCCGGACGGCGAGGATCGGCCGTTCGAACTCGGCGCGACCGATCCGATCCTCGGCCGACCGCTGGTGATCCGCCTGGCGCCCACCGACGAGCGAGTGACCGTCCACTATCGGACGAGTCCCGACGCGCGCGCGCTGCAATGGCTCGACCCCGCACAGACCGCCGGCGGTGCGCTGCCGTTCCTGTACACGCAGGGCCAGGCGATCCTCACGCGCACGTGGATCCCGCTCCAGGACTCGCCCAGGCGTGCGCGTGACCTACGACGCGACGATCCGTGCGCCGGAGGGCCTGATCGCGGTGATGAGCGCCGAGCACCGCGAGCGACGTGTCGCCCGGAGTCACCCGCTTCGCGATGGACACAGCCGATCCCGCCGTACCTGATCGCGCTGGCGGTCGGCGACCTCGCGTTCCGGCGCGCTCGGTCCGCGCACGGCGGTCTAGGCCGAGCCCGGCGTGGTCGGAGGCCGCGGCCGAGTTCGCCGACATCGAGACGATGCTCGAGCGGCCGAGGCGCTCTACGGCGACTACGGCTGGGGCCGCTACGACGTGCTCGTGCTGCCGCCGGCGTTCCCGTTCGGCGGGATGGAGAACCCCCGCCTGACGTTCGCCACGCCGACGATCCTGGCCGGCGACCGCTCGCTGGTCGCGCTGATCGCGCACGAGCTCGCGCACTCGTGGTCGGGCAACCTCGTCACCAACGCGACCTGGAGCGACTTCTGGCTCAACGAGGGCTTCACCGTCTACGTCGAGCAGCCGCATCGTCGAAGCCCTGTACGGCAACGGGCGCGCCGACGATGGAGATCCTGATCGGCCTGCAAGGTCTCGAGCGCGAGCTGGCCGAGCTGCCGAAGCGCGACCAGATCCTGCATGTCGACCTCGACGGGCGCGACCCGGACGACGGCATGACGTCGGTTCCCTACGACAAGGGTGCGGCGTTCCTCAGGCGCCTCGAGGAGGTGTTCGGCCGAGCGCGGTTCGACACCTTCCTGCAGGGCTGGTTCGCGAGCCATGCGTTCCAGAGCGTCACCACCGAGGACTTCCTGAGCTGGCTCGACCGGGAGCTGCTGTCGCACTTTCCGGTCCACGCCGAGGAGATCGACGTCGGCGACTGGGTGAACGGGCCCGGCCTGCCCGCGGACACGCCGCGACCCCACAGCAAGGCCTTCGATCGCGTCGATGCGGCACGGACCGCCTGGCTGAGCGGAGGCGACGCCGCCCGCCTCGACACCGACGGCTGGGTCACGATGCAGTGGATCCACTTCCTCGACGGCGTGCCGAAGGACGTGCCCGAGTCCAAGCTCGAGGAGCTCGACGCCGCGCACGACCTCACCGGAGTGGGCAACAGCGAGGTCCTGGTCGCGTGGTTGAAGCTCAATCTGCGCGCCGGTTGGGAACGCACGCCCGTGGCGGTGCGCGAACGCCTCGAGCGCTTCCTGATGCGCGTCGGCCGCCGGAAGTTCCTCGAGCCGCTCTACAAGGCGATGGCGCAGACCCCCGAGGGCCTGGCGCGGGCGCGCGAGATCTACGCGGCGGCGCGGCCGCGCTACCACTCGGTGTCCGCCCACACGATCGACGGCATCCTCGGCTGGCCGCAGTGACGCGGCGGCGCGCACCCACCGCCGGTGAATCCTGGATCCGTCCCCTCGCCAGCGTATCGTCACGCTCCACTCGCGCGCGCTCCCCATGCAGTACGGCTTTGCCATCGACCACCGGAAGTGCATCGGCTGTCACGCCTGCACCGTCGCCTGCAAGTCCGAGAACGACGTGCCGGTCGGCAGCTTCCGGACCTGGGTCAAGTACACGGAGATCGGCACGTTTCCGCAGGTGCGGCGCCACTTCGCGGTGCTCCGGTGCAACCACTGCACGAACGCGCCGTGCGTGACGATCTGCCCGGTGAACGCGCTCGACAAGCGGAACGACGGGATCGTCGACCTCGACAAGGACGCGTGCATCGGCTGCAAGGCGTGCATGCAGGCCTGTCCCTACGACGCGATCTACCTCAACGAGGACACCGGCGGCGCCGAGAAGTGCCACTTCTGCGCGCACCGCATCGAGCAGGGGCTGCAGCCGGCCTGCGCCGTCGTCTGCCCCGAGGAGGCGATCATCGCCGGCGACCTCCACGATCCGCAAAGCAAGATCGCCCAGCTCGCGGCGCTCGACGGCACGCTCGTCCGCCGGCCCGAGCAGGGCACCGGCCCGAACGTCGTCTACGTCGGCGCCGATCCGGTCTCGCTCCGGCCCGGCGCCGCGGCCGACCCGCCGATGTGGCTGTGGTCCGAGCGCCGTCTCGCCGCTCCGGACTGGCCACCCGACCGCCCGATCGCGCCGCACGCGACGACGACGCTCAACGTCGACCACGACGTCCATTGGGGTGCCGAGGTCTCGGCATACCTCGTCACCAAGGGCATCGCCGCGGGCGCCGCGATCCTCGCTCCGCTCGCCGCGACGTTCGGCCTCCCGCCGGCGCTCGCGGCGTGGCTGCCCGAGTCGGTCGCGCTCGCGTTCACGCTGATCACCGTCGCCCTGCTGGTGGGCGACCTCGCACGGCCGTGGTACTTCCTGCGCCTCCTGACGCGCCCGAACACCAAGAGCTGGCTGGTCCGCGGCGGCTGGGTGCTGAGCGCGTTCGGGGCCGTCACCACGGCGATCCTCGTCGCGCGCGCACTCGGCCTCGACCGCGTCGCCGACGGGCTGCGGATCCCGAACACCGCGCTCGGCGTGCTCACCGCGATCTACACCGCCTGGCTGTTCGCACAGTGCGAGGGCCGCGACCTCTGGCAGAACACGCGTCGCCTCCTTCCCCACCTGTTCGCACAGGCGCTGCTGCTCGGTGCCGCGCTGTTCCTGCCGTTCGTCGCCGCGGGCCGGTCGACGACGATCCTGGTCGTGCTGTTCGCGGCCGCGGCCGTCGCGCACTTCCTGTTCGGTCTCCTCGAGGCGCGTGGCGAGCACGACACCGACAACGCGCGCCAGGCCGCTTCGTTGCTGCAACGCATTCCGATCGCGCCGGGTGGCACGCTGATGGCGTTCCGCACCGGCCTGACGATGACGAACGTCGCCGCGGTGCTCGTCGTCGTCGCGGCGCTGCTCGGCGCCGCCAGCGCTCCGCTCACCGCCTTCGCCGCGGGCCTCGTCGTCGCCGGTCTGTTCCTCTACGAGCAGGCCTTCGTCCGCGCCGGCCAGCTCCCACCGCTCTCCTGACGCTTCCCCGCTGAGCCATGACGGCCACCGACCCCGAAGACGGCATGCGCGTCACGCCGCTCGAGAACTTCCCGCCGCCCGCGCAGTGGCACGACTGGCGCGAGCTCGACGCCAAGGCGTGGCCGCGCCGCGTCGAACGGCGCTACACGCTGGTCCCGACGATCTGCTTCAACTGCGAGGCGGCGTGCGGGCTCGTCGCCTACGTCGACCAGCGAGACGACCGCGATCCAGAAGCGTCGAGGGCAATCCCGTACCACCCGGGCTCGCGCGGGCGCAACTGCGCCAAGGGTCCGGCGACGATCAACCAGGTGCACGACCCGAGCGCATCCTGCTACCCGCTGAAGCGCGTCGGGCCGCGCGGCGCGGGACAGTTCGAGCGGGTCACCTGGGACGAGGTGCTCGACGATCTCGCCGCGCGCATCCGCAAGGCCATCGTCGAGGAGCGCGATGACCGAGGTCATGTACCACGTCGGCCGCCCCGGCGCACGACGGCTACATGGACCGCGTCCTGCAGGCCTGGGGCGTCGACGGCCACAACAGCCACACGAACGTGTGCTCGGCGTCCGCACGGCTCGGCTACACGCTCGTGGACCGGTCACGACCGACCGTCACCCGACTACGCGAACGCCGAGCTCATCCTGCTGCTCAGCGCGCACCTCGAGACCGGCCACTACTTCAACCCGCACGCGCAGCGCATCATGGAGGCGAAGATGCGCGGCGCGAAGATCGCGGTCTGCGACATCCGGTTGTCGAACACCGCGAGCATGGCCGACTGGTGGCTGGCGCCGCGCCCGGGCACCGAGGCCGCGATGCTGCTCGGCTTCGCGCACGTCGTCCTCGAGGAGGGTCTGCAGGACGACGCGTTCCTCCGTCGCTGGGTCGACTGGCGTGGCTGGCTCGCCGCGCACGATCGCGCGGGCGGCAGCTACGAGGACGTTCGTCGCGGCGCTGCGACAGCACTACACGTGGGCGACACCCGATGCAGTGGCCGAGATCTGTGGCCTCGATGCCGAGACCGTCGCGTCGGTCGGCCGTGCGATCGGCCGCGCGGGTCACGCGTTCGCAGCCACGTCTGGCGCAACGCCGCGAGTGGCAACGAGGGTGGCTGGCAGGTCGCGCGGTGCACTCGCGCTGCTCACGTCGCTGTGCGGCGCCGTGGGCACGGTCGGCGGCACCAATCCCAACGGCTGGAACAAGTTCGCGGCCAAGCCGTTCGCCGTCGCCGCCGCCGCAGAAGGTGTGGAACGAGCTGCTCTACCCGCGCGAGTGGCCGCTCGCGCACCACGAGCTGTCGTTCCTGCTGCCGCACCTGCTTGAAGAGCGGCCGTGGTCGCATCGACACCTACTTCACGCGCGTCTACAACCCGGTCTGGACCAACCCGGACGGCTTCGTGTGGATCGAGGCGCTGAGGGACGAGACCCTGGTCGGCTGTCACGCGGCGCTGACGCCGACTGGAACGAGACCGCGCGCTGGGCCGACTACGTGCTGCCGATGGGCCTCGCGACCGAACGCCACGACCTGATGAGCCAGGAGACGCACGCGGCGACTTGGATCGGCTTCCGCCAGCCGGTGCTGCGCCGGGTCGCGGAGCTGCGCGGCGAGCCGGTCGAGTGGACCCACGAGGCCAACCCCGGCGAGGTCTGGGAGGAGGACGAGTTCTGGATCGCGCTGAGCTGGCGCATCGATCCCGACGGCGCGCTCGGCATCCGCAAGCTGGTTCGAGTCGCCGTACCGCCCGGGCGAGCGCATCACGATCGACGAGTACTACGCGCTGGATCTTCGAGAACTCGGTGCCGGGCCTCCCAGAGGCGGCGGCGAAGGACGGCACGACGCCGCTCGAGTACATGAAGCGCCACGGCGCCTTCCTGGTCGAGGAGGCGTCTACGAGACCTACGCGAAGCCCGTCGGCGACAGCGCGCTCGACGGCGCCGAGCTCGACGACGAGGCGCGGGTCGCACGCAAGGGCGGCAAGGTCATCGGCGGTGCTCGACGACGACGGCACGCCGCGCCGCGGATTTCCCACGCCGAGCGGTCGCCTCGAGTTCCACAGCCGGCACGCTCGCGGAGTGGGGCTGGCCGGAGATCGCCGACGCCGGTTACGTGGCCAGCCACGTCGACGAGGCGAGGCTCGATCGCGCCAGCGGGCGAGATGCGTCCTGGTCCCGACGTTCCGACTCCCGACGCTGATCCACACGCGCTCGGCCAACGCGAAGTGGCTCGCGAGCTCTCGAACACGAACCCCGTGTGGATGCACCCGACGATGCCCGGCGGATCGACGTCCGCACGGGCGACCTCGTGCGCGTCGCCACCCGCATCGGCTACTTCGTCAACCGGGCGTGGGTCACCGAAGGCGTCCGGCCCGGCGTCGTCGCGTGCTGCGCACCATCTCGGGCGGTGCCGTCAGCGAGGCGACTCGCAAGGGGTCGATCGCTGGGCAGCAGCACGAGTCCGACCTCGAGGAGCTGGCGCCCGGGCAGTACCGCATCCGCCGCACCGGCAGCGTCCGCGCCTTCGACAGCGGGGATCCCGACAGCCGCCACGTGTGGTGGCGCGAGGGCGGCGTGCACCAGAACTTCACGTTCCCGGTCCAGCCCGATCCGGTCTCCGGCATGCACTGCTGGCACCAGAAGGTCGTCGTCGAGAAGGCGCGCGAGGGCGACCGCTACGGCGACACGTTCGTCGACACCAACGAGTCGATGAGGGCGTTCGAGGAGTGGCTCGCGCGCACCCGCCCGGCGCGTGGCGAGCTGCGGCGACCCCCGCACCTCAAGCGGGTCGTGCGGCCCGACGCATCCGCATATCGGCTCGACGGCTGAGCGGGCGGCACGCGCGCTACCGACAAGCGGTGCGCTTCGCGCTATGTTCCGTTCGTCGTGCGCCAGCCGTTCTTCATCGTGGGCAGTGGTCGATCGGGCTCCACCCTGCTCTACCGACTGCTCGCCGAGCACCAAAACGTCGCGCTGACCAACGAGGGTCGGGTCGCGGACTTCCTGGACTACTGCTCGCAGTGGGCGGCCGTACCGCAGTACGAAGCGCGGTCGTTCCCTCTCTGGACGACGACCGAGCTCCACGGCCTGGTGCGGGACGAGTACCAGGACGCGTTCGGACGCGTGTTCCATCGCCATGCACGCGCGGCTCTCGAGGAGTTCTACGTCGAGCAGTTCCCCGACCGGGACTTCACGCACTGGGGTGACAAGCTGCCGATCCCGCAGGTCGCGGTCGAGCTCCAGTTCGTCTATCCCGAAGCCCGCTACATCGTGCTGGTCCGCGACGCACGCGACGTCTGCTGCTCGCTGCTCGCCTATCGCGAACGCGACGCGCTGCGCGGCACGGCGTTCCTTCGCGATCAGTCGATCGAGGATTTCGCGAAGTACTGGGCGAATGCGTACCGCGCGTTCCGCACCTACCTGGACCATCACCACGTCGTTCGGTACGAAGATCTGATCCGGGACCCCGAGTCGACGCTGCGCGGCATCTTCACCTTCCTGGACCTCGAAGGAGTCGACGACGTGCTCGCGCGCGCCGACGACGCGAGCGGGTTCGCCGAGCACGCCACTGCCGACTCGCCGGCGCTCAGCATCGATCGCTGGCAACGCGAGCTGACTCGCGAGCAGGTCGAGAGCATCGAGTCGATCTGCGGTGCGGAGATGCGGATCCACGGCTACCGGACCGCGGCCGAGGAGCGAAGTCAGGCGCCGCCGGCCGCTGGCCCCCGAACGCGCTCCGCCGGGTCCTGACGGAAGTAGTCGGCAAGCGCCGCGTACATCGCGGAGTGCGTGCGGGACATCTCCTCGCCCCGCTCGAAGAACGCCTCGGTCGCAACGGCGAAGAACTCCGCCGGGTTGGTCGCGCCGTAGGTGTCGAGCAGGGTCGCGCGGCCGTCTTCGGCATCGCGGCACAGCGCCTGGTACTCGCGCACCATCACCGCGTGCCAGTGCCGGTACTCCTCCCGACTGTCGAGCGGTGGGCAGCCGTCGGCGAAGCCGTCGAGCATGTCGAGCTTGTGGGCAAACTCGTGGAACACGAGGTTGCGACCGTCGGCCGGTCGCGCGACGCCCTGCTGCACGTCGTCCCAATCCAGCACCACCGGCCCACGGCGCCAGGCCTCGCCCTGGTTCGCGGTACCGACCGTGACGATGCCGAAGCGGTCGGTGTGTGGGAGCGGGTTCACGTAGGCGTGCGGGTAGACGAGGATCGCGGGCACACCCGGGAACCACTCGGACTCCGGACGGTGCAGCACCAGGAGCGCGGCCTGCGCGGCGATCGTGACGCGGATCTCGTCGGTGAGCTTCAGGCCACCGCAGCCTTCCCATTCCTTTTCGGCGACGAGGATCCGGGCGATCCGGACGAGCCGCTCGCGCTCCGCGTCGTCGAGCGACGACCAGAACGGCAGCCCCTCGACGATGGCGCGCCACGACGCGAGCATCGGCGCGGCGAGCAGCCGGGCGCGACGGCGCTCGCGCCACCAGCGGAACGGGTTCCAGATCATTCGCGCGCGGATCGTAGCGGCGCGTGCCGTGCAGCCGGGTACGCTTCCGCCGTGGCCACTGACGGAGCGGACCCGGCCCTCCACCTCGCCGCCCACGCGCCGCGTCTGCGACTCGCGCTTCGCGCGCTGGCCGGGCGCGCGGTCCGCGCGCGCATCGAGCTCGACGACCTGCTGCAGGAGGTGTTCGTGCGCGCGCTCGCGGGACCGCCCCTGCCGGACGACGATGCGGCGCTCGGCCGCCTGCTCGTGCGCATCGCTCGCCACGTCGTCATCGACGTCGCGCGCGCCGCCCGCGCGAGCAAGCGGAGCGCCGGTCGCGCAGTGCCGCTGGTCCGCAGCGACTGGAGCCATGCGGGGCTGCGCGAATCGCAGCTCCTCGGCGCCTCCGCGGGCCCGGCGACCCGGGTCGTCGCCGCCGAGACCGAACGGCGCTGGCTCGACGCGTTCGACGCGCTCGACGCCGACCACCGCCGCGTGATCACGCTGCGCCAGATCGAGGGTCTCAGCGCCCGGGACGCCGCGCAGCGCATGGGCCGCACCGAGTCCGCCGTCCACTCCCTCTACCGCCGGGCGCTGGAAGCCTGGAGCCGCGAGCTGAAGGGCGATGATGCGGACTTGGCCTGAATGTCCCGGCCTGAATGTCCGTCCCTCGCGGATTTTCCCCGAACTCCGCGACGAACCCGCCGCCGTTCTCCGCCCTGACCCAGAGCGCGGCGCTCCGGCGCCGATTCCTCACGTGCCGCCAAGCCTCACCGACTGCACCGCCCATGGACGACTCGCAGACCGACACCATGCGTGACCGCGATCTGGAGGACCGCATGGACCTCCTGGTCGGGATGTACGCCGACCGGCGTCAAGCGACGGGAACGCCCGACCACTCCGACCTGCTCGAGCAGGTGCCGCCGGAGCACCGCCCGGCACTCGAGCGGTGCTTCAAGATGATCGACGCCGGCCTCGCGGCACCCCCACCGGTAAAGCCCGCGCTGGTCCCCGGCCGCACGCTCGCGGGCTATCGCGTGCTCGAAGAGCTCGGCCGGGGCGGCATGGGCATCGTCTACCTCGCCGAGGACCTCGAGTTGCGGCGCAAGGTCGCGCTCAAGGTCCTGCGTCCCGGACTCGCGCTGGAACGCCAACACGTCGACCGCTTCCGGCGCGAAGGCCAGGCGATCGCGAAGCTCGAGCACCCACACATCGTCCGCGTCTATGCGGTCGGCGAAGCGGAGGGGTTCCACTTCATCGCGATGGAATACGTGCCCGGCACGAACCTCGCCGAGGTCTACGCCCGTCTGCCCGCGGACGGCCCGTGGTTCGCCAAATCGCTCGCCGCCGCCGCGAGCATTCCGTCGCTCGCGAACGCGGGCACGAGCTACGAGGCCGCACTCGCCGGCCTGCTCGCACCGGTCGCCCGCGCGATCGGTCTCGCGCACGAGCTCGGCCTCGTGCACCGCGACGTCAAGCCGTCGAACATCCTGATCCACCCGGACGGGCGCGCGCTGATCGCCGACTTCGGCCTCGCGAAGAACGACAGCGACCCCAGTGTGTCGCTGACCGGCCAGCCTCTCGGCACGCCGTCCTACATGTCGCCGGAGCAGGCGGCCCTCGAGAGCGTCGAGGTCGACCGCCGCACCGACGTCTACAGCCTCGGCGTCACGCTCTACGAAGGCCTGACCGGCCGCCGGCCGTTCGAGGCGGAGACGTTCCTCGGCGTGCTCGACGCGATCCGCACCCGCACGCCACCGCCGATCCGCGGCGTGCGCCGCGAGAACACCCGCGACGCTGAGGCGGTCGTGCGTCGCGCGATGGCGCGACGTCGCGACGAACGCTACGCCAGCGCACTCGACCTCGCGACCGAGCTCACCGCACTCGCGGAGGGGCGACCGACGCAGGCACGGGCCACCGAGGGGTCCTGGTTGGCGCGCGCCCGTCGCACCGCGCGCATGGCCATCGCTCCCGGGCTGACCTTCGAGTACGTCTCCCCCCGTCGCTTCCTCGGGCTCCCGCTCGTGCACATCCATCGCGGCAGCCGCATCCCCGGACAGGGCTTCCGGGTCGCGAAGGGCTGGTTCGCGGCCGGCGACATCGCGATCGGCGGGTTCGCCTGTGGCAACCTCGCGATCGGCGGCATCTGCATCGGTGGCCTCGGATTCGGCCTGTTCGCGTTCGCTGGGATCGCGCTCGCCGGCCTGTCGGTGGCCGGCATCGCGCTGGGCGTCATGCCCAACGGCGGAATCTCCGCCGGGTATGCGGCGACGGGCGGGCTGCCGTTCGGCTACTACGCGATGGGCGGTCTGCCGCACGGGGTGCACACGATCGGTCCCTACGGCACCGACCAGCAGGCGGTCGACTTCTTCTGGACCTGGGCGCCGTGGTGGCGCCTGATCTTCGGCTGACGCGCGGCGCGGCCAGGCCCCGTCGACCCACACGGTCCCGGCAGATCCGTTCTTTGCGCGCCGGCGATCCGGTGGATACGGTCCCGCCGTCCGAGCGTCACGCGGCCGGGCGAGGGAGAGTCTCTCGTCGCGCGAGCGCCGGCAGCTCTCCTCGAGGACCGACCCACGATGCGCAAGCTCGCAACTGCACTCGCTCTCTCCACCACGCTGATGTTCGGCAGCTGTCTCGCAGGTCCGCACCAGCTCCAGCGAACGGTCGGCGACTGGGATCAGCAGCTCTACGTAGACAGCCCGTGGGTCGACGCCGTGCTGTGGATCATCCCGATCATCCCGTTCGCGAACTTCGGCGCGTCGATCGGCGACTTCTTCGTCACCGACGCCTACGCGTTCTGGATCAAGGACGCGTTCAGCGGCGAAGGCGGCACCGGCTTCCGGCACGTGAAGATCGAGTCGAAGAAGTCGATGGGCAGCCTGCTCGGCGAAGGCACGTTCCTGCAGATCGACCGCGGCGACAGCGGCATGTGACACCGGCTCGGCTCAGGTTCCGGGCGCATCGTGCGGCGCGCCCGGGGCCTGCCGGTCGAACTCCCGGAGCTCGGTCAGCGTGCCGTCGGCGAGTCTCCGCACGAACCATCCGACCGCGGGCGCGTACCAACCGACCTCCGTCGCGTCGAGGAACTCGCCTTCGACCGCCGGCCGCGCACGGCGCCAGATGCGCAGCGCGTCGAACGTGCCCGCCGGCACCGTGACGGTCTCGATCGCGTCGCACGTGTAGGTCGCGAGGATCGGCAGGCCGGATCCGTCGGCGGCGCGCTGAACGTAGTGACAGGTCCACCGCTTGCCGACCCAAAGCGGCCACGTCAGCCGCGCGTCGACCGGGTCGCGCCGGCGATCGCGCGACGGATCGGCCGGTACCCGTTCGCCGAGCTCGCCCAGATCGCGATCGAGCAGCAGCTCGAGCCCAGCGCGCTCGTCGACCAGGACGTAGCCTTGCTCGTCCGCCTTCGACACCCGGACCGGGATCTGCATCCGGCCACCGCGCTCGTAGACGAACCGATCGCCGACGAGCCACTCGGGACGGGCGAACGTCGCCGCCCCCTCGGGCGGCGTGCGATCGACGGTGACGAGACCCTGGCCGACGAGTGGCGGCGCCGGCGGCGCGCCCTGGCACGCCGCGAGCGCGCTCGCGCACAGGACCGCGCAGCGTCTCACGCCTTCGGCCTCTGCGCGACGATGTGCAGATCGGCGAGCTGCTCGGCGTCGACCGGACTCGGCGCGTCGCACATCAGGTCCTGCGCGCTCGTCGTCTTCGGGAACGCGATCACGTCGCGGATCGAATCCGCACCGAGCGCGAGCGTGATCAGCCGATCGACACCGAGCGCGATACCGCCGTGCGGCGGCGCGCCGTAGCGAAACGCGTCGAGCAGGAACCCGAATCGTTCCCGTTGCTCCGCCTCGTCGATCCCGAGAAACCCGAACATGCGCTGTTGCACGTCCGCGCGGTGGATCCGGATGCTGCCCGAGCCGAGCTCCCAGCCGTTCATCACCAGGTCGTAGGCGCGCGAGCGCACGAGCCCGGGGTCGGAGCCGAGGTCGCGGAGCTCCCAATCGACCGGTGCGGTGAACGGGTGGTGCGAGCTCTCCCACCGACCGGACTCGGGATTCTGCTCGAACAGCGGGAAGTTGGTCACCCAGGCGAAGCGGAACTCGCCCTTCGTGCGCAGGCCGAGTCGCTCGCCGAGGGCGAGGCGCAGCTCGGCCAGCGCGCGGTGGACGACGCGTGGGCGGTCTGCGACGAACAGCAACAGGTCTCCCGGCTCGGCGCCCATCGCCCCGCACAGCCTGGCGCCCGCCTCGCCCTCGAAGAACTTCGCGATCGAGCCCGTCAGGCCCTCGGCCCCGACCTTCGCCCACGCGAGTCCCTTCGCGCCGAACGTCGCCACGATCCCGCCGAGGTCCTTCTCGACGTCCTTCCGCGAGAACGCCTCGGCCTGACCCGGCACGCGGATGCCCTTGACCATCCCGCCGTCGGCGAGCGTGTTCGTGAACACCTGGAAGCCGCAGCCCTCCACCGCCTCCGCGACGTCGACGAGCTCGAGACCGAAGCGCAGGTCGGGCTTGTCGTTGCCGTAGCGACCGACCGACTCGGCGTGGTCCAGCCGCGGGAACGGTCGCGGCAGCTCGACGCCGAACGCCTCGCGGAAGCCGGCGACGACCATCCCCTCGACGAGCTCGAGCACGTCGTGCTCCTCGACGAACGACATCTCGAGGTCGATCTGGGTGAACTCCGGCTGCCGGTCGGCGCGGAGGTCTTCGTCGCGGAAGCAGCGCGCGATCTGGTAGTAGCGATCGATGCCGCCCACCATCATCAGCTGCTTGAAGATCTGCGGGCTCTGCGGCAGTGCGTAGAACTTCGCCGGGTGCACGCGGCTCGGCACGAGGTAGTCACGTGCGCCCTCCGGCGTGCTCCTGGTCAGGATCGGCGTTTCGACGTCGACGAAGTCGTGCGCTGCGAGGTAGTTCCGCATCGCCGTGACGAAGCGGGCGCGCTTGACGAGGGCCTCCTGCATCGGGCGCCGCCGCAGGTCGAGGTAGCGGTAGCGCATGCGCAGCTCCTCGTTGGATTCCGGCACGTCGAGCACCTCGAACGGCGGTGGCTCCGACTCGTTGAGGACGTCGAGTCCGCCCGCTCGTACCTCGATCGCACCGGTCGGCCGCTTCGGGTTGACGCGCTCGGCGGCGCGCTCGGCGACGACCCCACGGACCGACAGGACGTCCTCGGCGCCCAGCCGGCGGACGAGGTCGAACAGCTCCGCCCCCACCTCGTCGGAATCGAAGACGACCTGCGTGACGCCGTAGCGATCGCGTAGGTCGAGGAACACCAGCCCGCCGTGATGGCGATGGTTCTCGATCCAACCGTTCAGCACCACCTCGCGGCCGGCGTCGGCCGCGGTGAGGGCGCCACAAGTGTGGGTCCGTTGCCAGGGAGACATGGGTCGATTCGTCCGAAGAAAGGGGAAGGGTTGTACCGCCGCACCGCGGACGGTGCCAGCGCGGGGAAAGCCGTGGATCCCCGGGGCCCGCGGGGTTGTGATTCTCCCGTGGGCGGCGTGGAGCAGAGCGTGACCCTGGAGGTCGGCGCGGCGGCAGGCGGCGAGATCGCCCTGCGGCTCGGTGGGCGGCTGGACGCCTACACCTTGCCGGCGATCTGGACGCGGGCCACCCAGACGCTGCGCCGCTCCCACGCGAACATCGCGACGGTCGAGGCGAGCGCGGTGACCTACTGCGACGCGGTCGGAGCCGCGCTGCTCGTTCATCTGCGGGATCTCCAGTCCGAGCACGGAGGCACCCTGCGCCTCGTCGACTTTCCCGAGCAGTGGCAGCCGGTCGTCGACCTCCTGCTGCGCGCGCCGCCGCCGACGATCCCACCACCCACGCGGATCGGACCGGTCGCGGAGGTCGGTCAGCAATCGATGGACGTGCTCCGGGACGTGGTCCGGCTGATCGGCTACGTCGGCGAGATCTTCCTCGCGCTCGTCGCGGCGGTGCGTCGACCGCGCACGGTGCGCTGGCACGACATGCTCCGCGCGTGCCAGACCGCCGGCGTGCAGTCGTTCCCCGTCGTCGTGCTGGTCGCGCTCTTGATCGGGCTGGTGATGGGCTTCCAGTCGGCGCTCCAGCTCCGCAGTTTCGGCGGTGACATCTACCTCGCCAACCTGATCGGGGTCTCGATGGTGCGCGAGCTCGGACCGCTGATGACCGCGGTCGTGCTGACGGCACGATCGGGGTCGGCGTTCGCCGCCGAGATCGGCACGATGCGGATCCGCGAGGAGGTCGACGCGCTGAAGACGATGGGCATCGGCCCGGTCCGGTTCCTGGTCACACCCCGCATCCTGGCCGCCGTCGTGATGACGCCACTCCTGACGATGTTCGCGAATCTCGCGGGCCTCGTCGGCGGTGCCATCGTATGGCGATTCACGTTGGGCCTCGCACTGCCCGGCTACGTCGCGCAACTCGAGCAGGCGCTGCACCTGTCCGACCTGCTCGGCGGGCTGCTCAAAGCGACGGTGTTCGGTCTGCTGGTCGCCGCGATCGGCTGCCTCCGCGGGCTCGAGACGCAGGGTGGTGCCGACGCGGTCGGGCAGTCGACGACCAACGCCGTGGTCTCGAGCATCGTGCTGATCGCGCTCGCGGACAGCGCGTTCTCGGTCATCTACTTCCATCTCGGAATCTGACGCACATTGGCAGCCGAACCGAAACGCATCGACACGGTGATGCGCGTGCGAGGCCTCAAGGCCGCGTACGGCGACCACGTCGTGCTGGACGGCGTCGACTTCGAGGTGCGTCGCGGCGAGGTGTTCGCGATCCTCGGCGGCTCCGGGTGCGGCAAGAGCACGCTCTTGAAGAACGTGCTCGGCGTGCACGAGCCGGTCGCCGGCGAGGTGTGGATCTACGGCGAGGACTTCCGGCGTGCGGACGACGACCAGCGCCGCCAGCTCCTTCGACGGATCGGCGTCACCTACCAGGACGGTGCGCTGTTCGGCTCGATGACGCTGAGCGAGAACGTCGGCGTCCCGCTCGAGGAGCACACACGCCTGCCGCCCGACGCCCGGCGGGTGATCGCGCGCACCAAGCTTCAGTTGGTCGGACTCGGCGGTTTCGAGGACTTCCTGCCCGCGGACATCTCGGGCGGCATGCGCAAGCGCGCAGCGATCGCCCGGGCGATGGCACTCGATCCCGAGGTGCTGTGCCTCGACGAGCCGTCGGCGGGTCTCGATCCGGTGACGTCCGCCGGGCTCGACAAGTTGATCGCGCGGCTGTCGGCCGTGCTGGAGGTGACGTTCGTCATGGTGACCCATGAGCTGCCGAGCATCCTGAGCGTGGTCGACCGCTGCATCCTCCTCGACTCGTCGGTGCGTGGCATCGTCGCCGAGGGCAATCCGCGCGAGCTCGCCAAGAGCTCCACCGACCGCATCGTGCGACGGTTCTTCGACCGCCACGCCGAAGACGACGCCGAGGTGCCGAATCGATGAAGCGCAAGACCAACTACTTCCTGATCGGCGTGTTCGTTCTCGCCGGCACCGCACTCACGGTCGCCGCAGTCGTGCTGCTCGGTGCGGGAGTGTTCGCGACGCGCGGACTGATGGTCGAGACCTACTTCACGGAGTCGGTCCAGGGCCTCGAGAAGGGCGCGATCGTGCGATTCCGGGGCGTGCGGGTCGGCACGGTGCGACAGATCGCGCTGGCGTCGCAGCTCTACGACACCGGCAAGCCGTACGCAGCGGTCCGATGCGAGATCGAGACCACCGAAGGCGCGACCACCACGGCAGCACTGCGTGCGCGCATCGAGCAGCACATCGACAACGGCTTCCGGATGCGTCTCGCGTCGCAGGGCATCACCGGCTCCCTCTACATCGAGACCGATCTCGTGCCGTCGGACACCCGGCCGCCACTGCCGATCGACTGGACGCCGAAGTATCTCTACGTGCCGTCCGCACCGAGCCGCATCCAGCAGCTCGGCACGTCGGTCGAGAAGATCCTGTCGAGCCTGAGCACGGCCGACTTCCCCGGACTCGTCCAAGACGCGCGCAGCACGCTGCGCAAGATCGAGTCGGCGGTCGAAGAGGCGGACTTCGGCTCGTTCGGACGTGAGGTGCACGGCGTCGCCGGCGAGGCGCGCGACGTGCTGGCACAGGCCCGCACCGAGCTGAAGCAGATCGGTGACCGTGCGGACGCGCTGTTCGCCGCGATCTCCCCCGAGGACCTCCATCGCGCCACCGCGTCCATCGCCGACTTCGCCGCCGAGCTTCCGGCGACCCGCGCACGCCTCGATCAGACGCTGGCTCACGCCACCGAGCTCCTGGGCCGCGTCGAGGGCCAGGTGCGCGGCAGCTCGCGCGAGGTCGACTCCATCCTCAGCGATCTCCGCAGGACGGCGACCAGCCTCGCCAATCTCGCGGAGACCGCCGAACGCTACCCGTCGTTGCTGCTGCTCGGCGCACCGCCGCCCCCTCCGGAGCTGAACAAGTGAGGCCCTCCATCGTTCCGCGCACCGCCGTCCTCGCGTCGCTCCTCCTCGCGGGCTGCGTCTCCCTGAACCGCGAGTCCCCGGTGCAGACGCGCTTCCTGCTCGACGTCGTGCGCGGCGACGCGCCCACCGGACCCGAGCACGGCGTGCTGCTCGTGCGTCGATTCCATTCGTCGACGGTCGCGAGCGGGCGCGCCTTCGTCTACCGGCGTGGGCCGCACGAGGTCGACGTCGACTTCTACAACGAGCTGCTGGTGCCGCCCGCGACGGCGATCGAGGACGCCGCGGCGCAGTGGCTCGGCGCGTCCGGGCTGTTCGCGAGGATCGAGCGGCCCGGCACGCGGCAGGACATCGACCACGTGCTGGAGGGCGACCTGCTCGGCTGGTGGGGTGTGCTGGGCGATGGCGACACGCCGCCGGAGTCGTTCGTCGAGCTGACGCTGACGCTGCTCGACGGCACCGAGCACACGGTGTTGTGGCGGCACACGTTCTCGGTGTCGGTACCGGTCACCGCGCGCGAGCCGGAGGCATTCGTCGCCGGGTGGAACGAGGCCGTTTCGCGAATCCTGGCCGAGGCGGAGACCGACCTGCGCGACGTCCTCCGACCGGGTCCCGCGCCGGCGGCGGACGTGCGATGATGCCACCTCGACCGGTGGCGACCTTGGCGAGCGGACCGGGTCGCCGGCCGCCGGAACTTCCGCGATCCATGCCATGAAGCACCTGCTCGTCGCCCTCTCCGTGGCGCTGTGCGCGTCGTTCCTCCCCGCCCAACTCGCCGGCACGGTGTGCATCACCGGCAGGCTCGAGCCCGTGCAGGGCTTCACGATCTGCCAGCAGGGAGAGACCCACCATCTCGCGGACACCGCCGTCTACCTGAAGAGCAGCACCGTGAACATGGTGCCGTTCGAAGGGCAGATCGTGCACGTCGTCGGCCGCGACATCGGCGTGACCTGCCGGGTGCTCGACGTGTCACAGATCACTCCGGCCGCAGCCACCTTGACCTGGTGCGGCAGCCCGTCGACCTGCTGCCCGATCAAGCTCAAGCTCTGCCCTGGCGGCATCGGTCGCGGCGTCGTCGTCGCGGGGACGACGACGACCTTCCAGCCCGTCGGGTGTGGAGCGACCGGCTTCCTCGACGGCACGCTCCTGATCGCCAACTCGGTGCCGATCTGGGTCGGCGTGCTCGGCACGTGCGCCGACATCCCGATCTCGGTCCCGTGCGACAACTCGCTGGTCGGTGCGGCGGTGTTGTTCCAGGGTGCGCGCCAGGACATCGGCCCCATCGGCCCCCTGGTGCTGACCAACGTCGTGCGGATCGTGCTCGCGCCGTACCTCCCGCCCTGCGCGCCGACGAACTGCTGATCGAGCGCGTCGCCGGCGCCCGCGACGCGGACACCGGCGACCGCAGCGGGCTCACTCGAACCGCACGGCGCGCGCCGGCTCGATGCGGGCGATGCGGCTGCCGGGCACCAGCGCGGCGAACACGCCGACCACGAGGGCTGCGATCGGTGCGGCGATGATCGCGTGCCAGGGCACGACGTACGGTGCCGAGACCCCGGCGACCTGATTCATGCCGTGGACGATCAACCGGCCGAGCGGGACGCCGAGGACGACCGCGACCAGCGCCGCGAGCCCGCCGGTGAGCAGCCCCTCGACCAGCAGCGCCTGCCGGAGCTGTCGCCGCGACGTGCCGAGCGCGCGAAGCACGCCGATCTCCCGCACGCGGCCGAGCGCCGAGATCGTCATCGAGTTGACGAGACCGACGCCGCCCAACACGAGAATCAGCACCAGCAGGATCTGGAACAACCGGAAGTCGCGCGTCGTGTCGCGCAGCAGATAGGCGACGATGCCGTCGCCGCTCTTCGACCACGCGAAGTCGGGACGGCGCCGGCGCACCGCGGCGCGCACCGTCTCGGTGTCGGCGCCCGGATCCAGCCGCAGGATGACCCGTTCGACGTGATCGCGGCAGAAGTCCTTGGCGAGCCAGCGCGGATCGGCGAGCGCGAACACGCGATCGTCCGGGAAGTAGCCGGCACGGTCGTCGATCGCGATCACCGAGTAGTCGACCGCGCCGCCGTCGGTGATCAACGGCACGACATCGCCGATGTGCAGGCGTTGCAGGCGGGCGAGGCGTTCGCTGACCACGAGTGTCCGTTCGTTGGTGTAGCGCCGGGCCGCGACCGGGTCGTCGGCGAGCGGCTCGCCGGACCGTGTCAGCGTGGCCAGGTCGAGCCCCGACACGTTGAACGGCGCGCGTACGGGTCCGACCATCGCCTCGACCGAGCGGACACCCGTCACGTCCACGAGCGCCTGCGCCGTTCGTGCGTCGGTCGGATCCCCGCGCATGAACAGGGTGTTCGGCATCGCGCGCCTGCCGAACGCGCGCGCGTCGGCGTGCAGCGCCGACGTCAGGCTCTCGAGTGCGATGCCCGCGACCAGCACGATCGCGAGTCCGCACACCGAGGCGGCCACGCGTCCGGTCTGTCGCTGGAGGGTCTTCCTGACGAGGAACGTCGGCAGGCGCAGGAAGGGCTGCAGCGGGAACACCACCGCGCGGCCCAGCACACGGACGAGCCCGGGGGCGAGCAGCAGCACGGCACCGAACACGAGGATCAGGCCACCGATCTGCAACAGCACGAGTTGCGTCTCCCGCTGGTTCGCCGACAGGATCGTCGTCATCGCGAGGTAGCCGATGGGCAGCACGATCGCGAGCAGTGCGAACAGGAACCGATTGACCCCGCGCAGCACGTCGTGCGTGTCGGCACCGAGCCCGCGGGCGTGCAGCACGCGAAGCGCCGACAGCTTGCGTGCGCGCCACAACGGGAACGCCGCCCCGGAGAGCGTGAACAGGATGCCCAGCGCGGCGGTCCACAGGAGCGGCCGTGCCGGCAGCTCGTGGAACTCCCAGTGCTTGAGCATGCCGAGCGACGAGAAGTGGAGCTGCTGGAGCACGAACGCGAGCAGCAGCCCGAGCAGCAGCCCCACGGCCACGCCGGCGATCGCGAGCGCGAACGCGTCGACGAGGAACACCGACGCCACGGTCGCACCGGACGCACCGAGAGACCGAAGGAGTCCGATCTGGCGCATGCGCTCGACGAGCGACTGGGACAACGTCTGGAACACGACGAACATCCCCAGCACGAGCGCCAGGCCGCCGAGCACCTTCACACCGTTGCGGAAGGCGCGCTCGTCCGCGGATTCGCCGAGCAACGCGGCGCTGTCGTCGTGGACGACGAACTCGTGCTTCTCGAGGGCGCTCCGGAGCTGGTCGCGATCGGCACCGTAGCGCGCGGCGACGTGGAAGGTCGGCAGGCCGCGCGGCGCGAGTCGCCGCGCGATGGCCCACGGCACGATCACGACGCGGCCGTCCTGCCGCCGGCCCAGGTGATGTGGCGCGAGCGTTCCGGCGACCTCCACGTCGAGCGGCTCGACGGCGGGCACCGTGTCGCCGTCGTCCGCGACCAACCGGCCGTCGATGCAACGGCGCCGGGGTTCGCCGACCGCCGGACGGAGGGTCAGCGTGTCGCCCGGACGAACACCGAGCGTGTGCGCGAGCTCGGCACCGATCAGGACCGCACCCTCGCCGTCGAGACCGCGCAGGTCCCGGCCCTCGGCGACGGTGTAGTAGTCGAACGCCGGCGCGGGCAGCGGACCGATCCCGACCATCGTGACGACGCCCACCGGGCGTTCGGCGACGACGAGTTCCACCGGACTCTCCTGCAGGATCGCCGCGGCCGCGACGCCGTCGATCGCGAGGAGCTCCTCACGCGTCGATGAAGCGTCGATCCCCGGAGACCGAGGGACGAGCTCGAAGTCGACGCCCTCTCCGCCGATCCCTTCGGCCGCGATCATCTGGCTGCGAATCGTGTTGTGATCCATCACGTGGATCGCGGTGACGATCGCGACGCCGAGCGCGATGCCCAGCACGGTGAGCACGGTCCGGAGTCCGTGGTGTCGCCACGACCGCGCGACCAGGAAGATCAGCAGTCGCATCTGTCAGATCCCCAGCTCTTCGAGCCGCGCGTAGACGTCGTGCGCGGTCAGCGCACCCCCGGTCAGTGCGTGTTCGGGCTCCATCCGTCCGTCGTGCAGGAACAGCACACGGTCGCCGACCGCCGCGTCGCGGGGGTTGTGCGTGACCAGGAGCACGGTCGCACGCTCGCGGCGCGCGACGTCGACCAGGAGGGCGACGATCTCCTCACCGGCCTTCGACGACAGGTTGCCGGTCGGCTCGTCGGCCAGCAGCAGCGGCGGTCGCGCGATCAGCGCGCGCGCGATGCTGACCCGTTGCATCTCGCCGCCCGACAGACCCGCAGGCACGCGTCGTCGAAGGTGGTCGATGCCGAGCATCGCGAGCAGCTCCTCCAGCCGGTCGCGATGGCGATCGGGGCGTTCCTTCCCGATCAGGAGCGGCAGAACGACGTTCTCTTCGACCGTCAGGTCGGGCAGCAGGTTGAAGAACTGGAAGACGATGCCGACGTAGCGGCGCCGCAGCTCGGTGCGGCGGTCCTCGTCGGCGTCGGCCAGCGACTCCCCGGCCAGCCGCACCGAACCCGACGACGGACGGTCGAGGCCGGCGACGATGTGGAGCAACGTCGACTTGCCCGATCCCGACGGACCCATGATCGTCGTGAAGCTGCCGCGTTCGAGTTGAAACGACACGTCGGTCAGGACGGCCACGTGCTCACCGTCGACGGCGTGCCAGCGATGGACGTTCTCGACCTGCAGGACGGTGTCCCGAACCGGGGTCTCGGAGGTGCTCACGTTCGGAGCACGCTACCCGCCAGCGCCGATTCGGCAAGCCCTACTCTGCATCGCAAAGTTCACGCGCCCGCCGCTTCCGAATCGCCGGCGACCGGCGCGGCACGGCTCACTTCTGCATCGCGTAGCCCGAGGCACGGCGCATTGCGCCGCGGTCAGGCCATCGCGCGCTGCCGCTCCCACTCCCCGGCGATACGCTCGATCTCGGGCAGCTTGTCCTGGCGGAAGGTGAGCTTGCCGTTCTTGGTGATGAGCCAGTCGAAGTGCTCGCGGAGGAAGCCCGGCGGTAGGTCGAGGCGAGCGGCGGGTCGAGATGGCGCGGGGGCGGCGCAATGCGCCGCGCGGAGTACCACCTTCGGGCCGACCGCGAGATGCAGGCCGACGAGATGGCCGTGGCGGTCGCGCATCTCGAAGCGGACGCCGCCAGCGGCGCACGGCGCATTGCGCCGCGCTGCCGGGAGCCTGGCTGTTGCGGGCGACGGCCGGGACCGTGGGGAATGTGGCCCGAGGATCCCCGTCCTTCGGTTGTCCCACGGATCTGTCCGCTCCTGGGATGACCGTTGCTCAGGGGTACCGGCCCGCAGGATCCGCCCGCAGACCACCGTCCCGCCGCGGTCCCGGTTGCGCCCACTCGCGGAAGGCGGTCATGACGTTGCGCGATCTGCTCGCGGCGTGCTGCGATCCGCAGGTCGAGCCGGAGCTGCGCGCGCAGCTCCGCCGCGCCCGGCTACGACTCGAGCTGGCCGGGGGACTCGCGGAGTCACCGGCGCGCGCCGACCACGCCGTGCCCCTCGCGCGCCGTTTCGGCGCGTGACGCACCGGGCGCGTCAGAGATCGAGGCTGCTACCGTACCGCTGCGCGGCCAGCTGGCGCGCCAACGCGCGACGCAGCGCGGACTCGGCGGCATCGACGTTGATGCCGTGCTCCCGCACCCTGCCCTCCAGCACGCCGCGGGCACGCTGCTCTGCGGCACGTGCGCGCGCCACATCGATCTCGGCGACCCGCTCGCCGGCCTCGGCGATGATCGACACCGTGTTGTCGAGCACTTCCGCGAACCCTTCGGTGACGAGGAGCTGCTCCCGCCGGCCGTTGCCGTGCTCGACGTGCAACACGCCGGGCTCCAGGGCCGTGATCATCGCAGCGTGCCTGGGCAGCACGCCGTACTCGCCGTCGGCGCCGGTGAAGCGGACGCTGCGGACCGTGTCGTCCACCAGCGTCCCGTCCGGCGTGACGATCCTCAGGCGCATCGTGGTGGTCATCGTTGGAGTCCTTGATGTGACGACCTGCTCACATCTTCGCGGCGCGCTCGACGGATTCCTCGATCGCACCACACATGTAGAACGCCTGCTCGGGCAGCTCGTCGTGTTTGCCGTCGAGGATTTCCTTGAAGGAGCGCACCGTGTCCTCGAGCTTGACGAACTTGCCGGGCGTGCCGGTGAACTGCTCGGCGACGAAGAACGGCTGCGACAGGAACCGCTGGATCTTACGCGCGCGGCTGACGATCAGCTTGTCGTCCTCGGACAGCTCCTCGATGCCGAGGATCGCGATGATGTCGCGCAGGTCCTGGTAGCGCTGCAGCGTCTGCTGCACGCCACGCGCGACCGCGTAGTGCTCTTCACCGACCTCACTCGGCGTCAGCATCTTCGACGTCGACTTGAGCGGGTCGACGGCCGGATAGATACCGAGCTCGGCGATCTGCCGCTCGAGGATGATCGTCGAGTCGAGGTGCGCGAACGTCGCCACCGGCGCCGGGTCGGTGATGTCATCGGCCGGCACGTAGACCGCCTGCATCGACGTGACCGAACCCTTCTTGGTCGACGTGATGCGCTCCTGCAGCGCGCCCATCTCGGAGGCCATCGTCGGCTGGTAGCCCACCGCCGACGGCAGGCGGCCGAGCAGCGCCGACACCTCGGAGCCCGCCTGCACGAAGCGGAACACGTTGTCGATGAACAGCAGCACGTCCTTGCCCTCGACGTCGCGGAAGTACTCCGCCATCGTCAGGCCGGTCAGCCCCACGCGCAGGCGCGCGCCGGGCGGCTCGTTCATCTGGCCGAACACCAGCACGGCGTTGTCGAGCACCGACGCCTTCTCGCCGCTCGCAGTCGTGTACTCGGCTTCGGCCATCTCGAGCCAGAGGTCATTGCCCTCGCGCGTGCGCTCACCGACGCCGCAGAACACCGAGAAGCCGCCCTTCTCGACCGCGGTGACGCGGATCAGCTCCTGGATGAGCACGGTCTTGCCGACACCCGCGCCGCCGAACAGCCCGACCTTGCCGCCCTTCGCGAACGGGCAGAGCAGGTCGATGACCTTGATCCCGGTCTCGAAGATGTCGGCCACCTCGCGCTGGTCCTCGAAGGAGGGCGCGGGCCGGTGGATGGGGAACTTCCGCTCGGTGTGCACGTCGCCCATCGTCTCGCCGGTGCGCGGGTGCGGGATGCCCACTTCGAGCGGGACACCGAGGACGTCGAACAGTCGCCCCATCGTCTCCGGACCGACCGGCACCGAGATCGGCGCCCCGGTGTCCACCGCCGGTGTGCCGCGGCGCAGACCGTCGGTCGACGCCAGCGCGACACAGCGCGCCGTCGAGTTGCCGATCTGCTGCGCGACCTCGAGCGTCAGGTGGATGTCCTTCTCCGGGTCCTCGATGCGAACCGCGTTGTAGATCGCGGGCAACTGGTCTTCCGGGAACTCGACGTCGACGACGGGTCCGTAGACCTGCAGGACCTGGCCCTTCACGGCGGTGGCGGTCACTTGGGGATTCCTTGCTCGGGGGGTTGCGAATGCGATTGGGAAGGCGCGGTGGCTCAGCCGACCGCGTTGGCGCCGCCGACGATGTCGAGCAGCTCCTTGGTGATGCTCTCCTGGCGCGCGCGGTTGTAGACGCGCTTCAGCTCCTTGCCGATGCGGGTCGCGGCATCGGTGGCACCCTTCATCGCCATGCGTCGCGACGCCATCTCGGACGCGAACGACGACAGCATGACGTCGAACACGATCGTCTCGAGGTAGCGCGGCACCATGCGCTGGAACAGCGTCTCGACGTCGGGCTCCAGCAGGTAGTCGGCCGCCGGCGCCGCGTCGCGATCGGGCCTGGCGAACGCATCCCGGTGCGACGGGTCGCCCTGCATCGAGAACGGGATGAACTTCGTCACGCGCGGCTCGAACCGCGCCGGGCTCATGAACTCGGTCCACACGAGCCGGACTTCGTCGACGACCCCGTTCTTGAAGTCCTCGAACACCTCTTCGGCGATCACCCGTGCATCGGGGAAGCCCGCCCGCTCGAGACTGGGCTCTTCGAAGTAGCGATCGACGTCGAAGCCGCGACGGCGCAGCCAGCCGAGACCCTTGCGCCCGTACACGTAGAGCTTCAGGCCGTGATTCGGGTCGTTCTCGCGGAGCCCGTTCACGAACCGCCGGAAGGCGCTCAGCACATTCGCGTTGTACGAGCCACAGAGGCCGCGGTCGGACGTCACGACGAGCAGTCCGGTGCGCTTCACCTCCCGCTCGGTGAACAGCGGGTGGTCGACGTCGTGCAGCGCTCGCACCAGATGCACGCCGAGCGCGTTCAGCTCCCGGGTGTAGGCGGTGAGCGTCTGCGCGCGCGCCTGCACCTTGCGGAGCTTCATCGACGCCACCATCTCCATCGCCTTCGTGATCTTGGAGACGTTGGCGGTGGACTTGATGCGTCCGCGCAGCTCCTTGATGTTCGCCATGCTTCTCTGTCTCTGGACGGTGGATGGGCGGCGGTCAGCGACCGATCACGCGAGGAACTCGGCGCGGAACTTCGCGGCGATGTCGTCGAACTGCTTCGCGAGCTCGTCGCTCCACTTCTTGTCGACGCGGATCTTCTCGAGCAGCTCGGCGTGGTTCGCACGCAGATGCTCGCGGTACCGATCCTCGAAGTCGCTGACGCGATCCGCGGGCACCTCGTCGAGCGCGCCCGACGTGCCGGCGTAGATCACCGCGACCTGCTCCTCGACCGGCACCGGCTCGTACTGCGGCTGCTTCAGCAGCTCCTCGAGCCGGCGACCGCGGTTGATCGCCTGCTGCGTGGCCTTGTCGAGGTCCGAGCCGAACTGAGCGAACGCCGCCAGCTCGCGATACTGCGCGAGACCGATGCGGAGACCACCGGCGACCTTCTTCATCGCCGGGATCTGCGCCGAGCCACCGACGCGCGACACCGAGATGCCGGCGTTCACCGCCGGTCGCTGGCCGGCGTTGAACAGGTTGGACTCGAGGAAGATCTGCCCGTCGGTGATCGAGATCACGTTCGTCGGGATGTAGGCCGACACGTCGCCTTCCTGCGTCTCGACGATCGGGAGTGCGGTCAGAGAGCCAGCCACCCTTCGCGTCCGACAGCTTCGCAGCGCGCTCGAGCAGGCGGGAGTGCAGGTTGAACACGTCACCCGGGAACGCCTCGCGACCCGGCGGACGGCGCAGCAGCAGCATGACCTGCCGGTAGGCGACCGCCTGCTTGTAGAGGTCGTCGTAGAAGATCACGACGTGCCGGCCCTCGTCCCGCAGCCGCTCGCCCATCGCAGCGCCGCCGTAGCAGGCGAGGTACTGCATCGCCGCGGGCGCCGAGGCCGGAGCCGAGACGACGGTCGTGTACGCCATCGCGCCGGTCTCCTCGAGCTTCTGCACGACGGCCTTCACGGTCGACTGCTTCTGACCGACGGCGACGTAGATGCAGATGACCTGCTTCGGGTCGTTCGGATCACCGCCACCGGTGGTCTTCTGGTTGATGATCGTGTCGACGCAGATCGCGGTCTTGCCGGTCGCGCGGTCGCCGATGATCAGCTCGCGCTGTCCGCGGCCGATCGGGATCATCGCGTCGATCGCCTTGATGCCGGTCTGCAGCGGCTCCTTCACCGGCTGACGCTCGACCACGGACGGCGCGCGTCCCTCGATCGGTCGCATGTCGGCTTCGGTCACCGGGATCGCGCCCTTGCCGTCGATCGGGTTGCCGAGCGTGTCGACGACGCGTCCGACGAGCCCCATGCCGGTCGGCACCGAGATCACGCGGCCGGTGGTCTTGACGACGTCGCCTTCCTTGACCGCGGTCTCGTCGCCGAGGAGCACCGCGCCGACGTTGTCCTCTTCGAGGCTCAGCGCCAGTCCGGACACGCCGTTCGGGAACTCGAGCAGCTCGCTCATCATGCAGTCATCGAGGCCGTGCACGCGAGCGACGCCGTCCCCGACCGTGAGGACGGTGCCGACGTTGGCGGTCTTCATCGTGCCTTCGAAGCCCTCGATCTCCCGCTTCAACACGCTCGTGACTTCGGACGGTTTCAGATCCATCGTGATGTGCTCTGTTCCCGGGCGCCGCCGGGGTTGTCGGTGTTCGGTTCCAGTGAGGCCCACGGCGACCGCGGTCGCCTCGGGAGATTCAGACGATCGGCGCCTCCATCAGGCGCTTGTGCAGCTCGTCGAGCTTTGTGGCGACGGAGCCGTCGTAGAGCGTGTTGCCGATCTTCAGGCGGATCCCGCCGATCAACGACGGGTTCTCGCGCAGCGTGAGGAACACGGTGCGATCGCCGGCGAGCCTGCCGGCGAGGCGCTCGACTTCGTCGAGATCGGCCTGCCCGAGTGCACGCGCGGACTCGACGATGCCGACGACCTCGCCGCGCGACTCGCGCACGTCGGCGTCGAAGGCCTCGCGGAGCTCCGGCAGGATCGCCGCACGCCGCCGGTGCTGAAGCACTCCGAGCAGATTGCGCGTCAGCTCGTGACGACCCTCGCCGAGGCGCTCGAGGACCTTGCCCCGTGTCGCCGCGGAGATCTCGGGACTGGCGATCGCCCGTCGGATCCCGTCGTCCGCGAGCACGGCGTCGATCGCCGCGAGATCGGCGACGACGGCGTCCACCGCGTCCCGCTCCCGGGCCGCGGCGAACAGCGCTCCGGCGTAGCGACGCGCCAGCAGGCTCATGAACGAACGCCCCCGCCGGCGCGGCCGACGAACTCATGGACCATCGCCCGATGTGCGTCGTCGTCGACGTCGCGCCCGAGGATCTTGCCGGTCGAACGGATCACCAGGTCGACGACCTCGGACCGGATCTCCTCGAGCGCACGCGTCTTCAGCGCCTCGATCTCCTGCAGCGCCTTCTGCTTCTCGCGGTCGGCTTCGGCCCGGGCGAGCGCGATCTGCTCCTCGCCCTGACGGTGCGCGCGCGCGGTGGCCTCCTCGACCGTGCGCCGCGCTTCCTGCCGCGCCTTCTCGAGATCGGCCTTCACCGCGGCGGCCTGCGCCTCGGCGTCCTTGCGCGCCTGCTCCGCGGCAGAGATCGCGTCCTCGAGCCGCCGATCGCGCGCCTCGAGAGCCTTCGTGATCGGGCCGAACACGAACTTCCACATCGGGAAGAGCGCCAGCGCGAAGATCACGATCGTCCAGAAGGCGACGCCGGGCGCGAACTCGAACGGGTTGAACCCGCCGTTGTCCTGAGCGACGGCCGGGAGTGCAGCGAGACCGAGAAGAGCGCAGGTCATGACTTCAGGACGGGTAGACGGCCTTGAAGGACAACAGGAGGCCGACGACGACGCCGAAGAACGCGACGCCTTCCACCAGTGCGGCGAACAACAGGGCGTTGCCGCGCAGCACGTCCGCGGCCTCCGGCTGGCGAGCGATCGCCTCACCGGCGGAGCCGCCGATCTGGCCGATGCCGATGCCGGCACCGATGACCGAGCCGCCCGCGGCGAGACCAGAACCGATGCCGGCACCGAGGCCGGCGGACGCGAGGATCAACGAAAGCATCAGAGAAGATCTCCTTTGGGGGATCGGGTTGGGTCGGAAAGGGGTCTTGACGAGCGGCGCGACAGCGGCGCCGTCCGTGCTCTTGGTGCTCAGTGTTCGGGGTGCAACGACTGCTGCACGAAGATGACGCTCAGGTAGACGAAGATGTACGCCTGCAGCAGCGCGACGAACGACTCGATGATGCTGATGAAGACACCGAGCGCGACCGACGGCACGGCCGTGCTCCACGACAGCCAGTTCATCTCGAACATCTTCGCGAACAGGAAGATCATGCCGATGAACGAGTAGATCACGAGGTGACCCGCCAGCATGTTCGCGAACAGACGAATGGTGAGAGCGAACGGCTTGACGATCAGCGAGATCAGCTCGAGCGGGATCATCAGCGGCAGGAGCCACATGGGCGTGCCGTGCGGGATCAGGTTCTTCCAGTAGCTCAGGATCCCCTGCTGGATCATGCCGCCGATCACCATCATCAGCAGCGTGACCACCGCCAGCGCGCCGGTCACATAGATCGTGGCGGTCGCGACGACGCTCCCCGGGATCATCCCGAGGAGGTTCATGAACGCGATGAAGAAGAACAGGTACAGGAAGTACGGTGCGAATTTCGCTCCGTCTTCCTCCCCCATCACCGAAATCACCATCTCGTCGCGCACCCACATGCAGAAGCCGCGGAACATGCGGACGATCCACGGCGCGCGCGCTGCGCGAAAGCTCATGAGCACCGCGCCGAACACGACGAACATCAGCGCGAGCGCGACGAGCTGCGCGACGTTGACGTTGTAGAACGCCGTGCCGTGGTCCTCCGCGCCGGACAGGTTCTTCGGCACGGTGTGGTGGTACTGCTCGTCGAAGAACGACTCGTTCGGCCGCTCCATCGTCGGCACGTACGGGCCTTCGCCATGCCCCTGCGCCGCCTGCGCGTGCGTCGCCGCGCCCGCCTCGCTCGAGGACGCGTGATCCTGGGCGAACACCACGCCGGCGCTGCAGAGGAGGACGAGCAGGAAGCGAGCGAACATCATCGGGAGTGGGACTCGGGTGACGCGTCGCCGGTCCGCGAAGGGGAAACGCCACCCCCCTCGTCCGGCGCGCTCGAACGGGACGTCGCAGCGCGGCTTCGGGCGGCCCGCTCGCGGAGCGCACGGGACAGGATCCACGCCGACATGAGCTGGTGCACCAGCGCCACCGCGGCGAACGCGAGGGCAAGACCCGCGAGATACGGGAATTTCACACCTGCCGCGAACAGTGCGATCAGGGTCACGCCGACCGTCAGCAGGTTGAGCGCGAAGTCGGCGAACAGCGCGACCTCGAACGACGGCCCGAGACCGCTGGGGTCCGGCGGCGCGGCGACGGCCCGGCACTTGATCCACAGCCCGAGGGCGGCGGTCAGGGTCGCGCCCGCCGCACCCCCGATCACCCACGGCGCGAGGCCGGCGGGCAGCCGGCCGCTCGCGACCGCTGCGGCCGTCAGCACCGTCGCCACCACCAGGCCGGGCGTGATGGACCGCCACCAGAGCGCACGCGCGGCCGCCCCGCGCACGGGATCCGCGGCGGTCGGCGCTGCGTCGTGCGGGGCGTCGATCGGGACGGGCGTCATCTGGCACAAAGGCGAAACGCGTCGCCGCTCCGGCGCGCGTCGGACAGGGAACGAGCGACCGGCGCGGCGGCGCGGCTCACTCTTCGATTCGCGGCGGCGGCTCCTCGCCCGCATCCTCCGGCGGCGACTCGCCCGGCGGGGGCTGTTTGCCGCGCTTCCTGAACGGCAGCAGGTCCGGAGCCAGTTCGTGGACGACGTGGACGAAGCCGCCGAGCACGCCGAGCATCGCGCCGACGATCAGGAACAGCGGGTCCGTGCCGAGCCGATCGTCGAGGAGGTGACCGAGCCACGCGAACAGCGCGACCGCCACCGCGAACGTCATCGCGCTGCCGAGCGCGCGTGAACCACGATCCCAGGTACGGGGAGCCGACATTGCGAACCGAAAGAGCGGGCGCGGATCGGGCCGCGGCCGGGGTGGAGGACCATAGCCAGGGCCCGCGTCCGATCAACAGCGTGGCTCCGTTCCTCACGGATTTTCCGGTCGATTCCAGGGTGCGCATTCCCCGGAGAAGGCGGCGACGTGCCGCACACGGATTCACCGGAGGAAACCCGAACATGACCGAAGTCCTTCCCGCGGCGCGGATCGCCGCACTCCTGCCGCTTCTCACCCTGCCGGCGCTCGCGCAGTCGCCGGCGATCGTCTCGCCCGCCGACCGGGCCACGCTCGAGGGCAGCTCCAGCTCGACCTACCCGCTCGGCCGCTTCGACTGCCGCGTGCAGCAGCTCCACGCCGACCTGGGCGCCGGGCCGCGGACGCTGACCGGCCACGCCTATCGCCGCGACGCGCTGGCGCTGCACGGCCAGGTCGACCCGTTCGCGACCGATCTCGAGGTCACGGTGTCGAACGCGGCGCTGACGCCCGACGTCGCGTCGGGGACGTTCGCGAGCAACATCGGTACCGGCAGCGTCACGGTGCTGCCGCGCACGACGATCTCGTTCCCGGCCACGCAGCGTCCGCCCGCGGACCCGGCGAGCACGTTCGACCTGCGCATCCCGTGGAGCACCCCCTTCCAGCTGGCCGGCGGCGCGACGCTGTGCCTCGACGTGAAGGTGTTCGGCAACGTCACGAGCAGCGGCACCGACCACAACTTCACCCCGTACCTCGACGCGCACCAGCTCTACCGCGACGGTCGCAACGTGCAGCCGGGCTTCCGCTTCGGCGACGGATGTGCCGCGAACGGCAGTGGCACGCCGCACACCGCGCGTCTCGAGCTGACGACCTTCGCGGACGGCACGATGTCGCTCGACGTCGATTCGCGCGACGGTGTGCCCACCGCCGGCGGCGTGAACGCGCGAACGGTGCTGCTGCTCGGGCTCGGCTACCAGCCGGCCCCGCTGCCGATCAAGGCGGGCTGCAGCGTGTATCCGACCCTCGACGTGTTCGTCGATCTGCCCGGCGCGAACGACGCGGCCGGCGACTGGAGCGGGTCCATTCCGGTCGCGAACGCCGTCGCCCCCGGCATGCGCTTCTATGCGCAGCTCGCGAGCGGCGCGCCCAACTCCGATCTGACCCTGTCCGACGGCAACGTGCTCACCGCCCCGCCGTTGGCGCCGACCACGCTGCCGGCCGTTCGCATCGCGAGCGGCAGCGACCGCAATTCCCCGACCGGCACCGTCTCGAGCACGGTCCCGGTGACCGGGTTCTTCTGAGCCACGTCGGCGAACCGCGGTTCTCCACGCCGGGCGGAGCGCTACACTGCTCCGCCCTGGTTTCGCGACCGGTCGGACATCGCCCCCGTCCGGCCCATCGCTGCGGAGCGCCACGTGACCGACGAACTGAACCTGACCCCCAAGGAGATCCTCGCACGCCTCGACGAGGTACGTCGTCGGCCAGCAGAAGGCGAAGCGGGCCGTCGCCGTCGCCCTGCGCAACCGCTGGCGCCGCCGCCAGCTGCCGCGCGACCTCGCCGCCGACGTCTACCCGAAGAACATCCTGCTGATCGGCCCGACCGGCGTCGGCAAGACCGAGATCGCGCGCCGGCTGGCGACCCTCGCGCGCGCGCCGTTCGTCAAGGTCGAGGCCACCAAGTACAGCGAGGTCGGCTACCACGGCCGCGACGTCGAATCGATGGTCCGCGACCTGGTGGAGAACGCGGTCGCGATGGTCCGCCGGGAGCATGCCGACCGCGTCGCCGATCAGGCCCGCGAGCTCGCCGAGCTCCGCATCCACCAGGCGATGTGCCTGGCCAGCGGTCTGGCGCGACCCGAGCAGGTGGGATTCCTGCTGCAGGACGGGCGCGTGTGGCGTCCGCCGAGCATCGCGGAGTTCGAGGCCGAGACCGACGAGGGTGTGGACGATGCCGCGCGCGAGCGCGCCCGCGACGATCTGAAGCGCCGGCTCGCGGCCGGCGAGCTCGAGACCGAGATCGTCGAGATCGAGATCGTCGACACCCGCACGCCGACGCTCAACATCATGGGCCCGCAGGGCAACGACGCGATGGGCATCGACGCCCGCGCCCTGCAGGAGGTGTGGGGCCGGGCGCCGTCGCGCAAGACCAAGGCGCGGAAGCTCACGGTCGCCGAGGCGCGCAAGGCGCTCGAGGACGAGGAGGCGGAGAAGCTGATCGACGAGGACCGCATCCACACCGAGGCGCTCGACCGCACCGAGAACGACGGCATCCTGTTCGTGGACGAGATCGACAAGGTGGTGAGCGGCGGCCAGGGCGACGGACCCGATGTGTCCCGCGAAGGCGTCCAACGCGACCTCCTGTCGATCGTCGAGGGCTGCGACGTCTACACGCGCTATGGCCACGTGCGCACCGATCACATCCTGTTCCTCGCCGCCGGTGCGTTCCATTTCCACAAGCCGAGCGAGCTGATCCCGGAGCTGCAGGGCCGGTTCCCGGTGCGGGTGGCGCTGCGACCGCTCACCGAAGCCGACTTCGTCCGCATCCTGACCGAGCCTCGCAACAGCCTGGTGCGGCAGTACCAGGCGCTGTTCGGGACCGAGCGCGTCGAGGTCGAGTTCACCCCGGACGGCATCGAGCGGCTCGCGCATCTGGCGTTCCGCCAGAACCAGACGCTGCAGAACATCGGCGCCCGCCGCCTGTTCACGATCCTCGAGATGTGCCTCGAGGCGCTGTCGTTCGAGGCGTCGGAGCGAGGCGGCGAGACCGTGAAGATCGACCGTGCGATGGTCGATGCGCAGCTCGGCGACACGGCGGACGATCCCGATCTGATCCCGTACGATCTGTGAGGGCGCGGCGGGCCGGCGGCACTCGGGGCGTTCGCCACCCACCCGAGTCCCGGCCGATCCACGCGGGCGCTCCTGAATCCCCGGAACCGCGCCCCCGCCTCGCCCTATAACACCCGGATCCGCACTCGGACCGACCCGTGCAAGACCTGGACCCGGAGATCGTCGCAGCCGCGCAACACGGCGACGAGGACGCGTGCCGCGCGATCCTCGAGACGCTCCACCGTCCGGTCATCGCGACGATCTACCGGTTCCTCGGGTCGCGCTATCGCGCCGAGATCGAGGACATCGCGCAGGAGGTGTTCCTCAAGATCTTCCGGTCGCTGGAGCGCTTCGATCCGACGCGGGGCGTCAAGTTCACCACCTGGGTCTACACCTTCGTCCGCAACCACTGCTTCGACGTCCTGAAGAAGCGGCGCCTGCAGACGGTCTCCCTGGCGGCGAAGGACGACGATCACGGCGACATCGAGCCGAGCGATGAAACGCAGCTCGCCCCGAACGAGGCGGCCCTGAACCTCGAGCTCGGCCGCAAGATCGAGGAGGCGCTCGACGGCCTCGGACCGGACCAGCGCCTGGCGTTCGTGCTGCGCGAGGACCAGGGCCTCGACTACGGCGCGATCGCCGAGGTCATGGGCGTGTCCGAGGGCACCGTGAAATCCCGCCTGCACCGGGCCAAGGAGGCCCTCAGGCACCGTCTTTCCCCCTACATCCGAGCCGGAGCGTGAACCGATGACGAACACCTCGTCGCCGCGCCAGCCGGCCGTCCACTCTTCCGGGCATCCCGTGCCGTGCCCCCCGGCCGCACGCAACCGAGATGACCGACCCGTACTTCGATTCCCTGCCGCTCGGCGACTTCCGTCCCGAGGACTTCACGGCGCCGCTGCCGGGCGGCCTCGAGATCTCGTCCGCGTTCGTCGAGTCCACGCTGGCGCGCGTGCGTGCCGACCGGGACGCGATCGAGCGCGACGCCGCGCGCGTCGACGAGATGCCGCTCCCCCGGGATCTGCTCGCTGCGTATGCCGCACCGGCGCCGGCAGCCGACTTCGTCGCGCGCACCTGGTCGCGCATCGAGACCGAACGCGCCCGTGACGACGAACGCTTCGAGACCCTGCTGTCGACGTTCGCCGTGCCGAGCACCCATCCCGATTTCGTCGCCCGCACGTTGGATGCGTTGCGGGTGGAGCGGAGCGGCTTGCGACTGCTCGGCACCGATCACCCGCGGCGCGGCATCGAGCGGCGCGTCGCGCCGGCGCGCCACCGCATGTCGCTGCTGACCGCGGCCGCCGCACTCGCGCTGTTCGCGCTCGCGTGGGCGCTCTGGCCGCGCGGCGATGCACGGGAGAAGACCACCGAGATCGCCGTGGAGTCGGCGCAGCAGTTCACACCGGTGGTGTGGGCGACGTCGCTCGAGCGGATGAACGAGCGCGACTCCGGCGGCATCCGGTTCGAGCCGGTCGACGCCTTGCACCTGCTCGCGGCCGAGGCCGCCGGGGAGGTGCGCTGACGTGCGCACGATCGTCGAGCCCCGGCGCCGCACGCCGCGCGCCCCGCTGTTGCAGCACGCCCTCTGGACCGCACTCGTCGTCGCCCCGGCCACCGCGCAGCAGGCTGAGGCGCTGAAGGCGCCGTGCATCGACGACGCGCGTCGCCTGGCGCACGAGCTCGATGACGCGGTCACCGCCGGGGACCGCGACGCGTTCGTCCGGTGCTTCGCACCGACGCATCCCGAGCACTTCGCGAAGCTGCTCGAGCGCATGACCCCGCTGCTGCGGCCCGGACTCGCGCTGGAACGCGACTCGCACGTCGAGAAGTTCTGGATCCGCGACGCGTCGGGCATTGCCCTCACGCGCGCCGAGACCCGCTCCCGGCACCCCGGAGCGAAGACGCAGCCGGTGGTCGAGGACCTGCTCCTCGTGTTCGGGGCGCGTGGCGACGACGTCCGCATCACGTTGTGCGTCGAGATCGATCCCGCGTGGCTGCAGCACGTCTTCCCCGCCGACGGCACCGGCAAGCCGGCCGTCCTGCAGTGCCCGGCGTGCAACTACGCGTTGACGGTCGGTCCGGGCTGGCTACCCGTGCCGAGCTGCCGGCTGCGCTCCGGGTGCCTCGAGTCGTATGCGCTGTATTCGCTCGACGTCGACCTCGACGCCACGCTGTCGGTGCACCTCGCACCGGACGACGCCGACCCACGGACCATGCTGGCGGCGCTCACCGCGGCCGACGCGAGTCCGCGACTTCACGGCACGGTCTCCCCGATCGCCGACTGGCTGCCCGCGAACGATGCGGACCCGAAGACTCGACCGACGGGACTCCGAGGCGCGCAGTGCCGCGTCAGCCAACCGGACACGCGGCACACGACGGAGCTGCACCTGCTGACCTACGGCCGCGTCGGCTACCTGCTGACGGTCGACGGCGATGATGCACTGCTCGCGGAACGGCGCGGGGCGATCGACGCTCTCGTCGCCGGCTTCCGCATGCGCGATCCGTCCCTGGCACCGGCGGACGTCGCCGCACACGTTCTCTCCGGACACGTCGGCGGCTCGTTCGACGGCGCATCGTACGCCAACGACAAGGTCGGCGTCCGACTCACCGGACCGACGGGCTGGCGCGTGCGCGTCGACGCCGGGCAATACGTCTTCGACGTGATCTGGACCTGCCCCTTCGAGCGGGGCGTGCTGCGCGCGAAGGGTCTCGCACCGCCGGTCGGTGCGAAGCGCTGGACCCGGAGCGCAGCCGACATGACCCTGGAGGCGGCGCTGCGACGCGACGCGCTGGAGATCGTCCACGACGGCGGTTGGCAGCCCCTTGCTGAAGACGGTTTCCGGCTCGAACGCTCCCTGGAGCTTCGCCGCACCGGGGGCCGGCCCGTGCTGCTGCATCTCGCCCTCGCCGATGACCTGCTGGTCTGCCTCGAGGGCGACGTGCTCGTCGACGAGGTGCGGGCGACGCTGCGGTCCGCGTTCGCCACGCTCGTGCGCAAGCGGTAGCGAACGGACCCGGATTCGAGGGTGGATCTCGCCGGCCCCTCGCTATCATCCTCGGCCTTCGATTGGAGACTCGATGGAACGTACGCTGATCCTGTTGAAGCCGGACGCCCTGCAACGAGGCCTCTGCGGCAAGATTCTGACCCGCTTCGAGGAGAAGGGCCTGAAGCTCGTCGGCATGAAGCTGATGAAGATCTCGCCCGAGCTCGCGGCCAAGCACTACGAGGTCCACAAGGCGCGCCCCTTCTACGAGGGTCTCGTGCGCTTCATGACCAGCTCGCCGGTCGTGGCGCTGGCGATCGAGGGCATCGGCGCGATCCAGATCTGCCGGAACCTGATGGGCGCGACGTTCGGGGCCGACGCGGCTCCCGGCACGATCCGCGGGGACTTCGGGGTCAGCCGGTCCTACAACCTGATCCACGGCTCGGACAGCAAGGAGGCGGCCGAACGGGAGCTCGCGCTGTTCTTCGCCGACGGGCTGGTCGACTACGAGTACCACGGCTTCCAGTGGATCTACGATCCCGTGGAAGAGCTGCCTCGCTGAACGGGCCCGCTCCGAACGCCTCGCGCGGCATGACCGCCGCCGAGCTGGCGACCGCGGCGGCTGCGCTCGACACCGAGCTCGCCGGTGGCGTCGTCGAGGGCGTCGGTCTGCTGCACGATCGCGACGACCTGCTGCTGTTCGTACGCGTCGGTGAGGAACGTCGCGCGCTGCAGGTCGCGCCGGGTGGCGCCCGCGCACGCGTCACCATCACCACCCGCCGCTTCGCCAAGGACGCGTTCGCGACGGGTCCCCGCCATCACCGGCTCGAGCAGCTGCTCGTGGGCGCGCGATTCGAGCGGATCGCGACCGCCGCCGGGGAGCGCCGCGCGACGCTACTGCTCCGCGATGCCGGCGAGGCACCGGTGCGCATCGAGATCGAGCTGTTCGGCAACCGCGGTCTGTGGGCGGTATGCGCGGGCGACGGCACGATCGCGGCGCTCTCGCGCCTGCCCAACGTCAAGGGACGCGAACTGCGTCCAGGTGCCGCCTACGCGCCGCCGGCGCCACGGCCGCACGCCGAATCGCAGCCCGAGCGCTTCGCCGCACCGGTGCTGGCGGCGATCGACCTCCACTTCACCGCGCTCGATCTCGAGGCGGAGCGTGACGGCGATCGGACCGCGATGGCACGCGCGCTCGAACGCCATGCGAAGCGGCTCGACCAGCGCATCGCGGGCCTCGTGACCCAGCGCGAGGCGATGGAGCGCGCGGACGAGCTCCGGCTGCACGCCGATCTGCTGCTCGCCTACTCGCACGGTCTGGCCGCCGACGCGCCGGCCCTGCACGCTCCGGACCCTCGCGATCCCGACTGCGAGATCGTCATCCCCCGCGATCCCGGTGTGCCGGCGCACGTGCAGGCGAGCGCGCTCTACAAGCGCGCGCGCAAGGCCGAGCACGGCATCGGCATCTGCGGGCGTCAGCTCGGGGAAGCACGTGCCGATCGCGAGCGCATCGCCGCGCTGGCCGCGTCGATCGAGACCGCGACCGACGATCAGCTCCCGCGGCTGCGACGCGAGCTCGAAGCCGCCGGGCTCGTGCCGCGCGAGAGGCCCGCCCCCGCCGACGCGGCCACCAAGAAGCTCGCGAAGGTCACCCGCGGCGAGAACTTCCGCCGCTTCACGTCGGCGGAGGGACAACTGATCCTCGTCGGCCGGGACAACCGGCAGAACGACCGGCTCACGACGCGCGTCGCGCGCGGCAACGACGTGTGGATGCACGTGGGGCGCGGCTACGCGGGCAGCCACGTGGTGGTGCGCGTGCCCAAGGGCAAGACCGCGAGCCTCGAGACCCTGCTCGACGCCGGCACCCTCGCCGTGCATTTCAGCAAGGTGCGTGGTGCCGAGCTGGAGGAAGTGGTCTACACCCAGGCCAAGCACGTCCGGAAACCCAAGGGGCTGCCACCCGGTCGAGTCGTACCGGCGCAGACCAAGACCCTTCGAGTTCGCCGCGACCCCGAGCGGCTGGAACGCCTCCTCGGCTCAGCCGACGGCGACGCGAGATGACCTCCGAACCGAGAGACCCAGAGGCGCGCGCACGCCGTGCGCTGGCTCAGGCCGAGGCCGCCCTGCGGCGCAAACCGCACGATCTCGGCGCGCGGGAACTCGTCGCTCGCGCCTGGCTCGAACTGGCGGAGACCCAGCGCCTCGGCCACGGCAACGGCACCGCATCGGCAACGCTCGACCGCGCGCAGGAGCTCGCCCGCAGTCTGCTGCGGGACATTCCGGGGGATCGAGCCGCCACGCTGCTGCTCGCCGACTGCCTCGAGATGCGCGCACCGCTCCTGCTCGACCTCGTCGACGACGCCGAGGATGCGGCGAGACGCCAACCCCGGCGCGTGCCCGATCACATGCCGCCCGACCCGGACGACGCGCTGGCGTTCTACCGCGAGTCGATCCGGGTCCTCGAGGCGCTGCTCGCGGGTGACGGCGACGATCCCGACGTTCTCGAACGTCTCGGCAGGGCCCATGGCGGATTGGCCATCGCCCTCGACGAGGAAGGGCAGCCCGAAGAGGCGTTCGGGCACTACCGCGCCGCGCTCGCGTGCGCCGAACGCGTCGTCCGCGCACGGCCGGGCGACCTGCGCGCGCGCAGCGCGCACGCGCTCGCCCACAACGCGCTCGGCCACCACTACGGCGAGACCGGCCAGCTACAGGACGCCGTCGCCCACCACCGCGAGTCCCTGCGACTCAACAAGTCGCTCGTCGCCGACGACCCGCGCGAGCCGTACTGGCGCTACTGCCTCGCCACCGATCACGAGAACCTGTGCGACACGTACGCACGCCTCGACGAGCCGCAGGCGGCGCTCGAACAGGCCCGGGAGTCCGCGCGCGTCCGCGAACGCCTGTGTGCGCGGAAGGATGCACCGCCCGAATGGCGCTCACAGCTCGCGGACGCGCACCGCGACGTCGCCGAGCTGTCCCTCGACGTCGGCCGGCCGCTCGATGCCCAGCAGCACTACGCGACGATGCTCGCGCTGCTCGAAGCCATGGTCGGCGCGCAACCCGACGACGAGGACGCGCTCGCGCGCCTGGCCGACGGTCAGCGCGTGGTGGCGTTCGCGTACCGAGGATCACGGCCAGCTCGACGAGGCGCTCACCGCGCACCTCGCGGCACAGTCGACGATCGCCCGACTGGTCGCGCTCGCACCGGACGCACCGGACTGGCACGCCGAGGCCGGACACGGGCATCTCTCCTGCGCCCTGGTGCTGCTCGGTGTCGATCGTCAGGAAGAGGCCGCGCGTCACGTGCGCAAGGGCCTCGCCGTGCTGACCGAGGCGCTGCGACGCTGGCCGGACGAGCCCACACTGCTCGCCGATCTGTCGCACTTCCACAACGAGCTCGGCGCGGCATACGCACAGCGAGCCGCACCGACGACCGCGATCCGACACTATGCGGCGAGTCGCGACGCGGATTCCCGCCTCGTGGCGCTCGACCCGGACGATCAGAGCGCCCTCGCGAACCTCGCGGTCTCCTACGACAGCCTCGCGGCCCTGTACGAGCACACCGGCAGCTTCGACGAAGCGACGCGCCACGGCGAGCTCGCCGTGCGGACCGAGGAGCGCCTCGTCGCCCTCGACCCCGAGAGCGTCGACTACCAGGTGCGTCTGGCACAGGCCCTCCTGAACCTCGGCCACACGCTGCACGAGCAACAACAGTTCGACGGGGTCACCCGCGTCCTGCGCCGCGCCGCGGGGCTGATCGCCCGCGTCGGCCGGCTCGTTCCGGGAGATGAGCGCGTGCAGGCGGTCGGCGCCCAGATCCAGCGAGCGACCGGCGAGGCCCACCGCGATCTTGGTGAGGGGGCCCAGGCCGAGCGCGCGCTGCGCGACGCGGTCGAACGAGCGGGCCGCCTCGTCCTGCGCGCGGACGACCCCCCGCTGTGGTACCCCGTCGAATGCGAGAGCCTCGAGGCCCTGGGTGAGCTGCTGCTCGAGCTCGGTCGCGCGGAGGAGGCGTCCGTCCATCTCGAGCGCGCGGTGATGCGCCGCCGCGAGCTCGGCGAGCTCGAGCCCGGCGACGCCGTCACCTGGCGTGAGCTCGCACGGACTCTGGAAGCGCTCGCCGAGGCGCGCGAGGCACTCGGCGACCACGATGGCGCGGCGCCGCTGGAAGCCGAAGCGGCGCGCCTGTTCGACCAGTACGGCGAGGAGTCGTGACGCGGTGAGCGCCGGTCCCCGCATCGCACCGCCGTGTCCGCACTTCGGCACCTGCGGTGGCTGCTCGCTGCTCGACCGCTCGATCGACGAACAGCTCGCGCGCAAGCGCGCCGCCGTGATCGCTGCGCTCGGTGCGCACCTCGGCGACGTCGAACCGGTTCTCGATCCGCCCCGGTCGGTGCCCCGCCACACGCGCACGAAGCTCCTCTACCCGGCCGTGCCCGATCCGGACGGACGCCTCGTGCTCGGTCTGTACGAGCGCGGCTCGCATCGCATCGTCCGCATCCGCGAGTGCCAGCTGCAGGATCGCGCGCTCACGCGCTTCGGCCGGCGCGCCGAGGCGGAGCTCCGCGAGCTCCGTGTCCAACCGTGGGACGAAGCCCACGAGACCGGCTTCCTCCGGGCCCTGTCTGCACGCGTGATGCCGGGCACCGGCGAGCTCCTGCTGGGCGTCGTGACGCGCCCCGGACTGTTCGAGGACGCGGCGGCCGTCGCCGACGCGCTGTATCGCGCGGCCCAGGGCTCGCGCGATCCGCGCGGACGCCCGATGCGCATCGTCGGAGTCGTGCGCAACATCCAACCCGACACCGGCAACGCACTGCTCGGGGCGCGATCGCTGCCGCTGCGCGGTCACGACCATCAGATCGACCGCGCGCGTGGCCTCGAGTTCCGCGTCGGCTTCGGCAGCTTCTACCAGGCGCATCGCGCGGTCGAGGCGATCCTCTATCGCCCCGCCATGGCGATGCTCGGCGACGTCGCGGGGCGACGCGTCCTCGACGCTTACGGTGGCGTCGGCGGCTTCGCGATGCGACTCGCGGCTGCCGATGCGGCGCACGTCGACCTCGTCGAGACGCACCCGGTCGCGTGCCGGGACGCCGAGCACAACGCCCGTGTGAACGGCTTCGCGTCGCGCGTGACGGTGCACCGCGCAGCGCTCGGGGAGTGGCGATCGCAAGGCGGGTTCGACCTCGGTGTGCTCGACCCGCCGAGGAAGGGGCTCGGCGATGACGGCATCGCCACGCTCGCCGCGCTCGCGATCCCTCGTCTCATGTACGTCTCGTGCGCACCGTCCGCCCTCGGCCGTGACCTCGACGGACTCGCCGCGCTCGGCTACCGTCCCGTCGCGGTACGGCTCGTCGATCTGTTCCCCCACACGGAACACGTCGAGACCCTGGTGCTGCTCGAAAGGCACACCTCGCCTCGACGTTCGTGAGTCGTCCTCGTCGGGGCACGATGGCGCCCCGGCGCACGACCGAGCGTGTGAGCGGAGTCCGACATGACCGACAGCCCCGATCTCTTCGACCTCGCGGTCCGACGTCTCGACGAAGCCTCGGTCCATGTGCCGATCCACCCCGAGACCCTCGAGCGGCTCAAGCACCCGAAGTCGGCGCTCACGGTCTCCGTGCCGGTGCGCATGGACGACGGGTCGCTCCGGATCTTCCAGGGCTACCGCGTGCGTCACGACGACTCCCGTGGCCCGACCAAGGGTGGCATCCGCTACCACCCGGGCGTGCACCTGCCGGAGGTCATGGCGCTCGCGCTGTGGATGACCTGCAAGTGTGCCGTCGTGGACATCCCGTTCGGCGGTGCCAAGGGCGGCATCCGCGTGAACCCGAAGGAGCTGTCGCCGATGGAGCTCGAACGCCTCAGCCGCGGCTTCATCGAGCAGATCGCCGACTTCATCGGACCGGACACCGACATCCCCGCGCCAGACGTCTACACGAACTCGCGCATCATGGGTTGGATGGCGGACGAGTACTCCACCATCCGCCGTGCCAAGACTCCTGCCGTGATCACCGGCAAGCCGATCGAGATCGGCGGCACGGTCGGGCGCGACGACGCCACCGGGCGGGGCGGCTACTACGTCGTCAAGGAGATCGAGCAGTCCGAGGGCTGGCACGCGGATCGGACGCGCGTCGCCGTCCAGGGCTTCGGCAACGCCGGGCAGGCGATCGCGCGGTTGCTCGCGAAGGACGGCTACCGCATCGTCGGCGTCAGCGACTCGTCCGGCGACTACTTCCACCCCGATGGCTACGACGTCACCGAGCTGATCGCACACAAGCAGACGACGGGCAGTCTCGAGGGGATCCGCGGCGAGCGACTGCCGGAGAAGGGCGTGCTGGGGCTCGACGTCGAGCTGCTCGTTCCGGCCGCGCTCGAGAACCAGATCACCGGAGCGAACGCCGCAGACGTGAAGGCGCGCTATGTCCTCGAGCTCGCGAACGGGCCGGTGACGCCGGAGGCCGACGAGATCCTCGTCGAGCGGCACGTCACCGTCATTCCGGACATCCTCGCCAACGCCGGCGGCGTGACCGTCAGCTACTTCGAGTGGGTGCAGAACCGTGAGGGCTACTACTGGACGTTGAGCGACGTCCACGGCCGTCTGCGCGAGACGATGCAGGACTCCTGGCGCGACGTGCTCGCGCTGGCCCGCGAGAAGGACCTGTCGCCGCGGATCGCGGCCTACGGCGTCGCACTCCGCCGGGTCGCCGGGGCCGTCGAGGCGCACGGCACGCGGGAGTTCTACGTGAACGGCCGCCGGCACTGAGCGAACCGTTCCCCGGACCCGGTCCGCTCGCGTAGACTGGCCGCCCCTGCCCCGCCTCTTCGGATCGCAAACCGCGGAATGAACCGGCTCAAAATCCCGCCCCTGGCCGTCCTCTGCCTGCTGCCGTCGGCATGTGGCGTGTTCGGCGGACTCAGCTCGGAGGAGCAGAAACGGCTGACGATGTTCCAGCAGAACGCCGCCACCTACTACGGCGGCCAACGCTTCGATCAGGCCATCGACGCCGCGGAGAAGGGCCTGGAGCTGGAGCCCGGCAACTACAAGCTGCTCAGCGTGGCCGGATGGTCGTACCTGCAGAAGGGTGAGATCGGTCGCGCCGACCAGTTCTTCTCCCGAGCCTACGCCGAACGGTCGCCGGCCGACCACGGCGGCCCGGTGTTGCTCGGCTACGGTCGGACCCAGCAGCTGCTCGGCGACGAGCACGCTCGCCTCGCCGAGACGGAGACCGCACGCTCCGAGCGCCGCGACGTCACCGAGACCGAACGCACGCTCGCCGTGTCCCGTGCCGAGGAACACGCGGCCCGCGCCCGCGCGCACTGGACCGAGGCCGAGCGACTCTACCATGAGCTGATCCGCCGCGAGGAGTTGCTGCGGTTCGCACACAAGGGCCTGATGGAGATCGACGTCCAGCGCGGCGACTACGAGAAGGCGGTGGCGGAGGGCCAGGCCTGCCTCGACCGGAACCTCGCCGAGCAGGAGGTGAAGAACTCGATCATCCGCGAGACGATGAACCTCGACTACGAGCGGCAGGAGCGGCAGGCACTCCAAGACCTCGTCGACCAGGAGATCAAGGTCCGATCCGCGCTGGCGGAGATGCACTTCCGCAAGGGCAACTACGAGGCCGCGGTGAAGCAGCTCGACGTCCTGCTCCAGCTCGATCCGACGCGCTCGACCGACTACTACAACCGCGGGCGCGCGCTCGAGGAGCTCGGCCGCAGGGACGAGGCGCGCCGCGACTTCGAGAAGTTCCTCGGCACGACGAAGCTGCCGAACGGCGACGAACGCGTCGCGCATGCCTACCAGTACATCAAGCCCGGGGAGTGACGCGAGCCATCCCGTGCGCGGCTTCGGCCTCCCGCGCCGGGCGCGCTTGACGCACGTGCGCGAATTCCGCCGCGTCTACTCGCGCGGCGCTCGGGCCAGCGGGCACCTGATCGTCGTCGTCGCTGCGCGGCGGCGGGAGCCGGGTCATCGGCTCGGGGTCGCCGTCAGCAAGGAGAACGGCTCGTCGGTGCGACGGAACAAGCTGAAACGCATCCTGCGTGAGGCGTTCCGGCTCGAGCGTCCGGACCTTCCCGGTCAGTTCGACATCGTGCTGATCCCGAAACCCAGCGGGGCGCGGCTCGAGCTGACCGCGGTGCGGCGCGAGCTCGTCGAGCTGATCGCGGCTCTGGCCGAGCGCGAGGACACGCCGCGCACACAGCGCCGCCGTCGGAGGCGCAGATGGGTACCTGCTGATGGTGCCGGTGCTGCTCTATCGGTGGCTGCTCTCACCGCTGAAGCCGCCGACCTGCCGGTTCCATCCGACGTGCTCCGCCTACGCGCTCGAAGCGCTCCGCGTACACGGGGCGTTCCGCGGGAGCTGGCTCGCCATCCGGCGCATCCTGCGCTGTCATCCGTTCACCGAGCCTGGTGAGGATCCCGTCCCCCCGCGCCGGAGCCATTCGCACTCCCCGTGACGCCGACGCCAGCCCTGCCTCGCCGCGAGATCCTGCAGGCGGTGTTGCTCGCCGCGCTCTGCTCGATCCTGTTCCTTCGTGCCGGTGTGCTGCCGACGCGAGCGGTCGTGCCGTTCGTTCCCGAACGCTTCGAGCCGCTGCGCACCGAGGCACTGCGCGATCACACCGTCGATGCGGCCGATCTGGCCCGCGGCAACATCACGATGGGCGACAAGTACAACGAGTCGCTCGCCTGGGATCGCATCCAACAGGATCGTCTTCGCAGCGGCGGGACGCCGGCGTGGACGCGCGTGCTCGCCGGCGGTGCGCCGTTCGTGCCGCAGCAGGCGCAGGTGTGGCAACCATGGAACGCGCTGCTGCTGCTCCCGATCGCATCGGCCGGGATCTACGGCATCTGGTTCCTGTTGCATCAGGTGTTGTTCGGGCTCGGTGCATGGTGGTTCCTCAGACGCCTCGGCCTGTCGCACCTGGCGGCGCTCGCCGGCCTGACGGTCGCGGTGCTCGGACTCTGGACTCAGGCACGCATCCACCACAACGTGATCCTGTCCGCCGCGCTGCCGGTGTTTCCGCTGCTGACGTCGGTGCTCGGCGCGTTCCGCGAGCGGATCGGACCGGCGCGGATCGGCGCGATCGGGCTCCTGCTAGGCGTCGCATGGCTCGGCGGGTTTCCACCGGTCGCGTTGCAGCTCACCTATCTGACGGGCGCGTGGGCGTTGTGCTGCGCGGTGCGCTTCCGGAGATGGCGCCCACTCACCGGCATCGCGCTCGGCGCGGTGATCGGCGCGGTCCTCGGCGCGGCGCAGATGGGCCCGACGCTGGTCGCAGCGAGCGCGTCGTCCCGCGCCACGTGGACGACGGCCGAGTTCGTCGCGCACGGCTTGTCGTGGCAGCACCTCCGGTCGTTCCTGTGGCCGGATCTGCTGCAGTGGCCCGATCTCGCTCCGGTCGGCGGCGAGTTCCGCCCGGCGTGGTCCGCGCTCGCGCTGCTGCCCGGGCCGAAGGCGCTCGGATCCAACTACGCGGAGACCGCGTTCGCGGTCGGCATCCCGGGCCTCCTGCTGGTCCTGCTCGCGCTCTGGCGGGCGCGCGACGCCGCCATCTGGTTCTTCGCCGGTGTGCTGGTGATCGCGCTCGGCACCGCGATGGCCACGCCGCCGTTCCTGCAGCTGACCGCGATCGTCCCCGGCGCACGCGCCGGCGACCTGCGGCGCTTCCTGTTCCTCGCCACGATCGCGCTGACCGTGCTCACCGGATTTGGCGCGGACCGCCTGGCGTCCGGGTCCGGGCGCCGGCCGGCGGCGGTCCTGGCGCTGCTCGCGATCCTCGCGTGCACGCCCCTGTTCGTCGCACAGCTCGGCACGATCGGCGACCTCGACGCCTTCCGGCAGGCGTGGGCTCATCGCCTCGCCGACGCCGCCGGTCCGCCGGTGACGACCGCGCTCACGCTCGCGGAGATGGCCCGGCATCCGCTCGAGGCCACGGCCAACCAGGCGATGCTGCTCTGGACGTCCTCGCGGTCGCTGGTCGTCGCGTGCCTCTGTCTCGCTGTTGCTGCTGTTGCCCCGTGCCCGGATGCGACTGGCGGCGTGGGCCGCGTTGGGAATCGCGGAGCTGTTGCTCGCCGGAGCGGGCACGATCGTGCCCGTGCCGGTGGAGCGCGTGACCCGGTCGCCGAGGATCCTCGAGCCGGTCCTCGCGGCCACCGCCGACAACGGTGTGCGCCCGCGGATCATGCGCCTCGCACGCACCGGCGACGACACCGCGCTGTACTTCCTCCCACCCAACCTCGACGCGTACTGGGGCGTGGAGGACCTCGACGTCTACGAACCGCTCCCCGCCGCGCGCATGGAGGAGCTGTTCCGCACGCTGGAGCCGGACGCACCCGGGAAGCCGAGCGTCGCGCTGAACGGCGCCGGCGTGCTCGCGCTGTTCCGGCCGGAGTCGCTGCGACACCCGCTGCTCGATCTGCTGGACTGCCGCTTCGTGCTGTCCGCGCGCGACGACCTCGCGCTCCCGAACCTCGTCGACCGGACACCCGCCGGCGTGCCGCGCCCGTTCCGGCTGTACGAGCGGACGCGCACGCTGCCCCGGGCGACGTTCTGCGACCGTGCCGAAGTGGTCGCCGACCACGACGCCCGGCTCGCGCTGCTCGGCGATCCGAAGCAGGACCCGCGTGCCACGACCGTGCTCGAGGATCCGAACGCACCGCCGGCGTCGGGCGACGGCACACCCGACGCGGACGTCGAGATCGTGGCCCACACCGACGAGCGGGTGACGATCCACGTCGTCGCTCGCGAGCCGGGCTACCTGCGCCTCGCCGATCCCTGGGACCCGGGCTGGACCGCGACCGTCGACGGCGAGGCGAGGCCGGTGTTCATCGCCGATCACTACCTGCGCGCCGTGCACCTCGCACCCGGTGATCACGTCGTGAAGTTCGCATACGACGGTCCCGTCGTGTTCTGGCCGCGCCTCCTCGGTGCCGCCGGCGCTGCGATCGCCCTGGGGCTGATCCTGGCCGGCGTCCTCGCGCGGCACCGGCGCATGCCGCAACACCGTGCCGCGCCGGCTACGCTTCCACCCGAGCAGGAGAGCCGTTGACCGAGGACCGACCGCCAACCCGCACCCGCACGATCCTCGTGATCGTCACGCTGCTTGCCGCGCCGCTCCTCTATCTCGCGCCGTCGGTGATCGGTCCGCGCACCTACGTGCCGTTCGACCTCGCCCGCTTCCCACCGGTGTCGACGACGCTGACGCCGGCCGATCAGGCGAAGCTGGACGAGCAGCCGTCGAACTTCGACGTCACCGAGATCCCGGCGCTGGTGGTCCCCGAGATGCAGCTCGCCCGGCGGGAACGATCCGACGGGCGCTTCCCGGGCTGGAACCCGTACGCACGCTTCGGCGCGCCGCTGTATGCGAACGGCCTGGCGGCGATGGCCTACCCTCCGAACCAGCTGCTCCTCCTGCGCGGCGATCCGCAGGGTGGCCTCGGCCTCGCGGCCTGGCTGTCGTTCGCGATCGCCGGCCTCCTCGCGTTCGGCTTCCTGCGCGAGATGGACGTCTCGACGATCGCGGCGCTGTTCGGGGCCCTGGTGTTCGCGCTCGGCGGCACGCTGGCCGCGAACGGCCACTTCTACATGCGGATGAACGCGCTGATCTGGCTCCCCGGCATGTGCTGGGCGGTGCTCCGGATCGGACGCCACCACGGCATGGCGCGCATGCCGGCGGTCGCCGCACTGGCGGCGTGCACGGCGATGACCCTGCTCGCCGGCTTCCCGCCGTTCGCCGTGTCCGCGTTGCTGGCCGCCGGGATGTTCTCGACATGCGTGCTGCTGCGCACGCTCGGCTTCGACGGTCCGGTCCCGATGCTCAGGGTCTCGGGCTTCCTGCTCGGCGGCGTGCTGCTCGGGGCGATGCTCGCCGCGGTCCAACTGCTGCCGATGTTCCGGTTCTTCCCGGAGTCGAACCGCGAGATCGCGGCCGGACTCGAATCGCTACGTGGCGACGCGTTCGCGACGATGGGCCTGATCGGCTACGTGGCCCCGGACCTGTTCGGGTTCCCGGGGCAGCTCCCGGCCTACCAGCAGTCTCCGCTCGTGCTCCTCCTGCAGGACGTGCACCGCGTGTCCGACGGCGCGCTGCAGTACCCGCCGAACTACAACCTCACCGAGTACGCGGTCTACCTCGGCACACTCCCGTTGCTGTTGGCTCTGCTCGGGATCTTCGGCCCGGCGCGCAGGTGCCGGCTGGTCGTCGTCGTGAGCGCCGTCGCGCTGTTCGTGCTGGCATCGACACCGACGGCACTCGCAGCGTGGTACTCCTTGCCGGTCGTCGGCAGCGTGCCACCGATCCGCTACGTCGGTCCGGTCGCGATCTTCGGCGCGGTGCTCGCCGCGTTCGGGCTCGAGCACGTACTCGCCGACCGTGCGCGGCGTCGCGTCGTGCTCATCGGCGCGCTGGGAATCGCCGGCGCGATCACTTGCTTCGTCATCGCCGGCCGCGCGCCGCTCGCCGATCACGACGCCGTCATCGACACGCTCGTCGAGCGCTATCGCCCCGGCGCACCGACGCTGACCCACGACGTCGTGGCCGGGATCATCGGCGATCAGAACCTCACGGCCGGATCCCAACGCCTCGTGTCTGGCCTCGACCGTGCGGGTTGGGCACTGCTGGCGACGTCGCTGTTCCTGCTCCTGCTTGTGGGCACGCGGCGATCGCCGCGGGTACGGGCCGTCGCGCTGGCGGCCGCAGCGCTGTTCACGGTCGGCGAGCTGTGGACGTTCGGAGCTCCGCTCAACACCGGACGCGTGCTGCGCCACGACATCCACGACACGCCGATCCACGCCTTCCTCCGTGAGCGACGCGATGCCGAGCGAGATCGCGGTGGCATCACGATCGCTCGCGCCGCGAAGGTCCCCCACGAGCCGATCGAGCTGCCGTCGGGAACGTTGTTTCCGGAGCGCATCCGCGACCTGAACGCCTACGCGTTCGTCGACGCGTGGTCGTCGCGCGTGTTCCGTGCGCTGTACGGCGACGACCAGATGATGCGTGGCTACTGGCCGAAGGACTTCCCCGACGACACGCGGCTCGAGCGGCCGATGTTCGATCTGTTCGGGCTGCGCTACGTGCTGTCGACCGAGCGCCTGCAGCACGCCGGACGAAAGACCGATGTCGAGCTGCACGGCCCCGGTGGTGACTTCTACGTCTACGAACGGCCGTCGGCGCTGCCGCGGGCGTTCGTCGTGCCCGCCGTCCGTGAGCTGCCCGACGACGACGCCGTCGTGGCGGCGCTGGTCGCCCGCGACCTCGAGCCCCGCGCCGCAGTGCTCCTGACCCCGACCGAGCGCCGGCGACTGGGCGACGCCACCGGAAGCCCGGGTGCGGCCGATCGCCGGGCACGCTTCGTCCGCGACGTTCCCGATCACGTGGTGCTGGACGTCGACGCCGGTCCCGCGGGCTTCCTGGTGCTCGCCGACTCCGCGCTGACCGGGTGGACCGCCACGATCGACGACCGACCCACGGCGATCGCCCGGGGTGACCTGTTCATGAGGGTCGTGGCACTCCCGGCCGGGCCGTGCCGTGTCGAGTTTCGCTACACGCCGCCGGGACTCACGAGCGGCATCTGGCTGACGTCCATCGGATTGGCCGCGTTGATCGCCCTGCTCGCCATCGGCTTCCGCTCAAGGCGCGACGGCGCGCGCGCCGATCCTGCCACCTGACGGGCCGTTCCATGCCGGAGCGTGCTCGATCCGCAGGCCGCAAGCAGAACGAGCGTGAGCCTCTTCGGGACCGGTCGACGGGAGGGCGTCCTCGCCGTCATGCTCCTCATCGCACTCGCGGTGCTGCAGCACTCGCCCGGGCTGCTGCTCGGCACGCCGCGGGTGTCCGCGATGCCGGCCAGCGCGGAACGCGGCGAGGCGGCGACCAACGGCGCGGTGCTGCTGCCGGCGATGCGCCAGGTCGGCGCGACCGTGCGGGCAGGAGACCCGCCGACGTGGAACGAGCACTCGCGGCTCGGCGAGCCGTTCGCCGTCAGCGGCGCTCCGCTGGCATGGCCGCCGTTCTGGCTGCTCGCGGCATGGCCGACCCCCTGGGTGCTGGAGCTGCTGCTGTGTCTGCACGCCGCGTTCGCGTGCATCACGGCCTACCGGTTCTTGCGGGTGCTCTCGATCTCGCGCTACGGCGCGTTCGTCGGCGGCGGTCTGTACGGCCTGGGCTGGTTCATGACGGTGGCGCTCGATCGCCTTCCGGAAGCAGCCGCCGCGGCGATCCTCCCGCTGTGCCTCGAGCTGCTCTGGCGCTGTCTGTTCGCCCGCCGCCGCCTGCGGATCGGGGCCGCGCTCGGCGCGGCGCTGTGGGCGATGTTCGCGACCGGCGGGACGACGACCGCGACGCTCGGTGCGGGTCTCGTCGTCACGACGCTCGCGTTCGGTCTGACGTCGATCGATCGGCAGGAGCGGATCGTCGCGCTGCAGTCCGTGGGGCTCGGCGCGCTGATCGCGGTGCTGTTGCTCGCGCCCCAGTGGCTCGATCACCTGCAGCTCGAGAGCGCACTGCGCGCCGACCTGGCGCCGACGCCCCGTCATCTGCAGCCGGTGGGCACGGCCGGAGCACTCGTCCCCGGACTGTTCGGCGACGACGCGACGCGTGTCCCCGAACCGATCCGCTCGCTGAACCCCGGCGCCGACGCGTTGGAGCTCGCGCTCTATCCGGGTGCCCTCGTCCTGTTCCTCTCCCTGCTCGGGCTGCTCCGACCGAAGCGTACGCTCCAGCCGCTGTACTGGCTGGTGATCGCGTCGATCGGTCTCATGCTCGCGCTCGACGGGCCGCTGTCCGATTTCCTGGCCGAGACGCTCGACTGGGCCCCGCGAAGACCCGGCGCGTCACTGGCGATCCTCCACCTCGCGGTGGTCGTGCTCGCGAGCCTCGGCATCGAGAACTTCTTCGATGCGCCGCGCGCGCGGCGCTTCGCGCTGCCGATCGCCGGCGCGGTCTGCCTTCTGATCGCCGGCCTCTCGCTGGTCGCGATGATCCCGGGGAGCGGTCCTTGTCGCACGCGGTCGAGTGGCTCGCGCGGCCAGCGGACTCCGCCGAGCTCGCGCGCTCGGTCGCCCACGTCCGCGCGCATCTGCTCCTCCCGTCGATCGCCCTGACGGTGATCGTGCTGCTGTTCTTCTGCTGGCACCGCCTCGGCATTCTGCGGTTCAAGGGCGCACTGGGTGCCGTCGCTCTGGGCGAGCTCTGCGTGCTGTCCATCGTCGCGGTGCCCCGGGCACCGTCCGATGATGCATCGGCCCGGCTCGCCTCCGCGATCCCCGACGACAACGGCCGAGCGGTCCGGTTCGGTGCGCGGATCCCGGTGCAGAGTGCTCGGCTCGCGGGACGGCACGGGATCGAGATCCTCGACAGCGACGGCGCCGCGATCCTGGATCGCACGGCGCACCTGCTCGAGATGGTGCAGCCCGGCATCGTGCGGGGTCAGCCCGACGCGCGGGTCGCGCCGCTCGCGACCATCGGCAACGTCGAGAATCCGCTGCTGGCCCGCGCCGGCGTCTCCGCGGTGATCAGCGAGGGGCCGCTCGTCTCGGCGCGCTACTCGCCGTTGCTCGCCGCACCGGGGGGTGGCGAAGCCGGCGGACCCTCGGTGAACGTCGCGGTGTCGACCACACCGCGCGCGCGGCTCGCCTTCCGAGCACGGCCGGCGGGCGACGAATCCGCCGCCGCTCGGGAGATGCTCGCCCACCCGGACGAGCCCTCGACTCCATCGTCGTCGAGCACCCACCCGCCGACTTCGAGCCGAGCCGCCCGGCGACGCCGCCGAAGATCGAGTGGTTGACGGACCGACCCGAGCTCTGTCGCCTCGACGTCGACCTCGGCGACGGCCGTGGCTACCTCGTGCTTCGAGACGCGTGGGCGCCGGGATGGTGTGCGACGGTCGACGGCGAGCCCCAGCCGATCCTCAAGGCGGACGTGGCGTTCCGCTCGGTCGCCCTGCGCGAGGGGAAGCACATCGTGGAGTTCCGATACGAGCCCCTGGGCACGTGCCTCGGACTGCCGCTCGCGGCCGCGGGATTGATGCTCGCACTCGGCGCGATGGTGCTGCCCGGGCTGCTGCGGCGGAAGCACTGACCCGCGACCGGAGCAGCGCTACGCCTTGCGGCGGTGGCGGATGACCTCGCCCTCGACCATGTAGACCACGTCCTCGGCGATGTTCGTCGCGAGGTCGGCGATGCGCTCCATGTGCCGCGAGCACGACAGGACCTGGACGGCCCGCTCGATCGTCTCGGCGTCTTCGCGCATCAGCCGTTCCATGTCGCGAAACATCTGCCGATTGAGCTCGTCGACCTCGTCGTCGCGCGCACGCACACCGCGCGCGAGCTCGGTGTCCAGGTTGACGAAGCAGTCGAGGCTGTCGCGCAGCATCTCGCGTGAGCAGTCGGCCATCCGCTGGAAGATCGACGGCACCGGGATCGGCGGCCGGACCGCGAGGTAGAGCGCGCGCTCGCCGATGTTGGCAGCGAGGTCACCGGCGCGTTCGAGGTCGTTGTTGACCTTCAGCACCGTGATCACGAACCGCGAGATCGCTGGCGACGGGCTGGTGGAGCGCGAGCACTCTTCATGCACTCGACCTCGATCCGCACCTCCTTGTCGTCGATCACCGTGTCGGACCGGATGACCTCCTCGGCGAGCTCCGCACGACGCTCCGTCAGCGAGCTGATCGCCTTGGTGACGGCGACCTCGACGAGCGACCCCATGTCGAGGATCTCGCGCTTCAGCCGTCTCCAGATCGTCCAAGAAGTGGCGACTCATGCTCGGGTCCGAGGTGACCGGCTCCGAGACCGGTTGCCGAAGGTATCGCGGCATCGAAGGACCGAGCATGCGTCGATCTCCCGATTCACGCGAGCGGCAGGGTCACGCGGAACGTGCTGCCGCGTCCCGAGGCAGCTGTCGACGGCCACTTCGCCGTGGTGCGCGAGGCAGACGTGCTTGACGATCGACAGCCCGAGACCGGTGCCACCGAGCGCCCGCGAGCGCGCCTTGTCGACCCGGTAGAACCGCTGGAAGATCCGGTCGAGGTGCTTCGGCTCGATGCCGATGCCGTCGTCCTCCACCTCGAGGACCGCCGAGCCGTCCGCGGCCGTCAGCCGCACCCAGACGTGGCCGCCCTCCGGGCTGTATTTCAGCGCGTTGTCGACCAGGTTGTTGACCACGAGCCGCAGCGACTCCATCTCGCCGACCACCTTGATCGGCCGTTCGGGGACGGCCACGTCGACGGCGATCCCGCGGTCCTCCGCGGTCTGCGACAAGGCCTGCACCGAATCGCGAATCGGGATCCGCGAAGTCGAGCACCGACAGCTCGCCGAGCTGGCTGTCCGACTCCAGTCGCGAGAGGGTCAGGAGGTCGCTGACGAGCTGCGACAGCCGGAACGACTGCTCTTTGATGCGCGCGAGGAACCGCCGGCGCATCTCGGGCTCCATCTCCGAGTCGTCGAGCACCGTCTCGACCATGCCGCGGATCGCGGTGATCGGCGTCTTCAGCTCGTGGCTGACGTTGGCCACGAAGTCGCGCCGGATCGCCTCCAACCGGCGGAGCTCGGTGACGTCGTGCAGCATCACGACCGCGCCGGCGATCGCCGAATCGGCGTCGTGGAGCGGGGTGGCGCGCAGCTCCACCCAGCGGTCGCGCGGTGGTGTCACCACGCGCACCTCACCGATGACCTCTTCACCGGTCCGCAGCGTCGTCGCCAGCATCTCCGAGACTTCGCGGACCCGCGTCATCTCCCAGAGCCGGCGTCCGTGGGCGCGGCCTGCGTGCGTGCCCAGGATGCGCGCGGCGGCCTGGTTCATGTGGACGACGCGTTCGCTCGAGTCGACGGCGACGACGCCCTCCACGACCGATGCCAGGATGGCGACGACCTTGTTGCGGTCGGTCGCCATCATGTCCATGCGCTCGCGGCTGGCGGCACCGAGGCGGTTGAGCGACATCGCCAACGCCCCCACCGTGTCGTTCTCGTGGACGAGGAGTCGCCGCGAGAAGTCCCCGCGCGACATCGCGTCCACCGAACGCGTGATCTCCTTGAGCGGGCGCTCCAGCACCCGGGCGTGGAACCACGCCAGCAGGAACGTGGCGACGAGCGCGGCCAGCGCCGCGAACAGGATCGTGCGGGTGATCGTGGCGCGCCGGCCCATGATTCCACCGATCGGCGCGGAGGCACGCACGAAGCCGAGAACGCCACGGCTGCCGTCGATCCGGCGCGCGCAGTGCAGCACGTCCTCGCCCGACGAATCGCGCCGGACCGACCAGCCGATGCCGCCCTGCCGCGCCGCGAGCACCTCGCCCAGGACGCCGACGTTGGTACCGCGCACCGTCGACGCGCCGCTGTCCGCGAGCACCGCGCCGGCATCCGAGATGACCGCGAGACGCACGCCGGACGCCTTCGCGAGCGCGGCGACCCGAGTCTGCAGCGGCGCGCCCGGATTGGTGTCCGGCGGTCGTTCGAGCGCGTCAGTGACCGCCTCGGCCGCAACCCCGGTCGTGCCGGCCAGCAGGCCCTCGGTCTTCGCGCGCAGATCCTCGACAGTCCCCGATGCCACCAACTCGCCGAGGATCGCGAGCGTGAGCAGGATGACGGCGCCGTACCCGGCGAACGACTTCCAGAGGAACCGCGACCGCAGCATCAATTGTCCGAGAGGTCGGCGAATCGATAGCCGACCCCCCGGACGGTCTCGACGAAGTCACGGTACTGCCCGAGCTTCTTGCGAAGCGAGCCCACGTGCACGTCGATGTTCCGGTCGAGGACGACCGCGTCTTCGCCGATGACGCGGCTCGAGAGGTGATCGCGCGTGAACACGCGACCTGGATGGGATGCGAGGAAGTGCAAGAGCCGCAGCTCGGTGGCCGTGAACTTCACGCGCTCGCCGTCGACCTTGACCTCGTGCCGCCCGGCATCGATCACCAGACCGCCGCGGACGATCCGTTCGGTCGAGGCGGCGTCCTCGCGCACCGGTCCGCGCCGCAGCACCGCCGACACGCGAGCGACCAGCTCCTTCGGGCTGAACGGCTTGCGCACGTAATCGTCGGCGCCGACGCCGAGACCGAGCACCGCGTCGGACTCCTCGCCCTTCGCGGTCACCATCACGATCGGGATCGGCCGAGTCACCGGGTCCTGCTTCAGGCGCCGGCACACCTCCAGGCCATCGAGCCCGGGCAGCATCAGATCCAGCAGGACGAGGTCCGGCGCCGCGCGTCGCACGCCGTCGAGCCCGTCCTCGCCGTCGCGGAACGTGCGCACCCGGTAGCCCTCGCGGGCGAGGTTGTATTCGATGACGTCGAGGATGTCGGTTTCGTCCTCGATGACGACGATGGTCTCGCGCTTCATGCGTGTGCGGCCCAGGTCGGGCGCGTCTTCCTCGGAGCGGAATCGACGGGCGGGACGCTAGGCAGCCGACGTCAAGATACCGTGAAGAGCGCGGCAGTTGCTTGCCAAGGACGGGCTTGCGTGGTTCGGCCGACCGTGGCATGGTCTCCGGCGCTGCAGTCGTGGAGCCCTTCACGGGGGCGATCGGCATCGACCGGATGCTGTCACGACGTGAGTGGCGTGCCGAGGGCCCCGGGTGGCCTCGCAAAAAACCCGGGAAAACTGAAGTGCCAACCAGCACTACGCTCTGGCTGCCTGATAAGTGCAGTCACGTCGCCGGTCCTTCGCCTGCGGGGGCCGGTGGCGACACACAGCAGGCTGGTCGCGTCCGGATGCTCTGCCCGGCCGCGACGAGACAACAGCCGAGCTGGCCAACGCGCATCCTGGTCGTCGGAGGCGCCGCGGCGAGATCCAAACGACGACCTACGCACGTAGAAGCTCATGCCGGGGTATCACGGGACGCGGGTTCGATTCCCGCCGCCTCCATGGGCAACCATCGGGGCTCCCGACTGCAGCGACGGCGAACCTCGGCCCGGCCGGTCGAGGCTCTCGCGCGAGAAGGAGACGGATGGAGCAGCACGGCACCGAACGGCAGCCGGCCCCGCGGCACGCACCCGGGTCGGTCGCCACGAACCCCCGGCCGTCGTCCGAGCGGCTCGCGGCCGCGAGCCTGCAGGATCTGGTGTCGGCCCTGCTCGATCGACTCCGGCGCGAGCCGCGGACGCCGTCGGCCGACTGGTCACACCGGCTGATCCGCGAGTCCGGCTGGCTCGCGGCCGAGCTCGCGTTGCGCACGCAGGACAATCCCAACCGGTTCAGCCCACAGCACTCGTTCATGCTGCTTCGAACGTTGCTTCGGCACCCGGCCATCGACCGCCGACGACTGGCGAACGCGCGTTGCCTCGAGCTCGGCTGCGGTGCGCTGAATCCGCTCGCGAGTCTGATGACCCTGATCGCGTGTGGTGCCCAGGAGTGTGTCGGCATCGATCTGGAGCCGGTGGCGTCCCCGTCCGTCGCGGTCCGCGCGCTCCACGATCTGGCGATCGCGATGCTGTCCAGGACGCTCTATCCCGGGCTGCTGCCCGGACCGAAGGTCCTGCTCGAGAACCTGCACGACTTCGATCTCCAGAAGCTCGCCGTCGGCGACCCTGCCGGTGTGCCGTCCCGCCTGCGGTTCGAGCAGGTGTCCGCCGACGACACGCACTTCGCGGACGGTGTGGCGGACATCGTCTGCAGCCTCTCGTTCCTCGAGCACGTCCCGGACGTCGATGCGGTTCTCGCCGAGATGGCGCGCATCACCGCTCCCGGCGGCGTCGGCGTCCACAACCTCGACGCGTCCGACCATCGCCGCTACGGCGACCCTTCGGTCGGCCGACTCGACTTCCTGACGATCGACACCGATCGCCCGCTCGTCCAAGGCAGCAATCGACTACGACCGCACGAGGTCGCGGCGAAGTTCCGCGCGCACGGCTTCGTGGTCACGATGTGCCCGAACGAATCGGCCATCGTCACGATCGATCCCGAGCTGCGCGCGAAGCTCGCACCGCGATTCGCCGCGATGCCCGACGAGTGGCTCGAGGTGAGCGGCGCCCTTTTCCTGGTGACCAAGCCGGCGTGAGCTCCGCTCACCGGTGCTCGCGCAACTCGCGCGCGGCTTCGCGACTGCGCTCGACGTGGCGCTTGTCGACGGTCTTGCGGCCGCGACACAGTCCGAACGACAGCTTCGCCAGGCCGCGATCGTTGAAGTAGAGCTTCAGGGGCACCAGCGTCAGACCCTTCTGCTTGACGCTCGCCTCGAGCTTCCGGATCTGCGCCTTCCGCAGCAGCAGCTTGCGGCGACGCGTTGGCTCGTGGTTCAGCTGGTTGCCGTGCGAATACTCGGCGATGTGGGCGCCGACGAGGAACACCTCGCCACCGTCGATCCGCGCGTACGCCTCGTCGAGATGCGCCTTGCCGGCGCGCAGGCTCTTCACCTCGGTGCCGAGCAGCGCGATCCCCGCCTCGAACGTCTCCAGGATCTCGTAGCTGTGCCGCGCCTTGCGGTTGTCGATGACGCGGGATGATGCGTCCTGACCCTGCTTGCTCGCCATCGGGCGCAGCACCTTACACGGCCCGCGCGACCGCGCCAGGACGCCCTTCGGGCTTGCATCGCCGAAGGCCGGCGCTACGCTCCTCCGCCTCCCCACGCCCAGGTGGCGGAATTGGCAGACGCGCTAGGTTCAGGTCCTAGTGGGGTTAAAACCCCGTGGAGGTTCGAGTCCTCTCCTGGGCACACCGTCCCGCCCGCCGCACGGCGCGAGCAGAGCGCCGCGGACACGGGCGCGCGGGGCCGCTTCGGAATCGGATGCGCAGCGAGCTGAACGCCCACGTCCCGCTCGCCCGCCCGGGCGAGTTCGCACCGCTCCGGCTCGGCTCGCTGACCGTCGATCCGCCGGTCGTGCTCGCGCCGATGGCCGGCGTCACGAACGCGCCGTTCCGCACGCTCTGCCGCCGCTTCTCCGACGACCGCTGCCTCTACGTCAGCGAGATGATCACCGCGCGAAGAGTCTGGTCGCGGCGACACGAGCGACGCTGCGGCTCGCGTCGTTCGGCCCGGACGAGGAGCGCGGCACGAGCCTCCAGCTCTACGGCACGACCCCCGCACGTCGGCGGGCGCGACGCGCATGCTGGTCGAGGAGTGGGCGGGTCGACCACATCGACCTCAACTTCGGCTGCCCGGTGCGCAAGGTCACCGCCAAGGCGGCGGCTCGGCGATCCCGGTGCGCCCGCGGCTGCTCGCCAGGCTCGTGCGCGCGGTCGTCGCGGACGCCGGCGCAGTGCCGGTGACGATCAAGTTCCGCATGGCGATCGACGACGACGTCGCCGACCTTCCTCGACGCGGGCCGGGTCGCCGAGGCCGAAGGCTGCGCGCGCCGTGGCGTTGCACGCGCGAACCGCGGCGCAGCTCTACGACGGCGAGGCGCGACTGGCAGGCGATCGCCGAGCTGAAGCAGCACGTCACGACGATCCCGGTGCTCGGCAACGGCGACGTGTTGGAGGCCTTCGATGCGCTCCGGATGATGCGCGAGACCGGCTGCGACGGCGTGGTCGTCGGCCGTGGCTGCCTCGGCCGGCCGTGGCTCTTCCGCGACCTGGCCGACGCGTTCGACGGCCGCGAGCCGGCCGCGCCGCCGAGCCTCGGCGAGGTCTGCGACACGGCACTGCTGCACGCCGATCTGCTGATCGGGTTCTTCGGCGCGTCGATCGCGTTGCGGCACATGCGGAAGTTCGCCGGGTGGTACCTGAAGAGCTTCCCCGGGGTCCGGCGCCGGATGGACGCGTTGCACCGGGTGTCGACCCGGCAGGAGCTGGCGACGCTGTTGGCCGAGCTGCCGCGCGATGAGCCGTATCCGGAAGCGGCGCTCCGCGTCCGCCGCGGCAAGTCGGGGCGGATGCAGAAGGTGTCCTTGCCGCCGGGATATCTGGACGACCGCGACAGCGACGAGCCGCCGATCCACGACCCGACCGAATCGGCGACTGCCGAGCTGAGCGGCGGCTGACCGACGCCGGGACCCGAGGCGCAGGGCCTTCCCTCGAATCGTCCCGTCGCCGACGATGGCCGCGCCCGTTTCTCCCGCTCGATCCGGAATCCACCCGATGCGCTCGTCGATCCTGCTCGCCGCCGTCGCGGCCTTCGCTGTTCCCGCTGTCGCCCAGGGCTCGATGGACCTCGACAAGGCCTCACCCGGGGCCCTCGGCGGCACCTTGACGCTCGACTGGGGCAGCGCCACACCCGGGGGCGTGCTGCTGGTGATCCCGTCGCTGCAGTCCGGCCCGACGCCGCTGTCGCTGGTCGATCCCGGCGACGGCCGCTCGCTCCAGGTCGGACTCGACCTCGGCTCGTCGTGGTTCCTGCTGCCGCTCTCCCAGGCCACCGGCTCGATCCCGCTCCCGGTCCCCAACCTGTCGACCCTCGCGGGGCTCTCGCTGCGCTTCCAGACCCTGACGTACCCCGGCACGACGCGGTTGTTCGGCCAGATGTCCAACGTCGTCGCCGCACAGCTCGGCGCGCCCGGCACCGGTACGCCGCTCACCCCCGGGATGTCGACCGCCCGCGCGCTCGCGGTCGCGATCGCGGACCGCAACGACGACGCCGGCGGCGGCAACTTCCTGATCGCCGGCGGCGGCCAGGGCACGTTCCTGTCGGCGATCGGCCTCCGGAGCACCGAGCGCTACGACTTCCGCAAGATGGTCGTGAGCCCTGGTCCCAACATGACGGTCGCGCGTGCCCTCGCGGCGGCGGTCGAGCTGCAGAACGGCCAGACACTGCTGATCGGCGGCGTCGACGCGGTGGGCAACGTCCTGGCGAGCTGCGAAGTCTACGACCCCGTGACCAACGCCTTCCGGAGCGTCGCGCCGATGCCCGGGGGCCCGCGAGCGATCCACGACGCGGCACTGCTGTCCAATGGCCGCGTCCTGGTCGTCGGTGGCACGAACACCTTCGCCGACGCGTTGTCCGCGCTCGCCAACGCCAAGGACACGACCGAGATCTACGACCCCGTGACCAACACGTGGTCGAACGGACCGACCTTCCCCTACCACGTCCTCGGCTGCGACGTCACCACCCTCGCCGACGGCCGCGTGCTCGCGTCCGGGGGGTTCCGCGTCGACAGCGTGATCGGCATCCCGATCCCGCTCGGCGGCGTCGCCACGTGCAAGCTCCTGAACGCCGCCGCGACCTCGTGGTCTGCGGCCGCCAGCATGCACGTCGCGCGCGGCGGGCACTTCGGCAACACGGTCCGGCTGCTCGACGGCCGGGTGCTCGTCACCGGCGGCGCGACCTCCGGTCCCGACCTGACCCAGGCGACGCCGGTCGCCCAGGCCGAGGTCTACGACCCGATGGCCAACGCCTGGACCAGCCTGCCGAACATGGCTTCGGCCCGTGCGCTGCACACGGCGACCCTGCTGCCCGACGGCCGGGTCGTCGTCGCCGGAGGGGCGACGGGCACGCTCACCGCGCCGGTGCCGATCCAGAGCGTGCAGGTGTTCCTGCCGGCGACCAACAGCTGGCAGACGCTCCCGGGCCTGCCGGCGCCCCGCGGCGGCCATACCGCGGTGCGGACGCCGGACGGCCTCGTGCTGCTGTTCGGCGGTGAGGGCGCAGGCGGCTCGTCGTCCCTGACCACGGTCGAGACGTTGCGTCCGTGAACCCGCGCGCGTGCCTTTTCCATTGAGCGTCCCTCCCGCGCCCGCTAGAACGCGGGGAATGGCCCGGACATCCGAGGTGGGTCCGGACCCCAGGAGGCCGAACTGAGTTCCACGACGCGCGAGAGCCCTGCCGAGACGACCGTCCTACCCACGGTGCTGTCTCCGAGCGGACTCGACGGTTCCCTCCTCGACCGCGACGCCCTCCGCGCCGTGCAACGGCTCCAGCAGCACGGCTTCGAAGCGTTCCTCGTCGGTGGCTGCGTGCGCGACCTCCTCCTCGGCCAGCGGCCGAAGGACTTCGACATCGCGACGTCGGCGCTGCCTCAGGACGTCAAGCGGACGTTTCCGCGCAACTGCCGGATCATCGGCCGTCGCTTCAAGCTCGCGCACCTGCATTTCGACGGCAACCGCAAGATCCTCGAGGTCTCGACCTTCCGCCGTGCCCCCGAACCGTCGGAGGAGGGCGAGGACGAGGACCTGTTGATCACGCGCGACAACGAGTTCGGCAATGCGGCCGAGGACGCGCTGCGTCGCGACTTCACGATCAACTCGTTGTTCTACGATCCGATCCGCGACGAGCTGCTCGACCACGCCGACGGCCTGTCGGACATCGAGCGACGGCTGGTCCGCACGATCGGCGATCCGCTCGTCCGATTCCGTGAGGACCCGGTGCGGATCCTGCGCGCGATCAAGTTCGCGGGCCGGCTCGGTCTCGACCTCGAGCCGGAGACCGGACGCGCGATGCGCGAGGTCGCGCCCGACCTCGTCCGCTCCGCCCCGCCGCGGGTGCTCGAAGAGGTCCTGCGACTGCTGCGTGGCGGCCACGCACTCGACGCGTTCCTCCGGATGCGGGACGTCGGCGCACTGCGCGCGATCGTGCCGCACGTCCAGGAGTACCTCGACGACGCCGATCAGCAGGAAGCGCTGCGCTTCTGGCGCGGGCTCGAGGCGCTCGACGGTCGCTTCGCACGTGCGACGGGCGGCGTGCCGTGCACCGGTCCACGACCCGACTGGCCACCGGAGAACGGCCTGATGCTGGCGGTCTTGTTCCACCGGCCGGTCTCGGTCGCGTCGGCCCGCGCCGCCCGGCGCAGCCCGGCCAGCATCGCCGAGCAGCTCATCACGCCGTTCGCCCTCGACTTCCGGCTGCCACGTCGCGACGCGGGCTGCCTCAAGCGCATCTGCAGCGTCCTGCACCGGTTTTCCGATCCGCCGACCAAGCGGCGGTTCCGGACGGAGTCGTTCGTGCGCGATCCGTACTTCGCGGAGGCGCTGCAGCTCTTCGAGCTGGCGTCGATCGCCGACGGACGGGATCTCGAACCGGTTGCCCGCTGGCGCGATCGCGCCGGCGTCGCCGCCGACGTCGTGCCGTTGCCCGCGATCGACGACGACGTCGACGCGGAGGTCGAGCCGAGCGCGCCGGCCGAGCGGCCGCGCCAGCCACGCCGGGATGCCGACTCCGGCGACGCCGACTCCGGCGCTCGCCGCAAACGCAAACGGAAGCGGAAACGCCGCAAGGGCGGCGCCGACGACGGCGAGCGCGAGGGCGATCGAACCCCCGAACGCCGCGAACGCAGCGAGTCGCGTGGCGGCAAGCCGCGGAAGCAACGCAAGGAGCGCAAGCCGTCGAGCAAGCGCGAGCCGCGCATCGAGACGATCGAGCCGGCGGCGATGGACTTGAGTGCCTTCGACATCGAGCTCGACCCGAAGCGCGTGCCGACGTTCGGAACCATCGTCGAGGGCGAGCCCGGTCGCAAGAAGCGCCCGCGGCTGCCGTCGCCGGAGAACGACGAGTACCGGCCCCCGCCGCCGCCCACCGAGGGTGGTGTGGCGCCGCCACCGCCGCGCCCGGCCGACGACTCGTTCGGCGACTGGTGAGGAACCGATGGCCCCTTCCAAGGTGACGACCGAGTCCCTTCGGCGCATGAAGGTCGAAGGGCGGCGCATCGTCTGCCTGACCGCCTACGACCATCTGTTCGCGCAGCTACTCGACGACGCCGGCGTCGACGTGCTGCTGGTCGGCGACTCCGTGGCGACCGTCGTGCAGGGCGAGGACAGCACGGTCCCGGTCACGATGGAGCAGATGCTCTATCACTGCTCGCTGGTCGCCCGCGCGGCCAGACGCGCGCTGGTGGTCGGTGACATGCCATTCCTGTCGTATCAGCTCGGTGCCGAGGAAGCCCTTCGCAACGCCGGGGCGCTGATGAAGCAGGCGCGCGTCGAGGCGGTGAAGCTCGAAGGCGGACGTCCGGTGCTCCCCCAAGTGAGGAGCCTCGTCGACGCCGGAATCCCGGTGGTCGGCCACCTCGGACTGACCCCGCAGAGCATCCACCAGTTCGGCACCTACCGCGTCCGCGGCACCGGGCCGGACGAGGCGAAGCAGATCCTCGACGACGCGCTCGCGCTCCAGGACGCCGGGGTGTTCGCGCTCGTGCTCGAGAAGATCCCGGCTGCCGTCGCCGCCGAGGTGACCGCGACGCTCGCGATCCCGACGATCGGCATCGGCGCCGGCCAGGGCTGTGACGGCCAGGTGCTGGTGACGCCGGACATGCTCGGGCTGTTCGATCGGTTCCGCCCGCGGTTCGTCCGGCGCTATCGCGAGCTCGCGTCCGAGGTCGGCGCCGCGGTCCGCGAGTTCTGCGCGGACGTGCGTGAGGGCCGGTTCCCGAGCGACGACGAATCGTATTGACGAGTCGGCCCGGTCCGGCATCACGCCGATTGCCCCGCGAGCCTCCCGGTCGCGAACGCCGCCTGGAAGTTGAACCCGCCGATCGGTCCGTCGACGTCCAGGATCTCGCCGCACAGGAACAGGCCGGGCGCGATGCGGGACTGCATCGTGCGGGCGTCGACCTCGTCGAGCGACACGCCGCCGCGCGTGACCTCCGCGGCCGCGAACCCCAGGCTGCGTTCGACGACGAGCCGGAGCCCCTTCACCAGGCCGACGATCGCGTGACGCGACTCGCGCCGCAGCCCGGCGGCTGTCTCTGCGCCGGCGCCGGCACGCTCGCACAGGGCGATGCGGAGCCGCTCGGGAATGGCGGCCGGCAGCAGGTGGTGCACGAGGCGGCGGCCCGCCCGGCGCGCGCCCGCGAGCAGCGCATCCTCGACGACGTGCCGCGGCACGTCGGGAGCGAGGTCGCAGACCAACGTGCACGGGCCGGTGGCCTCCTCGACGAAGCCGGACACGTCCATCGGCGCCGGCCCCGAGAGGCCCTTGTGCGTGATCAACGTCGGTCGCCGCCGCTCCACGAGCCTCCGCCCGTCCGAGTCGAGCACCGTGAGCCGCGCGTCCAGCACGATGCCCTGGAGCGCGGTGAGCCACGGCACAGCGAGTGCGAGCGGCGCGAGTGCGGGCACCGGGTGTTCGAGGCGGTGGCCGAACGCCGTCGCGATGCGATAGCCGTCCCCGGTGGCGCCGGTCTTCGGGTAGCTGAGTCCGCCGGTCGCGAGCACCACCGACCGACTCGAGATCGCGCGGCCGGGAACCGTCACGGCGAACCCGTCGCCGGCACGCTGGAGCGACGCCACCGGTGCCTCCGGCACGAGCCGGACGCCGGCGGCATCGGCATCGCGCATCAGCGCGTCGAGGACGTCCGCCGCCCGCCCCGACACCGGGAAGATCTTCTCGAGATCCTCCTCGTGCAACCGCACCCCGAGCGACTCGACCAGCGCGACGAGCTGGTCGGGTTGGAACGCGCGCAGCGCGTGTCGGAGCCAGCGACCGCGGCGCTCGCCGTACTGCAGCTCGAGATCACGCCCGCGGCGCGTGGTCGTCAGGTTGCAACGGCCGCCGCCGCTGATCAGGATCTTCAGGCCGGGCCGGCGGTTCTTCTCGAGCAGGATCACCCGGCGACCGCGGCGAGCGGCCACGGTCGCGGCCATCAGGCCCGCCGCGCCGGCGCCGACGACCACGACATCGGCGTCCATGCGCCGCGCGGCGACGCCGCGTCAGGACCGGTCGGAAGAGGACGAGCTGTCGTCGCTCTTCTCGGAGCGGTCGACCGGCTTCGGCCGACCCCGCGGGATGCGTTGGGTCAGCCAGCCCTTGCCCATCTTCTTGCGCTTGAAGCGGCCGGCCGTGCAACCGCCGGCTTTGCGTCGGGACTTCGCCATCGTCGTGTTCTCCGTCGTGGGGTGTCGGCTCGAGATCGCTCTGCGATCAGCGGGTCTTCCGCGACGGTTGCACGACCAGGTAGCCCTGGCGATGCCCTGGAACCGCACCGCGGAGGTAGATCAGGTTGCGCTCGGCGTCGATCTTGACGACGTCGAGGTTCTGCATGGTCTGGCGGTCGACGCCGTAGTGTCCCGGCATCTTCTTGCCCTTCGGCACGCCCTTGTGCACCGAGTAGGTGCGGCCGATGCCGCCGAGCTTGCGGTGGGCCTTGCTGTTGCCGTGCGTCATGCGCTGGCGCTGGAACGCGTGCCGCTTGATCGTGCCGCTGAAGCCGCGCCCCTTGGTCGTACCGATCACGTCGACGCGCTTGACGTCGGCGAGGCTCTCGACGGTGACGTCGTCGCCCTGCTTCAGCTCCGGAAGCGCGCTCGTGCGGATCTCGCGGACGAACCGCTTCGCTGCGGAGTCGGCCTTCTTCGCGTGCCCGATCTCGGGCTTGCTCGCGCTCTTCTCGGGCTTGTCGTCGAAGCCGAGCTGCACCGCGTAGTAGCCATCGGCGCGACGCGGGCGCTCGGTCCGGCCACGGCGCTTCCCGTGGTTGGTCGCCGCCTTGCGGTGCTCGTCCGGCAGCTCGGAGGTCTCGCAGGTCTTCACCTGCAGGACCTTGCACGGGCCGGCCTGCACCACGGTCACGGGGACCCAGGTGCCGTCGGGTTGGAACAGCTGGGTCATCCCGAGCTTCTTGCCGAGAATTCCGATCGTCATGGCGTCGCCTGTGCCCTCCACGGGGCGGAAAGGGCCGAGGATGCTAGGCACGGGCCCGCGTCCACGCAAGCGGAAAGGTCCGTCAGGCGTAGAGTCGGCCGGCGAGCAGCGCGAACGCCAACGCGAGCAGCGGGATCGTCAGCGACACGCCATCGTCGCCGAACGCCGGCAGCGGGCGGTCGGCGGTCGTCGCGGGGATCCGCCGCAGGTCGCTCTCGGCGGCCCCCGGCAGCGACGACGGGTCGAACGCAGCACGTGCTCCCGCGCCGTAGCACCAGGCGAACGCGCGCCGCAGGAGCTGGGGGAAGGCCGGCAGCAGCGGTAGGTTCGAGTCGTCGAGCCGGAACGCCGCGTGGATCGAACGGCGCCCGTCGTGGTCCACCGCGACCAGCCAGGGGCCGTCCGGACCGACGATCAGCGGCACGCCGCCGGCCGACAGCGACGCCGGTGCCAGCACGCTCGCGACCCGCAGTTCGGAGAAGTCGAGCCGGCGCGTCAGCGGGTCCGTGCGATTCCAGTCGCGTGGCACACCCCCCGGCTGCCAGGTCGGTGCATCGGTCACCGCGGTGCCGAAGGTCAGGGCCCGCCTCGGCGGGGTCCGGATCACGCCGCCGTCGGCGAGCACGAACCCGGCGGTGGTGGCGGCATCGGTGACCCGACCGCCGCTCAGCTCGGCGAGCGCCTCGGCCGCCCGCGCCGCCCAGCGCCCGCCGCCCGGAGCGCTGAGGACGGCGATGTCCGGCGCGGGCGGCGGCGCGAGCACGAGGTGCAGCGTGTCGTCGGCCGCCAGGGCATCGGGACCTGCGTGACGGAGTCGCAGCGTGACCGATCCTCCGGTGGTCCGCCGCAAGACCAGCTCGGCCGAGCCGGGCGCATCCGCGTCGATCGCGACCGGGCCCGCGGCCTCGGCCCCGCCCGTCACCTCGACCGAGAATTCGGCGGTGCCGGCGACGGTGAGCCGCACGCGGACGTCGGGCAGTGGCCACGCGTCCCGCACCTGGCAGCCGGTGAACCCGGCATTCGACAGTTCGGCGGTGCCGACCACCGTCAGCGCGCCGCGCTCGGGCACCCCGTCGCGCCCGTCGGTCAGCGTCCACACGACGCTGTCCGGACCGTCGAGGCGCGCCGCGAGTGCGGCGACGTCGACCGCGCTCGCGCCACCCGGATCGAGGGCGTCCAGCGCCGCGTCGAAGCCCTGCTCACCGAGCTCCAACACCGACATCCGCGCGCCGACGACCAGCACCCGCGCGGCGATCCCGCGCGGCAGCGCCTGCAGCCGGGCCTTCAGGAGGGCGCGTTCGAGCGCGAAGGCCGTACCGCCGTCGGGCTCCGACGCGCCGGTGCTCGCGGTGGCGTCGAGCAGCGCGGCAAGCTCGCGCGGCCCGGAGCGTCCGCCTGCGCGCGCGCCGGTCGACGCGCCGGCGATCGCGACGAGCGCGATGACCAGCAGCCAGAACCTCAGCTTGCGGAACCGCACCGGCCGGCGGCGCAGCCGGGCGAGCGCCTGTCGCCACTGGACGAGGTGCGCCGTGATCCGGGCGAACCGCGGCCGCGGCGGTCTGGCGAGCCACCAGAGCAGCGGCACGAGCAGCAGGAGGAGCAGCCGCTCGGGATGCGTCAGATCCATGCGGCCCACCCCCCGGCGAGCCACGCCGACGCCGTGCCGATCGAGTCCTCCGGCAGTCGGAGCTCGAGGAGGCGGATCCCCGCCTGGGCGAACGCCGCCGCCCGGCGCCGCCGCAGCAGCGCGAGCTCCTGCTCCATCGCCGCGCGGAGGGCCGCGTCGACGCGCACGCGCTCGACCGCGACGCGCTCCGGATCGCGGAGCTCGACGAAGCCGTCGACGGGCGGCAGTGCGTCGTCGGCCGTGACGGGGAGGATCGCGAGCACGTCGCGCCGCCGTGGCTTGAGCAGGCGCAGACCGACCTCGAGCTCATCCAGGTCCGCGAAGTCGGAGATCCAGCACACGCGACCCCGGAGGCCCGGACCGGTGGTCGGCACCCGCGCGAGCTCCGCGGCGGGGCCGCCGTCCGCGGTCGCGCCCTCGAGGACCGTCAGGGCCTTCTCGACGCCACCGGCGCCGGCGAGGTGCGTGACGCCGGACGTGGTCGCCAGATGCACGGCGTCGAGACGCGCGAGCGCGACCGCCGACACGACCGCGCAGAACCGGCGGGCGACGTCGAAGCGCGGCGGGACGCCCGCGCTCATGCTGGCGGACGTGTCGAGCAACAGGCTCACGACGCGGCGCTGTTCCTCCTCGAGCACCTTCACGTGCAACTCGCCGCTGCGCGCGTAGGCGTTCCAGTCGAGTCGCCGCAGATCCTCGCCGACCGCGTACGGACGATGACCGACGAAGGTCCCGCTGGTCGCCACCCACCGCCGGCGCGCACGCCCCTCGTCGACACGCCGACCACGCAGCCCACGGACGCTCCGCACGACGCGGTGCAGGAGCTCGCGGAACGGTGCGTCGAACAGGTCGCTCACTTGGCGGCGTCGACCAGGGACGAGAACCAGCGCCGGACGAACGGCCGCTCGTCCTCCGGGATCGACCGCGCGCGCAGCGCACGCTCGAGCGCGTGCTCGAACCGTGCCCGATCCGGTGGATCGACGCGCGGCGCACCGGACGCCGATGGCGGCGAGGGCGGCGGCGGCGCGGTCGCGGTCTCGTCGAGGCCCGCGACCGGGACCATGCGGGTCTCGCCTTCGCCCGCCCCGACGAACTGCGGCACCGCGAAGGCATCGCGCAGCGCGGGGTCGTCGAGCAGGGCCTTCGGATCGGCCTCCGGTGCATCGGTGGGCGGCGGCGCCTCCGGCTCCTCGCCCGTGTCCGGAGGCGGGACGGGCCGGGGCTGGCCGTCCTGCCCCTTCGGCTGTGGCGCCTCCGCGCCCTCGCCCGCCTGCGGCCGAGGCTCCGGGCGGGTCGCGGACGGCAGCGGCGCGGACGCGAGCGTGTCGCTCGGCAGCTCGAGGCCACCGGGCGGGAGCGGCGGGGCGAACAGCGCGAGGAGGATCAGCGCGACCAGCACCGGCAACGCGGCGCGCGCCGGCCGGAACCGGCGCGCGGCGGCCCGTCCACCGAGCGTTCCGGGGTCCGCTGCGAGCCGCGCCTCGAGCTCGCGTCCGAGCCACCCGAGCGCCGCCCCGTCCCGCCGCCCGCGCAACGCCGCCCAGGTGGTCAGGCGGTCGCCGAGCCCGAGCCGGCGATCGACCCGGCGCACGTCGATCCGCGTGCCGGCATAGAGCCAGACCGCCCTCGACAGGAGACCGGCCCCGCAGAGCGCGGCGACGAGGGTCCGGTGGCTCGGGAGCGCGAGCGCGGCGAACACCACCACCAGGCCCGCCGCGATCGCTTCCTCCGCCAACGCGAGCACGACGACCCGCACCCGGTAGCCGCGGGACAGCCGCACGATCAGGCGATCGAGTGAGCTCCTCGCCACGTCGGCGATGCTAGCCTGGGCTGGCGGCGGGGGGTCAAAAAAGGAGCCGAGGGTCACGGCCGGAGCCGTGAGCCCTCGACTCCCACAGAAGGAGGAGATGCTCCATGGATCGACGGGGGGCCGCCGGCGCCTTGACCGATTCCGGCGGTGAACGATGCTGGCCTCGACGGCTGGTGACGCTCCGAGCGTGCGGTCGGCACACCCGCATCGGGCCGTATCGCTCACGATCCACAGCGGCACGTGCACACGGAGCGGTTCGGAACGGGCGGTCTGCGCTCGTGGCGCACGGCGCGTCCCGGTCATCCTGCGGATCCCCGGCGGAGCCGCGTCACCAGCGGTCGGGGCCAGTACCCGGCGAAGGGTCGCGGCCGCGCGGGCGCCGCTCAGTGCTTCGGCTCGGTCCCCGGCGTGTCCGCCGGCGGTGCCTTCGACGCGTCCTTCGGCGCCGCCCCGGTCTTCGCGTCCTTCGGCGGCTGCTCCGGAGTCGTGGCGTCGCCCGGCGCCTGTTCCTTCGGCGTCGTCTCGGCCGGCGCACCCTCCTTCGGCTGGTCGCCGGGCCCGGTGACCCGACTCGCGGGCGGGTCGAAGAATGTCGCGGGGTCGCGCTCGAGCGGGGAGACGATCCAGTCGCCGACCGCGAGCAGGAAGTCCGCGCTCGAGGCCATCAGGTAGTACTGGTTCTGGCCCTGGACCTGCGAGCCGACCGCGACGCGGTGCTCGGTGCCGTCGGCGAGCTTGACCGTGACCGTCACCTCCGGCGTCGCCAGCCCGAACTCCCCCACCGCCGCGGTGCGCTGTGGCCCGACCGGCGGCAGGCGCTTGACGTACTTCTGCACCTGGATCTGCGAGATCGTCTGCACGAACGCCCGCACCTCGCCATTGCGCACGGCACCGACGTCGTCGGGTCCGGCGACCTTCTTCCAGTCGGGCGAGTCGACGCCGGACCGCTCGAACGCGACGTCGCCCTTCGGATTGTGCAGCTCGACGTGCACGGCCTTGTCGACGTCGAAGTGCACCGGCATGCGGTCGACCCACTGGTCGCGATCGGCGTCGATCTGCCAGTAGCTCTGCTCGTAGAGCACCACGTCGCTGCTGTCGGCGCTGCGCACGTAGAAGCCGCGCACGACGTCCTTGCCGGCCTTCCCGCCCGCCGCGTCCTTGCCGATCAGGAGCTGCGCGAGCGGACGGTTCGCGGCGTCGAAGCACTGCACGAGCACGGCCTGGTCCTCGGCCAGCCCGAACTCCTTCAGCTCGTCCGGCGTCGCGTTCTCGCGGACGATCGCTTTGTCGTCGACCCGGATGCGGTCGAGATTGTCGAACACGCGATCGCGCACGACCTCCGGGCGGACCTTGACGCCGGCGATGTCGGTGTTGGCGAGCACCCAGCCGTCGTCGGTGCGCTGGAGCTGGATGCCGTCGCGCTGCACCTTGCCGTTCTGGTCCTTCACGGGCTCGCCGTCCTCGCCCTTCTTGACGGTCGAGATGACGACGGCCTTGACGTTGTCCGGCGTGAAGCCCGGAAACAGCTTCGGGATGTCCTCGAAGCTCGTGAACTCGGTGCGGTCGGCCTGGATCGTCAGCCAGGTGGGCACCGCGAGACCCGCGGCGGCGACCGCGAGGACGATGTTGGCGCGCATCAGGTTCATTCGGACACCTCCGCCAGGAACGCGCGTTTGCGAGTGCGCCGGATCAAGAGGACCAGCAGGCCGAAGAGCAGCAGGATCGCCGGCGGCACCGCGACGTTCGCGGTGCGGAGCAGCAGAGCGCGATGGCGCACGGCCTCTTCCCGGCGCGCCGGATCGAGACGCTCGAGCTGGGTGGCGGAAAGCAGGTGCATCGTGCGGTCGGTGCCGGACTTGTTCCGGAGCTCCATCAGGTCGTGGTCCTCCGCGAGCCAGTCGAGCATCGACGCGAAGAACGGAAAGCCCAATCGGCTGACCGGTCCGACCTGTCCGTACTCCCCGCTGGTGAGGTCGTCGCGCAGGAAGTCGGCGTCGCCGATCACGATCAGCCGCGCGGTGTCCTTCGCGTGGAGCATCGGCTTCTCCTCCGGCTTCGGCGCGGCGTCCTTCGTCTCGGCCGGCTTCGGGCCGATCGACTCGGCGTCCTTCTCGTCCTTGACGGGATCGGTGCCGACCGGCTCGGCGAGCGGGTCTCGCTGCGCCTTCTCGGCAGCGGCCTTCTTCTCCTCGGCCTCTTCGGCCGGCGTCTTCGGCACCTTGCGACCGTCGAAGTACGAGTGGAACGTCCCGCGCAGCGACACCATCAGCCCGCGCTGCCGCGGCGGCTCGCTCTCGAACAGCGTGTAGAGGTGCTGTTGGAACTTCTGGTACGCGACCTGGAGGTTCTGCCCGTTGCCGACCGGACTCATGTCCTTCGGCATCGTCTCGACGATCGAGCGCGGCGACGACCGCATCAGCACCTCGCCGGTGACGCCCGCGGGGATCGGATCGGCGAGCTCGACCGGGCACGGCCAGAACAGTGTCGGCGCGACCAGCGTCTTCTGCACCGATTCGGCGAGGCCGGGCTTGAACTCCTCGCGGTAGCGCTTCGCCAGCGCCTCGTCGACGGCGTCGCCGACCTTCGCCAGATCGTCGGCCTTGGTCGCCCAGTCGATCGGCTGCGGCTGGAACCAGTAGGGGTACGGGACGCGTTGCAGCCCCTGCCCGAACTGCGTCTGCACGACGAGCATGAACGGCTCGCCGTTCGACAACGAGTCGGCGACGACCTTGTCCTCGGTGTCCACCCCGTAGTGGCGGAGCTGTTCGAGGAACTTCACGTCCGAGCCGTTCGCGTCGTACGCAGACCGGCCGCGTCTGCAGGGTCCGCTCGCGCCCGAGCGAGACGTCGTCGTTGTCCGCGCAGATGACCAGCGTGTCGCCACGCATCAGATACTGGTCGAGGACGTACTTCTCGCGGTCGGTCAGATCCTTCGGCCGCATGGCGAACAGCGTGTGGATGTCGTCGGGGACGTGCTGTCCCTGCGACAGGTCCACTTTCGTCACTTCGTAGCGGTCGTCGAGCCCGTCGATGTTCAGGAGCCGCGCATACTGCTTCGCGCCTTCCCGGCCGCCGTAGCCGCGCGACGCCGGCGGCAGGCTCGGCCACGCGACCAGCCCGATCTTCGGGCGGTCGACGACCGTCAGGCCCTTCAGGACCGGCGTCAGCGCGGCCTCGTAGTACGCGGTGCGGTCGGTGAAGCCGAGGAACGGCACGACCTTCTGCTTCTTGCCGCCGTAGCGGAACCGCAGACCCTGCCAGATCTCCTTGTTGGCGAGCGTCGTGCCCTCGAGGTCCTGGATGCGCTGTGGCTGCACGCCGAGGCGTGCGGCCTTCTGCCGGAGCTCGGTGTCGGACTGCGGGTCGAAGAACCGCACCTGCAGCCGACCGCTGCTGTGCGCGGCGTACTCCTCGAGCATGTTCCGCAGCAGGCGTCGCTGGTCGACGTAGATCGCCGGCAGCTCCTTGTCGGGGCTGAAGTACGCCTCGACGACGACGCGGTCGTCCAGGCCGTTCGAGCACGCGCTGCGTCGAGCCGGTCAGCGTGTAGCTCTGGTCGGCGGTCAGATCGACACGCGGACCGTGCCGTGCCGCGAGGAACACGGCCATGCCGAGCACGATCGCGAGCAGCGCGCAGTACAGCAGCGCCGCGAGCGCGAAGCCTTCGGACGAAGCCTCGGGCCGGAGTTCGAGTCGCTCGTCGATCATCCCAACCGCCTCTTGCCGGCGAGGACGAGCGCGTTCGCGCTCAGGAAGAACCACGCGAATGCCGCGTAGTAGGCGAGATCGCCGACGTCGACGACACCGCGCGAGATGCTCAAGAAGTGCGGATACGGGCTGACCGCGGCGATCGCCTCGGTCACCCAGAGCGGCAGGCCGATGAACGAGATCACCGTGACCATCAGCGGTGTGCCGAGGATGTACAGCAGGACGAGGACGATGCATGACAGCACGAGGGCGACGATCTGCTCGCGCGTGACGCTGGAGAAGAACATCCCCACCGCGAGATAGCTGCTCGCCATCAGCAGCGCCGCGAGATACCCGCCGACCACCGGTCCCCAGTCGAGCTTGCCGACGCTCGCCATCGTCAGCGGCAGCCCGGCCGTCAGCGCCAGCAGCACGACGACGAACAGGAGCGCCGCCGTGAACTTGCCGGCGATGAGCTGCCAGATCCGCACCGGGAAGGTCATCAACAGCTCGAGCGTGCCGAGCTTCCGCTCCTCGGACCACAGCCGCATCGTGATCGCCGGAAGGAACAGCAGGAACACCAGCGGCAGGATCCCGAAGAACAGATCGATCTGCGCCGGCTGACCGTCGTCAGATCGCAGACTCGTGACCAGAGCTGCGCCACGAGGAACATCACGCCGACCACGTACGCGATCGGCGACACGAAGTAGCCCTTGAATTCGCGTCGGGCGATGACCCAGGGTCTCACGCATCGATCACCTCCTCGCGCCGGCGGCCGACCGTAAGCGCGCGAAACGCGTCCTCGAGGTGCGGGCGCTGGCGTGTCAGCTCCGCAACGCCCAGCGATTCTTGACGACCAGATGCGCGACCGCGTCCTCGACGCCCTCGGCGCGTGTGCCCGCCGACGTCGATCCGGTAGGTCGCGACGTCGCCGTTGCTCCCGAACACCGCGACCGTCGCCGCCCGGCAGCAGCTCGTCGACCTGCGGCGCGCACCCCGTCCTCCGGACCACGGATCCGCGCCAGCACCGCACCGCTCGGCAGCGCCGAGACCAGCTGTTCGCGCGTGCCATCGGCGACGATGCTGCCCGAGGTCGATGACGATGATCCGGCTGCAGGCCGCCTCGACCTCTTGCAGGTAGTGCGTCGAGAGGATCACCGTGTGCTCCTCGGCGAGCCGCAGGATCAACGACCGCACCTCGACGATCTGGTTCGGGTCGAGGCCCGAGGTCGGCTCGTCGAGGATCAGCAGGTCCGGCTCGTGGATCATCGCCTGGGCGAGGCCGACGCGCTGTCGGTAGCCCTTCGACAACTCGAGCACGTCCTTGCCGAGGACGCGTTCGAGCCCGCACAGGTCGACGACGCGTTCGACCGCCTGCACCGACGCCCTTGCGGACCCCGCGGATCTGCGGCGGCGAACCGCAGGTAGTCGTCGACGCGCATCTCGGTGTAGAGCGGCGTCGACTCCGGGAGGTAGCCGATGCTGCGGCGCACCTCGAGCGAGTCGCGAACGACGTCGAGCCCGGCGATCTCGGCACGGCCCCCGCTCGGCAGCAGGTAGCCGGTCAGGATCTTCATCGTCGTGGACTTCCCGGCGCCGTTCGGCCCGAGGAACCCGACGATCTCACCACGCTCGACCGAGAACGAGATGCCCTTCAGCGCTTCGAAGGGCCCGTAGAACTTGGTCAGCTCGTCGACCTGGATCATGGCCAGTGGCAGGCCATCATGAACGGGGCCGTCGCTCCGCTGGGAACGGCCGATCGCGGGTCGGGCGTGCCGCCCGGTCCCGGCTGCTGGGCGACAGGCCGTAGCGGAGGGCGGGTCGGCCGGTCGGCCCGGGGAGGTTCACTCGTCCACGCGGAAGGAGTTCAGGAACTCCGCGTTGTTCTTGGTCTTCTCGAGACGGTCGATCAGCATCGGCATGCCGTCGAGCACGTTCAAGCGCGCCAGGACGCGGCGCAGCGTGTAGACGCTGTTGACGATCTTCGGACCGAGCAGCAGCTCCTCCTTCCGGGTCCCCGACAGCTCGAGGTCGATGGCCGGGAAGATGCGCCGCTCGGCGAGCTGGCGGTTGAGCACCAGCTCCATGTTGCCGGTGCCCTTGAACTCCTCGAAGATCACCTGGTCCATCCGGGAGCCGGTGTCGACCAGCGTCGTCGCGAGGATCGTCAGTGAGCCGCCCTCCTCGCAGTTGCGGGCCGACCCGAAGAACTTCTTCGGCTGCTCCAGGACCTTGGCGCCGATGCCACCCGACATCGTCGCGCCGCCGCGGCCACCCAGCGCCGAGTTGTAGGCGCGCGTCAGACGCGTGATCGAGTCGAGCAGGATCACGACGTCCTTGCCGGTCTCGACGAGCCGCATCGCCCGCTTCAGCGCCATCTCGGACACCGCGAGGTGGTGCTTCGGCGCCCTCGTCGAGGGTCGACACCAGGACCTCGCGGTTCTCGCCCGCGACCGTGCGCTTCCAGCCGGTGGCCTCCTCGGGCCGCTCGTCGATCAGCAGCACGATCATCACGAGCTCGGGATAGTTGGTCGCGAGGGAGTTGCAGATCTTCTGCATCAGCACGGTCTTGCCCGACCGCGGCGGCGCCACGATCAGACCGCGCTGCCCCTTCCCGATCGGACACAGGAGATCGACGATCCGGAGGCTGACGTCCACATCGTCCCCGTGCGAGACCACGAGCATCGGCTGCGGGTCGATGACGGTCAGCTCCTTGAAGATCGGGCGCTCGCGCGATTCCTCCGGCTCGAGACCGTCGATGCTCTCGACGCTGGTGAGCGTCGTGCGCTTGTGGCCCCGGGTCGGCATCCCGCCCTGGCCCACGACGAAGCTGCCCTCCTGGATCCGGTATTGCCGCACCAGGGGCGGCGGCACGAAGATGTCGTCGAACCCGCTCTCGTCGGGCAGATACATGTGCCGTGCCTGACGCAACCAGCCGGAGAAATCGCGCTGGAGCTCGAGCACGCCGCTGACCTCCTCGGTCTCGCCCTCGATCTCGGGCACGACGTCGAGCTGGGGGTTGCCGCCGCCGCCGCCGTTTCCGCCCCCGCCACCACCGCCACCACGGCCGCCGCGGCGGCGCCGCCGCTTGCGCCAGCGCTTCTGGCCCGTGCCGCTGCCGGCGCCACCGTTCGTGCTCCGCTCGTTGTTGCTCATCAGAACTTCCCGACTGTTCATCGCGGGTGCTGGGTTCCTTCGATCGAGGGGTTCACCGACGCGCGCGCCGACCGCTGCCCGTCCGGGCTCGGCCAGCCGAGGGATGTCGATGTGTGCTCTGCGCAGACACGTCACCGTCGGTGCCGGACGGGAACCGTGTCCGCCTCCGCCCCGCCGAGGACGATCGCGGCGGTTGCCCTTCACCTCGGCCGCTCGCAGGCTCGGAGCCGAGCTCCGTGAACCCTCTGAGCGCGTCGGTTCGGATCGCCTCGATCGACAAGGAGCTCGAAAACTCCGGACCGCCCATGGATGGGCTCCTCGTCGGGCGCGGTTTCGGTTGCACGTTCCCCGTGCCGCTTCCCGGCTCACTTCGGCGCGGGTCGTGCTCGCAGCACGCCGGCGGCCGAGCCGGGACTTGCGCCAGCGCCCACCAACCTGGCGAGCCCTGACCAATGCCAGGGACACTATCGGACGCGCGCGGGGCCGACAAGTCGCTCGACCGCGATTTTTTTCGCTGCGCCACCGGCCCGAGCGGACCGACGCGGGCTCGCGCGGGCGCATTCGCCTTGCGTCCAGCCGCGCGGATGCGTTATTTCCCTCCTCGGGGCCGTTGCCACGGCTTCCTCTCAATTCAGACGTCGCGGGCGCCCGAAGGACTCTCCGTCCCCGCGGCCTGCGCCCGGCGTCGGCCCCCTGACCACCGATCCAGCATGGACGATCGCTTCCAAGATCCCTTCGCCCGCCCGTTCCACCTCGACGAGGACGACGAACCGCAAGACGAGAACGTCGAGACTCCCCAGGGCCCGGCCGGCGCCTTCCTCGAACGGCATCTGATCGAGAGCCGCACGCTGCTCGTCTTCGGCGCGATCGACGATCGCCTCGCGCGCGCCTGCGCCGAACGCGCGATGGTGATGGAGGCTCGCGACAAGAAGGCGCCGATCACGGTGCTGATCAACTCGCCCGGGGGCAGCGCGGACTCCGGGTTCGCGATCTACGACATCCTGCGGTTCGTCGGCACGCCGGTGCGGACGATCGTCAACGGCCTGTGCGCCTCCGCCGGCATCCTGGTGCACCTGGCCGGGGACGCGGGCCAGCGGTTCACGCTGCCGGAGAGCCGGTTCATGATCCACCAGCCGTCGACCACCGGCCGCGGCACGGCGTCGGATCTGGACATCACCGCACGCGAGGTCATCAAGCTGCGCGAGCGGTACGTCCGCATCATCGCGGAGGCCTGCGGGCGGGATCCCGAACGGGTCCTCGAGGATGCCCGCCGGGACTTCTGGCTCGACGGCAAGGGCGCCTTGGACTACGGGCTGGTGGCGAAGATCGTGACGCGCCGCGGCGACCTCGACTGATCGTCCCGTCCCCCGGGTCTCGCCGGGGCGGTCGGATCGAACCTCGACGCCCGGCGGACCGTTCTTCGCGACCCCGCCGATGAGAGCCGTCCTCCCGCTGTTCGCCGTCCTCGGCACCGCGCTCGCGGCCCAGGCCCCTCCGGACGAGGTGCTCGGCCTCGTGCGCACCGACAGCGGGCGCCAGGTCGCCGGCGCGCACGTCGCGTTCGTACCCGACCGCACCGGGGGGCTCGCGTGGGCGGCGCCGGTCCGCACCGAGCCCGCGGCAGTGACCGGCACGGCCGACGACCACGGCCGGTTCCGGTTCCCGTCGGGCTCGACCGGCGGGTGCCTCCTGGTCGAGACCGACGACGGCCTCGGTGCCGCGCTGCCCGCCGCGTCTCCGGGGCGGGCGACGCCGGTGACCGTCCGGGCCCTGGCCGAGGTCGGCTTCGACGACGGCGTGCGGTTCACCGCCCACCTGCGGCTCCTGCGGGGCGCCGCCCCGTCGGCCACGGTGCCGGCGCGATCCGGCACGAAGATCCGACTCCCCGCCGGTGAGTGGCTGGTGCTGGCGGTCCGTGGCGACGGCCGGGCCGTCGAGCGCCGCGTCTCGCTACGGCCGGGAACGCGCGCGTCGTGGCCTGCGCCCGACCATGCGGGGCCGTCGGTCGTACCCGCGGCCGACGCGGCCCGCTGCCGGATCGTCCGCTGGCCCGAGGTGGCGCTCGCCGACCCCCTGCCGGTCCTGTCCGGCCCCGCGCTGCTGCGCGCCGCGGTCGACGGGCCCGCGGGTGCACGCGCGTTCGAGGCGGTCTGGGTGCCGCTCGACGCCACCACGGTGACGTTGCCCGAGACCCACCCGACCTGGCGCACGATCCGCGTGTGCGGCCCCGACGGCGCCCCACCCCCGGCGGACACCACGGTGGCGACGATCGCGGCGACCGCGGGCGGCCCGAGCCTGCAGGGCTTCGCCCGACCGGACGACCATGGCGACGTGCCGCTGCGCGTCGACCGCCCCGAGCTCGCGAGCGCACTGCTCGCCATCGCGCGTGCCCCCGGGCACGCACCCGCGGCGGTCCGCGTCGATGCGCTGGACGCCGACGCCGTGCTGTGCCTGACGCCGGCCGCACCGTTGACCTTCCGGCTGGTCGGCGTCGACGGCGAGCCCGTCGCCGGCGCCCCGGTGCACGTGCCCTCGCCCGCGGGTCCGCTCCTCGACCGCGTGTTGGTCAGCGACGCGGACGGGCTGGTGGTGGTCCCCGAGGCCGGTCCCGGCCCGCTGCAGGTCGAGGTGCGGGATCCGGATCACCTGCCCCTCGACGCCACCGTCACCCGCAAGCCACCCGCGACACCGGTGCTCCAGCTCTCCGCCGGTCGGCACCTCGGTGGGCGGGTGCTGTGGCCCGACGAACGGCCGGCGTCCGGGGTCACGGTCGAGCTCCGCGACTCGACCGGCGCGCTCGGCGTCGAGACGCGCGTCACGACCTCTGCCCGGGATGGCAGCTACGCATTCGACGGACTGCCGGAGGGCATCTACGTGGTGTTCGCGAGCACGGCGCGAGGCGGTCGCACCTGGTCCGGCCGTGCGCGTGCGTATCCCGGCGCCGACGAGTGGCACCTGATCCTGCACAACGAGGACCCGACACTGCCGGGTGCGAGGGGCCGGTAGCGACCGCGGTCAGATACGAGCAGGGTGGCGAGCCGTCGCCGCGCGGCCGCAACCCGTTCGTCGCCGCCGGGCTCGAGCGCCATCAGCTCGAAACACAGCACGGCCCCCTTCCGGGCGAGCTGGTCGCGGAACGACTTGTCCGCCGCGAGCGATTCGAGGAACGCCTCGACCGCCCGGTCGAAGTCGCCGCCCCGCAGGCGATCGCGGCCCTCGGCGAGCGCCGCAGCCGCGGGATTCGCGCCCGCGTCGATGTCGGCGTCGAGCACCGCGAGGCCGGCGAGCACGCGCTCGGCCGCGGCGCGCTCCGGCTCCTCCTCCGGGATGTCGCCGAGGCGTTCGCGTGCCGTCGCGACGTCGCCGCGCGCCGCCGCCGCGAGCCCGGCCGTCAGCCGCGCCGCCGGGGCGTCCGGATCCGGCGGCTCGGCGGGCTCGGGAGCGGCGGCGGCCCGCGGTTCGATCCCGGCGCGCGTGAGGAACGCGCGGATCTCGCGTTCGGGGATCGCCCCCGAGAACGCGTCCACCGGACTGCCGCCGGACAGCAGCACGCACAGCGGGATGCTCTGCACCTGGAACGCGTACGCCAGCTCCTGCTCGCGCTCCGCGTCGACCTTGCCGAGCAGGAAGGCGCCGCCGTATTCCCCCGCCAGCTTCTCCAGCAGCGGACCGAGCGTGCGGCACGGTCCGCACCAGCTCGCCCAGAAATCGAGCAGGATCGGCACCTCGCGCGAGCGCAGCACGACCGCGGACTCGAAGCTCTCGGCCGCCACCTCGAACACGAAGGACTCGCTCATCGTGACCGCAGCGTCAGCCGCGACCGCTCCGGATTCAACCCACGGCCCGCGGCGGCCGCGGCGCCGGCGGCTTGGCACGCTCGGTCGCCACCCCGGTCAGATCAGCATCTGGTCCGCGTGCATCAGCACCCCGGCCAGCTGCAGGAGGAGGATCCCCACCATCGTCGAGAGCAGGAACGACGCCAGCAACACGGCACCCTGGAACGCGTCGGCCTCGAAGATCAGCATGCCGAGCGCGAACCACATCGCGAGGTCGAACCCGCCGATCGCGCCGATCAACACCGGGCTGACCGGGACGAAGGTCAGCTCCACGATGATCATCGCGAGCACGATCGTGGCGAACACCGCGGCGCGACCGAGGGTCCGGCTCTCCAGATTCGCCATGCGTGCCGCGAGTTGCACCAACAGCACGAGCACCACCAGCATCGCGGCGCCGACACTCGTGCGATGCCCCTCGGTCGACGGCACGAACCACAGGTAGCGTTCCACGAACCGCATCAGCTCGCGATCCGGCCCCCGGGGGAAGCTCGCGGCCTCGTGCGGGATCGCAAGATCGTCACCCGCGACCGCGTCGCCGCGCTGCCCGGTCCCTGCGGGCGTCCGCAGGTCCTGCCGGACGGTGTCGATGTCGCGGAGCGGCACGCGCACCGTCCCGGTCGACAGCCGGACGACCATGGCGTCGTCTTCGACCTGCTGGACGGCGCCGTGGACGAAGTGACCGCCACCGAGCTCGATGCGGATCGGGGCGTCCTGTGCGTGGAGCGCGACGATCGGCAGGGCGATGGCGAGCAGCCAGGCGGGGACGAGGCGCTTCGGGGACATCGATAGTCCGATTTCGGCGAAGTCGCGGTTCGACTGGAGCGGATCCTGGCCCCGACCGCTGGTGAAAGCGCGAGCGGCCGCTCCGCGCCGCACGAGCCTGCCGGCCGCCCGGCGCGCCCCGACCGGCGCAGGCGCGTGAACCCTCCACCCCGCCGCACGCTGCCTCGGCCATGCTCGTACGGCGCTGCCGGACGGCGTCTCAGCCCCCCCGACGCCGGGAGGCCCGAATCCACGGCGACGCCGCGCCGCGGGTTTCACCAATCGTCGATACCGGCACCGTCAGTGTGCCCGGAGCGCTTCCCAGGTGCGCCGGCGCGCGTCCTGCGGTGACCCGTGCGCCAGCAGCCACCGCAGATGCCCCTGGCACGCCGTGCCCCCCGCTTCCCCCCTCCCGAACAGCGCGACCACCGCCGCATGCCGCGCGTCCACCGACGTCGGCCAGACCTCCAGCACGTGCTCCAACACCCGCAGCGCCTCCCCCAGCGTCTCCCGCTGCTCGACGGTGGGTTGCCCGGCGATCTCGCCGACCCCCGCGATCTGCGCGTTCGCGAGCACGAGATCCAGCTCGGGCGGCGGCTCGTCCCATCGTGCGCGGAGCCGCTGGAGGGTCTCGATGTCGGGGTTCGCCCGGTCGGCGTCGACGGCCAGCGCGAGCTTCGCGAGCGGGGCGAGCGGTCCCCCGTCGGTGAGAGTGCTCCCAACGGGCGCGCTGCAACGGCATGCCCTCGCGGCTCGCGAGCAGCGCGACGAGCGGGCCGACGAGGACCTCCGCGGTCTGGCCTGACAGCTCGTCGCCGTGCTCACTCAGGAGCTCGTCGTGGATCGATGCGAATGCGCGCGCGTCGCCGCTGCGAAACGCGAGCTGCCAGGCGAGGAACAGCGACTCCCCCGACCCCGTCGCGCGCGACGTGTTGTTCGGCGAGTCCGCGGGCCTGATCGCAGGCCTTGCGGTCGCCGGTCATCGCCGCGACGCGCTCGAGGATGCGCGCGCCGAGCAGCCGGGCCTCCGGGCTCGCCCCGGGACTCGTGACCGCGATCTCGACCGCGTCCCACGCTTGCTGTTCGCGGCCGAGGCCGAGCAGCAGGCGGCCCTCGGCGAGCACCAGCGCCGGGTCGCCATCCGTCTTGCGGGCCTCCTGGACCCGGCGCAGCAACGCGGGCAGCCCGTCGCGGGAGCCGCTGCGGAGCTCCGCGTCGACGGTTGCGATCAGGCGGGCGCGTTGGTCGGCGCGTTGCGTGGCGCTGCGCCACACGAGGAAGCCGATGGATCCGCCACCCAACACCACGATCGCGGCGGTCGCCGCCCAGATCCGTCCGTGTTTCATGCCGAGGGAAGCCGGATCGCCAGCATCGTCAGATCGTCGTCCTGGCGCTCACCGCGCGCGAATTCGAGCAGCGCCGCATCGACGCGATCGAGCACGGCCTCGGCCCCGAGTCCGGCGCAGGCGCGCAGCACGGCCTCGAGCCGGTCCGTGCCGAACAGTCCGCGCTCGGCATCGCGCGTCTCGTCGACGCCATCGCTCCTGAGGAACAGCAGGTCACCGGGTCGGAGTTCGACGGGCCCGGCCGACGCGTATTCCTGCTCGGCGACGACCCCGAGCACCATGCCCGTCTTCTCGAGCTCACGCACCTCGTCGCCACGCACGAGCAGCGGTGCCGGATGGCCCGCGTTGACGTACCGAAGCGAACGACCCGTCGGGTCGATCCGGAGGAGCACGAGCGAGATGAAGTTGCCGGCTTCGACCGACGCGGCGAGCCGCGTGTTGAGGCGGGTCGCGATGTCGCCGAGATCGCTCAGCAGCTCGACGTAGCTGCGCAGCGCGGCCTGCGCCGCGTGCGTCAGCAGCGCGGCACCGACGCCGTGCCCGGTGACGTCGCCGATCACCGCGACCAGCTCCCCGCCGGGGCACGGGATGAGGTCGTAGGTGTCGCCACTCGCTTCGTCACGAGGCTGGAAGCGCACCGCGATGTCGAGCGCGGTGTAGTCCCGGGGCACCGCCGGCATCAGGTGTTGCTGGATGCGTTTCGCGATCTCGAAGTCCTTCTGCAGGCGGACCTTCTCGAGCGAGTCCGCGTGGAGGCGCGCGTTCTCGATCGCGGTCGCGAGCTGGGCCGACAGCGCGCCGAACAGGGCGAGGTCGCGGGCGGAGAACTCGCGCCGCACCGCGGTCGAATCGACGTAGATGACGCCGATCACGCGGCCGCGGGTCTCCAGCGGTGCGCACATCACCGCGCGGAGCTTCAGGTCGAAGACCGACTGCCCGAGTTGCAACGCCTCGCGGTCGGACTGCACCACCGAGCGCTCGGCCTGACGGTTCTCGAGACAGCGCTGGACGAGCGTCTGGCTGTAGACGAGGTCGGTGCCGAGGGCCCGGCCCTGGCGATCGCGCGCGACCCGGATCTGGAGATCGTCGCTCGTGCCCCCGAGCAGGAGGATGCCGCGTTCGGCCGCGGTCACCTCGAGACTCCGGTCGACGATGTCCTGCAGCACCTCGTCGAGATCGATGCTCGCGTTCACTTCGGCGATCGAGTGCAGCAAGACCTCGATCGACTTCGCGTCCTCGGCCGGATCCCCGGTGAGGAGGCCGGTCGGGTCGTCGTGGCCGGCCTCGCCGGAGCCCCCCTCCGACCCGTCGTCCCGACGCCAGAACCGGAATCCCTTCATCGCCGGACACCTCCGGTGCACCGATCTCGCAGTTGTCCGATTGCTCCGAGGCGGCTCTCCGGCCAGAATCGCCGGGCGCCGTCCAAGGAAGCTCCATGAAGATCGACAAGTTCGTCCACGACGACTACTGCATCCTCGCGCTGAAGGGCGAATTCGACACGTTCTACGTGACGAGTCTCCAGGAGGAAGTCGAGTCTCTGCTCGACAACGGCATTTCTCACATCATCCTCAACCTGCGGCTGGTCAAGTTCATCAACTCGACGGCGCTCGGCTCGATCATCCGCTTCCACAAGCTGTGTCGCGCCGCCAACGGGGATCTGGTCATCGCCGCGCCCTCGGCGTTCGTGCGGGACATCGTCTCCAAGGTGGGGCTGGACCAACTCGTGTCGGTCTTCGACGACGAGGACCGGGCCGTCAAGCACGTCATCAAGAACCTGAACGCCCTGGAGCTGGCGGGGGCGGCGCCTCTCAACCAGGAGAAGGTGATGATCACCTTCCCCGACGAGACCCGGAACAAGCAGATCGGCGGGCGCAAGACGTTGGTCGCGTCGATGGGCAACGTCAACGGCGACCGGCTGCAGTTCACCTGGTCGCCCGCGCGGGCGGGGCTGTCGATGGACCAGGCCAAGCAGATCTTCTTCGCCGGCGGGGATCTGAACGTGAAGTTCCAGGTCAAGATGTTCAAGAAGGGCTACTTCGACGCCACCGCCAAGGTCACCGAGGTCGAGGTCGCCGACCCGGAGACGATCCGGGTGACCGCATCGTTCGCGGACATCTCCGACGGCGATCGCGCCGCGCTGGGCCAGTTCGCGGAGGACATGGAGTTCCTGAAGCGCCAGCTCCCGCGGCCTTGACCGCGCCCCGCCCCGCCGCTAACTTCCTCCGCCCGAGAAAGCTGGAGAACCGTCGATGAAGCTCAAGGTCCGCCGTTCCAACCTCAAGCGTGCCAAGAAGGTGGGCTTCCGCACGCGATCGAAGACCGCCGCGGGCCGCAAGATCATCAAGCGGAAGCGCAAGAAGAGCGGCGGCTACTTCCGGGTCGGCTGAGGCGCACGCGGGTCGGGTGAGGCGCACGAGGGTCGGGTGAGGCGCACGAGGGCGGCCTGGCGACCGCGGACGCGCCGGTAACCGCTCGCCCGCCGAGCGGCGGTCTCACGACTCGTGGATCGTCTCGCGCAACACCTCTTCGACCGTCGTGATACCGTCGAAGATGGCTCGTAGCCCCGAATCGCGGAGCGTCGACATCCCCGATTCCCGCGCGATCCGCCCCAACTCGGAGGTGCTCGCCCCGTCCAGGACCGCCTCCTTGACGCGCTCGCCGACCGTGAGGATCTCGCTGAGCGCCATGCGGCCGCGGAAACCGCTGAAGTTGCAGACGTCGCAGCCTCGACCACGCGCGAAGTGCTTGCCGCCGACGTCGGCCCGCGTCAGGCCGAGCTCCCGCAGCAGTTCGTCCGACGGTTCGAACTCGATCTTGCAGGCGGCGCAGATCCGGCGCACGAGACGCTGGGCGACCACGCGCTTCGAGCGTCGCGGTGATCAGGAACGGCTCGACGCCGATGTCGACGCAGCCGCGCGACCGCGCTCGGGGCGTCGTTCGTGTGCAGCGTCGAGAACACCAGGTGGCCGGTGAGGCTGGCCTCGATCGCGATCTGGGCCGTCTCCCGGTCACGGATCTCGCCGACCAGAATCACGTCCGGGTCCTGGCGCAGGATCGTACCGCAGGCACCGTGGCGTAGGTGACGCCGATGTCCTCGTTGACCGGCACCTGGATGATGCCGTCGAGGTCGTACTCGACCGGATCCTCGACCGTGATGATCTTGACCTCTTCGCGATTGGCCTCGTTCAGCAGGCCGGTACAGCGTCGTGGTCTTGCCCGAACCCGGTCGGCCCGGTGACGAGCACGATGCCGTTCGGCAGCTCGAGCAACCGCGCGCAGCGTCGTGCGCGCATCCTCGCGAAGCCCAGATTGTCGACGTCCAGCGCGACCACCGAGCGGTCGAGCACGCGCATCACGCACGACTCGCCGAACATCGTCGGCAGCGTCGACACGCGAAGATCGACCGGCTTGCCCGCCGACCGTCGAGCTCGATGCGACCGTCCTGCGGCAGCCGCGTCTCGGCGATGTCGAGGTCGGACATGACCTTCACGCGCGAGATCAGCGCGACGGCGAGGTGCGGCGGCGGCGCCTCCAGCTCGTACAGCAGGCCGTCGACCCGGTAGCGGATCTTGAACTCGGTCTCGAACGGCTCGAGGTGGATGTCCGAGGCCTTGTCGCGGATCGCCTGGAAGAGGATGTAGTTGAGCAGCTTGACGACGGGCGCGGCGGACGCCATTGCCGACTTGTCCTCGAGATCGAGCTTCGACGCCCTCGCGCGCGAACTCGGCCACGAGCGCCTGCATCTGCGACTTCGCCGCGGCCGCCTCGGCTCCGTAGTACCGATCGAGCGCCTCCTCGAGGTGTTTGTCGTCGACGACGACGCCCTCGATCTCGAGTCCGGTGCTGAATTGAAGGTCTTGGAGCACGAAGACGTTCGCCGGATCCGCGAGCGCGACCACGAGCTTTCCGCCGGTGATCTCGAGGGGCAGGATGCGGAACGCACGACTCGTCCCGGCGTCGACCTTGTCGAGCGCGGCTCGAGTCGGCTCGACGCCCGCCAGATCGACGTGCCGGAGACCGGCCTGCACCGCCAGCGCCTTCGCCACCGCCGAATCATCGACGTGCCCGAGCTCGATCAGCACCTCGCCGATGCGGCCGCCCTTCTCGCGCTGGTGAGCCAACGCCTCCTGGATCTGACCCTCGTGGACCAGACCCAGCTCCTTCAGAACCTGCCCGAGAAGCTTGCGAGCTGCCAACCTCAGCCTCCACCCACCTTGGCCTCGAGCGCCTTCGGATCGAAGGCGCGCTCGAGCATCGTCTCCTTGCGGATCCGGCCGGAGCGGTAGAGCTCCAGGAGCGAATCGTCGAGCAGCAGCATTCCCGCACGCTTGCTCGTCTGGATGACCGACGGGATCTTGAACGTCTCGACCTTGCGGATGTGGTTCTCGATGGCAGGGTTGTTGATCATCACCTCGAACACCGCGACGCGCCCCCGCTCGTCCGCGGTCGGCACGAGGATCTGCGAGATCACCGCCACGAGCGAGACCGCGAGCTGCGAGCGGATCTGCTCCTGCTGCTCCTTCGGGTATTGGTCGATGATCCGGTCGACGGTCCGCGCGGCGCCGGTCGTGTGCAAGCGTGCCGAACACCAGGTGGCCGGTCTCGGCCGCGGTGATCGCCGCCGAGGTGGTCTCGAGGTCGCGCATCTCTCCGAGCAGGATCACGTCCGGATCCTGCCGTAGCGCGCGCCGCATCGCTTCGGCGAACGTCGGCATGTCGGTGCCGACCTCACGCTGCGTGACCTGACCGAGCTGGTGCGTGTGGTAGTACTCGATCGGATCCTCGATCGTGATGATGTGGACGTCGCGGTTGCGATTGATCCAGTCGAGCATCGTCGCGAGCGTCGTCGTCTTGCCGGACCCGGTCGGGCCCGTCACCAGGATCAGTCCGCGGTGCAGCGTCAGCAGGCGGCGCACCGATTCCGGCAGGCCGATCTGCTCGAAGGACAGCAGCTTGTGCGGGATCAGGCGCATCACGATGCCGTGCACGCCGCGCTGGGTCAGGACGCTGACGCGAAACCGGCACTTGTCCCCGTGCGCGATGCCGACGTCCGACGACCCGACCTCGGCCAGCTCCCGTCGATTGCGCTCCGGAACGATCGCCTCGACCATCCCGTCGATGTCCTCCGCGGTGAGCGACGGCTGTCTTTCGATCTCCTTCAGGTGGCCCTGCTCGCGGAGCACCGGCGGGCGGCCGACCGAGAGGTGAAGATCGGATGCCCCGCGCTCGAAGCAGATGTCCATCAGGGAACGGATGTCGGTCATGGCTCGAATCGTGCGCGCAGCGTAGCGATCGGGTCGCGCGGGTGCGATCGCGGTCTCCCCACGCTCACACCGCAGCCGTGACCCGCAGCAACTCCTCGATCGTCGTGCGGCCGTCGAGGACCTTGCGCGCTCCGTCCTCGGCCAGGCGACGCATGCCACCGCTCCGCCGCGCATACTCCCGCAGGCGCAGCGTCGGCTCGCCGCGGAAGATCATCTCCCGGAGCGTGGTGTCCAACACCAGCAGTTCGAAGATGCCGATCCGGCCGCGATAGCCGTTGCCCTCGCACGCGTCGCAGCCGACCGCGCGATGGAGCTGGACGTCGTCGATCCGGTTCGGGTCCACGCCGATGGTCCGAAGCTCGGTCACGGTCGGCCGATACGCCTCCTTGCACCGTTCGCACAGCACTCGGACGAGGCGCTGGGCCATCACCGCCTGGATCGCCGCCGATACGAGGAAGGGCTTCACGCCCATGTCGATCAGGCGTGTGATCGCCGAGGTCGCGTCGTTGGTGTGCAGCGTCGAGAACACGAGGTGGCCGGTCAGCGCCGCCTGGACCGCGATCTCCGCCGTCTCCCGGTCCCGAATCTCGCCCACCAGGATGACGTTCGGCGCCTGGCGCAACATCGCGCGCAGGATGCGCGCGAACGACAGCCCGATGCCGCTCCGCACCTGACACTGATTGATGCCCGCGAGATTGAACTCGACCGGATCCTCTGCCGTGATGATCTTGACGTCGGGCCGATTGAGGTCGCGCAAGGCGGCGTAGAGCGTCGTCGTCTTGCCCGAACCGGTCGGTCCGGTCACCAGGACGACCCCGTTCGGCCGCTTGATCGTCGACTCGAACCGGGCGAGGTCTTCCCCGACGAAGCCGAGCGCCTCCAACGAGAGCAGGCCGTGCTCCTTGTCGAGCAGGCGCATCACCACGGTCTCGCCGTGATTGCTCGGCAGCACGGACGTCCGGATGTCGATGTGACGGCCACTCACCGCGATATCGATGCGACCGTCCTGCGGCTTCCGTTTCTCGGCGATGTCCATCGCGGCCAGGATCTTCAGGCGCGACGTCAGCGGACCGTGGAGCTCGGGAGGCAGGACCGCGTGCTCACGGAGGATGCCGTCGACGCGGTACCGCACGCGCAGGCGATCCTCGAACGGCTCGACGTGGATGTCGCTGGCGCGCTGTTCGAGAGCCTCGGCGATCGTCTTCTCGACCAGCCGGATGATCGGCGCGTCGGGGTCCCCGGCGTCCACCCGTGCCGCGGAGTCGGCCGCCTTGCCACCGCTGCCGAGGGCGCGACGCACCGCCTCCTTGAGCGCCTTCGGCGGGGCGATCGCGCACCGAACGGTGCACCCGGCGATGAACGCCAGGTCGTCCGCGAGGAAGGTCTTGAGCGGGTCGTCGATCGCGACGAACAGCGAACCGTCCTTGACGATCACCGGCAGGACACCGTGCTGCTCGATCTGCTCGCGCGGCAGCCGGCCCAGCAGCTCTGGCGTCACCGGCGCCTTGCGTGGGTCGACGAACGGAAGGCCCGCTGCCTTGGCGACGCAGCGGTAGACGTCTTCCTCGGTCGCGAGACCGAGGGCGACCACGGCGCGTTCGAGCGGGACACCCTTCGAGCTCGCGTAGCTGCGAGCCTGGTCCAGTCCGGTGTCGTCGACGACCGATGCCGCTCGGAGGGCCGCCTCCAGCGACGGCCGACCGCTCAACGCACGAACCCGCTGAACTGAAGGTGCTTCTCCGGCACGGCGGGGTGGTTCAAGTGCACGGTGATGTCCCCGCGCACGAGGCGCTTCGGCGCGTCCGCGGAGATCTTGAACGTCAGCTTCAGGATCTTCCCGTCCTTCGCCGTCTCGTAGCTGATGTCGGATTCGGGCAGCGTGAGGTTCTTGAACTCGACGCTCTTCACGTCCAGATCGAAGTCGCCGGTCGGTTCGAACTCGACGGTCTGCGACGCCCCCTCGCCGTGCTTGATGCGGCCGAACTGGATGTAGGTGCCGGGCCGGATCTCGAGCGGACCCTTCACGAACGCGATCACACGCAGCTGCGCCTTACGGCCCTCGAGGTCGGTCTGGAAGTTGACGAGGCCACCCGAGGCACTGGGATCCAGGTTCGGGCCGTAGGTGCCGTGGATGACCCAGACGGCCTGGTCGCCCATCATCTCCTTCTCGTAGTCGACCTTCATGCCGTCCGGCAGCGGGTCGACCCCGGTGATCTGGAAGTCCGGCCGGATCGGCGACGTGATCCGCGCCGTGAACTCGCGCTTGTCCTGCCAGGACATCTCGTTGAGGTTGACCTCGGCCGGCATCACCTGGAAGTACTGCGTTGCCAATGCCGTCGCGTTGACCACCAGCATCGGGTTCTTGTCGTCGCTCGTGTAGACCGTCACCGAAGCGTGCTTCGGCCCCTGTACCCCACGGAGATCGATCTCGACGTCGATTCGCCCTTCCTCGTGCGCTGCGACCGGGATCGCGTCGACCAGCACGCGCTTCTCGGCGCCGTCGACCTTGTCGACCCGATACATGCTGTGCGGGCGCGGGTCGTTCTGCAGCTCGTAGCGCTGGTCCCCGACGTGGAGCACGACCTTCGAGCAGGTGCAACTCGGTCGGAACCCGGAGATGGTCACCTCGTTGTCGTGCGGGTTCTTGAAGTCCCAGTGACCGCGCGCGACCTCGCCTTCGAGATACTTGCCGAGGTCCTGGTCGGTCTGCGAGAACCAATCGTTCGAGTGACCGGTCGCGGGGGCGGCCTTCTGCTCTTGCGGTCCCTTCTGCGGTTGGGCACCGGTGGTTTCCTGGGTGCTGGCGAATGAGCAGAGCAGCGCCGCGCAGAGGGCGATTCGGGTCGAGAGGATCATCGTCGGTCGGTTCGGAGGGTCGGAGCGATGCGGGGCTCGCCGTCGAGGCGCCCGTGAGTTTGTGCAACGGGGCAGAGGAGTATAGCCTCCCGAAACTCCGACTCCTCCCCGCACCCGACGATGCGCTTCATTCCTTGCGGCCGAGCGATCGGCTCCCTGGCGATCCTCGCCGCCCTGCCCGGCTGTTGCACGATGGCGCGGCTGTTCTGCGGACCGGATCAAACCCCCTGGGTCTCCGTCGAGTTCGACACCCCCGCCAAGGCGCTGGCGACGTTCCGGGAGGCGGCGCGGCGGGACGACGCGATCGTGGCCTTCCGGTGCCTGAGCGAGGACTTCAAGCAACGAACTGGCCTCAAGGGCGTCGTCGAGGCGACGATCGCCTGGGAGAAGCTGAAGGACCAGGTGACGGGCCTGCACCTGCTCGGCTATGCCGACGTCTCGGCCCCCGAGCCGCTTCCGGACGGCCGGATCGCCTACGTGCTGGACGTGTCGGGCCATCGGCTCCGCGTCCGGCTCGTGCGGCAGGCCTACTGGGAGGTGCGTTGGACTCCCGGGTCGACGCCCGACGAGGTGCGCGAGGACGGCCGCTACGTGCCGGACCTCGGCGGGCTGGTGCTGACCCGCGACGACCCTGCCGAGGGCACGACCCAGGTGGGGGCGGTCCTGCCCCCTGCCGACGTCGCCGAGCTCACGCGCGATCGCATCGTCGGCGCGACCGTCGGCCATCTGTGGAAGGTCGACGACCTGGAGCCGCTGAAGGCCGAGGATCCATCGTTCGGACCCGACTGACGGTACGCGAGGAGCGGGGCGGCCGGCGTTTGCCGACCGCCCCGCTCGCTGGGCAGCGCGTGTGCGCCTCGGTCCCGCTCAGTGCACCTCGACCATCGCTGCTGCCGCCGGCGCCGCCGGAGCCGAGTGGTCGTTCTGCTGGAACCACTGCTGGACCTCCTTCGCGATGTCGCCGTGCGGCTGCGCGTCCGGCGGATCGACGAAGACCTCGTCTTCCATCATGCGCTGCGCGACGTCGAGGCGGTTCTTGACCTCGTCGAGAACCTCGCGGGCACGCCCGAGGGCCGTGTCGTCGAGATCGAACGATCGCGAGCTCGCCGCCAGCGCATCGAGCTGACGCTTCTGCGTCGTGAGCGCGGCGACCATGTCCTCGAGTCGTGACTTCTCGGCACGGACCGCGTCGAGGTGGTCCCTCGCGGCGGCCACGGCACGCGTCTGGCGCTCGATCAACGCGCGCTTGCCCTCGAGCAGCGCGAGGTTGTTCTTGTGGTTTTCGAACGTCCGCTGCAGGTCGATCTCGACGCGGCGGCGGTCCCAGCCCGCGAGCGCGATCGTCGTCTGGCCGTCGTTCCGCGACAGGGCGGAGCTGACGTTGCGCAGCTTCTTCTCGCCCTTGTCCACGTCGCCCTGGAGGCGATCGACCTCCTGCTGGACGCGCTCGAGGTCCACTTCGGCCTGCGCCAGATCGCGCTTGGCGTCGTGGAGCTGCGGATCGATCTCGTGGATCAGGTTTCGCGCCCGCTTGAGCTCGAATTCGACCGGGATGCTGTCGCTGATGCCTTGGCGGATCGAGCTCGCCGCGGTGCCGATGTAGCTGCCGACGTTCGAGCCGAAGAGGAGGTATCCGCCTGCTGCGACCACGACCGCGCCGATCGCGGTCCACTGGATGAGCTTGAACATGTATGTCTCCGATCAGGTGCCCGAGGCCGCCCAGCGACCTCATGGAGCACGATGCGGAGCGCAGGCGCGAAGATTTGCAGATCTCGCCGAGGCGACGCCGTCAGCGCGAGCGGTCGCCGAGCGCGGCGATCGTCGAGCGGCGCAGACGGTCACGCAGACCGTCCAGCCTGGCGTGCTCGGCGCCCTCATCGGCGGCACGCATCTCGTCGAGCACGGCGTTGCAGGACGGGCACTCGCTCTCCTGGACGTGAAACCTGACGAATTCGCCGGCCCGGTCGTCCAGCGATCCACCGGCGAACGCACGCAGGACGTCCGGATGCGGGCACGACACGCGCTCCTCGCGCCAGACGCTGGCCACGGTGAACAGCAGCCGCTCTTCGTCGCGGTTCGCCGATTGCTCGCTCATCTACCCATGCCTCCGTTCACCTTGCGCCGGGCTGCCAGAGTCCGCCGAACAGCGAGTGGTTCGGGTCGTTCTGCCGCGCGAGACCCCGGAGCTTCTCGATCGCCCGGAACTTGATCCCGGCGACCGACTTCTCGTCGGCGATCCCAAATCGCGTCGCGGCGTCCTTGTTGCGCCCACCGAGCACGAACAGGTACTCGAGGACCATGAGCTTCTTGAAGTCGCCGGCGTCCCACAGCTCCGCGACGACCTCGCGCAGGATCTTGCCCAGGACCGCACGCTGCCGTCCGCGATACTCTCCTTGCAGGATCTGAGCGCCCGGCTCGATCGCCTTGCTCTCCTCCATGTTCTCGAGCCAGATCGTGCTGCGGTCCCCGTCCCCCCCCTTCGCCGGCAGGAGCGGAAGCTTGTGCTTCCGAAAGTGGTCGACCACGCGGTTGCGGGCGATGCCGTACAGGAACTGATCGAGCGTGTACTGCGCGTCGAACCGGCCGATCCCCTTCAATGCGCCGAGGAACACGTCCTGCGTCAGGTCCTCCGCGGTCTGGTGGTCGTCCACGTACCGGCGCACGAAATAGTAGATCCGCTTGAAGTACGCGTCTTCGAGCGCCTGCCACGCGCCATCGTTCATCGATTGCAGTGCCGCGATGGACGGGACGTCACCAGGTCGCAGGGGCGCTTCGGTCATTGCACGAGCCGTAGCAGGAGGATCAGGAGCATGATCATCGAGAACGCCACGACGAGGTAGCCGACGACGGCGAACAACGCGGAGAGGACCTTCCCGGGTATCGACAGGACGAAGCCCAGCCCCCGGCCGATGGCGACGCTCAGAACACGCGCGGGCAAGAGCACGGCGAGGATCGCCCCTTCGAAGAGCTGGAAGACCACGTGCACGACTCCACCGACCAGACCCCGCGGTCCCGGTGCTTCCCGCCGCGCGTTCCCGCGCGGCGTCGGACGCACGGCAGGCACCGGCCGGGAGCTCGCGTGGGGCGGGATGGGCGGCGGCTCCGGGTGAGCGTGGTTGGCGCCTTCGGACGGTGGCGGAACGCTCGGCGATTCTGCCGGCAGCACGAGACTCTCACCCAGCGAAGCCGGGGCCTGCAGTGCGTGCAGGAGCTCTTTCACCGTCTGGAATCGATGATCGGGATCCTTGGCGAGACACCGCAGGATCACCATGCGTTCCGGCTGGCCCAGATCGGTGGGGAGCGCAGGCGGCTCGGTCTCGTGCTTCTTCAGGACCTCCCACTCCGAATCTCCGCGGAACGGCACGTCACCGACGAGGCACTCGAAGAGGATGATGCCGAGGGAGTACACGTCGCTGCGGGCGTCCCCGCGCCGCTTCAGCATCTCCGGCGCCATGTAGTACGGCGTGCCGCGGCCGAACGACAGCGAGTTGCGCGACTGCGTGACCAGCTTCGAGAGCCCGTAGTCCCCGACACGGGCGATGTCGCCCTTGAGGAAGATGTTGGCCGGCTTCAGGTCGAAGTGGACAAGGCTGTGCTCGTGGAGCGCCTGCACTCCGCGAGCCGCCTGGATGAAGATCCGCAGCGCTTCGTCGCGATCGAGTCGGCCCTCGTCGAGTCGGCGGCGCAGGGTCTCCTGCCCCGCGTAGCTCATGACGATGAACGGGATCCCATCGACCTCGCCCTTGTCCTCGATCGACACGAGGTTCGGGTGATCGATCTGCGCGAAGTAGCGGACCGAGTCGAGCTCCCGGACGACCGCGTCGCGCACGACCTCGTCGTCGACCTTCAGGAACTTGATCGCGTAGTCCTTGCCGATCGATTCCTTCCGGGCCTTGTAGACCATCCCGAAGACGCCGCCGCCGAGCTTGTTCACGATCTCGAAGCCCTGCACGTAGCCAGGCTTCCGGTAGTCGCGGTAGAACGACTCCCAATCGATCGTGGCCCCGGCAGGCGCGGGACGCGGCTCGAAGGATTCGGCTTCCATGGAGGTCACGGGGAGAACGAGGCGTCAGACGAGGACCAGCGCGATACCCGGAAGCACGAGCCCCATTCCACCGAACAGGATACGGAGTCGCCAGGACATGTAGCCCCGACTGATCCGATCGAACCAGGCATACAGCAGCGCCAACAGGCTCCACAGCCCGACGGCGCCGCCGCAGGTGAACACGAAACGCCTCGCGCTCTCCCGGATCGTACCCCGCAGCTGGCCGAGCGCGACGCCCGTCCAGCGCTCGTCCTGGACCACCGCGAGCGAGGTCTGGTAGCTGAGGAAGTCGCCGTGGTCGTGCGCTCGGGTCTCCGCGTCGACGACCCGCAAACCCGCCTCCGGGCGGACGTTTCGGAGCCATCGCCGGACCTGTGCCTCGGCCACGAAATCGGGCAGCCATCCGGGCTGTGTGCGCTCGAGAATGGCCCGGCCCCGGCGCTCCAGCTCCCACGCGAACTCGTCCGCCGCGGCGGCCCGTGCGCTCGCCATCGCGGCTCCCGGCGTCAGCTCGACCGTCCCCACGACCGTCACCGGCGTCGGATCGCCCATCGGGGCGAGGTTCAGGGTCAGGCACAGCGCACTCGCGAGCAGCATGGAACGAACCTCCGGTCAGGTCCGCGAGAGCGTGCGCGCCGCGCCGTGGGATATTCGCGAATCACCAACGCGTGGCTCCCATCCCGAGCCGACCCCGGGCGATCAGCCGCGAGACCAGGGCTGGAGCACGAACGTGACACCCCCACACTCGACGACGGCGCCGGCGGACACCGGGTGCTCGCCGTCGAACGGAACGCCGTCGATCCGACCGGTCTCGCCGCAACGCACCTTCATCCGTCCGTCCCGGTCGGCGTGAAGCTCCACCTCGTGCGTCGCGCCGCGGACCGGCACGTGAACAGCGTCACCGGCGCCGAGCAGGATCCGGCCGTCCCGCCCTCGATCCTTCATCCAGAGGATCCGGTCGGTCCCGGCGATCTGGAACCCGCCGCGCAGGCGTAGGCTCGCGGTCAGCGACCGCGGGGACGGGAGGTCGTAAGCGATCTCGACGCTACGGCCGAGACGAACGCGATCTCCGGACACGAAGCGATGCTGGTCGGTGCGCCGTCCGGCGACGCGAAGCTCACCGTTCTCCGCGACGATCGAGTCGACCTGACCGCCGTGGAAAGACAGCGTCCGGCGCAGTCGCGCGTGGCGCGCCGCGAGGTCCGCGAGGACCGGCAGATCCGCCGTGCCCTCGCGCAGGTTGCCGATCGTCAACGACTCGCCGCGGACGACGAGGAACTCGCCGCCGTCGTCGACCCTGAGCAGGAACGCGTGATCCAAGCCTTCCACCTCCGCGAGCGAGCGTTTCAAGTCGAAGATGCGCGTGCGGAGGAACGCAGGTGTCGGCCCCGCCGATCCGAGCGTCTGCCGGGCGCCGCGAAAGTCCCGACGCTCGGCCAGGATCTCGACGCGTTCGATGCGCTCGACGGTGTTCCGCAACGACGCGAGCTGCGCCTGCAGCCGCACGACGTCCGGACCGTCGGTCCAGGCCGCGCGCGCGGCGACCAGGCGCTCTTCGGCGTTCGCGAGGTCGCGGGAAGCGAGCGCCCGGCGCGCCGCAGCGACCGCGTCCGCTGCGACGCCCTGCCTCGTCTCGATGCGCGTCCGGAGGCGCGCCAGACGGTCGGCGATGGAACGGTCGCCATTCCAAGCGGCAGCGGCGTTGCCGAGCGTTTCCGCGATGCCGAGCCGACCGCGCTCGAGCGCGACCTCCGCGGCTCCTGCCACGTCGTCGACCAGCTCCAGAATGCGTGCGTCGAGCCGCTCGGGCGCGAGCAGTCGTTCACGCAACGAGCGAAGCTGCGAGAGGGCGGCGCCGATCCGTTGGACGTCGCCTCCGTCCAGCGCCCCGCGACCTGAAGCCACGAGATCGAGCCCGTTGAGCTCGGCCTCGAGTCCCGAGCGCAGACGCAAGAGCTCCTCGGAGTCCCGCTGGAGGAGCTCGAGCTGGTCGAGTCGCGCGAGCTCGTGCCGGATCCCCTCTCGCGAGCCGGACTGGCGCCCGTGCGCGGCTCGCTGCACCGAGCGCAGGCCGCGCTCGACGTGTTCGATGCGCTGCCGTACATCGCGAAGCAGCAGGCGCGCTTCGTCGCCAACAGCGCTCGCCGAGGTCAGCGCGAGCAGGCGCGCGGACGCGTCCTTCAGCCGGCCCTCGCCGATGAGCTTACGTGCCGCCTGGAGGCGTTCGAGCTGGTCTCGCGCACCTTCCTCGAGGAGCTGGAGGTCTCGACGCGCAGCCTCGTGCCGTGGGTGCCGCCCGAGGATCGCGAGCAGGGCCTCGCGGGCTGCGGGAAGATCGCCGGCTGCCGCGGTGGCTCGCGCGCCCTCGACAGCCGCCGACGTGCGCACCGCCTCTTCGTCGAGGACGTCCGCGCGCGCTTCCAGCCGAGGGAGCCCGAGATCGCGCCCGACGGATCGGACGATGCCGGCGGCCGTACCGAACTCGCCGCGGGCCTCGGCTTCGACCGCGCGCTCGAGCTCGGCGAGCACGGGACCGAGCTCGCCGAGCGCACCCGAAAGGCGGGCCCGCGCGTCCAGACCGCGATACGCCTCGACGACGCCGTCCAGGTCCCCGTCCGACAGCAGTGCGACCCAGCGCTCCCGTCGGTTCCCGAGCACGTCTCGCAGCGCGTGCTGCACGGCTTCGACGCCCTGCAGCTCCGGCAGACCCGCGCGCTCCCGTTCGTACACCGCCAGCGCTCCAGCCTCGCCCTGCGCGCTCCCGGTCATCCGCAGGCGACCCGCCACGATCTCGGCCATGCCGTCGGCGAGCCGCTTCGCTTCATCGTCCGCGCCCTGGAGCGACCGATCCAGCGCGCGGGCCTCCCGCAGCCGATCCGTGCTTCGTCGAATCGCCGCGCGCGGCGATCCTCGATCGCACTCCGGAGCAGCTCGGCGGCCCGCACCCGACGCGCGTCGAGCATCGCGACCAACATCGGGGGCACCTTCGCGCCGGCCTCGCTCGCGGCCGAACACAGGGATGCGGCAGTGCCGAGCTCACCGCGCTCGATCGCCGCTTCCGCCTCGTCGACGAGCCGGCGCGCCGCGTCGGCCCTCGCCTTCGCATCGCTCGTGACGCGTCCGAAGCTCGTCGCGGAGCGCCGCCGCCGGCGCCCATTCCGGAGCCGCCGCCATCAGCCGGCTCGCATCGACGAACGCGGCGGACAGGCTCCCGCAGTCGGCCCGCTGCCGTGCGCGGCGCTCGAGACCGGCGAGCGCCTCCTCGCGAATCTCGACCGCACGCCGGTGGTCCCGGATGAGCGGATCGGAGGCGAGGCGCAAGGCCTCCTCGTAGTGGCCGGAGCGCATCGCCTTCCGCGCCTGAGCGAACCTGACGAATCGGTCGAACATGCGGATTGCGTGTCCACCGGCCCCCGCGGCCCGGTACGAATGTCCCAGGATAGCGGAGACCGCGGCCGGCGATTCGTCCTGCGGGCGATCTATTCCGGAAACGACGCCGACGACGAGGTCGCGTCACCCGACCTGCAGACGCCGCCTCGGCCCTCGCCGCTCCGCGCGAGACCGAGGCATGCCTCGGCTCGAGCGAGCATGTCGCGACGATCGGGGAGGTCGGGATGCGGCGCGGTGACGATGCCCGCAGCCGGCGAGATCCGAACCGGGACCACGAACTCGCGACGTGCAAGCTCGTCGAGCATCCGGCGCGCCAGCGTCTCCGCACCGTCGGGTCCGGTGCCCGGCAGCAGGAGCAGGAACTCCGTCGAAGTGAACCGCGCGAGGACGTCGACGTCGCGGCAGTAGTTCAGGAACGTCGACGCGATCTCCGCGAGGAGCGTGCGGCGATCTGCGTCGTCTTCCGGCCACTCCGCGACGCCGCAGTCGAGCAGGATGAGCGACAGCGGGTGATGAAACCGAACGGCCCGTTTGAATTCCTCGTCGAGCTTGAACGCCGCGTACGGGCCATCGAACAACCCGGTCTCAGGATCGGTGAGCTGCTCGAGGAACGTCGCCTCGGCCGCGTCCTCCAGGATGCGCTGGAGCGCGGATCGCTGGCGCTCCTCGTCACCGACCACCTCCGCTTCGAGTCGCGCCAACATCGCGTCGACGGGCGTGCGCGAGCGCCCCTTCGCGCCTCGCGCTCCGATCCGGTCGAGGTTCGAGACGAGGCCGTTCGAGTCCAGGGTGAGCGAGTCGTCTGCCATGCAGAAGCGAGCGATCTCCGCGCCGAACGGGTCGTCTGCGGCGACCGCGACGAACACTCGCGCGGCCGATTCGCGTTTCAGCGCTCGACACGCGGAGAACGCGTTGCCGTAGGGCAGCTCGCTGGCTCCGGCGGTCGCGGACAGCACGACGACGTCGTCCGCGCCGGGACGGGCCGGCAGACCCTCGACGACCTCGCGGCCGAGCGCATCCGCGAGCGCGCTGCGCGCTGCGGGAGCGAGCCCGACCGTGTGAACGCGTGCAACGGACTCGCTCATGCGTCTTCCTCCAGGGCCTTCAGGACATCGTCCGAGAACTCACAGTTCGAGTAGACGTTCTGGACATCGTCCAGCTCTTCGAGCTCATCGAGGCAACGGAGCACCTTGCGGGCATCGCGGACGTCGCCGATCTCGACGAGCTGCTTCGGCAGGTAAGCCACCTCGGCGCCCTCGAACTCGACGCTGGCCGATTCCAGCGCGGCGCGGACCGCCTCGAAGTCGCCCGGCTCGGATCGGATCTCGAAAGCGTCGCCCAGCGGCACGAGGTCTTCGGCCCCCGCTTCCAGTGCGATCTCCATCAGGCGCTCCTCACCCACCCCAGACGTGGACGGCACTGCGAACCTGGCCTTGCGCTCGAACATCCATGCCACTGCACCGCTGTTGCCGAGGTTGCCGCCGCTGCGGTCGAACACCTGCCGCACCTCGGGCGCGGTGCGGTTCCGATTGTCGGTGAGAATCTCGAGCAGCACGGCGACGCCGCTCGGCGCGTAGCCCTGGTACAGCAGCTCCTCGTATTCTTCGACCGACCCGTCGCCGGTGCCCTTCTTGATCGCGCGCTCGATGTTGTCCTTCGGCATCGAGACCACCCGCGCCTTCTCCATCGCGAGACGCAGGCGCGGGTTCGCGGCGGGATCACCGCCGCCGAGGCGCGCAGCGACGGTGATCATCCGCGCGATCTTGGAGAAGACCTTGGCCTTCGCAGCGTTCACGCGCTCTTTGCGATACTTGATGTTCGCGGAGTGGGAATGGCCTGCCATGGTCGAGGTCGCGGGCTTCGGGTTCGGTGGGATTCTAGTGGTGCGGACCACCGATCGGGCGACGCCGTCGCGATGCACGGGCGATGAGACCAGAAGCCCCTCGCCACTGCGCGCCGAATGCATCGGCGCGACGACAAGGCCGCGCCGATGGACGCCGGCGCGCGGGAGCGCACCGATCGGTGTTCACACCTTCACGCCGCACGGGCACGGCCGGCGCCGCGGCATCGTACAGCCCTTGCACCGGCCGCAAGCGTCGCCGGCGATCAGCGCTTGGAGAACTGGGTGGCGCGGCGCGCCTTCCGCAGGCCGTATTTCTTGCGCTCGATCATGCGCGAGTCGCGCGTGAGCAGACCCTGCTCGCGCAGCGTGTGCTCGAGGGTCGGGTTGTCGATCTTCAATGCACGCGCCAGCCCGAGCGACACCGCGCCGGCCTGCCCCGTGATGCCGCCGCCCGAGACGGACACCCAGACGTCGTAGCTCTCGCTCGACTCGGCCGCGACCAGCGGCGCCCGCGCGAACTTGCGCGTGTCCGGAGTCGCGAAGAACTCGTCGATGGGCTTGCCGTTGACGATGAACTGTCCCGAGCCCGACTTGATGCGGACGCGGGCGACCGCGGTCTTCCGCCGGCCGGTGCCCCAGATGTATGGATCAGTCGCGAGAACCACGTTCGACCTCGGTTCGGTTTCGGCCTGCTGAGATCAGGATCTGCAGCGGCTTCGGCTGCTGTGCCTGGTGCGGGTGCTCGGCACCCCGGTAGACCTTCAGCCGCGACAGCATCGCCTTGCCGATGCGGTTCTTCGGCAGCATGCGGCGCACGGCGTCGTTGATGAGCTCCTCGGGATTCGACTCGAGCCGCTCACCGAGGGTCGCCTCCTTCAGCCCGCCCGGGTAGCCCGACCAGCGGGTGTAGACGCGCGTCGCGCGCTTCCCACCGGTGGTCTGCACCCGGCCGGCGTTCACGACGATCACGCCGGAGCCGATCTGGACATGCGGCGTGTAGAGCGGCTTGTCCTTCCCCATCAACACCTCGGCGATGCGCACGGCCATGCGGCCGAGCACGTGCTCCGAGGCATCGACCACGAACCACTCGGTCATCGCGTGGTTGTGGTCGTCGAGCGTCGCGAAGGTCGTCTTGGTCATCGGTGTTCCGTCCCGTGACGGCGGCCGCCCCCGGCGCCGAATGCGGCGCGGCGGACAGGAAGGCGCAGCAGTGTAGCGAGGCCCCCTGGCCTGTCAACCTGGAATCACCCGGCGACCGGCGCTCAGTCGACGTCGCCCACCGTCCGGAGGCGCATGATGTTCGCCACTCCGGCTCGGCGGCTGGTGCCGACCACCACCACGTAGGTGTCCCCCGCCTTCAGGATGCCCCCTTCGACGAGGATCTCCTCTGCCTCGGCCACCATCGTGGTCACCGATCGCGTGCGCCGCAGCTTGATCGGGCTGACGCCCCAGGTCAGGGTCAGCCGCTGCACCGTGTGCTGGAACGGCGTGAACGCATAGATCTGGGTCGCGATCTGCTCCGCGCACAGCAGCTGCGCCGTTCGACCGCTCTCGGTGAACACGGCGACCAGCCTGGCATCGGACAGCAGCGCGCCATAGGCCGCCGCGCGGACGGTCGCCATGGTCACGCCGAGCCCCTTGGCCCCTCGTCGGCGCCGCCGCGTGAACTCCCATTCCGAGAACAGGTCGGCCTCGGTGCGCCGGATGATGCGCTCCATGATCCGGGTGGCGCGCACCGGATACTTCCCGCTCGCGGTCTCGGCCGACATCATCACCGCGGACGAACCGTCGTAGATCGCGTTCGCGACGTCGGATGCCTCCGCGCGAGTCGGCCGTGGATTCGTGACCATCGACTCGAGCATCTGGGTCGCCGTGATCACCGGTTTCCGGACCTCGATGGCCTCCCGGATGATGCGCTTCTGCACCGACGGCACCGCCTCGGCGCCCAACTCGACGCCCATATCGCCCCGGGCGACCATCACGGCGTCGCACACCTCCAGGATCTTCGACAGGTGCTGAACGGCCTCGGGTCGCTCGATCTTCGCGATCACGTCCGCACTGTGGCGATGGGCCTCGATCCGCGCCTTGACCCGCTTGATGTCCTCGGGTTCCCGGACGAACGACACCGCGATGAAGTCGACCCCCAGATCCAGCGCCGCGTCGAGGTCGCCGATGTCCTTCTCCGCGAGGCTCGCGGCCGACACGGCGGTGCCTGGCAGGTTGATGCCCTTGTGCTGCTTCAGCAGCCCGCCGTAGACGACCCGGGTGCGGATCTCCTTGCCCTCCACGCTCTGCACGCGGAGCTCGATGTTGCCGTCGTCGAGCAGGATGCGCTCCCCCGCCCGGACATCCTCGGCGAGTCCCGGATAGCGCGTGCCGATGCGTATCGGTTGGCCCTCGGGAGGGATCTGGCCGAGGACTCCGGGCTCACACGAGATCACCAGCTCCTTGCCGCGCTGCAGGAAGATCGGCTCGGCATCTTTGAAGCTGCCCACGCGGATCTTCGGACCCTGCAGGTCGACGAGCACGCCGACGCTCGCCTTCAGCTTCCGAGCAGCACGTCGCACCGCGTGCACGTCGCGCGCCATCGACTTGTGGTCGAGGTGCGCGGCGTTCATGCGAAACACGTCGACACCCGCGCGGATCAGGTTCTCGATGGTCCGGGCGTCCCGCGACGCGGGCCCCATGGTGGCGACGATCTTGGTCCTCTTGGGGCGAATCATGGCATCGACTGGATCCCGCGCGGGAGTACGCGAGACCGATCGGAGTAGACCGCGAGTCGCGAAGGAAGCAAGCGCGCGGGAAGCACGAGATCCCGCGGCACCGTCGGTCCGGCCCGCGGTCCGTGAAGCGTTCGAACTCCCCTGCCGTCAGAAGCCGTCGCGGTTCTTGTCCCACCACTGCTTCCAGCGGCGCTGCGCGGCGGCGCGCTGCTCGGAGCTGCCGTCCGGATCGAACGGGATCTCCTGGCCGGTGAGCTTCTTCAGCGAGTTGTACGCCTCGTAGCGCACGATGCTCTCCGGGTCCGCGAGGGCGGTGATCAACGCGTCGACGGTGTCTTTGGAGTGGTAGCTCGCGAGTCCCTCGATCACGAGCCGTCGAACCCAGACGTCGGAGTCCTTCGCCAGCGGCAGGATCAACGGGTAGACGCGCTCGTCCTTGGTGGCGAGGAGCTTCTCGACCGCATCGAACCGCGCGCCGTCGTCCGCATCCCCGAGTCGCGCGACGTTGTGCGCGATCTCCGGCGGCAAGCCGTCGTCCACCGCGGGCTTCGGCGGCTCGTCCGGCACCGCGTCCGGCGTGCCGGGGACCGGCTGTTGGGGAGCCGCACGTGGCGTGGCACGAAGATCGGCGATCTCGCCCCCGAGCGAACGCACTTCGTCCTGGAGCAGCGCGAACCGCGCGGACATCTTCACCTGCTCGTCGTGGATGGCCTCGAGCGAGGCCTTCAACGCGTCCAGTCTTCCACCGGTGCCTTCGGTGGCGGCGCCGACCCGCTGGTCGCTTTCGGCCACGGCCTTCTCGACGTCGGCCAATCGTTCGGCGAGCGGCTCGAGATCGGTCGTCGCCACGCTCTTCGTCAGCCGGGCATCGATGGCGTCCAGGCGATCGGCCACGCGTTCGACCCGCGTCCCGAAGCCACCGATGTCTTGACCGACCCGCATCGATTCCTGCGACAGCCGCCAGTCCAGGAACACCGCCGCCGCGGTGACCGCCACCAGCAGCACGAACGCGCCGGCCAGCAGGCCACCGTTCGAGGTCGCGGGCCGAGGCTCACCGGAGGCCGTCGGAACGACCTTGTCGTCGATCCGGATCGCCTTGCCGTCCCGCAACGCGCTCTCGGGGATCGAAGCGTTGCAGATGTTGCAGAAGTGGACCTCGAGTTCGTCGCGTGCCTGCTCCATCGTGCGTGCCTCCGTGGCGCCCGGCGCCACACCGAGCATAGGTACCGGCAATCGGCCGCGGAAACCGCACAGCGCGAGTCCGGCCCGGCAGATCACGGACTCGCCGCACACCGAGCCTGCCCGAGCGAGCATGGTGGCAGGGCGGGAAGTTCGCCCCGCCGCGCGGGCCGCCGGAGTCGCGAGGAACGCCGATTCCCGGCGCTCGCGCCGCTCCTCACAGCGACTCGAGCTGGTCGAGCTGCTCCCAGGCGAACTCGTCGCGCCCGAAGTGCCCGTACGCCGCGGTGCGGCGGAAGATCGGCCGGCGCAGTGCGAAGTGCTTCTCGATCGTCGCTGGCCGCAGGTAGGAGCCGAAGTGTTCGCGAACGCGATCGGTCAGCTCGCTCTCGCTCTTCAGAACGTCCTGGTTGAGGGTCCCGAACGTGTCGCACCGGATGCTGACGGGTTCCGCGACGCCGATCGCGTAGGCGACCTGGATCTCGCAGCGTTCGGCCCACCCCTTCGCGACCACGTGCTTCGCGACCCAGCGCGCGGCGTAGGCGGCCGAACGATCGACCTTGCTCGGGTCCTTGCCCGAGAACGCACCGCCGCCGTGCCGGCCCATGCCGCCGTAGGTGTCGACGATGATCTTGCGGCCGGTGAGACCCGCATCCGCCTTCGGGCCCCCCTCGACGAACCGCCCCGTGGGGTTCAGGAACCACCGGGTCGTGCCGTCCAGCATCTCACCGGGCACGACCTCCTCGACGACCGCACGGAGCGCCGCGTGGAGATCCTTGTCGGTGACCTTGGGCGAGTGCTGGTGGGACACGACCACCGTGTGGAGTCGCTTCGGCGCCCCCTGCGCGTCGGTACTCGACGGTCAGCTGCGCCTTGGAATCCGGGCGCAGGAACTCGAATCGGCCGCTCTTGCGCGCGGCCGCGAGAGCCTCGAGGATGCGATGCGAGTAGTGGATCGGGAACGGCATCAGCGACTCGGTCTCCCGGCACGCGTAGCCGAACATCATCCCCTGGTCGCCCGCTCCCTGCTCCTTGCTCTGCGAGGTCTCCGCATCGACGCCGAGCGCGATGTCCGCCGACTGCGTCCCGATCGCGGTGAGCACCGCACACGAGTTCGCATCGAAGCCGATCGACGGGTCGTTGTAGCCGATGTCCGCGACGACTTGCCGAGCCACGTCCTGGTAGTTGACGGTGGCGCTGGTGGTGATTTCACCGGTGACGACGACGAGGCCGCGCGAGGTCAGCGTCTCGCACGCGACACGGGACTTGGGATCCTGGGCGAGAATGGCGTCGAGCACCGCGTCCGAGATCTGGTCGCAGACCTTGTCGGGGTGTCCTTCGCTGACGGACTCGCTGGTGAACAGTCTGAGTTCCTGGCTCATCAGGGGCTCTCTCTCTCGGTCGGAACGCGGGCTCGGGCTCGAGTCCGTGCCAAAACGAGCGAAGGACTGTAGGGACCCGGGTCCGAGGATGCCAGCTTCTTCGAGCCGCGCACGGCCCGGGCTGGAACCGCAGATCGTCAATCCGACAGGAGCGAGCCGACCAGCCTCTCGGTGCGCTCGGTGGCACCCTGGTTTCGGCGAATCAGGTCGATCGCGCGCCGTCCCAGCTCCTGCCGCTGCCCCGGATCCGCCAGCAGGTCGTGGAGCGCCACCTCGAGCGCCGCCACTCCTTCGACCTGGATCGCGGCGCCCGCCCCGAGGAGCAGCTCGACGTCGGCGCGGAAGTTCGCCGTGTGCGGTCCGAACAACACCGCGCGGCCGAGTGCCGCGGGTTCGAGCATGTTCTGTCCGCCGTGCGGCACGAGGCTGCCGCCGACGAAGGCCACGTCGCACGCACCGTAGAACGCCTCGAGCTGGCCGATCGTGTCGACGACCACGACATCGCGATCGTCGAGCACCGGCAGTGCCTCGCCGCAGGCACTCCAGCGCACGAAACCGTGCCCGCGCTGCCGCAAGCCGTCGGCGACCGCCCCGGCGCGCTCCGGATGGCGTGGCGCGACGACGACACGGATCGGGGCGCCGCGACGCACCGCCACGCGCGTCGCGCAGTCGGCCAGCCACTCGTCCTCGCGGCCGTGCGTCGACCCGCAGACCAGCACGGGCCGGCCGTCGGCCGAGAGCCAATCCCGGAGTCGCGCGGCCTCGGTGACCGGTTCGCGGAGGCAGAGATTGTCGTACTTCACGTTGCCGGTGACCGCGATGCGCTTCGGGTCGACGCCGAGCGCGAGCAGGCGATCGCGATAGACCCCGTCCTGCACGCAGAACAACTCGATCCAGTCCAACTGCGGGATCAGCGGTCGCACCATGCGGTAGCCCCGGAAGCTGCGCTCGGAGATCCGACCATTGACGATCGCAACCGGGATCCCGCGCCGTGCCGCTGCCTGCAGGAAGTTCGGCCAGATCTCGAGCTCCATCAGGAGCACGCAGACCGGCCGCACCCGGTCGAGGGCGCGACCCGGGAACAGCCCGAAGTCCAACGGGTAGTGGACCACGCGATGGTCGGGGTAGAGACGTCGGGCCAGCTCGTAACCGGTCGGCGTCGTCGCCGACACGACGACGTCGAGGTCGGGTCGATCGCGCGCGATCAAGGCGATCAGCGTCGCGAGGCCCTTGACCTCCCCGACCGACACGCCGTGCACCCAGACCGCGCGGCGGTCGGGATCGGTCGGCGCCACGCGGCCCGTCCGCCGCCACAGCGCCGCGCGATAGCGGCGGTCGACGATCGACCGCCAGATCACGAGCGGCGCCAGGACGAGTCCCGCGACCAGGAATACGCCGTGGTAGAGCAACAACGGGCCCCACCCCTTCCACAGGGGCGGATCCACGCGCGAGGTCGCGCCTGACGCGTCCGCCGTGCTCACGGGAGCGACGTCACACGGCGCCGTGGCACTTCTTGAATTTCTTGCCCGATCCGCACGGGCAGGGATCGTTGCGTCCGGTCTTGTTCTCGGCGACCGCCGCGGCCACCCGATCGGCCTCCGCCCGCTTCTGGGCTTCTTCCTGCGCGTGCTTGCGGGCCTCTTCCTGGCGCTGGCGGTTCTCCTGAGCGGGGTTTCCCACGCGCACCGTCGCACCCTTGCGCACGGCCTCCATGACCTCGGGTGGCGCCTGGCCGGCGGCGATCATCGCCTCGAGCATCGCCTGCTGCGTCACCGGGTCCTGCGGCATGCGCTGCGGCATCGGGCGCGCCTGCGGCGGCGGCTGCATCGACTGCCGCTGCAGCTCGACCTTGAAGATCAGATTGGTGATCTGGTCGGCGACCGCGCTCTTCAGCAGGCGGAACTTCTCGAAGCCCTCCTTCTTGTACTCGTTCTTCGGATCCACCTGCGCGTAGCCGCGGAGTCCGATGCCGGCCTTCAGGACCTCCATCGCGTGCAGGTGGTCCTTCCACTTCTGATCGATGGTGTCGAGCAGCAGGAACTGCTGGACGCGGTTCCAATCCTGCTCGCCGTAGTGCTGGCCGCGTTCGTCGAACGCCTTCTCGAACCGCTGCAGGATCCAGTCGAACAGCTCCTCGCGCCCCACCGATTCCAGGCCGTCGAGATCGACGCTGTCACCGCACTTGTGCTGGAGCCACGCGCGGATCTCGGCGTAGTTCACAGGCTCGTCCTTGTCGCCGGCGTTGGCCTCGACGATCGGCTCGAGCACCTCCTCGAACATGCCGACGATCTTGTCGCGCATGTCGTGCATCTCGAGCGCTTCCTGCCGCTGCGCGTAGATGAACTTGCGCTGCTTGTCCATCACCTCGTCGTATTCGAGGAGGCTCTTGCGGATGTCGAAGTTGCGCGTCTCGACCTTCTTCTGCGCGCGCTCGATGCCACGCGAGACCATCGGGCTCTCGATCCGCTCACCCTCGCGAAGACCGAGCTTCTCCATCATCGTCTTGACCCAGTCGCGCGCGAAGATGCGCATCAGGTCGTCGTCGAAGCTCAGGTAGAAGCACGTCGCGCCGGGGTCGCCCTGGCGCGCGCACCGGCCGCGGAGCTGGTTGTCGATGCGCCGCGCCTCATGCCGCTCGGTGCCGAGCACCAACAGACCGCCGGCCTCGAGCACCTCCTTCTGCTCGGCCTTGCAGGACGCTTTGAGCTCCTCGAGTCGGGCCTTGGCCTCCGGGCTCTCGGGATCCACGCCGTTCGCCTTGCACTCGTTCTCCCAGAGCCGCTGCGGATTGCCGCCGAGCACGATGTCCGTGCCGCGACCCGCCATGTTGGTCGCGACCGTCACCGCACCCTTGCGGCCGGCCTGCGCGACGATGTCCGCCTCGCGCCCGTGGTACTTCGCGTTCAAGACCTCGTGCGGGATCTTCTCGCGCTGCAGCAACCGCGACAGCTTCTCGGACTTCTCGATCGAGGTGGTGCCGACGAGGATCGGACGGCCGCGGACGTGCTGCTCCTTGATGTCACCGACGATCGCCTCGAACTTGTCCTTCTCGTCGAGGTAGATCAGATCCTGACTGTCGTCGCGGACGTTCGGCCGGTTGGTCGGGATCGCGACCACGTCGAGGTCGTAGATCTTCGAGAACTCCGACGCCTCGGTCATCGCCGTCCCGGTCATCCCGGACAGCTTGTCGAACATGCGGAAGTAGTTCTGCAGGGTGATCGTCGCCAGGACCTGCGACTCCTCCTGAGGCGTCATGCCCTCCTTGGCCTCGACCGCCTGGTGCAGGCCGTCGCTCCAACGTCGCCCCACCATCAACCGGCCGGTGAACTCGTCGACGATGATCACCTCGGTGCGACCGCTGCGGTCGTTGTTGGCGACGACGTAGTGCGTGTCGCGCTTGTAGATGTGGTGCGCTCGCAACGCCTGCTCGATGTGGTGCGGCCAGTCCATGTTGGCCGGATCCGAGTAGAAGCTGCCGACTCCCGTGAGCTCTTCCGCACGCTCGGCACCCGCGTCGGTCAGGAGGCACTGCTGCTCCTTCAGCTTGACCTCGAAGTGCTCCTCCTCCTTGAGCTGTCGCGCGATGCGGTCGGCCTTGACGTACTTCTCGGCCTTCCCTTCGGGCGGGCCGGAGATGATCAGTGGCGTACGCGCTTCGTCGACCAGGATCGAGTCGACCTCGTCGACGATCGCGTAGTTCAGGTACTTCTGCACCTGGTCCTCGCGGCGCCACTTCATGTTGTCGCGCAGGTAGTCGAAGCCGAACTCGTTGTTCGTCCCGTAGGTGATGTCGCTCGCGTACTGCGGGTGCCGGTCCTGCGGAGACATGTTCGACTGGATCGCGCCGACGGTGAGTCCGAGGTACTGGAACACCGGCGCCATCCAGTCACGGTCGCGCTGCGCGAGATAGTCGTTGACCGTCACGACGTACACGCCGCGCCCGCTCAGCGCGTTCAGCGCCGCGGGCAGCGTCGCGACGAGCGTCTTGCCCTCGCCGGTCGCCATCTCGGCGATCTTGCCCAAATGCAGCACGATCCCGCCGAGGATCTGCACGTCGAAGTGGCGCATGCCGATCGTGCGCATCGCGGCGACCCGCGTCATCGCGAACATCTCGGGCAACGCGTCGTCCAGCTCGGCCGCGCCGGACTGGACCTTCTCGCGCCACTCTGCGACGCGCGCGAGGATCTGCTCGTGGTCGAGGCTCTCCGCCCACTCGGCCTTGTCGTTGACCAGGCCGATCAGCGGTTGGGCCGCCTGGATCGCCCGCTGGTTCGCGGAACCGAACACTTTCTGGAGGCTCTTCCCGATCCTCGTCGGGAGGGCGCCGAAGTCGAAATTCATGGAGTCTGCTCCTGCTCGGCTCAGGACCCGCGCGACGGGTTCGGGAGCCTTCGGGTCTCGGGTTCTCGGATCGCGAGCGTCGGGTCGACTCGATCCGACGCGGCCGGGGTCCGCCGTGGGTGCCACCGGCAATGGGTCCAGGGCCCGCTCGGGGTCGCCGGGACCGGGCGCAACCAGGTGCGCCTACGCGATCCGGTCGGGGGCGCGGGCAGGCGGCCAGGCGTAGCGCCCGGGGTCGTTCCCGCCCGATCCGCGCACCGCCGAGGCTCGCCGCTGCCGGGCGTCCGAAGGACACGCCGGCCAGACCGTCGCCGCGCGAACCGCGAGCCGGACGTCGTCCCGCACGTCTTCCACCGCCCGGGCCGTCGTGCGATCGAGCTCCCGCGGCGCCAGCACCGCGGCGGCCGCCGGTCCGACCAGGACCAGCAGAACGAGCAGCGTGAACGCGGCCGGACGCGGATCGCGGCCGCCCGTGCTCTCGTTCCGCCTCGTCCGTTCCTGGCTCACCGTCGGTTCCTGGCTCACGATCGTTCCTGGCTCATCTGGCAACGGCCCGCCGTCCGGCCGCCAGCACACGCTGCACCATCTCGTACAGCAGGTCCTCATGATAGGGCTTGGCGAGGAATCCGTCCGCCTTCCGGATCTCGCCGACGCCGATCTTGCTGGCGGTGCAGAGGAGGACGGGCACCCGGCGCGTCGACTTCCGCTTGCGCAGTTCGGCGATCACCTCGAGGCCGTCCATCTCCGGGAGCTCGTAGTCCAGCAGCACCAGGTCCGGCCGCACCTCGATCGCCTTGGTGAGCCCCTGCAGTCCGTCGGCGGCCACGATGACACGGAAGCCCTTGGCCCGCAGGAGCGACGCGACGGCGTCCGCCAGGTCCTGCTCGTCGTCGACGACCAGGATCGTCCGATCCTGCGGCGCGGCCGCGGCGCGCTCGCGCTCCTCGCAGATCCGCCGCACGGTCGCGGCGGTGTCGAGGGACTCCGCCGCGAAGCGCTCCTCGATCCCCTTCTTCAGCTCCCCGTTGAAGCGCTGGACCGCGCGCCAGGCCTCGAAGTCCGGGAAGTCCGGCTTGATGTCCATGTCATCGTGGGTGTCGACACCGAAGTAGAACTCGCCCGCGACGATGTGCTCCTGCACCAGGAGCTTCATGAACGGATAGTTGCGGTTGCCGAGTCGCATCGTGTAGCGGACGCACGAACGCCCGGCGTCCTGCTCGACCTCGCGGTGGAACAGCGCGAGGATCTGCTCCACGTCGGCGTCCTCCGGCAACTCGAGGTCGGGGCGCTTCCTCGGCCCGACCCCCGCGCCGTACGCGAGCTCGAGGTAGGCGTCGATGGCCTTCGACACCAAGCGGGGCGTGAGTGCTTCGAGCCTCACGTCGAGGCGACCTCGCGGATCTTGGTCACGTGGGTTGTTGGCTGCACCGTACCGTTGCGGGGACGCGCGCGGTCCGGGGACGTCACGGCGTGGGCATCGCCACGGGGGATTCTAGCAGACAGTCGGACGGTTCTTCCTGCTCCGTGCGGACGAGCCGGTGCGGTCCGGCACCCGAGGTCAGGGCTCGGGGTGCTCGGCGGCAACCGATCCCGTCGGCTCCGCGTCGGCTTCCGGCTGGCGCCAGAGCAGGAACACCAATGCGATGGCCCCCACGCTGATACAGGAATCGGCGAGGTTGAACGCCGGGAATTGGTGGGCCGGAAACGGACCGTCGCCGTAGGAGAACAGCAGGAAGTCCCGCACGCCGCCGCCGGCCACGAACAGGTTGTCGCAGAGATTGCCGACCGCGCCCGCGAACACCAGCCCGAGCACGAGCAGGAGCCACCGCCGCGTGGCGGGCGTCCGCCACGCCAGCCACACCAGCAGGAACAGCGCAGCGATCCGGAACACCATCAGCGGCAACGTGAAGTCCTTGAACAGGCCCCAGATCGTGCCGGTGTTGCTCCAGTCGACGAGCGTGAAGTGGAACGGATCGGGCAGGAAGTCGAAGTCGGTCGCGCGCCGCTGACCGTCCGCGTGCAACGGGAACCGATGCCGCAGGTAGTCGAACACCGCCCACTTGGACCAGAGGTCGAGGGCGACGAGCGGCATGATCGGGACGAAGAACCACGCCTTGCCGCGAAACGACCCTCGCGGGCGTGCCTCCGGCGCAGTCCGTTCGTTCGGCCCCGCCATCGCGCTCAGGCGCTCTCGCGCCGTTCGAGCTCTTCCTGGTGCTTCACGCAGTAGCGCGCCCAGGGCAGGTACTCGAGGCGCGCCTTGGGGATCCAGACGTCGACCTTCCGCTTGCTCTTGCGGGCCTTGACCTCCTCGGCCTCCTCCATGCAGAGCGAGCACGCGCCGAACGGCCAGTCACCCTTTCCCGCGATCCGATCGATCGCCTCTTCGATCGCCTGGATCGTCTCTTCCTCGTTCTCGATCAGGCCGAGCATGAAGCTCTGGTCGTAGTTGTCGCTGCCCTGATCGGCCAGATGATCGACCGATGCGTCCTGGTCCGAGGCGCGGAGCGCCTCGTCGCGCATCGAACCCACGTCACCCCGAAGTTCGGCAATCTGGGCCTCGAGCAGCTTCCTGAACTTGGTCAGCTCGGCCTTGGTCGGCTTGGGCATCGGATCTTTCCGGAGAGGATGCAGACGTGTCGGCGTCGCCGGTTGGTGGCGACGGGGGCGGACGGGACGGCTCTCCCGCTCCGTCGGTTCTCCGCCGGACCCTCTCGAGTCCGTGCGCCGCGGAAGAACGCGACGAACGAAAGAACACCGCAGGAGCAGGCTCCGGCCCGTGAAAGGGGCGCGGACCATACGTCGCCCCCACACCGAGGTCAAGGCGCTCGGGGCCCGGCCGAACCCACGTGTGCCGGGGTCGGTTCGGCGGTATCCTCCCGATCGCGAGGGGGTCTCGTGAACGACGACGCACGCCGGTGGCTGGCTGATTTCCTGGTGTACCTGGGCGCCGAGTTGCAGCTCTCCAAGCACACGGTCGCCGCATATCGGCGGGACCTCGATCGGCTCCTCGGCGAAGCCCCAGGGCTGCCCGACACCGAACGCATCCGCCGGCACCTCGGCGCGCTACGCCGGACGCACGCCCCGGCGTCGGTGCTGCGCGCGGCTGCCGCGATCCGGGGCTTCTGCCGGTTCCTCTGCGCGGAGGGCGCAATCTCCGAAGACCCCGCCGAGGGCCTGCTCGGCGCGCGGCTCGAGCATCGCTTGCCGAAGGCCCTGTCGCGGCCGAACGTCGAGAAGCTGCTCGCGGCGTGCCCCGGGGACGCACCCCTCGCGATCCGTGACCGCGCGCTGCTCGAGCTGCTGTACGCGACCGGCTGCCGCGTCGGCGAGCTCGTGACGCTCGAGGTCGGCGGCGTGCTCGACGAACACGGTTTCCTCCGCGTGCGCGGCAAGGGCTCCAAGGAGCGCCTCTTGCCGTTGTCGGACCGCGCTCGGACGAGCCTTCGGCGGTACCTCGACGAGGTCCGGCCCACGCTCGCGGCGCGCGGCCGGGCGGAGCACGCACACCACCTGTTCCTGTCGCGGACGGGACGGCCGCTCGACCGCGCCCGCGTGTGGCAGGTCGTGCGCGCGACGGCCACGCGCGCGGGCGTGCGCGTCGCCTGCTCGCCGCACTCCCTCCGGCACTCGTTCGCGACCCACCTGGTCTCGGGCGGTGCGGACCTCCGCGCCGTGCAGGAACTGCTCGGCCACGCGTCGCTGGCGACCACGCAGGTCTACACGCACGTCGATCGCGACCGCCTCCGGGACGTGCACGGTCGCTGTCACCCGCGCGGCTGACGCTCCCCGGCATCGCTCGACCGCCGCAGCGCGTCGTACACCCGCTCCGCCACCTCGCCGGGGACACCGGGCACGGCCTTCAGTTCGTCGAGACCCGCCGCCCGCACGCCTTTGAGCGAGCCGAAGTGACGCAGGATCGCGCGCCGCCGCGCAGGACCGACACCCTCGACGTCGTCGAGCACGCTCGTCAGACGACCACGCACCTTGCGGTGGTAGGTGATGGCGAACCGGTGGGCCTCATCCCGCAACGCGGTGATCAGCAGCGTCTCCGGCGCACCGTCGGCGAGCGGCACGGGAACGGCGTTGCCGGGTTTGAAGACGCGCTCCTCGGTGCGCTGCCGACCCTCGCCGACACCTCGTAGCCGGCTCTTCGCGAGTCCGACCGCCGGCACGTCGGTGGCGAGCCGGAGCGCCGCGAGGGCATCGAGCGCGGCGCCGAGTTGCCCCCGGCCACCGTCGAGGACCAGGAGGTCGGGAAGCAGATCATCCGTCGCGTCGACGCAGAGTCGCAGGCTGCGTTCGACCGCCTCCCGCATCGCCGAGAAGTCGTCACCCGCCGCCGCGGCCGAGATCGAGAAGCGTCGATAGAACGCCTTCTCGGGCCGACCCTCGACGAAGCACACGCGGGACGCGACCGTGGCCCGCCCCTGGATCGTCGACACGTCGATGCAGTGGATGCGCTGCGGCGGCTCCGGCAGGTCGAGAGTCTCGGCGAGCGCCTCGGCCGCGCCGGCTCGCTGCCCCGGTGCCGCGGTCGCCGCGCGGCCGGACAGCCGCGCGTTCTCCATCGCGAGCTCGACGTGACGGCGCCCGCGCCCGCGTTGGGGCACGCGCACCGCGACCGTCGCGCCCCGCTTCTCCGACAGCCAGTCCGCGAGGATGTCGGGATCCTCGATCGCCCCCGGTAGGAGCACCTCCGCGGGCACGAAACGATCCCCGTGGTAGAAGCGCGCGAGCACGTCGGCCAGCAACAGCTCATCGGGCAGGGCGGACGGCACCTCGAACCGCCGGCTGGTTTCCAGCCGGCCGCCGCGGAACATCAGCACGACGACGACCGCGGAATCGTCCTCGCGATGGATGCCGACCGCGTCCTGATCACCGGTGGCGGTCACCACCGACTGGGGTTCGGCGACGGCCTCGAGCGCGTCGATCTGCACCTTCAGCGCCTGCGCGCGCTCGAACTCGAGCGCCTGGGCGGCGCCGGCCATCTCGCTGCGCAGACGTCTCAGCACCGGTCCGGACCGGCCGCGCAGGATCGCGACGGCCTCGTCGAGATGACTCTCGTAGTCGGCGCGCGAGATCGCACCGACGCACGGCGCCGGACAACGACCGATCTCGTGCTTGATGCAGGGCCGGGAGCGGTTCAGGAAGAAGCCGTCCTTGCAATCGCGGAGCGGCACCACCTTGTAGAGGAGCGCGAGCGTGCGCCGGACGGACTTGGCCGACGCGAACGGTCCGAAGTACCTCGGCGCCGTCGTCGCGCCGCCGGCGCACGAGGCGGAACCACGGCCACGCTTCGCCGCGGTCGAGCCGCACCATCAGGAACGCCTTGTCGTCCTTGAGCTTGACGTTGTAGCGGGGCTTCTGGCGCTTGACGATCGTGTCCTCGAGCAGCAACGCTTCCTGCTCGGTACCGACGACCAGGAACTCCACCGAGTGCGCCTCGCGCTCGAGGAAGGGCAGCATCGGCCGGCCATCGCCCCCCGGCTTCAGGTACGAGCGGACGCGTGCGCGCAGGTTCGCTGCCTTGCCGACGTAGAGCGCGCGCCCCCGCGCATCGCGGAACACGTAGACACCGGGACCCGTCGGGAACGATGCGACCTGCTCGGCGATCGCCGGCCTCACAGCAGCTCCAGCTCCAGTTTCTCGAGGCGGAAGAGCTCGTCGCGCAGCCGTGCCGCCTCCTCGAACTCGAGCGCCTTGGCCGACGCCTGCATCCGCTGGCGCAGATCCGCGAGATGCGCCCCGAGCTTGCGCTTGTCGGCGAACAGCGCGGCGAGCTCCGCCGCGTCTGCAGGAGCGGAACGCGCGGACCCGCTCGCGGCCCGCGTCCGACCACGCTTGCCGCGCCGCGCCTTGCCCGACGGCCCCGCGTCCTCGTCGTCCGACGCGACCTCGAGCAGCTCGCGCACGGCCTTCACGATCGTCCGCGGCACGATGCCGTGCTCGGCGTTGTGTTCGCGCTGCTTCGCGCGCCGCCGTTCCATCTCGTCGATCGCGCCGCGCATCGAATCCGTGACCCTGTCCGCGTAGAGGATCACGCGACCGTCGACATTGCGGGAGGCGCGACCACAGGTCTGGATCAGCGAGGTCCGACTGCGAAGGTAGCCCTCCTTGTCCGCGTCGAGCACCGCGACCAGCGTGACCTCGGGAAGGTCGAGCCCCTCGCGCAGCAGATTGATGCCGACCAGGCAGTCGAACACCCCGAGCCGCAGATCGCGGATCAGGGCCGTGCGCTCGAGGCTGTCGATGTCCGAGTGCAGGTAGCGGACCTTCACGCCGACGTCCCGGAAGTAGTCGGTCAACTCCTCCGCCATGCGCTTCGTCAGCGTCGTGACCAGCACGCGCTCGCCCCGCTCGGCACGCGCCCGTACCTCTCCCAGGACGTCGTCGACCTGACCGCGCGCCGGCCGCACCTCCACCGGGGGATCGAGCAGTCCGGTCGGCCGGACGACCAGCTCGACGACGCGCTCCGCGCTGTTCCGCAGCTCGTACGCGCCCGGCGTCGCGGACACGTAGGTAACCTGGTTCTGCAAGGTCTCGAACTCGTCGAACGTCAGCGGCCGGTTGTCCAGGGCGGACGGCAACCGGAAGCCGTAGCGCACGAGGGTCTCCTTGCGTGCGCGGTCCCCGCGGAACATCCCACCGGCCTGGGGCACCGCGACGTGGCTCTCGTCGATGAACATCAGGAAGTCCGACGGGAAGTAGTGCAGCAGCGTCGCCGGTGGCTGTCCGGGCGCACGACCGTCCAGGTGACGAGAGTAGTTCTCGATCCCGTTGCACATCCCGGTCGCACGCAGCATCTCGAGATCGTGGCGCGTGCGCTGCTCGAGACGCTGCCGCTCCAGCAGCTTCTTCTCGCTCTCCAGCTCGACGAGTCGCTGCTCGAGCTCGGCCTCGATCGACTCCGCGGCGGCGAGCAGGCGATCCTGCGGCGCGACGTAGTGCGACGTCGGATACACCGTCACCTCATCGAGCTCGCGCACGATGTCCCCGCGCAACGGATCGACGACGTAGATCGATTCGATCTCCTCGCCCCACAGCTCGACGCGGATCGCGTGCTGCTCCTCGTAGACGGGGAACACCTCGACCACGTCGCCGCGGACACGGAACCGCCCGGGCTGGAAGTCGAGTTGTCGCGGCGGTACTGGATCGACGCGAGGCCACGGAGCAGTGAGTCCCGGTCGAGCACCGCGCCCTTCCGCACGTGCACCGACAGCTCCCGGTAGTTCTCCGGCGAACCCAGTCCGTAGATGCACGAGATCGACGCGACGATGAGCACGTCCCGGCGCTCCATCAGCGACCGGGTCGCGGAGTTCCGCATCCGGTCGATCGCGTCGTTGATCGTCGCGTCCTTCTCGATGTAGGTGTCGGTGTTGGGGACGTACGCCTCCGGCTGGTAGTAGTCGTAGTAGCTGACGAAATACTCGACCGCGTTGTCGGGGAAGAAGGCCTTGAACTCGGCGTACAACTGCGCCGCGAGGGTCTTGTTGGGCGCGAGGACGAGGGTCGGCCGCTGCAGCCGTTCGACGACCTTCGCCATCGTGAAGGTCTTGCCGGATCCGGTGACGCCGAGCAGGGTCGCGTACCGGGCGCCGTCCGCGAGCCAGCCCGACACGGCGTCGATCGCCGCCGGCTGGTCCCCGGCGGGTTCCATCTCCGAGCTCATTCGGAATCGGGTCATTCGTGCGTCCATCGTGCCGCCGGGAGGGCGGTTCCGCATCGTCGTTGCCGCGGGCACCACGGCCGAGGCTCACGCCGCAGGCGAACCGCCCGCGGCGCGCTCCCGTTGACACTGAGAACGCGACCGAGATACGGTGAGCCGTCGGCCCACGCAATCACGCCCCCCCGGCCCCTCCCGAGGAGTCCCTTTGGCTTCGAGACGACGTCCCCCGCGCGCGCGGCGCGGAGCGCGCCGCAGCGCGCCGGTTCCGGCACCGAACAACGGCGGCAGCGGCGAGACGACCCGCACGCTGCGCGGCACCAAGCAGACCGTTCCCTGTCCGGCGTGCGGAACCGAGTACCGCATCCCGAACGAGCTCCTCGATCAGCAGATCGCGTGCAAGAACTGCGGGCGCGCGTTCACCCCGAGCAAGGCGAGCAAGCGCCGGATCAGCTCCCAGAGCAACGCCACGCCGTTCATCGTCGGCGGCGCCATCCTGGTGTTCATGATCCTCGGCGGCTGGGTGATCGTCGCGAGTAGCGGGACCCCGACGCCGACCGGGCCCGAGGCACCGGCAGTCGCGGTGGTCGAGACGGGGATTCGCAACTCGCGCGTCCGCGACGTCAGCGATTGGATGAAGGCGCTGCAGAACGGCAACTCGTTCGACCTCTCGAGACGGTCGGACTTCGGCGCGCTGCGCACGTTTCTCGGAATCGAGAATCTGAACGGCTCCGCCGAAGACGTCGAAGATCGCGTGACCCAGGCGCTCCTCAACGACGAGCGCACGCACTTCTTCCGGGAGTGCGAGGTCACCGGCGCCGAGATCGAGAAGGCCGAGGCTGCCGCGAACAAGGGCCACGTGCGTCTGGCGCTCGCGGTCCGCGACGAATTCCGGCGGAACTGGAGTGACCCCGTCGCGGAGATCCCGGTGGGCTTTCAGATCTCCGAAGGCACGGCTCGGGTGACCGGGTGGGACCCGTCGCGCGTCCCGGCCCCGCGGGAGCCCGCGGCTGCGGGCGGCGACGTCGCGGTCACCGAAGGCACGCACGCGACCGGACACGAGACGATCAAGGAAGAGACGGTCCGCACGACGGACTTCCACGGCGAGAAGGTCGTGGTGCGGGAAGCCGAGCTCGTCCCACTTGGTCACCTCGACGACACACCGGAGCCGCTGCGCCAGGAGATCGACGGGCTGATCGCCAAGTTGATGGACCTGAACGCGCCGGGTGCCACCGCATTCCGCTCGACGCAACGCCTCAAGGAGATCGGCAAGCCCGCGATTCCGCGGCTGCTCAACGCGCTCTACGAGACCCCGCTCGACAACCAAGAGAACATCCTGCGGATCAACCGTGTGACCGCCGCGCTCTACGACATGACCGGGCAACGGTTCGGTTTCAGTGCCGGCGTGATCAAGACGGACGATCCTGCAGCGGTGCAGGCGGAACGCCTGTCCGCGCTGAAGCAGTGGTACGCGTGGTGGGCCCGGAACGCCTCCCGCGACAAGATCGACTTCGCGATCGACGAGGACGAAGAGCCGCTCCCCGGCGAACCACCGAAGAAGTCGCGGACCATGAAGTAGCTCGCCTCTCCCCGTCCCACCCCCGGAGCAACCGAATGTCCCTCCCTCCGATCGTCTGTCAGAACTGCGGCGCGAAGTACAAGCTGCCGGAGTCGTTCACGTCCGACAAGGCCAAGTGCAAGGCCTGCGGCGCGGTGATCGACGTCGCCGCGCAGCGCGCGGAGACGACGAAGCAGCGGTCCGCCACGGCGTCGGCGCGACCCGCTGCCGCTCGACCCGCATCCGCCAGACCGGCGACGCCACTCGCGGCGCCGGCCCATCCGAAGACCGAGTCCCCGAAGCCGACGCGCAGCGCACGGGGACGGCCCCGCCCGGGAGCTGCCGCCGCCGAGGCCACCGCGCCTGCTGCACGGCGAGGTCGTCGTGGCGCACGCACCGAGGACGGTGACGAAGGCGAAGGAACCGGTCGCCGCGGTCGCAGCCGTCGCGAGCCGGCGGGGAGGGGTGGCAACAAAGGCGTCATGATCGGCAGCGCCATCGGCCTCGTCGCGATCGTGATCGTCGGCATCGTGATCCTGATGAAGCAGGGCGGAGGCGACCAGCCGGCGAAGACCGACACGGCCAACTCCGAAGCGGCGAAGCCCGACGCGGCCAACCCGGATGCGGGCAAGACCGATGCGGCAAAGACCGACGCCGGTGACACCGGCGAGCACGCTGCGGACGCAACCGATCAGCCATCGGCGACGACGCCCTCCGAGAGTGCGCCGGAGTCGACCGACACCAAGGCGGCGGAAGCCAGCGCGAAGACCGCGGAGACGGCGCCACCCAAGGACCAGACACCGCCGGCCGACGGCGCCAAGATCACGTCCAAGGACCAGCTCTTCGATCCGAAGACCGAGACCCAGCCGCTCGAGTACCCGCCGGAGGTCACCGCCGAGCAGCGCGCGCACATCGAGCAGCTCGTCCAGACCGCGATGGACGGTTCCGGCGCCAGCCCGCGCGCGATGAACGAGCTCGCGGACATCGGCTACTACGGCCTCTACGGTCTGGTCAACGGTCTGCGGCAGATCGACTACACCGACAGCTTCCAGTCGATGACCGCGTTCGCGATCAACAAGAAGCTCGAGGAAATGACCTACGGTCTCGCGGTCGATTATCGCCCGCCGCAGGTGGGTGAGGACCAGCCGCTCGACGACGTCAACTACGACGCCAAGACCGTCGGCGTCTGGATCGACACGATCCGGAACAAGCTTCCGACGAAGGAGGCGTTCGACAAGTGGATCGAGACGCGGAAGAAGATGCGCGCGAAGGACAAGTGACCGCGCCGGGAGCGCCCGGCGTCAGATCGCGGTGCCCCAGCGCTCGACCGCGCTGCGGAGCCAGTCGAGCAGCGAGCCTTCCTCCTCCAACATCTCACAACGCGACGTCAGTCCGACCTGCTCGATCAGCTCCTCGAGCTTGCCCTGCAACCCGACGACACCGACGCCGAACACCGCGCGAGGCCGCAGCCTGGAGAGCAAGGACGTGAGCTCCGCTCGTGCGCGGATGCCGAGGTCCTTCCACGTGCCGTGCGGCGGCGCGACGATCACGAACGCCAGCTCGCGCCCCACACCTTCGAGGACGCCGCCGGGCGACCGGTGATCGAGCAGCAACGCGTCGAACCGCCGCCCGTTCGAGAACGACCACGACACACACGGTGCGCGGGGTCCCGGTTCGAGCGCTTCCGCGAACATCGTGTCGAGCGCGCACGGTCCGGCCTCACCGAGCCACGCCGCGAACCGATGCGCATCGCTGACGACGGCTCCCAGCACCTGTGGGCCGTCCGCGGCCGCGCGCGTCCAGTCGGCGAGCGACGGAACGTCGCGGAGCACGATGTGCGCGCGTCCTGCCGCCTGCGCCAGCTCGGCGGCGAGCGCCTCGGCCAGCGCCGGGTCGGGCGCGGTGCCCGCATCCGCCCTCGCGGGCCGCGCCGCCTCGGGCAAGGAACCGTTGCGCACGGCTTCGTCGATCCGTCGAGCACCCTCGACCAGGAGCGCGGTCGGCGACAGCGCGACGGTGTTCGGGATGCCGTTGCGATCGAGCCGCTCGGGCAGGAACTCGAACCGACCCTCGCTCTCGAACAGCACCGCGTAGAACGCGTCCTCGCCCCAGCGGTCGCCGAACGCCGCGTGATAGACCTGCCCCTCGACGAGCAGGAGCTGCCCGCGCGCTTCGGGCGTCTCGATCGACAGCCGGCCGCTGCGCCGCCCCGTGTTGAGCAGACCGACCAGCTCGGAGAAGCTCATGCCGACGAAGTCGCCGGCGAGGCTGAAGCCGCGATCGACCGCCGCCCCCCGCGCCTCCTCGACCCGGCAACACGCGGACGTGATCCGCGCGCACAGCTCACCGACCGCCACTGGTTTCACCAGGTAGTCATGGGCACCCATGCGAAACGCGGCGATCTTGGTCTTCACGCGGGCGTCGTCGGCGAGGAACAGGAACGGCAGGTCCCGGTACGCCCCCGAGTGCCGGAGCTGACTCAGCAGCTGGAACCCACTGCCGTCGGCCAGCATCGTCGCCGACACGACCACGTCGACGCGGTGACTCGCAAGGGCGGCCTCGGCACGTTCCCGATCTTCGACGTGGATCGGCTCGAGCCCGCCGAAGGCCCACGCAGCCTCGATGAGTCGGTCGGCCAGCGCGGGGTCCGGCTCGACGAGCAGTACGGAGCGCATCCGCGGCATCGCCGCATCTCCGCCCTTCCCCCGCTCCTGCCGGCCCTTGGCCGCCTCGCTGCCACTGCTGGTCATCGCCGATGTCCCCCTCCTCGTTCGACCGGATGGCGGACCGCGCTGAAGCTCCCGTGCGGCCGCACGTCGGGACCACGGCCGCTGGCCGGGGACGCGCCCGGCGTCAGTAGGCGACGGCGGCACCGCCGGACCGGGGATCGGAGACCCCGATCCGGAGCCCGTCCGCACGCACCTCCACCGCCTGGCACCGCCCGATGTGGCGGGGGCGCTTGGCGAAGGTGTGCCCCATCGACTCGAGGATCGCACGGGTGTCCGGGCTGATCGCGGTGCGCTCCCAGAAGGTCGTTTCGGGCTTCCACTGCTGGTGGATGCGGGGCGCGCGAACCGCGTCCTCGAGCGGCATGCCGTGGTCGACGACGTCGAGCAGCACCTGCAGCACGGTGTTGATGATCCGACCCCCGCCGGGGCTACCCAGCACGAACCGCAGCTTGCCGTCCTTCTCGACGATGATCGGAGTCATCGACGACAACGGGCGCTTGCCGGGCTGGATGGCGTTCGCCTCGCCGCCGACGAGGCCGAACTGGTTCGGCACGCCCGGCTTCGCCGAGAAATCGTCCATCTCGTTGTTCAGCAGGAAGCCGAGCCCGTCGACGACGAGCCCCGAACCGAACGTGGAGTTGATCGTCGTCGTGCAGGACACCGCGTTGCCGTCCGCGTCCACGATGGAGAAGTGGGTGGTGTCGTCGCTCTCCTTGGCGCCTGGCGGTCGACCCGGCTCGACGGGAACGACCTTGTCGGGGTCGATCGTCGCGCGCAACTTCGTCGCGTAGTCCTTCGAGACGAGACCCGCGACGGGCACCTGCCAGTGGTCGGGATCTCCGAGCCAGCGCGCGCGATCCGCGTAGGCGCGTCGCATCGCTTCGATCGTCCAGTGCAACGTCCGCGCGCTGCCGAAGCCCGCGGCGCCGAGGTCGTAGGCCTCGAGCACGTTGAGCATCTCGAGGAGCGCGACACCTCCCGACGATGGCGGCGGCATCGCGAGGATCTCGTAGCCGCGATAGGTGCCGCGCAGCACGTCGCGGAGCTTCGGCTCGTATGCAGCGAGATCGTCTTCGGTGGTCACGCCGCCCGCGGCCTGGATGGCCGCGGCGAAGCGCTTCGCGGTCTCGCCTCGGTAGAAGCCGTCGAAGCCGCCGGCGGCGAAGCGCGCCAGGGTGCCGGCGAGATCGGTCTGGACGAGGCGTTCCCCCTCGCGGAGCGGTCGACCGTCACGCCAGAACACCGCCTGCGAGCTCGGGAAGCGGGCGAAGCGAGATCGGGTCGCATCGAGGTCACGCGCGAGGAACGGACCGACTTCGAAGCCGTCGCGAGCGAGCAGGATCGCAGGCGCCGCCACCTCGGCGAGCGGCATGGAGCCGAATCGGTCCAGTGCCAACGCCAGGCCGCCAGGACTGCCGGGCACGCCCCCGGCGAGTGCTCCCCACTGGGAACGGTCATGGTCGACGTCGCCGTGCGCGTCGAGATACATGTCGCGATCGGCCTTGGACGGGGCCCGCTCGCGAAAGTCGATCGCCGCGGTGCGGCCGTCGGCCATCCGGACGATCATGAAGCCACCGCCGCCGAGGTTGCCCGCTTCGGGGTGCGTCACAGCCAGAGCGAGGGCCGTGGCGACCGCCGCATCGACGGCGTTGCCGCCGGCCTTCAACACGTCGAGTCCGATCGCCGCGGCGCGCGGCTCCGCGGCGACCACGCAGCCCGACCGACCCTGCGCGACGGAGTCGTTCGGGAGCGGACGGGCCGGCGCACCGGTCCGTGTCGCGGTGAGCAGCGTCAGCAGCGCACACGCCAGGACCGCAGCCGGACCGGCCATCGTCAGCTCCCGCTGCCGAGACCCTCGCCGACCTCGACGCCTTGATCGCGCAGGAAGTTCATCACCCGCTCGATCTCCTCGACGTCCCCTTCGAGCTCGAGGGCCATGAAGCCACCCTCGTCGGTGACCGACGCGCCGCGGATGTTGATCACCACGTCGAACTTGCGGTTCAGCTGGTAGAGCAGCGGCTGCTTGACCAGCTCCTGCGAGAATTCGAAGTGGATGTTGCGCTTCTGGGTCGGCATTGCGTGGATGTCCCGGAGGATGCCGGACCACCACGCGACGTGCCAGTGCCGGCGGCGAAATCCGCGCCGACGGATTTTTCCGAGCGCGCCCTGGCAAGGCGCCCTCCCCGCCCACGACCGCTTGCACCGGTCCGCACGCCCGACTAGCTTCTCCCGCCGCACGGTGACGTAGCCAAGTGGTTAGGCAACGGATTGCAAATCCGTGAACGCGGGTTCGAATCCCGCCGTCACCTTCTCGCTCGGCGCTGCCTGCCGCCTCAACGGAACGGGCATCCCCACCTGCAGCGGGTGTGCCCCGGGGCAGGGGGCCGCTTCCCTCTCGCCGGGGCCTCAGCGTCGAATCAGCGGCCCCGGGCGCTGCTCAGCCTCCCGGAAACTGCATCGGGGTGCGCACCTCCGCCACCTTCGCCTCGCCAGAGAGACGGGCGACGAGGGCGAATGCGAACGGGAATGCCGTGCCGGGGCCCTGGCTGGTGATCCAGCTGCCGTCCTCGACGACCGGATCGTCGCTCCACTGGCCGTGGGCCGCGACCTGCTCCTTGACCGAAGCGTGCGCGGTCATGCGACGGCCGGCCGCGACGCCGTGCGCGGCCAACGCCGACGGGGCGGCGCAGATCGCGGCGACCGGGAGATCGGACTTCTCGCGCGTGCGCAGCAGATCGCCGAGCGCCTTGGACTCCCGAAAGCGTCGCGCGCCATCGCCACCACCGGGAAGGACGAGCAGGTCGAACGACTGCGCGGACACTTCGGCGAAGGCCGCTTCGGGGACGATGCCCACGCCCCGGCTGCACACCACCGGATCGACGCCTTCGAGGCCCGCAGCCACGACCTCGACGCCGGCCCGGCGCAGGACGTCCACGACGATCGTGAACTCGATCTCCTCGGTGCCGTCGGCGATCAGGACCAGCGCGCGCTTCTGTGGGTCGGGCATGCGTTCTCCGGACCTCGACAAGCCTAACCGAGTGGGGCGGCGCGGTCGCCGGTCACGGCCTATACTCCTCCGGCTCGAGCCCCGATGGTCGCACGCATCCTCAGCAACCTCGCCTTCTGGCTCCTGATGGCGGTCCTGATCCCGGGAGCGCTCGTCTTCGTCGTGGTCGCCTACCTGCCGTTCGTCGTGCTGAAGGCCGCCTGGTTGACCGCCACCGGCAAGCTGCACACGACGACGGCCGGCGGCTCGGAGTCGGTCGCCGGCACCTGATCCGCCGCACGACCGCTGCTCAACGCGTCCGCTCGCGCCCGCTGTCGCCGCACAACCGCGCCGGGTCCAGTAGCTCGTCGAGCCGTTCCGCGCCAAGATCGGTCCGCTCGAGCGCGACCTCCCGGACCGTGCGCCCGGTCCGAGCGGCTTCCTTCGCGATCGCGGCGGCGGCGTCGTAGCCGATCGCCTCGTTCAGCGCCGTCGCGAGCACGGGATTGCGCGCGACCTTCTCGGGACCCGCCTCGGTCACCTCGAGTCCGGCAAGGCACCGCTCGCGCAGCGCGTGGCAGGCGCCGGCCAGCAGCGACGCCGACTCGATCGAGTTGCGCGCGAGGAACGGGATCATCGTGTTGAGCTCGAACTGACCCTGCGAATTGCCGAACGCGACCGCGGCGTCGTTCGCGAACACCTGGCCACACACCATCAGCACGGCCTCGCAGATCACGGGATTCACCTTGCCGGGCATGATCGAGCTGCCGGGCTGCACCGCCGGAATCCGCACCTCGGCGATGCCGTTCAGCGGGCCGGACGCCATCCAGCGCACGTCGTTGGCGACCTTGTAGAGCGCGCTCGCGAACCCTCGGAGCGCACCGCTGGCGAGCACCACCGCATCGAGGCAACTCTGCGCCTGGAAGTGATCGGTGGTCTCCCGGATCCGCTCGAGACCGGTTCGCTCGGCGAGGCGCGCGCACACCTCGCTTGCGAAACCGGGGTCGGCGTTGACGCCCGTCCCCACCGCCGTGCCCCCGAGCGGCAGCTCGCAGAGCTCGTCGAGCGCGCGCGCGATGTGCCCCATCGCCCGGTCGACCTGCGCGCCGTAGCCACGGAACTCCTGCCCGAACCGGATCGGCATCGCGTCCATCAGGTGCGTCCGCCCGGTCTTGACGTCGTCGAAGGTCGCGTCCGCGAGCTCGTGGAACCGGTCGGCGAGCATCACCATCTCCGGAAGCAGCCGCTCGAGAACCACGAGGGCCAGGCCGAGCTGGGTCGCCGACGGGAACACGTCGTTGCTCGACTGGCCGCGGTTGACGTGGTCGTTCGGGTGCACGGCCTTGCTGCCGAGCGGCTCACCGAGGAGCTCGCACGCGCGGTTCGCGATCACCTCGTTCGCGTTCATGTTGGACGACGTGCCACTGCCGGTCTGGAACACGTCGACCACGAAGTGCTCGTCGAGCCGGTTCTCCGCGACCTCGTCCGCCGCGCGGCCGATCGCGTCGCCGAGCTTCGCGTCGAGCCCACCGGACTCGACGTTCACCGCCGCCGCCGCGCCCTTGACGAGGCCCAGAGCGCGGATCACCGGCGCTGGAATCGGGCCGCCCCCGATCGGGAAGTTCTGCCGCGCGCGCTCGGTCTGGGCCCCGTAGTAGGCGCTCGCCGGCACCTCGACCTCGCCCATCGTGTCCTTCTCGGTCCGTCGATCGCTCATCTGCAATGCCTCCGTCGTGCGCTCGTCGAAGCGCCGACGGTATGGGCGCGGAGATCCCGGAGCCAGCCGTGCCCGCGAGAGTCGACGCGATCCCACCGGTCGGCGATGATCGCCCGCCCGTGCGGGGATGACGAAACTGGCAGACGTAGCGGACTTAAAATCCGCTGGTGGGTGACCACCGTCCGGGTTCGAGTCCCGGTCCCCGCATCGCCGCCGGTACGCTCGGGAAAGATTCCGACCGACGCGCACCGGCACCGTCCCGAGGTGTAGGGCGGTACCGGCTGCACCCGGCAGTCACCCACTTCTCTCCCCCACGAACTCCTGGAGCTCCTTCGATGCGTTGTCTGATCCCCGTGCTCGCCGCCGCGAGCCTCGCCGTCGCCACGATCCCCGCGCAGACCACCGCCACGTTTTCGGTGTACGGAACCTCGTGCTCGACGCCCGTGCAGACGCGTCCGGCGACGATCGACCACGTAGGTCTGCCGCAACTCGGTCAGACGTTCTCGGTCGTCTACCGTGGCGACGCCCTCGCGAGCACCGCGATGTTGACGCCGATCCTCTACGCGAGCCTCGGCCCCACGTCGATCCCGGCCGGGAACTCCGTCCTGCCGCTGCCCCAGCAGGCGCCGAACTGCGTCGTCCTCGTGGACCCGACGCTGATCCTGGCCGTCATTCCGTCGGCGTTCGATCCGAGCACCGGCACGTTCCAGACGGACTTCCCGTTCAACGTGCCGAATCTCCCGTCGCTCGTCGGTGGCAGCATCTACTTCCAGTTCCTGATGCCGTACGTGCAGTGTGGGATCATCCCGCCGTGCACCCTCCAGGCGATCGGCACGACCGAAGGCGGGCAGGCGACGTTCGGCGTCTGACGCTACGGCATCTCGAGTAGCCGAACGGCGAGCCGGTCGAGCGCGTCCTCGACCGGCGCCGCACCGTCGATCACGACCGCATCGTCGGGCCGCACGAAGCCGCTGCGCAGGCGATCGAACACCGACTCGTCGGCGTCGCTGATGCTCCCGCCTCGGTGCGCTCGCTGCCGCAGGCGGTCGCGAGCCACCGCCTCGGGCACGCGCACCTCGACGATCGCGACCCGCCGGCCCGCCGCACGCGCGGCCTCGGCGATCGCCCGCCGGCGCGCGGCCGTCGGGAAGTTGCCGTCGGCGATCGCGGATCCCGGCGCCGCGACGACCCGTCGTATCACCTCGTCGTACGTGCGGTCGCTGAACTCCAGCAAGTAGCACGACGGGTCGAGCCGCTCGTCCGCCGCGACGCCGGCGAGCTCCTTGCGCGTCGCGTCGGTCGAGATGCGCGGCCAGCCCGCTTCGCGCGCGAGGGCATCGAGAACCGTCGACTTGCCGCTCGCCGGCAAACCACAGCCGACGACCACCAGCGGACGGGCTTCGACGAAGGTCCAAGCGCAGAGCCGGAGGTGACGCCGGGCCCCGCGCCGAGCGGCTTGGCGATCTCGGCCCCCGATCCCGGTGTCGGCGTGCGCGAGCGCGTCGACCTTCGCGCGCACCATCGCTCGGTAGCGGACCAACTCCGGAAGCACGGCCCGTAGCTCGTCGTCACCGGAGACCTTCGCGTATTCCGCGACGAACGCGTCCGCGAGCTCGCGATGCCCGCGATAGCGGAGGTCCATCACGAGGAACGCGATGTCGGTCGCAACGTCGCCGGCGCGGAAGTCGAGACGGAACTCCAGGCAGTCGTAGATCGCCGGCGGCTCGACGAGGCAGATGTTGCGCGCGTGGAGGTCGCCGTGGCCTTCGACGACGCGACCGGCCGCTGCACGCGCCGCGAGCCGGCGCCGGAGCTCCGGCATGGCTTCCTCGACCCGACGGCGTGTCCGCGCGTGGAGCTCGGTGTCGAAGCACGCCCCCACCATCGGCTCGGTCTCGGCGAAGTTCGCCCGAATCTGCCGGATCAGGCGATCCGGACTTCCCGCCTCACGAACCTCGTCGCCGGCATCCTGAGCGACCCGCCGGTGGAAGTCGGCGACGATCCGCGCGATGTGGCGGACGTCGGACTCGCCGACCGCGTTCTCCGCGAGCAACCGGTCGAGCATGCGCTCCTGCGGCAGACGCGCCATCACGACGCACCAGTCGACCACCTCGCCATCTCGGTCGCCGACGCGAAGGGCGCCGTCCCCGGTTCGGCGCAGCGGCTCGACCGCGAGGTAGACGTCGCGAGCCAGTCGCCGGTTGAGCCGCAGTTCGTCTCGGCACGCGTGCTCGCGGAGCGCCGGTGTCGAGAAGTCGACGAACGGCAACGCGACGGCCTTCTTGAACTTGAAGGCCCGGTCGCCCGCGAGACACACCACCGAGATGTGCGTCTGGATCACCTCGACGGCGCCGATGCCGCCGAAGCAGGCGGGATCGCGCAGCGCGTCGAGGTGCTGTTCGACTCGAAAGCTCACGAGTCGTGCCCCGCGGCGAGATCGCCGCGGGTCCGGAGGATCAGTAGCGGTAGTGGTTGGGCTTGTACGGCCCCTCGACCGGCACACCGATGTAATCCGCCTGGTCCTTGCTCAGCGACGTCAGCTTCGCGCCGAGCTTGCCGAGGTGGAGCCGCGCGACCTTCTCATCGAGGTGCTTGGGCAGGACGTACACCGCCTTGTCGTAGTTGCCGGTGTTCCCGAACAGCTCCATCTGGGCGATGACCTGGTTGCTGAAGCTGTTCGACATCACGAACGACGGGTGCCCGGTCGCGCAACCGAGGTTGAGCAGTCGGCCCTCGGCCAGCACGAGGATCGCGTGACCGTCCGGGAACGTCCACTGATCGAGCTGGTTGTCGTGCTCGCGCGGGTTCTTGATGTTCTTCTTCTGGATGCCCTTCACCTTCGCGAGCTTGGCCATCTCGATCTCGTTGTCGAAGTGGCCGATGTTGCCCACGATCGCGTTGTGCTTCATCCGCTGCATGTGCTCGACGCGGATGACGTCCTTGTTGCCGGTCGTCGTGATGAAGATGTCGGCCTCCTCGAGGACGTCCTCGACGGTCTTGACCTCGTAGCCCTCCATCAGCGCCTGCAACGCGCAGATCGGATCGATCTCGGCGACGATCACGCGCGCGCCCTGGCCGCGGAGGGACTGGCAGCAGCCCTTGCCGACGTCACCGTAGCCGCACACGACCGCGACCTTGCCGCCTAGCATGACGTCGGTGGCGCGCATGATGCCGTCGACGAGCGAGTGACGGCAGCCGTAGACGTTGTCGAACTTCGACTTCGTCACGGAGTCGTTGACGTTCATCGCGGGGAACGGCAGGCGACCGCTCTTCTGCAGCTGATAGAGCCGGTGGACGCCGGTCGTGGTCTCCTCGGTCACGCCCTTGATCGAGTCGCGAATCTTCGACCACTTGCCCGGGTTGGCTTCGATCGAGGCTTTCAGGGTCGCGACGAACACCTGCCACTCCTCGGCGTCGGCGTCGCTCGTCGACGGCACGCCGTTCTTCTCCCACTCGGCGCCGTTGAGCACCATCATCGTGGCGTCCCCACCGTCGTCGAGGATCATGTTCGTCTCCTGACCGTCGGGCCAGGTGAGAGCCTGCTCGGTGCACCACCAGTACTCCTCGAGGCTCTCGCCCTTCCACGCGAACACCGGCACACCCTGCGGGTTCTCCGGCGTCCCGTTCGGACCGACGGCGACCGCGGCCGCGGCCTGGTCCTGCGTCGAGAAGATGTTGCACGACGCCCAGCGCACCTCTGCGCCGAGTTCGACGAGCGTCTCGATGAGCACGGCCGTCTGGATCGTCATGTGCAGCGAGCCGGTGATGCGTGCGCCCTTGAGCGGCTTCTTCGCGCCGTACTCCTCGCGCAGGGCCATCAGCCCGGGCATCTCGACTTCGGCGAGCTGGATCTCGGAACGGCCCAGCTTCGCGAGGGCGAGGCTCTTGACCTTGTGGTCGATCTTGGTCGAGGTGTTCATGGTTCTCGTCGGTCTCCTCGGGGTCTTGGTCGGAAAGTGAATCGGATTCGTGTGTCGGTGGATCAGGCGTGCTCGATCGGGCGTCTCGCACGCACGAGGAACATCGGGAGCTCGGCCGAATGACCGTCGGGAGCTTCGACGCGATAGCCGTCGTGGATCGGATCGCTGGCGACTTCGGCGAAGCCGGCGCGCAGCAGTGCGGTCACCACCGCGCCGGAATCGACGCCGAGTCGCAGGTCGCCCATCGACTCGCGCATCCAGTCCTCGTCGTGTGGCAGCAGATCGGTGATCACGGCGCGGCCTCCCGGGCGGAGGATGCGGAACACCTCGCGCGCGGCGCCGTCCATGTCGGCGACGTGGTGCCAGACGAGGTTCGCGAACGCGGCGTCGACCTCGCGGTCCTCGAGCGGCAACCGCTCGAGCTCGCCGCGGCGGAACTCGACGTGGTCGCTCGCGACGCGCCGCCGTGCCGCCTCGATCATCCGCTCGGCGTGGTCGACGGCGATCACGTGCGTGAATCGCTCGGCCAGGTGGCTCGTCAGGAATCCCGCACCACAGCCGAGGTCGGCAACCGTCAGCTCACGCGGCGCCAGCGCACCCAGCGCCTCGGCGCGCAGCGCACCGGTGCGGAACTCCTGCCCCAGTTCCACCCACCGGTCGGCGAGCGCGTCGTGCGTGCGGCGGCTGCGCTCGCGGCGCGCCTCGCGCACCCGCTCGAGCGCCTGTGCGTCGGCGCGACCGGCGTCGCTGTCGAGGAACGGCCGCAGCACGGCGTCGAACAGCTCCGGTGTCAGCGGCCCCTCGGCAGCCGGCTCGACCAGCGAATGGAAGCTCCAGCTCCCGTCCCGCCGGTCGCGGACCAGGCCCGAGCGCCGCAGCAGTGCCAGGTGATTGCTGACCCGGCTCTGGGCGAGGCCGGTGACCCCGACGAGTTCCTGCACGGCCAGCTCCTCCCGGGCCACCAGCGCGAGCAGGCGCAGGCGGGTCGGGTCGGAGAGGAGCTTCAGGGTGGTGTGGAGGGTGTCGACGGAGGTCACGGGATCAGGATATCACGGGATCTTGATATCCTGATGCCGGCGGTCGCGCAAGGCGAAATCGCCGGCCCCACCGGGCCCGTGCCCGGCCTCACCGCCGCTGGCCGGCCCCGGCGGCAGCCGGTTCCGGCAGCCAATCTTGCCGCCGGCCGATCTCCGCCGGCCGCTCGTCGGCCTGCGCGACCTCCCAGGCGGTCCAGTACGCCAGCCGCGCGACCCGCTCCATCTTGGCGTAGTCGAGCTTGTCGGCGGTGTCGGTGACCTGGTGGTAGTCCTCGTGCTCGCCATCACAGAAGAACACCACCGGCACCCCCCGCCGTGCGAAGTTGTAGTGATCGCTGCGCTGGTAGTACTTGTCGCCGACGGTCAACGCCATGCCGAAGCGCCCGGCGAGCTCCGCGGCGTTCTGCGCGATCGACGAGTACTTCGGGTGACGGTAGCTCGGCGTGATCGAGATCTCGTGCTCGCCCGAGAGGTCGGCGATCCGCCCGATCATGTCGATGTTGACGTCGGCCGCGATGTCGCTGAGCGGCCAGGTCGGATGCTGCGCGAACCACTCCGAGCCCCACAGCCCGAGCTCCTCGCCCGACACCGAGAGGAACACGATCGAGCGTCGCGGGCGCTCGCCCTTCGCGAACGCCTCGGCGATCTCGAGCAGCGCCGACGTCCCCGAGCCGTTGTCGTCCGCGCCGTTGAAGACATCGCCGTCGAAGCGCGTGCCGAGGTGATCCATGTGCGCGGAGAACACGACCGCCTGCTCCTTCAGGTGGGGATCGGAGCCACGGAGCACCGCGACGGCGTTGACGGCGTGCGCATCGGGATCGACGGCGACCGACACGTGCACCGACGCCTTCGGCGGCTCGGCGGGCGGCGGCCCGGTCATCGACACGTTGCCGGTCGCGTCCACCGCGTAGCCGGCGGATGCCAACGCCTTCTGCGTCGCGGCCGAGCACAGGAACACGAGCGGGAACTTCGCGCCCATGCGTCCCACCATTGCGGCCATCCCCTGGTCCTTCTCGAACTGCATGTTCGGCTTGTCCGGAAGGAGCCCGACATAGTTCAGCAGCTCACCGAGACCGCAGTCGTCGTGCATCACGCCGAACAGCACCGCCGGAGCGCCTGCCTTCTCGAGCCGATGTGCGATCTGGCTCGCCTTGCGGAGCACGCCGAGCCCGAGCATGAACTGCGCCTCGACGCGCACGCCGGGGTGGCTGCTGGTCCGCAGCAGCACGAGCGGGATCGCCCCGTCGGCGAGAGTCTCCGGGATGTCCTCCGCCCGACCGTAGCCGAGGTAGACGAGGTGGCCATCGGCCGCGACCGAGTCCTCCTCGCCCGGCAGCACCCCGAAGCCGCGCGTCAGCTCGTCGTCGCCGAATCGCAGCGCGGTCTGCTGCGGATCGAGATGGGTCTTCACGAGCGGGTAGCTCTGGAGATAGCTCCGACTGCCGTCCTTCTGCTCGTCGCCGAGAGGCTCGAGCCCGAGCTCCTCGAACCGGCTCTTCACGAAGTCCGCCGCGGCGAACTGCCCTGGCGTGCCGGTGTAACGCCCCTGCAGCTCATCCGACGCCAGATGCGTCGCCAGCGCCCGCAGGTCCGCCTGGTCGATCTCCGCCATCGCCGCCGGCGCGCCGTCGGGAATCGGCGTGGGCCGATCGGAGCTGGCCGGAGCCGTGGTCTGCTGGGCCGCCAGACCGGCGACCAGGAGCGAGGCGAGGAACGTCGGGCAGAGCCGTGGGTGGAGTCGGTCGATCATCGGGGAGGAGTGCGGGTGGAGCCGGCCTGGTGGACGTCGCAGCGCGCGAGTCTGTCGCGAACGAGCCGGGCCGACGCTCCTACGCCGGTCGAACTCCCGACGCGAGATCCCGTCCGGTTCGTGCTAGAAACGGGGCATGCGCCTGCGCCTTCCCTCGCGACGCCTGCTCGCTGCCCCGCTCCTGTTGTCCGCCGCCGTGACGCTGGTCGGGTGCCGCGCGGCGCCGGGCACCGAGGTCCATGAACGCACGGGCGACGAGATCGTCGTCTGCGGCCGGCTGTTCGACATCGGCACGCCGGTGATCCTCTGGACCGACCCGGGCGGCTACGACGCCTACTCGCCCTATCCGAGGTTCGAAGACGCCGAGATCGACGACGACGGCAAGCCGATCGGATTCGACCACTTCGGAGCGCGCAAGAACCTCGACGAAGCGGTCGCCGAGGACGTCGCCGACCACGGTTGGACGCTGCCCGACCTCCAGAAGACGGTCACGCAATTCGTGATCCACTTCGACGTCTGCGGGACGTCGCGGCAGTGCTTCAAGATCCTGCAGGACAAGCGGCACCTGTCGGTCCACTTCATGCTCGACGTGGACGGCACGATCTACCAGACGCTCGACCTGAAGGAGCGCGCCTGGCACGCCGGGGTCGCCAACGACCATTCGATCGGCGTCGAGATCGCGCACATCGGCGCCTACCCCGCGCCCGACCACCCGACCCTCCAGAAGTGGTACCAACGCGACGACAGCGGGCGCATGCGGGTGGTGTTCCCGGCCTGGATGAAGGAGACCGGGATCCGCACGCCCGACTTCGTCGCGCGGCCGGACCGCCCCGGACTCTTCGATGGCGAGATCAACGGCCACCACTACTGGATGTACGACTACACCAAGGAGCAGTGGCAGGCGCTCGCCAAGCTCACCGCGGCGCTCAGCCGGATCTTCCCGCAGATCCATCTCGACGTGCCGCGCGATCCCGACGGCGAGGTCTTGAACCACGCGCTCTCCAAGGAAGGGCTCGCCGAGTTCGAGGGTGTGCTCGGCCACGAGCACGTGACGACGCGCAAGGACGACCCCGGCCCCGCGCTCGACTGGGACCGCCTGCTGCGACGAGGCTCGCGCGGCGCGCTGAACGCGACGCTCGGACGGGACTTTCACTCGGGGGTGGCCGAGGCGAACTCGGCCCTTAGAATGCGGTGTGCTTCGCTCGGCCGCGGGTGGACTTCCTGCCGGAGCGGCCGTGCGGATGCCTTTCCATGGAGGCATCTCGCCCATGAGCATGCTGCGCAAGCAGGAGCTTCGCCGGCTCCTGAGTGCCCCTCACGGCGGCACCCACCTCGTTCTCAACGGCTACGACCTCTCGGGCCTGCATCTGTGCGGAGTCAACCTCGAAGGCACCGTGCTGCGCAACGCCGACCTCAGCATGTGCGACCTCAGCCGTGCGAATCTGCAGGGCGCGCAGCTGCAGAAGACGACCCTGCGGGGTGCGAACCTGAGCGACGCCGACCTGCGGGGCGCCAACCTCAAGGGCGCCGACCTGCGTGGCGCCTATCTCTGCCGGGCCGACCTCCGCGGCGCCGTGCTGAGTGGCGCGCGCCTCGAAGGCGCGATCGTCAGCGGCGCGCGCTGCGACGAGATGCGGATGGATCCGTCGGAAGCGCAGCGCTTCGGTGCGGCCTGAGCAGATCGCCCGGCTCACTGCTCGACGACGCCGACCAGGATGCGGACGCCGAGGGGGATCAGCTCGTCGTCGAAGTCGAAATCCGGGTGATGGCAGCCCGGCGTGTCCTCGCCCTCGATCCCGGCGCCGAGGAAGAAGTAGGCCGACGGTCGTTCGCGGGCGAAGAACGCGAAGTCCTCGGCGGCAGCCAGCGGTAGCGCGTCGGCCGAAACCCGGTCGGCACCGACGACCGCGGCTGCGGCGCGGCGCACCACCGCCACGCAGTCCGCATCGTTGATCAACGGTGGGTAGTTCTGCCGCAGCGTGAGCTCGGCACGCACTCCGCTCGAAGCCGCCACGCCCTCGATCGCCGCGCGCAACCGCGTCGACAACCGTGCCGACAACGACTCGTCGACGCAGCGCAACGTGCCGAGCAACCGTGCCTCACCCGGGATCACGTTGTTGGTGCTTCCCGCCTGGAACGACGTGACGCTCGCGACCGCGCCGCCCTCGAGCCCGAGCCCTCGCGCGATCAGCGACTGCAACGCGACGACCACCTGTGCGCCCGCGGCGATCGGATCCCGGCAACGCTGCGGCTCGGCACCGTGGCCGCCCCGTCCGACGAGACGCAGATCGAAGTCGACGTTGCCGGCCATCGTCGCCCCCACCGCGACGCGCACCTCACCCTTCGGAAACGCCGGCCAGTTGTGCAGACCATAGACCTCGCCCACTCCCTCGAGTGCACCCGCGCCGATCATCACGCGGGCGCCGCCGCCGTTCACGCCCTCCTCCGCCGGCTGGAACAGCAGGCGAACGTTGCGCGAGACGTCGCGCTTCCTCGACGCGAGCACGGCCGCGACGCCACACAAGATCGCGACGTGGCCGTCGTGACCGCACTTGTGCGCGACGCCGTCACGGGTCGATCGCCACGGCAGATCGGTGCGTTCGGGGATCGCGAGCGCGTCGAGATCGGCGCGCAGCGCGATCGCGGGTTCCGTCGCTCCGGGATGGAGATCGGCGATCAGTCCGGTCCCCGCGCATGCACGCGGTTCGTAGCCGTGCTCCTCGAGCCACGCGCGGACGACCGCCTGCGTCCGCCGCTCCTCGAAACCGAGCTCGGGGTGCTTGTGCAGGTCGCGTCGAAGGTCGACGAGGCGGGGCAGGATCGGCTCCAGGTCGGACGCGGTGATGGCCATCGGCGCCGTGGACGATACCGGGTCTCGACAGGCGGATCGAAAGCTCCCGAGGTCCCGGACGTGCACGCTGCCATCGTGTCGGCGATCATGGCGTTCTCACCGGGACGATCCCGCCGGGTCGGGGAACGGGCCCTCGACCTTCGCGGCTGCGTCCGAAGCGCTGAAAAAGGGCGGGCGGCTCTTCCGCTCACGAGCCCCATGGGTCGATAGGAACCGACATGATCGCCGATCTACCGCTGTTCGGACTTCTCGCCGGATTGCCGGGTCTCTCGTGGGCCGCAGCGGCTCTCTTGTTCGTGCTGATCGCGGGGTTTCGCGGCTGGCCGGCGTGGGCCTTCGGACTTGGCGCAGCCGTCCTGGGCTGGCTCGCAGGCGCCGGGATCTGGCTGTGGATCCCGCTGGTTCCGCTCGTCGCGCTCTTCGCGGTGCGGCCGCTGCGGCGCATCGCCCTCTCGAAGCACGTGATGCGCGTCCTGCAATCGGCGGGAGTGCTGCCCACGATCTCGGCGACCGAGCGAGCGGCGATCGATGCCGGTGACGTCTGGGTCGACGGCGAGCTGTTCTCCGGACGCCCGGATCTCGGTCGACTGTTGAAGTCCCCCTGGCCCACGCTGACCGACGAGGAACGCGCGTTCGTCGAGGGGCCGGTCGCCGAGGTCGCGCGGATGACCGACGACTGGGAGGTGTGGACGAAGCGCGACCTTCCGGATCACGTGTGGGACTTCCTGAAGCGCGAGCGGTTCTTCGGGATGATCGTGCCGAAGGAGTACGGCGGGCTCGGCTTCTCCGCGACCGCGCACAGCGCGGTCGTGCAGATGCTCGCCACGCGCTCCCTGCCGTTGGCGATCACCGTGATGGTGCCGAACTCGCTCGGTCCCGCGGAGCTCCTGATCCACTACGGCACCGAGGAGCAACGGCGCCACTGGCTGCCGCGGCTCGCGAGCGGCGAGGAGGTGCCGTGCTTCGCCCTGACGGAGCCGGTGGCGGGATCGGATGCGGCCGCGATGGAATCTCGAGGAGTCGTCTTCCGCGGCGACGACGGCGAGCTCTACCTGCGGCTCTCCTGGAACAAGCGCTACATCACGCTGGCTGCGATCGCGACCGTGCTCGGCCTCGCGTTCAAGGTCGAAGACCCCGAGAACCTGCTCGGCAAGGGTGAGCACCTCGGCATCACGTGCGCGCTGATCCCGACGTCCACGCAAGGCGTCGTGCTCGGCCGCCGCCACGATCCGCTCGGCGTGCCGTTCTACAACTGTCCGACGCACGGCGAGGACGTCGTCGTGCCGGTCACCTCGGTGATCGGCGGAGTCGAGGGCGTCGGTCGGGGCTGGGCGATGCTGATGGACTGCCTCGCGGCCGGCCGCGGCATCTCGTTGCCCGCGACCAGCACCGGGGGTGCCAAGCTCGTGTCGCGCGCCGTCGGCGCCTACGCGTCGGTCCGGCAGCAGTTCGGTCTGCAGATCGGCAAGTTCGAAGGCATCGAAGAGCCCCTCGCCCGCATCGCGGCCAAGACCTGGCTGCTCGACGCCGCGCGGCGCTACACGCTCGGCGGCCTCGATTCCGGTGCCAAGCCACCGGTCGTCACCGCGATGCTGAAGTTCGCCTCGACGGAGCTCTTCCGCGAGATCATCTCCGACGGCATGGACGTCCAGGGTGGCGCGGCGATCTCGCGCGGTCCGAACAACACCATCGCCCATGCGTGGATCGGTGCGCCGATCAGCATCACGGTCGAGGGTGCCAACATCCTGACGCGGACGCTGATGGTGTTCGGGCAGGGCGCGATCCGTTGCCACCCGTACGCCCTGAAGGAGATCGAGGCGCTCGGTAACAAGGACCTGCGCGCGTTCGACAAGGCGTTCTGGGGTCACATCGGGCACGTCGTGCGGAACACGTTCCGCACCGTGCTGCTCGACCTGACGCGCGGTCGACTCGCGGGCTCGCCGGTGAGCGGACCGGCCGCGCCCTACTGGCGGCGCCTCGCCTGGGCGTCCGCGTCGTTCGCGCTCCTGGCGGACATCGCGATGGGAACCCTCGGCGGGCAGCTCAAACGCAAGGAGAAGATCACCGGACGCTTCGCGGACGTGTTCGCGTGGATGTATCTCGTCACGGCAGCGCTCCGACGCTTCGAGGCCGAGGGGCGCCAGTCCGCCGACGAGCCGCTCATGCGCTGGGCGTGCGAGCACGGCTTCGCACGGATGCGCGACGCGTTTCACGGCCTGCTGCTGAATCTGCGGGTGCCGTTCGGGACGTGGCTGTTCCGCGGACCCCTCCTCGTGTGGGCCCGCGTCAACCCGATCGGCCGCGAGCCATCGGATCGGCTCGGCAGCGCGGCCGCGGCGACGATCCTCGCGAACGGACCGGCGCGTGATCGCCTCACCGCGGGCGTGTTCGAAGACGATTCCGGCGATCTCGGGCTGGCACGACTCGAACGGGCACTCGCTGCCGCCGAGGCTGCGGAGCCGGCGCTCCACAAGCTGAAGGACGCGATGCGCAGCAAGCAGCTGCCGCGTGGCACACCGGAGGACGTGCTGTCGCAGGCGCTCGAGCAGGGCATCGTCGACGGCGACGAGGCCGCGAAGGTGCGCGCCGCGGCCGCTGCACGCAACGACGCGATCCAGGTCGACAGCTTCACGCTCGAGGAGTACCTCCACCCGACCGAGCCGGTCACCGACGAGGTCGAGTCGCTCGGCTAGACGTGAGCTCCGAGGGCCGGCATCCTGCACGGTGATGACCGTGCAGGAGCTCACCGTGGAGACGCGTGGCCAAGGCCTCGTCGAGATCACCGACCGGGTCGCGGCCGCCGTCCACGAAGCCGGTGTGGACGAAGGGCTCTGCACGGTGTTCGTGCGCCACACGTCGGCGAGCCTGGTGATCCAGGAGAACGCCGATCCCTCCGCGGCGCGCGATCTCGAGGCGTTCTTGCAGCGACTCGTGCCGGAGGACGACTCCTCGTGGACGCACACGGCAGAGGGCCCCGACGACATGCCGTCGCACGTCAAGGCGGCGCTCACCGCCACCTCGATCGGCATACCCGTCGTCGACGGCCGCCTCGCACTCGGCACCTGGCAGGGTCTCTACCTCTGGGAACACCGGCACCGCCCCCACCATCGGACGGTGCTCGTGCACGTCGCCTGAGTCCGGCGGCAGGCTCCTCGATGCCTCTCGACCTCGCTGCCGCTGTCGAGCGCACTCGCCACAGCACGCTACGACGGCCCCCGCTGTTTGCGTTCATCTGCGTTCATTTGCGGTCGGTCCTGGTACGACGAACCAGAATCGATGAACGCAAATAAGGCCCCGCGCGCACGAGGCCCACAGCGTCGAATGCGACTCGTCGAACCGGGACGCAACGGGCCGTCAGCGGTTGATGAGGAACGTCGCGACGTCGGCGAGGAACAGGTCCAGCGCTTCGCGCGCCCGCTCGTCGAGCTCGGCCTCCATCAGTGCTGCGCGCATGTGCGTGAGCCAGCGGTCGCGCGCCGCGGCGTCGATCGGGAAGCGGGCATGCCGCATGCGCAGCCGCGGATGGCCGCGCACACTCGGGTACGCCGGCGGCCCGCCGCATCGCTCGACGAGGAAGTCCGCGAGCCGCTGCTCGGCGCCGGCGAGGTCCGCGGTCGGGTACAGCGGCGACAGCACCTCGTCCTGCGGGACGCGGCGGTAGAACGCCGCGACCAGCGCGCGGATCGGCGCCTCGCCAGCGGCGGGGACGATCCAGCTGACCGGATCCACGGGGAGTTCGGGCATCGACGCGGCAGAATGGCGCGTTCGACACCGCGTGGCCAGTCCGGCTCGTCGTTCAGCGCACTTCGAGCGACTGCACGACACCGATTCCGTCCGGGGACGTCGCGCCGCCGAACTCGATGCGCTGGCCGAGTACGACCGGTGCAGCGTGCGTGAAATGCGTGCGGCGGACGGGCGGCACGGACAGGTCACCCGAAATCGGTCCTTCCAGAGTCCTCACACGCAACGGATCCTCGATCTGCACGTCCACGTCCGCGTCCACCCACGGCGCGGCAGCCGGTGCGCGCACGAGGATCGAGCACACGACACCCGAGAACAGATCCTGCATCTCGGGTGAGCTCCCACGCGCTTTCTGCGCGACGTTCCCCGACAAGTGGTGCACGCCCCGGCTCTCGATTCCGCGCATCGCGAACCAGGGACGTCCGACCAGCTGCGGTGCAACGAAGGCGTGAAGGGCGGCGTCCGGATTCGAGTCTCCCGCGCGGTCGGTGCGCGATCGCACGACCACGTTGGTCAAGTAGCGGCGCTCGAGCTCCGCGACGATGCGCCGAGCGACGGCGATGTCGTCGTCTCGCCCGATGATGGCGATCGAGTCGCCGAGCGCATCCACGATGAGCGGCACGGCGTCGGTGTCCACGCCGGTCTGATCCCGGTGCGCCTCGAGCGCACCACGGACCAGATCCTGCAATTCACCCAGATCGAACTTCAGTCCGGCGTCGTCGATCTCCGTGATGTCGAGAGGCGGCTCGCCCCGTCGCACATGCGGAACGAAGGTCGCGCGCCGATCCAGCCCGGTGCGAACGAGCGCGCCGACCGGAAGGATCGCGCAACCGTTCGATGGGCCGCCGTCCGGCTGTGCGCTCCCCGTCACCTTCACGACGGCGATGCGCCCGTCCCCGGCGGCCGGGTCGCCCCCCACCCAGCACCACAGTGCACCACCACCGGGGACCACACCCGACATGGTCGCCTGGATCACGTCGAGCGACGGCACGTCCAGCCGCGGTTGATCGGGAACTCCGGTCGCGCGCTCTTCCATCGGCTGCCGCAACGCGCCGTGCGCGTATTGCGAGTAGACCGCGAACCGGTCCCCGCTCGACAGGCCCTCGACGCTCACCGCGACGCGGTCGCCCTCGAAGAGCGACCCGACCACGGCTTCCGAAGCGACCACCTCCTGCGCCAGATCGACGCGGACCCCACTCACGATCGGCACCGAACGGCTCGGGCCGAACACGACCGCCGTGCCGATCGGCACGGTTGCCCGGGCACGCCACAACGGCGGCAAGTCCCCTGTGAGCTTCGATACGTCCCCATCCGGCATCACCGGCTCCACACCCTGCGCCGGCACGTGCCGTTCCCGCGGATCGAACACGAGGACCTCGACCGTCACCGTCCGGGACCGCGTCGCCGCGGCCCATCCGAGGAACTTCGCCGCTTCGTCGCACAGCCCCGCGGGTCCGATCAGGAACACGCGATTCCCCCGGACTTCCGACGACCCGAGCTGCTCGTCCCAACGCTCGCCATACCGATCCCGTGCGAACAACAGGACCTCGTCCGCACCGACCTCGGGCCGGGGATCGCGGAGCTGCTGCAACAGGGCTTCGGAGTCATACTGCGAGTCGTCCGGACCGCGCACGAGTGGCGGCAACGGCGGCGCGACCCCGGGCACGACCCGAACGGCGCCGGGCACCAGATCCACGATGCGGAGCACACCGGGGTCGGGCCGGTCCTGAGCGACCACCGGGAGAATCGTCACCACGGCGAACAGAAGGGTTCTATGGAACATGATTCGACAACCTCGATCCGGATTCCGATCAGTCCCCGCGCCAAGCCACGCGGAGCAGCAGCCGTGAGGCCGCATCGATCTGTGCCGGCGACAAGTCGCCAGCCAGCAGGAGCGACGCCTCTGCGTTGCTGAGAGCGAGCTCGCGGAGCAGCGGGCGCACGGCCGGATCGCCGGCGCTCGCGCGCGCGGCAAGCCACAGCGCACGCGCCGCGCCGCCTCCTCGGGGTGGCGCCACATCGACACTCGGAAGCCGCCCGAGTGCGAACGCGGCGAGCACCGCCTCGGTTCGCGAGCGGCTCTCGAGCACGTCCGCGAGCGCCGATGCGGTGCTCGGCGCGCGGATCGCCGCAAGCGACCACAGGATCCGCGCACGCTCGCACGCGTCGTGCGAGCGCGACAGAACATCGGTCAGCTCGCGGACGTCGGACGCGGTCGCGCGGACCCAGAGCCGCTCGGCGAACCCGAGCGGATCGTCGAGGGAGTGCCGCGCCTCGGTCACGCTCCAGAGGGCGAGCAACAGAGGCGCGCGATCCGGTCGATCCGCCACCGAGGCGATCGCGGTGGCCACGTCCAGAACGCGCTCGGTCTCACCGTGCGTCCAGGTGAGCAGCGCACGGTCGAGTCGTTCGCCGCCGACGCGACCGGCGACGCGCAGCGCGCTCCGCTCGCCTCGCTCGACGCCGCGGACCAGCTCCGACTGGAAGCCGGGTACCCGGCGCGCCGCATCAAGCGCCGCCGCGAGCCGTTCGTCGTCCGGCAACTCCGCGCAGAGCTCGGCGAGCGTGCCCCATTCCGAGCGCCGCTCGGCGAGCGCCGCCGCCGCTCGTGCGCGGGCCGCGCGCGCCACCGCATGGGCATCCGCCGCGACGCCACCGCGCCACGCGACGAACGGCCACGCGAACAGCCAGAGTTGCGGTGACACGAGGATCTGCCTCGCGGCGGCAGGCGAGTCGACGAGGGACGGCGAGCGCTTGCCGAGAAGCCGTCCGTTCCGCAGCGCCACGGTGATCTCGCGCGGCTCCGGAGGCCGCGGTGGCGAATCGATCTCGGTCGCGGGTGCAGCGGCCTCCCGAACGCGCTGCGGCTCCGGCCGGACACCCGAGAGGTGCTCGAACGAGACGCCGGCGGCGATGCCGACCGCGATCGCCAGTGCGGTTCGCACGGCGACGCGGCGGGCCGGACGCCTTCGCAGAGCGACCGGCGGCGCGGCTCGAACCAGCGCCTCGTCCAGCCAGACTTCGCCGTGCGCCAGCGCGGCCGCGGGGTCCGCCGTGCTCGCGACCAATGCGTCCAGACGCCGTGCGCGCAGGAGCGCCGCCCGGCAGAACTCGCAGTCCTCGCGGTGCCGGCGCAGCGCCTCGGCCTGCTCCCACGACGTGTCCTCGAGCGCGCCATCGAGGAAGTGAGCGACAACGGCGTCGCTGAAGCCGCATGCGCCGGTCCCGTTCGGTGATGCGCTCATGGCTCGAGGTAGCCTCCGAGTCGTTCGAGGATCTTGCGGCGCGCTTCGAGCACGAGCATCCGCGCGGCCCCGGGAGAGCACTCGAGCACGCGTCCGATCTTCTCGTAGCCGAACCCCTCCGCCGCTCGCAGATGCAGTGCGGTGCGCTGCCGCACCGGCAACCGCTCCATCGCCTCGTCCAACCGATCGCGAAGCTCTCGGCCGAGTGCGAGCTCGTCGGGCTCCTGACCGACGCCGGCGGGCACATCGACTTCCATCGATCCGGACGGCTCCGGCCGGCGCCGTCGCGCCGGCGCCGCTGCTAGCCGAACGAGGATGCGGAACAGCCAGGTGCGGAACGACGCCTCACCGCGGAACGACGGCAGCGCGACGCACGCACGCACCAGGGCCTCCTGCACCAGGTCGTCCGCCGCGTGCGCATCCGGCGCCGCGCGCCGCGCCAGCGCCCCGAGCGCACCGAGATGTGGCCGTCAAGAGCCGCCGGAACGAGTCCGCGTCCCCGTCCAGGAACCGCCGGATCAGCTCGGCCTCGGCCGCTTGGTGTCCGGAGGCATCGGTCGGGCGCGTCACGCGATCGGTCATGGGGCCACCGGTTGGAGCGCAGGTCGGGACCGATTGTCAGGGTTCGATCCGGATTTCGCCGCGGAATCGCCCCGGCTCCGAACCGGAGCCGTACGTGCACTGGTCGCACGGCCCCGTTTCCGATTGATCCGAGGCGGCTCGGGTCAGCCGGGGCCATTCCTCGCCTCCTCGCCATGGACACCCTGTTCACCTGGTGCGCGATCATCGGCGGCACGGTGCTCGCGATCCAAACCCTCCTCACGGTCGTCGGCATCGGGATGGACGACGTCGACACCGACGCTGCCTTCCACGGCGACGTCGCGGACGCCGTGCACCACGGCGTGTTCGGCGTCCTCTCGCTGAAGGCGGTGGTCGCCTTCACGACGTTCTTCGGACTCAGTGGACTGGCGGCGCACCGCGGTGGATACGGGACCGGGGTCAGCCTCGGCGTCGCGATCGCCGCGGGTGTCGCGTCCATGTGGATCGTCGCGTCGTTGATGCGCGGTCTCGCGAAGCTGCAGTCCGAGGGCAATCTCGACCTGCACAACGCGGTCGGCGAGTTCGGCGAGGTGTACGTGCGCGTGCCCGGCGAGCGTCAGGGCATCGGGCGTATCCGTCTGAACGTGCAGGGACGGCGCATCGAGTGCAAGGCGATGACCGCCGGCACCGAGCTCACTCGCGGCACACAGGTCCGGGTCCTCGAGCTCCACGGCAACGACGTCCTCGTCGTCGCGGCCACGACCTGACACGCAGTTGCCCCGACCCGCGGGGCGCGCACACCACCGATCAAGCAGTCACGGAAGGAGATCCAGTGCCCGACAACCCCTACACGATCCTGTTGGTCGCCGCCGTCGTTCTGGTGGCGTTCGGCTTCCTCGCGGTTCTCGTCAAGCGCTACAAGCGCTGCCCCAGCAACCGCGTCCTCGTGATCTACGGCAAGGTTCGGCGAAGGCCGGTCGGCGAGCTGCCTCCACGGCGGCGGCGCGTTCGTCTGGCCGCTGATCCAGGACTACGCAGTACCTCGTCCTCGAGCCGATGCAGATCGAGATCCCGCTGCGCGGCGCGCTCTCGATGGAGAACATCCGCGTCAACGTGCCGAGCGTGTTCACGGTCGCGATCGGCACCGAGCAGGAGGTCATGCAGAACGCGGCCGATCCGCCTGCTCGGACTGCGCGTGCCGGAGATCATGAAGCAGGCCGAGGACATCATCTTCGGCCAGCTCCGCCAGGTGATCGCCTCGATGGCGATCGAGGACATCAACCGCGACCGCGACAAGTTCCTCGAGAACATCCACGCCTCGCTCGCGGCCGAGCTCGAGAAGATCGGCCTGGTCCTGATCAACGTGAACATCACGGACATCACGGACGAGTCCGGCTACATCGAGGCGATCGGCAAGAAGGCCGCTTCGCAGGCGATCCAGCAGGCCGAGATCGACGTCGCCGAGCAGGTCAAGAAGGGCGCGATCGGCGTCGCCCAGGCCGAGAAGGAGCGGATGGTGCTCGTCGCGCAGGCCGAGAAGCTGCGCGAGATCGGCACCAAGGAGGCGGAGCGCGACAAGCTCGTGCAGGTCGCGGACCTGGATCGCGCGACCCAGGTCGGACAGCGGACCGCCGCGTACGAGCAGGAGGCGCAGGTCAAGGAGTCCGAGCGCCAGATGCGCATCCAGGTCGCGGAGGCCAACGCCGCCGCCGTGACCGGCGAGAACGAGGCGAAGAAGCAGGTCGCCGACGTGAACGCGGCGCTCGCGGTGCGGGAGGCCGAAGCGTTCCAGCTCTCGGAGACGCGCCGGCGCGAAGCCGATGCGGCGGTCCGCGAGGCCCAGTACAACGCCGAGGCGCGCACCGCCGAGGCGCTGATGGCCAAGATCGAGAAGGAGAAGCGCGCCGAGCTCGAAGCCGTGGCGCGTGCGCACAAGGCGAAGCAGATCGTCGATGCCGAGGCCGCGGCGGAGCAGGTGCGGATCGACGCCGAGGCACAGGCCGGCGCGACGTTCGCGCGGCTCGAAGCCAGGGCGCGCGGCGAGTACGAGATCCTCGCGAAGAAGGCCGAGGGTCTCGAGCGCGATCGTCAAGAGCTGCGGCGGCGCCCAGGAGGCCTTCCAGCTCCTGATGCTCGAGCAGCTCCCCCAGCTCTCGGAGACCGCGGCGAAGGCCATCTCGAACATCAAGTTCGACAAGGTCGTCGTCTGGGACTCCGGCAAGGGCGCGGGCGCGACCTCGAACTTCCTCCAGAACCTCGCCCACACCCTGCCGCCGATGCTGCAGATGATGCGGGACGTCGGTGGCGTGAAGATGCCCGAGTTCTTCGGGCAGCTCATGGGTGTGGACGGCGACGCCACGAACCATGCCGGGGACAAGGAGCCGGCGCCGGCCGCCGCGTCCACGAGCACTGCCGGGGGCGAGCGACCGCCCGAGGCGCGCCGGCGCGACCGGGGCGCGTCGTGAGCCGAGCGGCGCCCTCCGGTCGCTGACACCGACGCGTCGCCACCGGCCGGCCCGGTCGGTCGCGGAAAGCCGTTGGCACAACGGGGATCGAGGCGGACAATTCTCCGCCCGGTCCTCGGCCGGTCGGCACCGCATGCAGCAGAAGAGCCAGAACGTCACCTACCACCGCGGCGCGGTCGCGCGCGAGGACCGGGAGCGCCTCCTCGGCCAGCGCGGCTGCGTCCTGTGGTTCACCGGCCTCTCCGGCTCCGGCAAGTCGACGGTCTGCCGGGCCGTCGAGGAGCGACTCCATCGGGACGGCCACCTCGTCCAGGTGCTGGACGGCGACAACGTGCGCCACGGACTCTGTCGGGATCTCGGTTTCGCCGATGCCGACCGCACCGAGAACATCCGCCGCATCGCCGAGGTCGCCGCGCTCTCGGTGGACGTCGGCCTGATCGTGCTGACCGCGTTCATCTCCCCGTTCCGCGCCGACCGCGACCAGGCGCGTGCGGTGATCGGCCCCGACCGCTTCCTCGAAGTGTTCCTCGACGTGCCGCTCGCAGAGTGCGAGAAGCGCGACCCCAAGGGCCTCTACGCGAAGGTCCGACGGGGCGAGATCGCCGAATTCACGGGCGTCAGCTCACCCTACGAGCCACCTCTCCATCCCGAGCTCACGCTGCGCACGGCTGAGCTCTCCGTCGACGACAGCGCGTCCCGCGTCGTCGGGCACATGCTCGCGCACGGCCTCCTCACTCCTTCGCCGACGCGTGAGCGCGACCCTCGCCCGTCATGAGCCAGTACCACCTGACGCACCTCCAGGAGCTCGAGCACGAGAGCATCCACATCATCCGTGAAGTCGCGGCCGAGTTCGCGAACCCGGTGATGCTGTTCTCGATCGGCAAGGACTCGCTGTGCATGCTGCGGCTCGCACAGAAGGCCTTCCATCCAGCACCGATCCCGTTCCCGCTGCTGCACGTCAACACGACGTTCAAGTTCCACGAGATGATCGAGTTCCGGGACCGGCTCGCGGCGAAGCTGGGCTTCCGCCTCATCGAGTGGATCAACCAGGAAGGTGTCGCCGCGCACATCAACCCGTTCGACCACGGCTCGCAGCGCTACACGCACATCATGAAGACCGAGGCGCTGAAACAGGCTTTGAAGGCGGGTGGCTACGACGCCGCGTTCGGCGGCGCGCGCCGCGACGAGGAGAAGAGCCGCGCGAAGGAGCGGGTGTTCTCCTTCCGCGACAAACACCACACCTGGGATCCGAAGAACCAGCGACCCGAGCTCTGGGATCTCTACAACGCTCGCATCCACAAAGGCGAGTCGATCCGTGTCTTCCCGCTGTCGAACTGGACCGAGCTCGATGTGTGGCTCTACATCCACTACGAGCAGATGCCGGTCGTGCCGCTCTACTTCGCGAAGGAACGTCCGGTCGTCCGGCGCTCGGACACGTGGATCATGGTGGACGACGATCGGCTGCCGCTCGAGCCCGGCGAGAAGCCCGAGATGAGGAAGGTGCGCTTCCGCACCCTCGGCTGCTATCCCCTCACCGGTGCGGTGGAGTCGGAGGCATCGACCGTCACCGAGATCATCGAGGAGATGCTCCGCACGCGGACCTCCGAGCGACAGGGCCGAGTCATCGATTACGACGAGGCCGGGTCGATGGAGGAGAAGAAGCGGGAGGGCTACTTCTGATGAGTATCCAGACCGAGCTCGATCGCCTGGGCATCGACGGCTACCTCGAGAAGTACCGCCGCAAGGACCTCCTTCGCTTCCTCACCTGCGGCAGCGTCGACGACGGCAAGTCGACGCTGATCGGCCGCCTGCTGCACGACTCGTCGATGGTCTACGACGACCAGCTGGACGCCGCCCGGCGGGACTCGGCGCGCTTCGGCACGACCGGCCGTGAGATCGACTTCGCGCTCCTCGTCGACGGTCTGGAGGCGGAGCGCGAGCAAGGCATCACGATCGACGTCGCCTACCGCTACTTCAACACCGACCGGCGCAAGTTCATCATCGCGGACACGCCCGGGCACGAGCAGTACACGCGCAACATGGCGACCGGCGCGTCGAACTGCGACCTCGCGGTGATCCTGATCGACGCACGCAAGGGCGTGCTCGATCAGACGAGGCGGCACTCCTTCATCGCCGCGCTGCTCGGCATCAGGCACGTCGTCGTGGCCATCAACAAGATGGACCTCGTCGAGTGGAGCGAGGAGACGTTCGACCGCATCCGTGCCGACTTCACCGACTTCGCTGCGAAGCTGCAGGTCGCGGACGTGCACTTCATCCCGATGTCCGCGCTCGAGGGTGACAATGTCGTCCTCGACAGCCCGAACATGCCGTGGTACCAGGGCGGCCCGCTGCTCGGCTACCTCGAGACCGTCCACATCGCCAGCGACCGCAACCTGATCGACTTCCGCATGCCGGTGCAGAACGTCGTGCGCCCCAACCTCGACTTCCGCGGCTACGCCGGAACGATCGAATCGGGCATCGTGCGCGTCGGCGACCCGCTCGTGTCGCTGCCGTCCGGCAAGCGCAGCCGAGTGCGCTCGATCGTCACGTTCGACGGCGAGGTGTCGGAGGCGTTCGCGCCGATGGCCGTCACGGTGACGCTCGCCGACGAGATCGACGTGAGCCGCGGCGACCTCCTGTCGCACGTCAACAACGCCCCGCTGCTCGCGTCCGAGCTGGAGGCGATGGTCGTGTGGATGGACCAGCAGCCGCTGCAAGTCGGTCGGAGCTACCTCCTCAAGCACACGACCACCGAGACGGCGGCGACCGTCACCGGCGTGCGCTACCGCACCAACGTGAACACCCTCCGCAAGGAGGACACCGATCGCCTGGCGCTCAACGAGATCGGCCGGGTCGAGATCGAGACCAGCCGCCCGCTCGCGAGCGACCCCTACCAGAAGAATCGCGGCCTCGGGGCGTTCATCCTGATCGATCGCCTGACGAATGCGACGGTCGCGGCCGGCATGATCGTCGACCGGGCCTCCGCCGACAAATCGCTGGCACGCCGGCGATCGTCCGCCGACGCGGGAACGAACATCCGCGCACAACGCGGTTCGGTGAACCTCGAGCAGCGCGAGCACCGGCTGGGGCAGGCACCGTTCACGCTGTGGCTCACCGGCCTGCCGCGCGCAGGCAAGAGCTCGCTCGCCTTCGCACTCGAACGTGCGCTGTTCGAGCGTGGCCGTCACGTCCACGTGCTCGACGGCGAGAACCTGCGCGCCGGAATCAGCAGCGATCTCGGCTTCTCTCCGGCCGACCGCTGGGAGCATCAACGACGCGCGGCCGAAGTCGCGAAGATCACCAACGACCTGGGGATGATCACGGTCGTCGCGCTGGTCTCGCCGATCGACGCCGACCGCCAGGAAGCTCGACGGATCATCGGCAACGACCACTTCCTGGTCGTCCACTGCGACGCACCGCTCGATGTCTGCGAACAGCGCGACGACGCCGACCTGTTCGGTCGCGCCCGGCGCGGTGAGATCGAAGGCCTGACCGGTGTGGACGCCCCCTACGAAGCTCCCAAGGACCCGCTGCTCCGGTTGGACACGGCGAACGTGTCGGTCGAGGACAACGTCGCGCGGGTGCTGGACGAGCTCGAACGCCGCGCGCTCCTCTGAGCGCCTACCACTCGTCGTCGTCGTAGTCGTCGTCGAGATCGCGGCGCTTCCCGCGCTTGCCACCGCGGCGGCCACTCCAGTCGTCATCGTCGACACCGGGACGGCGCGGTCGCTCGCGCCCGCGTTCGCGACCACCGCGCTCGCGCTCGCGCCGGTCCCGATCCCCGCGGTCCTCGCCGCGATCATCGACGAACCGCGCCTCCGCTCGAGGAGCGCTCTCGTCGCGAGGCCTCGCTTCACGCGGCCGCGATGGCGCTGCGTCCTCGCGCGGCCGGGACGGCCGTTCGCCGCGATCGGGGCGTTCGGTGCGCGGTCGCTCGTTGGCTTCGCTGACGTGCAGCACGCGGCCGTCGAGTCGGGACCCGTCGAACTCCACGATCGCCGCCGCCACGTCGTCGTCGGACGTCAGATCGATGAAGCCGAAACCTCGGGACCGGCCGGTCTCCCGGTCGAGCATCACCCGCGCGCCAGCCACCTGGCGGCCGTCCGCCGCGAAGTGGGCGCGGAGTGAGTCCTCGGTCGTCTCGTAACTCAGATTGCCGACGAACAGTCGCCTGCCCATCTCGAACTCGTCCTCGATACTGCTCGGTCGCACCATCTCTCGGCGCGGCCGGGACCCTCGGAAGCCTATCGGGCCCCGCCCCGGTGTCCATCCTATGATCGGCTGGGCCTGGAACCGACCGTAGCCCCCTCGATGCTGAAGCGCGTTTTCCTAGCGACCCTCGCCTGCGGCGCCTGGTCGAACGGGCAGTCGCCCTCCCATCGCACCGACGTGGTCGTCTACGGCGGCACCTCGGCCGGCGTGATCGCCGCCGTTCAGTCCGCGCGGCTCGGCCACTCGGTCGTGCTCCTCGAACCGACGCACCTCGTCGGCGGCATGAGCAGCTCCGGGCTCGGCGCGACCGACATCGGTGACAAGGCGTCGATCGGCGGCCTCGCGCGCGAGTTCTACCGGCGGCTGCACGCCTACTACTCCGGGGCCGAGGCCTGGACCCGGGAACGCGCGAAGGACTTCCCGGGGCGCGGTCACCGCGCCGGTGACGACGCCGTCTGGACGTTCGAGCCGGGGGTCGCACGGGCGACCTTCGAGGCGATGCTCGACGAGGCCGAAGTGCCGGTCGTCTACCACGCCCGACTCGACTTCGGCGACGGCGGCGTGGCGAAGCAGGACGGCCGGATCACTTCGATCCGGGTGACCGTCGACGGGGAGCCGCGGACATTCACCGCGGACGTCTTCATCGACGCGACGTACGAGGGCGACCTCCTCGCACACGCCGGCGTGTCCTATCGCGTCGGCCGCGAGTCGAACGCCACCTACGGTGAGACACTGGACGGCGTGCAAACCGCGAACGCCGTGCATCACCAGTTCGTCGTGGACGTCGATCCGTGGCGGGTTCGCGGCGATCCCGCCAGCGGTCTCCTGCCCGGCGTGTCGACCGAACGCCCGGGTGCCGATGGCTCGGGAGACGACCGGGTCCAGGCGTATTGCTTCCGTCTGTGTACGACCGACGTCCCGGAGAACCGCGCGCCGTGGCCGAAACCGGCCCACTACGACGAGACCGAGTTCGAGCTGCTGCTGCGCAACTTCGAAGCGGGTGACCACCGCGTGCCTTGGCATCGCGTCCGGATGCCGAACCGCAAGACGGACACGAACAACAACTTCGCGATCTCGACGGACGTGATCGGCGCGAGCCACCGCTGGCCCGAAGCGGACTGGACGGAGCGTGACGCGATCTTCGCGGCCCATCTCGCGTACACGCAGGGTCTGCTCTGGACGCTCGCGAACGACCCGCGAGTGCCCGTGGAGATCCGCGCCGAGTTCCGGGAGTGGGGACCCGCGCTCGACGAATGGCCCGAGACCGGGCACTGGCCGCCGCAGCTCTACGTCCGAGAGGGTCGCCGCATGGTGTCTGACGTCGTCATGACGGAGCGCCATTGCCGCGGTCTCGACCGCGTCGACGATCCGATAGGGCTCGGCTCGTACGGGATGGACTCGCACAACGTGCAGCGCTACGTCACCACGGACGGCAAGGTCCGCAACGAGGGTGACGTGCAGGTGCATGGCTTCGACCCCTACGGCATCGCCTACCGGGCGATCCGCCCGCGCAGGAGCGAGTGCACGAACCTCCTGGTGCCGGTCGCGGTCTCGGCGACCCACATCGCGTTCGGCTCGATCCGCATGGAGCCGGTGTTCATGGTGCTCGGACACTCGGCGGCGACCGCCGCGCACCTCGCTCTGCGGGACGGAGTCGCCGTGCAGGACGTCGACTACGCGAAGCTCCGCGAACGGCTGCTGGCCGAAGGGCAGGTGCTCGCGTGGAGCCCCGCGACGGCGATCGGGCTCGACCCGTCGAAGATCGAAGGAGTCGTGGTTGACGACGCGGACGCGCATCTCGAGGGCGGCTGGACGACGAGCCGCTCCCAGACGCCGTTCGTCGGGCGCGGCTACCTCCACGACGGCGCACGCGGCGACGGCCGGGCCCGCGCCCGCTTCGAGCTCACACCTTCCGTCCCTGGCCGCTATCGCCTGGAGATCGCCTACACCGCGCATGCGAACCGGGCACCGGCCGTACCGGTGACGATCGTCCACGGCGACGAACGGATCGACACTGCCGTCGACGAGACCGCTTCGCCGCCGGTCGATGGCCTCTGGCAACCGATCGGCGAGCTGACGATGCAACCCGACGCGTCGGTGATCGTGGAGATCACCAATCGGGGAACGCACGGACACGTCGTCGTCGATGCCGTTCGCGCCGTCCCGGTCGACTGACCCCGACCTCACGCATCCTCACGGACGGCGAGCGCGAGCAAGGACACCCCGAACGGAAGATCGTGGCGGGTCAGCCAGCGCGACTCCGCGGCGAACGCGCGGTACAGGACCGCTTCGATTCCCGGCGGGAAGCGGACCGCGAGATCGGATCGGCCGCGTTCGACCGAGCGCGTGAGGAACGGCCGCATCGCGAGACGCACCGCGAGGATCGGCAGGAACAGCACGGTGTTGAAGTAGCTCAACCGCCGGATCACGAACCCCGCCTCGGTGAGCTTCCGCTCGAGCTCGGCGCGTCGATAGCGGCGACGGTGATCCGACAGCACGTCCTGCCTGCCCCACAGGAGCGCAAACGCCGGCACGGACACGAGCAATCGCCCGCCGGGGCACAGCACCCGGCGGATTCCACCCAGTGCGTCCACGTCGTGATCCAGGTGCTCGAGCACGTCGAGCGCGGTCACGAGATCGAACGCGCCGTCGCGGAACGGAAGGTCGTGGACATCTCCGTACACGGCCTCCTCGATCCCGGCCGCGCGGCAGGCGTCGAGCGAATCGCGATCGAGATCCAGGACTGCGACCCGGCCGCGCCCGCGCAGCACCGGCAGATTCACGCCGAAGCCGGGCCCGACGTCGAGAATGCGCGCGTTCGGCGGGAGTCGTCCCGCGCCATCCAGCACTCGCGCGAAGATCTCCCGGCGCGCGCGGAAGCACCAGTGCTGGCTCGCCGCGCGACGATATTCGGCCCTCACGCCCGGCCTCATCGGCCGCTCCGACGGGCCGGAGACACCGGGGGGTGCTCGACGACGGCTTTGATGCAGTCGCGGGTCCGCGCGACGTCGAACGCACGCGGGAGCGCATCCGCGCCGAAGCGGTGCGTGATCAGCCCGGCCACCGAGCGCCGGAGATCGGCATCGGCGGCCAGCACCGCGAGTGCCTTGCGGAAGTCCCCGCAGCGACTCGACGACAGCACGATGCCGCGATCGAGGACCGCCGACGCCAGTGGCGATCGCGCCGGGCCGCCTTCAGGGTCGAGCAACACGAGGCCCTCCGGGCGCACGAGGCCTCGTTCGTCGTCGCCTGGTCGCATCACGCGATCCGCGCCGGCGAGATCGGCCACCACCACCGCGCGCGCACCCGGAATACAGGCGACGTCGGGGCGCGCCGCGAGACGTGCGAGCAGATCGGAGGCGTCGTCGCCCCGCAGCCACCGGTTCTCGCGCTGCGTCGGTCCGGCGCTCGGCGACATCCACACCAGCGGTCCGGCCAGGCCGGCGACCCGGTCCGGCTCGAAGCGTGCGACCGTCAGCTCGTCGACGACCAGTGCGGTCGGATTCTGGAGTCCGGCAGCGGGCAGGCCGTGCGTGGACTTCAGATGCACCTCGCGCCGCGCGATCCGTAGCGCCGCCTCCAACGCGAGGGGGTCACCGGTGGTGTCGATCACGACGTCGAACATCGCATCGCCCGGCCCCTGACCGGACGACACGTCCACGAACTCGTCCGCACCCATGCGCCGTGCGACCTCACCCAGCGCGCTGCGGCGCGCCAGTGCGACGATCCGAAGCCCGATACCCAGGCGCCGGCGATGGGCCGCGAGCGCCGCGATGACGAGCATCCCGAGCTTCCGCGGACCGAGAACCGCGATCTCGTCGCCGTCGCGGATTCGGAGCCGTTCCACCGCGCGCCACGCCGCGGCGAACGGCTCGACCATCACGGCGACGTCGTCCGGGACGACATCGGGAACCGACACGACCGCGCCGTGCGGCGCCAGGATCCAAGGCCCGAAGCCTCCCGGCAGATCGTGGATGCCCAGGACCAGGCGCCGCGGGCAATGACGCCCGATGCCGTCACGGCAGTCGGGACAGTCCCCGGCGACCCCCCGCGCAGCGGGGGACGCGTTGATCTCCACGACCTGCCGGCGGCCGTGCTCATCGACCACCACGACCTCGTGTCCGATCACCTGTGGCAGCGGGAACGGTAGATGGTGCCGCGCGAGATCCGTGGAGCACACGCCGCACGAACGCGTGCGCAGCAGGCGATAGCCGATTCCCGGTCGGAGATGCGGGATGCCGTTCCGCCAGACCTCCCATGCCCCGGCCTCGTCGTGCCGCAAGCGCAGACGCGCCGGCGCGAACGACCGGTCACTGCAGTACTCGAGCGCCGCGAACTCGACCCCGTCCGTCGTCGCGCTCACGGCTTGACGGCCTCCACCAGAGTCCAGTAGCCGGCGGTCGGCCGGCGCCGCACGTCGCCGAACCCGGCGTCGTCGAGCAGCGCCGCGAGCTCCGCGAAGCGATACTGCTGACCTCGGGTCCAGACGAGCATGTCGAGATGCACGAGCGCGTTCGCGAGCGGCGCATCCTCGTCGTCTTCGACGAGCTTCTCGTGGATCCATGCGCGACCGCCCGCGGGCAGTGCCGCGAACGCCCGTGCCAGCAGCTCACGGCCCGTGTCCACCGGCCAATCGTGGAGGATCTGGGAGAGCACCACGACATCGAAGCCGGTCGGCCACGACCGCGCGAACATGTCGCCCGGCACCGCGGTCACGCGGGATTCGAGGTCCGACGCGGCGATGAAGCCCCGGGCGACCTCGCAGACGATCGGCAGGTCGAGGACCGTGCAGTGCGCGTGCTTCCAGCGCCGTGCGATCGCGATCGAGATCGCACCCGAGCCGCCGCCGACGTCGAGCACCCGCCCGCCGTCCGCGAGGTCGACGACCTCGGCGAGCCCTGCCGCGGGGCGCTCGCTGACCGCGTGCATCGCCGAGGTGAACGCGCGAGCGCGCTCGGGGTCGACCGCGTGCCGTTCCCACGGATCCTCTCCACCGTAGACGCTCGCATCGTCGGCGGTCATCGCCGCCAGCAGGCGCTCGGCGGTCAGACCGTGCTCCACCTCCAGATCGATCAGCGCCCACAGCGACCCGGGCCTCCCGCGCACCGCGTAGCACGCGGCGTCGTCGGCCGCCTCGAACCGGTCATCCCGGCGACGCAGCAGCCCCATCGCGGACAATGCCGTCAGCAGGCACCGCGCCGCGCGCTCGCTCCAGGCGAACCTGCCCGCGATCTCGCCTGCCGTGCGGGGTCCCGAAGCGAGCAGATCGAACAGCCCGACGCGGACCCCCACCGCCAGCGCGGCGCTCTGCCGGCTGGCGACGTAGGCGTCGTAGACCCGTTGGTCATCCACCGGGAACTGCTCGGGAGCGCGACGCGGCATGCATGCACTGAACCGGCGCACGGGCGACGCCGCAAGCCGTACGCGGGATCGGAAATCCGCGCCGCCGGTGGTCGTGCCGAGCGGACGCCCGTTCTCTGCGCCCGCGGGCCGATCGCGGTTCCGCCCCTGAATCCTCGAGAGAGAGCACGATGCTTCGCACCACCCTCTGCCTGACCGGTACTGCTGGCGACCGGCGCGGTCGCCCAGCAAGTCGACCTTCACGTCGCCCCGAGCGACGCACCTCAGCGGTTCAAGATCGAGACGACCTCGACCATCACGAGAGACGTCAAGCTCGACGGCGAGGCGGCGGAAGGCCGCGGCCCCGCCGGCCCGACGACGCGCAAGACCGATGTCGTCGTGGAATTCGACGAGCACTCCGCGGGCGACGCGACCATCGAACGCACCTACCGGACGATGACCGCGTCGACCACCGGGCCGGACGGCGAGCCGGTGAAGGTCGACGGCGAAGCCGTCGGCAAGACCCTGCGCATCCGCGGCGGCGACGAGGCCTCGGTCGAGGTCGATGGCCAGGCACTGCCGGCGCGCATGGCGCAGGGCGTGCCGGGCGCGGTGTCGTTCGCCGGGATGTTCCCGGACAAGCCGGTCGAGGTGGGCTCGGAGTTCCCCGTGGGCGGCGCGCTGCACTCGGTGTTCGCGATGGCCGAACACCCGTTCGGTGGCCTGCGACCCCGCGGCCAGGACAATGCCGCCGGCCGGCGGGGCCGCGGGGCACCGCCCGAGGACGGCGCCCAGCCGCCCGCACCTCCGAAGCAGGGCGAGCCCCCCCAGCCAGGACAGCCGCCCCAGCAGGGCGACCGCCCGCAGCGGGGACAGCGCGGACAGCGCGGCGGTCAGTTCGGCGGCGCGATGCGCGCGGCGATGGCGGCCCGTGATCCGGCGTTCATGGAGCTCTCCCGGCTGAAGCTGCAGCCCGACGCGACGGCCAAGGTCGTCGAGGTCGGTGAAGACGGCGTCGCCAAGATCGCCTTCCACGGGACGATCGCCGGAGAAGGCACTCCGGAAGACCTCGGGCTCGGCTTCGGCGGCGGTCGCCGCGGCGGCCGCGGTGGGCGTGGCGCGCAGCAGCCCGACGAGAACGCGCCGCAGGCCAGCGCGAAGATCGACGTGACCTTCGACGGCACGGCACTCGTCGACACCCACAGCCACCGGCTGCAGAAGCTGGTCGTCGAGGGCAAGATGTCGTCGAGCACGACCCGTACCATGAACCGGCGCGGGGAGTCCATGCAGGTGGACATGAAGAACGACGGCCCCTTCTCGATCACCATCACCGCGAGCCCGGCCCCGGCCGCACCGACCACCGGCGAAGCGTCCGACCAGGCGAAGAAACAATCCGACTGAGGTTGCGGAGCCGCGCCGGGCGTTCTCGCCTCGGCGCCGCGCCCGATCCACTCCGGCCAAGCGCACGAACCCGCTGACCATGAAGAACCGCTCGATCCTGCTTCTCGTGCCCGCTGCTGCTGTCTTGGCGGGGATCTGGATGCTCTTGGGGGGTGGCCACACGCCCCGACCGGATCTGCTCGGCGAGCCGGGGGTGTCCAACACCGCCGACGGACCGTCCGGACCTGTGAACGTCGCGAAGGGTGACCTCACCGCCCCCGAGGAGACCCGACGCACGGCGGTCCCAGGCGAGCCCGATGCGGGCGCCAGTGGACCCGGTAGCGACGACGAGCCGCGTCCCGCCCTGGCCGTCACCGGCCGGGTCGTGAACGCGGCCGGCGCACCGGTCCCCGGCGCCCGTGTCGCGCTCTTCGCGCGGCGCGACCCGCGCGCGCTCTTCCAGTCGGGTGCGGTCGGCGGCCCCGGTGGGTTCCGCAACATGCGGGACATGATGCGCGCGGAGACCGCAGCGCAGGCCGCGACGACCGACGCGAACGGCGCGTACACGCTGGACGGCCACGCGTTCACGTCCGCGATCCTCCAACTCGCGGTGACCCACCCGGACTTCGCACCGGAGCTGGTGCGTCAGAACTGGACGCTCGACGACGGCCGGCGCGTGAAACTCGACGACGTGGTCCTCGACGGCGGCACGACCGTCCGTGGTCGCGTCGTCGGCCCGGACGGCAACGCCGTTCCGGGTGCCGACGTCCGGCTGCAGTCGCTCGCGGCGTTCGACTTCGGTCCGGGTGGTGGTCGCAACGGCGGCGGGCGAAACGGCGGTCGCGGCCGCCAGGGGGGCGGCAATCCCTTCATCCCCTTCATCCGCCAGATGATGGACGCCGCTCCGGACAACGACCCGACCGCACTGCTCGGCGGGTCGATGCAGTCCGACGGCAACGGGTTCTTCACGTTCGACCACATTCCCGCCGGTGGCGTGTTCGTTCGCGCCGAAGCACGGCGCTACGTGCCCGGTGAGAAGAGCGACCTCGAGGCCAAGACGGGCGAGGTGCTCGACGTCGGGGACGTCCAGCTCGCGGCCGGCGCGGAGGTCCACGGACGGGTCGTCGATGGCAACGGTGCCCCGGTCGCCGATGCGGAAGTGTCGGCGCGGACCTCCCGCGAGGCACGCAACGATCTCCAGTCGGGCGCCGCCGACCAGAACGCCAACGACCTCCGTGCGATGTTCCGGCAGATGATGGGCTACCGGCAGACCGTACACACCGACAAGGACGGCCAGTTCGACCTCGACATGGTCCCGGCCACCAAGCTTCGCGTGTCGGTGTCCCACCCCCACTACGTCGACCTCGACGTCGATCCGGTCGAGCCGGACGCGCCGCAGGAGCTTCAGCTGACGGTCAAGGAGCGCCCCACGCTCGCCGGCACGGTCGTCGACCGTCTGACCGGCGATCCGGTGACGACCTACGGCATTCGCGCGCGGAGCGTCGGTGGCGGATTCGATCCCACGCAGTGGGGCGGCAACCGCGGCGGCAACCGTGGCGGCAATCGCCAGAACCAGGACCCGCAGCAGCAGGCGGCATTCGACGCGCGCATCGCCGAATGGCGTGCGCAACAGGAGCGGGAGCAGGCCTATCGCGAGCAACGGCTCGGCGGCTCCGGGGAGATCCCGGGTCGTACGCCGGCGCCGAGTGCGCACTCCGACGGCCGCTTCGTGCTGACCGATCTCGCTCCGGGTGACTACGTCCTCGACGTCGACGCGCCGGGCCACGTGCCGCAGGCCGCCGGTCGGTTCACGGTGTCGGCCGACACGCCGAACCCCGACGTCGTCATCCGACTCGACCACGGCACCGTCGTCCACGGTGTGGTCCTCGACGCCAAGACCCATGCGCCGGTCGAAGGGGCCCGCGTCGCGTTGACCCTGCCGCCGCTCGACGGCGGGAATCAGCAGCAGACGCCGCAGTTTCCGTTCGGCGGCTTCGGCGGACGCCGGGGCGGGCCGGGACGCGGACGCGACACGATCGCCGAGGTCCGCACCGGCAAGGACGGCAGCTACGAGTTCCCACCGGTGCTGCCCGGCGCGTTCCTGCTGACCATCCGTGCGACGGACTATCCCGATCAGCACGACTCGGCGTTCAACGTGCAGGCGTCACCGTCGAGCCAGAAGGTCGACTTCGCGCTCGATCCGGGCGCGCGCGTCTACGGGATCGTGCAAGGCCTCCAGCAGGGCGACCGCGTGCGCCTGCAGTTCACGCACATCGACAGTCAGGACCGGCGCACCGTGGACGTCGATCCGACCACCGGCGCCTACGAGATCGTCGGACTCCAGGCCGGCGGCTACATGGTCCAGGTGCAGCAACGAGGGCGCGGACAGAACGACTGGCGCGCCCGGATCGGCGGCGCGATCGCCGCGCAGGCCGGTGCCGACCCCGATGTGTTCGTGCCGCAAGGTGGCGACGTCCGTTACGACGTCGGTGCCGACGCCCTCGAGCTCGGAACGGTCAAGGGTCGGGTCTACCGGAACGGCGCTCCCGGCGACGGTCTCGAGGTGCGCCTCGCGGTCGCCGATGACGGCACCAGCGATCCGGCTGCGGCCGGCGGTCGACTCCGCCGGGGCATGAGCCGGCTGTTCAGCGCGCGCGTCTCTGCAGGACGACGGCAGCTTCGAGATCACCTCGGTGCCCCCCGGTCAGTACCAGCTCGAGGTCCACTCCACCGGTGGCGGTGGCGGCGGCCCGCGGCGCATGGGTCCCGGCTCCGGCTCGGGGGCGCTTCACAGCGAACCGATCACCGTCACGCGCGGCGGTCCGCCGGTGGAGCGAACGATCGAGGTCACGACCGGCACTCTGGCCCTGCGCGTCGTGGACGCGGACGGCAACCCGGTCGATCGCGCGCGCGTCACGCTCGTCCTCGCGGCGGACGTCCCGCCCGATTCCAAGCCGTCGGACTGGCGCAGTGCCGCGTCCCTCCAGCGCTTTGGCCTTCGGAACGGCGAGCTCACCGCGGCGAACGTGCCGCCGGGAGCCTACCGCTTCGCGGTCGAAGGTCGCGACATCGAGACGTTGCTGGGCGATGTCGCAGTCCTCGCGAGCGCGACGCCGAGCCAGCCGCTGACGGTCGTCGCCAAGCCGCGCGCAGCAGGCGCCCCCCAACAGGCCGCCCCGCAGCAGGCCGGACAGCGACCGGGACCGACCAACGGTCGCTGATTCGCGTCGCGCGTGACGCCGTACGGCAAAGCGCCGGGACCGCGGATCGCGGCCCCGGCGCTTCGCGTATCGGGACCGATCAGTGCTGCTTGCCGGAATCGGCGCCGTCCTTCGGTGCGTCACCGCCCTCGGGCGTGGGCTTGGCGGCAGTCGCCTTCACCTGCTCGATCATGTGCCCCAGCGCCTGGCCGATCTGCCCATCCGGGTCCAGCGCCTTCGCCGCCTCCAGGGCCGCGATCGCACCCTGCAAGTCGTGCTTCCGCACCAGCAACTGCCCCTTCACACTGAGGAGCTGCTGATGCACCGGCGTCTCGAGCTCGCTCGCGTCCGCCTTCAACAGCCGGTCGACCACGGCAATCGCAGCATCCCAGTCCTCGGCCTCGGCGTCCTTGTTGATCTCGGCCTGCGCCTTCTCCAGGCGAGCATCGAGATCCAACTTCTTCAGCCGCGCCTGGAACTTCTCCTTCAGCTCCGGAGAGCCGGTGGCGACGATCTCCTCGATCCAAGGACGGTAGAAGCGGTGCAGCTCGGGATCGATCACCTCGATCGCGTTCGCGAGCTGGGCGGCGCGATCCACGCCCTGAGCCGCATCCGCGGCGGCGATCGCCACGTCCCGCTTGGTCTTGGTCTGCTGCAGCGTGGCGAGGTGCTCGACGTATTTGGGCGCGCCCCCCTCCTGGTAGCCGGTCTGGGCATACGGACGGCCCTGCTGGTCGACCAGGAAGATCGTCGGGAAGCCGCCGACCCCGAACTCCTCCATCAGCTTCTCGTTCTGCGCGATCTCCGCCTCCGACTGACCGGACTTGTCGTTGGGAAAGTCGAGCTTGACGAGGATGTAGTGCTTCGGCGCGGCCTCCTGGAACTCGGCCTTCGAGAACACCTCGGAATCGAGGCGCTGGCACCAGATGCACCAGTCCGAGCCGGTGAAGTCGAGCAGGAGGTCTTTTCCCTCCTCCGCGGCCTTCGCCTTCGCCGCCGCGTAGTCGGTCATCCACTGGGGAGAGCTCGACTCGGCAGCGTCGGACTTCTGGGGCTCCTGGGGCGTCTGCGGAAAGAGCAGGGCTCCGGTGACGAGGGCAGCGGACAGGATCACGGTCATCGGGTCGTTTCCGTCGAATGGATCGAAGAGTCGCGGACGGAGCCGCGGCGGTACGCAATTCCGGGAGCTATACGCAGGCGTTCCACGCGTGGCCCACGGAAAACCGCGGTTCCGGAGCTCGGGAACGGGCACGCGACGCCGGGCCTCCGCCCACGTACAGATCACTGCCCGCTCGCGCGCTCGATCAACGTCTCCAGGTCTCTGCGTGTGGCCCTGCCATGGTGGACCGCGACGATCCGCCCCCCGCGGTCGAAGGCGACCGTGATCGGGATCTCGCCGTCAGCGAGCGCAAACTGTCGAACCAACGGTCCGAGATCGCTCGCGCCGTAGATCAGCACCGGGTATCGGACGCCGTGGCTATCGAGGAACCGCGGCATCTCGCCGACCACCTGATCGAGGGTACGACCCGGCGCGGAGAGATCGACCGAGACGCCCAGCAGCTCCCCGCCGACCGCGACCAGCGCGGGCCGCGCCGCGACCAGTTCCGGAAGCTCGTCGATGCAGGGCGGACACCACGTCGCCCACAGGTTGACCAGGAGCGGTTCGCCCCGCCGGGCGGCGAGCGCGGCGACGAGGGCGTCGGCATCGGCCACCACCCGGACCCGGTCCGGCGCCGTCGGAGCGGTCGGTGTCGAGCGGCCGTCACAGGCGAACGCCGGGAGGAGCAGCGCCGCGCACAGCGTCCCGGCCCGCCTCACGGCCCGCCACCTCGCGACGCGACGAACCAGATCACGGCCGCGACCGCGATCCCGGCGCAGAACCGCCAACGTGATCTTGACCCACGACCAGGGACGCTCCCCCTGCACCTCGCCGGTCGCGGCGTTCACGATCACCTGGTAGAGGCGCTCGCGATAGCGATAGGCGAGCAACCAGACCGGGAGGAGCAAGTGCTTGTAGGTCAACGCACCGTACTGCGTCTCGACCGAGTGGATGCGCTGCTCGTCACCGCCGATCCGCCGGCGAACGTCGTCGCGCAACGCTCCCGCGATGCGAGTCTTGGCGATCCCCAGTCCCTCGGCGAGACCCACGTCGTAGGTCCGGGCGACGAACCCTGCGATCAGACGCGGATCGAACTCCCGGCAGCGCGCGAGCGGCCACGGTTCGAGGGAGTCGACGACGCCGGCCTTCAGTCCGCGCCCGGCCACGACCAGCACGTCGTCGAAGAACCGGCGGAACGAGCCGGAGGCGAAGCTCCACCGCGTCTTCTGGACACGTTCGGTCTTGTCCCCGCGTCGCACCGTCACCCAGTAGTGGTCGCCACGCTCGCCGCGATACCGGTTCATCGTCAGGGCATCGAACGTCCAGTACCGGCATGTACACGCCCTGGAACCGCCCGCGGACCGCTTCGCGGAAGTCATTCGGCGCGAACCACCGCGACTTCGCCCACTGTCCGAGATTCGCCCGCGCGACCTCGCGCGTCACCTGGAACGGCAACACCCCGTCCACCGGGATCCGCTCCGCCGCGTCGTGAACCCCGGCGAGCTGGATCGGGGTACCGCAGTAGGCGCAGTGCGTGCTCGTCAGCGTGCCGACGAACTGCACGGTTGCGCCGCAGTCGCTGCAGCGCACCTCCTTCACGTCGCTCGGGGCCTCGCGCCGGCCCGATCGCCGCTCCGCCTCGCGCTGCAGCGCGGCCTCGAGGTCCTGCTCGGCGACGGTGCCGTCCCCCGCGCCGAGCTCGGTCACGTGACCGCAGAACGGGCACTTCAGACTCTGCGCATCGATGTCGAACGTCAGGTCCGCCCCGCACTCCTCGCACGGAAACACGCGCGTGCGCACCGCACCGGCGTCCGGTTCGGCACTGGGCGAGGCATCGGCCTCTGACACCGGCGGTGGCGGCAACTCCTCGGCCATCTCGACCTCGCTCAGCCGACCGGCGGCGGCGGGGGCGGCGGCGGGAACAAGCCGGCGAGCTGTGGAACTTGACCGGCCGGTGTCCAAGCGCCCATCCCCGCGCTCCACACCAACGTGCCGGTGGTGAGCCGGCCCGACGCCGCCCACTCTCCCAACTGCTGCGTGTCGAGCGGCCCGTGCGCACGCCCGTCCACGGCCACGTGCCACGCGGCCAGCGGGGGTGGCGGTGGCGCGTGACCCGCGCCGCCGAAGCCCTGGGCCATCTGGTTCGCCATCGCGAACCCCATGCCGAGTCCCATGCCCTCCGACGCCCCCCCACCGCCCGGGTTCGATGCGGCCTCGGTCATCGCCTGGCCCATCTGGAACTGCTGGAATCGCTGCATGTCGCCGATCACGCCCATCGACGTGCGCGTGTCGAGCGCCTTCTCGACCGCCTCGGGCAGCGAGATGTTGACGATGAACAGCTGCGGGACGTCGAGGCCGTACTCGTCGTCGATCCGCTCGACGACCGCGACGCGGATCTTCTCGGCGAGCTCCTGGTAGTTCGCGGCGAGATCGAGCGCGGCGATGTTGGACCTCGCCGAGCATGTCGGCGAGCGACTCGTTGATGACGCCGCGCATCAGCGTCTCCAGCTCGTCGGCCTCGAACACCCCGTCGGTGCCGACCAGCTCGGTCAGGAGCGCCTTGGCGTCGACCGCACGCAGCGTGTAGGTGCCGAACGCGCGCAGGCGGATCGGCCCGAACTCGGGGTCGCGCATCATCACCGGGTTCGGCGTGCCCCACTTGAGCTCGGTGACGTCCCGCGTGCGAGACGAAGTAGACCTCGGCCTTGAACGGGCTGTCGAAGCCGTACTTCCAGCCCTGCAGCGTGCTGAGGATCGGTAGGTTGCGCGTCGTCAGCTCGTGCGTGCCCGGCTGGAACACGTCGGCGAGCTGGCCCTCGTGGACGAACACCGCGACCTGCCCGGGTCGCACGATCAGCTGCGCGCCGTTCTTGATCTGGTTGTGGTAGCGCGGGAAGCGCCACACCAGGGTGTGCCTGGTGTCGTCGAGCCATTCGATGATGTCGACCAGCTCGCCGCGTAGCTTCGAGAACAGACCCATCTGCCACCTCCTGAGCTTCCGTTGTATCCGACGTCTCGCGCTCGGCAAAACCTCGTTCAGCGCTGCGCGGCGATCGTCGCAGCGCCGAGCAGTCCCGGCTCCTCGCGCACGATCACCGCGAGCGGGATGCGCTCCAGCAGCTCGCGCCGACGGCCTTTCTGGTCGAAGGACTCCCGGAACGCGCTGTCGCGGAGGAACGGGATCAGCCGCGGCGCGATTCCCCCGCCCACGAACACGCCGCCGGTCGCGAGCACGGTGAGTGCCAGGTTGCCCGCCACCGCGCCGAGAACCGACGCGAACAGCCCCACCGCGATCGCACACACCGGGTCGCTGCCGTCGATCGCGTGACCGGTGATGACCCCTGCCGGCTCCGCGACCGCGACCGCCGCCAGCGTCTGCGGACGCACCAGACGACGGACGGCTTCCTCCTCGGCGAGGAAGTGGAACGCGTCGACGAGCCCCTGCCCCGACAGCACGCGCTCCTTGGAGACCCGGCCGTAACGGAGCCCGAGGTAGCGGCCGAACGCCATCTCCAGCGGCGTGCGCGGCGCGAAATCGGCGTGTCCGCCTTCCGACGGCACGACCCGATACTCCGACTCCCCCTCCGACCACAGCAGGAACGCCTCGCCGAGCCCGGTCCCCGGTCCGACCACGGCGATCGGGCCGCGTGGCTCGCGGGCGTGTCCACCGAACGACACCACGTCCGCCTCCTCCAGCGCGGGCACCGCGGCGGCGAGCGCGACGAAGTCGTTGACCAGCTCCAGGCGTTCGATGCCCGACCGCTCGATCAGCTGCCGCCGATCGACGACCCACGGCAGGTTCGCGGTACGGCAGACCCCGTCTTCGACGATCCCGGCGATCCCGACGCACGCGCGATCGATCGGATGAAGATCGGCCCGCTCCCGGCGAGCCTCGTCCAGGAACGTCGCGAGCGCGTCCCCGAGCGATGCCACCGTGCGCGACGGACGGGTCCGCGCGAAGGTCGGCTCCCGCGCACCGGCCTCCCAGATCGACAGCCGCGTGTTCGTGCCCCCGACGTCACCGGCGAGTACGTGCATGCAGCGTGGAGGATGCGCGCCAACGTGTCGCATGGGAAGCGCCTCGGGTGCCCAGGCTTCGGCGGGTTCGCGCTCCCAAGCGGGCAGCTCCCTGCCTAAGATGCCGGATCCCTTCGATCGGCAACCGACCCCCGGGACCTCCGCCGCGGAGCCCGTCCGATCCCACCGCTGCCGTATGCCCCGCGTCATGTCCACGTTCGATCTGTCCAGCCACGGAATCCACGTCCCGAACGTCCTTCGCAACCCGACTCCCGCCAGACTGTACGAGCAGGCCATCCTGCGAGGCGAAGGCGAGATCGCGGCCTCCGGTGCGCTGATCGCCCGCTCCGGGGAGAAGACCGGCCGATCGCCGAAGGACAAGCGGATCGTCGAGGCGCCGGGCAGCAAGGACGACATCTGGTGGGGCGACGTCAACATCCCGCTGACGGAGCATTCGTTCGACATCAACCACCAGCGCGCGATCGACTTCCTCAACACGCGCGACCAGCTCTACTGCATCGACGGCTATGCCGGCTGGGACGAGCGCTACCGGATCAAGATCCGCATCATCTGCCTGAACGCGTATCACGCCCTCTTCATGCACAACATGCTGATCCGGCCGACACCGGAGCAGCTCGCGTCGTTCGGCGACCCCGACTACGTCGTCTACAACGCGGGGCTCTTCCCTGCGAATCCGTACACCGACCAGGTCGGTTCGCCGACCAGCGTGAACGTCTCCTTCGAACGCGGCGAGTTCGTGATCCTCGGCACGCAGTACGCCGGGGAGATGAAGAAGGGCGTGTTCACGATCATGAACTACCTGATGCCGAAGCAGGGCGTGCTGTCGATGCACTGCTCGGCCAACTCCTCGGAGACCGACGACGCGGACGTGACGCTGTTCTTCGGCCTGTCCGGCACCGGCAAGACGACGCTCTCCGCGGATCCACGCCGGCGGCTGATCGGCGACGACGAGCACTGCTGGACCGACCAAGGCGTGTTCAACATCGAGGGCGGCTGCTACGCCAAGGCCATCCACCTGAGCGCGGAGAAGGAGCCGGAGATCTACGCGGCGATCCAGTTCGGCAGCGTGCTGGAGAACGTCGTCTACGACGCTGACACCCGCGCCGTCGACTTCCACGACGATTCGATCACCGAGAACACCCGCGTCTCGTACCCGGTCGAGTTCATCCCGAACGCCAAGATCCCGTGCGTCGGCGGCCAGCCGCGCAACGTCATCCTTCTCACCTGCGACGCGTTCGGCGTGCTGCCCCCGGTGAGCAAGCTGACTCCGGATCAGGCGATGTACCACTTCATCTGCGGCTACACCGCGAAGGTCGCGGGCACCGGAGATGGGCGTCACCGAGCCGCAAGCGACGTTCTCCGCCTGTTTCGGCGCTGCGTTCATGGTCTGGCACCCGGCGAAGTACGCCGAATTGCTCGCGGCACGGATCGAGAAGACCGGCGCGCAGGCGTGGCTCGTCAACACCGGCTGGACCGGTGGCCCGCACGGTGTCGGCTCGCGCATGTCGCTGAAGCACACGCGGGCGATCATCGACGCGATCCACGAGGGCTCCCTCGCGAAGGCGAAGACCGTGGAGGATCCGGTGTTCGGGCTGCACGTGCCGACCGACTGTGCCAACGTCCCGAAGGAGGTCCTGCTGCCGCGCAACACCTGGAAGGACCCCGCCGCGTACGACGACAAGGCCAGGCACCTGGCCGGGCTGTTCCACAAGAACTTCCAGAAGTACCAGGACCGCTCGAGCGAGCGGATCCGGGCCGCGGGCCCGCGGATCTGACCGCTCGGCCGCTCCAGAGCCGCGATGCGACTGCCGACCGCCGAGCAGTTGACGGTGCGACGCCTCGGCCCGGGACGACGGCGCTCCCCGATGCGTGCCGACCCGACGCTGTTCGTCGACGACGCACGTGTGCTGGTCTCGGCCGATTCGGAGGATCTCGAGCCGTTCCTCGGCCACGGTCGATGCCCGCCCGCGTTCGAGATCGCGGGCCCGCGCCCGCGCCTGCACTTCGATCCCGATGCGGTGCGCGCCGGCGTCGTGACCTGCGGCGGCCTGTGTCCGGGGCTCAACAACGTGATCCGCGGGATCGTGTTGACGCTCTGGCACCAGTACGGAGTGCGCGAGATCCTCGGGTTCCGCTACGGCTACGAGGGACTCTCGCGCACCGGCAACGAGCCGGCAGCGCTGACACCGTCGTCGGTCGACGGCATCCAACACCTCGGCGGCACGGTCCTCGGCACCTCGCGCGGCCCGCAGGACCTGGACGACATGGTCGACGGCCTGGTCGAGCGCGACGTGCGCATCCTGCTGGCGATCGGCGGGGACGGCACGTTGCGCGGCGCCTCCGCCCTGGCGCAACGGCTGCTCGAACGCGGCGTCGACACCGCCGTCGTCGGCATCCCCAAGACGATCGACAACGACATCGCCTGGGTCATGCGCTCGTTCGGGTTCACGACCGCCGTGCACGCGGCCAACGTCGCGCTCGCGTCCGGTCACACCGAGTGTCATTCCACACGTCGCGGCATCGGCCTGGTCAAGCTGATGGGACGACATTCGGGATTCATCGCCGCGACGGCGAGCTTGGCGAACACCGACGTCAACTTCTGCCTGATCCCGGAGGCGCCGGTCCCCATCGATGGTGAGACCGGACTCCTGCGCGCGATCGAACGACGCCTCGAGCTGCGGGATCACGCGCTGATCGCCGTCGCGGAGGGATTCGGCCAGGAGCACTGCGCTTCGGACGGCGACCGCCGTGACGCGTCGGGCAATCGCAAGCTCGGCGAGATCGGACTGTGGCTGCGCGACCGCATCGTCGGCCACTTCGATTCGATCGGGCAGCCGATCACGATGAAGTACATCGACCCGAGCTACCTGATCCGTAGCATCCCCGCGACTTCGCTCGACGCCGAGCTCTGCCTCGCGCTGGGCCAACACGGCGTGCATGCCGGGATGGCCGGCTACACCGACGTGATGATCGGCTTCTGGAACCAGCGCTTCACCCACGTGCCGATCCCGACCGCCGTGCAGCACCGGCGTCACGTCGATCCGCACGACCCGCTCTGGCAACGCGTGCTCGCGAGCACCGGCCAGGGCTCGTACTTCGCTCCCGGCGCACCAGCGAGCGCAGACCCTCACGAACCCACTGAAGTTTCCGATCCGACCCAGGAATCCCCTCGATGACCAAGATCCGCGAACTGCTCGGCGACGACGGCCCGGCGCTGCTCGACTACCGCGCCAAGGGCTTCTCCGCCGATTCACTCCACCTGCCCGGTCCCGACTTCGTCGACCGGATGCTGTCGGTCACCGACCGCTCGCCGCGCGTGATGCGCAACTTCCAGGCGATCCTCGGCCACGGGCGGCTCGCCGGCACCGGCTACGTCTCGATCCTGCCGGTCGACCAGGGCATCGAGCACTCCGCCGGCGCATCGTTCGCGCCGAACCCGATCTACTTCGATCCCGGCGAAGATCGTCGAGCTGGCGATGGAGGGCGGCTGCAACGCCGTCGCGTCGACGCTGGGCGTCCTCGGCATCGGTGAGCCGACGCTACGCGCACCGCATCCCGTTCCTCTGCAAGCTCAACCACAACGAGCTGCTCACCTATCCGAACAAGTTCCGACCAGATCATGTTCGCGCAGGTCGAGCAGGCATACGACCTCGGCGCGGTCGCGGTCGGGGCGACGATCTACTTCGGCTCCGAGGACTCGAACGACGAGATCCGCGAGGTCGCCGAGGCGTTCGCGCTCGCACATCAGCTCGGCCTCGTGACGGTGCTCTGGTGCTATCTCCGCAACAACGCGTTCAAGCACGACGGCACCGACTACCACACGGCCGCCGACCTCACCGGTCAGGCCAACCACCTCGGAGTGACGATCCAGGCCGACATCGTCAAGCAGAAGCTGCCGGAGACCAACGGTGGGTTCAAGGCGCTGAAGTTCGGCAAGACCAGCGAGAAGGTCTACACCGAGCTCACCCCCGGCGACCACCCGATCGAGCTCTGCCGCTATCAAGTCGCGAACTGCTTCATGGGCCGCGTGCCGCTGATCAACTCCGGTGGCGCCTCGTCCGGGGCGGGCGATCTCGCGGAGGCGGTCCGCACGGCGGTGATCAACAAGCGCGCCGGCGGCATGGGCCTGATCTCCGGTCGCAAGGCGTTCCAGCGTCCGATGAAGGAAGGCGTCCAGCTCCTGAACGCGATCCAGGACGTCTACCTGGACGACGGCGTCACGGTCGCCTGAGCCAGCGATCCGCGGTGTCGACCTACTGACGGCACGCCGACTCTGGTAGCCTGGGTGGGCCGAAGCGCTGCTCCGGACGCCTGCCCTGCGCCCCGAGCGGCGGGTGAGCCGATGACACCGACGGAGACCGAGGTCCGCGTTCTCTACGCCGCGCCGGACGCTGTGTCCGAAGCCGCGCTGGCCGAGGCCGACACCTGGCTCCGCCCCGAGGAACGCGCGCGCCTGATCCGGCTCCGCGCGCCGGGAGCGGCGCGGCTGTCGCGCATCGGCCGCGCGCTCGCCCGCCGACTCCTCGCGGACCGGACCGGCACGTCGCCCCTCGACTGGTGGTTCGCGATCGGCCGGCACGGCCGACCCGAGGCCCGCTGTGCGCGCCGACTCGCGCTGCCACCGCCGTCGGTGAACGTGTCGCACTGTGCCTCACTGGTGTGCTGCGCGCTCGCCGACCGGGCCAGGGTCGGCATCGACGTGGAGCCCGAGGACCGACCGCCGCCCGAACGCAGGCCGGAGCGATTCCTCGCCGCGGCCGAGCTCGCGTGGCTCGCGAGTCGCGGCGACGCGGGCAGCCGGGCGGGTTTCTGGCGCCTGTGGACGCTCAAAGAAGCGTGGCTGAAGGCCCGCGGCACCGGCATCGCCGGATCGCTGCGCTCCTTCGCGATCCGCCCCGGGGAGCCCTCCGTCCTCGAGACCGCCCCTCCCGAGGAGCCCCCCACGACCTGGGCCTTCCTGGAGCCGGCGACCGCTCCCGGCCACCGGGTGGCGGTCGCCGTCCGCTGCGCGCCGGCCCAGGTGCGCTGGTGGATCCGGGCCGCCACTCCCGGCCTCGAACCTCCGACCGCGACGGCCTGAGCCGCGCCCGACCGCGAAAAACGCGACAAGCCGAAGGCCCGGCGATGCCGAAGAAACCGGTATGGGCGATCCACATTCGGCGGGTCAGCAGTCGATGCTCACGACCTACTGCGAGGAGCTCGCGTCGATGGCGCGCACGCTCCACGGGCTGCTCGACCACACCGTCCGGCGCGGACTCCCGCTCGGACCGGACGCCGAAGCAATGCGTGATCTGGTCTCGCCGCTCGACGCCCTACGCGGACTTCTGCACCGCGGCCTGCGGGCCGCGTCGGCCGATGCACCCGGTGACGACGGCCTCGACGCGATCGACGCCGTCAAGATCGACCCGCTGCACCATCTCGGCGGAACCGCGATGGAGATGCCCGGCGTCCGTCTGTCGCTCGACGAGGTGTTCGCAGACGGTGGATTCGAGGAAGTCGGGCCACGACCGTTCCGCCGCCTCGTCGTCGAGGATCTGAGCAACACCTTCGGGATGCCGAAGATCGTCGGCCGCGGCGGACCCTCGAACGAGGAGTTCAGCCTGCCGCTCCGCGACGGATCGCCAGCCGCGCGAGCCGCGCGCGCAGCCGACACAAAGGCGCCGCGACGCATCCCGTCGCCCGAGGAGCTGCTCCTCGATCTCCGCCGCGGCCACGACGGTACGGCAGTGACGATGGAAGGCACCACCGAGAGCCTGCCGATCCAAACGGTGTTCGAGTCGCTGAGCGCATCCCGGAAGTCCGGCACCCTCAGCATCCGGACTGCGGACGAGTCGCTGGTGTTCGAGCTCGATCACGGCGACGTCGTGTTCGCCGCTTCGGACTCGACACCGCCGGGCGACCGTCTCGGCGACATCCTCCTCGAACGCGGCTGGCTGACGCCCGAGTCGCTGAGCGCCGCACTCGATCTGCAGACCGCTACGCAGGAGCGACTCGGAACCGCGCTCGAGCGCGAACAGCTGGTGACGCGCGAGCAGCTCCGTCAGGCGCTCGAGGAGCAGATCCACCGGCACTTCATGCGTGCGTTCCAGACGCTGTACGGCGCGTATTCGTTCGCCAAGGGCAGCTCCGAGGACGTCGACCAACGCGTGCGATTGACGATCTCCCGGCTCCTGTTCGAGTCCGCACGGTTGAGCGACGAGCGTGCGCGTGACCGTGCACCGCAAGGCGGCTGACTCGCGGGCGACCGGCTGGCAATTCGCCGGTGAGCCGGCAAACTGACGGCCTCCCCTTTTTCTCCCGGTCCAATCCCCATGTCGGATCCGTCCCTCCCCTGGGCGTCGATCCGGACCCTCCGCCTGATCGTGGTGGCGCTCCTGACGAGCGTCGCCGTCGCCCAGGTGCCGTCCGGCTACTACGCCACCGTCGACACGTCCTCCGCAGCCGCGCTCCGCGCGACCCTCCACGCGATCATCGACGACAACGTCAAGATCCCGTACACGGCGACCGGTCAGATCGACACGTGGGACGTGCTCGAGTCGGCGCAGGAGGATCCCGCGAACCCGTCGAACATCATCGACATCTACCGCAACCGGAGCTTTCCGAAGCAGGGCGGCGGCAACTCGCTCTACAACCGCGAGCACACGTGGGCGAAGAGCTACGGCTTCCCGGACGACGGGCCGGACAACTACCCGTACACCGACTGTCACCACCTGTTCCTGTCCGACGACGGTTACAACACCGCCCGCAGCAACAAGCCGTTCGACAACTGCACGGCCTCCGCGTCGGAGTACCCGACCGACGGCGGCACCAACGGCCAGTTCCCCGGCCTCTCGAACTGGACGAGCGGAAGCTACACGAACGGTCGCTGGCAGGTCTGGGCCGATCGCCGCGGCGACGTCGCACGGGCGATGTTCTACATGGACGTGCGCTACGAAGGCGGCGTCCACGGAGTCGGCGGGGCACCCGAGCCGGATCTGATCCTGACCGACGACCGCTCGTTGATGGACTCCTCGAACACCGGCAGCAACCGCTCCGTCGGCTACATGGGTCTGCTGTCGGTGCTGCTGCAGTGGAACCAGGCCGATCCGCCCGACGCACGCGAGATGCGCAAGAACGACGTCGTGTTCGCGTACCAGGGCAACCGCAATCCGTTCATCGACCACCCGGAGTGGGTCGCGCTGATCTACGGCGGCCCGGTCGCAGGCTCGTTCGCGACGTACGGTGTCGGTTGCGGCGTGGCTCCGGCGGCGCCACCGGCGATCACCGCCAGCGGCCAGCCGCTGATCGGCCAGAGCTTCGTGCTCGCGCTCCTCGGCGCGCCACACGATGGTCCGACGGTCCTACAGCTCGACGTGCAGCAGCAGGCGATCGACCTGACGCCGTACGGCTTCACCGGCTGCACCGCGCTGACGCTGCCGACGTTCGCGCTGCCGTCGATGACCTCCCCGCTCGGCACCGCGTCCATGTCGCTGCCGATCCCGCCCGATCAGGCGCTGGTCACGCAGAGCGTGTTCGCGCAATGGATCGTGTTCGATCCGATCCATGCCTCGATCGCGGCGTCCAACGGCGGGCAGATGACGTTCGGGCGGCTCTGACGCGGCGCCGCCGCTGTCACCCCGCGCGCACGTGCACGGTCTCGCCGACGTCGTTCAGGATGCCGCGCAGCGCGTCGAAGTCGGGGTGTCTCAGGATCATCCACGCATTGGCGTGGTACCCGTGGTCGACGCCCTGCGTCGGCGAGCCGACGGCCGGGAAGTGCTCGCGCCAGGTGTTCTTGCCGTAGCGGCGGCGGATCTCCTCGAGCCCCTCGTAACCCTGCACGTTCCCGTCGCGGTCGGGACGCAACGCGATCATGCCGGCCGAGAAGCGCCGCGACATCGGCGTGAAACCCTTCTCCTGCACGATCGCCTTCGCCCACTCGACGTAGACGTCGGCGTCGTTCGCCGCGCAGTACACGTCCCACATCCCGACACCGGGCGGCCGGCAGCCGATCTCCGAGAACTTCAGACCCTTCGGACCGAAGAACCACTCCATGTGGGTCGCCGAGGTCTCGATGCCGAGCACCTCGTTGACGCGCCGCCCCATCGCCTTGACGTCGTCGTAGTCGGACGTGTCGATCCGGTTGGTCGCGATGATCTGCGGTGAGATCCAGCGCGTGCGCATCGCTTCGAGGACGTTCGGGAAGTAGTGGCTCGCAAAGTCGTGGACCACCTCCCCCTTGCAGGTGATCGTGTCGTAGAAGCCCTCGTGCCCTTCGACGAACTCCTCGACCGCGATCGGTGCACCGCGGTCGACGCCGCAGTCGGTGATCGCCCGCTCGAGGGCCTCGGCGTCGTCGACGCGGTAGGTCCCCGCGGCCCCCGCCGCAGCCAGCGGCTTGAGGATCAGCGGATAGCCCTCCTTCTCGGCGAACCGCCGCACGGTGTCCGCGTCCGACGCACCGGTGGACGCGGCGCACGGCACGCCGGCCTCGCGCAGCACGTGTTTCATCGCCGGCTTGTCCCTGCACAGGAACGCGGTCCGCGTGCTCGTGCCCGGGATCGTGCAGCGCTCCCGCACGTGCGCGACCGGCAGGATGTGCGCCTCCACCGTGGTCTCGAGCCGGTCGACCCATTCCCGACCCTGGACGCGACGCACCGCGTCCTCGAGCGACGGCTCGTGCGTCACCGACTGAACGCCCTCGTAACCGGACAGCCACGAACGCAGATCGTGATCGAGGGACTCGAACGGGGTCTCGCCGATCCCGGTGACCTTCGCACCGACCGCGTGCAGCGCGCGAACGTGCTCCCGTTGGGACTTGGGGAAGCCGGGCTCGACGAACAGCACGTGCATCATCATTCGCCTCCTCGCGCCGTGGCGCGCCCGCCGTGCGACGACTTCAGCTGCTCGTACAGCTCGACGTATCGCGGCCCCTCCCGATTCCAGGAGAAGTCCTCCTGCATGCCGTTCCGGACCAGCACCGACCACGTCGGACGGTCCGGCCACACGCGGAGCAGTCGCCGACACGCGCGCACCAACTCGCCCGCGTCGTACTCGTCGAACAGGTACCCGGTGCCCTCCCCGGTCCGCGGATCGAACTGCCGGACCGTGTCCGCCAGCCCACCGGTCCGGCGGACGACCGGCACCGTGCCGTAGCGCAAGCTGTACATCTGGTTCATGCCGCACGGCTCGTAGTGTGACGGCATCAGGAACGCATCCGCCCCGGCCTCGATCCAGTGGGCGAGCTCCTCGTGGTAGCCGCGGTAGACCGCGACCCGGTCCGGGAACCGGTCGCGCAGCCACTGGAAGTACTGCTCGTAGCGCTCCTCCCCGCTGCCGAGCACGACGAGCTGGATCTCCTCCTCATGGAGCAGCACCGGCAGCGCATCCGGCATCAGGTCGAAGCCCTTCTGCCCGGTGAGCCGCGACACCACGCCGAACACCGGCGTCCGCACGTCGTACTGCAGGTCGAAGCGCTCGAGCAGCGCCTGCTTGCACTTCACCTTGCCGGCGAGATCCCGCAGCGAGTAGTTCGCCGGGATGCGCGCGTCGGTCTCCGGGTTCCATTCGTCGTAGTCGACGGCATTGACGATGCCCGCCAGTGATCCGGCACGCTGCGACAGCACGTCGGCGAGTCCCATGCCGAACGCCTCGGTCTGGATCTCGCGGGCGTACGTCTGGCTGACCGTCGTCACGACGTCGGCGTAGAGGATCCCGGTCTTCAGGAAGTTGACGTGACCGTGCGCGAGATCCTCCTGATGGAAGTACTTCCGCACCGAGTCCATCCCGAGGTCGTGGATCACGCCGGGACCGAACTGCCCCTGGAAGCCGATGTTGTGGATCGTCAGGACGGTCTTGGCGCCATCGAACAGCTCGTCCCACGCGTACAGGGTCTTCAGGTACAGCGGCAGCAGCGCGGTGTGCCAGTCGTTCAGATGGAAGACGTCCGGTCCCCACTGCATGCGCTGACAGCTCTCGAGGGTCGCGCGGCACAGGAGCCCGAACCGCACGTGCTCGTCGGAGTACGTCGACGAGTAGAGCTGCTCCCGCCCGAACATCGTCGGACAGTCGACGAACATCACCGGCACGTCGCTGTCGGGCAGCGTCGCGTGCACGACGCGGAACTGCGTGCTCGTGCCGTCGAATTCGACGTTCACGGTCCCGAAGCCGGCGTCCTCCAGCTCGACACCCGCGGGCACGCGCAGATTCGCATAGCGCGGCATGAACACGCGCACGTCGTGCCCCTGCCGGCCGAGCCAGCGCGCGAGCCCCGCGACGACGTCGGCGAGGCCGCCGGTCTTCGCGAACGGGGCGACCTCCGAGGAGACGAGACAGATGCGAAGCTTGCTCATGGAAGAGGAACGGCCTTGCAGGCTCCGGAGCGCCCGGTTGTGATGCGCGACGCGGGTTCCGCGGCCCGATCCTATCCATGCATCACTGCGTTTTCGCCGCTCCCTTCGCCCTCGAGAGCACGCTCCGATTCGTGGCCGCCGCAGCGTCGCTGCGAGGCGTGCGACTCGCCGTGTTGAGCCAGGAGCCCGTCGAGCGTATCCCCGAAGAGCTCCGCCGGCGACTCCAGGGGTTCGTCCGCGTCGACGACGCGATGTCTGCCGATTCGATCGTGCGCGGAGTGCGCCAGCTCGCGTCGCAGCTCCACGGCCGAATCGACTCGCTGATCGGCATCCTCGAGCCGTTGCAGGTGCCGCTCGCGGAGGCGCGGGTGAAGCTCGGCCTGCCGGGCACCGGCCCCGACGCTGCGCGCAACATGCGCGACAAGGCGCGCATGAAGGACGTGCTGGCTGCCCACGGCCTGCCGTGCGCGCGCCACGCGCTGTGTGCGACGCGCAAGGAGGCGGTCGCGTTCGCCGAGCGCACCGGCTTCCCGCTGGTCGTCAAGCCCCCGGCCGGGGCCGGCGCGAAGGCGACGTTCCGCGTCGAGAACCTCGACCAGCTCGACGGTGCGCTGCGCGCGACCGCACCGAAGCCGGAGGCCAAGGTCCTGCTCGAGGAGTTCATCGTCGGCGACGAGTTCTCGTTCGACTCGATGAGCATCGAGGGGCGTCACGTGTTCCACTCGATCTCCTGCTACAGCCCGACGCCGCTGGAGGTTCTGAGCGAACCGTGGATCCAGTGGACGGTGCTGCTGCCGCGGGACATCTCCGGCCCGGAGTTCGCCGCGATCCGCGACGCCGGACCGCGCGCGCTCGACGCGCTCGGCATGCGGACCGGCATGACCCACATGGAGTGGTTCCGTCGGCCCGACGGTTCGATCGCGATCTCGGAAGTGGCCGCGCGGCCGCCGGGGGCGCAGTTCACCTCGCTGATCTCCTGGGCACACGACATGGACTTCTACACGGCCTGGGCGCGCGTCGTGACGACCGGCGAGTTTCGCCCACCCGAGCGGCGCTACGCGACCGGCGCCGCCTACCTGCGCGCGCAGGGCGAAGGCACGAAGATCGCCCGCGTCACCGGCCTCGAGCACGCCCAACAGGAGCTCGGTTCGCTGGTCGTCGAATCGAAGCTCCCGGAAGCCGGCAAGCAGCCCGCCGACACCTACGAGGGCGAGGGCTGGGTGATCCTCCGCCACCCGGACACCGACGTCGTGAAGCGCGGCCTGCGCCGGATCCTCGAGCTGGTGCGCGTCGAGCTCGGGTGACGGCCGCCGTCAGTTCTCGCCGACCCGCACCTCGGTGGTCTCGCCGGGGCGCACCGTGAACTCGCGCGAGCCGAGCACACCGTCCGGGGTGCGCCAGAGACAGAGCCACGCACCGGCCGGCAGCACGAGGTCGTCCTTCGCAGCCGCCTCGGCGTGCTCGGCGCGGACGTCGCAGGCCGGCCGCCGCTCGTAGAGCTCCGGCAGCCCGTCGACCTCGCCGGCACGAACCAGGCGCACGCGACCCGGCCGCGGCAGCTCGATCGGCCCGAGGTCGGCGACGTGCTCGCCGTCGACCCATTGCGCGCCGAGATCGCGCCAGCCGAACGACTGGGCGCCGAGGGCGACGCGGTAGAAGCCCGCCGGGAGGTTGCCCAGCACGAACGCACCGTCGTCGTCGCGCGTCATCGTCGTCCCGATACCGCTGTCCTGTTGCCAGACGCGCACCTCGACGGCGCCGACGTCCCCCGGCAGCTCCGGCGTCAATCGCAGCGTGCCGTCGGGCGCGCCGCGCTTCTTCAGGTCGAACACGACCTCGCCGGCGCCGGGTTGGACGTTCCTCTCGACCGCCGCGGGCAGCGATGCGTGCTCGCTCGGCCAGAGCAGCAGGTGGCCGGTCCCGGCGGGGAGGTTGGCGAGCACGAACGCGCCGTCCTTGCCGACCGTCGTCGAGTCGGCCCACGCCACCGAGTCGCCGACGTACTCGACCTGCCAACCGGCGAGTGGCTTGCCGCCGGCGTCGACCGCGCGACCCCGAACCACGCTGCCACGGTCGAGGAACACCTCCTTCGACGACGTGCTGCCGGCGAGCACCGCGCAGTCGGTGCTCGCGAGTCCCTGCTCGCCGCCACCGCAGCGCAACGGAAGGTTCCCAGGCGGAACCTCGTCGAACTCGAAGCGCCCGTCCGCGTCGGTCCGGCCTCGCTTCGCGCCATCGGCCGACGGATCCCCCAGCACCACCGCCACGTCGACGGCCGGCTCGCCGTCGGGTCCGTAGACCGTGCCCGTGACGCGGCCGAGCTTCAGGTCCTCCGGGGACTCCTGGTCGCCGTCCGGTTCGGCGGGGCTGAATCGGATCCTGCCCCCGTTCACCGCCACGATCAGAGGCGCCCCGACCTTGGTCGGCGCTTCGCCGTCGCCGTCCCCGTCCGGCGACGGCAGCAACAGGTCGGCGAAGCGCGCCTGCGGATGCAGCCCCTCCCGGATCGGCAGGCGCGCATCGAACAGCCCGCGCGGCCGCGCCGTCGCGTGGCACGATCGGCAGTCCGCAGCGGCGCCGGGATCGTTTCGCGGGCAGTGCCGCGACCCGCTCGGATCGAATCCGCCGATGCCCGTCACGACGACGCCCTCGACCGCTTCCGAGCCGGCCCGGAACAACCGAAACGTCAGCCGCGCACCGGCTTCGGCGAGCAGCGCGATGTCGCGCCGCACGCCGGCCCGGAGCTCGATCCGTCGCAGCAGCTTGCGACCGGGACGGGTCGCGATCGCAACCGTCATCGTCTCGGACTTCCCGCGCCACTGCATGTCGACGCGGCCGTCCGCGTCGCTCTTGCCGTCCCAGGCGTCGAGCGCGCAGCTCTCGGGGGCGACGTAGAGCTGCGCGCCCTTCACCGGAAGGCCGTCGGCGTCCACGACCCGGCACGACAGCGAGTATGCGTAGGCGTGCTCGAGATCCGGAGCGTCGGCCGTCGGCCCGGCGACTTCGCGTCGCTCGGACGCGGCCGGCGGCGCCGGGTTGCTGCCGTCGGTGGCGGCGGCGGCCGTCGCGTCGTTGGCCCCCACCGCCTCGGCCACCGGCGGCGCGGCCGGGCCGTTTCCGAACGCGAACCAGGCGACGACCGCGGCCAACACGGATGCGACGGTCAGGATCTTGGTCGTGGGAGCCATCAGCAACACTCCGGCGGAAACCAGCCACGGTCGCGCGGGTAGCGTCAGTCCGGTCAGCGCAACCAGACCGGCGCGCCAGTCCCGGCCTCGACCGCGCCGCTCCAGCTCGCCCCGAATCGATGCCAGCCCGCGCTGCAGCCGGCTCTTCACGGTCGCGAGCGGCACGCCGGTGCGTGCGGCGATCTCGGTCGGCGTCAGGCCCTCGAAGTAGCGCTGGATCAGCGTGGCCTGGTAGGGCTCCGGCAGCTCGAGTACCGCGTCGGTGAGGCTGCGCAACACCTCGCGGCGCCCGGCCACCGCATCGGCGGGCGGCAGCGCCTCGGGCCTCGCCGCCGCGCGTTCACGCGTGCCGCGCCGTCGCTCGCCGCGGCGGTGCTTGCTGGCCAGGCGGCGGAGGATGCACGCGAGCCAGTGGAACAGGCCGCGTGGGTCGGCGGGCGGAGATTGGAGCGCGCGCAGCGCCGTCTCCTGCACCAGATCGTCGGCCGCGCCCTCGCCGACGAGGTCGCTCGCCAGCGCGCGCAGTGCGCCGGCGTGCATCGTCAATTCGCGTTCGATCGATTGGAGCGGAGTCATCGAGACGGAGCACGCGCTCCGTCCTTCTACCACCCCGCGATCGGGCGCGGGGATGCAAGGAATCCGACCGGTGGGTCGCTACCCCTGCCGGTCGAGCATCTCGAACGGCCGCAACACCTGATTGAACTCGTTCCAGTAGACGCGGAAGTTCCGGAACACCGTCGGGTCGTAGTTGACGCCGTTGTAGAGCGCGACGAACGGGCCGGCGATCATGCCGCCGAGGAACACCGGCACGACCAGGTACCACTGGTCACGCTTGACGTTCAGCTTGACCAGATCGACGCCGCCGGTGACCGGGGAGAACACGGTGCCCACGATGGTCGCACACCCGCCGCACGGCAGGGCCAGCACGAGCAGGGCGGCGAGGGCGATCGACGCACGGGAGAACATTCGGATCATGGCGAAGGTGGCGCCGCGGACGTTGGCGCGTGCGGGTCCGATGGTAGCGTGGGGACGCCCGCGCCGGACCATCTCGTCCGGGACACGTCGAAACCTCGCCGGCCGCGCGACGCAGGGACACGCATGTTCGATTGGATGAAGCACCACGAGGTCCTGCTCGCATGGGCGTTCGCCGGCTCGATCGTGATGCTCCTCGGCGGGATCTTCGGCGTGCCATGGCTGGTCGTGCAGATGCCGGCCGACTTCTTCCTCCGCCACGACCGGCCGGCACCGGCACGCCATCCGGTCCTGCGACTCCTGATCGTGATCGGGCGGAACGTGATCGGTTGGCTCCTGATGTTGGCGGGCTTCGCGATGCTGGTGCTGCCCGGGCAGGGCCTCCTGACGATCCTCGTCGCGATCGCGCTGATCGACTTCCCCGGCAAGCGCCGCGTCGAGCTCGCGATCGTACGGCGAGGGCCGATCCGGCGTGCGATCGACTGGCTCCGGCGCCGGCGCGGGCGACCGCCGATCGTGCTCCCCGACGACCCGCGCGATTCACCGACCGACGAACGCAGCGAGACCGGGAATCTCGGCTGACGTCCGCGTACGATCCTCGCCCCGAGCGGTCCACACCCCCCCACCATGAACGTCGTGATGTTGAGTCCGGGATTCCCGGACGACATGCCCCATTTCACGCGCGGCCTCGCGAGCGTCGGCGCACGCGTGCTCGGCGTCGGCGACCAGGCCGTGGACGCACTCCAACCCGAGGTTCGCGAAGCGCTCGCCGACTACCTGCGGGTCGAGAGCCTCTGGGACGAGCAACGTCTGGCGAACGACCTGCGCGGCTGGTTGCGCGGACGATCGATCGATCGCGTCGAGTGCCTGTGGGAGCCCGGCATGTCGGTCGCCGCGACGCTGCGGCAGGTGTTCGGCGTGCCCGGCCTGACCCCCGAGCGCACGCGGCCGCTCCGCGACAAGGTCGCGATGAAGGACGTCCTCGCCCGCGCGGGCGTGCGGGTCCCCCATCACGCCGGCGCGCGCACCGGGCACGAGGTGCGCGCCGCCGCCGAGCGCATCGGCTTCCCGCTGATCGTCAAGCCGATCGCGGGTGCCGGCGCCGCGGACACGTATCGCGTCGATGGCCCGGACGACCTCGACCAGGTGATCGGCGCGATCCGACACGTCCCGGAGGTCGACGTCGAGGAGTTCATCACCGGCGACGAGCACACGTTCGACACGATCACGATCGGTGGTCACGTCGTCTACGAGAACGTCGGGTGGTACCGACCACCGCCGCTGGTCGCGCGCCAGAACCCCTGGATGAGCCCCCAGGCGGTCTGCATCCGCGACATCGCGATGCCCGAACTCGACGATGGCCGCAAGATGGGTCGCAAGGTCATCCAGACCCTCGGCTTCGAGACCGGCATCACGCACATGGAGTGGTTCCGCACGGCGACGGGCGAAGCGGTGTTCGGCGAGATCGGGGGCCGGGCGCCCGGCGGCCGGCTGACCCACGCGATGAACTACGCCAGCGACATCGACCTCTTCCGCGGCTGGGCGGAGGCGGTCTGCCACGGTCGCTTCACCGAGCCGGTCGATCGCCGCTACAACGCGGCGGTGGTGTTCAAGCGCGCGGAAGGCGAGGGTCGGATCGAGCGCATCGAGGGGTTGCAGGGCCTGCTCGCCCGCTACGGCGACAACGTCGCCCACATCGATCTCGTCCCGGTCGGCGCGCCGCGGCGCGACTGGCGTCAGGTGGTGACCGGCGACGGCTGGGTCGTCGTGCGCCACCCCGAGCTGCAGACGACGCTCGAGATCGCCGACGCGTTCGGCACCAAGCTCCGGATGTTCGCAGCATGACGAAGGTCGTCTTCCTCGGTCCCCAACGTCACGTCCCGACCGTCCGCGACGCACTGCGTTCGCTACCCGAACACGAGCGCGGCGCACCGGTCGCGATCGTGACCGCCGGCTGGGAGGAACGCGAGCTCGAGCACGTCGAGTTCGAGGAGCACATCGAGGGTCGTGCGGTCAACCTCGAGGTCTTCCGCCGGGTCGAAGAGTGCTATCTCGACGATCCCGAGCTCCGCGAGGCGACGCGGGCGCGGCACGATCGGATGCGACGGCTCCAGGACCTCTACCGGCTGCGCCTCGCCTCGCTCGTCGAGACCGCACAGAAGATCCAGGAGATCGCTCGCGACGACGCCGAGCTGGCCGAGCCCGAGCTCGCCGAGCTGTTCGATTCCGCCCGCCAGCTCGACTCGCACCACGTGGCGCGCATCGCGGAGATCCACACCGAGTTCGTCGACACGGTGAAGCCGTCCGAACGCCATCGCATCGCACAGCACCGCGAGGAGATCGCCCGCGTGCTACGCGAATGCCCGGTGATGTGCATCGCCGGCGGACACGTGGCGATCCTGCTCAACCGGATGCGGCTGCTCGACGTCCTGGCACTGCACGAGGGCCGGCCGATCGTCGCGTGGTCGGCCGGGGCGATGGCGCTGACCAACCGCGTCGTCCTGTTCCACGACAGCCCACCGCAAGGTCCCGGCGCGGCCGAGGTGTTCGAGAGCGGTCTCGGCGCCGTCTCCGGCATCGTGCCGCTTCCCCATGCCGACCATCGACTGAAGCTGGACGACACCGAACGAGCCCGGCTGCTCGCACGGCGATTCGCCCCCGACCCGTGCGTGCCGCTGGTCGACGGCTCGCGCATCGACTGGGACGGCACGCGGTGGATCGCGCCGGCGCCCGACGGCGCGCGACGGATCGACCCGGCGAGCGGTGCGCTGACGGAGGTGACGGCCTGATGCTCGCGATCCACGAGTTCCAGCAGCACGGACCGCCGTCGCCCGGCGCGATCGAGCAGTTCCTGAAGAGCCATCAGTTCCCGATCGTCGAAGGCCGCAACGTGACGTTCGTGTTCCGGGGTCAGGCGTCGAGCGTCGAGCTCGTGCACTGGATCCACGGGCTCGAATCCTCGCTGGCGTTTCAGCGCGTCCAAGGCACCGACCTGTGGTACCTGATCCTCGACGTGCCCGAGCGGTCGCGGATGGAGTACAAGCTCGGCGTCGGCTTCGGCCACCACAAGCGGCTGCTCCAGGACCCGCTCAACGACCGCCTGGCACGCGACCCCTACGGCGCGAACTCGGTCGTCTACGGCGTCGGCTACGAGGTCCCGGACTGGACGCAGGAGCACGAGACGACCCGCAAGGGCGAGATCGTGCATCGCGAGCTGCACAGCGACGCGTTCGGCGGTGCGCGCGAGGTCCAGGTCTATCTGCCGGCGCGCTTCCGCAAGACGCGCCGCTATCCGCTGCTGATCGTCCACGACGGCCCGGACTACGTGCAGTTCGCGGCGCTGAAGACGGTGCTCGACAACCTGATCCACCGGCTCGAGATCGCACCGATGATCGCCGCGTTGATCCGATCGCCCGATCGACTGAACGAGTACGCGGCCGACGAGCGCCACACCCGGTTCCTCGCGGACGAGCTCGTGCCGGCGATGCAGGCCTGGTATCCGCTGGTCCCGGCACCGCAAGCGCGCTGCCTGATGGGCGCGAGCTTCGGCTCGATCGCGTCGCTGGGCGCCGCCTGGCACCGGCCCGGGTTCTTCGGCAACCTGCTGTCGCAGTCCGGGTCGTTCGTGTTCACCGACATCGGCCCGAACGAGCACGGTCCGGTGTTCGATCGCGTCGTCGAGTTCATGAACGCGTTCCGCCGCGACCCGGGCCAGCCGACCGAGCGCATGTTCGTGAGCTGCGGCACCTACGAGGGGCTGATCTACTACAACCGCTCGATGGTCCCCCGCCTCCAGGAGGCGGGAATCGACGTCCGCTTCCGCGAGGCGCCCGACGGCCACAACTGGGAAAACTGGCGCGACCGGCTGCGCGAGGGGCTCTCCTGGCTCTTCCCCGGACCGCTGTGGATGGTCTACGAGTGATCGGCGCGCGCGGCCGGTCCTTTCATCGCGCCCCCGCGACCCCGTAAGCTCGCGCCCTCGCACGCTCGCCCGCCCTCCGCACTCCGCACCGATGACCGACGTCACCCGCTGGATCGGCCTCTCGCTGGGTGCCGACATCTGTTGGCCCCGGTGCTACGAGGACATCGTCCGCGAGCTCGATCCGCACATTTCGATCGACGGAGACACGGTGCGGTTCGCCGTCGAGCGCATCACGATCGAGCCGTTCGATCTCCGGCAGTCGGTCAAGTACGACCTCGTCATCGATCGGCTCACGCACTGGTACCACACGAGTCGCGAGTGGATCAAGAAGGCGGTGATCCTCGACGGGGTCTACGTCTTCAACAATCCGTGGTCCGTGCAGTCGATGGAGAAGCAGACCACCTACTGCGCGATGATCAAGCTGGGGATGCCGATCCCACCGACGATCCTCGTGCCGCCGAAGGAGTACGAGGAGTCCGCCGATCTGCGCCGGACGCTCGAGAGCTACGCGAAGTACTTCGATCTCGGCGATCTCGGCACGAAGCTCGGCTACCCGCTGTTCATGAAGCCGTACGACGGCGGTGGCTGGCGCGGCGTCACCAAGATCGACGACGAGCAGCAGCTCCGTGACGCCTACGATCAGAGCGGTCGCTTCGTCATGCACCTGCAGAAGGGCGTCGTGCCGTACGAGATGTTCGTGCGCGGCGTCGGCCTCGGCCCGCAGGTCCGCGTGATGAAGTACGACCCGTCCGCACCGCTGCACGCGCGCTACATGCGGGACATCGACTTCCTCTCGGCGGAGCAGGAGTCGATCGTGCGCGACATCACCCTGACCATCAACGCGTTCTTCGGCTGGGACTTCAACTCGGCGGAGATGCTGCTGAAGGACGGCACCTGGTTCCCGATCGACTTCGCGAACCCCTGCCCCGACTCCCAGGTGACTTCGCTGCACGTCCACTTCCCGTGGTACGTCCTCGCGACGATCCGGTGGTCGCTGTTCTGCGCGGCGACCAAGCGCCCGTTCCGGCGCAATCTGCACTGGCAGCCGTTCTTCGACGTCGCCCACGAAGACATCCCGTACCGCGAGAAGCTGCGCCGCTACGCCGCGATCGCCGAGCGGCGATTCGAGAAGCCGCGGTTCGAGGAGTTCTGCGAGAAGCACCTCGCGCATCTCGACGAGATCGCCTTCGACTACTTCGGCTCGGGCCGTTGCAAGGAGGCGGTCCGACAGAAGGTCGAAGCACTCTATCCGCAGCACGAGTGGGACGAGTTCACCGACAAGTTCTGGAACGGCATCCAGACCTGGCGCGAGCGCGAGGCGACAGAGGCATCATGAGCAAGGCGACCGAGACCTGGTACTCGCATCGGATCCATCGGCGGATCACCGTGTCGCGTTGGGGAGCGATGGGCACACCGGTGCTGCTGTTCCCGACCGCGGCCGGTGACGCCGAAGAGGTCGAGCGCTTCCAGATGATCGACGCGCTCGCACCGCTGCTCGAGGCGTGCCGGGTCAAGGTCTACTCGATCGACAGCGTCGCGGGAAAGGCGTGGATCAACGAGGACAACTCCATCGAGAACGCGACGCGCGTGCAGGAGCAGTTCGACCAGGTCGTCGTGCATGAGGTCGTGCCGGCGATCCGCCACGACTGCGGCTACCCCGAGCACGTCGACGTGGTGGTCGCGGGCGCGTCGATCGGCGCGTTCAACGCGCTCGCCTCGATCTGCCGCCATCCCGACCTGTTCTCGACCGCGATCTGCATGAGCGGCACGTACGACGTCCGCAAGTTCATGTCCGGCCACGAGCCGGCCGAATGGTCGCAGCAGTCGCCGTTGCACTTCGTCCCGCACATCCCCGAGCCGTCCGATCACCTGAACCGCCTGCGCGAGCGCTTCGTGCTGCTGACGCACGGCGAAGGCCGCTGGGAGGATCCGCAGGAGTCGTGGCGGGTCGCCCACGCGCTCGGCGCCCGTGGCATCCCGAATCGCGTCGACGCCTGGGGCAAGGAGTGGGACCACGACTGGATCACCTGGCGGAAGATGCTGCCCCACTACCTCGACGAGCTCGTGCCCCGCGCGACCCAGAACGCCTGACGCCCCCGGGCACGGGCCGATTCACCGCTCGCGACCGGGCCCGGTCCGCGAACCGCCGCGGTCGCACTCTCAGCGCGCTCGGACGGCCAGCGGACCGCTCAGAAGTCCGCGTAGGGGAAACCCCAGGGCACGATGACGATCCCGGAGTCGGTCACCGAGAACCGCTCCCGGTCCTTCTCGAGGTCGTAGCCGATCTCCTCGCCGTCCTCGATGCGCGCCCACTTGTCGACGATCGCGCGGCGCACCTTGGCGCGCTTGCCGATGCGGGCGCCGCGGAACACGATGCTGCCCTCCACGTCGGCCTCCTCGTCGACGTAGACGCGGTTCGCGAGGACCGACCGGCGCACGTGTGCGCCCGAGACGATCACCCCCGGGCACAGCAGCGAATCCGCGACGGTCGCGCGCCGTCCGGTGCTCTCGTCGAACAGCGTCTTGGCCGGCGGGTCGGCGTGCCACTGCGTGTAGATCGGCCAGAGCTCGTCGTACAGGTTGAACTGCGGCGACGGGTTGCACAGGTCGAGGTTGGCTTCGTAGTAGGCGTCGATCGTGCCGACGTCGCGCCAGTAGGGCTCCTCGCTGGTGCCGCCGTCGCGGAAGTCGTGCGCGATCACGCGGCCGGTGTCGATCATCTTGGGGATGACGTCCTTGCCGAAGTCGTGGCTGCTGTTCGGGTCGGCGGCATCCTCCTCGAGGCGCCGCTTCAGCTCGTCCGCACGGAACGCGTAGATCCCCATCGAGCCGAGGCAGTAGCCGGGCTGCCCCGGGATCTCTGGGGCGCCGTCCTGCTTCTCGACGAAGTTCTTCACGCGGTTGTCCGCGTCGACCTCGATCACGCCGAACCGGCTCGACTCGGCGGCCGGGATGCGGACCGCTCCGATCGTCGCGAGCGCCTCGTTCTCGAGGTGGTCCTCCATCATCCGCCCGTAGTCCATCGTGTAGATGTGGTCGCCGGACAGGACGAGCACGTGCGATGGACGCACCGAGACGAGGGTGTCGAGGTTCTTGTGGATCGCGTCGGCCGTGCCCGCGTACCAGACCCGCTCCTCGCGGTGCTGCGGGGGTCGCGTGACGATGAACTGCTCGAGTCGTCGCGGCAGGAAGTTCCAGCCGAACCGGATGTGCTCCTCGAGCGACTGCGCCTGGTACTGCGTCAGGACGAAGATCTTGCGGAGCCCCGAGTGGATGCAGTTGCTGAGCGTGAAGTCGATGATCCGATACGCGCCGGCGAACGGCACCGCCGGCTTCGCGCGATGCAGCGTCAGCGGCTTGAGCCGCTCGCCTTGACCGCCAGCCAGGATGAACGTGAGCGTGTTCTTGAGCTCCTGGGGGTTCATGGCATCGAGGAGACGAACGAACGACGAGACGGGCGCACCGCGTGGTCCGCGACCATAGACTCTCCTCGCTCCCTCGACTAGAACAGCTTGCGCTTCCAACCCGATGTCCGCCGCAGCCCTCGACCGCCCTGCGCTCCACGATCTGGACCGGGCCCTCGCGACCGAGTGGCTCGAGACCGATGGCGTCGGCGGCTTCGCCAGCACGACCGTCGTCGGCTGTGCCACGCGCCGCTACCACGGGCTCCTGGTCGCGCGGCCGCCCGACCTCCGGGACCGGCACGTGTTCCTGTCGCGGTTCGACGATCGGCTCACCGACCTGCACGGCAAGTCGAGCCTGTCGGTGGCACGCTACCGCGGCGGGGTGCTCGCACCTCGCGGTGACCTGCTGGTCGAGCGGTTCGATCTCGGACCGACCCCGACGACGACGTTCCGAACCGCCTCCGGTGTCGAGGTGCGTCGCACGGTGCTGATGCCGAAGGGTCGCGCGGCCACGCTCTGCCGCTGGCAGATCAAGATCGCCCCCGAGCCCGTCACGCTCGAGATCCGTCCGCTGCTGGCGTGCCGCCCGGCCGACAGCCTGCACACGAAGAACGACGCGCTGGACACGCACCACGAGCGCCCGTCCCCGGCCGTCGTCGCGTTCCGGCCGTATCCGGCCTTGCCAGCGGTTTCGCTGACCGTCTCGTCACCGAACGGCTTCCGCTACCACCACGATCCGGTGTGGGACGAGCGCGTCGAGTACGCCGAAGACCTGCGCCGCGGCTACGACGGACTGGAGGACCAGTGGAGTCCGGGCTGGTTCGTCGCGCACCTGAAGGAGGGTGACAGCCTGCTGATCGCGACGGCCCTCGGGGAGCCGGTCCGCGAGCCGGAGCGACTCTGGTCACGCGTGAGGAGCCTGCGCAAGGCGGCGGCCATCGTCGCCGACGAGCGCGGCGACTCGACGGTGCGCACGCGGCTGTCGAGGACCGCCGACGACTTCCTCTACGTCGCACCGACCGGCCGGCTCGGAATCTGCGCCGGCTTTCCCTGGTTCGAGGAGTGGGGCCGCGACCTGTTCGTCGCGCTTCCGGGGCTCACCCTCGCGCGAGGCCGCGTCGCGCAGTGCGGTCAGGTCCTCGAGGGCACGCTGGAGTTCCTGAAGGACGGCCTCTTGCCGAACGTGTTCGGCGACGGGGTCGCGGACAGCACCTACGACTCGGCCGACGCGGCTTTGTGGTTCGCGCGCGCGGTGCGCATGTGGGCCGACCACGGCGGTGCCGATGGCCGACTGCTCGAGGCGTTCCGGCCCGCGCTCGAGGAGATCGTCCACTCCTACCTCGACGGCACCGCGCTCGCCGTACGCGCCGACGACGCGATGATGCTGCACGCCGGCGATCCGGACCGGAACGCGACGTGGATGGACGCGCGGACCTCGGCAGGTCCGGTCACGCCACGCTACGGCTGCGCGGTGGAGATCAACGCGCTGTGGTTCTCGTTGCTGGACCACTGCGCCGAGCTCGCCGAGCTCGCCGGCGATCGCGCCGCCGCGGCGAGCTTCGCCGAGCGACGGACCCGGTGCGGCCGCGGCTTCGTCGAGCGACTGTGGCTCGACGGCGACGGCTACCTCGCCGACCGGTGGACCGACGGCCACGCGATCGCCGAGGTGCGTCCGAACATGGTTCTCGCCGCCGCACTGGCCGCGAGCCCGTTGACCGATGCGATGCGTCGCGGCGTGCTCGCGCGCGCCGATGCGGAGCTCCTGACGCCGCGGGGGCTGCGGACCCTCGCGCCGAGTGATCCCGCGTATCGCGGCGTGTATGCCGGAGGGCCCGAGGAGCGGGATCGCGCCTACCACCAGGGGACGGTCTGGCCGTGGCTCCTCGGCAGCTACGTCGAAGCGTGCCTGCTCACCCGCGGCACCGACGAGACCCCGCGGCTCCGCGAGCTGCTCGACGGATTCGCCGCCGAACTCGATCGCGCCGGCCTCGACCAGGTGTCGGAGGTGTTCGACGGCGACGCGCCGCACCGACCGGGCGGCACGATCGCCCAGGCCTGGAACACCGGCGAGCTGCTGCGCGCGTACGCCCTGCTGGACGTGCCCCCGGTCCGCCGACCGGCGACCGGATGACCGACGTCGTCTTCTGCTTCGAGGTTCACCAGCCCTGCCGCCTCGACCCGGCCCATGGCAGCGCGCGTCCGCCGGGCGCGCGCGGATCGGACGAGCCGAGCTGGTTCGACGAAGCGCTCGATCGCAGCGTGCTCGAACGGATCGCCAGCCGCTGCTACCTCCCGATGACCGCGCTGCTGCGCGACCTCGTCGAACGCCACGACGGTCGGTTCCGGTGTGCGCTGTCGATCACCGGAACCGTGCTCGATCAGATGCGCCGCTGGTCACCGCAGTGCATCGACGCGTTCGCCGACCTGCTCGACACCGGGGCGGTCGAGCTCGTGTGCGAGACGTCCCACCACTCGCTCGCGGCGCTCGTGGATCAGGACGACGAGTTCGAACGCCAGGTCGCCCGGCATCGCGAGACCGTCGCCGAGCTGTTCGGCGCCGTCCCGACGACGTTTCGCAACACCGAGCTGATCGTCGACGAGCGCATCGCCGCGCGCGTCGAGGCGCTCGGGTTCGACACGATCCTCGCCGAGGGCGCGGACCGGCTGCTGCTCGGACGGCAGCCGTTCTGGCCGTACCGCGTCCGGGGCTGCCTCCGGCTCGAGCTGCTGCTGCGCTGCTACCCCCTCTCGGACGACATCGGCTTCCGGTTCAGCGACCGACGCTGGTCCGAACATCCGGTGACCGCGGCACGCTTCGCCCGCTGGCTGCGTGCGGTGCCGCGCAATGCCGCGTTCGTCGGCCTGTTCCTCGACTACGAGACGTTCGGCGAGCATCAGGCGGCACGCACCGGCATCCTGGAGTTCATGCGCGCGCTGCCGACCTGCGTGCTCGCCGATGAGCGACACGGCTTCGCCACGCCGGCGCAGGTCGCGGCGGCGCACGACGCGATCGGCGAGCTGTCGATCCCCGAACCGGTCTCGTGGGCCGACGCCGGGCGGGACCTGTCGGCCTGGCTCCGGAACCCGATGCAGCGCTCGGCACACGACACGCTGTTCGCGATCGCCGGCGACGTCCGACGTGCCGCCGCGCTCGGCCGGCCCGATCTGCTCGCGGCCTGGCGCAAGCTGACGACGTCCGATCACTTCTACTACATGGCGAGTGCGGCACACTCCGACGCCGAGGTACACCAGTACTTCAGCCCGTATGACTCGCCGCACGACGCCTACCTGATCTACATGCACGTCCTCGACGATCTGCGGACCCGGGTCCGCGCCGCGCTGGCGCAGACGCGCAGCGCACCGACGATCGCGCCGGACGCGGAGCCTCGAGGAACCACCACGTGACGCACGCGCTGTTCGAAGTCAGCTGGGAAGTCTGCAACAAGATCGGCGGCATCCACACGGTGCTGACCAGCAAGGCCAAGACCGCGGTCGCCCGCTACGGCGACGACTACGTGACGATCGGGCCGTGGCTGCTCGCCGACGCGGAGAAGCGCGACCTCTTGTTCGAGGAGGAGCCGGGGTTCGCCGAGTTCGGCGACGCGTGCCGCCAGCTCGGCTTGCCGGTGCGCGTCGGCCGTTGGCGGATCCCCGGACGCCCGCGTTGCATCCTCGTCGAGTTCTCGAGCCTGTACGACCGCAAGGACGATCTGCTCGCCGATCTGTGGAAGCACTTCCAGGTGGACTCGATCGAGGGCGACTGGGACTACGTCGAGCCGGTGCTGTTCGGCCTCGCGGCCGCGCAGGTCGTGCAGGAGTGGTGGGAACGCCACCTCGCGCCGCTCCACAAGCGCGCGATCGTGCACGCCCACGAATGGATGACCGGATCGGCGCTGCTGCACCTGAAACGGCACTCGCCGGCGATCGCCACGGTGTTCACGACGCACTCGACGACGCTCGGGCGGGCGCTGTCGGCACTCGGCGAGTCGCCGCACGACGACGAGCTCGACGACCGGTCGCCAGCCGAGCTCGCACGCGCCCACCATCTGACCGCCAAGCACTCCCTCGAGAGCACCGCGGCGCGCGAATGCGACGTGTTCACGACGGTCAGCGGCGTGACCGCGAAAGAGTCGGTCTGGTTCCTCGGCCGTGAGCCAAAACCCCTGCTGTTCAACGGCCTCGACCTCGACGTCGTCGACGAGCTCGCCGGGCCGCTCGACGACCGCGCGGCGATCCGCCGCCAGCTGGAGCAGCTCGCGCGGCGATTCCTCGGATTGGTCGACCTTCGCGACGCCGCGTTCCTCTGCATCTCGGGCCGCTACGAGCTCCACAACAAGGGGATCGACCTCCTGCTCGATGCCTGCGCGCGGCTCGATCGCCGCGCCGGTCGCCCGATCGTCGTGTGGGCCCTGGTGCCCGCGGGCAACTCGGGGGTCCGGAGCGAGGTTCGCGAGCGACTCGAGGCTCCGGACCCGGCGCAGCTCCAGGATCCGATCGGCATCGCGACCCACCATCTGTTCGACGAGGAGAACGATGCGATCCGCACGCGCTGCGCCGAGCTCGGTCTCGACAACTCGACCGGCTCGCGCGTGAAGATCGTGCACGTGCCGATCTACGTCCGGCCCGGGGACGGCCTGTTCGAGCGCGAGTACGAGGCGGTGCTGTCGGGGATGGACATCGGGGTGTTCCCGTCGTTCTACGAGCCATGGGGCTACACGCCCCAGGAGAGTCTCGCGGTCGGCGTGCCGACGATCACCTCGGACTTCGCCGGGTTCGGCCGTTGGGCGCTCGACCATGGGTTCGGTCCCGAGCACGGCATCTCGGTCGTCGAACGCGTGCGCAAGACCTACGACGAGGCCGCCGACCACCTGGCACAGCTGATCGAGGCGGAGATCGGCCGCCCCCACCAAGATCTGGAGGCACTGCGCGGCACCTGCCGGGCGACCGCCGGGAAGACCTCGTGGCACGACCTGTACGTCCACTACGAGGACGCCTACCACCGGGCCGACGCCGCGATCGCGGAACGCTCGGCGCGCGGCATCCCCGTGTCGCGCCGGCCGCGGCCGATCGTCGCGTTCGACACCAAGGTCGGAACGACGCCGCGCCTGCGTTGGTTCGACGTCGCTTCGTCGCTCCCCGGACCGCTGCGCCCGCTCGAGCGACTCGCGCGCAACTTCTTCTGGTGCTGGGATCCGGAGGCTCCGCGTCTGTTCGCCGACCTCGATCCCGACGGCTGGGAACGCGCGGCGCACAACCCGATCCGCTTCCTGAAGCGTGCCGGTCCGGAGCTCCTCGCCGAGCGCGCCGGGGACCGCTCCTATCTGAAGCGCCTCGAACGCGTGATGGCGCGGTTCGACGCGTATCTGGCGGCGCGAGTCGCGCGCCTGCCGGTCGGCGGGGACGACGCGGCATTCTCGACCCGGCACCCGGTCGCGTACTTCTGCGCCGAGTACGGCCTGCACGAGTCCCTGCCGATCTACAGCGGCGGTCTCGGCGTGCTGGCCGGCGACCACTTGAAGGCCGCGAGCGACGTCAACCTGCCGCTGGTCGCGATCGGTCTGTTCTATCGCTTCGGCTACATGACGCAGCGACTCTCGGCGTCGGGCGAGCAGCTCGCGATCGATTTCGAGAACGATCCGGCGGAGCTCGCGATCGATCCGGTCAACGCGCGCGATGGAACGCGCCTCGAGATCACGCTGCCACTGCCCGGCCGCGACCTGACACTTCGCGCCTGGCGCGTGACGGTCGGACGCGTGCCGCTCTACCTGCTCGACGCCAACGTGCCGGCCAATCGCGAAGAGGACCGCGACATCACGCGACACCTCTACGGGGGCGATCACGAGATGCGCATCCAGCAGCTCATCGTGCTCGGCCGCGGCGGCGCGCGGCTCCTCGACGAGCTCGGGATCGATCCGGCGGCCTACCACATGAACGAGGGGCACGCGGCGTTCCTCTCGCTCGAACGCATGGCCAAGCTGGTGTTCGAGAAGGGCCTGACCTTCGAGGCGGCGCGCGAGCTCGTGCGGGCGACGACCGCGTTCACGACGCACACGCCGGTCCCGGCCGGACACGACCGCTTCAGCGAGGAGCTGATGCGCCGCTACTTCCAGGACGTCGCCGAGTGGGCCGGCGTGCCTTGGGACCGCTTCATGCGGCTCGGTCGCGCGGACGCCACGACCCAGGACGAGTTCAACATGACGTATCTGGCGTTGAGCTTCGCCGCGTGGGCGAACGGCGTCAGCCAGCTACACGGAGAGGTGTCGCGCACGCTGCTGCAACCGTTCTGGCCCAGCCTGCTCGAGCAGGAGGTGCCGGTCGACGCGATCACCAACGGCGTACACCTGCCGACCTGGACCAGCCCGCGCATCAGCAGCCTGCTCGGCGCGGTGGAGCGCCCGGTACGGGCAAGGGACTTCGCCGACGGCGCCGACAGGGTCGATCCGGCGCAGCTCTGGAACGCGCGCAAGACACTGAAGCACGATCTCGCGGAGACGGCACGCGCGCGCATCCGCCGCGCGTTCGTGCAGCGCAGCGACAGCCCTCTCCTGTTGTCCAGGATCGTCGACGGACTCGACGAGGATGCACTGTGGATCGGGTTCGCGCGCCGGTTCGCGCCGTACAAGCGTGCCGGGCTGCTCTACAAGGACCTCGAGCGCCTGAAGCGACTCTGCGACGACCAAGAGCGGCCCGTCCGCATCCTCGTCGCCGGCAAGGCGCACCCACGGGACCAGTACGGCAAGGACATCCTGAAGGGCATCGCCGAGCTCGCACGCCGCGACGGTCTGGTCGGTCGCGTGATCTTTCTCGAGAACTACGCCATCGACCTGGCGCGCTCGCTGGTGCAAGGCGTCGACGTCTGGCTCAACACTCCCACACGGTTGCTCGAAGCGAGCGGCACCTCGGGAATGAAGGCGGCGGCGAACGGCGGCCTCAATCTGTCCATCGCCGACGGCTGGTGGCCCGAGGCGGCGGACGGGACCAACGGCTGGACGATCGCCGCGGAGCGGTTCTACGAGGACCAGGAGCTGCAGGACCAATTCGACGCGGACGCGTTGTACCGCCTGCTCGAAGAGGAGATCGTGCCGCTCTACTTCGACCGCGATGCACAAGGCGTGCCGGCGAGCTGGATCGAACGATCCCAGCGGTCGCTGAAGACGGTGCCGCCGGTGTTCGACTCGGAGCGGATGGTGCAGGAGTACCTGGACGGCGTGTACGCGGTGCTGGGCCGCAACTTCTTCGCGATGCGGTCGGACAAGGCGCGCGCGCAGGGCATCGCCAGCGAGGCGCAGCGCATCCGGAAGGGCTTCGCCGGCATCCGCCTGCTCGAGGCCCGGGTCACCGACCTGTCGCGGTTCCACGCGGGCGACACGATCTCGGCGTCGCTGACCGTCGACCTCGGCGCGCTGACCGCCGGTGACGTCGAGGTGGAACTCGTGCTCGGCCGCGCGGCAGGCGACGGACCCGAACGACTCGCCGATCTGCTCGCGGTCCCGCTGACGCCGTCGGGAACGCCCGAGGGCGCGGTGGAGACGTTCTCGGGAAGCCACGAGATGATCTATTCGGGCCGCTACGCGCAGGGCCTGCGGGTGCGTCCGAGACGCCTCAGCTCGTCGCCGAGCTCGCTGCGGGACCTGGTGCTCTGGGCGTAGCCGCCACCGTCGCCCACCAAGCGCGGTGAATTTCCCGAACACCGCGCGACGAATCGCCGCCCGGCCGGCGTCTTCCGGGTGGCGCGAAGACGCGAGCCGCGCGCGCCCGACCGAGGACGCCGAGATGAACCGAACGATCCGAACCCTTCCATTCGCCACCGTGCTGATCGCGCTCTGCGCGGCGCCTGCTCACGCGCAGGAATCCCCCTCCCCGGCCTCGAGGCAAGCGGAGGCTCCGGCACAGGTCCAGAAGCCCCTGACGCTGACCTACCAGTTCGAAGGCGGGAGCATCACGCGCTACCTCGACGGACTGCGCGACAAGCTGCAGCGGCTGCAACCCGACCTGCACGTCAACGTCGTGCGCCCGGACGGCGCCGCCGACTTCCAGATCCCCGCGATGCAGCTCACCGACGTGTCGCTCGACACCGCGATCGAGACCCTCGAATACGTGAAGCCGGACGAAGTGCGCGTGAACGTCAAGCAGCTCCGGGACACAGGGAGCGCGCCGGTGTACGTCGTGATGAGCACGCGCATGGACGGGTCCCTGAACCAGGTCCAGAACCGCCAGTTCGCGACGTTCTCGTTGCGCGATCTGGCGACTCCGCCGTACGGCGTCCCCGCCGACACGAGCGGCGTCACGGTGACGCCCGAGAACGCGCTGAATGCGATCCGCCTCGCGCTGTCGTTGTTCAAAGACGAGGACCAGCCGGAGCTCCTCTACCACGAGGATTCGCAGCTCCTGTTCCTTCGCGGTACGGCGCAGCAGCGCATCCTGGTCGACCAGGTGATCTCCCAGCTCCGCACCGACGTCAACAGCCGCCGTGCGGAGGTCCGCAACGTGCTTCGGATGGCGCCGCCGAGCCCGCCCCCGACCGCGGTGCCGACCGAGACCCCGGCGCCGCCCGCACCGCCGACTCCCGAGGCGCCACACCAGGTCGCCCCGCCGAAGGAGCAGCCCGTACGACGCAGCCGCTAGCATTCCGTACCGTGGCCCGGGCCGTCCGCGTCCCGAGCGACTCCGCACCGACGTCCGTGCCGACGCGAGCCGAGACCGCTCCACTCACCGCCGCGATCGCACGCGGGGACACCGGTGCGTTCGCGGCGTTCTACGAGGCGTGGTTCGATCGCGCGTATGCGCTGACCCGCTCGATCAGCCGTCGCGACGAGTCGTTCTGCATGGACACGACCCAGGAAGTCATGCTGCGCGTCGCCAAGGGCATGCCAGCGCTACGCAACGAGCGCGCGGTCGCGGCGTGGATGGGGCGGACCGTGTTCACGACCGTGGCCGATCGGTTGCGCCGCGAGCGCCGGCGGTGCGCGCACGAACGCCGTGCCGCCGAGCGCGTGCCGACCACCGTCGGGCCGCCGAGCGGCCCGGAAGAGCGCGAACGCATCCAGTGGCTGCGCGAACAGCTGGCCGCCCTCGCACCCCACGAGCGGCTGCTGCTGCTCGAGCGCTTCGGCAACGACCGCACGCTCGTCGAGCTCGGCGACGCGCTCGGCACGACCGGCAACGCCGTTCACGGCCGCATCCGCCGGGCGCTCACCCGCCTGCGTGCCAAGGCCAGGAGATGGAACGATGACCAGAGCTGACTGGCAGGACCTGTTCGACGAAGCGCTCCGACGTGAGCCGCCGCCGGGTCACCACGCGTTCCGCGCGCGCCGCGCCGCGGCTCGCACCGTGATCGCCGGGGCCGTCGCCGCACGCGGGCGGCGGCGACTGCGGATGCGCGCCGCCGCGTTTCTTCTGATCGCGCTCGGGCTCGGGAGTGCGGTCGCGATCCGGCTGTGGCCGATCCACGGTCCGGACGCCGTGCATCGCACGGTCGACGCGCCGCGACTCCCCGCATCCGACTCCGCGATCGCGATCGCCCACAACGACGCCGACACCCTGCCGCGCTGGTCGCAGCCGCGCGGCGAGATCCCGCCGGTCCGCACGATCGACGATGCCGAGCTCTCCCGCCTGCTCCGCGCAACGGGGCACGCCGCCGGCGTCGTGCGCACGCGCGACCGCGTCGTGCTCGAGGCGGAGCTGCCCGCGACCGAGTGACGGCGACGGCAGCGTGTGTCGCCGGTGACACGCGTCGCGGGCTCGGGAGGCCGGTTCGACGCGCACGAGCGGATCCGCGATCCACGAGTTCGGAGCCTGGTGAATCGCCTGTCATCACGCGGGACCGTCGTTTGCCGAGACGCCACGGCCACGGGTCTGCTATAGTCCGGCGGCCCCTCTGACACCTCGAAAGAAGGACACGTGCTCGTCACCGGCCTCGCATTGCGGCGCCGCGGAGCCCTGACAGTGTGTCGACGCGGCAGGAGCAGCTCCGCGTCTCGGCGTCCTCGAGTCCGACCTGTCGATCGCCGGTCTCGTGCGATCGGAGTGCCGGCCGGCACCCGGTCACCGCTGCGGGCGGCGATCCGTCGCCGACACGCGAGAGCTCCGTGTGACCGCGTGACTTCGCCCCCAGTCGATTCGCCCGGAACGAGCACCAGGAGAACTCCGATGGTCTTGATCTCAACCCGGCTCGGCGCACTCGCGCTTTGCGTCGCTGCAGCTTCTGCCCAAGGCGCACCCCTCGACGGCATCTTCGTCGGGGCCGCCAACGGCCCGGCGGTCGAGCTCAGCCGATTCGCTGAGTCGTCCCCTCAGTCCTGGAACGTGCAGTCCCCACTCTGGCGCGGACACGACGGCGAAGTCTGGGCCGTCGAGACCACGGGCAGCGTGATGATCTGGTCGATCCGTCAGCAGACGCTCACGCGCTTCCAACCGCTGCAGCCGGTCGTCGACATCGCGCCGACGGCGGGCGGTGGCGCCTGGGTCGCGATGTCGGCCCCGGTGATCGAACGACGCCGCGACGACGGCTCGCTCGCGCTGTCGCGGACGATCGCGGCGCCCGCGCGCGCGATCACCGTCGATTCCGCGGGCCGCGTCTGGATCGCGCAGCAATCACAGCCCGGCGCGCTGCTGAGCTGGATCGACCCGTCGAACGGGACGGTCTTCACGATCTCGTTGCCGCCGAGCTTCGGCCAGATCAATGACCTCGTCTGTGACCGGCAGGGATCGGCTGCCGGCCACCTGTACCTGGTCGGCGACGCCGGCAGCGACATCCTCGAGGTGGATCGCACCGGCCAGATCCTGCAGACGCATTCGGTGGGAATCGAAGCCCCGGACGGGCTCGCACAGATCGCGCTCGATCGCGACGGCGGGTTCTGGGTCCGAGGCAGCACGTCCGGACTGTGGCTCGCGGATCTCGCCGTGGACAGCGCGCGGGTCGCCGGGACGTTCTCGACCACGGGCTTCGCGCTCGACGCTCTCGGCACGCCGTGGTTCACGGACGCCTCTGCCGTGTGGCACATCGACCGGACCGACCTCTCGGTCGATTGGCGGGCGTCCGTGCCGAGCGGGGCCTCTCTGCGGCTCGACGACGGCGCCGGCTTTCACTTCGCCAACGTCGTCGAACGTGGCGGAGATCCGGACGGCGACGGAGTCCCGAGCGGCGACGAAGTCTCGGCACATGCGAATCCGTACGACGCGCAATCCACGCCCGGACTGACCCTGGACGTCGAACGCCTCGGTTACCACCGCAGCGACACCGTCGTCCTGCACGCGCGCGGTGCGTTCGGGTTGTTCGCGCTGTTCGCCGCGAGCGGACGTGGACCGAACACACCGATCCCCGGATTCACCGGTGACGTGCGACTCGATCCGAACAGCACGATCGCGCTCCCGCTCCCCATCGCGGTGCCGGGCGAGTTGCGCATCGACGTTCCGGACACTCCGGTCACGATGGACGCGTTCGTGCTGCTGCAAGGTCTCTATCTCGGGGCGGCCACTCCTCGGCCGGCGATCGGCAACGAGGTCGGCGTGCGCATCGGGCGCACCGACCATGGACCGCATCTTCGAGCGCTTCTTCGGGTCCTCCCAGCTCGACCGCAACGTTTCGGCCGGCGAGTGGCAGGGCGGGACGGCGATCCCCGGCATGCTCGGCGGCACCGGTCAGCACGGCTCGTTCGATCCGACGCTCGGACAGGAGATCGCACCGGACACCTGGCTGTGGGACACCGACTCGATGACGATCCCGGCGGGCGACACGCTGTTCGGATTTCCGGTGGTGGTCGCCGATGGGCACTTCGAGTTCAGCGACTTCGTGATCCCGACGGGCACGACCGTGATCTTCCGGGGCTCTCATCCGGCGGTGATCCGCGTCCGCGGCACGGTTCGGATCGACGGTGAGCTCCGCCTCGACGGCGACTCGCCCGATCCGAACTTCGATCCCCGCTCGATCATCAGTGCCGGCGGAATCTACGCCGGTCAGGACGGCCAGCCCGGCACGGCCGCCGGTGCCGGCGGCGGGCGCGGCGGCGACGGTGCGGACGGCGCCGACGGTGTCGGTGTGCAACCGCGGTTCTTCGGAGCGGCCGGGGAGAACCTCGTCGCGCCGGCGCTCAGCGCTTATGCATCGATGACGATGGGCACCGGCGGGACCGGCGGTCCGCTGTGGCCGGCCGGCGGCCGGCGGGCGTCGGTCACCTTCACACTGTTCGCCGCCGTGTGCGGCCAGCTCGCCGGCGGTGGCGGCGGCGGCGCGTTCCTCGGGGCGGGCGGCACCGGGATCCCGCTTCAGTCCTTCGCGCCGGCAGATCTCGGTCCGAGCGTCGCCGGAGGCACGGCCGTGCCGTACCTCCTGCCGGCGCGTTCGGTGTCTTCGCTCGATCACTTCCTCGTCGGCGGCGCCGGCGGCGGCGGCGGTGGCTCATAACCGTTCGGCATGACGACAGCGGACGTCACCACGTCGCTGAAGGCATGGCAGGCCGGTGGCGCGGGCTGCGGTGGCGGGGGCGCACTCGCGCTGCGCGTCGGCCACGCGCTGTCGGTGGGCACGAACGGGGTCATCAGCGCGCGAGGCGGCGACGGGGTTCGCTACTCGACCACGACCCTTTCGAACGCCTTGCCGTCACCCGGCGGCGGCGGCGCGGGCGGCGCGATCCTGTTGCAGGTCGACGGCACCGTCCAGCAAGACGGCACGATCGACGTGTCCGGTGGCGTCGGCTCGAGCCTGCATGCCGAAGTGTTCGCCGGCCTCGGCGTTGCCGACTGCAACGCCGGCAGCGGAGGCTTCGGCCTCGCACGTCTCGAGGTGCCCGGCATGCCGGCGCCATCGCTGCTCGGCCAGGTCGACGGCCCACCGTCGCTACCGACGAGCGCGGTCGGACCACTCCTCGACCGGGACACTTGGACCGGCATGCAGTCGAAGTGGTACGCGGCGAATCCGCCCGCCAACTTTCGCGCGCCGGTCTGGCAGAGGTACGTCTTGACCGCGCGCATCGGCGGACAATCGGTGCAGTTCTCCGACGACCCGGCGTCCGGAAACCCCACCGCGCTGCCCGGACAGCCGGTACAGCTGTTCGTCCAGGGTGCGCGCGTCGACGCGAATCGAGAGCCACTCGGCACGCCGGGCCCCTGGCGGTCGAGAGTGGCCGACCTCAACAACGACCAGGCGACCGGAGTGCGATTCCTGCTGCTGTTCGATCGCTCGATGCAATCGGACGTGGTCGTGACGAGCGTGGCGATCGACTTCGAACCGTGATCGCCGAGGTGCGCGCTCACCCCCCGATCGTCGCCGCCAGGAACGTCAACCGATCCGCTGCCTCCGCGATCTGGAACCTCGTCGGTTTCCCGGGGCCGTGTCCGGCGCTGCGATCGACGCGCAGCAGGATCGGCCCCGGCCCCACCTGCGCCGCCTGCAGCGCGGCGGCGAACTTGTAGCTGTGGCCGGGCAGCACGCGGTCGTCGTGGTCGCCGGTCGTGATCAACGTCGGCGGGTAGCGCGTGTCGGGCTTCACGTTCTGCAGCGGTGAATACGCGCGGAGCACCGCGAACATCTTCGGGTCCTCGCTGCTGCCGTACTCCGGCTCCCACGCCCACCCGATGGTGAACCGGTGGTAACGCAGCATGTCCATCACGCCGACGTCCGGGATCGCCGCACCGAACAGCTCCGGGTGCTGCGTCAGCACCGCCCCGACCAGCAGGCCACCGTTGCTTCGACCGTGGATCGCGAGCCGCGCGGGTGCCGTGAAGTCGTTGCGGATCAGGTAGCGCGCAGCGGCGACGAAGTCGTCGAACACGTTCTGCTTGTGCTCGCGCATGCCGGCCTCGTGCCACGCACGCCCGTATTCGCCGCCGCCACGAAGCGTCGCCTGCGCGTAGATGCCGCCACGCTCGCAGAACACCAGGTTCTCGGCCGAGAACTTCGGCGTCAGCGAGATGTCGAAGCCGCCGTAGCCGTACAGCATCGCCGGGTTGTCGGCATCCAGCTCGAGCTCCTTGCGGTAGACGAGGAACATCCGGAGTGGCGTGCCGTCGCTGCTCTCGAAGCCGACCTGTCGCACGCGGAAGACGTCCGGGTCGTAGTGCAACGCGGGGCGCATCAGCACGACCTCCTTGCCGGCGTCGAAGTCGAAGCCGTGCACTTCGGGTGGGCGCGTGAACGTCTCGAACGTGAAATACGTCACCCGATCCTCGCGCCTCCCGGTGAGCGGTCCGACCGTGCCGAGCTCCGGTAGCTGGATGGCTCCGAGCGGGTCACCGGTGGTCGAGAACCGCTGGAGCTGATGGCTCGCGTCCCGGAGATAGGTGACGACGATCGCATCGCCGACCAGCACCGCGCCCTCGATCGCCTGCGCGGCCTCGGGGACGACGACCTTCCACTCCTTCGCGTCGGGAGCGGGCGACGCGATCGGCACGCCCACAATGCGTCGATTCGGCGCGTCGCGGTCGGTGACGAGGAGCGCTTTGCCATCGACGACGCCGACGAACGAGTAGCCGGCATCGAAGTCCATCAGGAACGGCCGCACCGGCCAGTCCTTCTCCTGGAGGTCGATCCAGGCGACGCGGCTCTTGCGATCGGTGCCCTCGTGGATCGAGACGAACGCGTAGCGCCCGTCGTCGGTCACCCGCGCGCCGAAGCTCCACTGGGGCTGGTCGGGTCGCTCGTACACGACACGATCGTCGCGCTGCGGCATGCCGACGACGTGGTAGCAGAGCTTCGGACTCTGCGTGACGGCCTCGTAGACCTCGCCGTCCTTGGGCGCCGGATAGCGCTGGTAGAAGAACCCTTTGCCGTCGTGCGTCCACGATGCGCCGGCGAACTTCGACCACTCGAGCCGGTCGTCGAGCGGCCTGGCGGTCGCGACCTCGAGGACGTGCCATTCCATCCAGTCGCTGCCGCTGGTCGATGTCGCATAGGCCAGGTACGCGCCGTCCTCGGAGAACGCCGTCGGTCCGAGCGACACCGTGCCGTCGTCGGACAACGTGTTGGGGTCGAGCAGCACGACGCCGTCGGCGCCGGGCATCGTCCCACGCATCAACACCGCCTGGTTCTGCAAGCCGTCGTTCCGGCGCCAGAACCACCACGGTCCGTGCCGCTCCGGCGCCGTCCACTTCGGGTAGGTCCAGAGTTCGGTCAGGCGCGACCGTATCGCGGCCCGCTCGGGCACGGCGTCGAGGAAGGCCTCGGTGCGCGCGTTCTGTAGATCGACCCAACGCGACACTTCGTCCGAGTCGACGTCCTCGAGCCAGCGATAGGGGTCGGCGACCTCGATGCCGTGGTAGTCGTCGACGGCATCGACGGTTCGGGTCGGCGGCGGTGGCGGAACCGCCGCCCAGCGCTCGGCAGGAGGCGCGCCGGCTCCGCGACAGGCCGCGAGGAACGCGAGCAACGACGACGCGGCGACGGCGAGGATCGGGCAGCAGTTCACGCTCATGCAGGCAGGTCTCCGAGACCGCACGATGCGCCCCTCGCCGCCCCGATCCAAGGCCGCCGCGGCGCTTTCCGAATGCCTCGGGTTCCCCTTGCCTTCCGGCCGATCCTGAGTGACCGTGCCCACCCCTCCGGCCTCGCCGGACCCCGCGCGATCCCCGATAGCTCAGTTGGTAGAGCGGGTGACTGTTAATCACTAGGTCGCAGGTTCGAGTCCTGCTCGGGGAGCCATCTCCGCGAGACCTCGCGGACCAGCCCGCCCCGCGGTTAGGAGCCGCGGGGCGGTGGCGTGCTGGGGGCGAGGGGGCGCAACTGGGCGAGCTGGCGGGCTTGCGAGCGCGGGTGCCGGTCGGCCAGGGCACTCCGCGAGATCACCGTGACCGAGTCCCCCAAGCCCGAACTGGGGCGATCGGACCGGCACCAGGGCCGATGCTCTCCGAGAGCCGGGCGGAGAGCCGCTCGCTGGTTGACGGTCGGAGAGCACCGACGGCGGCGTGGGACGGCGTCACGGTATCGCGAAACGTGCGTTCCCGCGGCACCCGTTGAGCGATCCCGCCGACCGCCCTTCGGCCGACGCACGCCAGGACACCCTGTGCACTCGCCAGAACGACCATCCGGTCCTGCGCCACGCCCACGTGCTGCTCACGAGCGAGAAGTCACAGAGCCCTGCACCGCGCGAACGTGGTAGTCATCCTCGGCACGTCACGAAGCCAACGCGGCGTGCGGTTCACGGACTGGTACAAACGCCGCTTACTCGGCGTTGCCCGACGTTTCACACCGGACGGACCAGTGTCCTGCGTGTGGTGACGCCCCCCCCACATACACTTCAATTCAGTCGTCGGGAGCAAGCGGAATGCCGAGAGCCTTGGAAATTTCGTCATCAATGGTGCGATAGCTATGTAGACCCCATTGCCCCACTGGTTCGCTCGCGTCCGCAAGCCGGTTACCCGCCTCGTCGAAGTACCGGCCCCGAGTATCCTTGAAGCAATGCTGTGGAAGTCGATCGGATGGACTTAGGGGTCGGTTTTCCAGGTGCTCAAAGTAGCCTTTCGTCCAAGGCTGCCTGTTCGTCATCATCGGAGGAACCAACAACTCTCCGGGGCGCAACTCGGGAACATCTGTCTTATCACGGGATCGTGATCGAAAGATATATATCAGGATTCCCGAACCTACGCCGAGCGGGTTAGCGTCCGTATCCACGACCCGTCCGAACAAATAATTTCCGTCAGGTGGCTTCGCGACAAAGATATCACCTTTCTTCGGCTTGTGCCGGCTCCGCTTGAGGATCGCGAGATTCATCATCATAGTCCATTGCTACGCAGCCAATTCTCACCCCACTCCACCGCCTGATCGAACCAATCATGGTTCGGGCTGATACTGTTGATTTTGTTCTCGAACCCAGGATTTCTCTCGATCATGGCCTGCTCCACGGCGCGAGCTTCACCTCGAGTCAACGGCGAAGTGGTTGTACCCCACTGGAAATTCTGCACGTCGCTGACGCCGGTTCCTCCATCGGAAGTCATGGTCTCCGGATCACGAGAAGTTGCATGTCACACAGTGCCTCGGGGATCGCGACGCGATCGATCGAGGCGCCGCGATTGTGACTGACGCCGTCCCCCAACGCAATCCCCCGCCGCTCGCGTTCCGCCTGGCGGCGGCGTTCGACGTTGGCGCGGAAGGCGTCGCGGATCCCCTCGCACGACGAGCGTCGCTGCCAGACCTCGGCGCGCGTCGGTGACGCGACGCTCTCGAAGAGCAGCCGGTCGTTGAGGATCCGGACGGCTTCGGCCAGGTCGTCGTCGCCCGGCAGCGGCCGGCCGCGGTCGTCCGCACAGCCCTGCGCGAGCCGCTTGAGTCCCGTCATGCCGGCCTCGCACGCGCCGTTGTAGCGCGGGCAGCCAGGCGGCGAATACAGCATCAGCACCCCGTGACGCTCGACGAACAGCTTCAGCTCCGCCGCCCGGAAGCCCGGACCGTTGTCACTCTTGATCAGAAGCGGCCGGCCATCGCGGGCGAACAGCGCCTCCAGCACGGCAAGCACATCCGCCGCCCCCTCGCCGCAGATGCCGGCGAACAGCACGGCCTTCGAGCCGAGGTCGCGGATGCACAGCGCCACCGGGTCACCCTTGTGGCCGAGGGCGGTGAAGTCCATCGCCCACACCGTGGCCGGCTTCGTCCACTGCAGCCGCTGACGCCGGCGACGCTGACGCGAGCGCGCGCCCCGCCGCCAGTCCCGCAGCATCTTCTCGAGCACCGACCTCGGCACCTCGGGATACCGCTGCTTCAACTGTGCGACCGTCGTGCTGCCCTTGGACGCGCGCAGCTCACGCAGGATCCGCGCGCACCGCTCGCGGCTGACGGGCCGGGGCGGACGACCCGGACGCCGCGGCTCGCTCCGACGCCACCGGCGAACCGTACCCGGCGTCACCTCCAACGCCTCGGCAACCACGTCGATCGGCGCACCCGCCGCGAGCTGCGCGATCGCCAACTCCCGCAACGCGGCGCGACGCGCCGTCGCCCCCTTGGCCGGCGGCGGCACCAGCGCGGTGTCACTCAGCCGCTTCGGCCGCGCCGCGGCAGCCTGACCGTGGCGCCCCTTTTTTCGGGCGCCGCGTCCCGCTCGCCGCACACCAGGGCCGCCTCCGCCCGGACATTGGCGCGCGCCACCTCCGCGCGCAGCCGCGCGACCTCCTCCTGCAGCTCCCGCACCTGCTCGGACTCCTCCACGTCGCACAGCCGCGGCCGGCCCGGCGGGCGCGGCACCAGCGCATCCGCCGCCCCCTGCAACGCCCGCTTCCGCAGCGCGCCGAACTGCGCCGGACGGATGCCGAGGTCAGCCGCCGCAGCCTCGACCGACCGTTCGCCGCCGAGCGTGCGCAGGATCGCCCTCAGCCGCGCTTTCTCGCGCGGACTGCCCGCCACCGCGTCGACGTGACCCACGCCCTTGTTCGGACGTCCCATCACCATCACGCACCTCCCTGACCGGAGGCCGGCATCTTCGCCGACGGCGAAGCTTCGGGCGACAGGTTTTTCCGCAGGGCTCGCACCACCCGCTCGCCGCGACTCTCGCGCCTCGGCCGGCGGGTCTTGGTGGTCTTCGATGCGGCACCCTTCTTCGGTTTCTGCCGCTCGGACTCCCGCACCCCGAAGGCGCGCTGGGTTGTCCGATACAGCGCCTGCAGCCGCAGCACCTCGCGTTGCAGTCGACGGTGGTCCTCCTCGAGCGCCCGGCGCGATGCGTCCTCGCTGCGCTTGCGACCGCGAGCCCGCGGCTCGAGGGCCGTGACCATCGCCTGCAGCATCCGCGTCTCCAGCACGTAGTAGCGCACCAGCGCGATCCCCAGCTCGTCGCTGGCGGACTGCGTCGTGCGCAGCCCCGCCAGCGCCTCCAGGATCACCGCCGCCTTGCGCCTGGCCTCGACGCTGCCCTTCAGCGCCTTCGGCCCCGCCGGCTGCGGCCGCGGGGCGCGCGTCATCGCGCGCCCTCCGCGTCGTCCACGTCCTCGGCCGCCGGCGGCTCGTCGTCGCCGCCGAGCTCACGGTGCAGGTCGCAGAGCGCCTGGTCGAGCGGCGACGCACCCGGCGCGACCGGCTCGTCATCGGCGACCGCCGGATGGTCCGGCAACCGACCCTCGACCGACACCGGCTCCGGCAGCGCCTGCGCCACACCCGGCTGGTCCGCGCGCCGACCCGGCGCCGTCAGGTCCACCTCCTCGCGCGACCCGTCGCTCTTGGTCAGCACCACCCGCTCGCCCTCGGCGTGCAACGAGATGTTGGCGTCGCCCACCCGCCCGGTCAGGTAGAAGCTCTTGCGCGGCATCCCGTGCTGCGCGAGCTCCTTGGCATTCGCCTCCACCCGCGAACGCAAGGTCGCCAACACCTGCGGCGCCGCCGCGAAGTAGCGGTCGGCCGGCACCAGCCCGTCGATGCCGCTGTGCGTGCGCTGGAAGTTGTAGTGGTCGACGAACAGCCCGATCCGCCGCCGCGCGTCGTCGATCCCGACGAACACCGCCCGCTCCACGCACTCCCGCCACAGCGTGCCCCAGAATCGCTCGATCTTCCCGAGCGTCTGCGGGTGCCGCGGCCGCGCGACGATCTGCCGGATCCCACGCCGCTCGAGCAGCTGGCTGAAGGCGCTCTTGCCGCGCCAGGTCACGTACTGCGAGCCGTTGTCGGTCAGCACCTCCTCGGGCGCGCCGTAGTTGGCGACCGCCGCCTCGAACACCTCCCGCACCATCGCCCCCGAGCTACTCGCATGCAGCCCGTAGCCGACCACGAAGCGGCTGTGGTCGTCCATGAACGCCACCAGGTGCACCCGGCGGTTCTCCCGCTTCATCACGAAGGTGAACAGGTCGGTCTGCCACAGCTGGTTCGGCCGCGCCCGCTCGAAGTGCCGCACGTGGTCGGGATGCGGCCTGGTCCGCACCTCCTCGACCACGTAGCCGACCTGCTCCAGCAAGCGCCCGATCGCACCCGGGCTCGCCGAGAAGCCCGCCGTCCGCGACAGCATGTCGTGGATCCGGTCCTGACCCCACTCGGGGTGCGCCTGCTTCATCAGCAGGATCGCCCGCCGCGTGTCATCCGCCAGCCGGCTGCCCCGGCCCGGTCCGCGCGGGCGGTCCTGCAGACCCGCAGGCCCCTCGTCCTGGAACCGCTGCCGCCACTTGTACAGCGTGTACGCCGACACCCCGACCAACGCCGCGACGTCGTTCGCCGGCAGCTTGGACCGCTGCCAGATGTCGAGCAGCAAAAGCCGCTGGCGCGGCGTGAAGCTCGTGCGCGGGGCCGGGTCGTCCGGCGAGACCCGGCGCCTGCCGCGCCGCCGGCGCGGCGGCGGCAACAGCTCCTCCAACTCGGCGGGCGAGCGCAGCGCCGCCCGGTGCTGCCCTCCGGGGATCCGGTCGTCGGCTACGCCGCCGACCTCCTCCCCTCCGGGCAGCACCTTCTCACTCGGCGGGGTGGACGGGGGTACGCGGGACGGTACGCTCCGGATTGGGAGCGTCGGGTAGGTACGAGTCGGTCATCGTTCTTCCTCTGCGGCTCTTCTGCCGCGGTCAGGGAGAGCGGTGACTTCCGATGGGCGTTTATCGGCTCAGGGTGTGCAGGGTTTCGGGGAGGGGGACAGACGGTAGCACTCACCGTTCAGGACGAAGCCATCACGGACCTGATGTCGTCCCGCGCCGCGGCCGGGCGAGGAGTCCTCGCCCGGTTCTTCTTCGCTCGCCCCGCGTCGAAGCTCGGCTTCCGGGATCTGGAGCCCCCGGCAGTCTCGACGTCGGCATCCGATTGGTACGGGGCACGGCTCCACCTGCTCCTGGATCGCCGAGTGCCCGACGAACCTGCCCTGCTGCACCTCAGCTCCGAGGCGAGCCAGCTCCTGCTCGAGTTCCGGAAGCGCGTGGAGACCGAACTGCGGCCCGACGGGAAGTTCAGCGACCATGCGGCATGGGGAGGCAAGCTGGCCGGAGCGGTCGTCCGGATCGCCGGAGTCCTTCACGGGATCGGCCACCCGAACACGGTGGACGCCGGTATCGACGCGGAAACGATGCAGGCGGCGCTGGCCTGGGCGCCCTACCTCGAGAGCCACGAGCGCCACGTGGCGTGGCTTGCAGGCGACAACGGCGCCACGACGGTCGCGGAGCGAATCCTGGGGTGGGTCGAGCGACACCACCTGACCGAGTTCACGCACAACCAGGCGTACAACGCCGTCCGCGGCTCGCGCGTCCAGAAGTCCAAGGACCTCGACGCGCCGCTGGCCCTCCTGGAGGAGCTGGGGTGCATCCGGGCGAAGACCACGACTACCCAGCCCCGCGGGCCGGGTCGCCCATCCAGCCGGCTCTACGAGGTGAACCCCTGGCTGCACGACCCAGACCACGAGACCGCCCCGCAATATACGCAAAATACGCAATATTCCGGACCCGACGGGGACGTGGCCGGACCGTCGGCGGTGGACACCGGCAGCCCACCACAGTCCCGCGGACCGTCCGGTGGCGATCGGGGACACAGTCACGACGGCGACGAGTGGTCCACGCCGCCCGAGGTCATCGAGTCGGCCAGGCAGGTGCTCGGCACCATCGACCTGGATCCGGCGACGAACCCGACGGCGCAGGGATGGATTCGAGCGACGCGGATCTTCACGAAGACGGAGAACGGCCTCCTGCATCCGTGGCGGGGACGTGTCTGGCTGAATCCTCCGTACTCCTACCCGCTCGTCGAGCAGTTCAGCCGCAAGCTCATCGCTCGAGTACCCGGCGCGGCGATGTCACGGACGCCCTCCTGCTGGTCAACGGCAGCACCAGCGCCGCATGGTTCCACGCGGTCACCGAAGCCGCGTCGGCGATGTGCGTGTGCAAGGGCCGCATCCGGTTTCTCCACCCGACGGGACGGGACGGCGGACGCCCGAGGCACGGCCAGGTCGTCTTCTACCTCGGTCCCGACGCCGAGCGGTTCGCATCAGTGTTCGGGGGCCACGGCCTCATGTCCGTGAACCGCCGGGAGGGTGCGGCATGACGTCGCTCGACGCTGACCTCGCGCGCTTCGTCGCCCGCCTCCGCGATCGCCTCTCCGAGGGTGCCACGACCTACGGCGACACGTCCTTCACCCGCCCCGCGATCGAGCTCGTCGACGAGATCCAGCAGGAGCTCGAGGACGTCTGCGGCTGGGGGCTGATCTTGTGGATCCGACTCGAACGGCTGCGCGAGTGCGTCGCGCAGACCCATGCCCTGGGAGGGGAACATGAACGCGCCTGAGGTCCGGGTCCGCACGTGGGTCCGCGGGACCGACGCCGACGTCCGCACGGGACTGCTCGGCTACTTGTCGGTGTTCTACGGCGACCTGGTGCTCGACTCGATCGTGCTGCGCCGCACCGCCGACGGCCGGCTCGCGTTGAGCTTTCCGGCGAAAACCGACCGCTCGGGGCGGCGGCATTCGTACTTCCGCCCCATCGACGACGACGCCCGGTGCGCGATCGAACGCGCGATCCTCGGTGAGATCGCCGCACGCGAGGGGGTCGAATGGTGAAGTCCATCGACCCCGCGCGCATGACGCGCGAGCAGCGCCTGGCCGAACTCGGCGAGCTGCTCGCCGCCGGCGTCCAGCGGGTTCTGGCGCGTGGAATCAACCCGGGTCACCGGCGCGAGAACTCGCCAGATCCACTTGCTGGAACCGGCGAGGTCGAGGCTCAGTGTGCCCGTCCCGCGGAGGACGCCGAATGAACCTCGCCGAGAAGATCGCCGCCCTCGACCGCCTCTCCACCGCCGAGCTGGCCGCCGAGTACCGAGCGCCTGCACGGTCGCCGCCCGCGCTACCGCAGCCCGGCGTGGCTGCGCAAGCGCATCGCCTTCAAGCTGCAGGTCGCGGCCTACGGCGGCCTGCCCGGCCCCGCACGCGCCGAACTGGATCGCCTCGCCGCGGACCTACGCCTGCCCGGCGCACCGCGACGTGACGCCGCTCCGCCCGCCACCGGGCAACCACGACCCGGCACCGTGCTGCAGCGCGAGTGGCGCGGCCAGCCGATCCGCGTCGAGGTCACGCGGGAGGGCTTCGTGTGGAACGGCGAGACCTACCGCTCCCTGAGCGCGGTCGCGTTCGCTGTCACCGGCGCGAAGTGGAACGGCAAGTTGTTCTTCGGGCTGACGGAGAGGTCGCGAGGGTGAAGAAGCAGAAGTCCCCCGCCACCGCGTCGACCACCCGCGTCGCGATCTACTGCCGGCAGTCGGTCGCCAGGGAATCGGAGTTCGGCTCCATCGAAGCCCAGCGCGAGGGCGTCGAGGCGTTCGTCGCGAGCCAGCGTGGCGAGGGCTGGGTGGCGCTCCCCGATCGCTACGACGACCACGGCTACTCCGGCGGCAACACCGACCGACCGGCCTTTCAGCGCCTCATCGCGGACGTGGAGGCCGGCAAGGTCGACGTCATCGCGGCCTACAAGATCGACCGCGTCTCGCGCAGCCTCCTCGACTTCACGAACTTCATGGCGGCACTGGAGCGACGCGGCGTGGGCTTCGTGTCGACGACGCAGAGCTTCGACACGCGCAGCTCGATGGGTCGCCTGACCCTGAACATCCTCGCGTCCTTCGCGCAGTACGAGCGCGAGGTGATCCGCGAGCGCACCCGCGACAAGATCGCCGCCACCCGGCGCAAGGGCATGTGGACCGGCGGCCGGCCCGTCCTCGGCTACGAGGTCGTCGACAAGCAGCTCGTCGTCAACGACACCGAGGCCGAGACCGTCCGGACGATCTTCGACCTCTACCTCGAACACGGCGGACTGGTCGCCACCGTGGCCGAGCTGGACCGGCGCGGCATCCGCAACAAGAGGTGGGTCAACCAGCAGGGCAAGACCGCCGGCGGCGCCGCCTTCAACAAGAACTCGCTGCGCGCGCTGCTCACCAACGTCCTCTACACCGGCAAGATCCGCTGCGGCGACGAGATCGTCGACGGCCGCCACGACGCGATCATCGAGGAGGCGACGTTCGAGCAGATCGCCCGCGCGCTGCGCGAACACCGGCCCACGACGCGCGGCCCCGGCAAGTGGCGCTCCATCCTCGGTGGGCTCCTGCGGTGCGCGCGCTGCGGTGCGGCCATGAGCCTGTCGACCAACCGCCGCGCGAACCGTACCTACCGCTACTACGTCTGCCAGACCGCGATGAAGTCGGGCGCCGACGCCTGCGTGGGAAGCCGCGCTCCGGCCGGCGAGCTCGAAGAGGTCGTCGTGAGCCGCATCCGCGCGGTCGGTGAAGACCCCTCGGTGTTGCTGGCGACCGTCACCGCGGCCCAACAGGCCGGCGAGGTGCAGAAGCCCGCGCTGACCGTCGAAGCGCGACGCATCACCCAGGAGCGAACGCGGCTCACGGGCGAACGCCGCAACCTGCTCGATGCCCTACAGCACGGTGGCGATGCCACCAGCGCCATCACCGGCCGCATCGCCGAGGTCGACGACCAGATCCACAAGCTCGACAGCCGGCACGCGGAGGTCACCGGGCAGCTGGCGGCGATCACCAACCACACCGTCGACGAGGACGCGCTGCGCGAGGCCCTGGAGCAGTTCACCCCGGTGTGGGACGAGCTGCTGCCGAAGGAACGCGCCCGCGTGCTGCGGCTCTTGATCGACGAGGTCCGCTTCGACGGGCAGGCCGGCGGGATCGAGATCGTCTTCCGCGACACCGGCATCCGCGGCCTCGTCCGCGAGGTCGCCGATCGGAGGACCGCGTGAGCGCGCCGAGCCTCAAGCTGAAGGTCGCGTTCCGCACCTGCCGGCGACGCCCGGAACCCGACGCGAAGCCGAAGCCCAGCGGCCCCACCGCGATCGCGCGGCGGATCGCGCTCGCCCACCACATCGAAGCGCAGATCGAGGCCGGCGAACTGCAGAGCTACGCCGACGCCGCCGAGCGCCTCGGCCTCACCCGCGCACGCATCACCCAGATCTGCGACCTCGCGCTGTTGGCCCCGGACATCCAGGCCGCCGTGCTGCTCGGCCACGTCGAGCCGCGCGACCGCCACCTACGTGCTGTTGGCAAGCACCCGCTCTGGACGGTCCAGCGGCGGGTGTTCGCCGAGTTGTTCCCCGAAGTCCCTCTTCAAGAGACATCATGACCACGACGACGATCGAGTCCCCCGTTCCTCCCACCTCCACCTACGACAGCTGGGAGGCGCAGTTCGCCCAGCTCAAGGCCCGCTACCCCAAGGTCCGCGAGCCGATCCTGGTGGCGTTGCACATCCTCACCCAGGACCCCGACATCAGCCTCGACGACGCCAAGGCCCAGGCCGCGCTGCGCGGTGTGCGGATCACCGCGGCCTCGGTGAACGCCGCGCAGCGGCTGTTGTCGCGCCAGGCCGGCGCGCCTGCGGCGACGTCGCGCGCGGCGCCGACCCAGACGGCCGGCACCGCACCTGCGAAGACGCGCCGCCAGCGGCGGCCTCGCGCCCCCAAGCCCAGCCTCGACACCGAGTCGCTGATCCGCGGCGTGGTCGCGAAGATCGAGGACCAGGGCGCGGCCGAGGCCGAGCGACTCCGCGAGGCGATCCGGAAGGCGATCGCGGTGCTGCAGACAGCGGCCGGGGACGGGGCCGCATGACCCCGAAGCCGACGCCCGGCGCGTCCGAGCCGGAGCGCGGGCCGGTCCGCGTTCCCCGTGAGATCCTCGACGGCATCGAGGCGGCCCGGCAGTCCGGGCTGACGAACATGCTCGACCGCACGGCGGTCGCGGAGATCGCGGGGGCGCTGGGCTTCGACGACGCCGCGCACTGGGTCCGCGACCACCGCGACCTGTACGCGCACGCGATCTTCCACGGCTTCGAGCTGGACAGCGACGGGAGCGGCCGCGCCTCGCCAGGCTGAACAACCGGCCGATCGAGCGCGGCGACTCTCTGAGCACGACGGAGTCTCTCAAGACAGCGGCCGTGGATATCGCTTGACTATCCCTGCGTACAGCGCACCATGCGCCCCCTTTGCAGGAACCGGGAGACCACGAATGGCAGCAAAGAACCAGAGCCCGATGGACTTCATCGTCGCCGCCCTCGAGAAGAACAAGGACGCCGCCTACGCCGACGTCCGGGCAGCGGCCGAGAAGACGGGGCTGACGATCTACCCGATCATGTACGGCCGCGCCAAGGCGATGCTCGGCCTGGTGCCGGTCGCGAAGCGCGGCACGGGCAAGTACGCGAAGAAGACGCGCGCCGCCCGCGGGAAGGCGTCCGCACCGGCACCGCGCCCCGTCGGTGCGAAGCGCCGGGGTCGCCCACCGAAGTCCGCGACCACCTCCGCGCGCCTCGATTCGCTTCAGGGCCTGATCGCGCACGTCCAGCAGGCGGAGCGCGAGCGCGAGAAGATGCACCGCGCCTTGCAGAAGATCCGCGAGGTGCTCGCCTCGGTGTAGCGCCCGCTGCGCATACCGACGCAACCGACCGCGCGTTCGTGGGACGGCGATCCGGCACCCGTCGTACGGGTAGCCCGCGCGCGGTGGTCGGCCTGGACGCCGTGCTCCGACTCGGCCCGCACCGGCCTGGCCGCGGGCCGGCACCGGGCGACGCACCTATCCGATTCCGGCGGTGAACCGTCCCGCCGAGCGCCGGTCGCCGACCGCGATCCGGAACCGACTTTGGCCGCTACAGGGCGTCTGGAGGCCATCTGACCGTTTCTCACCGTTTTTCGGGGTGGTCATGACGCCCAGGAATCGACGTAACCCCGGTTACTGCAAATGGATCGCGCCCGCGCTCCCAGGCGTCGGCACCGTTTTCCACCGTTAGAAAACGGTGAAACGGTGCCGCCGGGCCGACGGCCCCGTCGACCGGCCCCGGCCGGGGCTGGAGCCGATCGACCTGGGCCTGGTCCTCGCCGCCCGGCGACCGCGCCCGCAGGTCGCATTCCCTCCAGCATGGGACCCTCACGCGCAAGGCCTTGTAAGCGTGCGCGACGAGGATGCTCTCCTTCCCGCGGACACGCGACCTGCTCCGGCGTCCGACCGGCGCCTTCGGCTGGCTCGAGGCCGAGCTGCTCCACGGCGGCGTCCTCGCCGAGCTCGGGGCTCACGCGACTGCGGTGCTCGTGCTGCTGGCGCTGGCCGCCGACCGCCGCGGCGCGTCGTACTTCGGCCGCGACCGCATGGCCATGGCACTGGCGATGGACCGCCACGACGTCGAGCAGGCGCTCCAGCGCCTGCTCGACCTCGAGCTCGTCGCCTTTCGACCCTGGCGCAACGGGGCACGCGATGGCGTCTGGCAGCTCCTGCCCCCCAAGCGCAGGCTGCCGCCAGAACGATCCGGCCGCACCCTCACCGCAGCCGACGTGCTACGCAGCCTCGGCCTCGGCGGCGATCCGCGGCCAACCGCCGAATAGACGCGGATCGTGGCAGCCGACGACACCGGCTGCACCGCCAGGGTCTGCGGGTTCGCCGGATCGCGCGCTCGCTGGGCATGGGGAGGAACACCGTCTCCCGCTACCTGGCCGCGTTGGAAGCCGCCGACCTCTTGGCCGGCGACCCACACGACCTTCCGGACACCGCCGTGCTCCGGGAGGCGGTCGATCGGCACCTGCCACCCAAGCGCGCGCCGCAGCAGCGGTCGTCGATCGAGCGTTGGCTGCCGATCATCGACACGAAGTACGAAGAGGGCGTCGGCCCGACCGCGATCTTCGACTTCCTGCGCCAGGTGCACGATGACTTCGACGGCAGCTGTCGTGCCAGCCCGTCGATGCCGCGCCGGAAGTCCGTCGGCTCCACCGCGACCAGCACGCGCATCTGCGGGGTGGCCTGGATCATCGCGCATCGCTCCACAGGCTCCGCACCAGAGCAAGCGCGTCGAGAGCCTCACGCGCACCGAGCCGAATCACCACCTTCGCGCCAGCCCTGCTCGTCAGCTCGACCACGGTCCGGGAATCGTCTGCGCATGACGCCAACAGCTCCCCACCACCCAGCTCCACGAACCCGAACTCCGCGGCGCCAGCCGTCGCCCGCACCGACCTCGAGGTCGCTTCGTTCAGCCGTGCCTTCAAGCTCTCGTAGTTGACCCGCAGCGCCTGCGACACCGCCCACACGCCGTGCTCGCGCGCCGCGTCGATGGCCGCCTTCCACAGCTCCCCCGGCATCCGCGTCCGCCGGACTCGCGTCGCACGCCACTGCTCGATGCGATCGACCAACCCCTTGAGCCCCGCCGGGACCCGGCGCCGACGAGATCCCCGCCCAGCCGTGTATCGAATGTCCTCGACATGGGTCACGACCGTAGGCCGCCCCGGCGATCCGATCATGCGCGCTTGCCGGAAGGACACGCTGAATCCGCCCGTCGGACCGACCGTTCGAGTTTTCAAACAGGACGCGACTCGCGCAGCGCGCCAGACTGCGCGCTGCGCAGAAAGCTCTCAGGGTCCGCACTCAGAACACGAAAGGGTGAGATCCTTGTGTTCCGTCACCGACTGGCCTTCGCTGTTGGTATATGTGACATAGAACCCCACAACTGTCGCGGTCCCCCCGGCATTACAGATTGCTTTCGGATGGTCTGCGTCGGTTGTTTCCCACTTGCGCACACCCCCCAAGCCCAGCTCTTTGCTTTCGCTCTTCAAGACGGTGTCGAGGGATATATGGGCGTCGGTGGCCTTCATTTGGCTATTGTTCGTGATCTGGAATGTGCCCGTCCAGCTACAAGGCACCTTGCCGCAGTCTGATGGCGTGTCACACTGCCCATCATACTTCGTACCGTTCACAACCTCGGCGAGAAACCCGGGTGGTAAGCTTCCCGAGAAAGACGCCATGCCACTGGCCGTGCAGTGGTGACACCACTCCACGCGACCTGCACCCCATCCCAGCATCGCGCCGACTAAAGGTGCAATAACAAACGAGAAATTCATGTTCTAGCCTCCTTGCTACTACTTACGGACAATAGCTACCTTTGGATTAGTTGCTTTTCTTCACAACATTACGGACCGCATCGCGAATCTTGGGCGCCGCAAAAGAGGGCCAACCGTCAAGTCGGTCCTTCTGGCTATACAGATCCTTGTATTGGTATTCGTCTGGAACACCCACCCATCCGGTAGCGACGCTGCTCGATATGATGGAGCCGAGCTGTCCTGGCTGTCGAGCTTTTGCCCCAGGTAAGTCCCCCATCCCCATGAGATCATGCACGGCGTCGGACGTCCCGTCGTTGAGTTGAACGCGCCACGCTTGCCTTACGTCCCTCATTTTCTTCAGCTCAACGGCAAAGGCGCCAATCACCTCTGCGCGACCGGCTTGCTCGTCGGTGAGGCCGAAATATGGATGCCTGATTAGATCCAGCACATCTCCTCCTAGCAGCTCTTCTTCGCTCGGCACGGCAATCCCATTCTCAGCAGAGCCGGTGCGTGATCGATTTGAAGGTGCATCCTCCGGATTGCCTACCGCCTTGGTAGGCACTTTGGTGCGCACCACTTGGTTGCTCTGCGCGGTCACTACTTCGTGGCCTGGGTTTCGGGACTCCTGCTCTGCCGAAGACTCCCGCCCCTCTGGCGCTTCCTGACCACTCTTGTGCAAGAGGAGGAACGTCACCAAAGCTGACCCGAGACCTAACACCAACAAGATAGCCGTCGTCTTTGTATTCATCGTAGATCACCCGTCCTGTCCGAAAACTCGGACGATACCGATCCAGCTGTTCCGTGGCAGCGTCGCTCGCCTCAGCGTGAATCGCCGCCCACACACTCGACCGAGAGTCGGGCTCCGGGCACACACCTCGAGCCCGATTCCGCCCGCTTGACCGAGCTGTCGAGCCTGCACTCCTCCTACGCCGCCGCGCGGTGGTAGTGCTTCAGCACCCCTCCGATGCGCTCGCGGACGATCACGTCGCCCGGCCCGACATCGGGTTTGCCGTCGATCGGCACGTTGCCGATGCCCTGATGCGGGCGCTCGGTGTTGTGGTGCGCCATGTGGTCTCGCAGCACGCGCCGCAGGCGATCGTCCCCGAACAGGATCAGCCGCTTGAGGCACTCGCACTTCAACGACTGCCTCCACCCGGGCTCGGCCTGCCGGCAGATGTTCGGCACGTCGCGACAGCTCTCGGAGTTCACGGCTCATCGATGTCGCTGAGCTGTGCCGCCGCGGTTGCTGACGGCGACCACTTCTTCTTCCGGCGTCTCGCTGCGCAAGGTGGAATCGCATTCCACTCGTTAAGTGTGGGGAGGGGGGGAGATCTCGTCAGATCGCAGCTTGGTGATCGCGCGCCAAAACCGCTTCTTGAAGGTACTTGGGTCTGTGCCGGATTTTTTCGCAGCTGCCGCGAAACTGCGCCCGGTGAGGACCAACCGCACGGCTTGGCGCTGCTTCGGCGTCAGCGACCGGGCCGAACGCCGACGAAGCTGCTTACGCACCTCCGCAAGCATCTTGTCTCGGTTGCCCGGCACCGTCCGCTCCTGCGCTGCGCGTCCAAGCGCCGACGGAGAAGCCCGGGCCAAGCGTCGCGTGCGCTCCGCCCGGTGTCTTGCAACGTTCGCGGCGGCCTTGAACACCCACGCCTCCGGGTCGGCGATCGGGCGCCCTTTCCACGTCGCTAACCGGTACGCCTCCAGCGCCTCCTCCACAGTGTCGCGCACGACCTGTTTAGACCCGCTTTCCGATACCGCACCGCGTTTGGCGGCGACCCGCAGCCTGCGTTCCTCGTCTTCCATGCTTCTCGGCCGTCCCCTGCTTCCTCCTGAGCAGCATAAGGATCCGCTCGCTACCCGTCTGCGTCAAGCAGATGCCGCCAGGTTCGTCTCCCGGCACCGCCACGCCGAGGCCCCGGCGTGCCGCGCCGGCCGGGAGCCCGTGAGGGAGCACGGCTCCGGCGTCACATCTCCTGAGGAATGCGACGACTCGTCCGGCCGTCTGCGGATCTGCTCACCGGCCCGGCCGGGCCGGGCACTCGCGACCGGTCGCGGACATCCGACCACCCGATCCCCGTACCGACTCGCCTCACCCGGCCGGCCGGCAGAGGGGATGCGGCACGCCCGACGGCTCTCGCCGGCCGTCGCCGAAAAGTTCGCATTTACGCATGGTTTGGGGAGCCATCTCCGCGACACCTCGCGGACCAGCCCGCCCCGCGGTGAGGATCCGCGGGCGGGGGCGTGCTGGGGGCGAGGGGGCGCAAGGGGGCGTGCGTGCGGAGGCTCGGCGCGCTGCTGCCGTCCGGCCAGCGGAGTCCGCGAGAGCGCCGTGACTGGGTCCCCCAAGCCCGAACGGGGGCGGTCGGACGGGCACCAGGGCCGGTGCTCTCCGAGAGCCGGGCAGAGAGCCGGCCGCTGGTTCACGGTTGGAGAGCACCGCGGGCCGCGCGGTGGGGCGTCACGGGCTCGCGGAGCGCATCTACCCACGGCGCGTGTCCGGCATCTGCCCTCGATCGGCAGGCGATCGCGAGACGCCGAATCCGCCCGTCGGACCGACCGTTCGAGTTTTCGGACAGGACGGGCTAGCCCCTGAACCAGCGACCCTGCGACCGCAGAAAAGCTGAAATCCTTCGAAACGCCGCTCTCCAGCCTTCGTACGTGCTTTTGCACAACCAACGAACGAACGCTGGGAGGGCGTTTCGAAGTGAAAGCGAAGGTACGAGAACAACTGCGTCGACGCCAGCGCCGGATGGGGCGTCGGCAGACGAAGTCGAAGGCCGACCGGGGCCAGGTCATCCGCGGCGGCGAGGCGAAGGTGGAGATGTCGGAGCGCGTGAAAGCCACGAGCGTCGGCGGTCTGCGTCTGATGTACGAGTTGTGCCGTTCGATCGGGCTGGTCGACGACATCGACCGCGCACCTCCACCTGCTGAAGCGGCACCTGCCGTACCACGAGAGCGACCACGTCCTGAACATCGCCTACAACCTCCTGGCCGGCGGCAGCCGCCTGGAGCACATCGAGGTCCGACGCAACGACGAGGTCTTCCTCGACGCCCTCGGGGCCGAGACGCATCCCCGACCCCACCACCGCCGGCGACTTCTGCCGCCGCTTCACGCGAGGCGACGATCGACGCCGTTGATGGACGTCTTCAACGAGACCCGGCTGCGGGCCTGGAAGCGAGCAGCCCGACGACCTTCTTCGACGAGGCCTTCCTCGACGCCGACGGGACGCTCGCCCCGAGCGACGGCTGGTGCAAGCAGGGGGTGGACATCGCCTACAACGGGGTGTGGGGCTACCACCCGCTGGTCGTCTCGCTGGCCAACACCGCCGAGCCGCTGTACCTGGTCAACCGCAGCGGCAACCGGCCCTCGCACGAGCAGGCCGCGACCGACCTCGACGGGCCATCGCCCTCTGCCGCCGGGGCGGCTTCCGCAAGATCACGCTCCGGGGCGACACCGACTTCACCCAGACGCAGCACCTCGACCGCTGGGACGCGACGGCGTCCGGTTCCTCTTCGGGATCGACGCCATGGCCAACCTAAGGGCCGATGGCCGCCCGCCGGACGGCCTGGACAGCGAACTGGAACGCCCGCCCCGGTACGAGATCAAGACCGTGCCCCGCGCGGCCCGGGAGCGGCACAAGGAGCGGATCGTCGCCGAGCGGCAGTTCGAGACGCTGAAGCTGATCGGCGAGGAGGTGGCCGAGTTCGAGTACCGCCCGGTCGCCTGCAAGAAGACCTATCGGGTGGTCGTGCTCCGCAAGTTGATCGCCGATGAGCACGGGCAGACGCTCTTGTTTCCGAGACCCGGTACTTCTTCTACATCACCAGTCGGTGGACGTCCCCGCCGCGCCGGCGTCGAGATGGCCAACGAACGCTGTGACCAGGAGAACCTGATCGCCCAACTGAAGTCGGGGGTGAAGGCGCTGGCGATGCCGGTGGGCGACCTGGTGTCAACTGGGCCTACATGGTGATGGCGACGCTGGCGTGGAGCCTGTCGCGCTGGGTCGGCCTGATGTTGCCGGCGACCGGCCGTTGGGCCAAGCAGCACGCCGAGGAACGCGGTCGGGTGTGCAAGATGCGCTTTCGCACCTTCGTCCAGTCGTTGATCGCCGTGCCCACGCAGGTCGCTCGCACCGCGCGGCAACTCGTCGCCAGGGTGCTCGACTGGAGCCCGCCGGCACGTCCTCTTCCGCGCTCTCGACGCGGTGCGCTCGACCCCGTAGCGCATCCTCATGAAGCCGGAGTCCGGATGCTCCGGTCCGCCGCGGACCGCCGACCCCACGAGGACCCGCCTCACGACGATGACCATCTCCCGTTGCAGATCGGCCGGCCCGGCGCCCGGCGGCGCGAGCGCGTACACTCACTCGGCCAACTCGAACGCCGTACGCTCGCTTGTTTGAGGGCTAGCGGACAACACTGCTTCCACGATCATTTAAGCGCCGCGCGTAATCCGTCTAGAGATACGCGAAAGCGCATCGCATCGCACAGCCCCATCATCACACGGCCTGTGTCGAACACGCTCAGCACCCCCTCATCGATCTCGCGCAGCCTCTGAAACGCCGTCCTATCCGCATCGCTCGCGATATCGTCATCACCGACAAGCATAGCGACTCGTATTTCGACCCCGCTGGCCTCTGTATCGGATTCAGACGCGACGTCGACCAAATCCAAGAACATCGCACCCTTGCTACGATCCACTTCCGGACTCAGCGCCATTCCGAGAGTGCCTCTCGAACGCAGATTCTCGATAGTCCGCCCGAGCTCTTCCGACCCGTCGAATCTGATATACACGCAGTCACGTTCTCGATACACGCCGCGTCTCCATTCGATTTTCGATACCGTTGTCCACGAAGTCAAACAACAGCCATTGCACGTACACACACACACCAATGCCAACGCTGTCACGCAGAAAGCCACGCTCACGCTCAGCTTTCTCATATCAGACCCGACCAGACAACTTGTCAACGGTCTCCATACCAAACCAGCTCGATCACCGCAAGATTCCGCTTCCGAGAAGCTCTTGGCCTAGATGAGGATCGTTCAGCAATGCCCCATCCAAGAACCCTTCGGCGTCCCCATGAACCACGTCGTCCAATTCCAAGTTGTTGTTCGCACCTGATTCGTCGCCCTGCCGATCACCGAATCCAGCCACAGCATCGGACGGATGCGAGAAGAGGCCGAAGATCCCGTCCTGTCCGAAAACTCGAACGATACGGATCCGGCGGTTCCCTGCCAGGTTCGCGCGCCCCAGCGCGAATCGCACTCCGCCCACTCGACCGAGATTCGGGCTCGCGGGACGCACCTCGAGCCCGATTCCACCCGCCCGACCGAGCTGTCGCGCCAGCCCTCTCCCTACGCAGCCGCGCGGTGGTAGTGCTTCAGCACCCCGCCGATGCGCTCGCGGACGATCACGTCGCCCTGCCCGACGTCGGGCTCGCCGTCGATCGGCACGTTGCCGATGCCCTGATGCGGGCGCTCGGTGTTGTAGTGCGTCACGTAATCGCGCAGCGCGCGCCGCAGGCGATCGTCGCCGAACAGGATCAGCTGATCGAGGCACTCGCGCTTCACCGACTGCACCCAGCGTTCGGCGATCGCGTTCATGTTCGGCGCCCGGAAGGCCGTGCGCACGACGCGCACTCCGGCGCGCTCGAGGATCGCACGGAACTGCGCGGTGAACTTCGTGTCCCGGTCGAGGATCAGGTGGCGCTTGCGGCGCAGGAAGCCGTCGAACGGGTCGGTCAGGTTGCGCGCGATCTGCGCCATGAACGCGCCGTCGGGGTTGGTCGTGATACCCGCCACCTCCACCGCGCGGGTCAGGTGATCGATCACGAAGAACACGTAGTGCGTGACCAGCCCGCGGGCGGTCCACACCTCGGCCGTGAAGAAGTCGGCACCGGCGATCACGTCCGCGTGTGCGCGGAGGAACGTCCGCCACGACGTCGGTCGCGCCGGGCTCGGTGGCACGCCGTGCTCCCTCAGCGTCTTGGCGATCGTCGAGCGCGCGACCTGGTGTCCGAGCTTCTTCAGCTCGCCCTGGATCCTGCTGTAGCCCCAGGTCGGATTGTCGCGCGCGATGCGGAGGACGAGCTCGCGAATCTCTTTCAGGATGCCCCGGCGACCGACCCGTCGGCGCGGGTGCGTCCACTTGCGTGCGATCAGCGTCCGGTGCCACGCCAGGATCGTATCCGGTGTCACGATCGTCGCCACGCTCGTAAGCAGCCGCCGCCCGAGCGCCTTGCCCCGAACGGCCAGGCGACGGCGCTGATTGTCGGTCAGCCGCAGCCGCCGCGTGCCGCGCTGCTCGCGGAGGATGCGGTTCTCCTCGATCAGGTAATCGATCGTCCGTGACTGCTCGCGGTGGACCCAGCCGGCGAAGGTCAGGAGGAGCAGCTGCAGCGCGCGATGGCCGGCGACCAGGTCGGGCATCTGCTCCCATTCGGCTGGCAGCGGACGGATCCTGAGCCGGCCACCAGCGGCTCGGCTACGACGCATCGCTTCTGCGATGCCTCGGCCCACGCCGAAGTTCGCATTTACGCATGGTTTGGGGAGCCATCTCCGCGACACCTCGCGAACCAGCCCGCCCCGCGGTTAGGAGCCGCGGGGCGGTGGCGTTCTGGGGGCGAGGGGGCGCAAGGGGGCGTGCGTGCGGGGGTTGGGGGCGCTGGTGCGGGGTGGCGAACCCGGTCCGCGAGAGCACCGTGACCGGATGCCCCACGCCCGAACGGGGCGGTCGGACCGGCATCGGGACCAGTGCTCTCCGAGAGCCGCGCAGAGAGCCGCTCGCTGGTTAAGGCTCAGCGAGCGCCGCCGGCCACGTCCGAAGGCGTCGCGGCCTCGCCGAGCGTCCGTTCCCGCGATGCGTGTAGAGCCATCGGCCGGGCACCCTCCCGGTCGAAGCGAGCCCGGTCACCACACGGCTCCACCCGCACAACGAGCCGATCCTGCACAACGCCCACGTGGTGGTCACCGCCCTGCGGCGCGCGAACTGGGCATGGAACCGCTGCTTCGGCGTCGTCCGAGTTTTCGGACAGGACGGGCACGGCAGACCGGACGCACCCTCCGACAACGGACACTCACCCGGGAGCTCCGCGACCAACTGTCCAGAGGCATCGGGGAGGTACGAAGTGACAATGGAACGGCCGCGTCTGGTAGGATCTCGGCATCGCAACGCGCACGTGTCGCCGGCCCGCGCAGAACACTCGAGACGGCGGCACGATTGAGAAGCCCACGGTGCGTCAACACCGTGGGCTTCGTGTTTCTCGGGACTGAGGGAAGATCGAGCGGACGAGGCTACCCCGCTGCGCCGTTCGGCCCGACGAACCGTCTCGGATCCTGCGGGAAACGCCCTACCCGGCGTCGATCAGCTCGCCGCGACCCGCCACGGAACGTGCAACCGGAACCCTGTGCCCGCGCCACTGGGCGTGCGCCGTAACAAGCCATCTCCGCGACACCTCGCGGACCAGCCCGCCCCGCGGTTAGGAGCCGCGGGGTGGTGGCGTTCTGGGGGCGAGGGGGCGCAAGAGCGCCTGCGTGCGGGCCTTGGGCGCGCTGGTGCGGGGCAGCGAACCCGGTCCGCGAGAGCACCGTGCCCGGGTGCCCGAAGCCCGAACGGGGGCGGTCGGACCGGCGCTGGGGCGGGTGCTCTCCGAGAGCCGGGCAGAGAGCCGCTCGATGGTTGACGGTCGGAGAGCACCGACGGCGGCGTGGGACGGCGTCACGGCCTCGAGGGGGCAAATTCCCGCGCCGGGTTCCCGACCCACTCGACGCCCGCTCTCCGGTCGAGGCGCGCAGCGACAAGACGCGGACCCGCCGGCACCACGATCCTCTCCTGCACCACGCCGGCCACGTAGTCACCGGCGAGTCGCCACGAAACCGCCCCACCCTTCGGCGCCCGAAGCGGCCAAGGAGCAGCCGCTTCGACGTCGTTCGAGTTTTCGGACAGGACGCCCCCCATTTCACCTGTCCCGAACGGGTTGCGATTCGACGTCCGCTTCCATTACCTCGCGCAGATCTACGGGCAACCGTCGCAGGTCCGTGTTGCCCGCGTATCCCTGATATACCCGCGGCGGCGTGAGGCTGTCATCCTCGATACCCGTCGACAGCGGCTCGACCGATCCTTCATCGACCCGAATCCCGCACGTATCGAACACGCCGTGTCGCGGCATTTCGACGACAGGCACTAGCCCCGCACGGAACACTCCATCCGCGGCGTCCATCAACGACTGCATTCCCACACTTGGAGCGACCACGATCCATACTGCGACACCATCTTCCCGAGAACTCTGGACGCGAATGGAACGAAGTCTCTCCGCGAGGCTGGCAGCGTCAAGTCTCGCCGTACCCGCAGGAAGCAGCACCTCCACCTGCCTCGGAAACGATTGACGAGGACTTTCAGCCGAGTCAGACGGGAGGAACCACGCGATCGCCCCCGCGTCAGAATTGAGTGGATGTCGGACTTCGACGAAGATACGAGCGCGAGGAGGACGGGCGCTCGCACACGCTGTCAGCAGCGCAACGAAACTGGCCGCAGGCGCCTCACGATGCGCCCGAACCAGCACGTTAGCAGCTGCAACCTCCACGTTCGTCTCGTCTACCGCCATCTGACACGTGCCCATGGAGCGGCTTGCTTCATCGATCGCATCACGGAGAGTCCTCGGATTGCAGTCCGCACCGAAGCACGCACCACCCACCTCCACCCCTTCGCCAATCTGCACCACAACCGTAGTTGCCAACGGCGGAAGGTCGCCTACCGTGCCGATTACGGGAACGGAATCAGCTGCGAGCGAACACCCACCCAGGGCGAACAGCAACAAACACGCGTCGGCCCGGACCCGACGAAGCACCGGATTGCACGAATGATTCATCGCACCTCAGTAGAACATATATCGACGACGGCCTCCAATCCACCCAATCCGCTCAATTCAATTTCACACGAGATGGCACTCCGACTGCAACCTGCTATCTCGCGTGAATTTGTCACGGCCACAAAACGTGAGTGGATGACGAACGCGTCCTGTCCGAAAACTCGAACGTGTACCCCACCAGGAATTCTGCACGTCGCTGACGCCGGTTCCTCCATCGGAAGTCATCGTCTCCGGATCACGAGAAGTTGCATGTCACACAGTGCCTCGGGGATCGCGACGCGGTCGATCGAGGCGCCGCGATTGTGACTGACCCGATCGCCCGAGGCAATCCCCCGTCGCTCGCGTTCCGCCTGGCGGCGGCGTTCGACGTTGGCGCGGAAGGCGTCGCGGATCCCCTCGCACGACGAGCGTCGCTGCCAGACCTCGGCGCGCGTCGGCGACGCGACGCTCTCGAAGAGCAGCCGGTCGTTGAGGATCCGGACGGCTTCGGCCAGGTCGTCGTCGCCCGGCAGCGGCCGGCCGCGGTCGTCCGCACAGCCCTGCGCGAGCCGCTTGAGTCCCGTCATGCCGGCCTCGCACGCGCCGTTGTAGCGCGGGCAGCCAGGCGGCGAATACAGCATCAGCACCCCGTGACGCTCGACGAACAGCTTCAGCTCCGCCGCCCGGAAGCCCGGACCGTTGTCACTCTTGATCAGAAGCGGCCGGCCATCGCGGGCGAACAGCGCCTCCAGCACGGCAAGCACATCCGCCGCCCCCTCGCCGCAGATGCCGGCGAACAGCACGGCCTTCGAGCCGAGGTCGCGGATGCACAGCGCCACCGGGTCACCCTTGTGGCCGAGGGCGGTGAAGTCCATCGCCCACACCGTGGCCGGCTTCGTCCACTGCAGCCGCTGACGCCGGCGACGCTGACGCGAGCGCGCGCCCCGCCGCCAGTCCCGCAGCATCTTCTCGAGCACCGACCTCGGCACCTCGGGATACCGCTGCTTCAACTGTGCGACCGTCGTGCTGCCCTTGGACGCGCGCAGCTCACGCAGGATCCGCGCGCACCGCTCGCGGCTGACGGGCCGGGGCGGACGACCCGGACGCCGCGGCTCGCTCCGACGCCACCGGCGAACCGTACCCGGCGTCACCTCCAACGCCTCGGCAACCACGTCGATCGGCGCACCCGCCGCGAGCTGCGCGATCGCCAACTCCCGCAACGCGGCGCGACGCGCCGTCGCCCCCTTGGCCGGCGGCGGCACCAGCGCGGTGTCACTCAGCCGCTTCGGCCGCGCCGCGGCAGCCTGACCGTGGCGCCCCTTTTTTCGGGCGCCGCGTCCCGCTCGCCGCACACCAGGGCCGCCTCCGCCCGGACATTGGCGCGCGCCACCTCCGCGCGCAGCCGCGCGACCTCCTCCTGCAGCTCCCGCACCTGCTCGGACTCCTCCACGTCGCACAGCCGCGGCCGGCCCGGCGGGCGCGGCACCAGCGCATCCGCCGCCCCCTGCAACGCCCGCTTCCGCAGCGCGCCGAACTGCGCCGGACGGATGCCGAGGTCAGCCGCCGCAGCCTCGACCGACCGTTCGCCGCCGAGCGTGCGCAGGATCGCCCTCAGCCGCGCTTTCTCGCGCGGACTGCCCGCCACCGCGTCGACGTGACCCACGCCCTTGTTCGGACGTCCCATCACCATCACGCACCTCCCTGACCGGAGGCCGGCATCTTCGCCGACGGCGAAGCTTCGGGCGACAGGTTTTTCCGCAGGGCTCGCACCACCCGCTCGCCGCGACTCTCGCGCCTCGGCCGGCGGGTCTTGGTGGTCTTCGATGCGGCACCCTTCTTCGGTTTCTGCCGCTCGGACTCCCGCACCCCGAAGGCGCGCTGGGTTGTCCGATACAGCGCCTGCAGCCGCAGCACCTCGCGTTGCAGTCGACGGTGGTCCTCCTCGAGCGCCCGGCGCGATGCGTCCTCGCTGCGCTTGCGACCGCGAGCCCGCGGCTCGAGGGCCGTGACCATCGCCTGCAGCATCCGCGTCTCCAGCACGTAGTAGCGCACCAGCGCGATCCCCAGCTCGTCGCTGGCGGACTGCGTCGTGCGCAGCCCCGCCAGCGCCTCCAGGATCACCGCCGCCTTGCGCCTGGCCTCGACGCTGCCCTTCAGCGCCTTCGGCCCCGCCGGCTGCGGCCGCGGGGCGCGCGTCATCGCGCGCCCTCCGCGTCGTCCACGTCCTCGGCCGCCGGCGGCTCGTCGTCGCCGGCGAGCTCACGGTGCAGGTCGCAGAGCGCCTGGTCGAGCGGCGACGCACCCGGCGCCACCGGCCCGTCCTCGACGCTCGCCGGATGGTCGGGCAACCGACCCTCGACCGACACCGGCTCCGGCAGCGCCTGCGCCACACCCGGCTGGTCCGCGCGCCGACCCGGCGCCGTCAGGTCCACCTCCTCGCGCGACCCGTCGCTCTTGGTCAGCACCACCCGCTCGCCCTCGGCGTGCAACGAGATGTTGGCGTCGCCCACCCGCCCGGTCAGGTAGAAGCTCTTGCGCGGCATCCCGTGCTGCGCGAGCTCCTTGGCATTCGCCTCCACCCGCGAACGCAAGGTCGCCAACACCTGCGGCGCCGCCGCGAAGTAGCGGTCGGCCGGCACCAGCCCGTCGATGCCGCTGTGCGTGCGCTGGAAGTTGTAGTGGTCGACGAACAGCCCGATCCGCCGCCGCGCGTCGTCGATCCCGACGAACACCGCCCGCTCCACGCACTCCCGCCACAGCGTGCCCCAGAATCGCTCGATCTTCCCGAGCGTCTGCGGGTGCCGCGGCCGCGCGACGATCTGCCGGATCCCACGCCGCTCGAGCAGCTGGCTGAAGGCGCTCTTGCCGCGCCAGGTCACGTACTGCGAGCCGTTGTCGGTCAGCACCTCCTCGGGCGCGCCGTAGTTGGCGACCGCCGCCTCGAACACCTCCCGCACCATCGCCCCCGAGCTACTCGCATGCAGCCCGTAGCCGACCACGAAGCGGCTGTGGTCGTCCATGAACGCCACCAGGTGCACCCGGCGGTTCTCCCGCTTCATCACGAAGGTGAACAGGTCGGTCTGCCACAGCTGGTTCGGCCGCGCCCGCTCGAAGTGCCGCACGTGGTCGGGATGCGGCCTGGTCCGCACCTCCTCGACCACGTAGCCGACCTGCTCCAGCAAGCGCCCGATCGCACCCGGGCTCGCCGAGAAGCCCGCCGTCCGCGACAGCATGTCGTGGATCCGGTCCTGACCCCACTCGGGGTGCGCCTGCTTCATCAGCAGGATCGCCCGCCGCGTGTCATCCGCCAGCCGGCTGCCCCGGCCCGGTCCGCGCGGGCGGTCCTGCAGACCCGCAGGACCCTCGTCCTGGAACCGCTGCCGCCACTTGTACAGCGTGTACGCCGACACCCCGACCAACGCCGCGACGTCGTTCGCCGGCAGCTTGGACCGCTGCCAGATGTCGAGCAGCAAAAGCCGCTGGCGCGGCGTGAAGCTCGTGCGCGGGGCCGGGTCGTCCGGCGAGACCCGGCGCCTGCCGCGCCGCCGGCGCGGCGGCGGCAACAGCTCCTCCAACTCGGCGGGCGAGCGCAGCGCCGCCCGGTGCTGCCCTCCGGGGATCCGGTCGTCGGCTACGCCGCCGACCTCCTCCCCTCCGGGCAGCACCTTCTCACTCGGCGGGGTGGACGGGGGTACGCGGGACGTACGCTCCGGATTGGGAGCGTCGGGTAGGTACGAGTCGGTCATCGTTCTTCCTCTGCGGCTCTTCTGCCGCGGTCAGGGAGAGCGGTGACTTCCGATGGGCGTTTATCGGCTCAGGGTGTGCAGGGTTTCGGGGAGGGGGACAGGCGCTGCTGTCGTGGGTCATCGAGCGAGACGAAACATGGGACGTCGATCCCGAGACCGCCGAGATCCGCGTGATGAAGCTCCGGTGGAAGCTCGACGATCTGGCTGCCGACGTCTGGCCGGCGGTGATCTGGAAGCTCCTAAGGGTAATCGACGCCCGCCTTCGGGACGGCAAGACCGACACCCGCTCGCTGCTCGCCAGGTACGACTGGTGCGTAGCGGCGGCCCGGACGTTGACGCCGAATCACTCCAAGAACCCGGCCGCGCTGCGTCTCGTCGCCTCGGGCCGCGTGCCGAGCTCCGTTGCCGAGGCGGCCGGCGTGCTCAAGGAGCCGGTGAAGGATTTCCGCGCCCTGGACGAAGCCGTGTGGGCGCAGTTCGGCCTCAGCCTGTGGCCTCTCCTCGCCGCGTCGCTCGACGGCGACAAGGTCGTGATCCGGAACGTTGGGATCGGCTCGGCGCTGAGTTTGGTCGCTCGCCCAGCGGACACTCCCTCCGGCGGCACCGCCTCGCCCGCAGTTGACGTTCTACCAGGCCAGTCGATCTCCCTGTCGCTCCCCGGAAGACCGACGGCGATCGCCGTCACGTTCGAGAAGTTCGCAGCACAGCACCACGTCACGCTGGACGTCGCCGCCGACGGCGCCATCGAAGCGACGACTCACGCCCGACCGCCTGACCACGCGACCAGCTCGGAGTTCGAACCTGTTGATGTGCACGAGCTGGTGAAGGTCGGTAAGACGTGGAAGCTCCGCTTCGCCGGCGTGGAGGCGTCGCTCCCGGACCGTGTCGGCCTGTCGTACCTCCAGAAGCTCGTCGCGAACGCCGGTCACCCCGTCGACGCCGAGAACTTGATCGGCACTGCGCCGTTCGCCTGCACGTCCCGGCAAACCGCGTTGGACCCCCTGGCATCGCGCGAATTGCGAGCGAACATTCTCGACGCGAAGGAGCGACTGGCTGATGCCGAGAAGAACGACGACCTCGGAACAGTCGACGCCACGCGGAACCAGTTGCGCGAACTCGCGGCCGAGCTCGATCGCTCCACGCGGCCCGGCGGGAAAGTCGAACTCGGCAGCGATCGCACCCGTGGCAGAGGTTCCGTTGCTAACGCGATCCGAAGAGCCCTCGCAGAAATCAAGGTCGCTCACCGCGCAGCACACGACCACTTTCGGACGCACCTGAAGAATCCGACAGGCTTTTCGCCGTCCTACGAGCCCCCGCCCGGGACCCGGTGGCTGGTGAATCCAGCCGGCTCGGACCCGGGCTCGGTCGGCGGCGAAGACGTGTAACCTCGAAAGTCACGCGTGGTACGCGCCGCGTCACACATCGCCGGTGTATGCGCACCGACGATCGACGCGTTCTCTCCTTCCCCACGACAACCGGGGCCGCCGCCGCTCTGCTCGGGACGACCGAACCGAAGCTCTCCGAGACGGTTCGTCGCGGCCATGTAGCACCTCCCCCGCCGATCCTCGCCGGCCGGCGCCTCTGGTCGCCCTACCAACTCCTCCAGGCGGCCACGGCGCTGGGGATCCTCACGGACGACCTCCGGGCGACGCTCGAGAAGGAGGCGTCCCGTGGCTGAGGCGCGCCATCCAGTCGCCGGCCACGATCCGTGGCACCGCGACGCCCTCGGACGCCCGCTCGGCTCCTCGCCGGAAGAACGCCTCGCCGCGTTCCTCGACGCCTGCGGTGGTGCCGTCCGGCAGACCGGCGAGGAGACCGTCTGCCACTGCCCCGCCCACGACGACGAGATCCCCTCCCTGAACGTCCGGATCGGCGAGTCGGGCAAGCTGCTGATCAAGTGCCGCGCCGCCTGTACGACCGAGGCGGTCGTCGAGGCGATCGGCTGGACGCTGAAGGACCTGATGCCCCCGTCGAAGCACGGACGGGCACGCCGCTCCGACAGCAAGACGAAGAAGTCCCGCTACGACACGATCGAGGCGATCAGCGACGCGGCGGCGACGTGGAAGAACGGCTCGTTCGAGTCGAAACACGTCTATCGCGACGCCGAGAACGTGCCGGTCTTTGCCGTCGTGCGCGTCCGTCGCCCCGACGGCAGCAAGGAGATCCCGCAGATTCGGCCTGCATCTGGCGGCTGGATGTTCGGCGGCATCAAGAAGCACCGCCCACTCTACCGCCTGCCCGAGCTGCTCGCCGCCTCCGGCGAGGTGCCCGTGCTCCTGTTCGAGGGTGAGCAGAAGGCCGACCTCGCAGCGAGGCTCGGCTTCGTCGCGACGAGCTGCAGCCAGGGCGCAGGCAACGCGCACCTGACGGACTTCGCGCCGCTCGCCGGCCGCACCTTGACGCTCTTCCCTGACAACGATCCCGCCGGGACGAAGCACATGCGCGACGTTGCGGCGCGTGCCTACGCAGCCCGTGCCGTGTCGGTCTCGATCGCTCAGTTGCCGGATCTTCCCGCGAAGGGCGACATCGTCGACTTCTGCGACGCCCGACACGAGGCCGGAGCGGGCGATGACGAGATCGCCGAAGAGATCCGCGAGGCTATCGCCAGCGCCGCCAACGCCGAAGCCGAACCCGACGACGGGCAGGCCGATCCGGACGAGGCATCGACGGAAGACGCGCCCGACGACTCGCCCGACAACATCGCGGACCGGCTGGTTGGTCTGGCGAATGACACCGTCCTGTTCCACGACGAGCAGGACGATGCGTATGCGACGATCCGGGTCGACGAGCACCGCGAGACCTGGCGCATCGGATCGGAGCACTTCGAGCGGTGGCTCCGCAGCCAGGACCTACCGCACCTACCAGAAGGCTGTGCCGCCAGCGCCGATGACGACCGCGGTCGGTCAGCTGAAAGCCATCGCACAATTCGACGGTGAGCGGCGGTCGGTGCACACGCGCGTCGCCTACGTCGACCGCTGCGGCTGGCTCGACCTGTGCAACGACCGGTGGCAGTCGGTGGAGGTCACGGCCGCTGGGTGGCGCGTCGTCGACGAACCCGCAGTTCGGTTCACCCGGGCCTCTGGCACCAAGCCCTTGCCGGTCCCAGCTGCCGGCCTCGCGAACCTGGATTCGTTGTTCGACCTGCTGCACTTCGACGACGCGGACCTCCGCCTGCTCGTCACCGCCTGGCTGGTCAACAGCGTGATGAACGTCGCGAGCTACCCGATCCTCGCGCTGACCGGCGAGCAGGGCTCCGGCAAGACGACGCTCTGCCGCGCCCTCCAGCGCCTGATCGACCCGCACGCGATGGAGGGACGATCGCCACCGCGCAGCGAGGAGGACATCGCGGTCGCCGCACAACACGCGCACCTCCTCGTCTACGAGAACCTCTCCGGCATCTCGACCCAGCTCAGCGACTCGCTGTGCCGCGTCGCCACCGGTGCGGGGTTCGCCGCGCGGAAGCTGTACACCGACGCCGACGAGCGCCAGCTCTCGTTCTGCCGCCCGATCATCATCAACGGCATCAACGATCTGGCGACGCGGTCGGACCTCGCGGATCGGATGATCACCGTTCACCTGCAGCCGATCGCGGGCTCGCGGCGTCGGACCGAGGCCGATCTCTGGGCGCGGTTCGACGAGCTGCAGCCGCGCCTTCTGGGCGCCGTACTCCACCTTGTAGCGAAGGTGCTCGGCGCCGGTCCGGTCGATGTGTCGCTCGAGCGGATGGCCGAGGACCTCGCGCATCGGCGGGAAGGTGGCGATGGCGCTCGGCCTCGAACCGGTCGTCTTCGCCGATGCCTACCGCGCGAACCGCGACCTCGCCTCTCTGACCGCGCTGGAGTCGAGCGCGGTCGGACCGGTGATCCTGCGGATCGTCCGCACCGGACCGTTCAAGGGGTTGATCGGCGGCCTGCTCGGCGTGCTCCAGGAGAAGTCGTCGACGCACGAGCGACGGCACCCGGACTGGCCTGCTTCGCCACGCGCACTCGGCGGTGAGCTGCGTCGGTTGCGCCCCAACCTCGCGCGCCTCGGCGTCGTCGTCGAGTTCCGCGGCCGCCGTCGAGACGGGTACTGGATCACGATCGAGGAAGATCCCGGGGAGGACGACGTTCACAACGTTCACGCGGAGGCGCAAGCCAAATGATCGTCAGGACTTGCGCAGGTGACGGTCGGGCACGCGCCGCCTCCTCGACGTTCACAACGTTCACCGACGTTCACGCAACGTTCACACATCAGCGCCCGGCGCAAGCACCGGTTGCAACGTCCGTTACGACCCGTCGAGGCGCGTCCCGTGACGGTTGTGAACGTTGTGAACGTCGTTCGCCGCACTCCGCACTCACGTGGCAGGAGGTGCGGTCATGACCCGCGCCTCCTCTTACGGGACTAGCCCCACAAGCGGGGATCGCCCCGGCATCCGCATCCGCACGTGGGTGCGCGCGACCGACTCCGACCTCCGCGGCGGCCTGCTCGGTTACCTGTCGGTCGTCTACGGCGACTTGGTGCTCGACGCGATCACGTTGCGCCGCACCGCCCACGGCCGGCTCGCGTTGAGCTTTCCGGCGAAGACCGACCGCTCGGGGCGGCGGCATTCGTACTTCCGCCCCATCGACGACGACGCCCGGTGCGCGATCGAACGCGCGGTCCTCGGTGAGATCGCCGCGCGCGAGGGAATCGAGTCGTGAAGTCGATCGACCCTGCCCGCATGTCGCGGGAACAGCGCCTGGCCGAACTCGGCGAACTTCTCGCCGCCGGCGTCCAGCGGGTACTGGCACGAGGAATCAAGCCGGGTCGCGAACGGCAGAACTCGCCAGATCCACTTGCTGGGACCGGCGAGGTCGAGGCTCAGTGTGCCCGTCCCGCGGAGGACGCCGAATGAACGTCGCCGACCAGATCGCCGCCCTCGACCCCCTCTCCACCGCCGAATTGGCCGCCGAGTACGAGCGCCTGCACGGCCAGCGGCCCCGCTACCGCAGCCCCGCCTGGTTGCGGAAGAGGATCGCGTTCAAGCTGCAGCTCGCCGCCTACGGCGGCCTGCCCGGCCCGGCACGCGCCGAACTCGACCGCCTCGCCGCGGACCTACGCCTGCCCGGCGCGCCGCGACGTGACGCCCCTGCGGCGGCCACCGGGCAACCGCGCCCCGGCACCGTGCTGCAGCGCGAGTGGCGCGGGCAGCCGATCCGCGTCGAGGTCACGCGCGAGGGCTTCGTGTGCAACGGCCAGACCTACCGCTCGTTGAGCGCGGTGGCGTTCGCGATCACCGGCGCGAAGTGGAACGGCAAGTTGTTCTTCGGGTTGACGGAGAGGTCGCGAGTTTGAAGAAGCGGAAGTCCCCCGCCACCGCGTCGACCACCCGCGTCGCGATCTACTGCCGGCAGTCGGTCGCGAGGGAATCGGAGTTCGGCTCGATCGAAGCCCAGCGCGAGGCCGTCGAGGCGTTCGTCGCGAGCCAGCGCGGCGAGGGCTGGGTGGCGCTCCCCGATCGCTACGACGACCACGGCTACTCCGGCGGCAACACCGACCGGCCCGCGTTCCAGCGCCTCGTCGAGGATGTCGAGGCCGGCAAGATCGACGTGATCGCCGCCTACAAGATCGACCGCGTCTCCCGCAGCCTGCTCGACTTTACGAGCTTCATGGCGGCACTGGAGCGGCGCGGGGTCGGCTTCGTGTCGACGACGCAGAGCTTCGACACGCGCAGCTCGATGGGTCGCCTGACCCTGAACATCCTCGCGTCCTTCTCGCAGTACCGAGCGCGAGGTGATCCGCGAGCGCACCCGCGACAAGATGGCCGCCACCCGGCGAAAGGGCATGTGGACCGGCGGCCGGCTCGTCCTCGGCTACGAGGTCGTCGACAAGCAGCTCGTGGTCAACGACACCGAGGCCGAGACCGTCCGGACGATCTTCGACCTCTACCTCGAACACGGCGGACTGGTCGCCACCGTGGCCGAGCTGGACCGGCGCGGCATCCGCAACAAGAGGTGGGTCAACCAGCAGGGCAAGACCGCCGGCGGCGCCGCCTTCAACAAGAACTCGCTGCGCGCGCTGCTCACCAACGTCCTCTACACCGGCAAGATCCGCTGCGGCGACGAGATCGTCGACGGCCGCCACGACGCGATCATCGAGGAGGCGACGTTCGAGCAGATCGCCCGCGCGCTGCGCGAACACCGGCCCACGACGCGCGGCCCCGGCAAGTGGCGCTCCATCCTCGGTGGGCTCCTGCGGTGCGCGCGCTGCGGTGCGGCCATGAGCCTGTCGACCAACCGCCGCGCGAACCGTACCTACCGCTACTACGTCTGCCAGACCGCGATGAAGTCGGGCGCCGACGCCTGCGTGGGAAGCCGCGCTCCGGCCGGCGAGCTCGAAGAGGTCGTCGTGAGCCGCATCCGCGCGGTCGGTGAAGACCCCTCGGTGTTGCTGGCGACCGTCACCGCGGCCCAACAGGCCGGCGAGGTGCAGAAGCCCGCGCTGACCGTCGAAGCGCGACGCATCACCCAGGAGCGAACGCGGCTCACGGGCGAACGCCGCAACCTGCTCGATGCCCTACAGCACGGTGGCGATGCCACCAGCGCCATCACCGGCCGCATCGCCGAGGTCGACGACCAGATCCACAAGCTCGACAGCCGGCACGCGGAGGTCACCGGGCAGCTGGCGGCGATCACCAACCACACCGTCGACGAGGACGCGCTGCGCGAGGCCCTGGAGCAGTTCACCCCGGTGTGGGACGAGCTGCTGCCGAAGGAACGCGCCCGCGTGCTGCGGCTCTTGATCGACGAGGTCCGCTTCGACGGGCAGGCCGGCGGGATCGAGATCGTCTTCCGCGACACCGGCATCCGCGGCCTCGTCCGCGAGGTCGCCGATCGGAGGACCGCGTGAGCGCGCCGAGCCTCAAGCTGAAGGTCGCGTTCCGCACCTGCCGGCGACGCCCGGAACCCGACGCGAAGCCGAAGCCCAGCGGCCCCACCGCGATCGCGCGGCGGATCGCGCTCGCCCACCACATCGAAGCGCAGATCGAGGCCGGCGAACTGCAGAGCTACGCCGACGCCGCCGAGCGCCTCGGCCTCACCCGCGCACGCATCACCCAGATCTGCGACCTCGCGCTGTTGGCCCCGGACATCCAGGCCGCCGTGCTGCTCGGCCACGTCGAGCCGCGCGACCGCCACCTACGTGCTGTTGGCAAGCACCCGCTCTGGACGGTCCAGCGGCGGGTGTTCGCCGAGTTGTTCCCCGAAGTCCCTCTTCAAGAGACATCATGACCACGACGACGATCGAGTCCCCCGTTCCTCCCACCTCCACCTACGACAGCTGGGAGGCGCAGTTCGCCCAGCTCAAGGCCCGCTACCCCAAGGTCCGCGAGCCGATCCTGGTGGCGTTGCACATCCTCACCCAGGACCCCGACATCAGCCTCGACGACGCCAAGGCCCAGGCCGCGCTGCGCGGTGTGCGGATCACCGCGGCCTCGGTGAACGCCGCGCAGCGGCTGTTGTCGCGCCAGGCCGGCGCGCCTGCGGCGACGTCGCGCGCGGCGCCGACCCAGACGGCCGGCACCGCACCTGCTAAGACGCGCCGCCAGCGGCGGCCTCGCGCCCCCAAGCCCAGCCTCGACACCGAGTCGCTGATCCGCGGCGTGGTCGCGAAGATCGAGGACCAGGGCGCGGCCGAGGCCGAGCGACTCCGCGAGGCGATCCGGAAGGCGATCGCCGTGCTGCAGACAGCGGCCGGGGACGGGGTCGCATGACCCCGGAGCCGACGCCCGGCGCCTCCGAACCGGAGCGCGGACCGGTCCGCGTTCCCCGCGAGGTGCTCGACGGCATCGAAGCGGTCCGGCAGTCCGGGCTGACGAACATGCTCGACCGCACGGCGGTCGCGGAGATCGCGGGGGCGCTGGGCTTCGACGACGCCGCGCACTGGGTCCGCGACCACCGCGACCTGTACGCGCACGCGATCTTCCACGGCTTCGAGCTGGACAGCGACGGGAGCGGCCGCGCCTCGCCAGGCTGAACAACCGGCCGATCGAGCGCGGCGACTCTCTGAGCGCCGCGGAGTCTCTCTCAAGACAGCGGCGGCGGATCTCGCTTGATTGTCGCGACGGATAGTGCAACAACCGCGCCCTTTGCAGGAACCGGGAGACCACGCATGGCAGCAAAGAACCAGAGCCCGATGGACTTCATCGTCGCCGCCCTCGAGAAGAACAAGGACGCCGCCTACGCCGACGTCCGGGCAGCGGCCGAGAAGAAGGGGCTGACGATCTACCCGATCATGTACGGCCGCGCCAAGGCGATGCTCGGCCTGGTGCCGGTCGCCAAGCGCGGCACGGGCAAGTACGCGAGGAAGACGAAGGCGGCCCGGGCGAGAGCAACCGCCCCCACCGACGGCACCATCGTCGTCAAGCGTCGCGGTCGCCCGCGGAAGTCCACGACCACCTCCACGAGCCTCGACTCGCTGCAGGGCCTCGTCGCGCACGTCCAGCAGGCCGAGCGCGAGCGCGAGAAGATGCAGCGCGCCTTGCAGAAGATCCGCGAGGTGCTCGCCTCGGCGTAGCGCCCGCTGCGCATACCGACGCGACCGACCGCGCGTTCGTGGGACGGTGATCCCCACCCGTCGTACGGGCAGCCCGCGCGCGTTGGTCGGCCTGGACGCCGCGCCCCGACGCGGCCCGCGCCGGCCTGGCGGCGGGCTGGCACCGGGCGGCGCACCTATCCGATTCCGGCGGTGAACCGTTCCGCCGACCACCCGTCGCCCGCCTCGATCCGGAACCGAGTTTGGCCGCTACAGGCCGTCTGGAGGCCATCTGACCGTTTTTCACCGTTTTCCGGGGTGCTCACGAGGCCCCGGAATCGCCGTAACCCACGCAACTGCAAAGGGATCGCTCCCGGCCGACCAGGCGTCGGCACCGTTTTTCACCGTTAGAAAACGGTGAAACGGTGCCGAGGGGCCGGCGGCCCGCCGACCGGCTCCGGCCGGGGCTGGAGCCGATCGACCTGGCCGGGTGCGCGCCGCTCGGCCGCCGAGGTCGCATTCCCTCCAGCATGGGACGCGCCCGTCAACGACGACTGACTTCCGCACCGCCGACGACGACAGTGGCCTTCCCCGCCTGCACCATGAATTGCTGGAAGTCCCCGTTGAGCCACCCGTTGTCCAGCACCTTCGTATCGTCCACAAAGACGTTGCAACGTCTCTCGCCCCGCTCGTTCGCCTGCTTGATATAGCTCACGACGAACTTGATCGTGGTCCAGCGGCCAGGCTCGGCTTCCGCGAAGTACCTCGATTTCGCGCCCCGACCGCACCACCCACTGGCGGTCCTTGAGTTCGACCGTCCACATGCCCTGGGCCGTTCCAAGTCCAACGGCGACGCCGGTGCCTTCGACGACTCGCACGCGAACGACGAACGTCCTGTCGCCGTCGTTCCACTCGCTCGGGGCCGCGCACTTCATCCAGGCCCCAGGGGCAAGGCGATAGTTCTTTCCGACGTGGAAGACGGTTCCGACCTCCTCCCACTTGGAGTCTTGGAATAGGTCGGTGCCCGCGAGTCGGAATCCCCGTCTATCGAGCGAGAACTGCGCCATGAGTTCGCTCCAATTGTCCGAGATCTCTTCGACGCTCGCGTCAGGGAGGGCGAGTTGGTAGCGGAGAATCTCGGCGGCGTCTTTTGCTTTGCGATCATCCTCGGCGTCCCTGTCGAGGAAGTCCTTCACCTTCCGGACTACCGCCGTATCGACCGGGTAGGCGCGGAGCGCGCCGTTCGCGATGGCGTACTTAGTGCTCGCGACCTCCGCATCCTTCCAGCGATCGAACACCTCCTCGGACGCCCCACGCTCTTGCAAGACCATGCCGTACTTGATGATGAAGTCCTCGTCGTCCCCATCGATGAAGGTACTTGCGGTGCTCCAGAGACCCTCGACGCGAAGCTCGGTAGCCAGCGTCAACGCACGCGCTCGCGTGTCGTCGTCCCTGAGCGCGTACCTCAGCGGAGTAGCAGCGAGGGCCGGCGTCCCCTCCTGAAGTCGCTTCAGAGCCGCTGCGCGATCCACTTCCTCAGTGTCCTTCGAGAGGTATTTCGCCACCAACTCCCGGACTTCGCGCTTGTTGGGGCGGTCAACTCGGACTTGGCTCGTCGCCATGGCCGCGAGCAACATCGCTACAATCACGCATCGTCTCATGGAGTGTTCGGTCTGCAGTCCTTGGTGTCCGTTCCGAGCTTCCGGACGATACCGTACGCTCGAGTCCGTGCACAGTTCACCCCTCTCGGAGCGCGCATCCCCGTCCCCGGTCCGTAACGCACCCTCGCCGCTTGCAGAAGCGTCGACACGCCGGTGCGGTTGGTTCGCCTGGTGCTACGTTGCGCTCGAAAGACCTCATGTCCCATGCCGCAGGGAATGCGACGACTCGCCAGACCGCCAGCGCAGCTCCTCCCCGTCCCGGCCGGCCCTGCCACTCGTGACCGGACGCGGACATCCGACCACCCGATCCCCGGGACGACGCGCCTCACCCGGCCGGCCGGCAGAGGGGATGCGGCACGCCCGACGGCTCTCGCCGGCCGTCGCCGAAAAGTTCGCATTCACGCATGGTTTGGGGAGCCATTTTCGCGACACCTCGCGGACCAGCCCGCCCCGCGGTTAGGAGCCGCGGGGCGGTGGCGTTCTGGGGGCGAGGGGGCGCAAGGGGGCGTGCGTGCGGGGCTTGGGGCCGCTGGTGCGGGGTGGCGAAGCCGGTCCGCGAGAGCACCGTGACCGGGTCCCCCAAGCGCGAACGGCGGCGGCCGGACCAGCACCAGGGCCGGCGCTCTCCGAGAGCCGGGCGGAGAGCCACTCGCTGGTTAACATCCGGTCCTGCGCCACGCCCACGACGTAGTCACCGGCGAAACGTCACGGAGCCAGCGCGGCCTGCGGCGCACGAACCGGCCACGGAACAGCCGGTTCGGCGTCGTTTGAGTTTTCGGACAGGACGCGGGCACCCTCCCGGTCGAAGCGAGCCCGGTCACCACACGGCTCCACCCGCACAACGAGCCGATCCTGCACAACGCCCACGTGGTGGTCACCGCCCTGCGGCGCGCGAACTGGGCATGGAACCGCTGCTTCGGCGTCGTCCGAGTTTTCGGACAGGACGGCGTTGTGGTTCAAGAGGTTATGGCGTTCATGCCGCCACCTTGCGCAAACGCCTAGCGCGACCTGATGGCCCAGATGACGCGCTGGACTGCAACGGATCCGCCGGGCAAGACTCTCCCCTGATTTCCTATCAGTGCCACGCCGAAGTAGCCGAAACCGTCCGCCGTCTCGTCGGAACCAGCAAACGCTCCTGCCAGGGCCATTCCTCGGTAATCTGGGAGCACGATCTTAGAACCGACAGCTTGGAATCCCGCTCGGGTCAACACATCCCATAGCCGCGGATACTCGTCCATAGTGACACTCTGACCGGCGCACTCAATCCAGTTCTCAGGCAACAGCGAACGCTCACACTCGAAAGCGAACACTCCACCCACTGCAGCAGACTTCAGAACGTCTTCGTCGCCCCGCAGAACGAACACACACGACCGAGGCAGACCACAGACAACCCATCGATCGGAGAATGGCCGCGCAAGCACGATCATGCCGGCCACTCCCGCGATGATCACACAGAGCAGCAACCCAATTCTGGAAGCTCGCCGCACGACGACTACAGGCCTGGATGAGACCAACGCGGGCAAGAACACTCGACTTTGAACTTCATGCTCGAATCGCTCTTGGCGACTAAGAACGCTACAAACACGTGACCGGACCACCAACTATGCCCGACGTATAGGACGTTGGTGGGCGGAGTTAGAGAGACCGTGAGAGTCCCCCCGCCCAGCGGGTTTGGTATTGTGACCGTTCCCGTTGGCATGGAGCACCCTGAACCGCCGAAGCCTGGGATTCGTGATATCGGTCCAATATCACAAGCCACCTCCATCACCTCACTGAGCACCGCCATCGTACACCGGCCGCACTTCACCGCGAGCGCGGGCGCTCCAGGTTCGCGCTGAAGGAGCGCAGGTACCCGCTCGCATTTAGTCTGAGCGTCGGCCAAGGCCGCTGCAGCAGTGGAGCCGGTCCCGTACACCAAAACTGGCCCGGCGTTCGCGCCGGGCACCGTAAATGGCCCAAAGCAATGCCGGTCGGCGATGGAATCAGTCCCGTAACGACCATGTGACCATACGTCCGAAGTAGCAACTACTGGCGTTTGACCGAATGGCGCGGGGGAACCAAGCGCATCCGAAGACGACTGCGCATATAGGTCGTCCAAGCCGATCCCAGGAGATACGGACGGAACAGGAATCGCCCGCGTTGCTTCGGTGCCCATGCGAAGCTCCCGCGTCGCGCCAGACCCAGGGTGCCATCCGCCGAGCGGAGGGACCACTCCCCCGGATCGTCCGAGTTGAACGGTCCGAGAAACACACACCTGTGGCTCGTGCCGCAAATCCATGTCTTGGTTCACCTACTGAATCGAAGTGTTGAGCCCCACGGATGCAATCGCCGCTGCCGGCTGGCCTGGATCGGTCTTCGACCCGATGATGACACGCATACGGACATAAGCCGTTGTGACTCCGGTCTCGGCCGCCAAGTAGGTAAATCCAACCGGGCTTAAGGTCACAGGAGTCGACAGATCGGTCCAGTTCTGGAGATCGTCACTTCCCTGGTAGGCAACCCTGACATCCAGCGTGTTGACGACGGCGAACACGACGACGTCGGCTTGCGACGCGTTCGCGCCGGCCATGCTGACCGCCATGGTGTAGCCCGGGGCCGTGTCCCGGACATCCATTTGGGTAGCCAATTGTGTGTGCATGCCCTTGGCCTCACTGTTGCGACGTGTTCAGTCCGGCCGCCAGAACACCGATCCCTGCACCGGTTAGGGTTAGCTTGATTCGAACATAGGCGCCTGTCACACCAGTGTTTGCGGTGAACAGCTTGTAGCCGGCGGCAGTGGCCGCCACAGGGCTATCGACGTTCGCCCAGTTCTGGAGGTCGTTGCCCTGCTGAAGTTGGAAGCTCACGTTCGTGGCGGTGAGGCTCGCGACCGTTGTGTCCATCTGGACCGCGTTGGCGCCCGCCATGCTGACAGGCTGCGTGACCTCACTGACGGTGCCAGCCGAGTTCAGGCCAAGATCACTCACGAGTTGGCTGTACATTCTCCTCTTCCTCAGTTGGCTCCAGGTAGGCTGTAGGCTCCTCGTTGGCTGCGCGCAATCCTATGCACATCGGGGCTGCACGTCACCAAAAAAGAGGGGCGGATTTCTGCGGAACTCGCTACCGTTCGCTCATCCGAACCCTCGATCGCGCTATAAGCCCGGCGATTGCAATAGGTTGGCGGACTCGATTCTCGCATAAGACTGAGCAAGAAGTTTGGACGATCACCGTCCTGTCCGAAAACTCGATCGATACCGATCCGGCGTTTCCATGCCCGTCCTGTCCGAAAACTCGAACGATACCGATCCGGCCGTTCCGCGCCAGGTTCGCGCGCCCCAGGACGAATCGGACTCCGCCCACTCGACCGAACTCGGAGCTCGCGGGACGCACCTCGAGCCCGATTCCACCCGCCTGACCGAGCTCTCGCACCAGCCCTCTCCCTACGCAGCCGCGCGGTGGTAGTGCTTCAGCACCCCACTGATGCGCTCGCGGACGATCACGTCGCCCTGCCCGACGTCGGGCTCGCCGTCGATCGGCACATTGCCGATGCCCTGATGCCGGCGCTCGGTGTTGTAGTGCGTCACGTACTCGCGCAGCACGCGCCGCAGGCGATCGTCGCCGAACAGGATCAGCTGATCGAGGCACTCGCGCTTCACCGACTGCACCCAGCGTTCGGCGATCGCGTTCATGTTCGGCGCCCGGAAGGCCGTGCGCACGACGCGCACGCCGGCGCGCTCGAGGATCGCGCGGAACTGCGCGGTGAACTTCGTGTCGCGGTCGAGGATCAGGTGGCGCTTCCCGCGCAGGAAGCGGTCGAACGGATCGGTCAGGTTGCGCGCGATCTGCGCCATGAACGCGCCGTCGGGGTTGGTCGTGATGCCCGCCACCTCCACCGCGCGGGTCAGGTGATCGATCACGAAGAACACGTAGTGCGTCACGAGCCCACGCGCGGTCCACACCTCGGCCGTGAAGAAGTCGGCACCGGCGATCACGTCCGCGTGCGCGCGGAGGAACGTCCGCCACGACGTCGGCCGCGCCGGGCTCGGTGGCACGCCGTGCTCCCTCAACGTCTTGGCGATCGTCGACCGCGCGACCTGGTGCCCCAGCTTCTTCAGCTCGCCCTGGATGCGGCTGTAGCCCCACCTCGGATTCTCGCGCGCCATGCGGACGACGAGCTCGCGGATCTCTTTCAGGATGCCCGGGCGACCGACCCGTCGGCGCGGGTGCGTCCACTTGCGTGCGATCAGCGTCCGGTGCCACCCCAGGATCGTATCCGGTGTCACGATCGTCGCCACGCTCCTAAGCAGCCGCCGCCCGAGCGCCTTGCCCCGAACGGCCAGGCGACGGCGCTGATGCTCGGTCAGCCGCAGCCGTCGCGTGCCGAGCTGCTCGCGGAGGATGCGGTTCTCCTCGATCAGGTACTCGATCGTCCGTGACTGCTCGCGGTGGACCCAGCCGGCGAAGGTCAGGAGGAGCAGTTGCAACGCGCGATGGCCGGCGACCAGGTCGGGCATCTGCTCCCATTCGGCTGGCAGCGGACGGATCCTGAGCCGGCCACCAGCGGCTCGGCTACGACCATCGCTTCGTCGACGCCTCGGCCCACGCCGAAGTTCGCATTCACGCATGGTCTGGGGAGCCATCTCCGCGAGACCTCGCGGACCAGCCCGCCCCGCGGTTAGGAGCCGCGGGGCGGTGGCGTTCTGGGGGTGAGGGGGCGCAAGGGGGCGTGCGTGCGGGGCTTGGGGCCGCTGGCGCCGGGCGGCGCGCGGAGTCCGTGAGAGCACGGTGACCGCGTCCCCCAAGCGCGAACGGCGGCGGCCGGACCAGCACCAGGGCCGGCGCTCTCCGAGAGCCGGGCGGAGAGCCGGCCGCTGGTTGACGGTCGGAGAGCGCCGCGGGCCGCGCGGTGGGGCGTCACGGCCTCACGGAGCGCATCTACCCGCGGCGCGTGCCCGGCATCCGCCCTCGATCGGCAGCCGATCGCGGGACGCTGAATCCGCCCGTCGGACCGACCGTTCGAGTTTTCGGACAAGACGGGGTTGGATCTCCATCGCGTTCAGCCGACTCAGGACATCGTGAAGAGTCCACATACGACGAGCGCAACGCTCCGCTCGGCGGGCGCTCCAACACCCAGGCGTCGTCGTCACCGGGGTCAACACCCCCCTTCACAGCTAACGATTTTGAGCCCGCTGGACAAAAAGGTCCCAGAACGCTCGGCCCATCGCTGTATTTGCGCCGGGCACGGTAGTAGCCCAGCCGCTCAGGCGCGACGCGTTCGTGGTCTGCTCCTGGGTGGAGCCATTCGCGGTCAAACTGGCGCCCTGCAATGTCTGTGCGGACACAACGTTTCCGCCGCCGATATCGCTAGCGATCAATTCGCCGTCCGGAGAGATTCCGAAGAACTGGAACAGAAGCGGAACATCCCCGAGACCGGCAAGGTCGATATCATAGACGAAGCTAGCGATGCCGAGTTCAGGATGCACGGGCCAAGACTCTGGATCGAAAACCACGAGCGGATTAGCCAGAACGGTCAATCCGTTGAAATTCACCGTCGGATCTTGACCAGGCTCCCACACTGCCACATGCAAGGCTACCGCCGCAGCCGTCGCCGGGGGCGTCTGCGAGCCGTCGCCCCACGCCATCCGCGCTGTGACCTGAAAGTGCTGCGAAACCTCAGCCAGCTTCGACGGGTCGAACAAAACCTTTCCGAGAGTCGTCATACCCACAACCGTCTCGGAGCCATATCGAAGCGTCGGCTCAAAAGCTCGGCTATCCGCAAAAGCGCTCGACGGAGCCGTAACTCGATACTGCTTTCCGAGCTCGAAGCTGCCCGGCGGAATCTGAACCGACTCCCAGGTGCGACTGGAGTTGAGCACACCTGAGAACACTGCGGCGCCCGTATCGTCCCTAACGATCGAAAATGCGCCTGCGAGCCCCCAGAGCTGAAGCGCCCCCTCGAGAGGCACAGTATCGGGGTATCTCAGGACAAACCGCTCAACGTATCCAGACGGGGGCTGGGGAGGAACAGGGATCGTCTCCCATTGCCCGTTCGTCGGCGACAATTCAACTTTCCAAGTTCCGCTTGATCCAAAGATCGCGGCCGAATCGAGGGTCCAAGCGATTTCTATTCCCGGGTCGCCCACCGGCGGCGCTATCAGGGAAAGCCCGACGCCCGCACCTGGCTTCGCCAGCACAGGCGCTGACGTTGTATCGGCGACCTGCACGAAGACCAGAGGCGAGACACCCAGCGCGGCCGAATAGATTTTTAGGCCGACTCGATCGAAATAGTAAATTCTGTTTTCCGTCGCGTTGATTTCAGCGCGAATCGGATCTTGGGCACCCAGCACCTGGACGGAGTCGATGGATATTGTCCGCGTCAATGGATCGAGGTGAAGCGTGACGAGGTAGCCGGTGCCAGTCGTCGAATCAATCCCCGACGCGTAGAAGAGGACCGGAAGCTGTGGGCTCGCTACGATGCAGCCAGGAGCATCAAACGGCATCTGCGCTGTGACAGATCCGAACCCCCCCGTCGTCGGCGAATAGTACCACTTGAGTGTATTGGACGGCCCCACCTGCTCCAGCGAGCCATCCTCGCCCTGGATAGCGTACCCACATTCAGCGTAGCCCCATGTGCGCTGTGCTGGCGCAACCGAAACGCTGAGCGCGAGGGCGCCAAGAAGGACGGTTGATTTTAGCATTTTCATGATTGACCTCTTGAGCAGTTGCCGCCGACTCGACTAGCACCAGATACTGATATTTTGCACCCAGTGGTTCAGCTGATTTTGGGAACGGCTGATCTCGCTATTTAGGATGCGCAGCGTCTGTCCCTGCAGCGGGCAATTGGCCAGAGGCCAATTGTTCTTGAGCCAGGTAAGGACAGAAACGTCGTAGTTGCACAGCAGAATGTTGAAGATCGTGATGAGACAGGGGTTGTCGGGCCCGTCCTGTCCGAAAACTCGAACGATACGGATCCGGCGGTTCCCTGCCAGGTTCGCGCGCCCCAGCGCGAATCGCACTCCGCCCACTCGACCGAGATTCGGGCTCGCGGGACGCACCTCGAGCCCGATTCCACCCGCCCGACCGAGCTGTCGCGCCAGCCCTCTCCCTACGCAGCCGCGCGGTGGTAGTGCTTCAGCACCCCGCCGATGCGCTCGCGGACGATCACGTCGCCCTGCCCGACGTCGGGCTCGCCGTCGATCGGCACGTTGCCGATGCCCTGATGCGGGCGCTCGGTGTTGTAGTGCGTCACGTAATCGCGCAGCGCGCGCCGCAGGCGATCGTCGCCGAACAGGATCAGCTGATCGAGGCACTCGCGCTTCACCGACTGCACCCAGCGTTCGGCGATCGCGTTCATGTTCGGCGCCCGGAAGGCCGTGCGCACGACGCGCACTCCGGCGCGCTCGAGGATCGCACGGAACTGCGCGGTGAACTTCGTGTCCCGGTCGAGGATCAGGTGGCGCTTGCGGCGCAGGAAGCCGTCGAACGGGTCGGTCAGGTTGCGCGCGACCTGCGCCATGAACGCGCCGTCGGGGTTGGTCGTGATACCCGCCACCTCCACCGCGCGGGTCAGGTGATCGATCACGAAGAACACGTAGTGCGTGACCAGCCCGCGGGCGGTCCACACCTCGGCCGTGAAGAAGTCGGCACCGGCGATCACGTCCGCGTGCGCGCGGAGGAACGTCCGCCACGACGTCGGCCGCGCCGGGCTCGGTGGCACGCCGTGCTCCCTCAACGTCTTGGCGATCGTCGACCGCGCGACCTGGTGCCCCAGCTTCTTCAGCTCGCCCTGGATGCGGCTGTAGCCCCACCTCGGATTCTCGCGCGCCATGCGGACGACGAGCTCGCGGATCTCTTTCAGGATGCCCGGGCGACCGACCCGTCGGCGCGGGTGCGTCCACTTGCGTGCGATCAGCGTCCGATGCCACGCCAGGATCGTATCCGGTGTCACGATCGTCGCCACGCTCCTAAGCAGCCGCCGCCCGAGCGCCTTGCCCCGAACGGCCAGGCGACGGCGCTGATGCTCGGTCAGCCGCAGCCGTCGCTTGCCGAGCTGCTCGCGGAGGATGCGGTTCTCCTCGATCAGGTACTCGATCGTCCGTGACTGCTCGCGGTGGACCCAGCCGGCGAAGGTCAGGAGGAGCAGTTGCAACGCGCGATGGCCGGCGACCAGGTCGGGCATCTGCTCCCATTCGGCTGGCAGCGGACGGATCCTGAGCCGGCCACCAGCGGCTCGGCTACGACGCATCGCTTCTGCGATGCCTCGGCCCACGCCGAAGTTCGCATTTACGCATGGTTTGGGGAGCCATCTCCGCGAGACCTCGCGGACCAGCCCGCCCCGCGGTTAGGAGCCGCGGGGCGGTGGTGGTTCTGGGGAAGGCGGGCGGAAGCGGCGGCGGGTGCGGGGGTTAGGGGCGCCGTCGGACGGGGCGTGCAGCTACGGGGAGAGTTGGCAGGCCCGCTCCCCCACGCCGAAGCCGCGCCGAACCGACCCCGGCAGGGCCGGTGGCTCTCCGAGAGCCGGCCGGAGAGCACCCCGCTGGTTAGTGAATACCAGATTGCGCACGTCCCGACGCCCGCGACCCAACGAACGACCGGGACGGATCGGGCATGTGCGCAATCTGGTTGTTGAATGAATACCAGATTGCGCACGTCCCGACGCCCGCGACCCAACGAACTGCGTGGACCGAGCTACCGCGTAGCGGTTTTGTTCAAGAGTCACTCCACCCTGAGAGCACCGCGGACCCGGGACCGGGTCGCCCGCCGACCTGCTCGAGGAGGCGTTCGAGACGTTCAAGGACGCCGCCCAGGAATTCGCAGGCGGGGCGACCAGACGAACGGAAGCGCGACCACCGACTGCGTCGGCGCGTGCGCTCCGGTTCGGGGAGGGAGGCCACGCTGCGCCAGTGGGATTTCCGTATCCACACTTGAACCGGGTGGCCGTGACGGGCACGCTCCTGGGCGGTGCCCCTACTCCGACTCCGTGTTTCGGGTTCGGTGGGGGGGTCCTCCGACGCCACCTCAATCCCGAAAGCAGGCGACATCATGCGGATTCGCGAATTCTTCCTGGCAGCTCTCATGCTGGCTCCGGCCGCCCTGGCTCAGTCGACCGATCTCGGCGGCGGTCTTGCCGGCACGAACGGCATTCCGGTATGCAGCGTGCATGGCACCTTCGACGTGGATCAGTCGGTGGAGATCAATCTCGAAGGCGCCAAGCCCAACGCGCAGGCCGTGTTGGTGATCGGAGCGTCCGTGATCAACCTGCCCTACCTCGGTGGCATTCTCGTCCCGAGCCCGGACATCGCCGTGAACCTGACGACGGATGCGCTTGGTCAGTGCTCCTTCATGTTCACCTGGCCCGACATCGGAAACGCGCCGCTGTACTTCCAGTACACAGTCATCGACGACCAAGCTCCCCAGGGCTTGGCGTACTCGAACACCTGGGCCGTGCAGGGCGGCAGCGTGAAGTATTACGCTGACGCCGCGAAAACGATCCTCGCATTTACCTGCGTCTACGGCAACGCGTCAGTGCGGATGACGTTTCCCGGAGGCTCCTTCGTTACGTTGGGGCGCACGGCGGGGACCAATGTGTACACCGCCCCGAACGGCACTACGCTGACCGACAATGGTGCCACGGTCACGGTGACCCCTTCAGGCGGCAGCTCGCAGACGTACTGGCGCTGATCCGGCGGTCGCAGCTCTTGCTCGGCTCTTGAGCACCGCGAGCAAGCCTTCGTCAAGGTTCTACCATGTTCGTGATGGGTGCATACCGAGAGAGGGGCGTGTGAGAGTCGGAGAATGGGGGCGTCAACCCCGGCCACTTCAGGTGCCGAAGATTCTGCTCCTCCTCCCCCTCGTCGTGGTGGTGCTGAGCGGGGCCGTCTATTTGATGGTCCATTCGGGCGCGCCTGACGTCTCCTCATCCGGCGCCTCCACGCACACGGATTCGGCGCCGGGCTCCGAAGGCCCTCGCTCGGGCTCCTCCCTGGCTCCCCCATCGAACCGATCACCCCTTGAGCCCGACGCTCAGCTGCCAGCATCTGGTGCGCGCGATTTCAAGGTGCGGGTCATCTACGCGTCAAATGGCCGACCTGTCGCGGGGGCACGTGTATCATCGGCGAAGTTGGGCCATCCTCTTCAGAGGGGGGCTGACGACGTGTTCTTGACCGACACACAGGGATTCGTTGTTTTTCCGGTTCCGACCGATACCGTCGCACCCACCCTCGAGGATCAATTCGTGGCATCCGGACCGCTCTTCGTCGCGAAGAAGGGCTCGCACTATGGCGAAGCTCGCCTAAGTGAGGAGGTGAACGGTGAGCTGACCATTGAGCTTCGGCCCGACCGCGAAGTCACTATTGAAGTCGTGGAACCAGGCGGGGCCCCGGCGATTGACGTCATCGTCGAGCACGCCGTGGCTTTCACCAGCGATGGGCTGCTGACGGGCCGGACATGGGTTGCGAGGACCGATCACAACGGACAAGTCCGAATCGCTCATCTACAAACCCGGCAACTGAGCGTCGATCAAAGGAGTTGGTTGCGGATCCCCTTGCTTGGCGATGCTTCGATGCCAAGGATTCCGCTTGATGTGACTGCACCACCGGAGGAAGTGATTCGCATCGTTCTTCCACCTACCGGATTCGCGCAAGTTGTTATGAGCGGCCCCGCGTCGGGGGCTGAGTCACCTGGATGGAACATAGCTGTCACTACAGAAAACTCTGATTCGGCTGATGAGGTTGTAGATCTGCCGCTCAAACAAGGGCGATCCAGGGCGCTGCGGATCGCTCTGGGGAAGGCATACGTTGTTGCATTCGCGCAAGCCAATACCGTTCTAGCGAAGAAGCGATTCCTGGGGCCCGCTGCGCCTGGCCAGATCGTCCAGTGGCAATTCGGCGCCGATGAACTCGCCACGGTGTCAGCGCAACTAGTGGACGAGTTGTCTCAGCCGATCCGCACCTCCGATGCCGCGCTTGAGGTTCTCGTCTCAGGCAAACGAATTCGAGTTCATACGCGATCGAGCCTGTCGGGCCGGGTGGTTTTTACTGTTCCTGCTGGCGAGTTTCGCGATACCACACTGAGTATCCCCGAGATTCAAGGAGCCGCTGCAGCATACGCACAGGCAAAGTTGCATGACCGGCACGTGCGTGGCCGGCTGGATCTCGGGCAGGTCATTCTGCGCGTTCCTCCACAGGTGCTTCGGGGGCAGGTTCGCGATGGCCTGGGTCGGCCATGCGATTACGATCGAGTCGAGGCCGAGTTGCTGGGCGAGACGGGCGGGTCTGAATTGATTGTCCGGCGCGTGTCCTCCAGCGAGTTCGAAGTTCTTGGTTCATGCGAAAGGGGGGCGAGAGTCCGTTTGCGCGCTCTTGCCGGTGGACGATGGTCGCCCGCGGTCACGGCTGATTGCTTTGCGCGACCTGTGGTCATCACGCACACAGGAAACGGTGTTGATGTTTCGGCTTGCGTAGATGTCGATGTCGCGCTCCGCTCTTCGTTCGTGATCGAAATGACGCCCATGTCCACCGCCTTGCATGGGACGATGATCGCCCAACCCTCCGTGTCAGATGCCGGGATGAAGCTGGGCCCGGGAACGGTCGCCTACGTCTGGCGTAGCGTCCCTCCGGGGCGCTACGCCGTGCGAGCTCGCATGTTGGGGAGCAACCACGAGTTCTTTAGACTGGAAGACTTGACCGTCGCGCCAGACTTGCCACCCGACGATCGACTTCAACACCTCAGGGTGCCGCCATTCATCAGGACCGACATTGCGCTTTCTGTCCCGGCGGGCCTGTTCGAGCCGACCCTGGAAGGCGTGGTCTTCGTTCGATTGCCCGGACGAAACGAGTGGGAGGGGCAAGTATTCACCACTGGCGCATCGGCGATCTCAGTAGCGACAGCCCTGCCACCGGCCGAGCTTCGCGTCTGCGTTTCGGGCTTTGTCCCTGTCACCGTAGCATCGCCAGCTCGAACACTGAGTTTGGAGCTGCACGTCGCACCACGGTTTTGGGTGACGGTCCATGCCGAAGACGCCCTAGCAGATGATGAGTTTTGGGTGTCAGTGGAGCCAGCGGCGACAGACGTGTCGCACCATGTGCCAGGCTGGCCCTCCACCGATGTGTGCGCGAGTGGGCTCGTTGGTTGGCGACGCACCCGCAGTGGAGACCGGATACGTTTGAGCGGCTTTTCGCCCGGCCCGCATCGGATTCGCGCGCGTTCGGCCCGCTTCGACACAGAGCTGGTCGTTAAGCCACCTACCTTTCAGGTTAGCCCATTTGTGGGGCGCGAATCAGAGACGGTGCTTGAGCTTCGGGTGAGCCGAAAGTGATGGTTGCGATCGCCGCTTTAGTCGCCAACACGGGAGAAGTTCTGGTTCACGTGGCGCCGGGCAACTACTCCAAGCACGCTCGATCGAGGTGATCCGGACGCGGCTCAAGGCGATCGAGGTGAGCCAGTTGGAGGCGCGGATCGCCGAGCTGGAGCAGGCCGCAGCGACGGTGGACACCCGTCCCGCGCGCAACGGGCGGCGGTTCTGACCGGCCCAGCAGGGACCGCTCCATCCGCGCGACGCCGGGCCACGTCCGATTCCCTGTCCTATGTGACGCCGTCGGGCCATCCGCAGCTTCGCCGGCTTCGGTAGCAGTCGCGACCAACCGCCCCCTCACTGCGAGTCGACGGGCGCGCACCGGTTCATTAGGATGGGCACGACGAGCCCCTTTCCGAGCACCTCTCCAAGCCCGGGCTCGCTCCCCGACGAGGTGCTTGGATGACGAACTCGACTCCTGACCGCGACCACCGAGGCCGGTTCGCCGCCGGCAACCAGGGCGGTCCGGGTCGCCGTCGCGGCCACGCCAACGCGCTCCGCCGCGCGGCCGAGGAAGCGATCTCGCCCGAGCACGTCGCCGCGATCATGCGGCGCGCCACTCGGAAGGCCGTGCTGTCCGAAAACTCGAACGATACCGATCCGGCGGTTCCCTGCCGGGTTCGCGCGCGTCAGCGCGAATCGCACTCCGCCCACTCGACCGAGCTTCGGGCTTGCTGGACGCACCTCGAGCCCGGTTCCACCCGCCCGACCGAGCTGTCGCGCCAGCCCTCTCCCTACGCCGCCGCGCGGTGGTAGTGCTTCAGCACCCCGCCGATGCGCTCGCGGACGATCACGTCGCCCTGCCCGACGTCGGGCTCGCCGTCGATCGGCACGTTGCCGATGCCCTGATGCGGGCGCTCGGTGTTGTAGTGCGTCACGTAATCGCGCAGCGCGCGCCGCAGGCGATCGTCGCCGAACAGGATCAGCTGATCGAGGCACTCGCGCTTCACCGACTGCACCCAGCGTTCGGCAATCGCGTTCATGTTCGGCGCCCGGAAGGCCGTGCGCACGACGCGCACTCCGGCGCGCTCGAGGATCGCGCGGAACTGCACGGTGAACTTCGTGTCGCGGTCGAGGATCAGGTGGCGCTTCCCGCGCAGGAAGCCGTCGAACGGGTCGGTCAGGTTGCGCGCGATCTGCGCCATGAACGCGCCGTCGGGGTTGGTCGTGATACCCGCCACCTCCACCGCGCGGGTCAGGTGATCGATCACGAAGAACACGTAGTGCGTGACCAGCCCGCGGGCGGTCCACACCTCGGCCGTGAAGAAGTCGGCGCCCGCGATCACGTCGGCGTGCGCACGCAGGAACGTCCGCCACGACGTCGGCCGCGCCGGGCTCGGTGGCACGCCGTGCTCCCTCAACGTCTTGGCGATCGTCGACCGCGCGACCTGGTGCCCCAGCTTCTTCCGCTCGCCCTGGATGCGGCTGTAGCCCCACCTCGGGTTGTCCCGGGCCATGCGGACGACGAGCTCGCGAATCTCTTTCAGGATGCCCGGGCGACCGACCCGTCGGCGCCGGTACGTCCACCTGCGAGCGATCAGCGTCCGGTGCCACGCCAGGATCGTATCCGGTGTCACGAGCGTCGCCACGCTCCTAAGCAGCCGCCGCCCGAGCGCCTTGCCCCGAACGGCCAGGCGACGGCGCTGATTCTCGGTCAGCCGCAGCCGCCGCTTGCCGAGCTGCTCGCGGAGGATGCGGTTCTCCTCGATCAGGTACTCGATCGTCCGTGACTGCTCGCGGTGGACCCAGCCGGCGAAGGTCAGGAGGAGCAGTTGCAACGCGCGATGGCCGGCGACCAGGTCGGGCATCTGCTCCCGTTCGGCTGGCAGCCGACGGATCCTGTAGCCGCCACCAGCGCCTCGGCTACGACCATCGCTTCGTCGACGCCTCGGCCCACGCGGAAGTTCGCATTCACGCAGGGTCTGGGGAGCCATCTCCGCGACACCTCGCGGACCATCCCGCCCCGCGGTCAGGAGCCGCGGGGCGGTGGCGTGCTGGGGGTGAGGGGGCGCAAGCGGGCGTGCGTGCGGAGGCTCGGCGCGCTGCTGCCGTCCGGCCAGCGGAGTCCGCGAGAGCGCCGTGACTGGGTCCCCCAAGCCCGAACGGGGGCGGTCGGACGGGCACCAGGGCCGGTGCTCTCCGAGAGCCGGGCAGAGAGCCGGCCGCTGGTTGACGGTTGGAGAGCACCGCGGGCCGCGCGGTGGGGCGTCACGGGCTCGCGGAGCGCATCTACCCACGGCGCGTGTCCGGCATCTGCCCTCGATCGGCAGGCGATCGCGAGACGCCGAATCCGCCCGTCGGACCGACCGTTCGAGTTTTCGGACCGGACGGGCTCGTTCATGGCTGATCCTGTCGGGGACAGGCTGTTGCTGTGGTACGGTCGAACGATGTGGGAGTGGACACCTGCTAATCAATGGCGATCGTTAGGTTCGTGGTCCGCGCCGCCAATGGACGTCCTGGGGTTTGATGCTGGGCGCAATCGCGTAGTGGCAGAAGCCGGATACTATGCGAATCCGCCTGCATTCGAGACCTGGGTGTGGATCTCGTATTGAGTGAGGTCCCTGGTTTCACGCTGCGATCCTCCGGACTGCGGTTCGCTGCGTAGCCATGAGCTCCGTCATGCCTGCGTCCCACTGATCGCTGAGTGCAAGGGCGCGGAGCTTGATCATGTGCTCGCCGGTCTCCTCCTTCCATCGCGCTCCCGCGCGCTTCATGCGGACGCCAACGAGGGTCTTGCAGGTTGCCTCGACGTTGCCGCTCCCGATCGGGAGTCCCTTGGCGCACGCGCCGGCGTAGTTCATGCGGTGGGCGTGGTTGGTCAGGTAGGTGATCGCGTCGTGAACCGGCCGATCCGCGTCCGCGTCGCCGTCGAGTTCTTCGCATCCGGATGCCTCGACTTCGACGAGGATCTGCTCGGCGGCGTCCGTTCGCCGCCTGAGCAGATGTCGCCACCGCTTCATGGCCTCGCCGACCTCGTTGGCGCCGAAGATTGCCACCGCCGCCGGGTGGAGCTTCTCGACGACATGCCAGAAGTCGACCAGCAGGTGACGCTGGCCGAAGACGCTGGTCGGAAAACTCGACTCGAGTAGGTTCCACATCTCATGGGCACCGTCGGCGAGGAGTTGGAGTTCGAGTTGCGGTTTCCGCTTGAGCAGTCGGTAGACGGCGTTTGCCATGCCATTGCACAGATCCTGCGCATCGAGGCCCGGCATCTGCCCGAACCGCATCGTGTACAGCGCCCGACCACGATCATCGTGCAGCGTCACGGTCCCGCAGTAGGCCATGTGGAACACGCGCTTCACCTTGGGCGCGTTCTTCCGTGGACGCCCCGGAGGTCGTGGGATGCGTTCCTCCATCGGCACGCTGGCGCGGTCGAGCGACACGGAAACAGCGCACGCCTCGGTCGGGATCTCGAGGCTGGCGACGAGGGCGTCCTCGATGTCGGCCCGATGCTGCAGGTAGAGCGAGCCGACCTCGTGCGGAACACGCTCGAAGCTGGCGCGCGAGTACGGTAGGCGTCCGGTCTCCTTACCAGCCTGCTCGCCTTCCCGCGACGTTGCCTTCTGCAGCTCGTGCGCCATCGCCCTGGCGGTCTGCGGCAGCCAGCCGTCACCGACGACGCCTGCACGCAGACTGATCGCGTCCACCGTGGGGGCGTTGCCGGCGCCAAGCTCGCGGTACAGCGCACGTGGAAGCTCGAGCGGGCCGGCGAGTGCGCGGTACGTGCCGTTGCCATGACCGACCCGTGTGTAGGCCTTGCCGCCGATCTTCACCCGCGGTGCGTCGACCTCCAGCGACCTGAGCGTGCAACGATGGGCAGCTCGCTCCACGGCCGCGGTCAACTGCCCGATCCGACGCTCGAGCTGCGCGTAGTCCACGGCTTTACTGCCGCGCCCGGCGCTCGACGCCCATTCGGCAACCTTCGAGCACAGCGCCTCGATGGACTCGACCATGCACTTGCAGTCAACCGGCGCCTCGATGACGATCTTGTCCTCGGTGGCGCCCCTCCCAGGACGCTGGTTTCGCATCCTGCATCCGATAGGGAGGGGCGCGCCGTTGTACAAGTGGCTTCTGCACAATATGTTGTGGTGCCGCGGCGTCGGTGCGCTGCCGATCGCGCCCGGACCTGCCTTTCACTCAATCCGAGATCCACACCCCGAGACCTGGGAGTGGGATGGTCAGGCTTGGAGCCAGGTGCAAACCCGGCACGCTCCACCCATTGACCGTCCCACCTATGGTGTCTACGCGCCCGCATTTGGTGGCCTGCTTGGGATTACGCGAGGTGCGGTGCCGAGCGAGGGCTTGGTCGTCTACCGCTACGACGGTCGCGACTGGACACGTCTGTCGGTGCAGGGAAAGGCTCCTCCATTCACTCTGAGTGGCCCGTACTGGACGATGCCCGACGCTGTTACGTACGACGCGAGTCGGAAGCGCGTCATCGCGAGCTACAACGGATCCAGCGCCTATGGAAACTCCCTCTACGAACTGGTCCTGCAGCAGTTGACCGCCGATCGCGAGGTCGTCGTCGCGGGCGGGACGGTGACCTTCCGCTCCAACTTCCCGTCGCAGGCGTCCCACCCGTGGCTGCTGACGCTGTCCCAGACCGACGACGAGGGCATTCCGGTGCGGCCCAGTCCGCTGGGCGGGTACCAGGTGCTGCCGCTGGATCCGGACCCGCTGCTCCTTGCATCGCTCGGCGCGTGGATGGGGGGGTGCTCGATGTTCAGGGGGCCGGGAGCTTCGCGCTGCCGATCCCGGCGATTCCGTCCCTGCGCGGCTTTTCGTTCCACGCCGCGGCGTTGGTGCTCGGACCGGGGCTCGCGATCGAGGCGGTCAGCAACGGGGTGCCGGTTCAGGTGGCCTGGTAAGCGAAAGCGGGAGCATGGCATTGACGGCACGCATACGCGGTGGCGCGATCGCACTGGGACTGCTGGTTCTGGTGGGAGCCTTCGTGGCCGGTAGTTGGTTCGGTGGGTCTGCGCAGGCTTCGTCGTCCAACGCTGACGATCAGGCCGTCGGGCTCCAGGCGGACCGAACCGAGGGTGGCTCTCATACGGCGAGCCATGACACGGCGCCGAGCAGCGGTGAGTCCGGCGCCCTCGCGAGGCTCCTCGAGGACGGGGGCGTTCGCGAGGATCGGCTCGCCGCGTCGCTCCGGCGAGCGATCGGCCGCTGAGCCTCGTGGGGTTCGAAGTCAGCCGAACTCGCGGAGCAGTCGCAGGATCGTCGCGTCTCGGACCTTCCGGGCGGTGAGGAGGTCCTGCAGGTCGAGGTCGAGCTGCGGGTCGCGTCCCCTGGGCACGATCGAATACCACCCGTCCCCGTTCGAGCTGATCTGCACGTGGTCTCCGGGTGCGATCCTCACTCCCCGGATCGACCTTCCGTCGAGGAGCGCGCGCACGAATCCACTCGAGTCCATGCCGTGCGGGAGCTCCGGCATCGGCTTCCACGGATAGCCGTTCTGCTCGGAGAGTCGCGAGAAGTAGTCGTCCTCGGCGGCGTCGACCCGCCGGAACGCCGCGTCGAACTCGTCCAGCACCCGCTCCGCCTCCGCCGCGGACAGCCGCGGATCCTCCGGGATGTGAACGCCGGGTTCCAGCTTCCCGGCGAGCTCGCTGATGTTGTCGAATGCGGCGCCGACGCGCCCCGCGAGACGGCCGGGTAGGTCGTCGATCGGGACGCGGGTCCGGAGGCCGGCGGGCGAGACGTCCGGTGCCGCGGGTTGCGCCCCCGTGCCGGTCCGTTTCGTCGCGGTGGCGGCCGGCGCCTTCGGGCTCGAGTCCGCCGGCTTCTCGGCAGCGGTCCGGGCGGAACCGGTCTCGATCGTCCGCCGGCTCAGGGCAGCGGCAGGCTGCGGCGCAGGCGACCGGGTGACGCCGTCGGTTCCGGCGGCCGGCGCGCGCGCCGCGCCGCCCCACCTGCCGTGGAGCATCATCAGCCCGGCGCCGAGCACGATACCGATTCCGAGCGTCAGCATCCTCCGCATCCCTGCATGACACCGATCGGCCGGCTCGGCGGCAATCCCCGCCCGGCGGTGCGCGTGACACAGACAACCGGACCCGGCGCGATCTGCCCGCGGAAGGCCTCGGTGGTGAGAGGACGGATGAGCACGGCAACACTCCGCCGCTCCGGGCGGTCTTCAGCGCTGAGGCGCGGGGAGTGTCATGGCTCGCCGTATGAGAGCCACCCTCGGTTCGGCGAAGCGGAGCCACCTCCGGTTCGGCCAAGCGGAGCCACCCTGGTTCGGCAGAACGGAGCCACTGCGGCTGCCGGCCGGGAGCCCGAAGTTGTGACTGGGTGAGCCCCCTGCCGCCCGGGATCCTCGTGGGTGTCCAACCACTCGCGAGGAACACATGGGCTTCAGGAGGCTCACGATGCGTCGCCTACAAGATCTCGTCCGGCTGCACCGCCAGGGTCTGCGGGTTCGCCGGATCGCCCGCTCGCTGGGCATGGGGAGGAACACCGTCTCCCGCTACCTGGCCGCGTTGGAAGCCGCCGACCTCTTGGCCGGCGACCCACACGACCTTCCGGACACCGCCGTGCTCCGGGAGGCGGTTGATCGGCACCTGCCCCCCAAGCGCGCGCCGCAGCAGCGGTCCTCCATCGAGCGGTGGCTGCCGATCGTCGACACGAAGTTCGACGAGGGGGTCGGCCCGACGGCGATCTTCGACTTCCTCCGCCAGGTGCACGAGGACTTCGACGGCAGCCTGTCGGCCGTGAAGCGGCGTTGCGCCGCACTGCGCCGCGCGATCGGCGTCAAGCCGGGGGACGTGACCATTCGCGTCGAGACCGATCCCGGCGACGTCGCCCAGGTCGACTTCGGCTAGGTCGGCAAGCTCTACGACCCCGACCAGAAGGTCATGCGCAAGGCGTGGGTCTTCGTCATGACGCTCGGCTACAGCCGGCACATGGTCGCGAGGATCGTCTTCGACCAGAAGATCGACACCTGGATCCGGCTGCACATCGAGTGCTTCGAGGAGCTCGGCGGCGTGCCGCACACGATCGTCCCGGACAACCTCAAGGCGGCGGTGATCCGCGCGGCGTTCGGCATCGACGACGAGACGGCGCTCAACCGGAGCTACCGCGAGCTGGCACGGCACTACGGCTTCGTCGTCGACCCGACGCCGCCACGGGACCCCCAGAAGAAGGGCAAGGTGGAGTCCTCGGTGCGCTACGTGAAGTCGAACTACTTCAAGGCGCACGCCCCTGAGGACGTGCGAGATGCACGCCGCGGATTGCAGCAGTGGCTGCAGACGATCGCCGGTCAGCGCCGCCACGGCACGACCGGTCGCAAGCCGGCCGAGGTCTTCGCACTCGAGGAGAAGTCACACCTGTTGCCGCTGCCCCTCCAACGCTTCGAGGTCGTGGTGTGGCACTACGCGAAGCTCCATCCGGACTGCCATGTCGTGTTCGGTGGCGAGTTCTACTCGGCGCCGTGGACGCTCGTCGGCCAGATCCTCGAGCTACGCATCACGCGCACCGAGGTCACGATCTACCACGACGACGCCCACCTGTGTGCCCATCGTCGCGTGCATCGCGGCCAGCGCGCGACGTTGGAGTCGCACCTGCCCGACCGGCGTGCTGCGCTCCGCGAGCGGAGCCGCGCACACTGGCTGGCGCTCGCCTACGAGATGGGCGAGCCGGTCGGCGACTACATCCGCGCGATCTTCGACGCCGACGACGTGCTGAGCAAGCTGCGTCGGGTCCAGGCGATCGTCTCGCACCTGAAGACGTTTCCCGAGCACCGCGCGCGGGCCGCGTGCGTGCGCGCGCTGCACTACCGCAACTTCACCTACGCCGGGATCAAAGACATCCTCCGGCGCGGCCTCGATCTGACTCCGCTCCCCGGCGGCGGGAACAGTCTGTTCGACCACTGGCAGACGAAGCCGCGCTTCTCCCGTGTCCCGTCGCGAACCCACGATGACGACCCACCAAGACCTGATCACTTTGCTGAAGAAGCTGAGGCTCTCCGGAATCCTCCAGACGATGGAGCTGCGCACGCGGCAGGCGATTGACGACAACCTGTCGCACCGCGACTTCCTGTTCCACGTGCTCCACGACGAGGTCGAGCGCCGCGAGGCGAAGCAGCTGCGCCTGCGGCTGCGTCGCGCGTCGTTCGACAGCGAGCGGACGCTCGAGGACTTCGACTTCACCTTCAACCCCCGCATCCCGAAGGCCAAGCTCGTCGAGCTCGCGACCTGCAACTTCGTCGAACGGCACGAGAACGTCCTGCTGGTCGGGCCGACGGGCGTGGGCAAGTCGCATCTCGCCCAGGCACTCGGGCATCGTGCGTGCCTCGCCGGCCACACCGTGCTCTACGTCTCCGCGCACGAGATGCTGACGCGCCTGCGCGCTTCGCGCGCGGACCAGAGCTACGACCGGTGCCTGGCGCGGCTGACCTCGCCCGATCTGTTGATCGTCGACGACCTCGGTCTCCGGCCCCTCGAGAACGAAGAGCCGATCGACCTCTACGAGGTCATCCGCCAGCGGTACGAGCGCGGCGCGATCGTGATCACGTCCAACCGCGCGCTCGAGGATTGGGCGCCCCTGTTCATCGACGAGCTGCTCGCCAGCGCCGCGCTGGATCGGGTGATGCACCACGCCCACGTCGTGGTCATCGACGGTCGGTCCTTCCGACAGCGGGACGTCGGGTGAAGAGTGGCTCCGCTTGGCCGAACTGCACGCGATTTCGCTCGAGCCGGAGATGCGCTCCGTGCCGAACGGAAATCACCCGGCGTGCCGGACCGAAACCGGTCCCGAAAGTGGCTCCGCTTGGCCGAACTGGGGGTGGCTCCAAGCGGGCGGTCCTTGACATGAGGCGTTCGCCGGCGAGGTGGTGGGACTTCAACAGGTCGACGACGACCTCTGGCACGTGCACCTCGGGCCTCTCCGCCTCGGAATCCTGCACGGCAGGTCACGGACGATCGTCCCCTTCGAGCAGGGTGTCACCCATGTGCCCGGACATGGCACGGCGTGAGCGTCGACGCCGCTGCCCCTGGACCCCGATGCGTGGCCTCCCCTGGCCGCGCCCCGGGATCCTGGAGGAGCTGCAACCTCGTCGCTCCGCTCCTCGGATTGCAGCTCCTCCAGGATCCCGTCACCGGCGTACCGACGGGTCCCGGGCGGTGGGTACGGTGTCACCCATGTGCCCGGTCAAAAGTGTTACCCATGTGCCGGGTTGCACCGTTCCGCTGCACCGTGGGTGACGTAACTCCTTCCCTGGCAAAGCTCCCGCGTTAGATTTTTTGCGCGCCGCGACGATTCTCGGCCCTCGCGGCGCAGAGGAATCTACGGAACCTCCAGGTCGTCACCTCCGCCCAGCTTCCCGTCGGGGCCAAGACTCACGACCTTAAATCCCGTCGCCCCGGTCACACAATCCATAATAACAAAGTAATTACCCCAATAGTCCCGCGCTTCGCCGAACTGCATTTCGTACGCCGCGGCACCCTGTCCAAATGTCAGCTTACTCGACAGTTCCGGGAACCTTCCGAAGCGCACACGAAACTCGGTGATCGCATCGTACAGATCCGATAATTGGGATCGAGTAGTCGCCAACACATAATCGCCCGACTTAGGCGCCCAAGCAAACACGTCGGCTAAGAACTTGCCCATCAACGACACCACGAGAATAGCTAAACTAGCTACGACCACGAAGCTCAACTTGTTCCGGATTCTCCGCATCACTGGTGCGATAGCGGTGGCCACTTGATGCGCGCCCCAGCGCCTCCCGAATAGTAATGACCAAGAATCGTGAAGATCCATGCAAGGCCGTCGTAACAGTAAACTGGTCGTCCGAACGTCTGGAGAATTACGCCCACGGGAGAATACTGATCTTCGACGAACTCGCACCAATCGTTAACGCCGCCCCGACCACCATGGCACATGTGCAATTGGATATCCGCGATGTGTTTGTCGCCGATCTCCCCGGCCGGTGGATTATCCCAGTCGCCACTCCACCGATACCCTTCGTTCAGCCCAATTAATGCGTCTGTATAACGCTTGACTTGATGAGCCGCCTCGATGAACTGGCGGTTTGGAGCCAACGCACACCGTCCTGTCCGAAAACTCGAACGATACGGATCCGGCGGTTCCCTGCCAAGTTCCCGCGCCCACGGCGAATCGGACTCCACCCACTCGACCGAGCTTCGGGCTCGCGGGACGCACCTCGAGCCCGATTCCACCCGCCCGACCGAGCTGTCGACTCAGCACTCTCCCTACGCCGCCGCACGGTGGTAGTGCTTCAGCACCCCACCGATGCGCTCGCGGACGATCACGTCGCCCGGCCCGACGTCGGGCTCGCCGTCGATCGGCACGTTGCCGATGCCCTGATGCGGGCGCTCGGTGTTGTAGTGCGTCACGTAATCGCGCAGCACGCGCCGCAGGCGATCGTCGCCGAACAGGATCAGCTGATCGAGGCACTCGCGCTTCACCGATTGCACCCAGCGTTCGGCGATCGCGTTCATGTTCGGCGCCCGGAAGGCCGTGCGCACGACGCGCACTCCGGCGCGCTCGAGGATCGCACGAAACTGCGCGGTGAACTTCGTGTCCCGGTCGAGGATCAGGTGGCGCTTCGTCCGCAGGAAGCCGTCGAACGGATCGGTCAGGTTGCGCGCGACCTGCGCCATGAACGCGCCGTCGGGGTTGGTCGTGATGCCCGCCACCTGCACGGCGCGGGTCAGGTGATCGATCACGAAGAACACGTAGTGCGTCACGAGCCCACGCGCGGTCCACACCTCGGCCGTGAAGAAGTCGGCACCGGCGATCACGTCCGCGTGTGCGCGGAGGAACGTCCGCCACGACGTCGGCCGCGCCGGGCTCGGTGGCACGCCGTGCTCCCTCAACGTCTTGGCGATCGTCGACCGCGCGACCTGGTGCCCCAGCTTCTTCAGCTCGCCCTGGATGCGGCTGTAGCCCCACCTCGGATTCTCGCGCGCCATGCGGACGACGAGCTCGCGGATCTCTTTCAGGATGCCCGGGCGACCGACCCGTCGGCGCGGGTGCGTCCACTTGCGTGCGATCAGCGTCCGGTGCCACCCCAGGATCGTATCCGGTGTCACGAGCGTCGCCACTCTCGCGAGCAGCCGCCGCCCGAGCGCCTTGCCCCGAACGGCCAGGCGACGGCGCTGATGCTCGGTCAGCCGCAGCCGTCGCGTGCCGAGCTGCTCGCGGAGGATGCGGTTCTCCTCGATCAGGTACTCGATCGTCCGTGACTGCTCGCGGTGGACCCAGCCGGCGAAGGTCAGGAGGAGCAGTTGCAACGCGCGATGGCCGGCGACCAGGTCGGGCATCTGCTCCCATTCGGCTGGCAGCGGACGGATCCTGAGCCGGCCACCAGCGGCTCGGCTACGACGCATCGTTTCTGTCGATGCCTCGGCCCACGCCGAAGTTCGCATTTACGCATGGTTTGGGGAGCCATCTCCGCGACACCTCGCGGACCAGCCCGCCCCGCGGTTAGGAGCCGCGGGGCGGTGGCGTGCTGGGGGTGAGGGGGCGCAAGTGCGCCTGCGTGCGAGCCTTCCGGGCGCTGGTGCGGGTCGGCGAAGCCGGTCCGCGAGAGCACCGTGACCGGGTGCCCCAGGCGCGAACGGCGGCGGCCGGACCGGCACCGGGCCGGCTGCTCTCCGAGAGCCGGGCGGAGAGCCACTCGCTGGTTAAGGCTCAGCGAGCGCCGCCGCCTGCGTGGGACGGCGTCGCGGCCTTGCCGAGGATCCGTTCCCGCGGCGCGTGTCGAGCCCACCCGCCGGCGGCCCTCTGGCTGAAGCGCGCCGGCACGACGATCCGGTCCTGCACGTCCGCGTGGTGGTCTCCGGCGAGGCGTCACGAAGCCAACGCGGCCTGCGGAACGAGAAGCGGCCACGCAACAGCCGCTTTGGCGTCGTTCGAGTTTTCGGACGGGACGCGCAGCACCCCGGGACACCGCGCGGCTTCTCCCGCCTCGACGATGCTGGCCTACACCACGCGAACGTGGTCGTCGCCCGCTGGACGTCACGAAGCCAAGCGGCCTGAGGTGCGCGAATCGGGCGCGAGACCGCCGGACCGGGATCATTCGAGTTCTCGGACGGGAGGGGTCACACATGCGCCCGGTCAAAAGTGTTACCCGAGTGGCGGATCGCACCGCTGACATCGCCACGACCATCCTCGCCAGCCTACTTGGTAGCCTCATCCATGCCCACGATTCGACCTGAAGCGTCTACTGTAACGGTCCAGATCGCTCCACGCACAAAACCCGCAATGATGGCGTTCTCGTCATATCTGGCTACGATAACCGTCGCTCGTCGCCCGCCCACCACGAGACCGACCCCATCACAGGCGCACAACACCGCGAAATCATCTTTCGTTATCAGCGATAGATTTGTATGGTTCTCACACACCCGCTCCACGCTATAACTCTTTGAATGGGTTTCCCCATGACCAGTACCCGGACCCTGACATCGGCACCCAAAGACTCTGAAAATCCACTTCGACAGAATCCCGCGACTCGCCTTCACCGCAGACGCAACCCGCGAGCTGTGCGAGCACCACCAAGCAAGACATCAGCAGCCGCCCGGACCAAGGGATCTGCACCCTCCATTTATACAGCACGCTTCTCGATAATTGGTGACCCATACGCGCGGCGGGCAGAGCCTCATCACGTCCGCCGCCTTGCCCTGTGACGTCAGCACGAGCGCAACCGCCCCAATGTGTTGCGTTGTCTGCAGGCGAGCCGCCGTCGATCACCGCATAGCCTCCTCAATCCCCCGCTCCATTATATTCTTGAACATATCGTAACCAGCGTCGTAGCCCGTCCTGTCCGAAAACTCGAACGATACGGATCCGGCGGTTCCCTGCCAGGTTCGCGCGCCCCAGCGCGAATCGCACTCCGCCCACTCGACCGAGATTCGGGCTCGCGGGACGCACCTCGAGCCCGATTCCACCCGCCCGACCGAGCTGTCGCGCCAGCACCCTCCCTACGCCGCCGCACGGTGGTAGTGCTTCAGCACCCCGCCGATGCGTTCGCGGACGATCACGTCGCCCTGCCCGACGTCGGGCTCGCCGTCGATCGGCACGTTGCCGATGCCCTGGTGCGGGCGCTCGGTGTTGTAGTGCGTCACGTACTCGCGCAGCACGCGCCGCAGGCGATCGTCGCCGAACAGGATCAGCTGATCGAGGCACTCGCGCTTCACCGACTGCACCCAGCGTTCGGCGATCGCGTTCATGTTCGGCGCCCGGAAGGCCGTGCGCACGGCGCGCACGCCGGCGCGCTCGAGGATCGCGCGGAACTGCGCGGTGAACTTCGTGTCCCGGTCGAGGATCAGGTGGCGCTTGCGGCGCAGGAAGCCGTCGAACGGGTCGGTCAGGTTGCGCGCGATCTGCGCCATGAACGCGCCGTCGGGGTTGGTCGTGATGCCCGCCACCTGCACGGCGCGGGTCAGGTGATCGATCACGAAGAACACGTAGTGCGTGACGAGCCCGCGCGCGGTCCACACCTCGGCCGTGAAGAAGTCGGCACCGGCGATCACGTCGGCGTGCGCACGGAGGAACGTCCGCCACGACGTCGGCCGCGCCGGGCTCGGTGGCACGCCGTGCTCCCTCAGCGTCTTGGCGATCGTCGAGCGCGCGACCTGGTGTCCGAGCTTCTTCAGCTCGCCCTGGATCCGGCTGTAGCCCCAGGTCGGATTGTCGCGCGCGATGCGGAGGACGAGCTCGCGAATCTCTTTCAGGATGCCCGGGCGACCGACCCGTCGGCGCGAGTGCGTCCACTTGCGTGCGATCAGCGTCCGGTGCCACGCCAGGATCGTATCCGGTGTCACGAGCGTCGCCACGCTCGTAAGCAGCCGCCGCCCGAGCGCCTTGCCCCGAACGGCCAGGCGACGGCGCTGATTCTCCGTCAGCCGCAGCCGCCGCTTGCCGAGCTGCTCGCGGAGGATGCGGTTCTCCTCGATCAGGTACTCGATCGTCCGTGACTGCTCGCGGTGGACCCTGCCGGCGAAGGTCAGGAGGAGCAGCTGCAGCGCGCGATGGCCGGCGACCAGGTCGGGCATCTGCCGTCGATCGGCTGGCGGCCGGCGGATGCTGTAGCGGTGTCGCGTGCTACGACGAGTGCTTACGAATCCAGTCCGCGAACAGCTCTTGGGTCACCTCTCCGGCCGCCAGGCCCTCGACCATCACGACCGCCTCCTCCTCCGGTGGGTCGAACGCCACGCCGTTGAGACCGAGGAACACGCGCGCGATGACGAAGCCCACCCGCTTGTTCCCGTCCACGAACGGGTGGTTCTGCACGATGCCGTGGGCATAGGCCCCGGCGAGCACATGGAGGTCCGCGTCCCATAGCCGAACCGGTTGCGCGGCCGAGTCAGCGCCGACTCCAACAGACCAAGGTCGCGGACCCCGCCCGCGCCGCCGAACACCCCGATCAACTGGCCGTGGAACAGGATGGCGTCCGCCACCTCGATCCACTCCGGCTCGGAGCTCACTTCGCGAGCTTCCGCAGCGTGTTCTTGTACTTCTGCATCGTCTCGCGCAGGAGGGCGACTTGCGTTCGAACCGCGCGTCCTCGTGGCGCAGCTCGAGCCCGGAGCCGTCGGGCAACCGCACCAGCGCCAGCTTCTCACCTTCCTTCGCGACGACGCCGAGCGCCTCGAGCGCCTCCCTCGGCAGGATCACGCCGAACGAGTTCCCGACACGCCGCAGCCGCAGCTCGATCACGGGGTCTGCCATGTTGCCACCACGTTATAACCTTTCGGCAGAAGGGCAACCGGACACGGAGACCCGGGCACGAACCGTCCGCTGCGACCGACGACTCGGCGCACGCCGAAGTTCGCATTCACGCAGCGTCTGGGGAGCCATCTCCGCGACACCTCGCGGACCACCCCGCCCCGCGGTCAGGAGCCGCGGGGCGGGGGTGTTCTGGGGGCGAGGGGGCGCGAGCGGGCGTGCGAGCGGGGGCTTGGGGCGATGGTGCCGTGCGGCCAGCGGACTCCACGAAAGCACCGTGACCGGGTCCCCCGAGCCCGAACGGGGGCGGTCGGACGGGCACCAGGGCCGGTGCTCTCCGAGAGCCGGGCAGAGAGCCGTTCGCTGGTTGACGGTCGGAGAGCACCGACGGCGGCGTGGGAAGGGGTCGCGGGCTCGCGGAGCGATCGTTCCCGCGGCGCGTGCCCGGCATCTGCCCTCGATCGGCAGGCGACCGCGGGACGCTGAATCCGCCCGTGGGACCGACCTTTCGAGTTTTCGGGACCGGAGCGAGGTGGAGTCGGTCGGAATGTTCCGACCGACGCGTCGGCCGCCGGCGAGGTCACGCTTGCGCGCACTCTCTGTGTCGGCGTACCCGTTTGACCCATGCCCCCGGGTCGCATCCATCGATCGCTCGGCGACCGAAAGCGCCACTCCCTCTACCGCTTCTCTTTGCCGGCGGAATCCTCCCACTCATGCGGACTACACGCAACGTAGTCCCCATGGAATCATCGATCTTGAAATACAACTCGTGTGCTGAGCCGACGTACTCAAGGAACTCTTCGGACGCGACAGCCTGATTGATGACACCTTTCACCAGCCGCGGATACACGAACTTCGCACTCAAGATATGCGCCAAGATCATTCAGAGTCCACTTCCACTCGACCACGTCTTGCCGTGGCATCACCGGAACGCCCTTACATGACCGCGATCCTCCGCCGTTTTGGCGCTCTGGTCTCTCAGGTCGACCACAATGCACTGGAACCCCGTCCTGTCCGAAAACTCGAACGATACCGATCCGGCGGTTCCCTGCCACGTTCGCGCGCCCCAGCGCGAATCGGACTCCACCCACTCGACCGAGCTTCGGGCTCGCGGGACGCACCTCGAGCCCGATTCCACCCGCCCGACCGAGCTGTCGCGCCAGCACTCTCCCTACGCCGCCGCGCGGTGGTAGTGCTTCAGCACCCCACCGATGCGTTCGCGGACGATCACGTCGCCCGGCCCGACGTCGGGCTCGCCGTCGATCGGCACGTTGCCGATGCCCTGATGCGGGCGCTCGGTGTTGTAGTGCGTCACGTAATCGCGCAGCACGCGCCGCAGGCGATCGTCGCCGAACAGGATCAGCTGATCGAGGCACTCGCGCTTCACCGACTGCACCCAGCGTTCGGCGATCGCGTTCATGTTCGGCGCCCGGAAGGCCGTGCGCACGACGCGCACGTCCGGCGCGCTCGAGGATCGCGCGGAACTGCGCGGTGAACTTCGTGTCCCGGTCGAGGATCAGGTGGCGCTTGCGGCGGAGGAAGCCGTCGAACGGATCGGTCAGGTTGCGCGCGACCTGCGCCATGAACGCGCCGTCGGGGTTGGTCGTGATGCCCGCCACCTCCACGGCGCGGGTCAGGTGATCGATCACGAAGAACACGTAGTGCGTGACCAGCCCGCGGGCGGTCCACACCTCGGCCGTGAAGAAGTCGGCGCCGGCGATCACGTCCGCGTGCGCGCGGAGGAACGTCCGCCACGACGTCGGCCGCGCCGGGCTCGGTGGCACGCCGTGCTCCCTCAACGTCTTGGCGATCGTCGACCGCGCGACCTGGTGCCCCAGCTTCTTCAGCTCGCCCTGGATGCGGCTGTAGCCCCACCTCGGATTCTCCCGCGCCATGCGGACGACGAGCTCGCGGATCTCCTTCAGGATCCCCGGGCGACCGACCCGCCGGCGCCGGTGCGTCCACTTGCGAGCGATCAGCGTCCGGTGCCACGCCAGGATCGTATCCGGTGTCACGATCGTCGCCACGCTCTTAAGCAGCCGCCGCCCGAGCGCCTTGCCCCGAACGGCCAGGCGACGGCGCTGATTCTCGGTCAGCCGCAGCCGCCGCTTGCCGAGCTGCTCGCGGAGGATGCGGTTCTCCTCGATCAGGTACTCGATCGTCCGTGACTGCTCGCGGTGGACCCAGCCGGCGAAGGTGAGGAGCAGCAGCTGCAGCGCGCGATGGCCGGCGACCAGGTCGGGCATCTGCTCCCGTTCGGCTGACGACCGGCGGACGCTGTAGCTCCCCGACAGCGCCTCGGCCACGACCATCGGTTCTGCGACGCCTCGGCCCACGCCGAAGTTCGCATTCACGCATGGTCTGGGGAGCCATTTTCGCGACACCTCGCGGACCAGCCCGCCCCGCGGTTAGGAGCCGCGGGGCGGTGGCGTTTGGGGGCGACGGGGCGCAAGAGCGCCTGCGTGCGGGCTTCCGGGCGATGGTGCCGGTCGCCGAACGGAGTCCGCGAGAGCACGGCGGCCGGGTGCCACAAGGCCCGAACCCGGGCGGTCGGACCGGCACCGGGCCGGGTGCTCTCCGAGAGCCGGGGGGAGAGCCGCTCGCTGGTTAAGGCTCAGCGAGCGCCGCCGCCTGCGTGGGACGGCGCGGCCGCCCGGAGCCCAGCTACCCGCGGCGTGTCCCCGGCATCTGCCCTCGATCGGCAGGCGATCGCGGGACGCTGAATCCGCCCGTCGGACCGACCGTTCGAGTTTTCGGACGGGACGGGCATTGCCCCCCCCGACCATAGCATCATTCCACTACTCGCGCCGTCACCTAAACAGCAACATGTTTCGCCGTCCAGCCCTCCCTCATGCCAGGTCTCTTTGCTATTCAGCCGCTTCGCACCCTTGCGGCTGCGTCAAATTCGCCGATCGATTCATATAGTCTCACCGCGGCGAGGCTCGGAAACACAGACAGATATGCATTTTTCGTCGAGCGTAACAGCAGACCCTTCGACTCTAAGATCAGAGCGCGAAGGTATACAACAACGCTACTATCATCGTCCTCCATTACGCTCGCCATCCGCTCGCCTCCTCCCGCCGTCTTCGCCCCGCCAATGTCCCCCGTTTGAATCGTGGAATCCAGCTGGCTCGCTGAGCTCTCACAGCAATACGCACACTCCCGCCCTCTACCAGCGTCCGCGCAACAACCTCGTGATATAGGCGCAACGATTCCTCGTTTCTACCCATCTCCGCTAAGCACGGCCGCGCGAGTGCAGATTGCACTCGCCCCACCCCATCCAGATTCCCACTGTTTGCGTATAGGGACATGCCCATACCTGCGGCTCGACAAGCCGGCAATTCCAGACAGTTTCTATCGAAGCACGACGCCAGCCATTTCATAACAACAAGCTGCAGCGGTCGCTCCTTGCGGTTTTCGCCGACAAACTCGCGCGATACCCATCAACTCCCGACACGCCGCGAGTTCACCCGGCCTCGATTCTGCGGCCTCCCATCGTTTGCTCGGCTAGTTCCACTAACTCCGATTCGCTCATCTGGCCGGCGCGGCACCAGATATGCCGCAACCTCGCCGCTTCTGCAAACCACGCCTGAGACTCAGCCTGTGCCGGTGTATCATCAGACCCCAAAGCACGGAGCGATGCTCCACCAGATCATTGCATCTCGCTGCCTCATTAGAGCCCGTCCTGTCCGAAAACTCGAACGATACGGATCCGGCGGTTCCCTGCCAGGTTCGCGCGCCCCAGCGCGAATCACTCGACCGAGTTTCGAGCCCGCGGGACGCACCTCGAGCCCGTTCCCGCCTCCGGCGACACGCCACGCGGAGCGATCGTTGCGCCAACCCACGGCGTGGTTCGGCGGTGCGTACGCCGCGGAACACCGGTGGCCTTGGAGGACGGCGTGGGGGAGTTGGTGGCGCCGTGGTGCTCGTGCGGTTCACGGTCACCCTTGCGAGGGGCGCGGTGCGCGTTCGTTCGGCGGGGCGGGCCGAGCCGCCGGCTCGGCCGCGGCTGGTCCCGAAGGGTCGGTGTTCGCTTGTTCGGCCGGTTGTTCGGTTAGCCGCGGCGGAGCGGGTAGAACCAGCCGGAAACGGCGGGAACTGTTCGGTTGCGCTTGCAACCGACGCCACCGGGGGTTAGGTTCGAAGTCGTTGTTCTTGCATGGGTTGGAACGTCGTGCCGGCCGCGTTCGTAAAGCGTAGGTCGTCGGTTCGAATCCGACCTTGGGCTTCCCTCATGAGCGTTCGTCGTTCGCGCACTTCTGCGAACCCGCTCCGAGGCGAGCGAGACGACACCCACCGCGGAGAAGTGACGTACAGACGCGCGGCGTACTTTGGCAGTTGTCACCACAGCCACGAGGCCCCCGAAGGGGCAGGTGCGCGACGACTTGCAAGCCAACTCACCCGTTCTCCCAGGTCCAGGTTCGGTCTGACCCGGTTACATGGGTGACACTCGTGTCCGGGCACGTCGGCGACACTCGAGCGTGACCGCGGTCGCGGTCTCGCGCTCAGCGGCCCGGTCGTCGCTCTGGGCTCTCGCCAGGGCGGCGGGAGCGCGCGATGATTGCGCGCCGCGCCTCCGGGCGCAGCGGAGGATCGGGTACGGCCTCGGCGGATGAGCACCGGAACCTGCAGATGACCACGATCGTGAGCCGGCGCCGCGGGCGCGAGCATCAGGGGCGTTCTGCTCCCAGTCGGATCGTCGACGGGTTCCGTTGGTGCCTGGGCCTGTGCTCGAGTGTCCATGCCATGTCGGAGCTGTCGTCGACGATCGTGCGAGTGGTCTTCGTCGATGGGGTGCGGGTCGACGAGATTCCGGGTGACGTGCAGGCCGGCGTGCATGCTGCGCTGGTCCGGGCCGTCGTCGTGGCGGGGTGTTCGGCGGTGTTGCTGGGGTTCGCCTGGCGCAGTGCGTCCAGGGTCGGCCGGTGGATCGCCGCGGTGTTCCTGCTGGCGGATGCGTGGGTCCTCGTAGATGCCGGAGTCCGGCTTCTCGCGTAGCGCTCCGGGGTCACGGGGGCGCCCCCGGACCGCGCCACGTGACGGACGGGACCGGTTGGCCGAGCGGGTTGAGCAGACGGTCGTCGGCGTGTTGGCGCGGCCGCGCTCGCGGTGGTCGCAGGACGTCGATCCGGGTTCGGATCGGGCCCACTCCATGCACGGTCCAGCAGAGCGACCCGGGAACCCGGCCGTGCCAGAAGCGGTGTCCGCCGGGCATCCGCGGACCCGGCGAGTCCGAGCCCCGGTGTGGGCCATGGGCGCACGACGGCCGAACGGATCGAGTTTCGATCGGGGCGGCGGTCGTTCCGGACCCGATCGGACGACCCTTGCCAAGGCGACGACCGAACGCCAACCTCTCCGTCCCGCACTCGGAGGCACCGTCCCGACGACGAGCCTCGAGCCTCGCGTTCGCCGGTTCCACCGGGCCGCCGAGAGTGCAGATCGGGAAGACTCCATGCACGGTCCAAGGAAGCGGCCGGAACGTCGGTGGCCGTCGGCCATGCGCTGGCCGGGGTTGCTCCGAGTCGTTCCGTCCCGCCGGACCGCGTTTGGTTCCTCCGACGTGGAATTCCGTTCGCACGCTCCGTCCGCCGGCGCGCGAGCCCTACCCCAGGCGGGCGAACACCTCACCGAAGGACCCATGAACTCCAGACGACCCCTTCTTCGCTGGTTGCAGTGCCTCGGAGCTGCCGTGCCGGCGATCGCGCTCGCTTTCTTCCCGACGGCCCGCGCGCAGGCGCAGGACCAGGCGCAGAAGAAGCCCAACATCCTGTTCATCGTGTCGGACGACACCGGTTACGGCGATCTCGGCCCCTACGGGGGCGGCGAAGGCCGCGGGATGCCGACGCCGAACATCGATCGGATGGCGAAGCAGGGCATGACGTTCTTCTCGTTCTACGCGCAGCCGAGCTGCACGCCGGGACGCGCCGCCATGCAGACCGGTCGCATCCCCAACCGCAGCGGGATGACGACGGTCGCGTTCCAGGGCCAGGGCGGTGGCCTGCCGAAGGCCGAGTGGACGCTCGGCTCGGTGCTGAAGACGGCCGGTTACGCGACCTACTTCACCGGCAAGTGGCACCTCGGCGAGGCCGACTACGCGCTGCCGAACGCGCAGGGCTACGACCACATGGAGCACGCCTTCCTCTACCACTGCAACGCCTACACCTACGGCGACCCGACGTGGTTCCCGGAGATGGATCCGAAGCTGCGTGAGATGTTCCAGAAGGTGACCAAGGGCTCGATGTCCGGCAACGCCGGCGAGGCTCCGAAGGAGGACTGGAAGGTCAACGGCCAGTACGTGGACACGCCCGAGAAGGGCGTCGTCGGCATTCCGTTCATGGACAAGTACGTGGAGCAGTCGGGTATCGAGTTCCTCGAGGACGCCGCCAAGCACCCGGACACCCCGTTCTTCATCAACATCAACTTCATGAAGGTTCACCAGCCGAACCTTCCGGCTCCCGAGTACGAGCACAAGTCGATGGCGAAGAGCAAGTACGCCGACTCGGTCGTCGAGCTCGATGCGCGCATCGGTCACGTGATGGACAAGCTGAAGGAGCTCGGTCTCGAGGACAACACGCTGGTCTTCTACACGACCGACAACGGCGCGTGGCAGGACGTCTACCCCGACGCCGGCTACACGCCGTTCCGCGGCACCAAGGGAACGGTGCGCGAAGGCGGCAACCGGGTCCCGGCGATCGCGATGTGGCCGGGCAAGATCCCGGCGGACGTCAAGAACCACGAGATCATCGGTGGGCTCGACCTGATGGCGACCTTCGCGTCGGTGGCCGGCGTCGATCTGCCGAAGAACGACCGTGAGGGTCAACCCATCATCTTCGACAGCTACGACATGACGCCGGTGCTGCTCGGGAAGGGGAAGAGCCCCCGCAACGAGTGGTTCTACTTCACCGAGAACGAGCTGACTCCGGGTGCGGTGCGCGTCGGTCAGTTCAAGGCCGTGTTCAATCTGCGCGGTGACGATGGTGCGGCAACCGGCGGACTGGCCGTGGACAGCAATCTCGGCTGGAAGGGTGCCGACAAGTACGTTGCCACCGTGCCGCAGGTGTTCGATCTGTGGGCCGATCCCCAGGAGCGCTACGACGTCTTCATGAACAACTACACCGAGCACACCTGGGCGCTCGTCACGATGAACGAAGCCGTCAAGAACCTGATGAAGACGTACGTGAAGTACCCACCGCGCAAGCTGCAGAGCGAGGTCTACACCGGCCCGATCACGATCTCGCAATATCAGCGGTTCGAGTGGGTGCGCAAGCAGCTCGAGGAGAAGGGCGTCAGCATCCCGCTGCCGACCGGCAACTGACCGATCCGCGCGCGTCGCGTCACTCCGCGACGCGCACGAACCACTCGCCCTCGCGCCGTGCCACGCCGTCCTCGACCAGCTTGTCGAGGCCGGCGACCAGCGAGCGCTCGGCGAGCGGGTACATCACCTCGTCGATCTCCCAGTAGACCGCGGGCACCAGCTCGCCCGGCAGGGCACCGCTCGAACCGAGGTCGCCGAGCGCCTTCACCAGCGCGGCCTCGCGCTGCGCGCGGTGCCGCAGGTAGTGCTGCACCAGGCGGTGGCCGTCCTTCACGGCCGGGCCGTGGGCCGGATACAACGTGCCCATCGGCTCCTCGAGCAGCCGTTCGAGGCTGTCGAGGTAGGTGCGGAGGTGGCCCTCCGGCGGGTCGATCACGATCGTCGACACCGTCGACAGCATGTCGCCGACGGCGACCGCGTCGTAGCGGGTCTCGCGGAAGCACAGGTGCCCGCGGTCGTGACCGGGCGTGAACATCGCGACCAGCTCCCAGCCGTCACGGCCGTCGGGTGCGGTGCCGAGCGGGATGCGGTCCCGGTCCTCGAGTGGCGCGCCTTCGCGGAACCCCGGCGCGAGGCGTTCGAGCGTCAGCGGGTGGCCGCGCACCTCGAGGCCGTAGCGTTCGCTCGTCGCGTGGACGGCGCCGACGTGGTCGGGATGGTGGTGGGTCACGAGGACGCCGGCGAGCTCGCGGCCCTCGGCGACCAGCGAGTCGAGCAGGTCGAACAGGCGCTGCTGCTCCTCGGGGAACGGCGTCGCCGGATCGATGACGAACAGCCGGTCCTCGCCGACGATCAGGCAGTTGGTCGTCGTCGCCGGCGGGAGCGTCGGCGTCCGCACGCTCGCGAGGATCACGCCGGGAGAGAACCGCACGCGGTGGATCTCGCCGCGCTCGTAGGCGTCGGCCTGCGCGGCGGCGCGCTGCCGGAACGCGTCGAGATCGCCGTCGTGCAACCGCTCCAGCAGGATCAGCACCGGCGGCACCACCGCGATCTCGTCGCGGCGCCAGGCCGCGAGCACGTCGTCGGGACGCCAGAAGCGGCCACCGGTCAGCTCACCCTCCCAGACGTCGGGGACCTCGCCATCCGGCAGGTGTCCGAGCAGGAACAGCGTGTCGTAGCGCACCGGCGCGAACGGCGGCGTGCAGACGCGGCACAGCGGCAGCAGGGCCGGAGTCGGCGCACTCGCGCCGCGCGCGGCGTCCCACCGCGCACCGGGGGTCTCGTCGCCGGCGAGCAGCTCGCGCCGGGCCTCGTCGCGGTCGCCGGCGTCCCACCGTGCCCGCAGCACCGGATCGATCAGCACCCCCGTCTCCTCGAACAGCTCGCGCTCGCCGCACTTGCGCAGCGCAGTCGTGTCGCTGCCGTTCGGATCGTTCGGGCCGTCCTCCGGTCCGCGCACGCCGCCGGGCAGCGCGAGGTAGCCGCCGAAGAACCGCAGCTGCGGCGAGCGTTCGACCAGGAACACCTCGAGATCGGCGCCTTCACCGCGGATCAGCAGCACCGCGGCGGCGTCGCGGCGATCGGGCTTTCGGGCGGAGGGCATCGCGGTCGGGCGCCGGCACACTAGACCATCGAGCGCGTTGTTCCCAGCGGTGGGGGAGCCGGGCGGAGCCGAGTGCGTCCGGGACCCTCGTCGCCGCGGACCGCGCGCCCCGAAGCGCCATCGCCGCTCCCGCGACGCGCGCGGACCGGATCAGAAGTCGAAGCGGGCGCCGAGCAGCAGGCCCTGGGTCACCACGTCGAAGACCACGTCGTCCCGGTCGTAGTCGACGCCGAGGAACCGGTAGCCGGCCGACAGGCCGAACCAATCGGAGATCGCGTAGCCGACCGCGCCATAGACCTGCCAGGTGATCTTCGAGACGCCGCCACCGACATCCCCCGCGAACTCGACGAACCAGCGATCGTTGATGTCGTTCCGCACGTAGACGCCGACGACCGGATCCGCCCACGCCGTGCTCGAGTCCTTCTGGACGCCGCCGAGGATACCGCCGCCCTGGAGCGAGGACGTCGTGTCGAGCGACCACCAGCGTGCGCCGAGGTAGGGGTCGACCGCGAGTCCGGGCTCCGGCTTCAGCTCGTAGGCGAGCGCTGCGGTGCCGAACGCGATCGTGAGATCGACGTCGAGATCCGCGGCCAGCGGTCCTCTCAGCGTGCCACTGCTGCCGAGCGACATGTAGTTCCCGTCGGCCAGCAGGGCGAAGTTTCGATACTGGACCCGCATCGCGCCCATGAAGGCTCCGTCCAGGAACTCGCTGAGCGAGTCGAAGGTCTCGTCGACGGAGAACACCTTGGCGCCGCCGACCGAGCCGTCGAGGCCTGCGAGCCACAGGTAGGGGACGAGCTCGAAGCGCCAGTCGCGGTCCGCTTTGGTCGCGCCATCGCTGGACGGCGCGAGCGCCGACAGATCGTAGGCACGCGTGTCGAGTGCCGCCGCCGTCCGAGGTCGACCGGAATCCTCGGCCGATGGTGGCGCCACGTCGCCCACGTGCCCGCCGGCGCCGGGAGTCGAAGCCAGCGGCAACGCCGCGTACCTGGGCGCAGGCGGGAAGCAGCAACCCGGCGACCAAGCCGGCGATGCGCTTCACAGAGTCGTTGTGCATGTGGCCTCCTCCGACGGGCGGTTCTCGCGTGGCGGGCGCCCCGGACCTCGAGCGAGGCCCGGGGCAGAGAGACGTCACTGGCTCGACCGGTTGTTCCTCCGGCTGTCCTGCTCGAGACGCTTCACGTCGGCCTCGCTCAGCTTCGGCCGGGTGATGCGAAGCTTCAGCTCGTTGAGCTGGCCGGTGAACCGGAACGGCACCTGGTAGTCCTCGTCGTCCACCGGCGTGCCCGTGTCGATACCGATGTCGAACGACTCGTCCCACTGCAGGGTGACCGGGATCGTCCGCGCCATCTTCTGCGTCGCGACGGCCTTGCCGTCGACGCGGAGCACGCCGGTGCCGCCCTTGCCCAGCCCGCTCGTGTCGTTGAACGCCAGCGTCCCGAACCCGAGGCCGTCGTAGGTGAACTCGAAGGCCACCTCGTGCTTGCCGGGCGTCAGCGCTTCCGGGCTCGCCCATCGATCCCGCTTCAGGTCGAGCAGGTTCCAAGTGAACACGGGCTTGCCCGCGAGCAGGTAGAACCCCCAGCCACCGAACCGGCCACCTTGCGTCGCGAGCACGCCTTCGGCGCCACCGGCCGGGATGTCGACGTTCGCGGTGATCGTGTAGGAGGCGGCGATCAGGCTCGGCGCATCGCCCATCGGGATGCCCGACAGCTCACCCGAGTAGGTGAACTCGGTCCGGCCGGCCGTCACGCTCGGACGCGGCGTGACCATGCGCGTGGCCAGTGAGTTGTCCAGCGGCAGGACCTGGTACTTGCGGGCCTCCTGCATGAACAACGCCTGCATCTGCGCGAGCTTCTCGGGGTGCTGCGCCGCGACGTCGTCGAACTGGGTCCAGTCCTTGGTGAGGTCGTAGAGCTCCCACTTGTAGCTGTCGAGGACGTCCGGGTTCGGCGTCGCGCCGAGATCCCACGGCGGGCTGATCGGCTGCGTGTTGGCATACCAGCCGTCGTGGTAGATCCCGCGGTTGCCGAACATCTCGAAGTACTGCGTGTGGTGGCGCGTCGGCGCGTCCGCGTTGGCCTTGTCGAACGTGTACGCCATGCTCACGCCCTCGATCGGCCGCTGCCCGATGCCGTCCACGGTCTCCGGCGCGCGCATCGCGCAGGCGTCCAGGATCGTCGGCACGATGTCGATGACGTGATGGAACTGGTTGCGGATCCCGCCGGTGTCCTTGATGCGGGCCGGCCACGAGATGCACATTCCCTGCCGCGTGCCACCGAAGTGCGACGCGACCTGCTTGGTCCACTTGAAGGGCGTGTCGAACGCCCAGGTCCAACCGACCGCCATGTGGTTGTAGGTCTTGTCGGAACCCCAGGCGTCGTAGAAGTCCTTCAGCTGGACCTCGACCGGGACCTCGACGCTGTTGAACTGCGCGACCTCGTTCGGGGTGCCGTTGAGCGAGCCCTCGGCGCTCGAGCCGTTGTCCCCGCTGATGTAGATGATCAGCGTGTTGTCGAGCTTGCCCATGTCCTCGACGGCCTGGATCACCCGCCCGATCTCGTGGTCGGTGTAGGCGAGGTAGGCGGCGTAGACGTCCACCTGCCGGATGAACATCTTCTTCTCGTCGGCGTTGAGCTGCTCCCAGCGCCTCAGGAGCTTGTCGGGCCAGGGCGTGAGCTTGGCGTCCTGCGGGATCACGCCGAGCTTCTTCTGGTTGGCGAAGATCCGCTCGCGCAGCGCATTCCAGCCGTCGTCGAACAGGTGCATCGCGCTGATCTTGTCGACCCATTCAGGCGTCGGGTGGTGCGGCGCGTGCGTCGCTCCCGGCACGTAGTAGACGAAGAACGGCTTCTTCGGATCGACCTCGTTCAGCATCTTGATGTGCCCGATCGCGTCGTCGGCCATCGCGGTGATCAGGTTCCACTTCGGATTGCCGAGGTAGGGCCGGATCGCCGTCGTCTGCCGGAACAGGTTCGGCTCCCACTGGCTCGTGTCCCCGCCGACGAACCCGTAGAAGTAGTCGAAGCCCATGCCGACCGGCCAGCGGTCGAATGGTCCGACCTGGCTCGCCTCGAACGCCGGCACGTTGTGATCCTTGCCGAACCAGGAGGTGTTGTAGCCGTGGTCCTTGAGGATCCGGCCGATCGTCGCGCAGTCCTCACCGATGATGCTGTCGTAGCCGGGGAAGCCGGTCGACATCTCCGAGATCACGCCGAAGCCGACCGAGTGGTGGTTGCGGCCGGTGATCAACGCGGCCCGCGTCGGCGAGCACAGCGCCGTCGAGTGGAACTGCGTGTAGCGAAGGCCGGCGTTCGCGATCCGATCCATCGCCGGCGTCGGGATCACGCCACCGAACGTGCCCGGTGCGCCGAACCCCACGTCGTCCGTCATGATCAGCAGCACGTTGGGTGCCTGCGCCGGCGGCACGATCGTCGGTGGCCAGAACGGCTTCGATTGGTAGGCGTTCGCCTCGATGACACCGCCGAACTTGGACGGCGGCGCAGGCAACTCCTTGCCGTTGATGGTCGTGGTGGCATCCGGCGAGCCGGGCGTGCCGTGGGACTGCATCGCGGCCGGGGCGGCGGTGCCCCGATCGCGAGTGGAATCCGGCGCGGCGCACGCGACGACCACCGCGAGGACGGCGGCGCCGCCGATGGGGAGAAGGAGACGCATGGAAGATCTCATGACTCTGTGAGCTCGCCGCCGAGACATCGCTCGGCGCTTTGTTGCCGTGTCGTGTGCACGGCTCGAAGGTCGGATACCGCTCCCCCCGGCGACGAAACGCCGCCGAGCGCGAGGTTAGCCGGCGGTCGCGTCGATAGCGAGGTGCGAGTTCCGCGCCCGCGATCGCGCATCGCCGCAACCTCGAGGCTCGTCCGGAAATTGCGGTATGCACCACGGGAGACCTCGGTCGGCGATCCATCGGTTTCGTCAGGGTTCGACGATCGGCATCGCGTCGGGCAGCGCGAACGGGTGTCCACCGGCCGCGACGGCGCCATGTCCGGCCCCCTGGTCACCACCGATCTGTGGATATCCGTCCGTCGCGCGCTCGTCGGTCGAGTGACCGAAGCCGCGGACGCGGTTCGCGTTGCACCCGAACCGGGCCCTGCTACGGTGATGGGCCCCGCCGCCGCATGCTGTCGCCGATGCCCCACCCCGCCCGACGACTGTCCCTCGGCCGGTCACGCCTCGACGTGAGCGACCGGATCCGTGCCGTGATCGTCGGAGTCGCGGTGGGGGCGGCGTGGTTCTTCACATGTTGCCTGGTCGGCGGCGCGGCGCTCGGTGCGGTCGACTTCGCGCCCGGCACCTGGAGCACGGTCGGAGAGCTCCTGCTCGTCCGCGTGTCGATCCTCGGACCGATCGTCGGCCCTGCGGCCGGGATCACGTTCGCGTTCCTGCAGCATCGCTGGCGACGCCGCACGGCCTCGCCGTCCGCCGAGCAGCCGAGCAGCGCGTAGCCCGCGTGGGTCCGGCACCACCGCGGGAACGACGAGGGCGTTCGATGGGCATCGGCTCGCGAGTGACCGGCTCCTGGTCCGGGCAGTACACGTATGGCGACGGCTACGACGGCATCGGCCGAAACGCCGTGCCGTTCGACATGAGCCTGACCGAGTCCTGGTTCAGGCGAATCACCGGCTACTTGCGGATCCTGCGTCGAGCAAGACGCGAGCAACCGCCGGCCGAAGAGGGGCAAGTCCGGGGTGGCGGGCGAACGAACGGTTCCGGCAAGCGGCAGCAACGGTGGCGCCGAACGCGGCGCAATGCGCCGCCCCCGGGAGCCCGGCCGTTGCCTGGGCCTGCCGAAACCGCGGGGAATGTGGCCCGCGGCTCTCCACTCGTCCGTTGTCCCCTGGACCGCCCGCTCCTGGGATGACCGTTGCTCACAGCTGCCGACTCGCATGATTCGCCGGCAGCCTCCCGCCGCGCCGTGCTCCCGGTTGCGTCCGCTCGACGGGACCGTTCCTCCGCCGACCGATCTGCGGACGCTTCCATTTGCGTTCATGTGCGTTCATTTGCGGTTTGTATCTGGAAAGGCCGTGCCCAGGAGGCAACCGCAAATGAACGCAAATGAACGCAGATGCAGCGCAGCAATCCGAACGCGCGCTCGCGAACGAGAGCAACGGGGCTGCAGCGCGACCGGGGACCGTCGTCGGACGAGGCTCATGGCGCCCCGCTCCGTGCCGCCGTTGCCATCGATCGCTGCGAGCGTTCCTTCGCCGACCGATCTGCGGACGCTTCTATTTGCGTTCATTTGCGTTCATTTGCGGTTTGTATCTGGAAAGGCCGTGCCCAGGAGGCAACCGCAAATGAACGCAAATGAACGCAGATGCAGCGCAGCAATCCGAACGCGCGCTCGCGAACGAGAGCAACCGGGGCTGCAGCGCGACCGGGGACCGTCGTCGGACGAGGCTCATGGCGCCCCGCTCCGTGCCGCCGTTGCCATCGATCGCTGCGAGCGTTCCTTCGCCGACCGATCTGCGGACGCTTCTATTTGCGTTCATTTGCGTTCATTTGCGGTTTGTATCTGGAAAGGCCGTGCCCAGGAGGCAACCGCAAATGAACGCAAATGAACGCAGATGCAGCGCAGCAATCCGAACGCGCGCTCGCGAACGAGAGCAACGGGGGCTGCAGCGCGACCGGGGACCGTCGTCGGACGAGGCTCATGGCGCCCCGCTCCGTGCCGCCGTTGCCATCGATCGCTGCGACCGTTCCTTCGCCGACCGATCTGCGGACGCTTCTATTTGCGTTCATGTGCGTTCATTTGCGGTTTGTATCTGGAAAGTCCGTTCCCAGGAGGCAACCGCAAATGAACGCAAATGAACGCAGATGCAGCGCAGCAATCCGAACGCGCGCTCGCGAACGAGAGCAACCGGGGCTGCAGCGCGACCGGGGACCGTCGTCGGACGAGGCTCATGGCGCCCCGCTCCGTGCCGCCGTTGCCATCGATCGCTGCGACCGTTCCTTCGCCGACCGATCTGCGGACGCTTCTATTTGCGTTCATTTGCGTTCATTTGCGGTTTGTATCTGGAAAGGCCGTGCCCAGGAGGCAACCGCAAATGAACGCAAATGAACGCAGATGCAGCGCAGCAATCCGAACGCGCGCTCGCGAACGAGAGCAACGGGGGCTGCAGCGCGACGGGGAACCGTCGTCGGACGAGGCTCATGGCGCCCCACTCCGTGCCGCTGTTGCCATCGATCGCTGCGACCGTTCCTTCGCCGACCGATCTGCGGACGCTTCTATTTGCGTTCATTTGCGTTCATTTGCGGTTTGTATCTGGAAAGGCCGTGCCCAGGAGGCAACCGCAAATGAACGCAAATGAACGCAGATGCAGCGCAGCAATCCGAACGCGCGCTCGCGAACGAGAGCAACGGGGGCTGCAGCGCGACCGGGGACTGTCGGCGGACGAGGACCGGGGCGCCCCGCTCCGTGCCGCCGTTGCCATCGATCGCTGCGAGCGTTCTTCCGCCGGCTGTTCTGCGAACGAGTCGGCTCGCGGTCCTTTTCGGTCCGGTTTCCTGGCTGCCCACACCAGGCCCGGAAGAGCCATCGCTCGAGGCCACGCTCCCGAACGAGATCCAGTCGGATCCGTCGCCCCGTCGGATCCGCTACGAAGGGGAGCTCCGTACGGACGTTCTGGGCATCTCGGCAGCGCCGCGAGTCTTGCCATGGCGGGTGCGGGTCCGCGGGGGACACCTGGAGTTGCCGGGGTCGGGCACCGGGACGTGGACGGCGATCCGGGCGTCGATGCAGACGTCGAGAATCTGACGCGTCCTCGATCCGCTGCCGCAACCGCGCTCGGCCTCACTCCAACCCGTGCTCGCGCTGGAACGCTTCGATCGCGTCGTTGTGGCCCAGCACGACGAGGTGGTCGTCCTCGTGGAGGACCGTCGTGCCGAGCGGGAACACGCGCTCCTCGCGGCCGAGGTCGTCGTGGCGCACGAGGACGAGGACCGAGAGGCCGGCGGTGTCCGGCAGGTCGAGCGAGGCCAGGGAGCGGTCGACGAGGGCCGGCGGCACGCGCAGGCGGGCGAGTCGCGACTCCGACGGCAGCTCGACGAAGGTCGCCTCCTCGCGGTCGGGTGCCTTGAGCTTGGCGCGCAGGCTGCGCTGGCCGAGCACCTCCTCGCTGAGGCACGTGACGATGTCGCGTCGCGTGATGCGGCCCATCAACCGGGGCTGCTCCGCGCGGTCGACCACCGGCAGCTCGTCGAGATCGGGATCGTCGAATCGGCCGATCACCTGCGCCAGCGACTCCTCGGCGTGGACGACCGGGGACGGGCGCGTCAGGTCTGCCGCGATCACGACGCTGCCGAGCGTCGGGTCGTTGATGAACTGCTTGACGTCGTGGAGCTGGATCAGCCCCATCAACAGCCCCGAGTCGTCGACGACGTAGATCGTCCCTTCGCGGCTCTTGTTGAACAGATCGAGGATGTCGTCGAGCGGCGCGGTGTCCGGCACGGCGTTGAACGACGCCCGCATCACGTCGCGGACGTAGTTGGCGTGGATCGCCATCTCCTCGAGCCCGGTGTGCATCTCGTGGCCCGCGGCTCGGAGCTTCGCGGTGTAGATCGAGTCCTTGTCGAGCAGCCGCGCGACGACGCTGCCGACGACGCTGCACAGCATCAGCGGCAGGATCAGCCCGTAGTCCTTCGTCATCTCGAAGATCAGGAGGATCGCGGTGATCGGCGCGTGTGCGGTCGCCGCCACCATTCCGCACATCCCGACCAGCGCGAAGTGCGTGTGATAGTCGCCACCGCCGAATTGCTCGATCACGCGGGCGAACGCCGCACCGAACGCCGCGCCGACGACGAGGTTCGGCGTGAACACGCCGCCGAGCGCGCCCGAGCCGGCGGTCGACGCCGTCGCGACGAGCTTCAGCACGAGCAGCGCGACGAGCGGCGCGAACCCGATCAGGTACTTCGGATCGGCGATGACCTCGATCGTCACCTGGCCGTTGCCCCACACCTCCGGGTACCAGATCCCGATCACGCCGACCACGAGCCCGCCGAGCGCCATGCGCAGCGACAGCGGCAGGGGCAACGCGGCGAACAGCCGCCGGCCGCCTTCCATCGTCCGGCGGAACGCGATGCCGCCGAAGCCGCACATTCCGCCGAGCACCGCCGCCGACAGCACGAGTCGCCAGTCGGTCAGGGCGAGATCGCCACCGATCCGGTAGAGGGGGTTCTGGCTGAACGCCGCGACCGTGATCAACGTGGAGATCACCGACGACACGACGAGCGGCGCCAGGATGTCCATCGCGAAGTTGCCGAGCACGACCTCCATCACGAAGATCGCGCTCGCGATCGGCGCCTTGTAGGCGCCGGCGATCCCGGCCGCGATGCCGCAGCCGAGCAGCACGGTGCGCGAGCGCGTCGAGTTCGGGAACCGATGGCCGAGGATCGACGCGCACATCGCGCCGAGCTGCGAGTTCGCACCCTCGCGGCCGATGCTGCCGCCCGACGCGATGCTGCATCCCGACGAGATGATGTGCACGAGGTTGTGCAGCGGGCGGATGCGGCCGTGGCGTGTGACCGCGAGCTGGATCACGTCCGAGATGCCGAATGGCCCGCGCTTGTTGTGCACGAGCAGCAGCGCGAGACCCGCCGCGAAGCCGCCGACGGTCGGGAACAGGACGCACTGCCAGGCCGGCAGACGCACGTCCATCGGGGCGCCGGGCCCCATGATGAACTCCTGGAAGATGTCGACGCCCTTGCGGAACGCCACCCCCAGCACGCCTCCGCCCACGCCCACGACCGCCGCCTGGACGTAGATCCAGATCGACTCGAGTCGCAGGCCTCGGGCCTTCGGCATGGGCCCAGAGGATTCGGCTCCGCGCGAGCGGCGTCAACAGCGAGGCCGCGGTATCGTGCGCGGGATGCAGCAGCGCATCGTCGTGATCGGCGCGGTACGCACGCCGATCGGCAAGTTCCTCGGTTCCCTCGCACCGCTGTCCGCCGTCGAGCTCGGCGCCGCCGTGGTCCGCGGTCTCCTGGAGCGGACCGGAGTCGCCGGGGCGGACGTCGAGGAGGTGATCTTCGGTCAGGCACGCCAGCTCGGCTCGGGTCCGAACCCCGCCCGGCAGGTCGCGATCCGCGCGGGAATCCCGGAGTTCGCGCCGGCCTTCACGGTCAACAAGGCCTGTGGCTCGAGCCTCAAGGCGATCGATCTCGGCCGGGCGGCCCTGCTGCTGGAACAGCGGCGGATCGTCGTCGCCGGCGGCATGGAGAGCATGACGAACATCCCGTTCCTGCTGCCGAAGATGCGCCAGGGCTACCGGCTCGGGCACGCGGAGGTGCTCGACGGCAACTACCAGGACGGCTTCACCTGCGGGATCCTCGGTGAGCCGATGGGGAACACCGCCGAATACCTCGCGGACGACTACGACATCGACCGGGAGCGGCAGGACGAGTACGCGCTGATGTCGCACCAGCGTGCCGCCGGCGCGCAGCAGCACGGCCGATTCGACGACGAGATCGTTCCCGTCGAAGTTCCCGCGCGGAAGGGCGAGGTGGTGACGGTCCACACCGACGAGCACGTGCGCCCGGACGTCACCCTGGAGAAGCTCCGAAAGCTCCCGCCGGTGTTCCGCAAGGAGGGCGGCACCGTGCACGCGGGCAACTCGTCCGGCATCACCGACGGCGCGGCGGCCGTCCTGCTCGCCACCGAGGAAGAAGCCGAACGGCGCGGGATCGAGCCGCTCGCGGTGCTCGGCGCGTCTGCGACCGCCGGAGTGTCCCCGCGCATCATGGGCATCGGTCCGGTGCCGGCGATCCGCACGTTGCTCGCGCGCAACGGACGCCAGCTCGGGGACTACGATCTGTTCGAGATCAACGAGGCGTTCGCGGCGCAGATGCTCGCATGCCTGGAGGAGCTCGAGATCCCGCTCGACGCCCTCAACGTCAACGGCGGGGCCATCGCGCTCGGCCACCCGATCGGCGCCACCGGCGCCAGGATCGTCGTGACGCTCCTGCACGAGATGAAGCGCCAGCGGGCGCATCGCGGTCTCGCGGCGCTCTGCATGAGCGGCGGCATGGGCATGGCCCTCGAGCTGATCCGGCCGCAGCAGTGATCGCGGAGCGCACGGCTTCCCACGGTTCCTTTCCCGATTCGACCCCACCCCTTTCCCGATTCGACCCACCCTTCGATCCCATGAGAACCTTTGCTCTGCTGGCGGCGACCCTCCTGAGCGCCGTCTGTCTCGGCGCGCAGGACGCGCCCGTCGCCCCGTCCGGCCCCGTCCTCGAGTCGACGCTCACCGCGAAGCACCCGGTCGTGACCCCCGGCGACAAGATCGAGCTGACGCTGACGGTCCAGATTCACGACGCGACGACGCTCCCCGCCACCCTGCTCGGCGGCCGGGACATCGACACGTTCCTCGACGGCCAGAAGGCGCAGTCCATCCGCGACGTGGTCGACGGCGAGATCAAGGTCGCGGCCGGCACCCGGATCGAGCGGAACATCGAGATCCCGACGCCCGAATCGTTCCCGGGAGTGGATCTCGGGAAGCACTCGCGCGTGACGTTCCAGTGGACGGGCATGCCCGACGCGAAGGCGACGGTGCGGCTCGTGCCGAACCAGAAGGACCTCGACCTGTCGACCTTGGACTACGAGAAGACCAAGGTGCGCCTGATCACCAGCATGGGCGACATCGACCTCCGGTTCTTCCACGACCTGGCTCCGCACCACGTCGAGAACTTCGTCAAGCTGTCGCGTGACGGCTTCTACGACGGCACCAGGTTCCACCGCGTGCTGCGGGGCTTCATGATCCAGGGCGGCGACCCGAACACGAAGGAAGGTGCGACCGGCAGCCCCGGCACCGGCGGTCCCGGCTACACGATCGACGCCGAGTTCAACAAGACGAGCCACGTGCGCGGCATCCTGTCGATGGCGCGCGGCCGCGATCCGAACTCCGCCGGCAGCCAGTTCTTCATCATGCACGGCGACCAGAAGGGGCTCGACGGCAAGTACACCGCGTTCGGCATGGTCGAGTCCGGCATGGATACCGTCGACAAGATCGCCAACACCGAGGTCCGGCCGACGCCGCAAGGCGAGCCGTCGATCCCGGTCGAGCCGGTCTGGCTCTACGCGGCCGTCGTCGAGCCGGTCTTCAAGCAGCAGTGATCCCAGCCGGACCGACCCCGAACGAAGGACCCACATGATCGACCTCGATTCGACCGACCTCGCCCAGATCGAAGCCCGCCTCGTCACCAGCAAGGGTGACCTGGTCGTCGGCTTCCGGCCCGACAAGGCGCCGGCGCACGTGCGCAACTTCCTGAACCTCGCGCAGGACGGCTTCTACGACCACACCGCGTTCCACCGGGTCATCAAGAACTTCATGATCCAGGGTGGCTGCCCGAACACGAAGCCGGGGAGCCACGGCGTTCCCGGCACCGGGAGCCCGGGACACCACGTGCACGCGGAGTTCAACGACCTCGAGCACCGCCGCGGCGTCCTGTCGATGGCGCGTTCGAGCGATCCCGACTCGGCGGGGAGCCAGTTCTTCATCGTGCACGCCGAGCATGCGGGCCACCTCGACGGGCAGTACACGGCGTTCGGATACCTGAAGGACGGTCTCGACGTCCTCGACGAGATCGCGAGCGCCGAGGTGACGTTCGACGAGGGCGGCGCGCGCAGCCGGCCGGCCGAGCGGATCGAGCTCGAGCGGATCGAGCTCGCGGTCGCCGAGGCGCCGGCCGGCGACGATGCCGGCGACAGCGACGACGGCGACGCGACGGAGGCGGACTCGTGAGCGGCAGCGTGCAGATCGAACGCGAGGGCGCACTCGCCGTCGTCACCGTCCACCGACCCGAGAAGCTCAACGCTCTCGACCGCGACACGATCGCCGCGCTGCGCGCGGGCATCGAGGCGCTCGGCGGCGACACCGAGGTCGGCGCGATCATCGTGACCGGCTCCGGTCCGAAGGCGTTCGTCGCCGGTGCCGACATCGGCGAGCTCGCGCAGCAAGGTGTGTTGGACGGCGCTGCCAACGCGCGGCACGGCCAGGCGCTGACGCTGGCGATCGAGTCGGCGCCGAAGCCGGTGATCGCGGCGATCAACGGCTACGCGCTCGGTGGCGGCCTCGAGCTCGCGCTCGCGTGCGATCTGCGCTACGCGTCGACCGACGCGAAGCTCGGGTTGCCGGAAGTGTCGCTCGGGATCCTCCCCGGCTACGGCGGCACGCAGCGGCTGCCACGCCTGCTCGGCACCGGCAAGGCGCTCGAGCTCATCTTCACCGGCGACCCGATCGGCGCGGACGAAGCGCTGCGGGTCGGGCTCGTCAACGGCGTGTTCGCACCCGAGGAGCTGATGGACGGCGTCAAGCAGGTGGCGACGCGCATCCTCTCGCGGGGGCGCACCGCGGTCGCGCTCGCGAAGCAGGCCGTGCGCCGCGGCGTCCACCTGCCGATCGAGGAAGGGCTCGCGCTCGAGGCCGACCTGTTCGGCATGATCTCGTCGACCGGCGAGATGAAGGAGGGCATGCGGGCCTTCCTCGAAAAGCGCAAGCCCGCGTGGTGAGCGCGCGGTGCGCCGCGCGCGAGGCTCCGTGACCCCGATCGACGACGAGCCGTTCGCGCGACTCCTCGCCGCGCCGCGCGGCGAGCCGGTCGCGCTGTTGCACTCCTGCGGCGCCGGACCGGCGATGTTGTTCGAGGGAACGGTGGAGGTGCTGTCGATCGCGGACGACGAGGCGGCGCTCGCGGGCGCGTTCGAGTGCATCGACGCGTTCTTGCAGCGGCATGCCGCGCGGGCGTGCGTCGCCGTGCTCGGCCACGGGCTGCGCGACGCGGTCGAGGCGATCCCGCGCACGGCACCGCCCGACCCGATCGGCGCGCCCGCCGTGTGGCTCGGTGCGTTCGAGCGGCGGCTCGACCTGCCGGACGCCGGCGTGCCCGGCGCGCCCGTGGTCGCGGCCGCGACCGCGGTGCGCGCGCACTTGTCCCGGGCGGAGTACCGAGGCACGCGTGGCGCGCGTCGTCGAGCACATCCGCGCGGGCGACGTGTTCCAGGCGAACCTGACGCAGCCGTTCGGCGGGCGGTTCGACGGGGACCCGCGGCGGCTGTTCCAGAAGCTCTGCGCGTCGAGCCCGGCGCCGTTCGCGGCGTACGTCGAGACCGGGGACGGGCTCAGTGTGCTGAGCGCGTCGCCGGAGGAGTTCTTGCGGGTCGACGGCGATGCCGTGCGCACGCGGCCGATCAAGGGCACGCGGCCGCGCGGTGCCACCACGGCCGACGATTCAGCGCTCTTGGCGGAGCTGCTCGCGAGCGAGAAGGACGTCGCCGAGCTGGCGATGATCGTCGACCTGTTGCGCAACGACGTCGGCAAGGTCGCGGCGATCGGTTCGGTGCGGGTCGGGCCGTTCCCCGAGCACGCGAGCTTCGCGCAGGTGCACCATCTGTTCGCGACCGTGAGCGCGACGCTGCGCGACGGTGTCACCGCCGGTGAGCTGCTGCGGGCGACGTTCCCCGGCGGCAGCATCACCGGCGCGCCGAAGCTCCGGTGCATGGAGATCCTCGAGGAGCTCGAGGTGCAGCGCCGCGGGGTCTACACCGGGGCGATCGGCTGGATCGGACCGGGGCCGCGGCTCCATCTGAACGTTGCGATCCGGACGATGGCCTGGCGGGACGGCGTCGTGCGGTTGGATGCCGGGGGCGGCGTGACGGCGGACAGCGATCCGGCGGCGGAGTACGAGGAGACGTTGCACAAGGCGGCAGGAATGCTGATGGCGCTCGGTGTCGACGTCGGGGCCATCGCCGGAGGTGCCGCGTGAACGGTCGCGCCTGGATCGGCTCGGTGGAGGGCGTCGGTGGGGTGGTGGCGGACGCGCGCGTCGCGGTGGCGGACCGCGCGTTCCTGCACGGCGAGGGGCTGTTCGAGACGATGCGCGTGCTCGATGACGGGCGGGTGCCGCTGCTGCCGCTGCACCTCGAGCGGCTGGCCGACGGCGCCGCGCGGTTCGGGTGGGCGGCGCCGGCGCGCGCGGTGGTCGAACGTGCGGTGGCCGAGCTGTGCGTCGCCGAGGGGATGCACGATGGCGTCGTGCGGCTGACGCTCTCGGCCGGGACCGGCGCCCCGGTGGTGGTGTTGGTCGCGCGGCCGCGGGGCACGCGCGCCGGTGCGTTGCGGATCGCGGTGGTGGCCGCGCGGCGCGACCCGGGCGATCCGACCGCCGAGCTGAAGACGACCTCGCGCGCGTTCTGGGCCTTGGCGCAGTTCGAGGCGCAGGCGCGCGGCGCCGACGAGGCGCTGGTGTTGTCGGCGGCGGGGACGCTCGCCGAGACGACGACCGGAAACCTGTTCCTCCGGATCGGCGGCCGGCTGTGCACGCCGGCGCGGGACGGGACGTTCCTGCCGGGGGTCGCGCGGCGGGTGCTGCTCGCGGCGCTCGGGTCCGACGCCGACGAACGGCCGATCGCGGAGGCCGAGCTGGCGCGGGCGGCGGCGATCTGGGTCACCAACGCGGTGCACGGCGCGCGGCCGGCGGTGCTGGTCGCCGGCGGGCCGGGGGCGGCGGCCGACGACCCGCTGGGGGAGGCGTTCGCGCGGGCCCTGACCGGTGGCGGATTGCCGGGCGCCGGGTGACGGGACTTCAGTGCGGGCCGCCGAAAAGCCGATGACAACGGCATGGCGAGTCAGGCAAGGGGTGTCGAACGTCCGGCTGCGGTGCGCACGCCGCAGCCCTTCCATCGGCTGACTCCGGTCGGCCTCGTCGGGGAGCTCCCCGGCGACGTCGTGGCGGACCTCAGCTACCTCCAGTTCCTCGCGGGGGACGCGGACGCGGCGATCGCGACCGCGCTCGTCGGCTTCTCGCTGCGCGATGCGCGCGAGCGGTGCCGGGCGCCGAGCATCAGCGTGTTGAACCGGCGGCGCCGTGCGGCGCGACTCTGGGTCAACGCGGTGCTCAAGGGCGACGTCTCGGGGCCGACGGTCAAGAACCTGATCCGGAGCTGGATCCCGCAGCTCGCCGGCACCGGTCCGGACGTCAGCAAGGCCGCGCGCATCGGCGGCGAGCTCGTCGAGTACCTGCGAGGCGCGTTCAGCGCCGAGGTGTTCGGCACGCCCGACGCCGACCTGCTGCGCAAGGCCCGCGCGCTCCATGCACTCGAGTTCGTGCTCGGTGCGCACCTCGCGGCGATCGAGTGGATCGGCTCGGGCAAGGTGCCCGCGCGCGTCCGCTGAACCGCCGGCCGCAGCCGCGCCCGCGCCGCGTCGCTCCCTCGGCGTGACGCGGCGCGATTCCCCGTACCGGCTCTTGCGCGCACCCGACGAGCCTCTATGCTCCCTCGCCCTCCGAAGCCCGTACCCGTAGCTCAATTGGATAGAGCACCTGACTACGGATCAGGAGGTTAGAGGTTCAAGTCCTCTCGGGTATGCCATTGCAAGGGCTCCGTGGCGACGCGAGTTGCCACGGAGCCCTTGCCGTTTCGCACCGTTCGCGGCGGTGAGAATCGTCACCGGGTTGCTGGCGTGGCTGATCCCTGGTGCGGTCGTCGCCCAGGTTCCCCAGGAGCCGCACGAGCGCGAGGCGGAGGAACCGGAGGTCACGGCGACGATGCCGTTTCTGTGGCCCGGGGCGTGCGTCCAGGTCGGCGATGAGCCGCGCCGGATCAGCCGCGGCCGTGCAGGTCCGCCCGCACCATCCGCACGAACTGCTGCACACCGCGGAGCACGAGGCACGCGAGCGCGCCGCTGGTCAGGCCGAGGCGGAGCGCGGCGAGGATCGGGGCGAGCACCGAGCCGTCCTTCGCCGCCACGTCGTGAGGAGTCCGGCCGGACACCATCAGCACGACGAACAGCACGGCGAACGCGAGCACGCTCGCGATCACCGCCCGGCTCGGTGTGCGCAGCTCGTCGAGACCGCGGCCGAGCGCGGCGTAGAGGACCAGCGCGATCCCGGTCGTCAGCCAGAGCGAGCCGGTGAGCGCCTGGACGAGGATGGCGATCGGATCTCCCAGCGCGAGCATGCGAAGGTCGTCGCCCGGGTGGGCGAACGACCCGAGGGTCAGCGCCAGCCACGCGATCGGCAGCTGCCAGCTGAACCGGAGCGACACCCGGCGCGTCGTCGTCTTTGACTCGTGGACCGTCCGATCTGCGGGCGACGGCGGCAGCGACTCTTCGGCGGGCGTCATCGTGCGTGTCCCTCGGCGGGGTGGCCGCGCCGAGTCTAGCCGCGACCGCGGCCGACACCGGAGCTCGGCGCGCGGCGATTCGGATCCGGCGTGAGCGCTCGCGGCCATGGCACCGCGCGGACGGCTCCCCACCCGGAACCGGCCCGAGCCAGGGCTGCAGGACGTTTCCTGGCGACCGCACGAATCCGTGGCGTGGGGTAGGCTTCTCCATGGCCCCCTCCGCACTCGAACGACTGGATGCCTTGATCGATGCGATGCCGCCCGAGGGGGATGCGCAGCGCGACGAATGGGAGGCCCGGATGGCGGACGCGATGCGCGCCGCGTACGTGCGTCATCGTCGCGGCTGGGTCCGGTGCCCCGTGCTGCGCGCGACGCCGGTGGCCGGGCGCGAACGCGACGCCCGCCGCTGGGTCGAGGGCGTGCTGCGCCAGCCCTGGCCGGTGACCGGCGCCGCGAGCGCTCTGGGGCGCATGATCGAACGGCTCTACCAGCGCGGCGATTCGCCACCGCCCGGCCTGTTCGAGATCGACGCGAGCTTCGGCGTGCGCCCGAGCCAGTACAGCGCCACCGACGCGCGGTAGTCCGTGCGAGGTCTCGAAGCCGGTCACGAGGCGTCACCGCACCTCGTGTCCACCGTCCTCCGACCGGTCCTCGTCCGTGGCCCTCGCAGCGGCCTGCTCCCGTGCCGTGGACACACTCCGCAGTGCCGCGGTCGCGCGTGCGCGAAGCTGCGCGTCCGGATGCTCCGACAGGGAGCTGAAGGCCGACGCGATGGCGGGCGACATCGAGATCACCGCGAGCAGAACGCTGCGAATCGTCCCGGACATGCCGCGCATCGTGGCCGCGTCCACCGCTACACGACCCGCGTCTTCCAGGCGCCGCGCCGGAACGCGAGCACACCCGCCACCGCCGCCAGCGCCTCCGCACCCGTCACGGCCCAGAACACGCCGATCGGGCCGTGGCCGAGTCCGTGCGCGAGTCCCCACGCCAGCGGGATCTGCACGAGCCAGTAGCACACGATGTTGAGCTTCGTCGGCGTGCCGGTGTCGCCCGCGCCGTTCAGCGACTGCACGGCCACCATGCCCCACGCGTAGAACGGATACCCGTAACCGATCACGCGCACCGCCTGCTCGGCGATCTCGCGCGCGCCCGGATCGATCGAGAACGGCGCCAGCAGGATCTCGGGGAAGAACGACGTGAACACCGCCACACCGGCGAGGAACAGCATGTTCCACGTACCGGTGAGCCAGGCCGCGGCCGCCGCACGCTCCGGTTGGCGCGCGCCCAGGTTCTGGCCGACCAACGTCGCCGCCGCGTTGCTGAGCCCCCAGGCCGGCAGGACTGCGAACATCAGCACGCGGATCGCCGCCGTGTACCCCGCGAGCGCGTCGGCCCCGAACGGCGCGATCAGCGTCACCATGAACAGCCAGCTCGCGGTCCCGATCAGGAACTGCCCGATGCCGCCGAGCGACACGACGGCGAGTCGCCGCATCACCGCGGGCACTGGCCGCAGCGCGTCACGTCCGAGCCGCACGACCCCGGCACCGAGCGTCAACGCGCGGAGCTGGTACAGCACGCCCACCCCGCGTCCGATCACCGTCGCGATCGCCGCACCAAAGAGCCCGAGCTCGGGGAACGGTCCGAGTCCGAACACCAGACACGGATCGAGCACGATGTTGATCGCGTTGCCGAGCCACAGGCTGCGCATCGCGAGCGCCGCGTCGCCGGTGCCGCGGAACACGGCGTTGTGCAGGAACAGGAGTAGCACGAGCACATTGCCGCCGAGCACGACGCGCGTGTAGCCCGCGCCCGCGGCGATCGTCTCGGCCGACAGGCCCATCAGTCCGAGCAGCTCGACCGGGAACAGCCCGCCGATCCATCCGAGCACGAGGCCGACGCCGAGACCCAGCCAGATCGCCTGGGCGGCCGCCACGCGTGCACCGCCCACGTCCCGTTCGCCGACGCGGCGGGCGACCATCGCCATCGCGCCGGCGCTGAGCCCGATCGCGATCGCGTAGACGATCGTCAGCATCGACTCGGTGACGCCCACCGTCGCCACGGCGCCGCTGCCGAGCGCGCTCACGCAGAACAGGTCGACGACGCTGAACACCGACTCGAGCACCATCTCGAGCGTCATCGGGATCGCGAGCAGCAGCAGCGAGCGGTTGAGGCTGCCCTGCGTGTGGTCGTGGCTTCGACCCCTCAGGGCGTCGCGGATATCCGCCCAGACGGATCTCGAGGGCGGGACGGGGAGCGGAGTGGCGGTCGTCACGGCGGGAACGGCGGCGCGAATTCGCCGCGGAACGGGTTTGCGGAAGTCGGACGAAGCGGAGTGGCGACCGGGGGTCGCGCGCCGTGCAACTCGGCCGCGCGGGATGCGCGGCCGGGACGGCTCCTGGCGGCGGGCCGTGGCCCGCGGCGCGTCAGCTCTTCACAGCGACGATCATGACTCGAACTTCCGAGGCGCGGGACGCTAGCCCGGCGGCGAACGCTCCGCAAGGGGGCGGTCGGACGACGGCCGATCAGTCTCGATCGCGAGTCGCGACCGGATCTTGCTCCGAACTCGTCGTGTTCGACAATGCCCGGCCCGCGGACCAGGGCCGAACTTCCGGCCTCCCCGTTTCGAGGACCTCATGAAGCGAAACCTCCTGCTCACCCTGCTCCTCGCCGCCGTCGCGCTGGCGACGGCCGCCTTCTCCCGTCCCGTCGTTCAAGGGCACGACGAGCCGGACACCAAGCTCGGGCACTACATGGAGGACATCAACAAGACCCTCCGCAAGCTGCGCACGACGCTCCGGGATCCGGCGCAGAACGCCCAGTCGCTCGAGATGGTGCGGTCGGTGGAGCTGTGGGTCGTCCAGGCGAAGAACGAGCAGCCGGCCAAGACGGAGGAGATTCCGGAGGCGGAGCGCGCGCAGTTCGTGACCGACTTCGGCCACCAGATGTGCGACCTGCTCCGCAAGACGATCGATCTCGAGGAAGCGCTGCTCGACGGCCAGAACGACAAGGCCCAGGAGCTGCGCAACGAGATCAACAAGCTGAAGTCCCCGGCGCACAAGAAGTTCAAGAAGCGCGACGAACACGACGACGAGCACGGCTCGGAGCGCGAGCGCGACGGCGACGGCGCGACCCCGCACGGGCAGAAGTGATGCCCCCCGCCCGCGCGGCGTCAGCGCCGCGACTTCAGGAACGCCAGCACGTCGCGTAGCTCGTCGAGCGAGAGGATGGGGCCCATCGGCGGCATCGCCGACTCCGCGGACACCGACTCGAAGCCCTTGGCGAGCTCGGCGCTCGGCTCGATCAGCGCGCGGAGCAGCCGGTCGTCGTCGAGTCGCTTGCCGACGCCGTCGAGCTTCGGTCCGGCGTCGCCGCCGGTGCCGTCGACGGTGTGGCAACGCGCGCACTGCGCGGCGGGATGCTCGCGGAACAGCTTCTCGCCCTTGGCGGCGTCGCCGCCCGCGAGTGCGATGCGATACGACGCGAGCGGGTCACCGGCCGATCGGCTCGCGATCCCCGCGTCGTAGGCGGCGAGCGCGGGGGCGAGGTCGCCTCGGCCGCGAGTGATCTCCAGGACGTCGAGGGCGATGTCCGGCGGGCAGGTGCCGTTCGCGAGCCGTTCGGCCCACCCGCGCAGCGTGTCCGTGGCAGCCGGATCGTCGAGCGCCGTGAGCGCGTGCAGCGCGTTGCGCCGTGCCTCGAGATCGCCGTCGCGCACGAGCGACGCGAGCACGGGCACCGCCTCGTGCGGCGCCAACCGACCCAGCAGCTCGATCGACGCCTCGCGCAGCGGCAGCGGATCCTCGGGACGCACGGTGCGTGCGATGGCCGACATCGTCGCGTCGTCGGCCAGCTGACCGACCGCGCGCAGCGCCGCGGCTCGCACGTGGGCATCGAGCCGGTCGTCGCCGGCGACGCGGGCGAGCGCCGGTGCCGCGGTCACCGCGTCGAGGCTCCGCGTGGCGTCGATCGCGGCCTTCGCCACCGCCAGCGGCCCGCGCGCGATCGCCGGGAGTCGCTCGGCGATCACGCCGCGTGCGACCAAAGGACTGCGTTCCGGCAACGCGAGGAACGCGCCGATCACCCGGTCCTGCTGCCGCGGGTGTGGCCACTCACCGACGATCTCGAGGGCCTCGACGCGCAACGCCTCGGCGACGTCGTCGCGCGCCGCCAGGTCGACGAGCGCGCGGACGTCCGAGCCGCGTCCGAGCAGCCGTCGCGCGTCGATCGCGCGCCGAGCGAACGCGTCGTCGGTCAGGTCCTTCCGCGACGTGCACTGCGCGAGCGCGTCGAGCGCGCCGCCGATGCGGAGGTCGTGGATCGCGCGGGCCGCCTCGACCGCGAGCCGCGGCGCATCGTCGAGGAAGCCGGCGATGCGCGCGTCGTGGTGGTGGCGTTCGACGAGCAGTGCGGCCATCCGCACTGAGGCGTCCGCGTCGGTTGCGAGCGTCGCGACGGCCTCGTCGTCGGCACAGCCGAGCAGGCCCATGACGCCCGCGTGCCGCAGGTAGGCGTCGCGGTCCTGGTTGTCGCGGAGGAGCTCGCACAGGGGCGCGACGGCCTGCGCATCTCCGAGCCGGCCGAGCGCGATCGCGGCGTGGAAGCGGACGCGCGGGGATTCGTCGCCGAGTCGCGCGATCAGGGCACGGAGCGCGGGCGCGAACCGTGCGTCGCCGAGCACGCGGATCGCCTGGATGCGCACCTCGGGGTCGGGGTCGGCGCACAGCGGGACCAGCGGCGCGAGCGGTGCCGCGTGCTGGCGCGCGAGCACGCCGAGTCCCCAGATCGCGTGGTAGCGCGCGAACGGATCGGTACCGTGCTGCGCGATGGCGGTGAGCTCGTCGACGGCGGTGCGATCGACGAGCGCGAACTCGGCCTTCTGCCGGATCCGGAAGTCGCGGTGGGCGAGCAGGTCGACGAGCTTGCCGGAGTCGAGCGTGGCGAAGTCCGCGGCGAGCAGCGCCTTGACCTCGGCGATCCGGTCGTCGGTCGCGCGGTCGGGAGCCGCGACGCGGAACACCCGGCCGCGCCCGGTCATGCCCCAGCCGTGCACCCAGTCGGTCAGCAGCACACCGCCGTCCGCCGCGAAGTCGACGTCCGTGGCGAGCACCTTCCACAGGAAGCGCTCGCGTTCGGTGAGCGCGAAGCTCGCGCCGCGCGGTTCGACGCGCAGCGCCCAGATGCCCGAGTACGCGGCCGCGCCGCGGAAGTCGCACAACAGGAAGCAGCCGTGCCAACGGTCGGGCAGCCCGGTGCCGGGGTCGCACGTGAGCCCCGACGGCCCCGACGCGACGTTGTCGATCGGCGGCACGATCCACGCCGCCTGGCCGTCGAACGCGGGGAGCCAGAGCTTCTCGCGGTTCCACGCGCCGCGGTCGCCGAGCCACTGGTAGCCGATCTGCCAGCCGCTGTCGCCGCCGTCGACGACCCAGACCCAGCGCGCCTTGTCGCCGCCGTCGCTGTTGTTGTCGCCGGTGAACAGGTTGCCCCACGCGTCGAACGCGAGCTCCTGCGGATTGCGCAGCCCGCGGTGCACGACCTCGAGGTGCGAGCCGTCGAGCTCGCAGCGGAGCACGGCGCCGCGGTCGGGGCAGGCGAGCGTCCGGCCGTCGTCGGTCGCGACGTGGAAGCCGCGATCGCCGATGCGAGAAATAGAGCCTGCGGTCGGGTCCGATCCGGAGCCCGTGCATGTCGTGGCCGATCAGCGAGAAGTGCACGCCGTAGCCGGTCGAGAGCGACGTGCTGCTCCTCGGCCACGCCGTCGTCGATTCGCGTCACGGAGCTGCCAGAGGCTCGGGATGCTCGTGAACCACACGCCATCCCCGTCGGCGATCACGCCGGCGGCGATGCCGTCGGCGTAGGTGTGGAACCGATCGGCGAACACCGTCGCCCGGTCGGCCGTGCCGTCGCCGTCGTCGTCGATCAGGCAGCGGATGCGTTCGTGCTCGCTGCGCCAGGCGGGAAGGTCGTTCGCGAAGTGTCGGTGGATCTCGGCCACGCGGTCCTCGACCGTGCGGCACGCGAGGTCCTCGAGTACCCAGTCGGCGTGGTCGCGCATGTCGATGACGCCGGCGCGCAGGCGGTGCGTCTCGACGACGTAGATGCGTCCGTCGTCGGCAGGGTAGAGACACACCGGGTTCGCGAGCAGCGGCTCGGCCGCCACCAGCGAGACGCCGAGACCCTCGGCCGGCTCGAACGACGCCAGCGACTTCGCCGCTTCGTCGGAGGCGGGCGCGATGTCGGGGGTGTACGCCGGCTGCGCGGTCGGGTGCTGCGCGTGGGCGGTGAGAGCGAGAAGGGGTACGGCGAGGAGGAGGAGCGAACGGCGCATCGGCGCCGCGGATCATAGATGCTGCGTTCGCTGCGTTCGCGTACGGGTTGCCGACGGGACGACGACGGCCCCGAAAGGCGAGCGGCCGCGGTGACGCCCACCGCGGCCGGATGGCGGCGCGTCGCCGCGATCACGCGGCGACGCGCGGCGCCTCGTGCCTCATGGCACGAAGCGGACGTTCTCGTCGTTCGAGAAGTCGATCGCCGTGCCGAGCGTCAGGGCGGCGGACGACAGGGTCACGCCGACGAGGGACGGCGGCAGCGAGGCCGGGGCGGGCACCGTGAGACCGCCGTTGCCCATGCCGTCGAGGACGCCGACCAGCGCGAGCGCGGTGGTCAGGGCGTCGACGTTGAGCGGGACGGTCTGACCGAACAGCATCGTGCCGGGCTCGGTGCCGCTGACGCTGAAGAACAGCGCGAACACGCCGCTCACCGGGCCATCCGTCACCCCGTAGTTGATCGGGGTCGGCATCGCGACCGACATCGACGCGATGTCGGAGTAGAGCAGCGGCGAGTTCGGATCGAACTCGTCGGCGCCGATGTCGGGGTTGTTGCCGATCACGCGCGCATCGCCGTCCATGTCGATCGCCGGCAGCGTCGCCAGCGTGCTGGTGCCGGCGTCGATGCACGGCGACGTCGGCGCCAGGTGGTGGTTGCCGGAGTCCGGGTTGAGGAGCTGCGGCGCGACGTTGAGGTTGCTCATGCCGGCGTAGCCGCCGGTCACGATGCTGTAGTCGACGTTGGCGCTCGGCGGACGGCCGTTCTGGTCCGAGCCGGTGAACGTGAACTCGGGGCCGGCGCCGTTCTGCCAGAGGATGCAGTTGACGAAGTCGCAGACGACGTTGTTGCCGTAACTGGCCGTGTTCGCGATCGCGGCGGCGCCGCCGCCGATGTTGCCCACGATCGTGTTGTTCACGAACGCCGCGCCGGTGACGTTGAACCACTTGACGCCGCCGCCATTGCTGGAGCTCGTGTTGTTCCAGATGCGATTGTTGGTGACCTGGGCCGCCGAGTTCAGCGCGAGGAAGATGCCGGCGCCACCATCGAGGTTCCCGGTCGTTCCGAGGGTGATGTTGCGGGTGATCCGACAGCCGTCGACGAGGCACCCGGGCGCATACCCGAGGTAGATGCCGCCGCCGCGCGTCGTGCACGAGTTGTCGGCGATCATGCAATGACGGATCTCGGTGGCCGTCGTGCCCGGGCTCGCAGCGCTGATCGCGATGCCACCTCCGGACGCGTATGCCAATCCCGTCGCCTGGTTGTCCACGACGGTGCAACGCTCGATCAACGGCCCGACCGGGGTGGTCGTGGCGCCGATCCCGGCGCCGTAGCTGTCGGAGGTGTTGCCGCGGACGACACAGTCTCGGACCGTCGGCGATGAGCCGACGATGCGGATGCCTCCACCGATCGATGTCGGCGAGCCGCCGGTGTTGTTGCCGCCGGTGACCGTGAAGCCCTCGAAGATCGCCGCTCGGGACGAGCCGGCCGAGAACAACACGGTGGGGCCGGCCATCCCCCCGTCGATCGTGGTCTCGACGGCGCCGTTCAGCGACTGGATCGTGATGTCCTTGCCCTGGACGTCGATGTTCTCCGGGTAGACGCCCGGCAGCACGACGACCGAGTCGCCGTTCACCGCAGCGGAGATCGCCGCTTGGATCGTCGGATACGTGCCCGGCACGACGAGGATGGCCTGTGCGTGCGCGGTCGCGACCGGCAGGGTGAGAAGGGTGAGCGCGAAGGGAAGATTCGCATGGTGTGGTTCCTCTTGGGGAAGCGAAGGGAGTGAGTCCGGCGATGCGAAGAGCATCACCGAGTGGTCCGGCGGAGCGAGCGGACTCGATGCCGCGACTCGTGATCGTCCTCCGGACCGCGACGCATCCCGACACTCTACTCGTCAGGGGCGACCGCTGCGGGATCGGGTTGCCCGATGTTCGCATGGCGCCCGTGCGTCGTGCGGGATCAATTCCCGAGCCGGCGTCCGAGTCCGCATGCCGCGCGCGCCCGATCGAGCGTCTCGGCCGCGATCGCGCGCGCACGCGCGGCGCCGGCGCGCAGCACGTCCTCCGCGATGCCAGGGCTCTGCTCGAGCTCGCGGCGCCGCTCGCGGATCGGAGCGAAGTGCGTGTCGAGCTTCTCGAGCAGTGCCTTCTTGGCGTTGCCGAAGCCGAAGCCGCCGGCCGCATACCGCTTGCGCATCGCCGTCAGCTCGGCGTCGCTGGCGAGCAGTGCATAGAGCTGGATCACGATGTCCTCGCCGGCGTCGAGTGGGTCGGCGAGCTCGACGAGGCGGGTCTCGATGCCCATCACCGCCTTCTTCAGCGGCTTGCCCTCGGCGAAGATCGGGATCGTGTTGCCGTAGCTCTTCGACATCTTCGCGGCGACGCGCTTGCCCTGCCGCGTCAGGAACACGACGCGGTCCATCGGCACGAAGAACTCGACGCCGAGCCCGCCGGCACGCGGGGTGACGACCGGCTCGCCGCCCGGCATCTCGAGCGCGACCCGCAGGATCCGCTCGCGCACGCGCACGCCGGGAATCGCCGTGTCGTGCGCGGCCGAGAGCGCGTCCTCGAGCGCCTCGGTGCTCTTGAGCTCGTCGTCGCCGGCCTTCGCCAGCACCTCGCCGACCATCGCCCGGAACCGCGCGACGTAGTCGTCGACGTCCACCGGCGAACCGTCCTCGTGCCGCGGTTCGAGCAGGGTCACGATCTGCAGCACCGTGCCCTTCTCGAAGCTGGTGCCCGGCACGCGCGCGGCCTTGCCGATCTTCGCCTCCGGCAGCTTGAACACCGGCGTGTCGTCCCGACCGTAGACGTTGTTGAACAGCGTCGCCATGTCGCGCGTCATCTCGACGTGCTGGTCCTGGTCCTGTCCGACCGGCACGAGATCGGTCTGTGGTCCGAGGATGTCGGCGGCCATCAACGCCGGATAGGTGAACAGCCCGACCGACGGCGTGATGCCGCGCGCGATCTTGTCCTTGTAGGAGTGCGCCCGCTCGAGCAGGCCCATGCCGGTCACGGTCTCGAGCAGCCACGTGATCTCGAGCACCTCCGGCACGTCGCTCTGCCGGTAGAACGTCGTCCGCTCGGGGTCGAGACCGCACGCGAGGTAGGTCAGCGCGACGTCACGTGTGTAGTCGGCGAGCTGTGCCGCGTCGCGCACCGTGGTCAGCGCGTGCCAGTCGGCGATGAAGTAGAAGCACTCACCCTGCTCCTGCAGCGCGATGTGCTCGCGGATCGCACCGAAGTAGTTGCCGAGGTGCAGGCGCCCGGAGGGCTGCACTCCGGAGAGGATGCGTTTCGGCTTGCGGTCGGCCTCGGTCATCGGGCGAGCAGGTTAGCTCAAGCGCGGACGACGCGCCCGAAAGAAGGCGACGACGGCTGCGTTCTCAGCCGACGCGATGCAGGACCCTACCGTGTACCCGGTGTCGGAGTTCGGCCCGGCGATCCCAGGCATGGTGATCGGCGGCATGGGCATCGTGCACGTGTTCGTCGCGCAGTTCGCGGTCGGCTCGGGTGCCTTGCTGTTGTGGCTCGAGCACCTCGCCGGTCGCGGCGATCGCATCGCGCGCCGGTTCCTCGACGGGTTCTTCGTGTTCCTCGTCCTGGTGTCGTTCGTGTTCGGGGCCCTGACCGGCGTCGGCATGTGGCTGACGGCGGTGCAGGTCAGCGCGCCGACGATCGGCAAGATGATCGAGGAGTTCCACTGGGTCTGGGCCACCGAGTGGTGCTTCTTCCTGCTCGAGGTCGTGTCGGGGTACCTCTTCTACCGCTACCGGAAGAGCCTCACGCACCGGACGCGGATCGCGCTGCTCGCGACGTATGCCGTGGCCGCCTGGGCGAGCTTGTTCCTGATCAACGGCATCCTGTCGTGGCAGCTCACGCCGGGCCGATGGGTGGCCACGCACTCGATGTGGGCCGGCTTCTTCAACCCGAGCTTCTGGCCGTCGTTGGTCTACCGCACCTGCGTCGCGTGGACGCTCGCCGCGCTCGCGGCGGTGCTGATCGTCAACCTGGTCGGTCGCTTCGACGCCTACGAACGTCGCCACCTGCAGCACCGCATCGCCCCGTTCTTCGCGCCGATGGCCGGGATGCCGCTGGTCGGAGTGTGGTTCCTCGCGATGATTCCCGCCGACAGCCGGAGCTGGCTGCTCGGCGGCAGCATCGCGATGACGATGTTCCTGACGATCGCGATCGGCGCGTCGACGCTGCTCGGGCTGTACGCCGTCGTCGCGATGTTGTGGCGGCGGCAGGTGATCGCGCGCGCGACTGCCGCGCTCCTGCTGGCGCTGGCGTTCGCCGCGACCGCGGCCGGGGAGTTCGTGCGCGAGGGCGCGCGCAAGCCGTACTCGATCCGACAGGTGCTGTACTCCAACGCCGTCCGGCCCGCCGAGGTCGCACGCATGCGCGAGACCGGTGCGCTCGCCGGGGATCCGTATCCACTCCGTGGCGCGGACCGGCTGCCGAACGCACAGCTCGTGCACGGCGCCAAGGTGTTCCGCCGGCTGTGTGCCGTCTGCCACACGCTCGACGGCGTCAACGGAGTCGGTCACCTCACCGCGTCCTGGGCCGACGACCAGCTCCGCATGAACATCGCGAAACTCCAGCGCACCAAGCCGTTCATGCCGCCGTTCGCCGGCAACGCGGCCGACGTCGAGGCACTTGCGCAGTGGCTCCGCTGGCAGCGAGCCGGCCGGCCGGCGACGTGGGCCGAGAGCCATGACGCCGCGGGACCTCGCGCGCATCGGCGAGTGGCTCGACGAGGCGGGCACCGCACCGGGCGGGGAGGGCGCGCGCTGATGGCCGACGTCTACGCCTGGCTCTACCACGTCACGTTCGTCGCGCACCTCGCTGTGCGCGGCCTTCGTCGCCGGCGGCACGCTGTGGCTCGTCGCGCTCGGCTTCGACAGGCGCGGCGGCGCCGATCCGATCGGTGGCGCGCTCCGCGACTGGTTGCCGTTCGTGCTCGGCCTCGCGATCACGTTCGGCGTCGGGCCGCTGCTGTTCGTGCAGATGCTCGACGGGCCGGCGTTCTACACCGCGAACCTGCTGCTCTCGCACCGGTTCATGGCGCTGCTGCCGGCGCTGATCGTCGGCTTCTACCTGCTCTACGTGCAGAAGACCGGGTGGCGGTGGGTCGCACGGCGGTCGGGACGCATCGGCGTGCCGGCGCTGGCGTTCCTCTGCTTCGCCGTACGCGGCGTGGAGCTGGTCGCGCAACCACCTGCTGTCGGAGGCCCGGAGCACGTGGCCGCGGCGTACGTCGACGACGCGGCGCTCCCCGGGGTGCTCGACGTGCTGCCGCGGCTGCTGGTGTTCGCCGGTCTGGCGATGCAGTCGGCGGCCGCGTTCGTGCTGCTGCAGACCTGGCGCGCGGGGGACGCGCGGACGACGGTGCGCCTCGGACGGGTCGGCATCGCAGGCGCGATCCTGACGCCGGCGAGCTTGGTCTGGCACGGCACCGTGCCGGGCATGGCCGATGCGACGGCGCCGTTCGTGTCGCTGCTGGTGGTCGAGGCGCTCGTCGTGGTCGGCTGGGCCGTGCGCCGGCGCACCCCGCTGGTGGCCATGGTCCTCTGCGTCGGCACGCTGCTCGCTTTCGAGCGGGTCGCGTGGCTGCGCGAGCTCGTGTGGAGCGCCCGCACCGCCGGTCGCCCCGGCAGTGCCGACTACCGGACCATCGATGGGCTGCCGGAGTTCTTCCTGACGCTGCTGCTGGTCGTCCTGGCGATCGTCTGGTGCGTGCTCCGCGTGCGCCGCGACCTGCGGGCGGGTCAGCCGGCGCCCTGATCCGCACGCGCGTGTCGCACGTACTCGGTGAGCAGGTGCCACTGCAGGTGCAGGTCGTGCTCGTCGACGTCCAGCGGACGCTTGAAGAAGCACGACAGGTGTCGCATCGCGCCGCGCTCGCCGCGGCGCTGCGCCAGATCGGCGAAGCGGATCATGTCGAGCACGATCGGCGCCGCGAGGATCGCGTCGCAGCCCTGCCACGTGAACTGCATCGACATCTTGAAGTCCAGGAAGCCCTGGAAGTGGATGAAGTCCCACGCGGTCTTCAGGTCGTTCAGCGACGGCACGTAGTCGATGCCGACGTGCGTGTGCAGCGGGTAGCCGAGGATGCTCGGCAGGAGCGCGTCCTTGCTCTCGACCTTGGTCGCCTTGTTCTCCGGCTCGGCGAGGACGACGCCGTCCCGGTCGCCGAGGATGTTGTAGCCCTGCCAGGTCAGCACGCGCAGATTGCGGTACTTGAACATCGGCGCCAGCGCGGACTTCACGAGCGTCTCGCCGGTCTTGCCGTCCGCGCCCATGTAGACGGCGCCGTTGTCGTCGAACAGCTCGCGCACCGCCGGCACGAGGGCGGCGTTCGACGGCGTGAAGTGGATGAAGGGCAGGCCGAGCGACGCCGCGACCCACGCGTAGATCGTCGACGGGCGGACCGCGGTGCGGCGGTCGGCGTCGATCGCCTGCTCGAGCGCGGCGCGAGACGCGTGTGTGCGCGTGAGCTTCAGCTTCGGCTCGGTCGACACGAGGTTGACGCAGACGCAGCGCGTCAGGTCGTTGTCGCGCAGGAACGTGCGGATGTCGCGACAGAGTCGGTCGACCTCCGCCCGCAGCGACTTCGCCTCGCGCGGCTTGCCGCCGGCGAGCGACCGGATCGTGCGGCCGGCGTTGACGAGCGATCCGCGCGCGACCCGCTTCGACGTGGCTTCGAGATCGCCCTTCAGAGCTTCGAGCAACGGGTAGGGGATCGTGCCGGTACCCGACTGGATGTCGCGCGCCGAGTCGATCAGCGAACCCTCGCGCACCTCGTGTCCGCCGAACACCAGCGCGTCGAGCGGCGCCAGCCCGAGTGCTTCACACAGCGGCGTCTCGGTCAGCAGTCCCTGCGTGCCGGCGAGGCCGCGTGCGATCGCGCGCGCGCCGACGATCATCGTCGTCGACAAACCGCCGAGCGCGCCGAACACCCACACGCCGATCCGTTCGGGCCGCGCGGACCCGCTGGCCTTGGACTTCTTCATCCGCGGACGCGCAACACCTGGCACGACCACGCGGCGCCGGCCCCGAACCCGATCAGGACCACGACCTGCCCCGGTTGCAGCCCGCCGGCGCGATCGACGCCGGTCAGTGCGATCGGAATCGACGCGGCGGTGGTGTTGCCCTTGTCGGTCAGGTCGATGACGACGCGGTCGGCCGGCAGGCCGAGGTTGTCGCCGACCGCCTCGATGATCCGTGCATTCGCCTGGTGGGGGATCAGCCAGTCGATGTCGGCCGGCGCGAGCCCGAGTGCGGCGACCGCCTCGAGCGTCGACGCGGTCATCTGCCGAACTGCGGTCTTGAACACCTCGCGCCCTTTCATCGTCACGAAGTGACGGCGCTCGGCGACGGTCGTCTCGGAGGCAGGCTCACGGGAGCCGCCACCGGGGATCTCGATCATCTCCGACAACCGGCCGTCGGAGCCGTTGTCCGTGAACAGGAGGTCGAGGCGCCCGGTCGACGAGACGAGCGCCGCCCCGGCACCGTCGCCGAACAGGATCGACGACGAGCGGTCCGCGTAGTTCATGAACCGCGTCATCGCCTCGGCGCCGACGACGAGGACGTTCTCGTGCATGCCCGCCCGCACCATGGCCGCCGCCACGGTCAGTGCGTAACCGAACCCCGAGCACGCCACCGAGATGTCGAACGCCGGCACGTTCCGGAGCCCGAGCTTGCGCTGGACCACCGATGCGGTCGACGGGCACAGATGGTCGGGGGTGACGGTGGCGACGATCAGCAGGTCGACCTCGGCCCGGTCGGCCCCCGCGTCGGCCAGGCAGTCCTCGGCCGCCGCCACCGCGAGGTCGCTGGTGACCCAGTCCGCAGGCATGACCCGGCGGCTGCGGATCCCGGTGCGCTGGACGATCCACTCGTCGCTCGTGTCGACCATCTGCTCGAGGTCGCGATTGGTGAGCTCACGCTCCGGCAGATGGCGCCCGAGGCCGCGAATCGAGCAGAGCGGCGTCCGGGTGGCGAGCGCCGCGCGGCGGTCGTCTCCACCGATCGGGGGTTCCGTCTCGGTCAACGCGTGATTCCAGGTCGAGAGGGGGCCGGAGAGGGCGGATTGCCACCGTGACCGGACAGTCGGTGCCGGAGCGGAAGAGGGGGATCCGTCCGGTGCGGTCGAAGGATGATCCGGACCGCGTGCAGGCGTGTCAACCCAGCGCCTTTGCGGGGGAACGCGTCAGGCTCCGTGGCCTTCCGACAGCACCACCGCCAAGACGATCAGGAGCCAGGACACGCCCGCCACCTGGAGCTGCCGGTCGCGGAACAGGAGCCGGGACGGCTCCGCACCGCCGCCACGCTCCAGGACCAGCCACAGGTAGCGGATCACACCGAACACGACGAACGGTACGGTGAACATCAAGTTCGGGCCGTGCGTCCGCACCGTTTCCTCGTCCAGCGTGTAGAGCGCGTAGGCGAGGATGCTGAGCGCGCCAAGGGGTGCGAGGAGCCGGTCGAGGAACGCGACCGAGTAGTTGCGGAGGCTCGCCCGGGTCGCGCCGTCGCGGGCGGATTCGATCGAGGCCACCTCGTCCCGGCGTTTGCAGAACGCGAGGAAGGTCGCGAAGAAGAACGTGCACAGCAGGAGCCACTTCGAGGACGGGACGCCGATCGCCACGCTGCCGGCGTGCACGCGGATCTGGAAGCCCATCGCGATGCACAGGGCGTCGACGATCGCGACGCGCTTCAGCCAGAACGAATAGACGACGTTCAGCAGCACGTAGCTCGCCGGCCAGAACACGAACGGCAAGCCCGACTTGTCGAGCGTGAGCGCGACCGCCAGACCGCCGAGGAAGAGCGCGCCGCTCGCGCCGAGCGCGGTTCGGACCGTCAATCGCCCGGCGGCCACCGGGCGTTCGCGTTTGGCCGGATGCCGGCGGTCCGACTCGCGGTCGAGGACGTCGTTGAACAGGTACGACGCGCTCGCCAGCAGGCAGAACGCGGCGAACGCCCGCACCGCTGCCCACACGGCCTCCGGGTCGCCGATCCGGTGTGCGAACAGCAGTGGCGCGAACACCAGCAGGTTCTTCACCCACTGATGAGGACGCATCGCCTCGAGCAGCCCGAATCGCGACATGTTGCGCGGATGATGGCGGAAGCCCCTGGCAGAAGCGAGCGCACGGCCCGAAGCGTCGCCGCGCCGTTCACGAGCTTGCTGGAATCACTCCCGTGCGCGGCTACGCTCCGTGGGGTGCCACGCGCTGCCTCCCGCAAGGTCTCCAACTCCCTCGACGGCGTGTTCCGCCCGCGCTCGGTGGCGGTCATCGGCGCCAGTCGGCGGCCCGGCGCGATCGGCCATCAGGTCGTGCAGAACGTCCTGACCAGTGGATTCAACGGCCCGCTCTACCCGGTCAACGCGCACGCCGACGTCGTGCTGTCGATGCCGACCTGGCCGTCGGTCGGCAAGATCCCCGGGCCGGTCGACCTCGCGGTGATCTGTGTGCCCGCCGAGCACGTGCTCGACGTCAGCAAGCAGTGCGCGAAGAAGGGCGTCAAAGGGCTCGTCGTCATCACGTCGGGCTTCAAGGAGATCGGCGGCGACGGTGCCAGGCGCGAGGCCGCGCTGGTCGCGCTCGCCCGCGAACACGGCATGCGGATCATCGGACCGAACTGCATGGGCGTGATCAACACCGAGCCCGGTGTGTCGTTGAACGCGTCGTTCGCCGCGACGCGCGTGCCGGCGGGCAAGGTCGCGATGGTGTCGCAGTCGGGTGCGCTTGGCGAGTCGATCCTCGCGGACGCGGCGGCCGCGGGCCTCGGCGTGTCGATGTTCGCGTCGGTCGGCAACCGCGCCGACGTGACGGCGGCCGACCTCATCGAGTACTGGGAGCACGACGACCACGTGCAGGTCATCCTGCTCTACGTCGAGAGCCTCGGTGACCCGGCGAAGTTCGTGCAGGTCGCGCGGCGCGTCAGCCGCAAGAAGCCGATCCTCGCCGTCAAGTCCGGGCGCAGCGCGGCCGGTGCAGCCGCCGCGGGCTCGCACACCGGCAGCGTCGCCGGGGCCGACGTGGCGGCGGACACGCTCTTCCAACAGTGCGGCGTGCTGCGGGTCGAATCGTTCCGGCAGATGTTCGCGCTCGCCGCGACGTTGCTGCACCAGCCGCTGCCGAGCGGTGACCGGATCGGGCTCGTCACGAACGCCGGCGGGCCCGCGATCCTCGCGACCGACGCACTCGACGGCGCCGGGCTGAAGATCGCCGAGCTGTCCAAGCGGACGATGGCCGCACTCGCGAAGGTCGTGCCGCCCGAGGCCTCGACCCGCAACCCGGTGGATCTGATCGCGTCGGCCGACGCCGACCGCTACCGGAAGGCGCTGCGCATCGTGATGCGCGACCCGAACGTCGACGGTCTGCTCGTCCTGTTCGTGTCGCCGATCATGATCGACTCGGTGGCGGTCGCCGAGGCGATCGTCGAGGAGACGCGCGGCGACAAGCCGGTGCTGGCGTGCCTGATGGGTCGCGAGCGCGGCAGCGAGGCGCAGGAGCTCCTGCGCAAGAACGGCATTCCGGTGTTCCGCTACCCCGAGGACGCGGCGCGCGTGATGCAGAAGGTCGTGCGGCGCGCGACGCTCATCGCCCGCGAGCACGGGCCGACGCCGCGCTTCAAGGTGAAGCGGGCCGCGGTCGAGCGGATCTTCGCGAACGCGAAGGCCGGCTGGCTCCCGAGCGCCGACGCCGAGCGCGTGCTGACCGCGTTCGGCGTGGCGTTCGCGCCGAGCGAGCGCGTGCGAACGCCGGGTGACGCGGTCGCGGCCGCGCACCGGCTCGGCTACCCGGTCGTGCTCAAGGCCGAAGCCGCGGGGCTCATCCACAAGAGCGAGCACCGCGCGGTCGTCACCGGTCTCGACGACGGCGACGCGGTCTACGCGGCCGCCGAGGACCTGCGCCAACGGCTCTCGAAGCAGTTCCACAAGCTCGTGCTGCACGTGCAGGCGAAGGCGCCGGGCCACCGCGAGGTGCTGGTGGGGGCGACGCGCGACCCGCGCTACGGGCCGCTCCTGGCAGCGGGTCTCGGCGGGACCTACGTCGAGGTGCTGCGGGACGTCGCGGTCCGCATCGCGCCGATCGACGCGAACGATCCGGCGGACATGTTCGCCTCGCTGAAGGGCGCGAAGCTGTTCGGCGCGTATCGCGGCGAGCCGCCGGCCGACGTCGACGTCGCGTGCGACGCGCTGCTGCGGATCCAGCAGCTCATGCTCGACTTCCCGCGCGTCGCCGAGGTCGAGATCAACCCGTTCATCCTCGCGGCGCCGGGTGCGTCGAGCCTCGCGGTCGACGCGCGCCTGCGCCTGCTCGACGCATGACCGCGAGCGCCGGCGACCGGACGTGCGTGCTCGTGGTCCGGCTGTCGGCGATGGGCGACGTCGTGCAGTCGCTCGGCGCGGTCCGGTCGCTGCTCGCGGCGCGTCCCGACCTCGACGTGCACCAGGTGGTCCAGCGGCCGTTCGCGCCGCTGCTCGAGGATCTCGGTCTCGCCTCGGTCGTGCCGTTCGACCGTCACGGCGGGCTCGGCGCGTTCCGCGCGGTGATCGGCAGAGTGCGCACGCTCCGGCCCGCGGTGGCGCTCGACCTCCAGGGCAACTGGAAGAGTGCGTCGATCGCGCGGTGGTCGGGTGCGGGGGAAGTGATCGGTGCCGTCGGTCCAGGACGGCGGGAGCCGCGGAGCCGATGGCTGCTGCGGAGTCGGGTCGCCTGTCCGCACGCGCACCCGGCGCAAATGGCGTTCGCCGTCGTACGGGCGTTCGCACCGGAGGCCGAAGCGCGCCGCCCCGAGCTGCGGCCACGCCCCGCCGAACTCGCGCGCGAGGTGGCGGCGATCCGCGCGCTCGGCATCGACCCCGAACGACCGTTCCGGGCCGTCGTGCTCGGCGTCCAGAGCGACCCGCGCGCGATCCGGGAGGCGGCACTCGGGCGCGAGGCCGAGGGGGCCGATCGGCCGTTGCTGCTCGTCGCCGGGCCGGTCGAGCGGGATCTCGAGGTGCCCGCCGGGTTGCCGGTGCTGCGCCACGCGCCGGGCGAGGTTCGCCGCCTGATCGCGCTCGGTGCGGTGGTCCGGGACGCCGGCGGCGACGTGTTCGGGCCGGACACCGGCGCAACCCACGTGCTCGCGGCGACCGGTGCGCCTACGCTCGCAGCGTTCGGTCCGCACGATCCGGCACGCACGGCGCCGCCGGCGGCGATCGTGCTGCGGCGACCGGACCCGCCCGAGTGCATGCCGTGCGGCCGCCGCACGTGCCGGCACCCGGACGGGCCGGTGTGCATGGATCTGACCACCGGCGAGGCGGTGCGCTCGAACCCTTCGCCCGCATGAGAGACGACGCGATGCTCGAGACCTTCGACAATCCCGAACCCGGACGCGACTACTGGATCGAGTTCGAGTGCCCGGAGTTCACCTGCGTGTGTCCGAAGACCGGGCAGCCCGACTTCGCGACCTTCAGGATCCGCTACGTTCCCGACGCGCTGTGCGTCGAGCTGAAGTCGCTCAAGCTCTATCTCTGGAGCTACCGCGAGGTCGGAGCGTTCCACGAGGCGGTCACCAACCGGGTGCTCGACGATCTCGTCGCCGCGTGCCGGCCGCGGTTCATCGAGGTGCGCGGCGACTTCAACGTGCGAGGCGGCATCCGCACGACGGTGACCGCTACGCACGGCGAAGCGCCGTGATCGAGGCTCGCGCGCGCGCACGCGGATGATCTTCGCCTCGCTGATCTTCGTCTTCGGCTTCCTCCCGCTGTTCCTGGCGGGCTACTACGCGCTGCCGAAGCGTGCGCGCAACCTCTTCCTGACGCTCGCCAGCTACGTCTTCTACGGCTGGTGGCGGCCGGACTTCGTGCTGCTGATGCTGTTCAGCACCAGCGTCGACTACGCGTGCGCGCGGGCGATGGGGGCGAAGGACGAACAGCGCGCGCGGCGGCCGTGGCTCCTGGTCTCGGTCGTCACGAACCTCGGCCTGCTCGGCTGGTTCAAGTACGCGAACCTGCTCGTCTCGACGTGGGGCGATCTGACCGGGACGCAGCCCGACTGGGTCAGGATCGTGCTGCCGGTCGGCATCTCCTTCTACACGTTCCAGTCGATGAGCTACACGATCGACGTGTACCGCGGCGAGGTGCGGCCGGTGCGCAGCTTCCTCGATCTCGCGTGCTACGTGTCGATGTTCCCGCAGCTCGTCGCCGGACCGATCGTCCGCTATCGCGACGTGCAGGATGCAGCTGCACATTCGCGGCACCACACGCTCGCGAAGTTCGCTGCCGGTGCGGTGCTGTTCGGCATCGGCCTCGCGAAGAAGGTGCTGATCGCCGACAACGTCGCGCCGATCGCCGACCGCGTGTTCGCGCACGGCTCGCCGGGCCTGATCGACGCGTGGACCGGCGTGTCCGCCTATGCGGCGCAGATCTACTTCGACTTCTCCGGCTACTCGGACATGGCGATCGCGCTCGGCCTGATGATCGGCTTCCGGCTGCCGAAGAACTTCGACTCGCCGTACAAGTCGGAGTCGATCACCGAGTTCTGGCGGCGCTGGCACGTGTCGCTGTCGACATGGCTGCGCGACTACCTCTACGTCCCGCTCGGCGGCAACCGGCGCGGCACCGCGCGCACCTACTTCAACCTCGCGGCGACGATGCTCCTCGGCGGTCTGTGGCACGGCGCCGCGTGGACGTACCTGTTGTGGGGGGCGTGGCAGGGGGCGTTCCTCGTGTTCGAGCGCGCGATCGGCAAGCGGCCGATCTACGCCGGGCTCCCGCGCGCGCTTCGCGTCGCGGTGACGTTCGCGATCGTGCTCGGTGGCTGGGCGATCTTCCGTGCGACCAGCATGCGCGAGCTCGGCGCGGTCGCGGGCGGGATGGTCGGCATGTCCGGGCTCGGTGAGCTGCCGGTACCGGCGGCGCACGCCGGTCAGGCGTTCGGCGCGCTCGTGCTCGGGCTCGGCATCGCGTTCGTCGCGCCGCAGTCGGAGGCGATCGTCGCGCGGTTCCGGCCGCGAACCGTCGTTCTGGTGTCGTTCCTGCTCCTGTGGTCGCTCGCGCAGCTCGCGGCGCGCGACTTCTCGCCGTTCATCTACTTCCAGTTCTGAGCCGTGCACACCGACGACATCGAGAACCCGAACGCAACCCGCGCGGCGCTGGCGATCGTCGCGGTGGTGTTCGCGCTCCTGATCCTCGCCGGTCCGCTCACCTACGCGCTGGTCCCGGAGGTCAAGACGCAGGCGACGCCGCCGTTCCCGGCGTGGTCGACGAAGGACTTCCTCGACGGGAAGTGGACCGAGGCGCTGCGGCGTCACCTGCGCGAGTCGTCGATCCTCACGGTGCTGCTGCGCGGCGTACACAGCGAGGCCGAGTTCCTGCTCGGCACCTACCGATCGCCGGCGGTCGCGATCGGACGTGGCGGGATGCTGTTCATGCGCGGGAACACCGTGCCGAAGAAGCCGGGCATCGCGCAGCAGCAGGCGGCGCGCCGCGCGGTGTTCCGCGACGTCGCCGCGTGGGCGGCATCGCGCGACGTCCACATCGTCGTCGCCGTGCCCCCGGACAAGGCGCGCATCTACGCCGATCACTGGGCGCCGAGCGGTGAGCTGCCCGCGGCCCGCCGCGGCGAGTACGCAGCGCTCCTCGCCGAGATCCGCGACGCCGGTTTGCCGGTGGTGGACCTGGCGGCACCGTTCTTCGCGTGGCGGCGCGCCCGGCCGGCCGAGCCGCTCTATCAGGAGCGCGACACGCACTGGAACCGCCGTGGCAGTCTGCTCGCCGCGCTCGCGATCGCCGATCGCATCGCCGCGCTCGGCTGGGCGGACGAGCTCGGCACACCAGCACCTCTGGTCGCGACGCCGTTGCAGCGCTACCGCTCGATGCCCGACCTCGCCGGCCTGCTCGGCTTCCTGCCGGGGGGCCTGCTCGAAGACCAGTTCCTCCAACCGCAGCGACTCGGCGCGCTGCACGAGCGCGGTGCCACGGCCATCCTCGAGCCGCACGAGCCGTCGGCGAAGCTCGCGCTCTGCGGCGACAGCTTCTCCGAGGTCGGCCTCGCGACCGCGCTCGGCGGCGTGCTCGGCCGCGAGATCGACACCGCCGGCACGATCCCCGCCGGCGGCCCAATCCGCGGCCTCGTCGAGACGATGCGCCGGATCGACCGCGGCGAGCTCTCGGCACGGATCCTCGTCTGGGAGTTCGTCGAACGCGCCCAGGCGATGGACCAGTGGGCGCACGGGCCAGCGGTACCCGAAACCGCGGTGACCCGCCCCGCCAGCACCGTCCCGACGGCCGATCCTGCCCGAACCGCCAAGTAGTTGTGTTCATTTGCGGTTCCCGAACTCTCGGAATGAGTTCCTCGGCCTTTCCAGGAGAAAACCGCAAATGAACGCAAATGAACGCAAATAGAACACCCACGGCCGAGAGCGCTCCGGGACCGCTGCTGCCGCCGATCGCGTCCGAACCTCCAGGGTCGCTCCGGGGTCCGCCAGGTACTTGCGTTCATTCGCGTTCATTTGCGGTTTTTGAACTCCGGGAACGAGTCCATCGGTCTTTCCATGAGCAAACCGCAAATGAACGCAAATGAACGCAAATATAACACCCACGGCCGAGACCGCTCCGGGACCGCTGCTGTCGCCGATCGCGTCCGAACCTCCAGGGTCGCTCCGGGGTCCGCCAGGTATTTGCGTTCATTCGCGTTCATTTGCGGTTTTTGAACTCCGGGAACGAGTCCTCGGCCTTTCCATGAGCAAACCGCAAATGAACGCAAATGAACGCAAATAGAACACCCACGGCCGAGAGCGCTCCGGGACCGCTGCTGCCGCCGATCGCGTCCGAACCTCCAGGGTCGCTCCGGGGTCCGCCAGGTATTTGCGTTCATTTGCGTTCATTTGCGGTTTTTGAACTCCGGGAACGAGTCCTCGGCCTTTCCAGGAGCAAACCGCAAATGAACGCAAATGAACGCAAATAGAAAGCCAACGGCCGAGAGCGCTCCGGGACCGCTGCTGCCGCCGATCGCGTCCGAACCTCCAGGGTCGCTCCGGGGTCCGCCAGGTATTTGCGTTCATTTGCGTTCATTTGCGGTTTTTGAACTCCGGCAACGAGCCTCGGCCTTTCCAGGAACAAACCGCAAATGAACGCAAATGAACGCAAATAGAACGCCCACGGCCGAGACCGCTCCGGGACCGCTGCTGTCGCCGATCGCGTCCGAACCTCCAGGGTCGCTCCGGGGTCCGCCAGGTATTTGCGTTCATTCGCGTTCATTTGCGGTTTTTGAACTCCGGGAACGAGTCATCGGTCTTTCCATGAGCAAACCGCAAATGAACGCAAATGAACGCAAATAGAACACCCACGGCCGAGAGCGCTCCGGGACCGCTGCTGCCGCCGATCGCGTCCGAACCTCCAGGGTCGCTCCGGGGTCCGCCAGGTACTTGCGTTCATTCGCGTCCATTTGCGGTTTTTGAACTCCGGGAACGAGTCCTCGGCCTTTCCAGGAGCAAACCGCAAATGAACGCAAATGAACGCAAATAGAAAGCCAACGGCCGAGAGCGCTCCGGGACCGCTGCTGCCGCCGATCGCGTCCGAACCTCCAGGGTCGCTCCGGGGTCCGCCAGGTATTTGCGTTCATTCGCGTCCATTTGCGGTTCTTGAACTCCGGCAACGAGCCTCGGCCTTTCCAGGAACAAACCGCAAATGAACGCAAATGAACGCAAATGAACGCAAATAGAACACCCACGGCCGAGAGCGCTCCGGGACCGCTGCTGCCGCCGATCGCGTCCGAACCTCCAGGGTCGCTCCGGGGTCCGCCAGGTATTTGCGTTCATTCGCGTTCATTTGCGGTTTTTGAACTCCGGGAACGAGTCATCGGTCTTTTCCATGAGCAAACCGCAAATGAACGCAAATGAACGCAAATAGAACACCCACGGCCGAGACCGCTCCGGGACCGCTGCTGCCGCCGATCGCGTCCGAACCTCCAGGGTCGCTCCGGGGTCCGCCAGGTATTTGCGTTCATTCGCGTTCATTTGCGGTTTTTGAACTCCGGGAACGAGTCATCGGTCTTTCCATGAGCAAACCGCAAATGAACGCAAATGAACGCAAATAGAAAGCCCACGGCCGAGAGCGCTCCGGGACCGCTGCTGCCGCCGATCGCGTCCGAACCTCCAGGGTCGCTCCGGGGTCCGCCAGGTATTTGCGTTCATTCGCGTCCATTTGCGGTTCTTGAACTCCGGCAACGAGCCTCGGCCTTTCCAGGAACAAACCGCAAATGAACGCAAATGAACGCAAATAGAAAGCCCACGGCCGAGAGCGCTCCGGGAGGCGCTGCTGCCGCCGATCGCGTCCGAACCTCCAGGGTCGCTCCGGGGTCCGCCAGGTATTTGCGTTCATTCGCGTTCATTTGCTGTTTTTGAACTCCGGGAACGAGTCCTCGGCCTTTCCAGGGGCAAACCGCAAATGAACGCAAATGAACGCAAATAGAAAGCCCACGGCCGAGAGCGCTCCGGGACCGCTGCTGCCGCCGATCGCGTCCGAACCTCCAGGGTCGCTCCGGGGTCCGCCAGGTATTTGCGTTCATTCGCGTCCATTTGCGGTTCTTGAACTCCGGCAACGAGCCTCGGCCTTTCCAGGAGCAAACCGCAAATGAACGCAAATGAACGCAAATAGAACGCCCACGGCCGAGAGCGCTCCGGGACCGCTGCTGCCGCCGATCGCGTCCGAACCTCCAGGGTCGCTCCGGGGTCCGCCAGGTATTTGCGTTCATTCGCGTTCATTTGCGGTTCATATATCTTCACAACCCGAGTCGATCCGCGACCGGTCTCGTGGTATTCGCCGTGGCGCCACGAGTCTTGCGCCCGGGGTTATTCTCGCGTTCGGTTTCCCCGGTCTTGAAGCGCGATTTTCTTCCAGGTGAGTCGGGGGTGTTTGAAGTTGAGGATCAGCCCAGCTTCCAACCGCGTGATCCTGAGGTAGTTCAGCACTTGGCCGATGTGGTCGGTGCAGATCCGCTCGGTCGTCTTGACTTCCACGATCAGGCGGTCGTCCACCTGCAGGTCCGGGACGTAGTCGTCGATATGCACGCCGCGGTAGTGGACCGGGTAGACGCGCTGTTGCTGACAGAGCATGCCTCGGAGGCGAAGCTCGACGCACAGGGCGCGTTCGTAGGTCTTCTCCCGCAAGCCGTGCCCCAACGCGTTCAGGACGTGCATCGCGCAACCGACCACGCGATGCGTTCGTTCTCCCTGCACCCATGCTCGCGGGTCGTCGTTCATGCGCGGTTCCGGTCGACGTCGAGCTCGGTGCTTGGCCGCGGACGTGGCGCTGCGGCTGCGAGTGGAACCGGCGGATCGTCCCGCGAGCGTCGCTCGCGAGAGGGTTTTCGCGACATCCGCTACACCGTATCCAGGCGGTCGAGCTGGACCGGGAGCGGCCCGGGGGCTGCGAGGACGGCCGTCGTCGTGGCGACGCTCGGAGGGGGCGGTCGACGGCGGCGGGCGGGCCGGTGCGGAGCGCGGGGGGCGGCATTCGGCCACCGGCCGCGCGATCGGCTGGAACCTCCTACACTTCTCCGTTCGTCTCCCTCCGACCGATGGCATCCCTCCGACTCCGAATCCTCGGTCTGGCCGCGCTGTTGGTCGGACCGTGCCTCGCGCAGCAGCACACGACGCTCGAGCTGCGCTACGCGCGGTTCGATCCGATCGTCGACGGCGAGCCGGTGGTGCCGGATGCGTTGCGCGCGCCGGCCGAGGGGCGGCTGTGGATCGTGCAGTTCCGGACGCACGTCGAGGAGCGCTACAAGCGGGAGATCGCGCGGCTCGGGCTCGAGCGCCGGTGTCCGCTGCCGGATCAGGCATACCTGGTGCGTGGGCCGCGCACGGCGGTCGAGAAGCTGGGCGAGCAGGGCTTCGTGAGGTGGGTCGGTCGGTACCACATCGGCTACCGGCTCGACGAGTCGATCGTCGCGGCGGTGGTCGAAGGGCGTGAGCTGCCGGCGCGACTGTACGACATCGTGATGGTCGACGATCGCGTCGATCGCCAGGCGCTGCTCGCGCGCATCGCGGCCGTCGGCGGACAGGCGCAGCCGGATTCGGGCATGGGCATCCTGCAGGTCGCGCGGTTGACGCTCGGCCAGGTCCTGAAGGTCGCCGCCGACGACACCGTGCTGTGGATCGAGCCGACCGGCGAGATCGGCTTCGACATCGACAACGCCCGCATCCAGGGTGGCGCGGACTGGCTCGAGAACGCGACCGGCTACGACGGCAAGGGTGTCACCGGCATGGTGCAGGAGGGCATCTACGGGGACCCGGGCCAGGGCATCCAGGTGCATCCGGAGTTCGCCGCGAACGCACCGTGGCGCACGACGCCGATCGCCTATCCCGACCCGATCGCCGCGGCGCCGACGTCGCATGGCAACAGCACCGCCGGCGAGATCTTCGCCGAGGGCGTCAATCCGCCGTTCCGCGGGCTGCTGCCGTTCGCGCAGCCGCTGTACTGCGGCGCCGCCTTCACGTTCAACACCAACAACCGCAAGCTCGTCACGCAGTGGGGCATCCAGAACCACGGCCAGTCGATCGAGACCGCATCGTGGGGCTACAACGTCGCGACGGCCTACACCGCGCGGTCGGCGGAGATGGACGACATCCTGTTCGACCTCGACATGGTGACGACCCAGAGCCTCGGCAACGACAACTCGACGCGGGGACGTCCACAGGCCTGGGCCAAGAACATCGTCGCCGTCGGCGGCTTCATCCACGCCGACACCGCGACGCCGACCGATGACGTGGCGTCCGGCATCGCGAGCTACGGCCCGGCGGCGGACGGTCGCATGAAGCCGGACTTCGCCGCCTACGCCGACAGCGTGTCGACGACCGGTGGCGACTGGTTCAGCTACACGACGACGTTCAACGGCACGTCGAGCGCGACGCCGATCGTCTGCGGCTACGCCGGTCTCACGGTCGAGATGTTCGCGCACGGCGCGTTCGGCTACCCGGCCGCGCCGACCTGGGCGGACGTGTTCGCCTACAAGCCGCACTTCACGACCGTGAAGGCGCTGCTCGGTGCGACCGCGTACCAGTATCCCGAGACCCAGTTCGGCACGCAGGCGGCGACGCGCGCGCAGCAGGGCTGGGGCTTCCCGGACGTCCACGCGATGTACGAGGACCGGGATCGGATGCTGGTGGTCGACGAGGACGTCGTCCTGCAGCAGGGCGGCACGCGGCTCTATGCGGTGTTCGTCCCGCCCGGTCGGCCGGAGTTGCGGGTGACGATGAGCTACGCCGATCCGGAGGCCGCGCCGAGCGCGACGATCACGCGACTCAACAGCGTCGACCTGCAGGTCGTCGCGCCGGACGGCACGTCCTACTGGGGGAATCACGGGCTGACGTCGCTGTCGACCGCGACGCCGTCGAACCACAGCACGCCCGGCGGCGTGCCCGACGACGTCGACACGACCGAGAACGTGTTCGTGGCATCGCCGCCGTCCGGTCCGTGGCTCGTCAGCGTGCAGGCGCCGGTCGTCCGGGTGGACGGCCACGTCGAGACCGGTGTCGACGACGTCGACTTCGCATTGGTCGCGCGCGGCATCGGCGGTGGCCGCAACCGCGAGGCGGCGCAGCTCGACGTCACGTCCACCGCACCCGGCCACCTCGACGTCGCGCTCTCGAGTCTGCCGCCGAGTGGCTGGGCCGAGGGGTTCACCGTGTTCTCGCTGACCCCGGGGCGCAGCGTCGGCAACGGCAACCTGTTCGGTCTCGAGCTGGACGCGCTGTCGGTGGGCTGCTTCGCCCAACCGATCGGCAACGTGTTCCACTTCCAGGCAGGCGCCGCCGGCTACCCGAGCACCGGCTACTCCTTCCCCGCGCCGATCGCCTCGCTGCTCTCGGGACTCGACCTCGATGCGGTCGCGATCCTGCTCGATGCGAACGGGAGGTGCGTCAGCGTCTCGAACGTCGATCGCGTCACCGTGCGGTGACGCGCGTCACGCCCCCGGCAGCGGGAAGCTCGCGCAGAGCTCGGCCACCGTGCCGCGGTGGCGCTTCGGATCGCCGCCCTTGCAGATGTCGGCGAGCACGTCGGCCAGGCGCGTGAACTCCGCTGCGCCGAGTCCACGGGTGGTCGCGGCGGCGGTGCCGACGCGGATGCCGCTGGTGACCCGCGGGGGCCGCGGGTCGCCGGGCACCATGTTCTTGTTCAGGGAGATGCCGGCCTCGCGGCACTGGTTCTCGACGTCGGCGCCGGTCAGCTCACCGTCGCGCAGGTCGACGACGACCATGTGCGAGTCGGTGCCGCCGGTCACGATCCGGAGGCCCCGCTCGACGAGCGATGCGGCGAGGTGCTCGGCGTTCTTGCGTACCCGCTGCTGGTAGTCGGCGAACTCCGGGGTCAGCGCTTCGCCGAACGCCAGCGCCTTCGCTGCGATCTGGTGCATCAGCGGGCCGCCCTGGCCGCCCGGGAACACCGCGGAATCGATCTTCCGCGTCAGGTCCTTCCTGCACAGGATCATGCCGCCGCGCGGGCCGCGCAGCGTCTTGTGCGTCGTCATCGTCACCACGTCGGCGTGTCCGACCGGCGAGCCGAGGACGCCGGCGGCGATCAGGCCGGCCGGGTGGGCGATGTCCGCCATCAACACGGCCTCGACCTCCTGGGCGATCTCGGCGAACGCCGCGTAGTCGATCGCCCGCGGGTAGCTGCTCGCGCCGGCGATGATCACCTGGGGGCGCACCTCCCGCGCGATCTCGCGGATCCGGTCGTAGTCGAGCAGCCCGGTCTGATGGTCGACGCCGTACTGCGTCGCCTCGAACAGCTTGCCGGTCGCGCTCGCGCGGTGCCCGTGCGTCAGGTGACCGCCCTCCGCCAGCGACATGCCGAGGATGCGCCCGCCGCGCCCGGCGAGCGCCTCGAGCACCGCGAGGTTCGCGTTGCTGCCCGAGTGCGGCTGCACGTTGGCGTGCTCGGCGGCGAACAGCTCGCAGGCGCGCTCCCGCGCGAGATTCTCGACCTGGTCGGCGACCTCGCAGCCGCCGTAGTAGCGGTGGTCCGGATAGCCCTCGGCGTACTTGTCGGTGAGGATCGACGAGCACGCCTCGCGCACCGCCGGGGAGCAGTGGTTCTCCGACGCGATCAACGTCAGCGTGCTGCTCTGCCGGCGCTCCTCGGCGAGCAGCAACTCCACCAGCGTCGGATCGGCGCGGCGGACGAGCGGGAACGACGAGTCAGCGGCAGTCGCGGCGTGGGACACGGGTGCGATGCTAGCGTCGAGGGAGCAGGGAGGTCCACCGCGAGGGGCGCGGATAGGCATGGCCCCTGATCAAGTCGCGAGCTGGACCGGTTGTTTCGCCGGGCGCCCGCTCCGCGGAAATCCGCACCGCCGGGGTGCGCGATCGATCCCCATCCGGTTGAATACCCGGTTCCGTTCAACCGAGAACACGAGGTCTCCGCCGTTGAGCCGAAACCCCGCGGAGCTACGCACCTGGACCGTCCGTGACAGCGCCGATCTCTACCAGGTCCCGGCCTGGGGGAACGGCTACTTCGCCATCCGCAACGACGGCCAGGTGGTCGTGCACCCGGACGGGCCCGGGACGGCCGAGGTCGGGCTGCTCGATCTGGTCCGCGACCTCGTCGCGCGTGGCTACCCGACGCCGATGCTGCTGCGGTTCTCGGACGTGCTGCGGCGCCGCGTCCAGGAGCTGTCGGGGGCGTTCTCGCAGGCGATCGGCGAATACGGCTACGGCGGCCTCTACCGGCCGGTGTTCCCGATCAAGGTCAACCAGCAGCGCGACGTCGTCGAGGAGCTGGTCGACTACGGCCGAGAACACGGGCTCGGCCTCGAGGCCGGCAGCAAGCCGGAGCTCCTGGTGGCGCTGGCGCACATGGACAACCCCGAGGGGCTGATCGTGTGCAATGGCTACAAGGACATCGGCTACGTCGAGACGGCGCTCCTGGCGCAGAAGCTCGGCCGCCACGCGATCCTGGTCGTCGATCGCTTCGAGGAGATCGACACGATCATCCGGGCGAGTCGCCGGCTCGACATGCGGCCGCACATCGGCGTCCGGGCGCGGCTCGCCGCGCGCGGGGCGGGCAAGTGGGTCGAGTCGACCGGGGACCGCTCGAAGTTCGGCCTCACGGCCGAGGAGCTCGTGCGGGCCGTCGAGCGGCTGAAGCAGGAGGGCCTGCTCGACTGCCTCGAGCTGCTGCACTTCCACATCGGCAGCCAGATCACGTCGATCCGTGCGATCAAGGACGCACTGCGGGAGGCGAGCCGGGTGTTCGTCGAGATGCACGCGCTCGGTGCCGGGCTCACCTACCTCGACATCGGCGGCGGGCTCGCGGTGGACTACGACGGCTCGAAGACCAACTTCCACTCGTCGACGAACTACACGATCCAGGAGTACGCGAACGACGTCGTCAGCGCGATCCAGGAGGCGTGCGACCAGAAGAAGATCCCGCACCCGCACCTGGTCAGCGAGTCAGGGCGCGCGCTGGTCGCGCACCACGCGATCCTGGTGTTCGACGTGCTCGGGCACAGCGCGCTGTCGATCCAGCCGCCGTCGCCGGAGGCCGCCGAGCACCCGAGCCCGGTCGTGCGGTCGCTCTACGAGACCTGGCGGCTCGTGTCGCGCAAGACCTTCCAGGAGTGCTACCACGACGCGCTGCAGCTGAAGGAGGAGTCGACCAGCCTCTTCAACCTCGGCTACCTCGACCTCCAGGGGCGCGCGACCGCCGAGCAGATCTTCTGGGCGATCTGCGCCAAGATCCGCCACGTCCTGCGGCAGCTCGACTACGTGCCCGAGGAGTTCGAGAGCCTCGAGCGGGCGCTCGCCGACACGTTCTACTGCAACTTCTCGGTGTTCCAGTCGATGCCCGATCACTGGGCCGTGAAGCAGCTGTTCCCGATCATGCCGATCCACCGGCTCGAGGAGGAGCCGGTCAGCCGCGGCGTGCTGTGCGACCTCACGTGTGACAGCGACGGCAAGGTCGACGAGTTCATCGACCTCCACGACACCAAGCACGTGCTCGAGTTGCACAAGCTCCGGCCGAACGAGCCGTACTACGTCGGGGCATTCCTCGTCGGCGCGTATCAGGAGATCCTCGGCGACCTGCACAACCTGTTCGGGGACACCCACGCGATCCACGTGTCGCTCGACGACGAGGGTCGCTACTCGGTCGAACGCGTCGTCGAGGGGGACTCGGTCAACGAGGTGCTCGGCTACGTGCAATACGGCCGCGACGACCTCGTGCGCCGCGTTCGCCTCGCCGGCGAGGCCGCCGTGCGCGCGCAGACGCTGTCGCTCGAGGAGATGAAGCTCCTGATGCGTCGCTACGACGAGGCTCTGGCGGGCTACACCTACCTCGACCGCGACGAGACCCCGGCGGACACGGTCATGCCGGAGCCGGCCCGCAACGACGTCGTCGAATCCGGCTCCACGGAGTCGGGGGGGCGATGAACGCCGCGGTCTTCGTCGACTTCGAGAACCTGCACCGAGCGCTCGGCGCGGAGCCGGGCACCGACGACTTGCGGAAGCGCGAGCTGAGCCTCGACGTGCTCGACGGGCTGTTGATGCGCCTCAGGGAGAACGGCCACGCGATGGTGCTGGGCCGGTCCTACGCGGCGTTCGACGTGTATCCGGGAGCCGAGGTCGCGCACGACCTGGCACTCCTGGGACTCGATCCGCAGTATGTGCTGGTCAGCCACTCGGGCAAGAACTCGGCCGACGTCCAGCTCACGTTCGACGTCGCGCGCGTGCTGTTCCGCCGCGACGACATCGAGATGATCGTCGTCGTGTCGGGCGACCGCGACTTCCTGCCGCTCGCGCGGCAGGTGCTCGAGGAGGGCCGGGAGCTGCGAGTCGTGTCGATCGGGCATGCGACCAGCGGCGACCTGCGCGAGCGCGTCGGCGAGAACCGCTTCTGGAACGCGCTCGACCTCGTCGAAGAGCGCGAGGATCGCCTGCATCGCGGCCACGCCGCCACCACGCCGCCGGCGACGGACGAGGTGGACGTCGATGTCGACGAAGCCGGGCCGGCCGCGTTCTCGGACGTCCCGGCGCGAGAGCCGCAGCGTCCGTCCGCGGTGCGCCCGCGGCGCGAGGCGCACGGTCTCGAGCCGGGCACGGCCGTGGTCGTCGGTCACATCCCGGTGACGTGGGAGGCGCCGACGTCCACCGAGGGCCACGAGGCGATGCTGTACGAGTGCCTCGAGCTGATGATGCGTTCGCGGCTCCGCCACGGATCGCGGGAGATCTGGCTGAGCCCGTTCCTCAAGGGACCGATGAGCCAGCACTTCGCGCACATCGTGCATCCGGAGCGCCGGGCGCTCGTCAACGAGCTGCGCGCCCGGGGCGTGATCCGGGTCGAAGAGCGCGAGAACCTCTACGCCGACCACCCCTACTCGGTGATCGTCATCGAGGACGAGCACCCGATGGCGAAGTCCTCGTGGGCGCGCGTCAAGCCGACGTGACCGGCGCACTCAGCAGTCGATAGACCTCGACCGCGCGGGCGCCCTCGTTGCGCACCCAGGCGTCGAGCTGCGCGCCGAGCTTCTCACGTGTCGTCGCGCGGGTCCGGGTGTTGAGGATCCGCCGGAACACCTCGCCCGCCTGCTCGGCATCGGCGATCTCGAGAGGCTCCTCGCTGAGCCCGACGATCGTGCCTCCCGGCGCCGGACCGCGGACCGTGCGCAGCGTGGCGTGGACCGTATGCAGGTCGAACGAGCCGCGGAACTCCGGGTGGTAGACGCCGTGCTGGATCAGGTTGCCCAGCTCGAACAGCGGGAGCTGCAGCAGCGCGCGGAGCTGGGACTTGAGCTCGCCCCGGTCCTCGAGCATCGCGCGCAGGCGGTCGTCGAGACCGTGCGAGTACACCATCAGGGTGCCGGCGTCCTTCAACGCCTCGGCGAGTGCGGTGAGCGTGGCGGCGCTCGGATCGTCCGCAGCCGTGGACACCATCGAGGCGGTGGAGGTCTCGCCGTTCTCTTCGATCCGGTGCATCGACCATGCGAACGGCAGCTTCTGCCACGGGTGGGTGTTCGCGAACCGCGGCAGCACGTCGAGGTGCCACGCCGCGTGGACGATCGCCAGTGGCCAGTCGATGTCCGCCAGCTCGGCCGCGACGAACGGCTCGACGACCAGCGTGTCCTCCTGCACCGCGCGGATGACGCGCCGCTGCTGCAGGGTCAGGCCCGGTCGCGTCGGATCGACGTCGCCGATCTCCTCGATGCCCTGCTCGTGCAGGCGGCTCTCCTGCTTCGGCGTCAGGTGGGGCATGTGCACGAGCGGGTAGTCCGGGCCCTCGCCGAGACAACGTGGCAGGTAGTCGCACGGCAACGGGTTCGTGCACCAGGTGCCGGTCGGCAGCTCGAGCGCACCTTCGTCCTCGAGCTGGCCGTAGAAGACCGACACCTGGTCTCGCACGCGCTCGAGCTGACGGCGCGCGCGCTCGGTCACGTCGACGCTGCGGAACAGGTTCTGGACCGGGTAGTTCTTGCTGCCGTCGTGGAGGTAGCGCGGGTCGAGATGCAGCAACGTCGCCGCGCGCACCTTGAAGCCCGCGGATTCGATCGCGTGGATGTGGAACGCGACGTCGACGACGTGGCGCGGCTTGACGGTGGTGCCGGCCTTGACCTCGAAGACGTCGAGCTCGCCGGGGGCCGAAGCGAGCACCACGTCGACCCGCACCGCGGTGTTGTCGTCGGCGAACGCCGCGTGGAACAGCACCGCCGGGCGGCCCGATTCGAGCACTTCCTTGGTGCGCGCGGCCGCGGCGTCGAACTCCAGCTCGCCGAGGTCCTCACCCTTGGGGAACGCGCCGCTCGCCAGCTCGATCAGCTCACGGCCGACCTGGAGGAGCTCCTGCCGCCGGTTCGACGGCTCCGGGCGCTCGTCCGGGTGGTGGAAGTCGAGGTAGAGGCGCTTGGCGCACTGCAGGCCCGCTTCGAAGAGCGGCTTCGTGATGCGCGTCGGCTCGGTCACGGTCGGCGGGTGCGTCGGCTCGGACAACTTGAACCGGTCGGGGATCGATCCAGCAGAAGGCGCGTCAGTTCGGGGAGCGATTCGCTGCGCGAAGATGGCGGATCGCAAGCAGGATGAATGCGACGCACCCGCCCAACAGCGCCGCCTGCAGCAGTCGACCACCGAGCTCCTCCGGCCGCTTGGGCGGCGTAGGGAAGATCAGGGACCCCGCCATTCGGCGGAGCTCCGGCTCGGCGAGCTGCCAGTCATTCTCCCACGCGCGGAAGCTCAGGATCAACTGTTGGCCGCTGGTCGACGTGTAGAATTCCAGCGCCCGGCTGGCGGGGGTGCCGTCGCCGGGAACGAGGCGCAATTGGAGGCACAACGCCGGCTGGCGGTCGACGCCGACCGTGCCGATCTCGGCGGCGAGCACCTGTCGTGTCCCGCCGTCGTCGCCCTTCCACGTGTTCCAATGGTCGACCACGGCGTCGAGGTGCACCTGGTCGATCGTGAGCTCCGGCGTGGACAGCACGACCTGGAGCGCGCGCCCGTCGAAGCCGGACGCGAGCCAACGGTCGACGTCGCCGAACACCTCGAGCCGGTTCGACTGGACCACCTGCATCTCGAACGGGAGCTGCCGCTTGCGGAGCGCGATCCCTTCGTTCGGCGTCATCCGGCGCCAGGTCTCCGGCAGGTCGACCTGGAAGAACGTCTCGTGGACGCGCCGTGTGTCGGCCGGGGCCGGCGGCAGCGGGCCGCGTTCCGGCGCCTGCGCGTGCAGCGACGCGACGAGCAGGGCCAGGAGGGCGATGCGACCGGCGGGGTGCAGCGACATGAACCGGTGAGAAGAGCGCAAGGCGAGCGGTTTTTCAGCCCCCTGTTCGCGCGGGTCGGGTTCAGCCGCGTGCTTCGAGCGCGTAGAGCACCACGCCGGCGTCGCGTCGGACGAACACCCCACCGCCCGCGTCGAGGAAGCTCTCCGCCAGCCGGCGCCGATACCAGGCGACGCCGCGTAGGTGCACGTCCCCGTCGGTGCGCTCCTGGTCGACGCGGTCGTCCCAGTCCTCGCGCGTCAGGGCTTCGAGGTAGAGCACTGCGCGGCAGAGGCGTGCGAGATTGTCGAGCGCGCGCGCGGCCTCGGCGTTCGGGAGGTACTGCAGCACGCCCTGGCAGATCACGAGGTCGTAGGCGCCGTTGCCGCGGAAGTCGACGACCGAGCCGCGTTGCCAGCCATGGGTTTCGCAGAGGTAGTCGCTCACCTCGACACCGGTGTAGCGCGCAGCGGGTGCCGCCTCGGCGAGCGCATCCCGCCAGTAGCCGAGTCCGCAGCCGAGGTCGAGCACGCGGCGGATGCGGATGCCGATGTGCCGGCAGTAGGCGCACACGAATGCGCACAGCGTCTCGACGTCCGCCGGCGAGTAGACCCGCGTGCGGGGGTTCTCGTAGAAGCGCCGGTAGTAGGCCTCGTCGAAGCGGGTCATCGCTGCAATGTGACCGGTCGTCCGGCGGCGATCCAGTGCGGCGGTTGGTCGAGCGCGGAGGAGCGGCTTCAATGCGGGGATGCGTTCCTGCTCTGCCCTCCTGCTCTCGATCGTCGCCACACTCGGCGCGACCGCCCCGACCCGCGCCCAGGAGCGCGATTGGGACGCCCTCGACGCACGGATCACGGAGGCGACGTTCGCCGCCCCGATCCGCTTCCTCGCCGACGATCTCCTCGAGGGGCGCGGGGTCGGTACGCGGGGTGACGCGCTGTCGCGGCTCTACCTCGCGACCCAGCTGGAGCTGTTCGGCTGCGAGCCCGGCGGCCCGGACGGCAGCTGGGAGCAGCCGGTGCCGATCCTCGGCATCCGCGCCAAGGTGACGACGCCGATGACGGTGCACGGGCCGGGCGGCGCCCAGCGCGTGTTCGAGGCACCCGCCGACTACACGTGTGAGGCCGGACGGCCGCTCGAGCGGACCGGCTGGGACGGCGCGCCGGTCGTGTTCGTCGGCTACGGCATCGATGCTCCGGAGCAGAGCTGGGACGACTACGGCGACGCGGACCTGAAGGGCAAGGTCCTCCTCGTGATGAACAACGATCCCGACTGGGATCCGAAGCTGTTCGAGGGCAAGCGGCGGCTCTACTACGGGCGCTGGTCCTACAAGTACGAGGAGGCGGCACGTCGCGGCGCCGCCGGCGCGATCGTCATCCACACGACGCCGTCGGCCGGCTACCCGTTCCAGGTGATCCAGGCGGGACAGGGGCAGGAGCAGTTCTGGCTGCCGTTCGAGCCGGATGTGCCGACGCTCGCGCTGCAGTCGTGGTGCTCGGAGGACGCCGCGCGCGCGATCTGTGCGCTCGGCGGGCACGACCTCGACCAGCTGCGCGAGGCGGCGCGGCACCGGGAGTTCGAGCCGGTGGACCTCGGCGTGACGATCGACCTGTCGACCGAGAACACGATCCGGCAGTTCGAGTCGGCGAACGTCCTCGGCGTCGTGCCGGGCGCCGACCCCGCGGTGAAGGACGAGGCGATCGTCGTGACGGCGCACTTCGACCACCTCGGGCGCGGCGCGCCGAAGCGCGGCGACGACATCTACAACGGCGCGCTCGACAATGCCTCCGGCTGCTCGTTGGCGCTGAACCTCGCGCGCGTCTGCGCGCACCTCGACCGGGCGCCGCGGCGCTCGCTGCTGTTCCTGCTGGTGACGGGGGAGGAGTCGGGGTTGCTCGGCTCGAACTACTACGCGCATCACCCGACGTTTCCGCGCGAGAAGCTGATCGCCGACTTCAACTTCGACATCGTCAACATCTGGGGGCGCACCGAGGACGTCCAGATGATCGGCTACGGCAAGAGCACGCTGACCGCCCTCGCCCAGCGGGTCGCGGAGCGGCGCGGCCGGCGCGTCGAGCCGAACGATCGGGTGGATCGCGGCATGTTCTACCGGTCCGACCACTTCTCGTTCGCGCGCATCGGCGTGCCGTCGGCGTACTTCAAGGCGGGTTCGGACTTCGTCGAACGGCGGTCGGCGAAGCGGCGGGTCAAGGCGTCGTACACCGCGACGCGCTACCACCAGCCGAACGACGAGTTCGACGATCGCTGGGACCTGAGCGGCGCGGTCGAGGACACCCGCCTGATCCTCGAGTGCCTCCTGCGCGCGGCCGACGCGGACGAGCCGCCGCACTGGGCACCGGGGGACGAGTTCGAGAAGCTGCGCTGACGACCGGGTGTGGCCGTTCACGAGCCGTCCGCTTCCGTCGTGCGTCGCCGCGGCGCGCCGCACGCGTTCCGAGGGCGCCTCAGTCCGGTGCGAGGCGGCTGCACTCGGTGAGCATGCGCTCGACGTAGCGGGCTTCGGCGCCGTCGGGCGAGAGCTCGAGGTAGCCGCGCCAGTGCGGTGCGGCGTCGGTGAGCCGGCCGGCGCGGTGCAGCGTCTCGGCGAGGTTGAACCGGGCGTCGGCGTAGAGCGGCTCGATCGCGAGCGCCCGTTCGTAGGCGCGCACGGCGCCGTCGACGCGACGGAGCTCGGCGAGCGCGTTGCCGAGGTTGTTCCAGGCCTCGACGTAGTCCGGCTCGATCTCCGCAGCCATCATGAAGCGCTGCGCGGCCTCGCCGGGGCGGCCGAGCGCGTGCAACGTGTTGCCGAGGTTGAACGCGACCTCCGCGCGCGGTCCGCCGGCGAGCAGGGCAAGCTGGTACGCCTCGGCCGCCTCGTCGAGGCGCCCCTCGTCCTCGGCGCGCACGCCGGCATGGAACCACTCGCGCCAGCTCCGTGAGCTCTCGTCGGGGCCGGCGCGCTTCAGGAGAGTCGCGGGCTCCTCGTCGAGCGGTTCCTCGTCCGCCCAGGCGAAGTGGAGCTGCCCGGTGGCCTCGATCAGGGCGCCGTCCTCACGGCGATAGGCGAGCAGTCCCCCCGAGGCGAGGATCTCGAGCTGCGTCAGCGACCGCTCCGCGCCGGGGATGCGCTGGCCGAGCTGCTCGAGGCTCCTGCGGATGCGCAGCACGGTCGCGCCGGCGTCGAGCAGGGCCTGCAGGGCCTTGGCGCTCGCCACCTGCTGGAAGTCGAACCACGACAGGCGCCGCACGACCCGCGCAGGCGTCAGCAGTCCGTGGCGGATCCAGCGGCGGAGCGTCGTCTCCGGCAGGTCGAGCATCCGCCCGATCTGCTCGACGGTGTACAGCCGGCTGAGGTTGCCGCTCTGGTCGCCGAGGCCGATCGACGACAGGAACGCCGACTCGGTGAGGATGCGGATCGGCGCACCATCGCGTTCGAGCTCCTGCGCACGCTCGAGGCTCTTGGTGAGTCGACCGTCGCGCCGCAGTGGCCAGCCCTCGAGGCCCACGACGAGCCAATCGGTGCGTGCGGTCGGGATGCTGACGTAGCGCGCACCGTGCCGTTCGAGCTGCAAGATCGCCGCCTCGCGCGTCATCGACGCGAGACGGCCGGTGATCGCGACTTCGCGACCGGCGAGCAGCTCTTCGGAGGCGGGCATGGTGGAGGCGGCAGCGGAGCGAGGCTCGACTCGTCGGCGAGGATAGCGCGCGACGTTGCGGCTGACGATGGCGTGCATCGCGTGCAGATCACGCGCGATGGACGACGAACCCCTCGTCGGAGCCGTAGGTCACGAACAGTGCATCGGGCCGCGCGTATTCGTGCACGAGATCGTGGAAGAGCTGTTCCTCGCCCGGCCACGGGAACGCGTAGACGACGTCGAAGTCGGCGAGATCGAGACCGAGCTCGTCCCACGCCGACGGCGCGCCGTCATAGGTCACCGCGAAATCGGCGTCGACGCGCGAGAGCCAGCCGCGCGGGAGGAACGAGCCCTCGATGAACGAGGCCTCCGACTCGAATCGCTCGGCGAGCTCGCGAGCGCTCTCGACCAGCCACGGCTCGATCTCCACGCCACACGCCTCGTAGCCGAGCAGGTCCGCCAGGATCGTGATGACCCCGGCCCCCGACCCGAGCTCGACGAACGAGTCGGCACGGTCGCGGAGCGAGTCGAGGAGCCGGTACGCGCCGTGGTAGTCGGCGGGGACGAACCCGTGGAACGCGTCGTTGCGCCGCTGGCGATGCCGGCGCCAGAGGTCCTCGCCGGCCTGGACGAGACGTTCGATGAGCGCGGGTTGGAGAGGCATCGGCGCGGGAGTGGCGCGATGCTAGCCGGACGGGCAGTCCCGTGCGTCCGGCGTGCCCGCGCAGGCGAACGACGTCGGGCGCGCCGTTCCCCCGCCAGACCGGACCGACGACAATCCGAACCGGATCCGGTGCGTCGCGCTGTCACGCGAAACCCCGTGCACACCCTTCGATTCGATCATCTCCACCACGCGGACGCGTGGCTGTCGCCCGGCTACCTGGTCGTCGACGAGCGCGGGCGGGTCGTGACGGTCGGCGACGTGCCGCCGCCGGGTGCCGGCGACGAGTCGTGCGAGACCGTGCACGGCTTCGCGATCCCGGGCGTGCCCAACGCGCACGGTCAGGCGTTCCTGCGCGCGCTCGCCGGTCACGAGCAGGACGCCGAGGTCGGTCCCGAGCCATCGGTGTCGCACCCTCCGAGGCGTGGCCTGCTCGGGCTCGCGAACGCGCTCGATCCCGACGATCTCGAGGCGATCGCGGCGTTGGCGCAGATGGAGATGCTCGAGGCCGGATACACGGCGGTGGCGGAGTTCCATCGCATCCATCACGCACCGAACGGCCGTCGCCACGCCGATCCGGCCGAGATGGCGCGACGGATCCTCGCTGCCGCCGAACGCACGCGCATCGCCGTGACGCTGCTCCCGGTCCTTCAGCGACACGCTGGCTTCGGCCAGCCGCTCGACGAGCGGCAGGCGCGATTCGCCTGGCGCGACATCGACGAGTACCTCGGCATGTGTGTCGTCCCTCGCCGCGGATGGAGCCGCGCTGGCGGCGCGCATCGGGATCGCGATCCACAGCCTTCGTGGAGTCACGCCGAAGGAGCTGGACCTCGCCGTGAACGGCATCACCGCGCTCGACGACTTCGCGCCGATCCACGTGCGCATCGCCGAGCGGCGGGTCGACGTCGAGCAGTGCCTCGACGTGTTCGGTCAACGGCCGGTCGCGTGGCTGTGCGGGAATCAACGCGTCGATGCCCGTTGGTGTCTGGTGCACGCGACGCAGGCCGAGCCTCGTGAGCTGCGGCTCGTCGCCGAACGCGGCGCGGTCGTTGCACTCTGTCCGAGCACGGAGGCGGATCGTGGGGACGGCGTGTTCCTGCTGCCGGAGTTCGCGGCGCAAGGCGGTCGCTTCGCGATCGGCAGCGGGGATCACGTCACCATCGACGCCGCCGCCGAGCTCCGCATGCTCGAGTACGCGCTTCGCCTCACGCGGCAACAGCGCGTGATCGCCCGGAGCCCCGACCATCCGACCCGCCGGCACGCGGGACGGTTCCTGTTCGACCGCGTCGTGGACGCCGGTGCCCGTGCGCTCGGACAGCCGATCGGCGGACTCGGTCCCGGTCGCCGCGCCGACGTCGTCGTGCTCGATCCGAGCCATCCGCGTCTGCTGGGTCACGGGCCCGACACGGTGCTCGACGCGTTCGTGTTCTCGCATTCCGTCGACTCGCCGATCCGCGACGTGTTCGTCGCCGGGCGGCGGGTGGTGGTCGATGGCCGGCACGTGGCTCGGGACGAGATCGTCGCCCGCTACCGCCGCGCGATCGCGCGCCTCATGCGGTGACCCTCACGCACGCCCGGCGAGCCGCGGAGCTCCCGGTGCCGGGTGCGAGAGGTCCAGCGCGCGCCGCTCCGCGGCCGGCACCGGCCGGCCTTGCGCCGATGCCACGACGACGACGATCGGCAGCTCGATGTCCTCGCTCTGGCGGATCACCCGCGCGACCTCACCGCTCGTCAAGCGCACGACGGAACCGATCGGCTGGAAGCCGACGGTCTCGACGAACCGCCTGAGCAGCGAGGAGGACAGCTCGCCGCGAGCGCTGAGCAGGACGCGGAACGCGTGCGTCGGGTCCAGCTCCTCGCGGTGGAGGGCCGGAGCCGTCAGCACCTCGTAGGCGTCGGCGATCCGCACGAGCTGCGCGAACGGCGACTGGACGTGGTCGTGGAACATCTTCGGGTAGCCGCCACCGACGTGGTTCCGGTGGTGGGTCAGCGCGACCGACACCCACAACGGATCGACGCCGGGCAGGCCGAGCAGATACTCCGCGCCGAGGTCGGTGTGCGCTTGCCACTGCTCGCGCAGCTCGGGATCGGGATGCGCGCCGGCACCACGTGCCGCCTCGGGCAACATGATCTCGCCGACGTCGTGCAGGAGCGCCGCGGCGCCGAGGCTCGCCAGCGTGCGAGGATCTGCGGTCAACGTGCGCCCGACCTCGATGGCGAGCGCGCAGGTGCGCGCGGCGTGCCATGCGCCATCGGGATCCTCGTGGCGCCGCACCGACAGGTCGAACGTCACACCCTGGCGCTCGAGCGCCCGCGCGGCGAGCGTCGAGACGGCGTCCGTCATTCCGGCCACGTCGAACGATCGTCCGCTCACGGCGGCCGTCAGCACCGAACGTGCGATCTTGACGAGCGCCGGCTCCTTCGTCGGGGGGGCGATGCTCGGCGTGTATCGCCGCGCCGGTGGCGCGTTGGCGGCGGGTGCGCCCGCCGCGACTCGCACGCGTGGGGCCGTCGTCGGCTCGGCAGGCGGCGCCAGGAGCTCGATCCGATCCGCGCCGGCGGCGGCCAGTGCGCTGTTGAGATCCCGCGTCGTCCGGCGATCGCCGTCGGTCGGCGACATGAGCAGGGAGAACAGCGCCGCGAAGTCGGCCGGCTGCGCCACGCACGCGAGTCGCAGGCCGCCGATCGACCGGGCGCGCAACGAGTGGACCAACCGCGTCGTCGCGGGGCTCCTCGGCAGCTCGATCCGACCGGCGAGCACCATCCGTTCGCCCTCGACCTGCATGTCGACGTGGGTGTCGCCGAGCTCTCGCTCGAGCCGCCGGAGGCATCCCTGCACGGCTGAGATCGGCGTGGCCACGCGAGGGTGGCTCAGCTCGTGGAGCCGCGCCTGGGCCATGGCCGCGACCAGCTGCTCGACCAGCGCCGCCGCGATCGGCAGGGCGCTGCGCATTGACTGGTTGCGATCGGGACCCATCAGCCCTTCCGACCCTCCTCGCGAAGCTGCTTCAGCGTCTCGGCCGCGGCCTGGCGCACCGCGCGCGCCTCCTTGCTCTGGCCCAGCAGTCGGCCGCTCTTCGCGAGGTCCTCGAGACACTGGACGTTCTCGGGAGACGGACAGTGCCCGAGCGCGCGGATCGCATAGAGCCGCCGGTCGAGATCACCGGCGCGATCGGACGAGTCGCGGATGTAGTGGCGCAGCAGCAGGCTCGTGTAGCCTCGGATCTTCGAGCCGGACCGACCGCTCTCGACCGCGCGGCAGAGGTCGGCGAGATACGGCGTGGGCAGGCGTGTGATCGGCTGGATGATCGCGAGCGCCGCGGCCTCGCCGCGTGGCAGCTCCTGTCGCCGCAGGTAGTTCACGACCTGGGCGCGCGTCCAGCTCGCTTCGGTCTCGACCAGCATCCGCGCCACCGCCGCGACCCGTTGGCCACCGAACTTCAGGACCCTTCTCGGTCCGGTTGGGTGTCAGCAGCGTGCCGTCGTCGATCAACACGCGTGCGACCTCCGCCAGCGCGACCTCGCCGACCGCGTCGCAGAGGCGGCGGAACTGCTGGCGGCTGTCCTCGTCGCGGAGCTGCAACGCGTCCAGCCAGATCAGGAACTGCGCCGGGAACGTCTGGATGACCTGTTCGACGTCGATCGTCTCGCGCGTCGTCATCAGCTTGTCGACGCCGTGTCGCTGCAGGAACCCGATCAGCCGGACGGCGACCGCGTCGCCGTGTGCGCCACCCCGCTCGCGCGCGAACCGCAGGTAGCGTCCGAGCGTGCGTCGCTGGCTCGGTGACGGGCTCGCGAGGATGCGGTCGACCAGGGGCGTGATCAGGAGCTCGACGCGATCGGGATCGCGGGCGCGGACGAGCAGGTGCAGACAGGAACCGAGCATCTCGTCCTGGAGGACCGGCAACTCGGGATCGAGCTGAAGCTCCTTGGCCTTCGGGATCTTCCGCAGCTCTTCCCGCAACGCCGTCGGATTGTCCGCGACGCGCCGCGGGTCGATCATCGCCAGCGGATCGGCGGGGCCCGGTTTCGTCACGTCCTGCACGAGGCCGCGGCCGAGCCGTTCGAGGAGCTGACCTGCGTCCAACGGACCCTCGTCGTCGCCGGCATCGTCGGCGTCGTCGATCGCGCCGGTGTCGAACCCGGGCGCGTCCTCGGATCCGGCCGCATCCGGGAACATGAACCCACCGAGGATGTCCTGTCCTTCGTCCGCCGCTTCGATGAGGTCGTCCGCCGTCGGCACCGGACCGATCTCCTGCCCGCGCGCGAAGTCGGCGGCGAGGCGCGCCATGCGCTCCGACGGTGCGTCCGGCCGCGCGGCGAGGAAGCCGTCGAGCTGTCGGATCACGCGATCCAGCACGCGCTCGATCACCTCGCACGCGGTGCGGTCGTCGCGTCGCGCCGCGTCGGGGAGCTGCTCCAGGATCGCGCAAAGCATCTGCATCGAGTCGAGCCGTTCGGCGCCCGCGTACTCGAGATCGATGGCGGCGTGGAGCTGCCCGAGCTTCGATCGTGCGGCGTCGGAGCGCGCCAGCTGCTGCATCACCCGGCGCGCCTCCTCGGGACTCGGCGCGCCGCCGTCCGGGGGCAGCACGTCGATCCCGGGCTGCTGCCACCGCTCGCCGAGTGCCGGGGCCTCGGGCTGGGTCGCGGCGCGCAACGCGTCGGCGAAGGCGAGCAGCGTCTCGGCGTCGACGTGCGGATGGATGCACAATCCGCCGGCACCGCACTGCGAGAGCGCCAGCACGAGCCACGTCTCCGCGTCCGCGGCGCCGGCGACGGCATGATCGTCGATGAGCACCTGCTCGTCGGTGATGCGGATCTCGATCCCGCGTCCGTTCCTGCACCACGTGACGATCCGGGATGCGAGATCCTGCGCCGAGCGCCTCGCCAGTGGACCCACCCCGAAATGCACGAACCCGGCCTGGAGGAACGCGGACATCGCCGAAACGATGGCCGCTTCCTCGCCGGGTCTCCTGGTGAGGTGGGTCGCGACGCGGTCGGGCATTCTGCAGTGAGACGAGCTGTGTCGCCTCGTCGTTCATCGAGTCGCGTGGCACCCCGGCCTTAGCAACCGGCGGTCCTGGAATCGATTCCCCCGGTCGATCCCGGGCAACGCTGTTCCGCGTCGTCCCGAAACGAGTCACCGCGTCGGTGGACGCCACGGCGGGCTCAGTACGGCCGACGCTCTCCGTCGAAGAAGCCGACAGGAGGCGCGGATGGGATTCTCGGGAAACACCGGCGGTATCGGTCTGACGGACGTGTTCCAGAACGTCGCGTCCAACCGTTCGACCGGGACGCTCACGGTACGGGCGCGTCGGTTCGAGCGGTTCGTCCGCTTCGAGGAGGGCGCGATCACCGGCGTCTCGCTCGGTGTCGGCAGGGGTCTTCCCCTCGTGCACCATCTCCGCGAACGCGGCTGGGTCGATGCCGATGCGTTCGACCGGCTGCTGGCGAAACGGAAGCGCTCCCGGAAGACACCGGTCCGGCTCGCGGTCGAGGGCGGACTGATCGACCAAGACTCGGTGCGCGCGGCGCTCGCCGAGTACGCACAGGAGCAGCTCTACGAGCTCGTGATGCTGCGCGAGGCGGAGTTCTCGTTCACCGAGGGGCCGTCGCCGTCGCGCGTCTTCGATTCCGATCAGCGCGATCTCCAGCTCCGCCTCGAGGTGGGGCCCGTGCTGATGGAGGGTGCACGGCGCGGCGACGAGTTGGAGCGGATCCGGCGCGTGGTCTCCTCGGATCACGACGTGTTCGTGCTGCTCGAGGGCTGGGACGAGCTGGAGCTCGACGAGCTCGCGTGCGCGGTGGCCCAGGCGATCGACGGGCGGACCGACCTCGCGACGGTGTGCGGGAAGGTGCGCGCCTCGTCGTTCGAGGTCGAGAAGATCGTCGCGGATCTCGTCCACCAGGGCGTCGCGCGTCCCGCGACGATCGACGAGCTGTGCGGCGTCGTTCGGGAGGCCGTCGAGGACGGGCGTGACGACGAGGCGATCCGGCTGTTGCGCTCCTCGCTCGAGCGCGAGCCCAGCAACCGCGAGCTGCGGCTCGTGCACGCCGACACGCTCCTGAAGCTCGGACGCGAGCGGGATGCCGCTGCCGAGATCGCGCTCGCGGCGCACCAGGCCGTTCGTGCGGGTGAAGTCGACGAGGCGCGCGAGCTGTACGTGCGTGCGATCGGGCTCGCTCCGGACGACCTGCCGCTGCACGAGAAGAACGTCGAGCTGGCGATCGAGGCCGCTTCGGACGACGAGCTCGTCGCGTCGACGCTCGCACTCGTCGTCGTCTATCTCGAAACCGGTCTGGCCGACCGTGCGCGCACGTTGTTGCAGCGCGTGGTCGAAGCGCGGTCGCTGCAGTCCCACGTGGAGGTCTGCTGCGAGCTGGCCCGCGTGGAGTCGTCGCTCGGTCACTGGAGCGACTCGGCGAAGATCTACGCACAGCTCGGCGAGCAGCTCCTCGACGACGACGAGGAGCGCGCGATCGAGTTCCTGCGCAAGGCGGTCGAGCAGGACCCGCAGGACACCGCGCTCGCGACGCGACTGTCGGACATCGAAACCGGGCGTGCGCGGCGGCGCCGTGCCCGGCGGCGGCGGCTCACCATCGCGAGCGCCGCAGTCGTGACGCTGACCGGCATCGGGACCTGGGTCACCGGAGAGATCGTGTCGTCGCACCGGGTCGCGGACTCCCTGGCGAGTGCGCTCGGCGACCTGCGGGACGGGAGCGGCGTCGATGCGCTGCGCGGCCTCGAGTCGGTCCGGGACGACTTCGGCTGGACGGTGGCGGGGCGACGTGCCGCGCGGCTGGTCGACCAGGTCGCGAATCTCCAGCTCCATGCCGTCGACGACCTGATCGCCGAGAGTCGCTACGACGACGCCGAGCGGGTCTGCCGGCGACTCGCGTCGGAAGTCGATCGCGGCGATCTGCGCGCGACCTGCGCGCAATTGGTCGAGCGCATCGGCGACGAACGATCGGCGTTCGACGTGCTTCAACGCGTCGACCGCGGCGGCGCGAAGCCCTCCGAGTCCGATCTCGAGCGGCTGCGTGGTCTCACGGACGGACGCTACCTGACGTTCCTGCTCGCTCACCTTCCCGAGGTGCGAGACCACGAGGTGCGTCAGGCGATGCTCGACGCCGTCGGGCAGATCGACAGTCCGCGCGTGTACCCGACGCTCGCGCGGCTCGCGCTGGACGTCCATGACGACGAGGGGTCGTGGCGTCGCATCCGGACGATCCTCGCGGGCGCCGCCAAGCACCGCGAGTCGGGTCGGGAACCGGAGTGGGCGGCCGTCTATCGCGAGCTCGAGGCGCGCTCGGCCGATCCCGAGCTCGGCCCGCGCGTGCGCAACGTGCTCGAGCTCCTGCGTGGTGACGCGCCGGCGGCGCCGCCGAGCGGCGGCTCGCGCTGAGGCGGGCCGCGCCGTCGCTCAGTTGCGTTTGAAGCCGGCGACCAGGCCGAGGCTCGCCAGCCCGGCCTGCGGCAGGCTTCCGGAGATGAAGGTCTGGAAGGCCTGGGTGTCGTCCTTCACCGATCTCACGAAGATGTCGAAGGCGCTGGCCATCGTGTCCCAGTTGACGGTCACCCAGTTCACGTAGCTCAGCAGGAACAGCGCGATGAGCAGCACACCGACGAAGATCAACGTGAGCTTCAGGAACGCGCGGAACGCGTAGCCGACGGCGAAGCCGACGAAGAAGCTGAAGCCGAGCTTCAGGAACACCGGCGCCAGCGCGTTCTCCGTCTGTTGCGCTTCGGTCGGCTGGCCTCCCGGGTTGGACACGTCGAACCCCGCCGCGCCTGCCGGGACGTGGCCCGGGGATTGGGACGTGGACAGGTCGCCGCCGCTCTCGCCGGGTCCGATCGCGAGCAGCACGAACCCGGTCACGACGAACAGGCCCGCCACGCCGAGCAGGATCTTCTTCCACCGTGGCAGCGGTGCGCGTCCGACCGCCTCCTCGGGCGCGTCGGTCGGCTCTGGGGTTCCGGTCAGTTCGACGTCCGTCGACATGACGCGGATCATACGGCGGCACCGGCCGCCGTCACTTGCGCCAGAATCCCGGAAGCACGATCACCAGTGGCGCGAAGATCTCGAGCCGGCCGAGGATCATCAGGAACGACAGGAACGTCTTCGTCGTCGGCGTGCAGATCGCCGTAGCCGCCGTAGGGACCGACGTCGATTCCGCCGGTGTTCGCGATCTGGAACACGCCCTCGGCGGACGCCACGACCCAGGTGATCGCGGGACCGGTGCAACCCATCATGCTCGCGCTGGTCGACAGCGCCGACACGGGATCGAGCCTGGGATCGAGGCTGAGGACCAGCGTGCCGAGCACGACCGACAGGAACCAGAGGAGCACGAGCGTCAGGATCGCCGACACCACGGCGTTCGGCAGCACCTCCTGGCCGATGCGGAGCTTCTGGACCGCGCGTGGTCGCACGAACAGCCGCAGCGAATACGCGATGAGCTTGCCGCAGACGAGCACGCGCAGCACCTTGACGCCACCGGCGGTCGAGCCGGTGCAGCCGCCGACCAGCATGCAGAGCAGGAGCAGGCTCGTCGCCACCATCGGCCACTGCTGGAAGTTCGCGGTGCCGAAGCCGGTGGACGTCAGGATGCTCACGACCTGGAACCCCGCGTCGCGCAGGCAGCGCACCGGATCGGAGTAGTCCCGCACGATGCCGAGCTGCGGATCCTCGAGGCGCCTGCCCCAGATCCACAGGATCGCCGTCATCACGACGACCAGCGTGACGGTCAGCGACGTGTAGGTCCGGAACTCCGGATCCCGCCAGATCCGACGCAGGTCCAGGCGTCCGCGCACGGCGCTGAGCAGGAGCGCGAAGTTGCAGCCGGCGAGGAACATGAACACGATCGCGACGAGCTCGACGCCGAGGTTCTGATAGGCGCCGATCGACAGGTTGCGCGTCGAGAAGCCGCCGGTCGCCATCGTCGTGAACGCGTGACACGTCGAGTCGAACCAGGAGAGGCCGGCGAACCGGTAGCCGAGCACCGCTGCGAGGGTCAGCGCGCAATACAGGCGGAACAACAGCCGCGCGTGCTCCTGCATGCGCGGACGCTGGTCCACGCGGCTGACGCCGACCGCCTCCGAGTCGAGGAGGTTCTTCTGCGGCATGCCGAGCGCGGGGAGGAGCACCGTGAACAGCAGGATCACACCGGTGCCGCCGATCCACTGCAGCATGCTCCGCCACAACAGCACGCTCGTGGGCAGCGTCTCGATCGGCGGGTTCGGACCGGTGCCGAGCACGGTGGCACCGGTGGTGGTCAGGCCGCTGACACACTCGAACACTGCGCCGGCTCCGGAGTCGATCACGCCCGCCGCGACGAACGGGACCGCGCCGAGCGTGCCGGCGAGCAGCCAGGCGAGTCCGACGACCGCGAGGCCTTCCTTGCGAAAGAACTCCGGACGACCGCCGCGGCCGAGGCGGCGCAGCAGGAGCGCGAACCCGATGCCGACGATCAGCCCGAACGCGAAGCCCGCGCGCGGGCGGAAGTCGCTCTCCGCCTCGAACAGCGAGACGACGAACGGCACGGCCATCAGCCCGACGAAGAACAGGGCGAACGCCGCGAGCAGCCGGGCGATCTGCGCGAGATTCATCGAATCGCGAGGCGAGCTATAGCCGATCCGGGATGCGTGGGCGAACGGAACCGGTCCGGAGTCGGAATCAGCGTCCGTTCGACGCGCCGAGTCGGAGCGCTTCGCGGATCGCGGGCTCGAGAGCGTCGGCCTGCCGGACGAAGCCGAGATCGGTCGGGTGCGACCCGTCGACCAGGCCTTCGCCGTCGTCGCCGAGCAGCAGATCGCCGGGAACCTGAACCAGGACACCGGCCAGCCCGGCGTCCTTCAGGGACTCGATCGCATCACGTTGCGCCGCGCGCGTCCGTTCCTGACGCGCCCGGATCTCCGGCTCGAACGCCGCGAGCCCCAGCGTGCGATCCTCGACGACGACCAACGGCACATCGGGGCGCGCCTTGCGCAGGCGCCGGAGGAACGGTGCGGCCCGTTCCTTGACCATCGCCTCGTTCATGTTCGGCAGGCAGTCGATCACGAACACCGCCGCATCGAGCTCCCCGAGCAGGTCGGCCAGCTCCGGATCCATGCGACCTTGCCCCGAGAAGCCGAGGTTGATCACCGGGCGGTCGAGCCGGCGGCCGAGGATCGCGACGTGACAGGTTCCGGGACGCGAGGCGCAGCCGCCCTGGGTGATCGACGTGCCGTAGAACACGATCGGCCGCGCGTCCCGTGGTTTCGCCGCGACGACCTCGCAGCCGGCGGTACGCCGATCTCGAGGTGTTCGACGCCGTTGTAGAGCGGCAGGTACAGCACCAGATCGCGGCGCTCTCTCGGCAGTCCGGAGACGAGCTCCACTTCCTGCTCGCGCGCCGTCGGTCTCGCAGCGGCGAGCTCGCGCCAACCGGACTCGGTGTGCGCGTACAGGTCGAAGCCGCTGACGCCCGTCGCCGGCATGTGCGGCATCGCGAGCGTGGCGTTGCGTAGCGCGTAGCGCAGCCGGATGCGGTCGGCGTCGGTCGCGAACCGTATCGCGAGCCCGGCGCTGTCGAGCGACAGGCGCCACACCGGTTCCCGCACGAGCTTCTCCGCGCGCGCCGGCAGGCGGTCGAACGGGCTCGCCGCGTCGTCGAAGCCGCGGCCCTCGATCGTCAGCGTTTCCGCCGCGACCCAGTGCACGTCCTGGGCCGGGATCCGCGCCGACACGAGGACGAGCGGGACGATCGCCGGCCAGACGGCCGAGGGCACGATGCGCATGCACCCACGCTATGCGCGGTCGTCCAGCCAGTCGAGCAGCACACGCCACTCCTCGACCTTCTGCGCCAGCGTGCGCGAGGCATGCGCCGGACTCGTCGACGGGAGTCTCAGGATCGAGAGCGTGTCGAGGCGTGGGCCCACCTGCGGAGCGATCCGACGCGTGAACAGCTCATGGGCCTTGCCACCGTTGGTCGCGATGGCGCGGAGCGCAGGCGATCTCGCGACGAGGTCCGGGATCGGATTGAGCTCGACGTCACGAATCGCGGCATCCGCGCTGCCGGGTCGCCGGCAGGCGCCGCAGACGTCCCACACGGCGACGTGTGCAGCCTCGAGCCGTGCCAGCCGTACGCGATAGGGCAGCTCGGGGCCGGCGCCGAACAGCTCCCCGGCGATCGGCCAGAACGCGTTGCGGGGTGGCCGTAGTACCGCTGCTTCTGGAGCGACGCGACGCTCGGCATCGAACCGAGCACCAGGACCCGGGCATCCGCGCGCCAGATCGGCGCGAGTCCGGTCAGCCGCGGATCGCGTTCGCCGTTCGTCGCGTGCCGAGTCACCGGTCGCGCTCGAGCTGCCACCAGGCATCCGCGAACTCGTAGCCGAGCTGGACGTAGCCCGCGCCGTCGAAGTGCACCCAGTTCGGCGACGACTTGTCGAGCGTGATCTGGCTGGTCTCGACGTAGACCACCCGCTTGTCGGCGAGCGCGACCGTCTGCTCGGCGGTCCGGATGATCGCCTCGGCCGCGTCCCAGAACGACGGCGGTTGATGGTTGGGGTGCAGCGCGGCGATGACGAACGGCGCGCGCAGCGGGCCGTCGTCGGCGCCGGTGTCGCCCGCGAGGTCGGCGCGCAGATCGGTGATGAAACGGCGGAGATTCGTCTCGTATTGCTGGGCCCAGGTGTTGTTCGGACCCCGATCCCCCTCGCCCTGCAGCCAGAACAGCCCACGGACGTCCGGCGCGAGGCCCTGCGCACGCAGCGCGTCGGCGGCTCGGTGCCACTCGGCGATCATCGAGTCGTAGAGGCCGCCCGGTGCGGCGCTCTTGCTCCAACTCGGCTGCGCCGCCGGATAGAGGGCCGCGACCTTCGTGAACTTGAAGATCCACACGGGCTCGCCGAGTCGTTTCCGCAGGCCATGGCCGAGCGACGCCTCGGTGCCGAACGTGTTCTCGGTGATGAAGTAGGCGGCGTTGTTGATCGCGGTCGCGATCTCGCCGGTGACGTAGCCTTCCCACCTGGCGGGGGAAGTGGGGCGCGTCGGCGAGTGCCCGGGCCACCAGATCTTCACGTCGGGCTGCACCGCGAGCTCCGGGTGTCGCGGTCCTGCGGGCGTCGATGCGCGGAGCCAGTAGCCGGCGGTCGCGCCTTCCGCGTTCGACTGGCCGATGACCCAGAACACCGGCACGGGCCGCAGCCGGTCGAAGCCCGGCGGCAGCACCAGCGGAGCGACCGGGGGCGACGTCGTCGTCGCCGTCGTCGTCACCGCGACCGGCGTCGTGCGTGGCGCGGCGCCCAGGGCCGGCGCGCTCTGCGCCGGCGCGCGGACCACGAGGGCCGCGAGCAGGAGGCAGCCGGCCGAGAGGGACTCGCGTCGCATCCGGGGAAGGCTACCCGATTCGCGCCGTGCGTCGAACCGGGCTGGATCGCGCCGCCGGCTGCGCGATCCTGTGGTGCGCATGTCCCCGGCACTACCGACATCCCCGTCCCGCGGTCGCCGTCGACGTGGTGCTGTTCCGGGCCCGTGAGACCGGGGGACCGGCCGGGCTGGACGTTCTGCTCGTGCGACGCGGCCGGACGCCGTTCGCCGGCCGCCACGCGCTGCCCGGCGGTTTCCTCGAGATCGACGAGCCGCTGGTCCACGCCGCGCGCCGCGAGCTGCGCGAGGAGACCGGCCTCTTCGTGAGTCGACTGGTCGAGGTGGGGGCGTTCGGAGCGCCGGATCGCGACCCGCGCGGGCGCACGATCTCGGTCGCGTTCGCAGGCTTCGCGATCCGTCCGCGCATGCCGGCCGGTGGCGACGACGCCGCGGTGGCCGAGTGGTGCCGCGCCGATCCGCTGCCCGCGCTCGCGTTCGACCATCGCAAGATCGTGCGCGCGGCGCGCGAGACGTTGACGCGCGCGATCCGACTCGATGGAACGCTGCGCGCGCTGCTGCCGCCGCAACTCCGGCTCGACGACCTTCAGCGCGCGCACGAGGCCGTCCTCGGCACGGCGATGCCCAAGGCCGCGCTACGGCGCCGACTCGAGCGTGCGGGCTTGATCGCCGACGCCGGCGACGGCCGCGTGCGCATCGTCCGGTGAGCCGGGCGCCGACTCCGGTGCGCGGAGCCCGAGTCCCTCGAGCAGGCACGCGGCGTTGCGGTCCCAGTCGAACCACTCGGTGACCATCGCCGCACCCGTTCGCGCGGTCGCCGCCAGCGCGTCAGGGTCTTCGAGCGCGTCGAGCAGCCCGAGCGCGAGCGACTCGACGGAATGCGGGGCGACGATCGTGGCCGGGGAGCCGTGGTGCCGCGCCCAGTCCATCGCATAGTGCGCGAACCCCGAATCCGCGGAAGCGAGGACCGGCGTCCCGGCAGCCAGCGCTTCGACGTAGACCAGTCCGAACGCCTCGTCCCAGGACGGCATCGCGAACAGGTCCGCCCAAGCCATCCAGGCGAGCAGCTCTTCGGGTGGCATCGGCTCGTGCCACACCACGTGTCCGGACACGCCGAGATCCACCGCCAGCCGACGCAGTCGCGGTGGGGCCGCCGTCACCAGGTGCAGCTCGACGGACGGGTGACGCGCGACCACCGGTGCCAGGGCGAGGAGCAGCTCCTCGAGCCCTTTCCTGCGGTAGTAGTTCGCGGCCGTCAGGACGACGAAGCGTCCGTCGAGCCCGGCGGGTCGTGCCGGTGGTGGTGCCGCGAGGCGCAGCGCACCGTTCGGCAACAGCGCGACGTGTTCGAAGCCGAGCACGTCGCGTGCCTGGACGAACATCTGCGGCCCGACGACGAACACCGCGGCCGCGCGTGCCGCACACCGCCGCGCCCGCGCCGCCAACCGGCTGCCGGGTCGCAGCCGTGCGAGGTCGGTCGCCGAGTGCTCGATGAACGCGTGCGGGATGCCGGCGCGTGCGGCGGCGCGCGCCACCGCCTCGCCCCACGGCACGATCCCGTGCGCGAGGAGCGCGTCGGGTCGGAACTCGGCGATGTGCGCATCGAGCGCGCGCGCCAGCGCACGATCCGCGAGACCGAGCACCCCGCCGGGCCAGGCTCGTGCGAGGGGGCCGCGCACCACCTCGGGATAGGCGAACGGCACCCGGGGGGCGTCGACCGTGACGTCGCCGGCGCGGTAGCGTCGCGGGCGCTCCAGGTGTCGTCGCGCCTTCGGCGACACCGCGCCCAACGCCCTCGGGATCGCCGGCGCCGGGCCGAACAGCACCACCTCGCCACCGAGCCGCGCGACGGCGTGGGCCTGGTGGACGTGGAACACGCCGAGCAGCGGCCGATCCGGCCACGGCACGGCCATCGAGCACAGCGAGATCCGGGGCATGCGGTGGGCGGAGCGCGCGCGCCCTCCGCCCCCGGTGTCATCGGCCGTTGGCCCCCCCGAGCCGAAGCCGGGTCCCGTGCCCGATGCTGGCCTCGACCGCTGGTGACGCGGCTCGGCCAGCAATCCGCGCGACGAGCGGGACGCGCGGCGTTCCCCGAGCGCAGCCCACCGTTCCGGACCGCCGGTTCTGCACGTGCCGCGGCGGATCGAGAGCGCTGTGGGCCCCGATCGGGTCCAGCCTGCTGACCGGCGAGGCGTCACCAGCGGTCGGGGCCAGTATCTTGGAGGTGCGGCGGCCCGAAAATGCGCTGCGGTGTGACGATCGCGCCCTATTCTCCAGCCGTCACAGGCCCTTCCCCGGTCCTTGCCCCCATGCAGCAGGTACTTCCACGTGCCGTCCGTGAGCTCGGGCGCGAGTCTCGGACTCCTGATCCTGCGCGTCGTCTCCGGTGCCGCGCTCGTCCTGCACGCGGTGCCGAAGATCCAGGACCCCCTGGGCTGGGCGTCCGGCTCGGGTCCGTTCCCCCCGTGGGCGCTGGCCATCGCGGCGTTCGCGGAGTTCATCGGCGGGCTTCTCTTGGCCCTCGGGCTCGCCACGCCGGTGGCCGCGCTCCTGGTGATCGGGGTGATGAGCGGAGCCGTCTACTACCACCTCGGGAAGGGGGACGCCTTCGTCGCCGCGCCTGGGACCGCCGCCTACGAGCTCGCGACGCTGCACCTCGCCGCCGCCTTGATGGTGCTGCTGGCCGGACCGGGGCGGATGTCGGGCGACGCGTTCCTGTTCGGTCGGAAGACGTCCTGACGGCCTGCGACGAAATCCGGCTCCCGGACTCCTGGTTGTTCCTGGGCGCCCACTCCGGGGCGGGCACGGTCCGCGACATCGACGCGGTGCCACGCCGCGAGCGAGCGACCTCCCGCCGGGAAGATCCGGACGGTGGGTGGCGTCCATCGCGGGCGGTGGCGCGTGGTCACGGCGCAGTCGCCGCGCTATCGTTCCGAACGGATTCGAGAGCCCTGATGAAAGCCACCCGTCGCTGCCTGCCCGCGTTCGCGCTCGGCGCGCTCCTCCTGTCCGGTTGTGCGACCGGAAACTTGCTCGAGTGGGCGAAGGGCGCCCCGAGCGTCTACAACAACCCGCAGCCTCACCAGGACACGGTGGTGCGCGCGGGTGGGACGGTTCTCGCGTTCCCCGTGGCGGTCGCCTGGGACATCGTCACGTTCCCGCTCCAGTGGATCTGGGGGGTCTACCCCTTCGGAACCAAGGAACGGCCCGAGGACGAGAATCAGTGACCGCGGACGCTGCGGCGGCCTCCGCGACGTGGGGTCTGCCGTGGCGCGCGCTGCTGCTCGGGGTCGATCACGCGGTCTACGGCGAGGTGACCTCGGTCGCTTCGCCGGATCGGCGAGCGGCCGCGGCGATCAGCGTCGGTAGGGATCGGGGCTCGCCGTCGCGCGCCGGCAAGGGGGATCCGGATGGCGTGCCGAACGAGGACGCCGCGCTCGTCATCGACGAGGGCGACCGGGCGTTGGTTGCGGTTGCGGATGCGCACTTCGGCCACGAGGCCAGCCACGCGTGGCTCCGCGCGCTCGCCCGCTGCCGCGCCCTGCCGCACGATCTCGACGCGTTGCGGGCCTTCGTCGCGTCGATTCCGGCCGGTGAGGCCGCTGATCGACCGTCGCGCAGCACCCTCGCCGTCGCGGTGCTCGACCGAGCCGAGGGGCGCGTCTTCGGCCTTTCGTTCGGCGATTCGAGCGTCGTGCTGCTCGGTCCGGGTGGCTCGGGCGAGCCGCTCCACCCGACGGACGAAGGGTTCGTCACCCCCGACGCGCGGGGAGGTCCGACGGGCGGGCACCCGTTCGTGGTCGACGACGTGCGCCCCGGGGCGACGCTGGTCGCGTTCACCGACGGCGTGGACGGTTGCTGCTATGGCGAGCCGGAACGGTCGATACGGTCGACCCACCTGCGGGCGTTCGCCGACGAGGTCCGGGATCCGGAGGCGTTGATCCGGCGGATCGCCGCTGCTGCGCTCCTCGGTGTCGATGGCCATCCTGGCGGGCAGGACAACGTCGCACTCGCCGCGGCCCAGGGCGCCTGACCGAACCGCGGTCACGTGTCGAGGTGGCCGGAGATGCCGTCCGGGTTGGGGAGGTCCTCCCCGCCCCGGACCCAGTCGGTCAGCTCGTCCAGGCACTCCAGAGCGTCGCGCCGAGCTCCATCGCGTGCGTCCGGATCGTCGGTGCGGTTCCATTCGCGGCACGCGTCGATCAGCTCGAGAAGGGTGCGGGTCGGGTCGAATTCCATCGCGCCTCTCGCGTCGTTTTGCCGAGGAACCCGGAGAATACGCCGCCAGGGCCGGCGGTTCGTGGACAATCCCGCGGCGCAGACGTTCCGCCTCGACCGCGGCCATGCCCCCGGTCGCGACCTCATCCTCTCCGTCTCAGCCACTGCAGGAGTCTCCTTGATCCGTTCCAACCGGCTGCTCGCCGCCGTGTCCCTCATGCTGGCCGCGGGACTCTCCGCTCAGACCGCGCCGCGTCTCTCGGTCGACCTGACCAGTGCCGAGGCCCTGGGGGTCCATGCGAACCGCCAGATCGACGCGGTGCGCGCCGGCACCGCGGTCGATCGGCCACTCGCGCTCTCCGCCACCGACGGCGCGACCGTCGCAGCCGCGTCGCTGGCGGCGCGCGACGTGTTCATGACCCCGGCCGGACCGGCCGCCGGGGTCCGGTTCGACTGGCGCGGCCACGCCGCGGACGGCGAGTCGGCGGGAACGCTCGGCGGCACCCCGCTCGGCGCCGGCGCGCAGCACTACCGTCTTGTCCTGACCCACGCCACGCCCGCGCAAGGTCGCGTGGTGATCCTGTTCGGCGGCGACGTTACGCGCTGGCGCCAGCGCCAGCGCCGCGGTCGCCGCCGCGAGCGACGCCCGCCGCTTCCAGGCGAACGGCCAGCCCCAGCGCGAGGAGCTGACCGGTGTCGCGATCGGGCCGCGCGGCCTCGCGCTCGACATCCGGCTCCTCGGGGACGCCGCCGGTTCCCCGCGGGCCGGCGGCCGCGTTCGCCGCGACGCTTCGCGTGTTCTTCGTCGAGGATGCGGCGCCGCCGACGTGCACGGTGACCCCGGGTGCGCGCAGCTGCCCCGCCGGTGGCCACCTCGAGGGCCGGGCCGGCGCGACCCGGGACGGGTTCGCGCTCGCGACCCACCTGACCGGTGCGTTGCCCGACGCCTTCGGGCTGACGTTCCTGTCCCCGGACGGGATGACCTCGCCGATCCAGGGCCTGCGGGGCTGCGTGTTCTTCCAGACGCCGGTGCTGCACGAGGCCTTCCGCACCGATGCGAACGGCGACGCCCAGACCCTGATCCGCTTCCCGGCTCGCGTCGGTGGGTCGTTCTCGCTGCAGCAGGCGTCCCTGCTCATCGCGCCCCGCGGGATCGTGCTCGCGACGAGCAACACGCTCGACGTGGCCTGCAACTGACCGTCCCTGACGCCCGCTTCGCGGGCGCGTGACTCACGCAGGGTCGCGAAACAGATCGGCGATCGAGTCGAGCACGGCGTCCGGAGTGATGCCGGCATCGAGATCCGCGGGCCGGAACTTTCCGGTCCGCACCAGTGCGCCGCGCATGCCGATCGCCTGCGCGGCGCCGACGTCCGTGCGGATGTCGTCGCCGACGAACAGCGTCTCCGCTGCGGGAACGCCGAGTGCCTCGGTGACCGCTTCGAAGAACGCGGGGTCGGGTTTCCCGATGACGGTCGCGGTGACGCTGGCCGCATACTCGAGCGCGGCGACGAGGGGTCCCGCATCGAGCCAGAGTCGGCCTTCGTCGCGCCAGTAGCGCGTCCGACCGAGCGCGAGCAGGGTGGCGCCGTCTTCCGCCAGCAGCCGAAACGCGTCGTTGAGCCGTGACCAGGTCCACCCCGAGCCGAGGTCGCCGACGACCACGAAGTCCGGGCGTTCCGCCTCGCGCACGTCCGCGAAGTCGGAACGTGTCGCGTCGTTCACGAACAGCGCTGCGCTCGCATCCCGGGCACGCAGCATGTGCCCGGCGATCGCGGGCGGCGCGATCACCTCGCCGTCCGCGGCGTCGAAACCGAGCGCCCGCAGACGCGCTGCAACGGCGCTGCGGCTCTGCGAGCTGGTGTTCGTCACGAAGCGCATCGGCGTTCCAGCTCGCCGTAGACGTGCGACGGTCTCGACGGCGCCCGCGATCGGCCGACCGGATTGGTAGAGCGTGCCGTCGAGGTCCAGCGCGACCGCGCGCACACCCGAGGTTTGCAACGCCGCGCCGCTTGCGGAATGATGAGGCGGTTCGGATGTCATGCCACCGACACAATCGGGGGGCGGTTCTCCGATCGCGAGCGAGAGCAGGCGAATCGGGACGCCCTGCAGACCTCGCGCCGTCCGCGGTCGATTCGGCCCATCCGGAACGCGCCTTGCTCCCGCGGCCCCTCCGCACGTGACCCCACTCGACGACCAGCGACCGAGCGGTGCGCGACCCCAGCGGGTGACGCGCCTGCGCCGGGTCCGATCCCCCGAACCGAAGGCACGCGATCTGCCGCGATCCCTGGCCGCGCAGGCGCTCTGCGCGAGCCGCGGGTGGCAAACGTGTCCGACCGCGTCCGAGGACGGTGGCCATGTGCGGCATCGCGGGTGAGCTGCGCTTCGACGGTGAGCTCGCGTCGCTCGCCGTCGTCGAGGCGATGACGCGGGAGCTCGCGCCGCGCGGTCCCGACTCGGGCGGCTCCTGGTCCCAGGGTGCCGTGGCCTTCGGGCACCGGCGGCTCAAGGTGATGGACACGTCCGACCTGTCGCAGCAGCCGATGGTCGATCAGGCGACGGGCGCGGCGCTCGTGTTCAACGGCGCGATCTACAACCACCCGGAGCTGCGGCGCGAGCTGCAGTCGCTCGGTCACCGCTTCTTCTCGACCGGGGACACCGAGGTCGTGATGCGGGCGTACCGCGAATGGGGTGAACGATGCGTGGAGCGGTTCGAGGGCATGTTCGCCTTCGCGATCCACGATCGCGACAGCGGCCGTACGTTCGTCGCGCGTGACCGGCTCGGCATCAAACCCCTCTACTACGCCGAGGTGACGGGCGGCCTGCGGTTCGCGTCGACGCTCCCGGCGTTGCTGCGTGGCGGTGGCGTCGACGACTCGATCGACCCGGTGGCGCTTCACCACTACATGACGTTCCACTCCGTCGTCCCGGCACCGCGGACGATCCTGCGCGGTGTGCGCAAGGTTCCGCCGGCGACGACGTGGACGATCGAGGCCGACGGTACGCGTCGGGAACGGATCTACTGGGACGTCGAGTTCGGGCCCGACGCCGAGTCGCGCGACCTGTCCCGCGACGCATGGGTAGAGCGCGTGCGCGAAGAACTCGACGCGGCGGTCCGCCGCCGCCTGGTCGCCGACGTGCCGGTCGGGGTCCTGCTCTCGGGCGGGCTCGACTCGAGCCTCGTCGTCGGTCTGCTCGCGCGTCACGGCGCGAAGGGTCTGCGCACGTTCTCGATCGGCTTCGACACCGTCGGTGACGAGGAGGGCGACGAATTCCGCTATTCGGATGTCGTCGTCGAGCGCTTCGGGACCGAGCACACCAAGATCCGCGTCGATCCGGCGCGCACGTTGGGCGCGCTCGAGCCGACGATCCGCGCGATGAGCGAGCCGATGGTCAGCCACGACTGCGTCGGTTTCTTCCTGCTGAGCGAGGAGGTGCGCAAGCACGTCAAGGTCGTGCAGAGCGGGCAGGGGGCGGACGAGGTGTTCGCCGGGTACCACTGGTACCCGCCGATGCTCGGGTCGAAGGATCCCATCGGTGACTATGCGCGGGTGTTCTTCGATCGCGATCACGCCGAGATGCGGCGCGTGCTCCGTCCGGATCTCGTGCTGGAGGACGACCCGAGTCGTGCGTTCGTCGAGGCCCATTTCGCGCGGCGTGGCGCGCCTCGCGGCATCGAGCGCGCGTTGCGGCTCGACACGCGGGTCATGCTGGTCGACGACCCGGTCAAACGCGTCGACAACATGACCATGGCGCACGGCCTCGAGGCCCGCGTCCCGTTCCTCGATCACCATCTCGTCGAGCTCGCCGCGCGGGTGCCCGCCGAGCTGCAGCTGGAGGACGGCGGCAAAGGCGTGCTCAAGCGCGTGGCCCGCGGCGTGATCCCCGATGCGGTGATCGATCGCCCGAAAGGCTACTTCCCGGTGCCCGCGCTGAAATACCTGCGGGGTGCATTCCTCGACATGGTGCGGGAGACGCTCGCCACTCCGGCCGCGCGCGAGCGAAGCTTGTTCCGCGAGGAGTATCTCGCCGAGCTGCTCGCCGATCCCGAGCATCACCTCACGCCGCTCAGGGGATCGAAGCTCTGGCAGTGTGCCCTCCTGGAGCGTTGGCTCCAGGCCCACGACATCCGAGGCGGATCTTGACCACGACGGCGGAGGAGCCGGCCATGGCTTCACACGAATCGGCGCGTTGGCTCGACATGGGCTGGGGGCGGCTGATCTTCGGCGATCGATACGGTGACGAAGGCGAGGTGGGGCGCGAGCTGCTCGCCGAGGCGGACGGTGCACGCGACATCGCGTTCCAGCTCAAGGACCCGCACGTCGTCATCGCACAGGCGCCGAACGAGCTGTTCCTCGATCCGTCGCACACCTACCGGCTGACGGCGGAGAACTACCAGACGAGCGACGAAGATCCCGGCGTGATCGACGTGCGTCGTGCACGCCGCGGCGACGGGGACGCGCTGCGCGCGATCTTCGCGCGCCGGGGGATGCTCGGCTGTGCCGACGAGTTCTTCGCGTATCCCGAAGGCGATCCTCGTGTGGTGCTCGTCGCCACCGCCGCCGGCGACGGTCGGATCCTCGGCGCGGTCACCGGTGTCGACCACGTGCTCGCCTACGGCGATCCGCGCGGCGGCTCGAGCCTCTGGTGTCTGTGCGTGGATCCCGACACGTCGCTCCCGGGAGTCGGTGAGCGGCTGGTCCGTGGGCTGTGCGAGCTGATGTTCGAGCGCGGCCGGCGGTTCGTGGACCTCTCGGTGCTGCACGACAACGAGGGCGCCATCCGGCTCTACGACAAGCTGGGATTCGCGAGACATCCCGCGTTCGTCTGCAAGCGACGCAATCGCATCAACCAGCCGCTGTTCTCGAACACCGACGCCTCCGGTCAGCTCAATCCCTACGCCTCGATCATCGTCGACGAAGCCCACCGACGCGGGATCCTGGTGGACGTGATCGACACCGAGAAGGGGCTGTTCGAGCTCCGTCACGGCGGCGTCGCGATCCGCTGCTACGAGTCGCTGACCGATCTGACGTCGGCGATCGCCTACCTGCTGTGCGACGACAAGCGTGCGACCCGCGACGCGTTCGTGCGCGCGGGCTTGCGCGTTCCCGACCAGCGCAACGCCGGCGATCCGGCGGCCGATCGGGCATTCCTCTCGCGGCATGGCCGGGTCGTCGTCAAGCCGGCGCGGGGTGAGCAGGGTCGCGGCGTGGTGATCGGCATCGACGATCCCGCCGACCTCGAGGTCGCGATCCGTCGCGCCTCGGAGGATGGGGACGACGTGCTGATCGAGGAGATGGTGGAGGGCGAGGATCTTCGTGTGATCGTGATCGACGAACGCGTCGTGGCCGCAGCGGTCCGCAAGCCGCCGATCGTCGTCGGCACGGGCGAGCACAGCGTGCGCGACCTGATCTCGCGCTACGACCGGCGGCGGCGTGCCGCCACCGGTGGCGAGTCGCGGGTGCCGATCGACGAAGAGACGCTGCGCTGTCTCGACGCGGCCGGCCACGAGCTCGACGACGTTCCCGATCAGGGCACGGAGCTCGAGCTTCGCAAGACGGCCAACCTCCACACCGGTGGCACGATCCACGACGTCACGCGTGAGATTCACGACGAGCTCGTCGACGCGTCGGTTCGTGCGGCACGGGCGCTGCGCATCCCGGTCGTCGGTCTCGACCTCATCGTCCCGGACGTGCGCGGACCCGACTACGTGCTGATCGAGGCGAACGAGCGACCTGGCCTGGCCAATCACGAGCCGCAGCCGACGGCGCAGCGGTTCCTCGACCTGCTCTTCCCGCACACGGCGCACGCCGCCGCGCGGTGGGAGGCGGAGCAGCCGTGAGGGATCTGAAGATCGATGCCGAGTACGTCGAGGCGCGGCTGGTCGAGCTCTTGAACACGCCGAGTCCGACGGGCTTCACCGACGGCATCGTCCACGTCGTGTGCGAGTACCTCGAGGAGCTCGGCGTGCGCTACGAGCTCACGCGGCGTGGTGCGATCCGTGCCGAGCTGCCGGGCATCGCGCCGCGGCCGGACCGGGCGATCGTCGCCCACCTCGACACGTTGGGGGCGATGGTCCGGCGCCTGCGCGACGACGGTCGGATCGAGGTGGCGCCGATCGGGCACTGGTCGGCGCGGTTCGCCGAGGGTGCTCGCGTCACGGTGTTCTCGGACGACGTCGCGTACCGCGGGACGTTGTTGCCCGCGTTGGCCTCCGGGCACAGCTACGGCGACGCGATCGATACGCAGCCGGCGGACTGGGAGAAGCTCGAGCTGCGCGTCGATGCGCGGGTCCGGTCGCGGCAGGACGTCGAGGACCTCGGCGTCCAGATCGGCGACTTCGTCGCGATCGATCCACAGCCGGAGATCACCGACACCGGCTATGTGGTCTCGCGGCACCTCGACGACAAGGCCGGCGTGGCGGCGTTGCTCGGGGCGATCGAAGCGGTGCAACGCGAAGGCGTCGAGCTGCCGCTGGATTGCCACCCGCTGTTCACGATTTCCGAGGAAGTCGGCTCCGGCGCGTCGCACGTGCTGCATCGCGACGTCGCCGAGATGGTCGCGATCGACAACGCGCCGCCGTCGAAGGTCCAGAACGCGACGGAAGACGACGTCACGATTCCCTTCATGGACTCGTCCGGGCCGTTCGACATCCACCTCGCCAAGAAGCTCGAGGGCATCTGCAAGGCGCACGGGATCTCGTCGGTGCGGGACGTGTTCCGCTACTACCGCTGTGATGCCGCCTCGGCCGTCGACGCCGGCAACGACATCCGGACCGCACTCGTGTGCTTCGGCGTCGACGCGTCGCATGGCTACGAGCGCACGCGATTCCAGTCGATCCTGCAACTCGCCAGATTGCTCGCGCTCTACATCCAGAGTCCACCGACGTTCGAGCGCGATCGTCACGAGCTCGGCTCGCTGAGCGGCTTTCCCGAGCCGCCCGAAGTACTGCTCGAGCAAGAGCCTGCCGAGGAGTGAACCCGCGCTGCGCGTCGGCGGATCCCGCCTCCGACCGAGCGTTCAGCGGATCGCGCGGAAGCGCTTCAGCTCGACCCGTGGCGCGCGGTACTCGGTGCGAACCGGCTCGCTGCGGCACAGGTCGGTCGACAGGTACTTCTTGTTCGAGTCGGGGAGGACCGTGACCACGATCGCCTCCGGGCCGAGCTCCTCGACGAGCTCCATCGCGCCGAGCACGTTCGCACCCGACGAGATGCCGACGGCGAGTCCGAGCGTCCGGCTCATCGCCTGCGCCATCAGGATGGCGTCGCCGTCCCAGACGTCGACGATCCGGTCGAGCTCGTCCAGGTGGACCACTGCCGGGACGAATTCGTCGGAGATCCCCTGGATGCGGTGCTCGCCGTGTTTCTCACCGGTGCGCAGCGTGGGCGAGTTCGCCGGCTCGAGAGGATGGACGCGCACCGACGGGTGGAGGCGCTTCAGGTGCCGGCCGACACCCATGACGGTGCCGCCCGTTCCGACACCCGCCACGAACGCATCGACATGGTGTCCGAGCCGGCCGAGCTGGAACGTGATCTCCGGTCCGGTGCCGAGCTCGTGGGCCTCGGGATTCGCGTCGCTCTCGAATTGGCGCGGCAGGAACACGTGCTCGTGTTGGCGGGCAGCCTCCGCAGCGCGTGTGATCGCGCCGATGAACCCCCCTTCGGCGTGGGAGACGGGCACGATCTCGGCGCCGAAGCTGCGGATCAGCTGCACGCGCTCCTGGCTCATCCAGTCCGGCATGAAGATCCGCACCGGATGGCCGAGCGCCCGGCCGAGTGCCGAGAACGAGATACCCGTGTTGCCGCTGGTCGCCTCGACGAGCGTGTCGCCGGGCGTGAGCTGGCCGCTGGCATAGGCCCGGCGCAGGATGTGGGCCGCCATCCGGTCCTTCGTGCTGCCCGTCATGTTCATCGACTCGTACTTGGCGAAGAGCCGACGATCCGCGCCGTCGATGCGGTAGTGGATCTCGAGGAGCGGCGTGCCGCCGACCAGGGCCAGAACGTCGTCGATCGAATGCTCGACCGCGTCGCTGGTGCCGGATCCGGGCGCATCGGTGCGGAGCGAGTGGGGAAGCACGGGCAGCGAACGTCGCCCGCGATCGGAGAGTTTCATGTGCCCCGCGGTGCGCGACCGGGCGGGTCGCGGAAACCGGCCGGGCGCGCGACAATGCAACGTCCGCGTGGAACCGCCGTTCTTCGTGGAGAGGGCGCTGATGACGACCACGATTCCGGATCTCGACACGGCCGTGTGCGGGCTCTTGCCGCACGCACCGATCCTCGTGCCGGCCGTGGCCGGGCCGGACATCGCGCAGTGTCGCCGGACGAGCGAGGCCTGCGCCGAGCTCGCCCGACGCGTCGCGGCGAGCCGGCCCGACCGGCTGTTTCTCGTCTCGCCGCACGCACCACGGGCGGACGAGGCGTTCGGCCTCTACGACGGTGTGCGACTCTCGGGCAGCCTGTCGCGGTTCGGCGCCTACGAATCCGTCATCGACCTGCCGAACGACACCGAGGCCCGAGGCGCGATCCTCGAGGCGGCGGCGGCGGCGGGAATCGCGACGTGGGACGTGCCGCGCACGCCGCTCGATCACGGCGCCGTCGTGCCGCTGTGGTTCCTGACGGCGGCGGGCTGGCGGGGCCCCACGTGCATCGCCGCGCTGCCCTGGAGCACGACCACGGACCGGTGCGCGGACTTCGGCCGTGCGGTGGCCGCGGCCTATGCGCGGGTCCGCGGCCGCGTCGCCCTGATCGCCAGCGGCGACATGACCCATCGCGCCGTGCCCGGGGCCCCGGCGGGCCACGATCCGCGCGGCGTCGAGTTCGATCGAACCATGACCGGGCTCGTGGCAGAGGGCCGCCTGCGTGACGTGTCGGAGATCGACCCGACGCTGCGGGTCGCCGCGGCCGAGGACTCGGTGGAGTCGTCGACGATCGTGTCCGGGGCGCTCGGCTTCCGGGCGCACGGGGCCGAGGTGCTCGGCTACGAGCACCCGTTCGGCGTCGGCTATCTCGTCGCGGTGTTCCACGACGGAGGTGAATGATGAGCGTGACGACCACGCACCCCGGCCGGTGGTGGCACCGGCTCGAGGACGGACGCATCCAGTGCGACCTGTGTCCGCGACGCTGCAAGCTGAAGGAGGGTCAGCGGGCGTTCTGCTTCGTGCGACAGCGCGAAGGCGACCGGATCGTGCTGACGACCTACGGCAAGAGCACCGGGTTCTGCATCGATCCGATCGAGAAGAAGCCGCTCAACCACTTCCTCCCCGGCAGCTCGGTGCTGTCGTTCGGCACGGCGGGCTGCAACCTCGGCTGCCGCTTCTGCCAGAACTGGACGATCAGCAAGAGCCGCGAGGTGCAGATGCTGTCTTCCGAGGCGTCGCCTGAGCGGATCGCGATGGCCGCGACGGACAACGGCTGCGCGTCCGTCGCGTACACCTACAACGACCCGGTGATCTTCGCGGAGTATGCGATCGACACCGCCGAGGCGTGCCGGCGGCACGGTATCCGCAACGTGGCCGTCACCGCGGGCTTCGTCACCGAGGAGGCGCGGGCGGAGTTCTTCGCACCGATGGACGCCGCCAACGTCGACCTCAAGGCGTTCACCGACGACTTCTACAAGCAGGTCTGTCTGAGCAAGCCCGGCGGGCTGTCGGACGTGCTCGCGACGTTGGAGTGGCTCGTGCACGCGAGCAGCGTGTGGGTGGAGATCACGACACTCCTGATTCCGGGCCGGAACGACTCCGACCGCGAGCTGCGCGAGCAGTGCGCGTGGATCCGGGATCGGCTGGGGGCGGAGGTGCCGTTGCACTTCACGGCGTTCCACCCCGACTTCCGCATGATGGACCGCCCGCCGACGTCGGTGGCGACGGTCAGGCGGGCGCGGGAGATCGCGTTGGACGCGGGCCTGAAGCACGTCTACACGGGCAACGTGCACGACCCCGACGGGCAGGTGACGCGGTGCGCGGCGTGTGGAGCAGTGCTGATTGCGCGGGACGGCTACGAGATCCTCGAGTACCGGCTCGACGAGCGGGGTGGATGCCCTGGTTGCGGCAAGACGCTGGCCGGGGTGTTCGGTGCTCGCAGTGGAGACTGGGGGGCGAGGCGGAAGCCCGTCACGATGTGAGTCACGTCCCGAACTTCTCTTTCAGGCGCGCGAGCTCCTCGCGGAGTTGCTTCTCGACGTCGGCGTACGCCGGATCCCCGGCGACGCTCTTCATCTCGCGCGGATCCTTCTCGAGGTCGTAGAGCTCCCACGCGGCGACCTCAGGCTCGTAGAAGTGCATCAGCGTGTAGCGCGCGGTGCGGACGCCTTCGTGGGCGGGGACCTTGTGCCAGCCCTTCGACTCGTAGAAGTGGTAGTAGAGGCTCTTTCGCCAGTCGTCGGGTGTCTTGCCGTCGAACAGGGGGACGAGGCTCCGACCCTGGATCTCGCCGGGAACGGACACCCCCGCCAGGTCGAGGAAGGTCGGGGCGTAGTCGATGTTCTGCACGAGCGCGTCGGTCACCGTGCCCGGCGCGATGCGCTTCGGCCAACGCATCAGGAGCGGCATCCGGAACGACTCCTCATACATCCACCGCTTGTCGAACCAGCCGTGCTCGCCGAGGTAGAACCCCTGGTCCGACGAGTAGACGACGATCGTGTTCTCGAGCAGGTGGTGTTCCCCGAGCCACTCGAGCAGCCGCCCGACGCTCTTGTCGACGCCGACGACGCACCGCAGGTAGTTCTTCACGAACCGCTGGTACTTCCAGCGCACGAGGGACTCGCCCTCGAGGCCGGCGGCCTTCAGCTCCGCGTTCTCCTTCGCGAACGCCGCCTCGAACCGCTCGCGCTGCTCCGGCGTCATGCGCTTGCGGTCGGCGCGCCAGCCGTCCGCGAGCCATTCGTCTTCGTCCAGCAGGCACTGCAGGTCGTAGCCCATCGTCATGTGGTGGGCGATGGTCATCTCCTGCATCCTCGCCGCCTTGCTGCGACCCGAGTAGTCGTCGAACAACGTCGGGGGTTCGGGGATCTGGACGTCCGAGAACAGGTCGAGCTCGTTCGGTCCGGGCATCCAGTTGCGATGCGGTGCCTTGTGCTGGCACATCAGGAGGAACGGCTTGTCCTTCGGCCGTCCGTTCTCCAGCCAGTCGATCGCGAGGTCGGTGATGACCTCGGTGACGTAGCCCTGGATCCGGCGCCGCCCGTCGGGCGACAGGAAGTCCGGGTTGTAGTAGGCGCCCTGGCCGGGGAGCACGTCCCAGTGGTCGAAGCCGGTCGGGTCGCTCTTCAGATGCCACTTGCCGATGATCGCCGTCGAGTAGCCGGCGGCCTGCAGCAACTGCGGGAACGTCGTCTGCGTGCCGTCGAACCGGTCGCCGTTCTGGCGGAAGCCGTTGATCGCACTGTGCTTCCCGGTCAGCACGGTCGCACGTGACGGTCCGCAGAGGCTGTTCGCGCAGAACGAATTGCGGAACAGGATCCCCTCGTTCGCCAACCGATCGATGTTCGGCGTCTGCACGAGCTCCGAGCCGTAGGCCGAGATCGCGTTGCACGCGTGGTCGTCGGAGAACACGAACACGATGTTGGGTCGCTGGGCCGGAGGGACCTCCTGGCAGCGGAGCCCGGAGGCCAGCATCGACGACCAGAACAACAGCGCGAGGAGCGGCGAGCGAACCGTCTGCATGGTGGATCGGAGCGTACACGAGACCGGACGCTCCGGCATGCGTCGGCGCGCCCGACCTTCGTGGTTGCTCTCCTTCGGTACGTGCGCAGCGGAATCGCGCTGTGCGGGTCTGCCCGCTTCATCGATCGCGCTCTGCGCCGTCGGTCGCACGTGAGGCCATCGACCACGCAGGGCCCCGATCCGGTTGTCAGGATCGCGCGGCCGCTGCCAGGCTCCGCCTCTCGCCGATGTTCCGCGAGAGGCGGCCACGACTGTCCGGTGGTTCGTCCATCGTCATCGGGGTTGCCTCCATCGCGAACGACAGTTCACCCTCCGAGATGAGGGCTCACGAGCGACCGTAGCACGAGCGGCGGGCCCGTCCAGGGCCGCCCGCGGCAGCAACCTTCATGCCCGTCGGTGTTCTCACGCTCGCTCGACGCGCGCGCTAAGCTGCGCATGATGAACGTGACGATCGAATACTGCGTGATGTGAAACTACCTGCCGCAAGCGTCCGGTCTGGGCGCCGCCATCCGACAGGCCTTTCCCGAAGCCCACGTCGAGCTCGCCAAGGGCGGGCGTGGCGACTTCATCGTCACGGTCGACGGGCGCCGCATCTGGGACAAGAACGGGGAGCAGCAGCGTTTCCCCGAGCACGACGAGATCCTGTCCGTGCTGCGCGCGCCGTGACGCGAGCCGCCGGCTGGTCGAGGCGCGCGCATCGCCATCGTCGGCCGACGCGCGGTGCGCGTCGGCACGAGCATGAGGCGTTGCGCACCCACTCACTCCTGTTGGCCGGCCGTCTCGATCGTCAGCTCGAAGTGTCGCCACACCAGCATCGCGGTGCGACGCGCCGAATCGACGTCGAGTGCGTCCACGACGGTCGGAGTACCGTCGTCGCGGAACCAGCGCACACGGCCGTCGGACGTCGGCATCAGATACAGCTCCAGCCGGTCCTGGCCGGGTCGCTGCATGCCGGGCGGCGGAACGAGAGAGGCGCGGGCCAGGACACGTGGATCGCTCGCGATCGACATGGAAGCCCTCTTTGGAGAACGGGTCCGGGAGTCGGCCCCGACACGCCGGAGCGTAGCATGGCGGCACCGCCCTTGCTCGCCTCCGATCCCCGGCGCGTGGTTGGTGGTCACCAGACCGCCAGCAGCAAGCCGCCGACGGCGAACACCGGAGCGAACGCGAGGGCCGTGACCCGCAGCATCTTGCGGCCGCCGAGCACACCGGAGATCCCGAGCTTGAACGCGAGGTTGACCAGCGAGGCGAGGAGCACGGCCCGCCACGCCGTCGCCGCCGCAATCCGACCGTCGCCCGCGAGCCGGGCGGTCGACAGCGTGATCGCATCGACGTCGGTCAGTCCGGCGAGCCCCGCGACCGCATAGAGCCCGCGACTGCCGAACTGGTCCTCGGCGATGGCGACCGCGAACAGGACGATGGCGAACATCGCGCCGAACGCGATCGCCGGTCCGAGCTCGCTCGGGTTCTTGGGTTCGGGGAACTCGACGTCCTGTGTGACCGCCGCGCGCCACGTCCACAGCACCGGCGGCAAGAACGCCGCGAAGGCGATCGCGAGCGGCGGCCCGACGCTCGCGAACTGCGCCGGCGCGATCGCGACCACTTCGACGAGCTGGCGCGGAAACACCATCGCCGACGCGATCGTCACGATCAGGACGTGCAGACGCACATCCGGCGAGCCCTTCGCTTGTCGGCTGATGCTGGCCGTCGTCGCGGTGCTCGAGATGAGCCCGCCGAGCACGCCACCGATGATCGCGCCGCGCCGTTCACCGAACAGCTTCCGCGCGACGTACGCCGCCAGTCCGATCGCGACCACGAGCACGACGACGATCCAGGTCTTGTGCGGATTGAAGACGCCGTAGGGCCCGAACGTGCGGTCCGGCAGCACCGGCAGCACGACGAGCGCGATCAGCGCGAACTGGACGATCGCGCGCACGTCCTTCTCACCGAGCCGGGCGACCAGCGAGTGCAGTGGCTCCTTCACGTGGAGCAACACGAGCACGACACCACCGACCACCAGGACGACCTCGTGGCTGCCGAGCACGGCGAGCGCGCCCAGCGCGAACGTCACCAGCATCGCGATCTCGGTGGTCGTGCCGACGTCCTGCTCCGGCTCGCGCATCGTCGAGACGTTGCTGACCACGAACGCCGCGATCACGCCGAGGAACCCACCGACGACGACCCAGACACCGAGCGAGCCCGACAGCAGCGCGCAGACGCCACCGAGCAACGCGATCAGCGGAAACGTCCTCGCACCCGCGCGCCTCGAGTGCACGCGCTCGCGCTGGATGCCGATCAGAAGTCCGACGCCCAGCGCGATTCCGAGCGAGAGAAACGTCTGTGGGAGGTCCATTCCCGCCGCTCAGCGTGTCGGCAGTGGAATGCGTGGCTCGAACGGCGGCAACGCGGCGACGGCGGCTCGCGCTGCGGGCGTCGTCGCGAGCTCCCACTTCTCGAAGAACCCGGAGAAGTCGCGCCCCACGCGCTGTGAGACCACGTCGAGCAGCAGGCTGCGTTTCTCGAGATCGCTGTCCGGCCACTCCGCGCGCGGCATCGCCGCGTACGTGCGGAACACCTCGCGCAGCTGGTCCCAGCCGATCTCCTCGATCAGGTGCACCCAGAACAGGCAGCGCTCGCGGTGGCTCTTGTCGGCGTAGGTCTTTGCGGTGAACTCCTTCGCCAGGCTGTCCGCGAGGATGTCCTGCCGCCAGTGCTGGTGGCCCATGTTCTCGGGACGCTCGAGGGCCGCGACGTAGGTCCACGACGTGAAGATGTTGACCGTCACCTCGACGTTGTCGTCGAACGTCCAGGGATTCGCGTAGCGGCCGAAGTGCACGGTCTGGTGGTTGTGCCCGATCTCGTGGAACATTCCCCACGAGCCCTTCTCGCGGAGCGCCGGCAGATCCACGGCCTTCGCGGCTGCCGACACCGGCCCCATCAGCGGGTATCCGGAGTGCATGTAGCCGGCCGAGATCTGCCGGTCGAACACGAAGCGCTCGGGCGACGTCCGCTCGTAGCACGCGAGGTCGTCCTGCACCTCGACGACGCGGTCCCAGAACGCGAGGACCGCCTCGGGGTCGTCGACCGTGCGCAGCACGCTGGATGGCAGGGACAGGACGAGGCGCTCGCCCTCGAGCTCGCCGAACGGCGTGGGTCGCTCGCGAATGCGCTCGCGCCAGGCCGCGACGTCGGTCTCGCCGCGCACGAACCGCGGTGCCCTCACGGCACCGGCGAAGCCGACGTCCATCGCAGGTTCGCCGGCGGCGCCGAAGTCGTGGCACGCCACCTGGATCAAGCCGCCGAACGCGTTGGCGACCGGGTGGTCACCCTCGGTCTTGATGCGGTAGCGACGCGTGATCCGCGGCACCCGTTCGAGCTTCGGTCGGCGCAGCACGTCGTCGGTGTGGCAACCGACGATCACCTCGATCGACGCCCCGGGCGGCAGCGTCGAAACGTGCACCGTCACGACCTCGCCCGGGGCCGCGTAGAGTCCCGTCGACTGCCAGCGCTCGTGCGTCGGAATGATCGACACCGTGGTGTCGACGCGCGGCGCGTCCTCGGGCACCAGACCGGGGAAGCGACCCGCGGCGGGGTGCGCGGTCAGCCGACCTGGCGCAAGGCCCTGCGTGCGCCGCGTGTCGATCGCGAGCAGTGCGAGTTCGAGCACGTCGCGATCCTTCTCGACGGCCCGCTCGCCGGTGAACCCGTGCGCAGGGCGCAGGGCGTCGACGCGCGCGCAGAACGGCGATGGCGCCTCGCCGTCGATCGCCGCGAGATACGCCCGGACCACCGTCCGCAGGTCGGTCCCGCGCCGGGCCAGCGGCTCCAGCTCCTCGAGGGCGGCGCGGTTCGGGCCGTGCCTTCGACCGCGCGGATCGACCGCGGTGGCGTCGGTGACTGCCTTCTCGAACGCCTCGAGTCGATCGAGTGCGGAGGCCGCGGCCGCGGCCGTCGGAACGGCCGTCCGCGAGACGGCCCGTGCCGAGAACGCCCCCTGCACGGCGCGCTGAACCGCGGCATCGTCGGGCGGCGGAGTCGGCGCCGCCGGATTCTGGGGGGAGGCGAGGACGGTGACGAGGAGGGCGAACGACAGCATCTCGACGGGCATCATCCCGACCGCGAGCGGTGGGGCGCCATCGGAAAGCGCGCATCGTGTCGGCCGACGCCGATCCGCTCCGCAGACTCCCCGTCGGGCGGTCGGACGCGTAACGTGGGGCGCTTCCCCGAACCTGCGAGCTCACTCCATGCTTCGTGAGACATTGGTCTCGACCGCCGCGGCGCTCGCTGCGATCGTCGCGGTTCCCGCTCAGCAGCTGAAACCCGGCGATCCCGCACCGTCCCTGTCGATCGCGACGTGGGTCAAGGGCGAGGCCGTCGATGCGTTCGCCGAGGACCGGATCTACGTGGTCGAGTTCTGGGCGACGTGGTGTGGGCCGTGCATCGCCAGCATCCCGCATCTGACCGAGGTGCAGGCGCGCTACGCGGACCGCGGCGTGACCGTCATCGGGGTGACCGCCGAGGATCCGAGCAACTCGCTGGAGGCCGTGACGAAGCTCGTCGCCGATCGCGGCGACGCGATGGGCTATCGCGTGGCCTGGGACGACGGGCGCAAGACCAGCGTGGCGTTCATGCGGGCGTCGGGGCAGACCACGATCCCGTGCGCGTTCCTGATCGATCCGCACGGCAAGGTCGCCTGGATCGGCCACCCGGCGATGCTCGAGCTCCCGCTGAAGATGGTGCTCGACAGCACCTGGGATCCGGCCGATGGCCCGCAGCGCGTCGCGAAAGTGATGGACGCCGTGCATGCCGCGGTCGCGCGTGTCGACGCGGATCCCGCGGGGAGCGCGAAGGAGCTCGAAGCGCTGATCGCGAAGTGGCCGACACTCGGTGAGATCGTCGCCGACGTCCACTACCGCGCGCTCGTCGGTGCGGGTGAGACGAAGCAGGCGCACGCCCTCGGCGAGCGGCTCGTCGACGAGGCGATCGCCGCGAAGGACGCCCCCGGACTCAACCGGATCGCTTGGGCGATCGTCGATCCGGCTGCCGAGCCCAAGAGCCGTGACCTCGATCTCGCGCTGAAGGCCGCGACCAGTGCCGTCGAACTCACCGGGGAGCGCAATGCCGCGATCCTCGACACGCTGGCCCGGGTCTGGTTCTGGAAGCGGGACTTTCGAAAAGCGGTCGAGATCCAGCAGAAGGCCGTCGCGCTCGGCACTCCCAAGGAGTCGATCACGGCGGTACTCGATGAATATCGCAGGCTCGCCGCCGGCTCTCGGCACTGACCGCCGGACCTGCGTATGGACGACCGATTGCACGAGGGACCCGGGCCGGACATCGACGGCGACGCACCCGGCATCCGGAGCGACGCGCGGTGGGGCAAGGCGCCGGGCCGCGACACCGAGATCCGGTTCCTCCAGGGTCCGCAGCGACGCCGCTTCGAGTTCGCGCGCATCCTGAGGATCGGCTGGGAGTTCCTCCGCGGTTTCCAGAAGCTCCACTTCGTCGGTCCTTGTGTGACCGTGTTCGGCTCGGCGCGCTTCGACGAGGATCACCGCTACTACCGACTCGGGCGCGAGATCGGCGCGGAGCTGGCGCGCGCGGGGTTCACGGTGATGACCGGCGGCGGCCCCGGCATCATGGAGGCCGCCAACCGCGGCGCGAAGGACGTCGGCGGGCGGTCGGTCGGCTGCAACATCGTCCTCCCGAAGGAGCAGCGTCCGAACCCGTACCTCGATCGATGGATCACCTTCCGGCACTTCTTCGTGAGGAAGGTGATGCTGGTGAAGTACAGCTACGCGTTCGTCGCGCTGCCGGGTGGTTTCGGCACGCTGGACGAGGTGTTCGAGACCGCGACCTTGATCCAGACCGGAAAGATCGAGGACTTTCCGCTCGTGCTCGTCGGCTCGGACTACTGGCGGCCGCTGCTCGAGTTCCTCCGCACGACGCTCGTGTCGCAGGGCACGATCGCACCCGAGGACGTCGACCGCATCGTCGTGGCCGACTCGGTCGAAGGCGTCGTGCAATGCATCCGCAGCGTCGGCATGAAGCGCTTCGGTCTGACCTACGGGCCGCGCCTGCGACCGCGTTGGCACGCGACCGAAGGGGAAGCGCGCGCGACGCCGGTGGAATCGGCGACGCCGTGACGGAGCGAGGCGTCGGAGGGACGCCCCGCCCCGGGATCCGTGCTTCGCGTGGCTACATGCCGACCGACGTGCGAAGTGCCGGGCTCAGCCCGATCTTCAGCGGCACCGGCAGCGTGAAGTCGATCGCCGCGATCTGGAACGCGACGTCCGCGCCGCAGAGCGACATGTCGTTGGGAACCATCACCGACAGCGAGGTGTTGCCGGACGCGTCGACCGTCGTCCCCGTGGTGAGCAACGGGTCCACGCGCAGCACCGCGTCCGCCGGCCCGCCGATCAGGCTCAGGCCGATCGGCGTCGCGGACAGCGTGCCGACGACGTAGATGGCTGGCGTGCCGCTCTGCATGTTCGCGCCGTCGACCGAGATCGTCGAGTTGACGACCGGCGCCGCCGAGGCCGAGATCGCCATCGTCCCGGTCACGATCCCGGTGCCGCGGCCGATCACCTGGTTCTCGGCCGGCGGACACGAAACGTAGGAGAGCAGATCGACGGTCGGCGGCCGGAGCTGCGCAGGGACGCTCGGCGTCACCTCGCGGTAGCCGACGAACAGTCCGGAGAGGAGCGGAGTCAGCTGGGCCGTGAAGAGCTGGCCGTCGGCCTGCCCGTAGGTGCCGCCGAATCGCGCGGTCAGCTGTGCGCCGCCGTTCGACACGTCGAGCAGGATCCGTTGCCAGCCGTCGTTGCTGCCCTGGACGATCGGGATGCTGGCGAGGATCGTCGGTGGTGTCGCGACCGGGATGGTGCCGCCGACCCAGCCGCCGTCGTTGTTGTCGACCAGGTAGAGCGTCGTGCCGGTGCTGTCGCGTTGCACCGTCCAGTTGACGCCGGTGTTGCCGTTGGCGGTCGGCGGGGGCACGATCCAGACGCCACCTGGATCGGGCACGCTGAAGTTGTTGCCTTCGGTGCCGAAGCCGATGGTCCACGCCTCCCAGTCGGTCGCCGAGACGGCGGGCAACGGTGAGGCGTCGAGGTACACGTAGGTCTCGAGCCGCTGGTCGTAGCTGGCCTTGCCCTCGAACACGCTCACGTTGCCGCCGCCCGACGAGTCCCACAGCACCAGTGCGTTGCCGCCCTGGGGGGACGCCGGGATCGCGTTCGGGTTGTCGAAGCTGACGACCGTCGGATCGATCGCATGCGGATCGACGTACGACGACGCCCACCCCGGCGCGGCGGTGCCGGGCATCAGCGAGTCGAACGTCGACAGCGAGCGGGTGAGCCCTTCGTTGTTCGACGTTCCGGGCGTCCAGGGCATGACGCGGAAGTCGGCGCCGTTGTCGTTGGTGTCGTGACCGTCTCGCGAGCGCTGCCAGGACAGGAAGTCGATCTCGACCATCGTGTTGTTGTCGAACAGCGCCTGCCCTTCCGGATACGGGCTCACGTGCGTGTTGTACCAGGCCTCGTACGTCACCGAATCCTGCGGGCTCGTCATCGCATCGAGCAACGTGATGGTCTCGTTGCCGTCCTGGAGCGTGTGCGAGAGCAGCTGATCGACGTTCGGGACCGCCGCCATCCCGAGCACGTAGAAGTGGCCCGGGTCGAGCACCGTGCTGTTCGGGACCACCGTCGTGCCGTAGACGCCGGTCTCGTCGAGGGACTGCAGCGTCCAGCCGCTGATGTCGACCGGTAGGTTCGACTTGTTGTAGAGCTCGACGAACTCGTAGTCGTCGGTGCCTTGATCGTCGTAGCTGAACTCGTTGATGACGACCGGCGCGTTGGGCGGCGGCGTCTGGGGTACGAATGAGGCGGCGAGGAGCAGCGCGGTGGCGAGCATGGTGTCGAACTCCTGGGTTCGTGGGAGGGTGAGAGCTGGCCACGATCATAGCGCCACGTTCGCCGACGGCGGCCGAGAGTCAGGCGCCGGGATCGCGGTCGACCGGCGAGCTCGGTGCATCGCTCGTCACGCGGTCGAGGATCATGATCTTCTGCCAGATCTTGCGGCTCAGGCCCGTGGTCATGTGCTCGACCTCGTCGACCGCCGCGATCGCCTGCGAGTCCGGGAACCCTTGCACGTAGAGCGCGGCGATCTTCCCGATCAGTGAAAGGGTCTCGCTGCAGTAGTCGAGGTAGCGGGTGAGCTCCGGGCGCGTGAGATCGCGACGTGGCGACGACGGTGTGTCGGGGGCCCGGCCGTCGAGACGGTCCGGGTCCTTGGTGAGCTGGTGCATGTCGACGATGTGCGCCATCGCGCGCATCTCGTGGATCGCGTGGAGGCAGCGGTGCCGGCGGCGCCGGGCCTCGAGCGTGGCGACGAACACGATGCTCGCGCCGAGGAAGAACAGCGCGCCCAACGCCGATTCGAGCGTCTGGATGACGTCCGCCCACCGCCAGTCGTCGTCGAGCCGCGGATGCACCGCCGCGATCGCGCCGAGCAGCGCCGCGCCCGCGACCGCGAGCAGGACCGCGCTCGTCAGCCGCATGGGGATGGACGGGCGTCGGATCTCGCGGACACGCCGCGCGGTGTCCTTCGCGACGACGAGGAGATCCTCCGCGAGTCGCCCGAGGCTGGCGTCGGGGAAGCGTTCGCGGATGCGGTCGCGCAGGCGCGCGACGGTCTCGACGATGCGTTGCGCATCGAGCGTCCGGTACCGGGACGTCGGAGTCACCGGGGCGGATTCTGCCGCCCATCGCAGCACGAGGAAACGCATCACGTGCGAAACCGGGCTCCGATCGCGACCGGTTTCGGTGATGATCGGGGCTTCGCCCATTCCGGAAACCGTGATGAGACACCTGCTCTCCGCCGCGATCCTCCTCGCCGGTCTGTTGCCCGCCCAGCAGCCCGAGCCTGCCGCCGCGACCCTGGACCTGGACGGCCACCTGCCGTGGATCCGTGACTCCGCGGTGTTCTTCGACGGCTTCAACCCGAAGCGGAGTCTGACGCGCAAGGAGCAGGCGGTCGATCGCCCGGCGATGATGGACACCGCGATCGCGCGGGCGAAAGCGGAGGACAAGCTGGTCCTCTGGTACGTCTATCGGATCGTCGAGGACTCCTCGCGCGGCTTCCAGATGTATCGCGCACCGGTGCTCGACATCTACACCCAGCAGGTCCTGTTCGCGGATCCGGACGTCGCGAGCATCGTGGCGCGGCGCTTCGTGCCGCTCCGGATGGTGTGCGACGAGGCGATGAGCGAGCGCTTCGGACTGCGCCCGCTGGACTTCGTCGAGCCGGCGATGGTGTTCGTCGACGGCGACGGCAACGTCGTCCACTTCGTCGAACGCATCCGGACGTTCGATGCCTTGTGGTTCGCGGACCTGTTGCGGCGCGTGCTCGCCGCCAACGGCAACCCCGGCACGCTGGACACCGAGACGACCCCGATCGACGAGCTCACCGCGAACGGCCAGTGGGAAGCGGCGCTCGCACGGTGCACCGCGGCCAAGGATCCGGATCTCGTCGCCGAGGCGGCCTTGCTGCGGCGGCTCCGCCATCCGGCCGACGCGCTCCAGCTCCTCGATCGCGCGGCCGAGCAGCTCGGTTCCCGCGACCGCGAAGGGCGCGCTGCGGTCGACCTCGAGCGCGGACGCGTGCTGGCGATGACCGGGAAGCTGCTCGATGCACGCGACCCGCTCGAGCTCGCGTGGCGCGCGGGCCTGCCGGAGGCGGGCTACCTCGGGGCTCTCGACCAGCTTCGGATGGGGGACGAGTCGGGCGCGATGACCCGCTTCGAACTCGTCGCGACGCGCTATCCCGACACGCTGGCCGGACGCCGCGCGAAGGCCGACAGCACGCTCGGTCCGGACGAGCGGCCGCTCGGTGCGGCGTTCGCGGGCTTCGAGCACTACGGCTATCTCCCCGATGCGGCCTACGAGGGCCTGCCGCGCGACACGACGTGGGCGGGTGACGCGCAGGATCCGAAGGAGATGGCGGTTCGCGGGATGCAGTTCCTGCTGTCGCAGCAACGCGACGACGGCGGCTTCACCGACGCGCGGTACGCCTACTGGCCGGACACGGAGATCACCCCCAACACCTGGGTCGCGATCACCGCGATCGCGTGCACGGCGCTCCTCGAGTTCCGCGACATCGACCCGACGCGCGTCGACCCTGCGGCGGTGGATGCGGCACTGGAGAAGGGCGAGGCGTTCCTGATGGATCCGAAGCGGCTTCGTCGCGGCAAGAACGAGGACTCCTACTCCGACACCTACCGGCTGATCTACTTCGCGCGCAAGGCGGCGAAGCGTCCGGGCACGAAGGCCCACGACGTCGACGAGATGAACGGCATCGTCGCCGCGGCGCAGAAGCGCCAGCACGACAACGGGTTCTTCGCGCACGAGTACGAGAACGCGTTCTGCACCGGCGCGATGATGTGGGGCCTGCTGGCCGCGCGCGACGCGGGTGCCGAGGTGCCGGACGAGATGTTCTCGAAGGGCGTCGCCGCGTTGCTCAGCGCGCGGGCCGACGACGGTGCGTACCGGTACTCGGGCACGGCCGCGCGCCGGCGGTCATCCCTCAAGGACGCGTCGGCGCGCATGCCGCTGTGTGAAGGCGTGTTGCTCCGGCTCGCGAGCACGTCCAAGGAGCGCTTCGACTTCGCGCTGAAGAACTACTGGGGCCACATGGATCGCATCGAGCGGGTGCGCCGCAACGACTTCCACTCGGACGGCGAGCTCGCCGGGTTCTTCTTCTTCCACGACCTGTTCCACACCAGCGAGGTCGTGAATCTGCTCCCCGAGGAAGAACAAGCGCCCATCGATGCCCGATTCCTGGCGCTCCTGCAGAAGATCCCCGAGATGGACGGCAGCTTCGTCGACAGCCACGAATTCGGCCGCAGCTATGGCACCGCGATGGCGCTGCTGACGCTGAAGAACGTCGCGACGTTCGACTGACCGGCTGAGGTGGCGCCGGCGACGCGATCCGTTTTCGGCGCCGAAACGGCCTTGGATCGGAAAAAGCTCTGCGTATCGTTCGTCCTGGTGCAAGAGAACTCGATCCTGGCGCGGTTCCTGCGCCTCTCCTTCGACCGCCGGATCCGGCGGATCGAGGCCCACCCCGACCTGCCGATCCGCGACGCCGCGACGGATCGCGAAGTGGTGTTCCATTGCGACGGGGGTGAGGCGGATCGGCTGCGCGTGCCCGGACGTCGGTTCGCGGAGGAGTGGCTCGAGATGGGCGTGTACCTGGCGGGGGCCGGATGGCCCGGCGCGTTCGACGTCCGCTAGTCGCGACGGCCGATCGCGAAGGCGCGGCGGATCGCCACCAACGGTCCGATCGAAGCGTCGGATCGACGGGAATCGCGCGCCGCGATCTCGCGCGTGCGGGCCCATCCGGTTGCGACTAGCGTCATGGCGCTGCGGCGGCGCGTCGTCGCACTCCGGGTACGGACACCGGAGTCCGCGCCGTCGCGCTCCCCGAGGAGAGTCCCACCGCCATGCACAAGACCCTGTTGCGCCTCGCTCTCGTGAGCGCGGTTTGCCTGTCGTTCACGTCCTGCACGTTCTACTCGATCGCGACGCACTGGAACGGCCGCATCGGTCCGAACCACGAGCCCGTCTACTACGCGTCGGTCTCGAAGATCGGATTCAACCTGCTGATCCTGATCCCGTTCCTCGGCCACACGACGATCGACTCGATGATCGACGAAGCCACCGAAGAGATCGAGAAGCGCGGCGGCGACGTCGTGCGCATCGTCCAGGGTGGCACCGACAACTACTGGTACGGCTGGTCGCCGTTCACGTGGATCATCACGCCGGTCGTGGCGTCGATCGATGCCGAGTACCAGCCGTCGGCCGCGGAGCTGGAGAAGAACCGGAAGGAGCAGGCCGAAGCGGAGAGCGGCTCGTAGCCGCCGGCGCCGATTCGAGCCTCGGTCACTTGTCGTCGGGTGCCGCTGCCGGCTCCGGCAGCAGCACCCGATCGACGAAGTGCAACACGCCGTTCTTCGCGGCGATGTCGCCGCGCACGATGTTCGCACCGTCGACCGTTGCCTGCGACTCGACGATCGAGATCGTGAGCGGCGGGCCCTCGACCGGCGTCAACTCGTGCATCTGGATCAGGCGCGGTGCCCGCACCTCGCCTCGGACCACGTGGTGCAAGAGCACCTGCCGTAGGCGCGCCGGGTTCTCGCGTTCCGCGTGGCGTTCGTCGGTCGCGAGCGAGAAGAACGCCTGGTCCAACGGCACGAACACCGTGAACGGCCCCGGTCCGGCCAGCATCTCGTCGAGCCCTGCCCGTTTCACCGCGGCGACGAACCGGCCGCAGTGGCCGACGACCAGCGCCGTCTCGACCAGGTCGAGTTCGCCGTTGTTGGCGGCGATCATGTCCCGGCTGTAGGCGTCGTTGCCGGCACAGCCGGCCGTGCCCGACGCGGCGGCGACGAGCAGGAGCGTGGCGCGGAGCCTGCGGGTGGCGTGCATGCGGGCATCGTCCCCGAAGTCGGCGACCCGCAGAAGCGTGGAGCCTTCAGCTCGTCGTGGGCCGGGAACCGGGGTCGGTGCCCCGCAGCCGGGCGAGCTCGTTCAGCACCGCCTGACGGCGGCGCCGGTGGCGGCGCTCCGCGCGTTCGAAACGGGCCAGCCGGACAATTCGGCGTTCGGCCAGCACGGCGCCCCCGATCCCCACCACCAACAGGCCCACGACGAACGCCCAGGAGCGGCCCGCGAACACCCAGCCGGCGAACAGGGCGACGATGGCGCAGACCTGCACGACCGCCCTCCGGCCCATCGCTTCGGGATCGTGTCGCCGCGCCAGCGCGTCGACCTCGTCGACCTCCCCTCGACCCGGTGCCACTCGCGGTCGATGCGTTCCAGCTCGGTCAACAGCGCGAGCTCGCTGGCTGCGGTCGTGTCGTCGTTCATCGGTCGTCGGTCCGTGGATACCGGGGTGGCCGGACGTGCCGGCGCTCAGGCGAAGATCGCATGCGCACTCCCGACTTGGGACAGCGCCGCGACAGCCATGGCGTAGCATCGCGCGATGGTCAATCCGGATCGGATCATGCAGTTCGCGTGGGGCTTCGGCATCACGCAGGCGCTGGCTACCGCCATCGACCTCGACCTGTTCACCCACATCGATCGGGGCGCGGCGACCACGGCCGAGCTCGTCGAAGGCAGCGTGCGGCCGGACGCCGTGCGGCGGGTGCTCGACGCGATGGTCGCCGCGGGGCTCGTCGAGCGGGACGGCGATCGGCACGCACTGGCACCGGACGCCGACGCGTTCCTCGTGCGCGGGAAGCCGTCGTTCCTCGGCGACTTCGTCGTGTTCCACGCACGCGACATCGCGAGCCGGTGGTCCGCGCTCTCCGACGTCGTGCGCACCGGAGCGCCGGAGCGATCGGTGGATCGGCCGGAGGACGGCGGGGAGTTCTGGAAGCGTCTGGTGGACTCGCTGTTCGCGGTGAACTTCCGCGCGGCACAGGTGGTCGGCCGGGAGCTCGCGCGGCTCCATCCGGAGGGGACGATCCGCCTGCTCGACGTCGCGTGCGGCTCCGGCGTGTGGGGGATCGGGCGGCTCTCGCCGAGCCGCGGGTGCGGATGACCGGGTACGATCTGCCGTCGACGCTCGAGCACACCAAGCGCGCGGTCGAGCGGCACGGACTCGGCGACCGTGCCGACTACCTCGCCGGGGACCTGCGCGAGGCCGACCCGGGCACCGGTCGCTTCGAAGCCGCGGTGCTCGGCCACATCTGCCACTCCGAGGGGCCGGTGCACACGCCGAAGCTGTTCGAGCAGATGGCGCGAGCCCTGGTTCCGGGCGGCACGCTCGCGATCGCCGAGTTCGTCGCGGACGAGGATCGCTCGGGACCGCTGTCGGTGATGCTGTTCAGCCTCAACATGCTGGTCAACACGACCGACGGCGACACGTTCACGTTCGCCGAGTATCGGGACTGGCTCGAGTCCGCCGGCTTCGAGGACGTGCGTTGGCTCGATGCCCCGGCACCCTCGCCGCTGATCCTCGCGACCCGCAGGTGAGTGCGGTCAGCCAGCGTCCTCGGCGCGCGCGGCGCGCACCTGACCCAGGCGTACCGCGACGTCGCGTCGTTTGCGGTGATGGCTCGCCTTCGCGCGTTCGAATCGTCGAGCCTTGTCGGCCCCCGTGACTCCGACGACGACGCCGACGATCGCCACCAGGATGCCGATGAACACCAGGAAGCCGGCGCCGTGCCCGATCGCACCGAAGACCATCGCCGCGCAGCCGACCGTTCCGAAGACGACGGCAGCGACCCAGCTGCCGATGACCGACGGATCGTGCCGTCGGCCGTTCTGGTCGACGCTCTGGAACCCCTCGCGCGCACGGTCCCACTCACGGTCCAGCCGCTCCAGCTCGTTCTGGAGTGCGATCTCCTCGAGCTGTTCGGTCATCCGCTGCGTCCGCCCATCGAGCGCCTCGAGCACCTCGGTGTAGGTGGCCGAGCCCGTCGACTTGACCTCGAGCTGGCTGTTGCAGTGCGCACACGTGACGAAGCGCGCGGAGGGTGGCACACGGATGGGTGCACCGCAGTGGTTGCAGGAGACCGAGATCAGTTCCATCGGAGCGAGGGCGGTAGTGACCCGGGCGACACCGTATTCAACCGCCGACCGTGAGAGATCACCGCACTCGGTGGAGCTCGGGATGCCGCTCGTCGAACGCGCTCGCGGTGCGGTCGAACGCGGTCACCGGAGGCGATTCCGGCGACAGGGTCGCCTGGACGGAGAATCCGTCCGCTCGGGTCTCACTGGCGACCATGGCGACGCCATCCATCGTCGCGAACGCGGTCTCGAGCTCCTGCGACAGCGGCTCCCACGTCGCCGGGCTGCTGCCATCGCCGGCGAATGCGAACGAGAGGACGCGCGGGATCGGTGCGCTCGGCGCCGTGGCCGGAGGCGCGGCTTGCTCGGGTGGTGCCTCCGGCGCCGCCGCGCAACTGGCGAGGACGAGAGTCGCCCCGAGAGCCGGCCATCGGCGTGATCCGGTTCGCGCTGAGGACGTCATCCTCTCAGCCTAGCCCATCGCCGCGGCTCGATGCCATTCGTCGTAGGCGTCGGCGAGGTCGCGCAACGCGCGCGCGGCGTCCCCGCGGAACGACGAGCCGTGCATCACGGCGAGAGTCGTCGGCGAGAGGTCGGCGAGCCTGCGGATCGTGGCCCCGGACGTCGGCGCGAGGCAGCTGCTGTGGAACAGCTCTTCGGCGCGCTTCGCGGGCTCCACGATGTCGTCGGTGGTGAGTGCAGGCACGTCGCCGGCATGCGTGAACAGGTCGCCGCACAAGAGCGTGCGCGTGGTCTCCTCGAACAGCACGCGAGCCTCCCATGCGTGCGGTACGTGCGGCGTGTCGATGTGGCGCACGCGTTTGCCGCCGAGGTCGAGCACCTCGCCGTCGGCGAGCGCGCGTGGCGGACGGTCGGCGAGGTCGTTCAGCGAGACCATCACGCCGACTTGCCCGTGTGCGACCTCGGCGTGAGGTGTCGCGGCGAGCCACTGGTTCATCGAGCCGCACTCATCGGACTCGACGTGACCGAACGTCACCCAGCGGATGTCCTGCAGCGGTACGACGCGGCCGACCGCCGCGGAGATCGAGGGAAACATCTGCCGCGGCCCGGTGTGGAACAGGAGCGGCTGGTCGGCGCGGATCAGGAACTGGTTGAACTGGAATCCGCCCGGCGCCGCCTCGGGAACCAGTGTCGAGAAGCGGAAGATGCCGTCAGCGATCTCATCCGTGCGCGTTTGCATGGGACCAGGGACCAGGGACCAGGGACGGGACCAGATCAGGGACCAGAGACCAGGGAGGAAGGCGTCCGCAGGCGCGGTCACGATCGCGGTGCTTGCGCGCTCGACTCCAGCGTCTGGATGCGCTGCTCGAGCTGCTTGATCGTGTCGCGCATCGACGCGAGGCGGAGAATCGACGCGTTGCGCTTCAGGTGTTCGCGGAGCGGCAGGAGCGGTGCCCCGGCGAACGGACCGGACGTCTCGACGTCGGCGGCGACGCCGGCGCGGTGCAGCAGCACGACGTCATCGGCGATCGTCCGGTGGTCGATGATGCCGACCTGACCGCTCGTGATCACGCGCTTGCCGATCTTCGTCGAGCCGGCGACGCAGAGCATCGCGGTGAGGATGCAGTCCTCGCCGATCTCGACGTTGTGTGCGATGTGGCAGAGGTTGTCCATGACGGTGCCCGCGCCGATGCGCGTCGCGCCGTGCGTGCCTCGGTCGATGCAGCAATTCGCGCCGATCACGACGTGATCTTCGACGACCACCTTGCCCATCTGCGGGATCCGATGGTTCTTGCGCCGCTCGTCCTGTGCGAAGCCGAAGCCTTCGGAGCCGATGACGGTGCCCGAACGGATGATCACGTGGTCGCCGATCTCGCACTCGAAGCCGATGACCGCGCCGGGATGGATGACCGTGCCTGCCCCGATCACCGCGCGTTCCTCGATGACGGCGTTCGCGAGGATGACGACGTCCTCACCGATGACCGCACCCGGGCCGACGACCACGTGTGCACCGAGTCGAGCGGAGTCGGCGACCCGGGCCGATTCGGCGACGACCGCGGACGGGTCGACGCGTGGCGTCCCCGCGGGACGAAGATCGCGATCGAAGTAGCGCTGGGTCACCAGGGCACGCGCGAGCTTCACGTTGGCGGTCGTCATGACCGCCATGTGCGGCGCCTCGCGGAACGGTCCCGCGAGCTCGGGTGCGGTGATCACGCTCGCCGGGGCGTGGGCCAGGGCGGGCTCGACGAACGCCGGGCGATCGACGAACACCAGGTCGCCGGCGGTGCTGTCCTCGACCGCGGAAACCCGCTCGATGAGCACGTCCTCGCCGGCGATCTCCTGCAGCAGGCCGCTCGGGCGGAACTCCTCAAACAACGTGAACGCGCGAATCGGCATCGGTCGGGCTCTTGACGTTCTCGAGAAGCGATTCCAGCACGTCGCGGGCGCGGTACGACGTCGCGCCGCCCTTCAGGAACCGGCGGACGTCCGGGAGTGCGTCACCGCACGTGATCAGTGGCGGCTCGTGCGTGCCGTCCTTGCGGACCTGGCCGAGACCGATCGTCGCCATCAGGCCGTTGCAGACGCACATGCGTTGCTCGGTGTCCTCGAGCGCACCGCCCTTGCGCTGGTAGTCCGCGACGGGTTCGGACGGGCAGCGCCAGCGAACCTTGCCGTCGTCCTCGGTGTACGCGTGGCGCAGGTAACCGAGATCGCAGATGCGCTGGCGCGCCGCATACACCGTGGGATCCTTCAAGGTGCCGCGCTTGTCGAGGATCTTGAACGGGAATCCGGTCGGCGAAGCGATGGGGTCGGTGACGACGCGCACGCCGTCGGTCAGCACCAACTGGAGCACCTGGCGCTTGATGTCCGGCGCGATGCCGGACTCCTCGCAGAACGCGAAGGCGGTGCCGACCTGGATGCCGGCCGCGCCGACTTCGAGCGCGCGGGTCAGCCCCTCGGCGCTGCCGTACGACCCGGCGAGCCAGAACGGCAGGCCGAGCTCGCGAAACTCCGCGTGGTCCACGACGTCGCGTTCGCCGTAGATCGGCTCGCCGCGGTCGTCGAGCTGCAGCTTGCCCCGCGGCGGTGCGTTGTGACCACCGGCGGTCGGCCCTTCGACGACGAAGCCGTTCACCTCGCCGTTGGCCTTGCGCTTCAGCATCGTTGCGAGCGACGCCGAAGCGACGATCGCGAGGAACTGCGGCCGCGGGAGCTCGGGGACCGCGTCGCCGAAGAGCTCGCGCGGGTCCAGCCGCAGCCTCGCACCGGCGGCGTCGCCGAGGACCGCGATGTTGAGCTCGGCCGGCTCACCGGCGGCGAACGCGTCCAGGACACCCGGGATCAGGCGCGGGATGCCTGCGCCCATCAAGACGTAGTCGACGCCGGCCAGCATCGCGCCGAGGATCGACGGGACGTTCGGGAGTTGGATCTTCTCGAGGTAGTTGATGCCGACGACGCCGGAGTGGCCTTCCTTCGCGAGGTACACCTCGACGAAGTTCGCGGCGACGATCAGCTCGAGCAGATGTCGGCTCGGTCGGAGTGACGGCACCGGCGTCGCGCGGAACGGCGCGTCCGGAGCCTTGCCGCCCTCGATGAAGAATCGGTCGAGGATCCGCTCGGCGACCTCCGGCAGTGGGAAGCGTGCCAGCGCGCGGCGCACGTGACCGCCCGGATCACCGACCTGCAGCCGCCGCGCGACGATCGCGTCGATCGCGGTTCCGGACACCACGCCCAGGTGACCGGCGGAGGACACTGCATGTGCGAGACGCCAGCTCGAGACGCCTGCGCCCATGCCGCCTTGGATGATCGTGGGTCGCTTCGGTGCTGCCATCAGAACGGAGTCCAAACGGAAGCACGATCGGGGGCGGGGGGGGCCGTCGTTCCGCGGAGCGCGGGGATCCTGTGCGGCTCGGACCCGAGGACTGTAAGCGATCGCGGCGGCGATGCGGCACGAAAGTCGGGCGGGTTCGCGGCCCGTGCGAGGGCGTCTCGCAAACGCGCGTTTCGATCCGGAGATCGGGTCGCGCGCGGCTCCGCCGGAGTCGGCGTGCGACGCGCCGGGAAACGTGGAGCGCCACGCTGCGTCCCTCGGGATCCGGAGCGCCGATGCTCCGCCTCGGCGGCGACGTTCGTGGGCGAGATCGGGATCCGACGCGCACGATCCGGTGTGGACGGCGCCGTGCGCGACCGAGACCCCGCTTCGCGCGTGCGGGCTCCGGGGCTCGACGCCGCGGCGTCGACCGGTACCGCGACGCGGCGGGCACGATCACCCGAACAGCTCGGCGTAGACGTCGGGGTGGAAGCCGACGACGACGGCGTCGCCGACCAGCAACGTCGGCGCGCGCAGGTTGCCGGATGGGCCGAGCACCTTCTCCGCGCGGTCGGCTCCGCGCAGCTTCGCGAGCGGGTATTCGTCGCGTCGCTTGCCCTTCACGACGATCAGCCGCTTGCGGCCGCGAAACCACGGCGCGAGGTCGCCGGCACCGACGCGGGTGGTCCTGGCGTCGACGACGTCCGCGATCTCCGCCTTGCCGGCGAGGAAACTCCCCGCCCGGACACACGAGGTTCAACCCTTGCGCAGGTAGGCGCGTTCGATCTCGACCATCCGCGCATCATGCGGCGGCGGGGAGCGGCGTTCAAAAAGTGCGTCGCGCCGTCGGTGCCGCGGCGACTGCCCGCTCCGTCAGTCGTCGCTCCGCACCACGAGGAGAGTCACGTGACGCACGGTGTTGCCGTCCTTCCTGCGGTTCCGCGGTCGATGGTGTCGCGCGATCGCGGGTCGGGTGTCACCGGGGAACTTCCGGCGTTCGGGTGGGCGGATGGCGCCCGCGGCGAGGGTCACCGAGACGCAGACATCCACACCCGGTGTGATCTGCTGCCCTTGGATCGACTGCGGGCGGATCTTCCGTCGCGGCCGACGCGAGCAACCGTCGGCCAACGAGAGGCAAGTCCGGGGCAGCGGGCGAACGGACGGTTCCGGCGTGCGGCAGCAACGGTGGCGCGGAGCGCGGCGCATTGCGCCGTGCGGTGAGAAAAGCCTGCGAGAGGAGGATGACCATGACCTGACCGATCACGGACGGAAACCTCTCTCGGGACCCGGCAGGTGAAAGCCCTGCCTGGCAAAGCTGGCCAGCAGCCAGAAGCGAGTCTTGCGCGGCGTGGGGTGACCCTCGACGTGAAGCGTAGACAGCGAGCACGTGAGCCGTGGCATCGAGCCTCGAAAAGCACTCTTCGTGGAGGTCGTCGGCATGGCGCAAGCCGGCGGCAGCACCGTACATGCCGAATTGGCCTGGCATGGCGGCTCCACCGGGGTCCAAGACCAGGGCGCACGCGACAGGGGTCCCGCAGGAACTCACGAGATCCTGTTCGTTCCGGCAGAACGATCCGGACGGTCACCGGATGACCAAGACCGAGGCCGACGACGCCGCGTCCGTGTCGTCGCGCAGTGAATCAGGACGCGCAGCCGGTAGGGACCGCCCGAGGATCAACCGAAGGGCGGTCGCGACGACGAACAGGAAGTCAGAGGACGCTCATGGTACCGATGAAGTCGGGGAACTCGCCCGAGAGGACCCGATGGAGGGACGGGGCGTCTCGGGCCATGGACCCATCGGAGGGAAAGATGGCAGAGGCAACGAACTCTGAGAAACCAATCTCAACGAAACTGCGGCGGATAGCGGAACTGGCGGAGCGACATCCGGAGCTGAGCTTCACCTCGCTCGCCCACCACATCGATGTCGACCTGCTGAAGGATGCGTTTCGGCGCACGCGCAAGGACGCGGCGCCCGGGATCGACGGCGAGACGGGCGCGGAATACGGGCAGGAACTGGGACCTCGTCTCCAGCGCCTGCTCGATGCCGCCAAGTCCGGTCGCTACCGGGCGCCGGCGGGACGCGCGTTCATCCCGAAAGGCGACGGGAAGGAGAGGAGGCCGCTGGGCATCCCGACCTTCGAGGACAAGGTCCTCCAGCGCGCCGTCGCCATGGTGCTGGGTGCGGTATACGAACAGGACTTCCTGCCATGTTCGCATGGCTTTCGACCTGGTCGTTCGCCACGCACGGCACTGCACAGCCTCTGGAAGCAGGCGATGGACATGGGTGGGTGTGTGCTGGTGGAGGTCGATCTACGCAAGTATTTCGACACCGTGGACCACGGGAAGCTCCGCGAGATCGTGAGCCAGCGGGTGCGAGACGGTGTGCTCACTCGCCTGATCGGCAAGTGGCTGAACGCGGGGGTCTTCGAAGAAGGCCGCACTTGGTATCCAGACGCGGGTACCCCGCAGGGCGGCGTGATCTCGCCGCTGCTGGCGAACATCTACCTGCACGAGGTGCTGGACGTGTGGTTTCACCGGGACGTTCGTCCGCGCATGCGCGGCTCGTGCTTCCTGGTGCGCTACGCGGACGACTTCGTCGTGGGCTTTGCCCACGAGGACGATGCTCGCCGCTTCCTGGCCGTGCTTCCGAAGCGATTCGAGAAGTACGGTCTGACGATCCATCCGGACAAGACGCGGGTGGTCGACTTCGTCGACCGGACCGTCGTCCACCATCGGACGGGCGTGATCGCTCCAGTCGGAGTTTCGACTTCCTGGGCTTCACGCACTTCTGGGGGCGCTCCCGTCGCGGAGCCTGGGTGGTTCGCAAGAAGACGGCAGCGACGCGATTCCGACGCACCGTGCGGCGGATCCACCTCTGGTGCCGCGCGAACAGGCACATGAAGGTGCGAGAACAGCACGCGGTGCTGTCCAGGATGCTGCGCGGGCACGACGGTTACTTCGGTGTAACCGGCAACTGGTCTGCCCTCGCTCGGCTCCGCTATGCGGTGCTGTGGTCCTGGCGGCACTGGCTCAATCGTCGCTCCCAGCGGAAGACGGTGACCTGGGACCGGATGCTGCGCTGGATTCGGCGCCATCCGCTTCCCTCGCCCACCATCCACTGGCGCGGCGCCGAAGCCCTGACGTTGCGAAGCCATGGCTCGAGGAGCCGGATGCGGTAGTCCCGCACGTCCGGATCTGTGGGGGGGTCAGTCGAGAGCCCTGCTCTCGGCTGGCTCTACCCGATGCCCCCCGGAGCCTGGCCGTTGCCTGCGCCTGCCGGAACCGCCGGGAATGTGGCCCGCGGATCCCCATCGGTCCTCGAGGTCGATGCAGCAGAGCGGGCCTTCGGACATCCGTACCGGCGTCCTACAGTCGCCGACCTCCGCCACCGAGGCGCTTTCGGAGAATCCCATGCACAGGTCGATGCTCGCGTTCGCTGTCCTGCTCGTGCCCCTGTTCCTGCAGAACCCGCAGGAGGCGGCCAGGTCCGCGCAGGAGGTGCCGAAGGTCGGCGACGTGCTCCCCCAGTTCCGGCTCAACGACCAGGACGGTCAGGCGGTCGCCGTCGGCGGTGCCGCGGATCACTGGACGGTCGTGGCGTTCTATCCGAAGGCCGCGACGGCCGGTTGAACGCGGGAGGTCTGCTCGCTGCGGGACGCAGCGAACCCGTTCGAGAAGCTCGGCGTCACCGTCTACGGCGTCAGTCTGGACGACGTCGCGAGCCAGAAGGCCTTCCACGACGCGCAGAAGCTCGAGTTCTCGCTGCTCAGCGATCCGGACGGCAGCGCGGCCGACAAGCTCGGTGCGCTGCCGCAAGGCGGCCGCTACGCGCGGCGCATCACGTTCGTCGTCGACGTGAAGGGCGTGATCCGCAAGATCGACGAGCACGTCGACGTCACGACGCACGGTGCGGACCTCGCCGAGTGGATCCGCGCGGCAAAGGACGGCTGAGGCGCGCCCTCGCGGCTCGCTACTTCAGCGCCGGCTCGACCGGCGTCGAGAAACCGAGTACACCCGCCGGGCTCAGCGTCAGGCACTGATAGATGAACACCGTGCCACGCGCGTAGGACTGTGCGCTGACGGGATGGGAGTGCGTCCAGGTGCCGCTCGCCGGGACCACTGCGCCGGCCAGCACGATCGTCGACGGCAGGTCGAGCCACAGCTCGTCGAACAGCGCGAAGCGCGGATCCGCCGGCAGGCTGGCGAACAGGATCGCCGCATAGCCGGGCGGCGCGCGCAAGACCGGCGACAGCAGTCCGCCAGGCGTGTTGCTGTCGGCGGTCAGGCTCGGGATCGCCCTCGTCACGAAGGTCGAGGTTCCAGACCGGGCGGTCGCGCGCGTGGACGCCAGTGGGTCGATCTCCACCAAGCCGCCGTCGGAATGGATGTCCTCCGCGAACAATTGGAACCCGTAGGTGGACGTCGAGACGCCTCCCCGGATTCGCGACAACTCGCTCCGCGCGATGCGCAGGGATCCTCCCGTCGTCTCGATCGCCGGCGCCGGCGGCAGGATGCCGTTCGGGTAGAGGAACGCACTGCCAGCCCCCGTTGCGTCGGTCTCCGCCATGCGGATCGTCGAGTCGTTGGCGACGAGCGCGGGCTCGGGGACCCCCGCCACGCTCCAGTACACGCCGCGTCCGGTGAGCTGGCATGCCGTGAACAACACCGTGCTCCTGGACACGAGGACCGCACCGATCAGAACGCACCGATTGAACGAGACGTGGGCGCAATCGGTGATGCGGACCGCGAAGCTCGGTAGGAACGCGGGTAGGAACGAGGCGTCGGATCGTACGTCCTGCAGCACGACACGCCCCTGGTCGTTCGACAACGTCAGCTCGACGACCCCGGAATTGAGCTCGTCGAACCCGGTCATCACGAACGTCTGACCGGCGGGGAGACCCTGGACGGTGAAGGTCCCGTGATTCAGCACGACGCCGAGGCCACCGACCAGTCGCACCCCCTTCGACGTCGTTCCCGGCGTGTAGGTGCCCGGACGCATGAGCAACGTGTCTCCCGGCGCGGCCGCGGCGAGCGCCGGCGGAATGTCCGTGAAGTTCCCACCTCCGGCGGCGTCGACGATCCACGTCGTCTGCGCGAGGACCGTGGTGCCGAGAACGAGCACCGAGAGCGCGAAGCGGGCGAGTCGCATGGTCACCTTCCGGAACGCCGGTACCGCGGCGTGCGAGGCGGACGGCCCCGCAGCCGGGCATCGTTCCCGGGCGGTCAGTCTACACCGAGCGCCCACCGCGCGGTCGTGCCCGGCAAGCACGGCGCGTTTCTCGCCGAGTGGATCCGGGCGGCGAAGGACGACCGGGCGCGCTCGCTACTCCAGCACCGGCTCGACCGGCGTCGAGAAACCGAGCACGCCGCTCGGGCTCAGCGTCAGGCACTGATACGTGAGCGCAGTGCCGCTCGAGTAGTACCTGTGCGCTGACCGGGTGCGGATACGTCCAGCTCCCGGTCAAGGGGATGACGCTGCCGGCGAGCAGGAGCGACGTCGGCAGGTCGAGCCACAGCTCGTCGAACAGCGCGAAGCGCGGATCGCCCGGCGCGCTGGCGAACAGGATCGCGGCGTAGCCCGGTGGCGCGAGGAGGGTCGGGGCGGCCATCGAACCCGGTACGACGTGGTCGACCGTGAGGCTGGGGATGTCCTTCGTCACGAACGTCGACGTTCCCGACAGGTTGGTTCCGGGGCTCCGCGGGCCGAGGGCTACGTGTGGATCGATTTCGACGAGGCCGCCGGTGGAGTGGATCGCCGGTGCCGACCCTTGCACGCCGTAGCCATACGCCGAGGTGCCGCCCTGTATCGTCGCGGTGGTTCCAGCAATGCGCAGCGAGCCACCGGTCATCTCGATCGCCGAGACGGGTGCGACGAAGCTGTAGAGCGTGATGTAGGAGCCGCCCGCGCCGATTGCGTAGGTTTCCGCCAGACGAATCGTCGAGCCGAACATCCGGATCGCCGGTTGCGCGACGGTCAGCATGTTGAAGGAGGTGGCGTTGCGTCCGAACAGCCCGCACGATGTGAACAGCACGGTGCTGGCCGACGCGACGATGGCGGGTCCGCCGGCGAGGAAGCACCGGTTGAACGAGACGTGTGCACAGTTGGCGATGAGTACGGCGTTGTCCGGGGAGACCAAGGTCGCCACCCCTCCCACGTCGGATCGCAGGTCCTGGAACACGACACGGCCCTGGTCGTTGCTCAATCCGAGTTCGATGGATCCGTAGGTCGGTGCCTGGAATCCCGTCATCGCGAACGTCTGACCGGCGGGCAGGCCCTGCACCGTGAATCGGCCGGAATTCAGCACCACGCCGGGCCCGCCGACCAGATGCACCCCGATCGACGTCGTGCCCGGCGTGTACGTCCCCGGTCGGACGAGCAACGTGTCCCCCGGCGCCGCCGCGGCGAGTGCCGGTGGAATGTCCTGGAAGTTCCCACTGCCGCCGGCGTCGACGATCCAGGTGGTCTGGGCGACGGCCGTGCCGGCGAGCGCGAAGCAAACGGCGCACAGGGTGATGGGTCGCATGGCGGAGGACTCCTTCGGTTCCGGCCGTGATTCGCCGGGCGCCGCATTTCCGGGCGGCGCCCGCGAGCGCGCAGTGTAGGGGCTCCACGAGCCGCGCGTCGAGCGGCGCCGGGTGGTCGAACAGCTGCGGACGTGATGCGAGGCCGCCGGCGGTCGCAGCCGGGCGAGGAGCACGTCCGCGTTCCTGGTATACGTGATCCGTTTCCGGTCCATCCCGGACGAGAGGAGGCCCCATGGGTCCGGTCGGCACGATCAAGGTCGGGCAGCTCGGAATCGACTACCTTCTCGACGGCGCCTCGCAGAGAGGTCTCGGCGTCTTCGAGCTCTCGGTTCCGCCGCGTTCGAACGTCCCGCCCCCACACAGCCACTCTCGCAACGAGGAGTGCGTGTACGTGCTCGAGGGCACGCTGCGCTACACCGTCGGCGACGCCGTGCGCGACCTGCACCGAGGGGAGTGGATGCACACGCCGATGGGCTCCGTGCACGGATTCAGCAATCCGTTCAACGAACCCACGCGCGCGTTGATCATCCTCGCCCCCGACATCGGCGCGCAGTACTTCCGCGACGTGGCCGAGGTCGTGAACGCCGGCGCGCCACCCGATCGCGCGAAGCTGCTGGCCGTGATGGCGCGCTACGGCCTCGATCCGCCACCGCCACCGAGCTGAGTCCCACCCGAGTCGTCGGCGTTCGATCAGGGTCGACGGGAAGGTTCGCGCGCATGCCGAGCTATCGCACCGAGCTGGTCGCGGGCCGCAAGCGGCCCTACGACACCTGGACGTTCGCGGTCGTGCCCGACGAGATCCGGCGGGCGCTCGGCGGCGGCGCGCGCATCGAGGTGCGCGGAACGGTCGCAGGCGTCGCCTTCCGGTCCACGATCCACAAGGGCGAGGGCGTGTACCGGTTTCCGGTCACGCGCGAGGTCCGTGACGCGGCCGGGGTCGGCGTCGGCGACGCGGTCGAGATCACCCTCGACGCCGACACCGAGCCGCGGCCGATCGAGGTGCCTGCCGAGCTCCGGGAGGTGCTGGAGGCCGAAGGCCTGTGGGCTCGATTCGAGGGCTTGTCACCGTCGCATCGCCGAGCCTGGGCGCAGCACGTCGCCGAGGCCAGGCGGCCAGAGACGCGCACGCGGCGAGCGCAGCAGGCCCCCGATGCGATCCGCGCGCGGTTGTTTCCCGGACAGCGGTAGCGATCCGCGGAGCCGTCGGTTCGACCACCCGGCTTGCGGGTGACGCATGGCACGCGGTACGGCATGCCGCTGAGGAGGAACGATGTCTCGCCGGTTCCGGTGCCGCGCGCCGGAGCGAATCGCGGCGTCGGCCGGTTGACTTGCCCCGGCGGTGGGCGGACTGTCCGATCGGAATCCACCGGAGGATGCGTGTGGTCGATGCCGAGGCGTGCAACGCGGATCAGCTGGCGTTCTGGAACGGACCGGGCGGCCACACCTGGGTGGCGCGGCAGGCGCATACCGACGTCACCCTGAGGCCGGTGTCCGAGGCGTTGTTGGCCCATGCCGCACCGCGCGTCGGCGAGCGCGTGCTGGATGTCGGTTGCGGCTGCGGGGCATCGACGCTGGAGCTCGCGCGTGCCGTGGGCCCGTCCGGAGCCGTCGCGGCGCTGGACATCTCGGCACCGATGCTCGCCGAAGCACGGGTTCGGGCGGAGGCCGCCGGCATCACGAACATCGCCTGGCGGCAAGCCGACGCGGCCACGGCGGCGCTGGACGAGTACGACCTGCTGACGTCGAACTTCGGCCTGACGTTCTTCGGCGATCCGGTGGCGGCCTTCGCGCACTTGCGCGGCGCCGCGCACCGCGGTGCCCGGATGGTGTTCGTCTGCTGGCGGTCCCTCGCCGAGAACCCTTGGATCGAGGTGCCGATGCGCGCGGTCTCTGGCCGTCTGCCGCCGCGAGCCAGCGGAGACCCGCACGCTCCCGGGATGTTCGCGTTCGCCGATCGGCAGCGTGTTGCCGACGTGCTCGCTGCCGCCGGGTGGGGGCCAACGCAGCTCGACGCGCTCGACTGCGATCTCGACATCGCCGCTGGCCTCGGGTTGGAGGAGGCGGTCGTGCAGTCGACGCGGATCGGCGCGGTGAGCGGTCGGCTGCGCGGCCAGCCGATCGAGGTCGTCGAGTCCGCCGTCGCGACGATCCGCGATGTACTTCGACCGCACGTCGACGGCGCCCATGTGCGTCTGCCCGGATCGATGTGGTTGGTCCGCGCCGCACCGGTCTGAGCGGACGAGCGGCGTGCGAGGATCGGGTCGCCGCGGGTCGGACGTGCGACTCCAGCACGGTCAGGCTGCGGTCCTCGCGTCGCGTCAGGCGTTGCACGCGGCGTCCCGCCGGACTTGCTCGGTGTGCGCGCGGACGATCGCCAGGCGCCGGGCACCGTGTCGTCCCCGAAGGTCGCGTCGGCGGTTCCCGCGGGGGTTCCGGAGGCGTGGTCGAAGTCGAGGATCGAGATCGAGCCGTCGCGTTCGCGACACGGCTTCGCGGCCTTCCCGATCGCATGCTCGCGGTCGCCGACGTCCGACGCGTGGCGGCGTAGGGTCACGGTGGCGAAGCCGGGGGGCGTGAGTCCCTGCGTGGGAACCGAGCCTCGGACGCGAACGGGCCGGCCGTCCGGTTCGATCGTCGCGCCGGGTGACGTGCGCGGCCTCCTCCGCCGGGGCCTCGACGTTGCGGCCGCGGCCGGGCGTCGCTAGGGTGGCCCGCCGGACAGGGAGGAACGGGGCCCCGGGTGACCGTGACCGGGTGCTCCTGATGGAACTGCGGTCCGATGGGATCACCAGGAGAGTCGCAGATGTCCATGCAGCATTCGCTCCGTTTCGCGCTCGTGCTCGCCACGCTGATCACCGCCGTGCCGGCACAGTTCACGTTCGCAGCCCCGGTCGCCTCCGCCAACCCGCTGGGTGGCACGCAGAACGCCGCCCAGATGCGCGTCGCGAACCTGAACGGCGATGCCTACCCGGACCTGCTGCTGTGCAACTTCTCGAGCACGGCGGTCGCGCTCAACAACGAGCCGACGAGCGCGGGGTTCACGCTCAGCACGATCACCGGCCTGAGCGGGGGGCTGATCTGCGGCGCCGACCTCGACCACGACGGCTACGACGACCTGGTGCTCGGCTCCACCACGTCGTCGGATCTGTGACTACGCGATCAACGACGGCACAGGCGGCTTTCCGGGGCCGATCTACAGCTTCGCGATCACCGGGAGCTTCATCGAGGGCCTCGTCGTCGCGAACCTCGACGGCGACACCGAGCTGGAGATCGCCGTGCTCAACGGGAACGGCGCGCACGCCGAACTCGTGATCCTCGACGTCGTGCCGGGTACGCTGCCGACGTTCACGCTGGCAGCCACCTACTCGACCGACGGTGCGGTTTCTGCCGCGCCGCTGGTCGCCCTCGACCTGGATGACGACGCCGACCTGGACCTGGTCACGCACACCGGCGCGGTGCACTACAACCAACTCGATCTGGCTCCGGCGAGGTACGTCGCCGGTGTTCGTGAGGAGCGGCACGATTCTCGGCAACCTTCCGAACTATCGCACGCTGACCACCGGCGACGTCAACGCCGACGGCTTCGACGAGGTGATCGCGTGCGGAGCGAACCAAGGGTCGGGCGGCGGTGGGGTCCGGGTCTGGATCTCGGCTGCGGCCTGCAACCAGGCCGTTCTCGTCATGTACTCGGTTGACGAGGACTCCGGCACCGCCTACCCGGTGGCCGCCGACTTCGATGGCGACGGACGGGACGAGATTCTCTGCACGCACAACAGCAGTGGTTTCCCCCGGCTCACGATCGTGCCAACCGCTGCGAACGGCCAGCTGCTGACGCCGCTGCCCGATTTGAACACCGGCGGCGATGGTCCCGCGGCCAACGTCGCCGCAGACTTCGACCAGGACGGCGCCGTCGACCTCGCGACGTGGCGAGGCACCGACATCGTGTTGCTCACCAACACCACCGCGATGCCCTCGAGCGCGATCTCCGAGGTGTTCATGGAGTCCCCGTGGTCGCCGGCCACCGTGGCTCCGAACTACGTCTGGGTCGATGCCGAGAGCAGCAGCGGGAGCCCGACCGGCGGCTACGACCATCCGTACGGCACGATCACCGCCGCCGTGGCCGCTGCGCCGGCCGGTTCGGCGATCCTGGTGCGTCCCGGCCACTACCGGAACCACGCCAGCGGGACGACCAGTGAGGCTGCCGAGATCACTCTCGACGGGGTGCAGTTGATCGGAGTGGCCGGTCCTCGGTCCACCGTGATCGACCACGTCGTGTTCACGTGCCTGAACGGCGCCCGCCTGTCGGGCTTCACGCTGCGCGCGTGCGGCGGCACGGCCGGCGACGGCATCGTCAACGTGTACGACGCGACCGTCGTCGGCAATCAGCTGTTCGGCGGCAGTCCGGCCGAGGGCATCGTCGTGCGAGCGGGCTCGCACACGGCCAACATCGGCAGCAACATCGTGCGCGGATTCCGCGACGGCATCCTGATCGAGAACGGCACCAGTTCAGGCGGATACCCCTCTGCGCGGATCTACCACAACACCCTGGTCGACAACGCGGACGGTATCGGGTTCGGGGCGGCGGAGGCCATCGAGATCGTCAACAACCTGATCATCGAAAACCGCGTGAGCGGCATCCATCGCGTGTGCTTCGGCAGTCCCACCCAACCGAGCCATCTCACGTCGCTACTCGTCGACTACAACTGGGTCTACGGCCTGATCCAGAACGACTACGAGACCACGTACACGAGCGGCAGCGGCGACTGCTACTCGTCCATCACGCTCCAGGCGGGTTCGAACGATCGTGGTGCTCCGTTCGACCTGAGCTGGTTTGCGAACGTTGCGGCCGACGACTTCCATCTCAACGGTCTCCAGGCCGTCGACCTGGGAGACCCGTCGATCGCGTGGACGCAGTGGTTCCCGATCGACGTCGACGGCGACCCACGCTCGGTGCGAGCCCTCGGCTTGCCCCCGGTGTCGGGCCTTGCACCGGATCTCGGTGCGGACGAGGTCGCCGAGCAGGCGCTCGGCTTCAGCAGCGATGCGACCACCTGGTACTTCACCACGTCGATGTGCCCGACCTGCGTCGATGCGAAGGTCGTCGCCACGTCTCCCGGGCTGCGGCCGGGGCTGTTCAACAGTGTGATGCTGCTGTCGCCGTTCACCTACGCCGGAGTGCTGTCCTCGGGCGCCGGTCCATCGGCGCTGACGCCCGTGCCCAAACTGCCGGAGCTCGCCGGGGTCCGCCTCTACCTGCAGTCGGTGGTGCTCGATGCGACCGCGAGCACCGCAACGCTGTCCAACGCGCTGGCCTTCACCGCCTACTGAAGACGGCCGACCGGTGCTCGCGCCTGCGCCGGCCCGCTCCGCTCGAGCACCCTCGCGCCGGGCGAAGCGACTCGGACTCTCGACACTCCGCGCGGAAGTCCGGGCGGGCTCCGGTCGGCGTCGTCCGACCGCACGCTTCGGGTCGCAGCGGCGGCCATCGGAGTCAGTGCAGCTTCTCCATCCGGACCGGACCACGATCGGTGTCCACGAGCCAGCGTTCGTCCGCCTGCTCCGCTCCCTTCAGAGTCACGATCCAGCGGCCGTTCCCTCGATCGGTGACCTCCAGATTCTGGCTGCCGGGATTCGCACCGTCGTTCGACAGCGAGCTCGCCGCCAGAAGCCGCTCCTGGCCCTCGTCGCATAGGTAGAACCGGACCGCGTGCGATCCGAACGCGGCGGCCCCGAGGGGCTCCTGGTAGCGGATCTCCAACCAGCCGGTGCCCAGGTCGATCCGGTGCCCAGGTCGATCCGGTGCCAAGTGTGCTCCAGGCCGGTTTCGCCGCAGGCGGTGAGCAGGGCGGTCGCGCACAGGACGATCGGTGCGTGTCTCATGGCGTCCGGAGTGGTCCGCGCCGTTCCGGCATCCGACCGCGGTGCCCGGTCGAACGACCCCGGGAGACGAGCTGCGAACCCGGGGGATCTCGCGTGAGAAACTGGAGCGGCCGAAGAGATTCGAACTCTCGACATTCAGCTTGGGAAGCTGACGCTCTACCAACTGAGCTACGGCCGCGTGCCGGGGGGATGCTAGCCGGAGTGGAGTCCGGAGTGAAGCCCGTACAGCAAGCCGAGCCGGGTCGGGGGCGGCGCTCAGGTGCCGGCGCGGAGCGCGCGCTTGATGGTGTCGACGGCGCGCTCGAGGTCGGGGTCCTTGGGATCGGAGGGGTTGGTCACGATGGCCTTGCGGGCGCGGCTGCCGAAGGGGGCGGGGGGGCAGGGAGGCGAAGTCGGCAGCCGTGAGCAACGGTCATCCCAGGAGCAGGCAGACCCGTGGGACAACGGACCGATGGGGATCCGCGGGCCACATTCCCCACGGTTCCGGCAGGCGCAGGCAACGGCGGCGCGGGGCGCCGCGCGATGCGCCACCGTTGCTGCCGCACGCCGGAACCGTCCGTTCGCCCGCTGTCCCGGACTTGCCTGTCGTTGGCCGACGGTTGCTCGCGTCGGCCGCGACGGAGGATTCGCCCGCAGTTGATCCAAGGGCAGCAGATCACACCGGGTGTGGATGTCTGCGTCGGACTTGCCTGTCGTTGGCCGACGGTTGCTCGCGTCGGCCGCGACGGAGGATTCGCCCGCAGTTGATCCAAGGGCAGCAGATCACACCGGGTGTGGATGTCTGCGTGCCGATGATCCTTGAAAAATGACCGGAAGCTGGTCCCATTTCAAGGATGAGAAGCGTCGGCCGGGAGCGTCACGAGCGTCGGGTCGAGCAGCTGCTACGGGAGTTTCCGGTGGTGGCGATCCTCGGCGCCCGGCAGGTCGGGAAGTCGAGCCTGGCGCGGCGGATCGTGGAGCGGCGGAAGGGGCCGACGACGTACTTCGACCTGGAGGACCGGGCGGACCTGTCGAGACTCTCGGATCCCGGGTTGGCGCTGCGCGGGTTGCGCGGGCTGATCGTGCTGGACGAGATCCAACGGTTGCCAGAGGTGTTCCCGCTGCTGCGAGTGCTGGCGGATCGAAAGCCGGTGCGGGCGCGTTTCTTGGTGTTGGGGAGCGCGACGCCGGAGCTGCTCGAGCAGAGCTCGGAGTCGCTCGCCGGTCGGATCGCCTACCACCACCTGAGCGGGTTCGCGCTGGACGAGGTCGGCGACGTCGATCGGCTGTGGCTGCGGGGCGGGTTCCCCAGGTCGTTCCTGGCACGGTCGGCTGCGGCGAGCTTCGACTGGCGAAGCTCCTTCATCGACACCTTTCTCGCGCGTGATGTCGGCGAGCTGGGGATCGGCATCGCGCCGGAGGCTATGCGCAGGTTCTGGATGATGCTGGCGCACTACCACGGGCAGATCTGGAACGCGGCCGAGTTTGCCAGGTCGTTCGGGGTGGGAAACACGACGGTCCGTCGATATCTCGACGCCCTGTCGTCGGTGTTCATGGTGCGGCAGCTGCTGCCGTGGCACGAGAACCTGCGCAAGCGGCAGGTGAAGTCGCCGAAGGTCTTCGTGGCGGACAGCGGCCTGCTGCATGTGCTGTTGGGGCTACGGACTCGGCACGAGCTGCTTGCCCATCCGAAGGTCGGCGCGTCCTGGGAGGGTTTCGCCCTGTCGCAGGTGGTCAGCCGACTGGGTGCGCAGCCACACGAGTGCTTCCACTGGGCCACTCACGCAGGTGCCGAGCTGGACTTGCTCGTGATTCGGGGGAACCGCAGGCTGGGCTTCGAGGTGAAGCTGACCGAGGCGCCGTCGATCACCAAGTCGATGCGGGTGGCGATCGAAGACCTGCGATTGTCGCGGCTCGACGTGATCCACGCCGGCGAGAAGTGCTTCCCGCTGGCCGACAACATCCGGGCATTGGCGGCGCGTCGTCTGGTCGACGAGCTGTCGCCGTTGCCGCGTTGAGTTCGCGAGCTCGGGAAGCTGACGCTCTACCAACGGAGCTACGCCCGCGTGCGCGTCGTCCTTGGACGCACGGGCGGACGCGGTTCGGCTCAATCCACGCGGAGTCGCAGGCCCGCCGAGAGGACGGCCGCGCCGACGATCGGGCCGCCGGGATCGAGTGCGATTCCCTGGACGAACAGGTCGGCACCGACCAGCGCAGGCACGGTCGGGATCGGCAGCGGCAGGTCGGCGACTCCGCGGGAGTCGGTCGGCCGCGGGTAGATCAGCGGATCCTGGACGTAGAGGATGCAGTGGCCCGGCAGCGGGAGTTGGACGCGCGTCGCCGACAGCGCGGCCGCCGCCGTCACACCGCCGCGGGCGGACGACACCCGCAGCGCGAAGTGACGATTGCCGAGACTCGGGGTTCCCACCGCCGTGAGTCCCATCTCGCCCTGCGATCCGGGGCAGGCCCGACCGAACGACTCGACGGTCGTCTGCCGCACGGCGCCGTAGGTCCACGTGTCGGCGTAGGAATCGCCGCCGAACAACACCGTGCGCCGGAGCTCGCGATCGTACGCCGCCCGCGGGTTCTTGCGTGGGCGCGGCACGACCGTCGTCAGGCGCTGCGTCCAGTTCGCTCCGTCCCACTCCCAGGTGTCGTTCCTCACCCCGCGGAAGTACGGGATGATCGTGTCGTAGCCGCCGGTCATCACGACCACGCCGCGGTCCTCGTCGTACACCATCGCGTGCCCGGCGCGGCGAGGGGGCATCGTCGGCACAAAGACCTGCGTCCAGTCGTTCCCGTCCCACTCCCAGTGATCGCCCAACGACGGCGGACGGGCGTAGTCGCCACCGCCGAACATCACCGTCCGACCGCGGCGCGAGTCGTAGGCCATCGCATGGTTGGCTCGCGCGGGCGGCACGGTGTTCGGGAACCGCTGGCTCCAGGTGGCGCCGTCCCACTCCCAGGTGTCGCTCCGCCACACACCCGATCCACCGTCACCACCGAACAGGACGACGCGACCGCGCCCGGTGTCGCAGGCCATCGCGTGCGCGCCGCGGGGCGGCGGGCTGGTGGGTGGGCTCGCGTGGAGCCAGCCGCTCCCGGTCCACAGCCAGGTGTCGTTCGCGCCGGTCGGGACCCAGCCCCCGAACAGCAGCGTGGCACGGGAGACCGGATCGAACGCCATCGCGTGACCGCTGCGACCCGGCGGAGAGAGGACGGGATGCAGGAGATGCCAGGCACCGCCGCGGCGCTCCCAGGTGTCGTCCTGCGCGGGTTGGACCGAGCTGGCGTAGCCGCCGAACAACACGATCGCGGCCCGGTCGGGGTCGTAGGCCAGCGCGTGCAGATCACGGCCGCCGGGATGCGGGGGATCGGTCGCGATGCGCCACGCCTGCCCGTCCCACTCGAAGGTCGTCACCTCGAACACGATCGCCTGCACGAGCACGGTGCGGCCGCGAGCCTGGTCGTAGACCTGCTGCAGGAAGAACCCGAGGCGCGGGTGCACCACCGACCGCGCCGACGTCCAGCGCACTCCGTCCCACTCCCAGACCAGCTGAGGGTCGATCCCGTTGCCGAGTCCGCCGGTGACGACCACGCGGCCGCGGATCGGATCGAAGCTCTGCGCGTGGCCTCGCCGCGCCGTCGGCCGGGCGATCGCCGCGCGCGGCACCCAGTCGATGCCGTCGTACTCCCAGATCTCGTCCAGCTCACGCGGCGCCGCGGCGTCCGCCCCGCCGAACAGCACCGTCACGCCGCCGCGCGAGTCGAAGGTCAGGCGGTGCTGGACGCGGGAGGTCGGCGTGTTCGCCGGAAACCGCCGCGCCCAGTTCGTGCCGTCGTACTCCCAGCGCGGCCTCCCGCCGCAGGGGAACGGGCATGCCCACCTGCGGTGGACATGCCCCGAGGCAGTCGGCCGCGCTTCCGTCTCTTCGGGGCCGCTCCGGCTACGAATCCTCGCGTGCCGCGAGGATTCTCCGACTTCGCGGCCCAGGTGTCGGCGAGCCGGGTGCCGCCCGAGTCTCCGCCGTAGAGCACGCACACGCCGCGACGAGAGTCGTAGGCCAGATCGGTCATCCAGCGCCCCGGTGGCGCGGTCGCGGTCTGCACGCGCTGCCAGCGCGCGCCGTTCCACTCCCACGTCCATGCTGGCGCCGAGCTCGAGGAGTCGCCGACCAGCATCACGACGACTCCTCGCCGTCCGTCGAACGCCAGCAGCGGGATGCCGAGCGGTCCGGTCGGCGTCGCCGCGTTCCGGAATCGCCACTGCGCGCCGTCGTGTTCCCAGGTCTCGGTGCCGCGGACGAACACGGTCCGCGCCCGGACGCTGTCGTAGGCGAGGCCGGTGGAAGGCGAGAAGTTCACGCCGAACGACGGCTCGCTCGTCCACTCCTGCGCACCGATCGGCAGCGTCACGATCGATGCCGTCAGCACGCGACGAACGCAGCCTCTGCCGAGCCGGGAGGTCATCGGCCGCGATCCTAGCGGAGCCCGACACGCGCGGGACCCACGAGAAGCCGGCGGCCCGGATCGTCCCGAGCCCTCGTCCCGAGCGGATCGCCGTGGCCGCGCCGCAAGCGCCGGTGGGCGCCGATACCGACCGGCGGCGGAGCGGACCGAGCGCGGAGCGACGTGTGTCACGGTACGGAGACGACCAGCGTCGAGCCGGCTCCATGCGGCTGCTCGAAGCGACACCGAGCATGCCCCGCTCCCGCGGGCCGGCGGCTGAGGTGACGATCGGCGACCTGCCGGGCCACCAGCACCTACCGGACGGCGCTGTCCGTGGTCACGTTGGTCAGGAACGCGCTCAGCGGGAACTCGAGGAGCACGGCCTGGGAGTACACCGTTGCGCCCGCGAGGCTCGGGGCGTTGGGCACAGCCAGGGAAATCGACGCCGTGCCCGACGGCTGCGGGACGAGGAGCGGCGGCAGGACGATCGTCTGCGCGGGGTCGAGGCCGATCGTGCCGAGCGGTGGGAAGGGGATCGTGGCCGTGCCGAACGCCACGAACGGGAACAGGACGTCGGCCGCATGGAACGGGCCGTAGCGTCGCGTACCCGTCGATTTGGAAGGTGCGGCCGGGACGCAGGAGGAAGGGGGTGTCGAGCTGATGGTGGAGGTTGAAGCGGATGCGGTTCGGTGCCGGGGAGTTGCTCCGGAAGTTGCCGCAGATCAGGTCGAGGTCGCCGTCGCCGTCGACATCGGCGAGCGCCACGGCCAGCGTGTCGTCGGTCCCGGCGGGCATCCGCTGAGCCGTGGCGTCCGTGAGGAACCCGCGGCCGTCGTTCAGGTACAGCCGGGTCTGGGAGTAGCTGGTCCCACAGACCAGGTCGAGATCCCCGTCGTGGTCGACGTCCCCGAGCGCGACGCCGAAGAACGGGCCCTTGGAGTTCGACGGGATGGCCACGAAGTCCGTGAACGTCCCGGTGCCGTCGTTCCGGTAGAGGTGGTCCCGTCCCCCGCAGACCAGATCGACGTCGCCGTCGTTGTCGACGTCGCCGGCTGCCAGGGACCAGGTGAGCCGGTTGAAGAGCGGCATCCGTCCAGTGGTGCCGTCGGTGAACGTTCCATGGCCGTCGTTCAGATAGAGCCGGTCCTGGCCGTTGTTGCCCCACACCACATCGAGGTCGCCATCCCGGTCCACGTCCAACAGCACGAGGCAGGTCGTGCTGTCACCATCCACTGGCATGCGCTGGGCGGTGACGTCGGTGAACGCGCCGTGCCCGTCGTTCGCATAGAGTCGGTTCTGTCCCGCGTTCCCGCAGACGAGGTCGAGGTCGCCGTCGCCATCGACGTCGCCCAGAGCCACCGCGGCCGTGGGGTCGTTGACGACCGGCATCAATCGTGCCGTGGCGTCCGTGAAGTTCCCGCTGCCGTCGTTCAGATAGAGCCGGTTCTGCCCGGACACTCCGTTGAGCAGCAGATTCCCGACGACGAGGTCGAGGTCGCCGTCGCCGTCGACGTCGCCGAGTGCCAACGCGGTCGTGGCGTCGTCGTCCATCGGCATGCGTCCGTCGGTGGCGTCGGTGAACGTACCGCGGCCGTCGTTGATCCAGAGGACGTTCTGTCGCCGTTGCGAGGGCAGGGACGCTCCATAGCTGGTGCCGCAGACCAGGTCGAGATCGCCGTCGCCGTCGACGTCGCCCAGCACGACCGCCCGCGTGTCTTGGCTCTCGCACGGGATGCGCTGCGCGGTGGCGTCGGCGAATGCGCCGCGGCCGTCGTTCAGGTAGAGACGGTTCTGCGTGGACTCGGCGCCGGAGACCAGATCGAGGTCGCCGTCACCATCGACGTCGCCGAGCACCACGGAGCTCGTCTGGTCGTCCTCGGCCGGCATGCGCCCGTCGGTGCCGTCGCTGAAGGTGCCCGTGCCGTCGTTGACGTAGAGGCGGCTCTGCCCCACATCGGCGAAGCAAAGATCGAGGTCGCCGTCGCCGTCGACGTCGCCGAGCACCACGGAGGTCGTCCAATCGTCCGCGGCTGGCATGCGCGCGTCGGTGGCGTCGGTGAACGTTCCGGTTCCGTCGTTGAGGTAGAGCCGGTTCTGTCGGCGGACGAGTCCACAGATCAGGTCCGGATCGCCATCGCCGTCGACGTCGCCGAGCACGACGGCTCGCGTCGACTCGCCTGGCATCCGTTCGAGCGTGAACCTGCCGGTGCCGTCGTTCCTGTAGAGGTCCTCCCCGAGCGCCGTCCCGATCGCGGAGACGAAGTCGAGGTCACCGTCGCCATCGACGTCCGCGACGGCGATCGAGGTGGTGGACGCGTTGTCGTACGGCATGCCTTGCGCGGTGACGTCGACAAAGGTCCCGGTGCCGTCGTTCAGGTAGAGACGGTTCTGGCCCGCGAGCGCGTACCCGGATTGGTTGCCGCAGACCAGGTCGAGGTCGCCGTCGCCATCGAAGTCTCCGAACGCCACGGCCAGTGTGTCGTAGCGGGCGGTGCTGAAGCGCTGAAACGTCACGTCGGTGAACGTGCCGTGGCCGTCGTTCAGGTAGAGACGGTTTCCGAAGAGGTGGGTCCCGCACACCAGGTCGAGGTCGCCATCGCCGTCGACGTCGCCGAGCGCGGCGCAGGTCGCTTGGGGAGTGGTGAACGAGAGCCGTTGCGCGGTGACGTCGGTGAAGATCCCGTCGCCATCGTTCAGGTAGAGGCGATTCGAATCCGCGCCCGAGCAGACCAGGTCCAGGTCGCCGTCGCCGTCGACGTCGCCGATCGCGACCGCACGCGTGTCGTGGTTCTCGATCGGTAGCTGCCGCTTGTTGAGCTCGGCGAACTGCCGTTGTGCCGGCGACGGCGTCACCAGCGCTGCGAGCAACACCGCGGGGAGGAGGAATTCCGGCGAACGTACGCGGCGCATGGGCGAGTGAGAGGGCAAGGGCGACGGGCGCGGTACGCCGACGCGGCACTCCGACGTCGCGTCCGTGGCCGGACACGGGCACGGGGCCACCGGGGTCTCTCCGGACACCCCGGCGTCCACATCGCCGGATGGTATCGCCCGCTCCGGATCCGCGGCAACCGGTGGCGGGGGTCCGCTCGGGCCACCGCCACCGAATCCGCGGCCACGTGCGTGTCAGGACTCGAGTTCCGCACCCCCGATCAGGTGCGGCCGCGTGATCTGCCCGAGCGTCCGGCCGACGGCGGCGCATGACACGGGTGGTGCGAGCAGCCCTTCCTCGCGGCACGCTTCGCGCGCGATGTCGTCCAGCGACAGCATGCCGACGAGGCGGCCCGCGGCGTCCACGACCGGCAGCCGGCGCACCTGGTGCAAGGCCATCGTCTCCTCGGCCACGGCGACGGGATCGTCGTCGCGGCAGGTGAACAGGCGGCCGTGCATCGCGGCCTGCACGGCGAGGATGAACAGCGGCTGCTCGGTGCGCAGCGCGGTCAAGCAGACGTCGCGATCGGTCACGATGCCGATCGCGCGGCCGCCTTCGTCGACGATGACCACCGAGCCGCAGTCCCGGTCGCGCATCAGCGTGGCGGCGTGGTCGAGCCGGTCGATCGGGCGCGCAGTGGCGACCCGGTGCTCCATCAGGGTGGCGACGTTCACGGCATGGCCTCCTAGATGGCGAGAACGCCCCACCGTTCGCCCGAGTTGCACGCCAGGTCCGCCTGCCCTCACGCTCCGGCCAGGGTCCGGGCGAACGCGATGTTCTCCTTCTCGGTCTCCGGATCCTCCAGCAGCGCCCGGATCGACGGCGCGATCAACCCCTCGAGCCAGAGGCTCAGCGGCCGGGCCTTCGGCGCCTCCTGCGCGAGCGTCTCGAACGCGTTCAGGAACACCTCCTCGACCACCTCGGAGATCAGGAGCCCGTCGCCGAGGGCTGCCGCGGCCGCCGGAAAGCGTTCGATCTCGCGGCCGGCGCGCTTCGAGAGTCCGTCCTCGTAGACCGAGACGGCCTCGCGGAACGCCGCATAGTCGCCGTCCTCGACGGCCTGGGCGAGCAGATGCCACTCGGGCTCGACGATCGCCGCGACGTGGGGGCCGCGCTCGGCCGCCGTCGGATGCAGCTTCTCGACCTGGCGGCGAAACGCCTCCACCTTGCGGATCAGCTTGTGCACGCACCGCTTGAACGCCGGCGATGGCAGCGCGTCGCGGTCGCCGGTGAAGAACGACTTGCCGCGTCCGATGCGCAGCGCCGTCTTGACGTGGTAGTCGCCGGTGCGTGCATGGTGCACGACGTCAACGTGCAGGTGCGCCGACGGTCCGCGCTGCAGGATCGTCCCGAGGCGATCCAGATCCTCGTCGAACAGCGCCTTGACGCGCTCCGGCAGCTCGATGCCGTGCGTGTCGTAGTGAACCGCGAGATCGTAGCTCTGATCGCGATAGCTCATGTCACCTCCAACGGAGCCTCCGACGGCAGGTCGGATGCCCGGTCCCACTGATCGGACACGCGAAGCCCTCGTTCCAGTCGGTGTGCGGCGGAATGCGCCGCCTCGTCGCGCGGACCGCTCGCGACTTCCGACCCGTCACGAGCTCTCAGTGCTCGTGATCGTCGCTCTCCGCGAGCGCATCGACGAGCGCCTGGAACTGCTCGTCGGTCATCAGACCACGCAGGTCCTCCAGCTCGTCACCTTCCCACTGGTCGAGGTCGATGTTGTCCCAGCCCTGCTCGTCGAACACGCGCTCGACGCGCGTCCGGCGCGACTCCGTCGGTGGCGTTCCTTTCGGCTGCATGTCGTGCTCCTCGGCGGAGGGGGGTCTCTCGCTTCGCCTACAGCGGTGTACGCTTGGCGCGGCTCGGTCTTTCAGCCGCCGGTCGGTCACGTCGCGGCGTCGCGACGCTCCAGCTCCTCTTGCGCTTGCCGGCAGTTCCGCACCCAAGGCGAGTTCCGGAGCCGTTCCTCGGCGATCCACGGGCACGTCCGGCAGAGTTTCTTCGGCGTCTCCTCGCAAACCTCGCACAGCCCGTAGGGGCGCTCGGCGCGTCCGTCGATGCGCGCGATGGCCTCGTCGAGCAGCGCGAGGAGCTGCGATTCCTTGCCGAGCAGGTCGAGGTTGATGTCCTTCGCATACTCCTCCGAGCCGTAGTCCGCCGGCTGCTCGAACGCCGCGTCCTGGCCCGACGGCTCGAGCGCGAGGTCGCCGAGATCGTCGTATTCGGCGGCCGCGCGGTTTCGCGCCGCGAACATCCGGTTGCGCATGTCTTCGAGGAACGTGTCCGAGAACGGCGACTCCTGGTTCGTGAAGCCCATCGAGCTCTCCTGCGTCGGCTGGTCGGCGATCGGTGTGTCGTGCGCGGAGGTCTTGGGTCGCTGGACCTCGCGCCGGGAAGTCCGGTAGGCCATCTGCCGCGGACTCAAGGTGTCGATCCGGCGATCCATCGTAGTCGGCGCCGCGCGTCCGGCGTCGACGTGGCTGTCGGCCGACGCAGCGCCGGGCCGAAATCGCCCGGGCTGCGCCGAAATCGCGGGAAAGCCCGCGACGCATGCGCCGCGCACCGCGCACCGAAGGCGTGAGGCACGAACCGATGCTGCGACGCGGACCGGACGGGAACGGCCGGGATCCGGTCCTCGAGCCGATTCCATCCGGCTCGCCCCGGCACCCGGCGTTCCGGTTCGGCGAGCTCGTGGTGCTGGCGACCGGCGAGCGCGCCGCGCGGTCGGTCGCATGGCTCGTCGCCGACGAGGTGCGACGGTTCGAACGGTCGGTCGGCCGGCGGCCCGAGGGTGGGCTCGTGCTGGCGTTCGACGTCGGCGAGGAGCCGCCTTCGAGCACGGCGCTCGGCTGGGTGCACGACAGTGTCGACCACGCGGCGCGGCTCCTCGGCGTCGATCCGCCCTCGGTCGTCGAGGTGCGCCGGCACGTTCGCGAGATCGAGCGCCGGGCGTTTCTGCGCGGCATCCCCAGAGCGCGCGAAGTGTGCGGACTCCTGTTGCGCCACCGGTGCGGCCTCGGGCGCGCGGTCGACATCGCCGGCGCGGTCGGTGCCGGGGGCGGGGCGATCGCCGAGGCCGGATGGGGGGCGGTGATCCCGACCCCGCAGGCCGCCGATGCGCTCGTTGCGCGCGTCGTGCGCACGTGTCTGTCCGCCCGGCCCGAGGCCGATCTCGAGCGCGTTGGCGGCGCGGTCGATCACCTGCGCGAACGACTCCGTGCCTCGATCGACGCGGAGCTGCAGGGTGTGCTCCGCGTGTGTCTGCTGCTCGAGCTGGCGCCGTGCCAGCGCGTCGCCGTGGCCGAGCGCATGGCGGCGCTCGCCGAGTTGGATCGGGCGGCGACGTCGACGACGTGAATCCGGGCGTGCCGCGGGCGCTCGGGCGACCGGTGGTGGCGAACTCGGCGCGCGAACCCGGTAGCATCCCCGGATGCACACGTTCGGCTGGACCGTTCTCGCGATCGCGGTGCCGCTCAGCGGTGGCCTCGCCGCGCAAGACCATGCCCCTCGTCCACTGCGCTTCGCGTGGCCGGTCCCGGCGCGCGCGAAGGTCGTCGAGACGATCCCCGGCGAAGGACCACCGACGATCGAGCTGACCTACACGATCGACGTCGACCGTGAATCGCCGGGCTCGCCGCGGCGCGTGAAGTTCTCGGGTTTCGCGTTCCGCCGACTCGGCTCGGACTCGCTGTCCGGCGTCGAACGGGCGGACTTCGTGGCGATGACCGTGCCCGGATTGGTCGCGCGTCCGAATCTCGTGATCGACGACAGCGGGCGGGCGACCGCTACGGAGGGGTTCGAGGCGTCGGTGCGTTCGATGCTCGCGATGCTGCCGGACGTGGCGCCGGCGATGACGCCCGATCTGCGCACGAAGATCGAGAACCAGTGGCTCGCGGTCGACGCCCGCGACCTGGCGGTCGGACGCGTGCAGGCGGATTGGGAGTCGTGGGTCGGTGCGTGGATCGGCTTCGTGCCGAAGCGCGGTGAGTCGGAGCCGAAGTCCATCGAGCTGAAGCACGGTGGCGTCGACGTGCCCGCCGAGGTCACGCTGCAGGTCGTTCCCGACGTCACGGTCGACGAGAACCACGTGCGCCTGCTCTCGCGGACGGTCGCGAACGGCGAATCGGCGCAGACCGCGATGCAGCGGATCGTCAACGCGGCGGAACAGAAGCGCGCGAAACACGACGGCGACGCGCCGCGCGAGCGCAAGGTCCTGCGCTACGAGATCGAGGACGCCGTCGAGGCGGTCGTCGACCGGCGCACGCTGCAGCCGACCTTCGTCCACGTCCGCCGTTCACGCGAGGTGGCGATCGAGGGGGAGACGCCGGCGAAGCGTCTGGAGGACCGGCGGTTCGACTTCGAGTGGGTCGACGCCGGGCGGTGACGCCGCGAACCGTCAGTGCGAGCGCGTGCGCAGGATGCGCAACCGTCCGTCCGCACCGGTGAACACCGGCTCGTACAGGGCGTCGATGGCCGGCGATCGAGGTGTGTTCCCGTCGGGCTCCCACGCGACGACGTAGTGCGGTAGCTCGCGCAGATCGACCGTGCCCTCCGGCCGGCGTCGCAACACCGGGAAGTTGGCATTCCGCGAGTGGAAGTTGGAGAGGTTCACGCCGCCGGCGGCGAGCGCGTAGTCGTTGATCGCGTGCGCCAGCGAGACGAGGCGCGAGCCGTCGGGACCGGTGCGTGCGTCCGGGATGAACGGAAGGATGTTCGCGCCCGGTTCGATCCGGTCGACTCCGGCGAGGAAGCACTCGAGAGTCCGGCTCACGGTCGTCACGAAGTGCACGGTGAACGCGAGCTGCATCGCCGTCACGGCGGTGATCATCACGACCGTCGCGCCCCTCACGAGACCCGAGAGCTCTTGCCGCAGCGCCGGCAGGAGGAGCAGGAACGGGAACACCGACGCTCGATCGGCGAGGAAGTAGTCGTTCGGGAGCCACAACGTCGCCGCGGCGAAGATCGCGCCCAGCACGGCGAAGGCGTCGGTCGCTCGCGGGGCCGGGTCCCGCACCCGGGTGGCGAGGGTCACGAGCACGAGGAACGCGACGAGTCCGACGAACGCGTAGCTGACGATCGACTGGGCGTCGTAGGTCACCAGCGCCGGCAGATCGACGAGCTTGTGCAGGTCCGGGATGCTTGCGCTGGTCGGAGTCGCCGCGTGGGGATCGAGCAGATACCAGATCACGAGCGGTGCGAGCATCGCGAACACCGCCATCAGCCGTAGCCGGCTCTGGAGTGACGCGCGCGCCGTGAGGAGTGCGAGCACGGCGATCGACCCGATCGTGGCCGCGAACGCCACCAGGTGCGCGAACCAGGCGAGGAGCAGCAGCGCGAGCAGTCCCGCTGCCGTGCGCCAGCGCAGGTCGTCGCGGTGCTTCCACCAGAACCCGATCGCGACGAAGCACACGGGCAGGCCGAGGCAGAAGTTCATCAGCCCGAGCTGCATCGAGAACCCGAACACGAACGGGAACACGAGGAACCCGAGCAGTCGCCGCCCCGGATGCACGGCGTCGAGCAGGTAGAAGAACGAGAGCGGCAGCGCGATCGCGTAGATGCTCCACAGCATTCGCTCGGCGGTCGCGGGCGTGAAGCACCACAGCAGTGGCTGGAGCAGGGCGTAGCAGAGCCAGTTCGGGAACGGCCGGAGGTTGAGGATGAACTCCCACTGCAGGCCGGGGTGGTCGGCGTAGTTCTGCAGGACCCACGCGAGATAGACGTGGCTCGGCCCGTCCTGCGACGGGTAGTGCGGCACGATCCAGATCGGCACGAGATGCGCGATCAGCAGCACCGCGATCGCGATCCTGAAGAACGGCACGCGCGCGGGCAGTGCTCCTTCTCCGACCACGACCGGAGCATCGAGCTCCGCCGAACCGCCGTCAAGCGACCGGCCGGTTCGACGGCTCGATCCGGTGTGGTGCATCAGCTCGTCGGTGCTCCCGTCATCAGCGCGCGCACCGCCGACTCGGTGGTGGCGGCGACGTGGTTCCAGCCCGCGCGGTCGTGCGACACCGCCGGGAAACGCAGCGGTTCGCCGATCGTCAGGCGGAGCCGGCGCGGGCGCGGCAGGGAGCGGCCGGGGGGCAACGCATCGAATGCGCCGTCGAGCCAGGCAGGCACGACCGGCACGTCGGTGCCGGCGACGAGCATGCCGAGGCCGGGCTTGAACGTCCCCATCGCGCCGGTGCGGGTCCGCGTGCCCTCGGGGAACAAGATGTAGCCACACGGTTCGCCGACCAGCCGGTCGCGGAGCTGCTGCATCGCGTAGGCGCCCTGGCTGCGGCGCCACATCGGCAGCGCGTTGAGCACGAACGCGGCGAACGTCGCCGTCGCCGGCGACTCGAAGAACGTGTCACCCGCCGCGATCGGATACGCGTATCGCGCGAGCGCGCGCGGCAGGCTGGCGCCGAGCACGAGCGCGTCGAGGTGGCTCGAGTGATTGGCGACCAGGACGAACGGCGGGCGGGCAGGCAGGTGTCCGGCACCGGTCCTCGCGAGGCGGTGGAACACGCGCGCGTAGATCCGCACGAACGTCCACCAGCACGCGCCGATCGTCGCGTCGACGAGGCCGCGCTCACGGGACAGGCTGCGCAGGCGCTCGCCGAGCGGCAGGTCGATGTCGGTCGCGGGTCGGAGCTCGAAGTGCAGCGGCTCGGGGCCGGCGCCGTCGGTGTCGTTCATCCGGTCATGATCCGCGTCGTCTGCGTCAGCCCGATGCCGACGAAGTAGCCGATGAAGTGGAACGCCGCCGGGCCGACGAGCAGCGAGCTGTCGAAGCGATCGAGCAGTCCGCCGTGGCCGGGGATCAGGTGCCCGGTGTCCTTGACGCCGACGTCGCGCTTGATCGCCGACAGCATCAGGTCGCCGAGCTGGCCGATCACGCTGACGATCAGCCCGAATCCGACGAGCAGCCCGAGGTGGTCGAACGACGTGCCGGCGAACACGTGATGTGCGAGGAACACCACCAGCGCGGTCGTGCACACGAGCGCGCCGAGCGAGCCTCCCCAGGTCTTGTTCGGGCTCGTGTGCGGCATCAGCTTGCGCCGACCGAACAGCTTGCCGGAGCAGAACGCGAACACGTCGTTGAGCTGGATGCCGGCGATCAGCATCAGCAGGATGGGCCGGTAGCTCGCGTCGTTCGCGAAGTAGGCGAGGTGCCCGAGACCGACGCCGAACAGCATGAAGCCGAGCACGCCGAGCGCCAGGCGCTGCACGTAGCCCTTCGGTTCGTCCCGCACGAGCGCGACGATCGCCAGCGCGCCGACCGTCAGCGGCCACGCGGCGACGAACAGCGCGTACCAGTGGTCGAGCACCGCGAAGAACGACAGCAGCGTGCCCAGCACGACGACGACGCTGACCTCGCGGTCGCGGAACGACCCGGTCATCCGCGCGAACTCGCGGTAGCAGAGCAGTGCGAGCACGAGGATCGCGACGATCGTCCACGCCGCGCCGAGCAGCACCGGCACGATCATGCACGGCGCGATCAGGAGCCACGACCGGTAGCGCTGCCACAGCTCGCGGTGCGCGTCGCGGTTCTCCGGGTGCCGCCGCGTCGCCAGCAGGATCAGGAGCGGCGCGACGAGCAGCACCGCGATCGTTCCCGCGGTGATCCAGACGGTCACCGGGTGGTCGAACGCGTGGCGGAATCCGAACAGACGCTCGTACATCTAGTGTCGGCCTCGCAGCGCACGTGCCCCGCGCATCAGTCGGCGGATCGCGGTGAGCACGCTGCCGGCGCATACGACCGCACAGGCGAGCGCGGGCAGGCCGCGCCCCGAGTCGTCGGTCCACTGCCACGCGGTCGGAGCGAGTCCGCAGTAGAGCGCTGTCACGGTCACCAGGAACATCCGCTGCGGCTTGGCCATGGGCCCGCAGAACTCCTGTGGTCCGCCGGCGACGGCGATCTGCGCGCGGACGTACGCCGTCGCGACGGCCGCGATCGCCGCCGCGAACCCGAGCGCCGGCGACCCGCCCATCGCGTAGCCGAGCCCGACCAGCGCGGCGACGTCGGAGACCCGATCGGGCACCTCGTTGTAGAGCTCGCCGAGCGGCGACGTGCGCCCGGTGTCCACCGCGACCATCCCGTCGAACATGTTCGCGAGCAGCCGGAGCTGCACGAGCGCGGCACCGGCGACGAACCACACGCGCTCGAGCCCGTCGCCCGCGCCGGTGCGCCAGAGCGCGGCGCCGGCGCAGAGTCCCGCGACCATCCCGGCGACCGAGATGCCGTTCGGCGTGGCACCGGTCCGCGCGAGCCACACGGCGACGCGCTTCGAGATCGTCAGCTCGCGTGTCGCGAGTGGTCGGCGTGCGCCCGTCATCGGCCCATCAGGTACATGCCGAGGACCAGCACCGCCATGCCGGCGACGTTCACCGGGCGGATCACCTCGCCGTGCGCGAAGTGCGCGATCAACGCCGCGAACACGAACGTCGAGGCGTAGACCGGATACAGCACCATCAAGGCACCGCCACGCCGGAACGCGGCGACGAACAGCACCATCACCGCGACGTAGCACACCACGCCGAGCAGGATCCGCGGATTGGCGACGAACGACCAGAGACCGCCGGCCGCGGCCTCCGCGCCGCTCTTGTAGAGATGCTGCCCGACGGCGCCGAGCGCGGCCGCGATCACGAACAGGACGATCGACACGGGCGAGGTGGTCATGGCTCGGTGCGGATCGTAGCGCCGGCTCCGCCGCAGCCACGCATCAGCCGTCGAACTCGTCGAGCAGTTCCACCAGTTGCCGGCGTGCGGTGTCCGGATCGACGCCGATCTCCACGAGCCAACGACCGACGACCGAGTCGCGCCAGTCGAGGAGCGCGAGGAGGACGTGGGATGCGGCGAGCGTCTGCCGGCGAGCCGACGCGATCGTCACCGCCGACTCGAGCAGCGTACAGGACCAGGCGGGCCGCTCCTCGCTCGGGTTCGCTGTCGGCGAAACGCGCGGCGACGACATCGTCGACCACCTGGGCATCGTCCGGACGCTGCGCGCGCACGCCCTCGTTCACCGCGTCGGCCGTGACTCCGAGCTCCGCCAGCACCCGCGCGGCGAGACCGTCGGTCACGCGCACGACACCGAGCAGCAGGTGGCTCGGGTCGATCCAGCGGTAACCGTGCTCGCTGGCGCCGAACATCGCCTGTTCCAACGCGAGCTTCGCTCGAGGCGCGAACGGGAGCACGTCGGCGTCCGGGCTGGATCCCGGCGGGATCCGCGGCTCGAGCGCGTCGCAGACCGACTGCGGTTCGGCGCCGAGGTCGCGGAGGATGCGGCAGGCCGGGTTCTCGGCAGTCGCGCAGAGCCCGAGCAGCATGTGCTCGGTGCCGATGTAGTCGTGGCCGAATCGCAGTGCCGCCCGCCGCGCGAGGGACAGCGCCCGCTTCGCGTCGTCCGTGAACCGATCGAACATCCGCGAGATCCTAGTGTGGTGCGTCGGGAATCCGGGGCTTTCTCACCGGCCACTCACGCCGCTCGCGGCGTTGCCCGCCTCGACGGGCCCACGAACATGCCTGCGGCGAGGCGCCTTGCGAGCGACGCGACCGACTCGCCGAGAGCACCCCATCGGTCTGACGCCCCACCCTGGCGATCCCGTTCCCGGACGGCCGCAGCCACGCGCGCGATCTCCCCGTTACCCGCCGGTTACGCAGCGCGGCCGCATTCCGTCGTCTGATGCATCGGACGCACGGAGAACGCACGATGCTCACGACCAGGACACCACGGACCCTCGGAACCCTCGGCGCCCTCGCGCTCCTGACCGCGGCACTGGCTGCACAGCGACCGGAGCACGCGCGCCACTGGTACGACCACGCCTCGCAGGTCGTGATCCCGCAGAGCCGGTCGGTGGCGTTCGACCCGGTCCGGACGCCGCACCCGATCGTCATCGAGTCGGTGACGGCGCGGGTCACGATCGTCGATCTGACCGCGCGCACCGAGCTCGACGTGGTCGTGCGCAACCCCGCCCCGCGCCAGGAGGAGGCGGTGCTGCTGATGCCCGTCCCGAAGGGCGCGGTCGTCGGGGCGTTCGCGTTCGACGGGCAGAGCGCCGAGCCGACCGCGAAGATCCTGGACCGCGACGAGGCGCGTCGGATCTACGACGGCATCGTGCGCAAGCTGAAGGATCCGGCACTCCTCGAGTTCGCCGGCAGTGATCTGCTGCGATCGTCGGTGTTCCCGGTCGCCGCCGGCGGCACGCAGCGCATCCAGCTTTCGTTCGAGAGCCTGCTGGAGAAGGACGGCGCGCGCATCGACTACGTGCTGCCGCGCAGCGAGTCGCTGGGGCAGGACGCCACGTGGTCGATCGACGTCGGCGTGCGCGCGCCGAGTGCGATCTCGACGGTGTTCTCGCCGAGTCACCGCATCATCAGCAAACGCCAGGGTCCCGCGCGCATGGCCGTGCGGCTCGCCGAGGCGAGCGCCCACGACCCGGGCTCGTTCCGCCTGTCGATCCTGCTGCAGGACTCCGACGACGTCACGGCGTCGCTGTTCGCCTACCCCGATCCGGCGGAGGGTGGCGGCTGGTTCCTGCTGATGGCCGGGTTGCCGCCGATCGACGCGAGCGCGCGGCAGGGTCTCCGCCGCGAGGTGACGATCGTCCTCGACCGCTCCGGCAGCATGGCCGGCGGCAAGCTCGACCAGGCACGCGCCGCCGCGTTGCAGGTCGTCGAGGGGCTCGCGGACGGCGAGGGCTTCCAGATCATCGACTACGCCTCCGACGTCGCCCAGTTCGCGCCGTCCGCGGTCAGGAAGAGCGCCGAGACCACGCGCGAAACGCGGGAGTACCTCGCGACGCTTCGCCCCGGCGGCGGCACCAACATCCACGACGCCCTCGTCGAAGCGCTGCGGCCCGAGCCGCTGACGGGCACGCTGCCGATCGTGCTGTTCCTCACCGACGGCCTGCCGACGGTCGGGACGACGTCCGAGGTCCTGATCCGCGAGCTCGTCGAGAACGGCAATCGGCACCACCGTCGCGTGTTCACGTTCGGCGTCGGCGGGGACGTCAACGCGCCCCTGCTCGACCGCATCGCCGAGGTCTCGCGCGCGACATCGACGTACGTGCTCCCGGAAGAGGATGTCGAGGTCAAGGTCGCGCGCGTGTTCAAGGAGCTCTTCGGTCCGGTGCTGTCCGACGTCGAGCTGGCGACGCTCGACGAGCACGGCGGGATCGACACCCGTCGCGTGCGCGAGCTCGAGCCGTCGCGCCTCGCGGATCTGTTCGAGGACGATCAACTGGTCGTGCTCGGTCGCTACCGCGGCGACGCCCCGTTGAGCTTCCGCCTGTCCGGTGACTGGCTCGGCACGAACCGCGGGTTCGCGTTCCACTTCGACCTGAGCAAGGCGACGACCAAGAACGCGTTCGTGCCGCGGCTCTGGGCGAGTCGGCGCATCGCCGAGCTGATCGACGACGTCCGTCAGGCCGGCGCCAACGTCGCGGCACCGCGCACCGCGGCTCAGGACCCGTTCGCGGACCCGCGCCTGCGCGAGCTGCGCGAGGAGATCATGCGGCTGTCCACGCGGTTCGGGATCCTCAGCGAGTACACCGCGTTCCTCGCCACCGAAGGCACCGAGCTCGGTGACTGGAGCGGGATGACCGCCACCTGCGGCCGCGAGCTCGATCAGCGGGCGATGCGCACGCGCTGGGGCATCGGCGCCCTCAACCAGGCCGAGAACATCACGTCCCAGAAGGCGCAGGTCGTCCTCAACTACAAGAACGCCTACCTGGACGACCGGATGAACCGCGTCGAGGTCGCCGGCGTCCAGCAGATCTGTGACCGCGCGTTCTTCCAGCGCGCCGGCTGCTGGATCGACGGCCGCCTGGTGCCCGCCGGCGACTTCGCACCCGACCGCGTCATCGAGCGCGGCAGCGAGGCACATGCGGAGTTGCTCCGCGATCTCGTCGGCGAGGGACGCAACGGCGTCCTCAGCCTGCGCGGCGACATCCTGCTGCGCGTCCACGGCCAGAAGGTCCTCGTCACCGATGCACCCTGAGCTTCCCGAAGTCCCGTTCCGAACGGAGAGAGAACGATGATCCGATACGCATTCGCCACGACGCTGCTGCTCGCCACGATCTGTGCGCAGGAGCCGGTCAGCACCACGGTCCAGCCGGCCGCCCGTCCGGTCGACCTCGTCATCTGCCTCGACACCAGCGGGAGCATGGACGGATTGATCGACGCCGCCCGTCGCAACATCTGGGCGATCGTCAACGACTTGGCGCTCGCGAAGCCGGCGCCGAAGCTGCGCGTCGCGCTCTTGACCTACGGCAACGACGGCCACGATCCGGAGCGCGGGTGGGTGGCCATCGACAGCCCGTTCACCGATGACCTCGATCTCATCTCCGAGCACCTGTTCGCGCTGACGACGAACGGCGGCACCGAGCTGGTCGGGCGGGTCGTCAAGACCGCGGTCGACGGGCTCGAGTGGGATCCGACTCCCGATGCGCTCCGCCTCATCGTCGTCGCCGGCAACGAGAGCGCGGAGCAGGACCAGGAGGTCTCGATCCAGGACGCGTCCGGAGCCGCGATCGGGCACGGGATCCTGGTGAACTCGATCTACTGCGGCGATCCCGCCGACCAGATCGCCGATGCGTGGCGCTCGGTCGCGACCTTCGCCGACGGCCAGTTCGCGGCGATCGATCACGACAACGGCAACGTCGTCGTCGAGACTCCGTTCGACAAGAAGCTCGCCGAGCTGAGCGCCGCGCTCAACCAGACCTATGTTCCGTACGGCACCAAGTGGGCCGCAGCGCAGCAGAACCAGGTCGCGCAGGACGAGAACGCCGAGTCTCTCGACCGGGAGACCGCGGCGCTACGCGCGGTGTGCAAGGCGTCGGTGAACTACCAGTGTGCCGCATGGGATCTCGTCGACGCGTTGCGCTTGAAGCAGGTCGAGCTGTCGAAGGTCAAGAAGGCGGAGCTGCCCGAGGCGCTGCGGAAGCTCACGACCGCGGAGCTGAAGGCACACGTCGACGCGATGGCGAAGCAGCGCAGCGAGCTCCAGGCGCAGATCGCCGAGCTCGCCAAGCAGCGTACGGCGTTCGTCGCCAAGGAGATGGATCGGCGCGCGATCGACGGTGACAGCTCGTTCGAGTTCGCGGTGCGCCGAGCGGTGCGCGCGCAGGCGGAGGCGAAGGGCTTCACGTTCCGCGCCAAGACCAAGGTCACCAAGGCCGAGACCGAGCCGGCGCCGGCGACCGAAGCCCGGTAAGCTGCCCGGTGCCGATGACGCGACGCACGATCCTGATCGTCGAGGACGACCCTGCGATCCGTCGCGGGCTGGTCGACGCCGTCGAGTTCGCCGGCCACGCGACGCTCGCCTGCGGCGACGGCGACGACGGCCTCGAGCGCGCGCGCGGCGCGGCCGTCGATCTGGTGATTCTCGACGTCGTGCTGCCCGGCCGATCCGGATTCGAGGTGCTACGCGAGCTTCGCAAGAGCCGGCCGACGCTGCCGGTGATCCTGGTCACCGCGAAGGGCGCCGAGCAGGACCGGGTCGAAGGACTCGAGCTCGGTGCCGATGACTACGTCGTCAAGCCGTTCAGCGCGAAGGAGCTGCTCGCACGCATCAAGGCGGTGCTGCGACGCTCGGCCGAGCGGCCGATCGACGTGGATCCGATCGTCGAGCTCGCGGGGCGACGGGTCGACTTCGCGCGCCGCGAGGTGGTGCTGCCGGACGGCCATACCGAGAGCCTCTCCGAGCGCGAGGCCGAGCTGCTCCGCTACCTCGTCGCCAATCCCGGCCGCGCGATCGCGCGCGACGAGATTCTGCGCTCGGTGTGGGGTCTCGATCCGGTGGGCATCCGTCACACTCGCACGATCGACATGCACGTCGCGCGTCTGCGCGAGAAGGTCGCGGACGATCCCGCCGCGCCGGTCATCATCGCCACGGTGCGCGGCAAGGGTTACATGATCGGCAAGCCGCCGTCGGGGAGCGACTCGTGAAGCGGCGTCGGTTCTGGATCGTGTTCGCCGCGGGCGCGCTCGCCGCGATGCTCGGTATGGGCTGGCTCACCGCGCACGTCATCGGGCTCGAGCACGCCGAGTGCGCGGCGCGCGCGCGTGCCGAGCAGACCGAGCGGGTCAGGCTGGCGCTGTGGCGGATGGACTCGTGGCTCAACGGGCAGCTCGCGCCGGAGGCCGCACGACCGTTCTTCGACTACGACGCGTATCACTCGCAGAGTCGCGCCTACACGAAGGCACTCGGCCAGATCGAGCCCGGCGAGGTGCTGACACCGTCGCCGCTCCTGGCGTTCCGCTCGGAGCTGTTCCCCGTGCACTTCCAGCTCGCCGCCGGCGACGTGCTGACGTCCCCGCAGGTTCCGGTCGGCAACCTGCGCGACCTCACCGAGGGCGAGAAGGGCGGCGCCGAGCGCATCGATGCGAGTGCGCGGCGGCTGGCAGGACTGCAGCGGTTCCTCCACTACGCGGACCTCGGCACGCGACTCGGGCGTGCCGCGATGTTGCCGATGAACTGCACGCCGGCCGCGGAGGCGACGCCGTGGGTGGCCAAGGAAGGCGACGTCCGAAACCGCTACTCGCAGTCGGCGGCGGCGAAGAACTCGATCCCGCAACAGGTGGGCTGGACCGGGATCGGTCTCGCCGAGGCCGCGCCGGGTCCGCTGCTCCCGCTGTGGCTCGACGACGCGGCTGGTTCCGGGCGGCAGCTCGTGTTCGCGCGACGCGTCGATCTCCCGGACGGAACGGTCTACCAGGGCTTCGCGGTCGACTGGGACCGGCTGAGAACCTCGCTCCTCGAGCAGGTGAACGATCTGTTCGACGCGAACGAGGTGCGGCTCGTGCGCCAGGATGTGCCCACCATCGGCAGCGCCAACCGGATGCTCGCGACGGTGCCGGCCCGGATCGAGGTCCCGGCGCCCGTCGTCGCGACGGCGGCGTGGTCGGCGACCCGGACGGTGCTGGCGGCCGCGTGGGTCGCGCTGCTGCTGGCGATCGCCGCAGTGGGGACGACGCTCGGCGCCGCGTTGTCGTTCGGCGATCGCCGGGCGCGGTTCGCGTCGGCGGTCACGCACGAGCTCCGCTCGCCACTGACGACGTTTCGCATGTATTCCGAGATGCTCGCCGAGGGGATGGTCACCGATCCCGCGCGGCGCGCCGAGTACCTGTCGACGTTGTGTCGAGAGTCGGAGCGTCTCGCGCGACTCGTCGAGAACGTCCTGGCCTATGCGCGGATCGAGGACGGCCGGCATCGAGCACGGCACGAGCCCATCGATCTCGGCGGGTTGATCGAGCGGGTTCGCCCGGTCCTCGAGCGTCGCGCGGAAGAGTCCGGCTTCGAGCTGCGGATCGAGGTGCGAGATCCCGACGCGGTGGTGGCGGTCGACCCCGATGCCGTCGAGCAGGTGCTGTTCGGGCTCTGCGACAACGCCTGCAAATACGGTGGGGACGGTCCGCGCCGTGCCATCGAGCTGACCGCCGTGCGCCGCGGCGCGCGCGCGGAGATCCGCGTGCGCGATCACGGCCCCGGCATCCCGGCCGCGCATCGGCGGCGCGTGTTCCGGCCGTTCGACCGGGGTGGCCGCCCGGCCGGCGAGAGCGTCGTGCCCGGTGTCGGCCTGGGTCTCGCGCTCGCGCGCGGTTTCGCCGTCGCGCTCGGTGGCGAGCTCACGCTCGATCCGAGCTCGACCAACGGTGCGTGCTTCGTGTTGACGTTGCCGCTCTCTCGCGACGCTTAGCGAGTTCCGCTTCGGCCATTGACATCGGTGACGCCCGATGTCCGCGATGGAGCCGTACCGAAAACGTGTCGGGTTCGCCGGCCGTGCCCGAATGCGCGGACTAGAGTTCGATGGGGCCGTCGTGGAGGAGGGCTCTCTCTCACTCACACTTTCCCTTCGAACGACGAGGAAGAAGGAATGCGCATTCGGGAACGGAGGCCCCGCCTGGCCTCCTTTGCAGGCGCCGTGTTCGGCGCGGGTCTTCTCATCACGCCCGGGGCCAACGGTACCGGAGCAGCTCGGCGCGCCGAGCATTCCGATCGCACAGGGGACCGACCTCGTGATCGGCGGTGTCGGCACGGTCGACGCGCAGCCGGCGAGCTTCGACCTGGAGATCCCTGCCGGCGTCGCGATCCGTCAAGTGCTCGCGTACTGGGAAGGGCAGACGTTCACCGAGGCCGAGCACACGCCGTCGGACACGATCTCGATCAACGGCACGTCCGTGACCGGTGAGCGGGTCGGTGGCGTCACCGAGTTCTTCGAGACCGGCTGGACGGCGACCTATCGACAGGACATCACGAGCCTGGGACTGGTGACGAACGGCACGAACTCCCTGTCGATCGATGGGCTGGACTTCAGCCGCGCGAACGACGGCTTCGGCATCGCCGTGGTCGTGGACGACGGGTCCGGAGCGTTCCCGATCGACATCCGTGACGGCAACGACGTCGCGTTCGACGGCTTCATCTTCGGTCTCGATCGAACCGCTCCCGTGACGTTCGAGTTCGCGCCGGCGACGGCGGACCGCACCGCGAAGCTCAGCGAGTTCGTCTCCAGTGTCGAGGCGGGCCGGCCGAGCGTCATCAGCGTGCAGGTCGATGGTGTCGAAGTCGATCGCATCGTCGACGCCCTCGGCGATCTGAACGGACCGGAATGGGACGCGCTCGATCACTCCGTGGTGGTCCCGGCAGGCGCGACGTCGGTGACCGTCGAGGTGATCTCGACCGACGACGGCACCGGACGTTTCGCGGGCAACACGCAGGCGTCGCTGACCTGGTGCCTGTGCGCGCTGACGCTGCCGCCGGCGAGGCCGAACTACGAAGGCTGCCCGCCGTGGTTCTGGCGGAGCTGCTGGCAGGGCCGGCGGCTCTGGGACGGCTGGTGTGGGGACGACATCACCCACACGGTCAAGACCTTCCGCGGCTTCAACTCGACGTTCGGCGTGAGCTGGGCGCAGTCCGGGCTGCCCGGCTGGGTCTCCCTGTGGTGGGGGCTGTTGGACTTCCGCCGCGATGTCCGTGCCTCGCTCAATCGCGAAGCGATCGCCGCGCTGGTGAACTCCGACGCCGACGGCATCGACTATCGCTACTCGACGGCACAGGTGATCGGGATGTACCAGGACGCCATCGGTGACTGCGCCGCGATGGAGGCCACGCGCGACCTGTTCCGGACCGAGAACCGGCGCGGCTGCGATCACTGAACGGTGTTCAACCCTCGTGCACGGTCGCCAGCACGGTGACCGTGCCTGCGTAGAGCACGAGGATCGCGAAGCTCTCGAACCCGATGTTCGCGATTCCGTGCTTCTCGCGGCGGATCAGCCCCATCGTGAGGATCGCCGTCATCAGGATCGAGACCGCGACCACGAACATCGACGTGCCGTGCACGGACGAGTAGATCGTGCCGTCCCGGTAGGCGACGTCCGACACGGCGATGAACAGCGTGTCGAACGCGTTGCCGCCAATGATCCCACCGACCGCGAGCGTCAGCGCGCCGCGACGGACGGCCGCGACCGACGTCACGAGCTCCGGTAGCGACGACGTGATGGCGGTGAACAGTCCGCCCACCACGCTCGCCGACAGCGCGCTGCGGTGGACCATGGCGATGCCTGCGCGGGCGACCACCCAACCACCCACCGCGCACAGGGCGCCCAGCACGACGAAGTGCGACCACAGCGCGGCGGTCGTCGAACTCGTCGCCATCCCGGCACCGGGTTCGTCGATCTGGGTCACCGGCGTGCGGCGGGGGTTCCACATGGGCCGCGCATGTGCTTCCGAGGCGAGGTGGAGGCCGTAGCAGTAGAGGGCCACCATCAAGATCGACGCAGGATGGATCGTCCCGATCGCGAGCTGCGGTACCGCCGACGCCGCCAGCACGATCGACAGGAGCGCCATCAGTACGCCGGCCTGCATCAGGTTGGCGAGCGACGCGGCCCCGTGCTCGAGGTTGCTGCGGCGCGTGAACACGTCGGCGATGCCGAGGAACGCCGTCTGCGCGGCGATGCCGCCGACCGCGTTGCTGACCGCCATCTGCGGCAGGCCGTGCCACGCCGCTGTGACCGACGTCACGAGACCCGGCAGCGACGTCGTGGCACCGAGGAACAGCGCTCCGGTCAGCGCCTCGCCGATTCCGGTCCGGTCGGCGAGCTCGTCCGCAATGCGCGCGAGGGCCGTGCCCGCGACGCCGATCACGACGGCGGCAAGGAGGAACCCGCCGATCAGCAGCGGCCAGGAGAGATGTGCGAAAGGACCGGACATCGAACCGTTGGCGCTCGGGACGCTGCGCGATCCGGCGATCGATCGGAGCGACCCGGCAAGTTCGGTACGACGAGCTCGACCCGGTTCCGAGGCGCCGTCCGACCGGCTCGGGAGTCGGGAAGGTTCGGCCGGTGACCATGCGCGAGGCGTCGACTAGGCCAGGGGCTCCGACCGCCCGCGGTCGCCCACAGGTCTTTCCCCATGCGACACTCTCACTCGTTCGCCGCGCTCGCGCTCGCGCTCGCAGCGCCGACGCTGCTGGCGCAATCCTCGGTGCTCTTCGTCATCGACGACACGTGCAACGTGTTCTCCTCGCTCGCGGCCTACAGCGCTGCCGGGACGCTGCTCGACGACGAGATCGGTCTCGTCACTCCGTTGCCGGGCGCAGCCTATGGCGCGAGCCCGTTCCTCAGCCTGTCGACCCAGTGGGCGTTCCTCGGCGACCACGACGCCGACGGCGACTTCGTCGAGTCCGGCTCCGCGGCTCCCGGGAACGAGCCGGACGCGATCCTGATCCATCGGTTGCGCCCGGCGCCCGCCGTCTGGGGTCCGCGCGACGTGTTCGTGAGCAAGGCTTCCGACCTGACCCGGGCGTGGGAGGACGGCGACGTGTTCCGCTTCTCGGGTCAGGGCACACTGGAGTTCTTCCTGACCGAGGCGCAGGTGCTGGTCGCGATCGGCCAGACCGGCGCGAACGACAATGTCGACGTCGACGCGATCTGCATGGACGCGAGCGGCGATCTGTTCCTGTCGTTCGACGCGACGGAGACCGTCAACGGTTCGAGTGCCGAAGACGGATCGATCGTGTTCATCCCCGCCGCGGCGATCACCTACGACGCGAATCTCGACGTCTCGTCGATCGCGGCCGGAGCCGCGGTCGTCCTGGCGAACGAGAGCGACATCGCCGCGCTGATCGTCGCGAGCGGTGTCCGGGACGCGCGAGGAGCGACGCCGCCGACGACGACGAGTGACGTTGAGCTGAGCGCGCTCGAGATCGACCCGAACGGCGGCACCTTCACGTCGCCGCTCGATCCGAACCTCGTCGTGCCGAATCTGCTGTTCAGCTGGGACGACGCCGACAACGACGGTGCCGTGCTCTCGACGGCGGGCGGAGGTTCGTTCGCCGTCGTCAACGGCGTGCCGCTTGCAAGCGCCGTCGCGACGACCGGAACCCAGCTCGGCCTGATCCCGAACGCCACCGGCACCGACGGGGTGTTCGCCCTCGGGTTGATCCCACCACAGCTCCCGCCCCTGGTGCTGGAGAACTGGCCGACGAACAGCTACTCGATCAGCTCCCCGCTGTACGACCGGCAGGAGGTCGCGGGCGCCACGCCCGGCGGCGTCGTCGTGTTCTTCATCGACCTGCCGGTCGGTTCGGTGTTTCCCGCGATCGCGATTTCGGGATTCGGCGGCGATGCGTACGGCGCCGGACTCGCGGTCCCGATCGGCGTCGCGACCGCCGACGCGAACGGCAACGCCGCGAACACCATCGACATCCCGGCGTCGATCATCGGTGGCGGGGGCGCGCTGGTCTGGGAGGCACTCGATCTGTCGTCGTTGAGCTTCGCATGGCCCGGAGCGACCGATTTCTGACGGACTCCATCCGCATGGCATTTGCTACAGGTGATTCGATGACACTGCTCGGGATGACGCGTTTCGCGGGCGCCGTGGCGGCGCTGGTGTCTGTTGCCGCGGCTCAGAGCGCGCTCGTGTGGGTGAGCTCGAGCGACGGGACGCCGACCCGCTCCGCCGGCAACGGCAATCTCGCTGTGGGGACGATCAACAACGACGGGCTTCAGTTCGTCGCGCCGCTGCCGGGCGTGAGCTACTCCGCCGGGCCCTTCCTTCCGGCGAGCCTGGCCTACGTCTGGTACGGCGATGCCGACAACAACGGCGACTTCGTCAAGTCGGCGTCGACGGGTCCGTGGGGCACGATCGACGCGGCGTTCGTCAAACGGTTCAACGGCCCGGGCGCCGCCGGACCACGCGAGATCTACCACAGCTTCGCGGCCCCGTCGTACACGGTGACGTCCGGAACCGTCAGGGACGGCGACGTGTTGCGCTACGACAGCAACTACTTCGTCGAGGTGTTCCTGCCGGAAGCCGCTGTCGATCTCGCAACCGGCGCGACCGACACCGATGTGAACGCGATCTGCCAAGATTCGTCCGGAGGCCTCTACCTGTCGTTCGCCGACACCGAGACCATCAACGGGGTTTCGCAGACCGACGGTGCCCTGATCTACATCGCGCCGTCGGACATCACGTACGACGTGAGCGGCAACGTCATGACGATCAACCCGAACTCGGCGCGTCTCGTCGCGACCGAGGCGGACATGGACGCGATGGTCGGCGCCGCCGGAGCGAGGAACGCCGCTGGCGTGGCGATCACCGCCATCGTGGATCTGTCGGCGCTCGAGGTCGATCCCAACGGCGGGACGTTCGTCGCGCCGCAGGACTCGAGCCTGGTGCTGCCGAACCTGATCTTCGGGAGCGGCGACGGGACGAGCGACTACGCGATCTTCTCGACCAGTGGCGGTGGCTCGATCGCCGTGATCAACGGGGTGTCGATGGGCAGCACCGTCGCGACGCTCGGCTCCCACATGGGGATCTTGCCGGATTCGACCGGTGGGGATGCGATCCAGGGACTCGGCTTGATCCCGTTCCAGCCGCAGCCGTTCGTCACCAAGCACACCAAGAACGAGCTGAACAGCAGCGGTGCACTGTGGTTTCGTTCGGAGGTCGCCGGCGCGACGCCGTCGGCGCCGCTCGTGTGGTTTGTCGGCTTCCCGGATCAGATCGACCGGTTCTCGGTCCTGACGATCCCCGGGGTGGCGGGTGAGATCTACGGCGCCGGCGGCCCGCTGCTCAACCTCGGCGTCGTGATGGCCGACGCCGACGGATTCGCGGGCCTGCCGTTCACGATCCCGCCGAGTGCCGTCGGTGCGGGAGCCACCGTGTGGCAGGTGCTCGACTTGTCAGCAGCGCGGTTTGCAACGCCGTCCATCTTCGAGTTCTGACATCGCCCACGCGGCGCGCCGAGCGGCTAGAGTCGCGTGCCGTGTCGCGCCCGAGAGTTCTCGCGTCGCTGCTCGCCGCGCTCGTCGTAGCGTTCGCGGTGGTGCTGATGAACCACCCCTCCGGAACGCTGGACGGCGGCGGCAGCCCGGCGTCGAGGGCGCCCGAGGCGGCACCATCCGTGCATGCGGGCGAAGCGACGTCGATCGACTCGGGTGCCGAGCCGCAACGACGGACTGTGGCGACGTCGCACGCGCCGTCGCCCGAGCCGGAGCCCGGCGAGCAGAGCCGGCTCCGCGTGTCCGGCACCATCACCGTCCGCGACGCGAACGGCGAGTGGCACGACCGCGAGAGCGGTTCGCTCGTGATGGCCTTCTGGGAGGGCAACGGTGGATCCGGGCACGGCGTCGAAGTCACCGCGGGGCGCTTCGCGGTGCGGGTCCCCGCGGATCGGGAGCTCGGCGTGTCGCGGATCGAGCTCGGTGGCCGCGTCGCCGTGCCCGACGGCATCCCGGCTCGATACCGCGTCGAGGACGGGATGCAGATCGAGCTGCGTGCGCGCTGGGTGCAGTCGACGCTGCTGCACGTGATCGACGCCGAGACCAAGCGGGAGCTGTCGGACGTGACGGTGGTGCGTGCGCTCGGCTGGCCGCGGAGTGACCTCCGTCATCCCGGCGATCACCCGACCGACCGGATCGTCATCGGTCCGGGTGTGTCCCCGCTCGAGATCCCTCCGGGCGATGGCAGCGCGCGCACGTTCCACGTCGGCGCGCCGGGGCGCGCGTGGGAGCGCGTCCAGTTCGAAGGGGGCGGTGGCGGTGAGCGCTTCGTCGAGCTCGGTCCCGCCGGTGACCTGGACGTCGCGCTCCTCGGGGATCTCTCCTGTCCGGGACTCGTGCTCCGCGTGCGTGGAACCGATCAGCGACTCATCGCCGAGGTCGACGTCGCGACGCGGGCGTCCATCGAACTCGAGGGACTCCCCGTCGGCGAGCTCGACGTCGCGGCGGAAGTCGGCGACTGGTGGGACGGTCCGCGCGTGCTGGGCCGGACGACCGCCGCGCTCCGAACCGGACTGCGCACGCACGTCGATCTGCGACTAGAGGCATTGGCGGTACCGGACGCGGTGCCGTTCGGCGGCGAGGTGGTGCTGCCGGCGAGCTGGGCACTCGAGCGGTTCCTCCTCGTGGTCCAGCTCCTCGATCCGGTGCTCGCCGGGCAGGAGCGGGTCGTTCGCATCGGCCCCGAGTCGATGACGCGCGTGTCGGACGAGGTGTGGCGTTGGCACCTCGACGCGGTGCAACCCGGTCGATACGAGCTCGAGCTGTTCCCGCTCTGCACGAGCATCGTGTGCGAGGTCGGACCGGCCGGCCTGGAGGACTGCCGCTTCGAGCTGCCGCCGCCCGGCGAGGTGTCGGTGCGTGTCCTCGACGCGTCCAACGGGCGGCCCGCGACCGTGGACGCCGTCTTCTGGCGCGGCGAATGGCCGGAGGGGGTGCACGGCGGCGGACTCGCGCGGGCCGAGATCGACGCGACGACCGGCCTCTGGAACATCCGCGCACCGTGCACCGACATCGTCATCACGACGCGGAGCGACGAGTTCCGGACCGAGGCCGCGCGCGTGCACGTCACCGACGTGCCGCGTGGCGTGACGATGCAGGCCCTGCCGTCGAGCCGGATCGATCTGGTCCTGCGCGACGGCGAGATCGGCGTGCCTTGGACGCGAGGTACGGCCGTTTCGATACGCGCGCCCGGCGACGACGCGTGGCGTCCCATCTACGTCCCTGGCGGTGTGCGACTGTCGGTGCGCGCTCGCGAGCCCGGCAGGTACCGCGTCCGGGTCTCGGAGCTGCCGGGCTACCTGCCGCTGGGCGAGCTCGTCGTCGACGTGCCCGCGCCGGGTGTCGTCGAGCACCCGATCTCGCTGACGCGCGCTCGATGACGCGCGCGCGCCGGTCTCACGCGACGCCGTACCGCAGCACGGCACCAGAGAAAGACACGGCAAAGGTCTCTTCATCCGATGCGCTCCCCGACACGGTCCGATCGGGTCGAGTGTGGTGCATCACTCGGTCAGATCGACGACCGGAAGCGCTTGTGGAGACTCGTTGGCGATCGTCTCACCTGCCCTTTGCAAGGTCTCGTCGAAGTGTGCCTAGCGTCCTCCGGCATCGACGGGTCGAAGGTCGACCCGCCGTTTCGATTCGAACCACCGAAGGACTCGAGACTCCATGCGTCATCTCGCAATTCTCTGTTCCGTCGCCGCAGCGGCGTCCCTCTCCGCGCAGGACGGCTTCCCGCTGCCGGCGTCCGCTGCCCCGGGCAGCACCAACGGCGTCGAGAACACCGCCCCGTTCCTCGCTCCGTTCCGCACGACCCAGACCAAGGTCACCGACTACAACACGCTGACCTCGCACGGGCTGGCGACGTCCCTGATCAACTGGGACATGTCGGCCTTCGACTTGTCGAGCCGGTTCGTCTTCGTTCCGGCAGAGGCCGGTTCCCACGGTGGTGGCGTGTTCCGCTACGACACCGTCACCGGGAACTTCGCGACGCTGTTGCTCGGCAACGACACCGGCGTGCGCACTCCGAATCCGGCCGTGTGGAACGCGAACAACGACGACTACCTGCGCTTCGACCCGTGCACGTGGACGCCGAACGGGACGATCCTGGTGGGTGAGGAGACCACCGGCGGTCGCCTGTTCGAGGTGCTGAACCCGCTGTCGCCCGCGGGGCCGTTCCAGGTCCGCTGGCTGACCAAGGTCCCGGCGGTCTCGCACGAGGGCACGCGCTTCGACCGCGATGGCAATCTCTACGTCGTCGACGAGGACAACTCGGGCTGCATCTACAAGTACGTGCCGTCGACGCCCGGCGATCTGTCCGCGGGCCAGACCTTCGTGCTCAGCGTCGACGGCTACGCCGCCGACCCGAACGCGATGCCCAACGAGAACTGGAACTCGACGCAGAACCGGCTGACCAACCGCTTCGGTCCAGCCCACTGGGTGCCGCTGACCGACGCCGCCGGCAACCCGCTGACGGCCACCGACCCCTTCGTCTACGTCACCGCGAACAGCGGTCGCGCGGCTGCGGACGAGATCCTCGGCACGCCGTACGGCCGTCCGGAGGACATGGACCTCAACACGCTCGCGAATGGCAACCAGGCGATCTACGTCTCGATCACCAGCGAGAACCGCGTGATCTCGATCGAGCTGACGGGATCCGACACGGCGATCGTCCGTGAGTTCGTCAACTTCGACACGATCAACCTGGCGACCGGCACCGACGTCAACCCGGCGCAGAACGACCCCTACACGAGCGCCGGTTCGGGCACCGTGTTCGACAGCCCGGACAACGTCGCCGCCGATGCGTTCGGCAACATCTACGTCGTCGAGGACGGCGAGCCGAACGGCGGCGACATCTGGAAGTGCATCGACGCGAACCGGGACGGTGTCGCGGAGTCGATGGGCATCTTCGTGAGCCTCGGCATCATCGGCTCCGAGCCGACCGGCCTCATCTTCGATCCGAACGATCCGTACCGCTTCATCGTCAACGTCCAGCACCCGGCCAGCGGCAACAACGCGATGTGGTCGTTCCGCACGCGCCCCTACCCGGGCAGCAACCACGACGTCGAGCTGGCGAGTGGCGTCAACTCGGCTCCGCGCACGGGCCCCGGTGAATTCGTCAAGACCGCGAACGGCGGCGACGCGATCTCCGTCCGGTTCGACTCCCCCGACGACTCGCTGACGTTCGCGCCGTTCGCCGGGTTCCTGCAGCCGTTCCCCACGTCGTCGCAGCCGACGCCGTTCCTGCCGCCGCTGTGGATCAGCCCCTTTCAGCCGATCCTCCTGCTGAACGGTGGCAACGTCGGTGGATTCCAGTTCATCCTGCCTCCGGGTGGCACCACGACCAGCCTCCGCGTCCCGAGCGGCCTCGGCGGCGTCAGCGTGCTGGTGCAGGGCGTCGCGATCACCCCGACGGGTGCGCTCGTGATGACCGACGCGCACGAGATCGTCCTCCACTGAGCAGATCCCGCGCGACCTGGTGTCCGGACGCTCAATGGACCGGTCGTACGCTCAAGCCTCCGCCCGACACGCGCTCGACGGCGAACCAGTTGAGTCCCGGCACCAGCACGGCGTCGAGCCGAGTCGGCTCGGCGTCGCGCGCCCACACCCGGAATCGCGTCGCGCCGGGTTCGAGAATCGTCGGGCCCCCGACGACGTCGTCGGTCTCCGGGTCGAAGCGCGACGGCGTCCGCCGGGAACCGTCGATCGGATGGAGGACGATCGATTGCACCATCCCGGTGGTCCAGATCACGTCGACGTGCAGCTCGGTGTCCAACCACCTGTCCGACGACCGTCCGCAGCGCGCGATCCGTTGCTCGGGTGGCGGGAGGAAGCTCTTCCGTGGCGCCACGAATGCGACGCGCGCGCCGAGCGGGAAACGGACGTCGAAGCGCGGGGCGGGATCCGCTGCGCGTACTTCGAGCTCGACCGGCAGCAGTGGCCGCGAGCGGTCGACCGCAGGTGTCAGCTGGAGCCGGTACGCGCCCGGAGGCAGCGGAAGCAGGATACCGTCCGGCACGCGGAAGCCGGCGTCGACGCTGCCGTGGAGCGGCAGTGCCACTTCGCTGCCAAGCCGCAGGCCGGTGACGTGCACCGTCATGTTCTCGACCGGGCGACCGGTCGCATCCGCGGCGTGCAACCGCACACCCTCGCCGGCGCGGAGCGCGCGGAGCACGAGCTTCACACGGTTCGAGCCCGGTGCGTCGATGCGGAAGGTCTCCCTGGCGATCGCGGAGCCCGGCACGCTGGATTCGACCGTGCCGCTCCATCCGGCTGCGAGCCAGAGTCGCGCGGGGTGGTTCTCGATCTCCCGCCATTCGGTGCCGAGCTGATCGGTGAACAGTCCGCCGTCCGGCATCGTGAGGCGGGCCAACACGGTCGCTCCTCGGAGCGGTTCGTCGTTGCGATCGACCACGTCGACGTCGAGGTGGATCAGGGGCACGACGAGGTCCAGCGGTGGGGAACCGGTCTCGGCTTCGACCGACCCGGACCGATCGTCGCGCGGGTGCGAGGGCCACTCGTCGAACCCGGACCAGTCCACTTCGTAGCGGCCAGGCTTCAGGCAGCAGACCCGGAACCGTCCATCCGCATCGGTCAGGACCGTGACCTCGTCGAGTCCGAGGCGCTCGGAGTCGCCGCGGCCGTCCGGCGACGGTGGATCCCAGCAACGGCGGAGCAGCACCTCGTGTGCCGGAACACCGGCCCCGGAGACGTCGCGGACGCGACCCGAGATCACACCGAGCGGACGGACGAGGCGGAGCTCGATCGGCTCGACGCGGCCGTTCGTCGCGTCGACGTGCACGACCTCCGACGCGCCGAATCGCGGGTGAACGGCGTAGAGCTCGTCCGGTTCGTCGACCTCGAGCTCGAATCGACCCGACGCGTCGGTGTCCCGGGAGCGCCCGGACTCGTCGGTGAACACCGTCGCGTCGGCGACCGGGGATCCAGCGGGCGACACCACGTGGCCGACCAACACACCGTCCGACGACGGTAGCTCGAAATCGATGCGCCCGCTGTCGAGCGCGTCGGTCAGGCTCGTCGACCAGTGCGCGGAGAGGTGGTTCGGATCGGACACGTCGATCGCGAGCTCGAGCGCGCGCCGCCGGAGCGGCGTGATCTGCGTCAGGCACGCGACGCTGACGACGAAATCGCCGTTGCCGTCCGTCGTCGTGGTGCCGAGGTCGATGTCGCCGCCCGCTTCGTCCAGTGCGTCGGACGCTCGCGCCTGCACGGTCGCGCCGGGCAGGCGGTCTCCGTCGTGCGTGACCACCGAGCCGCGCAGGCTCGGTCGCGCGGGGGGCGAGGACCGCACCAGGTGGCGTTCGACCTCGGCTCCGATCGGTGCCTGGCGCGAGACGGATTCGACGGCCTCGTCGATCGCCGTCGGCGTGCGGACCGCCCGCGGCGCATCGGCGAGAACGGGCAGTTCGCCCGGAGCGATCCACGCGCACGTCGCCAGCGCGGCGAGCGCGAACAGGACCAGGAGGCCGATGACGATCGGGGGCCGGACCGCGAGCACGGCCGCCGTTCGGCAAAGACCGGACCGCCGCGTGTCGCATCTGCCGGCGCCGGCCTTCACCACGCGATCGTCACGCCTGAGTGACGGCAGGGTCCGGAGCTCCGCCGCAGGGCGAGGCCGTGCGGAATCGAGCGAGCGATGCCGCACGACGCTGGTGACGCCGGAATGCTGGAGAGTCCACGGCCGGCAGCCGGACCCGCCCCGGGATGTTCGCCTCGTCGCGCGACGCCGTCGCGCTCAGCGACTCAGCGCGCCGGTGGCGTGACGACGAGGATCCGTCCCCGCGGCGAGTCGGTGAGATAGGCGACGCCGCGTTCGGTCGCGACGGCGTTGCGCGCGCCGGTCGCCGTGTCCACGACGGCGATCGGAGTGAGCGTGCCGTCGGCATCGAGTCCCGCCACGGTGAGCTTGCCGGCGCGGCTCGCCGCGGCGAACAGCTGGTGGCGGCTCTCGACGTAGTCGATCGAGTCGACGCCGGCGCCGGTGTCGATCGTCGAGAGGAGCTTCCCGTCGCGGGCGGCATCGAGGACGTTCACGTGGTCGGGGCAGGCCACGATCAGGAAGTCGTGCGCGCGGTCGAGGGCGAGGCACTTCGGGCCGCCTTCGCCGGCGTTCGCCGCCCAGTCGCGCACGACCTTGCGGCTCCGGAGGTCGATCGTCAGCGTGCGGTCCTTGTCCTCGAGGTTCGTGTAGACGAGGCCCCGCGCGTCGTCGACCACGAGACCTTCGGGCTCGCCTTCGAACCGGATGGTGTCCTTGGTCGCGAGGCTGGTCGCATCGAGGGCCACGATGACCTTGTCCCGCGGCAGCGTGACCCAGACCTCGTTCGCGGTTGCCGCGAACGCCACCAAGTCCGGCATCCCGGCGACTCGGGTGTGGGTGATCACCTGCGCGGTGTCGGCATCGAGCGCATAGACGCCGTTGTCCCCACGGTTCACGACGTAGACGACGCCGTTGCCGATCGCCGCCGCGCTCGGCCCGACCGTGCGCTTCTGGCCGTGGCGTTCGATCTCGGTGACGGGGAATCCCTCGATGCGCCGGACGCTGTCGTCGGCGGTGTCGATCAGGTCGACGCTGGCGGTGTTCCCCGCCGGAACCCAGACCCGATGCCGGGCCCGGTCGTAGGCGATGACGTCCATGCCGACACCGTCCGCCGGTGCCCCGGGCAACGCCACGCCGTGCACGGTCGGCGCCGCGACGGCCGGCTCACGCGGGCCGCCGGCGCACCCCGCAGCGAGCGTCGCGGTGCACACCCACATCAGGACCCGGGTGGAACGGAAGCCGTGCATCGATCGTCTCCTCCCGGCCACGCGTGCTGCCATCTCCACGACGACCGGGACCGTCTCGGGTCAGGCTCCGCCGCGACGAGCGACCGGAGCTGGCAGCAGCGGGACGATACGGACGCTCGCACGCGCGGTCGAGACTCACGGTGTGCCGCCGAACGGCGTCAAATCGGACCAGGGCTGGTTCGACGCCCTTGGTCAGGCGGGCGGGTGCCGCGCGTGACGACGAACTCGCCGGGGATCCGGTAGCCGTCCCCGTGGCGGTGGGGGGCGATCGAGGCGAGGTACTCGGCGTGGGCGGTGCGCCGCGCCGCGTCGTCGAACCGCGAGTAGGCGAGTGCGACCGGACCGGCGGCGAAGGCGGCGTCGAGCGCGGCCTGGTCGGAAGCGTACTCGAGCGTCGTCCGGATGCGCCGGGACGCGACGTCGACGAAGCCCGCGTCCGCGAACGCGTTTGCGAGCGCATCGCCGGTGCCGAGGCGGAAGAACAGCGGGCACACCTCGCTCTGCACGCGGGCGTCGACGATCGGGAAGATCGACGCCCAGCCGCACGCCGTGCGGGCGCCCCAGACGGCGCTCACCGCGCGGCCGCCCGGTCGCAGCGCGTTCCACTGCTCCCGCAGGGCGGCGACTGCGTCGGCGACGTACATCAGCCCGAGTGCACACAGCGCCGCATCGAACCGCTCTTCGCCGAGGTCGAGGCGTTCGGCGTCGCATTGACGGAACGCGGTCAGACAGGGCGCCGACGTGACGACCGTCGTCGCCGCGATCGCGACCATCTCGTCGGACAGGTCGACGCCGACGACGCGGCCGGTCGGGCCGACCGCGTGCGCCGCTGCCAGGCTGACGAGACCGGTGCCGCACGCGACGTCGAGCACGGCCTCGCCCCTCCGGAGTTCTGCCAGCTGGAGCAGGAGCTGCTGGGCCGGCCGGAGCTGCTCACTCCAGCCGGACTCGTACGCGTTCGCGGCGCGGTCCCAGCCGTAGCGCTGGACGCGACGTTGGAAGCGGGCATCCATCGGGATCGTGCGCGCCGCGATCAGGTGCGCAGGCGCGCGACCGCGGAGGCCGTCGTCGGATCGATGATCCGCTTCACCTCGTAGATGCGCGTCGCGGGGAAGCCGCTGAGCTCGGCATGCCGGTGGATGAGGCTCTCGTCCTCGGCGAGGTAGATGCAGAACGTGCGGTCACCCGCCACGTAGCTGTGCACCCATTGAATCCCGGACCCCAGCTGGGCCAGGGCCGCGTTGGAACGCTGCGCGCCCTCGCGCAGCGCCTGGTTCTTCAGGTCCCCGATGCCGGGAATCTCTCTCTCGATCACGTACTTGCGCACGGTGCTCTCCTGTGGGTCGATGGCGCGCGACCACGCGCCGGTCGACCTCTACGGCGCAGTCGAGTGCGCCACCCTGCCACGTCCGGTCGGACGATCGGTCGGCTCCGGTCGTCCGCGTCGCGCTCAGCAGGCGCGCGCGACACGTGACGGGTCGCCGCGGCATGCGGTGCGCGGTATCCGGGAATTCGGAGGTTTCTGCACCCTCTCGCGCGCGCGACGCAGTCGGTGCTTGCCTCTTCCCCGATTCCATCTCCGTTCCGCTACCCTCGTGCTCCCCATGAGAACGCTCGTCCTCGCCGCCGTCGTCGCGGTCACCGTCGTCGCCCACGTTCCTGCGCAGTGCCCGGACTACAGCCACGGCACCGCATCCGCCGGGATCGGCAAGTTCAACGGGGGTGAGGAAGCCCGCCTCGTCTACGTCGACTGCCTGTCGGAGATCGCGTTCATCGACGCGAAGTTCGGCAAGCCCGGACAGACGACTCCGCTCGATGGGCTGCCGCTGACGCTGTCGATCTTCGACGATCCGAACGACGACATGAACCCGGCCGACGCGGTGCCGGTCGCGGTGATCCCGGTGCCCGGTGGCGTGACCGGCGGCAACACCGGAGTCTGGCAGCACTACGACCTGTTCGCGATCGCCGGCATCACGGTGCCCACGACGGGCGGGATGTTCGTCGGCGTCGGCGTCGCCTACGGGCCGGGCGCCGCACCCGGATCGATCGAGTTCAACAACAATGCCTACCCGCACACGCAGTGGCTGGCGAGCGATCAGGGCGGCACGTTGGACTATGCGGTGATGTCGAACAACCAGCTTCTCGACGTCTCGACGGGTCCGGGCTTCCCGCCCGGAACCTGGATCATCCGCGTCGAGGGCGGCGCCGGCTACCGTGCGTTCGGCGCCGGGTGCGCCGGCAGCAACGGCACGCCGACGCTCACCGGAGTGTCCGCTGCGCCGCCGGTGCTCGGTCAGTCCGCGCTGCTCACGGTCTCCAACCTGCCGATCCCGGCCACGCCGACGGTCATCGCGCTCGGCTTCGACCGGCTCGCGACGCCGCTCGACCTCGGCGCGATCGGCATGACCGGCTGCACGTTCGACATCGATCTGCTGCTGACGACGCCGCTGGTGTCGAGCGCGGGCACATCCGGGTGGTCGGCGATGGTGCCGATGGACACGTCGGTGGCCGGTCGGTCGGTGTTCGCCCAGGTGGCGACGCTGGACGCCCCCGCCAATCCGTTCGGGATCACCACCTCGAACGCGGTCCAGGTGATCCTCGGGCGCTGAGCCACAGAGCACCGTGTTCGGTTTCCAGGGAGAGCCGGCGGCAGCCCTTCGCTCCTGCGAGCCCGTGCGGACGCACGACGCGCCGAACGCGGACTCGTTGGATCGCTGGGTGCTGCGGCACCAGAAGCGGCCCTGGCGTTACCTGCGCGTGTGCGGTTGTCCACCGGACCTCGCGGACGACCTCGTGCAGGAGGCGTTGCTCGCGGCGCTCCACAAGCGCGTGCACGATCTCGAGGATCCGGACGCCGCGGCGTGGCTGCTCGGTGCCGTCCGCAATCTGTGGCGGGCGCATCTGCGCCGGCAGGGCGTGCAACGCCGTGTGATGCAGGCACGCGCCGATCTCGCCGACCGCGCGCTCGAACAGTGTGCACCGGACGACGACGGTGATGCGTTCTGTGCGGCGCTGCGCGCGTGTCTGCGAGGGATCGACGGTCGCGCGAGGACGGCGATCGAGCTGCGCTACGGCGAAGAGGAGTCGCGCGAGTCGATGGCCGTGATCCTCGACCTGAGTGTCGATGGTGTGAAGACGTTGCTGCGCCGGACGCGCGCGGTGCTTCGTGATTGTGTGCTGCGGCGACTCGGCGCCGAACGGCGAGGAGCATGATGGAATCGACACGGGACCCGTCGGCCGACGAGGCATTCCTCGAGATCGCGCTGAGCGAGATCTGCGCCGGCGAGGAGCCGTCGGACGCGACGCGCGTGCTCGACGCGCCGCCCGAGCGTCGAGCGGCGGCCGCAGCCGCCGTGGACGCGGTCGCGGTCGAGGCGCGCAGCAGGGCGGGACAGCGCATCTGGCTCGCGGCGGCGATCGTCGTCGTGGGCTCTGCGATCGCATGGGCCGCGTCCAGGCTCGCGACGAGCGAGCGGCCTGCCGAGGCGCAGCATTCGGGCTGGGTGGCATCGTCGGCCGATGCCGCGCGCACCGAACCGGCTCCGAGCTCTGCCGCGACGGACGCGCAGTTGACCGACTTCCTCGATCGGTTCCACCGCGTGATGCCGCGCCAGCCGATCGCACTGCGCGACCCGCTGGTGCGCCGCAACGTCGCGCCGACGGCGGTCCCGGTGTTGCGGCAGATCAACGCGTTCCTCTCGGAGCACCGCGAGGAGAGGCGATTCCGGTCCGTCCTGCGGGAGTTCACGATCTACGCGCTCGCGCTCGGCGACGAGGTGGCCGATGCGCGAGTCCGCGATCTCGCGAAGTCGGATCCGATCGAGGCCGGGCTGCTACGGGCTGTCGCGGAGCTGATCGCGGCGCCGGACGCCCAGGCACGGCACGCGGCGCTGACGTCGTTCGAACGGCTGCTCGCCGAGCCGTCCGATGCCGCGCCTTCCGCGGTCCGGTGTGCGTTGATCGCGGCGGACCTGACCGCCACCGAGGCGACCGCGCTGGCTCGCGCCGCGTGCGATCCACAGCTCGCGGCGAATCTCGACAAGGCCGCCGGCTGGGCTGCCAAGGACCCGCGCAAGCTGCTCGGCCAGCCGCTCGTCCTCGAGGGCAAGCTCGCGAACGGCGAACGGTTCTCGACGGCGTCGATGCGCGGTCGGGTCGTGATCGTGCACTTCTGGGCGAGCTGGTCGGTGCGCTGTGACTATGCGCTGCCCGACGTGTTGCGCGCGCGCGTGAAGTTCCTGGACAAGGGCGTGTCGGTCGTCGGTGTGAGCTGCGACCGGGATCCGGCGACGCTGAAGGACTACCTCGAAAAGCACCCGGAGATGTCGTGGCCGCAGCTGTTCGACGCGGAGCATCCGGGCTGGCATGCGTTGGCGACATCGCTCGGCGTCAACCTGATTCCGCGCGTGTTCCTGATCGATCGGGACGGGATCGTGCGAAGCGTCGACGCGCAGGAAGACCTGCTCGCGGAGGTGGCGCGGCTGGTGGGGGACTGAAAGCGCGTTTCGGCGACCCCTTTGGCGCGTCTCGCGCAGTGGGTTCTCCGGATGAACCACACCGCCCGTCTCGTCGTCCTCATCGTCGCGATCCTCGGTCCGCGCGGGACCGCGCAGGAGCCGCCGAAGGCCGTCGAGGCCTCGGCGAAGCACACCCAGTCGGCGGTGGACGCGTTCCTGCTGGCGATGCCGAGGAACCCCGCGGATCTGCGGGATCCGCAAGTGCGCGAGCGGCTCGCGGCGACGGCGATACCGGCGATCCATGATCTCGAAACCGTGCTGCGGTCGCGCGGCGAGTCCGGCGACGCGACGCGGATCGCCGAGTTGGAGGTGTACGCGATGTCGCTCGGCGACACCCGCTTCGCGCGGTCGGCCGAGGACACCGACCAGCGACCTGCCGATCCCGGAGCGCGGCTGCGGAGTGGTGCGGTCGCGATCATCACGGCGTCGGGTCCGGACGCGCGGAAGGCGGCGGTCGCGGCGTTCGGCAGGCTCGTGAGTGAGACCGGCGACACCGACGCGGAGCGGGAGTTGGTCACTGGCGTCGCGTGGGCGGTCAGGCGGGCGGCGGCGCTCGACGAGGCCGAGGCGCGGGCGATCGCGCAGCAGGCCCGGGACGCGCAGATCGCGAAGTTGTTCGCCGGCGCCGCGGACGAGGCGGCGCGCGATCCGCGGAACCTCGTCGGCAAGCCGCTGGTGCTCGCAGGCAAGCTACGCGGCGGTGACGAGCTCTCGACCGACTCGTTGCGGGGCAAGGTCGTCGTCGTCGACTTCTGGGCGAGCTGGTGCGTGCCGTGCAAGGCCGCATTGCCGGGCCTCGTCGAGCTGCGGAAGAGCTTCACGCCCGAGGACCTGGTGGTCGTGGGCGTCAGCTGCGATCGGGAGGCGAAGGCGCTCGACCAGTTCCTCGACGCGCATCCGGAGATCGACTGGCCGCAGCTGTTCGACGCGGACCACCCCGGTTGGCACGCACTGGCGACCGCACACGGCGTCACCGCGATCCCCCGCGTGTTCGTGCTCGACCGGCACGGCATCCTGCGCAGCGTCGAAGCACACGGCGCCGACCTCGCGAGGCTCGTCGGCGAGCTGGTCCGCGAGCAGCCGTGAGTCGCGCCGGGTCAGGATCCGGTGGCGGGCACGACCTGGCCTATCGCGGCTCGGGAACCGAGCGTGCCTCGCGTGCACGCGTCGCCTGCGTGCCGTTCCCCGAACCGAACCGGACGAACAGGCCGGGCAGATCGAGCGCGAGCACGCGCATCGCCGTGCAGGACGCCGAGCCCTCGTCATCCTCCGCTGCGGCCCACGACCCGTCCGGACGCTGCGCGCCGATCCAGTCGGCGTAGCGCCGGGCGGCGAGCTGCCACGTCGGTCCGCCGAGCTGGTAGAGACCCGACATCGCGAACACGACGGTGGCCGGATCGGTGTCCGGGTCGTCGACGAGCTCCAGCGTCGCGTCGACGAGCGCTCGCGGCACCGTCGGTGGCGACCGTCGATCGACCGCGCGCAGATACGCGGCGACGATCGCCACAGCGGCCTCGTCCCGATCCTCCGGCGATGGCGCCGACCGGGTGCGCGGCCGATCGTGCTCGAGAATTCCGGAGCGAAGACCGTACGCCACCGCGACCTCGCGCCACGGCTCGGTGCTGTCGCTCGCGACCAGCACGCGCAGCGCCGACAACGCGTGCTCGCGGAACTGTGGGAAGTTCCCGGCCCACGCGGTGTCGACGAGGACCAGCGTGGCGAGCGCGTGCGCTCGCACTCGTTCGGTATCGTCATCGTCCTGTGCGGGTGCGCCGATCCAACCGTCCGCCCGCTGCTGATCGACCAGCCATGTCAGGCCTCGGCGAACCGTGTCGGCGTGGAGACCGTCGACCGGACCACACCCGTAGCACGCGAACGCCAACATCGCCGCCGAGGTCGCGCGGAGGGCACCTGCCTCCGTGTCCGGAAAGCCACCGTCGTCCGCCTGATGCGCCGCGAGCCAATCGAGCCCTCGCCGAATCGCAGTCCGCTCCGGAAGCCTGCGTCGCGCCATCCACGTCTGGACCTGAGCCCTCCCGAACGCGATCGAGCGCTGCTCCCAGGTCCGGGTGTCGTGATCCGACACCGGCTTGCCGAACAGCTCCGACCGGACCTCGGCATGTCCCTCCCCGGCGGACACGCCCTTCGGTTGGGGCGTCGGATCGCGCTGAGCGACCAACCCGGGCGAGAGCAGGACTGCGAGCCCGAGCGACCAGCGAAACGACGCATTCGCGATCATCAACGAACCCCCCGTGGACGGGTCACCAGCAACGCGCTCGTCGAGAGCATACCGATCGCCGCCGCGAGGAGCAGCTGCATCACGGTCACCGACCAGTAGAGAAATCGCGGCGTCGCGAATCGAACGTCGTATCCACTCGCGATCTTCAGCGTCGCCAATCCGACCAGGACGGCGATGAGGATGGATCGGACCGCGACTTCGCGAACGGAAACCCTACGCATCTCACTCCCCTCTCCAGCTCAGCTCGAGCTCCGTCACACCGTCGGTCCGCGCCAGGTCGAACTCCCGCGATGCTCTGCCCAGACTCGGCTCGACCGCCCGAACGACGACGTGTCCGGCCGGGACCCACTGACGCGGACTCAACATGGGCAACAGCTCGGCATCGAGGGAGCTCCACCCCGGCCAACGAAGCGTCGCTCCCGACCCGTGCTCGATGCGCACGTCGGACAACAGACACAGGGCCAGCCCATGCGGCAATCGGAACCGGAGCTCGCATGGCACCAGGTCGGCGGTTCGCGCGAGTTCGACGTCCGTCACCCCTCCAGGGGTGACCTCGATCGAATCCGGAGCCGCGAGTGCCGATGCCACGAGTGGCGAGAGCAAGGAGAGTTCGAAGTGACCCGGTGGCAGCCAACAGGTGTCACCGATCCGGGTGGACGTTTCGAAGGACCGGCCCTCGAACGCTCCTCGGAGGATGACGAACGGAGTCGGGAAGCCCGCCACGTCCGGCAGACGCGGACGCATCACGAAGCGCCGCTCGCAGCAGACGGCCTCTGCCGGTGGCGGAATCGTGACCGGGGTGACGTCCGCCAACGGGTGGAACGACAGATCGAGTTCCACCCACCCGCTGCGGCTCAACAGGAACGCGAACCTGGCGGTGGGTGTTCCGCCGGCCGCACGTACCGCCCCAGCGGGCACCCAGGCCCGGACCCAGGCGTCGGGGTTCGCGGCGGTCAGGTCTCGAACCGCCGAGCAGCCGTGGGTGCGCAGATGCGGGTCGAACTGCTCGGGTGACAGCATCCCCGACGCCGCGACGACCCGCTGACCCGGATGGCAGACCACGGCTGCACAGACCGGCACCAGCCGGACGATCAGGTCGGGCCCGGGAACCGGAACACCGCCGAGCGGGGACACTGCCGCGTTCGGTGCGTCCAGCTTCACCATGGAGGGGTGCTCGACGCGAAAGCAGTACCGCGATCTCGGCAGACCGGCGAAGCGGGCGCAGCCGTCCTCGCCGGACACGGCGACGAACATCGAACGGTCGTTGCTGGGCCCCGGGAGCATCGCCTCACCGCCGTCCTCGCCCCGGAGCGCCGCCGTGATCGGAGGAGTCGACTTGCTGGTTGCCGAGCCGATCGCAACCCGTACGCCCGCCACCGGACGCCCGGACTCCTCGATGCATCGCACGGTCCACGACTCCCCGCGCCGAAGTCGCACGGTCTGCTCGGGCACCGTTCGATCGACGACCGACGGGACGAAACCGCGAGCCACGATCGCCAGCACCTGGCCGTCGAGTTCCTCCGCGCCCGGACTCCATTCGATGTGCCCGCCGGTGTCCGCGTGTGCGAGCACGTCGTCCGCCGCGGCGAACGACGCCCAGGCGCCGCAATGGTACATGCGTGCTCCCGGAACCGGTCGATCGGCCTCGTCGACCACCAGGATCCGGAGCGACGCCGCACCTCCGGGCTCTACCGGAACGCGCTCCTCTCCGAACGCGGGAGACGACGTCCCCGCCGCGGTCTCCCCGACCCGCTCGGAGCCACTGTGAGGTTCGCGACCCGGCGACGGCAGCTTGGCAGTGCCCTGACCCACGAGCCAGAGGGCCACGATCGCTCCCAGCAAGGCCGACCCGATGCCGACCCAGCGAAGCTGCGTGTGATTCATGGGGGCGCTCCTCTCATCTATCGGCACTCGCACGCATTGGCCGGCGTATCGTCGGAAGGCCAGTCCTCATCCTTCAGTGCGTAACAGGTCGTGGTGCACTTGTGGTGGTAGCATTGCGGATAGTCTCGCAAGTCGCCGTCAAAATAACCGCTCTCGCAGTCACAATTGGACTCGGTCGAGCCGCTGTCGTCGCACCGGCACCAGTAGGAGTCTCCGAGAGGTCCGTCCTCCTGCCAATCGGCTTTGCACCAACCCTCCCCGGCGTTGCATGACAGGAACGGGCAATAGCAGTCCATCTGACCCGTCTCCGGATCCGTCCAGCACTGCGCGGCGCACCCACAGTTCTCGGGAGCTGGCGCGACCGCGGCGAACACGAACGCCGAGGCGAAGACAACGAACGCTGCGGTGTGGATCATGGCATGTCCCTCCTGGAGTCAGGCGCTTGTAGCCGGAGGACCAGGCCTCCAGCCAACCGGCGATCGAGGCAGCCTCCAAACCGGGTACGTCGCGATCTCCCGCGGGCCGGGCAAAAAAAAATCGTTCGGCGGTCGTTCGTTGCCGGACCTAGACTGCCGGTGAGATGAAGCGGGATGCGTGCGAGCGAGAGCCGCCCGATCTGTCGCTAGCGATCTGGATCCGGACGGACTGTGCGCGGTTGAGGGACAGATTGCTGCCCTGCGCCCGCCGCGCGGCGGACCTCGCGAACCCGGCCTTCTGTCCACGTCTGGTCGACGCGGACGACCTGTTCCACCGGTCGATCATCCGGATCCTCGAAAGTCATCCGCAGCTCTGTTCGCGGCCCCTCTCCTTCGGCGCATGTTGCAGGCTTCTGTGCTCGTTCATGCTCCGCGATGCCGCCAGCATCCGACGGAAGGCACTGCGTCGTCTCCGGATCCGGAGTTCATGGTCGACCTGACCTCGGCGTGCCCGCCCGATCCGGCGTAGCGCCCGACATCGTCGCGTCGATCGCCAGCCCTCGAACGAGCAACCAGAACCGGTGCGAGCGCTCGTCCTTGGGCTCGGCGATTCAAGATCATGCCGAGGACCGTCAGCACCACGCCGATGCCGACGAGGATCGGCATGATGCGTCCGAACACCCGGTCGCGTGGCGTCGCGGCAGCGTCGCGCGCGCGGGCCGCCTCGCCCTCGGGAAACGGCTCGTCCATCGCCGCGATGCCCTCGGCGTCGTCCGCGTCGCGCTGGGGGCCCATCGGAAGTCGCGAAAGAAGTGCCGCATCACGCCTTCGGCGACCGGCGCTTCCACCTCCGGGACCTCGACGCGAAACAGGATGGGGGGCTGCTAGGCGTACCGGCGCTTCGGGAGTCCGTGTGGGTGCGCGAGCCAGTGACGGTGAAGGAGCGGTCTGGTCGAGCGGGCGCAACGGGGAGCACGGCGCAGCGGGAGTCCGCCCGCTCCTGGGATGGCCGTTGCTGGGCGGTACCGGCCCGCAGGATCCGCCCGCGGACCACCGTCCCGCCGCGGTCCCGGTTGCGCCCACCCGCGAACGCCACTGATTCGCCGTTGCTCGCTTGCGCGGCCACAGCGATTCCTGAAGCGCCGCCGTTCCTCCCTGGTCCGAAGGAGTCCGTCGCGGTTTCGAGTCGCACCGGCACTTCGGCCTTCTCCAGGAGATCGACGGCATCTCGAGGAGGACCTGGATCGGCGGCAGCCATCGTCGTGGAACGCGACACGACCGCGCGCGAACGGACCGAAGACGCGCCGGCGTCCGGATCCCGATGTTCCCGATCGCTCCGCGACGTCAGCAGCACGCGCCGGCTCGCGCCCCTCGACCTCGACGAGAACGGTACCCGTGACGCCCGCGTGTCCTGCTCGTCGTCGGCGTGTGAGCAGACTACGTCGCGAACGAGGTGGGATGCGCGGCCTGCGGGCCCGGCGACGACACGGCGCGGCGCCGCCGCTTCGGTGGCTCCGGCGGCGGCGCTTCGGCACCTTCCGCGAACTCCATCTCGAACCGGTTCGGCCCCGGGTTCTCGAGCAGGAGCAGACCCCACAAGAGCGCGAAGAACTGCAGCTTGTCCGCCTTCAGCAGGAAGCTCTCGCTCCATGACGACACCAGCAGCATCGACGCGGCGGAGGCGAAGATCGCCGCGGCGGCGTTGCGACGCCACGTGCCACGCTTGCCGCGCGCGCGGAGCCACATCGGGAACATGCGCAGCGGAATGGTCGCGATCACGACGACCAGGCCGACGATGCCGAGGTCGACGAACACGTCGATCCACGCGTGGTGGGCCTGTCGCGGGTCCCAGGTGATCACGAGCTCGCGGCCGCGTCCCTCGTGCCAGAACGCACCGAAGCCGTCACCGAACAGCGGATGACGGAGTCCCTCGGCGTACACCAGCTTCCACAGCTCGTCGCGTCCGGACAGCGTCTCGTCGCGTCCGGTCGCCGCGAAGAACCCCGCCCGCAGCTCGTCCAGTCCGACGAACGCGGCGACGAAGCACAGCGCGATCAGGAACAGCTGGATCGCACCGGCGCGATACGACGAGGTCGTCAGCGCGACGAACAGCGCCGCCCCGAACAGCGTCGACACGATCGCCGTGACCGAGTCGGTCATCCACAGCGCGATCCCCATGCCGAGCTGGAGCAGGTGGAGCAGCGTGCGCCGACTCAGCCGTTGCGGCTTCAGCGCCAGCGACAACAGGAGCCCGATCTGCAGGCACGGACCGAGCACGTTCGGGTGGCCGCTGACGCCGGCGAGACCGGACCGGTACGGAATCGTCGTGCAGTCCTTCGGGAACACGTAGTACGCACCGATCGACACCCATGCGCAGATGCCGACCACCACGACGATCGCGTGCAGGTGGAATCGCACCGGCCGTGGATGCGCGTCGACGGTCGACAGCAGCAGCAGGAGCCCGAACACGTGCACGAGCGACCGCTTGAACGTCAGCACCGTGTCGTGCGTGTAGATCAGCGTCGAGCACAATGCGATCGCCAGTGCGACGAACCCGAAGTGCCAGCCGATGCGCGCCCCGAAGCTGCCGGACCGGATCATCCGATGGACGGCGATCGCCGCACCGAGCGTGAACACGATCTGTCGCCGCAGACTGCCGAGATCCTCCTCGCCGGTCGGGATCGCCTCCCACGGCATCCGGAAGCCCGTGACGAGGAACACGATCCACACCGCCGAGTAGGCGAGCACGAGCTTGTCGAGCACCGGCGTCGCCGCGAAGACACGCGTCCGCGACGGGATCGCCTGGATTGCCCCGAGCGTCGTCACCCCGACCTCCGCCGGCGGCGCCGCATCGTGTCGAGCATCCACTGCGGTGCGAGGACGCGGACCTGCGAACGCACTTCCTCCGCACGCCGCGCGAGGTACGGATCGCGCTCGACCCGCGTCCACTGCTCGCGGATCACGACGACGATGATCGCGAGGAAGAACGCGATCAACACCGACGCGCCGATCGTGTTCTTCTTGCTCGGGCCGGCGCGCTGGGGCTGTGGCTCCGCCGCCTTGATCGACGCGACCGAGCCGCCGGGTTGCTTGGCCCGCAGCTCGTAGATCGCACGCTGCCCCTCGAGCGTCGACAGCAGGTCGCGCTGGTAGCGCACGTCCTCCTGTAGACGCTCGAGCTCGAGCTGGAGCCGCGCGGTCTTGGGGCCACCCTCCGGCTTGTCACCGTTGCGCGCCCGCTCCTTGAGCTTGGCGATGTACGCATCGGTCTGCGCGATGCGCGCGTCGAGGTTCTGGACGCCGGAGTCTTCCGGCGTGAACGACTCGAGACGTTCGAGTCGGGACTGGACCAGGTCCTGGCGCGTGGTCTCGGCCTGACGGATCAGGCCGAGCACGTCACCGGTCTCCCGCTCGAGATCGACGATGCCGTAGGTCCCGAGGAACTTCTCGAGTGCCTCCTCCGCGTCGGTGAGCTGCTGCCGCGACGCCGCGACCGCGGCGTCCAGGTGCGCGCTCTGCTGCACGAGCAGCTTGGACTCGATCGCCTTGCTCGCCTCGTCGATCTCGTCGACGATCGCGTTGGCGAGGTCCGCCGCGAGTGCCGGGTCATGGGCGACGACGTCCACGGTCACGAGGCCGTTCTCGTCGCCATGGATCGCGAGCATGTCGCGCACGATCGCGACCGCTTCCTCGGGCCGCACGCGCTCCCACCGTTCGAGACGCGACAGGAACCGCTGCGTCACCGACGAGACGACCGATTGCGAGCGGGCGATGGACGTGTAGAGCGCGACGTCCGCGGGCAGCATCATCGAGCCCGTGTCGCCCCGCGTGGCCGTGTCACTCGACGTCTCGACCGATCCGCGGCGCACCTTCAGGTCGATCGGCGGCTTCTCGCGTGCCATCAGCTTCGCGACCGCGCTCGCCTCGTAGAACGGCCGGGTCATCAGGTAGCGGCCGATGCCGAACGTCACGCCGAGCATCAGCACGATCGCGAAGAGCTGCCAGCGGCGCGCGACGATCGATGCGAGGTCGAGGAGCGGGGCCTGCCAGCCGACCGGCGCTTCCTCGGCGTACGGAAAGGTGGCGGGAGCGTGCATCGTCGGAGGCACGTTCGGTTTGCTGGCTCCGCCGGTTCCGCGCGGGCGCGGACTCGGCGGATCGGCCTCCCACACTCCTGTCAACGCGCGGTGCCTCCACTCGCGTTCTCGGGTTGCTCGATGGTCGGCGCGACCGTGGGCGGCATCGTCGGCAGCGGTGATCCGAGTGCGCGGCTCACCGCGAGGCGGAACGAGTCGGCCATGCGCTCGGGCGTGAAGCGGCGCGCCCACTCCTCGGCGGCCTGACCGAGTGCTGGCAGGTCCTCACGGGTCAGCGCGCGCTGCAGGGCCTGGAAGGCCTGGTCGCGCGGGCCGAGCGGATCGAACAGGAGTCCGTTGACGCCGTCCTCGATCAGCTCGTCCGCGCATCCGGCGTGCACCGAGCACAACGTCGGCGTGCCCGCCAGCATCGCCTCCTGGACGGCGAGTCCCCACGCGTCGGCCAGCGACGGGAACACGTGAAGGTCGGCCATCGCCATCCAGCCCGGCACCTCGTGCATCGGCACCGCCTTGAACCACTGCACCCCGGACGGTGCCGCCCGGCGCACGTCGTCGACGAGCGGGCCGTTGCCGAGAAACGCCAGCGTCCATGCCGACCGGATCCGATCCGGAAGATGGCGCCACAGCTCGATGATCTCGCGGACGCCCTTGAACGGCACCAATCGACCGCAGACCAGTGCGACGCGCTTGCCATGGCCGTGACGCGCGCGAAGCCGGACCACCGTCCCCGACTCCCGCAGGTGACGCAGCCGTGACTCGACGAGCTTGACGTGCGTGGCGTTCGGCGCGTCGATGATGTCGTCGGGTCGGACGCCGTAGCTCTCGAGCACTTCGCGTGCCTGCGTCCCCATGCCCACGATGGCGCGGGCGCGCTTCAGGATGAAGTCGCGGACCCAGCGACGCATGCGCCCGCGGACATGACCGCCGGCGCGCGACTGATACGACCACACGACGTAGGGCCGCGCGTGCACGCGACACCACAGCGCTCCGATGAAGCTGCGAGGTCCGAGCTCGTGCGTGACCACGACCGCGGGATCGAACTTCTTCAGGTCCCGCCACAGGCCCACCGGGACGTGTCGGGTCACGGTCTGCTCGGTGCGGACCGGCTCGAAGCTGACGTGCTTGCGTTTGAACGAGATCGAGCTCGTGCGCACGACGTCGACACCCTCGCAGTCCCCTTTCCACTGCCGGTCGAACTCGGTGCTCGCGTTGACGAACACGCGCAGTTGCCAGTCCCGCGTGCGCGCGAGCTCCTGGAACACCGGCGCACGATACGGACTGACGACGTTGGTCAGGAACGCGACTCTCATCGCGGCGGTCCCTCCTCCCGCCGAGTGCGCAGGGGGGTCGCGCCGCGGCTCTGGTAGCCCTTGGAGTTCTCGTAGCGCGCCGGCCACAGCCAGCCGAGCAGGCCGCCGCCGGCGCGCGCGAGGTTCATCAATGCGCCGTAGAGCGACTCCGGCCGGCCGCGGATCGCGGCGGGCAGGGACGACACGGCGAGCGGGAGGTTGATCGCGATGCGTTTTACGAAGCGACCGAGGGGTCGCATCCGCGGCTCGCTCGGCGCGACCAGGCGCTCGTAGTTGGCGCCACCGCGCCAGAAGCGCTCGAGGAACCACCGGAGCCGGCACTGCTCGGGCAGCACGACTTCGCTCACAGCCGACTCGGGCGCGGCACGGAAGCGGCCGCCGGCCGCGGCGATGCGGCGGAACAGGTCGGTGTCCTCACCGCCCGACCGGCCGAACCGCGGGTCGAATCGGAACGCGTGCTGGTAGAACCAGGAGCCGTCGACGAGCGCGCTCGACGTACGCGTGCTCTCCCAGCCGAGCGAGATGCCCTCGGGCCCCGCGGGCTTGTCCAGGAACGCACCGCGGCGCAGCCACTGTGGCGCGTCGGGTGGCAGCACGGCGTCGACTCGCCCGAACGCCGCGTCGACCCGTTCGTCCTCGAGGGTGTTCCAGAGGACCTTGAGCCAATTGCGATCGGCGACCTCATCGTCGTCGATGAACGCGATCCGGCGCGCCGGGCCGAGGTCGAGCGCACGGTTGCGCGCGAGCGAGATGCTCCGCTCGGGCTCGCACGCGTAGCGCACCCAGATCCACTTCGGACTCTCCTCCGCGAACGCCTCGGCGACCTTCCTCGCGCCTCCCTCGGCGTCGTTGTCCACGACTCGGACTTCGAGGCGCCCCGCGCCGTCGGGCAGGTCCAACGCCATCAGCGAGTGCAGCGTGGCGCGGAGCAGCTCCGGTCGCCGCCAGGTCGCGATGCACACGGCCACCGGGGGTGCGTCGAGCATCTCGGCGCTCTCGGGATCGGGCTCCGGTCGCTCGTAGCGCGCCGTGGCCGCCGTCGCCGGCAGTCGCGGGGTGTCGAGCTCCACGCGGTAGCGCCGCCGCAGGACGAGGTGTTTGGACATCTGCGTGGCGAACAGCAGGAGGAAGATCGGGTTGGTGGTGGCGTAGCGCCGGAAGAGCCGACGCGGCTCGCAGGCCAGGCGGAACGCCCACTCGAGGCCGAGACGTTGGAACACGGCCGGTGCCTGTCGCACCGCGCCGGCGTGGAAGTCGAACGCGGCGCCGACCCCGAGCAGGACACCGGGCACGCGCCCCTGGTGCTCGGCCATCCAGCGCTCCTGCTTCGGACAGCCGAGACCGACGAGCACGAGTTGCGGGCTCGCGGCGGCCAGGCGGCGCGTGGTCGCGAGGTCCTCTTCCTCGGTCAGCGGGCGGAACGGCGGTGAGATCCACGCGCAGACGTCGAGCTTCGGGAAGCGCTCCCTCATCCGCGCGACCAGGAGCTCGAGGCGCTCCGGTGACCCGCCGTAGAACGCGACGCGCCAGCCGTCGCGCTCCGCGCGCGCGAGCGCGTCGAGCATCACGTCCGGACCGTAGACGCGCTCGGCGTGGCGATTGCCGAGCATCTGCTGGGCCCAGACGACCGGCACGCCGTCCGCGGCGCAGATCGCCGCGCCGAGCAGCGACTGCCGGTGCGAGGCGCTGCGCGCCGCTTCGACGAGGCTGTGCACCGGGCAGAACGCGATGTAGCGCGATTGCTCGGCCGCGATCCAGGTCGCGATCCGGTCCAGCACCTGTGCGCGCGTGAGGTCGGCGACGGGCACACCGATCACCTCGGTCGCCGTCGGCACACCGGCGCGCGGACGTGGCCGTGGCGTGCCGCGTACGACGCGGAGCAGCGAGCGCGCGACGAACAGTGCCGACATCCCGATCACGACGGCGTCGTAGGTGAACGACTTGCGACGGATGTAGTGGAGCTCGGCCTCGAAGCGTTCCTGCCAGTCGTCGAACAGGTTGGCGCCGAGCCGGTTGTCGACGATCGCGACCTGCGCGAGGCTCGTCAGGCCGGGCTTGACGCGGTTGCGCTCACGGAAGCCCGGGATGACCTCGCGCAGCCGGTCCTCGAGCGCGATCGGGATCGGACGTGGTCCGACGAGCTCCATGTCCCCGGCGACGACGTTCCAGAGCTGCGGCACCTCGTCGAGCTTCAGCTGGCGCAGGATGCGCCCGAAGCGCGTGACGTGCGGGCTCAGGCGATCGACACCGAGCATCGTGTTGAGCTCGGCATCGGTGGTCAGCGTGCGGATCTTCCAGATCGTGAACGGGTAGCCCTCGCGACCCCGGCGGCGTTGCCGGAACAGGAACGGCCCCGGCGACGAGAGCTTGACGCCGATCCAGAGCAGCGGCGCGAGCGGCAGCAGCACGACGATCGCGCAAGCCGCGAGCAGCCGCTGCGTCAGGTTCCACCAGAGCCGGGAGCCGATCGGGCTGCCGCGGAACACCCGGCGTTCGATCGGCGGGACGGGAGCGTTCGCGCGGCGCGGCATCGGGCCGCGACGCATCAGGTCGGCCAGCGCTCGCGCACCGTCGACGGGCCGATTCGCCGGTCGGCCGACGACCCGGTGCGAATCGACGCCGTGCGCCATCAGGTCGACGATGGTCTCCCCGGTCGTGCGCTGCTTCCCCATCGCTCCCTGTGGCGGTTCGGTCATCGCGGTGCCGTCATGCGGTCTCGAGGGCCTCGAGGCGGCGGTTCCACAGCTTCAGCAGCTCGGACATCGAGCGCGCGACGCCGAGGATGCCGGTGTTCTCCGGAGACGACGTGTGCTGCGCGACGAAGTGCCGCACCTGGTCGAGCGCGGTCTCCAGCGCGTCGTCGTCGGCGCGGTCGCACGCCGCGTTGCACGTCGCGTTCAACAGGTCCTTCAAGGCCTCGACATCGAGGTCGTCCGTGAACGCGATCAGGAACGCGTGTGGATTCTCCGCGCGTAGCATGCGCGCGACCGAGGTTCCGACGGTCGGGCAGTCGACGACGAACACGTCGTAGTCGAGCGACAGCCCGGACGGCGTGTGCGTCGTCTCGACGGCCATGTCCGGGAACCGGCGTTCGAGGCGTTCGCGGATCGGGTGCGCCGTCGCGGCGTCACCGGTCACCACCAGTGTGCGGATCTCATGGAGCATGGTGGACCCTGGCTTCGACCCCGGTTCCCTCCTCCATGGAGTTGGGGTCCGTCGGGCCTATCGGCACGCTGGGTCTCCGGTACGGAGGCGAATTCCGCGTCACGCTCGACGCGTCGCGGCTCAACCTGAGACGCCTCGTCGCCCGATGAGAGAAGGGCAGGCATCTCATGATCGAACGGCTCGCACGGACCACGCTGTGGTCGCTGGCGGTGCTGCTCGGAGCGTGTTCGTCGTTCGGCGGCGAGACCGACTTCGATCCGGCGCAGGTTCCGGTGACCCGACCAGGTTGGGTGGACCGCTTGCAGGAGCGTGTCCAGCCGGTGCCGCCGGAGGCCCAGCCCGAGGAAGCGCGACTGGCCACGCCGACGCAGTGGCCGGCGGACGGTCAGACTCGTGGCATGCCGCGCGACCTGACGTCGCGCATCTCCGCGCCGCCGGGCACCGCGCCGGCGCCGGGGCCGGGGCCGGGGCCGAAGCCCGCGCCGGCCGCGAAGCCGAAGTCCGACGCCAACACCGCGGCGGCTCCGGAAGACGACAAGGCGGAGACCAATGTCACGGTCACCGTCAACAACCAGCTCGATCAGGCGGCCGCGAACGCGACCGCGCAGAAGGTCAGCCAGGGCGAGCCTTCGTCGTCGCTCGAGTCGATGTACGCCGGCCGGCTCGAGCTGCGGCCCGGGCGTTCGATCCGGCAGTTCGGCTACTCGTTCTTCGAGCGCGGCGTGCCCCACGAGCTGGTCGGATCGGTGCGCGCCGACTACGTCCTGCAACCGGGGGACGAGCTGCACATCTCGCTGTCCGGCAGTCTGAACGGGGAATACGACCGCACCGTGGGACTCGACGGGACCGTGTCGATCCCGGAGATCGGCAACGTCGCGGTCGCGGGCACGACGTTCGGCAAGGTCGAGCAGGCGCTCCTCGACTACATCGGCCAGGTGGCACACCGCACGAACATCCGCGTCGCCGTGTCGATCGGCCGGCTGCAGAGCTTCCGCGTGCACGTCGTCGGCGAGGTCGCGCGACCCGGGATCGTCGAGGTGCCGGGGCGGGCGACCGTGCTGACCGCGCTGGCGGCGGCCGGTGGGCCGCGCAAGACGGGCTCGCTGCGGTCGATCGCGATCCGGCGCGGCGGCGAGATCGTCGCGACGATCGATCTCTACGACTTCCTGATCAGCGGCGAGACCAAGGGCCTCGACGTCCTGCAACCGGACGACGTCATCGCGGTGCCGCCGATCGGCACGACGGTGGGGGTGTCCGGGTACGTGCAGCGTCCGGGGATCTACGAGGTGAAGGACGGCGTCACCGTGCGCGACGTCCTGAAGATCGCCGGCGGCATGACGCCGTTCACGTTCACGCCGAGCGCGCAGCTCGAGAAGACCGTCGAAGGCCGCGGCCGTGCGCGCATCGACATCGCGCTCGACACGGCCGGGCTCGCGACGACGATGGAGGACGGTGAGCTGCTCCTCATCGGCGCCGTGGAGGGCGATCGCCAGCCGCTCGTCGAGATCGCCGGCGAGGTCGTGCGGCCCGACAAGTACCCGTTCCGCGCAGGGATGCACCTGTCGGATCTGCTGCGGATGGCCGACGGTCTGACGGTCGACGCCTACCTGCCGCAGGCCTTGTTGTCGCGCCAGATCGGCGACGTCGGCAGCGTCACGATCGTGCCGCAGCGTGAGGCGATCGGCACGACACGGCGGGTGATGGTCCTCGACCTCTCGAAGGTCGCGTCGGGCGACCCGCAGTTCGATCCCGAGCTGCGGCCGCTGGACTTCGTGCGCGTGAAGTCCAAGCGGGACTCGGCGCCGACCCCGACCGTCGAGGTGATCGGCGCGGTGCGCGTGCCGGGGACCTACGAGTTGACCGCGGGTCTGACCGTGTCGCAGCTCGTCGCGATCGCCGGCAACGTGCGACAGGACGTGTACTACGACGAGGCGGAGCTGATCCGGCGCGTCTACGACGAGAAGACCAAGCAACTCGGCGTCGAGCGGTACCGCTTCGACCTCGGGCGTGCGCTGAAGGACGGCGGCGACGCCGATCCCGTGCTGGCGAACGGCGACCAGCTCGTGATCCGGGCGCTCAACAGCACCGGCGTGCACGCGTTCATCGAGGGGAGCGTGCGGTGGCCTGGGGAGTACGTGTTCCCGAAGGGCGCCAAGATCTCCGATCTGATCGCGGCGGCGGGTGGCCTGCTCGACGACGCGGATCTCCGCGCGGCGATGTTCTCGCGCGAGAGTGTGCGGCGCCTGCAGCGCGAGCGATTCGAGGACCTCAAGGAGCGCACGCGTCGCCTCTACGAGGCGAACCTGGAGCACATGGTGAACGTCGGCCAGGCCGCCGAGGGTCTCGCCGCGAGCGTCCAGCTCGAACAGACCAAGGCGATGCTCGAGCGGATGGACCGCGCCCAGGCGACCGGCCGGGTCGTGATCCCGTTCACGCGCGAGGACTTCCTCGAGAGCCCCTACGACCTGACGCTCGAAGAGGGCGACTCGCTGCGCATCCCGCCGCGGCAGGAGACGGTCGCGATCATGGGTCACGTGTTCAATCCGGGGGCGTTCGTCGCCGAGCCCGGCATCGACGTCGCGGACCTGATCGCACGGTCCGGCGGCATCGAGGACGACGGGGACGAGGAGCGCGTCTACGTGATCCGCGCCGACGGCACCGTGCAGAGCCTCGAACAGCAGCACTTCCGGCTCGGCGAGCAGTCGCATCTGCTCGCAGGCGACGTCGTGCTGGTGCCGCGGCGGCCGCTCAGCCGCTCGCTCGGCCGGCGGATCGCCGACCTGCTCTACATGGGTCGGAGCGCTTCGGAGATCGCCTACATCCTGAGCCAGATCGGGAACGAGTCGATCCTCAACTTCACCTCGGTGCAGCAGAGCGCGGACCAGACGAAGGGCGTGGAGATCCTCGGCCGGGACGTGATTCCGAAGTAGATCGGCCGGGTCGGTGCGTGGCGGCGCTCGCAAGTGCCGCTTCCGCGCACCGTTGCCACCGACGGTTCGACCGAAGGTTCAACCGCTGCCCCTGCGCTTACCGACGTCGGAGTCCGGAGGTGCGGATGTCCGAGAGCCGTCGTCGAGCGTTCATCACCGGGATCACCGGGCAGGACGGGTCGTATCTGGCCGAGCTCCTGCTCGAGAAGGGCTACGAGGTCCACGGCCTCGTGCGCCGGTCGAGCTCGTTCAACACGGCCCGCATCGAGCACTGCTACCAGGACCCGCACGAGGGCCGGCCGCAGCTCGTCCTGCACTACGGCGACGTCACCGACGGCAACTGCCTCGCCAAGCTGATCCGGCAGGTGAACCCGCAGGAGGTCTACAACCTCGCGGCGCAGAGCCACGTGCGCGTCAGCTTCGACCAGCCGATGTACACCGGCGATGCGACCGGGCTCGGCACGTTGAAGCTCCTCGAAGCAATCCGTGGACACCAGGACGAGACCGGGGAAGAGATCCGTTTCTACCAGGCGTCGAGCTCGGAGATGTTCGGGCTGGTCCAGGAGGTCCCGCAGAAGGAGACCACGCCGTTCCACCCGCGGTCGCCGTATGGCGTCGCGAAGGTCTACAGCCACTGGATCACCATCAACTACCGCGAGAGCTACGGGCTGCACGCGTCGTGCGGGATCCTGTTCAACCACGAGAGCCCGCGGCGCGGCGAGACGTTCGTGACGCGCAAGATCACGCGCGCGGTCGGTCGCATCGCCGAGGGGCTGCAGGACAAGGTCTACCTCGGCAACCTCGACGCGAAGCGGGACTGGGGCTTCGCCGGCGACTACGTCGAAGCGATGTGGCGGATGCTGCAGGAGGACGAGCCGGACGACTACGTCGTCGCGACGGACGAGACGCACAGCGTGCGCGAGTTCTGCGAGCTCGCGTTCGGCCGGGTCGGCCTCGACTGGCGTGAGCACGTCGCGATCGATCCCCGCTACTTCCGGCCCGCGGAGGTCGACCTCCTGCTCGGCGATTCGTCGAAGGCACGCCACCGGCTCGGTTGGCGCCCGCTCGTGTCGTTCGAGAGTCTGGTCGCGATGATGGTCGACGCGGATCTCGATCTCGCGAAGCGCGAGCGGACCCTGGTCGACGCGGGACACGAGGTTTACGTGCCGCACGCCACGAGGTGACGATGCGCGTGCTGCTCGTCCACAACTCGTACCGGCAGCGGGGCGGCGAAGACGCCGTCTACGAGTCGGAGGTCGCGCTCCTGCGCGCGGCGGGACACGAGGTCGTCGAGTACCGGCGCCACAACCACGAGGTGGACGGCGTCCACGCGCTGCGTCTGCTGGGGCGCACGCTGTGGAGCCGCGAGAGCCACGCCGAGCTGCAGGATCTCGCCCGCGAGGCGCGCCCGGACGTGGCGCACTTCCACAACACGTTGCCGCTGATCTCGCCCGCCGGCTACCACGCGGTCCGGAGCGTCGGCGTGCCGGTCGTGCAGACCTTGCACAACTTCCGGCTCGTGTGCCCGTCGGCGTTGCTCTACCGCGCCGGCTCGGTGTGCGAGGACTGCGTCGGGCGCTCGATCGCGTGGCCGGCGGTGCTGCACGGCTGCTACCGCGGCAGTCGGGGCGCGAGCGGCGCGGTCGCGATGATGCTCGGGTTCCACCGTCTGCGCGGCACCTGGCGCCGCGACGTCGATCTCTACGTGGCACTGACGCCGTTCGCTCGCGACGAGATCCTCGCTGGCGGCATCGTGCCGGACGAACGCGTCACCGTGTTGCCGAACTTCCTCGCCACCGACCCCGGCCCGAAGGTCGACGACGTCCGGCGGGGGGTGCTCTACGTCGGGCGCCTCACCGAGGAGAAGGGCCTGCGCGTGCTGCTGCAGGCGATCGAACGGCTGCCGTCCGACGTCGGTGTCACGATCGTCGGCAGCGGGCCGCTCGCGACGGAGGTGCACGCCGCGGCGGCACACAATCCGCGCTTGCGCTACCTCGGCGAGCTCGGCCACGAGGCGGTGCTGCACGAGATGCGCAAGGCGCGCGTGCTGGCGTTTCCGTCGGTTTGGTTCGAGGGCTTCCCGATGACGCTCGTCGAGGCGTTCGCGTGCGGGCTGCCCGTCGTCGGGAGCCGGATCGGCGGAGTGCCCTCGATCGTGCGCGAGGGCGAGGCCGGCCGCACCGTGCGTCCGGGCGATGCGCAGGAGCTCGGCGATGCCCTGATGGAGATCGAGCAGGATGCCGCGTTGGCAGCGGCGTTGTCGGTGCGTGCGCGCGAGGTCTTCGAGTCCCGCTACGGTGCCGAGTCGCACCTGCGTGGTCTCGAGGCGATCTACCGTGCGGCGATCGAGGCGTTCCGCAGCGGCGAAGCGCCGCGTGTGCAAGCGTCGCACAGCCGGGAGAACGTCCCGTCGTCAGCCGACGCCGACGCGCCCGTCGCCGGCGCGTCGGCGCCGCACACCGGTCGGTGAGGAACTCGCGCCGGTCGTCGCCGCGCTGCGTCACGGGATACAGTGACTGTGTGGCGATCGAGCCCAGGTCCCCCGAACCGCCGGTGCACTGCCGCCGCGAGGCATGGCAGCAGCTCCGCCGTCAGCTCGACGATCTCGAGTCCAACGGCGGGTTGCTCGGCGCGGCCGTCGCGATCGCGATGCACACGGATCCCGGCGTGGACGCGGCCGGCGTGCGCGCTCGCATCGAGGAGCTGTCGCGGCAGATCGCCGCGCGCTGCACGGGTCGGTCGCCGCGCGCGGTCGTCGCACACGCCCACGCGCTGCTGTTCGACGAGCTCGGCTTCGAGGGCGACCTCGAGGACTACGGCAACCCGTCGAACAGCCTGATCCACGAGGTCTTGCACCGGCGACGCGGCCTGCCGATCACGCTGGCGCTCGTCTACAAGCTCGTGCTCGAAGGTGCGGGCGACGTGACCGTTCACGGCGTCAATGCCCCTGGCCACTTTCTCGTGCGGGTGGAGAGTCGCCAGGAGGGTTTCACGCCGATGCTGGTCGACCCGTTCCATCGCGGTCGGACGTTGAGCACGCCCGAGGCCCTGGCGCTGGTGCGTGGACTGGTCGGCGAGATCGTCGATCGACGTGCCGACCCATTGCCGCTGGCGACGCACCGCGACTGGGTGCTTCGCATGCTGCGCAACCTGGTCGGCGTCTACCACGAACGCCAGCGGCCCGCCGACCGGGCCGCGATGGAGGAGCTGGCGCGCCTGCTGTGGGCGGGCGGAGCCTGATCGGAGCGGTCAGGCCTCGAGCGAGGCCTGCAGCATCCACACCTGCTTCTCGTGCTGGTCGCCGATGTCGTCGAGCAGGTTGGCGGTGCCGCGGTCGCTCGCGGCCTCGGCGACACCGGTGAGCTCGCGCGTCCAGGTGGCGAGCCGCCGCAAGTCCTGGACGAGGTTGCGGACCATGTCCTCGGCGCTCGGCACGCCGGCGTCCTCGTCCAATCGCGTCGCGGCGAGGTAGGCCTTCATCGTCGCGGCCGGCTGAGCACCGAGCGTCGCGAGGCGTTCGGCGATCGAGTCGACGTGCTCGGCGTTCGCCCGATATAGCTCCTCGAACTTCGGGTGGAGATCGAAGAAGCGCGGGCCGCGCACGTTCCAGTGGTAGCCGCGGAGCTTCTGGTAGAAGACCTGGTGGTCGGCGAGCAGGGTGTTCAGGCCCTGGAGGAGCGTGTCGTTCGGCTGGTTGGTCATGATCGCGTCTCCTGGGACGGATCGGGGTGGTCGGCCGCCCGTCCCGGAGGTCGAGATGTGGGACAGATGCGAAGACTTCGCAACCGAGGGTTTTCGCCGCGCGGCGCGCGCCGCCCCGCCGTCCGATCAGCGGACGAACAGCAAGTGCATGCCGTTCGACGCGTACCAACCTGCCGGTTGTGAGGCCAGATCGAGCGCGACCGTCTGGGTCCGCACGTCCAGGACGCCGATCGCGGCCGGAATCGGCAGCATCACCTGATCGATCCCGAGCGCGCCGACGCTGCGCGCCAGCACGATCGCCGGATCGGTCCACGCGAAGCACGACGGAGCCCCTGGCAGCGGGATCGCGATCTGGGTGGTGCCGAGCAGCGTGATCGCGGTCCAGCCCGGCGCGAGACCGTAGGTCGTCAGCGTCAGCGTGTCGGGTGTGGTGCCGAGCTGGGCGATCATCTGCACGCCGTTGCAGCCGCCGCCGAACGGCGTCGTGACGCCGCCGGGCAGCAACCCGAAGTAATCGCCGAGGGCACGGCCGATGTCGGTGCCGAGATCGAGGTAGTCGCCGTCGGTGTTCCACTGCACGCCGTCGGGGCCGCGGCCGTAGGTGCCCTCGAGCGTGATCGCCATCACGCGCGACTGGCCGGCCGCGAGCCACGCCGGATCGATCGACCAGCGGTCGTGCATCATCGACTCGACGAACGGCCGCGCCGGGGCGCTCAGCGTGCTGCTCTGCGTCGAGCCGCGGGTGACGAACGCGCTCTCGGCACGCAGCGCATCGATCCACTGCTGCTCCAGCTGGTTGACCGCGGGGACGACGCCGACCCGGCTGCTGACGAGGTCGAACGAGGCATTCGACACGTGCTGGAAGTGGAAGGGGTAGGCGACGTTGTGCGACGAGTGCAGGTTGAGCAGGACCTCGATCGGGTGGGCGCCCGGTTGCGCGGCCGTGCCCATGAGGCGCTCGATCTCGGAGCGCAGCGCGACGACCTCTGCCTGGGTCTGGTAGTAGGGCGCGGCCCACTTGTCCTCGCAGTTGTCGCTGTGCGAGTTCGTGCGGTAGTTGCCCAGGTCGGTGCCGTCGGGGTTCGCCAGCGGCACGATGTCGACGATCAGGTGGGCGAGGAGCACGTCCGCGGTCGGCGTGCCGGACAGCAGGAAGTCGATCAGGCCCTCCGCCATGAACGCGGCCGGTGTCTCGGACGGGTGGATTGCCGCGTGCACCCAGACGCGGTGCTTCTGCGTGTCCGGAGTGGCCGGGTCGGTGATCTCGACGAGCTCGATCGGGCGGCCGAGCGCGGTCAGGCCGAGGGAGCGGATCGAACCGACGCGCGGATCGGCGGCGATGCTCGCGAGCAGCGCGTCACGGCGCGACACCGGGTACGGGAACCACTTGGCCAGCCGGATGTCGGTCACGCCCGCGGGGACCGTCAGATTGAACGTGTGCGACGACCCGCTGACCGAGGGCACGGCGCTGACCGGGCAGCGTTCGTAGGCGCCGAACGACGCGCCGCCGTCGGTGCTGCGCGCCCACACCGGCAGGATCACGTCGGTGTAGCCCGCGTTGTCGATGTGGACGTTCAGCGCCGTCGCGACCGACGGATCGATCCCCGTGACCTGGAAGTGCCACCAGCGACGGAAGCTGGTCGGCAGCGAGCTGTCGTGGTTGTCGTCGTCGACGACCGCGTGGATCGTGACCGCGGAGCGCGTGCCGGTGACCGTCGCCGAGCGGATGCGCATCGTGTCCCCGGCGGCGGAGACGGTCGGGGTCTGCGCGCGCGGCGCCGCGAGGACGACCAGCAGCGGGAGGAAACACGCGAGCGTGCTCGCGCGTGCGGGGAGAGGGCGGATCACGACGAGAATCGTGCGCTCGGCCCGGCGGTTCGTCAAACGCCTCGCATCGACCTTCGCTTCGCCGGTCGCTAACCTGTCCGTCGCATGGCGACCACGCTCGAACCGTTCCTGCAACGGGACTTCCTCGCGTATCAGAAGCACCGGCAGGACGACCCCGAGTACAACGCGCTGCGGCTCTCGGTCCGCCGCAAGCTGAAGGGCATCGCCGACGTCGTCAAGGCGCGCGCGAAGGAGCTCGGCTACGAGCTGTCGAGCCAGTCCGGAATCCACCACCCGTATTCGTTCAACAGCTTCCGGGTGCGGGAGCAGCGCGCCTACCTCTGCCGTTCGGACAAGGAGCGCAAGAAGCTCGCGCGGTTCTTCGGCGAGGCGCTCGGCAAGGACGCCGAGACGCACTACATCCAGACGGTCCTCGAGGTGTCGATCGACGACCAGGTGGTGGAGGCCGCGCTCCGCGTCCACCCGCAGGCGTGGTGGGACGGCGAGCACCTCAAGAAGCGCGTCGCCGACGAGGCCGGGATGGCGGAATGGTGCTCGATGCTGAAGGCGCTGCCGCCCGGATTCGGGCTGCGCATGCACGACTGGAAGAAGGTCTATTGGGCGGCGTCGGCGAACCGGCAGGAGATGGCGGAGTACTTCGGGACCTACACGCCGGGCGAGCACTGGCTCCACCTGGTGCGTGAGCTGCCGAGCGAGGACGCGCTCGACATGGGCAACGACGCACCGGAGTGGATCGTGACCTCCTTGCTCGCACTGCTGCCGCTCTGGCGGTTCATCCTGTGGACGCCGTGAGCGGCGCGCGCATCACCAGCGTGAGCCAGAGGAGCGGCGCCGCAGCGATGGAGCCGGTCACGAGGCCCCAGACCAGCGGCGAGCGGATCTTGCGGAGCGCGCGGACGTAGCCGGGAGGCACCGCGCAGCCGATGCGAAGCATGTCGACGAGGAGGCCGCCGAGGCCGCTCGGCCGGCCGGCGGCGAAGGCGAAGACGGCGATCGGCGACAGCAGCGTCGCCGGCACGGCGACCACCGAGCAGATCGCCGCTCCCATCACGACCGGTAGGAACACGAACACGCTGATCGCGGTCACCAGCATGCTGAACGTCGCGCGCGGGTCCTCAGCCGGACCGTGCGCCCAGGCGAGCCAGCTCGCCGCCGACAGGAGCGCGAATCGCACGACCTGCGCGCCGCCTGCCGGCGCGACGATCACTTCGTCGGATAGGTGTCCTCGACCCATTGCTTCCACCGCTCGTCGAGGGTCAGCGGTGTCAGCCCGTAGGCCTTCTGAAGCGCATCCCGCGTGCCCTCGACGATGTCCTTCGAGATGCTGGCGGTGGTCGGATCCACCTGTCCCTTCGCGAGCTTCATGAACTTGGCGAACTTGTCCTTGCCGAGGCTCATCAGGTAGTCCCAGCGCGACCAGATCATCACGTGGTCGTTGAACTCGAGCTGGCCGAAGTCACGCCACTTGTAGAGCTCGCTGAACGGGGTGTACTTCTGGGTCTTGAAGAGCTTCCTCGTCTCGAGCTTCCACCGCCATTCGTGGTCGTCGATCGGTGCGGCGCCCTCGCTGCGCGTGAACGAGTTGCACCGCGGCGAGATCCGGCGCTCGAACCAGTGCGCGAGGCCCTCGCGGATCCACACCGGCAGGTCGAAGCTGTAGTGGAGGTAGCCGCTGATGAAGTTGTGCGTGGCCGAGTGCACGAGGTGGGCGTGGAGCGCCGTGTCGTCGCGCAGCCGCTGGGCGTCGCTCGGGCTCTCCGCGGCGCACGCGTAGAGCAGCGAGTCGACGGTCTTGAAGTTCCACTGCTGGCCGCCGGTACGGCCGGCGGCCGGTGAAGTTCTTGAGGTAGTCCTGATAGGTCGTGTTCTGCTCGAAGATCAGGAACAGGAACTTGCCCTTCTGGCCGAGGTACGGCCCTTCGCCGCGGTACTCGCCGGTGAACTTCGGATGCTCGTCGTCGTTGCGCGGAAAGTAGTCGTCGGTCACGCCGAGGAAGTCGGAGAACTCCGCGTAGTGATCCTCCAGGCGTTGGGCGAACAGGTGCAGGCGGAGCCAGGGGTCGAGTCGGCGGGTCTTCTCGTTCACGCGCGGGAGGCCGCGCGCCTCGAGCCGCGCGAGCTCGCCGCGGATCTTCTTGCGCACGTCGGGCTCGAGGGGCACGGTCCAGGCCTCGAGCGTCGAGCCGATGCGCAGGTGCGGGGTCTCGACCCACAGGATCTGCGCGTAGCTGAGGTGCTTGTCGATGTCCGCGGTCGTGACCGGCTCCGTGCCGCGCTGCCCGAACTCGAACGGCCCGTACGAGACGTAGCCGAGCTTCGCCATCACCTTCGGGTCGTTCCGCGTGTACGGATCGATGCGCCAGCGAGGGATGTCGTCACCTTGCGCACGCAGCCCGGTGCACGCGAGGAGCGCGAAGCAGGCGGCTGCTCGGATGCTGCGGAGCCCCATCAGACGCGGGCCTTCCACTTCTTCGCGAGGTCGATGACCTGGAACACCGACAGGTCCTCGAGCGGGGCGTCGCCGTCGACGATCCCGCGAAGTGCGTTGACCGCCTCCTTCTTGACCGCGTGCTGCTCGGCGTCGAGGTAGGGGACGATCTTCCCGGCGTACTCCTTCGGCGCGAGGTTGCGCAAGAGCCGCAGCCCGGTGATGCGCGCACGGACGTCGTCGGCGGGCATCCGTGCGAGCACCCAGTCGGCGGCAGCGGTGCCGCGCGCCGCCGGCAGGACGGCCGCGACGAACTCCGCGTGCGTCGGCCAGTCCTCCTTGCAGGTCTCGAACACGCGCTGCAGATCGTCGATCGAACCGAGTGCGACCAGTCCGGCGGAAGCCCGGAACGCGACGATCTCGTCCTTGTCCTCGGTCGCGTGTTCGAGCGCGTCGCGTTGTGCCTCCGCCGGGTGGCGCGCCAGCCAGCCGATCGACCAGCGCCGCACTTCCGGGTGGCGGTCGCGCGCGTGCTCGGCGACGAGCGGCGCGTACTCCGCCGGGACCGCGGCGTCGAGCACGCCCGCGATCGTGTTCGCTTGCCGGGTCGTCTTGGTGTTCCCGAGCCGAACGACCATCATCGGCTCGATGCCGGCACCGAGCCCCGCGAGCTCGGTCTCGGCGGCCGTCGCCGCCGCCTCGTCGTCGCCGTTCAGCGCCTCCGCGAGGACGCGGGCGCGTGCGAGCTGCGCGTCGTCGAGGTGCGGCCACTCGGGCTTTTGCGGATCCTGCGCGGCGAGCGGAGCCGAGCAGAGGAGGAGGACGGCGAGACGGCGAAGGGTCGGAGTGGGGGTCACGGCATCAACCAGTGGGGAAGACAGTCCTGCAGCTCGGGAGCGACGTACCGCACGTGGCCCTTCAGCGCACGCTTCCGCTCGCCGAGCCAGCGCTCGAAATCGGTGTCCGAGTGTGTGAGAAAGGGTACCAGGAACGCCAGCGCCCGATCGCCGACGCGGGTCGTGCCCGGGATGATGTCTTTGGTGGCGATCACGACGAAGCCCTCGGGCGTCTCGATCGGCGGGCTCGCCTGGAGCAGGTGCTCGGGCGCGAACGCCCAGCGCGCGACCGGGAACGGCAGGTCGTTGCGGCCGAAGCCGCGCTCGGGCTCGGTCCCGCCGGCGATCGCGCCCTTCTCCCGGAGCTCGAGGTAGTTGCCGGCGACGTCGGCGAGGCCCTTGGCGTGCCGTTCGGCCGCCGCGCGTTCGGTCGCGAGGTCGCGCCGCGCGATCGCCAGCGGCAGCAGGTAGCGGTCGAGCAGGACCCGGGTGCGGTACCTGCGCCCCATCGAGGGGTCCAGCTCGTCGAAGTAGGCGTCGAATGCCGCGATCTGTTCCTTGGTGATCTGCAGCCCGTCGACGTCGAGCACCACGCCGGGCGCCGGAGGCGCCGCCCTGGCGCTGGCTGCCGGATCGCCGCAACCGGCGGCGGCACCGAGCACCGCGAATGCCAGCACGGCCTCGAGCCCACCGGCGCGGGCGCGGCGGAGCGGGGTCATTCGGGCTCGTCGAAGCGGGCGATCCAATCGCAGAGGGGGCCGGTCAGGAATCGGTAGGTCGAGTAGAGGTAGTTCCCGAGCTGCGGAAGGTTGTCGGCTTCGACGACTCCGGCGGTCTGGCCGACGACCTCGAGCCACAGCGAACGGGGTTCCTGCAGCCATGGTTCGACGCGGACCGTCAGTGCCAGCGGGCTCTTCTCGGTCCGCTGGAACGTCATCCGGACGCCCGCGGAGTGGAGCGGTCGATCGAATCCGGACTCGCCGGGGTCGAGCCCGGCCACGAGCCGCTCGGCGACGAATCGGCGGCTGTCGTTGACCTGCAGCGGGTTGATCAGGGTCCGGATGCAGAACAGCTGGGCGATGCTCTGCGGGATCTCCAGGGTCCGGTAGCAGGTGCCGAGCACGTTCACGAGCCGGGCCGCGAAGTCCTCGACGGTGGTCGCCCGGAACTCCTCCCGCAGCACGATCCGATCGGGCTGGAACGTGACCACCGACACCTGGCCCGGTGCCGTCGGCGGGTTGGCGAGGTGGATGCCGTCCTGCGCGACCTGGAAGTTCTGGTAGCCGAGGTGCGGTTGGCCGAACAGCGCGTTGTGCACCGCCTGCACCTGTTGGGGATGGATCGCGCGCGGCGGATGCAGGATCTCGCCGACGAAGGCGATGGTGCGGGGGTCGTAGCTCGCCATGGGGGCCGGCATCGTAGGGGCGGGCCACGCCGACGGAAACGGTCACGGTGCGGGCGCGTGCCGGCAGGGCACCCGTCGCCTCGGCCCGGATCGGGAGTTTCCCCGGCGCACGGCCCGTCGTCGGGGCCTCCGACGAGCTCCGGCTCGCAACCCGGAAAGGGACGGGTATGCTGCTCGCCCCTCCGACCCGACCCGACCCGACCCGATTCCCGACCCAGTCCGATGATCCGATTCAACCGCCTGGAATTCGCCGTCGCGCTCGCCATCGCGTCGACGTGGGCGCCGCTCGCCGCGCAGGAGCAGGCCCCGAACCTCGACAAGCTGGCGCAGACGCTCAACCAGAAGCAGCAGGAGCTGATCGACGCGCGGATCAAGACGCTCCAGCCGCTCACGGTCAACGGCCAGCGGCTGTCGATCGACAGCTTCAAGCGGCAGGCGGTGTTCCTGGTCGGGGCGAAGCAGCTCGAGGGCAAGATCGCCGAGCTCCTGATGCAGGAGCAGGTCGACCAGGCGATCAAGGACGGCCGCGATCCCAAGGACCTCCAGGTCTCCGACGAGGAGGTCATCCAGGACGTGAAGGGCGTCGTGCAGCAGTTCCGCGACCAGAACCCGGGCGTCGAGTTCTGGGACGCGGTGCGCGCCCAGTTCGGCCTCGACAAGGACGCGTTCCTCGCGCAGCGGAAGGCGACCAAGCTGTTCGACAAGGTGTTCTTCCCCGGACCGGCGTCGGAATGGCCGCTGATCACGCGCGAGTCGATCATCGCCTCCGCCAAGACCGGCGACGGCCAGCAGTTCTGGGACAACATCGTCAAGGCATCGGTCGGACCCGACGGCAAGGCGAAGGAGCTCCCGCCGTTCTGGATGAACCTCTGCCGCACCTGGGTCACGAAGCAGCTCAAGAGCTGGAGCGAGATCCTCTACCCGTCCGACGGCCTGCCGCCCGACGTCTGTCTGAGCGTCAACGGCAAGACGGTGTCGACCGAGGACGCGTTCAACCAGATCAAGAGCGGGCTGTTCACGCAGGATCTCGAGCGCGCCGTCACCGAGGTGGCGATCGGCGAGGCCGTGCGTCAGGCGCTGGTCGATGCGGACGTCTACATGTCGGACGACGAGTTCCGGAAGGCGTTCGACGAGTACCGCAAGCAGTATGACGACACGGTGTTCAGCACCGAGGTCATCGCGACCGCGTTCAAGGGCTATCCGAGTCTGGAGGCGTTCCGCCAGCGCTGGCGGCTGATGGCCAGCTACGAGAAGCTCCTCGACAAGGACATCAACGACGAGACGCTGCAGGCCTTCGCCAACGAACGGGCCGGCTTCTTCTCCGACGGTCGGATCAGCGTCGACGTGATCCAACTGCTCGCGCGGGACGTTCGCACCGGCGCGTGGCTGCCGGACGGCATGGAGCGAGCCAAGAAGCAGGCGGACGAGGCGATGGCCAAGATCCAGGGTGGCGCCCGCTTCGAGGACGTGATGGCGGATTACGGCGAGTACTACCAGAACGACAAGGAGAAGGGCCATCTCGGCGCCAAGGCGCTGAACCAGGTCCGGCAGGCGCTGCGCGAGAGCGAGTTCACCGATCTCCTGATGGGCTACTCGGTCGGCGAATACCTGTTCTTCCAGGCGCAGCCCGGCCAGGTGATCGGCCCACTCCGCGGTCCGGACGCGTACTACATCGCGCGCGTCAACGCGCGGACGCCGCCCCGCGCGAACCCGAACATCAAGGACGACCGGATGCGCGACCTGGTCAAGCAGGACTTCGTCACGCAGAAGTTCCTGGCCTGGGCCAACGGCATCGTCGAGAAGTCGACGTTCGAGTGAGCCGGCTCCGGCCGTGAGCCCACGGGGGCCACCGGGACGATCGTCCCGGTGGCCCCCGGCTCGTTGATTGCCCTCCGGGCCCACAACCGCAACACTTCCGGCGTGGACCCGCTCCCGCAGGCCGGAATGGTCGAGGACCGCCGTGGCGCCGTGCGCGCGCTCGCGGCGTGCGTCTGGCGTGGGGTGCGGAGCAACAAGGCGCTGATCGCCGCGGTGGTCCTGACGGCGTCGCTCGAGGCGTTCTTCACGAAGGCGCCGTTCGTGCTCGTCAAGCCGCTGTTCGACACGATCGCGAGCCCGGCAGATTCGGGCCCGCTGATCGGACCGCCGGTTCCGCCGGCGGAGTCGCACGCGATGTCGTGGTCGCAGATCGGTCACGACTTCGGCCGCACCTTCATGGTGTGGTTCGTCGAGCTGTCGAACGCGATCCGCGATGGGCTCGGCGTGCAGTTCACCGGCGACGCCCACGCGATCCAGAGCAAGTCGATCGTGCTGACGTGCGCGCTGCTCGCGGCCTTGCTCGGGCTGCTCGGTGGCGTGGCGATCTACTTCGCATCCCTGCTCTCCCGTTACTTCGCGTCCAAGATCGTCGTCGACCTTCGCAACGAGGTGGCAGCGCACATCCTCAAGCTGCCGCTGCGGTTCTTCGGCCGGCGGCGGATGGGCGAGCTCATCTCGCGCCTGACCAATGACACGACCGTGCTGGCGCGTTCGTTCACGCTCGTGTCGGACTACCTGCTCGTCGATCCGATCATGATCGTGCTGAACGTCGCGATGGTCGCGGCGTTCGCGCCGGAGGTGCTGCCGTTCTTCCTACCGGCGATCCCGCTGATGGCGCTGCCGATGATCCGGCTCGGCCGCAAGGTCCACCGCCGGTCGCGCGGCTCGCTCGAGGCGATGGGGGACGCGACCGAGTCGATGAACCAGATGCTGTCGGGCATCAAGACGGTCAAGGCGTTCCAGCTCGAGGACGTGCGGCTCCGCGAGTTCGAGGAGAGCAATCGCAACTTCCTGCACCGGACGCGGCGGATGCTGCAGGCCAAGGGGCGCTCGCAGGGGATCGTGTTCGTCGGCTACCAGGTCGCGTTCGCCGCGATCACCGTGACGCTCGGTTGGCTGTTGATCAACGGCTACAAGACGCCGGGCGACATCGCGGTGATCCTGGTGCCGATCTCGACGACCTATCAGCACGTCAAGCGCATCGCCCGTGTCTACAACACCGTGATGGAGTCGGCGGGAGCGATGGAGGGCGTGCAGTCGATCCTCGAGGAGGCGGAGGACCTGACGTCGCGCCCGGGTGGGAGGCCGGTCGCCCGGATCCAGGGACGGGTGGACGTCGAGGACGTGTGGTTCGCCTACGAGGACGAGCAGGTGCTGCAGGGCCTCGAGTTCCACGTCGATGCCGGCACGATGGTCGCGCTGGTGGGGCCGTCCGGCGCCGGCAAGTCGACGTGCATCGACTTGATCGCGCGATTCCACGATCCGCAGCGCGGGCGGATCCTGATCGACGGGCAGGATCTCCGCGAGCTCGACCTCGCGAGCTACCGGCGGCAGATCGCGATGGTCGGGCAGCAGCCGTTCCTCTTCAACACGACCATCGGCGAGAACATCCGCTACGGCCGGCCCGGTGCGAAGCAGTCGGAGATCGAAGCCGCAGCGGCCGCCGCGCAGATCCACGACTTCATCCTGTCGCTGCCGCACGGCTACGACACGGTCGTCGGCGAACGCGGCAGCAACATCAGCGGCGGCCAGATGCAGCGCGTGACGATCGCGCGCGCGATCCTGCGCGACCCCCGGATCCTGGTGCTGGACGAGGCGACGTCGGCGCTCGACTCGGAGAGCGAGGACGCGGTGCAGCGGGCGTTGAAGAACCTGATGAAGGGGCGAACCTCGATCGTCATCGCGCATCGGCTGTCGACGATCCGCGACGCGGATCAGATCGTGGTGTTCGAAGCAGGGCAGGTGGTGGAGTCGGGCCGGCACGAGGAGCTGGTGGCGCGGTCCGGCGTGTACAGCCGCCTGATCGAGCTGCAGAACCTGGGGTGATCGAGTCGATCGGGGGCGAGTGGGCACTCCCGTCAGGCGCAGGCAACCGCGGGAACCCCGGCGATGCAGGATTCGCCCGTAGCCGATCGAAGGGCAGCAAACCACACCGGGTGTGGATGTCCGTGCTTCGGGTGCGCACGGCGCAATGCGCCGCGCTCCGCGCCGCCGTTGCTGCCGGTTGCCGGAACCGCTCGCTACTCCGCGATCCCGGACGTGCCTCTCCTTGGCCGCGGGTTGCTCGCGACTGCCGCAACGCAGGATCCGTCCCCAGGTGATCCGAGGACAGCGGATCACGCCGGGTGTGGATGCCCCCCGATCCTGTCACCAGGCGTCGTCGCCACCTTGCGAGATCGCGACACGCTGACCGGAATGCAATCGCGTTGGTACTCGACGAGTCTGGTCCGCCCACCGCGGTGGCTGAGCTACCGCCTCGAGACGCGCATCGCCGGACAGACCGTGGTGTTCACCGACGATCCGACCGACGCCTTCCCAGCCGCGCTGCCGGGCCAACCGGTGCAGTTGTTCCTGCAGGGGGCGGATCTCGACCCGAGCGGCCAGTCGGCGATCACCACCGGCCCATGGCGGACGACCACCGACGCGCTCGACGCGGATCGGGCGGACGGTGTCCGCTTCCTCCTGCTGTTCGACCGTTCGGTGCGGTCCGACGTGGAGGTGACCGATCTGTCGATCCACTATGAGCACTGACAGCGTCTGACGCATTCAAAGTCACGCGCCGTCCGCGCCGCACCCTACGCCACCGAGCCCACCACCAGCACCACCGCCGTCGCCCGCAGCGCCTCGCCTCGCCCGATCGGCCCGACCTTCTCGCCGGTCTTCCCCTTGACGTTCACGCGATCCACGGCCACGCCGAACAACTCGGCGAGCCGGTCCCGGATCGCCTGGCGATGCGGCATGAGCTTCGGCTGCTCGCATTCCACCACGACGTCGAGGCTCGCCACGCGCAGGCCGCGAGCCGAGAGCCGGCTCCGCACCTCCTCGCAGAACCGTGCCGAGTCCTGACCCGCGTGTGCCGGATCGTCGTCGCGGAACAACGTCCCCAGATCCGCCATGCCCGCGGCACCGAGGCACGCATCGCACACCGCGTGCAGCACGGCGTCGCCGTCGCTGTGGCCCGCCGGGCCGACGTCGCACTCGATGTCGACGCCGCCGAGCACGCAGCGTCGGCCGGCCTCCAACCGGTGCACGTCGATGCCGAGGCCGATGCGTGGAGCGTCGTTCATCGCGAGTCCTCCCGAGCGGCGATGCACTCGGCGAGCAACAAGTCGTCCGGCGTCGTGACCTTCAGGTTCAACCGGGAGCCGGCGACGACCGCGACCGGCTGGCCGGCATGCTCGCACAACGACACGTCGTCGGTGCCCTCGAATCCGGTGCGATCCGCGGTGGCCATCGCCACCTCGAGCCGGTCGCGACGCACGACCTGCGGCGTCTGTGCGAGCCAGATCTCCGCGCGGTCGACGGTGCTGCGCACGCGGCCATCGTCGCCGACGCGCTTCAGCGTGTCCGGCGACCGTACCGCGAGCAGCGCCGCGCCGACATCGGCCGCGCGGACGATCGCCTCCCGCGTCGCGCGCACCGGGAAGAACGGCCGTGCCGCATCGTGCACCAGCACCAGCTCCCGATCGCTCGAGCTGGCGGCGAGCGCCCGGCGCATCGACTCCTGCCGCGTCTCGCCGCCGTCGACGATCGCCTTGACGCCGAGCGCGGCGAGGCGCCCGCGCAGCGGCTCGACGTACGGACCGCGATGCTCCGGGTTCACCGCGAGCACGATCTCCGGGTCGTCCGTGACCCGCCGGAGCCGTTCGACCGATCGCAACAGGAGGGGCCGGCCGGCGCATTCGACGTACGGCTTCGGCACCGGGCCGCCGAGGCGCGTGCTGCGGCCGGACGCGAGGAGGAGCATCGTCACCTTCACAGGAGGAAGCGTAGCGGCCGGCGCGCTACACTCGATGCACATGGCGGCGGTTCGGATCCTCGGGATCGACCCGGGGACGGTGGTGGTGGGGTATGCGTGCCTCGAGGTGCGTGACCGGGCCCGCGCGTCGACGCCGCCGAACGGCGCACTGGGAGTCGAACGGCCGCTCGCGCAGCGCGCGTCGAATCTGCTGCCGAAGGCGAATCGCGGCGATGGTCCGGCGCGGCTCGTCGATGCCGGAGCGCTGCGGCTCGGACGCAATCCACCGGTCGGCGCGCGGCTCGCGCGGCTCGTCGTCGAGCTCGAGGCGCTGATCGCCCGACACGCGCCGGACGAGATCGCGCTCGAAGAGGCGTTCTGCGGTCGCAGCATGCAGGCGGCGCTGCGCATCGGCGAGGCGCGCGGCGTGGTTCTCGCGACCGCGTATCGCGCCGGTCTGGTGGTGCACGAGTTCACACCCGCCAGGATCAAGCGGTCGGTCGCCGGTCATGGCGGCGCGTCGAAGGAATCCGTCGCACGCATGGCGTCGCGCGCGCTCGGGCTCGGTGCGATCGACGGCCCGCCGGACGTCGGCGACGCCGTCGCCGTGGCGTTGTGTCGCGTCGAGCACCGTCGCTCGGCACTGGTCATCGACGGGCGCTGATCCTCGTCTCCGCCGTGGAGAGGAGGTGCGTCGCCAGACACTTGCATTCGCGCCGTGCGCGCGTCACGATCGCGCTCTCGGGTGCACCCGCACCCGAGTGAACGTCGCCTGGGCGGGCGACTCGGAATCGGAGGTGGAATGATCGCAGGACCGATCCTCCCGCGGAACGCGGACAGCCTTTGGCGCCTCGTGCGGGAAGATCCCGATCAGATCGAGCAGGGCTTGCGCCTCGTGCGCGGCGAGCTCGCACTGGAGTCGGGCGTGGCGATCGACTCGATCGCGGCCGATGCCGCGGGTCGAGCGGTGCTCGTCTTCGTCGCGACGCTGGAGGAGGATCAGAAGCTGCCCGGTCGCGTCGCCGAGGCGCGGGCGTGGTTCCAGCGCAACGCACGCATGCTCGACCGCGTGCTCGCGGCCGACGGCCTCGACCTGTCGCCACCGATCCGCGCGCTCGTGATCGGCTTCGACTTCACCGCGACGTGCCTCGACCGGCTGCGCGATCTCGCCGACGACGGGCTCAGCGTGCTACGGGTCGAGGGCTTCCGGCTCGAGGGGGAGCTGCACGTCGGCGTGCAGCCGCTGTTGGCCACGGAGCGCGCGGTCCAGACGGTCGACGCGTTCGCGTTGCCGCCGACCCTGACCGCGGGAACCGATGACGCGGTGTTCGATCGCTTCCTCGAGCTGCTCCGGCGCCTCGACCCCGACCTGCGCGCGACCGGGGATCGATACTCGCGCCAGTGGCACCTGCCCGGCGGAATGGTGTGCGAGCTGGCGCGGCTCGGCGGCGAGGTGCAGGTGCGCGTGCCCGGGGGAACCGGCGCGCCACTGCACGAGGTCGATGACGTCACACGGGCGTTCGATCCGATCCTCCGGCGGTATCTCGCGGTCCAGAACCCCGACGAGAGCGCGATCGATTCGCTGGCCGAGGACGGTCTGGTGATCGAGGACGCGCCGCTCGGTGCGAGCCGCCTGCCGCAGTTCGGCGATGCGTCGATCACGTCGGAGGAGTACGACGCCTTCTTGCAGGAGGACGGCTGATCGATCGTGGCCACCCTGCACGGACCTCCGCCTGACCACCGGCCGCGACCTCCGGATGCGCGGGGAGGTCCGGTGCCGTGAGTCTTCGCGAGGCCGGCTGGGGAGAGGCCACCGGGGCCAGGATCGGGCGGTTGCTCGACGCCTGTCTCGGCGGTGCTTCGGCCGCGCCCGCGATCGAAGGTCCGGTGATCGCCGTCGCCAGCGGCAAGGGCGGCACCGGCAAGTCGTTCCTCGCGAGCTCGCTGGCGGTGCTGGTCAGCGAGCAGCGGCGACGCGTCACGCTCGTCGACTGCGATTTCGGCCTCGCCACGACGCATCTGCTGCTCGGCGTGCAGCCGCGCGGCACTCTGCAGAACCTCCTCGCCGGTCGAGCGCGGCCCGAGGACGTCGTGCACCACTCGCCGTTCGGACCGTGCCTCGTGCCGGGCGCGACCGGCGTACAGGAGATGGCAAGCCTCGGGCGTGCCGAGCTCGATCGACTCGGCGTGGCGCTCGGTGTGTGGGCTGCCACGGTCGACGCGTTGGTGCTGGACGTCGGTGCGGGTCTGTCGATGCCAGGACTCCTCACGTTGGCCGCGGCCGATCACGTCGTGCTGGTGACGCAGCCGGACCTCGCTGCCCTGACCGATGCCTACGCGCTCGTGAAGTGCCTGTGCGCGACCGCGGGGCCGGCGCCGACGTTCTCGGTGGTCGTCAATCGCGTGCGCGCAGCCGGTCAGGGTGAGGCGTCCTTCAAGAAGCTCTGCGAGGTGTCGAGACGGTTCCTCGAGGTTCCGTTGCACTATCTCGGCGAGATCGCCGACGAACCGGCCGTCGGCCTCCGGCGACTCGGCCAGGCCCCGCTCGTCGTCCGCCACCCGTCGTGTCGAACCGCCCACCAGCTCCGCATCGTGCTCGGCCGGATGATCGAGGTCGCCGGACCGCTTCAGCCGCGGGTGACGGCGGCCGGCTCGGGCGTGGCGCGGCGGTTCCGGGTGCGGCTGACGGCGACGCACTGATCCCCTCGCGCCGGCGGCTCCTGCTCGGGGGCTGGTGTGCCTGGCTGCTCGTCGTCCTGGTGTGGCGGTTCGCCGATGGCGTCGAGCGGTCGGTGCGCGAGCCACGGCCGCCGGTCCGACCCGTCCGCATCGACGTCAACCGCGCACCGCCCGCCGAGCTCCGTCTGCTCCCCGGCTTCGGACCGACGCGGGCGCGCGCGCTCGTGCTCGAACGCCTGCGCGGCGGCTGGTTTCGCGACCTGGACGACCTGCAACGGGTACCGGGCGTCGGACCCGAGACCCTGCGACGGATCGCGGACTTCGTGGACGTTTCCCGGTGACGCGCCTTCCGACCCGGCATCTGCTACCTTGCGCGCGATGGATCTGCCGGAAGATCACGTCGTCGAGTGCGTGGCGCGCGCGTTGCGCGAGGACCTGGGCACCGAAGGCGACGTGACGGGCCGGATCGCCGTCGAACGGCCGCGCCGTTGCCGTGCCCGGATCGTCGCGAAGGCCGAGGGGGTGCTCGCCGGGATGCCGCTCGCGGTCGCCACGTTTCGGGCGTGTGACCCCGACGTCCGCATCGAGGAGCTCCGGCGGGACGGTGACGCGGTGTCCCCGCGCGACGTCGTGCTCCGCGTCGACGGTGACGCGGCGTCCGTGCTCGCGGCCGAGCGCACTGCGCTCAACTTCCTGCAACGCCTGTCGGGAGTGGCGACGTTGACGCGTCGGTTCGTCGACGCGGTCGCAGGCACCGACGCGGTGATCCTCGAGACGCGCAAGACGACACCCGGACTGCGCGTGCTGGAGAAGTATGCGGTGCGCAGAGGCGGTGGCCAGAACCACCGCATGGGTCTCTACGACCAGGTGCTCCTCAAGGAGAACCACTTCGCCTGTGCGGCGCCCGAGCGCTTCGAGTCGGTCGTGCGTCGCGCGGTGGCGTCGTCCCCGGGCGGGCGCCCGGTGATCGTCGAGGCGCGAGATCTCGCGGAGGCGCGGGCCGCGGTGCGTGGTGGTGCCGGGGTCGTCATGCTCGACAACTTTCCGGCCGGGCGCCCCCTCGCCGAGGGCATCGCAGCGGTGCGCGACACCGCGCGTGAGCTCGGACGCCCGGTCCTCGTCGAAGTGTCCGGCGGGATCACGCTCGAGAACGTGAAGCAGTACGCGACCGCCGGCGTCGATCGCATCTCCGTCGGCGCGCTCACGCATTCCGCGCGCGCGCTCGATCTGTCGTTGCTGGTGGAGGTCGGTGCGTGAGGTTCTTCGCCGAATTCCACATCGCGGCGGATCCAGCCGACGCGCGGGATCTGCGCCGGCAGGTTCGACAGCGACTCGAGCCCATCGGCCTGCGCGGCGCGGACCTCGACCGGCTGGTCCTCGTGCTCGACGAGCTGGTCGGCAACGCCGTCGAACACGGCAGCGTGTATCGCTCGCAGGGGGACGTGCTCTCGGTGCGGGTGCTGGTCGCGCGTTCCGGGGGCGTCGACGTCGAATTCCACGACCCGGCCGCTCCCGAGGACGTCACCGACGACATCCGGCGGCAGATCGCCCACCACGACAACGGCAAGAAGCAGCCTCCGGTCCACAACGAGCGCGGGCGTGGGCTGTTCCTGATCGCCGACGCCTTCGATTCCGTCGAGGTCCAGCGCGGTCCGGACGGGCACGGTCTCCTGCTGCGCGGGAAGTTGCGTCGCGGCCCTGCATGATCGCGACTCTGCGCGGAGCGGTCACCAGCTACGTCGAGCGGCGCCCCGCCGCGTGGCGCTGGGTGCTCGCATGCGGTTGGGCCGGCTTCCTGTGGTGGCTGTCGTCGCATCCGACGGCCGGCGGCAGTCCCGGCATCCTGATCGTGATCGCGTTCAACGCGGGTCACGTGTTCCTGTTCGGGACGCTGGCCGCGCTCGTCCATCTCGCCGGCTCGGCGCGGGAGCCGGGTGCGATCGCGCGCGCCCTGTGCGCGGCGGCCAGCTGGGGGCTGATCGACGAGTGGCACCAGTCGTACGTGCCCGGGCGCCAGTCGTCCCTGTGGGACGTCGGCACCGACGTCGCCGGTGCCCTGCTGTTCGCGTCGATCGTCGCGGTGCTGCGTGGCGAGGGCGTCCGCTGGCCGCGCATCACGATCCCGCTCGCGCTGATCGCCGCGACCGTGACGGTCAGCGGCGCATCGTTCGCGTAGCGGGAGGCGTCAGCGGTAGTGGCGGATCGGGCGACCGCGGTGGCCACGCGTCGCCGGCACCCACACGCGCCGCGTCTGCCACTCCCAGCGCCCGGGTTCGACGACGATGCGCTGGTAGGCGGGGGCGATCAGCACGCGCACGCGCCGGCCGCAGCTGTCCTGGCGATAGCCCCATCGGGCGGGCACCTGCACGATGTGGCGGCACTCCGGGATCCACACGCGCTCGCGCTGGACCACCCACCTGCCACTCGCGCGGCTCGCGAGGTCGAAGTTCGCCCGCACCGCGGCGTGGCCCGAGCTGAACCCGATCGAGAAGGTCTGTGCGGTCAGTGCCGCCGGGCTGAACATCAGAGCGGCGACTCCGAGGAGTCCCGCGATCCATCGCTTCCTGGTTTCCATGGCGGGCGACCCTGACGCGAACCGCGTGCCATGCCGTGAATCCGCTCCGAACGGGCGTTCCGGCGAGCGGGACGTGCCGGCGGTGTCGCCACCGAGGGACATCGCTGTGCGCGGGGGGCGACGTTTGGCCCCTGCGCGTTCCGTCGCTACAAAGTCCGGATGACCGAGCGCGGCGACCCATCCGATGGCGGGCGATTCGACCATCCTCTGATCGAGCGCTACGCGGGCCGGGCAATGGCGGCGCTGTTCTCGCCGGTCGAACGACACGGCGCCTGGCGAGACCTCTGGATCGCGCTCGCCGAGGCCGAGCGAGCGCTCGGGCTGCCGGTGACCCAGGAGCAGATCGACGCGCTGCGCGGGGCGCGCGGCGCGTTCGACTGGGCGCGGGTCGCCGAGCTGGAGCGTGAGCTGCGCCACGACGTGATGGCGCACGTGCACCACTACGGTGAGCTCGCGCCAGCCGCGAAGGGCATCCTGCACCTGGGCGCCACCAGCTGCTTCGTCACCGACAACGGCGATCTGATGCTCTACCGGCGCGCGCTCCGGATGGTCGAGCAGCGGCTCGCGCGGGCGATCGCCGCGCTCGCAGAATTTGCCCGGAAGTGGCGGGCCGAGCCGTGCCTCGGCTTCACGCACTACCAGGTCGCGCAGCCGGTCACGGTCGGCAAGCGCGCGTGCCTCTGGATCCAGGACCTGCTGCTCGACCTCGACGAGGTGCGCCGCGTCGCCCAGTGGTTGCCGGCACGCGGAGTCAAGGGCACGACCGGTACGCAGGCGTCGTTCCTCGCGCTGTTCGATGGCGACCATCAGAAGGTCGAGGAGCTCGACCGGCGCGTGTGCGAGGCGATCGGGTTCGCGCGCTCGATCCCGGTCAGCGGCCAGACCTACACCCGCAAGCTCGACTGGACGATCCATCAGGCGCTGTCGGGCATCGCGCAGTCGGCAGCGAAGTTCGGCAACGACGTGCGGCTCTTGTCGCACGACGGCGAGCTCGAAGAGCCGAGCGAGTCGAAGCAGATCGGCAGCTCGGCGATGGCCTACAAGAAGAACCCGATGCGTTGTGAGCGCGTGTGCGCGCTGTCGCGCTACGTGGTGGCCGCGGCCGAGACCTCGGCGCAGACCGCCGCGACGCAGTGGCTCGAGCGCACGCTCGACGACTCGGCGATCCGGCGCATCGCGATCCCCGAGTCGTTCCTCGCGGTCGACGGCATCCTGATCCTGATCGAAAACGTCGCCAACGGGCTCGTCGTGTTCCCGAAGGTGATCGCGCGGCGGCTCGCCGAGAACCTGCCGTTCCTCGCGACCGAGGAGATCCTGATGGCGGGCGTGCGCGCGGGCGGCGACCGCCAGGAGCTGCACGAGCGCATCCGTGTGCACTCGCGCGAGGCCGCGCGACGCGTGAAGGTGGAGGGCGCGGCGAATCCGCTTCTCGACCTGATCGCCGGCGATCCGGCGTTCACCGCGGTGACGGGGCAGCTCGCGGAGCTGATGGACCCGGCGCGGTTCATCGGCCGCAGCGCCGAGCAGGTCGATGGCTTCCTTCGGAGCGAGGTCGAGCCGCGACTCGCCGGCCTGGACACCGGCTCCGAGACGGACGAACTCCGTGTCTGACGTCGCGTGGATCGCCGACGCGGAGGCCCTCGGGTCGCTCGTCGAACAGCTGCGCGGTCGGCCGTGGATCGCGGTCGACACCGAGTTCCTGTCGGACCGGGCCTACACGCCACGGCTGTGCCTCGTCCAGCTCGCGACCGACGACGTCATCGCCTGCGTCGACGTGCTGCAGCGTCTCGACTTCGGGCCGTTGTGGGACGTGCTGCGGGACCGGGGCGTGACCAAGGTGTTCCATGCCGCGGAGAACGACCTCGCCGTGCTGCGCCCGACGGTCGACGACGTGCTCGCCCCGGTGTTCGACACGCAGGTGGCGGCAGCGTTGTGCGGTCACGGCGACCGCATCGGCTATGGCGATCTGGTCAAGCGCATGGTCGGAGTCGAGCTCGACAAGTCGCTGGCGCGCACCGACTGGTCGCGCCGCCCCCTGCCGGGCAAGGCGGTGCAGTACGCGGCCGACGACGTCCGCCACCTGCGCTTCGTGTTCCGGGTGCTCCTGGACGAGCTCGATGCGAACGGCCGGCGCACCTGGGCGGACGAGGAGTTCCAGGACCTGACCGATCCGGAGCGCTATCGCGAGGATTCGGCGGAGGCGTGGCGGCGCGTGCGCGGGATCACCGCGCTGGACGCGCGCGCGCTCGCCATCCTGCAGGAGTTGGCACCGTGGCGCGAACACGAGGCCCGTGCGACGAACCGGCCGCGGCGATGGGTGCTGTCCGACGAGGCGCTGTGCGGGATCGCGCGGCGCGCGCCGCGCACGGCCGCGGATCTCGATCGCGTCCGCGGCTTCGAGCCCGGACGGCACGCCGCGCACCGGACCGCGATCCTGAAGCTCGTCGCACACGGGCTCGCGACGGCGGCGCGGGCGGGTCCGGACGCGGGCCGGGCGCCGGCGCCGACCGCGGTCGCGCATCTGCTGCGCGGCATCGTCGAGTCCGAGGCGGCCGCAGGGGACGTGCCGGCGGGGCTCCTCGCGAGCGCAGCCGACCTCACCCGGGCCGCCGCGGGCGACCGCGACGTCCGCCTGTTCCGCGGCTGGCGGCGTGCGCTGCTGGGCGACCGCGTCGCCGCGTTCCTCGACGGTTCGCTGGTCTTGCAGGTCGGGACCGGCGGGCCGATCCTGACTCCCGCGGCCGAGCTGCCGGATTGACAGCACGTGTGCCACTGCCGAAAGCGGATGAGGTCTTCGGCCTGCCAACATGGCAGGGAAGGCGTGCCGTCCACCTCGCATGTGGAGTGCTTAGTCCGTTCCTCACAGAGTTTTAGGGCCGCCTCTGGAAAGGCTTGCCCACGGCACGCGTTGTGCTTCCGGGCCCACCCCGATACGGGAAGACGTCGATGGCGATTCGCTACAAGGACTACTACGAGATCCTCGGAGTCGACCGGGGCGCCTCCGCGGAGGCCATCCGCAAGGCGTTCCGCGACCTCGCACGGCGCTATCACCCCGACGTCAGCAAGGAGCCCGACGCGGCCGAACGCTTCAAGGAGATCAACGAGGCCTACGAGGTCTTGAAGGACGAGGAGAAGCGCAAGCGGTACGACGACCTCGGCAATGCCTACCACGAGGGGCAGGAGTTCTCCCCGCCACCCGGCTACGAGGGGATGCACTTCGACTTCGGCGACGGCCGCGGGACGGCGGGGAACTTCAGCGACTTCTTCTCGGCGATCTTCGGGGACGTCGGCGGGATGCGGGGCGGCGGCGGCTTTGGCGACAGGTTCGGCGGTGGCGGGGGTCCGCGCATGCGGGGACGGGGCCAGCCCAGCGCGCAGCGCGGCGAGGACGCCGAGGCCGAGCTGACGCTGACGCTTCCGGAGCTGGCCGAGGGCGGCAAGAAGGCCATCACGCTGCGCTCGGCGGACGGCGACACGCGCGACTACCAGGTGGCGATCCCGCCGGGCACCACGCAGGGCACGCGGATCCGGCTCGCGGGTCAGGGGCATCCGGGATTCGGTGGCGGACCCGACGGTGACCTGTTCCTGCGGGTACGGGTCGAGCCCGACCGGCGATTCGAGCTGGAGGGCACCGATCTGCGCACGCACCTGCCGGTCGCGCCGTGGGAAGCGGTGCTCGGCGCGACGATCGACGTTCCGACGTTGACGGGCGCCGTCTCGCTACGGCTGTCGCCCGGAACCCAGAGCGGTCAGATCCTCCGCGTGCGCGGACACGGACTGCCGCGAGACAAGCACCAGAAGGGCGATCTGCTCGTCCACGTGAAGGTCGTCGTGCCGACCGAACCGAGCGACGACGAGAAGCGCCTGTTCGAGGAGCTCGCCGAGAAGGCGCGCTTCAAACCGCGCGGCTGAGACCCGCGGAGAGGATCAACACGACGACGTATTCGGGAGGACGAACGAGATGGACCTGAGCCGACTGACCCAGAAGTCCCAGGAGGCGCTGAGCGACGCGCAGCAGCGCGCCGTCACCTTCGGGCACCAGGAAGTGGACAACGAGCACCTGCTCGTCGCGTTGCTCGAGCAGCCCGACGGGCTCGTCCCGCGGCTGTGCACGAAGATGGACGTGCCGATCGACTCGCTGGTCGAGGCGGTCGAGACCGAGCTGCGCAAGCGGCCGAGCGTGTCCGGGCCGGGCTACGAGGCGGGCAAGATCTACCTGTCGCAGCGTCTCTCACGGCTGCTCGTCGACGCGGAGAAGCACGCCAAGCGCATGCAGGACGAGTACGTGTCGGTCGAGCACCTGATGCTGGCGCTGATGGGGGAGAGCGGCAAGTCGCCGGCGCGGGACGTGCTGCAGCAGTTCGACATCACGCCGGACCGGTTCCTGCACGCGCTGCAGGAGGTGCGCGGCAACCAGCGCGTCCAGAGCGCGACGCCCGAGCCGACCTACGAGGCGCTTGACGCGCTACGGGCGCGATCTCGTCGCGCGGCGCGCAAGGGCAAGCTCGATCCGGTGATCGGGCGCGACGAGGAGATCCGCCGCGTGATCCGGATCCTGAGCCGCAAGACCAAGAACAACCCGGTGCTGATCGGCGAGCCGGGCGTCGGCAAGACCGCGATCGTCGAGGGGCTGGCGCAGCGCATCGTGCGCGGTGACGTGCCGGAGGGTCTGAAGGACAAGACGATCTTCGCGCTCGACATGGGCGCGCTGGTCGCCGGGCGCGAAGTTCCGCGGCGAGTTCGAGGAGCGGCTCAAGGCCGTGCTCAACGAGGTCAAGCAGAGCGAGGGCCGGATCATCCTGTTCATCGACGAGCTGCACACGATCGTCGGCGCGGGCAAGGCCGAGGGCGCGATGGACGCCGGCAACATGCTCAAGCCGATGCTCGCGCGCGGCGAGCTGCACTGCATCGGCGCGACGACGCTGGACGAGTACCGCAAGTACATCGAGAAGGACGCCGCGCTCGAGCGCCGCTTCCAGCCGGTGCTGGTCGAGCAGCCGACGGTCGAGGACACGATCTCGATCCTGCGCGGGCTGCGCGAGCGCTTCGAGGTGCACCACGGCGTGCGAGATCCAGGACAACGCGCTGGTCGCGGCGGCGGTGCTGTCGGACCGCTACATCACCGACCGCTTCCTGCCCGACAAGGCGATCGACCTGGTCGACGAGGCGTGCGCGATGATCCGCACCGAGATCGACTCGATGCCGGCGGAGCTCGACGCAGTGACGCGGCGCGTGATGCAGCTCGAGATCGAGGAGGCGGCGCTGCGAAGGAGAAGGACGCGGCGAGCAAGGAGCGCCTGGAGGAGCTGCGCAAGGAGCTGGCAGAGGTCCGCGGCGAGGCGCAGACGCGACTGCGCGCGCAGTGGGAGAGCGAGAAGGAGGCGATCGGCAGAGCGTGCGCGAGCTGCGCGAGCAGATCGAGCAGCTGCGCCTCGAGATGCGAGCAGGCCGAGCGGGCCTACGACCTCAACAAGGCCGCCGAGCTCAAGCACGGCCGGCTCCCGGAGCTGGAGCAGCAGCTGCAGGCGGCCGGAGGCGAAGATCGCCGAGAAGCACGGCGACGGCGCGCTGCTGCGCGAGGAGGTCACCGAGGACGAGATCGCCGAGATCGTCGCGCGCTGGACCGGCATCCCGGTCACGCGGCTGGTCGAGGGCGAGCGCGAGAAGCTGCTGAAGCTGGACGAGATCCTGCACGAGCGCGTCGATCGGCCAGGACGAGGCGGTCGAGCGGTCGCCGACGCGGTGATCCGCGCGCGCGCGGGCATCAAGGACCCGCGGCGGCCGATCGGCTCGTTCATCTTCCTCGGGCCGACCGGCGTCGGCAAGACCGAGCTGGCCAAGACGCTGGCCGAGGCGCTGTTCGACACCGAGGAGAACATCGTGCGCATCGACATGTCGGAGTACATGGAGAAGCACGCGGTGTCGCGGCTGATCGGCGCGCCTCCGGGCTACGTCGGCTACGAGGAGGGCGGGCAGCTCACCGAGGCGGTGCGGCGGCAGCCCTACTCGCGTGATCCTGTTCGACGAGATCGAGAAGGCGCACCCGGACGTGTTCAACGTCCTGCTGCAGGTGCTCGACGACGGCCGGCATCACCGACGCGCAGGGACGCACGGTCGACTTCAAGAACACCGTCGATCATCATGACGTCGAACATCGGCGCGCAGCACCTGCTCGAGGGCGTGCGACGCGGACGGCGAGATCGAGGAGAGCGGCGCGCAAGCAGGTGCATGGACGAGCTGCGCGCGGCGTTCCGGCCGGAGTTCCTGAACCGCGTCGACGAGATCGTGCTGTTCAAGCCGCTACGCCTCGAGGAGATCGAGCGCATCGTCGACCTGCTCGCCGAGCAGCTGCGCAAGCGGCTCGCCGACCGCCACATGACGCTCGAGCTGACCGAGCCCGCGCGGCGCTTCGCCGCCGAGCAGGGCTTCGATCCGGTCTACGGCGCGCGCCCGCTCAAGCGCTTCCTCCAGCGCCACCTCGAGACCAAGATCGGTCGCGCGCTGATCGCCGGCGACGTGTCGGACGGCGCGCACCTGGTCGTGGATCTGGAGGACGGCGACCTGGTGGTGAAGCCGGAGACGAAGGTCTCCGTGTGAACGGGGTCCCCCAGGTCGCCTGGCGAATTCGAGTCGACGACGCGCGACCGACGAGCGTGCCGGGTTCGTCGGGCGAACGGTGACGGTCGCGAGACGGATTCAGGTGGCTCTCGGTCGATCGATCGCTCGCGGCATCCGGAATTGCTCGGCCGCCGTGAACTCGTGCGGCTTCGCCAACTCGATTCCGGCGGTTTGCGCGATCGAGCGGGGCAGGTTCCTTCGCCGGTAGGGCGCTTCGGGAATCCCTGTGGGTGCATCCGCAGGCCGCCGGACTTGCCGCTCGTTGGCCGACCGTTGCTCGCGTCCGCCGCAACGCGAGGATCCGCCGGCAGCTGATCGAAGGGCAGCAGATCACACCGGGTGTGGATGTCTGCGTCTCGAAGCCTCGCGGGGGGCGCCCTACGGCGAGCCGATCTGAACCGCCACCGCGTTCGACACGAGCAATGAGCTGCCGTTGAGCAGCGCGGCTTGCGCGTAGATCGTCGACACCGAGTTGGGGCCGCCCGTGATCGGTGCACCGAGCTTGCCCTGGCCGTTCGTCACGCCGGGGAACACGCTGATGCCGACGCTCGGGTCGGGCAGCAGCAAGGCACCGCCGGGCAGCGGTGCCGGCGTCGCGAGCAGCGCGGCCGAGAGCAGCGTGAACACCGGCGCTCCCGCCGGTCCGCCCTCGACCTCGAACGTCGCGTGGCTGCCGGGCTGGGTCAGGTCGTCGCCGCCGACCAGGAGGTGCAGGCCGTACTGGCTGCCGAGCTCGCTCTGCCGGAACTGGCACTCGTCCGGGATCGTGTCGGCGTTGCTGTCGAAGCTGAAGCCGTTCGCGATGTCGGTCGAGTCGTGCGTGCCGTTCGTGTTGCAGTCGCCGAGGCGGATGAAGTAGACGTCCTCTTCGCCGTTGAACGTCGCGGTGTAGGCGAGGTTTGCGCCGGCGTCGTCCGAGCGCATGTCGTAGTAGTCGCCGATCTTGCTCTGGTTCGGGAAGCCCAGCAGGCTGTTCCACTGCGGTGTCACCGGCGTGCTGCGCGAGAACGTCATGCCGGCGTCGAGCGAGTAGGCGTAGTAGGTCTCGCTGAGGTAGCTGACGCCGCTCGCGCGCGTGTCGTTCCACACGACGTCGATGCGGCCGTTCGGCGCGACCGCCAACGTGCCGAACCAGTGCCACGCGCCACTTGCCGGGTCGTCGTTGACGCGCACCGGCGCCGAGAACGACGCGCCGCCGTTGGTGCTGCGCACGAGGTGCACGTCCATCGCGTTGACGCCGCTCGACGGGACGACGGAGCACAGCATGTAGACGTGGCCCGGCCGGCTCGGGTCCGGCGCGACTTGAGCCTGCCCGAGCAGGCCTCCGGGGTTCGGCCCGCCGCTGATGCCCATCGATCCGCCCATGCCGACCGACACGACCGAGAACGTCGGCGTCTGGGTCGCGTTCTTCGCGTTGGTCGAGCGGGCCATCACGAATTGCGAGAAGCGCTGCCCGCGCAGACCGGCCGCGTACAGCGTGCCGGCGGTGTCGACCGCGATGGTCCCGAACGTCGGCGTGTTCGGCACCGGGATCGCGGGCATGAACGACAGCCCGCCGTCGGTCGAGCGCGTGAACGTCGCCGGGCCGCTCGCGACCTGCCACATGATGTAGATGTTGCCGGCGCCGATCGACGTCGTCTTGTCGATCGTCATCCACGCCTTGTCGCCACCGGGGGCGATGACCGGCCCGGTCCACGACACGCCCGCGTTGGCGGAGCGGAACACCTTGAGCGTCGTGGCGCCGGGATAGCTCAGGTAGAAGAAGTTGCCCTGCGCGTCGGTGTCCACGACCGGATCGCTGTTGAACTGGTTCGGCTGGATGACACCGGGATGCGTCCACGAAGCACCGCCGTCGTGGCTGTAGGCCCAGCCGTTCTGCCGGAAGTTCGACGCGATCGTGTCGAACTGCCGCCAGCCGATGACGAGGTCGTTCGGGTTCGTCGGATCGATCGCGATCGATGGCTCGTTGGCCGCGTCGCCCGGGATGTTCTGCCCGGTCGCGCTGGTGTTGACCTGTCGGCTGACGAACGGACCGCGCTGCACCGGCAGCACGGCGGACATCGTCGGGCCATGCGGACCGCCGGGCAGCGGGCTCGCCGGCGCGTCGCCGAATCGCTCGAGGATCTGCGCGGAGAGCGGGGCAAGCAGGACGAACGGCAACAGGCAGGCCGCGGAGCGGGCCCGCAGCGACGCGAGAGTTTGGACCATGAGCGAGAGGGCGGCCACGCCGCGCGGAGAGGAGGGCTCCGCAGACTGTAGCGCGGCTTCGTCCGCACGACACGGCGGCCGGCGTATCATCGGGGTCGGCCGTGCCTCGGCCCGGCCACCGAACCGCGTTCCAAGGAGGTCCCGCGATGCGTTTCGTCTGCTTGCTCTTCGCCGTCCTCGTCGTCACGCCGCTCCGGGCGCCCGCCCAGTGCACCGTGATGAGCGTCGCGTTCACGCCCTACGGCACCGGCTGCAATCCGGTGTTCGCGACGCAGACGCCCATGCTGTCGGGCCGTTGGGACCCGCAGACGTGCAGCGTCACGCTGACGATCACGGCGTTCTCCGGTTGCTGCAACACCTACCTGCGCGACCGCCTGTTCGTGCTCGGCGCACAGCAGACCCGCGTGCCGCTGCCGTTCCTCGGCATCGGCTGCACGCTGTGGGCGAGCCCCGACATCGTGATCCCGCTGACGTCGTCCGCCGGGGCGTCCCTGACGCTGGCGGTGCCGCCCGGGCTCCCACCCGGCAGTATCTACGGCCAGGGCCTCGTGCACTACTTCACGACGATCGGCTTCAGCGACGACTTCGCGCTGACGCAGGGGCTCGATCTGGCGATCCTGTGAGCCCGTTACCGCGGCACGCCACCGCCCGCGGGTGGCGCCGTCTTGCCGATCACGTAGAAGGCGTGGATGACGCCCGGGATCCACCCGATCAGCGTCAGCAGCAGGTTCAGCCAGAAGGCCCCGCCGAAGCCGACTCGGAGGAACACCCCGACCGGTGGGAGGAGGATCGCGAGCACGATGCTGAGGAGGTCCATGGCGAGGGTGTTACGGGGGAAGTGCCAGGAAGGGAAGGCCGGGTGCGTCCGGTTCGCCGAAGTGTGCGAACATCGCCCTCATGCGTGTCGCGATCCCGATGTCGAGCGTGCTCCTGTTGACGTCGCTCGCGACCGCACAGATCCGGGAAGTGCGCGTCGCGCCCCGCGACGTCGACTGGGCGACGGCCACGAAGGAGGGCTTCGATCCGAGCCGCGCGATGCCGTGGGCCACGGGCGGACCGGAGTCCTCGGTCCATGCCGCGATGCGCGAGCTCGTTGCCCTGCGCTTCGAGTCGGTCGACGGCGACGAGGACGAGGTCTATGCGCGGTCGTTCGGTGATCTGGTCGCGGCGTGTGCGCGACTGCGGGACCGACCGCGTGCGCAGGCGATGCTGCTCGATCGACTGAAGCGGTCGCGGCCGGACATCTGGAAGCAGGTCGGCAAGTGGTTGCCGGGGCTCGTGAAGGACCAGTACCTGCGGAGCAGCGACTGGGATCCGGCCGTCGAGCGCGACGACGACGGCTTCGTGTTCGGTGAGCCGATCCGCATCGGCGGCCCGCAGCTGCCGAATTGGCGGGAGGTCGAGGGCTCGCACCTGGTGCAGCAGGCGGCGACCCTGATCTACGCGGACCTCGCGGCGATGGAGACCGTCGAGAACGACTACCGGCCGTACTACGACCACGTCGGCGCGACCTACGAGACGCTCACGCCGGTGCCCGGCTCGCTGCTGCGCGGGAAGGGGCCCGACGACCGCCCGTTCTCGATGCTGCGCATCCGCTTCAAGTCGGACCTGCCGTTCCCGTTCTCGAGCTACTCGTGCGACCTCCAGCTCCTGAAACGCATCGATGCCGACGGATTCCTCGAAGGCTGGACGGAGGACCGGAGCCCGGACTTCTACTGGCTGTCCGGCTGCGCGATCTACCTGCCGGTGTTCGACTCGGAACAGAACTTCGTCGCGCTGCTGACGGTCCGACAGTTCGGGTTCGACATGCGCGGCGTGCCCGACGGCGACGCCGACCGCCGCACCAGCCTGCGCGGTCTGCTCGGCAACCTGAAGCGGCGTGCCGAGGCGCTGTGGGCGGCGCGCAGCGAGGATACGAAGCCGGTGACGCGAGACGTGATCCCCGAAGTGCCGGTCATCGGCCGGCCGTGACCGCGGTCACCCGACGGCCGTCGGGGTCCTCGAAACGGATCGCGTCGTCGGTGGTTGCGAACGCCAGGTCGCGCACCGACAGCTCGACCAGCAGCGCGTCGAGGTCGTCGACGGCGAGGGTCAGCGGGGCGTCTGCCTCGCCAGCCTCGATGCGCAGCGTGTCGTCGCCCGTACCGACGAGGATCGCGCCGTCCTCGGCCTGCGCCGGAAGCCGGAGCAGGCGCGCGTAGAAGCGTGCGGCGCGCTCGGGCGCGGGGGAGCCGATCGCCGCCGGTTCGAACCGCACGCCGAGTGGCGTGCCCTCCGGTGGGATGGTGAAGGTCGGCGCGCGGGATGTCGCGCAGGCGGCGAGGAGCGTCGTGATCGCGATGGCGCCGAGTGTCGTGTGGTGCGGCATCAGCGTGCCTCCGCCGCGAACACGACGGCAGATCGGGAAGCGGCGACCGGCATCTCGTACCGCACTCTCCCGTCCACGAGCGCGTACGGGACGGTGAGCTCCTCCGCGCGGCCGGAGTCGTCTTGGTACAGCACCGTGAGCGCGCGGCCGCGGAGCTGGTGATCCTCGGGATACCCCGCGCGGGCGACCGCGCGGATCGGGTGCCCTGATTGCCCGCTCCGCTCGATGCACTGCGACAGGATCCCGTCGCCCTCGAACCGCCGGACGGGGAGGTGGGACGGATCGAAGCCGCATCTGCTGAGGCCGATGCCCGAGGTCCCCTCGTCATCGGCCCACACGTAGGTGATGTAGTAGAGGTCGCCGTCGCCCCGAAGGTGCTCCGCGGCATCGTCCAATGCGGCTCGAACGAGTCGATCGTGGACGTCGGCCGGCTGACGGGTCGCGCACGCGCTCAGCACCGTCAGGACCATGCCCCAGCCGATGTCGAGTCGTCGCATGTCGGACGCCGCTCCGCTCACGCCGTGATCCGATCGATCGCGACCACCGTGTGCCAGCAGAGCAGCGCCAGGTGCAGCACACACAGTCCGACGAGCCCCGCGCGCGCGATGCGCCAGCGCACGTGGAGCAGCAGCACGAACAGCGCGCCGCCGGTCACCGCGAGCTTCGCCGCCGCCATCGCCGCGAGGCCGAAGCGTGCGAGCAGCGCGTCGAGCCAGGGGTTCACCTCGGCGCCGCCGGCATGCAGGTGCATGCCGGTCAGCACGACATCGGCGACCGCCAGCGCGAGGATCGTGAGCACCACGGCGACCTCGGTCCGCGCGTAGCGGTCGACGTAGATGCCGCTCGTCTCGCCCTGGCGCCGTCCGCCCCGTCGCCGCCCGCGCAACCAGTAGCGCGAGAGCATCGGCGTCCGGCAGCTCCGGCGGTCGGGTACGACCCGTGGTGCGATCGTCGTTCCCGCGGACAGCGTCGTCATCGCGGCGCATGGTGGCGGAGCCTCTGCACGCACGCAACCTCCGCTGTGCCGGGTCGTCGCGATCGGTGCCGCGAAACCCCGGCGCGGTGGCCCGAATCGCCTCGATTCCGCCGTTCGAGACGAGCCGATTCCGGCTCGACACGCGTAGGTCCGGCATTCAGCATCCCGACCCCCGTCATGCCGCGATCGCTCGTTCCCTGCCTGCTGCTGTTGTGCGCGCTCGCGCGCCCCGCGTTCGCGACGTGGTCGATCGTGGTCGTCGACACGCGCACCGGCGAGATCGCGGTCGCATCGGCGACCTGCCTAGCCGGCATCGACCTGACGCACCTCGTGCCGATCGTCGTCGTCGGCAAGGGCGTGGCCGCCGCGCAGGCGTGGGAGGATCCCACCGGTCAGAATCGCGTGCGCCTGCGCGACGGCCTGCGTCTCGGGCACGATCCCGCGCAGATCCTCCAGGCCCTTGCGCAACTCGACTCCTATCACCGCTACCGGCAGTACGGCATCGTCGACGTGCACGGTCGAGTCGCCGGCTTCACGGGCTCGGGTGCCGGACAGCACGCGAGCCACCGGACCGGGCGGGTCGGACACCTCGTCTACGCGATCCAGGGCAACCTGCTGGCCGGCGCGGCCGTGTTGGACGCGGCCGAGACCGCGCTGCGCACCTCCACCGGCGAGCTCGCCCAGCGGACGATGGCGGCGATGGAGGCCGCACGGAGCCGCGGTGGGGACGGCCGCTGCTCGTGCTCGTCGAGCAGCCCGACGAGCTGTGGGACGCCGCCCGCGAGCTTCACGAAGGCCGCGCACGTCGGCTTCCTGATCGTCGCCCGACCCGGCGACACCGACGGTGCGTGCGACCTGCAGCACGGCTGCGCGAACGGCGGCTACCACCTGCGGCTGAACGTCGCCAACAGCAGCGCGGCCGACCCCGACCCGGTGCCGCGCCTGCGCGGGCTGTTCGACGCGTGGAAGGTCCAGCAGCAGGGCCACCCCGATCACTTCCGTTCGTCGGTGTCGTTCTCCGCGCCGGATCTGCCGCTCGACGGCGCCTCGGTCGTCCACGGCACGCTCGTGCTGAAGGACCGCGACGGCGTGCGCATCCCGCACGGCGGTGCACAGGTGTCGGTGAGCGCCCTTCCGAGCAGCACGACGAACGCCACGCCCGGTGCCGTGCAGGATCGCGGTGACGGCAGCTACGCGTTCCCGATCACGGCCGGCACGGTTGCCGGTCGCCTCGTGCTCCGCGTCGTCGTCGACGACGGCAGCGGCCTGCGCCGGATCGGACCGGATCCGGTGCTGGACACGTCCGACGCCGACCTGTGGGCGAGCCGTGGGGAGTACTCGGTGGCCTCCGGTGGGTGGGTCCACTTCGCGATCCAGCCCGGCGTCACCGGCGGCGCCAACCGTCCGTGGCTGCTGCTCGCGTCGGCGTCCGGCACCGAGCCGGGCGTGCCGCTGACGTCGGCGCACACGCTGCCGCTCAACGCCGGGCCGTTGCTGCACGCGACGATCCATGCGGCGGCGCACGGCGTGTTGCCGCAGCTCTACGGCGTCACGCCGGCCTCCGGCGTCGCGACGACCTCGTTGTGGTTCCCACCGGGCATGCTCGGCATCCCGCCCGGCATCGAGCTCGCGTTCGCGTACACGCTGTTCGACCCGATCTCGAGGACGAGCGACCCGGTGACGATCCGGGTCGTGCCGTGATCCGGCGGGGTCCGGGTCGCTACGCTCCCGGGTGATGTCGTCCGATCCGTTCGCGGTGCTGTTCGTGTGCACCGGCAACATCTGTCGCTCGCCGACCGCGCACGGCGTGTTCCTCCATCTCGTGCGCAAGGCCGGCCGTTCGTCCGAGGTCCTCGCCGACTCCGCCGGCACCATCTCGTACCACGCCGGCAACCCGCCCGATCCGCGCACGCAGCGCGCGGCGCGCCGCCGCGGCTACGACCTCTCCGACCTGCGCGCGCGGCAGGTGCACTGGACCGACTTCGAGCGGTTCGACCTGCTGCTCGCGATGGACCACGGCCACCATGCCGAGCTGCTCGAGATGGCGCCGCCCGGCGCCGCAGACCGCGTGCGGATGTTCCTCGAGTTCGCGACCGGCATCGCCGCGCTCGAGGTGCCCGATCCGTACTACGGCGAGGGCGATGGGTTCGAGCGCGTGCTCGACCTGTGCGAGAACGCGTCGCGCGGTCTGCTGGTGCACCTCGAGGAGCGGCTCGGATGAACGTCCGTGCGGCCCTCGCCATCGCGCTCGGCGTCGAGCCTTCGTCGCTCGCGCCGTTGTCGGGAGGCTGTGTCGGCGAGGTGGCGGCGGCCGAGCTGCCGGACGGTTCGCGCGTCGTGGTCAAGTCGGATCCGCGCGGGGACGGTGGACTCGACGTCGAGGCGCGGATGCTGGGCGACCTCGCCGCGCGAACCGGCGTGCCGGTACCTGCCGTCCTCCACCAGGACCGTCACCTCCTCGTGCTCGAGTGGCTCCCTGGCCGAACCGGCTGTCGCGGCGCCGCGGAGGAGCACCTCGCCGACCTGCTCGCCGGACTCCACGCGATCTCGGGGGACCGGTTCGGCTACGGCTACGACACGCGCATCGGCGGACTCGTGCAGCCGAACGCCGAGAGCGACTCGTGGCTCGCGTTCTTCGCCGAGCGGCGGCTCGCGTTCATGGCGCGGGCGGCGCGCGACGCGGGCCGGCTGCCGGCGACGGACTGCCGTGCGGTCGAATCGCTCGCCGGGCGGCTCGACCGGTTCCTCGACGAGCCGAGAGCGCCGGCCTTGCTCCACGGCGACCTGTGGTCGGGCAACGTGCTCAGCGACGGAGGCCGCGTCACGGGGCTGATCGATCCCGCGATCCACCACGGCCATCCGGAGGTCGAGCTCGCGTTCACGACGCTGTTCTCGTCGTTCGGGGAGCGCTTCCACGCCCGTTACCGCGAGCGGACCGGTGGACCCGACCGCGGCTTCTGGGACGAGCGCCGGCATCTCTACAACCTGTATCCGCTGCTCGTTCACACGCGCTTGTTCGGCGGCGGCTACGCGGGCGACGTGCACCGCACGATCGCGCGGTTCGCGTGAGGTTCCACGGATCCCGTCGGTAGACTCCGTGGTCCGTCGCCGTACCTCCGCGCCTCCCGAGACGGTCCGCACGAGCCATGAGTCGACTGATCGAGTGTGTCCCCAACTTCAGCGAAGGTCGCGATCTCGCCGTCATCCGCGAGATCACCGACGCGATCGAGTCCGTGGACGGCGTCAAGCTGCTCGACGTCGATCCGGGTGCCGCGACCAATCGCACGGTCGTGACGTTCGCCGGCGAGCCGGAGGCCGTCGTCGAGGCCGCGGTGCGGGCGGGCAGGAAGGCGAAGGAGCGGATCGACATGCGGCGGCACCACGGCGAGCACCCGCGCTTCGGCGCGCTGGACGTGTGCCCGCTCGTGCCGATCGCCGGCGTGACGATGGCCGAGACCGTCGAGTACGCGCTCGCGCTGGCACGGCGCCTCGGGGAGGAGGTCGGTCTGACCGTCTACTGCTACGAGAACGCCGCGACGAGGTCCGAGCGCCGGAACCTCGCGACCGTCCGCGCCGGCGAGTACGAGGGCCTCGCCGACAAGCTGAAGGACCCGCGCTGGCAACCCGACTTCGGGCCTGCGAAGTTCGACGCCGGCGCCGGCGCGACGGCGGTCGGTGCGCGTGACTTCCTGATCGCCTACAACGTCAACCTCAACACGACGTCGACGCGGCGCGCCAACGCGATCGCGTTCGACGTGCGCGAGAAGGGGCGGCCGAAACGCGAGGGTGACGCGCTCAGCGGTCCGATCGTCAAGGACGCGGACGGGAAGGAGGTCTGGATCCCGGGCACGCTGAAGTGCGTGAAGGGCATCGGCTGGTTCATCGAGGAGTACGGCATCGCGCAGATCTCGATGAACCTGACCAACATCGCCGTGACGCCGCTGCACGTGGCGTTCGACGAGGTGTGCGAGCGGGCGCGCGATCGCGGCGTCCGCGTGACCGGCTCGGAGATCGTCGGGCTCGTGCCGCTCCAGGCGATGCTCGACGCGGGGCGGTACTTCCTGCGCAAGCAGCAGCGCTCGACCGGCGTGCCCGACCGCGAGCTGATCAAGATCGCCGTCAAGTCGATGGGGCTCGACGACCTCGCGCCATTCGACCCGGACAAGAAAATCATCGAGCACGTGATGGCGGATCGGTCGGTGAAGCGACTCGTCGATCGTTCGCTCGAGGACTTCGTCGAGGAGACCGCGTCGGAGTCACCGGCGCCGGGCGGCGGCTCGGTGGCCGCGACGCTCGGTGCGTTGGGCGCGGCGCTCGGGACGATGGTCGCCAACCTGTCGTCGCACAAGCGCGGGTGGGACGAGCGGTGGGAGGAGTTCTCCGATCACGCCGAGCGCGGCAAGGCCTGCTGGGTCGAGCTGCTGCGCCTCGTCGACGAGGACACGCAGTCGTTCGACCGGTTGATGGCCGCGTTCGGGATGCCGAAGGGCAGCGAGGACGAGAAGGCAGCGCGTACCGCGGCGATCGAGACCGCGACGCGCGGCGCGACCGAGGTGCCGCTCCGCACGATGGAGGTCGCGCTGCAGTCGATGGACGTGATCCGGACGATGGCGCGCAGCGGCATGGCCAGCTCGGTCTCGGATGCCGGGGTGGGCGCGCTCTGTGCGCGTGGAGCCGTCCTCGGCGCCGGCCTCAACGTGCGCATCAATGCCGGACAGCTGAAGGACCGCGCCGCGGCCGACAGCTTCGTCCAGCGTGCCGACGCGCTCGAGACCCGTGCGTGCGAGGCCGAGCAGGAGATCCTCGCGATCGTGCGCGAACGGCTGTGACGGCCGGGGTCACAGCCGGTGCCAAATCCAGCTCACAGGCTCTGTTCCTCACCCTGGCGCCGCCAACGCGGCGCGGACAGCGTGCGACTTCGAAAGGGTCACACGCGGTCAGAGCACGCGTCCGTCGCGGGCGAACACGAACAGCGTGACCGGCCCGTCGTTGACGAGCTCGACCTCCATCTTCGCCCCGAACCGTCCGGTCTCGACCGGCAGCCCGTTGGCCTTCAACCGCTCCGCCACCGCGAGGTAGAGCGCCTCGGCGCGGTCGGGAGTCTCCGCGTCGGTGAAGCTCGGACGGTTGCCCTTCCGCACGGCACCCGCGAGCGTGAACTGGCTGACGACGAGACAGCCGCCGGCGACCTCGCCGAGCGTGAGGTCCATCGGCGTGCGGCCCGGAAAGAACCGGAGCCGCGCGATCTTGTCCGCGGTCGCTTCCACATCGGCGACCGTGTCGCCCTGCTCGACGCCGACCAGCAACAACGCGCCGCGGCCGATCCTGCCGACGACCTCGCCGTCGACACGTACCTCGGCACGCGCGACGCGCTGCACGACGGTCTTCACCGCCCCTGCTCCTTGCGCAGCTTCTCGACGAACCCGGCGAGCGCCTCGCCGACGAGCCGGTTGCCGCGCGTGTTCAGCCGGTCGTCGCGGAGGTGGAACAGGTGGCGGACGCCGTCCGCCTGCCGCGGCGCAGCGCGCAGGTAGGGCAGCACGTCGAGAACCGGCACCGCGTTGCGCGCGGCCCAGGCGGCGAGCAGCGTCTGCGGCCGGTCGCGCGCGTCGGCACGGAGCTCGCCAGCGACGTTCCGCCACAGCGCGTCGTCGACCTGCCACGCCGCCGGCAGCACGAGCAGGGCGAACGGTACGCCCTTGCTCGCGCAGTCGGCGCGGCACGCGTCGAGCGCGCGGAACAGTCCGGCATCGGGCCCGACCGCGCTCAGATCCTCGACCTGTCGCCGCGTGCGCGCGAGCCAGTCGGACTCCGACCAGGTCGGCTCCTCCAGACTCGGATCGAGCGTCCATGGGAAGCGCTGCTCGATCGCCGCCTCGCCCGCGACCCGCGCCTGCTCCTCGAAGGCGTCCGCGCGCGGGTCGCGGCCGAGCGAGCGACGTCGCTCGAACAGCTCGCCGAGGCGTTCGGGCACGATCGCCAGCATCACGTTGCGCGCATCGAGCCACGACGCGAGCGCGTCGCGCACCGGGGAGTCCTCGCCGAACCGCCGGCTCTGCCGGAAGTCGTCCGCGACCTCGATCGCGACGATCGCGCGGTCGGGTGCGAGCGGGAGACCGACCTCGTCGAGCAGGCGGCGATACTCGGCGGGACCGGTGTCCTGCACGCTGCAGTTCCACACGACGGTGTCGGGCAGGTTCCGCTCGGCGACCGTCGTGTAGAGCATCCAGTGGGGGACGATGCCGACGCCGGCCGAGCCGCCGACCACCAGCACCGCGCGGTCGCCGTCCGGCCGCCGGAACGGGTCGTCGTAGAATCCGTCCGGCGACACCGGGAAGCCGAAGCGCATCGTCCCGGAGCGGAGCTCGTGCATCGCGATGCGCTCGGCGGGCGTGGTCGCCGGTCGCTCGAACAAGGGTGAGGGCGCGGCCCAGGAGAAGATCCGCGCGCCCAGCTCGGCACCGAAGCCGAGGATCAGCACCGAGCCGAGCAGGAGCTCGAGCACGCGGAACGGCGTCCGTCGCAGCATCGGCACGAAGCGCTCCCGCGCCGGCAGGGCGAGACCGGCGACGCCGATCGACGCGCCGAGTCGCAGCAGGAACGCACCGAGCGCGAAGCGACCGCCGAACACGATCTGGCCGATCACGGCCAGCGCGATCGCATAGACGAACCACCGCACGACCCCGGCGCTCGCGCCCGTTCTGCGCAGGCTCACGGTGCCGACGGCCGCACCGATCAATGCGAGGCCGGTGGCCGTCAGCGTCGCGGAGCTCGCCGCCGGCGCATCGGACAGCGACCAGGCGAACACCGAGCAGAACGCCGCGAGGATCAGCGCGGCCAGCGCGAACGCCGTGCTCACGAGGTCCCGGTGGCCCGCACGGTCAGCACCGGGCACTCGGCCAGTCGCACGACCTGCTCCGTCGTGCTCCCGAGCAGCATGTGCTTGACGCCGGTGTAGCCGTGCGTCGCGACGACGATCAGATCGACGTGCTCCTGCTTCGCGCAGTCGAGAAGCTCACGCGTCGGCGAGCCCTCGCGCAGGATCGCGCGGGCCTTCACGCCGTGACCGGTCAGCTCCTTCTCCAGGACCGAGTCGAGCTGCTTCTTCAGCTGCTCGCGCAAGGTCTCGTCGATCGGGGTCAGACCAGCGCCGTGCCCTCGAACAGCGCCGGGTAGTGCGGCAGCTCCATCACGTGCACGAGGATCACCTCGGCGCCGCCCGCCGCGAGATCGCGGGCGTAGGGCATCGCCGACGACGAGGCCGCGGAGAAGTCGGTCGGGACCAGGATCCTGCGGAACTTCGACATGGTGGTCTCCTCGGGCGGATGTTCGGCGATCGGGTCGCGCCCGGCAACCGTGGCCCGTCCGATCAGGCGGGCGCGCGCAACGCGGCCCCGAGGTAGGTACGCACGTCGTCGGTGTCGAATTCCGCCCAGACGCTCTCGAAGGCCTCGCGGGCACGCCGGCCCCGGTCCTGCTCGAGACCCATCCAGGCGCCGACCGCGAGCAGCTCGCGCCGCGACAACCCGTCGATCGCCGAGAGCGCTTCGAGGCGGGCGACGCCGATCGTCGCGTCCTGGAACGCGCCGAGGACCTCCTGCAGGTGCGCGGTGCGCTCGACGAAGCGGTTCAGGTCGCGCCCGTAGACGTCGGCGAACGCCTCGGCGGTGTAGCGGAGGCGCTTGGTCGCGATCCGGAGCTCGTGCAGGCGTTCGGGCGGCGAGTCGCGCCGGACCCGCTGGCCGAGGGCGAACACGTGCCGCGCCGCCTGCCAGACGAGGGACGGGGCGCCGTCCGCGACCGACGTGCCGTGCCGGTGCTCGCCGTGCGGCCGCTCGATCCATCGCTGGAACCGGCCGCACGCGCGCAGCCGCGGCTTCTTGCGGAGCGCCTTGCGCGCGTCCTTGTACATCGACTTCCGCCCCGCGCGGAGATGGTCGACCAGCCGCGCGCCTGCGGATCGGACCGCGTCGGGGAGCCGGTCGACGTCGCGGTCGAGTCGCTGCGTGAGCACGTCGAGATCGCGCACGTCGTTGAACGCCTTCCCGGTGCGTCGTGCGGTCCGCACGAACTCGTCGACCTCCCCCGGCGCGAAGCACGATGCGAAGATCTCGAACGTCGCCCGGATGCGCCGGCACGCGACGCGCAGCTTGTGCACGGACTCGGGCTTGTCGCTCGTCCGCACCCGCACCTCCTCGCGTTGCATGCGCCGGAAGTGACCCTCCACGGTGCGCAGTGCGGCTTCGCGGAGATCCAGATCGGGCTCGATCCCGCCCGACGTCCAGCGCGTCGCGTCCGCGCGCGCGAGCAGCAGCGCGCGATGGAGCTTGCTCGCGTCCGAGTCGCCGAGTCCGGCGTCGTCGCGCAGCGCGTCGGCCCACAGGAGCCATGCGCGCGGCGACGTCTTCGGTCGGATCTCGAGCTCGACCTCCTCGAACGTGCCGATCGAGTCGCCGTGCGGACTCTCGACGGCGACGCGGTCGAGGCACAGCTCGGCGGCCGACTCGCCGGCGGCGACGTCGTGCGTGGTGCGTTCCACGCGGAGCACGACGGCCGGCCGGAGTCGATCGTCGTAGACGAACGGCTCGATGCGGTCGCGGAAACCGCGCGGGAGGTCGCGGGCACGGCGGGGCCGGTCGTCGAGATCACCGAACGGGACCGACAGCTCGTCGCGTTCGCGCAGCCGACCCTTGCCGCCGCGTTCGACCTTGAGCTCGAGGAGCGAGCCCTTGCGCATCTGCCGAACCCGCAGCCCAGCGCCGGCACGCCCGAGATGGAACCCCGCATCGTCGAGGTAGACGTCGCGCCGGGATGCCGAGCGGCCGTCCCCGAGCGCGATGCCGAGGGCCTCTGCGGATCGCCGGATCGCGTGGACATCGAGGCCGGCCGGCCCCGCGAGGAGCTTGATCTCGGACTCGCGGTGGGGGTTCTCGGGCTTCGGGGTCACGGTGTGCGGCCGGGGGGAGGAGAAGCGTAGCCCGCCGTTCTGCCGGGGGCAGCAGGGTCTCGCTCTTGCGGCCGGCGGTGCGGGGCCGTTCAGTGGGGCCGTATGACCCGACTGCTCGGTGCCCCCTGGGCGTCCGTCCACGGGCCGGACGAGCCGCGGCGGCTCGCCACCTGGACCCTCGAGCTCGGCTTCGGCGGGATCGCGCCGGGTCCGGCACCCCGGCCGATCGACTGGCGCGCGCTGCTCGGCGCGGCCGCGGACCTGCCGTTCGACTTCGGCGACGCGTGGCGCCTGTGCCGGTCCGGTCAGGCCGTGGGCCGGCCGGACGCGGGGCTCGCCGCGAGCCGCGAGGCCCGGGTCCAGGAGGCGCAGGCGGCGGTGCGCGGCGCGGTCGAGCAGGCGGTGCGGCTCGGCCTGCGCCGGATCGTGTTCGAGCCGGGATTCGTCGCCTTGCCGGGGGACGACGCCGACCTCGACCTGACCGACCCCCGCGCCGCGTGGAGCGAGGATCGGGTCGCGGCGCTCCGCGCGCACCGGCGGGTCGGGCTCGATGCCGCGCTCGATCGGGCCTGTCGTTCGCTGTACCGTATCTGTCGCGCGTGGCCCGACCACGAGTTCTGCCTGGCGCTGAGCGCGTCGGCAGCGGGGCTCGGGGAACCCGAGGCCCTCGCGGCGATCTACGAGGACCTCGCCGGCTGTCGGCTCGCGTACTGGCACGACGCGGCGGTCGCCGGCTGCCGGGCCGACCGCCTCGGCGAGCCGCAAGGTGAGGCGCTGGAGCGGTTTGCAGCGCGCCTGGTCGGCCTCACCGTCGCCGACTGGGGCGCCGGCGAGCTGAACCTGCCGCCCGGGGCCGGGGTGGTGGACTTCCCGCTGGTCGGGTCCTATCTCCGCAGTCGCTCGGACCCGCCGACGGTCGTGGTCGAGCTCGATCCGGCGGTGCCACCGGGCGAGATCCCCGGGGTGCATTCCTTCCTGATGAAGTCCGGCCTCTAGCCCGTCCCCACGCGTAGCCGAAACACGATGAGTCCCCGTCCCGCCAAAGACGGAACCGACGTGATGGAAGTTCGAGCCGTCGACGACCGCACCCGCGAGCTGTTGCGGGTGCTGGGCCAGCACCGCCGCCTGCTGGTGTTGACCCACGCCAATCCCGATCCCGACTCCCTCGCGAGCGGGATGGGGCTGCGGCATCTCGCGTCGACGCGACTCGGGATCCCGAGCACGTTCGCGTACGCCGGCCGGATCATGCGCGCCGAGAACCGCGTGATGGTCACGCGCTGCGGCATCGAGCTCGCGGATCAGGATGCGGTCGACCCAAAGGAGTACCGACTGCATCGCGCTGGTCGACACGCAGCCGGGGTTCGGGCACACCCACCTGCCGGACGGGCGTGCGATCGACGTCGTCGTCGATCACCACGTGCCGCCGGCGTCGACGTCCGGCAGCGCCGGGGACGCGCACTCGAGCTTCCACGACGTGCGGACCTGGGTCGGCGCGACGAGCTCGATCATCACCGGCTACCTGATGGACGCCGGCATCGACGTGCCGAAGCCGCTGGCGACCGCGCTGTTCTATGGCATCAAGACCGACACGGCCGATCTCTCGCGCAACGTCAGCCCGCTCGACGAGCGCGCCTACGACTACCTCGCGCGCCTGGTCGACCGCGCCTCGCTCCGCGACATCACGATGCCGGAGCTGCCACCGGAGTACTACCGGACGCTCCGCGAGGCGCTCAACAACGTCCGCATCTACGAGGACCTCGTGCTGTGCTCGCTCGGACGCATCGCGGCGCCCGAGATGGTGGCCGAGGTCGCCGACCTCCTGCTGCGGCTGGAGGGCAAGCAGACCGTCTTCTGCGGTGGGCTCGTCGGGCAGATGTACTACGTGTCGCTGCGCACCGAGGGCACCCAGGACGCCTACGACCTGTTGCGGGCCGCGCTCGGCGGCGAGGGCTCGTTCGGTGGTCACGGCCGCCTCGCCGGTGGCTGCATCCGGCTCCCCGACGACGACGTCCGCACGCTCAAGCGCTTCGAGCGCCGGCTGGAACGCAACATCCTCGCCGCTCTGGGGCGGTCGGGCATGAGCGTCGGCGGTCTCGGCGGCTCGTGCCGCGAGTGACCTCCGCCCGCGTCCGGGGTATCCTTCCCGGCCCGCACGGTCGCCCGCCGCCGATCGTCGCGGAGCCCCGTTGGTCCCGATGCATCGTCCGATTCCCTCCGATCCGCGCCCGCTCGGTGCGTGGGCCGTGCTCGCCGTCTCGCTGATCTGCGCGGGATCGTCGTGGGCGCAATCCCCGACGCCCGGGGCCGCGGCGAACGCGCCCCGCTTCGTCGAGAACGCCGGCCAGTGGCCCGCGGACGTGCGCTTCGGACTCGTGGGCGGCGGCACCGCCGCGTGGGTCACCGACCGTGGCCTGACGCTGCGCCTCGAGCGGCGCGCCGGGGAATCGGTCGAAGGCGCCGTCGTGCGGCTCGCGGTGACCGGCGGCGCGGCCGCCACCGTGCGCGGGGAGGGGCCTCGCCGCGCGCCCGTGAGCTTCCTCCGCGGGCGGGGGTCGAAGCGCCGTGCCGCGGACGCGTTCGACACCGTCCGGCTCGTCGCGGTGCGACCGGGCATCGATCTCGTGCTGCGGACGACCGGGACCGACGGCGCCCTCGTCTACGATCTCGAGCTGTCGCCGGGCGCCGACCTCGGCGCGCTCTCGCTCCGATGTGACGGTGCGGAGGTCCTGCCCCCGGAGCGCGACGGCTCGCTCCCGCTGCGGGTCCCGCTGCCCGACGGCCGGCACACGCTGCTGCGGCAGCGCGCGCCGGTCGCGTGGATCGCCGGCGAGCACGGCCAGCGTGAGCCGTGCCAGGTGCGGTTCGCGCGCCGCGCGGCGGACCGCCTCGGCTTCGTCGCCGACGGGTGGGACGGCACCGCACCGTTGGTCGTCGATCCCGAGCTCACCTGGGCGAGCTACCTCGGCGGCGGCGCCAGCGACGGTGGGCTCGCGATCGTGGCGGTGCCCGGGAGCGGCGTGATCGTCGGTGGCTGGGCCGGCTCGCTCGACTTCCCGACCACCACCGGCGCCTTCCGCGCGACCGGCGGACGCGACGCGTTCGTCGCGAAGCTCGCGGCGGACGGCCGCACCTTGCTGTGGTCGACGTATCTCGGCGGCGACGGGATCGAGGAGATCCGGGGGATCGCGATCGCGCCCGACGGCGGCGTCGTCGTCGGCGGCTTCACGACCTCGGACGACTTCCCGGTGACCAGCGGCGCGTACCAGACCCAGTTCGCCGGCGGCAGCCTGATCCTCGACTTCGGCGACGGCTTCGTGACCAAGCTGACTCCCGACGGCAGCGCGCTCGAGTGGTCGACGTATCTCGGTCGATTCGGCGACGACTTCGTGGAAGCGGTGAGCGTCGCCACCGACGGGCAGGTCACGGTGGGCGGGGAAACGGATTCGGACACGTTTCCGACGACGCCGGGGGTCGCCCAGGAGCACTTCGGCAGCATCAACACGTTCGCGTCCGACGCGTTCGTCACGCGATTCACGGCCGACGGTCGCTCGCTGGTCTGGTCGACCTACTTCGGTGCCGGCGGTCAGGAGCTGCTCGGCGGGATGCGCGTCGATGCGACCGGTCGGGTGCTGATCGGCGGCCTGACGGCGTCGACGCCGCCGCCCACGTTGCCTGACGCCTACTCGCCGCTGACCGCGGATCCGTGGAACGGGTTCGTCGCGGTGCTGTCGGCCGACGCCAGCCGGGTCGAAGCGTCGACGCTGTGTGGGTTCAACACCTACGACCGTGTCGAAGACGTGTGCTTCGCGGCGGACGGCTCGCTGTGGGCGGTCGGGCGCGCCGCGACCGATGGCGGCACGACGCCGACCCCCGAGGGTGCGTGGCAGCGTACGCCGGGCGGTGAGGAGGACGCGTTCATCGTCCGACTCTCGCCCGACGGCACCGAGCTGCGTGCGGCGACGTTCCTCGGTGGGACGGGGGACGACGTCGCGTTGACGGCGAGTCTCGGGCCCGATGGCACGTTGCTGGTCGGCGGCACGACCGCGAGTCCCGATCTGCCGGCGATCGGCGCCACCGCGCAGCCCGCCTACGGCGGTGGCACGAGCGACGGGTTCCTCGCGCGCATCGATCCCGAGGCCGGGGAGGTGCTCGCGCTCGGGTTCCTCGGCGGTCTCGACAAGGACGAGCTGCTCGCGATGGTCCCGGCGGGTGGCGACGACGTCCTCGCGGTCGGGACGACATACTCCAGCGACCTGCCGGTCGGTGCGAACGCGGCGCAGCCGGTGTTCGGCGGCACGGCGGACGCCTTCGTGCTGCGCGCGCGGGTGCCGGCGGCATCGCCGCGAGTCGAGGTCGGCGGTGCGTCGCAGAGCGGCGCGGTCCGATTCTCCGGCGGGGAGAGCGTCGCCGGCGTGCCATTCACGGCGCGCAACCTGACCGCGTTCCCACTCGACGTCACCGCGGTGCACGTCGTCGTCGGTGGCTCCGCCGATGCGGCGCGGGACCTCGGCGGTGTGTCGATCGTGCTCGACCTCGACGGCGACGGGGCGATCGATCCCGGCGAGCCGGTCGTCGGCGGGCCGGTGCTCGTGGCCACCGCGGGTCGAGTCGTCCGGGTGCCGACCAGCGGCCTCTCGATCCCGGCGAACGGTCAGCTCGCGCTACTCGCGGTGATCGACTCGCGCGCCGCCTGTGCGAGTGGCGCGGAGATCGTCGCCGCCGTCCCGGATGCGGGATCGGTCGAGGTGCGCGATCCGGTCGACGGCCGGCGCGTCCTGGTCGGCGCCGGGGCGGCGTTGCCGGTGCGTGGATCGACGTTCTACTGCGAGACGCGGCGCACGTTCTCCGGCGACCTCGATGGCAATGGCGCGGCCGATTGCCGCGACGTCCGGTGGCTCGCCGAGCGGCTCGGCGTCTCTTCGACGACCGAGATCGCGGCCGCGGACGCCGATGGCAACGGTGTGATCGGGCTGCGGGACGTCGACCTGCTGTTCGACCGCGTGCTCCAGCGGACGCCGATCTGGCTGCCGCAGACCGAGCTTGCCGGCGGCGGCGTGCTGCTGGTCTCCGGATACGAGCTGCCCGCGGGAATCGCGGCGTCGATCGATGGTCGTGCGCTGTCCCGGCTGGTGGCCGACGATCGCTGTGCGGTGTTCGCGGTCCCCGTCGAGCTGGCGGCCGGCACGGCCTCGGTCCGCGTCGACGACGGCGAGGGCTCGGAGCTCGTCCGCGACGAGCTGCCGGTGCAGTGACCGCTGCGCACACGACGCGGGTGCTCGTGATCGCCGGCCTCGATCCGTGCGGGGGTGCCGGATTGACCGCCGACGCACGGACGATCCAGGCGTGTGGCGCGTTCCCGCTGACGGTGCCGACGTGCTGGACCGATCAGGATCGCAGCGGCTTCCGCAGCGCACACCCGATCGCCGACGACGCCCTCGCGGCGATGCTCGCCGCGGTCGAGCGCGACGGTGCGATCGACGCGATCAAGATCGGGCTGTTCGCGTCGCCACGCACGATCGAGCTCGTGGCGCGCTGGCTCACCGGGCTGTCGCGAACGGTGCCGGTGGTCGTCGACCCGGTGCTGTCCGCGACCGCCGGCGGCGGTCCGTCCGCTGCGCGGACGATCGCGCGCGCGATCGTCGAGCGGCTCGCACCGATCGGCCCCGTGCTGACGCCGAACCGCGCCGAGCTGGAGCTGCTGGTGGCCGGCCGCGCCGAGGACCTGCTCGCGCGCGGCGCGCGCGCGGTGCTGGTCACCGGCGGCGATCGCGAGGGCGCCGAGGTCGTCGATGAACTGGTGCAGGGCGAGGCCGGCCGCGTGACGCGCGTCGAGCTGGTGCACCCGCGGCTGGCGGTCGGGCCCGTGCACGGCACCGGCTGCGCGCTCGCGTCGGCGCTCGCGGTGCAGCTCGGGCGCGGTGTGCCGATCGAGTCGGCGTGCCGCGTTGCGATCGCACGGGTGTCGGCGTGGATCGCGGCGACGCCGTCGGCACCGGATGGTCGACCCGAGCCCCTGCGCATCGGCGCCGAGGCTTGATCAGCCGCGGAACATCGCGTCGATGAGGTCGCCGTAGCGCTCGTGCACGACGTGTCGCTTGACCTTGAGCGTCTGCGTGAGGAAGCCGTTCTCGACCGTCAGCGGCTCGGTCAGGATGCGGAACGTCGCCACGCGCTCGAACGGACGGAAGCCGGCGTCGCGGGTCAGGATCTGATCGATGTCCGTGCGGAACAGCCGCTTCACGGCGTCGGACGACAGCAGGCCGTCGCACTCGGCCCACTCGGTGCGCGGCAGCTCCTGCTCGAGGCACTCGACGTTCGCGACGAGGATCGCACCGAGCGTCTTCTGGTCCTGGCCGACGACCACCGCTTGATCGATGAACGGCGAGGTCTTGAGCGCGGTCTCGATGTGCTCGGGTTCGACGTTCTCGCCGCCCGCGAGCACGATCGTGTCCTTCGCCCGGCCGGTGATGCGCAGCTCGCCGTTCGGTTCGACGCGAGCGAGATCACCGGTGTTGAACCAGCCATCGCGCAGGACTTCCCGCGTCAGCTCGTCGTTGGCGTAGTAGCCCCGCATGATCTGCGGTCCCGACACCCACAGGATGCCGGTCTCGCCGGCCGGCAGCACTTCGCCTTCGGGAGAGCGGATCTCGCTGTGGGTCTGCGGGAGCAGCGGTCCGATCGTGTGCGGTCGGTTGCGCTCGGGGAGCCGGACGCTGATCACGGGGCTCGTCTCGGTGAGCCCGTAGCCGTTGAGCAGCGGGATGCCGACCCCGATCAGGCACTCGTCGACGTGGGCGGGAAGCGCGCCACCTCCCGAGACCGCGAGTCGGAGGCGCCCGCCGGTGGCCCGGTTGACCAACTCGGGCAACAGCGTGCGCCGTAGCACCGCGTGGAGCACGCGATCGCGCAGCCGGGGACCGCCGCAGCCGACGCGACGGCAGGTCTCGAGCGAGCTGACGAGCAGCTTCCGCCTGATGCCCTTCAGCTTGCGAGCGCTCGCCACCAGGCCGTCGTAGAGCATCTCCCAGATGCGCGGGACGCCGATGAAGATCGTCGGCTTCACGGCCTGCAGGTCTTCCTTGAGGCGACGGCGGTCGGAGTAGACGAGCTTGCTGCCGGCGTACAGCAGCACGTAGTCCATGATGCGCTCGTACGCGTGCCACGCCGGGAGCACCGAGAGCGCGACATCCTCGTGATCGAAGTGGAGGACCTCCTCGAGCATCTCGATGTTCGCGAGCACGTTGCCGTGGGTCAGCATCACGCCCTTCGGGCTCGCGGTGGTGCCGCTCGTGTAGATGGTCGTCAGCAGGTCGTCGCGGCCGACGGCCGCCGCGGCCGCGTCGAGGGGGCCCGGGTCGGCGGCGAGCGCCCGCTCGCCCTCGGCACGCAGCGTCGCCAGGTCGATCACCTCCAAGCCCTCGATCGTGGGCGCCGGCTCGCATGTCACGCAGAGGGTCCGGAGCTCGGGCAATCCGTCCCGTTGGGCCCCGAGCTCGCGCGCCACGGCGGCGGTCTCCACGAACGCGAACCGGCAGCCCGCATGGCCGAGCAGGAACCGGAGCTCCCGCGCCGGGGTGTCGGTGCCGCGCGGCACGTCGACCGCGCCGATGTAGGCGCACGCCTGGTCGCACAGGATCCACTCGTAGCGGTTCTCGGCGACGAGACCGACGTGCGCGCCCTTGCCGATGCCTCGTCCGAGCAGGCCGGCCCCGATCCTGCGGACGTCGTCGTGGAGCGCCCCGAAGGTCACCGGATCGCCCCCTCTCCCGTGATGGCGGGGCAGGAACACGTCGTCGCCGTACCGCTCGGCGGAGCGCGTCAGAAGCTCGGCGAACGACACCAGTTGCGGCATGCGGCGGAGAGGCTCGATGGGTTCCGGCGGGAACTCGGGGAACTCGAAACGGAAGTCGAAATGGTACTTGAGGACTCGCGGGGGGATCTCTATGAAAGTCGGCCCTCGCGTGAGCGGGCGTAGCTCAGTGGTAGAGCATCACGTTGCCAACGTGAGGGTCGTGAGTTCGAATCTCATCGCCCGCTCCACATCTCTCCCGCGTACCGGCGTGGCCCGGTGCGGAAGGTGACGCCGGGGGTCGACAGACTCATGGCGGAGACCGTTCGCGGTCGAGAGAAGAGGTTGCCGGTCGCCCTCACGGGCGAGCCGGCTGCACGCAAGGGATCGGCTCGCCGGCGCCCCGAGGCACGCCCTCCGGGGGAGTGCCCGGCGCCGGGGTCGACGCTCCGCAGCACCAGAGAGGCCAGACGTTGAGCGACCGATCGTACGTGACGCCCCAGACCGAAGACGGCGTCGTCAGCCGCGTGCTCTCCCGCGACGGGGACCGCTGCGAAATCGAGATTCGAATTCCGCTGACCCGGCGGTTCCACGCGATGGTGGATGGGCGCGAGAGCGAGCTGCTGTTCGCGGCGCGCAGCCGGCTCGCGCGCCTGGGCGTCGACGTCAGTCCGACGTCGAGCATCGCGCTCGACGGCGACGTCGCGCAGCTCACCGCGCACGTCGAGACCGCGATTCCGGGCTACGGGATCTCCGGCTTCCTCCCCGAGGTCGTCGTGCCGGGGCTCAAGCTCGGCCGGCTGGTGTTCTGCCCCGAAGAGGGCCGGCTCAGCTCCGAGCAGATCCTCAACGAGGTGGCGCGCGGCGCGCTGCAGCTGCCGGCGGCGTTCTCGATCGACGATGACGGGAGCTTCACGATCTGCCCGCACCGGCGGGTCTACGAGCTGACGCGGCCGCTGTCACGCGACGACGTGTTGTCGATCTTCGCCCAGGCGGACGGCCGCAAGATCCTGAACCGCCTGCAGCAGGCGCGCGACGTCGAGACGATCGTGATGCGGCCCGGCACCGGCGTGATCACGTCGTGCTCGATGTTCCTGCACAGCCACTACGTCGTGCTCGATCGCGAGTCGCACCGGCTCGGCCGGCACCTCCAGGCGATCGTGCTCGATCCCATCACCACGCGCGGCACGCGCGTGTTCCTCGAGTTCACGAACTGCTCGGAGAAGACCATCGTCAACCCGTCGGTGTCGGCGCGCATCTACAGCGCGCAGCCGGCGGAGCCCAAGCACACGGTGTTCCCGGTGCGGCTGCCCGAAGGCGTCGCCGACGCGGAGCGGTCGGAGCGCACGTTCGAGATCGTGCGGGGGCTGTTCGATCGGCTCGAGGCCGGTTCGACCCGCGTCGGGATCAGCTACTTCGACCGGCTCGTCGCGGTGATCGAGGACTGGGACGCGGTGTCCACCGGCGCCACGCCGACGCGCGTGTGGCGCGGTCAGGAGCGGGTCGGCGAGACGATCGAGGATCTGCGTGCGACCCGCGACTACGGCGGCGGGCCGATCCCCGACTTCGGCACGAGCATCCTGAAGGACGTGCCGGAGGGCGCGCGGGCGACCGTGCTCCTCGGCTACTTCCCGAACCTGATCGAGCACCTCGACATCTGCGCCGCCGCGCGCGATCGCCGCATCTCGCGGCTGGTGTTCCGGCGCGCGAGCTACGAGCACGGGCCGTTCCTGTCGGCGAAGGACCAGTCGCGGCTCGCCGATTACGCGGCGCTCGGCGTCGACGTGTTCTGGTGCAACGACGACTGGGGCCACCTGTCGATGCATGTGTTCCGGGGCCTGCGGGGCTACTTCGTCGAGCCGCACATGGAGACGCGGTTCCGCAACTCGCTGCTGATCGCGATCTACGGCTCGGCGCGGCCGCTGTCCGACCAGGACGCGGGCACGCTGCGCGAGCTGCTCGTCGGCTTGAAGGGGTTGTTCGGCGAGAACCTCGGCATCCTGACCGGCGGCGGTCCGGGCGCGATGCAGCAGGCCGCCGACATCGCCCACGATCTCGATCTCCTCGTCGGCGCCAACTACATCGAGACCGTGGACCAGGGCACCAACAAGAACGCCGACTTCTACCAGTGCTTCCAGGACATCAGCCGGCACAACCGCCAGCGCTGGTTCGAGATCGCGAGCTTCCAGATCTTCTGCACCGGCGGACTCGGCACGCTCGAGGAGGTCGGGCTGACGCTGACCGACATGAAGCTCGGTGTCATCGAGCGCGCGCCGGTGGTGTTCTTCGGGCGTCACAACGGCTCGCTCTACTGGCAGCACCTGCTGTCCCAGTTCGGCACGATGGTCCAGGACGAGCGCGCGCCCGATTGGCTCGCGACGAACGTCCTCGTGACCGACGACCCGCTCGACGTGCCGCCGTTCTACAAGCAGGTGCTCGAGCTCGGGTGAGCCCATGGCCGCGACCGACCTGCGGCTGACCTACTGCGGCAACGTCCACGCCGCGAACGACGTCGACGGGTGGCTCGCGGCGACGCGCCGCTACACGGTGCCGGTCGCGCGGCGGATGACCGACGACGGACACGCGTTCGGCCTCGGCGTGTGGTGGAACGCCACCGTGGCGCACCACCTCGCGACCGACGCCGCGCTGCGCGCACGGGTCGCGGAGTTCCTCGCGAGCGAGCGGCTCGAGCCGTGGACGCTCAACGTGTTCCCGTACGGCGACTTCCACGACGAGCGCGTCAAGGCGGCCGTGTACCGGCCCGACTGGGCCGAGTCGTCGCGCGCCGACTACACGCTCGACGCCGCGCGTGCGGTCGCGGCGCTGGTACCGGAGGGTGCCGTGGTGCCGATCTCGACGTTGCCGCTCGGCCATGCGCATGGCGACCTCGAGCGGATGGCGAGAGCGCTCGCGAGCGTCGGGCGTGAGCTCGCGACGCTCGCAGCGACGACCGGGCGATCGGTGGTGCTCGCGCTCGAACCGGAGCCGTGCTGTCTGTGCGAGACCACGGCGCAGGTGGCGGACTTCCTCGAGTCGCGCGTGTTCGGACCCGCCGGCGTCCGCGAGGAGGCCGTGCTCCGTCGACATCTCGGCGTCTGCGTCGATCTGTGCCACCTCGCGGTGGTCGGCGAAGATCCGCTCGCGGCGCTGCGCTCGCTCGGTGCGCGCGGCGTCGCCGTGCCGAAGATCCAGGTGTCGAGCTGCCTCGAGCTGCGCGACCCCGCAGCGCACCTCGACGACCTGCTGGCGTTCGACGAACCGCGCTACCTGCACCAGACCTTCGGGAACCACGGCCTCCGCGCGCTCGACCTCGACGAGGTGAAGGAGCGCCGCGCGGAGTTCGCGGCGGCCGACCGCCTGCGCACGCACTTCCACCTGCCGGTGTTCTGGGACGCGCCAGGCCCGCTCGGCTCGACGCGCGCCGAGCTCGAACGCATCCTGCCGGCACTCGAGCTGCCGTTGCCGCTACTCGAGGTCGAGACCTACACGTGGTCGGTCCTCGGCGCGGGTTGGGGACAGGACGGCGACCGGTCCCTCGTCGAGGGGCTGCTGCGCGAGCTCCGCTTCGTTCGGGGTTTGGTGGCGAGCTGAGGGCGCGTATCCTGCGGGCCCTCGCATGATCGAGATCCGAGACCTCCAGAAGGAATACGGACATTCCGGCTCCGCCGTGCTCGCCTGCCGCGTCCGGGAGCTCAGCGTCGCGCGCGGGGAACAGGTCGCGCTGATCGGCCGCTCCGGCGTCGGCAAGTCGACGCTCCTGAACATCATCGCCGGGCTGGTGCTGCCGTCGTCGGGCACCGTGCGCGTCGCGGACATCGACGTGCCGAGCCTCAGCGAAGGGGGGCGTGACCGCTTCCGCGCGCGGCACATCGGGATGGTGTTCCAGACGTTCAACCTGCTGCAGCCGTTCACCGCGTACGAGAACGTCGTCCTCGGCGCGCTCTTCGCGCACCGCGCGGATCGCGAGACCCGGCTCCGCGCGGTGGACCTGCTCGAGCGCGTCGGGCTCGGCGATCGCACGCACCACCGGCCGAACCAGCTCTCGGTCGGCCAGATGCAGCGCGTCGCGATCTGCCGTGCGCTGATCAACCGGCCCGATCTGATCCTCGCCGACGAGCCGCTCGGCAACCAGGATCCGGAGACCGGCCGCCAGGTGCTCGCCCTCCTCTTGCAGATCGCACGTGACGAGGGCCGCACCGTCGTCATGGTCACGCACGACATGAACAGTGCGGCACTGATGCAACGCACTGTCGACCTCGCCGCGCTCGCCGCATGAACCTCCTCACGATCGGCCTGCGCAACGTTCGGACCCGCATCCTCTCGAGCGCCTTGACGACGGTGTCGGTGGCCGTGGGAACGGGTCTCGTCGCCGCGCTGTGGCTGATGATCGCCGAGACCGAGGACCGCTACACCGCGAGCCTGTCCGGCTACGACGCGATCGTCGGCCCGAAGGAGGGCTCGCCGCTCAACCTCGTGCTGAACACCGTGCTGAACCTCGGCGCCGAGCCGGGCCTCGTGCCGATGAGCGTCTACCGGGAGTTCCACGAGGGCGCGCTCGCGCGACGGCTCGGCGTGCGCTATGCGATCCCGCAGGCGCGCGGTGACACCTACGGTGGCTTCCCGATCATCGGGACGACCAGCGAGATGTTCACCGAGTTCGCGCGGGGCAAGGACCACAACGGCGAGCCGCGCCACCTGCAGTTCGCGCAGGGCTCGGGCTGGAGCTTCGATCACGCCGCGTTCCTCGCGTATGCCGAGCACGCGCGCGAGCATGCCGAGGACGCGACGCACGCCGGCGAGCACGACGACTCCGACCTCCTGCCCGAGCCGTGGCGGGAGGCGGTGATCGGCGCGGACGTCGCCCGGACGCTCGACCTGCGGATCGGCAGCGAGATCGTCCCGGTGCACGGCCGGCAGGACGAGGTCGCGCATCAGCACACCGACGCCGCGAGCCGCGTGGTCGGCATTCTCGCGCGTACCGGGACGCCGATCGATCGCGCGATCTACGTGCCGATCTCGTTGTTCCTGTCGATGTCGGGGCACGAGTCGGTGCGCCCGCAGCGCAGCGCCGATGGCGCGGACGACGTCTGGATCTCGGCGATCGTCGTCGACGCGAGACACCCGCTCGCGGGCGCGAAGCTGCGCGCGGAGTTCCAGACCCGCGAGGACGCCCAGGTCGCCTGGCCGCAGTTCGAGATCCCCAAGCTGCTGCAGATCGTCGGCAACGTCTCCGCGATCCTCGCGGTGATCGCGCGGCTCGTCGTCGTCGTGGCCGCGATCGGCGTCTGCGTCGCGCTCTACAACACGATGAACGAGCGGCGGCGCGAGATCGCGATCATGCGCTCGCTCGGCGCCCGGCGCTGGCAGATCCTGTCGATCATCCTCAGCGAGGCCGTTCTGGTCTCGCTCGTCGGCGCGGTGGTGGGGGTCTTGCTCTGCCATGGCGCCGCCTGGGCGCTCGCCGATCGGATCGCGGACGAGACTTCGGTGCAGCTCGATTGGGCCGCCTTCTCGATCGACGAGCTGTGGCTTATCGTGGCCGTCGCCGCGCTGGGCGCGGTCGCGGGTGCGATTCCGGCCGTGAAGGGCTCGCTGACCCAGGTCGCCGACAATCTCGGCCCCGTCTCCTGATCCCCGAGGCTCCGATGCTCCGCTTCCACGTCGCCGTTCTCGCCGCCGCCCTGTTGTCGGTGGCGCTCGACGCGCAAGACCCGGCCCCGGTGCCGCCGTCGCCCGACACCCCGGTCGTCGAGCGGCCGCAGCCGAAGCCGGACGAGCCGGTGCCGGACGCACCCCCGGCGAAGCCGGCCGCGGACGGCGCGCAACCGAAGGCCGAGGCACCGAAGGCGGAGGCACCGAACGCGGAATCGAAGCCCGCGGCTGCGCCGAAGGTCGATCCGAAGGCGGGCACCGACCAGCAGCCCGGTGACAAGCCGCCGGCGGAACCGGAGACCGAGACCAAGGTCGACCTCCCGGCAGACACGCCGCTGCCGAAGGGCGGCGACCCCGCCGACCTCAAGGCGATGCGGAGCGCGCAGGCCATGGTCTCGGCCGAGCGCCGGATGCGTTCGGCGATCAAGTCCGGGAAGGTCAAGGACGTCGACAAGCTCCTGGCGTTCGAGGAGATCTCGTCGTGGCCCTACCAGGACGGGCTCGAGGGCCTGCCGAAGCCGGTCGCCGAGCTCGATGACAAGGAGGTCCTGATGATCGGGTTCATGCTCCCGATCGACGAGGTGGAGGACATCCACGAGTTTCTCCTCGTGCAGTCGCTCTGGGCCTGCTGCTACGGGAGCCCGCCGGACATCAACGGGATCGTCCGCGTGGTGATGAAGGGCGACAAACGGGTCGACTACCAGTTCGAGCCGATCCAGGTGCGCGGCACGTTCAAGGTCAAGGCCACCACCGAGGATGGCTACACGATCGACATCTACCAGCTCCATGCGAGCTCGGTGTCGCTCGTGAAGTGACGCGGGCGGGCCCGCGGCGCCGCCCGGTGACCGGATCCTGGACCCGTCGGAATCCGGGCTCAGGCCGGGACGGATCCCGGTCCGATACAGCCAGGGAAGCATGTTCCCGGCAGGCAAGCGATCCGTACCGACCACCGTGGACGGTCCAGCTCTGCGCCGTCCTGTTCGTCGGCGCGCTGGTGCTGTCCCTCGTCGTCACGTTCGTCGGCGCCGAGCAGGGCCGGGTGCGGCGGGTCGCGGAGCTGCACGCGCGGCAGCAGAAGATCGCCGAGCGGCTGGCTTCGCGCGCCGCACCGCTGCTCGAGCGCGGCGACGAGCTGCGGCTCGCGGTGCTGGCGGCGTCGACCGCGGACATCGGCGGCGCGCGGGTGCTGATGGTGGACCCGGCCGGTCAGGTGCGGCTCGACACCGGGCTCACCGAGGGCGGCCGGACCGTCGGGCTGGCCGCTGCGGATCGCACCGTGCTGCACCCGCTCGACGGGGACACCTGGGAGGTCGTCGCGCCGGCGCTCGGGACCGCGGGGTTCGCGGGGGAGGTCCGGCTCCGCTACCGCACGACGGCGGCCAGGCTCCTGACGTTCCCGTGGAGCCTGTTCGGGCTCGTGCTGCTCTGCAGCCTCTCCTTGATCACGGTCGCGGGCTGGATGGTCCACGCCTGGGTCGCGCGCGTCGCGCACATCGCCGACCACGCGGACCGACTGGCGCGTGGCGAGCGGCCCGTCACCGCGGCGAGCGAAGGCGGCGCGGTCGGCGCGATCCAGGACGCGCTCGGACGCATCGGCGCGCGCGACGAACAACGCGAGCGCGAAGCGCGCGACGGCTCGCTCCGACTCGCCCGCGAGGTCGTGCACGCGCTCGAGCTGCGGGGTCACGTCCCGGCCGGCCACGGGGAGCGGACGCGTCGATGGGCACTGAAGGTCGCCGACGCTCTCGGCATCGACGAGGCGACGCGGCGCGACACCGCGGATGCGGCGCTCGTGCTGGATCTCGGCAAGGCGGGCGTGCGACCGACCGCGTTGCAGAAGGCGGCCGGCCTCGATCCCGTCGAACGCGAATCGCTGCGCCAGCATCCGCGGCGCGGGGCCTCGCTGCTCGCCGCGCTGCCGAGCCTTCTCGGCGTCGCCGAGGCGGTGCGTCACCAACACGAGCGCTGGGACGGCAACGGCTTCCCGGCCGGCCTGCGTGGTGAACGCATCCCGCTGTCGAGTCGCATCCTCGCGGTGGCATCCGCCTACGAGCTCCTGACCAACGACTCGGTGCACGGACCGGCGATGGCGTGGCCCGACGCGATCGATCGCATGCGCGAGGACTGCGGCGAGCACTTCGACCCGCACGTGTTCGACCTGTTCGAACAGATCGTCCGCCGTTCCCCACCGGAGCCGCAGCGGTCGTCGCGTGTCGTCATCTCCCGCGATGGCGTCGCGCCGTACAAGGTGGCCGAGGAGGACTACGCCGACACCTGGCGACACCCCGAGGAGGAAGCGCTCGAGATCCTCGCGTGGGGCGACGACGAGCTCGAGGTGCTGGTCGACGACGGATTGCAGGACGACTGATGGCTGGCCCCCGATTCGCGATCGCGTTCGTCTGCGTCGCGCTGTGTGCGTCCGCTTGTGCGACGCCGCGGGACGACTTCGACGTCGCGCGCGACAGCCTCGGGCGAGGCGATCTCCTGACGACGATCGTCCACCTCGACCGCGTGCCGCCGACGCACCCGGAGTATCTCGAGGCCCGTTCGCTGGCGCGTGCGGTCGAGCGACGGATGCGGACCGGGCAGCGGCTGTTCCAGCGGGGCCTGCACCTGCGCGCCGAGTGGCGCGACGAGGAAGCGATCGAGAGCTTCGAGCTGGCGCGCCAGGTCTGGCCGTGCATCGGTGGCGTCGACCGCATGATCGACGCGACACGGGAACGGATGCGATCGCTCGCACCGTCGCTCGATCCCGACCCCGAGGTGCTTCCCGAGACCGCGGTGGCGACGACGTCGCCGGTGACCGACAAGGAGCTCGGGGACGATGGGGCGGTGTTCGGCCCGGTTCTCGACGGCTCCCGATCGGCTGCGAACCGGACCGCGCCGACGCTGGCGGAGACCCCGATCGGGCCGCCCGCCCCGAACGCGAAGCCGGACGAGCTCGCGTCGGCCCCGCCGACGGCGACCGACGGCGGCGAGTCGCCGGACGACGCGGCGTCGGACGCCCCGGATGCGCCGCCGGCCTCGTCGCCCCAGCGGCTGGTCCGCTTGCAGATCGCGAAGGCGACCGCGGACCTCGCGGCGGGGCGGTTGGAAGAAGCGCTCGACGCGTTGGACGGGCTCTACGTCCACCATCCCGAATCCACCGAGGTTCGGGAGCTCCTGATGCGGGTGCTCCACCAACGCGCGCTGCTGCTCTACGGGCAGGGGCAGCTGCAGGCGGCGCTGGAGTCGTGGGCGAAGATCCTGGCGATCGATCCGGACCACCAACAGGCCAGGGAGTTCTATCGCGCCGCGGAGACCGAGCTGCACGCGCTGCGGGCCGCGCCGCCGCGGTGAGCGGGTGGGCGGGTCCGTCGTCGCGGCCGTCAGCGATCGATCAGGCCTGGCGACGCGTCGACGATCGCCGTGACCAGCAGACCGAGTTCGTCTTCGAGTTCCTCGTCTCGCCGCACCGTCTCACGAAGCTCGTCCTCGACCAGTCGGCGCAGCCGCTGTCGCGCGCGGTGCAGGTGTTGGTGCACGTTCTCGTGGCGGAGACCGAGCTGTGCGGCGATCTGGCTCGACGGCAGTCGTAGCGGGGCTTCGCCACGGGACACGGGAAGCCCGTAGAACAGGCAGAGGACCGTCGCGGAGGTCGAGTACGCGCGGCGCAGCTCGTCGAGGCAGAGATCGAGCACCGTGTGGGCCCAGATGCTCAGCTCCTCGTCCTCGGGGAGGAACGCGGGCGCCTCGGCCTCGAGGTCGGGATCCAGCCCGGTCCCGTCTCGTGCCCGCGCCCGGATGCGTTCCCGCGCGAAGTTGCGGACGGTGCCGGCGAGGAAGCTGCGGAACCGCTGGTTGCGATCGGCCCGCGAGAACACGCGGCTCGTGAACAGGTGACCCCAGAACTCGTCGACCGCCCGTCGCGCTTCGTCGGGATCCCGCAGCATGCGGTGGAGCACGCCGGCGACGAACCCTCGATAGCGCTGGATGAACCAATGCCAGCTCTCCTCGGCGCGGCTACCGTCGAGCTGGTCGAGCATCGACCAGCGCGTGCGCAGCGCGTCATCGCCGGAGGGGAGCGTCATGCGGGGGGAGAGGCAGGGAGAGTCGGGCTCGGGGTCGGTGCGACAGAAACGGGATCGATGCTGGCTGCTACTTGCCGGTCGGGTGCGCGATCGCGTCGAGGGTCTGGACGTCGTCGTGCCAGCCCGGCGATTTGGTGAGGGTCGCGTCGTTCGCGATCGCATCCAGCACCGACTGCGCGGCGCTCGCGGCGTCGGCGCGGAGCTGCACAGCCAGGTCCGGGTCGTCGGTGGTGGCCGCGGTCGCGGCGAGTGCACGCGCGAGGGTGATGCGACACCGGGCGATTCGCTCGTGCGTCTGGCCGCCCGCGGGCCGGCCGGAGGCACGATCCTCGAGGAGCGCAATCGCCCGCTGGAGATGCGGCACCGCGTCGGCGGAGCGATCGAGGTCGTAGAGCGTCCGGCCGAGCCAGGTACCGATCGAGCGCCGAGGCCTCGCGGACCCGAGCCGGGTCCGGCTCGTGCACGAGCAGGAATCCATCGTTCGCGACGAGGTTCTCGAAGACCTGCCTCGCTCGGTCGAGCTGACCGAGCTCTCGACGGGCACGGCCCAGCTCGCGGTAGAACATCGAGAGCAGGCGATACCGCTCGAGCTCGTGGTCGCTGTCCGGCGTCAGACCGGCCAGCCTCGCGCAACCACGCTCCGCGGTCGCCGCGGCCTCGGCGTAGCGTCCGGCGCCGTTCTCCAGGCGGGCGACGTCGTAGGTGGCACCGAGCGCATCCCCCAGCGGTTTCCATTGTCCCGGATTCAGATCCGAGCGGGCGCTCAGGATCGCTTCCGACAGTTTGCGTGCGCGGATCTCCAGCGCCGGGTCCCGCAGTCGCCGCCCGACGGCCCTGGCGAGATGGATCCCACGTTCCAGAATGTCGATCCGCGAATCGCCGCCGGCGGCGCGTCGAAGTGCGTCGGGGGGGAGCTGCTCGGCACGGTCGACGATGTGGGTCGCATGGGCGATCGCGGCGTCCCGGTCGTTGGATCCGAACGCCGCGCGGGCGAGGGCGGCCGAGACGTCGGCGACCGCTGCGGTGCCCTTCACGCGGTCGGCGTCCAGCTCGAGAACGCGCTCGCGGATCTGCAGACACCGGGTGTACAGCTCGACGGACTCGTCGTCGTGACCCTCGAGCGCCTCGAGCCGCGCTTGAAGCGAGAGCGTGTCCGCGAACACGTCGAGGGACCAGGGGAGGTCGGGGGCGATCTTCGCGAGGTGATCGGCCTTCGGCAGGGAGCGCCCGAGCAGGTTGCGGGCGGCGTCGAGCTGGCGTTTGACGATCCCGATCTGGGCGATCTTGTTGAGCGCCAGGCACAGATCGCGCCCGACGCGCACGTCGTCCGGCCAGCGCTCGTAGGACGCCTCGCGCAGCTCGAGGCCGCGCTTCATCGCGGCCTGCCCGTCCTCGACCTGGTCGTTCGCGAGCAGCACGTCCGCCTCCTCCATGTCGAGGATCGCCAGCGCGCGTGCCGGCGCGATCGCGTCCGGTACGGCCTTGTGTCGGTCGAGCTCCAACTCACGCGCCCGGCGGATCGCCGCGAGGGCCCGATCCGTGTGCCCGGATTCGCGGTCGATGCGGGCGATCAGCGTGAGCTCCTGGCTTCCCGTCGAGATGTCACCGGTGCCGCCCGCGGAAACCGTCTTGGCGAGGAGATCCCGAGCCGCCTCGCTGTGTCCGGCTTCGTACAGCGTGAGGCAGGTGAGGAGTTGCCCTCGCCGCGCCTCCCGCGGGAAACCCTCCCAGCGCGGGAACTGACGGCCCGCTTCCTCGGCCGCGTCGGTCAGCGATCGGAACGTCACCAGCGCGTCGTCGACCCGTTGCAACTGGAGCTGAGCGTCCCCGAGGGCTCCGAGGGAGGTCAGCAGCTCCCCGCGCGAGAAGAGCTCGAGAGGAGCTCGTTCCGCGACGTATCGAGCCGAGCGGCAGGACTCCTCGAGGGGTTCGAGCGCCGCCGCGGCATGGCCCTCGGCCACGAGCAGTTGCCCCCGCAGGCGATTCGCGACGGTCCACGCCCGGTTGGTTCGCGAGTCGATCGGCTCTTCGGTGACGAGATCGTGGCACAGATCCATCGCCTCGTCGGTGAGATCCGCGAGGCCAGCGCTCGGACCGAAGGACAGCAACGTCTGCACCGAGTCCGTCAGCGCGTTGGCCAGGCCGAGCCGCGCGAAGAAGTCCCCGGAGGTCGCGTGCACTTCCTGCTTCGCGAGCTCGCGGAGCTCGCCCAGAGCCGCCGTGCAGTCGGCGAATCGTCCCGAGGCCGCGTTCACGCTGGCGAGGACCTCGAGCGCGAAGGAGCGGAGGGTCCGACTCGAGAGCGGTTCGTCCGGCGAGGCACCGAACGAGCCCAGGCGGTCCATTCCTCGGGTCGCGTCGGCGAGCGCCGCGCGAGCGTCGCCGTTCGCGACGAGCATCTGTGCCTTCGCGAACTCGCACAAGGCCAGTGTGTACTGTGCGTCCTGATCGTCCGGGTGTTGGTCGGTGAACCGACGCGCGGTCGCATACGCTCGGTTCGCGGTCTCGAATGCCCGTTCGATGTTGCCGAACGACAGCTCCGACTGCGCCGTCCACCGGATGGCTTCGACGAGCCGACCGACGTTCCCGGAGGTCGGCTGCGCCGCGACGCGTCGGTTGCACAGCTCCTCGAGCTGCTGCAGCGCGCTCATCGCGCCGGTGCGGACGCCCAGGTCCGCCCGGGCGCGTCCCACGCGGAACAGCGCCCATGCGACCGACCGCTGGTAGTCCGCGTCGTCGATGCGCCACCGGGCGGCCACCTCGAGGGAGGCCGCGACGGTCTCGGCGATCTTGGCCGAGATCGCCGTGGAGCCGAGCCGGTAGGCGATGTCATCGTGCACGTCGAGCAGGGCCTTGTTGGCGATCTCCAGCAGGTTCCCGGTCGTCTCCTCCGCGCGCGCTCGCGCCTCTTCGGCGCGGATCCCGAATCGCACGGCGACCGCCGCGCCGACGACCAGCGACAACAGGATCAGCGCCCCCGCGGCGACCTCGAGCCGGTGGCGCTGGACGTACTTCCGGAAGCGGTACGACGCGGTGGGTGGGCCGGCGATCAGCGGCTCGTTGGCGAGGTGCCGCTCGAGGTCCAGGCCGAGCTCGCGGGGTGTCTGGTATCGTTCGTCGGGGTTCTTCGCGATGGCCTTCAGCACCACCCAGTCGAGCTCCGGAGGCAGGTTGCGGAGTCGCGACTGCTGCTGATCGGTCAGAACGCCGGTCCCGGATCCGGTCGCGGTCCGCGACGCGACCGTGCTCGGTCGTGGGGGTGGCGCGTCCTGCACGATCGCGACGATGTCCGATTGACTCTCCGCCGCGGCGAACTGTGCGTCGAACGGTCGTTCACCGGTCAGGAGCTCGAACAGGAGCACGCCGAGCGAGTACACGTCGGTGCGCGCGTCGATGTCGCGCGATCCGCGGGCCTGCTCGGGCGACATGTACGCCGGCGTGCCGATCAAGCCGTCCTCGCGGGTGAGCTGTCCGCGGCGGTCGAGGGGCATCGTCATCGCCCGCGCGACGCCGAAGTCGATGATCTTCGGCACGGCCACGCCGTCGACCTCGGTCACGAGCACGTTGCCGGGCTTCAGGTCGCGATGCATGACACCGCGCTGGTGGGCGTGCTGCACCGCGTCGCACACCTGGCGGAACAGCCGGAGTCGATCGCGCAGCGGCAGCTTGCACTCCGTGGCGTAGTCGGTCAGCGACCGGCTGCCCTCGACCAGCTCGAGCGCGATCCACGGTCGCTCGTGCCACTCGCCGGCATCGAGCACGCGGGCGACGTGGTCGTGCGTCATCGCCGACAAGGCGTCGAGCTCCTGGCGAAAGCGCGCGAGCACGCGGCGGTCGTGGCGCTTGAGGAGCTTCAGGGCGACCTGCCGCCGAACCGGCAACAGCTGCTCGGCGCGGTAGACGACCCCGAACGCACCTTCGCCGAGGACGTCCAGCAGGCGGTATGGACCGACCCGGGTCCCGGGGGGCAGCGTCGCGCCGGGTTCGTCCACCGGACCGGCCGCGGGGTCGGACCCGGTCCGGTCCCGAGCGGCCAGGTCGCGCAGCGCCGCGATGCGTCGTTCGAGCGCTGCGGCGTGCTCGGGATGTGCCGCCACGAGCTCGGTCAGGCGAGCGCTGCGCCGCTCCGGCTCGCGCCAGAACGCGTCGGCGAGCAGATCCTCGATCTCGCCCGGCAGCTCCGTCGCGCCACGAGCTTCGTCCGCGTCATGCATGGAGCGTGCAGGATGCTCGCCGCGGCCCCGATCGTCCACTGCCGGCTCCTGCGGGAGCGGCCGCCAAAAAAAACGGGCCGCGCGTGTCAGGTTCGCGCGGCCCGCGTCAATTCGGGGGCGGTCCGGGTCGCGACGACCCTCGGACCGCGATGCTCAGTTCGGAAGCAGAAGAAGAAAACGCCGGAGGAGAAACTTCGGGAAAAGGGGAAGAAGGAGAGTCAAGTTTTTACGCCCTGGCGGACAACCTCCGGCACACGTTCGCTTCCATGGTCGGTCCGGCGCGCCCGCTGCGGCCGGCGAGACTCGAGGTCTCACGTCCGCGGCTGGTCTCGCGCTTTCCGATCGATTCCACTTCTTCCTTCGTCCTGGTCCTGCAGAGGACGTTCGTCCGCGCCGCAGAACCGCTTCGAATTGTTACGCCGGAAACTCGCGGCGTCAAGCACCGGATTCGGACGACGGGGCCCGTTTGGCCGGGGTGAGATGGCAGCCATCGGGACACTCGATTGCGCGCCAACCCGCCGGCACGCGCACGGTCCCGGTCGCTTCGGTGAGGATCGCGGGGCCGTCGATCGGACGGCCCTGGCGCAGGGCGTCCCTTCGGCGGATCGCGATCGGCCGGCCGCCGATCGGCGGGCGTCGGTGTGCGGGTTCGTGTCCGCTCCGGCCCGGTGCGCTCCACGATCCGTGATGCGGCAACGGTGGGCCGTCACGGAGGACGCGGGCGCGTAGCTCGACCACCTCGATCGGCGTGTCGTCGGACGCGAAGCCGAAGCGCGCTTCGTGCACGGCCGCAAAGCGGGCCGCCAGGGATCGTGCGGGTCCGATCGGGACCCACAGACCGCGGCCCTGGCCGCGGAACCGGAGCAGGACCTCGGCACTGCGTCGCACGCGACCGCGGCCGTCTTCGAGGCTCTCCCTCGCGGCGGTGACGAGCGCCGACGCGCGGTCGCGGAGCGTGCGCTCACCGAGCGCCGCCAGCGGCGCCATCACGGCTTCGAGTCGCTCTTCGCTGGCGCCGGCGAGCGCCAGACCGACCGCGGAGAACCCTCCGGCGGCGCGCGGGACGAGGGCCCAGGGCATCCCGAGGCGCGCGGCGAGTGCCGCGGCGTGCAGTCCGCCGGCGCCACCGTACGCGATCAGCGGCACACCGCGGGGGTCGATGCTCCGCGCCACGGTGATGCGCAGCAGCGCGCGCATCATCGCGACGTCCGCGACTTCGAGAACGCCCTCCGCGCAGCGGCGCGTCGAGATGCCGAGGCGTCGCGCCAGCCGCTCGATCGCGCGCACCGAACGATCCGGTTCGATCGGGAACGCGCCGTCGAGCAACGAGTCGGCGCCGAGATGCCCGAGTGCGACGTGGGCGTCCGTGACCGTGGGCTCCTCGGCGCGTCCGTAGCACGCGGGCCCGGGATCGGCCCCCGCGCTCTCCGGGCCGACGCGGAGTGCGCCGCCGGCGTCGACATAGGCCAGGCTGCCGCCGCCGCAGCCGATCGTGTGGACGTCGAACGACGGCACCGCGAGCGGCAGTCCGGCGATCGTCGCGTCGGCCTCGGCGGGCGCGGGCCGCTGTCCGACCAGTGCGACGTCGGTCGACGTGCCGCCCATGTCCAGTGCGGCGACCCGGTCGGCGCCGCGTGCGGCGGCGACCCGGGCGGTTGCGAGCACGCCGCCGGCCGGGCCGGAGAACACCGCGCGCGCGGGGTAGTCGACCCCTTCCCGGTCGGAGAGCACGCCGCCGCTGCTGCGCATCAGTCGCACGCGGCCGGGGCGAACGCCGCTTCGCAGGCGCGCCATGTAGCCGCCCACGACCGGTCGGATCGCCGCGTTGAGCGCGGCGGCGGAGAAGCGTTCGAACTCGCCGTGGCGAGGGAGCAGATCCGCGCTGCATGTGACCGGCACGCCGAGCACGCGCAGCGCACGCGCCACCCTTCGCTCGTCGCGGGCGTCACGCCAACTGTGGAGCAGCGCCACGGCGACCGACTCGACCCGTGCACGCCGCAGGCGGGTCACGAGTGCGTCGAGGTCGCCGGTTTCGAGCGGCACGAGCACGCGGCCGTCCGCGGCACGGCGAGTCCCGAGCTCGAACCTCAGCTCTCGCGGTACCGGGAAGACCGGGCGCGACGGCTCGAGCGCGTAGAGGTCGGTGCGGTCCTGGCGCCCGATCTCGCAGAGGTCGCGAAACCCCGCGTTGGTCACGAGTGCCGTGCGCGCGAGGTGGCCGGTGAGGATCGCGTTCAGTCCGACGGTCGTGCCGTGGACGACGTCGACCGGACGATCGTCCCGCACGTCGGCGAGGCCCCCGAGCACGGCGCGGGCCGGATCGTCCGGAGTGGACGGGACCTTGTGGATGCGCAGCCGGCCGCGGTCCAGCACGGCGACGTCCGTGAACGTGCCGCCGGTGTCGATGCCGATGCGCAGCATGGGCTCGGGAGGATAGCGAGGCCTCGCTCCGGAACGAACCATCGTGATCGTGGGTGCGGGCCGAGCGAGCCGCGAAGTACACTGCCGCCGATGCTGCCGCTCGCATGCGCCCTCGCCTGGGTCCTCGGTGGGATCCCGTTCGGGCTGGTCCTCGTCCGGCTGTTCTGCGGAATCGACATCCGCACGATCGGCTCGGGCAACGTCGGCGCGACCAACGCGTCGCGCGCGTTCCCGGGGCGCGCCCGGCTGCCGGTGTTCCTGTTGATCTACGTGCTCGACTTCGGCAAGGGCTTCGTACCGGCGACGTTCTTCCCCGCGTGGTTCGGGCTCGGTCCGGGCTTGCTCGCCCCGGTGCTCGTGGGCGCGGCGGCGGTGCTCGGCCACTGCGTGTCGCCGTTCCTCGGCCTTCGGGGCGGCAAGGGGGTGGCGACGACGACCGGCGTGTTCGCCGCGGTCGACCCGATCGCGCTCCTGTGCGGTCTCGCGGCGTTCGGTGCCGTGTTCGGCGCGACGCGGCGCGTGTTCTGGGGCAGCCTCGCGCTGGCGCTCGCGTTGCCGATCGCGGTCGTCGCGCGCGAGCCGTCGGCGGCGTTCGGCGAGCGGCTGCCGGTGACGGTGCTCGCGCTCGCGGTGGCCGCCTTCCTGTTCTGGACGCACCGCAGCAACCTGCGCAAGTTCCGCGCGGAGCGTCGCGCGGCGGAGGCGACCGCGCGATGAACATCGCCGTCCTCGGCAACGGCGGCTTCGGCACCGCGATCGCGATCGCCTGTGAACGCGCAGGAAACGCGGTACGCGTGTGGGGCAACGACGCCGAGTACACGGCCGAGATCGCGAGGACTCGCGAGAACCCGCGCTACCTCCCCGCGGTGCGCGTCCCGGATGCGATCGAGATCTCGAGCGATGCGGCGCGGGTTCTCGAGGCTGCCGAGGCGGTGCTGGTGGCGGTACCGACGCAGCACCTGCGCGCGGTGCTCGATCGCGTCGGACCGCACGCGCCGGCCGCGGCGGCGGTCGTGTCGCTCGCCAAGGGGCTCGAGCAGAGCACGGCCCTGCGTCCGAGCGAGGTGATCCACGCAGTGCTCGGCGATCGGCACCCGGTGCTGGCGATCAGTGGTCCGAGCCACGCCGAGGAGGTGGCGCTCGGGCTGCCCGCCGCGGTCGTGGTCGCGGGCGGCACCCAGGCGGTGCGGCACGCGCTGCAGGTCGCGTTGAGCCACTCGCGACTCCGGCTGTATCGCAACGACGACCTGCTCGGCGTCGAGCTCTGCGGCGCGCTCAAGAACGTCATGGCGGTGGCCGCGGGTATCGCCGAGGGACTCGGTCTCGGCGACAACACGAAGGCGGCGATCCTCTCCCGCGGACTCGTCGAGATGCGACGCTACGGGACGGCACTCGGCGCCAAGGACGAGACGTTCTTCGGGCTCGCCGGCGTCGGCGATCTCGCGGTGACGGCGTTCAGTCCACACGGACGCAACCGCGCGTTCGGTGAGCGGATCGGCCGCGGCGAGACCGTCGACCAGATCCTGGCGTCGACCCGGAAGGTCGCCGAGGGTGTGTGGACGTCGCGCGTCGTGCGCGATCGCGCGCGGGCGCTCGGCATCGAGATGCCGCTGAGCGAGGCGGTCTGCGCGGTGCTGTTCGAGGGGCTCTCTGCGGGTCGCGCGGTCGAGGCGCTGATGGAGCGCGACTACAAGCGCGAGATGTGACGAGCTCGCGCCACCCGGCACGCGTCGCTGGCGACCCCGGTGCCCGGCACCGATGATGCCTCGCCATGCACTGGAAGCCCGCGGCCCTCCTGCTCCTCGCGATCCCGACCCCGCTCGCTGCCCAGCGGCGGATCCAGGAGCTCCAGCTCGTCCACTGCTTCGCGCTCGAGAACGCTCTGACGCCGAAACACGCGGACCCGCAGGGCTGGCTGGACGCCGATCACTACCTGGTGTTCGACGAGTTCGAGGTCGGGGACCGCAAGATCGAGATGTGGTTCTCGGTCGCGGCGACCGATCCGAAACAGCGTGAGCAGCTGCTGCCGCCCGACTGGATCGACGCGTTCGTCGCGCTCGGCGGCATCCGGCGCGAGACGATCGACGCCGCGCTCGACGAGGCGGACGACTTCCACTGGAACGAGGCGCACACGGCCTTCGTCGTGAACTTCGCGAACGATCTGTTCTGCTTCGACCGGACGACCGGCGTGGCCCGGCGCCTCACCAGCACGCCCGAGGAGGAGGTCGGCGAGCAGTTCTCGCCGGACGGGAAGCTGGTCGCGTACGTCGCCGGGAACGATCTCTGGGTCGTCCCGGCCGCCGGTGGCGACGCCCGCGCGCTGACCACCGGTGGCAGTGACGATCTGCTGCACGGCCGGCTCGACTGGATCTACCAGGAGGAGCTCTACGGCCGTGGCGACTTCCAGGCGTTCTGGTGGTCGCCGGACTCGACGCGGATCGCGCTGCTGCGGCTCGACGAGTCGTCGGTGCCGGTGTTCGAGCTCGTGTCGGACCAGCCGGCCCAGCCGGAGGTCGAGCACGAGCACTACCCGAAGGCCGGCGATCCGAATCCCGTCGTCGACGTCGGCGTCGTCGACGTCGCCGGCGGGGACGTGCGTTGGTTCGACCTGTCGAGGTTCCGGTTCGCCGACCCGCTCGTCGTGCGCGTGACCTGGCACCCGAGCGGCGACGAGGTGTTCTACGAGGTCTGCGACCGCGAGCAGCGCTGGCTCGAGATGATGGCCGGCGACGCGAAGTCCGGTGAATCGCGGCGCGTGTTCCACGAGGACAGCTCGTGTTGGATCGAGCCGAAGTTCGAGCCGGTTTGGGTCGGTGCCGGCGACCAGTTCCTGTGGGTGAGCGAGCGCGACGGCTTCGCGCAGATCTACCGCTACGGCCGCGACGGAACCGAGCAGGGGCGGGTGACGAACGGCGAGTTCGACGTCGAGAAGATGCTCGGTGTCGGTCCGGACGGGCGGTTCGCGTACTTCCTCAGCGACAAGGACGACACGAAGCAGCAGAACCTGTTCCGCGTGCCGGTCGAGGGTGGCGAGCCCGAGCGGCTCACTCCGGAGGACGGCTGGCACGACCCGGATCTCGCGCCGGACGACTCGAAGTTCGTCGACGACTACTCGCGCATCGACTACCGGCAGCTCGTCCAGATCCGCGCCGTGGGGGGCGACGTGCTCTCGACGGTCGTGAAGAGCGACATGGACCTGCTGAAGCGGTTCGGAATCCAGGCGCCGGAGTTCCTGCAGGTGCCGGCGCGCGACGGCTTCCTGCTCGACGCGATGCTGATCAAGCCGCCGGATTTCGATCCGTCGCGGCAGTACCCGGTGCTGTGCTTCCAGTATTCCGGTCCGCACACGCCGCGCGTCCTGAATCGATGGATGTGGCGCGACTTCCTGTGGCACGAACGCATGGCGCAGAAGGGCTACGTGATCTGGGTCGTCGATCCGCGATCCGCGAGCGGCAAGGGGCGTCGGTCGGCGTGTGCGTGCTTCCGCCAGTTCGGCGTCACCGAGCTGCGGGATCACGAGGACGCGCTCGACTGGTTGATCGGACAGGGCTTCGTCGATCCGAAGCGCGTCGCGATCTGGGGTTGGAGCTACGGCGGCTACCAGACGCTGTTCAACCTGACGCACACGACGAAGTGGGCCGCTGGCATCGCCGTGAATCCGGTCACGGACTGGTCGCTGTACGACTCGATCTACACCGAGCGATACATGGGCCTGCCGCAGACCAACGAGGACGGCTACGCGAAGAGCAGCGTGCTGAAGGCGGCCGAGGATCTGCACGGCGAGCTGCTGCTCGCGACGTCGACGATGGACGACAACGTCCACATGCAGAACTCGCTGCGGCTCGCATGGCAGCTCGAGCAGGCCGGCAAGCTGTTCCGGATGGTCCCGTATCCGCGCGTGAAGCACGGCATGGCGGACTTCCGCCAACAGATGCACCTGTTCCGGACGATGGAGTCGTTCCTCGACTCGACGGTGGGGCGTGTTCGATGAGCGGGGTGACGCTGTTCGTCGGGCCGTTGTGCCGCTTCTTCGCCGGCGCGGACGGCGACCCGGCGTCGCTCGCCGACGGGGTCGCGGCCTGGCGGGAGGATCTGCGGGCCGCGTTGCAGGGGCGACCGGTTCGGGGATTCGAGTGGGACGAGCTCGCGGACGTCGCGCCGGCGACCTTCGACCCGGGAGCGCGCGGCCTCGACGCAGTCCGGCTGCTCGCGGTCCACGCGCAGCGACCGGAGCTCGACCTGCCCGACGAGCTGCCCGAGCGCCTCGAGCTCGATCGGGCGTTCGCCGACGCCGAGCGCGAGGACTTCGGGCGCAGCCACTACGGGCAGCTCCTCGCGGCGCGGATCTGGCTGCCGGGCGACTTCGACTTCACGTTCCGCTGTCCGCGCCCCGACGGCGAGGAGTCCGCGTTCGGCTCGCTGACCGCGCTCCGCGATCAGGTCGGATTCCTGATCGCGCGCACGTTCCAGCCCGACGACGCGACGCTCGCCGCGTGGCGCGAGCTGCGCGGAGCTTCGTTCCTCGACGCGGTGCGGCGCGGAACCGCCGAGCTGGTGATCGCCGTCGACGTCGCGGTGAAGCGCCGACTGCCGCTCTTGGAGATCCAGCCGGCGGCGTCGACGGGGGCGTGAGCGTCGATTCTCGACGATCGCCGTCGTGCGGTCCGTTCGTTTGACTCGCCCTTGCCTTGCCGATACTTAGGGGCCCCGCTCTTGGCTGGCTCTCGGGGGTCAGCGCTCCGTTCCATCACCGATCGCGCGCGTCCCGCGCCAGGGTAGACCCGCATGTCGAACGTCTCGACGGCCGATTCGATCCCTCCGTACAAAGAGGTCCTCGGTCATCCGCGTCCCTTGTGGATGCTGTTCATGACCGAGTTCTGGGAGCGCTTCTGCTACTACGGGATGCGGTGGGCGCTGACGCTGTACATCGTTGCGGCGTTCTACGGGGGGGACCCGGCGCATCAGGCGACCGCGGAGAAGACGTACGGGGCCTATACCGCGCTCGTCTACGCGACCGGTGTGCTGGGCGGGTACGTCGCCGACAAGATCCTCGGGTTCCAGCGATCGGTGATGCTCGGTGGCCTCATCATCGCCGCGGGTTTGTTCACGCTGCTCGTGTCCGATCAGACGGTGTTCCGGATCGGCCTCGCGTTGATCATCGTCGGCAACGGCCTGTTCAAGCCCAACATCTCGTCCATGGTCGGCCGGCTGTACGCGACCGGCGACGATCGCCGCGACCGCGGCTTCACGATCTTCTACATGGGGATCAACGCAGGTGCGTTCTTCGCACCGATCGTGACCGGCTGGGCGGCGAATCACTTCCTCGGCGGAACGCCGGAGGACCCGAACTACCGGCTGGTGTTCGCGATCGCCGGGGTGGGCATGATCCTGGGCGTCGTGTGGTTCGGGATCGGACGCCGGATCCTGCTCGGCGTGGGGAATCCGCCGGCGGGCAAGGAGGGCATCCGTCCCTTCGGGCTCGTGATCGTCGGTTGCCTCGTCGCGACGCCGGTGATGTTCGCGCTGATCAGCCACAACGACTACCTGGACTACATCCTGTGGGCGCTCCTGCTCCTCTGTGCGGGCATGCTGATCCGCGCGGGCTTCGCCGCCGATCGCATCCAGTTGGACAAGATCTGGGCGCTCCTGATCCTGCTCGGTGCCAACGTCGTGTTCTGGATGTTCTTCGAGCAGGCGGGCACGTCGTTCACGTTCCTCGCCAAGCACATCGTCGATCGGCAGATGTTCTTCGGCGAGTTCTCGGTGGGTTGGTTCCAGTCGGTGAACCCTGCGGCGATCGTGCTGTTGGCCCCGCTGATGACGCTGGTGTGGCTCTGGACCAGCAGGCGGGGGGTCGAGCCGTCGATCCCGCGCAAGTTCGCGCTCGGCCTGATCGGGAACGGTCTCGGCTTCCTGGTGTTGATGTGGGCGCTGACTTCGATGGTCGGTCCCGACGACCTGATCCCGTTCTGGCCGCTCGCACTCTGCTACGTGCTGCAGACCGTCGGTGAGCTGTGCCTCTCCCCGATCGGGCTCTCGATGATCACCAAGCTGGCTCCGTCTCACATGGTCGGCGCGACGATGGGTGCCTGGTTCGTCAGCGTCTCACTCGGCAACAAGCTGGCCGGGAACCTCGCGGCGTGGATCAGCGGCAAGGAAGGCATCGGCATCGAGTCCGCGCTTCACGGGTTCACCTTCAGCTTCTGGCTCTTGATCGGACTGGGTGTCCTGCTGTTCCTGACGGCTCCCTTGATCAACCGCCTGATGCACGGCGTGAAGTGACGCTGCGCGAGAGCGGGAGGGGCTGCAGGTCTCGCGAGCCGGCGTCTCGGCCGTCAGTCGTCGCGGCGTTCCGGGTCCGCCCGGTCCGTCGTCTCGTCGGTCCTCCGCGTCACGTCTCGCCCCCGCCTCCGCAACGCTTCCCGGAGCACCCACTCGATCTGCCCGTTCAAGCTGCGCATCTCCTGCGCGGCCCAGCCCCGGAGCTCCTCCAGGAGCTCGGGGGGCACCCTCAGCAGGAACCCCTTGCGATCGGACGCCACGCCTACTGGTAGAGGGTCCCGGTGTTGACGACGGGCTGGGTGCCGCGCTCGGAGCAGAGGACGACCAGCAGGTTCTGCACCATCGAGGCCTTGCGCTCCTCGTCGAGCGTGACCACCGAGGCCTTGCTCAGCTCTGCGAGCGCCATCTGCACCATGCCGACCGCGCCGTCGACGATGCGGGTCCGCGCCGCGATGATCGCATCGGCCTGCTGGCGCTGGAGCATCGCGCCGGCGATCTCCGGCGCGTAGGCCAGGTGCTGGAGGCGGCACTCGAGCACCTCGATGCCGGCCCTCGACAGCCGCTCGGTCAGCTCCGTGCCGAGTTCCTGGTTGACGACGTCGGCGCTGCCGCGCAGCGACGTCTCGCCGGGACGCGCGTCGTCGGCGTCGTAGGGGTGGTTCGCGGCCATCGTGCGCAGCGCGGCCTCGGTCTGCACCTCGACGTACGAGTCGTAGTCCTCGACGTCGAACGTCGCCTGCGCGGTGTCCCGGACGCGCCACACGACGACCGCGCCGATCTCGATCGGGTTGCCGGCGCGGTCGTTGACCTTGAGCTTGTCGCTGTTGAAGTTGTGGGCGCGCAGCGACACGTCGTGCCGCACCATGAACGGGTTGATCCAGAAGAAGCCGGCGGTGCGAAGCGTTCCCCGGTAGCGGCCGAACAAGAGGGCCACTTTCGAGTGGTTCGGGTTGACGAGCACGAGGCCGCGGAACACGAGGAACGCGGCGAGCAGACACACCCCGCCGAGGACGGCGAGGAACGGCACCTGGCTGGCGAACAGCGCGATCGCGGTCGGAATCAGCAGGATGCCGAAGATCAGCATCGGGATGCCGGGGCGCGCGCTGCGGAACGTGATTTCGTGGGACGAGGAGTTGGTCATGGACAGGGTCTCCGAGCCGATTGCAGATTGATATCACGGCGCTACCGCGCGGTCCACGCGGTATTCCGGGACCGGCTCAATTCGCCGCGTCCTCGTCGACCACGCCTTCGGGCAGCGCGGCGAGGAAGGCCCGACCGTAGCGGCGGGTCCGTGCCCGCGGATCGAGTACGACCACCTCGCCGCGGTCGCTGGCGCTGCGCACCAGCCGGCCGAACCCCTGCCGGAACTTCAGCACCGCCTCCGGCAGCGAGTGCTCGAGGAACGGATCGCCCCCGCGCGCCTCGATCGCGCGCAATCGCGCCTTGGTCAGCGGGTGGTCCGGCTGCGCGAACGGAAACCGCGTGACCACGACGAGGGTCAGGGCCTCCCCCGGCACGTCGATGCCCTCCCAGAACGTCTCGGTCCCGAGCAGCACCGACGTCGGTTCCGAGCGCTTGCGGCGCAGGAGCTCGCGCAGCGGTGCCTCGCCCTGCACGAGCAACGCGATGCCCTCGAACGCGAGCGGCTCGCGGAGCGCCTCCGCCAGCTCGCGCACGAGGCTCCACGACGTGCACAGCACCAGCGCGCGGCCGCCGTTGCGCACGACGCGCTCGCGGACCTCCTGCTTGCAGGCGCGGACGTGGCCACGCGCGTCGCGCGCCGGATCGGGCATCGAGTCGACCACCGTCAGCCGCACGTTCCTGCGGTAGTCGAACGGCGAGCCGAGTCGCAGCGTCGCCGTTTCGTCGATGCCGAGCTGTTTGCGCAGCCAGCGGAAGCCGTCGTCGTTCGCGGGCCCGAGGGTCGCGCTCAGCAGCACCGCGGTGCGGCCGGTGCCGAACACGTGCTGGCGCAACGCATCGCTGACGTCGAGCGGCGCCGCGCGGAGCTCGGCGCCGCGGCGTCCACGTTCGATCCAGCGCACCTGACCGTCGGCGGTGGTGCGGCAGAGCACGTTGACGGTCCGCAACAGACCGTTCAGGCCGTTGGCCCGCGCCTGCAGCTCCATGCGCCGGTCGACGTCGTGCGTCCGCGCCGCGCACTCGACGACCGCTTCCCCCAGCTCCGCCAGCGGCTCGGCGAGGTCGTGATCGAGCAGCTCCTCGGTCGCGATCTCCGCCGTCTGCCCACCGGCCTTCACGAGCCGCGTGTCGAGACTCGCGAAGAAGTGCTCGGCCGAGATCCGGGTGCGCTCGAAGGCCAGCATCGCCTGCGGCGTGCCGTGCTCGGCGAGCAGCGAGCGCCGGCGGCGACGGGAGTGGAGGCGGCGCAGGTGCCAGGCGACGGTGCCCGGTCCGAGCCGCAGCCCGAGACCCTCCGTCGCCACGCGTTCGAGATGGTGCGCCTCGTCGAACACGACCACCCGATGGTCGGGCAGATAGCGTGCGCCGGCCATGCGGAGAGCGACGTCGGCCATGTAGAGCGCATGGTTGACGATCAGCACCTGCGCGGTCTCGAGTCGCCGCCGGCCGCGCTGGTACGGACACGACTCGTAGTGCGGACAGGCGCGGTGCAGGCAGTTGCCGTGCTCGGCCTTGACCTCGTCCCAGACGACGTCGTCGACCGGCTCGGTGAGCTCCATCCGCAGGCCGTCGTGCGTCGTCATCGACCACTCGACGACGCGCGCGAGCTGCCCGTCGTGCCGCATGTCCTCGAACAGCACACCGCGGTCGCGCTGCGCGTGATGCATGCGACGCAGGCAGACGTAGTGGTTGCGGCCGACGGCGGTGAACGCCGAGAACTCGACCGGCAGCACCGCCTGCAAGAACGGCACGTCCTTGTGCTCGAGCTGTTCCTGCAACGCGATCGTGCGCGTCGACACGACGACGGGTCCGTGGCCCTGGTGCGCGCAGGCGTGCAGCACGGCCGGCAGCAGGTAGGCGAACGACTTGCCGATGCCGGTGCCGGCCTCCGCGAGCAGATGGCGCTTGCCGGCGAGCGCGCGCTCGACCGCTCGTGCGAGCTCGATCTGCTCCGGACGTTCTTCGTAGCCCGGGAGCCGTCGTGCGACGACGCCGGCCGGCCCCAGCACCGCGTCGAGTGCCGGCAGGTCACCGGTGCCGTGGTCCGCGGGTTCGTCGTTCACGTCGCGAAGTCGTCAGGACAGGCGAGGCGGCACTCCGAGGGATCGCCCTCGTCGTAGACCAACGTCGCCGTGTGGTCGGCCGAGGCGAGGTCACGTCCGAGCGCCGATCGCTCGCCGACCCAGTGCGAGCCGGCGTGCTCGTGGCCGGCGACGTCCCGGAATCGAAATGCGACGCGCCACTGCGGTGGGCTCACGCCGAACACGCCGGTCCGGCCGACGATCTCCGCGGTCGTCGCCCGACCGGTGCCGAGCAGGAGCCGCAACCGCATCACACCCCGAAGCCACCACAGGGTCGCCAGGAAGGCCGGCATCACCAGCACGCCCATCAGCATCGTCCACACGGATCCGAACGGATTGCGCGTGGAGCCGCGGACGCGGCTCACCTCGGGATCGTCCGGGAGGTATTCGATCCGGACCTGGGCCCCGGCCAGCAGCCCGGCACGCGGCGGCGAGAAGGAGTGGCCGGTGACGTCGCCGCCCTCGTTCGGCCGGAACCGGTAGTCGACCCGGATCAGCCGGGTCCCGCCGAGGTGCAAGCTCGGGTCGCTGATCCTCAGGACCTCGCCTTCGGCGATCGCATGGCTCGCGTCGAGCGCGTCGTCGCCGAGCGGCAGGACGTCCCCACCCTCCGCCCAGATCACGACCGCGAGCGCGAAGCCGGCCGCCAGCAATGTCGCGCCGCAGAGCCCGAGCACCCAGCGGTGACGCAGGACCGCGCGCCACCGCGGCGCACGCGGTGGGGGGGGCAGCTCCGGGCGCGTCGGCATCGGGCCGTTCTAACCGCGTTCCGCGGTCGACGGAAGCTCGCCGCCCGCCGTGGGCCTTGGCGCGAAGTCGGTGGGCTGCGCCAGCCGGTAGCGCGCCGGATGCTCGCGATCGTGGATCACGACCAGGCGCCGCGCGCCCGCGAGGAGCCGCTCGCCGAGCGGCGTGCGCTCGCGCACCCAGTGCCGGCCTTCGCGAGCCACGGCGTGGTGGTCGCGGAAGCGGAAGTGGACCGTCAGCATCGTGGGGATCGGGAACCGCGCGCGCTCGAGGTGCAGCACCTCGGCGAGCGCGGCGTCCCCGTGGACGAGCACCCTGCGCGTGCGCAGTACACCGAGCGCCCAGGCCGCGATCAGCAGGAGGCCCGGCACGATCGTCAGCCGGAACGCCGGCGTGACGAAGCCGGTGACGAACGACACGTGTCCGCCCTTCAACCTGGCGTGCCACGGTGGCTCGGGCAGGAACTGTACCTCGGCCTCGTCGCCGGGAGCGAAACGGTCGCGTGGCACGAGGCACTCGCCGTCGGCGGTCCGGTGATCGGGAGTCTGGTAGCGGAAGTACGCGCGCTCGACCGACGCGTTGTGGCCCCGATCGGCGAGCGACTCGACGCGCATCACCTGCCCCGGCACGGTCGCGGCCCGCTCGTCGAGCTCGATCTCGATTCGCGGTCCGTCCGCGTGCGCGGCGAAGAAGAACATCAACGTCACGAGCCCGCCGTACACGGTGAGGAACAGCCCGGCGAGCAGGAGCGGCCAGCCGACGACGAGTGACGCGAGGCGCGCGGGGTGGCGCGGTGCGGGTGGGATGTCGTGGAGGGCAGCGGTCATCGGCGGGCGGGCGCATGGTAACCAGCCGCCCGCGGAGCGAGGTCTCGCAGCGCGGTGGAAGATCGCCGTCGACGGCCGGCGAAACCCGGTGGCAGGCGGAATCCCGGGAGCCCCCGTGCCGGCGGCCCGTTCGATCCGTACACTGCCCGCCCCCTGCGTCCGGCCGCCGGACCGCCCATTCGTCCGAACGAATATCGAGACATGATTCGAACGACCACGATCGCCGTCCTCCTCGCCGTCCTCACGGCCGGCCTCGCGCATGCACAGGACTGGCAGAAGCGCGAGGACAAGCTGTCACGCGACGCGATCACCCGTCTGCTCGCATTTGCGCAGACCGCCGAACGCAACAAGGTGCGCTCGCGCGCGAAGGAGGCGTACGAGCTGATCCTGAAGGACTACGACCCCGACAACGATCGGGCGCATCGCGAGCTCGGGCACAAGAAGGAGAACGGGGTCTGGAAGGTGCCGGACATCCAGGAGGACTGGCCGGACGACGCCAATGACGAGCAGCGCTTCCGCGTGATCGACGAGTGGAAGCACTTCGCCGAGATCATCGGCGCGCTCCACCGCGAGCTCGGGCTCGAGATGCTCGAGAAGAACCCGGAGCGGGCGAAGTACCACCTCGAGATGGCGCTGTACTACAACCCGTTCGACGTCGAGGCGCACAAGGGTCTCGGGCACAAGCAGGACCGAGGAGTTCTGGGGGACCGACGCGGACATTGCCTTCGTCAAGCGGATGCGCGACATCGAGCGCACCGCCGCCGAGCTCGCGAAGAAGGACTATCCGGTCGAGCCGATCCAGGGCCTGCCGAAGGAGCTGCAGGTCATGGTCGATGAGGACCCCGAGACCGAGTTCCACGGTGCGAAGAGCGACGCCTTCACGTTGTACGTCCGCGGTACGCAAGAGAACGCGAATGACTGCGTCCAGTGGGCCGAGCGGGCGTGCGAGTTCCTCGACTACGTCTTGCCGGAGAACGACCGGAAGATCGTCCAGATGCGGAAGCTCTTGAAGCAGACCCGGGGTTGGATCGGATTCGTCTGGACGACGGCGGAGAAGAAGACCTTCATGCGCCTCAACCCGCAGATCCACGCCGATCCCGACTTCGCGAACATCGCGTGGGGCGACAACGGCCGAATGGACGAGGTCGTCCAGGCGCTCACCCCTGCGGCGATGTACGACCACCTGGTCGCGATGGTGTTCTACACGCTCCGCGGGAACGGACCGACCAACGAGGGCTTCATGCACGCGGCGACCTGGTACATGCGCGCGACCGCGATCACCCGCCACGGTGCACACAAGGTCGGCACGACGACCGGTGAGAAGTCGACGCTGCCGGACTCGGCGAACTGGTGGATGCGCAAGATGCGTGACGAGGCGATCGCCCGGACCGACTTCCCGGCGAACAACATCCCGCGCGTGCAGTTCTCGGACTTCCGCAACGATGCCCGCATCAAGACCTGGAGCTTCGGGCTCTGGATGATGGCGCGGTATCCGGACAAGTGGTACGAGTTCCTCCAGGCCCTGCCGGACGAGAAGAAGCGGCCGTTCCCGAACGTCGTCGACGACATCTACCAGAAGGTGTTCGACCGCTCGCGAGAGGACATCGAAGAGGAATGGCGCGGCTGGGCCGCGGGACGCACGCTCGCCAGCTACGCGACCGGCTATGCGCCGCCGATCCTGCCCGAGGCGCCGAGCAAGGACCAGCTGCGCGCGCTCGATCGGCTCAATGAGTTCCGCGCGATCCTGGGCATGCCCCCGTGCGAGATCGACCTCGAGGCGACGCTCGCGTGCCGTGACCACGCGCTGTTCCTGCAGCAGAACCCCGAGTTCTGGAAGTGGCCGGACGCGCACGAAGAGGATCCGGCGAAGCCCGGCTTCTCGATGCGCGGCATGCGCGCCGGCATGCAGTCGGTGATCCTGCTGAGCCCGAGCGGGCACATCGACGCCGCCGAGAGCCTCGACGGTTGGATGGGCACGCCGTACCACCGGTTCCCGCTGATCGAGCCCAACATCCGCCGCATCGGCTTCGCGCTCGAGAAGAACGTCGCGGTGCTCGACATGGGCTCGCTCGAGGATGCGTTGGTGTCCGAATTCGAGGAGAAGTTCCGGTTCGTCGAGTGGCCGTGCGATGGCCTCGAGGGCGTGCCGACGGCGTTCCACTACACCGAGGAACCCGACCCGCTGGCCGACACCCCGGAGGGCAAGAAGGCCGAGCCCGGCGAGCTGCAGAAGCACGCCGGCTACCCGATCAGCCTGCAGTTCGCACGCTACGTCGCGATGCAGCTCAGCGATGCGACGATGGAGGTGTGGTCGGCGAAGAAGCGCGGCAAGGAGATCCAGCGCGACGAGCGCGTGCCGTGCTGGGTGCACACCCCGAAGGTGCCGCTGCTGAAGCGGATGGAGAACACGAGCGTCGTGTTCGCGATCCCGAAGGAGCGGCTCCAGCCGAAGACGCTCTACGAGGTCGAGGTCACGATCAAGACCCTGCAGGGCGAGCAGAAGGAAGTCTGGCACTTCACGACCGGCTCACAGGCGCGCGGCCACGGGCGCCTGAAGATCAAGAAGGACGACTGACGCGGAGACGGCTCGTTGCCCTTGTGGCGGCGAGCCGTAGGAGGGGGCATGGCCCACACGTTCGACCGCCCTGAGCACCCGGCCCATCGGTTCGGCCGGGTCGCGATCCTGTTCGCCGGCGGACCGGCACCGGCCGCGAACGCCGTGATCTCGACCGCAGCCGTGTCGTTCCTGCGCAACGGCGTGGGCGTCATCGGCATCCGCCACGGCTACTCGAAGCTGCTCGAGTTCGGGCCGGATCGGCCGCTGGTCGAGGGCCAGGACTACCACGTCGTGGATCATCGCGTGCTGAAGCGCACGCGAAACCGTCAGGGCGTGATCATCGGCACCGCGCGCGCGAACCCCGCCAAACGCGTCGTCGTGCCCGAGCACCTCGACGATCCGGAGCGCACCCAACCGCTGCGGACCGTCTACGACGCGCTGCGATCGATCGGCGTCGACGCGCTCGTGTCGATCGGTGGGGACGACACGTTGAAGAGCGCGAACATCTTCCGGCTGTTCCAGTCGCGACTGCCGGCGAACGCGCCGCGCATCCCCGTCGTGCACGTGCCGAAGACGATCGACAACGACTACAACGGCATCGACTTCACGTTCGGCTACTTCACCGCGGTCGACACGCTCGCGCAGGAGATCCAGAACCTGCTGTTCGACGCGGAGGCCACGCAGTCCTACTTCGTCGCGGAGACGATGGGGCGCAGCGCCGGCTGGCTCTGGTACGGCGCCGCCATCGCGGGCGAAGCGAGCCTCGTCGTCGGGGTCGAGGACATCGCGGACGAGTACCGCACCGAGGAGCCCTTCACCGATCCGGACACATCGGAGCCGCGGATGCGGCCGGTGATGGTCGTCGACCGCGTCGTCGACCGGATCGTCGACCAGATGCTGGCGCGCGAATCGGAGGGCAAGCCGTTCGGCGTGATCGTGCTCGCGGAAGGGCTGGCGGAGCTCCTTCCGCAGGTCGCACTCGAGTCCGTCGCGCGGGACGAACACGGTCACATCTCGATCGGCTCGCTGAACCTCGCGCGCATCTTCGAGAGCCGGGTGGCCAAGGCCTACGCCGCGCGCACCGGCCGCGCGCGCAAGGTGCGCGGGATCCAACTCGGCTACGAGGCGCGCTGCGCCAGGCCACACGCGTTCGACGTCATCCTCGGGAGCCAGCTCGGCGTCGGCGCGTACCGCGCGCTCGCCGAGAAGGGCCTCGACGGCGTGATGGTGTCGGTCGTCGGGCAGCTCGAGCTCCAGTACGTGCCGTTCGACACGCTGATCGACCCGGAGTCGCTGCGCACCGTCGTGCGGTTGATCCGGCCCGACAGCGACTTCCACCGCCTGGCGCGGTTCCTCGAGACGTATCAGTAGGGCGCGCGGCGGACGGTCGCGAGCAGGACCCAGCCGGCGATCATCAGCACGCCGCCGAGCGGTGTGATCGCGCCGAGCCAGCGAGCGCCGGTGAGGACGAGCACGTAGAGCGAGCCCGAGAACACCACCGTGCCGATCAGGAAGCACCAGACCGCGCCACCGAGCCGGCGCGCGGGTGCGAGCGCGGCGCATGCGAGCAGCGCGAGGGCGTGCCACGCCTGGTAGCGGACCGCGGTCTCCCAGATCGCGAGGTCTTCGGGTGCGACGTGGTCCTTCAGACCGTGCGCGCCGAACGCACCGGCGGTGACCGCGACCGCGCCGAGCACGGCCGCGAAGGTGAGGATGCGAGGCGAGTCCATCGGACCGATGCTACGCCCGGGCGCGCGCCGGTTTTCGCTTCCGCCCGGACCGGTCCCTGATACGTTCTTCGCCTTCGATGGAGCTGCGACCAGGACAAGCCGCGATCCTCACGCTGTGCGTGCCTGGCCTCGCGCACGTGCTGTCGGGTCACGTCGTGCGCGGTGTCCTCGCGTTCCTGGTGACGGTCGGTGCATTCGCGATCGGCTACGCCGTCCTCGGGGATCGCCTCTGGTTCTTCCAGGCCGTGCCGGCGAACGACGGTGTGCTCCGGTGGGTGCCGATCGCGCTGCTGCCCGAGTTCGCGAACTTCGGCTGCACGATGGCGGTCGCGGCGATGCGCGACGTCGGCTCGCCGGAGGCGTTGCGTCACATCCTGCTCCCGCGTGCGGGCGAGGACTGGGCGTCGATGCTGACGGGGTTCTCCGGAATCGCAGCCGCGCTGTGGGCGAGCGACGCCTACTTCCTCGCGCGGGGCGAGGCTGCGCGCGGGCGCTTTGGTCCGGGCGCCGTCGCGGCCGTGACCTGGTTCCTGCCCGGCATGGGGCACGTGCTCGCCGGGCAGCGCAGCAAGGGCATCGTGCTCGGCGCCGCGGTGTTGCTGACGTTCGCCGCCGGCATGGCGTTCGGCGACGGGCAGTCGGTCGATCGTGCCTACCAGACGCTGTGGTGGGGGGGGCAGGCGTTCTGCGGTATCGGCACGTTGTTCGCGTCGCTGCTCGCCGCGCCGCTGCCGCTCGAGCAGATGCCCGACATGTTCGATCTCGGGTTCATCCTCTGCACGGTGGCCGGGTTGATGAACCTGATGGTGATGACCGACGCCTACGCGGTCGCGGAGGGCACGGCGGCGTCGCTCGAGCCTGCGGAGGCGGCGAGTTGAGCTACCTCTGGCGCTACTTGCTGCTGGTGCCGATCGCCTACCTGGTGATGATCGTCTACGTCGCACCACGGGCGAGCGAGGGTGGCCAGTTGCTGCGCATGGCCGTGCCGAAGACCGGCAAGGTCATGTTCTGGACGGCGGTGATCGTCGTCGTCATGCAGGTGCTCCAGTTCCTGTTCCTCCCCTGACCGGCGGTCCCCCGGTCGTCCGCGCGAGCATGTCGCCGGCCAGCCGGACGACCAGACGGCGCTCGACCAACGCGAGCAGGGCGTCGAGGAAGTCTGCCTCGTCGAGGTAGGCCTCGCGCCGCACCAGGTCCGCCGGACGTGGACCGGCGGCCAGCAGATCGAGGATCGTTCGCTCGGTGGCGGACGCGAGCAGTGGGGTCGGATCCGCACCGCGCAACGCGCACGTTGCACCGAGCTGTCGGAGCAGCTCGCCCGGGTCGGCCGCGATCTGTGCGCCGTCGTCGATCAGGCGGTGGCAGCCGCGGCTCCGGGCGCTCGTGTACGGGCCCGGCACCGCGAACACCGTCACCCCGTGCTCGCCCGCGAACCGTGCGGTGTGCAGCGATCCCGACGCGAGTCCCGCCTCGATGACGAGCACCGCCTCCACGCAGTGGGCCAGCACCCGGTTGCGGCGCGGGAAGTGGCCGCGGGTCGGCCGCAGACCGGGCGGCGCCTCGGTCAGGGCGAGACCGCCGCTGTGGACGATGCGTTCGAGCAACGGCTCGTGCCGGCGCGGATACGCCGTGTCCGGTCCGCCGGGCAGCACCGCGACCGTCGGCGTGTCCGCGGCGAGGCAGGCCTCGTGTGCGAGTGCGTCGATGCCGAAGGCGAGACCGCTCCACACCGGCAGGCCGGCGGTGGCGAGCGCGCCGGTGAAGTCGCGCGCCGCAGCCTCGCCGTACGGCGTCGGCGTGCGGCTGCCCACCACGGCGACGGCACGACGGGACGCGTCCAGCAGCGACACGTCGCCGCGTGCGAACAGCACGAGCGGGCGGCACGGCGCGTCGCGCAGGCGCTCGGGGTAGTCGGCGTGGCCCGGCGTCAACACCGCGAACCCGAGCTCGATCGCGCGCGTGCGCAGGCGGTGGGCGCGCGCCGCGAGCCCGGGATCGAGAAGGCGGCGCCGCGCCGCCGGCGGAAGCTCGGGCGGCGGGTCGTGTCGCAGGCGCTCGGGATCGGTGTGGGGGTCGAGCAGGGCAGTCACGAGTGCCGGACCGCACCCCTCGGCGATCGCGAGCTCGAGGTAGATCTGTTCCATCCACCTGCCGGTGGTACGAACCGACGATCGGTGACGCGCGAATCGACGATCAGCGTGGCGTGTCCACCGGTGGCGGGCTCGTCGCGTTGTCGTCGGGTGGTGGCGGCGGCGCCGCGAGCGCGACCTCGACCAGGCCCGAGCCTTCGCCGGGCAGCGCGATGTCCGCCGCGCCGCCGCCCGGCCCGACGATCCTGAGCCACGCGGCGCCGTCGAGCCGTGCTTCGAGCGTGTAGCGACCGGCCTCTCCGGGCACCGGCGTCGCGTGGAACAGGTCGGTCGTCTCGGCGGACTGCCGGAAGCGGCCTGGCTTCTCGGGGAGCGAGACCAGGAGGTCGCCCGCGACCGCGGCACCGCTCGAGTCGCGAACGACCAGCACGAAGGTGCGCGCCGGCACCGCGTCGAAGGCCATCGGCGGGTCGTCGCGCGTGCCCGCGAGATGGCTCGCCCAGATCACCGGGGGTCGGTCGTCCCGGCGCGCGTAGACGGTCACCGGTCCCTGCACCAGCCCCTCGAGCAGCACCATTCCCGGGTGTCCCGGAAAGCGCCGTCGCACGAGTCGGCCGTCGGGCGCGAGCGTGCCGACCTCGGTGAAGCCTACCTCGGAGGGAGCGCCCGGCAGGGCGATCCGCACCGCGCCCGGCAGGCCGGTCGGGGTGGCAGGGACCGGTGGGAGGGCCGCGAGCTGGACGCGCACGGACTCGCCGCCGCCGGGGTGTGCGGCGAGCAGCGCTTCGCGCTCGCCGATGCCCGAGCGGTGGACGAGCACGCGCCAGTCGCCGCGGGGCAAGCCGCGCAGCACCGCGTGCCCGCGTGCGTCGGTGCTGGCGAAGGGTGCGCCGGTCGCCGACTCGGCAGCGAGGTCCTCGACGAGCACGCCGGCGCCGATCACCGCCGCGCCACTCGCGTCGACGACGTCGATTGCGAGCGATGCCTCGGCCGTCACCGTCGCGGCGGCCGCTTGGTCGTCGGGCTCGTCGCGATCCGCGGCGTGCACGAGGAACAGCGGCTGGTCGGGGTCCCACGCGTCGATCTCGATCGCCCCGGCCGGGCAGCGCGCGGCCACCGGCGGCTCGCCGCCGAGCAACGGCACGCGGGCGGTGTCGAGGTTGAGCTTCAGGCTCTGATCTTCGATCCGCCACGTCGCTTCGATCGGAGTCGGTACCGCGGCGGCGCGCTCGCCCAGCACCGGGCGCGGCCGCCACGGCGCCGGCGGCACCTCGACGGTGTGCTCGCCCGGCGCGAGGTCGAGCTGCACGACGTCGCGGTCGAGCGCCCAGACGGTCAGGCGATAGCCGTCGACGCGCGCGGTCGGGCCGTCGGGCGGCACCTCGCCGGCCACCGTCGGTGGCGCGCCGAAGCGCAGCTCGCCGGACGGGTCGAGCTCGACGCGTTCGCGCAGCCAGATCGTGCGCGTCGGCGAGACCCGGAACGACCGGGCGACCACCGCGAAGCCGCGCCACGGCGGTGTCGATCCGTGGAGCCGAACGACCAGCGGGTCTCCCGGCGGGGTGGCGATCAGCCGCGCCGTGTCCGGCAGCGCGCGCACGTCCGCGACGGCGCGCAACCAGGGCTCGTGACCGTCGGCGGTCACCGAGAGCCCGAGCGTCGCGAGGCCCACCGTGAGCCACGCAGCCTGCTGCGGTGGGATCATCAGGCGCCAGCGCCCGTCGTCGTCGGTGATGGTCCGCGGCGGCCGCGACGCCGCGAGCGCCGCGCGTTCGGCGAGTCGATAGCGTCCACGCCGCCCGGAGCCGACCGACTCGGGCACCTCGAGCCAACGGATCTCGACACGTGCGCGGGGCAGCGGTGTGCCGTCGGCGCCGACGACCCGGCCGCCGAGCTCGACGACGTCCTGCGCGATGGCCGGCGCGCCGGCGAGTGCGAGCGCGAGCAGGGCGAGTCGGACGCGCGGCATGGAGGGGCAGGTTACTCCATGGTTCGTCCGCGCACGATCGTCCCCGGCACGCCGAAGGACCTGGCATCGACCGCTGGTGACGCTCCGGGTGCCGGGAGGCTTGACCCGATTCGGGCCCGCATCGCTCCGATCAACGGCGGCACGTGCACGGCGAGCTGTTCGGAACGGGCGGTCTGCGTTCGAAGAGCGCGGTGCGTCCCGCTCGCCGTGCGGATTCCGAGCCGACCCTCTTCACCAGCGGTCGAGGCCGGCATCGCTACCAGACGATCGGCGTGAGCATGTTCGAGAACGAGCCGAGGCTCGGGAAGCCCGGCGCGAACGCCCCGCTCTGGACGTACGTCTGCAGCCCCGTCAACGCCGGGATCGCGGGGATCGGGATCGGCGTCCGGTTCGGCGTGGGCGCGATTCCGAACGCGACGAAGGTCGATCCGACTGTCACGTTCCCGAACGGTTCCAGGAGCAGGTTGCCGGCGTCGAACGCGATCATCGTGAAGGCCGACCAACCCGCGGGCGCGCTGGTGTCGAAGAACGTCACCGAACCGACCTGCAACGGTCCGGACTGGGTGAGATGCACGGCACAGAACTCGTCCGCCCCGACGTCGACCCGAGCGCCGTTGCCTTGCGCGCCGTCCAGGTCGCCGTCGCATCTCCGCGGATCCCCGTCCACGTCGAGATCGGCGGCCGTCGGGACGTCGGCGTTCGAGCCGGCGTCGATGCACGGCGAAGCGGGCGTGAGGCCGAAGTCCGTCGTCGAGACGAACAGCGGGTCGACCGCGAGGTCGGTCGCGGCCGGGCCGGTGTTGACGTAGTCGGTGCCGTTGCCCCACACGCAGTTGAAGCCACTCGCGACGGCGGTGCCGAGCGAGTCCTGGTAGATACCGGAGGGAGTGTTGCCGGCGACGATGTTGTTGTGGAACCCGATGCCGGCGCCGCTCAGGTACACGGCGCCGTAGGGTCGCGTGGTCGAGACGATGGTGTTGGCGGCGAACGTGTTGTTCGCGACTTGCACCGAGTGCGGAGCCGCCGAGCTCGCGCTGAGCCCGTTGACGTGGAGGGCGACGCCGTAGTTGTAGTAGAGGGAGTTCGCGGTGTTGCCGGCGACGACGTTGCCCGCCATCACGACGTTCGCGTTGGAGTCCACGTAGACGCCGACGCCGTTCGCGCGCGAGCCGGCGACACACGAGTTGCCGCGGATCGTGTTCCGCAGGATCTCGGTAGCGGCACCTCCCGACGAGAGGGATGTGACGTAGATGCCGGCGCCGTAGTTCCACGAGCCGTTCCGACACGCGTTGTTCTCGATCACGTTGTCGATGATCCGCGGTGCTCCACCGGCGACGTGGATCGCGCCGCCGTAGTTCCAGTTCGGACCGTCGCAGACGTGGTCGCGGATGACGTTGCCGCGGATCGTGGGCGAGCCGTCGATGTAGAGACCTGCACCGTGATTGCGCGTCGTGGCGAGGAGCCCGTTGCGGATCGTGAAGCCCTCGACGATCGTCGAGCGTGTGACCGCGCTCCCGCTCGGGAACTCGATCGCGCGCCCTGCCGCGCCGGCATCGAGCGTCGTGACGCTCGGGCCAGCGATGGCGACCAGCCGGATGCCCTGGACGGCCGGCCAGACGAGGTTCTCCGCGTACGTGCCCGGAGCGACGGCGATCGTGTCCCCCGTCGCGGCCGCGGCGAGTGCCGCCGCGATCGTCGGATACTGGCCGGGGACGGTCCGCACGACCTGGGCGCGGGACGCGGCGGGAACGAGGGTGGTCGCGAGACAGACGAGGGCGAGGTGGCGGAGCATCGAGGACGGCCTCGGAAGGGGGAGTCGAACGGGAGCGAACGAGCGCCGGTCGCTTCGCGCCGATTGTAGGCTCCGCGGCGGCGTTGGTCTGTGCGCGGCGCTCGGTACGCGCGCGGGCCGCGACACCTCCCGCCGGATGCGGGGGGTGTCGCGGCCCGTCGGCTCGCGCCTGCCTCAGCTCGACGACGAGTCGCCGGCGTCCGAGCCGCCGTCGTCCTTCGCGCTCGCCTCGGCCGGCTGCTCCGCCGTCGTGTCGTCGAAGCGGAACACGACCTTCTTGTCCTCGTCGCGAATCGTCGCGTACACGATCGCCGGCCCGTGCAGGTGCCCGCGGAGGATCTCCTCGGACAGCGGGTCCTCGATGTACCGCTCGACCGCGCGCTTCAGCGGGCGCGCACCGAAGTCCTCGTTGAAGTGCGTCTCGATCAGGTGGTCGAGCACGTCCTGGCCGACCTCGAGCTTCAGGCCACGCGGCGCGAGCCGCTTGTCGACCTTTGCCAGCTCGTTCTCGGTGATGTGCTGCATGTCGCTCTTGTCGAGCTGGTTGAACACCACGAGCTCGTCGAGGCGGTTGATGAACTCGGGCCGGAAGTGGCGCTCCACCTCGGCCTGGATCATCTCCTTCATCTTCTCGTAGCCGGTCGCGCCACCGGTCTTCGTGAATCCGAGTCCGGCCGAGTTCCTGATCAGGTTGGCGCCGATGTTCGACGTCATGATCAGGATCACGTTCCGGAAGTCGATGTGGCGGCCGAACGAGTCGGTCAGACGACCCTCCTCCATGATCTGGAGGAGCATGTTGAAGATGTCCGGGTGGGCCTTCTCGATCTCGTCGAGGAGCACGACCGAGTACGGGCGACGCCGCACCTTCTCGGTGAGGTGGCCGCCCTCCTCGTAGCCGACGTAGCCGGGGGGCGCGCCGACGAGGCGGGAAGCGTTGTGCTTCTCCATGTACTCGGACATGTCGATCTGGATGATCGCGTCCTCGGTGCCGAACATGAACTTGGCCAGAGCACTTGCTGAGCCAGGTCTTCCCGACGCCCGAGGGGCCGAGGAACATGAAGCAGCCCATCGGGCGGCCCGGGTCCTTGAGGCCCGAACGCGTCCGGCGCACCGCGCGCGAGATGGCGTCGATCGCGCGGTCCTGGTTGATCACGTCCTTCTTGAGCTCCTTCTCCATGTTGAGGAGGCGCTCGGCTTCCGCCTGGTCGAGGCGGTTGAGCGGGATGCCCGTCATCTTGCTGACGGTCTCCGCGATGATGTCCTCGTCGACCTTGCCGCCGGTCTCGACGGAGGCCTCCTTCTCGCGCCATTCCTTCTGGATCTGCTCCTTCTTCTTGGTGAGCTTGTAGGCCTGGTCGCGCAGATCCGCGGCGCGTTCGAAGTCCTGGTTGGCGACCGCCTCCTCCTTCTCCTTGTTGAGGCGGGTCGATCTCCTTGTCCATGTCCTGCAGGTCGGGCGGCTGCGTCATCGACCGGATGCGGATGCGCGCGCCCGCCTCGTCGATGACGTCGATGGCCTTGTCCGGCAGGAAGCGGCCGTTGATGTAGCGGCTCGAGAGCTCGACGGCGGCGGCCAGGGCATCGTCGGTGTAGACGACCCGGTGGTGCGCCTCGTACTTGTCGCGGAGCCCGCGCAGGATCTCGACGTGCCTGTGCGGCCGTCGGCGGCTCGACGTTGACGGTCTGGAAGCGGCGCTCCAGCGCGCCGTCCTTCTCGATGTACTTGCGGTACTCGTCGAGCGTCGTCGCGCCGATGCACTGCACCTCGCCGCGTGACAGGGCGGGCTTCAGCACGTTGCGCGCGTCGATCGCGCCCTCGGCGCCGCCCGCGCCGACGAGCGTGTGCAGCTCGTCGATGAACAGGATCACGTCCTTCGCGCGGCGCACCTCGGTCATCACCGCCTTGATGCGCTCCTCGAACTGGCCGCGGTACTTGGTGCCGGCGACCATCATCGCGAGGTCGAGCACGACCAGGCGCTTCCTGCGCAGGATCTCCGGCACGTTGCCGCCGGACGATGTTCTGGGCGAGGCCCTCGACGATGGCGGTCTTGCCGACGCCGGCCTCGCCGAGCAGCACCGGGTTGTTCTTGGTGCGGCGGCGAGAGGATCTGGATCACGCGCTCGATCTCGTTCTCGCGGCCGATCACCGGGTCGAGCTTGCCGTCGCGGGCGAGCTCGGTCAGGTCGCGGCCGAACGAGTCGAGGGCCGGCGTCTTGCTCTTGGTGCTGCCGCTCTGTGACGGCGTGCCGCCGATGCTCTCGGACTCGCTGTCCTCCTCGGAGCCGCCGTCCGAGGCGCCGAGGAACTCGAGCACCTCCTCGCGGACCTCCTCGAGCTTGACGCCGAGGTTCATCAGCACCTGGGCGGCGATGCCCTCGTTCTCCTTGATCAGGCCGAGGAGCAGGTGCTCGGTGCCGATGTAGTTGTGGCTGAGCTGGCTGGCCTCCTCCATCGACAGCTCGAGAACCTTCTTGGCCCGGGGCGTGAAGGGGAGCTGCCCCATCGTCACCATCGACGGCCCGGTCTTGACGATCTTCTCGACCTCGTGGCGGACCTTCTCGAGGTCGATGTCCATGTTCTTGAGCACGTTGGCGGCGACGCCGCTGCCTTCCTGGACGAGGCCGAGGAGGATGTGCTCGGTGCCGATGTACTCGTGGTTGAACTTCTGCGCCTCCTGGCGCGCGAAGCTCATCACCTTTTTGGCTCGGTCAGTGAAGCGGTCGAACATTCGGCTGTTCTCCGGGTGTCTCGGGGAGGGCCAGACCACTGTGTAGTCGGTCCGCTCTGCTTTTTCGAACGCTTGGCCGAAGGGGGGCCGAGCGGGACGCCGTGTGTGGTCGGAGCCCCGCCTCCCTTTTCGGCCGAACGCCCTTGCGCCTGGACGATTTCCGATCACGAGGGTGGGGCACGGCGCCGCTCGAGCAAGCGGCGTGCCGGCCTCAACTTCCGGCCGTACGGGCGCGCTCGAGAATCGCCCGGACGAGGCGGGCGCGGCGCTCGTCCCGCTCCTCGGGACCGAGCCGCTCGCCGAAAGTCTGCTGCAGGTGTGCGGGCTGCGAAAGCAGCAGGATCTGGTTGAGGTCGCGCACCGCCAGATCTTCGATCAGACCCTGTTGGACCCCGAAGCGGACCGCGGACAGGTTGTTGAGGCACTCCTCGCTCGACAGCACCCAGGCGTGCTCGAGGATGCCGAGCGCACGGAACACCCGGTCCATCGTCCGACCCCGCGACGATCCGCCGAGCAGGGCGTTGCGCACGTCGCGCTCCCACTCGATCAACCGTTCCACGGCGGTCCGGACATCTGCCAGGATGTCGGGCTCGCCGCGTCCGAGCGTGACCTGATTGCTGACCTGGTAGAAGTCGCCCACCGCGAGGCTGCCCTCGCCGTAGAGGCCGCGGACCGCGAGGTGGATCTTCTGGCAGGTGTTGGCGGCCTTGCCGATGTCCTCGGTCCACACGAGCCCCGGCAGGTGCAGCATCACCGAGACCCGCAGGCCGGTGCCGGCGTTGGTCGGGCACGCGGTCAGGAAGCCGAACTCCTCGGAGAACGCGATGTTGAGCCGCGCGATCAGCGCGTCGTCCAGCGCCTCGGCCGCGGCGTAGGTCTCGGCGGCGCGGAAGCCCGACCGGAACGTCTGGCTGCGGAGGTGATCCTCCTCGTTGATCATCACCGAGGTCGTCTCCTCGGTGTCGGTCGCGAGGCCGCGCGGCATCTCGGACCGCGCCAGCTCCCGGCTGATCAGGTGCCGCTCGACCAGCACCTCGCGCGCGAGCGGCTGCATCGCCGCGACGTCGACGAAGTGCAGCGGCCGCTCGAGCGGCAGGCTCTCGACGACGCGGGACAGCTCGTCGACGAGCTCGCGGGCCTCGGTCGAAGTCAGGATCGTCGAGAAGCGGTGGTCCCGCGAGTTCCGCGCGAACCGCACGCGGGTGCAGACGGCGATGTCGGACTCCGGACCCTCGCCGCGGAGCCATTCGCCCATCGCGTAGTCCGGCGGAATCTGCGGCAGCTCGTTCACGACGACGGCGGCGCCTCGCTGTCCTTGGACTCGTCGGCCCGGAGCAGCTCGTCGCGCAGCCGGGCCGCTTCCTCGGTACCGTTCCTCGGCGATCGCCGCGCGCAGCCGGCCCCGCAGCTCTGCCAGGCTGTCAGGCAACGGCGCGGGTGCATCCGTCCGGCCGGGGAACCGACCGGAGTGGCGCGTGGCGTCGTGGACTCGCTCGAACAGCCGCACGAGATGCGGGCGGAACGTCTCGTAGCAACGCGCGCAGCCGAGGCGCCCGCGGGTCTTGAACTCCTGCCGCGTCAGGCCGCACGCGGGGCACGCCGCATCGCTGCGCGTCCGCTCCGCGTCCTCGGGCGGGGTGCCGCCGGCAGACTCCGGCTTGCTGCTCTTCAGGCCGCCCAGGAGGTTCTCGAGGATCTCCTGCGAGAGGTGCAACGTGGAGGCCTTCGGCTGCACGACCCCGAGCGACTCGGCGCAGGCCTCACACAGCGCTTGCGCGCGGACGACCTGGCCCCCTTGCACGTCGAGGACGTGAACGGTCGGGATCGACTTCTGGCAGTGCGTGCACTTCTGCATCTTGGTGGCGGGGATCGGTGTCCTCGCGATGCGTCCGAGTCTAACCGCAGGAACGCGCTCGGCCGAGTCGGCCCGTCACCGGAGACTACAACTCGTGCGCCGTACGCAGCCGAGGGGCCCGGCGCGCGAGCGCGAGCCAGGCGCGGAACGCCTCGGCGCGCTGGCGGAAGTTCGCGAACTGGTCGAACGACGCGAACGCGGGGCTGAACAGCACCGCGTCGCCGGTCCGTGCGGCCTCGCGTGCGGCCACGAGCGCGTCTTCGAGCCGGTCATGAGCGGTGATGGGCACGCGCCGCGCGCGGAGCTCGCGGTCGAGCGCGGGTGCGGCGGCACCGAACACGTGCGCGCTCGCGACCCGCGGGGCGAGCGCGTCGGCGACGAGGGGATAGAACTCCTCGCCCTCCTTGCTCTTGCCGCCGCCGACCCAGTGCACGCGTGCGCCCCGGGCCGCCGGACCGCCGAGCGCGTCGAGCGCCGACTCGGTCGACTCGAGCGCGGTCGACACGCCGTTGTCGTAGTAGCGGACCCCGTCGATCACCGCGGCGAGCTGCAGGCGGTGCGGCAGCGCGGTGGCGGTCGCGATCGCGAGCGCGGCCCCGTGCGGCGACGCGCCGAGCCGCGCGGCGACGATCGCGGCGGCCATCGCGTTCTCGGTGTGGAACCCGCCGAGCAGGGTGAGGGCGTCGGCGTGGACGACCGGGATCGGGGAGCCGGCCACGCTGCAATGGATCCAGCCCTCGTCGATCCACGCGGCCTCGTCGTCGCGGCGCGCCCCTCGCCGGTGGGTGAGGCGATCGGCGTGCGGGGCGGCGTAGCTCGCGGCCACCGGATCATCGGCCGCGTGCACGACGAACCCTCTCGCCGCCAGGGCCGCGCGCGCCTTGGCGGCACGGTAGGCCTCGACCGTGCCGTGGCGATCGATGTGGTCGCGGGTGACGCGCGTGAACACCGCGGCCTCGACGCCGTGCCGCTCCGGATCGAGGCGATCGAGCTGGAAGCTCGACACCTCGAGCACGGCGACCTGATCGCGTGACCAACGGGCCTCGTCGGCGAGCAGGCTGTGACCGATGTTGCCGCCGCACAGCACGTCGAGGCCGCCGCGCTCGAGCGCGCGGGCGCAGAGCATCGTCGTCGTCGACTTGCCGTTGGTGCCGGTCACCAGCACGACCCGGCCCGGGTATTCCCGCAGGAACAGCTCGACCTCCTGCGTGCATGCAATGCCCCTCGCGCGCGCGATCGCGAGCAGCGGGTGGGCGTCCGGGATGGCCGGGTTGACGACGACGAGGTCGATGCCGTCGAGCAGCGCCGCGTCCTCGCGTCCGAGACACCACTCGACCGCTGGCAGGTCGCGCAGCTCGGCGACGGTGGCGGCGAGGCTCTCGGCCTTGGCCCGGTCGGCGACGCGGATCGCGTGGCCGCGCCGGGACAGGAACCGCGTCGCCTCGCGGCCGCCTCCGAATCGGCCGAGACCGAGGATCAGCGTGCGGGGCGACGCGCATTGGTTCGCGGTTCCGGCCATCGTCAGCGTCCGATCGCCGCGGCGTCGGCGCGCCGGACGAGGGCCTCGACGCCGCGCGCCGGATAGCCCGGGACGGGGACGTCCTCGCGCTCGGGGAGCACCAGGTCGGCGCGGTACACGGGGTCGTCGACGAACGGCACCATCGCCAACTCGACGACGAAGTCCAACGGGAAGATCCACCGCGTGACCGGCGCCGGGGTCGGCAGCCGCGCGTGGGTCGCGCGCAGCAGCGGCCGATCGAGCGACGCGGCGGTCTGTCGCGGCGGCGGTTCGGGGACCGCCACGACGTCGACGACCCCGTGGTACGGGACCTGCGCGTCGACGGGATTGACCACGCGGTGGCCGTCCGCGAACAGCTCCGCGTCGCTCGGCGTGGTGTCGATCAGCACGCGCGGGCCGCCGCACGCGCCGGCCACGAGCGCGAGGCACGCGATGGCGACGGGGGTTCGCGCGCCGTGGCCCCTCGGCACGGCGCATCCCCCCTCAGTCGTCCGCGACGTTCGTCCGCCCTGTCGCATCGTCGATCCCAGCCACGCGCCGGCCGCTCGAAGGAGCGGTGTGGCGGAGAGAGGGGGATTCGAACCCCCGGTGAGGTGTAAACCCCACGCCACCTTAGCAAGGTGGTGCATTCAGCCACTCTGCCATCTCTCCGCACGCAGCGGCCGGCGCGCGGTCGGGGAGGGGAGTAGAACGCCGCCCGAACCGACTGACAAGGCGGACGTGACGAAAAAGCCGGTGCTCGCGGCGAGCACCCGCGGCCCTCGCAGGGTTGAATTCCCCGTCCCGCGTCATGCCCCTCATCCTGTTCGCGCTCTCCTGCCTCGTGCTGACGCTCGAGGTCCTCGAGACGAAGATCTTCGCGTACTCGCTGGAGAACAGCCTGATCTTCCTCGTCGTGGGCGTCGTGCTGCTCGGCTTCGGCGCGGGCGGCTCGGTGCTCTCGTTGCGACGGCAGCTCGGGGACCCGAAGGCGCTGGTCCACCGCAACCTGATCGCCACCGCGATCCTGCTCGTGGTCGCCCACACCTGGTTCGCCCACACCTCCGACCACCTCGAGTTCCGGTTCGACGGGTGGACGTTCAGCATCCTGGTGCTGCTCGCGGCGCCGTACTTCTCCGCCGGGATGGCGATCTCGGCGATCCTCGCCGATCCGCGGGGCAGCGTGCACGCGCGGTACGGCCTGAACCTGATCGGCTCGGCGCTCGGCTGCGTCGGCGTGTTCTTCGTCCTCGGGCCCCTCACCGGGCCGCAGGCGCTGATCGGCTGTGCGACGCTGTGCGCGCTGTTGGCGGCGCCGCTGTCCCGTCACGCGGTCCGGCACGTGCTCGCGGTGCTGGTGGTCGCCGTGCCGCTGTTCGTGTTCGCCGACGCGATCCTGCCGTACCGCATCCAGAAGGCCGAGACCGCCGGTCAGCTCGCACTGATCGCGAAGACCGCCGAACAGATCGTCGAGAAGAATCCCGCGGTCCACAGCATCGATCTCGTCGAGCAGTTCGATCGCTGGGATCCGACGGCGCGCATCGAGGTGCACTCGCTGAAGGTCGACACCACGGACCCGAACGTCCGGCGCGACCTCGACCGGCTGCCGAGCATGTGGTTCACGCAGGACAGCAGCTACGGCTCACCGCTGATCGGCTGGAACGCACCGGGCAGCGCCGGCGTCTACGACCGCACCTGCTACGGCTTCGGCTACTTCCGCGGGGGTGAGCCCGACGACGTCCTGGTGATCGGCCTCGGCGGGGCGCCGGACATCCAGGCCGCGCTGCACCACGACGCGCGCCACATCACCGGCGTGGACATCAACGCCACCACGGTCGAGATGGGGCGCAACGAGCTCGCCGACTTCCTCGGCCGGCCCTACGACGATCCACGCGTCTCGCTGGTGCTCCGCGATGGCCGCAGCTACGTGCGCAGCACGGACGAGCGCTACGACCTGATCCAGCTCAGCGGCGTCGACACCAAGTCGGTGCTCGCGAGCGGCACGCTGGCGCTGAACGAGAGCTATCTCTACACGGCACAGGCGTTCGACGAGTACATCGCGCACCTGAAGGACGACGGCCTCCTCGTCATCAACTACTCGGGCGACGTGTTCCGGATGCGGCTCGCGATCACCGCGATGGAGGCGCTGAAGCGTCGCGGCGTCGAGGATCCGACGCGCTGCGTGATGATGCTCGAGCAGGCGAAGATCTTCGGCATCCTCGTCAAGCCGACACCGTTCACCGAGGCCGAGTGCCAGGCGATGCGCGATTGGCTCGCGAAGGCTGACACCGGCGACGGCAAGGCCGACGGGTCCACCGGCGTGATCGTGTGGATGTACGAGCTGCTGACGCCGGATCTGAGCCTTCGGCCGGCGCCGAAGGCGCTCTACCTGCCGTGCACCGACGCGCCGACGGACCCGCTGATGAAGGCCGCGCGCGCGGGTCGGCTCGACCGGTTCATCGAGAGCAACGCGTCTGAGCTACGGCCCGCGCCGGACTCGCGGCCGTTCTTCTTCAACACCTTCCGGAATGAGACGATCCTCGACGCGAAGACCCGACCGGAGCAGTTCGCGCGGATGTTCCGACTGCTCGAGATCATGCTCGCGTTGTCGCTCGTGCTGATCCTCGGCCCGCTGTTCGTGATGCGCGCGCACGGGCTCGCCGCGTGGTCGAACCTGCCGTTCGCGGTGTACTTCGCCGCGCTCGGCGCCGGCTACATCATGGCGATGAGCGGCTTGATCCAGCGCTACGTGCTGTTCCTCGGGCACCAGGCGTACGCCTTCTCGACGGTCATCGGCGGCCTGCTCGTCGCCGCCGGTGTCGGCAGCTTCGTCGCCCGCCGATTCCGCACGCGGCCGGTGCGGATGATGGTCGTCGCGGTGGTGTGCATCAGCGCTGCGCTGGTCGCGCTGCACTTCGGCCTCGACCCGTTGTTCGGCGTCACGGCGGGGCTGCCACTCGGGTTGCGGATCGCGGTCGGTCTCGTGGTGCTGCTGCCGCTCGGCGTGCCGCTCGGCACGATGTTCCCGACCGGCCTGTCGGTCGTGCAGCAGTCCTCGCCGGTGTTCGTGCCGTGGGCGTTCGGGATCAACGGCGTGTTCTCGGTGATCGGCACGTCGATCGTCTTGCCGGGTGCGATCCTGTTCGGGTTCCCCGCGATGTCGATCGCGGCAGGCTCGGTCTACTGGATCGCGCTCCTCGCCGGCGTCGTGGCATTGGCCGTCGGCCATGGCTCGCCGCGCCGGTCGTAGCTTCCGCTGTCGCTCGCTCCCACGCGGTCGGGTACGTTCACGCCGATGCGACGACTGAAGCTCGTGACCCTGGGGATCCTCGGGATCCTGCTCCTGGTCGTGGTCCTGCAGAACACGAAGTCGGTCGAGACCATGATCCTGTGGGTCCATTTCGACCTGCCGCTGGCGATCCTGATCGTGCTGTGCCTGCTGATCGGCTTCGGCTCGGGCTACCTGACCAGCACGCTGCGCCGGCGCCACGCGGCGGTGAAGACCTGATGCTCGATCAGCTCAGGTGCTGCGCGCGCTCGGTCATCGCCCGGGCGAGATCGACGTCCTTGTGCGTGATTCCGCCGGCGTCGTGCGTCGTCAAGCAGACGTCGACCTCGCGCCACACGTTGCGCCACTCGGGATGATGGTTCATCGCCTCGGCGATGGTCGCCACCGTCGCCATGAAGCCGAACGCCTCGCGGAAGTCGCGGAACACGAACTTCCGGTGGAGCTTGCCGTCCTTCAGGTCCCAGCCGTCGAGCGAGGTCAGGGCCTCGCGCACGGCCGCATCGCCGAGCTTCGCAGTCGCCATGGCAGCGTTGTAGGGGACCGCGCCCCGGGCCGTCACCGCCTCACTTGAGGATCTCGCGCAGCAGCTTCGCGAGACTCGGCGGCGGCGTCGCGACCGGCCGGCCGTCCTGCTCCTCGATCCCGATCGAATCGAAGCCGCCGTCGGGACGGCGCCACCACACGGTCGGCGCCACCGCACCGTGACCCTCGCTCACGACCTGCCGCGCGACCGCGTAGAGCCCGGGCACGCCGCGCGCGGCGTTCGCGCTGTCGAACGGCAGCACCAGCACGCTCTGGCGCCACGGGATCGCGACGAACGCACCGTGCTCGCCGAGGAGCTGCGGCCACTCGTCGAGCCACAGCACCGCCAGCGTGCCGTAGTAGGAGTCGCTCGCGACCTCGTACAGCTTGCCGAACTCCCCGAGGTCGCGCTCCTCGAGTCGGGTGTGTCCGGCGAGCGCCGCGCGGGTGTTCTCGATGGCGACGGCGAGCACCTCCTCGTCGGTCTGCTTCCAGGTCTTCGGCACGTCACTCGGCAAGAGGAGCGCGGTGTTCTCGTCGTCGAACACCGCGCACGTCAGCGTTCCGGGGAGGTCGACGCGGCGCACGACCGCGTCGAGGCGCATTCCGGCGGCGCGCACGAATCCGTCGGGGTAGATCCGCGCGCGGAGGTGCGGCTTCGCCTGCTCCCACGCCGGAGGCTTCCAGCTCGCGAGGGCCTCGCTCGTGTCGATCAGCGTGCCGAGCTGGGCGTCGAGCGCCTCGCGCCACTGCGACTCGGGGAGCACGGCACAGGCGCGTGCGACCTCGGCGACGTCGAACTCGCGCCCTTTTCCCTTCACCTCGACGATGCGGCCGTCGCTGGTCATCCGGACGTCGATCCCCCTGTCGGCGAACCAGCCCTCGAGCGTGGCGCGGAACCGCCATTGCTCGACGACGCTGCCGAACGGCTGGAGCCATGCGGGCGGCTGCTCCTGCGGCAGCGACGTGGAGCTCGGCTCGTGGGAGCAGCCGGCGAGCGTCAGGATCGCCAGTGCCAGCGTCAGGAGGCGCGGGTGGGAGAGTGAGGAAATCATCGGGGTCGGATCCCGAATGTAGCGGCTCTCTCCGGGCATCGCTCACTCGTGACCACGTGGCGTCTCCGGTAGAGTCGAGCACCGCCCCCGTTTCCGATGCGCGCTCCCGAATCCGAACCGGTCCGAGCACGGAGCAGCTCCGCGTGCGCCGCGGCGCTGTCCGCCCTGGTGCTCCTGGTCGCGCTGCTGATGCACGCGGACACGGCGCACGCGACCTTGTTCGGGTTCTCGGGTCTGCCGTGCCCGGCAGGCACGCTGCTCGGTGAGTCCGTCTGCCCGGGGTGTGGTCTGACCCGCAGCACCGCGCTCGTGATGCACGGCCGCTTCGCCGAGGCCCTCCGGCTGCACGCCGGCGGCTTCTTCGTGGTGTTCGCCTGTCTCGCGGGCTTCCTGGTCCACGGCCATTCCCTGCTCGTCCGTCACCGGTCGCCGCGGCACGACGCGCTGCTCCGCGCGGGGCGCGTGCTGTTCGTCGCCGGCATCGTCGCCGGGTGGGCCGCGAAGCTCGCCGGCTCCGCATGACGTCGTCGCCGATCCCGCATGGAAATCACCGCCAACATCCTCGTCGCGGCCGCGTTCGGCGGCGTGTGCGCCGCCATCGCGAACTCGCGCGGGCGGAGCGCCGTCGGCTGGTTCTTCATCGGCTTCTTCCTGAGCTGCATCGGCATCATCCTCGTGCTCGTCCTTCCGGATCTCCACGAGGACGAGGCACGGCGGGCGCGCCTGCGGCTCGAGAACCGTCGGCTGCGCGAGCAGCTCCGCAAGGAACGCCACGTCGGTGACCGCCGCTACGCCGACGTGAGCCGTCGCCTCGAGGTGCACGATCAGGCGCTGGCGATCGACACCTCGCCGCCGGACGGCGCACCCCCCGAGCTCCTGGCGGGCACCGGGTCCGCGGCGGCAGCGGCGACCGATGGCGAACGATGGTGGTGGGTCGAGCGCGGCGAGCGACAGGGACCGGTGCCGTTCGACGAGCTCAAGCGCCTGTGGGTCGACGGCGCGCTCGACGTCGACACCCTCGTCTGGCGGGCCGGGATGACCGATTGGCAAGAGCTCGCGGCCGTCCGCGGCCTGGCGGACCGCCTCGATGCCTGACGACCGACGACCACCCGAGGGGGCACCCCGCTTCGCGGTCTTCGACGGCATTCTCGAAGGTCCGGTCGGCGGGGCGGAGCGGCTGACCGGCGCGGCGCTCGCGCTGCGCCGCCTCGACATCGTCGACGCCGACCTCGACATCGACGGCGGGCGATTCTGCTGGCTGCCGGCCGACGGCCGCGTCGCTGGCGCGAAGCTGACCGTCGAACGCCAGTCCGCGTTGCTCGATGCGCTCGGCGCGCTCGTCGCCGCGTCCGCGGATCCGACCCGTGTCGAGTCGACGTTGCGCTGCACGATGGTCTACGAAGACCAGGTGGTCGAGACGCTGTTCTCGGTGCAGCGCGGTGCCGTCTCTTCGCTCAGCCGGGTGCGGACGGCGTCCGACGCCGATGCGATGCCCGAGCTCCCGGCCGGGCGCCGCGGCCTCCGGCGGCTCGGCAACGGTCAGCTCACGCTGCTGGCGTCGCTGTTGGCCCTCGCGCTCGGCGCGATCGCGTGGCAGGTCGGGCTGGTCGCCCAGGTGTTCGGCCCGGCTCCGGGCGAGCTCGCGACGGACAGCGGTCCGCTCGATCGCGCGGTGACGATCGACGTCCGCGGCGGGCTCGGGACCTATCGCGTCACGCTGCGCCGAGGCACCGACTACCCGGCGACCCCCGGCGCGATCGACACGCGGCTCGCGGCGGCCACCACGACGGCGGATCGCGCGTTGCTCGCGCGGCTCATGGCCGGGGCCTCGATCGACGTGCAGCTCGAGGACGCCGAAGGCCGGGTGCTCGCGAGGAGCTCGTGCTCACTGGCGCCGCTGCTCGAAGATCATCCGTCCGAGGCCGTGCTGCCGCGCCGGCTGGCCGCGCGCGAGGTGTCCCTCGCGTTCGGCCGCGGCGACTGAAGAGCGGTGGGAGAGGGATTCGAACCCCCGGTCGGCTTGCACCGACAGCGGTTTTCAAGACCGCCGCATTCGGCCACTCTGCCATCCCACCGACCGTGCGCAGCGTAGCGCGGCGATCACTGCGGTGCGACCTGATCGAGGACCTCCCGCGCGACGAAGATCGGCGCCGTGAGCTGGACCGCGAGCGCGATGGCATCCGAGGGGCGGCAGTCGACGATGCGTTCTTCGCTGCCGTGGACCAGGTCCAGACACGCATAGAACGTGTTGTCGTTCAGCGCGTTGACCACCACGCGGCGCAGCGTCCATTCGGTCGCGAACAGGATCCGCCCGATCAGGTCGTGGGTCATCGGCCGCTCGAACTTGTCGCCGCTCAGCTTCCGGTGGATCTCCGCCGCCTCGTAGAACCCGATGACGATCGGAAACGTCCGCTCGCCCTCGAGGACACGCAGGTGGATGTACTGCTGCTCGCCCTTCGGCTGCAGGATCAGGCGGGACAGCTCGACTTCGACCAGGTCCTCCATCAGGGCGCCGAGTGTAGCGTGGGGTCGCATCCGACCGCACGCGTGGTGCGCCGCCCCTTGCGACTCTCTCGCGGAAGGTCGATCGTGCCTCAGCCGCATGCCCGACACCCGACCCGAACCCGTGCCGCTCGCCGAAGTCGTCCGCGGCCCGGCCGTCGAGTCGCGACACGTTGGCGCGGTCGCGGTGATCCTCGGTGACGGGCGCGTCTGGACAGCCGGGCCTGCGGAGGCACTGGTCTGGGCGCGCTCTGCGGTCAAGCCGATCCAGGCGTTGCCGCTCGTCGAACGTGGGGTCGCCGAGCGGTTCGAGCTCGACGACCGCGAGCTCGCGATCGTCTGCGCCAGCCACGAGGGCACCGCCCGGCACGTCGCCGTCGTCGACGGACTGCTCGCCAAGGCGGGTCTCACGCACGAGCACCTCCGATGCGGACCGCACGCGCCGTTCGATCGGGACACGGCGCTGTCGATCGCGCGCGGTGGCGGCAAGCCCGAGCGCGTCCACAACAACTGCTCGGGCAAGCACACCGGCTTCCTGATGGTCGCGCGCGATCTCGGCGCTCCGCTCGACCACTACCTGGATCCGGACGCGCCCGGTCAGCTCCTCGTCCGCGAGGCGCTCGCCGATCTGGCCGGGATCCCCGCGGACTCGATCGCGGTGGCACTCGACGGCTGTGGCGCGCCGACGCTCGGGCTGCCGCTGCTCGCGCTGGCGACGGCCTTTCGCCGCTTCGTGAACCCGACCGGACTCACACCCGTTCGAGCGGCGGCATGCGCCCGGATCTTCGCCGCGATCTCCCGCGAGCCGTTCCACCTCGCCGGCGACGGACGCCTCGAGACCGTGCTGATCGAGTCGGCGCGCGGCGAGGTCCTGCCGAAGTGCGGTGCCGAGGGTGTCTACGTGGTCGGCGTCACGACACCGTCGGGGCCGATCGGACTCGCGATCAAGGTCGCCGACGGCGCCGAGCGTGGCTACCAGCCCGCGGTCGTCGCGCTGCTGCGCTCGCTCGGGCTGTGGCAAGACGCCGTTCCGCCGGCGCTCGCCCGGTTCGCGGCGATCCCGGTGTACAACACGCAGAAGCGTCTGGCTGGCGAGGTGCGCTGCACGCTCGACCTGCCGGCGCAGTGGTGATTCGCAGATGGTGACCAGGATCGAAGCCGTGCCGAAGCTGCCCGAACGGGCCGGCGAGTCCCACAAGGGCACGTTCGGCACGGTCCTCGTCGTCGCGGGCAGCGCGGGCATGCTCGGCGCCGCGATCCTGTGCTCGCGCGGCGCGCTGCGCGGCGGCGCCGGGCTCGTGCGCTGCGCATTGCCGACCGAGCTGATGGCGCCGTTCACGGTGGCCGTGCCGTCGGCGACCACCGCCGATCGCCAGGCGCGCGGGCTCGCTGAGCTCTGTGACGACGTCGACGTGGTCGTCTGCGGGCCCGGACTCTCGACCGACGCCGCGGCGCGCGCGACCGTCGAGACGCTGCTCGAGGCGCGAGGCGGCAAGCCGATCGTGCTGGACGCCGACGCGCTGAACGTCCTGGCGCCACTCGCGCGAGCGATTCCCGGTGGGGGTCCGATCGTGATCACGCCGCACCCGGGCGAGGCGGCGCGCCTGCTCGGGTCCGATGCGCGGACCGTGCAGTCCGACCGTGAACGAGCGGTCGTCGAGCTCGCCCGCCGGTCGGATGCGATCGCCGTGCTCAAGGGTGCGGGGACCCTCGTCTGCGCGGGCGACCGCGTGTTCCGGAACACCACCGGCAATCCCGGTCTCGCCACCGGCGGCAGCGGCGACGTGCTGACGGGCCTCCTCGGCGCGCTGCTCGCGCAAGGCATGGCGCCGTTCGACGCCGCGCGGCTCGGCGTGCACGTGCACGGCGCGGCCGGAGATCTCGTCGCGGCGCGCCTCTCGCAGGCCGGGCTGTCCTCCGAGGACCTGCCGCTCGCGATCGCGGAGGTGCTCGCGCAATGGTGATGCGCGTCTGTGGCCTGATCGTGCTGCTCGCGGTGTCCGTGCTCGGCCAACAGCCGGCGGTCGATCCGTACGGAGCGCTCGCGACCGGCGAACCGACCGCGGTCGAAGCCGCTCGTCGCCGCCTGGTCGTCGCGTCCGACGCGGCGATCCGGCGCGACGTCCTCGAAGCGCTGCTGCGCCACGCCGACGCCAACCGGCGTGTCGCGGCGCTGTCGATCCTGATCGGTCACGGCATGCTGACCGACGCCGCGCGCGCGACCGCTGCGACCGACGAGGAGCGCACCGTCCAACGACTGCTCGTCGACAGCGGGGATGCGGCGTTCGCGCGCGCGACGCTGCGGTCGCCGGCCGACGGCACGGTGCGGGTCGCGGCGTTCCACCGGTTGTGCGATCTGCACGCGGTGACCGAGGATGACCTCGTCGCCGCGCTGGACGACGCCGAGCCATCCCTCTGCGAGGCCGCGGCGCAACGGCTCGTCTGGACGATGGTGCCGCTGCCGACCGCTTGCTTCCCGAGGCTCTCCGCCGACGGCCGGCGCGCCGTGCTCGAAGCGCTCGCGGTGCGGCCGCGTCGTGCCGCGCGGGACTGGGCGCGGGCCCTCGCGGCGGATCCGAACCTCGACGTCGGCGACGCCGTGCTCGTGCGCCTCGCGCTGCCGCCGGCCGAATGGAAGCGCCCGGACGCGCAGGTCGTGCTCGATGCGCTCGGCAGCGGCGACCCGGAAGCTGCGGCGCTCGGCCGCGACGCTGCGGACCTGATGCCGGTCGGGCTCGCCGACGGCCTGGTCGCGACCGTGCACGAGCGCCTCGCGGCCGGCGGCGACGCCGATCTGCTGCTGATGGCCCTCGACAACGTGTCCGAGTCGGGCGCGCGTCACCTGGTGGCGCTCGCGCGAGTCCTCCCACCGGACGTGCGGGTGCGCATCGCCGAGTGGTTGGCGGTGCACCACCCGGTGGTCGTCGACGAGCTGGTCGTCGACGCCTTGACCGGCCATGCGCCGCTCGATCCCGCCGTCCTGCGCCAGGCGTCTCCCGACCTCCTGTCCCGTCCGGAGCCGTTCGCGAGCATGCGCGCGCTCGTCATGAACCAGACCGAGCCCGAGGACGTGCGCACGGCGGCGTTCGACGCGCTGAGCGCGGCAGGGCGGTATGCGCCCGAGCTGCTGGCGTTCACGATCGAGCCCGGTCAGGACGTGCTGCACTGCGTGCGCCGGCTGCTGTCGCTGCCGCCCGAAGCGCTCCCCGACGAGGCGTGGACGGCGCTCCTCGCGCTGGGCGACGAACAAGCCGTCAAGATGACGCTCGCTCGGATGGCCGAAGCGCCGCGGCTCGATCGCAATGCCGACCGCGTGCGCGAGCTCGCCGAGGGAGAGGGTCCGGTCGCGCTCGCCGCCGCCGAGGTCTGCCTGCGCGCCGGCTCGCGCGAGCTCGCCACCGCGGTGTGGGCCGAACAATCGCCCGAGCGCCGGGAGCGCCTCGCGCTGGCGTTCCGGGACCGGCACGCGGACTGGGTGATGGCGCTGCTCCGGGCGATGCCCCTCGAGAGCGATGCGTTCGGTCTGCTCGAGGCGCGGATCGCGCTCGGCGATCGCGAGGCGTTCGAGCACCTGCTCGAGGACCCACGCGCGGTGCCGGCGCGCTGGTTCGTCCGCCTGCGCGAGACCGCGCCGGCGCTGCTGACCGCGGCCGATGTGACGGTCGTGCGCGATCTGTTGTTCGGCGACCGGACGCTCGCTTCGGTGCCACACCGGGTCGAGCTCTTGTCGTGGCTCGTCGCCCGCCCGGACCTGGACGCCGTCGACGTGTTCCGCGAGGCTCGCACGCGCGGCGAGCCGGAAGAGCAGGACGTCGCGCTACGCGGGTTGCTGTCGCTGCCGGGACCGGCGCACGCGATCCGCGCGGACCTCGAGGCGAAGATGGTGCGCGGGCTCGGCGAGGCGGACAAGGACATCGCCTACGAGGCGGCCGGTGCGCTGACGCCGCCGCTCGACGACGAAGGTGCGCGGCTGATCGCTCGGCTCGCGCTCGTCGAGCCGCTCGCGCATCCCGAGGAGGAGCTCGAGGACACACCGGGGCGCGCCGCGATGCAGAACCTCGTGTGGCAGCAGCTCGGGCGACACCTGTCGGCGGACGGTGCCCGTGCGTTCGCTGCCGCGATCGACGAGAGCCTCGGACATCCGAACGCGTGTCTCGCATCGCGTCGGCGTCTCGGCGAGCTGCTGGCGTTGTTCGCGCGCGAGCCGGACACGCGTGTCGAGCTCGCACCCGAGCTCGCGAAGGCCGTGCTCGCGCCGCCCGACCTCGACGTCGAGCACGTCGGCGGGGCCCGGTTGATCGAGGCCGAAGCGGCGGAGCGCGCACAGCAGTGGTCCCAGGCGGCCGACGCGTACGACGACGCGTGGCGCGCGTTCCTCGAGAACCCGATCGACCCGCTGCAGCTCCGCGCCTTCGTCGGTGACGGCTATCGGGCGACGGGTCACGTCTGGCCGGCGCGTTTGACGGCACATGCCGAGCTGTGTCGCGCGCGCGCGGCACTCGCGGCCGGCGCGCCGACGCGCGAGTCGCTACAGCGCGCCATCGAGCTCGCCGAGGGCGACGTCGCCACCGAGCAGGCCGTGCAGGAGTTCCAGAAGGAGATCGAACGATGATGCAGCTCTCGAACGTGAACGCGCACCGGTGGCTCGCTCTCGCCGCGATAGTCTTCGCCGTCGCGCCGCTCGCGGCACAGGAGCAGGGACAGCACCCGAAACCGGCTCCCGAAGCGAAGCAGGGCAAGGAGGGTGAGGCGGGCGGCGAGCAGGACCCCGTCAAGGCGATGATGAAGGCCTTCCGCGAGAACGACCTGACGGTCGACCTCGAGGCGAAGACCATCACGGTTCCGTGCGAGATCGTCGTCGCGAACGATCCGCTCGAGTACCTGCTGATCGCGCCGAAGGGCAAGGCGCACGAGGCGATGTTCGTCTCCAAGTGCAAGCCCAGCGTCCTGAACGCCGCGTTCCTGTTGCTCGGCTACCAGAAGGGACAGAACGCCCGCGTCGTGGACCGGGTGCCGCCGCCGACCAAGGAGCAGATCGAGAACGGCGCGCCGCTCTTCGACATCGTGCCGCCGCAGGGCGACAAGGTCTGGTTCACGGTGCGCTGGCAGCGAACGACCGACGATGGCAAGCAGGAGACGGTGGAGGTGCCGGTCGAGGACTTGATCCAGGACATGACCACGGGTCGTGCGGTCGAGGGTGCCGACTGGATCTACCTCGGCGGCAACATGGCGCCGATCTACCGCGACGAGCCACCGGTGTTCATCGCCGACTTCGAAGGCAACGACGTGAGCATCGTCTACAAGGACCCGCCGAACCACCTGATCACGATGCGTCACCCGCGGGCCGACGACGACACCGTCTGGTGGCGGACCGATCTCACGCCCGAGACGGGCACCAAGGTCGACCTGATCGCGCACAAGCACGAGACCGCGCTCCACAAGGCACGCGAAGCGCGGATCGCCGAGGAGCGGAAGGCACGCGACGCGCAGAAGCCGGGCGAACCAGAGCCGGCACACGACGAGCACGGCGATCGCGGCGACGACGGTGAGCCGCGTTGACGCCGCGCCGCTCGTTCAACGATTGAGCCAGCGCAGGTAGAGACCCATCATGCGGCGCTCTTCGAACGGCACGAACGCGTAGGGTGGCATGTCCTCGGTGCCGATGACGCCGAGCGGGTCACCGATCATGTCGGCGTAATCGGTCGCCGACGCGTCCGGCTCCATGTCGTCGAGGTCCGGCGCATCGTGCGCGGTCTTGCCCACGTCGACGTCGTCGAAGTGGTAGGCGTGGCATTCGATGCAGCCGTTGCGGCGCACGAGCTGGTAGCCGCGACGCACCTGCGCGTTCATCTCGAGCGCGAACGGCAGGGTCGGGTCGTTCTTCGGGCGGTCCTTCTGGTCGGCGATGCTCAGCCCGGCCAGCGCGCCGATCAGGATCGCGGCGCCGGCGAGCGCGACCTTGCGGTGTCGCCAGGAGCGGCGCTGGTTCCGGTCGACGAACGGCAGGAGCACCAGCAGCGCCGCGAGCCCGTTCGGGATCCAGAACGCGGGCAGTGACTCCAGCGACGGCGGCACGATTCGCAGCAACTTGTTCAGCCAGAGGAAGTGCCACTCCGGCCAGGCCTGATAGCCGGCGTCGCCGGCGACGTAGGGGCTGCCGAGCGTCGCCGGCTGACGACTCGCCGCGAGCAGCACGAGGCCCGTGACGAGGCAGGCGGCGCCGGCTTCGCGGAAGTTCACCCACACTGCGTGCCCGGCTTCGTTCAGCCGGCGTGCCGCGCGCCAATGCAGCGTGATCAACAGCACGAGCACGAGCGGCAGGACGAACACGTGCAGCGCGTAGAAGCGCAGCAGCGTCGGTGCGGCGACGGCATCGCCGCCGACGACGGCCTGTTGCAGCGCGTGCCCGACGACGGGTGCCTGACCGACGAGGCCGGTGCGGACCTCGGTCGCGAACACCCCCTGCTGAGTCCACGGCAGCAACTCCCCGGTGATGCCGAGTCCGACGACGACGAGCAGGATCAGCGCACTGGTGACCCATGCGCCGCGTCCAGGCTTCTTGTAGGCCCCGCGCACGAACGCCTGGAGGAGCGTCAGCATCGACAGGCCGATCGCGAAGTTCGCGCCCACGATGTGGCACAGTCGGAGGCCGGCGGCGTCGGGCAGGTCCGTCTGGATCGCAACGATGGACGGGTAGGCGAGGTCGGCCGACGGGACGTAGTGGAATGCGAGGCCGAATCCGCTGATCGCCTGCAGCACGATCGCGCTGAGAGCTCCGAATGCGATCGCCTCGGGCCAGCGCGTCGGCCGTTCGACGGCGCGGTCGACGGCTCCGGACGTGGTGGTGCGCGCGGACGTCAAGACAACACCAGCTCGATGGTCCCGTCGGGATCGTCGGGCAGCACGATCGGAAGGCGTCGCAGCGGGCGCTTCGGCGGTCCCTTCAACACCGTGCCGTCGGCCGCGAACCGCGCGTCGTGGCACGGGCAGTGGAGCGGGGCTGCGTGGTCCTTCGGGTCGAACGTGACGGGGCACCCGAGATGGGTGCAGCGGCTCGAGAGGGCGATCACGGTGCCGGACTTTGGGTCACGGCTGAGGAACACGTGCTCCGCGACGCTCTCCATCGCCGCGCCGCGCCGCATCTCATAGGTGATCGGCCGCGCCAGGATGCCGGTCGCAGGCACCTCGTCGAGTCGCGCGAGCGGGATCCGCTTTGGCCGCACCACTTTGTCGACCGCGGCTGCCGAGCGAAGCGCGACGAGCAGTCCGCCGGCGAACGGCAACCCGGCGATCGCCGTCGCGATCGCCCCGACGATTCCACGGCGGGTGGTGCCTTGCTCGCTCATCGCGGCCAGGATAGCGACGCGGTGCGGCGATCCACACCCTTCGTCCGGCCGGTCACCGGTGGCGCGGCGTCGTGGCGCGCGGATGCGAGGCGGTATGATCCGCGCAGTGGCCGAGCGAACGATCCTCCACGCCGACATGGATGCGTTCTACGCGGCCGTCGAACAGCGGGACGACCCGACACTGCGGGGGCGGCCGGTGATCGTCGGCGGGCTGGGCCGGCGGGGCGTCGTGTCGACGGCAAGCTACGAAGCCCGTCGCTTCGGCGTGCACTCGGCGATGCCGATGGCTCGCGCGCGACTGCTCTGTCCGGACGCGGTCGTGCTGCGGCCGCGGATGGAACACTACGCGGCGGTCTCCTCGCGGATCCGCGGGGTGTTCGATCGCTACACGCCGATCATCGAGCCACTCAGCCTCGACGAGGCGTTCCTCGACGTGACCGATGGTCGGGCGTTGTTCGGCGACGGCCGAGCGGTGGCGGAGCGGATTCGCGCCGAGGTGCGCGCGGCGACCGCGCTGACGGTGTCGGTCGGCGTCGCGAGCAGCAAGTTCGTCGCGAAGGTCGCGTCCGATCTGGACAAGCCCGACGGGCTGGTGGTCGTCGCGCCCGGTGAGGAGGTGGGATTCCTCGCGCCGCTGCCGGTCAAGCGGCTCTGGGGCGCCGGGCCCGTGACGCAACGGCGCCTCGCCTCGCTCGGGCTGAGGACGATCGGCGACGTGCAGGCGTGCGATCCCGACGCACTCGTGCGCGTGCTCGGTGCCGTTCACGGCACGCACTTCTTCGAGCTGGCGCACGGCCGCGACGATCGGCCGGTCGAGGCCGAGCGGGAGGCGCGTTCGATCAGCCACGAGACGACGTTCGAGCGCGACGTGCGGGACGGCGACGAGCTGCATCGCGTGCTGCTCGGGCTCGCCGAATCGGTGGGCCGGCGTCTGCGCAACCATCGCCTGCGAGGTCGTGTCGTCAAGCTGAAGCTGCGGTTCCCGCCGTTTCGGACCATCACGCGCCAGCGGACCCTGGCAGCCGCCACCGACGACGACCTCGTCGTGCACCGTGCGGCGCGCGAGCTGTTGGACGAGGCCCGGGCGCCGGGCGCGCCGGTGCGGCTGATCGGCATCGGCGTGTCGGACCTGGTCGGCGCGGATGAGCCGCGACAAGGGATGCTCTTCGGTCCGGGCGGCGCGCCGGCCGCCGGCCGCTCGTCGCGCCTGCTCGAGGCGATGGATCGGATCCGCGAGCGGTTCGGCGACGACGCGATCCGACACGGCGGTACCTGAGCACCGGTGCGGAGCGTCGGCTTTCGCGACGATCGCGTGCGCGTCGCGCGCGCACTTTCTCGAATCGAGACGACGGGGGCGCGCCGGTGCCGTGCGCGCTCGCTGCGATCGCACCGGCGGAGGACGCGCCGGTTTCGGCGGACCGCCGATCCCGATTCACCCGGCGCGCGGATCCGCGCTACACGACGGCCCGGGATTCTCCGATAGGTTCGACGGGAACCAGCCAGGGACCCGAAGGGGAAGTCTCATGTCCCGACTCGCACAGCTCCGGAACGCACCGCAACGCACTCATCCATCGTCGTCCGAGAGCGGCTTCTCGCTGCTCGAGCTGATGGTGGCCATCGGCATCCTCGCGTTGGTCAGCCTCGTGATGCTGCGGAACATCACGACCTCGTACGACGCTTCGCAGTCGCACCGGGACCGTGTGTTCGCCTACACGACCGCGACTTCGATCCTCGCCGAGTTGCACGCGACCGTCGAAGCGGCGTCGGAGGACGAGGGCGTCGACGTCGATGCGTTCGACGACGGCATCGGGACTTCGCCGGTGCTCAGCATCGCGAGCGAGGGCGGCGTCGCTCGTCGCCTCCGGACCACCCGAACTCGCGCGAACATCCAGCGGGACGGCCAGTGGGTCTGGGCGCGCCGGATCCAGGTGCGTCCGCTTCCGGGCGTCGACAACCGCAACCTGCGCTACGTGACGGTCACGTTGCTGAAGCGCGACGGCGAGCGACACGCTCCGGCCCGCTGGCGAGCCTCTCGACGGTGCTCAACACCCGGGCCTCCGGATTCCCGACGACGCAGGTGTTCGACGTGTACCTGCTGGCGATCGAGAACATCCCGGGTTGGTGGGTCAACATGGAGGCGATGCGGTCGTTCGTCGAGGCGACGCTCGACGATCTGAGGCCCGCAATCCGGGTCTCGAGTTCCGCTCGCACTGGATCACCAAGTCGAGCTACGGGCGCAGACCAGCTCTACCGCCCGTACCTGAACGTCGACGTGACGTCGACGATCCGATCCCTTACGTCTACTTCTACCCGGGTCTGCCTCCGACGGGCCCGATCACCAACTACTACAGCAAGGACATCATCAAGGCCCGCATCGAGACGGACTGCGGGCGAAGTCCACGGCTACGACGCCGACGCACAACCCGTTCCCGTACGCGCTCGCCGACTTCTACAACCACGCGATGCGACTACCCGCGCGAGCTGGCGTTCCACCAGCGCCGCGTCGATGCGAATCCAGCGCGCGCAAGCAGGAGATCGCCGACGCGCATCGCGAACGGGACGGTCGCCGCCCGACGAGCTCGACGACATGTCCGAGGAGCCGACGCTCCGGCTGTTCCTCGAGGACCTGAACACGAACCCCGAGCGCTACGCGCACGCGCTGATCGTCAACCTGCACGGCGAGCTCCTGCCGATGCCCGCGCTCGCAACTACTCGGACGCCGCGCGCCTGCCGCGCGTCCCCGAGACCCTGCAGAGCATGCGCGTCGTGACGCATCCGGAAGCAGCTGCGCACCGCATCGCGCAGCGGCGGAGGCGCCGGGTGAGGACGCCGTGCTGCGCGTCTACGCCTACACGACGATCCGACCCGCTACACCGGCGCGCCGACCGACCCCGACCGACCACCCGATCATCGTCCAGATGATGGACACGAATCTGACGGCCGGCCCGGGCGGCACGCTTCCCGGCGTGCGAGATCGAGTGACCTGGCGGGTGGCGTCGACGTCGGTGGCTCGTCGCGGGACTACCGCCCGTTCCGGCCGCCAAGCGGTTCGACGATCCGACGCTGCTGCCGGACGAGATGTACTACTCGGCCGGATTCGCTCGATCCGGCGCCGGCGAGGACAAGTTCACCGTCGATCGCGCTCTACAACACGCCGGTGGTCGCGCCGCCGGTCAGCTGACACCGAGCGACCCGACGATGATCCGCGGGTTGTTCGCGAACCAGCGATCGCAGCTCTACGGCCTCGAATACGTGCCGTCGTGCACCGAGGCCACGAAGGACTTCTCCCGCAACCTCGCGACCGCGGGCGACGGTCCGAAGAACACCGCTCGCTGGCGCATCGTCGATGCCGTTCTCGTCGTTCGCCGACAAGCTGTTCATCGACTCGACGGGGCGCAACTACGAGCCCGAGTTCCGATGTCATGCTGACGGTGCGCACGCGGTATCTACGCGCGACCTGCCCGGCGGTTGGCTGGACGTCGGGTCAGGCGTTCCCGGCCGCGATCGACCCGGAGAACCTCAGCGAGACCTACACGTGGTGGGCGGACAGCAGCGACGACGTGCCGATGACCGAGCGCAGCCAGTTCCTCGGCGATCCGCGCCACAATCCCTACAAGGACCTGCTCGAAGGCGATCCGGATTTCCCGGCCGGCTACAACCCGTACTTCGAGTCGCTCACGCAGCAGGCGAGAACGCCGTTGCAGACTTCCCCGGACTCGATGCCAGCGCGGCTCGCGAGCCGCTGGATGGGCAAGGTGCGCGCGGACATTCCGCGTTCTACCAGCTCTACGCCGGGCATCGTCACCTCGTCGTCGCTGTACAGCGCGATCACCGGCTGGTCGAACTACTACGCCGGGATCGGCAACGAGTTCGGCGCCGACACGGCGAACGGCTACAGCCAGCTCGATCCCGATGGATCGTGACGCCGTTCGGGCAACCGGGCACTTCCGGCTACGCGAACAACATCACGACTCGGAAGCGCGGTGGCGTCGGGCCGGCGGGCGCAGGTTCGTGCGCGAGCTCGGTGGGCGGCGGCGACCACTGGTGGGGGATGCCGTGGCTGGGTGAGCTCTACCCGGACGAGGTCTACCTGACCCAGTGGGCGGCCACCGACACGGACGGCCACGTGCGCGGCAACCTCGACGCGGGCACGGGCGCCGATCGTTCTACCGCGCGCTCGAAGGCAGCGTCGAGGTCGGCTCCCGCTTCGAGGCCTACGGGACCGCGCTCGACGCCGAGCACGCAGCGAACCGAGTCCTCCGGGTGCACGTCGTTCTTCAACATCGGCACGGCGTCGCGCACCTTCCACCACCGCGGGCGGGACGGCACCACCGGCAACCTTGTCGACGCGGGACCGGAGCTGTCGGCGAACTACAACCTCGATCTGCCGGCCAGCACCGTCATCAGCCGGCCGTTCTCGCTCACGACCGACACGCCGGGCGCCGTGCCTCCGGAGTTCGATCTGGAGCCGTACCGCGCGCTGCGGTGCTCGGGTCGCATCCTGCGCACCTACTACGACCACGCGACAGCGGCTGGAATGGCTCCGCGCTGTGCAGCTGACCAATCCGGCCGACGACTCGTCCGCGTTCGTGAACATCAGCGGCATCGACCGCACGCTCCAGATCGGCACGGCACAGATCGCGAGCTTCGCGGTGCTGAGTCTGGTGCACTCGTACATGGAGGCCGGCGAGACCGGCCGTCACGCACCGCATCGAGCATTGCCGCGCGTCGCGATCGTGTCACCGACCGAGATCAGCGAGCTGGACGACCCGGCGGACATCGAAGTCCAGTGGGAGCTGCAGTGGCGCCGTTGGGACGGGGAGCCCTACACGCACGGCACCGACCCGGCGTTCTTCGACGACGAGTCGCGCCGTCCATACCGTGGCGATGTACTCGCCGGACAACGGCGCCACGTGGCACTACGTGCAGGACGGCGCCTCGCGACTCCGGGCGTTCTGCCGCCCGCAGGTCGACCATCGCGTCACCGACGGTGACCCGGCAACGAGCGCTTCTCGCTGGCCGGTGCCGGCGCTGCAGTTCCCGCAGGGCGTCTACCTGCTGCGCGTCGAGGCGTACCGCTCGGACAGCGAGCTGCACTACGCGTATCACCAGGTCCGCATCTTCATCCAGCGATGAGGGAGACCGATGACCATCGATAGGAACGAGGAACACGGCTTCACCCTGGTGGAGGTCATCATCGTGCTCGTGATCACCACCATGGTGGTGACGACGATCTTCCAGCTCGCGAGATCTCGGAGGACGCCGGGCGCCACGTCGTCGCGCAGGGACGTGCGACCGAGGTCACGCAGTCGCTCATGGACCGCATGCGCGAGCGATCTGCTGTCCGGCGTGGGGGTGTTCGAGAACGACGCGATGGGTGCCGCCTATCTCGGTCTGCTCGATCCCGACCCGGCCGCGCCGTCGATCGCGGACGTGTTGCCGACCAGCACGTTCGATGAGACCTTCGGCCAGGAGGCGACGTCCGGCGCACGCACCGGCAACAGCCTGATGGTGGCGCGTCACGACTGGACGGACGAGTTCGAGTGCACGAGCGGCAACACCTACCGCGTCGACGTGTATCGGATCATCCGCTACCACCTCGTGCGCGCGGGCCGCGGGCCACGGCCGGGGACGCCCATCGGTCTCAACATGGCGAGGTGGGTCGAGCGAGCCGATGGTCGACGGCTCACAGATCGACGACATCCGGGACGCGACCGACCAGCAGGAGCTGCTGAAGCACCTCAGGCTCGCGACCGCCGGCGCCGACGGACAGACCCGCGACGCGGTGCAGATCGCCTGGCTGAGCGGCGCGGATCCGACCGTCGCAGGGACGCTGCGATACATCGACGAGGACGGGGTGTTGAGCGACACGCCCGACGTCCCGCGCGAATCGGAGTGGCACATCCACCGGGACGAGCGTCGCTCGACCGGCGGGCTGCTGTTCTACCGCCACTTCTCCGTCGCGACGAACTACGCGCACGAGGGCATGGGCGTCGGTCGATACTCGGTGCCGTTCAACACCGGTGACGGTTTCCCGCACGGCTTCGAGGTGCAGATCGTCGGCCCGTCGAAGAGCCGGCAGGTGCTCCTCCAGCTCTGCGTCGTGAGCACGCAGCTCCAGGGCCTGCCCGCCTGGGCCCAGCTTCGCACCATCGCGCAGATCCGCGACGTCTGACGGGCGTCGCGGGTCTCACGCGCGCGCGAGCGCGATCGTGACTTCGTGCTCGCCGAGCTTCGCGGACTCGGTGTGCGCTGCGCGCGCCGCATTCTCGAACTCCACGGCGACGGCCAGCGTCTGCTCGCCGATCCAACCGGCGTGCGGTCGGAGCACGGCCACGGTTCCCGGGTCGGCACCGAGCCAGAGGCGGATCCGGTCGGACACGTGCAGGCCGGCGTTCTTGCGTGCCTGCTGGACGAGCCGAACCGCATCGCGGGCCAGGCCCTCGGCCTCGAGCTCCGGGGTGACTTCGACGTCGAGGACGACCACCGCGTCATTGGTCGACAGTGCCGCACTCGCGACGCCTGCCTTCGGAGCCAGTCGGAGCGTGAACTCGTCGGCTTCGAGGCGCACGCCGCCGACGACCGCCGACCCGTCGTCGCGAGTCGTCCAGTCGCCGTTGCGTGACGCCGCCATCACCGTCTTCATGTCCGCGCCGAGCTTGGGGCCGAGGACCCGCGCGTTCGGTTGCAGTTGGAACGACCCGAATTCGGCCATGTCCTCGGCGACGCGCACGTCCTTGACGTTGAGCTCGTCGCGGATCAGGTCGCTGTAGTCGACCAGGCGTTCGACGTCGTGGCCGGCGACGGTGAGCGACCGCAGCGGGAGACGGATGCGCAGGCGGTGGGCCTCCCGCAGACCGAGAGCCGCCGAGCAGGCGTCCCGGACGCGGTCCATGTCGTCGACGAGCCCGGCGTGTGCCGGCCAGGTGCCGACGTCCGGCCAGTCCTGCAGGTGCACCGATCGCTCGCCCGTGAGGCCGCGGTGGATCTCCTCGGTCAGGAGCGGGAGCAGCGGCGCCGCGGCGCGCACCAACGTGACCAGGACGGTGTACAGCGTGTCGTAGGCGTCGCGCTTGTCGGCGTCGTCACCCGAGCGCCAGAAGCGCTGGCGGCTGCGCCGGATGTACCAGTTGTTCATCGCGTCGAGGAACGCGGTGATCGCCTGGCACGCGCCCATCAGGTCGTACTCGTCGAGTGCTTCCTGCACCCGCAACACGAGCTGGCGCGTCTTGCCGATCGCGTAGCGGTCGAGCAGCTGCACGCTGTCGGTGCGGAAGCTCGCCCGGTAGCCGTCGGTGTTCGCATAGAGGGAGAAGAAGGACTACGCGTTCCAGATCGGATTGAGGACGAGCCGCACGACCTCTTGGATCGCCTTGCCCTCCCGGTCGATCTGCAGGTCCGCGCCGCGCAGGATCGGCGAGCTGACGAGGAACCACCGCAGCGCATCTGCGCCGATCGTTTCGAACACCTCCTCGGGGTCGGGGTAGTTGCGCAGGCGCTTGCTGAGCTTCTGACCTTGGTCGTCGAGGACGACGCCGTGGCAGATGCAGTTCTCGAACGGCGGCCGGTCGAACAGCGCCGTGGCCAGCACCATCAGCGTGTAGAACCAGCCGCGCGTCTGCGCGACGTACTCGACGATGAAGTCGGCCGGGAAGTGGTGCTCGAACCACTCCTTGTTCTCGAAGGGATAGTGCACCTGCGCGTACGGCATCGAGCCCGACTCGAACCAGCAGTCGAGCACCTCCGGAACGCGGCGCATCGTCGACCTGCCGGTCGGGTCGTCCGGGTTCGGGCGCACGAGCTGGTCGACGAACGGCCGGTGGAGGTCGGTCACCTCCACGCCGAACTCGCGCTCGAGCTCCTCGATGCTGCCGTAGACGTCGACGCGCGGATACGCCGGGTCGTCGCTCCGCCAGATCGGAATCGGCGAGCCCCAGAACCGGTTGCGACTGATCGACCAGTCGCGTGCGTTCTCCAGCCACTTGCCGAACTGGCCGTCGCGGATGCGCTCGGGGATCCAGTGGATGCGCTGGTTGAGCTCGAGCATCCGATCCTTGAAATCGGTGACGCGGACGTACCACGAGTTCAATGCGCGGTAGATGAGTGGTTGGTCCGTGCGCCAGCAGTGCGGGTAGTTGTGGTCGATCGTGGCGCGCTTGAACAGCTTGCCAGCGCTCTTCAGCGAGTCGATGATCGGCTTGTTCGCCTCGAACACGTTGACGCCGTACCAGTCGGTCACCTCGCGCGTGAACCGACCGCTGTCGTCGACCGGGACGACCAGCTCGATGCCGTTCGCCTCGCAGACGCGCTGGTCGTCCTCACCGAAGCCGGGCGCCATGTGCACGACGCCGGTGCCGTCCTCGGTCGAGACGAAGTCGCCGGCGAGGACGCGGAACGCGTTGGCGTGCTCGGCGAAGTACGGGAACAGCGGCTCGTACGCGACGGCCGACGAGATCGCGGCCGGGGAACGTGCCGACGACCTCGTGCCCCGCGAGCTCCTTCGCGTGGCGCGCGATCGCCTGCGTCGCCAGCACGAGGAGCCGCCCGTCCTTGCGCACCAGCGAGTACTCGATGTCCGGGCCCGACGGCGAGCGCCAGGTTGGACGGCAGGGTCCACGGCGTCGTGGTCCAGGCGAGCACGTCGATCGGGCCCGCATCGCCGCCGTCCGGCACGAGGCGGAACGTGCACCGTGATCGCCGGGTCCTGTCGGACCCGGTAGCTGTTGTCGATGCGCGTCTCGAAGTTCGACAGCGGCGTCTCGGCGGCCCACGAGTAGGGCATCACCTTGAAGCCCTCGTAGATCAGCCCCTTCTCCCAGAGCTGCGTGAACGCCCACATGACGCTCTCCATGTAGGAGAGGTCCATCGTCTTGTAGTCGTGGTCGAAGTCGACCCAGCGCGCCTGACGCGTCACGTAGCTCCGCCACTCCGCGGTGTAGCGCAGCACCGATCGCCGGCAGACGTCGTTGAAGCGTCGACGCCGTACGCGGTGATCGCCCGGCGGCCGGAGATGCCGAGCTCCTTCTCGGCCTCCAGTTCCGCCGGAAGGCCGTGGCAGTCCCAGCCGAACCGGCGCTCGACTCGCCGACCTCGCATCGTCTGGTAGCGCGGCACGACGTCCTTCACGTACCCGGTCAGCAGGTGGCCGTAGTGGGGGAGCCCGTTCGCGAACGGTGGACCGTCGTAGAACACGAACTCGTTGGCGCCGTCGACGCCCCGTGGCCGCGACGCGACCGACTCACCGAACGTGCCGTCCGCCTCCCACGAGGCGAGGATCCGTCGCTCGATCTCGGGGAAGCGAGGCTGCGGCGGGACGTCGGGGTACGGCTTCTCGGTCGGTCCGGTCATCACGTGCGGTCGGTTGCGAGCGGAGCAGTGTCGCGATCGGTGACGGCTTTTGCCAGCGGCGCCGCCGGTCTTCGGAGCGCGAACCGCAGCACGGCCTCCCGCCCGTCGCGTCTCGAAAGGAGACCGCGGCCCGTTTCGGGAACGGGACTCCTGCAGCGCCGGTGATGTCGGCGCGACGCGTGCGCGTCGGTCGGTGGCCCGCGTTCTTGCCGCCGTCCGTGGTTCAAGGCGTGGCGTAGGGTTGTCGAGAAGTTCCACGGCCCGCCTCGGCGGGTCGCTTTGGAGGTCCGACCATGCGATCCGCACGGAATCCTCGTTGTCCCGGTCGTCCGACCGGCGAAGACGGCACGGTGCTCGTCATCGCGCTGTTCATGATCATCCTCGCGATGGGGATGTCGATCTCGACGCTGACCTACCTGGCAGCGAACCGGAAGAAGTCGGACACCGACTTCGCGGTCGACGGGCAGGCGATCCAGCTCGCCCGTGCGGCCCTGACGGAGACGACCAACTGGTTCCGCCGCCAGCCGGCGCAGCCGGTGACGACGTTCGCACCGGTCCTCGACGACACCGCGGATCCTGCGGTTCTCGACACCGACGACCCGGAGATAGGCCTGGTGCGCGAGTTCCGGATCGGCGGCAATCTCTGGGGTCGCTACGAGGTCTGGCGGTCCGGCGTCGCGGACGCCGATCCTGACCGCGCGGCCCTCCGGAGCTACCTCGCGAGCGAAGACATCACGTCGGAACGTGGCGGCGTGGCCGCCGGCTCGATGTGGCGGGTCCGATCGGTGGGCTACGTGTTCCACCGGCGGAGCGCGGCCGCGGCGTTCGACGAGCAGCCGAACCACGTGGTCGCGGTGGCGATCCTCGAGTCGGAGATCCGTCGGCTGACGATCGCGTTGCCCGCCGCCGCCGCGTTGTGCATCGGCGACGGCAATCGCGCGACGATCAACACGTACGGTCGCGTGTCCGGTGGTGACGGCGGCGGCATCGCCTACCCCCAGGGTAGTGGCAGGCCGAATCAGGGTCCGGCCGGCGCGAACCGCGTCACCGGAACGCCGGCGACGGCGCCCATCCCCGACTACGACGACTCGCTCGAGACCGTGTTCGGCTCGTCGTTCGACGAGCTCGCCGGCCTCGCGGACTTCGTGGTGACGCGGGACGGGGACTTCCCGTCTCCGGTCCCCGGCGGCTCGTTGATCGTCGCGGACGTCAGCTCGCTCCACTTCGACGGCAGCCGGCCGCTCAACGGTTCCGGGATCGTCGTCGTCCGTGGCAACGTCGTGATCGGAGCCGGCAGCGCGTCCAGCTTCAGCGGCATCCTCTACGTCGACGGCAACCTGCAGGTGCGGCAGCCGAGCGAGATCCGTGGCTCGGTCGTCGTCACCGGGACGTGCACGGTGCAAGGGTCGAGCGACTACGCGACGCTGATCTACGACGCCGCCGCGGTCAGCTCGATGCAGCTTCGCCTGAGCCGCTACCGCTCGTTCGGCCCGATCCGCCGCTTGCCGTCGGATCGCTGAGTCGGCTCCTGCCGCAAGGCCGTGCCAGGCGCCGTGCGTCCGGCGCGGTGGCGCCCGCGCGAGCGGTCGCGGGGAGAATCCGCAGACTTCGGCGCCGCACCGATCCGCGCGATGCCAACGGCCTCGTGCTGTCGGTATTCGCCACACCCGCGCTCCGGCAGCGCATGAGTGTTCAAGAATGCCGCACTGTCTGCCGATGAGACAATCGGCGAGGGAACGGATCGGCGCACGGAGGACCGATGGTGAGTGAGAGAACCAGGGCGGACCAGCGGACGGGGATGACGGAGCGGGGCTCGGCGCTGCCGCTCGCACTGTTCCTCGTCGTCATCACGAGCGGCTTGTCGATGTCGACCTTGACGTACATCGCCGCAGAGCGGAAGAAGTCGGAGACCGACTTCGCGCTCCAGGGACAGGCCGTCCAGCTCGCCCGCTCCGGACTCACCGAGGCCCTCAACTGGTTCCGGCGGCAGCCGGCGCAACCGGTCGCCGAGTTCGCGCCGCAGCTCGATGCTGCTGCCGATCCCGCGGTGATGGACACCGACGATCCCGACATCGGGCTGGTGCGCGACTTCCGGATCAACGGAACCCTGTGGGGCCGCTACGAGGTGTGGCGCCACTGGGCCGGCGACCCCGATGCCGATCGCCTCGTGCGGCGCGAGGATCTCGAGACAGCCGACGTCAGCACGACGCGCGGTGACCTCGCGGGGGGATCCACGTGGCGCCTGCGCGCGGTCGGTTACGTGTACGTCCGGGCGGACGCAGACCTCCCGTTCGACACGCTCCCGAACCGCGTCCGTGCGAGCGCGCAGCTCGAGTCCGAGATCCACCGGCTCTCGATCGCGCTGCCGTCGGTCGCGGCGCTGTGCGTCGGCGACGGCAACCGGGTGACGATCAACACGAACGGCCGCGTCGACGGGGGCACCGAGGGTGCCGGGATCGCCTACCCCCAGGGGAGTGGCACACCGCACCGGGGTCGCGCGCGCGACAACCGGGTGACCGGCACCCCGGAGCTCGCCCCGACCCCCGACTACGACGACAGCATGGCGACCGTGTTCGGGATGACCTTCGACCAGCTCGAGGGGATGGCGGACTTCGTCGTCACCCGGAACGAGGACTTCCCGAACCCGGTGCCCGCCGGCTCCCTCGTCGTCGTCGACGTGCCGTCGCTCCACTTCGATTCCGGGGCTCCGCTGCGCGGGGCGGGCATCGTCGTCGCGCGCGGCAACTTGATGATCAACCAGAACAGCAACTCGAGCTTCAGCGGAGTCCTGTACGTCGATGGCAACCTGCAGGTGCGTCAGCCGAGCGAGCTGCGGGGATCGGTGATCGTGACCGGGACGTGCACCGTGCAGGGATCCAGCGACTACGCGACGCTGATCTACGATTCCGAAGCGGTGAGCGCTATGCAGGAGAGCCTGAGCCGCTACCGTGTCTCCGGGCCGCTGCGTCCGGTGCTCGGCGATCGGTGAGCGATTCCGCCTGGTTCGCTGGCGCCGTCCCGCGACGCGTGACGTGAGCGAGGAGGGGCCGGTGGGGACCGTCCGCGCGCGTCGAGCGCGCCGCCGAACGGGACTCATCAGCCATGCGAATCGCCACGATCCTCTCGAGTGCGGCCCTGGCCGCTGTCTGTCTGCCCGACCTCGCTGCGCAAGGTCGTGACTCCGCCCCGCTGACCGCCGGCAATCGGGCGTTCTGCGCGGACCTGCACCGGATCCTCGCGGCCGGGCATGCCGGGGAGGACGTCGCATTCTCGCCGCTGTCGATCCGCACCGCGCTGGCGATGCTGCGCGCGGGAGCCACGGGCGAGACGCGGGAGCAGATCGACTCCGGCGCCCACTTCACGCTCCCGGACGCCCGGCTCGCTGCGGCGTTCACGGAGCGCCTCGCGGCGATCCGGCCGCCGGTGCGGGAGGACTCCCCCGCGGACTTCGAGCTCGAGATCGCCAACGCAGCGTGGGTTCGGACGGGATTCCAGTTGCGCGACGGTTACGCCCGTCGGATCCGGACGGGCTTCGACGCGGCCATCGACGAGCTCGATTTCGGGGCCGACCTCGAAGCGAGTCGGCGCACCATCAACACCTGGGTCGAGCGACACACCGCCGGACGCGTCCAGCACCTGATCGGGGAAGGTCTGCTGTCCGAGCGCACCCGAGTCGTCCTCACGAATGCCGTGTGGTTCCGCGCACCGTGGTCGGCAAGACTCTGGCTGGAGCCCGCCAGCCGGCCCTTCCACGCGCCCGGCGGGGAGGTCGAGTGCACGTTCGTCGGCGGGCACGCGGTGCTGCGTCACGCGCGGGTGGACGGCACGACGATCGTCGAGCTGCCGTACCGTGGGGGGCGGTTCGTGATGGTGTTCGTGCTCCCGGGCGCCGGTGTCGACCTGCCATCGGTCGAAGCGAAGCTCGACGGCGCGACGCTCGGCGGCTGGCTCGAGGCTCTCGAGGCCGTTCAGGGCGAGCGGATCGAGCTGACGTTCCCGCGGTTCGAACTGCGCTCGACGCTCGCGTTGATCACGCCGCTGCGGCAGCTCGGTATCCGACGGGTCTTCACTTCGCAGGCGGAGCTCGATCGGATCGCGGCCGAGCGCCTGACCGTCTCGGCCGTGGTCCATCAGGCGTTCGTGCGCGTCGACGAGAAGGGCTCCGAGGCCGCCGCGGCCACGGCCGAGCTGGGGAGGATCAAGGCCACGCTGCCCGATCCCGCTCCCGAGATCCGGATCGACCGACCGTTCCTGTTCGCGATCGTCGAGCGTGCCGGCAACACCGTGCTGTTCTTCGGGCGTTGCGCGCGACCCTGAGCCGCGAGGATTCGGAGCCGAAGCGGTCCCGAAGGGACAACAGCGCGGCCGAGCGCCTCGGGGCGTGCCCACCGCAGGCAGGTGCGTCGGTTCGGTCCTGGCCGGAGGCCGCGCTGAGGAACATTCCACACGTCGTGGAGAACCGAGTGCGTGCGCGACTGCGCTCGTGAAGGTCGCTTGAAGGCGTCGCGGCGACGGACCGGCGCTTCGCACGCGGCTTGGATCCCGCCGGGCCGGGGTTAGCATCGCCCGCGGGGAATCGCCCCGGAGCATCGATGGGATCCGACACCACCGCGCGCCGTCCGAAGCTGTTCGTTCTCGACACCAACGTCATCCTCCACGACGCCGGCTGCATCCGGAACTTCGAGGAGAACGACATCGCGATCCCGATCGCGGTGCTCGAGGAACTCGACAAGTTCAAGAAGGGCAACGACGACATCAACTTCCAGGCCCGGGAGTTCCTCCGGCGCATCGACGAGCTGACCGGCGACGTGCTGTCCCGGGAAGGAGCCTCGCTCGGTCCCGGCCTCGGGTCGATCCGCGTCGTGCTCGGCAACGAGTTCGACGAGCGGCTCGAGCGGTCGTTCTTCCAGGACACGATGGACCATCGGATCCTGGACACGGCGCTGTTCCTCCACGAGACCGAGACGTCGCGGCGCGTGATCCTCGTGTCCAAGGACACCAACCTGCGCATGAAGGCGAAGTCACTCGGGCTCCGCGCCCAGGACTACACCGCGCGACAAGGTCGAGAGCATCGAGAAGCTCTACAAGGGCAAGCGGACGCTCGAGGACGTGCCGAGCGACGATCATCTCGCGGTTCTACCAGAACGCATCACGGCGTCGTGCCCGCGGCCGACGTGCACCGTGGTCGCCGACCCGCTGCCGAACGAGAACTTCGTCCTCCGCAACGGCTCCTCGTCGGTGCTCGCCACGCTACCGCGCCGAGGACGAGGTGTTCGTCCGGCATGTCGCAAGCGCTCCGCTACGGCATCACGCCGCGCAACGCCGAGCAGTCGTTCGCGCTCGAGGCGCTGATCAACGACGACATCAAGCTGGTGACGCTGGCCGGCAAGGCCGGCACCGGCAAGACGCTGCTCGCGCTGGCCGCCGCGCTGCGAGTGCCGGCAGCAACTACCGGCAGATCCTGCTCGCCCGGCCCGATCGTGCCGCTGAGCAACCGCGACCTCGGCTACCTGCCGGGCGACGTCGACGGCGAAGCTCGATCCCTACATGCAGCCGCTGTACGACAACCTCGCGGTGATCCGCAGCGAGTTCGGCGACGCGACGCCGACGGCGCAGCAGATCCAGCAGATGCTGCGAGTCGGAGAAGCTGGTGATCACGCCGCTGGCCTACATCCGCGGCCGCAGCTCTGCAGCGGATCTTCTTCATCGTCGACGAGGCGCAGAACCTCACGCCGCACGAGGTCAAGACGATCATCACCCGCGCCGGCGAAGGCACCAAGATCGTGTTCACCGGCGACATCCACCAGATCGACCAGCCCTACCTCGACTCGCGCAGTCCAACGGCCTCAGCTACCTGATCAACCGGATGGTCGGCCAGCGCCTCTACGCGCACGTCACGCTCGAGAAGGGCGAGCGCTCGGAGCTGGCCGAGCTGGCGAGCGTGCTGCTGTGCAGCCGGCTTGCCGCCCGGCGCGGCGCGAAGATGGCCGGCGTCAAGCTGACCATCTCGGGTGCGGCACCCTCGGCGAAGGTGCTCGGCGGTCTCTGGCTTCGGGCACGTGGCCGCGGGACGGCGTTCGGGTGACCGCCCGCCGTCGCGAGCGCGCCGAGGAGCTGGCGCGACCCACGGCGTCGAGGCGACGCTCGACAACCACGCCGCGTCGTTCGGCCGGACGTGATCGTGACCGAAGCCGCAGACCGCGGCCCGACTGCTGCCGGAGTTCGCCGCCGACGTCGAGGGCAAGCTCGTCGTCACGACCTGCGCCGGCGTGCGGCTCGCGCAGCTCGAGCAGTGGCT
>CAWGKH010000010.1:0-150781 GCA_963823025.1 uncultured Planctomycetota bacterium | reverse complement strand
TCACCGGCCGCGAGACCGCCGGTGACCTCGGTCTAGCGCCAGCTCGAGAGGCCCTTCTCGAACCGCCGTTCGGCCAACGTGCCCGACGCCGTCGTACACCAGGACCTTGTCGCCCTCGAGCACGGCCTCGGTCGGCACGCGAAGCACGTCCTCGTGCGCCGCGAGCACGACCTCGACGTCGGCGCTGTAGCCAGGAAGCAGGCGTGCGACGTCTTCGGGATCGGCGAACCGCACTTCGACCTCCACCGTTCGAGCCTGCTTCTCGACGTCCAGCACGTAGGGCGCGACGCGTGGACCTCGCCGGCGAACACGCGATCACCGAACGCGTCGAGCGTGATCCGCGCCGTCATGCCGACCTTGACGTGTGGCGCATCGACCTCGTCGAGCGGCGCCGAGACGTACATCGAGCTGCGGTCGATCAGATCGACCGCCGGAAGCGTCGGGATTCCGACCGGCGACGGCGTCACGAACTCGCCGAGCTCGCAGTTCACCTCGGCGATGATGCCGTCGAACGGCGCCTTCAACACGCTCTCCTCGAGTCGGGCCTCGATCGTCGCGATGTTGCGCGCCTCACGTCCGCTCCGGCCTTCGGCCGCCCGGCATGCGGCGCGGAGCGCGTCGGCGTTCGACTTCGCCCGGTCGACCTCCTCCTCCGCCGCGATACCGTCCTTCTGCAGCTCGATCAGCCGGTTGGCTTCGCGTTCGGCGAGATTGCGTTGTGGCACGCCTGCTCCGCGAGCGCATCGGCCTGGAGCGTCTCGGTGCGTGCGAGGTGGAGCTGTGCCTCCAGCTCGTCGGCCCAGAGCCGCAGCAGCACCTGACCGGTCTTCACGTGGTCGCCTTCGTGCGCGCCGAGCTCGACGACCTGTCCGCCCATCGACGGTGCGAGCCGCGCTCGACGGTGTGCTTCGACCGTGCCGGCCCGCGTGTTCGCGACCGTCGACTCGACACGGCCGGTCGCCAATCGATGGAGGACCACCGGGATCGGTTTCGGTCGCGTCAGGTACCAGCCGCGCCGCCTGCCGCCGCGACGATGGCGAGGGCACGGCGAGGCGGGTGAGGGTGCGGGCCACGCGGGGATCGTAGGTCGGACTCCGCGGGAATCGCAGGATTACGGCCGTTCGTGGCTGTCCGCGCGGGGCGACGGCACGGACGTCGATTCCCGGACGGGCTGCGTGACCCGGAGAGCCAAGATGAACCACTGGATGCTGGGCATCGCGACCGCCTCGTTGTGCTGCTTCGCCTCGCCGGATGCCCGCGCGCGTCCGCTCGGTGAGCGCCGGGAGCGCTGGCGGTCCGTGGCACGGCCTGGCCGGACGCCGTCAATTCGATGTGAAGAAGTAGAGCAGCCGCCGGCCGAGGGGCGGCACCAGCGCCATGCCGCACGCACGGCCTGCGGCCTGGTTGTCGCCTCGCCCTCGACGTTCACGCCGCACCCGGTCGCCGTGGCCCATTTGGCGCCGGGCAGGCGCGCCTCGACGAACTCCTTCTTGCGGCGGCGGCGATCCCGGTCACGAGTCGCTCGCGATCGCCTTCTTGCGCGGCGCCTCCGCGGCCATCCGCACGATCGCAGCGCCGCGAACGAGCGTGGCCGGGGCGGGCTCCTTCGAGCCTGCGACGAACGCTTCGAGCTCGGCGGCATCGTCGGTCGACAGGCAAGCTCGTTCGGCATCCGCCCGTGTCACCAGCGTGGCGCGATCGGGCGCCACCGCCGCGTGGAGCGCGGCGGCGATCCGCGTGTTCCGGGTGCGCGCGACCTGGTCCGCGTTCTTCTGGATGGCTTCGAATCTCGTCTCGGCCTCGGGGCCCACCGCCGTCTTGACGGTCAGATCGGCGGCGATCGGCGCGATGCGGGGTCTCGGCTCGCCACCCTCCTCTTGCGGGGGATCGAACTCGACGAGCACATCAGCGGGTCGCCGTCGAGGTCGCCCGTCTTCAGCGTCGTGCGGACGTCCTCGAGCGAGGCGCACGCCGGTTCGCACATCGCGACGTCGACGAGGGCCTCGTCCTCGCAGTGGTTCAGGAACGCGCCGAGCACCTGGCCGCGCTCCCAGGTACTGCCGTTGTTCCCGCGGCACGACGAACACCAACAGTGGCTTGCCATGGCCGACCGCGCGCCGTCGTGCGGCGCGAAGGGCGCGCACCCGTTCGTTTCCTTGCCTGCTGCGGCCACAAGCCCCGTGCCAGCCAGCCAGGCAGTGCGACGACACCTGCGGTCATCGAGGTCCGTCGGAAGAACTCTCGGCGATCGAAGCTGTCCATGGCGCGGCTCTCTTCGGTGCCTCCATCGGCGATCGGCTCGCGGAACTATCGCCGCCGGTCCCCGGGGTTTCGTGTCGGGTGGCCCGACGTGACGGTTCGGGCGCGGTTCCCAACTCGTGCTCTTCGACTCGTGCGGAGGACTCGCCGGCGCCGAGTGCGCCCTCTATCGTCGGCGGCCGATCCGTCGCCATGATGGCCCCTTCCGAGTCCGTTCCGCCACCCTCGGGCACGCTGTCGCGTTGGGCTTGGGAGTTCGTCTCGACCCGCGATCTCGCGACCAAGACGTCGCCGCCGGCCCCGTTCGCCGGGGACGAGTGCGACGCTCCGGTGCGGCGGCTCGCCGTGCCCGGTCGGCCGCCGGAGCTCCGGGTCGTCGGGAAGAGTTCCCGAACACCGCGGCGCGGCGCGCTCCGGGATCCACGCCGGCGCGCGGCCCTGCTGCACACGTTCTGGCATCACGAGCTGCAGGCCGCCGAGCTCATCTGCTGGGCGCTGCTCGCGTTCCCGGCGTCGCCGCCCGCGTTCCGCCGGGGCTCGCTCGGCATCTGGCGCGACGAGGTGCGGCACATGGGGCTCTACCAACGAGCGATCGAACGCCTCGGCTGCGGCTCGGTGCCTTTCCGGTGCGCGACTGGTTCTGGGAGCGCGTGCCGACGTGCCGCGAGCCGGTCGAGTTCGTCGCGCTCGTCGGGCTCGGCCTCGAGGCGGGCAACCTCGACCACAGCGAACGGTTCGTCGAGTGGTTCACCGCGGCGGGGGACGACGATGCCGCGGCGATCCAGCGTACCGTCTGCCGGGAAGAGGTCGCGCACGTGCGGTTCGCGGCGAAGTGGTTCGCGCACTGGACCGGCGGGCTCGAGTTCGACACGTGGCGCCGGACGCTCGTCGCGCCGCTCACGCCGTCGCTGTTCCGCGGTCGCGAGCTGAATCGCCCGGCGCGGGAGGCGGCGGGAATGACGGCGGAGTTCCTCGACGCGCTCGCGGCGTGGGACGATGTCACGGTCCGCGGCTGACGGCCGATGGCGCAGCGTGCGGTCGCCTGGGTGCTCAATCTCGACGCCGAGCTCGAGCTGATGGACCCCGCCCACGGAGCGTCGGCGCGGCTCCAGGCGGAGACCCGGGAGCGCGCGCGTTGGCTCGTGCCGGCGATCCGCCACGCGACGGGCGAAGACGTGATCGTGCTGGGCGGCGAACGCGATGCGGGCTGGCCGCCGCCGGCGCGCGGCGATTGCTGGTGTCCGACCCCGAGTGCGCTCGCGCGGCTGCGCACCGCGGGGGTCGCACGGCCCGACGCACCGCCCGTCGCGGTGCTGCGGCGCGTCAACCACCGTGCGTTCGCCGCGAACCTCGCGCGCGACCACGACGCGCTCGCGCTCCCGGACGCCGGCTTCGAGACCACGGTCGCCGCCTGCCTCACGCGCGTCGCCGCAGCGCCCGAGCGGGCCTGGGTGTTGAAGCGACCGTTCGGCTTCAGCGGCCGCATGCGCAAGGTCGTCGTGCCCGCGCGACTCGACCGCGCCGACCGCACGTGGATCGAAGCATCGATGTCGAGCTACGGCATCGGTCTCGAGGTCGAGCCGCTCGTCGCGCGGACGGCGGACTTCTCGCTGCACGGACGGATCCGCGCGGACGGCTCGGTCGATCGGGGCGGGCTCGTCGCGCTCGGCTGCGACGAGCGTGGACGCTTCGTCGATGCCCGGCTGGCGAGTCCGGGCGAGCTGCCGAACCGGGATGCGCAGGGGTTCGACGCGGCATTCGATCGCGTCGCCGCCGCGCTCCGCGACGCAGGCTACTTCGGCCCGTTCGGGATCGACGGGTTCTCGTGGCGGGACGAACGCGGGACGGACCGGTTCCACCCGCTGAGCGAGATCAACGCGCGGTATTCGATGGCGTGGTGGACGGGTATGGCGCGGGGCCACGCATGAGGGGATGCTGCCGCGCCCCGTGGAGCCGATCCCCCCGCGTCGCACGCTCAGCCCCGGACTCGTCCGTGTCCTCGTCGGGCTGCTGAGCCTGATCTGGGGGAGCACGTGGCTCGTGATCGCCGAGGGGCTCCGGGATCTCCCGCCGCTGACGTCGGCGGGTCTGCGATTCTCGCTGGCGTTCTGCGTGATGCTCGTGATCGCGCCGTGGCTCGCGCGGCGCGAGGGCGGTGTCGCACCGCGCCCCATGCTGTGGATCACCGTCGGCTGCCTCAACTTCGCGGCGTCGTACGGCATCGTCTACACGACCGAGACCGTGCTGCCGTCCGGACTGGTCAGCGTGCTGTGGGCGGTGTTCCCGCTGATGATGGCGGGCTCGGGGCACTTCTTCCTGCACGAGCGGCTGCGACGCACGCAGGTCGCCGGCTTCACGATCGGCTTCCTGGGGATCCTGATGCTGTTCGCGACCGACCTCGGGTCGTTTGGCGAGGCCGCGATTCCGATCGCGTTGCTGCTCTTCGTCAGCCCGCTCGTGTCCGCCGTCGGTCAGACCGTCGTCAAGCGGAGTGGCGAGGCGACCAGCGCGGCCCTGCTCAACCGCAACGCGATGGGGCTCGGTGCAGTGCTGCTCGTCACCGGTGCGATCCTCACCGAACACGACGCGCCGATCGTCTGGACCCCGTCGTCGATCGGCTCGATCGTGTACCTCGCGCTGATCGGCACCTGCCTGACGTTCTCGCTGTACTTCTGGCTGTTGCGCTATGCGTCCGCTTCGCGCCTCAGCGTCGTCGCGTACCTCACCCCGATGATCGCGCTGTTCCTCGGCTGGCTGATCCGCGACGAACCGCTGACCGGCACGATCGCCGTCGGCGCGGCGCTGGTGATCGGCGGCGTGGTGCTCGTGGGGCTGTGAAGGTGGGTGGCATGTCGGACGCCATGGAGGGAAGCTGTGCGTCCGATGCCCGACCCCGAGATCGAACGCGCGCTTCGCGAGCTGGTCGGCGCGTTCGCCGGACCCGATGCGCTCCCTGCCGGCGGCGCCGCCGGGATCACCGCGATCGCGATGGGTGTCGCGCTCGGCGCGAAGGTGATCCGGCTCTCGCCGGACGCGCCGGACGAGCTGCGCGAGGTCGCGACCCGGCTCGATGCGCTGCGCGACGAGCTGGTGCCGGAGTTCGGAACGGATTGCGCCGCGTTCGAGGCGTTGCTCGCGGCATTGCGCCGGCCCCGTGAGGACGGCGATCGCGGCGCGGTGATCCGGAGCGCCTGGCTCGCCGCCACCGAGGCACCGGTGCGCGTCGCGTGTCTCGCGCGCGAGGCGGACACCCTGCTGGAGCGGTGCCGAGGGCGTACGAACCCGAACCTCGCCGGCGACCTCGCCGCGGCCCGGGAGCTCGTGCTCGCCGGCGGCCGCATCGCCGCCGCGAACGCGCGCGAGAACGCTCAGCACCTGGACGCCGGAGATGCCGAACACCTGCTGTCCCGGCTCACGCACGGCGCGCGAGAACGGGGCTAGACTCGCGCCCATGCGACCCGCGGCGTGGTGCATGTTCGCAGGCCGGATCCTCGTCTGCGTCGCGAGGACGCCACGGGCGTCGAGTCCTGCCTGGACCCCGGCTACATCTGGGTGCGTGACGGCCACGCGGTCGTCTACGTGCCCGTGGATGCCGGGGCTCGCAAGCAGCTCCGGTCCGGCGAGCACTACCGCTTCGTGGTGCGGAACGAGACGTGTGAGCGGCGCCCCGGGTACGCAGACGCGGCCGCGCCGGAAAACCGGCGCGGCCGCGGCCGTTCGAGCTCGCTCGCGGCGGGCTACTGCGCGGCGATCAACATGTCGATGCCGTTCGACACGAGCACACCGAGCGGGTTTTCGCCCGGAGCGATCGCGCCAGCTTGCCCGAAGAGGTGCGCTCCGGTCAGGATCGGCATGTTGGGGATGGCCAGCCCCACCGCCGTCGAGGTTCCGCTCAGCGGCGTGATGATCTGGGCGTCCGCCGCCGAGTACAGCATGCAGCCGGGCATGCCGACCGGTGTCAGCGAGATGCCGGGACTGTATTGCGTGAGGCCGAGCAGCACGACGCCGGCCGAGCTCGTGGCCGGGTAGTCCTGGACCGACAGGCCGAAGCTCGCGTTGCCGAGGATCGGGCGTCCGACGCCGGCGAGGCCGAGCGGGGTGGAGTCGGGCTGCGTGATGAACGGCATGCTCGCCGAGATGTCGATGGGGCCGGGATCGCGATTGTTCATCCCCGGGCTGAATCCGGTCATGGTCCAGGTCCAGCTCCCGGTGGTGTCGATCGCCTGGTACCGCAGCTCGACGATACCGTTGCTGTGGATCGCGACCTGGAAGGTGTTGAGGCTCGCGCTGGCGTTGAAGAGCGGTACCGCGGTCCAGGTGCAGGTACACGATCGAGTTGTTCGGGTCGACGTCGAACGAGACGCTGCCTCCGGTCGACGGGTCCAGGTCGTCGTACAACGCGCTGATCACCGGTCCCCGCGACAGCAAGGCGCTCGGCGTCGTATCGCAGAGCAGGTTCGTGTGCGCCGGCGGTTGCAGCCAGATGTTGCCGTTCGACTCGATGATGATCGAGTTCGTCGAGCCGCCGGGATAGTTGAGGTTGAACGGCAGGACCTGCGGCGCGGACAGTGCGTCGTCGCCGATCGCGAGCGGTGTGGTCGTCGGCGTGAACCAGGCTGGGGTGCCAGGCACCACGGCATAGCCCGAGGCCGTCGGGACCATCTGCACGACGTTGGTGCCGGTGGTCGAGCCGAGATCGAACCTCGTCGCGGGGAAGCGCTCATAGAAGGTCACCGCGCTGGCGTTGCAGCCCTCACCGAACGGGTGCGCCGTCGCATAGCCACTGGCGATCGAGTAGTAGATGTTCGTGTTGACCACGCGCGGCGAGAACGGCGAGCCCGTGAACGCAGTGTTCAGGGCGGACCCGGCCGTCAGGGTCATGTCGGGGTTGCTGTACGTCTCGTTGGTGCCAGTGCCGTTGGTGTACGCGTGGGCGAGACCGACGCCGACGAACGCGACGCCGTAGGTGCCGGGCGTCAGGCTGATCGGTGCGTTCAGCGTGACCGGAGTCGGCTGGCCCGGGCCGAGCGCCGTCGCGGTACCGCTGCCGACCATCGTCCAGACGGTCTGGTTGGCCTCGTTGCCGACGTACGTGCCCGGCGTCGTGTAGACGTCGATGACGCCGGTGATGTTGGCGGTCGAGCTCAGGTTCAGATCGAGGGCCGTGATGGAGATCCCGACGTTGACCTGAAGGTCGAAGTAGACCGCGCCGCCGACACCGCCGGCGTTGTTGTCGGCGAAGAGGGTGGAGAGCGGGGACTGGGCGCAGAGCGTCGCGGAGAGAGCGAGCGACCCTGCGAAGAGGACGAGCTTGCGCATGGGGGCACCCTTCGAGCAGGAAAAAAGGGAGAGGGACGTGGTAGAGACGGACGGGGAACCGGCAGTTGTTCCCGAGACATGGGGAGGATGCCCGAAGAAACTGCTGTCGTCGCCTCGGCCTGGTCGCCGCGCCGATCCTCCCGAGGGCGGCCGCCTGGTTTGCGCTGCGGCGGAGCACGACGTCGGCTGGTCGCGCAACGAGGGCGACGACCGCTTCCTGATCTACGGCGCGTCCGGTCCGCTCCGCTCGGGCAACCTGCTTCCGCCCTTGTTCGTCGGCTCCATGCCGGCCTTCGTGCACGCGATCGGCGTCGGCTCCGTCGACGCGAACACGCTCGCGGGCCGCGATCCGCCGACCTCGCGACTCAGAACACGTCGCTGTCTCCGATCGTGAAGTACCAGTTCGACCGGTGCCAGTCGAAGGCCTCCGGCGTCCGCGGCAAGCGGCAGGCGATCGTGAAGGGCGACGGCTCGGCGTCCATTCCCAGACGCAGTGCGTGCCGGAACCACGGGGATTCCGGAGGCAGCCATGCCTCGAAGCGGATCTGCTCGCCCGACCGGACCGTGTCTGCCCCGTGACGCAAGATGCGCGCGAGGCTGTCCACATCGTCCGGAGCCACCAGGAGATCGACGAGGGCGAGGATCGGCGCACCCGACCAGCCTCGGCGGAACACCGCGATCGCTCGCAGCGTGTTCGCACGGTCGTGCACTTCGATCACCTCGTAGCGGTGCGGCGCGTCGACGTACCGCCAGTTCAAGTAGGCGGCGTCGCGCACCAGCGCGAGTTCGTATCGTCGTCGGAGCTCCCGCCAGAGACGGTCATGGCGGTCGCCGAAGCTCCGGACGGTCGATCGCCGTCGATTCGCGCCCCGTGCGCCCAGACGTCGCAACGGGCGATTCTCGAACCCGTTGTAGAACACCGTCGGGAATCGCGTATGGACCGGCAGGTAGTCGAGCGCCTGGACCCCGATGCGCATGGCCGTGCGATTGGGGAATCCGTAGTTCAAGTGGTTCGGTGGCGGGTCACCGAAGCGGACGAAGTAATGGCGTGCGGTCGCGAGGAACGGACTCTCGGGTCCGAGGCCGCGCCAGTCGCTGTCGACCATGCTGTCCACGCAGTGCCCCGCGATGCGCTCCTCGCCGCGGTACTGGAGTCGCAACGGAATCGCGGCGAAGTGGGCGATGATGGTGCCGTCTTCGGCTTCGGCGATCGAGATCCGCCGACCCTGCGGGCACCGCTCGTAGAGCCAGCGCCAGGTCGCCTGGTCCCGGGCGCGCGCCGGGTCGCCACGTGCGAAGGTCCGATTGAACAGTGCGAGGATCCCGACGTCGTCGCCGGCGCGATACTCGCGGACACGGAATCGACGGCGCGACTGCCTCGAGATCGGGATGGCGGTTCCCATGGGCGACGAACGTGCAAGATGCTCGCGCCATCCGCGGACTCGTAGCCGGTGCGGCCCCGCAGTTCCGAAGTGTGGCCGACTGCCTCGGGACACGAGTCCCGCAGGTGAGCATGCCCCTTCGTTGGCGGCGGGAGGCCGCGCCTGGTTCCCACGACCGATGTGGCCGAGCACCGCGTATGCTAACCATCTCTTCGGCTCACGCTCCAGCGGCGACCATGATTCTCGATCCGGATCGCTTCTCGTTCATTCCGCCGATCGAGCAGGCATTCGACACGTTTCTCCGCGAGTTCGCGGCGCTTCGCCGCGAGCACTTCATCGAATGGCCGGATCGACCTGCGTATCAGGGCACTTGGCTCGCGTACCCGCTGTTCCTCGCTTCCCATCCGCCGGGCATCGATCGGCTGTTCGCGCTCAATCAGGCGCGGTGTCCCGAGAGCACTCGTGTCCTGAAGTCGATTCCGCGGGTCGTGTCCGCGGGTTTCAGTTGGATGGAACCCGGCTGCCACATCCTGCCGCACACGGACCAGAAGCCGGCGAACCTGCTCCGGACGCATCTCGGGCTCCGGATACCCGAGGGCTCACTGATGCGGGTCGCCACCGAGCGCTACACGTGGGAGACCGGGCGCTGTCTGATCTTCGACGGCGTGATCGACCACGAGACCGCCAATCTCTCGACCGAGCCACGCGTGGTCCTGCTGGTCGATGCCATCCTCGACGACGAGGAGCTGGCATACCTTCGCTCGACGCGCTCGCCATAGCCGGCCGGCGGCCGTGCCCCGCGCCAGTCAGCCGCGCTTTCGGTTCTCCGGGGCCGAACCGACCCAGAACACGTCACCGATCTTCGCGAGCACGAACTCGTAGGTGATCGGGCGACAAGCGCCGATCGCGGAGTCACGGATCCAGATCCGGCCGCCGCCCGGCTGCGCGGGATCGTCGGCATAGCCGACCGCGAGCGTGCTGTGCGAGGCGCCGAGGCACACCGGCCAGCCCAACGCGAGGACCTGCCGGATCTCGTCGAGGTGCTCCGTCGTCAGCCCGGCCTGCGGCTTCCACGGGTTGATCCAGTGCACGGTGAAGCCGAGGTCCCGAATCTTCGCGGCGTCCGCGAGTGCTTCGGCGCTCGGCTTGCGCTCGGGATCGAACGCCGCCGCGTACGGCATCAGCTCCGCGCGGCACGCGCCGTACTTCGTGAAGCCGTCGACGACGTCCTGGAAGAAGCTGCCATCGTCGATGCGACCGGTGGCGTCGTTCGCCGCCCAGTTGAGGAACTCCTCGCTGAGCGGCACGCCGCGGTCCTCGCGCCGGCACAGTGTGTACTGGTACGCGGCGGTCGCGGTGAACACCGAGCACGTGCCGCGGCGACCCTGACGCCTCGGTTCGAGGTGCCAGCGTGCGTAGTTCGGCCGGAGGTCGACGCTCTCGCCGGGTTGCAGCGCCAGCATGTCCACGGGAAGTGTGGTGACGTGGCCTTCGCGATCGCCGGCGACGGCGTTGCCATCGGGCAGGAAGGCGATGCTCGTGGCGCCGCAGAACAGCGTGCGCGTGCCGGCCTTGCCCGCGACGTCGATCAGGCGCACGGCGCCGTCCTCGCAGGCCGCGGCGACCACGGTGCCGTCGGGCGCGACGGCGACCTGCCGTGGCGGGCTCGGCAGGTGCACTTCGCGAAGCACGTGGTCGTCCTTGCGGCGGCGGATCGTCACGCCGCCCGCCGTCGCGACGACGACCTGCTGGCCATCGGCGGAACAAGCGAGGCTCCGGATCGCGGGCGCGGCGTGTGTGTCGGACTGCGCGACCGCGCCAGCGACCAGCAGCGCGGTCACGATGGCCGGTGCGACACGCCGCGCGGAGCGTGTCGGATCGCCGCTCACCACACCTTCACCCGCTGGTCCTGGGGCAGATAGAGCGTCTGACCGGGCTTCACGTCGAACGCCGGATACCAGGCGTCCTCGTTGCGCACGGTCAGCGCGCGGTACTGCCCCGGCGCGTGCACGTTGGTCTTGAGCTGGTTGCGGAGCGCCTTCTCGCGGGTCTTGGTGCGCCAGACCTGGGCCCAGCCGAGGAACAGGCGCTGGTCGGGGCCGAAGCCGTCGATGGTCCGCGGCTGCTTGCCCTGCTGCGAGAGGTGATAGGCGTCGAGGGCGGTCGCGAGACCGGCGACGTCGGCGATGTTCTCACCGAGCGTCAGCTTGCCGTTCACCGACAGGTCGGGGAACGGCTTGTAGGTGTCGAACTGCGCCGCCAGCGCCGCACCGGCGGCCTCGAACTTCTGGAAGTCCGATGGTGTCCACCAGTTCGACATGCGGCCGTGCTCGTCGAACAGCGCCCCGCTGGAATCGAAGCTGTGCGTGACCTCGTGGCCGATCACCGCACCGATGCCGCCGTAGTTGACGGCGTCGTCGGCGGCCGCGTCGAAGAACGGCGCTTCGAGGATCGCGGCCGGGAAGATCAGCCGGTTCTCGAGCGGGATGTTCAGCGCGTTGACCTCCTGCGGGAGCATGTACCACTCGTCGTGGTCGACGGACGTGCCGAGCTTCCCGATGTTGCGGCGATACTCGAACAGGCTCGCGCGCTCGGCGTTGCCCAGAGCGTCGTCAGCGCGCACCTCGAGGCCCGAGTAGTCGCGCCACTTCGCGGGGTAGCCCATCGCGATGTGCATGGCGGCGAGCTTGGCCTTGGCGTGCGCCTTGGTCGCATCGCTCATCCAGTCGAGCGCGTCGATGCGGTGACCGAACGCGGTCAGCAGGTTCTTGACCATCGCGTCGGCGCGCGCCTTGGTCTCCGCGCTGAACCAACGTGCGACGTAGATCTTGCCGACGGCCTCGCCGAGCGCCGAGTCCACGGCCGCGACGGCGCGCTTCCAGCGTTCCTGCTGCTGCGGGATGCCGCTGAGCTTGGTGCCGTAGAACGCGAAGCGCTCGTCCGCGAACGCCTTCGGCAGGAGCGGCGAGGCGCGGTCGAGTGCGTGGAAGACGAGGTACTCCTTCCACGTGTCGAGTGGTTCGCTGCCGACCAGCCCCGCGATCCCGGTCACGGCGTTCGGCTGCCAGACGATGAACTCGTCCTGCTTCGCGAGCCCTGCTCCGTCGCGGAATGCGTCCCAGTCGAGGCCCGGCGCCTTCTTCGCGAAGTCGTCGTGGCTCCAGAAGTTCGCGCCGCGCTTGACGTCGTTGGTCTCCTCGCCGGTCGCGTGCACGCGCGCGATCGCGGTCTCGAGCGCGAGGATCCGCGCCGCTTTCGCGTCCGCATCGGCCACGTGCGCGAGGGTCAGGACCTGGACGACATGCGCCTCGTAGTCCTTCCGGACCTCGGCCATGCGGCCCCCCTCGAGGTAGTAGTCGCGGTCGGGCAGCCCGAGTCCACCCTGCACCAGGTAGGGCGCGTACTCGCCGGGCTTCTCGAGGTTCTGCGAGACCCACAGTCCGAACACCCGGTCGGTGTACCAGTCGGTCGCGTTCAGGAGATCGACGTCGGCGCGCAGCGAGGTCCCGATGAAGTGTGCGAGTGCCGTCTTGTCGTTGATCGCGGCGATCGCGTCGAGCTGGGGCTGGAGCGGCGCGAGTCCCTTCTTCTCGATCGCCGCCGCGTCCATGAACGCGTTGTAGAAGTCACCGATCTTCTTGGTGTCGCCGGTCGCGTGCGTCTGCGTAGCGGTTTCCTCGATGATCGCGCGCGTGCGCGCCTCGGCCGTGTCGTTCAGCTCGGAGAAGCTCGACCAACGCGAGCGGTCGGCGGGTATCTCGGCGTGCTGCTGCCACGTGCCGTTGACGTAGCCGTAGAAGTCGTCGCCCGGCACGACCGAGCGGTCCATGCCGGCGAGGTCGACGCCGAAGTCGCCGAGCTCCGGCTTCTGCCGCGTCGTCGGTGCCGGGGTTCCGGCGTGGCAGCCGGCCAGCAACAGGACCAGGAGGAACGGGGAGACGGCGGTGCGGAGGGGACGGTTCATGGGCATCGAAGCTCGGAGCGCATGATCGTGCGCTCCGAGCCTGCCCGGGTCGAGGCAGAGGCCGCTTTCGGCTGTCACTCGGTTGTCTGCGCGAGCGCCGGCCGGGCTACTGCCCGACGAGGATCCGGAGCGCGTCGCTCAGCGTGATCGGGCGGGCACCGACCTGGTCGAACAGCGAGAGCTGCGCGTACAGTTCGAGCCCCTGGAACACCGGATCGGCGGGAATCGGGGCGGCGATCGTGGCCCGGCCGAGGACGTCGGTGCCGGTGGGCACCGAGACGTACGGCGGGAGCAGCCAGGCGGTGCACGGTGGGAGCGGGATCTCGCCGGACACCGGCGACAGGTGGAGCGCCGCGGCGGCGAGCGGCCGGGCCTGCGTCAGCTCGAACGCGAACGCGGCGTCGCCGACCGCCGGCAGCGCGGACGTGCCGAGGGTCGGGACGTTGCCGCTGCTGCCGGCGCAGCCGCTGCCGACGACCTCGGCGATCGCGGCGCCGGTGACGGCGACCGGCAGGACGAACAGCTCCTGCCCGGTCGGTCGAGTCGTCGCGACGAAGAACACCTGACCGCCCGCGCGCGTGAACCGCCGCGGCGTGCTGTCGAGCGGGCCGGCCTCGAGATCGCTGAGCCGGACGGTGCCGGCCGCGGTGCCGTCGGACGTCCAGACCTCGTCGCCGGCGGCGCGGTCGTAGGCCGCGAACACGACCTGCGTGCTCGACCCGGCGGCGAGGATGTCGGTCGGATTCGAGCCGACGCTGCCGGGTTCGATGTCGTCGACGAGCACGGTCCCCGCGGTGGTGCCATCGGTGCGCCAGAGCTCACCGCCGTGGACACCGTCGTCGGCTCTGAAGAACACGAAGTCGCCGGCTCGCGTCAGCTCGGTCGGGTCGCTGCTGGCGGACCCCGCAACGATGTCCGCCAGCAGCACGGTACCGGCGGCCGTGCCGTCGCTGCGCCACAGTTCGCGGCCGTGCACCCGGTCGTCCGCCGTGAAGACCAGCACTCCGCCGAGATCGACGAGCTCGCGCGGATTCGAAGCCGGTGAGCTCGGTGCGATGTCGAGCACCAGCGCCGTGGTCGATGGCGAGCCACCGGTTCGCCACAGCTCGACGCCGACGGACGGATCCCCGATCGTGAAGAACAAGACGCCGTTCGACGTGGCGATCTCGGGGAAGTCCAGCGGAGCTCCACTGGTCTGCTTCACGAGAGCCGTGCCGGCCGCCGTCCCGTCGGTCTTCCAGAGATCCCAACTGAGGAGCAACCCGGCGGGGACGAAGAAGTAGATCTCGCCTCCCAGCGTCGCGGCAACGCCCGGCAGCGGTCCGGCGGCGTTCGCGACACCGCTCACCAACATCGTTCCCCCGCTGGTGCCATCGGTCTTCCAGATCTGCATGGCCGGAATCCCGCCGCCGAACGCGAAGAGGAAGTCGTCGCCGAGCTGTCCGATTGGTGCCCAGCTTCCGATCGGTACCGACGCCGGGCTCAGGACCGACAGCTCCATGGTCCCCGCGGCCGTCCCATCGCTTCGCAGCAGCGTCCATCCGTGATTCGGTAGCCAGACCACGATGAGCACGGCGTCTTCGAAGCTCACGAGCATCATCCGCGGCGTCGAGCCCTCGCTCCCCGGTACGAGGTCCGCGATCAGCGCGGTATTCCCCGTGGTGCCATCGCTGAACCAGGGTTCCTGGCCGTGCACGCCGTCGTCCGCGACGAATGCGAGCCGATCGCCGATGCCGCACATCCACTCGATGTCCGAGCTCGGTGCGGGCGGCGTCGCGACGTCCGCCACGAGCCTGACCGAGTGGATGCTGCCGGAGGTGTAGGTGATCCACGGTTCGAAACCGTGAGCGCCGTCGTTGGCGCTCATCAGCACCCGACCCACATGCGGGGTCAGTCGGCCCGGGGACGAGCTGGACGAACCGGGCCAGACATCACGCAGGACGAACGTGCCCGATGCGGTGCCGTCCGTCGTCCAGGGCTCGGTGCCGTGCGAACCGTCGTTCGCATAGAACACCGCAGAGCCGCCACTCTCGGTGAACGAGCGGGGAGTCGAACCACTGGCTCCGCTGCGCGCATCCTTGACCAGGTGCGTCCCGGTTGGTGTCCCGTCGGTGATCCACGGTTCGTCGCCGTGGAACCCGTCGTCAGCTCCGAACAGGAGTCGGCTACCGAATGCCGCGAGGCCGTGAGGCGCGGAGCTTCCGGACGGCATGATGTCGAGCACCAGTGTCGTTCCGGCGGACGTGCCGTCAGTGCTCCAGAGCTCGGTGCCGGTCGTTCCGTCGTCCGCGACGAAAAATACTCGCTGCGTCGAGGCCACGACCTCCGCATCTCGGAACCGCGGGGTTCCCGAGAGGCTTCCTGGACGCACGTCCTTCAACAGCCAGGTACCGGCGGACGTGCCGTCGGTGCGCCAGGGCTCGTAGCCGTGCGCCGCGTCGTAGCCGATGAAACACAGGACGCTGCCGACCTCGGCGAAGTGCCCGACGTCGAAGAACAGCGGAGCGACGGTGCCGAAGTCGTGCACCATCGTCGTGCCGGCTGCGGTTCCGTCGCTTCGCCACAGCTGGGCGTCGTTCTCCGTGGGCAGGCGCGCGACGAAGTACAGGACGCCGCCCATGGAGTAGAGGTCGTGCGGGCTGGAGCTCGTGGCGCCGGGAGCGAGGTCCGTCACGATCGCAGTGCCGGCCGGCGTGCCGTCGGTGCGCCACAGCTCGACTCCGTGTACGGCGTCGTCGGCGACGAAGAACACGGTCGATCCGGCCGGAGTCAGCCACGGATCGAACTGCGGCACCTGGCCGAACGTCGCGAGCGCGGTGGTGCCCGCAGCGGTTCCGTCCGTTCGCCACAGCCCGAACCCCGCCGAGCCGTCGTTCGCGAGGAAGTACACCCCGCCGCTCGCGTCGGTCGTGGTCGTATGCTCCTCGAGGGTCATCGAGCCGTTGGACCCTGGCCACAGATCCACGAGCAGCGTCGTGCCTGCCGCGGTGCCGTCGGTGATCCAGGGTTCACGGCCGTGGATCCCGTCGTCCACGGCCATGAGCGCGAACGTGCCGTTGCTCTGGAAGCGGGTCGGGCTCGAGCCGGGGTTGGAGGTCTGGGATACCTGGTTGATGTCGGCGACCAGAGTCTGCGAGGTCGCCGACGAGACCAAGATCAACGTGCCGGTGACGATTGCGTGCAGTTTCATGATGGGCACCCGATGAGACGATCCGCCTGATTGGCGATGGTCGTCGATCTCTGGGATTGGTGGCGGCATCTTCGCATCACCTCCCGATCAGGATCCGAATCGCGTCGCTGAGGGTGATGGGCCGCGGTCCGACCTGGTCGAACAGCGAGAGCTGTGCGTAGAGCTCGAGGCCGTGGAACACCGGCGTGGGGGGGATCGGTGCGGCGATGGTCGCGCGGCCGAGGACGTCGGTGGCGGCGGGGACGGTGACGTACGGGTCGAGGAGCCAGGCGGTGCACGGCGGCAGCGGGATCTCGCCGAAGCTCGCGGACAGGTTGAGGGCCGCGGCGGCGTTGGGTCGTGCCTGCGTTCCCACGAACGCGAGCGTGGCGTCGCCGACCGTGGGCAGCGCGGACGTGCCGAGGGTCGGGACGTTGCCGCTGCTGCCGGCGCAGCCGCTACCGACGACCTCGACGATGGCGGCGCCGGTGGCGGCGACGGGCAGGACGAAGAGCTCCTGCCCGGTCGGTCGAGTCGTCGCGACGAAGAACACCTGGCCGCCCCCGCGCGTGAACCGCCGTGGCGTGCTGTCGAGCGGACCGGCCTCGAGGTCGCTGAGCCGGACGGTGCCGGCCGCGGTGCCGTCGGACGTCCAGACCTCGTCGCCGGCGGCGCGGTCGTGGGCCGCGAACACGACCTGCGTGCTCGACCCGGCGGCGAGGATGTCGGTCGGATTCGAGCCGACGCTGCCGGGTTCGATGTCGTCGACGAGCACGGTCCCCGCGGCGGTGCCATCGGTGCGCCAGAGCTCTGCGCCGTGGACGCCGTCGTCGGCCTTGAAGAACACGAAGTCGCCGGCTCGCGTCAGCCCGCCCACGCGACTGCTCGTGGACCCCGCGACGATGTCCGCCAGCAGCACGGCACCGGCGGCCGTGCCGTCGCTGCGCCAGAGCTCGCGGCCGTGCACGCCGTCATCGGCGGTGAACAGGAGATACGCGACCGAGGCCGACCAGTTCGCGGGGTTCCGCGGACGCGATCCCCGGCGCGATGTCCCGGACGAGCGACGTGCCGGCCGTCGTGCCGTCGGTGCGCCACAGCTCCGCGCCCACGGTCGCGTCGGCGATCGTGAACCAGACCACGTCGTTCCACGTCGTGATCTGCGAGTTCAAGAAGGCGGTGCCGCCGCCGCTCTGGGCGACGACGGTGCCGGCGGCCGTTCCGTCGGTCTTCCACAGATCGGGGGCCAGCGGAAAGGACCTCCCTGCGAAGAAGAACCGCTCGCCGCCGAGTCGCGTACTCCACGTCGGTGACGACGACTCGGGACCCGGGACGATGTCGAGGACCAGCCCGGTCCCGGCCGCGGTGCCGTCGGTCTTCCAGAGCTCGTTGCCGTGCACGCCGTCGTCGACCGCCAGCAGGTACTCGTCCCCGAGGGGACCGAGAGGCGTGAACACGATCGACGCGAACGGCGGGGACGGCGGCGCCATGTTGACGGTGAGCAGTGTCCGCGTGCCACTCGCCGTGCCGTCGCTGATCGCGAGCGTCCAGCCGGTGGTCGACGACCACGCGCCGAGCAGCAGCTCGGCCCGATACGGCTGCAGCAGGTTCGGGTACAGCCCTTCGGAACCCGGGGCCAGGTCGAGGACGAGCTGCGTGCCCTGGGCCGTGCCGTCGCTGCGCCACAGCTCGAGTCCGTGGATGCCGTCATCGGCCAGGAACCCGAGCCGATCGCCGACGCCGACCTCGAAGCGGATGCCGGAGTCCGTGCCGGGCGGTGTCGCGATGTCCGCGACCAGGGTGGTGCCGCCCGATGTGCCATCGGTGATCCACGGCTCGGCGCCGTGGGTGCCGTCGTCGGCCGCGAACAGCACGCGTCCACCGAGGACCGCCGGGACCGATGGTCTCGAGCCCGTCTGGCCGGGCCAGACGTCGCGGATCATCGCGGTCCCGGCCGACGTGCCGTCGGTGCGCCACGGTTCGGTGCCGTGGATGCCGTCGTCGGCACGGAACCAGATGCCGCCGCCGAGCGGCGCGAACATCGACGGCGTCGAGCTGCCCGCTCCGGCTCGTACGTCGCGGATCATGTGCGTGCCGGCGGGCGTGCCATCGCTGACCCACGGCTCGTCGCCGTGCACGCCGTCGTCCGCCGCGAACACGATCGAGCTCCCGAACGGCGTCAGCGCGTGGGGCAGCGAGCTGTCGCCCACGGCGATGTCGGTGACGAGCGTCGTGCCGGCTGCCGTCCCGTCGGTGCTCCACAGCTCGACCCCGGAGACCCCGTCGTTGGCGGGGAAGAACACCCGCTGGGTCGACGCCGCCACCTCGACCGTGAAGAACAGCGTCGTGCTCGACGCCGAACCCGGGTTGATGTCCCGCAGGAGGTACGTCCCGCTCGGCGTGCCGTCGGTGCGCCACGGTTCACTGCCGTGCGCGGCGTCGTAGCCGATGAAGCACACGACGCCGCCGATCGCGGCCAGATGGCCGACGCCGTTGACGAACGGAGGGGACACGGTCCCGAAGTCGTGGATCAGCACCGTGCCGGCCGCGGTGCCATCGGTCCGCCAGAGCTGCGGGTTCAGCCCGTCGAAGTACGCGACGAACCAGAGCGAACCGGCCGAGAAGAACAGGTCGCGTGGGTCGGAGCTCGCGCTGCCCGGTGCGAGGTCGATCACCATCGCGGTCCCGCTCGGCGTGCCGTCGGTTCGCCACAGCTCGAGCCCGTGCACGCCGTCGTCCCGGTCGAGGTACACGATCGATCCGGCGGCCGTGAGGCGGGGGGCGCCCCCTCCCGGGCCGGCGAGATCGACGACACGGACCGTGCCCGCGGTCGTTCCGTCGGTGCGCCACAGCGCGTCGCCGGTCACGCCGTCTTCCGCCACGAAGTAGACGAGGCCGTTCGCGTCGACCGCGGTCGAGCCATCCAAAAACGACAGCGAGCCCGCCGACCCCGGCCAGATGTCGGCCAGGAGGCGCGTGCCCGCCGCCGTGCCGTCGGTGATCCACGGCTCGTATCCGTCCAGCCCATCGTCCGCGTCCACCAGGGCGAACGTCGGCCCTCCCTGGATCGCGCGCGGCTCCGAGCCGGGATTCGTCGCCGACGTGGTCGGGTTGATGTCGCGGACCAGCGTCTGCGCCGCGGCGAACGGAACCAAGCCGAGCACGCTCGCGAGCGCGCCGCCTGCCAGCCATCGAGGGGATTGCATCCGCGGGACTCCGGGGCGTCAACGCCGGGCCGTGGGGGGCGCTTTCGGGCACTATCGCCCGATCACGACCGACAGAGCGTCGCTCAGCGTGATCGGCCGCGGGCCCACCTGGTCGAACAACGAGAACTGTGCGTAGAGCTGGAGCCCTTGGATCGCCGGATCGGCCGGGATCGGCGCCGTGACCGTCGCCCGGCCGAGGACGTCGATCATCGCCGGCACGTAGGCGTACGGCGAAAGCAGGTAGCCGGTGCATGGCGGCAGCGGAATCACCCCGAACACCGGCGAGATGTTCAGCGCCGACGCCGCGTTCGGGAGCGCCTGCGACAGTTCGAACGCGAAGGCGCCCTCACCTACGGTCGGCAGCACCGAGGTGCCGATCGCCGGCACCTGCCCGTTGCTGCCCGCGCAGCCCCGGCCGACGACCTCGACCAGCGACGCGCCGGTCGCCGCGACCGGCAAGGCCCAGAGCTCGGTGCCGTCCTGGTGCGTGGTCGCGACGAAGTAGATCGATGCGCCCGATCGCGTGAACGTCCTCGGATCGCCATCCAGCGCGCCGGGGCCGATGTCGCTCAGGCGCACGGTACCGGCCATCGAGCCGTCCGAAGTCCACAGCTCGGAGCCGTCCGTGCGCGTCGTCGCGCGGAACACCACACGCGCGTCGGAGCCCGCGGGGTACAGGTCGCTCGGCGCCGAGCCGGTGCCGCCGGGCTCGATGTCGGCGACCAGCGAGGTGCCGGCCGCCGTGCCGTCGGTGCGCCAGGGCTCGCTCCCATGCGCCGCGTCGTAGCCGACGAAGCAGACCACGCTTCCCACCGCCGTGAATCTGCCGAGTCGCGGGGACGGCAGGAACGCGCCGAAATCGTACAGCATCGACGTTCCCGCCGCGGTTCCGTCGCTACGCCACAGCTGCACCCGCGTACCGCCGACGAGCGCGATGAAGTAGAGCGCGCCGCCGGCCGCGGACAGCTCCTCCAGCGACGCGTTGCCCGGCGACATCACCATCGTCGTGCCGCCCGGGGTGCCATCGGTCCGCCACAGCCCCGCTCCCCGCATGCCGTCGGAAGCGACGAAGTAGATCGCCGAGCCGAACGATGTCAGCCACGGATCGAACGACCCGCCAGACGGCAGGGTGAGCAGCGCGAACGTGCCTGCGGCCGTGCCATCGGTGCGCCAGAGCGCCCGCCCCTGGACGCCGTCGTCGGCGACGAAGTAGAGGCGTCCGCTCGGATCGACGGCCGCGGAGTCCTCGTCGATCGACAGCGAGCTGCCCGAGCCCGGCCAGATGTCGTCGATGAGCACGGTTCCGGCTGCCGTGCCGTCGGTGCGCCAGGGCTCCAGCCCGTGCGCGCCGTCGTTTGCCGGGAGGAACGCCACGGCCCCGGCACTCCAGAACCCGGCCGGAGCCGAGCCCGGATTCGTTGCCGGCGCGGTCTGGTTGATGTCCCGGACCAGCGTCTGGGCCGTGGCGAACGAGACCAGGACCAGCACGCCCGCGAGCGTGCCGCCTGCCAGCCATCGAGGGGATTGCATCGGCGGGACTCCGGGGGCCTGAACGCTCAGGGCCGTGTCGTGCGTTCGCCGCCCGGACCGGCGGTTCGGTTCACTTGAGTCCCAGTCGCCGGGCGAGCCGGTGCAGATTGGCACGCGCGAGCCCGAGCTCGCGGGCGGCGGCCGCCCAGTTTCCGCCGTGGCGGTCGACGGCGGCGCGGATGCGGGCGCGCTGGTGGCCGTCGACCGAATCGCGGAGGGTCGTCGGTGAGCCGGGGTCGTCGAGGGTTGGGGCCGGCGCATCGCCCGGGTTGACGGTGGTTCCGGCACGGACGTCGAGATCGGCCGTCGACACCAGCACGCGGCCACCCGCCTCGGCGCGAGCCGCCGCGCGCAGGATCGCACGCGCCACGACGTTCTCGAGCTCGCGGACGTTGCCGGGCCAGTCGTTCGCCGCCAGGAGGTCGAGCGCGTCGGGCTCGAAGCGCACCGGACCAGAGCCGATGCGGCGGCGGGCCTCGTCGGCGAACTGTCCGGCGAGCAGCGGCACGTCGTCGCGATGCTCGCGCAAGGGCGGCACGCGGATGCGGCCGACGTCGAGGCGGTGCAGGAGATCGGCGCGGAAGCGGCCGGCGCCGACCTCGGCCTCGAGGTCACGGTTGGTCGCGGCGAGCACGCGCACGTCGACGTAGCTCGGCCGGTCGGCGCCGACGCGCTGGAGCTCGCCCTCCTGCAGCACGCGCAAGAGCTTGGCCTGCACGTGTGGCGGCAGCTCGCCGACCTCGTCGAGGAACAGGCTTGCGCCGTCCGCGACGCCGAACTTGCCGGGGCGTGCGGCATCGGCGCCGGTGAACGCACCCTTGACGTGGCCGAACAGCTCGCTCTCGGCGATCGACTCGGGGAGTGCCGCGCAGTTGACGTAGACGAGCGGCCGGTCGGCGCGGCGCGAGCGGGCGTGCAGCGTGCGCACGACGAGCTCCTTGCCCACGCCGGTCTCGCCGGTGACGAGCACCGCGAGCTCGGTGCCCGCGAACAGGTCGATCTCCTCGCGCAGGCGGCGCATCGCGGTGCTGCTGCCGAGCAGCAGCCCGCCGCGGCGTTCGAGCGCGTCGCGGATCAGGTCGCGGGACACCTGGCCCTCGCGGATCGCGCGCTCCTCGAGCGCATCGATCAGGTCGATCGTGCGCAACGCCGCGCCGGCGAGCGCCGCGAGGTGGGCCAGCATGCGGCGGTCGACGGTGTCGAACGCGTGACCGTCGAGGGCATCCGCGGTCAGCGCGCCGACCAGCTCACCGTCGACGCGCAGCGCGCAGCCGAGGCAGGCGTGCACGCGGTGGGTCGGATCCGCGGCGGCGCGGATCATCCCGTCGTACGGATCCGGCAGGGGGCTGTCGCTCCGGAACACCACTGGCTCGTCGGCGCGACAGATCCGCTCGAGCCGCGGATGGTCGGTGAGCGCGAACCGGCGACCGAGCAGATCGGGCGACAGCCCGCGCTCGGCGACCGGCACGAGCGTGTCGCCACGGGCGCGGAGCAGGGCGGCCGCGTCGCACGGCAGCGCGGCCTGCACGGTGTCGACGAGGCGCTGGGCGCGGTCCTCCGCCGACAGCGACCGGGTCATGTCGAGGGCGATCGGGAGCAGCGCGTCGAGGTCGAGAGCGGTCGTCATGCGGAGAACACGTTGTCGGATGGAGAACGACGGTCGTGCATCGAACGGACGACGAGCGGCGCGATTTCACCGGTTCCCGGCGGGCGTCGGCTGCATCCGGGCGTGGCACGTGCCTTGCCCTCGGGGTTCCGACCCGTTCCGGAGGACCCGATGCACGAGACGACGACGATCACTCCCGCCGACACCCTCGCCCGACTCGCCGCCACCCGCGCCGGCGCGTCCCGCGCGTTCATGCGCCATGGTCTCGACTTCTGCTGCCACGGTCAGGTGAGCCTCGCCGACGCCTGCGCGCGGAAGAGACTCGACGTGCACGCGCTGATCCGCGAGGTCGAGGCCGAGGAGCGTGGCGACGACGCGTTCGAGCGCTGGGACGAGCGTGCGATTCCCGAGCTGCTCGAGCACCTCGTCACGCGCTTCCACGTGCCGCACCGGGAGGAGCTGCCGCGCCTGCTGGCGATGGCGCAGCGCGTCGAGAAGGTGCACGGCGAGAAGCTGAGCTGTCCGCGCGGTCTGGCGATGATCCTCGGCCAGCTCACCGCCGAGCTCGAGCTGCACATGCGGAAGGAGGAGGAGATCCTGTTCCCGCTGCTCGCCGGCGGGCAGGGGGCGGCAGCCGCCGGGCCGATCCAGGTGATGGAGCAGGAGCACGAGGACGTCGGCGCGACGCTCGCGGCGATCCGGGACATCACCGGCGACCACGTCCCGCCGCCCGAGGCGTGCGGCACCTGGCGCGCGCTCTACCTCGGCCTCGCGGAGTTCGAGCGCGAGTTGATGCAGCACATCCACCTCGAGAACAACGTGCTGTTCCCGCGCGCGCTGCGCGGCTGAGCCGGTCCATGACCCACGTCGTCGCAGAACCCTGCGTCCTCTGCAAGTACACCGACTGCGTCGAGGTCTGCCCGGTCGATGCCTTCCGCGAAGGCGAGAACTGCCTGGTCATCGACCCGGGCGAGTGCATCGACTGCACGCTGTGCGTGTCACAGTGTCCGGTGAACGCGATCTTCATGGACAGCGACCTGCCCTCGCAATGGGCCGAGTGGCTCGAGCTCAACGATCGGCTGAGCAAGCGCTGGCCGGTGATCACCAAGCAGAAGGACCCGCTGCCGGGCCACGCCGAGCAGGCGCGGGTCGCATCGAAGCGGGCCTTGTTGTCGGAGAGCTCGGGCGATGGCGACTGAACCGGAGCCGCGCGAATCACGGGCCGTCGCGCCCCCGACCTGACCGCTGTGGAAGCGCGCGATCGGTCGGATCGCGAGGCCGTTGCGGTGGCTGCTCGAGCGGTTGCGGGCGTGATGGCGGGCGGTCGGCGCCACGACGGGGTGCGGCGAGAAGGGCCCCGCACGCCGGTGCGATGAACTGCAGGTTCGCTTCCGCCCTGCTGGAGTGGTCTGATGCCGGGTTCGTTCCCGATGTCAAACGACCCTCCAGCCCCCTCGCGCTCGCTCCTCGGCGTCGTCTTCCTCACGGTGTTGCTGGACATCGCGGGGATGTCGATTCTGTTCCCGATCTTCCCGCAGCTCCTCGACCACTACGTGACGCTCGAGGGGCCGGACAGCGCGGTCGGTCATCTCGCCGCGTGGCTGCGCGGCTTCGCCGGTGACGACGAGAACGCCGTCGTCACGCTGTTCGGCGGCGTGCTCGGCGGGTGCTACGCGCTGATGCAGTTCCTCGGTGCACCAGTGTGGGGTGCCGTGTCGGATCGCATCGGGCGGCGCAAGACGCTGCTCGTCACCATCGGCGGCACCGCGTTCGCGCACTTCCTGTGGGTGTTCGCGGGCGGCTTTGGCCTCCTGATCGCGGCGCGCCTGCTCGCCGGCCTGATGGCCGGAAACGTCGCGACCGCGGCGGCGGTGGTCGCCGACACGACGACCGGCCGCCAGCGCGCGCACGGCATGGGGATGGTCGGGATGGGGATCGGGCTCGGGTTCGTGCTCGGGCCCGCGCTCGGTGGCGCGTTGTCTCGCCCGTCGATCGAGTTGTTGAACGCGTGGCCGGGCGGTGCCGAGTTCGGCCTGAACCCGTTCTCGACGCCCGCGCTCGGCTCGATGACGCTCGCGCTGCTGAACCTCGCATGGGTCGCGAAGCGACTGCCGGAAACGCGTCCGGCGCGTCGCGCGGGCGCGGCCGACCGCCCGCGCGCGACGTGGCACCCGTTTGCCGCGCTGCATTCGGTGCGCGCACCGGGCATCCTGCGCACGCACGTGATCTACCTGCTTCAGCTCACCGCGTTCGGTGCGCTCGAGTTCACGCTGACCTTCCTCGCCGTCGAGCGTTTCGGGTTCACGATCACGGACAACACGTGGATGTTCGTGTTCATCGGGTTGGTGATCGCGTTGGTCCAGGGCGGGCTGGTGCGCCGCGTCGTGCCGCGCTTCGGCGAGATCGCGGTCGCGCGCGCGGGCTTCGTGATCATGGTGCCGGGGTTCGCCGCGGTCGGCCTGTCGACGACGCCCGGCTGGCTCTACGCCGGCCTCGGTGCGCTCGCCGTCGGCAGTGCCCTCGCGATGCCGTCGTTGAGCTCGCTGGTCTCGCGCTACGCGCCGCGCGACCGGCAGGGCCTGACGCAGGGCACGCTCCGCTCGATCGGCTCGCTGAGCCGCGCGATCGGTCCGGTCATCGGTGGCCTGCTGTACTGGCGCTTTGACAGCGCCGCACCGGCGCTGGTCGGCGGTGCGGCGATGCTGCTGCCGCTCGCTGCGACGCGCGGGCTGCCGCCGGTCCCGGCGGACGAGCACGCCGAAGCCGGGGGCTGATCGGTCGGTCGGACGAAGGCGAGATCCGCTGCGAGCGGATCCTTGGCCGCCCTCACCGCTTCTTCGACTTCTGCGACTTCGGCGGCTGGCGGAAGCCCTTCCGCCCGGTCTGCATCTGTCCCATCGACGCCGGCGGGCGCTCGTAGCCGAGCGCGTACCACGGCATGCCGAACGGCTTGAGGTTCATCTTGCGGTCGTTCTGGAGGCGGCTGACGTTGTCCTTCGTGACCTCGCCGCCCTCCTTGTCCGCGAAGCGGTTGAGGCGCGTCAGGGCATCGGGGGTGTCGCCGTTCTTGTGCAGGATGTAGGCCTGCACGTTCTGGAAGAAGTCGCTCTTCTTCTGGTAGGGGGCGGCGCGGTCGAGGGCCTTCCTCGCGGCCGCGTAGTCGCCGCCGCGGTCGAGCATCGAGGCCAGCAGGAGCTGCGCCTCGGACGAGCGTCGCGAGGCCTTCTTCAGGTACTCGAGCGCGTCGTCCTTCTTGCCCGCGTGGAACGCGATCACGCCCATCTGCGCGTAGAGCTGCCCGCGCAGCAGCGGCACCCACGAGCCGAGCGGGAGCAGGTTCTGCAGGCTGTCGAGCGCCGGCTTCAGCATGCCGGCCTCGACCTGGCGCTGGACCTGCGCGAGTGCCGGCTCGAGGCGTTTCCGGAGCCGTCGTCCGAGGAGGATCTGGGCGATCAGGAACGCGACGACGCCGGCGAGGATGCCGAAGAACCAGCCGGCGCCGACCATCGACACGGTGACGCCGACGGCGACGGCGGTCAGGAGGGACAGGAGGATCAGGAACACGAGAGGCGGCTCCGGAATCGGTAAGGGACCCGGCATGCTCCCGCATCCGGCCTTCCGACGCGAGCCTCGGGTTCGGGACCCGGGACGGCTCAAGCCGCCGCCCGGGCCGGCCGATGAACCGGGGGAGGCTCCCGTGCTCGAAGTCCCCACCTCATCGCCGGTTCCGGCGCGCGCCGAGGCCGCGCCGGCGCGCCACGCGCAGGTGCGCGCGGTGGTCGTGCACTGGCGGTGCGCTTCGGCGACGCGGCGGCTGCTCGCGCTGCTCGAACGGGACGCGCCCGGCCTTCGTGTGCTCGTCGTGGCCAACGGCTCGGGCGACGGCTCGGACGAAGCGCTCGACGCCGAGCTCACCGGACGTCCGGACCGCGGCGTCCTGATCCAGCCGGAGAACCGCGGGTTCGGTGCGGGCTGCAACGCGGGCATCCGGACCGTGCTCGCCGAGCCGGGCGTGACGCACGTCCTGCTGCTGAACCCCGACGTCGAGACCACGCCCGGCTTCGTCGACGAGCTGTTGGCGACCGCGGCCGGTCATCCGGACGCGGCGATCGTCGGTGCGCGCATCCTGTCGATGGACGGCGCGCGCGTGCTGTTCGAGAACGGCCGCATCCGACCGCTGACGCTGACCCGCTGCCAGGTGCCGGGGCCCGCGGCGGTCGACGACTGGCCGACCGCGTTCGTCAGCGGTGCCTGCATGTTGATCGACGCGGCGGCACTGCGAGCGGGGCTCGCGTTCGACGAACGCTACTTCCTCTACGTCGAGGACCTCGATCTCTGCCGGCAGGTCGCGGCAAGGGGCCAGACGTGCCGCGTGACACGACGCGCGGTCGTCCACCACCAGGACGGCGGCACGCAGCGCGACGACGTGGCGTTCGCCGGCGGCATGCGCGCGACGCAGATCTACCACCTGGCGCGCGGCAAGATGATGTTCGCGAAGAAGTGGCTCGGACCCGTGCAACGCGCGGTGTTCGTGTTCGTCGCCGCTGTCGTCAAGCCGCTCGTGGGGCTGTTCGTCTGGCGCAGCGTCGCACCGGTGCGCATGCACCTGCGCGGCGTGCGCGACGGGTTGCGCGCGGCGCGCACGATGGAGCGCGACCAGCCATGAGCAGGCCGATCACCGACACCCTGCGCCAGAGCGGCGTCCTGATCGTGACGCAGCAGCTCCGCTCGGTGCGCTCGGGCGTCGGCACCTACGCGCGCACGCTGGTCGCGGGTCTCGCGGCCGAGGGCGTGCCGCTGACGATTGCGACGTGGGCGGACGAGTGCGACCCGGAGCGCTGCCCCGACGCCGCCTGGTGGTCGCTCGGTGCACCACCGCGGTTCGATCCGACACCCGGCGCATTCCACGCGCTCGGCCGGCGCATCGCGCGGCGGCTCGGGCGCTTCTCGGGGCGGTTCGCGGTCGCGCACTTCCTCGACGCGCGCGAGGGCCATGCGACGCTCGCGCGACCGGCGCTCCGGCGCGTCGCCGCGCGCTTCGTCGGCACCGTGCACGACGACTACGCGCTGCGTACGCCGCGTGGCTGGTTCGCCCTGCGTGGCCAGGCGGCCGATCCGCTGAAGCGCCAGCTCTACTACGCGTGGCTCCGTGGGCTCGAACGCCGCTGCCTGCCGCGCTTCGACGCACTCGCGACGAACTCGGCCGCCACGACGGCCGCGATCGTCGACGGCTACGGCATCGACCGGTCGCGCTGCGCGGTCGTGCCGCTGACGATCGATCCGCTTCCCGAAGTCGAACCCGCCGACCTCGCCGGCGCACCGCGGCTCCTGTTCATCGGCGGCAACTTCTTCCGCAAGGGCCTCGACGCGGTGATCGACGCGCTGCCGATCCTGCGGCACGAGCATCCCTCGCTCGTGCTGCACGTCGCCGGCCACGACCCGGCCCGCGCGGTGCTCGAGCGCCGCGCCGCAGCGCTCGGCGTCGCGGACGCCGTCGTCTGGCACGGCCGCGTCGACACACCGCGCTGCGCAGCACTGCTGCGTGCGGCCGACGCGCTCGTCGTGCCGTCACGCACCGAAGCGCTCGGCCTCGTCTACCTCGAGGCGTTCGCCGCCGGCGTCCCCGCGATCAGCGGCCTCGGCGGCGGCGCCCCCGAGATCGTGCGACACGGCTACAGCGGACTGTGCGCCGCGACGCGCGGCGACGACGTCGCGGCCGCCGTGCACCGTGTGCTCGCCGACCCGGCGCTCGCCGACCGGCTTCGCGAGGGTGGGCGCCGCGTGCTCGCCGAGCGCACGGTCGAGGCGTTGGTCGCGGCGACGCTGCGGAGCTACGTCGGGGACCGGTTGCCCGCGGTCGACGGGCACGGCGCCCCGGGCGTCCCGATCACCGTACGTGCACGGTGAGCGGACCGGCGGAGTCACCGACGACGACGGTGTTCGGTGTCACGGTCCGCTCCCGGCCCGTGGACGAGCCCTGCACGTGCACCGTGTAGCGGCCGCCGCCGTCGTAGGGTGTCGCGGCCACCGCACCCGGCGCGACGTAGACGCTCTGGAGCCACGGGGTCGCGACGGTGAGCGTGTCGGACAGCACGAAGCGATCGTCGCCGCCGTCGATCGGCTCGAGGATCACGCGCAAGTTGTGGTCGTCGCCGAGGTCCGTGTCGTCGACGATGCGGATCGGCACGCTCGGCAGGGGGTCCATGCGGACCTCGGTGTCCTCGGCCAGCGCGTCGATGCGCGCGGGGCGATACCCCGGCACGACGCAGACGACGTCGATCGGGCCTTCGCGGCTGACGGCGTAGCCCTCGGGGCCGAGCACCGATCGCGCGAGCCCACGCACCGGCCTTGCGCGTGAACAGCGACCAGACCGTGCAGTCGAGCCGCCGGCCGGCAGAGTTCGTCAGCAGGATGCGATGGCTGGTCACGCCGTGGATCACGATGTTCTCGAGGCGCGGGTCGTGATTGTCGCCTGGCTCGATCGTGAGGTCGTCGACGGTCAGGAACGGTGCGTCGTCGCCGGGGAGCGTGGCCGTGAGCGTCCACGTCCCGGGTTCGAGCCACTCCGAGCGGTACGTCGTGACCTTGCCATCGTCCTGCGAGAACACCGGGCCGCCCGAACGTCCGCCGGCGGAGGTCAGGACGATGCCCACCGGGATCCGGTGCCCGACCGGGTGTTGGAACGTCGCCTCGATCGAGCCCAGCGTCGAGAACACCACGGTGACGTCGCGTGCCCCGGTCGCGAACTCGACCGGTTCGCGCTGATACCGCTTCGGCTCGCTCCACATCGCGCGCTCGATCCGCCAGCGCGGCGCCTCGCCGACTCCGCGGACTTCGAAGCGCCCGCCCGCGAGCAGATGGACGTGGGGGTACGGCGTGTCTGGAGCGTCGACCGGCTGCACGCTGAACATCGCGCGCGGCACGGCGTGGCCCTGCTCGTCGACGAGCCGGCCGCCCGCGAGCAGCGGCTCGTCCTCGAGCTGGAGCTCGCCGAGGTCGACGGTGCCGCGCAACGGGAGGTCGAGTCCGGCACGGCGAGCGTGCACACCGCCGAAGCGGCTCATCGGAATGTCCCCGAAGTCGATGCGGAGGTCGCGAAGCCGGTCGTCGCGCCACCGATCGTCGAGCAGGCAGCGAACGACGCCATCGCCGTCGACCAAGGCGCGCGCCTTGCCGTGCCCGTGCGCAGTGGTCCACGCCAGATGGACGCCACGGCGTGCCGGCCGTCGCTCGGGATCGTCGGTCGACAGTCGAGCCATCAGCAGGGGACGATCGCCGAGCTCCAGCTCGACCGTGACGACCTCATGGGCGTGAACCGGTCCGGCGAACGAGGCCGGGCCGAGCTTGCCGCCGCCGCCGACGCAATACGCCTCGAGCTCGCAGCCGAGGCCCACCCAGCGGAACTCCGCCCGGCCGTCTTCGAGAACCGCGGACGACCCGAGGTCGGGCCCGACCGCGGACACCGACGCCGTTTCGAACAGCCGCAGGCTCGGAGCTGCGTCACAGCGCACGATCACCCGTCCGGTCGGTGGGAGCTGGATGCGGATCGGCTCCGCGGATGGCGCGAGCTCGTCGAGCGCGACCGGCTCCGTCTCGATGCCCGGCTCGGTGACGAACACCTCCGTGCACTGGCGTGGATCCCGGATGCGGCACTGGACGTGAGGAAACGCGGCGATGCCGTTCGCGTCGGTCCGGTTCCGTCGCGTGTCCCCTGCACCGCGAACGGCGGGTTCGCCGGAACAGCTGCACGCCCGGCGCGGGTCGACCGTCGGCATCGACGACCAGCACGCGGGCCGTGCGGTCGGGTGCGACGCGGATCTCGACGTCGCCACCGTCCAGGGGCAGCCGCGTCTGGCCATAGCGCTCGTCGGAGCGTGCGGTGACGTTTGCGTGCGTGTACGGCACGACGCCGTGCGGCTGACGTTGAAACCTGCGTTCCGCCTCGGGCAGCGGCAGCTCGAGGATGCCATTCTCGTCGGTGGTGAACGTCCGGCCGAATCGTGCGCCGAGCACTTCGGCGTCGATCGAGTCCTGGTCCAATGCGCGGCGCGTCGTGGCGTCCAGGTCACCGACGTCGACTTCGGCCAGCGACCGCACGGTCGCACCGGGCACCGGGAGTCCGGTGTCGGCGTCGATGACGTGGACGGTCCAGTGGGGTGCTGCGGAGGGTGACGTCGGATCTCGATGAGTCACCGGCGTGCGCGCGACCGGTGGCGTCGGCGGCGACTCGATGACGGGATCGGCGGAGGCGCTCGACGCATGCTTGTTCCCGACCGGTGCTCTCTCCGGCGCCGGACTCGACGAGACCCCGACCCCGAGCAGCAACGCCGCGACGCACACCGCGACGACCGCAAGAATCGCCAGCGTCCGTCGTGTCGTCGATGGCGTGGCGGTTGCCGGCATGCGAGCTCCGTTTCGGAGATCGACGGCCGAGGGGCCCGTCCTTGACCCGACCGTGCCGCCTCAGCGGAGATGAAGAGTGATCGGCCCCGGTTCGTCGCCGATTTCCACCGTCCCGGGAATCACCCGTTTCTCGTCGTGGCTCGGCCAGCCCTGGGCGCGCACGCGGTAGCGCCCCGGTCGGTCGTACGAGACGGACTTGGTCTGCCCCGGCCGGAACGAGATCCAGCCGAGCCAAGGGGTGGCGGTGGTGGGCATGGGCTGCGCCTGAAACGACTCGCTGCCGGGGGGGGCCAGCGGCTCCAGCACGACCGACGCGGACTGGTCCTTGCCGAGTGCCCCGTCGTCCGCCAGCGTGATCGACAGCGTCGGCAGCTCCTCCAGCCGCAGCTCGGTGTCGCCGGTCAGGCCGTCGACGCGCAGCGGGTGATAGCCCTCGACGACGCACACGACGTCGATCGGTCCCGGCCGGGCGGCGAGCCAGCCTTCGTTGCCGTGCATCGCACGGCCTTCCCACTCGCGAGGCGCGCCGGGCCGGTGCGTGTACAGCCACCACCACCGGAGCCTGAGGGGCGATCCGTCCGCGGCCACGAGCCGGATGCGGTGGCTCGTCACGCCGTCGAGCTCGATGTCCTCGACGCGCGGGTCATGGTTCTCCCCGGGCGTGATCTCGATGTTCTCGACACGCAGGATCGGATCGGCCTCACCCGGCAAGGTCGCCGTCAGTGTGTATCGGCCGGGGACCAGCTCAAAGGCGCCATAGGAAGTGGTCCGGTCGTCGTCCGAGGAGAACAGCGAGATGTCGATCGCCGGACGACCATCGGCCGGCAGGAGCTTCACCGCCAGCGGGAGCGGACGGCCGGCCGGGTGTCGGAACGACACGTGGATCGAGCCGCGCGCAGCGAGCACCACTTCGAGGTCTCGCGCGCCGGTCGCGAACTGGATCGGGGCGACGAGGCGGTGCACCGGCGATCCGGGGGCTGTGCCGTGCACGATGCGCCAGCGCGCCACGTCGGTGTCGCCGCGCAGCTCGAATCGGCCGTTGCCCAGCAGCTTGACGGCCGGCGCTCGTGCGTCGTCGTCGCCCACCGCCTCGATCTGGAGCTTGGCCTGCAGAATCGCGTTCCCTGCCTCGTCGACCAGATGACCCGTGGCGAGCACCGGATCCTCCTCGAGCGTCACCTCGCCGAGATCGACCGTGCCGAGCAACGGGACGTTCGCTTCGCGACGCGTCGCGTGGAGGCCCTGGAACTCGCCGTGCGTGATGTCGAACCGGATCGACTGCATCACCTGGCCGTGCCAGTTCGCGTCGAGCAGACATCGCAGGACGCCGTCGTCGCCCACGAAGACTCCTTTGTCGGCGGCTCCCGAGGCCGTGGACCAGGAGATCCGCGCGTAGGGGGAGGGACGGCCTGTGACCGCGTCGCCCGACGGCGCCCGTAGCTTCGCCACGAGCAGCGGTCGATCGGCCGCATCGAGTCGGCAGACGACCACCTCGTCCGCACGCGTCGGTCCGGAGAACGTCTTCGGGCCGATCGTGCCCGCAAGCCCGCTGCAGTGGACCTGCAACTCGCTGCCGAGTCCGACCCACGCGAAGACCGCGTGCCCGTGCTCCAGACGGCGGCTGAACACCTGGTCCTGCCCGACCACGGCGAGCGTGGTCCCGCCGAACAGCTCAGGGCCAGCCGGGGCATCGCATTCCACGACGACGCGCCCCGCGGGCGCCATCTGGATGCGGATGGGCTCGCGCGGTGGTGCGAGACAGTCGAGCGCGACCGGCTCGGTCTCGAGGCCGGGCTCGGACACCGCGACGTCGCTCGTCTGTCGCGGGTGGAGGATCCGGCACTGCAGGTGGGGCAGATCGACGAACCCATGGGCGTCGGTGGTCGCCATGAACCCCTTTCCGCCGATGCCGATGCCGACCTGATCGGCACGCGTCATGTGAATCACGTGGACGCCGGCCGCCGGTCTCCCGGCCGTGTCGACGACCTGCACCCTCGCCGAGCGGTCGAACGCGATGCGAATCTCGACGTCGCCTCCGGGCTCCGGCAGAGTGGCCTCGCCGTAACGTTCGCCGGCGCGTGCGGTGACGTTCGGTTGCGCTTGCAGGAGCCTGATCACGTCGTCCCCGCCGAGCGCCGTGGCCGGTTCGTCTGCCGCGATCTCCACGGCTCCGTTCGCGTCGGCCGTGAACGTGCGCCCGAAGCGTGCCCCGATCACCTCGGCATCGAGCGACGTCGTGCGCAGATGCGCGCGCCTTCCGGGATCGAGGTCATCCCCGGTGATCGAGGCGAGCGACCGAACGGTCGCACCCGGCACCGGCGCGCCGGTCTCGGAATCGACGACGTGGACCGTCCAGCGCAGCGTCGGTGCGTCGGGTTCATCGGACACGACCTCGCGCCGGAGGTCGCCTGGCTGCGCGGCGGTCGCGGGGTTGTCGGCCTCCGCCGTCGGCTCGGTCGCGTGCGGCGCCGCGTCGGGTCGCTGCGTCGCCGGGGTGCCGCCCGTCGACCAGAGCACGACCGCGGCCGTCGCGGCCAGGGCGGCGATGGCGATCCACACGCTCCGCATGCCCGGATTCTGAACCGTTCCGTCCGTCCGTGCGACGACCTAGTCGAAGTGTCATGGCCTCCCGCGCGTGCCAGATCGCCGTCAAGCGCGTCTACGACCCCGCGTCGCCCGGTGACGGCAGGCGCATCCTCGTCGATCGGATCTGGCCTCGCGGCGTATCGAAGGACGCTGCGCGGCTCGCTGCCTGGGTGAAGGACGTCGCGCCGAGTACCGCGCTGAGGAAGTGGTTCGGTCACGATCCGGAGAAGTGGGAGGAGTTCGAGAAGCGCTATCTCGCCGAGCTGGAGGCGCACGAGGAAGCGTTGGAGCCGCTGCGCGAGGCGATGCGCGGGGCGAACAAGGTGACGTTGCTGTTCGGAGCGAAGGACGAGCGACACAACAACGCGGTCGCGCTGCGGCGCTTTCTGGAGCGGCGGGCCGGGCGGCATTCGCGGTAGCCGGGTGCAGGCGACCAGGACCCGGTGGGTGCGAGATTGCGGAGCATGCGCAGGCCGCCCGGAGGCAGCACGCAACGGACATCCATTGAGCAGGAGAGCCCAGGGGACAACAGCCGGATGGAGGGTCACGCGCCACATGCCCCACGCATTCGCCGGATCAGATCGCAACCGGGCGCTGGGACCACTCGCGGACCAGGGCGACGAACTCGGCGCGCTTGCTCGGCTTCAGGGTCAGCTTGCCGTTTCGCGTGTCGAACCAGTCCATGTGGTCGCGGAACAGGCGGGCAGGGATCTCCTTCGGTAGCTCGGACGCCGGGGTGGCACATTGTGCCGCGCGGAGCAGGACCTTCGGGCCGATCGGCAGGTGCCGGCCGAGCCGGCGGCGGCCGCGGCCGGTGAACTCGAACCGGATGCCGGACGCGGCACATTGTGCCACCTTCACCTCCAGCAGGCCGGTGTGGACCAGGCCGTGGCACCTGGCGCAGAGCGTCACCAGGTTGTCGGCCTTGGTCGGGCCGCCAAGGCTGCGCCAGACGACGTGATGGACGTGGAGTCCCCGCAGCGTCCGGCAGTTCTGGCAACGGTGCCCGTCACGACCCAGCACCTTCCTCCGTAGCGAGTCCGGCGTCGCACCATCGCTGGTCACGGCCTCGAGCGTCGCCGCGTCGATCGGCTCGCTCCCGTCCTCGCCCTCGACGGTCGAACCCTGCTCGGCCACGACCACCTTGTAGAGCGACCCGTCCACCGGCGTCCGCCCCGGCATGCTGCCATCGGCCTCGCTCACCAGCACCATCCGCGCCATCTCGACCATCACCTCCTCGAGCGACAGCTCCTCGGGACAGCCCATCTCCGCACGCAGCTTGGCCACCGCGTTCTCCCACGTCTGCGACTGCACCGGATCCATCCTCGCCTTCACGGTGAACCAGGCCTGCGGCAGCCCTTCACCCTTCGGCGGCGCATCGCCGACCCGCGACTGCCGCACGATCCGCTCGACCTCCTCGACCCCCAGCCCCTCGACCAACACCACGTCCGGAACCACCGCCCCAGCTGCCTTCTCCATTCCCAGACAGTAGCCATCCGTCCTCCAAACACAAGACAATTGTCTCCTCATCCCCACTCTTTCTCACTGCCCGTGGCACATTGTGCCACCCCGACCCCCGGCACAATGTGCCACCCCCGCCCGCAGTGCGCCGGTCCCTCCCGCCCTGCCGGCCCCGTCGCCGTCGCTTCGGTCGCTCGCCCGCAGGGCGACCGAAGCGACGGCGACGGGGCTGGCAGGGCCCACGCCCCTGCCGGCTTCCGAGCCCGAGCCGAGGGAGCTCCCCTCGCCCTCGCCGTCCGATTCGCGAGACTCGACATCGTCAGCGCCGACAACCTCGTCCCACCGATCCGCCCGCACGGGTGCGGCCTTTTTCACCTCCACTCGCCGTGTCCCCGGGCACATCGCGCACCCTCGAGCGATCGAGCGATCGAGCGATCGGCCGGACCCGGCGAACGGTCGAGAGGCGCGGCGCGCGCGATCGCCGCTCCCCGCCCGTCAGTCCGCCGCGGACATCAGGTCCGCGATCTCGCGCGCGAGCCGCGCCGGGTCGTCGGGCATCGAACCCTCGGCGAGCAGCGCCTGGTCACAGAGCAGCGCACTCCAGCGGGTGAGGGTGTCCTGCTTGCCCTGGTCCTTCGCGAGCGCCTCGAGCTTCTTGACGATCGGGTGGTCGGGGTTGAGCTCGAGCGTGCGCTTCTGCTCGGGAACGTCGCGGCCGCTGGCGCGGAGGATCCGCTCCATGCGCGGGCTGAGGTCGTGCTCGCCGCCGACGAGGCACGCCGGCGAGTCGGTCAGGCGCTTGCTGACCCGCACGTCGGCGACCCGGTCGCCGAGCGCCTGCTTCACCGCCGCGACGACGTCCTTCAGCTCGGCCTCCTTGGCCTCGGCGGCCTGCTTCTCCGCGTCGCTCTCCGGCAGCTCGAGGGCGCCCTTGCTCGCGGCGTGGAGCGGCTTCTCGGCGAACTCCGGCAGCGCCTGCACGACCCACTCGTCGATCGGGTCGTGCATGTAGAGCACCTCGTAGCCGTGCTTCTTCAGGGCCTCGGTGTGCGGACTGTGCTCGCAGGCCTCGCGCGAGTCGCCGGTGACGTAGTAGATCGCCGGCTGGTCCGGCTTCATGCGCGCGGTGTAGTCGAACAGCGAGGTCGCGCCGTCGCCGTGCGAGCTGTCGTAGCGCAGCAGCGCCGCGACCTGGTCGCGCAGCTCGTGGTCGTCGCGCTCGGCGACGACGCCTTCCTTCAGGATGCGGCCGAACTCGCTCCAGAACGTCGCGTAGCGATCGTCGTCCTTCGCGGCGGCGAGCTCCTCGAGCAGCGCGAGCGTCTTCTTCACGACCTGCTTCCGGATCGCGCGCGTCACGCGGTCCTGCTGCAGGAACTCGCGTGAGACGTTGAGCGGCAGGTCCTGCGAGTCGACGACGCCGTGCACGAAGCGCAGCCACTCGGGGAGGATCTCCTCGCAGTCCTCCATCACGAACACGCGCTTGACGAACAGCCGGATGCCGCGGTCGGTGCGTTCGAACAGCTCGAGCGGTGCCTTCGACGGCACGAACAGGAGGCCGGTCAGCTCCTGCGTGCCCTCGACCTTGAAGTGCGTCCAGGCGAGCGGGTCGTTCCAGTCGTGGCCGAGGTGCTTGTAGAACTCGCGGTACTGCTCGTCGGTGATCTCGGCCTTCGGGCGCGTCCAAAGGGCGCTGGCCTGGTTGACGGTCTCGAAGGTCTTGTGCTTCTCGCCGTCCTTCTCCTGCTCGACCTCGAGGCGGATCGGGAAACGCACGTAGTCGGAGTACTTGCGGACGAGTGAGCGGAGCTCCCACTCGCGCAGGAAGTCGTCGGCGTCCTCCTTCAGGTGCAGCACGACGTCGGTGCCGCGCTCGTCGCGGGACGCGGCCTCGATCGTGAAGCCCTCGCTCGCGTCGCTCTCCCAGCGCCACGCGTCGGTCGCGCCGGCCGCGCGGCTCGTCACGGTGACGCGGTCGGCGACGAGGAACGCGGCGTAGAAGCCGACGCCGAACTGGCCGATCAGCGAGAGATCGCCGGTCTCGCCCTTCTGCTTCAGTGCTTCGACGAGCTGCCGGCTGCCCGAGCGCGCGATCGTTCCGAGGTTCTGCACGAGCTCGTCGTGCGTCATGCCGATGCCGTTGTCGCGGACCGTCAGCGTGCGGGCTTCGGTGTCGGGGACGATCTCGATCCGCAGCTCGGTGTCATCGCCGAGCAGGTCCTTGTCGGTCAGGGCGCGGAAGGCGAGCTTGTCGAGCGCGTCGCTGGCATTGCTGATCAGCTCGCGAAGGAAGACCTCGCGGTGGCTGTAGAGCGAGTGGACGACGATCGAGAGGACCTGGCCGACCTCGGCCTCGAACCGGTGCTGTTCGACGTTGGGGGTGCTCATGGCAGTGCGGGATCCCGGGATTCGGGACCGAACAGGATTCCGTGTCGGTCGCTCCGGTTCAACCGGCGGCGGGTGGTGCGAGGTCGAATCGGAGGAGGTCTTCGGCGAGGACGATCGGGCCGGCGAACTCGGCGCGGGCCTCGGCGAGCAGGTCGTGGCCGTCGCACTCGGGGTAGAAGTGCGTCAGGCAGAGGCGGCGGGCGTGCGCGCGTGCGGCGGCGCGGCCGGCCTCGGTCGGAGTCATGTGGCCGGGGCCTGGATCGGCGGTCGGGAACGCGGAGTCACAGATGAACAGGTCGGCATCGTGGGCGAGGGGGATCAGCGCGTCGCACGCGATCGCGTCGCCGGAGAACGCGGCGATGGCGCCGTTCGAGCCGGTGATGCGGTAGCCGAGGCTCGCGGCGGTGTGCTCGATGGCGAACGCATCGACGCGGAGGCCGGCGACGTCGTGCGTGCCGGGGGCGATCTCGCACAGGCGCAGCTCGTAGTCGCGCGGCTCGAGCCAGCGCCACGCGGCGGTGAGGTGGCCGACGAGGGCGAGGAGGTCGGGTGCGCCGAGGACGGTCAGCGGTGCGCGGCCGGCGTAGCGCGGGTTACGGAGCGCGAACAAGAGCGCGGCGAGGTCGGCGCAGTGGTCGGTGTGGTAGTGGGTGAGGAGGACGGCGTCGAGCGTGTCGAGCGTCAGGCCCGCCTGCGCGGCACGGCGGAGGACGCCCGGGCCGAGGTCGACGAGGATGCGCGCGTCGCCGTCCTCGACGAGGTGGCCGGCGGGGAAGCGGTCGGGGTTCGGGATCGCGGTGCCGGAGCCGAGGATCGTGACGCGCATCGTCGCGGCCTCACGCGAAGCCGGCGGCCTTGCGCGCGGCTTCGTAGTCCTCGGGCGTGTCGACGTCCTGGGCGAACGGGTGGTCGGGATCGAGCGCGCGCCACTCGGCTTCGGGGACGGTGACGACGTCGGGGAGCTCGGCGAGCAGCTCGGCGCGGCGTTCTCCGGATTGGAGCTTCGCCTCGATCGCCGGGAGCTGCGCGAGCGACCAGATGGCGCACAGCACCTGCGGGCGGTCATCGCGGATCGGCACGACGCCCGCGTGGGAGCCGAGGCGATCGGCGAGGAAGCCGACCGCGCGCGTCGTCAGGAACGGCAGGTCGCAGCTCGCGACGAACGCGGCGTCGCACGGTCCACGCAGGCGGCGCATGCCGGCGGCGATCGCGGCGAGCGGACCTTCGCCGGGCTCGGGGTCGATCAGCAGCTCGCTCTCGGTGTGCAGCGGGGGGAGCTCCTGCTCGGGAACGCGCGACACGACGACGCAGGGCCAGGAGCACTCGAGGAGCGTCGTGACGATGTGCAGCAGCAGCGTGCCGTCGCCCCACGGCAGCGACTCCTTCTGGCGTCCCATGCGGGCGCTGCGTCCGCCGGCGAGCACGATCGAGCCGAGCTGCATGCGGGGAAGGTACGTCGGGCGTTCCCTCGCGCCAGCGGAAGCGCTCGAATCCGACCATGGTGTCGGCGTCGACCCGGAGCGCGATCGAGCGCGTGTTCGCGAGCCTCGACTGGAAGCGGCTCGGGACGCTGGACCGCGACGAGGGCGGGGACGCGTTCTGGGCAGAGCACCGTGAGCCGGCGATCGAGCTCGGCTGTGCGTGGGCGGACGCGCTCGTGCGGCGAGTGGTGCCGGGCGGGACGAGCCTCTACGTCGGCGCCGGCGTCGCCGAGCTGCCGGCGATGCTCGCGGAGGTGGTCGAGCGGGGACGCACGGTGCTCGCCGCGAACCGGCGGGATGCCGAGTGCCGGGTGCTGTCCGCGGCGCTCGACGCGGCCGGGGTCGGCGGCATCGAGCTGCACGCCGGCGGCGCGGAGGAGCTCGCCGGGCGCGGGCCGTTCGACCATCTCGCGATGGTCAGCGTGCTGAGCGACCCGGAGACCTGGCCGGTCGTGTCGGGCGTCACCTACGGGAGGCTGCCGCCGGTGCTGGTCGACGTCGCGGCGTTCGAGCGCGAACGGCAGGAGATCCAGAAGCTGGTGCACACGCTGGCCAGCGCGCTCGCCCGCCCCGCCACCGTCACGACCACCGTGGACGAGGTGCCGTGGCTCCTCGCCTGGGCCGCCGAGCGCGGCGCCGTGATCGACGCCGACGACGAGGTGATCGACACCGCCATCGTCGGCGACCCCATCGGCTTCCTCACCGTCCGCTGAAACGCAGCAAACCACACCCGGTGTGATTTGCTGCCCTTCGCGGTCAGAAGAGGGGAAGGAGGTAGGGGGCCGGGCGGATGTCGCCGTCGGCGGCGTTGGTCGGGCGGCCGAAGTCGTCGACGAAGCGGTTGGTGCCCTGGTCGAACCAGCCGCGCCAGCCGAGGTAGGCCTGCTTCTGGGCGCCGATCAGTGCATTGCCCCGCGCGTCGAACACCCGGACGTTGTCGTCGAGCAGGGTGTTCGTGCCGTCGGCGTTGCTGACCGACAGCGGCGTGTAGAGCTGCACGATGCCCATGCCGCCCATGCCGCCGATCGGCCGCTGGTCGAGCACGTGCACCGGGGGCGGCGGGTACTTGCCGTCGATCGCGACGCCACCGAACACACCCTGCGTGCCGACCCCACCGTCGGCCGACACCGCGAACGACGTGTCGCCCGCACCGGTGAACGTCCCGCCGTGCGCGACCAGCTCGATCGCGGTCGTCGACAGCAGCAGCACCATGCCGCCTGCGCCGCCGCCACCACCACCGCCCCGGTTGTTGCTGCCGGCCTGCTCACCGCCGCCGCCGTTGCCGCCGTCGGCGCGGACGATGCCGCTCGCGCCGATGCGCAGCACGCCCTGCGCCAGCACCGCCAGCACGCCGCCGCCGGCGCCGCCACCGCCGCCCTTCGCGTCCTGCACGAACAGCGGATCGCCGACCGTGCACGCGAGCGCCCGGTCGCCGCCGCCGCCGCCGCCCTGCCCGCCGCGCGGACCGGCCAGCTCGCCGACCACGAAGCGCTGGGCGAACACGTCGACGCTGATGCCGAAGAAGTCGTTGTCGACGGCGCGGTCGAGGAACGGTGTCAGCCCCGGATTGCCGCCCGGCAGCGTCGACGCGAGGCAGCCGAAGCCCCCGCGCCCGAACACCTGCACCGGCGGCGCCGGGATCATCGCGAGCGGATACTGCGGATCGCCCGCGGTCGCGAACACGCCGCCACCGCCACCCGACCCGAGCCCGCATCCGGTCACGCAGCCGAGGATGCCCCCCTCGCCGCCGAAGAACGGCAGCCCGGTCGGGTCGAAGCCGTTCTCGCCACGGAAGCTCCGGTCGGTCGCGTTCGGGCTGCCGCGGCCACCGGCGCCGCCGCCGCACGCGGGATCCCCGCCCGGCGTCGGGAAGTTCGCCGCGTTCAGCGTGTCGACGCGCGCGCCGTCCCCGCCGTTCGCGCTCAGCTCACCGTCGATCGTGATGTTGCCGAGCGCGAGGATGACGAGCGGCCGGCTGCCTTCCCCGCGGACCGTGACGCCCGCCGGAATCGTGACGTTGCGGAACACGTAGATCCCGCCACGCACGAGAGTCGTGCCGCAGGACGTCGTGACCGAGCCCAGGTCGGTGTTGAGGACGACCTCACGCGCGTTCGGCGCGAAGTCGCAGGTCGGCCCCTGGGGGACCGGGGCGGCCGACGCGAGGCCGGCCGCGAGCAGGGTGGACAACAACATGGACAACCTCCGTGGTTGTCCCGCGTTAGTCCCGGCTGCCGACCCGGTCACCCGGCCGTCATCACTGCCCGATCCGGACGCGCACCACGTTCGACGACACCCACGCCAGCGACGTCGTCGGCAGGAGCGCCAGCACCTGGTGGTAGAGGTTCGCGCCGACGAGGTTCGGCGTCGACGGGATCGAGTAGTTGATCTGCGCCGCATCGCCCGAGTAGGCGAACGGGAGGACGTAGTCCGGGCTCGCCTGCAGCGGCGGGAACGACGGATTGCAGGGCACCGGGCCGCCGATCAGGCCGAACACGAACGCGCCGAGCCCACCCATCGGCGTCGGCGCCGCCGGCAGGTCGCGCAGCTCGAACAGCATCGGCGTCGACACCATCGGATCCTGCAGCGGCACGTCGTCGGTGGTGATGCTCGGCAGGGTCGGCGTCGATCCGCAGCCGGTCGCCACCGAGCAGACCAGCGGCGAGGTCGGCGGAGTCAGCGCGGGAAAGCCCTCGAGCGACCACGTCGAGTCGGCCGTCGACGGGCCGGTCGTGGAGCCGCCGAAGCTCGTCGCGCGCAGGCCGAGAGCCATCTCGGCGAGCTGGTGCCCGACGCGCGGACCCGGATCGGAGCTCGAGATGACCGGGAACCAGTCGATGCCGTCGAACTGCCACGCGTCGGCGAGCTGGCCCGAAGCCCCGTCGCCGCCGTGGATCAGGACGAGCGTCTGCGAACCGACGACGATGCTGCACATCGCGTGATCGGCGCGCGCGGGCGGCGTGATCGAGGGCGACGCCTGCGTCCAGTTGGTGCCGTCCCACTCCCAGGTGTCGTTCAGCAGCGTGCCGTTCGCCGCGTGTCCGCCGAACAGCACGACGCGATCGCGCACCGCGTCGTACGCCATCCGGTGCCCGTAGCGGGCCGGCGGCGACTGGGACGGGGTCAGTTGCACCCAGGTGCGACCGCGGTGGTCGTAGGTCCAGGTGTCGGCGAGCGCACCGCTCGCGCCCATGCCGCCGAACATGATCATGCCCGACCCGGACGGCGCCATCGCGTGGTCGGCGCGCGCCGGGGGGACGGTCGCCGGGAAGAGCTGCTGGAACGCCCGGAACTGCCGCGACGGCGGGAACTCATAGGACCACGTCTGCGCGGTCACCGCGCCGGCGAGGTCGCGACCGCCGAACAGCACGCCGATCAGCGCGTTCGGGTCGAGCCCGATCGCCGTGTGCGTCAGCGGCAGGATCTGCGTCGGGTTGGTGTTCTCCCACCAGGTCGAGCCGTCCCATTCCCAGGTGTCGCCGAGCTGCACGCCGTTCTGGTCCTGGCCCCCGAAGAGCACGGCGATCTGCTCGTTGTTGCCGGTGAGCGGACCCGCGGCGAACGCGGCGAACGAGCGCGCCGGCGGGTGCGAGACCGGCACGCGCTGGCACCAGTCCCATTGCGTCGGGATCGGCGGTTGGGCGGACAGCGTCGCGGTGCCGAGCGCGGCGACGAGGAGGGCGCTCGTGGCGCCGACGGAGCGGAAGGGGATGTGCATCGAGATTTCCGTGCGGTGAGGTTCGGCTGCGTCCGCGCGTGGGTGGTGCCCGGAGGAGGCACGGTTGCTACAGTCGGACGCCGGACAAGGATGTCCGCCAGAACCCCATGCGCAAAGTGATCGGGAAAAGTGCCACCGCATTGGTGCTGATGTCGCTGTCGGCCTGCGCCGCGGTGACCGGTGCAGTCGCCGGCCCGGTCGCGATGCCGCTGAGCGATCTCCGCCACACGGCCGGGGTGCCCTGGTGGGGACGGGCCTTCACCGTGCCGTTCGCGATCGTGATCGGCCCCGTCTACGGCCTGGCGCAAGGGGCGTCCGCCGACTTCGGCTACGTGACCCACGGCGCCTACGGGCAGGGCGGTCGGCCCCCGTTCGGGATCGTGTTCGACCCGCTCGACGTCGAGCGGGACTGGCGCGACGTCACCGTTCGGTGAAGCGTGCTGCGTGCTGCGCGACCGCGCTGGCGCGTCTACAATCGCCGACCCGCCGCGCTCGTCCGTGCTCATGCAAGCCACTCCGCAGAACCTCGTCCTCGCCGCCATCGGCGACGTGCTCCGCCGCGCCGGATTCGAACGCGAAGGTCGCACCTGGTGGCGAAGCGGGGTCGAGACGATCCAGGTCGTCGACGTCGCGGCGACCGCTTCGGCCCGGCAGATGTTCCTCGGCGCCGGCGTCTACCTGCGCAAGCTCGGCCCGTCGCGGACGCCTGCACCGCACGAGTGCCACATCCGGGTGTCCGCCGAGGAGATCGCGAGCCGGCCGCTGGTGTTCCAGCGGGCGATGGACTTCGGCGATCCCGACCGCGACGTCGAGCGTCGCGTCCGGGCGGTGATCCCGGTGCTCGAGCGTCGCGTCCTGCCGTGGCTCGAGGGTCACTCGACCGAGGCGCGTGCGCGCTCCGCGCTGCGGCGTGGTGCGGTCGCGGCCTGGCCGACCCCGGCGGCGCTGCGCTGGCTCGGGCTCGACGATTCGGCGCAGGAAGCGAGCGCCTGACGAGCGAAGTCACCGGACGGCTGCGCGCGCAGCCGCGCACACGGACCGTTCGCGAACCGACACAGCGATGGACTTCCGCTCAGAGACCCTGCTCGCGCCGCTGACCAAGGGCGGCAACCTGCCGTTCCGGCGACTGTGCGTCGACTTCGGCGCGCGGATCACGATGTCCGAGATGGCGTACGCGAAGCAGGTGACGCGGCGTTCGCGATCGGAGATGGCGCTGTTGCGGCACCACCCGAGCGAGACTTGTTTCGGCGTGCAGATCGCCGCAGGCAATCCGCGGGATGCGGTGAAGGCCGGCAAGATCGCGGCGGACGCGGGCGCGCTGTTCGTCGACCTCAACTGCGGTTGTCCGATTCACGACGTCGTGCGACGCGGCATGGGCGCGACGCTCCTACAGCGGCCGAACGCGCTCGGTCGGATCGTCGAGGCGATGGTGCAGGAGCTCGACGTCCCGGTGACCGTGAAGATCCGTTCGGGCTGGAAGGAAGGCGAGGTCAACGCGTCGGAGATCGCACGCATCGTCGAGGAAGCCGGCGCGGCGATGCTCGTCGTGCATCCGCGCACGCGCGAACAGCGCTACACGCGCGCGGCCGACTGGACGCTCGTCGCGCAGCTCGTCGCCGAACGTGCGATCCCGATCTGCGGCAACGGCGATCTGCTCACGTGGCACGAGGTCGAGGAGCGGCGCGAGCAGTCGCGGTGCGCGGCCGTGATGGTCGCGCGCGGTGCGCTGGTCAAGCCGTGGCTCTTCGAGGAGATCGACGGGCGTCGGACCTGGCTGCCGACCACCGAGGAGCGGGTCGGCGTCTACCACCGGTTCACCGGCTACTGCAAAGAGCACTTCGGCGACGACGAGAAGGGCCGGACGAAGGCGATGCGCTTCCTGCCCTGGCACTTCGATTTCTTCTGCCGCTATCGCCCGATGCCCGAGTCGGAGTTCGTCGAGTTGGCGCGCCAGCACCCGCTGCTGCAGACGCGCCTGCCGGACGAGCCCGATCTCCCGGTGCTCGAACGCCTGCTGCGGGACCCGCGGAGCGACGTGCACCAGCAGATCGCCGACGCGCTGTGGGATGCCGAAGGTGCGGCCGCGGCCGTGGCTCGGCTCGAGGTCCTGGCCGAGGCGACGCCGCCACCCGTGACCGACGATGCCGGCGAGGTGCCGGTGTCGTTCGGGTGACATCGCCGCGACAGCGCTGCACGGCCTCATCTCCCGCCGGGGTTTCCCGCTCGGTTTCCCGGGAACGACTGCCTACGCTGCACGGCCATGGTGCGCCGTGACAACGTCTCGTTCGGCCCCGGACCCGCGTACCAGTTCGTGCGGGCCCTGCTCGTGGTGGCGGTGCTCGTGACCGCGGTGTCGTTGTTCGCGCGGTCGTGGTGGATCGCCGATCTCATCACGAACTTCCGCCCGCTGCTGGTGCTGATCCTGACGCCGCTGGTGGTCGGCACGATCCTGATGAAGGGCTGGAAGATCGGCCTCGTCGGACTGGTGGCGCTGGGATTCAACCTGTCGTTCGTCCTGCCGGACTGGACGGCGAAGCGCCCGGATGCCGACGCCATGGGCCCCGGACCGACGCTGAAGCTGTTCTGCGCGAACGTCCACCGCGAGAACCTGCGCACCGATGAGGTGTTGGCGCTGATCGGCAAGGAGCAGCCCGACATCGCGGTCCTCTGCGAGATCGACGGGCGGTGGCAGAAGGAGATCGAGAGCCTTCGCGGGACGCTCCCGAACCAGTTCGTGAAAGTGCGCGACGACAACTTCGGCATCGCCGTGCTCACCACCGACACTCCGCTCGAGCAGGAAGTCGTCACGCTCGCGAGCGTCGATGTTCCGGCGATCCGGACACTGCTCGAGTTCGGTGACAAGCGGATCGAGCTGTGGGCGGTTCACGCACTGCCACCGTCCGGAAAGCGGATCCACGAACAGCGCGACGCCCAGCTCGAAGCCCTCGGCGAGAACGTCGTCGGTGCCGGGCTGGGGCGTACCGAGGTCGTCGCCGGCGACCTCAACGTGTCGCCATGGTCGCCGGCGTTCCGCCGCCTCCTGAACGTGACCGGTCTGAAGGACAGCCGCGTCGGCTTCGGCATCCAGGCGACCTGGCCGGCGATGCTCGGCTCGCTCGGCATCCCGATCGATCACGTGCTGGTCGGGCCGTCACTGACCGTGCGCGAGCGCCGCGTCACCGACCCGGTGGGCTCGGATCATCGGCCGGTGATCGTCGTCCTCGGCAACGGCACCGGCGGGTAGGCATCGGCTCGGTCCGGCCGGCTCGTCACTGGCCCTGCACGAGCTGGAACTGCCCCATGCCGATGTCGGCGATCTCCTGAAGGAGCCGCGCGTCCGCCTCGCCGATCCCGACGCAGTGGATCTCCGCCTTGCGGAACAGATTGAGGCGCCGAGCCTCGTGCAGCAGGTCGTCCCACGGGAACAGCCCGTACGGCCCCTGGAAGACCAGCGTCGGGACGTCCGGTCCCCGGGCTCCGGTCTCCGGATCGCCGACCTGATCCTCGGGATCGCGCCGGTCGACCGCGGTCCAGTCCTGCCACGACGGCTTGCCGTCGGACAACAGGAAGATCGTGTCGCAGCCGTCGATCAGACCCTTCGGATCGACGTACTCGGTGCCCTTGATGCGCCCCTTGGTGGTCAGCTCGAACGCGCACCGGAGACCGGCATGGAGGTTGGTCTTGCCACGCAGCTCGCCGTCGGGGCGCCGATCGGTCGGCGGGCCGGCCTTCAACTTGTCGAGCTCGGCCATCGCCGCGTGCACGTTGTGCGGGCTGGCCGCCACGAGCCTCGGCGTCGCGTTCAGCGGCTCGGCTTCGTCTCCGAACAGCACGACCGCGAACAGATCGTCCTTGTCGAGGCTCTCGAGCGATTGCCGGAGATACTCGCGCGCCACGTCGAAGCGCGTCGAGATCCTCGACCAGTCGAGCTCCTTCTCACCCGGCAGCGCACCGGAGCCCTTCTCGCGCTTCTTGCCGACCCCGGTCACGGGGCCGAGGTCCTGCTTCTCGCGGTCCGAGACCTTCTTGAGCATCGAGTCGGACGCGTCGATCACGTAGACGAATCGCGTGCCGAACGTGCGCACCGAGAAGAACGGCACCGTGCGCGTCTGTCCCTCGTTGCTCTTCGGCATCGGCTCGTGGTCGAGCTCGCTCTTCCACCAGCGCGGATCGAGGCCGAGGTTGGAGACGTTCAGGGTCTTCGCGAGGTAGCGCGAGAGCACGACGAGCGTGCGGTCGGCGGTTCCCTTCGCACCCATCTCGGCGATCAGGCCGTCCGCGACCGGCTTCCACCGTGGGCCGCGCACGCCGCCGCGTGCGGACAGCAGGACTCGCGCGACCGACTCGGTGAGCAGGGCGCGGGCGACGTCGTCGCGCGGCAGGTTGCCGAGCACGTCCATGCAGATGCCGGAGACACCGCTCGGCACGCCGTTCTTCTCCCCGTAGGTGCCGAGTGCCTCGAGCGCCGCGGTGCGCAGGAACTCGTTCTCCTTGCCGAACACGATGTCGCGTGTCATCTCCAGGTCGCGGCCGGCGAACGGGCGCAGCGTCTCGTACCACATCCACGCGTCGCGCGGCCGGTCGTTCTTCGCACGCCAGCTGGCGAGCACGGCAGGGTCGGCGGCGTCGCCGAACGCGTTCATCGTGATCGACGCGATCAGGTAGCGCACCTGGTCGGCCGGGTCCTCGGGCTTGCCGTACCAGTTGGCCAGGATCTCCAGCGCGCGAGGGTCCTTGGTCGCTGCGAACTTGCGACGACCGACCGTGCGCTTGTGGAGCGACGGGCGATCGAGGTACTCCTGGGTACTGCTTGAGCGCCTGATCGAACGGCACGCTCGACGTCTGCGCGGGGGCGACTTCCGCCACCGCCAGCGCGGCGAGGCCGGTGGCCAGCAGACGGAGGGTGATGGGTCGCGGTCGGATCATCTCGTGCCTCGGGGAGGGGGGGCGTTCCTGGCCCGAGTCCTATCCGGAATCGCCGCTCGGGTCACGGTCGTGTCTCGCGGTGGCACCGGGACGGTCCCCCGGGCATGATCCGCGACCGCCCTTGAACCCGCTGATCCGACTGATCCCCGCGCCCCTGGTGCGGCTCTTCGCTCGACCCTACGTCGCGGGCGACTCCATCGGCGCCGCGCTCGACACCGCCGCCCGCTTGTGGGCCGACCGCGGTCTCGCGAGCACGCTGGATCTGCTGGCGGAGGACATCGAGGACGCCGACACCGTCGCGCGCAACGTCTCGACCTACCTCGAGATGGTCGACCGCGTGGCGGCCGATCCGCGGTTCGCAGCCGACGGCGGGCGCCCCACCCTCTCGCTCAAGCTGTCGAGCTACACCACCGCGCCGATGGATCGCGGCGGGGACGGGGCCGGCGCCGCCGCAGCCGTCGAGCGGATCTGCGAGCGGGCCCGCGACCGCGGCGTGGCGCTGACGCTGGACATGGAGAGCCGCCACTGGACCGACGCGACGCTCGACCTGCTCGATGCGCTGCACGGCAAAGGGTACGGGCACGTCGGCGCGGTCCTGCAGACCCGCCTGAATCGCACGGCGCGAGACCTCGAGCGCCTGCCGCCCGGCTGCCGGGTGCGCCTCGTCATCGGCATCTACGAGGAGCCGGAAACGGTGGCGACACGCGACAAGCGGGAGATGAAGGAGCGGCTGCTGGCCGACGCACGGACGCTGCTCGAGCGCGGGCACTACGTCGAGTTCGGCACCCACGACGAGCGCTACGTGCGGCGCTTCGTCGACGAGGTCGTCCCCGCGGTCGGGGTCAGCCCGGATCGGTACGAGGTCCAGATGCTGTTCGGCGTACCGCGCGAGCGGCTGCTCGCCGAACTGGTGCGCCGTGGGGTCCGGGCGCGCCTTTACGTGCCGTTCGCCCTGAGCTGGGACATGGCCATCGCGTACCTGCGGCGGCGGCTGGACGAGTACCCGGCGATGATGTTCCTGGTGCTTCGCAACTTCGTCAAGCGACGTTGAAGTCGAGGGCTGCCAAGGGCTTGGGAGCGCCGCGCGCGGCGTTCGCCACGGCCACCGGCCGCAGGGGTTCCGGCGAGGTTCGCCGGTCGGTATACTCTCTCCCTCATATGTCCGGACCGATTGCCACCATTGTCGAGCGTCTCTGCGCCTGGAAGGACGTCACTCGGAGCACCGAGGACGGCAAGGACAGCTTCTTCGTCCGCGGGCAGATCTTCGCCTACCTCGGCAAGAAGGGCGTCGTCGTGCGCCTCGCGCCGCCGCAGGTCATCGAAGCCCTGAAGATCCCCGGTGCCAAGCGGCAGCCGGACGACGACGACCCGCACTCGCGGGAGTTCGTCGAGATCCCGGTGAACGGTCCGCGCGAGGTCGAGCGCGCGATGATGTGGCTGCGCCGCGCGTGCCGGCTGGGCCGCACGGCCGCGGGCCCGGTCTGAGGGACGGCCCCTGCGGGGGCGCTGGCCTCCCCTGGCGGGGGCGCTCGCCTCCCCTGGCGGGGGCGCTGGCCTCCCCTGGCGGGGGCGCTGGCCTCCCCTGGCGGGGGCGCTGGCCTCCCCTGGCGGGGGCGCTGGGCCCCTTCGCGGGGGCTGCCGGGCGCGGGAGCGGACGGCGGCGGGCCTTCCGTTTCGCGCCCGCCGCGCGGAGCATGGTGGTGAGGCGCTCCTTCACGCGCCCCGGAGACCTGCATGCCCGCGATTCGATCCCTCCTCGCCGTCACCCTCTTGGCCCTCGCCGTTCACGCCCAGAGCCTCGGCTTCGAGGTGCGGGGCGGTTCGATCGGCGCGCCGCTCACCTGGGAGGTGTCGGGCGGCACGCCGTTCTTCCAGGCGGGCTTCATCCTGCCGTCGATCAACACCGGTCCCACGCCGCTCGGGCTGCTCGACCCGCGTGACACGCGCTCGCTCGACGTCGGCACCGAGTCTCTCGACCTCGCGTTCGGCGGCCCGTTCCTGGCGAACGCGCGCTTCGTCGCGCCGACCATCACGATCCCGTCGCAGCCGTCGCTGATCGACTCCACGATCTTCCTGCAGGCGATCTCGATCCCGGGCACGACGTTCCTCATCGACGGGATCTCGCCGGTGCGCGCGCTGCGCTTCGGTCCGGCGACGACGTTCCACGATCGCTTTGTGCCGATGACGTCGCCACGGTCGTTCTTCCCGGTCGTGCCGCGGGCCGACGGGACGTTCGTGTTGCTGGGTGGGGGACAGGGTGCGTTGTTCGCCCAGGTCGCGACCGACCAGACCGACATCTACGACCCGGTGAGCGACTCGTTCACGACCGGTCCGATGCTGACGTCCCACCGCTCGCTCCACACCGGGACACAGCTCCTGGACGGTCGCTGGCTGCTCGTCGGCGGCGTCGACCAGAACAACGACCCGCAGACCACCGCCGAGATCTACGACCCGGTCGCGAACACCTGCACCGCGGTGCCGAGCATGGGGACGCCGCGGATGGAGCACGCCGCGGTGCGGCTGCCCGACGGGCGGGTGTTCGTGAGCGGCGGGATCACCGACCTCAACGCGCCGAACAGTCAGCTCGACCCGATCTACTCGACGACCACCAGCACCGAGATCTACGACCCGACGTCGAACACCTGGACACCCGGCCCGGCGATGCTGAGGCCGCGGGTCGGGCACCAGGCGATCCTGCGCACCGACGGCAAGGTGCAGTTGATCGGGGGGCTGAGCTACACGACGTTCATCATCAGCATTCCGACGATCGAGCGGACCACCGACATCTACGACCCGGTCACCGGGCAGGTCACCGCCGGTGCGCAGCTGCAGACGCCGCGCGCCGGTCCCGCGGTCGCGGCGCTGCCGAACCACCGTTGGCTCCTCGCCGGTGGCGTCTCGAACATCTCGCTGACGCAGCTCGGCACGCCGACCGCGACGGCCGAGATCTTCGACGCGGCGACCGGGCAATTCACGTCGACCGGCTCGATGGCGCAGGCCCGCGTGTTTCCGGCGGTGCTCGATCTCGGCGGCGGGCAGATCCTGCTCGCCGGCGGCGGTCAAGGTGCGCTGTTCGCGGCGACGTCGCTGGCCTCGTCCGAGGTGTGGGATGCCACGGCCGGCACGTGGACCGCCGGACCGACGATGAACTTCCCGCGGCTCGCCGAAGGCGCGTTCGAGACGCCGACGGGCCAGTTCGTGCTGATGGGCGGCGAATCGACCGCGGGTGTGACCAACTCCACCGAGTTCTTCTATCGGTGACCGAAGCCCTCTCCGTCGTTTCCGTTCGATCGAAAACCAGCTTCCGCACGATGACTCTCCCGGCCCGTTACGCCATCGCGTTCGCGATTCCCGTCCTCACGATCCCGTTGCTCGCCCAGCAGACCATCATCCTGCCGACGACCGCACCCGGGACGCTGGCGAGCAACTACCCGTTCGGCGGTCCGGTGATGCGCTACCAGCAGTGGTATCTCCGCGGCCGAGTGGCAGGCGACGGCGAGGAACCCGACGCGCGTCACCGGCGTCGCCTTCCGGGCGACCACGCCCGGCGGGCAGACGGGCAAGATCGTCGACATCGAGGTGCAGATGGCGAACGCGAGCCCGATCCAGCCGAGCGGGCTGTTCGACTCCAACCTCGTGTCCGGTCAGACGACGGTGTTCCCGCGGCAGCTCGTGCAGCTCGGCAACGCCCAGCCGGGGATGTGGCCCGTCAATCTGACCTTCGCGCACGAGTTCGTGTGGGACGGCCACTCCGGTGTGACGCTCCAGATCAAGCTGTTCGACAACGGCAACGCGAACCAGATCTGGCAGTACCGACCTCGAGTACCAGGTCTCGGCCGGACCCCGGATCGCACGGCTGTTCACGATCGGCTCGACGAGCGCACTGACCGCGAACGTCGTGCAGGTGGGCTTCGGGCTCACGACGCGGTTCCGCTTCAACGAGGCGATCGCCTACCCGTTCGGGCAGGGCTGCGCGGGGCAGGGTGGATTCGTGCCGGAGGCGAGCACGTCGGGTGGCCTGCCGATTCCCGGCAACGCGATCTGGCAGCACGATCTGTCGAACGCGGCGTCTCAGCGGCCGGCGTTGTTCTGGACCGGTCTCAGCGACACGACCTGGGGCTCGAACGCGCTGCCGTTCGACCTCGCGGCGATCGGCGCTCCCGGTTGCCTGGTGCTGGCCGAGCCGTTCGCGTTCGCGGCCACGACGACGATCGGCGGCGGTGCGGGGGCCGGCACCGCGTCGTTCGTGTTCCCGGTGCCCTCACGGACCGACTTCCTCGGCACGCCGATCTACTCGCAGTGGCTCGTGCTCGACCCGAACGCCGCCAATGGCGTGCTCGCGGTGTCGAACGGCGTCGTCAGCGTTCCCGGGGCGCAGTGACGTCGCGCGCGAACGGCTCCGACTCGGCCGCGCGCAACCGCGCCAGCACGGTCGCCGCGTAGCGGTTGTTCGGGTTGCGCTCGACCGCGCGCTCGAGCAGCGCGATCGCCTCGTCGTCCTTCTCGAGCAGGTGTGCTGCCATCGCCGCGAACACCAGCGGCCGTTCGTCCAGCGGCAGCGCGTCCGCCGCGGTGAGGAACAGCTGCTTCGCCGTCGCCGGGTCGTTGCCGAAGAACCGCGGCGCGAACAGCTTCTCACAGCCCATCGCGACCAGTACGCGCGGATGGTCGGGTCGTAGGCTGCGTGCCTTCTCGAGCGCCGCGCTGATCGCCGGGCGCTGACTCAAGGCACTCGTCCAGCTCGTCACGCGAAGGCTGTGGAACGCCGCCTCGATGCGGAACACCTCCGCGTCCTGGTCCCCGCCCACCGCGTGCGCGCGGTCGAGCGCCTTCAGCCCGGCGTCGATGTCCGCCTCGGTCACCGCCGGAAGCTCGCTGTGCGTCGGCGTGCCGACCGCCATCCCCTCGCCGCGGTCGCGGGCGTAGCACCGTTCGAGATACGCCTCGGCCAGCACGCGCCACTCCGCCTCGTCCTCCGGCGCCGCCTCGGCACGCGCGCGTTGTTCCGCGACGAACGCATCGATCCCGCTCGGATCCGCCTCGAGTCGGATCTTCGCGAGCTCGATGCTGCCTGGCGACAGCAGTCCACCGGCTGCTGCGGCGGGTGGCGCGGCCGGCGCCGGGGCGAACAGCAGGACGCCGACGATCGTCGATGCCGCGGCGACCACGACCGTATGCCGGTGCTTCATCGCGCGTCCCTCGCCTGGTCGTGCTCCGGCAGCAACAGCTCGACCGGATGCGCCACCCGGATGTCCGAACCGAGCCGTCGCAGGTGCGCGCCGATCTGCATCATGCATCCCGGATTGCCCGTGGCCACGATCTCTGCGCCGCTGTCGCGGAGTTCCCGCGCCTTGCGCTCGCCGATCGCGCCGGCGAGCTCCGGCTGCAGCAGGTTGTAGATCCCCGCCGAACCGCAGCAGTCCTCGGCACCGGGGTTGGACACGAGCTCGATGCCCGGCACGTGTTCGAGCAACTCGCGCGGTGCGTCGTGCACGCCCTGCCCGTGACACAGGTGGCACGGCGCGTCGTAAGCGACCCTTCGTGGCAGCGCGGCCGGTGTCGCGGTGAGACCGTGCCTGGCGAGCAACGCCGACACGTCCACGCAACGTTCGGCGAACGCCGCGGCCGCGTCGGTGCCGAGCAGCTCGCCGTACTCCCGCATCGCCGCGCCGCAACCTGCGCTGTTGTTGACGATCGGCTCGTCGCCGTCGCCGAACGCGGTCAGATTCTCCCGTGCCAGCGCGCGCGCATCGTCGGCCTGCCCGTCGTGCAGCAGGAGCGCGCCGCAGCACCCCTGTGCCGCGGGCACCTCGACCTCGAACCCGTTGGCGAGCAGCAGCCGGAGCGTCGCCTGGTTGATGCGTCCGAACACCTGCTCCATCACGCAGCCGGTGAACAGCCAGACCTTGCCGCGCGGCTCGCCGTCCGGCAGGAACCGTCCGACGATCGGCCGGCGTTCGCTCGCTCGCGGCACGTGCGGCACCAGGTCGTCCATCGTCTTCGGCAGCAGGCCGAGCGCGACCGCGGCACGCCGCAGGCCGATGCGCTCCGCGAGCGCCGCGAGTCGGAACGCCACCCGCAGGCGACCCTGCCGCGCGACGATCTGTCGCAGCAGGAACCGGCGCAGTCGCGCGCCGAGACCCTTGCGCGGGATCCGGCGCTCGAGGTCGCTCCGCACCGTCTCGATGATCTGCCCGTAGCGCACGCCGGACGGGCACGCGGTCTCGCACGCACGGCAGTCCAGACACTGGTCGAGGTGCGGCCGGATCGACGCGACGTCGTCGATGCGATCCTCGGCGAGCGCACGCATCAGGTAGATACGCCCGCGCGGGGAGTCGGTCTCGAGTCCGAGGACGCCATAGGTTGGGCATGCCTCGAGGCAGAGTCCGCAGTGCACGCAGTCGAGCGACCGCGTGTAGTAGTCGACGGTCTCCTTCACGTCAGGATCGAGTGGGGATCGAGGGCCTTGGCGAGCTCGCGCGTGACGCGTTCGACGCCGGGGTCGCGCGGTGTCGCGAATCCGCGCCGTGAGGGTCGAGTGCTGCGTTGCAGCTCGGCCGAGATTTCGGCCGCGTCCGGCAGCCGCGCCAACAGATCGTCGATGATGTTCGGGTCGGCCGCGATCACGAGGCGCCCGGTGCCGCCGATCGACCAGCGTGCGACGTCCGATGGCAGGCGATCGAGCAGTGCGCCGATGCGTGACGGCCGCACGACCCCCACGAGCTCCTCGAGCCCGGCATCGAGCACTGCGGGGGGCGTCGCCTCCTCGGTCGCGGGTTCCAGGCCGTGACGCTGCATCCGATCGTCGACGACCGTCGGGGCGCCCTCGTAGCGGCCGTCCAGGGCGATCGCACCGCCGGACGTCGATTCGATCCGGATCATCGCCGGAGGGAACGCCTCGCGTCGCAGCGTGCGGAAGGACACCAATGCCTCGTCACGCGACAGACCCTCGCGGCGAAACCGCACGACGCATTTCGGCAGGGGTCGCAGCTTGAGATGCAGCTCGACCGCCGCGAACAGACGACCGCGGCTGCCCACGAACAGCTTCTGGAGGTCGAAGCCGGCCACGCTCTTGACCACGCGTGCGCCCGCTTTGAACCGCTTGCCTTCGGCGAGCACGCCCGCGAGCCCCAGCAACAAGTGACGCGTCGACGGAGCTCCGGGCGCGGGGGGCAGGTCGTCGCCGGCCGCGAACAACCCCCCGACGGTTCCGCCCGTGCCTTCGACCGGCAGTCGGACTCCGCGCTCGGCGAGCGCGTCCTGGAGAGTCGCGACGGGGACGCCGGGTTCGACCGAGCAGGTCAGGTCGTCGGCCTCGAGTCGCGTGATGCGGTCGAGGCGCGCGAGCGACACCAATTCGACCGGTGGGCCGTCCGGAGTGGGCGCGGGCAAGTGGTCCTGACGAGTCGCGGTGCCAACGAGTCGCACGCGCGCGGGTCCGTGTCGTGCGGACTCGAACACCTCGAGCAGCTCGCCCACGTTCGCGATCGCATGTCGCGACGCCGCCTCGTAGTCGACCGCAGCGAGCTCCGGACCGAGCGACTCCGCGCTCATTCCGCGCGCTCCTCCTCGGCCAGCACGTGGGCGACCATCTGTGGCCACTTCGCGACCTCGGCACACGAGCTCCGTTCCGGTAGCACCTTGCCCGGATTGCAGATGCCATCCGGGTCGAACACCGCACGCACGCGACGCATCACGTCGAGGTCGTTCTCGTCGAACATCAGCGCGACATGGTCGAGCTTCTCCGTGCCGATGCCGTGCTCGCCGGTGATGCTGCCGCCCATCTCGACACAGGTCTTCAGGATCTCGTGGCCCGCCGCCACGACGCGCGCACGCTGGTCGGCATCGCGGCCGTCGAAGCTGATGTTCGGGTGGAGGTTGCCGTCGCCGGCGTGGAACACGTTCGTCAGCACGACGCCGTGCCGCTGCCCGATCGCGTCGATCTTCTGCAGCGTCTCGATCAGCCGTGTGCGCGGCACGACGCCGTCGAGCACGTAGAGGTCGGTGTCGAGTCGGCCCATCGCGCCGAACGCACCCTTGCGTCCCTTCCACAGCCGCTTGCGCGCAGCCGGGTCGTCGGCGCGTTCGACGTGCAAGGCACCTCGCGCGCGGAACATCGCGTCGATCGCATCCGCTTCGTCCTCGAGGCCGGCGCTCGGACCGTCGATCTCGACGAGCAGCACGGCGGCGGCGTCCTGCGGATAGCCGGCGCGGTAGACGGACGCTTCGACGGCGCGGATCGTCGCGGCGTCGAGGATCTCCATCGCCGCCGGGATCAGGCCGGCAGCGACGATGTCGGACACCGCACCGCACGCGGCCTCCATGCTCGCGAACGAGCCGAGCAGCGTTCGCACGCCTTCGGGGTCGGTGCAGATGCGCACGGTGATCTCGGTCGCGATGCCGAACGTGCCTTCGCTGCCGGTGAACAGACCGATCAGGTCGAGCTCGTGCGGCGCACGCGGCGCCGCGCGTCCACCGAGCTCCGCGATCGAGCCGTCCGCCAGCACGACCTTCGCGCCGAGCACGTGGTCGGTGGTCATGCCGTACTTGAAGCAGTGCGGCCCGCCGGCGTTCTCCGCGAGGTTGCCGCCGATCGTGCACACCGATTGGCTCGAAGGATCCGGGGCATAGTGCATGTGCCGGCTCGCGAGCGACTGCGTCAGCGACAGATTCACGACTCCGGGCTGCACCACCGCGATGCCGTCGTCCTCGTCGACCTCGAGCACCGACTTCATGCGCGCGGTTTCGATCACGACCGCGCTGCCGGTCGGCGCGGCCCCGCCCGAGAGACAGGTGCCGGCGCCGCGCGCCAGGAACGGCACGCCGTATCGGCGGCACGTGCGGACGATCCACTGCACCTCGTCGGTGGTCTCGGGCAGCGCGACGGCCCGCGGGCGCGTCTTCCGGATCGTGAATCCATCGCACTCGTAGCTGAGCAGCGCGTCCTTCGTGCACAAGGCACGCCGCGGACCGAGGCGTTCGACGAGCGTCTGCTCGAGCTCGGGCATCCCGCCAGCATAGCAGGGTCCCCGAGTCCGTCGCCGGGGTTGCACCACCCGCGCCGGTTGGGCACACTGCCTCGGTGACTCACGCGACGCGACAGCTTTGCAGCGGATCGGTCAGCCGGCGAACGGCTTGGCCGATCCACCTCGTCCGCCTCGGGCGGGCGGCCTAGGACCTTCGTCCACGGCGGCTCGCAGGGGGGCCGCCGCGTTGCGTGAACGGGGGCCTCGACTGTGGTCGCTGACCATCGCACCTCCATGGAACCCTCCGACACGGCCTCCGACTTCCTGCTCCGGATCGACGCCGACCATCCCGGTCTGCGTGATCCCGTGTATCGCAAGCGTCGCGACGCGATCGCCGCGCTCGCGCTCGCGCATCGCGACGGGCAGCCGGCCCCGCACGTCGCCTACCGCGAGGAGGAGCACCGCGTCTGGCGGCAGGTGATCGAGCGCATCGTGCCGCTTCGCGCCGGGCGCGCGTGCCGCGAGGTCCGCACGATGCTCGACGCGATGCCGCTCGACCGCACGCGGATCCCGCAGCTCGCCGAGGTCTCGGTCAAGATCGAGTCGTCGACGGGCTTCCGGTTCGCGCCGGTTCCCGGGCTGATCGCGCCACGCGCGTTCCTCGAGGACCTCGCGGACGGCGTGTTCCGCGCCGCGCAGTACGTGCGGCATCCGAGCGAGCCGTTCGGTGCCCCCGAGCCGGACGTCGTGCACGAGCTCCTCGGTCACGCGGCGACGCTGGCCGATCCGCAGATGGCGGAGTTGCACCGCGCGTTCGGCCGCGCGGCGAAAGCGGCCGACGATCCGCAGCTCGCACGGATCGAGCGCGTCTACTGGTTCACCCTCGAGCACGGCATCGTCGTCGAGAACGGCAAGCCGAAGGCCTTCGGCGCCGCCCTGCTCTCCTCGTGCGAGGAGCTCGAGGCGTTCGATCGCGGCACCGGCTTCCAGCCGTGGAACCTGTTCGCGGTCGCCGGCTCCGACTACGACCCCCCGAGTCTGCAGCGCGCGCGGTTCGTCGCGCCGAGCTTCGCCCGCCTCTGCGCCGACCTCACGACGTGGCTCGAGCGGGGCGGATGGCGGATCGGGTGACCCGGCGGCGCGGCTTTCCTGGATCGCGACACTCGACGAGTCGAGGGGCCCGGACTAGACAGGACGCCGCATGAGCTTTCCCGAGCCCTCCGCCGTGGTCCCTTCGAAGGCGCTGGACGCCGCGATCGAGCGTCTCCTGGTCGGCCATCCGACTCCACGAGGACGGCGGCTGCTCGGCATCGAGTACGAGCGGCTGATCCTAGAGCGGGGCACCGGAAAGTCGGCGCCGGTCGAGCAATGCGTCGCGTTGATGGAGCTGCTGGTCGACCGCCTCGAGGCCGAGCCGGTGACCGAGCACGCGCTGGTCAAGGGCCTGCGCGCGGCGCGGTTCGAGATGTCGCTCGAGCCCGGCGGCCAGTTCGAGGTCGCGGCACCGCCGCTGCCACGGCTCGCCGACGTCGATCGCGTCATCGGCGAGGCGACCGGCGCGATCGACGCCGAGCTCGCGGACACGCCGTTCGAGCTGGTCTGCGTCGGGCATGCGCCGGTGACGCCGGTGAGCGAGATCGGCCTCCTGCCACGAGAGCGCTACCGGATCATGGACGCGCGCATGCCGTCGCGCGGTCCGTTGACGCGCAACATGATGCGGGCGACCGCCGGCTTCCAGCTCGCCTACGACGTCGACGATCGCGAGGACGCGGGCCGGAAGCTCGCACTGCTCTACCGCTTGTCGCCCGTGCTGCTCGCACTCAGTGCGAACTCGCGGCAGATCGCCGGAGCCGACAGCGGGTTCGCGAGCTTTCGCCACCACGTCTGGTGGGAGACCGATCACGACCGTTCGGGCGTGCCCGCCGGCTGCCTCCACGCGGAGACCGCGCTCTCGGGCTACGTCGAGTATGCGAAGCGCGCGCGGGTGATGTTCCTGCACGGCGAGGACGATCTCGTCGCGGCTCCGGACCTGCCGCTCGCCGAGCTCGTCGCGAAGGGTCAGATCACCGAGGCCGACCTCGACCTGCACCTGTCCGGACTGTTCCCGTTCGTGCGCCTGCGCAACTACATCGAGGTCCGTTGCTTCGACTCGATGCCGTGGGAGCTGACGCGCAGCGTGATGGCGCTCGTGTCCGGTCTGGTCTACTGCAACCACGCGTTCGCGGCCGCCTGGGAGCTGTCCGGGGCACTCCTGGTCGAGGATCCGGACGCGCTGCGTGCGCTTCACGAGGACGCGGCGCGGCGCGGCCTCGACGCGCGCGCGCCGGACGGTTCGACGTTCGCCGAGCTCGCGCGGCGCCTGGTCTCGATGGCGCGCGCCACGCTCGGCGGCGAGAGCTGCGACTGGGCCGAGCCTTCGGACCTCGACGCGATCGCGGAGCACATCGAAGGTGTCCGGCTGCTCGCGTGAGCGGATCGATCAGTCCGCAGGGTCCACGCGCCACTCGTGGATGCCGGCGGACAAGCCGTCGCGAAGCGTCACCTCGAGGCGTAGTGCGTCGGTGGTGACCGGTGCGAACCGCACGCGATCCCACGCGTCCCGGGTGATCGGGTAGGCACCGCCGTCGAGCTCGACCGGCCGCCAGCTCTCGCCTTCGCGGCACAGCACGCGCCACGACTTCGGAAGCTCGCACTCGCCGTTCGGCACGTCGGCCATCCAGAACACGTCGCATCCCGCGACCGCGGTCGGCCCTGGAAACTCGTACTCGACCCACTCCGGAGCCGCTGCCGCACCACCCTTGTGAGGCCAGAAATGAAGATGGGGTCGTGACTTGTCGGCCGACGTCGTGACGTCGAGCTGATCGGACAGCGCGTCGCAGAGCTCGGCGTGGAACGACGCACTCGCGTGGCTTCTGTGCGCGAGCGTCGGCGCCGGCGCGGGCTGCGCCGCCGTCACGCCCGTCGCGAGCCACACGGCCATCGACGCGGGCGCACGCTGCGCCCACAGCGCGTACGGGATCGCGTCGAACGCCACCGCGTCACTCAGTCGGGCGTCGCCATCGAGCGCGCGCCGCGCGATGCGTCCTTCGCCGTGCACGGTGACGCACCCGCCGAGCAGGTCCTGGTCGTCGACGGCCTCGAGCGGGCTCGCCGGATCGACGACGAGGGCGCCGGCGAGGTGGTCGGTGTCGCCGATGTCGATGCCCTCGACGCAGTAGACGATCGGGCCGCGCTCGATCGCGAGCAGGCCGTGATCGGCGGTGACGGCGGCGTTCGCGCGGAGCCGGCGAACCGGCATCGGCAGGTCGAGCGTGACGGTGTCACCATCGCGCCATTCACGGTCGACCACCGCGTAGCCGTGATCGAGATCCACGTCCTCTCGCTCGCCGTCGACGGCGAGGCGCACGGGCTCCGTGGCGTGGTCGCAGAACGCGTAGAGATCGCTCGGCACCGGCAGCTGGCGCGCCCACCCGGGCACGCGCAGGCGCAGTGAGAATCGTCGCGGCGCGTCGCTGGCGACGCGCAGCTCGACCGCGCCGTCCCACGGGTAGCGCGTGTCGACCGACAAGGCGACGGTGGACGTCCCGAGTGTGACCTGCGCACCACCGGCGATGTACAGGTTGACGAACAGCGTGTCATCGCCACGCGTCGCGTACGCGAACCGACCGATCGATGGGATGAAGCGTGCGAGGTTGCTCGGACAGCACGCGCACGCGAACCAGTCGCTGCGGCGAGACCGGCCGTCCGACGCGAGCGGGTTGGGATAGAAGTAGCGGAGCCCGTCGAGCGAGACACCCGACAAGACGTTGTTGAAGATCGCGCGCTCGAGCACGTCGATGGGACCCGCGTCGCCGCTTCGGAGGAACATGCGATGTGCCCAGTTCGCGAGCGCGATCGCGGCACACGTCTCGCAGTAGGCGGCCGCGTTGGGAAGCTCGTAGGCGTCGCCGAACGCCTCGCCCGCGCCACGCGCGCCGATGCCGCCGGTGACGTAGAGGTGGCGTCCGACGACGTCGTGCCAGAGCCGATCGACGGCCGCGCCGAGTGCCTCGTCGTGCGCGTCCATCGCGACGTCGGCCATCGCCGCATAGAGATACGCGCCGCGCACCGCGTGTCCGACCGCTTCGCTTGCATCGACGAGTGGCACGTCGTCCTGCGCGTAGGCGCCGTATCCCTCGCGATCCTCGGTGTGCCCGCGTTGGTCGAGGAGGAACCGCGCGAGCTCGAGGTAGCGCGGCTCGCCCGTCGTGCGGGCCAGGCGGACCAACGCGAGCTCGACCTCGGGATGGCCGGACGGCAGCTTCCGCGCCGTCGGACCGAAGCTCGCGTCGATGCAATCCGCCGCCCTCTGGGCGACGTCGAGCAGGCCGCGCTCGCCGGTCGCCTCGAAGGCCGCGACACCGGCTTCGATCAGGTGTCCGAGGTCGTAGAGCTCGTGGCTGCCGCGCAGCTTGCTCCAGCGATCATCGCCGATCCAGTCGCGCAGCTGCGGGCAGTCGAGCTGCCGCGCGGTGTAGAGGTAGCCGTCGTCCTGCTGCGCCGCGGCGATCTTCGCCGTCAGCGAGTCGAGCTCCTTTCGAAGTGTCGGATCGTCGTGGAGCGCCAGGTGGTTGGCGACGCCCTCGATCACCTTGTAGAGGTCGGAGTCGTCGAACGGATACGGACCCTCGAAGCCACCTTCGCGTTGGCCGGCCACCCGCTCGAGATTGCGCACCCGGTCGGCGCAGCTCGCGAGGGCGTGGGGGAGGGTCTTGTCGCGGCTCGTGCGGAGCCTTGGCGCCCAGAACCCGTCGTCGATCGAGACCGCCGACGCCGGCACTGCGGTGATCGGAGCGGACTGCCCCATCGACCGCGCGGCCACGGTGCCGAGCGCGAGCGCGGCGAGAGCGAAGCGGAGAGCCCACATGGCCTCGCAGTCTACGCCGAGGTCGGAGCGTCGCCGATCTCGCGGCGCACACACCTGAGGAAGTCCTCGGGCGGTGGGGCCGAGAACGCGAGCCTGCGGTTGCGCTCCGGATCGGTGAACGCCAGCGCGGAGGCGTGGAGCATCTGGCGCGGTGCCTCGAGCGTGTCCCCCCACGCCGGGTCCCCACCGGCTTTGACGTGGGCGAGCCAGGCAAGGTGCTCCTGGTCGGTGCGGCCGTACAGCTTGTCGCCGAACAGTGGCGCGCCCGCCGAGTCCAGGTGCACGCGGATCTGATGCGTGCGGCCGGTGCGCGGTCGGCAACGCAGCCAGGTGGCGCGTGCACCGCGTGCGATCACCTCGAACTCGGTCATCGCAGAGCCGGCGCCGGGCGTGCCCGGTGCGACCACGGCTCGGCGGACCGAGATCTCGCTGTCCGGATGGTGCGCGATCGGCGCATCGACGACGAAGCGGTCGCGCGTCACGACGCCGCGCACGATCGCGTCATAGGTCTTCTCGAAACCGTGTGCGGCGAGCTCGGTTTGGAGGGCACGTGCGGTGGCTCGGTCGCGGGCGAGCACGCAGAGGCCGCTGGTCTCGCGGTCGAGACGCTGGATCGGACGGAGTCGAGCGCCGAGCCGGTGCTCGAGCACGCCGACCACGGTGTGAGTGACGAACGTGCCGTCGGCGTGGAACGGCAACCCGGCGGGTTTGTCGATGACGACCACACCGCCCTCGTCGTGGACGACGCGGATGTCGGTCGGCACGTCCGGCTCGCGTTCGGTGCGTGCGTAGCCAACCACCGCGCCGCGCGTGAGCCGCCGCTCCGGCGTCGCATGCTCCCCGCCGACGGTCACGCGGCCGTCCAGGATCCGCTCGCGCCACTCCTCCGCGGTGTGGTAGCGAAACCGCTCGGCGAGGAACGCCAACAGCGTGCGGCCCGCCATCCGCGGCGGCACGCGTGACGTCAGCACGAGAGTGCGTGGTTCGGACGCCATCGGCCGGCCAGCGTAGCGCGCTTCGGGCGGCCGGAACGGCTCAGAACGACACGGTGCCGTAGAGCAACAAGCCCTGGTAGCGGTAGTTGCCCTGGAGCGAGAAGTTGTCGTTCGCCACGGTCGCGTTGAGATCGAAGAAGTTGTAGCCGAGGCCGAGGCCGACCGGCCCGAGTACGTCGGCTTCGACCCCGACCATCGCGTCGATCAGGTACCTGTCGAGCTTCTGCAGGCTGCCGACGTTCTCGAGGTGCACCGACAGGAAGTCGCCGTATCCGACGAGCCGGACGTGCTTCGCGACATGCCATTCGCCGTGCAGGCCGATCACGGGAAACGGCGCGTTCTGAACGAACTCGGTGCTGAGGGCGAGATTGCCGGCCGCGATGCCGGTGGAGAGCCGGATCCAGTGAAAGCCGATCGAGACACCGAGCTCCCAGGTGTCGTACGGCAGGAACGTCCACTGGTAGGACAGCTTGACGACCTTGGTGTCGAAGAAAGCCGACACGGTCGCGTCGACCGGATAGGTCTCGTCGCCCCACTGGATGTCCCGCTGGAGGCGCTTGCTCGAGTCTCGGCGGATGTCGAAGTAGCTGAAGTTGATCCGGTGATGTCGGTTGAAGCGGTAGTAGGCGTCGGCGCGGAACAGGTTCGCCGACGAGTCGAAGCCGAGGTCGCGTTCGAAGTCGACGTCCGTGCCGGCGTTCGCGTTGTTCGCGGACAGCCGGAACTCGGTGTTGAAGTTGCCGAGGAACGCGCCGCCGAGGCACGCCTGGAACGCCGGCCAGAACGAGTCGCTCGGCTCGGCGTGCTTCTCCTCGAGTGCCGCGAGCGCGAGCGAGTCGCTCCGGGTCCACTCGAACAGGCTCACGCGGGCATCGGACGGACTCGTCGCGAGAGGCACGGGATCCGCTCGATCCGCGGGCCACGGCGCGTCGCGAGGAGTCTGCGCAGTGATCTGACCGAGACAGGCCGACAGGACGAGCGCCGGCAGGACGATCGGGGGCGTCGAGCAGTGGGGCGAGCCGCGGTGCTTCACGGCCAGATGATGTCGCAAGAGGCACCTCCGCGTCCACGCTGCTTGCGGTCGGATCGCACGGGACACCCGGTTGTGGCTCGGAGCTCCGGGTTGCAGGCGGGCCGACCGCCGCCAGGACAACGTGCGGAATGGCCGGGGTTTTCTCGGGACCGCGGCCGTCAGCGCTTGCGCGCCAGCAGGACTCCGTCGCCGATCGGGATCAGGGCCGGGTCGACGCGATCGTCGGCGAAGATGCGCTCGGTCAGGCCGCGGACGATCGCCGAGGACTCGTCGCCGGGCTCCGGGTTCACGACACGGCCGCCGAGGAACGCGTTGTCGAACGCGATCGCGCCACCCGGGCGCAGCAGGCGCAGGCACTGCTCGTAGTAGCCGGCGTAGCCCTCCTTGTCCGCGTCGACGAACGCGAAGTCGAACGCGTCCTCCTGCCCGGAGTCGAGCATCGCACCGAGCGTGTCGGCCGCGTCGCCGAGCCGGAGGTCGATCTTGTCGGTCACGCCGGCCTCGGCCCAGAAGCGTCGCGCGACGTTCGTCCATTCCTCGGACACGTCGCACGCGACGAGCCGCCCGTCCGGCGGCAGGCACTCCGCGACGCACAGCGCGCTGTAGCCGGTGAACACGCCGACCTCGAGCGCCCGCCGGACGCCGAGCATCCGCACGAGCAGCGCCATCAGCCGTCCCTGCTCGACCGAGATCTGCATGCGCGCGTGCTCCATGCCGGCGGTGAACTCGCGCAGCCGCGCGAGGACGTGGCTCTCGCGCGCGAACGACACGTTGCGGACGTGGTCACGCAGCGCGGGATCGAGACCGTGGCTCGTCGTGGACATGGTGGATGCGCTCCCTTCGAAGGCACCCACGTTAGCCGTTGCCCGTCCGCCCGCGCGACCGTTCGGTCGTCATGTGGCACGCCTGCCACGCGAACGTGCAACGGCCACGCGGCCAGCTCACCCACCGATGACGATCTGGAGCCCGCGGCTGAACGCCAGCCCGGCGGGCGCGCCGCCGTCGAGCACCAGGTTCTGCAGGCGGAGCTCCGTTCCGCACAGATCGAGGTCGTACGGGATCGGGAACGGCACGACCAGGCCGGCGGCCGGGAGCGAGAAGACGCGGACGTCGAGCGGTGCGACCAGCAGCGTGCCCTGGAACGGCGTCGGGATCGACGCGGGCCGCGAGCCGAGGACGAGAACCGCGGCGGTTGCGGTGCCTGCGGAGTTGCCGAGCGCGAGTGCCGGCGTCGTGCCGACCGCCGGAGCCCCGGCGACGCCGATGGCGGGAGTGACCCGGTTCGTGCCGGGGAGGCCCGTGCCGTAGTTGGTGGCGCTCGCGGCCGGGCAGCGGTCGCGGACGAAGATGTCGGACACGCCGTTGGTGTCGGCGATCACGAGGTTGGTCGCTTCGCCGCCGAACACGACGTAACGCCCGTCGCCGGACATCCCGAGGGCCGGCGTGCGGTCGTCCGCGGAGAGGCCGCCGAGCGCGATGCTCACGCGCTCGGTCCGTCCGCGGGCACGGTCGCGCACGAACGCGTCGACCAGGCCGTTCGTGTCGGTGCCGTCGAACACGCCGTCACTCGAGAACGCGACGAACCGTCCATCACGCGACACCGCGGCGACCGAGCAGCTGCCGCGCGCCGCGGAGAGTCCTGCCGGCGGCGCCGAGACCTGGTCCAACGCGCCGTTCGTCGTGTCGACCAGGTAGACGTCGTCGTCGAAGTTCGTGTCGGCGGGGATCATGCTGAAGCGCGTCGCGAACGCGACGTAACGGCCGTCCCCGGAGATCTTGGGCAGGTAGGAGGACCGCACCGCGCCGGTGGAGTCCATGTTGACGACGCGCGTCGTGCCCGCCTGGCGGTCGCGCAGCGCGATCACCCCGCCGGCCGAGGGGAAGCCGAAGTCGCTGCCGTTCGCCTCGAACGCGACGAACCGCCCGTCGTCCGACACCGACGACACGCCGCTCGGCAGCGAGAGCTGGGCGCCCGAGCTCGTCACGCTGATCCGCTCGGTCGTCCGCGTGGTCCGGTCGAACCCGAACACGTCGAGCGCGCCGTTCGTGTCACCGGGCACCAGATTGGTGGAGTAGCTGTAGTAGGTGACGAACCGCCCGTTCGCGGAGAACGCGATGTAGGCAGAGATGGCGTTGCCGCCGACTCCGGCCGAGTTGACGCTGACCTGCTCGAGCGCGCCGGTGCGCAGGTCCTTGACGAACACGTCGGTGTCGGTGCCGTTCCGGTCGGCGGGCGAGAGGTTGGTGGCCCACGACGAGAACGCGACCAGGTGACCGTCCCGCGACAGCTTCGGCTCGAAGCTCGGGCCGTTGGCTTCGACGCCGCCGGCGGTGACGCTGGCGCGGACCACGGCGCCGGTCGCCAGATTCTTGACGAAGACATCGGAGGTGCCGTTGGTGTCGCCGGCCACGACGTTCGGGTCGTCGCTGACGAACGCGGCGAACCGTCCATCTGCCGAGATCGTGCCCCAGACAGACGGGTTGGTGAGCTGCGCACCGGCGGCGTCGAGATCGACGCGGATCGTGGACTGTGCGAAGGCGGGGAGGGCGGCAAGGGCGAGGGCCAGACACCCGGCGAGCAGGTACGGCGACCGACGACCGCGGCCGCGAGTGGACTCGGGCTTCATGGGGAGCTCCTGGAATCAGGGACGGCGGCGACCGTGGCCGAGGAATTGCCTCCGGCCGGATCCCAATAGTCCGGGCAGGTCACCCGAGTAACTCGTCGACGACCCGGGCCTGCTGGGGGCCCGTCAGTCGCACCTCCAGGCCTTGGTGCTTGACCGCGAGCTTGCGATCGTCGAGGCCCATGCAGTGGAGGATCGTGGCGTTGAGGTCGCGGATGTGTACCGGGTCGCGGACGACGTTGTACGAGAAGTCGTCGGTCTCACCGTGGACGTAGCCGGGGCGGATGCCGCCGCCGGCGAGCCACACCGGGAAGCAGCGAGGGTGGTGATCGCGACCGTAGTCGTCGCGCGTCAGCTTGCCCTGGCAGTAGACGGTGCGGCCGAATTCGCCGCCCTGGACGACGAGTGTGTCGTCGAGGAGACCGCGGCGTTCGAGGTCGACGAGCAGCGCGGCGGAGGGCTGGTCGATGTCCTTGCACTGCCGTGGCAGGAACTCGGTCAGGCGAAAGTGATGGTCCCAGCCGCGGTGGAAGATCTGCACGAAGCGCACGCCGCGTTCGAGCATGCGTCGTGCGAGCAGACAGCTCGCGGCGAACGTGCCCGGCTTGCGCGAATCGGGGCCGTAGAGCTCGAACGTCTCCTCGGGCTCGTCGGACAGGTCGGTGAGTGCCGGCACCGACGCCTGCATGCGGAACGCCATCTCGTACTGCGCGATGCGGGCTTCGGTCTCCGGGTCGCCGGTGGTCGCGTGGTGGTGTTCATCGAGCCGCGCGAGCACGTCGAGCATGCGGCGGCGGTCTTCGCGGGCGACGCCCGGAGGGTCGGCGAGGAACAGCACCGGATCGCCCTGGGACCGTAGCGCGACACCTTGGTACTCACTCGGCAGGACGCCGTTGCCCCAGAGGCGGTTGTAGAGAGCCTGCGCGTCGGGGCGACCGGTCCAGGTCGCGTTGAGGACCACGAACGTCGGCAGGTCCTCGTTCATCGAGCCGAGGCCATAGCTGAGCCACGCGCCGAGACTCGGCCGGCCGGGGAGCTGACTGCCGGTGCAGATGTAGGTGATCGCCGGATCGTGGTTGATCGCTTCGGTCCAGACCGTCTTGACGATCGACATGCGGTCGACGACGCGCGCGGTGTACGGCAGCAGCTCGCTGACCCAGGCGCCGTCGCCGCCGTTGTCGTAGCGGTCGAAACGGTAGACGGAGGGTGCGATCGGGAAGCGCGACTGGCCGGACGTCATCGTCGTCAGGCGCTGGCCGCGGCGGATCGAGTCCGGGAGATCGGTGTCGAACAGCTCGTGCAGCTTCGGCTTGTAGTCGAACGTGTCGAGCTGGGACGGTGCGCCGGCGAGGAACAGGGAGATCGCGCGCTTGGCGGTGGGGACGAAGTGCGGACCGGGGTGGTGGTGGCCGTCCTGGGGTCCCGGCTGGCGCTGCGGCTCCTGCGCGCGGGCGAGGTGGCCGAGTGCGGCGGCGCCGAGGCCGATGCCGGCGCGGCCGAAGAACGCACGACGTGTGTCGAGGCGTGGGTCCATCGCGTCAGCTCCTGGTGACGACCTCGTCGAGGTTCAGGAGGAGGTTGGCGGCCATCGTCCAGGCGGCGACGTCGACGGGGTCGAGGTCGGTGGCGACCTCGGCCTCACCGACCTGGAGCAGGGCGTTCGCGCGCTCGGGGTGCGAGCGGAACACGGCGCGCTGCTCGTCGACGAGGCCGGTGAGCTGTTCGTTCTCCTCGGGATCCGGCTCGCGACAGGTCGCGACGAAGAACGCGAAGCGCGCGCGGGCGTCGTCGTCGGGGTCCGCTTCGTGCAGCACGCGCTGAGCGAACGCGCGCGCGCACTCGACGTACTGCGGGTCGTTCATCAGGAGCAGTGCCTGCAGCGGCGTGTCGGTGCGCTCGCGGCGCATCACGCACTTCTCGCGGCTCGGCGCGTCGAACGTCGTGAACTGTGGCGCTGGTGCCGTGCGCTTCCAGAAGGTGTAGAGGCTGCGGCGATGCACGTTGTCGGGGCCCTTGTCGGCGACGAAGTCCATCGTGTTCGAGCCGACGTAGGCGACCGCGCGCCAGAGGCCCTTCGGCTGTGGTGGTTTGACCGGCGGACCGCCGAGCTTCTCGACGAGCAGGCCGGACAGCGCGAGGGCCTGGTCGCGGAGGACCTCGGCGTCGAGGCGGTAGCGGGCGCCGCGTGCGAGGAGGCGGTTCTTGGGGTCGCGCTGCCAGAGGGCGGGCGGGGCGTTCGAGGATTGGCGGTAGGTCGCGGACGTGACGATGCGGCGGATCAGCGCCTTGCGGCTCTGGCCATCGGCGATGAAGCGCGAGGCGAGCCAGTCGAGCAGGTCGGGGTGGCTCGGGGGCGAGCCCTGCGTGCCGAAGTCCTCGGCGGTCTCGACGAGGCCGATGCCGAACAGCGACTGCCAGTAGCGGTTGACGGCGACGCGCGCGGTCAGGGGGTTGTGGGGGTCGACGAGCCACTGCGCGAGGCCGAGCCGGTTCCGCGGCAGGGACGCGGACATCGGCGGGAGGCAGGACGGGGTGTTCGGGGTGACCGGGTCGCCGGGTTGGTCGGTACTGGCCGCGGCGCATGACGAACGCATCGCGGGGCTTGGCGACGTCGCGCATCACGAGCGTCGTCGGGATCTCCATGTCGAGCTGCTTCTCGCGCGCGGCGACGTCGTCGAGTGCCTGCTCGAGCGGAACGAAGGTGGTGCGGGTGCCGGCGAAGACGTGGCGCAGGAAGTCGTCGCGGAGGAGGCGGCGTTGGTCGTCGGTGCGCTTCGGCTCGGGGGTGCGCGCGGCGACGCGGATCGGGTCGGGAAGCGTGGTGTCGTGGGCGGCGGCGCGGGTCCACGCGGCGAGAGACGTGGTGAGGAGCGGGTCGTCGCGGTGCCAGGAGCGGACTCCGGCCTGGTCCCAGTAGACCGTGCCGCCGACCTGCGTGAACGCGATGCCGTCGAGCATGTCGCCGTTCTTCAGGCCGACATCGGCGAGGCCGACCTCGAGGCGGATCCAGCGGCCTGTGGGCGGGACGTCACCGGCGCGGAAGTCGGCGCCGTTCGGCTCGCCCTTGCCGTGCGCGGGGTCGCCCCAGCGGACGCGATGGCTCCAGCTGCCGGCGTGGAACTGGAGCTGGATCGAGTGCGGTGGGTCGGCGGGGTCGAGGAAGACGTGGGCGAAGAGCTTGTCGCGCGCGTGGAGGGTGAGCGGTGGGGCGTCGAGGAAGTAGTCCTGGTGGAGACCCGGTCGGCCGCTGCGGCGCAGGGCGCGGTGGCCGGAGAACACCGTGTGGTCGGTCGATTCGGCGTAGTTCCAGATCGGCGGGTCGCCGTGGAGTGTGGCGCCCCCGGGCGGTGCGTCGTCGAACCAGACGTGGTCCTCGGGGCGTTGGGGCGTGCGCGACTCGATGCCGATGCGGTCCCAGATCGCGGTGCCGCCGTGTTGGGTGAACGCGACGCCGTGGATCGCGCTGCCCGAGGGGAGGCCGACGGTGTCCGCGGGGACGCGGAGGTCGACCCATGTGCCGGTGGGCGGGAGGTCGCCGAGGCGGGCGCGGGAGGGGGTGTTCGGCTGACCCCAGGGGATCCGGTCGTTCCCCCAGAAGGCGCGGTGCTCCCAGTCGCGGTCGCCGTCGGCGTTCCACTGGAGCATGAGCTCGGCGGGCGGGTCGTTCGGGTCGATCCAGATGGAGGCGATGAGGACGTCGCCGTCGCCGACGCAGAGCGCTTCGTCGGCGACGCGGAAGTGGTGTTGGTGGATGCCGGCGCCGGAGCGGCGCATCGCGAGGTGACCGGAGCGGACGGGGTCGGTGACCCAGGTGTAGGGGGAGCCTTCGAGTTGTGCGCCGCGCGGGAAGGCGTCGTCGACGAAGAGGTGGGTGGTGGGGGGCGGGAGGGTGTCGGTCGGGGGTTCGACGTAGTGGGTGGCAGCGAGGGCAGCGGCGATCTTCGACTCGAGGGTGGCGCGTTCGTCGGCGAGGGCGTCGAGTCCGGCGCGCTGCTCGGCGGTGGGGACCTGGACGACGGGCGGGTGCGCCTTGGCGTTGCCGTCCATCGGGTAGGAGTCGAGGTCGTCGAAGAACGCGTACAGCGAGTAGTAGTCGCGCTGTGTGATCGGGTCGAACTTGTGGTCGTGGCACTGCGCGCAGCCGACCGAGAGGCCGAGGAAGGCGGTGCCGGTGGTGTCGACGCGGTCGGTGACGTTGCGGAAGCGGACCTCGTCGAGGATCGAGCCGCCTTCGTTGGTGGTGACGTGGGCGCGGAGGAAGCCGGTGGCGATGCGATCGTCGAGGGTGGCGTCCGGGAGGAGGTCGCCGGCGATCTGCTGGACGACGAACGGTCGAACGGGACGTCGGCATTGATCGCGCGCACGACCCAGTCGCGGTAGGGCCAGATCTCGCGGTAGTTGTCGAAGTGCAGGCCGTGCGTGTCGGCGTAGCGCGCGGCGTCGAGCCACGGGCGGGCGAAGTTCTCGCCGAAGCGGGGTGAGGCGAGGAGGCGGTCGACCAGGCGGTCGTAGGCGTCGGATCGATCGTCGGCGACGAACGCGCGCACCTCGTCGGGAGTCGGGGGCAGGCCGGTGAGGTCGAGAGTGACCCGGCGGATCAGCGTCGCACGGTCGGCCTCGGGTGACGGCTCGAGGTGTTCCTTCTCGAGCCGCGCGAGCACGAACCGATCGAGATCCCCCCGCGGCCACTCCACGCGCTGCACCGCCGGCGGCGCCGGATCGCGGATCGGCTGGAACGCCCAGTGCCCCTGAGCGGCACACGGCACCACGAGCAGCGCGAGAGCGAGAGCGCGCATCCCCCAAGCGTAGCGAGACACAGCAAACCACACCCGGTGTGAACTGCTGCCTCTCGCCGAACCGCAGCAATTCACACCCAGCAATTCACACCCGGTGTGAAATGCAGTGTCTCACACTCGTACCGATGGCGAGCGTGGCCGTCGTGGCCGCGAGGTGGGCGTACGCCCCATCGGTGGCGATCAGTTCGCTGTGTCGTTCGAGAAGTGCGTGGACCGAAGCTCGGTGCACGTTCGCCCGTATTGCGATCTCGCGATGCGTCAACCTGCACAGCTCGCGCAGCAGGCCGACCAGAATCGGCCGTCGGGCGTCGAGCCGTGGTCTTCCAGCGAGGTGGATCGGCGTTTCGCCGGTGACGTGGTGGCAGGCCGCGAGCACGGCGGTCGGGGCGGCGATCGGCAGGATCGGCGGGGTGGCGTCGGCGATCCGCGCACGCTCGAGGAGCCACGCGCGGACATCCTCCGAGTCCGCCCGATTCAGCCGGTGGAGCGGGTCACGCGTCGCCCGACTCGCGATCCGAAGGTCGATCAGCTCCCGTTGCGGGCGCGTCGGCAGGAAGATCTCGCGGTAGGCCTGCGTGTCGAACCGTCCGAACGTCGTTCGTGCGGCGACGTGCTCCTCGACCCAACTCCGCTCGAGCCACGTGGGGTGGCTGGAGTGGACGTAGCAGTGCGCGCTGCCGTAGGCCCAGTCTTCGGGACGAGCCGCCAACCCGGCGTCGACGACGTTCCAGTCGATGTAGCCGACCAGGACCAGTCGGTATTCCAAGTCGGTGACCGGCTTCGACTTGAATCGGTTGCGCACCAGCGGCCCGTCCCGGTCGTTGTGCGAGTTGAACGCCTTTGCGTAGCGCGACTCGATGCGGTGCATCGCCGCGGAGAGTCGGCCGTCGCAGCTCTCGACCAGCATGTGGAAATGCGTGGAGAGCAAGCTGTAGGCGTGCACCCGGATTCCATCGTCGCGCACGGCGGCGGCGACCAGGGAGAGGAAGTACCGGCGCTGGACGTCGGTGTCGAACAGCGAACGCCTGCCCACCCCCCGGTTCATGACGTGGTGCCAGGCGCCCGGACCATCGTTGCGTCGAATCTGCGGCATGCCCTACCGGTGGGCCGATCGGCGGATCGGTGACGCGGAAGGCTGCAAATTACGCCGGGTGTGGTTGTCTGCCCGTCGTGTGGTGGGAGGCAGCGGACTACGCCGGGTGTGGTTGTCTGCCCTTCAGCGACTCGGCCTCGATGAAGATGTGCTTGACCTCGGGGTGACGGGTGCGGACGGCGCGTTCGATGCGGTCGATGGCCCGCTCGAGGTCGGCGAGGGAGCCGATCGGGCGGTGGAAGGCGATGTCGAGGGCGAGCAGGACCGAGTGGGCGCCGAGCTGGAGTGTCATCGCGCGGACGATGCCCTCGACGGCCGGGTCGTCCTCGACGACCTGGCGGATGCTGTCCTGCACGATCGGGTCGGCGCTCTCGCCGATCATCAGACTGCGCGTCTCGAGGATCAGCCCGAGCGCGACGCTGCACAGGATCAGGCCGATGACGATCGATGCACCGCCGTCGAGCGCGGGCATCCCGAGCTGATGCGCGAGGAAGATCCCGACGAGCGCGACGACCAGCCCCGCGATCGCCGCCGTGTCCTCGAACAGCACCGCGAACGAGCTCGGGTCCTTGCTCTGCCGGATCGCCTGTACGAGCGAACGCGTGCCCTGCAGCTTGCGGAACTCGCGATACGCGACGAACCACGACCCGCCTTCGAACACGATCGACAGTCCGAGCACGATGTAGCTCACCGTCGGATCCCCGAGCGCGCGCTCGTGCGACACGTGCACGATGCCCTCGTAGATCGAGAACCCCCCGCCGAGCGCGAAGATCAGGATCGCGACGATCAGCGTGTAGAAGTAGAGGTACATCCCGTGCCCGAACGGGTGCTGTGCGTTGGCTGGCCGCGACGCCTGGCGGATACCGACCAGCAGCAATACGCCGTTGCCGGTGTCGACCAGCGAGTGGATGCCTTCCGCGAGCATCGCCGAGCTCCCGCCGATCGCCGCCGCGACGAACTTGGTCACCGCGATCGCGAGATTCCCGGCGATCGCCGCGAAGATCGCCTTCTTCGACGAGGCCATGACACGTGCTCCGCGCGCGTCAGCGCTGGAACGGTTCGAAGTCGTCCGCGCCGTTCATGTACGCCGGCTCACCCGCGAGCCCGTGCGCCGTCTCCTCCACTGCCGCGAACACCCGTAGCAGGTTCTCCCCCAGCACCTTCTTGCAATCCGCCTCCGAGTGACCGCGTGCCATCAGCTCGTAAGTCACGCGCGGCAGATAGCTGACGTCGTCGAGTCCGTGCGGCACGCAGGGCACGCCGTCGAAGTCGCTCCCGAGCCCCACATGATCGACACCCGCGACCTCGATCATGTGCTCGATGTGATCGATCAGCAGCGACAGCGGCACCGGCTCCGGTGGCGGATTGACCTCGCGAAGATGCGCCACCGCGGCCTCGTATTCCGGCGTCCCCTTCGCGTGCTTCGCCTCGATCGCCTTCTCACGCAGCAGCACCTTCGTGTTCCATGCCTGACTCGCCTTCTCGTAGTCGTCGGACAGGAACCCGCAGTTGTAGTTCACCATGCACACGCCGTCGTTCTTCGCGAGCGCGCGCAGCATGTCGTCGGTCACGTTGCGTGGATTCGCGCACAGCGCGCGCGCGCTCGAGTGCGAGCAGATGACCGGCGCGCGCGTCACCGCCAGCACGTCGTAGAACGTGTCGTCGGACACGTGGCTGACGTCCACCATCATGCCGAGCCGGTTCATCTCCCGGACGACCTTGACCCCGAGTTGGTTGAGCCCACCCCATCGCGGCGGCGTCTCGCCGCAGCTGTCGGCGAAATGGTTGTGGTTGCTGTGCGTCAACGTCATGTAGCGGACGCCGAGCTGCGAGAACATGCGTAGCAAGCGCAGGTCCCCCTCGATCGCGTGCCCGCCCTCGATGCCCATCAGCGCCGCGTGCTTCTTCGCCGCCACCGCGCTGCGGATGTCCGCCACCGAGAAGCACGCGACCATCCGATCGGGATGCCGCCCGACCTCGAGGAAGAACGCATCGATCATGTCGAGCGCCCGCCGCGCCGATGCGTTCGGCTCGCTCGCCGCCAGCGCCGCCGCACTCGACATGTCCTCCGTGCCGTAGTAACGGCTCGCGACGTAGATCGAGTAGAACTGCGCGTCGAGCCCGCCCTCCTCGATTCGCGGCAGGTCCATGTGCCCCGTCGTCGCGCGCTCGCCCATGTCGAACCCCTCGTCGAGCATCCGACTGGTCGTGTCGCTGTGCGTATCGACGACCACCGCGTCCCGGTGCACCTGCCACGCGTGCGTCCAGAGCGCCGGGTCGTAGCCCTCCGGCGCCGGTGGCGCCGCACTCTGTGCGCGCGTCGGGGACCAGAGCAGGCAGGAAGCCGCGGCGATCGATGCCGCCGCCGACAGGAGCGCGCGCAACTTCATCCCGCCATCGTCGGGTGCGACGCCGACGTTGCAAGCGCCGTGAGCGGCCCTACACTGCCCCGCCCCGAACGCCGGGCCCGCCCCGATGCGACTGTTCGCGATCAGTGACCTGCACCTGAGCCTCGGCGTCGACAAGCCGATGGACATCTTCGGCCCGCAGTGGGTGGGCCACGCCGAACGCATCCGCGCGGCGTGGGACGCGCGCGTCGGCCCCGACGACTGGGTGCTCTGCGGCGGCGACACCTCCTGGGGGTTGAACCTCGCAGAAGCGCAGCCCGACCTCGACTGGCTCGGCGCACGCCCCGGCCGCAAGGTCCTGATCAAGGGCAACCACTGCACCTGGTGGACGTCGCTCACCAAGGTGCGCCAGGCGTTGCACGCGTCGGTGATCCCGCTGCAGAACGACGCGGTGCGCCTCGACGACGGCACCGTCGTCGTCGGCGCGCGCCTCTGGGACCCACCCGACGCGCCGTGGGCCGAGCCGGGCGCGGCCAAGATCTTCCGCCGCGAGATCGAGCGCCTGAAGCTCTCGATCGCCGCTGGCGAGAAGCTCGGCGGTGATCGCCGCATCGCGCTGGTGCACTACCCGCCGCGCTACAGCGATGGCCGCGTGACCGAGGCGGTGCCATTGCTGGAAGCGTTCGGCGTGTCGATCTGCATCTACGGCCACCTGCACGGCAAGGACCACAAGCATGGTTTCCAGGGCGAGGCGGGAGGAATCCGCTACTACCTGACGTCGTGCGACGCGATCGACTTCGCGCCGCTCGAGATCCCGCGCTGACCGGCCACGACAGGCGTCGATTCGGACCGGGTCCGATTCGATGCGCCTCGGCGCGCGGTAGCATGGCGCGCTTTCCCATTCCCCGACGATCGACGATGCCATTCCTACTCGCCGTCTTCGCTGCACTGCTCGCGTTCGCGCCTGCCGCGAACGCGCAGGATGAAGTGTTCCCCTACGCCTACCAGATCCACGACTTCGACAACGGGCTCCGGCTCGTCACCGTGCCCACCGACTTCCCGGGCATCGTGTCGGTCCACTGCATCGTGTCGGTCGGTTCGCGCAACGAGGTCGAGCCGGGCAAGACCGGCTTCGCGCACTTCTTCGAGCACATGATGTTCCGTGGCACGAAGAACATGACGAGCGAGCAGCGCGCCGCGATCTTCAAGGCGGCGGGCGCCGATCGGAACGCCTACACCAGCGACGACTTCACCAACTTCCACACGACGGTGCCGACCGACCGAGCTCGAGACCGTCCTGCGCCTGGAGGCGGACCGGTTCCAGAACCTCGACTACCCGGAGAAGGCCTTCCGCACCGAGGCGATGGCCGTCTACGGCGAGTTCAACAAGAACAGCGCGAACCCGATCAACAAGCTGTTCGAGGTCATCCAGGACACCGCGTTCCAGAAGCACACCTACAAGCACACGACCATGGGCTTCCTGCGCGACGTGCGCGCGATGCCTGACGAGATCGACTACAGCCGCACGTTCTTCCACCGCTTCTACGAGCCGGAGTACGTGACGATCCTCGTCGTCGGTGACGTGAAGCCCGAGCACGTGCAGGAGCTGGTGCAGCGCTACTGGGGCGATTGGAAGCGCGGGAAATACGTCGCCGACATTCCGGCCGAGCCGCCGCAGCAGGCTCCGCTCGAGTGCCACGTCGACTGGCCGGATCCGACGCAGCCATGGGTCGTCGTCGCGTACAAGACGCCGGCGTTCTCGACCCAGCAGAACGACATGGCCGCGCTCGACGTGCTCTCCGCCCTGGCGTTCTCGCCGAGCTCGAAGCTCTACCAGGAGCTGTACGTGAAGGACCGGAAGGTCGACACGCTGTTCGGGTACTTCCCCGACCACGTCGACCCGTTCCTCGGGATGATCATGGCGCGCGTCAAGGATCCCGCGGACTGGGCGCTGGTCCGCGATCGCATCCTCGACACCTGCGAGCATTTCAAGACGACGCTCGTCGACGACAAGCGCCTCGAGGCGGTCAAGTCGAACCTCCGCTACTCGTTCGCCGACGACCTCGACAGCTCCGCGGCGATCGCCGAAGCGCTCACCAGCTACATCGCGCGCACCCGCACGCCCGAGTCGGTCAATCGCGTCTACGGCATGTACGCGAAGCTGACACCCGAGGACATCCGCCGCGTCGCGCGCAAGTACCTCGTTCCGACCGGCCGCACGATCGCGACGCTCTCGCATGGCGCGCTGCCCGAAGCGCCACCCGCGGCCGGCGAGGTGAAGATCGACACCGCCGCCGCCCTGCCCGGCGTCGCGATGCACACCAGCTCGCCGCTGGTCAGCTTTCGACTCCTGTTCCGTTGTGGTGCGGCCGACGACCCGAAGGGCAAGCGTGGCCTCGCGAACGTCACCGCGCAGATGCTCACCGCCGCCGCCAGCAAGCAGCACACCTACGCGCAGATCCTCGACGAGCTCTACCCGATGGCCGCCGGAGTCTCCGCGCAGGTCGACGAGGAGATGACGGTGTTCAGTGGCACGGTCCACCGCGATCACCTCGACGACTACTGGGCGCTGTTGAGGGAGATGCTCACGCAGCCGGCGTTCGACGCCGAGGACTTCGCGCGCATCCGCGCCAACGCGATCACCGGCCTCGACGTCGGCCTCCGTCGTTCGGACGACGAGGAGACCGGCAAGGAAGTGCTGCTCGGCGCGATCTTCCACGATCACCCCTACGACGCCCCGCCCGCGGGCGCGATCGAGGACCTCCGCAACCTGACCCTCGACGACGTACGCGCGTTCTACCGCGCCCACCTGCGCGCCGACGACCTGCGGGTCGGCCTCGCCGGCGACTTCCCCACCGGCTTCGAGCAGCGGGTCCAGCGGGAGCTGCGCGAGGCGCTCGCCACCGCCGACGCGACCCCCGCCGAGGCCTCCGCCGACGGCCACGCGATCGGCAAGCCGATCCCGCCAGCACCGGAGATCGGCCACAACCGCATGCGGATCGTCGAGAAGTCGACCCGCGCCACCGGGCTCCACATCGGCTTTCCGCTCGACGTGAAGCGCGGCGACCCCGACTGGGTCGCACTCTGGCTCGTGCGTTCGTACTTCGGCGAGCATCGCTCCGAGAACAGCTTCCTCTACCAGCGCCTGCGCGAGATCCGCGGGCTCAACTACGGCGACTATTGCTACATCGAGTACTTCCCGAACGGCGGTGAGCACTTCCGTCCGGAGCCGAACGTCGCCCGCTCCCGCCAGGTCTTCCAGGTCTGGCTGCGCCCGGTGCCGCCGGAGAACGGCCCGTTCGCGCTCAAAGCGGCGTGGTGGGAGCTCGACAAGCTCGTGAAGAACGGGCTGACCGAGAAGCAGTTCGAGGCGACGCGCGACTACCTGTCGAAGTCCGTCGCGATGCTCGTGCAGACCGACGATCGCCGCCTGGGCTACGCGCTGGACTCGATGTTCTATGGCACGCCGGAATTCGTCCGCTACGTGCGCGACGGCCTCGCCAAGCTGACCCTCGACGACGTCAACCGCGCGATCAAGACGCACCTGCGCAGCGACCGCCTGCAGTTCGTCGTGGTCACGGCCGATGCCAAGGGCTTCCGCGACGCGATCCTGGGCGACGCGCCGACGCCGATCACCTACCAGGCGAAGCCCGGGCCGGACATCCTCGCCGAGGATGCGATCATCGAGAAGCTCCACCTCGACCTCCGACCCGACGACGTGACGATCGAGCCGATCGACGACGTGTTCGAACACTGAGCCACGGCGGCGTCGGAGACAGCGTGCGCGGCGCCTCGAGCCGGCGATCGGATCCGATGCACGCGGATTCGACACCGATGTGACCCGGTGCCGCCGCGCATGTCCGGTTTCGGCGGGCCGGTGCGCGACCGACCCGCCCCCGTTCCCGGTCTGCGTCATTGTCTGACCGTGCCGGACCGCGGAGACTGATCGTTCCATGACCGACACTCCCTTCCGGCAGTTCGTGCACGATCTCGCCGCTCGCACGCCGACTCCGGGCGGCGGCGCGGCGGCCGCGCAGGCGGGCGCCATGGGCTCTGCGCTCCTGACGATGGTCGTCCGCTTCACGCTGGGCAAACGTGGGCAGCCGAACGTCGACGAGGCGGCGCTGATCGAGGCGGAACGCGTTCTCGTCGAGTCCACCGACCGCATGATGCCGATGGCGGAGCGGGACATGGCGTCGTTCGAGCGGGTCGCGGCGGCCTACAAGCTGCCGAAGGCGAGCGAGGAGCAGAAGCTCGTGCGCAGCCGCGCGATCCAGGAGGCGCTGCAGGGCGCGATGGTGGTCCCCGAGGAGCTCGTGCACCACGTGCGCGACGCGCTCGCCGCCACCGCGACGGTCGCGGAGCAGATCGGGCGCAACATCGGCGCCGATCTCGGGACCGGGACATCGCTCCTGTATGCCGCCTCGCGCTCGGGGTCCCTGCTCGTCCACACCAACGCGTCGTATCTCGCCGATCGCGATCACGCCAAGAAGGTGACCGAGCGCTGTGACGAGGTGATGCGGGAGATCGACCGGTACCGCGGGGCCCTCCAGGCCCGCGCCGAGGCGTTGACGCATTGAGAAGCAAGGTGCGCCTCCTCGCCCTCGTGGTCGCGAGTGTCACCGGCTTCGCCGCGTGCGTCGGCGGGGGCAGTGATCTCGGTCCGTCGATCCCGAAGCTGCCGCCCGGTCGCTACCAGCTGCTCGTGCGCAACGACTCCGGTGCCGGCGTGTGCAACGCGTTCGTGGCCGTCGCCGGCCTGAACGCACCCGCGCAGCCCACGCGCCGGTCGGGTCGCGTCGACCTGTACGCCATGCCGACCGGTCGGAGCCTGACGGTGATCGATGCCCAGCTCGCGACCGCGGGCAACGGCGATGCGCTCGCGAGCCTCGCGTTCGCAGCCGACCACTCCGGCTACGAGCTGCCGTTCGTCGTGTATCTGCCGGACCTGTCGCCGAGCGCCGGCGCACAGGTCGTGGCCGGTGTCCAGCCGAGCACGGTGACGATCGACGACTCGTCCACGTCCGGAGCGATCGTGACGATCCCTGCCGGGAGCGCGGTGTCGTTCGGCGCGACGGCGACCGCGACGGTTCGCACCGGTGGACTCGCCGCCGCTCACATACCGCCGCTCGCGATCGCCGGTGCGTCCGCCGTGATGACGACCGACGGCGCCTTCGTCGACCCGGTGGACCTGGTGATCGACCGTGACGCGACCATCTCGCTGCCGAACGACCTCGGCCTCGCGCCCGGCGAGACCGCGCAGCTCTATCGCCTGGACCCATCCAGCGGAGAGTGGGGGGACGTCGGCGGCGGGGTCGTCGACAGCGGCGGTACGTGCATCGAGTCCGATCCCGGCGCGTTCGCTCGAGGCGGGCTCTACTGCTTCGTTCGCGAGGTCGGCGTGACGGCGACGCTGTTCGGGACCACCGTCCTGACGACGACCTACATGAACAACACCTCGACGACCGTGCGTCGCGATGTGCTCGTCCGTGCCGGTCAGCTCACGGCGGTGACCGACGACAACGGCAACTTCATGCTGACCGGCGTTCCGGTTCCGGACGGCCCTCGCGATGTCGATGTGGAGTTCACCGGTGGTGCCGATCTGTGGCCGTCGGCGATGTCGATGTCCTACTCGGTCGGCCCCGGCGACTCGGTCGACGCCGGCTCGATCCAGGTCGACATGCCCCCGGTCACCGACTATCGCCTGCTCCTGATCACTCGCGGCGAAGCGACTCCGTGGGGAGACCTCGGCGCCGGCATCACGGACGGTCACACCGGCGGGTTCGGCGTGACGGACTCCCAGGCACGGATCGACTTCCCCGAGGTCGAGTCCGGCTACATGACGTTCGCTCACGCGGCTCTCGACCCGAACAGCCGGCAGGTGTTCGACACCGATGGCTTCCTGTTCGTCGACAACAGCCACCGCAACTTCGACCTCCGGCTGTTCAGCGATCAGCGCAAGTGGGTGACCGGCAACGACGGCGGCACGCAGTGTTGGTTCGTCGACCAAGCATCGGGCGCGCCGATCGCGGACGCATGGATCTCCCGGCTCCGCAACGGCACCCAGGAGTCGCTCGACCGGACGCCGAGGGACCAGATCGCGCGCAAGGATTTCGGTGGCAACGCCGAGGCGACGATCTCGAGCCAGACCGAGTCCGACGGAAACACCGTCGTCGCGGCGTTCACGACGCGGGACGTCGTGACCGGTCGGATCGAGCAACCGGTGCCGCGCGCCGATCGTCAGCCGCTCGGCGAGTTCGAATCGTTCGCGTGGGCATCGGGAACGGTGCCCGGCACCGGCGACCGGTTCGTGCTCGTCACACCCCCGTTGCGCGCCGACACGTGGCTCGACGCGGTGTTCGACGATCAGTCGTTGACCGCGGCGACGCCGGTTCAACTCATTCCGCAGGTCGACGGCGGCGACGCGTTCCGTCTCGGCGTGCCGCACGCCGGCGACGTGGTCGGCACGTTCGGCACGTTCGGGACGAGCGGCACCGGGACGACGACGGTCGACGGCTTCGCGTTCGCCAACGACCTTCTGCTCGATCAGGCGAGCGACAACCAGCTCGATCTGGGCGCGCCGATTCCGTTCGACACCGAGTACACGATCACCGATGCGTTCGTCGATCGGGATACGAACATCGCACTGTCCGACTTCGTGCCGAGCGTCGCGCTGCACCTCGGCGACGGCCAGGCCATCGACGTGGCGCGCGACATCGGCGGCAACCTGACCGTGGACGGGGACGACGCGCAGATCCGGCTGCCGAACCTCACGGGTCCTCTCGCGGGCGCCCATCTGCTGGTCGCGCTCGTCGGCCAGGCGAACGACGGCACGGTCACGCGCACGCAGAAGAGCGTCGTGGAGATCGCGGACGCGAGCGGTGCGACCCAGAGCCTGCTGCCGGTTCCCGAGATCACCGTGCCGGCGCCTGGAGCGCAGGTGTCGGCGGGTGGCTTCGAGGTGCAGTTCCAGCTCCCGGTCGACGCGATCTACGGCTTCCTCCGCCTCGTCACGGACTCCGGCTCCGAGCATCACGAGTGGCGCGCGCTCGTGCCGGCTGGCGCCGACAGCTTCCAATTCCGCACGCTTCCCGCCGGTCCGGCAGTGCTGGTGCCCGGCACCTGGACGCTCGAGCTCACTGCGGCGGTGCTCGAGCCCGGCAGCCGTGCGTTCGACCTCAGTCCGTTCGACGCCTACGACGCGGTGATCTCCCGGTTCTTCGGCATCCGGCGCTATCCGCGCGCGGTCGTCGCCGAGTCGACGGTGAGCTTCCAGGTCGAGCTCGTGCCGTGAGGTCCGCCACGGCGGTCGTGCTCGCTGCCGCTGTCGCCGCGTGCGCCGGTGGGCGGGAGCTCGACACGCCGTCGGCTGCGAGCTTCGGTGCGACGGTGCGCGTGGCACTGCACCGCGGAGACGTCCAGGCGGCCGACGAGTCGCTGCAGCGTGGCCGTCGGGCCCACCCTGAAGACGCCGGGCTCAGGGAGTGGCAGGCCCTGCTGTCGCACATGCGCTGGCGGGACGTCGCCGCGATCGAGCTGCTTCGAGCGGTCGTCGACGACCCGACGGTGCCCGAGACGCAGCGACGCGAGGCGATGGGGCGGCTCGGCGAGTTGCTGTTCCGGGCCGGTCGGTATTCGGATGCGGTTCCGTTCCTCGAGGCGGCAAGCCGGGATACCCAGAGTGCCGAACGGCGTGCGCGGCTGTCACGGCTCGCGCGGCGATTGCCGACGGAACGCATCGAGCCGGACCATCTCGCCGCGGAGCTGCCGCTGCTCGACGAGCGGCCACCGGAGCTCCTGTGTACGGTCGGCGATCGCGAGCAGCCGTTCGTGCTCGACACCGGCGCCTCGTTCACGACTCTGTCGCGGTCGCTCGCGGCGCAGCTCCGCGTCGAGGTGGTGTCTCCAGCCGAGGACGTCCTCGACGGCGCAGGCAATCGGCTGACCGCCGCATGGGGCGTGCTTCCCGAGCTGGCGCTCGGCGCCGTGCCGCTCGGTCCCCAGCCGGTGCTCGTCGTCGATGATCGCTACCTCCGGCTGCGGGACGCGTTCGGCGGTCTGCAGCGCGCCACGGACGGGCTGATCGGACTCGATCTGCTCGCGCGCTTCCGAGTGACGTTCGACCCGACCCGCAACTCGGTGCTGTTCGGCGAGCCGAGCGGCCTCGACCCCGCGACGTCGGTGGAGTGCGTCCGTCACGAGGGCAGCTGTCTGGTGCCGGTGGAGATCGAGGGCGCGAAGCTCTGGTTCGTGCTCGACACCGGCGCGAGTCGGTCGAGCCTGTCGCAGGAGGGACTCGCTTCGTTGCAGGGCGGCGATCGCCGCGCGGTCGTGGCGTTCCAGCGCGTGCTCACACCCGGCGGTAGCACACGCGCCGTGCGGTCGGTCCCCGACCTCACGCTGACGGTGGGTGCGGTGCGCTTCGCCGGAGTGGAGCTGCTCGTCGTCCAACGGCCGCGCGGGCAGGGTTTCCCGATCCATGGCGTGCTCGGCGCGGACCTCGTGATGCGCTGCCGGACGACGTTCGACCGGGGGCGACTTCGCTTCGAGGTGGCCGGCGAGTAGGGTCGCCACCGATGGAACGGCTGGCATTCGTCGTGCGTGGGCGCGTGCAGGGTGTGTGGTTCCGCGCGTCGACGCGGGAGATCGCCGAGCGTTGCGGCGTGAGCGGGTGGATTCGCAATCGACAGGACGGTGCGGTCGAGGGCGAAGTGCAGGGCACGCAGGAGGCGCTGGGGCGATTCCGCGAGTTCTTGGCGGACGGTCCGGCGCACGCGCGGGTGGACGAGGTCGACGTGACGGCGTGCGACGTCGTGCCGGGCGAGACGAGCTTCGTCGTCCGTTGATCGGACCGCGCAAGCGCGGCGCCCCGTCAGGCCGGATCGGGCGCGTCCGCCTTCAGTCGCCGGCGACGTGACTGGTCGAACGGCCGGCCGCCGAAGCGCACCTCGTGGTAGGCCGCGAACGCATCCGCGATGCGTTCCACGTCCAGCCCCGCCGCCCGCAGCCGTGCGGTGAGATGCTCCAGGCCCTCACGGTCGTGCCGCGCGTGGCCGGCACGCGCCAGCCGCGCGAGCAGCTGGTCGAGCATCGCGCGCGCTGCCTGTGCTTCGCGCGTGCGGCCACGCGACACCGCGGACCCGCCGTGCTTCGTGCGGAACGCGAGCAGCAGCGGCGCGCCGAGCAGGACGGCGAGCAGGAGCCACGGCCAGAGCTGGGCCCCGAGCGCCACGAACACCGTCAACGCCGGCTTGGGTGCCGCGAGCTCGCGGCCCGCCGTGCCCTCCGCGACGTCCTGCTCGAGGGCGCCGGTGCCGGCACCCGGCCACAGCAGGCCCGATCGTGCGGCCGGCGGCGTCGGGTCGAACACCACCCAGCCGAGCCCGTCGTACGGGATCTCGACCCAGGCGTGTGCGTGGCGCGATCCGAAGGTGCGGGTGCGGGGTTCGCCCTCCACCGGATCGCCACCGTAGAGCCCGACCCCGATCCGGCACGGCACGCCGGCGAGGCGCAGGCAGATCGCCGTCGCCGACGCGAAGTGCATGCAGTAGCCGTGGTGATCGCCGTCGAGGAAGTCGAGCAGCGCGTGTCCGTACGGACCGGTCGGCTCCCGCAGCTCGTACCGACATCGCTTGCGTAGCACCGCGGCGATGCCGGTGCACATCTCGAACGGCGTGACGCGTCGCCGCATCTCCGGTGCGTCCAGGATCGAGTCGAACAGCCGGCGTCGTGCGACGATCGCCGGAGACACGCGCAGCAGGCCGGAGCTCGGGTCGGCGACCGACAGCGCGTCGAGCGCGAGGCGGTGCAGCGACTGCGTCAGGACCAGGAATCGCAGGCCGATCGCCGGGTTCGTGCGGAAGCGGAACGACTCCGAGCGACGGTTGCCGACCATTCCGTCCGGCGCGGTGAACGACGTCGCACCCGCCGGGACGTAGGCGAGCTGCGAGTCCGCCGCGCGCATCTCGATCTCCAGCAGCCGCTCCGGCACTCCGCTCACGATCGGGTGCAGTCGCCACTCCTTGGCCGGCCGCGCGGATTCCGGCTCCGCGGTCCACCGGTCGAGCTCCGCGACGTCGAAGTGTCCGCAGCGCAGGTAGAGATCCGGCGGCACGTCGCCGCCATCCGCGGCGTGCACGCGCACGAGCTCGTCGCGGTGCAGGTCGAGGAATTCCCCCTGCGAGTGGCCGAACTCGAAGCGCTGCCCGGGACCGACGGTCGATCGCGCATCGACCACGGTCGCCGGTGCGCGCGCGTCCGAGGCGGGTAGGTGTTGCAGCACCTGGAACGACGCGAGAAACGCTGCGAGGCTCGCGACGACGACCACCAGCGTCGTGCGCAGGCGCGACAGCCCGCGGGCGTCCGGGCCACGCCAGCACGCGCGCCGCGAGGTGTTCCATGCGCGCACATCCGTCTGCAGCGCGACGACCGCGACGCCGACGAAGGCGAGGACGTGCAGCGCCGACGGTGAGCCGAGGATCTCGCCGATCACGAACACGCAGAATGACAGGAACACGCTGCGCGGCGCGTCGAGCTCTTCGCCGCGCAGCGCCAGGTAGACGAGCGGCGGAATCAGCGTCCCGCCGATCGCCGCACGCTGCTCGAGCGGTCCGTCGAGCGCGTGCGCACCGGCGATCGCCAGGAGCTGGACGACGATGCCCAGCGCCAGCGTGTCGAGCGTGCCGAGCCGCCGCACGATCCGTTGCAGGACGAGCATCCCGATCGCCGGGAGCGACAACGCGAGGAGCCACGGCCAGGAGAACGTGTCCGCGGGCAGGGCGGCGATCGCAATTCCCGCCGTCGTCGCCTGCGCGAGTGAACGTGCGTCGAACCTCACGACGCCGCCTCGCCGAGCAGCCACGGTCGCACGCGCTTCGCCGCCGGCGCGTCGTGGAAGCCGCCGGCGGGCACCCAGAAGCAACGCGTCGCCGCGGGCAGCGTGCCGAGCTCGTCCGGCGTCAGCGCGCGCCAGGGTACCGTGCGCGCGACGGCGAGATGTTCGAGCAGGTCGAGCGCCGGGCGACCCGGCGGCACGTCATAGGCGTGGAGGCCGTCGTCGATCACCACCGCGTGGAAGCCCGCCGCGCGCGCGTGGAGCTCGTCGCACAGCGTCGCTGCACGACTCACGTGCAGCTCGAACGCGGCGTCCCCACCCGGTGTCGCCGGCACTCCGGGCGACCGGCGCAGATCGATGATCAACGCACAGTCCGGATCCGGGCGTCCGCGCAGCACCTTGGTCACGAGGTTGCCGAGGCTCGCGGAACGGCGGCCATGCACGTGGCGCGCGTCATCGCCGTAGCGGTATTCGCGGAGGCTGTGGAACTCGGCGTCCCGGTCGCGCCCACCGGCGCTGGGGTCGGACGGTCCTTCGGACAAGGCGCGCAGTACGTCGGGCGGCAGCGCGACGCGGGCGGGTTCGCTCAGGAGCTCGACAGACTCTGGCAACGTCAGAGTCCACCGGAACAGGCCGAGCGGCCAGTCGGTCGTCGCGCGGAAGGTCCGCACGAGGCTTCGCCCTCGACGCGGACTGCGTGCCGCCAGTCGCGCGCGGATCGACGCTCCGGGCGGGAGGAACGGCAGCTCTGCACCACCGGCGTCGAACACCTGGGTCCGTGGCTCGCCGATGCGGAGGTCGCGGACGGCGACGTTGCGGGAGCGGTTGCCGATCTCGACGTTCTCGAGGAACGCGCTGCGCGCCTGCGTGCGGCGCGGGCGGACGCCGATCGACAGATTCGGCGCGGTCACGAATTTGGCGACCGAGTCGACGACCAGCGGTGCGGCGAGCATCGCGGCCGCGAGTCGGGCGTGGTCGTCGCCGCTCAGCCACGCGGCACCGGCAGCGAGGTGGAGCAGCAACAGCAGGACGCGTCCGCGCGGCGTGAGGCCGAACCGGCGGCGCACCGGCACACGGACTCCGTCGCCGCTCTGTCGCTGCCATACCATGCCGTCAGTCCGGGCTCGGGACGCTCTGGAGCAGCTCGGCGACGATCGCTTCAGCGACCTCGCTGCCGCCGCGGACGGACAGGCGGTGGGCGAGGACCGGCAGCGCGAGGTCGAGCACGTCGTCGGGGACGACGTGATCACGCCCGCGGAACGCCGCCCGCGCGCGGCACGACCGGTGGAGTGCCTGGGCACCGCGCGTGCTGACGCCCGCGACCACGTCGGGCACCTCGCGGGTACGCCGGACGAGCTCGACGACGTAGCGCTCCAGATCGTCCTGGAATCGCACCGCGTCGACCGCGCCGCGCGCCGCGATCAGTGCCGCGGCGTCCGCGACCGGCCCGATGGCGCCGAGCGTGCGATGCCCGTCCTCCCGGGCGACGATCTGGAGCTCGTCGCCCGCATCGGGGTGGCCGATGGTGATCCTCATCAGGAAGCGATCGAGCTGGCTCTCCGGCAGCGGGTAGGTGCCGGCGCTGGTCGCCGGATTCTGCGTCGCGATCACGAAGAACGGCTCGGGCAGCAGGTGCGTCTCGCCGTCGACGGTCACCGAGCTCTCGGCCATGCACTCGAGGAGCGCCGACTGCGTCCGCGGCGGCGTCCGGTTCAGCTCGTCGGCGATCAGCACCGCGGTGAACACGGGGCCCGGGTGGAATCGCAGCTTGCCGGTGTCCGGCTCGTAGACCTGGGCGCCGATCACGTCGACCGGCAGCAGGTCGGCGGTGCATTGGAGTCGCCGGCAGGGCAGGTCGAGGGAACGCGCGACCGCGCGCGCGAGCAGGGTCTTGCCGACGCCCGGGCGGTCTTCGATCAGGAGGTGCCCGCCGGCCAGCAGGGCGACGATCGTGCGTTCGATCGCGGCGGGCTTGCCGAGCAGGACCCGTCCGACGTTCTGTGCCAGGCGCGCGCCGAGGCTCTCGCTCATGTGGTCCCGGAGTTGCTTCCTGTCGTCGTGGCGGGCGGTGTGCACCGTGCGCCACCGATCGCCGGGAAACGGATGGACCGGCGCTCGTCGAACGCCGAAAACGGGACTGTTCTATCATCGCCGGGCGCCGTCCGGAACCGCCGGCGCCCCCGACCCGCGTTCCCAGAGATGTCTCCGATGCGCTACACGTCTGTCGCCCTCGCACTCCTCACGCTCGCGTTCACGGCCTGCGGCACGGTCGACCGCCGGATCGATCCCGACGATCCGGACCCGGTGGGCGGTGCGGTCCTGCAGAGCCAGGACATTCGCACGATGGCCGACGAGATGGCGCGGAGCATCACGGCGCAAGGCGTGCTCGCCAGCGTCGACCCGGGCAAGCCGATCACCTTCTACATCACCGAGCTGCGCAACGACACGAGCGACACGATCGACAAGGAGATCGTGCTGACGAAGCTGCGCACCAATCTGTTCAAGGCGCTGAACGGCCGTGTCGCGATCCTCGACCGCAGCAGCGAGGGGCTCGCCGCGGTCAAGGCCGAGCGCGAGGCGAAGCGCGCCGGCGCCGTCTCGGCGGACCCGTCCCGCACCGGCGACGTGCTCGGCGCCGACTTCGTGTTGAAGGGCACGATCAAGGAGCGTCGCGCCCAGGCGAGCGACCTGAAGTCGGTCTACTACCTCGTGACCTTCGAGCTGACCGATCTCGAGACCACGCGCCTGGTATGGACCGACGACTACGAGACGAAGTTCGAGTCCGAGAAGTCGGTCATCACCCGGTGACATCGATGGGTCGGGGGATCCGTCGAACGTGTCGCGCACGCGCGCGTTCGGCCGCGGCGGCGGTGTTGCTCGCGCTGGCGGGCTGCGCCAGCGCCGTGCCGTCGCCCCCGCTCGGCCCGTTCATGGCGGGCGACCTCGAGCCGGTGCACGAGTTCTATCGGAAGCAGCTCGAGGAGGGCGACCCGGACTCGTCGGCACTGTTCCTGAACGGCCTCGCCGAGGTCGATCTGCTGCAGGGCGATCTCGACATCGCCCGCAAGCGGTTCGAGGGCGCGAGCCGCATCATGAACAACTGGAACGTGTCGGGTGGCGAAGAGGTCGCTGCCATCGTCGGTTCCGAGGGCAGCAAGACGTGGCGCGGCGACCCGTACGAGAAGGCGATGAACGGGTTCTACGCCGGCCTCCTCTACTGGTGGAAGGGCGAGCCCGACAACGCCCGCGCCGCGTTCAAGCGCGGCATCTTCGCCGACGCCGAGAGCGACGAGGGCGACGCGCAGATCGACTTCGCGCTGCTCTACTGGCTCGCCGGGCGTGCCAGTCTCGCCGAGGGACTGAACGGCGACGCCGAGCAGTTCTTCGCCGACGCCCGCAAGGCGCGGGAGTTCGCGGTGAAGCACGGCGCGCGCGGCGCGAGCTCTGCGACCGTTCTCACCGACCCGTCCGCCGGCAACCTCGTCTGCGTGTTCGAGCTCGGCCTGGGCCCGCACAAGGTCGCCGGCGGCTCGGACGGCGAGCTCGCGATCGTGCAGAGCTACCCGGTCGACGTCGAGTGGGCCGAGGCGATCCTCGACGGCACGTCGCTCGGCCGATCGACGCTGCTCGCCGACCTGGATTACCAGGCGCGGACCCGCGGTGGCCGTGTCATGGAGGGAATCCGCAAGGGCAAGGCCGTCTTCAAGCAGGCCACGGGGATCAGCGGCACGGTGCTGCTGATCAACGGGCTCGACGAGGGCGGCTCGAGCGGCAACACGAAGGCCGCGATCGGCGGCGGCCTCCTGCTGCTCTCGCTGCTGACGCGCGCCGAAGCCGATACACGCACGTGGGAGACGTTGCCGCAGTCCGTGCACGTGCTGACCGCGAATCTCGATCCGGGGGTCCACGTCTTGCAAGTGCGCTTCCACCGTCCCGGGGGGGCGGTGATCCCGGAGGTACGATCAGCGCTGGGAGATCGAGATCCCGGCTCAGGGCCAGAGCATCTACCTGTTCCGATCTCTGCCGGATCTCGACCGGCAGAACGAGGCTGCCTCATGAAGTTCCGAAACGTCACGGCCGCGCTGCTCGCTCTCTTTGCCACCGCATGCTCGTCGGCCGGTCCGATGCCCGCCGAGGGTGTGCCGGAAGGCGACGATCTCTCCCAGTATCGCGAGCGTCTCGCCGACGATCTCCGCGGCTACATCGAGCTCGAGCAGCCCGTGTTGCAACGCACCGAGGCGAACCTGCTGAGGGTGTCGGTGCCGGTGCGCAACATCTCCGGCAAGGACCTCGAGCTGATGGTTCAGGTCGACTTCGTCGACGCGCTCGGTGCGCCGAGCGACTCGACCAACCGGCGCGTGTTCATGATCCCGCGCGGCACGACGAAGTGGTTCGAGGTCGTGTCGCGGACGTCGAACGCGCACGACTACATCATGCACGTGTGGAGGGCACCATGAGATCCGTCATCCCGATGTTGCTCGGCCTCGCGCTGGCCGCCGGCTGCGCCGGACCGCGAGTGCCCCAACCCGAAGTGCCGCCCGCGCGGCTCGAGAACGGCGGCCGCATCGCCCCGGACGCGCGGACCAAGACCGACGACGAAGCCACGGACCGCTGGCTGCAGCAGCGCACCGGCGAGCAGGCGCGCACGACCGACAAGGTCCGCGGCCGCACGCCGACCGACGAGGAGGCGACGCAGCACTGGCTCGAGCAGGAGGGCGAACGGCGCACCTACGTCCCGCCGGTGCCGCCGCCGCAGCGCGTCGTCGAGCGGGTTGTGGTCCAGACGCCGCAGTACGGCTACGACGGCTACGGTTACCCGGAGGGCTACGAGCGTCGGTACGCGACGACGCCGTTTCCGGTGTATACGACCTACGGTGCGGGGCTCGGTGCGGCGATCGGGTCGGCCTCGCACCACGCGGGGCAGGGGGCGGCGATCGGTGCGGGTGTCGGCCTGGTGCTCGATCTCGTGCGTTGGCACTGATGGATGCCGGCCTCGACCGCTGGTGACGCGGCTCGGCCAGAAATCCCCGCGACGAGCGGGACACGCCGCGCGCCACGAGCGTAGACCGCCCGTTCCGACCAGCTCGTCCTGCACGTGCCGCCGCTGATCGGGAGCGGTCTGGACCCGGTTCGGGTCGGGCCTCCCTGCGCGCGGGGCGTCACCAGCGGTCGAGGCCAGTATCGGTTCAAGTCGCCGGCGCGGTGGCGCCGATGGCACGGGAGTGATCGCGCTCCCGCTCATCCTCTGCACCGCCGCGCTCCTCCAGCAAGGCACCCCCGAGAACGCCGACGCCGCCAAGGCCCCGGTCCGCACCAAGAGCAACGCCTGGATCGTCACCGGCGTGACCGTCGGTACCCGGCTGCCCTTCGCCGCCCTCCAGCTCGGCGACGGCGGCGTCTCACCCGACCCGGGCCCACCCGGCGCCCCGGGACCCGGGGCGTTCCGCACGCGCGGTGGCGTGCTCGTGCGGGCCAAGGTGGAGGGTGTGAAGTTCGACTTCCCGTCGGGTGGGGAGCTCCTGATCGACAGCCATGCGCGCGTGTTCGAGCGCGGTGGGCGCGCCACGCCGCCGGATTCGAACGGTGTGCAGATCTGGCTCGCCGACGGAGCCGTCGTCCAGGTCTACGCCGAGAGCGGCGGGGGGCGCGAGCTGCGTTGGGTGCAGGTCTGCGACGGCGACCAATCGCGCGTGCTGTGGACCGCGGGGCGGCCGATGTCGCGCAACGCGCGATCCCGGTCGTTCTTCGGGCGAACCTACGTCGCCCTCGGCGATGGCCGGGTGCTGTACGAGATCACGCAGCTCGGTCCGCTGATCGTCGCGCTCCGCGGGCTGTGTCCCGAATCGATCGAGAAGGAGTACCCGGAGCGCGCATTGATCGTCGCGGGGGACGTGCTGGGGCAGTCCCTGATCGAGCTGCCCGCGGTCGCGATGCAACGCGCCGCCAGCGAGCCGCGCGTGCAGACGAAAGCGCGGGTGCTCGCCGGTCTGGCGCCGCAGATGTTCGAACCGGGTTCGATCAAGTTCCGCCCGCCCGGTGCCGTCGGCCGTCTCGAGATCCCGCTCGGCAACGGCATGCACCTCGATGTCGATGTGCGCGAGGGGGGCGACACCGTGCTCGCGCTGAAGGGTGCGGGCGACGACACGTCGCTCTGCGAGTGGCACGTGCTGTCGAACACGACGCTGCTGCATCTCGTCGAACGGCGCAAGCCGGACGAGGACCCGTACTTCGCGATGCAGGGCTACGACCTCCGGCACCTCGTGCTGCCGCTGCTACCCCTCGACCCGTCGCCGACGAGGCTCGGCCGGGCGCGGCACGTGCTGGTCGAGCTGGGCGGCTGAGCGCGGCGGCGTCAGCGCTCTTGCTGCAGCGCGTCGAGCGCGCGCTTGTCGCCGGTGGCCTGCAATGCGGCACGGATCGCCGGATCGCTCGTGGCGTTCGAGTGCATCTTCAGGAGCACCTGCAGCCCGGACTCGGTGCGCGTCGCGCCGAGTACCAGGAGGAGTCGATCGCGCCGGACACCGCGCGCGTTCGCGATCATCGGCTTCAGCACCTGCGTGGCCTCCTCGCCGTGCACGTGCTTCGCGATGCGGCCGAGCGCCTGACAGAACCGCGGGTCACCGACCTCGTCGAGCGAGATCGCGAGGCTCTGGACGACGTTCTCGATTCCCGATTCGGCGCACAGCGACGCGAGCGCGATCTTCAAGGGCACATCGTCGGTCTCGGCCACGGCCCGTGACATCAGTGCGTCGCGCTCGATCGCCGAGACCGCGTCCCGCAGCACGGGGCGTTCGCGCAGGACCTCGGTGGCTTCGATGCGCGCGGTGCCGGTGCCGTGTTGCACGATGCCGACCAGCTCGTGGGCGATCTTGCCGGGATCCGCTCCCGTCTCGCTCTCGAGCAGCGTCTTGATGAGCGTGATCCGCCACTTCGACTCGGGGGAGTCGTCGACGACCGGATTGTCGCCGGCGAAGCCGGTCATGCGGAACCACGGCGCGAAGCGGGCCGGGAGGTCCGGCTTGGGCTCGGGCCGGAGGCACATGACGTGCACGTCGGTCGGGGCCGGCTTCGGCTGGTCGGCGACCTGCTTGCGTACGAGGACCGAGAACCGCTCGACGGGCTCGCCCTTCAGCGTGTCGACCGTCGTGAAGCGATAGACGAGCAGGTCGTCGCCGAGCGGGGTCACGCCGTCACTGCGGGCGGTCACGACGAGGGTCGCGTTGGCGACGCCGTGCCGTAGCTGCTGCGCACGGGCTGGTGCCAGCACGCAGGCCACGGCCGCGAGGAGGAGGGAGAGGGCGGGGAGGCGGAGGGTCATCGTCGCTACTCGTTGTAGAGCGCGCGCTCGTGCAGGTATGCACGATTCAGGGTGTTGAACGCCGTGCTCGGCGACAAGGACGAATCGAAGTCGATCGCCGGGCTCATCACGTTCTGTGAGCCCGGCGGGAACAGGTCGGTGTTCTGGATGTGGCCTTCCGCGGCGGACGGATCGAGACCGCGCGACAGCGGGAAGTTCACCGGATCACCGCCGTAGAGCCCTTGCGGCATCGGACCATCGGCCACGAGACCCATCGAGTGTCCGCACTCGTGTGCGGTGACGACTGCGGTGAGGCGCGCGAATGCCAGGATCGCCTCGGCGATCTGGTTCGCCCGGTTGTCGACCAGCGTGCCGGTCAGGCGTGCACCGTCCTGCGCGTCCCCACCGATCGGTGTGCCGCCGATCGCGGGCGTGAACGGGTCGAAGATCGTGCGCCACGTGGACGTGACGCCGGTGACCGAGCCGAATCGGACCGCGGTGTGCAGGAAGATGCCGAGCCGCATGCCCTGGAAGTCGAGCACGCAGTCGTCCTCGTGGAACTTGTTGTGCGGGTCGAGCAGCGCCGCGCCGAGCGTGCCGGAGGTGCCGGTGTCGTCGGCGGAGCCGGCGATGCAGATCCTCGAGAACGAGAAGTCGGCGTAGGGCACGGAGATCCTGCCGCTCGGGAACGCGCCCGAACCGGCGAACGTGAAGTCCACGTTCGCGCCGTCGTACAGCCGGTCGAGATCCGACAGGACCTGCGCCTGCCACGCCGCGAACACCACCTGGTTGCTGTCCTGCCCACCGGACACGCCGGGTAGCGGCGCCGTCGCCTCGAGACCGACGACGAGCATCAAGTCCTCGACGTCGCTGCGTCCGTTCGCACCGGTGACCACGGCGACCTCGGTGATGCGCGTCTGCAACGTGTTCGTCTGCACGTCGTAGGACTCGACGTCGCGCGAGGTGTCGAGGAACCAGTGCTGCCCGTCCTCGAGCGGACGGATCGAGTCCGTCGCGTCGATCGTACGAAAGGTGAACGAGACCGGTGCCGACGCGCGCCCGGTGTCGTCGGTGACCATGGCCGTGATCGTCGCCTCGCCGGGAGGGAACACGACGTTCGCCGGCACCGCGAGCGAGATGCGCTCGCCGGACAAGGTGATCGTCAGCGCGGTCGCGAGATCCTGCCCGGCCGCGCGATTCTGCCCGTTCACGGCGACGGGTCCGTCCGACCAGAGCATCGTGCGCATCGCGTCCACCGACGACGACGTGTCGCGCGCGTCGACGTCGATGTCGAAGCCGGTGCGTGGCACCTGGAGGCGACCGCCGGCCGGGCCCGTGCCGTTCAGCTCGGAGTCGATGCCTTCGATCGTCAATCCGGTGATCGTGGGAGCGTCGCCGTCGCCGGCTTCGATCGTCTTCGGAGTGCCGGGGACGGCCAGCGCGCCGGACGTGCTGCGCACGACGTCGTTCTCGGTCGAGAACGTGATCGTGGTCGTCCCCGGCTGGAAGCTCACACCGGTGCCGAGCACGACCCGCACGATGCGGGGGCTGTCCAGCATGGGCACGAACGAGACCGCGCCCAGCGTCCCACCCGACAGCTCGACGTCCGTGTCGTCGAGGATCGCGCCGGTCTGCAACTCGACATCGGCGGACGTCTGCAGGAGCAGGTAGTCCCCGGCGGCCGGGGTCGCGCCGGCCCCGACGAACGTCGCGGCGACGAGCACGGGGCTTGCGCCGCCGCCGCTCCCACCGCTGCTGCACGCGCCGAGCGCGGCAGCCAACAGCAGCGTGAGGAAGAGACGAACAGCCGGTGGCATCGGAATGCCGAAGACAGGACGGAGGACCATGGGCATCGAACGGCGGACGGAAGGTACCCGGTGGCTCGGCATCGCGCTGTTGGGAATCGCGGCATGGTTCGCGCGAGGGGTCGTCGCACGGCCGGTCGCGTCGCCGACGCCGGCCTCCACGTCATCGGCCGTCGAGCGCGCGCCGCTTCGCCCGACGCCACGCCCGGTGGCTCCGATCGGGACCGTCACCGGGAGGCTGCCGGCGTTTCGCTGGGACTGGCAGGGCCCGGAGCCGGCGCGCGGCTTCGAGGTCGTCCTGCTCGACGACGCGTTTCTCGAGGTCTGGCGATCGGACCCGACCGGCGGCCGCCGTCTGGATCCGACCACCTCCGGGCTGGCGGCGCGCCTCCAGGTGGGCGTGCGGTTCCACTGGTGTGTGCAACTCGCCGGGGAGCCGGCGACGTGCTCCGCCCCGATGCCGCTCCGGCGGACGTGAAGTTCGCGTCTCGCGATAGGGCCGATGGCAGTGCGGAGTCGCCGCACCCGACCGTCGCAAGGTCGTTCGGAGCTAAGGTTTGCGCCCATCGCCTCCGAAGATCCAAGCGCACCAGGGACGCGAGACACGCACCTCATGATGAAGCTGGCAAGTGGCGAGGTGGTCCAGGACTACCGCGTGGAGCGGTTTCTCGGCCGCGGAGGCTTCGCCTCGGTCTACCTCGCGGTCGACGAGCGGACCGAGGAGAAGGTCGCGCTGAAGATCGGCCACCCCTCGGGCGGCGGCCGGCAGGTCACGCGACTGATCGAGGTCTCGCCGAAGCGGAGTCCCGAAGGGATCAGCCCGGACGAGCTCCCGGGCGAGGCCGTGTTCTTCGGCGGCAACAACGTCCGCATCGACCTGTTCGACGGGGACGAGGTCCGCCAGATGCTGCAGTGCGAGGCCGACACCCTGCACCGGGCGGACTCGCCGAACCTCGTCCGCCTGCGCTCGTCGGATCTCCTCGCGTCCCGGCCGTTCCTCGTGTTGGACTGGGTTCGCGGGCAGACGCTGCGGGAGAAGATCCGCAACCTCGAAGGGATCCACCTCAACTGGTTCCTCGCGCTGACGCGCGCGTTGATCCAGTTGCGTGACGACGGCTCGATGCCGTTCCACGGCGACTTGAAGCCCGAGAACCTGGTCATCAAGCCGAGCGGCAAGGTGGTGATGCTCGACCCGGCGATGCGACGCAACTCGAGCGACGCGATCACGACCACACCGCACTACAACCCGCTGCTGCTGTCCGACAGCAAGGCCGACGTCACGGCGATCGGCGTCATGATCTACGAGATCCTGACCGGGACGCTGCCGTTCGACGAGGTGCCGTGGGAGTTCGCCGGCAACCGGACCGGCGGCGAGACCGTGCGGCTGTCGCTGTCGTTCTTCTACAGCTACTGCCCGCCGCAGACCCTGAACCCGAAGACGCCGCCGGACCTCGAGCGGATCATCTACCGCTGCATCACGGTGCCGGCGTACGGGTTGGAAGAGCTGCGCACGGATCTCGAAGAGTTCATCGGTCGCGCCTGAGAGGCGCGGCGCCGGCGGTCGGCGCGCCGGGAATTCCGGGTGTGGCGCAGGCGTTGGCCTTGCGCCGAAGACGCGGAGGCTCCCGACGATGAACCGATTCGATCCCCTCGCCGCCCTGGCCGACACCCGTCACGAGTTCGGGGAGCACGGCGGGGTGAACATGTCCATCGAGACGAGCACGACGTTCACCGTGCTCGACCCGCACGCGATGCCCGGCTTGTTCGCCGGCCGGCTCGGGCCGGACACCGGGCCGAACGGGTGCTATCTCTACGGGCGCCACTTCAACCCGACCGTGTATGCACTCGGCCGGCAGATGGCGGCGCTCGAGGGCGCCGAGGCGGGCTATTGCACGGCGAGCGGGATGGCGGCGATCGCGTCGACCATCGTGCAGCTCTGCGACGCCGGCGACCACGTCGTCGCGGGTGCCGCGATCTACGGCGGCACGCACGCGTTGCTGCACGACTTCCTGCCGAAGAAGAACGGGATCACCGCGACGTTCGTCGATCCGACCGATCTGGCGGCGGTCGAGCGGGCGATCACGCCGCGCACGAGAGTCGTGTTCGTCGAGTCGCTGTCGAACCCGACGCTGACGGTGGCAGACCTCCCGCGGCTCGCGCGCATCGCGCACGCGCACGGCGCGAATCTCGTCGTCGACAACACGTTCAGCCCCCTGATCGTGTCACCGATCCCGCTCGGCGCCGACATCGTCGTCCACAGCTTGACGAAGTTCGTCAACGGCGCGTCGGACTTCATCGCGGGCGTCGTCTGCGGATCGAAGGCGTTCATCCAATCGCTGATGGACGTGCACCAAGGTGCCCTGATGCTGCTCGGCCCGACGATGGATCCGCGTGCGGCGTTCGACATCAGCATGCGCCTGCCGAGCCTCGGCTTGCGCATCAACGAGCACTCGCGCCGCGCGCTGTTCTTCGCCGAGCGCCTGGCCGACCTCGGTTTCGACGTCCGCTACCCGGGGCTGCCGAGCCATCCGCAGCACGAGCTGATCGACTCGATGCGGAACGACGGCTTCGGCTTCGGCGGCATCCTGGGTCTCGACCTCGGCGATCCGGAGCTCGTGAACCGGTTGATGGAGGTGCTGCAGAAGGAGCAGCGCTTCGGCTGGATCGCGGTGAGCCTCGGCTACTTCGACACGCTGATGTCGTTGTCGGCGGCCTCGACGTCGAGCGAGCTGGACGACGACGCCAAGCGACGCGCCGGCATCTCGCCGGGCTACCTGCGGCTGTCGATCGGCTACACCGGCACGCTCGAGCAGCGCTGGCTGCAGATGGAGGCGGCACTCGCGAAGCTCGGGCTGTCCGTGAACAAGCGGAAGGTGCCGCTGCTCGGCTGAGGGTCGCTGATTGGCGGGGGCATCGCTTGAACCGGCCTGGATCCGACCGAGAGCAAGCGGTTCACCGGAGACGCATCCGATGCACGAGAACCCCGCCGATCCGCTGTCCGCCGACGAGCTGCACCGACTCGACGCCTACTGGCGCGCGAGCAACTACCTCGCGGTCGGCCAGATCTACCTCTACGACAACCCGTTGCTGTCGGAGCCGCTGCGGCCGGAGCACGTCAAGCCGCGGCTTCTCGGTCACTGGGGGACGACTCCAGGGCAGAACTTCGTCTACGTCCACCTCAACCGGGTGATCCGCGCGCGGGACCTGGACGTGATCTACCTGTCCGGGCCGGGGCACGGCGGACCCGCGGTGGTCGCGAACACCTATCTCGAGGGGACCGTACAGCGAGCTGTTTCCGGCGGTGAGCTTGGACGCGGCGGGGTTGAAGACGCTGTTCAAGCAGTTCTCGTTTCCGGGCGGGATCTCGAGCCACGCCGCGCCGGAGACGCCGGGCTCGATCCACGAGGGTGGCGAGCTCGGCTACAGCCTGTCGCACGCGTTCGGTGCGGTGTTCGACAACCCCGACCTGATCGCCGCCTGCGTGGTCGGCGACGGCGAGGCCGAGACCGGGCCGCTCGCCACCGCGTGGCACTCCAACAAGTTCCTGAACCCGGTGCACGACGGCGCCGTGCTGCCGATCCTGCACCTGAACGGCTACAAGATTGCCAATCCGACGGTGCTCGCCCGCATCGAGCACGACGAGCTCGAGGCGCTGATGCGGGGCTACGGCTACGTGCCGATCTTCGTCGAGGGCGACGATCCCGCGCGCATGCACCAGCTCATGGCGGGCGCACTCGATTCGGCACTCGACGAGATCGCCCGGATCCAGACCGATGCGCGCGAGCACGGCTTCCGGACCCGGTCGCGCTGGCCGATGATCGTCTTGAACTCGCCGAAGGGCTGGACCGGTCCGAAGGTCGTCGATGGCCGACGGGTGGAGGGGACGTTCCGGGCGCACCAGGTGCCGCTGTCGGACCCGCGCGGCAATCCCGAGCACCTGCGCCAGCTCGAGAGCTGGCTCCGGAGCTACCGGCCCGACGAGCTGTTCGACGCGGACGGTCGGCTGATCGCGGAGCTGCAACGGCTGGCGCCGCGCGGCGAGCGGCGGATGGGCGCCAACCCGCATGCGAACGGCGGGATCCTGCGGCGCGATCTCGAGCTCCCGAATTTCCGGGACCATGCCGTCGCGGTCCCCGACCCGGGATCGGTCGACGCCAGTGCGACCGGAGTTCTCGGCGGCTACCTGCGCGACGTGCTCGAGCACAACCGCGACGCGCGCAACTTCCGCATCTTCGGTCCCGACGAGACCGTGTCGAATCGGCTGTCGAAGGTGTTCGAGGTCACCGACCGCCAATGGGTGGCGCCGGTGCGCGAGGACGACGAACACCTCGCGCCGGACGGTCGGGTGATGGAGGTGCTGAGTGAGCACCAGTGCGAGGGCTGGCTTGAGGGCTACCTGCTGACCGGGCGCCACGGCCTGTTCAACTCCTACGAGGCCTTCATCCACATCGTCGACTCGATGTTCAACCAGCACGCGAAGTGGTTGAAGGTGACCCGCGACATCCCGTGGCGGCGACCGATCTCGTCACTCAACATCCTGCTGAGCTCGCACGTCTGGCGTCAGGATCACAACGGCTTCACGCACCAGGATCCGGGATTCATCGATCAGGTCGTCAACAAGAAGGCCGAGGTCATCCGCGTCTATCTGCCGCCGGACGCGAACACGCTGCTCTCGGTGATGGATCACTGCCTGCGGAGCGTCCACTACGTGAACGTCGTCGTGGCCGGGAAGCACGAGGCGCCGCAGTGGCTCGACATGAGCCACGCCGTCGAGCACTGCGCGCGCGGCGTCGGCAGGTGGGGATGGGCGTCCAACGAGGACGGCGGCGAACCGGACGTCGTCATGGCCGCGGCCGGCGACGTGCCGACGCTGGAGACGCTGGCTGCGATCGATCTCCTGCACCGGCACCTGCCCGATCTCCGCATCCGGATGGTCAACGTCGTCGACCTGATGAAGCTGCAGCCACAGAGCGAGCATCCGCACGGATTGCACGATGCGGACTTCGACGCGCTGTTCACCCGTGACAAGCCGATCATCTTCGCGTTCCACGGCTACCCGTGGCTCATCCACCGGCTGACCTACCGGCGGACCAACCACGGGCACCTGCACGTGCGCGGCTACAAGGAGGAGGGTGCGATCACGACGCCGTTCGACATGACCGTCATGAACGACATGGACCGGTTCCACCTGGTCCTCGACGTCCTCGAACGCGTGCCGAAGCTGCGCGGCCGACACGAAGACGTCGCCCGGTTCTGCCACGAGCGGCTCGCCGAGCACCAGCGATACACGCGCGCGGAGGGCCTGGACATGCCCGAGATCCGCGATTGGCGCTGGCCGCTGGAACGGCGCCGGTGAGTGTCGGCCGGACGCTCAGATCGCGAAGTCGGCGCCGCCGCACTCCGCGCTGTAGGTACTTGATGCGCATCGGCCGCACCGTGCGCGACTCGGGCTCGAACACGTTCACCTCGTCGATGTCGCGGCCGTAGATGTGCACCGAGACCGTCGTCCGATCGGTGTTGTTGTGGATCGAGTGGATCTCTTGGTAGGGCGGCAGCAGGTAGGACAGCGACCGCTCCGACACCTGGCGCCCGTTCAGCTCCCGCAGCTCCGCGTAACCCGGCCGGCTCCCATCGTCCATCCGCTCGAACCCGACCTCGCGCAGCGAGTTCTCCAGCAGGCCCATCGAGCCCCAACAGGAGTGGTCGTGGATCGGCGTCCCCTGACCGGGGAGCCACACGAGCGCGAGCACGACGAAGCGGTTGCAGCGGTCCTTGTGCAGCAGGTGGCGCGCGTAGCAGTCCTCCCGCGGTTGCCGAGCGCGCTCGGGGAGCCACGAGCCGTCCTGGACCAGCCGCAGCAACCGGTCCGAGACCTCCTTGACCGTCACCGGCAGGGCCGGGTGGCGGTCGAGGATCGCCTCGACGTCGTGGACGAAGTGGTCCAGGCCGTAGGCATGGGTGAGGTCGTGGGTTGTGCCGGTGGTCATCGTGGGGAAGATTGCGGGGCCGGAAGCGTCGAACCATTCTGCCCGACCGGCTCCGGCTGCTGAAGACCCCTTCCAAACGCGCATGAGATCGCGACTTGCCGCTTGTGTGACCGCTTTCGTGGCCTTCGTCCTCGTCGGGTGCGCCAGCTCGAGCGGCCGCCTCGTCGACGTGGACGCGGCCTTCTCCCGCGGCGACTACTACCAGGCCTGGCTGGCGGTCGAGCGGGTGAAGACGGACTATCCGGACGATCCCGAGGTCGAGCGCGTCTACTGGAAGGTCCGCATCGCGTACCTCCTGAAGGAAGGCCAGCGCCAGTGCTTCATGAACCGTGAGGACGGTGACGGTGGCGCGCTGGAGTGCTTCGAGAAGGTCCTGGTGCTCGATCCCGGGAACGAGATCGCCAGCACCTGGATCCGCAAGTGCAAGGACAAGCTGGCGCTGCGAGCCGTGGCGGACGGCGACCGGTTCCGGACGCGTGGGGAGCTCAAGGAGGCGCTGATCGCCTACCACCAGGCGTTGACCTACCAGCCGGGCAACGCCGAGGCCGAGGAAGGGCTCAAGCTGCTGGGCGAGAGCTGGCGCAAGATGCAGGACGAGGCGCACTCGCACTACCTGCAAGGCGTGCGTGCGCTCGCCGACCAGCTCTTCCGGCAGACCCGCTACCACCTGCTGATCGCGCTCGACAAGGACCCGACGCTCGAGCAGGCCGTCGATCCGGCCAACCGCGCGCAGCGGATGCTGATGCAGGAGCGGTTCGCGGACGCCAAACACATGGCGGAGCAGGGCTACTACGCGCCGGCATTGAAGGAGTACGAGGAGATCGCGGCGGCGATTCCCGACTTCGACGGCATCCAGGAACGGATCGAGCACACCAAGGTCGAGGTCGAGGCCCAGTCGCTCGCCTCGGCGGGCGAGATGGAGGTCTACCGCGGCGAGTACGCGAAGGCGCGCGAGCTGCTGCAGAAGGCCTACGACATGACCCAGGACCAGAAGGAGTCGATCGGCGAGAAGCTGTTGCTGGTCCACGAGCGCGAGATCCAGGATCGCTACTTCGCCGCGAAGGATCTCGAGCTGCAGCGGCACTACGTCGACGCGCTTGCCGCGGTACGAGAAGATCGACAAGGACGTGCCCGGCTACTCCGACGTCCGTGCGCGGATGGCCGACCTGACGATCCGGATCGAGGAGGCCAAGAAGGCCTACGACGCCGGTGTGGCCGCGGAGCAGGCGGGCGACCGAGCCGCGGCGATGGAGCACTTCTCCGAGGTGCTGCTCTACTGGCCGGGCTACCAGGACACCGAAGCGCGCCTCGCCGCCTTGCGGAAGAAGGCGCCCGACGGTACGTGACCGCGACGCGAACACCAGCGACGCCACGCTCGCCGGAGACGCCGGGCCGCCGTCCGGGTTCAATGTCGGTCACGTGCGCACCCGCTCGCTGACGACGCGCTTCGTCCTGACCCTGCTGCTGTCGACGGCTCTGCCGTTGCTGGCGTTCGGGTGGTTCGCGCGCGGGGAGATGCGCGAGCGGCTGAAGCGTCAGGTCGTGCAGGTGCTGCTCCGGGACGAGGCGTCGAGGGTGGCCGAACGCCTCGACGCCCGGCTGGAGCAGGTCTCCCGGGACTGCTACATGATCGAGGTCGCGGCGAGCAAGGCGCTGACCGACGGGGACTATGCCGCGTTCGAGTCTGCGCTCGACCTGACGCCTGGTTTCCACCGCGACTTCCAGCATGTCGTGCTCGTCGACAGCAAGGGCGACGTCCTGTATCGGGTCGACAGCCTGGCGCTCGATGCCCAGCGGCTCCAGGCGAGGCAGGCCATCCGGCCGACGAACCTCAGCGACGCGCCGTGGTTCCACAAGACGATCGACGAGGGTTACGGGGTCTACTGGGTCGATCGCCACCTGTCGCCGCTGCTGCACGGCAACCCCGACCGGACGTCGTTCGATCCGGCGGACTACAGCCTCGGGCTCGCGTTCCAGGTGCTGCCCGACGACGGCGACAAGCGCGGCGTGGTCTACGCGCTGATCGACTGGCGGCGGTTCCAGGACGTGCTGGACGACGCGGTCGCGCGGCTCCGGGACGATGCGGGCTTTCCGGGCGCCGAGGGATTCCGCGTGCTCGCGGAGCGGCGAGATCCTGGCCGCGTCCGATCGCGCGAGATACGGCCAGACGATGTCGCCGGCGCCGTTGCGGGACACGGCCGAGACCGTCGGTGACGAGCCGCTCGTCGTCGGCTTCGCCGCGAACGGCGCGCGGCTCGCAGGTGTCGCCCACGTCGGTACGAACGACAGCGCCCTCGACTGGAGCTGCGCGGTCGACGCTCCCGAGAGCGAGCTGTTCGCGACGGTGCGCGACTTCGATCGCCTCCTGCTGATCGTCGGCGGGATCATCGTCGTCGCGCTCGTGCTGTGGGCCCTGCTCGCGTCGAACGCGATCCTCCGGCCGGTGCGCTGGCTCGCTGCGGCGACCGAACGCGTCGCGCGCGGGGACCTGTCCGCGCGCGTGCCGGTGCGGGGTCGCGACGAGCTCGCGCAGCTCGGCCGCGCGTTCAACGAGATGGCCGCCGACCTCGACGCCAGTCAGCGCCGGCTGCGCACCGCCGAGCGCGAGGCCGCTTGGGCGGAGATGGCGCGCCAGGTCGCGCACGAGATCAAGAACCCCCTGACCCCGATGCGCGTCTGCGCGCAGATGGTGCAGCGCGCGCAACGCTCGAGCGACCCACGCCTCGCCGAGCTCGTCGAACGACTCGCCAAGACGGTGGTCGCGCAGACCGAGCAGCTCGCGCGCATCGCGTCCGACTTCCGGCAGTTCGCGGGCCGTCCCGAGCTGCGGCTCGAGGGCGTGGCGGCCGACCGGCTGATCGACGACGTCGCCGAGGACTTCGCCGGCGTGCTGGCCGCGGGCGAGCCGCAGCTCGTGCTGACCCAGGCGGCGCCGGGCGTGAGGATTCGCGCCGATCGCTCCGACCTGCGCCGCGTGTTCCTCAACCTGATCCAGAACGCCCTCGCCGCGGTCGGCACGGCCGGCCGCATCGAGGTGTCGTCGGAGCCCGCGCCGGAGGGCGGCGCCCTGTTCCGCGTGAAGGACGACGGCCCGGGCGTGCCCGCCGACGTCGTCGGACGCCTGTTCGAGCCCTACTTCACGACCCGCTCGTCGGGCACCGGGCTCGGCCTGGCGATCTGCCGCCGCATCGTCGAGGCCCACGGGGTACGATCCGCTTGGCTTCCGGCGAGCCGGGCGGAACCGAGTTCGTGTTCACGATCCCGGCCTCGCCGGACTGAGTGCGCGCGGTCCGACAGGAAGGGCCGCCGCCCGGCCACCTCCGGCAGGCCGCTCCCTCTCGCGATGAACTCCCGCACCCGCCTCTCCCTCGTCCTGTTCGGGGTCGCGCTCGCGCTGACCGCGTTCTACCTCCTCTCCGGCGGCGGCGGGGAACCCGCGCCCCCGGGACCGGTCGCGACCGGAACCGCGGGCGGGGCGGCCGACACGCGCGTGGGGACGGCGGCGGACAAGAGCGCGGAAGCTGCGTCCGATGCGAACGAGGCCGACCGCGTCGTTGTCGATGCGACTCCGGAGGGCCCGCCGACGGTCGTCCGCGGGATCGTGCTCGACGCCCGCACGTTGCAGCCGCTGCCCGGTGTCGAGGTCGCCGCGATGAAGGAGCCGCCGTCGCTCGAGCGCCTGATGTCGCGCTTCCGCTCGGCGTTCTTCGCCGGCGGCGGCTTCTTCACCTCGACGAGCCGGCCGGCGCAGATCCTGGGCAAGACCACCACCGCCGGGGACGGGACGTTCGAGTTGGGCGGGCTCGAGCCCGGCGTCGTGTTCCTGGACGCGCGCGCCGACTTCACGTTCGTGCGGCAGCCGGCGCAGGTGCGGATCGCGCGGGGCCAGACCATCGACGGCATCGAGCTGCTCGGCAGCCCGGGCGGACGGATCCGCGGCACCGTCAAGAACGCCGGCGGCGAGCCGCTCGGCGGGGTCGTGGTCAGCGCGCGACCGGGGCTGAACGCGTTCCTCGGCCAGCTCACGCAACGGCGCTATCGCTGGCTCGAGGCGTCGACGGACGCCGACGGGCGCTACGACATTCCCGGTGTCCCGACCGGGCTGGGCTACACGGTGTCCGCCTCGGGCGCGGACATGGCGCTGGAGGAGCGCTTCGGCATCGAGGTCGACGAGGGGCAGGTGCGGACGGTCGACATCGTCGGCCATCCGGGCGCGCGTGTGACCGGGCGAGTGCTCGACCCGGACGGCGAGCCCGTCGTCGGTGCGAACGTCGCGATGGTCTACCTCGACGTCAGCCGTGTGCTGTTCAGCGCCGACGGCCGCGCCGAGCCGATCCAGACCGCGGGTGACGGATCGTTCGTGCTCGATCGCGTGGCGGCGGGACGCATCGGCTTCCTCGCGGCGGCCGACGGGCTCGCGGCGTCGCCGGTGTGCGACATGACGGTCGTCGATGGCGGCGACTACCAGGGCATCGAGCTGCGGTTGCAGCAAGGTGTCGCGCTGTCGGGGATCGTCGTCGACGACCAGGAGAAGCCGCTGCCGAACTGCACGATCGACGTGCGGCCGATGGAGCAGCCGACGGATCCCGACGTGCTGAAGCTCGCGCTGCGCGTGCGCACCGTCGTCGCGAATTCCGGACCCGATGGCCGGTTCACGGCCGCTGGCATCGACGCGTCGCGCGTGCTCGTCGAGGCGACCCGTGCGGGCTACGTCACCGAGGTGAAGTTCGGCGTCGATCCTGCGGAGGAGCTGCGGCTGGTGCTGACGCGTGGTGCCACCGTGCGCGGCCGTGTCGTCGATGCCGACGGCCAGCCAGTGAAGCGGTTCTCGATCGAACTGCGCTCGCAGCGCATCGATCCCAAGACCGGCGAGCCGGTGGCCCAGGGGCGGCCCCGATTCGGTGGTGGACCGCCGTGGGCCCGCCGCGGGGGTGCACCGCGGGACGCGTCGATCCGGCTCCAGGCGGGTGAGCGACTCGAGGATCGGGAGATCGGGGACCGTTGGAAGGAGTTCGCGTCGGCGGACGGTCGCTTCGAGATCGAGGGCGTCCCGCCGGGACGCATCCGCGTGCGCGCGCGTGCCGATGGCTACCGGGACTCGGAGCGCAAGGAGCTCGACCTCGGTCCGGGCGAGAGCGGCGAGGAGCTCGATCTGCGGCTCGAGGCGGGCGCGATCGCGCGTGGCACGGTCGTCGAGGCCGGCACGCAGAAGCCGGTGGCCGAGGCCCAGGTGACCGCGTATCGCCAGCGCGACGACGGCGATTCACGGGGCGGCTTCCGCTTCAACCTGCAGATGGAGGACTTCGATCTGCTCGGGCTCGCCGAGTTCGGCCAGCGCACGGCGCGCACCGACAGCGCCGGTCACTTCGAGATCGAGGGTCTCGCCGGCGGCAGGTACCACTTCACCGCCCGTCACCCGGACCTGGCGAAGGCCAGCACGAAGGACGTCGAGCTCGCCGTCGAGGCACCGACCGAGGGGATCGTCATCGAGCTGGAGATCGGCGGCGGAATCGAGGGGCAGGTCACGGGCGCCGGCAAGCGGCCGCTCGCCGACGCGCTCGTCGTGGCCGTCAGCCTGCAGGCCGGCTCGTTGAAGTCGGCGACGACCGACAAGGACGGTCGCTACCGCATCGAGGGTCTGCCGCCCGGACAGTACGTGGTGTTCAAGTCGCGCATCGATGAGCGGGCGCCGAACATCGGCTACGACCTGATGGGCAACATGCGGCTCAAGACCGTGACGGTTCGCCGCGACCGCGTCACGCATCTCGACATCCAGGACGAGAGCGAGGACGGCGTGCGCGTGTGGGGCACGGTGCGCGACGGCACGGAGCCGGTGGCGCGGGCGATGGTCACGGCGATCGGTGCGGACAGTGAGGGGCTGTTCGGGATGGGGCTGAGGGCGCAGCCGACCGACGAGCAGGGACGGTTCGAGCTCGCCGGGCTGAAACCCGGCACCTACCTGTTCCAGGTGACGCGCTTCGCAGGGCGACCGCAGCAGGCGAGCCTGTCGGTCGACGTGCCGGACGCGGTGCGGGAGTATCGCGTCGACCTCGACCTGCCGCAGAGCTTCGTGTCGGGTCGCGTGGTCGATCGCTCGGGCAATCCGGTGCCGCGCCTGCGGGTCGCGGCCGGCGTCGAGGAGGGCGGCATGGACGCCGCTCCCGGGCTGCTCGGGCTGATCCTGAAGAACGCGGTCGCCGAGACGCGGACCGACGAGAACGGCGAGTTCAAGCTCGACCGCATGGCGGTCGGCACCTATCGGGTCACCGCTTCCGGGCGACGGTTCGGTGGCCGGGGCGGGAACGCGGAGTTCGGCGATGCCGCGATCGAGGGCGTCGTCGTCGACGGCAACGCGCCGGTCACCGGACTGGAGATCGTCGTGCCGCGCGCCGGACGCATCACGGGCACCGTGCTCGACGGCAGCGGCAATCCGGCAGCCGGCGCGGAGATCGTGGCGTCGCGCGAGGACGGGAACGCGGCACCCGACGCCGAGCGGCAGATGATGGATCTGTTCGGCGTGCAGGCCCGGCCCGAGCGCTCCGACGCGGAGGGACACTTCGAGCTCTCGGGCGTGACGCCGGGCACGTACACCGTGCGCGCCGATGCCGAGGGTCTGTCGCCCGGCACCGCCGAGGGAGTCGTCGTCGTCGAGGAAGGCTCGGTCGACGTGACGCTCCGGGTCGTCACCGGTGCGACGCTGCGCCTGCGGGCTCGCAACATCGATGGTGAGGACATCCCGCTGGCGAGCATCTCGGTGCTGGACGGCAAGGGTCGCCCGCTCGCGTCGAATGTGTCCGTCACGTCGGTGCTGCGCCGGCTGCTGGGCGGCCAGCAGCGGAAGTCGGACACCGGCTGGTACGAGATCGGCAGTGTGCCGCCGGACACCTACACGATCGTGGTCCGCGAGAAGGACCAGCCCGAGATCCGCGTCACGCGGACGATCCAGGACGGTGAACACGTCGATTGGGACATCGACGTCGCTGCCGAGCTCGAGGCGGCGGGGCGCACCAAGAAGTGACGTGACGGCCCCCGGAGCCGCTCCGCTACAGTGCCGGCGATGGTGGATCGCCCGAGCGGTGTTCCGGTCGCGCGTGGCGACCGGCTGACTCTCGACGTCGAGGCGTTCGGTGACGGACCGGACGGCCTCGCGCGCATCGGCGGCTACATCGTGTTCGTGCCCGGTGCGATCCCGGGTGAGCGAGTGCGTGCGGAGATCGTCTCGGCGGGCCGCAAGCACGGGCGCGCCGAGCTCGTCGAGATCGAGCGATCCGCCGGTGCGCGCGTCGAACCGCGATGCCGTCACTTCGCGGTGTGCGGCGGTTGCCAGCTCCAACACGTCGACCTCGAGACGCAGCGACGGACCAAGACCGATCGACTGCGCAAGACGTTGTCCCACGCGCTTCGAACCCGCTCGGTGCCGGTGGAGGCGATGCGCGGATCCGAGGACGGCTGGGGGCTGCGCACCAAGGTCGCGCTGCACTTCTCGGGCACCCCCGAGCATCTCGTCGCCGGATACTTCCAGCGCCGGAGTCGCGAGTTGGTCGGCATCGCCGAATGCCCGGTCAGCGATCCGCTCGCGCTGCGCGTCGCGCTGGCGGCGCGCGACGGCGTGATCCGAGCCGGTCTGTCGGCGTGGGATCCGCGCAGCGACGACGGCGAGATCCGTGCGGTCGTCGCGCGCGCCGCACCGTCGACGCAGGACGTCCACCTGATCGTCGTCGTGCGGCGGGAGCCGCGTGCCGGTTTCGCGGCGATCGTTCGTGCCGCGCGCGACGCGGGGGCCACCGGCGTGTCGATCGATCGCAACGACGGCCCGCCCGAGCGGCTCACGAGCGGGGATCCGCCGCGCGTGATCTTCGGTGAAGGGACGATCCGGGAGGAGGTGCGAGGCACGCGGATGCGCGTGTCGCCCGGTGCGTTCTTCCAGACCTCCAGCTACGGCGCCGGCGAGCTCGTCGACGTCGTGCGCGAACTGCACGGCGCGACGGCCGACGGGCGGATCGTCGATCTCTACTGCGGCGTCGGACTGTTCGCGCTGGCCCTCGCGCCGGACGTCGCGCGGGTGGTCGCCGTCGACGAGAACGAGGAGGCGGTCGAGGATGCGCGGCTCGCTGCCGAGGCGGCCGGGATCCAGAACGTCACGTTCAAGAGCGGCGTCGTCGAGCGGCTCGCCGACAGCCTCGCGCGCGGGCGCGGCGAGCTCGATGCGGCGATCGTCGATCCACCCCGGGCGGGTCTCTCGCGGCGCGTGGTCGACGTGCTGCTCCAGCGCCTGACACCGCGACGCATCGTCTACGTGTCCTGCGATCCGGAGAGCCTCGGGCGTGATCTTCGCCAGCTCGTGCACGGTGGATACCGATTGGCGCGCGTCGTGCCGGTCGACATGTTCCCGCACACGCATCACATCGAGGCGGTCGCGGTGCTCGATCGCCTGAAGCCACGGGCCGGGGATGCGGCGCGCAGACGCCTGCTCGCGAAGTCGCGCACCCCGCCGTGAGTCGCGCGTTCTCGCGACGACCGGTGACGCTCGATCGCTACACTCGACGGCGTCATGTTGCGTGCCCTCCTCTGCGCCCTCGCCGTCGTCTTCGCGTCCTGCTCCGCGCCACGTCCGGCCGAGCACGACGCCATCCTCCGCGGCGGTCGCATCGTCGACGGCACCGGTGGACCGTCGTTCACCGGCGATGTCGTGATCGACAAGGACCGCATCACGCTGGTCGGCGATGCCGGCGATGCGAGTGCACGGCTCGACCTCGACGTGCACGGTCTCGCCGTCGCACCCGGTTTCGTCAACGTCCTGAGTTGGGCGTCGGAATCGATCTACGACGACCCCCGCGCGCTCAGCGATGTGATGCAGGGCGTGACGCTCGAGGTGTTCGGCGAGGGTGATTCGCTCGGTCCGCTCAGCCCCGCGATGAAGGCCGAGATGAAGGACCACCCGGCGGCGGTTCACGGTGAAGTGCCGTGGACGACCTTGGGTGAGGCGCTGCAGTGGCTCGAGAACCAGGGCATCGGCGTCAATGTCGCGTCGTTCGTCGGCGCCACGACGCTGCGCGTGCACGAGCTCGGCTACGAGGATCGGGCGCCGACGCGCGAGGAGCTCGACGGCATGGTGGCGCTGGCGGAGGAGGCGATGCGCGAGGGTGCGCTCGGCGTCGCGTCCGCGCTGATCTATGCGCCGGCGTTCTACGCGAAGACCGACGAGCTGATCGCGCTCGCGCGGGCGGTCGCGCCGTACGGAGGCGTCTATGCGTCGCACATGCGGAGCGAAGGCGATCGCTTGCTCGAGGCCTTCGACGAGCTGCTGACGATCGCGCGCGCGGCCGGCTGCCCGGCGGAGATCTACCACCTGAAGGCCGCGGGCGAGAGCAACTGGGGCAAGCTGGACGAGTTGATCCGGCGCGTCGAAGCGGCGCGCGCAGACGGCATTCGCGTGTCGGCGGACATGTACACCTACCCCGCGGCCGCCACCGGTCTCGACGCGGCGATGCCGCCGTGGGTGCAGGAGGGTGGGTTCGCACAGTGGCGCGATCGGCTGATGCATCCGGACGTGCGGGCGCGCGTCGTCGAGGAGATGCGGGCTCCGTCGGGCGCGTGGGAGAACCTCTACCTGGCCGCCGGAGGTCCGAAGAACGTGCTGATCGTCGGTCTGCGCAACCCGGACCTCGGCGCCCGCTATCTCGGCAAGACGCTCGGCGACGTCGCGGCGGACCTGCACGAGAGCCCGGAGGAGGCCGCGATCGATCTCGTCGTGCAGGACGGCAGTCGCGTGGAGTGCGTCTACTTCCTGATGTCGGAGGAGAACGTCCGGAAGAAGATCCGGCTGCCGTGGGTGTCGTTCTGCTCGGACAGTCAGGGGCTCGCACCGGAGGGGAAGTTCCTGCGGCAGAGCACGCATCCGCGCGCCTACGGGAGCTTCGCGAGGCTGCTCGGGCGCTACGTCCGCGACGAAGGGTTGATCAGCTTGGAGGAGGCCGTGCGGCGGCTCAGCGCATTGCCGTGCGAGAACCTGTCGATTCCGGATCGCGGCCGCATCGAGGCGGGTCGGATCGCGGATCTCGTGGTGTTCGATCCGGCGACGATCGCCGACCGCGCGACCTACACGGAACCGCATCAGCTCGCCGTGGGCGTGCACGACGTCTTCGTCGCGGGCGAGCGCGTGATCGCGGATGGCGTTCCGACCGGTGCCCTGCCCGGTCGCTTCGTCCGCGGACCGGGGGCACGGCAGTTCTCGGATCGGTGACCCCGGATCGTGATGCTGACTCGCCCGGAGACCGACCGACCTGGAGAAGCAAGGCGCGTGGAGCGTGAGCCCTCGCCGCCTCCACTCGCAGCGCGCCTCACACGGGACCGCGATGCTCGCCGTCGCGTCGTGACCGGGCTCGAGGGAAGGTCGGCATGAAGCGCGCCGCCGTCCGCGTCCTGTTGCTGCTGATCGCCGCCGAGTGCACGCTGCAGGCGATCGACTGGCTGCGGTGGCGTCACCAGCTCGTCGATCTCGATGCGCCTCCCGTGCCCGGCCGCGCGCTCTGTGTCGGGGACGATGCGCTGTTCGACGTGGGCGTGGCGTCGCGGGAGGACTCGTGGCCGGTGCGCGCCGGGCGCGACATCGCCGACGTCCGCAATCACGCGTTGCCGCGGCAGGACTCCGCGGAGCTGCTGATGGATTTGCCGGTGTGGATCGATGCGGTCCGGCCCGCGGTGGTCTACGTCGGGATCGGCGACGCCGACTTCGCCCGCCGCTCCGCGCGGCCCGTCCTGGCCGGCGAGATCCCCGGCCGTGCGCTGCCGCACCGGTTCGAGTTCCAGCTCGGACGGATCGTGAGTGGGTGGTTCGCGAGTGCCGCAGAAACGCCCAGCGATGGTGCTTCGCTGGTCGGTGAGTGGCACCACGGAGAGGTCGCGTTCGACTTTCGACCCGATGGTGTGCTCGACATGTCCGGTCAACTCGCCGCGTGGCGGATCGACGGCAAGGCGCTGTGCGTGTCGGTCGCGGGTGCCCCCGAGGTTCGGATGCGTTGGGTGCTCGATGGCGATCACCTGCAGCTCGAGGCGCCCCTGCAGATGACTCTCGAGCGCGGTGCGCCGGAACGTAGCCCCGGCGACCGCGTGCGCCGGGACATGGCGACCGGTGACTGGCTCGAGGCGCGCTGGACCACGGCGGTCGCGACTGCCGCGTCGGATCCGGACACGGAGTCGCTGGCCGCGGCGGTCGAACTCGCGATGGCGGAGGGCCGTGACGCCGATGCGAACGCCGTCCTGACGCGTCTCCGTGCGCACGTCGCGGCGCGGGGCGACGCCGCGGCGCGACGCGCGCTGGTCGATGCGCTGTTCGCGATGGGCGATGTCGACGAGGGGTTCGACTCGGCCCGCACCGGGTTCGGGCAGCACCTCGAGGATCCGGAGTTCGTCCGGCGGGTCGGCCAGCACGTCGCCGGTGGTGCGCACGCGGACGAGTTCGTGCGAATCCTCGATGGCCTGCTGGCGGATCCGTCGCTCCCTGCACCCGCTCGCGCGGCGGCGGCATTCGCGGCCGCCGATGCGGTCACGCCGTCGCATGCGGATCGGGCGCTCGAGTTCGCGAGGCGGGGGATCGAGCTGCTCGGTCCGGACGCTGTGCCGGACGCCGTCACCTGGCCCGCCGTGCTGCGTCGCGCCGACGTCGCGGACGATCCGTCGTGGACCGATGCGCAGCGCGTGAGCGTCGATCGCGTGCGCGCGCGCTTGCGGGCCGCCGACGACGAGACCGCGGCGACGCTCGAGCACGACCTGCGATTGGCCGTTGCCGTGATCCGCAATTTCGGTGCTCGCGCCGTGCTGCTCGACCTTCCCGGCGAGCCGCGTGCGCGGGATGCACGCCGCGCGGTCGCCGCGGCGTTGCACGTCCCGATCCTCACCGGTGACCGCACTGCCGTCGCCGACGCGCTCGCCGAGGATCTGCGGGCTCATCGCGCACCCCGGTGAGCCTCGCCGTGACGGTCCTGCGCGGCTGCTTGCCGCAACCGGGGGGCATGGTCATCTGCGGTGAACGGGCCCGGCGCCGCCTGCTGCGCTTCCGACCTTCGGGGCCGGGACGGCCCAATGGGCGATCTCGTCGCGGATCCTCGCGAACAGGATCTCGTCGAGGTTGTTGCTGCTGACCGGGCCCGTCACGCCGTGTTTCTCGGCCGAGCCGGCGGGGTCACCGCCGTACTCGATGAACACGAACTCCCCGCGTGTGAACTGCGCGATCTGCCGGAAGACGACGCTGCCCGCCTCGTCGAGACCGCTCGCCGCGACGGCGTGGATGCGGATGCCGCGTGCGACGGCCCGTCGAAGACTCGCGTCGTAGGCGATGTCGCCGTCGTAGTCCATGTGCGGCGGAGCATCGGCGATCAGGAACATCAGATGCGCCGCGCCCGGCCGCCAATCCATGCCGTCGACCGCGACCGCGAGGCCCTGGTTGAGCGACTCGGGAGTGTCGCCCCCGCCGTTCGCTTCGATCTGCTGCAGCGCCTTGTCGAACGCCGCGAGGTCACCGGTGAACGGATGCGTCTTCGTCAGGTACTCGTCGCCGACGTCCCGGTAGAGCACGGCGCCGTAGCGGAGATCGAACTCGCGCTCGAGACTCCGCAGGCGTTCCGTCACCGCGAGAAGCGTGCCCTTGATGCGGTCGATCTCGTCGCCCATCGAGCCGGTCGTGTCGATGACGAACACGACGTCCAGCACGGTCTCGCGCGGCCGCTCGACCGACTCGCGCATCGTCACCGTGCACTCGGCGCTCTTGGCGTCCCAGTGCTGGCGGAACGTCGTCTTGCCCGCGCGTACCTCGATCAGGAACGGGCCGGCGCCCTCACCGGCCGTTCCGGCGAGGCGCGGGTAGAACGGAATGCGTCCGTCGCCGTAGGTCGTTCCCCGCCACGCGATGCGGTCGGCTGCCTCGTCGATCATCCGCACCTCGACTCCTGCGAGCGGTGCGCCGTCGGCATCGACGACCCGCACGGTGCGCGCGTTCGCGACGTCGAGGTCGTGCCATCGGCCGTCCAGATCGTGCCGTTGCCGGCGGTCGTCGAGGAACGCGAGAAACGCGGTCGGGTCGGCGTTGTCGTCCGTGGAGCCCGCGCGCATGGGCGTGTATCCGGTCGTGTCACTGGCGACCATCCCGGACGGTTCGCTCGCCGGGGGCGCGTCGACGAGCGCTTCGACGGCGTCACGATCGCGGCTCTCCAAGTCCACTGCCCGCGCATCGACCCCCGGGGCGTCGTCCGCGGCGAGGCGCACCGCTTCGGTGGTGATCGCGCCGCTCCCGTCCTTGTGCGCGGCTCCCCCTTGCGCGCTCCGCACGAGCCACGGACCGTCGGTGGCCGCCGCGACGTCCCGGCCCGCGAGCACGCCCGATGCGTCCGGTAGGAGCGGCGATTCGCTGCCGCCGGTCGTCGACTCGTCGGTCGGCCGCGCGCTGCAGGCGGCCGCGACGAGACAGAGGAAGATGGTGGATCGTGTGCGCATGGCTTCAGTCCTCGTGGTGGATCGCGAGCGCGGCTCCAACCGCGGCTCGGTCGCCCGGTTCCCGATCGGACTCATCGCAGCCCACTTCCTCGAGGCCGCCGCGGCTCCGGCGAGCTTCCGCCGCGACCGGACGGCGTCCAAACGGACCGGATCCGGTTCGACGCCGTTCGCGATCTACCGGAAGCCGCGCGACGGCGGCTTCGGGCTCAACGGGCTCGGTGGCAGCGGACCGTCCGGCTCGGGCGCGTTGTAGATGCCGGGCGCGAGGTCGTTCGGCGCGGCCGGGTGGAACAGCGACGCCAGATACTGTGCCTGGCTCCGGCCGGGGCCGAGCTCGAACTGCCCGCCGCCGTAGAGGCGGATGTCGCGCTGCGCGCAGAAGTCGTAGGCGTCGAACAGATCGCGCACGGCGCCGAAGCGAGACGGCTTGCAGTTCAGCATGCGCGGCGGAAACGGCAGCGCGGAGATGTCGGCGACCGAGTGGATCGGCGCGTCCCACGTGATCCGGTGCTCGTGACCCTCGAGGACCCGTCGCGTCCTGCGGTCGAGGTGCGGATCCTCGAGCCAGACGTCCTCGAACGCCTTCACGATCCGTGCGTAGAGCTCCGGGTCGGGTTTCTGGTCGACGGGCGTCCCGCGGTAGGCACCCTTCAGGTCCAGCACGTCGACTTTGCACAGCGCCGCGAGCGCGTTGCACAGCCGGCCGCTCCACTCGCTGGTCGGGTCCAGCTTGAACCGCAGGTTCGGGCGCGCGCGGAGCAACGCGTCGAGCGGCTCGATCGACGGCGGGGAGCCGAGGCGCAACGAGACCACGAATCGCATCGGCTGCAGCTCGCGATCGAGCACCGCGTGGAGCGGCGCGCCGAGCTGTCGCAGCGCGAGATCGAGGGCCGCGCTCTCGAACGCCCAGCGCCGGTACTGCCGCGACGCGTAGTGTCGCGGCGGTTCCGTGAACAGGTCGAGCGTGTCGAGGTGCCGCGAGAAGCCCTCGACGTCGAACCGGCCCTCGAGCGGCAGGCGGTCGCCGGCCGCCAAGAACCGCCGCTGTTCCTCGGCCTCGTAGGTGACGTCCTCGCCGACGCCGATCTCGCCCTCGCCACGCAGCTCCACGACGGTCGTCACGCGCACGAATCCCCCCCGCACCGGCTGCTCGATCGCTCGGAGCGAGTAGCCGGAGATCGCGACGGGCAACGAAGCGACTCGGAGATAGGTGCGGCGCAAACTGAGCTACGGAGTCGGAGGTTTCTCGCGGCACGCGAGAAACCGGAGCCGGAGTAGCTCCAGAGATAGCAGAAGTGCAGGCGACTGCCTCGGGGCGTGTCCACCGTAGGTGGGCATGCCCGTCCATCGTGGCGGGAGGCTGCACTGAGCTACGGAGTCGGAGGATCCTCGCGGCACGCGAGGAACCGGAGCCGGAGTAGCTCCAGAGATAGCAGAAGTGCAGCGGACTGCCTCGGGGCGTGTCCACCGGAGGTGGGCATGCCCGTCCATCGTGGCGGGAGGCTGCACTGAGCTACGGAGTCGGAGGATCCTCGCGGCACGCGAGGAACCGGAGCCGGAGTAGCTCCAGAGATAGCAGAAGTGCAGCGGACTGCCTCGGGGCGTGTCCACCGTAGGTGGGCATGCCCGTCCAAAGGACGAGCGAGGGCGGCCCGCATCGACGGCTGGAACGGACCGACGCACGCCGGGGGTGCGAGCCCTCACACGCTTCGCTATACCCGGAGCCCCTCCCTCGCCGCCATGCTCCGCGCAGTCCTGCTCGCCGTCGCCGCCGTCAACGTCGTCACGTTCGTCGTGTTCGGATGGGACAAGTGGCGCGCGCGATGCGAGCGTCGTCGCATCCCGGAGGCGTGGCTCCTCTGGCTGTCGTTCGCGAGCGGACTGCTCGGCGGCTGGCTCGCGATGAGCGTGTTCCGCCACAAGACGCGCAAGACCAGCTTTCGGATCAAGATGATCGCGGTCTCGATCGTCAACGTCGCCTGGCTGATCGTCTGGCTGTGGTGGCGCGGGACGCTGGTCTGGAGTCAGTAATAGAGCACGACACCCTGTCGCTTCCGTGCGCCGAACAGCAGCTCCTCCTGCCCGTCCTTGCGCATCGTCGCCGCGATCTCCTTGAGGATGCGATCGGTGAAGATCACGTAGTAGAGCTGTCGGTAGCCGATGCGCTTGACGATGTGAATGCCGTAGGGAGACTCGAACGGCTCGGACACCTCGCCGTCCTTCAACCCCCAAGCCGTGCGGCAGAGGGCGGCCGGCAAGCGTGAGTCGAAGCGCTGAATGCCGCTGAGCCGGCCACCGTCGTTCGCGGTGCGGCGCTCGTCGGACAGGAGGCGCGCGACCTCTTCGAAGTTCGAGCCATCCGGCTCGAGACGTGCCCGAACGTCGGCGAGCTTCTTGAAGGCGGCCTCGCGTGCCTCGCCGGTGAGGAGCTCCAGCGTGCGCGGATCGCGGTCCTGGATCAGGATCTCCGAGACCGTCACGACGCCGCCGAAGTAGGGCGCGTGCGCCTCGTAGTAGTCACGGACGGCCTGCGTGTCGGCGGGATCGACCGCGGGAACGAGCGCGTCCAGCCAGCCACGCACCTCGGTCTCCAGCCCGTGATCCCGCTGGAAGTCGGTCAGCAGGATGTCGATGCGCTGCTGCGTCAGCTCCGTCTGGTCGCCGCGCGCCGCCCGTGCCTTCTGGTAGTCGGCGAGGTAGCTCTCGAACGCCGACTTGAGGGCATCGGAGAGCGCCCCCTTGGCGGACTCGAAGTCGACGCCCTGCAGGTTCGCCTCGTTCTCCAGTGCGATCGCGTCGGCGAACTCACGGACCCATTCGGCCATCAGCGGGTGATCGAAGTAGGCGCGGCCCGTCGGCGTCTCGATCAGCTTCAGCATGCCCGGGTAGTGCCGCTCGTCGATGTGCCGCAGCAGGTCTTCGAGCGTGTATTCGCGACCGCCGACCTTGCACACGGGCCGCTCCCGATCGCGGGGCCATGCCATCTTCTGCGGGCGCTGCGCCAGCGGGAGCTCGGCCGGAGCCTTGCCGTCCGCAGGATGCGGCCCGTCGGTGGACCGTTCCTGCGCGGGGAGCGCGAGGACCGCGCCGAGCGCGATCGGCAGCGCGAGAAGGGCGGGGGTCTTGGCGATCGGCATGCGTCGTCGGATGGGGGGCGCCACTCGCGGGCGACCCGGTATAGCGCATCGTCCGGGGAGGGTCACCGGCACGGTCTCTTCGACGACCGGGTCGGGCGGGGACTCCGGAGCCGGTGCGCGCTTCAGTCCGTCTGCCGCAGCGGCCGGACGATCAGATCCTTCAGCGCGAAGTTGCTGCCCTCACCGACCCGGGTCACGAACAGATCGTTGTGGTGGCGGATCAGGCCGAACTCGTCGAGGCAGGCGACGCCGCCGCAGGCCTCCATCGCCGCGACGAGGAGATCGCTCGCGACGCGGCTGGAGTCGACCTTCACCTTGGCAGCCTGCTCGCGGTCGAGGTCACCGGCATCGAACCGCCTGCAGCAGTGCATGAGCCACGTGAGGTTGCGCTCCACCGCGATGTCCATGTCGATGACGACATCCTGGACGCGCTGAAAGCGCCCGATCGGCTGGTCGTCGAACTGGATGCGCTCCTCGGCGTAGTGGCGCACCTTGTCGAGAGCGAACGCCAGCGATGCGAGCGCGAGCCCGGCGATGAACAGCCGGCCGCCGTTCAGGGTGGTGACCATGACCTTGAAGCCCTGGTTCACCTCGCCGAGCACCGCGGAATGCAGGCACCGCCACGTTCTCGAACGCGATCGAACCCGTGCTCGACTGCTCCCAGACCTTCTTGCCCGCCATCTCCTGGTAGGCGACACCCTCCGCATCCATCGGGACGATGAAGCACGTCGACCGGCGGCCGTTGCGACCGTTCGGATCGGTGAGTGCATGCACGATGACATGGCTCGCCCAACGCGCGTTGGTCGACCAGCACTTCTCGCCGCGGATCACCCATTGGTCGCCCTGCTTCTCGGCGGTGACCTCCGGATTCGCGGCGTCGGAACCCCGGCCGGGCTCCGACAGGCCGAACACGAACATCCGTCGGCCCGCGGCCAGATCCGGCAGGTGCTCACGCTTCTGCTCGTCGGTGCCGCAGAGCTGCAGCGGCTTGGCGCCGAGGGAGATCGCCGCGCCGGGCGTGATCGCGACCGACTGGCTGTGGTAGCCGATCGCGAGCCCCATCAGCACCAGGTCGGTCATGTCGCCGCCCTGACCGCCGAACTGCTCGTCGATGGGGATGCCGAACAGCCCGAGCTCGCCCATCTTGGCGATCGCCTCGTCGGGGACGAGGACGTGCTCGCGCTCCCAGTGAAGAAGGTGCGGGGCGATCTCGGCGTCGGCGAAGTCGCGAACGACGGAGTAGAAGTCGAGCTTGTCGGCGTCGACGAGGTGTTGGAGGTAGTGGTCGAGGCGGCGGGTCATGGGGACGTGGCGGCGGGACAGGTGGACCGATCAGCGTAGGCGAACCCGCGATCCGTTTCCCCGTCCGATACTGGCCCCGACCGCTGGTGACGCCCAGCGCGCGTCGCGCTCGCAACCAGGCGGAATTCGCGGTCTTCGGCCCGCTCGGGCGTGTCAGGGTGGGCGCCGATCGGCGTTTGCACCCGGCCTGCGCGCGGCCGTCCCTGATTTCCTGGGGCGGATCGTGCCCGCGACCGTCACCAACGGTCGGGGCCAGCATCCCTTACTTCTTGGTGGGCTCGGGTTTGGCGGCTTCGGGCTTCGCCTTCCCGGCCTCGCCCGTGGCCTTCCCCTCCGCCGACAACACCCCTTCCAGCAGCGCCCTGGCCGCCCGATGCCCCGGATCGATCTCCAGCACCCGCTCGAACGACTTCACCGCCGCCGCCGTCCGTCCCGACAGCTTCAGGTTGTAGCCCATCACCAGCTGCGCCGCGGCGTTGTACGGCTTGTCCTTCAGGTACGCCGCCAGCACCTCCATCTGTCGATCGAAGTCCGCGGGATCGCCGTAGAAGCTGCGCTTGTCGGTGTCGACCTCGGCGAGCGACGGATCGAGCTCGAGGCCGCGCGAGATCATGAAGGCGGCATAGTGGTAGTCGCCCTGCGCGAACAGCGCGTCGGCGAGCACGAAGTGGATCGAGCCGTCGTCCGGTGCGTAGGACAGCGCCTTCAGGTAGGCCTCGACCGCATCGTCGTAGCGACCTTCCTTGAAGTAGAAGTCGCCCAGGCGGAGCTGGGCCTCGGCGAGGGCGGTCGCGTCGGGTTCGGCCGGCGCGCCGTCGTCGGCGGCGGCGACCGGGGCCGCGTCGACTTCCCGGTTCACGACCACGGTGGACCCGCCAGGGGCGTAGTACAGGTCCGAGTAGTCGTAGCACCAGCGGTCGAAGTAGGAGAAGCCGAACCAGCTGCCCGGCAGGTAGCACGACTGCGGCCACCACCAGTAGTAGCCGGAGCAGTACCGGGTAGTACGAACCCCAGTAGCCGCAGTAGTTGCTGTAGCAGCCGCCCCACCAACCGTACCAGGAGCTGCACCAGCGGTACGGATAGCCGTAGCAACCCCACCCGGAGTAGCCCGGATAGAACGCCGAGCAGTGCCCGCCCCAGTGATAGGCCGCGTTGAGGTACGCGCCGGAGCCGGCCACGGTGTAGGCGCCGTAGTGGCCCCAGCCGCTGCCGTACGCCGCGTTCGGGTACCGCGAGCCGAGACCACCGAGGCGACGGTCGGCGCCGCGGATGGTCGGCGAATTCGTGCCGTTCGCGCCGGCGCGACCTCCGGACACGACGCGTGGCGTGGCTCCCGGACGGACGTCCGACGGCGAGGTTCGCGTGCGTGGCCGAAGCCCGACACCCACCTCACGGGCGTTGCTCGAGGAAGCGCGGCTCCCCGACACCGCGCGGTTGCCGGCGGCGCGGGCCGAGGAGCCGGCGTACCGATCGACGACCCGCGACGTGTGCCCCGACGCTGCGCCGGAGCGCGAGCCGCGCGTCGGGCTCGAGTCGACGGTCGCGTCGTGGCCGGAGCCGCGCGACGACGGCACCCGGCCGGCGTACCGGTCGACCAGGCCGCGTTCGGTGCCGGTCGGCGCGCTGCGGTAGCCGCCGGAGGCGCTTCGTGTGCTGCGCAGATAGCCCTCGCTCAAGCGGGGTGTGGTGCGCACGGTCCGCGTGGACCCACGCGGCGCCACCGTCGCCGGGCTGCTCGAACGGGTCGAGCCGCCGATCGCGCGGGGCAGGCCGGTGGCCGTCGAGCCACGGGACACGCCGGTCGACGGAGTCGAACGGATGACGCTCGAGCCGTACCGGTCCGACAGCCGGCTCGGCGAACCGTAGCGCGGCGTGACGGTGACCGAGCGCGGCGACGTCACCGACGGCTGCGAGCGGATCGAGGACGGCGAACGCGGGACGATCGTGGTGCCGTTGCTCGTGCTGCCGATGCTCGGCGAGGAGTAGCGGGGGGACGCGATCCCGGGCGAGGAGATCCTCGGCGTCGAGATCCTCGGCGAGCTGTAGCTCCGGCCACTCGGCGTCGGCGTGTAGGAACGCGGCGAGCTGCCCCTCGGCGTCGAGATGCTCGGCGAACGATAGCTCGGCGAGCTGATCCGCGGTGTCGAGACGCGTGGCGAGCTGATCCGCGGCGAGCTGTAGCTCGGCGTGCTGACCCGCGGTGAGGAGGCGCGCGGCGAGGAAACCCGCGGCGAGGAAACGCGCGGTGAGGAGACGCGCGGCGTCGACACGCGCGGTGAGCTGACGCGCGGCGTCGAGGCCCGCGGACTCGAGACGTGCGGCGTCGAGGCCCGGGGCGTCGAGCCACCCCGCGACACGGGCCGCTGTGCGCACAGCGGCAGGGCGATGGCGAGGCCGGCGATCAGGATCAGAATGCGTGACATCAGGGGTTTCCTCGGTCGATCGAGGCGACATGCAAGTCCGGTGCCGCGCCCCGATTGTCGCACGACTGCGTTGCGACCGCCGCCCCCGGAGCCGAGTTCACCGCGGCGTGTCCTGCAGGCAGGACATCGATGCATCGGCACCATCGAGCCCACGCGCCGAGACGAACGCGCGCCTCACTGCCTCGGGGCATGCCCACCGTCGGTCGGGATGCCCGTGCCGTTGCGGCGGGAGGCCGGGCCGGGAGCGCGGGGTCGCGTGCGCACTACCGGTGCTCGGCTTCGCGCCGGCCGTAGAGCCAGCGCCAGCCGCGGGCCGCGTCTTCCAGGATGAGGTAGCCCGCGGGCACGAGCACCATCGTGATGAGCGTTGCGAACAACACGCCGAACGCCAGCGAGATCGCCATCGGGATCAGGAACAACGCCTGGACGCTCTTCTCGAGGAGCAGCGGCAGCAGTCCGGCGAACGTCGTCAGCGAGGTCAGGAGGATCGGTCGAAACCGTGAGACGCCGGCCTCGCGCACCGCGGTGAGCAGATCGACGTGCTCGGCGCGCCGGCGGTTCACGAAGTCGACGAGCACGAGGCTGTCGTTCACGACGACGCCCGCCAGCGCGACGATACCGCACAGCGAGAGCACGCTCAGGTCCATGCCCATCACCATGTGTCCGACCACGGCACCGATCAGTCCGAACGGGATCACCGACATCACGATCAGCGGCTGCAGGTAGCTCCGGAACGGGACCGCCATCAGCGCGAAGATGAGCAGGATCGCGAGCAGGAAGCCGCGCATCAGCCCGCCGAGCGTCTCCTGCTGCTCACGCCGTTCGCCCTCGAACGACCATCTCACGTTCGGGTGCGCGGCGAGCACGCGCGGGAGGATCCGCTGCTGGAGCTCGCGGGTGACCTTGTTCACGTCCTGATCGGCCTCGTCGACGTTCGCCGTGACATCGATCGTCCGCGCGCGGTCGGTGCGTTGGATCGCCGCGTAGCCGCGACCGAGGCGCGCATCCGCGACCGTGTCGAACGGCACCTCGTCGCCGCTCGGCGTGCGGACGCGCATCTCGCGGACGTCGGTGAGCGAGCGGCGTTCCGACTCCGGGTAGCGGACCATGACCTTCACGTCGTCCCGCCCGCGCTGGATGCGCTGCGCCTCCTCGCCGTAGAAGCCCTGGCGCACCTGCCCCGCGAGGTCCGCCATGCTGAGCCCGAGGGCTTCGGCCGACGGCCGGATCTTGAGCTGCAGCTCCTCCTTGCCGGCGTCGAAGGAGTCCGCGATGTCGTAGACGCCCGGGAGGCGACCGATCTCGGCCTGCAGCTCGGCGGAGACGGCTTCCAGCTCGGTGAGGTCCTGACCCGCGAGGCGGACGTCGACATCGGCACCGACGCTGATCAACGACGACGAGAACGTCAGGCTCGAAGCGCCGAAGACCGGTCCGACGAGCTCGCGCCACCGCGAGGCGACCGAGTCGCTCGTGAACGAGCGTGTCTCCGACGGCGCGAGCTGGATGTTCACCTCGCCGAGATGCGCCGCCGAGAACCCGGTCGCGACCAACTTGCCGCCGCCCTCCTCCTGGATCTTGCGATAGGGCTGATCGCCGATCGACGTCAGCACGTGCCGGATCGGCGGCTTGCCGTCGGTCGTCGCGGACTTCGACGCGAGCTCGTCCCTGAGCGTCAGCGCCGCGGCTTCGATGCGGCGCATGACCCGTGCGGTCTCCTCGACCGGCGTGCCCTGCGGCATCTGCAGCGCGGCGACCACGTTGTCCCCTTCGACCGACGGGAAGAACACGAACTTCACGTGCCCGCCGGCGAGCAGCCCGATCGTCAGCGCGAACAGCGCGATCGCGAGCGCCGTCGTCAGATAGCGGTTCCTCAGCGCGAACTCGAGCGACGGGCGATAGAGCCGCACGGCGAACTGCTCGAGCGAGCTCGCGAACACGTTCTGGAACCGTCCCCACCACGCGAGCATCCCGCGTCGGTTCGGATCCCGCGGCTTCAGGTGCCGGAGGTGCGCCGGGAGGATCAGCTTCGACTCGAGCCACGAGAAGCCGAGCGTCGGGATCACGATCATCGGGATCACGGCCCAGAACGGCCCGGTGTTGCCCGGCACGAACAGCATCGGGAGAAACGCCGCCACCGTGGTCAGCACCGCGAACGTCACCGGCACCGACACCTCCTGCGTGCCCTCGATCGCGGCCAGCAGCCCGGTCTTGCCGCGCTGGATGTGCGAGTAGACGTTCTCGCTGACGACGATCGCGTCGTCGACGACGATGCCGAGCACGAGGATGAAGGCGAACAGCGTGAGCATGTTCACCGACACGCCGAGCATCGGCATCAGCCAGAGCGCGCCGAGGAACGACACCGGAATCCCGAGGCTCACCCAGATCGCGAGGTCGAGGCGGAGGAACAACGCGAGCACGAGGAACACCAGCAGGAACCCGCCGATGCCGTTGTGGACGAGCAGGTCCTGTCGGCTCTTCAGGATCTCCGCCTGATCGAGCCACGGCGTGAGGCGAACACCGGCGGGGAATCGCGAGCTCGCCTCGGCGCAGTAGCGATGGACGGCCTCGGAGATCGCCAGCGCGTCCTGGTCGCCGACCCGATACACCTGCACGAGCGCGCACGGCTTGCCGTCGAAGCGCGAGAACTGATCGGTCTCCGCGAACCCGTCGCGCACGTTCGCGACGTCGCGTACGCGCACGCGCGTCCCGTCTGCGCGCGTCAGGACGACGATGTTCTCGAAGTCACGGCCGACGTAGGCCTGCCCCTTCGCGCGCAGCAGGATCTCACCCGCCGGCGTCTTCACCGATCCACCGGGCAGATCGAGCGACGTCCGGCGGACCGCGTCCGCGACCTCCTGGAACGACAGCCGGTGCCTGCGGAGCGCCGACTCCGACACCTCGATCCCGACCTCGTACGGCCGCACCGCGACCAGATCCGCCTGGGTGACGCCGTCCAGGCCGACGATGTCGTCCCGCACGCGTTCACCGAGCCGTCGCAGCGACCGCTCGTCGAGCTCCCCGGAGATCGCGACGTTGAGCACCTGGCGCCGCCAGGTGAGCTCGCGGATCACCGGTTCCTCGGCCTCGACCGGGAAGTTGTCGATCGCGTCGACCTTCGACTTCACGTCGTCGAGCACCCGCGAGAGGTCGGCGCCTTGAAGAGTCTCGATCAGCACCGTGCCCGTGCCTTCGGCGGCCGTCGACCTGAGGCGCTCGACGCCCTCGATGCCCTGCACCTCCTCCTCGATGCGGATGCAGATCCCCTCCTCGACCTCGGCGGGCGAGGCGCCGGGATACGCGACCGACACCGAGATCGTGTCGGTCGCGAACTCCGGGAAGATCTCGCGCTTCACGCGCAGCGCCGCGATCAGGCCGCTGACGATCAGGAACGCCATCAGCAGGTTCGCGGCGACGGGGTTGCGCGCGAACCATGCGACCGGACCGGTCATCGGCCACCCTCCGGCGCGTCGCCGGACGTGGCGGTCGCATCGTCCGCGACTCGCACCTTCATGCCGTCACTCGTGACTTCGAGTCGCGTGACGCAGACGCGTTCGCCGGGCTGCAGGCCGTCGCGGACGAGCACTTCGTGTTCGGTCGCACGAAGCACGTCGACGTCGCGAGACCACAGGTGACCATCCGCGTCGACGACATGGACGGAGGACGCGCCGACGAGCGCTCGGCGGGGCAGCGAGATGCAGCGTTCGATGTGGCGGCCTTGGATCTCGGCGTCGACGAACATGCCGACGAGCAGCGGAGTGTCCGCGGCGTACGGTTTCTCGACGCGCGCGATCATGTGCACCATCCGGCTCCGCTCGTCCAGTCGACCCTCGGTGCGCACGATGCGGCCCGTCCACTCGTGCTCGCGGCCGGCGAAGCGGCCACGCAGCGTGACCGTGGGTCCGCTCGCCTCGAGGAACTCGCCGTTCTGCCGCTGGATGTCGAGGTCGAGGAACTCCAGCTCCTCGCTCGGCAGCGGCAGACGCACCTCGGCGGCATCGGTCGCGTAGACCCGCGCCAGCCGCGTACCGCGCTGGACGAACTGCCCCAGATCGACCGACTTCTCGAGGCAGCGACCGTCGTACGGTGCGCGGATCACCGTGCGTTCGACGTCACGTTCGGCACTCTCCAGCCGAGCACGCGCCGCCGCGAGCTCCGCCTCGGCCTGTGCGAGCTGCGGCTCGCGGACGACCAGCGGCGGAGGGTCGCCCGGACGTTGCAGCGACTGCCACTCGCGCCGCGCAGACTCCGCCTCCGCCTCCTCGAGGGACAGCTGGAGCTCCGCGCGTGCGACCGCCGACCGGGCTTCGACGACCGCGAGCTCGTAGTCGCGCGAGTCGATCCGGACGAGCAGGTCCCCTGCCGCGAAGAACGCGCCTTCTTCGAGGCCGGGCGCGACCGACTGGACGCGACCACCGACCTCCGCGGCGAGCTCGCTCTCGGTCGCCGGCTGCACCGTGCCCTGGGCGTGCACCGACAGCTGGACGTCGGCGACGCTGACAGTCATCGTCTCGACGGTCGGCGCGCTCGGTGCGGTGGCGCTGGAGCGGATCTCCTCGCGACTCTGGTAGAGCGCCATCGCGCCGCCGGCTCCGAGCGCCAGCACGAGCAGCGGAAGCAGCACGCGGAGGATGTTGCGGAGATCGGTCATGGTGTCTTGGCCGAGTCGTCGGCGGCGTGCTCGTCGGCGAAGCCTCCGCCGAGTGCGAGGAGAAGGTCGATGCGGTTCTGCAGGCGAAGCCGGCGCACCTGGAGGAGCTGTCGTGCGCGCGTCCAGCTCGCGGCGCTGCGCGGTCGACAGCGTGATGATGTCGTCGAGGCCGCGGCTGTAGCGATCTTCCGACAAGGCCCGCGCGGCGCTGGCCTGCTCGACCTGCGCGGTGCGGCGCTGCACTTCGGTGGCGAGCATCTGCCCGGCGGCGAGCGCGGACTCCACCTCGCGCAGGGCCTGCAGCACGGAGGCGGCGAACCGCGCGATCGCCTCCTTCCGCAGCGCGTCCTGGAGGTCGACGTTCGCGCGCAGCCGACCGCCCTCGAACAGCGGCGCGAGGATGTTCGCGCCGAGCGACCAGATGCGGAAGTCGAGGTCGGTGAGGTCTTGCAGGTCGGCGCTCGTCGCACCGCCGCTCGCGGTCAGCGACAGTCGTGGATAGAGGTTCGCGCGCGCCTCGCCGACGCGCGCGTCGGCCGCGGCCAGACGACGTTCCGCGGCGACGAGATCGGGCCGGCGTTCCAAGAGCTCCGACGGCAGTCCGGCGGGTACGGGGGCGTCGATCGCCGGCAGGTCGGCGCCCGGTTCGAGCGCGGCGTCCGGATACCGCCCGACGAGGATCTGCAGCTCGCGCAGCGCGGCGTCACGCTCCCGGCGACGCCGTTCGACGAGCGCATCGGCGGCGTCCGCGTCGGCGAGTGCGAGCCGCAGATCGAGGGCCGGGCGCACGCCGGCGTCGAACCGCTGGCGCACCTGATCGGCGGTTCGCCGGAAGCTCTGCGCGGACGCGCGCGCGAGCTCGAGCTGCTCGTTCGCCTCGACGCATGCGAACCAGCCGCTCGCCGTGCGGGCGGCGATGGACAGGCGCGCGGCTCGAAGATCCGCGCCGGTCGCCTCGACGTCGGACTCGGCCGCCAGCTTGCCGGCGCGGATGCGACCCCAGAGGTCGAGCTCCCACGTCAGGTCGAGCGAGGCGCGGTAGGTCGTCGCGGTGATGTCCGGAGGGCCGCTGCCGGTGGTGCCGAACGGGAAGTTGACGAACACCGACCGCGACCGGTCGCCGCTGCCGTTCAACGCGAGCTGCGGCCACAGGTCGGATCCGGCGATGCGCGCGCGCGCGACCGCCGCCTCGACGCGCGCGGCCGCGGCGTGCAGGTCACGGTTGTGCTCGAGGGCCTCGTCGACCAGTGCATCCAGTCGCGCGTCGCCGAATCCGCTCCACCAGGCGTCGGGCGGTTCGCCGGTGGGCGCGTCCGGCGCACCACTCCAGGTCGCGGGCAGCTCGAGGCCGGCGTCGCGGGGCGACGACTCGGTGGGCGTCGCGCAGGCACCGAGGCCGGCGACGAGCAGCGTGACGGTTCGAGACGGCGTCACCCGGACACCTTCGCATCGGTCGGCGCGGTCGCCGGAGCGCGCAATCCGGCGGCACAGAACGCGACGAGTCGGCGCAGGTCGGCGTCGAAGTCACCGCTTCTGCACCGCCCCTCGGAGATCACTTCGAGTGCATGGGAGCTGGTCGACGTGTGAGCCATCGCGCCGATCGTGAAGTGACACCGCCACATCAATTCGGGAAGCGACACGTCGGGCACCGCGGCGGACATCAGCGGGACCAGCCGATCCCGCACCTCGCCGAACCGCTCGACGAACGAGTGGCTGACGATCTCGGGCATCGTCCCGGCGTGCATCCGGCCGAGCAGGGCCGAGGAACTCACCGCCGCCCGGCTCCCGTGCCATCACCATGGCCGGCTCGAGGAGCGCGACGAGGAGGTCTTCCAGCGGGATCGGCCCACCTTCGGCGTCGGCGCGCGCGCGGAGGGCGTCGAGCCGCTCGAGCCGGGGCGCGGTTCAGTGGGCGAGGCGGCGTTCGAACACCGCGCGGACCAGGCCCTCCTTGGAGCCGAAGTGGTAGTGGACCGCGCGCGAGGTTGACCCCGGCCGCGATCGGTCAGCTGGCGGAGCGACGTGCCGTCGACTCCGAAGGCCGCGAACAGGCGTTCGGCGGCGTCGAGGATCTGGTCCTTGGTGGTCGGCGTCATCGGGCGTTGGATCGTTTGAAACGGTCGTTCGACTGAAATCAATCGGTGCGGCCGACGCCGCGCCGGACCCGCGCGCCGCACCCGGTCCCGACCGGCCGCGATCGCCGTATCCTGGGTCCCCATGCTCGCGCTCTGCCTCGTCGCGACGCTCACGTTCCAGCGACCCGCCCGCAGGAGCCGGCGCCACAGCAGGCGCCCCCTGGCGCTCGAGACGTGGACGATGCCCGCGCCGCCGCGAGCTGCGCGCCTTGAAGAAGAAGCTGCGCGCGACAAGCAGGCCACGCGCCAGGAGCGCACCGCCGCCGTCGAGGCGCTGGCTCGCGGCAAGCACGAGAGCCTGGTCGCCGCGTTCGCGGACGTCGTGCAGCAGCGATCCGTCGCCGCCCGCGCGGCGTGCGGCCGCGACGGCACTCGGATTCCAGCCGATGGAGGCGTCCCGCCGCGCGGTCCGCCGGCTGCTGGCGCGCGACGATCTGGCGAAGGAGCCCGAGCCTGCTCGGCCTGCCGTCGCGGCCTCGATCGCAACGGCTACGAGTCGGAGTCCGACTGGCCGCGGCTCGCGGCGCTGTACGAGCGCGATTGGGGACTCGACCAGGTGCCGCTCAAGAAGGCGATCCTCGAGCTCGTCGGGCGACCACCGCGAGGACCAGGCGCTCGAGCTCCTCGTGTCACAGCTGTCGGCCCGGCGCCGGAGAACGTGAACCACCCGGACGATCCGCCTTCGCGAGTACCTGGGAGCGCCGGTGGAAGGAGTGGCAGGTGCTGCCTGGCGACGGTTCGCCGCGTGCTCCGGATCGTCAGCGGCCAGCAGTTCGAGGATGCCGACGCGGCGCGCATGGCTCGAGAAGCACCGCGCCGAGCAACGTGGATGACCGGTCAGCCCGAGGCCGGCGCCTCGCGACCAGGATCAGCCGCTCCGCGTCGACGTCGAACGGCTCGGCGTCGCCCCCGAACGCCTCGACGTCGACGAAGCCGACCTCGCGCAGCCAGGCGGCGAGCTCGTCCGGGAGGAACAGCCGCACGAAGAACTCGAACGTGCGCCGGCGACGTCCGGTGCGCGCGATCGTACGCCGGTAGCACATGCGGCCGGTGTCGGGTTCGTACTCCGCTCGTCCACCATCATGTCGTCACCGACGCGCTTGACGGCGTGGTGATCGGGATCGGCGAGGGCCTGGTCGAGGTTCACTTCTCGAGCAGCATTCGTCCGCCCGGCACGAGCGCGCCTGCGCGCGGCGCAGCACGTCGCGGTTGGTCGCGTCGTCGAAGTAGCTGAACGACGTGAACCAGTGGACGACCGCGTCGAACGCGCCCGGCCGGTCGAGCGCGCGGACGTCCCCCTTCGACCCACTCGACGGCGACGCCCATGGCTTCGGCCTCGTGTCGCGCCTCGGCGAGGAACGCGCGCGAGTCGGTCGAGCCCCGTCACCTGACAACCGATCGCGGCGAGGCGCACCGCGATGCGGCCGTGTCCGCAGGCGAGATCGAGCACGCGGTCGCCGACGCGAGACCGAGGAGGTCGGCGATCTGCGCCGCGTCCTGGTGCGACGTTCGTCGGTCAGGTACGGCGCGTAGAGTACCGATAGTCGTCGTCGAACGCCGCGTCGAGGTCGAACGTTCCGGCGTTCATCGCGTCCGCCGCGCTTCCTGGACGCGCTCGGCGAGGTCGCGGATCGTCGCCGGGCCGTGGCCGGCGTAGTGGTTGTTCGCGTAGATCCACGCGTCGGGAATCTCGTCGAGCAGCTTCGCGAGCAGCTCGGCCCACCGGTCGAGCCGCCGGCTCTGATCGATGACGATGTGGTCGAAGCTGTCGGTCTTCTCCTCGACCGCCTTGCGGTCGCCGATCAGGCGACCGTAGACGAAGTCCGTCGTCACGACGTCGAGGTCCTTCTCGAGCTCCGCCGGATGTGGCATGTAGAGGAGATCGACGAGCACCAGCGCGGCGCCGTGGCGCCGCAGGATCTCGAGCAGCGGTTTCTTGACCCACGCCTTGTTGCGCACCTCGACGCCGTAGCGGAACTCCGCCGGCAGTCGCCGAGGAACGCGTCGAGGCGTTCGAGGAACGGCTGCGGCGACGTGAACGCCGGAGCGGTTGAAGTACGGGAACTGCAGCACCAGCGGGCCGCATCGTTCGCCGAGCCGCGCCATCGCGTCGAGAAACCGCGCCGTGTCCTCGCCGACGTGCTCGGGGACGAGCACCTTGGACCCGTCGGGCTGCGCCTTCTCGCCGCAGTGGACGACGCTGCGCGGGAACTTCGCGCGCGATCTTGAAGTGCGGCGGTGTCTTCGCGACCCACCCGTCGACCAGCCGCTTGTCGGGCACGCGGTAGTAGGTGACGTCGGCCTCGACGGTGTCGAACTGCGTCGCGTAGTACGTGAGCCATTCCCCGGCTTCGGTGCCTTCGGGATAGAACGCACCCACCCAGCTCTTCTCCGACCAGCTCGACGTTCCGTAGTGGAGCGTGCCCATCCGAGGACTCTCAGCAGTCGCGGCGTCGGAACAGGAGGCAGGTGATCGTCAGGACCACGACCGTGAACCCGAGCGTGGTGCCGATCGCGACGAGCGGGTCCGCGAACGCGGCCTGCGCGCCCTCCTGATCGTGCAGCATGCGCTCCGCGTGGTTGGCCGTGGCGAGCGCGCGCGCGTTGAGCGCGTCGATGTCCTTGATCTTCGGCAGCACCCACCACATCGCGTCGAGCACGCCGCGGATCTGCTCGAGGAATTCGACGCGATGGCCGTTCGCACCGAACGACGCGCAGCGCGCGGCCGGTCGCGACGACCGTGGAGACGCCCCACGTGCCGCACGCGAGCAGCGCCGCGAGTCCGCTCGAGCGCGTCATGACGCCGACCAGCGTCGACACCGCATGCAGTGCCGCGAACGTCAGAAGCAGGCTCGGGATCGTCAGCAGGAACGCCGGCGCCGTGTAACCGCTGCGCGCCGCGAGCCCGACCCAGCACCCGCCGATCAGGAACGCTGCGATCAGCGCGACGTACCACAGTCCGCCGAGGTACTTCCCGATCAGCAGCGTCGATCGCGACAGCGGGCGCGCGAGCACCAGATCGAGCGTGCCCTTCTGCAGCATGTTCGGCACGAACCCGGCACACGAGAGCAGCGCCACGAGCATGCCGAAGAACCCGACGCAGACCTGCGCGAGGGTGATCTGGATGCCGGTGACGAGCACCGCGACGCTGATGCGGCGCAGCGGCAGGTGGAACGCGCCGAACAAGAAGCTGGCACCGAACGCACCTTGGAGCGTCGCCGGATGCTCGGACAGCACCGCGATCTCGAACATGGTCGGGTCCTCGGGCCGGACACGCGCGGCGACGCGGTCCCAGCCCATCTCGCGGAAGCGCTCCTCGAGGAACACCACGCTCTTCGCCCGTGTTCCCCAGTCGGGCGGCGACTCGCCGGCCTGCTTCTGCGCATCGCGCCACTTGTCGGCGAGCGCGTCGAGCTGCTTCGGGTCCGGGAATCGAACCGTGGCCTCGAGCCCGCCGTAGACCGACGGCGGCCACCCGTCGTCCGCGGCGATCGGCTCGACCGACGGCGCCTCGTGTGCGAGTGGTTGCGAGATCTGCCAGCGGCGATGCGACACGGTGCGCACCTCGTCGAACTGGCGCGTCAGCACCTGCTCGAGGGATTCGCGCTCGAACGACAGTCCGAAGCAGAACAAGATCGGCAACAGCGAGAGCACGAGCAGCACGAGCAGCGACTTGCGGTCGATCGCCTCGCGCAGGGAATCCCCGAGGATCGCGGCGAGCTGTCTCATGCTTCGGGACGCTCCTTCGGTGCGATCGCGGTCATGAACGCCTCCTCGAGCGAGGTGCGCTTGCCGCTCAGGTGGCGGATGCCGCAGTCGCCGGCGCGGAGTGCATCGACCAACCGGTCGACGTCGGTGTCGGCGGCGAGCCCGATCTCGAGCTTGCCGTCGCCGAGGTTGTGGACCGACACCGCGAACGTGCCGATCGCCTCCAGCGTTGCCGGTAGCGGCGGGGTACGACGTCGACCCGATAGACGAGCTCGGTGCGCGTGAGCTGATCGATCGTGCCGACCCGCACGAGTTCCCCGCGCTCGAGGATGCCGACGCGGTTGCAGAGCTGTTCGACCTCCGAGAGCAGGTGCGAGTTCAGGAAGATCGTCGTGCCCTTCTCGCGGAGCGCGACCAGCATGTCGCGGATGCGCGCCCGGCCGACCGGATCGACGCCGTCGGTCGGCTCGTCGAGGAACACCACCTCGGGCTCGTGGATCAGCGCCTGCGCGAGGCCGAGCCGTTGCTTCATGCCCTTCGAGAACCCCCGGACCTTGCGGTCGCGCGCGGCGGTGAGGTCCATCGTCTCGAGGAGTTCGTCGGCGCGCTTCCTCACGGTCGCGCGGTCGAGCCCGGCGAGGGCACCGTGGAACAGCAGCGCGCTCCGTGCGGTCTGGTAGTCGGGAAAGCGGTGGTCCTCGGGCAGGTAGCCGACCCGGCGGCGCGCGGCCGGCTCGCGCGAGGACATGCCGAGCAAGGACGTGCGTCCGGTGGTGGGCCGCACCATGTCGAGCAGGATCTTGACGAGCGTGGTCTTGCCGGCGCCGTTGCGGCCGAGCAGGCCGAACACCTCGCCCTTCGCGACGCTGAGGTCGACCCGTCTCAGAGCCTCGACCGATGCGGCACCCCTGCCGAAACGCTTCCCGACTTCCTCGACGACGATCGCGGTCACCGGCACAGCGTCGGAGGTCGGGGACGTCGTCGCAAGATCCTCGATTGACCCGAGCCCGGCGGACCGATAGGTGGAGGACGGTGGTGCGCAGCAAGCACGACGTGCCGGCGGTCGTCACCGCCATGAACCTGAACGGCCTCGGGGTGACCCGGGTGCTGGCTCGCCACGGCGTGCCGGTCATCGGCGTGCATCACGGGCCCGACGGGCCGGAGCTCGCGACCCGCTACCTGCGGGAGCTGTGGCGGATGCCCGCGGCGGGCGGCGACGCGCTCGTGCGGTTCCTGCTCGACAGGGCCGCCGAGCGCCCCGGCGTGCGACCGGTTCTCCTGCCGATCACCGACGAGTCGGTCGCGTCGATCGCCGCGCACCACGGGGAGCTCGCCGCCCACTACCGCATCGGGATCGGCGATCCGGCGGCCGTGCTGGATCTGCTCGGCAAGGAGGGGGTCGAGCGCGCGGCGAAGCGGCATGACGTCCGCGTGCCACAGACGTTCGTCGTCGACGATGCGGCGGAGATCGAGCGTGTCGCGGCGGAAGTGCGCCTGCCGTGCATCCTGAAGCCGCAGCACAAGTCGCCGGAGTACGCAGCGGCCGGTGGCAAGAAGGCCTACCGATTCGACACGGCGGCGGAGCTCTTGGCGACCTACCGGACGTTCGCGTCGATCGAGCCGCGCGTCGTCGTGCAGCAGTTCGTGCCGGGTGGCGACGACGCGGTGTACTTCTGCCTCTTGGCCGTCGGTCAGGACGGGCGCGTGCTGGGTGCGTTTCCCGGGCACAAGATCCGACAATGGCCGCCGCTCTGCGGGGGCACGGCCGCGTGCGAGCCCGTCGACGAGCCGGAGATCGTGGCGATCGCGTCGCGGTTCTGTGTCGACGTCGGGCTGCGCGGGCTCTGTGCGGTGGAGTTCAAGCGCGATCCACGGGACGGTGCGTTCCACATGATCGAGCCGACCGTGGGGCGGCCGGACTGGCAGAACGCCGTCGCCGACGTCAACGGCGTGCCGCTTCCCTATCTCGTCTACTGTGACCTGAGCGGTGCGCCGGTGCCGCCGATGCCATCGCGAGTCGGGCGCCGGCGGTGGGTCCACCTCAACTCGGATCGCCGTTCCGCCGACTACTACCGAAAGCGGGGCGAGCTCGGGCGACTCGCATGGCTGTGGTCGATCCGGCCGCCGATGCGGCCGGCGTACCTGGCTCTGGACGACCCGGGACCGTCCCTCGATATTCTTCGCGCCACGTTCCGACGGGTCTGGCGCAAGGTCGCGCGGCTCTCGGGTCGTGCGAACGACGACGATCGGACCATGGCATGAGCGCTGCGAGCGGGTTGGACGTGCACGACAAGCCTCGGGATCGGATCCTCCACGAGTTCGCCCGACTCGTGCCGATCGCGCGACGCGGGCTCGCGAAGATGCTGGTCGAGGACGGTTCGGCGTTCTGCTTCCGGTCGTTCCCGGGGGAGGCTACGGACGCGCTGACGCTCGAGGGCCGCTCGGAGCGCTACACGACGATGTCGTTGATCGGGCTGCTGCGGCAGCGGGAGCACGGCAGCGAGCCGGAGTTCGCGTTGGCTCCGCTCCTCGACCACGTCGCGCCGTGGGGTCACGACGCGCCCGATCTCGGCGACTGCGGACTCGTGCTCTGGGCGCTGCTGCTGGCCGGTGACGGTCGCGTCGAGTCGGTGGTCGATCGCCTCATCGAGCGGAAGGACGAGGTGTTCCGCGAGGACTACAGCTTCGCCAGCATGGAGATGGGCTACCTGCTGATGGGCCTGTCGAAGGCGATCGAGGCGGACGTCGGCGGGCCGGCGCTCGTCGCGTTCGCGGCCGAGGTCGCGCACGGGCTGCGGGCGAACCAGGACCCGTACGGCGAGCTGTTCTCGTTCGGCCGCAAGGTCTGGCGCAAGAACATGCATCGCGCACGCATGGACGCGCGCCTCGGCAGCTTCGCGTCGCAGGTCTACCCGACCGTCGGGCTCGCGTTCCACTCGCTGGCGACCGGCGAGACCGACTCGCGGCACGCCGCACTGCGCTGTGCCGTGCGCCTCGACGAGCTGCAGGGTCCGCACGGCCAGTGGTGGTGGATCTACCACACGTCGCGGCCGGCCTCGGCGATCCGCTACCCGGTCTACAGCGTCCACCAGGACGCGATGGGGCCGATGGCGCTGTCGGCCGCCGCGCTCCTGGACGAGGGCACCGATCGCTTCGACGGCGCGATCGAGAAGAGCCTCGCCTGGTTCAACATCCGTCCCGAACTCGTCGGCGAGGAGCTGATCGACGACGAGCGCGGCGTGGTCTGGCGCGCGGTCCAGCACGACGACCCCGAGTCGACGCAGCGGCTCGGGCTGGGGCGCAGCGAGCTCCAGCGCATGGGCTGGAAGGCGTGGTTCGGCACCGAGGACGAGCGGTCGTTCGCCGGCGGACACCTGTGCCTGGAGTGCCGGCCCTATCACCTCGGCTGGATCCTGCTGGCCGACGCGATGTACGCGGACGTGCTGCGGGCGCGGGGCGAGGGGTAGGGCGGCGCAATCGCGCCGGGGTCGGGCGTGCGCGGGTGAGTTGCGGGCGAGTGGGCGGCTCCGGCAGACGAGAGCCACGCGAACGGAGGGTTGCGGGCGGATCCTGCGTTCCGGCGATCGAGAGCAACGGTCGACCCTCGAGAGGAACGATCGCGCACGCCCTCGCGGTACGCGGCCGAACGGGGGACCCGACGGAGCGTTCCGGCAGGTGTGAGCCACGAGGACCAGAGGCGGCCCATTGCGCCGGGGCCAGGCCCTTCGGCCCTCGCGGGCCCACTCGCCGAGCGAGCCGTTCGAGCTCGGGGAGCTTGCCGCCGCGCATCTCGAATCGGTCCTCGTGGCCGCGGAACCCGGCGAGCGTGACCGATGCCGGGAGCGCCGGCACGGCGCAATGCGCCGCGGTGGCGACCACCCTCGAACCGATCCACCGCCGACCGTTTGCCCGAACGCGTCCGTCCGCTCGACCCGACCGGCGGCGCATTGCGCCGCCCGCGAAAGGCGTCCATTCACAACGGGTCGGATTCGACGCCTCTCACCGTCCCCTCCAGCGTGCGCCGGGGGCCCACCCCCGCTGGCTTCGGAGCCCGAGCCGAGGGAGCTCCCGCGCCCTGCCCTTGCCCCTACCCCTTCTCCGCCCGCTTCTGGAACCCCCGCAGATCGCGCGTCGTCTCCCCCAACCGCTCGATCAGGTACTGCGTCTGTTCCCCGAGGCGGCGCCGCGCCTCGACCTCGTATTCCAACCGCTCCCGCAGCTCCGCCTCCCGTCCGAGCACCGACTCGATGCGTTCGAGACGGTCGCCCAGCTCGGCGAGGCGGCGGTCCAGTGCTTCCAGTCGTCGCGCGATGTCCGCGTCCGTGTCGCTCATGGCGTCAGATCCCGGCGTGAAGGCGGCGGTCGAGCGCCGCGAACCGGTCCGCATGCGGACCGTGCATCGTCTCGTGGGACGCCGCACCGAGGTACATCCCGAGCGCACCCCAGTGTGCATAGGCGCGGGCCCACTCATGCAACCGCGCCCGCTCGTCGTCGTCCACCTCCAGGGTGTCGACGATCTCCGCGTAGGTCCGCCGACCCCACTCGACCGCGTCGCGGTACGAGCCCCAGGTCGGCAGCAGGTGCAGGTCGAACAGCGCGCGCAGGTTCTGGTGGTCGCAGTAGATGCGCTTGCCTTCGTCCTTCGGCGTGCGGTTGTGGCTGTGCACGACCGCGCTCTTCGGCTCGAACACGATGCGGTGCCCCGCGAGGATCAGGCGCTTGCCGAACGCGACGTCTTCGCCGAACGCCCGCGTTCCGAAGCCACCGACCGCCGCCCACGCCGTCCGCCGCACCGACCCGGCGACGTTGTCGTAGGCGCACGTCCTCAGCCGAGCCATCGGCTCGAGCGCTTCGAACTCCGCCGCGCTGGCGCACTCCTGCACCAGCCGATCGTCGCGCCCGGCGTTCCACTCGCGGAGCCGGCGGGCGATGAACGGGTTGCAGTCCGGGCGCGGGATCTGCTTGCAGTAGGCCGCGCCGACGCGTGGATCGTCGTAGCACGCGACCAGCGCCGGGAGCCACTCCACGCTCGCCGGCGTCGCATCCTGCGTCAGCAACACGACGACGTCGCCGGTCGCCTTCGCGATCCCCCGATCCCGGGTCGCACCGTGGTCGAACTCCCGGCGGTCGATGACCTCGATGTCGAAGCCGTGGCGCGCCAGCACGTCGCGCGTGCCGTCCTCCGACCCGCTGTCGATCGCCAGCCGCTCGAGCCGCTCCGCGCCCGGTTGCCCGTCGACCGCGGCCAGCACCTCCTCGAGGAGTGGCCCCGCGTTCAACGTCGGCAGGAAGAGGCTGACCTCGGTCATCGCGGTCCGCGCCCGGTCGCCGTCACAGCCGCAGCTCGAGGACCATCCCGCCGCCGAAGAACACGAGGTTGTTCAGGTCCTCGGGCAACGCCGACCAGTGGTACAGCGTCTCGACGCCGGGCGTCGCGCCGGAGAACGCCGGCATCGACATGGTCTCGGCGTTCGACAGCACCACGGGGAACGGCGACTGCCCGGCGTCGAAGGCGATCATCTGGGTGTACAGCGTCACGCCGATGTTCGCCGGGTCGTAGGCGAAGCTGTAGAACGTGTTCGGCAGGTCACCGCTCGCGTCGGTCACCCCGGCGTCCAGGACGATCGTCGGCAGGGCGTGCACGGTCCCGCAGAGGCCGGGGAAGTTGGTGTTCGCGTCGACGACGTCGACGTAGACGAGCGCCGGCGAGCTCGCCGGTCCGCGCAGACCGTCGACGCGCAGGCGCATGCCGTGGTTCGGCAGCGTCGCGCCGCTGTTCTCGAGCCACGCATTGTGGAGGAACGTCGCCGTCTGGCCGGTCGCGACGCAGCCGGTGCCAACCGTGCTGCCCGACGCCGAGGAGTCACTGCCGAACTGCCGGTCGACCGCCGAGCCACCGGTCGCCGTGCCGCTCGTGTATGCGAGGTTCGAGTAGGTGAAGTCGATCACCAGCGGGAGTGCCGCCAAGTAGGCGAACGGTGTGTCGAACGTCACGCCGAAGTCGAACGGCGCCGGCGTGCCGATGTTGCCGGTCCAGTCCGGCATGTTGACCGGCTTCGGCGTGAACACCTGTGTGCTCAGCCCCGGCAGGAAGTTCCGGTCGAAGTCGCTCGACACGACGGCCATGTCGGTGATGCCGAGGGTGACCTCGAGCATCATCGTGCGGGTGGCTCGTTGGTGCCGCCGCCGTTGGTGCCGCCGTCCCGGCGGAAGCCGAGACCGCGGATCACGTAGCTGTTGCCGGACAGCGTGTTGTCGATCTGCTGGAAGCGGCGGGCGTTCGAGCTCGTGGTCACCGAGAAGTGGTTGAAGCTCGTGTTGCCCTCGGTGGTGGCGAAGCCTGCCGGGGACGTCGGGTTGGTGGTCTGGGCGCTCGCCAGCCCGACCAGCGCGAGAGTGGAAACGACGAGAAGGGTACGATGCATGGACACGGTCCGAACGAAGGGAGCGAACGATGGTCGGCGCGCGGCCTCTCGCCGTCAATCCGTGCGACGGGCGGCTGCCCGCTTCCTCCGCGATTCAGAACCAGTCCGGCGCGTCGTCCGCCTCGAGCCCCATCGCCTCGAGGATCAGCATCTGCACGTAGGCAGGATCGATGCTGAACTCCTTGAGCGTCTCGTGCGCCGAGCCGGCCTTGACCGACATCAGCGCGATGGAGAGGTGCTCCGGCGTGACCTCCTTCGAGCCGAGGTCGTGCGCGCACTCGCGCGCCCGGTCGAACACGGTCTGCACGTGCCGATTGAACGGTGCACCCTCGATCTGCACCTCGGACTCGCGCGGCAGGCTCTCGACGTAGCCGGCGAACATGTCGGGATCGACGTTCAGGTCCTTGAAGATGTGGTGGATACAGGTGCTCTCGTCCACCGTGAGTCCGTAGATCAGGTGGCCGGTCGCGACCGACTTGTCGTCGAGCCGCTCGGCGAGCTCTTCGGCGGACTTCACGGCCCGCTTCGCCTTCTCGGAGAAGTCTTCGAACATGGTGGGCAAGCGCGGCACTGTAGCCGGCTGCGGGCCGGCGGTGGAGCGCGAATGGGGTCAATCCTCGCGGTCGGCGCGGCGGTTGCGCCGGCGCGCCTCGCACCGGGCTTCCGCCTCGGCGTAGCGTCGCCGCTCGTCGTCGGTCTCCGGAATCACCGGCGGCACCGGATGTGGCGAGCCGGTGCTCGAGTCGAGCGACACGAACGTCAGATACGCCGACGACACGTGGCTGCGCTCGCCGGTGGACCGGTCCTCGCACCACATCTTGACGCCGATCTCCATCGACGTGCGGTGTGCGTAGTTGACCGACGCCTTCATCACGAGCACGCCACCGACCCGGACCGGCCGCCGGAAATCGAGCTGGTCGACGTGGGCGGTGACCACCGGCGTGCGCGCGTGGCGGCCCGCGGCGATCGCCGCGCAGACGTCGATCCAGTGCATGACGCGGCCACCCATCGCGTTGCCGAGCGGGTTCGCGTCGTTGGGCATCACGATCTCCGTCATCTCGGTGCGCGAGGCCGCGACCGGTCGGCCGCGGGACGGGGAATCGGGGAGGTACTCGCTCACTGGTCGTCCTTGGCCTTCGGCGGCGGTTCCTGGTCCTCCGCGCGGTGGTGCGCGGCCTCCCGGGCCTCGACCTCGGCGAGAGGCACGAGCTGCACGGGGCGGTCCTGCTCGTAGAGCAGCGCGAGCCCTTCTTCCATCGGGTAGGTGCCGACGAACACCTCGTGCTCGACGAACGGCTCGCTCCGGAACACGCGCCCCCATTTGTCGACGTAGCCGAGCCACTGGCCGGAGCCGTTCTGCGCCCGGTAGAAGCGGACCTTTCCGGCCGGGTCGACGATCTCCATCAGGCTGACGACGCCGAGGCGCTCGCCGTTCGACTCGGCGACCCACGTCTCGAGCGTGTGCACCGGGCGCGGCTCGAGCGGACCGGGTTCCGGCCTGGCGCGGCAGCCGGCCGCGATCGCGAGCAGCGCGAGCACGGCGACTCGGGGGCGGAGGAGTTGGATCGTGCGGTGCATCCGTGACGGCGGGGCCCACCGTTCGCTCGAAGGTGGCGGTGTGCCCTTCCGGCCCCCAGAATGCCGTCTGGTACCGACGAATCCACCGTCAGGAGCAACGATGTACGAGGGCGTCCGCGAACGCATCCAGGCCGAGCTCGACGAGATCGAGAGCGCAGGCCTCCGAAAGGACGAGCGGGTGATCGCGAGTCCGCAGGGCCGCGAGGTGACGGTCGGCGACCGCAGCCTCCTGTGTCTCTGTGCCAACAACTACCTGGGGCTGTCCGCCGACCCGGCCCTCGAAGAAGCCGCGAAGCGAACGATCGACACCCACGGCCTCGGCATGTCCAGCGTCCGCTTCATCTGCGGTACGCAGGACATCCACAAGGAGCTCGAACGCAAGGTGTCGGCCTTCCTCGGCACCGACGACGCGATCCTCTACATCTCGTGCTGGGACGCCAACGGCGGGTTGTTCGAGACCCTGATGGGTCAAGACGACGCGATCATCTCCGACCAGCTGAACCATGCGTCGATCATCGACGGCATCCGGCTCAGCAAGGCGGCGCGGCTCCGCTACTCGAACTGCGACATGAAGGCGCTGGAGAAGTGCCTGAAGGAGGCACACGACGCGCGCTCGCGGCTGATCGCCACCGACGGGGTGTTCAGCATGGACGGCAGCGTCGCACCGCTCGCCGACATCTGCGAGCTCGCCGACAAGTACGACGCGATGGTGATGGTCGACGACAGCCACGCGACGGGGTTCTTCGGCAAGACCGGCCGCGGCACGCCGGAGTATCACGGCGTGCGCGACCGCGTCGACATCGTGACGACGACGTTCGGCAAGGCGCTGGGTGGCGCGTGCGGTGGCGTGACGGCGTCGCACCAGGAGGTGGTCGACCTGCTGCGCCAGCGCTCGCGGACCTACCTGTTCAGCAACACGATGCCGCCGCCGGTGGTCGGCGCGGTGATCGCGTGCCTCGACCGCCTGTCGGCGACCACCGAGCTGCGCGACAAGCTCGAGCGCAACACGCGGCGCTTCCGCGAGGCGATGACGGCCGCGGGCTTCCAGATCAAGCCGGGCGAGCACCCGATCGTCCCGATCATGCTCGGCGACGCCCGGGTCGCCAGCGACATGGCGCGCCGACTGCTCGACGAGGGTATCTACGTGATCGGGTTCTCGTATCCGGTCGTGCCGAAGGGGCTGGCGCGCATCCGCGTGCAGATCAGCGCCGCGCACGAGATCGAGGACCTCGATCGGGCGGTCCTGGCGTTCACGAAGGTCGGGCGCGAGATGGGGGTGCTGTCCTGAAGACCGGCGCCCGCAGTCTCGGCGTGTTCCGACTCGCCGGGGAGGTCGCCGTCCTCCTCGTCGCGCTGACCGCGCTCCACGTCGTGCTCCGGGGCATCCAGCCGGTGCTGCCGGCGCTGGCCGCGGTCCTCCGCGTCCTCGTCCACCCGCTGTTTCTCGTGCTTCTCGCGGTGGTCGTCCTACTGTTCCGGACCACACGAACCCACCGGCGACCCCGATCCGACGGCGCGTTCGACTTCCGTTCCGAATGAAGCCCCCAGACCTCGAGAAGCTGCGCCTGTCCGGACACATCTCGGCGACCGCGCGCGAGCACGGCCGGCAGATGATCCGACCCGGTGCGAAGCTGCGCGACATCCAGGAGACGGTCGAGACGATCATCTACGACATGGGCGGGAAGCCGGCGTTCCCCGCGCAGATGTCGCGCAACAACATCGCCGCGCACTACTGCTCGCCGCCGGACGATCCGACCGAGGTGCAGCCGAACGACATCATCAAGCTCGACCTCGGCACCCAGGTCGACGGCTACGTCACCGACAACGCGGTGACCGTCGATCTGCAGGGCGGACCCAACTCGGCCCTCGTCGCCGCGTCGCGCGTCGCGCTCGAGAACGCGATCGCGCTGATGGGGCCGGACGCGTCGATCACGTCGATCGGCGAAGCGATCGAGACCACGATCAAGGCGTTCGGGTTCACGCCGGTCTACAACCTGACCGGCCACGGCGTCGCGCGCTTCGTGATCCACTGCAGCCCGAGCATCCCGAACTATCCCGATCCGAAGGCCGGCCGGCTGCGGCTCAACCAGACGATCGCATGTGAGCCGTTCGCGTGCGACGGCAAGGGCTTCATCGACCAGGAGGGCGAGGCGCAGGTGTTCGGACTGAAGCGCAAGCCGAAGACCCGGGACTCCCTGCCGCGAGACGTCGAGGCCGCGGTGATGGCGACCGATGGGCTGCCGTTCGCGCGCCGCTCGCTGCTCCGGACCCTGCAGTCGCCGGACAAGGTCGAGGCGGCGCTGCGAACCCTGCGCAAGGCGAAGCTGCTCGTCGAGTATCCGCCCCTCTGCGAGAAGCGCGGCGTGCGCGTCGCGCAGACCGAGCACACGATGTTCATCGGCGAGAGCGGCGTCGAGGTGCTGACCCGCGCGCCGGAGCCGGCGGGCTGATCGAGCGTTCCGCCGGCGGTGTGCCGGCCGTATCGTGACGCCGCGAGGGAACCCACGAGATGAACGACCCGCTGATCCTCTTGACGACGGACTTCTCGAAGGAGGCCGAGCGGGCGTACGCGCCTGCGGTCGACATCGCCAAGCGCTTGAACGGGCGCATCCTGCTGGCCCACGTCGTCGAAGTCGCGGTCGTGGCGCCGCATGGCGCGCCGTTGGCCCCGGTGCAGCTCCCCCCGGAGACCGCGCAACTCGTCGACGAGGCGGAGAAGCAACTCGCCAAGGAGGCGTCGAAGCTCGCGGGCGTGCCGGTGGAGACCGCGGTGAAGGTCCACGCCGAGGCCGCACGTGGAGTCGTCGATCTCGCCGAGGATCGCGGGGCCACGATGATCGCGATCTCGACGCACGGGCGCTCGGGTCTCAGGCGCCTGGTGCTCGGCAGCGTGGCGGAGCAGGTGGTCCGCCACGCCACGGTGCCGGTGCTGTGTCTGCCGCCCGGCTGACGGCGAGAGCGATCAGGACGACGCTTTCTCGCGCTGGGCCTCTTCGAGGATCTGCTCGGCGAGGTGATCCGCGGCATCGCTGCTGGGGATCTTCTGTCGTTCGGAGATCTCCCAGATCTCGCGCAGCGCTTCCGGAATGCGGTCGATCCGCTGCAACGCGACGTCCTCGTCGTAGCCACCGTCGATGAACTCGACGCACACGTTGATGATGCCGCCGGCGTTGATGACGTAGTCGGGCGCGTAGAGGATGCCGCGGTCGTAGAGCACGTGACCGTGGCGCGGCTCGTGCAGCACGTTGTTCGCGCCGCCCGCGATGACCTGGCAGCGGAGCCGCGCCAGGGTGCCGTCGTTGATGACCGCACCGAGCGCGCACGGCGCGAACACCTCGGCCTCCACGTCGAAGATCTTGTCGCCGTCCACGCTGTCGACGCCCAGCCGGTCGACGACGTCGGCGGCGCGTTCGGGTCGCTGATCGCTGATCGTCACGTCGGCGCCGGCCTGCACCAGTCGGCGCACCAGCTCGGAGCCGACCGCGCCGACCCCTTGCACGGCCACCGTCCGACCCGACAGGTCGGCGGTGCCGAATTTGTGCTCGCACGCGGCGCGCAGTCCGAGGAACACACCGTAGGCGGTGTATGGCGATGGATTGCCGCTGCCGCCGTCCTTGCGCGACAGGCCGGAGACGTGGCGGGTCGAGCGCCGGACGATCTCGAGGTCGGCGACCGCGATGTTGACGTCCTCGGCCGTGATGTAGCGGCCTTCGAAGGCATCGACGAACCGACCCATCGCGAGGAACAGCTGCTCGGACTTGAGCTGCTTCGGATCGCCGATCACGACCGCCTTGCCGCCGCCGAGTCCGGTGTGCGCCACCGCGGACTTGTAGGTCATGCCGCGGGACAGCCGCAGGACGTCGGTCCGGGCGTCCTGCTCGGTCGCGTACGGCCACATCCGCATCCCGCCCAAGGCCGGACCGAGGGTCGTGTCATGAACGGCGATGATCGCGTGCAACCCGGACTCGGGGTCGCGGGCTCGCGCAACACGCTCGTAGCCCTCGACCGGAATGTCGGTGATCTCCATCGGACTCCTGGGAAAAGTCACGCGGCGTTGCAAGCGAGCGCGAACGCCGCGGATTCGGGCCGCGAACTATAGGGGGCCCGATCGCGTCGTTCCACGATCCGATGACGCCGCGACGTTTCGTCACGGCGCATCCGGGCGTCAGTCCCAGGGCTGCCCGGTGGCCGCGAAATCTTCGCGGATCTGCGGCAGCAGCTCCTCGACCCGAGCCGGGTCCATGGCGACCTCCTCGAACACCTCGTGGCGCAGCTCCGGTGCCGGCGTGCCCTGCGTCGACGGGCTGCCGTGCGTCCAGGCCAAGTGGTCGGCGAGGTGGATCAACGACGACAGGGACCGGTGGAACGGATCCTCGTGCGGCGCGTGGTGATACCGGATCGCGACAGTCAGGTCCTCGGGCAGGAACCACTTCACGCCGAGCACGCTGCCGACGTCGGCGTGGGAGAAGCCGAACACCTCGTTCTCGATCTCGATGGCCGGCCGGGCGGTGCGCGTCGACTCCTCGAGCACGTGCCGGTACTGCGCGGTCGCCTTCTCGAGCATCAGGATCTTGCCGATGTCGTGGAGCAGCCCGCAGATGTAGAGATCCTCGGCGTGGAGCTTCGAGAGCCGCTCACTCGCCGCCCCGAGCGTCCTCGCGGCGACGCCGGTGAACACCGAGTGCCGCCAGAACGCGACCGCGTCGAAGTGGGGCACGCGGACCTCGCGCTGGCCGAACAGGCTGAACACGGCGGCCTTCAGCGCGACCTTCTTGGTCATGCTGAAACCCATGATCGACACCGCGAGGCCGATCGAGCTGACCCGGACCTGCAGCCCGTAGTAGGCCGAGTTCACGATGCGCAGCACGTTCGTCGAGATCGACGGGTCGGTCGAGATGACCTTCGCGACGTCCTCCGCCGAGGCGTCGTCGTCCGCGATGACGTCGTTCAGGCGGACGAGGACCTCCGGGATCGTCGGGAGGTCCATGGTCTTGTTGACCAGTTTGAGGATGCTGGTGGAATGTGTTCCGGCCTTGACCATCGCGTTCGCCTCGGTCCTGATCCGCTCGTTCCCTGGATCGGGCCCCGGGCGGTCCGTGCTTGAGCCCGGCTTCCCGCGACCCTGCATCCGAGACCTCCCGAATGCCCCTCGACGTCGTCTTCCTGAGCCAGCGGGTCCCACATCCGCCGGATCGCGGCGACCGGATCTCGACGCACCACATCCTGCGTCACCTGCGGGAGTTGGGGGCGCGGATCCGCGTGGGGGCGTTGGCCGAGGACGCCCGCGACGCGGCGGCGGTCGAGGCGCTGCGCGGGCTGGTCGACGAGGTGGTCGCCCCACGGATCCGGCCGGGGCTCCGCAAGCTGGCCTGCCTGCGCGGATTGCTGACGGGCGAGCCCTTGACCCTGCCGTACTTCCGGCACCGGGGTCTCGCCCGCGCCGTCGACCGGTGGCTGACGGAGGATCCGCCCGACGTCGTGTTCCTCTACTCGTCGTCGATGGCGCTCTACGTCGTCGAGCGCGACGACGTCAAGCGCGTCATGCACTTCGCCGAGCTCGACTCGGACAAGTGGCGGCAGTACGCGGAGGCGAGCGGAGTGCTCGGCCGGTGGATCTATCGACGCGAGGCGCGGCGGCTGCTCGAGTTCGAGACCCGGGTCGCGCGCTCGTTCGACGCGTCGCTCGTGGTCTCCGAGGCGGAACGTGATCTGTTCGTCGAACGCATTCCGGGCGTCGTGCCCGTCGTCGTGCCGAACGGCGTGGACGTCGATCACTTCTCGTCCGAAGGCGAACGGCGGCGCGAGGCGCACACCGTGATCTTCACCGGCGTGATGGACTACGAGCCGAACATCGACGGGGTCACCTGGTTCGCGGAGGCGGTGTGGCCACGCGTTCGCGCCGCGCATCCGGACGCGCGCTTCCTGATCGTCGGCAACCGTCCCGCGCCGCGGATCGAGCGGCTTCACGGCCACGACGGCATCGAGGTGACCGGCTGGGTCGAGGCGACGCCGCCGTACTTCGACCGCGCGGCGGTCGCGATCGCGCCGCTGCGTCTGGCGCGTGGCCTGCAGAACAAGGTGCTCGAGGCCATGAGCATGGGATTGCCGGTGGTCGCGACGAGTGCGGCCGCGCGCGGACTCGGTTCGGTCGATGCGGACGCGATGGCGGTCGCCGACGATGCCGGCGCGATCCACGACGCCGTGCTGGCCTTCCTCGACGACCCGGCCCTGGCGCGCGGAACCGGGACCCGCGCGGCCGCGTGGGTGCGCGCGCACTTCCGCTGGGAGAACACGTTCGCACGGCTGGACGCGCTGTTCGAGGAGCTCGGCATCCCCGCCGGCGACGCGCGAAGGGCCGTCGAGGAGGCCACTCCTTGAGCGCGTGGGCGCGCGTCGGTCCGAGCGTCCCGGCGGTGGTGATCGCCTGGGGCGCGATCCTCTTCCTCGTGCTGTTCGCGTGGGTCGCGTTCTCGCGGCTCACCTATCCCTACGAGCTCGAGTGGATGGGGGGTGCGATGGTCGATCACCTGTGCCGGGTGATCGACGGTCAGCCGGTCTACTGTGCGCCGACCGCGGAGTACGTGCCGTTCCTCTACACCCCGTTGCAGTACTGGCTGTCGGCGCTCCTGGCCGTGACGGTGACCGGCGAGGGCTTCCTGCCGATGCGGCTCGTGTCGCTGGTCGCGACCTGCGTCGCGATGGTGCTGGTGTTCTCGTTCGTGCGCCGGCGCACGGGGCGGTCGTTGGCCGCGGCCGCGGCGCTGCTCGTGTTCGCTGGCGGCTATTTCGTCGCCGGCACGTGGTACGACACGACGCGCGCCGATGCGCTGTGTGTGTGCCTGTCGTTGATCGGGCTGACCGTGCTGGAGCGAGGCGGCGGCCTGCGCAGCGCGGTCGTTGCCGGACTCGTGATGGTGCTGGCGTACTTCGCCAAGCAGACGGCCTTCGGGTTGGCGGTGGCGTTCGCGGTCGCGACGGTGTTCGCGTCGCCGCGGCGCGCCGGGGCGTTCCTGCTGGCGTTCGCCGGCGCGTGGCTCGCGGCGACGTTCCTGATGGATGGTGCGACCGACGGCTGGTTCAGCTTCTACACGTGGACGATGCCGAGGCGGCACGGGCTGATGCGGCATCCGCTCGTCACGTTCTGGTGGTTCGATCTTCGTGCGCTGTGGCCATCGCTCGCGGCGATCGCATGGCTGTTCGTCGTCCGGCTGCGCGAGCGACCGAGGGGGCCGGTCCTGCGCGATCTCGCGTGGGGAGGGGGATGGCTCGGTGTCGCCCTCCTCTCGCGCATGCACGACGGCGGCGCCGTGAACGTCCTGATGCCCGCGATCGTGGGCGTCGCGCTGCTCGTCGGGCTGGCGCTCGGCGAAGCCGTCCGGCGCAGCGACAAGCTCGCACGCGGCGTCCCTTGGCTGCTCGTCGTGCAGGTCGCGCTTCTCGCGTTCGACTTCGGCGATGCGGAGTCGCGGCACGCGCCGCGGTTGATCGATCCGTCGCGGTTCGTTCCGACCGCGGACGACCGTGACGTCGGCGACCGCGTCGTCGAGCTGTTGCGCCGCGCACCCGGCGACGTGATCGTGCCGCGCCACGGCTACCTGTCGCGGTTGGCGGGCAAGCGTCCCGGCGCGCACGAGATGGCGGTGATCGACCTCCGCCGGTCGGGCGACGAGTCGCTCGCCACGGCGGTCCTCGGGGCGATGCTGCAGCGCGCCACCGCGCCCGACCTGTCGCTGATCCTCGTCGACGAGCACGTCGATGCGCAGGCGTGGCCCGGCTTCGTGCGTGGCGAACCGCTCGTGCCGCCGTCGTCGCCGGTGTTCGAGCCGGTGCTCGGCCCACCGACGCGGCCGGTGGTGCCGCTTCGCCGACGGCCCTGAGGTCTGAGGTCGGGGCCTCGCCGATCTCGGCAGCGTCGCGCGGCGCCGGCGCGCAGGATACGGTTCCTCCGGATGATCCGGATCCATGGCCTTCGCAAGACCTTCGGCGACGTCGTCGCGGTGGACCGGCTCGACCTCGACGTGCGTGCCGGGGAGGTGCTCGCGCTGCTCGGCCCGAACGGCGCCGGCAAGACGACGGCCGTGCAGTGCCTCGTCGGCCTGCTGGAGCCCGACAGCGGCGCGCTGTCGGTCGACGGGCACGACGTCCGAACGGAATCGCGGGCGGCCAAGCGGGCTCTCGCGTACCTGCCGGAGATCGCGCGGGTCTACGACGCGCTGACGCCGTTCGAGTACCTGCAGCTGAAGGGGCGGCTGTTCGACCTGCCGGAGGACGAGATCACCGCCCGGGCGGAGCGGACGTTGCGTGGGTTCGAGCTGGGCGAGCGCATGCACGAGCCGATGAGCGGGTTCAGCAAGGGCATGACGCAGAAGGTCTCGATCGCCGCGTGCCTGCTGCCCGGTCCACGTGCGCTGGTGTTCGACGAGCCGCTGTCCGGCCTCGACGTCGAGACGACGATGGTCGTCAAGGAGATCGTCCGCGGCTTCGCCGATCGTGGCGGCGCGGTGCTCTACTCGAGCCACATGCTCGATGTCGTCGAGACGCTCGCCGACCGGGTCGCCGTGCTCGACCGCGGCAAGCTGCTGGCGGTCGGCACGCTCGAGGAGCTGCGTGCAGGTGCTGGCGAGGGCGCCGGCGCGCGCCTCGACGCGCTGTTCCGCCGGCTGACCCGCGCGGCGGACCCGGTCGAGCGCGCGCGCGCGATCCTCGGCGAGCCGCCGAAGGACGGAAATTCCGACCGGGCCTGAATGTCCGTGGTTCGAACCGCCGATGGGATGGGCATGTCGTGCCCCCGCATCCCTCGGTCTGCCGGCATCGCGGTGCTGGCGTTCGCCCTGTTCTCCTCGTGCAGCCGCAGCGACGGCGACGCGGCCGCGGCGCGCGCGGCGTTCGACTCGTTCCAGGCCGCGGCGATCGCCGGCGATCGCGACGCGCTGGCCGGGGTCGTGACGCGCGAATCCCGACCCGCGATCGAGCAGATCGACCTCGATGCGCTCGGCAAGCGGCAACGGCTGTTGGTCGAAGGCACGAAACGGCCTACCTCCGGCCGTTTCGAGTTCCGGGTGCGCGACCCACGCGCGACACCGCCGGACCGATCGTCCATGTTCGTCGTCGTGCGCGAAGCGGGACAGTGGCGTGTCGACCTCGTCGACACGCTGCTGGCCAACCAGGTCGTGCACTCCGGGAACGGCACGCGAATCGTCCCCGGCGGCCTCGATCGACAGCGAATCGACGGAATCGGCGCGGTCGAGGCAGGCGCCATCCGGTAATGTGCTCCGCCCCGAAACCACGCTGACCCACGATGAGCGAAGTCAAGAAGACGATCATCCTCGGCTCCGGACCCGCGGGCTACACGGCCGCGATCTACGCCGCGCGCGCGAACCTCGCCCCGGTGGTGCTGGCCGGCAACCAGCCCGGTGGTCAGCTCACGATCACGACCGACGTCGAGAACTACCCTGGCTTCCCCGAGGGCGTGCAGGGCCCGGAGATGATGGAGCTGTTCCGCAAGCAGGCGGAGCGCTTCGGCACCGAGGTCCTGTTCGAGCTCGCCGAGAAGGTCGACTTCTCGAAGCGGCCGTTCAAGGTGTGGAGCAGCGGCGACAAGGTCTACGAGGCCGAGACGGTGATCGTCGCGACCGGCGCGTCGGCCCTCTATCTCGGCCTCGAGAACGAGCAGAAGCTCCAGGGTCGCGGCGTGTCGGCGTGTGCGACTTGCGACGGGTTCTTCTTCCGTGACAAGGTCGTCTACGTCGTCGGCGGTGGCGATTCGGCATGCGAGGAGGCGACCTTCCTGACGAAGTTCGCCAAGGAAGTGCACATGGTCGTGCGACGGGACGCGCTGCGCGCCAGCAAGATCATGGCGGAGCGCGCGATCGAGCACCCGAAGGTCACCGTGCACTGGAACACCGAGGTCACCGACGTCCACGACGTCGAGGCCGGCGCCGTGACCGCGTTGACGTTGCTCGACAACAAGTCGGGCGAGTCCCGGCGCGTCGACGCCGAGGGACTGTTCCTCGCGATCGGCCACAAGCCGAACACCGAGATCTTCAAGGAGTGGCTCGAGACCAACGACGTCGGCTATCTGGTCACCACACCCGGCCGCACCGCCACGTCGATCCCCGGCGTGTTCGTGTGCGGCGACGCGCAGGACAGCTACTACCGCCAGGCGGTGACCGCGGCCGGCTCCGGCTGCATGGCGGCGATCGAAGCCGAGCGCTGGCTCGAGAGCCAGCACGGCTGAGCCAGGCTCGGACGCGCCGGGCCCCCGGGATACGATCGTGCCCGATGGCCCCCGCGTACACCGATGTCGAGCGCGCCCTGCTCGCCCGCTACTTCTCGCAAGTCGATGCCCGGCCCCACGCGGACGTGTTCCTCGTCCGCCATCTGCCGCCCGAGGTCGCCGCGACGCTGAACGGCGTCTACTCGCGCAGTCCGAAGTCGATGCGCGACAACTTCCTCGACCGGCTGAAGCAGGGGCTCGTCGAAAGCGGTCGCACGCTCGAGAGCCTCTTGGCCGAGAACCCCGAGCCACCGCGCGACCTCCTCACCGAGGTCATGGCCGACAAGTCGGGGCGGTTCCTCAAGACCTACGCGATCGACCACGGCCACAACTCGTTGCGCGAGGGTTCGATCGTCCACCTCGCCGTCGAGAACGTGTCCCAGCTCGTGACGCGATTCATCCAGCGCGAGCGCCGGTGCAGCTTCGAAGAGTCGTCGACGCGCTACATATCGTTCGGGGCGGAAGGGCACTGGCGTGACCCGGACGTGGTCGCCGCCGGTGGCGAAGCGCGGTCGGCCTACGACGAGATCCTCGAACGGACGTTCACGCTGTACGGCGAGCTGAGCGGCCGCCTGCTCGACTTCCTGAAGGCCGAGCGGCCGCTCGGCGACGGGGAGAAGCAGGGGCCCTGGCTGCGTGCGCTGAAGGCCGAGGCGTTCGACGCCGCGCGCTACCTGCTGACGCCGGCGATCCAGACCAAGTGGGGCATGGTCGCCGACGCGCGCACGCTCGCGGACATCGTCACCGAGCTCCTGAGCCACCCGCTCGCCGAGTTCCGACTGGTCGGCGAGCGCATCAAGACCGAGGCCGAGACGTCGCTGACGACGCTGCTGGCGCACGCGGGCGAGAACGAGTTCCTCCGCAAGCAGCACGAGCTCCTCCCCGAGCTCGCCGCGGAGCTCGCGGCCGGCACGCCCCACGGCGGACCCGCGGCGCCGTCGACCGAGCTCGTCGCGTGGGACCGGGATCTCGACGTCCGGCTCGTCGCATCGCTCGTCTACGAGCAGAGCGATCGGCCGCTCGACGTCCTGCTCGAGGCGGCCGCCGCGCTCGACGACACCGGACGGGAGGCGCTGTTCGAACGCGCGATGCGCGATCGAGGTCGCCGCGACCCGCTGCCGATCGGGCTCGAAGGCGCTCTGCCGTTCGACTTCGAGTGCCTCGTCGACTTCGGGGGTACCGCGACATCGGCCGCCATCGAAAGGGCTTCCAGCAGCAGCAGCGACTGACCGTGGCGCACGGCTACGCGGTGCCGCCCTTGGTCGAGATGGCCGGCTGCACCGCGTCGTACCGCGAGGTCCTCGACCGCGTGCAGGAGCTGCAGCCGATCGTCGCGCGGCGCTTCCCGCACGCGGCGGGCTACGTCACACCGTTCGCGTTCCTGCAGCGCGTGCGGCTCGTGTTCGACCCGCGGCAGGTCGCCTACTTCGTCGAGCTGCGATCGGGGCCCGAGGGTCACTTCGCGTATCGCAAGGTCGCCCTCGACATGTTCGATCTCGTCGAGCGCGTGTCCCCGCTGTTCGCGCGGCTGATCCGCGTGCAGAAGGGCGAGTCGTTCCTCGGCCGGATGCGGTCCGAGCAGACC
>CAWGKH010000009.1:0-470314 GCA_963823025.1 uncultured Planctomycetota bacterium | reverse complement strand
TACCCGAGATGCCATCACCCCCAAGCTGCGCGCGCCAGATGCGCAAGGTCTTATCACCCCATTGCGTCTGCGCCACCGGCCAGGGATTGAAGGCCCGTATTTGGCGTTCGATATGAATGGCGGATGAGGACCAATCGATCAAGGCCTCCTGTTTTTCGATCTTGGCTGCGTAACAAGACCGGCTGTCATCCTGCGCCTCGGGGCGGGCGCTGCCGTTCGCCACTTGGTCGAGGGCCAGGCAAATCGCGCGCGCCCCCAAGGCCGCCAGTTCATCGTGCAGGGTCTGCGCGGTATCGGTGGCGCGAATGGGGCAGGGCAGGCGCAATAGCATGGCCCCGGTATCCAGACCGGCATCCATTTGAATGATGGTAATGCCGGTCTCCCCGTCTCCGGCAAGAATCGCGCGCTGAATGGGCGCCGCCCCCCGCCAGCGCGGCAATAGCGAACCGTGAATATTGAGACAACCAAGGCGGGGGATATCCAGCACCGCCCGGGGCAGGATCAAACCGTAAGCCACCACCACCATGACATCCGCATTGAAACTCCGCAGGACTTCATGTTGTTCCGGCGGTTTCAGACTCACCGGCTGCAGAACCGGAATCCCATGTTGCAGCGCCAATTGTTTTACCGGACTGGCGGTCAACTTGCGCCCGCGTCCGGCGGGCCGATCCGGCTGGGTAAAGACCGCGCACACCTCATGCCGTGAAGCCAGCAAGGCCGCCAAGGCGGTTTGCGCGAATTCGGGGGTCCCGGCGAAAATGATCTTTAAGCTATCAGCCATCAGCGTTCAGCCTCAGCTAAAAAATGGAAGTCAGTTCGCTGTTGTTACAGGCCGACAGCCGATAGCTGAATGCTGACGGCTTCCTCACAAGGTCTTCCGCCGAAATTTTTCCAGCTTCTTGCGAATGCGACTGCGCTTGATCTCCGAGAGATAATCGACGAACAGTTTGCCTTCCAGATGATCGATTTCATGCTGGATACAAACCGCCAGCAGACCTTCCGCCTCCAGCTCGAAGGCCTGGCCATCCCGCCCCAGGGCCCTGACCGTCACCCATTCCGCCCGACCCACCGGCTCATAGATATTAGGCACCGACAGGCATCCCTCCTCCATCTGCGTCTCGCCGCGCCGTGACAAAATCTCCGGGTTAACCATATACAGGGGCTGATTGCGCTCCTCGGAAATATCGATCACGATGGCCCGCTTGGAGGCATTTACCTGGGGCGCCGCCAGACCGATACCCGGGGCCGCGTACATAGTCTCCAGCATGTCGTCCAATAGGGTGCGAACCTCATGGTCGACCCCCTCTACCGGCAGGGCCTTGTTGCGTAACCGGGGATCGGGATAATGCAGGATAGGAAGTATTGCCATGTGACATCCATCAAGGTCTGCGCAAAATTGCCGTTTATACTGCTTAGCGAAACGATCATACCGAATTCACAGACTAAGATGCCACCCGTGGAGTAGCGGGTGGGTTTGGGCTAAACTCCCGGCAACAACATGGATAAAGGGCCGTTTATGATTATTCGAAACACCGTATCGGCGCTATTGCTGATCGTGATCATGGGCATGAGCGCACAGGCGGATACGGTCGTGCTGAATCCCAATTACCCGAATCGCTACGTGGTGGTGAAGGGCGATACCTTGTGGGACATCTCCGCCCACTTTCTCCGCGACCCTTGGAAATGGCCCGATGTCTGGGAACTAAATCCGCAGATCGCCAACCCCAATCTGATCTATCCGGGCGACGTGATCTCCCTGGTTTTCCGCGATGGCAAACCGACGCTGCAAGTCGAACGGGACCCGCGGCCCCGCCCGCCGAATCCAATGTGGTCAAGCTCGAACCCAAGGTCAGAGTCACCACTTTGGAAAAACCCATTCCAACCCTCCCCACCGACGCCATCGAGCAATTTTTATTGAAGGCCCAGGTCATTTCTCCGGAAGAGTCGAAAAAATCCGGCTATATCGTTTCCATGGAAGAGGAGCGCTTGATCGGCGGCACGGGCAATAAGATCTATGCCCGACATCTCAAGCAACACCCGGGCGGGCGCTACGAAGTGGTGCGGACGGGCAAGGTCTACCGTAATCCCGGCGCAAGCAAGAATGACATCCTCGGTTACGAGGCCCTGCACATCGCGGATGCCCGCGTGGACGCCTACGGCGACCCCAGCACCCTGACCCTGCTCAAGGCCTCGCGGGAAGCCTTGATCGGCGACCGCATTCTTCCCGCCCAGGATGAAATGACGATCAATTACAACTTCCAGCCCAGGGCGCCCGATCGCCAGATACAGGGCAAGATCATCGCCCTGTTCGACGCCGTATCCCGGGTCGGGCAATATCAGGTGGTCGTCTTGAATCGAGGACTTAACGATGGGCTACAGCCCGGTCACGTGCTGGCGGTCTATCACGCCGGCGCCGAGGTCCGCGACACCGTCGCCGACAAAGGCAGCGAGCTCACCTTACCGGACACTCGCTCCGGCGTGCTGATGGTGTTCCGGGTCTTCGATAAGGTGAGTTATGGCTTGATCATGACCGCCCATCGCGATATTCACCTTTACGACATGGTCAGGAACCCCTAGTATTCCGAGTCTACACCCAAGGCATGGATGCGCCGAGGTGATGACCCGATCATGGACTGACAGCGACGAATTACCCTATTGGCTGGCCCTGGTACGCATGCCGGGCGTCGGCCCCATCACGGCCCAGGGCCTGCTGGAGCAATGGGGTTCGCCGCGCGGCTGTTCGAGGCGGATGACGCGACCCTGCAGGAAACGGGACGACTTAGCGCCAACGACCCAGGCCTATATACGCCAGCCGGACTGGGCGGCCGTGGAGCATGACCTCGCCTGGCTCACTCAACCCGCTGCACCACGCCATCACCCGCACGACGTCGCTTTATCCGCCCCTGCTGAAACAGATCCCCGACCCACCGGCAGGTGTTGTTCATGCAGGGCGACCCCCGCAGGCTCAACGACAAACAGCTCGCCATCGTCGGCAGCCGTAACCCTAGCCGCCTCCGGTGAACAGACCGCCGCGGAATTCGCCCGGCACCTGGCCGATATTGGTCTTACCATCACCAGCGGCCTGGCGGTCGGCATCGATGCCGCCGCGCATCGTGGCGCCTTGGCGGCGACGGTCACTACCATTGCGGTAACCGGCACCGGGCTTGACCAGGTCTACCCGGCCCGTCACCGTCAATCTGGCCGATGAGATCGTCAGCGCGCGGCGCGCTGGTCTCGGAATTTCCGCCCGGCACGCCGCCCCGCCCCGAAAATTTTCCCCGCCGCAATCGCCTGATCAGCGCCCTCAGTCTTGGCACCTTGGTTGTGGAGGCCGCCGTGCAAAGCGGTTCGCTTATCACCGCGCGGCTGGCGGCGGAGCAGGGACGGGAAGTCTTCGCCATCCCCGGCTCCATCCACAATCCCTTGGCACGCGGTTGCCATGCCCTGCTCCGCCAAGGGGCTAAACTGGTGGAAACCGCTCATGATGTACTTGAAGAGCTGGGAGCCTTGGCGGCATGGGAAGAAGACCCGCTGCCACCCGCCCGCGGTCGGACTCGGCAGCAGACGTGGATTCCCAGGAATTTGCGAGCCTGCTCCGGCATATAGGATTACGAACCGACCGCCATCGATACCCTGGTGGAACGCAGTGGATTGACGGCGGACCAGGTTTCCTCCATGCTGGTGGTACTCGAATTGCATGGACAAATAGCGTCGGCGCCGGGCGGTCTGTATACCCGAATTCACTGAGCAAAGAGATGCCGAAATGAAAGAAAATGTGTTGGATATATTGATGTACCTGCTGGAAAACTTCATGTGCGGGGAAATCGATGACGATGCTGACCAGGCCTCGTTGAAGGCCGAGTTACTGCGGGCTGGCTTCCCCGATCAGGAAATTGAAAAGGCCTTCTCCTGGCTGGAAGGCTCTGGCCGCCATGCGGGAAAACAGCGCCGCCCTGCCGGTCACCGCCCATCATGCCCTGCGGGTTTATACCCCGGATGAAAACAAGCGCCTGGATGCGGAATGCCGGGGATTCTTGATGTTTCTCGAGCAGATCGGGGTACTGGACCTCTTAAGCCGTGAGCTGGTGATCGACCGCATCATGGCCCTCGAATCGGACGAAACCGATCTCACCGACCTCAAGTGGGTCATCCTCATGGTCCTGTTCAACCAACCCGGGAAGGAAGCCGCCTTCGCCTGGATGGAGGATCTAGTCTTTGAGGGAACCGCCGGATGGCTGCACTAAACTAAGGTGCAGACACGGCGATAACAGCCGTACAACTAAACGCTGCCTCACGTAACCGCTCCATCCGCCCGGTGTAGATTTTGTTCACCGGGACGAAGAAGGTGACGTTAGGATCAATTGAACTGGATATTTCGATGAGCAAAAACTTAGTCATCGTCGAATCGCCTGCCAAGGCCAAAACCATCAAGAAATACTTGGGGAAGGACTTTACCGTCCTGGCCTCCTACGGCCATGTGCGCGACCTGCTGCCCAAAGAGGGGGCGGTGGACACCGAGCATGACTTCGCCATGAAGTATCAACCCATAGAGAAAAACGAAAAGCACTTCGACGCCATCGCCAAAGAAATGAAGAAGGCCGATGCCCTGTACCTCGCGACTGACCCGGACCGCGAAGGCGAGGCCATCTCCTGGCACTTGTGCGAGTTGCTCAAGGAAAAGAAGCTGCTGGACAAGAAAGCGGTGCGGCGGGTGGTTTTCCATGAGATCACCAAACGCGCCGTCCAGGAGGCCGTGGAACACCCCCGTGACATCTCCATGGATCTGATCAATGCCCAGCAGGCGCGTCGCGCCCTGGATTATCTGGTGGGCTTCAATCTCTCCCCCTTGCTATGGAAGAAGATCCGCCCCGGCTTGTCGGCCGGGCGGGTACAAAGCCCGGCACTGCGCATGATCGTGGAGCGGGAACTGGAGATCGAGAAATTCGTCAGCCCGCGAATACTGGACCATAGAAGCGGATCTGGCCAAGGCCAAAGAGACCTTTACCGCCAAACTGCATTCCTACGAGGACAAGAAGCTTGCCCAATTCAGCGTCACCACCGCGGACCAGGCCAAGGACATCGAGGCGCAGCTGCAAAAGGCCGCCCGGGGCAAGGTCACCGTCAGCAAAGTGGAGAAGAAGCAGCGCAAGCGCAATCCCGCGCCGCCCTTCACCACCTCCACCCTGCAGCAGGAAGCCTCACGCAAGCTGAGCTTCACCGCGCAAAAGACCATGCGCATCGCCCAGCAGCTCTATGAAGGCATAGACATCGGCGGCACCGCGGTGGGCCTGATCACCTATATGCGTACCGACTCAGTCAACCTGGCCCAGGAAGCCATCGACGAAATCCGCGCGCTGATCGCCGAACGTTACGGCAAGGACAATGTCCCCGCCAAACCCAACGTCTACAAGACCAAGTCCAAGAATGCCCAGGAGGCCCACGAGGCCATCCGCCCCACGGTCGCCGCGCAGACCCCGGAGTCGGTCAAGGCCCACCTCAGCGCCGACCAGCAAAAGCTCTATGACTTGATCTGGAAGCGCACCGTGGCCTGCCAGATGATTCACGCCACCATCAATACCGTGAGCGTCGACCTCGCCGCCGGTGAGGACAATATCTTCCGCGCCACCGGTTCGACGATCGTGAATCCGGGCTTCATCATGGTCTATCAGGAAGGCATCGACGACAGCAAGGGCGAGGATGACGAACGCATGCTGCCGGCTATTGGCCGTGGGCGACAAGGTCGATCTGGTCAAGATCCGTCCCGAGCAACACTTCACCGAACCGCCGCCCCGCTACAGCGAGGCCAGCCTGGTGAAGGCGCTGGAGGAATACGGCATCGGTCGGCCCTCCACCTATGCCGCCATCATCTCCACCCTGCAGGCGCGCGAATACGTCACCATGGACAAGCGGCGCTTCATTCCCACCGACGTGGCCCGGATCGTCAATAAATTCCTCACCGGCTACTTCACCCAATACGTGGACTATGATTTCACCGCCAAGCTGGAAGACGAGCTGGATGCGGTCTCCCGCGGCGAAGAGGAATGGGTGCCGTTACTGAAAGCCTTCTGGAAACCGTTCAAGGAACGGGTGGACGATACCGAGCAGAATGTGGCGCGCAAGGATGTCACCCAGGAAAGCATGGACGAGGCCTGCCCCAAGTGCGGCAAACCCTTGAGCATCCGCCTGGGCCGCCGCGGCCGTTTCGTCGGCTGCAGCGGATTTCCCGATTGCGATTACACCCGCAGTCTCGGCGACGACAAGGAGCCCGAGACCCCGGAGGTCGTCGAGGGCCGTGTCTGCCCGCAGTGCTCGTCGCAGCTGATCATTCGCCACGGGCGCTACGGTAAATTCATCGGCTGCAGCAACTACCCGACCTGCAAATATATCGAACCGCTGGAAAAACCCGCGGACACCGGGGTCGAATGCCCGGAATGCCACAAGGGCACCCTGCTGAAACGCAAATCCCGCTACGGCAAGATTTTCTATTCCTGCTCCACCTATCCCGAGTGTAAGTACGCCGTATGGAACGAGCCGCTCAACGAAGCCTGCCCGCAATGCAACTGGCCGATCCTGACCCTCAAGACCACCAAACGGCGCGGCACGGAGAAGGTCTGCCCGCAAAAGGAATGCGGTTATGCCGAACCGGTACCCACGGAAAACGCCGGATCCTGAAGATATAAACGGACTAGCCGGCCGCCCTGACGCCGCGGTCATCACTCGTCGCGGCCGCTACTCCGCCATGGCGGCATCCACGGTCTTGCGATCGAGGTGCGGCGCAAACAATTCGATGAAGGCATAGGCGAAACCACGCAGATAGGTCCCGCGGCGGATGCCGATCCGGGTCATGCTGGGTTCGAAGAGGTGGGCGGCATCCAGCATCGCCAAATGCCCGTCGCGATTGGGATCGTAGGCCATCTTGGCCAGGATCCCGATACCCAGGCCCAGCTCCACATAGGTCTTGATCACGTCGGAGTCGATGGCGGTCAACACCACGTTGGGCTGCAAGCCCGCCGCCTCGAAGGCCTTGTTGATCTTGGAGCGGCCGGCGAAGGCAAAGTCATAGGTCACGATGGGATACTGGGCCATGGCCTCCAGACTCAGCGGCGACTGCTCCAGCAGGGGATGGCCGGGGGGCACCACCACGCAGCGGTTCCACTCGTAGCAGGGCAACATGATCAGCTCGGGGAACAGCTCGATGGCCTCTGTGGCGATGGCGATGTCCGCCACACCGGCCAAGGCCATCTCGGAGACCTGGGTGGGATTGCCCTGATGGATGTCCAGACGCACCTTGGGGAAGCGCTGGGTAAAGGTCTTGATCACGGTGGGCAGGGCATAGCGGGCCTGGGTGTGGGTGGTGGCGATGGACAAGGTGCCGCCGGTCTCATTGGAAAACTCATCGCCCACCTGCTTGATGTTTTCCACTTCGCTCAACACCCGTTCGATCATCGCGACGATGACCTGGCCGGGTTTTGTCAAACCGATCAATCGCTTACCTTTACGCTCAAAGATCAGAACATTGAGTTCCTGTTCCAATAACTGGATTTGATTACTGACCCCGGGTTGGGCGGTGTGCAACGCCTCGGCGGCGGCGGAGACATTGAACCCCATGCGCACCACTTCCCGGACAAAACGTAGCTGTTGCAGCTTCATTGCATTCTCTATATAAATTTTAAAGATAAAAATAGAAGATAATATTATTTTTTATGATATTCAACCCTTGCTAAAGTATCGCAACCGTCGCCAGGCGCGGGAAATTTACGGTGATCCTCCACAAGTTTGAGCAGTACTATCCCTAGCGGGATGAAAGCCACACGGTGGATTGGGCATACACACTATCAGGATTGCTTGTAGGATTTCTGGTCGGTTTGACCGGCGTCGGAGGGGGCTCGCTCATGACGCCTCTCCTGGTGTTTCTGTTCGGTATCCCGCCGGTGAATGCGGTGGGTACGGATCTGTTATTCGCCGCCATTACCAAGTCGGGCGGCGTTTGGGCGCATAACCGGCGCAAGACCATTGAGTGGCGCATAGTCGGTTTGCTGACCGCGGGAAGCATCCCCGCCTCACTGCTGACCAGCAGCGTGCTGCACTCGGTAGTCGCGCATAAGGAGGAGATCAACGTTATCATCACCACCCTGCTGGGGGCCGCCTTGATCCTGACTTCCGTCGCCCTGTTGTTCAAAAAGAAATTTCAACGAGTCGGACGTCACCTCAGCAACAACGTGTTTCCCACCTGGATCCGTTGGCGTAGTGTGGCGACGGTATTCATGGGGATCATGCTGGGGGTGTTGGTCACCATGACCTCGGTCGGCGCCGGGGCGCTGGGAGCGGCGATGCTGTTCTTTCTCTATCCCAGCCTGCCGACGGCACGCATCGTCGGTACGGATATCGCCCATGCGGTCCCGCTGACCGCCGTCGCCGGCTTCGGCCATCTGCAAATGGGGACCGTGGATTTTGTGCTATTGGGCAGCTTGCTGCTGGGATCATTGCCGGGCATCTACCTGGGCAGCCACCTCAGCACCAAGGTGCCGGAAAAAATCATGCGACCGATACTGGCGAGCATGCTCATGCTGATCGGCGTGAAATTCATGTGGTAAACAATAGAGTGCTGTGTTTGAAACGGCGCAGGAGTAAGTTGCGAGATGAGTGCCATAAAAACTCTGGTCAATAACGAAGAAATCGATCGCTACGCGGAAGGCGTGCGCGCCTTCCTCAACGGGGAGATGGATGGGGATCGCTTCATGTCGTTCCGGCTCCAGCACGGCATCTACGGCCAGCGCCAGGATGGCGTGCATATGGTGCGCATCAAGGCGCCCGGCGGTCGTCTGAATCCCGAGCATCTCGAGGTCATCGCCGCCTGCGTGGAAGACTACGCGCAGATCGACGTGGCCCATGTCACCACCCGCCAGTCCTTCCAGCTCCATTACGTACCCACCCAGGACACCGCCACGGTGATGCGCAAGCTGGGTGACGCCGGCCTCACCACCCGCGAGGCGTGCAACAACACCGTACGCAATATCTCCGCCTGTCCGCTGGCCGGCGTCTGCCCCCGCGAACATACGGACATCACCACCCACATGATCGGCGCCACCGAACGCTTCCTGCGATATCCGCTCACCCAGCAGATGCCGCGCAAGTTCAAGATCAGCTTCTCCGGCTGCGAGACCGACTGCGCCCAGGGCATGATCCATGACATCGGCGTGGTGGCGGTGCAGCACAACGGCCGCTTCGGTTTCAAGGTCATGGCCGGCGGCGGTCTGGGCCACAAGCCGCATCACGCCCTGACCGTGGAGGAATTCGTCGAGGAAAAGGATCTGCTGGCCTCCATGGAAGCGATCATCACCCTCCACAACAAGTATTCCGATCGCAAGCGCCGCGCCCGCGCCCGTATCAAGTTCCTGGTGGACAAGTTCGGCCCCGAAGGTTTCATCGAAAAATACCGGGAAGAATTGGCGCGCACCAAGGTCGCCTATGCCGATTACGCCCACCCCAAGGGCGAATGGGCCCCGGGCGCCGGCCATGCCGAGACGCCCTTCCCCGGCGCACCGCGGCGCATCATCGAGCAGAAACAAACGGGACTGCACATCTTTCCCGTCAAATTACCCATTGGCGATATCACCGCACCACAGTTACGCGCCATCGCCGCCGTCATGAAAAAGGAAGGACTGGACGATGTGCGCACCACCCAGGACCAGAGCCTGATGGTGACGGGGGTGAGCGAGGCCAATATTCCGCGCCTCCGTGCCGCGCTTGCCGCGGCCGGATTGAGCGAACCCAAGGCGGGTGATAATGTGGTCGCCTGCCCCGGCACCTCCACCTGCCGCCTCGGCATTACCTCGTCCAAGGCCATCGGCATGAAATTGGGCGGCGGCTCCCAGGATCTGCGGATCCGCGCCAGCGGTTGCCAAAACGGTTGCGCCCAGCCGGAGACCGGCGACATCGGCATCTACGGCGAGGGCAAGCGCCTGCACGGCAAGCTGATCCCTCACTACCAGATGTACTTTGGCGGCGACGGCCGCGGCAACGGCGCCATCGCCATCAAGGGCCCGTCCATTCCGGTGGCGCGTATCGAACAGGCGGTACAACTCGTCGAACAGTGCTACGCCCAGGATCGCAGTGACGGCGAGAGCTTCTTCCACTGGTCGCGGCGGCGCGGTCGAACTATTTCACCGAACTGCTCGCCGATCTCAAGGCGGTCGCCCCGGAGGAAGTGACGTCATTGCTGCGCGATCACGGCGAGGCGGATCAGTTCAAGGTCCTGCAATTGGGCGGCGGCGAATGCGCCGGCGCAGCCCAAAGCCTGGTGGCGGCCAACTTCTCCGAGGCCGCCCACGAGCGGACCTATCGCGATGCCTTCCGCCTGCAGCGCCAACCCGAGGACGCCATCGAATGCGCCGAACAGATGCTGCGCCTGGTGGGGCAGTCGGTGCTGTTTCTGGCGGGACGCGACGCCGGCAACGATCTCGGCGAGATCGCTCGACAGCTCACGGAGGCACTGTCCGGCTCCACCCTGGGGCCGCGCCTGGCCGAATTTCAGTCCGGGCTCGCCGAGCAGAAACAGGCCTTTGAAGATTCCGTCTTGAAGGGACTGTCGGAGCGCATGGACGAATGGATGCTGGATGCCGCCGAGGCCTGCCAGGGTATCGACAAACAGCTGGATCTTTCCGCCTCCCTGCCCCCCATCAAGCGTCAAGGCAAGAAGGGTAACGGCGGCGCACCGATCATCGACCTCACCGCCTACGGTTGCCCCTTGCATTACATCAAGGCCCGTAATGAATTACGCAAATTCAAGGGCGGCGACGAAGTGGACTTTCTGTTCGTCTCCGGCGATCCCTCGCAGCAGGTCTCCTCCAGCCTGAAGAGCGACGGCCATGAGATCCTCAGCGTCCAGGAACAAGGCACCGCCACGCGCATCAAGGTCCGCAAGATGGCGGAAGCCGGCGCTCTCAGCTAAGCAACAAGGTAGATAAACATGATCGATTCCCCCGACACTTTGCTGGATCTCACCGAGTATCGTCACATCGCCGGCTACATTCTCGCCCTGCTGTTACTGCGGCAAACCCGGGGCAGCGGAATATTGAGCATGAAGCTGCGCTCGCTGCGCGACGCCGATTGGCTCGCATCACGCCTCTATAAGCAAGGCTATGGCGACGTGAGCATAGAGGCGCAAGGCGAACAGGCCCTGTTGAAGATTCATAAATCCCTTTAGACCTTTTCAAAGGAGCAGCAGCGATGAGCTTGACCCCGGAACTACGACAAAAGATCGAGGCCGCCCAGGCCTTGTTGCTCGACATCGGCCAGCACTACTCACCGGTGGCCTTCGCCAATAGTTTCGGCGCCGAGGACATGGTACTCACCGATCTGATTTGCAAGCATGCGCCGGACATTGGGATCTTCACCCTGGATACCGGTCGGCTCCCCGCCGAGACCTATACCCTGATGCAAGAGACCCTGCAGCGTTATGGCCAGCGCATCGTCCCCTATTTCCCTGAACATCAACCCGTAGAACAATACCTGCGGGAACACGGCCCCAACGGCTTTTATGAGAGCGTGGAGTTACGCAAGCGTTGCTGTTACATCCGCAAGGTGGAACCGCTCAAACGCGCCCTGCAAGGCAAGAAGGCATGGATAACCGGTTTGCGGCGCGAGCAGGCCCCGACCCGCACCGATCTTGGCGTCAAGGAATGGGACGCGGGCAACGGCCTGCAAAAATTCAATCCCTTGATCGACTGGACTCACCAGGATATCTGGGATTACATCCACCACTTCGCAGGTGCCCTACAACGCCCTGCACGACCAGCACTATCCCAGTATCGGCTGCGCCCCCTGCACCCGCGCCATCAGCGTGGGGGAAGACATCCGCGCCGGTCGCTGGTGGTGGGAAACCCCGGAAAGCAAGGAATGCGGTCTGCACGTCAAAAAGATCGCGGAGCCCGCCTGATAGAAGTTCAGCGTAGATGCGCGCGCCACCCTCGGATTTAAATCTGAGGGGCCGCCCCTGCGTTATTCCGGATACCAATTAACAGCGGCACCGGCTTCGGGGTGGTTGCTTTGCTAGTACGTCCTTCTCGGCCAAGGGCCCGTCACAAGGTACCGATGGGGGCCCTCCTCGCCTCCCCCGCCGGCCGCAGATTATGGGCCAGCTGCTTGGCCGTAAATAAATCCACGTTCTTGGCGGTGAAGTATACGCCGCGGAATTCGCCGTCCACCGGCTCCAGGACGATGAAATAGGTCTCCCCCGCGGTAAATCCGAACTCATAATCCTTGGTCATTTTTTTCGTCAGCCAGATAGGGCCCCACTTCCGTCCGTTCTCCACGGTCATGGTGGCCCGTACCCGGGGCCGCATGTACACCAGGGTGTAATCCCCCTTCTCCAGAGTGAGCAATTTACTGCCGTCCATATCGATGGTCAGGGCATTGTCGGAAAACCCCATGGCGCGCTCGGTCAAGCGGCCGGAGAAAATAAACGGCGCAAAATTCCGTTTCGCCCGCTGCGCTGACGAAACGGTTGGCGGTATTCACCTTGGTACCGTTCCAACCCCAGGCGGCACACCCGGCCACCCCAAGAGAAATCAGCACTATCAAATACTTGCAAATATTATTGAGCCGCCTTCACCATCAACAATCTCCGCTGCTTGTTCACGCCCGATTGTGTCCGCCACCCCTCACTCAAAAGAGGGATAATCGCACTCCGCCCCATTGAATTCAAGCACTTTGCCCCGTCCTCAGGCCTGCCATTGACAAGCCCGGAGCGGTTGAGGAAGATTCCCCAAATGATCGCCTTGAAATTGCGAGGCAATCCTCGCGTATAATGGCGCACCCTGTCGCACCGGGCACTTATTCGCCAGGACAACACGCCGCCGCATTCGTGCAAACAAATGACGGCAATGAGCTAAAGATGCGCGGCGGCAATGAACAGGGGATGCTTCTCTCTGTAAGCAGCCATCACTGACGGGGGTAGCCGCGGGATTCAGTCCCTGACGCCCCGCGAATTTTTAATACTGTTGCTTTAATTGAGGCGAGGGAAACTATATATGTCTATCAAACATCCGGTTATCGCGGTTACGGGTTCATCGGGGGCGGGCACCACCACGGTAAAAAACGCCTTCGAACATATCTTCCGCCGTGAAGAGATCAAGGCCGCGGTCGTGGAAGGCGATAGTTTCCACAAATACGACCGCGCGGCCATGAAGATAGCCGTGGAGGCCGCGCGTCAAGAGGGCCGCACCCTCAGCCACTTCGGCGCGGAAGCCAACCTCTTCGACAAGCTGGAAGAACTGTTTCGCACCTATGGCGAGACCGGTACCGGTCAAAAACGCTACTACATCCACAACGAGGAAGAGGCCGCCCAGTACAATTGCGCGCCCGGCACCTTTACCCCCTGGGAACCCATCCCCGCCCGGCTCGGATATCCTGTTCTATGAGGGCTCTGCACGGCGGCGTGGTGGACGGCGACTGGATGTGGCGAAGTGGGTGGACCTGCTGATCGGCGTGGTGCCCATCGTCAATCTGGAGTGGATACAAAAGATCCATCGCGACAACAAAGAGCGCGGTTATTCGGCGGAGGCCATCGTCGACACCATTCTGCGCCGCATGCCCGACTACGTGCAGTACATCACCCCGCAATTCTCGCGCACCGACATCAACTTCCAGCGGGTCTCCATCGTCGACACCTCAAACCCTTTCATCGCCCGCGACATCCCCACGCCCGATGAGAGCTTCGTGGTCATCCGTTTCCGCCACCCGCAGAAGCACGACTTTCCCTATTATCTGCAGATGATCCACGGCTCGTGGATGTCGCGGCCCAATACTATCGTGGTACCGGGCGGCAAGATGGGCTTCGCCATGGAGGTGATCCTGAACCCCATCATCCACAACTATGATCGAGCAGAAGCGCAAGGCCGGCAAATAACGCCGCGCAGGCCCTTGTCACACCTGCCCGCGCCACACCCGCAACAGGCCGGGCATCCCGAGCTATCAAGACCAGTATGGCGACCCCCTTCGGCAGCACCGCTGCCAGAGGGGGCGTACTCCTTAAAGAAAAACAGCAGCCCCAGCGTCGCCAGGAACAGCAAAGCAGCGAGCACCCGCTGTCCGGTGAGCGATAATCCCCCAGCGCCAGCGCGCCGCCCAGTAACTGCCGGCGATGGCGCACAGCCATCCCAAGGCGGCGCCCGCCGTCACGTCCAGGGGCCAATGCACCCCCACTGCCATCCGCGAGACCCCGACCCCGCTGGCCACCATCACCGACACGGCCATCACCCAATATGGGCGAAAATACAGGCTCAGCACCCCGGCGAGGACGAAGGCGGTCGTGGTGTGACCGGAAGGAAAGGAACGGGAGCCGTAAGCGGGGCCGATAATATGAATCATATCCGCCGCCAGCACCGCGGGGGGACGCGGCATCGCAAACAGATGCTTCAACAGGGGCACGGCAATACCCGCAATGATGGCCGTCACTATCGCCGCCCACACCAGTTCGGGGCGACGCCCCACGAAGGGCAGGAGCAACACCAGCGCCACCCAGGCATCGCCGAGCAAGGTCCAGTTGGCCCACAGGCGGTCGCCGGTATGCAACCCCAGGCCGTTAAACAATAAAAACACCGACTTGTTACCGTGAGTGACCAGAATAGCCAATGCCAGAAGCACGGCCAGCACGGGCACGGCATAATTTCCGCACCAGATCTCCGCCCATCGACTCTTTCAACACCCTCACTCCTTATTAACACCAAACTTACCAAAGCCGAAATACGGCCCCCGATGTATAGAACTTACACATCCCATGCTTTATGGTATTCTGAGCAGGTTGAGCGGGCGCGGCCCGTGATATTATCAACGGCTTTTCATTCACTTGGAAGGATAGTTTCGGTACCGAGAACTCCTTAACGACATAGCAGTTAGACAAAGATGGTCACGCTGACGGATACCTCAAGCGGCTTATTCCCTTACCACCACATACGATACCAAGAATTCTTCGTCGCCACGGCACCCGCCGGGCTCGTATATGGCTATCCGCGGCGGCTATGGAATGACCCGGCTCTCAGCCATGCCAACTGCATAGTCGCCAATGGAGAAATCGAGCCTCCTCATTCCAGCTCCATGAAGATAGCGCGGCCCCGGGTCATACAGCCTTTCGTCCAGCCGGCTTGATATTAACCGTATGTTTGTACATTGCAGATGATGCAAAATGGGGGTGATTAATGCTTAACTCCAAGTTACTATTGCTACTTCTCGCCTTGCTGCCCGTGCTTGCCTTTGGCGATGGCAGCAGTGTCCCGGACAGATTCAGTATCAGCCCGGACCCGGAGTTTCGCAGTCTGGATGAAAAGGTCCAGTCCTTGAAGCGGGACGTCATCGATCTTAGCAAGGACCTGTCCCACCTGCAGGACGAACTGCTGACGCCGGCCTCCACCAAGCTCAGCGTGTTCGTCTCCCTCGACCCGCAAAACACCATGAATCTTAATTCCATGCAGTTGCAGCTGGACAACCGCACCGTGGCGAATTACCTGTATAACGGCGACGAGCAACAGGCCTTACAGCGCGGCGGAGTACAACGGCTCTACTTGGGCAATGTCACCATCGGCCCCCATCAACTCACGGCATCGTTCATCGCCAAGGACGCCGCGGGCCAGGAAAAGCGCGGCAGCATCAAAAGCAATTTCCAGAAATCCCTGGCCGCCAAGTTCGTCGAGCTCAAAATCTCCAAGGGCGGGGCCGACACGCCCCAGTTAACCTTCAAGGAATGGGAGTAACGTAGGACGGCCATGGCGTTGCGGGCAAAACCAAGGAGGCGCTACGCCGGCATCGTGATACTGCTCGGCATTCTGGCCACGCCACTCGCCGTCGGCAGTGACCTCTTCGACCATAACGATTCCCGCGACATCGCCAACCTGGAGTTTCGCGAGGCGGCCTTCGAACTCTATCAGCAGCACTACCTTTCCAGCCTGCTCCAGTTCCTGCATGCCAGCAATCTGCCGGGGGCGGTCTCCGGCAAAAATGACAACAAGGCCTTTCTGGCCGACTTCCTCTATCAACAAAAAGATCTAGCCGAGATCCGCCAACTCCTGGTTGCGGGCCGCTTGGCTGACGCCCCTTTGAGCAAGGATGAAACCGACGTCGTCCTGGCCGACTTATATCTGGCCGTGGGTCTGCCGAAACCCGCCGAAAAACTGCTCCATAGCGTAGATGGCAGACGCACCGCCGCCCCCAAACACAGCTGGCTGGCGGCGGGCCGTTTCCTCTATCGACGCGGCTATCTGGAGGAGGCACAGCAGGCCTTGGCCAAGCTCCAGGATATCCCCTCCGGAGAACTGCAAACCCAGCGCGACTCACTGTCGGCGCTGGTGCAATTGGCCGGCGGGCATGACGACGATGCCATCGCCACGCTGAAAGCCGGCACCGGACAAGGCAAACAACTCGCACTGGACCGCTATAACCTCGGCATCGCCCTCCTGGACCAAGGCGAGACCCAAGCAGGGTTGGCGGCACTCGACGAGATCAACAACACGACCCGCAGCGCTTCCAACTATCTGTACAAATCGAAAGTTTGGTCAGCAATCAACGAAGCAAGGCAAACTCTCCAAGGATAGCGCGGATACGCAGCAGCAGCTCCAAATGTCCTTCAGCGCCTTTCTCAAAGACATCGCCGCCATCAATCTTGACCAGGTATGGCTGAAGCACAGACAAACAGACCTGGCTGCCACCCCCCTGCAAGACATCAAGGACGATACTCCTTATGCGAATTATGCACTGCTCGACAAGGGCTGGATCGATTTCCTCCGAGGCAAACGGCCGCAATGCGCTGACAAGCTGGCTGCCGCTGAGCAAGCGCGACATCGGCGATACAGCGGTGCAGGAGGGCAAGCTGGTGACGGCCTATGCCTATTATCAGCTGCATGACTACGCTCAGGCCATGAATTACTATCAGCAGGCCGCGGACGGCTATGAGCAAGAACTGGCGCGCATCCAGGCCGCGCATACACCGCTGACCGACGGCAGCTATCTCAAGGCCCTCCTCGCGGAGAATCCCGGCAACAAGGAGTACGACAGCGGATGGCAGCCGCAAACCCTGCCCGCCTCACCGGTCACTTCCTATCTGCTGCCCATACTCAGCAGCCATCGCTTCGTAGAAGGATTGAAGAACTACCGCGACCTGCTTATGACCCGGGATATCCTGGCAACCGCGGGATCCGATATGGATGCCTCTCTCGACCTCCTGGCCAACCAGCGGACGATGAATGGGGGTCGGCGACAAGCGCAGCAAGAGAGCGGCAATCAACTGGATCCCAATGCCTTATTGGCCAAGCTCAAAACAATCCAGTCCGACCTGGCAAAAGCCGAGGTACGCCATAACGTAATGGCATTCGCAACCGTCAAACAAATGCAGTTGCTGAAATATTTGAACAACGCCGAAACACTGCTGGGAAGACTCAAGGACTACATCGTGGACAACGATGCCCTCCACGAGAAATATAAATTACTGCGCGGCATGATGATCTGGGATTTGACCGAACAATATCCGACACGACTCCAGGAAGTGAAGCAGCAATTGGGGGATCTGGAAAGTATCCTGGATAAGTATGCCGGCAATTACGCGCGATTGAGCAGCACTCCGGAACAAGTCAACAGCTCGTTCACGGCACAAGAGGATAACTACAAAGCACTGCGCGCCAGACAAACCGCATTACTGAACTCAACCGAAACCTTGGTCGCGCAACAACGGTAAATATCTGGAGAAGCTGCTCGCACAGGGTACTGCAGCACGGCGAAGACAGACTCAACGGCTATTTGGTGCAGGCACGCCTGGGCTATGCCCTGACCACTGACCAGCTGGCGAGCGCTTCTCCCTCCGCAGACAAAGACTATTCGGCCACCATCGCCGCCTACCAGTTCTTCCTGGACCATGGCGGCGAATCGCCCTCCCGCCGCGATGTGATGTTCCGCGAGGCCTACTTGAAGATGCAGCAGGCGGACAACCTGGACAGCGCGCCGACGGGAAAAAAATAATCGCAGCGATGTCTTGTACGCGGAAGCCACGAGCCTGCTCGAACAACTGCTCAAGCGTTACCCGAATTATCCCGACAATGACCGCGTCCTGTATAACCTGGCCAAGGCCTACGATCATCGCGGCGACAGCACCACCATGCTGGATACCCTGGATCGCCTCGCCAAAAATTATCCTCATAGCGCATCTACATCGACGAGACGCAGTTCCGTCGCGGCGAATTGCTGTTTTCCGTGGGCCTGCCCAGGCCAAGCCGCAGAGGCATACAACGCCGTCGTCACCCGGGGCCCGGCTTCACCGCTTTATGACAATTCGCTATACAAGCTCGGCTGGTCGCGCTTTAAACAAGGACAATATCAAATTGCCGTGAACACCTTTATCCCCTTGTTGGATCGCAAGTGGTCGAAATGCGCGACCGCCAAGGATGCCACCGCACCTCCACCGGCGCGCAGCGAAGAAGAATTGGTCAAAGATATCCTGCGGGGAACCAGCCTCAGCGCTGGCGCAGCTCAAGGGCGTAGCTACCCTCAAGGATTACTTCGCCCGCCACGGCGCACGGCCTTACGAATACCGCCTCTACGAAACCCTGGCGCAACTGTACCTTGAGCAGCAACGCATCGAAGATGCGGTGAACGTCTATCGCAGCTTCGTCGCGCAACATCCCAACAGCCCCCAGGCGCCCGATGTTCGACTCGATGGTACTCACCGCCTATGAGAAAGGCGGCTTCATCGATCTGCTGCAAAAGACCAAAGCCGACTTCATCGCCCGCTATCAACCCAGCGCCGATTATTGGAAAAGCAATCCCAAGGCCGATCGCGACGCCACGCTCGCCAAGGTTCGCGATTATCTGCAGGAGATGACCAACTACGCCCACGCCAAGGCGCAACAGACCAAGAATGAAGCGGACTATCGGCAGGCGGAAAACTGGTATCGCCTCTTTCTGCAATCCTTTCCCAGCGGATCCGCTCGCCCCGGACATGCACTTCCTGTTCGCGGAGATTCTCTTTGAGGATCGGCCACTTCGCCGAAGCCTCGCAGGAATACGCAAAAGTGGCTTACGAGTATAAAGATCCCCGTAACGGCGCCGAGGCCGCTTATGGCGCAATGTCCTCGCCCGTGAAAAACTTGCCGCCGGGCTCAGCGGCGCCGATCGCCAAGCCGCCGACCAGCAGGCCTTGTTGGCATTGCAACGCTTTACCGACAGCTACCCTGATGATCCCCGTGTCCCGGCGGCCCTGATCAAGAGCGCCCAACAATGGTTTGCCCTCCACGAACAGGCCAAGGCGGACACGGCCGCGCAACACCTGCTCGACATCAAACCGCCGGCCGATGCCGCGACTGCGCCGCGATGCCTGGACCATCCTGGCGCACGGCCAATTTGATCGGCAACTTTTCAGCGACGCCGAACACAGCTATCAACAGGTACTGGCGCTCATGCCCAAGACGGATCACTAATCGCCCGGATATCGAAGAAAACCTGGCGGCCGCGATCTATAAACAAGGCGAAGTCGGCGCGCAGCGCCGGCGACCTGAAGGGCGCGGTATTAGCATTTTCTGCGCATCAAAGACCTGACTGCCGGAAACCAGCATCGTCGCCACCGCGCAATACGACGCCGCCGCGGCCTTACTGGCAAGCTGGAAGATTGGCAAAAAGCGATCTCCGTTATTGGAGGCATTTCGCGCCGATTATCCCGGCAACCCCTTGCAAAAGGATATCGCACCCAAAGCTGGCGGTGGCCTATCAAAAGGCCGGCGAATGGCGCAAGGCCGCCAACGAACTGGAGACCGTCGCCAAGCAAGGTGAGGGCGAAGCCCTGCAGCGCGACGCCGTATGGCAAGTCCGCGGGACTTATATAGGCGCGCCGGCCAGACCCAGGAGGCGCAGCGCATGTATCAAGGAATATATTCAACACTACCCCAAACCGGTCGCGGACGCCATCGAGGCCCAACAGCATCTCGCCGATCTTTATGCGCAAGCAAAGGACACCAAGCAACAGCACTACTGGCTACAGCAGATCATCGATACGGATAAGCAAAGCGGAGCCGAGCGCAGCGAACGCACCCGCTTCTTGGCGGGACATGCCGCTCTGATTCTGGCCGATGCGCACTATCAAAAATATATCGACATCAAACTCACGCACCCCTTAAAGAAGAGCCTCAAGCGTAAAAAGCAGGTCATGGAAGAGGCGCTCGCCGCCTATCGCATCGCCAGCGATTACGGCATCGCCGATATCACCACCGCAGCCACTTATCGCGCCGCACAGATCTACAGCAATCTCGGCAAGGCGCTCCTCAACTCCGAACGACCCAAAGGCCTCAGCGCCCTGGAGTTGGAGCAATACAACGTACTCCTGGAGGAACAGGCCTATCCCTTCGAAGAGAAGGCCATCGCCTTGCATGAGGCCAACGCCCACCGCAGCCGCCGAACATATCTATGACGATTGGGTAAAACAAAGCTTTGCCGCTTTGAGTAAATTATTGCCGGGGCGTTATGCCAAGACGGAAAAGGGAGACGCATATGTCGATGCGATTTATTGATCTCCGTCGCGCCGTCAACTGCACCTTGCTTGCCGTGCTCATGACGGGCTGCAGCGCCCCCATGCCCGTACCGCCGCCCATCAGACACCCGAACCTCCACCACCGGCGGCGCAACAGGCGCCGGCCCCGGAAGACTCCGGCAAGATAGTGAAGACGCAGTTCGAGCAGGCCATCGCCTTCATGAAGGCGGGACAAGACAAGGAAGCCAGCGCGCTGTTTTCCAATATCGCCAAACTCGAGCCGAAACTCGCCAGTCCGCACACCAATCTCGGCATCCTCTTCCATCGCCAAGGCAAGCTGGAAGAGGCCGAAGCCGCCTTCAAACAGGCATTGCAACTCGACGCCAAGGATTATGTCGCCGCCAATTATCTGGGAATGATCTACCGCGCGCAGGGCAAGTTCAGCGATGCCGAGGCGGCCTATGAACAGGCGCTGGCCGCCAACCCGGATTATGGTTACGCCCATCTTAATTTGGCGATACTCTACGATATCTACCTCGACAATCTACCCAAGGCGCTCGATCATTATCAGCAGTATCAACGCCTCAGCGGTGATTCCGACAAGCAGCTCGTGGGTTGGCTGGCAGACCTGCGGCAACGCATGAAGAGCACGGGAGGCGAGGACCCGCAAACCATGAAACGCATCTATTTGATTCCGCTACTGGGCATGGCGCTATGCTGCCATTCCGCCGGCGCCGAGGAACGTTTGAAATTGGATAAAACCACCATCCTGGGAACCGGCGAATTACCCAAGGTAACCTTTGTGGTACCGTGGCGTGACGCCCCGAGCGCAATCCCGGAGTGGAAGCCGTCACCCGCGGCAAACCGCTCGCACGACACCCTTGGATCATGACGTTTATCAGACGACAACTTGAATATTTAAAGCAACTTCGCCAAAACAAGCATGATGGCAGTCCACCTTAGCGCCAGAAATTGGGACTTTGATCAAGATTTTTTCAGGACAAGTCGTTAATCATTGTATCTTTCCGGCAGGCATCTAATTCAATAGACATAATTTACCGCGCAATCCGCCAGCTACACCAATTACAGACCGAACAAGGAGGGTCAAATGCACATCGTTAATTCCATTGTGGCTTTTATGCAGGAGGGTGGGTTTTTCATGTATCCCATTCTTCTGGTGCTGGCCCTGGGACTCGCCATATCCATTGAGCGCTTCCTGTATTTGAGCAGCACCAGAAGTTCGAATATCAAGACCTGGAAACAGATGTTGCCGCTCATCGAGAAGGGCAAGTTCGGCGAAGCGATGACCACGGCGGCCGACTCCAGCGCGGCGGTAGGCAAGATCCTCGCCTACGGACTGTCGCGCCTCAAATCATCACGCCAGCGCGATGCCATCGAAACCGCAATGGAAGAAGGCCTGATGGAAATCGTGCCTCGCCTCGAGAAACGCACCCACTATCTGGCGACCTTTGCCAACATCTCCACCTTGCTGGGGCTGCTCGGTACCGTAACCGGCCTGATCGAGGCCTTCGCCGCCGTGGCCAATGCCGACCCGGCGCAAAAGGCGGAGCTGTTGTCCGCCAGTATCTCGGTGGCCATGAACTGTACCGCCTTCGGTCTCGGCGCCGCGATTCCTCTGATGTTGATCTATTCTTTTTTGCAGAGCAAAACCACCGAGCTGGTGGACAGCCTGGAAATGGTCTCGGTGAAATTTCTCAACATGCTCCAGGAACAACAGCACCCGTAAGGATGGAAGCGCCGCATGATAGGCCGTTCCCGTCGCCGGGCCTCCCCCATCGCCGACCTGGATGTCACCGCGTTTATCAATCTGATGGTGGTGCTGGTCGCGTTTTTTCTCAGCTCGGTCACTTATTTTCAGTTCAGCGCCCTCAGCCTGAAGATTCCCTCTTCGATCGAGAACGCGCCCAATCCCAGCGAGGCCTTGGCCTTGGAGGTCATCATTCGTAAAAACGACCTGGAAGTAGGCGACCGCAACGCCGGCCTGATCAGCCGTATCGCAAATAGGGACGGCGACTATGATTTCAAGGCGCTCAACCATCTGCTCAAGCAAATCAAGGCGCGCTTCCCGGACAAAACCGACGCCACGATCCTCTCCGAAGCGGAAATTCCTTACGACGTCCTGATCAAGACCATGGATGCGACCCGCAACTACGTGATCGTGACCCCCGACAAGATTACTTATGCGGAACTCTTTCCCGATCTATCCATAGGCGATGCGCCGGGCACCACCTCGGTGAGGTTGGCACCATGAAGATGTCGCGCAAAGCGAAGCGCATGGAGCGTCATCATCGCCGCAATAAGGGTCATGCCGTCATCAACATCGTGTCCATGATCGACATGCTTACCGTGCTGGTGCTGTTCCTGCTGGTGAATTCAGGCAATGTGCAGAACCTTCCCAGCACCAAGGCGGTAAGGCTGCCCGAATCCATTGCTCAGAAGGCGCCCAAGGAATCCCTGGTCATCGCGGTGAACAACGAAGACATTATCGCCCAGGGACGCAAGGTGGCATCGGTGCCCGAAGCCCTGGCCGCGGACGGCGACCTCATTCCCGGTCTGCTCGACGAACTCAGCCATCAAGCCAAGCGCAACCGCAAAGCGATTCAGGAAGATGGCGGCGACATTACCATTATGGGTGACAAGCAAATCCCCTATGAATTGATGAAAAAGATCATGGTGACCTGTACCAAGGCCGGTTACACCAATATCTCGTTGGCGGTGATTCATAAAGCGGCGAAAGGATAGAGCCTTGACCACTGCGTTTTACCATTCTCCCGAATTACCTTGGAGTGCTTCGCCTACGGAAGAACGGCGCTTTCGCGCCATTACCACCACGATGTTGGTGGCCTATGTGCTTTTAGCCGCCCTGGTCGTGTTTATAAAAGTACCGCCGGCCGATCGCTATGAAGCGGAGATAGTGCCGCCGCGCCTGGCCAAGCTGGTGATCCAGGAAAAGCCCAAACCGCCGCCTCCGCCGCCGCCACCGAAAGTGGAGGAAAAGAAACCCGAGCCCAAACCCGAACCCGAGAAAAAGCCCGAGGAGCCCAAGCCGCCCAAACCCAAACCGGAAGCCAAGAAGGAACCGGCAAAACCCGATGTGCAGGCCGCGCGCAACAAGGCCGCGCACAGCGGCTTGCTCGCCCTGCGCAGCGAGCTTGCCGACCTGCAACAGAACGACCTCGGCAACCTGGTGCAGAATAAGCCGCTCATCAAGGCGGACAAGCAAGCCACCAGTGCCGTGACGCACCGCTCCATCATCGCCGCCGAAGGCACCAAAGGCAGCGGCGGCATCAGCACCTCAAAACTCAGCCGCGACGTGGAACAAACCCAATTGGCCGGCAGACAAACCACCGCCGTCGAAAGCCGAACCCTGGATGCGGAGAATAAATCAGGCGCCGCACCCAACGGCAAGACGCGGGGACGCAGCGTCGAACAGATCCAGCTGACTCTCGACCGCAGCAAAGGCGCCCTTTATACCCTTTATCACCGCGCCCTGCGCGCCAATCCCGCCCTGCAAGGTAAAGTGGTGCTGGAGATTACCATCGCGCCATCCGGCGAAGTCACCAAGTGTAAGGTGGTCTCCGCCGAATTGGACGACCCCGACCTGATCAAAAAATTGTCGGCGCGTATCCGCCTCCTCAATTTCGGCGCCAAGGATGTAGAAACCACGGTCTTCACTTGGCCGATCGATTTTCTGCCGTCGTCATAACTGGCTGATATTATTGCTATCGTTCCTGCGAATAAATATAAGCGCCGTATTCGCGCGCCAGCCCGCCGGCCACACCCTGACACCTTCCGCCCTGCCGAATCACTTGATTAGATCAATTCTAAAGAAAAAGTAAGCAATCATCCCCTTACTGCCGATAAGCTGGGATAAGCAATCGTCGGCGCATCAAGGGACTAGCGACAACGCTCATTTAGAGCAATCCAGATTGGGAACCAGAATCCTCGCACCGCTTAGAATGAATGTATAAACAAAACACACTCAACACAGCAGATCGACTCAGGCCCGTTCATCGACAGGCCTGTGCTCTTTACCATACAAGGATGATGGGCATTTCCCCGTAGCGATTGGAATGGATATGACAAGTTTATCGAATGCTGCCATGAAGATCGCAGCAATCTCCAAACCATCATGAGCCAGCGGAAGACGAGATAAAGAACAACAAACGGAGCAATTAATGTCCTCGACCAAGCGCTTCCACTCTCCCGCCACACGATAACGAAGAGAGCAAGCAGACACCATCTCCCATGCTCGATCCCGCCATCTTCAGACTCATGGCCGACAGCGCTCCGATCATCATCTTGTTGCTCGATGCCCAGGGTAATATTCAACACGTCAATCCATACTTCGAACACCTTACCGGCTACCGACTCGACGAAATCAAAGGGAAATAATTGGTTCTCTACCTTTTTACCGCCCCGCGACCAAGAACGCATCCGGGCATTGTTCCTCTCCGCCATACATGACTTACCGATCCGCAATCACGTCAACCCTATCATCACCGCCAGCGGCGAAGAACGCGAGATCGAATGGCACGGCCAAGCCATGCGCGATATGCGGGGCAATATTACGGCCCTGGTATCCATCGGCCAAGACATTACCGCACGCAAACAGGCGGAGGAGGCGCTCAATCTCAGTGAACAACGCTTACAGCTGGCGGTCCAATCGGCCCACATCGGCATATATGACCACGATCATATCTCCGACACACTCTACTGGTCCCCGGAACTGCGCGACATGTTTGGCATTAGCCCGGACGAGACGGTGACCATAGAGATATTTATGGAAAGAGTACATGCGGAGGATCGCGATAGAGTCGCGGAGGCCATCAACCATGCCCACAGCCCCGAAGGCGACGGCTCTATTGACATCGAGTTTCGCATCATAGGGCGCGATGATGAGATCCGTTGGCTGGATGCCCGCTCACAAACGATGTTCGAAGGTGAGGGTACTGAGCGCCGCACTGGGCGCACCATCGGCGTGATCAGCGACATCACCCAACGCAAGCGCGATCAACGCGCATTGCAGATGATGAAATTCTCCATCGACCACATGGGCGACAAAGTCACCTGGATCAACTCCGAGGCTAAGGTACTCTACGCAAACATCGCCGCCTGCAGCTCCCTTGGTTATACACAGGAGGAGATGCTGCGCATGCGTGTTCCCGACTTCGATCCGGATTTCCCGACTGAGGCCTGGCCGGATCACTGGGACGCCCTCAAAAAACATGGATCCTTTACTTTCGAATCGCGACACCGCACCAAGGACGGCAGGATCTATCCTGTAGAGGTCTCCATCAATTACATGCGCTTTGAAGATGAGGAATATAACTGCGGCTACGCCCGGGACATCAGCAAACGCAAGCAGATGGAAGAGGAACTGCGCATCGCCGCCACTACTTTTGACAGCCAGGATGCCATCCTGATCACCGATCGTGACGCGAACATATTACGCGTCAATCAGGCCTTCCAGGACATGAGCGGTTACGATGCGGACGAACTGATCGGAAAGAATCCTCGCATAATCAAATCAGAGCGACACGACGCGGATTTCTTTCAAACCATACAGTCGGCATTGCTTAATTCAGGGAAATGGTCGGGAGAGATTTGGGCATGCCGCAAAAACGGCGAGGACTACCCAACGGCGGTGACCATCACCGCGGTCTACGATGACCACCAGCAGGTCAGTAACTACGTATCCGTCGCACGCGATATTAGCGCCATCAAAAAAACGGAACAGGAAATCCATCAGCTGGCCTTCTACGATCATCTGACCCAACTACCGAATCGCCGCCTGCTGCTGGAGCGTTTGCAACGGACCATTGCAGCCAGTGCTCGTCACGGCTGGCATGGCGCATTGATATTCCTGGACCTGGATCACTTCAAGACGATCAATGATACGCAGGGGCATATAATGGGTGATCGCCTGCTGATCGAAGCGGCACGCCGTCTTCTGACATGTGTGCGCGAAATTGACAGCGTCGCCCGCTTGGGCGGCGACGAGTTTGTAGTAGTGCTGGAGGAGTTGAGCACCCAGGCCCAGGAAGCGGCCGCTCAGACGGAATTGATCGTGGAAAAGATCCGTGACGAGCTGAGCAAACCCTATGACCTCAACAATTACGACTACCTCTCCACCGCCAGCTTCGGCGTTAACTTGTTCCGCGGCCACCAGGAAAGTGTCGAAGATCTGCTAAAGCACGCGGATATCGCCATGTATCAGGCCAAGACCTCCGGGACGTAATGCCATGCGCTTCTACGACCCGGCCATGCAGACCGCCATTGAAGCACGCGCCGATCTTGAAGACGAACTGCGTCAGGCCCTCGCCAAACAACAATTCTGCCTGCACTACCAAATTCAAGTAGACAAGCAGCGCCGGCCGCTGGGCGCGGAAGTATTATTGCGCTGGGAGCATCCCAAACGAGGATTGGTATCTCCCGCCGAATTCATCATCATCACCGAAGAAACAGGTCTCATCATCCCGATAGGACTGTGGGTTTTGCATACCGCCTGCACGCAGCTCAAGGCATGGCAGCATAATGCGCTGACCCGGGACCTGACTCTGGCGGTAAATGTCAGCGCCAAGCAGTTTCGACAAAACGACTTCGTCGCCCAGGTCAAGCGCATATTGTTGGAAAGCGGCGCACAGGCTTCCCATCTCAAATTGGAGCTTACCGAAAGCACGGTTTTGGAAAACGTCGAAGACACCATCAGCAAGATGCGGGAACTTAAAAGACTCGGCGTCAGTTTCTCGATGGATGATTTCGGAACCGGTTATTCTTCCCTGCAATATCTTAAAAGATTACCCCTCGACCAGATCAAGATCGATCAATCTTTCGTCCGCGACATTACATTCGACCCTAACGACGATGCGATTGTTCAGACCATTATCGCCATGACGGAGGCGTTGGGCCTAAGCGTGATCGCGGAGGGCGTCGAGACCGAAACCCAACACGCGTTCCTTGAACGGCACGACTGCCATGCCTTCCAAGGATATCTGTTCGGTAAACCTCTCCCCCTCGCCCAGTTCGAGGATCTGTTGCGCAATGTATCTGAAGACTCTCATCCCCCGGATGGGAATAATACATTCTTCATATAAGCAATAACCCGCGAACCAAAGGGAGGCTCCTTCCGCAGAGGCCTATGCGGATTGCTATTGAGCCAAGGCAGGATGCTCGCCTATTCGACGAGCTAGGCGAGCATAGCATGCTTGAGCAATCAGGAGATTTCCCAATCTTCCATGCCGCCGCCGACCTCACTAAACAAGGGATGGACCTCTATCCTTTTAACCTTGATTAATTGAGCATACAATTCAGGGGCTCTTGTTTTCAGCTTGCCTAGCAGATGAGAGAATTCATACGTAATTTGTCCCGCAGCGACGGAGATCCGCCCACCGTATCTTTTATTCACAATCCTGCTTCTGTCGAAGCGATACGCTCTGTTGTCCGCCTCATCGACCACAATTCTTAGATAACTGGCAATCGCGCCGACGGGATTGACCGTGGCTCTGAAACGAATCAACTGGGGATGATGCTTATAGCCTTTGGTGTTACCCAGCAAAACGCTTTGCGCCAGAAGCCCCTCCCGCCATAAGGCCACCAAGCCCTTCGCATCTAAATAAGCCGGATGTATTGACCACAAACGCATGTATTTCCTCTTGCACGAGATCCCAGCTGCGAATCCCTATGATTTCGGAATCTATTCGCTATTATTATGATACGCTTGAGTGAAGTGGATGTTATCGTGCTCAAAAAGCGTAACCTCAAGGCAATCGTGGTTAGAACGGATAACACCGATGAAAGGACGCGATTTGTTTGAAAAATATCCTGGATTGCTCGAATTTTATCATCTGGGAGGAAGCAAACTTGTCGATGCCATGAGGCTGATCACCGTACAGCCCGGCATGTCCTTGTATCAGCATGGACAGGCCTGCGAAAATTATTTATTGATCTTGTCGGGCTCGGTGCGAGTCCAAAAACTGTCCGAAAAAGGACAGGTTATTACGCTTTATCATCTGGTTGCGGGCCGCGCCTGCGAATTGACCACCACCTGCTTGTTAGGCGGAAAAAATTACCCTGCGGAAGCCGTTGCCGAGACGGAAGTCCATGCCATCTTGATTCCCAAGGCCGACTTTCAACAAGCACTGGCTGAAATCCCCGATTTTCGAAACTTTGTTTTTTCTTCCATAGACAAAGGCATGAATGATTTGATCGGCCTGCTGGAAGACGTTTCCTTCGGGCGCATGGACTCTCGACTCGCACGGCGGCTGCTGCAACTGGCCGACTCCGCTCATCCCATAGTAGTCACCCATCAAACCCTTGCCGAAGAGCTGGGTACGGCCCGTGAGGTCATAAGCCGTCTCCTCAAAGGATTTGAACGTCAGAATTGGGTAAGCTTGCGGCGCGGCCACATCGAAATCGTCGATTGGCAGCGTCTGCGCGACCTGACCCAAGAAACCTAATATCAACCCGGCCCGACCCCCGCCCTCTTACAGATATCAGCGCTATCCGCTCGCAGGGTGTATACATTTGTATACATCCAGACTTCCATATTTATTTGTGTAACAAAGTTACTGAAACCGGTTTGAGCCAGGAGTCTACTGATCCAAACAAATAAATTATCTGGGATGTGACCATGTAACAGGAGGTGACTGACATGAGCAGGATCAGAGGAAAAATAGCTCCCACGGAAAACATCGGTCTGGTCGATCGCATGGTGCGGTTCTTTGGCGGCGGCGCCCTAATGACATTTGGCGTGTTGAACGCCTTACTGACCGGGCATGATGTGATATCGGCTATAGCCATCTTGTTGGCTGTCTACCCGCTAATGACCACCCTCATGGGATGGGATCCGGTATATGAGCTCTTTGGCGCAAGAACCTGCAGCGTGGAAGGCGGACGCAATCAATGCGGAACCCTACCCTACGAGCTGGATTCGGCACTCGGGTCATGAGCCAAAACCGGATGAAGGTTATGACTACGATCACAGTCTGGCGGGATCGCATCATACGCCCAAGACGGAAAGCGGCTGCGTAGCGGGTGAAGTTGTATTCCTCACCCACGGTCGCGATGACGTGGGTGAGGAGGCTCACCTTCCGCACGATAGAGGAATGGCGATCAGCAGATATGGAAGCACGACACCAATGCAACCAGGGAGGACGACATCATGTCCATACCGCATAACGAAACCGCAAAATGGCCCGAACTGACTTTTCTTGTCATTGTTTACGCATTGTATATTCTGGCGGTCACCGCACCGCTCGGCTTTATCATAAGCGCATACAAAGTGTATCGCTTTAAGCGCTTGACCGAGAAGCGCGCTGAGACACCAACGCACGAGGCGCTACTGATCGCCACCCATTATGAGTGGCTGGTGCGCACCTTCATCTTCATGGCGGTCCTGACCATGGCCGCGGTGGGGCTTGCGTATTACATCGTCGGCTACATCATTGCCGGACTTGCGCTGGTGTGGTGGTTCTATCGGCTCATTCGCGGCGCAACCGCCTTGGTCACGCACCGCTCCATGCCCGCCACCATCTGCACCCAGAGCCTGTGTTACGGGCAGGCGGAATCCGTTTAGGCAAGACATGGCCCGGATAGCGTAAAAATCAATTCGCACAGATAGATGCGTAGCAGTAAGCATAAACCGGAGGAAGCGAAATGGATTCCAACACCAATACTCCTCTTAGATTAATTACACCAAAAGCGAATATCGGCTTTCTGACGCAGAGCGATGCACCCGACTTCTTGCTCGATCTCGGTGATCCCGCCCTAGACCTGTTAACCGACTTTCGGTCTGACTCCCGCCATCTCGGTACTGGCCACCACGCAAATCGATAACGCCCTGACCCAGATGATCGGCTCCGGCGTTCGTCTGCTTTTCGTTGTCGACCCGGGCTTTAAAATCCTGGGCTCCATCAGTTCTTACGATATCCAAAGTGAGAAGCCGCTGCGTTATATGCAATCGCGGGACTGTCGCATCGGCATCTGCTCGCGGGAAGATATCCTGGTGCGAGACATCATGACACCGGCGCATAAATGGAAGGTGATTGATTACGACCAACTGCTGCATGCGACGGTTGCCGATGTGGCGCTGACCTTCAAAGACCTGGGACAGAAACATCTCATCGTCGTCGACTCCGCCAGAGGACGCAACGCTCAGATCGTGCGCGGACTCATTTCCCTGACAACGCTGGAGCGTGCCCTCGGCACCAATATTGAATCCACCAAAGTGGCCAACAGCTTTGCCGAAATCAAACATGAATTGGCCACATAAAAACACTCAGGACGCGAAATCCGGATTTCTCCATGCCTAACCCGGGATTTATCATATTGTAATAAACCATTAGCCGTCCGGACGAACCTAATTCAATCGGCAAAGTTCTCGCACCAATATGACAAGTTCGGTCCCACACAGGTCCTGAAGTCAGCGATGCTGCCTCAGTAAATAGAAAAGACGATCATCGCCGTCCCGTGAGCAGCCGCATCCAGCGGCGGCCGGCAGGACGGCGATATTTTTACATTGAAGACACCGGCCGGAGAATAGGCCTATTCCCAGCCGCGCGAAATCCGCTCCCTTCATATCCGCGCACCGTTCCGTTACAGTAAGCGACCCGTTTGCCTGTCTACCGGAGTGGCCGTGCTCCTCAAGCCTGCACCAAACACACCGATGACGTTGCTGAATTGGCCGTATGTCGCGGAGCGCTGCAATCCATGATGACCCTGGTATCCTCCATCTTTTCCCTGCTGTTCGGCATAGGCATCATTCTCATCGGCTCCGGTTTCCTCGGCACCCTGCTGGGCATGCGCGCCACGCTGGAGAATTTCTCCGAAGTAGTGACCGGGCTGGTGATGTCGGCCTATTTCCTGGGCTTCATCGCCGGCGCCTTCGTATGCCCGCCGCTCATCAACCGCGTCGGTCACATCCGCGCCTTCGCCGTCATGGCGGCGGTGGCCTCGACCGCCATCCTCACCCACGCCCTGATCATCGATCCGTGGGCATGGGCGGCGCTGCGCCTGATTACCGGCATCTGCGGCGTCGGCCTGTATATGGTGATCGAAAGCTGGCTGAACGCCCAGGCGAGCAATCAGCAGCGCGGCCGGATGTTCGCCCTGTATATGACCGTCAACATGCTGGCCATGGCAGCGGGACAATACCTGTTGTTGCTCAACAGAGTCGATACCTTCGTCCCTTTCGCCATCATCGCAATCCTGTATTCGCTGGGATTGGTACCCGTAGCCCTCACTCGGATAAAAGAGCCGCAACCCATTTCCACCCCGGCACTCCGTTTCGTCTATTTGTTCGCCAAGGCGCCGCTGGGCGTGATCGGCACCCTGATCGCCGGGTTACTGTTGGGGGCGTTCTGGGGCATGGGGGCGGTGTTCGCCAAGGGCATCGGACTTCACAACACCTGGATCGCCGCCTTCATGAGCACCGCCGTTCTGGGCGGTGCCTTGTTACAACTGCCCATCGGACGCCTGTCCGACACCCGCGACCGGCGTCAAATACTGATGATCGTCAGCATGGCCGGCGCGGTCGCCGCCGTGGCGGCGTTCGCCGTGGCGCAATGGCTATCCCTCGCCCTGCTGATCTGTATCTTCTTATTCGGAGGCTTCACGTTCCCCATCTATGCCTTATGCGTGGCCCACATGAACGATCACCTGAGACGCCAATGAAGCCCTGGAAGGCACCAGCGGTTTGTTGCTGACCTACGGTATCGGCGCCACCTGCGGACCGGCCTTGCCGGTGGCTTGATGTCGGCCTTCGGTCCCCCGATGCTGCTGTTGTATTTCTTCACCCTGCTGCTAGTCCTTACCGTCGCCGCGCGCCATTACATGCGCGTGCGCCCACCGCTGCCCACAGGGGAAAAGGGCGAATTCGTGCCCATGGTACGCACCTCCCAGGCCGCCCTGGAAATGTACCCGGGAACCGAGACCGAGCCGGAAGCGGATTTACAGCAGCCGCGAGATGATTAACCTCGGTTGAAACTCAGATTAAAATCGTTGCCTATCCCCCGGCGCGATTTACTACGGCCGACATACCTGATGCAACGGTAATCGCGGGATCCGGTGCGACATGCCGCACATCGACTTCTGCGCCGGCAGCCTTGGGACAGAGGGCGGCGTCAAGCAGGCTTACGTTGTTGCCAGGTTTCGACTAAGCGGCTTGCACACGTTTTATGCCAATTGATGGTATTGGCCTTCGATACCGACTATCCTTGCATCTTGAATGGTGCGTCAGAGCCGACGTGGGACGTGACGCCGGCGCGGAGTCGAGTCCTATCGAGGTTTCAGTGCGAACAACGTATGGTTGAACTGCTGTCCTGGAGAACAAACGCCTTTTCGTAAAGGGAGTTGTATGATCCGCTTCACCATTTGGTCTGGGCCCCGGACCTCGTTGCTGGAGTGCAGGAACGCCGTCTCTTACCGTTGGCCCGGGTTTTTCGCCATACCGGCGTGGATGGCAGAACTTAGCACCATAACGTTTGGCGCCACTTCGTCTTTATCGGGAGTGTTGATTCAGGGCTGTTACGGCGTCTACTGCAATCATGGCCGGCACACGACATGACACTCAAGCCGGTTTTGGCGGTGCGGTGACTGGCTGCCTGCCGCCAATCACGCCCCTCCGCCCCCTCCTCTACTGCCGGCAACACCCCACACACGGGCACTGACCGAGATGAGTCACACCGGTCCCGTTCCCAGCAACGACGGCAGCCCCAGCTATCTGTGGCTCACCATATTGCCATTGACCTTGTTCGTGCTGCTGTTGTGGGGATTTTCGCAGTATCCTTTGCCGTGGTCCTTTGAACTGGGGTGGGTTGACAGCCTCGGCGTTTCTCTCGCATTCCGCGTGGACGGTCTGGCGGCCCAGTTGCTGGTGCTGATCATCGGTATCGGTACCCTGGTGTTTGTCTATGCCGACGGCTATCTGGCTCACGAACCAGGCAAAGGATGGCTGTTCGCGGTACTGTTGTCGTTCATGCCCGCGATGATCGGTGCGGTGACGGCCGATAACCTGATCCTGCTGTTCCTGTTCTGGGAACTCACCAGCCTCACCTCGTTTCCTCCTGGTGGGCTTCAAGCACCAAGACGCTGCATGCCCGCGCCGCGGCGCGCCAGGCCTGCTCATCACCATCGGCGGCGGTCTGGCCCTGCTGGCCGCTGTTCATCCTGCTCGCGCAGATCACCGGCACCTGGTCACTGCACGCCATCGCCGCCTCCGGGCCGCTGCTGGCCGCCGACCCGCGGCTGCCGGCGGTGCTGGTGCTGCTGTTCATCGGCTGCTTCACCAAGTCGGCCCAGTTCCCGTTTCCACTTCTGGCTGCCCAACGCCATGTGCGCGCCGACGCCGGTGAGCGCCTACCTGCACTCGGCCACCATGGTGAAGCTCGGCATCTATCTGCTGGCGCGCCTGGACCCGGCCTTCAACGATCTGCTGCTGTGGGAGGCGGTGCTGATCGGCGTCGGCACCGCTGACGGCCGTTTGGGCGGCGCTGCTGGCGGTGCGTGAACGTGACCTCAAGCGCATCCTGGCCCGCTCCACGGTCTCGGCGCTGGGCACGCTGACGCTGCTCATCGGCCTGCCCAACGAGGGCGCCGCTCTGCGGTGGCCGCCTTTCTCTTCGCCCACGCCCTCTACAAGGCGCCGCTGTTCTTCGTGGCCGGCAACATCGATCACGCCACCGGCACCCGCAGCATCGACCACCTCATGGGCCTGCGCCGGCGCATGCCCTGGACCGCGGCCGCGGCGGTGCGAACCCCCCGCCACATCACGGCCACTGCGCGATCCTCGCGCGCCGGAGATGCGCGCCCAGATCCGACCGGCCAACGGACGAATCCGGCCAATCGGCGCGTCACCTGCGGGCAGCGCTGCACACAGGGATCTCGATGGACCCGGTCCGAAGACCGCACGACGCGCTGTTCCGCCTGGTGTTCGGCGAGCCCGAGAACGCCGCGGGGCTGCTGCGCCGCGCGCTGCCGCCGGCACTCGCCGGCGCGATCGACTGGCGGTCGCTGCGGCGCCAGGACGGCTCGTTCGTCGATGCGCAGCTACGCCCGCAGCAGGCCGACCTGCTGTTCGAGGCGCGGATCGGCGACGAGCGCGCGCTGCTGTACCTGCTCGTCGAGCACAAGGCGACCGAGGAGCGCCTGACCGCGTTCCAGGTGCTGCGCTACGTCGTTCGCGTGCTGGAACGCTGGCTGCGCGAACACCCCGGCGCGAGCGACCTCCCGCCGGTCCTGCCGTTCGTCGTGCACCACGGCGACGGGCCGTGGCACGGGCCGCGCCGGGTCCGCGACCTGGTCCGACTGGACGGGCTTCCTCCTGCCGCCCGGCGCTCGTTGCGTGCGCTGCAGCCCGACCTCCGCTTCGCGCTCGACGACCTCGCCGCACAGAGCGAACCCGAGATCCAGGAACGCATGCTGTCCTCGGTGTCGACGATCGCGCTGTTGTTCCTCCGCGTCCTCCCCGCTGCGACCTCCACCAGGCTCTCGCCGCGATCGCTCGCTGGCAGGCGCTGCTCGATACGCTCCTCGCCGACCTTCGCGATCCGGAGATCTTCACCGCTCTATACTCCTACCTGCTCGCCACCGCCGGAGCTCCGCCGGACGAGCTCCGCGCGGCCCTCGAGCGCGACCTGCCCATCATCGCGAACGCCATGAAGAACAAGCTCCAGGAGTCCGTCGACAAGCTCCGCGAAGCAGCACGAGCAGAAGGGCGTCAGGAAGGGCGTCAGGAAGGGCGTCAGGAAGGCTTGTTCCAGGGAAAACGGACGCTCCTGCTCCGCCAGCTCGAACGCCGCTTCGGACCGCTCTCCGCATCCACCATCGCCCGCGTCCGCAGCGCCTCAGAGGCCCAGCTCGAGACCTGGGCCGACCGCGTGCTCAGCGGGCGGAGCCTCGACGACGTGATCGAGGCGTCGCGCTCGCTCGATCAGCTCCGGCTGTTCAGGAGCCCCGAGCGCATCAGCCAGTAGATCAGCTGCGAGGCGGACACGAGCGTCGCGGCGAGGTAGGTGAAGCCGGCGGCATAGAGCACCTTGCGGACGCCGACCATCTCGTCGGCGGTGACCATGCCGGAGCCCTCGAGGATCCGGATCGCGCGGTGCGAGGCGTCGAACTCGACCGGCAGCGTGACGACGTGGAACAGCGTCGTCGCGGCGAACATCACGACGCCGATGATCGCGAGCCCGGCGAGGCCAAGGATGAGGCCGGCGAAGAACATCGGGAACGCCAGCGTGCTGACGAGATTGACCACCGGCACCATCGCGTGGCGCCACTGCATCGGCGCGTAGCCCTGCGCGTGCTGGATCGCGTGGCCCACCTCGTGCGCGGCCACCGCCACCGACGCCGTGCTGTGGCTGTCGAGCACGCTCTCCGACAGGCGGACGGTCTTGGTCCGCGGGTCGTAGTGATCGGACAGCATGCCCCGCACGCCCTCGATGCGGACGTCGTGGATGCCCGCAGCGCTCAGGATCGCCTGGGCCGCCTGCGCACCCGACACGCCCGACCGCACCGGCACCTCGGAGTACTTCGCGAACGTGCCCTTGACGCGCCACTGCGCCCACAGCGCCAGCAGCAGGAACGGACCGACGTAGAGGAAGTAGAGGGGGTCGAAGAAGAAGAAGTAGTTCAGCATCGGATTCGCGGACCGGCGGCCCGGTCCGGTCGTTGGGCGGCAGATAGGTCTCGCGCGAACCGCTATTCAAGCGCGATCGGCGCGACTGCGGACGACGACTCGGCGGATTCCGGATCGGCCGGTCCGCGCGCCTGCCTCACGCCCGGTCGCGCGAACGGCGGCGCCGGCGCGACCGGTCGTCCGATTCCGCCCGCTCCCCGCGCGGCGCGTCGATGCCGACGCCGAAGCCGGTCTCTGCCGGCGGCGGCGGGACGTGGGACGACAGCTCGACGACCTCGGCCGATGCGCGGCGCCGGCGCGGGCGGCGCTCGCCGCCGCGAGGCTCCCCGCCGTCCCGGCTCTCCGGACGCGCCTCGCCGTGTCGGCGCTCGGCGCGCGGGCGGTCGCGGTCGCGCTCGGCGCGCTCACGACCACGCCCGGCGCTCCGGCCGTTCGAGTTTGCCTCGCCACCGGAGCGGCCGTTCCGCGCAGCGTTCTCGGGCTCGCGTTCCGCGGCCCCGTCCTCGGCGCCGGCCTTCCGCTTCAGCACGACCTTGCCGTCGACGACGGCCCGCGCCATCCCCCCGGAGGTCTTCTCCAGGTGCGCGAGGATCTGCCGTTGCATGCCGCCGTCCAGTCGGGTCACGAGGCTCACGGCCTCGCCCTCGCTTCCCGCACGACCGGTGCGGCCGACGCGGTGGACGTAGTCCTCGAGCGCGCGCGGCATGTCGAAGTTGACGACCGTGCCGATGTCGCTGACGTCGAGCCCGCGGGCCGCGACGTCGGTCGCGACGAGGAAGCGCACCTTGCCGCGCTCGAACGCCTTGAGCACGACGTGGCGCGACTCGGCGCTCTTGTCACCGTGGATCGAGTCCGCGGGCAACCGACCACGCTGGAGCTGGCGGCCGAGCTCCTCGGCGCGCTTCTTGGTCTTGACGAAGATCAGTGCCGTGTCCTGTCGATCGCGCAGGAACCGCTCGAGCCAGGGCTCCTTGTCCTTCGCGTGCACCGACTCGAAGCGGTGCGTGATCGTCGACGCCGCCTGCGAGCGCGTGCCGACCTGCACGGTCTCCGCCTGTCCGAAGTGATCGGCGACCAGGCGCTCGATCTCCTTCGGCATCGTTGCGGAGAACATCATGTTCTGCCGCTTCTGCGGGAGTCGCGCGAGGATCCGCCGGATCTGGGGCATGAACCCCATGTCCAGCATGCGATCGGCCTCGTCGAGCACGAGCGCCTGCACGGCGTCGAGCGTCAACGTCTTGATCTGCACGTGATCGAGCAGGCGACCGGGGCAGGCGACGAGCACGTCGACGCCGCGCTTCAACGCCTGCTCCTGGATGGTGATCGGGATGCCGCCGAACGCGGTGCGCACGTGCAGCCCGGTGTGGGCGGCGTAGACGCGCAGGTTCTCGGCGACCTGGACGCACAGCTCGCGCGTCGGCACCAGGATCAGGGCGCGCAGGCCGGGCTCGCCCTTGGCGAGGGTTTCGAGGAGGGGGAGGCCGAAGGCCGCGGTCTTGCCGCTGCCGGTCTGGCCCAGTGCGATCAGGTCGCGCCCGGCCAGCGCGAGCGGGATCGCTCGCTCCTGGATCTCGGTCGGGCTCTCGTAGCCCGCGTCGGCTACCCCCTTCAGAACGGGCTCGGAGAGCCCCAGGGATCGGAAGTCCACTCTGTGTGTTCTCTGTGTGTGTTCGATGCGTGTCGGGTCCGAGGCAAGGTGGGCGGCGCGCACCGGATTCCCCGCGCACCTGCGCGGCGGAACGGGCGGCCCACGATCGCGGAGCGCATCGGAGAGCTCCGCATCCCTCCCGGACCGGACCGGATTCGCGACCCGTCATTCGGGCCGCCACCAGTCCTTTCGGCAAAAGACGATACGGCACCGGACCCCGAAACGGCAACCCGTCCGGGGAAACATGGACGCGGCCCGAGGGCACCGGTACGAAAGTCGGTCGGTGACCGAGCCGGAATCACACAAGGGCCCGTGGGGCCCACACCTGTGGGAGATCCGTGCGGTCCGCGACCTGCTGTGGGTGTTCGCGGGCCTCGCCGTGCTGCGGTTCGTGCTGTGGCAGGCTGCGGTGTTCGCGCCGCTGCTGGTCGCGCTGTTCTTCGCGTTCCTGTTCGATCCGCTGGTCAGCCGGCTCCAACGCCAGGCCCGGGTGCCGCGGACGGCGACGGTCGCGGGGCTGATCCTGGTCGCCGGGATCCTCGTCTGGCAGACGATGTTCTGGCTCGGCCCGCTGCTGGTGAACCAGATCGGTGACTTCGTCTCGGCGTTGCCGGGCTACGCCGAGCAGATCGCGCAGCGCTTCCACGTGCTGGAGAAGGTCAACTTCTCGGCGGCGTGGACGGCGAAGCTGGAGGAGCTGAAGGCCGATCCCGAGCGCGTGCTCGACATCGTGTGGACCGGCACGGGCACCGCGATGCAGCTCGTCGCCGGCGTGATCAGCACAACGACATCGATCGCGATGTTCGCGTTCCTGGTGCCGTTCTACTTCTTCTTCCTGGCGTGGCACTATCCGCGGATCGTCGTGTGGCTCGGGCAGTTCGTGCCGGAGACCCAGCGCGAGGGGGCGGGACGGGTCGGCCGCCGTATGGCCCACGCGGTGCGCGTGTTCTTCCGCGGGCGCGTGTTGATCGCCGGCATCGTCGGCGCGTTGTTCGCGCTGGGCTTCCAGATCGTCGGCGTGCCGTACCTGGCTGCTGGTCGGGCTCGCCACCGGCTTCCTGACGATCGTGCCGTACGCGTCGATCATCGGCTGGCCGCTCGCGATCCTGCTGAAGTACCTCGACTCCGTCGGTCAGGGCGGGCCGGGCTTCGAGTTCCTCGCAGTCCTCGTCTGGCCGAGCGTGGTGTTCGGTGCCGTGCAGTTCATCGAGGGTTGGGTGCTGACGCCGTGGCTGCAGGGTCGCGATCTCGAACTCGACACCGTGACGATCCTCGTCGTCGTGTTCCTGGGTGGCGCGGTCGGCGGTGTCGTCGGCATGCTGGTGTCGGTTCCGCTCGCCGCATGTGTGAAGATCCTGTTCGAGGACGTGCTCGGCCCTCGACTCAGGGCCTGGGCCACGCACCATTGAACGAGTCCCATGCTTCGCTTCGCTCCCTGTCTCGCTCTCCTCGCCGCCGCATCCGGATGTGCGGCGCCCCCTCCTCCACGCCTCCAGAAGGACCTCGACGACTTCGTCCGTGAGCAACGTCCCGGTGTCGTCTGCGTCGCCTACGAGGACCTCGACGACGGCACGTGGGCCACGGTGGACGCGGATCACGTGCTCCACGCCGCAAGCACGATGAAGGTGCCGGTGATGATCGAGGTGTTCCGCCAGGTGGACGCCGGCGAGCTGTCGCTGGACATGCCCGTGCAGATCAAGAACGAGTTCGCGAGCATCGTCGACGGGTCGAGCTACGAGCTCTCGCCCGAGGACGACAGCGACCCGGACCTCTACGAGATCGTCGGCCAGACGCGCCCGCTCGGAGAGCTCGTCGAACGGATGATCACGAAGAGCAGCAACCTCGCGACCAACCTCGTCATCGCCCTCGTCGACGCGCGGCGTGTGCAGAAGACGATCGAGCAGCTCGGCACGACGAACACGCGGGTGCTGCGCGGCGTCGAGGACATCAAGGCCTACCGGCGCGGGTTGAACAACGCGACGACGGCCCGCGATCTGGCGATCCTGCTGACCGCGATCGTGCACGACGAGGCGGCGTCGGCCGAGTCGTGCCGGCGGATGATCACGATCCTGAAGGCGCAGGAGGACAACTCGATGATCCCGGCGGGGCTGCCCGAGGGCACGGTCGTCGCGCACAAGACGGGGGAGATCACGCGCATCCACCACGACGCGGCGATCGTGTATCCGAAGGACGGTCACGACTACGTGCTGGTCGTGCTGACCGCCAACTGGGACGACTCGGACGCGAGCGCGAAGGTCGTCGCCGACGTCGCGCGGCTCGTCGACAGCGAGCGGTGAGCGCCGGCGGGCGCTACCTTCGGGGCATGATCCGCCTCGCCCCCGGACTGGTGCTCTTGCTCGCTGCCCTCGCCACGGCTCAGGACCGCCCGCCGACCCGCCGCGAGACCACCGATCTCGTCGACGAGTATCTGGCGCTCGATGCGCGGACGCCGGCGGGGCGGACGCGCCAGCTCGCGATCCTCGATCGGCTCGACGCGCTGCCACCACTCTCCGAGCGCGAGGAGCGGGACTGGCGCAAGAAGCTGATGAAGGCGCAGGCGCACGGACGGCGGCTCGAGAAGAGCGGCAGGGGGTTCTGGTGGGAGAAGGAGGAGCGCGGGCTCTATTACGTCGGCGGCGACACGAGTCGTCCGAAGGGGCTCCTGATCGCGATGCACGGCGGCGGGGCCGGTGCCGGGGACGCGAGCGAGGCGCACTCGGCGTGGTCCCCGGGCGCGAGCGCGTTCGACTGGGTGTGTGTCAGTCCCGAGGTGCTCGAGAAGACCGAGCGCGGGTGGACCGACTCCGGGACGGAGGAGTTCGTGATGGACCTGGTGGATGCGGCGCTCAGGACGTGGCGCATCGATCCGAACCACGTGTTCTTCGCCGGGCACTCGATGGGTGGCTACGGGACCTGGACGCTCGGGGCGCACCACGCCGATCGCGTCGCGGGGCTCGCCCCGTCTGCCGGGGCGCCGACGCCGGTCTTCGACCATCCGGGTGGAACGGTGATCGACGTCACCGAGGGCGTGATCCCGAGCCTGCGGGACGTGCGGATGGCGATCTACCAGAGCCGTGACGATCCGCGGGTGCCGCCGGCGGCGAACCAGAAGGCGGTCGAGCTGCTCGGTGCGGCGAAGCAGAAGTGGGATGGGTTCGACTTCGAGTACTGGGAGGTCGACGGACGCGGTCACGCGTTGCCCGAGGGCGGGACGAAGGCGCTGCTCGCGAAGATCGCCGACGCGGAGCGGACGGTCGTGCAGGACCGCGTCGTGTGGCAGCCGGTGCTCGACTGGAAGCGGCAGTTCTACTGGCTGGTACTGGGAGCACCCGCGCGCGAACGCGATCGTCGTCGCGGACCTCGACCGGGAGGCGAACACCATCTCGATCACGTGCGACGGGGGCGTCGGGGATCTCGCGGTGCTTCTCGACGCCCGCGTCGTCGACATGGCGAAGCCGGTCACGATCTCGGTGAACGGCAAGGAGACGCGGAAGGCGGTGCCGGTGCGGCAGTTGGGGGCGCTGCTCCTGACGTCGGAGCACCCTGATCCGGAGCTGCAGTTCGTCGCGCGGATGCCGGTCGCAGCGCCGTGAGCCCGGCGAGGGTGGTCAGCGCGTGACGGTGCGGGAGCCGAACAGGGTTCCGATCAGCGGGAGGTCCATCAGGATCGGGACGCCGGTGCGGGACTCTCGGGTGGCCGGTGCGGCGGCGGGCTCGGCGCGGACGGTGGTGCGGTCGGTCGAGCAGGCGGCGGCGACCAGCAGGCCGAGGGCCGCGAGGGTGACGAGGACCGGACGCTCTGGACGGCACTTGCGCATCGCGAGGACCCGAGTGTCGCGGTGATCGGCCTCCGCGTCCACCGGTGCGGCGGCTATCGTGGGCCGACCATGCTCGATCCGACCCAGCAGCGCGTCGTCGGTGTTCTCGTCGAGAAAGAGCTCTCGGTGCCGGAGACCTATCCGCTGACCGAGAACGCCCTGCTCGCCGGCTGCAACCAGAAGAGCAACCGCGTGCCCGAGATGTCGCTCGAGACGTTCGAGCTGAACGGCGCCCTGCTCGCGCTCCGCGAGGACGGCTGGGTCGCGCGGGTCGAGGGCGGGCGGGCCGCGAAGGTACCGCCACCGCATCGAGGAGCGCCTCAATCTCCGGGACCTCGGCGAGAAGGCCTTGCTGACCGAGCTCCTGCTGCGCGGCCCGCAGGCTCCGGGCGAGCTCGCGCGGCGCGTCGGCCGACTGGGTTTCCACGCCGACGCCGACGGCGTGCGCGCCGTTCTCGACCGCCTCGCCGCGCGCACGCCGAAGCCGCTCGTCGAGGAGCTCCCCCACCGCCCGCGCGAGCGTGACCGTCGCTTCGCGCACCGCCTGGGCGAGCAGCCCGAGTCGCACGACGACGACGGCATGCCCCGCCGGGCCGAACCGCCGCCGCCGTCGCCCGAACCCCGCGCACCGACTCCGGCCCCCGCCGACCTCGCCACCCGCGTCGCCCGCCTCGAAGCCGAAGTGCGCGACCTCCGCCAACGCCTCGACGAGCGGAACGGCGTCGAATCCGACCCGGTGTGAAGGGCAGACAACCACACCCGGTGTGATCTGCTGCCCTTCAGGCCTTGCGGGCCTGGACCATCACGGTGCCGCCGTGGCCGAAGGCGCTCTCGACCAGCGTGAACGGGATCGCCGCGAGGGTCAGGCCGAGGTAGCAGAGGTCGCCGAGCATCGGGGCGAGGCCCTGGCGAGGCTCGCCGCGGGCCGCGCGCGCGGGCGGATAGAGGCTCGGGGCGATGCTGTTGGCGAGCGCCGTCGGATTGTCGCGGATCGAGAACTGGCTCGCGCGCAGCACCTCGAAGCCGTTGCGCTCGAGTGCGGCGCGCAGCGTCTCCGGCGTGTAGTTCATCAGGTGGCGCGGCACGTCGAGTCCGGCCCACCGCCCGCCGAGCAGCGCCGCCTGCCAGCTCGCGGCGTTCGGCACCTGCACGATCAGGTCGCCGCCGTCGTCGAGCAGCCGCCGCGCCGCCGCCAGCGTCGGCTCGGCCGGACAGACGTGCTCGAGCATGTGGTAGGTCGTGACGATACCGAACGAGCCGTCGGGGAACGGACAGTCCTCCAGCGTCCCCACCACCACCTCGAGCCCGCGCGCCCGCGCCGCCCGCGCCGCGCCGCGCGACACGTCCATTCCGACCTTCACCGGCGCCTCGCACAGCTCGAGGAACGACCCGTCGCCACAGCCGACGTCGATGAGATCGAGCCGTCGACCCTCCTCACGCCGCTGCCGCAGCACCCGGTGCACGAACCGCAGGTGATCGCGCAACACGAACCGCCGATACAGTTCCGTCAGCTTCGCGCGCGCCCCGCCGCTCCCCGGCCCCGTCCAGTAGCCGTCGGGGTAGAACGCGCCGAGCCGTTCCTTCGGCGGCATCGGATCGAGGAACGACAGCCCACACCGCCGGCACCGCGACACGCCGAACGTCTCGCCGGTCGTGCGGAACAGGCGGTCGCGCAGGCGCCACGCGGGCCGCGTGTCCTCGGAGCTGCAGGCGGGGCAGTTCACGTCCCGAGAGAGAGATACCCCACCCGGCGCACGACGCGAGCGGAAACCCCTGCCGGCCCGCGCGCACGCGCGCGGTAGACTCTCCGGTCCCGCGGCGCCGAGGCCGCGATCGCCCGTTCACGCCGCCGGAAGGAAGACCCCCTGGAGCCGCTCGTCAGCGCCATCGTCGTCAACTTCAACGGTGGCGACCTCCTCCTGGCCGCGCTCGAGTCCCTCTGCGCGCAGACCTGGCCGAACCTCGAGATCATCCTCGTCGACAACGCCTCGGCCGACGGCTCCGCGGACGCCGCGGAGCAGCGCTTCGGCGACCGCCTGCGCATCTTGCGCAACCCGACGAACCAGGGTTTCGCCGGCGGCAACAACCGCGGGTTCGAGATCGCCAAGGGCGATTGGTTCTTCCTGCTCAACAGCGACGCCGCCGCCGACCCCGACGCGATCGCGCGGTTGACGGAGTTCGTCGCCGACAAACCCGACGTCGGCTCGCTCGCGTGCCGCGTCGTCGTCATGGACGAGCCGAACGTCTTCGACTCCGCCGGCCTCCTCGTCTACCCCGACGGCGTCTGCCGCCCGCGCGGCTGGGAGGAGAAGGACATGGGGCAGTTCGACCAGCCCGACGAGGTGATCGCGCCGCACGGCTGCGCCGCGCTCCTGCGCCGGAGCATGCTCGACGAGGTCGGCGCGTTCGACGAGGCGTATTTCTGCTACCTCGAGGACCTCGATCTCGGCATGCGCGGCCAGCTCTGTGGCTGGAAGTGCTGGTACGTCCCCGCCGCACGCGTCCGCCACCGCAAGTCGTCGACCGCCGGAAACTACTCGAAGTTCAAGGCCTACCACGTCGAGCGCAACCGCATCTGGAACGTCGTCAAGCTGATGCCGCGTTTCATCGTGTTCGTCAGCCCGTTCTTCACCCTGAACCGCTACCTCCTCCAGGCCTACGCCGTGCGCACCCACCGCGGGGCGTCGGGCGAGTTCATGAAGGAGTACTCCTGGTTCCAGCTCATGTTCGTGATGCTGCGCGCGTACTCGGCGGCCTTCTGGCGACTACCCGCGATGCTGCGCGAACGCCGCCGCATCACGACGATGCGCAAGCTGTCGACGGAGGAGTGGTACCGATTGATCAGCCGATTCAAGCTCGATGCCATCGAGCTCGCGCTCAAGGCATGAGCGGAACGCATCGATGAACCGATGAATCGCCGTGCGACAGTCTGGCTGGTCGCAGCGATCGTCACGCTCGCGATCGCCCGCGTGTTCGTCGGTGCGGCGAGCTTCCCGTTCTTCAGCCACCTCGACGAGCCGCAGCATGTCGACCGGATCGTCAAGGTCGCGCGCGGCAAGGTGCTGCCGAACTCCGGACTCGAGTTCGAGCCGGACGTCCTCGAGCTGTATTGGCTCTACGACAGCCCGGCCTACCGCGAGCCGCCGCCGCCGCCGGGCTACGCACCGCTCGCCGCCTACTGGCCGCCCGAATTGCGCGCGCGGTATCTCGCGATGCAGCGAGGGACGACTTCGGAGCACCCGAACCATCAGGTGACCAGCCGCCCTTCTACTACCTCGGCGCGGCGGCGGTGTACCGCGTGGCGAAGGCCTGCGGACTCGCGGGAGTGCAGCCGTTCTACGTGGTTCGGTTCACGAACGCGCTGATGGTCGGGCTTGCGACGCTGCTCACCTTCTTGCTCGCACGACGCGTCGGGCCGGGTCGGGGGTTCCTGGCACTCGGTTCGGCGGTCTTCGTCGCGCTGTTCCCGCAGGACGTGTTCTACGTGATCAGCAACGACGTGCCGGCCGTCTGGCTGTTCCCGCTCGCCCTCTTGCTGCTCTGGCGGGCACGCGATCGCGATGCGAGCGACGGCGTGCGACTGCTCGCCGGACTGTGCGTCGCCGCGGCGTTCCTCGTCAAGCCCGTGAACATCGCGCTGGTCGTCGCGGCGGTCGTGCTGCTGCTCCCGCCGTTCGTGCGCGGGCTCCGCCAGCACGAGAACGGCACCTGGCGGCGCGCGCTGGTGCCGGCACTCGCCGCCGCCGTGCCGGTCGTCGCATGGCTCGGCTACAAGGTCGCGGCGACCGGCGTTCTCACCGGCCTCGCCGAGCGCAACGCACTCACCGGCGCGACGCCGCGGACGTTCGGGGAGATGCTCCAACATCCGCTGTTCACTCCGGCGGGCGCCTGGACGTTCGTGTCGGAGCTGACCGTGCGCTTCTTCAACGGCGAGCTGTATTGGCACGGCGTGCCGATGCACTCGCGAGCCGTCGGTCTCGCGTTCGGCGCCAACGCCGTCTGGTTCGTCGGCACCTCCGCCCGGGCGTCGCTGCGGCGCGTGCCGGACGCCATCCCCGGGGCGTTCGCGGCCGCAGTGTGGGCGAGCGGCCTCGCCGGCGTGCTCGTGCTCGTCTGGATGTCGATCTCGATCCACTTCGGCCGCAACTTCTACCCGTCCGAGGACTTCCCCTACTTCGTCTCGGGACGCCTCCTCTGCGGCATGGTCGCGCCGCTCGCGATCCTGTGGGTCGACGGACTGGAGCGCGTGACCAGGCGCTTCGGCCGGCACGCACCGTGGCTCGCGCTCGCCGCGTTCGCGCTCCTGCTCGTCGCGATCGAAACCCGCGAGCTCGCGATCGTCGCGGCCAACCCGCACGACTTCTGGCACTGAGGCAGACAACCACACCCGGTGTGAACTGCTGCCTCTGGGCCGCGTCGTCGGAGGGCAGACAACCACACCCGGTGTGGAATGCTGCCTCCGGGGATCACCGGCGCGGTGGCGTCAGGCGAATCGTCGCGCGGCCGCCCGGCGAGACATCGAGCGCGCCCTCGCTCGGGCTCACGCCTTCCGGAGCCTCGATGCGCCACTCCCACCGGCCGGGCACGAGCGGCCAGCGCATGAGCTCGGTGCGACCGGCGAGACCACCGAAGCGCACCTCGGGTCGCCAGTCGGTCTCGCCCTCGCGCCGGAAGCGCACCGTGAGCTCGTCGTCAGGCCACGCGGCGTCGCCTCGCCAGACGACCGTCGCGGGCACCGAGACGTGGAGCCGCGCCGTTCCAGCGAGCCGTGTCGGTTCGAAGCGCAGCTCACCCGTGAAGCGCTCGTCGTCCACCAGCAGCTCGACCGGTCGCTCGGGATCGACGCCCTCGAGCGAGAAGGTCGTCCCGCGCCGCAGGTCCAAGACGATCGAACGCGTGCGCACCTCGTGACCTTCACCCGAGAACCGCACCGACTGCCCCCGCTCGCCGACGACGACGTGCAGCGCGTCCGGTCGCGACGTCGCCGGCCCGTCGAACACCACCTCGCACGGCAGCGAGATGCCGGCGTGGATCACGACGGTCGGCGTGACCTCCGTCATCCCCGGCTGCACGTCGAACTCGACGACTCCCTCCGTCCCCGTCCGCCCGCTCGCCGTCAGCCGCCAGCGCCCCGCCTGCGAGATCATCGCCTCGACCGAGCCGATACGCCGCTCGACCGCCTCCCGGCTCGCGTCCTGGCCGCCGACCCGTTGCACGACGCTCGCTTCGACGACCTCCACCGGCCGTCCGGACTCGTCCATGACCCGAGCCACCATGTGGACGAGCACGTCCGGCACCCGGCGCACGCGGATCGTCAACGGCGCCGTTCCCGGTGTCGCCGCGGCGGGCTCGTGGTCCACGATCGCCCCGGCGACGGTCACCGTCAGCCGCTGCGGCTCGAGGGGTAGATCCGGAATCGCGAACCACCCGCCCACGTCGGTCCGCGCCGACCCCGACCCGGCGCGCACGCGCGCGCCGCCGAGGGGTCCACCGTCCTCGTCGACGACGACGCCCCGTAGCTCGCCGCCCGGCCGGAGCGTCGCGTTCCACCCGACGTCCGGCGCACCCGCACCCGCGTCCACGTGCGTACCGATCCGCGCGAATCCGTCCGCCCGCGCCCACACCGAGACCGGATCGCTCCCCCGTGGCACGTCGATCGCGAAGCGACCGCGCGCGTCGCTCGCAGCTCGCTCGGCACCGGACCCGACGATCGCGCCCTCGATACTCGATCCCGCCGCGTCGCTCACCACCCCGTGAATGCGCAAGGTCGCGGCCGCCGGCAGCGCGACCACGAGCTCGGCGGTGCGACCGGCCTGCGCCGGCGCGAGCTCCGTCCGCACCACCCGTCCACCGCCGTCCCGAACCACCACGCGATACCCGCGCTCACCGGCGGGCAAGCCGGCGATGCGCGCGAACCCGGTCGCGTCCGTCCGCGCCCTGAACCTCCCCGCGAGCGGACCGAGCGCGTGCGACCAGTCGCCCGGTGCGCCGATCGGCTGGAATCGGGGCTCCGCCCGCACCGCAACGTCACCCGCCGGACGCCCCCCGGCGTCGCGCACGTGCACCTCGAGATCGAACGCCGGCGCGAGCTGGATGTCGGCCACCTCGATGCGATGGGCACTGCGCCGGAGTGCCGGCAGCTCGAGCCAACCGATCCCGGCGTCGGCGACGGCGACCAGCAGCGGCGGCTTCCACTGCGAGGCGATCACCGGGCGATCCAGCTCGAACCGACCGGCCGCGTCGGTGCGACCGGCGACGAACGCCTCGCGCAGGAGCGTGGTCGGCGAGTGGTTCGCCAGCCAGACCCAGTCCGGCGCGACGACCAACGTCGCGCCCGCGACCGGCCGGACGCCGCCCGCATCGACGACGCGCCCGCGAATGCGTGTGCCCGGCGGCACGGACACGCGACCCAGATCCTCCCGCTCGCTCGCCACCTCGGGGTCCTCACCCGGTCGCCGGATCGCCTCGCGCACGAGCGCGCGCTCGGGAGCGCGTACCTCGACCTCGATTCGCGCATCGTCCGGCGGGTCGAACGCCAGCGCGAACTCCCCGTCCGCCCCGGTCTTCGCCTGCGCCAGCTCGACCGCGTCGCCGGCGATTCGATCGGCGACGGCGCGCGCGACCACCGTGCAGTCGGACAGCGGCACGTCGGACTCCTCGGCGACGACCACGCCGCGCAGGCGACGCGCGCCGGTGAGCGGCGCGGTCGGTTCGGCGGCACCGGTGGCCACCGCGGTCCGGTCGGTCGCGAGGTCCGGTGCCGCGTCCTCACCCCCGGCGCTGCCTCGCTGCGCGTCTGGTACCGACACGACCGCGGGTGGCACCGGCGTGGCAAGCGGCGCGCGCGTGCCGAAGAACACCAGCACGGCGGTGAGGACGACCGCCGCGACGACGGCGAGCTTGGCGTTGGTTCCCATCAGCGCGATCCATGCGAGCGGCAACGGCGCGGTCCGGAACGAGGGGGCGGCGAGCACCGCCAGCCATGCGCGCCGGCCACCGCGACGCTCGTCCAGCCGCCGCCGCACCTGGTCGATGCCCCGCTTGATGCGGGTCCGCGCGGTCTCGACCGCGACGTCCGTCTGCCGGGCGACCTCGCGCGGCGGGAGATCGTGGAGGTAGCGGAGCAGGACGGCGGTGCGATACGGCTCGTCGAGCGAGAGCACCGCGTCGACCGCCTCGCGCTGGATCTCGGCCCGCGCGACCACGTCGGCCGTCGAGTCGACGGCCTCGAGGCGTGCGGCGAGCCGTTCGGCGATGTTGCCGGTCCGGCTCCGGCGCGCGGAGCTGCGCACGAGATTGCGCGCGACCGTCGCGAGCCAGGGGCGGAGCCGCTCGCGGTCGACCCGCGGCGGCCGCGCCAGCGCTCGGGCCAGCGTCTCCTGCGCGACGTCCGCGGCCCGGTCGGGATCGCCGACGAGCCCGCGCGCGAGGCGTTCGAGCCAGCGGGTCTCGCGCAGCAGGGCTTCGGTCGTCGTCGCGTCGGTCACGCCCATCGAAACTCACGGGCCGGTGGATCCGGTTCAGACGAATGCGTCCAATCCGAGCCGCATGATTGGAGGCCCTTGCCGATGATCCCGACAGCCGCCCGCCTGCTCCTCGCCGCGATCGCGGCCGCCGCCTGGCTCCCCGCCCAGCGAGCAGGCGCCGTCCTGGCCGTCGCCGGAGGCGATCCAGGACATCTGCGGGGAGCTCGTCCCCGCGGACGGGCACCATGGAGTCGTCGTCGGGGTCGTGCGGGACGGCGAGCGGCACGTGTGGGCATTCGGCAAGTGCGACGCCGGCGAGAACGCGGCCGAGCTCGACCACGCGACCCGCTTCGAGATCGGCTCGATCACCAAGGTGTTCACGTCGTTGGTGCTCGCCGACATGATCGACCGGAAGCTCGTGACGCTCGACGAACCGGTGCAGGCGCTGCTGCCCGAGTCGGTGCACGTGCCGCGCACCGAGGCGTACGAGATTCGACTGGTGGATCTCGCGATGCACCACTCGGGGCTGCCGCGGATGCCGACCAACTTCCGTCCGGAGGACCGGCGCAACCCGTACGCCGACTACACGGTCGACGACCTGTATGCGTTCCTGTCGAGCTACCGGCTGCCGCGCGAGATCGGTGAGCGCTACGAGTACCTCGAATCTCGCGGTCGCGCTGCTCGGCAACGCACTCGCGCGGCGCGTCGGCGAGGACTACGAGACGCTCGTCGTCGACCGGATCTGCAAGCCGCTCGGGCTGACCCACACGCACATCACGCTCGACGAGGACGATCGCGCGCACCTCGCGGCGCCGCACGGGCGCAAGGGCAAGCGCGTCGCGAACTGGGACCTGCCGGCGTTCGCCGGTGCCGGTGGGCTGCGATCGAACGCCGACGACATGATGACGTTCGTCGCCGACTGTCTGGCGCCGCCGGACGAGCGATTCGCGACGCTGCTGGCGACGACGCTGGAACCACGACGCTCGATCGGGAAGAACGCCGAGGTCGCGCTCGGCTGGCACATCCGCAAGCGCAAGGGCGGCGAGGACACGATCTGGCACAACGGCGCGACCGGTGGCTACTGCGCCTACATCGGCTTCCGGAACGCCGACAAGACCGGCGTCGTCGTGCTGGTGAACCGCGCGAACGGCGGGCCGGGTCCGAAGCCCGGTGCGGTCGGCAATCAGGTGCTCGATCTGCTGGCGAAGTAGACTCGCCGCGATGCTGCGCTCCGCTCTGCTCGCGCTGGTGCTGGCGACGTCCGCGGCGGCGCAGGTCGGCGCCGGACACGCGGTGGTGATCGTCGACGCAGGCGTGTCGACCATGCCACGCGCGCAGCTCGTCGACGTCGACGTCGCTACCGGAGCGACACGAGCGCTCCCGCGGTTCCCGTTCGACGATCGCGCGCCCGAGGCGGTCGCGATCGACCCGGTGAACGGCGACGTCGTCGTGGCGCTGGCGGATCCGATCGGCGGCGGCGCGAGCGTGCTGCGGGCGACGTTCGCGAACGGTGCGTTCCGGCGCGGGCGCGTGATCGCCACCGTGTCGGCGCCGGTGCGCGACCTCGCGTTCGGCGACGCGGGCGACCTCGTCGTCGCCGCGAGCGGGTTGCTGCGCACGCCGCGCAACGGCGGCGCCGCCCACCCGATCCCCGGCGTGGGCACGGTGCGCGCGCTGGAGGCGTTCGCCCTGAGCGGCTACGGCCTGGCCGTCGAGGACACGGCGGCCGGACCGGCGCTGTCGCCGCTCGACCTCGTGAGCGGCATGGTGAGCTCGGGCCCGCACGCGATCCAAGGGCTCGGTGGGGCCGTGGTCACCGGCGTGCACGACCTGCCGACCGGCGCGATCCGCCAGGTGTTGACCGACGACCAGGGCCGCGTGCACCTGTTCGAGTTCCTCGCACAGCTCCGCACGCTGGCGCTGACGCCGCCGCTCCCGGCCGGTGGCACCGTGGCGATGCGGGGCGACGGTCTCGACGTGCTGGCGCTCGGCGGCCGTGCGCATCCGTATCTGGTGCGTGTCGTGGTGTTCGGCACGGGTGCGGGAAGCTGGCAGACGCTCGCCGGTCCGCTGCCGGGGGATCCGGTCGACTTCGCGATCGCACCACCGCTCGCGGCCGAGGTGCTGCCGTTCGGGCGGAGCTGCGGCGGCGGGAACGCGACGTGGACGGGCGCGCCGACGATCGGTAACGCCGCATTCGCGCTCGGCGTGCAGGGCGGACCCGCTGCGTCACCGGTCGTGCTCGCGCTCGGCCTCGACGAGCAGCAGCTCGGCGCCCTGCCGCTGCCATGGCCCGTCCCCGGCGGCTGCGAGCTCCTCGCCTCCGCGGAGACCGTGATGCCGGCGATGCTCGACGCATCGGGCGCAGCGTCGATCGGCGCACCGATCCCGACGTCCCCGTCGCTCACCGGCGCCCGGGCATTCGCGCAGTGGTTCGCACTGCCCGGCGCGCTCGTCGCGAGCGACGCACTCGCGGTCCGCATCGCGCCGTGAGCACGCTGGAAGGCAGACAACCACACCCGGCGTGGTTGTCTGCCTCACCACGCCGAGGCGCCGGGACAGGTCGCTCTGCAGGACGTTGTTCGGATCCAGGCGGGCCTTCAGGGCGCGGAACTCCGCGATCGCCGCCGAGCCGTGCACGCGCTCGAACGAGGAGCCGAGCAAGGTCGCGTCCTTCGCGTAGTAGAAGCGGCCGCCGGCGTCGAGCACGACCTCGGCCATCGCCTGCGTCAGACGCCAGAGCTTCTCGCGCTCGCGCTTCGACACCGGCACGCCGAAGTCCATCGCCATCGAGAAGCCGTCGAGGCCGTGCGTCATCAGGAACGGATCGGGCCGGTGGCGCTTCAGCACCCCGAGGTAGGGCCGCATACCCGCCGCCTGCGCCATCTCCCCCACCCGCCGCAACACCCGCGACGCCTCGGCCGCCGGCACGAACGGCTGGAACTGGATCAGCCCGCCCGGCTTCACCATCCATTGCCACCGCGGCACGTAGTCGAGCAGGAAGTGGAACGCCCCGTGCGTCTGCAGGTACGGCGATTTGCGGCCCTCGCCGAAGCCTGCCCGGTACTTCGAGCGCGTTGACGAACCCCACCATCCCGAAGTGGAACGCGCACCACATCCCCGGCCAGATCCAACCCTTCGGCACGACCCCGAACAACGTCCCCGGCACGTCCTGCCGCTCGGGCGTCAACAGCCGCTCGCCCTCGGGATCCTCCCCGGGCGCCAGCTGGTCGGCGCGGTGCATCACGCCGCGACCGTAGGCCGACCCCCGCGCCCACAGATCGCACCAGCCCACCAGGTAGTCGGCGTCGCCCTTGCAGTCCTCGAGGATCGCGAGCCCGTCCTCCAGGCTCCGCATCGGGATCCCCCACACCCGGAGGCGCCCGGAGTGCACCTTCTTCAGCTTCACCGTCAGCTCGGTGAACGCGCCGAGCATCCCGAACCCCGAGATCGCGGCGTGGAACACGTCGGCGTGCCGTTCGCGATCGCACACGAGCTCCTCGCCACCCGGGGTCCGCAGCACGAACGACTGCACGTGCTCGCCGAACGTCCCGACGGCGAAGGCATTCTTGCCGTGGATGTTCATCGCGGCAGCCCCGCCCATCGACACCGCCATCGTCCCGGGCACGACCGCCGGCCAGAAGCCGTGCGGAATCGCGTGCCGCCACAGGTCCCGGATCCGCACGCCCGGCTCGACCCGCGCGATCCCGGTCGCCGGATCGAACGCGAGGATCCGGTTCATCCGACTGAGGTCGAGCACGTGCCCGCCGGTGTTGTTGGCCGCGTCCCCGTAGCTGCAGCCGCTGCCGCGCAGCACGACGCCCGCGCCGTTGGTCACCGATCCGAGCGCCTCGGCGACCTGCTCCTTGGTCTCGGGCCGGCACACCTCGGCCTCGCCGCCGACCGCCATGCCCCAGCCACGCACCCGCTCGCGCACCCAGCTCGCACCGCCGACGGCCATCACACGCTCATCCTGCGGAACAGGAACGACGGGATCGCCCGGATCGCCGCCATGATCGGCCGCCATTGCCACGGCGCGTAGACCACCGCCCGCCCCCGGTCGCGTGCCTTGACGACGATCGCCGCGCACCGCTCGGCCGCGATTGGCATCGGCACGTCCATCCCCTCGGTCATCGGCGTCCGCACCGGCCCGGGCCGGACGGTCGTCACCCGGACGCCGTGCCGCCAGAGCCGGTTGCGCAACGCCTCGAGGTAGACGTCCTGCGCCGCCTTCGACGCGTTGTAGCCCGGCCGGTCCATCCGCCCGCGCTGTCCGGCGACGCTGGTGATCCCGACGATGTGCCCGCGTCCGCGCGCGAGGAACCGCCGTGCCGCCGCGTTGCACCAGGCCATGCAGCCAAGCGCGTTGACCTGCAGCATCGCCGCGTCCTTGTCGGTCGGGAACTCGTCGAGCGCGACGTCGGGCATCACGCCGGACACGTAGTGCAGCTCGTCGACCTCGCCGAGCTGCTGCTCGATCCGGTCGAACAACACCTCGACCGAGTGCAAGTCCTGCACGTCATGCGGAAACGCGCACGCCCGCGTCGTCCCGACCTTCGCCCGGATCCGCTCCGCCAGCGCCTCGAGCGCCGCCTCGCGCCGTGCGAGCAGCGCGACCGGGCGGGCGTCGTGAGCGAGCTGCATCGCCAGTGCCTCGCCGATCCCCGACGAGGCGCCGACGACGACGATGGTTCCGCTGAGGTGGTGGGGCATGGTGTTCGGAAGTCGGCCGGACAGGATGGCCGAATCCGGCCGCATCCGGAACGGGGCGCTCGACCAAGTCTTGCACAGGAATCCTCGACCGCGAGCCGGCGAGGCCCGACGATCCCGCACCGCCCCCCCATGGAACACCTCTTCCAGTCGTCGCTGCCCTGGCTCCTCGTGAGCATGTCGGCCGTGGTCCTGCTGCTCCTCGTGCCGCTGGTCGGAACCCGCGCTCGCACCGCGATCGCGGCGCTGCTCGCGCTCGGCGCGGTCGTCGCCGTGGGTTTCGCGGCCCTCGCCGGCGGCACGGAGCGCTCGCTCGAGGTCGTGAACCCGTTCCCGCAGGGTACGGATGGCCAGGGCCAGGTCCTCGTGTTCGAGCAGGTCACCGCCCCCGGCTGGCTGTGGCTCGTCGCGCTCGCCGGGATGCTCGCGCTGGCCGCCGCCGTGGTGATGCTCAGTCGCAAGCGGCAGGCGCCTCCCGGCCTCGTGTTCCACGCGCTGCTGGTGACCGCCTGGCTGCTGGTCGCGCGTCTCCTGTTCGAGAAGACCGCCGCCCCGTCCGGCCTGGTCTGGGCCACCGGCGTGTCGATGGCGATCTTCCCCACCGTGGTGTTCGTCGGCCTCTACGCCGCCCGCCGGGGGCTCTCGTTCGGCCGGTTCGCACTCGGCCTCCTGGTCCTGGCGATCCTGCAGCGGCTGCTGATCGTCGCCGCGTCGTACACCGTCACCTCCACGCACGCCGGCACCCACCTCGACATGCACCCGCTGACGACCATGTACCTCCCCGATCAGCGGCAAGGTCCTGCGGTTCGAGACCCCGCAGGAGGCCTGGTGGACCGCGGTCGCCCTGCCCCAGATGACCGGCTGGGTCCTGTTCACGGTCGTCGCCGGTCTGGTCCTCGGCGGGCTGGCCTGGCTGCTGGCTCGCCGGCGCCACCGCACGCGGCCCGCCTGACGCGCGTCACATGTTGCGGAGCGTGATCGCGTCGGTCGGGCAGCTTCGCTCGCACGCCGCGTCGCGGGTGCACTCGTGGTTGTGGAGCTTCCGCACCACCGGCCCCACCGGTACGTCGACGTAGCCGTGCGTCGCGCAGGTCACCGCGCAGATGCCGCAGTGGATGCACGCGTTCATGTCGACGTCGAGGTGGACGTAGTCCCGCGGCCGCGTGATGGTCCGATCGACCTCGCGCACGATCCGCGGATCGCACAGCCAGCGGGTCAGGGGGTGGGTGGTCAACGCCTCGAGCGCCTCCCGCTCGCCGAGCCGCACCAGCTCGACGGTGTCCGGCTGGTCGAGCACGCCCACACCCTCGACCTTGGGCCGGATCAGCACGACCCGTTCGTCGGTGTAGCGGTGCAGGGTGTGCTCGTTGAGCACGCTGCCCATGATCGCGTACGTGCGGAACAAGATGTGGGGTAGCGTGGCGCGATACGGCACATCCTCGTGGTGATCCACGGCCGACAGATCGACCGCGATGATCACCTCGGCCCGCCGCGCGTGCGCGACCTTCAGCGCGAGGCTCTCGGCCATCCCGCCGTCGATGTAGTGGTCGCCGCCGATCTGGAGCGGCTCGAACACCGCGGGCAGACAGGCCGACGCATAGACCGCGTCCGCCACCGGCACCGCACGGTCGCCCGGCAGCCCGAAGTAGCGCATGTGCCCACGCGTCAGCGACAGGGCATTGCAGAAGAACGGCTTGCCCAGGTCGTCGAAGGTCCCGGTCCCGAGCGAGTCCTTCAGGAACTGATGGAAGTGCCGCCCCTTGTAGATCGAGGCGTGCCGATAGCCGCGGACGAGGAACTTGACGAGGTTGAGCTTCAGGTAGTCGCGGACCGAGATCTCGGAAGCGACCTCCTCGATCGCGAAGCTGTCCCGACCCGACGCGCAGAGCGCCCCCATCACGGCGCCCATGCTGGTTCCGACGACCTCGTCCACCGGCACGCCGAGCCGCTCCATCGCGCGGATCACGCCGATGTGCGCGAACCCGCGCATCCCGCCGCCGCCGAGCACCAGCACGACCCGCGGACGGCGCGGCGCGCCATCGCCGGACACCGCTTCGCGAGCGCGTCCGTCGCCGTTCGAGGAAGGGTCGTGCATCTGGTCTCGTCCGCTTCTAGATCGGCGGACGCGGAGTGTTGCCTGAACGAACGGTGCATCGTCCCGCATTCGGACGACGCGTGTCTCGATGCGGACCGTCCGACACCGTCGCGCGTTCCGCGTCGCAGGCACGTGCATCGAAGACGACCGTCGATCCGCTCCGCTCCCGATGCTCGTGAAGCCAGATACAATTCTCGCGGAGCCTGCCCGCAGGAAGTCCTGGAAGACTGGCCACTCACCGCGCTCCTCGCGTAACGAGTGTGCCGCCGAGCAGGCGACGTTCTTTGCCTCTGCTGCTCTCTCCGACGGGTGGAACGGTTCCATCCGGTGGGAGCTCGGTCGGGGACCACATCGTGCTCAGGATCCTCGGATTGACGTTGGCCTCGTGCCTGATGGGCTGCGCGACGCAGGTCGCCCCCCGGCCGGCCGGCGTCAGTGCCGTTTCGACTCGGAGCACGGCGGCAACCGAGAACACCGCGGTGACCGAGAGCCCCGCGGGGATCGAGCACTCGGCCGGGCCCGCGAGCTCGTTCGACTTCCTGTCGGTGCGCGTCGGTGTCGAGTACACGCCTTCGCAGGCGACGGATCGGGAGACGGCGGCGATGCCGGTGCCGGTGTTCCGCGCGCACGCGCCGAGCGGGGACGGCCACGAGCGGGACAAGGTGACCGTCGTCGGGCTGCGACCGACGACGCCCCCCGCGGCGGAGGCATCGAGCGTCGAGACCGTCTCGGAGGCCTGGATGCTCGGCAACGACGAGATCCGCAAGGTCGAGGACCCGTACGAGAAGGCCGTGCTCGAGTTCGTCGACGACCTGATCGGCGCCGACCGGCGCCGGCTGCAACGGGAGTTCGGGGCACCGGTGCTCCTGACGCGCTCCCCGCGAACCCACCTGCCGTCGCTGCACAACGCCTACGACGAGCGGCTGGAGGAGGAGCAGGCCGAGTTCAACAACGACGTGATCTCTAGCCTCGTCCGCGGGCCGCTCCAGCACGCGATGCGGACGCTCCCGCTGGTCGCCGGGATCGAGGCCGAGTTCGAGCACTTCAAGGCGGACAACGTGCCGGTGACCGAGGCCTACCAGGCCCAGCACGGCGGGGCCTCCTGGGGCCGGATGTCGGCCAGCCTGCGGATCCACGACAGCTTCGATCCGCTGGAGCTCAGCTACCTGAACTACGGCTTCCGGGTCGGCAGCAGCCAGCACTACCTGCGGCTCGAATACGACATCGACCTCTGCAAGGGCCTGCACGCGAGCGTCGGCTGGAAGAAGGGCTACGACAACCAGACCCACGACTTCGTCCGCGCGAGCCTCCACTGGCGGATCGACAAGGACAACCAGCTCCACGTCACCGCCGGCGACAGCCTCCACTTCCTCGACGGCCCGACCGCCTACGAGAACGTCGATTCCCGCCTCGACGGGGCGCGCGGGATCCTGTTCTACGTCGAGCACCTGTTCTGAGCGGGGTCGGGCCGGGCCCACGCCCGGGCCGGATGGGCCGGACGGCGGAAGCGGGGCGGGCGCCGGATCCCACCCGCCCCCCCACGATCCCCGCTCGCGCGGAGTCCTGCCCCGATCGACACGTTACGTGGGTCGGCGCCCGCGCGGGCTTGCGCGCGGCCGCTCCCCCCGGTTTCATGCTCCGTCCGCCGTTCGTCGACCGACCAGCCCCACCATCATGGCCCTCCGCAAGATCCTCACGCTCCCTCTCGCCCTGATCGCGGCCGCGCTGCTGCAAGCAGCACCGCTCCACGCCCAGGACAGCACCGGCACGGACGCCGCCAAGGAAGCGGCCCGCCAGGCCGCCGAGCGGGCGGCGAAGACGCAGGGCGACCAGAAGGCCGAGAAGCCGGCGCCCGCCGCGAAGCCGCAGGTCAAGGAGCCGACGCCGCAGGAGCGCGCCGAGGAGCTGCGCGCGGAGATCGACAAGGTCGATCAAGAGCTGAAGTTCATCCACACGATCCTCGAGCAGGGTGGCCTGACCGCGCGGATCAAGCCCTTCCTGCAGAACCGCGAGCCCACCGCGAACGTGATCGAGCTGTCGCAGCCCGCGCAGCCGATCGAGTCGCCGAAGGCCGAGGCCGAGAAGCAGGCGATGGACCAGCAGGCGCAGAAGCAGGGCGTCGTCCGTTTGCTGGGGGACGGCGAGAAGGCTCGTCTCGGCAAGGACGTGATCTTCACCGTCGACGGCATGCCGGTTCGGCAGGAAGAGTTCGACGCGATCTACACCTACTACAAGAGCTACCCGCGCCCCGAGACCGACGAGCAGCTGCGGCGACTCGCCGCCGAGGCGTTGATCGCCGAGAAGGCGGTGGCCGCGCACTTCGGCGATGCGTCACAGGCGGCGTACGAGAAGATCGAGAAGATCAAGTCCAAGCTGGACCAGGGCGAGAACTTCGCCGAGCTCGCACGCGAGCATTCGGATTGCCCGAGCGCCGCGAAGGGTGGCGATCTCGGTTCCTTCGGCCGCGGGCAGATGGACCCGATCTTCGAAGCGGCGGCGTTCGGGCTGAAGGTCGGCGAGACCTCGGACGTGGTGCAGACCCCGTTCGGCTACCACATCATCAAGGTCACCGGCCGCGAGGCGGGGGAGGACCCGTCCAAGGACAAGGTCCGCGCGAGCCACATCCTCGCGATGTACGACAGCGACCAGAACGCGATCCGGCAGGCGATCCAGCAGGCTCACCGTGGCCAAGTCGAGATCGCCTGCGCGGACGAGACCTGGAAGAAGCTGCTGTCGAAGCCCGACGCCAAGTGATCGCCGCGGGCCGCTGAGGCCCGCGCGACACCGCCGCCGGTCCGTGGGTCGGCGGCTTGCAGGGCCATACGAGGAGGGGGTTTTCGCATGTTTCGCCGTTCCGGCAGCGTCGTCACCTGGTTCGTCGACGGGCAGGTGCCCGACCCGCGCTCCGATTCGTTCGTCGAAGCGCTGCGCAATCATCGCTTCCGGACCATCGAGAACGCCGCGTCCGAAGAGTCGTCCGCAGGTTGGGTCTCGTCCGGGGATCCGACCGGGGCGACGTTCGAGGCGGAGGACCTCGACCTCGACCATGCGGCGTGGCTCCGGATGCGGATGGATCAGAAGAAGCTGCCGGCGACGTGGGTGGCGATCCACCGCGCCGAGGCCGAGCGCAGCGCAGGACGCAAGCTCAGCACGCGTGAGCGCCGCGATCTCAAGCAGTCGCTGATGGACAGCCTCCTGCCGCGCGTGCTGCCGTCGGTGCGGCTGATCGATGCGCTCTACGCACCGGCGAGCGGCATCGTGATGCTGTTCGGCACCGCGAAGAGCGTGCGGGAGGAGTTCCACAAGCTGTTCTTCCGGACCTTCGCGGTGAACCTCGTCGAAGCGGACGCCTACGGCCTCGCGACGCGCGTCGGCCTCGACCGCGACGCGCTGTCGTATCTCGACGAGGTGTCGCCGGTGCCCTGGCCGCGGGACGGTGTCCGGCGCGAGCCGATCGAGATCGACGTGGCGGAGGAGACCGGGATCGAGGTCACGGAGAACGACGCATGACGGACGGTGGCAGCTTCGCGTTCCTCGGCGAGGAGTTTCTGACCTGGCTGTGGTACCGCCTCGAGAGCGAGGGCGGCGAGTTCGACCTCGGGTCGGGACGTGTCGTCGGGATCGCGCTGGACGACTACATCGTGTTCGCCGCGCGCGACGACGACGAGACCGAGCAGACGCTGCGCAAGGGCGTGCCGACGAGGAGTGCGGAGGCACGCTCCGGGCTGCGCTCCGGCCACCGCCTGAAGAAGGCGAAGCTCACGCTGGCGATGGGCGATCTCGTGTGGACGTTCACGCTCGACGCGTCGGCGATGGGTCTGCGATCGATCAAGCTGCCCGAGGACGACCCGGAGGCGGAGACGGCGGAGGAACGTTCCCGCGAGCGCGCGGCGAACTTCCTGCTGCTGCACGACCTGCTCGGGCAGGTCTACCGGGAGTTCCTCGGCCGGCGACTCCGGCGCGAGTATCTCGCGAGCGACGCCGAAGCCCAGGCCGCCTGGATGGCCGCGCGCTGATCACTGCGCCTTCGGTGGCGCCACGTACCGCGGGATCCGGCCCGCGAGTGCGCTCTGCACCAGCTCGGCGATCGACTCCACGCTCGCGGGCTCGACCTCGACCACCCAGCTCCCAGTGGCACGCTGCACCATCGGCTCGTCCGAGAGGAGCGGGTCGTCGGAGTAGGGGCTCTCGCCCCGGAGCGCGTACTGCGTCGCGCGCTTCGTGCCGCCACCCTGCTCGGCGGCCCAGATCGTCGTGCCGGACATCGTGTCGACGAGCTGCCACTGCACGACGAACGCCTCCAGCGGGTTGCCGTACCGGCTTGACCGGCTTGCCGCTGCGCACGAGCGCGGTGTCGACGTGGTAGTCGCCGCGCAGCCGGTGGAGGGTCGCCTCATCGAGGGGTGCACCCCGCGCCACACCGAGGGACGCCAGCATCTTCTCGGTCACCTCGACCGGTACGACCTCGTAGCCGCGTCGCTTCAACGCGACGTGCGCGTGCTGGTCGAGCGCGGTGTTCAGCGTGACCGGCAGGTCGTCGGCGACGATGGGGAGGATCGCGATCGTCTCGGGCATGAAGTCCCCGCGGATCGGCACGACGTCCGGCGAACCGGCGCAAGCGCCGAGCACGAGGAGGGCGGTGCCGAGGAGGGGGGATCGCACGGTGCGTGAACTGTGGGGTGCGGCGCCGAGGGACGCAAGCGTGAGGCCTCGGCGCGAGCCGCGGCTACGCGTCGTCCAGCTCGATCAGGGCGTCGCCCCCCGCGACCGGCTTGCCCACCTCCGCGAGCACCTTGGTCACCTTGCCGGGACCGTCCGCTGTGACCGGGTTCTGCATCTTCATCGCCTCGAGGATCACCAGCGTGGTGCCTTCCTGCACCGCGTCGCCGACACGAACCTTCACCGCGACCACCACTCCGGGCATCGCGGCTTCGATCGAACGCCTGCCACCCGTCTTCGCGCTCGCGACGCGCTCGGCGGCCTTCTCGCGTTCGTCCTGGACCGCGACGACGATCCGTTCCCCGACGATCTGGACGGCGAGGCCACCACGCACGCGCTCGACGAGGCAGTCGTAGCTCTTGCCGTCGAGCATCAGTGCGAACGCGGTGCCGTCCCCGACCATCGACAAGCCGACACGGAACTCCTCGCCGTCGTCGCGATGGGCCAGCAGGCCGTCGTCCGTGCGCTCGAACCGGAAGGTCCGCTCACGTCCGAGCACGTCACAGTAGTACTTCACGACGACCTCCTGCCGAGCCGCTCCGCCCGATCGAGCATCACCCACGGTGTCTGGCCGGGCTGCCCGGACGTCGACGGCGACGCGTCGACGCGCTCGGTGCCGAGGAACTTCGACACCGCCGCGACGAGCGCCGCGAGATCGACCGCGCTCTCGGGCGGCGTGCGATCGATCCGGTCGAGGATCGACGTGTCGTAGTCGCCGCGCCGGAACGCTTCGCTCTCGAACACGCGCAGCGCGACCGACGTCGAGGTGGTCACGCCCCCGATCCGCAGCTCGCGGAGCGCACGCGCCGCGCGCTCGATCGCCGTCTCGCGGTCCTCCGCCCACACGATCAGCTTGGCGAGCATGCTGTCGTAGTGCGAGGTCACCTCGAGGCCGCGGTAGACCGCCGAATCGAGTCGGACACCGGGCCCGCCCGGCGTCCCGAGTCGCACGATCTTCCCGAGCGACGGGAAGAACGAGTCGGGATCCTCCGCGTTGACGCGGATCTCGATCGAGTGCCCGCGCGGGACGCGCGGCTTCGTCACCGGCAGGCCCGCGGCGACGCGGAACTGCTCGCGCACCAGGTCCACCCCGAAACGCATCTCGGTCACCGGGTGCTCGACCTGGAGGCGCGTGTTCATCTCGAGGAAGTAGAACGAGCCCTCCGAGGTACAGGAACTCGACCGTGCCCGCCCCGACGTAGTCGACGGCCTGCGCGAGCCGGCACGCCGCGTCGAGCATCTCCGCCGCGCAGCTCGTCGGTGAGCACCGAACACGGCGACTCCTCGACCAGCTTCTGATGCCGCCGCTGCACCGAGCACTCACGCTCGCCCCACGCGACGACCTCACCGTGCGTGTCGCCGACGACCTGCACCTCGACGTGGCGCGGCCTGGTCACGAACTTCTCGAGGTAGACGCGATCGTCGCCGAACGCCCCCATCGCCTCCGCCCGTGCGCGCTCCGCCGCGTCGAGCAGGTCGTCGGGTCGCTGCACGATGCGGATCCCCTTGCCGCCGCCGCCCGCCGCGGCCTTGAGCATCACCGGATAGCCGATCTTCTCGGCCTCGGCGCGCAGGACGTCGTCGTCGCGCACGTCGTCCTTGAGCCCTGGCACGAGCGGCACACCGGCGGCATCGGCAACGCGCCGCGCCTCGACCTTGTCGCCCATGATCCGGATCGCGTGCGGCGACGGCCCGAGGAACGTGATGCCGGCCGCCACGCACGCCTCCGCGAAGCGCGCGTTCTCGGCCAGGAAGCCATAGCCCGGATGCACGCAGTCGACGTCGAGCTTTCGCGCCACTTCGACGATGCGCTCGATGTTCAGGTAGCTCTGCGACGGCTGGGACGGACCGATGTGCACCGCGCGGTCGGCGCGTCGCACATGGAGCGCGTTGCGATCGACATCCGAGTACACCGCGACGGTCTCGATACCCATTTCGCGCGCGGTGCGGATCACCCGGAGCGCGATCTCGCCACGGTTCGCGATCAGGACGCGACGGAAGAGCGACTTCGACATCTGGTCAGAGCGGGATGTTGCCGTGCTTGCGCGGCGGGTTGCGGTCCCGCTTGCGCGAGCAGAGCTCGAGCGCGCGGATCAGTGCCGGGCGCGTCTCGCGCGGCAGGATCACGTCGTCGACGTAGCCGTGCGCCGCCGCGAGATAGGGATGGTTGAAGCGCTCCTTGTACTGGGCGACCAGCCGTGCCTCGGTCGCGACCGGATCCGACGCCGCCGCGATCTCCTTGCGGAACACGATCTTCGCGGCACCCTCCGCACCCATCACCGCGATCTCGGCCATCGGCCACGCGAGGTTGACGTCGCCGCGGATGTGCTTGCTCGACATCACGTCGTAGGCCCCGCCGTAGGCCTTGCGGGTGATCACCGTCAGCTTCGGCACCGTCGCCTCACAGTAGGCGTAGAGCAGCTTCGCACCGTGCACGATGATGCCGGCGTGCTCCTGGTCCTTGCCGGGCAGGAAGCCGGGGACGTCCTCGAACGTGACGAGTGGCACGTTGAAACAGTCGCAGAAGCGGATGAAGCGCGCGCCCTTGATCGACGCCTGGATGTCGAGGACGCCGGCGAGGTGCGCCGGCTGGTTGCCGACGATGCCGACGACCCGGCCGCCGAGCCGGGCGAACCCGACCACGATGTTCCGCGCGTACGCGTGATGCACCTCGAGGAACCGGCCCTCGTCGACGACGTGCTCGATGACGCGCCGCATGTCGTAGGGCTGGTCGCTGGCGAGCGGCACGAGCGAGTCGAGCTCGGCGTCCTGACGGTTGGGATCGTCGCCGGTCGGGTGGAACGGCGGATCCTCCGCGTTGTTGAGCGGCAGGAACTCGAGCAGGTCGCGCACGCGCAGCAGGCACGAGGCATCGTCCGTCGCCGTGAAGTGCGCGACACCCGACTTGGTGCTGTGCACGCGCGCCCCGCCCAGCTCCTCCGACGTCACGTCCTCGTGCGTCACGGTCTTGACGACGTCGGGCCCGGTGATGTGCATGAAGCTCGATCCCTCGACCATGAACACGAAGTCCGTGATCGCGGGCGAGTACACCGCGCCGCCGGCGCACGGTCCGAGGATCGCGCTGATCTGCGGCACGACGCCGGACGCCAGCGTGTTGCGCAGGAAGATGTCGGCGTAGCCGCCGAGCGACACCACGCCCTCCTGGATGCGGGCGCCCCCCGAGTCGTTCAGACCGATGACCGGCACGCCCATCTCGAGCGCGAGGTCCATCACCTTGCAGATCTTCTGTGCGTTCGTCTCCGACAGCGAGCCGCCGAACACGGTGAAGTCCTGGCTGAACAGGTAGACCGGTCGGCCGCCCACCTTCGCGGAGCCGGTGACGACGCCGTCGCCCAACACCTTCGACTTGTCGTCGTCCATGCCGAAGTCGCGGCACCGGTGCACGACGTACCGGTCGATCTCGACGAAGCTGCCGGGGTCGACCAGCATCTCGATGCGCTCGCGCGCGGTCAGCTTGCCCTTCGCGTGCTGCGCGTCGATCCGCGCGCTGCCCCCGCCTTCGAGCGAGCGGGCACGCATGTCCTCGAGGCGTTCGAACGGATCGGTCATCGTGCTCCCTTCGGGTCCTCGACGATCTCCGCCAGCACGCCCCCGAGCCAGCGCGGGTGGACGAACGCGACCTTCGTCTCGTGCGCGCCCGGGCGCGGTTCGGAATCGAGCAGCGCGGCGCCGGCGTCGGTCAGGATCCGGATCTGCTCGCCCGCATCGCCGGTGCCGAACGCCAGGTGGTGCACGCCCGGCCCCCGCTTGTCGAGGAACCGCGCGATCGGCGAGTCGTCGGCGGTGGGCTCGAGCAGCTCGATCCGCGTCGATCCGGCCATCAGGATCGCCACGCGGACCTTCTCGGTCTCGACCGCCTCGATTCCGGCCAGCCGTAGGCCGAGGCCGTCGGTCCAGCGCGGCAGCGCCTCGTCCAGCGAGCGCACCGCCACGCCGATGTGGTGGAGTCCGTCGATCATGGGCGGGGCACTTTAGCGCCGGGACGGGGCGGGACGCGAGCGCGAGAGCTTCCTCGCGGAACCGGATCGTCCCGCGTGCGTACCGCTCGCCGCCATGAACCGACTCGCGCTCCTGCTCCTGTTCCCGCTGCTGCTGCCTCCGACCGGCCAACGCCAGCAGGACCCCCTCCTGCTGGTCGTCCGGGAGATCCGCGCCGTGCGCGAAGCGGAAGCCGTGTTCGCCGGGCACGTCGTGCGGGTGCACACAACGCCCGGCATCTGGTGCGGCTTCGTCATGACCTGGCAGGACGTGACGTGGCACGTCGACCAGCAGATCGACGGCACCAAGCTCGAGGGCGACGTGCGCGTCGGACACCTCCTCGTCGCGAACAGCCCGCTGGTCGCGTCGAACGCGCCGTTCCTCCGGCCGGACCTGTTCTGGAAAGGAGCCCGTGCGGTGCTCTGCGTGACGCGGCGGAAGGACGGCTGGATCGTCACCGACGAGGCGTTCGGCGCGCGCATGGTCGACGGCGCGCACGAGCCGCCCCCGCAACACGCCGCGGTGCTGCAGGCGGTGTTGTCGGCCGAGGCCCTGCGTCCGCACCTCCACCTGGACCGCGCCGACCACGCGGCCGTCCGCATCGAGCTCGACGACGCGGTGCCGCTGGCGCTCGCCGTCACCTGCGGCGGTCAGCCGGTCGAGTTTCTGCCACCGGAGCTCGCGAAGGACGAGTCGCACCTCCGCATCGACACCCTGGAAGTGGACGGCGACACCGCGCGCGTGCATCTCTCGATCCCGGCCGAAGGCGTCACCGGCGACGCGTCACTCACACGTCACGACGGCGCGTGGTCCATCGATCGGAGCGAGTTCTCCGAACACTGATGGCACGCACTCACGGACGCAACACGCCCTTCGCGTTGCGCCCCGCGAGCAGATCGGCGAACGCCTGCTCCAGCTCGTCGAGCGCGTACTCCCGCGTGACGAGCTCCTCGAGCAGCAGCAGCCCGCGCTCCCAGAAACGGAACAGCCGCGGGAAGTCGACCTGCGGACGGCAGTTCCCGTAGAGCGGGTTGAGGTAGAGCTTGTTCCACTCGAACAGCTCCATGTCGATCTCGAGCGGCTGCTCGATGCCCGACACCTGCACCGCCATGCCGCCATGGCGCACCATGCGTAGCGGTGCGGCACCGAGCGCCGGCACGGCCGTGCACTCGAACGCGTAGTCCGCGCCGCGGCCGCCGGTCCGCGCACGCACGTCGGCTGCCGCGCCGATCAACTCCGCGTCGCCCCGCTCCGCGAGAATGCCTTCGCTCGCACCGAACCGCTCCGCCATCGCCAACCGCTCGCGCCGGACGTCGATGGTCAGGATCCTCGCGGCACCGGCGATGCGCGCGCCCTGCACGACGTTGAGCCCGACGCCGCCGGCACCGATGACGACCACCGTGCTCCCCGGCTCGACGCGCGCGGCGTTCAGGACCGAACCGACGCCGGTCATCACGCCACAGCCGACGATCGCCGCGGCCGGGAACGGCATCTCGCAGTCGATCCGGACGATCGCGGCACGCGGCACGAGCGCGTGCGTCGCCATCGTCCCGAGTCCGAACCAGCGCGGTGCCGGAACGCCGTCCACGCGCACCCGCTCGTCGGCGACGAGCGGCTGCGCCTCGCAGACGAACTCGTTGCCGCGCCGGCACTGGAAGCAGTGCCCGCACGGGATCGCCCAGTTCAGCGCGACGCGGTCGCCGACTGCGAGGTCCGGGATCGCCTCGCCGATCCGTTCGACCGTCCCGGCGCCCTCGTGGCCGAGGATCGTCGGTCCGCGCGCCTGGTGCAGCTTGTCCCAGTCGGTGTGACAGACACCCGACGCCGCGATGCGCACGAGCGCTTCGCCCGGTCCGGGCGGATCGATCTCGATCTCGCGGATCGCGAATCCTCCGCGCCCGTCGGTGACCGCCGCCCTCATGGTGCCTCAGGCGACGTGCGCGGCGGGAACAGCCGCCGCAGGAACGATCGGTGACGGATGCTCTCGAGCTCGGCGGCCAACGCCTCGGACCGTGCGCGCAGCTCCTCGAGCCGAACCTCCAGCTCGGCGCTGTGCGTCTGCCACCACTCGATCGCCGCATTGCGATCCTCGACCCACGCCTGCAGCTCCCGGTACGCCGTGTCCAGCGCGCCGTGTCGCGCCTGCAGGTTCGCGAGCTGCTCCCGCAGGAATGCGCGCTCGGAGTCGAACACGGCGCGCGCCTCCGCGTGCGTCCGCTGGCCCGCTTCCGCCTGCTGCCGGTGGAACTCCGCACTCTCCTCGGTGCGCTCGAGCTCGGCGCGCAGGGACATCACCGTCAGCTCGAGGAGCTGCGGGCGGTGCGGCAGACAGTCGGTCTCGGTCGCGTGGAGGAACCCGGAATCGACCCGACCCGTCTCCGCCATCGCCGCCAGTCGCCGCTGCCGATCGTCGAGGATCGCGTCGTCGGTCGCGTCGAAGTGCCGCAGGTCGCGGGCGACGAGCGCGTCGATCGCGCTCGACTCGACGGCATTCACGCGCACACCGCGTTCGGTGAGGAACGCGTGGAGCGAGTTCGCGACCGCGATCGGATCGCGGATCGCGTCCTCGTATCGCACCGGCAGGAAGCCGGTTTCGCGGCAACTCCAGAGCGCGTGACGCAGGTAGACCTCCCACAGTGCCACCGAGCTCGCGACGGGGAACCGATCGCGTCGCGCGAGGGAGGCCGCGATCGCCGACGGATGCCGCAGGCACAGCACCGGGGCGACGCGACCAAGGACCGGCCGCCACCACGGCAGCGTCATCGCGAACCGCGGGTCCTTCCACACCCATTGCCCCGCGCCTCGCGCTCGGAAGCTCTCGGCGAGCTCGCGGGCCTCCCGCAGCAGCGCACCGACGGCATCCGACCGCGGCTCCCAGCCGAGCTCGATCGGTGGGAGACTCAGCTCGAAGCCGTCGGTCCGGAGCAGCCGCGCGTTCAGCGACACCACGGCCCTCACCTCGAAGTAGCCGCGCGCGTTCCACGCGTCGCCCGGCAGGCGCTCGTCCTCGTCACCGCCGAACACGCCGAGCGCCTGGACGATGCTCGACACCAGCGACGTCCCGCTCCGGTGCATGCCGAGGACGACGACCGTGGTCGGATCCTCCTGGCCCGGCGCCGCCGTCAAGGTGTCGCTCCGGCGCGTCGGACCCGGCCGCAGTCGTCCATGGGGGAATGATCGAAGGGGGCCCCGCGCCTTTCAAGCTCGGCGCGTCGCGTGTCAGTCGATCGCGTGCTCGGTCCGCTCGCTCTCGTTGCGCGACCGGTCGACCGCACTGACCGCGACCGCCGTCGCGTCCTCGGCGAGCACGTGCTCGCGCGTGCCGCCCGGAACGATCTCGGAGCTCCAGCGATCGCCGCGCTTCTGGTACACGACGAACAGGAAGGCATCGTCGCCCTGCACGTCGATGCGCACTGCCGGCTTGCCCTTGACCTTGCCCACCCTGATCTTCGGGGCAGATGGCGCCTCCGCGTCGAGCCACGGCGAAGCCGGGATCAGCGCGCGCTCGGCATACGGCCCCTTCAACAGCCGGTCGACGAGCGCGCTGTCCTCGCGCTGCAGCGACTTCATGCTGAAGAAGCACATGCCCGGATCGTCGGGCATCATCCCGCGCGTGATCATGATCTGGTTCAGGATCTCGGTGGCGCCGGCGTCGTTGCGCGCGCGCCCGATCGATGTCCCCGGCCAGAGGTGGCGCTGCTTCGCGTTCTGCTGCTGCCACCAACCGAGCAGCACCGGAAAGCTCTGCGCCACGCGAGCGATCGGCCAGTAGAGCTGCGGTGACAGGTAGTCGACCCAGCCCTCGGCCAGCCACTTCCGCGCATCCGCGAACAGCACATCGTACTGGTCGAGCCCTTCGATGCCCTCCGGGTGTCCAGGCCGCCAGATGCCGAACGGGCTGATGCCGAACTCGACGTGCGGCTTCGCCGCGTGGATCTCGCGGTGAAGGCGCTCGATCAGACGATCGACGGCGTCGCGCCGCCAGTCGTGGCGCGACAGCTTGCCACCGCCCTGCTGATACGCCGTCCAGCTCGCGTCGTCGGGGAAGTCCTTCCCGTCGTTGTACGAGCGGTACGGGTAGAAGTAGTCGTCGAAGTGGACGCCGTCGACGTCGTAGCGCTTCACGACGTCGAGCACGACCGCAACCGTGTGGTCCTGCACCGCCTGCAGCGCCGGGTCCATCCACCAGTAGCCCTTGTCGCCGAGCTTGACGACGAGCTCGGGATGCGCCTCGACGATCGACTTCGGGCTGAGCTCGCCCCTGCAATCCGGATGGTTCGCGCGATACGGATTGAACCAGGCGTGCAGCTGCAGGCCACGCGCGTGCGCCGCTTCGACCCAGAACTCCAAGGGGTCGTAGAACGACCGCGGTGCCTTCCCTTGCCGCCCCGTCAGGAAGTAGGACCAGGGCTCGAGCTCGGAGCGGTACATCGCATCGGCCTGCGGACGCACCTGGAACACGACCGCGTTCAGGTGCAGCTCGACGAGGCGATCGAGGATCGCCAGGGCTTCCTCCTTCTGGGTCTTCTCCGGCAATCCCGGCTTGGACGGCCAGTCGATGTTCGCGACCGTGGCGACCCAGGCCGCGCGAAACTCCCGCCGCGGGTGCGGGATCGGTGCCTCCTGCTCCTGGGCGGCGAGCGCGCCGCGGGGCGGATCGAAGGCGATCGGGGTGATCGCACACACGAGGACGAACAGGGTTCGGAACATCGGCGGAGCCTCGGAAGAGCCGCCAGAGCGTCGGGCCGGGCCTCGGCGCGATCAAGCGGAGTCGCCGGGACTCACGTCGAACCTCCCGTCCTGCCGAAGAATCCGTCATGGCGGCCAACAGCGAGATTCCGAAGCCGGTGCTGTGGACGATCGTCGGCGCGGTCGCGCTGGCGGCCGGCCTCGCGGGCGTCGTCGGCCCACGCGGAGCTTCGCACCGGGAGGCCGAGCTGCGCGCCTGGGCGGACGCGGCCCGCATCCGGTTCGAACAGCGTGACTTCCATCGCACCGCGACGTGGGGCGACACGCGCCCGGGTTCCGCGTTCGAGTCCTACGACGAGGCGCTCGACCTCGCGGGCACGCTCGGCGCGACCGACGGCGAGTCCATCGAGGCGTCGCTCCGCGATCCGAAGGCCCTCGAGCCGGACAAGGCCGAGGCGCTCCGCACGCGGTGGTCCGAGGCCATCGAAGCGATGCGGACCGGAGCGCATCGCGGTGACGCGCGCCCGGCGGCCGACTGGAGCGGCACCACCCCGACGACCGGGACGGAACACGATCCGCTGAACGGCCGCTGGCTGGTCGAGGTCGCGATGATCGATGCGCGCGAGCTCCATGCCGCCGATCGCCGTCGCGAGGCGGTCGAGCTGATGCTCGACGCGGCGACGTTCGGTGCCGACCTCACCGGCTCGGCGTCGCTCGCCGACCGCATCGTCGGTGCGACCCTGCTCAGCACGGCCACCGATGAAGCGTGGCCCGACATGGGCCTCATCCCACTCGACGTCGACTCGCTGAAGCTGCTCGGCGCGGGCCTCGCTTCCCTCGACCAGCGCCTGCAGGACCCGTGGAGCGCGGACACGGACCTGCTGCTGACCGCGTCCTCGATCCTCGCCGGCAGTGGCGGGACTTCGCCGCACGGCCTGATGGCAGCGCCGGCGGAGTGCACCGACGCGTTCTTCACGGTCGCCGGTGCGCTCGACGATCTCCACCTCGACGCGCAACGGCCCTGGCCCGCACTCGAGAAGGCGATCACCGCGGCCCACGAGCGGATCCGGACCGACACCGATCCCGTCGCACGCTCCTTGTGGCCGCCCATCGCGCAAGCGGAGCTCACGCGCCGGCAGACGCTCACACGCCTGAGACTCCTGCGCATCGCCGTCGACCTGCACCAGGGCCTCCGCTCGCCGGAGATGGCCGATCCGCTCGGCGACGGCACGCTGAAGGTGCTCGAGGCCGGGCTCGGCTGGGTCGTGTCGAGCGCGGGCATGTCGGGCGAGCACAAGATCCTGCGCATCGTGGGCCGGCGCGACATGCAGGGCATCGCGCCAAAGCTCCCTGACAAGATCGACCCCCCGAGTCCTCGCTGATGTCCGGCGCCGGCCGACGCCGGCATCCGCCGTCAGGTCCAGCGGAACAGCCGGAGCGCGACCCAGAAGCCGGCGACCCCGAACGCGAGCAGCACGCCGGCGTGCATCGCGATCGCCCCGGCGCCGAGCGTGCCGAGCATCACGCCGCGCAGCGCGTCGCACAGGTGCGTCATCGGCATCGCCTGCACGACCGGCTGCATGAGCGCCGGGAAGCGCTCGCTGCTGAAGAACGCGCCGCCGAGCAACCACATCGGCATCATCACGACGTTCATCAGGCCCGAGACCTGCTCGATGGTGCGCGCGCGGCTCGCGATCAGGAGCCCGATACCGGTGAACGTGAACGCGCCGATCAGGATCAGCCCCGCCAGCGCGAACCACGAACCACGCACCGGCACACCGAACGCCCACGATCCGAAGAACACGATGACGACCGGGGGCGGCATCGCGAGCATGAGCCGCCCGGCGAGGAACGAGAACAGGAACTCCCCCTTGCCGATCGGTGTGACCCACAGCCTGCGGAGCAGGTTGCGCACACGCATCATCGCGACGTTGTAGCCGATGCCGTAGATGCCGTCGCCGAGCAGGTTGAGCGCGATCAGCCCCGGGATCAGGAAGTCGATGTAGCGATCGCCGGGCTCGTCGACCGGCTCGATCGTCGGCGTGACCGTGTCGATCTCGCCTCGCGCGGCTCGGAGCACGCTCTCAGTCTGCAGCCGCGCGAGCTGCGAGTTCGTGCGACCCGGATCCAGCACGAGCTGTGGGGCGGCCACCGTTCCGGTCACGATCAGGTCGACCTTGCCGAGGAGGAGATCCCGACGCGCGGCCTCCGCGGTCTCGTGCGTCCAGACGACGCGGTTCTGCGCGTGCACCTCGAACGCGGTGAGCAAGGACGGGTCGCCATCGTCCGACGCTCCGACGACCACGGCCACGTGCGCCGGAGCGTGGTCGCCTCCACTGAACGCCAGCCCGAGCGCCAGCGCGAGCACGAGTGGGAACCCGTAGGTCCAGAACATCGCCTCGGGTGTGCGCAGGTACTCGCGGAACGCGAGGAGCACGACCTGCTTCATCACGCCGAGCCTCACGGCTTGCCCGCCCCGTCGCGGAGATGCCGGCCGGTCAAGTGCACGAACACGTCCTCGAGACTGGTGTGGCGGGTCGCGATGCCGCTCGGCTCGATGCCGCGCTCGTCGAGCAGCCTCAGCAGCGGCGGCAGCACGATGTGTGGCGCCTCGATCGTCATCGTCAGCCGATCGGCCTGGAGCTCCTGCTCGACGACTCCGGGCATGTTCGCGACGACCGACGGATCACCGAGACGTTCGTTCAGATGCGCGGCTTCGACCTCGACGACGTGCCCGGCGCCGAGCGACGCGATCAGCTGCTTTGGCGTGCCGAACGCGATGCACTTGCCGTGATCGACGATCATGATGCGATCGCACAGCACCTCGGCCTCGTCCATGTAGTGCGTCGTCAGGAGCACCGTACCGCCGGCGTCGTGGCGGAACTCCCGCACCACGTCCCACAGTCGACGTCGGGACTGGGGATCGAGTCCGGTCGTCGGCTCGTCGAGGAACAGGAGCTCGGGGCTGCCGCCGAGCGCGGTCGCCACGGCCAGACGCTGCTTCTGTCCGCCCGAGAGGTGCTCGTAGCGGGCATCGGCCTTCTCGTTCAGCCCGACCAGCTCGAGCAGGTCGGCGACCGGCCGACGCTTCGAGTAGCTGCACGTGAACAGCAAGAGCAGCTCGCGCACCGTCAGCTTGTCGAACATCCGCGTGTCCTGGAGCGACACGCCGATGCGTTCGCGGATCTGCTGTCCCTCGTGATCCCAGGCCATCCCGAGCACGTGCACGTCGCCCTCGGTCTGCGTCAGCAGTCCTTCGCAGATCTCGACCGTGGTCGTCTTGCCGGCACCGTTCGGTCCGAGCAGGCCGAACACCTGCCCGGTCTCGACGCGCAGATCGAGTCCGTCGACCGCGACGACCTCTGGTCGCCCGCGCGTGCGGTAGACCTTGCGGAGTCCCCGGACCTCGATCGGCGGAGCGCTGGTCGTCGTGGAAGACGCCATGGTCAGCGCGGGAACGCCTCCGGCACGCCGGCGTCGACGGGCAGCGCCGCGCCGGTCGTCGGCGTCTCGCACGCGGCGAAGAACGCCACGGCGCGCCCGACGTGGCGAGGCGTGACCGCGACCTTCAGCAGACTCCGCTGGCGGTAGGTACTCGCGCAGCCCCGCCGGATCGAGTCCGCGCGCCTTCATGCGCTGCGGACCGACCTCTTCCCACAGCCCGCTCGGCACGTCGTCGCCGAACACCGCGTCCGCGTGCACGGTGTTGACCCGCACCCCGAGCGGCGCGAGCTCGAGCGCGGCGACCCGCGCGAGCTGGGTCGCGCCGGCCTTGCTCGCGGAATACGCGCCGAAGCCGGCCCCCGGAGCCGCGACGTTCTTGCTGCCCTGCAGCACGACCGCACCGCCGCTGCGCTGCGCGCGGAACACCCGCGCGCCCTCGCGGAGGACGAGCATCGTGCCGGTGAGGTTGACCTCGACGACGCGTCGGAACGCGGCCTCGTCCATGTCGACGAGCGTCGCGACGACGGCGACTCCGGCGTTCGGGACGAGGACGTCGAGCCCACCGAAGCGCAGCACACACGCGCGGAACGCCTCGGCCACCGAGTCCGCCTCGGTCACGTCCATCACCGCCGAACCGACGCGCGGTTCGCCATGCGCGTCGATCAGCTTCTCCACGACGCTGGCGAGCCGCGCCTCGTCGAGGTCGGTCGCGAACACGTGGCAGCCCTGCGCCAGCAGCTCCGCGCAGATCCCGTGGCCGATCGCCCCGCCAGCGCCGGTCACGAGCGCGATCCGGCCGGCGAGGCGCGCCGGCGAGCGCTTGCCGAGCTTGGCCTGCTCGAGCGACCAGTACCTCCATCTCGAACAGCTCACCCGGCTCGAGGCCGCGATACTCCCCGATGTCCTGCGCGAGTGCCTTGCCGCGGAGCGTGTGCTCGGCGATGTCCGCCGCGATCCGCGCGGCCTTGGCATCGGTGCCGAACGCGAGCACGCCGACGCCCTCGACGACGACCACGCGCGGATGCGGGTCGAGCATCGTCGGAGGGTGCGCGACGCGTTCGCGGTTCTGGTCGAAGTAGCGGCGGTAGCTCGCGGCCCAGCGCTCGACCCCGGCACGGACCGTGTCGGGATCGCGCGCCTCATCCGCCGCGAGGAACAGGTAGCCCGGCTTCGTGCGGATCACGTGATCGGGTGTCAGCGGACCCGCGGCGCACAAGCGCAGCGCATCCTCGCGCGTCGTGAACTCGACGAGATCCTTCGCCGTGCGCAGCTCGGCGACGAAGCGCACCGGCTCACCGCCGTCCGGCGACGGCACCGCCAGCGCTCCGCGCACGACCGGCAGCACCTCGGCCGCGCACTCGCGGGCCTCGGTGTCGTCCGCGTGCCCGATCGACACGGTGCGGCCGGCGCGCTGCTTCGCGAAGCGCTCCGCGCGATCGCACAACGACACCATCCGCTCGTAGCTGGTCCGCGCATCGTCGCCGAACGTGAACATCCCGTGGTGCAGCAGCACGACGCCCTCGCAGTCGGGCTGTGCGGCGTACGCGTCCGCGACGGCTTCGGCGAGCGGGTGGCCGGGCATGATCCAGGGGAGGATCGCGACCTTCGCACCGAGCGCCTCGCGCACCATCCCGGCGCCGGCGGGCTGGTTCGTCAACACCAGGATGGCGTCGGCGTGGGTGTGGTCGACGAATCGTTGCGGCAGGAACGCGTGCAGCAGCGTCTCGACCGACGGCGTCGGCGCCGACGCGTCGAGCAAGCGGGTGCGCACCTGGTTGACCATCTCCTCGTCGCTCAGCCGCGCGACACCGCGCAGCCGCGCGAGCGGCGCGAGCACGACGGCCGGCAGCCCCGCCGGCTCGATCGTCGCGAGGTCCCAACCGCTGCCCTTGACGCAGAGCACGTCGATCGGCTCGCCGTGCACGCGGTCGGTGACGGTGGTCTTGACCGACGTGTTGCCGCCCCCGTGGAGCACGAGCGTGGGGTCGGCCCCGATCAGCCGCGACGTGTAGACACGGAGCGCGAGGTCCTCGCCGTGCTCGGGTGCGTAGCGGTCGACGAAGCGCTGCGCCTCGCCGTCGTTCCACAGGCTCTTCACGCGCGCCACGGTAGCCGCGGTCGCGGGCACTCGCCACGGCGCCGCGGGGTCAGCTCGGGCGCCGGTCCCGAAGCCAGTCGAGGAGCCGCTTCATGTCCTCGGGGATCGGCGCTTCGAACGTCACGCGCTCCCGGGTGCGCGGATGGTCGAACGCCAGCCGGTACGCGTGCAGGCACTGGCGCGCGGGATCGGGAGCACCCTCGGGCAACGCCGACTGCTGGTTGCGACGCGAGCGGTAGACGCGATCGCCGACCAACGAGAGCCCGATGCTCGTCAGGTGGACCCGGATCTGGTGCGTGCGACCGCTCTTCGGCAGACAGCGGAGATGCGTGAACCCCGCGAGTCGTTCGACGACCTCGTAGTAGGTGCTGGCCTCGCGGCCGCCAGCCGACACGACCACCATGCGATCGCCGTGGACCGGGTGCGGGGCGATCGCCCGGTCGATCCAGTCGGAGTCGAAACGCGGCTCGCCGTACACGATCGCGCGATACTCCTTCTCGACGGTCCGCGCCTTGAACTGCGCCTTCAGCGAGTGCAGCGCGTCGTCGTCCTTCGCGAGCACCATCGCACCGGTCGTGTCGCGGTCGAGGCGATGCACGATGCCCCGCCGATCGTCCCCGGCCGCGAGCGACAGCTCCGGAGCGTGCCGCAAGGCGATGTCGGCGACGTTCGGCGTCGTCGCACCCCGCGGTCCCTGGGGCCGGTGCGCCGCGAGCCCGGCCGGCTTGTCGATCACCAGCACGAACGCGTCCTCGTAGAGGATCGGCAGCTCGACCTCCCAGGTGTCGGGTCCCGCCGAGGGCGCCACCGCGCCGACCGGCAGGCGGAATGCGACGGTCTCGCCGGCGAGCACGATCTGCCCGCCCTTGGTCGCGACCTCGCCCGCCACCGCCACCGCGCTCTGGTGGATCAGCTCCTTGGCCCGGCGCCGGCCGCCGATCGCGGGGATCCGGGCGAGGAACACGTCGAGGCGGAGGCCGTCCGCCTCGGGCGGAACGGTGTGGCTCTGGGGCGGCTCGAGCTGATCCATCGACGGTGGCACGAAGGCCCAAGACGGCGCGATCCGCTCGGGGAGGACTCTCCACGGTAGCCGGCGCGGCGCGCCGGTAAAGCCCGGCCTCGCCCGACCGAACCACCGGCACCATCGGGGCCTCGGGGTCCTCCCCCGGTGTGGAGAGTGGTGTGAATTCTTTTCCGCAGGACCGCGTGCGGGTAGGCTCGCCGCCGCTCGAGCTCTTCCTTCCTCAGGCCCGACCATCCGTCGGGACGATGCAGACCATCGGTGGAGAACCCGTGGAAACCCTGCAGCAGACGTCCCCTCTCGCGGCAACCGCAACGCGCGCACGGCGCGTCCTGATCGTCGACGACGATCGCCAGACGCTCGCCACCCTCCAAGCCGTGCTCGAAGGAGCCGGCTTCGAGGTCGTGTGTCGCAACGACCTGGCAAGCGCCGGTCAAGCCTTCGAGACGCACCGCTTCGACCTGGTCCTCACCGACCTGTACCTCGGCGAACACGATCTCGGCTACGACGTCGCGGAACAGGCGCGCAAGCAGCGCCCCGAGGTGCCGGTCGTGCTGCTGACCGGCCGGCCCAGCTTCGGGAGCGCCTGCGAGGCACTCGGCCGGTGCATCCGGGACATCATCGTCAAGCCGGTGGACCCCGAGATCCTGCTGGCGGCGTGCCGCCGCACGATCGAGGCCGTGGACGTCGAGCGGCGCGCCCGCCTGCTCGAGGCGCAGAACCGCATCCTGGCGCTCGTCGCACCGCGGATGATCGAGGCGAAAGACCCGACGACCAGTGGCCACGCCGAACGCGTCTACGGCTACGTCGCGCGCCTCGCCGAGCGCTGCGGCGTCGATGGCGACGACCTCGAGTCGCTGCGCATCGCCGCCCTGCTCCACGACGTCGGCAAGATCGGTGTCCCGCGCGAGATCCTGTGCAAGGAGGGGCCGCTGACCGCCGACGAGCGCACGATCATCCAGCGCCATCCGGGACTCGGCTACGAGATGCTCGCCGGGCTGGACGGCTGCGAGGACGCGCGCCTCTGGGTCTACCAGCATCACGAGCGCTGGGACGGCCGCGGCTACCCGAACCAGCTGCCCGGCGACGAGGTCGCGCTGCCCGGGCGCATGCTGGTGCTGGCGGAGGTCTACGACGCCCTCGCGGAAGCGCGCTCGTACAAGCCGGCGTGGCCGGTGCCGAAGATCATCGCGTTCTTCCGGGAGGAAGCCGGCCGCCACTTCGACCCCGATCTCGCGCACATGGTCGCCGACGGCCTCGAGCGCCACGGCAAGGCCTACTTCGCGCCACGGCCGCACCTGCTGTTCTGACGGTCGGCGGTCGCGTCGATGCGACGGCCCGTTCGCGGTCGTCGCGCCCCCGCACGGCGCACGCGACGCGCACGCTCCGCGCCGACGGGCGCCGCGACTCGGGGCTGGCAGCGGCGCTGGGCCCTGTCTAGCATGAGCCGGTCTGCCCCTCGCACTGCGGTGCCGGCGCCCCCTCCGGACCCGTATTCACAGAGACCCCTCCGACGCGGAGCCGCACGCTCCGCCGCGCCCTCCAGCATGACCCCGACGCATTCTGGTGCGCCGTCGATCGCGGCGTTCGCTGGTCTTCTCGTATCGCCCTTTCTCGCGTTCGCCGCGCCGGCACAGACCCCGACCGCGCACGCCGAGGACGCGAGCACGAGCCAGGAGGCCGCCGGCTCGGCGCCCGCGCAGTCGCCGCCCCGGCAGGGCGACGAGATCCCGGTCCTCCCGGAGTGGCTCCTGCCGGTGCCGGGCGGTCGCATCGACCTCGGCATCGCGGCCGACCAGCTGATCGAGATCGAGGAGAAGGCCTACCCCTACGGCGGCAAGCAGCTCCTCGAGGACATCAAGCTGCTGCTGCCCGAGCTCGGCGTGAAGCAGAACGTCGAGATCGAGCCGTTCCTGCTGGGGAAGTTCCCGATCACCAATGCCCAGTACAAGGTGTTCGTCGAGCAGACCGGACACCGGTTCCCGTTCCACTGGTGGAAGGACGGCAAGCCCGACGACTACCAGGCTCGGCAGCCCGAGATCGACAAGGCGGTCTCCGACGACGTCCAGCTCAAGCCGCTGATCTGGTGGCAGCAGCACTGGAAGGAGCTGCCGTGGGCGATCCCGACCGAGACCGTGGACGGTCAGAAGGTGTCGATGGACGACTACCCGGTGGTCTACGTGAGCTGGGAGGACGCGACGGCCTACGCCGCGTGGGCCGGCATGCGGCTGCCGACCGAAGCCGAGTGGATGTACGCGGCGCGCGGCAACGAGTCGAAGCAGTACCTGTGGGGCGACGATCCGAAGGGCCCCCCCGGCGTGGAGCGCGGTCCGCGCTACGACCACATCTGGCCGGTCGGCAAGTTCGGCAAGGCCACCGAGGGCGCCTTCGGGCAGGGTGACATGGTGCTCGGCGTGTGGGAGTGGACCGGCAACCTCGGGTTCTTCGCGTACACGGACGAGGCCGACTTCAAGAAAGAGCGCGAGAAGCTGCTCCACGAGAAGCTCCTGCGGAAGGACGACGATCCGGCCGTGCGCGCCGTGCACGACGCGCATCCGGAATGGAAGGGCGACGTGGTCGCCTTGAAGGGCGGGCTCTGGTCCAGCACCAAGACCGCGATGCGCATCGGTACGCGCGCACCGCTGTCGTCGATCCAGACGGTGTCCGGCGTGGGCTTCCGCGTCGCGAAGAGCCTCCAGCCGGCGCGCGACATCGCCGCGTCGCACATGAAGCTCGACTACGACACGTCGTTCCTCGGTGAAGGCCGGTTCCCGGACATCGAGAGCCAGGTCGGCATCGAGCGCTACGACCTGGGCAAGGACAGCATCGTGCGCGGCTACCACGCGCTGTCGCTGGTGCCGATGAACTGCGCGACGACCGATCGGCGTGTCGACATGCGCAAGCTCAAGCTGGAGACGACCGAGGACAATCATCCGGTCGCGATCGCGACGCTCGTCGTCACCGACCCGGTCGCGGAGCCTGAGCTCGACCCCGGCATCTACACGCTGCTGTGGCGCGACATGGGCATGCCCGACGAGCTCGCGAAGTCCCTCAAGCAGGCTCGCAAGGCCTTCAAGACCAAGAAGAAGGACGAGGAGGTCGACCGGGGCGACTGGGGCAAGATCCTGAAGAAGTACGGCATCACCGACGAGGAGGCGACCGAGGGCGGCGTCGACTTCGTGCGGCTCAATCCGGGCGGCCTGAAGGTCCCGACCGGTCAGCACAGCTACCTGCTCCGCAACGCCAAGGGCGACTACGTTCTCGCGTGGAACATGAAGAAAGACCTCGAGGTCCGCAGCGACTACGAGCCGGGCAACGCGACCGTGAAGGTCGTCGGCAAGAAGGACGGCGGCGAGACCGCGACGTTCGAGTTCGGCGTGCGCCAGGACCCGAAGTCCGGCAAACGCGCCTACGCGTTCGATCTCGTCCTGCAGCTCCCGAAGGCCTCGGCCGGCGGCGAGAGCTGGCGGTTCCCGGTCGAGAACAAGAAGTGATCGGCGGCCGGCAGCCCCGCGCGTGCGGTAGGATCCTCCGACGCGCTCGCCGCCGCCCGACCCTCCCGACCTCGCCGTGAAGCTCGATCCACGCACCGAACAGGCTTTCTCGAAGCAGGACTACACGCCGGGCCCGCGCATCGACGGCGTCGCGATCGTCGAGCTGCGGCGCTTCCACGACGACGGTGGCTCGATCACCGAGCTCGGTCGACTGCAGGCGGGCGTGCACGGCCAGCTCGAGGGGTTCGAGGTCAAGCAGGTCAACTACAGCGAGATCGAGCCCGGTGCGATCAAGGCCTACCACATGCACCGTCGCCAGACCGACGTGTGGTACGTGCCGCCGTCCGACAAGGTGCTGCTGGTGCTGCACGATTGCCGCGCCGACTCCAAGACCGCCGGCGTCACGATGCGATTCGTGATCGGCGACGGCACGAGCCGGCTCGTTCGGATCCCGCCCGGCGTCGCGCACGGTTGCACCAATCTCGGCCGCGACACCGCACGCATCCTGTACTTCGTCGACGTGCAGTTCTCGCCGGACCCGAACGACTCCGACGAGGGCCGGCTGCCGTGGGATCACCTCGGCGCCGAGATCTGGAACGTCGTGCGCGGCTGACGTCGGCGACTCGTGTCACGAGGCCCGAGCCCGTGAGCGGCGCGACGTGCACCGGTGGATGCCCAGCGCGGCCTCCCGCCGCAAGGGAACGGGCATGCCCACCTGCGGTGGGCGTGCCCCGAGGCAGTCGACCGCGCTGCCGTATCTTCGGGGCCGCTTCGGCTCCGAATCCCCGCGTCCCGCGAGGATTCGCCGACTTCGCGGCCCATCGCGCGTACGGCATGACGGAGGTGTTCCGGTTCGACGACGAGCCCGTCGAGGGGTGCCGAAGGTCCGGGCCGTTCCCCGAGCGCTCACGCATCCCGGAGCATCGCGTCCAGGGTCCGCGGCGCCGGCCGATCCCCGACCAGCGACACGTCGGGCGGTCGGCTCGGATCGGTGCTGGTCGCGGCTCGCCACGGCCGCTCGCCAAAGCCGTGCAGTGCGGCGAAGCGCTCGGCCAGCTCGAAGCGCGACACGCGCTCGGGACCCGCGATGTGCAGGACGCCAACGCGCTCGGCGCCGAGGCACAGCTCGATCAGCGCCGATGCCGCGTCCACCGCGTGGATCGGCGTGCGGAACTCGTCGGTGAACAGGGCCAGCTCGCGCCGTTCGGAGCGCGCCGCGCGCAGCATGTCGGTCGCACCACGACGGCCGTCGAAGCTCGGACCGAACAGCAGCGGCACGCGCACCACCAGCCCGCCTGCGGCGAGGGTCGCTTCCTCCCCGGCGCGCTTGCTGCGCGCGTAGCTCGACACCGGCGCCGGCCGGTCGCTGGACCGGTACGGCGCCGCACGCCCGTCGAACACCAGGTCGGTCGAGACCAGCACGAGCCGGACTCCGGTCCTCGCGAGCTCGAAGGTGGCGTCGGCGTTGCGACGCTGCGCCCCGACGGGATCGGCCGCGCACGCGCCCATCGACGCCATCGCCGCCGCGTGCAGCACGACGTCGGGCCGCCACGTGGCCACCGCAAGGTCGGCCGAGTCCGGGTCGTCGAGGTCGAACGCGACTTCGGAATCCGCATCGCGGCCCGCACGAGCGAAGGCGACCCCCGGTCGCCGCGCGAGTGCCGCGACGAGGTGGTGGCCGAGAAAGCCCGAGGCACCGGTGAGCAGAATGCGCATCTCGCGGTTCTAACTGGCGGGAACCGCACGCACGATACCGCCTCCCGATGCGCGAGGTCCTGATCATCGCCAACCCGATCGCCGGCGGCGGCCGCGCATCGAAGGGTGCGCCCGAGCTGCGCGACGCGCTCGCGGCCCGTGGTCTGCGCGCCGACCTCCGGTTCACGGCGGACGCCGGCGACGTCGTGCGTTTCGCGCACGACGCGGACCCGAGACGGTTCGCCGCGGTCGTGTCGGTCGGCGGCGACGGCACGCTCAACACCGTGCTCGACAACCTCCCCGATCCGACGGTTCCGCTCGCGATGATGCCGTACGGCACCGCCAACGTGCTCGCCCACGAGCTGCGCCTGCCGCGTGCGCCGGCCGACCTCGCGCTGGCCATCGATGCCGGACGGACGATCGGTGCGGCGATCGGTCTCGCGCAACCGCTGCGTCCCGAGGGTGCACGGCCACGGCGCTTCCTGCTGTTCGCCGGCGCCGGACTCGACGGCGCGATGGTCGAGGAGCTCGAACGGGTCCGCCGCGGCACCCTCGGCAAGCTCCGCTGGGTGAAGCCGGTCCTGACGATCGTGCGCCACCTCCCCCGCCACCGCTTGCGCATCGAGACCGACACCGGCGAAGTGCGCGACGATCTGTCCGAGGCGCTGGTGACGAGGGTCCGGAGCTACGGCGGGGTGTTCGCGATGCCGGGCCCGATCGACATCGAGGACCGCGTCTTCCACGTCCTTTGCTTCCGCCAACGCACGCGCTGGCAATGGCTCCGAGCGGCGTTCCGCGCGTGGCTCGGCCGGCTCCGCCTCGGAACGGACGTCGAGCACCTGACCGCCCGCACGGTCCGGATCGACGCCGCGGCTTCGACTCCCTACCACCTGGACGGCGACTTCGGCGGCCGCACGCCGCTACGGCTCGAGCTCGATCCGCGGCAGGCGCGCCTCGTCGTCTCGCCTCGGCTACCATCCGACGGCCAGTGACCACCCCCGCCACCCGTGAGACCCGTGTCCGCGACGTCCCGTTCGGGGGCGGTTCGCGGTTCGCCCTGATCGCCGGACCCTGCGTGATCGAGAGCCGCGCGCACGCGCTGCGCCACGCCGAGGCGATCGCCGGCATCTGCCGCCGGCTCGACGTGCCGCTGGTGTTCAAGAGCTCGTTCGACAAGGCGAACCGCACATCGATCTCCAGCTTTCGCGGCGTCGACCTCGACGAGGGTCTGGCGATCCTCGCGGCGGTGAGGGATGCGATCGACGTGCCGGTGCTGACCGACGTGCACACCGAGCAGCAGGCGACGGCCGCAGGCGAGGTCGTCGACTGCCTGCAGATCCCGGCGTTCCTCTGCCGGCAGACCGACCTGCTGCTCGCCGCCGGGCACACCGGCAAGGCCGTGAACGTCAAGAAGGGCCAGTTCCTCGCGCCGGAGGACACCGTGCATCTGCTCGAGAAGGTCCGCTCGACCGGCAACGACTCCGTGCTGCTGACCGAGCGCGGCACGAGCTTCGGCTACCACACGCTGGTCGTCGACTTCACGGGCTTTCCGACGATGCGGATGCACGGCACGCCGCTGGTGTTCGACGCGACGCACTCGGTGCAGCGCCCCGGCGGTGCCGGCGGCAAGTCCGGTGGCGACCGGTCGAAGGTCCCCTACCTCGCGCGCGCGGCCGTCGCGTGCGGCGTCGACGGGCTGTTCCTCGAAGTCCACGAGGATCCCGATCACGCGCCGAGCGACGGCCCGAACATGATCCGACTCGCCGATCTCGAGCGGCTGCTCGCGGAGCTGAGGCGCGTCGAGGACGCGGTGCGCGGCGACTGATGAGCGCGCTGCTCGTCGACGCGCCGTCGCTGCCGGCGTACGGGTTCGGCTCGGAGCACCCGTTCGCCCGCGATCGCCAGCTCCCGTTGTTCGACCTGATGCGGCGGACCGGGCTCTACACCGACGACGACCTGCTGCATCCCGCGCCGGCGACGCGCGCGGAGCTCGAAACCGTGCACCGCGCCGACTACATCGACCTGCTGATCGCGCTCGCGGATCCGAACGACAGCGATGCGATCGAGCGTGCGCCGGCGTTCGGCATGGGCACCGCGGACAATCCGATCGTCGGTGGCCTGCACGAGAGCGCGGCCGCGGCCGCCGGCGGAACGATCGCGTGCATGCGCGCGGTGCTCGACGGCGATGCGCGCGCAGCGTTCAACCCGGCGGGTGGACTGCACCATGCGATGCCGGCAGCTGCGAGCGGCTTCTGCATCTACAACGACCTCGCGCTCGCGATCCACGAGGCGAAGCGCCGGGGCGTCGAACGCATCGTCTACGTCGACTTCGACGTCCACCACGGCGACGGTGTCGAACGCATCTTCGCGACCGACCCGAACGTGCTGACGATCTCGTTCCACGAGACGCCGGAGGTGCGCTGGCCGTTCACCGGCTACGTGCAGGAGCAGGGCTCGGGTCCCGGTCGCGGCTCCGCGATCAACGTGCCGTTCGCGCCGCACACCGGCGACGCGAGCTGGCAGGCGATCGTCGAGTCGGTGCTGCGACGCGCGCTCGCGCGCTTCCGCCCGGAGCTGATCGTCACGCAGCACGGCTGCGATCCGCACTACTCCGATCCGCTCGCGACGATGGAGCTGACGACGGGCTCGTTCCGGTTCGCCGCGACGCTGTCGCACGAGCTCGCCGGCGAACACTGTGGCGGCCGCTGGGTGGCGACCGGCGGCGGTGGCTACCGGCCCTATGCGGTGATCCCGCGCGCGTGGAGCATGGTCTGGGCCGCGGTCAGCGGGCGGGAGCTGCCCGCATCCGTCGACGAGGGTTGGCGCGAACACTGGACGCGCCGCGCGCGCGAGCGACTTCCCGAGCGCTATCTCGACGACCCCCGGGAGTCGCCTCACGAGGACGAAGCGTCGAGCGCGGACGAACGGATGCTGCGTGAGGTCGAGCGCGTCCACCGACTGTGATGCGGGTCTTCCACACCGACGACTTTCCGCTCGACCTGCCACCCGGCCACCGGTTCCCGCAAGCCAAGTACCGGCTGCTCCGCGAACGCGTGGCGACCGATCCGGAAACGGCCCCGCACGCCGAGCTCACGGTGGCCGGCGAAGCGACCGACGACGAGCTGCTGCTCGTCCACGACCGGGCCTACGTCACGGGGTTCCGCAACGGCACGCTGCCGCCCGATCACCAACGCCGGATCGGCTTTCCCTGGAGCCCGTCCCTGGTGCGACGCTCGTTGCGGTCGTGCGGGGCGACGATCGCCGCCGCGCGGACGGCCGTGGCGGACCGCGCAGCCATCTACCTCGGCGGTGGCACCCATCACGCGTTCCGCGACGGCGGGTCGGGTTACTGCGTGTTCAACGACTGCGCCGTGGCGACCCGGGTCGTCTTTCGGGAGAGCGCGATCGAGCGCGTCCTGATCGTCGACCTGGACGTGCATCAGGGCGATGGCACGGCCGCGATCCTCGCCGGGGAACCCCGCGCATTCACACTGTCGCTCCACGGCGAAAGGAACTACCCCAGACTGAAGATGACCAGCGATCTCGACATCGCCCTGCCGGATGGCACCGGGGACGACGACTATCTGCGCGCGCTCGACGGCGCGCTCGCGCGGGCGATCGCGCTTGCTCGCCCCGACCTCGTGTTCTACCTCGCGGGTGCGGACCCGTACGCCGGCGACAAGCTGGGGCGGCTCGCACTCAGCAAGGCCGGACTCGCCGCCCGCGATCGACGCGTGCTGACGACCTGTGACGAAGTCGGTGCCCGGTTGGTCGTCGTGATGGCGGGCGGCTACGCGCGGGACGTCCAGGACACCGTCGACATCCATTTCGAAACCGTGCGACGCATCCTGCTTCGCACCGCATCGAGGACGCGAGTTCGCGTCTGACCCGCCGATTCGTATGGATCGCATCCCGGACAGCTGGCCCCCCGACGAACAGACAGGTGCGACGAACATCGCGCCGATGTTCCCGCTGCCAGGGGTGTTCCTGTTCCCGGGCCAGCTGATGCCGCTGCACGTCTTCGAGCCGCGCTACCGGCAGATGATCGAGGACTCGCTCGACGGTCCCGGGCGAATCGTGATCGGAACCGTCCTCGAGCAGCACCGCTGCGGTCTCCCCGAGTCCCCCCCGGTCGTGCCGATCGCCGGCGTCGGCGAGATCGCACGGCATGAGCGCACCGAGGACGGCCGCTTCGTGATCTGGCTGTGCGGCCTCGCGCGGGTCCGGATCCAGGAGCTGCCTTGCGATCGGCTGTACCGGCGCGTCCGCTACGACCCGCTGCTCGACGTCCCGGCTCCGGTCGAGGACGAGGCCGAGTTGCGCCCCGCCGTCCTCGAAGCGATCCAGCAGCACGCCGGAACCGGGTTCGCGGCGGGCGAGGGGGTGCCGTTCGGCGCGCTCGTCGACGTGCTCGCTCAGTGCCTGACCCTTCCCGAGGCGGTGATGGTCGGTATCCACGGCGAAACCGATGTCGCCGAGCGCGCACGCAAGACCCTGGCCGCGCACGTGCGCTTCCCGCACCGTCGCAAGTGATCGGCGCGGTGCGGCTCTCGAGTCCGAGCAGTCGTCCAGCGCGGGCGCCGGCGCTATCCTGCCCGGTCCGCCGTGCGTCCACGCCCGACTCCACTCCTCGGCCTCTCCCTCGCCATCGCGCTCGCGACCTCGTGCGCCGGTGCGCCCGAATCCCGTGAGCTGACTCCGCCGGCGCTCGAGCAGACCACCCTCCACTTCGCCGGCACGTTCCTGACCGGACCCGAGCCCGGGTCCGTCGATCCAGCGTCGCTGACACCCGACAAGGCGTTCGACGTCGACTGCCGTCTCGTCTACGTCGAGAAGCTCCCGCAGGAAGCGCTCGCGTCGTTGAGCGCGCGTTCGGTGCTCGTGCTCGACTCGCGCGACGCCAACCCGCTGATCGCCTACACGCCGTTCGTCAAGGGCGCGCGCATCGGCTCCGGGCCAGACGCGCGACGGTTCCTCGACGAGCAGGTCGACACCGAATCGACGCGCAGCGTGGAGCTCGACGGCATGCACGGCATCGTCGCACCCGGCGTGACGGCGGCGTTCAGCGCCCGATCGATCGCGACCGTCGAGGACGTCGTCGAAGGTGCGTCGCGGCGGCAGCTCAGCGTGCTCCTGTCGACCGGCGCGGACGGCTCGATCGGGCCGATCCAGGTGGCGCTGCTGGTGCAACACCTGAAGCCCGGCGCCGACATCTCGCCCGGCGTGCCCGGCGCCGTGCTGTCCCGCCAGCTCGTCCTCGTCCAGGACGCACCCGCACCCGGCGGCGACCCGCTGGTGCTGATCGTGCCGTCGCCGTTCCCCGGCACCGAGGGCTCCGGCTTCGTGTTCACGATCCGGGCGGCGCTGCCCTCGACGGATCCGCAGCATGCCGAGCGGGTACGGACGGTCGCGGATGATCTGGAAGCGACCACGGCGGAGGCGGTCCGCATCGCGAAGGCCCTGCAGGTCGGCGACGTCGATCTACAGGCGATGCGCAACACGATCGAAGCCCTCGCAGTGGCGCGGGAACAGCGACCGGCCCTGATCTTCCTCACCGCGCTCGCCGGCGGCGAACTCTCGATGGATCTCGCCCTTGCACAGGACGACGCTCTGCTCGCGAACTGGATCAAGCGGCTGCAGGAGGGCCTCGTCGATCGCCAGAAGCAGGCGGGCGAGGTCTCGAGCGACGAGCTCCACTGGTTGGTCGAACGCTCGGCGTGGCAGGCCACGCTCGAGCTCGCGATCGCCGGCCGGCTCACGCCGTCGCTCGAGGGCATGCTGCTGCGGCAAGCCGGCGAAGCCGCACGCTATCCCGATCTGCTGCTCGACGTCGTCCACGCAGCGACCGACCAGGCCGACCTGGAGCGACGGCTGATCGAGCAGAACCGCGAGTTCCTGTCCGACAACGACACGTCCGCGCGCACGCGCGCGTTCGATTGGCTCGCCGGTCATGGCGTCGACGTCCAGGGCTACGACCCGTGGGCGCCGCGCGCCGATCGGCGCGCCGCACTCGAAGCCGCCGAGGCCGCGGCGAGCGCCAAGCCAGCGGAGTCGGGCACGTGAGCGGAACCGCGAAGTCGACGAAGCCGCGCCCGAGCTGGCGCCGCCGACTGCTGCGGCTCGGCGTCGTGCTGGTGGTGATCGCGGTCGTGCTCCGGGTCGCGCTGTGGCTCGCGCTGCCGTCGATCACCAACGCCGTCCTCGAGTCGTTCGGCCTGACGTCGAAGTGGTCGTCGCTGGACCTCACGCTGACGACCGGGAGCATGGAGCTGCACGGCCTGGAGGTCGGCCCCCTGCCCGCCGCGGACGCAGCGCCGGACCCCGCGTCGAAGGCGCCAGCCTGGCTCCGGGTCGGCTACGTGCAGTTCGACCTGGACGTGACCGCCCTGCTGACCGGGTCGATACGGCTCCGTCGCCTCGAGGTCGACGGGGTCGATGCGCTGGTCGAGCGAAACGCGGACGGCGAGGTGCAGTGGCTGCGCGCGCTCGGTCTGTACGAGCCGCGCAAGGCACCGGCACCGGCACCGGTCGCGACCGCCGAGGCGCCGCCGGACGAAGCCGCGGAGCCCGAGCCTCTCGAGCTCCGTTCGCCGGTCCGGATCGACGCCCTGCGCGTTCAGAACGTGCACGTGCACTGCGTCGACCACGCGACGAGTCCGTCGGTCGACCGCGTGTTCGACTGCGACGTCGCCCTGTCCGACGTGGGTGCTCCCGACCGGGACGCGACTCTCCAGGTGTCGGTGCGCAGTCTCGGCGTCCTCGACGGGCTGCGTGTCGACGGGCATGAGCGAGGCTCGGGCCGGAACCTCCGAGCCTCGTTCCTGGTCGCGGTCGATGGCCTGCACGCGGCGCCGATCGCCGGATGGCTCGCCGAGGCCGGGGTCGCGATCGATGCGAAGGACATCGATGCCGGGGTTCGTGCGGACGTCCGCTGCGAACCGCACCCCGACCGCGTCGACGCGTGCAAGGCGCAGCTGCTCGTCCACGATGCCATGCTGACCGCGGACGGCGTGGAGCGCAGCAGCATGGCGGCGTTCGAGGTCGTGGCGCCGACGGTGTCCCGCGACACGATCGCGATCGAGAGCGCCGAGGTGCGTGGCGCGCGCACCGAGGCCGCACGCGTGGCGGACGGCGATCTGCTCGTCGCGTGCGCGCGACTGATTCCACCGGCGCACGTGCCGTCCCCGCCGATCGCACCGATCGCGGCGCCGAGCGACACGCCGGACGGATCCGGGCCCGCGCCGGCCACGACTGCGTCCCCGACCGCTTCGCTCCCGGACGTCACGCTCGACCGCTTCGCGGTCGTCGACTCGTCGATCGGCTGGCAGGACGCGACGGCAGATCCGCCCGTCGACACGTCGTTCGTACTCGATGAGCTCGCGGTGCAGGGCGTCGCGATCGGCTCGGGCGCCGACGCTTCCCGCCCGACACTGTCGGTCCGTGGCCACGCGGATCGGGTGTTCGGCGCGTTCCGACTCGATGCCAAGGTCGTCGAGCCCGGACACGCGACCGGCAGCGTGCGCGCAGAGGGGATCACGCTCGCGGCCCTGTCCCCGTACCTCGTCTCGATCGGCTTCGAGCCGATCCTCCAGAACGGCGTGCTGACAGCCACGTTCGACGCAGAAGCCCACCTCGCGGCGACCGGTGACGTGGCCGGGCGCTTCGAGCTCCAGAAGCTGTCACTGGTGGACGGCGAGAACGACTACCTCGGCATCGACTCGTTCGCCGTCCGGGATTTCTCGATGAGCGCCGACCGCATGCACATCGTCGCCGGCGAGATCGTCGTCGACGGGCTGCACGTGCCGACCGAGCGCGGTGCCGAGGGTGTGGCCGTGCTCGGTATGCGTACCGCCGAGCAGCACGTCCAGGCCGTCGCGGTCGAGGCGGCGGCGAACGCCGAGGCGGAGCCGACGCCTGCACGCGCGGCGACGGCCACCGCGGTCCGACCCCGGGTGGAGATCGGGCGGCTCGCGTTCCGCGGCATGGTCCCGACGCTGATCGACACGCGCGGGGACGAACGCAAGTCGCTCGCGCCGTCGGAGCTGTCGCTCGAGATCACCAACCTCGCCGTCGGCGGCCCGAAGGAGCCCTCGGCGCAGCCGACGGTCGCGCAGCTTCGGCTCCACGCGGACATCCCTGACGCCGTGAAGACGCTCGACGTCGACGGCACGATCACGACCCGCCCGGGGCCGATCGACGCCGCGCTCGCGCTGCGGCTGACGGTCGACGGGGTACGCGGGGACGGTCTGCGAAACTGGCTCGTGGACTTCGGCATCGCGCCCGAATGGAACGACGCCAGGCTGACCGCGAAGCTCGACGCGAGCGCGCGCCAACAGGACGGCGGCACGGTGGCGACGTTCGCCCTGCACGACGCGGCGTTCGTCGACGCCGGTCAGGAGCTGCTCGGCGTGGCCTCGTGTTCGCTCGACGAGTTGCACCTCTCGGGCGACGGCAGCATCGACGCCGGTCAGCTCGTGGTCGACGGTCCGCAGCTCGCCGCGAAGCGCGACGCCGATGGCTCGCTCCACGTGGCTGGCGTCCGGCTCGCACCCGTGCCTGCCGCGCCCACCGCACCCGCCGCGCCCACCGCGGCGCGTGGACAGCCCTCGCGGAACGCGCTCTCGCCGTCACCGTTCACGCTCGCGCGTGCCGCGGTGCAGGGCGCGCAGATCCACTGGCAGGACGCGGCGGTCGATCCACCGATCGACACCGTGATGCACGTCGACACCGAGTGGACCGACGTGTCGGTGCACGAGGACGCGTCGGCGAGCTACTCCGCGAAGCTCGCTCTCGACGACGTGATCGACGAGATCGCGGTCCACGGCGATGTGCGCGCGACCGCTTCGCCGAGCGTCGAGGTGACCGCCAACGTCGCCGGCCATGGCGTTCGCCTGGGCCCGCTGGAAACCTACCTGCCAGCGGGTGTCCGCTCCGCGAGCCAGGACGGTCGACTGGCACTGACCCTGGAGGCGAACGCCAACGCCGTCGACGACGGTGGAATCGGCGCACACCTCGACGTGCGAGACGCGAGCTGGCACGCGGCGGATGCCGAGAATCGGCCATGGCTCGGTTGCAAGGAGCTGAAGATCGGCGTCGATCGCATCGACCCGGTCGCCGGCGTGCTGCACGTCGCCGAGTGCGCGGTCGACGGCATCACGCTGAACGCCGACCGGACGACGGACGGCGGGCTGTCGTTGCTCGGCCTCGTGATCACGCCGCCGCCACCGGCAGCGGCCGCGCCACCGGCGAAACCCGCCGCCCCGACGCCGGCCGAGAGCGCCACCGCCGAGACCGACTCAGCGCAGCCCACGGCGAAGGGCCCGCTCTGGAAGGACGTCGCTCTCGACCACCTGTCCGTCGGCGTCGAGCGCATCGCCTTCGTCGATCGTGCGAGCGGTGCCGACGCGGAGGAGATCGTCGCCAGACTGAAGATCACCAACGCGGCGCCGTTCACCGTGTCCGCGACCACGCCCGAGGATGCTCCGCCGTGGCGGCTGACGCTCGATGGCTCCGTCGAGCCGCTGGTCGGCGCGGTCCACGGCGAGCTGGATGCCGCCCCGATGCGCCTGCAGCCCGAGCTGGAGATGACGCTGAAGCTGGATCAGCTGCGCGGCGCATCCCTGACCAAGGTCCTGCCGTCGCTGGCCGACCGGATCGACGGCTCGGAGCTGAAGGACGGCAGCTTCGAGGCGCACGCTTCGGTCCTCCTCGACGTGCGTCGACGCGGTCCGCTGGACTTCGATCTCGCGCGAGGCATCGGCGCGGAGCTGAACGTGGACCGGTTCGCGTTGCGCGAGAGCCCGGACGCCGAACCGGCGCTCGGTGTCGACTCGGTGCTCGTCGAGGTCCCGCGCATCTCCGGCCAGGGCGATGCACACGTCAAGCTGGTGTCGATCGGCAAGCCGAGGCTGCGCGCGTTCCGCGACGCGGACGGGGTCCACTTCGCCGGCCTGACCGTGCGACTCCCCGAGACCACCACGGCAGACGAGCCGACTGCCGCGACACCCGCGCCGACGGAGTCGCCCGAGCCCAGCGCCGCCCGGACGACGCCCGCCGCCACCGAGGCCGCTCCGACGAAACGCGGTCCCGAGGTCCGGGTCGACACGTTCGAGGTCTCGGGGGCCGACATCCAGATCGAGGACCGCACGACCGATCCGCCGCTGGTGATGCCGATCACCGGACTCGAGCTCGAGGTGGACGGATTCACGACGCGCGCGCTGACCGAGCCCGTGCCGGTGCGATTCGACCTCTACGTGAACGGCGGCAAGGTGAAGCTGCCGAAGCCGTCGCGATCGAGCTCGCTGCTGGGCGGAATCCTCTCCGGCGCAACGGATCTCGTGACGGGCGGCGACGAGGAGGTCGAGGACGAGGAACGGCCGTTCCTCGACGAGTTCGCGGTGAAGGGCACGATCGAGCCCGCTCCCACACTGACCGGGCGGATCCGCATGAGCATCAGTGGACTCGAGCTGCTGACGTTCCGGGGACCGGCGAAGGCCTCGGGGATCGAGATCGGCGACGGCGTGCTCGACGCCGGTGTGGATCTGCAGCTCCGCGGCGACTCCAGCGTCGACGTCGATTCGAGGTTCACCTTCCTCAACCTGTACCTGCAGGAGCCGCCCGGTGGACCGATCTCCACCTACCTCAAGCTTCCGGCGCCGCTCGACACCGTGCTGTTCGTCCTCCGCAACGAGCGCGGCGAGCAGGTGGTGCCACTGAACTTCTCGGTCGACGACGCACAACTCGGCGGTGGCCAGATCGCGGGACAGGCGGTGAAGACGCTCGGGATCCTGATCACGAAGGCGATCGCCGCGTCGCCGTTCCGACTGACCGGCGTCCTGACGGACACGATCGGCCTCACCGGCGGGCCGGAAGAAGACCTCGGTGCGGCCGCCACCCGGTTCGGGTTCGCGCCGGGCGAGGGCACGCTGCGCGTCGAAGCGACCGAGGAGGCGACGAAGCTCGTCGACGTGCTGAAGGACGACGATTCACGCGTGCTGGTCCTCCGGCACTCGTTCGGCAAGGAGGACCTGGAGATCATCCGCGATCGCGCCAACCCACCCCCCGACCAGGCGCGCCAGATCGCCGACCGGCTGCGCCGGCAGCGCGCGACGATCCAGGACCGGCGCGAAGAGGTCGCGGCCAAGGTCCGCACGTTGTTCGCGCTCGGCCGCGACAGCGAAGCGCGGGTCGCGATGCGGCGCCTGCACGCGATCGACGAGGAGTTCGCGCGCAACGAGGAGGCGATCGACTCGGTGCTGGAGCTGCTGCAACCCAACGCCGAGCGCCGCATCCCACGCCGGACGCGCGACGCCGCCCTCCGCTTCGCGCAGCAGCGCATGGACAGCGTCCGCGATTGGTTCGTCGCGCACGGCATCGACGGGAACCGGATCGAGATCCGCCGCCCCCGCATCGATGCGATGGACCAGCAGGGCGGATCGGTGTCCGCCACGCCGGTCGCCCGGCAGCTCTGACGACTCGCGACGTTCTCGAACGTCACGAGCCGCGACGCGCTCAGCCCCTGAGCCCGACCGCTTCGAACGCGCCGCCCAGCACCTCGGTCGCGTCGACCCCCAACCACCCGAGCAGCTCGGCATACACGCGCCGGAAGTCGCACCCCATCGCCACGTCGCCGTCCTCGAGCGCACCGAGATCCGGCGCCGCGCCGTGCAGCTTGCGCCCGGCTCCGAGCCCGCCGCCGAGCACGAACACCGGCGCCGCCGTGCCGTGATCGGTTCCCTGGCTCCGGTTCTCCGCGACGCGACGCCCGAACTCCGAGTGCACGAGCATCGTGAACCGATCCGACGCGCGATGCGCCTCCAGATCCTGCAGTAGCGCACCGAGCCCGAGATCGAGCTGCGCGAGCAGGCCCGCGTGCACCGGCGCCTGCCCCGCATGGGTGTCGAAACCGCCGAAGCGCAGGTGGAACAGCCGCGTGCCGAAACCGCTGACGACGATTCGCGCGAGGAGCTGGAGCTCGCGGCCGAGCGCGCTGTCCGGATACTCCGCACTCGGACGGTAGCGATCGAGCGCGGTGCGCAGACGTTCGACGCCGGCGAGCGCCGACTCCGACGCGGTGGCGATCGCCCCGCGCAGTCCGGCGTGTGCCGACGACGATCCGGCGCGCACGAGCTCCGCCAGCTCGTCGCGCGTTTCGGTGGCGGACGGCGCCGGTGCATCGACGAGGAGCTCGTAGTCGTCGAGCGAGCGCACCGCCGGCACGACTGCCCGTCGCCCGGACAGTGCAAGCGGCACGCCGAGGCTGCCGACGCTCATCGCCGGCACCGCGGCGCCGCGATCGGCCAGCAGGTCGGCGGCACGGCCGAGCCAGCCGGTGGTGTTCGCACCGGCGCGGCCGAGGTTCGGATCGGCGGTCTGCCAGACGTCGCGACTGCGGAAGTGCGAGCGATCGGGCGGCTCGTAGCCGACGCCGTGCACCACACACGTGACGCCACGCTCGAATGCACGCGCGAGCGCACCGAGCGAGGGGTGGAGCGCGAAGCCGTCCGCGATGCGGTGCGCGCCGCGCGCGGCCTGCCGCAGCGTCGGCCGCGCGCCCGCGAGGCGATCGTCGTCGATCGGGATCAGCGTGTTGAGACCGTCGTTGCCGCCGGTCAGCTCGAGGACGCACAGCACGCGGTCGTCACCGCCGGGCAGCCAGCGCAGTCCCGCGGACGCACGGGTCCAAGCGAGAGCGAACGGCGCCATTCCGAGTGCACCGAGCAGGGTTCGTCGCGACGGGTCGAAGCGGGGGTCGGATGGTCGGCTCACAGGAGTTGTCCCTCCGGCAGGAGTTGCACGGCGTGCAGGATGCGCGATGCGGCACCGGGGCCGCGCGCGGCCCTCGACGCGGCGAACGTCGCGAGCGCCGCACGGGACGCGTCGTCGATCACGCCGTCGTGCAGCAGATCGACCGCGCGCGCGGCGCGTTGCTGTGGGGTGCCGTCGCCGAGCAGCCCCTCCGCCTCGGGCGACAACCGACTCTCGCCGCGGAACAACCGCTCCGCGAAGTTCGCGCGGGCGAGCCACGCCGCGGACGTCAACCAGGCGCGGTCGTGCGGCCAACCTTCGACGCTCGGTGGCGCACAGATGCGCTGCCCCATGTCGCCGGCCGCGTCCGCCAACGCTTGCGGCGACGCGCTGGCGTCGAGTGAACGCACCGTTCCGACCACGACGTCGATCGGGTCCTTGACACGGCTGCGGCGCGCCCTTTGCGAGAAGAACAGACGGCTTCCGAGCAGCACCCGCAGGGTCTCGCCGATGTGCCGGTCACACGCGCGATAGCGCGCGGCGAGCGCGTCGACCTCGTCGTCAGTCGGCTCCGGATGCACGAACGTCGCGAGCAGCGCGCGCGCGATGAACCGCGCGGACGCCGGCTGATCGGCCGCGAGCAGGACGACGTCCTCGCCGTCGAGGTCGCCCGTGCGCCCGAGCACCGACTTGTCGCCCCGGTCGTGGCGGCGCCCCGCGAAGTGGAACACGTGGTCCCGGATCGTCCAGCCGGTGAACGCCCGCGCCGCCTCCCGGACGTCGTGCTCGGTGTAGGCGCCGCGCCCGAGTGCGAACAGCTCGAGGACCTCGCGGGCGTAGTTCTCGTTCGGATGCCCCGCGACGTTCGACTCGTTGTCGAGCCAGCGGATCATCGCGGCGTCACGGCTGATCGCGAGCAGCAGATCGTCGAACCGGCCGAGTCCGAGGCGATCGAACACGTCGAGATGCCGGGCGAACATCGCGACGTCACGGACCTTCTCGATGCTCGTCGCGAAGTGCCCGTGCCAGAACAGACTCATGCGCTCGCGCAACCGCTCGCGCCCCGCGAGGAGCCGCCAGACCCGCCACGCCATCAGCCGCTCGGGCGAATCCGTCGCGACCGCCGCCTCGGCGAAGGACTCGACGCTCTCGCCGTCGCCGCGATCGAACAACGCCGCCACCGTCGCCGCAGGACCGTTCTCGATCGCACGCCGCCGCTCGTCGAGCGACGCGCCGAGCGCCGCGCGCCGCAGGAGGTGCCCGGCCGCCCCGAGATCGAACGGGTCGTCGCGCGTCGGTTGCCACGGCGCCATCGGATCGGTCGCCATCATCCACCTCCTCGAAGTCGGACGGTCCAGGTCGTCGCGTCCACCTCGGGCCGCACCGCCACCTCGGCGCGCGCGAACACCGACAGCAGCTCGCGGAAGCCCTCGAGCTCGTTGCGGGCCGCCACCACGGACACACCCTCGTCGAGCACCTTGCCGAGCGTCAGCGACGCGATGTTGCGCGTGACGTAGTCGGCGCCGGCCGCGGGTTCGAGCGTCAGAACGTCGCCGCGCGCCCGCTCTCCCGGACGCTCCGATCCGAGTGCGCGCAGCGCCCGCTCGGCCCCGTCCCGCGTCGTCGCGATCACCGCGTGGCCGTGGCCGAAGCCGAGCGTGGGGCTGAGGCCGAGTGCGGTCGGAATCGGCAGCGGGCCGCGCCAGTCCTCGGGTTCCGCGACCCACAGCTTCTCGCCGTCGGGCGTCCGCCGGATGCGCAGCAGGAACGCCACCTGCCCGCGCCGGCGGCGCTCGATGGTGTTCACCGTCAGGGTGGTGCGGAACAGGTGCACGAGCTGCTCGGTCGCCGCGCCGACGTCGGCGAGCGGCACGACGGCGACCAACGACGGCAGATCCAGAGCGGGTTGCGGTCCATCGCCCGTGTCCACGTCCCGGCGCACCGCGAACAGCGTCGGTGGCTCGCCGAGCGCCGGGAGCAGATCGTCGACCACGGATCCGCCGAGCAGCGCGTTCGCGATCGACAGCCCGCTCTTCGCCTGGACCGCCACCGCCTGGCCGAGCACCTCGTCGAGATGGCCGAACAAGCCCTTCACGCTGCGGTCGAGCGCGAGCGTCGCGAGCACGCCCTCCGGTGGCGGTGGCAGCTCGCGGTCGTCCGCACCGCCGGCGAGCAGTGCACCGGCCGGCTCCGTGCCGAGCACCGTCGCATCCAGGTGGGCTTCGAACGCCACGTCGTCCACGCCGACGTGCAGCAGGCCGTCCAGCCGCGTCGCACGGTCGAGGACGACCGCGAGTGGCCCGAGCAGGAACCGCCCGCCCGGATCCAGCCGCTCGAACGCGCTCCGGCCATCACGGCGAGCGCGCAGCGCGGCGACGTCCACGAACAGCCGCACGGACGCGCCGTCCTCGAGCTCCGGTCGCGAGACCGAAAAGCCGGTCCGGTCGGCCAGCGTGCGACCCTCGGCGTCGCGTCGCCAGCGGTGGTAGCGGAGGACATCGTCGGGTGTCCGCGCGATCGCGAGCACGCCGTCCTCGACCGAGCCCGCGAACGATCCACTCAGCCGGTCGAGCAGTCGATCGAGGTCGGGGGACCGCGGGTCCATGCGTGCGACCAACAGCGGCCGGACGTTCCCGTCGACCGCGACGAGCGCGAGCGCCGCCGCGTCGGGGGAGATCACCTCGGCGAGCTCTTCGGGGCCGAATCCGCCGGTGAGCCCGCGCAGGAGCCCGGGAGCGAGTCCGACGATCGCGCGGAGCCTCGGTGGCAGCGGCTGCCGCGCCTCGGCGAAGGCCCGCACCGCCGCGACGAGGCACTCCCCGGATCGCCAATCGATGCATGCGACCGTCGTCGGCGGAAGTAGCGACGCGATGTCGCTCGGCGTCGACTGCTGCTGTGCGGGGAGGAAGGAGACCGCGATCGCGATCGCCGATAGCAGCGGGAAGATGCGCACTCGACACCTCGTCCGAGAGAACGCCGGGGGTCGCCGGTGACCCTCGGTGCGCGGAGTAGTATGAACCATGTGGCCGGACCGCGCGGACGCCCGTCGCGGTTGCGCCCCCCTACGATCGCTGCCCTTGAATCTCCGCGAAACCCTCCTGCTGCTCGGCGTCGTCGTCGTGTTCGCCGCGGCGACGCTGTTCGTCGTGTTCACCGGCGGCGAGCATCCGGCACCGGTGGCTCCGGACGACGCGAGCGTTCCCGAGGCTCCCGTTCCCGCCGAATCGCCGGCGACACCGCTCGAAACGGCACCGGACGCGGCTCCCCCGACGCCGAGCGCCGAGCCGGTCCAACGGATCGACTCGCCGGGCGGTCCCGCCGCCGAGAATCCCGGCTACGGCGTGATCGACGGACGCGTCGTCCTCGCGTCGGACGCCGCCGGCAAGGTCGACCAGTTCACGATCACCGTCGAGGAGATGGTCAACCCGAACTCGGAGTCGGGCCACGAGGCGATCCGACTGACGCGCGGCTTCAAGGCCGAGTCGAGCCAGTCGCCGCTCTACTTCGGGTTCGACCACGTGCCGTTCTCGCGCTTCGGCTACCGGGCCACCGTGTTCGTCGCGGGGCTGAACGGCTCCAGCCAGGTCATCCGGGTCACCGAACAGGAGTGGAACCCCTCCGTGACACTGTCGCTGACCGGCGGCGCGCCGTTCAGCCTGCGGCTCACCGACCAGTCGCGCGACCCGTACGGCGGCAAGGCGGTGTCGATGACGCCGGTCGGCTATCCGCCGGGTCGCCCGCTCCTCCGGGGCGAGACCGACAACTTCGGCACAGCGGTGTTCGCGTCGGTGCTCGCCGGCGAGTACGAGGTGCGGCTGATCGACCACGTGGCCGGCAACGTCACGGTCGATCCACCCGGCTACGTCAAGGACCAGGCGGGAGTCGGTGCACAGTCAGCGCTGCTCGTCGTGCCGCGGGGTCGAACGGTACGCGTCGAGGTGTTCGACGACGGTGGTTACGGTCTCGCGGGCGCGGAGGTGGTGCTGTTCGCGATCGACACGGTGGAGAATCGGCGATTCACGGCGGAGTCCGATGCGAGCGGGGTCGTCGAATTCGAGTTCGTGCTCCCGGGGCGATACCAGCTCGACGTCCGCGGCACCGGCCGGCAGCCGACGAGCCGCACGTTGCAGGTCGGCGACGACGCGGATCCGGAGCCGCAGCGCATTCGACTGCCACTGCTCTGAGCCTCGAACCGATCGCGGGCATCCGTCCTGAGGCGGCGCACGAACGCTGCCTTCGATGGCCGACCGCGTGCCCGCGATCCGAATTCGCAGCGTCAACTCGAAGCCCGTTCGCCGCGACGGCGAGTTCGTCGTCCACTGGATGGTGGCGGCGCGGCGGACGAAACACAACTTCGCGCTCGACCGCGCGATCGAGATCGCGCGCGAGCTCGGCAAGCCGGTGCTGATCCTCGAAGCGCTGCGCTCCGGATACGGTTGGGCCAGCGACCGGATCCATGCCTTCGTGCTCCAGGGCATGGCCGACAATCGCGCGGCGTGCGCGCGCCGGGGCGTCGCCTACCACGCCTACGTGGAGCGCGCGGACGGTGAGGGCCGCGGCCTCCTCGAGGCGCTGGCCGAGCGCGCGTGCGCGGTGGTCACCGACGACTGGCCGTGCTTCTTCGTGCCGCGAATGGTCGCCGCGGCCGGCGCGGTGCTGCCGGTGCGCCTCGAGGCCGTGGACGGCAACGGGCTGTTCCCGATGCGTGCGACCGAGCGCGTGTTCGCGCGCGCGTTCGACTTCCGGCGGTTCCTTGCTCGTGAGCTGCCGGTTCACCTGGCGGAGCGGCCCTCGCCGGATCCGCTCGCGAAGCTCCGCGACGATCCGCGCGCGCCGATCCCACGGTCGGTCACGCAGCGCTGGCACGCGGCGGACGCGGATCTCCTCGACGCGACTCCCGCGTCGCTCGCCGCGCTGGCGATCGACCACGACGTCCCGCCGTCGCCGGTCCTGAAGGGTGGCCCGGTCGCCGGTGCGCACGCGCTCGGCGCGTTTCTCCGGGAGCGACTCCCTCGCTACGCCGACGACCGCAATCACCCCGACGCCGACGCAGCGAGCGGATTGTCGCCCTACCTGCACTTCGGCCACGTCGGTAGCCACCAGGTGCTGGCCGCGCTCGCGTCGCACGAAGGGTTCGACCCCGGCGGCTCGCTCGCCGGGGATCGCGTGTTCGCCGCGAGCGAGGCCGGCTCCGCGTTCCTCGACGAGCTGGTGACGTGGCGGGAGCTCGGCTTCAACTTCTGCTCGCACCGCGAGGACGACTATGACGCGTTCGAGTCGCTGCCGGCGTGGGCACGGCAGACGCTCGGGCAGCACGCGAACGACCGGCGACCGCACCTCTACACGTTGGGCGAGCTGGCGGCGTCGGCGACGGACGACGAGGTGTGGAACGCCGCCCAGCACGAGCTCCGCGTGGAAGGGCGGCTCCAGAACTACCTGCGCATGTTGTGGGGCAAGAAGGTGCTCGGCTGGACGCCCGACCCCGAGGCTGCGTTGCAGGTGCTGATCGAGCTCAACAACCGGTTCGCGATCGACGGCCGCGACCCGAACTCGTACAGCGGCATCTTCTGGGTGATGGGGCGCTACGACCGGGCGTGGGGACCCGAGCGCCCGATCTTCGGCAAGATCCGTTACATGACGAGCGACAGCGCACGGCGGAAGCTCCGGATGCACGCCTACCTCGCACGCCATGGGGCAGGGGGTCGGAGACGCCTCGCGGGTCACGAACGTCTGGAGCCGTAGCGGCCCCGCCTGTCGATGACGACCGGAAGCAATCGTGATGCGGCGCGAAGCACATGGACGGCACGAAACGCCCGATTGCGCGTTCGCCACCGCCGTTTCGAGATAGCGCCGCAGCGACGCGGGCGGTTTGCTGCCTTCGGTGCCGGAAGAACGGAACGCGTGTTCTCGGCGGCACGTCCAATACCCACGTGATTCCGATCGCGCTCCGTACCCCCCGAGCCGATCCCGAGTCCCCGACCGTCCCTGCGCCGGACGGACATCACACCCCCATGCCCTCGACCCTCCTGCGTGCGGCAGCGATGCCGCTTCTCCTCGTCTCCTCCCTCGCCGCACAGAGCACGTTGCTGTTCGCCACCAGCACCAGCGCCACGACGCTGGGGCCGGCGGCCGGATACGGCGCGACCGGTGAGCTTCGGCCGGACGAGATCGCGCTCGTCTCCCCGATTCCCGGTGCGAGCTACTTCGCCGGTCCGATGCTCAGCGTCTCGACGCAATGGGTGTACACCGGCGACATCGACGGCGACGGAGACGTCGTCGAATCGTCCGACGAGGCGCCGGGTGGCGCCATCGACGCGCTGTTCATCAAGCGCTACCCGTCGCTGGCGGCCACCATCGGTCCGCGGACCGTGTTCATGAGCAAGGCCGACACGCTCGGCTTCGGCCCCGGCCAGCTCGCCGACGGCGACGTGTTCCGCTACGCCAGCCAGGGAGTGCTCGAGTTCTTCGTCCGCGAGCCGCAGCTCCAGGCGGCGCTCAACACGACCGACGATCTCGACCTGGACGCGATCTGCCAGGACCCGGCCGGCAATCTCTACCTGTCGTTCGACGACACCGTCACCCTGAACGGGTCGCCCATCGAGGACGGCTCCCTGGTGTTCGTCCCCGCGAGCGACATCACCTACGACACGTCCTACAACGTCGCGTCGATCAACGTCGGATCGGCCCGCTTGCTCGCCACCGAGGCCGACGTCGCCAACTGGATCGTCCACAGCGGCATCAAGAACATCTCCGGGAACACCCCCGATCTGTCAGCGGCCGCCCTGGACCTGTCCGGGCTCGAGATCGACTCCAACGGCGGTGCGTTCGTCCCGCCGCAGGCGACCACTCTGACGCTGCCGAACCTGATCTTCTCGTGGAGCGACGCGGGCGCGGACGGTGCGGTGATCTCGACCGCGAACGGCGGTTCGATCGCGATCATCAACGCCGTGTTCATGGGCAACCAGACCACGACGTCGGGCTCACACCTCGGGCTCCGACCGACCGCCAGCGGCCTCGGCGGCGTGACCGGCCTCGCGCTGGCGCCGTTCGGTCGCTCGACGCCGTTCGAGCTCGAGATCTACCCCGATCACAGCATCGCTCTCGGCGACCCGCTGTGGACCCGCCAGGAGGTCACCGGTGCGACGCCGTACGGCGTGATCGTGTTCTTCGTCGACTCCGTCGATGCGAACGGGGCCTTCCCGTCGTTCGACCTGCCGGTGATCGCCGGGTCGTTCTACGGCGCGGGCTTCGCGATCCCGACCGTCGCCATCCTCGCTGACGTGCACGGCAACGCGTCCACGACGATCACGATCCCGCAGGGCGCGATCGGCCAGAACATCGCGGTGGTCTGGCAGGCGCTCGACCTGAACGCCCTGGCGCTCGCGCTGCCCGGCGCGATGGACCTCTGAGGTCGGTCGGCGACGCGTCGAGCCCTCACACGGGCTCGACGCGGACCGGGCACACCTTGAGCTCGGCGGTGAACGTCACCGGGTCGTAGCCGCCGCCGGTCAGGACGTTGACCGGCACGTCCCCGAAGCTGAACGAGCAGAACACGGTTCCGCGCGGGGACTGCGCGTTCGATTCCACCTGGAGCACGATCGAGCCGCGGCGACTCGAGACGCGCGCGTTGCCGCCGTCGGTCAGTCCCCAGTCGCGGACGTTGTCCGGATGGACCTCGAGGACCTCGCGGGGCAACAGGTAATCCATGCCCGCGGCGCGACCGGACATCGTGCGGGTGTGGTACGCCTCCAACCGGCGACCGGTCGTCAACCACACCGGGTATTCGGCATCGACGAGCTCGGCCGGATCGCGGTACGTGACCACGGCGAAGCGACCCTTTCCGTTGGTGAACTCACCCTCGTGCAGGATCGGCGTGCCGGGGTGGCCGTCGTACGGGACCGGCCATTGGTATGCGCCGTCCTCGATCTTGTCCCAGTCGAGGCCGGCGTAGATCGGGGACACCGAGCACAGCTCGTCGAACACCTCGCGAGCCTCGCGGTACTCGAAGCCCGGAGTCCCGAGTCGCTTCGCGATCTGGCTGACGATCCACCAGTCCGGCCGCGCGTCGCCCTGCGCCGGCACGGCCGCACGCACGCGCTGGACGCGGCGCTCGGTGTTGGTGTAGACGCCGTCGGTCTCCCCCCATGCGGTCGCCGGCAGGACGACGTCGGCGAACGCGGTCGTCTCGGTCGGGAACACATCGACCACGACGAGGTGGTCGAGCGACTCCAGTGCGTGCTCGCAGTGGTGCCGGTCGGGATCGGACACGACGGTGTTCTCGCCGCAGATCAGCATCGCGTGGAGCTGACCCTCGGCCGCGAGCTCGAGCGCCTGCACCTTGGTGATGCCCTTCTTCGCCTCGATGTCACGGCCCCACAGCGCGCTGAACCGCTTGGCGATCGCGGGATCGTCGCACGGCTGGAAGCCCGGGTAGTTGTTCGGGATGGCGCCACAGTCGCCGGCGCCCTGGATGTTGTTCTGCCCGCGCATCGGGTTGATGCCCGCACCCTCCTTGCCGAGGTTGCCGGTCATCAGTGCGAGGTTGCACAGGCTCTGGACATTGTCGACGCCGCAGATGTGCTCGGTGATGCCGAGCGTGTAGTAGATCGCCGCGCGACCCGCCGAACCGTAGATCCGCGCCGCCGACTCGATGTCCGCTGCGGGCACCCCGCAGATTCCGGCCGCCCACGCCGGTGTGAACCGCCGCAGGTGCGTCCGGAACTCGTCGAAGCCCGACGTGCGCGCCGCCACGAACTCCTCGTCCACGAGCCCCTCGCGATCGATCACGTGGGCCATCGCCAGCAGGAGCGCCACGTCCGATCCGACGCGGATCGGCAGGTAGAGCTCGGCGTGCTCCACCAGTCCGATGCGACGCGGATCGGCCACGACCATGCGCGCACCCTTGGCGATCGCACGCTTGATGCGCGTGGCCGCGACCGGGTGGCACTCGGTCATGTTGGTGCCGATGCAGAAGATGGCCTCCGGCTTCTCCATGTCGCACAGGGGATTCGACATGGCGCCTCGACCGATCGCAGCCGCCAGACCGGCGACCGTGGGGGCGTGTCAAGCTCTACTACAGTTGTCGACCTGGTTGGTGCCGAAGCTCGCACGGATGAACTTCTGGACCGTGTAGGCCGACTCGTGCGGTGCGCGTCCGGAGGCCACCGCGTAGATCGAGTGTGCGCCGTGCTCGCGGTACGCCTTCGCGAACCCCGCCGCCGCACGATCGAGCGCCTCGTCCCAGCTCGCCGGCACCTGCTCACCACGCTCGTTGCGCACGAGCGGCGTCTTCAGGCGTTCGTCGTGCTGCACGTGGTCCCACGCGAACTGACCCTTCACGCACAAAGCACCCTGGTTGGCGGGGCCGTCCATCGCCGGCTGCACCGCAACGATCTGGTCGCCACGCGTGAGGATGTCGACCGAACATCCGACACCGCAATAGGGACAGATCGTGCGCGTCTTGGTCGTGTCGCCGGGAACGTCGACCGCGCGGAGCGCCTTCTTGTCGGCGAGCGCACCGGTCGGACAGGTCTGCACGCACTGGCCGCAGAACGTGCAGGCCGAGTCGCGCAGAGCATGGTCGAATTCGGTCGTGATCTGCGTGTGGAAGCCGCGATTGCGGACGCTGATCGCGTAGTCGCCTTCGCGCTCGGCACAGACACGCACGCACCGGTAGCAGGAGATGCAGAGGTCGTAGTCGCGGAGGATGAACGGGTTGTCGTCGTCGAGCTTGCTGTGCCCCGACTGCGCACCGGCGAATCGATCGCCTGCGACGTGGTACCGCTGCGCCAGCGCGCCGAGCTCCTGGGACGCGTAGCCGCGTAGCGGATCGACGTGGCCAGGTGCCCCCGCGCCGAACGAGTCCCCCGAGTCCCGGTTCTCGGACACGACGAGCTCGAGCAGGGTCTTGCGGTGTTGCTCGAGCTGATCGGTGCGGGTGCGCACCACCATCCCCGAAACCGCCTTCGTCGTGCAGGATGCGATCGGGTTGCGGATGCCCTCGACCTGCACGACGCACAGCCGGCACGCGCCGAAGGCCTCGAGCCGATCGTCGTAGCAGAGGGTCGGAACGTCTCGCTGGTGGCGCCGAGAGATCTCGAAGATCGTCTCCCCGTCGTCGAACGGCACCTCGACGCCGTCGAGCGTGATCGTGGGTCGTGCGGCGGGGCCGGTCTCGCGAAGCGGTGCGGTCTGGGTCATGGCTCGGTGGCTCGGAATCGCCTCAGTCTAACGGCGACCGGCCGCGCGGGCTCATCGGGATCGTCGATGACTGCCGTTGCGCGAGCTCCCGGCGCCTACGAGAAGAACCCGGCATCGTGGTAGGCGAACCAGGTCCGCACGAAGTCTTCGACCTGCGCCCGCCATTGCTCCCCGAACGACATCGACAGCACGTGCTCGACGATGGTTCGGGCACCGCCGTCGGCGGCTCCCGAGCCACCCGAACGCGCGTCGGGGAACATCTTCACGCACACGCCGCCGCCCGCCCTGGCGATCTCCTGGAACGAGGACAGGGCCTCGGGTCGGATCGCGATCGCCGAGATGACGAACGGACGGATCTCGCCGGCGTGCTTGCCCGTGATCGGCCCTCCACCAAATTCGCTCGCGGGATCGGCGTGCGCGGTCCGCGAGAGGTCCACCGCGTGATCGAGCTTGTTCTCGTGCGGCGGCGCGTCGCCGATCAGGAGGATGAGCTTGTTCGCGCGAGGATTCCAACCGACGTCCCGTCCGAGCGACCGCTCCAAGCCCGCGTCGACGGCTTCCGGCGGATCCCCACCGCCGCCGGCATGCGTGTGGTCGAGCTTGTCGCGAACCGAGTCGGCATTGCGCGTCAACGGCACCATCACGTCCGCACCACCCGACAGGTCGCCGAGGTCCCGGTATTGCACGAGACCGGCACGGAAATGCGGGGCGATGCCGCCGAGCAGCGCGACGATGCCGCCGATCGCATCGCGCGTCGCCGCCATGGGGCCTCCCATGCTGCCGGTGGTGTCGATGCAGATCACCAGATCGAGTCCCGCGTCGCGGAGGTCGATCGCCCGTTCGAGGATCGGTGCCGTCGTCGTCTGCGCAGGCTTCTCACCGTCGGGCTTCGGCAATGCCGGCCACTCGGCCGGAGCCCAGTCACGGCGATGTTGGCGCCACCACGACTTCCAGTCCCCGCGGTCGGAGGCGCTGGCGTCGGGTGCGAGCCGTTCGAGCACGGCGAGTGCGCGGTCCTTCACGAGCTGGACGCGCGTCCGCGAGGTGTGGTCGATCAGCTCCTCGATGAGGTCCGGAGTGGCGACCGCGCGAAGGACGTCCGCACGGGTGCGATACAACGCCTCGAGCCCGAACGCGACGAGCCGGCGATCCCGACTCTTCAGCGCGTCCAGCACCATCGGTGTGCCGACCGGGTGCCAGTGCTCGCCGAGGCTGGTCAGCGCGAGTGCCTTGAGCGTCCAGGAGTCGGCGGAGTCGTGGTACCGAGCACAGGACACGGGTCAGGCCCTCGTCTCGGCCAGCGAGCTCCTGCGCGCGAGCGGCCGGCGAGGGGAGGAGAATCGCACCGAGGCAGAGGATCGGAACGAACCGGCCGCAGGGGTTGGGGAAGCTTCTCATGCGGAACGTGGTGGGCGGGGAACTCCCACCATGCGTGTGCTATCGGATCGGCCGGACGGAGTTTCGGGGCAAACGTGCCGTCAGCGTTTCGTGCCCGGGTGCGAATCCTCGAGATGCCGTGCGATCTCCTCCGGGCAGTAGCGCAACAGGCTCTCCGCGACGAGCGGCGCCGCCATGCCAAGGCCGCACGCGCTGGTCGCCTTCATCGTCCGGCCGATGTCCAGGACCTCGGCCCGCCAGCTCTCGAGGTCGCGCGGCCCGGCGGTCCCCTCCAGGCGCTCGGTCAGGCGCTGGGTGCCGATCCGGCACGGGAAGCACTTGCCGCACGACTCGTGTGCGAAGAACTCCATCGCCCCCGCGGCCGCCTCGACCAGGTCGCGAGAGTCGTCGAACACCATGATCCCCGCCGCACCGAGGAATGAGCCCCTGGCCTTGATCGAGGGCTCGTCGAGCGTGACGTCGAGGTCCTCCCCCATCAGGAAGCCGCCCGACAGTCCGGCCATCGTCACCGCGCGGATCGTGCGACCGGGCAAGGGCCCGCCGGCCCAGTCGTGGAGCAAGGTGCGGAGCGGCAGGCCGATCGGCACCTCGTAGTTGCCGGGCCGCGCGACGTCGCCCGACAGGCTGATCGAGCTTGGTACCGGCATGGTCACCGATGCCGAGATCGCGATACCAGTCCGCACCCTTGCGAGAGGATCGGTCCGACCGACGCGAGCGTCTCGACGTTGTTGACGGCCGTCGGCAGATCCTCGTAGCCGTGCGTGACGGGGAACGGCGGGCGGTTGCGCGGGAACGGGTGCTTGCCCTCGAGGCTGTTGAGCAGCGAGGTCTCCTCACCGCAGATGTAGGCACCGGCGCCGCGACGCACGTGGACATCGGAACGCGAAGTCCGCTCCGAGGATGTCGTCGCCGAGCAGACCGGCGTCGCCCGCCTCGCCGATCGCGCGTCTCGAGGACGGCCTGGGTCTGCGGGTACTCGTAGCGCAGGTAGACGAAGCCGCGCGTCGCGCCGGTCGCGCAGCGCGGCGATCGCCATGCCCTCGAGCACCGCGTGCGGGTCGTGGTCCATCAGCACGCGGTCCTTGAAGCAGCCGGGCTCGCCCTCGTCGGCGTTGCACACGATCGTCTTCGGGCGCGCCCGGCCGCCTCGGCGACCGCGCGCCACTTGACGGCCGTGGGGAAACCGGCGCCACCGCGGCCCGCGAGCCCGCTGCGCTCGACGACGGTGAGCATCTCCGGCGGCTGCATGTCGCGGACCGCGTGCTCGAGAGCCCCGGTAGCCGCCGAGCGCCCGGTAACCCTCGATCGTGCGGCGCTCGGGCTCGCGAATGTGCGCGAACACGCACTCCTCGCGGCCGCCCGGATAGGGCGGCGGCAGCGGCGTCGGGTGCGCGCTCAGCGTCCCGTCGGGCGCACCGACGAGTTGCTCGTCGCCGCGGAGCACCGGGATCGGCTGGTCGCAGCGCCCGGCGCACGGCATCGGCGCGGCCCCCTGCGACGCGAGCACATCGAGGAGCTGCGCGCTGCCACGGAGTCGACACACCGGACCATCGCAGACGCGCGGCGCGGACTTGCCCGGCGGCTCCTGTCGGAAGAAGTGATAGAAGGTGACCGTCCCGTACAGGTCTGCGAGCGGGATGCGGAGGCCGTGCGAGATCGCCCTCATCGCGCTCTCGCTGAGCACTTGATCGCGCTCGTAGAACGCGTGGAGCAGGGGAAGCAGCGGCGCGGGCTCGGCGCGCCAGCGGGCGATCAGCTCTTCGTCGGTGGGACGGGTCACGGGCTGGAGAATAGCGTCACGCAGGCTCGAGAGCCCGCGAACGCATCGCTCCTCACCGCGCCACGTCGAACGCGAAGCCGTCGATGCCGTCGGCGACGTCGACCTCGAACCGCCCGCCGCTCGGCACACCCTCCAACGACACCCGCGCCGCACCTCCGCGGAGCCCCACCGCCAGCGTGGTCCGATGTGCGCCGACGTGCACGATCGACACCTGCGACCACTCGGCCGGGTCCCAGCGCACGTCGAGGGCACCCTCGCGCTCGGTCAGGCTCACGGCGTCACCGATCCGGGAGGCGGCGACACCGCCGGCCAGCGTGCGAGTCGAGGTGCGAGTGAGCAGCACGCGCGGGCCCTGCACGATCTCGAGGCGCGCGAGCGGACCCGGATCCGGGACCGCGGCCTGGAAGTGCTCGACGCCGGCGTCGCAGCCGATCGCCAGCGTGGCCAGCGGGTACTCGATCTGGGCGCCACCGCGCGGAGTCAATCGCAGGACCAGGTCCCCCGACGCGGGCGCCTCGACCCGCCCCACCGTGTGGCGCACACCGAGCAGCCGCACCCCCGCCGCGTCGCGCTGGCCGCGCACCAGGAGCATCGGCGACTCGACGCCGAGTCCGACCACCGCGCTCGCCGCGCCGAGCCGCTCGCGGACCTTCGTGTAGTTGTAGCCCGACACCCAGATCGGATTGCAGTACGACATCAGGTCGCGCCGACCGGACGGGTCGAGCAGCGAACCGCTGCGTGAGTCGTAGCCCCAGGTGCCGATTGATCCGCCCGCGAACGGATAGGCAGAGTCGGGATTCGCGGCCCCGCCACACGGCGCGTGCTGCAGTCCGAAGTTGTGGCCGATCTCGTGGATCAGCACGCTCTTCGAGCGGTTCCAACCGATCGACACCGGAAAGCCGACGTAGCCGATGCCCGCAACGCCGCTGCCGTAGCTCACCGGCACGATGCCGTAGTAGTACGCGGAGCTGCCGTCCGACGACCGGAGCGACGCGATCTCGCCGAGCACCGTCGACCAGCCGGTGCCGTCGCTCGACACGCTGTCGGTCGAGGTCACCGTGTACGGCGCCCGCACCGTGATGTGGACGTCGGTGAGCGGCCACTCGGCGAGCAGCAGATCGGTGAAGTCCATCGGCTGGGCCTCCTGGCCGCCGAGCTGCAGCGGGACGAGCACGAGATCGATGCGGTTCTCGGGGCCGACGTTCGGCGTGATCCGGATGCGGTCGTTCCGCATCTCGCGATCGCCGGCCGCGCCGGGCGTCAGGGTCACGAGGAGTTCGAGCCCGGGCGCGATCCAGCTCGCCGGCAGCATCGCCGTGTAGCTCATCCCGAGCGTCGACGGCTCTTCGCCCGTCGGGAGCGTCGCCGGCCCGCTCAGCGGCAAGGAGCCGAGCGAGGTTCCGGCCCGGATGCCTTCGACGGCGACCGCGGGCGCGGCCGTGCCGGGCACGTCGGCGACGACGTGGGCTCGCACGAGCGCGTCGCGCCCGCCGACCAGTCCGGGATCCTGCGCGAGGAACGCCTGCGCCAGCTCGACCCGCTGGATGCGCACATCCGCGACCGGCTCGTCGCCGAGGACCTCGAGCAGGCAGTGTGCGGTGCCGCGGCTGCCGCCGAGCGTCGCGGTCACCGTGACGACCTTCTCACCGAGCGTCGCGTTCGGTCCGGCGTCGAGCATCAGCAGACTGGTCGCGCCCCCGGCCGGGTTGGCCGAGAAGCCCGCGGTCACGCCGTTCTGGAGTCCCGACACCGCGAGCCCGACGTTCCCCGTCAACCCGGCATCGCGCGCGATGTCGACCTGTGCCGTCGTCGAGCCGCCGCGTCGAACCTGCAACACGGCCGGCACCTCGATCGTCAGCCCACTCGCCTCGGCCACCGGCAGGACATGCACCAGCACGGTCTCGATGCGGCGCAACGCACCGGCCGTCGCGACCAACGAGATCTCGTGCGTGCCCGTCGCCGCGGCATCGGTGGCGTCGAGCACCAGCCCGTTCGCGGCGTCGTGGCTGCCGGACACGCCAGCCGGCAGCCCCTCGACCGAGCGCGTGACCTCGGGGAGCGTGCCGCGCGTCGCGGTGACCTGCACCGGCGTCGTCGCCTGGCCGTCGCGCACCAGCACGAGACTGCGCTCGCTCGCGTCCACGACGAAGTCGAAGCCCTCGTCGACGACGGTGATCGACACGCGCAGGCGGACCGTCGAGTCCCGGTAGGTACCGGTGATCCAGACGTCGTAGGTTCCCGGCTGGAGGCTCGGCGCCGCCGTGACGTCCAGATCGACGTCGCCATCGCGTACCGATCCCTGGGAGAGCGTCGCGGTCAGACCGCTCGGCGCGTCGGTGACCACGAGCGTCACGTCCTCCTCGAGTGCGCTCGTCGCGGTCACGTGCAGCGTGAAGCGCATGGTTCCACCCACCGCGACCTGCTGACCCGCGGTGTCGGCCGCGAGCGAGAACGCCGCGTTGCCGCCGGGGCCGGAGCCGCCCCCACCGGAGCAGCCGAACAGCACGGCGAGCGCGAGGCCCGCGGCGAGCCGGATTCGAATCGTGAGCATGGCGGTTCCCGTCCGTCGCGGTACTTCGGTCGCCGGACGCCCGGCATGAACGCAGTCGTCCGCGCGCGCCGCACGCCGATCGGATGGCCCGTTGCCATCGACGTCGCGGAGACTCGATTCGGGACGCGCCCACGGGGAGGTGCCATACTGGCGCCCGTCCCCCGGCTCTCGCTTCCCCCACAGCGACCGTGATCCGAATCCCGCTCCGCTCTCTCGCCCCGACCGTCGTGGTCGCGGCACTCCTCGCCGCCTGCTCCGAGGATCACGCCGCGTCGATGCCCGACTCCACGCCGCTCCACGACCGCGGCCCGGGCCCGACCCGGTTCGTGCTGCGCTCGCCGGACGACACCAACCTCCACTTCGAGAACGAGCTGCGCCCCGAGAACGTCCTGCCCTACGTCTACAACGGCGCGGGGCTCGCGGCCGGGGACGTCGACGGCGACGGACTGCCCGACCTCTACCTCGTGTCGCAGGACGGGCCGAACAAGCTGTTCCGACAGGTCGCGCCGTTCCGCTTCGAGGACGTCACGGAGAAGGCCGGCGTCGACGGCGGCGACGCGTGGGGCACGGCGTGCAGCATCACCGACGTCGACGGCGACGGGCACCTCGACATCTACGTCTCGAACACCGAGTCCCCGAACCTCCTCTACATCAACCGCGGGGACGGCACGTTCGACGAGCGGGCCGCGGAGTTCGGCCTGGACCACGTCGGCGCGAGCACGATGCCGGCGTTCGCCGACTACGACAACGACGGGGACATGGACCTGTACCTCGCGACCAACCGCGTGTTCGCGCCGACGGTGTGGCAGCCCCTACTGAACTCCGTCAAGCTGCCGTCGGCGATCAAGAAGACGGTCGCCGACATGGCGCCCGAGATCACGCCGGACACGGTGAAGATCACGCGCGACGATCACGGGCAGCCGATCGTCCCGAAGGGCCTGGAGGACCACCTGATCGCGCTGCAGGGCCGGCTGTTCTTCGGCGGACAGGCGGACCGGCTCTATCGCAACGACGGCGGCAAGTTCGTCGACGTCACCGAGCAGGCCGGCATCCACGACCACTCGATGGGGTTGTCGGTGACCTGGTGGGACTACGACGACGACGGCTGGCTCGACCTCTACGTCGCCAACGACCTCGAGTCGCCGGACGCCCTCTACCACAACAAGGGGGACGGGACGTTCGAGCTGGTCACGTCGAAGGCCCTGCCCCACCTGCCCTACTTCGGCATGGGCAGCGACGCCGGCGACATCGACCAGGACGGACGCTTCGATCTGATCGTCGCCGACATGGCGATGCGCACGCACTACGACGCCAAGATGATCATGGGCGACATGGGCGACCGCGCGTGGTTCCTCGAGAACGCGGACCCGCCGCAGATCATGCGCAACGCCCTCTACATGAACACCGGCACCGGGCGGTTCATGGAGGCCGGCTACCTGACCCACACGGCCAAGACCGACTGGACCTGGGTCGTGAAGTTCGGTGACCTCGACGGCGACGGCTGGCTCGACCTGTTCGCGACCAATGGCATCCCGCGCTTCGACAACGACCCCGACCTCAATCCGCGCTTCCGCGAGCTGTGGCGCAAGGGTCGCTTGAAGGAGGCGCTCGAGCTCGCCCGCAACGTCCCCGCGGTCCCCGAGCAGAACGTCGCGCTGCGCAACGAGGGCACGACGCCCGGCACGCCGCCGGACTTTGAGGACGTGTCGACGAAGTGGGGCTTCGACGCGAAGACGCTCAGCCACGGCGCGGTGTTCGTCGACCTCGATCGTGACGGCGACCTCGACGTCGTCATCAACGACATGAACGGCCCGGCACGGGTCTACGAGAACCAGACCGGCGAGGATCACCACCAGGTGCTGGTGCGGCTGGTCGGGCGGGGCAGGAACCCGTGGGGCATCGGCACGCGCCTGACCGCGTACGCCGGCAACCTGCGCCTCGAGCGGTTGCTGACGCGCACGGGCGGCTACTACTCCACCGACGAGCCGCTCGTGCACCTGGGACTCGGCGCCAACCGGAAGATCGACCGTCTGATCGCCCGCTGGCCGAGCGGCGCGGTACAGGAGTACGACGACCTCCCGGCCGACCGGCTCTACCGCCTGCCCGAGCCGGCGGCGCCGAAGACCCGCGCCAAGGCACCGCCGAAGCCGGTGCCGACCTTCGTGGACGCCGCCGACACGCTCGGTCTGAAGTTCACGCACGTCGACCCGCCGTTCGACGACTTCGCCGCGCAGCCGCTCGTCCCCGAGCGGCATTCGCGGCTCGGGCCGGGCTTCGCGGTCGGCGACGTCGATGGCGACGGCCGCGACGACCTCTGGATCGGCGGCGCGACCGGGCACGCCGGGACCCTGTTCGTCGACGGTCCCGACGGCTTCGTCACCAAGGACGGACCGTGGACGGCCGACGCCGCCTGCGAGGACCTCGGCGTCCTGTTGTTCGACGCCGACGGCGACGGGGACCTCGATCTCTACGTGGCGAGCGGCAGCGACGAATGTCCGCCCGGCGACGACCGGCTCCGCGACCGGCTCTATCTGAACGACGGCAAGGCCGGGTTCACCCGCGCTCCGGCCGACGCCCTACCGGACGTCGCCGACAGCAGCGGCCCGGTCGCGGCCGCGGACTTCGATCACGACGGCGATCTCGACCTGTTCGTCGGCGGCCGGATCGTGCCGGGGCGCTACCCGGAGCCCGCAGCGAGCCGCCTCCTCCGCAACGACGGGGGGAACTTCACCGACGTCACCGAGGACGCGGCACCTGACCTGCTGAAGGCTGGCCTGGTGTCGGCGGCGATGTTCACCGACGCGGACGACGACGGGCTGCCCGACCTCCTGATCGCCGGCCACTGGATGCCGCTCAGGTTGTTCCACAACCAGGGCGACGGCCACTTCGACGAGCGGACCGACGCCGCGGGCTTCGGCACGCGAAAGGGCTGGTGGAACGGTCTCGCCGAGGGCGACGTCGACGGCGACGGCGACCTCGACTACGTCGCAACCAACCGCGGACTCAACTCGAAGTACAAGGCGTCGGACGAGCACCCGGCACGCATCTTCGCGAAGGACTTCGACGGCAACGGCGTGCTCGACGTCGTCGAGGCCAAGTACCAGGGCGACCGCCTGCTCCCGGTGCGCGGTCGGAGCTGCAGCAGCCGGGCGATGCCCTTCGTCGCGCAACGCTTCCCCACCTACGACAGCTACGCGCGTGCCTCGCTCGGCGACATCTACACGCTCGACCAGCTCGATGCGGCCCGAGAGTACTCGGTGAACGAATTGTCCCATGTCGCCTGGCTGCGCCAGGCGGACGGGACCTTCGTCGCGACCGCGCTCCCGCGGCTCGCGCAGATCTCGCCGGGCTTCGGCGTCGCGGTCCAGGATCTCGACGGGGACGGGCGGAGCGACGTCGTGCTCGCGCAGAACTTCTACTGGCCCGAGCCCGAGACCGGCCGGATGGCCGGCGGCGTCGGCCTGTGGATGCGCGGCACGCCAAAGGGTCTGGTCCCGGTGCCGCCGATCGAGTCGGGCATCGTCGTCCCGGAGGATGCACGTGGGCTCGCCATCGTGGATCCCGACGACGACGGCCGACCGGATCTCGCGATCGCGACCAATGGCGGGCCGCTGCGAATCCTCGCCAATCACGGGGCGGGCCGGTTCGTCACGGTGCGACTCCACGCGAACGGAGCGAACCCGACCGCGATCGGCGCCCGCCTCTCGTTGCGGCTCGCGGACGGCACGTCCCAGGTCGCCGAGGTGCAGGCCGGCTCGAGCTACCTGACGCAGCAGTCCGGCGTGCGATTCGGACTCGGCGACGCGCACGAGCCCGCGACCCTGACGATCCGCTGGCCCGACGGCGACACGGAGTCGCTGCCCGTCGACCGGCCGGTGGAGATCGTGCTGCGGCACTGACCGCACGACCCCGTCCGCGAGCGTCACGGGCCGGCCGGCGACGGCTCGGGAATGCGAGACGCCGATCCCGGCGTTGCCTGCCCGCCCGCGCCGAACTATCGGTGGCGCGCACGAGGCTCCGCATGCACGCGTCCTCGCGGCGATCACGTTCCGCTCTGTGGCAAAGGTCCGATCGACGGGAATCGATCCGTCGGCCGTGCGTAGAACGACCGGCTCGGATCACGTCGCATCCGTCGTGTAACCGGCCTGCGAAATTCGTCTAGGAGCACGGTGCAGAAGACTCCGCCCTCGGATCCCGACGACGCCCCCCGATCGTCGTGGTCCCCCACGGGGCAAGCCGATCCAACACCGAGCAACCTTGTTGGAGGCACGATGGAAGCCCACTTCACCCTGAAGGACGCGAACCGCCTGCTGCCGCTGCTGCGCGGCATCGGCGCGGAGATCGAAGAACGCCGCACCGAGCGGCAGCGCCTGGCCCGGATCCGCGAGGATCTCGAGGCCGCCTCGACGCCGGAGGGCCTGCAGCAGAGCCTCGCGGATCTGGATGCCCGGATCTTCGAGCACCGCGCGGCCATCCAGTCGGCGGTGGCCGAGTTCGAGAGCCTCGGTCTGACCGTTCTGCGGATGAACCCGGTGACGGTCCACATCCCCGGCCGGACCCAACGTGGGCCGATCGTGTTCTGCTGGCAGCTCGGGGAAGAGGGCATCGAGCACGGCCACATGCTGGGCGAAGAGGACGATCCGCGGCGCCCGCTGAAGGTCACCGTGACGACCCCCAACGCGGGCTCCTGATCGGGAGTGCCCTCCCGCGACGGCCGGCTCGACGACGAGCCGGCCGTTCTCGTTTCCGGGGGACCCCGGCCCGATATGCTCCGCCGCCGATGGCCTCGACCCATTTCCACCATGTCGTGCTGTTCCGCCTCCGCGAAGGCGTGACGCTCGAGCGCGTGCGCGCGGCGCGCGAAGCGCTGGCGGAGCTGGTGGAGACGTTGCCCGGCGTCCTCGAGTTCGCGGTGGCGGACAATCTGTCCGACCGCAACGGGGGCTACACGCTGGCGCTGTTCTCGAGCTTCGAGGATCGCAGCGCCTACGAGATCTTCTCCCGCCACCCGGAATACGACCGGGTCTGGCGAGAGCTGCTGGAGCCGGTCGTCGCCGAGCGGCTCGTCGCGCAGGGCAAGGACGGCTGAACGAGCCCGGATACGGCGGGCGCCGGCGCCCCCGCTCTTGGATCGCCGCGCGCCCCCTGCTCGAATGGCGCGGATGAACTCCGTCAAGCGAGTCGCCGTGACCGGGGCCGCCGGTCAGATCGGCTACAGCATCCTCCCTCGCATCGCGTCCGGCGCCGTGTTCGGTCCCGACACCGAGGTCGCCCTCCAGCTCCTCGAGATCCCGCCCGTGCTCCCCGCCCTGAAGGGCGTGTGCATGGAGCTCGAAGACTGCGCGTTCCCGTTGCTGAAGGACATCACCGCGAGCGACGACCCGACGGTGGCGTTCCGCGACGCGGACCTCGTGTTCCTGATCGGGAGCAAGCCCCGCAGCAAGGGGATGGAGCGCAAGGACCTGATCCTCGAGAACGGGCCGATCTTCACGGGGCAGGGGCGCGCCATCAACGACCACGCGGGCGGCGACGTGCGCGTCGTCGTCGTCGGCAACCCGTGCAACACGAACTGCCTGATCGCGATGCACAGCGCGCCCGACGTGCCGAACGATCGCTTCACCGCGATGACCCGCCTCGACCAGAACCGCGCCAAGGCGCAGCTCGCGCTGAAGGCCGGCACGCACTGGAACGACGTCGACCGGATGGCGATCTGGGGGAACCACAGCAACACGCAGTTCCCCGACTGGACCAATGCCCGCATCGGCGGCAAGCCGGCGCGCGAGGTGATCGGCGACGAGGCGTGGCTGAAGGGCGAGTTCGTGAAGACCGTGCAGGAGCGCGGCAAGGCGATCATCGAAGCGCGCGGCCTGTCGTCGGCGATGTCCGCCGCCAACGCCGCGCTCGAACACGCGCACGCGCTCTACAACGCCGCGTCGGCGGACGATCCGGTGTCGCTGGCGGTGCTGTCGAGCGGCGCCTACGGCATGCCCGAGGGCATCGTGACGTCGTTCCCGTGCACCACCGACGGCAAGGGCAACTGGAAGATCGTCGAGGGCTTCGAGCTCGACGGCTACGCCAAGAAGGCGATCTCGCGGTCGACCGACGAGCTGCTCGAGGAACGCAGCGCGATCCAGCACCTGCTGTCGTGACTCGCTCGAACCGATCCTGATGTCGCGAACCGCCGCCCACCCGGTCCGATCGTGCACGACCTCGCGGCGGCCACACTCCTGACCGCCGCCGGGGCGGTCATGGGATTCGTCAACAACCTCGCCGGAGCCGGCGGGGCGATCGGGCTCGCGGCGTTCGACCTGGTCGTCGGCTTGCCGATCTCGCAGGCGAACGCGAGCCTGCGCCCGGCGGCCGTCGCGATCGCGGGCGCGGGTGCGCTCGGGTTCGCGAGCAAGCAGCAGCGCATCCCGGCGCGCGCCTGGCTCTACGGCCTGGCGGCGGTGCCCGGCGCGCTGCTCGGCACCTGGATGGCGGTCCACCTCCCGAGCCTCGTCTACGAGGTCGTGCTGGTCACCGTGGTGGTGCTGTTGCTCGTCCAGATGCTGTTCGGCAAGCGGATCGATCCGCGCGGTCACCGGGAATCGTCCCTCCCGGCGGCGATCGCGTGGTTCACGGCCGTCGGCGCCTACATGGGCTTCGTCCAGGTCGGGGTCGGCCTGCTGACGATGGCCGCGCTCGGCCATGTGCACAGCCGCGACCTGGTCGAGGTGAACGCGGCCAAGATGGCCGTCGTCGCGGTGACCGCCACCGTCAGCGTCGCGACGTTCGCAGTCGAGGGTCAGATCGTCTGGGCGCCGGCCCTCGCACTGGCGCTCGGCGCGGGCGTCGGCAGCTTCGCCGCCGGACGCTGGAGCGTGCGGAAGGGCCACGGCGCGATCCGCGCGGTCGTCGTCGCGGTGTGCGTCCTGGTGATCGTCCGCTCGATCTGGCGGCTCGTGGCGTCCGCCTGAAACCGTTTCACGGCTCGCAGGCAGCCCCTACCCTGCGCGCATGAAGCACGTCGTCGTCACCGGCGCAAGCGCCGGGATCGGTGCGGCCACCGCACGGCTGTTCGGCGAGCGGGGTCATCGGCTGTCGCTGGGCGCACGCCGCACCGATCGCCTCGCCGAGGTCGCTGCGTCCGCGTTCCACCATCTCCTGGACGTCACCGACGAAGCCTCGGTCGAAGCCTTCCTCGCCGCTGCGGTCGCCGCAAACGGTCCGATCGACGTCCTGGTGAACAACGCCGGGCTCGCCCGCGGCACCGAGCGCATCGCGTCCGCGACCGGCGAGGCCTGGCGCGAGATGGTCGAGACCAACGTGATGGGCGTCCTGCACGTCACGCGGCGCGTGGTGCCGGCGATGATCGAGCGCGGCGAGGGGCACGTCGTGATGGTCGGCTCGATCGCCGGCCACGAGACCTACGAGGGTGGCAGCGTCTACTGCGCGACCAAGCGTGGCCTGCGCTCGATCACCGAAGGCCTCCGCTACGAGACCCTCGGCACCGGGCTCCGCGTCACCAACGTCGAGCCGGGCATGGTCGAGACGGAGTTCAGCGTGGTCCGCTTCCGCGGCGACACCGAGCGCGCCGACAAGGTCTATGCGGGCACCCGGCCACTGGCACCCGAGGATGTCGCGGAGTGCATCGTGTTCGCCGTCGAGCGCCCGCCCCACGTCAACATCGACTCGATGCTCGTGATGCCGACCGACCAGGCGTCGCCGGGCCGCGTTCATCGCAGAACCTGACGATCCGGACCCGGGTTTCGTGGCGCCCGCTGCTCGGACCCGCGACACTCTGTGCCAAATGGAGTGGGCCCACGCCTACATCCTGCTGCTGGGTGCGCTGGCAACCGGGCTCCTGGCGTTCGAGAAGGCGCCCCTCAGCGTCGTCGGGATCGGGCTGATCCTGGCGGTGGCGGCGCCGGGCCTCGTCACGCCCCAGGAGGCGATCGCCGGGTTCGGGAACAAGGCCATCGTCACGGTCGGCGCGCTCTACGTCGTCGGCGAGGGGTTCCTGCGCACCGGCGCCGCGTCGATCCTCGCGAGTCGGATCCTCGCGCGCACCGGCGGCCACGAGGCGACGGTCACGCTCTTGATCATGTTGATGGCCGCGGTGCTCTCCGCGTTCGTCAACAACGTGCTCGTCGTCGTCACGTTCCTGCCGGTGGTCACGAGCATCTGCCGCGAGACCGGCATGTATCCGTCGCGGCTCCTGATTCCCCTCAGCTACGCCTCGATCGCCGGCGGACTGACGACGCTCGTCGGCACGTCGACCAACCTCCTCGTCAGCGGCATCCTCGAGGACCTCGGTCGCCCCGCGATCGGCATGTTCGAGATGACGCCGGTCGGGGTGCTGCTCGCGTGTGTCGCGATCCTCTACGTCGCGCTGGTGGGGAGGCATTTCCTGCCTCGTATCCCGTCCCTCGCCAGCGCTCCGGGCGCACACGACCTTCGGGAGTACGTCACCGAGATCACGGTCGGCCCGAAGAGCCCACTCGTCGGGCTGCCGATCGACGAGATCGGCCGATCCGGGGGCGGGCCCGCAACACGCGCGACGATGGTGGTCCGCGACGAACAGGTGCTGCGCCCGCCGTTCGGCGACCTGCGCATCGCGCCCGGCGACATCCTCGCCGTCAGCGGACGCGTGCAGGACCTCGCGAGCCTGCACCGGGATCCGCACAACGTCGGCATGGACGCACGCGACCGCTACGTGCCGGCGAGCATGAGCTTCTTCGAGGTCTCGCTGTCGCCGGCCTCGGGCCAGATCGGTCGTCGCATCCGTGATCTGCAGCTGAAGGCCCGACACGGAGCGGTCGTCGTCGGGCTCCTGCGCAACGGCCAGCACATCCAGACCCGTGTCGGCGACCTGCGGCTCGGCGGCGGCGACGTGCTCCTGGTGTTCGGGGACGACAAGAGCCGCACGAGCCTGCGGACCAATGCGGACTTCCACGTCATCGAAGGGGTCGCCGAGCAGATCTTCCGCCGCGAGAAGGCGCCGACCGCGATGCTCGTCGTGATCGGGGTGATCGCCGCGTTCGTCCTGCACGTCGAGCCGGTGCTCGCGGCGCTCGGCGGCGCGCTCGCGATGCTGCTGACCGGGTGCCTCACGGTCGGGCAGGCGAACCGCTGCGTGAACTGGCCGCTGCTGATCTTCATCGCCGGCACGCTCGCGCTGAGCAGGGCGCTGCGCGCGACCGCCGCCGATGTCTGGATCGGCAACTCGATCGCCCACGCCTTCGAGGGCGCGGCACCGATCGCGCTCCTCGCCGGGATGTACTTCGGCACGATCCTGCTGACCGAGCTCCTGTCGAACAACGCGGTCGCGGTGATCATGACGCCGGTGGCGGTCGCGACCGCGAAGGCCTCCGGGATCGACGAACGCGCCCTCGTGCTCGCCGTCGCCTTCGCCGCCAGCAACTCGTTCGCCAACCCGGTCGGCTACAAGACCAACCTGCTCGTCCTCGGGCCGGGTGGCTATCGCTTCCGCGACTTCCTGCGCGTGGGGCTCGGTCTCGATGTGCTGATGGGCCTTGCCGGCGTGTTGACGCTGCCCTGGTTCTTCCCGCTCTGAGGCGCGAAGTCCACCCGGTCGCCGCTCAGCCCTGCTCGAGCCACGCGCACAGCATGTGGACGATCAGGAGGTGGCACTCCTGGATCCGCGCGGTCGAGCTCGACGGCACGCGCACCGCCACGTCCGACAGCTCCGCCATCGGGCCGCCGCGCTCCGAGATCAGGCTCGCGGTCCGGATGCCGTTCGCGCGCGCGACCTCCATCGCCCGCACGACGTTGCGCGATCCGCCGGACGTCGAGATCCCGATCAGGACGTCGCCCTTCTGCCCGAGCGCCTTCGCCTGCCGCGCGAACACGTGCTCGTAGCCCGCGTCGTTCGCAATCGCCGTCAAGGTCGGCACCTCGTGGCCGAGCGCGATCGCCGGCAGCCCGTCGCGGTCCTTGTTCTCGAACCACCCGATCAGCTCGCCGGCCGCGTGCGACGCGTCGCAGGACGAGCCGCCGTTGCCGCAGAACATCAGCTTGCCGCCCGCCGCCAGGCACTCGGCACACAGCCGGCAGAGCGCCTCGATGTCGTCGAGGCAGCCCGCGAGCAGCTTCTCCTTGGTCGCAACACTGGCGCGGATCTGGCTTTCGAGCGCAGCACGGTTCATCGCGCGCATGCTACGCGGCCGCCCTCCCGGAAGCGCGCGCCGGCCGCCGCCGCTGCCTTATTACGCCCAGAAGAATGTCTGTGGTGATCGTTGAAACTTGTCAACATCGCCGATTTCTCGGGCCGAACGTGCTTTTCGAGCCACACTATGGCACAAGTGTCGCTCGGATCCTGCGCTTTGTGCACGATCTCGGAGTCACCAGTGCCCGGCCGTTCCGGACGCTCCCCGACGCGGAGAACCCCACGATGACCGACCTCGCGGAAAAGCCACAGACCCGCTCCCGCAACTCGCGCGACGACGTCGCGCGCCTTCTCAAGGACAACAACATCCGCTTCCTGCGGATGTCCTTCACCGACATCACCGGCCTCAACAAGAACGTCGAGGTGCCGACCTCGCAGTTCGACAAGGCGCTCGACGGCCAGGTGATGTTCGACGGCTCGTCGATCCAGGGCTTCGTCCGCATCGAGGAGAGCGACATGCTCCTCAAGCCGGACTACGACACCTTCCGCGTCTACCCCTGGGAGGACCAGGGGCGCGGCAAGGTCGCCCGCCTGATCTGCGACGTACACAATCCGGACGGCACGCCGTTCGAGGGCTGCCCCCGCGGCACGCTCAAGCGGATGATCGCGAAGGCCGAGGCGATGGGCAGCCTGCTGATGGCGGGCCCGGAAGCCGAGTTCTTCCTGTTCGAGCGCGACGAGGACGGTCGGGTCACGACCGAGACGCACGACGGCGCTGGTTACTTCGACGCCGCCCCGCTCGACGAAGCCGAGTCGTGCCGCCACGAGATCACGAACCACCTCGAGCAGCTCGGCCTCCAGGTCGAGGCGAGCCACCACGAGGTCGCACCGGGTCAGCACGAGATCGACTTCCGCTACGGCAACGCACTGCAGACCGCGGACAACCTGACGACCTTCAAGTTCGTCGTGCGCCGCGTCGCGAAGGACTTCGGCCTGCACGCGACCTTCATGCCGAAGCCGATCTTCGGCATCAACGGCTCGGGCATGCACTGCCACCTCTCGCTGTTCGACCTGGACGGCGAGGTCAACCAGTTCTACGAAGCGAAGTCGGAGTGGGGCATCAGCAAGCGCGGGCTCAACTTCATCGGCGGGGTCATCGAGCACGCGCGGTCGTTCTGCGCGGTGACGAATCCGCTGGTGAACAGCTACAAGCGACTGGTTCCCGGCTACGAGGCGCCGACCCACATCGCATGGAGCATGCGCAACCGCTCGCCGATGATCCGGATCCCCGAGCGCCGCGGCCTCGGCACGCGCATGGAGATCCGCATGCCGGATCCGAGCTGCAACCCGTACCTCGCGTTCGCGTGCATCCTGGCTGCCGGTCTCGACGGCATCGAGAACTCCACCGAGCCGCCGGCGCCGGTCAACAAGAACATCTACACGATGAGTGCACGTGAGCGGGCGCGGAGCAAGATCGCGAGCCTGCCGGGCAACCTGCAGGAGGCCGTCGACGCGCTCGAGAAGAGCGCCTTGATGAAGGAAGCGCTCGGCGAGCACACGTTCACGCGCTTCGTCGAAGCCAAGCGCCAGGAGTGGAGCGAATACATCGCCCAGGTGCACGGCTGGGAGCTCGAGCACTACCTGATGGCGTTCTGACAGCGTGTGACTTCGTCCGCGTCGCACGCCGTCCGCGCCGCGGCCGCGGCGGCGCCAGGGTCGGGATCAGAGCCCACGGACCGGATTCGGTCACCGGCTGTCAGCCGCCGCGCACGCGGCGGCGATGTCGCAGGCGACGCCCTGACGTGTGAGGGCGTCGCCGAGCGCCGCGACCAACCTGAGCACGCAGTCCTCGCGGGCGCCGTGGCCCATCATCCCGATGCGCCACGTTCGCCCGGCGAGCGGACCGAGACCCCCGCCGATCTCGATGCGGTGGGCCGCCCGAAGGTGTGCGCGCACGGCCTGCTCGTCGACGCCGCCGGGAACGCGGACCGACGTCAGCATCGGCAGCCGCAGCTCGGGTGCCACGGCACACTCGAGCCCGAGCGCCTCGAGCCCGCGCCACAGCGACTCCGCGACGCGAAGATGCCGCGCGACACGGGCGTCGAGGCCTTCCTCCAGGACGATGTCGAGGCCCGCAGCGAGGCCGTAGACCATCTGGATCGGTGCCGTGTGGTGATACGCCCGCGCCGACTCCGCACCCCAGTAGCTCGCGAGCAGCCCGACGTCGAGATACCACGACGACGGCGGCGACTTGCGCGCGCGGACCTTCTCGAGGGCACGGTCCGACAGGGTGAACGGCGCCAACCCTGGCGGCACCGACAGGCACTTCTGCGTGCCGGAGTAGACGGCGTCGAGCCCGCGTGCGTCGACGTCGACGGGAATCCCGCCGAGGCTGGTCACGCAATCCGCGATCACCAGCGCACCGCTTGCGCGAGCCGCGGCGACGATCGCCTCGAGCGGCTGCAGGACGCCCGTCGACGTCTCGGCGTGAACCACCGCCACGACCCGCGTCGGACCCGCGGCGATCGCGTCGGCCATCGCCTCGTCATCGAGCGGACCCCCGAACCCGGCCCGGACCTCGACGACCTCCCCACCCTGACGGCGGGCCATCTCGGCGATGCGGCCGCCGAACACACCGTGCACGCCGACGACGACCCGGTCCCCGGGTTCGACGAGGTTCGACACGGCGGCCTCCATCCCGGCCGAGCCCGTGCCGGAGATCGGCAGCGTCATCCGGTTGGCCGTGCCGAACACGGCGCGCAGGTCGTCCTGCACCCGATCCATCAGCTTCAGGAACTCCGGATCCAGGTGGCCGATCGTCGGCGCTGCCATCGCGGCTGCGACACGCGGCGACACCGGCGACGGACCCGGACCGAGCAGCAGCACTTCGGGAGGGACAAACACGGAGCGAGCGGCCATCGCCCCGGAGTCTAACCCTGGTGTCGCGAAGCCACGCCAGGTGGAACGGCGCGCGAGGCGACCCGAAGTGGACGCGCGCGGCGCGACCGGTCGAACCCGGCGGTGACCCGCGACCACAGGGTGACCCGAGGTCGCAATCGGCCGAGTCCGGGACTCGCACGTCGATCGCGGCCGATCGGCACCGTACGATGCCTCGATCGACACCCGATCCACGGCATGACGCATCGCACGCTCCTCCTGCTCGCGCTCTCGATGGCCGCCTCCGGTTGCTCCGCTGTCCCTCCCGACGATGCCGGCCGCACGGCCCACGTCACACCACTGTACCAAACGCTCGAGGCGCGCTCCGAGCATGCGCCGATCGTCGTCGCGCACCGCGGCGCGAGCTCGACGTGTCCGGAGAACACCGTTCCTGCCTTTCGCGCGGCGACCGAGCTCGGCGTCGGCATGATCGAACTCGATGCTCGCCAGTCGTCCGACGGGACGCTCGTCTGCCTGCACGACGAGACCGTGGACCGGACCACCGACGGACCGAAGCTGTTCGGCCGTGATCGCGTCGCGCTGCGGTCGTTGTCGCTCGAGCAGATCCGGCGGCTCGACGCGGGGAGCTGGAAGGGGCCGGCGTTCCAGGGCACCGCGCTGCCGACGCTCGGCGAGGCCCTGGACACCGTGCTGGCCGGCGCCGTGCCGATGATCGAGCACAAGGACGGCGAACCCGAGCGCTACGTGAAGCTGCTGCGCGATCGCGGGGTGATCGACGACGTCGTGCTGCAGTCCTTCGACTGGGACTGGCTCGCGGCAGTGCGCCGGCTCGCACCGCAGATGACGCTCGGCGCGCTCGGCGAAGGCGAGCTGACGGCCGAGCGACTCACCGAGCTCGATGCGCTCGGAGTGTCGATCGTGCACTGGAAGGACACCGATCTCACCGTCGACGACCTCGCCGCGCTCCACGCCCGCGGATTCCTGGTGTGCATCTACACGGTCGACAGCGATCTGGAGCTGATCGGTGCGGCACGCGCCGGCGTGGACGCGATCACCACGAACCTGCCGGCGCGCCTGCTCGAGCTCGAACAGCGTGGGCTGGCGCGACGCTGAGGCGCCGCTCCCGCGCCGACCGGGATCCGATCAGGAGATCGTCAGCCGCACGCTGCCATCCGCCCGGATGTCGAAGCTCAGGACGAGGCTGTGCAGGTCCGGCGAGATCACCCGAATGACGAACGCATCGACACCGGCGGACTGCATGCGGGCGATGTCCGACGCAGGCACCAGGAGCAGGCATCCCGACACCGACCCGCTCGAGACGACGACGCCGTCGACCTCGGTGATCGTGATCGCCTTGCGCAGCTCGGGCGGCAGCTGCAGCCGGATGTCCACACCCGCACCGAACGTGTAGGTCGCGAGGGTCGCCCGCGAGGTGTTGAAAGCCGACGCCGCTGCGGGCAGGACGACGATGCCACCGTCACGGCCGCCGTCGCCGAACGCCGGTTTCAACGCGAAGGCCAGGCACGCGAGTGCGAAGACGGCAATGAGGAGCTTGCGAGCCATCAGCAGGCCTCCCGCTTGGGGAACCAGATCGGGAAATCGTGGGCGAGGCGGTCGTACACGCGCGGATCACGGGCGAGGCACTCGACGAAATCGACTCGATCACGGAGCTCCTCCGCGATCATGCGCCGCTTGTGCGGCAGCTCGGAGTAGAGCCGTCCGAGCCAGGCCACACAGTCGTCGAATCGCCCCTGCATCCCGCATGCGAGCGCCAGATTGAAATAGGTGAGGCCGAGGTGCGGGCTGCTCCCGACCGCGCCGGAACCGACGAGTTCGAGGAACGCGCGCTCGGCGTCGGCAAACTCCTCGGACTCCAGATGCACGTTGCCCAGATTGAGCAGTGCGAAGCCGCGGGTGCCGACGTCGTCGGACCGCTCGAGCACGTCGCGGAACTCCCGGCACGCCGCCGCGCGATCGCCAGCGACGTGGTGCGCGTGACCGAGATAGATACGCGCCTCGTTCATCTCCGGCGCGAGCAGCAGTGCCTCGCGGAGCAGCTCGGTGCCCTTCGCGAGGTTCTCCTGCGGGGAACGCACCCAGGTCTCCCCGAACAGCTGCCGGGCCTTGAGCCACTCGCTCCCGACGGCTTCGGGATCGATCTCGCTCGTCATCCGCTCGACCTCGTCGAGCAGGTTGCGCCCGCGCTGGAACATGTCGGCGATGGACGCTGGGTCGCGCGCGACCACGCGCGAGAACGTCGGCGACAGCCCGAGCAGGACGAATCCGCGGCCGACCTCGTAGAAGATGCGCGCGAGCTGCTCCCGGTTCTGCGTGAGGTGCTGGCGGAGCTCGGCGACCGCCACGCGCACCGTGCCGTTCGGCCCGCGGCCCGGCACCTCGATGAACTGATCGGGCTCCCCCACCAGGACCGCGTGCAGCTGCCGGTGCGACCGCACCTGGAGCCGAACGCCGTCGAGGAAGGCGCGGCACGACGCACAGGCGTCCGAGTGCATCATCACCCGGAGGACCGACCCAGCGTCGAGCTCGCCATCGAGCATCGCCGACAGATCGATCTGGATCTGCGTGCACGGGTCCAGGACCCGGTTCTCTGCAGGCTGAGCGATCATGCGGGGAAGAGCGAACGATGCTCCGTGGTCTGGGACCCAACGCCACGCAGCGCTCGGTCGTTTCCTTCTTGGACGCGCAGCACGTGAAGCCGCGTGAGCGATTGGCTCATGCCGCGCAGTACCTTCCGGCGCCCGCGGAACACGACCATCTTCAGGTTCTCGAGTCGAATCCCGAGCTCGGCGGCCGCGTCCTTGTAGCTGCCACCCTCGACCTCGACGATCGTCAACGCACGTTGCTCGCGCTCGGACAACTGACGGAAGTGCGCAAGGTAGAGCGTCAGATAGAGCACGTAGGCACGATCGACGACCACCGCGGACTCGGCGTCCTGCGCCGACCGGAGCGGTGCCCGCGCCTCCTGATCCGGCTGGGCGCACAGGTCCTCGTCGAGAACCTGCACCCGCGTCCGCCGCGTCTCGCGCTTGAGGGACTTGAGCAGCGTGTTGCGCGCGATGCGATGACCCCAGTTGCGGAACGCGTCGGCGCGTGCCGCGTCGAACTTGTTGGGGTAGCGGTAGATGTTGAGGAACACCTCCTGCAACACGTCGCCGGCGTCGACATGGGACATCGATCGCCGCAACTTCGCCTGGATCGCATGCAGGAACGACGGCGCGCTGCGCTCGTACAGCAGCGCGAACACCTGCGGATCGGACGTGCGCTTGAAGCAGTCCATCAACACGGTGCCGATCCAGTCTGCTTGCTCACGGACATCGAGTGCATCGAGTGGGCGATCGTCGTCATCGCGCGGTGAGCGGTTCATCGCCACGCGGTGCAGGCCCTCGTCGCCGGTACGTTCCCACAGCTCGAGGAGCCGTTCTCGGAGCGCGTCGTCCAGCACCGTCTCGAGGGTGTCCATGGCGTCGAGGCCCCGAGCACCACGCTTGGGGCCACCCGGTAGTCTGCCATAGCGGAAGCTGGCGGGGAAGTAACCCGGCACCGGCGCGCATGCCCCTGGCCGCGGGCAGAACGGGACTTGCGCCCGCAACGCGCACCTCCCAGGATCGCCCCGAGCATGGCGATCCGCCCGTCCCTCGTCCGCGAGATCGCACTCGAAGCCGGGTTCGATCTGGTCGCCTTCGGCCCGCCCGAGCTCCCGGCCGGCCATGCGGAGCGGTTCCTGGCCTGGGTCGAGGCCGGGCGGCACGGGCACATGGACTACCTCGAGCGCAATCGCGACCGGATCGCGGATCCGCGGCGATTCGCACCGGGGGCGCGGAGCACGATCGCCCTCGCCCGGGACTACGGCTCACCGCCGTTCACGCTCGAAGGCGGCGGGCGGATCGCCCGGTACGCCGTCGGCCGGGACTACCACCGGTCGCTCGGGAACGGCACGAGACGAATCCGGGACATGCTCGAGCGCGAGGGAGTCCCGCGCGGGACGATCAAGATCGGCACCGATGCCGTGCCGGTCCTGGAGCGCGGACTCGCCGCCCGCGCGGGGATCGGTTTCCTGGCCAAGAGCGCCGGCATCCTCTCGCCGCGCCGCGGGCCCTACCTGCTGCTCGCCGAGTTGCTGACGCCGTTGGACCTGCCGTTCGACCTGCCGGCTCCCGGCACCTGCGGCAGGTGCACGCGCTGCATCGACGCCTGTCCGACCGGTGCCATCACCGCCCCCTACGAGGTCGACGCGCGCCGCTGCCTCAGCTACACGACGATCGAGCTGCGCGGTTCGATCCCAGAGGCGCTCCGCGAGCCGCAGGGGCAGTGGCTGTTCGGATGCGACGTGTGCCTCGAGGTGTGCCCGTTCGCGTCGAACCGCGGTCGCGTGGCGGCGGATCCCGACGCCGAGCGGCCGGCCGACCTGCGCGTCCACCGCGCGCTCGACACCTACTCGCTGGTCGGCGTGCTCGAGCTGAGCGAAGCCGAGTGGCAGACGGACTGGACCGGGACGGCCATCCGCCGCGCGACCCGCCAAGGGCTCAGGCGCAACGCGGCCGTCGTGCTCGGCAATCTCGGCGATGCCAGCGCCGCGCCGGCGCTCGAACGCGTCCTCGCCGACGGCGACGCCGTGGTGCGAGAGCACGCCGCCTGGGCGCTCGGTCGCGTCGCGCCGAGATCGTCGCGACTCGACGCGGCGCTCGCCGTCGAGACCGAACCGGCCGTGCGAACCGCGCTTCGCGACGCGCTCGCGCGCCGCTGACCGCGCCGTCGCGTCCGGTGGACGGCGTCGCGTCACGGCGACGTCGCGCCGAGGCGCCGGTGGCACCGGCGACTCCGCCGCACCGCGACCGCGTGAGTCCCCACGACGCACGTCCGACCGTCGCGCCGACTCGACGCTCGCCCCCGGCGCACCACGGTCGCCGAGTCGGAAACCGCCGGTGCCATCGCCGGTTCCGCCGATCGGCGCCGCGCGGGCAAGCGCGTTGCTCTCCGTCGGCAGGAGACGACGAGCGACATGACCAAGCCAGACTACTACACCGAGAAGAAGTGGTGCGATCGCTGCCAGGACTACGTGCCGTACCTGATGAGCGTGAACCACTCGTACTGCGTGCGGTGCGGCGCACCGGTGCGGCTGTTCAACAAGGAGGACAGCCAGCAGTTCAGCGAAGAGGTGCAGCGCAAGAAGTGGAAGGCGGTCTGACCGCGCCGCGCCGGCGGCGCCAGCGAGCGGAATCGAGCCGCACGACCGGGTCCGACCACCGGCGGAGAGCGGTCACGCCGAGCGCTGGGCCGAATCGTCGTCCGCTCCCGCCGCGGCGGCTCGCAGCGGCCGGAGCTCGGCGGTCGCGTGGAGGAGATCGGCGTAGCGTCCGTCCCGGTCGAGTCGCCGCGCCGCACGCAGCGCGCGCCGGCCCCGCGTGACGTCGCCGCTGCGGATCCACGCCCGCCCGAGTGCGAACCGCGACGTGAGATCCCACGGGTCACGCCGCACCAGCGATCGATAGCCGGCGATCGCACCCTCGAGATCGTTCCTCAGGTAGCGGACGAACGCCTCCCGCGACGCCTGGCGCCGCGCGACGACCGCCGCGGGCATCCGCCGGCGCGTGCGCCCGACGACGAATCGGAACGCCTCGAAGACCGCCAGCATCTGCATCCCCGCCAGGCTCGCGACGAACACCGCGCCCTCCTGGTCGTACGCGAAGCGCGCGACCAACGCCGCGTCGGCGAGCACCCAGCCGCCGATCAAGGACACGAGACCGCGCGGCACGAGGCCGGTGCGCAGATACCCCCAGGCCGCGGCCTGACCGATCAGGAACACGATCAGGTTGGGCAGGAACTCGCCCTGGAACATCGCGCGGCATGATAGGCGCGCGCGCCCGGGCGGCCGCCATGCTCTCCGGGAAGATCGTCGTCCGCGCGCGCCGGCACCGAAGCCCGACAGGGTCGCTATCCTGCCGCGGTGACCGGACCCGGCGACGACCTGCGCCTGTACCTGCTGTTCACGCCGGAGCTCTGTGCAGCGGAGCCCTGGCGCACGCTCGACGCGGCGCTCGCGGGGGGCGTCGACCTGGTGCAGTGGCGCGTGAAGACGCGCGATCCGACGGGATTGGAGCGCTGCCTCGCGTGTTGTGCGCCGCACGGCGTGCCGGTGATCGTCAACGACCACGTCGAGCTCGCGGTGCGCACCGCGGCCGCCGGCGCACACGTCGGGCAGCACGACCTGCCGCCGCGCGAGGCGCGTGCGATGCTGCGCGAGGAGCAGTGGCTCGGGGTGTCCACCCACGATCGCGACGAGCTCGCGCGTGCGCTGGAGGGCGGCGCCGACCACGTGGGCTTCGGACCGATGTTCGCGACGGCGACCAAGGGCTATGCCGACGGTCAGCGCGAGGGTGCGCTCCGTGCGACGCTCGCGGCGTCCCCGGTGCCGGTCTACGCGATCGGCGGCATCACGGCGGCGAACGTCGCGCTCGTCTTGCGCGAGGGCGCAGCGCGTATCGCCGTCAGCAGCGCGATCCTGCAGGCGCGCGACCCGGAGGCGGCGGCGCGCGCGCTGCGGTCCGCGCTGCGCAGCCGCGACGAGCGTGCACGCTGAACGGGGCGTGCCGTCAGGAACCGATCACCAGCGCCGAGATCGCGCCCGCGTCCGCCAGACCGAGCACGGCGCCACCGGGCACGAACACCGCCGGCTGCGCGTAGAGCCGCCGGCCGAGCAGCGACGGGATCGCGGGCACGGGCAGCGGGTATTGCGCGAGCCCCGCGGTGTCGGCCAGCGCCGGCACCACCACTGCCGCCGGCGCCAGGATCGCGCAGCCGTACCACGAGCCACCGATGTTCGGGTCGAGCAGCAGCGCGACCGGTGCGGAGGGATGGCCGCCAGAGATGCGCAGCGTGAAGCCCGAGTCACCGGCGCGCGGCGCGCAGCCCACGGGCTCGAGTCGTGGCCGTGGGCCGGCCGAGGCGCAGCCGGGCCGGACCGCGGCGATCGCGGCAGCGCCGGTGTCCGCCACCGGCAGGATCCACGGCTCGGTGCCGAAGGTGGCGTCGTACGCGGTGAACAGGATCGCCGGTCCGCCGGCGAGGTTCGCGGCCAGCGTGAACGACGCAGGCATCGACGACGCCGGGCCCGGGGCGATGTCGGCGAGCCGATGCGTCCCGGCCGTCGTGCCGTCCGTGACCCACGGCTCGTCGCCGTCGGTACCGTAGATCGAGCCGAACAGCAGACGGTTGCCGATCGCGGCGGCCGGGCGGTAGAGCCGCAGTCGGTAGCCGATCGGCCAGAACTGCACGGTGCCCGCAACGGTGCCGTCGGTCCGCCACAGCGTCGCGGATTGCGAGCCGAGCACGACGTAGACCAGATCGTCGGCCGCGATCGCGTAGCCGGCGCCGGCGGCAGGCAACGGCCCCCCGGCTCCCTGGACCAGTCGCGCGAGGAACAGGGTCCCCGGCGCGGTCGCGTCGGTCCGCCACAGCTCCACGTCGCCGCCGACCGGGGACGCGAGCACGATCGCGACGCCGGCCCGATCGGCGATCGACAGCACGTAGCGGGACGGGAACCCGGCCACCTGCGTCGTGCCGGTCGTCGTGCCGTCGGTCACCCACAGCGGTGTCGCGGTCGTCGAGCCACCTTCGACGAAGCACACCCGATTCCCGACGACGCTGAGCTTCGACACCCACGTCGTCCCGAAGCTCGCGATCCGCGTCGTGCCGGTCGTCGTGCCATCGGACGCCCAGAGCTCGTTGGCACCGGTCCCGGCGGCGAAGACGACCCTCGCGCCCACGGCCACGATCTCGGCAGTCGAGACGGCCGCGAACGATCGCACCGCCGCCGTCCCCGCGGCGGTGCCGTCCGTGCGCATCAGCACGCCCTGACCCGTCTGCAGCGTGGCGGTGAAGTATCCCGAACCGTCGAGCACGACGACGTCGCTCCGGATCGTGGTCGGCTGGCCGGCGACCCTGAGCGGACTCAGGAAGTGCGTGCTCGCGAGCGTCCCCTCGGTCGCGAACAGCCCGCTCCGCACCCCATCGGTCCCGAAGAACACGATCGCGCGATCGAGCGCGAACAGCCGTGGGTCCTGATGGCCCGAGCCCGCTCCCGGCAGCAGATCGATGTCGTGCGTGCCCCCCGCCGTGCCGTCGGTGCACCAGACTTCGTTGCCGCGGGCGAACGTGTGCGCGGAGAAGAAGACGAGGTCGCGAAACGGCGTGAACGCACCGACGGTCGACGACTGAGGACCGGGTTCGAGGTCGGCCAACAGGCTCTGCGCGCCGAGCGGCGAGGCCGCGGCCAGGAAGACGAGGAATTCGATCCGACGGCGGCGCATGACGGCGCGGCAGGCAAGCCGTGTGCCGCCGGTGCAGGCGTGGACGGCCGCCGGTCCACGGAACGGGAGGTTTCGGTGCCGAAACGACTCGGCCGGTGCGGGAGGACGGCGGCCAGGCGCTCGCGTCCGATCACCGCCCCGGCCTGAGCTTCGGCCGTGCCTCGCCGAGGACCGCCCGCAGCGTCGCGGCGACGGCTCTCAGCGCGTCGACGTCCGCATCGTCCGCGGGCGCGGCGACGCCCATCAGCGGTGCGGCCTCGGCCAACGCCTCGGCGACCCCATCCGACCGGCCGCGCTGCAGCATGCGCTCGGCCCAGATCGTGTCGGCCTGCGCGAGTGGGTGCTTGTCGTCGTCGGTCTTCGCACGCTCGGCAGCGCGGCGACCGGCCGCGATCGAGGCGCGGAGGTAAGCGTCGCCCTCCTCGGTCGGCAGGCCCATCGGCATGCGGATCGGGTTGCCGGCGGCATCGACGGTCTCGCGCTCTTCCCGCACGGGGTTGCGGCCGTCGGCGCGCAGCGCTTCGCGCAGCTCGCTGTCGGAGATCGCCGCGGCCCAGAACGGCTCGTCGGGCGCGACCTCGTCGAGCCGGTCGAGCAACGCGATCGGCTCGACCGGGCTCGGACCGCTCTCGCGCCACTCGCAGATCTTGTCGACGAGGTCGAGCGCTTCGTAGCCGAGGCCATCGCGCGCCTCGGTCAGTGCGGCGCCGGTGCCGACCGCCTCGACAAGACAGTCGGCGGCCTCGGCGCGCTCGCCGGCGCGCGCGTGCGCGAGGCCACGGCCGAGCCAGGTCATCGCGATCCAGTAGTTGCAGTTGTCCGCGTAGTCGGGACGCAGATCGATCGCGCTGCGGTAGCGCTCGGCCGCGTCCACGTACTCGCGGATCGCCGACCGCGGATGCTCTTCGCGACGATCCTGTTCCGCCGCCAGCACGTACGCATACCCGGAGAACCACTGCGCGTCGGCGGACGGCGCGTTGGCCTGCGCGATGCGATCGGCCAGCTCGGGCGCCAGGGCGACCTGGCCGCCGTTCCACAGCGAGTCGTTGAGACGCTGCCGGAGCTCAGCGGCCGCAGGCAGCCGCATCGCACCGGCCTCGGCGATCGCGAGCTCCTCCCGCCACAGCCCGAGCGCGCCGCAGAAGGACGCGAAGCTGGTCCAGTCGGTGGCGTCGCCGTAGGCGCTCGCCGCGACGACGGCGAGCGCACGCAGGCCTTCGAGCATCCCGCCGATCTCGGCGACCGGGTCCTTGCCGGCGCGATCGGCGAGCAGGCGCGCATCGCCGTCACCGATCCAGCGCAGGGCCTCGATCGCACGATCGTTCGCGAGCGTCGTCGGCGACGTGAGATCGCGCGCCGCATCCCCCGCGGCCGTGCCGGCGAGCGCGAGTGCACGCCGGCCGAACGTCACCTGGTGCTCGAAATCCTGCAGGAAGTACGCGGTGCGCGCCCGCTCGACCCACCACTCGTAGTGGTCCGGCTCCTTGTCGAGCGCGCGGGCGAAGTGCAGCTCGGCGTCTTGGAGCAGGATCTGCGCGTCCTGCTGTTGGCTCTCGATGTGTCGTCGGGCGAGATCGAGCGACGCCTTCGCGTACTGCGCGTCGAGCGCCGGATCGCCGTGCACGTCCTTCATCCGATGGTCGAGGTCGTTCAGCGTGTTCGCGAGCGTGTCCGCATCGGGCATCGCATCGGTGATCGAGCCGTGCTTCGGCAGATCGCCGGCCGCGGTGCCGCGCGTCGCGGCGCCGGCGATCCGGAGCAGGTCGCGCAGCGACACCGGCCCCCCCTGGTCGTCGATCGCGGTCTCGATCGGCGCCGCATTCTCCGCGCCGAACGCGCGGTCGAGCGCCGCCCGGGGCGCGTCCCCGTACTCCGCGACCGAGCCACAGGCCAGCAGCAGGGACCGCGTCGCGGTGGACTTCCCGTCGAGCTCGGCGAGCAGTGGCAACAGCGTCTCGCAGCCCGCGGGGTCGAGGCTCGCCGGCACCACGCCGAGTGCCTGCACGCGACCGCGCAGCACGGTCGTCACGTCCGGTTCGAGGTGCAGCGCTCGGGTCGTCGCGAGAACCCGATCGCGCATCGACGCCGACAGATCCGGGAGCCGCGCGCACACGATGCGCAACGCATCGAGCGAACCGGGATCGCCGTGCTTCTCGATCGCGTCGAGGCCCGCCGCCAGCGACGCGGGGTCGCGCACCCGCGCGATCGCGTCCTCGAGCGCCGATCGCCCGAACGCGTCCCGCCGCGCCGCGAGCTCGGCCCAGCTCGCACCGTCGACCGGGGACTCGACGACGCCGGTGCTCCCCGCCTGCTCGCGCCGCGCGGCATCGGCACGCACCGACTCGAACAGCGCCTTGTCGATGTCGTGGAGATCGAAGCACAACGACAGGTCCCAGGCCTTCTTCCCGCCCGGTAGGATCAGCGCGTGCCGCGGTGCGACGCGCTCGCCATCGGACAGGTACTTCTCCCAGAGCAGCTTCTCGAGCGCGACGTGCTCCCCGCACGTGACGACGCCGAGCCGCGGGCACGGGATGCGCCGACCCTGGTCGTCGTAATCGCGCGCGTTGTGGCGAAACAGGCTGGCGGCCAGACACACGCACTGCCGCGTCGCGGCGACGAACGCCGGGTCGCGGTATCGCTCGGTACACGATGCGGTCGCTCGCGCTCTCACCGTCCATGTTGACGGCGATCAGGATCGGACGGTCCGTCGCCTTCGCGAGCGCGAGGGCATCGCCGAGACTCCGCTGCCAGTGGATCTGATGCGCGTCCGGCCGGTCGGTCGCCGTCGAAGCCTGGGCCAGGATCGGCCCGATAGTGAGGAGAACGGTGGTTGCGAAACGAAGGGTCTTGGTCATCGGTGCTTCTCGCCAGCGGCGACCGGCGAACCGCGCAGTGTAGGCCGGCGAGAGGCGTCGAATCAGACCCGGTGTGAATTGTCGCCTTTCGGCGACGCCCTCGATCGCCATCCGCGCCGCCAGCCCGGGCCGACGCAGCTCGCCGTTCGGCCCGCGTGGGCGGAGCCCAGAGCGACGCGCCGGTTCTCCTGCACTTCACGGCAACCCGCGAACCGCGACTCGAGCAGCGCGCGCAGCGCCGGCACCTCGCGGAACCGCGGTTCCGAAGCGGGCGCGATGCGGTGAGATCCGATCTCGCGCGACATGCGTCTCGCCCGCGCTTGTCGATGCGGGGCCGGAGCCCGATCATCGCCGGCGATCGCATGGCAGAGCCGCCCGCACACCGCCTCGCGCTGATCGGCATCGACGCCGGCGACATCGACTTCATCCGCGCGTCGCTCGGCGAGCTGCCGGCGCTGCGCGCGCTGCTCGAGCACGACGGCGCGACGCCGCTGCGCTCGCCCGCGGACGTGCTGACCTCGGCGGTGTGGCCGACGTTCGCGACCGGCCGCGGCCCCGGCGAGCACGGCGCGTACTACCCGATGCAGTGGGATCCAGAGCGGATGGAGCTGCGGCGCTTGTCGGCGGAGTGGCTCGGCTACGAGCCGTTCTGGTACGAGCTGGCGCGCCAGGGCACGCGCGTGACGACGCTCGACGTGCCGTTCAGCCTGCCGAGCCGACTCGAGAACGGCGTCGAGATCCAGAACTGGGGCTCGCAGGAGTGCCTCGGTCCGCTGACCGGCAATCGCCCCGACCTCGTTCGCGCGGTGCGGCGGCGGTTCGGCAAGCATCCGATGGGCCACGACGTGCCGGTCGAGCTGCCGGCCGCGAAGCTGCGGGCGCAGCGCGAAAAGCTGGTGGCGGGAGCGCGGAAGAAGGCCGAGCTCGCGCGCTGGCTGATGGCGACGACCGGATGGGAGCTGTTCGTCACGGTGTTCGGCGAGTGCCATCGCGGCGGTCATCTCCTGTGGCCTGGGGAGGGCGGATCGCCGCTGCCGGACGGTGCGTTGCTCGACGTCTACCGCGCGGTGGATGCGGCGATCGCCCACGTGCTGGACGGCATCGACCTCGCGGTCACGACGGTGGTCGTGTTCTCGACACACGGCATGGGACCGAACCACACGCAGGAGCACTTCGTGCTGCCGCTGATGGAACGGCTGAACGCGACGTTCCGCGACGGAGCCCTGCCCGCGGACGCGGCGCCTGCTGGCGGCTTCAACCCGATGCGGATGCTCCGCGCTGCGTTGCCACCTCAGCTCCAGGCCACGGTCGCGCGACTGCTGCCGGACGCCATGCGCGACTTCGTCGTCAAGCGCGCGTTCTGTGGCGGCCTCGACTTCGCGTCGACGCCGGGGTTCGCGCTGATCGGCAGCGGAGAGGGCTATCTCCGACTCAACCTGCTGGGCCGCGAGGCGAACGGCATGCTCGCACGCGGCAGCGACGAGCTCGCGCGCTACACCGCGTTCCTGCGCGACAGCCTCGCGAACCTGCGCGATGCCGAGAGTGGCGCACCGCTGGTCGCGGACGTCGTCGCACCGCCGGAGCTCTACCCGGGGCCGCGCAGCGAGCTGCTGCCCGATCTGGTCGTGCGGTGGAAGCCCGTGCCCCCGGCGACCGCGGTGATCGCGGACGGCGCCGGCCGCCTGACCGGCCGGTTGACGAGCGGACGGCGCGGCGAGCACCGGAGCCACGGCTTCGCGGTGCTGACCGGGAACCGCGCCGCGGCCGAGCACGCACCCCGTCTCGCGGACGTCGCCGACTTCGCGGACTTCACGCGGGCGGTGCTGTCGGCCGATGCGGTGACCAGCGGCTCACGGACGAGCTGATCTGAAAGAACGTGCGCGCCGCCGGCCTTCCTCCGGCGCCGACCGCCTCGCGTATGGACGCCAGAACGACGTACGACGTCATCCTCGCCGGCACCGGCGCCGGCGGTGGCACGCTGCTCCGCGCGCTCGCGCCGACCGGCAAACGCATCCTCGTCCTCGAGCGCGGTGGCCGTCTCCCCCGTGAGAAGGACAACTGGTCGAGTCGAGCGGTCTTCGCGGTCAACAAGTACAAGGCCGACGAGACCTGGTTCGACGCCGGCGATCGTGGGTTCAATCCCGAGATCCACTACTACGTCGGCGGCAACACCAAGCTCTACGGCGCCGCGCTGCTCCGGTTTCGCGAACGCGACTTCGAGGAGGTGCGGCACTTCGACGGCGTCTCGCCGGCCTGGCCGATCCGCTACGACGAGCTCGAGCCCTACTACACCGAGGCGGAGCGTCTCTACCACGTGCACGGCGAGCGGGGCATCGATCCGCTCGAACCGCAGTCGAGCGCGCCGTTCCCGTGCGCGGCGCTGCGCCATGAGCCGCGCATCCAGGAGATCCACGATGCCCTCGAACGGCTCGGGCATGCGCCCTTCCCGCTGCCGGTCGGCGTGATGCTCGACGAGGCGAATCCCGACGCGAGCCGCTGCATCCGGTGCGACACGTGCGACGGGTTCCCGTGTCTCGTGCACGCGAAGGCAGACGCCGAGACGTGCGGCGTCGAGCCGGCGCTCCGGTATCCGAACGTCACGCTGCTGACGCACGCACGCGTCGAGCGACTCGAGACGGGACCGTCCGGGCGCGAGGTCACGAGGGTCATCGCCGAGGTCGACGGCCGCACCGAGGAATTCACCAGCGACGTCGTCGTGCTGTCGTGCGGGGCCGTCAACTCCGCCGCCGTGCTGCTGCGCTCGGTCAGCGACGCACATCCGAGGGGGCTCGCCAACGGCTCGGACATGGTCGGACGGCACTACATGTGCCACAACAACTCGGCGTTCGTCGCGCTGTCGACGGTGCCGAATCCGACCGTGTTCCAGAAGACGCTGGCGCTCAACTCCTACTACTTCGAGTCGGCGGAGAACGAGCTGCCGCTCGGCCACATCCAGACGATGGGCAAGGCCGACACCGAGAAGTTCGGCGTCGCCGCGCCGATGTGGGTGCCGCGTCCGATCCTGTCGCAGCTCGCGAACCACTCGGTCGACTTCTGGCTGACGTCGGAGGACCTGCCGCGTTCGGAGAACCGCGTGACGCTCCGCGACGACGGGTCGATCCGGCTCGTCTACCGCGAGACCAATCTCGAAGCGCACGATCGGTTGAACGCGAAGCTGAAGGCGCTGTTGTCGCGGATCGGCAAGGGCAGGAGTCCGTTCACGCTGAGCCTGCGCAAGAAGATCCCGATCTCCGGGACGACGCACCAGTGCGGCACGCTCCGCTTCGGGCACGACGCGACGACATCGGTGCTCGACCCGAGCTGCAAGGCGCACGACGTCGACAATCTGTACGTCGTCGACGGCAGCTTCTTCGCGTCGAGCGCGGCGATGAATCCCGCGCTGACCATCATCGCCAACGCGCTGCGGGTCGCGGATCGGATGAAGGCGCGCTTCGGCTGGCGCGACACGCCTGCCGGCTGAGGGTCAACCGCGAGCCGCGAGCTCGCAGGCCCGCGCGGTGACGGCCATGATCGTCAGGGTCGGGTTCTGGCAGCCGGTGTTCGGGAAGCACGCGCCGTCGGTCACGAGCACGTTCGGCGCGGCCCACAGGCGGTTCTGCGGGTCGACGACCGACGTCTCCGGACTCGCCCCCATGCGCGCGCCACCGCACTCGTGGATCGCGAGACCGAGGTGCATCACGCCGACCTCCGGTCCGACGATGCGCCAGAGGAGCCCACGCAAGACGGGCGGTAGCGGCATGCGCACGCGCAGGTCCCCGGCCTTCGCGATCGCGCGGATCTCGCGCTTCTCGGCCGCGATCATGCGGAGGTCGTTCGCGTTGCGCTGCACGCGGATGTTGACCGTCGGGATGCCGAAGGCGTCGGTGCGGTCGGTCAGCGTGACGCGGTTGTCGGCGCTGGGCAGCATCTCGCCGAACGCGGCGATCGCCCAGCGCGAGGGAGAGATGCGGCCCTGCATGCCGAAGCCGCGGAGAAAGTCGCGATCCGGCAACGTGTCGCTGAAGTCGGGGATCGCGAAGTCGAGGTCGGCGCCGAGGTCGAGTGGGGAGGATGCGTGGGGCTGCCAGGATCCCGCGAGGTCGCGGTAGCTCGCACCGGTCGGCCCGGCGCCGACGACGAAGTTGTGGTCGAGCACGTAGCGGCCGAGCAGATCGTGGTCGTTGCCGAGGCCGTGCGGATGGCGCGCGTGGCGCGAGTTGAGCAGCAGGCGCACGGTCTCGATCGCGGAGGCGCAGAGGAACACGCGGTCGGCGGTGACCGTGGTGAGCTCTCCCGCATCGGCGTCGAAGCACTCGACGCCCACCGCACGGCGCCCGGTGTCGTCGAGGACGACTCGCGCGACCGGCGCGTTCGCGACCAGCTCGAAGCGGTTGGTGGCGACGGCATCGCGAAGGGGCGATGGCGTCGGACCGATCTCATGCCGGAGGACGCGCGGCGCGATCACGTGGCGCTCGGGCCAGCGGGCCTCGAGCTTCTGCCGGAGTCGCTCGGCGAGCGCGTCGAGAGTCTTGACCTCGGTGATCCGTCCGTCCGGCAGGTGCGGCAGCCGGTCGTGCGCGCCGGCGAGGCCGTGGTGCGTCTCGACGCGGTCGTAGTACGGCGCGAGATCCGCGTACCGGATCGGCCACGGCTCGCCGTGCCCGTCGGCGGTCGCACGCTCGAAGTCCGCGTCCGACAGCCGCAGCGCCATCCGCGCCCACGTGTGCATGCGCCCGCCGACCTGTCGCCCGCGGATCCACAGGAACGGCGACCCGCCACGCGTGCTGTACGGGTTCGAGACGTCGTCGACGTAGAGGTGCTCGATCTCCGGATGGAACGACACGCTCCGCGCCTGGATCCGCCGCCGGCCGAAGAACAGCTTCTCCCAGTAGGTGGCTGGACGCAGCTCGGAGGACAGCGTGCGCGTGTGCCCCGGGAGGTCATCGCCGGAGAGCTGCCGCCCGGCGTCGAACCCCACGACGTCGAGGCCGCGTTCGGTCAGGGTCTTCGCCGCCCAGACGCCGGCGGCACCGAGCCCCACGACGGCTGCATCGAAGTGCTGGTGGCGAGGGCGCACGGGGTCTGGCGAGAGGGTGGGGCGATCTTGGAAGGTCGGCTCGGGGTGCGGAGTTTCGTTTCCGGCGACGTGCGGAGGCCTCTGGAACGGCCGGGGGAAGGCGACCGCGAAACGCGTCCAATCATACCGGGTCTGATCAGACGCCCTTCACACCACCAACATCGCATCCCCGTAGCTGTAGAAGCGGTAACCCTCGGCCACCGCCTCCCGATACAGCCGCAACACGCGCTCCCGCCCCATCAACGCCGCCACCAGCATCAGCAACGTCGACTCGGGCAGGTGGAAGTTCGTCAGGAGCGCGTCGACGACCTTCACCTCGCGGCCGGGGTAGAGGAACAGCCGCGTCTCCCCCGCCCCCGCTCTCACGATCCCGCCGTCCACCGCGCACGACTCCAGCACGCGCGCCGACGTCGTCCCGACCGCGATCACGCGCTTCCCCGCCGACCTCGCCCGCACCACCGCGGCGGCCGTCGCCGCCGGCAGCTGGTACAGCTCCGCGTGCATCTCGTGCTGCTCCACCGCCTCGACCCGTACCGGCGCGAACGTCCCTTCGCCGACGTGCAACGTCACGAACGCACGCTCCACGCCCTTCGCGGCCAACGCCGCCAGCAACTCCTCGGTGAAGTGCAACCCGGCCGTTGGTGCGGCGACGGCTCCCGGCCGCGACGCATACACCGTCTGGTACCGCTCGCGATCCGCTGCCGGATCCTCGTCGTCCGCGCGCTGGATGTACGGCGGCAACGGCGCGCGCCCGACCGCCTCCAGCGCCACGTCCACCGACGCATCCGCCGGTGCCTCCAGCGCCACCCAGAACAGCCCACCGCCGAGCGCCTCCCGCGCACGCGCGACCACCCGCCCGCCCTCGAACGCGATCGCTTCGCCGATCCGGACCTTGCGTGCCGGCTTCACGTAGCCCCGGGCCTCCCCGCCCCGCCGCTCCAGGATCAGCAGCTCGACCCGTCCGCCGCTCGACCGTCGTCCGATCAGCCGGTGCGGCAACACGCGCGTGTCGTTCAGCACCAGCAGATCGCCGGGTTCGAGGAATTCGGGCAGCTCTCGCACCGTCCGATGCCACGTCCGATCCGCCCGGCGGTCGTGCACCAACAGCCGCGCCGCGTCCCGGGGCTCGGCCGGACGGTCGGCGATGCGGTCGTCGGGAAGATCGAAGTGGAAGTCACGGACGTGCACGGCGCAGACGGTATACCGTTCCGCCCCGACGAACCGCGATCCCGCGAGCACCCGATCCCGCGATGACACTGCTCGAGACCCTGCCGAACGCACGCTCTGCCATGCGACTCGCGAGCTTGCTCCTGGCCGGCGCGCTCGGGGCCTGCTTCGGTGGCAACACCCGCGACCCGATCCCGGCCGACAACGTGACGCTCGAGATGGTGTTCGCACGCTCGCGGACCGAGGCGGCCGCGGTCGATTCGCAGCTCCGGCTCAGCGACACGCGTGGCCTGCGCAACGACGTCGTGATCGACCGCACCGGCGTGGAGATGGATCCGCGCGTCCATCCCGACGGCGTTCGCGTCGCGTTCGCGCGCGAGCGGACGGCCGGTCGGCCGGACACCCGCGAGCTCTACGTCGGCTGGCTCGATCTCTCGGCTCCCGAGGTCCTCGTCGCCGGCGGCAACGGCAGCGGCGCCGACGACTCACCGAGCTGGTCGCCCGACGGCGACATGCTGGTGTTCTCGTCGGAACGCGGCGGTCAGGGCCGACGGCTGTGGCTCGTGTCGCCCGACGGACAGGATCTGCGGATGCTGGGCGACGACGGCAGCGAGCAGGACGATCCGGACTGGTCGCGGACCCGCGACCGCATCGTGTTCTCGCGTGTGGCGCCGGGCACCGATGCGCGCGCGCGGCTGTACACGATCGACGCGGCCGGCCGCTTGCCCTTGCCCCTCACCGACGGCGGACCCATCTCGGGAACGGCAGGCTTCGTCCCCGGCGACGTCGAGCCGGCCTGGTCGCCCGACGGTCAGAGCGTGCTGTTCGTGCGCCGCCTCGCGCCGGACAACTCGGTCCTGCTCCGCGTCGACGTCGCCACCCTGCAGGTCACGCCGATCACGGCCTCGACCGGCGAGGATCGCCGCCCGCGGTGGTCGCCGCTGGGGGACCGCATCTTCTTCACCGGCACGCGGCCTGCGGACGGAATCCGGAGTCCGCACTTCTGGTGTGCGGCACCCGACGGCACCGACCCGCAGCAGATCTTCCTCGACCAGCGCCTCGACTACCCGGGCTTCGACGCGCTGCCCGGCATGGGGCCGCGTTACGTCGGCGCGACCGACCGAGCGACCGCGAACGTCATCGGCGGCCTCGTCGAGATCGCCGCCGGGTTCCGCACGCAGGGCCAGCCCGACTCGATCGTCGCCGCCGACGGCAATCTGTTCGGCCTCGCCACCGAGGCCACCACCGACGCCGACGTCGCGGGGCTGAACCTCCGCATCCCGCTGCCGGTCGCCCGAGTCGAGGACGTCGATGCGATCGAGGTCGAGGCCCGGGCCGCGCTGACCAACGGCGACGCACAGTCGCTCCTCCGCCTGGCCGTCAACGACGTCGTCCAGAATCGCAACGACGTCGCGGTCGAGGTCCCCGCGGCCGACGAGAGCTTCCGCACACTCCGCTGCAGCTTCTCGAGCCTGGCCCAGGTCGATCGCGATCGCGTGCTGCGCGTCGTGGTCATCGGCGTCAAGGAGCGCGGCCACCAGGGCGAGCTCCTGATCGACCAGGTCGTCGTGCGCGTGCGGCGCCGCGTCACCGGGCCATGAGCCGGGCGACCCGCTCCCGGTGACAGGCCGCCGCCGAGCGCTCCTGTCAGTTTGACAGCGGGTGCGCCGTCCGACCCGCGGACCGCGTTCGCAACTCGCCGGCCGCACGGGCGTTTCTCGAGTCGTGCGGACGGCACGCGCGTTGCTCCGGTCACGGGCAGCGCGCGCGTCGCGCGCCGACCAATTTCGATTGCCCAGGAGGTGCACTGACCATGGTCGAAACCACACTGACTCGTCGCCGCCAGCCGATGCGCTCGGTGTTCGACGACATGTTCGAGGACTTCTTCGGCCCGCTGACCTCGATGGCTCCGCGTCAGAACCTGCTGTCGATGAACGTCGCGGAGACGCCCGATGCATTCCGGCTCGCGTTCGAGCTGCCGGGCGTCGAGGAGAAGGACATCAACGTCCAGCTCGAGAGCAACCAGCTCTCCGTCAGCGCGGAGCGCAAGTTCGACATCGAGAAGGGTGAAGGCGTCGACTTCCACCGCGTGGAGCACCGCTACGGGTCCTTCGCGCGCAGCGTCACGCTGCCGCGGGACGTCGTGACGGACGGCATCCAGGCGACCTTCAAGAACGGCGTCCTGACGGTCACCGTTCCGAAGGCCGAGCCGTCGAAGGCCAAGAAGATCCAGATCCGCAACGGCTGATCCGGTCCTCGCGGCCACCTGCCGCGCCCGCCCGTCCCCACGACGGGCGGGCGCGGTCCGTTTTGGGCTGGCTCGACGACCGAACCGGCTCGTATCCTGCGCGTCTGAGCGAACCCGCCCCGTGCCGAAGACTCTCGTCCTCATCCCCGCCTGCAACGAGGCCGAGCGCCTCGGCCCGGTCCTCCAAGCGGTGGGACGGGTGTTGCCTGACGCCGTCCGCCTCGTCGTCGACGATGGCAGCGTGGACGGCACCGGCGCGAGCGCGGCGCGGCACGGCGCCGAGGTGATCCGCCACCCGTTCAACCTGGGCTACGGAACGGCGCTCCAGACGGGCTACCACTACGCGAGGCGCAGCGGCTTCGAGCGCCTCGTGCAGCTCGACGCCGACGGCCAGCACGACCCGGCATCGATCCCGGCACTGCTCGCCGCGCTCGACGACGGCGCCGACGTCGTCGTGGGCTCGCGCTACCGCGACGGCGACACCCCCGCGACGACCTTCTCGCGACGCCTCGGCGCGCGCTTCTTCGCGTGGCTCGTCACGCGGTGGACCGGCGTGCGCATCACCGATCCGACGTCCGGATTCCAGGCACTCTCGGCGCGCGCTCTCGACGCGATGGTCCTCGACCACTTCCCCGAGGACTACCCGGACGCGGACGTCCTGATCATGCTCGCGCGACGCGGGCTCTCGCTGGCCGAGGTGCCGGTGCGGATGCACGCGCGGTCCGGCGGCGTCAGCATGCACGCGGGCGGACGCGCGGCGTTCTACGCCTACAAGATGCTGCTGACGCTGGCGCTGCTGCCGATCCGGCGCGCATCGCCCTACCGCTCCGGCCGCGCCCTCGCCGCGCGTCCGTCGTGACGATGCCGAGCTCCCTCCTCGGCGCGATTCTCCAGGCGCAGGGCCCGCCCGATCCGCGGACGCTCGAGGGGCTGCCGACGCAGCAGAAGATCGTCGCGGTGACGCTCGCGGTCGTGATGCTCGTCGTCGTCGTCGAGCTGGTCCGGAAGCGCAAGCTCCGCGAAGAGTACTCGGTGCTGTGGACGCTGACCGCGGTGGCGCTGTTGCTGCTCGCGATCCAGCCCCCGCTGCTGAACGTCTTCAAGAGCGCGATCGGCGCCGTCGAGCCGATCCCGGCGCTGTTGTTCGGCGGCATCCTGTTCCTGATGTGCCTGAGCCTGCAGTTCTCGATCCGGCTGTCGAAGCTGACGTTCCGCAACCGGACGCTCAGCCAGCGGATCGCGCTCCTCGAGAAGGAGCTGACCGAGGTGCGCAAGCGGCAGCGCGAGAGCGGTTCGCAGCCTCCCGCCGGCGACTGAGGTTCGCCGGGCGCGGCCGCCGAGGGCAGCATCCGGGCCGCGCTTCGGGTACCGTCTTCCCTCCCCCGAACCCGCACTCCCGACGATGAATCACGCCTTCCTCGAGTCCCTCGCCGTCTCCGAGTCCAACCCCGGCGCCTACGCCGGCCGCTGGATCGAGACCAAGGGCCAGGCCCTCGCCTCCGAGAACCCCGCCACCGGCAAGACGATCGCATCGGTCCGCGACGCCTCGCGTGCCGACTACGACGCCGTCGTGACGGCCGCACACGACGCCCACCTGCGCTGGCGCGAGGTGCCGGCGCCGGTGCGCGGCGAATACGTCCGGCGGATCGGCGAGGTGCTGCGCGAACGGAAGGACGAGCTCGGCCGCCTGGTGTCGCTCGAGTGCGGGAAGATCCTCCAGGAGGGTCTCGGCGAGATCCAGGAGTGCATCGACATCGCCGACTTCGCGGTCGGCCTGTCGCGCCAGCTCTACGGACTGACGATCGCGTCCGAGCGGCCGATGCACCACATGCGCGAGACCTGGCACCCGCTCGGCACGGTCGGGATCATCACCGCGTTCAACTTCCCCGCCGCGGTGTGGGCGTGGAACGCGATGCTCTCGCTCGTCTGCGGCAATGCGCAGGTGTGGAAGCCGTCGCGCAAGACGCCGCTGACGGCGATCGCGATGACGCGCGTGTGCGCGCAGGTCTTGGAGAAGGATGGCTTCGGCGCGTTGCTCGGTCTGGTGATCGGCACCGACGAAGAGGTCGGCAGTGCGATGCTCGACGACCGGCGGCTGCCACTGATCAGCGCGACCGGCTCGATCCGCATGGGTCGCATCGTCGCCGAGCGTGTCGGCCGGCGACTCGGCAAGACGATTCTCGAGCTCGGTGGCAACAACGCGCTGACGGTCCTCGACGACGCCGACCTCGACCTCGCGATGCGCGCGATCGTGTTCGGCGCGGTCGGCACCGCGGGCCAACGTTGCACGACGACGCGTCGCGTGCTCGTGCAGAAGGGCATCTCCGGCGAGCTGACCAACCGGCTGGTCGCCGCCTACAAGAGCGTGAAGATCGGTGACCCGCTGGCGGACGGCGTCTTGATGGGACCGCTGATCGACGACGGCGCGGTCGAGCTGCACATGAAGGCACTCGACAAGATCCGCGAGCAGGGGGGCGAGATCCTCACGGGCGGACAGCGCCACGATCCGGGCGGTGCGTGCTCGGGCGGCCACTTCGTCGAGCCGACGATCGTCCGCGCGAAGGCCGGCATGCCGATGACTTGCGAGGAGACCTTCGCACCGATCCTCTATGTCGTCGAGGTCGACGACGTCGAGACCGCGATCCGCGTGCAGAACGACGTTCCGCAGGGCTTGAGCTCCGCGATCTTCACCGCGAACGTCCGTCACGCGGAGCGCTTCCTCTCCGCGGTCGGCTCGGACTGTGGCATCGCCAACGTCAACATCGGCACCTCGGGCGCGGAGATCGGCGGCGCGTTCGGTGGCGAGAAGGAGACCGGAGGCGGTCGCGAGTCGGGCTCCGACAGCTGGAAGGCCTACATGCGCCGGCAGACCAGCACCGTGAACTGGGGCAACGAGCTCCCGCTCGCGCAGGGCATCCACTTCGACATCGGCAGCTGACGGGACGTCCGGCGCCGGGTCAGCCCTGTGCCCGCGCCAACATCGCCCGCGCCGCGTCCTCGAGCACGATGCCGGCGAGACCCGCGCCGGCGAGCGTGGTCAGCGACTCGAGGTCGGCCTTCGAACGCACCACGGCGGCGGCGAACACCTCGGCCTCGACGCGACCGAGCACCGCGCGAACGCCGTCGGCGTTCGGGCCTTCGGTCGCGGTCGCGTCGCGATGCACGACGCGCTTCACGCCGAGTTCGACGAGCATCGCGAGCGCCTCGTCCAGTGGCACCGTGGCCTCGGTCCGGCGGCCGATCGTCCGCACCCGATCCCCGTCCACGTCGAGCCCGACGGCGATGCGCGCACCGAGGCGTTCGATCAGCTCGCGTGCCCCCTTCTCGTCGGCGAGCAACGCGGTGTCGACGACGATGCGATCGGCTCCGGCCGCGACCAGCTCCTCGACGGCCGCGGCATCGGCGATGCCGCCGCTGACCTCGCACGGCAGCCCGGCGTCGACAAGCGCCTGCACGACCCCGATCTGACGGGCGCCTCCGGCGACCGCATCGAGATCCACGACGTGGAAGAACAGGGCGCCCTCGTCGCGCAGGCCACGCGCGATGGCGAGCGGATCATCCGAGAGCACCTCGGCCTCGGCACCGCCCGACGGCACGGCCGCCACGACGGCGCCGCCACGGATCTCGATCGCCGGAATCAGGATCATCGGAGCACGTCCTCCGGACTCCCCATCGTCACGCTCCGCTCGGCCCCGTGAATCGGCGCACCTCAGCGTCCCCGTTCGAGACGCGTTGGCGCGGCGACGAGTCGCGTGCGATGATCCCGGCCGGTGTCCGACGGCTTCACGTTCCGCGTTCCCGCCACGAGTGCCAACCTCGGTCCGGCCTTCGGCGTCGCCGGGCTGGCCCTCGAGCTGTTCATGGAGGTGCGGGTCGAGGAACGCGGGGTCGGACAGGTCACGGTGGAGCGACCGAACGAGTCGGAGCTGAAAGAGCTCGACGAACGCCACGACAGCGTCGTGCGCGGATTGCGCGGTGCCGCGGATCGTTTCGGCATCGAGCTGCCGAACGGCCTCGCCGTCATCGTCGACGGCGACGTCCCGCGGGGCTGCGGCCTGGGCACCAACACCGCGGAGTTCGCGATCGGCATCCGCGCCGCGTGCCGCTACGCGAGCGAGTCCCCCGATCACGATCAGATGCTGAGTCTGCTCGTCGAGCTCGGCGGCGATCCGGCCCACGGGGCGGCCGCGCTGCGTGGTGGGCTCGCAGTGGCGGTGCCGGTCGGCGATCCGAAGACGCCCTGGCGCTGCCTCGCGATGCCGCTGTCGCACGCGTGGCACTGCGCGGTCGCCGCACCGACGACGCCGGTCGGCACCGCCGAGATCCATCGGATCGTCCCGGCCTCGGTGCCCAATGCCATCGCCCAGCGCACCGCCGGACGCGTCGCAGGCCTGCTGACGGCGCTCGCGTCCGGCGACGAAGGCCTCCTCGCCCCGTGTCTGATCGACGAGGTCCACGTCCCCTACCGGCAGCACCTGGCCCCCGGGATGGCCGAAGCCATGCGCGCCGCGCAGCACGCCGGCGCCGGCGGCGTCACGATCTCCGGCCACGGCCCCGCGATCCTCGCACTGTCCACCGACGCGCGCCGCGCCACCGCCTCGCTCGACGCGATGACGACCGCATTCGCGCAGTTCGGCGTCCGCTGCCGCCGGATCCTGTGCCGCCCGTTCCGAACGGACGGGGCTGCGGAAGGCGCGTGAGCGCAGGCTGCGCCGGCGGCGAAGCCGTATTGCGTGACGAGATCCCGGTCCCTCCACACCTCACGGGTGCGAGCGCTACCCTGTCTGGACCACCGAGTCCTGACGAATCCCTGACTCCGGAGGATCTCTCCATGCGCTACACCGCTCTCTCCTGTGCCGCGCTCCTGTTCGCGTCGGCATCCTTCGGGCAGCAGACCACCGGCAACGTCGCGACCGGAAGCGCGACGACCGACGTCTATGCGATGCCGTCCTTCATGCGGTCGGTCGCGGTGACGCCGACCGGCGTGATGTGGGCGCTGGTGCGCTCGATCGACGCGAGCGGGCCCGCGCTGTACCTCGACGGCCTCGAACGACGGCGGCCAGTCGTGGGCCCGTCGCTTCGACACGGCGACACAGGTCGACGGCTACGGCGCGATCTGCGTCGACCGCGACTGCGGGCTGCTGGACGTCGCGTGGCACGCGAAGGACACCGGGACGTACTACAACGTCTACTACCAGGTCTTCGACACGCTGACGCTCTCCTGGGTCGGGCAGCCGCAACAGCTCGTCACCGGCATCGAGCTCGAGCGACCAGACTTCGGTGACCGACATCGGCGTCAGCGAACACGGCGCGGTGGCGATCGCGCTTGGGCTCGAACAGTTCCCCGCCGGCGCCGTGGACCAGCGGCTGGGCCGGCGGGTTGCTGGTGCGACCGGCGGGCTCGACGACGTGGGATCCGCTGCGCCAGGTCAACATCGACTACACCGGCGTCTACATGAACATGTGCATCGTTCGGCGAGGTCGTGCACATGGCCTACCGGTCCGCCACCGGCAACTACGGCATCCGCTACCGCGCGTTCGACCTGACGACCGGGACGTTCACGACGTCCCCGGGCGTCCAGCTCGACAACCAGTGCTCGAACGTGGCGCAGATCGCGCGCCGACGCGAGCGGCGGCCTCTACGTCCTCTATGCGCAGGGGCGCCGCGTCGGGCACCCGGCGCGGCGAGCTCAAGCTCGCGTACGCGGCACCCGGCAACTACACGCAGTGGACGACGCAAGTGGTGGCCGCCGACCCGGATCTGGTCCACGGCAACATCGCCTACTGGCAGTATTCGTTGGCCTCGACCGGCACCGACCAGGTCTCGGCGCTCTATTCGAAGCTGACCAGCGAGAGCTACAGCAACCTGTATGCGCGGCCGTACTCGGGCGGCATGGCGGCGACGCCCGAGGTACCGGTCTGGCAGACGACGGACGCGAACCGCTTCGCCCGCGTGAATGCCATCCGGAACCCGGGCACGGCGATCTCGCCGTGCGTGCCTGATCGACAGCGATGCGACCATCCACGTCGGCCACCGCGTCGACTTCTTCTCGCTGGCGCCCGCTGACGCGGAGCGTCGAGTACGGCATCGGCTGCAGCGGCTCCCTGCCGCAGGCGCCGAACCTGCACACGGCCGGTTGGCCGAACACTGCCCCGACGATGACGATCGAGCTCTCGGACGCGCCCGCGAACCAGCCGGGTGCGCTGCTGTTCAGCTCCGGCTGCCAGCCGCCGGTCGACCTCTCGATGATCGGCATGCCCGGCTGTCGTCTCGAATTGCTCGCACCCGGCAGCGCGGGGATCGCGACCGGCCCCTCCGGCGGGTTCACGTTCACCTACACCGCACCGACTCCGGTGCCGTTCGCGGGCGCGCCGATCCAGTTCCAGGCAGCGGTCGTCGCGCCGGGCGCCAACCCGCTCGGCATCCTGGCGAGCAACGCGGTGAACGTCGTCTTCCAGTAGCGCGGGGCTTCGAGTCGCGCGCAGGACCGAGCCGGAGAGCCCATCGGTGTGGGCGCTCTGGCTCTCGGTCCCGACTTGTGGCGAGTGGGCCGTGCTGGATTCGAACCAGCGACTTCCACCTTGTGACGATGGCACTCTAGCCGACTGAGTTAACGGCCCTCAGGCGCGGAAGCCTAGCGCCCGATTCCGGGGGAGGCAACTCCGGCGCGGTGTTTCAGGATGCCACCGGAACGGCGTGCGCGCCCGCGGTCGGAAGCACCGCGGTGCCGGCCCAGAAGCGCACGACTTCGCGCAGCGCGCGCAGCCAGACGTCGACGAAGCGCGATCGGAGCACGACGACCGAAGCGCCCGCGCGGTAGAAGCCGACGACGACGTCCGGATCGTCGCGGCCGGCGATGACGACGATCGGCAGCGCGGCGCCGGTCGGCGACGCACGCAGCGTCTCCAGCGATCGGGCGGCGTCGGTCGGGTCCGGTCCGGCATCCAGCACGACCAGCGCCGAACGACCGTTCGGTTCGGCCAGCGCGGCGACGAGATCGTCGAGATCGGGATGAACCCGGACGTCCAGGCGGGCGCCGACGTCGAAGAGCGCGCGCTCGAGGAGCTCGCGCTCGCCGATGCCGGCGCCGACCAGGTGCAGGTCCACGGGCCGCGCCTCGAGGGCTGGGCCCGCGTGCACGCTCCCGAGACCATCGACCGACTCCATCGCCCCCTCGTCATCGGCATTCCGACGCGGACGACTGGAGCGCGTGTTCGCCGCGAGTCCCGCCGGCGGACCGGCCGGAAAGGATCTCGCGACCGGCTCAACGATCGATCGCCGGATGGCCGATAGGTCGAAGCGCAGTTCTGCAATCGAGAATCATGGCATTCATCACGACCGCCGCTTTCGTTCTGGGCGCGCTCGGGCCGCAGGGGCCCGCGTCGACGCCGCCCGCCGCGCCGGCCGTCGCCGCGCGCACCGAGCCGCTGCGCTTCCTCTGGCCCGACACGGTCGGTGTCGTCGCGCTTCAACCGACGGCGCCGCTCGAGTCGGAGCTGGCGCAGACCGGCCTTCCCGCGCTGCTCGACGCTCAGCTCGAGAAGCCCGCCGTACGCGACCTGATGTTCGCGGTCACCGGCTGGGCCGAGGAGGAGCTCGGCCTGGGTAGCCGCGAGCTGTTCGACGAGGTCGGACGCAACGGCGTGACCGTCGGCTGGCGCCCGAGCGGCGACGATACGGTCACTTGGATCGTGGCGGTCGGGCTCGAAGACTCCGCCAAGCCGTTGGTCGAGTCGCTGGACCGCGCCGCGGACTCGAGTACCTCGGTGTCCGTCGCGCGTGCGAACCTGCGCGGGGCATCCGCTTGGACCGTGAAGGTCCGCGACCTGCAGGCGCAGTTCGTCCTCGCGATCGTCGGCGACACGATGATCCTCGCCCCGTCGGTGGCGGTCGCGCAACGCGCGGTCGACCGCGGCTCCGACCCTGCCGCGAAGAGCCTCGCGAACACGCCGGGTTTCGATGCGTTCCGCAAGCGAGCTCGCACGCTCGACGGCAGCGATCCGCTCGTGCTCGGCTGGCTCGACCTCGGCAAGCTCGTGCCGAACGCGCTGGCCGACCTCCCGCTCCAGCAGCGCAGCGAAGTGACCAAGTGGCTCGGCCACCTCGGTCTCGATCACCTCGGCGCCCTCGGACTCTCGGTCACTCCGCAGGGCGGGCGCGTCCACGAGCGATACCTGGTCGAGTTCCCGGCGCCACGGCCGGCGTGGCTCGAAGCGCTGCTTCCCTCCGACGCGGTCATCGATCCGGCGGTGGCGAACCTCGCACCACGCGACGTCGTCTCCTTCAGCGTCACCCATGTCCGGCTCGCGGCACTGCGCGAGGCGCTGATGGCCGTCGTCCAACAGGCGTCGCCCGACACGGCACAGCAGGTGACCGCGATGACGAACCAGCTCGGTGCGATGGCAGGAGTCGACCTGGTCGAGATCCTGAACACCCTGGGCGATCGCATCGTCACGATGCAGTGGGCCGACGGCGACCAGGTGATGGTGGTCGACCTCGCCGATCCGCGCCGGCTCGCGATCGCGCTGCGGAAGATGCCGTCCCTCAAGAACGACCGGCGCGACACCGACGAGCTGTTCCTCATGCCTTCGGGCCCGGCCTTCGCGATCTCCCGTGGCGAGCTCGTCGTCGCACAGTCCGAGAAGCGCCTGAGGAGCTGGCTCGACGCGCAGGACAGCGGGGTGTCCAACCCCACCGTGCTGTCGATCGCGCAGTCGATGGCGTCGAACTCCATCTCGTTCGGCTGGAGCGACTTCGCGGCAATGACCGGAGCGCTGCGGCAGTCGGTCTCGATAATCGCCTCTCAGGGCCCGGCGGACGCGTCGCAGATGCTCGGCGCTCTCGCCGGAGTCGCCGAACGACTCGGTCAGGTCACGTTCGACGTGTCGGCCGACGACCAGGGCTACGTGTTCCACGCCAACGGCGACGTCGGTGGCCTCACCGGCCTCTTGGCCGCATCGCTCGGAAGCGCTGCGGGTCGATTCTCCGCAGGTGCCGACCTGCGCGCCGCCGCCGGCCGCGCCGACGCTCTCCGATCGAGGCGCCTGCAGCGACTGAACGACGTGCTGACGGAGGTGCGAGCCGCCGAGATGCGCCACCAGCAGGAGCACGGCGGGTACGCGACGCTCGCGACGCTGATCGAGCTCGGCTACGTGTCGGAGAGCGCGTTCACCGACGGCCCCGACGGCGCCTCCCGTCGCTACGGGGACCACGTCGTCGCCGTGCTTCTCGACGCCCCCAGTGCGGCCGCCGCGCAGCACTTCGCGGTGGTCGCATGGCCCGACGAGAACCGTCGCGGAGACGTCTACGCGTGCTCCGACCGCTTCGACCCGATGCGGAACGAGCTGATCGCCCGGAGCTCGGGCATCGGCCAGATCCGCACGGAGGACCTCTTCTCCGGTGGCAAGTTCGACGCGCCGCTGGCCGTCGGTTGGCGACCGCTCGAGGTCGACAAGTCCTCGACGACGGTCGCGAAGACGCCGGCGCCGGTCCACAGCTCGGCGGGTGAGCGAACCCGCTACGAGACCGTCGCAGCGCTCGAGAAGCGCGGCCCCGCCGCGGCCACCGAGTTGCTGCCCTACCTCGATGACGAGAGTCCCGCCGTCGTCGCCCGGGCCGCGTGGGCGCTCGGCGAGGTGAAGGGCGAGGCAGCCGTGCCGAGGCTGGTGCAGCTCGTCCGCGACGGCTCGAGCCTCGACGTACGCCGTCACGCGCTGCGCGCGCTCTGGAAGATGCACGATCCGCGTTCGGTGCGGGCATCCATCGAGGCCCTGTCCGACGACGACGCGCAATTGCGCGAGATCGCGGCCACCAACCTCGGTGAGCTGCGCGCCAACGAGGCGAAGGAGCACCTGCTCGACCTCGTCGGTCGCACCGTCGACGGCGACCAGCATGACGACAGCGACCGCGCCGCCGCGTTGCTCGCACTGACGGCGATCGGGGATCCCGAGACGCTGGTGCCGGCCGCGACGACTCTCAAGGACGCGAGCAAGGTCGAGGATCAGGCGCTGGCGTGGATGTTCCAGACGCTGTCGCCGAAGCTCGATCAAGAGCGCGAGGCGAAGACGCTGATCGCCGTGCTCGACGACGACAGCTCGCTGCTGCGCCGCTACGCGATCCAACGACTCGGAGAGCTCCGCGCCAAGACCGCGGTGAAGGCGCTCGAGTCGCGGCTCGCGTCCGAGAGTCCGGAGCTGCGAGGCCTCGTCGAGGTGTCGCTGACCGCGATCCGCGGCGTCGGCCCGCAGGGCGATGCCAAGCTGCCGTTCGACGTGAAGGCGCTGTGGAGTCAGGCCCGGACGCAGTTCGAGGATCCGCGCATCCGCGCGGCCGCGGTCGCGGGGCTCGCGGCGCTCGTCGTGATCGCCATGATGTTCGTGCTCCTCGGCCGCCGGCGCCGGCGCCGGCTCGAGGCGGAGCAGTGGGCGTCGTTCGTCGAGCCGTCGGACGGCTTCGTGGGACCCGATGGGCGCAGCTCGGCGCGTCCGAGCGAGCTCACGCGTCAGTTCGACATCGGCTCCCGCCGATGAGCTCCATCCGCGTCGCACTCCGGTCCAGCGCGCTCTGGGTCGGGGTGCTCGGCCTCGGTGCCGGGCTCGCCGCCCAACGCACGGCGCTCGAGCTGCGGCTCGCATCGGACGCGGCGCCGGGCGCGCCGGCCGCATGGCGGCTCGTTCGCCGGGAGATCCTGGCGCGGGTCCCCGGTTGGCCGACCGACGTGTCCCCCACCGATGCGATCCGCGTCACGGTCGACGAGACCGGGAAGCTGACCGCGCGGCGCGATCCATCGCCGCTGGAGCAGCGCTACGCCGAGTTCGAGCTCAGCATCGGCCCCGACGTCGTGGTGAGCGGGGCGTGCGACGCGACCGGCACCGAGCGATGGCGGCTCGATGCCGGCACCGCCGCGACGAACCGAAGGCTGAAGCGCCTGTTCGACCGCTTCGCGCCCGATGCATCGACCGGGGGGCTGACCGTCGATCTGCCGGCGCTGATCGGCAATCTGATGGGCGGCGCGGCGCACGGCGACGCGCTCGGTGAGCTCCTGACGCTGGCCCCGCTGGAGTGCGGGGACGTCGAAGTCGTGGCGGTTCCCTCCGACGGCGACGACACGGTGTGGCGCGTGATCGGCCACAGCGGCGGTGGGCTGCTCCTCCCGGCACTCCTGGTGGCGATCGCCGACGCGCAGGCCGCCGGGATGAAGATCGACGCACCGGTCGCCGGTGACGAGGTCGACCGGTGTGTGCTGCTCGCGACGACGGCCACGGGCGACGAGCAGCTGGAGGCCGCGCGGCAGCTGTCGCGATTCGACGATCCGCGCGCGATCCACGCTCTCGAAGGGCTGCTCCACGCGGACGGCGACCTGCGGCTGGTCGCGCGCATGGGCCTCGCGCGACTCGAAGCCCTCGAGCCGTCGAGCGAGACGACGCGGCGAGCCACACCGGCGCGGATCGCCAGCGTGCGCAACGCGGTGACGACACCTTCCCAACCGGCGGCGCCACGAGCGGCGTGGACGCGGGCGATCGTCCTCGCGTTCCTCCTCGGTTTCGCGACCGCCGTCGTCACCTGCCTCGCCGTGCGGCATCACCGGCGGACGCCGCACGGCGAGGGCGCGTGACACGTCACAGCTCGTGACCCTCGAAGCGGTCACACGCTGTCAGAGGATGTCGAGGATGCCGCTCGACTGGTTGGTCAACGTCTCGACCGCGGCGCGGTAGTTCGAGTTCGAGCCGATCTTGCTGTTCCAGGGGAGCAGCTCCTTGTCGGCCACGCCGCCGAGCGCGACGGCGGCGAACGCCCGCGTGATCGCCGTGAGGCTCTCGTCCTGCAGCATGTCGATCAGCGGATCGATCGTCGAACGGTCCCCGATCAGTCCCAGCGCCGAAGCGATCGCGGCCATCTTCGCGAGATTCGGGTCACCCGTTCGACATCAGCCCGATCAGCAGCTCGGCCGCATGCTTGTCACCGAGCTTGCCCAGCGCGACCGCCCCCTGCTGCAACCGGAGCGGCCGGCGGACCGAGTCCGCCACGAGACCACGGATCTGCTCGGTGGCGTGATCGTCGTCCATCAACGCGAGGCCGATGCACAGGTAGCCCGCGAGCTCGTCCTGATGCTGCTCGTGCGCCAGCAGGTCCCGCAGCACCGGAGCGGCCTCGCGGTAGCCAGCGAGCCCGAGCGCGATCGCCAGAGCGGAACGCGCGTCCGGAGCCGCGGCATGCCGGAACTCGTCCAACAGCACTCCGCCGACGCCGGGGTCCGCGGCATCCGGGCCGTGCGCCTCGAGCCCGTCGTGGACCATCACGCCGAGCGCGATCGCGGCCCACGGCTTCTCGAGCACCTTCTGGCCGGTAGCCAGGGCGGTCATCAGGAAGGTGCGGTTCTTCTCGCCACCGATCTGACCCAGCGCGATCAACGCGAAGTACCGTGCCTGCTGGTTCTTGCCGCGTTGGTAGTAGCGCTGGAGCGCGAGCGAGACGTCCCGGTCGAGCGCAGCTGTCTTCGTCTCGTCGTCGAACGGCGCCGTCGTGCGACCGAGCGCGAGGATCGCCGATTGCGTGATCGTGTCGTTCTCGCGAACCACCTTCGCATCACCGGTCACCTGCCCGAGCCAGGCGCGCCGCCAGTCGGACCGTCGCGCCGCGATCTCGTCGTCGTCGGACGGGTCGGGGCCGAGCAGCTTGGCGACCGAGGTCGGCACGTGCGCCTGGATCAGCTGTTCGCCGACCCCGAGCTTCTGGTCCCAGTAGGCTGTCAGCGCGTCGTCGCAGGCGAAGAACAGCGCTCGTCCCGCAGGGTCGGTCGCGTCGGGGCGCAGCAGCCCCATGGCGTGGATCGCCGCGACGCGCACGTTCCGATCCACGATCGACTGGTCTTCGAGGATGGTGCGGAGAGCGACGAAGGCCTTCTGCTTGACGGCGGTGTCGCTCGTCGCGTAGCCGATCAGTCCGAGGCCGTACGCCGCGAATGAACGAGTCCGGTCGTCGACTTCCGACCGATCGCACAGCCGGCGGCCGGCGTCCGAGTCGGTCACGAGCTCGATCAGGTTCCCGACGGCTTCGGTGCGCTGCGAGATCCCGAATGACAACGCCGCGGTCTCCCGCACCTCCTGGTCCTTCGAGCGCAACCGTTCCGCGAACGCCGGCAGGATGTGGATCGATTCGGTGTCGACCCCGATCTTCGCCATCGCGACGAGGCACGACGACACGATGTCCCGCTGCGTCGTGCCCTCGAGAGCTCCCGCGAGCGGTGGCAGGATCCGTCGTCGGATCTCGGCGCGCGTCGGCCGCAGCGTGTCCTTCGTCAACACCCGCTCCCCGGCGCCCAGGTATTGACCGGCACCGCCGCGCGTGACCTGACCCGGGTCGGCGATCGCCTCCTTGAGGCGGATGAACGGCGCCTTGTTGAATTCCCACCAGTAGGACCACCGCGACAGGTCTTCGGGAAGGCCCGCACCCGGAGACCTCGGCCCACCCGGTCCGCCACCGCCAGGACCGGGCACGCCCCCGGTGCCGGGTGCGCCCGGCGCGCCACCGCCGCCCGGCGGCAACGGCGCGCGCGGGGTCACCGGCCCGCCGCCGCTCGGCCCGCCCGGACCGGTCGGGCGCGGCGTCCTCCCGCCGCCGCCCGGGTGCGGCGGAACGACGTCCCCGGGGCCGTGGTACTCGCCGCCGTGCGCGGCGAGCTCGGCAGTCGTCGCGAGCGCGAGTCCCGCGGTGAACACAGTCAGCAGCAGCGTGCTGCGCATCGGATTCTCCTGGTCGTTCAGTGGCGCGCAGGAGAGGCGTGTCGGCGCCAGAGCAAGGACGGTGCCGCGCCGCGATCGGGTGCCGACCCGTGATGCGCGCGCGTCACACGTTACGGACCAGAAACGACACGTTCCGCGACCAGGGGTGGTTCGAGCCGACACATGCGGGTCTGATGGCGACGTGCGGATGCGGAAGTCATCGACGCCGGACGTCCAGCTCAACCTGAACGTGCGCGGCCTCGGCACGTCGGCGACGCTGGAGATCAACGAGCGCAGTCGGCGGCTCGTCGCCGAAGGCCGCCAGGTGTTCCGGTTCGGTCTCGGGCAGTCGCCGTTTCCGGTTCCCGAGGCCGTCGTCGACGCGCTCAAGGCCCACGCCCACGAGAAGGACTACCTCGCGGTGAAGGGTCTGATGGAGTTGCGCGAGACGGTCGCCGACTACCACCGCAGGCGGCTGCAGGTCGACCGCGACGCCGAGGACGTGCTGATCGGGCCCGGTTCCAAGGAGCTGATGTTCCTGCTGCAGCTCGCCTACTACGGCGACCTGGTCATCCCGACGCCGAGCTGGGTCAGCTACGCGCCGCAGGCGCACATCCTCGGCCGGCAGATCCGCTGGGTCCCGACCGATCGCGAACAGGGCTGGGCCATGAGCCCCGACCAGCTCGAGGCGTTGTGCGCGCAGGACCCCGATCGCCCGCGCATCGTCGTCCTGAACTACCCGTCGAATCCGACCGGTGGCACCTACACGTCGGACGAGCTGCGTGGCATCGCGAAGGTGGCGCGCAAGTACCGCGTCGTGCTGCTCAGCGACGAGATCTACGGCGAGCTGCACTTCCAGGGCCGACACGTGTCGATCGCGCGCTTCTATCCAGAAGGCACGATCGTCAGCACCGGACTGAGCAAGTGGTGTGGTGCCGGCGGCTGGCGGCTCGGGACGTTCGTGTTCCCTCGTCCGCTACGGTGGTTGCTCGACGGCATGGCGGCGGTCGCCAGCGAGACGTTCACGTCGACCTCGGCGCCGATCCAGTACGCGGCCGTGCGTGCGTTCGAGGGCGGCGCCGAGATCGAGAGCTACCTGCAGCGTTCCCGCCGCGTGCTCCGCCTGCTCGCGCGGCACATCACCAGGCAGCTGCGCGAGACGGAGCTGTCGGTCCCCGAGCCGCGTGGCGGATTCTATCTGATGCTCGACGCCTCGCGGTCGCGGGAGAAGCTGGTCGCCCGCGGCATCACCAGCAGCGTCGCGCTGTGCGCGCGGCTGCTCGACGACACCGGCGTCGCGATCCTGCCCGGCAGCGCGTTCGGCCGCCCGCCGGACGAGCTGACGGCGCGACTGGCGTTCGTCGACTTCGACGGCGATCGCGCGCTCGCGGCGATCGCGGAGTATCCGCCCGATCGCGATCCCGGCAACGGCTACCTCGACGCGCACTGTGGCAAGGTGATCGATGGCGTCCGGCGGTTGTGCCGGTGGGTCTCGGACGAGTGGGTCTCGGGGTGACGCGATGAGCGAAGTGCTGTGGCGACCCTCGGCCGCGCGCATCGAACGTGCCCGCGTCACCGAGTTCGCCCGCACACTCGGCCGCCGACCCGACTACGGTGAGCTGTGGCAGTGGTCCGTCGACGAGCCGGGGGACTTCTGGTCCGCGGTCTGGGAGTACGGGCGCGTGATCGGGACCCGCAGCGAGATCGTGCTGGTCAACGGCGAGCGCATGCAAGGCGCACGCTGGTTCCCGGACGCGCGGCTTTCGTTCGCGGAGAACCTGTTGCGGCGCCGGGACGATGCACCGGCAGTCGTGTTCCGTTGCGAGGACGGGCGACGGCGCGAGCTGACGTTCCGCGAGTTGGGCGAACGCGTCCGGAGCATCCGCACCGCACTGGCGGAGATGGGCGTCGGCGAGGGCGACTGCGTGGCGGCCGTCCTGCCCAACGTTCCAGAGGCGGTGATCGCGATGCTCGCGGCGGCGGACCTCGGCGCGACATGGGCGTCGTGCTCGCCGGATTTCGGGACGCCGGGCATCGCCGACCGGTTCGGGCCGATCGCGCCGACGGTGCTGCTGTTCGCCGACGCGCACGTCTACAAGGGCCGGCGTCACGATCAACTCGGGCGCATCGACGCGGTGCGCGCGGCCCTGCCGAGCGTGCGGGAGGTGGTGCTCGTCGGATGCGCCGGTGAACCGGTGCCGGCCCGGGCGGGAACGCGGCGATGGGCCGATCTGCTCGAGCGACCGGCGGTGAGCGGGCCCCACGAGCGGCGCGCGTTCGACCACCCACTGTTCGCGCTGTTCTCTTCGGGGACGACCGGAGCCCCCAAGTGCATCGTCCACGGTCAGGGCGGCACGCTGCTTCAGCATCTCAAGGAGCACCGGCTCCACACCGACCTCGGCGTGACGGACCGGTTGTTCTACTTCACGACCACCGGCTGGATGATGTGGAACTGGCTGGTGTCGGCGCTCGCGTCGGGGACCACCATCGTGCTGTGGGACGGCAGTCCATTCTGGCCGGATGCCGGGGCGCTCTGGCGGATGGCGGGGGACGAAGGCGTGACGGTGTTCGGGACGTCGGCGAAGTACCTGGACGCGTGCCGGAAGCACGACGTCCGACCGGCGGAGGAGGGTGACCTGTCGCGGCTGCGCACCATCTTGTCGACCGGGTCCCCACTCGCGCCGGAGTCGTTCGACTGGGTCTATGGGCACGTCACCGGCGACGTGCTGCTGTCCTCGATCTCGGGCGGCACCGACATCGTGTCCTGCTTCGCGCTCGGCTGCCCGATCCTGCCGGTTCACCGCGGCGAGCTGCAGTGCCGAGGTCTCGGGATGCGGGTCGAGGTGTTCGATCCGGCGGGGGCATCGATCGTCGGTCGACCGGGTGAGCTCGTGTGCACGGCACCGTTCCCCTCGATGCCGGTCGGCTTCCACGGCGACCTGGACGGCGCCCGGTATCGTGCGGCGTACTTCGAGCGATTCCCCGGCGTGTGGTGCCACGGCGATTGGGCGACGTTGACGGCCCGCGGGACGCTCCGGATCAGCGGACGATCCGACGCGACGTTGAACCCCGGCGGCGTGCGGATCGGAACCGCGGAGCTCTACCGGCGCGTCGAGGCGTTCGAGGAGGTCGCGGAGGCGGTGGCCGTGGGGCGGGCGACCACGGACGGCGACGAGGAGATCTTGCTGCTGCTGGTGATGCGCGACGGGTGGGCGCTGGACGACCGGTTGCGGGAGCGGATCCGGACGGCGATCCGCGATGAACTGACGGCGCGGCACGTGCCCGCGGTGATCGTCGCGGTGACGGACGTGCCGAGGACGCGGAGCGGGAAAGTGTCGGAGATCGCGGCGCGGGACGCGGTTGCGGGAAGGGACGTGGGGAACGTGGAGGCGTTGGCGAATCCCGAGTGTCTGGCGGAGTTGCGGGAGGTCGGGCGCGCGGAGTGACGGGGAGGTGTTGGCTGGACGCGGGCCCCGGCACCGGCGCGGCGGACGGACTCGCCGCACCCGCCCACCCGCTGGTCACGGACCTCCCTACCGCTGCCTCGCCACTCCCCGCGCCAACGCCACTGCCAGCGCCTTGCGGGCCCGGTTGTCCTGCTCGGTCTGCAGCATCGTCTCCAACAACGGTCGCAGCGCGGGCCGCGTCCCGAGCCGGGGCGCGAGATAGAGCGCCATCGCGCTGCGCGCGCCCGCATCCGACTCCCGCGCCGCCTGGGCCGCCACCGCGTCCACTCCGGCACCGCCCGGATCTCCCGTGGCGGTCAGCGCATCGACGATCGCCGCGCGCACGCGACCGTTCGGCTCGCGCGCGAGTCGGTCGGCGAGAACCGACACCGCACCGTTCGGATCCAGCCGCGCGAGCGCGCCCGCGGCGGCTTCTCGCACGGCAGGGTCGGGCGCATTCAGGCGAGCCGCGACGGCCGCGGCCGCACGCGGGTCACCGGTGTTGCCGAGCGCCTTGATCGCAGCGGACGCGCGCGCGACGTCCGGTGCGCCGTCCAGCGTGGCCGACAGTCGATCCGTGATCGCCTCCGACCGCGCCCGATCCTCGCCGTGCATCGATGCCGCGAGCCGTCCCAGCGACAGACGCGCGGTGTCGGTCCGCTCGGCATCGGGCTCGTTCACCGACCGCGCGTCCGCGACGTCCCACAACCGGTCGACGACCGCAGGCTCCGGGTCGTGCGCGCCGCCGATCGCAGCGATCGCGCGCAACCGATCGAGCTGTTCCTGCGCAGGATCGTCGAAGATCGCCACCAGCGCGTCGTGCGCGGGCCCGTGATCGGCCAGCTCGAGGGCGTGGATGACCGCCGCCGCGGCACGACCCTGCACGTCGTGACGCCGGAGGGATTCGACGACCTGCTGCGAGAGCATCGGGCACGCCTTCAGCAGATCGCGCAACGCGAGCAGCGCCTGCACGTCGCCACCGTTGCTCTCGATCAGGGCCTTCAGCAGGGCGTCGTATTGCGCACGCTCCGCACTCGTCGGGTCGCGATGCTCGTTGGCGATGCGCAGCTTCTCGGCCGCTGCTTCGGCCTCTCTCCGCTCGACCTCCGCGTGCTCGGCCGACACGAACGCCGCCTCGACGGCGCCGCTCGCGGGCAGCGTCGTCAATGTCGCGTGCTGCACGAGATGGACTTCGCCGTTGTCGGTCGTGGTCTCGATCTCTTCCTGCGCATCGAACGACGCGATCCATGGGCCGTCGTCGAGTCCGATCCGAGCGTTCGATGCGACGATCTTCACGTGAGGATCGGCCTGGCCGTCACTGGTCAGCGCGCGCACCCGCTGCTTGCGCAGCGTGCGGACGTCGAGCTGCTCGTAGCTCGCCTCGAACGATCCGCCGCGATGCCCCTCCCGCGCCGTCCAGCGGCGCGCACTGCCAGCGGCGCCGACCAACTGGAACGTCCGAACGAGCTCGTCGAGGCGCCCCGCAACGGTCTCGTCGAGACCATGTGCGAAGCGGCACGTCCGGACGCCGCCATCCGGATCGAGCTCGATCACGAACGGTGACCGCATCTCCGCCGACCGCACCTCGTCGCGCGTACCGGCGACCGTCAGGTCGGCATCGGCCAGGGTCGCATCGAGCGTCGAGGCATCCTTCGCCCGCAGCGCCAGCCGACCCGTCAGGACCTGCCGCACCGCGCCGGGGTTCCCGCCGCCGATCGACATGGCGATGTTCGAGTCGACGCGGACCGAGTACGCCCGCTCGTCGCCCGCCGACCACGGAGCCACGTGCGCGGCGGTCTCGGTGGGCACGGCCGCGGGCGCGGCCTGGTGGCCGCGCCCGTTCCACACGAAGAGGGCAGTCGCCGCCAGCAGCAGCGCCCCGCCCATCAGACTCGTCCTCGCAGCGTTCATCGTCCGGTTCTCCTCGTGTGGGTGCCTGCTCGCTGTCGATCGGCGTCAGTTCGACGTCAGGTCCACCGACGTCGTCTCCACGTCCTCGAAGAGGATGTCGGTCTTGTGGAACGTCGCGAACCGCGTCAGCGTCTTCTCGGCGCGGCGCTGCACGACGCCGCACGGCACGCGGCCGACGAACGGCACCTTGCACCACTTCGGCGCCGGGTAGTTCGCGAACAGGTAGATGCGCCCGTTCGGCCCCACCAGGTCGTTCGTCAAGCTGAACGTCAGCGTCCCGACGAGCGTGTTGCCGTTGTTGGTGATGTTCATGTCCGCGATCATCGCGGCGGTGAGCTCGTCCGACACGATCGTCAGCGTGCCGGCCACACCCGCGCTCACGACCACCAGGTCCACCGCCGCCGAGGCGTACGCCCCCGCGTTGGCGTACGGACCGGTGGTCAGGATCGCACGCGACGTGTTCAGATCGACGGTGGTCTGGTAGCCGATGGTCCCAGACGCGCCGGCGGTCAGCGTGATCGGCACCGGGCCGACCCACACGAGCGACCGCGCCTCCGCCGACTTCTGGACGTTCCAGTCCTCGGTGTTCACGTAGCTCGGGTCCTCGACGAGCTTCGTGAAGACCGTCACGCCGAGCGCGTTGACGTCGACCGAGTAGCGGGAGTTGGTGTTGTCGTTCGGATCGGTGCGCTGGTAGATGTGCGCGTCGAAGAAGTCGAACCGGCTGCCGACCAGGTAGACCGGCACCGCGGCGTCGGCATATGCGATCGCACCGCGGTCGTCCAGCGACGCACCGGCGCCCATCGAGAGGCCGACGCCGAAGAACTTGTTGCTCCAAGACGTGTCGAAGCCGTCGTCCCAGTGCAAGCCACCCTGCTGGATCGGCTCCGGCGGGCCCACGACCGTCACGTCGAAGTTGACGCCGTCGTCCGGACGGTTGTAGCGGCGCGAGCCGAGGTCCCACTCGGCGATGCCGGCGGTCCGATTGGTCAGCACCTGCAGACCCATCTGGGTCGGGCCGTTCTGCACGAACGGGAGTAGCTGGAGACGCAGCGCCTCGGGGATGAACACGTCCAGGTGGATGCCGTTGGGCTGCCCGGCGACGACGCGCTCCGCGACGTAGCTGTCCTGGTAGCTCGAGTTGTCGCGGTTCCAGATCTTCAGCGGCTGGAACGACCCGCCGGGCACTTCGATCGACACGCTCAGGTCGAGGTCGGTGACGTCGTTCGCACCGGTCGTCGTGATCATCACAGTGCAGCCGAAGTGGCTGTTCGCGACGTCCTGGAGCGGCCCCATCGAGGGGTACTGCGCCAGCGGTCGCAGGACGATCGCGTCGGTGTCCAGCACGACGTCCTCCAGGACGATGTCCGGCGTGTTCGTCCACGTGTCGTCGATGTGGACGACCGGCGTCGTGGTGCCATCCGGCGGGACGTTGTCGTCCTCGTTCGTCTCGTGGATGTCGTCGACCGGATCGACCTGGGCGACGAGGTAGTAATCGGTGTTCGGCGTGATGTCGGTCGGGATGCGCAGCACGGTCTGGTAGCTGTTCATGCCGCCGCTGACCTGACTGAACACCGCGTTGCCCATCTCGAACTGCCGCACGGGATCGGCCTCGGCGTCGACGTCCGCCTTGTTCAGCAGGTAGTAGCCGACCGGCACGCTCTCGTAGGCGCGGGACGCGCCGAGCTGCGTGGCGACCTGGATCTCGTGGCCGGCGTTCGGGTCGCTCGACTCGACGGTCGTCGCGCCGATGGAGAGATTGCCGGGGGCCTGGCCCCCGCCGCCACCGCCGCCACCGCCGCTACATGCGGCGAGCGCGGCCAGGGCGGTCAGGCCGGTCAGGATCTTGAAAGGAGTCGGGCTCATCGTTCGGGTTCCTCGTCTGGGTGAAGATCGGTGCGGGCGCCGAAGCGCCGTCTACACCCCCGAGCGCAGCCGGGGCCGGCCGTGGACAGGGAATTCCCCGGGAAACACGCCCCAGCCACCGGGCGCCCCGCAACCCGGGCGCGAACCGCCCCTGCGACCGGAGAATCAACGGCCCGCCGCGTCGCCCTGACGGTCCAGGCGCACGCGGATCAACTCGTCCTCGACCTCGAGCCGCCGGCCCTTCGAGTACATGAAGCGACTCGCCCACGCGGCCGCGCTGAGCTTGAACCGCGCCCGCGCCTCGTCGCTCGACGCGCCGGTCTCGGGATCGCGCGTCCGGCGCGACCGCTCGAATTCGGCCAGCGTCACCAGCAACCGGGACTTGTCGAGAAGCGGGGTGTCGTCGCCCACGCTCGCGAGGATGCGGTCGCGGACTCCGGCGTCGTCGTGACAGCCCTCCGGCCACCGCGGGGCCCCGACCGTCGGGTCGGTCGGAAAGTCGTCCAGGAGCCGGACGTAGGTCCAGAGCAGCGTGTCCTTGACCTGGTTCTCCGTTTCCTTGGCCGCCGCGTTCGCCCGCACGGCCGGGGCCGGCAGCCGGTACGGCGCGAGGTGGTACGCGAGGTCGAAATCGAGGAGCAGGGCGTTCGCCGACTGACCCTGCTTGTACCGCCGGTAGTCGTCGGGCGCACCGAACGGCACCTCCCAGCCGGTCAGGAAGTAGCCGGACTCGTTCCGCAAGGTCGCGCCGAGCGTGTGACGTTCCGATCGTTCGTAGAACCGTCTCGAGTCCGGATCGACGAAGCTCTGCAGCGTGCGCCACTCCATCGGCCAGTCGGTGGTCGAGCCGAGGTTGAGCTCGAGGTAGTCGGTCTCGTCGCCGAGATCGTGCTGCACGTAGTGGCCGTGGTGCGTGTGCGCCGTGACCATCGCGGAGACGCGGCCGTTGCGCCACAACCAGCCGAGGCTCGACCGGGTCCGCGGCGCGAGGGCGTCGAACGGATGGTGGCACATCACGACGGCCCAGCGCTCGGGCTCCGCCTCTCGCCAGCGGCGGATCAGGCGCAGCTGGTCGGGCAGCATCTGGCCGGTCGCACCGCAGTTGAGAACGAGCGGATAGCTCTTCCAGGCATTGGGGATGAGGCCCGGGCGATGGGCGTACTGACACGAGTCGCAGAGGAGCGCGCTCTTGCGGAGCTGCGGGAGGTCGGGCCGCGTGAGGTCGATGTCCTGGACGATGAACGACCGGAACGGCAGCGCGGCGTCGATCTTCCAGGCGATGCGGCGCAGGAACGCCTCGGGATCGCCGGTCACCGACATCTCGAACTCGTCAGGGACGTGCTCGGCGAGTTCCGGAACCGGCAGACTCCGCAGGTCGGAGAGGCCGACCTGCGCCGCGAGCGCGTCGAAGCCCGGTCCCTGCTCGTGCAGGAGTGCCGCGACGTACAGCCGGATGTAGCGGTCCTTCTGGACGGCCGCGCCACTCTCGAAGCACGCCTGCTGCTTCAACCCGTCGTCGAGCGGATCGTACCGAGCCGAGGTAGTAGAAGTCGTGGTTGCCGGGGCACATGAACCACGGGCGATCGCTCGACTCCATGACGTCGAGGAACGTCAGGAACTCGCCTTCGCACGCGAGGTCGAGCGCGTCGCCGAGGTGCAGGACGACATCGGCATCCGGCGCCCCCTTCGCCAGGATGAAGCGCAGCACGTCCGCCGCGAACAGGTCGAGCTGCGGCGGCCGGATCGCCGTCGCCGCCGCGGCTTCCGCCGACAGGTTCCGCTCGGGCAACGCGTCCGAATAGAGGTTGTGGATCTGGCAGTCCGAGACCAGCAGTGCCTTCCGGCTCTCGAGCCATTCGGGCGACGTCGGGTCGAACGGCTCCCACGCAGGTTGGAAACGCGTGTTCAGGTCGGGGTGGACGCAGGCCGCGCACGCGGCGGCGACCACGCACGACAGCACGAATCGTCGATGTGCGGTCATGGACGCCTCACAGACGATCGTCGTCCTTCGCGATGTCGATCAGAACGAAGCCCAGCAGAAAGTCGGCGAACTCGCCGATGCTGTAGCCGACGTCGAGATACACGATCAGCCCGATCTCGCTCTCGATGTCGAACGCGTGCACCTGGGCGTAGCGCACGTTCGAGAACGCGTAGCTGCTCCACAGCCAGTGCGACTCGTCGTAGAGGTCGCCCTCCTCGGGCACGTGCCACTCGTAATCGGTCGGCGTGCTGTCGACCCAGGTGAAGATCGCGGGGAACAGCGCCCAGCTCCGTCGCGCCACCTGATAGCTGCCGCCGCCGTAGTCGGCCCCGATCAGACTGGTCGTGCGGATGACCTCCGCCTGATCGGCATCGAAGCGCTGGTCCTTGGTGTCGAGGAACAGCGGCGTTCCGTACCTCCAGCCGAGCGACGTCGCCCGCGGCTTCACGCCGATCATCAGGCCCGTGTCGTAGAGACCGAGCGACCGGAAACGCAGTCCGGTGACCGAGCCAGCGCCGACGGCGAAGCAATACTGGTCGGTGAAGTCGAGCGCCCGGTCGACCACGTATCCACAGGACGACAGCGACGTGACGCCGATGGCGAGCGCGACGCGCGAGAGACGATGGGCGAGGCAGGTCACGAGCACGTTTCCCCCGGATCGAGAGTCGGATCCTAGCGACACCGCCAGTTGGAATCACCCGGGCCATCGCCGGCGACTCGTGCGTCGCTGGAGCCCAAGGGCGCTCCGGCTAGCCTGTGGCACCAGGAGAGCTCTGCCGATGAAGCACCGCCCGATCCTTCTCCTCGCGAGCGTGATCCTGTGCTGCACGCTGCTGACGAGTTGCTTCACGACCATGCTGGGCTCTTCAGGAACCGCTGTGGGCGCGCGAGCGAGCGACGGTGAATGAGCGCCTTCCGTGAGTGGACGCAACCGGGACCGCGGCGGGACGGTGGTCTGCGGGCGGATCCTGCGGGCCGGCACTCCTGAGCGACGGTCATCCCAGGAGCGGGCAGATCCGGGGGACAACGGACGAGTGGAGATCCGCGGGCCACATTCCCCACGGTCCCGGCCGGCGCCGGCAACAGCCAGGCTCCCGGCAGCACGGCGCAATGCGCCGCGCGCAAACAGGGAATGCCAGAAATCTTTAAGCAGACCTACGCCTTGCACTGAGGAAGTCGCGCGTCCGTGTTCCGCCCATGGAAGACAGGACAGGCGGCTCGGCGTGTCGATCCGGCGTGGCGACGTCGAGCATCGCATCGGGTAGAGCCAGCCGAGAGCAGGGCTCTCGACTGACCCCCCCACAGATCCGGACGTGCGGGACTACCGCATCCGGCTCCTCGAGCCATGGCTTCGCAACGTCAGGGCTTCGGCGCCGCGCCAGTGGATGGTGGGCGAGGGAAGCGGATGGCGCCGAATCCAGCGCAGCATCCGGTCCCAGGTCACCGTCTTCCGCTGGGAGCGACGATTGAGCCAGTGCCGCCAGGACCACAGCACCGCATAGCGGAGCCGAGCGAGGGCAGACCAGTTGCCGGTTACACCGAAGTAACCGTCGTGCCCGCGCAGCATCCTGGACAGCACCGCGTGCTGTTCTCGCACCTTCATGTGCCTGTTCGCGCGGCACCAGAGGTGGATCCGCCGCACGGTGCGTCGGAATCGCGTCGCTGCCGTCTTCTTGCGAACCACCCAGGCTCCGCGACGGGAGCGCCCCCAGAAGTGCGTGAAGCCCAGGAAGTCGAAACTCCGACTGGAGCGATCACGCCCGTCCGATGGTGGACGACGGTCCGGTCGACGAAAGTCGACCACCCGCGTCTTGTCCGGATGGATCGTCAGACCGTACTTCTCGAATCGCTTCGGAAGCACGGCCAGGAAGCGGCGAGCATCGTCCTCGTGGGCAAAGCCCACGACGAAGTCGTCCGCGTAGCGCACCAGGAAGCACGAGCCGCGCATGCGCGGACGAACGTCCCGGTGAAACCACACGTCCAGCACCTCGTGCAGGTAGATGTTCGCCAGCAGCGGCGAGATCACGCCGCCCTGCGGGGTACCCGCGTCTGGATACCAAGTGCGGCCTTCTTCGAAGACCCCCGCGTTCAGCCACTTGCCGATCAGGCGAGTGAGCACACCGTCTCGCACCCGCTGGCTCACGATCTCGCGGAGCTTCCCGTGGTCCACGGTGTCGAAATACTTGCGTAGATCGACCTCCACCAGCACACACCCACCCATGTCCATCGCCTGCTTCCAGAGGCTGTGCAGTGCCGTGCGTGGCGAACGACCAGGTCGAAAGCCATGCGAACATGGCAGGAAGTCCTGTTCGTATACCGCACCCAGCACCATGGCGACGGCGCGCTGGAGGACCTTGTCCTCGAAGGTCGGGATGCCCAGCGGCCTCCTCTCCTTCCCGTCGCCTTTCGGGATGAACACGCGCCGTACCGCCGGCGCCCGGTAGCGACCGGACTTGGCGGCATCGAGCAGGCGCTGGAGACGAGGTCCCAGTTCCTGCCCGTATTCCGCGCCCGTCTCGCCGTCGATCCCGGGCGCCGCGTCCTTGCGCGTGCGCCGAAACGCATCCTTCAGCAGGTCGACATCGATGTGGTGGGCGAGCGAGGTGAAGCTCAGCTCCGGATGTCGCTCCGCCAGTTCCGCTATCCGCCGCAGTTTCGTTGAGATTGGTTTCTCAGAGTTCGTTGCCTCTGCCATCTTTCCCTCCGACGGGTCCATGGCCCGAGACGCCCCGTCCCTCCATCGGGTCCTCTCGGGCGAGTTCCCCGACTTCATCGGTACCATGAGCGTCCTCTGACTTCCTGTTCGTCGTCGCGACCGCCCTTCGGTTGATCCTCGGGCGGTCCCTACCGGCTGCGCGTCCTGATTCACTGCGCGACGACACGGACGCGGCGTCGTCGGCCTCGGTCTTGGTCATCCGGTGACCGTCCGGATCGTTCTGCCGGAACGAACAGGATCTCGTGAGTTCCTGCGGGACCCCTGTCGCGTGCGCCCTGGTCTTGGACCCCGGTGGAGCCGCCATGCCAGGCCAATTCGGCATGTACGGTGCTGCCGCCGGCTTGCGCCATGCCGACGACCTCCACGAAGAGTGCTTTTCGAGGCTCGATGCCACGGCTCACGTGCTCGCTGTCTACGCTTCACGTCGAGGGTCACCCCACGCCGCGCAAGACTCGCTTCTGGCTGCTGGCCAGCTTTGCCAGGCAGGGCTTTCACCTGCCGGGTCCCGAGAGAGGTTTCCGTCCGTGATCGGTCAGGTCATGGTCATCCTCCTCTCGCAGGCTTTTCTCACCGCACGGCGCAATGCGCCGCGCCCGCGCCATCTCGACCCGCCGCTCGCCTCGACCTACCGCCGGGCTTCCTCCGCGAGCACTTCGACTGGCTCATCACCAAGAACGGCAAGCTCACCTTCCGCCAGGACAAGCTGCCCGAGATCGAGCGCATCGCCGGGGAGTGGAAGCGGCAGCGAGCGATGGCCTGACCGCGGCGCATTGCGCCATGCCTCGCGCCGCGGTTGCGGGCGAACGAACGGTTCCGGCAAGCGGCAGCAACGGTGGCGCGGAACGCGGCGCAATGCGCCGGGCGAATCGGGTTCGAGATGCGCGATCGGCATGGCCGCGTCGTCGGCCAGAGGCCCGCGGTCGGTCCGAAGGTCGTGCCGCGCACGGCGCAATGCGCCGCGCCCCGGGAGCCTGGCCGTTGCCTGCGCCTGCCGGAGCCGTGGGGAATGTGGCCCGCGGCTCTCCACTCGTCCGTCGTCCCCTGGATCTGCCCGCTCCTGGGATGACCGTTGCTCACAGCTGCCGACTCGCAGGATTCGCCGGTAGCCTCCCGCCGCGCCGTGCTCCCCGTTGCGCCCGCTCGACGAGACCGTTCGTCCGCCGTGACGGATTCGCTCACCCACACGGATTCCTGAAGCGCCCCATGCTGTGGAGCGACGGCCGCGACGACGGGGACCTCACGAGTTACTCGTATTCGAGCGACGACGGGCAGCACCTGTCGTTCTTCGAGAAGCTCGCGCTGACGCCCTTCACGCTGATCCTCGACATCGTCACGTCGCCGATCCAGTCGTTCTTCGCCGACGACGGCAACCTCGAATGGTCCAGCTCGTCCGATCACCATCACCACGAGTCGAAGCGGCGCGACTCCGACGGGCCCTCCCGCCCCACGCCGCGCAGCAGCGGCAGCTCCCGGCCGGGGCCGCCGAATCAGAGTCCGACTTTGCGCAAGCGCAGCGCGTTCGTCAGCACGCTGACCGAGCTCAAGCTCATCGCGGCGGCGGCGACCATCGGCGACAGCAGGATGCCGAGGAACGGGTAGAGCACGCCCGCGGCGACCGGCACGCCGACGCCGTTGTAGACGAACGCGAAGAACAGGTTCTGACGGATGTTCCGCAGCGTCGCGCGGCTCAGCGCGCGCGCGCGGCCGAGCCCACCGAGGTCACCCCGCATCAGTGTCACCGAGGCGCTCTCGATCGCGACGTCGGTGCCGCTGCCCATCGCGATGCCGACGTCCGCCGCGGCGAGTGCCGGTGCGTCGTTGATGCCGTCGCCGGCCATCGCCACGGTGCGGCCCTCACCGCGGAGCCGCTCCACGACATCGGCCTTGTCCTCTGGGAGCACCTCCGCGCGGACCTCCTGGATGCCGAGCTTCGAGGCGACCGCGCGTGCGGTGGCTTCTGCGTCGCCGGTGAGCAGCATCAGGCGAACGCCGCTGTCGCGCAGCCGGGTCACGGCCTCCTGCGCCGACTCCTTGATCGGATCGGCGATCGCGACGAGACCGGCGAGCTTGCCGTCGATCGCGACGTGCACGACCGTCGCCCCATCGTGACGAAGCTCGCGTACCCGCTCGGCGATCGCCTCCGGATCGACGTCCAACTCCCGTAGGAACGCGGCCGTGCCGACGACGACACGCCGGCCGTCGACGCGGCCGACGACTCCCTTGCCGGTCGCTGCATCGAAGTCTTCGACCGAGCCGAGCTGCAGGTCGCGCTCCTGCGCCTCGGCCACGATCGCGGCACCGAGCGGGTGCTCGCTCGCCCGTTCGACGCTGGCGGTGAGTCGCAGGAGGTCGGATTCGTCGAATCCGGCCGCCGCGTGGACGGCGACGACGCGCGGGCGGCCCTCGGTGAGCGTGCCGGTCTTGTCGATGACCAACGTGTCGACTTCGGCGAGGCGCTCGATCGCGCCGGCGTCCTTGAAGAGGACGCCGAGTGACGCCCCGCGTGCCGCAGCGACCGTGATCGACACCGGCGTCGCGAGGCCGAGCGCACACGGGCACGCGACGATCAGCACGGCCACGGCGTTGAGCGTCGCGTACGCGAACCGCGGCGAGGGGCCGACGAGCGCCCAAACGACGAACGTGACGACCGCGACGCCGACGACCGCCGGAACGAACCACCCGGCAACCTTGTCGGCCACGCGCTGGATCGGCGCCTTCGTGCGTTGCGCGTGTGCGACGAGTTCGACGATGCGTGACAGGACGGTGTCGGCGCCGACCTTGTCCGCGCGGACGACGAGCGTGCCGTTCTGGTTGATGGTGCCGCCGACGACCGGGTCGCCCGAACCCTTCCGGACCGGCATCGGCTCGCCGGTGACCATGGACTCGTCGACGCTGCTCTGGCCGTCGACCACGAACCCGTCGACCGGAACCTTCTCGCCCGGACGCACGCGCAGGCGATCGCCCACCGCCACGTCGTCGATCGCCACGTCCTGCTCCTCGCCGTCGTCACCGACGCGACGCGCGGTGCGCGGCGCCAGCTCGAGCAGCTCGCGGAGGGCGGCGCTCGTCCGACCGCGCGCGCGGAGTTCGAGAACCTGGCCGAGCAGCACCAGCGTGACGATGGTCGCGGCCGCCTCGAAGTAGACGAACACCTCGCCGTTCGGCCCGCGAAACTCCGCCGGAAACAGCCCGGGCGCCACCGTGGCGAGCAGCCCGTGGATCCAAGCCACCGCGACGCCGAGGCCGATCAGCGTGAACATGTTCGGCGAGACGTGCTTCAGCGATTGCACGGCGCGCACGAGCAGCGGCCAGCCGCACCAGGCAACCACCGGCGTCGAAACGACGAGCTGGAACAGCGCGTAGAAGCGCGGCGATGCGAGGCTCGAGAGGGGCGACCCGGGATCATGTCGCGCATCGCCACGGCGAGCACCGGGATCGTCAACGCGACGGCGACGAAGAACCGCCGGCGCATGTCGGTGAGCTCGGGCGACTCGCCCTCGGCACGCTCGGGCGCGACCGGCTCGAGGGCCATGCCACACTTCGGACAGGCACCCGGCGCGTCGCGCACGATCTCCGGGTGCATCGGGCACGTGTAGCGTGTGCTCGCGGGCCGCGCCGGCACTGCCGGCTCGAGAGCCATCCCGCACTTGGGACAGGCACCCGGACGGCCCTGCTCGACCTCCGGGTGCATCGGGCACGTGTGCACGCCGGCGGAATGCGCCGGCGTGCGCTGCTGCGGTGGTTCATGGTGCTCGTGGCAGCAGCTCGCGTGCTGGTGCTCGCCGTCCGGTTCGCCGTGCATGCGTCGAGTTGTACGCCTCGAGGCAAGCCGAAATCGACGGTCGCCGGGTATCGTCCGCCCGACCGATGGAATTCGAGAGCCTGATCACGCCCGGCGATCCCGCCTTCCTCGAGTTCGGGCGGAAGCTCTGGACGGAGCGCGACGACCTGCGCGCGGCATTCCCGGCCCCGGACGGGCGCGCGTTCGCGAAGTGGCTCGCGGTCAGCGGCGCGTTGGAGTACCCCGAGCCGCTCGGCCGGCACTACCCGCCGGTGCCGCCCGAGGATCTGCGGCGGACCGGCTGTGGCGGTGCGACCGAGCACGGTCACCTGTGGTCGTCGCTCGAGGACTTCGAGGTCGTATGGGAGGCATGGCGACTCCACGGCCATCGGCCGTTCGGCGAGCTGGGCGACGTGCTGGACTTCGGCTGCGGGTCGGGGCGACTCGCGCGCTGGCTCGCCCGGGCGCTGCCCGGAGCGACCGTGCACGGGTGCGACGTGCGCGCGGCCGGAGTGGAGTGGTGTCGGCAGCACCTGCCCGGCGATTTCCGGGTCTCGTCGACGACCCCGCCCCTGCCGTGGTCCCACGACTCGATGGATCTCGTCGTCGCGCTCTCGCTGTTCAGCCACTTCGATCGCGACTCGAGTGCTCACTGGCTGCGCGAGCTCGCGCGCGTGTGCCGGCCGGACGGTCGGATCCTCGTCACGACGCACGGCGCGTTCGCCGCGTGGGTCCTCGCCCGCAGCGAAGAACACCAGCGGAACTTCTTCGTCGATGCCGCCGGTGCGTCGCGCATCGCGCGCTCACTCCAGCAGGACGGTTTCGTGTTCCACCGCCCCCCCGCCGCGTGGCTCGCGGCCCTGGACGGACCGAGCCCGGACTACGGACAGGCGTTCCTCACCGAACCGTTCGCCCGGCGCGAGTGGCGCAAGGTCGCCGAAGTCGTCGCCTGCATCCCCGCCGCGCTGTTCCTCTTCCAAGACCTCTACGTCCTGAAACCCGTCAAACCAGACCGGGTCTGATTTGCCGCCTTTCGCGTCACTTCGGTCGCCAGCCGGCGCCGAGGATGAAGCCCGCGACCGCGGCGACGACGAGGTTGGCCACGCCCCAGACGGTGGTTGCGAGGAACTCTGCCGCGGACAACAGGGACCAGTCGGTCGGGTGCTGGAACCAGATGCTCGAGATGACCCACGCCGGCGCCAGCAGCAGGCAGGTGATCCCCCAACCGATGCGGCGACGCGTCGAGAACAGCCCGCAGCCGAGCGCGAGACCGATTCCGGGCACCGCGAGCAGGAACCGGATGTCGATCGTGGCGCCGAGCACCTGCATCACCAGGAACCCGAATCCGGCACCCAGCACGACCCCGAGGACGCGGGGCACGGCTCCGGACAGCGGTCGCCCTCGCGCCGGCATCACCTCGGTCTCGTCTCGGTCACTCACCCGTTCGCTCACTTGACGACGAAGTTCACGATCTTGCCAGGCACCACGATCTCCTTCACGACCTGCTTGCCCTCGAGCTGCGCGGCCGCGGCCTCTCGCGCTGCAGCGAGCACGACTTCCTTGGCCGCGTCCTTCGCCACCGTGATCCGGCCGCGCACCTTGCCCAACACCTGGACCGCCATCTCCACCCGGTCCTCGACCAGCAGCGCCGCATCGGCGACCGGCCACTCCGCGCGCGCGAGAAGCCCCTCACCCCGAAGCCGCGCCCACAGCTCCTCGGCGATGTGGGGAGCGAACGGCGACAGCAGTTTCACGAACCGCAGCGCCTGACTGCGCGTCAGTCTTCCCGAGGCTTTCGTCGCATCGTTGACGAAGATCATCATCGCCGCGATCGCCGTGTTGAACGCCAACTTCTCGATGTCCTGCGTGACCTTGTCGATCGTCTTGTGCAGCGCTCGCTCGAGCGCGACATCGGGCTCGCCGTCGTCGAGCAGGTGCGCGTGCACCCCCCCCGCCGCCGTGTCCTCCGGCACGACGAGCCGCCACACGCGACCGAGGAAGCGGTGCACGCCCGGCACGTCCTTCGGGTTCCACGGCTTCGGATCGGCCAGCGGTCCCATGTACATCTCGTAGAGCCGGAGCGTGTCCGCTCCGTACTCGCGCACGACGTCGTCCGGATTGACGACGTTGCCGTAGCGCTTCGACATCTTGGTGACGATCTGCTTCAACGGCTCGCCGGTCTTCGCGTGCCGGTAGGCACCGTCCCCGAGATCCTCGACGTCGGCGACCGGAATCGTCGCCCCGCGCGCGTCCTGGTAGGCGAACGACAGGATCATCCCCTGGTTGTAGAGCTTCGCGAACGGCTCGTTGACGCCGACGAACCCGAGGTCGTGCAGCACCTTGTTCCAGAAGCGTGCGTACAACAGGTGCCCGACGGCGTGCTCGGTGCCGCCGACGTACAGATCGACCGGCATCCAGTAGTCGGACGCCGCCTTGCTGCAGAACTCGTCCGCGTTGTGCGGATCGCAGAACCGCAGGAAGTACCAGCTCGATCCCGCCGCCCCCGGCATCGTGTTGATCTCGCGCTTCGCCGGCCGCCCCTTCGAATCCTTCGTGTGGACCCAGTCGACCGCACGCGCGAGCGGCGACTCCGGCGTGCCGTGCGGCGTGAAGTCGTCCATCTCGGGCAGCTCGACCGGAAGCCGATCATCCGCGACCAGCTCGACACCGCCACCCTCCGGGAACAGCACGGGGAACGGCTCCCCCCAGTAGCGCTGACGTGAGAACAGCCAGTCGCGCATCTTGAACTGGACCCTCGCCTCGCCGCGACCGCGCGCCCCGAGCCACTCGATCGTCGCCGCGATCGCCTCGCGCTTCGTCATCCCGCCCAGATCCAATCCGTCGTCGTTCCGCGAGTGGACGTACGGCGCCTCCCCGCTGCAGCACGCGCGCCCCTCGCGGACCGCACGGTCGTGCTCCGCATCCCCGGTCTCCGGCGCGAAGATCGGCGGAATCGGGAGGCCGAACCGCGTCGCGAACTCGAAGTCCCGCTCGTCCCCCGCCGGCACCGCCATGATCGCGCCGGTGCCGTACGCTGGCGAGGACGTAGTCGGCGGTCCAGACCGGCAGCTTCGCCCGCGGATCGTCCGGCGCGAACAGCGGGTTCAGCGCGTAGGCCCCGGTGAACACGCCGGTCTTCTCCTTCGCGAGCTCGGTGCGCTCCAGCTCGCTCTTCGAGGCCGCCTGGTGTGCGTAGTCTTCGACCGCAGCACGCTGCGCATCGGTCGCGATCTTCGCCACCAGCGCGTGCTCGGGCGCCAGCACCATGAACGACGCCCCGAACAGCGTGTCCGGCCGCGTCGTGAACACCCGGATCTTGTGCGTCGGGTGCCCCTCCACGTCGAACTCGATCTCGGCACCCTCGCTCCGCCCGATCCACTCGCGCTGCTGCGTCTTCAGCGACTCGGTCCAATCCAGCTCGTCGAGATCGTCGAGCAGCCGCTGCGCGTAGGCCGTGATCTTCAGCATCCACTGCCGAAGCGGTCGCCGCTCGCACGGATGGTCGCCGCGCTCGCTCCTGCCGTTCACGACCTCGTCGTTGGACAGGACGGTGCCGAGCTCCTCGCACCACCACACCGGCGCGTCCGACAGATACGCGAGGTCCTGCCCGTGCAGCCGCTCGAAGATCCACTGCGTCCACTTGAAGTACGCCGGGTCACACGTCGCGACCTCGCGATCCCAGTCGTAGCTGAACCCCAGCGACTTCAGCTGACGCCGGAAGTTGTCGACGTTCTCGCGCGTCGTCTCCGCCGGATGTCGCCCGGTCTGGATCGCGTACTGCTCCGCCGGCAGCCCGAACGCATCCCAGCCCATCGGGTGGAGCACGTTGTGCCCGGTCATCCGCTTGTAGCGGCTGACGATGTCGGTCGCCGTGTAGCCCTCCGGGTGCCCGACGTGCAGACCCGCGCCCGACGGGTAGGGAAACATGTCGAGTGCGTAGAACTTCGGCTTCGACGCGTCGAAGTCCGGATCGCCGGGGTTCGGCGCGCGGAACACGCGGTGTTCTTCCCAGAACCGCTGCCAGCGCGGCTCGATCTCGGACGGGCGGTAGGTCTGCTTGGGCTCGGCCATCGTGGACACTCGGGGCGGAGCAGGATCCCGCATCGGGGCCCTCCGGTCCACCGTCGGGAGGACGCCGGGGCTCGATCGGGCCGCCGCGGAGCGCGCCGACCAGCAGGAGCGTACGATGGTCGGCCATGCGATCCCCAGTCGTTCTGGCGGTGCTCGCGTCGCTCGCCTGCCTCGGCGGCGCGCTCCGCGCGCAGGACGAGAAGTCGACGCCAGACCCGCTGGTCCAGGAGATCCGCGTGCCCCTGCACGACGGCCGGCTCGATCTCGCCGAGCTGGTCGAGGCACTGCTGGACGCCTACGAGCTCGACGGTGACGTGCTGAACCTCGCATCCGAGCGCGTCGACGTGCGTGGGATCCGCGGGCAACTCGCACTGTTCGGCATCCACGAGCTCCTGCTCGACACGGTCCGCTTCCGCCGTTCCCTCCGCGACGACGAGCTGACCATCGTCGTCGATCGCGTGCGCACACGAGAGGTGCGACGCGAGCTCCGCGAACGCGTCGCCGGACTCATCGGGCACTGGACCGGCGACCGGCTGCCGGAGCCCCGGTACGGCCTCGCGCTGCCGGCGGACCTCGATCCGAAGCGACCACTCGTCGTGCTGGTGCACGGGATGGAGAGCAGCCCCGCAGCGTGGTCCGACCTGCGCGCGTTCCTCGCCGGAGACGACCTGCAGATCGCGACGTTCGACTACCCGAACGACGGTGCGTGTGACCTCGCCGCCGTGGAGCTCGCCAAGGCCCTCCGCGCGCGTGCACCGCAGCGGATCCGGATCGTCGCGCACAGCATGGGCGGCCTGATCGCCCGCGCGGCTGTCGAGAACCCGGACCTCGACCCCGGCAACGTCGACGAGCTGATCCTGATCGGCACGCCGAACCACGGCTCGAACCTCGCGGGTCTGCGCTTCGCGCTCGACGCAGCGCACGTCCTGGATCAGCCGGACGGGACGACCGGCTTCGGACGCGCGCTTCTCGAGGGCGTCCGCACCGGGCTGATCGACGGACTCGGCGAGGCGGGTGGCGACCTGCTGCCGAAATCGGTGTTCCTCACGCGACTGAACGAGCGCGGCCGCAACCCGACCGTCGACTACCACATCGTGCTCGGCACGCGCTCGATCCTCACGGCGACCCAGCTCGACGCGGTGCGCGATCGGATGCACACCCTGCTCGGCGAGAGCGAGGCCGGTCGGTTGGTACGCCCGCGCGTCGACGCGTTCCTCGCCGATCTGCCGGAGCTGGTCGACGGCGAGGGGGACGGCGCGGTCTCGGTCGAGAGTGGCCGTCTCGACGGCGTCGAACCGGCCCTCGTGCCCATCGACCACATCGGGCTGATACGTCGTCGCGGTCTGCTGGGCCGCATCACCGACGTCGCGACGCACCCAGTGTTCGAACGGGTTCGCGCCTGGCTCGAACCGGCGGCGAAGTAGCCGCGCGCGGCGTGGACCCGACCCGATCCACGCCGACCTTCGACGTTCGGGACGAGGCCAGCGATCGGTTGGGCGAGACGCGGTCGCATCCGTGCAGGCCAGCCGCGAACTCGCGCACGCGTCGGCTGTTTTTCCCGGGTGGCATGGGAACATCATCGTCCCCAGCCCGCCTCTAAATGGTCCGGCAGTACTTCTCTGCCGCAGCGTCGCGCGCCGGGAAGGAGACGCATTCTTGACCTCCCCTCCGGCGATGCGCGGTCGTTCCCCTCTCCGCTCCACTGTCTCGGAGGACTTCGGATGTCCGGTTTGATGAATTTCGCTCGCCTGCGCCCGGTCGCGGGCACGTTGCTCCTGGCCGCCCTCACGGCGGGCACGGCGTTCGCTCAGTGGGACCCGTTCTACGGCCAGCTCGCCAGCCAGGGTGACGACACCCTCGTCACCGGCATCGCGATCCCCTTCGCGTTCCCGCTGCCCGGTGGCGGAACGACGATGGCGATCTCCGCATCGACCAATGGTTGGGTCAAGCTGGTCGGCGCGCCCTCGTCAACGAGCTCGGAGTTGGGCGAGTCGTCCTCGCTGCTGCTGAGCGGCGACCCGAGCATCCGCGTGTACTGGGACGATCTGACCGGCGCGGCCGGCTCCGGCATCACGCCGCCCGGGATGTACGTCGATGTCCGCCCGGCCAAGGTCGTCGTCACCTGGCTGTCGCGCGAATTCGCCACGGCCAATCGCGTCGAGGCGCAGCTCCAGCTGTTCCCGAGCGGCGGTTTCCAGATCTACCATGCCGCGATCGGCAGCGGCGACTGCCTCGTCGGCGTGTCGCCGGGCGGCGGCGCCGCCGACCCGGGTGGCTCGAACCTGTCGGCCGGTGTCATCGGTGGCGGCACCACCATCTACGAGCTGTTCACGACGACGTCGCCGGACGACCTGCTCGGCCAGGTGCTGTCGTTCGTCCCCAACGCGGTCCCGGGCTACGACGTCGTCGTCGGCCCCGGCCTGACGGCCACCGGCCAGGCGGATCCGGCGGGCGTGAGCCGCGGCACCGGCTGCGGCGGCGCCGGACCGGGTTTCGGTGTGGGCTATGTCGAGGAGAACTTCAGCAGCGCCACCACCGATGCCTGCGACCTGGCGGGACAGTCGATCCTGTTCCAGCGCCTGCCGAACGGCGGCTACAGCGCCGTGCTGACCGGGTCGCTGGTCTGGGAGACCGGCTACACGAACCGCGTCGACAACGCCGCGGGCATCTGGCAGGGCGGCAGCTCCGGCGACGACAGCCTGACGGTCCCGCAGGCCCTCGGATTCTCGGCGTCGTTCTGGGACAACGCCCCGATCAACAACGTCGAGGTCTGCTCGAACGGCCGCATCTACCTGGGCACCGGCGGCAGCACGTCGTTCACCGCGAGTGAAACGACCTTGTTCACCGGCACGTGCGTCGCGGCACCCTACTCGCGCGACCTCGACTGCCGCACTGCGAGCATCCCGGCGACCGGCGGGCTGTACGTGGATCAGTTCCCCGCGATGGGCATGACGCCGGCCAAGCTCGTCGTCACCTACGACCAGATCCCGCCGTACACTGCCTCGCCGCCGGCCTCCACGTCGGTGACCGTGCAGGCGCAGTTCTTCGCGAACGGCAACGTGATCTTGTCGTTCATGGCCGTCGACCCGTCGCTGACCGGCATCGTCGGCTTCTTCCACGGCGGCGGCAGCGGCTCGCCGACCGAGACGGATCTGTCGACCGCGCTGGTGAGCCCGGGCATCACCGTGAATCCGTCCCCGCCCGCAGCGATCGGCCATGACGCCGATCTGATCATCCTCGGAGCGACCCCGATCGCGCGGGCGACCGATCTGGCGGGTGGAACGATCGCCAGCGCGCTCCATGTCGGCGTCGACCAGACCGCGCTGCCGCTCGACATGATCGGCATGCCCGGCTGCACGGCCTACACGCTGGCCCTGGTCGTCGTGCTGCCGCTCGTGCCTTCGGGCTCGACGGCGTCGACCTCCCTCGGGCTCGTGCCGCTCGACCCGACGCTGATCGGTGGCGTGCTCACCACCCAGGCCCTGTCGGTGGTGCCGGGTGCGAACCCGCTGCAGATCCTCGCGTCGAACGGCTGGGACTCGACGATCGGACGCTGGTAGTCACCGGTCCGGCTTCGCCGGAATCGAGACACGTTCTCGCCCGCGGGGCGGGGAGCCGACGGCTTCCCGCCCCCGTCGTCTCCGGCGCACGGCCAACCGACGGGTTCCGCGTGCAGACTCGACACCGGGCCGCGGTAGAGTTGCCGGCTTCGGGTGATCCGTCGCCGCGCTCGAGAGTCGGCGTTGGGGTGCCGGCGCGAGCCGCATCCAGCAGCCTCCGCGCGTGCGGCGGACGCCGTTCCCGCACTTCGACGCTTCGACCCAGAGAGTTCGGCACGATGGACACCACACAATCTCCCGCCAGCGAGACGCCTGCAGCCAGCCTGGACGGTCCGGGCCTCGTCCAGGGACTGATGGACCTCTCGTTCACCCGCTTCATCACGATCAGGGTGGTGAGGCTGCTCTACATCCTGATGCTGCTCGCGATCGCGCTCGAGTGGCTGGTGGGCGTCGTGTCGCTGTTCAACAACCCCATTGTCCAGGGTTTCGCGGCCTTCCTCGGCTTTCTGTTCCTGTCGCTCGTCGTGATCGTGCAGACGATCTTCGCGCGCGTCGGTCTCGAGTTGGTCGTCGTGCTGTTCCGCATCGGCGAGAACACGACGACGATCGCCAACCGCGGCGCCTGACGCCGTCTGGAATAGGCACGACGGGCGTGCGTAGCGGCGGGCTCGCGTCCGTCGACGCGCTCGCCCGCTTCCGCCATCGGAGTCCCCCATGAACACCGCCCCCCGCGCCCGCGCGGCGGCATCCGCCGTCGCAGCGGCGTTGCTCTTCCACGCAGCCGTACCCTAGCTCGCGAAGGCCCAGGAGCCCGTGCGGCTGGAGATCGGCATTCCCGACGACGCGCAGTTCGTCGTCCACGGATTCGGATCGAACGCCAGCGACCCGGCCTGGGTCGCGTTCGAACGCGCGCTGCGACGACTCGGCGAGAGCGGGATCCAATACGACCTGATCGATCTCGCGACGACCGACATGTCGCAGCAGGCGCGCGAGCAGGTGCGGACCAAGATCGACGCCGCGCTCGGCGCGCTCGGTCGGGTGCGACTGGGGGCTGCTCGTCCGGCGTGAGGTCGCGTTCGGTTACCGCCTGACGATGCCGGTGCCGGAGTACGTCTATCTGTTCCGCGTGCCCGCAGACGCCGCGCAGCAGCAGGCGACGGCGATCCGAGGGATGCTCGAGGAGCTGTGCGACATCGCGGGCATCGACCGCGCCCTCGTCCAACAGCTGGATCGGAGCGCGGGCTCGCTGACCGTCGTCGCACCGCCCGGATCACCGATGCAGCTCGCGATCGGGCGCGTCGAGGACGTCCTGCTGATCTCGACCAGCTCGCGACTGGCGTCGCAGTCGATGAAGCGTCTGGCCGAGCGGGACGAGCACGGCTCGTTGGCATCGCGCGAGGCGATGTTCGCAGACCTCGGCAACCTTCCGCCCGCGAACGCGAGCACGATGTTCTTCGACGTGCACGGCTGCGTCGACTTCCTCGCGCAGACGCTGCGCATGGCGGAGCTGGCCGCGAACTCCCAGGGGCACGGCGCGCGGAAAGCCGTGGCGGCGATCGGCCTCGCCAGCGCGCTGCTCGAGGAGCTGGACGTCACCGACCACATCGCGACGTCGGCGTCGAGTGACGGCACGTCGGTGACGACCACCAGCCTCGTCCGGATGCTGCCCGGCTACCGGGACTCGCGGGTCGCGAAGGTGTTCGCCGATCGCGAGGCGTGGCAGGACTGGAGCCACCTCGTTCCGGCGGACGCGACATCGTTCTGGTTCGACGCCGGGTTCGATCCGGCGGCGCTCTACGACTTCGTCACCGCGCTCGTCGGGGAGAACCTCGGCGACGTCCCGACGATCGATCCCTCGGTGCGCGAAACGCTCGATGCGATCTCCGGTGAGATGGCCGGGATGTCGTTCCCGCCCGCGGGCGACGGCGGCTGCGCGCTCGGCGAGAGCGTGATGATGGTGCGGCTCGACGACGCGCAAGGCATGACCGACCGGGTGCAGGCGTTGCTCGAGCACGCGGCCGGGTTCGCGCGCAGCCGCGGGCAGGCCGCGACGGTGGTGAAGACCGGCGACCAACTCGCGCTCGACCTCGGCGCGTTCCCGTGGATCCACCCGGTGATCGCCGTGCGCGACGGCATGCTCGTCGTGGCCACCTCCTCGGCCGCGCTCGAACACATCGACCGCGTCCGCCGCGGCGAAGCGACCTCGATCGCGGACAGTCCTCGATTCCAGTCCCTCGGCCTCGATGCACCGAGCGCGGTCCGATCGCTGTCCTACGGCACCGCCGACGTCCCGGCGATGGGCTTCCCCGACCTCGTCAGCGCGGCCGGCTTCGCGCTGTCGATGCTGCCGGAGAAGCGCGACACCCGCGAAGCTCGCATCGCCGCGCGCATGCTCACCAAGCTGGCTCCCGCGCTCCGCGACCTCCAGATGGGCTACACCGTCGGCTCGGTCGCGCTGCCGTCCCAGGATGACGGCGTGTTCCTCGGGCGGATGGTGGTGCGGTACTCCGGGGAACGGTGACCGGAGCATCGCGCCGCCGACACGGTCAGCGCTTCTCGGGGAGCACGATCTCCGGCGGCAGCGCCTCGCCGGCAGGCACGAAGACCATCGAGATCGAGTTCACACAGTGGCGCGTGTCCTTGTCGGTGAAGCCCTCACCGAGGAACACGTGGCCCAAGTGCGCCTTGCAGTTGGCGCACACGATCTCGGTGCGCATGCCGTCCGGATCCGGGCGGCGCAGGACGGCTCCCGGAATCTCGTCGTCGAAACTCGGCCAGCCGCAGCCGCTCTCGAACTTGTCCTTCGAGCGGTAGAGCGGCGCGTTGCACCGCCGGCAGATGTAGGTGCCGGCGGCCTTGTTGTGGACGTACTCCCCGGTGCCTGGCAGCTCGGTGCCGGCATGCACGATGACGCGCGCCTCGGCGGGCGTCAGCGGGTTGTAACCGCGGGATGTCTCGGTCGGCTTGTTGTCGGTCATCGGAGGAGTCGCCTGGGAGGTCGATGCGGCGGGCCGGTTCGCCGACGGTGCCGCCGGGTCGTTCGTGCAGCAAGCCGCCAGCAACAAGAGCGCCGCGGCGAAGATCGGGGGCAGGGCGCGGAGAGCTCGGAACATCACATCCGGATGCTACGACCCGCCAGCCACTCGGTGCCGTGGGGATCGCGAAGGGCTGCAAATCACACCGGGTGTGGTTTGCAGCCTCACGGTGCCCGGCAGTTGGCGGATCCGAGCCGCCGTCGTCGAGTCCCGCGTCGAACCGGAGGTTCAGCGGCCGCCGACGTTCGACTTCATCAGCTCCAGCACCTGGTCGACGCTGAAGCTGGCGGCCTTCTGCCGCGGCGGGAACTCCTGGAACGTCGCGATGAAGTTCGCGACGTACTCCTGCGCCGGCACCAGCATGAACGCGTGGTCGAGCAGCCAGTCGTAGTAGGTGTTCGACGTGATGTCGGCCCGCTCATAGGGATCGCGGCGCAGGTTGAAGATCTTCGGCACGCGCAGCGGCGTGAACGGCTCGGCCCACACCTGCAGCGTTCCCGCCGCCCGTTGCTCGGCGAACACGAACTTCCAGTCCCGATAGCGCAGCGCCGTCAGATCGCCATCGTCCGAGAAGTAGAAGATCTCGTCGCGCGGGGACTCCTTCTCCTGGCCCGTCAGGTACGGGAGGAGGTTGTAGCCGTCGAGGTGCGCCTTGAAGGTCTTGTCGCCGACCTTCATGCCCTGCTTCAGCTCCTCCTTGACGTCGGGATCGCCAGCCAGCGCGACGAACGTCGGCAGCCAGTCCATGTGGTGGACGATGCCGTTCGACACCGAACCGGCCGCGATGTGGCCCGGCCACCGCACCATCTCCGGAACGCGCCAGCCGCCCTCCCAGTTGGTGTTCTTCTCGCCCCGGAACGGCGTCACCGCCGCGTCCGGCCAGGAGTTGGCGTGTGGCCCGTTGTCGGTGCTGTAGACGACGATCGTGTCGCCGGCGATGCCGAGCTCGTCGAGCTTCTTCAGCAGCTTGCCGACGTCGCCGTCGTGCTCGAGCATGCCGTCGGCGTACTCGTTCTGCCCCGACTTGCCGCGCAGCTCGGGCCGCACGTGCGTCCGGAAGTGCATGCGGGTCGCGTTCCACCAGACGAAGAACGGCTTCTCGGCCTTCACCTGCCGGCCGATGAAGTCCATCGCCGCGTCGACCGTCTCGTCGTCGATGGTCTCCATCCGCTTGCGAGTCAGCGGACCGGTGTCCTCGATCTTTCCGCCCGCCCAGCTGTGGATCACGCCGCGCGGCCCGTACTTCTTCCGGAACTCCGGGTTCTTCGGATAGTCGGGAAGCTCCGGCTCCTCCTCGGCATTCAGGTGGTAGAGGTTGCCGAAGAACTCGTCGAAGCCGTGGTTGGTCGGCAGGAACTCGTCGCGGTCGCCGAGGTGGTTCTTGCCGAACTGACCGGTCGCGTAGCCGTGGGGCTTCAGGAGCTCGGCGATCGTCGGGTCCTCGGCGCTCAGCCCGATCTTGGCGCCAGGCAACCCGACCTTGCTGAGGCCGGTGCGCAGGACGCTCTGGCCGGTGATGAACGTCGACCGCCCGGCGGTGCAGCTCTGCTCGCCGTACGAGTCGGTGAAGATCATCCCTTCCTTGGCGATGCGATCGATGTTCGGCGTGCGGTAGCCGACCAGCCCCATCGTGTAGGCGCTGATGTTCGACTGGCCGATGTCGTCGCCCCAGATGACGAGGATGTTCGGCGGCTTCTGGCCGCCCTGCGCGATCGCGAACGGTGCGAGCACCAGCAGAGGGAACAGGGCCGCGAACGCGCGCGGTGCGGCTCGCCGGAGCGAGCATGAGTGCAGTCGTCGATGCATGGATCCTTCCGTTCCGGCCTCGAGGCTCGGCGCGTCCGAATCGACACGCTTGCGACCTCGAGATTGCGGGCGGGGCTTCGTACCGGTCGCAGGAGGATCGCACAACCACGGTGCACGGTCGCGGAGCCGCGCCGATCGTGCCGGGCCGCCAGTGAATCGAGGAGGCCTGTGAGCGGAGTCGAGAATCCCGTTCAATCGCTGTCGCCGATCCGCACGAACGCGGCGCGCCGGGGCGCGGGCATCGGGCTGTCCGGCCCCTTCACCGAGCGCCAGATGACCTCGTTCAGCTGCAGGTCGTCGGCGGCGTCCTCCATCGCGAGGTCGAAGGTCGCGGACAACTTCGCGCCAAACGCCGTCTTCGGGTTGCGCTCGTCGAGATCCCACTGGGCCGGGCGGTGTTCGAACGACGTCGTGTCGGGCTTCGGGACGAAGCAGTCGAACATCGGCCGTGCCGCCGCGTCGAACTGAGTCATCGGCTGGAGCCCGAGGATCAGCTCGATGGTGCGCAGCATCGAGCACGTCGAGTACATCGTCGACACCTTCGCCCCGCGACGGACGTACGGTCCCGCGAGCAACGCCACCGTTCGATGCGCATCGACGTGATCGGGACCGTTCTGCGCGTCGTCCTCGACGACGAACACCGTCGTGGACTTCCAGAACGACGACTTCGACAGCCCTTCGATCACCCGCCCGAGCGCCAGGTCGTTGTCGGCGACGTACGCCCGCGGCGTGAGCTTGCCCACTCCGGTGCCCGCGGTGTGGTCGTTCGGCAGCCGCAGCACGATCAGCTGCGGCATCGAGCCCTCCTTCTCGAAGCGCTGCAGCTCGGCGAGGAACCGATCGGCGCGATCCTGGTCCCGGTAATCGAGGTCGAAGCTGCGGAAGTGCGGATCGAAGTGCCCCTCGAGCGTCGGGTACGCCGCCTTCCCCGGATCGTCCGGTGTCTTCCCGTTCGCGATGAACTCACCGTAGGAGCGGAACGACACGCCCGCCGCTTTCGCCAGATCGAACAGGTAGCCGTGCTCCGGGAACGCGATCTCGTGGCGTCCCTCGGCCGGATACCCGAGGCTCGCGCGTTTGCCACCCTCGAGCTTCGCCTTGTCCTTGCCGCCGTAGCTCACCGGCCAGCTGCGCTCGACGAAATCGGTCGCATACGCACCCATCGTCCACTCGTGGCCGTCCGCGGACACCTCCGACTCGACGTAGAAGTTGTCGAGCAACACGAACGTGTCGGCGATCGCGTGATGGTTCGGGGTGACCTCCTCGGGAAACAGGCACAGATTCACGTCGCCGTTGCCCGCCTTCACGTCGCCGAGCACCTGGTCGTAGGTCCGGTTCTCCTTGATGACGTAGACGACGTGCTCGATCGGTGTCGCGTCGCCCGGCTTCGCCGGGATCGGCGAGCCGTCCGGCCGTGCCGCGACGCCGACCACCGATGCGTCGGCCTGCAGCGGGCTCGCGCGATACGCCTCGGCCGACAGCTCGCCGAGCTCCTTCTCGTCGGGGAACGCGAAGTCCGACAACGAGCCGGTGAACATCGAGCCGGTGTACGACTCGAGGTCGCGCGGATGACCGGGCTTTGGTGTCGGACCGTTCGGGTTCGCGCGCGATCCGGCCGAGCCCTTGCCGTTGGCGACCCACACGCTGCCGTCGCCCGCGAACCGGATCGAGGTCGGGTACCAGCCGAGCGGCACGAAGCCGAGGCTCTTGGCCGCCCCCGGTTCCGAGGCGTCGAACACCGCACAGTCGTTGTTGTCGGCGTTCGCGATCAAGAGCGTCTTGCCGTCCTTCGACAGTGCGATCGAGTTGGGCGTCGAGCCCGGGGGCGCGTTCGGGTACAGCGCCGAGGAGATCGTCTCCTCGACCGACAGCCGCGCGAGATCCACGACGGACACGGTGTTCTCGTTCGCATTCGCGACGAACAAGCGCGCGCCGCCGGGCGCGATCACCATCTCGCACGGATGCGCACCGACCGCGACCTTGCCCTTCACCGCGAGCGACTCCGCGTCGATCGCCCACACCTGCGCCTTGCCCCAGAGCGACACGAACACCGTCTTGCCGTCCGGCGCGGCGACGCACTCGAACGGATACGACTCGTCCGGGCAGGCGACCTCGCGTGTCTCGCCACTCGCCGGATCCAGCGCCACGACGCGGTCGCTGCGCTGCAGGCACACCCACAGCCGGCCGTCCTCCGTGGCGCACATCCCGGCGACGAGGTCGAGCACATCGCCCGCCCCCACCGTGAGCGGCTTCGCCTTCTTCACCGCGCCGCGCTCCGCGTCGAATTCGAACACGCGGACGACGTCGCGCACGCCCCCGCTGACGTACAGCCGGTCCCCGTCCGCGCTCCAGGCCATCCCGCTCCAGGTCTTGCCGAGCGGGATCGTCGACACCACCGGGTCGCCGTCCTTCGCGCGCGTGTCGACGATCGCGACGACGTGATCGCGGTAGCCCGCGTGCTGCACGGCAAGCCAACGCCCGCCGGGGTGCACCGCGGCACGCACGGGCAGGTCGCTCGGCAGCCTCGACTGCCGGCCGTGAGGGTGCAGCGTCCAGCCGTTCGTCAGCAGGATCGAGCCGTCGGCACGGAGCCCGGGCCAGGTCGGCTCCTGCGCGTCGGCACGCGCCTGGCACGAGCACGTCGCCGCCGCGACCAGCGCGGCAAGAGCGAAGGCGATGAAGGTGCGCATGCCCGCATCATCGCGTGACGCGCGCCCGGCCGCAGTCAAGAACGCGTGAACGTCCTCTGCGCCGCGGCGCACCGGGGTTCACGGCACGCGCACGTGCACGCGCAGCTGGTTGAACCGGAAGCTCTCCTCGCCCGCGGCGAACCGCCGGCATTCGCACCATTCGAAGCCGAATTCCGCGAGTGCGCTGCGCAGATCGTCCTCGGTCCAGAACCGCATCTCGAACGTGTCGGTCTCCGGCGGATCCGCCGGCGTGTTCGGCATCTGCTCGGGCAACTGGAACACGAACGACCCGCCGGGCTTCAGCACCCGGTGCACCTCGCGGAAGTAGGACCGCGTGACGTCGCGCGGCAGGTGCTGGAAGACGATGTGCGAGAACACGAGGTCGAACGACCCCGACCGGAGCGGCGCGAGCGACCAGCCGTCGCCCTCGTGGTACTCGACGTTCGGCAGATCCGCGAGGCGCTCGCGGGCGCGCGCGACCATCTCGCCCGACACGTCGATGCCGGCGAGTCGTTTCACGCGCGGTGCGACATGACGGTCCATCCGACCGATCCCGCAACCGATGTCGAGCACGACCGCGCTCGCGTGCAGCAGGTGCTCGATCCCGTCGAAGAAGTAGCGGACGTCGCGCGCTCCGGACGCGTCGAACTCGGCCTCGTCGTCCGGGACCGACGTCGCGATGTAGTAGCGGGCGTTCTCCCGCGCGCGGCGATCCCAGTCGCCCTTCATGTCGAGCGTCTCGTCGGTCATGCGCGCGAGCCTACACGACCGCGGGAGGTTGCACAGCCGGGGCGTGAAGACCGCGGCGGACCGGTCACTGCCCGGGCTGGGCCGGCGTGCGCTGCCCTTGCTGCTGCAGGGCCGCGAACTCCTGCTCGCGCCGGCTGACGGTGTTCAGCTGGCCGAGGATCATCTTGTCCTGCTCCTGGGCGTAGGCGTCCTGCAGCGAGCGCCGGGCCTCCTCGAAGCGGTTCTGGTAGAGCTGCGCGACGCCCTGGTTGTAGAGCGCCTTGTAGCGCACGTCGCCGAGGTCGCCCGTGGCCGCGGCGAGCGCCTGGCCGTAGCTCTGCAACGCCGCGTTCCAGTCGCCGGTGCGCGCATAGCCGTTGCCCACCTCGAGCTGCGGGAGGTCGCCGTCGGTGTACATCGAGATCGTGACGTACTCGACGTGCGGCATCACGCGGCGGAGATACTGCTCGACGACCCGCTGGCGCGCGGCGGCCAGCAGCGCGTCGTGATCGATCGGAACCGGCTCGGAGTCCACGGCCTTGGTCGCAGCGGTCTGGCACTCGTCGAGCGGCGCCCGGTCGAACACCCGGCTCCCATCCTGCTCGAGCGCCTCGATCGTCACCGCGACGCGCGCGGCGGCCTGTCGCTCGAACGCCGTGTGACGCACCCCCTGCGGATCCACGAACCGCGTCGCCTGGGTCTGCTCCTCGACCGAGTACTGCTGGACGTCACCCTTCAGCGTGAGCCGCGCACGCTTCCACTTCGCGACCGGCGAGTCCTCGGTGTCGAGCTTCGCGTCGGGGTAACGCCGCATGTCGTCGACCATCCGATCGACGTCACGCCGATCGACGAGCTCGAAGTCGGCCTTGCCGCTCAGCGGATTGACCGCCTGGCGCAGCGCCGCCGCGAGCTCCTCGCTGAGCACGTCGCCGCCGTTGCCGGTGAACCGGTCGAGAGCGACGAGGTCGTTCTGCCCGAGGTCGACCGGAGCCGGTCGCATCACCGGCACGCGGAAGCTCTCCTGGCTGGCACAGCTCGCGAACATGAGCCCGAGAAACCCGAGCAACGGCAGAAGACGGCGTGAGCGCATCGATGGTTCTCCTTCGCCGCGCCACGCGGGGCACGGGTCCAGGGAGCCATCGGCGTCCTCGGGCCCTCCGCTGGAATCCGACGGGATGGGCCGATGGGATGGCGCACCCGAGCCGGTCAGCGCCGATCGGACCCGGGGTCCTCGTCGAGTTGTGGCCTCTCGTTCGGCGCGAGCTTCCCGAGCCGGCGCCAGCCCTTGGTGAGGAGGGCGCTTCGCGCCGGTGCCACGGGCGGTTCGACGCCGTCGAGCCCGCGGACGTTCGGTGGGCGGCTCCAGCCGTGGAACCACGGGGCCGACGAGGCGAGGTCGAACGGTCCGACGCGGCGAGGGGGCGGGGCCTTGCCGGTCAGGAGCACGTCCCGCAGCGCGTCGCGGACCTCACGTGGCGTTCGCAGCACCTTGCTCGCGAATCGGTCGGCGAACACCGTGCTCCGCCGCCCCCAGACACGATTCAGGGCTCGGGCGATCCGGACCGACAGTCCCTGCACGCCGCGCGACAGGTGACCGGTGTCCTTGGCCTCGACGAGCAGCAAGACGCGGTGCTTCGCGATCCCGAACTGCACGAGCCGGAATCCCTCCCGCTCACGGCCGTTCGTCAGCGCCCCGAACAATGCCGCCTGCTCCTGCTTGCCACGCAGCGACGGGAGCTGCTTCTCGAATTCGAGTGTCACCCGTACGGGCGTCCGTGAAGACACGCGATCCCGGACGTCGTGGACAACGCCGGCCTTGTCACCCTTCGGCTTGCGGCCCGAATTGGGCCGCCAGCCGCCCCAGGTGCTCTTCGCGGTTCGTCCGGCGGTGGACGGACGGCTCCGTCTGCTCTTTCGGGTGGCCATCGGCGTTTGCAGTTTGGCACAGTCCTGCCGCATACGACAACCGTGGATTCTCCGTCACGTCGGTACGGAGCAGTGCGGGGGCGCGCCAACGCAGTCCATCGCGCATGTGTTACATCGGCGGTGCAATCGGGCGACGCCGTATCGCTGCGGCGTCGAACCGAGGCGGTCATTGCGATGTCGAACGCCCGCGCCGGCTCGGGGCGTGCGCGATGCGAGAGCGGTCGGGGCCCGCCCACACGGGCCTCCCGGGCATCGCACCGGAGTCCGACTCGCCCGTTCCGCCTTGTCCCGGTAGGATCCGTGCGTCCACTGGATCGCTTCCCGACGAGGCCTGCCATGCGCTCCCCGTTCTTCCCGGCCGTCGCCGCGCTGACCCTCACCGCCCTGCCGCTGTCCGCTCAGCTGCGGAAGGGCACCGAACCGCCGACCTTCGAGTTCGACAGCGCCCTCAACGATGCGCCCGCGAGCTTCGACGGCTTCCGCGGGCGGCTCGTGCTGATCGAGTTCTTCGCCACCTGGTGAGGCCCCTGCAAGGCCCACGTCCCGGACCTGAACGATCTGCATCAACGGTTCGCGGACCAGGGCCTGATCGTCGTCGGCGTGTCCGACGAGACCGAGAGCCTGCTCCAGAAGTACGTCACCGACCAGAAGGTCGCCTTCCCGATCGTGCGCTCGACGCGCGCGGGGAGTGCCTACGGCATCACCGCGTTCCCGACGTTCGCGCTGATCGGGCCGGACGGTCAGCTGGTCGAGGACATGGGCCACGGGGTTCCGTCCGCCGAAACCATCGAGACCGGTCTCGCCAACGTCACGCTGCTCCCCGAAGTGCCGGACTCCAGGCGGCTCGAGTCGCTGTCGAAGGCCTTCGAGGCCAACGAGTTCGGCAAGGTCACGACCGAGCTCGAGCGGCTGCGCAAGGACGCGGACAAGCTCGGGGACGACGAGCGGGCGTTCGTCGATGCCGTCCAGAAGATGTTCGACGCGCGGGTCGCGGCGACGTCCCGCCGCATCCAGAAGCTCGCGGCCGGCCCGGACTACTTCGAGGCGAGCCAGGCGCTCGAGAAGATCGCCGAGCAGTTCGACGGCGTGCCGGTCGGTGGTGAGGCGAAGGCCGAGCTCGACCGCTTCAAGAAGGACCCGGCGATCAAGAAGGAGATCCACGCCGGTCAGATCCTGCAGCGGTCTCTCGATCGGTACGACCCGTCGAGCGTGAGCCAGCGGCGCCGCCTGGCGAAGACGCTCGAGACGTTCACCAGGCGATTCGAGGGCACTCAGGCCGCGAAGAAGGCCGCCGAGATGCTCCCGTCGCTGCAACACTAGGTCCGCGGTTCGCCGGACAGCCGGCGGCTCGCCTCACCGTCGAGTCTCGCCGAGCAGGTTCGCGCAAGCCTCGATCGCACCGCGCAGCCACGTCGTCACGGTCTGCTCCTGGCCGTCGCCGGCATGGAACAGCTCCTCGGCCGTCAGGATCGCGGACACGAACTCGTGGCTGTGCCAGTGGCCGGCGGGCAGGTCGGGCAGGTCGATCGGATCCGGTTGCGGATCGGGCGAGCAGTAGAAGTAGGGCTCCTCGTAGAACGCATCTCCCGGCGACAGGCCGAGGCCGACCGTGCACGCTCGTTCTCGTCATCCCCCGACTCGTCACGGGACAGCGGGATCTGTGCACTCAGGTCGAAGTGGTGCGGCCAGACCCGTGCGTCGGAGAGACTGGCCCACGGCTTGCGGAGCGTCGGAATCACGAGGTTCGCGTTCGCGTACCAACGCGTGAGTTCGGCGTTCGCAGCGGTGTCGGGCGGATCGAACGCACCCCCTTGCCCGATCGGATGGTCGGGGAAGTCCTCGTACGCGCGCATCGCGACCTTCGCGTCCGGCGACCAACCGTCGCGGGCGTGCGCTTCGACCCACGCGAACGCCTCGGCCATCGTCAGCCCCGCGAGGCGCCGGTTCGCGATGGTCTCGCCAGCGTCGCGCCGGAGCTCGAGCTTGAGCGACTCGAGCACCAGATGCAGTGACGGTGCGTGCTTCTCCGGGCCGAGCCGGTGCGTGAACAGCGTGCCTCCGCGCGGATCGAAGCCGAGACTCGTGTGCGCATCGTCGGGTTCGTGGTGGAGCAGGCTGTCCGCGACGGATCCGAGAACCCACGCGGCGTGGTGCAGGACGAGACGAGCGTCGCGCAGCGTGCGCGGCCGCCGTGCTCCGAGGGGGAGCCAGGGTATCGTCATGGGGCCTCCGTGACGGTCACGATACAGTGCCGCAACATCCGTCGGTATCGTGGGACGCCGCGGAGCAAACGCAATGGACAGCGGACTCGCAGGCAGCACGGTGCTGGTGACGGGCGCGTCTGGCGGTCTCGGCACGGCGATCGTCGAGGCGCTCGCGGCGGAAGGCGCGAACCTCGTGGTGCACCACCATCGCGGTGCCGAGCGTGCACGCGCACTCGCGCACGAGGTCGGACCGCGAACCGTCGTGGTCGGCGCCGATCTCACGGACGAGTCGCAGGTCGACGGGATGTGGCGCGATGCGATCGCCGCGTGCACCCGGATCGACGCGCTGGTGGTGAACGCGGGCATCTGGATCACCGAGCCGGCATCTGTCGCAGAGATGTCCCTGGCACAGTGGCAGCGCACGCTCGAGGTCGACCTCACGAGCGCGTTTCTCACCTGCCGCGGGTTCCTCCGACACCTCGCCGGCGCACCCCGCGACGACGCCTCGATCGTGCTCATCGGGTCGACGGCCGGCCTGTTCGGTGAGGCCGATCACGCCGACTACGCGAGCGCGAAGGCCGGCATGATGCACGGCCTCCTGCCGAGCCTGAAGAACGAGATCGTGCGCGTTGCCTCGCGCGGCCGGGCCAACGCCGTGGCGCCCGGCTGGATCCTCACCAAGATGGCCGAGCACACGCTCGCCGACCCCGGGGCCATTCCGCGGGTGACCCGCACCGCGGCGATGCGGAAGGTCGCGCGACCCGAGGAGGTCGCCTCGGTGGTCGCGTTCCTGTGCTCCCCGACGCTCGCGAGCCACGTCAGCGGCGCCGTCGTGCCGGTCCACGGCGGCATGGAGGGGCGGCTGCTGCACGAGTGACGGGCCGGATTCGGCGGTCGCGAGCGACGCGTACTGTCACCGACGGTCGGCGATCCGTATTCCTGCCGCCATGTCCGATCCGCTCCGAAACCTCGCCGCCGTCCTCGCCCTCACGGCGGTTTCGTCCGCCCAGCACCGCGTCCTCCCCTACCCGGTCACGGAGCCGCCGAGCTGGCAGCAGGCGGTGGCGAACGGCACGCGCTCGCTCGACGGCGCGCGGGGACCGAAGCACTGGGACGACTTCGCGCGGTATCGCATCACGGCATCGCTCGACCCGGCGACGGCGACCGTGCACGGACATGCCGAGATGACCTACGTCAACCGCTCGCCGGAGCGCCTGGACGCGCTGCTGGTGCACCTGCGGCAGAACCTGTTCCGCGAGGGCGCGGTGCGGAATCGCTTCGTCGAGATCACCGGGGGCGTGTCGCTCGGCGACGTCGAGCTGGGTGGCGAGACCGCACGCTACCGGGTGAACGGCACCGTCATGCGGGTGGCCGCGCGGCAAGGGATCGAACCGGGTGCCGAAGCGACGTTGACGATCGACTGGAGCTTCGTCGTGCCGAAGGCCGGCCGTGCGCCACGCATGGGCCAGGCGGACAACCACGTGTTCTACCTCGGGCAGTGGTATCCGCAGTTCGCCGTGCACGACGACGTCGAGGGATGGGTGGCGGATCAGTACCTGAGTCGCGCGGAGTTCTACATGCCGTACGCGGACTACGACGTCACGTTTTCCGCGCCGGCCGGGTTCCTCGTGAGAGCGACCGGGACGCTGCAGAACCCCGAGGACGTGCTCACCGGCACCGCGCGCGAACGGCTCGCGAAGGCGCTCGAGAGCGACGAGATCCAGCACGTGATCGACGCGGACGACCTGGCGAACGGTCACGTCACCAAGCCCGCGGCGGATGGGGGAACGCTGTCGTGGCACTTCACCGCGACCAACGTCCGCGACGTCGCCGTCAGCGTCTCGGACCGCTACCTCTGGGATGCGACCCGCGCGAAGGTGCCGGGCCGCGACACGCCGTGTGCGATCCATGCGGTCTACGAGGCCCGTTCGCGGACCTGGCCGCGCGCGGCGGAGTACGCGCGGCAAACGATCGAGTGGATGTCGGCGAACGTGTTCCCCTACCCGTGGCCGCACATGACCGCTTGCGAGGGCATCATCGGCGGCGGGATGGAATACCCGATGATGACGCTGGTCGGCGACTCGCGATCGGCGCGCGGTCTGCAGGGGGTCATCAGCCACGAGCTGATCCACATGTGGTTTCCGATGACCGTCGGCACCAACGAGAAGTGGTTCCCGTGGATGGACGAGGGCACCACGTCGTTCTTCACGACCCTCGTCGGCGATGCTTTCTGGAAACGCGACACCGCACGCGCGCGCGCGATCAGCGGTTACGTCGCGGGCGCTCGCCGGGGCGGGGAGTGGCCGATGATGACGCACGGCGACTACTTCCCGTCGGGCTACACGTTCGCGTCCTACTCGAAGCCGTCGGCGCTGCTGCACCAGCTCCGCGAGCTCCTCCGCGACGGCGACCGCGACGTGCTGATGGAGGCGATCCGCACGTACGTCGACGAGTGGAAGTTCTCGCACCCGACGCCGTACGACTTCTTCCGCACGATCGAACGCGTCGCGGGTCGCGACCTCGACTGGTACTGGCGCCCGTGGTACTTCGAGACCTGGACGCTCGACCACGCGATCCAGAGCGTGTCCGCGACGGAACAGGGCCTGCACGTCTTGATCGCGGACCAGGGGCTGGTGCCGTTCCCGTGCACGATCGCCGCACGTTGGCCCGAGGGCCGGACCGAGGTGCGCACGGTTCCGGTCGAGCACTGGCTCGAGGGTGCGACCACCGCCGAGGTGGAGTTTCCGCTCGGGGCTGCCGAGATCGTGATCGATCCCGACCGGAAGACGCTCGACGTCGACCGCGACGACAACACGTGGAAGTCGCCGCGGTGACGGTGCTCGCGAGGCCACACCTGCGGGTGTGACCTCGCGAGCCAACGCCGCTCACGCGCCGAGTCGCGTCCGGATCGCATCGCTGAACGCGAAGCTGCCCGGCGCGCTGGGATCGAAGATGACCCACTGCCAGAAGATGCTCGCGCAATCGAGCGCCGGATCGTTCGGAATCGGTACGGCGAGCGTGCGCGCACCCTGGGCGTTCGTGAACGTCGGCAGCGTCACGATCGGTGCACCGAGGTAGAGCGTGCAGCCGAGCCCGAGCGAGACCGGCGCGAGCGTCGGCGACACGCCGAGCACGCCCGGCGCACCCACGGGACCGTTCTGGACGCGCACGCCGAACGCCGGATTGCCGAGCGACGGTGTCGAGTCGGCGGTCGCCTGCGGGATGTCGGCTCCGCCGCATCCCGAGCCGAAGAACGTCGTCAGCGGGCGGCAGATGCCGAGCAGGACCGTCACGTCGTTGCTGATCCGATCGACCAGCACGACGTCCTCCGCCGGATGGCCGTCGAGCTCCGCGAGCTCGACGGCGACGGGCGAGACGCCGGATGCAGGCGTGGGACAGGTGCCGATCGACGGCGTGTACGCGCCGTCGAACGCACGCAGGAACGTCACGCTACCGCCCGACGCGTAGAGATTCGTCGTGACGACGTCCGGACGCCGCACGAAGCCCGGGACGAAGTCGTCTTCGAGATCGCCGCACGCGATCGCCGTCGGACCATGGGCGACCGGGAACGCATAGCTCGTCGACCACGACGACAGCGAGAGCGGCGCCATCGCGCCGCCATCGTGATAGAAGACGTGCACCGATCCTTCGATGCCGAGGAACGCATCCCCGGTGTCGGCGACGATCAGGTCGAACCCACCGTTGCCATCGACGTCCTGCACGCACACCGCCGCGCTGACCGACGGCGTGGTCAGGCTCCCGGGGACCAGCGAGAACGAGCCGGCACCGCCGTTCTCGTAGACGAACACGCCGGAGGTCGAGCTGGACAGCGACGGCTGGCACACGACGACGAGATCGAGGTCGCCGTCCGAATCGAGATCCGCCGCCGCGAGGTCCACGACCCGGCCGAACCCGCCCGCCGGAGCGGTCAAAGCCGCAGCCGGCGACGCCGAATCGAGGAACACGTCGACGCCCTCCCCGCCGACCAGCGGTGAACCGCCGAGCCCCACGACCAGGTCGTCGGCTCCGGTGCCGTCGAGGTCGGCGGCGAGCACGCAGGACGGTGCGTGCCCGGACACGGTCAGGCTCCCGGACACGGTCAGGTTGCCGGCGCCGTCCCCCGACAGCAGGCGCACGACGTCGCTGCCCGAGCACGCGACCGCGACGTCCACGCCACCGCCCGGGACGAGGTCGCCCGTGGTCACGCTCGACGGCGCGTCTCCGGCGGTGAGCGCGACCGTCGACACCGACGAGAAGTCGCCCGCGCCGTCGTTGAGACGCACGGTCAGGTCGTCGCTCGACAGGTTCGCGACGACGAGATCGGCGGCGGAGTCGCTGTCGAGATCGCCGAGCGCGACGGCGACCGGCTCGGTGCCGGTGGCGTAGCTCGTCGCCGTGAAGTCGGCACACGGATCCGACGGATCGTGCGTCAGCCAGGGGCTGTAGTCGGCGAGTCCGACGCCGGCGACGAGCGGCACACCGGTGCCGGGCGCGTCGAGGGCGTCAGGGAACAGGGCCGGGATGTCCCCGGGGCCCGAGGCATCGCCCCACCAGCAGTTGCGGCACACGACCGTGCTGGCGTCGGTGTAGTTCAGGAGACCGAACGGTCCGACGCCGGTCGCGGACAGGCCGCCGACGTCCCAGTTGCCATCGAAGTCGGAGAAGCTGACGCCCTCGATCTCGATGTCGTCGACGTCGTTGCCGATCGAAATGCCGGAGTCCGCGTCGCTGACGATGCCGCCCAGGATCCGCAAGCCGGTCAGGCTGGCCGGCACGGTGTCGTAGCTCGGTGCGTCGTTGCGCCCTTTGACGGTGATGCCGGAGCCCGTCGTGATCGCCGGTGCCATGACCGGGGTCTGGCCGCTGCCGATGCACACGACGTTGACGAACGTGATGTCGTGGTAGGCCGCGTATTTCAGGTTGATGTCGACGCCGGCGGAGAACGAGCCACTGGTTCCCGAGTTGCGCACGCTGATGCCGTCGAACAGCGCGTCCGACAGCTTCTCGAGATAGATCCCCTTGCTGGCATTGCCGTCGAAGGTGCACGCGCGGACGGTGACGTTCTGGAAGTACGTCCCGTCGCCGCTGCCGAGGTTGGCGTAGAGCCCGTAGCTGTTGTCGTCGAAGTGACAGTTCTCGGCGACGAACCCGTCGACGCTACCGCGGATCCGACAGCCGGTGGCGCCGTTGGAGAAGCTGCAGCGCACGAGACGCACGTCGTTCATCACGCCGTTGTTGTGCACCGAGAACGCGTAGCTGGACGCCCCGTCGCTGACGCAGTCGGTCGAGCGACACGTGGTCGACACCGCTCGTGTCGCAGTACCAGGCGTTGGACGCGTTGGTGACGCGGATGCCCGAGAAGCTCGAGCGCGAGGACACGCTCGCACCGCCCGCGGTCAGGACGAATCCGCGCGAGGTGCCCGCATCGAGGATCGTCGACGATGCCGGATCGCTGCCTGAACCCGCGCCGACGATCTCGAGCTCCTTGTCGACAACGATGTTCGACTCGGCGTACGTGCCGGGCGCGGCGACGAGCTCGTCACCCGGATTGGCCGCGGCGATCGCCGCGGCGAACGTCGCGAACGGGCCGGTGGCCTGCGTCGTGTTCTGCACGCCCTGCGCGCACAACGGACTGCCGAAGACGAGTGCGAGACCGACCACGGTGAGGGTGGCGGAAGGACTTCGAGGGATCATCGTTGCTGCTTTCCTCCAAACGAGAGACGACGGCCCGACGCGCACATCACTGCGTACGCGTCACAGGCCGATACGAGTGACGAGGGTGTTCGAGAACGCGAGGCCGAGGAACGGCCCCTGTGGATCGAAGATGGCCCACTGCCAGGTGACGAACGCGCCGATCAGGCTCGGGATCGTGGGGATCGGGATCGGCACGTTCGCACCTCCGGTGGACGTCGTGAGCACGAGGAACGATGCGTCGATCGAGAGCACCGAGACCGTGCAACCTTCGATCGCCGGGGCCGGCGGCAGGAGCGAGATCGCGAGGAACGCCGGACGCACCGGACACGCGCCGCGCACACCGATGCCGAACGCCGTGTCGCCGGGAGTGGGCCGACCGCCGATGACGACCGCGGACGGCACGCCGTTGCAGCCGAAGCACCCGTCGCCGACGCTCTGGACGGCGTCACGCGGCAGCGCATCGACGGTCAATACCGCGCCAGCGCCGGGATCGGCGACCACGAGCTCGCCGGGTGCATCGACGTCGAGGTTCGCGGCCGCGAGCGCCGACGGGATGGACGCGCCGGCCAGCGTGCGCTGCCAGCCGAAGCCGCCCGAGCCCGCTGCATCCCAATCGGAAAGGAGCGTCAAGGTCCCGGCGATCCGATCGGCGGCGACGACGTCGGGAACACCGTCCTCGAACAGATCGGTGACGGCGACGGCGGCAGTGCCATAGCCGGCCGCCGTCGACACTCCGGCCGCGAACGACAGCGCCCCGAGCCCGCGGTGGACGACGACTTCGCCGGGCAAGCGCGAGAACGGCTGCCCCTCACAGGCGACGACGAGCTCGACGGATCCGTCCCCGTCGAGGTCGACGGTCGCCACACCGCGCGGTGGACTCGGCTCGGTGAGCACCGGACCCGCGACCAGCGTGCCGGCGGCGTTCGCGAAGACCCGCACCACGTCCGCCCCGCCGAGCCCGGCCCCCGCGTCCGCGATGACCGCATCCCGGTCTCCATCGCCGTCGAGATCCGTGAGGACGACGTCCTGGGCCGACACGACTCCGGGTAGTGGCGCGCTCACGGTGAACGCCGTGCCGGTGCCGTCGCCGATGAGCACGCGTCCACCCCCGCCGACGAACGGCGGACTGCCTGCGAGCGCAACCAGCAGGTCGTCACCGGGTGAACCGTCGAGATCCGCGACGGCGACCGCGACCGGGCGCTCGAACGAACCGAGCGAACCACCGGTCAGGGTCGCGGTGGTCAGACCCGATGCGAAGCGCGTCGGACCCGCCCCGGTGTTTCGCAGGACGACGACGGTGCCGTCCTCGCACACGATGGCGAGATCGACGAGCGCGTCGGCGTCCAGCCGGCCGGCACCGAGCGCCAGTGGGACGAGGCCCGCGGGCAACGCGACCGTCTCACCGGGGTCGAAGCCGCCGTCTCCGCGTCCGTACCGCACCTCGACGGTGGCGTTCTCGGCGTCGACACACGCGAGGTCGGCGAGCCCGTCGCCGTCCAGGTCGCGCAGCCGCGGACTGCGCGGTTCGCCGAGCGGGCTCGCCGCCGGCGTTGCGAGTCTCACCGCGAGCTGTCCGGCGCGGCCATCGGCATCGACGGCGCCCGCCGTTCCGGGAATCGGACGCGGCCCGGACACGGCGAGGTCGACGAAGGTGTTGCCGGACCAGTCGACGGCATCGGGATTCAATGCGGTCGGTGTGGTGTCGTCCCGCCCCGCGCGCCCTGCATCGAGAAAGAGGTTGCCGGCGACGACGCCACCACCGACCGCGGTGCGCACGCCCTCGCGGCGAACGGCTGAAGTCGTGTTGCCGACGATCTCGAACGCACCGATCGCCTGCTCGACGACGCCGAGCGGGGGCGCGAGCACGTCGACGCCGATGTCGACACCGCGCATCGTACAGGTGTCGATCACCACCGGAGATGCCTGGTCGATGAGGCGGACGGCCGCGCTGGGATCACCGGGACCGGAGTTGGCGAAGTCGTCGAACCGGCATCCGGTCAACGAGCCGCCTCCCTCGGTCGCGAACTCGACCCCGTGGGTCGCGAACGTGATCGCGCCCGAGTGCTGGAACTCGCAACCACGCGCGTGAAGGTCGCCCGCACGGCATACGACCTGCGTGCCGGACAGGCCCTCGAATCGACACCGGTCGATGGTCACGCGCGTGCTGCCGGCACCGGCCACGCCCCCGTCGATCCAGAGCGCATGTGCCGGTGCCGGACCCGCGGGCGTCGCGTCGAAGCCTTCGAACCGACAGTCGGTCCACAGCGCGCGGCAGCCGCGCACGACGGCACCGGCGTAGACGTCCCCGACGCGCGACGCAGCGAGATGCGCCCCGTCCAGCACGAGATCGCGCACCTCGATCACGCTCGGTGACGCCGGCGTCGGGTCGGCGATCCACAACAACGCGTCTGCGGTGAGCGTGTTCGACACCAGCGCCAGCGGCCCGCGGCCTGCCACGCGGCGTCCGGCCGAGATCGGATCGACGCGACCGGCCGACGGCATACGCACGACGGACTCGCCGGGAGGTATCCCACCCATGGGCACGCCGCCGCGCACGACCAGGTCGTGCGCCCCGAACGCGAGCTGCTCGACGTACGTCCCGGGCGCGATGCGGATCTCGTCGCCGTCGTTCGCCGCCGTCAGCGCCCGGCCGATCGTCGCGAACGCCTGTCCCGCTCCCGGACCCGTGCCGGCGTTGGAGTCGGCGCCGTCCACCCGGACGAACCAGACGGACTGCGCGGGGAGTGGGACGACGAGTAGGACGCCGACGAGCAGACGACGAAACCAGACTGGCATGGCGATTCTCGGCACGCGCGGCTTCCGCCTCCTTCTTCGGCGGAGCTTCTTCGCGAACCGATGGTAGGTACGCTCGTTCGAGGAACCAGTCGAGTGTGTCGCAGACCTGCAACGAACTCTCCCCCATCGCACGGTTCACCGCGCGGCCTCGTACCGAACGGCGTCACACCGACACGACGAAGCCCGCGCTGACGAACGCGAGGCGCGCGCGGATCGATCGTCGCGGCAGTCCCGTGATCGCCGCCACGACGTGGCGATAGGCTTCGACCTGCGGCCGATACCGCTCGACGCGGGCGGGAAGACCGTCGCTGGTCACCGCGTCGCTCTTGAAGTCGACGACCTCGGCGACGATCACGTTGCCGCCGGCGCGATGCAGGACGAGTCGATCGATCGCGCCGGTCCACAGCTCCTCCGCACCCTGCTCGTCGGGCACGACCGCGGTGAAGTCCCGCTCACGCAGCACCTCCAGCTCCGTCCCGGCCGCGAGGCGCGGCCGCGTCAGCAGCTCGCGGATCTCCTTGAGCCGCAGCGCGGCGCGGAAGTCCGCGACCGCGGCGTGCCTCGAGCCGACGTCCGGCTCGGTCGCGGCGAGCAGTTGCACGAGCTGATCATCCGACCGCTGAAACTCTTCGATCCACTCGACCTCCTCGAACAGTCGGTGCGCGAGGATCCCGCGATGGGCCGCCGCGCGATTGCGCGACGCGAGCAGCACCGATGCGCTCGCATCGACACGCTCTTCCCCGGATGGCGTCCGCCGCCGGAGCGATCGGGGCCGGGGCGACGGGCGGAGTGTCCACGTGCCCGGAAGGCGCCGCACGGGTGGCGCTTTCGGCGCCGCCTCGATGCCCTCGGCCCACGCGTCGCTGCCACGCGGATGGCGCCAGACCACGCCGTCGGGACCAGGCGCCCGGCAGTCGAACCGATCCCGCAGCAGCCGCGCGAAGGATCCCTTCCTGCAATCGATGTCGGGGGGCACGACGAACTCGACGCGTCGCGCGGCGCGGGTCGTCGCGACGTACAGCGTGCAGAGCGCGTCGACGGTCTGCCGCACCTCGCTCGCCAGTTGCAGCTCTTCCAGGGCCGGCACGAACGACCGCAGCTCTTTCTTCAAGCCGAGACTCACCTCGTCCAGCGGACCATACGGGTCATCACGCCGGGTTCGTACCGGACCGCGGAACACGTTCGAGACCAACTGACCGTCGAGCTCGGGCAGGACGACCGCATCGAACTCGAGGCCCTTCGAGGCGTGGATCGTCATCACGCGCACGCCGGCACCCTCGGGATCCTCGACCGGTGTCGCGCGCACGAGGTCCGCGAAGTCGGACGGACGCAGGCTCGGCCGCGCGTCAAACTGCAGGCCGAGATCGATCAGCTGCCGGACGCGCCGACGGTCCCAATCGGACCAGGCGGGATCGTTCTGGATCCGCTCGGCGAACATCGTCACCGTCGCGCCGAATCCCTCCTGGACGAGCCGCATGCGCAGCCGTGCCGAGACCTCGCGGCGCCGCGCGGTGCTCGCTTCGGGGGACAGGCCGATCGCGCCGGACAGCGGCGACGTCGCGACGTGGAACGCGGCGACCGTGTCGTCCGGATGGTCCGCGAGGTGGAACGCCGACAGCACGACCTGCACGGACTCGGCATCGGTCAGCGGATTGCCACCCTCGCCGCTCGCGCGCACACCGCGCTCGCGGAGCGCATGGATCAGCGCCGGGATGCGCTTGCGCCGGCGCGTGAGCACGCCGACGGTCGCGTGCGGCGCGGCGTCGACGATCGCCCCGACGCGCTCGGCAGCCCGTGCGATCAGCGCGCTCACGACGCGCGATCGGCGTTGCTCCTTGGGCACGTCTCCGTCGAGCGGAACCTCGACCACCACCGCGTCTCCCGGCATCGCGGGGTGCGCGGCCTCGTGGCGTTGGTAGCCGACGAGGAACTCCGCGGCGGCGTCGCGAAACGCCGGCTGGTCGCGGAAGGACTCGGCATCACCGACGCCTTCGAACAGCTGATCGACGGCGTCCAGCACCACCGCTGCCGACCGATGGCTGACGTTGAGCCGTTCGGTCGCGAGCTGCGGATAGCGCTCGGGCAGGCGAGCGAGGAGTCTCGGCTCGGCCGCACGCCATCCGTAGATCGACTGCTTGACGTCCCCCACACAGAAGAACGTGCGCTCGGAATCGGTGAGCACTTCGGTGGCGAGCGGCTCTAGCGCACGCCACTGGATCGGCGCCGTGTCCTGGAACTCGTCGAGCAACAGATCGTCGACGCGACCGTCGAGTCGGAACCACAGGTCCGCGAGCCGCTCGTCGAGCGCCGCAACGCCGCCGGCCGGGGTCAGTGCGAGCGGGAGATCCTGGAATCGATACGCCCCGCGCTCGCGCTTGAGCTCGCGATACGTCGCTTCGAAGCGCTCGAGAAACGCGAAGGCACTGCGGTCACGCCGGTCGATCTCCGCGACGCCGGTGGCGACGGCGTGGTCGACCAGCGGGCGCAGAACCGCCCGCAGCCCCTCCGGCACCGGGGCGCCGTAGTACGTCCCGTCCGGGGTCACGCACGCGCTCGCGAGCGTCGACGCCAGCACGGCCTGCCACTCACCACTCTCCACTCCGTCGGCGATCTTCCGGCATCCGTTCGCCCAGCGCTTGCTCCACGCGCGCCCGCTGTTGCCCGAGCCGAGCTCCTGCTCGAGTGCCGCGCGCGCAACGACCAGGCCGCTCCGATCGAGCAGACCCGGGGGCACGGCCCGATGCCACGCTTCGGGCCGGCTGTCGAGGAACGCCTCGCGCGCGCGGCCGATGACGTCGAGCGCCGCGTCGGCGACCGCCCGCGGCGCGCCGGCGCTCTGGATGCCGCGCAGCAGCTCGACTCGTTCCGCGACCGGCGCCGCCGTGAGCGTCCGCCCCAGCGCCGCCGTCTGCAGTCGCCGGTCCTCGACGGTGTCGACGATGCGCCACACCGGCGGCAACTCGAGCTCGAACGCGAACACCTGCGCGATCTGGACGAAGAACGCGTCCAGCGTGCGGACGCGGAAGCGGTCGAGCCGGCGCGCGAGCTTCTCGAGCAATCGTTCGGCCGTCGCGGCGTCGAGGTCGGGCGCTTCGATCAGGCGGCGTTCGTCCTCGGATTCGGTCGCCGCCACGAGCCGCGTCAGCACGCGGTCGAGGATCTCGCCGGCCGCCTTCCGGGTGAACGTGGTCGCCAAGATGCGCTCCGGCGACCGCCCCGCCACCAGGAGGCGCAGGAAGTGGCCGGTGAGCTGGAACGTCTTCCCGGTGCCGGCGCTCGCGAGGATCAGGCGGTGCGGAGATTCGTTCACGCTCCACCTCCGTCCTCGTCGCCGTCATCGTCATCCGGAACCAACAGCTCGGTGCCGCACAATGCCGCGAGCGTCGGCTCCAGCGTCCGCGGCGCGGCGCCGAGATCGAACACCTCGCCGGCACGCACGGCTTCGATGATCCGGCGCGCCTCCCCCAACGCGCTCTCGACGATCCCGGGGCCGAGCTTGTCGGCGAGCTGGAACTTCACGTGTGACTCCTGACTGCCGATCGACACGTAGCCGAGGCGCGGCTGCTCGCGCCCGACCACCGACTCGGCCAGCCATGCATAGAGCGGGAGCTGCAGATCGCGCCACGTGCCGTCCTTGCGCCGGTGCACCTTCGCGGGGTCCTTCGCACTCTCCGAGGTCTTGTAGTCGAGGATCGCCCACTCGCCCGACGACTCGTGCTGGTCGATGCGGTCGATCCGCCCTCTGACCTTCACCGGCTTGCGACCCACGTCCAGCATGCGGCCGTCGCCCGGCGACCACTCGACGCGATCGATGCGCCAGCCCGCGCGGCGACGTTCGGCCTGCCGCGCCGCGAACACACGCAACCGCCACACGAGCTGCTCGCGTTGCAGTGTCACCGCGGGGAGCGGCTGCCGGCCGAACGTCGTCGCGAGCTTCCGGTCGAGCTCGCGGACGAGGGCGCCGGCGATTTCGTCCGCATCGGTGCTGTCCTTCTTGGCACTCCTGCCGAACTCCGCAAGCACGTCGTGGGCGATGATCCCGAACAGCCGCGCGTCGAGCTCCTCGGCACGGTCGTCGAGAGTCTCGAGGCCGAGCACGTGACGCACGTAGAACAGGTACGGAGACTGCAGGAAGTCGCGGAACGCCGTCGTCGAGACCGTCGTGATCTCGACCGCTCCGGCGATCCGCGGCAGCTCGCGGCGACGCAGCGGTTCGGCGTGCGTCCCATCGGCGCGTGCGGCACGCGGTCCGAACGCGTGGCGGACACGATCGCGGAGCGCCGCGCCGGTGGCATGGAACGCGAGGCGACTCGGCAGCAGCGGATCGCCCGCCGCGCTACGGCGACCGGTGATCCAGACGAGCTGTTCACGGCTGTGCGACAGCAGCGACAGCGTGTACGCGTCCCGCGCGACGCGCCGGGAGTCGTCGACGAGCCCGAGCTGTCTGCGCAGCCCGTTCGGCAGGAACGCGTCCGCACTCGACGCCTCCGGCACGAAGCCGTCCTGGAAACCGGTGACGATCAGGACCGGCGCGTCGTCCAACGGCAGGTCGAGCCAGCCGAGCAGGTCGATCGTGGACTGGCGCACGGCCGGCACCGGGATCGGCAGCGCGCGACCGGCGAGCGCGCGCAACAGCCATCGAAGCGCGTCCTCACTGCCGATGCTCGCGCCGAGCGACGTCGGCACGGACTCCAGCTCGCCGAGCGCGTCCCCGATCGCGCCGAGCGCGTCACGGATCGCCTCCGCCATCGAGGACTCGTCGGCCACCGCCTCGTCGTAGATCGCGACGAGGAACTCGCGGATCGGCGCGCACCAGTCGGCCAACGGGCGCTCGTCCTCGCGGCCGAGCGCACCGAGCGCCTCGAGGAGTCGGTCGTACACCTGCTTCGCGTGGCGAGCTTCGTGCGTGATCGGCCAGTGCTCGCCGACGCGACCGGGCAGATGTTGCCGCTGCCAGGCGTCGACGACGGCGGGCACCGCGACCTCGTCGACCGAGCCGCCGTTCCACAGGGTCCGCAGATCGGCGTGCCGCACCAACGATGCGAACGCCGCGTGGTCGCGGCCGGCGAGGAAGCTCGCGACGGCCTCGAGCAGGCGAACGGGCGTGGTCTGCGCGAGCGGCGTCCCCGCGGCGTCGCGCGTGACCATGTCCCTCTCGGCGAGACGCCTCGAGAGGTGCGGCGCAACCTCGGGGTCAGCGACGCCGATCGACACGTCGTCCGCGGTTCGGGTGCGCGCGAGCGCCGCGAGCACGGCGCACACCTCGCGCGCCTGGTCGTCGGGGCCATCGACGACGTGCCAGGCACGGGGCGAGATCGGCAGGTCGCGTTCACTCCAGGCCGAGGCATCGAGGCAGCCGAACGCGTCGAAGTCGCCGGCGAGGTCTTCCGCGGCGAACACCAGCGCGGTGATCGGTGCCCGGGTCGCGGCGAGTGCCCGCCGCAGGAGCGCGTTCGCGTCGACGACGCCGACCAGCACGATGTGGCGATCACCGTGGACGCGGCCGTCGCGGAGCGCTTCCAGCCGCGCCAGGTGCGGGTCGACGAGGCCGGCGCCCTCGAGCAGCTGGACCACCGCGGTCTGGGCGAGCGCCAGGGTCTCCCAGCGGGCGGCCTCGCGCTCGCCGGCGGCCTGCCGTGCACCCTCGGCGACGTCGGCGAACGACAGGCCCTCGGCCGCCACCTCGCCGAACAACCGGCGAGCCTCCTCGGCCAGGCGAGCCCACGCGGCGGAGTCCGACGGCTCGGGCGGACGCGGGACGAGCGCATGGAGCCGCGGCGGCGGCAGGCTCTTCAGCGCGTGCTGCCACGCGAGCGTGCGTGCGAGGCGCGACGCCGGCGTGCCGCGGATGTCGAGGAGCTCGTCGGTCGCCGCGCCGACGGTCACGATGCGGGTCGTGGCGAAGCCGGGACCACGCAGTCGCGCGAGGCGCTCGCGGAGCGCCCGGACCGCACGGGCGGCGGGCAAGGCGACGAGTGGGCTCGGTCGATCCGGACCCGGGTCGAGCGAGTTCATCAGCCACTCGGCCGCCGCGACGAGCGGCGGACGATCCCAGCCGAGAAACACCCGGCGTGGCGCGGGCGTGGACGAGTTCCCCTCCATCGAGCTGCCGAGGGTAGCGGTTGGCGGGACCCGGACAACCGGACCCGGCACGAAATGCCGACCGCCGCGCCGCCGGGCTCTTGGACCGGAACGGCCCATGGTCGGGCCGTCACCCGTGTCCCCACCGTTCGGGCCGGCGCTGCTAACATCCCCGCATGCCGCGCCCGATCGCCGTCCTCGCGCTGCTGCTCGCATCCCTGTCCATGCAGGCGCTCGGCGCGCAGCACCAGGCGTCGCTCGACGAACGCGTCGACGCGGCGCTCGATCGCGCGCGGCCGGCACTCGAACATCATCTGCGAACCGAGCAGAACAGTCGGCTGGCGCTCGTCTGTCTCGCGGCCGTCCACGATCGGCTGCCGGCCGGCGACCATGCGCTGGCCGCGGCCCTGGACAGCCTGGTCCGCGCGCCGATCTCGGACACGTACGGGCTGTCGCTCCGGCTGATGGTGGCCGCCCACGTCGAGGACCTGCCCGATCGCGACGAGCTGGCGCGCCGTGACACGGCCGCCCTGCTCCAACACCAGATCGACGAGGGTGGGTTCGGCTACACGCCGGCACCGACGAGCTGGGACATGAGCAACACCCAGTACGCTGCACTGGGGCTCCGGGCCGCGGTGTACCTCGGCGCGACCGTGCCGGAGGACGCATGGCGGCGCCTCGGCGATGCGGTACGCGACCAGCAGAACGACAGCGGCGGGTTCGGCTACTCGGGCGGGCGCTCGACACCGACGGTGTCGATGACCGAAGCCGGCGTCGCCGTCCTCGAGATCTGTCGCCGGCAGCTCCAACTCGACGAGGGTGACGAGCGCCGGTACGCCCGTTCCATCGAGGCCGGATGGCGCTGGCTGCGTCATCAGAACGCACACCTGTTCGATCTGAACGGGTGGACGGCACTCTACGCCTTCTACGGCCTGGAGCGCGCCGCCGTCCTGTCCGGGATCGACGAGGTCGGTGGCGTCGACTGGTTCGCCGACGGCGCCGAGATCCTGCTACGCCTGCAGGAGAAGCGCGGTGGGTTCGCCAACACCCGCAAGCTGCGGGGCGGCCGGCGACCGCCGCCGAACGGTGATGCGATCGACACCGCGTTCGCCATCCTGTTCCTCCGTCGCAGCTTTCAGGCCGAGCTGCGGCCACGTGGCCCGATCACTCCCGGCCCGAGCCGCGGCTGCCGCGAGCTGACTGCGGACGCCGACGACATCCAATTCCGCGCCGCGGTCGGCTACGACGTCGCGCGGGGACGCAAGGCGGTGCCGGACCTGCTGGCGACGATGCGCATGGGTCACGAGCGCGCGCGGCGCGCGGCCGCCCTGGCGCTGATGCGCATCAGCGGCCAGGACTTCGGCTACCACCCCGCCCGCGACGCCGACGAGAACGGGCCCGCCCTGCACCGCGCCGAGCGCTGGTGGCTCGGCGTCCGGGACGAAGTCCCCGGACGCGCCGACGGGCGGTGACCGCGCCAGGATGCCGACGAAGGCCCGTGAACCGCACTCGGTCACGGGATTCGACGGCACGCGATTGCGTGACGCGATCCGACCCCGCGCGCATCACTCCTTCGACTCGTCGTCGGCCTTCTTCCGCGTCGTGAACTTCCACTCGTCCTCGAACGGCTTGCCGTCGAGCTTGCAGGCGACGCGGCAGTGGTACTCCTTCTCCGGCGCGAGCTCGGCCTTCGGGATCGCGACGATCGCGTCCGCGTTGTCGGGCCGGGACGCGTTGCCGGGATGTCCCGGCCAGGACAGGTACACCTCGACCGGCTTGTCCTCGAGCTTCAGCTCGAACGTCACGTCCTCTGGTTGTTTCCCGAGCAGGTGGACGGTGATCGGATAGCCGTAGCTCCAGGACGACGTTCCCTCGAAGGTCTTGTCCCCGAGCGGACTCGGCTTGTCACCGCGCGGGCTGTACCACGGCACGTTCACCGCGGCGTTCGGCGGCCACACGAAGGGCGGCAGGAGGCTCGGCACGGCACGGGTCGCGAACGCGACCACCGTGTACTTCCGCGACTCGCCGAGTCCCACGCGGACCGCGCCCGGATCGAGGAGCTGCGCCCGCGAGTCCACGCCGCCCACCGCGTCGAGGACCATCCCCGGATACGGCGTCCCTCGCCACGTCAGCGCCACCGGCGCGATCGCGGCCCCTTCCTTGGTGTAGCCCTGCTCGCCTTCCTGCTCGGACGACGACTCGCCGTGCAGGTCGCAGTACTTCGCGTGCGAGAGGCACGCCTCGGCGAGGCTCTGGTCGCTGCCGACGGCCGGCAGGCCGACCGCGCGGCGATAGACGTTCAGCCGGTTGATCAGCGAGTCCTCGCCGAAGCGGAACACACCGGACTCGCTCAGATTCACCGGCGGCCGCGGATCGACGTCGGTGACCTGGACCCAGAAGCCGTCGCGGTCCGACTTGAACCACACGTTCTGCCCGTCGACGGTCGTGGGGTCGAACCGCGAGTGGATCTCGGGTTGGTCGTCGCCCTGCCCCCAGCGACGCGCGCCCGCCGCGCGCTCGACCCAGCCATCGAGGTCCCCGTCGAACGCACCGTCGGCGTCGAGATCGAGCACGCAGAAGTGCCGCTTGCTCACGTCGAACTCGACGCCGGACAAGGCACGGATGAAGTACTTGCCGTCGGTCTCCTGTATCTCGAACCGGTGCTCCCGCTCCTTCTTGCGCGCGTTGCGCAGGTCGATGTCGATCGTCCCGGGCGCCCGGAACGACCGCTTCTTGCCGTCGATGACGAGGTCGAAGTGGCCCGCGCGCCGCCCTTCCTCGAGCCGCACGTTCACGCCGAGCCCGAAGTTCAGCTCGAGGTCGGGCGGCGTGAACGGCCGTCCCGGCTCGGGCAGGATCTGGATCAGGGCCTTCGGAAGTCGACTCGGCTCGGTCTCGAGCGTGCCGGTGACGCTCGACTGACCGACGGTCACCGAACCGAGGACGAGAGCGAATACGACCGATGCCGTCTGGATCGTTGCGCGAGATGTCATGAAGGCCTCCTTCTCGAACGTCCGCAATGTAGCACGAGCGGCGGTCCGCTACGCTCGCCCCCATGCTCTCCGTCGGTGCGCGCAGCTTCCATCTCGTGATGGGAGGACTGCTGGTCGGCGCGATCGTCTTCGAGAACGCGATGCCGGACGTGCTCCCCGCGTGGCGCACGCCGCGGATCGGACTCCTCACTCTCGTGGTCGGTCTCGTCTGGGTCGGACGCTACGCCGCCTGGCGCGGCGAGCTCGACGACGAACGCGAACGCGTCCTCGCCGATCGCGTCGAACGCCTCGAGCGTGCGCTGCGCGCCGTGGAGGACGAGCTCCGCGAGCGCACCCGCCCGCCGCTGTGACGCCGCGATCGAGTCAGGACTTCCCGTAGGTCAGCACGTAGGCCGGCGGCACGTTGCGCACGATCGGCTTCGACCGGTGGAACCGCGCGAACCGCGACTCCATCGCCGTGCGGAACCGGCGCGCCGACGCGAGCGACCAGGCGTGCACGTACCTGAAACGTGCGGAACTCGCCCCCGTCGGCCAGCACCTCGGCGGTCGCGTCGATGACCGCCTGGCGCACCGCGCCGGGCAGGCTCGCGAACGGCAGTCCCGAGATGATGGCGCGCGGCCGCGACAGGCCCTCGTCGCGCAGGATCTCGGCGACGTCGGCGACCGAGCCTTCGTGGAAGCTCAGCTTCGGGAAGCGCGCGCGCAGACGGGTGACGAACTTCGGCTCGAGCTCGATGCCGAGATAGCGGACGCCGTCCGGCAGGATCTCGGCGATCCGGCGCGTGATCGCGCCGGTACCCGGCCCGTACTCGACGACGACGTCTCCCGCCGCCAGCTCGAGCGGTCCGACCAGCACGCGCGCGAGCTGCGGCGAAGACGGCAGCACCGCACCGACCGAACCCGGCCGGCGGAGGAAGTGCGCGAAGAACCGGACGGCGTCCTGCAGCGGCCGGGGATCACTGTCGTCGCTCATGGGCAGGCCTTCGTCGCCGCGGGTCGAATGTTCGGTCTCGCGCCTTCGGATCAGAACGCGTCGGTCTCGATCTCGACGCGGCCGCGGGTGACGCGCGCCGAGCACGCGAGCCGGAAGTCGGTGCCGAGCCCCATACGCTCGAGCGTAGCGCGCTCGTGCGCCGCCGGCGGCTCGAGGCCGTCGGCGCCGCCGAGGACCCGCACCGGATCGGTCCCGCACATGCCGCGCGTGCACCCGGTCACGATCTCGACGCCGGCCGCGGCGCCGGCTTCGACCAGCGTCATGCCCGACCGGACCCACGCGGTGCGTTCGGCGGGAAGAAAGCAGACCTCGACGAGGTCGACCATCGGCACGGCACGGGATTCCATCTCGGCGCGCACGACGGTATCCCGCGCGACCGTCGCTAGCCAACGCCGCGCGGGCGGGACGATGCGCGCCAGCGCTTTTCGACCCGAGCGCGAAAGCGATTTGGCAACACCCGGCCGTGCTCCGTAAAACCGCCCGACCCCGGATCGTCCCCGGTCTTCCCCGCCCTCCCGGCATCCGCACCCGCTTTCTCATGCGCCCATCCCTCGTCGGCGCCGGCCGTAGCACCGGTCGGCTCCCGCGGTGGGTCGCCGTCGCGGCCCTCGTCGCGCTCGGTGCACCGCTCCCCTGCCAGGACCCGCCGCACCAGGTCCTCGTGCTCCGCGTCGGCACGCTGCACCCGGTCGACGGTCCGGCGATCGAGGACGCGATCCTGATCGTGAAGGACGGTCGGATCGAGGCGCTCGGCAAGGCCGACGCGGTGGCGGTGCCCGCCGGTGCGGAGGTGCTGAGCTACCCGTCGGCACACGCGTATCCGGGCCTCGTCGATCCGAGCTCGACCGCGTTCGCCGACCCGAAGCTCCTCGGCGACGGCTCGCTGGACGCGGGCGTCGACGTCGAAGCCGGTCTCGATCCGTTCGACGAGGGGTCGCGCGAGGTCGTCGAGGGCGGCGTGACGACCGCCTACGTCGCGAACCGCTCCGACTCACCGTGGCGCGGACAGGGTGCGCTGATCCGGCCGCGCGCCGACGGCTTCGTGCCGTTCGGCCAGGACGTCACCGTCGCGGTGCACCTGCGCCTGACCACCGGCCCCGGCAACAGCCACCCGCTCCAGCGCCACGATCAGCTCGAACGGGCCGTGAGCGCGTTCGACCAGCTCGAGGACTACGAGAAGGGGTTCGAGGAGCACGAGAAGAAGCTGAAGGACTACGAGAAGAAGTTCACCGAGTACCTCGACTGGTACGAGAAGCACGGTGGCGAGGTCGACAAGCAGGCCGGCGGCCAGCCCGAGGAGAAGCCGGCCGAACGTCCGCAGCGACCGCGAGGCCGCGGGCGCCGCGGGCGGCCCGGCGGCAACGGCGACCGCGAGCGACCGGAGCCGGCACCGGAGCCGGAGAAGCAGGCGGGCGACAAGCCGGCGGCCGGCGACGACAAGAAGGCTGACGACAAGAAGCCCGAGGAGAAGGCTCCCGAGCGCCCGCAGTACCCGAAGCCGCCGAAGCGCGACCCGGCGAAGGACGCGCTGATCGAGGTCCGCGACGGCGAGCGCCCGCTGTTCGTCGAGGCGCACCGCACCGACGAGATCCGGATGGCGCTCGATCTCGCGCGCACGGAGAGCCGATCCCGGATCGTCCTCGAGGACCCGACGGCAGCCGCCACGATGGCCGAGGACATCGCGAGCGCTGGCATCCCGGTCGTGTTCACCGACGTCGAGCCGCCGATCGAGTCGCCGTACGTCGAGAAGCGCGAGCAGGCACGCGACCCGGTCACCGCGCTGGTGAAGGCCGGCGCGACCGTCGCGATCGGCTCGGGCTCGGTCCCGCGGGCGAGGAACCTGACGCTGATCGCCGCCGACGCCGTCGGCTGCGGTCTCGATCCGGACACCGCGCTGCGCGCGATCACGCTGGCGCCCGCGGAGATCCTCGGCGTGCAGGACGAGGTCGGCTCGCTCGCGGTCGGCAAGCGGGCGGACGTGGTGATCGCGTCCGGGCCGCTGTTCGAGAGCGCCACGCGTGTGCTGCGCGTGCTCGCCGATGGCGACACCGTCTTCGAGGAACACCGATGAGAACCGACCTGACGAGGACGGCCGTGCTGGCCGCGGTGACGCTCGCGACCGGCGTCGCGAGGAGCCAGGAGGGCCGAGCCGTCGTGGTCGAGGCCGCGAGGGTCGTGATCGCACCCGGCACGGTGCTCGAGGGCGACGACGCGCGCGTCGCGTTCCGCGACGGCAAGGTGCTCGCGGTCGGCCGGGAGATCCCGAACGAGCTGCTCGAGCGCAGCAAGCACGTGCGCTACGCGGAGGCGACCGTGGTGCCCGGCTTCGTCGTCGCGCACGACTACCTGAGCCTCGGCAACGACCTCGCCGAGACCATCGACGCGTTCACACCGTCGCTGCACACCGCGGACGCGTTCGACCCGTTCGACGAGGCCTTGCCGCGATTCGCGCGAGGCGGCGTGACGACGATCGGACTCGCGCCGCTCTCCAAGAACACGTTCGCGGGCATCGCCGCCGCCGTGACCTTCGACGGCAAGACCGGTCACGTGATGACCGACGACGCCTACCTCAAGCTCGCGCTGGTCCGCGAGTCGCTCGACCAGCAGCGCTATCCGACCTCGCGCATGGGTGCGGCGGACTTCGTGCGCACGCAGTTCGCCGACGCTCGCAACCCGCTGGTCGCGCCGGACGCCGCGCACACGGTGCTGCGCGAGGTGCTCGACGGCAACCGCAAGCTGGCGGTGCACGCGCGCACGCGCGGCGAGATCATCACCGCGCTCGAGCTCTGCGGCGAGCTCGGTGTACAGCCGATCCTGCTCGGCGCCACCGAGGCCGACGAGTGCCTGGATCGCTTGCGCGGGAGTGGCGTGTCGGTGGTTCTCGGCGCGCTCGACTACGACGCCAAGCAGCAGGTGCTCGCGCTGCCGGCGACGCTCGCGGGCGCCGGCGTGCCGTTCTCGTTCGCCGCGGGCGACCCGCGCGCACTGCGTCGCACGCTGGCCCTCGCCGTGCATCACGGACTGGCTCCGGACGCCGCGCTCGCCGCGGTGACCCGCACACCGGCCGTGCAGCTCGGTGTCGCCGATCACGCCGGAACGCTGCTGGTCGGCCGCGATGCCGACCTCGCCGTGTTCGACGGCGATCCGACCGACCTGACGTCGCGCGTCGTCGCGGTGTGGTGCTACGGCACCGCGATCGTCGAACCGGAGACCACCGCCGTGGAGGCCAAGCGATGAGCCGTTCCCTCGCCTTCCTCGCGTTCCTCGTGGTGGGCACCGGTGGCGCCACCGCGCAGGACACCGTCACGGTCCTGCGCGGCGCCAGGATCCTGCCAGTGTCCGGACCCGCGATCGAGAACGGCACCGTCGTGCTCGCACAGGGACGCATCCGAGCCGTCGGCGGCGCCGACCTCGAGGTTCCCGAGGGGTCGACGACCGTGGACTGCCGCGACAAGGTCATCACCCCGGGGCTCGTGGACGCCGCGACCGAGCTCGGCCTGAAGGCCGACGACCGCAACGAGCAGGGCGAGGAGGTCACGCCCCAGGTGCGGGTCCTCGACGCCCTGGAGCCCGACGATCCGGGCCTGCAGCGCGCCTTGCGCGGCGGCGTCACGACGGTGCAGGTGAACCCCGGCGACCGCAACGTGATCGGCGGACTCGGCGCGGTCATCAAGACGTCCGGCGACACGATCGCCGACATGCTGATGCGCGACGAGTCCGGGCTGACGCTGACGCTCGGCGACGAGCCCACGTCCGGCAACCGCGCGATCCGCGGCGGCACCCCGGCCAGCATGTACGACCGCCGCCCGACGACGCGCATGGGCGTCATCTGGGAGACGCGCAAGGCGTTCTACGACGCCAAGGCCTACGGCGAGCGCAAGACCGACGGCTCGGACGCCGGCGGCAACGCCTCGCTCGACGTGCTGCTCCGAGCGCTGAAGGGCGAGCTCCTGGTGCACACGACCGCACGCGCCGAGCAGGACATCCGCACCGCGCTGAGGCTGGCGAACGAGTTCGGCTACAAGACGCTGGTCGAGGACGCGACCGAAGCGTGGGAGTGTCCGGACGAGCTCGCCGCAGCGGGCGTGTCGGTGCTCGTGACCTCGCCGAGCGGCGCCGCCCGCGAGCAGGACGGTGCGGAGCGTCGCTACCACACCCTGAACCTCCTCGCCGCGCGCGGCGTGCCGTTCGCGATCTGCACCGGCGGTGACGAACGCGCGCTGCCGCTCGTGCAGGAAGCGATGTTCGCCGTGCGCTACGGCCTCGATCCCGCGGCCGCGCTCGACGCGGTCACGCGCCGCCCCGCCGAGATCCTCGGCGTCGCCGACAAGGTCGGCGCACTCGCCCCGGGCCTCGACGCCGATCTCGTCGTGTGGTCGGGCGACCCGTTCGACCCGACATCGGCCGTCGAGGCCGTCTACGTGCGCGGCGCGAAGGTGGCACCGTGACGCACGCCGCATCCTCCCTTTCCCGCTCCCGTCGATCGATGAAGCTCTTCCGCCGATCCCTCGCCGCCGCGGCCGTCGCCGCGCTCTGGTTGTCCGCCGCGACCGCACAGGAGACCGTCGCGATCCGCGCCGGCAAGGTGCTGACGATGCGCGACGGCGCCGTCGAGAACGCCGTGATCCTGATCGAGCGCGGTCGGATCAAAGCGGTGGGCACCGACATCGAGGTGCCGTGGAACGCCAAGGTCGTCGACGCGACCGACAAGGTCGTCGCACCGGCGTGGGTCCTCGCACATGCCAACGGCGGCATCGGTGGTGCCAACGAGCGCATGGCGAACGTGCCGTTCATCAGCGTGAAGGACGGCATCGACCCCTCGTCGCTCTACTTCGAGGAGCTGCGCCGCGACGGCGTCGGCACCGTGCACGTGATCCCCGGCAACGCGACGCTGCTCGGCGGCGAGGGCATGATCATCCGCCCCTACGGCAAGATCGTCGAGGACATGATCGTGCGCGAGAAGGGCGGGTTGAAGCTCTCGCTGATGCCCACGTCCGGCAGCCGCATGGCGCAGATCCGCGGCATGCGCAACGCGTTCACCGACGCGCTCGAAGCGCGGGCGGAGGTCGAACGCGCGCGCGAGGAGTGGGAGAAGATGAAGAAGGCCGGCGCCGTCGCCGAGGACGCGAAGTTCGAGGACAAGGTCGACGAGCTGAAGCAGCCGATCCTCGACCTGATCGACGGCACGCGCACCGGTTGGCTCTACGTGCCGACGGCCGCCGAGGTGCCCGAGGTCGCGCGGATGCAGGAGCAGTATCCGAAGCTGAAGCTCGTGCTCGTGCTAGGCCCGAAGTGCTACGAGGCCGCCGAACGCATCCAGGCACTCGGCCTGCCGGTGGTCTTCGACGACGACGCGATCGAATACGTCGAGAAGGACCCCGAGACCGAAGCCGAGACCGTGGTCTGCCCGCCGAAGGTGCTGGCCGACGCCGGCGTGAAGTTCGCGATCTCGGTCTCCGATTCGTCGAACAGCCCGCGCCACTTCCCGTGGTGGCAGATGGCGACGATGGTGCGTCACGGCATGGACCGCGAAGAGGCGCTGCGCACGCTGACGACGCGGCCCGCGGAGATCCTCGGGCTCGAGAAGGAGGTCGGCGCGATCGCGCCGGGCATGACCGCGAACGTGCAGGTCCTCAGCGGCGACCCACTGCTCGCGACCTCGTGGGTGGAGACGCTGATCCTCGACGGTCAGGTGGTCTACGAGCGCGCGAACGATCCGCGGCTGAAGTTCCTGTTCGGCCAGGACGTCCGGACCGGCGAGGCGGCGAAGTGATCGGCGCGCGCGTCCTCGCGGCCGCCGGCGCCGCGCTCCTGATGGCGGGGACCACCCGCGCGCCGGGCCCCGACCGTCCGAAGCGCGACTTCGCGCTGCACTGCGGCCGCCTCTACGTCACGCCGACGCGGGTCGTCGAGGACTGCTGGCTGATCGTGCGCGGCGGCAAGGTCGACGCGGTGGTCGAGCACGGCGCGCCGCCCGACGACCTGTCGGTCGTCGACGCCGGGGACAAGGTGGTGATGCCCGGCATCGTCGCGGCCGACGACGACCTCTCCGGCCAGCACGACGACGCCTACAACGTCACGCCCGACCTCGTCGCGCTCGACGGCTTCGACTTCATGCACGACTACCGGTCGGCGCTGTCGGGCGGCGTGACCACCGCCTACCTCGCGCCCGGGCGGGACCGCCTCGTGCCGGGTCAGGGCTCGGTCGTCAAGCTCCATGGCGACGACCTCGTCGAGCGCGTGCTGGCCGAGAACGCCTGCCTGCGCGTGAGCCTGGGCGAACCGCCGACGCACGCGCCGCCGGTGTTCGAGCCGACGATCGACCCGACGGCGGAGGATCCGCTCGAGCCGGCCCGCCGCCAGCTCCCGTCGTCCCGCCTCGCGCAGCTGGCGACACTGCGGCGGCTGTTCCGGCAGGCGCAGGCCGCGCCGCCGGATTCGCTGCTCGGCACCGGGGCCGCGGAGGACCGCTACGACCCAGCGGCACTCGCGAAGGTGGCCCGCGGCGAGCTCCCGCTCCGGATCGCCGCGCGCGAGGCCGCCGACATCCGGCGCGCGCTCCAGCTCGGCAACGAGCTCGGCCAGAAGATCGTGCTCGAGGACCCGTGGCAGATCGACAAGGTCGCAGGCCTCGCGGCCGAACGCGGCGCGATGGCGGTGTTCCGCGTGCCGGTCCTGATCGGCGCGCGCAACCCGGGCGGGGAGAACCGCCGCGACGACTCGATCCACAGCTCGCCGCGGGGCGCCGCGGCCGCCGCCGACGCGGGCATCCCGGTCGCGATCGCTCCGGCGCGCGACGAGGACCTGCCCGACTACCTGATGGTCGCCGGCATCGCCGTGCGCTACGGCCTCGACCAGACCGCCGCGATCTCGGCGATCACCGACACCGCTGCGAAGGTCCTCGGCGTCGCCGACCGCGTCGGCACGCTCGAGCACGGCAAGGACGCGGACTTCCTCGTGCTGAGCGGCGAGCCGCTCGCCGTCGGCACGCTCGTCGAGCAGACGTGGGTCGACGGCGTGCTGGCGTTCGAGCGCGAGACCGCGAACGATCTCCTCGCGATCAAGGCCGGGCGCGTGCTCACGGGCACCGGGGACACGTTGCGCAACGCCGTCGTCGTCCTGGCCAACGGCAAGATCCGTTCGATCGGCGAAGAGCTCGCGGTGCCCTACGGCGCGCGCATCGTCGATCTCGGTCCCGACGCGGTCGTGACGCCCGGCTTCATCGATGCATACTCGGGGCTCGGCCTCTCCGGCGACGGCACCGGCGTCCCGTCGGGCGAGCCCGACCAGCTCGTCGCGAGCGTGGCCGAGCCGGGCGATCCGACGTTCGCGCCGGTGCGCGACGCCGGCATCACGACGGTGATGGCGTCCGGCAGCGACAACGGTCTGGTGTCGGGGCGGGTCGCCGCGATCAAGACCGGCGCCGCCGACCGCGAGTCGATGGTCGTCGACGCGATGGCCGGCATCCGATTCGTGTTCGACGCGGTCACGCCGGACGGCATCGACGCGCTGAAGCAGCAGCTCGAGCGCGGCAAGAAGTACCGCGAGGCCTGGGACAAGTACGAGAAGGCCCTCGCCGACTGGAAGGCCGGCAAGGGTCAGAAGCCGCCGGAGAGCGCGCCACCGGCCGAGACCGCCGAGGTCGACCCGGTGACTGGCGTGTGGGAATGCCGACTCCTCGGCGTCCCGCTCCCGGTCGAGGTCACCGTGACGCTCGAGCTGAAGCTCGAGGACGAGAAGGTGACCGGCCACGCCACGATCGTCGTGCCGCCACCCGGCCCCGGCGAGCTGCCACCCGCGGAGCTCAACGGCAGCTTCGCCGATGGCAAGCTCACGTTGGACGTCACCGTGTTCGGCCAGCAGGGCAAGATCGAGGCGACGATCGAGGACGATCGCCTGAAGGGCACCGTCACCGGTGGTCCGCAGGACGCGCGCATCGAGGGCGAACGCACGGCCAAGGGTGCCCGCGCCGCGGTCGCGTACGCGAAGGCGCGCGGCGACGACGCCTCACCGAAGAAGCCCAAGGTCGACGAGAAGCTCGAGCCGATCCGGGCGCTGCTCGAGGGCAAGACGACGGCGATCGTCCGCACGCATCGCGCACCGGCGATCCGCGCGGTGCTCGAGCTCTTGCGTGCCGAGAAGGTCAGGTTCGCGTTGCAGGACGCCGACGACGCCGTCGACACGCCGGCGATCCTCGGCGAGGACCCGCCGGTGGTGCTGCTCGGCCCCGACGTCGTCGAGCACGACAAGGGCCGACTCGTCAACGCCGCAGCGGCGCTCGCCGATGCGGGCGTGCCGATCGCGCTGTCGACGGGCGACGTGCTCGGCAGCCGCTACCTGCCCTTGCACGCGGCGCACGCGATCCGCTACGGGCTCGACTCGCAATCCGCCCTTCGCGCGCTGACGATCGAGCCCGCGCGCGCCTTCGGCGTCGATGACCGCATCGGCAGCCTGGCGCGCGGCAAGGACGCCGATCTGGTGGTGTTCAGCGGCAGCCCGTTCGAGTTGACCAGCCGCGTGCTGCTGGTGGTGTGCAACGGCCGCATCGTCCACGACGGCCGGAAGCAGGAGGACATCCGATGACGAACGCCACGATCTTCGCGAGGAGAACCGCGATCCTCACTGCGCTCGCGGCGCTCGCCGCGGCGCCCAGCGCGAGCGCACAGCAGGAGCCGAAGCGCGCCGACAGCGAGCCGCAACGGTCGATGGAGGTGTTCTTCGGCAACCGCCCCGACAAGTACGAGGTCGCGATCACCGGCCCGAGCACCGTGCCGAGTCCGGCCTACGCGTTCCACGCGGCGCGGATCGTGCCGGTCGAGGGCCCACCGATCGAGGACGGCGTGATCCTCACCCGCAACGGCAAGATCCTCGCGCTGGGGAAGACCGACGAGGTCGCGATCCCCGACGGGTTCGAAGTGATCGACATGGGCGACACGTGGTGCGTGCCCGGCTGGGTCGAGCTGCACTGCCACATCGCGAGCAAGAGCTTCGACATCAACGACACCGTCCATCAGACCAACCCCGAGATGCGCACGCTCGACCTCGTGACGATGGATCACGAGACGCTGCGCAACGCGCTCGCGGGCGGTGTCACGACCGTGCTCTACATCCCGGGCTCCGGCTCGAACATGGGCGGGTTCGGCACGCTGACGAAGACCTGGGGACGCTCTCCGGAAGAGGCGCTGATCCGCTTCCCCGGCTGCCTGAAGGTCGCGCAGGCCGGCAATCCAGAGCGCTACTCGGGCGACCTCGGCATGACCGTGATGGGCATGAACGAGGAGCTGCGCCTGACTCTCGGACGCGGCAAGCGCTACTACGAGGCGTGGGACGCGTTCGAGAAGGGCAAGGGACCGAAGCCGGAGTTCAACGCGGGCCTCGAGAATCTGCGCGGGCTGTTCCGCCACGAGTATCCGGTCTGCGTGCACACGCAGATCTACCAGGTCGCGATGCAGACGATCCGGCAGCTCCGCCTCGAGCTCGGGCTGTGGACCGTCATCGTGCACGGCACGTTCGACGCCTACCGACTGAGCGCGTTCGCCGCGGAGAACGGTGTCCCGATCGTCAACGGACCGCGCCAGTACCACTTCGATCGCGGCGCGGGCTGGGGCGCCGGCAGCGGTGCCGAGAGCGAGTTCGTCGGTCTGGCCGCGGCGTGGTATCGCGGCGGCAGGCACGGCTGGGTGGACCCGGTGCGCGGCCTCGGTCGCGACGGCATCGGCATCAACACCGACTCGCCCGTCGTTCCGGAGGAGCAGCTCTCCGTCCAGTGCGCGATGGCGGTTCGCCTCGGCCTGCCCGACGAGATCGGACTCCGTGCGCTGACCATCAACCCCGCCTACTTCATCGGCGCGGACGAGCGCGTCGGCTCGCTCAAGGTGGGCAAGGACGCGGACTTCGTGTTCTGGTCCGGCGATCCGATCGATCCGCGCAACTACGTCTCGAAGACGATCGTGAACGGCAACGTCGCCTACGTGCGCGACCCCAAGAACCCGCGCTTCTGAGCTGCGAGCACCGACGATGAGATCCTCCCAACTGCGTTCGCTCGCGCGCCCCGGCCTCCTCGCGCTGCTCGCGGCGAGTCCGCTCGTCGCGCAGGCCCCGCGTCCGATGGCGCTCGTGCACGCACGCGTCCTCACGATGACCGACCAGGGCGTGCTCGACGACGCGACGATCCTGATCCGCGACGGCGTCGTCGAAGCGGTCGGCACCGACGTGAAGGTCCCTGCCGGAACCAAGGTCGTCGACGTCGCCGGCGGCACGGTCGTGCCGGGGCTCGTCCAGGCCTGGTCCGAGGCCGGCCTCGGCGAGGACGCGGCACCGTCGCCGGCGCCCACGACGCGACGCTCTCGATTCCGCGGCCGACGGCCGGGCGGACGACCGGGCGCGAAAGCGCAGAACCACGCCGCCACGAAGGTCGCCGACGCGCTGTACGCGCGTCAGGACGTGTTCGGCGATCTGCTGCGGCAGGGCGTGACGACGCTCGTCGTCCGCCCGTCGACCCCGGGCTTCGCCGGGCTCGCGGCGCGACTCGACCCGTCGCAGGCAGCCACCACCGACACACCGGACCGCGACGCGCTGGTCGTCGACGACGACGCCTACCTGGTGATCGAGCCGAAGTCCGACGCGAAGACCAAGCAGCTCATCGCCGACAGCTTCGACAAGGCGAAGGAGGTGCTCGAGGCGCGCAACAAGCCGGCGGAGAAACCAGCGGCGAAGCCAGCGGAGAAACCGGCCGAGGAGAAGAAACCGGCCGAAGCGAAGCCGCCTGCAGAGGGTGAGAAGCCGAAGGACGGCGACGAGCCGAAGCCCGAGGGCGACGGCGAGCAGGAGCCGAAGGAGTCGACGGCGAAGACGCCGCCGGAGCCGGCGAAGCCCGCGCCGAAGAAGAAGGTCGACCCCAACCTGGACGCGATCGCCGACGTCATCGACGGCAAGCGCCCGGCGTTCGTTCGCGTGGCGAGTGCCGCGGACGTGCAGCACTGGCTCGACGGCGTGGGCGAGCGGCGCTTCCCCCACACGGTGCTGGTCGTGGACGAACCCAATCCGAGCTCCGGCCGCATCGACCAGGCGATCGAGCAGATCAAGAAGCTCGACGTGCCGGTCCTGATGGTGCCGCACTTCCCGAACGTCCCCTTCACACGCGAGCTGACGAACCCGGCGCTCGCCCTGCACGAGGCGGGGATCGAGGTCGGGTTCATCCTTCCGGAAGGCGACCGCTCGTTGCTGCAGCTGCGCTACCAGCTGATCGAGATGGTCCGCTCGGGCCTGCCCGCCGACGTCGCGTGGCGTGCGGTCACGTCCGTGCCCGCGAAGCTGCTGGGCGTCGACGCCGAGGTCGGCTCGATCGCGCCGGAGCGACGCGCCGACCTGCTCGTGTTCGACGGCAACCCGCTGGACCCCACCACCAGCCTGCGCACCGTCTACGCCGGGGGGCGCGAGATCGCCCCCGAGGAGTCCGCCAAGCGATGACGACCCCGAAGAGCCTGTTCCGTGTCGCCGTGCTCGTCGCGCTCGCCGGGTCGCTGGCCGCGCAGGAGCCGCCCAAGCCCGAGCCCGGTCACGGCCGGCGCGCGGCGCGAGCCGGCACCGAGTCCAAAGCCGAACCGGCGGCCAAACCGGCGGCCAAGCCCGAGCCCGACCGTCACCTCGCGATCGTCGGCGGCGACGTCTACGTCGGGGATGGCACCGTGCTGCGCGGCGCGACCGTGCTGATCGAGAACGACAAGATCAAGGCCGTCGGTCACGATCTCGAGTTGCCCGAGGACTGCACGAAGCTCGACGCCGCCGGCAAGGTCGTCAGCCCGGGCTTCTGCATCCCGATCGCGCCCAACCTCGGCACCCCGTCGGGTGGCGACAGCGCGAAGGACGGCGCCAATCCGTTCGACCCGGACATCAAGCTCGCCCTCGCGGTCGGGATCACCTCCTACCTGTGGCAGTCCGGCAACGGCAGCGACAAGCCCGGCGGCCACAGCGCCCTCGTGAAGCTCAGCTGGGGCGACCTCGAGGGGATGATCGCGATGGAGGATCCGGTGGTCACGATGCGCGTGCCGCTGAACGTCCAGCAGATGCGCTCGTTGCGCGAGTTCGTGAAGAAGGCCAAGGACCACCTCGACAAGGTCGCCGCGGCCGCGAAGGAGAAGGATGCCAAGCCGCCCGAGGCGCCGCGGGGCACCGAGGACGTCCTGGCCGTGATGACCGGCGAGAAGAAGCTCTGGATCGGCGTCGCGCGGGGGTTCGGTGGCGGCTCGTTCGACATCGACGCGATCCGTCAGGCGCTCGAGATCAGCCGGCTCTTCGGTGTGGGTGTCGTCCTCGACCAGCCGACCGAGGCCTGGCTCCTGCCCGACGAGATCGCCGCGACCGGGTCGATGGCGATCGTCGCGCCGCGCGAACGCGTGCGCCCCGACCCCGGGCGACCGGAGGGATCGGGATCCAATCTCGCCATGGCCGCGATCCTCGACGCGGCAGGCGTGCCGGTCGCCGTGACCGTCAACCGCGCTGGATTCGGCGCCGGACCGTACATCGGCACCGGCGGGATCCTCGGCCAGGATCTGAACACACCGACCCTCGATCCGGCGTTCGCGGTGCGCGGCGGCTACCCCAACGGCAAGGCGCTCCGCACGATCACTCTCGACGCGGCACGCACGATCGGCGCTGAGGCGCGCGTCGGCTCGCTCGAAGCGGGCAAGGACGCCGACGTCTTGATTCTCGACGGCGACCCGTTGAACTATAAGACGTTCGTCGAGACCACTTTGGTCAACGGCAAGGTCGTCTATCAGAAGGACGAGGAGCCCTACTACCAGCACGTCGGGCGATAGCGGGGCCAGCGGCCTCGCGGCGTCGGACCGACCGGCAGCCCCGGTGGCCTTCCTCCCGAGACGACACCGACACCCCCGCTTCCGAGTGCTCCCCGTCCGCCGGGGAGGGGAGACAGCGCGAACTGATGACCGTAGAAGCCGTCAAGGAGCTCGACGATTTCTTCCGCAGCATGCGGCAGGCGTACAACAGCCGGGACCTGAAGCTCTATCGCGGACACTTCTGGACCGACAAGCGCTTCCAGCACCTGGATCCATCGGGGCGGGTCGACGACGGCTGGGGCGCCTACGAGGAGATCCTCGATCAGGAGTTCCGCTACATGGACAAGGTCGTCCTGGAGCTCAAGGACCTGAAGTTCCAGGTCTTCGAGGACAACGTCGCCTCGGTGACGGGCGGTTGGAAGGTCAGCCAGGTCGACCCGGAGGGGCGAAGCATCGAGCAGGCGGGGCGCGTGTCGTTCACCGTCGTGCGCATGCGGGACGACTGGAAGATCGTCCACGAGCACTACTCGAACGACGGGGAAGCCCCGCTCTGACCGCGGCGGCGCGCTACTCCGCCAGCTCGCCGGTCAGCGACTTCAGGAACGCCACGATCGCATCGATCTGCGCGCCCGTCAGGTCCCGACCGAGCTGGTGCTCGCCCATCAGCCGAACCGCTTCCGGCAGGGTCTTCACCGAGCCGTCGTGGAAGTACGGCGCCGTCTCGGCGACGTTGAGCAGCATCGGGACCTTGAAGAAGTACTTGTCGGCGTCGTTGCCGGTGACCTTCGCGCGCCCGACGTCTCCGGTCTCGTAGGGCACGACCAGCCCGAGCTTCTGGAACATGCCGCCGCCGATTGTGCGGCCCATGTGGCAGGTGATGCAGCCGACCGAGACGAACGTCGCCAGCCCCTCCTGCTCCTTCGCCGTCAACGCCGAATCGTCGCCGTCCAGGTAGTCGTCGAAGCGCGAGTGCGTCTTCAACGTCCGCTCGAACGCACCCACCGCCTTGCCGAAGTTGACGAGGGACACCGGTTGGGCTTCGCCCGGGAACGCCTGCTTGAACCGCTCGGCCATGCCGTCGATCGACTCCAGCTTCGCGACGATGTCGGCCTCGTCGGTGAAGCCGTGCTCGATGGGGTTCATCATCGGCCCCATCGCCTGCTCCTCGACGGTCTTCGCGCGGCCGTCCCAGAACTGCGTGAACTGCCGGTAGGCGTTGATGCTCGACGGCGAGTTGCGCTCACCGAGCTCGCCGGTGGAACCGGGCGACGTCGGCTGGTTGTCCTGACCGTAGTGCGCGAGGTCGTGGCAGCTCGCACAGGCCAGGTTGTCCTTCACCGAGAGCCTGGTCTCCTGGTAGAGGTCCTTGCCGAGCGCGACGAGCCCCGGATCGGGAGTGGGGAGGTCCGCCACGTTCTCGTGAGCGAAGATCGCCTCGACCTGCGCTCGCTCCAGCTTCGCGGTCGTCGACGGTGAGGCCGTGGACGACTCCTGCTTCGAGCATGCGGCGAGGGCGAGTGCGGCGACGACCGCGGGGATCAACAGAGGTTTTTGCATGGGGACGCTCGTAGGTCATCGCACCGCCTAGAGAACGTCAACGCGGCGCACCGGGCCTCGGCTCCAACACGACGATTGCCGACCGCGCCACGCCACCCGAGACCGGGTCGCGAACGATCCCCGCGAAGTGCAGAGCCACATCAGCCGCACCGAAGAACGCCGCGGGGATCGCGGCTTTTCCTCGCGCGTCGGCCCGGCCGCGCCACGCGTGGAGCACGAGACCTCCGGGCGTGAGCTGCACGAGCAGGTAGCGTTGCCGCGGCAGCGTGCTGAGACGCAGTCCACCGTCTTCGGCGGCGAGCACCAGCGGTGCCCGCCCCATCGCCACGAAACTCGACGCGGCGCCGGACGGCGACGCGAGCGCGACCTCGATCGGCTCGAGCGCGAACGACGGCACCCGCGCCCGAAAGCTGCCGTCGGCCGCGAGCGGTGCGACGACCTCCCCGCGCCCGAAGGCCGCGCGCAGGACCACCGCCGGCGCGACGTGCGGACCGCGCACGACCCCGCTCACGGCGACGCGGCCCCCGTCCCAGACGACACGCGCATCGGTCACGACCGGCGGCGGCACGCGCAACGCGGGACGAACCACGGTGCGAGGCGCGGTTCCCGCCGCGTCCGCCTCCGGCGCCGGCGGCGCGGTCGCGACATCGAACGGCACCGGTGGCACCTTCTCCGGCTCGGCCGCGAGCTCGAACCCCTCGACGTGCAGGGCCAGCCCGGCATCGCCGCCACGAACCGGGGACTCGATCTTGAGCTGTCCGGTGACCTCGCCGGCGACGGCGGGTGCACAGCGCACGACGAGCTCGGTCATCGCACCGGCGGCCAGCTCCAGCTCCGCCTCATCCTCGACCTCGAACACCCCCGCGGGCTCGGCACGCACGGTGGCGCGCAGCGGGAAGCCGCCGACGTTGCGGATCCGGAAACGCCGCTCGACGCTCTGGCCGAGCTGGACGAGGCCGAAGTCCGATCGCTCGCCGTCCATGCTGTCGATCGACGCCTTCGGCGCACGCGGGTGGACGAAGCGGACGACGTCGTCGACGCCGTCGAGCGGCACCGTGAACTCGAACGACCGGGGGTCGAAGCGCGGCACGCCGAAGCCCTTGCACGCCGCCGGCAGCTCGGCCCGTACCAGCCCGCGGCCGGTCGTCAGCGCGCGGAAGATGACATGCCGGTCGTCGTTCTGGTAGGCGATGACCCACAGGTCCGGGCCGGCCACCAACGGCCACGAGCCGTGGCCGTCACCGAACGCCGGGCCGAGCCGGCGACCGTGCTGGGTGCGAAACGGCTCGCGCGCCGCGCCCGCCGCCGGCACGAAGTACACGGTCAGGTCGTCCTTGACCCCGCCGGCGAGCACGACGAGGTCCCCGTTCGGCAGCTTGCCGACCTCCCAGTCGTGCACCGGCTCGACGAACGGCACGGTATTGCGCTCGGTGCCGATTCCCGCGGCCGGTGGCAACGAGATCGCGACGACGGCGCCCTCGCGCTGGACCGGAACGACGTCCACGGTCGTCGGATCGACGGCGACCGGCCGCTCCCACGCCACGTCCGGTGCCTGCGCCCGGGCGACGGGCGCAGCGAACAGGAGCATGACGGCGAACCGGACGGACATCGGCTCGCCGGATTCTATGCGCAGCGCGGCCTCCCGCCGCAACGGGAGGGGCATGCCCACCTGCGGTGGACATGCCCCGAGGCAGTCGGCCGCGCTGCCGTTTCTCCGGGGCCGCTCCGGCTCCGAATCCTCGCGTCCCGCGAGGATCCTCCGACTTCGCGACCCAGCGCGGCCTCCCGCCGCAACGGGAGGGGCATGCCCACCTGCGGTGGACATGCCCCGAGGCAGTCGGCCGCGCTGCCGTTTCTCCGGGGCCGCTCCGGCTCCGGACCTCCGGCTGGCTCCGTTCCGTCGCAGCCCTAGAATCGACGGATTCCGACACCCCTCCGCACCATGAGCCAGAGCCAGCTCCAAACGCGGTCCGGCGAGGGCGCGCAGCGCGTCACTCGGCACAAGGTCCGCCTCGTGACCGCGACGTCCCTGTTCGACGGGCACGACGCGTCCATCAACATCTTCCGGCGCATCGCGCAGGGCGCCGGGGCGGAGGTGATCCACCTGGGCCACAACCGCGGTGCGGCGGAGATCGTCGACGCGGCGATCGAGGAGGACGCGCAAGGCATCGCGATCACCTCCTACCAGGGCGGCCACGACGAGTTCTTCCGCTACGTCCACGACCTGTTGGCGGAGCGCGGCGCCGGCCACGTGCGCGTGTTCGGCGGCGGCGGTGGCGTGATCCTTCCCGAGGAGATCGAGGCGCTCCAGGCATACGGCATCGAGCGGATCTACTCACCCGACGACGGCCGCGCGATGGGGCTGGTCGGCATGGTTCACGACATGCTGAAGCGGTGCGACTTCGCGCCGCCCGGTGAATTCGACGCGGCGGCACTGCCGGCTGGTGACCGGGTCACGATCGCGCGTACCCTGACGCTCGCCGAGAACGACCCGGCGGCGCTCGACGCCCGCCTCGCAAAGGTGCCGGCGCCGGCCGTCGTGCCCCCCGTGCTCGGCGTGACCGGCACCGGCGGCGCCGGCAAGTCGTCGCTGATCGACGAGATCGTGCGTCGCTTCCTCGCCCACTATCCGGGTCTGCGCATCGGCGTGCTGTCGGTCGACCCGACGCGCCGCAAGACCGGGGGCGCGCTGCTCGGGGATCGCATCCGGATGAACGCGATCCACGATCCGCGTGCGTTCATGCGCTCGATGGCGACGCGGCAGGCGCACGTCGCGCTCAGCCAGGCCGTCGGCCACGCGCTCGAGCTGATGCGCCGCAGCGGGTTCGATCTGATCCTGCTCGAGAGCTCGGGCATCGGGCAGTCCGACACCGAGATCGTCGAGCACGCCGACGTGTCGCTCTACGTGATGACCCCGGAGTACGGCGCCGCGACACAGCTCGAGAAGATCGACATGCTCGACTTCGCCGACGTGATCGCGATCAACAAGTTCGACCGGCGCGGCGCGCTCGACGCGCTGCGCGACGTCCAGAAGCAGGTGCAGCGCAACAAGGAGCGGTGGCACGATCCGATCGAGGACATGCCGGTGTTCGGCACGATGGCGTCGCACTTCAACGACGCCGGCACCAACGGGCTGTTCCTCGGGCTGATGCGGCGGCTCGCGGAGCGCAGCGAAGCGCTCGCGCCGCGGTTCGAGCTCGACACCGGGCTGCCCGAGCGCGGCACGCTGCTGCCGCCGGAACGCGTGCGCTACCTGTCGGAGATCGCGCACAACAACCGGAGCTACGACGCGTGGGCGCGGGAGCAGAGCGGTGTCGCGCAGCGGCTGTTCCAGCTCCGCGGTGCGATCGAGCAGCTCGGCGAAGGTGACCAGGCCGCGCGTGCGGCGCTCGAGCTGTGCTACGAGCGCGAGAGTGCGAAGCTCGAAGCGTCGTGCATGACGCAGCTCGAAGGCTGGGACGACCTCGTCGAGAGCTACGCGACCGACGAGCACGAGTACGTCGTGCGCGGCAAGCCGCTGCGCGTGCCCCAGTTCACGAAGTCGCTGTCCGGACTGCGCATTCCGAAGGTCGCGCTGCCGCGGTTCGAGGCCTGGGGCGAGCGCCTGCGCTGGCTGCTGACCGAGAACGTGCCGGGCGGCTTCCCGTTCGCGGCCGGGGTGTTCCCGTTCAAGCGCACGGCCGAGGACCCGACGCGCATGTTCGCGGGCGAAGGTGGACCCGAGCGCACCAACCGGCGCTTCCACTACGTCGCGCTCGATCAGCCGGCGAAGCGGCTGTCGACGGCGTTCGACTCGGTGACGCTCTACGGCGAGGATCCGGCCGAGCGCCCCGACGTCTACGGCAAGGTCGGCAACGCCGGCGTGTCGATCTGCAGCGTCGACGACGCGAAGAAGCTCTACTCGGGCTTCGACCTGTGCGCGCCGAACACGTCGGTGTCGATGACGATCAACGGGCCGGCGCCGATGCTGCTGGCGTTCTTCTTGAACGCGGCGATCGACCAGCAGTGCGAGAAGTACACTCGACGAGCACGGTCTGTGGGACGACGCCGAGAAGCAGCTCGACGCGATCTACCGCGACAAGGGCAAGCCGCGTCCGGGTTACGCGGGTGAGCTGCCGAAGGGTCATGACGGCCTCGGCCTACGGCTGCTCGGTGTGTCGGGTGACCAGGTGCTGCCGGCGAGCGTCTACGACGAGCTGCGCCAGCGCGCGATCTCGACGGTGCGCGGCACGGTGCAAGCCGACATCCTGAAGGAGGACCAGGCACAGAACACCTGCATCTTCTCGACCGAGTTCGCGCTCCGGATGATGGGCGACATCCAGCAGTGGTTCGTCGAGAACGACGTCAAGAACTTCTACTCGGTGTCGATCTCCGGCTACCACATCGCCGAGGCAGGCGCGAACCCGATCACGCAGCTCGCCTTCACGCTCGCGAACGGGTTCACCTACGTCGAGTACTACCTGTCGCGCGGCATGCGCATCGACGACTTCGCGCCGAACCTGTCGTTCTTCTTCAGCAACGGGCTCGATCCCGAGTACTCGGTCATCGGCCGCGTCGCGCGGCGCATCTGGGCCAAGGCGATCAAGCAGAAGTACGGCGGCAACGAGCGCAGCCAGAAGCTCAAGTACCACATCCAGACGTCGGGCCGATCACTGCACGCGCAGGAGATCTCGTTCAACGACATCCGCACGACGCTGCAGGCGCTGTACGCGATCTATGACAACTGCCAGAGTCTGCACACCAACGCCTACGACGAGGCGATCACGACCCCGACCGAGGAGTCGGTGCGCCGCGCGATGGCGATCCAGCTGATCATCAACCGCGAGCTGGGCCTCGCGAAGAACGAGAACCCGCTGCAGGGCGCGTTCATCATCGAGGAGCTCACCGACCTGGTCGAGGAGGCGGTGCACGCCGAGTTCGACCGACTGACCGAACGCGGTGGCGTGCTCGGCGCGATGGAGACGATGTACCAGCGCGGCAAGATCCAGGAGGAGAGCATCCACTACGAGACGCTCAAGTCGACCGGCGAGCTGCCGATCGTCGGCGTCAACACCTTCCTCGGTCCGGACGGATCGCCGATCCAGAAGACCGAGGCCGTGATGCGCTCCTCCGACGACGAGAAGCAGGCGCAGATCGCGTCGCTCCGCGCGTTCCACGAGCGCAACGCCGCCGTCGCACCGACAGGCCCTGACCGAGCTGCAGCAGACCGCACTGTCGAAGGGCAACGTGTTCGCCGCCCTGATGCAGGCCGCCAAGACCTGCTCGCTCGGCCAGATCAGTCACGCGCTGTACGAGGTCGGGGGCAGTACCGGCGGAACATGTGAGGAGCGGTGGCCGCGTGTGCTGCCGGTAGGATGCGATCGAACCCACTGACTCCCTCGCTACGGAGAATGCCGTGAAGGTGACGGTCGGCCCGGACATCCAGCTCGCCTGCCAGGTCTGCGAGCACGACGACTTCGAAGAGCTGCCGAAGGTGCTGCTCAACACCCCCGGCATGACGTTCGCCGGACTCGACTGGCTCAATCGAGCCGCGCGTTGCTTCGTCTGCGCGCGCTGCGGCTACGTCCACTGGTTCGTGCCGAACGGCGATCGCTGACCCGGAGTCACTGCAACGTGGCGCGGACCGCCGCCATGCGGGCCCGGAGCTCCTCGCGGTGGGCGTCGGCGAGCCGGCCCGACAGCGCGATCAGGCGGTCGCCCGCGACGAGCTTGCCGTCGAGGAGCGCGCCGGCGATCGCAAGACAGCTCTCGATCGCCGGCCTCGCGCGCTCGTCGTCCCCCGCGTAGCGCGAGGCGAGCTCGGCCAGATCCAGCAGCGACCTCACGCCCCGCTGGCCGGGGAGATCGACGGCCACCACGAGCCGACCCTCGGCGTCCTTCTCGAAGGACGCGAGCGCGTCGAGCTGCGCGAAGAACTCGTCGCGCTCGGCGGCCGTCATCGCCTGCCGGAACGACAGCTCCGGCGCCTCGCCGACGAGCTTCGCCAGGAACGCCCGCGAGTGCCAGTCGGCGCCCGCACGCTCGCGCGCCCCGGCGAGGATCTCGGTCCGGGTCTTCGTCGACCAGCCGAGCTCGATGTCGTCGGACCGCGTCGGCTCGAAGTTCTTGAACCGCCACACGACCGCGCCGTCCTCGAGCCGCCCGCCGCGGTTGGGCGCGACGCTCCGCAGGTGATCGAGCGACAGGCCGTCGCCGAAGCGCAGCGTCACCGTGGCGCTGCCGATCGGCCCCTGCCACGCGGCCCCGGTGTGGAGCACGTAGCCGCCGCGTGCCCAGCCGTTCGCACGCCGGATCGACACCGTGTAGCGCACGACGTGGGTGCTGACCGTGCGCCCGGGGTAGGTCGCGTTCCACACGTACCAGGACTCTCCCTGCGGCGACGGGCGAGCCGAGTCGCCTTCCTCGCCGGTCGCCGGACCGGGTCGCTCGACCAGCTCCGCGGCGACCGGCTTCCCGTCGATCTCGACGGCGAAGTCCCGCATCCGGCTTCCGCTGGTGGGGAACCCCGTCTCCATCGTCACCGCGTCCCCGTGGTTCTGCATGTGGAACGTCGCCTCGACCCGGAGCAGATCCTCGATGTGATCCGGCGGCAGCTTGCCTCCCTGCGACAGCGTGAGCTGCACGTCCTCCGACTGCATCGTCACCGTGATGCCGTCGAGGTCACGGCCGGGCGGCAGCGGCGTCGCGCCGCGCGCGAGCGGCTTGGGCCCGATGTCCGGTGTCGCCGCGGTGGCGAGGAGCGAAAGCGCGACGGCGACTGGCAGACGAATGGGGTTCATCGAAGGACTCGGGCAATGGTCGGGGACCGCCTCGCGGATACGCCAGGTGCGGAGGCTCCGCGAAATCCCGGGCGGAACTCCATGGCCACAGGTCAGGCCGTCCGAAGCGCCGCCGACTCGGCCCGCCATCGCTCACACAGAGCCTTCGCCGCGGCGGGCCACCCCGGAGAGTCGAATCGGAACCCGGCGTCGCGCAGCCGCCCCGGCACGACGCGGTGCGTCTTCATCACCAGCTCGCTCTCGGTGCGCAGCAGGAACGTGCCCAGCTCGACCATCCAGGCCGTCGCCGACCCGTCCCCCGAGACCGGAGCGGACGAGCCGCAGCAGCACGTCGAACACGCCGCCGCGGACGATGATGCGGAGAGGCGTCACCAGCCCATGTCGATACATTTCAAAGTTCCGGGGTAGGGATCTGGAATGCGTTCGAGTCGCAGCGTGCCGACGTCTTGCACACCGGTGCGCACCACGACCGTCGTGCTCAACTTGAAGCGTGCGCCATCGATCAACGGATTCACCCGAGCATCGACGAGAATCTCCACCTTGCTGCCGATGGCCGAGGGCTCCAGTCGAACGACGAAGCGGCCTGCGTCGTCGGACGTCGCAAACCTGCCGAACTCGTCGTGCGCGGTCCGAATCCCGATCGGGACGTACCCGGCGTCGGCTGCCCCCGAGGGATCCTCGAGGACACCGACAAGGACCGGCGCTTCGACCCCGAAATCGATGACCACACGAGCGGTCTCGCCGGGCTCTGTCGGGCCACGGATCTGGTCGATCGCGGGCATGCAGAGCCCGAACTGATCCGACAGCCGGAACGTGTGATTCAGCGGCACGAGAACCGGGTCCGCAAATCCGTTTTCGTCGAGCGTGAACATCGTGTCGAGCGGACCGAAGCGACGACACTCGTGACACGAGAGACTCAACGACGATCGTGATATCACGTTCGCGACGATCGCACTCGAGCGCGGATACCGAACCTCCACGGCCACCCACCCGGCCGGCGGCATGACGACTCGGAGGGCGTCCCGGCCCACCTGTGCGGCGCTCACCGGAATCTCCTCCGACTCGACGAGCCCGCAACGCGCACGGAGGAAGCCCTTGGACGACTCGCCGAACGCGATCTGGACCGGCGCTTCCGTGATGCCGGTGTCGTCCGTCGTGCCGAGGTCACGCACGTCGCCCGGGATGCGGCACAGCACGATCGCTCCCGGCAGTGGCTGGCCGAGCGAGTCGACGACGGCGACGCGGACGGCAGGTCGCTCCGCGCTCGAGGGGGACTCGAGGACAACCGAGTGCCGTACGATCTCGCGCGCATCCGTGCGCGGCACCGACACGACCACCCGTGGCCCGGTGCTCTGCGGCGTCGGTTCGACACGCTGAGTCGCTCCGGCGGGTGTGATCACGCCGGTCGGCGAGACGAGGCAGATCAGTGCGATCAGGCTCGCGGCGGCCGCGATCAGAACCGGTGTGCGCATGTCACGTCATCGCATCGTCGCCGGTGAAACCCATACCACACATGCCGACGGCCGGTGCCGCGGCGCCACGGATATCCGGTCACCGGCGCGGGGTATCGGTCCACCGGGCGAGATCGGCGGACGGCGGCGGGAAACGCAGCCAATCACACCGGGCGTGGTTGTCTGCGTCTCGCGCTTCCTACAGCTCGTGGCTGTCCCGGTGCAGCAGGATCGCGAACACCACCGCGGCCGACGCCAGCACCGCGAAGAACCACAGCATCGGGCCGTAGCCGGCGGGGTTCTCGGCGCTCGCGCCGGACCAATCGTTGAGCGCGCCGGCGATCGGGTTCGCGAGTGTCAGTCCGGCGTTCTGGATCATGAAGGCCAGGCCGAACGCGGTGCCGAGGCGCTCGGGCGGGACGATGCGGGTGACGCACGGCCACATCACCGCGGGCACCAGCGAGTAGGACAGGCCGAGCAGCACGTTGGCGATCCACGGCGACCAGTCGGTCCAGGCGAGGATCGGGAACACCGGCAGCAGCATCAGGCCGCCACCGAGCAGCGAGAGGCCGCGCCAGCGTGGCCGATCGAACAGCAAGCCGAAGATCGGCGTGAACACGATCGCCGCGAGGAACACGTAGCTGTTGAGCTGGCCGGCTGCGGGCTTCGACATGCCGTAGGCATCCTGGAAGGTACGTGATGGCGAACGTGCTCCGGAACGGCAGCAACACCGAGTAGATCGTCACGCACATGCCGGCGAGGTACCAATACGCCCGAGGGAAGCCGCGGATGTCGCGGAGGCGGAACCGCTCGGCGTCCCCGTGCTCGCCACGCGGCGCCTCGACTCCCGACCGCGCGTCGATGCCCCAGGCGATGAGCGCCGTGACGAGGCTGAACACCGCGAAGCCTGCGGCCAACATGAGCGGACCGTCGACGCCCTTCTCGTAGAGCCCGTGCGCGAACGTCGGAGACCAGTCCGCCGCGAACGAGCCCGCGCGCGCGAGGCTGAGGTTGAGACCGAGCGCGAAACCGAGCTGACGCTTGCCGAACCAGTGACCGATCGACGTCGACACGCCGACGATCATCGATTCGGCGCCGAGCCCGAACACGAGCCGCGCCAGCACCATCTGCAGGTAGTCGCCGCCCAGCGCCGACCACACGGCGCCGATTGCGCAGATCGCAGCGAACAGCGCAACTCCGCGCGTCGCACCGATGCGATCGATGATCACCCCGCCGATCAGCACCATCACGATGTTCGGCAGGCTGTAGATCCCCTGGAGCGAGCCGACCTGTGCGTGGCTCAGTCCGCGCTGGCTCACGAGGAGATCCTCGATCGGCGCGATGCAGTCATAGACGTAGTAGTTGCCGAGCATCGCGAGGCTCAGCAACAGCAAGAGCAGCCACGCGGTGCCCGCGGGACGGCGCTGCGGCGTCGGGAGCGTCAAGCCGACGACTTCGGGATCGGGCATGGGCAGACTGGACCCGCCCGACGTCCGCTTGTCACGCGCGGACCGCCTACCCGTGCGGCCCGGTCCGGAAGTGCGCGTCGAGCACGTGCGCGACCGCCCCGGTCAGCCGCTTGCCCGTGGGCAGGTGCAGGAACTCGTTCGGGCCGTGCGCATTCGACTTCGGCCCCAGCACGCCGGTGATCATGAACTGCGCCTTCGGGAACTTCTCGCCGAGCATGCCCATGAACGGGATCGTGCCGCCCTCGCCCATGTGGACGGCGGGCTTGCCGAAGAACGCCTGCGAGCCTTCCTCGATCGCCTCGCCGAGCCAGGACGCGAGCTCGGGCGCATTCCAGCCGGCCGCGCCGTGCTCGGCCTCGAACTCGACCTGCGCGCCGTACGGCGGATCCGCGGTGAGGATGCGCCGCATCGCCTCGGTGGCCGCTTCGGGTTCGCACGTCGGCGGCAGGCGCAACGACAGCTTGAGCGAGGTGAACGGCCGCAGCACGTTGCCGGCATCCTTCAACGCCGGCAGACCCGCGGCACCGATCACCGCGAGGAAGGGCCGCCAGGTCCGGTTCAGGACCGCCTCGGCGGGATCGGCGGCCATCGGCGACGGCGCACCCACCCACGGGAACTTCTGGTAGACGTCCTTGCCGAGCACCTTCGCGCAGATCGCCGCCTGCTCGATCCGTTGCTGCGGGATGTCGACCCGGAAGGCGTCCGGCCCGATCGCACCGGTCGCCTCGTCCTCGAGCCGGCTGAGCAGCTGGCGCGCGATGCGGAACGACGACGGGACGATCCCGCTCGCGTCGCCGGAGTGCACGCCTTCCTCGAGGATCTTCACCGTCAGCGTACCTGCCAGCCATGCCGCGCAACGACGTCGTGCACCAGAGCTGGTCGTAGTTGCCGCAGCCCGAGTCGAGGCAGACGACCAGGCTCGGGCTGCCGATCCGGTCCTTCAGGTGGTCGATGTAGTAGCGGCAGGTCGTAGCTGCCGCTCTCCTCGCAGCCCTCGATCAGCACCACGCACCGCGCGTGCTTGCCGCCGAACTCACGGACCGCGCGGATCGCGGTCAGCGACGCGAACGCCGCGTAACCGTCGTCGGCGCCGCCGCGCCCGTAGAGCTTGTCGCCCTTCAGCACCGGCTTCCACGGCCCGAGGTCGTCGAGCCAGCCGGTCATCTCCGGCTGCTTGTCGAGGTGCCCGTAGAGCAGCACGCAGTCGTCCTGGCGGTCGCCCGGGATCTCCATGAAGATCAGCGGCGTGCGGCCCTTCAGCCGCACGACCTCGACCGTCAGCCCCTCGATCTGCTGCTCCCGGCACCAGCCCTCGATCAGCGCGACGGCCTTGTCCATGTGGCCGAGCGCGGCCCACTCGGGCTCGAAGGCCGGCGACTTGTTCGGGATCGCGATGTAGTCGACGAGCGTCGGCGTGATCGAGTCGTCCCAGGTCTTCTCGACGAACCGGTTCACCTGCGCGGTGTTCATGGAGCGAGCGTAGAACCGCGGCCGGGGCGAAACGAGTCCTGATCGGAGGGCCCTCGGCGCGGGGGAAATGCGGCGCTCGCGGCGGTCCCGGCGCCCCGGAATGCACCACGATCGCAGCGATCCCACCCATTGCCCGATAGGATGGGGGGCCACCCTCCCGGCCAGGCCGGGACATCCCCGAGCCCGACTTCCTCGCGGCGCTCCTTGGAGAGAGACATGATCCGACCCCTCGCCCCCCTGGGCTTCGCAGCCCTCGTTTTCGCCTCGACCCTGCCCGCGCAGAAGCCGGTCGCCGTCGAGGCCTCGATGAAGAAGGCCGACCTGATGAATCGCGAGTCGCCCCCGCCGGTCATGCCACCGTCGGAGGACGTCGCGATGACGCGCACCGCGATCTCGGGACTCACGCTGCCGGAAGGATTCACCGACGCGTGGTTCGGCTCGTGCACGATCGCGAGCAAGCCGATCGCGATCGTCATGGGCAAGTCCTCCGCCGACGCCAAGGACGACGACACGCTGTTCGTCGATCGGAATGGCAACGGCAAGCTCGACGACGACGAGAAGCTGGACATGCAGGTCCGGTCGATGTCGCGCGGCGACAATCACTTCTCGCAGGCCATCCCGGTCGAGACCACGCTCGACCTCGGAGCCTCGCCGCTCCCGGTCGTGTTCACGTTCCGGCAGATGAACGACGCAGACCCCGACGCATCCCTGATGTTCCTCGACTACCTCGAAGCGCCGGTCCACGTCGGCGACGACGAGTGCCTCGTCGCGATCGTCGATGAGAACCACGACGGCAAGTTCAACGGCGCCGACGACATGTGGGCGCTGGTGAAGCCCGACGACCGACGGCCTGCCAGCGCCTACGGGATGATGAAGCTCGACGAGCACGGCTTCTTCAACGGCAATCTCATCGGCATCCAGGTCACGGACGACAACAAGGTCGAGATCACGACCGCGGCAGCCAGCGGACCGAACCCCGCCGATCTCGCGGCTCAGCGCGCGCGCGTCGAGAAGATCTGGACCGAACGCTTCGACAAGGAGCGCGAGGACTTCGTCAAGCAGCGGAAACTGGACGAGAGCCGCCCGAAGGCCACCGACCCGATCCACTGGAACTACGTCTCGTTCGACGCCGCGAAGAAGCTCGCAGCGGAGGCCGGCAAGCCGCTGTTCGTCGACGTGATGGCCTTCTGGTGCGTGTGGTGCTACCGGATGGACTACTACACGTACCCGGACAAGGAGGTCGCCCAGCTGCTCAACGAGAAGTTCGTGCCCGTCAAGATCATCCAGGAGCAGGCGGCCGAAGGTGACTACAAGGCGCTGATGGACGCCATGGAGGCACGGGGCATCCCGGCGATGGGCATCTTCGACGCCGACGGCAACGTGCTCCACAAGATCAGCGGGTGGAACTCCCCGGTGGACTTCGTCAAGGAGCTCGAGGCCGGCCTGAAGGCGGCTGCGAAGTAACCGTCCGCGACGCCGTACCACGCACGAGGCGGTGCACGGCTCGCGCTCCCGGGGAGCGTGGCCGTGCACCGCCTCGGTGCGTTTGCGGGCGGCCTCAGCCGCGGATCGTCGTCGCGATGCCGTTGCTCGCGGCGAGCTGGATGCCGGCGGACGTACGCCCGAGCGCCGCGAACTGCGTGAAGAACTCCGCGCCGACGAGACTCGCGTCGTTCGGCACGCCGACCGGCACGACGACCTGGTTGGTGCCACCGACCGAGAACGGCGCCGAGGCCAGCGGATCGGTGTAGAGCGAGCAGCCAGGGAAGCCGAACGGCGTCAGCAGGATCGCGGTCTGCTGCACGCCGATGTTCATCACGCCGACCGATCCGGCCGTGACGTTCTGTGCCCGGAAGTTCACGGTCGTACCCTTGAAGCCCGAGCTCGCGATCACGTCCTGTTCGAGCGGACCGATCGCCGTGGAGCAGGGCGTGCCGTACGGCCGGAAGTTCTCGAAGTCGTCGACCATGATCGCGACGTATCGAGGCGTGCCGCCGTCGAGGTACATCTCGAGGTCGATCGTGCGCGCGTGATGGTAGCTCTGGTAGTGGGTGACGCTCGCGGCCGTCTGCCCGTAGTAGTACCACCACGGTGAGATGCTGTCGTCGACGAGGATCGCCATCCAGCGATCCGGCCCGATCCGTTCGAGATCGATCGGCCGCGCATGGTGCGCCGCGATGCGCGACTGGATGTACGGGAGGTCGTAGTCGACGTAGTACCACCACGCCCGCGCGTGCTCGCCCTGGTTCCGGATCGCGAGGACCGTCAGCCGGTTCTGGCCGTTCGACTGGTGGTGCTCGATGTCGATCATGCGCGTCTGTGTCGTCGACAGCAGGTTCGACAGGCCCGAGTACGGCACTTCGGTCCAGAAGTACCAGCTCACTGCGTCCGGGCCCGAATTCGGCACCATGATCCCGGCGTAGTGGACGCTGTTGCCGACGACGTAGCGTTCGACGTCGATCAATCGCGCGTTGTGCTGCTGCGCGTAGCTCAGGAGCTGGGTCGGCGAGACGCCGTAGTACCACCACCACGCGGTGGCGTACGCGCCGGTGTTCCGCACCGCCGTCCCGGAGAACCGGATCGTGCTCGCCGTGGCGACGGTGACCTCGATGTCGGACAGGCGGTAGCCCTGGCTCACGAGCGCGCCGATGCCCTGCGGGGTGTAGTTGAAGAACGTCTGCGCGCCGTCGGTCGGTGCCGCGGTCTCGCGGTCGAACTGCGCGGTCGCGGGAGCGGTGGCGAGGGCGAGCGCGGCGAGGAGAGAGGTGATGGTGAAGCGTGCCATGGGAGGGCCTCCGGTGAAGTCGGGAGAGGGCGGCGCGGGGCACGGTGCCTCGCGCGGTCACGAGGGCTCAGCGAGACGCCGGCCGGAGTCCCCAGGCGGATTCGCGAAATCCACGGGGCCGCCGGACACCGGGTCGGTGGGGCCGCGGTTCCGCACCGAACGAGCGGCTCCCCACGCTCGCGGACGGTCAGTGGTGCGATGCGGCGCCGCGCAACGCCTGATCGAACGGCGTCCCCGCCAGCGTCTCGAGCAACATCGCCGCCGCCTGCCGATGCCCCGCCGGCCGCCAGTGCCCGTCCACGCGGTAGTACAGCTCCGGTGCCTCCGCCTTGCTCGGCGGCACCACGAGCGGCGCCCCGTGCTCGGCGAACAACGACCTCACGAGCTCGCGGCGTCGCCCGCGGAGCGCACACCCCATCCCCACGACCGGCACGTGTTTCGCGGCGCAGAGCTCGAGCGCCCGCGTCAGGATCGCGTTGGTGAGCCGATCCTCCTGCCTCGCCCGCTCGTCCACCGGAGCGTCCTCCGACCCGACGTCCAGGTCCGGTGCCGACATCAGCCAGTGTCTGGTCGCCAACTGCTTGACGAGGCAGAACAGTCGCGAGTACGCGAGCCCGGGGATCGGTTCGGTGACGTCCTGGACGGCGTCGTACCAGCGCCGGGACTGCGTGCCGGTGCTGATGAGCTCGCCGCGGTCGTCGACCCGAAACAGTGCTTCGCGAGCGTTGTCGAGGAAGTCGTTGCCGCAGACCTGCATCACGACGAGCCGCAGCGGCGCGGCGAAATGGTCGCGCTCGAGCTCGTGGAGCCACCGGCCGTTCCCGGCTCCGCCCATCCCCGCGTTGACCACGTCGAACCGCACGCTCGGAATCGCCTTGCGGAGCCCTGCGGCCACCAGGCGAGGGAACTCCTCGCCATCGTCGACCCCGTACCCCAACGTGAACGAGTCACCGAGGCAGAGGATCGTGGCATCGGCCGTCGGATCGCGTTCGGGACCGCGCTCACCGGTCGAGTTCGTCGTCAGCTTCATGTCGAACTCGGGTGTGATCCGCTCGCAGTGGAACGAGCGTTTCATGCGCCGCCCGTCCGAAGGATCGAACTCGGTGAACGAGGGGCCGACATTGCGCACGGGGATCGCGATGCGCACGACGATCTCGGCGAAGGTGAGGGCCAGCACGGTCCCCATCGCGAGCGCGAGGATTCGGCGCAACCAGATTCGGGTTCTTGCGTCGTGCTTCACGGGGCCTCGTCTCGTCCCAATTTCCCCGATGGCGAGGCGGCGCGAAAGCCCTCTCGTGAGCTGCTCGCCCTCCCAGGAGGCCGACCCTCACCGGCGGAGTCGCAACGTCCAGTCCCCGAGCACCGACCAGAAGTAGGCGCGCTTGCGGCCGATGTCACCGCCGACCTGACCGAAGCTCGCCGCCGCGGACTCGGCGGCGAAGTAGCGCTGCCAAGCCGCGCCGAAGGTCTCGCCCGCGGCGAGCGCTTCGCTGAACCCGCGCGGTTCGTCGTAGAAGACCTTCGCGCGACCGACGAGCGCGAGGCACGGCGTGAAGAACAGCAGGGACGCGGCCTGGCCGAAGCGTCCGTACGCCGGTGCGTCGTAGCGCAGCCGATCGGCTCCGGGCGGCGAAACGGCCTCGCAGCCGGTGTGCACGAGGAGATAGGGACACGCCGGCAGGGCGTGGTCGGCCCACAGAGTGCGGTAGAGCCAGAAGTCGGCGTGGCCGGCACGACACGACGCCGCGAGCGACGGCTCGAGGCGCTTCTCGTCGGCGACCCAGCTCCACGGTGGGCCACCGATCAGGCGCTGCAGGGCGTTCGGATCGGTGGGCGCGAAGCCGGCGAACAGGCCGTTGCTGTGCGCGCGCAGGGTGCGCAGCACCGCGGGTCTGCGCAGCCAGTCGACCAGCGCACAGAGATCGACGTGGTCGTGCACGTCGTAGCCGGGTTCGGCGAAGCCGGCCCACTCGGCCGAGGCCGCGCGCAGACTCCGCATGCCGGAGCCGAGCCCCCAGGCGATCGATGCGGGTCGGAACGATGCCGGATCGATCGGTGACGTGCGGAACGCGTGGTTGCGATCGAAGTACTCCGCCAGGAGCCGCAGCTCGAGGTCCGGATCGGGCACCCAGACCCCCGCCGCACCCGGAACCCGCGCGCCTTCGCCGAACTCGACCGCCTGCGGATCGCCCTCGGCGTCCAGGAACCCCGCGCGCGGTCGCCACGCCACTCCGCGCGCATCGAGCCGCGAGACCGCGATGTCCGGCCGCGCGATCGGGTTGCCGTGCGCGCGATCCGCAGCCGTGCACTCGTGGTCGCGCACCGCGTCGTCGATCGTGACTCGTCGGCTCGCCGGATCGATCGCCGCGGCGCCGTCGTCGACGTGGAACGCGTCGGCGTAGCGCTCCGGCGCCGGCTTCCAGGCGATCGCGACACCGCCACGCTCCGGAACATCGCCGTCGAACGCGGCGACGAAGCCCGGGTATTCGGTGTCCGCCTGCCGGTAGCACGGTTCCCAGTGGCCGTCGAGATCGGCCAGGATCAGGTCACAGCGATGCGCGACGCGCTCGGTGATCCGGCGCAGGTAGTGCGTGTCCTTGCCGAGGCGCACCGGCCGACCGTCGTCGTCCCGCAGCTCGATCGAGCCGTGCTTGCGCCAGTTGCAGGTGCGCAGGAGCAGCGCGTCCGGGAAGTGGCCGACGAGAATCGCTCCGGCGAGGTGTCGCGATTCCGCGCACGCGGCCAGGAACCGCCGCAGCGCGAGCACCGTCCTGCCGTCCTGATGCGGCGGTCCGGAGTGCACCTCCGCGGACACGATCTCGGCGCGGTGGCCTTCGGCCGCGAGATCGCCCGCGAACCGGTCGATGCGTTGCCGCAGCGTCTCGATCGACGCCGGGTCCACACCGTCCCGCGCGCGCAACAGCCGCGCTTCGACGAGCACGACCACACACGTCGCGGTCTCGTCGCCGGCCGCGCCGACCCCGTGCAGCGCGACGATCTCCGGGGTGCCGTCCCCGTCGAGGTCGCAGGGAGAGAACCCCACCGCGAGATCGGTCATCGACGACTGCGCGCACACGGGCAGTGCGAGCGACAGCGCGAACACGAGCAGGCGGATCACGGGGGACGATCCTAGTGTGGTGCTTCGCGGCAAGGCAAGCCACCCAGCACGCGGTCGAGGAAGGTGAGCATGCGCTTCCGCTCCTGGCGTCTGGAGGACAGGATTCCATGGCTCAGGAAGCCGATCTCGAAGGCGCTGAGGAACCGGGCGAGCGAAGCGATCTCGGTGTCCGGTGCGAGCTCGCCGGCTCGCTTCCCGGCGCGCAGATTGCGCACGAACGCGCGCTCGGTGTCCGCGGCGAGCCGCTCGACGGCGGCGAACGACGCCGGCGGCACGACGTGCTTCTCCCGCAGGACGTTGACGGCGAAGCAACCGTGCCGGAGGGGAAAGTCGAGCAGGCCTTCGAAGTAGGACCGCACGTTCGCGGTGCCGGCCGGTTCTCGTAGCAGCGGCTCCGCCAGCTTCGCCATGTCCTGCATGTAGAGCTCGAGTGCCGCCTCGAAGAGGCCCTCCTTGCCGCCGAATTCCTGGTAGAGGCTGAACCGGTTGATGCCCGCCACCGCGACGAGCTCGCTCAGCCGCGAGCCCTCGAATCCCTTGTCCCAGAACAGGTTCATGGCGCGGCGCAGGGCAGCGTCGCGGTCGTACGTCTTCGGTCGTCCCATCGGTCGTCGCTCGGGCCCCGGAAGCTACGGCCTCGGGCGAGTTTTTCACTTCTCGTTCTGAAATCGTGGCGGGCCGGAAGCCGGGAATCCGCTCAGTGGTTCATCACCGATCCCGCTGCCAACGCGCGGGTCGCCCGACCACCGTCCAAGGAGAGTCTTCCATGTCCCGCTACTCGTTCCCCAACTGCCTGCAGAATTCCTACAAGGTCAACTGGCGAATCGCCGACGTGCTCGGCGGCCGGTCGTTCGACACGTCGAAGCGGTGGCTGCCGCTCCCACTGTCGGCGGCGTCCCGCGTGGGGTGCCTCTCCGAGGCGGAGAAGACCCGCCTGACGCAGGTCGAGATGGCCGCCTACGCGCACCTGTTCGGTTACGTCGAGGAGTTCATCGCACCCAAGGTCGCAGAGCTCGCCAGGGACCACGGAAGCGACGATCGGGAGGCGTTCGACGCGCTGACCAACTTCGCCGCCGAGGAGGTCAAGCACATGGAGCTGTTCCGGCGGCTCCGCCGGCTCGTCGACGAGGCACTCGGGTTCGAGACCGCACTCGTCGGTGGCCAGGACGACACCGCCCGCTACGTCCTGAGCAAGAGCGACGGCGCCGTCCTGCTCCTGACCGCCTGCATCGAGTGGTTCACGCAGCGCCACTACTCGGACGCGTTCCGGGACGACGACTCGCTCGACCTGCTGACGAAGGACGTATTCAAGGCTCACTGGCAGGAGGAGTCCCAGCACGCGCAGATGGACCACCTGGAGACGCTCCGCGCGTTCGCAGGGATGAGCGAGTCCGAGCGCGACGTCGCGGTCGATGAGCTGATCGAGCTCGACGCTGCGGTCGACGGGCTGCTGAAGGCGCAGGTCGACAACGACCTCGCGAACCTCCGGAAGGCGCTCGACCGGGAGCTTTCCGTCCACGAGCTCGACGAGGTACGCGACGCCTTGCTCGCCGCGAAGCGCTGGACGTTCCTCGAGAGCGGCGTCACCCACCCGCGCTTCGAGGAGCTCTTCGTCGCCGTGACCACCGAGCCCCAGCGCGCGCGGGTCGGAGCCGCTCTCGGATCGCTCCTCGCCCCCGTATCCGCGAGCGCGTGAGCGAGAGTCTCGGCGCAGCGGCGGAACCGGGTTGACGAGACTCGCGGCCTGATCGAACCTGCACGGTGGACGCCATCCGCTGTCGGGTGGCGTGCGAAGCACGATGTGGATCGCGGGTCTCGACGGTTGCAGACACGGTTGGGTGGGAGTGCTGCGCAATCCGGACGTCGCAGAGCTGCGCTGTCGCGTCGCCCGATCGATCGCCGAGATCGACGACTGGCCCGAGTCCCCGGAGATCGTCGGCATCGACGTGCCGATCGGTCTGCTCGATGCCGCGATGCGGGGCGGCCGGAGCTGCGATCGCCTCGCGCGCGCGCTGCTCGGGCCCCTCCGCGGACGCAGCGTGTTCTCCGCGCCGGCGCGAGCGACGCTGCTCGCGCGGGACTACGACGACGCGCTCCGTCGAAACCGGTCATCGTCCCCGCACGCGATCGGGATCAGCCGCCAGTGCTTCGCGATCCTGCCGAAGATCCGCGAGGTCGACCGGTACGTCACGCGCGCGCCGAGGCGTCGCGTGGTCGAAGTTCACCCCGAAGTCAGCTTCGCGGTGATGAACGACGACGTCGCGATCGTCGCGACCAAGAAGAGCGACTCGGGACGGCGGTCGCGGCTCGATCTGCTCGGCCGTCGATGGTCGCCGCTCGCCAGCACCCTGGCCGACCGGACTCCGCGTCAGTGCGCCCCCGACGACCTCGTGGATGCGATGGCCGCGTGTTGGAGCGCGGAGCGCGTGGCCTTCGGCACGGCGCTGGGTCTGCCCGAGGATCTCGATCTCGACGGCGTCGGCCTGCGGATGCAGATCGTGGCGTGAGGGCGCTCCGCGGCGGGCTCGCCGTCAGGGCCCGTGGCCAGGTCCGGCTCGCGGGCCTCGTCCCTCACCCTGGCGCCGCGGACGCGGTGCCGACCGCGTGCACCTTCGAACGAGGCACACGCGGTCAGTGGAGTGCCTTGCGCAACTCCCGGAGATACGTCTCGCGTGTCGCCATCGTCCAGCTCGCGGGCAACGCCGGAAGGTCGTTGTCGCCGCTGGCGGTGACGAGTGCGGCGCGGACGCTCTCGGCGAGCGAGCGCGCGATGCGCGGCATGCCCTCGCGCGGATTCGCACCCCAATGCGGGTCGTCACCACCGGCCGGGAACGCGTCGAGCAGGAGCTTCTCGATCGCCTTGCGCTCCCCCGCCTTCGACCGTGCGCCGATCGCGCCGAGTGTCTCGTCGACGATGCGGGTCGTGCTGTTGAGCGGGTTCGCCTCGACCGCGAGCGGTCGCAGCGCATCCGCGGCATCGGCCGTGCCGGAGCTCGCGAGCGCCTGGGCGGCGTGCATGCGCAGGACGTTGGGATTCCGGCTGGGCACGGTCGAGCCCGCACCGCGGAAGATCTCGACGAGCCGGGGCGACAGCGCGGGGTTCGGATGCTCCTTGATCACGTCGAGGAACTCGTAGCGAATCGGGTCGTTCGGCAGGTCCAGGACCACGACGCCCTGCTCGGCGACGAGCGCCGGCGCGACCACTCGGAGGTAGCGGAGTGCGCGCACGCGGACGACGATGTCCTCCTTCGGATCCAGCAGGCGCTTCGCGACCGCCTCCGGGGGCAGCGGCGGCGCCTTCGTGCCCTCGTCCGTCGCGGTCATCGCGAGCGTCGCGTCCTCGAGGGCGATCGCACGCGTGCGGGAGTCCGGGCTGTCGAATCGGGTCGCGATCGGCGCGGTGTCGTCGACGTCGTTCGTCGATGCGTCGCGCGGCTCGGCCGGCCTGGGCGACCGCACCGGCCGAAACGAGTCGTTCTTCGCCGCGCGTTCGAGCACCGCCGAGAAGCCCTTCAGGTCGCGGGGCGGCTCGGCGACGACCTCGTCGGTGCGCGGATCGAACACGACGAGCTGCGGCCACGACGAGATCCCGAACCGGTCGTGCGTCCGCAACGCCTCGCGGTCCTTGGCGTCGCCTTGGAAGTTGCGGCTGACGAACAGCCAGGTGACGCGCGGATACAGCGGCTCGAGCTCCTCGCGCGACAGCATCGCGTCGACCGGCACGCAGTGCGGGCAGTAGGTCTTCGTGAAGTAGACGAAGACCGGTTGGCCGGCGCGCAGCGCGTGCTCACGCGCGTCGCGATAGGTGAGCTGCCACGGCGGACCCGGCGGCGGTTCGGGCCCACGGAGCGAGAACAGCGTGGCGACCGCGACCGCGGGGAGGAGGAGCTTCATCGGCGAGCGTCGGAGCGAGGCGGAAACCCACGACCCCGCCGCACCCCGGGGAAGAACGAAGCGGGCGCGGCGGGGCCGGGGAACAAGGAGACTCAGTAGCCGAGTTCGATCACGAACCCGTAGCCCTGCTGCACCAGTGCCGCGGTCGTCGGGATGGTCGTCGACGAGGTCGTGAACGACGCCAGCGATTCGCTCTGGGGCGGCGTTCCGGGCATCGGGGTCGCGATCGTGACCTCGTGGCCCGCGGTCACCGACAGCTGAGCGGCGTTGCCGGCGCCGGCATCCAGCACGTTCACCCACTGGAAACGAACGTGCTGCCCTCCGAGCGTCGGCAGGTTCGGGATCGTGAAGTACAGGTCCCAGCGACCGCTCGAGGTCGTCATGCCGGGGAACTGGCCCAGCGCAACGTCGCTCTGGAGGAGGCAGCCGGGCGCGCCGATGAAGAACAGGTCGACCGGCAGCGGGATGCCGGCGATCGTCGGGGACGTCGTGCCGAACGTCGCGACCGACGGCACCGAATGCGGGCCGTTGTCCTGCACCGCATACGCGTAGGCGCCCGGCCCCCAGTTGTCGGAGACGTAGCTGTCATTCGCCGATCCGGTACCGCACGGCGCGCCGAGGACCATGTCCGACGAACCGGCGCTCGAAGCGTCGGCATCGATGAAGAACAGCGAGTTCGGGTTGGTGATCGGCTGCGTGATGATCTCGACGCACAGATCGCCGTTCGTCGATTGGTACGGGAAGAACGATGAGAGCGCGACCGCGTAGTTGAACGGCGTCGGGCCGGGAGGCATCTTCGCTTCCGCCGGCCAGCTCACCGGACCGCTGTGCACCAGCATCGCGTCGGCGCCGATGTTCGACGCGAAGTCCGGCGACATCGTCAGCGTGTTGTTCGGGCTCGTGCTGAGCGTCATGTCGAAGTCGGGCGAGAACGCCGCGTAGTTGCCCGACGCGACGATCGTGTCGTTGTCGCGCCGATAGGCGACGCGCTGGATCAGGCCTTGGAACGGGTTGCCGGAGAAGCCGATGATCTCCTGGTGGCGCGTTCGGCCGGTCGCGGTGTTCGAGAAGAACCCGCGGCGGGAGTTGCCCTCGACCGTCGCGTTGCCGGGAGGATTGACGGCGGTCTGCAGCTGCGCTACCGCTTCACCGCAAACGGTGACGGGCAGCGCGAGAAGGACGACCACGGGGAAGTTTGGAAGTCGAATGGTGAGCATGCCGGGCCTTCTGGCGACGGAGAGAACGGGGCGGACGGAGCCGAGCGCCGACGCCGACAGCGCATCTCCGCGCCGACAACGGCCGACTGGAACTCACGGGCTCCGGCGGTCTTCTTCCGCGAGCGCGCTTTCCGGGCAGATGCCGGCGCGGATTTCCACGCCGGCGCTCCCGCGCTCGGGAGATCCTGACCGTTCACAGCCCCGGCGACGCCGATATCATCCCGTCTCGATGCACTGGCCGGACTCCACGCGTTGGACCGTCGTGCTCGGCGCCGCTGCGTGCCGGGACGCGGATCGAGACTCGTTCTGCCGGCAGTACGGCCCGGTGATCCGCGCCTACCTCGCGGCGCGCTGGCGGCTGCCGTCGGATCACGAACGGGTGCTCGACGCGACGCAAGAGGTCTTCCTCGACTGCCTGAAGCCGAACGGTGCGCTGTCGCGCGTGGACTCCGAGCGCGCGACCGGCTTTCGCGCCTATCTCTACGGCGTGGTGAGCAACGTCGCGGCGGTCACCGAGCGTCGCTACGCGAGGCAACGCGAGCGCCAGGCACGCGGCAACGTGGACCTCGACACGCTCGCACCCGCCGAGCCGACGCTGTCCCGCGTGTTCGACCGCGCCTGGGCCGAGTTGCTCCTCACCGAGGCCTACGACCTGATGAGCAAGCGCGCAGGCACCGATCCCCGCGGCGAACGGTGCATCACGGCGCTGAAGCTGCGATTCCGCGAGGCGATGCCGCCCCGCGACATCGCCGAACGCCTGCAGGCACCGATCGACGACGTCTACCAACTGCTGAAGACCGGCAAGCGCCGATTCCGAGCCGCCCTGCTCACCGCGATGGCGACCTACCATCCGAACGCATCGGAGCAGGAACTGGAGCGGCGCTGCATGGATCTTCTCGCGCTCCTCTGAAGGACTCGCGGTCCCATGCCCGGGAATCGTTCCACCGGCAGATGCAGGGATGCGCGGAGCGCCCCTGACCGATGACCGACTCCACCGATTCCGAGTTCGACGGCTTCCTCGAGAAGGGCCTGACGACTCTGTTCGCGCGGCTCTGCCCGACGGATGGAGCCGAAAACCGGGGTCTCGAGGCCATCGACGTCGAGGCCGAGGAGCCGGACGAACACGAAGACCTGCCCGCGCGGCTCGGCCGCTACCGGGTCACCGGACGCCTCGGCCACGGCGGCATGGGGCTCGTCTACCGCATCGACGATCCGGGACTCGGGCGCGACCTCGCGATCAAGATCCTCGCGCGCAGGTTCGCGGACGACACCGACATGGTGGGGCGCTTCGTCCACGAGGCGAAGGTCTGCAGCCGCTTGCAGCACCCCGGCGTGGTGCCGATCCACGAGCTCGGCCGCCTCGACGATGGCCGCCCCTACTTCACGATGAAGATCGTGGCGGGCGAGAACCTCCAGGTGCTCCTGCACGCGCGTCGACACCCCGCCGAACGCCGGCGTCGCTTCCTGGAGATCTACGAGAAGGTCTGCCAGACGGTCGCGTTCGCACACTCCCGGGGTGTCGTGCACTGCGACCTGAAGCCCGCGAACGTCATGGTCGGCGCGTTCGGCGAGGTCCAGCTGATGGACTGGGGCTTCGCGCGCGAGTCCGCGGACTCGATCGGCGTCACCGACGGCAAGCCCGCCGAACGCGTCGCCGGCACGCCCGCGTACATGGCCCCCGAGCAGGCCCGCGGCGAGTGCACCGACGCCGACCCGCGCGTCGACGTGTTCGGACTGGGCGCAATGCTGTGCGAGATCCTCACCGGTGCACCGCCGTATCTCGGTGAGAACCGCATCGAGGTGCTGCTCCGCGCCTCGAAGGGTTGGCTCGACGACGCGCGCGCCCGACTGCGCGCGTGCGGCGGCGATTCGGCGCTCGTGGCGCTCGCCGAGCGTTGCTTGTCCGCGGATCCGAAGAGCCGTCCTCGCGACGCCGCGGCGGTCGCGCAGCAGGTCACGGAGTACCTCGCCCTCGCGGAGCAACGCGCACACGAGCTCGAGGTCGAAACGGCCCGTGCCCAGATCCGCACGATGTCCGAGCGTCGCGTGATGCGACTCACGGTCGGTTGGTCACTCACGGTGGCCTTGGCGCTGGTGCTGGGCGCCATCGCCTACCTGTGGATGGACTCGGAACGACGCGCGCGCAGCGACCGCACCGAGCGAGCCGTCCGCAGCGCGATGGAACGCGCGATCGCTCTCGAGGCCCACGCGCGGTCGTTCGCGGCCGGCAGTCCCGAGCAGTGGGCCGAGGCGATGGCTGCGGCGCGCCAGTCGGCGGAGTTCGCACAGGCCCTCGCCGAGGATGCGCCGATGCGGGTGCGCGCCGACCGCCTCGCGGCCGAGGTCACCGGGGAGCACGAGGCCGCCGTGCGCGATGCGCGGATGCTGAACCTGCTCGAGGAGATCCGCCACGACCAGTTCCTGGGGCCCGGGGGTCTGAAGATCCCCGAGACGTACGCCCAGGCGTTCGCCACGTGGGGCGTCGATCCCGAGCACGACGCAATCGACGCCGCGGCGGCGAAGATCCGCCAGAGCGCGATCCGCGCGGAGCTCTCGACCGCACTGCTCGATTGGGCAGTCATCCTGAAGCGCTGCAACGACCCGGCACGGGGCTGGGAGCGGTTGCTGGACGTCGCCGATGCGGCGGACGGAGACGCGGTGCGCACCCGCCTGCGTCGCGCGTTCCGGACGAACGATCTCGACGAGCTCCACGCGATGTCGGACACCGTCGATCCGGCGGAGTGTGGACCCGAGACGCTCGATCTGCTGTCGGCAGCCCTGTACGCGGCCGGCGACCTCGACGGCGCGATCGCCGTCGCGCGGCGCGCGTTCCTCTACTGGCCGGACAGCGCGTGCCTCAGCCACAACCTCGCGGTCTATCTGTTCCGGCTCGGCGACGACCGACCGCGCGACGAGATCGTGCGCGTGCTGTCGGCATGCGTCGCGATCCGACCGCGCAGCGCACACGCGCTGACCGACCTCGGGTTGGCGTTGGCCTACCTCGGCGAGCACGATCAGGCCCGCATCGTCCTCCAGCGGGCGTGCGGTATCGCACCGAACTACTCCCGCGCGTGGACCAACGCGGGGTTCAACGAGGTGGAGGCCGGCAATCTCAGCGACGGCGAGTACCTGCTATCGGCGGAGCATCGAAGTCAGTCCGAACGACCCCGCGTCGCACCGCGGTCTCGCCCACATCCTCGAGTCGACCGGTCGCTACGAGGCGGCGGCGGACGAGTATCGGCGGATCCTCGCCCTCGACTCCGACGACTCGGACGGCTGGATGCGCCTGGGGCTGACCCGCCGGCAGCTGGGGGACGCGGATGGCGCCGTCGAGGCGTTCCAACGCGCGATCGAGATCGATCCGGACAACGCGCGCGCGCACTGCAACCTGGGCCTCGTCCTGAAGGGCGAGGGGCACTACGCGGAAGCCGTGGTGCAGTTGAAGAAGGGCGACGAGCTGGGCACGGCGCAGGCCGGCTGGACCCACCCATCGGCCGAGTGGGTCGAGGAGGCCGAGCGTCTCGCCTCGATCCAGGACCGTCTGGTCCGCATCGCAAGCGGCGAAGTCGAGGCCAAGGACTCGCAGGAGCGCATCGACGCCGCGCGGCACGCGCACCGGATGGGCCGCTACGCGAGTGCGCTGCGACTCTGGCGCGCGACCATCGCCGAGGACCCCGACGCGATGATCTCGGACGGCGAGTCGCATTACTACGACGCCGCGTGTGCGGCGGTGCTCGTCGCGGACGGTCAGGGCGACGCCGCGGCGACGACTCCGGAGGAGCGCGCCACCTGCCGGCGATCGGCACTCGAATGGCTGCGCCGGGATCTGGCGGCGAAGCAGCACATCTTCGCCGAGCCGGACTACGACGGCGATCCGATCCGGATCCTGTCGTTCTGGAGCCGGGACCGGGATCTGGCTTCGGTGCGCGGCGACGCGCTGTCCGCACTTCCGAAGGACGAGGCCGACGCCTGGCGTGAGCTCTGGAGCCAGCACCAGGCGGCGCTCGACCGCGTCTCGGGCACGAGCCACCGCTGACTCCGGCTAGCGCGGCCGCGGGTCCTTGCGCTTGTGGCAGTCCCAGGCGACCAGCCACCGCTGGCCGATCTTCTCGAACCCGAGCCGAAGGAGTCGCCGCTCGAAGTCGGGCATGTGCGCGGCGCCGTAGTAGATCGCGACGTTCCGGTGGCCGGCCGCGAGAGTCTGGCCCAGGACCTCCATCGCGCGTGCGTTCCGCCCTTCGAGGAGGACCGACTCACCGTCGGCACCGCCGAGCCCCGCCGCGATGCGCTCGAGGTCCTGGATCTGCGTCGCGAACCACATGCGGAGCGCATGCCGCCCGTAGCCGGCACGAAACGCGGACACCAGATCGACACCCTCCCCGGACGCCCCGACGCGGTTCTGCATCGCCGCCTGCATCGACCGGATCGCGAGCTGCGCGAACGACTCCTGCCGCTCGTCCTGGAGCCTGCTGAACTCCGCCGGCGTCAGGTCCGCATGGACGAAGTTCGCGCGGCGGTAATTGACGCCGTCGAGTTGGAACACCAGCTCGAAGCCGCCGGCGATCAGTCGCTGGACCGAGCTCAGGCCACTCGAGGCCGGCTCGTCCGGCGACGGCCGCACGCCCGGATCGGCGATCAGCTCGTAGAGCACGCGGTCGAAGCTCCCGAACAGCGCATCGAGCGCCCGGTAGTGCGCCGCGTCCGCGATGTGCACCGCGGCGACGAGCGAGACGTGCCGCCCCTCCGGATCGGCGTAGGTGACGACCGCCGTCTCGACGAGGCCGTTCTCGTCGTCGAGGCGGCGGAAGCGCAGGAAGTCCGACGGCGGCGGCGTGACGGGCTCCGCCGGCGTCGGCGCCGGCAGCGTGGCCGCCGCGGGCCGTGCGTCGTTCGCCGGGTCGTCGCCGCAGCCGAGCGGCAAGAGCAACCACAGGACGAGCAGCAACGCGTTCCGCATGCACCGATGATGGCGGAGCCAGTGGCACCGCGCCAAGCCCCGTTGCCGTGCGCCGGGCATCCGCACGCGGCCGGCGAACGAATCCACGCCCATGATCCGTGACGACGGCCCGAAGCGCCACCGACGCTCGAGAGCTGCAACCGCCTCCGCCGCTCTGCTCTCGCTGCTGACCGGCTGCTCGACCCAGCCGCCGCTCCGCACCGTCGAGCACGTCGACCTCCCCCGGTTCATGGGCGATTGGCACGTGATCGCGCACATCCCGGGCTGGGGCGAGGAGCAGGCCTACAACGGGGTGGAGTCCTACGCGCTCGGCGAGGACGGCCGGATCGACACCACCTACCGGTTCCGGGACGGAGGCTTCGACGGCCCGGTGAAGGTCATGAATCCGACCGGCTACGTGAGCGATGACCGCACCAACGCCACGTGGAGCATGCACTTCTTCTGGCCCCTGCGATTCGAGTACCTGATCACGTATCTCGATCCGCGCTACGAGACCACGATCATCGCCCGGACGGCGCGCGACTACGCCTGGATCATGGCTCGTTCCCCGACCGTCCCGGAGCCGGTCTACGGCGCGCTCGTCGCCGAGCTCGCCCACCAGGGCTACGACACCAGCCGACTGCGCCGCGTCCCCCAGCGCTGGCCGGATCCGGACATCGACGTGCGGTAGACCCGGCCGGCGCACGGTATCCTCCGGCCCGCATGAACCGGTCTCCGATCGACCTCGACTCCGATCGCGGTGCGCTGCGCGAAGTCCCCTACATGGGCGTGATCCACGTCGTCGCCGAGGCGATGAAGCTCGGCTTCGTCAACGGTCACCCCGACTGGGCCAACCTGGGACAGGGACAGCCGGAGGTCGGTGAGATGGCCGGCGCGCCCCGGCGCTTCGACACGCTGACGATTCGCCCGGAGGACCACGCATACGGTCCGCTCGAAGGCACGCCGGAGCTTCGTGAAGCCGTCGCGGCGCACTACAACCGGCTCTATCGACGTCACGCGAGGTCGCAGTACACCGCGGCGAACGTCGCGATCGCGCAAGGTGGACGGCTGGCGCTGACGCGCGCGATGGCGGCGCTCGGTCCGGTGCAGGTCGGCTACCAGCTCCCCGACTACACGGCCTACGAGGACATGTTCGCGCTGCACCTGGCGCGCCTGTCGGCGATCCCGCTGCGCACGCGTGAACGCGACGGCTTCGCGATCACGGCCGAACGATTCGAAGCCGAGGTCGACGAACGCGGCATCGGTGCATTCGTGCTGAGCAATCCGTGCAACCCGACCGGCAACGTCGTGCGCGGCGCCGAGCTCGCGAACATCGTGCGCGTCGCGCGTTCGAAACGCATCACGCTGCTGCTCGACGAGTTCTACAGCCACTTCGTCTACGACGTGCCGGCGGGCGGCGGCGATGCGACGCCCGCAGCCGGTCCGGTCAGCGGCGCGGAGTTCGTCGAGAACGTCGACCGCGATCCGGTCCTGCTGTTCGACGGACTGACCAAGAGCTACCGGTATCCGGGCTGGCGCGTCGGTTGGGTCGTGGGGCCGCCGGCGATGGTCGAGTCCATCGCGCGCACCGCGAGCGCGATCGACGGCGGACCGTCGCGATGGGCCCAGCGTGCGGCGCTCGCCGTGCTCGAGCCCGAACGCGCCGACCAGGAGACCGATGCGTTGCGCGCGACGTTCTGCAGCAAGCGCAACGAGATGGTCCGGCGACTGAAGCAGATGGGCGTGCGCTTCGCCGCGGAGCCGTCGAGCACGTTCTACTGCTGGGGCTGCCTCGCGGACCTGCCCGCACCCCTGAACGACGGCCAGACGTTCTTCCGGGAAGCCCTGCAGCGGAAGGTGATGACCGTCCCCGGCGAGTTCTTCGACGTGAACCCCGGCAAGCTCCGCCCAGGCGCGTCACCGTACCGGCAGTGGATGCGGTTCTCGTTCGGCCCACCGATGGACAACATGCGGATGGGCCTCGACCGTCTCGCCGAGATGGTCGACGCCGCCCGACGCGCGCACGGCTGCTGACCGCACCCCCCGGGCGCCGTGCGCCGCGATTTGCGTGCATTCGCGTTCATTCGCGGTTCGAACCTGGAACGACCAGCCCGAGACCAGAACCGCAAATGAGCGCGCATGAACGCAGATGCGGCGCGGCCTCCCGCGGCGACAGCGATCGCTCGCGGTAGCAGCGAGGGCCCGTGGGCCGGGATCGGCGACACGGAGCGGGCCCGCACTCGGATCCGACCGCGCACGGTCGAGCCGCACCGCCGCCCTGCACCGCGATTTGCGTTCATTCGCGTTCATTCGCGGTTCGAACCTGGGAACGACCAGCCCGAGACCAGAACCGCAAATGAACGCGCATGAACGCAGATGCGGCGCGGCCTCCCGCGGCGACAGCGATCGCTCGCGGTAGCAGCGAGGGCCCGTGGGCTGGGATCAGCGACACGGAGCGGGACCGCACTCGGATCCGACCGCGCACGGTCGAGCCGCACCGCCGCCCTGCACCGCGATTTGCGTCCATTTGCGTTCATTTGCGGTTCGAATCTGGAACGACCAGCCCGAAACCAGAACCGCAAATGAACGCACATGAACGCAGATGCGGCGCGGCCTCCCGCGGCGACAGCGATCGCTCGCGGTAGCAGCGAGGGCCCGTGGGCCGGGATCGGCGACACGGAGCGGGCCCGTACTCGGATCCGACCGCGCACGGTCGAGCCGCACCGCCGCCCTGCACCGCGATTTGCGTCCATTTGCGTTCATTTGCGGTTCGAATCTGGAACGACCAGCCCGAAACCAGAACCGCAAATGAACGCACATGAACGCAGATGCGGCGCGGCCTCCCGCGGCGACAGCGATCGCTCGCGGTAGCAGCGAGGGCCCGTGGGCCGGGATCGGCGACACGGAGCGGGCCCGTACTCGGATCCGACCGCGCACGGTCGAGCCGCACCGCCGCCCTGCACCGCGATTTGCGTTCATTTGCGTTCATTTGCGGTTCGAATCTGGAACGACCAGCCCGAAACCAGAACCGCAAATGAACGCACATGAACGCAGATGCGGCGCGGCCTCCCGCGGCGACAGCGATCGCTCGCGGTAGCAGCGAGGGCCCGTGGGCCGGGATCGGCGACACGGAGCGGGCCCGTACTCGGATCCGACCGCGCACGGTCGAGCCGCACCGCCGCCCTGCACCGCGATTTGCGTCCATTTGCGTTCATTTGCGGTTCGAATCTGGAACGACCAGCCCGAAACCAGAACCGCAAATGAACGCACATGAACGCAGATGCGGCGCGGCCTCCCGCGGCGACAGCGATCGCTCGCGGTAGCAGCGAGGGCCCGTGGGCCGGGATCGGCGACACGGAGCGGGCCCGCACTCGGATCCGACCGCGCACGGTCGAGCCGCACCGCCGCCCTGCACCGCGATTTGCGTTCATTTGCGTTCATTTGCGGTTCGAACCTGGGAACGACCAGCCCGAGACCAGAACCGCAAATGAACGCACATGAACGCAGATGCGGCGCGGCCTCCCGCGGCGACAGCGATCGCTCGCGGTAGCAGCGAGGACCCGTGGGCCGGGATCGGCGACACGGAGCGGGCGCGTGGTCGGGCCCCGTCGCGGCTCGTCAGAAGTAGCGCAGCAGCAGGTAGAGGTGGCTGATGACGAGGGTCAGCAGCATCGCCGGCAGGCCATAGAACAGGAAGCTGACGAAGCTGATCTTGATGCCGGAGCGCGCCGCGATGCCGATCGCGACGACGTTGGCGGATGCGCCGATCGCCGTGCCGTTGCCGCCGAGGCACGAGCCGAGTGCGAGCGCCCACCAGACGGGCATCAACACCGACTGATGGAGCGTTTCGGGTGGCAGGGACGACGGGTCGGCCGTGCCCGAATGGAACACGCTGTTCGCCATGTCGAGGACGAGCGGGCTCATCGTCGCGACGTACGGAATGTTGTCGACGATCGACGACAGGAACGCCGACGCCCACAGCAGCGTGAACGTCGTCGTCTTCATGCTCTCCTGCGACGGCGACGTGATCCGGATCAGCTCGTGGCTCACATCGCGGATGACGCCGGCCTTGACGATGCCGCCGACGACGATGAACAGGCCGATGAAGAAGAAGATCGTCGTCCACTCGACCTCGGCGAGGGCCTTGTGGGGGTCACCCTTGGAGATCAGCAGCAGGGTCGATGCGCCGAGCAGGGCGACGGTCGCCGGCTCGAGATGCAGTACGCCGTGCAGCATGAATCCGACGAGCGTCAGGAGCAGGACCGTCAGGGACTTCCGAGCGAGCACCGGGTCCTTGATCATCTTGCGCTCGTCCATCGCCAGGATGCGTTGGCGCTTCATCTCGTCGACCTTGAGCCGCTTGCCGAAGAACAGGCGTAGCGACAACAGGAACGCGGCCATCATCACGACGACCGCCGGCGTCAGATGGACGATGAAGTCGATGAAGCTGAGCTTCGCCTTCGACGCGATGATGATGTTCGGCGGGTCCCCGATCAGCGTCGCCGTGCCGCCGATGTTCGACGCCAGCACTTCGACGAGCAGGAACGGCACCGGATCGACGTCGAGCTCGTCCGCGATCAACAACGTGACCGGTGCGAGCAGCAGCACGGTCGTCACGTTGTCGAGGAAGGCCGAGGCGATGGCCGTCAGGATCGCGAAGATCACCATGATCGGCATCGGCCGCCCCTTGCCGATCTTCGCCGCGCGGATCGCCGCCCACTCGAACACGCCGGTCTGCCCGATGACGTTGACGAGGATCATCATCGAGATCAGCAGGAACACGACGTTGTAGTCGATGCCGAACTCGGTCGAGTGGAACGCCTCCTCCTGGGTCACGATCGGCAGCGCGATCATGACCGCGCCGCCGAACAACGCGGCTTTCGTCTTGTGCACGCGCTCGGAGACGATCGCGACGAAGGTGACGACGAAGATGCCCGCCGCGATCCAGTAGAGGGTCGGCGACACACCGGCGGTTTCGAGAAGTGCGCTCAACAGTCTCCTCGCGTGCGAGTCAGGACGGGGGTCGTTCACGACGCGGCCGCGCCGGGGTCTCGCGGCGGCAACGCGGGCTGCCGCCGGCAATTGCGGCCGAGCCGATCGGGAGGCTCGACGCTCGGCAGGATTGTCGCCCGAGGCGGTGTGCGATTCCCAGCACGGGTGCCGGCATCCGCGGTCCCGTACGTGGAACCGGCCCCGCCCGAGGGCGGAGCCGGTCGGGATCGCGCGGCAGAGCCGCGCGATGCGCGATGCGTCGGGATCAGTAGCCGATCACGCCGTCGATCGCGTTCGACGCGGTGATGCCGAGCGCATTCACGTTGCCGGGGTGCACCGCCACGCCCTGGAGCGTGACCAGACCGCCGACGAGCGACGGGCTCGCGGGAATCGTGCCCAGCGTCGTCTCGCCACCGTTGAGGCGCGGCGCCATCAGCAGGAATCCGATCGGCGTCGTCTCCGCCTCGCAGCCCGGCATGCCGATCGCGTCCAGCGGGATCGTCGGCTGGTCGATGCCGATGTGGAGCGCCAGTCCGATCGTGCCCACGGGCGCGTTGCCCACGACGGCGATCGGCGCGGTGCCGAGGTAGAACAGCTGCGACGTCAGGGTCAGCGGTACGACGGGGTTGCCCGCCATCACCGAGAGCGGCCCTCCGGCGAGCGCCATCGAGTAGTCGGTCGCCGTCGCGGGCGCCGGACCGTGGCCCTCGAAGATCGCGATCTGCTGACGCGACGTCAGGTTGTTGGACTGGTACGAGCAGACGATGTCGCCGTTCGCGTACATCTGAACCTGCATCGTCAGCGTCTCGCCCGAGCTGAGCGGCGGATTCGACCACTTCGGCGCGTTGTCCCAGGTGAGGACGGTCTTCGCCGGGGTGGAACCGGACGCGGCATAGCTGTCGAGCCAGAGGTCGCCACCGGCCGTCGTGTCGAGGTCGCAGGAGTCGACCTTGACACCCGCCGGACCCGCGCCGGCCCAGGTCGACGTGTTCGGACCCGAGAAGCCCCCAGGACCGAAGAACACGACGCCGTTCGGGCTGAACTCGAAGGCGCTCGTCGGCGTCCCCCAGTAGGTCGTCGAGAAGCCGAGCAAGATCGACTTGCTCAAGCCGTCGTCGCCGTCACCCTGGAGCCACATGACCGGATTGTTCTGATCCAGCTTGTTGGTCCCGGTGATGTAGTAGGGAACGCCGGACACCTGCGAGCCGGAACCAGGCGTGTCCCACATCAGCGACGGTGCGAGCGACACGTCGTAGCCCGTCGACGTCTTCGTGTAGACCACCGACTGTCCGACCAGGTCGAAGCCCGTCGTCGAACCACCGTTGTTGAAGATCTCGCGGATCGAGCCTCCGGTACCGCTGGCGGCCGGGCACCCGGCGCCGCGCAAAGTCTGGGTCGCGGGCAGCAACGGCGAGGTGGGCAGCGTCGCGACGTCATAGCCACCGACGCCGTTCGGAACGAAGCGCATGAAGCTCTGCGCGAGATCACATGGCGCCCCCGCCGTGAACAGCTCGTAGACCGTCGGCCCGCCGTTCGTCACTCCGACGGAGAGATCGACGGGACCCGGGTCAGGAGCGCTGTTGCCCTCACCGATGCCGACCAGGCAGTCGGTGGCCACGCGGTTGAGGTAGATCGTGAACGACCCGTCCGCGTACATCTGAAGCTGCGCGTCGATCGGCGTCGTCGTGCCGTACTTCATCACGCGCCACGTGATCAGCGCGCTCGCGGGCGTCGAGCCACTCGCGGGGAAAGTGTTGTAGTAGACGAGCCCGAAGAGGTCGTCCCAGTGACGCGCAGATGCGGGCCTCCTCGGCCATCAGCGTCGCGGCCGACTCGGCGTACTGAGCGTTGCCACCACCGGCGGGCGCACCGTTCAGCTTGAGCCAACCGTTCGACGAGATGAACACGTCGGTGGTCGTCATGCCGCCCGGGCCGGGGATCGGGAACGCGAAGCCCAGGGCCTGGGTCGAGGTGATCTCGTCCCCCTCGATGATGTTGTTGCCCACGGCGAGGTTCCACTGGGCGGAAGCGCCGGCGGCGAGTCCGAGAACCGCGAACGCGGGTATGCATAGCCGCCGAGAGAGAGATGCAGAGTTGATCACGAGAAGCTCCTTGAACGGGCAGGGAAGTGAGTGACGGCCTCCGCCACGCAGCGCGGCGAGAGACCGAGCGCGTCTGGTGAGGACATCACCGTGCGTACGCGCCGGGGAGAGGATAGTCGCACGGGCGCTCGCTGTGCAGGTGAGTCGCGACGGTTTCCGGCCGGAACCGCGATCGTCATTTCGCAGAAGAGCAAGACGAACGAGCCACTGCATGCTCGGCAGCAGGTCGGGTTTCGCGTGTCCGAACCGGCGGCCCCGTCGCCGACACGCGGCATGCCCCGGCCCGAGTCGATCGACCTCGGACTCCGAACCTGTCGATGTGCATCGGTCGACCCGTGGGCAGGCGCGTCGCGAACCGGTGCGCGGCGACCGCCCTCCCCCGATCGGCGGACGCGCGAACGGAGAGTCCGGCCGAGCAGGCATGCGGGTTGCACCGGTGTTCGCCTTTGCCCGACCCCAGGAGGAATCCGTGAGACTCTTCGCTTCCACACTCTCGTTGCTGGCCCTCTGCGTCGCGTGCCAGAGCACGCCCGACTGGCAGCACACCGATTCGAACGACGTTCGGAACAGCCTGCTCGCCTACGTGCCGAAGTCCGACCAGCACGCGATCGACCAGGCGCGTCAGGAACGCGGCGCGATCGCCGAGGAACTCGCTGCCGCCAAGCGCGATCGGGATGCGACTCGAAGCCGGCTCGACCTCGCGAACGACGACCTTTCGGTCGTGCAGATGCGGCTTCGAGAGGCCAAGAACCAGTCGGACCACGCCGAGCGGTACGGCGATCAGCAGGAATACGACAAGTCGAAGCATCGCGTCGACGATGCCGAAGCGGCCGTACGCCTCGCTCGCGCCAAGGTCGCCTACTACCAGGACATGAGCACGCTCGCCGGGAAGCGCGAAGAACTGCTGCAAGCGCGGGGCAGGCTCGCCAATGCGATGTTCGACCTCGCCAAGGCCGAGGCGGTGAGCAAGCTCGACCGTCCGATCGCGAAGCAGATCGACGTCGACGCACGCCGTGAGACCGTTCATCGGATGGCGGACGACGCGCGACGCGCCGCGCTCGAGGCGAAGGTCGCCCGGCGCCGCGTCAACCTGCAGTCCGACCTCGTCGCCCAACGCCGCGAGCAGGTGCCCGACGCATTCCGCATGAACGAGATCGCCTCGACCGATACGGTGCTGTCCGCCGACGCCTTCGGCGGGTTCCAGGATCAGCTCGCGGAGGTCACCGGTGAAGCCACGCCTCCGAACCGATCGGCACCGTCGGAAGCCGCGTCGAAGCCGTCGGCGCCGGGAAACTGATCCGGGCGGCGCGCCGCGCCCGCTCGTCACCCCGCCGCGGGCCGATCCCGCGCGAGCAGGATCATCGAGTGCGCGACGACCTCGTAGTGCGTGCCGTCGACGACCGGTGCGTGCGGCAGGTCCCGGAAGTCGTCGGGTGCGTCCCGCGCCGTGTCGACGACGCGACGCCACGCCGTGCCGCCCCGGCCCGGCCGCGGCAGCTCGAACTCGAGCGCATCGCGCCACGCGTTCACCGCGACGTAGAACAGCTCGTTCGCGCCGCGGATCGTGAGCGCGATGCTGTGTGAGCGGTCGGACCAGTCGGGATGTCCGACGCGCACGCCGTGCCACTCGACCTTCGCGCGGTGGAGCAGCTCGGTCAACGTCGAGCGGCCCTCGGCGCCGTTGAGATCGAGGCGCTTGCGGAACGCGATCACCCTCCGCACGAAGTCGTGCAACCCGGCGTGCTGCTCGAGCAGCCGCCAGTCGAACCAGCTCACCTCGTTGTCCTGACACCAGGCGTTGTCGTTGCCACGCTGCGTGCGCCGCGCCTCGTCGCCCATCAGGATCATCGGCACGCCGAGCGACAGGAGCGCGATGGCCAGGAAGCTCTTGATCTGCCGCGTGCGCAACGCCTCGATCGCCGGGTCGTCGGTCGGGCCCTCGATGCCGCAGTTCCAGCTCCGCTCGTGGTCGGAGCCGTCGAGGTTGTCCTGGCCGTTCGCCTCGTTGTGCTTGCGGTCATAGCTGACGAGGTCGTTGAGCGTGAACCCGTCGTGGCAGGTCACGAAGTTGACGCTGCGATCCGCTTCGCGCTCGGAGTGCCCGTAGAGATCGGGGCTCGCGAGGAACCGGCTCGAGATCCGCGACACGAAGCCCTCGTCCCCGCGCAGGAAACCCCGCACGTCGTCGCGAAACTTGCCGTTCCACTCCTTCCAGTGGTCGCCGATGAAGTGACCGACCTGGTACAGCCCGGCCGCGTCCCACGCCTCGGCGATCAGCTTCGTGCCCGCGAGCACCGGGTCGGTCTCGATGTCCCAGAGCACCGGCGGGTCGGCGAGCGGCTGCCCGTCGTCGTCGCGGGACAGGATCGACGCGAGGTCGAATCGGAAACCGTCGACATGCATCTCCTGCGTCCAATAGTGGAGGCTGTCGAGAATCATCCGCCGCACGACCGACGCGTTCGCGTTGAGGCTGTTGCCGGTCCCGCTGTAGTCGGCGTAGCGAGACTTGTCGTCGTCGAGGAGGTAGTAGGTCGCGTTCTCGAGTCCGCGCAGGCAGAACGTCGGTCCCTCGTGGTCGGACTCCGCGGTGTGGTTGTAGACGACGTCGAGGATCACCTCGATGCCGGCCTCGTGCAGCGCCCGCACCATGTCGCGAAACTCGTCGATCGCGACCAGCGGATCGCGCGAGGTCGCGTAGCCGACGTGCGGCGCGAAGAAGCTGACCGGATCGTAGCCCCAGTAGTTCGTCAGACCGGGCGGCGCCGACTGCTCGTCGAACTGGAACACCGGCAGCAGCTCGACGGCCGTCACGCCGAGATCGACGAGGTAGGGGATCTTGTCGATCACGCCGAGGTAGGTACCGCGCCGCTCGGCGGCGACGCCGGAGCTCTCGTGCCGGGTGAAGCCTCGGACGTGCATCTCGTAGATCACCGTCCGGTCCGACGGATGCCGTGGGTGTTCGTCCCCGTGCCAGTCGTAGCCGCCGGGCGTCGCGACCACGCTTCGCATCGCGCAGCGGGTGTCGTCCCCGCGCACCGAACACGCGCGGCGGTCGTAGCAGGTCGGCACGGTCACACCCCGGCCGTACGGATCGAGGAGGATCTTGCCGGCGTCGAAGCGATGCCCCTTGGCCGGCTCGAACGGCCCGTGCGCGCGGAAGCCGTAGACCTGACCGGGCCCGAGGCCGGGCACGAACACGTGCCAGTAGTGACAGGTCCGGTTCCGGCCCGGATCGAGCGCGATCGTGCGCGCGGGCTCGGGTGCGTCCGCCGAGTCGAACAAGACGAGATCGACGCGTTCGGCGGTCTTCGAGAACACGCTGAACTGCACGCCGCCGTCGTCGACGGTGGCGCCGAGCGGGAAGCTCTTGCCCGGGCGTTCGGAACCGGCGACGTCGGAGTCGTGCATCAGCAACCTGTCGCCCGGGAGCGTCGGCGCCAGCCGGCCGCGAATCAAGCCCGCCAGACGATCGCGAGAACCTCGTCGCCGCACCGACGGCGCGCTCTCGCCCGACGATTCCGACCGCTAGGATGCCGCGTTCGCCGCTCGAGCGGCGCACGACCGAACCGACCAGAGAAAGGCGCACGATGGGAGTCAGCTCGTCGAGGACGAGGCGAACCGCGAAGGCATTCCGCCAGGCTGTCGAGGACAACCTCTACTTCGCGCGCGGTGCGACGATCGAGACGGCGTCGATGGCCGACGCCTACGCGGCGCTGTGCGTCACGGTCCGCGACCACCTCGTCGCGCGGTGGCGCGAGACGACCGAGGCCTACCTCGCCGCGAACCCGAAGTTCGTCTACTACCTCTCGGCCGAGTACCATGCTCGGCAAGCAGCTCGAGAAGAATCTCGTCTACACCGATCTCGAAGACGTCACGCAGAAGGCGCTCGCCGAGCACGGTCTCGAGCTGTTCCGCTTCCTCGCGTTCGACACCGAGCCCGGTCTCGGCAACGGCGGCCTCGGGCGCCTGGCGGCGTGCTTCCTCGACTCGCTCGCCACGCTCGGCATTCCGGCGGTCGGCTACGGCATCCGCTACGAGTTCGGCATCTTCTCGCAGTCGTTCGAGAACGGCTGGCAGGTCGAGAGCCCCGACGAGTGGCTGACACTCGGCAACCCGTGGGAGTTTCCGCAGCCGGACAACCGCGTCGAGGTGGGGTTCGGTGGCCACGTCACGCGCGAGACCGACGCACGACGGGCGGGTGCACGCGCGGTGGGTTCCCGAGCACAAAGTCCTCGCCGAGCCGAGCACCAACTTCGTGCCCGGCTACGGCACGCGGCACGTCAACCTGCTGCGCCTGTGGCGGGCGCGAGCGACCGCGAGCTTCGACTTCCGGCTGTTCGACTCCGGCGACTACGCGCGCGCGGTCGCGCAGAACGTCGAGTCGGAGAACCTCACCAAGGTCCTCTACCCGAACGACAACACGCCGCAGGGCCGCGAGCTGCGCCTTCGCCAGCAGTACTTCTTCGTCGCCTGCTCGCTGCACGACATCCTCAGGCGATTCCGGATCCTGAACGGCGAGGAGTGGGACCGCCTTCCCGACAAGGTCGCGATCCAGCTCAACGACACGCACCCGGTCGTCGCGATCCCGGAGCTGATGCGCGTGCTGATCGACGAGCACGAGCTCGAATGGGACCACGCGTGGAATCTGACGAGCCGCACGTTCGCCTACACGTGCCACACGCTCCTGCCCGAGGCGCTCGAGCGCTGGCCGGTGGAGCTGTTCGAGCGGCTGTTGCCGCGCCACCTGGAGATCGTCTACGAGATCAACCACCGCTTCCTCGACCGCGTGCGTGCGCGCTGGCCCGGGGACGAGGATCGAGCGCGCCGCATGTCGATCGTCACCGACGACGACGGCCGCACCGTGCGGATGGCGCACCTCGCGACCGTCGGCAGCCACTCGGTCAACGGCGTCGCCGCGCTCCACAGCGATCTGCTCCGCCGTCACACGCTGGGCGACTTCGCCGAGCTGTGGCCCGACCGCTTTCGCAACGAGACCAACGGCGTCACGCCGCGCCGCTTCCTCCAGATCGCCAATCCCGAGCTCGCCGCGCTGATCACGTCGCGCATCGGCGACGGCTGGCTGCGCGACCTCGAGGAGCTGCGTGGGCTGGAACCGCTCGTCGACGACGCCGACTTCCGGCGACAGTGGCTCCGCGTCAAGCGCGACAACAAGGAGCGTCTCGCCCGCACGACGATCCGCCGCATCGGCGTGGAGATCGACCCGGACTCGATGTTCGACGTGCTGGTCAAGCGCATGCACGAGTACAAGCGCCAGCTCCTGAAGGCGCTGCACATCGTCGCCCTGTACCACCGCGCGAAGGCGGGTCTCGAGGTCCCAGCGTGCACGTTCGTGTTCGGCGCGAAGGCCGCTCCCGGCTACCACACCGCGAAGCTGATCATCAAGCTGATCAACTCGATCGCCGCGGTGGTCAACCACGACCCCGAGGTGAACCGGCGTCTGAAGATCGCGTTCCTGCCCGACTTCGACGTCTCCCTGGCCGAGCGGATCTACCCCGCCGCGGACCTGTCCGAGCAGATCTCGCTCGCCGGCAAGGAGGCGTCCGGCACCGGCAACATGAAGTTCGCGCTCAACGGCGCGGTCACGCTCGGCACGCTCGACGGCGCCAACGTCGAGATCCGCGACCGCGTCGGGGCGGAGAACTTCTTCCTGTTCGGCCTCACGGTCGACGAGGTCGAAGCACGACGGCGCGAGGGCTACGACCCGCGGGCGATCTACGACGCCGACGAGACCCTGCGCGCCGCGGTCGACGAGCTCGCCGGCGAGCGGCTCTGCCCGGGCGAAGGAGCGTTGTTCCAGCCGCTCCACGACGAGCTGCTCGGCGCCGACCGCTTCATGCTGCTCGCCGACTTCGCGAGCTACGTCGCGGCGTTCGACCGCGCGGCCTCGACCTTCGCCGACCCGGACACCTGGGCACGGATGTCGATCCTCAACACCGCGCGCTGCGGCTTCTTCTCCTCGGATCGCACGATCCGCGGCTACGCCGAAGACATCTGGAACGTCGAGCCGCTCCCGCTGCCGGCAGCGCGCGTCCGCGCGAGAACACGGCGGCGTGCGGCGCCGTAAGGGTGACGGCGGGCTCGACTCCGGTGAGCACCTCGATCCGCTCGAGCATCACCGGGATCGACCACGCCATGGAAGGGACGAGCAGGCCCCCGCGGAATCTGCGATGATCCCGCACATGGCGTCGTCGGCCGCGATCTGCGCGTGGCTCGCATGTGCCGCCGCGGCGTGCGCCCCGGCGCAGCAGCCGGAGCCGCCGCCACGCCCCACCGAGGACCTCGTGCAGGAGCTGGTGTCCGACGACCCGGCGGTGGCGGTCGCCGCGCAGGTCGAGCTGTTTCACCGCGGGACATCGGTCGCGGCCCGGCTCGGCAGGGTCGTGGTCGAGGGTTGGCCCGACGACAGTCGAGACGAGATCGGTCGCGGGGCCGCGACTCGGATCCTGATGGATCTGGGGCCGCGCGGCGTCCCGGCGATCGGGACCTTGCTCGCGTGCACCCGCGATCCGGATCTGCCCGGTTTCGCCGTCGACGATGCGATGTTCGCCCTGATCCGGATCGCGCCGTACGCCACGGGCGAGGATCGCGATCGTTGCCACGCGCTGTTTGAGGAAGCCTCGCGATCTTTCGACGGATTTCGACCGGAGTTCGACCGACGGTGCCTGCAGCTGTTCTCGTCGCTGGCGGTCGACGGTGCGGGAGCGACGTCCGGCGAACTGCTCGAACACCTCGACACGGCGAATCCCTACGCGATCGTCACCGCTTGCCGGGCGCTCGCCGCGCGTCGGGACGAGTTCCGCGGAGAACGCCGTGAGGTGGTCGCACGGTTGCAGGAGTTCCTGAAGCAGCCGTTCCCCGACGCGTTCTGGTTCTGGCGGTCGGGGCGCTTCGAGCAGAATCGGAGGCTCGGCACCGCGGAGATCGTCTGGCTGCGGACCGAGGCCTCGCTCGCCCTCGCTGCCTACGCCCCCGACGACGAGCGGACACTGCTCGCAATCTGCCAGCGGTTGTTCGACATGGATCCCGCGGTGCGCGTCGCCGCCGCGCGGGAGCTCGGTCGCCGGCGCACGCCCGATGCCGCCCGGTGGCTCGCCGACGCCGCCCGCGATGCCGATCCCGACGTCGCGCTCGCGGCACTGGACGCCCTGGTGCGGATCGGGCCGCCCGCGCGCCACGTCCTCTGGCGGCTCGACCCGCCCGTCTCGCATCCCGATCCCAGGGTCACGGCGACGATCCGGGTCGTGCAGCGCACTCTCGCTCCCGAGTTGGAGACGCACCCGATTCGATCCCGGCTGGAGATTCTGAGCAGCGGTGTGCCGAACGGTTCCGGGGTCCGACTCGACGAGGAGCGGCGGCGGCTGATCGTGTGGCTCGACCGGAACGGCGGCAGCAACCGGTTCGCGCTCGAGGACGACGTCCGCGCCATCGAGGCGTTCCAGGCCATGTCCGCCGACGCCGGCGGACCGGAGTCCCGGTCGATGCGTTGGGTCCCGGTCCGCGTGCTGCCCGACGAACGGCGACCGGGCCACTGGTCCGACGGGTTGGCAAGGACGCTGTACGGGATCGTCCGCGCTGCGCCGGAGGGCACGATCGGGCCGAACGGCGAACGTCTTCGACCGGCGCCGTGGGTCGTGGAGCTGATCCCGGCGGCGCACGGACACTCGATCGCGCGGGACCAGATCCGCGCGCTCGATCGCGGCTGGCCGTCGAGCGATGCGTACTCGTTCAACGTCCGCGAAGCCGCAACCGAAGCCATGGCGGCCCTCTGCAAGGACGTGCAGTCGGGCAGCGGCATGTTCCTCTACCTGATCGACGGTCTCGCGGTCGACGTTCAGCCGGGCGGTCCGTTCAGCTTGACGAAGCCGGACACCGGGTGTTTCACGCTCCGCCCCGGCAGCGAGGATCGCCGGGGCGCGCTGCAGGCCATGCTCGACCGGTAGCCGCGTCACCGAAGACTCGGCGGCACGGGCTCCGATGCACGACACGATTCGGCCGGTGCCGGTGGGCTTCGCCCGTCTGCCCGACCGGCAATCGGCGCGCGCGCCCGAAAGGGGCCGGTGGGCACGCGCGTTGCTCTCCTCAGGACTGCGGCGCTTCGCGACTCGGCACACGAGCCGCTGGAGCGACCGGACCGTGACGTTTCACAGAGAGGAGAATCCACATGAGCAGCTCTTCGACCCACACTCGCGAAGCACGTGACGCGCTGCGCGAGCAGGCGCAGACCGTCCGCGAGGACATCGGCGAGCTCGGGCACCGTTCCAAGGACGCAGCGCGGGAGCTCGCGCAGGACGTCAAGGATCGGGCGTCCGACTACTACGAGCACGGCAAGGAGCGCGCGCAGGACTACTACGAGCACGGCAAGGAACGCGTGACGGGCTACGAGGACCAGGCGGTCCAGTACGTCCAGAAGCACCCGATGAAGTCGGTCCTGATGGCTGCCGGCATCGGTGCGATCGTGGGTGCCCTGTGGTCGCGACGCTAGACGGAGAGCAGCCGTCCGGGGTTGCGGACACCGGTCGGAACGGATCCCCGAAACCGTCGCTCGAGTCGACGGCGCGTGCACTGCACGCCGACGTCCTCGAGATCGGCGAGGCGATCACGCGGCTCGCACGCATCCAATGGCTGTCGCTGCGACTGGGCGCACGACGGCAGGGCCAACGGCTGATCGCCGCCGTCTGGCTCGGCGCGGTCGCGATCGCACTCAGCGTCACCGCCGCCGTGCTCCTGGCGCTGGGCCTCGCGTCCGGTCTCGGTCACCTGCTCGGAGATCGGGCATGGGCCGGAGATCTCGCAGCCGGCGTCGTGCTGCTGTCGGCGTTCGCCGGCGCCGCCGCGGTCGCACGACGGCAGAGCGATCGCCGGCACCTGGCGCGCACCGCGAAGAGCCTGGGCCGCGCCGATGACAAGGAGAGCACGCGGTGAAGGAGGACGCGCTGCTGCAGCGTGAGCACGACCGCGCCCGGGCGGAACTCGCCGCGGCGTGGAACGGTCTGCGGCGCCACGGCCGCGACCTGATCGACGTGCCGTCGATCGTGCGACACCATCCGGTCACGAGCTTGACGATCGGATCGATCGCCGGCTTCGTCGGCGGCGCCACGATGCGCGTACCGGACCTGCGCCGGGTCGCCGGGCGAGGAGTGCGCGGCACGGCCCGGCTCGTCGGGCAGGCACGTCACTGGCTACGGCTCACCGGCGTGCTCGCCTGAACCGTCGACGATTCCCCGCGAACGCGGCGTGGACTCGGCGGAGCGCGGTGCGAAGATCGCGGCTTCGATGCGACGTCTGCTCACGATCCTGAGGCGCTGCGGGTTCTACGTCCTGGTCGGCGCACTCGGGTTCGTGGTCGGCATGCTGACGCTGTACGCGATCCTACTGCAGCGCGGGCCCGAGCTGGAGCCGTGGCACACGGCACGCCTCGACGAGGAGTTCACGGCGCGACGGGCCGACGACGTCCACACGCTCGACGACTACCTCGCAATCGAGAACCGCGTGCTCGCCCAGGTCGATGCCGAGGTCTACGCGAAGACCGAGGCCGGACCCGGGCACGCCCTCGACCGCTACAGCTCGGGTAGCTCGGCGGATCCGCGTGGTTTTCCGGTGAACTGGAACCGGACGTTCGAGCTCGACGTCGCGCAACCGGTCGGCGGCGTCCTGCTGCTGCACGGGATGTCGGACTCGCCGTACAGCCTGCGGGCGCTCGGCGAGTCGCTCCACGCACACGGCTATCAGGTGGTCGGGCTCCGGTTGCCGGGTCACGGCACCGCACCGTCGGGGCTCGCCACCGCGACCTGGCGGGACATGGCGGCGGCGGTCCGCATCGCGGCTCGCCATCTCGCGCGACGCGTCGGTGAGAAGCCGTTCCACATCGTCGGCTACTCGAACGGCGCGACGCTCGCGCTCGACTATTGCCTCGACGTCCTCGACGGCAGCGGGAACCGGATGCCGCGGAGCCTCGTGCTGCTGTCCCCGGCGGTGGGACTCAGCCCGGTCGCGGCGCTGGCGAAGTGGCAGGCGCGGCTCGCGTTCGTGCCGGGGTTCGCCAAGGCGGCGTGGACCGAGCGGCCACCGGAGTTCGATCCGTTCAAGTACAACTCGTTCGCGATCCAGGCTGCCGTCCAGGTCTACGAGCTGACCAGTGCGGTTGCCGCACGGATCGCGGCGCGCGCGGCGAACGGCGGCATCGAGGATCTGCCGCCGATGCTCGCCGCGATGTCCGCCGCCGATGCGACGGTGTCCGCCGACGCCGTCGTCGACGTCCTGCTGTCCCGTCTCGCGCCGGGGCGCGGCGAGCTGTTGCTGTTCGACGTCAATCGCGCGCTCGTCCTGACCAACGTGATGGTCGACGACCCGGGCCCGCTCACCGCGCGGTTGATGGCGGATGGCTCACTGCCGTTCGCGTTCTCGCTGATCACCAACGCGAACCCGGAGAGCCTGGACGTCGTCGAACGTCGCAAGTCGGCTCGCTCGGCCGACGTCACGACGACCCCGACCGGGCTCGCATGGCCTCGAGGCGTGCTCTCGCTGTCGCACGTCGCGCTGCCGTTCCCGCCCGACGATCCGCTCTACGGCACTCGAGCACCTGCCGACTCCGATCGGATCTACCTCGGGCGCATCGCCGTCCAAGGGGAGCGCGGTCTCTTGCGGTTTCCGCCGAGCTGGCTCGTGCGGCTCCGGCACAACCCGTTCTTCGCGGTGCTCGAGAACCGAACGATCGAGTGGATCGACACACACGACGGCGGCGAGGGTCCCCGCACCGAAGGCCGCTGATCGACCGTCAGTCGATCAGCGCGCGCACCAGCCAGATCGCGAGCGCCCAGAGGGGCAACGACAACAACGCACCGAAGAGAATGCCGCGGAGCGCGTCCCCGGAAGACGCGTCCGGTGTCCTGCGATCTCGGGTTCGGTTCCTCGGAGGCATCGTGAGTTCCGGCACGGCGACGATTTGGTGGGGAACCGCGTCCGGGGACGGGTCGCGACGCGGCTTCCCCGCGACTTCCTGCCCGTGCACGGCCGGCCCGATCGCTACGCTGCGCCGAACGGGAACCCGTCCGATGCGTCACACACCGCTCGTGCTCTTCCTCGCCGCCGCGTTCGGCGCTTCCGCGTTCGCCCAGGATGGTGGCGACGACCAGCGGTCGCTCGTCCTCCCGGGCGGTTCGACGCTGCACTACGCCGTCCTGCGGCCGGACCGGTTCGATGCGGCGCGTGCCGCACGCGGTATTGATCGCGCTCGATGCGAGCGCGCGGCTCGCGGGTCTCGTCGGCGCGGGCTTCGTCGTCGTGCAGCCGTCGCGCGACGCGAGCGCGTTCGATGCGGCGAACCTGCCGCCGTTGCTGCGCCGCCTGCGCATCGACGAGCGGATCGAGGGACTCCGCTTCCACCTCGGCGATGCGAGCGCCGACGGGAGTGCGGGGCGCGCGGTCGTGGCGAAGCTGGGTTTCGAGTTCCAGTCGTTGCTGCTGCTCGGGGCGAACGCCGGCGAGGGGGCGGTCGACGGCGCGCCGGACGTGACGGTCGTGAAGCTCCGACCCGAGGACGCGGCGAGCGTGCTGACCCGGCTGCGCGAACGCGCGCGGCCCGCGGACCCGACCGAGCGCGCGGTCGCCCTGGCGCTCGACGACTTCCACGAGGCGGCGGCCAAGGCCGACGTCGCGCGCTACTTCGCCCGCTTCGCGCCGGAGGGCGTGTTCCTCGGCACCGATCCGGACGAGCGCTGGACGGTCGACGCGTTCCGCGAGTGGGCGGGGTTCGCGTTCGAGCGCGAGAGCGCGTGGATCTTCATGCCGCAGGCGCGGCACATCACGCTCGCGCCGGATCGCGAGGTGGCCTGGTTCGACGAGGTGCTCGGCAGTGCGCACTATGGAGAGTGCCGCGGGACCGGCGTGCTGCGCCGGATCGACGGTGAATGGCGGGTCGCGCTCTACGACCTGACCGTCCCGATCCCGAACGACCTGCTCGACGGAGTGGTGAAGCAGATCCGGGCGCGGTGAACGCGGCGGCATCGGCCGCACGCGACAAGGTAGCGGCCGATCGACGCACCGGGGCCGCGTGTTCTGCCGGGTTTCCGCTCGAGGTCTTCGGCGATCGAGCCGACACCCTCAGACAGCCGCCCCCGGGAGAGTCGCCATGGTCGAGCCGAATCGCAGTCTTTCGCTGGCAGCCGTCGTCGCCGGGCTTCCTGGCCGGTTGCTCGGGGGGTTCCAAGATGTCCGGGACCGTGGACGGGCTACGCGCCTTCCACGGGCCGTGGGCGCAGCTCGCGTTCCCGAACGTCGGGCCGGCACCGACGCCGATGCAGGCCGTCGTCGCGTTCCCGGCGCTGCGGTTCACGAAGCCGTTGTTCCTCACGCATCCGACGGACGGCACCGACCGGCTGTTCGTCGTCGAGCAGGACGGGCGCATCCAGGTGTTTCCGAACGACCCGGCGGTGGCGTCGGCGACGGTGTTCCTGGACATCACCTCGCGCGTGCGTCCGAACCACGACAACGAGGAAGGACTGCTCGGGCTCGCGTTCGATCCCGACTACGCGACGAACGGCTTCTTCTACGTCTACTACACTGCGGGTGCACCGCGGCGCTCGGTGCTCGCACGCTACTCGGTGGATCCGACCGATCCGGACCGCGCGGATCCCGCGAGCGAGAGCATCCTGCTCGAGGTCGACGAGCCGGCCAGCAACCACAACGCCGGCATGCTGGCGTTCGGACCCGACGGCATGCTCTACGTCACGCTCGGCGACGGCGGCGGTGGCGGTGATCCGTGGCTCAACGGTCAGGACCGCACGACGCTGCTCGGCTCGATGCTACGCATCGACCCGCACGGTGGGACACCGGGAGGACTGCCCTACGGCATCCCGGCGGACAATCCGTTCGTCGGCGAGGGCGGTGGCGTGCGCGAGGAGATCTGGGCCTACGGGCTGCGCAACCCGTGGCGGTTCTCGTTCGACCGACAGACCGGCGACCTGTGGGTCGGCGACGTCGGTCAGGACGCGCGGGAGGAAGTCGACCTCGTGACGCGCGGCGCCAATCTCGGGTGGAGCGCGTACCGAGGGCACGCGGCCGTTCGACACGACACGGGCCCAGGCCGTGACGGTGCCACCGGTGATCGACTACGGGCGCTCGGGCGGCGCGAGCGTGACCGGTGGCTACGTGTATCGCGGCACGCGCCTGCCCGAGCTGCGCGGCGCGTATCTCTACGGCGACTACGTGACCGGGCACGTGTGGGCGCTCGTGGCGAACGGCGGTCAGCTCGCGTCGAACACGGAGATCGCGAGCGTGTCGGCGATCAGCTCGTTCGGCGAGGATCGCGACGGCGAGGTCTACATCGTCTCACACGGCACGGGGTCGATCTGGATGCTCGACCGGCAGGCGGGGACGGGACCGGCGGAGTTCCCGGCGCGGCTGTCCGACACAGGGCTGTTCCGCGACACCGCGCGGATGTATCCGGCCGATGGCGTGCTCGAGTACCAGGTGGCGAGCCGGCTGTGGTCGGACGGTGCGCTCAAGCGGCGGTTCGTCGTGCTCCCGCGTGGCGCGCGGATCGGGTTCCAGGGGAACGACCCGTGGGACTTCCCGGTCGGCACGGTGTTCGTCAAGCACTTCGAGATCGAGACCGTCGTTGGGATGCCGTCGAGTCGGCGGCGCCTCGAGACGCGCGTGCTGGTCCACGAGGAGGGCGGCTGGGCCGGCTATACCTACCGCTGGAACCAGGGTCAGACCGACGCCGATCTGTTGCCGGACCGGACGACCGAGTCGCTGACGGTGACGGACGCGAACGGCATGCAGCGCTCGTTCGACTGGACCTACCCGAGCCGAACCGACTGCATGCAATGCCACACGGCTGCGGCAGGTCGGGTGCTCGGCGCGAACACACGGCAGCTCAACCACGACGTGCGCATCGAGGGCGTGAACCGGAACCAGCTCGACGCGTGGAACGCGATCCCCGCGTTCACGACCGACATCGGCGCGGCCTCGCCGTACCCGTCGCTGCCCGACCCCGCCGACGAGACCGCGACGCTCGACGCGCGAGCCCGCGCCTACCTCGCCGCGAACTGCTCGATGTGCCACCGCCCCAGCGGACCGACGCCGGTGTCACTCGACCTCCGCTACGACACCCCCGAAGCACAGACCGGCCTGATCGACGTCATGCCGACCCTCGGCGACCTCAGCCTCACCGACGCGCGCCTCGTCGCACCCGGCGCCAAGGAACGCAGCGTCCTCTGGGAGCGCATGCGCCGCACCGACGGCACGCGCATGCCACCGCTCGGCACCGTCGTCCCGGACGACGAGGGGATCGCACTCATCGGTTCGTGGATCGACTCGCACCCCTGACGAAGCACAGCAAACCACACCCGGTGTAGTTTGCTGTGTCTCGCGGTCAGCGGAGCGCGGCGAGCGTGGCGGCGGCGAGTGCCGCCCACAGCACGATGCCGAGGCTGAGGGTGCGCGCGCCGGCGGCGAGCAGCGCGTCGCGTGAGAACCCGAGGCCGGTGAGGAACAGCGCGACCGCCAGTCCCCGGCGCGACGCGGCGGCGACGACTTCGCCGAGGGGTGCCAGTGCCGGCACGAACGTCGTCAGCGCCGCGGCCGCGAGGAATCCGAGCAGGAACCCCGGCACCTTCGGCGCACGGCCACCGGCCGGCGCGATGCGCGCCAGCACCAGGCCGACCGGCACGATCCACAGTGCACGCGCGAGCTTCGTCACCGTCGCGATCTCGAGCGCGGTCTCGCTGCGCTCCGCGGCCGCGCCGACCACCGAGCTCGTGTCATGGATCGCCAGCGCGCACCACCGTCCGAACGCGACGTCGTCGAGCCCGATCCATGCACCGATCGACGGGAAGAGCAGCAGCGCGACCGCGTTCAGCAGGAACACGACGCCGAGCGCCAGCCCGACGTCACGCGGCCGAGCGCGCAGGATCGGGGCGATGGCCGCGATCGCACTGCCTCCGCAGATCGCCGTACCCACGCCGATCAACAGCGCCAGGTCCCGCCCGACCCCGAGCCACCGCCCGAGCAGCACCGCCGCGACGATCACCGACACCAGCGTCACCGCGGTCATCCCCAGACCGTCGAGCCCCGCCCGCCCGACCAGTGCGAGGTCGACCCCCGCACCGATCCCGACGACGCTCAGCTTGAGGCACGTGCTCGCCGCCCGCGGCGCGAGCTCCGGCGCGCCGAAGACCATCGCCAGCACACCGCCGGCGACGAGCGCCACCGCACCGGGCACGGGCAGGACTGCGACCGCCACGGCGGCCGCGACGACGGCCACCACGACCGGGCGAGGAGCCCGGACCCGGCGGCGCACAGGCACGAGGATCGCTGTCGTCACGCCGGGCATGGTCGGATCCGGTCATCGACCGGAAAAGCCGCCATCCCCGATGGTCCATCCACCGAGCTGATAGCATTCCCGCTCGCCCATGCCGACCCAGACCCTCGACTCGGACCTCCTCGCGACCTTCCTCGCGGTCGTCGACACCGGCCGCATCTCCGCCGCCGCGCGTCAGGTCCACCTCTCCCAGCCCGCCGTGACCGCACGCATCCGCCGCCTGGAGGACACCGTCGGCACCGCGTTGTTCACGCGGTCGGTCCATGGTGTCACCCCCACCGCGGCCGGCGACCGTCTCGTCGCCTACGCGCGCGAGGTCCATCGCCTGCTCGACGAGGCCGCCGCCCGATGCGGCACCGAGGAACGCATCGGCCCGCTCGACCTCGTCGCGAGCACGACCCTCGCCGCACACGTCCTCCCGCCGGTCCTTGCCCGCTTCCGCGGGCGCCACCCCGACGTGCCGTTGCGCATCGAGATCGGCAACACCGAGGACGTCGTCACCGCGGTCCGCGCCGGTCGCTCCCCACTCGGTCTCGTCGAAGGCCATGCCCGCGCTTCGGGTGTCCGCCTCGAGCCCTGGGTCGACGACGAGATCGTGCCGGTCGCCGGTGTCGCCGCACCGTTCGCCCCGCGCAGCCCCGACGATCTCGCCACCCTCCCGCTCCTCTGGCGCGAGCCCGGCTCCGGCACGCGCGCCGTCGTCACGCGCGCGCTGCGCACCGCCGGCGTGCGCACCCGCCCCGCCCCGCGGGATCTCGTGCTCGCCAGCACCGAGGCAATCGCCGGCGCGGCGACCGCCGGTCTCGGCATCGCGTTCCTCTCGCGCTGGTCGCTCGGCCCCCACCTCGCCGCCGGCCGCCTGCGCCTCCTCCCGGGCCTCGACCTCACCGTGCGGCGCACGTTCCGCTGGGCGCTCCCCGCCGGCGGCGCGCAGGGCACGGCCGCACGCTTCCTGCAGTTCGCACGCCGCACACCGCCGACGCCGTAGGTACGCGTAGGATCGACCCCATGAAGTTCCTCGCCACGGCGATCGCCCTGCTCGGCACCGGTCTCGCGCTCGGTCCGGCGTCTCGCGCTCCGGAGCCGACGAAAGCGGTGTTCACGCGGACGGTCGAATACCGCACCGACTACCTCGTCGCGCTGCCCGACGGCTACGCGGCCGACGAGACCAAGCGCTGGCCGCTCCTGGTCTTCCTGCACGGCGCCGGCGAGCGCGGCGACGATCTCGACCGCGTCGCGATCCACTGGCCACCGAAGATCGCGGCCGCCGCGAAGATCGAGAACTTCCCGTTCGTCGTCGTCGCGCCGCAGTGCAAGAAGGGCACCGTGTGGTCGCCCGACGCCGTGCTGGCGCTGGTCGACCACGCGGCGAACACCTACCGCGTCGATCCGGACCGCATCTACCTCACCGGCCTCAGCATGGGCGGCTTCGGCACCTGGGAGACCGCCGCCCACGCGCCCGAGCGATTCGCCGCGATCGTGCCGGTGTGCGGTGGCGGCTCCTTCATCGACGCGTGGAACCTCCGCGACAAGGTTCCCGTGTGGGCGTTCCACGGCGGGGCCGACAAGACCGTGCCGCCCGCGGAGTCGAAGCGTCTGGTCGAGGCCATCCAGAAGTTCGGTGGTGAAGCGAAGCTCACGATCTACGACGGGGTCGGACACAACTCGTGGGACCGCGCGTACGCGGAGCCGGAACTCTGGACCTGGCTGCTCGCCCATCACCGCGGCAAGTGAACCCCCTGGAGACCGATTGGCAGGCAAGCTCTACGTATCCGCGCTCGAGCCGCGCAGCGGCGCCGGGCTCGTCGTGCTCGGCATCATGGACCTGCTCGTGCGCCACGTCGGCCGGGTCGGTTTCTTCCGCCCGCTGACGCACGCGTCCGAGGGTGTCGACGAGCACGTCGAGTTGATCGCGACGCAGTTCGATCTGCAGATCCCGCACGACGACATGCAGGGCCTGCGCGCCGAGGAAGTCGAACGCCTCGCTGCCGCAGGTCGCTACGGGGAGGTCATCGAGCGTGTGCTCGAGCGCTTCCACGAAGTCGAACGCCGCTGCGACTTCGTCGTGTGCCTCGGCTCGGCGCTTCGCGGCGCGGCGAAGTCGATGGAATTCGACTTCAACGCCAAGGTCGCCAACGACCTCGGGTGCCCGGTGCTGCCGGTCGTCAACGCCGCCGACAAGCAGGCGGAGGAGATCCTGTCGGTGATCCGCATCGCCCACGAGACCTTCGAGGAGGAGGGCTGCGCACTGCTCGCGACCATCGTCAACCGCGTGAGCGCCGACCGGCTCGAAGAGGTCCGCCAGGCGATCGAGACGAGGGTCGGCGACGAGCCGGTGTTCGTTCTGCCCGAGGACGAGCACCTCGCCCGCGCGACGCTCGAGGACGTCGCACGGGCACTCGACGCGACGTGCCTCGCCGGGGACGACGGCTGGCAAGCGCGCGAGTTCCCGCGGTGCCGAGTCGCCGCGATGCTCGTGCCCCACGCGATGGAACGCCTGCAGGACGGCGATCTGCTGATCGTGCCGGGCGACCGCGACGACGTCGTGCTCGGCGCGGTGCTCGCGGCGATGTCGAGCCCGGGTCCGAAGCTGTCCGGCCTGATCCTCAACGGTGGCCTGCCGCTCAGCGACTTCACTCGATCGATGGTCGACGGCCTCGACCGCCCGCCGTTGCCGATCCTCGCGGTCGACACCGACACCTACGACACCGCGCAGGCGGTGCACGGAATCCAACCGCGCATCCGCGCCGGCGACCAGCGCCGGATCGCCCGTGCCCTGCAGCTCTTCGAATCGCGGGTCGATGCCGAGTCGCTGCTCCAGCGCATCGAGGTCACCCGGACACGCGGCCAGACACCGGTGGCGTTCCAGTTCGAGCTGTTGCAGCGCGCGAAGGAGCACCGCCGGCACATCGTCCTCGCCGAGGGCGTCGACGACCGCATCCTGCGCGCGACCGAGATCCTGCGCCTCCGCGAGGTCGTCGACATCACGCTGCTCGGCGATCCCGAGCAGGTGCGCTCCGCCGCGCGCTCGCTCGGCGTGCAGCTCGGTGACGTCGAGATCCTGGACCCCGCGACGTCGGATCGCCGCGAACGGTACGCCGTGAGGTACCGCGAGCTCCGCGCCCACAAGGGAGTGACGCAGGAGAACGCCTTCGACGTGATGAGCGACGTCAGCTACTTCGGGACGATGATGGTCCACGAGGGCGATGCCGACGGCATGGTCTCGGGCGCGATGCACACCACCGCGCACACGATCCGGCCGGCATTCGAGTTCATCCGCACGCGCGCCGACCACTCGATCGTCTCCAGCGTGTTCTTCATGTGCCTGAGCGATCGCGTGGTCGTGTTCGGCGACTGCGCGGTCAACCCCAATCCAAACCCCCGAGCAGCTCGCCGAGATCGCGCTGGCATCCGCCGAGACGGCCACGATGTTCGGCATCGAGCCGATCGTCGCGATGCTGTCGTACTCGACCGGCGAGTCGGGGATCGGCGAGGACGTCGATGCCGTCCGCGAGGCGACGCGTATCGCGAAGCAGAAGCGACCGGACTGCCGCTCGAGGGCCCGATGCAGTTCGACGCCGCGTTCGACCCGTCGGTCGCGCGCAAGAAGGCTCCCGACAGCGACGTCGCCGGTCGCGCGACGGTCTTCATCTTCCCCGACCTGAACACCGGCAACAACACCTACAAGGCCGTGCAGCGCACGTCGGGTGCGGTCGCGATCGGCCCGGTGCTGCAGGGCCTGAAGAAGCCGGTCAACGACCTCAGCCGCGGCTGCACCGTGACCGACATCGTCAACACGGTCGCGATCACCGCGATCCAGGCGTGGTCAACCCGCACGGACTCCGAGGAGCCGCCACCGTCATGCACGTCCTCGTGTTGAACTGCGGCAGCTCGTCCATCAAGTACCGGCTGCTCGACATGGACACCGAGAACGTGCTCGCGTCCGGTCTCGCCGAGCGCATCGACGGCGACCAGGGCGTCCTCCACCACCGGTTCCGGGAAGCCGGCGGTGCGATGCAGGAGACCGATCGCGAGCTCTCCGGCAGCGGTCACCGGGCGGCATTCGACGCGATCCGCCGCGCGTTCGCCGACGCCCGTGACGCCGGCGAACGGATCGACGTGGACGCGGTCGGCCACCGGGTCGTCCACGGCGGCGAGGAGTTCCGCGAGCCCACGCGCATCGACGACGAGGTCCTCGACGCGATCCGGCGCAACACGTCCGCAGGCGCCGTTGCACAACCCGGCCAATCTCCTCGGCATCGAGTCGCGATGGAGCTGTTCGGAGACGTGCCGCAGGTGGCGGTGTTCGACACCGCGTTCCACCAGACGCTGCCGCCGCAGGCCCACCTCTACGCGATGCCGCTGCGCTTCCACGACGAGCTCGGCGTCCGCCGCTACGGCTTCCACGGCACGTCGTTCGCCTACGTGTCGCGCCGCGCGATCCAGCACCTCGGCACCGACCCGGAGCGCACGAACCTGATCGCCCTCCACCTCGGCAACGGCGCCAGCGCCTGCGCGATCGAGGGCGGCCGCAGCGTCGACACCACCATGGGCATGACGCCGCTCGAGGGTCTCGTGATGGGCACGCGCTGCGGCGATCTCGACCCGGCCTACCCGATACCTCGGGCGCGTGCTCGGGCTGACCGCCGACGAGATCGACCGATCCTCCACAAGAAGAGCGGCCTCCTGGGCCTCGCGGGCGCGCACGACATGCGCGTGCTGCTCGAGCGGCTCGCAGACGGGCGACGCGCGCGCCGCGCTCGCGATCGACGTGTTCTGCCACCGCTGAAGAAGTACATCGGCGCCTACTACGCGGTGCTCGGCCGCGTCGACGCCCTGGTCTTCACCGGCGGCATCGGCGAGAACTCCGCACGGATCCGCGCGCGTGCCTGCGCCGGGCTCTCGCGGCTCGGCATCGAGCTCGATCCGGCCCGCAACGACCGGACGGACGGCGACCTCGCCGAGGTGCAGCGGGCGGACGGTGACGTGAAGGTCCTCGTGATCCGCACGAACGAGGAGCTGGAGATCGCGCGCCAGACCGTGGCGTGCGTCACGCGCTCGTCCTGAGACATGCGTGGGGAGCCGGGCGAGCGCGACGCGTCACGTCACCGAACTCAGGTTCGCCAGGTCTCCCGCAGCCAGTCGACGACGGACTCGACCATGCGCGGCGTCGCCTCACCCGAGAACACGTGATCGGCGCCGTGGAGTTCGACGAGGCGCGCGTTCCGGCCCGCGCGTCGGACGATGCCGCGCGAGTCCGCGAGCGGCACGACCGTGTCCGCCGTGCCGTGCACGAGCAGCCACGGCACCCGGATGTCGGCGCCGCGCTCCACGAGCGAGCCGATCCGCGCCATGTCGTCCATGAAGGTCTGCGACAGCGGGCAACCGGGCTCGTCCCACATCGACGACGCTCCCGGCTCCTGCGCACCGAACTTGCGCCGTGCGAAGCCTTCGCAATCGACCATGCCGGCGAGCGACACGAGCGCGTGGATGCGTTCGTCGCCGCTCGCCCGCAGCACGCCGACCGCACCGCCCATGCTGTGTCCGGCGTAGGCGACCCGCCAGCCGTCCAGGCGGTCGAGCACCGCACCGAGGTCGTCGACCTCCTTGGTGATCGTCGACTCCTCGAAGCGCCCTTCGGAGTCGCCATTGCCGGAGAACGACACGCGCATCGCGGCGATGCCCTCGGCCGCGAGCCCGTCCGCCAGCGCGACGAGCAGTGGGCGGTCCTTGTTGCCGGTGACCCCGTGACCGAGCACGACGAGGTCCCGCCGGCCGGCGAAGCCCGGGTGGAACGCGTGGTCGAGGCGCTCGCCCCGTGCATTGCGGAATTCGTCGAACACCTCGTCGTCCTCAGCTCGCGAACTCGATCACGCTCCGGATCCCGTCCTGCCGCTCCATGCGCTCGAACGCCTCGTTGACGTCGTCCAGTGCGAGACGGTGCGACACGAAGCCGTCGAGGTCGATCTCGCCGCGGAGGTACATGTCGACGAGCTGCGGCACGTGGGTGCGCCCCTTGGCGCCGCCGAAGCTGCCGCCCTGCACGCGGCGGCCGGTGATCAGGAAGCGCGGCACGATCTCGAGCTTCTCGCCCTTGCCGGCGACGCCGAGCACCGTGCAGAGACCCCAGCCCATGCGCGCCGCCTCGACGGCCTGACCCATCACGTCGACGCGACCCGTGGCCTCGAACGTGAACTCCGCACCGAATCCGCCGGTCTCGGCGAGGATCCGTTCGACGGTGTGCTCGTCGGGCTGGAGGACGTCGGTGGCGCCGTACCGCTTCGCCAGCTCGAGGCGGTCGGGCGACGGATCGACGACGAAGATCCGTGACGCGTCGCGCAATGCACACCCCGCGATCGCGCCGAGCCCGACCATGCCGGCGCCGAACACCGCACACGTCGATCCGGGCTTGACGTCCGCCTTCCAGAGCGCCGCGGCCAGCCCGGTCGTCGCGCCGCACGCGAGCAGACAAGCGCTGGTCAACGATGCCGCGGGATCGATCTTCGCGAGCGCGATCTCCGGCATCACCGTCGCCTCTGCGAACGTGCTCGTGCCCATGAAGTGGCGGAGCGGCTCGCCGTTCCGCGACAGCCGCGTCGTGCCGTCGGGCAGGTAGCCCCGGTTCTGCTGCTCGCGAATCGCGAGACAGATGTTGGTCCTGCCACTCGTGCAGTGCACGCACTCGCCGCACTCCGGCGAGAACAGCGTCACGACGTGGTCGCCCGGCGCGAGTGACGTGACGCCCTCGCCGATCGCCTCGACCACACCCGCCCCCTCGTGCCCGAGCACCGTCGGCGCATAGCCGCTGGGGTCGACCCCGCTCGCGGTATAGAGATCGGTGTGGCAGACGCCGCACGCGTGCAGGCGCACGAGCGCTTCGCCGGCCCTCGGCGGCGCGAGGTCGACGTCCTGCACGACGAGGGGCTTGCCGAACTGCTCGAGAACTGCGGCGCGGATCTTCATGGACCTGATGGGGTTCCTGGCACCCGGTCAGCCTACGGGATCGGGCGGGATGCGACGACCGCGGAGTCGGCGCGACGCGATCGCGGTTCCGCCGACGACAAGCGGGCCGGCCGTCGCTACCCTGCGGCCATGCGCTCAGCCACCGCGCGGACGATCGCGCTCCTCCTCGGCATGGCAACCGCGGCCCCGCTCACGCGGGCGCAGCAGGCTTCGCCCGAGTCGACCACGCCGCTCACGGTCACCGGCGTTCCAGGAACTGCGCCATTGACGATCGCGGCGCACGCCACATCGGACCTCCTCACGATCCACGTCGCGCTGCAAGCGGGCTGGCACCTCTACGGCAAGGACACCGGCGCCGGGCAACCGGTGCAGGTCGAGGTGCTCGACGGTTCGAGCTTCGCGGCCGCCGGTGCGCTGGCGACGCCGATGGACGATTCCGGCCAGATCACCGGCAACGCCGATCTCACGCTGCCGCTGCGACGGGTTGCCGACGGCGATGCGCTGCACGCGACCATGCGCTTCATGGTCTGTGACGCGCTCGAGTGCCTGCCGCCGATGGCGGTGACGCTGGCGAACGCGCCCGAGAGCGTCGCGGCGACTCCGCTCCGCGTGCTGCTGGTGGCAGTGGATCGGAGCGAACGCACCGACCGCATCGCCGGGTTCTTGCGCGACCGCGGCTTCGACACCACGGTGACGACGTACGCCGACGTGAAGGCTGCGGACTGCGACAGCGTGGACGTCGTGGTCGCCGACTCGCCCTACTTCGGTCAGTTCAAAGGCGCGATCGCGCCTGCGCGCAAGTTCCCCGAGACCCAGTCGCCGATCGTCGCGGTCGGCTTCCTCGGCACCGAGCTGCTCGAGGCGCAACGGGTGTCGATGGCCTGTGGCTACATATGAATCTGCATGGACCACCAGGCCCACGGGTTGGACCTGAACCATCCGATCTTCCACACGCCGAACGAAGTCCACTTCACCTTCACGACCGCACCGCGCGAGAAGCAGTACCAGAACGCGACCAGCGTGCTCTACCCGCACGGCATGGGTGAGACGTTCCAACTGGTCGCCTTCGAACGCGACAAGCCGAAGGGCTCGTGGAATCCCATCATGGTCAACCACGAGGGGTTCTTCACCGACGTGCCCGGACTCGAGAACATCGCCGAGGGCCACGCCGAGAAGTGCCTCGGCAGCCTGTCGCTCGCACGGCAGGGGCGCTGGTTCTACTGGGGCTACTCGATCGATCCCGAGCGCACGACCGATGCTGCCAAGGACACGTTGGTCAACGTGATCCACTACATGCACGGCAAGCGGCACAGCCTGACGACGCGCTTCGTCTGCAGCACGCGCCAGATCTTCAAGGTGTTCCTCGACCTCAATCGCCGCTCCGGCTACCTGCGCGGCATCGAGGAACACATGGTCGGCCAGCTCACGCCCGAGTCGCGCAAGACCTACACCGACCACACGCCCGCGGGCTGCCAGAAGTGGCTCGACGAGTACCTCCCCTACGTCTTCAGCGGCAAGGGGCCGCAGCACACGAGCGAGCGCTACAAGACGGTGTTCGAGGTCGACGCCGACGCGATGGCTCTCGGCACGCCGAACGCCGAGCGCAAGAGCCTCGAGCGCTGGATCGAGCTCGTGGGCCAAGAAGGCGACGATCACGAGCGGGCTCTCCGCTGCCTGAAGCGCTACGTCCACCCGGACATCGCACCGACGGACGGCGACTGGACCGGCTGGTACGCGAAGTACCGCGACCGCATCGTGTTCATCGAGTCGACGGGCTTCTGGTGGCAGGAGGACCCGCGGAACCTCGAGCACGAAGCGGCGGAGCGGCGGTGATTGACCGCGAGAGGCAGCCAACCACACCCGGTGTGATTGGCTGCCTCTCGCGCAGGCCGACTCCGGCTCACCGCCCCAGGCGGATGCACAGCGCGTTCGAGATGGTGCGGCCCGCCGCGTTGCTGCCGGGGGACAGCACCAGCGACTGGGCGTGCAGCTCGGTGCCGACCAGGAAGCGGAAGCCCGGAATGCTCAGGCCGATCGACGCCGTCGTGCCGGTCGCCTGGAACGGCCGGATGCTCAACGGGAGTACGCGCTGCACGCAGCCGGGCATGCCGGCGAAGCGCAGGTCGATGCCGTGCAACGGCAGGCCGAGCAGGACGACGCCGAGCGTGTCGTTCGGGACGTCCGCGACGATCAGGTTCGGTGACGTGCCGAGGATCGGCCGCGCGTCCATGCCGAGCGCCGGCGGCACGGTGCCGTCACCCATCGAGAACGGCACCGCCGCGGAGATGTCGGTCGCGCCCGGATCGTGCGACGAGTAGCCGGAGGTGAAGCCGACGAGCGTCGTCGCCCGCGCGACCGAGCACGCGCCGTAGCGGAATTCGACGCGGCCGTCGGCGAACAGCGCGACCTGGAAGGTGTTCGGCGACGTGCCGTAGTAGAACTCGTCCACGCCCATCCAGGTGGCGTACGCCACCGGCACCGCGGCGGTGACGTCGACGTCGAAGTGCATGCTGCCCCCACCGGTTGCGGCACTCGGATCGAGGTCCATCCAGAACGGCGTGAGCTGCGGCTGGCCCCCGAGGAATCCACCGACGCCGTAGCCGTCGAACGTGTTGTTCTGGAAGCCGCTGTTCGCGGGGTCGAGGAACACGTTGCCGTTGTCCGTCAGCACGATGCTGTCGGTCGCGCCGCCGGGTACGGGAACGTGAACCCGAGCGCCAGCGTCCCGGTGCGGTCGTCGTCACCCATCGGCAGACCGTCCGCGTCGAGCAGCGGCGCCGAGGTCGGTGCGACGATGCCCGAGCCAGCGGCGGCGACGTCGTACGACTCTCCGTTCGGGGTCATCGCGATCGCGGTGTTCGCGAGGTCGAACTCGCCGGCCTCGAACACCTCGTAGAACGCCTGCGGGCGGTCGTAGCAGCCCTGGCCGTTCGCCGCGTACGACGCCGCATCGCGTGCCACCGAGTAGTGGAACTCGAGCGGGATCGCCTTCGGCGCCGGACCCGGCCCCGCGACGAACGCGATGCGGCCGATGTCCTCGTGGGAGATCGCCAGGAACTGGTCGCTCGCCGAGAGCGCGATGCCCGGACTGAACGACAGCAGTGCGAGCTCCGGATGCACGGCGTACGGCGGCGCCTCGTACGGGATGTTCGCCACCGCGTTCCGCACCGGCTCGAGCTCGAGCAGGAGACCCTCGCTGCCGGCCGGGATCGTGAACGGCGGTGAGAACACGACGCTCGAGTGCTCGTCCCTGGACGCGATCGTCATCGTCCCGGTCGCGACCAGCGTCCAGCCGACGGTCGTCGTGGGGCCGGTGGCCTCCCAGGTCCCGGGCGTGCTGTAGACGTTCACCGACGACGTCTGACCGATCAGGCCGGGCCCGCTCGGAACGCCCGGCGTCGTCTGCCAGTTGACGTGCCCATCGTCGTGGAGCTTCACGTCGATCCTGGACACGCTCAAGTCAGCGTCGGCGGTGACGTCGCACAGGAGCATCGGTCCGTTGTAGCCGGGCGGCAGGACCTGCGGGACGCCGCCGCCCTGGCCCGGGGCGCCGAGGTAATGGTCATTCTGAAACCCGTCGAGCGTCGCGAGCCGATGCGGCGCGCTGCACGGATGCTGTGCCGGCAGCAGCGCTGCGGCGGCGAGAACAGAGAAGGCGATGGCGGAGGTGCGCATGGTGGTTTCCGGGGTTCGGGTACGGCCCCGCCCCATGCGGGACCATCCGACGGAAAGCGCGCCTCGCTCTCGACGTGACAGCGATCGTGGATCAGGCGTCGTAGCCGAGCTCATGCCACTTCACGGCGAACGCCGCTCGGCCTCGACTGAGGACCTTGCGGCAGTTCGCCTCGCTGAGACCCAGATCTCCGGCGATCTCCGCGTGCGTCATCCCGAGCACGCGCGACCGCGTCAGCACGTCGCGCTGCTGGGGCGATAGCAGATCGAACACCTGCTCGATGCGCGCCTGCTGCTCGGCGAGCATCGCCTCGGTGCACGGTCCGGGGAGGTCACCGGCGACGATCGTCGAGATCCGCTGCTCCTCGGCCTCGCGATGCTCCCGGCGAACGTCTCGCATCGCGACCATGTGGAATCGCTTCTTCTCGCCGAGCTTCATACGCGCCGCATTGCAGAGCCAGCAGCGGAACGCCTTCTCGCCCCGGTATTCGAAGCGATCCGGATTGGCGAGGATCTCGCGGCACACCGATTGGACGAGATCGGACACCGACTCCCGCGCGCGGAACTCCGCCCCGAGCTGCAGACGCAGGAAGGCCCGCACGTACGCCAGATTGTTCACGAGCAGGCCGCCCAGGTCGGGAGGTTTCGAGGCCCCCTCCGCGCCTCCGCAATCACCGTGCGCCATCGATCGTTAATATCGCCGCCCATGGAAGCCGGTGGAAGGCCCGGGCTCTCGCTCGAGGAGCTCCTCGGCGCGTGTCTCGAGGCCCCACCCGATGAGCGCCCCTCCAAGCTGGAGCAGGTGTGCTCGACGCATCCGGAGCTCGCCGATCAGCTCCGGGCGATGTACGCCCAGCTCGAACACCTGGGCTTCCTCGTCGATTCGGGGACCGGCTCGGCCCCCGCGGCGGACGCATGGCGGCTGCCGGATCGGCTCGGCAGCTTCCGCTTGGAAGAGGTGATCGGACGCGGCGGCATGGGAGTGGTCTGGCGCGCCCGACAGACGTCGCTCGGCGACCGCCTGGTGGCGCTGAAGATGATCCGCCCCGACCTGGTCGGTCACGCGAACGCCAAGCTGCGCTTCGTGCGCGAGGCCCGCCTGGCGAGCCGGCTCGACCACCCGAACGTGTGCGGCGTCCTCGAGGTCGGGCAGACCGAGGGAATCGCATGGCTCGCGATGCCGTTCGTCGAAGGGCGGAGTCTACGCACGCTCCTCGACGAGGCACGCGCATCGCGGTCACCGCACGGCCGTGGGCTACCACGCCTGGACCCCGATCGCGAGACCACCCTCGACGAGCTGTTGTCGGCGTTCATCGCACTCGCGCGCGGACTGTCGCACGCGCACGCTCGCGGTCTCGTGCACCGGGACGTCAAGCCCGGCAACATCCTCGTCCAGCAGAACGGCGAGCTCGTGCTGCTCGACTTCGGGCTCGCGCGCGATCTCGAGGAAGCCACGGTGCTGACTCTCAGCCAGGACCTCGTCGGCACACCGGCCTACATGGCGCCGGAGCAGGCGGCGCGGCGGACCGATGTCGACGCGCGCGCCGACGTCTACGGCCTCGGTGCGACCCTGTTCGAGTGCATCACGCACGAGCTCCCTCACCCGGCACCCTCGCGCGAGCAGATGCTCAGGCGCATCCAGCGCGACGCGGCACCCGACCCCCGCCGGCTGGCGCCGTGGCTCCCGCGCGCGGTCGCCGCGGTCCTCGAGGGTGCGCTGCAGCCCGACCGCGACCGGCGCTACGACAGCGCGGACGCGTTCGCCGACGACCTGCAGCGGGCACTCGATCACCGTCCGGTGCACGTGCGCCGGCCGACGTTGCTCCAACGCGGAGCGTTCTGGGTGCGGCGCAATCCCTGGCCCGCGATACTCGTCGGAGTCCTCGCGATCGCGGCGCTGGTGTCGGCACGGTTCGCGGTGACCGCGGCGGAGCAGGCGCGCCTGTTCGAGGCCGGTGACCTCGTGGGGCGCTCGGTGACCGCGTCGAACTACGACGACGTCCGGGCACTGGAGGACGCGTACGCCGCCGTCGTGACGGACGACGACCCGAGGACGCGCGATCAACTGCATCGCGCGATGCGTCGCATGCGGCTCGTGGCGAAGACGACGATCGACGTGCGGCCATCCGTGGCGGCCGCGTTCCTCGACGGCGGTGAACGAATCGGGTTCGTCTCGCGGGGAGTTGCCGCGGTCCTGGATCGCACCGGACGCATCCTCGACCGGACGGAGACCTCGGAGACCGTGGAAGCGCTCGCGTTCGACGGCGACGACGGTCCGGTCTTCCTGCTGGCCGACGAGGATGGCGCGATCCGACGTTGGCGCCCCGGCAGCGCCCTCGAGGAGCTCTCCGGACCGCGAGCGCGCAGCCGCCCCGGAGTCGCGACGTTCACCTGCGCGACTCGCGACGCCGCGCACGGTCTCGCGTGGTTCGGCGATGCCTGGGGTCACCTCTATCGCGTCGAGGACGCGAACGGGGATGTCGAGGAGCCGTGGCCCACACCCGACGGTCCGGGGTACGTCGTCGCCTGTGGCGTTCTCCCCGACGGCGGCGTCGCCTGGGGTCTGAAGAGCAATGCCCGTGCGCGCGTCCTCGCGCGGCGCGGCGATCGGGTGTTCGGCCCGTTCGAAACGAACGGCCTGTCGGGCCTGGTCACCGTGCCAGGCACGGGTTCGCTGTGGTTGGCGATCCAACCGTTCACGTTGCGCCGGCTGGATCTGGCGAGTGGCACGACGTTCGACATCGAGGTGTCGACCTCCGTCACGGCGATGGCGTGCGACCGGAATCTGCTGTGGGCCGGCTGCCTCGGCGGTGACGCGTACTGCGTGCGCAACGGCAACCCGAACGATCGCGCGGTGTTCCGGCGTTGCCACACGGGGCTCGTCGGTCCGATCGCCGTGGATGCCGCGACGGTGGCCACGTGCGGAGGCGACGACAAGACCGTCCGACTCTTCACGCGGAACGGCGACTCTTCGGGCCCGCCGCTGTACGGCGTCGATCGCTACGTGATGAGCGTGGCCTTGGACCCCCGGCAGCAGCTCGTGGCCGCGGCGACCTTGACCGGAACGCTGTGTCTGTGGCGGCAGCGGGATCCGACGCCGTCCCTGGTCAACGAGAACGGACCGTACGCCGGACACTTCGCGTTCGACGGCGAGCACGGCGTGCTGATCGGAACCAACGGCGCGAGCGCGCTTCGCGGCGATCCGGAGACCGCCCGGCTGACGCGCCTCGGCGATCCGCCGTTCCCGGGCGGGGGCTGGGCGCAACTCGCGACCCGATCGGATCTGTTCGCGCGGGCCGACGACAGCGGCTTGTCGGTGCACGACGCGGCGACCGGCCAGCTGCTGGCGGCAACGCGCCTGAAGAAGGCGAGCTGCGGAGTCGCGTTCCTCGACGACGACCACATCTGGGTGGCGATCAACGGCGGCCCGCTCACACCACCGCGCATCCAGACGTGGCGATTCGTTCGGAGCGAACTCCGGCTGGAGCTTCTGCTCGAAGTCGCGATCCCCGACACCTGGCAGGAGTCTCGATACTTCTGGGCACGGGTCACTTTGTCATGCGATGGTTCGATCGTCGCGGCCGCGTGCCGCGACGGAACCGTGCGCGTCTACACGGCGAGCGGGGATCCGATCGGCACCCCGCTTCATCACTCCGATGCGAACGTGGCCAAGGAGATCTTCCACGTCGCGATCTCCGGCGACGACCGCCGGATCGTGTCGTCGTGCGTCGACGGCACCGTCAAGTCGTGGCTCCGTCGCGACGACGGCACGTACGCCTTCGAGGGCCTCGTCACGACACTTCCTCCGGGGATCATCGATGTCGCCTTCGATGCCGACTCCAAACGAATCGCCTGCGGCTCCGACTCCGGCAACCTGCAAGTGTTCGACATCGACGGCGATCGCCGACCGCTCGAGGACTTCCGCATCGGCACCGGCGTTCGCTGCTGCCGGTTCTGGCCGGGTCGGAATCGCATCTCGGCGACGACCATCGACGGACGCTTCCTGACCTGGTTCCTCGACCACGACGAGCTGCGGCAGCGGGCACGAGCCTTGCTGCCGCGCCGGTGACGCGGCGCCTCGGCCCGGCCCGGAAGCCGGTCCCGAAGAAAAAGTGGATTTGGTGCGCCGATTGCCGGCCGGGTGGCGAGTACGCCAGTCGCATGGCGATGACCTTCTCTCGCCCCCGAGAGACTCGCGCGCCCTGCTTCGGTCCTCCCCCATGCGACGTTGGTGCCTGGCACTCGCCCCGATCGTGGTGTTCTCGGCCTGCAGCTCGGGAGGTGGTGGCGGCCCGGACACGCGGCCCACGGCCGGCAACGTGCAACTCGTGGACGTGCGCTACGGGCGGCTGGTCGATGTCTACGGGTATCGGACGACCGGCAACGGCCAGGAGGTCGACCTGTACCAGACCGACGTGCCGATCGGCACGGACATCCAGGACGAGCGGCCGCCGGGCTCGACGCTGCCGGACGCCGAGGTGCGGTACGACTTCCTCGCCGCCAACCCCGACAACCTGCAGCCGCGGCTGTTGATCCCGCGGGAGATCGGCTCGCCGGAGTTCGACGACGCATACTCCGCGCTCGGTCGACAGCTCCGGCAGGTCACGCCGGGCGCGTTCGGACAGGACACCGGCCTGGTGCCGTTCTCGGTGGTACCGCGCAACGCCGGCCTGGTGCTGACGTTTTCGGCGAAGGTCCCGGTGACGCAGTCGTTCTTCGTCGAGCAGCGCCCTGACGGCACGCTCGACGTCAAGAACACCGAGGCGGTGCAGCTCCTCGAGATCACCGGCAACCCGAATGACACGAGCCCGACGGGCGACTTCCGCGTGATCCCCACGCGCGTCGTCGTGCGCGACAAGCAGCTGATCCTCGACCCGGTGCTGCTCGGCACCGAGGGTTCGATGTACGGCGTGCGCAACAACGCCTCGGGCATGCCGGCATCGCCGAACCAGGTCGGCGCGAACATCCGGCTCGCGCTGGCGCTGCAGGGCCCGCTGAAGATCCCGGGCCTGGTCGAGCAGGACTCGGCGTTGGTCGGCACCAACAACACCGCGGATCAGTCCATCATCCGCGACTTCCGCTCGGGCAACGCCGACGACGACTCCGCGGACATCTCGCGGGGCTTCGTGCGCGACACCGAGCCGCCGCGCATCGTCGGCGAGATGCTGTTCTACCTCGTCAACGTGCAGCCCGTGGACTCGACGTCCCAGGTGGTGACGGTGCTGAAGAACGGCATCGACCAGGAGATCGACCTCGGTGACGTGATCCGGTTCGTGAGCTGGCAGGACGGCTCGATCATCGGCTCGGCGGAGGTGATCGCCGATCCGTCGGACGACCTCGGCATGCCGTCGGTGCAGCGGGTCCGGGTGCTGATCCGCAGGCTGCCGGCGCTCGAGGCGGAGTTCCCGGCCGGCGACCCGTTGCGCGCGCGCTTCGGCGCGAAGATCTGGGACCCGAGCGACGACCGGGACTTCCCGGCCAACCAGCAGGACCAGCTCGGCTACGTGCAGCAGTACGGCACGCGCTCGGTGCTGATCGCGGAGTTCACCGACAGCCGGGTGAACCCGATCACGGGTCAGCCGTACGGCGACGACCCGTCGAACTTCCTGACGTTCTCGCCGGCACCGTTGCCGCTCGAGAACGGCGACCGGAGCCCGCCGAACCAGAACATCTCGCCGTTCGCGGAGGCGATCATCCGGTTCACCAAGCCGGTCGACATGGCCTCGGTGCGGGCGTTCGACTCGTTCTTCTTCGCGACGCGGAACGTGCTCGACGACGACGTGATCCGCAGCGAGTTCCTCGAGCCGAACGACATCGATCCGGCGCGGTTCGACAAGAACAAGTTCGCGACACCGCACCTGGTCGCGTCGCGAATCATCGACGAGGACGGCTCGCAGACGTCGATCCGGCTGCAGCCGTTGAAGGGCTTCTTCCTGAACGACGAGATCCGACAGGCGGCGGCGGAGGACGAGCAGAACGGCATCCCGTTCGGCGAGCGTCGATTCCGCTACTACCTGCACCTGCTCGGCACCACGACGGGCATCCGGGACCTCGCGGGCAATCCGCTGGACTTCCAGTCAGAGGTCGGTGTGCGTGACTTCCTGGTGATCCCGTTCAGCCTGGACACACGGAACGATTCGCAGAACCGGCCGCTGTTCGCCGACAACCTGTCGGTCAGCATCGTGCGGCGCTACGCGTCCGACGACGAGGACGAGCAGCCGTCGTTGTACCTGCCGGGCGAGCGCGCGACGCTCGACCCGAACAGCGGCGATCCGATCGACGCCCCTCCGGAGGCGTATCCGCTGCAGGACATGTTCGGCGCGGTCACGTATCTTGCCGACGGCACGCTCCAGGCGCGCAACACGACACGCGTGCGCAAGGTCGTCGACGATCTGAACCAGCTCGCGCCGCCGCCGCCGTCGTCGGATCTCCGTTGGTGTCCCAGCGACTCCGTCGGTTCACCGTCCGCCGGCACGCGATTCGGCCAGGGCATCCAGAATCCGCTCAATCCGTTCGGCGCGCGTCTGCAGACCGTGTGGCGTGAGATCGACATGAGCCTGAGCCGCGTCGACCCTCTCGATTTCGACCTCGACGTCGAGCAGATGTGGTGGGCGCCGTTCCAGGGCGGCGCGATCACGTTCGACCAGTTCGACCGGGTCAGCCTGTTCCTCGGCCACTCGGAATGGCGACCGGAGCCGTGCGTCGGCGCGGGAGCCTCGCTTCCCACGCTCCCCAACTCCGGCCTGAAGGGGCGCTTCGCCGACAACTACGCGTGCAACCGTTCCGCTTCGAGCGGGACGAAGACGCTCGACCCGCCGCCGCACCCGGCCTATGTCGACCAGGTCCTGACCATCGACGCAGCGAGCACGGTCTTCGAGCCGAACGGCGTCAACCGCTACCTGCCGCTGCCGACGTTCCAGAAGCCGGTACTTCGTGTGGCGCGACCAGACGTTGGCGCTGCAGGGCGCGAGCTCCGGCGCGGGCTCCGATGTCGGGGGCGCGCAGTCGAGTTACATCCCCTACATCATCTCGCCGTGGCTGAGCGGCAACGGCCGTTACGTCACGGCCGCCACCGGTGGAGGGTTGCAGTTCAACCTCGGCCGATGGGACAACCAGGCCCAGGTCCTGGATCGCGCAGACCAGTCGAACGGACACCGTCACCGGGGGCGGCGCCGGCACGATCGCATTGCCGCTGCTCGCCGACTTCTGGACGTACTGCGACGATCCGGATCTTCCGGCCGGCAACGGCTTCGTCGCCACCGGCTTCAACGGCTGGCAGATCGCGATCTCGGTGCAGTCGGCTCCCGATCCGAGCTTCCGTGCCTATTCCGGTGGCTTCTCGGGCTCGTCCACTCGCACACCGGTGTGCATCAGCGAGGGCAGCCAGCCGTGGACGGTCGCCTCCGGTGGCTACACGCCGGCAGGCGTGCAGCTCCCGCAATTCGCCGACAACTCGGTCTACTGGGTGATGGCGGACTTCGTGAAGCGACAGACCGTCGCGACCGCGGGCTTCGTCGACCTCTACAATCCGCATCGCATGCCCGCGCGGATGACCGGCGAGGGCGATCCGCGGCTCGGACCGTACCTCGTGGACGCTTCGGGTGTGTCCTCGCTGCCGCTGGACTACCTGCCGCGCTTCGACTGGTCGGTCGAACCGCCCCTGGAACAGCTCCCTGCCGGCACGTCGGTCGTGCCGGAGTTCCGCGCGGCGAGCGCGGTCGACGACCATCCGTGGCGCTACGAAGCGGCGCGAGTTCTGCTCGGCTGGACCACGCCGCCGGACTCGACCAACTTCCCGCTCGACCCGCTGAAGGCCTGCGACGCCGGGATGCACAAGTACGACGACCGGCCGACCGCGAGCGGCTCCGCCCGCCAATACTGGGCCTACTACTACAACGAGCAGGTCACCGACTACACGCGGGACATCGCCGACCTGTCGAGGGACACGTTCACGTCGCAGTTCACGAGCCGCTCGGAGACGTTCGATGCGCGGGACGTCCGCTACTTCAACTGGCGGTTCATCCTGCGCAACAACGTCGACGCGACCCCGCCGGTGTCGCCGGCGATCGACTCGTTCGCCGTCACCTACCGCTTCGAGCGTCAGTGACGGCGCGGCGCGGCGCCCGCGCGGGAGACGCGATCAACGAATCGTCGCGTCGAGCGTGCCGAGACTGTCGTTCTGGTGGACGAACAGGTAGAGCCGCTGGCCGTTGTGATCGTCGGTCACGGTGCTGACGTGCGGGAACGTCGCCACGTCGCTGGCAGCGTCGACATCGATCGACGGCGCGGTCACCGCTCCGTCCCATCGCACCAGCGCTCCGCGGATGTCTTCGTCGGTGCTCGAGTACGTGCGCTGCCACGCGATCGCCCAACAGCTCGTAGATCGCACGGAGCGCGCCGTGGTCGAACTCCACCGTGTCACCGTCCCGCTTCGGCATGGTCTCGCGCAGGGCGAGATCCGAAGGTCCGACGCGCACGGCCGAGACGCGGAACGCCAGCGGGTGGTTGTGTTCAGCGCCCGCGAAGTACGGGATGAACGTCGCGCCATGCCGGTCGAAGCTCGCCTTGTAGGTGTGCCCGATCGACCAGAGCGTGTCCCCCACCCGGTCGTGGAGGATGCCGCCCGGCAGCGCCGGCGACGTGACGACGGAATCGGTGTCGACCATGCCCGTGGCCGGCCGATCCGTGCGTGGCGCACGCACTTGGATCGGGAGCTGAACGGGAGGGTCCAGCTTCGGGAAGGGCTCCGGAGCCGTCTTCAGGTCGCCGTTCGGATTGGGCGGGAGGGGAACCTTGACCGGCGTCTGGGCCGCGACTGCGGCGGCCAGCAACCAGGCACAGGAGACGAATCGGCACGGACTCTTCATTCGAGGACCTCCGGCGCCGCGATGGGAACGCACACGCCGGAGAGGGAAGAGCCCGACCGGAACCCGAACGAACGGGAATTCTCCTCGGAACGAGCGACGGCCGCCTACCACACTGGTCGGCGGGCCTACTGCTTCTCGGTGATCTGGTCGCTCAGCGCCGACACCGCCGCCGCCATCGCGGCGAGGCCATCGGCAACCGCGCTGTCGTCGACTTTCGCGGCAGCGACGAGCGAGTTGCCGAGGGCGTCGCTGCGCACCAGCATCGCCTCGGTGTCTTCGCCGAGTGGCAAGACGCTCCAGTCGGCCGCGCTACGGAGGTGGCGCGCCGCAGCCCGGAGGTGACGTCCGGCCCACTCGGCGTCCTTCTTGGACCGAGCAGCCTTCGCCAACGAGCTCTCGTCGGCGGCCAGCGCGACATCTGCTCGGGCGAATGCCGCCCCGAGGCGATCCGCCGACGCGATCTTGCCGGCGGCGATGTCCGTCGCCAGCGCATCCAGATCGGTGATCGCTGCCGAGAGGCCGTCCTGCGCCTCCGGCGCGGCCATTGCCCTCGCGATCCGCAGCACGGCAACGGCCTGCCGAACCGCCTTCGCCGCGTCCTTGACCTGGTGCGCGACGTAGCGGTCCCGCGCCTGCTCGAACGCGATCTGCGCCTGGGGCATCAGCGCGAACATCGGCCGCGACTCCACGACCACCCACCCCGGCACGCGCGGCTGCTCCTCTCCCGGTGGCTGCTCCGCTGGTGGATTGTCCGTCACGGAGCGCCCCACTTCGTGGAGTTGCTCCCCGATCGCGAGCAGCGCATCGCGTACGTCCTCGTCCGCGACGTCGACATCGCGACTCAACCGATCGCCGAGCCCGGCGCCCTTGTTCAGGGCGCTCAGGGCGTCGGGTCCGAAGTCGTTCTGCACCCACTTCGCCGCCGCGACCAGGTCCACCGACGCAGCCTTGATGTGCTGCCCGGCCCATTGCACGTCCATCTTGCGGTCCCACATGCTGTTCGCCTTCATGTAGTGGTCGCGGGCGAACGCGAGCTGTGCAAGTCCGAGTGAACGGTTGAATTCGTCCGCGGAGGGGACGTCTCCCGCGTCGAGCTTCCCGGCCATCGTCTCGAGCGCCTGAATCGTCGCGTCGAGTTGGCTCCGACCCTCGGCTGTCGCAGACGCCCGAGCGAGCCGCATCAAGGACGCCGCCTTGCGTAGCTCGACCGCTGCCTGGGAGTACTCCTTCGCGAGGTAGTGCGAGTGGGCGACCAGGAACACTCCGCTGTCCAGTCCGGTCAACGGCAGGAGGGTGGCCTCATCGAGAACCATGAAGCCAGGCGCGGCGGTGGGTCGCGGCCGCTTGGTCGTGGCAGGTACCGGCTCCTGAGCGACGACCGCGATCATCGAACCGAGCGAGAAAGCGATCGTGGCGAGAGCCACTGAGACGCGAGGTGGCGACATCTCGAGTTCCTTTCCACGCCGAAGCGGCATGGCACGGCGACGTTTCTGAGGGAGCAGAGCCATGCCGGGAACGCCCGCGCCCGAACGACGAATGTCCAAACTCGGTCCGCGGCTCGCGCTCGCCCGGTCAGTGGCTCGAGGCGGTACAACGCGCTGCGAATCGCGGAAACTCCACCCATCCGGGCATCCGCCGTTCCAGGCCGCAAGCGCAACGGGCCCTTCGACCGAGGCCCTCTCGGGCCGGCGTGGTGCCATGCGTGGCGATGCACGCGCCGCGTCGCGAGTGGGTTCGGAGCTCGAGCGGCTGGTTCCGGGCCTGGTTGGCTGTCCGGACCCGCGAGTTCCGCTCCGAGACCCGCGGCGATGCCCGACGGGTCGACCGGGTCCCCCTCGGCGAGCAGGTTGCTGAGCCCGTCCCTGTTCGCGCGGGTCGCCCCCGTGATCGTCGCGGTTCGGACGCAAGACGAACACGCGCGATCGCCGATCCACCGCCGGGAGCGCCGGCGCCCAGCAGCCCGAAGCGCGTGGCCGGTGCCGCGACCAGGCCGATGGCCGGGATCAGACATCCACGGAAACGCCGCACGCGAGGGATGATGGTCCTCCCGGCAGGCGAGGAGCGCCGGTGCGCGACAAGGACGCTGACTCGAGGGCCCGGGCCGGCTACCGTTCGCCGCGAGGGAACCGACCGTGCCAAACCACGCCGCCCGGCTCGCCGCGCTCGCGAGCCTCCTTGCCACCACGCTTCCGGTCTTCGCGCAGGACTCGACTCCCGCGAAGGAACCGCCCGCCGAGACGAAGGCCGAGCCGTTCTCGCCTGTGCGCGACGTCGCGCGCGGCTCTGACATCCTGCTCGACATGCAGGAGGAGGTGGACGACGGCGAGGGCCGCTGCGAGTGGCCGTACGAGGGCGTCTACCGCACCAACGAGGGCGGTCAGCGACGCGTCATCCCGATCGGCTATCGAGTCGGCGGCACCGCGATCTGCTGCCTGGCGCTGATCGAGGCACCGGGCTACGCCGCCGACGACGCGCGGCGGGCGGCGGTCGAGCGCGGTGTGAAGTTCATCCTCGGAGCGCTGAAGCGACCGTTGATGCAGCCGTCCACCGAGAACACCTACGACGTGCGCGGCTGGGGCCACATCTACGCGCTCGCGCTGTTCCTCCGGATGATCGACGCCGGGGTCGTGCCGAAGGACGTCGCGGACGAGGTCGACGCCGCGATCCCGAACCTGGTCAACACCCTGCAGATCGAAGCGATCCCCGAGCTCGGTGGCTGGAACTATGCCGGGCGCACTGCAGGCTCGCCGTTCATGACCGCGCCGGCGTTGCAGGCGCTGTTCCATGCGGCGGCCCGCGGCCACGAGGTGTCGAAAACCGTCGTCGGCCAGGCACTCGACGCCCTCGAACGCGCGCGTGCGAAGTCCGGGAGCATCGCCTACTCGATCCCCCGGGAGGACCGCAGCGGCGTCAGCGAGGATCAGCTCCGGTTCATGGACAAGCTGCCGGGCTCGATCGGGCGCATGGCCGCCGTCGAGTCGACGCTGTGGCTCGCCGGTCGTGGCGACCAGGCGCATCTCCGAGCGGCGGTCGAGGCGTTCTTCACGTACTGGAACGAGCTCGAGAAGCGCCGCAAGCAGAACGGCACGCACATCCGGCCGTTCGGCGTCGCGCCGTACTACTTCATCTACGCGCACTACTACGTCGCGCAGGCGATCGAGCTGATCGACGACGCCGAGCTGCGAGGGAAGCAGCGGGAGCGGTTCCTCGCGATCATGGCGAAGGTGCGCGAGCCGAACGGTGGTTGGAACGACCGGGTGTTCCCGCGGTCGCGCAACTACGGCACCGCGATGGGCATGATGGCGGTGATGATGAAGGACCTGCCGCGGCCGATCGCTTCGCCGGCCGCCCCGGCGGAGAAGGACACGGAACAGCCCCCCGAGCAGGACCATTGACGAACGGTGTCCCCATGCGCAACGCGTTGCTGTCGCTGTTGGTCGCCATCCTGCTGCCGGCGTGCACGAGCGCCCCGCCGCTCGCCGCCGATCCGCTGCCGTCTTGGCGTGATGGGCTCGCGCACGCGCGGATCCTCGAGTTCGTGGAGGACGTCAGCGATCCGAGCAACCTCTCGTTCGTTCCCGAGAACCAGCGGATCGCCGTGTTCGACAACGACGGCACGCTGTGGTCCGAGCAGCCGGTCTACTTCCAGTTGCTGTTCGCGATCGATCGCGTGCGCCAGCTCGCTCCAGAGCATCCCGAATGGCGGGGCAAGCAGCCGTTCCAAGCGGCGATCGACGGGAATCTCGGCGAGCTCGCCGCCGGCGGAACCGAGGGGGTGATGGAGCTGGTCATGGCGACCCACACGGGCATGACCACTGCCGACTTTCGGCTCGTGGTCGAAGAGTGGATCGAACATGCGCGGCACCCGACGCTCGACCGTCGCTACACCGAGCTCGTGTTCCAACCGATGCTCGAGCTGCTCGCCTACCTCCGCGAGCACGGCTTCCAGACCTGGATCGTGTCGGGTGGCGGCGTCGAGTTCATGCGCGTGTGGGCCGAGCAGGTCTACGGGATCCCCCCCGAGCAGACCATCGGCAGCCGCGTCGCGCTCCGCTTCGAGATGCGTGACGGTCAGCCGGTGCTGCTGCGCGAGCCGAAGCTGGCGTTCCTCGACGACCAGGACGGCAAGCCGATCGCGATCGAGAACGTGATCGGCCGCCGGCCCATCCTCGCGTTCGGCAACTCCGACGGCGACCTGCAGATGCTGCAGTGGACAATGGCGGGGAACGGCCCACACTTCGCCGGTCTCGTGCACCACACCGATGCCGATCGTGAGTTCGCCTACGACCGCAAGTCCAAGATCGGCAAGCTCGACAAGGCGCTGGACGAGGCCAACGCCAAGGGCTGGCTGGTCGTCGACATGGCGAAGGACTGGGCGACCGTCTACACGCCCGCGCAGCCGGCCGACCGCTGACGCCGCGAGAGGCAGCAGATCACACCGGGTGTGGTTGTCTGTCCTTGCACCGGCGCTACTGCACGCGGACCAGGACCACCAGGTCGCGCCCCTCTCCCAGGAGTCGCGCGGCGGAGCGACGGAGCATCGCGTGGCCATCGGCGTCGAGGGTGAGGGTGGCGTGCACCAGCGCCCGGTGCTCGACCGGCTCCTCGACCTGGACGACGTCCTGCGGCAGCCACATCGAGGGCGAGCCGTGATCGTCGGTGACCGGCGCGAGGGCCTGCATCGCGGCGTCGAGCTTGAGCCCGCGCTTCGCGAGGCTCGTCATGCGCTCGACGTCGACGCGCAGCTCGACCGCACCGGCCTTGCCGTCCGGTCCGGTCGTCGGTCGGATCGTCAGGAACTGCCCGTCCTCGGCGAGGTCGACGACCGGGTCCGCGATGCGCGCGGCCTGCGCGACCTCGCAATCCCAGTCGCGGACGTAGCTGGTCTCCCGCGCCCCTGCGAAGCAGATCGCGTGCTCGAGCAGCGTCGGGCCGGTGGCCCGCGCGATCGTCCTGCTCCCGTCGGGCGGGTCGCCGCCGGCGGTGACGTCGGCGCCGGCCGGGACGTCGAGCACCGCCACCGTGACCTCCGCCGGCCGGGTGGCGGAATCGATCGCCCGGGCGACCCGCGCAAGCAGCGCCTGGCCGGCGTCGCCGTCGACGATCAGGCACGTGCACGTGGTCGTCGCGGCGCCGTCCTCCGACGGGCGCAACGGGACGTACCGGATCAGGCCGTCGTCGCCGTTCTCGATCACCGACTCGACCAGCTCCGCGAGGCTGCTTCCCGCCGGAAGATCTTCCGGCTCACCGATCGGCAGGCTCTCGAAGTCGAGCACCGGCGAATCGACGACCGGCATGCTGAGCACGCGCACCGATCCCTCTGGCGGCTTCGGGGGCTGCCAGTCCGCCGTGCACGTCAGCCGGTAGGTCCGCCCGTCGCGCCCGGTCCACTCGTGTCGCGTCGTGTCCCCGCGACCGATGCGGAACGTCGCACCACACTCGTCGGAGTCGTCGGCGAGCCGCTCGATCGGCCCGATCGCGGAGTCGGCCTGGACCGGCTCGCCGTCCCGCGGCTCGACCCTCCGTGCGACGGCCTCGACGAGGCACGCGTCGCGGCCCGGGATCGGCCGCACCCGCAGGGAGACGCTGGCGCCGGCGCGGTATCGAAGCACCTGCGGGTTCGCGATCACCGCAGACTGCGCGATCTCGACGCCGTAGTCCGCCACCACCGAGCGCGACTCGAAGTCGGCGATCGTCGCGACCTGACCCTTCGTGAACGTGTGCTCGCCGGTGAGGATCGCCGTCGCCGTGTCGACGGACACGGCCTCGAGCTTCACCGTCACATGGATGGCAGGCGCCAGGCCGGCACGCAGCGCATCGAGCGCGACGCCGACACGTTCGGGGACCTCGGAGCGCACGACCAGACCGAGTCCGTCGCGCTCGATCGAGATCGCCGATTCCGGCACGTCACCGAGCTTCGACAGCAGGAAGCGCAGAGTCTCGGCGTCGAACCAGGCTCGGCGCGGATCCGGCTCGAACGACGCGCCCTCGGAGAGCTCGTGAGGCACCAGGTGTCCTTCTCCGACGACACGGTGCCAGTCGTTCCAAGCCTCGCCGCGCCGCTCGGCCGGGCGCGGGACGAGACCGCTCGCCGGCAGGTCCGCGCGCAAGCGATCGACGCCGAGAAGGTCGTTCACGGGCTTCGGCGCGACTTGTGCGAAGCAGATCGTCGGCAGCGTCAACAGCGGAGCGAACGCGGAGAGGGCGGCGCGTGTCCATCGCATGAAGCCTCGGCCCTGCAAACCGGAGGCCCGATCCGCGATCGCGCGCGATCGCTCCCGTCGATAGCATCGCCCTGAGTTGCCTGTCCTCCGCCCCCACCTCACGACCCGCCTCGCGCGGTGCTCCGCTCACCACGCCGTGCCGGCGGTCGCGTTCGCGGGGATCGCGATCGGTGGAATCGCGGCCCAGCAGGAGCCCGGCGAACCACCTCAGGGCCCGCTCCGCCCCCTCCACGTCGAGGGCCAGCCGTACCACACACCGCTCGCCGGCGAGGGGTTCACGACGACGATCTTCGGCAAGGACGTCGAAGTTCCGCCGCGCAGCCGCCGCTCCGTATCGGCGTGGGATCTCGGCGTCTCGCTCTCGCCCGGGGCCGATCGCTCGCAGGTGCTGCCGTTCGGCTCCCTCTACTTCTGGCGGCACCCGGACGACGACACGCTGTTTCGCGCGACGATCGTCGGTCTCTACGACGACATCCGTTACGCGAAGTCGCCGGAAGGTTGGGGCGACTTCGAGTGGCTCGGCACGTTCGAGAACTTCACGGTGCCGTTCGCGACCAGCGAGCTCGTCGACGGCGTCACGATCGAGGACGAGAGCCTCTACTGGGGCTATGTGCGCCCCGGCATCGGGCTCGGCTTCCGCGAGCAGATCGCGCCGGGCTACAACGACAACATGTTCGCGTCGAACGTCGTCGTCGAGCCGGGCCTGCTCTACTTCCACAGCGGGGACCAGACCGCCGACGACTTCGAGGTGCCCGAAACCACGTTCGAGCTGCGCGCGCACTGGCGCACGCGCTACGACGCGCTGGTGCGCAACCTGCTCGAGCTGCCCCACTCCGGCTTCGCGGCCGGAACCGACCTGATCTATGGCTGGCGCGCGAACTGGTCGGCGTGGGGCACGCCGGGAACCGAGAGCTACCATCCCGCGGGCGACGGGCGGGACTACCTGCAGTTCACCGGCTACGCGCTCGGCGTCGGCGGCGTGCCGTTCGTCGACAGCGATCGACACCGGATCCTCGCGTCGGTGTTCGGCGGCATCGGCGACGACACCGACCGCTTCTCGGCGCAGCGCGTCGGCGGCGGACCCGATCCGCGGGGCGAGGAGTACGGCTCGGTCTCGCGGCCGGTGCTGATGGGTGCGGTGATCGACGAGTTCTACCCGCGGCACTACGTGATCGGCACGGCTTCGTACCGCTACGAGGCGACGTTCTTCACCTACCTCGACGTCGGTGCGCAGGTCGCCTGGCTCGACCGCGATCGATTCGTCAACGGTGCGATCGAGCGGCGCGACGACATGTTGACGGCGGTCGGCGCGCGCATCACGTCGGGCTTCCTCGGCAAGACGCGCGTGCAGATCGGCTACGCGTACAACTTCGACATCGTGCGCGACGGCGAGCTCGGCGGGTCCGCCCTCGTCGTGAACGTGTCCGGGTCGTTCTGACGCCGGAGCCGCGCGTCCGTCGACGCGGAACCGACGATGCGCGGAAGCGGGTCACGGACGCGCCGGCCGCCCGGTGGCACGGGCCCGAGGATCGCAGCGGTTGCGGTTTCGGCCCATAGCCGGTACTCATGGCTGGGATCGCGTCGGTCGCTGATGCCAGCGGCTCCGACGCGCCTCGCAGGCCCCGGAGACGAACGATGACCGATTCCCCCATCCGCTCGCGCGACGACGATCCGCGCGGCGCCGGCGTCGACCGCCGGCGGTTCCTCGGCCTCGGCGCGGCAGGGCTGGCGGCCTCCGGGCTGCCGGCGACGCAGGATCCGCAGGGGCCCCGTTCGGACCTGTTCCTGCCGGAGGCGCAGTGGCGCGACCGGATGCAGGCTCCCGACGACGGCAAGCGCTACGGCTGGGTCATCGACGTGCGGCGTTGTTTCGGCTGCCACGGCTGCGAGGTGGCGTGCAAGGCGGAGAACGACGTGCCGCTCGGCCACTACATCCGCCAGACGATCTACCACGACCACGAGCGCAACAGCGGCGCGGTCGCCCGTGTGATGGTGCCGATGGCATGCCAGCACTGCGAGGACGCGCCGTGCATCAAGGCATGCCCGTGCGGTGCGATGCACAAGGGGGCGGGCGGCTCGGTGCAGGTCGACTACGACCTGTGCTCCGGACACGCGTCGTGCAAGGAGGCGTGTCCCTACGGCGCGATCTACATCGACCCGGTCGCCAACCAGGCGATCAAGTGCCACAACTGCACGCATCGGGTCGACGCCGGGATGGAGCCGGCATGCGCGGAGACATGTCCGAGCGAAGCGCTCTACTTCGGGGATCTGAACGATCCCGAGTCGAGCGCGTCGAAGATGAAGGCGAAGCTCGAGGCCGAAGGCGTGCTCGAGCAGCTTCGACCGGAGAAGGGCACGCATCCGCGAGCGTGGTTCGCGGTCGACGACAACCACGCGACGGTCGAGTGGGAACCGAAGATCCCGCGCGAGGGTCAGAGCTACGCGCCGGACGCGTACGACGTCTATCAGTGGAAGGCGAAGGAGCACCGGTCATGAGCGGGACGCCCGAACGCGGCCGCGCGACGCGCCGCGATCTGCTCCGCCTCGGTGGCGCGCTGGCCGGTGCGGGATTCCTCGGCGCGTGCGCGTCGAGCGGCGAAGGGGCCAAGAGCGACGAGCAGCGACTCGCGCACGAGCCCACGAAGGCCGAGAACCTCGAGGTCTGGCGGAAGGGCGCCGGCGAGCCCTACGCGACGGGCTCGGTGAAGATGCCGGGCGTGTGCCCGCTGCCGGGACCGTTCAAGAAGACGCGCTTTCCCGATCCGGACAAGTACCGGGGCGCGACGCCGGTGCACGGCATGTGTCAGCTCTGCTCGACCGTGTGCGGCATCACCGGATGGGTCAAGGACGGGCGCATCCTGAAGGTCGACGGCAACCCGAACGACCCGAACTCGCGCGGCAAGCTGTGCGCGCGCGGGCAAGCGGCGCTGAACCACCAGTACCACCCCGAGCGGCTGCTCCATCCGCTGAAGCGCGTCGGCGAGCGCGGGGAAGGGCGTTGGAAGCGCATCAGTTGGGAGGAGGCCTACGACGAGATCGCGGCGCGCCTCAGGGCGGTGCTCGAGTCGGGCAAGCCCGAGGAGTTCGCGTTCCACCAGGGCCGCAGCCGGAGCAAGGATGCGGTCGCGAACTTCCTGCGCGCGTTCGGCACGAACACACATCTGAACCACCGCGGGCTGTGCTCGGCGGCGCGGCGCGCGGCGAACCTCACCTGGCTGTTCGAGTCCGACTGGGACCTCGGCGATTACGAGCACGCCAAGTACGTCCTGAACTTCGGTTCGAACATGTTCGAGGCGCACCAGGGCCACGTCGCCGGTGCGCAGCGCGTGCAGCGCGGGCGGTTCGAGAACGGCGCGAAGCTCGTGACATTCGACGTGCGCATGTCGAACACCGCGGGCAACTCCGACGAGTTCTTCATGCCGTTCCCGGGCACCGATGGTGCCGTCGCGCTGGCGATGGCGCACGTGATCGTCGCCGAGAAGCTCTACGACGCCGAGTTCTTCGGCGATTGGGCGAACTGCGCGATCGACGAGCTGCGCGAGCGGCTCGCCAGCTACACGCCCGAGTGGGCCGAGGGTGTCAGCACCGTGCCCGCGACGGACATCCGCCGGATCGCACGCGAGTTCGCCGCCGCCGCGCCGCACGCGACGACGATGTGCAACCGCGGGAGCAGCGCGCACGTCAACGGCTACTACAACGACCGCGCGATCGGACTCCTCAACGTGCTGGTCGGCTCGGTCGGCAAGGCGGGCGGCTGGTGCTGGATGTGGACCGGCGGCATCGACGGCAAGCGCTTCAAACCACCGAAGGGGCCGGGCGCGTCGAAGACGCCGTCGATCCTCGCCGACCCGCCGGAGATCGCACTCGCCAACGTCTGGAACTCGATGAAGGTCGGCGAGATCGTCTACTGGTATCTGAAGCAGGATCGCGCGCGCATCCAGGTCTACATGACCTACAACCTGGACTCGCCGCTGACGTGGCCCGAGCGCGACGTCACGCACGACGTGCTGCTCGACGAGGAGAAGATCGGCTTCCACGTCTGCATCAATCCGTTCCTGAACGAGACGGCGACCTACGCGGACCTCGTCCTGCCGTGGACGACCTACATGGAGCGGTGGGACGTCGACGCGCGCGGCGCCTACAACCTGAAGCCGTATCTGAGCATGCGGCGGCCGATGATCGAGCCGCTCGGCGAGGCCAAGGACGTGCGCGAGATCTTCCCGGAGATCGCCTGGCGCGTCGGCGGGGAGATGGCCGAGTGGTACCCGAAGGGCCGTAGCCAGGAGGACTACGTCGCGGAGTGGGTGTCGGCGTTGCCGTACGACTCGTCACGCTACGGGCGACCGCTGGACTTCCTCGAGGACGTCGGGGCGTGGGAGGATCCGAACGAGGCGCCGTACCTGGAGCCGTACCTGAAGCCGCTGAGCGAGGCCGAGATGTCGGGTGCCAGCGTCGACCCGGACACCAGCATCGTCACGAAGGACGGCAAGGGCATCGGCATCCTGCATCGCGGCAAGCCGGTCGTCGGGTTCAAGACGCCGAGCCGGAAGCTCGAGGTGCGGTCGACGTTCGTCGCGATGACCGGCCGCAACGAGGACACGTCGAAGCTGACGTCGATCGCCAACTCGAAGGGCAAGAACCGGCCGGCGTATCACGAGGGCTACGACGTCGAGATCGGCGAATGGCCGGCCTGGATGCCGATCCGCGAGCACCAGGACCTCGCGGACGACCAGCTCGTGATGACGTCGTTCAAGTGGAACGTGCACAACCACGGCCGCACCGCGAACCTCAAATGGTGCGCGGAGATCGTGCACACGAACCCGGCATGGATCCATCCGGACACCGCAGCGCGACTCGGGCTCGAGGACGGCGACTGGATCGAGGTGACGGGCTACCGGTCGGCGACGATCGACGCCGCCGCGCCGAAGCTGGGGCTCGGTACGGGCGAGGTCGGCAAGAAGCTGCGGATCCCGGTCGTGCTGACGCGCGGGATCCACCCGAAGGCGATCGCGATCTCCAACTCGCTCGGCCACACCGCCTACACGAGCGTCGCGATGGCGAAGCGCGAGCGTCCGATCGGCAGCGAGTCGGCGGGCATGGAACGCGACGCGATGCGTGACGCCGATTGGGAGCGCAACATGTGGTGGGAGGACCGCTCCGGCGGCGATCCGGCCAATTGGGTGCGCAACACGGGGCCGGGCTTCGCGCAGAACACCGTGCTGCCGATCGCGCCGGATCCGATCTCCGGGCAGCAGGCATTCAACAGCACGGTGGTGCGCGTGCGGAAGGTCACGTGAGCTCGGCGGCAGAGGGCGAGGTGCACGCGCTCGCGCCGGTGGCGCGGCTGTTCGCGCAGCTCGTGTTGAAGGAGCTCGACGAGCGGATGCTCGACGTGCTGAGAGGCGACGACGTCGCGGCGGCCCTGCGCGACGTCGGCGTGCGCTTGCCGGAGCCGGCGAACGTCGACGCGCTGGCGGCGGAGTTCTTCGAGGCGTTCGTGCGGCCGCAGACCGGTGCGCCACCGGTGGAATCGCTGTGGCGAGAGGGGCAGTTCGAGGGCAAGAGCACGGCGATGGTGCGCAAGCTCGCGGCCGCGGCGGGGCTGCAGTTCGACCGCGATGCGGCGCGTGGTGCACCGCCGGACCACCTCGGCAACCTGCTGCTCTTGTGGTGCGAGACGGAGGTGGCGATGCCGGCGGTCGCCGAACGGGTGGCGCGCGATCACCTCGCGTTCGCGGCGCGGGCGCTCTCGGTGCCGGCGAGGGGGGAGGGGTTCTACGCCGAAGTTGCGGCAGCGACGGAGGGGCTGGTCGCGCGGATCCGGGCGGCGTATGCGTGACGCGCCGGTGTGGCGCCAGCGCGATGGACGAAGCCAGCTACGTGTGTGCGTTCTGCGGCGAGGTGATCGTCGTTCCCGTCGATCCATCGGGAGGTGACGACCAGGAGTACGTCGAGGACTGCCCGGTCTGCTGCCGGCCGAACGTGCTGCGCGTCCGCGTCGGGCCGGACGGGTCGTGTCGGATCGACGCCGAGCGGGAGGACGAGTGACGCGAATGGGGTCCGGGCCTTCCGGTCCGGGCACGCGCGGCCGATCCTGTGCGCTTCGCGCCGAAGGACGCAGATCCCATGGCCCTCGACAAGCAGCAGACCCTGAAGACTCTCGACCGCATCCTCGAGCTCGAGCTCGCGGGGGTCGTCCGCTACACGCACTACTCGCTGATGGTGTTCGGCTACGGCCGGATCCCGATCGTGAGCTGGCTCCGCGGCGAGGCGCAGACCTCGCTGCGCCACGCGGAGGAGGCGGGCGAGCTGATCACGCACCTCGGCGGTCATCCATCGCTGGCGATCGGCCCGCTGCTCGAGACGCACGACCACGACATCGGTCACATCCTGCGCGAGTCGGTCGAGCACGAGAGCGCCGCACTCCGCGAATACCACGCGCTCCTCCGACTCGCCGAAGGTGAGTCGGTGATGCTCGAGGAGTACGCGCGCGGCAAGATCCACGAGGAGGAGCTGCACCTCGGCGAGGTCGACAAGATGCTCCGCAAGCCGGGCGACATCAAATCCGTCCACTCGGACGCCCCGAGCTGAAGGACGAGAATTCAGACCCGGTCTGATCTGACGCCGTTCACCGCTGCGCGAACGCTCGTCGCACCGCGTCGAACGTCGCGGAGCCGGACGACTTGTCCAGGCAGTAGGTCAGCACGCCGGAGCCGTGACCGGCGCGGCAGGCGTCGAGTGAGAACCGCACGAACGCCGCGACCCGTGCCGGCGTCGCCGGTGCGCCGTGGCGCTGCTCGAATTCGGCGAGGTCACCCGACGGCATCAGGAAGAGCGGTACCCCGAACCCGCGGGCGCCCGGCTTCGCGCCGTCGCCGAAGCCCACCTCGAACGCGCCGCGCTTCGCCACTCGCCAACGGTCGCAGGCGTCGAGGCCGAAGCCGGAGTCGAGGCCCTCGAGATCGAGGTCCGTGAGGCGCCAGCCGACACCGAAGTTCGACACGCCCTTCGCGTCCAGCACGCGAAACGTCAGCTCGGCGCGTTCGCGTCCCGCGAGCGACGGCAGCTCGACGGCGACGTCATGCCATTCCCGCGAGCCGCCCGCGACGTCCTCCGACCACACGACCTCGCCGTCGAGCAGCAACTGCTTCTGGTGATAGCCGGCCGTCGGCCCGACGAAGTCGTCGCGTTCGCGGAAGCGCACGCGATACGGCCCCGATGGCGCGACACCGACCTCCTGGGAGATCGCGGCGAAGTCCCCCGCCTCCGACGGCGTCGAACCGGGGAAGCGGATCTCGCCCGGCAGCTCGACGACGACGTCGTGGAGCACCGACCATGCCGCGTCGATCTCGTCCCGGTCCTGCGCGTAGGCGAGAACGACGCCGTCGATCGCCGTTCGATACGACTCGACCCACTCCCGCGTCACCTCGCGGAAGTAGAGCAGCGGCAGAAACGCCAGCCCCGGCTGGATCGCCTTCGCCCGGGCCTGGATCGCGGCGATCCGCGCCGGCGTCAGCACGCGGCGATTGGCCACGAAGTCGTCGATGACCCACGCTTTCAGGTTGTCGAACTCGAGCGACAGCCGTGCGATCGCCTCGCCCCACCGCTCGAAATCGAGGCGATACGGCTCCGACCAGAGCCCGGTGTGCGGCGGGCTCTCGCTCGGCGGCACCAGATAGACCCACACGTCGATGCCGTTCTCGCGCGCCAGCGGCAGGAACGCCCGCAGGTCCTCCCAGTCGGTCGGCGCATGCCAGACGAGCCACAGGTAGGTGTTGGCGCCGAGCTCGCGCAGGCGCTCGGCGAGGAACGCGACGTCGACGTGCCCGTCCGGCCGCCGCGGCTGGGCGTCGTAGTCGCCGACCGCAAGGTTCCTGGGAGGGAACGACGGCGCAGCCGCGCAGGCGCCGAGCGCGAGCAGGGCGAGAAGCGATCGTCTCATGTCGGCGTCCGCACCGCGAAGGGCAGCAAATCACACCGGGTCTGATCTGCTGCGTTTCGGTGCGTTGCAGGTTCTCCGGGAGGATCAGTCGGCGAAGCGCCAGTCGGCTCGGTGGTCCAGGGTCAGTGGCAGGTCTGGTCGCAGGTTGGCGCGCAGGAGGTCGATCGGGATCGGGCCATGGCGGAGCACGGCGTCGTCGAACTGGCGGTCGGTCAGCTTGCCGCCTCCGACCAGCTCCTCCCGCAGCGCCCGGAGCTGCATCCCGCCGAGCATGTACGCGCACTGGTAGAGCGGCGCGTAGCTCCCGTTGATCGACCGCCGCACCTCCGCGGTCGCGTTGCGCCGCTCGTGGCCGATCGTGTTCACGAGGTAGTCCACCGCCTGGTCCGCGCTCCACTCCCCGAGCTGGAACTTCAGCGAGAACACGATCCGCGCGCACCGGTGCGCCCGCCAGAACAGCATCCCGATCCGGTCCTCGGGCGACCGCGCGAAGCCGAGATCCCACATCCGGAGCTCCCAGTACAAGGCACCACCCTCGACCCAGAACGGCGTCCGGAACGCCCGCCGGTATTCCCGGTACCGCCCCGTCATGAACTGCTGCAGGTGATGACCCGGGATCAGCTCGTGGAACACCACCGCCCGCGAGAAGTGCTCGTTGTTCCCACGCAGGCTCATCACCTTGTCCGCCTGGTCCATCCCCGCGGTCGGATACGACACCGACACGACCTCACCGCCGGTGAAGTACGGCGTCACCTTCTGCCGGTCCGGCGACATCATCTGCATCCGCCACACCTCCTTGGCGAGCGGCGGGATCGTCACGAGGTCGCGCTTCTCGATGAACGCCACCGCCTCGTCGGACAGCTTGCGGATCAATGCCGGTTGGTCGCCCGGCGCGACGTGGTCGGACTTGACGCGATCGAGTGCCGCCTTCCAGTCGTCGCCGCACCCCATCTCGTTCGAAGCCTTCTTCAGCTCGCCCCGACACCACTCGAGCTCGCGTTCGGCGATCGCGATCAGCTCCTCCGGCGTGTAGGTGATGAACTCGAATCCGAGCTGCTCGATCAGCGCGTCACGTCCGATCGGATCTCCCACGAGCGGCTCGTCGTCGCCGTTCCCCGCGCCGACGAGCTCGCGCCGGACCCAGCTCTCGTAGTCGTCCAGTGCCTTGTCCGCCGCGTCGTAGGGCGACTTCACCCACCACGAGAACTGCGGGTCGTACCCGTCACGGAACGCGAACCACGCGCGCAGCGCCCGCCGCAACGCGCTCAGCCGCTGCGCCGCCCGCCGCGCCACCGCAGGCGCGACCGGCGCCTCCTTCCGCCACTCCTCCTGGTGCGCCGCGCGCAGCTCCTTGACCGCACGCGCGAGCCCGTCCACCGTGGCCGCGGCAGTTTCCGCAGCCACCGGCACGACATCGGCCCGCTCCTCCGCCAGCGCCACCACCGTCGGCGCGAACGGCAGCAACGGCGCGACCTCCGCATCGCGCCGCGCCTCGAACTCGAGCTCCCGCTGCGCACGCAGCAGCGCCGAGTGCAGCAGCACCGCGTCGACCTGCGCGTCGCGATCCAGCGCCGCGAAGTTCACCGCCTCGAGCCGGCGCTGCCACTCCGCGTGGAACGCCGCGAGCCGCGCCCGCCGGCGCGCCGACATCGGCGCGTCGTAGCGACGTTCCAACGCGTCGCGATCGGCGGTCCAACGCTCGACCCACGGCCGCATCGTCGCGCTCACCACGTCGAGATCCTCGGGCGCCTGCGCGCGCACTCCGGCACTCGCGACACCGAGGAGCAGGACGGCGAGGCTCAGGCCACTCCACCGCCGGTCGAACGATCCGGTCCACACTCCACGCAAGCGATCACCTCCGGGCTGGTCGTCGGGAGCCCGCGAGTGTTCCGTGACACGCCCGCGGATACCACCTCCGTCCGGCTCTGCCACCGGCGGGAGCTCCTGACCGCCGACGAGCACCGGAGTCGCCGCCGCGTCACTCGACGCGCCCCTGCAGCCCGAGCCACCCCGCGTAGCCCATGGACTCGTCGGCGATGAGCGCCGGTCCCGGCCAACCACGGAACCCGCGCTGGACCGCGCTCGCGAAGTCGGACGCCATCGCCTCGTCGTCTCCGAACGCCTCGAACGCCACCGACCAGTGCACGCGACCGTCGAGCTCGAGGCCGGTGACCTCCGCCTGGATCCCGCGCGCGAGCACCGGTGCCGCGGGCCCCGCGTCCACCGGCTCCACGGTGCCGCCCGGACGCAGCGCAGCCAGCCGCGTGACGCGGGCCTTGCGAACCGCGAGGCACCTGGCGATCGGCCCGAACCCGGTCTCCGCCATCGACCACTTCACCCAGCGCTCGACGCGGCCGATCACATTCCTCGCGAACGACCGCTCACCGAGCTCCAGCAGCCGCCCCTTGACCTCGAACCGCGCGTCGCCGTCGCCGCCGCCCCGCCACTTGAACGCGATCTCGTCGACGTCGGGAAGCACGAAGTAGCGGTCGACGCGCGGCTCGGCCTCATCCGGCCGGCCACTCCCGAAGCCGGCACCTTCGAGGAACCAACCTCGCACGGCGACCGGCAGCGCCCCCGGCAGGAACCAGCGCACCTCGTGGCTCATCGCGCACATGGCGGCCCCACCCTACCCGCCGCGGGACGGGAATCGTCCGCCAGGTGCTCGCACCGACCGGCCGCGAACCGTAGGACGGCAGCTCCGAGAAGCCATGAAACGCGCCCCGCTCCCGATCCTCACCTGTCTCCTGTTGTTCGCCGTCCCGCTCTGCGCCCAGCGCGGACCCGGACGCGTGCGTTGGGCCCAAAACGGCGAGAGCCTCCAGGTCGGCGGCGTCCAGCTCGACCCGCTGACCGGCGAGCGGACGGCGACGCCGGAGGTCGCTCGACCCGAGAGCGATCCGAGTGACGCCGAGTTCGGCGCAGCGCTCACTACCGCCACCGGCGCAGCCGTCCCGCGCGACGTGCTGCTCGGCAGCCACGCGTTGAGCACGCTGCCGCGCGCGCCGGAGCCACGGCCCGGCATGGCGGAGTCGGCCGACGGCGCCGTCCGCGCGGTCGTCCTCGACGATGCGCTCTGGACCTGGCACCGCGGGGAGCCGGCGAAGAAGGTGGCCTCCGGCCTGAAGGACGTCCGGCACTTCGAGATGTCGCCGGACGGCAGGGCCGTCTCCTACATCCAGGACTTCGACCTCTACGTCGCGCGCACCGACAGCGGAGAGACGTTTCGACTGACCGACGACGGCAGCGACCAGCAGTTCAACGGCGAGCTCGACTGGGTCTACCAGGAGGAGGTCTACGGTCGCTACGACTTCGACGCGACCTGGTGGTCGCCCGACGGCGCCGGGATGGCGTTCCTGCGGATCGACGAGACCGGCGTCGACACGTTCACGGTGGTCGACCACATCCCGAACCAGCTCGCGCTCGAGCCCATCCGCTACCCGAAGGCCGGCACGACGAACCCGCGCGCCACGCTGCTCGTCGCGCGGCCGGACCGCGCCGAGACGGTCGCCGTCGACCTGTCGAAGTACCCGCCGGACAACCAGATCCTGATCGTCCGCGTCGGTTGGACACCGGACGCGAAGCAGATCGTCTATCTGGTGCAGGATCGCGAGCAGACCTGGCTCGACTTGAACGTCGCCGATCCCGCCACCGGCAAGTCACGCACGATCCTGCGCGAGACCTGTGCCGACGGCTGGGTGGAGCGGCTGCCGATGCCGGTGTGGCTCGCCGACGGCAGCTTCCTCTGGGAGAGCGACCGCACCGGCTACCGCCACATCTACCGCTACCGGCCGGACGGCGAGCTGGTCGCGACGTTGACGCACGGCGAGTGGACCGTGCGAGACACGATCCGACTCGACGAGAAGGGCGGTTGGATCGCGGTCTCGGGATCGATCCCCGGCTACGCGATCGGCGAGCACGCCTGGCGCGCCGCGCTGGACGGCTCCTCGCTGGTGCAGCTCACCCAGGACCGCGGCACCCACGACATCTCGTTCAATGCCGACGGCTCGCTGTTCATCGACTCGTTCCAGAGCCTCGAGAACCCGGGCGAGCAATGGCTGCGGAAGGCGGACGGCACCGCGGTCCGCCAGCTCGCCGCACGCGAATCGCGCGCGGACGCGGTCCTGCCCCACTGGCAGCAGATCAAGGCGCGGGACGGCGAGACGCTCGACGTCGTGTACGTCCTGCCGGAGAACTTCGACGAGACCGGCAAGTACCCGGTCTGGCTCGACACCTACTCCGGCCCGGACACGCCGTCGATCCACGATCGCTGGCAGGGCAACGGCCGACCGACGTGGTACGTCCGATTCTCGGTCAACGTCCGCACCGCGAGCGGCCGCGGCATGAAGTTCACGAAGCAGTGCTTCCACCAGTTCGGCGTGCAGGAGCTGAAGGACCTCGAGGACGCCGTCGACTGGCTGTGCAAGGAGCGCTCCTGGGCCGATGCGAGCCGCGTCGGGATCTCGGGGTGGAGCTACGGCGGCTTCATGACGGCCTTCGCGATGACCCACAGCGACCGGTTCAAGTGCGGCATCGCCGGCGGCGGGGTCTACAACTGGGAGCTCTACGACACGATCTACACCGAGCGCTACATGGGGCTGCCGCAGACCGACCCGGCGGGTTACGCGCGATCGTCGATCCTGGCGGCGGCGAAGGACCTGAAGGGCGAGCTGCTGATCGTGCACGGCACGATGGACGACAACGTGCACCTCCAGAACGCGATCCAGTTCGTGCTGGCACTGGAGGAGGCGAACCAGCAGAACTTCCAGCTGATGCTCTACCCCGAGTCGCGGCACGGCGTGAGCAACCGCCGGCTCGGCCGCCACCTGGCCGGCCTGGCCGATCGATTCCGGCGAGCCAACCTGTGATGTGCTCGGCGGGGGCGTCGCCTCCGCCCGCGCGGATACGCCCAGGCGCAGGTCGACGACGACCGGGATTCCCGAACCGCCGCGCGCTACACTCGGCGCCTCGGTTTTCCGTCGGTCTCCGAACATGCAGCTCAAGCCGTCCGTTCGCTTGCGTGCAGAAGCGCAGGGTGTGACCCGGCCGTTCGACATCCTCGTGCGCATGTCGCCGCAGAGTCGGCGGCTGGTGGCGGAGCTGCTCGAGTGCGACATCGACGGACTCGACGACGCCGAGGAGCAGGCCTGGCGGATCATCAACCAGAATCTCCGCGGCCTGCAGGCACGCACGCACACGCTGCCGGAGCAGCTCACGCCGTTCTCGCCCAACAACACGTGGTGGGACATCGTCACGCGCACCGCGCGGCGCATCGGCGTGAAGTTCTACCCGGGCATGAAGGACGAGGAGGTCGAGCGCCTGTTGTTCGAGCGCCTCGCCGCCGAGTTCTACCGCCGCGATCTCCTGCCCGAGGCCGAGGCGATCGACCAGCTCGCGCTGAGCCATCCCGATTTCGCGCAGGCGATCCAAAGCCTCAGGCTGTCCCCCGAAGCGACGAGCACCGTGATGTCGTCGCTGGTGTTCGCGACCGTGCGAGCCGATCAGGGCGTCCGCGACGGCGTCAACAACGTCAGCATCTGGCTCCTCTCGCACCTCCGCTGGGTGTCCTACGCGTCGATGTCCGCCGGCCTGCGCCTCATCCACGAGCGACTGACGGGCATCTACCACGCATGGGCGTCGCGATGGGCTTTCGGGCGCGCACACAGCAACCGTGCCCGCGTCTGCACGGCCCTGGCGGTGATCTACTTCCAGGACCTGATCGAGCGCACGCTGGACGAGTTCGAAACCGTGCGGTCGTAGCGGGTCGCGATCACCCATCGCCGCCGCCGTCGAGCCAGCGCCGCTTGGCGCGCCGATAGCGGAGGTTGAGGAACAGCAAGATCCCCGCGATGCACGCGATCCCGCCGATCGTCACGACCGGGTCGTTGCGATCGAGGTATCGGTTGACGACCGAGGCGCCGAAGTACATCGCGCCGCATCCCAGCACGCTGCCGGTGAGGATCGCGAGGAGACTGGCGACACGCGACATGCCGAGAAGCCGGCTGAAGATCGCGCCACCGACGCTCCCGGTCGCGGCGAGCGGGAACATGACGAACGCGACGGTCGCGAGGAAGGTCGCGCGACGCATCCACGGCCGGCTCTTCAGGATGAACCGGCCATCGGCGACGAGTGCGGCGAGGTGGTTGCCGAGCCACGGAATGCGGAACAACGCGCCGGCGTGGAACACGAGCAGCAACGCCGTCGCGACGTCCATGTACACGACGAGCAGGAACAGCGCCTCGGGCGAGAAGAACTCCTGGTAGTGCGCCACGGCGGGATCGTGACCGCCGAGGATCAGGAACTTGCCGAACAGGAAGAAGCCCGCCGCGGCCGTGGCGAGGAGTCGCTGGACGAACGCGCCACCGTTCAGGGCGAACAACAGCGCGAGCAGCGCCGCGCTGATCGCGAACGGCCCGATCAGCGTGGACCACCACACGAACGGGTGCCGGCGATGGAACGCCCGCTCGTAGGCCTCGGCCTCGTGGGCCACGCGCGCCTCTTCGTCGCTCGTCCTGCCGTGCATGTGCCGCCAGACTAGGAGAGGAGAGTCACTTTTCGCGCGGGGGAATCCGCCGCTCTTCGAGCTCCTCGAGCGTGCGCGGCCAGTCGTCGCGCATCAGGCGGGACAGGCCGCGATCGGCCAGGAGGCGACCCTCCGTCTGGCAGGTCGGGCAGTAGTCGCACTCGTTCGACGCGTAGCGGATCCGCTGGATCGGCGACTCACAGACCGGACAGGGCGCCCGGTACCGACCGTGCACGGCCTTGTCGTCGCCGAACGCCGTGACCTTCTCCGGAAAGCCGTCGCCGACTTCCGCCCGCCGGCGCTCGAGCGCGGCCGACAGCACTTCACGCGCGGACGACCACAGCCGTCCGAGCTCACGGTCGTCGAGCCGCGCGGTCCACGCGACCGGCGACAGCCGCGCGTGGAACAGGATCTCGTCCGACCACGCGTTGCCGACGCCGGACACGATGCGCGGGTCGGTGAGCGCGCGCTTGAGCGTGCGGTTCTCCCGCCCGAGCGCCGCCGCGAACTCCGTCTCGTCCGCGAGCAACGGGTCGACGCCCCCGCGATCGAATTCGCGCACCGCCGCTTCCCCCCGCACGACGTGCAGGGACGCGCGCTTCTTCGACGACGCCTCGGTGACGTGCACGGTGCCCGGCTCGAAGGCGAGCGTCGCGATCGTGGTGCGCCCGGGCGGCGGGCGATCCGGGGCGCGCCATCGCAGGCGCCCGGCGATCATCAGGTGCAGCACGAGGTGCAGATCGCCATCGAAGTCGAACACGATCCGCTTCCCCAGCCGACGCACGCCGGTGACGGTGCGCCCGAAGAGGTCCCCGACCGGCGGCTCGACGGTCCGGAGCAGGAACGGACTCGCGAGCTCGATGCGGAGCAGCGCCTGCCCGCTGAGGCGAGCGGCGAGCCGCTCGACGTAGACCTCGATCTCCGGCAGCTCCGGCACGCCGCGATCGTAGCCGCGGCGTGCCGGCGCGATCAGGCGATCACGGCAGCACGACGACTTGCAGGCCGTCCGACGACCACAGCGGTGCCGCGCACATCGTGTCGAGCCAGGCGAACTGGAAGAACAGCTGCGCGCCGGCGATCGTCGCGTCCTGCGGGATCGGGATCGGGATCCGCGACGCGCCCAGCGTGCCGCCGGGTACGCCGACGACGAAGCCCGCAGACAGGTCCACCCAGACGTCCGCACCGAGGATCGTGATCGGTGACCCCAGCGCACCGTACCCGACCAAGAGGATGCCCGCACCGCCGGGAGGCGCACCGAGCCCGACGACCGAGAAATCCTGCAGGCCCACGTGCGGGACCGAGCCGATCGAAGTCGTCGTCGTGCCGTGACACCCCGTCTGGGCCGCGCCGAAGTGGAATCCGCCCGACAGCGGCAGCGACGACAACCCGGGCACGCCGGGATTGAACGTGATACTCCCCGACTGCGTGCCGTTGTGACCGTTCTCGCTGTCGCCATAGGTCCCGTTGAAGCTCCAGACCGCGACGATGCCCGGCACGTTGACGAGCTCGGCGTTCATCGTCGCCGCGATCTCCCCGGCGGTGCGGGCGAACGGCCAGATGCGCAGCTCGTCGATGCTCCCGTTCCAGGTCTCGCCGGCCGGCAGGATCGCGCTGTCACCCTTGCCGATGCGGAGCGCGCCCTGCTGGTCGACCAGGGTGCCGCTCGCAGGCGTGCTCGCCATCATGACGCCGTTGACGTAGACGTTGACCGCCGTGCCATCGTAGGTGCCCGCGACGTGCGTCCAGTTGAGCATCTGCCCGGGGTTGAAGAACCACGACGCGTCGTATTGGCCATTCGTCGTGCGCACCTTGAACGTCAGCCGGCGCGTGGCGGTCTGGCCAGCGTTGATGCGGAAGAACCACGTCTCCGACTGGGCGTTGATGTCTTGCCGCGCGATCGTCGGATAGGTGTAGCCGGTCTGCAGCGTGGTCTCGTCGTAGGTGACCCACGCTTCGACCGTGATGCCGGTGGTCGGCACGAAGCTGGGCGAGTAGGGAACGGAGACGTAACCGTCGACTCCGTTTTGCAACGTGATGCACTGGTTTTGCGCCGCGAGAGGTGTGGCAGCGGCGAGCACGAGGCACAGCGCGAGGGAACGAATGGGAAGATTCACGGTGTCGACCTCCGTCGAACGGATCAGAAGTGATGGCCCCGAATGGTAGCCAGGAATCGCCGGGAGGTTGCCGCGGGATCGTCCCGGGCGACAATCCCGAGGTGATCGCCTCCCGCATCCGGCGTCGCCCGGGCGCCGCGCTCGGCAGCCTGGCCCTCGTCGCCCTCGGGCTCGCGCTGTGGCCGCGAGGCTCGGCGGCGGTCCCGATCGCGGCGGCGCCCGCCGACGCCATCGCGACATCCCCCGACGCCGCGGCCGCGGATCCGACGCCTGCGGAACCCGCACCGATCGAACGACGAGACGCTCGACCGAACTGGGTCGAGCGCGCGATCACCGAGGCGACGCGCGCGCCCCAGGAAGATGTCCCCGACACGCTCGGCAAGCTGGAAGGGCGCCTGGCGTGGCGGTCGAGCGGGATGCCGATCGAGGGCGCGCGCGTGACGCTCTCCCGTCTCGCGCTCGACGCGGTGATTCCGCCCGAAGGCGGGACACCCGACGACACCGAGCCGGACGTGTCCGCGGTCACCGACGCCCGCGGGTTCTTCCTGCTCGAAAGCGTGCCACGGCGCGAGTCGTGGTTCCTGCGGTTCGAGAAGGAACACCTCGTCGAGGTCCGTCCGGTGCGCCGCCTGCCGAGCGATCCGTTCGCCCGCACCTGGCAGGGCGAGTACCGCGTCGTCGAGCAGGGCTCGCTGTCGGGCGTCGTCGTCGACGAGTCCGGCACGCCGCTGGCGGACGTGCGCGTGCGCGCCGTCGACGACCCGCTCTACGACCACCCCGGGCTGCCGGGGGACGTCGCGCTGTCGCGCCGCGGTGACCTGGAGTACTACGATCCCCGCGGCAATCGCATGGGCGAGCCGTTGCCGACCGAGGTCGCGGAGCGCGATGCGCTGCTGCCGTTCCCCGAGACGCTCACCGACAGCGAAGGCCGGTTCGTGCTGCGCGGCGTGCGGCAGGGTCAGGTCGAGCTCGTCATGCAAGGGGTGGAGCACGCGGGCAGCCTGTCCCGCGTCGCGGTCGAGCCGTTCGTCGAACGGGATCTCGGCACGCTCCCGCTGGTGCCCGCCGACCGGCTGACGATCGAGGTCGTCGATCCCGACGACGCGCCGGTGCGCGGCGTCGCGCTGAGCGTGCGCCCGCTCGACCTGCGGTTCGGGCCCGAACCCGCGCGCACCGACGCGGCGGGGCGCGCGACGTTCGCCGTGCAGCTGCCGGTCGACGGCGCCGAACCGCCCGCGCCCGAGGTCGCCGTCCGCGTCCAGCGCACGCCGGGCGGACCGTGGGAGTCGCTCGGTCAGGCCACGCCGCCGGAGTCGACCCTCGTGCTGCAGCCGCTCGGGCGCTGGCGCTGTCGGATCCGGACGCCGGACGGCGACCCGGTGCGCGACGTCCGGTGGCAGAGCCTGCCACTCCTGCCACACCTCCGGGTCTGGCAGCGAGACGACGGTGAACAGGTGCTGTCGGGGCTCCCGCCGGGACTGCCCGTCGTGCTGATCGCGTCCGCAGCGGCACATGCACCGGCGGTCGTCGCGAACCCGCATGCGCGCACCGCGACCGCGGACACCGGTGCCGACGATCGCGTGACCGAGCTGACGATGTATCCGATCGTCGGCGCGAAGATCCGCGTCGTCGACGAGGGCAACCAACCGGTCCCCGGAGCCCGCGTGTTCGCGCACGTCGTCGCCGACGAGCGGTTCCGTGGCCGGGCCGGGACCGAGTGGAGCCGACTCGGCGCGCTGCCGATCGGCACGACCGGAGCGGACGGTGAGGTCGAGGCGCCGGGTCTGTGGGCCGCGACGACTTGGATCGAAGTCGTGCATCCCGAGTTCGGTCAGCGCTACAAGGCCCGACTCGAGCCGACCGAAGGGGCCGAGATCGTCGTGCGCGTCGAACGCTTCGCGGCGATCCACGGCGCGCTGGCAGCAGGCTTCGGACGCATCGACCGCCGGCTACGCGTGGTCGCCTTCTCGTCGCCGTTCGATCCCCACGGTGAGATCCGCCAGGAGCCGGTGTCGACGGTGTCCACCAGCGAGGGCTTCTTCGAGCTGCCCAGGCTGACGCCCGGACGCTGGGTCCTGAAGGTGCTCGAACCCGAAGGCCGGCTGGTGTCGCGGACGCGTGTCCAACCGCAGTCGGTCGTCTGGAGCCAGCAGGAGGTCGTTCTCGACCCGAACACCGACCTGCATCACGTCGTGCTCGAGCTGAACGAGCCCGAGCCGCCGGCGTTCGCCGGTGTCGTGACCATCGGCGGCGTGCCGCGTGCAGGATTGAGAGTGCGCGTGGTCGTCGCGGACCGTGAGGGGTTCCTCGAGACCGAGACCGACGGGGCCGGCGAGTTCGCGTTCCACGGCGAGCTGCGCGCCCGAGCCCTCGTCCAGGTCGCCACCGAACATCACGGCGAGTGGACACCGCTCGCGACCCTGGAGATCCCGCGCGACGAACACGAGCGCCCCGCGGCGAACGTCGCGATCGACGTCGCCGTCGGCGCCGTCGAGATCGGGCTCCGGGACGCCGAGGGCCAGGCGGTCGCCAACCGGCTGGTGCGACTCGGCAACGTCGACACCGGCGCCACCCTCCTCCTGCTGTCGGACGAGACCGGCGAGGTGACCTGTGACGAGGTACCGGAAGGCCTCTGGCACGTGACTCCGGTCGGCCTCGGCGCCGACGGCGGAGGCATCGAGGACGCGATCCAGGTCACGGCCGGCGAGCGTCACCGATTCGATCTGCAGCTCGCACGGTGAGGGGCGACGCCACCCCCTCCCGCTCCGACTCCGCCCTACACTCCGCGGCATGATCGTGCGGTCGCCCGTCCTCGCCCTCCTGCTCGCCGTTCTCGTCGCTCCGCGCCTGCTCGGCCAGGACGCACCGGCTTCCAACCCGGTGCCAGCACGTCTGCACGGCACGCGTCCGGCGACGCTCGCCATCGAGAACGTCCACGTGATCCGCGGCGACGGCGCACCCCCCTTCGGGCCGACGTCGGTGTACGTCCGGGACGGCAAGATCGTGTCCGAGGCGATCGATTCGCCGGCGGCGACGATCGACGGGACCGGCTGCTACCTGCTGCCGGGCCTCGTCAGCACGCACGCACATCTCGAGTCCGAGAAGGCCGGCATCCCGCTGCCGCCCGAGTACCAGCTCGACCTGTGGCTCGCATGCGGCATCACCGCGGTGCGCGACGTCGGCAGCGCGTGGCCGCGTTCGATCCGCCTGAAGCAACGGGGTGCGAAGGGCGAGCTCGCGGCGCCGCGCATCTTCCTCTACACGATGCTCGGCCCGGTGGAGTCACCGGACGCGGGGCGCGAACGCGTCCGCGCGATCGCGGCACAGGGGGCGGACGGCATCAAGCTGTGGTCGAACCTCAGCTACCCGCCCGAGATCGTGTTCGCGGTCCTCGACGAGGCCAAGAAGCAGGGCCTGCGCACGACGGCGCACATCGGCGTCGGCGAGAGCAACGCGCTCACCTACGCGCGCGCCGGCATCACGAGCATCGAGCACTTCTACGGCATCCCGGACGCGGCCATCCCCGGCGGACAGGACTTCCCGGCGAACTTCTCCTACAGCGACGAGACCGACCGCTTCCGCGAGGCCGGCAAGCTCTGGCGCCAGGCCGACCCCGACCTGCTCGACGCGGTCCTGCAGGAGCTCGTCGAACGCGAGGTCGCGTGGAGTCCGACCCTCGCGGTCTACGAGGCCGCACGCGATCTGCAACGCGCGCAGCAGAAGCCCTGGTTCGCCGACTGCCTGCACCCCGCGCTCGCGAAGTTCTTCCAGTCCGGAGCCGGCTATCACGGCAGCTTCTTCGTCGGCTGGACGACGACCGACGAGGTCGCGTGGAAGGAGGACTACCGCATCTGGATGGATGCCCTGCGTCGGTTTGCCGCGCTCGGTGGCACGATCACGACCGGTGAGGACGCCGCCTACATCTACCTGGTCTACGGCTTCGGGCTCGTGCGCGAGCTCGAGCTGCACCAGGAGGCCGGCTTTCACCCGCTCGAGGTGATCGAGCAGGCCACCTACAACGGTGCGCGCGTCCTCGGCCAGGAGAGCGAGTTCGGCCGCGTGCTCCCGGGACTCGCCGCCGACCTCGTGGTCGTACGCGGCAACCCGCTCGCGAACCTGAAGTGCTTCTACCCGACCGGCTGCGAGATGCGGGTCGACGGCAAGGCGACCAGGACCGGCGGGGTGCAGTTCACGATCAAGGACGGCTGGGTCTACCACGGTCCGACGCTGATGGCCGAGGTGCGCCAGATCGTCGCGCGCGACCGGGAGAAACTCGCGAGCCACACCGAGGCGCCGCGCTGATTTCGGCCCGCGGCGGGTCGACCGGCCGGGATCGACGCGGCCATGGCAATGGCCGTTCGCGATCGGCACCCGCGACGTGGACCGCCGCTTTCGGCTCCCGGGGTGACCGGGGAGGGGTCCCGAGACGAGTCACGTCCGGCGGTGCGTGCTACGCTTCCCCCGAGCCGCGCCATGCACTCCGGCGCACAGGGAAGAATGCCCCCTGCCCGTGCGCACGGAACGCGGTGAACGTCCCTCCTCCCCGACTCCCCATCCATGGAACGCGCACTCTCCCGCGCTCTCGCTGTCACGTGCCTCGCTGCCGCCGTGTCCGCACAGACGCAACTCTTTCTCGACTACGGCAGCAACGACACCGACAAGTTCGGGTACACGGTCCGCACCGTCGGCGACGTCGACGGCGACCAGGTCCCGGACTTCGCGATGGGCTCGCCGTTCTTCGACCCACCGAGCGGCGTGAACGCCGGCCAGGTCCGCGTCTACTCCGGCGCGACCGGCAACATCATCTACACGATCGACGGCTTCCTCGCGCGCGACGAATTCGGCTATGCGATCGACGCGGCCGGTGACGTCGACGGCGACGGCTACGCCGACATCCTGATCACGCGACTGGTCGGTGCGCAGTCGTACGCCGGTGCGGCCTACATCTACTCGGGGCACACCGGTCAGATCCTCTACGAGAAGCACGGCAAGGTCGCGTACGACTACTTCGGCGTCGATGGCGCCGGGGTCGGCGACGTCAACGGCGACGGCTTCGACGACTTCGTCGTCGGCGCTCCCGGCCAGGACCACGCCGGCGTCGCAGCCGGGCAGGCCGAGGTGTTCTCCGGCAAGGACGGCAGCGTGCTGTTCACGATCGACGGTCAGGCGGCCGACGATCAGTTCGGCTGGTTCTGCGACCGGGCTGGCGACATCAACGGGGACGGGTTCGCCGACTTCATGATCAGCTCACCCCGCGCGGATGGTCCCGGTGGGATCAACAGCGGTGAGGTGCGCGTGTTCTCGGGCGCCGACGCGAGCGTGATCTGGACGTTCTACGGCACCGGCGCATACGACCAGTTCGGCTGGACCTGCAGCACGGCGGATGACGTCAATGGCGACGGCGTCCCCGACATCATCGTCGGTGCGCGCGACCACGACTACATGGGCATGGTCGATTCCGGCATGGCGCGGGTGTTCTCCGGTGCCGACGGCTCGATCCTCTACACGTGGTACGGCGACGCGGCCGGTGACAAGTTCGGCTGGGCCGTGCGCAACGCGGGCGACGTCGACGGCGACGGACTCGGCGATCTGATCGTCGGCGGCCACCTGAACGACACGAACGGCACCGACGCCGGCATGGCCCGCATCTACTCGGGCGCCGACGGCTCGGTGATCTCGACCCTCTACGGTCAGACCGCTGGAGACTGGTTCGGCTTCGCCGTCGGCAGCGCTGGCGACGTCGACGGCGACGGCTACGGCGATGTCATCATCGGTGCGACGTTCGACGACAGCCCGACCGTGATGAGCTGCGGCTCGTGGCGCGTCTACTCGTTCGGCGGCGCCGGCACGCCTCCCCGCAGCTTCGTGCGCGGCTCGGGCTGCCGCGGCAGCGACGGCAACCAGCCTCGCATCGACCTCTACGGCCGTGCCGCTCTCGGCCAGGGCTACACGGCCAAGCTCCGCGGCGCGCTCCCGAACTCGATCGCCGTGCTCGTGTTCGGCGCGCAGTGGGACCAGCCGATCGGCCCGGCCGCGCCGGACTGCGTGGTCTACCCGACGCCGCTGGACCTGAAGCTGGCCATGTCCGACGCGAACGGCCTGTCCGAGCTGACGCCGGTCCCGCAGATTCCGTCCGACCCGGCGCTGATCGGCGCCGAGCTCCATCACCAGTGGGTCGTTCTCGACGCCGCCGCCAATCCGCTCGGCGTGTCGGGATCCAACGACCTCGTCGTGATCGTCGGCGAGTGAGCCCCGCAGGCGCGTGCGGTCGTCGCCCCGTCGCGGCGACCGCGTGCGCGGGTCACGGAACCTCGAGCGGCGCCAGCAACGTCCACGTGCGCTGCGGCAGGAGCTGCCCGATCGGCACCGACACCTTGTCGGGCTCGGTGGTCGGCGAGAAGTACCAGGTCTTCGCCCGGCGACCGCCGCTCCGCTCCCATTCGTCGAACTGCGGATAGGCCGGTACGGATCGGCACGCCCTCCATCGGGAAGCGCCACGCCATCGGCACGAGCAAGGCCCAGGCACTGCCGTCCGTGTGGATGAACGCCGTCGGACCGTGCTCGGTCGGCAGACCGGGCGAGCGATCGGCGAACGCGTCGAAGCCCGGCAGGTGCACGTCGGCGCGTATGCCGTCGGGCGTGGTCACGATCAGATACGGATCGAACGGCGCGGTCCCGAACTGCCGTGATTCCACCGGCGTGTCGAACACGATACGGATGCGAGCGGAGCCGGCCGGCACGGTCGGGTAGCCGGGCCAGGTGTTCGCGAACGGCTTGTCCGGCGTGGCCTGCGGCAGCGCGGCACGCGTGGACGGGAACACGTCGTCGATGCGGCGCCCTTCGCGCAGGACTTCCGCCAGATCGCGTGTCTCCACCGGCTGCGCTTCGCCGTCGCCGCTGAGGAAACGCTGGATCTCGAGAGTGCCGGTCGCACCCTCGGGGATGCCGGCGAGGTGGATACCGAACGAGTGCTCGAACGACGCACCGCGTGCGACGAGGTGAAACTCGCCGAACAGCTCCTTGACCGCATTGTGCGACGACGTCGCGCTGACGAAGCGGAACGCCAGCACCGCGTCGTTGAAGTCGCTGTCGGTGCGCGTCGGATAGAAGTCCTCGAACGCCACGACGGTCAGCCCGCTGTCCGGCTCGTTGCGGATCCACGCGCGGTCGGGATCGAGCGGAAAGAGGTCGTCGAGACCACGCACACCGTCGCCGTCGAGGTCGGACTTGTCGTGCCCCGGAACGCGCGTGCCCGCCGCGGCCAAGGGCGGCTGCACGTCGATCGCGAGGACGACATCGTTGAAGTCCTCGTCGGCCCCCTGCCGGTCGAGGTCCTCGACCCCGCACAGGAACCAGCTGCGGCCCTCGAGGAAGTCCGCGCGGCCCTCCATCCGGAGCATCGCGAAGTGGCGCGACTGGTGGTGGTGCCCGCCGTGCGCCAGCTCGGGATTGATGTCGTCGATGGTGGTGTAGAGACCGAGCCCCACACCGTCGTTCACCTGCGGATCGAGCGACGGGAGCGGGCCACCGCGGGTCCAGCCCGTCACGACCTGGTTCGCCGTGCGCCACCCGTCCGCGATCATGAAGAATCCGATCCGGTCCCCGTCCTGGAACGTCGCGCGCGACCCGTCCGCGGCTCGCAGCCAGCACGTGGCACCGGTTTCCAGCGAGCCTTGCGGCGCGAACGACGCGTTCGGGAACAGCATCGCGGAGTCGACGATCTGGGTCCCCGACGGCGACTCGCGCCACAGGAACCAGCCGACCGAGTTCTCGTAACCGGCTCCGTCCCACAGGAACGCGACGCGCACCTGGCAGGTCTGCGAGATGACCAGGTTCGGGAACCACGCCGGCGCGATCAGGTTCCGCGCGGCGTGCGAACGTTCGGGGAGGATGTCGCCGGCGTCCTGGAGGACGGCGGGCGGCACCGTGATCATCTCGTCCTGCGCGCGGACTGCGGCGCAGGTCGCGAGCATCGCGAACGGAATCGCGTAGGAGCGGCGTGACATCAGCGGTCCTCCAGGTCGATGGTGAGGCCGTCGAGCTGATCGACGCGGACGGTCACGCGCGACGTCGGTGCGAACGGACCCCAGCGCTGGCGCAGCGTCTCCTTGGTCCACGGTCCCGTGCTGTCCGCGGCCTGGACGATCACATCGACGTGATCGACCGTCGCCGGGATCGAGACGGCGGACTCACAGCGACCCGCGGTGTCGGTCCCCCCCTCAAAGTAGACGTCACCCTGCGCCTCGGCGGCGCTGTCGTCGTCCGGCGTGGCCGGATCGTAGACCTGGACGATCGCGACCGAGGCTCCCTCGACCGGCTGACCGTACTTCTGGACCTGGACCGTGACCGGAACCTGTTCCGAGGTGCGGAACTGGAACGGCACGCTCGGCCCGTCGGACGAGCTCCCGCCGCTGCATGCGGCGAGGAGTACGACGAGCATGACGGACGGGATGCAGCGCATGGCGATTCGTGGCGGATGTCGACAGTCCGTTGCGAACTGTCGATCGTTTCATCGGCTGGCGACGTCGTCGGAGTTGAGTCCGACCGGCCCCGATCCGGCCTCGATTCCGGATCACGTCACCGCGCCGACCCGCGCTCGCGGCGCAGCGCCCGATGTGACGGGCGCTTCGGCCGCACGTCAGCGAGGCGCGTCGAGCGGAACCGGCTCGGGCTGACGATCCGGTTTCGATTCCGGCGGCTTCACCGGTGCTGGTGCCGGTCCCGGCGCGGCCTGGGGTGCGACCTGAACGACGCCCGCGGAGGAGAGCGCCAGGAACAGCAGCGAGCCGGACGCATTCGTCGCGACCGAGAAGATCCGCTCGGGCCGATCGATGCCGAGCGTCGCCACGAGATCCGCGTGGTCGATGGACGTCTTCGTCTTGCGGAGCGTCGGTGAGAGCGCGCGCAGTCGCGGGTCCTGCCCGAGCGACTTCAGCCACTCGTCGAGGTTCCGCTGCAGGCGTGCCGGACCGATGTTGCCGTCGCGGAAGCGCACGCGCGCCTCGAGCCGCAAGCCGTCGCCGTCCCGGCTCAGCCGGAGCATGATCGCCCTCGGTGGGTCCGCGGGGTCGAACCACTCCGACGGGATCGGCGACAACTCCCCCGCACGCTCGAACTCCGACTGGGTCATCCCGGCGACGAAGGCGATGTCGCCGGGCCCCGCGGTGAGCGCGAGCAGGTCCGGCACGGGCACGCCGCCGATGCGCTTGCCGAGCAGCGTGGGATCGACGACCGACGCATCGCCTTCGACGAGGCTGCCCGCGCGCGGCGAGACCAGCGTCTTCACGCCGGGGTCGGTGACGACGTCGACTCCGCCGAGGCGCCGCGCCTCGAAGCCGTTGCCGAGCCGCTCGAGGTCGACGTGGGACAGTCCGACCTTCTCGCTGCCCTCGAACACCGACACGCTCACGGTGTCGAGCCAGCCGTTCTCGTCGACCGTCCGGCGTTGCGCTGAGCGATAGGTGTGGACGTCGGACAGGTAGAACCCGTGGCTCCGCGCGAACGACTCGATCAGCGGCCGTACGAACGATCGTTCGAGGACGTCGAACAGCCCGGTGTCGAGGAGGGCGTCGACGTCGACGAACACCTCGAAGTCGTAGTCGCTCGGCAGGAACTTGCGTGGCTCCTGCGGCGCCAACGAATCCGGTGCCCGTCCCGACGGCTGTGGCTCCTGCGCGTTCGGGCCGAAGCAGAACAGGGCGGACATCGCGATCGTCGCGGCCACGGGCGAGCTGGGGTTCATGATCATCGGTTCCTCCGGGTGTCCCCGTTCCGCATGATAGCAGCGAGGATTCGCGGTTCGGGGCACACCGCCGCGATACGCTCCCCGCGATGGAGCTCGAGATCCGGAAGTCCTTCCCAGCAGCCGCCTGGGCCGCTGCAGAGCGCATCGCGGCCGACGCCGATCGCGCCATCGCCGAGCGTGGTCGATTCACGATCGCGTTGAGCGGCGGCAGCACGCCATGGCCGATGCTCGAGCGCCTCACGGCCCTCGACGTCGACTGGGCACACGTGAGTGTGCTGCAGGTCGACGAGCGCCGCGCGCCGGACGGCGACGACGCGCGCAACTGGACGCACATCACGAAGACGCTGCTCGACCAGGCACCGATCCCGCCGGCGAACCTGCACCCGATGCCCGTGCTCGCCGAGCCGCCCGACAGCGCGGCCGCAGCCTACGCCGAGACCGTCCGCATCGCGACGGGCGGTGACGGAGTGCTCGACGTCGCGCAGCTCGGCCTCGGCAACGACGGCCACACCGCGTCGCTCGTGCCGGAGGATCCCGTGCTGGCGGTGACCGATCGCGACGTCGCGTGGAGTCAGGAGTACCGAGGGTCGGCGTCGGATGACGCTCACCTACCCCACCCTCGACCGCGCGCGCCGCATCTTGTGGCTCGTGTCGGGCGCCGCGAAGGCCGCGGTGGTCGAGCGCCTCGTCGCGGGGGATCACGGCATTCCCGGTGGTCGCGTCGCACAGGCGCGTGCGGTGCTGTTCGCGGATGCGGCCGCGGCGGGTTCGCTCGGCGCCCGCGGTCAGTAGTCCAGCGCGCGGATCCGCCCCGCGACCCAGTCCCCGACCTGCGAGGTCGACTTGTCGCCGCCGACGTCGGCCGTGCAATGTCGCTCGTCGATCGCGCGGCGCACCAGCTCGACCAGACGCGCCTCCTCGCCGGTGAAGCCGAGGTGCGTCGCCATCATGGCAATCGTCAGAACCGTCGCGAGCGGGTTCGCCTTGCCCTGTCCGGCGATGTCCGGCGCGCTGCCATGCACCGGTTCGAACATGCCGACCCCGCCCGGTCGGACGTTCGCGCTGGCCGCCATCCCGAGTCCGCCCTGCAGCGCCGCGCCCAGGTCGGTGACGATGTCGCCGAACAGATTGCACGTCACCACGACGTCGAACTTCGACGGATCGCGGATCATGTTGAAGCAGAAGGCATCCACGTACTGGTGCCCGGTGTCGATCTCCGGGTAGTCCTTCGCGACCTCGAAGAAGCACCTGCGCCACAGCTCGTGTGCGGCCTGCATCGCGTTGGACTTGTCGACGACCAGGACGTGCTTGCGCCCGTGCGTCCTCGCGTGGTCGAACGCCGCGCGGCAGATCCGCTCGACGCCCTTGCGCGTGTTGAGGTCCTCGTTGATCGCGATCTCGTCCGGCGTGCCGCGCTTGAACTGCCCCCCCATCGCCACGTAGATCCCTTCGGTGTTCTCGCGGAACACGACGAAGTCGCAGTCCTTCGCGGTGCGTCCGACCAGCGGCATCAACCGGTCGTGCAGACACGTCACCGGTCGGAGGTTGCAGTAGAGGTCGAAGCCGAAGCGCAACCCGAAGATGATGTCTCGCGCGTGCTCGTTCTTCGGCACGCGCGGATCCCCGAGTGCGCCGAGCAGGACCGCCTTGCACTCGTCGCGGATCATCGCCTTGGCGTCGTCCGGAAACGTCGTGCCGTCGGCGAGGAACCGGTCGGCGCACAGGTCGAGGTGCACCAGCTCGAGCGCATGGCCGCGCGCGTCGCGCAACGCTTCGAGCACCTTCACGCCCTCCGCGACGACCTCCTTGCCGATGCCATCGCCGGGGATGATCGCGATCTTCTGCATGGGCCCTGCTTACCGGAACCGGCACCTCCCGCCGAGCGGAAACCGACCGGCGGCGGCATCGGCCATGGCGCCGGCCATGAGGCCCGTGGACACGCGCGGCCCGGCGCCATAGCGTTCTCCGGCGATGCAAGGCTGTCTCTGAAACACCCCCCGGCCCGACGTGCTCGGGCCCCGAGGGCACGGCGCCTCCTGACGGTCCGACCGGTCACGACGGCGTCGTGCGCGACGCACGTCACCGGAGTGACCCCATGACCTACGATCACCTCGCCGCCACCGAATCGGTCGCGGCCATCGCCGCCGAACATGCCGCACGCGTCGACGCGGACGGCGAGTTTCCCCGACCGACGATCGACGCCGCGCGCGAAGCCGGCCTCCTCGCGCTGACGAGCGCCACGGACATGGGCGGACACGGACTCGGCGTCCGGCAGGCCGCCGAGGTGGTCGAACGCCTCGCCCGGGAGTGTGGCTCGTCCGCGATGGTGATGACGATGCATTACGCGGGCACGGCGGTGATCGAGGGATACGGTCCGAAGGCGGTCCGTCGCGACATCGCCGCGGGCCGACACCTCTCGACGCTCGCGTTCAGCGAGGCAGGTTCGCGATCGCACTTCTGGGCGCCGACCAGCACGGCGAAGTCGGCAGGCGACGAGACCGTGCTCGACGCGCGCAAGAGCTGGATCACCTCGGCACACGCCGCGGCCGGTTACGTCTGGTCGAGCCGCCCGACGGCCGGCGACGAGGCGAGCACGCTCTGGCTCGTGCCGTCGAACACACCGGGCCTCCGCGTCACCGGGGCCTACGAGGGGCTCGGACTACGCGGCAACGACTCCGCCCCCGTCAGCGCCGAAGGCGCGCGGATTCCCACGGCAAATCGGCTCGGCGACGACGGCGCCGGGTTCGGCATCATGATGCAGACGGTCCTGCCGCTGTTCAGCGTGCTGATCGCCGCCGGCTCGATCGGCATGATGGAGGCCGCGGTGCAGCGAACCGCGGAGCACGCGAGCGGCGTCAACTACGCGCACCTGCCGTCCTCATCCGCACTCGCCGACCTGCCGACGATCCGTGCCTACATCGCCAGGATGCGCATCGGCACCGACATGGCGCGCGCGCTGTGGCAGGACGCGATCGCCGCGATCGAGCAGGGCCGGGAGGACGCGATGCTGCGGGTGCTCGAGGTCAAGGCCGCGTGCGGCGAGACGGCGCTGCGCGTCGTCGACACCGCGATGCGCGTCTGTGGCGGTCTCGCCTATCGCAAGGAGGTCGGTGTCGAGCGTCGCTTCCGCGATGCGCGCGCCGCGATGGTGATGGCGCCGACGAGCGACCAGCTCTTCGACTTCATCGGCAAGGCCGTGTGCGGGCAGCCCTTGTTCTGAGCGGAGGACGACGATGAACGAGACTCTCGTGTTGGGCGCCGTCGCCTACGACCCGAAGGTCGTGACGATCTGGGACGGGCTTCCGGACGTGGTTCGGCGAGCAGGGTCTAGCCGTTCGACTACGTGCTGTTCTCCAACTACGAACGCCAGGTCGAGCAGCACTTCGCCGGTGGCGTTCGACGTCGCGTGGAACTCGCCGCTCGCATGGCTGGAGGCGCGGCACGTGGCCGACGCCGCGGGGCGCGAAGCGCGGGCCATCGCGATGCGTGACACCGACCGCGACCTGACCTCGGTCATCGTGGTGCGCGCCGATTCGCCGGTGCGCGACGCTCGCCGACCTCAGGGGCCGCACGGTCGGCGTCGGCGCCGGTCGACTCGCCGCAGGCGACGCTGATCCCGTTGCTGCACCTCGCCGACGCCGGCCTCGACCCGAGGCGGCGACTGTCGAGGTCCGCCGCTTCGACGTGCTGCTCGGCAAGCACGGCGATCACATCGGCGGCGAGCGCGACGCCGCGAAGGCGCTGGTCGCCGGCGAGGTCGACGCCGCCTGCATGATCGACGGCAACCACCTCGCGTTCACCGACGACGGCACGCTGCCGGCCGGTGCCACCCGCGTGCTCGCGCAGACCGCGCCCTACGACCACTGCAACTTCACGGTGCTCGACGGCGCCCCGAGCCGCTCGTCGCACGCTTCCGCGAGCTGCTGCTCGGCATGCGCTACGACGACCCGACGGTCCGCCCGCTGATCGACCTCGAGGGTCTGAAGCAGTGGCGCGACGGCCGGACCGCGGCTACGCGCCAGCTCGAGACGCGCGTGCGACCGCTTCCGCTACCTCGATCCGTTCCTGCGCCAGCATGGGCGTCGCGTGACGCCATCGACGCTCGATCTCGGCGAGCTCGGTCTCGACCCCGGCGCGCAAGTGTTGCTGCGAGCGCGCGCTCGCGGCGATCGACGTGGACGCGGAGCTGCGCGTTCACGGCACTGCACCGGCGCTCGCCGTGCACCTGCGCGCATGGGCCCGCACGCGGGGTTACGGCTTCGAGCCGCGTCGGATGCCGACGGTTCGCGCCACCGCCGTCGCGTCGCGTGCGCCGCTCGTCGCCGTGCTGCGGCGCGGCGACGCGATCGGCGGGCGCTGGCGCGGCGCGGAGCGCGCCGGCGACCCGGAGCACGGCGGAGTCGTCGACCGGCCGCCACAGCGTTGGGGGCTGGCCGCGCGCGGCGCATTCGTCGAGGCGGGCATGCCGGCGTTCGCGTTCGCGCTCGATCGACCGCGACGAGATCTGGGCGGACGACCGGGCGGCGACTCTACCGCGCAGGCCGCGGCCGCGCAGTGGGATCCGGCGACCGCGATCCCGTGGGACGCGCCGCGCACGCACCCTCGAGCGGTCGAGGACGCGCGTCGTCCAGATCCTGACCTACCTGATCGAGAACGAGAACGGCGGCGCTCGTCGTCCCGGCGAGGTTCTGCGCGCAGGTGCACCCGCACTTCCGCGAGGTCGATGCAGCTCCTCGCGATCCAGGCCGCCGACGAGGCACGGCACGTCGAGGTGTTCACGCGTCGGGCACTGCTCGCGCGCGACGCGCTCGGACTGTCGACGGTCGGTGGCCAGACGTCGCTGAAGACGCTGCTCGACGAGCCGGACTTCGCCCTCGCGTCGTTCCTGCTTCAGTGTGCTCGGCGAGGGCTCGTTCGTGCACCTGCTCGGCTTCCTGCACGTCCACGCACCGGACCGCTGCACCGAGGAGATCATGCGGCTGACCGCGGTCGACGAGGCGCGCCACGTCGCGTTCGGCATGGCGCACCTGACGCGACAGGCGCGCCACGACGCGACGCTGCTCGACCGGCTCGCACTCGCGATCGAGCGCCGGCACGACGCGCTGCCGCCACACGTCGGGCCTCAACGAGGAGGTGTTCGACGGCCTCCTGCTGCTCGCCGCCGGGAGCTTCGCGCCCGACGCGATCGCGCGCGGCCACGAAGCGGTGCAGGCGCTGGTCGCCCAGATGGACGCCGGCCGGCGCACCCGGCTGCGGAAGCTCGGCTTCGACGACGACCGTGCGACCGAGCTCAGCGCGCTGCACACGCGCAACTTCATGTGACGCCGGGGGACCCGGGCGCCGTCGATCGCACACCGCCTCGAACCGGCGACGCGCTCAGAGCGGGCCGAACGTCGCGTCGCCGCGATTCGAAGCGAGCGTCGTGCCCGTGCCGAAGTCCACGACCAGCGCCTGGTTCAGGAGCGGCGGGCCGGACACCAGCGACGGCATCACCGGAATCGGCAGCGCGAGCGTCGGCAGGCCGGTCGTCGCCGAGACCGGCATCACCGCGGTCGCGATCGGATCAGCGGTGATGACGCAGCTCGCGGCGCCGACGCCGAACAGCGACAGCGGCACCGACGTCGTGTTGACGCCGACGAGCAGCACCGAGACCGAGCCGGCCGGGGTGTTCGACACCGACATCTCGAGGTCACGGCCGAGCCACGGCCGGGTGCCGTCGAGCGTCGGCGTGCCGGCCGAGCCCGCACATCCCGGGCTGCCAGACGTGAACGTCGCGACGACGTCGGCCTCGTAGGCGTAGGTGTGCCAGCCGCTGTGACCGCTCGGATCCTGACCGCCGAACTTGACGATTGTCCCGAGCGCCGGCACGAACGCCGCGAAGTAGCGGCTGGCGCGACCGATCACCGGGTCGGCCGTGTTGAAGCCGGGCTCGCCGTAGAGCGTCCAGCTGTTCGTGATGCAGTCGAACTCGCTGCACCACGTCGACGGCGAGCCGCCGTAGTCGTTGCCATACTGCCCGCCGTTCGCGCTGTTCGGCACGCTGATGCCTTGGCCGCCCTGCAGCACGATTCGCTGGCGAAGCGGATCGTAGACCGCCTGGTTGGCATTCACGCCGTGCGGGAACGTCACGGTCGTGAACTGCGACCACGCGAGACCGGACCAACGCCAAGCGTCGAGGTGCCGCGTCACCGGGGTCGTCGAGTCGTCGGTGCCGCCGCAGAGGAACACGTCGCCAAAGTCCGGGCGCGTGCACATGCTGGCGAAGCGCCGGGCCGGTGGCGCCACGGTGCTCGGGAGCTGCACCCACACGCCGTTCAGGAACAGCCAGGTGTCGTTCACCGGTGCGCCGCCGGGCGTGGTCTCGCCGCCGAACAGCAGCATGCCGCCGGTCGCCGGATCGAACGCCATCGCCGCCCAGCGACGGGCTGCGGGTCTCGGGCCGGCGGTCGGGGTGACGTCGGTCCAGGCGTTGGTGACCGGGTCCCACTCCCAGGTGTCGCCGAACAGGTTGCCGGCGCCGTCGTCGCCGCCGAACACGACCAGCTTGCTGCGCAGCGAGTCCCACGCGACGCACGCACCGCCGCGCGCAGGCGGCGAGCCGGCGGCGCCGTCGGCGGTCTTCACCGTGAAGGCCGTCCCGTCGAACTGGTACAGGGCGTTGTAGACCGCCGTGTTGGCGTTGCCGTCACGACCGCCGAACACGTACAGGCGGTCGTCGCTCGCGGCACCCGGGTTGTCCCGTCGCTGGGACGGCTCGCCGGTGACGGTCATGCGCACCCAGTGCGCGCGCGGCGCGGTCCGCGGCGTCGGGTTGGGCGCCGGCAGCTGCGCGGTGGCCGCGGCGCACAGCAACGGCGAGATCGAAAGGTACGGTCAGGAGAATCGGAGTTCGCATGGTCTTCGAATGGGGCCTGGGGGTCTGGAACCGCATTGGGGAGGACCGACTCCGCCCGCATCGGCCGGCCAGAAATCCGCGAGTCTCGAAGTCGCCAGCGGCGAACGCGATCGCGCCGGCGGACGCACGCAGTGGACCGGGACGCGGGCGTGCGCGACGATCGGCGACACGATGCAGCGCATCCTGGTGGCGACCGATCTGACGCCGGCCTCCGCGGCCGTCGTCGAGCAGGCGACGACGCTCGCCGCACGGACGGGCGCCGACCTCCGCCTCATCCACGTCGCGAGGCCCGACCCGGATTTCGTCGGCTACGACGCGGGTCCGCCGAGCGTGCGCGAGGACGTTGCCGACGAGCTCCGCGACGAGCACCGCCACCTCGAGCAACTCGTCGATCGGCTCGCCACCCGCGGCGTCCGCGCGTCGTACCACCTGACCCGCGGGGTGACCGCGGACGCGATCCTCGCCGAGGCGCAGCGCATCGACGCCGATCTGGTGGTGCTCGGCACCCACGCTCGTGGCCCGTTGCTCGAAGCGCTGCTCGGGAGCGTCAGCCACGACGTGCTGCGGTCGGCCCACCGTCCGGTCCTGATCGTGCCGCCGGAATGAGCCCCACGAGCAGGACCGCCCCGCCCCGACCCCGGTAGATTCCCCGAATGTCCGAACCGTCCCTCGACGACTGGCGCGCGAAAGCCGCGCGCGACCTCGGCCGCGCGCTCGAGTCGATCGTCTGGCGCACCGACGACGGCTTCGAGCACGCACCGCTGTGCACGCGCGACGACCTCGCCAGCCTGCCGCATCTGACCGCGCTCGCGCACCTCGGCTCCCGGCACGGCACGGCGATCCACGATCTCGTGACCGACCCCGAGCCGAGCGCCGCGGCCACGGCCACGCGGCGCGCGCTCGAGCACGGCGCCGAGGAGCTCGAGCTGTGCCTCGACGCGCTCGCCCAGGACGGCCTCGAACCGGAGCCATGGTCGGAGGCGGAGGACGAGACCGACGAGCTCACCGGCTGGACGGCACCCGGCGACGGCGGCATCGCGATCCACCACCGTGGCGACTTCGATCGTGCGATCGCCGGCCTGGACCTCGCGACGACCTCGCTGTGGTTCGCGGCCGGTGAGGCCGCGGTGCCGGTGCTGGGCTGGTGGCTGGATGCCGCGGAACGCGCCGGCGTCGACGTGGCCCGGCTTCGCGGCGGCGTGGACTTCGATCCGCACGCCCGGCTCACGCTGCGTCGCATCGCGCTCCGCGACGACACCCGCGCGGTGGCCAGGCGCTGCGAGCCGGTCGTCGTGTGGGACGAGGCGGCCGGCATCGTGCGCTTCACGCGCGCGCGGTGCGCCGGCGTCCGGCCACTCGTCGTCGATGGTCAGGTCTATCACCTCGCCGGCGGCACGCCCGCGGTGGAAGTCGGCGCGACGCTGGCCGGACTCGTCGAGATCGCGCGCGAGCTCGAGCAGCGCGGTGTCGACTTCGCAGACCTGGCCGCGGCGTCGACCGTGCGGGTCCAGGTCGGGCACGAGATCCTCGTGGAGATCGCGAAGCTCCGCGCGCTGCGTCTGCTCTGGCACAAGGTGGCGGCCGCCTGCGGAACACGCGACGCGACGCCGCACATCCTCGCGGTGACGAGCGGCCGTCAGCGGGCCGAAGAGTTCGATCAACGGACCAACCTCGTGCGGACGACGCTCGCCGCCTTCGCGGCGACGACCGGAGGTGCCGATGCGTTGCTGGTGATGCCGTTCGACGATTCGGCATCGGCGATGGGCGCTCGTGACCTCGCTCGTGAGCAGCAGCTCCTGTTGCGCGAGGAGGGGCATCTGCTTCGCGTCGCGGATCCGGCCGCCGGCAGCGCCGCCGTCGAGGTGCTGACCGACGCGATCGGGCGCCAGGCCTGGACCTTCCTGCAGCAGACCGAGGCATCGGGAGGGCTGTTCGCGACGATGCGCGACGGCTCGCTCGCCGATCGCCTGCGCGCGCAGGAGTCCCTGCGAGAAGCGGACGTCCGGACGCGACGCCGGGTGCTGGTCGGGATCAACCGCTTCGCGGATCTCGCGCTCGGGGGCCCGGCGGTCGGCAGCGGCGATCGCGATCCGGAGCCCGCGGTCGAAGCGTTCGTGCGCTTCCGCGACACCCGCGACGACGGTGCAGCGGCCGCGTGCGTCGCCGCGGTGCGCGCCGCGGATCCGGTCGGTCGAGCCACGGCCGCGGCCGGCCCGGGACACGCGCACGCGAGCCTCGCCGAGCTCGCGACCGCTGCCTGGCCCTCCGCGGGCCGGGACGTCGAGCACCGCTTCGTTCCGGTCGCGACCACCGATGGCCATGAGTTCGAGGATCTCCGAGCCAGCGCGCTGGCCGCGGAGGCGACCGACGATCCCGATCCGGAGGTTCTGTTGCTGCCGCTCGGTCCGGTGCGCTCGGCTCGTGCGCGTGCGGAGTTCGCGCGCGATCTCTTCGAAGTCGGCGGGTTCCACGTGATCGATCCGGGTCACTTCGCGACCTGCGACGACGCGCTCGCGCGACTCGACGCGCAACGCCCCGCCGTCGCCGTGCTGTGCGGGGACGATGCGGAATACGGTGAGCTCGTGCCTGCGGTGCGCGCGCGAATCGGACGCGACGGCCCGGTGTTCGTCGTCGCCGGCCGCGTGCCGGATGTGGTGGCGAAGGAGGTCGACCACGTCGTGCGGGCAGGGCTCGACGCAGCCAGGTTCCTCGATCGCCTTCAGCGTGACCTCGGCGTGCGCGACGGCGTCAACCGGAGCGATTGACGCGACGAACCGACGCGTCGGTGACGAGCAGGTCGACGGTCCGATCGTGTGGATCGACCGGTACGCGCTCGACGACCTGCTCCTCGAACGCCATTCCGCACGCCGCGGCTCGCAGGTCGTGGCGCGCCAGGAACCGATCGTAGAACCCACCACCCTGACCGAGCCTCCGGCCGGCGAGGTCGAACGCGAGTCCGGGGACCACCGCGAGGTCGATCGCATGCATTTCGATCGGATCGCCGTCCACCGGTTCGAGGATCCCGCGATAGCCTGGCAGGCAATCGCTCCATGACTCGATCGGCACGGCGTCCATCGCACCGGAGCGATCCGCGTCCACGCGCGGCACGGCCACTCGCTTGCCGCGTCGCCACGCTTCCTCGACGAGCGGAGTCGTGTCGAGCTCACGCGGCAGCGCCAGGTAGAGAAACACCGACCGTGCGTTCTGCCACTCGTCGAGCTCCGTCACACGGCGGCAGGCTGACAACGACCGCTGATGTCGATCGTCGGGACAGATGGCCCGCAGGACGGCCCGCATGCTCCTTCTCACGGCTCGCTTCATCGTCGGCTCTCGGCGTGCGGCGCGATTCCCGGAGGAAGGCCGTCCCCGGACGCGGGACGGACGGGGCAACGCGCGGCGATTTCGTCTCCGGCCGAAGGGGCGTCGGCCGATCGAGGGGGCGGCAGAGTAGTTCCGCCACGGGCGCGCGGACCGGTCAAAATCGCCCGGCCGGTGTGCCATCGAGCATGCCGGGGTACGAGCGCGCTCGCGCATCGCCGGCGTGGCACCACGGCCCGGACCCGGAGCTCGATCGAACGATCGTTTGCCCCCCGATCGCCGCCCGCCGATACTCGGCCCTCCCCGCTGACCGGGGACCGCCTCGCAGCGGCCCGACCGCGCGACGCCGACGGCCACCCGGCCGATCGTCGGCATTGTCGCAGGGTCCGCACTCACACAGCGACCCGACCGGACGTAGGTTCCGGCCTGCGCTCATCCCTCCATCTCCTACCGAACCGATGATTCGATTCCATCGCGCGACACCCTGGTTCGCCGCGGCAGCCCTGCTGCTCGGTGCGACCCCCCTGATGGCCCAGGCTCACAAGGAGCTCGGCCGGATGTGGACGTTCGAGAACCCGCCACTCGAGTTCTTCGACACCGAGTACCGGCTTCAAGCCGACCCAGGAGTGGCTCGACCACGCGCGGCTGGCGTCGCTGCGCTACGACGACGGCTGCTCGGCGTCGTTCGTCAGCCCCCGTGGGTTGATCATGACCAACCACCACTGCGGCCGCGAGAACGTCGCCGCGGTGACGCCCGAGGGCGAGGACTGGCCGGAGACCGGTTGGTTCGCCTCGAGCCTGCAGGACGAGGTCAAGATCCCCGGCCTGACCGTGCAGCAGCTCGTCGGCATGGAGGACGTGACGGACCGCATGAACGAGGGCACGGCGGACGCGAAGGACGATGAAGCGCTCGCGAAGCTGCTCGCCGACAACCAGGAGAAGATCCTGGCGGAGTACAACGAGAAGGAGCCGAAGCTCACCCACCAGATGGTGAGCATGTACCAGGGCGGGATGTACAAGGTCTACACGTACAAGATCTACGACGACCTCCGTCTGGTCGGCGCGCCCGACCTCAAGATCGCGAAGTTCGGCGGCGACCCCGACAACTTCACGTATCCACGCTTCAGCCTCGACTTCACGTTCGTGCGCGCGTGGGAGGGCGACAAGCCCGCCGACACCAGCAAGTTCTACTTCAAGGTGAAGACGCGCGGCCCGAAGGAGGGTGAGACGGTGTTCGTCACCGGCAACCCCGGCTCGACCGGACGGCTCGACACGATCGCGCAGATGAAGTTCATGCGTGACGTCGAGTACCCGTTCAGCCTCCGCCGCATCAACGCGCTGCTGGCCGCGGCGCGCAGGGGAACCGCCGAAGGCGAGACTGCCGAGCAGCGGAATCACATCCTCATGCTCGAGAACGCCCAGAAGGCGTACACGGGTTACCTCGACGGCCTGAAGAACGAGAAGATCATGGCGATCAAGCAGGCCGCCGAGGACGAGATTCGCAAGGCGGTCGACGACGACGAGGACCTCAAGGCGAAGTACGGCGACGTCTGGGACAAGATGGAGCACCTCGTCGAGCTGAAGACCGCGCTGATCGAGAACGCGGAAGGCGCGAGCCGCGCCGAGCGCGTGTCGAAGCTCCAGGCGCTCGACCAGGAGGAGGAGGTCCTCGCCAAGCGCATCGGCGAGGCGTTCTTCGCGGTCTACGGCACGAGCATCCCGCCGGACGCGACCTTCACGCTTCGGCTGAGCGACGGCGTCGTGAAGGGCTATCCGTACAACGGCACGATCGCACCGTTCTTCACGAGCCTCTACGGGCTCTACGCGCGCCACACGGAGTTCCTCGGCGAGCCGCCGTTCGATCTGGATCAGCGCTGGCTCGACAAGGAGCCCGACCTCGATCTGACGACGCCGTTCTGCCTCGTCAGCACGTGCGACATCATCGGCGGCAACTCCGGCAGCCCGATGATCGACACCGATCTCAACGTCGTCGGCCTCGTGTTCGACGGCAACATCGAGAGCCTCGGCAACCGCTTCGTGTTCACCGACGACGTCGCGCGGACGGTCTGCGTCCACCCGGCGATCATCGTCGAGGCCCTGCGCAAGATCTACGACTCGGCGAATCTGGCCGACGAGCTCGAAGGCAGCGGGCCCGGCTACAAGTGAGCGGCCCGCGCGTCGCTCACATTCCCGGCGGCTCCTGGTGCCATACCCGGAAGCCGCCGAGGAACGCGTTGTGGTTCGAACCTCGGCGGGCGTGCGTCGGCAGCTCCTCGAGCTTCTTGACGTTGCCGCCGCCGAGCACGACGTAGTCGGCGACCAGTCCCTTTCGCAGCGTCTCGACGACGTCGAAGACGAGGTCCCGCCACTTCTCGAAGCCGTGCTTCTCGAGGCCGCGATCCCCGAGCGAGTCCTCGAACGTGCCCTTGCGGTAGGGCATGTGCGCGAGCTCGAGAGCGATGAGGTGGCCGTCGTGCACCATCGCCGAACCGAGTCCGGTGCCGAGGCCGAGGAACAGCATCCGCCCGCCCTCGTAGCTGCCGAGCGCCTGCATCGCCGCATCGTTGATCAGCTTGGTCGGGCGCCCGAACGCGCCGGCGTAGTCGAACACGATCCAGCCCTCGCCGAGGTTCTGCGGCTCGTGGACAAGGCGGCCGTTCCGCACCGGCGCGGGGATGCCGATCGTGACGACCTCGAAGTCCCAGTCCCCGGCGTTCTCGAGGACGCCGTCGACCATGCGCTGCGGCGTGAGCTCGTCGCCGGACTTGAACTTGCGGCGCTTCTCCTCACCGGTGGCGAGGAGCTTGACGTGCGATCCGCCGATGTCGACGGCGAGCACCTTCTGGTAGGGATTCATGGTCACGTGTCGGCAGTCTCGCCGCGTGGCGCGCGGCCTGCCACCCTCATCGGCCGGGACTCGGAGCCGGAGCGGCCCCCGAACGAACGAATGCGCGGCCGACTGCCTCGGGGCATGTCCACCGCAGGTGGGCATGCCCGTTCGGTTGCGGCGGGAGGCCGCGTTCCGATGATCGGCGTTCGTGGCGAGCCGACTCTGCCTTCCGCCGTCCGCTCGCTACCATGGGCGCGATGAACCACCTCGAATCCCTGAAGCGTGTGACGACCGTCGTCGCCGACACCGGCGACGTCGACTCGATCCAGCGCTTCCGACCGCAGGATGCCACGACGAACCCGTCGTTGATCCTGAAGGCCGCGCAGAAGGACGAGTACGCGGACTACGTCGGGCGCGCACGGCAGGCCGCGGAGCAGGAGAGCGGCGGCACGGAGCAGCTCGCGGCGGCGTTCCTCGACCATCTGTTCGTGTCGTTCGGCCGCGCGATCCTGGACATCGTTCCGGGGCGAGTGTCGACCGAGGTCGATGCGCGGTTGAGCTTCGACGTGGAGGGATCGATCGCGAAGGCGCGCCGGCTCATCGGCCTCTACGAGCAGAACGGCGTCGATCGCGGGCGCATCCTGATCAAGGTCGCGAGCACGTGGGAAGGCATCCGTGCGGCCGAACAGCTCGAGAAGGAAGGCATCCACTGCAACCTGACTCTGCTGTTCGGCTTCGGTCAGGCGGTCGCGTGCGCCGAAGCGGGAGTGACGCTGATCTCGCCGTTCGTCGGGCGGATCTACGACTGGTACAAGGCCTCGCAGGGCGTCGACGACATCGACATCGACGACGACCCGGGCGTCGCATCGGTGCAGCGGATCTACGACTACTACAAGAAGTTCGGCTACGACACGCAGGTGATGGGCGCGAGCTTCCGCAAGGCCGACCAGGTCGAGCGGCTCGCCGGTTGCGACCTGTTGACGATCAGCCCGGACCTGCTCGAAGAGCTGCAAGAGCGCTCGGGCGATCTCGAACGCCGCCTCGATCCGGCACGCGCGAAGGCGAGTGACGAGCAGAAGCTGTCGCTCGACGAGGAGACGTTCCGCTGGATGCTCAACGAGGATGCGATGGCGACCGAGAAGCTCGCCGAGGGCATCCGTCGCTTCAATGCGGACGCCCGCGAGCTCGAGCAGTTCGCCCGCGAAGAGATCTCCCGGGCCTAGCCGCTGCCCGGGGCACGCCGTGTGCCGCGCGTCAGCGCCCGTGGCCAATCCGGTTCAACGGGCCTGCTCCATCGCGCGGGCCGCTGGCGCTGCGCGGACAGTTCGCGCGCCCGAGAACGGCACACGCCGTCAGAGCTTGATCGCGACACGGCCGCTCTCGTTGCCGCAGCGGTCGACCGCGCTGACCGCGAGTGCTTCGGCGTGCAGCTTCTCGAGCTGCGCGCGCGTGAGCGCGATCCCCGGCTTGCCGCCGGGCACGACGCGGATCAGGTGCCAGTCCGCACCGCACTGGACGTGCACCGCATGCCAGCGCGCGTCCGGGTCGGGCTCCCAGCGCACCTCGAGCTCGGCACCGGCCCAGCGCGCGGTGATCGATGGCGCGTGCGGCGGATCGTCGTCGAGCCACGTCGCGGCGGGCACCAACGCCGGGAGCTCGTATGGCCCGTCGAGCAGAGCGGTCGCGACGCCGCCGGTGTCGTCGCGCAGCACCTTCATGCTGAAGTGGATGTTGCCATCGGCACCCTGCTGCTGCCGCGTCAGGCGGATCTGCGCGAGGAGCTCGTCAGGTGACCAGCCGCGGTCGGAAGCCGCGGCCTTCGTCGTGTAGTTGCCGACGAACAGCAGCCGGTGGCGCGGGTTCTGCGCGGCCCACCACGCGAGGAGCTTCGGGTAGCTCTGCTTCGTCTGCGCGATCGGCCAGTAGAGCTGCGGCGACATGTAGTCGCACCAGCCGCGGTCGAGCCACTTGCGCACGTCCGCGTAGAGGTCGTCGTACTGGTCGATGCCGGAGCTGATCCCGTCGGGGACGCCGGGTCGGGCGATGCCGAACGGGCTGATGCCGAGCTGCACCTGAGGCTTCAGCTCGTGGATCCGGCGGTAGAGCGTCTCGATGAAGTCGTCGACGTTCTTGCGGCGCCAGTCGCCGCGGTCGAGCCGGCCGCCGCCGCGGACGTAATCGGCGTAGCTCTCGTCGTCCGGGAACTCCCGGCCGTGCGACGGATACGGGTAGAAGTAGTCGTCGAGGTGGACACCGTCGATGTCGTAGCGGCGCACGACGTCGAGGATCACCGCGAGCGAATGTTCCTGCACTTCGCGCACACCCGGGTCGAGCCAGAGATACTCGCCGTACTTGACGGCGACGCCCTTGCGCCTGGCGAAGTTGTCCGCGGTGAGCGGCGACTTCATCGTCGGGTGGCTCGCGCGGTAGGGATTGAACCACGCGTGCAGCTCGAGGCCGCGCGCGTGCGCGCCGTCGATCGCCGACTGCAGCGGGTCCCAGGCGGGGTCGGGGGCCTTGCCCTGGGCCCCGGTCAGCCACTCCGACCACGGCTCGAGGTCGGAGTGGTAGAACGCATCGCACGCGGGGCGGACCTGGAAGATCACCGCGTTGAGGTTCAACTCCGCGGCGCGATCGAGGATCGCGTCGAGCTCGGCCTTCTGGCGGTCGACCGGCAACCCCGGCCGACTGGGCCAGTCGATGTTGTTGACCGTCGCCACCCAGGCCGCGCGGAACTCGCGCGGGCTCGGTGGGACCCGACTCGCCAGCTCGCGGGATTCGACGAACTGTGCTGCGATCGGTGCCGCGAGAGTCGCCCCCGCGACGATGGCGACCGCCCATCGCCTGCCGTTCATGTCGGCCGATCATACGAAACGACGACGCCACTACGATGATTCGACCGAGATGACCGGCGGACTCGCAGAGCGCATGATGGCCGTGCACCAGCGGCTGTTCGAGCTGTTCCACTCGCACCAGGTCGCGCTGCTCGACCGCGACGTGCCGCAGGCGCGGCGCTGGCTCGCACGCTTCCGGAAGGTGCTCTGCGGCCACGCAGCGGACGAGGAGCGCTGGATCCTGCCGATCTACGCGACACGCGGCGGCGCCGGCAGCAACAGCCCGCCCGAGCAGTTCCTCGCCGAGCACGCGAAGCTCCGCGAGCGCGTCGCCGCGCTCGAAGCGCAGTGCGAGGCGATCCCCGAACCGCCCGACGACCGCGCGATCCTGGCACTCCTCGACGCCGAGGCCTGGTTCAAGAGCCTCCTCGAGCACCACGACGTGCGCGAGGCCCGCGTCCTCTACCCACGCTACGCCGAGTGGGCGACTCCCGCGGAACAGGCCGAGGCCGCCGCCCACCTCACCTGACCCCGAAAGGCAGCGAACCACGCCGGGTGTGGTTGTCTGTCCTTCGCGAGGCAGCAAATTACGCCGGGTGTGGTTGTCTGCCCTTCGCGAGGCGGGCGGCGATGGCGAGGGCGGTCTGGTTGCCGCGGTCGGTGAGGCCGGAGGGGCGGAGGGCGACGTGGGCCGCGGCGCGAGGAATCGCTTCGGCGTCGAGGACGGCACGCACGCGCGGCTCCCACAGCTCGAACCACGCCGAGCCGATCGTGCCCAGGACGAACACGTCGGGATTGAGGACATCGGTGAGGAGCGCGCACAGCCGCCCGAGCTCGCGCCCGCATCGATCGATGATCCGCGTCGCGGCGACGTCACCCGCGGCGGCGAGGCCGCAGACCCGCTCGGGCGACAGCTCGCCAGCGGCAAGTTCGGTGGCCTCACCACGCTGTGCGCACGCGGCGCGCTCCGCCGCCGCGACCTGCGCGATTCCCGGACCGCTCAGCCAGCCCTCGGCACTGCCGGCCTTGCCGAAGCCGACCGGTCCGTCGTCGGTCAGGCGCACGTGCCCGATCTCACCGGCCAGCGCGAGCGGCCCCTCGTAGACGCGGCCGTCGAGCCAGAGCCCGGCGCCCATCCCGGTGCTCATCGTCAGGAACACCGCGCTCCGCGCCCCCTGCGCCGCCCCCCACATCACCTCCGCGAGCACGGCGGCGTTCGCATCGTTCATGAAGTCGAACGGCACGCCCGCGCGCGCCTCCAACCACGCGCGGATCGGAAAGCCCTGCCAGGCCAGCATGTTCGGGACCTCGAGCAGCCGCCCTTCGGCATAGCTCAACGGCCCGGGACTCGCGACCCCGAGCGCGGCCACACTCCCGCCACGCGCGTCCGCCAGCGCGGTGAGCCGCTGCAACGCCTCCGCCATCAGCGCATCCGGCGACCGCTGCGGATCGGTCGCCAGCCGATCGGCAGCGAGCACGCACCCGGCGGAATCCCCGATCGCGACACCGATCTTGGTGCCGCCGAGATCCACGCCGCCGAGCAGCTCCGCATCGTTCGCCATCGACGCCGCGCAGCGTAGCCCGCAGCGCCGCCGCCCGCTGCAACCGAACCCCCGCCGTCCATTGGAACGCGAGGCACCCACGGCATACGCTTCCAGCCATGACGACCGTCGGACGGCCGAGGCCCTGGCTCGCCGCATGGCTCCTCCTCACCGTCGCCGCGTGCACGAACGTTCCCGAGGGCTTCGGCTCGGGCGAGTTCACCGTCGAGCGCGAGGTCGACGCCCCCACTGCCCTCGTCTGGGAGGCCGCGCGCGACTACATGCGCGACCGCGGCGACGCGCCCGAGGTGATCCCGTCCGGGGACGGCGGCCTGATGCGCACCGGAGATCTCCGCATCCAGGTCGAGCCGGGCGACGAGGGCAAGACCCGCCTGCAGGTGCACCAGGCGACCTACATCGGCAAGGACTACGAGGCCCGCGCGAACGCGATCGCCAACGGCATCATCGCGCGCATCCGCTGACGCGGACACCGCGCCCGCGTCACGCCGTCAGCTCGACCGGCCGCACGCCGAGCTCGACGCGGTGCCCCCTGCGCAACACCTCGAGCTTCAGCTCGCGCCCGATCGCCGACCGTCCGAGCTCGCGATAGAGGTCGGCGACTCCGGTCACGGCGCGGTCCCCGAGTCGGAGCAGCACGTCGCCGGCCTGCACACCGGCGAGTGCCGCCGGACCCCCTGGCTCGACCCCGCGCACCGCGAGCGCGCGGAGCTGCGGTCGCCCGACGTCCTGGGCCAGCCGCCGCGGCAGCACGACACCCTCGATCGCGACCCCGAGTCGCGCACGCGCGACCTTCCCGTGCGCGATCAGCTCGCCGGCGACGTAGGTCGCGGTGCTCGATGGCACCGCGAAGCAGATGCCCTGGGCGGACTGCACGATCGCCGTGTTGACGCCGACGACGCGACCCGACGCGTCGAGCAACGGCCCTCCCGAGTTGCCCGGGTTGAGCGGCACGTCGGTCTGGATCACGTCCTCGATCGCACGCCCGCCCACCTGACTGCCCAGCGACCGGCCGAGTGCGCTGACGATGCCCGCCGTCACCGTGAACGCCAACCCGAACGGCGAGCCGACCGCGATCGCGTAGTCGCCCACCCGCAGCGTGTCGGAGTCCCCGAGCTCGATCCACGGCAGCGTCTCGTCCACCGGAAGCCGTAGCAGCGCCAGGTCGGTCGCGGGATCGCTGCCGACGACGTCGCACACGAGCGCACGCCCGTCGAGCAGCGTCGCCTGGACCGCGTCCGCGCCGAGCACGACGTGATGGTTGGTCAGCGCGAGCCCGTCGGGTCCACACACGAACCCCGACCCGCCACCCAGCCCCGGGCGCCCTGGCTGCAGCGTCTGGACGTGCAGGACCGACGGCGACGCGCGCTCGGCGAGCACGGCGATCTCGTCGGAGAGGTTCTGCAGCAGACCCATGTCCGCGCGGGTAGGACGGGCCCGCGACCTCGACAAACCGCCGGTCACTCCGCGGCCGTCTGCTCCTCGGATGCCCGTCCACCGAGCACCGTGCATTCGACCCGGTTGCGACCGCGCCGCTTCGCGGCGTAGAGCATCTCGTCGGCGGCGCGCTCGACGCGCTCGGCGTCGGTGCCCGGCGCCACGCGAGCGCTGACGATGCCCACGCTGATCGTCACGCACGTGCCGACCGGCGAGTCCGGGTGCGCACGCCGCAGCCCCTCGACCGCGCGCCGCATCCGCTCCCCGAGCAAGCGCGCGCCCGCTGGATCCGAGCCCGGCAGCAACACGACGAACTCCTCTCCGCCGTAGCGCGCCAGGAAGTCCGCGGGCCGGTGCAGCTCGCCGCGCAGCGCCCGAGCGACCGCGACCAGCGTGTCGTCCCCCGCCGCGTGCCCGAGCGTGTCGTTGAGCCGCTTGAACTCGTCGATGTCGATCATCCCGAGCGACAGCCACCGCCGCGTCCGCGCCGCCCGCGCGATCTCTCGCGCCAGCACCCGCTCGTATTCCCGGCGGTTCGCGGTGCCGGTCAGCGCGTCGACCGTCGCGAGGAGTTGGAGCTCGCGGTTGACGTCGGCGAGCAGCGTGCCGGTGCGCTTCAGCTCGCGGATGTCCTCCGACAGCACGACCCCGACCACCGATCCATCCGCCGCGACGACCGGGAACAGCGCGATCCGCAGCGCGCTCAGCCCGGCGCGCCGCGCGAACAGCGCCTGCTCGACGCCGCGGACCACGTGCCCGGCCCGGCACTCGGCGAGCAGACCCGCACAACGATCGGCATGATCGGACGGAACGATGTCGGCAAGCCGCGCACCGAGCAGCGCCGACCGCGCCCGGCCACAGAACCGCTCGGCTTCGGCGTTGGCGTCGGTGACCACGCCCTGCAGATCCATCAGCAGGACCGGCAACGGCGCGCCGCCGAGCAGCGCGGAGAGCTGGCCGAGCGCCGCCTCGGTCTGCTCGAGCTGCAGGCGCGCGGCACCGAGCGATTCCTCGCGTTCCGCCAGCAACCGCTCGAGCTCCTGAACACGCGATCGAGTCCGCGCCAGCTCATCGCTCGGCGGCTCGGTCCGTTCGCCGGTCTGCGGTTCGGACATCGGCCTCCGTTGGCGCCCACCGGGGAAGTGGACCCGCCACGATGCAGCCTAATCGGTGGACCGACCGGCCGCGAGCGCGAACCCCCCCTTGACGGCGGGGCACGGTCGCGGCAACGTCTCGCTCCGTCATGCGTCCCGCACACCGCACGCACTGCGAGCCCCGATTTAGCCGCGACCGCGCGGGGTGCTCGCGGTCCGGACGCTGACGTTCGACGCCGACCGACCGAGGCCCACCGCGCGAGAGCTGCGGTGGGCCGTGTCGCGTACCGGCTCCGCGGTTGTCGCGCGCGGGTCTCCTCCACCAACCGAGACCCGATGTCCACCCAACCATCCCGAGAGCATCCCGAGTCCGCCGCCAACGTCGCGGCGGACCGCACGACCATCGACCGCGTCGACCGCGAGCTGCTCGCGTTGATCGACGAACGCCTGCGCGCCGCCGAGAGCATCGGCGCGAACAAGCGGGCGACCCACCTCGACCTGCACGACCCCGATCGCGAGCGCGCGCTGCTCGATGCGTGGGGTGAGATCGCCGAGGCACGCGGGCTGTCGCGCTACTTCGTCGGCCGCATCCTCCGCGAGATCCTCAACTACTCGCGGCGACGCCAGGAGCGGCCGCGCGCGTCGGCGACCGCGCCCGCGCGCGCGGTGACGGTCGGCTTCCAGGGCGCCTCGGGGGCGTACAGCGAGCTCGCACTCGAACGGCTGTTCGCGCTCCGCGACGTCGCGGTCGCCCACCGCGCCGGCTATCCGACGTTCCACGAGCTCGGCGCAGCGCTCGCGAACGGCGCGATCGACTACGCGGTGCTGCCGGTCGAGAACTCCACGTCCGGCAGCGTCGACGAGGCGTCCCACCTGCTCGCGAGTGGCGCGTTCCGGATCGTCGACGAGGACTACCAGGACATCGACCACTGCCTCGTCGGGCTGCCGGGCAGCACTCCGAGCGGCATCCTGACCGTGCGCTCCCACCCGGTCGCGCTGCGCCAGTGCCGCCGAGCGCTCGCGAGGCTGCCTCACGCGCACATCGAACCCTGGCACGACACGGCCGGCGCGGCCGACTCGGTCGTCGAGTGCGGAGATCCGACGCTCGCCGCGATCTGCTCGGCCGACGCGGCCGCGATGCGCGGTCTCACGGTGCTCCGTCGCGGTCTCGCCGATCATGCCCGCAACCAGACCCGCTTCGTGCTGCTGGCTCGGAACGCCGAGGACAGCGAGCTCTCGGTGCCGAGCAAGGCTTCGTTGCTGCTGGGCGTCGACCATCGCTGCGGCGCGCTCGCGCGCTGCCTGAGCGTGTTCGCCGACCGCGGCATCAATCTCACCCGGCTCGAGAGCCGACCTCAGCCCGGCCAGCCGTGGGAGTACCTGTTCCTCGTCGACGTCGAGGGGCATGCCGAGGCGCCGGCCGTGCGCGATGCGCTCGATGCCGTCCGCGCCGAGGTCAACTCGCTGCGCGTGCTCGGCTCCTACCCCGACCGATCGCTCGACGGTCAGAGCGTGTCGCTCGCACCACGCGCCACGGCCTCGGCACGCGACGGCGACGCGGCCGGCCCGAACGATCGCGACACGCCGGCACGCGCCACGACACCGGCGCTCGCTGCCCGCACGAGCACGCGCACGCGCACCGTCGTCGAGGTCGGGCGTGTGCGGATCGGGGACGAGGCGTTCACGTTGATCGCCGGACCGTGCGCCGTCGAATCGCAGGCACAGATCCATGCCGCCGCGGCGATGGTCAAGGAGTCCGGTGCGGTGCTGCTGCGCGGCGGAGCGTTCAAACCGCGAACGTCGCCCTACTCGTTCCAGGGTCTCGGCATGCCGGGTGTCGATCTGCTCGTCGAGGCGGGCCGCGATCACGAGCTTCCGGTCGTCACCGAGGTGCTGCGCGTCGAGGACGTCGAGGCGGTCGCGGCACGCGCGGACATGCTCCAGATCGGCGCACGCAACATGCAGAACTTCGAGCTCCTGAAGGCCGTCGGCCGGGTCGATCGGCCGGTTCTGCTGAAACGCGGGCTCAGCGCGACGATCCAGGAGCTGCTCCAGGCCGCGGATACGTGCTTGCCGCCGGCAATCAACGCGTCGTGCTCTGCGAGCGCGGCATCCGCACGTTCGAGACGTCGACACGCAGCACGCTCGACGTGTCCGCGATCCCGGTCCTCAGGGAGCGCACGCACCTCCCGGTGCTCGTCGATCCGTCCCACGCCGCTGGGCGCCGGGAGCTCGTCCTGCCACTCGCGCGCGCCGCGGTCGCGGCCGGCGCCGACGGCTTGATCGTGGAGTGCCACCCCGATCCGGAGCGCGCGCTGTGCGACCGGGAACAGGCGCTGACCGGCGACGATCTGCGCCGCCTGGTCGCCGAGCTGCTCCCCATCCTGGCCGCGCAGGGCCGCACGTGGCCGGGCGTTCCCGGATGCACAGGCACGCCGAGCATGCCATGATGGCGGCATGGGTCGTGTCGTCGCACCGTGGCTCCTGCTGCTCGCCGTGACAGCGTGCTCGACGACGCGTTATCGGGAACCGACGCCGGAGGAGCTGGCGTCCGCCGACTACGGCCCGTCGCCGGTCAGCTACGCCGAGCGCGTCAAGGCGCTGGTGCTCGTGCGCTATCGGGATCGCGCGGTCTCGAGCGTCGAGGTCGGACAACCGCGACGCATGTGGTACGGCGAGCTCGGCCGGCTCACCAAACGACGCGACGTCCGCTACGGCTGGGGCGTCCCGTTCCGGGGGTTCCGGCTCGGCTTCACGTCCCTGGACACGTTCGTCGTCCAAGGCATGGTGTTCTTCCGCGACGACACGATCGAGGCGATCCAGGACGACCAGGGCTTCCGGTTCCTCGAGCAGAAGAACTGACACCGAGCGCCGCCGCGACGTCGATGATCCATGACCCGGAGGTTCCGCAGGCGAGCGGTGACACGCTGAGCGAGTTCGCGAACCGGGTGATCGACGGCATCGTCTCGGCCGGTTCGCGGCTGCTCGAGCTGCCGCTGTCGGTGCTGCTCCTGGCCGCCGGACTGGTCGTGGTCGCGCTGCTGCTCGCGATCGGGCGCCTCGGTCGGAACAGCGCGCATCCGCGCCTCCTCCGAGCTCTGCGGTTCGCGGTCGTGGCAGCCGTGGTGGTCGCGACGCTGTTCGTCGTCGATCACCGTGTCGCGCTGCTGCAGAACGAGATCGACCGGCTGCGCGAGCGGATGCAGGACGGTACGGCCGCGCTGCTCGAGCGGATGGCCGAGCCGGGCGTGCACCGGACCGACCGCTTGTTCGACACGCGGGCGACGGAGACAGCGCTGAAGCAGCGGTTCGGCGCGGTGCGGATCCGGACGTTGATCTGCAACGATGCCGTCGACCTCGTGCAGGTCCACATCGACCGACCGCTGGAACGCGCGTTCGTCGCGGTCGTCGACCTGACCGACCCCCGGCTCGAGATCGAGATCGGTGCGACGCTCGACCACAAGACGATGACGTCGGACTTCGCGCGCCGCACCGGGTGCACGGTCGCGATCAACGGCGAGGCGGGCAACTCGCCCAGGCCCCGGTGCGGACTCGGCCCGTGGACCGGTCATCTGGTGCGTGATGGCGAGGTGCTGCTGACGGAGCAGGCGGGCAATCCCCGGCCGTTCGTCGCATTCGGCGCGCACAATCGCGCGACGTTCCACGCCTCGACGGCGAGCGATCGCGCGGTGCCCGAGGGCAGCCGCAACGTGATCTGGGGCCGCGTGGACTCGATCGTCGACGGCGTCGTGCAGACCGAGGACTTCCGTTGGAACCAACCACGCACCGTGATCGGCATCGACCGCGCCGGCACGCGGCTGTTCCTGATGGTCGTCGACGGACGTCAGATGGACGCGAGCTGGGGCTTCACACGTGCCGAGGCCGGCGACTTCCTCGAGGCGTTCGGCGCATGGGGCTCGATGCTCTGCGACGAGGGCGGGTCGACGTGCATGTTCGTGAAGGCGTTCGGCGGCCTCGTCAACGTGCCGAGCGATGACCGGGGCAAGGAGCGGCCGACGTACACGCACTTCGGGGTGCGGATCGCGGACCGCGACGGCCGGTAGGAGGGCATCGGGCGCAGGTAGGTCGGAGCCACCGCCGGATCAGCGCCGCTCGCCGCCGTCGGGTGCGGCTCGCGCCACGTGCCGCAGATGGGTGACGCGCCCGAAGTTGCTCCAGTCGAGGACGTAGAGGTCGCCGTTCGGGCCGAACGCGGCGCCGTGCGGCGCGAGGAACCGGCCGTCGCGCCACTGGTTCCGTGGGACCGTGTCGCGAGCGCGGAGCTCGGGGTCGGGTTGGTCGCCGAGGTGCTCGATCAGACGGTTGCGGCCGTCGAGCAGCGTGACGCGGCCACCGAGGTCGGGCACGACGAGGTCGCGGCCGTTCGGATGGATCGCGACGTCGCACGGACGGCGGAAGATGCCGGAGACGACCGCGAGGAGGTTGCCGTCGAGGTCGAACCACTGGAGGCGGCCGTTCTCGCGGTCGGCGACGATCAGCGACGGCCGGTCGGCGTCGCGCGCGTCCATGCACAGGCCGTGGGGCACACGCATCTTGCCGGGCTCGACGCCGGGGCCGCCGAAAGCCATGACCCACTTGCGGTCCGCATCGAACACGTGCACGTAGCCCTTCCCGTAGCCGTCGGTGACGAAGATGCGCCCGTCGGGCGCGATCGCGACGTCGGTCGGACGGAACTGCTCCCGCTTCTCGTAGAGCCCGGACTGCGCGGGCCACGGGATCGTCCAGAGCACCTTGCCGTCGAGCGTCGCCTTGACGACCTCGGCGCGGCCGGTGTGCGCCAGATAGACGAACTCCTCGTCGCCCTCGCGGCGGATCGTCATGCCGTGCAAGCCACCGGCGAACTCCGCGCCCCACGTGGCGAGCCGGTGTCCTTCGGAGTCGAACACCTGCACCGCGCGTTCGGTGTCGGTGTTGAAGTAGATGCGGCCACGCGAGTCGATCGCGACCGCGCCGTGGGTCCTGCCGAGGTCGCTGCCGTCGGCCGGCGCCGCGAAGCCGTGGATCCACTCGTAGCGATACGCGCCCGAGCCGAGCAGGAGCGGCTCGGTGGGCGCAGCGTCCTGCGCGCGGACGATGCCGGCTCCGAGGCCCACAGCGACGGCCAGAACGGTGAGAAAGAAGCTGTTCATCGTGCGTCGGGTGGATCGTGACGATGCCGCGCGAAGCAGAGCTGTCGCGCCTCGAACAGGGCGCCGAGCACCGCGTCGTCCGCATCGGAGTCGCGCGCCAGCCCTTCGAGCCGTGCCAGCGCCTCGCCGTCGCGGCGCTCGGCGAGAAGCACGCGCGCGTCGAGCGACACGAGTTCCGGTCGGTCGAGCGCGATGCCCGACAGCGCCGCACGCGCGGCCGCAACCCGACCGTCGTCGAGCAAGAGGCGTGCGAGCAGCGCGGGATCATCCGATCGCCGCGCCGCCGCGATGGCCGCCTCGCGGAGCCCGCCCGCGGCACAGAGCCGCGCGACGTCCTCCTGACGACCGGCTGCGCGCGCCGCACGCAAAGCCGGCGCCGCGCGCCGCGCATCGCGGAGGAACGCGAGGAACGCATCGGGACCGGTCGGCCCCTCGCGCATCGCAACCGCCTCGTCGCCGTCGAGAACGACGGTGCCGAGGCCGCGCACCAGCGCGCCCACGGACGGCGGCGCACTCCCCGCCTCGCAGCGCACGAACGCGAACCGCCGCGCGAGCGTCGCACGCACGCGCCGGTCGGTGAACGTCGTGCGATCCATCGCGTCACTCGCCGGACGTCCCGGCAACGCGCAGTGCACGACGCAGAGCCGCGGCACCGGCACCGGGTCGGTACGATCCGCGCCTGCGGGAGCCCGGACCGCGACCCACGCCGTCACGGCGACCAGCGCGCCGGCGATCGCGACGCCGCGCACGCTCATCGCGGCGCCGAGCCGCTGCCGGCGGCGGCGGGCTCGGGTTGCGCGCTCGCGGCGTCGTCACCCCGCGCGGCCTCGCGCAGCAGCTCGTAGACGTTCCACCCCTCGATCGTCGAGAACTCGTCGGCGCGCGGCTCGCGACGCAACTCGAAGCGCAGCTCGCCCGTGTGCAGGTCGCACAGGGTCCGATAGAGCGTGCCCTTGACCTCGGCGCGGCCGATCTCGTCCCAGCCCGACGTCATGTCGAACGGCTGCTCCGCTTCGCGCAGGCCGTCGAACAGCGCGAAGTAGCGCCAGCAGCGCTTCTCCGGGGTGACGCGCGCGCGGTGGTGGTTCGTGCAGACGACGAAGGTCTGTCCGTCGTCCGGACCGCGCGGCGTGACGCCGTCGCTCTCGTTCTGGCTCGGCCACAGCTCGTAGACCGCACCGCCCGCCGGTGCCTCGCCCGCGCGCCAGCCGACCATCGCGTTGCCGCCCATGCCGAACCGGAAGCTGCGCAGGAGTGCCGCCGCCTCCTCGCACGGCGACTTGCCGGGCGTCCAGGTCTCGATCAGCTCCTGCAACGCGATCGTCCGCGGCGTGACCTTGGTGCCCGCGACCATCTTCGCCGGGACGTCGTGGATCGCGACCGACACGCCGTGCTCCGAGAACCCGGTCAGGCAACCGATGAACCCGGGCCAGCCGATCGACACCCAGCCCGCGCGGTCCCCGTGCGCCCCGTGGACGATCACCATCGTCTGCTTCAGCAGCGACGGCGTCGCGAAGTAGTCGAGGTTGCGACCGACGAGCGGTCCCTCGCCCTTGCAGCTCTTCCCCCACGCGACGAACGACGAGCACGCCATGCCGACGAAGTCGGGGATCGTCGAGATCGCGACCAGGTCGTCCACGGTCAGATCGCGGTGGAGCTCCGGGATCTCGAGCAGTGCCTCGTCCTTCGCCGCCATGCCCTCGAGCATCGCCGCGTAGCGTGCCCGCACCCAGTCCGGCACGACGACGTCCCGGCGCACGCGCGGCAGCACCAGCATGTTCCAGATCAACGGGCTCGGCACGACCTTGTCCGAGAGCGCGAAGTCGCGGACCAACGCCACCAGCCGATCGGCGCACAGATAGCCCTCGGTGAAGGCCTGATCGTGGTCGTCCCCGTGCAGGAACAGCACGTCGACGCCGTCGACCGTGCGCAGGTGGCCGTGGAGCTGGACCGGCTTCGCCGTCTCCTGCGCGAAGGACGGCAACGCCAGGGCGAGCACCGCGAACAGACACGAGGTGCGAATCGACGGACGTCTCATGGCGAAAAGTGTATCGCGGCCCCGCTTCACGGCAGCCGATCCAGCCGCGCCATCGCATCGGTCGGAGCGTGGGCAGCGTGACCGTGGTCGAAGACACCCGCGCGCCCCGCCACGAGTCGTGGGTCCAGCCGGACGCCCCGATGCGGATCTCGGACACGATCTTGCCGGCGCGGGCCGATGGCTCGGGCGCCGTCTGGCGGGCATGCTAACGGATCCGCGCCGGACGCCCGTGCGCGCCACACCATGCACAACGAGCTCCTCAGCCTCGCACTCGGCCGCGCACTCGATCAGCTCGACGCCGGCGACGACGCCGGCGCGTGGATCGCCGCCGAGCGGGCGATTCGTCTCGCGCGCCCGGACGACCCGGAGATGGACGACAGCGACGCGGCGGTCGCCGTCGAGCTGCAGGACCCGGACGAGCTGCGCCGGATCGTCACCGGCTGGCGCGACGGCACGATCGACCTGCCGGCAGCCGACAAGGCGATCCTGAAGCGCGCGATGAAGGCGTTCCGCAAGCGGCTCAAGCTCGCACGCCTCGACGACGAATCCTCGCTCGGCGGCCGCGGTCTGACCTCGGGCAAGCACTCGGGCATCCTCGCGGTGCGCCCACCCGAGCAGTATCCGCCTGAGATCTGGGACGAGCTCGTGCGCCGCGATCGCCTGAAACCGATCGGTCACGGCATCTACGAGGCGACGTCCGAGCACGACTGACCGGTTCACCCCGCGGGTCAGCGGAACCGCAGCACGCCTGCGTCGCCGGGGTCGTCGACGACGAGCTCGCGATCGGCCGGCCACAGGTCCCGCCCGTTGCGCAGCAGCACGCGGTAGCGATCGCGCGGCAGCCGCACCTCGACGGTCCGGTCCTGCTCGATCGTGCCCATGCGCCGTACCCCCGTCGTCACGCCGGCGATCTCGATGCTGCCGGGCGGCGCCATCGTGCTGTCGACCCGAAACGTCACCGGCAGGAATCCGAACCGGGACGCGTCGAGACGCACCGCGCGTCGCTCGCAGCGCCCGAGCGTCACGGTGCCGAGCACGCCGATTCGCCGCGACCGCCAGTACAGGACGACGTCCCAGACACCGGCGCCGCAGTGGCTGAAGTTGCAGCGCACCGAGCCGCTCCCGCCCGCATCCGGATCGGCCCGGAGGTCGCCGGCCGCACGACGCTCACCGGACGCGAGCGAGACGTGGAACCCGTCGAGCGTGGTGACGCCGTCCGCGGCGACATCGAGGCTGGCGAGCTCTTCCAGCTCGATGCGCAGCTCGCGGGCTCCGGGTTCGAGCACCACCTCGGTCGGACGGTAGCGCGGGGATGTGACGCGGATGCGCGCCGGCGCGTTCGGGAATGATCGGAACAGGATCGACGGCGGCGTGGCGGCCAGCGACGTGTCGCAGGTCTCGAGTGCGAGCGGAAGGTCGATGCACGGGATCGGCTCGATCATCCGGAGCAAGCAGCTGCTGACGTCTGCTCCGTGCGAATCGATCAGGTGGACGTGCACCGGCATCGCGGTGTGCAGCGCGACTCGCAGCTCCACCGACCCGTGCTCCGGGATCTCGACCCGCCGCTCGGCGACCCAGGCGACCCGGAACTCCGGCAGCATCCCGCCGGGGAGCCGGTACGGACCCAGTCGGACGAACACCGTGCCGGGCGGAACCCCGTCGATCGTCACCCCCTCGAACCGATGACCGGACTCGTCGGTACCGCGCTCGCTCGCGACGAGCTCGGACATGTGCCAGTCGCGGTCCGAGTGTCGGATCGACACCTTGGCACTGCCGATCGTCACCTTCTCGATCGGCGGCCACCGCACGACGAGTCGCGTCGGCGCGTCCGACGCGTGGAAGATCTCAGCAGACGCGTGCCTGCGGATCGTCTCCGTGGCGACGTCGGACGGCGGGGGAGCCGCGACGGACTCCGCCCCAGCGGGCCGCGGCGCAGCCGGTGGCGCAGCGACGGTCGGCCCCTTGAAGGCGAGCGCGAGGATCGCGATCGCGAGGCTCGACGCGACCAGGAGCACGATCGAACGGAGACGCATGCCGGGTTTCCCTCCGGCGGATCGTAGCGGCAACCCGCCGTGCTCGCCGGAGCTCCCGGTCGTCAGTCAGAGGGTCAGTCGATCACGACGCGCCCTTCACGCTGCTCGCGCGAGGGATGCAGGAGGGGGAACAGCCGACCGTCCGTCGCGAGCCGCCGCGCCAGCTCCTCGCAACCCGGCAGCGTGTCGCCGTCCTGCTCGAACCGCACCGTCACCGCCTGGTCGCACCACGGCCGCAGCTTCGGCATCGCGCGCTGGCGTGCCCCCGACCGGTAGTCGCTCGAGAGCGCCGGCTCGTCCCGCCACACGCTGGCGGAACAGAAGGCCAACCCCCGGGACTTGCGCACCTCGGCGAAGAGGTTTCCCGGCGCGGCGCGCGCCTGTCGCAGCGAGCGCGATGCGTGACGGAAGAACGGGAGGAGAAACCGCCAGGATCGGAGACGGAGTCGAGTGACCGGGACGACCGGCATCGTTCACCACCTTTGGGATGGAGCGGCGTTCGCACACTCCACCGCCGAGGATGCACTCCGCCGGCGTCAGGCCTGGAGCGACTTCTCCATCGCGAAGTGCGGGATGTCCGCCTCGAAGAACCGCTCTCCGTACCGCCGGTACCCGAGCCGCTCGTAGAACCCCACCGCGGACTCCTGCGCGTGGAACCAGACCCGCATCCGGCCGCGCCGGCGCGCCTCGTCCTCGAGCGCGGCCATGACGATCCGTCCGAGTCCCTCCCGCCGGTGATCGGAAAGCACCGCGACCCGCCCGACCTTGCCGTCCGGAGCGATCCGTCCAGTCGCGACCGGCTCGTCGCCGAGTCGGACGACCACGTGCACGCACGCGTCGTCCCGACCGTCCGACTCGATCTCGACCGGCACCCGCTGCTCGGCCACGAACACCCGCGACCGCACCGCGCTCGCGTCCGCACCGAGCTCGGCGAACGTGCCGACCCGGACCGCGACGGGCTCGCCGTCATCCATGCGTCACCGAACCTCCTCGAAGAACGCCGCGAGCCCGTCGGCGATCGCGACCGCCTGCGCGCGCCGGTACGCCGGGTCGAGCAGCCGGGCCTCGTCGGCGGGGTTCGACACGAACGCCTGCTCGACGAGGATCGCCGGCACGCGCGACCGCCGGATCGGCAGATACGAGAAGTTGCCGACGCAGCCGAACTCGTTCCAGCCGAGGCCGAGCATCGCGCGGTAGACGAGCTCGGCGGCGCGGCGACACGGGGGCTCGTGGTAGTAGGTGCTGGTGCCCGACACGCGCAGGTAGCCGCGACTCGTGCCCGCGGAGTTCGCGTGCACGCTGACGAGGAAGTGTGCGCCGGCCGCGGCGGCACGTTCGGCGCGCTCGTCGAGCCCGACGTCCTCGTCGTCGTGACGCACCACCACCACCTCCGCACCGCGCGCCACGAGCTCGTCGCGGAGCACCTCGACCGCCGCCGCGTTGATCGTCTTCTCCTGCGTCCCGAACAGCCCGCGTGCGCCGATGTTGCGCCCGCCGTGCCCCGGCTCGAGCGCGATCCGGAGCCCCGACCACACCGACGTCCGATCCGGCCACGCCGGCGGGCGCCGCACGAACACCGACAGCGAACCCGCATCGCGCTCGGTCCAGTAGCCCCAGATCTGCTTCGAGCGCACCGGCACCGTCAATCGCACGTGCTCGTCCTCGACCTGGGTCACCGCGAGATCCCCGAGCACCCGCGCGCCGGTGCGGTGGCTGATCCAGGTCACCGCGTGATGCGCACCGAAGAGGTCGATCACGATGCGGTTCTCGGGCGCGGCCTCGGCGTGCACGGCGAACGGGATCGGCGCTCCGAGCGGGATCGTGATGCGATCGACTTCGCCGTCGCCACCGACCGAGCAGCTCGTGAAGAACACGTGCGGTGGCGGCGTTCCGTCCGGGAGCATCTCGACGTCGCGCGCCGCGACCCAGCCGGTGCGCGTCGGCGTCAGGCGCACGTGCAGCGCCCGCCCCTCGCGGCCGATCACCTCGAGCTGCGTCCCCTTCGGAACGTGCGTCAACCACGGGCCGCCGAGGCGCACGTCGTGGAGCCCGAACGTGATGCCGGCGGACGGGGCCCTCACCGCCGCGAGCCGGACCGCGGTCGACGGCCGGACGAGGACGGGATCGGCGGCGATCGCCGTGTCCGCGCCCGCGTCCGGACCGTGGAACGAGAACCGCAGCGGCACTCGCGTCCCGTCCGCGGCGGACACGCGGGTCGCGCCCTCGTAGACACCGGGTTCGGTCTCGACGAGCGGCAGGAGTCGGTCGCCGAACGTCGCCGTACCGCTCCGACCGGCCGGTCCGACCACGCGCAGCCGCAGCAGCTCGCCGTCGCGCAGCTCCAGCCGGCCGCCCGGCGCCTCGATCGCGAACGCGGTGCGCGGCTCCGACGGCGTCGGCTCGACGCGCTCGATCCGGATCGTCGCGGTCTGCCTGCGCCCGGCCGCGTCCACCGCGACGATCGCGAAGCGATTCGTGCCGGGCGCGAGCGGCAGGTCGTCGGCGGCGAACAGTCCGGTCGCGAACACCTCGACGTCGTGGTCCGCGACGCGCACGTGGCAGTCGGGAGTCGTGCGGCCGAGCACGTGCGCGACCGCCGCGCTCGTGCGCTCGGGCGCGCGCAACACCTCGAGGAACGGCAGCTCGCGCGCGGACGCGGCACCCGTCACGGCGACATCGATCGTCGCGACCTGCCCGGTGACGACGCTCGTCTCGGCCGACACCGGATCGGCACCCGGGTAATCGACCGCCACGCTCAAAGGCCCCGGGCCCACCGCCGCGAACGCGAATCCGCCGTCCGCGTCCGCCGTGCGCGTCGATGCCTCGCGCCGCTTGCCGTCGACGACGAGCGTGACCCACGCGTCGGGGAGCGGCGCACCACGTCCGTCGTGGACCGTTCCCGCGACGTCACCGGTGCCGTCGGCGCCACGCGCCTCGCCGTCGATCGCGATCGCGCAGTCGGCGCGGATCGCGTGGATCGCCACCGCGAGATCGTCGGTGAGCCGATCGATCTGCGCCTGTCGCCAGACTCCCCACTCGAGCCGCGTCGGGTTGCCGCGCCCGGTGAAGCGCGGGGTGCCGATCTCATCGCCCTGCCGCACCGGCCCCACGTCGTCCAGATGTGCGATGTCCACCCCGTCGAGGGCGTAGCGCGTCGCGAGCTCGCGCACGACGGCACACAGATGGACGCTGCGCTCCGGGAACCCGACCGATCCCGGTGAGCGCGCGTCGACGCCCGCGTGGAACGCCAACCGCTTCGCCCGCGCGAGCGAAAGGGCGAACGCCAGCGGATCGAACCCCGGGTCCCGCCCGCCGAGCCGCTTCGACCACGGCTCGAGCTCACTCGGCCAGAGCGCCTCGCCCGCGTCTCGCACGTCCCAGACGACCTCGCGACCACCATCGCCCGCGACGTTCTCGATCACGGCACGGATCCGCGCACGGCACGTGTCCGGATCGGGATCCGCCCATTGCGACGGCGCCACGTGAACCACCGCCAGCGGCTCCGCCTGCGGCGCGGCGATCGATGCGACGACGAGCAGGATGCCTGAGAACATGTCCCCACCGTAGTCCGGCCCGATCCGGGCGTGCACACCCGACCAGACCGATACGGCTGTCTACTTGCGGCGCAAACGGACGGGAACCGGCCGATCGGACACCTCGATGACGATGGCCCCGTCCGCATACGACCCCGTGACGCTGCGCGGGGCGTCCACACGGAGGCCGTTTTCCAGCGTCGTGGTGATCGTCAGCCGATCACCGGCCAGCTCCCAAGTGCCCCCGCCGGATGCCGTGGTCTCCCCTTTCCGACCGTTCCACGTGAACGTCCCGTCCGCCAGGAACTCCCATTCGACGCGCGTGTCCGCGAGCTGCGCGTGAAGGTCGCGGATCGACTCCTGTTGTTCGCGTTCGACCCTCGCGATCTCCTGGTCCATCTCCGCGAGCTTCTGCGCGACCTCCGGATCGATCCCCTTCGGCGGGTCTTCCTCGAGCGGCATCTTCGCCACCGACTGCGCCTGGGCTCTCTGATCCCGCAACCACGCCAGCTGCTCCGCCATCTGCTGCGCCGTCCGACTCTCGAGATCCCCGGCATCCAGCACGTACGCTCCCGGAAGCGAGTTCGCCCCACGACCGCAGCCAATGGAAGAACCGAGCAGCACGCTCCACAGCACGAACTTCCTGTTCATCGCATCTCTCCCGATTCACGACTCACCACCGGCAGGAACTCCGCCGGCCATCGCGATCAGCGTAGCGCCATCACCGGTCGCATGCCGAGGTAGTAGACGCGCATCGTCGGTGCGAAGCGGGCCCGCGCGGCGCTCCGGTGAGCCGCGGCGGGTGAGCTGTAGCCCGCACCCCGCGCGACGCGCGCATCGAGCAGCGTGCGACCGCGCAGACCGTCACCGGGTCGCGCGTCGGCGTCCGCGTAGAAGCTGAACCCGTCGCGGCACCACTCGTAGACGTTGCCGATCACATCGTGCAGTCCGAACGGATTGGCGCGGTAGATCCCGACCGGCGAGTGGACGAAGTGGTCGTCGTTCATCCAGTCCTGGTACTGCCACGTCGATTGGCCCGGCAGCGATTCCGCGTACGCGTCGGCGATGTTGCCGGCACCGGCGACGGATTGCTTCTCGACGCCGGTCCACCACGGGGTGGTCGTCCCCCCGCGTGCCGCATACTCCCACTGCGCCTCGGTCGGCAGGTCGAGGCGGAGGTGGCCGAGAACCTCGCGTGCCCGGTCCCACGTCACGCTCTCCACCGGGTTGTGCAACGTGATCGTACGACCGCCGATGATGCTGCCCGCCTTGTTCTGGCTCGGGTTGTCGCCTGCGGCACGCTGCCACTGACCCTGCGTCATCGGGTACTTCGACAGCAGGAACGGCGCGAGCGTGACCGCATGCACCGGGGCCTCGACCGGCGTCGCGAGCGGATCGACGTTCGGCGTGTCGAGCGGCTCGCCGGACTCGGGCGGTCGCGCGCCCATCCGAAACGTGCCGCCGGGCAGCAGCACGAACACCAATCCTGTGTCGTCGCCGATCGCCAGCTTTCCATCCGCGTCGCGCTCGGCGACCGCACCGGTCTCGAGATGCGCGAACTCCTGGAACCCGCTCTGCCCGTCGGCGCCGATCGGCACGAGGCCCACGATCGGCGCCAGCACGAACCCGCCGAAGCGAGGGTCGGCCGCGACGGCCGCGACCGCGCGCCGCCAGTCCGCGGCGTGCTCGTCGACGGTCCGTCGCTTGACGCTCGAGGCGAATTCGCGGCGTGCTTCGATCGATGCGATCACCGGTGCGAGCTTCGGGATGCCCTCGACGAGCGCCGTCAGCGCGTCGTAGCGGCGCGTGTCGTCGGGATCGTCGAACTCGAGGCGCTCCTTGGCGAGCAGCGTGTGGAGCGCGCCGATCCGCTGCTCGAGGAGCGGCACCCACGCGCTGTCGGGCTTCGTCCGCCGCACGTGATCGAGCGCACTCTCGTAGCCGGCGACCTGCTCCGCGACGCGCGCACGCCCGAACGCCACGCGCGGGTCTCGTGACGCTGGACGGCCACGCCCGCTGGCCCGCATCTCCTCGAGCATCGCCGCGTACTCCGGCCGCCGCGCCTCGAGCGCGCGCGCGGTGCCGAGCCAATGGTCCATGCCGCGCGCCGCGGTCACGAGTTCCTCGGTCGCCGGCCAGAGCGCGTCGGCCTGGTCGGGGAGTGCCCCGAGCGTCAGCTCGTCCAGCGCGATACGGCGTCGAAGCTGCTCGCGTTCGAGGCTCGCGAGCGCCGCGGACTTCTCGGTGAGCGCCGCGGTCCGTTGCGAGAGCAGCTCGAGCGTCACGACGAGGCCGATGCAGAGGGCGAGCAGCGTCGTCCCGAGCGCGGTCGCGAGCGCCGGGTTGCGACGCGCCCAGCGGGCCAGTCGCACCGCGGGCCCCGCCGGCCGCGCGCGAATCGGACGCAGCGTGCGCACCGCGCGCAGGTCTTCGGCGAAGTCGAGCGCCGTGGGGTAGCGACGGTCGACGTCCTTCTCGAGCGCGGCCGCGACGACGATCGCGAGGTCGCGCGGCATCGAGGGCTCGAAGCGACGCGGATCGGGCGGATCCGAGTGCAGGATCGCGTGCTGGACGGCGTGCTCGTTCGCGCCGGTGAACGCGCGCCGGCCGGTGAGCACCTCGTACAGCGTCGCACCGAGGGAGAACACGTCGGTGCGGCGATCGAGCGGCTCGGCACGGAGCTGCTCGGGCGACATGTAGGGCACGGTCCCGAGCCGCTGCCCGGTCTGCGTCAGCGCCACCGCCTCGCTGTCGAGGTCCTGCGCGAGACCGAGATCGAGCACGACCGGCTCGCCGTCCTCCTGCACGAACAGGTTTCCGGGCTTGACGTCGCGGTGCACGATGCCGGCCTCGTGCGCGACGTGCAACGCGCGTGCGATCTTCTCGAAGCACCGCAACACTCGATGCAGGTGCGCCGTCGCCGGTGATCGCGAGCTGTCACCCTCCTCCTCGCTGGTCGGCGCGAGGTCGATCGGCGCCGAGGAGCGGTGACGCGCCGCGCGTGAGAGCAGATCCTGCAGCGTCTCGCCGCGCAGGAGCGGCATCACGAGGTACGGCGGATCGCCGTCGGTCTCGAGGTCGAACACCGGACAGATCGCCGGGTGCCGGAGGCGCGACGCGATCTCCGCCTCGCGGCGGAAACGCGCCGCCGCCGTCGAGTCGAGCAGCGCGCTGCGGCAGGACAGCAGCTTGACGGCCACCTCCCGCGAGGCGCGGGTGTCGCGCGCGCGGTACACCTCACCCTGGCCACCGCCACCGAGGCGATCGAGCAACTCGTAGGGACCGACGCGTTCCGGCCGACGTGGCCCTCGGTGGCCGCTCGCGAGCTCGGGGAACCCACGGGCGATCGCGTCGTGTGCGTGCGGAAAGAGCGCCTGATACTCCGCAAGAGAACGGACCGTGCCCTCGTCCTCGTCCCGGTGATAACGCGCGAGGAAGGCATCCAGCCCCTGCTCGCTCGCGCGGTCCGTCATGGCGCGACAGGATACCGCGTCAGGGGCCGGCGTCGCCCTCGGCCGTGACCAGGAACCGAAACGCCCGCGCGAACCGATCCTGCGCGCGCAATGCGCCGCGCTGCGCCGCGTCGTAACCGATCGCGAGCCGATCGGCGATCTCCTGCGGCGCGCAGCCGTCGCAGCGCAGGCGCACGAGCTCCCGATCGCGCTCGCCGAGTGTCTGCAGCGCGCGGAACGCGATGTCGAGCATCTCCCGCCGCACCGCGAAGGTCGCGGGTCCGGTCATCGACGCGGTCGGGTCGATGGTGCGTGCGGACACACCGGACTCGGGCTGCGAGACGGCGATGCGGAGCATGCGCCCGGCATCGCGCTTCCTCGCCTTCCAATGCCGCGCGCGGCCGGCCAGATGCTGCCGCGTCACCTCGCGGAGCCAGCCTCGGAATGCGGCGTCGCCGCGATCTTCGAACGATCCCGCCGCCTCGAGTGCTCGCACCGCGATCCCTTGCACCAGGTCCTCGGCGGACTCGTGGCGCAGGAGCCATCCGGCGTCGCGTCGGAGGGACGCGAGGAGGCGCGGGCGTTCGCGTTCGAGCAGCTCCGCCAGCCGATCCACGCGATCAGACTATCCGCGATCGCGGCGTTCGTCGCAGGGCGATTCACCGCGTGCTCGCCGGGCACGGCCATGAGACGCCCATGACAGCGTCGGGCCGGGTGGCTCATCCGGAAAATGGTGATCGCGAGATGAGAGGAACTGCGGCGCCGGGTCGGTTCGCGCTCAAGCCTCGGCCGCCACGTGCACGATTTCCTGTCGGGCTTCACGGAGGAATCCGAGTGCCCGGGATCCGCTCACGCGTCTCGTCATCGCAGTGACCACCGAAGCACGAACGACGATCGACGACACACTGGTCCTCGAGGCGGCGCGCTTCGTGAAGGCCTGTTCGCTGTATCCGACCAATCACTGTCGCGTGCAGAACTCGGTGGCTCGGGTGCTGGAGCTGTTGCGCAGCGGGCCGCTGACGCGGACCCGCCGACTCGTCATCCTGTTCCGGCGGTCCACGGCGTTCGTCGGCGGCCGCAAGGTGGTCGCTGAACACGCGCTCGTCGACTGGCTGCTCGAGATCGTGCGCCGCGCGCGCATCGGCGGCGTGGAGCTGACGGACGAGATCGGCGAGGAGGGGCTCGTCCACTTCGCCCGAGCCGTCGTGACCAACGGCTTGCCGAGCTCGCACCTCACACCGATCGAACCGGGCGAGACCGCGCCGGGCATCCGCGTGCTGGCAATGAACTTCGCCGGCAGACACACGACCGAAGCCGGTGACGACGTGTCCCCGCAGTCGTGCATCGACGGGGAAGCCGAGTCCGGCACCGCCGACGCGCTCGTGACGGACCTCGCGTTGGACGATCGCGTGTGCCGGCTCCTGGAGGAGCTCGAGCAGGTGATGCACGAGCGCGTCGACGTCGGTGGCGAAGACGTCCAGATCGACCTCCTCCCGTTCCTCGTGACGCGCGTGCTGGAAGAGGATGGTGGACGGCTCGAAGACGTGCACGATCACGTCGTCAAGAGCCTCGAGCGACTCGTGCAGATGTTGCAGACCGGATCGGGACAGCCCGGCCTGCCGGGTCCGGACTCGAGCGTCGGCGACTTCCGCGCGACGAAGGCGGCGCAGGCACTGGCGACCCGCTTCTTCGTCCGGAACGACCTCGATCCCACCCGCAACGACGAAAACCTGCCGAGCGGCCGTCCCGAGGACGAGGGCATCGACAGTCAGCTCGATTCGCTGCTCCAGGAGTTCCACATGCTCCCGGACCGCGACGAGTTCGGGATCGAGATCCGAGCGGACGACCTCCGCCGGCAGATCGTGTCCGTGTGCATCCAGTTGATCGCACAGCCGCTGCGCCCGGAGACGCCCGCGCTCGCCGCCAGGCGATTGAAAGGGCTCCTGCGCGACGAGCCCGAGCTGCACCTGACCGAGCTGAGCGCCTATCGCGGGGCGGGCGACAAGGAGGACCGACAGGCGACGGCACGGATCGTCTCGTCGCTGCTCCAACACGACCTCGCCGACCAGCTGTTCGGACACATCCAGCTCGATCGCGAGATCCTCACCGCGGCGTTCCCGGACGGCTTCCTGATGGCGATCGACTCGCTCGGGTCCGGTCACGAGGAGCTGAGACCGGTGATCCGGGACACGCTGTCGGCGATCCCCACCGACAAGATCCGCCTCGGGATGCGATCGCTGATGGAGTCGGGAGAGCTGAACCCCGAATCCATGCGGCAACTCCTCGGCACGCGCATCGCGGAGGTCCGCAGGTTGTTCGAGGAAGAGGTGCTCTCTGACGACGCCGAGCTCACCTCGCTCCTGGTTCACGCGTTGCGCACCGCACCGCTGCCCGGAGTCGAATCGGCAGCGCTCCGCGCGCTGCCGATCGATTGGGTGTCACCGTCGCTCGCCGCGTCGCTCGCCGACGTCGCCCTCGCGCCGGGAGAGCGCGACGGCTCGCTGCAGCGGACCGCACAGGTCTTGCGCGACTTCGTCCGCTACCACGCCTCGTCCCCGGATCACGAGCACTCGTGCAGCCAGGCCGTCCAGACACTGGGATGTCTGCCATCGACCGTGACGTGGCGGTGCCTCAAGGACGTGGCGCGGTCAAGGCTGCTCGGTGGGAGCTCCACGCGCGGCGTGCGTCGCGCGGCGCGACAGGCCCTGCGAAAGCTGAGGAGAGCGGGATGTGCCTGACGCCACGTGAGCAGCCACCGGAGGACATGCGCGCGGTCGATCACATCGTCGAGATGATCGACGATCTGTCGGCGGCGATGGTCAATGCGCGCATCTACCGCTCGGATCACCCGCGGGTCCAGACCTCGATCGAGTCGGCGTGGCGCTTCATGGAGCGACTGCTGACTTCGACCAGCGAATCGGCGGTCCGACTCAGCGTGCTCGACGAGCTGATCCTGTTCCGGGGACAGCCGCTCCTCGGTGCGAGCCTCACGGCCTCGCGGCTCGTGCAGACGCTCGGATCGATCGGATCCGGTGGCCTCGAGATCGATCGCGAAGCGACGTCGGCCGACCTCCTCGGCCTGTTCGTGCGGCTCGGCAAGCTGCGGGGCTCGGCGGAACCATGGACGTCGATCAACGAGGACCTGCGGCTGTCCGGCATCGAGCACGTGCGGTTGCTGCCGCCGTTCGTCGAAACGGGTTCGGTCGGCTCCTCGCTGACCGGGCACCTCTCGGCACCGGTCCGCTTCTACCGCTCGTGCCTCGATCTGCTCCAGGACGTGACGGTGTCGATCTGTCACGGTGGACGCATCGACTTCGATCCGGTGAATGCGCAGGCCGAGGCGGTGCTGCGCCACCTCGAGCAGGACGACGTGCCGCTGATGAACCTCGCGCGCGAGGACCAGTACGACGCGTTCACGTTCGGTCACTCGGTGCGGGTCGGCGTCCTCGCGATGACGTTCGCGCGGACGCTGACGGAGAACCGCGACCTGGCGATGCGCATCGGTGCCGCGGCGTTGCTGCACGATTGCGGCAAGGCTCTCGTGCCGTTCGAGATCCTCCACTCGCGACGGGCTCTCGAGCCCGAAGAGCGCATCGCGATGAACGCGCACGCACAGTTCGGTGCGGAGATCCTGCTCGACCACGACAACTCGGATCCGCTGGCGATCGCAACGGCGTTCGGCCACCACCGCTCCTGCAACGGTCTCGGCTACCCGGCCACGCGCCACCCGCACTCGTGTCTGCCCGCGACCGAGATCGTCAAGGTCTGCGACGTCTACGAGGCGCTGACCGCAGCCCGACCCTACAAACGCCCGATGTCGCCGATCCGCGCGTATCGCGTGATGATCTCGATGGGCGACCACCTCGACCGGGCGCTCGTGAAGCGGTTCATCCGCGAGAACGGCATCTACCCGACGGGACAGCTCGTCCGGTTGTCGAACGGCGAATGCGCGCGCGTGCTCCGACAGACGTCCGAGCCGATGTGCCCGCAGGTCGAGGTCGTGCGCGATCGGGAAGGGCACCTGCTGGACACGAGCGACCGTCGAGCCCTCGACCTGCGCGGCGAGCGGCGCGGGACCGGCATCGTGATCTCCGAGCCGTTGAGCGAATCGTTGGCGCTCGAGCTGACCTCGGCCTGATCCCGATCGACGGGGACAATCGTGGAGAAGTCTCCACACGCGACGCGACGACTCGAGCACGGACGATCGTTGCCCTCGTCGATCTCGACGCCGTAGTCTGCGCGTCGCCATGCGTCCGAACGCCCACCCCGAGCGGATCCACCGCGTCTACCTCGTCGGCTCGCACGCGACCGGCAAGACCACGCTCGCCCGCTGGATCCGCGATCGCTACGGCATCCCGATGATCGCGGAGGTCGCGCGCGGCGTCCTTGCGGAGATGGAGGAACGACTCGACTCGCTGCGCGCCGATGTCGACCTCGTCAACCGCTACCAGGCGCAGGTGTTCGTACGGCAGATCGAGGCGGAGGCGCGGGTCGGTGGCTCGTTCGTCAGCGACCGCGCGTTCTGCAATCTCGCCTACGCGGCACACCACTCGACGATCCTGGCGCAGGTGTTCCGCGACCAGCGGCTGCGCGCCTACATGGAATCGGTGCGCGAGGGCATCGTGTTCTTCCTGCGCCCGCACCAGGCGCTGGTGCAGGCGGACGGCGTGCGCGCCGGACTCGAGCTGGGAAGAGGTCGTGCGCATCGACGGCATGGTCAAGCTGATGCTCGAGATGTTCGACGTGCCGTACATCCCGCTCGAGTCGCTGTCGATGCAGGAGCGCGTGCGCTGCGTCGAGCGCGTGCTGTCGCTCGCGGGGCTCACGGCGCGCACCGGTCGAGGCGAGTCTGCCCGGCGCACGGGTCGACCACGGTGCTGGTGGGCGACGGTGACGACGTGCGCGTCGGCCGAGTGAACTGAAGGCGGGGTCGCAGTTGGCTCTGGCGGCTCGCGTCCTAGTTCGCGTGCTTCGCCTCGACTCGTCGACAGGACGACACGGCCATGAGCGACAGCCCCTTCCCCCTCCGTCCGCTCGGCAAGAGCGGCCTCTCCGTCTCCGCGATCGGCCTCGGCTGCATGGGCATGTCCGAGTTCTACGGCTCGAGCGACGAGACGCAGGTCGCTCGCGACGCTCGACCGCGCGCTCGACCTCGGCGTGACCTTCTGGGACACCGCCGACATGTACGGTACCGGCCACAACGAGACGCTGGTCGGCAAGGCGCTCGCGAAGCGCCGCGACAAGGTGGTGCTGGCGACCAAGTTCGGCATCGTGCGGGCCGAGGACGGCGGCTTCGCCGGCGTTCGCGGGCGGCCCGACTACGTGACGGCAGGCCTGCGACGCGAGCCTGCGGCCGCCTCGGCGTCGACCACATCGACCTCTACTACCAGCACCGCGTCGACCCCGAGGTGCCGATCGAGGACACCGTCGGCGCGATGGCGCGAGCTGGTGGAGGCGGGCAAGGTGCGGTCACCTCGGGCTGTCGGAGGCCGGCGCCGGACCGCTGCGGCGCGCGGCGCGGTGCACCCGATCGCCGCGCTGCAGACCGAGTACTCGCTGTGGACGCGGGACTGCGAGGACGGATCCTGCCGACCTGCCGCGAGCTCGGGATCGGGTTCGTCGCCTACAGCCCGCTCGGCCGCGGCTTCCTCACCGGCCAGATCAAGACGCCGAGCGACCTCGCGCGACGACGACTGGCGGCGCAACAACCCGCGGTTCCAGGGCGAGACTTCGAGCAGAACCTGCGGATCGTCGACGCGTCTCGAGAAGCTCGCCGAGCGCAAGGGCTGCACGCCGGCGCAGCTCGCGATCGCGTGGCTGCTCGCGCAGGGCCACGACGTCGTGCCGATCCCGGGACACGCAGCCTGAAGCGGCTGAAGGAGAACGCCGGCGCCGTACGCGTGCGCCTGAGCGCCGCCGACCTCGCCGAGATCGCGTCGGCGCTGCCACGCGACATGGTGCAGGGCTCGCGTTACCCGGAGCAGTCGATGCGGTTGCTCGGGCAGTGACGCTCGGGCAGCAAACCACACCCGGTGTGATTTGCTGTGTCTCACGGGGTGGTGGCGGAAAGGCAGCAGATCACACCGGGTGTGATTTGCTGTGTCTCGCCGGGCGCGCTCCGCCGATGCCCGAGGCCTCGCGCGCCGCTACGCTGTGCGGACGATGACGCGTCGCGCTCTGCTGCTGGTTCTCCTCGCCCTCCCGCTCGGGAGCCTCTCCGCCCAACGCCGTGCCCCGGCCGACACCCCCACCATCCGGTCGTTCGCGATCGACTCGCCGCTGCTGACCGCGTTCTGGGGTCGGCCGATGCGCATCGAGTCCGCGGTCGTCCTGCCCGCGGACTTCTCCACCGAGGACCACCTCCCGGTGGTCTTCCGCATCCATGGGTTCGGCGGCTCCTACCGCAGCGCGTGGCGCGTCGGACCGGGCCTCGTCAGGGGCATGAAGGACGGCAGCACGCCGCGGATGCTGTACGTGTTCCTCCAGGCGCAGTTCTCGCTCGGGCATCACGAGTTCGCGGACTCGGTCAACAACGGCCCCTGGGGTGAGGCCCTGACGACCGAGTTCGTGCCGGCACTGGAGCATGAGTTCCACGCGTTCGGTGCGCCCGACGGGCGCTTCCTCTGCGGCCACTCGAGCGGCGGCTGGAGCAGCCTGTGGCTGCAGGTCACCTACCCGGACTTCTTCGGCGGCACCTGGTCGACGTCACCCGACTCCGTCGACTTCCGGGACTTCACCGGCATCGACGTGTACGCGTTCGACAACGCCTACCAGGACCCGGACGGCAAGCCGATCCAGCTCGTCCGGCGGAACGGCAAGTTCATCATGTCGATCGAGCAGTTCGTGCGCCGGGAGGTCGCGCGGAGCGACCATGGGGGTCAGTTCGCGAGCTTCGATGCGGTGTTCAGCCCGCGCGGGGAGGACGGCCGGCCGATGCCGATGTTCGACCGCGAGACCGGCAAGATCGACCACTCGGTCACCGAGCACTGGAAGCGGTACGACATCGCGCTGATCCTCCGCGAGCACTGGGCCACGCTCGGCCCGAAGCTCGCGGGCAAGCTGCACGTCTACTGCGGCACGCTCGACACGTTCCGGCTGGAGGGTGCGCTCTACCTGATGCGCGACGAGCTGAAGAAGCTCGGCAGCGACGCCGAGATCGTGTTCGCCGAGGGCTGCGACCACGGCACGGTGCTGCAGCCGATCCCCGACCTCTGGCCGGACGGGCTCTACCCGATGATCTACCGCGCGATGCGGGAGCGGTTCGACGCGCAGGCCAAGTGATCAGGCCGGCGCGTCGCGCGGGTCGCTCGCGGCGCGCGGCGCCCGCGGCACACCGAACTTCGCGAGGATGTCCTCCATCAGGCACCACTTCGTGAATGCCGACTGGAGCAGGTTCACACCGACGAACGCGGTGAAGAGAAGCCAATAGGGGCTGACCCACCAGCCGAGGGCGAGCGAGACGAGGACGAAGGTCCCCGCGATCGCCCGGATCATCCGTTCCATGCTCATCGAAGCCTCCGTCGCGCCACGACAGGTCTCGGCCGAAGCAACGCACGAGCTACGATCCTGCTTTCACCACCCCGAACCGCTTTCCCTGTGGCCGTCACCCCCCGATCCGCGTTCCCGACCCGACTCATGCAGGCCGGCCGCACGCGCTCGTCCCTCCTCCCTCTGGTGCTGGCCTGGTTCGGGGTCGCCGGCGCGCTCGCCGCGCAGGCGCCGGCGGCCCCTGGAACCGACCTGCTCGACCGGCTCCGCGCCGGCGCGATCCCGCAGTCGATCGACGAATGGCAGGCCCTGCAGGCCCACCTCCAGTCGGTTCTGGCGAAGGTCCGCCCCGCGCTGGTCGGCATCGGCGGCGGTGCCGGGGTCATCGTCCAGGACGGCCTCGTCCTGACCGCCGGTCACGTGACGCAGGAACCGGGCCGCGACGTCACGCTGATCCTCGACGACGGCCGGCACGTGAAGGGCGTCTCGCTCGGCGTGAACCGGCGCTCGGACACCGGCCTCGTCCGGATCACCGACGAGGGCGAGTTCCCGCACTGCGAAATGGGCACGCTGGCCTCGGTCCCCGCGGGTGCGTGGTGCTTCATGCTCGGGCACCCCGGCGGTCGCCGGCCGGCCGGACCGCCGCTGCGCTTCGGACGCGTGCTGCGCCCGAGCGCGACAGGGTTCGTGATCACCGACTGCACGATGTCCCCCGGCGATTCCGGTGGACCGCTGTTCGACATCGACGGCAAGGTCATCGGCATCAACAGCCGCATCTCGGCCGACCTCGAGGACAACGAGCACGTGCCGATCGACGCGTTCCGGCGCGATTGGGACCGCCTGGTCGCCGGCGAGCAGATCGGCCCGGATCGGCCCAACCGTCCGCGCGGACTGCTCGGTGTCCTCGGCATCGAGGTCGACCCGGACGCCGAACCGCCGGCGGTGACCGCGGTGGTGCCCGACTCGCCGGCGGCGCGCGCCGGGCTCCTCGCCGGCGACGTCGTCGTCGAGGTCGACGGACGGGCGATCGAAGCCGGCACCGACTTGCGCCGGCTCCCGATGCGTCGCCGTCCCGGTGGTCCGCTCGGACTCGCGGTCAAGCGCGGCGACGAGCGCGTCGAGCTGCAGATCGAGATCGCGCGGCCGGAGCCGACCGGCGGTTCGTCCCGTCGCCTCGCCGCGGACGCCGCCGACACCAAGGACGACCCGCGAATCGCGACCGTCCTCGGCGACAGTGTGGCGAGCCGCGCGGGCGAACGCGGTACGCGTGATGGTCGACGGCCGGCAGGTCGCCCTCGGCACGATCGTCGGCGCGGACGGCGAGATCCTGACGAAGTCCAGCGAGCTCGGGACCGGTGCGATCACGTGCGTGCTCGCCGACGGCTCGAGCCACGACGCACGCCGCGCGGGCGCGCACGACGCCACCGATCTGGCGCTGCTGAAGATCGATGCCACCGGACTCACGGCGGTCGTGTTCGACCCGGGCGTGCCCGACACCGGCACCGTGCTCTGCTGCGCCGGTCCAGAATCGACGCCGATGAGCTTCGGCGTCGTCAGCCTGCCGCTGCACGAGCCGCGCGCGCGGCGCGGACGACGCGACGGCGCTCCTCCGGGCGAGCTCGGCATCGTGTTCCGTGGCAACGAATCCGAGCCACGCGTGTTCCTGGTCCGCCCCGGCAGCGCGGCGGCTCGCGCCGGAATCCAGGCCGGCGACGTCGTCGAGACGCTCGGCGAGGTGGCGACGGTTCGGCGGAGGCCGTGATCGACGTGCTGCGCGGGCGTCACGCGGGCGAGGAGATCGCGCTCGAGGTCCGTCGCGGCGAGCAGCTGGTGCCGATCACCGCCAAGCTCGCCGAATCGGGCGCGTCCGCCGGTGGCGCCGCGTCGCGCAATCCGCAGGAGCGACTGTGGGGACCGCTCAGCGCGGTGCGCGACGGATTCCCCGAGGTGCTGCTGCACGACGCGGTGATCACGCCGGACGAGTGCGGCGGGCCGATCGTCACTGCTCGACGGCCACGTCGTCGGGCTCGACATCGCCCGCGCAGGACGCGTCGAGACCGTCGCGCTGCCGTCGTCGCTCGTCCTGTCGGCGCTCGCCGAGATCCGCGCGGCGGCGAAGATCACCGATCGAGGTCCCCGACCGAGCCGGCATCGTCATGCACTCCCGCCACGTCTTCACACCGTTCGCGCTGCTGCTGGTGTTCCCGTGTGCCGCGCAGGAGGCGGCACCGGCGGGAACGCACTACGCGATCCAGACCGACATCCATTCGAGACGCAACGCACGATGTCGGTCGACGGCGAGGAGCGTCGGTTCGGCCGTCGAGGCGGCGGCCCGGGAGACGGTGCGGTGTCGATCCCGCAGGTCGTCGAGTTCGACGAGGGCGTGAGCCGGACGCCCCACGGCGCTACGGCAAGGTGGAGTCGACCGAGACCCGCACCGGGTCGCGACGGGACGCCGCGCGAGGTGCAGGTCGAAGGCGCGCTGGCCGGCAAGTCGATCGTGTTCGGTGTCGACGACCAGGGGCGCACCGCGCTGGTGGCGATCGGTCAGGACCAGCGGACCGAGGTCCCGGCGGAGATCGGGACCGGCGTCGCGTCCCGCGTCGATCTGTCGGTGTTCGTGCCGGCTCGCGACGCGAAGAACGGCAGCGAGGTCGCCGACGCGCCGGCGGTGCGCGGTGCGCTGCGCGGCCTGTTCCACCCAGTGCGAGCCGAGTCCCGCCGCGGCGGTGGGTTCGGCGGACGGGGTCGGCGCGGTGGGATCCGATCGGCGGATCGGCTCGCCGAGTGGATCGCGGCCATCGATGCCGACGGCGGGACGCTGTCGGGTTCGGCGAAGCTCGGCGCAACGGCGAAGCAGGACGGTCGTGACGTGGCGAACGTCCGGTTCACGATCGAGATCGCCGTCCAGGGAACGCCCGCCGACCTCGGTCTCGGTGGCTTCGGCGGTCGCGGCTTCGGCGGGCGCGGCTCGGGCGGCCCGCCCGACGACGGCGACACCGGCAAGGCCACCGGCACGGTGAAGCTCGAGGGCTCGGCGCGCGTCGACGTCGGCACGGGCCGCGTCGAACACCTCGAGGTGACGGGAGCGCTCGAGCTCAGCGGTAGCTCCAAGCGGACGATCGAGCGAGACGGCGAATCGAGCGATCTCGAGATGCACGTCGCGACGACGGGCACGCTGCACCTCGCCGTGGACGTTCGCTGACACGCGGCACGTCACGCTGCGGCTGATCGTCGGGAGCCGTCGCTCAGTCGGCGTAGGCCTTCGCCAGCGCCGCCGCGTTCGCGTGCATCACGGTGAGGAAGTCGCCCTCGGCGGGAACGTTGCTGCACGGCCGGTAGACGACGCACTCGACGCCCATGTCCGCGAGGCGCTTGCGGGTCGCGGGCAGGGGTTCGTCCTCCCAGAGCATGAAGTGCGCGTCGTGGCTCGCGCGGAGCTTCGTGAGCTCCGCCCATTGCTCGTCGGTCGGCACGTCCTCGGGCTCCCAGTGCACGGTGTCCAGGCCGATGCCATAGCGACGCGCGAGATACTGGAACACCGGATGCGACGCGAGGAACGGCCGGTCGGGATGCTTGCCGACCACGGCGGACTGCTCCGCGTCGAGCGCGCGCAGATCCTGCTCGAGCGCGGTGAAGCCGGCCTCGAACGCCAACTTCTGCTCCGGTCGTGCGTTCGACAACGCCTTCAGCACCGCGCGCGCCTGCTCGATCGCCTGCATCGGATCGAGCCAGGTCGTGAACGCCGTCCCCGCGTGCGAGTGCATGCCGCCCGGCCCGTGCGAGTGGGTCACCGCGTGCGCGATCGTGATGAAGTGGTCGCGGAATGCACGCGACGTGTCGACGACGCGGGACGTCGGCAAGGACGCCATCATCGCCCACTTCGCGAAGTCGGCGCCGTTGCGCAGGATCAGGCCCGCGTGCTGGTAGCGCTCGACGACTTCGCGCTCGGGCTGCCAGAACGCCGGGTCGACGTCGGGCGGCGCCGGGAACGCGACGTCGATGCGATCGCCGCCGATTCGCTGCGCGAAGTACTGCAGCGGGTAGTTCACGACGTACACGTCGAGCCGGCCGGTGTTCCCGCCGGCCTGGGCTGCCGACGAGTCCTTCGCCGAGCATGCGACGCACACGAACGCCAGCGACGCCAGCGCGAGACAGTTCCTCAGGAGGCGAAGCGGGTGGTCCATCGTTCCACGGGCACGGGCGTGCACGAGTGAATGTAGCAAGAGCTCCGCCGCGCGTAGACTCACGGCCCATGCGCACGTCTCGCACGCTCGCCCCCGTCTTCCTGCTGGCCACGACTCTCGCTGCACAGGCGCCGGCCGGGACCGCCGGACGCGGGTTCGAGTTCGACGTCGCCTGGAAGGCGCTGGCCCAGGACTTCCGAACCGGCTGCGAGGCCCACGGCGTCGTCGGTGCGGCCCTGATGTTCGTCGAGGGCGACCAGGTGCTCGGCTTCGAGCCGTTCGGTGCGGCCGACCGCACCGCCGGCCGTGCCGTCGATCGCGACACCATCTTCCACTGGGCGAGCATCACCAAGACGTTCACCGGCATCGCGGTGATGCAGCTCCGCGACCGCGGCCGGCTCCGCCTCGACGAGCCGGCGGTGGACTTCGTGCCGGAGCTGCGCGCCGTCCACGATCCGTTCGGCGACATCGCCGACATCGAGCTCCACCACCTGATGTCGCACTCCGCCGGCTTCCGCGCACCGACCTGGCCGTGGGGCGGCGACCAGCCGTGGCAGCCCTACGAACCGACGTCGTTCTCGCAGCTCGTCGCGATGATGCCCTACACCGAGATCCTGTTCGCACCGGGCAGCCGCTTCTGGTACTCGAACCCCGGAGTGACCTTCCTCGGCCGCGCGATCGAACGCCTCTCCGGTGACGACTACGAGGTCTACATGCAGAAGAACGTGCTCGCGCCGCTCGGCATGACGCACGCCTACTTCGACATCACGCCGTATCATCTGCAACGATTCCGCTCCCACTCCTACTCGGTGCAGGACGGCGCGACCAAGGACCTCGGCGCCGACTTCGACACCGGCGTCACCGTCAGCAACGGTGGGCTGAATGCGCCGCTCACCGACATGGCGCGCTACCTCGCGTTCCTGCTCGGCGCGGTGCCGAAGGACTCCGACGCGGCCCACGTTCTCGCGCGGGAGTCCCTCGAGGAGATGTGGCAGCCGGTGCTGCCGACCGGCGGCGACGGCACCGAGCACGTCGGGCTGTCGTTCTTCCTCCAGGACCACGACGACCAGCGCATCGTGACGCACACCGGCAGCCAGCACGGCTTCGAGGCGTTCCTCTACGTGCACCCCGAGTCGGGCACGGGTGCTATCGGGGTGTTCAACACGAACTCCGGCCGACCGCTGGTCGGGGCGATGCGCACCGCGTGTCTCGACCGGCTGTCGATTCCGATGACGCCGCGCTGACCGGCACCCCTGTCAGATGTGCAGCAGCCGCTCGCTGCGCATCAGGCTCACGCGCTTGATGCGGTCGATCGGGATGTACTGCTTGACCGGCTCCTTGCTCGCGTGCTTCCCCGCACCGTGCGTGAACTCGGAGACGACGATCACGTAGTCACGCCCGATCCCGACGAGCCGCGCCCGGTACCACGAACCCTGGATCTGGTGACCGATCCCGGTCTCCTCGAACGACTCGGAGTTGACCATCAGGAACAGCTTCCCGAGGTGACTCTTCAACATCTCGACGAACGGCCGGTCCTCGAAGATCGGCTCGAACGGCTTCCGCGGATGCCCGTGTTCGTCGTGCGTGCCGTGCTCGTCGTGCGAATCGTGATCTTCGGACATGGCTGTTCGCTCTCGGCCTTCGTCGACACCCGACACCGTGACCTCGGTGCCGCGACTGCGATGCTCCCGAACCGTCGCCGCGGACGATAGCGCACGAGTCCCTCTCGACGAAGCACTCGCGTCACCACCAGCCGAACAGCGAACCGAGGAAGTAGACGACCGGGGTCGAGGTGGCGAGGCAGACGAAGCACCCGAGATCGAACTGGTAGAGGTTGTGCCGCCAGTCGCGGCGCCCGCGGCCGGTGTACGGCGGCTCGTACTAGCCGTGAGCCCGGAGCGGGCGATTCGCCGGCCCGGCGCTCGTGCCGCGACCCAGCTGCTTGTCGTCGAGTCGTGCCATCGGAGACTCCTGGTCCGCGCAGTGCCTGGCATCCGGCCCCGTCGCGCGGACCGCGCGGCCGAGCCTACCACGAAAGCACGACCGTCAGATTCTGGTTCGGCATCTCGACGACCGCTCGCAAGCTCAGCCCCCGCGCCTGCGCGGCCGCGACGACCGCCTCGAGCCGGCGTACGCCGAGCTCCGGATCCTGCGCGCGCAACCGCGCGTCGAAGTCGAGGTTGCTCGGCGCGGTCGCACGGTCGTCGCGGAAGAACGCGCCGTAGAGGCACAGCACACCACCGGTCGCGAGCACGCGTGCCGCGCCATCGAGCAGCGCGAGACCGGCCGACCAGGGCGTGATGTGCAGCAGGTTGATCGCGACGACCGCGTCGAACGGACCGGCCGGCCAGTCGTCGCGTTCGACGTCGAGGCGGAGCGGCGGCAGGACGTTCGGGAGCCCGGCGTGGACGCGCCATGCGTCGATGCTCGCGAGCCCTTCGGCGTCGCGATCGGTGGGTTGCCAGCTCCAGTCCGGCAGCCCGCGTGCGAAGTGCACGGCATGCTCGCCGGTGCCGCTCGCGATCTCGAGCGCACGCCCGCGCGCCGGAAGCACGCGCCGCAGCACCGGCAGGATCTCGGCGCGGTTGCGGGCCGCCGACGGCGAACTCCGGCGGCCATCGCCCTCCGCGTCGAGGTCCTCGAGACGCACGGGGCGGGACGGCGTCACGCGCGCGCCGTCACTCGCCGACCTTCAGCAGCTGGACCCAGAACACCAGCGTCGCGTTCGGCCCGATCTGCGGTGGGGAGCCTTGCTCGCCGTACGCGAGGTCGCCGGGAACGACGAGGATGCGGACCTCGCCCGGCTTCATCATCGAGACGCCTTCGGTCCAGCCCGGGATCACCGCTTTCAGCGGGAACGTCGCCGGCTCGCCGCGCTGGAAGCTGCTGTCGAACAACGTGCCGTCGGTGAGGCGACCGGCGTAGTTGACCGTGACGGTGTCGGTCGGCTTCGGCGACTCGCCTTCGCCCTGCTTGACGATCTTCCACTTCAGGCCGGTGTCGCTGGACTGGAGCTCGTCGTCCGCCGGCATCTTGAAGTCCGGGACCGGCAGCGGCTTCCGGATATCCACCATCTCGAGCACCCAGATGGTGTTGTCCATCCCCGGCGGTGTGCGCTCACCGAGGGCCTGCTCCTTCGAGGCCTCCACGCGCACGACGGTCCCCTTCTTCATGTGCAGCGGCATCTTCTTCAGCACCGGGTAACGCATGCCGCCGACGGTCGCGCGGATCGGTTCACCCGACATCTTCGTGCTGTCGAGCAGCTTGCCGTCGGGGCCGAAGATCGACAGGTGCATCGAGAACGGGTCCTCGGCTTCGCAGGTCCGGCCCTCGCCGGGCTCGAGCACCTCGTAGACGAGACCGTCCTCCAAGGTCTTCTGGTTCTCGGGATGGGCCGGAGGCAACGCCGGCGGATGCCGGACGTCGAGCAGCTCGATGTCGAACACGAGCGTCGCATCGGGCGGGACCTCGCCCTTGCCGTGCGACCCGTAGCCGAGCTCCGGCGGCACCTCGAAGCGATAGACCGCGCCCTTCGGCATCAGCTGCAGCCCCTCGCTCCAACCGGCGATCACGCCTTCGCCGACGGTCACCTTGATGGGTTCGTCACGATCCCAGCTGCTGTCGAACTTCTTGCCGGTGCTCTTCAGCCACCCGGTGTATTGCGCGGTGACGAGGTCGCCGGGATGGGCGATCGGATCGCCCTGGCCGGGCTCGATCACGGTGTACTTCAGGCCCGAATCGGTGGTCTTCGTCTGCGCGCCCTCGGGCAGCGGCGGCGGACCGCCCTGGGCCACCAGAACCGGTGCGGCACCGAGGACGACGAGCGCGGCCCCGAGGAGCCGCGCGGATCGTGGGATGTGCATCCGCCGGAGTCTAACCAGAGGCCTCCACCCGCCAAGAGCCGGAATGTCCGCTGCCGTGCGCTCGCCTAGTATCCCGCCGCCTGGCCGTCTTTGCGCGACTCCGATGCACCGCGCCAGATGCCGTTCGTCGCATCGCGCAGGATCGCCTGATACCCGCCGAACCCGGCGCTGTTGGCGTTCTCGGTGACGTCGTGGCCGCGTTGGCGCAGCTCGGCGGCGACGCCCGGCGGGAACCCCGCCTCGAGGAACACCGCGCCGCCATCGGTCATCCGCTCCCCGGTCGGCTGCGACGAGCCGTCGTGGCGCACGCGTGGCGCGTCGCCGGCCTCCTGCAGCCCCATCCCGAAGTCGATCAGGTTGCTGAGCACCCAGGCGTGCCCCTGCGGCTGCATCGCGCCACCCATCACGCCGAAGCTGAGCCACGGCTCGCCGTCCTTCATGACGAAGCTCGGGATGATGGTGTGGAACGGCCGCTTGCCCGGCGCGTACGAGTTCGCGCGTCCCGGCGTCAGGTCGAACAGCTCGCCGCGGTCCTGCAGGCAGAAGCCGAGATCCGGTGGCGTCAGCCCGACTCCCGAAGCCGCGGTAGTTGCTCTGGATCCACGACACCATGTTCCCCTCGGGGTCCGCGGTCGTGAGGTAGACCGTGTCACCGTGCTCCGGCGCGTCCGTCGGGTAGCTCGACGCCGCGTGCTGCATGTCGATGCGGTCGCGGCGTTTCGCTGCGTAGTCCTTCGACAGGAGGCGCGCGACCGGCACGTCGTAGAACGCCGGGTCGGCGTAGAACCGCGCCCGGTCCTCGAACGCCAGCTTCTTGGCCTCGATGAACGCGTGGAGGTGATCGGCGCTGCCGAAGCCCATCGACGCGAGGTCGTAGCCTTCGAGGATGTTGAGGATCTGGAGCGCGGCGATTCCCTGACCGTTGGGCGGCAGCTCGAAGACGTCGTAGCCGCGGTAGTTCACCGACACGGGCTCGACCCACTCGGAGTGATGGGCCGCGAGGTCTTCCGCCGACAGGAACCCGCCGTGCTCCTGCACGAACGCCGCGAGCCGCGCCGCGATCGGCCCGGCGTAGAACGCGTCGCGGCCGTCCTTCGCCAACGTGCGCAGCGTGTTCGCGAGCGCCGGATTCCGGAACAGCTCGCCTTCCCGCGGCGGTCGGCCGCCGGGGAGATAGACGTCCGCGAACCCGGGCTGGTCCTTCAGCACCCGCCCACCCGCGCGCCAGTAGTAGGCGATCACCCGGGTGACCGGCGCGCCCTCGTCGGCGTAGCCGATCGCCGGCGCGAGCACCTTCGCCATCGGCAGCTTGCCGAAGCGCTCGTGCAACGTGAACCACCCGTCGACGCAGCCCGGCACGCTGATCGGCAACGGCCCGAACGGCGGGATGTGCTCGAGCCCGCGCTTGTCGAACTCCGCGAGCGTCAGCGCCTTCGGCGAGCGCCCACTGCCGTTCAGCCCGGACAGCTGCTTCCGCTTCGCATCCCAGACGATCGCGAACATGTCGCCGCCGAGCCCCGATCCGGTCGGCTCGAGCAGCGCGAGCACGGCATTGGCGGCGATCGCCGCGTCGACCGCGCTCCCACCCGCGCGCATCGTCTCGAGCGCGGCCTCGGTCGCGAGCGGATGGCTGGTCGCGGCCATCGCATGCTTCGCGAGGACCGCGGAGCGCGTCGCGAACGACGCGCCGACCGGACGGCGCTGGGCGGAGACGGCCGCGGCGAGCGCGGCGACGGCGAGGAGGAGGACGAGGCGGCGCATGGCGCGCCGATCCTAACGGTTCGGCGCGGCCCGCCTCGCGTCCCGGTCAGTCGAACTTGACGCCGAGCTTCTCGAGCGCGTTCTCGAGGGTGTGGTCGCCTTCCTGGTAGCCGGACACGACCGCGGCGATCTTGCCCTGCTTGTCGATCACGTACGTCGCCGGGATCGCCGTGACGTTGAACAGCCGCTTCGCGATCGAGGCGTCGCTCTCGCGTCCCGCCGGATCCCGCGCGAAGTGGATGCCCGCGAGTTCGTCGTTGTTGCTCTCGACGAACCGCTGGTAGGCCGCCTGGTCGTCGAAGGAGTTCAACGCGATCACGACGACGTCCTGGTCCTTCGTCTTGTTGGCGAGCTTCGCGAGATGCGGCAGACCGGCGCGGCACGGACCGCACCAGGTCGCCCACATGTCGAGGACGACGATCTTCTTGCCCTCGAAGTCGTCGAGCCGGAACGGCGTCTCCGCACCGTCCGCACCGATCATGCGCGCCTCGAACTCCGGCGCGTCGCCGCCCGCTCCGAGCATCGGGAGCTGCTTCTCCGGCTGCGGTGGCCGCACGACCTTGAACGTCGGCGCCATGCTGATGTGCGAGCCGTCCGGCGACACGTGCGCGAGCCAGTTCATGCCGTCGAACTGGAACGTGCCGCGCACGTCGAACCGATCGCCGTCGAGCATCAGCCACACCGGCTTGGTCGGCTTCGCGCCGACCACCGTCGCGCCGCTCTCGTCGAAGGCCTTGTCGAAGATCGCGTCGCCGTCGTTCTCGAGGAGCGTGACCTTGTAGCTGGCGTCGCCGATGTGGATCTCGCCGACCCGCGCACCCGCGCTGTAGTAGCTGAGGCGCGGCCGATCGGACGACCAGTAGAAGTTCAGCCCGTACGGTCCGGTGGTCACGCTGTCGTCCGCACCGATCCAGGTGACCTGGAACACCCACGTGCCGGTGGTACTGCGGGGCGGACCCCTCGCGCTGCGACTTGTCGGCCCAGGCGCCGTCGTTGTCGTTGGTCAGATCCCCGTCCCCGTTCAGGTCGAGGAAGATGTGCGGCTCGCCTTCGGCAGGCGCGTCGATCACGATCGCGCGGGACGCGTTGGGTCCGTCGCCGACGGACACCGTCGCGTACTGCGGCGTCCCGCGGTACTCGGGCTCCTTCTTGACGACGTCGGGCCTCTTCGCGTCGAGCTCGGCGCTGGTCGGCATGTACATCCTGCCGGCGGCGCGCGTGCCGGCGAAGTCGAAGCACGTCGGGTCGAGCTTCAGGGTCGCTTCGGCGCGCTGCACGTTGTCCTGGGCGCGCGCGACGGCCATCGGGAGCAGGCCGGACAGGCAGAGGAACAGGGGCGCGCACACGCGGGAGGATCGGGTCTCGGGCATCGTGGTTTCGTCTCCGGTTCGGGGAGTCGGCAGCGACGAATCGTCGCCCGGTCGAACTCCGCCGAACAGCCCCATCCGCGAACGTAAATTCCCTTCATGACGCGACTTCCCGAGATCGGGCGCAGGATCCCACTTTCGGGAGTTGCTGCGGGAGCTGCTGCGGGAGGTGCTGCGGGAGGTGACTGACCGGAGGTACCACGGGAGGTGCTACCAGCCGGCGCGCACCGCGAACCAGTTGCCGCCGAGCGCCGCCGCCGAGGTCACCCCCATCCACAGCGGATCGGGAACGATCACCGGCAGCCCCATCAACAAGGCCCCGGCGACGAGCTGCGGCGGCCGCCGCTGCTTCTTGCCGTAGACGAACAGCGCGAACCCGATGCTGCTCGCGATCAGCGAGACGATCAGGCCGGCCGGCGACATGTCCGTGAACATCGACATGGGAACCTCCGCCTGACTTCATCGGCACGATCGGGGACTCGCTCCAGGATTCCCCGATCGGGACGGGCGCCGGCACGACGCTCCGCGTGCCTCGGGACGGCCATTCCGCCGATGGACCGCACCCGGGACCCTCCCGCCGTCGTATGGAGCGCGGCCTCCCGCCGCAACGGAATGGGCAGTCGCCCGCGCTGCCGCTCCTCCGGGGCCGCTCCGGCTCCGAATCCTCGCATCCCGCGAGGATCCTCCGACTTCTCGACCCAGGACTCCAACCACATGCAATTCGTTCGTATCGCCCTCGTCTCCGCACTCCTCACCACCGGCCTCGCGCTCGCGCAAGCGCCCGAGCACGCCACCAAGGAGACCGCGCCCGCCACCGCGGAAGCGCCGAGCTACCTGCAGAAGGCCGCGTATCCGCTGACCAAGTGCATCGTCTCGGGCAAGCCGCTCGCGGGCGACACGGTCAAGACCTTCGAAGCCGGCGGCCGGACGTTCATGACCTGCTGCGGCAAGTGCAAAGCGAAGATCGAGAAGGACCCCGAGAAGTACGCCGCGAAGCTCGACGCCGCGATCCTCGAGGCGCAGCTCGCCGACTACCCGCTGACCGTCTGCCCGATCTCGGGGAACGAACTCGGCGCGAAGGGCGAACCGCACCGCATGGTGATCGACGGCACGCTGGTCCAGCTCTGCTGCCCGAAGTGCGTCGACAAGGCGACGGCGCAGTCGGCGGCGATCGTCAAGCGCATCCAGGACGCACGCTATGCCGCGCAGCGAGCGAGCTACCCGCTGACGACCTGCGTCGTCTCCGGGGAAGACCTCGACGAGGACGCGCAGGACGTGATGTTCGGCACCACGCTGGTCCGTTTCTGCTGCGAGAAGTGCATCGCGAAGTTCGAGAAGAACCCCGCCGCGTTCCTGGCGAAGATCGACGCAGCGCGCAAGCAGGGCATGCAGGACGCGAAGCCCGAAGCGAAGCCGGCCGGCGCGCACGAGAAGGCGAGCCCTGCCGAGCCGAAGCAGGCGAAGGAAGGTTCGGCCGCCGGTGCCGGCAAGCGCAGCTGCTGCGACGGTGGTTGCGGCGACGGTGGTTGCAGCGACGCCGGCTGCGGCGACGGCTCGTCCGCAAAGTGACCGGACGCCGGCCGGGCCCCGGGCTCCGGCTCAGGACGGGTGCCCGAGCGGCTGATCGGCGATTCCGAGCGCCTCGCAGCGCGCACGCCAGGCCGCGGCGTCGAACGTGCCCTCGTGATCGGATGCGCGGGCGGCGTCGATGAGGACGTCCCGGGGCGCGACCGCCTGGTCGCCGAGTCGCGCGACGTGGGCACCGCCGGGATTCGCGTCGATCTCGAAGCCTCGCTCGACCAGCGCCGCGAGCGCGCACTGCGAGAGGAGGTCGGCGGCGAATCCCGACCGCTGCTCGACCTGCAGGTCGACCTCGAGCGCCTCGGCGAGGACCCGGCCGAGCTCGCCGAGGCGGCCGGCACACGCGGGCAGATCGGCGAGGGTGGCACCGCCGAGCAGGGACGACGACACGCGCTCGCGGATCGCGCGCGCCGAAGGGAGCGCGACGCGCGCCCCGACCTCGGACCAGGCAACGGTCTCGAGCGACGCGATCGGTCCGCCGCGGAAGCCACGGAGGACCGCTCGGGTCTCGATGTCGGCGAGCCCGTCGAACAGCTCGATCGACGGCACGTCGCCCCCGGTGGCCGGTTCACCCGGGTCCAGCGCGCGGAGCGCCTCGATGCGACGACGCGTCGGCGGATGCGTGTCGTGGGGATCCTGCAGGTCGTGTGCGAGGCTCGACTCGCGCAGCTCGTCGACGCGCCGGGACACGCCGGGGTGCGTGAGGAACCGCCGGAACCCGTCGAGCAACGGCGGCCGCCAGCCGGCGCTGAGGATCGCGAGGAATTCACTCTGCAGGTAGCCGTCCCACGCCGGCGCGAAGCCCTCGATCTTCTCGAGGGCGCGGATCGCGGGACCGGCCCCGGCGGCACGCGCCGACACGACGTCCGCGGCGTATTCCTGCTGGCGGCTGACGGCGTGGGAGATGCGCAGGAACATCCGGCCGTAGCCGACGAATGGCCAGCGCAGCCACGGCCCCTGCTGCGCGAGGGAGGAGACGGTGCGCTCGATCGACGCGCGCGTGCGGTACAGCCAGGCCCCGACGCGCGTGTCGTTGCCGGCGAAGTGTCCGAACTCGTGGGCGAGGACCGCCCGGAGTTCGTCCACCGTCAACGACTGCGCGAGCGGGAGGCCGACGATGAGGATCCGCTTGGTGCCCATCCCCAGGAAGCCGCCCCGATCGGTGACCGCGGCGTTCATCTGCGCCGTCGCGTAGACCTCGTCAGGCATCCGCTCCCCGGTGGCCGCGGCGACTTCGCGGACCAGCCGGAACAACCGGGGCTGATCGATCTCGCCGAGGCGGGCCCCCGGGGCCGCGAAGCGCTCGCGCCGCGGCAGCACCGAGACGGCGATCGCCAGCGCCCCGGTGAGGCACATCAGGTCGATCTTCACCGCCGCGGCGTGCGCGCGGCCGTCCGCGTGCAGCACGATCGGCACGGCGACGAGCGTGGCGACCACCAGCAGCGCCAGCAGGTAGAACCCGATCGTGAGCGCGAGTGCGAGCATCGCGCGACCGGCTACGGACGGCGGCCGTGGGTCGGACATGGGTGACAGACGGGCGAGGCGGGACACACCGTCTATCGGCGGAACACCGCGGACACAACAGTGCGTGTGTCAGCGCGGCCTCCCGCCGTGATGGGCATGCCCACCTGCGGTGGGCACGCCCCGAGGCAGTCGGCCGCGCTTCCCTGTCTTCGGAGCCGCTCCAGCTCCGAATCCTCGCGTCCCGCGAGGATCCTCCGATTCCGCGACTCGGTGCGGCCTCCCGCCGCATGGTCGGGCATGCCCACCTGCGGTGGGCACGCCCCGAGGCAGTCGGCCGCGCTGCCCTCTCTTCGGAGCCGCTCCAGCTCCGAATCCTCGCGTCCCGCGAGGATCCTCCGACTCCGCGACGCAGTGCGGCCTCCCGCCAGTGGATGGGCATGCCCACCTGCGGTGGGCATGCCCCGAGGCAGTCGGCCGCGCTGCCGGCTCTCCGGCGCCGCTCCGGCTCCGAATCCTCGCGTCCCGCGAGGATCCTCCGACTTCGCGACGCAGCGCGGCCTCCCGCCGCATGGGTCGGGCATGCCCACCTGCGGTGGGCATGCCCCGAGGCAGTCGGCCGCGCTGCCGGCTCTCCGGCGCCGCTCCGGCTCCGAATCCTCGCGTCCCGCGAGGATTCTCCGACTTCGCGACGCAGTGCGGCCTCCCGCCACAGTGGAACGGGCATGCCCACCTGCGGTGGACATGCCCCGAGGCAGTCGGCCGCGCTGCCGGCTCTCCGGCGCCGCTCCGGCTCCGAATCCTCGCGTCCCGCGAGGATCCTCCGACTTCGCGACGCAGTGCGGCCTCCCGCCACAGTGGAACGGGCATGCCCACCTGCGGTGGGCATGCCCCGAGGCAGTCGGCCGCGCTGCCGTCTCTCCGGAGCCGCTCCAGCTCCGAATCCTCGCGTCCCGCGAGGATCCTCCGACTTCGCGACGCAGTGCGGCCTCCTGCCACCGTGGACGGGCATGCCCACCTGCGGTGGGCATGCCCCGAGGCAGTCGGCCGCGCTTCCCTGTCTTCGGAGCCGCTCCAGCTCCGAATCCTCGCGTCCCGCGAGGATCCTCCGATTCCGCGACTCGGTGCGGCCTCCCACCATGATGGGCATGCCCACCTGCGGTGGGCGCGCCCCGAGGCAGTCGGCCGCGCTTCCGTATCTTCGGAGCCGCTCCAGTAGACAGGCCGGCGACCGGCCACGCGGCAGCCGCATGCGCCCCGCGACATTTTCGGGACGCCGCAGCGACGGCCCCCTCGGGCGCGTAGACTGCCGGCCGATGCGCGACTTCACGGCACTGCCCTACGCCTTCGACGACCTCGCGGCCGGCACGCGTGCGGCCGGCGCGTCCAGCCACACCCCGGAGGGCATCGAAATCCGCCCGGTGTATGGACCGGAGGCGCTCGAGAGGCTCGACGCGCAGGTCGACTCGCTGCCGGGGTTCCCGCCCTACCTCCGCGGCCCCTACACGACGATGTATGCCGGTCGACCGTGGACGATCCGCCAATATGCGGGCTTCTCGACGGCCGAAGCCTCCAACGCGTTCTACCGTCGAAACCTCGCGATGGGTCAACAGGGTTTGTCGGTGGCGTTCGATCTCGCGACGCACCGTGGCTACGACTCCGACCACCCGCGGGTGCAAGGCGACGTCGGCATGGCCGGGGTCGCGATCGACTCGATCCTCGACATGCGGATCCTGTTCGATGGCATCCCGCTCGACCGCGTCTCGGTGTCGATGACGATGAACGGGGCCGTCGTTCCGATCCTGGCGCTGTTCGTCGTGGCGGCCGAGGAGCAGGGTGTGGCTCCGGACCGGCTCACCGGCACGATCCAGAACGACGTGCTCAAGGAGTTCATGGTCCGGAACACCTACATCTACCCGCCCGGACCCTCGATGCGGATCGTCGGCGATGTCTTCGCCTGGTGCGCCGAGCACATGCCGCGGTTCCATTCGATATCGGTGTCCGGCTATCACATGCAGGAGGCCGGCGCGACCGCGGATCTCGAGCTCGCCTACACCCTCGCCGACGGGATGGAGTATCTGCGCTGCGGAGTCGGCGCGGGCCTCGACATCGATCGATTCGCCCCGCGGATCTCGTTCTTCTGGGCGATCGGAATGGACTTCTTCATGGAGGTCGCGAAGCTCCGGGCCGCGCGGATGCTCTGGTCGCGGATCGTGTCGTCGTTCGGCGCCGAGGACCCGAAGTCACTGGCGCTACGAACCCACTGTCAGACGTCGGGGTGGTCGCTGACCGAACAGATCCCCTACGGCAACGTCACGCGGACCGCGCTCGAGGCCCTCGCCGCGGTCACGGGCGGCACCCAGAGCCTCCACACCAACTCCTTCGACGAGGCCCTGGCGCTGCCGACCGACCGCTCGGCACGGATCGCGCGCAACACGCAGCTGGTGCTGCAGCACGAGAGTGGCGTGACCAAGGCGATCGACCCGCTCGGCGGATCGTTCCACGTCGAGCGCCTGACGCACGAGCTCGCGGAGCGCGCGTGGGCATTGATCGAAGAGGTCGAAGCCGCCGGCGGCATGGCGAAGGCGATCGAGCAGGGCCTACCCAAGATGCGCATCGAGGAGGCCGCCGCACGCCGTCAGGCCCGCATCGACGCCGGCAAGGACGTGATCGTCGGCGTGAACCGCTATCGCCGCGACGACGACGAGCCGGTCGACGTGCTGTCGATCGACAACGTCGAGGTGCGCGAGGCACAGATCGCGAGACTGACCGAGCTGCGCCGCACGCGGGACGCAGGAGCCGTCGAGCGGGCGCTCAAAGCGCTGACGGCGGGTGCGCACGGCGATGCCAACCTCGTCGCGCTCGCGGTCGACGCCGCGCGCAAGGGGGCCACCGTCGGCGAGATCAGCGACGCGATGGAGGCGGTGTTCGGTCGCTACGAGGCCGAGGTCCGGACGATCCAGGGAGCCTACGCGAGCGAGGTACAGGACGTGGATTCGGTGCGCGAAGTGCGAGAGCTGACCGATCGGTTCGCCCGGCGCGAGGGGCGGCGGCCGCGGATCCTGATCGCCAAGATGGGCCAGGATGGCCACGACCGCGGCGCCAAGGTCATCGCGACGGCCTTCGCCGACCTCGGGTTCGACGTCGACGTCGGGCCGCTGTTCCAGACGCCGGACGAGGTCGCGCGCCAGGCAATCGAGAACGACGTCCACATCGTCGGTGTCAGCACGCTCGCCGGCGGGCACCGGACGCTCGTGCCGCGCCTGATCGAGGAGCTGCGTGCGCAGGGCGCGAGCGACGTGCTGGTCGTCGCCGGCGGCGTGATCCCGCCACCGGACCACGCGAAGCTCGCGGCCGCCGGCTGCGCGGCCGTGTTCGGGCCGGGGACCGTGATTCCCGAGGCCGCGAAGCGACTGCTCGGGCTACTCGCGCCCTGACCGCCGACTCACCACACGCGCGCCCGCGCCTGCACGAACGAGTAGAAGAACACCGCGTTCGGGTCGCGGCCGACCGACTCGAGCTCCTGCTTCATGCCCGCGACCGTCGCCGCGGCGATGAGCCCCGCTTCCTCGAGGCCCGGCGCAGCGCTGAGCAGGAGCTCCGTCCAGTAGGCGAGGAACTCGGCGCGATCGCCAGGCGCACGGCTGTCGAGGTGGAACGTCTTCACCTCGGTGACGATGTCGCGGAAGCCGACCGCGAGCAGCAGGTTGCCGAGCTTCGCCCCGACGAACGGATCGCCGCCGAGATCGAACTGCCGATCGTTGAAGACACGCCAGAAGTCGAGCGTGTTCGGACTGTAGGGATCGATGAAGAACGTCGCGTTCTGCACCTCGTTGCACACGACAGACGCACCGGCCCGAAGCACGCGACGCACCTCGCTCAGCACACGCATCGGGTCCGCGACGTGCTCGAGGATCCAGCACAGGAACGCCGCATCGAAGGTCTCCGCCTCGAACGGCAGAGTTCGGGCATCCCCCAGCTGGAACGTGTAGCGCCCGGTCGTCCAGGCCTGACCGGCGAGGTACTCCTCCGCCCGGGCGAGGTTCTCCTCGGATCGGTCGACACCGGTCACGTGGAGGTCGGGAAAGTAGCGCAGCAGGATCGACGTCTGCGCGCCCACGCCGCAACCGACCTCGACCAGCCGCCGTGCCCGGCGAAACGGCAGGCTGCCGTGGATCGCCGGCTCGAGCTGACGCGCTTGACGGATCAGGCGATCCTGCTCGGTGCGGGTGTAGCCGTGGAGATAGCCCTTCGCTTGACGACCGGCCTCGGACATCGCGAGGATCGTAGCGTCGCGGTGGTAATCTGCCGCGCACGTGGCCTCCACACTCCGCATCGAACGGCCGGCCGCGGACGAGCTCCGCCTGTCCGGCCGGATCACGCTCGCCGACGGTGAAGAGCCGTGGGAGCACCTGCACCGCGAGGCGCGCGACGCGCCGATCGACACGATCGACGTGTCGCGAGTCGAGCATGTCGACGGCGCCGGCGCCGCCTGGCTCCTGGCGCTCCGCGCCGAGATCGCGCTGCGCCGACAGCAGGAAGTGCGCATCACCGGAGCCAACGACGACATCCAGAAGCTGCTCGACATCTACGGCTGCCCGTCGGACTTCCAGTGCCTGAAGGCGGCGCCGGCGAAGCTCGGCGTTCTCGACCAGATCGGCCGCGCGACTCTCGACCTCGTCCGGGGTTTTCGCGAGATCCTCGACTACTTCGGGGACTTCGTCATCGCCGTCGCGCGCGCGGTGCGCCGCCCGTCCAGCGTGAACTGGTCGAGCGTCCCGTACCTGATGGAGCGCGCCGGCGCCGACGCCGTGCCGATCGTGCTGCTGATCAACTTCCTGGTCGGGCTGATCGTCGGCCTGCAGGCCGCACACCAGCTCGAGAAGTTCGGCGCGAACATCTTCATCGCCGACCTGGTCGGTCTGTCGATGGCGCGCGAGATGGGGCCGTTGATGACGGCGATCATCGTCGCCGGCCGGTCGGGCGCGGCCTACGCCGCCGAGATCGGCACGATGCGCGTGTCGGAGGAGATCGACGCCCTGCGCACACTGCAGCTCGACCCACAGAGATTCCTCGTGCTGCCGCGCGTGCTCGCGCTCGCCTGCATGGCGCCGGCGCTGACGCTGGGTGGGATGCTGGTCGGGATCGTCGGTGGGTTGGTGGTCGCGATCTCCTCCTCGGCCTGTCCCCCATCGGCTACTGGAACGAGCTGACCCGCGCCATGCACCTCCTCGACGTCACCGAAGGACTGGTCAAGAGCGCGGTGTTCGCGGTGGTCATCACGTTCATCGCCTGCCAGCGCGGGCTCGCGACGCGCGGTGGGGCGGCGGGGCGTCGGCGCGTCGACGACCTCGTCGGTCGTCACGACGCTGTTCCACCTGATCGCGATCGACGCGCTTCTCGCGACCCTGTTCAACATGCTCCGATGAACATGATCGAGGTCCGACACCTGACGATCGGCTTCGGCGACGAGCCGTTGCTCCACGATCTGGACTTCGCGGTCGCCGATCGGCGAGATCTTCGCGATCCTCGGTCCGAGCGGCTGCGGAAAGTCGACGCTGATGCGGCACATGATCGGACTCGACGTGCCGATGGCCGGCGAGGTCGAGATCCGCGGCGCACAGCTGCCGCCGCCACCGGACGACCCGCCGCAGTTCGGGGTGATGTTCCAGTCGGGCGCCCTGTTCGGCTCGATGACGCTGCTCGACAACATCGCGCTGCCGCTGCGCTGCTGGACGGAGCTCACCGAAGAGGCGATCGACTCGATCGCACTCGCCAAGCTGCGGCTCGTCGGCCTCGGGGGCTTCGAGCACCACATGCCCAGCGAGCTCTCGGGCGGCATGAAGAAACGCGCCGGCATCGCGCGCGCACTCGCGCTCGAGCCGAATCTCGTGTTCCTCGACGAACCATCGGCCGGCCTCGATCCGATCCTCGCGGTCGAGATCGACGAGTTGCTGCTGACGCTACGCGACCGGCTCGGCCTCACCGTCGTCATCGTCACGCACGAGCTCGAGAGCATCTTCAAGATCGCCGACCGCTGCGTGATGCTCGACAAGCAGGCCCGCGGCGCGATCGCGATCGGCGACCCGCGGGAGCTGCGCAACCACCGGGAGCCGGCGCGGCTCCACCAGTTCTTCAACCGGCTGCCGGGCGGCCAGCGGAGTGCCTGATGGCGAGCTCGACGACCAACCAGTGGAAGCTCGGCCTGTTCGTCCTCGCCTCGTTCGTCGCGTTCGTCGGCACGGGGTTCTGGCTCGGGGCCCGCCGCTTCAACCGCGAGACACTCGACGTCTACACCTACTTCGAGGAGGCGGTGGACGGGCTCGAGATCGGCTCACCGATCAAGTTCCTCGGCGTGCAGATCGGATCGGTCCGCGAGATCCGCATCGCGCCGCGGCCGCAGCTCGTCGAGGTCCGTGGCGAGATCGATCTCGGCCAGATCCGGGAGCTCGGCCTGCCGACGGACGAGAAGGGCCTGCCGATCATCCCACCGACCCTCCGCGCGCAGCTCGTGCGCTCGTGGGTCACCGGCGTGGCGTTCATCCAGACCGACTACTTTCCCGCCGACAGGCCGGTCCCCGAGTACGGCTTCCCGCTGCCCGACCACGTCGTCAACTCGGTCTCGTCGTCGCAGAAGACGCTCGAGCGCGGCGTGCAGGAGATCCTGGGCCGGATGCCGGAGCTGCTCGACCAGGCGACCAACGCGGCCGGCTCGATCCAGCGAATCGTCGACCCGAGCACTCCGGACTCGTTGACGGCGCGCTTGAACAAGCTCCTCGATCAGCTCGACCGTCTGCTCGCGAGCGCCGAAGGTGAAGGTCTGGTCGCGAAGTCCGGCGACGCCCTCGAGGGGATCCGGCGGACGCTCGAGAACCTCGACGAGCTCATCGGGCAGTTCTCGGGGGAACAAGGCTCCTACGGCTCGACGATCGCCGAGCTGCGCGGCTTCCTGCAGGACGCCCGCGCGAAGCTCGGCGCGTGGGACACCGAGGGCACGGTCGCCGCGATCCGCAACGCCGCGAACGAGCTCGCGCTGCTGACGCGTCAGACCGGCCGCACGTTGCCCGGAATCGAGCGGGCCTTCGCTTCGCTGCGCCGCCTCGCAGAGCTCCTGGAGCGCGATCCCGGATCGATCCTGCGCGGGCGCGCCCCGACCCCCGAACCGACTGCCAACGGACGCTGACGTGACACACCACCGTTCCCCGTGGATGCGGGATCTCGTTCGCTGCGCGCCGCTGGCCTCGGTCTGGCTCGCGAGCTGCATCGCCTCGGAGCCACCGATCGAGGTGCGGTGGTTCGCACCGCCGGCCGCGCCGGTCGAACGCACCGGCACCGGCGAGGCTCCGGTGTTGCGCCTCGACGACGTGGCCGCGTCCCCGCAGCTCGATCAGCGCATGGTCTGGCGGCTGTCCGACGTCCGGTTCGCGTTCGACGAGACCAACCGCTGGATGCTCACGCCGGCCGAGTCGACGCGGCGCGCGCTGATCGGCGCGCTGTTCGCGAGCGGACGCTTCACGCCCGCGCCGAACGCCGAGGCGCCGACGCTCGACGCGCGGGTCGTGACCTTCGACGCGGTGCTCGGCGAGACCCCGCACGTCGAGCTACGGGTCGTCGCGGTCTACCGCGAGGGCTTCAGCGGTCCGACGCGGTATCGGGCGTTCGGCGAGCAGGAGAAGCTCACCGACACCACGCCCGACGCCTTCGCCGAAGCCGCTGGCAAGGCGCTCGTCCGGATCGCGGACGCGGTCGCCGGGTGGCTCGCCGCCGGCTGACCGTCCTCGCCCCAGCGCACCCGATCAGAGCCGCCGCACCCAGATGTTGCGGAACTGCACCGGATCGCCGTGGTCCTGCAGCTTGATCGGACCCTCCGGCGGATGCGGCGTGGTACTTCGCCAGCGCGCGGTGCACGGTCGCGCCGATCAGTTGCCGGCGCAGGTGCACGAGGACGCCGTTGTGGAACACCGTGACGTAGGCCGGCTCGACGAGCTTGCCGTCCTTGAACTTCGGCGCCTCGAACACGATGTCGTAGGTCTGCCATTCGCCGGGCTTGCGGCACGCGTTGACCAGCGGCGGATACTGGCCGTAGATGCGCCGCGGCCTGACCGTCGGCGTAGGTGACGTTCTCGTAGCTGTCGAGCACCTGGATCTCGTAGCGCCCCATCAGGAACACGCCCGAGTTGCCGCGGCGCTGGGACTCACCCTTCGCGGGCGTCGGCGTCTTCCATTCGACGTGCACCTGGCAGTCGCCGAAGTGCTCCTTCGACTCGATGTCGCCGGTGCCGTTCACCTCCATCGCACCATCGACGACCTTCCACTTGGCGTCGCCGTCCCGGCCCGACCACTTCGCCAGATCGTCCTTCGAGCCCGAGAACAGCACGACCGCGTCCGACGGCGGCTTGCCGGCTTCGTCCTGCGTGCTCGCGACCGGCGGCGTCACGACCGGCGGATGCGGGCGGTCGGAGTCGTGCACGCACCACTCGGAGTTCGGGAGCTTCGGCGTGTCCTTGTAGCCGGGCTTCATCGGATTCTCCTGGGCGGGGCTGCACGCGGCGAATGCGAGGACGACCAGCGAGAGGACGGTGGCGTGGATCGGCGGGATCATCGGTTCTCTTGGGCTGCGAGGGCGGAGCATCCTCGCGGCACGCGAGGATTCGGAGTGACCGCGCCGGCGGAACGATCGCGGGCAGCGCCCTACTGTGGCGAACCGGTTGGCACCGCGCCAGCCAGGGCATACTCCCCGCACCATGAAGATCGAGTTCGAGAACGCCTCCGGCGAGCTCCTGGCAGGCCGCCTGGAGCTCCCGGACGGCGACGCGCGCGCGTTCGCGCTGTTCGCCCACTGCTTCACCTGCTCGAAGGACGTCGCGGCCGCGAGTCGCATCTCGAGAGCGCTGGCCCAGCGTGGGTTCGGCGTGCTGCGCTTCGACTTCACCGGCCTCGGCAACAGCGAGGGCGACTTCGCCAACACCGACTTCTCGTCGAACGTCGCCGACCTCCGGCGCGCCGCCGGCTGGCTCGAGGAGCATCACCAGGCACCCGCGCTGCTGGTCGGCCACAGCCTGGGCGGCGCAGCGGTGCTCGCGGCGGCGTTCGATCTCCCGGCGGTGCGCGCGGTCGCGACGATCGGTGCGCCGAGTGATCCACAGCACGTCGAACGCCTGCTGCGCGACGACGTCGGCCGTATCGAGCGCGAGGGCGAGGCGCTCGTCGAGCTCGGTGGGCGGCGCTTTCCGATCCGCAAGGAGTTCCTGCGCGATCTCGACCGCCAGAACCTGCTCGACCGACTGAAGGACCTCGACAAGGCGGTGCTCGTCATGCACTCGCCGATCGACGCGGTCGTCGGCATCGACCACGCGCGACGGCTGTACGAGGCGCTCCGCCACCCGAAGAGCTTCGTGTCGCTCGACGATGCCGACCATCTGCTGTCACGGCGCGCGGATGCGCGCTACGTCGCCGACGTGCTGGCCGCGTGGGCGTCACGCTACGTCGACGGTGAGACCGCTGCCGCGGACGACGCCGCACTCCCACCGCGCGAGGCACTCGTCACCGAACGCGACCCGGACGCGTTCGAGCAGTCGGTGCGCATCGGCCGCCATGTGTTGGTTGCCGACGAGCCGGAGAGCTCCGGCGGCCACGACCGTGGACCGGATCCCTACGGCTTCCTGCTCGCGGCGCTCGGGACCTGCACGTCGATGACGCTGCGCATGTACGCCCGCCACAAGGGCTGGCCGCTCGAGCACGTCGCGGTCCATCTCCGGCACGAGAAGGTCCACGCGAAGGACTGCGAGGATTGCGAATCGAAGGACGGCAAGGTCGATCAGATCCACCGCGAGATCCGCATCGTCGGCGACGACCTCGACGACGAGCAGCGCGCCCGCCTCCTCGAGATCGCCGACCGTTGCCCGGTGCACCGGACGCTCGGCAGCGAGACCAAGGTCCGGACGACCGCGGCGCCACCGGCAGGCGCGGACGGCTGACCCGACGTCACGACTCCTGCCGACGCCGACGCCGACGCCGGACGAACACCAGCATCAGCGTCGCGAGCCCGAACCCGGCGATCGCGAACACGAGCCGTTCGTCGAACCCCGTGTACCCCGCCGGCGGCACGTCGGACTGGAAGGCGAGGAGGATCAAGGCGGCCATGGGCTGGGCGAGACGCGAGGATCCGGAGCGGCTCCGGAGAAACGGAAGCACGGCCGACGGCCTCGGGCATGCCCACCGCAGGTGGGTGCGGCCATTCCGGTGCGGCGGGAGGCTGCGCTGGGAACGGCCGCGCGAAGCGATCGTGAGCCGACCGGCAGTGTACCCACGGACCGGCTTCGAGCCGTCCGGCGCGACGAGAGAAAGACGGGGTCGCGCTCGGCGTCGCTTCACCCCCCGAAGCGGCGCCGCGAGAACGGCGGCAGATCGTCGGCCGCGAGCAGCGCCGCGATCCCGGCGGCAGGTGCGGACGGATCGACGAGCCGGCCCTGCTCGTGGAGCTCGACGAACTTCTGGCGGCGGGGGAAGCGGTCGGCGGAGATCGCGCGGATCTGCGCCTGCATGCCGGTGTCGACGACGCCGGGTGCGAACTCGACGACGGCCACGTCACGGCCGGCGATCGCCTCGACCTCGCGGTGCTCCTCGGCGAGCACGCGTGCGGCCATGTCGAGGCCGGCCTTGCTCGCGCAGTAGGCGACCCAGCCGGGGTAGGGCGTGTCGGCGGCGCCGCTGGAGACGTCGACGATCCGCATCGTGGCCGTCGGCGGCGCGAAGCGGAGCAGCCAGCCGTAGAGCCACACCGGGACCGCGGTGTTGACGGTGAGGCTTCTCGTCAGGTGCTCGAGCTCGCAGTCGACGATCGGCTCGAGGTCGAGGACGCCGGCATTGTTGACGAGACCGAGCCGGCTCCGCTCGCGGAGCACGGCGGCCATCTCGCCCTCGAACAGCGTCCGCGTGGAGTGCACGTCCGCGAGGTCGCACCGGTGGTGCGCGTAGGCTCGCGCCGACTCGAGCGTCGCCGGCGCCTCGCCACGGGCGACGCCGTGGACGTCCCAGTCGAGCTCCAGCAGCGCTTCGGCCAGCGCGGCACCGAGGCCGCGGGTCGTGCCGGTGACGATGGCGAGCGGTCGATCGGTCATGTCTGCAGCATGGGCCGGATCGGACGGCCAGGGAAGGGTTCGGTCGGACCGCCGGAGACTCGCCGTAGTAGCATGCCCGGCCGCATGAGCCGGACGCCGAACCTCCGCGCGGCGATCGCTGCGATCGCCGTTCTCGCCACCGCCCCGCTCGTCGCCCAGCGACAGGTGTCCGGTGGCACCCTCCTCCCCGAGGAAGCCTGCTACGACGTCCAGGCGTACGACCTGAAGCTGAAGGTCGACCCGACCGCACACACGATCGACGGCTCGCTGGCGATGGCGGCTCTCGCCACCGCATCGACGCGCACGCTCGGGATGGACCTCGACGATCGGCTCGACGTCCACGACCTGCGCGTGTCGGACGTCGACTGCCAGTGGCGCCACGAGAACGGCCGGATCCGCATCGACCTCGCGAAGGAGCTGTCGGCGAACGATCCGTTCACCGTCACGATCGCGTATGGCGGCGAGCCGCTCGTCGCGCCGAATCCGCCGTGGAAGGGCGGCTTCACCTGGGCGAAGACGAAGGGCGGCAAGCCGTGGATCGGCACGAGCTGTCAGGGCGAGGGCGCGGATCTCTGGTGGCCGTGCAAGGACCAACCGTCGGACAAGCCCGACCACGTCGACATCACCGTCACCGTGCCCGACGACCTCGTCTGCGCATCGAACGGCACGCTCGTCTCCGACCAGAAGACCGCCGACGGCTGGCGCACGTTCCACTGGCACGAAGCCAACCCGATCAGCAACTACTGCGTCGCGCTGAACATCGCGCCGTACGTCGTCATCGAGGACACCTACACCTGCGTCGACGGCACGAAGCTCCCGGTGCGGTTCTACGTCCTGCCCGAGCACGAGAAGCGCGCGCGGGCCGTGCTCCCCGACTTCCTCGACCACCTGCGGATGATGGAGGAGACCTGCGGCCCCTACCCGTTCCGCAACGAGAAGTACGGCATCGCCGAGGCTCCGTTCCTCGGCATGGAGCACCAGACGATCATCGCCTACGGCAACCGCTTCCCCAGAGGTGGCTTCGACTGGCTCCACCACCACGAGATGAGCCACGAGTGGTGGGGCAACCTCGTGACCTGCCGTGACTGGAAGGACATGTGGATCCACGAGGGCATCGGCACGTACATGCAGGCGCTGTACATCGAGCGCACCCGCGGACCGGCGGCGTATCGCCGCGAGATGCAGGAGAAGCGGCGCATGATCCAGAACGCGGGCCCCCTCGCGCCGCGCGAGTCCGAGGACTCGCAGCAGATCTACTTCGAGAACAGCGGCAACGACATCTACTACAAGGGCTCGTGGGTGATGCACACCCTGCGCTGGCTGCTCGGGGACGAGACGTTCTTCAAGGCGCTGCGGCGTCTGGCGTATCCGACGCCGGAACTCGAGAAGGTCACCGACGGTAGTCAGTGTCGGCTGACCGACACGAAGGGGATCCGCGAGATCCTCGAGCGCGTCAGCGGCCGCGACCTGAAGTGGTTCTTCGACGTCTACCTGCGCGAGCCCGCGCTACCGGAGCTCGACTCCGAGGTGAAGGACGGCGTGCTGCACCTCCGATGGAAGGCGCCGAACGGCTTGCCGTTCCCGATGCCGGTGCCGGTGAAGGTCGGCGACGATGTCGTACGCGTCGACGTCGGTGCGGACGGCGGTCAGGTCCAGGTCGGCGACCAGCCGTTCGACATCGATCCGGATGGCTGGCTCCTGATGCAGTGATGGCGGCCGACGCGACCTCGAGAGCGGCGCGTCGGGAGCGCGCGGACGAGCGCCGGCGCATCGCCGAGGCGCGCAAGCGCGCCGGCCGCGACGCACCGTGGCGGCGCGGGCTGCGGATGGCACGGCGCGGGATCGGCCGCGTCCTGACGGCGACGCTGCTGCCGCCCGCGCTCGGCCTGCTGGCGCGGAGCTGGCGCGTGCGCCGCGAAGGCGTCGAGCACTTCGACGCGGTCACCGCCGGTGGCGCCTACGTCGCGGTGATGTGGCACGGCCGCATGCTGCTGCCGATCGGCGCGCACCGCGGGCGCGGCATCGGCGTGCTCGTGTCGCCGAGCGGCGACGGGGCGATCGTCGCGATGGTGCTGCGTCGCTTCGGCTACGTCGTGGTCCGCGGGTCGTCGAGCCGATACGGCTCGCGTGCGCTTCGCGAGATGCGCGAGCATCTGGACGCCGGCACGCCGATCGTCGTCACGCCGGACGGCCCGCGCGGCCCGCGGCACGCGATGAACGTCGGCGTGAGCTGGCTCGCGCGCGAGGCCGGGGTGCCGATCCTCCCGCTCGCGTGTGTCGCCGACCGGGCCTGGCATCTGAAGAGCTGGGACCGCTTCACGATCCCGAAGCCGTTCGCCCGCGTCGCGCTGACCTATGGGGCGCCGATCCGGGTCCAGGACGACGCGGACGACACCGCGCTCGAGCGCATCTCGGTCGCCGTGAGCGCGCGCGTGCTGAAGGACGAGCTCGCGGGCTTCGAGCACCTCGGCGTGCGGTCCGACCACCCCGCCGGGTCGAGCCCGACCGCGGCGCAACCGGCGATCCGACACCACGGTCGAACGTAACCGCCGCCCGGCCGGTCGGAACCCGGCGAAACTTCCGGGCACGCTGGGCACTGTGCAGGAGTGCACGCCGCGCTGCGGTGGTGCGCGGCGCCACGCACTCTCTCTTCTCCGCTCGAACCGCCTCTCCCCACGCCCATGATCTCGCCCGTTCCATCCGGCACGCTTCGCTGCCTCGCCGGCGGCATCGCCGTCTTCGGACTCGCTCTCGGCGCCGGGCGAAGCGTGGGCAGTCCGATCTCGGCTCGCCGCAGATGATGGACGCGCTCGGGATCGGGGACGAAGGCACGATCAACCTGCCGCTCGGATTCGCGTTCCCGCTGCCGGGAGGCGGCTCGACGACCTCGGTCGACGCCTGCCCCGACGGCTACGTGTGGCTCAACGGCTACTCGGGCGCGACGCTCGCGAGCGACTACACGCCGAGCGTCACCGAGCTGCTGTCCGAGCCGCCTCGCATCTTCGCGCACTGGGCCGATCTCCAGTGCGTCTATCCGCCGTATCACGGCGACATCTGGTTCAACACCTTCGCGGCCTCGGGCTCGACGCCGGCGCGTGCGGTCATCACGTTCATGGAGACGCCGTACCATGACGGCGTCACCGTCGTCCGGATGCAGCTGCAGCTCTACGACAACGGCGTGTTCTCGCTCTACTACGGCGACGCCGGACTCGACGGGATCGTCGGCGTGACCCCCGGCTTCGGTGCGAACGACCCGGGTCCGGCCGATCTGTCCGCGGGCGTGACGGGCGGAGGCTCGACGATCTACCAGCAGTTCACCGCGCCGGCGACGTCGGACCTGCAGGACCACCTCCTCGTGTTCAATCCCAACACGGGCGGTGGCTACGACGTGTCCTCGGTGGTGGTGCCGGTCACGCTGGCCGAGTCGGTGACGCGCGGCGTCGGCTGCCCGAACACGCCGCTCCGGATGATGTACCAGGACTTCACGGCCGCCAGCCCGTGGGACATCCCGCCGATGACGTCGATCCGCTACTCGTGGATCGGCGACCGCTACATCGCGTCGCAGACCGCCTACACCTGGGAGAGCAACGTCGCCAACAACCTCGGTATCGGCGACGACGCCTACAGCGCGGCGCTGCCGCTCGGCTTCACCACGTCGGTGTGGGGCGGCTCGGTGTCGAGCATCCTCGTCAACTCCAACGGCCGCGTGCACTTCGACGTCGCGACCGCGGCGAGCAACCTGCCGATCCGCACGGTGGCCGCCATCGCCGGCTACCTCTACAACGGCCCGGTGCTGGCCGTCGCCGGCGTAGACTTCGATCCGACCTCGGGTGGCGCGGTCTACTACGACACGTTCGCGTCGCCGCCCCGCGCGGTCGTCACCTGGCAGAACGTGCCGCGCTGGAACACGCCGTCCGAGACCGCCACGGTGCAGGCGCAGATCTTCCCGAGCGGCGACCTGCTCGTCAGCTACCAGAGCTTCTCGATCACCCAGGACGGCAACATCGGCCTGTTCCTCGGCGACGGCACGCCCGCGCAGGGTCCGATCGACTACACGATGGACCTGCCCGCGATCGCCGCACTCGACCGGGACGACGCCCAGCTCGTCACCGGGTTGCCGATCCTCGGCCAGACCTTCGCCGTCCATGCCGAGAACCTGCAGCCGACCGTGCTCGCCACCGTCGGCATGTTCGGGCTGCCGACCAACGCACCGCTCGACTTCCTCGGCATGACGGGTTGCTCTGCCTACACGCTCGGCGAGCTGCTGGTGACGCCGATGGTGACGACCGGTACCGGTGCCACCTTGCCGCTGACGGTGCCGACGATGACGTCGCTCGTCGGCGCATCGTTCACCGGTCAAGCCTTCGCGATCGCGCCGGGCGTCAACGCGCTCGGCATCCAGTCGACGAACGGCGTCGATCTGACGATCGGCCACTGATGCGACGAGGACACGACTTCCGTACGCCTCGGCGTCACGACGACACGCCCCGACCGAACGTGCTTTCCATGCACCGTTCGGGAGCGACCGCCGTTGTGCAAAACACCTCACCCACCCGGTGGGTTTGTTCACACAAGTGCGGGAACGCGGCTATGTTCCCCCACCTCCGAGATTCGAGTGACGCCGGCCGTTGCCGGCGTCCGCCAGGGTGCAAGGGGACCTCGTACGTGAGATGCACCCGAACCTCTCCCCGCTCTGATCTGTCCTTTCAAGGAGACTCCATGTCGCGCGATTCGACCTCTCTCTCTCTCCGCTGGCTCGCCGGCGGGATTGCCGCGCTCGGGCTCACGCTCGGGGCAACCGCACAGACTCTTCCGAACGGTGCCCCGTGCTGGGAAACCAACTACGGCACCGCGCTCGGTTTCGGTGACGACACCGTCAGCGCCGCGCTGCCACTCGGCTTCACGTTCACGCCGGCCGGCGGCACGGCCACGACCGACATCGTGGCGTGCTCGAACGGCTTCGTGTGGCTCGACGGCACCTCGACGAGCACCGACTACAGCGAGACCGTCGCGGAGCTGTTGAGCAACCCGCAGCGGATCGCCGCCTGCTGGGCCGACCTCACCTGCACGACGGCAGGCGAGGACATGTACTTCAACACCTTCGCCGCGAGCGGCATGACGCCGGCACGCGCCGTCGTGACCTGGGACTGCCACGAGCTCGGCAGCAACTCGCGCGTCCAGGCGCAGCTCCAGCTGTTCGCGGACAACACGTTCACACTGTACTACCTGCAGCTCCAGGACTCGCTGTCCACGTCCCGCGGCATGATCGTCGGCGTCTCCGAGGGCGATCAGGGCTCGGGCCCCGCGACCGACCCCGGCGAGGTCGACCTCACGACGCTCACGACCACCCCGACGAGCTACGGCCCGACGGTCTACGAGTACTTCCTCGACTCGGTCGCCGGAACGGGCGATCCGCGCGACCTGCAGGGTCGTGGCCTGCTGTTCGCCGCGAACGGCATGACCAGTGGCTGGGACGTCTCCGACTCCGGCTGCCCGGCGCTCGGCCTCGCGAGCTCCGAGATCGCGCGGCATCGGTCTGCCCGGCGCCCGCCCACGGCGCGATGCCTCTACAGCCCTTCAGCGGCGGCCGACGGACTCCTACGACCTCGACGCGCCCGTCGGTCTCTACGCGTGGAACCGGCCGGCTACGCCGCGACCGACAGTCGACCGTCGACGTGCGACACCAGCTTCACGACGCCCGGCCACTACGCTGGGCGTCGGCGATGCCGACGACGGCTACACCCCCCTGCTGCCGCTGGGCTTCACCTCCACGATCTGGGGTGGCGCGGTGACCGACATCACGATCGGCGCCAATGGCGTGATCTGGCTGAGCTCCAACACGCCCGGCACGAGCGGCCCGATCCGCACGACCTATGGTCACCTACTTCATCAACAACGGCCCCGTGTCTGTCGGTCGCGGGTTTCGACCTCGATGCGAGCGCCGGTGGCGGCATCTACTTCGACACGTTCCACGTCTCCGGACCGCGCGCTGATCACGTGGGACAACGTCCCGCAGTGGAACACGCCGGCCTCGACGGCCTCCGTCCAGGCGGTCCTCTACGCCAACGGCGACATCCAGGTGAACATCCAGTCGTGCAACATCACGCAGTCCGGCAACTACGGGTTCTACCGTGGCAACGGCACGGCGCTGGAGCCCAGTTACGACCTGTCGATGATCTTGCCGACGGTGATCACCGGGACGACGGCCACGGTTCCGATGAAGGCAACGGCCGACGCGCCCGTCATCGGCTCGACGCCGAACGCGAACGCGTTCGACCTCGATCCGGCCACGCTCGGCACCGTGTGCCACGTCGGTGTGGATCAGACCAACATGTCGCTGGACTTCATCGGCATGGCCGGCTGCACGGCGTACACGCTGACGCTGGCGGTCATCCTCCCGATGACGCCGGGCATGGCAACGACGCCAGCGTCTCGCTCGGCCTCGTGCCGAACGACCCGTCGCTGATCGGTGGCGTGCTCACCTGCCAGGCCGTCTCGTTCGTCCCGGGTGCGAACCCGCTGAACGTGTTGGCGTCGAACGGCGTCGACATCACGGTCGGCTACTGATCGAGCCTGACTGCTGAATCGCCGCTTCGCGGCGATTCGACGGCGGCCCCGCGCCTCACCGAGGCGCGGGGCCGCGTCACGTACCACCGGAACCGACCCTCACCGCACGACGCGCAGCGTGCCGTCCCCGCTCGCGAAGCGTGCGAGCTCGGTACCATCCGCAGCGACGCGCACGGCCGCGACCGTTGCCTCGCTGATGAAGCCGCCCGAGCGCACGGCGTCGCCGTCGGTGCGAAGCAGCACGAGCGTGTCGCCGCCCGTTCGCTGCACATGCACCGCGAAGCCACCGTCGACCTGCTCGAGCACCGGTGCGCTCCGCGCCGGATCCGACGCCCGCCGCGGCAGCATCACGGTCACACCGAACGATGGACGCTTCGCCTCGCGCGGCGTCGCCGTCAGGTGATGCTCGACCAGATGCACGCGCGGCACCGGCGGTGGATCGAACCGATCGGTCTGCTCGACCTCGAGGTCGCGCGGCCACAGCAGGTACAACCCGCACCGCGCGTTCCCTACCGCGAGCTCGAAGGCCCGGTCCGAACCGCCCTGGAACGGCTGCTCCGCGTGCCACCACCACGTCGGCGTCTCCGGTGCGTCGGTCTGCAGCGCATCGAACACGACGATGACGTCCGGCTCGACCAGCAGCACCGCGCGCCGGAACGACCCCACGCCGCCCGCGTACGCGGCCCCCGCCTCGCCGACCGCGTAGTGGAAGCCGCCCCCGGTCGCGAACTCGGCGATGCGCCCCACCGCCGCCGCCGAGTGCTTGCGTTGCCCCTTCCCCGACACCGTGACGCAGTTCGTCGACCGCGTCGACCACATCCAGTTGCGGTGGTGCGGGCTGCCGTAGACGTCGCGGCGGCCGCTGCGGATCAACAGGCGCTCGCCGTAGGCGTTCAGGAGCAGCGAGTTCTGCGCCTCGTAGCCGTGGCTCTGGCTGCCGAACGGACTGCTCTTCAGCATCACCTGCACATCGTCCTTGCCGTCGAGCAGGTCGGTCTGCAACACCGCGACGCCGGTGCCGCGGAAGCACGTCGACGACGGCAGGTCCGAGGGCGCCTTCGCGGTGACGGCCGGCCGCGCGAGCCGCAGGATCTCGATGAAGTCGGCGGCCGGCGTCCGCGTGCCGTGCTGATCGGCGTACCACTCCCAGTACGGGTTGCCCGCCTGACGCGCGAACAGCGCCATCAAGCGCGCATGGTCCTTCGACCGCAGCCGCGCCGTCAGATCGCCGAAGCCCCCGCCGCGCGATCCCGGTGGCTGCACGTACATCGCGAAGTCCCCGACGCGCGAGAAGAACGGCTCGGCGTACGCATCCACCGAGATCGCCGTGCGCATCACGTCGGCCCACCACGTGAACCGCTCGAGGTAGCTGCGCCAGTACGCGAGCCCCTCGTGCCACCCGCCGTCCGAGTCGCTCCACACCGGATACACGGTGCCGAACACCGTCGTCGCGAAGCGCAGCCAGTCGTCCGCCGCGTCGATCTCGCCGTCGAACGCGACGCCCAGCTCGCCGAGGAAATGCCAGGCGCGATTCGCATGGCTGTTGAACGGGCGCCACAGATGGCCGGGCGCCAGGTGGGCGTACATCTCGCCGCCGCGTACCCGCATCACGTCGCAGCAGCGTGCGCGCTCCTGGTCGTCGAGCGCGTCGTGCAGGAACGTGTAGGTCCGCGCGAACCAGTACGCGAACGGCATGCCCGCCTCGTCGTTGTAGCGATAGCCGGTCGCACCGTGCGGGTCCCACGCGGCCGCGGCGAGCAGGAGCCGCTTCGAGGCCGCCGCATATCGCTCGTCCCCCGTCAGCCAATGCTCGAACGCGAGCTGTGCCGCCGGTTCGAGCACCGCGATCGTGCGCTTGCGGTTCCCCCACCAGATCGCGCGCCAGTCCTCGCTGCCCCGAACCGTGCCCTCCGGGTAGCGCGGCGGCTCCCCGGTGTCCGGCGGCTTCGCCACCAGAGCGTCGCAACGCTCGCGCAGGCGGGCGAACGGCTCGGCGAGCGCGCCGTCCGCCAGCTCACGCAGGTGGGCGCGATCCTCGGGACGGACGAACAGCCGCGGATGTCCGTCGGGGAGTCGCGCGCGAAGCTCCTCGAACGGCGGCATGCCGACGACCTTCGCGGCGGCCGTCACCGTGAACGAACGCGCCGTGCTCCACGCGGACACGCGCCCGTCGCTCGCATGGAACCGGAACCGCCACCACCACGTCCCGGCCGCGAACGGCGCGCTCGGCCGGTACGCGGCATAGGGCAGGCCGACGCGCTCGACGCGGGCGGCCGTGAACGCGTCGTCCGGAGCCGCCTGCCAGTCGTAGCTCGACGCGCGGTCCTGCGGCCGCCACACGAACGGCGGCGGGTTCCGGCTCACCGGGGTGTCCGCCGGCGGGTGGAACCCCCATTCGCCGGTGCGGGCCGGCGTCTCGTCCGGGGCGAGGGTCGCCTGCGCGGCGAGTGGGACCACCGGCGCCAGCATCGCCAGCACCGGTCCTGCGATTCGAAGCGCGGTCACGCCGGGCGATGGTAGTCGGCCCGGCAACGACACCCGAGACCGGGGAACTGTTCCGTGACCCGACACACCGCGGCGCTCGCGGGACTCTCGATGGCGGATACTGACCGCCGATTCCCGACGCTTCCGACGAGGTGCCCGCTTGCGACGCATCGCCCCCCTCCTCCTCGTTTCCGGTCTCGCCGCGCAGACGCCGTTCGTCGTGCCGTCGAAGGCGACCCTCGCCGCACCGGGCGCCGTCTGGTCCGACGCGGCCGTCCAGCCGTTCGTCCTCTGGGCGACGACCGGCACCGACTCCGCCGCGCGGGTGCAGTACCTCTACGACGTCACCGACATCGCCGCGCCGGTCGCGACGCTCGCCGGTCTGCGCATGCGACCCCCGCACGACCAACAGCTCGCGACCGGTGGAACGTTCACGACGTCGATCACGCTGTCGACCGGCCCGCTCGCACCGAGCCAGGCGAGCCCGACGTTCGCGGCGAACCACGGGGCCAACGCGCTGACGGTGTTCACCGGCGCGATCAACGTGCCGGGATTCGGTGCGCAGCCCTGGCCCTCGAGCTGGTTCGCGACGGTCGCGTTCTCCCAGCCGTTTGCCTACGCACGAGCCGCGGGCCAGAGCCTGGTCGTCGAGTTCCGGACGACGGCGTCGACGGCGACGCGGTTCACCGGCCTCGAGGGCTACCGGATCGAGGGCGGACGGCTCGACTTCGAAGTGTTCGACTCGGACTGCTTCAACAGCTCGGGGCAGGCGCCAGGGGGCGTCGGCTGGGATCCGGTGTCGCTGATCCCGGGCGGCTCGATCTCGATCGACTGGAGCGGAGCACCGCCGGCAACCCCGCTCTACGCGGCGAACGTCGTGCTCTGGTCGGCGCGGGGTGTCGGCGGCGCGTTCGGTCCGCTGTTCGCCCCGTTCCCGATCAGCGCCCTCGGCGTGCCGGCGAACCCCGGCTGCGACCTGGCGGTCGGTGCACCGCTGACGACCTCGGTCGGCACCTACCGGGACTGGGGCAATTCGTTCGCGTCGCTGCAGGTGCGCGGCGTCGCGATCCCCGCGAACCCGAACCTCGCCGGCGCCTGGATCCACACGCAGCCGGTGGGCCTCGATCTCGTGAACGGTGTGCCGAGCTTCTTCCCGCTGCAGGCGGCGCGGTGGACGGTCGGCACCGGCATCCGTGTGCCGGTGGCGGAGGTGCGCAGCACCTACGATCCGAACGGTTCGGCACCGGCGACCGGCACGGTGCTGGACAGCGAAGGCGTGACGCTCGAGCTCCTGTGATCAGCGCGCTTCCGTATCGGGCGACGGCGCCGCGTCGTCGGTGACGATCGGGCGATGCACGACGCCCGCACCGGGGCGATAACCGGCGACACGCAACACGACCGCGGGCCGCGCCGGCAGGGCCGCGGGTGCACGCAACAGCCGCGGCAGCGTGATCGCGACCGAGAGCCGCGCGCCGAGGCTCGCACCGAACGCCCAGAGGAAGCCCTGCGCGCCGACCACCACCGCACCGCCGAGACTGCCACCGATCTGCCCGATCGAGTTGCTGACGCTCTGCAACGCGAGGACCTGCGGCCGCAGGCCGGTGCGCGTCGACTCGAGCAGCAGCGCGAACAGCGCGACCTCGTGGCCGGCCCACGCGATTCCCGACAACGCCTGCGCGATCCACGCACCCTGCGCGGAGTCGGCCAACAACCACGGTGCCGGCACGCAGGCGGTCGCGACCAGCGCGATGCGGAACGTAACGGAGCGCGCCGACGCGGTCGACGAGTCGACCCCACGCCGGCAACGTCAACACCTTCGCGGCGACGACGCAGCCGAGCGCGATCGTGAACTGTGCGTAGTCGAGCCGGAGCCGCTCGAGCATGAACGGCGTGAAGTACGGCGAACCGAGGTAGACCGACGCTTGATAGAGGAGTCCGCCGCCGAGCAGGAACGCGACGTTCCGGCCGTGTGCGGTGCGCAGGAACTTGCCGAGCCGCGCGCGCGATGCGAGTCCGCGGAACGCCGGCTCGGGCGAGAGCCACAGGAACACCGCCGAGCACAGCCGCGCGCACCCGGCACCGGCGAACACCAGCGCGAACCCCGGGCTCGGGGCGGGTACGCGCGGCACGCCCTCGGGTTCGATCGCGTGCAGCAGGAATCCCGCGACCACCAGTGCTACGAACGCCGAGCCCTGCACGGCTCGGTTCCGGCGTGCGAACCAGCGCCCACGCATCGCCGCCGGCACCACGTCGCCGTACCAGGAGCTCCACGCGGTGCCCGCGGCCTGGCCGAACACCTGGTGCAGGCACAGCAGCGCGATCAGCCCCGCGGGCGCGAGCGCGCCGTACGCGTCGAGCATCGCGATCGTCGCGAGGCCGAGCGATTGCGCGAACGCGCAGCCGGCGACGATCGGCCGACGGCGGATCGCATGTCCGAGCAGACGCACGATGGTCATCGGTCCGAGCGAGCCGACGACCAGCGGCAGCGCGATGACGAGCCCCACCTCGAGCGCATCCGCACCGAGCCGGATCGCGTTCGCCGTGAAGAAGCTCTCGCCGGCCCCGACCATCAACGCGTACGCAACGCCGTCGCCGAACGACAGCCGCAACGCGCGACGCTGCTGTTCGGGACGAAGCTCTCGGGCGGCGGCGATCGCGGTCACGGGATGCGCGGGAGCAAGGGCCGCGAAGTCGGCGAATCTCCACGCGACGCGTGGATTCGCGGCCGGAGCGACGGAGCAGCGGCAGGAGCACGGCCGACGGCCTCGGGGCGTGTCCACCGCAGGTGAACACGCCCCTCGGGTTGCGGCCGGAAGCCGCGCTGGGCGATGACGGACTCGAACCGCCGACATCCTGCGTGTAAGGCAGGCGCTCTGACCGACTGAGCTAATCGCCCGGGAGGGGCGGGAGTGTATCGGCGCCGGCGAGGGAATCGACGGGCGCGTGTGGAGTCGCGACCGATGCATCGACCGGGACACGTTCGTCGCACCTGCCTACGGCACGACCGACAGCGAATACGTTCGATCGAATGTTCGCCGAGTTCGGCCGAGATTCCGGGCGGAAGCACTCGGATTGCGTGGAACAATTCCTCGATGCCCGGCACTGACAGTCGGGTGCTGCTGCGGGCTCCGCGCCTCGCCGACCCGATGTCGGCGGACGCGAGACCCGAGCGGCTCCGGCCGCGGTCCCCCGTCGTGCCGGCAGCCCACCGTCGCCATCCGTCAACGATCCAGGAGTCCGTCTCTGATGCAGTCTCTTCCCTCCATGGCCCTCAGGGGGGCCCTCATCGCGTCCCTTCTCGCCGGTGGCCTGCTCGCGCAGGGTCCGTCTTGCTGGGATTCGAACCACGGCTCGCGGATCGCGGACGGCGACGACGCGAACTCCACGGCGCAGACGCTGCCGTTCAGCTTCCCGTTGCCCGGTGGCGGAACCACCAACCAGATCATCGCGTGCACCAACGGCTTCATCTGGCTCGACGGCACGTCGACCAGCCACGACCTGTCGCCGACCCCGGCCGAACTGGTCTCGAACCCCGCTCGCGTGGCGGTCGGCTGGGCCGATCTGGTCTGCAGCAGCGGTACCTCCGCCGAGGACGGCGTCTTCCTGAGCACGACCGCGACGACCGCAACGATCACGTGGCGGGGCCACGACTTCGGCACGACCAACACCGTGTGGATGCAGTGCCAGCTCATCTCCGACGGCACGATCGTGATCACGCACCGCCAGGTCGACCAGTACCCCGGCATCGCCATCTCGCACAGCATGCTGGTCGGCGTCAGCGAGGGCTCGAACAACATGGCGGGCATGGCCACGGACCCCGGTGAGACCGACTTCAGCGCCGGCACGGCGATGAGCGGGTCGAACCCGACGATCTACGAGCAGTTCGACGTCGCCGTCCCCGAGATGCGGGACATCGGCACGATCCCGACGTTGATCATGGCCCCGAACTCGGGTGGCTACACCGTCGTCGGAACGAGCTGCGGCCCGTTCGCCGGCCACAACGCCTACGGCTCGGGCTGCCCGGGCTCGGCCCGCGACGGTGCGTTCTACGAGCTGTTCGACGGCACGGTGAGCGTCAACGACATCGCATCGCTCGGTGGCCTGATGCTCGCGAGCACCGGCACGGGCTACGCGGTGAGCTCGGCTCCGATCTGGGAGCCCAACTTCGCGAACGCGATCACCACCGGGGACGACGCGGTGACCGACGAGCCCCTGCCGTTCACCGCCAACTTCGGCGGCGTGGTGACCGGCACCATCGGAATCGACTCCAATGGCCGCGTCTGGCTCAGCGGCAGCCAGATCTCGAACTTCAGCGAGAACAGCGCGTCGTTCGTGAGCAACGCCGCGAGCGTCGCCCCGCTGTGGGACGACCTCAATCCGCTCAACGGCGGGTCGGTCTTCTACGACACCTTCCCGGCCACGATGAGCACGCCCGCGCGTGCGGTCATCACCTGGAGCGGAGTGCCGGATACGGGACGACCAACTCCAACACCTTCCAGGTCCAGCTCTTCGACACCGGCGACATCGCGATCGGCTATCAGGCGGTGGCGTCGGCCGACGGCCTCGTCGGCTTCAGCGTCGGTGGCGGCGCCACCGACCCCGGCTCGATCGACATCAGCACCTCGCTGCCGCTCGTCGTCATGACGGCCGTCACCGAGCCGATGTCGATCCGCTCGTCCGCCGAGCCGATCCTCGGCACGACGATCAGCCTCGACAGCACCGGCCTGAACGGCTCGGTGCTCGGCGTCACGCACGTCGGCCTGACCCAGCAGAACACGCCGCTCGACTTCCTCGGCATGACGGGCTGCACCTGGCTCGCCGGCATCGACATCGTCCTGCCGATGGGCGTGGCCGCCGGCACCGGGTCGAGCATGGTGGTGTTGCCGAACATGCCGAGCGTCGCAGGCGCCTCGCTGTTCTCGCAGTCGGTCGCGGTGAAGCCGGGCATCAACCCGCTCGGCATCTTCGCATCGAACGGCCTCGAGCTCGTCCTCGGCCTGAACTGACCCGGGCTGCGCCGGGGATCCCGCCGTCGCCGGCGGGATCCCGCACAGCGGCTCACCGACCACTCGGCCGCCGGCCCGGTGGCGTTGTCGGCAACGTTCCCGCCGCCGGCGCGACGTACGCCGAATACGTTCGATCGGATGCGGGTCCGCGCACGGCCCACGCATTCGGGCGGAAGCGGCCCGATTCGACGGAACAATTCCTCGAGGCCCGGCACTCAGAGTACCCGTGCTTCTGTGGGCCTCGGCCTTGCCGACGACGCGTCGGCAGGTTCGAACCAGGAGCGGCTCCCGCCGCGACCTCCCCTTCGGCCCACGAGCAACCCCTCTCCCACCGACACCGATCCAGGAGTCCCGCTCTGATGCAGTCCCTTCCCTCCGCCGCCCTCAAGGCGGCCATCGTCGCATCCCTTCTCGCCAGTGGCGTGCTCGCGCAGGGCTCGTCCTGCTGGGAGCCGAACTACGGCACCGTCCAGGCGACCGGTGACGATTCGGTCACGCCGGCCCAGACGCTGAACTTCGCGTTCCCGCTGCCCGGCGGCGGAACGACGAACCAAATCACCGCGTGCACCAACGGCTACGTCTGGCTGGACGGCACGTCGACCATCGCGGACTACTCGGTCACCGTGGGCGAGCTCCTGACGGGCGCGCCGCGCATCTGCGCCGGCTGGGTCGACCTGGACTGCGACCCGACCGAACGGCCTGAGAACGGCGTGTACGTCAACACGAGCTTCACCGACCACGCGGTGGTCACCTGGATCAGCAACGACCAGATCTTCGCGACCAGCGGCAACAACCACGTCATCATGCAGCTGACGCTGAACATGGACGGCTCGTTCAGCATCACGCACCGCCAGGTCGACCAGTACCCCGGCACCTCCACCCTTACCTGGCACGACATGATCGTCGGCGTGAGCCAGGGCGGCGCCGCGATCGACCCCGGTGAAGTGGACTTCTCCGCCGGCGCGGTCATGGGCGGCTCGAACCCCACCGTCTACGAGATCTTCGACAACCCGGTCAACAACCCGAATGACCCGCGCGACATCGACACGATCCCCACGCTCCTGTTCGTGCCGAACATGAGCGGCGGTTATGCGGTTGCGGGCATGCCGTGCGGCCCGTTCGCGTCGCACAACTGGTACGGAAACGGCTGCCCCGTCGCGGCTCGCGACGGCGCGTTCTACGAGCTCTTCGACGGCACGACGAGCATCAACGACATCGCATCGCTCAGCGGCCTGCTGCTTGCCAGCACCCCCACGGGCTATGCGGTGACCTCGGCCCCCATCTGGGAGCCGGGCTTCTCGAACGTCGTGGCCTGGGACAACGCCGGCTCGGGCGACGATTCGCTGAGCACGCAGACCCTGCCGTTCACCGCCAACTTCGGTGGCGTGGTGACGAACGCGATCCAGATCGACTCGAACGGCTCGGTGTTCCTGACCGGCGCGGGCAACACCTCGGACTTCTCCGAGAGTGGTGCCGATTTCGTGAACAACGGCCCCCGCGTCGCAGCCCTCTGGGACGACCTCAACAACAACGCGACGGCCGGCGGCGGCACGGTCTACTATGACACGTTCCCGGCGACGATGAGCTCGCCGGCGCGCGCCGTCATCACCTGGAGCATGGTCCCCGAGTACGGCAACACGGCCAACACCAACACCTTCCAGGTGCAGCTCCTGGACACCGGCGACATCGTCATCGGCTACCAGCAGGTGTCGATCACCGACGGGCTCGTCGGGTTCAGCATCGGTGGCGGTGTCACCGACCCCGGCTCTGTCGACATCAGCGCGTCGCTGCCGCTCGCCGTCGCGACGAGCGTCGCCGAGCCGATGTCGATCGGTACGTCCGCCGAGCCGATCCTCGGCACGACGATCAGCGTCGACAGCACCGGCTTGAACGGCTCGGTGATCGGCGTCACCCACCTCGGCCTGACGTCGCAGAACACGGCGCTCGACTTCATCGGCATGACCGGTTGCACCTGGCTCGCCAGCATCGACTACGTGCTGCCGATGCCGATCAGCGCCGGCATCGGCTCCACGATGCTGCCGATCCCGAACATCCCGAGCCTTGCGGGCGCGTCGGTGTTCACGCAGTCGGTCGCGGTGAAGCCGGGCATCAACCCGCTCGGCATCTTCGCGTCGAACGGCCTCGAGCTCGTCCTCGGCGTCAACTGATCGGATGCGCGCCGGGATCCCCGCCGGCACGGCGGGATCCCGCGCGGCGCGTCTCGACTCGGCCCGCGTGCCGGTTCTCGAACCGGAGCGCGGGCCGACACGATTTCCTGCGGAGCGGGGAACCCTGGCCGGCTCTGCAGCCCTCCAAACGATCGCGGCCCTCGAGCGCACGGCTCCGGCTCCCTCCGCCGACCGTGTTTGCGGTGGACCGCGTTTTCCCGCAACCCTCTCGCACGCGCAGCCATCATGGTCCGACCGTCCCTCTCCGTCACTCTCCGCTGCCTCGCCGGCGGAGCCGCCCTCCTCGCGTTGGCCCAGCAGGCCCGCGCCCAGTTTCCCAACGGCCCGTGCTGGGACAACAACCTCGGCACCTCGCTGGGGCTCACCGACGACTCGACCACCGGGCCGGTCGCGCTGCCGTTCGCGTTCCCGTTGCCCGGCGGCGGCACGACCAGCTCGATCGACATCTCGTCGAACGGCTTCGTGTGGCTCGACTCGAGCAACACCCTCAACAACGGCAGCGACCTCTCCGAGAGCGTCACCGATCTGCTGACGCTCGGTCCGCGCATCGCGGTGAACTGGCGAGACCTGACGCCGGCTGCGGGCACCTCCTTCCCCGGCGGCGCCGTCTACCTCAACACCACCTATCCGAACCGCGCGGTCATCACCTGGCAGGTGCGCGACTTCGGCTACGACAACCCCGTCAACGCGCAGCTCCAGCTCAACTCCGACGGCTCGTTCTCGATCAAGTTCCGCGACTTCCCGAACCCGCCCACCAACTGCCTGATCGGCGTGTCGCCGGGTGCTGGCGCCGCGGACCCGGGCGCCTCGGACTTCACGCAGCCGGTCCTCAGCGGCGGTGGCTGGACGCTCTACCAGTCGGGTCGCAACCCGGCCCTCGCCGGCCGGGGCCTGCTCTTCCTGCCGATGGGTAACGGCTACACGTTCGCGAACCTGCCGACCTGCTACGAGCCGCCGGCGGCGGTGACGGCGTACGGCGCCGGTTGCCCGCAGCCGACCGGTGGCGCGATCTTCGAGTACTTCACCGGCGGCGCCGACGCGTTCGACCTGCCGGCGGGGTCGTCGATCCTCTACACGAAGACGCCCAGCGGCTACGTCGTCGCACCCGGCCCGATGAACGCCTACGACACCAACATCGGCTCGCAGGTGTCGTGGGGCACTGGCACCGGGGACGACTCACTGAGCCCACAGACGTTGCCGTTCGCGTTCCCGCTGCCCGGTGGCGGTACGACGACGGCGATCGACGTCTGCAGCAACGGCTACGTCTGGCTCGTCAGCGGCTCGACGACCAACGCCACCTACCAACCGTCCGAGGCCGAGTTCACCAGCTCGACCAATCCGGCACGCATCGCGGTGCTCTGGACCGACCTCAACAACTCGACGAGCGGCGGCGGCACCGTGGCGTTCACCGCCAACGCGAACCAGGCGACGATCACCTGGGATCAGGTGCCGATGTACCAGACGAGTGCGGCCAGCACCGTGCAGCTCCGGCTGTTCCCAAGCGGTGACTTCCGCGTCGTCTACCAGTCGGTGAACCTCGCGACCGGCGGCATCGTCGACGACGAGGCCCTGATCGGCGTCACGGTCGGCAACAACGCCATCACGCCGTTCGAGACCGACTACAGCACCCAGCTCCCCGCGCTGATGACGGCAATGCAGACCGCGGGCTTGCCGGTCACCCTCGCCGCCGCCGCGGGCTCGAAGCCGCTGCTCGGCGCGAACTTCACCTGGGAGCTTTCCAACCTGAACGGCAGCCCGGTCGCCGTGCTGATGGCGGGGCTCACGTCGCAGAGCCTGGCGCTCGACTCGATCGGCATGACCGGCTGCACGCTCTACGCGACGCCGGATGCCCAGGCACCGATGACCGTCAGCGGCGGAATGGGCTCGTTCACGCTGCCCGTGCCGAACATCCCCGCGCTCGCCGGCGGCCACGTGTTCAGCCAGGCCGTCGTCATCGCGCCGGTGAACCCCTTCGGGCTCGCGGCCTCCAACGGCCTCGACCTGATGCTCGGCGGCTACTGACCCGCCGCGTCGCGGGGGGCCCCTGCGCCAGCCGGCGCAGGAGCCCGCAGGCGCAGGTGGAGGGATCGTGGGCCCGCCGGGTGCCACGCCGAAGCGAGTTTCCCGCGAATCGGGGAACCCCGACCGGCTCTGCACCCCTCCAAGCGATCACGGCCCTCGAGCGCACGGCTCCGGCTCCCTCCCGACCGTGTTTGCGGTGGACCGCGTTTTCCCGCAACCCTCTCGCACGCGCAGCCATCATGGTCCGACCGTCCCTCTCCCTCACTCTCCGCTGCTTCGCCGGCGGTGCCGCCCTCCTCGCGTTGGCCCAGGAGGCCCGCGCCCAGTTCCCCAACGGCCCGTGCTGGGACAGCAACCTCGGCACCTCGCTGGGGCTCACCGACGATTCGACCACCGGGCCGGTCGCGCTCCCGTTCGCGTTCCCGTTGCCCGGCGGCGGCACGACCAGCTCGATCGACATCTCGTCGAACGGCTTCGTGTGGCTCGACTCGAGCAACACCCTCAACAACGGCTACGACCTCTCCGAGAGCGTCACCGATCTGCTGACGCTCGGTCCGCGCATCGCGGTGAACTGGCGAGACCTGACGCCGGCTGCGGGCACCACCTTCCCCGGCGGCGCCGTCTACCTCAACACCACGTATCCGAACCGCGCGGTCATCACCTGGCAGGTGCGCGACTTCGGCTACGAGAACCCCGTCAACGCGCAGCTCCAGCTCAACTCCGACGGCTCGTTCTCGATCAAGTTCCGCGACTTCCCGAACCCGCCCACCAACTGCCTGATCGGCGTGTCGCCGGGTGCTGGCGCCGCGGACCCGGGCGCTTCGGACTTCACGCAGCCGGTCCTCAGCGGCGGTGGCTGGACGCTCTACCAGTCGGGTCGCAACCCGGCCCTCGCCGGCCGGGGCCTGCTCTTCCTGCCGATGGGTAACGGCTACACGTTCGCGAACCTGCCGACCTGCTACGAGCCGCCGTCCTCGGTGACGGTGTACGGCACCGGTTGCCCGACGCCGATGGGCGGGTCGATCTTCGAGCACTTCACCGGCGGCGCCGACGCGTTCGACCTGCCGGCGGGGTCGTCGATCCTCTACACGAAGACGTCCAGCGGCTACGCCGTCACGAACGGCCCGATGAACGCCTACGACACCAACATCGGCTCGCAGGTGTCGTGGGGCACTGGCACCGGGGACGACTCGCTGAGCCCGCAGACGTTGCCGTTCGCATTCCCGCTGCCCAGCGGCGGTACGACGACCGCGATCGACGTCTGCAGCAACGGCTACGTCTGGCTCGTCAGTGGCTCGACGACGAGCACCACCTACACGCCGTCCGAGGCCGACTTCACCAGCTCGACCAATCCGGCACGGATCGCGGCGCTCTGGACCGACCTCAACAACTCGACGAGCGGCGGCGGCACCGTGGCGTTCACCGCCAATGCGAACCAGGCGACGATCACCTGGGATCAGGTGCCGATGTTCTCGACGAGTGCCACCAGCACGGTGCAACTCCGGCTGTTCGCAAGCGGTGACTTCCGCGTCGTCTACCAGTCGGTGAACCTCGCGACCGGCGGCATCGTCGCGGACGAGGCCCTGATCGGCCTCACCATCGGCAACAACTCGAGCACACCGCCCGAGACGGACTTCAGCACGCAGCTGCCGACGTTCATGAGTTCCGCACAGACCTCTCGCGTGACCCTCGGCGCCGCCGCGGGCTCGAAGCCGATGCTCGGCGCGAACTTCACGTGGGAGCTGACCAACCTGAACGGCAGCCCGGTCGCCGTGCTGATGGCGGGGCTCACGCAGCAGAGCCTGGCGCTCGACTCGATCGGCATGACCGGCTGCACGCTCTACGCGACGCCCGACGCCCAGGCGCCGATGACTGTCGGCGGCGGAATGGGCTCGTTCACGCTGCCGGTGCCGAACATCCCCGCGCTCGCCGGCGGCCACGTGTTCAGCCAGGCCGTCATCATCGCTCCGGTGAACCCCTTCGGGCTCGCGGCCTCCAACGGCCTCGACCTGATGCTCGGCGGCTACTGATCGACCGCGCCACGGCGCCTGCTCCGTGCGGAGTGGCGCCGTGGCCGGCGAGGTCAGTGCGAGGTCTCGACGAGGCGCAGGTAGTCCGCGACGAACACGTCGCCCGGATCCCACCGCGCCAACGCGAACACCGCGTCACCGACGTGGAAGCGCGCGGTCAGAGGGTCGCCAGCGCTCGGTGGGGAACCACCGAGGACGATCGTGTCGTTCGTCAGGCGCACGTCCGCCGACGTGTAGGACGTGCCGCCGACCTCGATCGGCGAGTCGAGACCGAGGGTCAGCTGGTTGCTGGTGCCATCGATCGCGGAGACGTCGCCCGCGAACGATCGGAGCGGCGCGCTGCTCGCCTCGCGGATGTCGACCTTCATCGCCGGTACGACCCCGTTCCCGGCTGGGCCGAGCCATTCCACCTCGACGGACATTCCGACAGTGAGCGCGGAGAACGGCAGGTGGCCGGGGTGGCGCCCGTGGCGCGGCACCCATTTGATCCGTGCCGAGCCGGCATCGACGTCGAGCGTGCCGGGCAGGGGGTCGGGGAGGTTTTCGACACCCTTGTCGACGCGGTAGAGCCCGAGCGTCAGATGCTCGCTGGCGGCATCGATCGCGGAGATGCAGCCGTGCACCTCGGACTTGCGGCCGTTGCCGTGCGGATCCTCGATGCCGAGGTCGACCGCAACGAACACCGTCAGCTTCCGTTGATTCGCGGCGTCCGTGACCAGCTCGCCATCGACGATCTGCACGATGGACCCGATCTGCAGCGCCGCCAGGAAGTCGTCGACCGCGAGCTGCACGTCGTCGTGGATGAGGATCGCGCCATCCGCGAACTCCGCCGCCACGGTCGGATGCCCGCTCGTCGACAGCTCGGCGGTGATTCGCCGGCTCTGCGCATCGATCGACAGCACTTCGAGTCGCGCATAGCGCACCGGAACCCCACTCGACGGGCCGCCATCGAAACCGGGATCGATTGGCGTCGCGGAGCTACCGCCGGTGCCGTCGAAGGCGTCGCCGCGATTGCCGATCCGGACGATGTCCCGCTCCCGCGTCGGAAACTGCGTCGGCACCTCGAACGCCACGCGCAGATTCGACGCAGCGAGCCGGAGCTGCGACTCGTGGCCGTCCGCGTGGTGCGCTCGGACACTGCCGGGGGCGAACACGAGATGCACCGCGGTGTAGATGTCGGTCGGCAAGTTCGCGACCGACACCGAGCAGAACTCGCCGTCGGGGTCCGCGAGCAGCACCGCTGCGGGCGAGTCCATCAGCCGGCCGGCCATCGAGCCGTCCGCACGTTCGAACGCGACACCGTCGAGCCGAGCGGTCACGCGTGCGGCGGAGCCGGCCGCCGTGTCGAACACGATCTGCGCGACGGCGACCGGTGCGGGGGAGGCCGAGCCTCCGGAGCTGCCACCTCCGGAACACGACCAGAGCCCGACCAGGACGGGGATACAGAGCAGGGGGGCGATTCTCGACATGGTGTCCTTCCTTACGAGAGCAGCGCGGCGAGCGGGTGGCACGATCGTGACTGTCTGGCACGCAGCGCCGACCGGCGGCACGCCCGCGCCCGGAGCGCGAACGCGCCTACGCCCGGCGAACTTCGAGCACGCGCCCGAGCCACGCGCCGACGTCGACGATCTCCTGCGCACACACGGCGTGCGGCATCGGATAGGTGTGCCACTCGACCGCGTGCCCGAGGGCCTCGAGCTGCGCCCGCGTGGCTTCGCCGTACGCCGGCGGCACGACCGGGTCAAACGTGCCGTGCGCTTCGAAGATCGGCACGTCACGGTTCGCCGCACTGCGTTCGCGCTCGAGCGTCTCCGTGCCGACGAGATAGGTCGACAGCGCGAGGATCCCGGCGAGCCGATCCGGATGGCGCAGGCCGGCGAACAGCGCGACCGCACCACCCTGCGAGAACCCCGCGAGCACGATCCGGTTCGCGGCCACCGCGTGTCGCTCCTGCTCGCGTGCGATGAGCGCGCGCACCTGCCCGGCCGAACGTCGGATCCCCGGCTCGTCGTGCCGCTGGCCCAGATCGGGCTCGGTGATGTCGTACCACGCCGGCATCACGAAGCCCTGGTTGATCGTGACCGGGATCGACGGCGCGTGCGGAAACACGAATCGCACGCCCGCGTCGCGCGGCAGACCGAGCTCGGGCACGATCGGCTCGAAGTCGTGGCCGTCCGCGCCGAGACCGTGGAGCCAGATCACCGAAGCCCGGACCGGGACGCCGTTCGGCGGATCGACTTCGACACACGGGAGCAGCTCGGGCATGCGGCCTTCGTAAGGCCGGCGCGGCTCGAACGCACGTACCGCCCGCCGGTCAGTCGGCGTCGAGCCTCGCCTCCAAGGCCTTCGTGACGTGCCGCAGCACCTCGATGCGTGCATGGTGCTTGTCGTTCGCCGCGATGAGACGCCATGGCACGACCGCCGAGGTGCGCGCGACCATCTCGTCCACGCTCGCCTCGTAGTCGAGCCAACGCTCGCGATTGCGCCAGTCCTCCGGCGTGATCTTGTAGCGCTTGAAGCTCGTGTCCTTGCGCTCCTCGAACCGACGGGCCTGCTCCGCCGGATCGATGTGCAGCCAGAACTTCGCGACCACCAGACCGTGCTCGACGAGCTGCGCCTCGAAGTCCTCGATCTCTCCGTAGGCCCTGCCCCATTCGTCGCGCGACGCGAACCCTTCGACCCGCTCCACGAGAACCCGCCCGTACCACGATCGATCGAAGATCGACGTGCGCCCGTCGCGCGGCACGCGTCGCCAGAACCGCCAGAGCCAGTGGTGCGCGCGTTCTCGTTCGCTCGGCGCGGCGATCGGAAAGACCCGGTAGCGGGTCGCGTCCATGGCCGCGGTGAGACGGCGGATCGAGCCCCCCTTGCCGGCCGCGTCCCAGCCCTCGAACGCGAGCACCATGCCGACGCCGCGGGCACAGGCCTCCCGATGCGCGTTCGCCAGCCGGCGCTGCCACCGTTTGCGCTTCCGGTGATAGGCGTCGTCGTCGAGCCGCGCCGAGAGGTCGACGTCGTCGAGGACGGTCCGCGGGTCGCGCTTGCGACGCGCGGGTCGCTTCACCGGTGCATCGCTCGTCTCCGCGGCGATCCGCAACCGTTCACGCAGGTCTCGCTCCAGCCGTCGCGCGATCTCGAGGTCGCGCGCGCGATCGTCCTCGCCCGACACGACGACCCACGGCGCCTCGGGCGCATCGGTCGCCGCGAGTACGTGCTCCGCGACGGGCAACGTCTCGCTCCAGTGTTCGAACACGATGCGCTGCTCCGGCTGGATGCGCCAATCGCGCTTCGCGGCGGCGGCGCGCAGACGCTTCTTCAGCACCTTCTTCGGAAGGTGCAGCCAGAACTCGAGCAGCAGCACGCCGTCGTCGGCCAGCTCCCGCTCGAAACGCCGGACGTGCCCGATGCGGCGATCGAGCTCCTCGGCGCTCATGCCTTCGAAGCTCGCACGCCGCACGACGTCGTTGGTCCACGCGCGCATCTGGACGCCGATGAAGCCACGCGGCGGTGTCGCGATCCAATATCGCTTCATCCACGGGTACGGAACCTCCTCCGGCGCCGGTGGTCCGAACGCTTCGGCGCGCAGATAGCGCGCATCGAGCCATTCGTGGAGCCGCTCGAACACGGCGTCGCAGCCCGCGAGATCGTCACCGTCGAGCACGATCAGCACGCTGAAGTGCTGCCCCGCGAGTTGCTCCTGAAGGTGCAGGAGCGCCGTGCGCAGCTCGGGCACCACCGCCTGGAACTCGCGCTTGGTGATCCGCTTTTTGCGCCTCGTGGTGTCGAGCCCGTCTCTCACGCTCGGAGACGATAGCGCCCCGGACGGGGACGCGCGCGGCATGATGCACGCATGGGGTTCTGGATGGCGCTGCTGTACGACCGTGCTGTTGCCAGGACCGAGCGAGAAACGGTCGGCTCGTGGCGGCGCGAGCTGCTCGAGCTCGCGAGCGGCGACGTCCTCGAGCTCGGTGCCGGCACCGGTCTGAACCTGCCGTGCTATCGGCGTGATCGTATCGCTCGGCTCGTGCTCTCCGAACCGGATCGACACATGCGTAAGCGCCTGTGTCGACGTGTCGCTCGGCTGCATCCGGATGCCGAGGTCACGACCGCGCCGGCGGAGTCGTTGCCGTTCGCGAGTGGTTCGTTCGACGCGGTGGTCTCGACGCTGGTGCTCTGCACGGTGCCACACGTCGACCGGACGCTGGCCGAGGTGCGACGCGTGCTCCGTCCCGGCGGTTGCCTGCTGTTCCTCGAGCACGTCGCCGCCGAGGACGATCCCCGGCTCCTGCGATGGCAGGAACGCCTCGCGCCGCTGTGGCGCCTTTGTGCGGACGGTTGCCACCTGACGCGCCACACCGAAGCGTCGATCCGAGCGGCGGGGTTCGAGTTCGAGAAGCTCGAGCACGACGAGATGCGACCGGCACCGGCGGTCGTCCGGCGCGTGATCCGCGGTGTCGCGCACTGATCCATAGGCCGCCGCTCACGACGGCAGCGACCGCGCGCCGGCGTCGGTGATCATCCGGGCATAGACACCGCCGAGCTCCGCCAGCTCCGCGTGTGTGCCCTGCTCGACGATGCGTCCCTGTTCGAGGACGACGATCCGGTCGGCGTCGCGAACGGTCGCGAGCCGGTGTGCGATGACGATCGACGTCACGCCCGGCCATCAGCCGATGCACCGCGTCCTGCAGCAGCTGCTCGGTGTGCGAGTCCACGTTGGACGTCGCCTCGTCGAGCGCGAGGACCTTGGGCGCGACGACGAGCATGCGCGCAAAAGCGATGAGCTGCTGCTCGCCCGCCGACAGGTTGCGCCCGCGCTCCGCGACGGGCTCACGATAGCCACCGGGGAATCGCGCGACGACCTCCTCGAGGTGCAGCTCGTTCGCGGCGGCGATCGCGTCGGTCGCGCTCACTTCGGGATGCCCGAGCCGCACGTTGTCGAGGATCGATCCGCGGAACAAGAAGACGTCCTGCGCGACGACCCCGACCTGCCGGCGCAGGTCCGCGCGCGCCATCTCCCGCACGTCGACGCCATCGATGCGAATCGATCCTGACTGGATGTCGTAGAGCCGCGTCAGGATCGACAGGATCGTCGTCTTGCCGGCGCCGGTCGCCCCGACGATCGCGACCTTCTCGCCCGGCTCCACCGTCAGATCGAAGTCGACGAGCACGGGACGCCCCGTCTCGTAGCCGAACGTGACACGATCGAACTCGACGCGCCCGGAGCCCGTCGCTCGCCGCGGTGACACCGGGTCCGGGGTCTCGATCGGCTCATCGAGCAGGCCGAAGATGCGATCTCCGGCGACGAGCGCACTCTGCAGCACCGTGTACTTCATCGTCAGGTCGTTCAACGGCACGAACATCCGCTGCATGTAGTCGACGAACGCGTACAGCGTGCCGAGCGTCAAGCCCGCCTCGCCGCCGAGCACCGCGGTGCCGCCGAACCACAGAATCAACGCGGTCGTGAACGACCCGAGCATCTCGGTGACCGCCGACAGGATCGACTCCCAGAACACCGAGCGCAGCTGCGAGTCGCGCACCCCGTCGTTGCTCTCGGCGAAGCGAGCCGCGCTCGCGCGCTCCTGACCGAAGAGCTGCACGATCGGCATGCCGGAGACCTGCTCGTGCAGGTCGGCGTTCATCTGGGAGATGCGGTTGCGCAACTCGGAGTAGGCCGCACGCGCATAGCGACGCACGAACGCCGTCACGCCGAGGAACACCGGCACGATGCAGAGCGCGGCCAGCGTCAGGTGGACGTCGAGTGTCAGCAGGATCGCGACCGCCGCGACCAGGAACACGAGATCGCCGAGCACGGTCACGACGCCGGACGAGAAGATCTCCTGCAGCGCCTCGACATCGGTGGTCGCGCGCCCCACGAGCCGTCCGGTCGGTGTGCGGTCGAAGAACGACATCGGCAGGCGTTGCAGGTGCGAGAACACCCGGCGTCGCAGGCCGAGCAGCGCGTCCTGTCCCGCGCGTTCGAGCGCGAGCATCTGGTAGCGCCTCGCGAACCACTCGACGACCGCGATGCCGGCGAGCGCACCGATGATGCGGTAGAAGCCGTCCAGGGAGCCGCCGACCAGGTTCTGGTCGATCGCGGTCTTGACGAGCCACGGCTGCGCGAGGCGCGCAGCGGCGTTGACGAGCAGCAACGCGAGGCTCAGCCACAGGAACCGCTGGTGCGGCCGGACCACCGACCACACCTGCGCGAACGAGCCACGCCGGCGCTCGCGCGCGCCGCTCACTTCTCCGCCTCCTGCTTGCGCCACAAAGAGGCGTAGAGTCCACGCCGAGCGAGAAGATCCTCGTGCGAGCCGCGTTCGACGACGCGTCCGTCGTCGAGCACGAGGATCTCGTCGGCGTGCGCAACCGTGGCCACGCGGTGCGCGACGATCACGGTGGTCCGACCGCGCATCAGCGGTCGGAGGCGGCGGAGGATCTCGTCGGCGGTCGTCGCGTCGACCGCGGACAGCGTGTCGTCGAGCAGCAGGATCGTCGGCGACAGCAGAATGACCCGCGCGAGTGCCGCGCGCTGTCGCTGTCCGCCACTGAGTCGCACGCCACGCTCGCCGACCAGCGTGTCGAGTCCCTCCGGAAGCTGCTCGAGGTCCTTGTCGAGCTGCGCCGTCGCGAGTGCGGCCTCGATCTCGGCGCGCGGTGCGTCGGGCCGGCCGAGCGCGATGTTCGCCGCGAGGCTCCGGCTGAACAGGAACGACTCCTGCGGCACCATCCCGATCGCCGCGCGCAGGTCGGCGAGCGCGACATCATTCACGTCCCGACCGTCGAGCAACACCCTGCCGCGCGGCACGACGATCTGGCGGGTCAGCGCGCGCAGGAGCGTCGTCTTGCCGGCGCCGGTCGGACCGACGACGCCGAGCGTCCGTCCCGGTGCGACCGAGAGCGACACGCCGGTGAGCACTCGCCGCGAACGGTGGAGCGCGTCGCCGGCGTCCTCGGGCAGGCTGCCGCTCAGGTGCGCCTGCTCGGCGAGCGGCGCGAACTCGACGTCGAGATCGCGCACCTCGATCGCACCGCGAGAGATCGGCTCGCGCACGACGTCGTCGGCATCGGCGATCGTCACGGGCATCTCCATCAGCTCGCCGATGCGATCGAGCGCCGCGGCCCCTCGCTGCAGCGAGCTGATGACGAAGCCGAGCGTCGCGGTCGGCCCGGCGAGGAGGCCGAGATAGAAGATGAAGCTGACGAGGTCGCCGAAGGTGTCGGTACCGGCGGCGACCCTGGGGCCGCCCACCGCAAGCACGGCGATGATGCTGATCGCGGTCAGGATCACCATCGACGGCGCCAGGGTCGCACGCGTCGCGGCGAGGGAGAGCATCGTCGCGCGATAGGCCTCGGCCTGTTCGTGGAAGCGCCGCTCGTCGTGCTCCTCGAGCGCGAGGCTTCGCACCACCCGCTGGCCGGAGAGACTCTCGTCCAACTTGGCGCCGACCTCGGCGAGCTGCTCCTGCGCCTGGCGCGAACGCTCCTGGATGCGCCCGGCGAGTCGCCGCGCGAGCCAGAGGAACACCGGGAACGGCGCAAGCCCCACGACCGTCAGGACCGGGTCGTTCCACAGCATGAACGTCAGGCCGACGACGTAGAGGACGAGGGTCTCGACCAGGTAGAGGAACACCGGCCCGAGAAGCCCCTGCACGCTCTGCATGTCGTTGACGCAGCGGGACATCACGTGGCCGGTGCGATGCCGCACGTAGAACGAGGGCGGCAGGCGCAGCAGGTGACCGAACAGCTCCTCGCGAAGATCGTGCACCGCGCGCCGGCTGTTGCCGAGGATCAGGAGGCGGCTGCCGGTGCGAGCCGCCGCACCGATCACCGCGGCGGCGACGATGCCCGCCGCCAGCCAGACCAGCGCCGAATGTGCGCCGACCTCACCGCGCTCGGCGAGCCTGCGGAGCCGGTCGAGCGCGTCGCCGAGCAGCGTGGGCACGGTGAGGCGCAGGGCGACTGCCCCGACGACGAACACGGCGCCGACCAGGTAGCCGCGCCCGTAGCGGCGGGCGTAGGGCCAGAGTCGGCCGTAGCGTTCGATCATCGATGGCGACGCCGCGCTCAGTCGCTCCCCGGTTCGCCGTCGGCCGGCGGCCCCGGATCGAAGCTCGGGTCGTCGAGCAGCTTCGCGGACTCGTCGGCTTCGCGGACCGCGCGGCGCGCGTCGTCGAGTCGCTCGACGGGCACGTGCACCTCGATCTCCGAAGCGTTGGCGAGCACACGACTCGGCGCGAGCTCGTCGTCCATGCGCTCACCGCCGATGTAGACGGGGATCCCCGCCTGCCTCAGCACTCCGGCGACGACCTGCGCATCGAAGCTCGACTTCGCGGTCATCAACAGGGTGATCTCGGGCTGCTCGCTCATGCGGGGATTCTCGTCCGAAACCCGTCCCGGGAGAAGACCGGAACGAAGCTCACTGCTGCCACAGCGGCGCGAACCAGGGCTCGAACACCGACCGGCTCCCGGCGGAGAACGCGACGAAGCCGGGGAGCTTCGGGTTCTGGTGATTGAAGGTCGCCGCGGACCCGTCGAGGTTGTGAACCGAACCCCCGGCAGCGACGACCAGCGCAGCGCCTCCGGCGACGTCCCACTCGTGCTTCGGGACCAGCGTCCAGGTCGCGTCGGTCAGGCCGGCGGCGACGAGCCCGAGCTTGTAGGCGACCGAGCCGCAGGGCACGACCCGGAACGGCTCGTCCGCGAACCGCTCCCATTCCCCGCGCTTCACCTCGCTGTTGCTCGCCAGGACTTCGGCGTCCGCGAGGGAACGGCATGGACGTGTCGCGACCGGCGCCCCGTTGAGCGTCACGCCGTGGCCGAGCGCACCGACGACGAGCTGCCGCTTCACCGGGTTGTGGATACCGCCCGCGACCGGCCGCCCGTCCTCGATCAGCCCGATGGAGACGCACCATTCCGGGATGTCGGTGACGTATTCGCGCGTGCCGTCGAGCGGGTCGACGATCCAGACGCGCTGCTTGCCGAGTCGAGCGGACGGATCATCACGCGTCTCCTCCGAGAGCCAGCCGTCCAAGGGCTCGGGAAGGATCTGCTTCAGCAGGACGTCCACGGCGCGATCGGCCTCGGTGACCGGGTCGTCGCCTTGCTTGTATCGGACGTCGAGCTTGTGCTCCCAGAGCTCCTCGAGCACCGTGCCGGCGCGCTGGAGGGCCTCGGTGATGCGGGCGACGTCGCGGGCACGGGAGGGAGGAGTGGGGTCGGGGGCGGACATCGGAGGTGGAGGGTAGCGGCGCGGAGTGCGGGAGTCAGTGGCAACCGGGAAGGGACGCCGGCAGGTGATTCACGCCGTTCGGCCGGGCGACGTTCGACGCCCCCCCCCCCCCCGCAGTCGCGCTCGAGTGCCACCGATGTGCCCGGGACGGACCCGGCTACGATGCCCCGATGACTCGGCGCATCGCCATGTGGTCCGGCCCGCGCAACATCTCGACCGCCCTGATGCGCTCGTTCGGCAACCGCGCCGACACCTTCGTCACCGACGAGCCCCTCTACGCCCACTACCTCGCGGCCACGCGGCTTCCCCACCCGATGCGCGAGACGATCCTCGCGCACCACGACAGCGACCACCGACGGGTCACTGCGTACCTCACCGGGCCGATCCCGGACCACCGGGCCCTCTGGTACCAGAAGCACATGGCCCACCACCTGCTCCCCGACACCTGGGGGCCCTGGCTCGACGAGCTCGGCCACGCGTTCCTGATCCGCGAGCCGCGCGCGATGCTCGCCTCGCTCCATGCGAAGCTCGGCACACCGCGCCTCGAGGACACGGGGCTGCCTCAACAGGTCCGCCTCTTCCACGCCGAACGCGACCGCACCGGCAACGCGCCGCCCGTCGTCGACGCCCGCGACGTCCTCACCGATCCGCGTCGCGTGCTGTCCGCGCTGTGCGACGCGCTCGACATTCCGTTCGACGACGCGATGCTCTCGTGGCCGCCGGGCCGCCGCACGACCGACGGCATCTGGGCGGAGCACTGGTACGACGCGGTCGAACGCAGCACCGGCTTCGATCCGTGGCGCCCGCGGGACACGCCGCTCCCCGACGACGTCCGCGACGTGTTGCCCGCCTGCGAAGACCTCTACGCCGAGCTCCACGCACACCGTCTCACCTGACCCCATGCTCCAACGCTTCGACGAACGCAACCGCGACATCCGCTACAACGTCAACGGTGAGCTGATCCAACGCGACCGGCCGGGACTGTCGCCGTTCGACTCCGTCGTGCAAGGCGGCGACGCCGTGTGGGAGGGGCTGCGCGTCTACGACGGCCGCGTGTTCCGCCTGCGCGAGCACCTCGCGCGCCTCCGCCGATCCGCGATCGCGCTCGCCTTCGAGTCGATCCCGGACGACGACGCGATCCGCAGCGAGATCCGCCGCACGCTCGACGCGAACGGCATGCGCGACGGCGTGCACGTCCGACTCACCCTTACCCGTGGGGTGAAGATCACGTCGGGGATGGACCCACGCCTCAACCAATCGGGACCGACCTTGGTCGTCCTGGCCGAGCACAAGCAGCCGGTCTACGACCGCACCGGCATCACCCTCGTCACCGCGTCGGTGCGCCGATTCCCGCCGGACTGCCTCGATCCGAAGATCCACCACGCCAACCTGATCCAATCGATCCTCGCGAAGATCGAGGCGAACGTCGCCGGCGCCGACGACGCGCTGATGCTCGACCGCGACGGGTTCGTCGCCGAGACCAACGCGACGCACGTCTTCGCGGTCGACGACGGCGTGGTGTTCACGCCATCGACGACCGCCTGCCCGGAAGGCATCACCCGCGCGACCGTCCTCCGCCTGTGCGCGCTCCACGGCGTGCTGCACGAGGTGCGACGCGTCTCACTGGCGGAGATCCACCGCGCCGACGAGGTGTTCTGCACCGGCACCATGGGCGAGTTGGCGCCGGTCGTCCGCGTCGACGGTCGCACGATCGGCACGGGCGAATGCGGTCCGACGACAGCGCGGCTCGCCGACTGGTTCGGCGAGCTGGCGCGCGCCGAGGCCGAGCCGATCTGACCGCCCGCCGCCGCCTGGTCCGACCCGGGCACATCGCGACGCACCGGCGATATGCTCCCGCTGCCGCCCGGCGCGCGTCGTCGACGTCGTGGGACGGCATCCCTCTCCCTCTCGCATCCCGCACATGATCCGTACACACCTGTCCACGCTCGCGTGGATCGCCCTCTTCGTGGGCTCGGCGTTCTCTCCACTCTTCGCGCAACAGCCGGTCGGCCGCACCCATCCTGCGGCACGCCCGCTCGAGCAGGTCGCGACGCTCGCGGTGGCGCCGCTCGACCGCGCGGCGATCGCAGCCGAAGACGCGACGCACGACGCGAGCGGCCTCCCGCCGCGATTCGCGATCCCGAACCCGGTGCAGGTGACACCTGCGACCGACGGCACGTGGGACGTGCTCGACCAGACGTGGTCGCTCTGGCGGCTGCGGATCCAGGCGCCCGGAGCCTCCCACGTGAACCTCGGCTTCACGCGCTACTCGATGCCGAGCGACGCGCAACTGATGATCTACAGCGTCGACTACGCGCACGTCGTGCGGCCGTTCGACGCCAGCGACAACAACGCCGCGCACGAGCTCTGGACGCCGGTGGTTCCCGGTGAGGAGATCGTGGCCGAGCTCTTCGTGCACACCGCCGACATCGGCAACGTCGACCTCGTGCTCGGCCAGGTGTCGTCCGGCTACCGGTTCTTCGGCGCCGGCGACACGGCCGGTCCACAGACCGACGCGGCCGGCTCCTGCAACGTCGATGTCGCGTGCCCACAGGGCAACGGCTGGCGCAACGAGATCCCCGCGGTCGCGGCCTACTCGACCGGAGGCTCGGTGTTCTGCACCGGCTTCATGGTCAACAACACCGCACAAGACCGTCGCAACTTCTTCATGACCGCGTACCACTGCGGCATCCGCAGCAACAATGCCGGCTCGATGGTCGTGTACTGGAACTACCAGAACTCGACCTGCGGCGGCAACGGCGGCAACTTCTCGGAGTTCACGACCGGTGCGACCTTCCGCGCCGGCTGGTCGACCTCCGACTTCACCCTGGTCGAGCTGAACAGCGCGCCGAACCCCGCCTGGGGTATCACCTACGCCGGCTGGGATCACAGCAGCGCCGACGCGACGTCCGCGGTCGCGATCCACCATCCGAGCGGAGACGTCAAGAAGATCTCGTTCGAGTACCAGCCGACCTCGACGACGTCGTACCTCGGCACGTCGGTGCCCGGCGACGGCACGCACGTCCGCATCACCGACTGGGACGTCGGGACGACCGAGCCGGGCTCGTCCGGCTCGCCGCTGTTCGACCAGAACCACCACGTCGTCGGTCAGCTCCACGGGGGCTACGCGGCGTGCGGGAACAACCTCTCCGACTACTACGGCCGCTTCTCGCTGTCGTGGACCGGCGGCGGCAGCAGCTCGACGCGGCTGTCGGGCTGGCTCGATCCGCTCGGCACCGGCGCGAGCTCGCTCGACACCCTCGGCAACTCCGGGTTCGCGTCGGCGACGAGCTTCGGGCAGGGCTGCGTCGATCAGCACGAGAGCTTCGAGCAGACGTTCTCGGCCGGCACGTTCGACCTCGCGGGCAACGCGCTGTTCGCGAACGGCATCGTGCTGACACCGACCGCGATGGGCTACACGGTCTCGGCCGGGACGAACGCCTGGTTCAACCCGACGAGCTCCGACCTGGCGCTCGCCGACGACGGCGTGTCGTCAACGCTCGGGCTGCCCTTCACGTTCACCCACCCGGGCGGCTCGACGTCGCAGATCCGCATGTGCTCGAACGGCTACGTCTGGCTCGACGGCAGCTCGACGGTCGCCGACTACACGCCGACCGTCGCGGAACTGGTCGGCCAGGCGGCACGGCTCGCGCCGTTCTGGACGGACCTGAACCCGACGACCGGTGGATCGACGCACTACGACGTGTCGGGCGGCGTCGCCTACCTGACGTGGCTCGGCGTTCCGGAGTATCAGAGCATCGGCAGCAACGACGTGCAGTGCGCACTGTTCAGCAACGGCACCGTGGAGTTCCGCTGGCGCTCGGCCGCGAACACGGCGCACGACGCGATCGTCGGCTACAGCCCGGGCAACGGCGCGAGCACGCCCCCGGACAGCGACATCTCGGCGTCGATGCCGTTCGTGACCGGGCCGGACATCGCGCCGCTGACGCTGTCGGCCGTCAACCGACCCGTGCTCGGCACGACCCAGAACATGACGGTCGCCAACATCCCGGCGGGCTCGGTCGCGGGCTCGGTGTTCCTCGGATTGACACAGTACCCGCAGGGCATCGACCTGAGCGTCCTCGGCATGCCGGCGTGCCGGGACTACATCTCGCTGGACAGCGGCTCGCCGTTCTCGGCGAGCGGCTCGAGCCAGCCGTTCCTGCTGCCGATCCCGTCGATCCCGGCGTTCGCGGGCGGGCACGTGTTCGTGCAGGCGATCACCGTGTCGCCCGGCACCAACGCGCTCGGCATCCTGACGTCGAACGGCGTCGACCTGCTGCTCGACCAGAGCTGACGCGGAGTCGGCGCGCGCGGGCATCCGTTCCGCGATCGTCGGCGAACCTCTCGATGAGCGCGGCGGCCTCCCGCCCAAACGGAACAGGCATGTCCACCTGCGGTGGACCTGCCCCGAGGCCGTCGGCCGCGCTTCCCTGTCTCCGGGGCCGCTCCGGCTCCGGCTCCGACTTCGCGATCCATGGTTGAACGGCACCGAGACCTGCGCGCCCGACCGGTCGCCGTGACCGGGGCGACCGGCTACATCGGCGGGCGACTCGTCCCCCGATTGCTCGACGCCGGCTTTCGCGTTCGCTGTCTCGCCCGGGACCCGGGGAAGCTCGGCCACCGCCCGTGGGCCGGCGACCCGCGCGTCGAATTGGCGCGCTGCGACCTCGCCGACGCCGAGGCGACCCGTGAGGCGCTGTCCGGCTGTGGCGCCGCGTTCTATCTCGTCCATTCGATGATGGCGGTCGGCAAGGACTACGCCGAACACGATCGCCGACTGGCCGCGGACTTCGCCGCCGCCGCCGAGGACGCCGGCGTCGCGCGCATCGTCTACCTCGGCGGACTCGGCGAGACCGGCGAGCATCTGAGCGAGCACCTGTCCTCCCGGCGGGAAGTCGAGCAGGCACTGGCCAGCGGTGCGGTGCCGCTGACGGTGATGCGCGCCGCGATGATCGTCGGCTCCGGCTCGGCCTCGTTCGAGATCCTGCGGTATCTCGTCGAACGCCTGCCGGTGATGGTGACACCGGTCTGGGTGCGCACTCGCTGTCAGCCGATCGCGGTGCGCAACGTGCTGCACTACCTCGTCGCGTGCCTCGACGAGCCACGCACCGTCGGCGAGACGCTGGACATCGGTGGACCGGACATCACGATGTACGCCGCGATGATGAAGCAGATGGCCGACGTTCGTGGCTTGGCGCGCCGGTTCGTCGTGCCGGTCCCGGTGCTGACGCCGCAGCTGAGCTCGCTCTGGATCCATCTCGTCACACCGCTCTCGCACCGGATCGCGCGGCCGCTCGCCGAGGGTCTCCGCAACGAGGTGATCTGCCGCGACGACCGCGCTTCACGTTGGATGCCGCAGGCGCTCCTGACGATCCGCGAGGCCATCGAGGCCGCCGATCACGTCGCCGACGTCGAGACCCGTTGGTCCGACGCGGGCGTGATGCCGGGCGACCCCGACTGGGCCGGTGGCACGCTCTTCGAGGATCCTCGCGAGATCGAGATCCACGCACCACCGGCGGCCGTGTTCGCGGCGGTCTGCCGGGTCGGCGGCGGGCACGGCTGGTATGCGGCGGACTGGCTGTGGCGGCTGCGCGGTGCGATCGATCGCGTCATCGGCGGCCCCGGTCTGCGGCGCGGACGGCGGGATCCGGAGCACGTCGCGTACGGCGATGCGCTCGACTTCTGGCGGGTGACCGACGTCGAGCCGGACCGCCGCCTCGAGTTGCGGGCGGAGATGAGGCTCCCCGGTGTGGCGACGCTCACGTTCGAGATCCTGCCGAACGGGCCGACGACACGGCTCCGCCAGGTGGCGCGGTTCAAGCCACGGGGCCTGCTCGGGCTCGCCTACTGGTACGCCGTGTTGCCGCTCCACGCCTTCGTGTTCCGGGGGATGCAGCGCGGGATCCGGCGTGCCGCGGAATCGGATCGCGACCATCGCGCGGAGCGATCGCCGGAACACGCATCCGCAACGTCGGCAGCCGGGCGATGACACGCCCCGAGATCGCGGCCCCGACGTCGGTCGCCATCGCTCCGGCCGGCTCGAGGCTGCATCCGGCTGCGGACACCGGGCGAATCGCCCCGGCGTATGTTTCGCTGGCTGCGGAAGAAAGACGATGAAGCGGCGCGCCTCCGCCGGCAGTATGGAGACCTCCTCCGGGCGGCGCGCGATCTGCAGCGCCGTGGCGACATCCAGGCGTTCGCAGCCAAGACTGCCGAGGCCGACGCGGTGATGCGGCGGCTGGAAGCCGTGGAGGGATCCGATCGACACCGCTAGAACCGGCCGACTGGCTCGTATGAACGACACCGGGATCTTCGTCGCGGACTGGATCGCGCGGACGCGGCACGCCATCGCCGCGGGAGCCGTGGCGCGGCAGCACGAGCGACAGCCCGAACTCGTCGACTCGTACGGCCGTCTCGGCTTCGCCGATCTGGTGACCGACACGGGGATCCGGCTCGACTATCTCGGTCAGGCGTTGGCCGCGGACCGATCGCTCCTGTTCGTCGATCACCTCGCCTGGCTCAAGGTGTCGCTCGCGTCGCGCCAGCTCCCGGTCGACTTCGTCAACATCAACGTCGATGGCATCCGGGAGGAGCTCGGCGAGGCGCTCCCGCCCGACGGCGCGGAGTACGCGCGCGCCGTGATCGACGAGAGCCTGCGCGGACTCGACGAGGCGCCGTCGACGTCGCCGACGATGCTCGTCGACGGCGATCCGCACGTCGAGCTGGCACGGCGTTACCTGCTCGCGGTGCTCGAGGGGCGGCGCGACGACGCCGTGCGGCTCGTGCTCGATGCCGCGGAAGGCGGTGCGCCGATCGACGAGCTGCACGCCCACGTGCTCCAGCGGGTCCAGCAGGAGCTGGGTCGGATGTGGCAGATCGGCGAGGTGCACGCGGCGGAGGAGCACTTCGCCTCGCGGGTGATGGAGCGCGCGATGACGCTCCTCCACGCGCGCACGCCACGCGCCACGTCGAACGGACGCACGGTCCTCGTGGCCAGCGTCGGCGGGAACGACCACGACCTCGGCGCGCGCATGGTCGCGGATCGCTTCGAGATCTCCGGCTGGCGCGCCGTGCTGCTCGGCGCCAACTCACCGACGTTCGATCTCGCGCGCAGCGTGATCGACTACGAGACGGACCTCGTCGCGCTGTCGGCGGCGCTGACGCTCCACGTGCGTTCGACATACGAGATCGTCGGTGCGATCCGCGCGCTGCCCGAGCGGGCCGACGTGCCGATCCTCGCCGGCGGGAGGCCGTTCCAGCTCGTCGACGACCTGTGGCAGGTCGTCGGCGCGGACGGCAGCGCCGACAGCGCGCGCGGCGCGGTGGAGCTGGCGGATCGACTGGTGCGCGGCTGACGTCACGCACTAGACTCGGCGCGGAGGAACCGCCGATGCGCACACCTTGGATCGCTCTCGTGCTCGGGCTCGCGTGCACGAGCTGCGAGAGCTTCGCCGACCTGGCACCAGCGGAAGCCGCGCCTGTCGGCGAGGCGAGCCGCTCCGCGAGGACCGACGGCCACCGGTACTCGGGCATCGTGTCCCACGAATCCGCGGCGACGCAGACCGGACGGGAAGGGATCTTGACGGAACTTCCGGGCGTCGGCTTCTTCTCCTCGGGACAAGCGGACCGCACACCGGAGCTGCAGAGCGACCTCCAGGGAGCGACCGAGGGCCGCAAGGTCGTCTACTCGGGTGCGATCCGTGTCGAGGTCGCGCGAGTCGAGGACGCGATGTCGCGCGTGCGCGCGCAGATCGAAGCGGCAGGCGGCTACCTCGAGCAGCGGGATGGCGGCGAGCTGACGTTCCGCGTGCCGGCCGAGCGGTTCGAGCCGATGCTCGCGTTCGCCCGAACGCTGGGCCGGGTGTTGGACGAGGCTCAGCAGGCCGAGGACGTCACCGACCAGTGGCGCGATCTGTCGATCCGCCTCGACAACGCCCGCCGGTCCCGCGAGCGCCTGCTCGCCCTGCTCGATCGCGCCGAGGCGGTGGAGGACGTCCTGAAGATCGAGAAGGAGCTCCAGCGCCTGACCACCGAGATCGAGACGATGGAGGCGCAACTGAAGAAGCTCGAGGACCACGTCGCGATGGCGACGCTGAAGATCGTGCTCGTGTCGACGGCCGCCCCGCAGCCAGTGGACGTTCGCACCCGGCCGAGCCGCTTCGACTGGATCAATCAGGTGGGAGCCGACCATGCGATCCGCGCGTTTTGATCTTCGGTGGTCCCTCGCGCTGCTCCCGCTCTTCGCGGGCTGCGCGATGGAGATCTCGCCACCCCGCGACTTCCTCCGACTCGAGGGGGCGAAGCGGGAGATCCGGCTCACGACCCCGGAGCAGGCGCGTGTCTGGGTGCGGGAGTTCGAGGACCCGGACCAGGGCGAAGTGGCGTTCTGGTCGGCCGCGCTGCGCAACGACCTCGTCGGCCGGCGCGGCTACACGCTGCGCGACGAAGGCGACATCGACGACGGTCGCGGGGACGAGGGCCATTGGGCGAGCTTCACGACGACGGTCGACGGTCAGCCCTACGGCTACCTCGCGGCGCTCTGGGTCGACACCGGCGCACGCAACAACACGATCCGCATCGCCGAGTTCGTCGCGCCGCAGCAGGAGTTCGACGAGCGCCTCGCGAGCGTGCGCACGGCCCTGGAGACGCTGCGGCCCTGACCCACACCACCCACGCCCCGCGCGCCACGCCGATCCCGCACGCCGCCGAGTGGGCCGCGCGGATCACGTTCGCGGTGATGGCGGCCGGCATGCTCGGCCGTGCGCTGCGCGGCGAGGACGCGGTGTCGAGCTTCCTGTTCAGCGAGAACCACCTCGACTGGTCCGAGGCGTTGGCCGACGGCATCTCGGTCGGCGGCGCGGTCCTCCTGTGCGTCGCGAGCTTCGCGCTGCTCTGGCCGCGCACGCGACTGCCTCTCGCGTTCGTCACGCTCTGGACGACGTTCCTGATGCTCTGTGACTGGGTGCTCGAGCCGCGGTGGCCGGGACTCGTCCCCGCCGAGGCGACCGTGCGGTGGCTGGCACCGTTCGGGTTGTTCCTCTGGCTCCGGCCGACGCGGTGGACGCGGGCCGCACGCACGATGCCGCGACTCGCCGAGGGCCTGCTCCGGGTCGCCGCCGCGGCGACGTTCGTGGGCCACGGTCTGAAGGCGCTGTGGCTGAAGGGCGAGTTCCTCGACTTTCTGTTCGTCGCGTCGCACCGACTCCTCGGCACCGACCTGTCGCAGGCGACCGCCGAACGGCTGCTGCACGCGATCGGCATCGTCGATCTCGCCGTCGCGTCGCTGATCCTGGTCCGCCGCTGGCCCGCGGTCGCGGCGTGGATGACCCTCTGGGGCACGGTCACGGCACTCGCCCGGATCGTCAGCGGCGGCCTCCCCAACTGGTCCGAAGCCGCGTTGCGCGCCCCGAATGCCGGCATCCCCTTGGTGCTGCTGCTGGCGTGGGTCGCAACCGGCGCCATGAGCCGCGATGATGTCCCGTCCCGATGACCACCGCGCAACACGCACCGCGCCGAGATCTCCTGGGCCTCGGCATCCGCATCGCCGCCGGCCTGTTGTTCGTCGTGACGGTCGTGTTCTTCGTCGTCACGCAGGCGACCCACTACGCGTTGCCGGCGATGGTCGAGGGGCTTCGCCCGGTGCACTGCCGTATCGTCTGGACGAAGCACCCGCAGACGGCCGCAACGATCGCATGGTCGACGCGCGAGGCGGGCTCCCGCCACCGCGTACTCCTCGACACCCGTCCCCATGCAGGTCGCCTCGCGGAGTATGCGCTCGAGGTGCCGTGCCGGGAGAACGGGGCGTATGCCGACCCACAGGACGCGGTCGCCGACGTCTACTACCACCACGCATTCGTCGACGGCCTCACTCCGGCGACGACCTACTGGTTCGTGCTGGCGAGCGACGACGACGTCAGCCGTGAGTTCCACTTCGTCACGGCGCCGGCGAAGGACTGGCCGTTCGCGGTGCTGGCGGGTGGCGACTCGATCGACGCGAACGCCGCACGCCGCGCGATCGACCGGCGCATCGCCGCGCTCACCGACGAGTACCCGGACATCCTCGCGCTGGCATTCGACGGCGACTTCGTGCGGCACAGCGACCGACTCGGCGAGTGGATCGACTGGCTGACCGACCACGAGCTGACGACCTCCGCATCCGGTCGTGTGCTGCCGATCATCCCCGCGCGCGGCAACCACGACGTCGACTCCGAGCTCTTCGACCAGGTGTTCGCGTCCCCCGGCGCCGCGAAGCGGAACTGGTACGCGATGTCGCTGTCCCCCGCCGTCGAGTGGCTCACGCTCGACACCGAAGCCGCGGCGGGCGGCGACCAGGCCGCCTTCATCGAGGCGACGCTGAAGGACTCGGCCGATGCGCGGTTCCGCGTGGTGCAGTACCACCGGCCGATGTGGCCCGCGGTCCGGAAGGCGTCGCACGCCAAGCCGATCTGGGTCCCGTTGTTCGAACGGTTCGGCGTCGATCTCGCACTCGAGTGCGACGGGCACGCGTTGAAGCGAACCGTGCCGATCCGAAACGGCGCCGTGGATCCGAACGGCGTGGTCTACGTCGGTGAGGGCGGACTCGGCTCCAAGCAGCGGACGCCGCAGCTCGACCGCTGGTGGATCGCCCCGCCCGGGCATGCAGAGTCCGCCGATCACGTCTGGCTCCTGCGCTTCGGTGCCGAAGCGATCGAGCTGCGCGCCATTCGGCCCGATGGCACCGTCGCCGACCGTGCGACGATCCGGGCGCGACGCCGCGCCGGATGAACGCGATGACGCCACTCCCGAGTCGGCTGCTGTCGGTGCTCGTGCCGCTGTTGCTGCTGGCGCCGTCGTGCGGCAGCCGGCATCTCCAGGCACTCGCGCGACAGGGAACCCGGCCCGTGCAGGTCCACGTCGTGTGGACCGCCGACCCACAGCACACGGCGACCGTGGAGTGGACGACCGCGGAGCAGGGTTCGCGGCACGAGCTGATGCTCGCCGAGGGGCTGCCGGATCCCGTGCCCGAGGCACCCGAGGTGGACGTGGCACGGCGCACGCTCGAGGCCGAGCCGGCCCGTGCGTTCGCGGGCGGCGGGCACGGCGATCCGAAGCTCTGGTTCCACCGCGTCCGGCTCGACGGCCTCGCGCCGGCGACGACCTACCGGTTCGTGGTCCGCAGCGACGGGGACACGAGCCGGGAGTTCCACTTCATGACGGCGCCGGCGGACGACCGACCGGTGACGATCCTCGCGGGCAGCGACTCGCGCTCCGACCGCGAACAGCGACGGACGATGGACCGCCGGATCGCGGCGATCGTCGCCGCCGATCCGTCGATCCTGGCGCTCGCGTTCGGCGGCGACTACGTGTGGGACGGCAGCCGCCTCGATCTGTTCGCCGAGTGGCTGTCCGACTACGAGCTGACCACCACGGCCGACGGTCGGATCCTCCCGATCATCCCGACTCGCGGCAATCACGAGGGCGGCGGCGCCTTGTTCGACCAGATCTTCGACTCACCCGGGGGTGGGCTCGGTCACAACTACTACGCGCTGAAGCTGTCGGCCGCGGTGCTGTGGATCACGCTCGATTCGCAGATCGCCACGGGCGGCGAGCAGGCGGAGTTCCTCGAGAAGGCGCTGAAGGGCGCGTCGGGCGTGACGTGGAAGGTCGCGCAATACCACCAGCCGTTGTGGCCCGCGGTCAAGAAGGACGCGGCCGCGAAGCCGAACTGGCTGCCGCTGTTCGAGCGCTACGGGCTGAATCTCGGGGTCGAGTCCGACGGCCACGTGCTGAAGCGCACCGTGCCGATCAAGAACGGCAAGGAGGCGCCGGACGGCGTCGTCTACATCGGCGAGGGCGGTCTCGGCGTGAAGCAGCGCTCGCCACACACCGGACGGTGGTATCTGCAGTCTCCCGGTAACACCGAGAGTCGCTATCACGTCTGGCGCCTGCACTTCGAGCGCAATCGCGCCGAGCTGACGGCGATCGGCGAGGACGGCGAGGTCGCGGACCGCTACGAGCTGCTCCCGCACCGGCGGTGAGCGCGGTTCACTTCGGCTGCTCGGGCTGCTCCGGTTTCGGTTGCGGTGGCGGCTGGTCACCGGCCGGACCGGGCCCCACCGCGCGCGCCTTGGCCGGCGCGTCGATGTTCTCGAGGTGCGCCGCCGCGCCACGCGCCCCTGTCTCGGGTCCGATCGGTGGCGGCTGGACGTCGAAGTGATAGTCCTCGCGACGCCCCTCGTTGGTCCAAGCGCGGCGGAACCCGTAGTCGATCACGTCGAACGGCGCGCCGAGCAGGAAGTATCCGCCGGACGCCGTGAGCCCGACCGGCAGGAACAGGAACTGGTCCTTCGCGTAGCCGAGCGGCTCGTCGGCGATCAGGCTGATCGGGAACGTCAGCGGCAGCACCGCGATCGACAGCACGCTCCCGACGGCGGCCCCCAGGTAGCCCCCGGCTTCCGCCGGCACCTGGACCCAGTCCGGCCGACCGAGGCGGGGTGGCGGGCTCTCTTCGTTCAAGGCCGTCGTCGTCTCGTCGACGGCGCAGCCGCCGAGCAGGAGCGCCGCGACGAGCGGCACGAGAGGACTCCGAAGCCACGTTCGCATCGACCCCATCGTATCCCGGCGCGGCGCCGAACTCCCGCCGGCACACCCGGGTTCCGGGGCGCGCACCGCCAGGCGCCCGGTCCCCGCCAAGACCGCGTCCGGAGGCCGGCGCACGCCGGACCGGTCGAAAGTTGATGGTCACCGGTCGGACGGCTACGGTCCTTCGCCCTCCCCCTCCGATGGAACCTCATCGGGAGCCCTCCGCCCCCGGGAATTCCCACTCCAGATCACCATGAAGATCGCCGTCATCGGCACCGGCTACGTCGGCCTGGTCGTCGGTACCTGCTTCTCCGAGACCGGCAACCGCGTCGCGTGCGTCGACGTCGACGCCGAGAAGATCCGCCGCCTGAAGCAGGGCGAGGTTCCGATCTACGAGCCGGGCCTGGAGGAGCTCATCCAGCGGAACGTCGATGAGGGTCGCCTCCACTTCGGCACCGACGTCGCCGGGGCCATCCGGGATGCGCTGGTGTGCTTCATCGCCGTCGGCACTCCACCCGACGAGGACGGCAGCGCCGACCTGAAGTACGTCCTCTCGGTCGCCCGCGCGATCGGCGAGAACCTCAACGGGTACAAGGTCGTGGTGACGAAGAGCACGGTCCCGGTCGGCACCAACCGCAGGGTGCGGGACGCGGTGCGCTCGGTGGCGGGCGACGACGCGGCGTTCGACGTCGTCAGCAACCCGGAGTTCCTCAAAGAGGGCGCCGCCATCGACGACTTCATGAAGCCCGATCGCGTCGTCATCGGAACCGACAGCGAGCGTGCGAAGGAGATCATGCTCGATCTCTACTCGCCGTTCGTCCGCAGCGGCAAGCCGATCCTCGTCATGGATCCGGCATCCGCGGAGATGACGAAGTACGCGGCCAACTCGATGCTGGCGACGCGCATCTCCTTCATGAACGAGATGGCCCGCATCTGCGAGCTGGTCGGAGCGGACATCAACCACGTGCGCAAGGGCATCGGCACCGACGAGCGCATCGGCTTCCCGTTCCTGTTCGCCGGCGCCGGCTACGGCGGGTCGTGCTTCCCGAAGGACGTTCGCGCGCTGGTCCGCACCGCGGCGGAGCACGGATACACGCCGAAGATCGCGTCCGCGGTCGAAGCGGTGAACGACGACCAGAAGCGCGTGCTGTTCCAGAAGATCCAATCGCACTTCGGCGACGATCTGAAGGGCAGACACTTCGCGGTCTGGGGTCTCGCGTTCAAGCCGAAGACCGACGACATGCGAGAGGCACCCGCGCTCGTGTTGATCGAGTCGCTGCTCGAGGCCGGGGCGACGGTGTGCGCGTTCGATCCCGAAGCCATCGAGGAGGCGAAGCGCCGTATCGGTGACACGGTCACCTACGCGCCATCGGCGATGAAGGCGCTCGAAGGCGCCGACGCGCTGGTGCTCGTCACCGAATGGAGCGAGTTCCGCCACGTCGACCCGGAGGAGGTGCGCGCGGCGCTGCGCGAGCCGGTGCTCTTCGACGGCCGCAACATCTTCGATCCCGAGCGGATGCGCGAGGTCGGCTTCCGCTACTACGGAATCGGCATCCGCTGAAGGCGGAGCCGGAGCCCGGGAAGAGTCCCGAGCTCCGTCCGCTCCGGCGCAACGCCTCACGTCCGGATCCTGGCGCTCACCGGCTCGGTTCCTCACCACGGCGCCGCTGGCGCGGCGCGGACAGCGTGGGCCTCCGCAGAGGGCACACGCTCTCACTGCCCGCTGCGCTGATCCTCGTCGAGTTCCTCGGCGTCGTCACCGGCACCTTCCCGATCGTCCCGTGCGCGCTGCAACGCGCGCCGCGCCGACATCCCGTCGAGAGCCTTCTGGAGTCGCTGGCCCTCCTTGCCACCCGCGTCGAGCACGGGCTTGGCGATCGACTCCACGCGTTCGATCGCGGCAGCCGCGCCGTCGAGATCGTCCATGCGGACGAGGAGCCTCGCGAGTGCGTTGCCTGCGTCGACCGCCCGTCGCGGCGTCGCGGCGACCGCGTCCAGCGCGTCGCGATAGGTCTGCAAGGCACCCTCGCGGTCGTTCTTCGCCTCGAGGCAACGACCGATCCGCAGTCGGGACCGATGCGCGCGCGCGGAGTCGGGACGCATGCCGACGACCTCGCCGTAGAGCGCGATCGCGTCGTCGAAGCGCTGCTGCCGGCGCGCGACGTCGGCCCGCGCGTACGTGGCGCGCTCCCGATAGCGGCCCTGGTCGAGCGCCAGCGCCCGCGTGTAGCAGCGGTCCGCGCCGTCGAGATCACCCTTCCGCCGCCACAGCTCGCCGGCCTCCCAGGCGGCGCGCACGCCGACCTCGGGCTCGCTCTCCGCGAAGTCGGCCAGCACGCCCTCCCACAGCTTCGCCGCGCGCTCGAGAGCGACCTGACGCTCCTCGCCCTTCTTGCCCTTGCAGTCCGCCGCGGCACCCTCGGCCTCCTGCACGCGACCATCGCTCGTCGCCGGCGCGCTACCGCCGGGCGGAGTCGCAGGCGTCTGCGCAACCAGATCCACCGCGCAAGCGAACACGGCGGCGAACGCCAGAACCGCGTACTTCGTCGATCCCTTCATCGTCATTCTCCTTTGCAACCATCCTCCGAAACGAACGGGCGCGCCCGACCATCGGCCGTGCCCGAATCCTGGTCTCGCGCCCGACGCACGCGCTCGGTGAACTCCTGCCGCACGCGTCGCCGCCCGCGGTGCAGGCGTGCCTTGACGCGCGCCACCGTCAGGTCGTGGCGCTCGGCCAGCTCGCGCGCACTCGCGCCTGCGTAGTAGCCGCGCAACAGCCTGCGATTGAGAGTGCTGAATCGAGCGAGCACGCTCCGCAACCGGCCGACGAGCCATGCCCGGTCGACCGGCTCACCGGCGATCGTGAAGACGGGCTCGCGGGACGGCTCACGAGCCTCGAGCAGCACGGACAGTTGGAGCTCCGCGTCGAGGCTCAGCACCGGCCGCGCGCGCTCGCGCCGCAGGAGCTGGTAGCGAATCCGGCGCGCGACGGTCCGGACGTACACGTGGAACCGTTCGGCGTCCCGCAGCGTCGCGCGACGCTGCCAGCTCGCGATCACCGCCTCCTGCGCAACGTCTTCGCACACGCGGGAGGTGAACCCGTCTCCCCAACGGCGGAGGAATCGCTCCGCTTCGCGCAGCGCCCGCGCGTAGTCCGGTTCGTGTGGTTCCATCGGCGGCACCTCGTCGACCCCTGCTGGGGGAACGGGGTGGCCGGATCCGTCCGGGATTTCCGACTTCCGTGGGGCGCACCGTCACGGACGATGCACGCATCGATGGATCAGCCCCTGATCGTGCTCGAGGCCGCGGCGATTCGCGACGCGGCAGGCACCGCGGCGCGACCTGGTGCGGTCGCGGTGCGCGCGGGACGTATCGTCGCGGCCGGCTCCCGGACGGCCGTGGCGACGGCGCTCGGTGACACCCGCGCGGAGCGCGTCGACCTCGGGGACGTGCTGCTGCTCCCGGCGTTCGTCAACGCGCACGCGCACCTCGACCTGACTGCGATCGGCCCGCGCGCGTTCGAAGGCTCGTTCGTCGCGTGGGCGGAGATGGTGATGCGCGCGCGCCCGACCGGCGACGACGCGGTGACGGCTGCCGTGTCACGCGGTCTCGCGCTCTCCCGCGAAGCCGGCGTCGGGTGGATCGGCGACATCGCCGGCGACGAACGCGCGGTGCTCGCCCGCGCGGCAGCCGGTGACGCGCGGCGCGTGCCGGGCGTGAGCTGGCTCGAGTGCTTCGGCATCGGTGCACGCGACCAGCGCGGTGCCGAACGCGCAGAAGCGCGGCTCCTGGCGCTCCGATCGGACCCCGCCGTCCGAGCGAGTGGGCTCCGGGTCGACCTGCAGCCACACGCGCCGTACTCCGCCGGGCTGGCCGTGTACGCCCGCGCGGCCGCCCTCGGAAGACCGAGTACGCACTTGGCGGAGACCCGCGAGGAGCTCGAGTTCGTCGCGTCCGCGCGAGGCCCGTTCGCCGAGTTCCTGCGCCGGATCGGGCGGTGGGACGACAGCATCGAGGCCCGCCGGACGACTCCGGTGCAGGCGGCAGCCGAACTGCTCACCTCCGCACCGTGGGTGCTCGCGCACTGCAACCACCTCGACGACGACGACGTCGCCCTGCTCGCACGGAGCTCGTGCACCGTCGCCTACTGCCCGATCGCCTCGGAGTACTTCGGCCACGAGAACCACCCCTATCGCCGCCTGCTCGACGCGGGCGTGCCGGTGTGTCTCGGGACCGACTCGATCCTGTGCCAGCCGGAGGGCGAGACGCAGCCGCTGGGCATCTGGCCGCAGATGCGCCGGCTGTGGCTGCGCGATGGTGTCGAACCGGACGTGCTGCTCGCGATGGCGACCGTTCACGGCGCGGCGGCGCTGGCGCTCGAGCCGGGTACCGGGACGTTCGCGGCCGGCGCACCGGCGCGGATCACGGCCGTGGTGTTCGACGCGCACGACCCGGCCGATCCGCTGCGCACGGCGCTGCGCGCGAGCACGGTCGTGCGTCCCGGTACTGCCGGCACCGTGACGCCCGCTCAGCGGCGCCGCGCGTGGATGTCGTCGAGCAGCTCGCGGAGCGTCGGCTCGTGGTAGGCACCGCGGGTCAGCAGATCGTCCAGGTAGCGCACCCCGGGATCGAGGAGAGCGAGGCCGTAGGCAGCCTGCACCCGGACGTCGACCACCTCCGCCTCGTCGCGAAGATGGGACAGCAGCCCGTCGACCGCGCGCAGGTCGCCGAGCCTTCCGAGGGCATTCGCGGCGGCGGCGCGGTATTCGATGCGGTCCGAACCGAGCATCTCGATCAGATTGTCGAACGCTTCGTGCGCTCCGATCGCACCGAGTGTCTTGGCGGCGAGCGGCGCATCGAGCTGGATGTTGAGCAACGGCATCACGTCGGGCACCGTCTCGTGCGCGACCTTCTCGAGACCGAGCGCGATCTCGAGGCCGTGTGTCCGGAGATAGGGCTGCTCGGCGTGGAGCGCATCGTGCAGCAGCGGCAACCCGAGCCGCCCCGTGTGCGTCAGCACGAACCGCGTCTCGTCGACCGGACGAAGCTGGAACTCCTGCAGGTCGACCAGCAGCTTGGCGATCCGGGCGTTCAGCAGCGGATCGGCCGCGGCCGGTCCGGTGGGCAGCTTCGAGTCCTCGGGCGGCACGCCGGTCTCGCGCCACTCCTTCGCCAACGCGAGGATGCCCTGCTCGAGATCAGCGTAGGACGGGGACTCGCCGGGATCGCGGTTCGCCGCGCGGAGCACGTCGATCGCGGCCAGACCCGCGACCTGCGCGGCTTCGGGCCGCTGCATCCAGCCGTTGAGCTCCTCGATCAGCCCGAGCACGCCGAGACGTGCGAGCGCGACCATGATCGCACAGCGCACCTTCTCGTCGTTCTCGTAGCCGATCGAACGCAGCCGCACCGCGAGCATCGGAATTGCCGCACGCCGGCCTCGCTTGCCGAGCATCTCCGCGGCGTGCATGCGTACGTTCGGATCGGCATTGAGCAGCGCTTCCTCGAGTGCCCAGTCGATGTCCTTCTCGTCCGACAACGAGCTCGCTGCCTTGGCCCGCAACTGCGACGTCGCGCGGTCGGGGATCCAGGCCGTCTCGATCACGTCCCGGAGCTCCGCGAGGCGGTCCGCGTCCGGGGCCAACGGCCCGGCCGCGGCGCGCTTCTGCAGCTCGGACAGGACGTCGCGGAGCTCGGGCTGCGGCGGCGCGTGGACGGCCGTCTTGGCGGGCGACGCCTGGGCGGGTCGATCGTGTCCGCAGCCCGCGAGTGCGAACAGGGACAACCATGCGATGGTCGTGCGTCGTGTCACGGCATCTCGATCCGTTGCTCGAAGAGAAGCGTACTGGCCGGGTCGTCGTCGCCGATGTAGGGCTTCAACCGATACCACATTCGACACTCGATGGCCGCCGTGTCCTCGGGGATCGGTACCGTGACCTTCTTGGACTGGCCGGCGGGAAGCTGCGTGTTCTCGCCGGGCTCGTCCCGGTACGGCTGGCGGAAGCGATAGCCGAGCTGCCACTTGCCGGGGTGTCCCTCGCGAGGGATGAACCGATACATCAGGTCGACTGCGCGGTGACGCTCCTCGGTCGGGTAGTTGTGACCAGCGCCGTCGTTGACGAGCCCGAGCACCAGCAGGTCGCCCTCGACCTTCGCGATGAACTTGCCGGCCTTCTTCAGCATGGCCTTGTCATGCGCGGCCGGGAAGCCATGGTGCCAGCCCTGCTTCTGCTTGCCATCGGCGAGCGTGCGCTCCACGCGAGGCATGTGGCAGTCGTTGCAGTTCACGTTCTCCTTCGCGAACCGGCTCGCCCGCCATTGATCGGTCGTGTAGTGCTGGTTGTGGCAGCTCTCGCACTGGCGCATCGACATGAAGTCGGCATTCGCCACCGGAGCACAACCGGCGGACGGCACGTCGTGGGCCGCCATGATCCGGCCGTCGGCGCCGAGGTGACACGAGATGCAGCCGACCCCCTCGTCGGGTCGCGTCTGCCGCGGCAGCGTGCGCTGCGCGAACCCGGTCATCGCGATCGGCTGCGGCAGGTGGCACGCCTGGCACTCCTTGTTCCGGAAGTCGTCGCTGAGGTTCCGGACCTCGGGATTCAGGTACGCGATCTGGTGGTGGGATCCGTACCACTCGTTCCACACGTCCTGGTGGCAGGTCTTGCACTGAGCGGAGCTCTGCCACTGTGTGGTCTTCGCGACTTGCTGCTCCTTCGCGGCGCTCTCGCTCTCGCCTCCGGCGACCACGTAGGCGACGAATCCGAGACAGCCCAACAACACGAGTCCGAGCAACAGACGGGCGCGGACGCTCATTCTCCACCTCCAGCCGACCGCGTGCGATCGGGCAACAGACGGGGCTCGTGCCGCAGCCGGACACCCACCGTCGATCCGACGGCGAGGTCGTCCGAGCACGGGACGACGAGGGTCCCCGACATCAGGTCGACGACGACGTAGCGATTGCCGAACGAATCGTGGCGCACCTGCAGAACGCGTGCGGCGGCGTCCCGGGAATCGACCGAGCCGTTCGAGGTGATCTGGACGTCGTTCGGCAAGACCGCCAGGACATGGCTGTCGACGGCCGCACCGGCCGGCAGCTCGACGGACCCGAATGCGGTCCGGGCGGTGCCGCCGTCGCCCGACTCGAGCGGCAGGATCAACGCGTGCGCGAGGAACCGCGCGCTGAACGGGGTCCGCGGTTCACGCACCAGGTCGGCGGCGGCGCCGCGTTCGACGATCTGTCCGTCGACCATGACCGCGATCTCGTCGGCCATCGCCAACGCCTCGTCCCGGTCGTGGGTCACGATCACGAGGGTCAGCCCGCGATCCTCGGCGATCGATCGGACCAGCGCCGCGAGCTCGTCGCGAAGATGGACGTCGACCGAGCCGAGTGGCTCGTCGAGCAGCAGCACCTCGGGATCGCCGGCGAGCGCGCGCGCGAGGGACAGCCGTTGGGCCTCACCTCCGGACAGCGCGGCAGGGCGACGATCGGCCAGGTCGCGCAGGCCGACGCTCTCCAGCAGCTCGAGCAGCTCTGTTCGCGAACGCGACGGCGCCGCGAAGCGAAGGTGCTTGAGTGCCGTCATGTGCGGCCACAGCGCACCATCCTGGAACACGACGCCGAGACGGCGTTCCTGCGGCGTGACGAGCTGGTGGCGGCCGTCCGACACGACGCGATCGCCGATGCGGATCACGCCGGAGCTCGGACGCTCGAGTCCGGCGATGCACCGCAGCAAGGTGGTCTTGCCACAGCCGGAAGGGCCGATCAGCGCGGTCCGGCTGCCACGCGGCAACGCGAGGTCGAGGGGGCCGAGGCGGAAGCCTTCGCTCCGTTCGAGCAGGAGACCGTCGATCGTCACGGGCTGCATGGGTCGTTCGTCAGGAGAGGGATCGGAGCTTGCGACCGGTCAGGACCAGGGTCAGCAGGGGGAACAGCGCTGCGGTGAACAGCAGGAGCAGCGCGAGCGCACCGCCGACGTCCTCACCGCCGAAGTGCACGACGTTCGACAGACGCCGGACGATCGTACCGTTGCCGGATGGCAGGACGACCGCCATGTCGAGCTCGCGAAGGCCGAGGACGAACACCAGACAGGCCGCGGACCAGACGGCTGGCCACAACAGCGGCAGGTGGATGCGCAGCGCGCGTGGGATCGGGCCGCGACCGGTGAGCGCCGCTGCTTCCTCGAGCGCGGGCGGCTGGCGGCGGACCGCCTGGCTCAGCGTCAGCACGCCGAACGGCAGGAAACGCGCCGCATAGGTGCACGCGACGATGCCCCACGACGCGTAGAAGTCACCCACGTACCGGTACTGGTCGTTGGCCCAATCCGAGTTGTAGACGTCGACCATGCCGATCGTCAGCAGCACGGCGGGAACCGCGATCGGCAACACGCTGAACCGATCGATCCAACGGTGACCGCGACCCGCTCGGCGTGCGAGGGGTACCGCGACGAGGATCGCGAGAACGGTGGCCGCGAACGCGATCCCGGTCGTGCGCGCCAGGTCGTCACCGGCCTGCGCGAACGCGTCCTGGAAGCTCTTGCGCACGAACGCCAGCGACATCGGCTCTTTGACCTGCGAGGACCCCGCCGTCCAGCGCCCCATCACGAACAGCGGTACGCCGACACCCATTCCCAGGTAGATCGTCGGCAAGAGCAACGCCGGCCATCGCCACCGACCGAGCCTGCGCACCGGCAACGGCAGCACGTCACTGCGCAGATTGGCCCGAGTCCGAAGGCGCAGTGCGACCGCCAACGCGATCGCGATGATGACGATCAGCGGCAGCGCCGCGACCATCGGGCTCACGATGTCCTCATAGGCGAGACCGGTCGCGCGCAGCTTCCACCGCGAGAACACGCCCTCGGCGTAGGTGTGCCAGGTCTTGCCCTTCACCGACAGGAACTCCGGCACGCCGTGCTCGGAGATCACGAACACGAACACGAGCAGGCAGCCAGCGGCGATCTCCGGCAGGATCGATCGGAGCAGCATGCGCTCGGCCGGCCACCGGCCACGCGCGACCAGCGCGGATTCGTAGCTGCGTCCGTCGACGGATCGCAGACCGTGCGCGGCCATCACCGCGACGAAGGGCGTGTAGCTCGCGCCGAGCATCGTCGCGCAGAGCCAGAACCCCGACACGTCCATCATGTCGGCGAAACCCATCGCCACGAAGATCGGCGGCACCGCGAGCGGCGCGATACCGAGCGGCAGCAGCGCGGCGCCACCCGGGAGGTCGGTGCGGAACGTGAACCACGCGTAGCCGAGCCCGAGCAGGAGGCCGATGGCCGTGGCCACCAGACCCAGCGTGATCGAGTTCCAGAGCTGCTGGCGGTCGACGTCGGTCGCGAGGATCGTCTTCCAAGGCTCGAGCGAGAATCCGTGCGGACCGTGGATCGTCTCGAGCAACATCGCACCGATCGGAAGCACGATGAATGCGATGCAGAACAGTGCCGCGAGCCAGAGCGGCACGCCGGCAATCGTTCGCTGGAGTCGGTCCATCCTCGGCGCGTCCCGATTCACATCCCGAAGCGCTTCTGGAACTCGCGGACCCGTTCGTCGAGATGGCTGGCCACTGCCTCCGGATCCCAGCTCATCTCCTTGAAGCCTCCGATCGCGAGGATCTGCTTCGACTCGGGGCCCGTCACCGACGCGCGGACCGGAATCTGCGCGGACTTGCCGGCCGCGAGCATCGCCTCGACCTGATCCGACAACACGTAGTCGATCAGGTGCTTGCCGAGCTCCGGATGCGGCGAGCCCTTCACGAGCGCGATCGAGTTGGGGATCAGCAGCGTGCCGATCCGCCCTTCGCCCTGATCGGGGAACACCGCCACGACGGGGTGTCCCTTGGTCAAGCCGACGTGGAAGTCGTCGGTGTCGGTGAACCCGAACGCGACGCCCTTGGAGGTGTCGGCGACGGTCTTCATCACGGCGCCGTTGCTCTGCAGGAGCTGCACTTCGTTCGCGAACAGCCCGTCGACGAACCGGTTGAACTCCTGCTCGCCGAGGACCTCACGCAGCACCGCGAAGTGGGTCAGTGTCGTGCCGGTCAGCGGGATCGCGACCGCGCACTTCCCCTTCCACTTGGGATCGATCAGATCCCACATCGAGGTCGGGCGCTCGGCGGGCTCCTTCACCAGCTCGGTGTTGACGATCAGGATTCGGGCGCGCGCGGCGAAGCCGGTCCACAGGCCGTCCTTGCTCTTGAAGCGGTCGGGGATGTCGGCCGCGCTTGGCGAGACGTACGGCTGGAGCAGGCCGAGCTGCCCGAGGCGAACCGTCATCGCCAGCTCGTTGTTCCAGAACACGTCGCAGCGCGGGTGGTTCGCCTCCTCGCGGAGGGCACTGACCAGACCGACCGTCTTCGAGGCCTCGGTGTCGAAGCGCGCTTTGACGGCGAGGCCGGTTTCCGCCTCGAACCGATCGACGATGCGCTCGCTGTGCTCCTGGTCGAGCGCGCAGTAGAGAGAGACGTCGTTGCCGCCACCGCAGGCCGGGAGCACGGCGAGCAGGGCCACGGCGAGGGATGGGATCCGTGTCATGAGAGGGGTCGCGACCTTGCGGACGAGCCGGGGGACGGGTCGCGGGCGGCGCGGCCTTCAGCAACGGCCGTACCCGACCGCACCGGGCATGCATGGGACGCCTGGCGCAGCCCCGTGTTACGCAGTCGTAGCGATTCGGTGTCGCTCGACGAACGCCTCGCGCGACTCGTGCCCGCCGAGCTCCGCGATGCGATCCATGATGCGGCGCGTCGCGACCCGCAGGCGCGCCCGCCGGTCCTGCTCGGCGCCGGCGGTCAGCTCGGCGACGCGGATCGGCGCGCCGAACCGCACCGTGACCTTGGTCGGGCGCGGCAGCTTGCCGAGCGGCATCGCGCGGTGGGCGCCGCCGATGTGGACCGGGACGATCGGCACGTCCTCGGCCAGGACGAGGGACACCGCTCCGGGACTGCCGAGCATGGGCAGGCCGTCCCGCGCGATGCCGCCCTCGGGGAACACGCCGAGCACCTCACCCCGCTGCAGCACGAGCCGCGCGACGCGCAGCGCCTCGCGATTCGCGCCGCCGCGTGCCGCGACCGGGATCGCCCGCGAGAACCGATAGAACCAGCCGAACCACGGGCTGCGATGGTGCAGCACGGTCATCAGGAAGATGATCCGCCGCGGCACCACGGCGCCGAGCAGCAGCGGATCGAGGAACGACGTGTGGTTGGCCACCAGCACGCAGGCGCCGTCGAGCCTCGGCCGATTCTCGACGCGGATCCGGAACAGCAGGCGCAGGATCACGCCCAGCACGGTCCGGAACACGAAGAACGCCGCGCTGTCGAGCCACCCCGCGGGCCGCTCGGCGGCGAACCGTCCGCTCACCGCTGGTTCCAGGTGCTGTTCGGGTAGTCGCGCTTCAGGATGTAGCGCAGGCGGCGCGCCATGCGTCCGGCGTCGTCGCCCCCCCACTTCTCGGCTGCCTGGGCGCCCATGAACAACGCCTCGGCGATCATCGACGGCGGTGCGTCGGGTGTCTCGAGGTAGACCCGCAGGAACGACAGGAGGGCGTCGCGATAGGGACCCTTGTCGCTGGCGTTGCCCTGCGCGAGCTGGACGCTGCCGAGACCGAGGTAGGCACCGGCCCGCACGCGCTCGGTCGTGTAGTCCTTGTCGAGCAGCTCGTTGTAGATCGCGAGCGCGTCAGGGAGCTTGTTCTCGGCGCGCAGCGAGTTGGCGATCTGCAGACGCGCCCGATTGACGACGTCCGGATGCCCCGAGGCATCGCGCGCGAGCGACTGGAGCTGGTCGCGCAGCCGGTTCGCATCGATGGTGCCTCCCGCGGCGTCGGCCATCAGCTTGTAGTAGCGCGCCTCGAGGGCGAAGCCCTTCGGGAAGCCCTGGACCTGCGACTGCCGCTCGTATTCCTGGGCGACGCTCTGGGCGTCCGCGGCCTTCGATCGCCCCTGGGACAGGTAGTACTCGATCTTGACCGTGTAGGTCATCGGCAGGAAACCGCTGTCCGGCACCTGCTTCTTCAGCTCGTCGAGCACCGCGAACGCGTCGTTCATCTGGTCGTTCGCGAGGTAGATCCTGGCGGCCTCGACGTAGCCGAACTGCTTGAGGAACGCGTCGCTCTGTTGGTCGGCCTCCGAGATGAACGTCGCGGGTCCCTGATCGGTGCCCTTCGCGGCATACGCACGCTTGTAGACGTCGTGAACCCGATCGACGTGCACATCGGCGACGAGGTCGGACGTGCGCGAGTCCGGCGTGCCGCTCTTCTCGAAGTCGATCTTGGCGATCGTGAAGGCGGTGACGCGGACCTTGTCGAGGACGGTGCCGTCGACGAGGGTGATGCGATCCTTCTGTGCGAGCGCGAGAGCGGGCAGCAGCAGCGTCGCCGCGATGGCCCGGAGAGCGCAATTGTTCATGCCAGCAGGGTCCGGTGGGATGGGGACGGGGGGCCGAAGCGGGCGAAACTGGGGACGCCCGGAGGGGGGAAGAATGATGCCAGTCGCCGCGAAGGGTCGCAACGGTGCACGCGACACGGGGGTTCAACCGGCCGTGTCGCGGCCCGCCGTGGGCACCACTCGATCGTCCGGATCGACCGCGAACTCCCGCACGCGGGCGGTCGCCGGACGCTTGCGGGCCTGCCAGGCCGCCGCGGCGTCCTCGCCGGTCCGCCGGACCGAGACGAGCTCGGCGACGACCGCGATGGCGATCTCTTCGTGGCTGCGCGCGCCGATCGACAGCCCGACCGGGCTCCGGATCGCGTCGAGGAACGGCTCGTCGGTGACCCCGGCCTCGCGCAGGTGACGGAACAGCACCGCGCGCTTGGTCTTCGAGCCGATCATCCCGAGGAAGCGGGGACGGTCGCCCGTCGCGCGGTACCGCCCATGGATCGCCTCGAGCACGGTGCCGTCCTCCTTGTGGCCGCGGGTCACGATGACGACATACGTGTTCGCCCGGATCGGCATCGCGGCGACCGCCTCCGCATACGGCGCCGCGACGGTGGCGGCGGCGTGCGGGAAGCGTTCGGCGTTGGCGTAGTTCGGACGATCGTCGGCGACCGTGACCCGGAACCCGGCCAGCGCCGCGACCTGGCACAGCGCCTTGCTGACGTGCCCGCCGCCGAAGATCCAGAGCGCCGGCGTCGTGATCGGCTCGACGAACACCGTGACCTCCCCCCCACAGAGCAGGCCGGAGTCCGGCGAGTCGTGCTCGGTCAGCCGGAACTTCAGCGTGCGCGGCTGCTCGTCGCGCAGCACGTCGCGCGCGCAGTCGTAGACCTCGGCCTCCAGACAGCCACCGCCGACCGTGCCGAGAAACGTGCCATCCTCCTGCACGAGCAGCCGCATCGTCTCGCGGCCGGGCGTCGAGCCGCGCGTCGCGACGATGGTGGCGAGGGCGGCGGGGATGCCCTCGCGGCGCAATCGGACGATCTCCTCGAACAGGTCGGTCATCGCCGGCGATTGTAGGCCGTCCGCCCGAGTGCCGTCATCCGGGCCACGAATCCCGCTCAGGAGCGGAGGATCCGTTCGTCGTACTCGCGAAGCACCGTCGGCAGCGCGACGATCCCGAGACCCAGCACGACGCAGAACGTGCCCGCCTGCGTCGCGTCGGGGGCGCCGGTCGCGAGGAGTCCCAGCGCGACGATCACGATCAGCCACCCGACCAGGAACGCGAACCGCGCGAAGCCGCCGCCGCGGCGCGCCCGACGGATCCTGCCGGCGTCGTCCCCCAAGAACTCCTGCACCAGCTCGGCACGCAGCGCGGGGTCGAGTCGACCGCCGCGCATCGCGCTCGCGAGCACGCGGCGGCGCTGACGCCGCTCGTGGTCGCCGAGGGCCCAGCGCACGACGACGAAGACGCCGATGCCGACGCCGAGCAGCAGGACCGCGATGGCGAGGAGATCGGGGACCATCGCGGGTCAGTCGGAGCGAACCACGTCGCCGCGGCGGTCGTACTCGCGGAGCGCCATCGGCAGCGTCACCATCCCGAAGCCGAGCACGACGAAGAACACCCCCGCCTCGGTCGAGTCCGGTTCCCCGATCGTGAACAGGCCGACGCCGCTGACCATCGCCATCCAACCGAGGGCGAACACCAGGCGTCCGAAGCCGCCGCGCCGGCGCCCGCCGCGGTGCCGATCCTCGCGGTCGCGGACCAGACCCTGGAGCAGCGCCTCGCGGGTCGCGTCGTCCAGCTTCCCGTCGCGGATCGCATCCTCCAGGATGCGAAGCCGGTCCCGGCGGTCCTTCGCGACCGTCACCCCGAACCAGATCGCCGCTCCGCACAGACTCACCGCACCGAGGAAGGCGAGCAGGACGAAGAAGGCGGCGGATGGCATCGGGTCGGGTTCCCTCGGGCACTGCGGAGCGAGAGTGGCGGACTCCTACGATACCCGGCAGAGATATTCCGGTCGGCGAGAGTCTAACCGCCCGCGGCGGGACCGACCGGCAGCCCGACCAGCCCCAGGAACTCGGCGACGCCGCCCTCCCACACCCCGTCGGACTCGGCCGTCAGGTCGCAGCGGTCGTTCCGGCGCCAGACGAACAGCCAGTCGACCGCGCGTGCCGCCTCGAGGTCCGGCTCGCGATCCCCGACCATCACCGGCCGCACCGCCGCCGCTGCCGCGCCCGCCAGCCGGAGCATGTCGGTCTTGGTGTCGACCCCCGGCGAATCGAGACAGAACTGCCAGTCGGTCGCTTCGCCGAGCCCCTGCCCGTCGCGGATCGCGTCCATGTACGGCTGACGACAGTTGCTCGCGAGCGCCACTCGCACGCCCGCCGACCGCAGCCGCTCGATCAGCTCCCGCACGCCCGGGAACAGGTGGTCGCGTCCGGAGCGCAGCTCGTCGATCTCCATCGGCAGCACGACACCGCGCAGATCGGCCCAGCGGTGCTTCTGATCCGCGGGCAGGAACGGCGCCCACACGCCCGCGTCCTTCATGCCCACCACCGCGCATGCCGCCTCGTCGCTCGGATCCTCGATGTCGATGCCGGAGCTCGCCGCGAACTGCCGGAGTCCGCGGCGGATCAGCGGACCCCACCAGCGGAAGGTGTCGTGCACGGTGCCGTCGACGTCGAACACCACCAGATCCGGGGACCCCAACAGTCGGGAGCTCACGATGCCTCCAGCTCGAATTCGACGTGCTGCATGCCGATGGCCCACGCTTCCCGGCGAATCCGTTCGACGATGTCGGGAATCCCGGGGGACTTTTCCCGCGGGGCCACGACCGCGCAGCCACGGAACCGCGCTCGGCGGTGTGTCGCGGCATCGCAGTCGAAGCTCGTAGAGGAAGTCCTCGAGCGGCATGCGCCGCCCCTCGAACGACACGAAGCCGCCGGCCAGCAGCCGTACCTCCAGCGGCGGCCCGGCCGGGCGGTCGGGCGGCGGCTGGGGTCGGTCGACTCGCAACCCGGCGCAGACGATCGCGAGCACGAGCAGCGTCACGGAGGCGCTCTGCATCGGCGCGCATTCTGGAGGCGCAGCCGCTCGGACGCGAGCCGCGATTCGCGTTCGCGAGTCCAGGTGCGGCGCGCATAATCGCGCGGCGAAGCTCGACTCGTCTCGCCCCGAGCGCTCATGGAGATCCATCCGTTCCGCAAGCTCCTGTGCGCGAACCGCGGCGAGATCGCCGATCCGCGTGTTCCGCGCCGCGCCGAGCTCGGCATCCGCACCGTCGCGATCTACAGCGACGAGGACCGCTTCGCGCCTGCACCGCTACAAGGCCGACGAGGCCTACCTGCGTCGGCCGCGGCAAGAGGCCCGGTCGCCGCCTACCTCGACATCGACGGCATCCTCGACGTCGCCAAGCGCAGCGGCGTCGACGCGATCCACCCCGGCTACGGGTTTCTGTCCGAGAACGCCGACTTCGCCCGCGCCTGCGAGGCGCGCGGGCATCACCTTCGTCGGGCCGCGCGCCGGACGTGCTCGCGCACGCTCGGGCGACAAGATCGGCGCGCGCACGCTCGCCGAGCAGGCCGGGTGTCCCGGTCGTGCCCGGCACCGAGCTACCCGTCGCCGACGACGTCGCGGAGCGCGCGCGGCATTCGCCGAGAGCTCGGCTTTCCGGTGATCGTCAAGGCCGCGCATCGGCGGCGGCGGCCGCGGCATGCGGGTCGTGCGCGAGCGCGGCGAGCTCGCCGAGGCTTCGAGCAGGCCCGGTCGCGAGGCCGCTGCGGCGTTCGGCAACGCCGACGTCTTCCTCGAGAAGCTCGTCCGCGCGCCCGCCACATCGAGGTCCAGATCCTCGGCGACCGGCACGGCAACGTCGTGCACCTCTACGAGCGCGACTGCTCGGTCCAGCGCCGCCACCAGAAGGTCGTCGAGATCGCGCCGGCGCCCAACCTCGACCGACGCCGTGCGCGACCGGCTCTGCGAGCGACGCGCGTGACGCTCGCCCGCGCGGTCGGCTACCACAACGCGGGCACCGTCGAGTTCCTCGTCGACGCGACGCGACCGAGTCTACTTCATCGAGGTCAACCCGCGCATCCAGGTCGAGCACACCGTCACCGAGGTGGTCACCGGCATCGACCTCGTCCAGGCGCAGATCCGCATCGCGGAGGGGCACGCCTCGGCACGAGGCGATCGGCATCCTCGGCCAGCAGGACGATCCGCCGCGCGGCTTCGCGATCCAGTGCCGGGTCACGACCGAGGACCCGGAGAACAACTTCATGCCCGACTACGGCCGCATCACGGCTACCGCTCGGCCGGCCGGCTTCGGCATCCGGCTCGACGGCGGCACCGGCTTCGCCGGCGCCGTGGTCACGCCCTACTACGACTCGCTGCTGGTCAAGGTCGACGGCGTACGCGCCGACGCTTCCACCAGGCCGATCAGCAAGGGACTGCGCGCGCTGCGCGAGTTCCGCATCCGCGGCGTCAAGACCAACATGCCGTTCCTCGAGAACGTGCTCGCGCACGAGCTCCTTCCGGAAGGGCGAGACCTACACCCGCTTCATCGACGAGACACCGGAGCTGTTCGAGCTGCGCCGGCGCGCGCGACCGCGCGACCCGCCTGCTCGCCTACCTCGCGCGACGTCATCGTCAACGGCATCCGACCGTGCGCGCCGAGCAGCGCGCGCCTGCCGTCGCAGTTCGTCGACCCGATCTCGCCGGTCGTCCCGACGGCCGGCCGCCCGACGGGCACCGCGCAGATCCTCGAGCGAGCAGGGCCCGAGGGGCTCGCCGAGTGGGTGCAGAACCACGAGCTGCCGCTGCTCACCGACACGACGATGCGCGACGCGCACCAGAGCCTGCTCGCGACGCGCGTGCGCACGCGCGACATCGTGCGCATCGCGCCGGCGACCGCGCATCTCGTGCCGCAGCTCTTCAGCGCTCGAGACGTGGGGCGGCGCGACCTTCGACGTCGCCTACCGCTTCCTCAACGAGGACCCCTGGGACCGCCTGCGCCAGCTCAAGCGCGCGATGCCGAACGTCCTGCATGCAGATGCTGCTGCGCGGCGCCAACGCCGTCGGCTACACGAGCTACCCGGACAACGTCGTCGAGGCGTTCATCGACGAGGCCGCCGATGCGGGCATCGACGTGTTCCGCGTGTTCGACAGCCTGAACGACCTCGACAACATGCGGGTCGCGGTGGAGCGCGTCATCGCGACCGGCAAGGTCGCGGAGGTCTGCGTCTGCTACACCGGCGACGTCGACAACCCGCGCGCGGACAAGTACGGCGCTCGACTACTACGGCGATCTGGCCAAGCGCATCGAGGACATGGGCGCGCACTTCCTGTGCGTCAAGGACATGGCGGGCCTGCTGCGCCCGCACGCCGCGCGGCTCCTGATCGAGCGCCTGCCTCGCGACGGTCTCGCTGCCGATCCACCTGCACACGCACGACACCAGCGGCAACGGCGTCGCCTCGCTGCTCGCCGCGATCGAGACCGGCGTCGACATCGTCGACGTCGCGCTCGCCCCGATGGCGGGAATGACCAGCCAGCCGTCGATCAACGCGCTGGTCGCGGCGCTGCGCGGCAGCCCGCACGACTCGAAGATCAAGAACAAGGAGCTGCAGCCACTCGCCGACTACTGGGAGGCGGTGCGCGAGTACTACAGCCCGTTCGAGTGCGGCCTGAAGAGCGGCACCGCCGAGGTCTACTTCCACGAGATCCCGGGCGGCCAGTACTCGAACCTGCGCCCCCAGGTCGCGTCGCTCGGACTGATCGACCACTGGAACGACGTCAAGACCGCCTTCGCGACCGTCAACCGGCTCGTCGGCGACATCCCGAAGGTCACGCCGTCCAGCAAGATGGTCGGCGACTTCGCGATCTTCCTCGTCCAGAACGACCTGCTCGTGACCGTTCGGGACGACTTCGAGACCACCGTCGAGCGCACGCGCGCACGGGTGATGGAGAACGCACCGCGACTCGACTTCCCGCAGAGCGTCGTGCAGTACTTCCAAGGCTATCTCGGTCATCCGCCGGGCGGCTTCCCGGAGGCGCTGCGCGCAGCGGTGTTGAAGGGTCTGCCCGTGTTGGACGGGCGCCCGAGCGACCGGCTCGAGCCACTCGACCTCGACGCGCTCGGCGACGAGCTCGGCAAGCAGTTCGGGCACCAGCTACGACGCTGCGAAGTCGTCAGCGCCGCCTTGTATCCGCGCGTCATGCGCGACCACCTCGCGTTCCGCCAGCGCCACGGCGACGTCTCCATCCTCGACACCCCGAGCTACTTCTACGGACTCGAACCCGGACGCGACGTCTGGGTCGAGCTCGAGGAAGGCAAGACGCTCGTGATCCGGCTCGATGCGGTCAGCGAGCCGAACGAGGACGGCTCGCGCACGGTGTACTTCACGTTGAACGGGCAGGGCCGCCCGATCACCGTGATCGACCGCGCGTCCGCGCCGGAGGACGAAGGGGCGCGCAAGGCCGACCCGGCCGATCCCGGGCAGGTCGGCGCACCGATGCCGGGCAAGGTGATCTCGCTCGCCGTCGCCGCAGGGGACCGGATCGCGGAAGGCGCTCCGCTGCTGACGCTCGAGGCGATGAAGATGGAGACCGTGGTGCGCGCTCCGCGGGGCGGCGAGATCGCGGACCTGTACGTGCGCGAGGGTCAGGCGGTCAAGGCCGGCGATCTGATCGCGGTCGTGTCCGACTGATGCGTCAGAAGCGCAGCGCACCACCGACGGTCATGTAGGTGCCGAACGCCACCGTGTTGCCCGGCACTCCGAACAGGAATCCGCCGAGGCCGACATCGATCGAAGCCCGCTTCGAGAACTCGAGCTGCACCGTTCCGCGCAGCTGCATCGCTCCAGTCGTCTGATCCTCGAACGGCCCGTCGAAGTCGATGGTGGCGACGCCGAAGCCGCCGTCGAACCGCGCCCACGCCTGGTTCGACCCCTGCTGCCAGAACGACCCGCGCGCATGGAAGTCCGCATAGACCGCGTTGGTGATGACGTCGGTCGAGGTCGTCAGCTCGTCGTTCGCCGACCGGACCCAGAGCACGCCGATCCCCTGATCGTCGTCGCCGATGCTGACCCCGGCACCGACGCCGCTGCCCGCGCCGATGTCGGGTTTCTGGCTCGAGCCGGTGTCGTCGCTGGTGTCGACGTCGATCGCGAGGAACGGCACCCAGAACGCCTCCACGCTCCAGTCCTGGAGCCGCAGCGTGCCGCCGGATGGCGAGCGGGACGGGGTCTCGAGGCCGTCCCCCTGGGGCAGACCGGGCTCGGCGGCCTCGCTCGTGCGCGAGATCGCGGCCCCGAGGCGGTCGCGCGTTCCGACCAGATCCGCGCAGGCGCCGGCGAGGAGGAGCAACGGCGCGACGGCGAGCGCGCGGGTGGCGGCAGGGTTCATGGCGGGGAGAGTCTCGCCCGAAGTCGGGTCCGGCGACAGCGGAAGGTCGCGGATCAAAGCGCGACCGCCCGCTGCAACGGGAGGGGCAGACCCACACCTCTGGCGGGCATGCCCCGAGGCCGCCGGCCGCGCTTGTGGATCTGCGGGGCCGCTTCGGGTCCGAATCCTCGGGTCCCGCGAGGATTCTCCGACCTGGCGGCCCACGGTTCCGGCCGATCCGCCCGACCGAGCGCGGCAAGCAAAAGAAAACGGAAGGGACAGGCCCCCACCTGTCCCTCCCCTTGCTTCTCTCTCACCCCACGACTCAGGGAGCCGGAGGTCTCTTGCTTGCTCGCTCCGAGACGCCTTTCGGCGCCCCCTCCGAGGTTCCCCCCAACGTCCGCGCCGGATGCGCGAACACCGCAAATCCGCTCCCAGCCGCGATCACGCGCCCAGCTTTGCAAGCCGGGCGCAGACCTCGTCGAGCACCGCGTCCTCGACCGCGAAGTGGAATCGGATCGTCCGCACCCCGGTGGGGTCCGCGTGGAACACATGTCCGGGCACACCGTTCAGCCGCGCCCGTTCGATCAGCCGGAGCGCCGCGGCGTGCGGGTCCAGGTCACCGAGCACGTCGCGGTAGTCGGCGAGCACGTAGTAGGCTCCCTCGGGGCGGCGCAGGCGGAAGCCGGCACGCTCCAGCGCGTCGCACAGCCGGTCCCGCCGCCGCTCGTAGCCGGCGCGCAGCTCGGTGTAGAACGACCGGGGCAGCTCGCAGAGCGCCTGCTCGACGCCCCGCTGCATCGGCCGCGGCGCGCAGACGTGGATCTGGTCGCAGACCCGGCCGATGGCGTCCACCGTCGCTGCCGGGCCCGCGACGTAGCCGACGCGCCAGCCGGTGATCGAGTAGGTCTTGCTGAAGCTGCCGATCGTCAGGCAGCGGTCCGCGAGCCCCGCGACCGACGCCGGCGAGACGTGCTCGCGGCCGTCGTAGACCATGTATTCGTAGACCTCGTCGGTCAGGACGGCGATCGCGGTGCCCTCGAGCCGCGCCGCCAGGGCCGCGAGCTCGTCCCGCGAGAACACCTTCCCGACGGATTCCCTGGGGTGTTCACGACGACGGCGCGCGTCCGCGGGCCGATGGCCCGCCGCAACGCCTCCGGATCGAGCGCCAGATCCGGCCCGACGAGGGGCACCATCACCGGTCGAGCGCCGACGAGCTCCAGCGTCGAGCGGTGGTACGAGTAGAACGGCTCGAACAGGATCACCTCGTCCCCCGGCTCGAGCAGCGTCATCAAAGCGCCGAACAACGCCCCGGACGAGCCCAGCGTGACGACGACGTTCTCCCGCGCGACGGCCAACCCGTTGGCGTCTTGGAGCTTCGTCGCGATCGCGTCTCGGAGGCCCGGCAGGCCGGCGTACGGCGTGTAGAGCTGGCGGTCGCCACCCCGGATCGAGCGGACCGCCCCGACCACCAGCGGCTCCGGCGGATCGAGGTCGCAGACGCCTTGCCCCAGGTTGATCCCGCCCGGAACCGCGTCGATGACCTCGGTCAGCGACCGCAGGAGGTTGGGCGCATCGAGATGGGCGCGGCGCCCGGCGAGGCGGGAGAACGGCCCGAGCATGGGCGGGCAAGATACCCCGCCGGGCGGGCGGAAGCCCTGGTCGGATCACCCGACCGGTGACGCCGGGCCCCGCGGTGGCTACACAGGCTCCGGAGCGCCATGGCTCGGACCCTGACGTGCCCTGCTCCGGGGTGCCCAGGGGCCAAGGGCGTCCCCGCTCGGCCGGCCGTGACCGACCATCCCGGGACGTCCGCCAACCCTGCGTTCCTCCCGATCGACGCACCCGAAGCCCGGCTCCGCTCTTGGCAAGGCCAGCCACCTCCCGTTTCATGGTCCGCCCTATGCGCCCTTCTCGATTCCCTGTGGTCGTTCTGAGCTGCGCGCTCGCCGTACTCGCCGGTTGCGGCGGTGGCAGCAAGAAGAACTCCGCGAACCGCGGGTCGTTCCTGCTCTCCCAGATCAGCACCGGTCAGGGGCAGGTGTTCCCGTATCGCATCCGGCAGCTCGACAGCCTCGGGAATCCGACCACCACGATCCTCAACATCGAGTCGATCGACACCCTGCACCAGTACGCGACGTCCGCCAACGGCGTGCTGCCACCGGCCACGCTGCCCGACACCACGACGCTGCCCGACGGTTCGCCGGGCAACAACTTCCTCCAGTTCCGGTTCACGCACGAGCTGAAGCCCGAGTCGATCCTGTCGGGTGACCAGGCCGCGATCCAGACCAACTCCGGTCTGACCTCGGCGATCAGCGTGCTGGCCTACGATCCGGTCACCGAGGCGTCGGTGATGGCCAAGGGCCGCGGCTTCGTCGGCGGCTACACCTACGTGCGCGAGAACAACCAGCTCGTGCTGAAGCAGGTGGTGACGGTCGACGGTTCGGGAAACGTGATGGTCGATCCGAGCTATCCGGAGCTCGACGGTTTCCCCCGCGGCTTCACTGGCGACGAGGATCTGGTTGCACCGAACTCGTTCGTGTTCGTCGCCGACAGCGACCAGGACCTGCGCACGCTCGAGACGTTCGATCCCGGCAACAACAACCTCGTGCTGCGGCTGATCGTGAACAACTCCGTGCGCGACACGGACGAGCGCGTGCTCGCACAGGAAGCCTGCACCGCGACGACGGTCGGCAGCGATCCGAATCCGGCGAACGTCCTCGGGTTCTCGGGCTCGCGCGTGCCGGAGATCAGCCCCGGCAACGGCCAGACCGGCGTCTCGCCGCTCACCGACGTCTACGTGACGTTCAACAAGCCGGTCCAGCCGGTGGACGTGGGCACGTTCTTCACGACGAGCAATCTGACGCCGGCAGCTGGCGGCATCGCGCTCAACGTCACGATCAACGAGGCGACGTTCTCGATCCTCTACTACGCGGACCCCGTCGCCTACGGCGACCTCTGTACCTACCGCATCCGACCGGCGTACAGCCTGCCGGGCAAGTCGACCGTCACGTTCTCGGTGACCCGGGACAGCGTCCATGCGGTGAAGGACAACATGCCGCTCGGAGTCGACGTCGCGACGACGTTCGCGACCGGACGGGGCCCGGGCATCATCAACGCGCCGGTGTCGCCCGACGCGATCTACATCGGCATCGGCGGCTCGGATCCGGGCATTTCGGTGATCGACCTGAACGGCTACGGCCAGGGCACCAACGGCCTGGAGCCGGACGCCCAGGGCAATCCGACGCTCGATCCGACGCAGACGTTCTTCGCGCTGAACAACCCGAACATCGGGCAGCCCGGCCTCGTCCCGTCGCTCGGCCCGGGCAGCTCGCAGCTGGACGCCGGCTCGAACGGACCGCTGACGTTGGTCGAAGACACGTCGGGCAACACGAATCTCGTCGGCAGCCCGATCCTCAACAACGTCGCAGACATCCACGTCGGCTGCCCGCTCGATCTCGTCTACAACAACGAGAACATCAACGTCAACGCGGGCCCGCAGAACCAGATCAACCTCTCGTCGGGGGTCGTGCAGCCGGGCAACTGCATCGCGATCAGCACACATCCGAATCCGCCGCGGCTGAGGTTCCCGCCGCCGAATCCCTCGAAGGCGATCTTCGCCGAGGAACCGACCTACACCGGCGGCCCCATCCCGAAGGCCAACCTGCTCGTGCCGGGCAACCGCCCGGACTTCCGGCAACGGAACTTCCCCGGCGTCTTCTACGGACCGGCGCCGGCGCCGAGCTCGCCGCCGCCACCGCCGCAGTTCATCCCGTACGAGTCGCGACAGCAGATCGGGCACTTCCTGTACGTGCTCGACCATGAGAACCGACAGATCCTCGTCCTGAACAGCAACCGGTTCACGGTGCTCGACGCGATCGCGGTCACCGATCCGCAGAGCATGACGATGTCGCCGTCGCTGGGGCTCATCGCCGTCTCGAACTTCTCGTCCTCGACGGTGAGCTTCATCGACATCGACCCGCGCAACCCGACGTTCAACACGATCGTTGCCACCACTGAGACCGCGGCCGGGCCGTCGCAGCTCGCGTGGCAGCCCGACGGCGAGACGATCGTCGTCGCGTGCAAGCTGGCCAACGCGGTCACGATCGTCTCCGCCTCCGACTTCTCGGTGCTGAAGATCGTCAGCGGCAACGTCGTCGACCCGATCGGCATCGCCGTGACCGAGCGCTACATCAACACCGGCAACGCGAGCGGCATCTACTACGCCTACATCCTCAACAGCAACGGCACGGTCGCGGTCTTCGAATCCGGACCGGACGGCACCAACGGGATCGGGTTCAACGACATCATCGGCACCGTCCAGCCCGTGTTCCGTCGCCCGACGGGGATCCGGATGGACTACACGTCCGGCCTCGGCGGCTTCTACGTGTCCCACCTCGACGACAGCAACGTCGCGGCAGTGTCGCGCTGCGAGCTGACCTCCTCGCCACAGGGGCAGCTGCCGATCCAGCAGCAGACCGGCACGGGCTTCCAGCTCCCGCCGACGTTCCGCCAGAAGGAGTGGACGGTCACCGAGCGCTACGGCGGATCCGATCCGACGCTGTCGCTGAACCTGCGCCTCTCGGGCAACTCGGTCTCGGATTTCGTGTTCGACGAGATGAACAACGTGGGCGTGTTCCCGAATCAGCGCACTCCCAACAACGGCAGCCTCGGGACGTCCGTCATCGGCCACTCGGCCAAGGGCACGGTCCTGATCAACCCGCAGGGCGGACCGGTCCGCCCGTACACGCCGGCGTATCTCTTCGTCGCGATGGGCGACACCGGTAAGATCGACATCATCGACGTGGTCGCCCGCGTCAAGGTCAAGACGATCGACGTGCCCGGCGTGACGATCCTCTCGAGCTACTGGCGTCAGTAGGGGCACGAAGACCGACGACTTCGAGCGCGGCGGCGACCTCGGCGAGGCCGCCGCCGCGTGTCACGTACGGCAAATTCGAGGTCGGATCGAAGGGCGCCGGGCGCACGAGCTACGGTGCGGCGCCGCAGACAGAGGACGATGACGATTCCAGGTGAGGGGGACTCGAGGGCCGCGCTCGCGGACGCCGAGCGACTGCTGCGCGAGCGGTTCGGCCATTCCCGCTTCCGCGAGGGTCAGGCCGAGGCCGTCGGCGCGTGCCTCGCCGGGCGCGACGTCCTCGTGGTGATGCCGACCGGCGCCGGCAAGTCGCTGTGCTACCAGCTCCCGGCGCTCTGCGGCGACGGCTACGCGCTGGTGGTGTCGCCGCTGATCGCGCTGATGAAGGACCAGACCGATGCCCTCCGCGCGCGCGGCGTGGCCGCCGCGACCGTGCATTCCGGCTCGAGCCCGGACGATCGCCGCGCGGTCGCCGACGGCCTGACGCGCGGCGACCTCCGCATCCTGCTGGTCGCGCCCGAGCGGTTCCGGAGCGAACGCTTCCTCGACTTCGTGTCCCGCCGGCCGCCGACCCGCCTGGTGGTCGATGAGGCGCACTGCATCAGCCAGTGGGGCCACGACTTCCGCCCCGACTACCGCCGGCTCGGCGACGTCGCGGGCCGACTCGGTCGCCCGCCGATCACCGCACTGACCGCGACCGCCACTCCCGAGGTGCGCGACGACATCGTCGCCCAGCTCCGGCTGCGCGACCCGTCCCTCGTGCTGACCGGCTTCGACCGGCCGAACCTCACGTTCGAGGTGCTGCCGGCCCCGTCACGGGACGACAAGCTGCGCGTCACCGAGGACGTGGTGAAGGCGTGCGCCGGCACGCGCCTGGTCTACGCCGCGAGTCGCAAGTCGGTCGCGGAAGTCTGCGCGCGCCTGCGCGAGAGCGGTCTGGCGGCCGGCGCGTACCACGCCGGACTGCCCGACGACGAGCGGACGTCGGTCCAGGACGCCTTCATGGCCAGTGAGCTGGACGTGCTGGTCGCGACCAACGCGTTCGGCATGGGAGTCGACAAGGCCGACATCCGGCTGGTGCTGCACCACGACCTCCCGGGATCGCTCGAGGCCTACTACCAGGAGGCGGGCCGCGCCGGTCGCGACGGCGAGCCGGCTCGCTGCGTGCTCCTGCAGCATGGCGGCGACTATCGACTCCAGAAGTTCTTCATCGATCAGTCGAACCCGACGCCGGAGCTCGTCGCGCGGCTGTGGCACCGGCTCGCCAGCGGCACGGCCGGCGATTCGATCGATCGCGACGCGCTCGCGGCCGCCGTCGGTGAACGCTCCCGCGGCCCGATCGAGACCGCGCTGCGACTGCTCCAGGCGGCCGAGTGCCTCGACCTCAGCGGCGACACCGTGCTGCTGCGCACGCGGCTCGAGGGTGAGCCACCGATCGATGCGGCGCAGCTCCGCGAGAAGCGTGCGCGCGACGACCGTCGGCTCGGCCGCATGCTCGACTACGCGCGCTCGCGCACCGGCTGTCGCCTGGATCGCATCCGTGCCTATTTCCTCGGCGAACCCGGCGAGCCCTGCGGTCGCTGCGATCTGTGCACCGGTTCGGCGGCGGACGTCCGCGCCGTGAGCGAACAAGAGGTCCGCGTCGTGCGCCACGTGCTCCGCACCGTCAGCGAGCTCGACTTCCGGTTCGGTGCGACGCGCGTCGTGCAGGTGCTGGCGGGCAGCGAGGCCCGCGAGGTCCTCGACCGCGGGCTCCAGCAGCTCGCGACGTACGGCGTGTTCGGCGGTGCGACGGAGGCCTCGGTCCGCGACCTCGTGCGCTTCCTCGAAGACTGCGGCCTGCTCGAACGACGCCCGTTCCAGCGCCGCGACGGCAGCGAGGGCGGGCTGGTGCTCGGCCTCGCGGACGCCGGCCGCCGGGCACTCGCGCTCGACGTGATGCCGGACCTGCCGCCGGTGCCGATCCCGGGGACGCGACCTCAGAAGGCACGCGGGCGTACGCGCGACGCGCAGCCGGCGCGCGAGCTCGACCCCGCGAGTCGGGAGCGCGCGACGCGTCTCCGCGAGTTCCGGCAGCGCGTCGCGCGCGGCAAGCCCGCCTACACCGTGTTCTCGAACGAGACGCTCGAGCTCCTCGCGTGCGCGCCGCCCCACGACCGCACGAGCTTCCTCGCGATCAAGGGACTCGGTCCCGCCGAAGTGGGATCGCTTCGGCGAAGCGCTGCTCGCCGAGCTCTCGACGGGCGAAGGGTCGGCCGCCGAGGCGACCTGAACCCGACGACCCGCGGGCGGCGGCCCACCCGCCGTTAGACTCGGCACCGCCATGTCACGCGCGTCCGCACTCGTCGTTGTCGCCCTTCTCGTCGTCGCCACGGCCCCCGCGCGCGCGCAGTCCTTCGAGGACTGGTACGGAGGGCAGCGGGAGTCCTTGCTGTCGCTGTACCGGGACCTCCATCGCCATCCGGAGTTGTCGTTCCACGAGGTGAAGACGTCGGCGCGGATCGCCGACGAGCTCGAGGCCGCAGGCTTCACCGTGACGCGGCATGTCGGCGGGCTGGGCGTCGTCGCGGTGCTCGTGAACGGCGACGGGCCGACCACGCTGCTGCGCACCGACCTGGATGCGCTACCGATCGGCGAATGCACCGGACTCGACTACATGTCCGAAGACCGACACGAGGACGAGGACGGCCGGGTGCAGGGCGTGATGCACGCGTGCGGACACGACGTACACATGACGTGCCTCGTCGGCAGCGCACGCTGGCTCGCATCCCATCGCGACGCCTGGCACGGCACCGCCGTGCTGATCGGCCAACCCGCCGAGGAACGCTCCGGCGGCGCGAACGCGATGCTCGCGGACGGTCTGTTCGAACGCTTCCCGCGGCCGGACCGCGCGATCGCGCTGCACGTGGCTCACGACCTCGCCGCCGGCGACGTCGGGCTCTGCCCCGGGCCTGCGATGGCGAACGTCGAGAGCTGCGACGTGCTCGTCAAGGGCCGTGGCGGCCACGGCGCCGCACCCCATCTCACGATCGATCCGATCGTGATCGCGAGCGAGCTGGTACTCGACCTCCAGACGATCGTGGCGCGAGAGCTCGATCCAACGGACGCCGCCGTCGTCACCGTGGGCTCGATCCACGGCGGCAGCAAGCACAACATCATCGACTCCGAATGCCGGCTGCAGATCACGATTCGCAGCTACGACGATGATGTGCACGAGCACATCAAACGCGCGATCGAGCGCAAAGCGAAGGCCGCGGCCGCCGGTGCCCGCGCGCCCGAGCCGGACGTGACGTTCAGCGAGTACACGCCCGCGTTGATCAACGACGTCGAGCTGACGGCGCGGCTGAGAGAGACCTTCCGCACGACGCTGGGCGCCGACCACGTCCTGGACTTCGGACCGGTGATGACCGCCGAGGACTTCGGCCGCTACGGGCGCGCGGGCGTGCCGATCTGCATGTTTCGCCTCGGCTCGGTCTCCGCCGAGCGCCTCGCCGCGATGAGACAGAACGGCGAGGCCCCGCCGTCGCTGCACTCCGCGCACTACTGGCCCGATCCGGACCTGACGGTGCGGACCGGCATCCGGTGTCTGACGGCCGCGGTCGCGGCCGGGCGCTGACGGCGCCGCGTCCGCGGCGTCAGGATGACGAACAAGGGCTCTCCTGCAGCAGGTGGAGCGCGCGGCGATCGGTCAGGGCTGGATCGTCAAGCAGTTCGTGTTGAGCAGCTTCAGCTCGACCCCGTTCGTGATCGACGCGAGCAGGAACTGGCTCCACACGGTGACGCCGACGAGTCCAGGATCGTTCGGGATCGTCTCCAGGCGGAGGTCGATGCCGATGCTCAGCGCGTAGCCGACGTAGCACCGTGTCCGACACGCCGAGGCAGAGCGAGCCGAACTGTCCGAGCGGCAGGAAGCCGTTGCTGGCACCGAACAGGTAGACGAGCACCGATCCCGGTGGTGTGGTCGTCGTGAACGCCACGCTTCGGCCGAGACGCGCGCCCAACAGCGCGAACTGCGTCGTCGAGTAGCTCGCGGCAGCAATCGTCTCGACGTCGACGGTCGCGCACGTGGCGAGCCCGTCCAGTGCGCCGGTCAGGTCGACGGTGCGACCGTTGAACGCGTTGAGGTCGACCGTCGAGCTGTACAGCAGCACGTCGGTGCACGCGACCCGGTGCGTCGCCAGCGGATTGCAGGCTCCGGCAGGTGCCGCTTCGATGCGGCCGGTCAGGGAGATCGGCAGGGCAGCCTGCGCGACGAGGGACGGGGAGAACGAGGCGATCGCGAGAGTCGCGACGGCGAGGAGCTTGTTCATTCGAGGTTCGCGAGAAACAGGAGAAGGGCGGTGGGCACCCGCGTCCCCCTGAGAGAGGACTGTCGTTGCCGGACCGTGGCCGCGCAAGAGGCGCGCGTGTCGCGCCGAACGGCGCGGATTTCGGAGCTCGGTGCGCGCTTCGCTCGCGCCCGACCGTCGGCCACAATGCGGCCGTGACGGTCCCGCGCCGAAGCGTCGAACCCGCGAGCACGCTGGCATCGGTCGGTCGGCGCGCGCGAGCGCTGGCGCGGTCCAGGGGGCTCGACCCGGCCGGTATCGAACGCCTGCTCGGCGTGGCACCCGACCGGACGGCACCGGACGCGCCGCCTTTCGGCGCACCGGACGAGATCGGGGGAGCCCTCGAACGAGCGCTCGGTGCCCGTGAGATCGACGGTCCCCGCAAGGCGACCGGCGCCTACTTCACGCCCCGGGCGCTCGCCGCGGCGCTGGCCGGACGAACGCTGGCGCGCCTTCGCGCCGACGCGCCGCGGACGCTCGATCCCGCAGCCGGCGCGGGTGCGGTGCTCCTGGCGACGCTCCGGACGCTCCGCCAGCGATCGGGCATGCCCGTCGAGCGACTCGCCGGGCGCCTGCACGCGATCGAGATCGACCCGATCGCGGCTCGACTCTGCCGCCTCGCGCTGTGGCTCGAGTGCGCCGATCCGGATCTCGATCCGGCGTTGTTCGAACGCACCGTGCGGGTCGGCGATCCATTGCTCGCGCCGCCGCCCGGCCGGGTCCTGGCGCCGGCCGCACTCGCCGCACTCGCCGAGTTGGCACCCGACCGCGGACAGCCCCTCGACGTCGCGGCGGCGTGGCCCGAGGTCGGATCGAGCGGCGGCTTCGACCTCGTGATCGGCAATCCGCCGTGGCAGATCGCGAAGCCGGACTCCCGCGCGTTCTTCGCGCGCTTCGATCCGGAACACCGGCACCACGGCAAGCAGACCGCACTGCGCGTGCAGCGTGTCCTGTGCGAACGGGATCCGTCGATCGCTGCGGGTTGGCGACATGAGCTCGAGCAGCACGCGGCATTCGCGCGGTTCTGTCGCGCACGGTTCCGCCTGCAGGGGCGATCGGGGGACCCGAACCTCTACAAGCTTTTCATCGAGTGCGGGCTCGACCTGCTGCGTCCCGGCGGACGACTCGGCATGTTGGTGCCGGCCGGGCTCCACGCCGATCTCGGCGCACGCGAGCTCCGCACGGCCTTGATGAACGAGCACCGTTGGCGCGTGTTGTGGGGGTTCGAGAACCGCGCACGGCTGTTCCCGGACATCGACGCCCGGTTCAAGTTCGATGCGATCGTCGTCGAGAAGGGTGGCCGCACGACGCGGCTGCGCGCGGCGTTCATGCAGGACGATCCGGGTCCACTCGCCGCCGGCGCCGCCGCGCCGCTCTCGCTCGGCCGCCGCACGCTCCAGCGACTGGCTCCGCGCAGCCGAGTCGTGCCGGAGCTGCGCTCCCGCGAGGAGCTCATGCTGCTCGAGCGGATTCACGCGCACGCCGTCGCTCTCGGCGACGGCGGTCCGAACGGCTGGCGACTCTCGTTCCGGCGGGAGCTGGACATGACGCTCGACTCCGCGGACTTCGTGCCGCGCGACGAGCTCGAGGCGCGCGGGCTGGTCTCCGACGGCCACGGCCGCTGGCTGGCGTTCCGCCGGGCCTGCCACGCACCCACCGATCCCGGCGACGGCGAGCTGTTGCTCCTCACCGACGGGCGCGGCGTCCGTCGCGAGGACGTGATCGAGGCGTGGGTACCGGTCTGGGAGGGCCGGATGGTCGACGCGTTCGACCCGTCGGCGAAGGGCTGGCTGTCCGGACGAGCCCGCCGCGCGCGCTGGGCGGCGCCCGGTCGCCCGCCGTTCGTCGCACCGCAGTACCTGGTTCCCGCCGAGATCCTGGCACGCGTCGATCCGACGCCGTCGGTCCCGAAGGTCGGCTTCCTCGCGATCGGCTCCGCGACGAACACGCGGACGATGATCGCGTCCGCACTGTGCCGCGCGGCGTGCGGCAACTCGGTGCCGGTGTTGCGATCGGGCCGCGGCGACCCGGCGACCCTGGCGCTGTGCGCGGTGCTCTGCTCGATGGCCTACGACTTCGCGTTGCGCGCGCGCCTCGGCGGCACGAACCTCAACCGGTTCACGCTCGACGAGACACCGCTGCCGGTTCCCGACCGGCTGCTGCCGCTCCGATCGTTGCCCTGGCAGGTCGCGGCGCTCTGCTGGTCGCACCCGCGCTTCGCCGAGGGTTGGCAGTCGCTCCGCACCGATCGGCCGGCACCGGAGGCGTGGCCCCCGGTGCCCGCCGGCGGCTCCCGCCTGGCGTGCCGCGCGGCACTCGACGCGATCGTGGCCGCCGCATTCGGACTGTCCGCCGCCGACCTCGCATGGATCGCGAAGGATGCGTGGCGACCGAGTCCCGAGCTGCGCGACCGCCGGGTCACGCGGCGCCTCGATCCGAAGGGGCTGTGGCGCGTCGACCGCGATCGACCCCCCGAGCTGCGCCTGCCCGTGCTCGCGATCGCAGCGCGCATCGAGCTCGACCGCGTGATCGCGGCTCGGGGCGGCGATTGGTCCGCCGGAGCGGAGTGCTTCCTTCGGAGCTGGCGCCTGCCGGAGACGGTCGATCTCCGTGCGCTCGGGTTCGAGGCAGCGGATCCGGGGGAGCGTGCGGTCGAGGTCGGTGCGCCAAACAGCGGAGCGGTGGACGCCGAGGCGTCCTGGCGTCGCGCCGCATGCGAAGCCCGACGTGCGGCGGCTCTCGACACCGATGCCGGCCTCGACCGGTGGTGACGACTCGCAGCCGGGAATCCGCGCGACGAGCGGGACGCACGGCGCTCCACGAGCGCAGACCGCCGGTTCCGAACAGCTGCTTCTGCACGTGCCGCCGCGGATCGGGAGCGCTGGGGCCCGGATCGGGTCGAGCCTCCCCGCACTCGGAGCTTCACCAGCGGTCGAGGCCAGTATCCTCGGTGGAGATGGCGCGAAGGGCTTCGATCCCGTTCCGGCCACGCCGAGCCTGTGGATCGGCGTCGTCTCCCTGCTGCTGAGCGGCTGCTTCACGCAGGCGCTCTGGAGCTGGTACGACCCGGGTCGAGTCCCCGACCTGCAACGCTCGGTGCACACGCTCGAGGTCCAGGACGTGCGGACTCCGAATGGCGAGGTCGACCGATCGCATGGCCGTCGAGGTGGTCCCGAAGGATCCCGCGGAGGCTCCCGAGCACGTGCGCCGGCTGGCCCTGGCGCAACAGGCGTGGATGCGGCTCGCGCGGCGTCCGGACGTGACCGCGGCGCACGCGGGGGTGCTCGACCGCTTCCACCCGCAGTCGTTCGACCTCGAGGTGTTCGACGGCGAACACCTGCACGCGGAGACCTTCGACGCGCGGGTCCGGCTCTACGGGACGATCGACCGGCACGAGCTCGGGAGGGAGGTCGACGCGAGCCGCATCCCGCCCTCGCTGCGCGGGCGGAAGCTCGAGCCGGGGCCAGCGCTCGCCGGCGGTCTGATCGGGCGGATCCTCGGCGGCTTCGATGCGCAGCGCTGGCTGGAGCTGGTCGGGAACGGGCCTCCGCCTGCCGAAGGCGAACCGATCCCGGTCGCGTTCCTCGGTCCGGACGGCGCCGGCTCTCGGAGTTCGACATGCTCGACGCCCTGCTCGGCACGACGACGACCAGGCCGTTGCCGCCCGCCGAGAGCTGCTCGCTGCTCGGCCGCATCGACGTGCCAGGCGGCACGACGAGGTGGGTCGAGATCCCGGTGCCGCTGCTGCTCGAGGCGGCGTCGATGACGCTCGTCCGCGACGGCGAGCGCGTGGCGTTCGCCCACGACCAGTCCTGGCGTGGTCAGTTCGCCGTCGGTCCGGTCGCGTGCTCTGGCACGAACGGACCTGCCGCTCCGCTCGACCGAGATCAGCAATACATG
>CAWGKH010000008.1:0-239409 GCA_963823025.1 uncultured Planctomycetota bacterium | reverse complement strand
AGCAGGGCTCTCCACTGACCCCCCCACAGATCCGGACGTGCGGGACTACCGCATCCGGCTCCTCGAGCCATGGCTTCGCAACGTCAGGGCTTCGGCGCCGCGCCAGTGGATGGTGGGCGAGGCAAGCGGATGGCGCCGAATCCAGCGCAGCATCCGGTCCCAGGTCACCGTCTTCCGCTGGGAGCGACGATTGAGCCAGTGCCGCCAGGACCACAGCACCGCATAGCGGAGCCGAGCGAGGGCAGACCAGTTGCCGGTCACACCGAAGTAACCGTCGTGCCCGCGCAGCATCCTGGACAGCACCGCGTGCTGTTCTCGCACCTTCATGTGCCTGTTCGCGCGGCACCAGAGGTGGATCCGCCGCACGGTGCGTCGGAATCGCGTCGCTGCCGTCTTCTTGCGAACCACCCAGGCTCCGCGACGGGAGCGCCCCCAGAAGTGCGTGAAGCCCAGGAAGTCGAAACTCCGACTGGAGCGATCACGCCCGTCCGATGGTGGACGACGGTCCGGTCGACGAAAGTCGACCACCCGCGTCTTGTCCGGATGGATCGTCAGACCGTACTTCTCGAATCGCTTCGGAAGCACGGCCAGGAAGCGGCGAGCATCGTCCTCGTGGGCAAAGCCCACGACGAAGTCGTCCGCGTAGCGCACCAGGAAGCACGAGCCGCGCATGCGCGGACGAACGTCCCGGTGAAACCACACGTCCAGCACCTCGTGCAGGTAGATGTTCGCCAGCAGCGGCGAGATCACGCCGCCCTGCGGGTACCCGCGTCTGGATACCAAGTGCGGCCTTCTTCGAAGACCCCCGCGTTCAGCCACTTGCCGATCAGGCGAGTGAGCACACCGTCTCGCACCCGCTGGCTCACGATCTCGCGGAGCTTCCCGTGGTCCACGGTGTCGAAATACTTGCGTAGATCGACCTCCACCAGCACACACCCACCCATGTCCATCGCCTGCTTCCAGAGGCTGTGCAGTGCCGTGCGTGGCGAACGACCAGGTCGAAAGCCATGCGAACATGGCAGGAAGTCCTGTTCGTATACCGCACCCAGCACCATGGCGACGGCGCGCTGGAGGACCTTGTCCTCGAAGGTCGGGATGCCCAGCGGCCTCCTCTCCTTCCCGTCGCCTTTCGGGATGAACACGCGCCGTACCGCCGGCGCCCGGTAGCGACCGGACTTGGCGGCATCGAGCAGGCGCTGGAGACGAGGTCCCAGTTCCTGCCCGTATTCCGCGCCCGTCTCGCCGTCGATCCCGGGCGCCGCGTCCTTGCGCGTGCGCCGAAACGCATCCTTCAGCAGGTCGACATCGATGTGGTGGGCGAGCGAGGTGAAGCTCAGCTCCGGATGTCGCTCCGCCAGTTCCGCTATCCGCCGCAGTTTCGTTGAGATTGGTTTCTCAGAGTTCGTTGCCTCTGCCATCTTTCCCTCCGACGGGTCCATGGCCCGAGACGCCCCGTCCCTCCATCGGGTCCTCTCGGGCGAGTTCCCCGACTTCATCGGTACCATGAGCGTCCTCTGACTTCCTGTTCGTCGTCGCGACCGCCCTTCGGTTGATCCTCGGGCGGTCCCTACCGGCTGCGCGTCCTGATTCACTGCGCGACGACACGGACGCGGCGTCGTCGGCCTCGGTCTTGGTCATCCGGTGACCGTCCGGATCGTTCTGCCGGAACGAACAGGATCTCGTGAGTTCCTGCGGGACCCCTGTCGCGTGCGCCCTGGTCTTGGACCCCGGTGGAGCCGCCATGCCAGGCCAATTCGGCATGTACGGTGCTGCCGCCGGCTTGCGCCATGCCGACGACCTCCACGAAGAGTGCTTTTCGAGGCTCGATGCCACGGCTCACGTGCTCGCTGTCTACGCTTCACGTCGAGGGTCACCCCACGCCGCGCAAGACTCGCTTCTGGCTGCTGGCCAGCTTTGCCAGGCAGGGCTTTCACCTGCCGGGTCCCGAGAGAGGTTTCCGTCCGTGATCGGTCAGGTCATGGTCATCCTCCTCTCGCAGGCTTTTCTCACCGCACGACGCAATGCGCCGCGGTCAGGCCATCGCTCGCTGCCGCTCCCACTCTCCGGCGATGCGCTCGATCTCGGGCAGCTCGTCCTGGCGGAACGTGAGCTTGCCGTTCTTGGTGATCAGCCAGTCGAAGTGCTCGCGGAGGAAGCCCGGCGGTAGCTCGAGGCGAGCTTTGGGCCGGGACGGTTCGGGGGCGGCGCAATGCGCCGCCCGCAGCGCGACCTTCGGACCGACCGCGAGCCTCTGTCCGACGACGCGGCCATGCCGATCGCGCACCTCGAACTCGATCCGCCCATCGGGTAGAGCCAGCCGAGAGCAGGGCTCTCGACTGACCCCCCCACAGATCCGGACGTGCGGGACTACCGCATCCGGCTCCTCGAGCATGGCTTCGCTACGTCAGTGGTGGTGGGGGCGAGCTTCTGCATGATGCGAGGACGGGGCAGCGGGTAGCGGCCCAGCAATCCAGCGCACATGCGGTCCCAGGGCATCTTCTGGCGCTGTGAGCGGCGGTTGAGCCACTTGCGCCAGATCACCTGCGTCTCCACGCCACCCCAGCGAGGGCCAGTAGTTCCCGGTTACACCGCAAGTAGGCGACGTGTCCATGCAGGGCGCGGCAGATGCGCGTCCACTGCTCATCGGACCGGTCGATGTGCCTGATCCCGACGACACCAGTCGTTCAGTCCGCCGCAAGGTTCGCCGGAGGCGGGTCGCGCCGTTTTCCTGCTTCACCACCCAGGCTCCTCGACGGGATCGCCCCCAGTAAGTGGTGAAGCCGAGGAAGTCGAAGCTCTCCGGACCGTCGGATTGCGATGCCATGCCCTCCGGGTTCCTCCCTCGGCGCGGGCGGTCGACAACGTCACCAGCCGCGTCTTCTCCGGGTGCAGGGTCAGGCCGTACTTCCGAATCGCTTCGGCAGCACCTCCATCACCCGGCGCGCGTCGTCCTCGGCGCGCGAACACGATGACGAAGTCGTCCGCGTAGCGGACGAGGAGCGCTCGACCCTCGAGTCGGGGACTTCACCTCCCGGTGAAACCACACGTCCAGGACCTCGTGCAGGTAGATGTTCGCGAGAAGCGGCGAGATGACGCCGCCCTGCGGGTACCCGCGTCGGGTCGTTCGCGACCGCAGCCGGTCTTCAACGCCCGCGTTCAGCCACTTGCCGATCAGGCGGAGTAGCACTCCGTCGCGCACCCGCTGGCTCAGGATCTCCCGGAGTGCCCGTGGTCCAGGGCCTCGAAGAACTTCTGGATGTCCGCCTCGAGGACCCACCCGCCCATTCACATCGGTCAGCTCTCCAGAAGGCCGTCCAGCGCCTGATGCGCGGCGAGCGACCCGGCCGGAAGCCGTACGAGCAGTCCAGGAAGTCCTGCTCGTAGACCGCTTCCAGCACCATCGCCGACCGCGCGCTGCAGGACCTTGTCCTCGAAGGTCGGGATACCCGAGCGGCCGGCTCTCCTTCCCGTCGCCTTTCGGGATGTGGACCGCGCCGCACCGGCGGCGCGCGGTAGCGACCGGACTTCGCCGGTCGAGCAGCGACTGGAGAGTTCCCAGTTCCTGCCGTACTCCGCGGCCGTCTGGCCGTCTACCCCTAGCGCCCCGTCCTTGCGGGTGCGCCGATACGCATCCTTCAGCAGGTCGACATCGATGTGGTGGGCGAGCGTCGTGAAGCCAGCTCCGGATGTCGCTCCGCCAGCTTCGCTATCCGCCGAGTCGCGGTGAGATGGTTTCTCGAGCTCGTTGCCTCTGCCATCGTTCCCTCCAACGGTTCCATGGCCCGGCACCCCCTTCCCTCCACCGGGTCCCTCGGGACGGTTCCCCGGCTTCGGCGGTACATGAGCGTCTCCGACTTCCTGTTCGTCGTCGCGACCGCCCTTCGGTTGATCCTCGGGCGGTCCCTACCGGCTGCGCGTCCTGATTCACTGCGCGACGACACGGACGCGGCGTCGTCGGCCTCGGTCTTGGTCATCCGGTGACCGTCCGGATCGTTCTGCCGGAACGAACAGGATCTCGTGAGTTCCTGCGGGACCCCTGTCGCGTGCGCCCTGGTCTTCGACCCCGGTGGAGCCGCCATGCCAGGCCAATTCGGCATGTACGGTGCTGCCGCCGGCTTGCGCCATGCCGACGACCTCCACGAAGAGTGCTTTTCGAGGCTCGATGCCACGGCTCACGTGCTCGCTGTCTACGCTTCACGTCGAGGGTCACCCCACGCCGCGCAAGACTCGCTTCTGGCTGCTGGCCAGCTTTGCCAGGCAGGGCTTTCACCTGCCGGGTCCCGAGAGAGGTTTCCGTCCGTGATCGGTCAGGTCATGGTCATCCTCCTCTCGCAGGCTTTTCTCACCGCACGGCGCATTGCGCCGCGCTCCGCGCCACCGTTGCTGCCGCACGTCGGAACCGTTCGCTCGCCCGCCACCCCGGACTTGCCGCTCTTTGACCGGAGGTTGCTCGCGTCTGCCGCAACGCAGGATCCGCCCGTAGCCGATCGACGGCGTGCGAGATCCGCCCACAAGCGCAGACTCTCACCGACCTCACAGCGACCCGGCGACCCTCGCCGCGGGCGCCATCCGTCCACACGAAAGCCGGAAGATCCCCCTACGGACGGCACGCGCGTCGGCGATGAAGGAGTTCTCGACGGGCCGTGGTGCTACGTGTGCTCGGGTCGGGCCCGCAAGGCGTGGAAGCGCCTCTTCTCGTGGATGCGTCGGAGCCGGCTCGGTGCCGTCGAGCGTGTCGCCAACACGATCGACGCGCACCTGTCGGGTATCGTCAATGCCGTGCTCCACGGCGTCACGACCGCTGGCATTGAGTCCGTCAAAGGAAGGACTCGACCATTGAAAGACATGGTGCGCGGCTTCCACGACAGGCCCCGAATCCGCAACGTGATCCTCTTCCATCCCGGCGGGCTCGATCTCGATCCGGCCTCGGTGTCATCTACCGACACCGACTCCGGAAGCGCCCTTTCGATCGGCGTTCCTCGGCTCACCGTGCACGGGGTTTCGGGGACCGCGACCTCGCGCATCTTGTGACGCGTTCTCTCAGGGCGCGCCCGTCAGAACGCGCACAACGACTCGACGTGTTCGACCGAGCCGTCGCGCCAGAACGCATCGAGCTGCGCGGGCTCCTTCAGCTGCTGCCCGCGCACGCGCGGCACCGCGAACCAGGCGAGCGGGACGTCGAGCGTGCTGACGTCGCCCCACAGCTTCTCCCACTGCGCGACCGGGAACACGTCTTCGTGCCCGTGGCCCCAGCGCTTCTTGACCTCCTTGATCGTCACGTAGGTCGGCACGCGTCCGGTCACCTGACGCACCGCGTCGGTCACGCGTCGTTCGTCGGTCAGATCCGAGCGGGCGAGACCGAACAGCGACAGCAGCGCCTCGACGTCCACCCAGCTGGTTCCGGAGTTGTAGAACGACAGGCGCAGCTCGACGTCGTCGTCCGGCAGCGCGAGACCCTCGACGAGGCGCACGCGGCCGTCGACACGGGCGAGCCCGCCGCCGGCGTCCTCGATGCGCCGCGGCACGACCTCGAACGCGACCGCCGCGCCGCTCTCGACGAACCGCCCGAGCCGGCCGGGGTCGAGGTCGGCGCCGACCGTGTCGACGTTGTGCACGAGCAGCCATCGCAGCGACGGTCGCTCGTCGAGCAGCCGCACGAGCACGCCGTTGCGCAGCAGGTTCGGCAACTCGAACCAGTGGCCGACCGGGTGGAGGCACTGGCGCGGCGCATTGTCGGTGTAGTCGCTCGCCTCGCCCGCCGCACGCGCCCACGCGAGCCAGGCCGACTCGATGCTCTCGCGCACGCGCTGCGCCCGCTCGTCGAGCACCTGGCGGGCGGTCTCCTCCTGCCGGAACCGCAGATCGCGCGCGGTCGGCACGAGGCGGAGTCCCACCGCACGCCCGGGCGACGACAAGAGCGTGCCCTCGAAACCGCCGGACCGCGCGCGCGCGAGGTGGCGTTCGATCGCCGCGTGCGTGAACAGGCTCGTCGTCACGACGTGCGGGACCTCAGCGCCGCAGCTCCGCGCGACGCGCCGCGTCTTGGCCAGGTGCACGTCGAGGAACGTCCGGTGACGCCCCGAAAGGCGGCAGAACGGGAACAGCGCCTTCACGGTGCCGGCACCCTGTGTCCAACGGCTGGCGGTGCCGCCGGCGAGCGTCACGACCGCGGCTTCGCCACGCGCGAGCGCGGCGCGCCCGACGTCGACGCAGGACGCCGGCATCGCGCCGGTCGCGTCGACGACGTCGCCCGACCCGACGTCGTCGATGCGCACCGATCCCGGCAGGCGGTTCTGCGCGAGCCCGATGCGGCCGGCGCGCAGGTCCGCGCGCAGGCGTTCGTGAAGCGCTTCGTCGAACCCGTGCTCGCGCAGCAACTCGACGAGGCTCGCGCCGGCAGCCGGCTCGGCGCTCGTGCAGGCCGGCGCCGCCGGCGACGCCCGCTCGGTGTCGGCGCCGCGGACGAGCTCCGCCGACGTCCCGCGCCGGTCGATCGCGAAGTCGTAGACCACCGGCTCCATCGCGAACGGCACGCCGTCCTCGAGCTCGTGCTTGACGGCACGCAGCTCCTCGAGCAGTCCGTCGCGCGCCGCGTCGCCGAGCGCCTCGTCGAACCAGAACCCCATGCCGCCACCGGCCATCCCGCCGTGCAGGCAGAAGCCCTTGAAGCCCGCGCCGAACCGCTCTCGCAGGCGCGCCAGCACGCGCTCGGTGTAGTCGTTGGTCGCCCACGGCACGATCGTCCGGATCGGCCCGTCGAAGGTCCGGTCGGTGGCCGCCGCGAGCGCGTCGAAGTCCCCGCTGCGCAATGCCCCGAGCACCTCGTCGAACCGCGCGAGCGCGTCGCGCCGCGCGGCGGTCTCGGCGGTGCCGCGCAGCAGGTACTTCTCGGTGACCATCTCGAGGATCGGGCCGACGTCCTGCGCCATCCCGCCGTGGCAGACGACCAACGACCGACCGAGCCGCTCGAGCACCGCTTCGCCGACGTCGTCGAGGGCGACGTGCTCGGGCAACAGCCGCCCGCGGCTCTTGCCGTGCTCGGGGTCGCCGCGCTCCGCTCGACACCCCCGGATCAGCTTCAGTCCCGGCCACACGCCGCCCGAGTCCTGCCAGCCCCCACCCGAGCCGCCGAGCCACTCGCCGAGGATCGCGCGGGCGGCGACGAGGCGCCGTTCGTCCTCGTCGAGCACGCCGGTGCAGCGCGCGTCTGCCCGGTCGCGCGCATGCCGAGCGCGATCAGCGATCGCGAGCAGGTTGGTCGACACCGCGAGCCGCGAGCCCTTCGGGATACCGCGCACCTCGCTCTCGATCTCGAGACCGCGGCCCGCGCCACACAGCCTCTCGAGCACGTCGGCGAGCCGCTCACCCGAGCCCTCGAGGCCGGGCGGCACCAGCCCGGACGCGACGACCCCGGCCTTCAGGAGACCGAGGTGGTCGGCCGCGAAGTCGAACACCTGCTCGAGCCGCTCGAGGTCGACACTCTCGGCGAGATCGACGCTGCGGAGCCGCAGCACCGGCGTGTCGATCACGCGGAGTCGGCTCGCGATCGGCGGCTCCGGTGCCGCATCGCGGCCGCGCACGCCGAGCGCGACCGAGGCGTTGACGACGCGCGCACCTTCAGGGAAGTCCATCGCGAGGAAGAAGATGTCGCTCCAGCAGCTGTGCGAGAGATCGAGCCGCACCGGCGTCCGCTCGCAGAGCACCGGGCGCGCGGCGTCGAGCAGCTCGTCACGCAACGACACCGCGACGTCGGCCGCGCGCGCGCACTCGAACATCGCACGGTTGCCAGGGAACTCGCGCACGCTCCGCCGCACCTGGTCGGCGAGGGTCGCGAACGCGAGCGCGCGGTAGGCGACGGCGAGCGCGCTGCTCAGGGCATCGTTCGGCCCCTGCTCGGACACGGCCGAGAGGAACGCATCGAGCGCCGCGTCGAACCGGCGCGCGTGCAGGTGCGCGCGACCCGCCGCCGGGATCCGACCGAGCGTCGGGAACTCCTCGTGCGCCGGCAGCGCGAACCGGTGGATCGCGTAGAGGAACAACAGCGCCCGCACGCGCTCGTACAGGCTGTCGGCCGTCCGGCGGAACCGATCGAGCGACTCCGCCTCGGCGAGCAACGCCGCGACGTCGAGGCGCGCGCAGGCCTCGTCGAACGCGCGCTCGCGCCGCATCAGATCGCGCGCGGTGACGATGTCGAGCAGCACCGATCCGCTCACGCGCGCCCCTCGTACACCTCCGGATTGACGCAGTGCGCCGGACGCTCACCGTGCACGAACGCGACCGCGGCGTCGGCCGCCAGCACCGCCATCCGGTCCCGCGTCTCGCGCGTGGCGCTGCCGATGTGCGGCAGGAGGACGACGTTCGAGAGCTCGGTCAGGCCGGTCGCGAGCTGCGGCTCGTCCTCGTAGACGTCGAGCGCCGCACCACCGATCACGTGTTCGCGCAGCGCCTCGACCAGGGCCCGCTCGTCGACGACCGGGCCGCGCGAGGTGTTGACGAGGACGGCTCCGCGCTTCATCGCCGCGAGCTCGCGCGCACCGATCAGGTGCTCGGTCGCGGCGTTCAACGGCACGTGCAGCGTGACGAAGTCGCTCGCGGCAAGCAGCGCCTCGAGCGACGCCCACTCGACGCCGGCGGCGGCCTCGACGTCCGCCCGGCTCCGCGCGGTGCCGGTCGCGAGGACGCGCATGTCGAAGCCCGCCGCGCGGCGCGCGACGGCGCGGCCGATGCGGCCGAAGCCGACGATACCGAGCGTCTTCCGCGCGCCGTCCGGCGACGGCCCGACGCCGGTGCCGAGCAGGAGGTTCGGGCCCCACAGCCGCCACCGTCCGGCGGCCGTGTAGGCGTGCGCCTCCGGGATCCGCCGGGCCGCCGCGAGGAGCAACGCCCAGGTGAGGTCGGCGGTGGCGTCGGTCAGCACACCGGGCGTGTTGGCGACCGGGATGCCGAGCGAGGTCGCAGCCGCGACGTCGACGTTGTCGACGCCGACCGCCATCTGCGCGACGCCGCGCAACCGTCGGTTCGCGGTCAGCACCTCGCGGTCGATCGACTCCGTCAAGAGGCACAGCAGGACGTCGCACGCGCGGACGCCGTCGAGCAACGCCTCCCGATCGAGCCCGCGCTCCTCGTCGTGCTGGCCGATCTGCAACTCGATTCCGGCGTCGCGAAGCACGCAGAGGCCGGCGTCGGGAATGCGCCGCGTGACGAACACCCGGCTCAACGCCGTGCCTCCATCGCCTCGACGAACTCGAGCGCGCGGTTCTCGGCCCAGAACCAATCGGTGTCGACGTCGCTCCTGCCGACGAACGCGCAGTGCCCGCCACGCTCGGTGCCGACGAATCGGATCGCCGCGGACACGCCCTTCCACAGCGGCTCGAGCGAGTCGAACGGCACGAGCAGGTCGTCGCGCGCGGCCAGCACGAGGGTCGGGACCGCGACGCGCCGAAGCAATGGCAGCGCGCTCGCGCGTTCCCAGTAGTCGTCGACGTCCGCGAACCCCCACGCCGGCGTCGTGTAGGCCTCGTCGTAGCCGCGGATCGTGCGCGTCGCCAGCGCCGCGTCCACGTCGATCGTGCTCCCGAGGTCGAAGTGCGCGACGTGGCGCCGCAGGTTGCGCCGGAGCTGCCGCAGGAACTTGTCCCGGTAGACACGCACCTCCGGACGCGCGTCGATCGCCAGCGCGCAGGCCCGCACCGCGATCGCCGGCGACACCGCCACGATGCTCGTCAGCGGTACCGGCGCATCGCCTCCCCATTCGCCGGCGAGCTTCAGCGCGAGATTGCCGCCCATCGAGTAGCCGATCAGGTGCAGCCGCTCGCCGCGGCCTTCCTGGCGCAGCCGTTCGAGCACCGCCGCGACGTCGGCCGTGAGCCCGTAGTGCGTCATCGGCCGCGCGAGATGCTCGGTGTCGCCACTGCCGCGCGCGTTGTAACGCACGACGTGGAACCCCCGCTCGAACGCCTTGCGCGCGAGACCGACGACGTAGCTCGACGCCGCCGACCCCGTCAGGCCGTGCAGCAGGACCACGGTCGGCGCGCCGGGATCGGGCTGCCAGTGACACCAGAGCCGCACCTGAGCACCGAGACCGACGTCGACGTCGAGGGTCTCGTAGCGGCGCGTCGCGCCGCGCGAGCGCGGCAGCAGGAGGGCGAACGTCTGCACGTGCGCGTTGCCGAGGCCCGGCGGGTGCCGGAACGGCGGTACCGCGAACTCGGTGCCCTCGCCGTCGTTCGAGGCAGCAGGCTCCGGCACGGCGTCGGATTCGGACGGAGGCGGGGACGACACGCGCCGTCAGGATAGCACCCGGCGTCGCCCCCCTCGCGGGCCCCACCACCGATGCCGGCCTCGACGATTGGTGACGCCCGCCAGGCCGGAAGCCGCCGGTCGTGCGGGAGACGAACCCGCGGACCGGCGAAGCTGCGCGATCCGTCACGCGCCGTCGAGCCGACCACCGGCGCGGGACGCGCGCACCCGCCCGTGCGCAGGCAACACCGTGCCGCCTTGCTTCGATCCCTGTCGCCCGCGTCACCAGCCGTCGATGCCAGTATCCCGACGATGACTCGGGCGGGCCGTCGACGACGTCGTCCTCACGCGCGGGGGGGTCGCCGCGCGCCCCGTCGCGTCGCGGAGCCCACCCCCGCCAGAGCCCCTCCCGAGGCCCACCCACGCCAGGGCCAGGGCGCAGACCGCGCGCGTCGTCCGGAGCCGGCTCCCCTCCGCCTTCGTCATGCGGTTCTCGCGCGGCCCCGGGAGGCGACCCGGCCCCCGCGAAGACGGATCGGGACGTTCGATGCAGAACACGCTTGCGCCACGCCGCGAAAGGCTTGGGACCTGGCGGGGCGGCATGGCACACTTGCGAGGGTTCCGGGCCTCAGGGGAACGACGCATCGACCCCGGGCCTCGTCCGACCCACCCGAACGACATGTCGCAGGCCGCCATCGCCCCACGGGCGCACGCCATCGACGACGGCCCCTGGATCCAGAGCCGCACCTGGGATCGCGTCTTCGTGACCGGGGGTGCGCTGCTCGTCGCCGTCCCGATCGTCCTCTACTACGCGCTCACGTCCTCGGGGATCGGCTCCACGACCGCCGAGGATCTCGTGACGCTCGTCGTGATGGTGCTGGTCGGCGGACCGCACGTGTTCGCGACCTACACCCGCACCTTCCTCGAGCCGGGATTCGTGCGGCGCGAACGCGGGATGGCGTTCGGCGCGTTCGTCGTGCTCGCGATCGTCGCGGGCGCGGCGATCTCGAGCGCGTTCCTCGGCGCGGCCATCGGCGGACATCCGCTGATGAACTTCGTGCTGACGTTCTTCTTCTTCTGGGCCGGTGTGCACATCGTCCACCAGGCGTCGGTACTGCGCCGCCTGCTACGAGGTCCGCGCGGCGGAGGAGGGCCTCGTCGCGGCGACTCGCCGCCGGTTCTGGAACGCGCTCGACTACCTCGTGATGCTCGGGTGCCTCTACCCGGTCGCGTTCTTCCGGATGTCGATGGTGCCCTCGGGCCTCGACACGAGCGCCGCGAACCCGCACGCGCTGGCGACGAGGGTCGTGACCTCGCTCGGCGGCAGCCAGGCGTTCGCCGACGGCTACGTGTTCCGCATCGGCCGCGTCGCGCCGGTGCTACCCGACTTCGTCAAGGCCGACGCGTTCTGGATCGGGTTCTCGTCGCTCTACCTGGTGCTGCTCGGCATGTGGCTCTGGAAGAGCGCACGCGAGCACCGGGCGGGCACCCTCAACCGACCGCGGTTCCTGCTCGTCGCCACGACCAGTGCCGTCGGGCTGGCCGTGCCGCTGTTCCCGAACCTCGACACGTCGTTCCAGGGCTTCAACGCGTGGCACTCGTTCCAGGACCCTCGGCCTCGTGTGGCTGTGGAACCGGCGCGCGTTCGATCGCGGTGAGGTCGTCGGCTCGCTGCGCCGTCGCCTCTCGGAGCCGGGGGCGCACGCCCGCTTCTACGGCACGGCCGTCGGCGTCACGCTCGCGCTGCTGGTGCTGATCCTCGGCGCCGGCTACGTGATCGAGTACGCGAGCGACGGCAAGTTCGCGATGTTCGGCCACGACCAGCTGCCGATCGACCCGTCGACCGGTCAGCCGATCTACCGCCCGGGCGCGGTGCTGCTCGCCTACTACACGATCGCGTTCAGCATGCTGCTCGTGCACTACCTGCACGACGGCGTGTTCTTCTTCAAGACGCGCGACCTGGTGGGCGCCGCCAAGAGTCGCCGCGACTCAGGACGGGCCTGAGCCGTCGCCGCTCACTCCGCCTTCTTCTCGAACTTCGCGCGCGTCTCGGGCAAGAGCCCGTCCTTGTGGACCATGATCGCGAGCGTCTTCGCGGCGAGGTAGTTCTTCGTGATCAGCAGGTTGCCGTCGAGCGGGCCCCTGCGCCCCCACGAGTTCTTCAGCAGGTAGTAGACCTTGCCGTCCTGATCGTTGGCGATGCCGACGATGTGCATCAGGTGATCGTCGGTGGTCTCGCGGTCGTCGAACATCGCGATGCGCATCTGGTCGGTGATCTGCGCCTGCTCGAGGGCCGGCGACAACTCGAGCGTCGCGTGACGCTGGTCGTTGGTCGGCTCGCTGACGTCACAGTCGAGCGCGACCGAGAAGCCGTTGCGCAACGCGTGCTCGATGTTGGCCATCAGCTCGTCCACCGGCACGTTCCAGTACCGACGAGTCCCGCATCCAGTTGTCCGGCACGAGCAGCTCCGCGCGCTCGCCGAATGGGGAGGTACCAGAAGCTCATCAGCTCCACGTAGTCGTCGAGCGGGAGGTTGAGCACCTGCCGCGCGTACTGCTCCGGCGTGACCTCCTTGCCGTCGACGTCGACGGTCTTCGGCGGAGCGCCGAGATACGCGTCGAGAACACCGCGGACCGCCTTCTGCCACTCCTCGCTCGGGTGATCGCTGTCGGCCACGGCGTCGAGCACGGCCTTCATCACCGCCTCGAGCTCGTCGTGATCGAAGTGACGCTGGCCGTCCGGCAGGCCGGTGTAGGCCGACTCCGGCACGAGCCCGTGGTGCTTCGCGATCCACACGACGTCGTGCGACAGTCCGCCCTGGGAGAACTGCGCCTTGCCGTGCAGCCGGACGTAGCGGTTGGCCTTCTCGACGTAGCCCCAGTAGACGGTGTTCATCTCGGACAGATCGACGTGCTCGCCGCGGATCCGGGCGATCTCCGACTCGAGGAACGACGTCGTCGCGAACGCCCAGCAGGTTCCGGAGTTGCCTTGGTCGATGACCGGCAGGCGATCGACCTGCACCTGGATCTCGAGCTTTTTGGCATCCGCCGTGACCGGCGTCTGCGCCGCGATCGTCGGCGCGAACAGGGACAGGACGAGGAGGGAGAAGGGGAACACTCGACACATGGCGCGCAGGTTAGCAGATCGGCGGCCCCGGGATCTGCTAACGTTCGCCCGACATGACGCGGGCAGCCTGGATCGCCGTCGGTCTCGCGGCCGTGCTCGGGCTCGGCTACGCGGTGACGCGGGCGGTGCCCGGCCCCGACTATCCGGCGGTCGCGCTCGACCGCACGCGCGCGCGGCCGCAGGGCGACTTCTACCGCAGCGCGGTGCCGGAGCCCCCATCGCTCAATCCGTTCACGACCCACGACGCGGTCGCGACGCGATACGTGCTCCGATACACGCATGACACACTGGTCGACTTCGACCCCGCGACCGGCGACGTGCGGCCCGCGCTCGCCGAACGGTGGGACGCCACCGACGGCGGTCGCACCTGGACGTTCCGCCTGCGGGACGGCCTGCGGTTCTCCGACGGCGCTCCGCTGACGGTCGAGGATCTGCGCTTCACGCTCGACACCGCGCGCCACCCGGCACTCGATGCCGCGTCGCAGAGCGAGATGTCGCTGGCGCTGTCCGAGCTCGACGCCGCCGAGGCACCGGACGCGCGGACCTTGGTGTTCCATCTGCCCGAGCCGCGCGCCTTCGCGCTGCGCTCGCTTGGCGCGGCCGTGCGCATCGCGCAGCGAAGGGCGTTCGTCGACGCGGTCGCACGGATCGACCCGGCGGCCGCGGCGGATCCGAGCTCCGCGGCGTTCATCCGCGCCCTCGTGCAGGTGCGCGACCCCGGACCCGGCACCGGCCCGTACCGCCTCGCGGACTGGCAGCCGACGCATCTCGACCTCGTGCAGAACCCCGCGAGCTGGCGGCGACGCGCGCAACCGTCGTCGTGGAACCTCGCCGGCATGCGGCTCGCCTTCCTCACCGACGAGGCCGCGAAGTTCGCGGCGCTGCGCCAGCAGGAGATCGACTGGTTCGTGTCCGGAAGCGGGGCCGGTCTCGCGGCGGAAGTCGCCGCGGATCCGGAGCTCGACCGCCACTTCGTCGTCCACCGCTACGACAACCCGGCGATCGGCAGCTACTACGTGATGTGGAACCATGCGCACGGCGCGCTCGGCGACCCGCGCGTCCGGCGCGCGCTGTCGATGCTGTTCGACCGCCAGACGATCGCGCGCGAGGTGTTCGGTGGCGATGCCGTGCCGCGCTACGGCTGGTTCGGGAACGACTCGCCCGAAGTGCCGGAAGATCTCGGCGCGATCCCGTTCTCCACGCTGGTCGCGCGGGAGCTGCTGACGCAGGCCGGCTTCGGGCCCGACGGCGGCCGTCTGCAGATCGAGATCCTCTGCGCCGCCGAGGTGCCGACGCTGCAGCGGATCATCGAGTTCGCGCGACCGGCGTTCGCCGAGGCGGGCGTGGAGCTCGCGATGCAGACGCTCGACTACGGCGCGGTCTACGCGCGGCAGACGTCCGGAGAGTTCGATGCACTCGTGCTGCTCGACTACCGCAGCTCGACGAACGACCCCTACGACTTCTTCGAGTCGTCGCAGAACCTGATGGGCTGGAACAACGCACGCGCCGACGCGCTGCTGTCGGCTGCGCACCGCGAGCTCGACGACCAGAAGCGCATCGCGCTCTACCGCGACTTCGAACGGCTGCTGCGCGCGGAGGAGCCGGTGACGTTCCTCGTGCACCCGCTCGTCGAGGTCGCGCTGCACCGGCGCTTCCGCGACGCCGACCCCGGACCCCTCGGCCTGATCCCCGAGCGGTGGTGGGTGCCGGCGGACGAGCAGATCGTCCGCGTCACGCCCCCGTGACGCGCGGGGCCCCGGCCGGTGCGCGCGCCGGGAGCGTCACACCCGCCGTCGTCGTGTCGCGCTCCGCCACCACGACGCTGGCCCGCGCACGCCCTTCGAGCGCACGCCGGGCGGCGGCGAGCGCGAGCTCGGGACGGTTGTTGCGCGAGCTCAGGTGCGCGAGCCAGACCTGCCGCAGGCCGGCGTGCGCCAGCGCCTCGAGGAGCTCGGCCGCCTGGTCGTTGGCGAGGTGGCCCTCGTCGGACCGGATGCGCCGCTTCAGGTGCGGCGGATCCGAGCCGGCGTCGAGCAGCTCGCGATCGTGGTTGAACTCGAGCTGGAGCGCATCGCAGTCGGTGAGCAGCTCGCCGACCGGCCCGCGCGCGCACCCGAGATCGGTCGCGTGGCCGAACCGCAGCGTGCCGTGCTCGACCAGCAGTGCGGCGGTCTCGGGGGCATCGTGCTCGACCGGGATCGGCAGGAGGCGCAGGCTGCCGACCGCGAACGGGACGCCCAGCTCGACGCGACGCACGAGCTTCTGCGCCTCGCTGCCGATCCCGCGCGCCGTGCGCCGCGTCGCGTAGACCTTCGCACGCCAGCGGACCGCGCATGCGGTGGCGCCGCGGATGTGGTCGTGGTGGCGGTGCGTGACGAACAGCGCGTCGACCGACTCGGGGTCGACATCCGCGAGCCGGAGCCGTCCCTCGAGCGCACGCGGCGACAGTCCCGCGTCGATCAGGAGGCGCGTGCCCCCCGCTTCGACGAGAGTCGCGTTGCCGCTGCTGCCGGACGCGAGAGGGACGATGCGCATGAGTCGTGGACAGGATACCGCGAGCGCGACCTATGATCTCGCGTCATGCGCTGCGCATTCCTGTTCCCCGTTCTCCTCGCCGCGAGCGCGTCCGCGCAGATCCCGGGCGAGCGCGCCCGCAAGACGACCCCCGAGTCCCTGTCCGTCGTCCTGACCGTCGATGCCGATCGTGCGCGCGGACCGGTCGACGTCACTCTCGACGGCGTGAACCCGTTCGACGAGGTCGTGCTGCTGAACCGCAGGTACGGCCACCTCGACGACGGGACCGTCGTGCAACTCGACGCCGCGCCCCACGGCAAGATGCGCCTCCGCTACCTCGCGCAAGAGCCATTGGCGGCGGGCGACCACGAGCTGACGGTGCGCTTCGACGGCGAGGCGCCCGACGTCGCGTTCGCCTTCGACGACACGCCGGACGTGCGCACGCTTCGGCACGGCGACCGCACCGTCTACCGCTTCATGCACGCCTATGACCCCGACCACCGCGAGGAGACCTACAAGCCGTACCACCACGTGTTCTCGCCCGACGGCGCGACGCTCCTGACGAAGGGTCCGGGCGGCCTCTATCCCCACCACCGCGGCGTGTTCCTCGGCTACCGCCAGACCCGGCGGGGCGACGACACGTTCGACTTCTGGCACTGCCCGAACGGGCTCTCGCAACGCTGGCAGCGCCCCGCGTCCGGCGACATCGGCATGGCGCCTCGCGCCGGCGCGGTGGCCGCCGACGCCGTCGAGCACATCGCGTGGTGCGACGCGAAGGGCGCACCGGTCGTCGACGAGCTTCGCACGGTCACGGCGTGGGACGCGGACCCGGACGTCGTGATGCTCGACTTCGTGTGCGAGCTGCGCACCGCCGGCGACGCTCCGATCACGCTCGACGGCGATCCGCAGCACGCCGGACTGCAGTTCCGCGCGGTGGAATCGGTCCACGAGCACGGCGACTCCGCCACCTACGAGCGCTCGCCCGGCGCGAAGGGCGGCAAGGACGACGTGTGGACCGACTGCGACTGGGTGGCGTGCCACTTCGCCGTCGACGGGCACGAGTTCGTCGTGCAGCACCACGCGCATCCGCACGACCCGGGTCCGTGGCGGTACTCGACACGCGTGTACGGCAGGTTCGGATCGTTCGCTCCGGCGAAGCTCGAGCCCGGACACCCGGTCGTGCTGCGGCATCGCATCGCCGTCACCCGCGTCGAGGACGAGCCTCACTGGCCCCCCGCCGACGTGCACTCGGGCTTCGTCACGCCCCTGCACGCGAAGCTCGCGCACTGACCGGCCCGGACACGGGACAACGTGCGCACGGGGCAACGCGCGCTACCGCGCCCGACTCACGCGGTCGCGTCCGCGGTCTCGTCGAGCTGATCGCCGAAGAGGTCGTGCGGAATCCGCCGCCGGCCGGCGAAGCCGTCCTCGTAGCGGTGGTAGTGCGTGACGGCGTCCTCGTCGCTGCGCCAGCACAGGAGCACGCGCTCGCCGGCGATCTTGCCCGGGAAGTCGACGAGTCCGAGGTTGAAGCCCCAGTCCTTGTAGGCGCACCCGATCTCCTCGAGCTCGCCGACGAGACGCTGGATGTCGTGTTGCAGCTCCGCGATGCGCTCGCGTCGCGCCTTCGGGGCGCGGGACTCGCGCGCGGCGAGCTCGCGGAGCTCGCGACCGCGCGAGAGGATGTCGGCGACGATCCGCCTCACCAAGGGAAGCGTCCGATTGGCCTGCAGCGGGGTGAACAGCCGGCGTGCCATGGGCCCCGATTCTGGCCGGCGGCGTCGGGGATGTCACGCCCCGTCCGATCGAAGCAACGCCGAGAGGTCGCTGCCTGCCGGCAGCTCCTGCGACAGCTCGCCGCGACGGAACACCCGCGCAGGGTGCATGCCGCGCAGCGTCATCGCGTCGCCTTCCACCCTCAGCATCGAGCCCTCGCGCAGACCGACGACCGGTGTCGCATTCTCCTCGTGGAACTCCAGGATCCGTTGCTCGCGGGTCTCGCCCATGTGTCGCGAGTCCGGGGACGCGTCCAGGTAGTGCGGGTTGATCTGGAACGGCACGAGCCCGAGCGCCGTGAACGACTCCGGCTCGACGATCGGCATGTCGTTGGTCGTCTTGATGGTCGGACACGCGAGGTTGGTGCCGGCGCTGGCGCCCATGTAGGGCATGCCGGTCGCCACCCGCTCGCGGATCGGCTCGACGATGCCGAGCGACTGGACCGCCCGCAGCAGCCGGAACGTGTTGCCGCCCCCGACGAAGATGGCGTCCGCAGTGGCCACCGCCGCCACGGGGTCGGGCGTCTCATGCAGCGACGTCACGTCGAGGCCCATCGTCCGCAGCACCGTCCGGACCCGGTCCGCGTAGTGATCATGCGCGGCGAGTGCGAACGGCACGAACGTCACGACCCGCGCGTTCCCGAGGAACGACTCGACATCGGCCGCGCAGTATTCGAGGAACCCACCGCCGTGCTGGGCGGAGTTGCTGATCAGCAGGAGTCGCCGCATGCCGGGAAGCCTACCGGCCGGCGCCGGTCCGGGCCGCCGCGATCCGGCGCCGTTCGCGCGAGCCCGCCACGCCGCAGCTCTTCAGCGCCTGCGCCCGCAGCTCGAGTCCGGCCAGCTCGCCCGAGACCTCGCCCGCCCGCTCCGGCGGATAGTGCCGCTGCAGGACCGCGCGCAGCTCGCGTTCACCCCGCGCCGCGACGAACGCGTCGCGCACCGCGACGGGCTCGGGATGCAGCGCCGCATACTGGATCGCGTGATGCCGGGCCCGACCGGGCCCGTGCTTGCCGCCGTGGAACGCGATCGATTCGGCGAGGTGCATCTCGATCGCCGCGCGCTGCGCGCCGACGGTCGGCGGCTCCGGCGTCCGTCCGGCGAGCAGGTCCCGCACCTGCGAGAACAACCACGGGTTGCCGATGCAGCCGCGCGCGAGCGTGACGCCGTCGACGCCGGTCTCGTCGAGCATCCGCACGACGTCGTGCGGGCCGAACAGATCTCCGCTGCCGAGCAGCGTCGGCCCCGCACCGAGGTGGCGGCGCACCCGCGCGAGGAACGCCCACGCACTCGGACCGACGTAGCGCTGGAGCACGGTGCGCGGGTGCACCGTCACCGCCGCGACGCCACGCTCGAACGCACCGTCGAGGATCGCGAAGAACGCGCGCTCCGAGTCGCCCGAGTCGTCGAGTCCGCGCCGCATCTTGACACTCACCGGCCGATCGCCGGCGACCGCGTCGAGCACCCGGTCGACGATCTGGAGGGCGGTGTCCGGATCGCTCAGCAGATACCCGCCACGGCACCGCCCGAGCACCTTCGGCACCGGGCAGCCGAAGTTGACGTCGATGACGTCGTAGCCGCCGTCGGCGAGCACGCGCGCCGCCCGGCCGAACGCCTCGGGCTCGGCCCCCATCAGCTGTCCGCCGACCGGATGGTCGTCGTCCGGCACCGCCAACAACTGGCGCTGCAGCTTGCCCGGCGTCAGCACCGTCGCGTCGAGCACGACCTCGTTGAGGCAGTAGGGCGCCCCGTGCGCGCGTGCGACGCGCCGCATCGGCAGATCGCTATAGCCACTGAGCGCGGCCTGGACGGCCGGCGTGTCGATGCCGACGCCGCCGATCGTCAGAGCCATCGGCCGCGCGGCCGGTTGCCTCGGAGCACGTCCACCGCAGGTGGGCATGCGCGGTCGGTCGCGGCGGGCGGCTGCGCTGGGTTCGGGGGCGGTCACGGGGCGCGCAGCTTATCGCGGGTGCCGCGGTGTCCCAGGCCAGCGGGTCGACACTTGGCCGCGGGCCGCCGGGCGTCGATCATGACGTCCCCCGTGAACGCCCTCCTCCGCGCCGCTCTCCTCGCCGTTCTCGTCGTGACGCCCGGTGTCGCCCAGCCGTCGGCGGCACTCGCCCCGCACGACGAGGCGCTCGCCGCGGCGCTCCGACGCGCCGGCGACCACGCCGCGGAGCTCCGCGCGGCGATCGACCGCGCGCCGGCCGAGCAGCGGCACGCGATCGAGTTCCTGGTGGCGAACATGCCGGTGTGCGACCTGCGCTCGTTGTCCGCCGACTTCCTCGTCGACGACGTGGCGCGCGCGTTCACCGCGTGGCGCGGAGCGCCGTGGGCGGAACAGGTGCCCGAGGACGTGTTCCTCGACGCGATCCTCCCCTACGCCAACCTCACCGAGACCCGCGAGGCGTGGCGGGCGGACCTGCGCGAACGGTGCCTGCCGCTCGTCGACGGCTGCACGTCGCCCGCCGACGCCGCGCAACGCATCAACCAGAAGCTGTTCGCGGCGCTCGGCGTGCGCTACTCGACCGAGCGTCGCCGCGCCGACCAGAGTCCGTCGGAGACGATCGCGCAGGGCCTCGCGTCGTGCAGCGGACTGTCGATCCTGCTGGTCGACGCCTGCCGCTCGGTCGGCGTCCCCGCGCGCATCGCCGGCATCCCGGAGTGGCCGAACAAGCCGGGCAACCACACCTGGGTCGAGGTCTGGGACGGCGAACGCTGGCACTTCACCGGCGCGGCGGAGTACGACCCGAAGGGTCTCGACCATGCGTGGTTCGTCGGCGATGCCGCGCTGGCGACCAACGACGATCCGCGTCACGCGATCTGGGCCGTGGTCTGGCGGAACACCGGCTCGACGTTTCCGATCGCCTGGGACGACGACGCCGTCGTGCACGCCGTCGACGTGACCGACCGCTACGCGAAGCCTCGGCAGGCGGCGGCGGCCGTCCGCCTGATGATCGACGTCCGGGACGGCGACAGCGGAGCGCGCGTCGCGGCGAAGGTCGAGCTGCTGCCGGCGAGCGGCGAGCCGCGCACCGGCACGGCGAAGGGCGAGCACGCCGACACCAACGACCATCTCGAGTTCGCGGTGGCACGGGGCAGCACGTGGACGATCCACGCCACTTTCGACGGCCGTTCGATCACCGCGCGACACACGTGCGGCGACGGCGCGCAGGAGTTCGTCACGCTGACGCTGTCCGGTCCCGACGACGACGCCCTGCGCGCCGCCGCCGCCGCGTATTTCGCCGCGTCGCCCGAGGAGCGCCCGAAGGTGGCATTCGAAGCGGACGTCGATGCGCTCGTCGGCGCGGACGAAGCGGCGGCTCGACAGGTCGTCTGGAGCGCCTATCGCGATGCGCCGATCCACGCGGACGAGCGTGCGCAGTTCGACGCCCACGTCGTGCGCACCGCCGACCGTGAGTCCCCATACACGGTCAAGCAGATCGGCGAGCGTCCGGCGCACGGCTTCCCGTTGTTCATCGCGATGCACGGCGGTGGCGGTGTCGCCAAGGCCGTCAACGACCAACAGTGGTCGGTGATGCAGGTCTACTACAAGGACCACCCGGAGCTCGGCGGCTACCGCTACGTCGCGCTACGCGCCCCGAACGACGCTTGGAACGGCTTCTACGACGACGCGATCTGCCCGCTCGTGACCGAGTTGATCCGGCAGTTCCTGCTGTTCGGCGACGTCGACCCGACAAGGTGTTCGCGCTCGGCTACTCGCACGGCGGCTACGGCGCGTTCGTGATCGGCCCGAAGATCGCCGACCGCTTCGCCGCCGTGCACGCGTCGGCGGCCGCACCGACTCCGGGCGAGACGATCGCCCAGGACTTCCGCAACCTGCAGTTCTCGTTCATGGTCGGTGGACTCGATCGGGCCTTCGGGCGCCGGCAACGCTGCGAGGCGTTCGCGGCGGAGATCGAGAAGTTGCGCAAGGCCGATCCGAACGGGTATCCCGTCACGTTCGCCTGCATCGAGGGCAACGGCCACACCGGCCTGCCCGACCGCGATCTGATCACGCAGCTGTATCCGCTGACCCGGAATCCGACGCCGCACACGATCGCCTGGCGTCCGACCGACGACCGCATCCACGACCGCTTCTGGATCAGCGTCGACACACCGAAGGACGGCCAGTCGATCGACGCGCACCTCGGCGACGACGGCCTGCACGTCACGACGAGCGACGTCGGCGAGCTGACGGTGTGGCTCGACCGTCGGCTGTGCGGCGACGCGGCGAAGCTCACGATCGATCGCGACGGCGACGTGCGTGAGGTCTCACTCGCGCCGAGCGCACGGACGCTGTGCGAATCGCTCGCGCGTCGCGGCGATCCGCAGCTGGCGTTCCCGATCCGGGTCGACCTGCCGCCGCACCGGACCAACTAGCGCAGCAGGTCGGCGAGGAAGTCGACCAGCGAACCGACGAAGTCGACGCCGCCGGCGCCTCGCGCCGCCGCGCCGCGCCCGGGTCGCCGGAACTCGGCGTGCACCGATGCCATCCGCTGGTTCCGGAGCGCCGCCGCCGCGCGCTCGCGCCGCTCGCTCGCCTCCGCCTCGAGCTTGCGCGCCCGCGCGAGCCCACCCTGGTCGATGAACGCGACGATGCGCTCCAGCTCGTCCGCGTCGAACCACCAGCCGTGGCCGCGGCACCAGTCGAGGACCACGCCCGAACGGTTCGCGAAGTTCTTGCGGTTCATGCGCTGGCCGCAGACCGGGCAGGCGAGGTAGGCGACCGAGCTCGGGGTCGGCGTCGCCGCCAGTGGGCGCTCGGTGCGGGCCACGCCACCCGGCAGCGGCATCGAGGCGTTCGACTCGCGTTCCTTCGTGATGCGCTCGAACGTCGCCTCGTCGAGCCACAGCCCGCCGCAGCTCGTGCACTCGATCATGCGCGAGCCGGTCGCGACCGACTCCGACAGCCGCGCCTTGCAGCGCGGACAGTCGAGATCCGTCAGCGCGTGCATCACCGACTCGGGGTGGATCTCGATTCCACAACCGCTGCAGAACTTCGCACCCGCGACGAGCCGCGTCATGCACTCCGGACACACGTCGCCGAGGCCCTTGGTGCCGAGGCCGACGCTGGCACCGCACCACTCGCAATCGGTCGAACCCGCCTTCAGGGCCGCACCGCAAGCCGAGCAGTGCAACATGCGGACGTCACCCGCGCGTGGCTCCGGGACTTCGATCCCGGCGCCGCAGACGCACCGCACTCGCTCCCCCGGGCGATGCGATCCGGCGTCGTACTGGCGATGGCACTTCGGGCAGGCGATCAGCATGACGGGACGGCTCCCGTCGACACTATCGGCACGGGGCCGCGCCGACCGCAACCTCGAAGGTGCTCACTGCACCGGGACCCACGTGTTGCCGTCCGCACCGGCGATCCCGTTCGCGAGGCGACCGCCGACGATCTGGCCAGGCGGCACGCCTGCCAGGGCGGCACCCGCCGGCGGCGGCGTGGTCATGCCCGAGTAGCGCGCCGTGGTGCTGCGCATGATCGTCCCCTCGGTGTCCACGAAGAACGTCGACCGACCGCTCTGGGCATAGGCCGAGGGCCACGCGAGCACGGTCCAGGCGACCTCCGCGTTGCGCGGGTCGATGTTCGGCAGGTTCGCGGCGACGGCCGGCAAGCCGGCGCCACCGGCGTCGGGCAGGAACAGCCGGTACATGTAGCCCTGCCGCACGATCGTGCCGCTGTTGTCGATCGCACCCCACGACGCCGACAGCAGCCCGGGGCTGATCCGCTCGTTGGCACGGCGGACGTCGACGGTGCCGGCGAGCTCGGGGAACGTCCCGTACTCGTAGCTGCCGCTGAGATCGCGATCGACCATCGCCATCGTCTTGAACCGGAACTCCGCCGTGGCGATCGTGCGGAGCGTCGAGATCGTCGCCGCCTCGTTCGCAGCGGCGCCGGCCGAGAGGAAGCTCGGCACCGAAATGCTCGCGATGATCGCGATGATGGCAACCACGATCATGAGCTCGATCAGTGTGAATCCGCGCACTCCACGTCCCCCCTGTCGCAAGATCGGACGGTTTCGTCGTGGACTTGAGCGGCGGTCGGGCCGGCGCCGTGCATCGATCTCGACGGGCGCAGCATGGCACCGATGGCACCGCCGGCTCGCCGGGGTCCTGGTCGTCTGCGCTTTCTCGGCGTGCGCGACGACGCGACCGGCGGGCATCGTCGCGCCCGCGAAGGTCGGTTGGACCCCGCTGGCATCGCCGGTCGACGTGTCGTTGCGAGGGCTGTCGGTGGTGTCCGCCGACATCGCGTGGGCCAGCGGCGAGGGCGGCACGTGGCTCTGCACGGCCGACGGCGGCACCACGTGGCGAACCGGCGCGATCCCCGGTGCCGAGGCGAGCGACCTGCGTGACGTCGAGGGATTCGACGCCGACACCGCACTGCTGATGGCGGTCGGCTCGCCCGGCCGGATCTGGCGGACGACCGATCGCGGGACGAGCTGGTCGATCGTCTGGGAGGACGCCCGCGAGGGGGTGTTCTTCGACGCGATGGCGTTCGCGGACGGGCAGCGCGGCTACGCGTTCTCCGATCCCGTCGGGGGTGCGTTCGTCGTGATCCGGACGGCCGACGGCGGTCGCACGTGGGCGCCGGTCGAGGGGTTGCCGGCACCGCTCGATGGCGAGGCGGGCTTCGCCGCGAGCGGCACGTGCATCGCCGCCCGCGAGCAGGAGGTGTGGATCGGCACCGGCGGCGCGACGCCGCGCGTGCTGCGATCGGCGGACGGCGGCCGGCGCTGGACCGCGATCCGCGCCCCGTTGCTCGGCGGCGCGCCGTCGCGCGGCGTGTTCTCGCTGGCGTTCCGCGACGCGCAGAACGGGGTGGCCGTCGGCGGCGACTACGCCGAACCGGCGGCGGCGGTGCGCAACGCGGCGTTCACCGCCGACGCCGGCCGCGGCTGGCACCTCGCTCCCGGCGCCGCACCGTCCGGCTACCGCTCGTGCGTCGCGTTCCTGCACGGCGCACCGTCCCCGACGTGCTTCGCGGTCGGGCCGAACGGCATCGACGTCTCGCTCGACGGTGGGTTGTCGTGGTCGCGCGTCGCGGACGACGACTACCACGCGGTCGCGTTCGCGCCGGACGCGCCGGTCGGGTTCGCGGTCGGGGCCGGCGGACGTATCGCGCGCTACGATGCGCGTCTCCCGCTCGCCGAGCACGAACGCGCCGCCACGCGCGACAGGCACGCACGATGACGAAGATCGACTTCACGACCCCGGTCACCACGCTCGACGGCCGCGACACCGACCTCACCGAGTGGCGCGGCAAGGTGCTCCTGATCGTCAACACCGCGAGCCGGTGCGGATTCACGCCGCAGCTCGGCGGACTCGAGGAGTTGCACGGGCGATTCCGCGACCGGGGATTCGCGGTCCTGGGCTTCCCCTGCAACCAGTTCGGGCATCAGGAGCCAGGCACCGCCGACGACATCGGCGCGTTCTGCCGGAAGAACTACGGCGTGACGTTCCCGATGCACGCCAAGATCGACGTCAACGGCGGCGGACGCACATCCGCTGTTCCGGCAGCTCGTGGCCGCGGCGCCGGGGCTCCTCGGGACGCAGTCGATCAAATGGAACTTCACGAAGTTCCTCGTCGATCGCGATGGCGAAGTCGTCGCGCGGTTCGCGCCGCGCACGAAGCCCGCGGCGATCGCCGGCCGGATCGAGGCGCTGCTCGGGGAATCCGGCGACGCCGCCGAGCCGAGCGGCTGATCGCGAACTCCGCCCCAGGCCGGCGGTCCGGTCAACCCGACCCGGCGAACCGGCCGATGACGAGGGGGACGGCATGGGTCACGTCCTCTTCGCAGCGCCCTCGATCGAGCGATTCCATCTGCACGAGCGGCTCGCGCGCGCGCTGCAGCGGCGGGGCCATCGCGTCACCGTGCTGGCCGCGGATCCCGTGACCCGCCGGTGCTATGGGCTCCACGGGCTGCCCTCGATCGTGCTCGCCCCCGAACGCCCACTCGCCGATTCGCCGCTCGACCTGTCCGAGCTCGCGGTCCGCGACCTCCGGCTCGCCGGGGTCGCGCGCCCGTCGCTGCTGGCGATCCGCCACCACCGGAGTCGGCTCGCACGGCGGATGGCCTCGGCGGCCCGCCACCTCGAGACCGACCTGCCGGACCTGGTGTGGTTCCACGGCGGCCGGGACGGGCTCTCCCGGATGCTGCACGGCCTCGCCCGGCACTACGGCGTCGCCACGGTCCACACCGGGGCCGGCGGGATCGCCGGATTGGTGCAGCGCGATCCGAGCGGCGTCGACGGCGACGCGCGGGCGCTCGCGCGCGCGGCGATCGACTACCGCGACGTGACGCCGGACCGGGAGCTGATCCAGGCCGCGCTGGCCACGGCGGTGAGCGGACCGGCGGGGCTGCCGCCGCGCCGACCGCTGCTGGCACCCGACGGCATCGACGCGATCGCCGGGCTCCTGGACGGTGCCCGCCAACGCGCGTGGCGAACGGCGCGCACGCGCCTCCGGGCATGGCGGACCGCGGCGAGTCCGCCGCGGAGTGGCCGGCCGAAGCCGTACCCGTTCCCGCCGAAGGCGCCGTTCGTCGCCGTCCTGCTCCAGCATCCCGACGATCCACGCGTCCGGCTCGACGTCGACGCGCCGGCGCCTCCCGCCGAGACCCTCGTGCAATGGGTGACCGATGCGGCCCGCTCGCACGACCCCGGACTGGCCGTGCACGCGATCCCACCACAGGTGCCGCCGGCGGCACGTGCCACGGCGATCGCGGTCGCGGCGGCGGTGGTGACGATCAACGACCCGGCGGCGCTGATCGGCGTCCTGGCGGGCACTCCGGTCGTGCACCTCGGACACGCCCGCTACGGCATCGTCGGCGTCGCTCGGCGCGCGAGCGCGGCGACGCTGGCGGACGAGCTGGCGCTGGCGCTCGGCGTCGACCAGCCGACGCTCCGGCTGCGGTTCGCGACGCGCACGCTCGGTGAGGACCACGTCTGGTGCGATCCGGACGCGCCGGACGCCAATGGCCTGGCGGGCCTCGTCCAGGACTTCGAGGAGCGGCTGGCGCGCGCGGTCACGCCGCCGCCGCCACTCGTCTACCGGCCCGACCCGCCGCTCGGCTGAGCGCGGGCCACCGGCCGGATCGGCGCGCGATCAGGCCTCGGCGGCCAACTCGCCGTGCGAAGCGCGCGGCTCGACGGCCGCGGACCGGCTCGATGCGGCCTTCTTCTTGGTGCGCGGCTTCCGCTGGGAGAGCAGCTCACGGCGCAGCATCTCCTCGAGCTCGCGGTCGCCGTCCTTCTCGTCGAGCGACAGCTTGCTCGCGAGGTTGGCAGCCGCGTCGCGGTCCTGGCAGAGCATGCGCTGGGCCTGGGCCGTCGAGTCGTAGAACCGCGCGCCACCCATCACCGGGCAGAGCCACTGGCCGTCGGCGGTCTTGATCGCGGCGCCGTCCGGCACCTCGAGCCAGTCCCCGCGACCGATCACGAGATTGCGTTCGGCCCAACGATCGCGCGCCTGCGGCTCGATCGGTCGGTCGTCGTCGAGAAGATAGGTCGGCGTGACGTCGTAGTGGCGGCAGAGTGCGTCCAGCATCGGCAGGGTCGGCAGCGACCGACCCTGCTCCAGGTGGGACATGGTCGCTGGACGGACGCCGAGCGTCTTCGCAGTGACGCCCTGGGGCTCGCGCTTGTGCCGCGTTCGGAGGTAGAAGAGCTTGAGGTGCAGTCGGCGCATCGGTGTCGGGGTCCCTGGATGGGAGACGAACGGAAGCGGGCGGAGGAAGAGGAAGAGCGGAAGCTGCTTCGTCGAAGCGTAACCCACTCGGGGGGGTCGTCAATTCGCGACGGCCGCGATGCGGGCCGGCCGCATGACCGGTGCGGTCGGCGAGATCCTCCGGGGCCTTCCTGGCCCCGAATCGGTACGGCCGGTCGCATCGTGGTTTCGACGTTTGTCAGATGCGGAACGGTTCCGCTTGGCCGTGCTTCCGAGGGACTGAAAAATCTGCGCCGTGGCACCCGGAGAACCTCACGCCCGACCCGGCGCGACCGTGGTCGCCGCCGACGCCGAAAGCGACCTGCCGGCCGCGGCGCTGGCGCGCCGGACGGGGCTGCCGGCGGGGCCAGGTCGACCCGGCACGTTGGAGGTGCGGGTCCGGAGCACCGGGCTCGCCGTCGGCTGGGGTGGGGCGCGCCAGCGGGCCGAGCTGGTCGTCTCGCTGGCCGGTCGCCGGACGGCAGGCCCGGATCCGCTCGCCCGGGCGATCGGCATCGGCCGCGGCGTGTGCCACGTCGTCGACGCGACCGCCGGGCTCGGGCGCGACGCGGCCCGACTCGCCGCACGCGGGGCGGAGGTGACGATGATCGAACGGCATCCGGTGCTCGTCGCGCTGCTCGAGGACGCGCTCCGGCGCGAGGCGCCGCCGCGGCTCCGGCTGCTCGCCGGCGACGCCGCCGCGCTGCTGCGCGACCCGGCGTCGCTCGGTCCGGTCGAGGTCGTCTACCTCGATCCGATGTTCGCCGACCGCGGCAAGGCCGCGCTGCCGCGCAACGAGGGTCAGGTGCTGCGTGCACTGCTCGGCGAAGGCGTGCCCGACGACCCGCGCGACGCGGAGCTGCTGCAGGTCGCGCGCGCGGTCGCGCGCCGCCGTGTCGTCGTCAAGCGCTCGCCGCACGCGCCACCGCTCGGCGCCGAACGCCCCGACCACGCGGTGACCGGGACGCGCGTGCGCTTCGATGTCTACCTGCCGAGACCCGGACCTCCAGACCCGGCCTGAATCATCGCCGCGCGCCGAAGGCGAGGGCGACGAAGCCCTCGCGGTCGACGCGGTGGGCGATCGCGAGCCCGACGCGAGCAGCGTGACCGGCCGCACGCACGGGCCGCACGCCGGCGAGGACCAGCGGTCCCGAGCGGTTCCACAGCGCGAGGATCGCCGGCAACGCCGCATCGAGCTCGGCATCGTCGAGGTTGGCGGCAACCGCGTCGGCGCTGCCGGCCGCGAAGCACTCCGGTCCGCCGAGCCGCACGTCGGCGCCGGGCACCAGCGCGCGCGCGCTGCGCACCGCCGGCACCTCGACGTCGCAGGCGAGGATGCGCGCGACCCCGCGAGCCCGCGCGTAGAGCGCCAGGATCCCCGAACCGGTGCCCACGTCGGCGAACACCCCGGGCGGCGGTGACGGCCACACCGCCTCGAGCGCGCAGAGCGCCGCCTGGGTGCTGCCGTGCTCGCCGCTGCCGAACGCCATGCCGCGCGGCACGACCAGCTCGATCCCGGCGAACCCCGCCGGCGACGCGACCCACGGCGGTCGGACGACGAGCCCATCGGCCACGACGACCACGCGATCGTCCTCGAGGCCCGTGACCGCACCGCGGGCGGGCAATCCACGCCACGCGAGCCCCACGAGGTCGGCGAGCCAGGTGCGGACCGCGTCCTCGCGTTCGAGCACCGCGACCTCGACGCGCTCCGGCGTGTGCTCGACGACGCCGAGCACGCGCGCGCGGACGTGGAGCCGGTCGAGCGCCATGGCGACGACGGCCGCAGCTCCGCGCAGCTCGATCGCGAGAGGCGTCAAGTCAGGCCGGGTCTGGTTCGACGCCGTTCAGGACGGCGGCGAGGATCTGGTCCGGCTCGAGCATGCGACCGATGGCGGCGTAACCCTCGGCGAGACGGCCTTCGACCGGGCCGAGGATCTCCCAGCCGTCCATGCGCAGCCCTTCGATGTTTCGCTGCACCGACGGGTCCTGCCACATCGCGTCGTTCATCGCCGGACAGAGCACGCGGCGCGCGCGGCACGCGACGGCGGCGAGCGTGACCGGATCGTCGGCGACGCCGAACGCCAGCCGCGCGATCAGCGCCGCGGTCGCCGGCGCGACCAGCAACAGGTCCGCGCGCCTGGTCTCCTCGATGTGCGGCGTCGAGCCGTCCGGGTCGACCTGGGTCGACGACACGATCGCCGGCAGACCGGTCAGCCCCTCGAAGGTCCGTCGCCCGACGAACTCCTCCGCCCCGCGGCTCAGCGCCACCCGCACCCGCACACCGCGCTGCACGAGCTGGCTCGCGAGCGCCGCGGCCTTGAACGCCGCGATGCCACCACCCACGCCGAGCAGGATCCGCTTCGTCGTCACAGTCCGATGATCCTACGCACCTCGGCGATCGTCTGCTCGAGGTGGATGTTCGGGACGATGTGGTCGTAGAGGTCGCGCGCCCCCATCTCCTCCCGCGCGATCGCGATGCGCGCCTCGATCTCGTCGGGGGGATTCGTCCCCCGCGCGATCAGCCGCCGGCGCAGCTCGTCGATGCTCGGCGGCACGACGAACACGTAGCAACCCTCGACGTGCCGTTCCCGGAGCTGCCGCGTGCCCTGCACCTCGATCTCCAGCACGAACACCAGCCCCTTGGCCAGCGCGTCCTCCATCGGCGCTCGCAGCGTGCCGTAGTGATTGCCGTTGTAGGTGGCGTGCTCGAGGAACTCCCCGTCCCGCACCGCCGCCTCGAACCGGGCCTTCGTCATGAAGTGATAGTCGACGCCGTCGACTTCGCCCCTGCGCATCGGCCGCGTCGTCGCCGACACCGAGAACCGCACGCGCGGATCCTCCTTCAGCGCGCGGCACACCGAGGTCTTGCCGGCGCCCGACGGCCCCGAGATCACCACGAGCTTGCCCTTCGCCGCCCCCATGCGCCGCCTCACTCGACGTTCGCTGCCTGCTCCTTGAGCTTGTCCACCGCCGCCTTCATCGCGACGACGTCGTGCGCGATCGCCACGTCCGGCGACTTGCTGCCGATCGTGTTGACCTCGCGCAACACCTCCTGCAGCAGGAACTCCAGCTTGCGACCGATCGCGCCGCCGCCCGCGAGCAGCTCCCGCAACCGGCTCAGGTGCGTGCCGAGCCGCTGGAGCTCCTCCGCGATCGCGACGCGATCGGCGAACAACGCCACCTCGCGCACGACGTCGCCCGCCTCGAGCTGCACCCCGCGCGCGGTGACGAACTCCTCGACGCGCGCGAGCAGCCGCTCGCGATACTCCTGCTGGAGCGCCGGCGCTCGCGCTGCGACGCTCGACCGGCCCGCCTCGACGGTCTCGACGAGCGCCGTCATCGCAGACGCGGTCGCAGCGCCCTCGCGCTCGCGTTCGTGAACGAGTCCGTCGAGCGCCTCGGCGACCAACGGCTCGAGCTCCCGCCACAGCTCCTCGATCGGATCGGCACCCGCCGACCGGAGCACGCCCGGAACACCGAGCACGTCCGCCACCGTCACCGCCGCCAGACCGTGCCGCGCGGCGAGATCGACGAGGCGCTGCGCGGTCGCCGCGAACACCGCTTCGTCGAAGCTCGCTTCGAAGCTGCGCGCGTCGCGCTCGACGCGCACCGCGATCGTCACCGTGCCTCGCTCCAGGCGCGCGCGGACCACCCGTTCGATCTCACGATCGAGTCCACTCAGGTCGGACGGCAGGCGCGACTTGACCGCCAAGCCACGACCGTTCACCGCGCGCACCTCGACGACCGCATCGCCGATCGACACGGCACCGCGCGCGCGGCCGGCGCCGGTCATGCTGCGGACCGGCGCGCTCCCGCTCACGTGGCGTTCCAGGTGTAGTGCAGCAGGATCGCGCTGACCACGAAGACACCGGCGAGCGCGAAGGTGAACTTGTTGATGCCGCCGCTCTTCACGCCGAAGGTCTCGGCACCGACTCCGCCGAACGCCTGCGCCAGGCCACCACCCTTGCCCTCCTGGAGCAGGATGATGATCGACAGCAGCACGGAGGATGCGAAGAACAGCACCCAGAGCAAGATGTGGATGATTTGCATGTCAGACCGCGAATTCGATGATCGGGAGGAAGGTGTCAGCCTTGAGGCTGGCGCCGCCGACGAGCACGCCGTCGACGTCATCCACCGCCATGAGTGAGCTGACGTTGTCCGGCGTCACGCTACCCCCGTACACGATACGCATCGCCTGCGAGGCTTCGGCGCCGAGCCGCTGGGCGATCCATTTGCGGATGAACGCGTGCGCCTGGACCACCTGCTCGATGGTCGCCGACTCGCCGGTGCCGATCGCCCAGATCGGCTCGTATGCGATCGTCGTGCGCCGCGCCTCCTCGGCCTTGACGTTGGCGAGGCCCGCCTCGAGCTGCTTCTTGACGACGCGTTCGGTGCGATTGCCACGGCGCTCGTCCAACGTCTCGCCGACGCAGAGGATCGGCAGGAGCGACACGTCGAGCGCGGCGCGCACCTTGCGCGCCATCCAGTCGTCCGGTTCCCCGAAGATCTGCCGGCGCTCGCTGTGCCCGATGATCACGCGATCGGCGCCGACCTCGCGCAGCATGTCGCCCGACAGCTCACCGGTGAACGCACCGGACTTCTCGTACCAGAGGTTCTGCGCACCGACGCCGAGCGGCGAGCCCTGCGCAACTGCGGACACGTCGGCGAGATAGACCGATGGCGTGAACACCGCGACCTCGCGGTCGGTCCCGTCACCGAGGCGACCCTTGATCGTCTTGATCAGGTCCAGTGCTTTGGACCGATCGAGGTTCATCTTCCAGTTCCCGGCGATGTACGGCTTGCGACCCTCGTGCATGCGGCGCTACCTCGCGGCGGCTTCGGGGTTGGGAAAGCGGCGAATCACACGGCGACCCAGGATCGGGGCGAGCGCGCCGATTTCCTTCATCAACACCGAAAAATCTCGCGGCAGCAGGGCCTGCGGCCCGTCGCACAAGGCGTGCTCCGGCTCGCAGTGCACCTCGACGAGGAGACCGTCCGCGCCGGCCGCGAGCGCCGCACGCGCCATCGGGCCGACCAGCGCCCGTTGCCCGGTGCCGTGGCTCGGATCGACCACCACCGGCAGCGGCGACCGTGCCTTCAACGCCGGCACCGCCGTGAGGTCGAGCACGTAGCGGGTCGACGGGTCGAACCCCCGCACCCCGCGCTCGCACAGGACGACGCGCGCATTGCCTTCCTGGAGGACGTAGTCGGCCGCACGCAGCAGCTCGTCCAGCGTCGCGGCTGCACCGCGCTTCAGCAGGATCGGCTTGTCGATGCGCCCGACCTCCCGCAGCAGCGGGAAGTTCTGCATGTTCCGCGAGCCGACCTGGAGCATCGCGGCGTGTGCGGCGACCAGCTCGACGTCCCGCGGATCGAGCACCTCGGTGACGACCGGCAGCCCGGTGATCCGGGTCGCCTCGGCCAGCAGCGTCAGGCCCTCGCGTCCGAGCCCCTGGAACGACTCCGGCGCGGTGCGCGGCTTGAACGCGCCGCCGCGGAGCACGACCGCCCCGGCCGCCGCCACCGCCCGTGCAGCGGCGAGGAGCTGCTCGCGCGACTCGACGGCACACGGCCCGGCCATGACGACGAATGCGTCGGGGCCGAAGACGACCGTCTCGTCGAGCGGAACGCTCTGTGGCGGCGGGATCTGGGTCACTGCAGGAAGGGAGCGGCCGGGCGGCGCTTGGGGGCGGAGAGAGTACGACCGCCCCGACGCGTGGTCAATCGAACGCCCGCGGCGGCACGAGTTTCGGCCGCGCACCCGATCCTCGGGGCCGGTCCGGCGCCGCGTCCCGGCAAGCCGCGACGCATCCGCGCCGTCGTGGCCCGCGGGCGCGCCGTTGTCCGCACCCGGCTGCGCCCCTACAGTCCGGTGCTCCGGATGACCTTCGGGTTCGGAAGCGAGGTGTGAATCCTCCGCGGGCCCGCCGCTGTGAGCGCGGACGGACGTCTCGACAAGCCACTGGCGCGAGCCGGGAAGGCGAGGCGATCCGGTCGATGCGCAAGCCAGAAGACGACCCGAAGGCCGATCGTCCATTTCTGTCTCTCGAGGAACGGAGACCATGGCCTTGCTTTCCCGCTCCACGCGGCGCGCCGTCGCGCCCGCGCTCTGGCTCGCGCTGCCGTTCGGCGCGAGTCTCGCCGCCCAGACCCCGCCGCCGCCGTTGCCGGTGGCACGAGGCTTCGCGGACCGCACCCGCTTCGTCGAGGTCGCGAACCCGCTCGGGCTGTCCGGGGTCGCCGGCGGCACCGCCCCCGGCGAGCTCTGGTTCGCGGTCGATCACCTGCTGTATCGGCTCGACGCGCAGGATCTGCCGCACGTCGAGTTCCAGCTGCCGTTCGGCCAGCGCGTCGGATTCGTCCACCGGCCACGCGGGCGGCACGAGCTGCTGTTCGCCGATGCCACCAACGATGCCCTGCACGTGCGCGATCTCGGCACCGGCGCCGAGACGGTCCGCCCGATCCCGCCGAACGCGTTCGACGTCGCGGTCACCGCGGCGGGCGACACGCTCGTCTCCGCGAACCCGACCTGGCCCTTGGCCGGCGCACACACCGGGATCTGGTGCCTCGACCCGACCGGCGGCTCGGCCCATCGGGAGGTCGTGGCGCTGACCGGCCCGTCCGGCCCCCTCGCGATCGATCCGCGGAGCGGCGACCTCCTCTACGCCACCCAGCCCGCGAGCTATCCCGCCGCGCACGGCAGCGTGCAGCTCCTGCGGTTTCCCGCGTCGCGGCTCGCGGGCGCGATCGCCGGCGGCGCTCCGCTCACGGCGAACGACGCGCAGATCGTCGCCGCGGCGCTCGACGGCGCCTACGACCTCGAGTTCGACGATCGCGGCTCGCTCTACGTCTCCGATCCGCAGAACGGCGGCGTGATCCGCTTCCTGCCCAACGGCCGGCGCGATCCGGTGCCGGTGGTCGACCCCGCGCGCGAGGTGATCACCGCGCTCGCGTTCGGCGACGGCAGCGCGGCGACGTTCGACCCGTTCCAGCCGGGCGACGCCGGCACGCTGTTCGTGCTGACCGCAGACTGGGCCTCGCTCGCGACCGTGCGCGAGATCCGGCCCGCACGCGCGACGATCGACGCGCCGTTCGGCACCACCGCACCGCCCGGACCGGTCCGCATCACCGCGGACGGTCTGCCGGCCGGACAGCCACTCCTGTGGATCGCCAGCGGCCTGCCGCCGCTCCCGTCCGAGCGCCGCCTGCTCGACGTGTCGGCGGTGCCGGTCTGGTCGGCACTCCAGTTCACGCTCCCGACCGTGAGCTGGTGGGCCACCGCCGACGCCACCGGCCATGCGCAGGTCGACTTCCAGAGCGCGGGCGGCCAGGGCTGGCCGATCACGTTCGAGGCCGCGGCGATGACCGATCCGGCACGCGGCGAGCTGCTGCTCACCACCACTCCCTCGATCTCGATCACCCTGCTCCCGTGAGGCCGCACCGATGAACCCGCACCACCGCACCCTCGCCGCACACGCGCTCTGCGTCGCGTTCGCATTCCTCACCGCGCCGCGCGCGCAGGACCTCGAGCACGGCTGGTCCGGCGCCGTGCGCGACCTGCCGGCCGGCGCCGGGCAGGCGATCGTGCTCCCGGACCTCGGCGCCGTCGTGTACTTCACCGGCACGCGGCTCGTGCTCGACGACGGCGCGAGCGCACGCGACCTGCTGTCGTTCGCGTCGGCGACGTTCGGCGCGTTCACGATCCGCGTCGATCGCGACCACGTGCTGTTCGGCGACAGCATCAGCGGCGACCTGTGGCTCGTGCCGCTGGGCACGGGAACGCCACGCGCGATCGCGACGACGACGTTCCCGTACGACGCCGCGTTGTTCGCGACCGGCACGGTGATCGTCTCCGCCAAGACCGGTGGCTTCGGCAGCGCCGACAACGACCTGCTCGCGCTCGATCTCGCGACCGGGGCGCTGACGCCGCTCGCGCGGCTGCCCGGAGCGTCGGGTCCGGTCGCGGTCGACGCGCACGGCCTCTACTACGCGACGTCGAGCAACAGCTTCCCGGCGCCGCCCGGCTCGAGCGACGTGCTGCTGTTCCCGCGGCGGACGGTGCGCCTCGCGATCGGCCGTCGCACGCTCGGCATCGCCGATGCGCGAGTCGTGGCCCGCGGATTCGACGCCGCGGCAGACCTCGCGGTCGACCGCGAAGGCGACCTGTTCGTCGTCGACTTCGTGAACTCGACGGTCGTCGAGTGGCAGCACGCGACCGGCACCATGACCGATTGGATCCGCTATCCGCCGAGCGCGCCCCCGCCCGGGGCGCTGCAGCTCGTCGCCGGCGGCGGCGACTGGCGGGCGGCGTTCGCACCGTTCCAGCCGATCGGCCGGCAGGCGCTGGTCGTGCACGAGAGCGCGTTCGGCGGCGCGAGCCGGTTGCGCACGATCCGGCCGGCGCGCGCGTCGCTGTCGATCGCCGGCGGGACGCGGCCGTCGCTCACGGCGAGTGGCCTCGCCCCGGACGGCACCGGCGTGCTCCTCGTCGGTCCGGGGTTCGGGATGCACGAGATCGCGCTGCCACTGCCGGTCGTCGACGTGCCACTGTTCGTCGCGCCCACGCTGCTCGGCCGACATGCCGTCGCGGCCATCGTGCCGATCGCCGCGGACGGCACGTGGTCGGCCGCGGTCGCTCTCCCACCCGCATTCCCGTTGCCGCTCGCGGCACAGCTCGTGTTCGTCGACGCGCAGCGCGGCGTGGTGGCCTCGACACCGCCGCTCGCACTGCCCTGACGACGTTCAGAAGCGTCCGCGGAGAACGCGAGGCACCAGGCGCCAGAACCCGACGCCCTGCCACTTCTGGATCGCGAACAGCGAGTACCTGTGCCGGAACGACTCCTCGGCGGCACCGTAGCGGTGCTGCGCACCGACCGGACAGGCGCCGAGCGTCTGACAGCCGGTCGCGCAGCCGCCCTTGACGCGCCAGTCGGCGCATGCGAGCACGTCGACACGGCCCGCGCCGTCGTAGGCCTCCGACGGACACGCGCTGACGCACGGCTTGTGGCAGGTGCAGCACGGGTAGAAGTCGTGCAGCGGCTGCCCCGGCCGGTCGCCGAACGGCCGGCCCTCGAGCAGGACCGCGATCCTCAGGCTGACCCACGGCCCGAACTCCGGATGGAGGAGGTGGCCGATCACCGGCGAGATCACGCCGAGCCCCGCCATCTCCGCCAGCTGCCGGAAGTTGAGGAACGGCCGGGCATCGGCGCGATGCAGGCGCCCGCGCACCCCCTGGCCGCCGAGCCATTTGACCACCTCGCGCGCGACGCGCTCGCTCCAGCGGTCGATCGGGTCGTAGCCCCGTCGCGGCGGATGGATCTCGCCGCCCTCGTCCGCGCGGATCGCATCCCAGGCGGCGCGGCCGCCCGAGCCGAGCAGCAGGATCGTCCCGCAGTTCGGCATCCGCTCGGTGGCACGGCGCCCACAGGGCTGGCTCGCGTCGTATTCCTCGGCCGTGACGGCGCCGACGAGATTCATCCCGTGCGCGGCGCACAACGAGCGGACGCGGTCGAGGCGTTCGGAGTCGGACGGGCGAGACACAGCGGATAGATCGGCCGCTAACACACGTGCCTCAAGGTAGGCTGTGATGCACCGATCGCGCGAGTAGACTCGCGCAGCTCCCAGCGCGGCCTCCGGCAACGGAACCGGCATGCCCATTTGCGGTGGACATGCCCCGAGGCGGTCGGCCACGCTTCGGCGTCTCCGGGGTCGCTCCGGCTCCGGATCCTCGCGTCCCGCGAGCAATCTCCGACTTCGCGACCCAACGAGGCCCCCCATCGGCACGCTCGGACACCTCCTGCTGATCCCGGTCGTCGCGGTCTTGGCGATCGTCGCCGCGCTCGTCGGCTGGCACGCGCTCCACCCGGGCGCGGCGCCGGAGGTGTTCGCGCCGCCGGAAGGCTCCCGAACGTTGACGTGGCCGGCGCCGATCGATCCCGATGTCCGTCCGCTGCCACCGATGACCGGTCGCGCGGTGGACGCGGCCCTGGCGACGCCGGCGGGCGCCGGCGCCGAAGTGGGCACTCCGCTGCTGGTCTTGCCGCGCGGCACACCGGCCGCGGGACTCGAGGTCGTGGTGTTCGACGCGCAGTCGGGTATCCGGCGGGCCTCGCAGCCACTGCACGGCACCGAGCCGCTGCGGTTCGACGCGCTGCCGGCCGGCGACCTCGAGGTCGCGCTGGTCGCGAGCGGTCGCTCGGCGCGTCACCAGAACCTGACCGCCGCGCCGGTCCGCCTCCCGGCGGCCGCCGACACCGGCGACCCGGTGTCGGTCGAGCTCCCGGTGACGACCCAGTCGGTGACGGTCGAACTCGAGCTCGTCGCGGTGCCGCAGCAGGACAGCGGCGCGTCGACGCCGGTCACCGTGTCGGTGCGACGCCGCGACCACCCCGAGTGGCGCGGCCCGAGCGTCAGCGTCGCGTGTCACCCGGACGCGGCGGCGCCGCTGCCGATCGAGCTCGGACCGTTCGGTGCCGGCGCCTACGAGCTCCTGTTCGTGGGCTTCGTACCGGCGTCGGGCGAGGTGGTGTCGTTCGACGTGCCGCGGACCGGGCCGATCCGGATCCGCGGCGCGCTGGAGTGACGGGCCGGAGCGCGACCAATCGGTGCGGCGAAGCGCACGCGTCGGCCGCCTGGCCGTGCCGCCCCGGCGCCGGTGAGCCGGAGGCCGATTCCGCCGCGGTTCCGGCGCTGATCGCTTGCCAGCCCGGCGCGACGCGCACTATGACGACGCCATGACCAGCGAGTCCTACCACGAATCCCTCGACCTCATATCGGAGGAGACGAAGGAGATGCATCGCGCGATCGTCTCGCTCCGCGAGGAGCTCGAGGCGATCGATTGGTACCAGCAGCGCGCGGACGCGAGCACCGATCCGGAGCTCCGCGCGATCCTGATCCACAACCGCAACGAGGAGATCGAGCACGCGATGATGGTGTTCGAGTGGCTGCGCCGCAGGCATCCGAAGTTCGGGGAGAACGCCGACACCTACCTGTTCACCGAGCAACCGATCACCGAGATCGAGGAGGCGGACAGCGAGGGCGGGAACGGCGAAGCGAAGGACTCGGCGCCGAGCACGTCGCTCGGCATCGGCAGCCTGCTGAACGCGAAGGGAGGTGCACGATGGACCTCTTGAAGCGCTCGATCGCACCGATCCTTCCCGAAGCATGGCGGGCGATCGAGGACGAGGCGCGACCGGTCCTCGAGCTGAACCTGGCCGGTCGCAAGCTGTTCGATCTCGACGGCCCTCACGGTTGGCAGCACGCTGCAGTCAACACCGGTCGTGTCGAGCTGCTGGATGCGCAGCCGGTCGACCACGTGCACGCCGGGCTGCGCTCCGTGCAGCGGATCGTCGAGCTGCGCACGCCGTTCGTCCTGCCGCTGATGGAGCTGGACGGCATCGCGCGCGGCGCCGAGAACCCCGACCTCGACGCGGTGGTCCACGCGGCGCGCCGCATCGCGCTCGCCGAGGACCGTGCGATCTTCAACGGCTGGAAGGACGCTGGCATCACCGGCGTGCTCGAGGCCTCGCCGCACGACGCGATCAAAGTCGCGAACGCGGCGAGCTACCCCGAAGCGATCCTCTCGGCCCAGGAGGTCATGCGCCGATCCGGCATCGACGGTCCGTACGCGCTGGTGCTCGGCGCCGACAGCTACGACGAGCTGCTCGCGGCGACCGAGAACGGCTACCCGGTCGTCAAGGTGGTGGGCCGTGCGTTGATCGACGGCCCGATCGTGCGGAGCTCGGCGATCGACGGTGCCGCACTGGTGTCGGCGCGCGGCGGCGACTACCAGATCTCGATCGGCCAGGATCTGTCGATCGGCTACGTGCACCACGATCGCGACGACGTCGAGCTATACCTGACGGAGTCGTTCACGTTCCGCGTGCTGGAGCCCGCGGCCGCCGTGAAGCTGAAGCGATCTTCGAAGGGCTGAGCGCCCGATCGCGCCGGGCGGCGGAGCGGGACTTGCTGGACGCCCTCGGCGGTCCCGCTACGCTCGGCGCGATGCACGAGAGCGGCGGCATCTACCTCGACCACGCGGCGACGACTCCCCCGTTGCCGGAGGTCGTCGACGCCGTCGCCGAGACGATGGGCGTGACGTTCGGCAACCCGTCGTCGACCCACGGTTTCGGCAAGGCCGCGAAGCGGCTGCTCGAGGATGCGCGCGAGTTCCTGCGCGGGAGCATCGGCGCGGCGAGGCTCGTGTTCACGTCGGGTGGCACCGAGGCGGACTTCCTCGGCGTCGTCGGTGCCGCCTGGTCGCGGCCCGCGGGGCGCGTTCTGTGCGGAGCCGCGGATCACGCGGCAGTGCTCGCCCTCGATGCGGCCCTCGGCAAGCGACACCAGCTCTTCCAGGTCCCGCCGGGGCCGCACGGGGTCCTCGAGCCCGAGCCGCTGTTCGACGCGCTCGGCCCGGACGTGCGAGTGGTGTCGATCCTGCACGGGCACAACGAGCTCGGCTCGCTCGCCGACGTCGACGAGCTCGTCGAGGTCGTGCGGCGGGTCAGCCCGGACGCGCACGTGCACCTCGACCTCGTGCAGAGCTACGCCAAGATCGACTTCGACCTCGACCTGATGGGCGTGGACTCGGTCGCGGTGTCGGGTCACAAGCTCCACGGGCCTCGCGGCATCGGCTTCCTCGCGCTGTCGAGCAAGGCCGACGTCGCGCCGATCGTCGCCGGTGGCGGACAGGAAGGCGGGCTTCGCGGCGGCACGCAGAACGTGGCCGGCGCGGTCGGGCTCGCGACGGCGGCCGAGGTACATGCTGACGCATCTCGCACACCACGCCGCGCACACCGAAGCGCTGTGCAAGCGGATGCTCGCCGCGCTCTGCGAGGAGCTGCGCGACGTCGAGCGGCTCGGCGATCCCGAGCACCGCCTCCCGCACGTGCTCTCGCTGCGCATCCCGGGGATCAACGGTCAGTCGCTGCAGGAGGCGTGCGCCGATCGCGGTGTGGCGTTCTCGGTCGGTGCCGCCTGCCACGGCGACGACGACGCCGAGAGCCACGTGCTGCGCGCGATCGGCATGTCGCGCCGTGCGGCACGGCAGGTCGTGCGGATGTCGTTCTCGCCGTTCGATCGCGACGAGGACGTCGACCGCGCCGCGGCGATCGTCATCGAGGAGGCCGAACGCCTGCTCGCCGTGCCGACACCGACCGGCGGCAAGCGTCGCCCAGGCACGAAGTGACCACCACCGGCCGGAGCACCGGCGCCGCGACGCCGGCGATGCAGCAGTACCTCGCCGCCAAGGCACAGCACCCGGAGGCGCTGCTGTTCTTCCGGATGGGTGACTTCTACGAGCTGTTCTTCGACGACGCGAAGCGTGCGGCCGAGCTGCTCGGCATCGCGCTGACGTCGCGCAGCAAGGGCGACGACGCGATCCCGATGGCCGGCGTGCCGGTGCGCGCGGTCGACACCTACCTGCGGCGGCTCGTGGACCGCGGCGAGAAGGTCGCGATCTGCGAGCAGGTGCAGGACCCGAAGGACGCGAAGGGTGTCGTCGAGCGGCGCGTCGTGCGCGTCGTGACGCCGGGGACGCTGGTCGAGGACGACCTGCTGACAGGGGACGCGCGCGAACTTCCTCGCCGCGCTGGACCTGCGCGGCGAGCGGGCGGGGCTCGCGTGGGTCGAGCTGTCGACCGGGGCGTTCCTGGTGGCGGAGTGCGAAGCGGAGCGCGTGGCCGACGAGCTCGCGCGTATCGAGCCGGCCGAAGTGCTGGTCGCGGAGGGTGTCGAGGCGCCGGCGTTCGACCGGTGCATCGCGCTGACGCGGCGAGCGCCGCACGACTTCGGCAGGGACACGGCGCACGGCGTGCTGACACGGTTCTTCGGGACGAGCACTCTCGAGGGGTTCGGCATCGCGGAGCTGCCGCGCGCGGTGGCGGCGGCCGGCGCGTTGGTCGCGTATCTCGAGCAGACGCAGCTCGCGGCGCTGCCGCACATCCGCGGTGTTCGTGTGCACCGGCATGGTGCGCACATGACGCTCGACCGCGCGACGCGCGCGAGCCTCGAGCTGGTCGACACGCTGCGCGGCGAGGGCCACGGCGTGCCGCTGGTGAAGGTCGTCGACCGCACGCGGACGCCGATGGGCGCGCGCCTGCTGCGCGAGTGGCTGTTGGCGCCGCTCGCCGATGCGGCGCCGATCCACGCGCGACAGGCCGCGGTCGCGGAGCTGGTGGAGGCGCCAGGGCGGCTCGGGCGGCTGGGGGAGGCGCTCGGCGGAGTCCTCGACCTGCAACGCCTGACGACGCGCATCTCGTGCGGGCGTGCCAACGGGCGCGATCTCGTCGGGCTCGGGCGGAGCCTCGAGCACCTGCCGGCGGTGCGCGCCGAGCTCGAGGAGGCCGCCAGCGAACGGCTCTGCGAGTTGTTCGAACGGCTCGATCCGCTCGAGGACGTCGCGGCGGTCGTCGCGGGCGCGATCGTCGACGAGCCACCGACGACGGTGAAAGACGGTGGGCTGATCCGCGACGGTCACGATGCCGAGCTGGACGAGCTCCGCATGCTCGCGCGCGACAGCAAGCGATGGCTCGCCGAGTTCCAGGCGCGCGAGGCCGAACGGCTCGGCGTGCCCAACCTGAAGGTCGGGTTCAACCGCGTGTTCGGCTACTACATCGAGATCACGCACGGCAACAAGGGCGTCGACGTGCCGCCGGACTACGTCCGCAAGCAGACGACGAAGAACGCCGAGCGCTACGTGACGGCCGAGCTGGAGACGTTCCAGTCCAAGGTTCTGAAGGCCGAGGACAACAGCAAGCAGCTCGAGTACGAGCTGTTCGACGCGCTGCGCGCGAAGATCGCGGCCGAGACCGGACGGCTCCAGGCCACGGCCGAGGCGCTCGCGGAGATCGACGTGCTGGCGGGCCTGGCCAAGGTCGCTTCGGAGCGCGGCTACTGCCGGCCGGTCGTCGACCAGTCACGCGTGTTGAAGATCGAAGACGGGCGGCATCCGGTGATCGAGGCGACGCACCAGGCGGGGACGTTCGTGCCGAACGACACCGACCTCGATCCACCGGAGCGGATGCTCGTGCTGTTGACCGGACCGAACATGGCCGGCAAGTCGACGTGGATCCGCCAGAACGCGCTGATCGTGCTGCTCGCGCAGATCGGCAGCTTCGTGCCGGCGCGCAGCGCACACGTCGGCGTCGTCGACCGGGTGTTCACGCGCGTGGGCGCGGCCGACGACATCAGCCGCGGGGCCTCGACCTTCATGGTCGAGATGACCGAGACCGCGAACATCCTGAACAACGCGACCGAGCGGAGCCTGGTGATCCTCGACGAGGTCGGCCGCGGCACGAGCACGTTCGACGGCTTGGCGCTGGCCTGGTCGATCGCCGAGGACCTGCACGACCGGGTCGGGTGTCGGGCGCTGTTCGCGACGCACTATCACCAGCTCACCACGATGGCGGCGGATTGCCCGGGCGTCGTCAATCGGCGCGTGGCGGTGAAGGAGTGGGGCGACGAGATCGTGTTCCTCCACCGCATCGAGGAAGGCGCGACCGATCGCAGCTACGGGCTGCACGTCGGGCGGCTGGCGGGGTTGCCGGGCGGCGTGCTCGAACGGGCGCGGGAGGTGCTCGATCGGTTGGAGACCGAAGGCGAGCACGTGCACGACGCACTGGCGCGGTCGCGCGGCGGGGAGGCGACGGCTACGTCGAAGCCGACGGCGAAGCAGCTGTCGCTGTTCGAGGATCCGCGCGAGAAGGTGATGCGGGAGCTGGAGCGAGTGGACATCGATGCGCTCAGTCCCCGGGAGGCGTGGGGCCTGTTGGCGGAATGGGTGAAGGGGATGCGAGGGACGTAGCTGCCCCGACGTGGCGCGGTGCCGGCAGAAGGTCAGGGATTCGTGTCAGTGCGTGACTCCGTGACGGCGTAGGAACGGTCTCGTCGAGCGGCCGAATCCTGCGAGCCGATCCAAGGGCAGCAAACCACACCGGGTGTGGTTGTCTGCCCTTCGTCCGCGCCTCCGTTGCCGCCGCTTGCCGCAACGCAGGATCCGCCCGCGGCCGACCCAAGGGCAGCAGATCACACCGGGTGTGGTTGTCTGCCTCAGCCGCGGCCGTTGGACGACGGTGCGCTGACCTTCTCCCGCGGTGCCGCCGGGCGATCGGCCGCGGGGCGGCGCAGATACAGCCACACCCAGCCGTGTGATTCGGACCGCGTGCGTTCGAACTCTGCCATCTTGTGGCTCAACGGCGTGAACTTCGCGCGCGCCGCCTTGATCCGCGCCGAGAACTCCGCCGGCACCGGCTCCTTGCGACGCTTCAGCTCGTTCCGTTCGTCGAGCGCGCTCTCGTAGGTCTGCTTGGCGGCCTGGTAGGCGGGAGTCAGCGCGTCCTTCTCCTGCTGCTGGGCCGCCGTCAGCGGCGGCAGGGTCTTCTTCAGCCACTGCACGTCGCCGACCAACAGGTCGGGCCGCCCGTCGCCGTTCCAGTCGGTGACGTGGACCTTGGTGCGCCAGCCGGGTGTCGCGGGCAGCTGCCCGACCGCGATGTCGGTGAACGTCGTGCGCCCGACGAGCGACTCGGCCGCTCCGAAGCGGGGCTCGGTCTCGGTGCCGACGTTCCGGTGCCACACGACACTGCCGAACTCACTGCCGAGGACGAGGTCGCGCACGCCGTCGCCGTCCCAGTCCGCGAGATGGGCGTTGCTACCGTCGATCCGCTTGCCGTCGACCGTGTACAGCGTCCGACTGTTGCCGGTCCATACCGGCTTCTCCCGCGTACCCGAGTTCTCGAACACGCACACGCCGTCCGAACGCGAGCCGATCACCAGATCGAGATCACCGTCACCGTCCATGTCGGCGGCTTCCGGCGTGATCGAGGTGCCACAGCCGAGCGCGGTGCCGTCGTCCTTCCGCAGGAAGCGACCCTGCTCGAACCCACCATCGCTCCGGCGCTCGAACCAATAGACCTCGCCGGTGTAGGAGCCACTGAGAACGTCGAGATCCCCATCGCCGTCGTAGTCCACGAACTGTGGACAGAACGAGATGCATCAAGTCGTCGGTATCGACGCGTCCTCGCCGCCAGCCTGGAGATACTCGAACCCAGCGAAACGCGGCGCGGTCTTCGTGCCGACGTTGCGGTAGATGCGCAACTTGCCCTCCGCGAGTTCGAAGCGACGCGCGCGCTCCTCGTTCGGCAAGCGGTCGACCGGGAACGTCCCGGTCCCGAACTCGCCGACCAACAGGTCGTCGAGACCGTCACCATCGAAGTCCATCACATAGGGAGCGGCGTGCCCCGTCGTCACGTCGATGGGCTCGCCGCCACTGCGGACCAGGATCGGCGCCGAGAGGTCGCCGGCGTGCTGCGGCTGCGCCTGCTGCACTGCCGAGCACTCCGCGGTGACGAGGGCGAGCAGCGTGGGAATCAGGACGAGCATGGAGGAGACGCGCACGATCGAGGCTCCGGGTTCGGGGAGAGGGCGTGGCTCCCGATCGTAGCTCCGACGGTCGCACCCGGCAGGACCACGACCAGTCGCGCCGGTCATCCGCCCACCCCCGACTCGCGTCCCCACCCTCTCAGTCCGTCTCCAACCACCGGAACCACACCGGATGGTGCCGCCGGTACCACGCCAGGACCTGCCGGATCAGCGCCTTCTTGTCCGGCGACAACACGGCGTCGTCCAGCCGGTCGAAGCGCACCCGCATGCGATCCTCGGGCAGGTACTCGATCGCCTCGGAGCACAGCGTCTGGAGCTCGTTCCGGATGCGGCCGGAGTCGGAGATCTTGACCGGACGCCGCGTGTAGTCCTCGCCCGCGTAGAACCGGTCGAGCAACGGCGAGAACGCCATCCGCATCTCCTCGATCGGCTCCATCATCCGGAGCGTCAGCGTGACCTGGGCGATCCGGCGCCGCGTCGACGAGCAGGTCGTCACGCGATACACACCTTCCTCCACCTCCTCCACGCCCGGCGTCCCGGTGTACGGATCCGGCAGCATGCACGACGCGAGACTCAGCACGCGCCACAGCTTGTTGGGGAAGAAGTCGTCGGCCGTCACCGTGCGCCGGCCGGTCGGCATGTTCGCGGTCCGCGCGGCGCGGATGTCGGCGCGGTAGGCGTCGACCGTCGAGGCATCCGCTTCGCGTCCGAGCACCTCGCCGAGCTCCTGCGGCGAACGCATCGCTCTCCGCATCGAGGCGCATGATCCTGAGCTCGCGGTCGTAGGCGACCTCGAAGTGCGACGAGAACAGACACATCGAGGTGTGCGTGTCGAGCACCGGATCGAGGCTCGCCGCCTGCATCGCCTCCGCCGACGCCGCATAGCCGTCGCAGAGCAGCAGGTGCGGCTCCCCGTTCGCTCCCTCGAACCGCCCGACGCGATACGTCGGCGCGTAGGTCCCCGACTCGGTGAACGCCCCCATGCCGCCGGGCGGCACCTCCCACCCGTCCTCGATCAGGTGCGCGCCGAGCTCACGCCAGGTCTGCCAGAGCCCGCCGATGCGGTGCTCGCGCGACTTCCCGCCGAGCGTCCACACGTGCACGTTCTCCGGTCGGATGCCGGGATAGGTCGCCCGGATCGCGTCCATCAGGAGCGACCGCGGCGTCAGGTAGTCGATCAGGATCGAGCGCTCTGCCGCGGCCTCGACGACCTCCTTCGGCAGCACCAGGCTGCCCATGTAGCCCTCGTAGGGTCGCGCGACCTCGAGCGGCTGGTCGAACACGTGCAGCACCGCCATCGGTCCGGTCGGTGAGCCCTTCGCGAAGCGCGAGGTGTTCTCGAGCGTGTCGACGGCCGCCCCCCACACCGTGATTCCCGCGTCCTGCAGCTCGCGCCAGAACTCCGGCCACTCGTAGCCGGCCTCGTTGAGCAGCCGGTGCACGTGCCGGTCGACGAACCGGGCCACCTGCGGCCGCGCGTAGACGCGGCCGAAGCCGAGCTGCGGATTGGACCCCATCTCCGGCGTCTCGCCCGCCTTCGGCATCAGTCCCTCGCCGAGGCTGACCATCACCGCGTGGTTCTCGGGCAGGTTGCGCGTCAGGTACCACAGCCCCTCGCGACATCACGTAGGCGGACACCGCGTCCGCGTCCTTCTTGACGCGATTGACCGTCGCCTTGTCCTGTCCCTTGCCCTCCCCGAAGCGCCCGAACAGCAACGTCCCGAGCGCCGTCACCGCGTTGGTCACGACGAACGCCGCGCTCGAGCGCGTTGCCGACGAACGCCGGCCCGTTCGCCGGCCCGCCGTCGCGCCACGTCTCCTCGACGTCCTCGAGCCACAGGTGGAAGCGGCCGAGGATGCTGCGCGTGTCGAACGCCCACTGCGCGACGCGGTTGCGCCGTTCCATGTCCGTCATCAGTGCCTCGCGTGGCGCCCCGGGGAACGACGCCGCTTCCGTGTGCGCGCACTTTGCAGCCCCGGCGGCGGCCCGACAAGCCTTCGCCGAGATGCGATACGGTCGCATCGCCGGAGTCCGATCGGTGTCACCGGCCGCCCGCGGGCGGCGGCTCGTCGCGCGGCACCGCCGTCTCGCGTGTCGCGAGCCCCTCCGACAGCACGCCACGGACCTGCTTCGACGCGGTCCCGCGTTGCGGGTCACCTTCTTCGAACACGTGCGCAGTCTGCGCTTCGAGGACACTGAGCCACGACCCGTACATCGGGTTCGGCAGCACGAACCACCGCGTCCCCCACCACGACGCGTGCTCGGCGAGCCGCGCAGCACGGTCGGCGGCGAACGCCGCACCGTAGCGCCGCACGGCATCGACGTGCGCAGCGTCCGTCGTGCGCGCCCGATCGGGACTCACGCCGTCGATGAAGTCGCCGAGGTCGTCGCCGATCAGCATCAGGATGCGGTGGGTCGCGGCGATCGCCGCGCGGCGCGTGGTCTTGTCGCCGGTCCATCCTTCCTGCTCGCCCTTGGTGAGGACGACGTCGACGTCGTCGGTGTCGAGCAGCGGACAGCCGATCGCACGGAGGTTCGCCCGCGTCGCCGCCTCTTCGGCGGGCGACCGATTGGTCACGTAGAACACCGTGACGCCCTGCGATGCCGCGTCGGTGAGGAAGCCGACCGCTCCTGGGATCGGCGCGGCCTGCCGCTCGTCCACCCACGCTTCCCAGCTCGCCGGCGTGTAGCCCTTCGACTGCTCGACGAGCCAGGCGTTGTACGGGCTGTTGTCGAGCACGGTCTCGTCGACGTCGACGATCACCGCCGGCGGCAGCGCCGACAGCCCCTGCTGGCCGGCCTGCTCGAGTGCGGCGGTCCAGGTCGGGTCCGACTTGGCGACGCCGAGCATCGCGCGGGCGGTGTTGTAGGTCTGTCGACACAGCGCGTCGTGCTCGGCCGCGTGCTGCACCCAGCTCACCGCGAGCAGCGCCTGGTCGGGGCGCATCGGTCGGGGATCGGTCCGGACGACCAAGAACGCACCGGTGGAGACGAGAACCAGGGCGGTGAGCTTCACGAACGCCATCCCCGAATCGTGCGTGCCGCACGCAGCGCGCGCCAGGGTCGGGCGGAGCCTTGACTTCACTACGCCGCGTAGTGAAAGTTCACGACAGTTCGTAGTGACCATGCCCCCGACCCACCGGATCACCGATGCCGAGCTCGAGGTGCTCCAGGCCCTGTGGAACGCCGGGCCTGCGCGCGTGCGCGACCTCCAGGCCGAGCTCCCCGAGGCCGGCTGGGCCTACACGACGATCCAGACCCTGCTCCACCGGCTCGAGGACAAGGGCATGGTCGAGCGCGACCGGAGCCAGGGCGTGACGCGGTACGCCGCGACGATCACGCGCGAGCGGCTGCTGCACCGCCGACTCGACGACCTTTCGAAAGAGCTCGGCGACGGCTCGGTGCTCTCCTTGATGCACGGCATCGCGGCCGGCCGTCGGCTCGACCGGGAGGAGATCGCCGAGCTGCGCGGATTCCTCGACGAGCTGGAGTCGGGCTCCCGAGGCCAGAAGCCCGGGAAGGGCACCGACAAGCGGAGACGGAGATCGTGATGGCTGCATGGATCGTCGAGAACACGCTGGTCGTCGCGCTCTTGTGCATCGCCGTCGCGATCGTGGGTCCGTTCCTCCGGTCGCGGCCCGCGACGCGCCACGCGCTGTGGCTCGTGGTGTTGATCAAGCTCGTCACGCCGCCGGTCGTGCAGTGGTCGGAGCTGGCGCCCAGCGCGACGGAGTCGGTGCGCACGCTGTACGCCAGTCGCGTCCGGTCGATCGTCGCTGGTGTCGGGCAGGTGACCGATCCGGTGGTCGCGGCACCCGCCCTGTCGGACACGCCAGCCGCCGCCGGCGCGATCGCTGCGGCGCCGACCGCTCCGGCGAGAGATCCGCTTCCGTGGACGCGGGTCCTCGGCGCGATCTGGCTCGCCGGAACGATGGGTCTCGTCGGTACGTTCCTGCGCCGAATGCTCGCCGGCACGCGCGTCGTCCTGACGCGGAGCGCAGCACCGGATTGGCTGACCGCCGATCTGCGCGAGCTGTCTCGCCGTCTCGGCATCCGCCCACCACGGCTCGTCGTCGTCGCGAGACTCGCGTCGCCTTGCACCGGCGGACCGTTTCGAACGCGCATCCTCTGGCCCGCCGACCTGACGGATCCGGAAGACCGCGACGTGCTCCGGCCCATCCTCGCTCACGAGATCGCGCACGTGCGCCGCCGCGACGTCGTGACCGCCCGCTTCGAGCTGCTGGCCTCGATGTTCTGGTGGTGGCACCCGCTGTTCTGGTTCGTCCGGACGCGGGTCCGCGAGTTCGCGGAGCAGGCCTGCGACGCGTGGGCGATGCAGCTCTGCCCCGGCGCGACCCGGCGCTACGCCGACGCCCTGGTGTCGCTACGAGCGGACCGCCGCACCCCGCTCGGCGCGCTCCCGGTGCGTCGAGGCGGGGTCGCGGGCCTGAGGCGCCGAGTGCGGTCGATCATGCGGGGCGCGGCGCGAGCCGATCTCTCCGGCGCCTCGCTCTCGGCCACCGCAGCGATGCTGCTCCTCGTCCTCCCGGGCTGGTCGTGCGCATCCGCCACCGAGACCGCGACCGATGAACCAGCGACCGAGGCGCAGAATGCGAACCTCGGTGCCCCCCTCCGGCCGCTGCCTCGCGCGCAAGGGGAGACCTGGATCGCCGACTACTCGGAGAACCAGATCCGCGTGGTCGGCGAGAACGGCGGGGAGATTCGGAAGGTGAGCGACATGTACGGCGTGTGGGACGCACAGCCGCTCGCGAACGGCCATGTCCTGGTCGTGCAGTTCGCGATGAACCGTGTGGTCGAGCTCGACGCGAATGACGCGGTCGTCTTCAGCTTCGACGACCTGAAGAACCCGTACCACGCCGAGCGGCTGCCGAACGGCCACACGTTGATCGCCGACACCTTCGGCAAGCGGGTGGTCGAGGTCGGCGCCGACAAGAAGATCGTCTGGCAGCTTCCGATCGACCGCCCCTTCGACGCCGACCGTCTCGCCAACGGCAACACGCTGATCGCCGACGGACAACACGACCGCGTCCTCGAGGTGGACACCGGCGGGAAGACGGTCTGGCAGATCGACGACGTTCCCTCACCCCACGACGCCGACCGACTGCCGAACGGGCACACGCTGGTCACCTGTCGGAAGGTCAACGAGGTTCGCGAGTACGACGCGGACGGCCACGTGGTGTCGACGATCTCGAATCTCGCCAGCCCCTCCGGCGCCGAACGCCTCGACGACGGCAGCACGCTGGTCGCCGAGAGCGGCGTCGTCGAACGCTTCGACCACGACGGCAAGTCGATCTGGAAGCACGACGTCGGTTGGGCAACGGCCGTGCATCGACGCTGAGCGCGGGCGCGGGGCATCATCGCTGGACCCTGGTCACCGGGTCGCGCAACACCGACTCCCGACTCGGATCGCTGGCTCTCGTCGCCATCCTCTGGCTCTCGCTCGCGTCGTTCTGGTCGTGCGCGACGACCGACGATTTCGCGCGTGACGCCGAGAACAGCGGCACTTCGGACCGGCTCCCGGAGCCGGATCGGAACTCGTTCGTCGGCCGAGTGGGTCACGTCGATGCCGACCGACGGCTCGTCACCGGCCGGCGATACGACATGCGCGCCCGGACCGGGCGCGGCCGAGCAGCCGCGGCGCACTGCTGAGCGTCCACGATCGGCGTCAGGCCCCCCCACGCGCCGAATCCCGCGCGGTGTAAGTTGCTGCCCCCACCCCTAGGTGCCCGATGCCCTTCCAACCCGACCCCACCGCGTTCCCCGAGCTGACCGACGAGGAGCTGGCGTGCATCGCCGAGCTCGGCACGCGCCGGACGTTCGCCGACGGCGAGACGCTGTTCGAAGCCGGTGAGCGGGACTACCCGATGTTCGCGATCGTGTCGGGACACGTCGCGATCCTCGATCCGTCGGGCGACGACGTGCGAGAGGTCGGAGTCCACGGGCCGCGCGCGTTCACCGGCGACATCGACCTGTTGACCGGACGCCCGGCGGTCATCACCGCGGTCGCGCGAGGTGGGTGCGAGGTCCACGAGGTGCCCGCGTGCACGATCCGGCGCATGCTCGGCGAGCTGCCCGAGATGAGCGAGAAGCTCCTCGAAGCGTTCCGGCGGCGGCGCACGCTCCTCGAGCAGTCCGGGTTCCTCGGCGTACGCGTGGTCGGTGATCCCGACGCGAAGGACGTCCTCGCGATCCGCGAGTTCTTCTACAAGAACCACGTCGCCCACACGTTCGTCGACGTCGACGCCGACGACGGCAAACGGCTCCTCGCCGAGCTCGCCGCCACGCGCGACGAGTCGCCGATCCTGATCTGCAGCCGCTACGGCGTCGTGAAGCGGCCTGCACTCACCACGGTCGCCGAGCACGTCGGGATCTCGCGCAAGATCCCCGACGAGCTGTTCGACGTGCTGATCGTCGGCTGCGGACCCGCGGGCCTCGCCGCCGCGGTCTACGGCGCGTCCGAGGGACTGCGCACGCTGGTCGTCGACCGGGTCGGCCCGGGCGGTCAGGCGGGGCAGAGCTCGCGGATCGAGAACTACATGGGCTTCCCGTCCGGCGTCACCGGCGCCGAGCTGGCGAACCGCGGCTATCTCCAGGCGCTGAAGTTCGGCGCGCAGTTCACGGCGCCGGTCTCGGTCCGCTCGATGGACTGCAATCCCGACGGCAACCACATCGTCTCGTTCTGCACCGGTCAGAGCGTCCGCACACGGACGGTGCTGATCGCGACCGGCGCGTCCTACCGTCGGCTGGCAGCCGACGGCTGCGAGCGCCTCGAGGGCGCCGGCGTCTACTACTCGGCGACGTCGGTGGAGGCCCGGCTGTGCCGCGACGGCACGGTGCTCGTCGTGGGCGGTGGCAACTCGGCCGGGCAGGCGGCGATGTTCCTCGCGCAGCAGACGCGTGACGTCAAGCTGGTGCTCCGCGGCAACGACCTCGGCAAGAGCATGTCGAGCTACCTGACGCGCCGCATCGTGCAGAACCCGAAGATCGAGGTGCTGTTCGACACCGAGGTGACCGCGATCCACGGGGAGCGGCACGTCCAGGGCGTCCGGCTCGAGAACCGCCGCACCGGCGCCGCCACCGACCTCGACTGCTCGGGGGTCTTCATCTTCGTCGGCGCCAGGCCGCACACCGAGTGGGTCCCCAAGTCGGTCGCGCTCGACGACCATGGATTCGTCCTGACCGGACAGGCCGTGCGCGAGCTCGGCTCCTGGTCGCTCGACCGGGTGCCGTGCGAGCTCGAGACGTCGTGCCCCGGTGTGTTCGCCGCGGGCGACGTCCGCGCCGGGACCACGAAGCGCGTCGCCTACGCCGCCGGGGACGGCGCGCTCGGGATCACGTGCGTCCACCAGATTTTGACGTCGACGAGCGCGCGGTGACGCGCGACGGCGGCCGCCGACGCACCGCCGTACGTGCCTGAAAGCCGGATCCCGGCCGCGCGTTGTCCTCGCATGGCCCACGTAGTGGCACGGGAGAGGAAGGCCTGCACGGCATGGACTGCCGGCATCGGCCTCTTGCTGCTCGGCGCGTGCTTCGAGGCGCCCGAGCCGACCTACGAGGAACGCGTCGCCGCGGAGATCGAGTCCGCGTTCGCGACCTCGTTCGCGGTGCGGCGACCCGACCTCGTCGTCGTCACGTTCCCGCGCACCGTCGGGGACCTGCCGCCGCTGCAGCAGACGGAGGTGGAGATCGTCCGGCGCGTGCTCGACCGGGAGAGCATCCCGTACGCGCTGAAGCGCCGGGACGACGTGCTCGTCGACCTCGAGCTCCCGGGTCGAAAGGTCGAGCACGTCCGATGCTACGAGGTCCCCGACGATCGCGTGGATTCGCTCGCCGGAGGCATGCTGCTCTACATCAATCTCGACGTCGACGAGCAGATCGAAACCTGGCAGCACCCGCTGGCGAAGGAGCGCGCGATCAAGGTGGTCGTGTGGAACGACCCGGTGTCGCTCTCGGGATCGGCTCCGCGCCGGCGGCCGAGCTCCTGACCGGGCCCCGTCGGGGGCGCTACGATGCGCGGCTTCCCACCCGCCTCGTGCACCCGACCCCCAGGAGGATCCGATGAGCGCCGCCGACTCCCAGCCGTTCCCGATCATGCTCGGCCTGACCGTCGCGAGCATGAAGAAGTCCCTCGAGTTCTACGTGAAGCGCCTCGGCTTCACGATCAAGGAGAGCTGGCCGAACGAGACCGACGCGAAATGGGCGAGTCTCGTGCTCGCCAAGCAGAACATCATGCTCGGCGAGGCGATGGAGCCCGAGGCGTGCGCGGAGATGCACGTCATGGACGAGAAAGCGCGCGCGTTCTGGACCGAGCAGGCGAAGCGCTTCGCCGGCGAGGCCAAGGGCGTCGGCGTCAACTGCTACCTCCACGTCCCGGACATCGACGGCTACGCGATCGAGCTCCGCGAGCGCGGCATCGAGCCGAAGCTGCCGCCGACCTCGCAGTTCTACGGCATCCGCGACCTGGTCGTGACCGATCCGGACGGCTACCTGCTGACGTTCTACACACCGATCACGATGGAGTCGTGCCAGTCGTGCGGCATGCCGCTCGCGGATGCGAAGCCGGGCGAGATGTTCTGTCCGTACTGCGTCGACGAGTCGGGGCAGCTCCGGCCGTTCGAGCAGATCTTCGAAGGCACGGTGACCGGCTACTTCATGGCGCACCTGAAGATGGACCGCGCCGGTGCGGAGCAGGCGGCACGGCAGCACCTGGCGAAGATGCCGGCGTGGTCGACGCGTAGCTGAGGACGACGGGACCCGGTGACACCGGCGCGCCCGAGCTGGTGCACGCGACGCGGACAGCATGCGCCGTTCTCGAAGGGCACCCGCTGTCAGGGCACGACCGCCGACCCGGCGAGCCCGAGTGCCAGCAGGAACCGTCCGGCCTCGGCCGGATCGGGATGCGCTGCCATCACCGTGCTCTCGACCTCGACGCGGGGGCCGGCCGCGCCGGACACGTCCCAGCGCTCGACGAAGGCGCCGTTGCGCTCGAGGAGCACGGCCTCGTCCTGGACGACCAACAGTCGGATCGCGTCGACTCCGCCGTCGATCCGGGATCCCGCGGACAGCGCGCCCGCGAGACGCACGACATGGACGTGCTGCTCGATCGTCGGTACCCCGGTCGCCGCGCCGCCGTACCGAGTCGGTGCTCTGGAAGCAGAGCGTCTGCCCTGCGACCACGAATCCGTACGCGCCATCCGGCAGCGGCAAGCTGGACACCATCTCGGGCTCCGGCGTCGTCCGTACCGCGACCAGCCGCGCCTCGACGCTCCAGTCCTGCCTCCACGTCTCCTCGACCGTGTGCAAGCGTTCGCCGTCGGCGGCGACGACGAAACCCGGGACGTTGCCGATCGCCTTCAGTTCGCCGGTCGCGGGCTCGATCCGCACCGCGTCGTGGCGGAGGAGCGGTCGCGCCGACTCGTCCGACCCCGCGTGCCGCGCGTGCGTGAAGACGATCGACGCACCGTCCGCGACCAGGCCGGTGATCGCGCCACCCCGGACCCGCACGCCACGACCGACGCGCCCCGTCGTCAGATCGATGAGACAGAGGCCGTCGGTCAGGGAACCGCTGCCGACCGTCCGCGCGTCGCCGTCGGGCACGCCGTGCAGCGCGAGCCAGCCGTCACGGGTCAGCGCGGCTTCACCGACCATCGGCTGTGCCGCGAGGAAGCTCACGCCCGGCGTCATCCGGCCCGGCGCCGCGATCGGTTCCCCGAACGGCAACGTCGGCACGACGAACCCACCCCAGCCGAGGCCGATGCGACCCGACACCGAAGGCGGCGTGGTCGCGAAGGCCACCACGTACGCCGAACGACCGTTCTCATCCCAGCCGAGCACCGCGGCGCTCGTCCCGTACGCGAACAGCTTCTCGGGCCACATCGGCAGCTCGACACCGCCGAGGCTCGCGCGCGCCCCGTTCCCGACGAGCTCCAGCAGCCGGTCGTCGTCGAGCCGCGCGACGTCGACGATGTTCTCCGCAACGGTGACGTGTCCGCGCTCGGTGAGCGTCGCTCGATCCGCGACGACGACCTGCTCGGTGCCGAGCGCGACGACGTCGTCGAGCCGTTCGAACGCCCGCTGCCCGATTCCGCGCATCGGCACCGTGCCGCGCATCGTCACCGCCGACGGCGTACGATCGAGGACCGCGAGCCCCTCGGCAACCGGCACGAGCACGAGGTCGCTCAGCACGGTGAACCCCTTGCGCTCCCACAGGGCGTCGGACCAGCTCGCACCCAGTCCCACGCGTGAGAGGAGGAACGGGTTCGTCGGATCCGCCACGTCGAACAGCGAAACGACCGGTCCGCTGCCGAAAGCCGGGTCGAAGCCGAGCGTCACGAGCCGATCTCCGTCGGCGACGATCTGCGTGGCAAAGCCGGGGACCTGCAGCTCGCCGGCCACGAACGGATGATCGGCATCCGCGAGGTCGACGACCCACAAGGGGTCGACCCGCCGGAACGTGACGATGTACGCGCGATCTTCGGTGAAGCGCGTGCCGAAGAGCTGCTCACCGCGCACCAGCGGCAGCTCGGCGCGCACGCTTGGGTCCATCGGATCGGTCACGTCGATCGTGAACAGCCGCGACAGCGACTGGTCGATGACGTCGTTCGTGACCGCTCGAAGCACACCGCCGCCGAAGTCCAGCTTGGTGTCGTCGTGCATCACTCCGGGCAGATCGACGTGACCCGCCGCGGCGATCGCACCACCAGGCTGCGTGATGTCCACGATGTGGATCCGTGTTGTGCTGGCGCCGGTGTCCGACGCCACGAACAGCCGCGAGTCGGTCGCGTGCGCGAGCTCACGACCCGCCGCCAGCGGCAGCGTCGCGATCGGCGCGAACGGCGTCTGGGTCAGGTCGAACGACTGCACCGCGTGATCGGTCACCGTGTAGACCACGTCGCCGACGACGCGACTGGTGCGGAACGACCCGTCGAGCGAAGCGCGAGCCTCGACGACCGGATCGCTCGGATCACCGACGTCGATCTCGAGCAGCTCGCTCGCGGCGGCTCCCGCTCCCGCCACGCCGCGCGCGTCCGACAGCACGAACGCACGCGATCCCCGGAGGTACATCTCGCGCGGCACGGCGTGCAACGGCAATCGACCGGTCATCTCGAGCCGTGACAGGTCCACGAGAACGAGCCCGCGGTACGCATTGAGCACGTAGAGGCGATCACCGACGACCCGATAGATGTCCGCCTCTTCGACCGTCCGCTGCGATGCGTCGGTCGCGCCGCTGCCGGTGAACGTCGGCGGGAGCAGCGGACTCGACGCCCCGGGTCCGGACGTGGCCGGCGAGTTGGCGACACCGGCTCGAGAGTCGACGGTCGCGGCGACGCCGTGCGCGTCCGCGGTCCGGAACCGGGTAGACACGGTCGACTGACCGCCGCTGCAGGCCGCGAGCGCGACCACGACACTGATCGAGGAGAACGAGCGCATACGAAAGGCCTCACGAGACGAGAAGCGGCAGAGTTCACGCTACCGGAGCAGCGCGCGCCAGCCCCGCCGGCACGGGGAAGTCACCGCCTCGGGCCCGGGTGCGCGCTCACCCGCCCACGCTCGGCAGCGCCTTCCAGGACTCCTCCACGGCTTTCGGCAGCGAGTCCATGTGCTTCAGGAACAGCGACACCTGCCAGATCTGCCGATCGGTGAGGCTGCTTCCGAACTCGGGCATCCCGGTCCAGCGGATCCCGTGGGCGACCTTCCACCACGTGTGGCCGACCGGATCGTCCTCGACGCCCTCCTCGGCGAGTTGGGGCGGGCGCTGGTAGAGGCCTTCGGCGACGTGCGAGCGCTTGCCGTCGGCGGCGCCGTGACAGCCCATGCAGTTGTGCGCGTAGACCTCGAGGCCGGCGTGCAGGTTGTCCGGCGAGGCGTCGATGTCCGGCGGAGCCTCGGGGGCCTGCCGAGCGATCGACGCATGGAGCGACGTCATCGCCGCCCACCGCTCGAGGGCACCGGGTGCGTGGTCGGCGCCGACCCCCACGGCACCGGTCACCACCACCACCCACCCGCCGATCGCGAGCAGGACCAAGGTACCGATCACACCGATCACGACGCCTTTGAACATGCGCTTGGCCTCCGCGGGTCGTGCGCGGTGGGCAACAAGCATGCCGCTCGTCGCTCCGGCCGGGCGTCGGTGCATGACGAACTCGACTCCGTTCGTCAGCGCGAGGCCGCCGTTCGCCGCATACGGTTCGAGCGGCACCGTCCACGCGGGACCACCGAAGATCGGGATCCGCGTGCGTCCGGCGCCCGCACCGGCCGAGGCCGGAACGGACGCCGCCAGCCCCGACGGGCTCAGAGCGCGCCGAGCACCGCGTCGCCGCGATTCGACACGTAGGTGCTGGCGACGCCGAAGTCGATGACGAAGCCCTGGCCGAGGAGCGGGGCACCGACCAACGCCGCGTCGTTCGGAATCGGGATCGTCAGGGTGGGCAGGCCCGTGGTCGGCGACGGCGCCGCGAGGAAGGTGAACACGGGGTTGACCGTGACGATGCAGGCCGCGTCGCCGATGCCGATCGCCGACAGCGGGATCGGTGTCGCGATCGGTACCACGTCGAAGGCCAGCACGGTCGCTGCCATCGCCGGCGTGTGCGAGACTTCGAGGACGAAGTCACGACCGACCCACGGATCCACGGCGGCACGGAGCTCCGGCACGCCGGCCGAGGTCGCACAACCCGGTGTGGCGGACGTGAAGGTCGCCGGGACGTCGCTCTGGAACTCGTAGGTCTTGTCCGCCGGCGCGTTGGCATTGAGCGCCTGTCCGCTGACCTTGTAGGTCTTGCCGAGCGCGGGCACGTATGCCGCGAAGTAGCGAGTGACCTTGTAGATGCCGGAGTCCAACGGTCGCTGGACCCAGTCGTTGGTCACCGAATCGAACTCGCTGATGATGCCCTGGGGGTTGCCGCCCGAGTTGTTCCCGCCGGCCATCACGATCCGCTTGCGGAGCATGTCGTAGGCGGTGTCGTTGGCGAACACGCAGTTCGGGTTGTGCGCCGTGACGATCTGGACCCAGCTCGTGGTCGCACCGTCCCAGCGCCACGTGTCCAGGTAGTTCGTCGACACGGTGGTGTTGTAGCCACCGCACAGGATGACGTCGCCGTAGTCGAGACGCGTCACCAGGTGGTGATACTGCCGCACGCCCGGCAACGCTCCCGCCGGAGTCAGCTGGGTCCAAGCGGTGCCATCGAACGTCCAGGTGTCATTGAGGTTGCCGCCGCCGTCCTTGCCGCCGAACAGCAGCATCTTGCCGGAGGCAGGGTCGAAGGCGAGCGCACAGTTGCGGCGCGCCGTCGGGCCGGTGACCGGGGTGACGTCGGCCCAGGTGTTGGTGGCGGGGTCCCACTCCCAGGTGTCCCCGAGCGGATTGCCCGTCGCGTCCCCGCCGCCGAACACCGTCAGCCGGTTGCGGGTGTAGTTCCAGGCGACACCGGCGGTGTCGCGTCCGGGCGGCGAGCCGGCCGCCCCATCGGCAGTCATCATCGTCCAACTGGTGCCATCGAAGCTCCAGAGGTCGTTGAGCCGGACGCCGGCGGTCGTGCGGCCGCCGAAGACGTACATGTGGGAGAAGTCTGCCGCGCCAGGACTCTCGATCCGCAGCGGCGGATCGGAAAGCGTGGTCGTCATCGACCAGTGCGCACCGGGCGCCTGGGCCTGTGCGCCGACGCAGATCCACGGGACGCAGGCGAGAAAGAGCGAGATCTTGGACATGGCGTGCCTGATTGGCCTGGGGACGGAGCTGAGGGCTCCGGGGGAGATCGAGCCGTCGACAAACCGTCGACCGGCAAGTGGGTAGGAGCCACGGGCTGGCCTTTCGGCCGGATCAAGAATCACGATTCGTCGCTCGAGACCCGATCTCTCGCCGGTTTCCTCGCGGACCGAGCGGCCCACGCGTGCGCTCGACCGCCGCTACCCGCCCGCGAGCGGCACCACCACGGCAGGTTGCTCGCGGGTGCCGGGCAGGACGTCGCGGACCGATCCCGGCGCGTGCGCCGTCGCGCGGACTTCGACTCGGTGCGGTTCACCCTCGGGCAATCCCACCAGGCTGACCTCACCACTCGCGTCGGTACGCGCCGCCCAGCCGGGGCGGAAGCGGAAGCCCTCGAACCGCCCGGCCTGCACGCCGTCGTCCTCGGGACGGGCGCAGACCTCGGCACCGGCGAGCGGCTCGCCGCTGGCCGCGTCGATGACGCGGACCCGCAACCGGCCGGCCGGCAGGTCGAACGTCCAATCCCGGACGTCGCCGCGATCGAGCGCGATCGGCCCCGCGCTGTCGATGCGGAAGTCGTCGAACACGTGCGGATCGCCGAGGAACACCGAAAGATAATGTTCGCCCGGCGAGATGCCGTTCAACACGAACCCGGCCGTCCGCTCCGGTGGTGCAGCCTCGGGCGGTCCCGCCGTCGACGGCGCGGTGTGCAACATGACTCCCGCCACGCCTCGGCCTGCCGCCGTGACGCGGCCCCGGAGGCTCGCCCCGGAGGCCGGATCGCCGAGCGTCACGCGGGCCGTCGCGCCGGGCTCGATCGTCACCTGCGTCATCGACGGTCGCTGCGTCCGGTCACCGCCGAGGAGCACGACGAAACCTCCGGACCCGGCGGGCACGCCGTCGACGGCGAACGCGCCGCGCTCCCCGACGCGTGCGCGCAGGACGAATCCCTTGCCCGCCGCGACGGCGACCGTGTGTCCCGAGGCCGGGTTCCGTCCTCGGCGAACGCCATCCCGGTGACCGAACCCCGGCGCGGCACGCGCACCTCGAGCACCTCGTCGCCAGCCCGCATCCGGAACGACGCGGCGCGTTCGGGTGTCGTCACCCACCAGGTCGGCGGGCGATCGAAGTCCCCGCGACCGGCGTCACACAGCGGTAGCCCGATCTCCCCGTGCGCGTCGGCGACACGCGCGTCGCCGGCGAAGAACGCGGCATCGTCCCCGAGCTCCGCGTAGGGTCGCACCGACGCTCCGTCGAGAAGCGCACCCGAATCGGCGGCGACGAAGCGCACCCGGCGCAGCGACGCGGACGGCAGCGGCACGTCGACGACGAGCGGTTCGCCGTCCGCGGACTCGAGCGGCTTCGACACGAACGGCTCCGCCCCGGGACGCTGCACGAAGATCCGCCAGCCGCTCGAGCCGAGCCGGACCGAGAGCTCGGCACCGTTCTCACGCCACGTCCAGTCGAACGCCCGCCGCCACGCCCCGCTCGGTCCGAACAACGACGTGACGAGTCCGGCGACGCCGCCGGCCTCCGTGTCCGCGGCGATCTCGCATGCGGCGCGGAGTCCCGCGCTCGCGTACCGCCGGCGCGCTTCCGCCGTCGCGATCGGGGACCCGTCGGGGCCGACGAACCGCAGCGTGATCGGCGCGCCGGCCCGGAGCTCGAGCACGCGCTCGTTGTCGACCGCGGGGACATCGGTCCAGCGACGCACGGCACGATCCGGCGCTCGCGCCCACAGCGTCACCTGCTCGTCCCACTGCGGTTCGAACCCGCCGTGCACGTCCGTCGCGTACGATCGTGTCACGCCCGCCGCGTCGACGGTGGTGACCTGCGCTCCCTCGAGAGGCTGCCGGTCCTCCGCGCGGACCACGCGCACGACCGCGCGCTGCACCGGCGATGCCGGGGTCACCGCTGCGCGCTCGGCCCCGGGGGGCGTCGCACGCGCATCCGAGCTCGCGGCAACCGTCGCCGCCGGTACTCGTCTCGGTCGGCGTGCCGGCCGACGATCGCATGTCGCTGCGTCCGCCGAACACGAACCACCCCGTCACGAGCAGGGCGAGCACCGCGACGCCCGCGGCGATCCGCAACCCCGTCGCCGCCGCGACGACGCCGCCTCGCGATGCGACCAACGGGAGGAGTGCCGTGACCCACGCGCGCCGATCGCCGCCGTGCCCCGCGTCGAGACGCTCGCGGAGCTGGTCGAGGCCGCGCTTCACGCGCGAACGCGCCGTCGCGCCGGACACATGAAGCCTCGCGGCGATGCGTCGCGGCGGCAGACCCTCGTAGTAACGCAGCAGCAGCGCCGATCGATACGGCTCGCTCAGCGACAGGACCGCCTCCATCAGCCGGGCGCGCGTCTCGGCGGCGATCACGACGTCGGCCGCCGCATCGACGGACTCGGCCCGGAAGCCGCTCGCTCGCGCGAAGCTCGCCGGGATCGCGTCCGGGCGGAGCGACGGGACAGGTTGCGCGCGACGCCTTGCAGCCAGGCCCTCGGCGGCGCGTTGCTGGCGGGCTCGCGCTCGAGCGCGGCGACCCAGGTGTCCTGCTCGAGGTCGGCCGCCTCGTGCGGATCGCGCACCAGGGCGCTCGCGAGCGAAGCGAGCGCGTCGCGGTGCTCCAACATCCGTTCGATCGTCGCGGAGGTCTCGGTCATGTCTGGTCCTCGGTTCCGGCGTCCAACCGGACCATGCCCGTGACGACCGGATCGTGGCAGGAAATCCGGCCGAGGGACACCGGACCCACGCCGCCGATTGATCCAAACCGCCCGGTTCGCGATGCTCCCTGACCCCGGACCCCGATCCACCGAACCCGCGACGCACCGACATGGGCCGACAGTGGCTGCAGAAGAACAAGGAGATCAACGCCAACAAGCGGGCGAAGATCACGACCAAGCTCGTCCGCGAGATCACCGTCGCGGCCAAGATGGGCGTTCCCGACCCGGCGATGAACGCGCGCCTCGGCGTCGCGGTGGAAGCGGCGCGCAAGCAGTCGGTGTCCAACGACGTCATCCAGCGCGCGATCAAGAAGGCGTCGGGACACGGCGGAGAGTCGCAGGACCTCGAGCTGGTGACGTTCGAGGGGATGGCGCCGCACAAGGTGCCGGTGATCGTCGAGTGCATGACCGACAACCGGAACCGCACCGCGCCCGACATCCGCTCGCTGTTCAAGGCCGGGCAGTTCGGTAGCAAGGTCGCGTTCTTCTTCGAGCACGTCGGCATCGTCGAGGCGACGCACACCGACGGCGACACCGACGTCGAGGTCGCGGCGATCGAGGCCGGGGCCCAGGACTTCGAGCCGCTCGAGAGCACACCCGAGGGCCAGGCCGGCGCGCGATTCCTCACCGACCGCACCGATCTCGACGCCGTCACGCAGGCGCTCCGCGAAGCCGGCTGGGTCGTGACCGCGTCGGAGCTCGGCTACGTGCCGAAGGAACCGGTCGACCTCCCGCCCGAGGCTCGCACCGAAGTCGAGGAGTTCCTCGATCGGATCGACGACCACGACGACGTGCACCGCATCTACACGGCGCTGAAGTAGGCGGCGGCCTTCGAACCGGCACACGCGGTCAGATCTCGACGCGCACCGGCTGCTCGACGCCTTCGGCGGGCACGTCGATCACGACGGTGGCCTCCACTCCGCTGTCGGCGTCGCGCAGCGTCAGCTCGACGTGTCCGACCGGGAGATCGAGCGCGAGCACGCCGTCGAGCGTGTCCTTCGGCCGTCGCCATGCGAGCGTCACCGTGCGGTCCGACGCCGCGTGGTGCCAGCGCACACCGACCCGGGGGATCGGTCGTCCGGTGCTCGCGTCACACGGCGTCACGCGAACGCGGGCGAGCGGTGGGACGCGCAGCTCGACGTCGTTCATGCCCTGCCGGACGTTGCGCACGACCACGCCGAAGCCACCCTGATAGACGCCGAGCTGGTAGCGCGCGGACAGATCGGCCGGAACGGTCATTTCGAAGGTCCCGTCCTGGCTGACCTTCGCGAGGCTCGAGATCTGGGTGCCGGCGATCCCCGATCCCTCCGGGCCGAGCAGCATCGCATCCTCCGGTGTCTCGATCGCATCGTCCTCCTCGGTCGGCACCGTGCCCGAGTGGAACGCGATCACCTCGGCGCCCGGAACCGGCGTCCCGTCGTCGTGCAGCACGTGCCCGCGGATCACGCCGAGTGCTGCGTGGATGTCGAGACGCAGATCGGGGACGTCGAGGCCCGCGACCTCGATCTCGAGCGGGGCACCCTCGATCGCGGTCCCGTCCGCGGTCACCGCTCGGAGCCCGTAGGCACCGGGCGGGATCCGGAAGAACGCGAATCGGCCATCGCTGGTCGCGACCGTCGACTCGCGTCGCACGTCGCTCTCGCCCAGCGCCCGGAGGTAGATCCATGCCGGTCCCGCGACGCCGTTGACGAACGCCCGGCCCGACACCGCGCGGCCGCGACCGACGGCGATCTCGACCTGCCGAACGGCCCCCGCCTCGGGGGGTAGCGCGTGATCGCAGAACGCCACGTCACCACCGGCCTCGACCCGCAGTCGCCCCTCGACGGACCGCCCGGCGGGAGGCACGTGCGGCAGCGCGAACATGCCGTCCTGATCGGTGACCGCCTCCAGGGAGTCCAGCGACGGCATCGCGGCCGCCAGCGGCTCAACGAATCGCAGGGGCGCCGACTGCCAGCCGACGCGCGCACCGCGAACCGGCTCACCGGACGCGTCGCGCACGATTCCGGTGACGCTGCCACACGCCACGAGTCCCATCCGGAGCTCGCCGATCGAGCCCTGGGCGACGACCGGCGCACGCGCGCGAGTCGCGCAGTAGCCGTCCGCCTCGACGCAGAACGCCGGCTGCGCCTCGTCCGGCCAGCCGCGCGTGGCGCCGACCTGAACCGGCAGATCGACGAGGAGCCGACCTCGCGAATCGACGGTGCCGAGCGACTCGGTCTCGTAGCCGACCCGGTAGACCCGTGCGCCGGCGATCGGGCGCGTCGACGACTCGTCGTAGGCACGGATCTCCACGCGGGCACCGCTCGCGAGCGCGACGTCGTAGGTCGTGCTCGCGCCCGGCTCGAGGTTCAGCGTCGCGAACCACGAAGCCGCCCCGGATCGCGCGAACTCGACGCGCGTCCTCGTGTGCGCCGCGATGCCGTCGAGGTGATACCTGCCGCCGGCGTCGGTCACGACCGCGCGGCTGCGCCAGAGCCGTTCGCCGTCGAAGCGCACGTCGGGCACGCGCACGGCGACGCCCGCGAGCGGCGCACCGGTCTCGGCCGCGGTGACCACACCGTCGAGCGCGGTCGCCGGGAACAGCACGATCCGATCCTCCGAGTCGGGCCGGAAGCTGAAGAACGCCGCCGCGTAGCCGGCGGCGCGGACCTCCACGCCCCACGCGGCGAACGGGTGACACGCGCTGACCCGCACGCGGCCCGTCGCGTCCGAGGTCGCCGTGACCGGCACCGGCACGTGCGCTCCGGAGTGCATCCGGTCGCTGCCGACGAACGGCTGGTCGTAGACCCTCACCGTCGCCCCCACCACCGGGGCGCCGTGCTCGTCCACGACGGAGAGCTCGAGCGGCGGCGTTCCGCCCTGGATCCCGGTGCTCGATCGCGTGTCGTCCGCGCGCGACGCGACGAGCTCGACGCGCGTGCGATCCGCAGCTCCGCCAGCCGATGCCGGCACCTCGGTCGCCGCGTGCGGCGAGGGTGCGGCCGGGGGCAGTCCGTTCGGACCGAGGAAGTCGGTCGCGATCGCGATCGACAGGACGCCGACCGTCGTCGCGGTCAGCCAGGTGGCGATGTGGTTCATCTCGATGCCTCTCGTGCTCGGTGTCGGGGTCGATGTCGGAACCGACGCGCTCGCCGGCAACCAGAACCGCGTGAGCAGGAGCGCGTAGCCGTTGCCGAGCGATCGCCGGAGCGACTCGCGCAGGAGCTCGATCGCGCGCTTCGTCCGCACCCTCACGGTCGATGCAGGCACGCCCATCCACCGCGCGACCTCCTCGACCGACTGCTCCTTCAGGTAGCGCAGCAGGATCGTCGAACGGTACGGCTCCTCGAGCTCCAACACCGCGGACACGACCTGACGCAGCGTCTCGGCGTGCTGCACGGCATCGGCCGCGGAGCCCGCCTCGCTCGCCGCGTGCGCGCCGGCGACGCGCTCGCGTCGTACCCGCCGCGCATCACCCCGCGCCTCCTTGCTGGCGAGGTTCCTGAGCGTTCTGGCGAACCAGCCACGGCTGCGACACGGGCCGCCGTCACCATCGTGGCGGGCGAGCTCTTGCATCACGACCTGCTGGGCGAGGTCGTCCGCGCGACTCTCGTCTCGGACGATCGACCGCGCGAGGCCACGGATCCGACGGGATCGTTCCGCGAGATCCGTGCAATCGAACGAGTCCGTCAGCTCCGACATCGACCGCACATCCCCGCAGCGGCGGCTCGCGTTTCGACGAATCGAGCGGAATCTCACGCGAGGACGATATCCGCCCGGGAGGGCCCGCGGCCGGTCCGCGACCCGGCGCTACACTCCGACCACCCTGGACCCGCGACCGACGAGCCGCCCGAACGACGACGCCCCGGAGCACGCGCACATCGGCTGGCGCAGGGCCGTGCGCGATCCGCGATTCCGGCTCGCGGGCGCGGTCACGCTCCTCGCGTTGATCGGGACGCTGGTCGGCTTGTCGAACTTCCTGCTGTGGGTCGAGCAGCGGCCTGACGTGGTCGTGCTCCCCGATCCGGTTCTGGCCCGGATCCCGCCGCGCGATCTCAGCACGCCGACGTTCGCGCTGATCTACGGCGGGCTGCTGCTCGGGATCGTCGTGCTGATCCGGCGACCGTGGGAGCTCGTCCGGGCCGTGCAGTCGTACGTGCTGCTCGTCCTGTTCCGCATCGCGTTGATGTGGGTCACACCGCTCGCACCGCCGGCGGGGTTCGTGATGCTGGCCGACCCCTTCGTCGAGTCGTTCGGACCGGCGAAGGCGCTGACGCGCGACCTGTTCTTCTCCGGTCACACGTCGACGCTGTTCCTGGTCGCGCTCGTGCTACCGAAGCCCTGGAAGTGGCTGGTGCTCGGCGCGACCACGATCGTCGCGGTACTGCTGCTGTGGCAGCACGCGCACTACACGGTCGACGTGCTGGTCGCGCCGTTCGTCGCGTTCGCCGCAGTGCGGCTCGCGCCCTCCAGGCGCCGACTCTCGGGGTGAATCAACCGGCTCGACGGCTCCATCTTCGGATCGAAGATGAACCGCAGCAGCACGGCCGTCCACGATCGGTAGGCAGCCAGACCGTCGTCGTACTCCCGCGCGATCCGGCGCACACGCGGCAGTCGCAGCCAGGGCACGCTCGCGAAGTCGTGGTGCTCGTTGTGGTAGCCGATGTTGAACGACACGAGGTTGCCGGGCCCGTAGTAGGAGTAGGTCTCCTGGTCCGGCGCCGTCATGTAGTGTTCCTGCAGCCACCGGCCTCCGAGCGGATGCAGGCCGAGGGCGAACAGCGTCGAGCAGACGAGGAAGACGAGCGACGCCGGCCCCATCAGCACGTACACCGCGACGTCGATGCCGCCGACGATCAGGAAGTTCGTCGCGACCCAGGCGTGTGAGATCCGGATCCCGGGGACCTTCAGCGGACGGAGCGCCTGCGAGATCGCGAACAGCGCCATCCAGATCGCCTTGCGCCAGCGTGAGTTGCCGACGACACGCGCCTCGAACGGTGTGACGACGTCGGGATCCATCACGAGCTCGCCGAGATATCGGTGATGGACCAGGTGGTAGGTGCGGAACACGATCGCGCTGGGGATCGCGAGCGGCAGGTCGCACAGGATGCCGAACGCCTTGTTCGCGGCGCTGCCCCGCGCGGCGAGGTTGTGCGCGCACTCGTGCATCAGCGTGTAGAGCGCATGCGAGAACACCGCGCCCAGGACATAGGCGAGGAGCAGCACGACCAGGATGTCGGCGTCCCGCACGAACCAGGCGATCGCGAGCTGTCCGGCGACGATCGCGGTGATCGCGATCGGCGTCGATGGATGCGGTCCGAACAGCTCCCGGACCTCCGGATGCGCTTCGAGGATCGCGCGCCGGCGTGCGGCGTGGACCTGCGGCTCGGTGGTGAACCGGAAATCGAGCTCGGCGGTGTTCGTCATCGCGGCGCCACGCCGGTCACGGCAGGGCACCGGAACCGCGGGGAGCCCGTACGCTATCCGCCACGCCGATCGGGAAACAGGCCATGCCACCGCTCCCGGCCTTGCCCCACCGACCGATCCACCCGATAGCCCCTCTCGCCCCGACGCGATCCCCCTCTTGGCGCCGGGCGGCCGAAACGACTCGAACCCACGGAGGCGAACGATGCATCGGTTCCTCACCCAGTCCATCGCGATCGCGCTGGGCACCCTGCTCGCGTCCTGCGCGACTTCGTCGAAGCCGATCCAGGAGTCCGCGAAGACCGGCGACTACGCCGTCACCGTCAAGGTCCTCCCGGCGGAGACGTTCACGGGCCCGCATGCCGAGATGGTCCGTGATGCCGGCGCCCAACCGGTCGAGGCCAGCAGCAGTTCCGAGCCGAACCGGCACCTCGTGGCCTTCGTCGAGAAGAACGGTCAGCCAGTCGAGAACGCGGATGTCGTGATCCGCTACCGCCCGATCGGCGCCGCGGACACGCCCTGGACCGAACTGCCCGTCGTGCGCATGCACGTCGCCGGCAAGGGTCGGGAGACGACCCACTACGGCAACAACGTGCATCTGGCCGCCGGCACCTATCAGGTGCAGGTGAGCGTCAACGGGAGCACTCCGGTCATCGTCGACGTGACGCTGCCGCCGGCCTGAGGCCGGCGCCGGCATGCCTTCATTCGGGCTTCAGCCGCAGCTCGCTACGATCCGCGTCGTTCTCGCAGGAGAAAGACCATGCACACGACCTGGATCGCGCTCGGCGCCCTCGCCCTCTGCTTCACGACGACGCAGGACACTCCGCAGGATCGAACCCGGACCGAGCCGGCGTTCACCGACACGTTCTTCGTCGAGCCCTCGGACTTCACGAGCACCGGACGCAATCCGTTCTTCGTGCTCGAGCCCGGCTACCGACTCGTCCTCGAGGGCAAGGACGGCGAACACGACGGCAAGCTCGTCGTCACGGTGCTCGAGGACACCAAGGTCGTCGACGGCGTGACGACCCGTGTCGTCGAAGAACGCGAATGGTCGGACGGCGAGCTGGAAGAGGTGTCGCGCAACTTCTTCGCGTTGTCGAAGCGCACCAACGACGTGTTCTACTTCGGCGAGGAGGTCGACATCTACGAGGACGGCAAGGTCGTGAAGCACGAGGGCGCCTGGCTCGCCGGCGAGAACGGTGCGCGCTTCGGGTTGTTGATGCCCGGCTCGCCGCTGCTCGGCGCGCGCTACTGCCAGGAGATCGCGCCGAAGGTCGCGATGGATCGGGCCGAGGTGCTCAGCGTGACCGCGACGATGTCGACGCCGAACGGCGAATTCGAGCGCTGCCTGCAGACCAGGGAGAGCTCGGCGATCGAGAAGGGCTCGGAGCGCAAGACCTACGCGCCGGGGATCGGTCTGATCCAGGAGGAGGGCTTGAAGCTCGTCGACCACGGCAAGCCGTGACCGGGGGGCGGCGGTCGCGAGCCGCCCGGAGCCCGATTCGGCACGCCAGGCCTTGCTCGGCGGGCGCGCGTCGCGTCCACTCCCCGACTTCCGAGAGCCCATCCCACCGCGCCGCAGCACCGCGGCGCCCCCCCTGAGGAGAGTCCGACCATGCGATTCCGCAACCTGACCGCCGTCGTCACGCTGGCCCTGCTCGCGACCGCCTGCAGCAAGCCCTCGCCCGCCGGCACCTGGAACCTCGACGCCGACGCCACCGGCGCCAACATGATCGCCGCGATGAAGGACCAGGTGGCGCAGATGAACCCCGACCAGCGCACCCAGATGGAGGCGATGATGAAGAAGATGTCGGGGAAGCTCACGATCAAGGAGGACCACACCTACTCGGTCACCCTCGACATGCCGATGGCGGGCACGAACACCGCCTCTGGCACCTGGAAGCTCGACGGCAACTCGATCCAGTTCACCGACGATTCGAAGGAAGGGCGAGAGGCGAAGAGCGCGACGCTGAAGGGCGACGAGATGACGATGGAGGTCGCCGGCGGCCCAGAGAACAAGACCACGCAGTTCGTGTTCCGGCGCGCGAAGTAGGCCCGACCTTCCCGGCGCCGGCGATCCCCGCACGGCGCCGGGCACACGCACGTCAGTCCTGCTGGATCGTCAGCACCCCGCCCGTCGGCTGATCACGCAGCAGCTTCGACGTGCGATCCGGCCAGACGACGAGCAGGTCGACGGTGTCCGCACTGCCGACACCGAAGTGCGCCTCGGCGGGATCCTGCGACACGAAGTTGCAGCCGGCACCGGATCTCGCGCATCTGCTGGATCGATCCGGAATACAGGTAGACGCGCGCGCCGATCGCCTGCGTGTTCGGCGCCCGGCCGCGGAGCCGCACTCCGATCGATCGGCCCGGGCAGTGGTCGTTCCGCCAGAGGCGGGGTGCCGAACCGTTGTTCAGCACGAAGACGTCGAGGTCGCCGTCGCGGTCGTAGTCGAGGCACACGACGCCACGGCCCTCGGTCGGCGTCCTGGATCCCCATGTCGGCCGACTTCTCGGTGAAGGTGCCGTCGCCGTTCGACATGAACAGTCGCGTCGGGTCGTGCCGAAGTCCTCGCCGAGCTGATCGGCGTTCGTCGACGCCGAAGCCGTTGACGTGGAAGCAGATCGAGCCAACCGTCCTGGTCGAAGTCGGCGAAGGTCGAGCCCCAGCCCCAGTACCCCATGCGCACGCCGGTCTCGGTCGTGACGTCGACGAAGGTGCCGTCGCCGCGATTGCGTAGAGCCGGTTGCCGGTCACACCCCACCATGCCCTCGGGCACGCCGTTCGGGTCCCAGATGCTCGACACGAACCAGTCGAGGTCGCCGTCGTTGTCGAAGTCGCCGACCGCCGCGCCCATGCCGTTCTCGTCGGTGATGCACCGTCGTCGTCGGTGACGTTCGTGAACGTGCCGTCGCGCGTCGTTGTGGAACACCTGGCTGTGGTTGTAGTCGCTGGCGATCAGCAGATCGGGCCAGCCGTCGCTGTCGATGTCGGCGAAGTTCGGCGTGAACGTGAAGTCGGTGTGGTTGGGGGCGTCGGCGAGGATGGACGTGGCGATGCGCGATGCGACGCTCACGTCGGTGAAGTGTCCGGCGCCGTCGTTGTTCCACAGGTGCTGCGTCGTCATCCCACGGGTGAGCGGCAGGTCGTTCCAGTGGGTCATGAACAGGTCGAGATCGCCATCGCGGTCGTAATCGCCGAACGCCACCGAGAAGGTGTTCGCCGCCGCGCTGAGGCCGCTCTGCGCCGTGGAAATCCTCGAACGTGCCGTCACCGCGGCCACGGAACAGCCGGATCGGCGTGCCCTCGACACCGCCGAGGAACAGGTCCAGCACGCCATCGCCGTCGACATCGGCGAACGCCGGCCCGCTGTGCTCGCCCTGGATCACGAGCCCTGCCTGGGCGGTGACGTCCTCGAACGTGCCGTCGCCGCGATTGCGGAACAACGCGTCGTGGCCGGGCGCGCCGCCGACGAGGAACAGGTCCATCCACCCGTCCCCGTCGTAGTCGCCGCACGCCGCGCCACCGGCGATCATCGACGGCATCCGTGCCAGCGGATCGAGCTGGTGCGTGAACGCGAGGCCGGCGGCAGCGGTGACGTCGACGAATTGCTGCGCTTCGGGCGCCGGTGGTCCGGGCGGCGGGTTGCCGTTGCCGCCGGAGCCCGTGCTCGAATCACAGGCACACAGCGCGAACAGACCGAGGGCGGACGGGACGAGGGGGTGGAGGAGAGAGCGCATCGGACGGGGAAGCAGGGGGACGGGCCCGGCGGCATAGCGAGGATCCGGCGCGCCGGGCATGGTCGGCCGCGGCCCGCGGCCCGCGTCACGTCACGAACGCCAGAAAGCGCATCGCTTCGAACCACCCCTCCGCCGCGTAGCGCACCGTGGTCGGCGACGCGAGTTTCGCCCCGGGGTACCACGAGCGCCGGTAGGCCAGCACCTGGTCGTGGTAGACGACCTCGACCTCCGCGTGCTCGGGCGGCGTGATCAGGCACGCACGCCGATCGCCCTCCAGCGCTTCGCGCATGCCGTTCCTGATCTCGGGATACACGACGTCCGGATGTCGGGAATGCGTCGCGGCGCCATGCCCGGTCTTGACCGCGCAGGTCCGGATCGACGGACAGAGTTCCTCGACCTCGGCGCAGAGCGACGCGTCGCCCGACACGAACACCACCGGCACGCCAAACGTGCCCGCCGCGAACGCGTGGATCCGGAACTCCGAGGCCCGCACGCCATCGATCCGGATCTCGTGCACGGTCGACGAGTCGAGCGTGTGCGCCAGCGGATTGCCGCCGTCCGACGCCGCGCCGTGCCACCCGATGAACGCGACGGCATCGAACGTCTCGTCGAGCTCCTGCACCATGCACAGCGGGTGACCGCTCCACCCGCGGATCAGGCGACACGGCTCGGGCAAGTCGTCGGGCTCGAGATTGCGCCCGGTCTCGTGTGCGTCCTTGACGACGATCTCGTCCGCGCCGGCGGCCAGGGCGCCCTCGCACGCGGCGCGAGTCTCGATCGCCATCCGGTCGCGAAACCAGCGGTAGTCGGCGCTCTCACGCGCGGTTTCCTCCCAGGCGGTGATGCCCGTCACGCCTTCGATGTCGGAGCTGATGTAGACCTTCATGCAGAGCAGTCCTCGGCGACCCGGATGCGGACGCCCCACGGCACTCGGTGAGGCACAGCCGACACGGTACGGCCCGACGCGGTGACGGCCACCGCCCATCCGGCTACACTCCGGAGCCCCTCTTGGCCCCCTTCCCCCTGCTCCGACCGAGGCCGGAATGAGCTCTGCGTACCTCTTCGCCGCGCCGCGTGTCGGCGCTCGCGGCGATCCTCGTCGCGACGGCACCGTTCGCGCACCTCCGAGACCCGCGCGCCCTGAAGGCGACCGACATGTGGCTCGGGCAATACGTGTCGGGAAAACTCGATCTGTCCGAGCCGAACATCCACCAGAGCGCACCCGGGGTGCTGTTCGGCTTCGTGTCCCCGGAGAAGGCGCGCAGGATCGACCACGTCCAGGAGCTGAAGATCCTCTGCGAGCAGCTCGTCAAGATGGACGATGCGGACGCCGCGGAACGCCTGATCTCGGTCGCCGCGATCGGCCTCGACCCGAAGGGTCATTACGACGCCGAGCAGCGCCCGGCGATCGTCCGCTCGGTCGGCGAGAACCATCTGGATCAGCTGACCGCGACCGAAGCGGTCGACGCGATCGAGAACGAGGCAAAGAACCCGGCGTCGGGGGAGGGGTTGCATGCTGCGCGCAGCGCGGCCGCGGTGCGTGCGCTCGGGCGCAGAAAGGACGAGCGGTTCCGACCGACGATCGAGGCATGCTTCTCGGCCGAGGGCATCGCGATTCGTCTCGGGGCCGCGCGCGGTGCCGGCGACAGCGAGCTGAAGACGATCGCGCCGGCGCTCGCGACCGCGATTCGCAACGAACAGGACGATGCGGCGCTGGACGCGGATCTCACCGCGGCGCGGCACCTGGTCGAAGTCCACAAGGAGGCGCTCGGCGAGGACCACGTACACGATCTCGCGATGGCGGCGATCGACGCGCTCGGTCGCGGCACCTGGCGGAGTGACCTGGCAGCCGTCGAGATCCTGGAGAAGTTGCGCACTGCACAAGCGGTGCCGGCGCTGATCGAGGTGCTCGCGAGGCAGGCGAGCGAGGACAAGCAGACCGCGGCGCTCCGTTCGGGCGTGCTGAAGGAGCGCGCGCACGACGTGCTCCTCTCGCTGACCGGCGCGGTGTTCCCGGCGGATCAACCGACCGAGTGGCGGTCGTGGTGGGAGTCCGCGCGCGCCGGATTCGAGCTGGCGCCGATCAAGGACGAGGAGCACGACGCCGCGCCGGGCAGCACGACGACCGGCAACGACTTCTTCGGCATCCCCGTCCGCGGCAGCCGCGTGCTGTTCGTCATCGACACGTCCGGCAGCATGGCGCAGGCGTGGCGCGGCAAGGGCACGCGCGAGGAGCCCGGCATGGTCAAGCTCGACGTCGCCAAGCGCGAGCTCCTGAAGGCGGTCGACAAGCTGACTCCCGACTGCTCGTTCAACCTCGTGTGGTTCGGCAACGGCGCGAAGGTCTGGCAGCGCGACATGATCGAGGCGACCGACCAGGACCAAGAAGCGGTTCCACAAGCTCGTCGACAATCTGCGCGCGGACGGTGGCACGAACCTCTGGAAGGGCCTGCACGACGGGCTCAAGCTCCATTCGATGGTCGAGGGCGACCGCTACGAGACCGACTACGACGAGATGTTCGTGCTGTCCGACGGTGTCCCGACGCTGGGCGACGTGCGGCAGCCGAAGGAGCTGCTCGTGCTGGTCCGCGAGTCGAACCGCTACTCCCGCCTCACCATCAACACGGTCTACGTGTCGGGCGACCCGCGGGAGGAGAAGGAAGTCGAGCGCCAGCTCGGCATCAGCGGCGCGGACTTCATGCGCAAGCTGGCGGAAGACAGCGGCGGGACCGCGGTGGCGTTCTGAGTCGCTCCGTCCCGGGAGGCGACGAACCTTCAGACCGAGTCCGTTCGTCCGTCCTTCGCACCGCCCAGCTCGAGGATGTGAATCTGCTGGGAGCGCCGGTCGCCGACGACGTCGCCCGGGATCAGCAGCAGCGCCAGCCCCTCGCGAACGTCGAGGTCGGCCAGCACCGAACGGCACCGGGCGTCGACGTCCCCGGTCAGCGCATCGATGCGTACCGGGAGCACGCCGAAGGAGAACGCGAGCCGCATCGGTGTGCGGTCGTCGGTCGTCAACGCGACGATCCACGGCTCGATCCGAAAGCGCGTGAGCAGACGCGCGGCGCGACCGGTTCGGGTCGCGGTGACGACGATCTCCGGCTCGAGGCCCTCGATGAACGCGAACGCCGCGGTCGACAGGCGCTCGGCCTCGGAATGCGTGCCGCTCCACCGCCGGCCCGACGAGGGCGCCGGCCCGCGCGTCGGGATGCCCGCCCGCTCGATCTCCTCGGCGATCCGCGCGACCGTGCGCACGACCTCGATCGGGTGGTGGCCGACGGCCGTCTCGCCGGACAGCATCAGTGCATCCGAGCCGTCGAGGATCGCGTTCGCGACGTCGGTGGCCTCGGCGCGGGTCGGGCGCGTGTGCTCGGTCATCGACTCGAGCATGTGGGTCGCGGTGATGACGGGCACGCCCGCGCGGTTCGCGGCGGCGATGATGCGCTTCTGCTCGAGCGCCATCCGCTCGATCGGCGTCTCCACGCCGAGATCACCGCGCGCGACCATCAGCGCGTCCGCAGCCGCGAGGATGTCGTCGAGGTGGTCGAGCGCCTTCGCGCGCTCGATCTTGGCGATCACGAACGGGTCGTAGCCGAGGTCCCGCGCCGCGGCGCGCACCGCCTCGACGTCGTCGGAGTCCTGCACGAACGACTGGCTGACCCCGTCGAGGCCGAGCTCCGCGGCGAACCGCAGGAACTCCAGGTCCTGGTCGGTGAACGCGCGGATGCCGAGGTCGGCGTTCGGGAAGTTGACGCCCTTGTGCGAGCGCAGCTCTCCGCCGACGACCACGCGGCAATGGACCTCGCCGCCCTCGACCGACTCGACCGCGAGCTCGATGAAGCCGTCGTTCACGAAGATCCGATCCCCCGCGTGCACCACCTCCGGCAGCCGCTCGAAGCTGACCGAGGCCCGGGTCGCGTCGCCCGTGATCGGCTCCGCCTGCAGGATGAACGGCGCCCCCTCCGCGAGCTCGACCGGTTCGTCGCGGATCTCGCCGACGCGGATCTTCGGGCCCGGTAGATCGCCGAACACCGCCACCGGCAGTCCCGCGCGGGTCGCGGCCGCGCGCAGCGCCTGCACGGATTCCCGGTGGCTCTGGCGCGAGCCGTGCGCGAAGTTGATGCGCGCGACGTTGAGCCCGGCGTCGATCATGCGCTCGAGCACCGCGGCTTCCGAGGAGGCCGGACCCAGCGTGGCGACGATCCGCGTCTTGCGCGGCGGCAATGACGGCGACGCGCGATTCTCCCCGTCGCTCACGACTCGAGGATCTCGTCGATGACGTAGGTCCCGCTACGCGAGTCCTTGCGCAGTCGGATCAGGCCGTGCTTCTCCGCGTCCTCGAGCAGTCGACTGAACGACGAGTAGCCGTGGTACTCCTCGTTGAACTGCGGCTGCTTGCGCTTCATCGTGTCCTTGACGAGCGAGCTGTAGAGTTCGCGGTCCTCACGCGACAGCGCCGCGGCCGCGTCGAGCAGCTGCTGGAACGCCTCGGTCTTCTTCTCCGGCAGCTCGGGCATCCGCCGCCGGTGACGCTTCCCCTTCGCGACGAGGTCGTCGTAGAAGATGAACTCGTCGCAGTTGTCGATCAGCAGCGAGCTGGAGCTGTCCTTCACGCCGATGCCGATCACGTGCTTGCCGTTCTCCCGCAGCTTCGAGACGAGCGGCGAGAAGTCGGAGTCACCCGACACCAGTGCGAACGAGTCGATGTGCGGCTTGGTGTACGAGAGCTCGAGCGCGTCGACGACCATCTTGATGTCGGCGCTGTTCTTGCCCGACATCTTGCTGCCGGGGATGTCGATCAGCTCGATCGCAGCCTCGTGGAACGGTCGCTTGTAGACCGAGTGCCGCTGCCAGTCGGCATAGGCCTTCTTGACGATCACGTTGCCCTTCTCGAGCAGTCGCTCGAGCACGCGATTGACGTCGAACCGACGTTCGCTCTGCCCGTGGGCGACGTTCTCGAGATCGAAGAAGACGGCAATCGTCGAAGCGGACGAATCGAGGACGGAAACCATGCGGGAGCAGAGGATAGACCCGCGACGGCCTCGGAGCCGCAGGAGAACTGTCGCCGTCTGGTCGCATCCGCGCGACCATGGTCGCCATGCGCTCCGCCCTCCTCCTGGTGCTCGCCGTTCTCGCCGGCTGCGCGACCCGGTCGGCCCCGGAGCCCTGCGACCTGCTGATCACCGGCGGCATGGTCGTCGACGGCACCGGCGCTCTGGCCCGGCGCGCGGACGTCGCCGTCCGCGACGGACACATCACCCGTGTCGGCATCGTCGATCCGGAGCGGTTCGCCGCGACGGTGACTCTCGACGCCACCGGCCTCGTCGTGACCCCCGGCTTCATCGACGTCCACGCGCACGGGGACCCCCTGCGCACGCCGAAGTTCGCGAATTTCATCTCGATGGGGGTCACGACGATCTGCCTCGGTCAGGACGGCTCGTCGGCCGACCCCGCGAAGCTCGGTGCGTGGCTCGAGCGCGTCGACCAGCGCCGTCCCGCGGTGAACATCGCGACCCTCGTCGGTCACGGCTCGGTGCGGCACGCGGCCAACGTGCCGGACGGTCGCGCTGCGACCGCGACCGAGCGCGAACGGATGGCGCAGCTCGCCGAGATCGCGCTCGACAGCGGTGCGTTCGGCCTGTCGACCGGGATCGAGTACGTGCCGGGACGGTTCGCCGACCTCGACGAGCTCGTCGCCGTCGCTCGCCCGGTGGGAACGCACGGCGCCGTCGTCATGAGCCACGTGCGGTCCGAGGACGACGGCGACGTCGAAGACTCGGTGCGCGAGCTGCTCGAGCAGTGCCGGCGAGCCGGTGCCCGCGCGCATCTCTCCCACGCGAAGGTCGTCTACGGCAAGACGCCGGCGCGCGCCGAAGCGGTGCTCGCGCTGCTCGACGCGGCGCGCGCGACCGGCATGGAGGTCACGGCGGACGTCTACCCGTACGTCGCGAGCTTCACCGGGTTGTCGATCCTGTTCCCCGAGTGGGCGCTGCCGCCGAACGACTACGCGCAGGTCGTGCGCGACCGGCGCGACGAGCTCGCCGCGTACTTGCGAGAGCGCGTGACCGCGCGCAACGGGCCGGAGGCGACGCTGTTCGGCAGCGGTCCATGGCCCGGCAAGACCCTCGCCGAGGTCGCGGAGCAACGCCACGTGCCGTTCGAGGACGTGCTGATCGAGCTCGGCCCCGACGGTGCCAGTGCCGCCTACTTCGTGATGGACGAGGCGGTGATGGAACGCTTCCTCGCCGATCCGTTCGTGATGGTGGCGTCGGACGGCAGCCCGACGATGCGGCACCCGCGCGGGCACGGCACGTTCGCGAAGATCCTCCGCGCCTTCGTCGTCGAACGCCCGCTGCTCACGCTCGAGGAGGCGGTCCGCAAGACCACCAGCCTGCCCGCCGACACGCTCGGCCTGAAGGACCGAGGCCGGGTCGCCGAAGGGGATGTCGCCGATCTGCTGGTGTTCGATCCGGCCGCGGTCCGCGACACCGCGACGTTCGAGAAGCCGTTCGCACGCGCGGAGGGATTCCGCGACGTGCTCGTCAACGGCGTCTTCGTCGTTCGCGACGGCGAGCCGACCGGGCAGCGCCCGGGACATGCGCTCCGTAGCCGCCAATCGGCCGCCGGCGGCGGCGCGCCGCGTTGAGCGCGCCGCACGCCCTCGACGCGTACCGCTGGTACTCGGGCGTGTACATCTTCGCCCTCACGTCCGCCAACAGGTCGGCCGGTCGTTTGACCGTCGCCAGCTCGCGCGCGTACGCGACGCCCGCCACAGCGGCGGCGATGTGCGCCGACACCTCGCGGATGCGCTTGATCGGCGGATACAGGCAACCGGTCGCGAGGTCGTTTTGCGACGTCCGCTGCGCGAGCACGCGCGCGGCCGTGCGGAACATCTCGTCGGTGACGCGCCGCGCACCGCTCGCCATCACGCCGAGGCCGACGCCCGGGAAGATGTAGGCGTTGTTGCCCTGCCCGGGCACGAACACCTTGCCGTCGAGCTCGACCGGCGCGAACGGGCTGCCGCTGGCGAAGATCGCCCGGCCATCGGTCCACCCGTAGGCCTGCTCGGCGGTGCACTCGGCCTTCGACGTCGGATTGGACAGGGCGAACACGATCGGCCGCTCGTTGAGCTCGCGCCATCGCCTCGAGCACCGGCTGCGTGAAGGTCTGCGGTTGTCCGGACACGCCGATCAGCGCCGTGGGCTTCAGCGCGTACCGCCGTCTCGCAGGTCGTCGGTCGCACGCGTGCTCGTGCGCGTAGGGCAGCTTGTGTGCCGCGAGGTCCGTGCGCTGCTTCACGACCAGCCCCTTCGAGTCGAAGAACCAGCAGAGCTTGCGCGCCTCGTCGTCCGGGACGCCCGGCGTCGGTGAGCTCCGCCGGCGATGAGGTCGGCGATGCCGATGCCGGCCTCGCCGGCCCCGAGGAACAGGAACCGCTGGTCCGCGAGCTTGCCGCCGGTGATGCGCAGCGCGGACAGGATGCCCGCCAGCGACACCGCCGCCGTGCCCTGGATGTCGTCGTTGAAGCAGCAGATCCGCTCGCGATACCGCTCGAGCAGCCGGAACGCGTTGCGGTTGGCGAAGTCCTCGAACTGCAGCAGCGCGTGCGGGAACACCTCCTGCACCGCCGTGACGAACTCCTCGATGAACTCGTCGAACTCCGTCTCGCCGAGCCGATGCCGCGGCAAGCCGATGTAGAGCGGGTCGTCGAGCAGCTCCTCGTTGTTGGTGCCGACGTCGAGGGTGATCGGCAGACACTTGCGCGGGTCGATGCCCGGCGCAGGCGGTGTAGAGAGTGAGCTTGCCGACCGGGATGCCCATGCCGTTGGCGCCGAGATCGCCGAGCCCGAGGATGCGCTCGCCGTCGGTGACGACGATCACGCGCACGTCGTCCTCGGGCCAGTTGCGCAGCACGTTCGCGATCTGCCCGCGGTCTTCCGCCGACACGAACACCCCGTGCGGCCGCCGGAAGATGTGCCCGAACTTCTGGCACGCCTCCCCCACCGTCGGCGTGTAGACGATCGGCATCATCTTCTCGAGGTTGTCGAACAAGACCCGGTAGAACAGGGTCTCGTTGCGGTCCTGCAGGCCCGCGAGGACGATGTACTTGCCGAGGTCGGTGTGCTTGCGGTCGAAATTGTCGAGCACGCGCAGCTGCTGCTCCCCCTCCGAGCAGACGCGCGGCGGCAGGAGCCCGCGCAGCGCCAGGGCGTCGCGTTCGGTCAGCGTGAACGCCGTGCCCTTGTTCAGATGCGGGTCACGGATCAGGTCCACGCCGGTGCGGGCGTGCCCGGAACGATCCAGGATGTTCGGATTGGTGGTCATCGTGCGAGGGCCCATCGTGCCAGAAGCGCCGGAGTCGCGCCGAATTGCCCGACCACCGAGCCGCCTCGCGGCGCGCGGGCCACCGGACGGATCGCGGCGTCCGGCGGCGCCCCGGCGGGCGTCGTGACGCCGACATCCGCCGCGCCGCGAGGTGGCTGCGAGCCCCGGCAAATCCGCGCACGTCGGCGTCGAGACGACGGCAAGACGGATCCGACGTGATACGGCGGACATCCGCGATCGAACCGGCCGGACCTGGCCGGACATGGACTGCGGAGTTCCGCAATGTCGTGGGGCGGGTCGCGCTGGGATCGTCGTACGTGGCATATCGCACGGAACCCATCCGGCGTACGAGCCGTCACGCACCCGGGATCGATGCGGGAAGGTCTCGCGATCCCCGGACCCCCGACCACGCAACTCCGTGCAGTCATGACCAAGCTCTCGCTCCGCACCTTCCTCGTCGGTGCCCTCGTCACGACGTGGCTCGCTGCGCAGGCCCCAAAGCCGCGCGAACGCGCCACGGACTTTCTGCAGGCCGCCCGCAAGCTGGGCGTCGACGCGCAGGTCGTGCGCCAGGTCGATCGCCTCTGGCCGGACGATCGGCTGTGCACGGCGAGCGTCGACGACTTCCGCCGGGCGTACGTCGCGGGATCGGCCGAAGGCTTCGATCTCGATGCCGCGATCCGCACCTTCCGGCTCTATCAAGACTTCGTCAACGGCCTGACTCCGCTGCGCCAGAACGCGCGCCTCGAGCAGACCGCGCCGGTGCCGGAGTTCGGTCCGCGGCAGTACACGCCGCCCGCGACGTTCGGCATCGACGCCAACGTCGCGGAGTCCGAGCCCAACGGCACGCTCGCGACCGCGGATCCGATCAACCTCGGCGACGTCGTCACCGGCTGCAACTCGTCCGGCGACGACGACTTCTTCGTGTTCACGGTCGGCGCCGCAACCAACCTGAGCGTCCGCGTCGACCCGCTCGTCAGCGGTGGCTCCTGCGGTTCGTTCCACACGAACCCGCGACTGGAGCTCCTCGATTCCGGTGGAACGCGCGTCGCGTTCAACGACGACACCAACGGCAGCTACCCGGTGATCAGCCAGCTCGTGCCGTCCGGCACCTACTACCTGGTCGTCGATCCGTCCGGTACGGCCACCGGTGACTACACGATGACCACCGCAGGCTCGCCGGCCGTGACGCTGAGCTGCGGCGGCACGACGACGACGGGCGGGATGTTGAACGCGGGCGAGAGTTACAGCTTCCTGCTCGGCGTCACCGCGAACGGCGTCTTCGCGATCGACGTGCTCACCGCGACGATCGGCTCCTCGCTGGGCGCCGAGCTCACCCTCGTCGACACCGATCTCTCGACGGTCATCGAGACCAGCACCGTGGGCAGCCAGCCCGGCGACGCGCGCATCGTCGCCGGGCTGCTCGCGGGGCAGTACCTCTGCATCGTGCAGGGCACCGGCACGACCACCGGCAACTTCGGCGTCACCCTCGCTTGCCAGGGTCCGCTGCCGACGATCGCCTGCGGCGCACCGGCGCTGAACGTCAACGTGTCCGAGGGCGAGGTACCGCTGATCGGTCTGAACATCCCGCAGCTCAGCAAGTACGACGTCACCGTGACCGACACCGGTCTGCCCGACGAGACGTTCATCAACATCCTCGACGCACACGGCAATGTCGTGCTGTCGGACACGTCGTTCGCCTCACCCACCGGCACCTCGACGGCCACGGCGACGACCGTCGGTGCGAACGCGTTCGCACGTCTGATCGCCGATCCGGCCGGCACGGTTTCCACCGGCTGGCGCGACACCCCGGTCGCGAAGTCCTGGTGTCGCCCGCAGGCCGCGTATCCCGGCCCGACGTCGATCTCGGTCACGAGCCCGACCTTCACGTTCGTCAACGACCACCTGAGTCCGGCCGGCATCCTGACGATCCGCAAGCGTCGCGACTTCCACATCGACGGCGGTGCGTTCGACAGCTCGACCTACATCGACGAGGCGTACGTGGACGTGACGACGGCAAGCGGGACGATGCGCTTCCATCCCACCGCCATCCGCCTGCCCGCCCCGCCGAACGCGTCAGGCTTCACGTCGATCGGCACCGCGGGCATGCCGTCGGACGTCGCCGCGAGCGATGGCGTCTACTACGGCATCCACCTCCTCGACGCCGGGTCGACGACGAATGACAGCTACACGATCGAATTCGATTTCGACGTGTCGAGCCTCGGCATCACGGGGTCGCAGATCACCGGGCTGGGGTTCGTCGCGCAGTGGTACTTCGCCGGCGATGCCCTGTCGACCACCGACGTCCTGCCGCCGACGACCGACGACTCCTCGGAGGAGACCGACATCTTCGTCGACGACATGGAGCTGAAGCGTCAGTCGGCCGCCACCTGGGACCGCCTGGGGGACGCGCTGATGGGCACCAACATGCCGCCGGTGGCCAACCCGCAGGTCTCCATCTCGCTGGCATGCACGCCGATCACGCTGAACGGCGTGCTCAGCGCCGAGGACGACTCGAACGGCGACATCCAGGCCGCGACGCCGCTCCAGGCGTTCGCCTTCGCGACCGGCACCGGGGGGACTTCGTGTTCGAGACCCGGAACGCGATGGACGGTGAACAATGGCGAGACTCGGCCTACGCCGTGCGCTGGGGAACGTCGGATCCCAGCACGTATGCCGGTCCGGTCACCCAATCCCACATCGGCGGGCTGCCGGCCGGTGTCGTCGGGCCGAACGGCGACTTCCGCATGCGCCTCCGGAAGGACGCGTGCATCGACTCCGGTTCGTGGGACGACTACTGGCTCTGGGACGTCGCCGAGCTCGGCATCGACCTCGGCGGCGGCCGGCAGTCGTTCTACCCGGTGGCCGCAACGGCCGGCGGCGACATCGCCCGCTTCACGACATCGACGACCGGCGTGTCCTGGGTCCCCTCGAACACCAACGCCGACGACGCCGTCTACGGCGGTCTCCGCCTGGACGACTACGACCCCACCATCGCCGGGCAGGCGACCACCTACTGGCTCGCGTTCGACTACGACCTGTCGAGCATCCTCAGCCAGGGTCAGGGCGGCTCGATCGCCATCTCGGACATCCTGTGGGAGCTCTACATGAAGGGCGACACCTGGGGATCGCCAGCCACGACGACGGCGGGCAACTCCTCGGAAGAGCTCGCGCAGCTGGATCTCGACATCGAGGTCTACGACTTCACCACGATGTCGTGGATCGACTACGACCCGACGCCCATCATCGACCCGGCGCTCTACTCGTCCCCGGCGAACTGCAACGTGCTCGGCGCGCCGCAGGTGGACACGTTCCTCTGGCTCGTCGATCTCGCGACCGGTCAGCTCCTCGGCAGCGACGACGACTCCGGCGACGGCAACTTCTCGCGCGTCGCGGCCTCGCTCGGCACGCCGACCTCCGGGCAGGGCGTCGCGGCCGTCGTCGCCGCCTCGACGCTCGCCGGCACCAATCCCGTGACGGGTCCGTACCGTATCCGGGTGGACGCGCCGTCGGGCTATGCGGGCACGGGCCCGTTCACGGTCTCGGCCGGCAGCGGGTTCTACCTCCGCGCGCGCGGCAATCCGGGCGATTCGATCGTCATGTTCCACTCGGTGTTGCCGAACCTCTCGCCCGGCTTGCCGCTGCCGCTGCCGTTCGTCGAGGGGCTGCTGCTGTTCGACATCAACGGTCTTGCGGTCGTCGGGCCGAACGGCGCGGTGATCCCCCCGAGCGGCGTCTTGAGCCTCGGACCGATCCCGGTCACGGCTTCGGACATCGGCGCCACGATCTACGGCCAATCGATCCGGCTCGACGCGAATCGACTCGTCCTCGTGATGACCAACGAGGACAGCATCCAAGTCGTGCCGTGACGTGTGAGACGCGCTGACACGCGCGGTCGCCCGATCGGGTGGCCGCGCGTGTCTCCGTACGCCGCCCGACGCGTCAGTCGAACCGCACGATCGCGGCGCGCTGCAGCAGCGTGCCGGTGGAAGCACCCGAGGTCGGCGCGACGACGCAGCACGCGGTGAACGCGGGGCCCATGGGCTCGACGCGGTAGGTCAGGCCGTTCGTCGCGGCGACCGGTAGTCCGGTCTGCGACGCGTCGAAGGCCGCCATCTGCATCTCGAGCGGCAGGCCGACATAGGCCTGGTTGGACGGCACCTGGAAGAACGGTTCGACGTGCCCGGTGGCGTCGGTCGCGGTCGCCACCGACGCGACCGGCGTGGTCCACACCTGCGCGCAGAGACCCGGCAACGTGGCCGGCGAAGGGACCGCGCCGACGAACCACACGGCGGGAGCCGACGCCGGACCTTCGACGCCGGTGACCTTCACGGTGAAGGCGCCGAGTCCGCCGAGGTTCTGTCCGCTGCCACGGATCTCGAAGACGCCGTTCTGGGTCGCGCATCCCGCGCCGTGCATCTCGTAGCTGCACCAGGCGAACAGCGGGAACGACGGCTGTGCCGCGTCGACGTCGACGCGATCGGCCGTCGAGGTCGCACTCGAGTCCGCGTCCCACAGGAACGCGCCCGTGCCCGACCACGGCCACGGCTGGATCGGGATCCGGAAGTCGAAGTCGGCCGGTGCCGTGCGTGCCGGCACCTGCCACGCGGCGGGCGTCGACAGCATGCCCTGGAACACCACGGTCGAGGCGCCCGTCGCGTTCGACGCGAAGGTGCCGGTCGCCGCGGCGCACGCCACTGCCGGCGCGAAGGCGAGGTTTAGCGTGATCGACTTGGGCGCGACTGCCGGGTGCGGGTCACCGTTGCGAATGCCGTCGCGCCGGAACGCGATGCCCTGGATCAGCATCGGCGTCCCCTGCAGGTCCTCGTGGATCTGCTGCATCCGGGACGGCTGCGTCCACACGTACGGCAGGGAGAGGTCACCCTCCTGTGCGCCGAACGCGGGGCTCGGCGAGACGACCTGCGCAGCGAGCGGCGCGGCGAGAAGGGTGAAGGCGAGTGCGCGGGTCGGCTTCATGGCGAGCGGACGGTTCGGACGGAACGAGCGCCGCCATGCTACGCGATCGAGCCACGCGATCGAGCCGCCCTGGGACATGGTGGCAGATCGGGGCCGGGCCAGGTCACGATTCCACCGCTACGACCGGCCGCCTACGCTGTTCCGGATGCTCGGACGGTCCGCCCTGCTCCTCGTCGCATGCGCCGGAACGCTCCTCGCCCAGGAGCCCCCGACACGCGTCACGTTCGCCGATCTGCTCGACGCCGTCCACGACCTCGACGCGTTGACGCGGCCGCCGGCGCCGGGCGAGGCTTGCGTGCAGTTCAGCAGCTACGACCGCCGGAGCGACGCGGGCCCGGCGGACGCCGATGCCTGGTATGCGAACGGCGACCGTGGGCAGTTCCTCCGCACGATCGAGAACGGCGATCGCAACGAGCATGTCCTCGTCGACGCCGACGGCCCGGGCGCGGTCGTACGGATCTGGTCGGCGAACCCGAGCGGCAAGCTGTTCTTCTACTTCGATGGCGAGGCGACACCGCGCTGGACCGTCGACTTCGGCGCGCTGCTGCGCGGCGAGATCGACGGGCTGGGCGAGCCGCTCGCCGGCATGCAGTCGCGCGGCGGCAACTGCCACCTGCCGATCCCGTTCGCGCGCCACCTCGTGGTGTCGAGCGATGCGTCGGACTTCTACTACCAGGTGAACGTGCGGCGCCTCGCGACGGGCGCCGCCACGGAGAGCTTCGATCCGGCCTGGCTGCAGTCGCGGCACGACGAGATCGCGGCCGCGGCGAAGCGGCTCGCCCCCGGAGACCGATCGCCGACGCTCCCGGCAGGCGCGAAGCGGCTGCGCGGACACGTCACCCGGAGGTCCGGTGAGGTCCACGACTCCCGACCGATGTGGACGCAACACCTCGACGGTCCGGGCGTGCTGCGCGGGCTGCGCATCCGCCCCTCGACCAGTGACGCGACCGCGCTGCCGGCGGTGCTGCGCACGCTGCGGCTGCGCGTCGACTGCGACGGGGAGGTGACGGTCGACGTGCCGTTCGCCGACTTCTTCGCTTCGGCTCCGGCGTTCCACCCTTGGCACGGCCTCGCGCTCGGTGTCGCCGACGACGGCACCGGCTACTGCGACTTCCCGATGCCTTGCGAGGACCGGATCGACGTGTCCATCGTCACCGACGGTGCGTTGCCGTGCGACGTGCGCACCGATTGGGAGCTCGTGTTCGTGCCGGGCGCGGTCGCATCGGACACGTTGCGCTTCCGCGCGTCATGGCACCTCGACAAGAACCGACGCACGCGCCCGTTCGGCGACCACCTCGTGCTCGATGCCACCGGACCCGGCCGCTACGTCGGGACGTGCGCGGTGATCCGCAACCCGACCAAGGCGTGGTGGGGCGAGGGCGACGAGAAGATCACGGTCGACGGCGAGGCGTTCCCGAGCACGTTCGGCACCGGCACCGAGGACTACTTCGGCTACGCCTGGTCGTCGCCCGAGCCGTTCGACCATCCGTTGCACGCGCAGCCGCAGTGCGACGGCCCTGCGAACTTCGGCTACACGTGCGACGTCCGCCTGCACGTGCCCGACCAGGTGCCGTTCGATGAGAGTCTGCACTTCGACCTCGAGGTGTGGCACTGGCAGGACGTCGTGATGGACTACGCGACGACGGCGTATTGGTACGGTGCGAAGGGCGCGTCGTCGGGGCTGCCGCCGATGCCGCCGGTCGCCGCGCGCCTACCGGTGGCGATGGCGTCGCCCGACGCGTGGGCGGCAGACAACGCGCTGGAGGGCGAGGACTTGAAGGTGCTCGAATGCACCGGCGGCAACGTGCAGCCCCAGGGGATGGGACTGTTCGCCGACGGCCGCTGGAGCCGTGGCAAGCAGCTCTGGTGGACCGGCGGAGCAACCGGCGAGCACCTGACGCTGGCCGTACCGGTCGAGCACGCCGGCCGCTATCAGGTCGAAGCGGCGTTCACGCGCGCGCCGGACTACGGCCGGCTCCGCGTGTCGGTGAACGGCGTGGCCGTGGGTGAGACGGTGGACCTGTTCGCACCGACAGTGCGGGCGACCGGCCCGCAGATGCTCGGCACCGTCGACCTCCCCGCCGGCGACGCGCGATTCGAGCTCGCGATCGTCGGCAAGAACGACTCCGCGGTCCCGGGCTACATGGTCGGCCTCGACTACCTGCGCCTGACCCCGGTTCCGGCGCCGAAGTGACGCACGCCGATCCGGACCCGCTCCGGGCTTCGGCGTCGTCGCGGCCCGGCTTCAGTTCTTCACGATCCACGACGGCGTCGACCACACCAGCGCCCCGGCGTCCAGCACGATCGACTGGAACACCATCGGCTGGCCGAGCGGGTAGGTGGGGGGCATCGAGAAGCTCACCAGGTGGTGGCCCATCGGATCGATGGCGGCGAGGTCGGCGACCAGGTAGCCGCTCAGGTTCGCCCACTGGATGCCGTACGGCGAGGCGATCGGGTCGCCGGGCAGCGACGCGATCAAGGCACCGATGCTGCCCGGCGTGCCGATCAGGTCGAAGTCCATCCGGCCCTGCACCTCGTCGCCGACGATCCCGTCCAGCGTCGGCTGCGGATGGGTGAACACCTGCACCGTCGGGTCGACGGTACCGAGCGTCGCCGCCGGGTCGCGCACCACCGTCATGTGGGTGCCGGCGATCGCGCTCGCCTGCATCGAGATCGGCGGGCAGTGGCCGCCCGACACCGACAGCCGCCCGCCGGTCACGCTGGTCCCCGCACCGAGGATCAAGAGGCTGTCGTGCCCGCCGATCGCGACGCCGGGCGGCACCAGCACCTGGCAGGTCGCGCCGTTGTAGTTGGCACGCGAGCCGACCAGGATCGAGTTGCCGAACACCACCACCGAGCTCGTCGCCGTCAGCAGCGGGTCCTGTGGGAAGCTCGAAGTCCGACAGCCCCCGGTTCATCGTCACGAAGCTCGTGTCGATCCGCGCGTCGATCGCCGGCACCTCGTTGAGCACGACGTTCGCCGAGTTGCGGATCGACAGGTAGCCGCCCTGCAGGCCGTGCTGGCACTTCTCGACCACCACCTGGCCGGCGTTGTCCTCGAGGACGATCGCGGCACTGAGGTAGCCGTAGCAGTGCGCCAGCACCAGCCGCTCCCCCTGCGGGACCTGCGCGGACGATGACGTCCGCTGACTCGATATCGCCCCGCCCCGCTGCTCGCACGATGATCTGCACGCCCTTGCTCACCGTGAAGCCGGTGTAGAAGTAGCTGATGCCGGTCCGCACCAGGATCAGATCGCCGGGCGAAGCCGCGTTGATCGCCGGTTGGATGTCCGTGAAGTCCGTGCCTGGGCCGTTGAACGCGTCGACTCGCCAAGTCCGTTGCGCGAGCGCGGTCGATGCCAGGACCGAAGCCAGTCCGAATCCGCAAACCCACAGAACGCCAGGCCCACGTCGAGCACCGCCGAACAGTCCGGCAGCTCGATCCGGTAGTGTCGATCGGAGAGTCATTGGACGTAGAACTTCCGGATGCCGGTGGTGCTGGCGATGTAGACCTCGGGCTTGGTGTCGAGACGCGATACGTGATCGAAATCCCCCACCACGATCGAGTTGAACGCCCCGAGCTGCCCGTCGACGATCGTCTGGAACATCGGCTGCTGCGCGCCGCCGTCCGGTGCCGGGAACACCCCACCCGACTGGCGCAGCACGACGAACTCCCCGTTCAACGTCGTCACCAGGATCTCCGGCGTGCCGTCCTGGTCCAGGTCGGCGACCGCGAGCCCGCACGCCCCGTAGCCGTGCAGGTCGCCGTAGCCTGTCGGGTCGTACGGATCGCCGATCGGCACCGTGCTGACGCGATCGAAGTGCGGGTACGGGCTCGCCGCGTACCTCAGCACGTGCACGTAGCTCCGCATCCATCCCGACCGCAATCCACCCGGCGGCGGCTCCGCGTCGATCGGCGGTATCGTCAGCGGCGTGTCCATCGGCTCCTGCTGGGAGAGCCCACAGCATACGGCACGGTCGCCTCGCGCCGGCCGCCCGCGTCCGACCGCGACCATCCCGCGCGGCGCGTTGCGCCGCGCACGGCGATCCGCGACGAAGTCAGTTCCTCACGATCAGCGACGGCGTCGACCACACCAGCGCCCCGGCGTCCAGCACGATCGACTGGAACACCATCGGCTGGCCGAGCGGGTAGGTGGGGGGCATCGAGAAGCTCACCAGGTGGTGGCCCATCGGATCGATCGCCGCGACGTCGGCGACCAGATAGCGCGCTCAGGTCCGCCCACTGGATGCCGTACGGCGAGGCGATCGGGTCGCCGGGCAGCGACGCGATCAAGGCACCGATGCTGCCCGGCGTGCCGATCAGGTCGAAGTCCATCCGGCCCTGCACCTCGTCGCCGACGATCCCGTCCAGCGTCGGCTGCGGATGGGTGAACACCTGCACCGTCGGGTCGACGGTCACCGAGCGTCGCCGCCGGGTCGCGCACCACCGTCATGTGGGTGCCGGCGATCGCGCTCGCCTGCATCGAGATCGGCGGGCAGTTGCCGCCCGACACCGACAGCCGCCCGCCGGTCACGCTGGTCCCCGCACCGAGGATCAAGAGGCTGTCGTGCCCGCCGATCGCGACGCCGGGCGGCACCAGCACCTGGCAGGTCGCGCCGTTGTAGTTGGCGCGCGAGCCGACCAGGATCGAGTTGCCGAACACCACCACCGAGCGCGTCGCCGTCAGCAGCGGGTCCTGCGGGAAGCTCGCAGTCCGACAGCCCCCGGTTCATCGTCACGAAGCTCGCATCGATCCGCGCGTCGATCGCGGCACCTCGTTGAGCACGACGTTCGCCGAGTTGCGGATCGACAGGTAGCCGCCCTGCAGGCCGTGCTGGCACTTCTCGACCACCACCTGGCCGGCGTTGTCCTCGAGGATCAGGGCGGAGGTGTAGTAGCCGGTGAGATGCTTCAGAACCGCAGTCTCTCCGATCGGGACGCCGCGAACGACGACATCGGTCGTGATGCGCACGCCCCACCCCGCGCGACTCGGGCATGATCGTCAGGCCCTTACTGAGGGTGAAGCCGTTGTAGAACGACGACGCGCCGGGCCGAACGAGGATGACGTCGCCCGGAGCACGCCGCATCGATCGCGGGCTGCACCTGGGTGAACTGGCTGCCGGGGCCGCCCATCACGTCGACGACCCAGGTGTGCTGCGCCGTCGCGGCTGCGCAGCACAAGCCGAGCAGGAGGCACGCCACCAAGGCGCGACGCATCCACGCGTTCAGCGCGACGGCCGGCAGACCCTGCTTCGCGAATGTTCGACGCAGCCTATGGAACATAGAACTTCCGGATGCCGGTGGTGCTGGCGATGTAGACCTCGGGCTTCGTGAGATTGATGTTCCCATCGAAATCCCCCACCACGATCGAGTTGAACGCCCCGAGCTGCCCGTCGACGATCGTCTGGAACATCGGCTGCTGCGCGCCGCCGTCCGGTGCCGGGAACACCCCACCCGACTGGCGCAGCACGACGAACTCCCCGTTCAACGTCGTCACCAGGATCTCCGGCGTGCCGTCCTGGTCCAGGTCGGCGACCGCGAGCCCGCACGCCCCGTAGCCGCAGGTCCCCGAGCCTGTCGGGTCGTCGGATCGCCGATCGGCACCGTGCTGACGCGTCGAAGTGCGGGTACGGGCTCGCCGCGGACCTCAGCACGTGCACGTAGCTCCGCATCCATCCCGACCGCAACCCACCCGGCGGCGGCTCCGCGTCGATCGGCGGTATCGTCAGCGGCTGTCCATCGGCTCCTGCTGGGAGAGCCCACAGCATACCACGTCGCCTCCCGCCGGCGCCCGCGTCGCGACCATCCCGCGCGCCGGCGCCGCGCACGCGATCGCGACTCAGTTCTTCACGATCAGCGACGGCGTCGACCACACCAGCGCCCCGGCGTCCAGCACGATCGACTGGAACACCATCGGCTGGCCGAGCGGGTAGGTGGCGGGCATCGAGAAGCTCACCAGGTGGTGGCCCATCGGATCGATCGCCGCGAGGTCGGCGACCAGATACGCGCTCAGGTCCGCCCACTGGATGCCGTACGGCGAGGCGATCGGGTCGCCGGGCAGCGACGCGATCAAGGCACCGATGCTGCCCGGCGTGCCGATCAGGTCGAAGTCCATCCGGCCCTGCACCTCGTCGCCGACGATCCCGTCCAGCGTCGGCTGCGGATGGGTGAACACCTGCACCGTCGGGTCGACGGTACCGAGCGTCGCCGCCGGGTCGCGCACCACCGTCATGTGGGTGCCGGCGATCGCGCTCGCCTGCATCGAGATCGGCGGGCAGTTGCCGCCCGACACCGACAGCCGCCCGCCGGTCACGCTGGTCCCCGCACCGAGGATCAAGAGGCTGTCGTGCCCGCCGATCGCAACACCCGGCGGCACCAGCACCTGGCAGGTCGCGCCGTTGTAGTTGGCGCGGCTGCCCACCAGGATCGAGTTGCCGAACACCACCACCGAGCGCGTCGCCGTCAGCAGCGGGTCCTGTGGGAAGCTCGCGTTCGACAGCCCCCGGTTCATCGTCACGAAGCTCGTGTCGATCCGCGCGTCGATCGCGGGCACCTCGTTGAGCACGACGTTCGCCGAGTTGCGGATCGACAGGTAGCCGCCCTGCAGGCCGTGCTGGCACTTCTCGACCACCACCTGGCCGGCGTTGTCCTCGAGGAGGATCGCGGCGGTGTAGTAGCCGAGCGAATGCGCTTGAGGACGCAGCGCTCACCGGCGGGAACTCCGCGCACGATGATGTCGCGTCGTACATCCGATCGCCCAGCCCCGGAGCTCGCAGATGATCGTCACTCCCTTGCTCGACGTGAAGCCATTGTAGAAGCCGCTGCTGCCGGGGCGAACGAGGATCAGATCGCCCGGCGCACGCTGCATCGATCGCAGGCTGGATCTGCGTGAACTGGCGTGCCGGGAGCGCCCGACCAAGTCGACGACCCAGGTCGTCTGCGCGGGTCCGCACACGACCGATGCCGAGTCCGAGCGACGAGGAGCGACAGCAGTTCGCTCGATCCACGTCCCAACACGCATCCGACGCGGGCAGCCCCACGCGTTCGTCGATGCTGATCACTGCACATAGAACTTCCGGATCCCGGTCGTGCTCGCGATGTAGACTTCGGGCTTGTTGCCGAAGAATGTACTGATCGAAATCCCCCACCACGATCGAGTTGAACGCCCCGAGCTGCCCGTCGACGATCGTCTGGAACATCGGCTGCTGCGCGCCGCCGTCCGGTGCCGGGAACACCCCACCCGACTGGCGCAGCACGACGAACTCCCCGTTCAACGTCGTCACCAGGATCTCCGGCGTGCCGTCCTGGTCCAGGTCGGCGACCGCGAGCCCGCACGCCCCGTAGCCGTGCAGGTCGCCGTAGCCTGTCGGGTCGTACGGATCGCCGATCGGCACCGTGCTGACGCGGTCGAAGTGCGGGTACGGGCTCGCCGCGTACCTCAGCACGTGCACGTAGCTCCGCATCCATCCCGACCGCAACCCACCCGGCGGCGGCTCCGCGTCGATCGGCGGTATCGTCAGCGGCATGTCCATCGGCTCCTGCTGGGAGAGCCCACAGCATACGGCACGGTCGCTCGCGCCGGCCGCCCGCGTCCGACCGCGACCATCCCGCGCGGCGCGTTGCGCCGCGCACGGCGATCCGCGACGAAGTCAGTTCCTCACGATCAGCGACGGCGTCGACCACACCAGCGCCCCGGCGTCCAGCACGATCGACTGGAACACCATCGGCTGGCCGAGCGGGTAGGTGGGGGGCATCGAGAAGCTCACCAGGTGGTGGCCCATCGGATCGATCGCGGCGAGGTCGGCGACCAGGTAGCCGCTCAGGTTCGCCCACTGGATGCCGTACGGCGAGGCGATCGGGTCGCCGGGCAGCGACGCGATCAAGGCACCGATGCTGCCCGGCGTGCCGATCAGGTCGAAGTCCATCCGGCCCTGCACCTCGTCGCCGACGATCCCGTCCAGCGTCGGCTGCGGATGGGTGAACACCTGCACCGTCGGGTCGACGGCACCGAGCGTCGCCGCCGGGTCCCGCACCACCGTCATGTGGGTGCCGGCGATCGCGCTCGCCTGCATCGAGATCGGCGGGCAGTTGGCCGCCCGACACCGACAGCCGCCCGCCGGTCACGCTGGTCCCCGCACCGAGGATCAAGAGGCTGTCGTGCCCGCCGATCGCGACACCCGGCGGCACCAGCACCTGGCAGGTCGCGCCGTTGTAGTTGGCGCGGCAGCCCACCAGGATCGAGTTGCCGAACACCACCACCGAGCGCGTCGCCGTCAGCAGCGGGTCCTGTGGGAAGCTCGAAGTCCGACAGCCCCCGGTTCATCGTCACGAAGCTCGTGTCGATCCGCGCGTCGATCGCCGACCACCTCGTTGAGCACGACGTTCGCCGAGTTGCGGATCGACAGGTAGCCGCCCTGCAGGCCGTGCTGGCACTTCTCGACCACCACCTGGCCGGCGTTGTCCTCGAGGATGATCGCGGCGGTGTAGAAGCCGATGAGGTTCTTGAGCACGAGCGTCTCGACCGGCCGGGACCCCGCGCACGATGATGTCGGACGTGATCCCGACTCCCGTAGCCGCGGAGCTCGGGCATGATCGTGCACTCCCTTGCTGACGATGAAGCCATTGTAGAACGACGAGTTGCCGTGACGAATCAAGATGATGTCGCCAGGTGCTGCGGCATCGACGGCGGGCTGCACCTGCGTGAACTGGCTGCCGGGGCTGCCCATCACGTCGACGATCCAGGTCTGCTGCGCCGTCCGCGGCGCTGGCGCAGATCAGAGTGCAGCGACGACGCAAGACAGCAGGATTCGCTCGATGCCGCGACCCATGCACGCTCGACGCAAGCACCAGCGCTTCGTCGATGCTTACGGAACATAGAACTTCCGGATCCCGGTCGTGCTGGCGATGTAGACCTCGGGCTTGGTGTTCGGGACGCCGATGTGATGATCGAAATCCCCCACCACGATCGAGTTGAACGCCCCGAGCTGCCCGTCGACGATCGTCTGGAACATCGGCTGCTGCGCGCCGCCGTCCGGTGCCGGGAACACCCCACCCGACTGGCGCAGCACGACGAACTCCCCGTTCAACGTCGTCACCAGGATCTCCGGCGTGCCGTCCTGGTCCAGGTCGGCGACCGCGAGCCCGCACGCCCCGTAGCCGTGCAGGTCGCCGTAGCCTGTCGGGTCGTACGGATCGCCGATCGGCACCGTGCTGACGCGGTCGAAGTGCGGGTACGGGCTCGCCGCGTACCTCAGCACGTGCACGTAGCTCCGCATCCATCCCGACCGCAATCCACCCGGCGGCGGCTCCGCGTCGATCGGCGCCAACGCCGGAGCACACACGATCTCGTCGATCCCGTCGCCGTCCAGATCCGCCAGCGCCAGCGCCATGCCGCCGAACCCGAGGTCCTCGCTCTGCGCCGCGATGTGCCCGGACGTGCCGTCGATCGCGATCACCCGTCCCCCCATGCCGGTCACCACCACCTGCGGCGCCGCGCTCCCCGGGATCACCGTGCCGATCCGCAGCGTCTGCAGGTCCATCACCTCGCCCTGGCGGAGGTTCGTGCGCAGCGTCACTCCAGACTCGGGCCATGGCCGGCCGACGGCGCTCGGCCCGGGCGGCTCCTCGTTGCCGCCGGTGCCGGTCGTGCTCCACAGCTCGGGCGTGCCCGCCCCAGCCGGCAGGAAGTAGTGCCACTGCTGCACGAGGTTCGGGAACAGCGGACTCCACCACGCCGCCCGCCACCCATTGGCATCCTGCCGCGCATCGCCGCCGTACAGGAACAGCCAGAAGTCGTCCCAGTTGACCTGGCCGAAACCCGGGACGCCGAACGGCGAGGCCGGGTCCTCCTCGGTCTGCACGTGAAACCACTTGAACTTGGCCGGCGCCCATTCGAGCGGGATGTAGGGCCTGGTCACGACCTGGCGGCTCTGGCCGATCGCCGGGCCGGGGTCCCGGACCTCCCAGTACGTGTCGCCGCTGCCGGACTGGCTGCCGGGCGTGTAGCCGCTGGCGCCGCTGCCGCCGTACGCGAGGCCACGGATCCCGTACATGCCGGTGTCGAGCACGTACGTGGGCCGCGTCGTCAACGTCGGCAGCCCGCTCAGCGGATCGACGATCCACCAGCCGCCGCAGACGTCGATCGCGTGGAGTCTCGGGTTGTGGACCGGCTCGCATCGTGAACCCCCACGTCGCCGCGATCGCGGAGTTCATGCGATGATCGTAGAGTTCACCGTTCGCCGCGTCGACCTGCACGTCGCGCGTGAACGCGATCGCGGTGCCCGCCGTGGTCAGGTCCTCGAGCTCGAACCACATCAACCGCCCGCTGGCCGTCGAGATCACGACGTCGTCCTCGCCGACCCCGTCGATGTTCCCCACCGCAAGTCCGAGCGCAACCCGCGTGGTCGGCAGGCCCTGCGAGGAATCGCGCAGGTTCTTCATGCCGAGTGCGATGTCGTTGCCTTCCTCCCACACGCCCAGGTAGTCGTTGTACAGGGTCACGAATCGGGCCGGCGACTGGCCCGTGATCGCCAGGCACGGAGCCGTCGGGGAGTGGACACTCGGCACGTTGTACTTGGTGAGGTATTTGTCGGCGTCGCCGCTGGCCTGCCCGGCGTACCCCTCGTCCAGGTTGCCGAACCCGTCGACCACGCTGAGCGAGTTGTCGAAGATCCGGATCGAGCCATCCGCGGGCGGTCCGCCCGAGCTCAGCATCGCGAGCTGCGACGCCCCGTACGGCTCGAGGTCCGAAAGCGCCCCGTACTGCAGCTCCGACGCGACCTCCAGGAGCCCGATACCGTTCGAATGCGTCGCGGTGGAATCGAGTCCCAACCCGGCCACGTGCCCGCGTGCCGAGAGCAGCCAGATACCCTGACGTGAACGAGCTGTTGGCGGGGAGGTTGGGCAGCCCGGGGCCTCCGACCACCAGGTCCTGGACGCCGGGTTCCCGGTGCTCCCCGATCACCGTCAGCTGTCCGCCGCTGATGCCCAGCACGACGATGCGGCCGTACACGCTGCGGAAGACGATCTCGGGAGAGCCGTTGCCGTTGAACATCTCCGCGATCTGCAGCCGCTGAGGTTGGCTCTGCTGCCAGTCCGGCAGATCCAGGCTGTACAGCGGAGCCGCCTCCAGATGCATCGGATCCAGCACGAAGATGCTCCGGTATGTCGCGACGACGACCTCTGGATAGTTGCCTCCGTTGAGGTCGCCGACGTCGAGGCCGTACACCGCCCATCCGAGGGACGGTGAAGACTCACCCTGCTTCACCAGTGGCTGGATCGCCGCACCGCCGGGAAGCGACGTCGGCACCATCTGGTAGCGCGTGACGATTCCATCGGCGCTGCCGACGAAGATCGATGCTCGCGTGTCGCCGGGCAACGTCACCACCTTCATCGAGCCGTTGGCGCCCGGCCAGGTGCCCTGCCCGAAGCGGTGCCAGCCCTGCGAGTCCGTGGCTTCGCTCAGCGACAGCGAGCCGACCGAGGGGGCACTTCGCCTGTCGTCCCGCGCGAACACCTTGTCGTTCGGATTCAGCGTCTCGAGATCCGGGGACTTGCCGTCCCGCCGCTTGTTCACGGGCAGCAGCGGACTCAGAGGTCGGCTGCTCTCCTCGTACGCCTTGTGCACCATGCGCCACAACGCGTCGACAGTGCTGTGGTGCGGCACGCTTTCGCCCGGGAAGTCGTACGGCTCGGCCAGGTTCGGAAACACGCCGCCGTGGCAGGTCTTGCCCAGCACCAGGAAGTCGACGTCCCAGGTGTTGCCCATGTCCGTGAAGCTTCGCCGTTGCGAATAGGGCTCGGCGAATCCACTCGTGTTCGAGTCGCCGACGAGGTGCATCCAGTCCTGTCCATGCGTCACGGGATCCTCGTCCGCTGCCATGAACGTGAATGGCCGTAGCAGGCCCGGCGTCGTGACCGGCGGCTGCTGCGGCATCGGACTGAACAGACGATTGACGATGGACAAACTCGTGAAGGTCACCCCTTCGACCTGCGCGAAGATGTTCCAGTCCACCGCCGATCGCATCGTGTACCCCGCGCCCGACGCGCCCAGCCCCAGTCCCGAGCACAGGAAGTTGTACATCTCCTGGTCGTCGGGGGTGTTGCGAAGGGACGGATTGAACGCCAGCGAGATACCGGACTGGAACTCGTCGGGCCAGAGCGCGACCGTGGCCATCGCCGTGAGCCCGCCGAACGAGGTGCCGCAGATGCATGCGCCGTACTGGGGATGCGGCTGCTGCGCGTGGTCGTAGATGCTGTTGACCAGCAGGACCATCGCTTGACGCAGCTCCCGGTCACGCTCCACGCTGGACACCAACGGTTGGAACGACGTCCGCGGCACGATGAAGCCCTGAACGACGTAGTAGGGCTCGGTGGCCGGATCGGTGTAGAGCGATTGCTTGATCAGATCCAGACCCGGCCATGGCCGCTGCCACAGCCCGAACGCGTTCGGGTCCCCCGGATAGTCGTGCGGGGCATACGGGAGATCCCGGATCCGCGCCGGATTGCTAGTGGGAGCCGTCGACACCAGCAGCACGACGTGTCCCTGTCGCATCGCGTCCGGAGCTTCGATGAGCTCCGCCGGTACGAGGACCTCGAACGACGACTCGGTGAGCCCGAGCTGCTGGGGCGTGCCCATCGGGCGGAACTGCCCGACGTAGCGACGCAGCTCGGATCCCCCGTCGACGTCACTGCCAGTCCGGCTCCAACGGCAGCGGCGGGCTTTGCGGCGGGAGCAAGCTCTCGATGTCCGAGAGTTGCATCGCGGTCGGATCACTGGACGACAACACTCCGCCGACGTCGACCGACGCCACCGCGGAGAAGCCCTCGCCGAGGTTCCAGATCCCGTCTGCGAAGTTGAACAACGGTGAGAAACGGGTGGACGGCGGCTGGGACACCATGGGATCGGGATCTGCGATGTGCGGACCCGCGCCGTCCTGCCCCCGGAGGTCACCGACCGCACTGAGGACCGCGAGCGTCGGAAGCAGAGAGAAAGAGAGAGAGAGAGAGATAGCGAGCGGACCATGGATCCTCCTTCCCAGCGGTGCGACATCGACGAGCCGCGACTGGACAGTTCGACACGGGGCGTGTCAATCCCCGCCCTCTCGAGGAATGGCTCCTTCGTGACATCCACACCCGGTGTGATCTGCTGCCCTTGGATCGGCGACGGGCGGATCCTGCGTTCCGGCAGACGCGAGCAACGGTCCGCCAAGGAGAGGCAAGTCCGGGATCGCCGCGAAAAGACGGTTCCGGCGAGCGGCAGCAACGGCGACGCGGAGCGCGATGCAATGCGCCGGGCGCGGACGACGAGAACCCGCCAGAAGAGCGGACATATGTCGTGTATCACGGGGACCCAGCGCCCACTGTCTGCGCATCGAACACCGGGCGAACGGAACGTTCGCGGAGGTCGTTCTGGTCGAGGGGTTCGAGGCGGACGAGGTGGATCGGCGCTCGGGCTGTCCATCCGGCGCGGGGACGTCGAGCATCGCGGGCAGGCCTGCTACCTGTGCGAGATGCAGGAGTGGGGGCTGTGTCAGGCGTTCGGGTACCCGAGCATGACCAGCCACGCGGTCGGCCGGTGGCGGATGGGTAGGAGGACCGCGTGGGAGCCAGCGCGGGTCGGGCGGGCGCTGAAGCGGCTACCGCGGATCGACGCGGCGTTCGCCGAGGGGCCGCTCGGCTGGTCGAGGGTGCGCGTGTTGGGTCGGGTGGCGACGGCGGAGACCGAGGATCGGTGGCGCGAAGCGGAGGTGGGGACCACGCAGCAGGAGCTCGAGCAGATCGTGCGGAGCCGGCGGCCGGGCGAGGGGCCGCCGAACGGTGAAGGGCTGCCGCAGGTGTGGTTCCAGGTCCGGGCACGGCTGGATCCGGTGCAGTGGCGGGCTCCGGAGAACGCGCTGGCGGAGCTGCGTGCGGAGATGGGCTGTCCGGACGATCTGAGTGTCGAGGACCTGATGGTCGAGATCGCGCGGCTGGTGTTCGCGTCCGATACCGATGGGCAGGTGGCGGGACGCAAGCCAGTCGACGGCTCGGTCTACAAGGTCGCCGTCACTGGCTCGCGCACCCAGAGCAACGCTGAAGCGCCCGGACCGCGGACTCGCCCCCCTCACCGCCCCTGCATCTGCCGCACCATCTCCAGATAGTCGGCCATCGGTGGCAACCCGAGCTTCGCGCGCCGCGCGTCCAGACCGCCCGGGTCTTCCACCGGCTTCGCACGCCAGCCCCCGGTCCCATCCGACTCGAGCTGCGTGCCGTACAGCTGCAATCGCCCCTGTGCGACCCGCACGCGGTCCTCGAGATACGCGAGCTCGGACGCATCGGCCTCGCCGGCGGCGACCGCCGCCCGCATCAGCTCGAGGCACTTCGCCTGGAACTCGGGATCCCGGTCCGCGTGCTGCACCAGGAGCCACGCGGCGTGCGAGCCCTCGACGCCCACCAGCGAACGCGTCGGCCAGCCGTGCTCGGCGACGATCTGCTTCATCCGCTGGGTGTGCTCGCGGTCGAGGCGTTGCACCAGCTCCGCCGCGGCTTCGCCGTCCGGCCCGGTGCGTCCCGACGCGTCGCGCGGCAGTGCGAGCCACGCCGCGCGCGCGTCCTGGTCGGCCAGCGACATCTGCAGCAGCTCGGCGGCGAGTGCGCGATCGGCAGGCTCGGGTCCGGCCGGAGTGGCCGTGCTCCGGCAGGCGAGGAACACGAGGCAAGCGCACACGGCAGTGGCCGGACGGGGACGGATCATGCGTGTTCCGGCCGCGCGAACCCGCGGCCGGACCCGCCAGTATCGCCCGGCGGCGCGGCACGCGGCGACGCCGGATCTGCCGATTCCGGCACCCCTCCCCGCGCGAGCCTGCAGCTTGCTACCATCGCGCGGTTCCCGAGGAGGTGGTGACCATGACGTTCTGGCGATCCGTGCGACGCTTCCTGGATGCCCGTCGAGACCGCGTGTTCGACCTGCTGCGCATCTATCTCGGGGTCGGACTGTTCACCAAAGGCGTGCTGTTCGCGTCCAACCCCGACCTGCTGCCCTCGCTGCTCCACGACGGCAGCCACTTCTCCGCGACCTCGGCGATGATCGCGCACTACGTCGTCGGCGCACACCTGGCCGGCGGCGTGCTGCTCGTGCTCGGGCTGTTCACGCGCATGGCGGCGCTGGTGCAGCTCCCGATCCTGTTCGGCGCCGTGTTCGTCGTGCACGCGCGTGAGGGACTGTTCTCGCGCGGACAGAACCTCGAGTTCGCCCTGCTCGTGCTGTTCCTGCTGGTGCTGACCGTCGTCCATGGAGGCGGCAGATGGTCGCTCGACCACTACGTCGGCGACCTGCGCGATCAGACGAACTTCGACGTCGACGCCGACGCGCACCCGCGCAGCGCGTGAGCCGCGCCGGCCGAAGCCACTCGGCGCTTCAGGAATCCGTGTCGGTGAGCGAAACGGTGACGGCGAACGGACGGTCCCGGTTGCGCCCGCTCGCGGAAACCACTCGTTCGCCGTCGCTCGCTCGCGCGCCCACAGCGGTTCCTGAACAGCCGGTCACTCCCCGGCCGTGATCAGCACGTAGATCAGCCAGCCGAGCAAGCCGGCGATCGACATCATCACGAACGCGACGATCCAGCCGGGCCGGCGCGTCCTCGGAGGAGTGGGTTGCATCGACATCATTGGTCCGTTCGCGTGTTCGGTCAGGTTCGGATGCCACCGAAGAAGGCGATCCCGAACGACCCGAACAGGATCGTCGGCAACCACGCCGCCAGCACCGGGTGCAGCATCGTCACGCCGAGGTTCTGACAGGTCAGATCGGTGATGAAGTAGGCGCCGCAAAGCACGACCGCGAACACCACGCGCTCGATCCGCCGGCGGCGCTCGTAGTGGAGCGCGAGGGGCAGCGCGAGCAACAAGAGCACCAGATTGGCGAGCGGGAAGGTCAGATGCGAGTGGAACGCGAGCTGGAAGTCCCGGCGCTGCGGACGCAGGGCCTGCAGCTCCTGGAGGTCGGAATAGGACAACGCGACCGTGTCCCGGCCCTCCTTGCCGATCCGCCAGAGCAGGTCGGGCGTGACCTCGGGCACGCCGAGCGTTTCGACGACCCGGGTCGACGTCGGGGTGTGCCGCCGACCCGATTCGACGCGCCAGTCCCCGAGCTGCGCGTCCCACTCCGCGGACGCACCCTCGACCGTCACCACGTCTTCGCGCGCCGAGCCACGCTCCACGAGGATCGGCGCCACCATGCGCGTCTCGGCGTGGTGATACTCGGCGATGAACAGCGTCCGCTGCCCGCGCCCGCCCGGTAGCTCGACCGCGACGTCGGGGATCGCGGCTTCGCCGGCGCCGCCGGCGAGCACCGCATGGGCCTGCTGCAGCGGCTCCGCGATCACCGGCACGACCCACTGCCAGCACGCCATCATCGCGAGCGTCGCGACGACCGCGGTCGCGAGCAGCGGCCGCAGCACGCGCAGCACGCTGCGCCCGGTGAACAACATCGGCACGAGCTCGTTGGACGACATCAGCCGCGCCACCGCGAACATGCCCGCGATGACGGTCACGAACGGCGCGATCGTGACGAACACGACCGGCTGGAAGAGTGCGTAATAGCGACCCAGATCGACCAGCAGCTCGCCGAAGCCCGCGCCGCGCTGCTGCGCTTCGTCGAGGTAGCTGCCGAGCCCGAGCAGGATGTCGATCAACGTGAACAGCAGCACCATGAACAACAGCGCCGCGAACCACGAGCCGAGCACGATGCGCGTGACGTAGCTGTCGAGTCGTCCGCGCATCGTCAGAAGCGGAGCCACCGCCAGCAGAACGGCGCGGCGAGCACGATCAGCACGCATGCGGGGAGCCAGGCGATCGGCGGCCAGTCGGTCGCCCGCGCGAGGCTCGCCGCGACGACGTCCGAGAAGTAGAAGATCAACAGCGGCACCATCGCGAAGACGAGTGCGAGCACCCGGCCACGCGCCCGGCTCATCACGCCGATGACGAAGCCGATCGGTGCGAGGATCGCGGGAAGCAGACTGAAGCAGCTCCGCCGGTGCACGGTGTAGCGCGCGCCCAACGGGTTCTGGTGGACGCCGCGGTAGACCTCCGACAGGAGCTGGTCGGTCTCGAGGTCGCGGTCGTTCTCGACCCGCAGTCCGGAGTCGGCGATCGCGCGGATGCTGACCGACAACCGGGTCTCCTCGGGCAACACGAGGCGACCGTCGCCGCTCCGGCCACCCTTCAGCACGAGCGTCAGCCGCTCCTGCCCCTCGAGCTCGACCCAAGCCTCGTCCGCGAGGACGACGTCCATCCCCGACAGCGGTCCGAGCTCCGGGCCACCGCGCCGCACGCGCGCGACGACGTTGCGCCAATGACCGACGTCGGTGCGGTCCTGCCACACCATCACGAGGCCGCGAAACGTCACGCGATCGGTCATCAACCCGGTGCGGTCGAGCAGCGTGCGGATGCCCTCCGCGACGACGCGATACTTCGCGTAGTGCGCGTGCGGCACGACGTAGTGCATCGCCCAGCCGTCGACCGCGCTGAACGCGAGCCCGACCAGCAGCGCCGGCGTCATCACCACGCGAGGGCTGATGCCCGCCGCGCGAACGGCGGTGAGCTCACGGTCCTGCGACGCCCGTGCGAACACGAGCACCGTCCCGAACAAGAGCGAGATCGGCAGCAGATGCGGGAGCGTGTCGGCGGCCCAGAAGAACGTCACCTCCGCCGCCGCGACGACGCCGAAGCCCTGCGCGCGGCTGACACCGCGGTAGATCACCGACACCAGGACGATCCCGAACAGCACCGTGAACGTGATCACCGAGCTGGTCGCGACTTCCTTCAGGTAGTATCGGTGCAGCTTCCACATCGCGGGCGCGTCTCGCCTCGCTCGCGATCCTCAGGCGAGTCCGCGCGTGGCACGAGACGACGAGAACGACATCATGACGCTCGAAGGGCGGCGGTGCACCTGCGTGGTCATCGCTCCGTTCGCCCCGGTGCTCGCCCCGCTCCTCGACGAGCCGGACGCTCCGTTCGCCGCGTGGCCCCACCTCGTCGAGATCAAGTGCTCGACCGTCCGCACCGTGCTGCGGGGACCGGTCGCCGCCGACTTCGACGTGCACCTCAAGCTCTACCGGGCCGTGCGTCTGAGCGATCGGGCCCGGGATGCGCTCGGCGGGGCGCGAGCGGTCAAGGAGTTCGAGAACCTGCGCGAAGCGCGCCGCCGTGGGTTGCCGTGCGTCGAGCCGCTCGCGGCCGGCCGGTGGAACGGCGAGTTCGGCGCGCGCTCCTTCCTCGTCACGCGGACGGTGCCGTCGATGCCGCTGGCACGCGGACCGCAGTCGCCGGCCGACGCGGCTCTTGCGGGCGCGCTGCTCCGGCTCGTGCACGACCGCGGCCTCCATGCGTTCGATCTGCATCCCGGCAACGTCCTGCGGCGCGACGACGGTGAGCTCGTCCTGTGCGACCTGACGTCGGCGATCCTCAGCGAGCCGCTCGAGAACGACGAGCGTGCACGCGGGCTGGCGTTCTTCTGTCTCGACCTCGACGGCCTCGCCGCCGACCCGGCGGCCGCGCCGCTGATCGCCGCCTACGGCGCCGATGAGGCGATGGTCGCGCGCGCGGTGCAGTTCGGCCGCAAGCTGCGGACCCACGCACTCTCGGCGTTCGGGCGCCGGTCGGCGCGACGCTGCGAGCAGACCCGCGTCGAAGGCCCCGATCCACGAGGCGCGAGCTGGCTCCTGCACGTGCCGGCGGCCGGACTCCACGACGCCGCGCGGGCGTTCGCGACGCGTGAGCCGCGACCGCGCCCGTTGCGCGCGGGCCGGCGCGGTGCGGTCTGGCTCGACGCCGAGCTGGTCGTCAAGCAGCGACCGGCAGCCGCGGCACGCCGGCTGTTCCGCGCCGCCTACTGGCTCCTGTTCGCCGACGTGGCGTGCGCGATGCCGATCGCGCTGCGGCTGCGCCACGGCGAAGGCCTCGTGTTCACCGAACGCGTCGGGCGACCCGACCTCCGCGCGGAGCTGGAGGCGGGGGCGCTCGGCGACGTGCAACTCGCCGCGCTCGCCCGCGCGCTCGGGCGCGACGTCGGCCGCATGCACGCCCTCGGCCTGCGCAACCGCGACATGAAGCTCGAGAACCTCGTGCGGACCGACGACGACCGCGTCGCGCCGGTCGACCTCGACGGCGTGCGGCGCAAGGCTCCGCTCGACGCGCGCGGTGAGAGCGCCGACCTCGGCCGGCTGCTCGCCGATTGGCGATCGATCGGACACTCGTCGGAACCGCGCGTGGTTCGTGAGTTCTGGCGCGGCTATCATCGCGCGCGATCTTGCCTGTCACGGAGACCACATCCACGACTCCGGCGGCGTACCGCGGTACACGCGCGGGAGTGGGCCGGCGCCCACCCTCGGACCTGCGCGGGCGGATCCGCCTCCGCCTGAAGCTCACGCGACGCTTCGTCAGCTACTGGCTGATGGCGGCGCCGGGCTTCTGGCTGATCGAGCACCTGCCGCTGGCCCTCGTGAGGGGGTTCGTGTTTCGGGTCGTCGAGCCGATCGTCCGCCGCGCCACACGCGAGCGCACGGTGAAGCACCTCGAGCTCGCGCTCGGAGACGAGCTGGACGCGGCCGAGCGCGAACGCATCGCGCGGGAGGTCGCGCACAACTTCGCTGAGGGCGTCGTCGAGGTCCTGTCCGTGCTGCGGGAAGGACCGTCGTTCTACGCGGATCGCCTCGACGATGAAGCGGCGCGGCAGACGATCGCCGTGCACGCGGCCGAGCACGAGCGCGGCTTCATCGGCCTCACCGGTCACATCGGCAACTGGGAGCTGATGGGCCAGTGGCTCGCGCGCAACCATCCGAAGGGCCTCGGCGCCGTGATCGCGAAGCGGATGACGAACCCGTGGCTCAACGCCCGGGTCGCGCGACTGCGCCGTGGGCTCGGGCTCGAGACGTTCTATCGCGACGACGATCCGCGCAAGCCGCTGCGCATGCTGCGCGACGGGCAGGCGATCGCGACCGTCCCCGATCAGGACGTGCGCTACCTCGCCGGCGTGTTCGTCGACTTCTTCGGCCGCCCCGCCTACACCCCGATCGGCCCCGCGCGGCTCGCGCTGGCAGCCGATGTCCCGATCCGGTGCGGCTACCTGCTGCGTCGACCGGGGGGACGGTTCGAGCTCGTCGTCGGCACGCCGATCGTGCCCGACAAGAGTCGCCCGCGGGAGGAGGAGATCGAGCGGCTGACGCGCGCGTGGTCGGCGGACGTCGAGCGCGTGATCCGCGCGAACCTCGCGCAGTGGGCGTGGTTCCACGAGCGTTGGCGCACGACGCCCGAACGACTGGAGCAGCGCGGGCAGGCGCCCCGCGCGCGCGGGGGCGACGGAACGGACGATCAGTCGGTCGACCAGTCGGGATCCGACCGATAGTCCTGGCCGGTGCCGAAGTTCTGCACCCAGAGTCGGCCGTCGTTGCCGACGCCGAACTCGGTGTGCGTCGCGGACAGCAGGTTGCGGTGGTGTCCCGACGAGTGGACCCAACCGAGATGCGCCGACTCCGCGCCGGGGTGGTTGGCGATGTTCTCCGAGACGCCGTGCTCGTAGCCCTCGAGCCGCATGCGGTCGAACGGGGTGCGGCGACCCGGCGTCGGCGAGAAGTGCGAGAAGTAGCCCATCTCGGACATCTCCTTCGCGTGGCCGCGCGCGGACGCGCACAGCTTGGCGTTCACGATGAGGGGCGCGCGACCGAGCATCTCGCGATAGCCGTTCGTGATCCGGACGAGCGTACGTTCACCGGGATTGAGCGCCGGGAGCTTCTTCGCGTTGAACCGTTCGATGTGCTCCCACTCGTCCCGGTCGGCGCGCTCGTGTGGATCCCAGCAGAACGACTGGACGTCGAGCGGCTGGCGGTCGGGCGGGAGGGCACGGGCCCAGTCGATCTCCGACTCGAGCCCGCGCAGCGGTTCGCCGAAGCCCTGGAGCTGGGTGAGCAGCCACTCGACGTCGGCGAGCCGGTCGCGGACACGCTTCGGCACAGCGTGCGCCTTCTGCCCCGAGTCCCAGACGTCGAGCACGTGGGCGACGCGTGCGTCGACTTCGCGCTGCACCGCGGGGTACTCGGCGGCCTTCTCCGCGGTCACCGCGGGCGGCTTGTAGGGATAGAAGTACTTGACCGTGTCGAAGATGAGCGCGAGCGCGTGAGCGCGCGCGTCGTCGAGTGCCCGCCGCTGCTCGGCGACGGCCTCCCACTGCTTGCGGAACGCGTCCTTGTCGAGCTGGTCGGCGACGTGACGCGCTTCATCGCGGAGCGCGACGACCAGTGCTTCGACCTCGTCGGCGCCGCGACCGGCGATCTCCTCGATCGCCGCGTCCCGCTCCGGCTCGGGACGGCCGAGCAGTCGATGGACCTCGCGGGTGAGCTCCTTGGCGCGCGCCGCGACGCGCACGTCGCGCATCGTGATGAACCGGCCGTCCTCGAAGCGGTAGCCGTCGGGAGTGGCGAGCTCGCCGCGGCCGTGCGCGATGACCGGGTTCACGGCCTCCTGCAGGGATGCGTCCTTGGTCACCGCCTGACCGAGCAGGGCTTCGGCGCCCGCCACGTCGCCGGTGCGGTAGACCAGCGCGCCCGCTCCGGCGAGCTCACGTGGCGACAGCTTGTGCGACTTGCAGAACGCGGCGATCGATGCCGGGTCGAGGGCGGGCCAGTCGAACACCACCGGCGTCCCTTCGGTCTCGGCGACGACCCGGCCGTCGTCGGTCCGCGAGAGCGTGACCGGCCCCTTCTCGCGGAGCCGCATCGCGACCGGTGCGTGCTCGAGCAGCGCGTCCGCGAATTCGCCGAGCAGCGCGAGCTCGGCGCGACGCGCGTCGAGCTGGGCCGCGAACGCCGGATCGTCCTTGCGCGCGGCGTCGGCGAGCGCCGTCAGCCGTTCGGCGGCGCCGGCGAAGTCGCCCTCGCGTTCGAGCGCACGGACCTCCGCCAGTGCATTGCGCGACGCGTCCTCCTCGGAAGTCGCCCCGGCCAGCGCCGGGGGCGCGGCGACGAGGCGCTGCCGCAGACGCTGCAGGTCGCTGCGCTCGGTGTCGAGGGAGTCGAACGCGAAGCCGGTCGGGAATCGTTCGATCGCTTCGGCGGTCAGCGCGAGCGCCTTGTCGACGTCCTTCACGGTGCCGCCGGCCGCCGCCTGGCGCACGTGCATCAGCACCTGGTCGAGGTCGATGCGGAGCGCACGCCGCAGCGACGACGTCGCGGTGTCGATCGCGGTGGCGTCCGCGGGTCCGGAGGCCTCGCGCGCGAGGCGCAGGAGCTCGGCCGCCTCGTTCCAATCGCCGGCGTCGCGCTTCTTCGCGACGGCCGCGAGCTGGTCGGCGACGATCGAGCTGGGTCGTTCGGCGGGCGCGGCCGGCGCCGCGGGCGACCCGGATGCTCCCTTCCCACGCGGTGCACTCGGGGCTTCGGGCGGCGACGGGGACGACTCGGAGCCGGCGGCCACCGCCGCCGGAGCGTCGGGGAGGACCTGTGGCGCGTCGAGCCGCAGATCGGCGAGCTGGGCGAGCAGCAGGCGCGCGGCGATGCCTTCCGGTTCGTCGGGGCGTTGCTTGCGGAGCTGATCGAGCTCGCTGAACTGGTCGAGCTGGGAGCGCGTCGCCGCCTCGTCGCGGATCCGCTTGCGGCCTTCGGCGACGAGCTGGTCGATGCGATCGAGGTCGTGCGCGACGCCGTCGAGCCGTCGGTTCTTCGCCGCATCGTCCCGGGCCCAGGTCCGCCGCATGTCGGCCAGGGCGGCCCGCGCGTCGCCGACGCGACCGGCGGCCATCAGCCGCATCGTCTCCCCCCACCGGCTCGGCCCGGCGTCGGCGCCGCCGCTCCAGAAGACCAGCGAGACGAGGACACCGGCGGCGACCAGCAGCGCGATCCACGCGACCGGCGACAGCCGGCCCGCAGAGGTGCGAGGGCTCTTGGACACGGCGTCACAGGGTAGTCGAGCGCGTCGCGCCCGCAACGGGCCGGGCCGAGAGGCCTCCGCCGCCGGCCGGGCGCGAAGGGCAGCAAACCAGACCCGGTGTGGATTGTCGCCCTTCGCGCTTGCCAGCATACTGGCGCCTTCGGCCAGGATGATGGCACCCCCCGACCGTCCACTGACGAACCACGTGCGCCGGCTGCGGATGCAGCGCGGGTGGTCGCAGGCCGAGCTCGCCGAGCGGACGGGGCTGTCGCGGTCGGGGGTGTCGGCGATCGAGCAGGGCGCGCTGGTGCCGTCGACGGCTGCGGCGCTCGCGCTGGCCGGGGCCCTCGAGGCGCGGGTCGAAGAGCTGTTCGCGCTCGCGGCGGGGCACGCGCCGCGTCGCGCCGAGTGGGCGTGGGAGCCCGCCGGGCCCGACGCTCCGTCGTGGCGCGCGACGGTGGGCGAGCGGACGTTCCGCTATCCGGTCGAAGCCACGATGCGCGGCGCGTTGGCCCACGACGAGAGGGACGACGACGTGCCGGCCACGGTCATCGTCGCCGGCTGCGACCCGGCCGTCGGACTGCTGGCTGCGGCCGTCGAACGCGAGGCCGGGCTTCGCCTCCTCCCGTTCACCCGTTCGAGCCGCAGTGCGCTCCAGCTGCTGCGCGAGGGCCGGGTGCACTTCGCCGGCGTGCACCTCGGAGAGAACGCCGCAGCGGTGCGCGACCTGCTCGGCCCCGGTCACGCGCTGGTGCGCGTCGCGACCTGGGACGAAGGGCTCGCGATCGCGCCTGGGCTCGACGTGCGCTCGGTGCGCGGCGCCGTGCGCGCCAATCTCCGCTGGGTCGCGCGACAGCCCGGCTCCGGCGCGCAGCGCACGATGGACAACCTGCTCGCTGGCGTCGCCCGCCGCCCACGCGGCCACCAGCGGATCGCGCGCGACCACCTCGGCGTCGCCGCGAACATCGAGAGCGGTTGGGCGCAGGTCGGCGTCTGCGTGCGCATGGCGGCGGCTCAGGCGAGCCTCGACTTCCTCCCGATCGAGCGCGAGGCGCTCGACCTCTGCACGACGACGCGGCAGCTCGACGACCCCGCGGTGCGTGCGGTGGTGCGCGCGTTGCGGTCGCCGTACTTCCGCCGTCAGGCCGATGGCGTGCCCGGCTACGACGTCCGCGAGGCCGGCTCGATCGAGGACGTCGGTTGATGCGCGCGCTCCGAGTCGCCGTCGTCGTCGGCGGAACGATGCTCGCCGCGTGCGGCGGGCGCACGACCGAGGCCGGCAGGCGCACGGTCACGGTGTTTGCGGCCGCCAGCACGACCGACGTCGTCGAATCGCTCGCGGCATCGTTCGAGAACGCGCACGTGGCCACGAGCTTCGGGCCGTCGAGCGGCCTGGCACGACAGATCGCCGACGGCGCACCGGCCGACGTGTTCGTCTCGGCGAGCCGCCGGTGGATGGACTTGCTGCGCGGCGAAGGACGCCTCGACGGCACGCCGCGGGTGTTCGCGACGAACCGCCTCGTGTGCGTCGCGCCGGCCGGATCCCCGCTCGCCACAGCACACCTCGAGAACGCATCGGCGTTGCCCGGTCACCTCGCCGCCGGCGACCGGGTCGCGATCGCCGATGCCGTCGTGCCGGCCGGCGAATACGCCCGTCAGAGCCTGCGCGCGACGGGCGATCTCGCGTCGCTCCAAGCCCACCTCGTCGGCCAGGACGACGTCCGCTCGGTGCTCCGCGCGGTCGCGACCGGTCAGGCCATCGCCGGTTTCGTCTACGCGACCGACGCGCGCGTCGCCGACGTCGTCGTCTTGTTCACGTTCGATCCGTCGTCGCATGGCCCGATCGAGTACCTTCGCCGCGCCGACGTCCGGGGCAGCCGATCCCGCGCTGGCCCGCGCGTTCGTCGATCACCTCGAGAGCCCGAGCGCGCGCGAAGTGCTCGAGCGCGCCGGCTTCACCGTTCCGCCGCACTGATCGCGCACGATGCCCACCACCGAGGAGCTCGCCGTCGTCTGGCTCGCCGTGCGCGTCGCCGCACTCGCGGTGCTCGTCTCGCTGCCGGCGGGTCTCGCGGTCGCGTGGCTGCTCGCGCGCTGGCGCTCGCCGCTGCGCGGGCTGCTCCACGGCGTCGTGATGCTGCCGCTCGTGATGCCGCCGGTCGTGACCGGCTATCTGCTGCTCGAGGTGCTCGGCCGCAGCGCGCCGCTCGGGCGAGCGTGGCACGCGGTGACCGGCGGACACATCGCCTACACGACGGGCGCGTGCGTGATCGCCGCCGCCGTCGTCGGTTTCCCACTGCTCGTCGAGAGCATCCGACTGTCGCTGTCGGGCGTCGATCCGCGGCTGGAGGCCGTGTCGCGGTCGCTGGGACGCGGTCCGGCGGCGACGTTCGCACGCGTCACGGCACCACTGACGCTACCGGGCATCGCGGGCGGCGCGGTGCTCGCGTTCGCGCGCGCGCTCGGCGAGTTCGGCGCGACGATCGTGCTCGCGGGCAACATCGAGGGCGAGACGCGCCAGATTCCGCTCGCGGTCTACACGCTCTTGAACGTGCCGGGCTCCGGCGCCGCGGTCGCGCGCCTGACCGCCGTCAGCATCGCGCTCTCGCTCGCGGCACTCCTGGCGGCGGCCGCGTTCGCGCGCGCACAGCGGCAGAAGGCCGGACGATGATCGAAGCGCGCGTCGTGCATCGCTTCCGCGACTTCGAGCTCGACGTGACGTTCTCGTCGAACGGTCCGGTGACCGGCGTGTTCGGGCGATCGGGCAGTGGCAAGACGACGCTGCTCCACGGCCTGGCCGGCATCACGCGGCCGCAGGTCGCGGCGGTCGCGGTGAACGGCGAGACGCTCTGCCGGAGGCCCGGTGACGTGTGGCTGCCGCCGGAGCGCCGCCGCCTCGCGCTGGTGCCACAGGACGCGTTGCTGTTCCCGCACCTGTCGACGCGCGGCAACCTCACATACGCCAAGGGCGCGGTGCGCGAGATCGAGACCGACCACGGCCGAACGATCCTCGACGTCCTGCGACTGCGCCCGCTGCTCGATCGCAATCCCGCCGCGCTGTCCGGTGGCGAGCGCCAGCGCGTCGCCCTCGGCCGCGCGCTGCTGTCGCGGCCGCGCATGCTGCTCCTCGACGAGCCGACGGCCGCGCTCGACGCCGACCTCGCGCGCGAGGTGCTGGCGCTGTTGCGCGAGGCGAAGCGCACGCTCGCGGTGCCGATGCTGTTCGTCACCCACCGTGCGTCGGAGCTGCTCGCGATCGCCGACGACTGCCTGGTGCTCGACGGCGGCCGCGTCGTCGCGCAGGGACCGCCGGTGCAGGTGCTGTCGAGGCCGCGGACAGCGGGCGTCGCCAATCTCGTCGGCGTCGACAACCTGCTGCGGCTACCGGTACTGCGCCACGACGAGCAGGACGGCGTCACGATGCTCGACCTCGGCGACACCTCGCTGGCGGTGCCGTTGTGCGACGCACCGATCGGCCACCCGATCGACGTCGGCGTCTACGCGGAGGACGTCATCCTCTGCGACGAAGTGCCCCGCGGCATCTCGGCCCGCAACGCGCTCGCCGGGCACGTGCGTGCGATCGACCGGATCGGGCACGAGATGCTGGTGACGCTGCGGCTGGGAGCCGTCGATCTGCGGGTGCGCATCACGCCCGGAGCGGCGCGGGAGATGGGGATGGCGGTGGGACGGCGCGCCGTCGCGCTGATCAAGACGACGGCGTGCCATCACCTGACCGCGAGAGGCAGCAAATCACACCGGGTCTGAAATGTCGCCCTTCGGCGCTACCCTGTGCCCGTTGCCCGACCCGAACCACCACACTCCGGCCGCACACCCCCAACGCGGGGAGCTCGCGCTCGTGATGAGCGGCGGTGGGGCACTCGCGGCGTACCAGGTCGGGCTGCTCTGCCACCTGGCGTCGCACTACCCGCAGCTGAAGGTGCCGATCGTCACCGGCGTCTCGGCCGGTGCGGTCAACGCGGCTGCGCTCGCGTGCAACGAGGGCGTGTTCGCCGAACGCGTCGCCGGACTCGCCGAGGCCTGGCGCAGCCTGCGGGTCGAGAAGGTGTTCCGCGTCAACGGTCTCCACCTGTTCGCCCGCGTGCTGCGTTGGGGGATCCGGCTCGTCTCCGGCGGACAGCACACGGTCGCGCGCCCGCCGAGCCTCCTCGACACGACGCCACTCCGCGAGTTCCTGTGTGGGCTCCTGTGTGCCCCCGACGGCACGCTGCGCGGCATCGAGCGCAACCTCGAAGCCGGCGAGCTGCGCGCGCTCGCGATCACCGCCTCGAGCTACGGCACCGAGCAGTCGGTGACCTGGGTCCAGGACCGCAACTCGCCGCCCTGGGCGCGCGCGCATCGCATCAGCCGTCGCGCGGTGATGACGATCGACCACGTGCTGGCCTCGACGGCGCTGCCATTCGTGTTCCCGCCGGTCCAGGTCGACGGCCAGTGGTTCGGCGACGGCGGCATCCGGATGACCGCGCCGTTCTCGCCGGCGATCCACCTCGGCGCCGATCGGATCCTGTCGATCTCGACGCGCTTCCGCAAACCAGCGGTGCAGACGCAGCACGCACCCCCGCCGCCGGCACAGATCGCCGGCGTGCTGCTCAACTCCCTGTTCCTCGAGCAGTCCGAAGCCGACTCGCTCCGCGTCGAACGCATCAACCGCCTGGTCGAGGCGCTCCCCGAGGACCGCCGCGAGGGCCTGCGCAGGGTCGACATGCTCGTGCTGCACCCGTCGGTCGACCTCGCCGCGCTCGCGAGCGAATACGAGCCGCGCCTGCCGCGCACGCTCCGCTTCCTGATCCGCGGACTCGGCACGAAGGAGACCCGCGACAACGACCTGATCGCGTTGCTGATGTTCCAGCCGGACTACCTGACCGCGCTGCTGCGCATCGGCCAGCAGGACGCCGAGCGGCGCATGGACGAGATCGCGGCGTTCCTCGGCGAGCCGAAGCCGGCACACACGCCCGCGCACTCCTGCGCGGACGGCTGAGGCAGCTCACTCGTCCCGCAGCGCCTGCTTCGACGGCTTGCCCACGAGCGTGCGCGGCAGCCTGGCGCGGAACTCGACTTCCTTCGGCATCTCGATCGGCGACAGGATCGGCTTCAGGAATTGGTGCAGCTCGTCCGCGGTCAGGCTCTCGCCCTTGACGAGCCGGATGAACGCCTTCGGCACCTCGCCACGCTGCGGATCGGGCACGCCGACCACGCTGACGTCGGCGACCGCCGGATGCCTCCGGATCGCCTCCTCGATCAGGCGCGGATACGCCTTGTAGCCGTCCCGCACGATCACGTCCTTGATGCGATCGACGAGGAACACGAACCCGTCCTCGTCCATGTAGCCGACGTCGCCGGTGTGGAGCCAACCGTCGACGAGCACCTCGGCCGTCGCGTCGGGACGGTCGAGGTAGCCGAGCATCACCTGCGGCCCCTTCACGCAGATCTCGCCCCACTCACCGGTCGGCATCGGCTTCTCGCGATCGTCGACGGAGCGGATCTCCACCAGCGTCGCCGGGATCGGGATGCCGATCGATTTCTCCTTGCGCACGCCGTGGAACATGTTGCACGTCGCGACCGGCGAGGACTCGCTGAGACCGTAGCCCTCGACGAGCTGACAGCCGGTGTTGGCCTCGAACTGCTCCTTCACGTCCGGCGGCAACGCCGAGCCGCCGGAGATGCAGAAGCGGATCGACGACAGGTCGTAACGCTGCACCTTCGGTGACCCGTTGATCGCCGCATACACCGCCGGCACGCCCGGGAACACCGTCGGCTTCTGACGCGCGATCACCTTCAGGATCTGATCGAGATCGAAGCGCGGCAGCAGGATCAGCATCGAGCCGGTGCGGATCGCGAGGTTCATCACGACCGTCATCGCGAACACGTGGCACAAGGGCAGCAGCCCGAGGACCCGCTCCTCGCCCTCGCGCAGACCCGGCGCGATGCGCCACACCTGCTCGGTGTTCGCCGTGACGTTCGCATGGCTCAGCATCGCGGCCTTCGGCGTCCCGGTCGTCCCGCCGGTGAACTGCAGCACCGCGACGTCACGGTGCGCGTCGAACGTCACCGCCGCGAGCGCCTCGTCGCCGCTCTCGTCCTCGCCGTCCTCGATCAGCGCGTCGTACTCGACGACGTGCGCCGCCTCCGCCGGCACGCGCGCCAGCTCGCCGCTCTTGAAGATCGGGAACAGGATCCGCTGCACGAACGGCAGGATGCCGGTCATGCGGCACACGACGATCCGCTCGAGCGCGGTCGCGTCGTGCGCGGCCGCCGCCTTCGTCCAGAGCTGCGCGACGTCGAGGGTGACGAGGATCTTCGTCGCGGACTTCTCGACCAGCTCGGCGATCTGCTCCTCGGCATAGAGCGGGTTGAGGTTCACGACGGTCCCACCGGCGGCGAGGATCGCGTGGAACATCACGACGTAGTACGGCGTGTTCGGCAGCAGGAGCCCGACGCGCACGCCCTTCGCGACCCCGAGCCGCCGCAGACCTCGCGTCGCGCGCCGCACCAGATCCCCCACCTCCTCGTAGCTGTACTCCAACCCGAGGAAGTGGATGCACGTCCGCGCACCGTGCTCGCGCACCGCCGCCTCGAACACCTCCGGCAGTGGCCGCACCGCGATCGGCGTGCGCCAGTCGACATCGCCCGGATACGCGTCCTGCCACGGCAGCTCGCTCACAGCAGGTCCCTCGACAGATCCTCGGGGCCGACGTCGGGTCCGTCCGCCAGCGCGGCGACGCGCTGCAGCTCGTTCTGGAGCTGGCGCACGTTGCCGGGCCACGGCGCCTTCCTCAGCACCTCCTCGGCCGCCGGCGTCAGCCGAAGCGCGCGCCCGGCCTTCGCCGCCGCGTCGTGCAGGATCCGTCGCGCCAGCAGCACGACGTCGTCACCGCGCTCGCGCAACGGCGGTAGATACAGCTCGAGCACGTTGAGCCGGTAGAACAGGTCCTCGCGAAACTGCCGCTCGCGCACCATCGCCTCGAGGTCGCGATGCGTCGCGGCGATCACGCGCACGTCGACCTTGCGGATCTTCTCGCCGCCCACCGGCCGCACCTCGCCCTCCTGCAGCGCGCGCAGCACCTTCGCCTGCATCGGCAGCGGCATGTCGCCGATCTCGTCCAGGAACAAGGTGCCCTTGTTCGCCGCCACGAAGTGCCCGCCGTGGTCGCGCACCGCACCGGTGAACGCCCCACGCACGTGCCCGAACAACGTCGACTCCAGCAACGTCTCGGGAATCGCCGCGCAGTTCTCCGCGACGAACGGCCCCGACTTGCGCGGCCCGAGGTCGTGCAGGAGCCGCGCGACCAGGTCCTTGCCGGTGCCGCTCTCGCCACGGATCAGCGCTGGCGAGTTGGCGCGCGCGAACTTGACGATCCGCTCGCGCATCGCGACGACCGCCGGGCAGCGCCCGATGAACCCGTGCCAGTCGTCGGCCGCCGCGGCGCCCTCGACGGCCTCCCCGACGTCTGCCGCCGCGTCCTCGAACGCCGCGCGCAGCCGCGCCACCGCCTCGGCACCACCCGCAGCCCGCGCGCGCTCGACCAGGGCGCGGACCTCCCGTTCGAGCTCTGCGCGATCGTCGTCGCTCACCATGCGCCCTCGCCCGGCACGACCTGCAGGCCGGCGTACTCGAGGACCAGGATGCGGCGACCGGACTTCTCGAAGTCGACGGTGACCTTGGTGTTCACGCCGGTGCCGTTGGTGCTGATGATCCGACCCGCGCCGTAGACCTGGTGCACGACGCGCAGCCCCGGCGCGAGCTCGACGTGCTCCTGCGACTCGTCCCACGCCGGCGCCTCGTCCCCCAGGTCGCCGGCGAGCTCCGCGAAGTCGGTGTGTCCCCCACCGCCGCTCCACGCCCGCGTCGTCGCCAGACACTCGTTCGGGATCTCGGCGAGGAACTCCGACGGACGCTGGTTCTGGTAGCTGCCGTTGATCATGCGCGAATCGCAGTGACCCATCCACAAGGTCTTCCGCGCGCGCGTCATCGCGACGTACATCAGCCGCCGCTCCTCCTCCAGGTTGCCCTCGTCGATCGCACGCATGCTCGGGAACAGCCCCGACTCGAGACCCGCGATGAACACATGATCGAACTCGAGCCCCTTCGATGCGTGCACGGTCATCAGCGACACGCGTGGGCCGTCGTCGCCCTGGCGATCCTCGGACGTCATCAGCGCGACGTGCTGCAGGTATCCGGCCAGCCCGCCGCCGAGCTGCTTGTCGAAGAACGCCGCGTCGCTGTGGAGCTCGGCGACGTTCTCGACGCGCGCCTGGTCCTCGGGGTCGCCCATGTCGCCGATGTACTCGAGGTAGCCGACCTGCTCGGTGATCACGCGCAGCGCGTCGTAGGCGCCGATCATCGCGACCTTCTTCGCCTCGCCGAGCGCGGCCGCGAGCGCGTCGAGCGACTTGCGCGCGCGCGCCGACAGCTCGCCGCGCACCTCTGCGTCGCACACCGCCTCATAGAGCGACATCTCGCGCTCGGCCGCCATCCCGCGCAGCTTGTCGACCGTCACCTTGCCGATGCCGCGCGGCGGCACGTTGACGATGCGCTCCATGCTGACGTCGTCGAGCGGGTTCACCAGCACGCGCAGGAACGCCACCAGGTCCTTGATCTCGCGCCGCTCGAAGAACGACACGCCGCCGATCACCTGGTAGGGCACGGCCAGCTCGCGCAGCCCTTCCTCGAGGCTGCGGCTCAGGAAGTGGCTGCGGTAGAACACCGCGATCTCGTCCGGCGACACACCCCGCCGCAGCAGGTCGCCGATCGCGGTCGAGATCTCGCGAGCCTCCTGCGCCGGACCGACCGACGCGTGCACGGTGATGCGGTCGCCGAACTCCGCCTCGGTGAACAGCCGCTTCTCGAGCCGTTCGACGTTGTTCTCGATCACACCCTCCGCACCGTGCAGGATGCAGCCGGTCGAACGGTAGTTCTGCTCGAGGCGCACGGTCGTCGTGCCGGGATAGTCGCCCTCGAACTCGAGCAGGTTGCGGACCTCGGCGCCGCGGAAGCGGTAGATCGACTGGTCGGGATCGCCGACGACGCAGATGTTGCGGTCGCCGCCGACCATCCGCTTCAGCAGGTCGGTACTGGACCCGATTGGTGTCCTGGAACTCGTCGACCAGGATCCACGGGAAGCGCGCCTGATACTCCTCCGCCAGCTCGGGGAACTCCTTCAACAGCTCGAGGAATCGCCCGAGCAGGTCGTCGAAGTCCATCGCACCGAGCTTCCGCAGGAGCTGGTGATACGGCTCGTAGAGGCGCTCGACGACGCGATCGACCGGACCGAGCCCGAACACCAGGCGCTCGGCATCGGCGCAGAGGTTCTTGATCTGCGAGATGCGCCGGCCGACCTGCGCGGGCTTCACCCCCTGCTTGTCGAGCCCGTGCTCGCTCAGCAGCATCTTGATGCAGGCGTCGCGGTCGTAGGTGTCGTAGATCGTGAAGTCCTTCGGGTAGCCGAGCCGCTCGCCGTCGCGCCGCAGGAACCGCGCGCACGCCGAGTGGAACGTCGACACCAGCACGCGCGAGCCGCCGAGCTCCTCGACGCGGCGGGCCATCTCGCCGGCCGCCTTGTTGGTGAAGGTCAGCGCGAGGATCCGGTGCGCCGGGACCCCCTCGCGCAGCAGGTAGGCGATCCGGCGCGTGATGACGCGCGTCTTGCCGGACCCGGCCCCCGCCAGCACCAGCAGCGGGCCGGACCCGAAGGTCACCGCGTCGCGCTGGGGTGGGTTCAGGTCGTCGAGGATCGGATCCATGCGGGGCGGACAGCAGACCGGGCGCACGCCGTCGTGGCAACCCGTGTTCGACAGCGACTCCGCGCGGCGCGATTCCGGCGGGACGGTCCGGTCACCAGAAGACGATGTAGAGCAGGAGCGCCGTGACGACCACCAGCGTCCCGCAGAGCTTCGCGCCGCGCGACGAAATCAGCTCGATCCGGGTCGACGACGGCAGGGCGCGCGGCTCGGCGAGCGGTCGGACCACGGTGATCGCGGCCATCAGCAGCAGCACGCAGCCGAACGACACCGCCATGCGGTCGAGGAACGCCAGCGTCGGCAGGAGCTGCTTCATCAGCCAGTAGCACACCGGGTTCGCGAGCAGTCCGACGACGCCGCACACCGGTGGTGCCCGCCGGACGAACAGCCCGAACAGGAACACCGCGAGGATCCCGGGTGAGATGAACCCCTGGAACTCCTGGATGAACGTGAACACGCCGCCGAGCTCCGGATCGCGCGAGCAGCGGCGCGATCAGGCAGCCGACCACCGCGAACACGAGGACCGCCAGCCCGCCCGACGCGAACCAGCGTCACCTGCGACGCCGTGCCGTGGAGGTACCGCCGGTAGAGGTCCATCGTGAAGATCGTCGACGCCGCGTTCAGCATCGACGCCAGCGAGCTGACGACCGCGCCGAGGATCGCCGCGAGGATGAAACCCTGCAGCCCGTAGCCGGCCGGCACGAGGCGCCCGACGAGGAGTCCGAACGCCGAGTCGTACTTGTAGCCGAGCAGCCGTGCCTGCTCGGGAGCCGTCCCGGTCGCCGTCGCGCGCGCCTCGACCGCGTCGTTCCACGTCGCGAGCTCGGTCGCCTTCGCCGCATGGTGCTTCGGCCCACGCGCGGTCGAAGCGGAACTCGACGAGCGGCGGCGCCCCGCCGTTCGTCTTCAGCCGTCGAACCGCTGCAGGACCGCCGCGTTGCCGGCCTGGATCTGCACGTCGCTCCGCGCCGCGTCCGCCATGTCGCCCGCGAACAGGTTGAACGCCGCCATGCCCGGGAATCACGATCACGAACGGCACGATCAGCTTCAGCGCGGCGGCGAACACGATGCCCTCTGCCCCTCGGCGAGCGACTGCGAGCCGAGCGTGCGCTGGGTGATGTACTGGTTGAGGCCCCAGTAGTAGAAGTTCGGGATCCACAGCCCGACGACCAGCGCCGTCCACGGCAAGGTCAGGTCGTTCGCCGGCAGGACCATGTGGAGCTTCGGGTGGTTGAGCGCGAAGAACTTCGCCCACCCGCCCGGCGTCGTCGGCGAGCCCGCGGACGTCGGCGCTGGTCGCGAGCGTGTCGACCGCCCGGTCGCCGAGCGCGTGGATCGCGAGCGTCAGGATGATCGCCGCCGCCGACGATCAGCGCCGAGCCCTGGATCAGGTCGGCCCACGCGCACGCCTTGAGGCCGCCGCTGACGACGTAGACCGCCGCGACCAGCGCCGATCAGCCAGGACGGCCGAGGCGAGCCCGATGTCCGGGAACAGCGTGTCGGCCAGTCAGCGCGCCGGAGTAGATCACCGCGGTGATCGTCACGGCGACGTAGATGACCATCGTGAACACCGCCATCAGCGTGCGCGCCAGCTCGTTGAAGCGGTACTCGAGGAACTCCGGGATCGTGTAGATGCCGGTCCGCAGGAACTCCGGCAGGAACAGGAACGCCACGACGCACCAGCGTGATCGCCGCCATCCACTCGTAGCTGGCGATCGCCAGACCCGACGTAGTCCGCCGCCTGCCCGGACATGCCGACGAACTGCTCGGTCGAGATGTTCGCGGCGATCAGCGAGAAGCCGATCAGCCACCAGCTCAGCCCGCGTCCGGCGAGGAAGTAGGCCTCGCTGTCCGCCTCGTGCCGGCTCTTGACGACGCCGATCGTGACGACGGCGACGAGGAAGGCGGCGAAGACGAGGAGGTCGAGCGGCGAGATGCCCATGGCGGGAGCGGGGCGGGCGAGGCGAGCGGTCCGGAGGATACGCGACACGGTCTCGACTTCCGCGGCCGAGTCCGTGCGCAACCGGCGCGTCGCCTGAAAGGACCCGACCCCGCCGGGTGTTGTCCCGTCATGGCCGAGGCCACCGAGATCCGCTTCCACGGTCGCGGCGGCCAGGGCGGCGTGACCTGCGCCAAGATCCTGGCCGCGGCTCTACGCGCGGCCTCGGCAAGAGCGTGCAGACGTTCGGCGACTACGCGGGCGAGCGCTCCGGCGCGCCGGTGCGCGCCTACGCGCGGGTCGGCGACGCCCCGATCCACCAACCGCAACAAGGTCTACGAGCCCGACCACCTGGTGGTGCTCGACCCCACGCTGCTCGGCGCCGACGTGTTCGCCGGGCTGGCGCCCGGCGGCTCGCTGCTGGTCAACACGCCCGAGCCGCTCGCCGACGCTCGCTGGCGCTCGCCCGGGCTCCGGCGTCGCGATCGTCGACGCGCACCGCCATCGCGCGGCGGCACGGCATCGGCAGCGCGGTCGGTCGTGATCGTCAACACGACGATCGCCGGGCGCCTTCGCGAAGCGCGCTCGAGCTGCCCTCGGACGTGCTCGCGCGCGCCTACGAGGCGCCTCGGTTTCCTGCAGCGACTTCGAGGCCGCGCGAGGAGGCGTTCGACGGCGGTCGCGGATGCCGGACCGGCGGCCGAGGCGCGACGCCGCGCGGCACCGGACGCCGGCGCCGCGCAGGCCCGCGCCGCCGCCGGTCGTCGCCGCTCACCGCGCACGCGAGCGGCCCGCGCGACCGGCGCTGCAGACCGGCGCCTGGCGCAGCCAGACGCCGCGTCTACGTCGAGCACCTCGCGCCGTGCAACGCGCTCTGCCCGGCGGGCAACGACGTCGTCGGCTTCGTGCAGGCGCTGGCGCACGACGGCGAGGACGCGGGCGGCGCGCGATCCTCGCGCGCACGCACGCCGCTGCGCCGGCGTCTGCGGCCGGGTGTGCCCGGCGCCCTGCATGGAGCGGCTGCAACCGGCGCGCGATCGACGGCGCCGTCGACATCCGCGGCCTCGAGCGCTGGATCGCCGACCAGGTCACGGTCGCGCGCCGTCGACGCCGCCGGCGACCGCGGCGACGACGCGCGCGTCGGGTCGCGGTCGTCGGCGGCGGCCCGGCCGGCCTCGTCCGCCGCCTACGCCCTCGCGCGGCCACGGCCACCGGCCGACGATCTTCGACGGCGAGCCGCGCGCTCGGCGGCGTGCTGCGCACCGGCATCCCGACCTACCGCCTGCCGCGCGACGTGCTCGACCGCGAGCTCGCGCGCCGTGCTCGACGCTCGGCATGGAGGCGCGCTGCGGCGTCGGCGCTCGGCGCCGGCCGACGTCGAGGACCGCTCGGCGACTGCGCACGACGCCGTGATCCTCGCCACCGGCCTGCAGAGGCTGCGCGGGCTCGACGTGCCGGGCGTCGGGCTGCTCGGCGTCGAGCAGGGCATCGACTTCCTCGCACCGCGTCGAACGTCGGTCGGCGACGTCCCGCTCGCCGGCCACGTCGTGGTGCTCGGCGGCGGCAACACCGCCATCGACTGCGCCCGCAGCGCGCTGCGCGCGCGGCGCCGGCGCGGGTCACGCTGGCCTACCGGCGCGGCCGCGAGGAGATGCCGGCGATCCGCCGAGGAGATCGAGGAGGCGCGTCGACGGAGGGCATCGAGCTGCTGTTCCTCGAGCGCCGGTCGAGCCGCGTCGGCGCTTCGCGCGGCGACGCGGCGCGCCGCGTCGCGGGCGTCGAGCTCGCCGAGTCGAGCTCGGCGCAGCCGGACGCGAGCGGCCGGCGCGCGGCCGGTGATCGGCGACCGGACGCGCGCGCCTCGACTGCGACCTGGTGCTGCTCGCCCTCGGCCAGTCGGCCGACGACGTCGCTCCTGCCGCGCGGGCTGGACGCTCGACGACGGCCGCGTGCTGGCACGGCGGCCGGCCGCTGACGTCGTTCGCCGCCGGCGACTTCGCGACCGGCGACGGCACCGTCGCCCACGCGATCGGCGACGGCCGCCGCGCGGCCGCCCTGGCGCTCGCCGGCAGCTCGGCGAGCTGGCGGCGAGCCTCGGACGCGCCCCGACCCGCACGCCGCGGTGCCGCCGACCGCATCCGCCTCGACCACTTCGCGCCCTTCGCCGCCGGCCCACCCGCGCCACGCCGCCCGAGGAGCGCGCATCGCACTGCGCCGAGATCGACCAGCGGGCTCGCCGGACGCGGCCGAGGCGCGCCGCTGCTTCGCCTGCGGCGACTGCACGCAGTGCGACACCTGCCTCGTCTACTGCCCCGAGGGCACGATCGCCGCGAGGCGCCGACGGCTACGCCGTCGACTACGACCTACTGCAAGGGGTGCGGCATCTGCGTCGCGGAGTGTCCGCGCGACGGCATGGAGATGGTGGACGCGATGCCACCGAGCTGATCACCGCGAACCACGCCGCCGGCGATGGCCGCCACGCTGGCCGGCCGCGCCAACCGCACGGCCGCGGCTTCGGCGGCGGCGTCTACCCGATCACCCCGCAGACCGAGTGCATCGAGCTGCTCTGCAGGCAGGAGATCGAGAAGGGCCACGTGGTGCGCGTGGAGAGCGAGCACAGCGCGATGGCGGTGTGCATGGGCTTCTCGCTCGCCGGCGCCCGCACGTTCACCGCCTCGTCGTCGAACGGCCTCGCCTACATGGCCGAGAACGTCTTCGCCGCCGGCTTCTACCGCCTGCCGATCGTGATGATGGCGGTCAACCGGACGCTCGGCCCGCCGTGGAACATCTGGGTCGACCATGGCGACACCCTGATGCTGCGCGACTCCGGCTGGATCCAGCTCTACTGCGAGGACAACCAGGAGGTGCTCGACTCGATGCTGCTCGCCTTCCGGCTGGCCGAGGACCCGCGCGTGCTGCTGCCGGTGATGGTCTGCCAGGACGCCTTCGTGCTGTCGCACACCGCTGATGCTGACCGACGTGCCCGACCCAGGAGGAGGTCGACCGCTTCCTGCCGCCGCTCGACCTGCCGCACCGGGTGACGCAGCGAGCCGCGCACGGTCGGCGGGCTCGACTTCCCGCACGAGACCGAGGTGCACCGGCGCCAGCACCAGGACGCGATGGGCGCGGCGTGCCGGAGGTCTACCGCGAGGTGTGCAGGACGCCTTCGAGGAGGTGTTCGGCCGGCGGCCGGGCGACCCGGTGGTGCCCTACCGGATGGAGGACGCCGAGGTGGCGCTGGTGTCGCATGGGCACGACCGGCGAGCACCGCGCGCGAGGCGGTCGACCGGGCGCGCGAGGCGGGCTGCGCGGCCGGTGCGCTGCGCGTGCGGATGTTCCGGCCGCTGCCCGAGGCCGAGCTCGCGCGAGCGCTCGCCGGCGTGCGCGGCGTCGGCGGTGCTCGACCGCGACCTCTCGCCCGGGCCTCGGCGGCGTGCTGTGGGCCGAGACTCCGCGGCGCTCGGCCGCGCCGGGCGCCGCTGGTGCAGAACTACCTGATCGGGCTCGGCGGCGGCGACGTCCGCCCGAGCACGTCGACCACCTGCTGACGACCTGCTCGGCCGCGAGACCGCCGAGCGACCCGCGCTTCGTGGAGCTGTTCGACATGACCGGCGACGTCATGAGCGAGCCGCTGCTCGGCGGCATGGCGCAGACGCGCGCGCGACCGCGCGCGAGCCGCTGCTGCGCGCCGGGCAACACCAACTGCGGCGGCTGCGGCATGTCGGTCGGGCTGCAATGCTCTCGCGCGCGGTCGCCGGACACGCCGGTGCAGCTGGTCGATCCCCGCCTGCTGCGGCATCGTCACCGCCGGTCCGTACCCGCTCCTCGCCTACGGCGCGCCGGTGGTCGCCACCACCTTCGCCTCGGCGGCCGCGGTGGCCACCGGCCTGGCGCACGTCGCCGCGACTGAACGGCGAGCGCGACCCGCGTGATCTGCTGTGCGCCGGCGACGGCGGCACCTACGACATCGGCATGGCCACGCTGTCGGCCGCCGCCGAGCGCGACGAGGACGTGCTCTTCGTCTGCTACGACAACGAGATCTACGGCAACACCGGCGGCCAGCGCTCGTCGGCGACGCCGCCCGGCGCCACGCACCACGACCACGCCGCGCGGCAAGGTGCACGGCAAGAAGGACATCCTCGCGATCATGGCGGCGCACCGCGTGCCCTACGCCGCCATCGCTCTCGCTCGCCCACCCGGAGGACGCCCTGCGCAAGCTGCGCCAGGCCCTCGCACACCGCGCGGCTTCCGCTTCCTGCACCTGCTCTCCCCGTGCCCCACCGGCTGGAAGTCGCGAGCCCGCGGACGGCATCGAGCTGGTGCGGCTGGCGGTGCGGTCGGGGCTCTTCCCGGTGTGTCGGTGTTCGACGGCCGGGAGTGGTCGATCGACGTCGAGCCGGAGTTCGACCGCAAGGCCCTCGAGAGCTGGTTCGAAGCGCAGGGCCGCTTCACGAACACCAACCTCGACGTCGACGCGGTCGAGCGCGGCATCCATGAGCGCTGGGCCGAGCTCAGGACGCGGGTCGGGGCGTAGCGCGGCGGCTCACCAGAGCTTGCCGTTCCAGGTCAGCTCGCTCTTGCGGGTCTCGGTGCTCGTGTACTCGCCGCCGCGTCCGGAGCTCGAGCGGGTCTTGGTCTCGTAGGCGAAGCTGTACCTCGTCGGTGCTCGCGGCGAACGACGCACTGCCGGTCCCCATGCCCTGCTCGCCACCGTCGAGCCGCTGCGCGGACAGGAACACGCGGTCCCGCACGTGCGCGATCCACCCCGAGTCCGGCGGGGACCGGAGCGGCCAGGCCCGGCTGGCGACGAGGCCGAGCGTCGACGGCACATGGCCATCGTCCCCGGGCAGCGGCGTCGCTGGTGCCGCATGCACGATGGACGCGCGATCCTCGCCCGCTCCCGCCACCACCAGCAGATCGACCGTCACGCACCCCTTGCGCGCAGAATCCGCGCCGACGACGCCGTCCGGATCGTTCAGCGCCACGCGCGCGATCGCGCGGAGTCCGTCGGCGGACTCCAGCTCGCGGATCCGGATGCCGAGCCCGTCGCGCTGAACGCCGTCCGGGGACGAGACGACGATCTCCACGACGACCCGGCCGAGCACGTCGTCGCCGCGGTGCACGGTCGCGGTCTGCTCGACGCTCCACGCCACGCGGCCGTCCGCCTCGTCCGCGGCGAACGGATCGACCGCCCCGGTACGCCACTCGCGCCCCTCGGTGAGCACCGGCGCGTCGGCGAGCTGCGCCGCGATCGTGTCCTCGGCCACCGGGTGGTCGCGGACGTAGGCCGCGAAGTCCGGTGTCGTCGTGTAGTGGAGCACCTGCAGTCCGAGCCACGCCAGCATGACGACGATCAGGGCGACCGCCACGGCGACGAGTCTTCGCACGGTCCGAGCGGTGCGCGAGGAGCGCGTGCCTGCCGCCGTCGCGTCGGAGCGCGCACCGCGATCACCGCGCGTTGTCGGGTCGGAGATTGCCGGCTGTTCTCTGGTTTCCACGGTCCATCCTGTTCGCGATCGCGGGTCGATATTCTAGTCCGACTCTCGACTCGAAACTCCCGCTGCCCGATCGCCGATCCACGAGGACCCCACGTTGCGCCATTCCCTGCTCTCACCGCTCGTCCTTGCACTCGTCTCCGCCACCGCGCCGACGCGCGCGCAATCCCCGGCGGCGGCCGAATCGACCCCGATCGTCCTCCGGGCCGCCCACCTGTTCGACGGCGTCTCCGGCAAGCTCGTCGACCACGGCGTGGTGATCGTCGCCGACGGGAAGATCCAGGCCGCCGGCAGCGGCCTCGACGTGCCGGCGGGCGCGAAGGTCATCGACCTCGGCGACGTCACGCTGCTGCCCGGTTTCATCGACTCGCACGTGCACATGAGCGGGGAGATGTCGGACGACTGGAATCGTGACTTCTCGCAGCGGCTGCTGCGGTTCCCGGCCGAGCAGGCGCTCTACGCGGCGATGTACGCCCGACGCACGCTCGACGCCGGGTTCACGACCGTGCGCGACGTCGGCTCGAGCGACTGGGTCTCGGTGTCGCTGCGCAACGCGATCGACAAGGGCATCGCGGTCGGGCCGCGGATGCTGGTCTCGAACTACGCGATCGGCTCGACCGGCGGCCATGCCGACCAGGCGCCGTTCCCACCCGAGCGCATCGCGCCGGCCGGCCCGATCCAGGGCGTCTGCAACGGCCCGGACGAGTGCCGTGCCGCGGTGCGCTACCAGATCAAGTACGGCGCCGACGTCATCAAGTTCATGCCGTCGGGCGGCGTGCTGTCGCTCTCGGACCCGGTCGACGTGCCCGAGCTGACGCAGGCGGAGATGGACGCGATCGTCTCCGAGGCCCACACCTGGCACCGCAAGGTCGCAGCCCACTGCCACGGCGATCAGGCCGCGAAGATGGCGATCGCCGCCGGCGTCGACTCGATCGAGCACGGCACGTTCCTCGAGGACGACACGCTCGAGTCGATGAAGGCGCACCGCGTCTACCTGGTGCCGACGCTGTTCGCCGGCTACTGGGTTGGCAAGCACGCGGACTCCTATCCAGCACCGATCGCGAAGAAGGCCCGCGCCGCCGCCGCGCAGATGCAGAAGATGTTCCAGCGCGCGGTGAAGATCGGCGTACCGATCGCCTTCGGCACCGACTCCGGCGTCGAGCCCCACGGCCTCGACGCGAAGGAGTTCGCGCTGATGGTCGACAACGGCATGGCCCCGGCCGCCGCGCTGATCGCCGCCACCGCCAACGCCGCCGACCTGCTCGGCGTCGCCGACGTCACCGGCACGCTGGAGTCCGGCAAGGCCGCCGACGTCGTCGCGGTCCCCGGCAACCCGCTCGACGACATCACCGCGACCGAGCGGGTGGTGTTCGTGATGAAGGGCGGAGTGATCCGGGTCGGGGGGAGCTGAGGCGGACGTGCCTGCGAACGTCGATCCGGTGGAGTCTCGACGTGTCGCCACGCGCGATCGCCGTCAGGGGATCTGCTCGACGAATCGCCGGGCTCGATCGAGTGCCTCGCGTTCGGCGACGAAGCAACGATCGATGGCCGCGAACAGCTCCGGCGCGCTCCTGCGCGTGACGTACGGAACGAGGTCCTCGCCTCGTGCGCCCGTCAGCAGGCAAGTCCACTCCTTGCCCATCGGTCCCCAAGTCTCGTTCATGCGCTTCTGGAAGGCGGATTTCTGTTCGGACACCGACAGAGTCGGATCGTGATGTCGCGCATCAGGGCCGTACCATTCGAAGCTCCCGGTATCGACGGCACGTAGCATGGCCTCGCGCTCCAGCGTGAGGCGTTCCTGCCAGGTCCGATGCGCCGCCTCTCGCGCGTCATCGAGCACGGCCTGGAGGTCCTTCAGTTGCTCCGGCGTCAGGTGCTTGTGCCGCGGATTCACATCATCACGACTGATCACGTTCTCGGCATCGACCCTTGGTCCGTCGTAGTCGGGAGAGTCATAGGGTGACGCATAGCGGATGATGTGGCGAAGCGCGTTCCGGCGATCGGTGTCCGCGTCACCGGTCGGCTCGGGCAGCGTCGCCCGCCGCAGGGCCACCTCGTAGGCATCCTCGTCACCCGACTCAACTCCACGCCCGGGATCGATCTCGACGCGAGCCGGAGCCGTGGCGGTGCCCTCGGTCGCCGCCAACGGGACCAGCTCGGGCTCACGCGAAGCGGGGAGGCCGGGCTGCTCCACACGGGGGGCTGTGGGAGCCTCGATCCGCGATCCGCGCAACCACCACCCAGCGGCGAACGCAACGATGACGGTCGCGGGAAGGATGAAGAACTTCCGGTTCATCAGTCGCATCCGGAGCACGCCCACGTGAGCGTGCCCAATGGCATGAGGGGTGACGCAACGTAGTAGAACGGACCGTGGCCTGCGAACCGCAAAGAAGGGAGCCGGTCAAGTCGTCCTTCCACATGTAGCCGGCAGGGGGATTCGTCACCGCCAAGTCGGCCACCACCACCCCGTTGACGGTCGCCTTCAGCCGGATCGGTGGCTCGACGTCCTGTCCGAAGACTCGAACGATATCGATCCGGACACCTGGTGCCAGGCTCGCGCGCCCCAGGGCGAATCCGACTACGCCCACTCGACCGAGCTTCGGGCTCGCGGGACGCACTTCGAGCCCGTTTCCGCTTCCGCGGCCGGCCTGTCGACTCAGCCATCTCCCTACGCCGCCGCGCGGTGGTCGTGCTTCAGCACCCCACCGATGCGCTCGCGGACGATCACGTCGCCCTGCCCGACGTCGGGCTCGCCCGCGATCGGCACGTTGCCGATGCCCTGATGCGGGCGCTCGGTGTTGTGGTGCGCCACGTAGTCTTGCAGCACGCGCCGCAGGTGACCGTCTCCGAACAGGATCCGCTGGTCGAGGCACTCCCGCTTCACCGACTGCACCCAGCGTTCGGCGATCGCGTTCATGTTCGGCGCCTGGTAGGCGGTGCGCACAACGCGCACGCCGGCGCGCTCGGGGATCGCGCGGAACTGCGCGGTGAACTTCGTGTCGCCGTCGAGGATCAGGTGACGCTTCGTCCGCAGGAAGCCGTCGAACGGGTCGGTCAGGTTGCGCGCGACCTGCGCCATGAACGCGCCGTCGGGGTTGGTCGTGATGCCCGCCACCTCCACCGCGCGGGTCAGGTGGTCGATCACGAAGAACACGTAGTGCGTGACCAGCCCGCCGGCGGTCCACACCTCGGCCGTGAAGAAGTCGGCGCCGGCGATGCCGTCCGCGTGCGCACGGAGGAACGTCCGCCACGACGTCGGTCGCGCCGGGCTCGGCGGCACGCCGTGCTCCTTCAGCGTCTTGGCGATCGTCGAACGCGCGACCTGGTGGCCCAGCTTCTTGAGCTCGCCCTGGATGCGGCAGTAGCCCCAGGTCGGATTCTCCCGGGCCATGCGGAGGACGAGCTCGCGAATCTCCTTCAGGATCCCAGGGCGACCGACCCGCCGACGCGGGTACGTCCACTTGCGTGCGATCAAGCAGCGGTGCCACGCCAAGATCGTATCCGGTGTGACGAGGGTCGCCACGCTCGCGAGCAGCCGCCGACCGAGCGCCTTGCCCCGCACGGCCAGGCACCGACGCGGGTCGTCGGTCAGCCGCAGCTGTCGCCTGCCGATCTGCTCGCGGAGGATGCGGTTCTCCTCGATCAGAGTACCCGATTGTGCGTGACTGCTCGCGGTGGACCCAGCCGGCGAACGTCAGGAGGAGTAGCTGCAGCGCACGGAAGCCGGGCACCGAGTCGGGCATCTGCCGTCAATCGGCAAGCGATCACGGGACGCTGAATCCTCTCGCGGGACCGACCGTTCGAGTTTGCGGACAGGACGGGATTGCCCCGGGGGACCGGGTCAGTCACAATCGGGGCGCCTCGGTCGACCGCGTCGCGATCCCCGGGGCACTGTGTCACAACCAACTTCTCGTGAGCTGGAGGACATGACTTTCGGTGGCGAAACCGACGGCCGGGACGTGCAGAATTTCCGGTGGGGGACACTGCCCGTGTTCGCCTTCGACTGCGAGGTGAGCGCCCAGGAAGTGCCCGCGATGATCCACCGGATCGACGTGAGGCTGTTCAGTCGGTACACCGCGGGCGCCAGTATCGAGCTGCGCGAACTGCCCGACGAGTAGGCCGAGCACACAGGGAAGCGGAGAGGGCGACCTCACCAAAGTGCGTTCACTCGGCAGGCAGCCGAAGCATGCGCGTTTGCCAGTCGACACCCACACCCAGAGACTTATAACGTGTGTAAAGGCTGTTGTCCCTGAGCATTCGATCGCGCTCGGCGAACGATCGACGATTGAGATCGTCTACTATCTCTCGCACTTTGACCCTCTTCACGGCCTGGTAGTAGTCCCACGCATTTTGAACGCTTTGGTACTTCGAGTGCGGCACGCCAATGACGAGAGAAGCTCCATCGCGCACCCCGATCCTTGTGACGAACGCGGTTTTCAACCACATGACTTGCAGATTCGAGCCTTTCGCCGTCGACTCCAAGTAGTAGTAACCGTGCTGAACCGCGTCCCATAAGTAGCGGCCTGCCTCCGCTTGGTAGAGCAGCCTCGCTTGCTCGATATCCTGGTAAGCGTCCTGCTCCTTTTGATCTGAAGCCACTGATGTGGCCCGTTCTGCGTTGCGTTCGGCCAGCTTCTCCCACTCACCCAAGAGCGCGTGCGCGAACTCAAGTTCTGAGTCGGAAAGCAGCCCTTCGCCTGCCACATCCCCGAACACCGCGATACTGGCTTCGGGCTGATCTTGATCGCCGCCGGAAACCACGGCGCTTCGGTCGAGATCCGACTTGTTGTCCGTAGAAGGACTCTCGGCTGAAGTGGTGGCGGAGGCCGCTTGAGACTCGTCACGCCGATCAGCGGTCGCCTTCGGTGCGCCAGCGAGAAGAAACGATCGAGAGACGCACCACGACAGGACGGCAACAACCAGCGCGGCGCCGATCAACAAGGTCGAGCGGCGGGCACGCTTTGCGCCGCGCGAATTCGATGATTGGCTCGTCATATCGGACTCTGCCTCACCTGTCCTTCTGCTCGCAGGGTTGGCATGTCAGGGTGAATTTGTACTGGGCGATGGCGGTTCCGCCGGTTTGTCCGCAGAAGATTCGCACAGCATCGGTCTGCTTGCCTGGGTCCACGTCAGCCCCTGCCGTCTTGCAGGTAGCTTCTTGAGTGAATGTGGTCCCCCACGTCGCATTCTTGAAGGCGCGGTTGCCGCCTCCCGGAACTTGGACCCAGACTCCGCGGCCATAGAAGCAGCTGTTGGTCGGAATGAGGATGTCGATCTGGTATTGCTGTTGGCACTTGCTCTGGGGATCACAGTGGGGATCGGGCGTTGTCATCCACTGACAATCACCGTTGGTCGGGACCCCAAGGAATGTCACACTAAGCGAAGCGGGTATGCCTACGGTTCCCGTGCAGGGAGCGCACTCAATAACCGAATCTTGGATTCCCCAAGTGGCGGATGCTTCGCACTTGCTGCACTCGGGCGAAGTCGCGGTATCGGTGATCGGGTGGAGTTCCGGGTCGGGACGGTCGATCACGGTCAGGAGCGGACCGGACACGAGTGCGATGGTCAGAAGGGCGAGACTCTTCATCGGGCGTAGATCCTCTTCTCCGTGTGAGCACGCGGTTTCAACACTTACGAAGGTGCCAAGCTCTCTGGGGGCTGTCAAGTATCGAAGTCCAATCGCCCGAAGCGTCTGTGGATACTTTAATTATGGCGGCCGGTGTCAGGTGCAAGCCGGCGTGTCTCCCCGGTTCCCGTCTCGCTGGCGAAAGCCGCGGTGTCGTAGGCTGATCCCGATGAATCGCTCCGCTCTCGCGCTCGTTCTCACGGTGTTCGTCACCGCGCTGTGCACCACCGCGCTGCGCGCCCAGATGGGCGAGATGGACGGCTACCTCGGCGCGCCGCAGGAACGCGTCGACGACAGCTTCGGCGGTGGGTTCTCGCTGTACGTGGCCGCATGGCCGTTGCTCGCCGAACACCCGGGGCCGCAGTTCCAGACCGGGCTGTTCGGCACGTGGATGCACGCGCGGCTCGGCGACGACAAGCCGGAAGAGAAGCTCTACTCGGACATCGAGGGCGGGCTCGGCTGGTGGCGTGACACGCGGTTTCCGACCGCCACGCCGAAGTTCGTCATGGGCGGCGTCGCGCTGAACTTCAGCGCGTGGGCCAACGGGCCTGGTGCGGGCAAGGGTCGCGACTGGCAGAAGCCGCAGGGCAAGTACGGCGTCGCGCAGCTCAGCCCGTGGGTGCTGTGGCCGCCCGACGGGCTGAACCTGCGCCAGGGCACGTGCGGCGAGCTGTTCGGCTACGGCTACCTGCCGTTGCCGCTCACCGAGCCGAAGGCGACGACCGCCGGCAAGGACGTGCCGACCGGCAACCAGTGCTGGACGCTGTTCCTGAACACGGCGACGTTCAAGGGGCCGGTCGCGTTCTTCACGCCGTACTTCTTCTCGCGCGCGACGGTCGAGCGCCCCGAGCTCGCCGGCCTGTTCCTCGACAGCCGGCCCGCGGAGCCGAATCGGGCGCTGCAGATGGAGACGCAGTACGTGCCGGCCGTCGTCGCCGCCGACGACGACGGCGTGCAGTACGCGCGCATCGCGCCGACGCGCTTCCCCGTCGCGGAGAATCGCGAGTCGATCCTCGTGCATCGCATCACCTCGTATCGGCGCGCGGCGCTGTGGGACGCGGTCGAGCGCTGGTTCGCGGGCGGACCCGCGGCGAGTGGCCGGATCGACGAGAAACAGGCCGTCGTCCACCGCTTCACCGGCGAGGGCTGGTCGAGCTGGCAGATCTTCACGCCAGACGTCGACAAAGCGGCGCACGTGCCGATCGACTGGACCGCGTTCGCCGAGCCCTTCGCGCCGGACCCGCACACCTTCGCCTACCGGTGGAAGTCGGCGGCCGTGGCGTTCTCGCAGCAGGGCGAGGACGGCCTGGTCACCCTGCCGCAGTACTTCCTCCTGCAGGGCGACGGCAAGCGCGCTCGCTGGCGACCGCGCGCGCCGGAGGACGTGCCGATGCACGAGACGCTGGCGAAGGTGACGCTCGGCGAGCCCGCGCGACCGCCGAAACCCTACGTCACTCCCGACGACGGCTGCTGGAAGGACCCGGGTCCCGTCGCCGGGCCGTTCGAAGTGCAGCTCGGCGACGGCAGCACCGTGCGCTACTGCTGGTACCGGTTCGCCGACCAGCCCGCGCTGCACAACGCGGACCTCACCGCCGAAGAGCGTGAGCGCCTGCAGCACCGCGTCGAGCGGCTGCACGCGAGCTGGACGCGCGACCGCGAGTACCTGCCGGCCCCGACGCGCGGACACCTCGCCGAGCTCGATCCCGCACTGCTGGTGACGCCGCCGAAGGGATACGAGGTCGGCTACGTGCCGATCGTGATCTGGCAGGGGCTGCGCTGAAGCGGGGCAGCCTGGCCGTCGCCGACGGGGCACTCCACGCTGCACCTTCGGTGACGGGGCACGCGCAGACGACGTTCGCGCCGGATCGCACGCAGCGAGCCGCGGGGATCGCACGTCGATCTCGCCGGCCAGTCCGTGTTCGACGACCCCGGCGTTCGTCGGCTGCGGCGCGAACGCGGACCCCAGTTTCGCTGCGCCCCTCGGACGCTCACGAGCACGAGGCCGACGACGAAGATGCCGGTCGAGACGGGCATGATGTTCCGCGCGAACCAGTTCGGGAACAGGATGTCGGCGACGTCGCGCCGGCCGGCGACGTGATGGACCAGGGTCGCCAGCGGACACTCGAATCCGTTGACGGCGTAGGTCAGTCCCACGAGCAACACGATGCCGGCCGCCGCCCAAAGACGTCGGTCGAGCCTGCCGACGATGCCGCCATACACGACGTACAGGATGCACGCCGACACGAACAGGAAGACCAGCGTGTGGATCAGCTGTATCCAGAACACCGGGTCCATGTGCACGGCCTCCTCAGCGCGATTCCCGAGCAGCGACAGGTCGGCGAATCCTCGCGATCGCCACGTCGCGGACGGCGCATCGTACCGGGTCCGGCACCCGGCCCGCGCGCCGCGCGGGCACGCGGCCGGCCGCGGCGGCCCGAGCCCTTGAACACCGTCCATCGCGATCCGATACTCCGCGCCCGCAATACCGACCGGTCGGTTTTCGCCCCGCCGTCCCGTGCAGAAGCCCGACTCGCAGAAGCGCCGTGAGATCCAGGCCGCCGCCGCGCGGCTGTTCGCCGAGCGGCCCTACCACGAGGTCAAGCTCGAGGACGTCGCGGCGGCCGCAAAGGTCGGCAAGGGCACGCTCTACGTCTACTTCGCGGGCAAGGAGCAGCTCTACGTCGCGGTCGTCGCCGAGGGCTTCGCCCGGCTCGTCGACGACGTGATCCGGCGGGTCGCGGCCGCCAGCGATTCGGCCTGGCAGAGCCTCGCCGCGGTGGTCGACGGGCTGCTCGCGTTCTCGCGGCGCTACCCGCACCTGTTCTCGCTGCTGCGCTCCGGACACCCGGTCGGCGCGAGCGCGGAGCTCGCCGCCGAGCGGGCGCGCCTCGCCGCGGTGATCGAGGGCGTGCTCCGCGAGGGCATCGCCGCCGGCGAGATCGACGATCCGCACCCCGAGCTGACCGCGCACTTCGTGCCGGCGTTGGTGCGCGCGGTCCTGCTCTACGGCCCGGCCGACGCGCACCACGACGTCGTCGCCGAGCACATCGTGCGCGTGCTGCGCCGGGGCCTCCGAACCGAATCCACCTGACCCGCCTCGCCATGTCCGAAACCCACGCTTCGCCCGAAGACGGTCCACCCGCTCCGCGTCCCCGTTCGCGCCGGCGCCTGATCCTGTTCGCGATCGTTGCGGTCGTCGCCGGCGGTCTCGCCTGGTACTTCATCTCGCGCATCGGCATCGAGTCGACCGACGACGCGTTCATCGACGGGAACATCTACCGCGTGAGCTTCGAGGTCCCGGGCCGCGTCGCGCACGTGTACGTCGAGGACAACGCGGTCGTCGAGTCGGGGCAGCTCCTCGCCGAGCTCGATCCCGCCGACTACCAGGCGCGCGCCGATGCCGCGACGGCCGCCCTCGAGCTCAGCAAGGCGCGGCAGCGCGAGGCGGAGGTCCAGGTCACGTTGACCGACGCCGAGACGACCGCCGCGCTCGCCGGCGCGCATGCCAGGCTCGTGGCCGCCGAGGCGCGGCTCGAGCAGCAGAACGCCGATCTCGAGTCGGCCCGCGCGCAGGCGACGCGCGCCGACGCGGACTTCGCCCGCTACCGGCAGCTCAGCGACCGCGCGGTGTCGAAGGAGCGCCTCGACCTCGTGCGGCAGACCGCGACGGTGGCCGACGCGTCGCTGACCGCGGTGCAGAAGCGCATCGCGTCCGCGCAGGCCGACATCACCGCCGCCGAGGCTGACGTCCAGTCGGCCGAGGCCGACCGCAAGAAGGTCGATGCCGCGCGCGCGACCGCCGAACGCTATGCCGCCGAGGTGAAGCAGGCCGAAGCGGAGCTCCGCGAGGCGGAGCTGCAGCTCGCCTACACGAAGGTCACCGCTCCCGCCGCCGGCCGCGTGACGAAGAAGGCCGTGCTCGAGGGCATGTACGTCGCGGCCGGTCAGACCCTGACGTCGATCGTCGCGCCCGACGTATGGGTCACCGCGAACTTCAAGGAGACCCAGCTCGAGGACATGCGCCCGGGTCAGTCCGCGCGGATCTCGGTCGACGCCTACGGCATCGAGCTGCACGGCCACGTCGACAGCATCATGGCCGGCACCGGATCGCGGTTCAGCCTGCTGCCCCCCGAGAACGCCACCGGCAACTACGTGAAGGTCGTGCAGCGCGTACCGGTCAAGATCGTGCTCGACGACCCGCCGGACCCGAGTCGATACCTGCTCGGCCCCGGCATGTCGGTCGTGCCCACCGTGACGACGCGATGAGCGGACCCGCGGAGCGCGTGCGCACGCACGACTCGTACCTCGCGCCGTTCAACCCGTGGTTGATCGCGGTCGTGGCGACGCTGGCGACGTTCATGGAGGTGCTCGACACCAGCATCGCGAACGTCTCGCTCCCCCACATCGCCGGCAATCTCGGCGCCAGCGTCAACGACAGCACCTGGGTGCTGACGAGCTACCTCGTCGCCAATGCGATCGTGCTGCCCGCGAGTGCGTGGATGTCGTCGCTGATCGGGCGGCGCAACTACTACATGCTGTCGGTCGGGCTCTTCACCGTCAGCTCGTTCCTGTGCGGCATCGCGCCGAACCTCGAGACGCTGGTCGGCTTCCGTCTGCTGCAGGGTCTCGCGGGCGGCGGCCTCCAGCCGCTGACGCAGGCGATCCTGGTCGACACGTTCCCGCCGAAGATGCGTGGCATGGGGATGGCGGCGTTCGGGCTCACGGTCGTCGTCGCACCGGTCATCGGGCCGACGCTCGGCGGCTGGATCACCGACAACTACGAGTGGCGCTGGGTGTTCCTGATCAACATCCCGGTCGGCATCGCCGCGCTGTGGCTGAGCTCGCGCTACATCGTCGATCCGCCGTTCCTGAAGCGGCGCACCGGTGCCAACCGCTGGAGCGGCGACTTCCTCGGCCTCGGCCTGGTCGCCGTGGGGCTCGGCTCGATGCAGATGATGCTCGACCTGGGCGAGCGCGAGGACTGGTTCGCCAGCAACCTGATCCGCGCCTGCGCGGCCATGGCCGTCGTGTGCCTGGTGTCCGGTGTCGCCCGCGCGTTCGTCCACGAGAAGCCGATGGTCGACTTCCGCGTGCTGCGCGACCGCAACCTCGGCCTCTCGTGCCTCTACATGCTGATCTTCGGCGGCGTGCTCTACGGCACGACCGCGCTCCTGCCGCTGATGATGCAGACGCTGCTCGGCTACACCGCCGAGCTGAGCGGCCTCGTGTTGTCGCCCGGCGGGCTCGTCATCGCGGTATTGATGCCGTTCATCGGCTGGTCGGTCGGCAAGATCGACGCGCGATGGATGATCCTGTTCGGCATCTTGATGGTGTCGTGGTCGCTCGAGTGGATGGCGGACTTCTCGCTCGATGTCGACTTCGCGACGCTGGTGTACGCGCGGATGCTGCAGGGCTTCGGCCTCGCGTTCATCTTCGTGCCGATCAACACGATCGCCTACGCGACGGTCGAGGCCGACACGCGCAACGCCGCGTCGAGCCTGATGAGCATCGCACGCAACATCGGCGGCAGCGTCGGCATCGGCTACACGTCGACGATGGTCGCGCGCATGTCGCAGACGCACCGGACCTATCTCGGCTCGCACATCACGGCGACCGATCCGCAGTACTTCGACGCGTTCGGCGCGTTGAAGCAGCGGTTCCTGACCGTCGATGCCGACCCGGTCCATGCAGAGCAGCTCGCCCACGCCGTGCTCGGCGAGTCGGTCGAACGGCAGGCGACGATGCTGGCGTATCTCGATCAGTTCAAGTTCCTGGCCATCGCGTTCCTCGTGCTCGTCCCCATCGTGCTGCTGATGCGGCGCGCGCGTCCGTCCTCTTCCGTGGAGCTCGCCGTCGAATGACACGCAGAATCGCGCTCACCGTCTTCTCGACCCTCGCGCTCGGCTGCTGCACGGTCGGCCCCGACTACCATCCGCCCGAGCTCGCGGTCCCCGACGCGTTCGTCGCGCCCACCGGTGATGGCTCGATCTCGCCCGACGGCCCGTGGTGGCAGTCGTTCGGCGACCCCGAGCTCGTGTCCCTCGTCGACCGCGCGGTGCGATCCAACACCGACCTCCGCATCGCCGTCGCGCGGCTCCGCGAGGCGCGCGCGGAGCTGACCGGCACCGCGGCCCGCACGCTGCCGACGATCGACGTCGCCGGCTCGTACACCAACTCGCAGTTCAGCGAGAACGGCTTCCTGAAGGGTCTCGGCGACGTCAACGGCTCGGCCCCGGGCGCGATCTTCCCCGGCCAGCAGATCGATCTGCACGAGGTCAGCCTCGACGCGTCGTGGGAGCTCGACATCTTCGGCGGCGTGCGCCGCGCCGAGGAGGCCGCGAGCGCCGAGGTCACGGCGGCCGTGCACGATGTCCACGCGGTGCTGGTGTCGCTGCTCGGTGAACTCGCCGGCGGCTACTTCGACCTGCGCGGGCTGCAGCAGCGTCTCGCGATCGCGAAGCGCACGCGCGACTACCAGCAGGCGACCGTCGAGGTGATCCAGGAGCAGGTCACCGCCGGCGTCGCCGACGAGCTCGATCTCGCGCGCGCGCAGACGCAGCTCGCCAACGCGAGCGCGCGCGTGCCGGCGCTCGAGAGCGACGTCCACGCGACGATGCGTCGCATCGAGACGTTGCTCGGCGTGATGCCCGGCACGCTCGACGCGGAGCTCGCACCGGCAGAGCCGCTGCCGCCGATGCCAGACGCGCTGGCGGTCGGCATCCCGTCCGAGACACTGCGCCGGCGCCCGGACGTGCAGGCCGCCGAACGGCGGCTCGCGGCGGCGACCGCGCGCATCGGCCAGGCGACCGCCGACCTGTTCCCGCGCTTCAGCCTCACCGGTCAGGTCGGCCTGCAGAGCCAGCGCCTCGACGCGCTCGCGTCCGGCAACAGCCTGTTCTGGCTGGTCGGCCCGACCGTGCGTTGGCCGCTCCTCGACTTCGGCCGCATCCGCGCGAACATCGACGTGCAGAACGCGCGTACCGACGAAGCGCTCGCGCGCTACGAGGGCACGGTGCTGCAGGCGCTGTCCGACGTCGAGATCGCGCTGGTGCGGCTCGCGCGCGATCGCCGCAAGCTCGAGGAGCTGACCAAGGCTCGGGACAGCTCGCAGCGTGCGGTCCGGCTCGCCGAGGAGCGCTACCGGTCCGGCGTCCTCGAGTTTCTCGACCTGCTCGACACCCAGCGCACGTTCGACGTCGCGGCCGAGGACGAGGCCCGTGGCGAGCAGTCGGTGGCGGCGGACGTGGTCGCGCTGTTCAAGGCGCTCGGCGGCGGCTGGGCGGCCGCGGAGCACGCGCCGGTCGGCGACCAGGACGCGGTGCGCGTCACCGCCGAACACGACGCCGTAGGCGGCGGACCGCAATGACGCGACTTCGAACGAACCGTTCCTGATTCGGCGGAGTTGCCGATGGGGATCGAACGTCGCGCCCAGGCGACGCGGTTCCGGGTAGAGTTCGCGCCGCACGCTCTCTCCGTCGCCGAGCCGCTCCTCCCCATCGCTCCATGACCGCCATGCGGCAATGCCCGTCGCCAGGCATCGAATCGACGTCGGAAATCTGGCAGTCGATCGATCCGGCGAACTTCGACGTGCCTGGCCACCGCCTCCGGCGCGCGATCGGGTGTGGCAGTGCGGGGCTCGTGTTCGAGGCCGTGGACCTGCGCAACGACCGGCGCGTCGCCGTCAAGATCATGCGTCCAGAGCTGGTGTCGGCGGCGTCGATCGAGCGGGCGAAGCGGGAGGCCGAGATCCTCGCTCGGCTCGACCACCCCGGACTCGCGCGGCGCTTCGGCTGTGGCGAAGCCAAGACGCCGTCCGGCCCTCGTCCGTTCTGCGCGATGGAGCTGATCGACGGCGTCCCGCTCGACCGCTACCTGGCCCACCGGGAAGACGAGACGCGACTGCGCACGTTTCTCATGGTGTGTGAGGCGGTGCAGGCCGCGCACGAGGCCGGCGTGATCCATCGCGACCTGAAGCCGTCGAACATCCTCGTCGACGGGACGGGTCGACCGCGCATCGTCGACTTCGGGATCGCGAAGCGGTTCGACGCTCTGGGTGAGATCGACGAGCGGACGCCGAGCGGCGAGCTGCTCGGAACGCTCGTCTACGTGAGCCCCGAGCAGGTGTGCAGCCGGCTCGGCGAGGTCGGCCCCCACACCGACGTGTTCTCCCTCGGCGCGATCCTGTTCGAGCTGATCTCGGGCCGCCCGCCTCACGACGTCGGTGCCCTGCCGCTGCTCGAGGCGATCCGCATCGTCGCCGACCAACCGACGCCGCGTCTGCGAGACCTGCGCCCGGACGCGCCGGGCGCAATCGACGCCATCTGTCGACACGCGCTCGCCCGCCGACCCCGCGATCGCTACGCGAACGTCGCCGAACTCGCGAACGACGTCGCACTCCATCTCGACGGCGGACCGCCCCGGTTCGCGCGGCGCGCGACCCGGCGGTGGATCGCCGAGGCGACGGTCACGCTGCTGGCCGCGGCGACGCTGGTGCTGCTGGCGATGTTCCACCCGCCGCGGTCCCTCGATCCGCACGGGACCCATCCGGCTCCGTCGGTCGACGATCCGTTCCCCGTGGCCACCGGCGAGCCCGTGCCGCGGGCATGGCTCCTCGAGCCGGTGACGCCGATCGTCGACCGCGAACCGCTGCGGAGTGCCGACAGCCGCTGGCTGCCGCGTGAGCTCCAGCTCGACGAGTCGCCCCGTCGGATCCCCGTGCCGCCGATGTTGTACGCCCTGCGGGTTCGTGCGGAGGGCCGACTCGCGGAGCTGCGGGAGATCTACGACGAGCGGATCCGGGCCTCGGCGCCACCGCGCCGCCGGGCGATCCTCGATCTGTCGATGCAGCTCGCCGCCGCCGAGTTGCTCGAGGGGAATCCGCAACGCGCCGAGACCATCCTCGCCGACGCGCAGCGACGCTTCCGACCGCTGGACGACCGGAGCTCCCCTCGGGAGCTCGTGCTCGACGCGATGCTGGCACAGGTGTTCGCCGCCGAGGGCCGACACGACGAAGCAGCGGCGTTGCTCGCGAGGATCGTGCCCGCCGTCGATCGGCTCGGCCTGGATCTGTGCGCAGGCGAAGTGCACGCCGCGGCCGCGATCTGTGCGTGGCGACGCGGCGATCTCGACGGGGCACGCGCACACGCCGGCTCCGCGCTCGAGGCCTACCGGCGGCTGCTCAAGGACGAGGCGCCGCACATCGAACGGATGCGTGATCTGATGGCGCGACTCGACAAGTAGTCGGGACGGCGGTGCGGGAACGGAGATCGCCCCGCTCCAGGATGGATCTTCGACCCCGAAATGGTCGAATGGTCCGACAGGGAGAACCCGATGCCGGCCGCAACCCGTCTGATCCTCGGCTGCCTCACCGCGTGCCTCGCCGCGTCGTGCGGAGGCGGTGACGCGCCGACGGCGCAACGGCCGGAGTTCCTGCAGATCGCGAAGCGACTACAGAAGAGCGACAACCCCTACCTCGGCACGGCACAGCTCGACCGCATCCGGAGCGAGCAGGCGAAGCGTGGGCTCACCGCCGCCGAGTCGGTGGACCTCCAGTTCCGACTCGCCTACCAGCTGGTGCGCCTCGGCGACGTCGACGGGGCGGTCGCCGCGATCGACGAGGCCGAGCGCGGGTGGCGCGCGCTGCTCGATCCGGGCGTCGATCTGCCGCCCGAGTTCCACCGGCTGCGCGCCGTCATCTACATGCGCAAGGCCGAGGTCACCAACTGCGTCGCGCACCACGTCGCGGACTGCTGCATCTTCCCGCTCGCGGGTGGCGGCGTGCACACCGACAAGGAGCCGGGTCGCGAGGCCGAGGCGAGCCTGCGCGCGCTTCTGCGCCAGCAGCCGAACGACCTCGACGCGGCATGGCTGCTCAACATCGTGGTGATGGCGCTCGGCGAGGATCCGAAGTCGATTCCCGAACGCTACCGGATCCCACCGAAGACGCTCGCATCGACCCACGACGTCGGCCGGTTCGTCGACGTGGCGCCGAAGCTCGGGCTCGATCGAATGAGCCTGTGCGGCGGCGTCATCGTCGACGACTTCGACCAGGACGGGTTCCTGGACATCGTGACGTCGACCTACGATCCCGAGGCGTCGCTCGAGTTCCACCGGAACCGCGGGGACGGAACGTTCGAGGACCAGACGGCGGCGCGCCGGCTCGACGACCAGCTCGGCGGGCTCAACCTGATCGCCGGGGACTACGACGGTGATGGCGATCTCGATCTGCTCGTGCTGCGCGGCGCATGGCTGTTCGACGACGGGAGGATCCGCAACTCGCTGTTGCGACAGGAGGCCGACGGGTCGTTCACCGACGTGACGCGATCGGTCGGACTCGCCGATCCGGCGCGGCCGACGCAAACGGCCGCGTGGGGCGACTTCGACGGCGACGGCGATCTCGATCTCTACGTCGGCAACGAGTCGCGGCGTGAGCTGCCGAAGCAGTCGGGAATGACCGACGGCGACTTCCCGTCGCAGCTGTTTCGCAACGACGGCGGCAAGTTCACCGACGTGGCGCGAGAAGCAGGCGTCACCAACGACCGGTACGCGAAGAGCGTCGCGGTCGGAGACTACGACGACGACGGCGACCTCGACATCTACGTGTCGAACGTCGGCAAGAACCGGCTGTACCGCAACGACGGTGGCATGCGCTTCACCGACGTCGCGGAGTCGCTCGGCGTGACCGGGCCGGAAGGGCGTAGCTTCGCGACGTGGTTCTTCGATGCGGACGAAGACGGCCGGCTCGATCTGTTCGTCGCCGCGTACGACTGCACGGCCGGCGATCTGCTCGCCGATCGGCTCGGACTGCCGCAGAAGGGCGAGCCCCCGCGGCTCTATCGGAATCTCGGCGCGAAGGGCTTCGTCGACGTCGCGGCGCAGGTCGGGCTCGCGCACCCCTACCTGCCGATGGGTGCGAACTTCGGCGACGTCGACGGCGACGGCTGGCTCGACGTGTATCTCGGCACCGGCGATCCCGACTACCGAACGCTGATGCCGAACGTGATGCTCCGCAACGATCACGGGCAGCGCTTCGAGGACGTGACGACGTCGGGCGGCTTCGGGCACCTGCAGAAGGGGCACGGGATCGCGTTCGCCGACATCGACAACGACGGCGACCAGGACGTGTTCCACGAGCTGGGCGGGTTCCTGCCGGGCGACCGCTTCCACGATGCGCTGTTCCTCAATCCCGGGCACGGCCACCACTTCGTCGTGGTCGAACTGCGCGGCGTGAAGAGCAACCGGCTGGGCGTCGGTGCGCGCGTGGCGGTGACGGTGCGCGAGGGTGGTGCGACGCGCACGATCCACCGCGCGGTCGGCTGCGTCAGCGGCTTCGGTGGCTCGCCGTTGCGCCAGGAGATCGGCCTCGGCGATGCGGACGGGATCGAGCGGATCGAGGTGTGGTGGCCGACGTCCGGAGCGCGTCAGACGTTCACCGAAGTGCCGATGGACGCGCGCGTGCGGGTGACCGAGGGCGAGGACCAGATCGAGCGGCTGCCGTTCCAGGCCGTGCGGCTGGCGGTGGACTGAAAGGCAGCAGATCACACCGGGTGTGGTTGTCTGCCTGTCGCGTGCCTCGGCTCACTTGAACCCCTCGAAGTCGCCGCCCGTCACTTCGGCGATCTTCATCAACTGCTTGCGATACCAGTCGTTGTCGCTGAAGGCGACCGTGTGGACGACGACCTTCTGGAACCGGTTCAGATCGGCCAGGTGGCGCGTCACGCGGTTCCAGTGGACGTAGAGCCCGATGTCGGGCTCGCCCGACGACAGCAGGTAGGCGGTGTCGATGTCGGGATCGGAGACGACGGTCTCGAGCACCTGCCAGATGTCCTTGGCCCGGCCCTTCGCGTCGGCCTGCACGAAGCGTACAGGCCTTCCTGCGATTGGTCTTCGACAGCGGCACCGCATGCTTCGCCATCGCCTGGACCTCCTCGTCGTAGAGGTAGACGTTGAAGACCATCCGGCCCTCGAGCCGCTCCAGCACTTTCGCGAGCTCGGCCTGCGCGGCCTCGTCCTTCGTCATGTTCTTCGACGTGAGCCGCTGGCGCATCGCGACGCTCTTGTCGAGCAGGAACCCCACGTGGTCGCTCGTCAGATCGATGCCGTGATAGGTCACCGTGTGAGCGTGCTCGACGCCGACCGCCTCGCCGGCACCTTCCGGGAAAGCGAAGTTCTCGCGCTCGCCGGCCCACCACTTCTCGAACGTCTCGGCGACGCGGATCGGTCGCCCGGTGAGCTTCTGGAGCGACTCGAGGGCGCGATCGGCGACGACCGGCCGGCCGTCGTGCAGCGTCCGCACCAGCGCGTCGACCGCGGTCTTGGTGCGCACGGTCCGGAGATTGTCGACCGCCTGCATGCGCGGCCGCCAGTCCGCGTCGGCGAGACGTTCGACCGACAGCTCCTCCACGCGATCGGGAAAGACCTCCGGCACCGCGCCCAGCAACGCACAGCGCACACCGCCGTCGTCGTCGCCGCGGAGCGCCTCGAGGAACTCCGTCGCGTGAGCGGCGGCGTCGATGCGGGCGAGCGCTTCGATCGCGTTGGCGCGCGCATACGGATCGCGATCGCGCGTGGACTTCTCGAGCGCGTTCTGGGCCTCGCTGACCTTCATCATGCCGAGACCGCGTGCCGCCCATCGGCGGACGCCCGGATGCTTGTCGCGCAGCGCACGCATCAACGTGCCCGCGAACGACGCGTCCCCGTAGATGCCCAGCAGCTCGACGCACCACTGGCGAACCCACCCGCTCTTCGCCTCGCGCGCCTCCTGATCGACCCGACGGCGGGCGTACGGGTCCTTGATGCCCGTCAGCGAGTCCCACACGATGTCGCGGTAGTGCGGCGGCGGGAGGTGCGCCATCGAGCGGCGCTCCTCCTGCTCGAGCACCTCGAGCAAGGCCTCGACGGCCGCCTCGTTGTCGAGCTTCCGGCACACCTCCGCGCCCTCGCGGACGGTGTCCTCGTGCGGGCTCTGCAGTTTCTGCCGCGCGGCCTCGAGCTCGGCGTCCTGGGCTCGGAGGAACGGAGCCGGGAGCAGGACAGCGGCCACGAGGCACGACGCGAACAGGCTGGACGTCGGTGAATCGAACATGTCGAGAACGGTCCGGCGGGTGGAACCACGATCGTAGCAGCAGTTCCGCGACGGCGTCCGGTAACGTGTCCCACCCGTGCTCACCCTTCGGTCGCTCGCGAAACGCTACGGCAAGGTCGTCGCCATCGACGACCTCGACCTCGAGGTCGAGGATGGCGAGACGTTCGGTCTGCTCGGTCCCAATGGCGCGGGCAAGTCGACGACGATCCGCTGCGCGCTCGGCGTGACGACGCCCGACGCGGGGATGATCGACATCGCCGGCCGCGGCGCTCCGACCGATCCGGCGGTGCGCGCGCGCATCGGCTACGCGCCGCAGGAGCTCGCGATCTACGACGAGATGACGGCGAGCGAGAACCTGCGGTTCTTCGCGCGGCTGCAGGGTCTGCGAGGCGCGCGGCTCCGCGAGCGCGTCGCGTGGGCGCTCGCGTTCGCGGCGCTCGACGACCGCAAGCACGACCGCGTCGCCGGCTACTCCGGGGGGATGAAGCGCCGGCTCAACCTCGCCTGCGCCGTCGTTCACGATCCCGATCTCCTGCTGCTGGACGAACCGACGGTCGGCGTCGACCCGCAGTCGCGCAACCACCTGTTCGACACGGTCGAGCGACTCGCGGGCGAGGGCAAGACCATCGTCTACACGACGCACTACATGGAGGAAGCGCAGCGGCTGTGCGATCGCGTCGCGATCATCGACCACGGTCGCGTGCTCGCCTGCGACGGCGTCGATGCGCTGATCGCGGCGCACGGCGGGCGCGCGGTGGTCGAGGCGGAGCTCGACGGCGAGCCCGAGGACGCGGCGCGGCTGCCGGGTCCGGTGCGCGACGGCGTGCTGCGGTTCGAGTCCCGCGATGCCGCCGACGCGCTCGACCGCCTGCGCGCGGCCGGTGTGCCGTTCCGGACACTGCACGTCAAACAGCCCGACCTCGAGTCGGTGTTCCTCGACCTCACCGGCCGGAGCCTCCGCGACGCATGAACGCCGTCTGGACCCTCGCGAACAAGGACCTGCTCCTGCTGTGGCGGGACAAGCTGTCGTTGTTCTGGATGCTCGGGTTCCCGCTGGTGTTCGCGACGTTCTTCGGCTCGATCTTCGGCGGCTCCGGACCGGGCAAGTCGAACCCGATGCACGTCGCGGTGATCGGCGAGGACCTGACCGACGCCGGGCGCCGATTCGTCGAGCGCCTCGACGCGTCGGACGCGGTGGACGTCGAGGAGCTGCCGCGCGCAAAGGCGGTGGAGGCGGTGCGCAAGGGGCAGATGGTCGCCTACCTCGACGTGCGGCGGATGCCGAACGACGGCTTCGAGATGTTCGCGAACGGCGGCCAGCCGGAGATCGAGATCGGCATCGATCCATCGCGTCAGGCGGAGAAGGGCGCGCTGCAGGGGCTCGTGATGGCGGCGGCGTTCGCCGGCTTCAAGGACTTGTTCTCCGACCCGACGCGCGGGCGCGCCGAGGCGAAGAAGATGATCGAGCGCGTGCAGCAGGACGCCGGCGTGCCGCCCGCGCAGAAGGCCGTGCTGACGACGTTCTTCGGTGCGCTGGACCGGTTCCTCGACGACGCCGACTTCGGGGCGGGTCAGGGAACGGCGGCGCCTCGATCGAGCCGAAGATCGCGACGGTCGCCGTCGCTCCTGAAGGGCACGGCCCGCCGAACGCCTACTCGATCTCGTTCCCGCAATCGATCTTGTGGGCCGTGATGGGTGCCGCGGCGGGGTTCGCGATCACACTGGTGCGCGAGCGGAGCACCGGCACGATGGTGCGGCTCCTGACCGCACCGGTCTCGCGAGCGTCGGTCGTCGCCGGCAAGGCGTTCGCGTGCTTCCTCACGGGCTGCGCGGTCGTGCTGATCCTGACCGCGATCGGTGCCACCGTGTTCGGCGTCGAGGTCGGCAGCGTCCCGCTGCTCCTCCTCGCGACCGCATCCGCCGCCGCCTGCTTCTCCGGCGTGTCGATGCTGCTCAGCGCACTCGGCCGCACCGAGCAGGCGGTCGCCGGTCTCGCCTGGGGCACGCTGATCGTGCTCGCGATGCTCGGCGGCGGCATGGTCCCGCAGATCGCGATGCCCCCGTGGATGCTCTCGGCAGGCGCGATCAGCCCGGCCCGCTGGACCATCGAGGCCCTCGAAGGCGCGATCTGGCGCGGCTACACGTTCACCGAGCTCCTCTTCCCCTGCGCCCTCCTCCTCGCGATCGGCGCCACCACGCTGACGATCGGCGCGTGGCGCCTGGCACGCGAAAGCCGCTGACTCCGAAAGGCAGCAAACCAGACCCGGTCTGATTTGCTGCCTTTCAGCGTCCGCCCGCGGGTGACAGCCGCACGAGGACGACGCCGTGTCGGGGCACGCGCGCCGCGAACTGCGCGTCCGCCTGACCGACGTCCTGCTGACGCCACAGGTCGCGCACGTGCTGCGTGCCCGACAGGCCCGCCGCCTGCCAGTGCATCGTCACCGCCGCCTCGACGGCGCCGCGGTTGAACAGTCCCGCGGCGAACGAGCCGTCCTGCAGCTCTTTGCCCCAGACCTCGGTCTCGCCGTCCTGCTCGAGGCGCGACGCCTGGTGGCCCGCCGGGTCCTGGTCCACGGCCAGCACCTCGTCGTTGCTCAGCAGGCTTAGCGTGAAGTCGTCGAGCTGCGTCATGTCGCAACCGATCAGCAGCGGCGCGGACAGCAGGCACCAGAGGCTGATGTGGGTGTACTGCTCGTTCGGCGTCAGACGGGTCGGATGCAGGTGGCCCCAGCCGACCTTGCCGACGACGAGCATGTCGGGGTCGTTCCAGTGGCCCGGCCCGGCGAACGGCGCGAGCTCGCCCTGCCGGAAGCCGATGCCGGACATGCTCGACCCACGTGTCGGTGATGTCGCCGGTCGTGCGCCAGCAGTTGCCGCCGACGTCCTCGCCCCAGCGCCACACCTCGCCCATCCCGTACTGGCACAGGCTGTAGACGATGTCGCGGTCGACCGCGTCGAGGGCGTCGCGCATCACGCGATACGGCTTCTGCAGCTCGGCGAGGCTCTTGTCCGCCGCGATGCCGCCGTACGAGCACCAGTCGTACTTGACGTAGTCGACGCCCCACTCGGCGTAGCGCTGCGCGTCCTGGCGCTCGTGCCGGTAGCTGCCGGCGAACCCGGCACAGGTCTTCGGCCCCGGGGACGAGTAGATGCCGAATCTGCAGTCCCTAGCGAGTGCACGTAGTCGGCGAGCGCCTTCATGTCGGGGAACTTCTCGTTGGTCTGGATCCACCCGTCCGCGTCGCGCCCGCCCTGCCAGCAATCGTCGATGTTGACGTAGGACCAGCCGTGGTGCGCGAGACCGCTGTCGACCATCGCCTCGGCCGCGCTGCGCACCTTCGCGTCGTCGACCGCGCCGGCGAAGCAGTTCCAGCTGTTCCAGCCGAGCGGCGGCGTGAGCGCGATCCGCTCGCCGACGACGATCTCCAGCGAACGCTCGTCCGCACCGTTCGCGTTGCGCACGCCGAGCTTCACCGTGTATTCGCCGGATCGTGCGATCGCGCCGGACAGCCGCCCGGTCGCCGGATCGAGCGACAGTCCGTCCGGCAGGTCGGTGGCGCCGAAGACCAGCGGCCGCTCACCGGTCGCGGGCACGGAGTACAGCACCGGGTGCCCCGGTCGCACGCCCAGCACCGAAGGCCCGTGGATGCGCGGCGCCGGGGGTGCGGGCGGCGTGAGGATCACCGGCTTCTCGCGCGGCGCATCGCTCGCGACCGGCTTGTCGCCATTCACCAAGAACCGCGCGTCGGCCCAGTCCGCGTGGTCGTAGTCGATGCCGTCGCCGCCATCGGCGACGACCAGCGCGAGCTGCTCGACTCCGGTGAGGTCGAGGTCGACCGCCTTGGCCGCGTCACCACCGTGCACCACCCCGCTTCGCCACATCACCTCACCGTCTCCCACCACCTCGAACTCCACGCTCCCGCGCTCGCCCACCTCGTCGTCGAGGCCGACCATCGCGCGGAACCGCGTGGCGCCGTTCACGCGCACGAGCAGCTCGCCGTTCGCATGCGTGCCGAGGCCCGCCCGAAACGCCTTGCCATCGATCGCGAGACCGTGCCCGTCGACCGACTCGTCCGCGTGCGGCTCACCCCAGTCCTGCCGCACCTTCGACAGGTCGAGCGCGGTGAGCGGCACGGTCTCACCCCCCTGCGCGCGGACCGCGGGAGCAGCGAGCAGAACGACGCCGAGAACGGACAGCGGGAGGACGAGTGTGGTCATGGCGTGTCTCGAGCGCGAGCGGGCTCGGTCCGGTGTGGCGTTCGGCTTCGACTCCGACGCAGCAGACCACCGTCGCCGCAGCCGGGCAAGACATCCAAGCGCCAGCGCCGAACCGCCGCGATGAGGCGCGGCGCCTTCCCACGGCGGTGCGTCTCGACCGGCCACCCTTGCAGCGCCGACCGGGTAGGCTCGCGACATGCGTCTTCCGGATTCCGGCTCACCGCCCCCCGACGCGGCCCGCCGTGCGGACATTCCCAACCGAGGGCGACGCCCCACGTCGGGGGGTCCGGCCTCGAGGCGCTCCGTTTCCCAACGTGTCGGGATGAAACCGTCCGGCTGCGGCATCTTCACCGTGTGAACCCCTCGCGCGAACCGATCGAGGACCCCGAGTCCCTGCTGACGCATGCCGACTTCGTGCGTGGCGTCGTGCGGGGTCTGCTCGGCCGGGACGGGCAGGGCATCGACGACGTCGTCCAGGACACCTGGGTGAAGGCGCTCGAGCGGCCGCCGGGGCGGCCGGGGGCGCTGCGCGGGTGGCTGGCGCGCGTCGCCGGCAATCTCGCGCGGCAGCGGCGACGCGCGGATGCCCGCCGCGAACGGCGGCATACCGAGGTCGCGCGTTCGGACGCGGTGCCGTCCACCGCGGAGGTCGTCGCCCGCGAGAACCTGCGCCGCCGCGTCGTCGATCACGTGCTCGCACTCGACGAGCCGTTTCGCAGCGTGCTGCTGCTGCGCTACTTCGAAGACCTCCGCCTCGACGAGATCGCTGCGCGCCTCGACGTCCCGATCGGCACGGTGTCGTCGCGCCTCGTGCGCGGGCTCGAGCGTCTGCGCCGAGCGCTCGACCGCACCGAGGGCGGTCGCCGCGAATGGGTCGAGGCGGTCGCGCCGCTGGCCGGGTTGAAGGCCGCAGGTGTCGAAGCAGCGCTCCTGGCGGCGACCGGAGTTACGGCATCGAAGGCCGCGCTGGTGCTGATCACGCTGTGCGTCGTGCTGCCGATCGCCGGGCTGTGGGTGGCGATGGACAGCGAACGTGCCGCGGGCACGGGCACGCCACCCGACGCGCTGCGCACCGCACTCGTCGCCCACGGCGACGAGTCCGGCGCCGCGGGACCGCCGACGACGACTCCATCCACCCCCGACACGTCGGATGACCGGCGCCCGATCCCGGGCTCGACGGAGGGTCACGCCTCGCGATCGCGTGGCGACTCCGACCGTCCGATCCCGGCACGCGACCCGAGCTCTCGATCCAAGGAGCGGCACACGCGACGCAGCGCCGGCGGCGAGCTGGCAGCCGGCACGATGCCCCTCGGGAGCCTGACCAACGACATGCTGCTGGTACCGGGCGGGCGCGTGAAGCTCGGCCTGACGCCCGAGCAACTGATCGCCGTCGAGCAGGCGGCGTATCCGGATGGCGGGAGCCCGTTGTTCGGCGATCTGTCACGGCTCGTGCCGGAGCTCGGTGCGACCGAACACGACGTCGCGCCCTTCTACATGGCGCGGTTCCCGGTCACGAACGCGCAGTACCGCATCTTTGTCGAGCAGACCGGCCATCGCTTCCCGTTCCACTGGTGGAAGGACGGCAGGCCGGACGACTTCGCGGCGCGGTTACCGCGGATCGGGCAACAGGTCCCGAACGAATTCCCGTCGAAACCGCTGCGCTGGTGGCAACAGCACTGGAACGAGCTGCCGTCGGCGATCCCTTCCCACTCCAGGGACGGCGCGGCCGTGTCGGCGGACGACGACCCGGTGGTCTTCGTGAGCTGGGCGGATGCAGCGGCCTTCGCCGCCTGGGCCGGCATGCGGCTGCCGTCCGAGGACGAGTGGGTCCGTGCCGCGCGCGGGGACGACGACCGGCAGTACCTCTGGGGCGACGACCCGAGCGGTCCCCCCGGCATCGATCGCGGCCCGCGCTTCGATCACGTCCTGCCGGTCGGAACGTTCGGCAAGGCGACAGCCGGACGCTACGGCCACGGCGACATGGTGCTCGGCGTATGGGAGTGAACCGGGGATCTCGGGTTCTTCCCGCTCACGGACGCACGCGAGTTCCGGAGGGATCTCGACCACTTGGTCCGTCAGCGCTTCCTCCGCGACACCAAGGACCCGGCGATCCGCACCCTCCGCAAGTCGTTGCCGAAATGGCGCGGCGACGACGTCGTGTTGAAGGGCGGCATGTGGTCGAGCACCAAGACCGCGATGCGCATCGGCACGCGCGCGCCGTCGAGCTCGATCCTCACGACGTCGACGGTCGGCTTCCGCCTCGCGAAGGACCCGCGTCCCGGCTTCGACGCGATCGCGCACGCCCTCCGTGCGCAGATAGGCGACAGCCCCTGGGCGAGCTCGCGTGCCCCGCAGCTCGAGCACCAGGCCGGAATCGAACGCTGGGACGTCGACGAGAACGGGCGTATCACCGGCTACCACACGGTCTCGTTCGTGCCGGTCGAGTCGCGGCAGAACGCACCCTCGCGATACGTCCCGATCGCGTTCCTGCATCTGACCGACGCTCTGGCCGAACCGGCGCTCGACGCCGGTAACTACGAGCTGGTCTGGCGCGAGTTCGACGCCTCGCTCGCCTGGCGCGGCGCCGACGGCAAGGTCGTCCATCCGTGGACGATCGAGACCCCGGCACTCCCGGTTCGCGTGCAGGACCGCACCGGGACCGTAGCCGTGACCGAGGGCGCACCCGGCACCACGATCGTCACCTTTCGCTTCTCCCTCGCCGACCCGGACACCGGAGGTCACTCCGGCCGAACGTTCGAGCTCTCCCTGCAACTCGCCGGTGACGCGGCGAGCCCCGAGCGCTGGCGCAAGCCGTGAGCGCCACCGGCCAGGCGCGGACGGATCAGCTCGGCACGCGCGCGTGCTCGCGCACGAGGTCGCGCTCGTCCTGGTAGCTGAGCTTCTCGAGCGCGTCGGCGACCGGGAGCCAGACGACCGAGGCGACCTCGTCGGCGTCGGGGACGTCGACCGGGCCGTCGCCGCGTGCGGTCATGTTCCAGAACAGCACCGACTTCGGCCGGTCGCCGACGCGGTAGTAGACCTCGCCGGCGAACTCGCCGACGTCGGACTGCCAGCCGGTCTCCTCCAGCACCTCGCGACGCGCCGCCATGAGGAACGTCTCGTCCTCCTCGAGCTTGCCCTTGGGCAGCGCCCAGTCGCCGTAGCGCACGCGATGGATGACCGCGAGCCGCGAACGCTCGGCGTCGCGCCACAGGATGCCACCGGCAGCCAGGATGCGTGGATTCCCCATGGACCCGAAGTGTAACCACTCACCGCGTTGCGCCCACCATGGCCGTCGCGCGCGCGGCGCGGTCGAGAGCGGCGCCGACGTCCGCGACGAGGTCGTCCGGATCCTCGAGACCGACCGACAGCCGCAGCAATCCCGGACCGATGCCGGCCACCGCACGCGCCGCGTCGCTCATCGCCGCGTGGGTCATCGTCGCCGGATGCGCGACCAGGCTCTCGACCCCGCCGAGCGACTCGGCGAGCGAGAAGCAGGCGAGCCCGTCACAGAACGCCCGCGCCGCCGCCTCGCCGCCCACGAGGTCGAAGCTCAGCATCGGACCGAAGCCCTGCTGCTGGCGCCGCGCGAGCGCGTGCTGCGGGTGGTCGGGACGGCTCGGGTGATGGATCGCGGCGACCGCTCGATGACCGTCGAGCGCCGCGAGCACCGCCCTCGCGTTCTCCTCGTGCGCGCGCATCCGCGCGTGCAGCGTGCGCAGCCCGCGCAGCGTCAGCCACGCGTCGAACGGCGCCCCGCACACGCCGAGGCAGTTCGCCCACCACGCGACCTCGTCGCCGAGCGCCGCATCGCGCGCGATCACCGCACCGCCGACGACGTCGCTGTGACCGTTCAGGTACTTGGTGGTCGAGTGCACGACCAGGTCGGCCCCGAGCTCGAGCGGCCGCTGCAGGACCGGCGAGAGGAACGTGTTGTCGACCGCGACCAAGGCACCGGCCGCGTGTGCCCGCGCCGCGAGCGCTTCGATGTCGTAGACGCGCAGGTGGGGATTGCTCGGCGTCTCGATCCACAGCACGCGCGCACCATCGCCGAGCGCGCGGTCGACCGCCGCGAGATCCGCCTGGTCGACGAGCTCGACGTCGAGAAAGCCCTTCTTCCGGAACGCGTCGAGCAGCCGCCACGTGCCGCCGTAGCCGTCGTGCGGCGCCACGACGCGCTCGCCGCGGCTGCACAGGTGGAGGACGAGCGTGATCGCCGCCATCCCGCTCGGCGTGATCACCGCGCGCGCGCCGCCCTCGAGCCGCGCGATCGCCACCGCGAGCTCGTCGCGCGTCGGGTTGCCGGTGCGGGAGTAGTCGTAGGCGCGCTTCTCCGCGAAGCCCGCGAACGTGAAGTTCGACGACAGGTGGAGCGGCGGCACGACCGCACCGTGCTGGCGATCGGTGCCGATGCCGGCGCGCACGCTGGCGGTCCGGGTGGTGAACGGCCGGGTCATCGGCGCACCTCCTCGGCCAGCGACCGCGCGACGATCGGGGCGAGCGCGTCGGTGTCCTTCAGGAACCCGTCGTGCCCGCAGTTCGACGCGACCTCGACGTAGCGCGCCGGGCCGGCAACGCGCGCCGCCAGCGAGCGCACCTGCTCGGGCGGCACGACGAGGTCGCCGCAGAGCCCGACCAACGTCGCCGGCACACCGATGCGCACCGCATCGACGACGTGCCGGTCGATCGACTCCGACAGGCACAGATACGCGGCCGGCGTGAAGCGCGTGACGAACCGCGCACCGTGCGCGTCGAGCCAGTCCTCGATCGGGAAGCGCGCCTCGCCCACCCGCTCGCCGAGCGCCGGCGCCGCGCCGAAGCGCGTCTCCAGCTCGGCGGTGCTGCGGTAGGTCGTCATGCCGAGCGCACGCGCCAGCGCGAGCGCGTCGTCGACCGCACCGGTGCGGACACCGAGCCGCACGACGCGACGCTGCAGCGCGCGTTGGGCGGTGATCCACGGCAGACTGCGATCGGCGGCACCGACCGTCACGATGCGCAGGACGCGTCCCGGCAGCTCCGCGGCGAAACGCAGCGCGACCATGCCGCCGTAGGACGCGCCGACGATCGCGTGCAGCCGCTCGACGCCGAGCGCATCGCACACGTGCGCGAGCGCGCGCGCCTGGTCGGCCGCGTCGATCGCCGGGAACTCCGTATCGTCCGGCTCGGGTCCGGTCGACGCGTCGCAGCCGCCGAGCCAGTCGATGCCCAACACGCGAAAGCGCGTCGTGTCGATGGCACGACCCGGGCCGACGAGTCCGTCCCACCACCCGGGCCGGGCATCCTCGACGTCGGCGCACACGTGCCGGTGCGCGGAGATCCCACCGAGCACGGCGACCAGCGGCGCACCGGCCGGACCCGTCACCTCGAACGCCACGTGCGCCGCGTCCAGCACGCCGCCGTGCGCGAGGCGGAAGCCCGCGGGCAGATGGCACAGCCGCGCGCCGGCGCGCAACACGACCGAGGCGGTCATGCCGCACCTCCCTTGCGCTCCGCGCGGGCGAACGCGTCGACGTCGGCGAGCAGCGCCTCGGCCGTCGCGCGCGGGCCGAGCCCGGCGCCGACGTGCACGCGCACGTCGCCGTTCGGCAGCGCGTATGCGTAGACCACGCGGTCGACCGGCGCCGCCAGCGGGTCGCAGCGGTCGAGTTCTTCGAAGGCGACACGCGGGCGCGTTCCCGGCTCCCACCGCGCGACGAGCCGGGTCGTCCGACCGCGCGCGGTGCGCGCACGCACGAGCTCCGGATCGAGCGCACGCACGTCGGCGCGCGCGATCGCGTCGAGCGACACCGGCGCGCCACGCAGCGCCGCCAGCACCACCGCGAGCTTCAGCGCCGCGTCGACTCCGCTCAGGTCGAGCTCGGGGTCGGGCTCGCACAGCCCGCGGGCCTGCGCCGCGGCGATGCCGTCGCGGACCGAGCCGCCGCGCTCGATCGTCTCGACGATCGCCGTCGTGGTCGCGTTGCCGGCGAGGGCCACGCCGTCCGCACTCGACAGCGCACCGACCTCCGCGCACAGCCGTGCGCCGGTGCCGCCGAGCACCGCGTTCAGACCGACGCGGCCCGGCGCGGTCCTGAGCCAGCGCGCGCCGGCCGTCGCCACCGCGGCCTTGCTCGCGAGCACGAGGCTCGCACCGCGCCGCAGCGCCGCGTCCCCGCGCACGATCGCCGGATACGGCGAGAACGGATCGACCGATGCCGCGTCGACGACGATGTCCGCCTCCACCAGGTCGATCGCCAGCTCGACCGGCAGCGACTCGGCGCCGGGCACGTCGGCGAGCGCGCCACCGCGCGCCTTCCGTTCCCCCAGCTCCTCGGTGTCGAGCCCCGTGCGCGCGAACACGGTGGCACTCGAGTCGGTCAGACCGACGACGCGGACGCCGCGCGCGCGCAAGAGCCGCAGCAGCTCGCGGCCGACGGCGCCGGCGCCGACGAGGTGGACGGTCGGCGAGGTGCCGGACGTGCAGAAGGTCTCGGGCGCCGGGGTGGCGCCGGGTGCGGCGAGGCGCGCGAGCGGGCGCGGGGTTTCACAGCGATTCATGGTTCGGTCTCCGTTCTCGGGTCATCAGGCAAAGCTCTGCTCCTCGAGAGCTCCTGCCGAGACCCGGCGGAGACCACAACGCGTGCGGCATCGCCGGGCTCATCTCTCGAAGACCTCGCGGTCTCCGCAGGAGTTGGCACCTTGCCGCGGTTGCGGTGGTTGCCCCGGCGTCGCTGGGCCAGTCCCTCAGCCGGTCTCGATGAGCGCGGGCAGATCTAGCCGCGCCGCGAGGGGCTGTCAAGCGGTTCCACGACGGCGGGGTTGCTCGCGTCGCGTGTCTGCCGACGATCAGGTCGTGCGACCGCGCCCGACCCTTCCGCTGCTCGCGGCCTTTGCCGCCCTGTTCGCCGCTTCGCTGTTCGCCCAGGACGAACCGGCGAAGCCCGCCGCGGCGACGGCGGCGGAGTCCCGCGGGATCCTCGTCCAGAACCTCGCTCCGCATGCCCGCCGCGAGTGGGTCAGCGCGGTGGTGCCGTTCGCGAAGGGCGCGACGCGCGAGCTCCCCGATCTCCACGTCGACGGCCTGCCCACGGTGTGGGAGCCGTTCGGCGCGAAGTGGAGCGACGGCAGCCTGCGCCAGGCGATCTGCCTGTTCCCGTGCCCGCTCGGTCCGCTCGAAGAGAAGCACCTCGCGCTCGTACCCGGGGCCGGCCCCGAGCCCGCGTCGCCGTCGTTCTCGCTGGTGCCACGGACGCTGCGATTCGTCGCGGTCGTCGCTGGCAAGACCTACACGTGCGAGCCGAAGGTCACCGAGATGCTGTGGAGCGACGCCGCGCGTCAGGTCGCGGTGATGCGCGGCCGGCTCGGCGACAGCGGGTTCGTCGTCGAAGCGACGATCGAGATCTACTCGTATCAGCCGCACGCGTGGCTCGGGTTCGGGCTGTTCTTCAGCGATCCGAGCAAGAAGGCGCTGGACGTGAAGGTCGACCGGCTCGGCGTCGACACCGAGGGCATGGCGCTGTACGTCCGCCACGCGAACCTCCTCGGCGTGCGCACGGAGCTGAGCGACGGTGGCTCGCACGTGACGATCCTCGAGAACGAGACGATCGGCGACGGACAGGGGCTGCGCCGCGCGGGCGCACTCGTGCCGCCGCTGAAGGAGGGTGACGACGAGGCCACGCGCGCCTACGACGAGACGCTGCGCGCCGCGGTGCTGTGCCGTCCGCTCGCGGCGGCCACCGGCTGGCCGGAGACGAAGGCGTTCGGCGCATTCGGCTACGTGCCGCCGCCGCCGCCGTGGCTCCAGAGCTCGAGCGCGGTCCGCGCCGCGTTCGCGAGCCGCCACGCCGCGTTCGTGAAGTGGAGCGCATCGGCGACCGGCGATCCGTTCCGCGAGGAAGCGCTGGGTCTCGCGCGCGCGGCCGGCCGCGCCGGCGAGCAGGCGGACTTCGGCATCGTCGCGTGCCAGCAGGTCGCGGCGACCGGGATCCCGTCGTTCCTCTACGAGGTCGAGTGGTCGGTGCTGCAGGAGGCCTGCCGGCCGGTGCACAACTTCGAGACCGACGCGTCGCCGGTGCTCGTCGCGAACCACCCGCACTGGGTCATCTGGGACGGTCGCACGCACTGGAACTGCGACGTGTCCCCCGACCGCCTCGGCAAGCCGTGCCCGCAGCCGAAGTTCGAGACGCACCTGTGGAAGGGCAAGGACCGCGAGCACTGGAGCAGCAACTACCTCGGCGCGTACGGACTGCTCACCGCCGATCCGTCGGCGATCCTCGAGATGCGCAACGAGAGTCAGCTCTACCTCGCCGGCCAGACCGTCGATCCGAAGCTCACGACGTCGCACCCCGGCAACGCCCGCGCGGTCGGCCGCGCGCTGCACGCGGCGAGCTGGCTCTATCTCTGCACCGGCGACCACCACGTCTGGCAGCGGATGCACGACCGGATGCACGACGTCTATCTCCCCGGCTGGGCCGGCGCATCGCTGCCGTACGGCGCGGTGCGCCCCTACCAGGTGAAGAAGGCCGACCCGCGCTACGGCGTCGACGGCCCGAACGCGTGGGTGCCGTGGGAGGAGTCGCTGACCGTCGCCGGCCTCGCCGCCTACCGCGCGCTCACCGGCGACGACGACCCGGCCGTGAACGAGATGATCGACGGCGTCGCGCTGAACCTGCTGCAACACGCCTGGCGCGTCCCCGAGGACGGCGGCCGTCCACAGATCGCATACGCGATGCGCTGGCACGACGGCCGCGAGTTCACCGCAGCCGAGCTCGCGAACCCGCGCGAGGTCGCCTGGCCGCGCAGCGACTTCGCCACCTGGGCGATCGGCTCCGTCTCGGTCGGCAAGGAGGCCGCCGCCCGCCGTGGCGACGACGCGCTCGTGACGAAGGCCGAGACGATCCTCGCCCGCCTGCGCGCCGGCCGCCGGCCGCCGAAGGACGGATTCTGGGACCGCTTCTCGATGTGGGATGCGGTGCCCTGATCGTGGTGCGGAGACTCGGGCGTCAGCACCGCGCCTTCTCCATCCGCGTCGCGGCCTCCGGACACACATTCACCGACGCGAGATCGCTGTAGGGCTCCGCCGCGGCGAATCGCGATGCGTCTTCGAAGGTCGCGCAACGACGCTTCAGGAATCCGTGCGGGTGCAAGACCAAGTGACGGCGAACGAGCGGCTTCGTCGAGCGGACACAACGAGGAGCACGGCGCAGCCGACCCAAGGGCAGCAAATTACGCCGGGTGTGGTTGTCTGCCCTTCGCCGTGCCGAAGGGCAGCAGATCACGCCGGGTGTGGTTGTCTGCCTTTCAGTTTCGCTTCGTCGGCACAGCGCTCGGGCTCCCCACCGTCGCCTGCAGCGCCCGCAGCTCGCGCTTCAGCTCCTGGTCGTCCGGGCGCCGTTCGATGAGTGCTTGATAGGCCTCGATCGCGCCTTGCACCGAGCGCACCGGCTCGGGGACGTCGGCGACGTGGCGCGGCTCCTTCTCGCCCGCCGGGTCGTCGAACTCGTGGCCCGCGGGCACGAACGCGTTGACGACTTGTAGCAGCCGGTCGAACAGCACCGGGTCCTCGGACCAGCTCGGCACGCTGCCGGAGTCGCCGAACGCCGACCAGCGGATGGTGACGTCGCCGTCGGTCGGCGCGCGACCCGCGGGGGGCGCGACGCCCGCGTCCATGATGCCGGCGCGCTGCAGGAGGCGGCCGAGCATGCGCACCGAGTTCGGGTGCATCTCGTAGACGCAGATCGTGTCGTAGAGCGGCACGAGCCCGTCGGGCGAGGCGACGTCGCGTTCGGCCTCGCGAAACGCGGCGAGCCCGTCGGCCCACACCTCGAAGCGCCGTGCGACACGCGGCACGCCTTCCTCGTCGACCGCGGTCTGCCACACGTCGACGTGGAAGTCGGGCGGCGTCCACAGACTCGCCTGGACGGTGGGCCCGACGCAGGCGACGAGGGCGATCGGGAAAGCCGTGTGAAGGAGGAAGCGAGCCGCGCGCATGCGAGGGCGCCCACGATGGCCCGGGGGGCCGCCGAGTGCAACGAGTCGGCCGGGGGACGCGGTTCCCGGTTGCCGGCGCGTCACCGGCACGGCCAAATGGCGGGCATGCCGAGACCGATCTACCGTGTCCTAGCCCTCGCGACGCTCGCCGCGTGCTCGAAGTCCCCCGCCGGGCCCGACGCGTCGAACCCGGCGCACGAGCCGGGCTCGAATCCCGCCGCCGCACCCGCGGAGCTGACGATCCGCGCGGGCAAGCCCGTGGCGGGGCTGCCCGGCGAGGTGCACCTGAAGAACGTGCGCCAGCTCACGTTCGACGGCGAGAACGCCGAGGCCTACTGGTCGTTCGACGGCACCAAGCTGATCTTCCAGCGCCGGAACCCGCCGGAGCTCCCGGCCGATCAGATCTTCGTGCTCGATCTCGCGACCGGCGAGCAGAAGCTCGTCAGCACCGGCAAGGGGCGCTGCACGTGTTCGTACTTCCTGCCCGGCGATCGCCGCATCTTCTACTCGTCGACGCACGGCGCGTCGCCCGAGCCGCCGGCTGCCGAACGCTTCATCGAGGGGCACTACGTGTGGCCGGTGTTCGACACCTACGACATCTACACGGCGAACGCCGACGGCACCGGCCTCGTGAACATCACGAACTCACCCGGCTACGACGCCGAGGGCACGGTGGATCCGAAGTCCGGTCGCATCGTGTTCACGTCGACCCGCGACGGCGACATCGAGCTCTACACGATGGAGCCGGATGGCAGCGACGTGCGCCGGCTGACGAATCGCCCTGGCTATGACGGCGGCGCGTTCTACTCACACGACGGCACGAAGATCGTGCAGCGGTCGGGGTTCCTGAAGAACGACGAGGAGAAGAAGACGTTCTACGATCTCCTCGCGAAAGGCTACGTGATGCCGACGACGATCGAGATCACGGTGATCGACGCCGACGGCAGCCACTTCCGCCAGGTCACGGACAACGGCCAGGCGAACTTCGCGCCCTACTGGCTCCCCGACGACCACCGCATCATCTTCTCGTCGAACGTCGGCTCCGACCCCAACGACCGCCACGGCGGCAACTTCGAGCTCTACGTGATCGACGAGGACGGCAACAACCTCGAGCAGATCACGCACAACCCGAGCTTCGACAGCTTCCCGATGTTCTCGCCGGACGGGCGCTATCTGGCATTCGCGAGCAACCGCTACGGGTCGCACGAGGGCAACACCAACGTGTTCGTCGCGGAGTGGGTCGAGAATCCGTGACGGCGTCGCGTCAGCCGTCCATCACCTGGCCACCGCAGATCGACAGCGCCTGCGCGGTGACGCCGGCGGACGCGGGGGACGCGAGATAGGCGCACAGCCCGCCGATCTCGTCCGGCTGGAGGATGCGCCCGATCGGCACGGCCGCCATGGCCTGCGCGCGCGCCTTCTCGTAGGTCGTGCCGGTGGCCTTGCCGAGCAGCTCGAGGCCCTGCCGCGCCATGTCGGTGTCGACCCAGCCGGGGCAGATCGCGTTCACCGTGATGCCGCGGGACGCGACCTCGAGGGCGAGCGCCTTCACGAAGCCGATCACGCCGTGCTTGCTCGCGCAGTAGGCGGTGTAGCCCGGCACGCCGAACTTGCCGAGCACCGACGAGATCGCGAGGACGCGCCCGCCCTCGGGCATGTGACGCAGAGCTTCGCGGCACGTGAAGAACGTGCCGTCGAGGTTGGTGCGCAGGATGTCGTGCCAGCGGTCGGGGCCGTCGATCGCGCACGCGTTGGGACCGCCGGTGCCGGCGTTGGCGACGACGACGTGGATCGTGCCACCGAGCTCCTCTGCCAGCGCGTCCATGCCCTCGCGAACATCGTCCGCGTCGATGACGTCCATCGTGCGCCACGCGCCGCGCTCGCCCTCGCGTTCGACGAGGCCGATCGTCTCACGCAGTGGCGCCTCGCGGCGGCCGGTGACGGCGACGCGCGCGCCGGAACCGGCGAGCGCGAGGGCGATGCCCCGGCCGATGCCGGTGCCACCGCCGGTGACGACGCAGTTGCGTCCCTCGAGGGAGAAGTGGGTCATGCGCGTCCGGCCGTCGGTTGGGTTCGGCGGGTCAGGCCATCGCGAGGACCTTGTTCACCAGCTTCTCGATGCCGGTGGACACGTCCGCGAAGCGCGCGTCGTACATGAAGGCCGGCGTCGAGACGATCTTGTTCTCCTCGTCCACCGCGATGCCGGTGACCGGCGCTTCGAGGTGGTGCGCACCCATCGCCTCGAGAGCCTTCGCGGTGTCGGGATCGTTGCCGATCGTCAACGTGGGATGGACGTCACCGCCCTTGAACACGGCGGCGCAGGCCGCGGGCGCGATGCAGCAGACGCCGATGGGCTTGCCCGCTTCGTGCATCGCGCGCATCAGGCGTGCGACCTCGGCGTTCGGCTTGGCGTCCGCGCCCTTCTTGGCAAAGTCGCAGAGGTTCTTCGCGGCACCGAAGCCGCCGGGCAGGATCAACGCGTCGAGATCCTCGGCGTCGACCTCGGCGAGATCGCGGATCTTGCCGCGCGCGATGCGCGCCGCCTCGGTGAGGACGTTGCGCTTGCCACCCTTGACGGGCTTCTTCGTCGCGTGATCGACGACCTCGGTCTGCGGGATGCTCGGCGCCATGCAGACGATCTCTGCACCGGCGCGATCGAGGTGCAGCATCGTCAGCACGGACTCGTGGATCTCCGAACCGTCGAGGAACCCACACCCGGACAACAGCACTCCGACTCGCTTGCTCATGGAAAAAGTCCTCCGATCCCGCGATCTTCGCGTCGCCGCGCGTGCGCGCAAGGGTGCGCGCGCGGGGGTTTCGAGATGAGACGCTTCGCACTGCTCTCGCTGCTGTCGCTCGCCGCGTGCGGGACGGCCTTGTCGTGGAACGGCGCGTGGGAGGAGGATCCCGAGCCCAGCGGGCCGCCGGAGCTGCGCATCTACAAGGAGGCGCATTACCGGGCGCTCGGGAGACAATGGACGGAGTCCGTCACGCTGGACGAGCTGCGCGAGGAGCTGGCGTCGAAACGCGTGCTGCTGCTCGGCGACCGACACGAGGATCTGGCGTTGCACGCCGCGCAGACGGCGCTGCTCGAGGATCTGGTGCAGGGCGACCGCAAGCTGATCCTCGGGATCGAGGCGCTCGGCACGCAGGACCAGCCGGACATCGATGCCTACCTGGCAGGGCGCATCGACATGGACGTGCTGCGACAGCGCGTGCGGGAGCGCTGGCCGGGAAGTTGGCTCGACCGCACCGATCTCGACGGTGGGTTCTACCGCGACCTGCTGCGCTTCGGCCGGCAGCACGGCGTCGCGGTGCAGGCGCTCGAACCGGTTCCGCGCCAGCCGCTCGACATGCGCGACGCGACGCTGGCACGGCACATCCGCAAGCTGGCGTTCGCGAACCCGCGCGCGTTGATCGTCGCGGTCATCGGCCACGCGCACCTGCTCGGCGAGGGGCATGTGGTCGCGCAGCTCGAGCTGCCGGCGACCGTGATCGGCGCGCTGCCGAACGTGTCGTTGCTGAAGGCCCGGGCGGCGCGGAAACCGCGCCCCTCGGACGCGCGATTCGAGCGCACGGACACGGGCGTCCTGCTGTTCACCGGGCTGGGGCTGGGGCTGGGGCTGGGCAGTGAAGGGCGTCCAATCTGACCGGGTCTGATCTGCTGCCTCTCGTCGGCCTCGGGTGGGGCGCACGCACGCCGATGGACCGGCGGATCACTCCCCGCGTCGCATGCGCTTGATCTCCCCCCGCCGCTTCTTCTCCTTCAGCCGCCGCTCCTTGCTCCCCTTCGTCGGGCGCGTCGCCTTGCGTCGCTTCGGTCGGACCAGCGCCTTCCGCACGACCTCCTCCAACCGATCGACGGCGATCTCCGCGTTGCGCTTCTGCGAGCGCGTCTCGTCGCAGACGACCACCACGCGGCCGTCCCCGTCCAGCCGCCCGGCGAGCAACCGCCGCGCCCGCGACATCTCGGCCTCGGTGAGCACGTCCGCGCAGGCGCCGAGATCCAGCCGCACGTCGACCTTGGTCTCGGTCTTGTTCACGTGTTGACCGCCCGGGCCACCGGAGCGGGAAAAACGGAACGTCAGGCGGGCCGCCGGGATCGTCCGCGCGTCGGCCAGCAGCAGGTCACGCCCCGCGGCCATCGATCGCTCCGTTCGCGCAGGTCATACTCGGCAGCATAGTCGACCGCGTGCCCCCTCGCGTCCCGGCACGTCGGTTGCGGCCGCACACCCGAACGCCCGCACGATGGACCGTCGAACGCACAACCTGCTCCTCCCGATCCTCGTCGCCCTGCCGTGCGGAGGCTGCTTCTTCGGGCCGCCGAAGACCGAGGTGGACCGATCGCGCGAGGACGTCACGCGCGAGGTGGTGTTCGCGCGCGGCGAGCTGGCCGCGCTCGAGGTGCACGCGCCGCGCGGGCTGGTGGTGATTCGCGGGGGCGACACGACGTACTGCAGCGTGGACGCCGAGGTCGTCGCGGGCAATCGGAGCGACGCCGAACGCCTCGCCGCCGGCGTCGGGCTCTCCGTGCAGCGCCCCACCACCGATCTGGCGGTCGTCGGGCTCGTGCCGGCCGCCGGTCTGCGCCTCGACGACGTCGCCGGCCGTTGGGAGATCGTGGTGCCGCCGGGCGTGCGCGTGCGCGTGGTGTCGATCGCTGCCGACGTGACGATCCGCGGCGCCATGGACGACGTCGACGTCCAGACGGTCAGCGGCCGCGTGCGCGCGCGCATGGCCGGCGGCGGGCTGACGTGCACGACCATCGATGGCGCGATCGAGCTGGCCGGCGACTACCGGGTCGCACGCTTGAGCAGCGACCGCGGCGAACTCACGGTCGACCTGCCGCCGGACCTCGCCCTGACCCTCGACCTGGAGCTCTCGAGCGACCGTGGCGAAGTGCGTGTGCGCGCACCCCGCGCCGACCGCTTCCGCATCGACTTCGCGACCGAGAGCGGCGTCGTGCGCTCGGAGCTGCCGGTGCACTGGGACTCGTCGACACTGCCGGCCGCGAACGGCACGGCTCACTACCTCGGCACCGTCGGCGACGGGGACTCACCGGCGATCGCGCGGGTGCGCGTCGCGAGCCAGACCGCGGATCTGCGCCTGCAGGAGCTCGAACCCCGTACCGCCGCGACACCGGCGCGCTGAACGTCTCTCACCTCAATCCCGGAACACCTGCTCGAGCCACCTCCCCAGCGCATCCTCGGCCTGCTTCGGCGCGGCGTCGAAATCGAGGACGAGGTGCTTCCGCCCGCGCTCCGCGGCGATCGCAGCGACCACCTCCCGCAGGTCGTCGCGCAGCCCCGCGGCCGAGACGAACAGCACGTCGATGCCACGCGCCTTCGCGAGGTCGTCGAACTCGCGCAACGTCATCGCCAGACCGTCCGGATCGGTCGTCGGCGCGGGGTCCCGGCGGGCCGCACTCCACAGCGCCCACAACGCCGACCCGTGCCCGCTCCACGGCGTGAAGTCCCCGGCGAGCGCCGCGCGCGGCGGATACGGCTCCGACGCCTCCCCCTCCCACGGCGGCACCGCGAACACCGCGGCCTGTGGCGCGAACGGCTCGACGCAGTACCTTCTGGAACAGCGCGAGCTGCTGGAACGCGCAGGAGTAGAGCGTCGGCACGACGACGCCGTCGACCGGCTCGCCGAGCGACCGATGCGCGGCGTTGGCCGCCAGCGGTCCGACCCAGTCCTCGCGGTCGGCGCCACCCTCGTAGAGCATCCCGCCGCCGAGAAAGAACACGCGGTGCTTCGACGGCGTCGGCACGTGCACCTCGGCGCGCGCGCGCAGGCGGGGCACGAGCACGTCGAACGGCGTGCTGTCCGAGCCCCAGCCGAAGCAGGCGGTCAGTCGCGGGTCCTCGAACGGGGCGAGCCTCGGCACCTCGACGCGTGTCGCGAGCTCGAACATCGCGAACGCACACACCGCGCCGATCAGTGCCGCGAGGAAGGGTCGGCGTAGCCGTGCGAGCGCGAGCGCGGCGGGCGCACCGGCGAGTGCGATCAGCACGACGCTGGCGCGATCGGGTTCGCATTCGGGGACCAGCTGATGCAGGACGAGCGCCCCCCCCACCCACGCGACCGCCGGGACGGCGAGCAGTGCGGCGAGCGCGCGTCGCGTCGACCCGCGCAACCAGGCGAGCGCGAGCCCGAGCACCGCACCGCCGATCGCCGCGAGCCCGATCGGCATCAGGCGCAACGGGCGCGGCACGCGTTGGACGGTCAACGTGTGCACCAGCGCATGGCCGCGCGGTGACACGAACGCCAGCGCGCCGTGCGCGTCGGTGGTCGCGAACGGCGGGATCGGCACTCCGGCGACGTTGCCCTCGACCACGCGTCCGCGCGCCTCGAGCGTGATGGTCGCGACGCGGCCCGGTGCAAGCTTCACGCCACCGTCCATGAATCGGTCGAACAGCGCATCCTCGCGCGTGCGCACCGGTTCGCCTTCGGCGCGCGTCGACGAACGGATCGCGGCGAAGCGCGCATGGAACAGCGGCATGCCCTCGTCGCGCAGCACCGGCTCGACGTGGCGCACGACCAGATCGAGGTCGGTGTCGGCCGCGAGCTCGATGTCCGACGCCATGTCGAAGTCGGCGAACGGGAACGGCAGGATCAACGGGTGCCCCGGCCTGACGTCGTACGCGTCGTCCTCGCCCCGCAGCATGCGGAAATCCTGATCGTGCAGAACGGGCGGCGTCGGCAGCCACGCCGACGCCAGGAGGCTCCCGAGCGCCCCGGCAGCGGTGGCGGCCAGGACGACGATCACGGCACGAAGCGATGGTTGCATCGGAATCACAGCTCGACCGCGTCGGGGCCGTCGGCCGTCAGGCGCACGCCGCGCACGACGTCACGTTCGAGCACGTGTCTTGCATGGGCATGGTGCGAACGTGTGGCATAGCGCACGACGAAGCGGAGCACGCCGGTACCGGGCGGACCGGTCGGCACCTCGCGCAAGACGCCCCACTCACCTTCGAGATCGACGGTGCGCGCGGTCGGCGCCGCGACGTCGCCGTCCAGCGAGCCGGCGAGTCCGAACGGTGGGTACGCGGCATCGACGCGCGCACCGTCGGGACGCGGGAGGAACGCCGACAGCGACACGAGGCCCCCGGTCCGCAGCTCGGCACGCGGCGATTCGGGCTCGTCCAGATCGTCGCGCTCGTCGCACAGCACGAGCCCGGTCGGTGCGCCTCCGGTCAGCGGCACCACGACGATGCGATGGTTGCCGGTGTCGGCGACGAACGCACGCTCGCCGTGGACGGCGATCGCCTCGGGACGGGCGAGACCGGCCGACGCACCGGCGAGCACAACGGGCTCCGCGCCGGCACCGGCGAAGCGCAGGATGCGATCGCCGAGCGTGTCACACACGAGGATCTCATCGTTCCACCAGGCCACGCCGCACGGGGAGGCGAGGTGTTCGCGCGTGGCCCAGGTGGTGATGCGTTGGGCGTCGCGGTCGAGCACACGCAACGCGTCGCCGCCCCCGTCGACGAACGCGATGCGGGCGCCGTTCACCGCGAGCGCGCGCGGCTCGGCGAGCGTGGCGTCGAGCGGCAGTCCGTCGGTGGTGCCGGGCGCACCGGTTCCGGCGAATGGCATGGCGCGGCCGTCGGTGACCGAAACCGTGCGGAGCTGGTGGAAGGAGGCGGCGGAGACGATCGCGTCGTCGCCGTCGAGCACGGCCGCCGCGATCGGCCCACCGAGGCCGCGCTCGGGATACGGCGCGCCGTTGCCACAGACGGTCGAGACGCCGGAGGTGGCGACGTCGATGCGGCGCAGCGCGTGGTTGTGGAAGTCCGCGACGATCACACCGCCGGGAACGACGCACAGCCCCCGGGGATCGGCGAACGCGGCGAGGTCGCCGTCGCCGTCGGCGAAGCCGCGTACGCCGCAGCCGATCTCGTGGCGGATCTCGCCGCCGTCGAGGGCGACGCCGAGCACGCGGTCGCGACCGCCGTCGGCGATCCACAGCAGACCGCGCTCCGGATCGACGGCCAGGCCCGCGGGCCAACGGAGCTCGGTGCGCGAGGTCGCCGCGAGCGGCGGCCACGCCGCGGGCCATGGCTGCGCAGGCGCGGCGGTGCACTCGTCGGCCAGCGCCTCGATCGCGGCACCGAGTCGCTGGAGGTCGGGCTCGCCCGCGCCCTGGTAGCGGATCTCGCCGGTGCCGTCCACCAGCACGAACGTCGGCCAGGCGCTGCACCGATAGGCGTCGAACACCTTCGCGTCGTCGTCGATCAGCACCGGATGGCGCACCCGCGCGCGCAGCGTCGCCGCAGCGACGGATTCTCGACCGCGCTCGGCGGGGCGACGCGCCGTGTGCACACCGACCACCGTCACCGGTCGACCGGCGAAGCGGAGCTGCAGCAACGCGAGCGTGTCGAGCGCGATCTGGCTGTGGATCGATGACGTGGTCCAGAAGCAGAGCAGCGCGACCCGGCCGCGGAGCGCGCCCTCGAACTGCGGCGGGCGGTCGCCGGCACCGAGCCACGGGGCATCGGCGGGGAGCTCCGGTGCGCGGCGTGGTTCGGTCATGGACCGGAGACTGCCACGTTCGCGCCGCCACGCAAGTACGAACGCGCGGCAGCCGTTCGCGGCCGGTATGGTGGCCGCCGATGTCCGTCCGTGAGCTCGTCGTGCTGGGGACCGCCAGCCAGGTTCCGACTCGCCGGCGCAACCACAACGGCTACTTCCTGCGCTGGGACGGGGACGGGTTCCTGTTCGACCCGGGCGAGGGCACGCAGCGGCAGATGATCCACTTCGGCGTCACCGCGACGAGCATTTCGCACGTCCTGATCACGCACTTCCACGGCGATCACTGCCTCGGCTTCGCGAGCCTGGTGCAGCGCATCTCGCTGGACGAGGTGCCGCACGAGGTGCACGTCCACTACCCGGCGTCAGGGCAGCGATACCTCGACCGGATGCGGAAGGCATCGATCTTCCGCGACGTGGCGAAGATCGCGACGCACCCGGTCGAAGCGGAGGGCGTGGTGTTCGAGACGCCGGAATGGCGCCTCGAGGCGCGGCGGCTCGAGCACACCGTGGAGTGCTTCGGGTGGCGGCTGGTGGAGCCGGATCAGTGGAACGTCGACGCGGCGCGGGCGGCCGAGCTCGGACTGACCGGGCCGGCGGTCGGCGAGCTCAAGCGAACCGGCAGCGCGATCGGGAGTGCGGGCGTCGCGGTCCGACTCGAAGACGTGGCGGAGCGGCGCCGGGGGCAGAAGTTCGCGTTCGTGATGGACACGCGCACGTGCGCGGCGGCGGCGGAGCTCGCACGTGACGTGGACCTGCTGGTCTGCGAGTCGACGTATCTCGACGTGGACCGGGACGAAGCGCACAAGAACTCCCACATGACCGCGCGTGAGGCGGCACTCCTGGCCCGCGAGGCCGGAGCGCGGCGGCTGGTGCTGACGCACCTGAGCCAGCGCTACCGCGACGCGGAGCCGTTCCTCGAGGAGGCGCGTGCGATCCACGACGACGTGAGCGTGGCGGAGGACGGCGACGTCGTGGCGTTGCCGCCGCGGCGGTCCGGGGGTGCTGCGTGAGCGACCGTGCGGAGCTGCCGTTCGAGGACGGGCTCGCGTACCAGCCATGGTTCGCCGAGGCCGTCGGACGGCTGCATCTGCGAAAGGGTGCGCGCGTGCTGATGCTGACGGCATCGGCACCGGATCTGTGCGCACACGTGCTGGCGAGCGTGGGCAACGACGGGCACGTCACCGTGCTCGAGCCCGACGTCGAGCGCGCGCACCACGCGGAGCAGCTCGAGCATCCCGGACTCGCGGTGCTGGCCTACCGGCCGGAGGGCGGTGAGACGTTCGGGCAACACGACGCGCTGGTGGCGTGCCCGGCGACGGACCGCGATTGGCCGATGAACCTGTGGGGTGAGGTGGCGAAGCACAACTTGCGACCCGGCGGACGCTTCGTGATCGATCTGCCAGGAGTGCGGCATTGCGAGATGATCGAGACGGCGTGGCAGGAGATCGGAGCGCCAGCAGACGGGCTGAAGGCCTGGAACGGACCGAGCGAGACCGCGATGGCGCGGCTGCTGCGGGCCGACGGTCTGCGCTCGATCGAGGCCGGTGTCTCGGCGCACATCGTCGCGTTCGCGTCACCGCACGACGCGGCGGCGGTGGCGTGCGGGCGATTGAACGCCGGAGCGGAGATCGCCGAAGGACTGCAGCTCGCACTGGCAAAGCGGTTCGGCACGCACACCGAGGTGGAGCTGCTGTTCCGCCGGACCCGGGTCACCGGGATGCGATGAGCCACTCCGGTGAGACGCAGCAAACCACACCCGGTGTAGTTGTCTGCCCTTCGCGGACGCAGCAAACCACACCGGGTGTGGTTGTCTGCCTCTCGCGGAGCTACGCCTCGAGCTCCATGTCGCCGACGCTGTTGACCAGCACGACGTTGTCGAGTCCGGCGGTCACCGAGGCGATCGAATCCACCCACTCGCGCTCGGTGCCTTCGGCCGGGGGCTCGAAGCCGAGGAACACGATCGCGGCGCGACCGGACTCCTCGTGCAGCGTGCGCGCGAAGTTCGTCGACACGACGACGCAGGTCTCGGCACGGATGCGGGCGCGGTGGATCGTCTCGACCAGGTGGGCGTGGGACTCGGCGATCGCCGCGTCGTTGGGCACCGCCCGGAGCAGGCGAATCGTCCGTCCGCGCCACTCGTCCGTCTGGGCCATCAAGTGCGCGAACAGCACGAGGAGCTGGCCGTTCTTGCGGCCACGCCACCACACGTCGATCGTGCCGGGCCGCGTCGCCCACGGATCCTCGACGTCGCGCTCGATCTTCAGGATCGCGATGCTCCGGCGCAGCCCGGCGATCCTGCGGAGCGCCCCGCAGAAGTCGAACAGCATCGTCTCGTCGGAAAGCCAGCCGAGCGCGACGACGTTCGGTCGCAGGGCCCCGGTGCCAGCGCATTGCACGAGCGACTCGATGCCGGAGAACACGTCGCGACCGACCACGATCGCCGGGAACGCCTGCAGCTCGTGCTCGCGGATGAACGTCCTCAGCACCTTCTCCTGGCTCGCGCGACGCTCGAGCAGATCCTCCACGTCGCCCGTGATCACCTGCGCGAGCGTCAACAGCCCCCGCCCACCGGCCAGCCAGTGCGCCTGGATCGCGAGGCGCGCGCGACTCCACCGGGCGCCGCCGAACGCCAGGATCGACGGCCGCCAGTTCTTCGGGTGGTAGCGCTCCTCCTCGAGGCGCAAGAGCGTCAACCGCGCGCGCTCGAACAACGCACCGCTCTGCACGTCGCCCCACGTCGCCAGGATCTCCTTGCGGCTGACGTAGAAGTGGAGCCCCGCCATCGACACGATCGAGACGATCGCCCACAAGGGCGAGATCAGGATCATCGCCGCCAGACACCCGAGCGCGCCGAGCAGCTCGGTCGACCAATGGCTCAGCCGGAAGGTCGGCCGGTAGCTCGGGTTCTTCGTGACCGACTCGTAGAAGGTCGCGAGGTTGAGCGTCCCGTAGGTGATCATGAAGAACATCGTGATGATCGGCGCGATCGCGTCGAGATCACCCGCCAGGATGCCCGCCTGCGCGATCAGGAACGTCAGGATCGTCGCGTTGCGCGGCTCGCCGAGCGGCCCGACGCCACGGCTGAACGGCTTGAGCACCTCGAAGATGCGATCGCGCGCGAGCGCCTGCAGGATGCGCGGCGCCCCCATCATGCTGCCGAGCGCCGACGACAACGTCGCGCAGAAGATGCCGATGACGATCGCGGCGGCGGAAGTCGAGATGCTCGCGACGACCATGTTGTCGCCGACCAGCTCCTCGCGCGGCCGCGCGGCACCGAGCAGGACCGCCATCGCGAGGTAGATCACGGCCGTCACGCCGACCGAGGCCAGCGTGCCGCGCGGGATCGATCGCGCCGGGTCGCGCAGGTCGCCCGACATGTTCGCGCCGGCCATGATTCCGGTCGCGGCCGGGAAGAACAGCGCGAACATCGTGAAGAAGCTCTCGCCGCTCCCGTAGCGCGGGCCGAAGTTCTCGGTGAACCGCGATGCGTCGAACGCCTCGATCGCGCCGAAGAAGAACGTCCCGATCGACAGCGCGAGCGCCGCGAGGATCAGGTACTGCAGCTTGATCGTCCAGCTCGCGCCGATGTAGACCGAGAGGAACACCACGAGGTTGACGATCGAGCCGAACAGACGCGCGTTCCACCCGAGGTCGGGAAACGTCGACAGCGCGGCTTCCGTGAAGCCGATCACGTACATCGACACCGAGACCGCCTGCGCGAGGTAGAACACGATCCCGATCGCGCCCCCGAACTCCGGCCCCAGGCTGCGTCCGATCAGGTAGTAGGCACCACCGCCGCGCACGCGCGTGTTCGTCGCGATCGCCGACAGCGACAGCGTCGTCGTCGTCGTGATCAGCTTCGCGAGCAGCACGATCAGGAGCGCGTCGCGAATCCCGGCGTTGCCCACGACCTGCCCGAAGCGCAGGAACATGATCACGCCGAGGATCGTCAGCGTGCACGGCGTGAACACGCCGCCGAAGGTGCCGAAGCGGTGGTCGCGATCGGGGGCTTGCGAGACGGGCATGCGGGACCGCGATGATGAATCCGCGGTCCCGCTTCCGCCAGTCAGGATCCGCGACGCACGGCGCGAAGCACGCCCGCGGTGTTGGGATCGATGCGCCGCAGCTCCGCCCCTGGGCGCGCGCGTGCGCGGAGTGGTCGCCCGCGACGGCGTTCAGCGCGCGGAGGGGATCTCCGTGCGCGAGCGCCGCCGCGGCGATGACGTGTCGTTCGGCCGGCGCCACGGTCGCAGCACACCGGCCGCCATCACTCACTCACCGATCGTGATCTTGATCCGGTTGCTGACCTGGACGCCCGGCACGAGCGGACAGGGGCTGGCGCCGAGGTTGATGACGTACCACTGCGCCTCGAGCGAGTTGCCGAGGAGGAACGTGTTGCACGGCACCGGGAGCGGGGCCGTGGCGGTCCCCGCCGCGGGGCTGGCGACGGTTGGCGACACGACCGACAGCCCGACGAGCGCGTTGCACGGACCGCACGGGATCGTGCCCATCACCGGCGGCGACACGTCGAGGGCGAGCGCGACTCCCAGGAATCCGGTGGCGCCCGACAGTCGGATCTCGAGGTTCTGCGCGCCGAGCACGGCGCGGTTCCCCCGCGACGCGGTGCCGCCGAAGCCGCAGCCGCCGCCCAGGTTCGTCACGGTGTCGCTGACGCCGAACGCCTCGAACCGATAGCCCCAGACGTCGCTCGAGAACGGCGGCACGGAGTACGTGTCGGTGTAGGCGATCATGCAGTTGTCGATCTCCTCGCCGACCTGGTAGTACGAGCCGATCGCCGGCCCCCAGTCACGGCCGCCACCGCTGCCACTCCCGAAGTACGACGTCGTGCCACACGCGAGGCACGACAGCGGATCGACGCTCACGACACCGATCGAGGTGTTGAGACCGCCGCTGTCCTGCTCGGTCCAGGCGACGACGTACTTCGTCCCCTGGAGGGAGCTGCCGATCCGCGCCACCGCGGCTTCGCGCTCGTCGTCGTTGGCGTCGGACGCGCCGTTGCCGAGCACGCTCGCGGCCGCGTCGGCCGTGAGATCGCTGCCGGTCCACCGGACGAGGCGGCACCACACGTTCCGATAGAACGACGTGCTCGACTCCTGGTAGTCCCAGGCGACGAGGAAGCGCGTGCCGTCGCCGTCGATCGCGGGCCGCGTCGGCGCCAGGGTCGAGCTCGCGAGCGACACCTGGAACTCCGTCCCCGTCGGCGCCATGGCGCTGGTGACGGCGCGCGCGACGATCCGGTCGGCCCCGCTGGTCCTGAGGAACGCAACCACGCGGCGCGAACCGCCGCCGTTGTTGGAGATCACCGGCTGCTCGTCGGTGGTCACGGTGCTGATCGCGGTCTCGGATCCGACCGGTGCCGGATTGCCGGTGGACGGAACGTCGACCTGTCTCCCGCGGATGCCCTGGCTCCGGTCCGACCACACCACCAGCGCATCGTTGTCAGTGCTGTAGGTGTTGCCGATGTCGGGTTCGAGCTGATCGGCGGCGCCCGACGCGACCACGATGATGCTCGACATCGCGCCGCTGCTCGGCGTGACCCGCCGGCACTGGATGTCGAACGGGCCGAGGAACGATGCGCTGTCCTGCCAGACCACGAGGAACTGGTTGGTGTTGTCGACGTCCGCGACGCGTGGGTGCATCGCGACTCCCGACGTGTTGATCGCGAGGACCGAGCCGACCAGCGTTCCGGTGGCATTCGTCAGCTGGCCCCGGACGTCGATGTCCGTCGCGGAGAACTCGGTCGAGAACACGAACAGGTAGTTGTTGATCGAGTTGTCCCAGCAGACGTCGCAATCCTGATCGCTGTCCGTGCCGGTCGCCACCGACACGTCGGTGGCGAGCAGCGGATCGAGGACGATCGGATAGCGTGCGGAGTCGGCGAACTCCTTCGGCAGGACGAACTCGGCAAAGTCGTCCTCGATCCGGATCTCGCCGGCCACCTTCACGCCGTCCGCGTCGACACCCGTGACGGCTCCGAGGGTCACACCGCCGACGTCGCCGACGGAGAATCGCCGACCGCCGGACTCCGTGGCCTTCGCGTCGAGGTCGAGCTCGGTGACGATCCGGTAGCGGACCGCGAGCTCACCGGAGCCTTCCGGAGGGGAGTCGAACGTCACCGTGAGCTCGACACCGTCCGGTCGGACGTCGAAACGTTCGCGGACGTCCTTGGTCACGGGATACGTCACGCGTGCCGGATCGACGACCGGCTCGATCGACGCGCCACGCTCGACGACGAGCTGACCGCCGCGACGGACGGACACCATCTCGAGACGCAGCGGGAAGTTGTGCGGCACGGTCCGGCCGAGCGCCGGGACGAAGGTCATGCCGTGTGCATCGAACTCGGCCTTGTAGCGGGGGCCGAGGCCGAGGGTGTGCCCATCCTGCCGGACGACGCCGGCGGACGAGTTGATCGGGGCGCGGGGCGCCGGCTGATCCTGGGCGGCGAGTGCCGCCACGAGGCCCAGACCGAGCATCGCCGAGGTGCAGTGCGTGTAGTTCATCTGTGGGGCCTCCGGTTCAGTCTTGGATGGTGACGCGAACGGCGTTGGACAGGTCCGTGCCGAGGTTGGTACACGAGCTGCCGCCCGCGACGAGCCACTGGGCGTAGAACACGCCGTTGTTCAGGCCGCTCGGCACGTAGACCTCGAACTCGGCCGTGCCGACGGAGTTGGTCGTGGTCGCGAGCGGAATGCCGACGAACGGATCCGGCACGAGGAGGCAAGTCCCGCACGGGAAGTTGAAGGTGCGCGGGCTGAGGATCAGCCACGCATTGGCCGACGCGTTCGCGCCGAAGACCCGCGACGCGAAGTTGCCGCTGGAGTGCGCGCAGCTCACGCGCATGTCGCCGCCACCGCCGCAGCCCCCGCCGAGGTCGCCGACGAGACCGTCGCGCGTGGTCCATCGCAGCGCGAGGACGTCGCTGGTCAGCGCCGTGGAGTCGAGCGCCTCCCAGGCCATCAGCACATCGTCGTCGATCGCGGACGTGGTCGAGCTGAACGGGCCGCCGCTGAACCGGGACGCGATCGCCATGTTCTGCATCCGGTGCGTCGTCCGGTAGTCCGGAACCGCGACGCCTTCGCAGTAGAGGCAGTCGTACTGGTTGACGCTCTCGACGCGCGCGGCGAACGTCGTGCCGGTCTCGTCGTCGTAGACGACGACCGCGGACTGCCCGGTCCACGCCACGTCCGGGTTGTTCTCGTCGTCGCCGATGTCGTTCTCGACGCCGACCTCGCCGCTCAGGACCCGCGCGACGCCGCTTTCGAGGTAGACCGAGCGGACGTAGATGTCCTGATCGACGGTCGAGACCGCCTCGTCGCGTTTGTACGCGACGACCCAACGGCGACCATCGCCGTCGCACGAGGGATTGAGCCGGTCGTACGTCGAGTCGCTGGCGATGGTGACGATCGAGTCGGTGACCAGCACGTTGCGGTCGTACACCGCGCCGTAGATCCGGTAGAAGCTGGAGGCGTACTCGGCCCAGCAGATCAGGAACTGGCCATCCTGACCGCCGCTCTTCGAGATCGTCGGGTAGGTCTTGGTGTTCGTCCCGGCGCGAATCGTCGTACGGGAGATCACCTGGCCGATCGTCAGCGTCGAGGTGATCTGCACCTGGCAGGCCTCGATCGTGTTGGCGGTGTCGTTGTCCCACACGACCAGCGCGTCGTCCTCCGAGAGCCCGAACTCGCCGCCGACGTCGGGCTCGTTCTCCAGGTCCGTGGTTGCGGCGATGTTCGCCCGTGCGGTGAGAGCGAGCGTCGAGTCCGCCGGTACGGCGCGACCGATGATGTCGCTGTTCTCGGTCCAGACGACCAGGAATGCATCGCGCAGGTTCACGTTGCCGACCTGCGGGTCGAGCTGGTTCGTGGTGTTGTTCTCGATCAGGACGGCCGAGCCCACGAGCGACCCGCCGGTCGACACGCGCTGACCCCAGACGTCCCGGTCCGTGCTGGATACACCCGGGTGTAGACGACGAGGTAGAGATTGAAGGTCCGGTCGTAGGCGATGTCCGGCGACTCGGCGTCGTAGGCGCTCTGGATCGTGATGTTGCTGCCGAGCACCGGGTCGAGGACCAGCGGCAGCGCGGCGTGGTCGACGAATTCCCGCGGCAGGCTGAGCTCCAGCGTGCCCGCTTCGTAGCGCACGGCACCCTCGGCGCGGACGCCGTTGGCGTCGATGCCGACGACCTTGCCGATCCGGACGCTGCCGAGCTGGCCGTAGTCGAGGTCCAGCGTGCGCCCGTCACCGCGCGGCTCGAGGTCGGTGCGCAGGTCGAGGCGGACGAACAGGTCTCCCTCGCCGGGCGGCAGGCGATCGAAGACGAAGCTCTGCTCCACCTCGTCCTCGCGCACGTCGTAGCGCTCGGTCAACCATCCGCGCGCGTAGTCCACGCGCAGGCCATCGACCTTCGGCTCCGCACCAGGGAGCTGGTCCGCAGGCGCCGTGAGCTTCTGGCCGCGGCCCACGCCTCGCAGCGCGAGCTGCACCGGCATGTTGTGCGGCGCGGCGACACCGAGCATCGGGAAGAACTCCACGCCGTCCGCGCCGAAGCGGATCTTGAAGTTCGTTCCAGCGCCCCACAGCACGCCATCCAGCGGCTGGACGACCGCGACGTGGTTCAGCAGGGTCGGATCGACGGTCGGCGCCCGACCGGTTGGTTCCGCAGAGTCTTGAGCCCGGAGCGACACGCTTCCCATCGCGAGCGTGGCGAGTCCGAGGGCCCACGCAGCCTGGCATGGCAAGCGCATTGGGTTTCCTCCGAAGTCGACTGAGAGTGAAATCCCGCAGCGGCCTCCTTCCGGGAGCGATGCTGCGGGGAACGTGCCCGGCGCATCGCCCCGTTTCCCGCGGGTACCCGTGTCGAGCGGCTTGGACGTTACAGGCGCGGGACGATTCCGCAACGGGGTTGGTACGATCGGCGCCAACTCGTGTCGCTTCCGGCGAAACGAAACGGCACAGTTCGAGATGTTCATCGGGCCGTTCCCTCGCGCGCGCTCGCCCGGCTTGCCGCGGGCATCCACGGAGCGACCGTTCTCGAATCCCCGCCCCATGTTGCATCAAGCCGATCTCCCGCGCTCGAGACCAGACGGATGCCGGAGAACCTGCCGTGAGCGCTGAACGGAGCCTGCGGAGCGACGACCTGCCAGTCGAACCGCTCGAGCTCTACGCGCGCTGGCGTGACGAAGCGATCGCCGCCGGCGAGCCCGAGGTCGATGCCGTCGCCCTCGCGACGGTCGATCCCGATGGCCGTCCGGCGGTGCGCTTCGTGCTCGTGCGTGGGTCCGACACTCTCGGACTCCGCATCTACACCGATCGGCGCAGCCGCAAGGGTCGGAGCCTCGATGCGACGCCCGTGGCAGCCCTCGCGATCCACTGGAAGTCGACCGAACGCCAGGTGCGTGTCGAGGGCACCGTCGAGCGATGCACCGACGCCGAGAGCGAGGCCTACTGGTCGCGCCGCCCGCGCGACAGCCAGCTCAGCGCGTGGGCATCGACGCAGAGCGCGGAGGTCGCGAACCGCGATGCGCTGGAGGTGGCGCGCATCGCGATCGCCTCGCAGTTCCCCGAGGGCACTCCGATCCCGCGTCCCGAGTGGTGGGGCGGCTACCTCGTGCGGCCGCGAACCTGGGAGTTCTGGCAGGGCCGACGCGGCCGCGCTCACGACCGCTTCCGATACTCGTTCCGCGGAGGCGCGTGGGTCGTCGCGCGCCTCGCGCCGTGACGGCCCGAAGCGCGCTCAGTCGCCGCCGGGGATCCCGACACCGAGGTTCGCCAGCGCGAACGCGTAGATGTCGGCGATCTCCTCGATCTGCATCGCGGTCGGCTTGCCGCTGCCGTGACCGGCGCGCGTCTCGATGCGGATCAGCACCGGCGCAGTCCCGGCCTGACACTCCTGCAGGCGCGCCGCGAACTTGAACGAGTGTCCGGGGACGACCCGGTCGTCGGTGTCCGCGGTGGTGACGAGCGTCGCCGGATACGACACACCCTTCTTCAGGTTCTGGTAGGGCGAGTAGCCGAGCAGGTACTCGAACATCGCCTTCGAGTCCTTGGCCGAGCCGTAGTCGTCGGTCCAGTAGCGCCCCGCCGTGAACTCGTCGTAGCGGAGCATGTCCATCACGCCGACTGCGGCCAGCGCGACGCCGAACAGATCCGGGCGCTGCGTCATGCAAGCGCCCACGAGCAGTCCGCCGTTGCTCCCTCCCTGGATCGCGAGCTTGTCGGTGCGGGTGTAGCCCTTCTGGATGAGGAACTCGGCCGCGGCGATGAAGTCGTCGAAGACGTTCTGCTTGTGCATCTTCTTGCCGGCCTCGTGCCAGGCGCGACCGTACTCGCCGCCGCCGCGCAGGTTCGCGACGGCGACGACGCCACCGAGCTCGAGCCACAGCGCGCGCGTGACGCTGAAACCGGGGGTCAGCGAGATGTCGAAGCCACCGTAACCGTAGAGCAGCGTCGGATTGCTGCCGTCCATCGCGATGCCCTTCTTGTGCGTCACGAACATCGGTACGCGCGTGCCGTCCTTGCTCGGGAGGAACACCTGCTCGGTCGCGAACCCGTCCGCGTCGAAGTCGACGTCCGCACGCCAGAACAGCTCGCTCTTGCCGGTCAGCATGTCGTAGCGGTAGATCGACGGCGGCACGGCGAAGCTGCTGAAGCTGTAGAAGGTGAACGTGTCCTCCGGCTCGCCGTCGAATCCCCCCGCGGTGCCGACGCCCGGCAGCTCGACCGAGCGCACATGGCGGCCGTCGAGCGCGTAGAGCTCGACCGCGGTCTTGACGTCGCGGAGATACGAGCAGACCAGCAGGTCACCGACGAAGCTCACGCTCTGCAGCGGCGACGTCGCCTCGGGTACGACTTCGACCCAGCGCTCCTTCTCCGGATGGCGCGCGTCGATGCGCACGACGCGCTGATTCGGCGCGTCGCGGTCGGTCGTCATGTAGAAGATCGGACCGTCGTTCCACACGTAGCCGTAGTCGTTCTCGAACTCGTCGACGATCGGCACCGGTGCGGCGAACCGCTTCGTCAGATCCTGCAGGTACACGCGGTAGCGATCGTCGGTGCCGGTGGAGATGCGGATCAGGAGCCAGTGGCCGTCCTTCGTCGCGTGGGCCTGGTAGTTCCAGTCCGGGTGGTCGGGCCGCCAGTAGACGACGTAGTCCGCCGACTGCGGCGTGCCGAGCCGGTGGTACATCACCTTGTTCTGCAGGTTGAGGCTCTGGAACTGCTGACCCGGCTCCGGGTCCGGATACTTGCTGTAGAAGAAGCCGTCACCGGTCGCGTCCCACGAGATGGCCGTGAACTTCAGGTGCTCGAGCACGTCGGACAGGTCCTTGCCGGTCTCGACGTCGCGGACCTTGAACGTGCGCCAGTCGCTGCCGCCGTCCTGGATGCCGTAGGCCGCGTAGCGACCGTCGCGGCTCATCGACACCTCGCCGAGCGCGACCGTGCCGTCCTTGCTCCAGCCGTTCGGATCGAACAGCACGCGCGGGTCGGCGCCCGGCGCGTCGGACGTGTAGAGGACCGCGTGGTTCTGCAGACCGTCGTTGCGGTAGTGGAACCAGCGCCCACCGACCTCGAACGGCACGCTGCGACGCGCGTAGTTCCAGAGCTTCGTCAGCCGCTGCTCGATCCGCTTGCGACCCGGGAGCTTCTCGAGGTAGGCGAAGGTCACGGCGTTCTCGGCCGTCACCCAGTCGCGCACGTCCTGTGCCTCGCGCACGTCCTGCTCGAGCCAGCGATACGGATCGTGCACCTCGACTCCGAAGTACGTGTCGACGACGTCGACCTTCTTGGTCTCCGGGTAGTGAAGCGGCTGAGGCTCCTGCATACGGGTGTTCTGGCGGTCTTGCGGGAACGCAGCGGGCGCGAGGAACGGTGCCGTCAGCACGGCACCGAGCACCGCGCGCGCCACTCGTGGGTTGGATGGAAGCATCGGGTCGGCGAGCATAGCCGGGCCGAACCGCCGTGCCTCTCGTCAGCGGTGTTCGCCGCTGAGCCGCGCCGCGCGGTCGGGATCGAGCTTCCCGAGGGCGTAGAGGGCGCTCTTCCGCGAATCCGGACCGAGCTCCTTCGCGATGCGCTCGAGCCGGTCGATCGCGTCCGGTCCGCCGAGCTCGCCGAGCGCTTCGATGAGGTACCGCTCGACGCCGCTCCAGCCGTCGCGCTGCTCCAGCACGCGGTCGCCGATCGCGGCCGCCGCGTCCCGCGCGCCGAGATGCGCGACACCGCGAGCCGCCGCCATGTAGAGACCCGCATCCGGTTCGTTGGCGAGCCGGTCGAGCAGGTAGCGCCGGACCTCGGGCGTGTCGGCGACTCCCAGGCCCTCGAGCACCTGCCACGACGCGTAGTTCGGCAGGTCGCCGTAGGTCGCCAGCGAGATCAGGTGTCGCTCGTCCCCGGGGTGCCAGGTCGCCTCGAGCAGCTTCCAGGTGTGGTAGTGCGCATGGCCGACCTCGAGCAGCACGCACACCGCGCGGAACCCCTCGCTGCCGAAGCTCGCCAGGCGCTCGAGCGACCCGAGCTCGACGGTCTTGTCGCCGAGCTCGGCAGCGGACGCGTCGAGCGCGGCCTGGAGCGCCTTCCGCGAGACGTCCCTGGCCTTCGCGCGCTCGAGCATGAACGCCTGGATCGCCCGCGACTTCACGTCCTTCGACATGATCCTCGGCGGCTGGACCTCGCCCCCGCGCGTCTTCGCGCGCGCGGCATCGTCGGTCGTCACCACGCGCGCCGACATCGACATGCCCGCGAGCATCCGCTCCTCGCGCGGGAAGTTGACCTTGAGCTGCAAGAAGCGCTCGCCGTGATCGTCTTCGACCGCCCACAGGACGCGGCTCGGGAGACGGGTCGAGCCGACGCGCAGATCGTCGACGACGACGTCTTCGACGAGGCGGTCCCCGATCGGCAGGCGCGCGTACACCTTCATCGCCATCGACTTGCCGAAGCGCGCGGTCGGGTCCGCGCAGTCGAGGTAGAGCGGGACCAGCGCCGCCGACGCGTGGACGCGCAGCGCGCCGTCCTCGTCCTTCACGTCGATCGCGACCGGCGATTCATCGTCGCGCTTCGCGAACGGCACCACCGCCGGGTCACCGAACAGCACGCCACCGGTCGCGCCTTCGAGCATCATGTCGCGCACGGGGTCGGGGTGGGGTGGGAGCGCGTCGCCGTCCCGGAGGTCGTCGAGCTCCATGCGCTCCTCGCCGAAGCCGAGGAAGCCGAGCACGGTCTTGTCGTAGTCGCGACGGCGGGCGTCGCCGAGCGACAGTCCGTCGGCGACCATCGCCGCGAGATCGGTGTCGAGCTCGGGCCCGGCCGGACGCGGGCAGAGGTAGGCGGTGTAGCCGACCACGCCGGTGCGCAGGAGTGCGAGGCAGAAGCTCTCGTCGAGCGGCAGCTCGTGGCGCACGGTCCGGCCGGCGCGGTAGTCGTCTTCGAACCATGCGTGCGTGACGCCGGTGTAGCACGCGACGTTCAGTACCACCGCGTCGTCGAGCCGCAAGCCATCGAGCTCCGCGAACGTCGGCCCGCCGACGACCTCGCGCGGCCAGCCGTGGCCGGCGAACGTCACGACGTCGCGGCCCGCGAGCTTCGGGAGCTGCTCGGCGAGGAATGCGAGGTCGCGGCCGTCCTTCGGGAACGCCTTGTCGCCGGCACAGTAGATCTCGAACCCGTCGAGACGCTGGCGTCGCAGCACGTGCGGGCGCGACACGACGACCGACTTCTCGACACCACCCGCGACCGTCGCCAGCCGAGGCGGTTCCGCCGACGGCTGCCGCTCGATGTCGCGCGTCACGAGTGCGACCGCGTCGTCCGCCGTCCGGCCGGTGATGTAGCCGAATGCGAAGTCGACGAACGGATCGTCGTCGACCTCGGTCGCGAGCTGCAGGAACCGGCGCTGGAACGCGAAGTCGATCTGCTCGGGGCGCATCACCAGGGCGACGTTGCGGGGCGCCGCCTGCGCGAGGGCCTGACGCACGCCCGAGAGATCCGCCGGATCGAACCGGACGATCGGTGCGTGCCGGTGCTCGGCGAGCTTCTGCGCCGCGGCGTCGAACGGGTCGGTCGGCGCGAAGGCCGCCAGGACGACGTAGTCCGAACGGTCCTGGGCCGCGACGCCGGCCACGAGCAAGACGAACGGGAGCAGAGCAGCACGGTGCATGGGTCGGTCCTCGGGCCGGGAGACGGCCGCGGCGGCGCCGGTCTTCCCGCGCGCCCGATCATAGGGCGAGCGTGGACGCGACGCGGATCACCGCAGCGTTCCAGCCATCCGTTCGGCGAGATGCTCGCGGGGCGCCGAAGGGCAGACAACCACACCGGGTGTGGATGTCTGTGCTTCACGCGTCCGGGCGATGGCGGCGCTTGAGCGCGGGCGCCGGCTGGTCGCCGTGCTCGAGCTTCTGGACGCGGGCGTTCAGCTCGCGGACCGCGCGCTGCAGTTTCATCAGCTGGTCGCCGAGGTCGGGCGGCGGTGCCGGTCGGGCGGGCACCTCGATCGGTGCACGGATGCGGCGAACGCGCATCGCGTCCCCACCGTCGGGGATCACGATCTCGACCTCGGCCTCGTGCTGGTGCTCGGGCGCCGGTGCGGCCTGCCCCTCCTTGACGGCGCGCAGCCGCTCGAGGATGGCCCCCAGCCGCGCGTCCTCGTCCTTCGGTTCCGCGTGCTCGGGCTCCGGGGCCGTCTCCCGCTCCTGCTCGACCCGCTTCAGCCCGGCGGCGCGCAGCCCCTCCATCATGCGCCGCAGGCGGTCGACCTCCGGCTCGCGCTGCGGCTCCATCTGCTCCCGCTGGTGCTGCAGCTCACCGAGGCGACCGGACATCTGGCGAAGCTGCTCGCGCATCTCGGTGCCGCGCCGCTCGACCTTCTCGATCATCTCGCGGACCTTCGCCTGGCGTGCCTTCGCCGCCTCGCGCTCCGCGGCGAGCTGCTGCGCCGCACGCGCGAGCGCTTCGGCGATCCGCGCCTGGCCAGCCGCATCGACGTTGCCCGCCCGGAGCGCTTGGCTCGCACGCTTCAGCACGTGCACCGGGTCGACGCGCTCCGGACGCGCCTGGGCGAACGCCGGTGTCGCCAACGCGAGCACCAGCACGACGGCGGGCAGACGGAATGGAACGGCCATGGCTCGGTTTCCTCGGGTCGAAGGGACGCCCCAGCATCGATTGTGCGCAGGGGCACGTAAAGCCCTGCGGTGGCGGAACCTGCTCGCGCACTCCCGCCGTTCGAGGTAGTTTGCCTCCACATGGCGCGCGAACTCGTGGACTTGTCGACCCTCGATCTCGAGCAGGTGGCCCTCCCCGACGACGAGCTGCGCGCCATGGTCCCGCACGCGCACGAGTTCCGGATGGTCGATGCCATCTGCCATCTCGACCTCGAGAAGGGCATCGTCGTCGGCTACAAGGACTGGGACGAGAACCCCTGGTGGGCTCGCGGCCACATCCCCGGTCGCCCGATCATGCCCGGCGTGCTGCTCGTCGAAGGCGCCGCGCAGGTCGCGACCGTGCTGATGAAGCGCATGGAGGGCTGGGGGCTGGACCGGTTCATCGGCCTCGCCGGCCTCGATCGCGCCCGCTTCCGCGGCCAGGTCCTGCCGAGCTCGCGCATCTACTTCGTCTCCGCGCAAGGCCGGCGCAGCGGCAACCGGATGGCCAGGTATCCGGCCCAGGCGTTCTGCAACGGCAAGATGGTGATGGACATGGACCTGCTCGGCGCGCTCTTGCCGTGAGTCGAGGGATGGAGGTCCGGCGGGAGTTCCTGGAAGCCGGACCCGACGGGCGACGGATCCTCGCCGAGCTCGATCGCAAAGCGCGCGAAGACCGCCTGGTGCTGGTGTGGCGATTGCCGCTGCCGTGGCTCCTGTTCGCGCTCGTGCTCGCCGCATGGTGGCCGATCCACCCGTGGTGGCAGAGCGACGACTTCATCGCGTTGCACTACAGCGCGAACCTCGGCCGGGCGCTGTCCGACTTCACCGGCAACCAATACGGCCTCGAAGGCGTCGTCTGGTTCTACCGGCCGCTGATCACGCTCAGCTTCGCGATCGAACAGCTCGTCGCCGGCGGTCCGGCGCCGTTCCTCGCGCATCTCGCGAACGCGATCGGCCACGCGCTCTGCGCGTGCCTCGCGGGAGTGCTGGCGGCGCGGTACCTCGGCGGCGTGCGCGGGTTCTTCGCCGGCCTGCTCTGGGGGCTGTCGCCGACGTCGACGACCGCGGTGATGTGGGCGGTCGGCCGCGTCGACGTGTTCTCGGGGTGCTTCGTACTGCTCGCGATCGTGCTCGGCCTCCGCGCGCTGGACCGCGGTGCACGCACGATCGGCATCGGTGCGGTCATCGCCAGCGTCCTCGCGTTCTGCTGCAAGGAATCCGCGCTCGTGCTGCCCGGCCTGATGGCGCTCGCGGCGTTCGGCGCCGCGCGACCCGGCCGCCGCGTCGCGCACGCGGTGCGAACCTGGCCGGTGTTCGCGCTGACCGGCGGCTACCTGGTGCTGCGCCACATGCTGTTCGGGCGCTTCCTCGGCGGCTACACGGCAGGTCGCATCGACGTCGGCGGCACCGCCACCGGACTCGGCGACAAGCTTCTGAGCCTGATCGATCCGCTCCGGCTCGTGCGCGGCGACTACGTGGCGTTGTCGCCTTGGACCATCTGGCTCGGCCTGCTCCCGATCGCGATCGCGCTGGTCATCGTGCTGGCACGCCGGCGCCTCGGTCTCCTGGCGGGCCTCGTCCTCGCGACGCTCTGCGCCGCGGTGCCGGCGACGCAGTTCTGGGCGCTCACCGGCGGACTCGATCTCCTGCGCTACCTCTACCTGCCGGCGATCGCGGTCGCGATGCTGATCGCGGCGGGCGGTCCGATCCCGGCGCTCCTGATGATCGGCGTGATGGTGCTCCCCTCGATCGAGCTGCACCGCGACTGGAACGTGCAGCACGCAGCGAGCCGGGCCATGCACGAGCAGCTGCTGCGCGCCGATCACGAGTTCGGCGGACACCAGCCCTTCTTCGTCGCTGGGCTGCCTCGCACGAACGCCACGGGCACCGCGATGGCGTTCGACCTCGGCGTCGATCGCCTGCTCGAGCCGCCGTTCGTGACGACTCGACCGAGGGTCGTCCGCGCGCTCCGCACGCTCGGGCAACAGGCCGACGTGCGCCGGCTTCCGTACGGCGACGATCGGGCGCTGCCGTTCCGTGACGCCACCACGCTCGCGCTCGAGGGCCCCACGATCCTCGCGACGCCGCGGCCGCCGTCGCTCGGCGATCTCGCGATCCGCTACGACGGGCCCGAACGCCTGACGCCGGCGGACGCCCTCGCGTTGAACGACCAACGCCTCACCTGCCGGTTCACCGTCGCGGGCGTGCGCGCACCCATGTTCCGCGTCACGCTGTTCGCGGCCGGCGGCTACCTGACGGTCCTCGTGCCCGACCGCGGCACCGGCGCCAACGGCGTCGTCGACGTGCGCGACGTGCTGCTCGCGCGCTACGTCGCGAACGATCACCGGGACGAATTCCACGTCGCGTTCGCGCTCGAGGTGCCGGTCGCACTCGATCTCGCACCGGACTTCCCGGTGCTCGTCGAGGCCGGAGACATCGATGGCCAGAGCGGTGTGTTCGTCGCGTCACGCGCCAACCGCGAGATGGCGTGGTTGCGCTTCGATCGCGCCTACGCGGAGTTCATCCGCCAACGTCCGTCGGGCGGCTGAGCTCGATCCTCGCACGGGGATCGTCGCCCGTGAGGATGTCGAGGACGTCGAGCCGCGCACACACCGCCGGCGCGCCGCACAGTTCGGTCAGCGACGGCCTCGAACGCCCCCCGTCGCCCGACACCCACTCCTTCACGTAGGTGCCGTGCGCGGTCTCGATCTCGAGCTCGACGCCGACGTCCGCGGCCGGACGCACCGCGCGCACGACGACCAGCCGGCGGCGCGTGAGGTCCGCGCGACGATGCACGACGCGCACCGGCGTCCGCTGGTCGATCTCGAGCTGTCGACCCTCCAGCCGGGCCATCTGCGCGGCGGTGATCGGCGCGTCGAAAGCCACGCCCACCAGGTAGCGCTTGGCCCAACTCGCCTGCTTGATCTCGCGGACGCGGTGCCGGTCCACGCGCCGGAAGGGCGCGCAGCGGACGCGATCGCCGGCGGTCTCGTGGAAGCGCGCGAGCAGCGCGTCGAGATCGACGTCCTCGCGCCGCGGCGCGACCACCTCGAACACGAACGGACGCCCGCGCCCCAGCATCCGCACGTCGACGTCTTCACGGCCGGCGCCATGGAACCTCCCCGAGCGCGCGCGGAACGCCGGCAGGATGCGCCGCGCGAGGAGCTCCTGCACCGAGTCGTCGGTGAGCTTGCCCCGCCCGCCGCATGCGCCGCAGCCGACGCGGCGCCGCCGGTGTCCTTTGCACGACGGGCACCAGAAGATCGTCTGCGGCAACCCGCGGACGAGCTTCCGGTAGCGCGACTCCAGGTACAGCCGATGCTTCGGTCGGCCCACGCCGCCGGAGTATACGCCGGCGCTAGTGGATCGAGCGGCCCGCGCGCGAGGTCTTCGAACCGCTGCGCGGCGCCTCGAGATTCTCGTGGAGCCGCTCGCGCAGGCGGGCGACGACGCGGAAGAAGTCACCGACCGAGACCGGCGTCGTCAGGAACGACCAGATGTCGTAGCGCGCCTTGTCGGCCTGGAGATCGCGCGCGAGCTGGTCGGGCGCGAGGACCACGAGGTCGGTGTTGGTGTCGATCGAGCGCATGTGCTCGAGCAGCCGCTTCGCATCGTGGATGCTCGGCGGCACGCCCAGGAACACGACCGAGTAATCGCGCTGGCGCAGCTCGTTGAGTCCGCCGTATCCTTCGCCGCACGTGACCGTGAACTCCGGGAACTGCTGCAGCCCGACCTTCACCTGGTCCCGGACCAACCGTTCTCTTTCGACGAGCAGGATCTCCATCGCGCCTCCGAACGGACCCGTGGTCCGCCGACTCCCCTATCGGTCGTGACGACGCCCCCGCTGAACCCCACCCGCTGCCTGGCCGGCGTCGACGAGGCCGGTCTCGGCCCGATCCTCGGGCCGCTGGTGGTGGCGGGAGTGGCGATGCAGGGTCCCGAGGGGCTCGACCCGTGGAAGGCGCTGCGCAAGGTCGTCGTCCGGAGCAAGCCGTCCGAACGGAAGTTCCACGTCGCCGACAGCAAGAAGGTCAAGCAGGGTCCGAACGGCCACCGCTGGCTCGAGCGGACCGCGCTCGGCTTCTGGAGTGCCTGGACGGGATCGTTGCCGGCGAGCGTCGAGTCCCTGCTCTCGCACTGCGGCGTCGACGTCACCGCGGTGCGCGCGTGCCCGTGGTACGACGACCTCGCGCGCCCGCTGCCGCTGTGGAATCGACGCGACGACCTGGAGCTGCAAAGCCACCTGCTCTCGCGCGCACTCGCCGAGCGCGAGATCGAGGTGATGCATGTCGCGATTCGCCCGGTCGAGGTCGCGGAGTTCAACACGCTGATCGAGCACACCGACAACAAGAGCGACACGCACTTCACGGCGTACGGGCACGTCCTCGCCGAGATCGTCGGCCGTCTCTCCGACGGGGCGCATCTCGTGGCCGACCGGTGCGGCGGACGCGTGCACTACCGGCACAAGCTGCGGGAGTGCCTCCCGGGTGCAACCGTCCGTACCCTGAACGAGACGAACCTCGCCTCGACGTATCACGTGCGGCGCGCGGGGACGGCGGTGCGGCTGACGTTCGTCTGCGATGGCGAGGAGCACGCGTTCCCGACGGCGCTCGCGAGCTGCTTCGCGAAGTACGTCCGCGAGCTGCTGATGGCGGTGCTCAACGCCTGGTTCCTCGAGCGGGTCCCGACGCTCCGGCCGACGGCCGGCTACTGGACCGACGGCAAGCGCTTCCTCGACGACGTCGAGGAGTTCGTGACGCGCTCGGGCCTGCCGCGACAGTTCCTCGTTCGGTCGCGGTGAGGGAGGTGCCGCGGCGGCGCGGGGAATCGAGCGCCGGTCTGTTAGACTCCTCGCCCCCCTGACTCCTGCCGACACGATGTCTCGCGAGCCCCAAACGCCCTACGACCCCGCACGGATCGAGCCCGCCAACATGCAGCGCTGGCTCGAGGCCCGTGCGTTCGCCGCCGCGCCCGATGCCCGGGACGACCGCTACGTCATCATGATGCCGCTGCCGAACGTCACCGGGGCGCTGCACATGGGCCACGCGATGGACAACGTGATGCAGGACCTGCTCACGCGTTGGCACCGGATGCGGGGTGACAACACGCTGTGGATGGCAGGCACCGACCACGCCGGCATCGCGACGCAGCAGGTCGTCGAGACGCGGCTCTTCGAGCTCGAGCAGAAGACCCGCCACGACATCGGCCGCGAGGAGCTCGTGCGCCGCATCTGGCAGTGGAAGGACCAGTACCAGAAGCGCATCGTCACCCAGCAGCAGCGCATGGGCTGCTCGTGCGACTGGGACCGCGCACGGTTCACGATGGACGCCGTGTGTGCGCGCGCGGTGCGACACACGTTCTTCCGGATGTTCGCGGAAGGGCTGATCTACCGCGGCGACCGGCTGGTCAACTGGGACGTCAAGCTGCAGACCGCGGTCGCCGACGACGAGCTCTACAAGGCGACGGTGCAGGGCCACTTCTGGCACCTGCGCTACCCGGTGATCGATCCGAAGCCCGGCGAGCCCGACCACGTCGTGGTGGCGACGACGCGGCCGGAGACGATGCTCGGCGACACGGCGGTGGCGACGCATCCCGATCCGCGCGGTGCGCTCGAGGTCGCGATCGCCAAGGCCGAGGACAAGGTGGCCAGGGCGGCCCAGCGCGACAAGGCCGCGGCGGAAGCCGAGCTCGCGGCACTGCGCGAGCGACCGGGCTCGCACCTGCCGCTGCTCGAGAAGATCGTCGCGATGGCGCGCGACGGCCGGCAGGTGCGATTGCCGCTGATGGATCGGCCGATTCCGCTGATCCTCGACGAGTGGGCCAAGCCGGAGCTCGGCTCGGGCTGCGTGAAGATCACGCCGGCCCACGACCCGAACGACTACGACGTGTGGAAGCGTCACCAGGACGAGATCGACATCCTGAACGTGCTCGCCCCCGACGGCACGATCAACGAGCGCGGCGGCGCCTACGCCGGACTCGACCGCTTCGAGGCACGGCAGCGCGTGGTCGCCGACCTCGACGCGCTGGGCCTGCTCGATAGGGTCGAGGACCGCGAGATCGAGGTCGATCACAGCGACCGCAGCAAGACGATCGTCGAGCCCTACGTGTCGAAGCAGTGGTTCGTGCGGATGGGCGACGTCGACGGTGGCATCGTCTGCGGGCGCGGCACCGAGAAGGAGTTCCGGGCGCCGGGGCTCGCGCAGGCGGCGATCGACGCGGCCGAACGCGACTGGCGGTCGCCGAGCGGACGCAACGTGTCGTTCTGGCCGGACCAGGACCGCTACCACAAGATCTTCCACCAGTGGCTGGTCGAGAAGCGGGACTGGTGCATCAGCCGCCAGCTCTGGTGGGGTCACCGCATCCCGGTCTGGAGCGGAGAGTTCCCGCGCGAGAAGCTGCTGGCGCTCGAGACGATCCTGGTCCAGCAGCACGAGGGCATGGCGGCGTGGATCGTGCTGTCCGACGGCGAGCAGGTGACGCCCGCGCACGCGATCGAGCTGTGCAAGGCCGGCGACCCGCGGACCGCGGCGGTGCAGGCGCTGCTGTGCATCCGCGACGAGGACAAGGAGAAGAACCTCGCGCCGCTGCTGCAGGGTGCGGGGCTCACCGCCGACCCCGACGTGCTCGACACCTGGTTCAGCTCGGCACTCTGGCCGCACAGCACGCTCGGGTGGCCCGATCCGGCGACGGCGAAGGTCGACGACGGCCAGAGCCCGCTCGGCTCGCAGGACGGGCAGCCGGACTGCCTGAGCTACTACTACCCGGGCTCCTGCCTCGTGACCGGCCGCGACATCATCACGCTGTGGGTCGCGCGGATGGTGCTGACCGGGCTCTACAACCTGGGCGACGTGCCGTTCACCGACGTGTTCCTGCACGCCAACATCCTCGACGGCAAGGGCGAGCGGATGTCGAAGTCGAAGGGCAACGGCGTCGACCCCCTCGACATCATCGAGCAGTTCGGCGCGGACGCGATGCGGTTCGTCCTGTGCGAGATGCAGACCGGCACGCAAGACATCCGGTTGCCGGTGCAGATCATCTCGCCGTTCGACGGCTCGATCATCGACCTCGCGACCGCGAAGCCTGGCCCCTACAAGGGGACCTACGTCGATCCGGGGTCGGGCAAGCTGTTCGACATGGTCGGGCAGATGGCCGAGCAGGGCGTGCCCGGTGCACGCGCGACGTCCGAGCGGTTCGAGGTCGGCCGCAACTTCTGCAACAAGCTGTGGAACGCGGCGCGATTCGCGTTCCTCAATCTCGAGGGTGCGGGCTTCACGGCGAGGACGGCGGACGAGCTGGCGCTCGAGGACCGCTGGATGCTGTCGCGGCTGACCGAGACGATCGGCCGCGTCGAGGCCGGGCTCGAGGTCTACAACCCGTCCGCTGCGGTGACGGCGGCACGGGACTTCTTCTGGAACGAGCTGTGCGACTGGTACCTCGAGCTGATCAAGCCGCGCATGAAGGACGCGGACACGGCACCGCTGGCGCGACAGGTGCTGGCGACGTGCCTCGATCAGGTGCTGCGGCTGCTGCACCCGTTCGTGCCGTTCGTGACCGAGGAGCTCTGGACCAGGCTCGGCGAGCTGGCGCCGCGGCGCGGCGTCGCCAGCGAGCTGCGATCTTGCGACGGCTTGGTGGTGCACGCGAAGTGGCCGGAAGCGGACGGTGCCTGGCGCGACGAGGCGCTCGAGTCGCGCTTCGCGTTCGCGCAGGAGGTCGTGACGCGCGTCCGCGAGGTGCGCGCGCGCTACCAGGTCGCGCCGAGCACGAGGGTGCCGCTCGTGATCCGCGCGGACGGCGATGCGGCGGCGCGGCTCGCGGGGTTCGAGGAGCTGATCCGTTCGATGGCCGGTGGCGAGTCGGTGACGGTCGACGCCGGAGCCACGAAGCCGAAGGACGCGGCGACCGCGGTCGTGAGCGACGTCGAGGTGTTCGTGCTCGGCGTCGTCGACATCGATGCGGAGCGAGCGCGGCTCGACAAGCAGCGCGGCGAGCTGCAGGGACGCGTCGAGGGCGTGCGCAAGAAGCTCGCCAACGAGAACTTCGTGAAGCGCGCGCCGGCCGAGGTCGTCGAGGGCGAACGCTCTCGGCTCACGGACCTCGAACGACAGCTACAGAGCGTGGAGGCGGCGCTGAAGGCGCTGTGACCCGATGACGGCGGTGCGCGCGGGACGGGTGGTCTGGGCGACGCTGCTCGGGCTCGCCGCGTGCTCGGCGACGCCGTCGATCGGGGAGAAGTGGTTCGAGACCGCGGCGCCACCCGTGGTCTCGGCGGCCGCGACCGACTTTCCCGGTGCCGCGGAGATCCTGGCAGGGTTCGACACGCCGGGCAAGGCGTCGGACTTCGCCCGCGGCGATCGTGCGCTCTACGGCATCGAGCTGGTGCGTGGGGACGAGGTCGAGCGCTGGCTGATGAAGTTCGAGATCACCGAGCCGTTGCTCCGCGACGAGAAGGGCGACGCGCTCCTGAGGATGCAGCAGCTCACCGTCAAGCCGAAGGACGAGGAGTCGCGCACGCGCACGGTGATCAGCCGACTGGCCGGCATGCACGTGTCGAGGTTCGAGGCGGACGGGACGCAGCTCGGCGAGTCGGACCTGCGGGTGCCGCGGGACGGACTCTCTCGGGGCATCGCCGCCGGGTGCGCGCTGTGGGAGAACGAGCACGCGGGCAAGGACGGACCGGGCGACCCGATCGAGACGACGTGCGAGACCCTGGCGTCGATGCTCGACCTGTTCCGGCTCGTGCAGGACGACGAGCTGCTGTCGAGCGTGCTCTGGAAGGTCGTGCGTGCGCCGTCCCTGTGGTCGGTGGTCACGTCGATGGGTGTCACCGTCAGCGTCGAGTTCCATCTCGACGCCTCGAAGGTCGTGGCCACGCCGAGCCCGCTCGGCGGCATCGTGCACCGCTTCCCGATGACGATCTACGCCAACGACGAGCCGGCGCTCCTGCTGTTCGCCGACGTCACCGATCCCGCGTCGCCGCTCAACGTCGGCGGCGGCACGCTGGCGCTCACCGGCACCCTTCCCGGCGACGACTCCGTCCACTTCTCGATGCGCCTCCTCGCCGCCCGCCGCGGCCCCCGCTGAAAGGCAGACAACCACACCCGGTGTGATCTGCTGCCCTTCGTTTCCGCCGATCGCCGTGCCCGAGCTCCCCGAAGTCGAGACCGTCCGCGCTGGGCTCGCGCTGCACCTGCCGGGTCGGCGGCTCGTCGACGTCGCGCTCGCGCGGGCCGACCTGCGGTGGCCGATTCCCGCCGATGCGGTACGTGCGCTGCGAGGGCGGCGGTGCCTCGCGGTCGAACGTCGATCCAAGTACGTCCTGATGCGCTTCGACGGCGAGGGCCTGCCGGTCGCCCTCGTCCATCTCGGCATGAGCGGGCGGCTGTTCGTCGACGTGCTGGACGGCGGGGTCGCGCCTCCCGCCTGGCGCCTGCACGAGCACTGGCGCATGCGGTTCGGCGATCGCCTGCTCCGCTACGTCGATCCGCGTCGCTTCGGCATGCTCGACGTCGTGCCGGCCGACGACCTCGCGACGACGCCGCTGCTCGCCCGCCTCGGCCCCGAGCCGTTCGACCCTGCCGTGACGGCGGAGTGGCTGTTCGCTCGCACGCGCGGTCGCAAGGTCGCGATCAAGCCATTCCTGATGAACGCCGCGCAGGTCGTCGGCGTCGGCAACATCTACGCCTCGGAGGCGTGCTTCCGTGCAGGCATCCGCCCGCGCCGTGCCGCGGGCCGGCTCACGCGCGCGGACTGCATCCGCCTCGTCGACGCCGTGCGCGCGGTGCTGCGCGCCGCGATCGACGCAGGCGGTACGACGCTGCGGGACTACGTCGGCGTCGACGAGGGCAGCGGCTCTTTCCAGCGCGAGCTGATGGTCTACGGTCGCGGCGGTCAGCCCTGCCGAACCTGCGGGACGACGATCCGACAGCTCGTCCTCGGTCAACGCGCCACGTTCTACTGCGCGACGTGCCAGCGCTGACGGCGCCGCGTTGGCGGCACCGGGATGGAGAAGGAGGCCCGTGAGCTGGATCTGGTCACGGGCCTCGAGCCGACGGTTCGCGTCCGGATGCGGTCACCGGTAACCAGCGAAGCTCTGCCGGCAGTTCCGCCCGAGTGCCGACGCCGAGGGGATTCCCCGCTCCATGCGTCCCGACTACAACGCTCGCCCCACTCAACCTCGATTCTCACTCCAGGAAGGAGAAGTTCATGCATCGTGTTCTCGTCTCGACGCTCACCGGCGTCTTCGCTCTCACGTCCGCAGCGCTCTGTGTCGCGCAGGATGAACTGACCGCCGCGGGCGGCAGCCCTCCGGAAGGTGCGACGGCCTCCTCGTCCGCTTCGATCGAAGCCGGCTACGAGCTCTCGATCCTCTACGTCAACATCCCGGGCAACGCGCACAACGTCGTGCCGACGCTCGGCGCGCCGTTCACCGCGGGCAGTGGAACGACCAACTTCGTGCGGCCGTACTTCAGCGCCGATGGCACGCACTGGGCCATCCAGGCGATCGCCGACACGGGCTCGACCGCGGACGGTGACGTCTACATCGTCGATGGCGCGCTCTTCCTGCAGGAGGGCACCCCCGCTCCGTGGCAGCCGACCGAGATGGTCGGCACCCTCGACGACCAGATCGGCATCAACAACGCCGGTCAGATCCTCGTGACCAACAACACCAGCGCGACGGTCAACGACGACTACGTGGCGCTGTTCACGCCGCCGGCGACCTGGACGACGCTCGCGCAGGAAGCCGGGCCCATCGGGGCGCTCGTGCCGGCACTGACCGGAGCGACGTGGGACGACGCGCTCGAGTCGCCGGTCCTGACCAACGCCGGCATGGCGGCGTTCGAGGCCGACCTCATCGACGGCGCGCCCGTCATCTCGACGACCGACGACATCCTGGTCCTCGGCAACACCGTCGTCGCTGAGAACGGCGTGACGATTCCGGCCGGTCAGGCGTTCGGCGCGACATACTCCTGGCAGAACTTCGACGCCGGCGACTTCTACGTCTCCCCGGACGGTCTCAACACGCTGATCCAGGGCGACACCGACAACCCGCTCACGACCGAAGACAGCATCCTGGTGTTCAACGGCACGGTCGTGATCCAGGAGAACCAGCCGCTTGCCGGCACCGCGTTCGTCGAACCCGTGGACACTTCGGGCATCGTCCAGGGCTGGCTCGACAGCGCCGGCGACTGGTTCGCGCGCGGCAACAACGACGTCACCGAGCAGGACTGGGTCGTACGCAACGGCGTGCTCATCGCCGCCTCGAACGCGATGGACGAGATCGTCGCGGGTTCGGGCGAGCACTGGAGCGACACCGACTACGGCGACTGCTTCTACTTGTTCGACGGCAACAGCTCGGGCGCGTGGATCCTCGGTGGCGTGACCGACGCGCCATCCACCGCCAACGGCGTCATCATCTACGACGATGGGGTCGGCAACCGGAAGGTGGTCGTCCGCGAGAACGATCCTGTGGACACCGACGGCAACGGCCTGTTCGACGACGATCGCTACTTCAACACGTTCGGCAACGACGACGCGCGTCTCCTCGACGACGGCACGATCTGGTTCACGGCGACCCTGCGTGACGGCGCCGGCGCGGCACACGACCAGGGTGTGTTCGTCCTTCGCCCGACGACCGCCTCGTGCACGTTCCGCAACGGCACGGGCATCAACCCGCCGGACTACGACTGCACGACGCTGCCCTTGCTCGGCGACAATTGGACGACGGTCATCACGCCGACGGCCACGACCGCCGGCTCGTTCGTGATCCTCACGCCGGCCGCGACGCCCGCGTTCTTCTTCCCGCTGTTCGGCGGGGACGTGCTCGTCGACCTGTCGTCCACGCAGATCGTGGTCGCCACGACCGCGAACGTGCTCAGCGTGCCGATCCCGTCGATGTCGTCGCTCGACGGCAACTTCGTCGCGACGCAGGGGCTCCGACTCGACACCCCGGGCGGTATCCCGGGAATCGTGTTGCTGAACGCGCTGGACGTCGTCATCGGTCACTGACCGCGGCGCGGCGCGATCGGGGTCACGGTCGAGCGGACCGTGGCCCCGTCACCGCAGTCGCGATCCCCGCGACCAGGAGCGCGCCGAACAGCCCGACGGCGTTGTACCAGAGGAACGCGATCCGCAGCGTCAGGCTGACCAGCACGACGCTGCCCATGCCGCCGACCAGGCCGAGGAAGCCCGCGATCGGCGGCGCTTTCGGCGCGATCAGGCCGAGCACGAACACGCCGAGCAGCGAGCCGTAGAAGTACGACCCGACGCGGTTGATCTGCTCGATGATCGACCCGCCGCCGACGAGCCAGAGCGCCGAGAGGGTCGCGAAGACCCCCCAGAGCAACGTCGCCGTGCGCCCTGCCGCCAGCGACTCGCGCGCCGACATGTCCGTGCGGACGAATCGGCGCCAGAAGTCGACGATCGTCGCCGCGGACAGGGAGTTGAGCACCGAGTCGACGCTCGACATCGCCGCCGCGAAGATCGCCGCGATCACGAGTCCGAGCAGCACCGGCGGCAGGTGGTGCAGGATCCACTGCGGGAAGACGTAGTTCGTGTCGGCGTCCCCGTCGGCGAACGCCTTGCGCGCGTCGGTGCGCACTCCGTCCACCTCGCGCACGGCCTCGCGGTAGCGCTGCAAGAGCGCCGGATCGCTCGCCGCGTCACCCGGCGCCGACACCAGGGCGTCGAGCGCCGCCCGGCGCTCCGCCGTCGCCGCCTCGAAGCGCGCCTCCAGCGGCGCGAACTCTGCCGCGTTCGCCACCGACTCCGCGGCGGTCAGCGCCGACGGTTGATACAGCAACTGCTCGTCGTGGGTCACGTGGTAGAGCCACATCAGGACGCCGATCGCGAGCACGAAGCACTGCATCGGCACCTTCGCGAACGCCGACAGCAAGAGTGCCTTGCGGCTCTCGTCGGCGGACGGGTTCGTCAGGATGCGCTGCACCTGACTCTGGTCGCAGCCGAAGTACGCGAGCATCAGGAACAAGCCGCCGATCAGCCCCGACCAGACGTTGTACTTCTGCTCCCAGAAGCTCGGCTCACCGGCCACCGCACCGGCGAGGCGCGGCAGCAGGCTGTGGTGGCTCGGCACGACCTGTAGCGCATCGAGCTTCCCGGCGGCACCCGCCGCCTTCAGCGCACCGCCGACGCCGATCTCGTCGAACACGTCCACCGCCAGCCAGCAGAAGGACACGGCCAGCCCGATCAGGATCACCGACATCTGCTTGACGTCGGTCCACACCACCGCGCTGACGCCCCCCAACATCGTGTAGCCCGTTGTCAGCACGCCGATGATCAGGATCGTCCAGACGAGCGGCATTCCGGTCATCGCCGACAGCACGACCGACGGCGCCTGGATCACGATGCCGAGCGCCGCGCACCGCGACACGAGGAAGATCAGACTCGCGAGCGCACGCGTCTTCGCATCGAACCGCCGCTCGAGGTACTCGTAGGCCGTGAGGATCGGCAGTCGCCGGTAGAGCGGCACTGCGAACACGCACAACAGGATCATCGCGAACGGCAGCGCGAGGTACGTGTGCAGGTAGCCCATCCCCTCGTCGTGCCCCTGGCCCGTCGTGCCGATCACCGTGATCGCCGACGCCTGCGTCGCCATCACCGACAGCCCCGCCGCCCACCACGGGATGCGCCGGCCGGCGGCGTAGTAGTCCTCGAGATTGCTCGATCCCGTCGTGCGGCGGACACCGTCCCAGACGACGTACACCAGGAACGCCGCGAACACGAACCACGCGACGAAGCTCACGAGCCCCCCGGCATCGGCACGTTGAACGCGCGGGTGAGCCAGAACAGCAGCAGCATCTCGACGATCGCGAAGATCGCGACCCACCAGTAGATGTTGGTCGACATCGGCCGCGGCTCGTTCGGTTCGTTCATCGCGACACCTCTCGCACCCGGAACCGCACCAGCGCCCACGCGACGACCATCGTCACCGCCGCGATCCGCAGGAACGCCTCGAAGCCGTGCGTCTCGGTGATCGCGCCGGCGAGCATCGGGAACAGCCCGGTCCCCAGATTGACCGCCGCCGCGCGCACGCCCATCAGGCTACCGCGCATCTCGCTCGGCACGAGCGCCGAGATCAGCGCCAGGAGCGCAGCGGAGCGCGAGGCCGAGAACACACCGATCGGCACGCCGACCGCCACCAGCCCCCACGGCGACCCCACCCACGCGAGCCCGGCGAGCCCGGCGCCGACCGCGAGCGTCGACCAGAGCACCCAACGGCGCTTGCCGAGTCGATCGACCGCACCGCCGAGGCCGGCGCCGCCGGCCGCCGAGACGCCTCCGAGCGAGATCCACAGGATCCACTGCTGTCCGCGCGGCAGGATGGCGCGTTCGTCGAGCCACGTGCCGAGGAACTGCATCGTCGCGAAGAACGCACCGGTGTAGAGCAGCACCGAGAGCAGCGCCGGCACGACCGAGGGTTCGCGCATCACCCGCCACGGCGACGACCGTGCATGCGCGAACTCGCCGGGCAGCTCGGCCGGCAGCGCGCGCGCGAGCCCGACCACCGTCAGCAGGGCACACGCGACCTGCACCGCGAAGATGCCGCGCCAGTCGATCGCCTCGGCGAGCCCGACGGCGACCGGCATGCCGACCGGCACCGCCAGCAGGATCCCGGCGGTGATGAGCGCCATCGCGCGGCCGCGGCGTTCGTAGGGCACGAGGTCGGCGACCGCCGACGAGGCGCTGGTCAGCACGATGCCGGCGACGAAGCCGGTCACGATCCGCACCGCGTACAGCTCGGCGAACCCGCCGGCGAACAGATACCCGACACTCGCGAGCCCGAACGTCCCGGTCCCCCACAACAGCGGTCGCCGCCGGCCGAACCGATCGATCAGCGAGCCCAGCAGCAGCGCCGCGACGCCACCCGCGAGCCCGGACGCCGACGCGAGCCACCCGATCGCCGCGTCGTCGAATCCCTCCCGCGCCTTCAGGTACGGATTGAGCGCCGCGAACACGTTGGCGTTCAGCGACATCGCGAAACACGTCGCGGTCAGCGCCAGGACGGCCAGCCGCTCGGCGGCGACCGCACGCGCGTTCTCGGAGGAAGGAGAGGACACGGGGCGAGGCGGCGCGATTCGAGAGCAAGCGTGGTCGCCACGCAACACGCCGAGCGCGGCCTCCCGCCACGACCCGAGGGCGTCGGGTCCGACCGGGTCTGGTTCGACGCGTCTCACTGCGCGGAACACCCGCCGAGGCAGTCGGCCGCGCGGCCCATCGGAACGGGCCGTCGGCTTCGCCGGCGCGGCCGGTGGCCTCGCGAGCCCACGCGGGTAGACTTCCCCGCCCTCCTCCCTCTCCCCGCATGCGACCGTACCCCGGAGCTCGACTTGAAGATCGCGATCCTCGGCGCCGGCATCTCGGGCGTGTCGCTGGCCCGCATGCTGGCGACCGACGGCCACGACGTCACGGTGCTCGAAGCCTCGGAGCGTGCCGGTGGCCTGTGCAAGAGCCGCCAGGTCGACGGCTTCACGTTCGACGAAGCCGGCGGCCACATCATGTTCAGCAAGCGATCCGACGTCCTGCAGTGGATGAAGGACCGCTGCGGCGGCGATGCCGGGCTCGTCGGTTCGGAGCGGAACACCAAGATCCGCTGGCACGACCGCTTCGTGCCCTACCCGTTCGAGAACGGCGTCGGTCACCTCCCGAAGGAGACGATCGTCGACTGCATGGAGGGCTACCTCGAAGCCTACGTCGAGCGCCAGAAGGGCGTGCCGTGCCCGGCGAGCTTCGGCGCATCGGATCCAGTGGCGCATGGGCGACGGCTTCGCGCGCCACTTCATGGTTCCGTACAACGAGAAGCTCTGGAAGTGTGACCTCGACCGCATGTCGTCCGGCTGGGTCGCCGGCCGCGTGCCGGAGGCGCCGATCCGGGACATCCTCCGCTCGGCGATCGGCATCGACACCGAGGGCTACACCCACCAGTCGATGTTCTGGTTCCCGAAGCACGGCGGCTTCGAGACGATGGTTCGCGGCGCGGTCGACGGCGGCGGGTTCGCGCTCTGTTGCCGGACGCCCGTCGAGGAGGTCCGCCGGGATGGCGACTCGTTCCGCGTCAATGGCGAGACGTTCGATCTGGTCGTCAACACGGTGCCGCTGCCGCTGATCGAGCCGGCGATCGCGGAGATCCCCGCTGCGATCCGCGCCGACGTGCAGGCACTGCAGCCGATCTCGCTCGTCAACGTGCTGATCGGCGTCAAGCTCGACGAGCCGATGCCTCCGCTCAGCTGGATCTACCTGCCGTTCGAAGGTCAGGGTCCGGCGAACCGCGTCACCTACTACAGCAACTACTCACCGCACAACGCGCCGGCGGGTCACGGTTGCTACATGGCCGAGGTCACGCACCGCGGCGATCTGCGACCCGATCGCGCATGGGCCAAAGACCTCTGCACTGCACTCGACGGCGCGGGCGTTCTCGATGCGTCGAAGGTCGTCAAGCTCGACTGGACCGACTCCCGCTTCGCCTACATCGACCAGAACCTCGAGTTCGCCGCGCGCATCGCCCGCGTGCGAGAGTGGTTCGACCAATCGGGCTACATCACGTTCGGGCGGTTCGGCCGCTACGAGTACCACAACTCCGACCAGTGCATCGCACGGGCGATGGAAGTCCGCGCGCACGTCGAGGAGATCGCGCAGGCGGGGACTCCGGCGCGGCCGGTGTTCTCGTGAGGGGAGCGCCCGGGCGCGGCGCTCGAATCCGTGCGCACGCGATTCCGTGCGTACAAGACAGCGAGACGCACCGGCATGGTCGGCACGTCTCGCAGTGCAGTGGTCCGTGCGGCTCGCACTCCGCGTCAGACCAGGACTCGGCTTTTCGAAACCAGCGTGGACTCACCGAGCTCGGACCGACCGGTTGATCGCGAACCGATCAGGCATCGGGCGTTGCACCCTGTAGTAGACCCCTCTGAGACGAATGCCGTCCGGGTCCGGGGAGCCTTGGTTTCGAAGGCCAATGTGTGCTGAGAGAGCAAGCAGGAGAGCCAGTCGCCTGCTGTTCAGCCTCTTCGACGAGACGCCGCGGTCGCGGGGTTCCGCGGTCCCGACAAAAATCGATCGCGTGGGCGATTTGCCCGGTGGCGAGGGCCGGGAAGCCGCGGTCGAGGCGGGCCCGGGGCCCGCGACGGCGATACCGTGCCCCCGACCCCGGGAATTCCCAGCGCGGCCTCCCGCCCACCGGGAGGGGCATGCCCACCTGCGGTGAACCTGCCCCGAGGCCGTCGGCCGCGCTGCCGTTGCTGCGGGGCCGCTCCGGCCTCGTATCCTCGCGACCCATGTCACGACCGCGTCCTGGCTTGCGCTCGTTGGTCGACGGCTGCGCCCTCGTCGGAGCGGCGGTGATCGCGGGCTGCGCGGCGCCACCACCACCGCCACCGCCACCGCCCACGCTCCAGGAACAATGCCTGCGCCTGATCGACGGCTTCGACGGCGAGGTCGGGTTCTACGTCCGCGATCTCGGCACCGGTGAGACCGCGGCACACCGTGCGGACGAAGCGTTCCCGACCGCGAGCATGATCAAGGTCCCGATCCTGCTGACGGTGTTCGACGCCCTCGAGCGCGGGGACCTGCGCTACCGCGAGCCGCTCACCTACACGAGGGACCGCCGCTACCCCGGCGAAGACCTCCTCGGCTCGTTCGCCGACGGCGAGAAGATCGACATCGCGCGGCTCTGCCTGCTGATGATCACGATGAGCGACAACTCCGCCGCGCTGTGGCTCCAGGAGCTCTGCGGCACCGGGACCGCGATCAACGCGTGGCTCGCCGGGCACGGTTTCGCGGTCACCCGCATGAATTCGCGCACTCCGGGGCGCGAGGACGCGCAGCACCGCTACGGCTGGGGGCAGACGTCGCCGCGCGAGATGGCCGAGCTGCTGGTGCGGATTCGCGACCGGTGCGCGGTGTCGCCGGCCGCGGACGAGGAGATGCACCGCATCCTGACGCGGTCGTTCTGGGACGGCGAAGCCCTCGATGCGCTGCCGCCGTCGGTCCAGGTGATGTCGAAGCAGGGGGCCGTCGACCATTCGCGCTCGGAGGTGTTCCTGGTCCACGCGCCGTCTGGCGACTTCGTCGCCTGCCTGATCACGAAGGACCAGGCCGACACGAGCTGGGAGGACGACAACGCGGGGTTCCGCCTGCTCCGGGCGTTCGCCAAGACCTGCTGGGACCATTTCGAGCCCGACCATCGGTGGGCGCCCGCACCGGGCCACGAGCGCTACCGGTGATTCCGCCGACCGCCGGGCGGCGGCTTGCGGCGCAGGCCTCGACGCAATTACCCTCAGCGATCCCAGCCATCCGGGGCATCGATCCAGGGCGGCAGGCCCCGAACCGCTCATGCGCCGCCGGATCTTCCTGCTCACCGCACTGCTGCTCCCGCTCGCGTGCCCGGCCTGCGGGGGGTCGGCGTCGCGCTCGGCGCTGAAGTTCACCGCGATCCCCAACCGCAACACCACCGACCTGCAGCAGCGGTTCGATCCGGTCGCGACGTGGCTGTCGCGGCGGCTCGGCATCCCCGTCGAGTACGTGCCGTCCGCCGACTATCCGGCGTCGGTCGCGATGTTCGAGAATGGCGACGTGCAGCTCGCCTGGTTCGGCGGCCTCACCGGCGTGCAGGCACGTGCGGCGATTCCCGGCGCGCGCGTCCTCGTCGAGGGTGCCGAAGACCGCCGCTTCAAGAGCTACTTCATCGCCAACACAGCGACGGGCATCGAGCGGTCGGACGCGTTTCCGATGGCGATGGCGGGCAAGACCTTCACGTTCGGCTCGCCGAGCTCGACGTCCGGTCGCCTGATGCCCGAGCACTTCATCCGCGAACGCACCGGCAAGACGCCGGCGGAGTTCTTCGCGGGTCCGCCCGGGTTCTCCGGCTCCCACGACCAGACCGCCAGGCTCGTCGCGTCGGGCGAGGTGCAGTGCGGCGCGATCGACTACACCGTCTACGACCAGCTCGTGCAGGACGGCCGCATCGATCCGGAGGTGTGCCGCGTGGTCTGGGTCTCCCCGGAGTTCCCCGACTACAACTTCACCGTGCATCCCGACGTCGACTCCATGTTCGGCGCCGGCACGATCGACCGCCTGCAGGCGGCTCTGATCGCGATGAAGGACGAGTCGCTCCTCGCGGCATTCCAGCGCTCGGCGCTCGTGCCGGCCTCGAACGACGACTTCGAGACCCTCGAGACCGTGGCGCGCTCGCTCGGCATGACGCGTTGACCGGCCTCGGCACCGCGTTCCGCCTCGAGGGCGTCTCGCTGCGCTATCCGTCGGGAACGCGACCCGCACTCGAACGCGTCGACCTTCGCATCGCCCAGGGCGAGGCGGTGGCCTTCGTCGGGCCGAGCGGATCCGGCAAGACCACGCTGCTGCGCCTGTTGAACGCGTCGCTCCGACCGACGACGGGCCGCGTCCTGACCGACGGCACCGACGTCGCGAGCCGCGATGCCCACGGCCTGCGCCGCCTGCGATCCGGGATCGGGTTCGTGCACCAGGATCTCGGCCTCCTGCCCAACGCCCGGGCGATCACCAACGTCCTCTGCGGGCGACTCGGCCGCCAGTCGTTCGCCGGAGCCGTGCGCAGCCTGCTCTGGCCATCCCGAGCGGAGCGGCGCGACGCCCACGCGATCCTCGAGCGCGTCGGCATCGGCGAGTTGCTCTACCAGCGCGTCGACCGGCTGTCCGGCGGACAGCGCCAGCGGATCGCGATCGCACGCGCGCTCTACCAGGAGCCGGGCGCGCTGCTCGCCGACGAACCCGTGTCGTCCGTCGATCCGGCGCGCGCCCGCGACACGCTCGAGCTCCTGCTGGACCTCGGCCGCGAGTCCGGCTTCACGCTCTGCGTGAGCCTCCACGATCTCGAGCTGGCGAGAGCGCTGTTCCCGCGACTCGTCGGGCTGCGTCGCGGCGCCATCGCGTTCGACCGGCCCACCGGGCAGGTGCACGACGACGAGCTCTCGGCGCTCTTCGAGCTCGAGCCGAACGAGCTCGTCGAGGAGGCACGCTGAGCGATGGAAACCGCCCACCGCATCGATCCGCGGTGGGTCGCGATGGTGGCGATCGCGGTGGCCGCCACCGTGGCCTGGCTCGCGCTCGGCCTTCGGTTCGCGGACGCGGTGCCCTCGCGCGGCGGTGCCGCGACGGCGCTCCAGTTCTTCTCCGCGGCGCTCACTCCGGCTCTCGACTACGAGGACGCGTCGCTCCCTGCGAACGCCCCACCGTTCCTGTGGCAGGCACTCGTCAGCGCGTGGTACACGGTCGCCTACGCCGCCGCCGCCATCTCGCTCGCGACCGTCATCGCGCTTCCACTCGGCTTCTTCGCATCGAGTGCATGGTGGTCGCGGGGCGCGGACGGCATCGCATCGCGTCACCGCAGCGTGTTCGCGCGCGGCGTCGGCCCCGCCGTGCTCGTCGTCACGCGGGCCGTGCTGGCGTTCCTGCGCTCGATCCACGAGCTGCTGTGGGCCGCGATGTTCCTCGCCGCGTTCGGGCTGACACCGCTCAGCGCGGTGCTCGCGATCGCCCTCCCCTACACCGGCACGCTCGCGAAGATCGTCAGCGAGATGGTGGACGAGGCGCCGCGTGACACGGCGGTCGCGCTGCGTGCGGCGGGCGCCGCTCCGGGGTCGGTGTTCGCGTTCGGACTCGTGCCGCGCGCACTGCCCGACATCGCGGCCTACGCGTTCTATCGATTCGAGTGCGGTCTGCGGTCTTCGGCGGTCCTCGGCTTCTTCGGACTGCCGACGCTCGGACTGTCGATCAAGCTGAGCTTCGAGAACCTCCACTACGCGGAGGTCTGGACCTACCTGTATCTGTTGCTCGGCCTCGTCGTGCTGCTCGAAGCGTGGAGCGGCGCGATGCGCAGGAGGCTCGTCGCATGACCGCGCTCGACGCACGCGACCGCGCGATCGACGCGCTGCACGCGACGCGGCCGCGCAGCTCGTTCCTCCGCGGGAGCGCGACTGCGCTGGTCGTGCTGGCGGCCGTGAGCTGGGCGACCGGTGAGTTCAGCCTCGCGGAGACGTTCTCGGCCCGGCGCCTCGAGAACCTCCACCGGTTCCTGCACGAGATCGTCCCCCATCCGCTGCAGGGTCGGACGTTCGACCCCGGGGCCGCGCTGTCGTTCGCCGGCGACCTGCTCGCGAAGGACGGACTCCGCGCGCTCGGCATCACGCTGGCGATTTCGATCGTCGCGATCACGCTCGCCGGACTCGCCGCCGCGCTCGGCGCACCGTTCGCGGCGCGCACGCTCGCGACGGCCGAACCATTCCTCCCCGCGGGCCGGGCCCCACACGCGGCCGTCCGTGTGGCCTGGCGGGCGCTCGCGGTGGTCGTGCGGTTCGGTCTGATGTTCGTGCGCGCGATCCCCGAGTACGTGTGGGCGTTCCTGCTGCTGGCGATGATCGGCCCGACGGCGTGGCCCGCGGTCATCGCGCTGGCGCTCCACAACGCCGGCATCCTCGGCAGACTCGACGCCGAGATCCTCGAGAACGTGACCCCGCGCTCACCCACCGCGTTGCGGGGCCTGGGCGCGAGCCGCGCGCAGATCACCGCGGCGGCCCTCGTGCCCGCATCGATCGGTCGCGCGATGTCGTTCTTCTTCTACCGCTTCGAGACCTGCGTCCGCGAGGCCACGGTGCTCGGCTTGCTCGGGATCGTGTCTCTCGGCTACGAAGTCCTGGAGGCGAGAGCAGCGAATCGTTACGACGAGATGCTCTTCTACGTGCTGCTGGGCGCCGTTCTCGTCGGCGCCGGCGACCTCGTCTCGCACCGCCTGCGCCACTGGATCCGACGATGACCGCGCGACCGGAGCCCGACTTCAAGGAGCTCGAGACCTTCATCGCCGTCACGGACGAGGGGTCGTTCACGGCGGCGGCGAGGCGGCTCGGGACCAATCAGCCGACCGTCAGCGGACGCATCGCCTCACTCGAGACCTCGCTCGGCGTGCGGCTGTTCGATCGCGGACCACGACACACGGCCCCGACCCCGGCGGGACTGGCGCTCTTGTCCACGGCGCGCCGGATCCTGCGCGGCCGCGAAGAGCTGCATCGCCTGGTCGCACGCTTCGGCGACGAGCCGGCGGGCGAGCTGTGGATCGCCGCGTCGACCGTGCCCGCGGGGTACGTCCTTCCCCAGGCGCTCGCGAGACTGCACGCGTCCGCGCCGAAGGTCCACAGCCGGGTCCGCGTCGGGGACTCGCGCCAGACGCTGGCGGCGCTGCGGAGCGGTACCGCGGAGCTCGCGATCGTCGGGCGCCGGCCGGACGACGAGTCCCTGGAGGCGATCTCGATCGGCCGCGACGCCGTCGTGCTGGTCGCGACGCCGGAGTTCGCGACTGCACACGGTCTCACGCGCAGCGATGCGAGCCTGTCCGAGGTTCCGCTGGTGCTGCGCGAGGAGGGCTCGGCGACGCGGCAGACCGCGCTCGAGGCGCTCGCGCGTCACGGTGTCACCGTGACACCGGAACAGGTGGTGCTGGAGACGACGAACAACGACGCGCTACGCGAGGCCGCGAACGCCGGCCTCGGTGCCGCATTCGTCTCGCGGCTCGTCGTGAGGCGCGAGCTCGAGCAGGGTGCGCTGATCGCACTCGACGAGCTCGCCCCGCCGGCCGAACGGGAGTTCTTCCTGGTCACACCGCGCGGGCGCACGTTGTCGCGGGCAGCGGAAGCACTGGTCGATATCCTGCGCTCCTCATGATGCGTCGTCGAGCCATCGGGAGTGCGGCCGAGCGCCTCGGGGCGTGTTCACGGCACGTGAACATGACCCTCGCGTGCGCTTGCTTGTGGTCGTGTGCCGTTCCGGTCGCCGCACAATCGCGACACAGCGAGCCCGTGCGCCTCGTCACCGTCGCGAGCGGCACCGAGCGAAGCCCGGTCGAGACCGTGCGTCCGAGCCAGCAGTCGCTGATCCGGGCCGCGGATGGTTCGCTGTTCTGCCTGGTCCTGCTCGGTGACGCCGAAGAGCGTGTCGGGCGCCTCGTACTCCGGCGATCGCAAGACGGCGGAGTCACGTGGACCGATGCGACCACCATCGACGCACACGTGCTCGGCGTCGGCGGATGCCTCGCCCTCGAACCCGATGGCCGGCGACTGCACGTCGGCTGGCAGGGCGCGCTCGACGGACGCGTGGCCGGCACCAGGCCGACGAGCGCGTTCCACCGGGTGTTCGACCTCGAGCAGAACGCACCGGCCGGCGCGCGGTGCGTGCTCGCGGAGGGCCGCGGGGCGAACGACCAGTTCGCCTTCGAGGACCTCCTGGTGACCCCCGCGGGCGAAACGATCGCGATCGTCAGCCCGCACCGCCGTCCCCATGCCGGATGGAGCTCCTGGTCGAGCGCCCTGCGGATCGCCGAGCCGGACGCGGAGTCGTTCGGCCCACCGACGCGCATCGACTCGGGGTTCACCGCGATCGCTCCCGATGCCTGCCTTCGCGACGGCGTGTTGACGATCACCTACCGCAGCCACGCGCCCGACTACGGCATCCACTTGCGCCGGTTCTCGCTCTCGAAGCGCGCGTTCCTCGACGCGCATGACGTGCCGGTCGCGCCGCCCGGCGAGGACGGAACCGAGTCCGGCAACACGTCGAGCGTCTGGATCGACCCGAGCGGCGGCACCTACGTGCTCTGTCTGCGGGGAGCTCCCGACCAGCCGGGCAGCGGCTCGCTGGAGCTGGCGTATGCACCTCCCGCGACGCCGACGAAGTTCACGCGGAGCACGGTCGTCGCCGATCCGCCGTTGCGGGGCGGCAACACCAACGATCGCCACTTCGCACTGGCGGTCGGCCCGGGAGACCATGTGATCGCCGTGTTCAGCAAGGCGTCGGAGGACCACCGCAACCTGTGGATGCGGACCTACGCCGAAGGGCGACCGTTCGGTGAACCGGAGCTCGTGGCCGAAGGGACGCCCGGAGCGTTCACCCTCGTCGCGCCGGTGCGCGATCCGGCGCTCGCCGGACTGGTGTTCGCGACCGTGTCCGGACACGGTACAGGACGGCGCCGAACGCGTCGCCGCGTTCGGCCTGCACTGGCCACTGCCTCAGTCCTCTTCGATCCGAACCACTCCGCGCTGACCCGGGGTCTCCTCCACCGCGACCTCGATGGCCAGCGAGCCGCGATCGGGGAACCGCACGTGCATGCGCTCGAGCAGCTCCTCGGCGAACCAGCCGGCGAGGTTCTCGGCGCTGGAGTTCGTGATCGGCAGCACGACGATCTCGTCGGTCGGGATGACGTAGGAGCGGTCGCGGTAACGGATCGTCGAGGTGCCGTCGGCCTTGCTCTCGCACGTCAGCACCGGGTGCCGGCCGGGCACCAGCATGTGCTCGTCGAGCTCGTCGCAGAGCTCGCGGATGACCGGCTTGATCTCCTTGAAGTTCACGACCAGGCCGTGCTCGTCCAGTCCGGACTCGACGCGGACCCAGACCTTGTAGTTGTGACCGTGCAGGCGCTCGGCGGTTCCATCGGGGAAGATCAGGAAGTGCGCGGCGCTGAACTTCAGGTAGTCCTTGTGGACCTCGATCGACCAGCTCTTCTTCACGGGGGCGTGTCCTTCGGGGAGGGTCGCCGTGAACATAAGTCGGCGACGGCCGAGACCCCAACACCGGCCGAGGTGCTGCCGTGATCGATCTCGACGCGATCCCCTTCCGTCCGACCCGACACGAGGGCGTGTCGATCCACTTCTACGCCAGCGATCGCGCCACCGGCCGCGCGACGGTGATGATCCGGATGGAGCCCGGATGCAGCTATCCCGCGCATCGCCACACCGGCCCCGAGGAGCTGCTCGTGCTGCAGGGCGGCTTCCGGGACGATGGCGGCGTCTACCGGGCCGGCGACTACGCCCGGTTCGAGACGGGCTCGACGCACCACCCGGTCGCGCTCGAGGACGGCCCGGCGTGCGTGTTCTTCGCGATCGCGCACGAAGGCATCGAGGCGCTCGGCGAACCGTGACGGCCCACTCGAGCGCCTCGCCGAGAGCCGCGCGCCTCAGGAGACTTCGCTGAGGATCTTCTCGGCGATGTTCGGCGGAACCGCCTCGTAGCTGAACGGCTCCATCGAGTAGTGCCCACGGCCCTGCGTGCTCGACCGCAGCGACGTCGAGGACCTGGAACATCTCGCTGAGCGGCACCCGGCCGGTGACGGCCGTGAGACCGCCGGGCTTGGACACCATCTCCTCGATCACGCCGCGGCGAGAGCTGAGGTCGCCGATCACGTCGCCGGTGTATTCCTCCGGGCTCTCGATCTCGATCTTCATGATCGGCTCGAGCAGCGTCGCATTGCCCTCGCTCGCGAGGCGGAACGCGAGCACGCCGGCCGCCTCGAAGGCCATGTTGCTCGAGTCGACGTCGTGCGACTGGCCATCGTAGAGCTCGGCGTGGATCTTGACGAACGGGTAGCCACGGCGACCACCGCCCTTCGCGGCGTTCTTGATGCCGTGCTCGATCGACGGGATGTACTCACGCGGCACCGATCCACCGGTGATCTTCGACTCGAACGTGACGTCCTCGACGTCGGTGACCGGCGCGAAGCGCACCTTGCACACCGCGTACTGGCCGGAGCCACCGGTCTGCTTGATGTGGCGAGCCTCGACGTCCTTCGGCGCCGTCAGCGTCTGCTTGTAGGCGACCTTCGGCTTGCCGGCGTGGAGCGGGATCTTGTACTCGTTCTCGATACGGTGACAGATGATCTCCAGGTGGAGCTCACCCATGCCGCTGATGACCATCTGCCCGGTCTGGTCGTCGGTCCGCGCCTTGAACGTCGGGTCCTCGCGAACGAGCTTCGAGATGATGTGCGTCAGCTTGTCGCGGTCGCCGCCGGACTTCGGCTCGATCGCCAGCGAGATGACCGTGTCGGGGAAGTTCATCGCCTCGAACACGACCGCGTGTTGCTTCTCGCACAGCGTGTCGCCGGTGACGACGTCCTTCAGACCGATGACCGCGACGATGTCGCCGGCCATCGCCTCGTCGAGCGGCTCGCGCTGCGCGGCGTGCATCCGCATGACCCGACCGATGCGCTCCTCGCGGCGGGTGCGCGGGTTGTAGTACTTCGCGCCCTGCTTGAGCGTGCCGCTGTAGACGCGGACGAACGTGAGGTCGCCGTTCGGGTCGGAGATCGTCTTGAACGCCATCGCGCCGGTCGGCTCCGACGACCACAGCGGGCGCACGATCTTCTCGCCGGACTCGGGGTCCGTGCCCTCGATCGGCGGCACCTCGATCGGCGCCGGCAGGAAGTCGACGACCGCGTCGAGCAGGTTCTGGACGCCCTTGTCCTTGAACGCCGAGCCGCACAGCACCGGCGTGAGCTTCAGCGAGATCGTGCCGTTGCGGACCGCCTGCTTGATCTCGTCGATCGAGATGGGCTCGCCCTCGACGAACTTCTCGAGCATCTCGTCGTGGAACTCCGCGACGTTCTCGATCATCACCTCGCGACGGCGCTCGGCCTCGGCGCGCAGCTCGTCGGGCACGTCGTTGATGCTGACCGAGCGGGCGTCGTCGTCCCAGGTGTACGCCTTCATGTCGATCAGATCGATCACGCCCAGGAAGCCCTTCTCCTTGCCGATCGGCATCTGGATCGGCACGGCGTTGGCGTGGAGGCGCGCACGCATCGTCTCGACGGCGTGGTCGAAGTCGGCGCCCGTGCGGTCCATCTTGTTGACGAACGCGAGGCGCGGCACGCGGTAGCGGTTGCCCTGACGCCACACGGTCTCCGACTGCGGCTGCACGCCCGCGACGCCACAGAACACACCCACCGCGCCGTCCAGCACGCGCAGCGAGCGCTCCACCTCGGCCGTGAAGTCGACGTGGCCGGGCGTGTCGATCAGCGACAGGAAGTAGTCCCGCCAGGTGCAGGTCGTCGCGGCCGACGTGATCGTGATGCCGCGCTTCTGCTCCTCTTCCAGGTAGTCCATCGTCGCCTTGCCGTCGTGGACCTCTCCGACCTTGTGGCTCCGGCCGGTGATGTAGAGGACCCGCTCGCTGACCGTGGTCTTGCCCGCATCGATGTGGGCGATGATCCCGAAGTTCCGCGTACGGAGGATCCGTTGCTCTTCCTTGGAGGGCTTCTTCTGCGAGCTTTCCTGGACGTTCGTGTTCGACATGACGGTCACCTGGAGACCCGGGAGCCGGTTCGGCGAGGAGATCGGGCCTCGGACAAAAATGGCCGAGTAGCGTAGGCGAACCGGGCCCGGCGTCAATCGGCAACGCGGCCCGTCCGGCTGGATCATCCCGGCCCGGCGTGCCGGAGTCTTCCGCACCGCGAGCAGGGGGACGTCAAGCGCCGGTGAACTCCGGTCGCAGCGCAGCGATGAGCGCACGCGCCAGCCGCCGGGCGCCGGCGGGCTGCCGGGCGGTCCGCTGGTTCATCTCGATCTCCATGCCGAGGTAGCGCCGCCAGTCGCGCTCGGCCCGCATCCGCATGCAGAAGCCGTCCTCCCGACCGGTGTAGGGGTGGTTGCGGCGCACGGCGAAGCCCGCGGCGGCGAGGCGGGCGTGCAGCCGATCGGCGAGCGCCCGCTCGCTCCGATGCGCCGGGTCGTAGAGCAGCCCGAAGTCGTTGTCGCGCGCCTCCTCGCCGAGGCGCTCGACGAACGAGTGGACGCTCAGTTGGAACGCCCCACCGTGCCCTGCGATCGCGGCATCGAGGTCGGCTTCGACGGCCTCCCGGTAGGGCCGCCAGTAGCGGTCGAGGCGCTCGCGGCGCCCGCGCGTGTCGAGGTCGACGTTCGCGGGGATCGCCCGGCCACCGTGCGAGAACCGCCGCGGGATCACGCGGCGATGGTGTGCCGAGCGATTCAGGTCCGCGACCAGCCGCGACCACTTGCCGAGGTGCAGCGGCGCAGAGAAGGCTCGCGACACGGCCCGCCCGACGATCGCAGCACCCGGATCCCAGCCGTGGTGCGACTCGAGCCACTTTTGGGGCAACCCGAGGTCGTGCAGCTCGGCCGGAACCCGGTTGCTCGCGTGCTCGACGGTGACCACCAGACGGCCGGCTGGGACGGGATCCGCAGACTTCACGGCCTCGGATCGAAGCGCCGACCCCGCCGCCACGCCAGCGTGAACGTCACGAGGCGTCGAGCTCGACGAACCGCGCATCGACCGCGGTCCGGCTGCGCGCCCGGCGCAGCGCCCTGAGTCCCGGCTCGAAGAAGAACTCGCCCGCGCCGAACGCGGGCTCGAGCTCGTCCAGCCAGGTGGCGTCCTCGTCGTAGCGCGCGAAGAACACCCGGTTGGCCCACTCCGGGTCGCGACCCTGCAGGAACTTCAGCACGAACACGTCGTCGTCGCCGATCCGCGCGACGCCGTCGATCAACACCTTGCCCGGAGTCGCCGACATCGACGGACCCGCGCACCGTGCGCGCGAGCCCCGACACCTTGCGGTACGCGGCGTTGAACACGTCCAGCGCGCGCAGCGAGCGGCACTTCGAAGTAGCCGCGCGCACCGGTGTCGCGCTCGACGAACATGTAATACGGCACCGCGCCGAGCTCGACCTGCATCCGCCACATGCGTGCCCAGGCGAACGGGTTGTCGTTGACGTGACGGATCAACGGCGCCTGGCAGCGCACGACCGCGCCGGTCGACGAGATCCTGCGGATGGCCGCCTGCGCGACCGGGGTCGAGAGCTCGACCGGATGGCTGAAGTGCGCCATCAGCGCGAGGTGGCGTCCCGAGGCGACGACGTCTTCGAACAGCCGCAGCAGGTCGTCGGCGTCGGGCTGCGTGACGAAGCGGTAGGGCCAGTAGGCGGGCGCCTTGGTGCCGAACCGGATCGAGCGGACGTGCTCGAGGCCGGGCTCGGTCAGGAGCGGCTCGACGTAGCGACGAAGCACCCTCGTGCCCATCACCATCGGATCGCCGCCGGTGAACAGCACATCGCTGACCTCCGGGTGCTGGCGGAGGTAGGCGACGAGGTGCCCGGCTTCCTTGTCGAGGAACTTCAGGTCGTCCATGCCGACGAACTGCGCCCACCGGAAGCAGTAGGTGCAGTAGGCGTGGCACGTCTGGCCGTGCGCCGGGAAGAACAGCACCGTCTCGCGGTACTTGTGCTGCATGCCGCGCATCGGCCGCTTGCCGAGCGTCGGCACGTTCAGCTCGAGCTGTCCGTCCGGATGCGGATTGAGCTTCCGCTGGATGCCGCGCGCCGCCGCCGTGAGCTCGTCCTGGCCGGCGTCGCGACGCACGAGCCCGAGCATCCGCTCGAAGTCGTCGGGCTCCAGCATGCCTTCCTGCGGGAAGGTGAGCCGGAACATCGGATCGTCGGGCACCCGGTCCCAGTCGATCAGCTCGTCGAGCACGTAGCCGTTGACGCGGAAGGGCAGGACCGCCGAGACCGCCGCGATCGCCTCGCGCTGGTCCCTCGTCAGGCGCGCGAGCTGCGGGATCCTGGCGAGCTGCTTCCGCTGGAACACCCGGTAGGGCCGCGGTTCGATGCGTTCGCTCAATGCAATCTCCGTTCAGAGCCAGTGGTGCCTGCGCACGCGCAGGGTCGTCCAGCGGCCCGCGGGCCGCACCCTGGTGGCGCCGCGGACCCTCGGCCGCGCGGCCCCACCCCGTCGACCGGATGCGAGACCGCCGCGCGCGCTCGATCGGCACCTGCGGCTCGCGGGAGCCGGCGCGGGAGCGGCTCGTCAGAGCGCGCGCGTCCCGCGACTCCCGGTCGGCCAACCATTGTGCAGATTCCGGTGGCCCGTGCAACCGACGGGTCACGGACGCCGGCCGCGGACCGCCCGCAGCTGCCTGCTGAGCGGTGAGTTACGGCCGCGGCCGTCGGGCGCGCCGGCCGCCGGGCGCCCGCTCGCGCCGCGGTGCGAACCGCGCTCACGCGCGGCGCTCACGGGAAGCCCCGCAACAAACTTGATCCCCGCTGGATCCCCGGACGAAGACCCTGGTTCAAGGTGTCCTCGAGCGGCCGGCCCGTGCCGGCCATGTTTCGATCCTCCGCATGCACGTCCTCGCAATCGGTGACTTCGGACGCCGCGGCGCACCCGGGCAGCGCGCGGTCGCAGCCGGGATGGCGCGCGTCGCCGCGCGCGCCGACACGCGCTTCGTCGTCACCACCGGCGACAACTTCTACGACGCCGGAGTCGCCGGACCCGGTGACCCGCACTGGCGCGAGTCGTGGGCGGACGTCTACCCCGCCGCCGGGCTGGACGTGCCCTGGTTCGTCGCCCTCGGCAACCACGACCACCGCGGCGACATCCGTGCGCAGATCGCGCGCTCGGCGGTCGATCGGCGCTGGCGGCTGCCGGCGCCGTGCCACCAGGTGACCTGGACGGGGAGCGACGGGGTGCGCGCGACCTTCGCGTTCGTCGACACCACGCCGTTCCTCGCCGACTACCGCCAAGGCGGCGTCGAGGAGATCCCCGGCATCGAGCGGCTGCCGACGACCGGCCAGCTCCGCTGGCTCGACGAGACGCTGGCACGGTGCGAGTCGGACTGGAAGCTGGTGGTCGGTCACCACCCGATCCGGTCGGGGAGCCCGTTCCACGGCGGGAGCGAGGAGCTCGAGGAACGCCTGCTGCCGCTGCTGCAACGCCACGGCGTGCATGCCTACCTCGCCGGCCACGAGCACGACCTCCAGCACCTCACGGCCGGGGACGTGCAGATGGTCGTGACCGGGTCCGGGGCAGAGGCCCGCGAGACCGGCACCGAGGCCGCGACACGGTTCGCGGCGGGTGTGCTCGGCTTCGTCGGCCTCGAGCTCGGCGCGACGCAGCTGGGGATCCGCTTCCACGACGCGCGTGGCGACGTCACTCCACGGCGTCGACGTCGGCAGGGACGGGCGGGCGCTCCGGGTCGCGCGGGTCGTTTGACCTCGCTGCAGGCGTGCGCCGCGGCGCGCCGGAGGGTACGACGAAGCCCACGATGCGTCGCTGCAACCTCCTCCGTCTCGCCCTCCTGATCGTGTGCGCCGCGGCCCCCGCCCAGGCGCAGCAAGGCCTGGTGCTCGCGACCGCGTTCCAGAATCACATGGTCGTACAACGCGACCTGCCAGCGAACGTGTTCGGCCGTGCCGCCCCGGGCACGCCACTCGAGATCACGCTCGGACCGGCACACACGACGACGACCACCGGCGCCGACGGACGCTTCCTCGCGACTCTGCCGCCCCAACCCGCCGGTGGTCCGTACGACCTGACGGTGAAGACGCGCGAGGGGGTTGCCGTGAGCGTCGCGGCGCACGACGTGCTGGTCGGGGAGGTGTGGCTGTGCTCGGGACAGTCGAACATGGAGTTCCCGATGCGTGCGTTCGCCGACCGCGCGGACGACATCGCGAGCTCCTCGGACGATTCGCTGCGTCTGATCACGGTCGGGAGAGACGTCGCCGACGCGCCGCGGACGGAGCTCAGCGGGCTCTGGAAGCCGTCGAGTCCCGAGGTCGTCCACGACTTCTCCGCGGTCGCGTACCTGCTTCGGCCGCGAGCTGCGCCAGCACCTCGGCGTGCCGGTCGGGCTCGTCGCCAGCTCATGGGGTGGCACGCCGGCGGAGTCGTGGACGCGCGTCGAGGTGATGCGCGGCAACCCCGATCTCGCGCCGATCGTCGACCACTGGGACGCGATCCTCGCGCAATACCCGGGGGCGAAGGCGGCCTACGACGAAGCGCTGGCGAAGTGGCGCGTCGCGAAGGACGCGGCGGCGGCCGACGGGGCCCAGGCGCCGCGAAAGCCCTCGCCGCCACCGGGCCCGGATCACCCCCATCAGCCCGGTGTGCTGTGGAACGGCATGATCGCGCCGCTCGTGCCGATGACGTTTCGCGGCGTCATCTGGTACCAGGGCGAGTCGAACGCCGACCGCGGCTGGCAGTACGCCGAGCTGTTCCCGGCGATGATCCGGGACTGGCGGAAGCAGTTCGGGCAGGGCGACGTGCCGTTCGGCTTCGTGCAGCTCGCGGCGTTCGACGGCATCCGTTCTACGCGCCGCACCTGTGGGCGGAGCTCCGGGACGCACAGCTCGAGACGCTGCGAACGGTGCGCAACACCGGCATGGCGGTGACGATCGACATCGGCGACGAGCAGCAACATCCACCCGCAGCACAAGGACGAGGTCGGGCGGCGGCTCGCGCTGTGGGCGCGGCACGACGTGTACGGCGAACGCGACCTCGAGTTCTCCGGCCCGCTCTACGCACACGACCGGATCGAGGGCACGCACGTGCGCTGCTGGTTCGACCACGACGAGGGGCTCGCGTCCGCGGATCGCGAGCGCGAGCGGCTTCACGATCGCCGGGGCGGACCGGAAGTTCGTGCCGGCGAGCGCGGCCATCGACGGACACACCGTGGTGGTGTGGAGCGACGACGTCGCCGAGCCCCGGGCAGTGCGCTACGCGTGGCTCGACTGGCCCGCAATCTCACTGCAGAACGCCGCGGGACTGCCGGCGTCGCCGTTCCGCACCGACGACTGGCCGCTGACGTCGCAGGGCAAGACCGAGCCGTGATGAGCGATCAGCGCTCGAGCACGACGTAGAGCGCGTCGTCGGGGAAGGTCAGCACCAGCGTGCCGTCCTTGATCGTGACGTCCGCGGGACCGCGGGCGTCGCCGTTGGCGTCGAGGACCGTGCCGTGCGTGACGGTCGTGCCGGTGAGCGTCACCCGCACGTCGGGACGTTCGGCCTGCCAGGGAGCGGCGCCGATGGCGTCGATGCGGAAGCCGTCCACCAGGTGCTTCTCGGACTCGACGCGCGCGGGCTCGGCGCGCCAGCCGGTCGGACGGCAGCGCGTGCCGACCTGCACGAGGATGCGCCCGGCGCTCGCGAGCGGTCGGCCGTCGAGAGCGACGACCCAGACGGTGGCGTAGGTGTTGTGGACCTCGATCGCGGCGTTCGTGAGTCCGATCTCGCCGGCGTCGGCGAGGAAGCCCGCGACGCCCTGCGCCGCGGGCGCGTCGACGGTGCAGATGCCGCGATGCCAGTCGAGCGCGATCTGACCGGTCACGCTCTTCACGACGCCGTCCTGGATCAGGTGGTCGAGTCGCGCGTCGTCGACGCGTGCCGCGTCGCCGCCGAACACCACCTCGACCGGCCCGGCGAGGAACGCGAGCGGCGAGATGCGCTCGTCCCCGGTCGGCTGGCCGTCGGCCCGCACGACGTCGCGATTGGGATCGAACCCCGACCGCTCGACGACCGCCGGCGAGACGCGGTTCCACAGGTCGGCGAGCGGACGGTGCTCGACGACGACCGGTTCGCCGCGGGCGACGTATGCGCGTCGCCACACGAGCGCGGCCGCCGGGAAGGTCCCGAGCACGTCGGGCGCCTCGAACGTCCACTTGGTGAGAGACGGCAGAAACCCGTTCGCCGAGCGTGGCGGCGACCAGTCGTCGGACTTCGCCGCGAACCAGCAATAGGCGTCGACGCCGGTCAGGGATTGATAGGCGGCGATCAGGAACGGCCCTTCCGCGGCGAACGACATCGGCGGCACCCACCCGCCCTCGCTGACGACGAACGGCATCCCGCGCGGCTGGCGGACCGCGATCGGCAGGCGCCACGGCTCGCGGAGTACCGACGGATCGGTGAAGCGATCGCCGTCGACGATCGCCCAGCCGGAGTTCTCGCCGGTGTGCAGTCCGGTGACGTAGCGGTTGACGCCTTGCACGTCGTTCGCAGTGTAGGTCCAACGCTCGGCGTCGTTGAGCCGCGCGTCACTCGCGGTCTTCCAGTTGCCGGCGTTCACGAGCTGGCGGCACCCGAGCTCGTCGCGGAGGAAGCGCTCCGTCTCGGTGTCGAACTCCCGCATCGTCGCGCACCAGAACTCGAGCTGATCGGCGAGGCGAACGGCGCGGCCGTCCGAGCGGTCCTGCGTCATCTCCCAGACGTTGTGGAAGCCGACGATGCCGGCCTTCGGGTCGTCGTCGGGGAGGCGATCGCCGTCCCAGCGCTGCATCGCCTTCGCGAGCGAGCCGTGTCGCTTCGCGAGCCAGTCGGCGAAGCGCTTGCCGAGCCGGCGCTTCTGCTCGGCACCGATGCCGTTGACGGTCCAGAACAGGAGGCTGTCCTCGTTCTGGATCTGGATCAGCGCGACCGCGGGGTCCTCGGCGAGTGGCACGCCGCCGGCGTGCGGGTTCGGCGTCGTCAGCAGCGCGCGCAGCCAGGCGCGGTAGGCGGCTTGCAGCGTTGGGTCGAAGAAGAGCAGACCGTGCGACGGCTGGTCGGCACCGCCGGGGACGTTCCACGCGGCCCCGATGTGCGTCGTGTTCGCCCAGTACCGGCGAGATCGCCGAGTAGATGCCCGCGTGCTTCATCGACGCGACCGTGCGCCAGATCCAGTCGCGTTCGGCCTCGTCGATCGAATCGATCGGCGCGTCGGCAGGCGGATTGACGTGCGCGTGGATGCGGACGAGGTTCACGCCGCGCTTGGCGAGGAAGCGGGCGTGATGGTCGAGGTCCGGCGGGTCCTTCGGCCCCCGCGGCCGTGCGGTGAACGGACGGTTCCGGTCGACGAACGTGTCGACGGCCCAGAAGCGGATCGGCTTCCCGTCGCCGCGCACGAAGTCACCATCGGGGTCAGCGGTGACGAAGCCGCCGGCGCCGGCGGTCGGTTCGTTGAGGCTGCGGAGGTCGAGGAGGGCGTCGGGGGAGAAACCGTCGCGAGCAGGGGTGAACGCGTAGCTCGGACCGAACGGGACCGCGAGTGCCGGCGCGGGCTCCTGGCCGCATGCGGTGGTCAAGAGGCAGAGGAGGAGGACGGGTACGGCGCGGGAGCGCATCGGGTCGACGACACTCTACGGCCAGCGGACCGACGAGGATCGCGTCGATTCACGAACGACGCCGCGCGACGCCGGGGGTGATGCGCCGGCTTTCGGCGCGTCCCTCGCCGCGCGCTACACTCGCGGATCCCACGAGATGCCGCTGCACCGCTTCCATCCCGCCGTCCGCACCTGGTTCGAGAAGACCCTCGGCGAGCCCACAGCATCCCAGCGCCGCGGCTGGCCCACGATCGCCACCGGCTCCCACGTCCTGATCGCGGCGCCGACCGGCTCGGGCAAGACGCTGGCGGCGTTCCTGCACGCGCTCGACTCGCTGTTACGCCGGGGCGGTGCGCTCGAAGACCGCACGCAGGTCCTCTACGTCTCGCCGCTGAAGGCGCTCGGCAACGACGTCCAGAAGAACCTGCTCGGCCCGCTCGCCGCGCTGCGCGAGCGCGATCCGTCGCTTCCGGAGGTACGCGTCTTGGTGCGCAGCGGCGACACGCCGCAGCGCGAGCGCCAATCGATGACGAAGCGACCGCCGCACGTGCTGGTCACGACGCCGGAGTCGCTCTACGTGCTGCTGACGAGCAAGAGCGGCGCCGAGATGCTGAAGGACGTCCGCACGGTCATCGTCGACGAGATCCACGCGATCGCCGGCGACAAGCGCGGCAGCCATCTCGCGCTGAGCCTCGAACGGCTCGTCGATCTGGCCGGCGAATTCCAGCGCATCGGTCTGTCCGCGACGCAGCGGCCGATCGAACGCGTCGCCGAGTTCCTCGTCGGCCCTGCGCGCACCTGCACCGTCGTCGACACCGGCCACCTGCGCGAGCTCGACCTCGCGATCGAGACGCCGGGCGCGCCCCTCGGCACGGTCGCGTCCGAGGACCACTGGCTCGAGATCGTCGACCGCATCGTCGGCCACGTGAACGCGCATCGCACGACGCTGGTGTTCGCGAACACCCGCAAGATGGCCGAGCGCCTCGCGCGCCGGCTCGCGGACGCGATCGGCAAGGACGCGGTCACCTCCCACCACGGCAGCCTGTCCCGCGAGCGCCGGCTCGAGGCCGAACGACGCCTCAAGGACGGCGAGCTGAAGGCGCTCTGTCGCCACCGCGTCCCTCGAGCTCGGCATCGACATCGGCGACGTCGACATGGTCGTGCAGGTCGGCGCGACGGCGTCGATCGCGCAGCTGCTGCAACGCGTCGGGCGCGCCGGACACGGCAAGGACCGCGTGCCGAAGGGGCGGGTGTTCCCGCTGACCCAGGACGAGCTCGTCGACCGCCTCGGCGCTGGTGCGCGCGATCCCGATGCGCGAGCTCGATCGCCTGCGCATCCCCGACGCGCCACTCGACATCCTCGCGCAGCAGATCGTCGCGACGTGCGTCCAGGACGCGCGCGACCTCGACGCGCTGTTCGCGCTGGTGCGGCGGACGTTTCCGTATCGCGACCTCGAGCGCGAGACGTTCGAGTCGGTCATCGATCTGCACACGCGCGGTCGCCATGCGCTCCTCCACCGCGACGGCGTCGGCGGGCGGCTGCTCGCGACCAAGCGCGCGCGGCTCCCCGCGATCACCTGCGGCGGCGCGATCCCGGACACCGCGCAGTACCGACGTCATGCTCGACCCCGAGGGCACCCGCATCGGCTCGGTCGACGAGGACTTCGCGGTCGAGTCGACGATCGGCGACGTGTTCCAGCTAGGCAACGCGTCGTGGCGCGTGCTGAAGATCGAGCGCGGCCGGCTGCGCGTCGCCGATGCACACGGCGCGCCACCGTCGATGCCGTTCTGGTTCGGCGAGGCCCCGGCGCGCACCGATGAGCTGTGCGCGGCGATCGACGAGGTGCGCGAGCACGCGCACGACCAGGCGTGGTCGCATGCCCACTGCGGCCTCGACGACGGCGGCGCGGCGCAGCTCGCGGACTACCTGCGCGAGGGACGCGAGGCGCTCGGCACGGTGCCGACGCGTGCGCGCATCGTGCTCGAACGGTTCTTCGACGAGAGCGGCGGCACGCAGCTCGTCGTGCACGCGCCGTTCGGCAGCCGCATCACCAAGGCGTTCGGGCTCGCGCTGCGCAAGCGTTTCTGCCGCGGCTTCGGCTTCGAGCTGCAGGCCGCCGCCAACGAGGAGGCGATCGTGCTGTCGCTCGGCCCGATGCACAGCTTCCCGCTCGAGGACGTGTTCGAGTACCTGCACCCGAACACCGCGCGCGAGCTGCTCGTGCAGGCGGTGCTGGTGACGCCGATGTTCGCGTCGCGCTGGCGGTGGAACGTCGGCCGCGCGCTGGTCGTGCCGCGCAGCCAGGGCGGCAAGCGCGTGCCGGCGCCGCTGCTCCGGATGCGCGCCGACGACGCGCTGGCGCAGGCGTTCCCCGAGGCGATGGCGTGCGGCGAGAACCTCCCCCCCGGCGACCTGCCGGTGCCGCTCGACCATCCGCTGGTGCGGCAGACGGTCGACGACTGCCTGACCCAGGCGATGGACGCGGACGGTCTGCTCGCGGTGTTGCGCGGCATGCGCGACGGCACGATCGACAAGGTCGCGATCGACCGGCCGACGCCGTCGCCGTTCGCCCGCGCGATCCTCAACGCCGCTCCGTACGCGTTCCTCGACGACGCGCCGCTCGAGGAACGGCGCACGCAGGCGGTCGTCGCACGGCGCGCGCTCGACGCGCAGACGGCCGATGGGCTCGGCGCGCTCGACCCGGATGCCGTCACCCGCGTGCGCGAGCAGGCCTGGCCCGGACCGGACGACGCCGAGGAGCTGCACGAGGCGCTGTTGTGGATGGGGTTCGCGACCGAGGCGGAGATCCACGGCCACGGCTGGACGGCGTGGCGCGACGAGCTCGCGGCGAACGGGCGTGTGGAGCGCGACGGCGATCGCTGGTTCGCGACCGAGGCGTCGCGCGATCCGGTCGAGGTGTGGCGCGGCCGGCTCGCCGCGCTCGGCCCTCTGCGCGCGCCGCTCGACGACCCGGCGCTGCTCGCCCTCGAGCGCGAGGGCACGGCGATGCGCATTCGCCTCGACGGCCACGAGGCGTGGTGCGACCGGCGGCTGCTGGCGCGCATCCACCGCGAGACGCTCGACCGGCTGCGCGCATCGGTGCGGCCTGTCGACGTCGGCACGTTCGTGCGCTTCCTCGCGGCGCGCTGGCACGCGGCGGAGGGCACCAAGGTCGAAGGCCCGGCGGGCATCGCCGAGGTCGCCGGGCTGCTCAGCGGTCTCGACGTGCCGGCCTCGGGCTGGGAGCGCGTGCTGCGCCGCCGGCTCGCGCGCTTCCGTCCGGACTGGCTCGACCAGCTCACGCTCAGCGGCGAGCTCGTGTGGCTCAGGCTCTGGGGCAGCGGCCCCGGGCCGCTCAAGAACGCGCCGATCTGCCTGATGCCGCGCGCGCACCTCGACCGCTGGCTCGCGTGCCGTGGCGCGACGGCCGTACCCGACGACCTCGGCCGCGACGCACTCGTCGTGCACGAGCTGCTGGCGTCGCGCGGCGCGTTGTTCCCGCTCGATCTCGAACGCGATGCCGGCCTCCTGCCGAGCCAGCTCGAGGCCGGCCTGGCCGAGCTCGTCGGCCGCGGCGTCGCGACAGCGGACTCGTTCGCCGCGCTGCGCGCCCTCTGCGTCGCCCCGAGCAAGCGCGGGCGCGACGCGCTGTCGTACGGCGTCGGGCGCTGGTCGCTGCTGCGCGGCAGCGATGGCGAGCCCGACCCGGCGTTCGTGCTCGGCCGGCTGCTGGCGCGGTACGGCGTCGTGTTCCACCGGCTCTTGCGCCGCGAACGCGTACCGATGCGCTGGCGCGACCTGCTGCGCGAGGCACGCCTCCGCGAGCTCGCCGGCGAGCTGCGCGGCGGCCACTTCGTCGCCGGCGTGTCGGGCGAGCAGTTCGCGCTGCCGGGCGCGGTGGCCGGGTTGCGCGGGCACCGCGACGGCGAGCCGGTCGAGGCGCCGCCGGGGGACCCGCTGGATCTCGCCGCGCTGCTGACGCTGACGGCGCCTACGGCCACAGATCGAGAACGGGTGGCGCCTCGCGGGTGATGTCGATGCGTCCCGTCCCGACCGACGAATGGTCGGGCCAGCGGGCCTCGAACGACCAGGCTGCGATCTGGACGTCGTGCGCGGTCCACGTATCGGCGTCCGGCGGGATCTGGAACGCATAGGTCATCGGCGACGACGAGCCGGGAGGCGAGACTTCCCGAAGGTCGACGAACATCGTGCGGCGGTGCTCACCGTGGATGCGCACGAGGAGATCGGCCGTCGACGGCCGGGCCGGCAGGGTCACGTCGTGAGGTGCCCGGCCGCCGGTGAGAGCCGCATCGAACGAGATCGCGTGCTCGCCGAGCCCGCGCGCGAACACGAACAACCGGCAACCCGCTTCGATCCGCTCCGCCGGCACGATCACCACGCCGTTCGGATGTGCACGAAGCCGCTGGGCGTAGTCACCCTTCGAGATCCGCCCCGAGAACCCGCGCATCCCGAGGTTCCTCGACACCAGCGCGAACCGCTCGCACGGCGAGCCCTCGGGTCGCCGCACGCGGAGACGGACGAACCGATCGACGTCGAGCGTCAGCGTCACGCTGCCACCCGATCGCCACACGGCCTCGCAGACCTCGTCCCCGACGTGCGTCCGCACCGTGCCGGTCGTCCCCGGACGGCAGGGCAGGAAGAACGCGCCTCCATCGTCCGTGAACGCGATGCCGCCACCACTCGACGACAGCACCGTCAGTCCCGGCAACGGCGTCCCACGAGCGTCCATCGCGACCCCGCGGAAGAAGCGTCCCGAAGTCAGTAGACACCGGGCGACTGCATACCGCGACGCACTGGACGGAGTCGCGTCCATGGCGACGACCTGCTCCTCGATCGACAACGGCGACGGCCAATCCTCGTGCTGGATGGTCCAATGGACGCGCGGATCGCCGCCGTCCGGCGGGGACACGATCTGTTTGAACTGCCCGGCGCGCATGCCCAGACGATCGAGGGGGAAATCGACGCGGACCTTCCCTGCATCCCAGAGCGCGCGCGAGCCGTCTCGTGAGACGAACGCCACCACCGTCGAGCGACGCAGCTCCGCGAGGAACGGCGCCGGCATCGCGTCGACGTCGAGCTCGAGGCGCAGCGATCGGGAGTCGGCGGCGTCCGCCGAAGTCGAAGCCGGGGCACCCCCCACGATGCTGCGGGCTCCCGGATCGGGGCTCGCGTCGGCCCCCCGTCCGGCCGGCGTGACCTGCCGCCGAGTCGGCGAGTCGCGGCGTCCTGCTCCGGGGGACCCATCGCCGAACCCGACGCTCCAGAGCGCGACCACCGCCAGCAGGCCAGCCACGACGAGGACCGGGATCCGTGCTCTCATGTGCGGCGCCGGGGGACCATGACCGCGGGATCCGACCCGGACGCTCGGGGAAGTATTCCCGGTCTTCCTCCCGCCCGCGAGTTGCGACCCGGTCCCGTCATGCACGGCTTGCTTCGCGACGGTGGATTCGCTCCGCGACGCGATGGCTCGATGGAAGCGCCAGTCCCCCCCGTCCGGTCCAATCGTGCGAACTTCGTTCGCGGGGTCGCGCGGCACATCGTGGTGTTCGACGGTCGTTCGATCGGGAAATCGGCCCCACCCACACGCCATCCGCCCCGACGCATACGACTCGCAATCGCTCGCGACCGGATGGACGGCGATTGAAACCGCACTAAGCTCTCGTGCCTCACGCGTGCCGCGCCACGGTGGCCCGGAAGCGTGCTCTCTCTCTCCCAGGTGCACGATGCATATCTCTGGTTTGTTCGCGGTCGCCACGTTCGGCGTCGCCGCTTCCCTCGCCGCTCAAGGCGGGAGCTTCACGAGTCCGGCCGGTTACGACACGACCGACGGCAGCAGCAACCACGACTACATCCTGTTCAGCGAGTACGGGATGCGGTGGCAGCAGATCGACCACACGCACCGCGGCACGCCACAACCCAACATCAACGCGATCTCGTGGCGACGCGACGCCGCGACGGTGTCGGATGCCACCTGGATCAGCCGGAACGTGACGAACCTGCGCGTGATCATGGCGCACGTCGATCCGGTGAGCTTCGCGCCCAGCGCGACCAACATGAGCGGCACCTACAAGGACGTGCCGGTCACCGTGGTGACGGTGCCGATGCTCAATCTCCCGGACTGGACGACGCAGACTGCGGTGCCTCCCGCCGCGGAGCCGTTCACGATCACCGTGCCGTTCACCACCGGTTGGAACTACAACGGCACCGACGACTTCGTCTGGGAGGTGCAGTACGACACCAACGACCAGGCGGCGAACGACTACGGCAACGACTTCGTTTTGGATACCGGTTCGAGCACGGGCTACAACTCGACGACCGGGTCGATCCTGACCGGTAGCGTCGGCTGCATCGCCACGGGCGACAACAGCGGCTTCGACATCACCGGCACGTTCTACAACTACGGCACGAAGTTCCGCGTGACCTTCGGCGCGACGGACGCACCGCCCAACGCAGGCATCCTGCTGTTCCTGGGACTCTCCGACATCAACCTCGCGCTGCCCGGCCTCTGCGGCCCGATCCGTACCGACTCCGTGCTGCTCCAGGGCACCGTGATCGGGGCGGCGAGCGCCACCGGCACGATGTCGACCGTCAACATCGACAACCTGCCGTACAGCCCGGTCGTCGTCGGCCTGGACTTCTACGGCCAGCACCTGGCGCTCGACGTCGGCCAGACCGGGCTGCCGCTGGTGGTGTCGAACGGCCGCAAGTGGACGATGCCGATGGATCCCCAGCCGCACAACTGCACGCGGCTCTACAACTACCTGATCTCCAGCACGTCGACGACCTGGACGACCTCCGGACCCTGGTACGGGGGCATCGTCGCGCGCTTCGATCACCCGTGATCGGGTGACCAACGGTCGCGCGCCCTCGGGCCGTGCGACACCGGCGGCGGGGAGAGCGGTCGTGCTCTCCCCGTCCCGCGTACCGACGGATGCACGGCCGCATCCTCGCGCTGCGACGCCGGTCACGCTACGACGCACGCATGGCCTCCCCCTTCCGCCGTCTGTCGCGCGAGGTCCTCGTCGACAACCCGTGGCATCGCTACTGCCTCGATCGCTACACGCAGGCCGACGGGAGCGAGGGACACTACTACTACGTCGACATGCCGGGATCGTGCGGGATCGTGCCGTGGTTCGAGGACGGGACGACGGTGCTGGTGAAGGGGCACCGCTACCTGCTCGACACCGAGCTGTGGGAGTTCCCGATCGGCGGGATGACGGACGGCGATGAGCCGGTGGCGGTCGCGCAGCGCGAGCTCGCGGAGGAGGCCGGCCTGCGCGCGGGGCGGATGGATCCGATCGGGACGTTCGCGCCCTACAAGGGCGTATCGAACGAGCGTTGCCACTTCTTCGTCGCCCGCGACCTCGAGCAGGTCGGGCAGGACCTCGAGCCGTCTGAGTCGATGACCGTGCACCGGATGCCGTTCGCCGAGGCGCGCGAGAGGCTCGTCGCGCAGCCGCTGCCGGACGGCCAGAGCCTCGCGGGGCTGGTGTTCTTCGAGCGATGGCTCGCTAGTCGGTGACGGTGTAGACCGGCGCGGCGAGCTCGAGCGCACCGCTCACGGTGATCGACCGCGGGGGCAGCTTCTCGCGCTCGACCGCGTCGAAGTTCGCGGTGACGAACACCTCACCGTCCGGCGTCGCGAACGTCGTCCGCTGCACCAGCCGATCGTCGGTCCGCCACGCGAAGCCGGTCATCGGGCAGGCCGCGAGCGCACGGTGGAGCGGCGAGAAGAACTGGTAGTGCCGCACGATCTGGTCACGATCCTCGGCCCAGCGGTCCCGGTTCAGGTGATAGAGCGGCGGCACGACGTAGAGCAGCTCGAGCAGCTCGCGCGTGCCGGTCTCGCCGGCGAACTTCAGCGACCCGGCGCTCCAGTGGTGCGTCGCCACCACCGAGTCGCCGAGCGCGATCTGAAACAGCGGCAGGCGGTCGCGCGGGTCGAACCACGGCCGGCGGTAGTTCGGACATGCGGGCACCGCTCGGAAGAACACGCCCGGTTCCTCGGGCGGCCAGTAGCCACCGAGCCAGTACTCCGAGTCGCGGTCGTGCAGCGCCGGATCGCCCCAGCCGAACACCGGCGTCAGCACGCCGTGCGCGAAGTCGATCGCGCTCGCCATCACCGCGGTCGCGCCCTCGGAGCCGACCACCAGCCTGTGCGCGGTCGAGAGCCAGCGGAGCCGCGCACGCCGCGCCGCCGCGTCGTCGAGCCGCGTCGCCGGGTGCGCCGGGTTCGCGTCGTCGAAGAACTGCCCGAAGCCGTCGCAGTCGACGAACCACGCCCCGTACGGCGCCGCCGTCATCCGCGTGTCGACGCGCCGCTCGACCGCGGGCCGAGCGGCGATCGGCGACAGGTGGAAGCCCTTCTTCTGGAAGCCGCGCGACGGCTCACCGTCGAGACCGACGATGCGTCCGGTCTGCCAGAGATCGCCGTCGAACTGCGCAGTCCGCCACGTGGCGTCGGCGGGCGTCGCCGGATCGTGGATCGAGTGGTACGAGTCGTACGGCCCGAACAGGAAGCCGAGCTCCCGTGCGTGCGCGACGACGTCAGGCCGCTGGCGCACATCGTCGAGATCCGCCGTCAGCACGACCGCGCGATCGATCCCGGCGTCGTGCATCGCGTCGAGCAGCACGATCGACGCGCCGTCGCCCCACTGCTCCCGTGGCTGCAGCAGGTCCGCGAATGTCCGCGACAACGCCTCCCGGTCGTGGTCGCCGCGCAACGCACCGGCGATTCCTCGCGCCGCCGTGTCCTGCAGGTAGCGGTACGCCCGCTCGGCGCCGCGCATCTGCTCGAGCGCGTCACGTGCGTCCTCGGTGAGTCGTCCCCACAGGCTCCCGCAGAACGCATCGCCGGCCCGTGCGCCGTCGACGAGCCGCGCGGCGAACGCGCACCACGCCTTCGGCCCGAGCGCATGCCGCGAGAACACCGCGTTCCCCCACACGTAGCAGTGCGGCGCGCCGCGCAGCAGGTCGACCCGCGGATTGCGCGCGACGCGCTGGGCGAACGTCACCAGCTCGCCGCGCTCCTCGAGCATGCGGCGGTACTCGAGCGCGGCGGCCCCCGGTCCGGCGCCGGCGGCGACCGCGAACACCACCTCGTCGACCGCGTCCGGGCGGTTCTTCGTGAAGCGATGCGTGATGCGTGCGCGGGCCGGTTCACCGGCGGGGAACTCGAGCGTGTGGTAGTACGGCTCCGGCATCGCGCAGACGACCGTGCGATCCGCGAAGCACAGCCCGAGGAATGGCAACGTCAGCTCCTCGGTGACGCGCATCTCGCCCGCATCGCGCAGCACCGCCATCAGCGCCTCGTCCCCGGCGCCGACCCACACGCCCTCCGCCCACGGCAACGCCAGCCCCTCGCACGCGGCGAACGGCACCGTCGGCCAGGCAAGGTCACCGGGCTCGTCGCGACGGATCCTGACGTCGAGGCGTTCCCGCTCGGCGTGCATCGCCACCGTGAGACCCGCGGCCGGCAACCGCCAGCCCGCGGCATCGCCCTCCGCGGACAGCGCCTCCACCTCGCCCAGATCCGGAGTGGCCGCGGCGAGAACCGCGACGGACTCCCCCGCGACGAGCTCGACACGCAGCTCGGCCGGCACGATCCGAAACCGCGGCCCGTCCCCGGCGCGAAGCTCGAAGGCCTGCTGAGCGACGAGCCCGTGACCGGCGAGCAGGATGCACAGAGCCCCTCCGAAGACGCGCATGCCCGCAGTGGAACGTTGCGACGCAACGCTTGCAACCGCGGCCGGGATCCGCTCGGTCCACGCGATCGCCGCCGCTACACTGCCGCGGATGAAGACTCTCGTCCTGCTGCGCCACGGTCAGAGCACGTGGAACCTCGAGAACCGCTTCACCGGCTGGGTCGACGTCGACCTGACCGACCAGGGCCGCGCGGAAGCGAAGGAAGCAGGTCGACTGCTACGTGACGGCGGCTACGACTTCGATGTCGTGCACACGTCCGTCCTGAAGCGTGCGATCCGCACGATGTGGATCGCGATGGACGAGATGGACCGCATGTGGCTGCCGGTGCACCGGCACTGGCGCCTCAACGAGCGGCACTACGGCGCCCTCACCGGTCTGGACAAGGCGGAAACCGCGAAGCGCCATGGCGACGAGCAGGTCAAGATCTGGCGACGGAGCTACGACGTCCCGCCGCCGGCGATGGACCAAGGCGACCCGCAGAACCCTGCGAACGACCGGCGCTACGCCCACCTCGACCCGGACGAGCGCCCCCGCACCGAGTGCTTGAAGGACACGGTCGAACGGTTCCTGCCACTGTGGCACGAGCGGATCGCGCCTGATCTCGGCGCCGACGAGCGCGTGCTGATCGTCGCCCACGGCAACTCACTGCGCGCCCTCGTCAAATACCTCGACGACGTCTCCGACGCGGAGATCGTCGGCCTCAACATCCCGACCGGCGTGCCGCTCGTGTACGAGTTGGACGACGATCTGGCGCCGATCCGCCACTTCTACCTCGGCGACGCCGAGAAGGTGGCGGCTGCCGCGAAGGCCGTCGCCGAGCAAGGCAAGGCGAAGGCATGACCGCCTCCGGGCTGTCGGCAACAGGTTTCGACCCGCACGGGCCACGGTGGGCCCACTCCGTCCCCTGGACCCTCGCATCCGACCCCACATGAAGCACCCCATCCCCTTCGCGGTGACCGTGTTCACCGCGTGCCTCGCCCTTCCCACCCTCCTCCCCGCCCAGCAGACCGGCGAGAAGGCGACCGCCGCCAAGACGGAGTCGGAGCAGAAGTCCGACCAGGAGAAGCCGGCCATCGCCGTCATCCGTCCGGATGGCGTCTATCAGGATCTCGCGGAGCAGAGCGCCGACCTGACCGCGCTGCTGATGGGTGGCTCGGTCAAGCCGAAGCCGTTCTACGAGTTCCTCGACCACGTCGAGCAGCTCGCCTCGTCGAAGTCGCCGCAGGTCGTCCTCGACCTGAGCGGGACCTTCGCGTTCCAGATGGTGCACATGCCCGAGATCGCGCGCGCGATCGACAAGGTCAAGAAGGCGGGCAAGCACGTGACGGCCTACCTCGAGAACGCCGACCCTCGCTCCTATCAGCTCGCGTCGATGTGCGACGAGATCCTGATGGCCGACCTCGGCGTCCTCGACATCGGCGCGCCCGCGATGAACGTCATGTTCATGCGCGACGCGCTCGACCTGCTCGGCGTGCACTTCGACGTCGTGCGGTGCGGTGAGTTCAAGGGCGCGGTCGAGCCCTACATCCTCCCGGCGATGAGCGAGCACCTGCGCAAGCACTACCTGGCGATGCTCGAGCGGATCAACGCCGCGGGTGTGGAGCGCATGGCGAAGGGCCGGCACACGACCGTCGACAAGATCCGCGATGCACAGGGAAAGCGGTTGTTCACCGCGGAGCAGGCGCACGAGGCCGGGCTGGTCGACAGGCTCGTGCCGTGGCGCGGCGCCGAGGCCGCGATGCGTGACGTCCTCGACGACCAGCAGCTCGCGTTCGACAACGTGCTCGAGCAGAAGAAGTCCCGCCACAACGTCAACTTCATGCAGTTGATCTCGCAGATCTTCAACCCGCGCGAGGACGAGGGCGTCGCCGACCAGGACTCGATCGTCGTGCTGCATCTGTCCGGCACGATCGTCGACGGCGAGAAGGACGCGCCCGGCAACATCGTCTCGAAGCCGACGGTCAAGATGATCGACAAGCTTCGCAAGAACGATCACGTCAAGGGCGTCGTGCTGCGCATCAACTCACCAGGTGGCTCGGCGACGGCGAGCGAAGCGATCCTCCTCGCGCTGAAGGACCTGTCGGACGCGAAACCGGTCGTGATCTCGATGGGTTCGCTCGCGGCTTCGGGTGGCTACTACATCACCTGCATCCACCGCCCGATCCTCGCCGAGGCGGAGACGATCACCGGCTCGATCGGCGTGTTCGGCATGAAGCCGAGCGTCGGCGCGTTGATGCGTCGTGTGGGTCTGCACTCGGAGCTGATCGCGCTCGACGCGTCCGCTTCGATGGAGTCGATCGACGAGCCGTGGACCGACGAGCAGAAGGCGCGCGTCCAGTCGATGGTCAACAAGATCTACGGCGTGTTCGTCGGGCACGTCGCAGCGTCGCGCGCCATGCAGGAGAAGGACGTCCTGAAGATCGCCGGCGGTCGTGTCTGGTCGGGCGCGCAGGCGGTCGACAACGGGCTGGTCGACAAGCTCGGCGGACTCGAGGACGCGATCGCGATGGTCGAGAAGGAGGCCGGTGTCGAGGGCAAGCCGGAGATCCAGCACCTGCCACGACCGCGCAACTTCCTCGAGTCGGTGCTCAGCGACATGATGGACGCGCAGACGCTGATCCCCGACCCGATGGTGCGCACGCTCGCCAAGAAGCTGGACCTCGACCGCGCGCTCGCGGTGCTCCAGGACGCCCTCGGCGCGACCGGTCCGACGACGATCTGGGCGATCGCGCCCGACGCGCTGATGCTGCGATAGCGGAACCGGCGCCGGCGTTCCTCGGTCGGCCGGGAAACGTTCCCTGGCAATCGGTCGGGGGTGCCGGCGCAGGTCCGGGCTATCGTCGCTGCCCGTCCACGCCTCTTGCTCGGAGCTCGCCGATGCCCTTGACCGATCTCTGGTTGCCGATCCTCGTCGCCGCCGTCTTCGTGTTCGTCGTCAGCTCGGTCATCCACATGGCCTTGCCGATCCACCGCGGCGACGCGAAGCGGCTGCCGCAGGAGGACACCGTGCTCGACGCGATGCGTCGGGCCGGCGTCGGCCGCGGCAACTACATGTTCCCGCACTGCGGCTCGATGAAGGAGATGGGCTCGCCCGAGACGATCGAGAAGTACCGGCGCGGGCCCGTGGGCTCGATGATCGTCCTCGCGGCCGGACCGCCGGCGATCGGCAAGGCGCTCGTGCAGTGGTTCTTGCTGTCGCTCGTGATCGGCGTGTTCGTCGCCTACGTCGGCTCGCTGACGCTGCCGGCCGGATCGCCGTCGATGATGGTGTTCCGCGTCACCGGCGCGGTCGCGATGCTCGGCTACGGCTTCGGCCAGGTGCAGGACTCGATCTGGAAGGGCCTCTCCTGGGGCGTCTCGTTGAAGTTCGTGTTCGACGGCCTCGTGTACGGAATCGCCACCGGCGCGGCGTTCGCGTGGCTGTGGCCGGGCGCGGTCTGAGCGGCCGCCGCTCGCCACGTCGATCCTGGCACCGTCCGGCATGCTCGCGTCCTCCTCGACCGGACCCGAGCGGCTCGCGCTCTTCACGCTGATCGTCGCGGCCGGCATCGGCGCGCAGTGGATCGCCGCGCTGCTCCGCCTGCCGCCGCTGATCCTGCTGCTCGCGATCGGCATCGTGCTCGGGCCGGTGACCGGGGTCCTGAGCGCCGACGCGACGAACGGCGACTTCACGAGGCCACTGATCTCGATCGCGGTCGCGGTGATCTTGTTCGAGGGCGGGCTGACGCTCCGCTTCGACGAGGCGCGCATCGCCGGCAGCGCGCTGTGGCGACTGATCGTGTCGGGCCTCGTGCTCGGCTTCGCACTCGTCACCGTGCTCGGCATCGTGCTCGCCGACCTGTCCCTCGCCACCGCGTCGATGATCGGCGCGATCCTCGTCGTGACCGGGCCGACCGTGATCCTGCCGATGCTGCGGCATGCACGCATCGCGCTGCGGCCGGCGACGCTGCTCAGGTGGGAGGGCATCGTCAACGACCCGCTCGGCGCACTGCTCGCGGTGTTCGTGTTCCAGGTCGCGGTCGCCGATCCGGCGGTCGAGGACGTTTGGACGCTGCTTCCGTCGCTGATCCTGCGTGCGCTCGGAGGGAGTGCGATCGGCGCGCTGGTGGCGGTCGGGCTCGCGCAGGCGCTGAGGAACAACCTCCTCAGCGAGAGCCTGAAGAGCCCCGCGATCCTCGCGGCGGTGCTGGTCGTCTACACCGCAGCCGAAGCTCTCGGCGAGGAGAACGGGCTGCTCGCCGTCACTGTGATGGGGCTGGTGCTCGCGAACGTGCGCGAGCCGAGCATCGCGGACATCCGGCACTTCAAGGAGCAGGTCAGCGTGTTGCTGGTCTCGATCCTGTTCGTCGTCCTGTCGGCACGGCTCAGATTCGAGGATCTCGAAGCCCTCGCCGGCGCACCGCTGCTGCTCGTGATCGCCGTGATGTTCGTCGTACGACCGCTCGTCGTGTGGTCGGCGACAGCCGGATCGAGCATCCCGGCGAACGAGCGCGTGCTGCTCGGCTGGGTCGCGCCGCGCGGAGTCGTCGCGGCCGCGGTCGCGGGTGCGTCCGCGCCGCGACTCCTCGCCGCCGGATACGAGGATGCGCACCTGCTGGTGCCGATCGTGTTCGGCGTCATCGCGAGCACCGTCGTGTTGCAGGGCTTCACCCTCGCGCCGCTCGCGCGCCGGCTCGGCCTCGGTGCGAAGCGCGGATCCGGGATCTTGATCGTCGGTGCGTCGACGTGGGCGCTCGAGCTCGCGAGGGCGCTTCAGAAGGCGGGGGCGTTCGCGATCGTCACCGACACGCGCTATCCGCGCGTGTCGCGCGCACGCCGGGAGGGCGTGGAATCGTACTACGGCGACGTGCTCTCCGAGGATGCCGCGCTCGAGCTTCCGCTCGAACGCGTGAGCTGGGTGCTCGCGGCGACCGACGACGACAACTACAACGCGCTCGTGTGCACGCACTTCGCCCGCGATCTCGAACGCGACGTGGTGCTCCAGCTCACGCCTGAAGCGACCACCAGCCGCCAGGAGCTCGGGCACCGCATGTTCGGTCGGACGCCGTGGGGGGAACGGGGAACCTACCGGCGCATCGCGGCGGCGTTCTGGGTGCGGCAGCAGTTCAAGGTCACGAAGCTCGGCGAGGAGTACAAGCTCGACGATCTCCGAGCGCGCCATCCCGACGCGACGATCCTGTTCCAGGTCGTCGACGAGCGCGTCGAGCCGGTCGAAGCCGACAGCCAGCCGCCGGCGGGCGCGTCGGTCGTGTATCTGGAAGGCAGCATTCCACACCCGGCGTGATTGTCTGTGTCAGGGCCCGTGACCAGATCCGGTCCACGGGGCCTCTTCCTGACGCTGTCAGCGCTTCGCGCGGCGACGAGCGCGGTCGAGGATCGAGCCGAGATCGGGGGCGGCGGGTGCGGATGGCTCCGGTTCGGCAGCGGCCGGCGCGGCAGGTCGGGTCGGTCGCGACCACGCAGGCAGGCGGAGTCGGAGGCGTGGAGCGAGTCGGCGCACCGTGATCTCGAGCAGCAGCAGCACGAGCGACGCCCAGGCGAACCACGCCCCGGCCGGAGCGAGGCCGGTGCCGAGGCGCGGGCCGGCGAACAAGTCCGCCAGCGGCGGGTCGACGCGGCCGCCACCGGCGGCGCACAGCTCTTCGAGCGATCGCGTTCCCGATCCCGGTGGACGCGGCTCGAACTCCGGCGAGTACGGCAGGGCGACGGGCGGCGTCGTCACGACCGCGTCGTCGCCGGCACTCACCGCGGCGCGATAGACACCGTCGCCGCGCATCGGCACGCGAGCCTCGAAGCGTCGCGCGTCGATGCGTTCGAGCCACACACGCTTGGCGCCGTTCGGACCCTGCATGACGGCCGTGAGGTCGTCGACGCGCGCCTCCTCGCCCTCGCCGAGCTCCACCACCAGGACGGCCTCGTGACCCTCGCGGCGCAGATCGGCCCAGACCTGGCGATCCGCGGCGCGACCCGACAGCCAGCGCACGAGCGTCACGAAGAACGGACCGAAGCCGTCCCACGACGCCAACTCACCGCTCGCCTTGCCGTCGACCTCACCGAGGAACGCCGCCGAGCGCCCGAGCCCACGCTGCCAGAACGCCAGCATCGGCGCCGAGAACTCGTCCACGGTCGTCAACCCGATCGATGCGTCGGGCTCCGGCCACGCGATCGAGTAGCCGCCGACACCCGGAAACGACCGTGGAATCGCGCCGAGCGACAGCAGGTCGGGGTGCACCGCGACCTGCACGGGATCGTCCGCGAACGACGAGCGCGCGACCTCGATCGTCTCCTGCGCGAAGAGCTGTGGCAGGTGTCGCGCCTCGAGCACGAACTTGCACCGCCCCCCACCGAGGCGTGCGATGTCGAGCAGCAGCCTCGCGTCCGAGTCGGTCGGCCCGCCGAGCCCGATCACCGAGACCGTCACGCCGGCGCCACGCAGCTTCGGCACGAACTTCTCGTAGTCACCCGGCTCCTCGGAGTCCGCCGCATCCGCGAACAGGATGATGTGCTTCACCTCCTGATCGGCATCCGCCAGCTCGCGCGCGGCCGCCTCGAGCCCGACACCGACGAAGATCCCGCCGCCGCCCGACTCGATCTTCCGCACTTCCTCGCTCAACCGGGCGCGATCGTCGACGGTGGTCCGCGGCACGACGACGTGTGGCACCGAGTCGACCGCGATGACGCTGACGTCGTCGATCGGCCCCAACATCTCGATCGCGGCGATCGCGCCGAGATCCGCGAGGTCCATCTTGGTCTGGCCCGTTCCCGCCGGCGCCATCATCGACCCCGACCGATCGAGCACGATCGCCATCGCGATGCCGAATCGACGCTGCTCCTTGCGGATCTCCATCGACACCGGCAGCACGTCTTCGATCGGCGACCGGCGGTAGCCGCCGAGGCCGAACGACGCCCGCCCGCCCGTCATCAGGAGGGAACCCCCGAGATCCTCCACCCAGCTCCGAAGCGCGTCGAGCGATCCGCGCGGCAGATCCTCGGCCGGCACGTTCTCCAGCACCACCGCGCGAACGCCGTCGAGGGAGTCGAGGTCGAGCGTCGCCGCCTGTGGCGCGGCGACGACGACGTCGATCCCCGCGGCGACGAGCGCCGACGCGAGCCGGCCGCGACGCCCGCCGGGCGACACCACCAGGACGCGATCGGGACCGAGCGCGCGCGTGACGGCCAGCGCACGGTCGTTCTCGGCGACGGCATCGCCGTCGACGTCGATCGCCACCTCGTAGCGGTGCACTCCCGGCGTCGCCAGCACGTCGACGAACACCGCGCGATCGCTGCCCGCGGCGACGGTCTTGCGCATCTCGGCGACCACCTCGCCGTCGCGCACGAGCCGGACCGGCACGTCGACGGACGCGTCGCTGCGGATCCATGCCACGATGCGGAACGGCTCGCCGCTCGCGACCTCGCCGGGCAGCGCGACCGACTCGATCGCGACGTCCACTCCGGCCGCGCGTCGGACCTGGTACGCGTCGACGCGCACGTCACGCCGCGCGGCCGCACGTGCCGCAGGAAGCGCACTGCCCCCGGTGCCGTCGCCGTCGCTGACCACGACGATGCTCCCGGTTCGCCCGGGTTGGATCGCGCCGAGCGCCGTGTCGAGCGCGGCCGACAGATCCGTACCGTCCGCGTCGACCACGCGATCGGCAGCTCTCAGCTCGAACGTGCGGGCATCCACGGCCGGCGACTCCACCACCGCGTCACGCCCGAACCCGACCACCGCGATGCGATCGCCCGGTCTGGCCGAACTCGCCGCAGCCTGCGCCAACTCGGCGGCGCGCTGCGCGGCGAGCTCGCCGACCGAACGCGACCGATCGATCGCGAGCACGAGGTCGCGCCCACTCTCGCCCGAACGCCACCACGGCTCGGCGAGCAGCGTGCACAGTGCGAGGAGCAACGCGACGCGCAGGACACCGATGCCCGGCGACGGCCAGAGCGCGCGCCGCAGCAAGAGCGCCGCGGGAACGAGCAGCAGGAACGCCTCGGGATGCGCGAATTCGATCACGCGACCGCTCCCTTGCGCAGCACCCACCAGTCCGCGAGCACGACCGCGAGGAGCACCATCGCGAGCCATCGCGCCTCGTCGCTGCCGTCCGAGGCTTCGGCCCCCTCGTCGTCGTGACGCGTCGTCGCCGGTCGCACGAAGCTCGAACGCCCGCGCAGGTCGGACTCCTGCGGGTCGACGAAGAACACCGCGAAGCGCGCGACCTCCGCGCCGTCCCTCAGCAATCGGTGGACACCGGGCTCGGTCGCCTCGAACGCGACCGTGCGCACGCCGCGCCCGGTCCGCGACGCACCGTCCGGCGCGACGAGCCGCAGCGCGTCGAGCGCGCCACGCTCGTCCGGCGCCGGCCGGAATCGCATCTCGTCTCCCACCGCCACGTCGACGGCGATCGGTCCCGGCAATCGCTCGCGCGCCGCCGCCGCGAGGTTCTGCAGCAGGATCGGCCAGTCGGGCGCGCTGGTCAGGTTCTGGCGCGCGGGATCGAGATTGAGGACGACGCGCAACGCGTCGTTCGCGAACCGTTCGATCGACATCAGGGTCGCCGAGCCGGCGGTGACGAGCGGTGCTCCGGCAGGTCGATCGCGCCCGGCCGTCCACACGACGCCGTCGAGCACGAGACCGTCGGTGAGGGGACGCCCGTGCTCGACCCAGTACGGGCCGATCCAGGTGTCCCGGTCGGTGCCGTGCGGTGCGACGACGAGCTCCACCTGGCCCTCGCGCGGCACCGCATCGAGTCCGCCACCAGTCACCCGCAGCGGCGCCCGGTCCGCGTCGTCGGCTCGCACGAGACCGTCGACGGCGCGGATCACTCGCGCGAGCGCGAGCTGCGACGCGACGTCGTCACCGACCGCGATGCCGAGACCGACGTCGCGCGGTGGCTCTGGTAGCAGGTCCCGTGCGTCGTCGAGCGGCAGCCCGTCGCCGTCCATCGACACGCTGAGCCGCCACGCGCCGTCGGTGCTCCCGGTGTCGAACGCGAGACGGGACGGCTTGTTCGGTTCCAGCTCGACGTCCTGGGCTGCGAGCGTGCCGCGCTCCCCGGCCAGCTCGATCCGCGCGTGCCGCGGCGCGTCCGCCCAGAGCGACACGTCACACCACACGTGCGTGCCGTCACGCCGCGCGTGCAGGATGCCGGCGTTCTGCAGCGGGCGGCCGAACGCGAGCACCGACCAATCCTCCGGCAGGTCGACGTCCGCTCCATCGGTCAGGAACGTCGCCTCGGCGTGCGGCCCGCCGAGCTCGCGGGCCAGCTCGATCGCGCGCCCGGCATCGTGCGCGGGACGCATCGGACGCCACCTCGACAGCGACGCCACCGCACTCGCGAGCGGTGCCCGCGGTCCGCACAGCACCTCCGGCCGCGGGCCGGTGCGCACGATCGTCACGCGCGCGTCGCGCGGTGCGTCCGCGAGCCGGCGCTCCACCGAGGCCTTCGCGAGGTCGGCGGCCGTCGTTCCGTCCGCCCCGCGCGCCGACATCGACGCGGAGTCGTCCAGCACGAACACCAGGTGCGGTGCAGAACCCGCCGCGTCGAGCACCGGACCCGCGAGCCAGAGCGCGAGCAACACCGTCGCCGCGAGCTCGAGCCACAGCGACGCGCTGCGCAGCAGCCGCGTGCGCTTCGGACCGGCGGCCGCGACCAGCCGGTCGGGCGCGTAGAGGAACAGAGCCGCGACGCGCCGCCGAACGAGTCGGCGCCGGAACAGGTGCAGCGCGAGCACGACCGGCACCGCCAGCAGCGCCAACAGACCGAGCGGTGACGCGAAGCTCATGCCGGCTCCAGCACGCCCTGGCGAGCGAGCTCCTCGAACACGCGGTCGGGAGCGTCGGCAGCGACCCGTGCGAAGCTCCCACCGACCGCGCGCACGGCGTCGGAAACGTCGGCGGTCAGGCGCGACAGCCGTCGCTGATAGCGTGCGATCGCGCGCGCATCGAGGACGAGATCGATCTCGCCGCCGTCCTCGACGTCCTCGAGCGTGACGGCACCGGCCGGCTCCGGCGCGAGCTCCTCGCGGGCGAGGAGCTGCACGACGAACAGGTGGCTCGCGCCGATCGCCAGATGACGCAGGCCCTGCGCCACCTCGCGGCGCAACAGGAAGTCGGAGATGACGAGCCTCAGACCTGCAGGCCAGAGCTGCGCGCGCGGCGCGAGCTCGCCGTCGCGACCGGAGAACCGCACCGCCTCCGGGTCGGCGAGCGGCGGTCCGCCGGCCGCGGCGAACCGCGCGCGCCCGCCATCGAGACGCGCCCAGATCGCAGCGGCGGAGCACAGGGCGCGTGCGACCGCCGCCTTGTCGGGAGTGGTCGCCATCGACGCCGAGGTGTCGACGACGACGTCGAGCACCGGCGCGACCTCCTCGCGGAACACGCGGATCTGGAGGCGGTCGGTGCGCGCGAACGCGCGCCAGTCGACGTGGCGCGGGTCGTCACCGGGCTGGTAGGCACGGTGATCCTCGAACTCGATCGACGCGCCGACTCCCCGCCCGAGCCGATCGCCGATGCGTCCGGACAGGCGGCGGCGCGGCATCGCGAGCCGCCAGCGCCTCGCGTCATACGGCACGGGCGCGTCGCCTCCGTTCCGACGCGGCCTGCGCCACCTCTCGGGTGCCGGCGATCACGCCGGGAACGCACGCGAGCATCGCGAGCCCGGCGGCGGCAACCAACGGCGCGACGACGCCGCGCACGTGGTTCATCCGCTCGATCGTGAAGAACGGGTTGAGCACGTGGATCGCACTCCAGTCGCCGGAGATCCGGCTGGTGAAGACGAGCTCGATGCCGAGCGGCAGCAGGCTCCCGAGCGCGACGACCACCACCGTGAGCACGAACGCGAGCACCGACCGGCGCGATCCCGGCCCGAGTCGGGATCGGATGCCACGGCCGATGGCGGCGAAGATCACGACGTAGCACCAGCTCACCACCGCCCGATCGAAGTCGATGTAGCTCGACGACCGGAAGTGGGAGGTGGCCAGGACGACGAACCCCAACGACAACGCGGCCAGGACCCAGGTGAACAGCACACCCCGTTGACCGCCTGGAAGGAACGGTACGGAGAGGACCCAGAGCGACGACGTCGGCACCAGCGTGCGGACGCGCGGCGACATCGGCGCGTCTTCACACACCGCCCACAGCCACAACGGCGACAGGAACAGCGCCAGCATCATCGCGAGCATCGGCAATGCGCTCCCGAGCGCGCCGGGACCGGAGACGAGGAACCAGAGCCACGCGACGAACAGCGGCACCGCGACGACCGCGAACACCCGGAACGGTGTCGAGCGGTTCTCGTGCGGATGGGACAACGCCGTCGTGCCGATGATCGCGCAGAGCGTGATGCCGACCACGTACCAGAGCACGATCGTCAAGAAAACCTTCGAACCATCGGTTCCGCGCAGCAGCCAGGTGATTCCGGAGACGATGTCGTCGCTACCGACGATGCAGCTGAACGTCGCCACCATCAGTCCCGCCGCCGTCAGACCCTGCAAGAGCTGCTGCACCGGGCGCGCGCTTCCGATCGGTGCCAGCGCGATACACAGCGAGTTCGCGGCGAGGCTGGACAACGTCGCGAACAACAACACGAGCGCGATCGTCGGGACGTCGACACCCCGCAAGAGGAACGTCATCGCCATCACCGGCGCGAACACCGCCAGGAACACGAGGAACTGCACGAACCCCGCCGCGATCTTGCCGGTGACGATGCGCAGCGGCCCCAGCCGCGTCAGCGCGAGCTGATCGGCGCCACCGCCGGCCACCTCCTGACGCATGCTCGCGAACGCCTGCATCGGCAGCAGGAACAACACGAGCGGCGCGAGACAGCTGACGCAGGCGACGAACGAGCCGCGCCCGTGGACCTCGCCGCTGCTGCCGTACCACGCGAACACCAGGCCGAGCGCGACCACCGCGAACGTCGACAGCGCGAGCATGGCCTGGAACGCCCGCCCGGACAGCGCCTGCTGGATCTCCCGCACCAGGATCGGGTTCATCCGATCGACCGTGCGTTCGAGGAAGGTCGGCTCGTCGCTCGCGGCGACCGGCTGCGCGACGTCGGCGGTGGTCATTGCAGCATCCCCTTGGTCGCACGCATGAAGATGTCCTCGAGGTCGACGTCCTCGGGGAAGAACTCGACGACCCTCAATCCCTGCTCCACCGCGCGCCGCAGCAGGGCCGCGGCGGCCTCGTCGCCACCGTCGAGCGTGAACTCGGCGCGCGTCTCGATCGACTTGACGTCGCGAATCCCCGGCTGGACCAGCAAGAAGCGCTCGACCGCGGTGACGTCGTCGAGGGTGCGCATCACGAACCGGTGCGCTTCCCGCATCCCTTTCGCGACGTCCGTGATCGAACCGGTCACGACGAGCTTGCCCTGCTCGATCACCAGCACGTCGTCGCAGGTCTCCGACAGCTCGGCCAGGATGTGCGACGAGATCAGGATGCCTTTGCCCGCCGACGCGAGCTCGCGCAGCAGCGCGCGGAATTCGATGCGCGCGCGGGGGTCGAGACCCGATGCCGGCTCGTCGAGGATCAGCAGCGCCGGGTCGTGCAGCAGCGTCTTCGCGAGGTGGAGGCGCTGCCCCATGCCCTTCGACAACCCGGTCGCCGGCCGCGTCGAGAAGCTGTCGAGCCCGCAGAACGACGCGACCGACCGCACCGCACCGGTCCGCGCCCGCCCCCGCAGGCCGTAGGCCCGCGCGAAGAAGTCGAAGGTACTGCAACACGTCGAGGTTCGGGTACGGCTCGAACCGATCGGGCATGAAGCCGATCCGCTCGCGCACGAAGCGCGGCTCGACGAGCACCGATCGCCCTTCGATGAACGCGTCGCCACCGTCGGGAAGCTCGAGCGTCGCGAGCATGCGCATCGTCGTCGTCTTCCCCGCGCCGTTCGGCCCGATGAAGCCGACGATGCGCCCGGGCTGCATCGAGAAGCTCAGGTGATCGACCGCACGCACGCGGCCGAAGTGGCGCGTCAGGTCGCGCGCCTCCAACACGGACTCACTCAACGACGTCCTCCGGGGCCAGATGACCGACGACGAGGTGCATGCCGGTCCGCTCGTCCGGCTCGAGGCCGAGGTCGTCGAACGCCGGCGACCGCCGGACGACGGCGACGTAGGTTCCGGGCCGCAGCTCCGAGCAGCGGCTCACGGCCTCGAGGAACCGTTTGTCCGGAGTCATCGGCGGCGGCTGCGGAACGACATACCGGGACGCGGTCGGGACGGGTGCCGCAAGCTCGGCCAACGCGAGCTCCAGGCCCAGCTGCGCCACCGCGGAGCGCGCCGTCTGGGCATCGACGCGACGCAGCGTCCCGTCCGCTGTGGCGACGAAGCAACCGCCGGTCGCATCGCACACGACCACCTTCGACGCACCCGCCAACGGCACGAGATCGTCGGACGCGAGCACCTCCAGCTCGTCGGCCCCGGTCCGCTTGAAGCGCAGCCGCGCACGCTCGGTCGCGACGGTCGCCGTCGGCAGCACGCACATCGTGCGGGACGGCACGAGCCCGCCGTCGATGCTGCCGTCGGCGAACTGCTCGAAGCTCACGTCGTTCTGGCCCAGCGCCGCCGCGATGATCCCCGGCGCACAGAGCGCGGTGTTCGACGCCGGATGCAGTCGGCCCGGCGCAAGGCCCGCATACACCGTGCGCGACGCCCAGCACGATGCCTGATGGTTCACCTGGTCCAGCACCGTGAACGAGCGCTCGACCTGACGGATGCCGAAGCCCTCCGACGCGAACCCGTACACCAGCATCACCAGCGTCGCGCCGAATCCGATCGCCGGCACCGTCAGCACGAGCATCGCGAGCCGACGGCGACGCCACCAGTAGAAGTAGTTCAGCGGGCCGACGACGATCGCGAACGCGAGCAGCAGCAGGAAGAACGCCGTGAGCGGAGCCTGGCCGAGCCCTGGATCCGCTCGACGAGACGCATCCCGGTGGGGACCGGGCCGGCGGGCTCACTGCTCGAGCCCGCGTCCAGACCGGTCGCGGGATCCGTGAGCCAGCCGTCGAGCGCTTCGGCAACGTCGACGGGCACCGGTCCGCCGGGCAGGTTCGCCGAGCCGCGCACGACGAACAGCCGACCGAGCCCGACCTCGCGCGCAGGCGCGCTCCCCTCCGCGAGACCCGCGGCGTCCCGCAACGGCCCGTCCGAGAGCCGATCGGCGTGCGCGAGGATGACGGCCCCGCCGCCGCGGAGGTAGTCCGCGAGGATCGCCTGCGCGCCGCGATCGAGGCCGCGCGACCGGCCGTCGGCGACGATCAGGTCGAAACCCGACACCATCGTCCAGGTCGGCGGCAGGTTCGCGGGATCGACGACCGCGAGCTCGAGCTCGTCGGACCCGAGCCCGGCGCGCTGGACCAGCGCGTCGCGCCAGCCGAGCTCCGCGCGTGGAAGGTCGGAGACGAACAGCCCGCCGAAGTGCGCGTTCCGACCCAGGGTCGTCAGGATCCTACTCTTGAGTGTCGAGCGCGACCCACCGATGCGGGCCGACAGCTGCGCCCACGAGCCGCTCGCGTACAGCGGCAGGTAGAGCCGTCGCTCGGCGCCGGGCTCGAGGCGGGCACCTGCGTGCACGAACGACGAGCTCCGCCAACCACTCTCGAAATCGAGCGCGACGTCGCGAGGCTCGCCGCCGGGATTGACGACTCGCAGCAGCACGAAGCCGGTGCCGCCCGGCCGTGCCGGCGGCGCGGCCTGCAGGAGCGAGACCGAGAC
>CAWGKH010000007.1:90000-363999 GCA_963823025.1 uncultured Planctomycetota bacterium | reverse complement strand
GCTCTGTTGACCTACTGGTTCAGGGTACCGTATTGCTGCAGGCGTTCGGCGTGGAGCTTCGCGACGTCGACGTCCATCGTGTGCGTGCCGTCGAGCGCCGCATCGGCGCGGCCGCGATCGACACCGCCGCGACCGGGTGCCCCCTCGCCGTGGGGCCCGGGCGTCGGGTCGAACTGCCCGTCACCACGCTGCGCGCTCGGCAAGCCGGTGCCGGCCCCGAGGGCGGCGGCGCCCTCCCCCTCGAGCAGCGCACGGAGATCGCCGAGCTGGTCCGCAGGCAGGCGGCTGGCGGCGTGCGCGAGCCGCTGACCGGCGGCCCCCTGCAGGGCCTCCGCGAGTCGGCGAAGCTGCTCGGCGTCGAGCCCGAGCGCCTTCGGGTCGAGCGAGCCGGTCTCGCCGCCGTCGGCCGCGGCCTTCGCCAGCGCCTCGAGCGCCTGGCGCAGGTCGTCCGGGAGGTCTTGATCCAGACCGAGCGCCTTCGCGTGTTCGGCGAGCTTCGCGAGGTCGCCGAACGTCTTCGGATCGAGCTTGGTCAGCTCACCGGCTTCGGCGACGCCCTGCGCGAGCGCGCGCGCGCTGGCGCGCGCCGCGGCGAGACCGCCGGCCTGCACGCCCTGCTCGTGCGCGAGCCGCTCGCGCACCGAATCGATGTCGCTCCACGCCACCGACTCGCCGTCCGCGAGACGCGCCTCGAGCTCCTGAACGCGTGCCCGCAGCTCCTCGGCGCGGGCGGGCGGGACGACCTCGGCGGTCACCGCCCGTTCGACCCGCGCATCGAGGTCGGCGACCGCCGACTCCAGTGCGCGGGACGGTGCGTCGGGCCCGTATGGGTCCGGGGGCGGGAGGAGCGCGACGCCGGCGAGGAACGCCGCACCCAGGGTCGCGCGACCGACACCCCGCCACGGATCGAGGCGCGGGCGCGGCGCGATGGCGTCCTGCAACCGCGCTCGGAGCAACGGTCGCCACGCGTCGCCCTGACATTCGAGCCCGGCCAGCAGCAGCCCGCCGAGACGGTAGCGGCGGTCGAGGTGTGCCGCGCACAGCGCCGCGGACGGGCGTCGGCGCAGCGCTTGACTGACGGCCCAGCCCACTGGCGGCAGCAGCGCGAGCAGCCACCACGCCGACGGCGCGACGAAGTGCCCTGCGAGTCGGGCCGCGAGGGCGACCGATCCGAGCGCGAGACCGACGATCAGCGCCGCGTCGCCGAACGCACCGATCGCGACCGCCGAGACGGCGAGCCGGCGGACTCGGAGGAGCTCGCGTTCGACGGATGCGGGCATGGCCAGGGTCTCGCGGAGACGGGCGGATCCACAGAGTATTCCGGGAGGCTGGCGAGAGCGCCGGAAAACCGGTGCCACTCACCCCGCCGATGTCGGCGAGCCGCAGTAGTCGCGCCCGGGGGACAGCCGCTCGCGCTTCATGACCACGCTGTGCGCACCGACGCGTGCGCGCGCGCCGACGTCGGCGCCGTACATCAAGACCGCGCCGCGGCGAATCGTCGCGCCGGCGCGGACCCGGACGCGGTCGATCTTCAGCACGCGATCCTCGAAGCTGTGCGCCTGGAACAGGCCATCGACGGTGGCGCCGTCGTCGAGCACGAGCATGTCCGGATCGACGACCTGCGCGAAGCCGGCGCCGAGGACGACGCGCCGGCCGACACGAACGCCCATCGCGCGCAGATACCACGGCAACAGCAACGTGCCCTCGAGCTGAGCGACGGACCGCCGCGCGAGGAACCCCCAGGCCACGTACAGGAAGTCCCAGCGACTGCACCAGCACGACCACAGCGCGTGTTGTCCCGGCCGTGCCCGCCCGAGCAGTAGCCACTTCGCCCCGATCACGAACACCGCGAGCGCCGCGGACGCGAGCAGCAACGCCGACGGCATCGCCGGCACCACGCCGATGCGCGGCGTGAGCACGGCGATCAGCCGGCACCACCACAGCACGCTCAGCACGCCGATCCACGGCAGCGCGAAGCGCGCGAGCTCCCAACCGACGCGGTTCACGAACCGCAGTGGGCCGGGCTCGTGGGTCAGCCGGCGATCGACGGTGACGATCTCACGCCGCGGCAGCGCGAACGGCGGGTGACCGAACCAGCTCGTGCCGGCCGTCATGCGCGTGTCGTCAGCGACCGTGGACACGCCGATCAGGACGCCATCGCCGAGCTGCGTACCGGCGCGCACGACGACGTGATTGCCGAGGAACACGCTCCGCCCGACCCCGGTCGGTGCGGTCGTCACGACACCGTCGTGGATGCGCGGCGCGCCGAGGTAGATGCCGTCGGCGAAGAAGCACTCCTCGCCGATCGACACGAGCTCGGGCAGCACGTCGGTGATCGTGGAGATCTCGCTCCCGCGGCCGACGCGCATGCCGGCGAGCCGCAGCCACACCGGCCACAGCAGGCTGCCGCTGAGCCACACGCCGGCACCCTCGAGGAGCCGCATGCGCACGTCGAGACGGAGGAACGTCGCCCCCCACCGCCGGTGGTCCCCCGCCGGCACCGGCGGGATCACGCGCAGCAACACGGCGCGGAGGAGAAGGTCGAGCGGTACCGCACCCGCGAACGCGAGCGCCGCGACGGCGATGCTCCAGGACCAGGTCGGCCGATCGAGCCAGCCGACGACGTCCGACCCGGTCACGGCGAACCCGGCGACCAACAACAGTCCGATCCCCACCGACGGACCGGCCCGCGCGATGCCGACGAGCCCGCGCACGAGCAGCGTCCGCACACCGTGGGCGAGCTCGCCGATCTCACGGTCGTCGGACGTCGCCGCGGCCGGCGTCGGATGCGCGAACCGCGCCGGCACCCCGTCCCAGCACTCTCCGGCGGGGACGTTCGTCCCGCTCTCGAGCGCCGACAGTGCGGTGAGCATCGCGCCGGCGCCGAGCTCCACGTGTCCGGCGACGCCGGCGCGCGGCTCCAGCGTCGCGGCATCGCCGATCGTCACCGGCCCGATGGCGAGCTTGCCCGCATCCCATTCGACGAGACCGATGCGAGCATCGCGATCGAGCGTCACGCGGTCGCCGAGGTCCAGCAGGTCCCAGCCGCCGGCGGCGAGATCGACACCGCGAGCGACGTGCACGCGCGCGCCGATGCGCGCACCGAGCGCCCGCAGCGCCCGAACCTGGAACACCGTGCCCTGGAGCGCCGCCCACGGCACACGGCGCGCACAGCGCGTCACGATCCAGTGCCGCACGTGGAAGGACCCGAACGCCGGGTGACGCCCGATCCGGTATCGGCCGATCAGCACGCGCTTCGCGCCGACCGCGACCGCGAGCATCGCCGGGGCGAGCGCGAGCGAGGCGATCCAGAACGCCACCGGTGCGAGCAGCAGCGTCGCGTTCGGACCGAGCGCGTCGACGATTCGCGGCAGCAGCTCGAACGCGAGCAGGTAGGCGATCGCGGCGGCGACGAACAGCTCGAGTGAGAGCCACGCCGTCTGGACGAGCGTGGCACCCGTCCACGTCGACTGAAGCGCGGCGGACCGGAGCTCCCGTCCCTGCGCGACGCGCGCGGTCCGCGCACACCCGGCCAACCCGGCGACGGTCCGGTGCAGGTAGAGGTCGCGCACGGCCAGCGCGTCGGTCGTCGGATCCTCGCGCAGCAAAGACACCAGCTCCGCGGCGCGCACCGAGTCGCCGCCGAGGTCGAAGAAGTCGTCGTTGATCGACACCGCATCGGCCCTGAGCACCTGCTCGAACACGTGCGCGATCCGGCGTTCGAGCGGATCGCGGGGCTCGATCGGCGGCGCGCCGCGCTCCGGTGGCGCGAGCTCCGGCAGCCGCGTGCGGTCGAGCTTGCCGCTCGCCTCGCGCACCGGCAGCGCGTCGATCACGGCGATGCCGGATGGCACCGAGCTCACTGGCAGCCGCTCCGCCAACCTCGCGAGCAGCAGCTCGGGCACGGGCGGAGAACCGGCATCGGCGGGCACGACGAACGCCGCGAGGTGCTCGTGGCCCGGCGCACCCTGCACGGCGCAAGCCGCCGCGCGAACTCCGGGGCACGCGGACAGGACCGCCTCGACTGCCTCGAGTTCGATCCGGTGACCGCGCACCTTCACCTGCGAGTCGATCCGGCCGAGGCATCGCAGGCGGCCGTCGGGGTCGCGGCGCGCGAGGTCGCCGGTGCGGTAGATGCGGCCGTGTCGCGGATGCTCGACGAAGCGTTCGCGCGTCAGCTCGGGCGATCCGAGGTAGCCACGCGCGAGGCTCTCGCCGGCGATGCACAGCTCGCCGTCGCACCCGGCCGCGACCTCCTCGAGGCGCGCATCGAGGATTCGCACGGTGTTGCCGCGAACCGGCGTGCCGATCGTCACCGGCTCGCCCGGGACGAGCGGCCCCCGCACGACCGTCACCGTGCACTCGGTCGGACCGTAGCCGTTCTCGAAGCGGATGCCGTCGGCCCAGCGAGCCACGATCGCGGGCGGGATGGCCTCGCCTCCGGCATAGACCAGCCGCAGATCCGGAAGTGCTTCGGACGGGCGTTCGCAGCCGGTGGTCCGCAGCATCGTCGGCGTCGGCATCCACACGGTGATCCGCTCGTCGCGGAGCCACGGCACGAGGTCCGGTCCGAGTCGCGCCGCGTCGTCGTCCATCACGACGACGGTGGCTCCTGCGGCGAACGCCAGCCACGTCTCCTCGATCGACGAGTCGTAGGCCGACGACGAACCCTGCGCGACGCGGTCGTCGGGCGTGAAGCCGAGTCGCACCACCCCTTCGTCGACGAGGTTCACGACGCTGTGATGCTCGATCATCACGCCCTTCGGCCGACCGGACGTGCCGGACGTGTAGATCACGTACGCGAGCGAGTGCGGGCCGAGCCACGGCGGCGCGCACGGCCGGCTCCGACCCGCGGGCGCCACCGCCGTCACGTCGAGGATGCGCTCGCCGGCGATCGGGCCGCCGCGCAGCCGCTCACGTCCCGCGGCGTCGGTGACGACCGCCACCGCGCGCGCGTCGTCGAGCACGTGGCGGACCCAGTCGTCCGGGAACGCGACGTCCGGACACACGAACGCCGCTCCCGCACGCAGCACCGCGATCTGTGCGGCGAACAGCAGGTGCGAGTCGCGCGGCAGCAGGATTGCGACGACGCACTCGCCCGCGATCCACGACCCGATGCCGGCGCCGATCGACCGGGCGGCGCGATCGAGCTCGGCATAGGTGGCCGTGAGCCGCGCCGTCCGCCCGGTCGCCGGCGGCACGTCGACCGCGACGCGGTCCGGGAAACGGGCGACCGAAGCGTCGAAACAGGCGTGGAGCGGACCGGTCGGTCCGCTCATGCGTCCGCCGACTCCGAAGCACGCCGCCACAGCTCGATCACGTGCGGGGCCGCGTGGGGCAGCACGACCGTTCGCCGGCTCGGCGGCAGATGGCGGAAGCCGCCGATCCACCCAGACAGCAACGGGCGCCGCACGCGCAGGTGAACGGTTCCGCCATGTCGAACTCGGTCGTGTCGTAGTCGAACGTCACCTCGTCCCACGCACGAATCGGCCGCGTTGCGACCAACACACGGCCCGAGAAGCGGGCGTTGGGGTCGCAGGAGTGGTTCAGGAACCGCCACGGGTGGCCGTCGAGCTGTTCGACCAGCGACACGTCGGGCGGCAGATCAAGGTGCTCACCGATGCCCACCTGGACCGACCAACGGGACGGACGATCGACGACGATGCCCCGCAGCTCGAGGATGAACTCGCCGGGGCGGATGTCGCGCGTCGCGAGCACGCGGAACGCACCACCGACGCGAGCGACACCTGCACGATCCTCGGTGGGAAGACTCGAAGGCTCGATCGCGGCGGGCTGCATTCGTGATGTCGCTTGCGGAGAGGCGGTGCCAGGGAACGCAGTACCCGATCGCCGCTCCACAGGGCGCCCCCGGCAGTTCCGCCTTCATTGAAGCACGGCTCGCGCCAGCCGCGCCGCGCCGAGTGCCGAGACCTCGATCGAGCGCGGCACCTCCACGCGACGACCGGTGGTAGTCCCGAGGACGTCCCGCACCAGCTCGTCGCGCGCCACACCGCCGCCGAGCACCAGGACGTCGATCGGTCCGCGGCGCGCGAGTGCGGTGACGACACGCGCCACGCCCGCGACCATGCCCTCGACGACGGCACGCGCGAGATCCTCGCGTCGGGTACTGGCGGACAGACCGACGAAGCCACCGCGCGCATCCGCGTCGTAGCCCGGGAACCGCTCACCGCGCACCCGCGCATCGAACGTCACCCCACGCGCACCCGGCTCCGAGCGCCGGGCCGCGCGCAGCAGCGTTGCGACGCGGTCGCGACTCTCGACCTCGGGCCACAGCACACCCGCGGCCCACGCCAGGGCCGAACCGGCGTCGTTGACCGCGCCGCCCTCGACGTGGCGCGTCGCGTCGATGACGTAGCGGAACAGCCCGGACGACGCGTCCGGCCAGCGTGCCTCGGCCGCGACCGTCCGACGCGCTGCGCCACTCGTTCCGAGCGTCGCCGCGATCGTCCGGGGGTCGTCCGCGCCGCTGCCCAGATTCGCCAGCGCGCCGTCCGACGCCCCGACGCAGAGCGGCACCGAGGACGCGAGCCCGAGGTCGGCCGCGACCCCGGCGCGCCACTCGCCGAGGATCGTCGTCGTCGGCACGACGCGCGAGAGCCGCTCGGGACCGATCCCCGCGACCGACAGCGCTTCGCGATCCCACGCCTGCGCGCGCGCGTCCCACAGTCCGGTGGCACTGGCGAGCGACGCGTCGACGACGTCGGCGTCGAACCAGCGCCGCAGCAGCAGCTCCTTCAGCGACACGAACGCCGCGGCGCGTGCGAACAGCCCGCGCTCCTGCCGGCGGATCGCCGCGAGGGCGCACATCGGGGACGAGGCGTCCACCGGCGTTCCGGTGCGCTCCTGGAGCCCGCGCCAGCGGCCCCCGGCCCGAAGCTCCCGCGCAACCGCGGCGCCGCGCGCGTCCGCCCAGGTCCGCGCCGGGGCGAGCGGCCTCCCGCACGCGTCGATCGGCACCAGGGTGTGCATCGCCGCGCTCAACGCGACGGCGGCGGGGCGTCCACCGCACGCTCCGGCGACCGCACGCACGGCCGAAGCGGCCGCCGCGATCGCGGCCTCGGCGTCGAACGTCGCGCCACCGCTCGACGACACGCGGCGCTCGACCCTCGCGACGAGATCACCGCGTTCGTCCGACAACACCGCCTTGATGGCGGTCGTGCCGAGGTCGAGGGCGAGGATCGGTCGCATCCGGAGAAAGACTGCCACGCCTCGCCGTCCCGCGCGAGTCGTCGCAACGCTTCACGGAACCGCCGTCCCCATCGGAAACCTCGCGCAAACCATGAGCTAGAATGTCCTTGGACGAACGCCGGGAGCGCCCTCCGCCCGGCGACTCTTTCCCCGTCAGCCCTTGGCCGGGGGCCCGTCGGCTGCCGATGAAGGAGACGACACCCGGGACCTGCAGCCAGACGATGACCGACTCCCAGGACACCGAAGCGACCGCCGGCGCCGAGCACGCCGCCTGCTCGCCCGACCTGCCCTGGCTCTCGCGTTACCCCGAGGGCGTCGACTGGCACGCGCCGATCCGCACGACGCCGTTGCCGGTCACCGTCGCCGAGTGCTTCGCGCGCTTCGCCGACCGCCCGTGCATCGAGTTCCTCGGCAAGCGCTACGACTACGCGGCGATCGGTCAGCTCGTCGATCGCACCGCCAAGGGTCTCGCCGAGCTCGGCGTCGGACGCGGCACGCGCGTCGGCCTCTACCTGCCCAACACGCCCTACTACGTCGTGTTCTACCAGGCGGTGCTGCGGCTCGGTGCGACGGTCGTCAACTACAACCCGCTCTACGCCAAGAACGAGGTGCTCTGGCAGATCAAGGACTCCGGCACCTCGATCATGGTCACGCTCGACGTCGACCTGTTGTGGAGCAAGGTCGCCGCGGCGATGGCGGAGGGACTGCTCGAGCGCGTCGTGCTGTGCCACATGTCGGGCGTGCTGCCGTTCCCGAAGAACTGGCTGTTCCCGATCGTGCGCCGACGGCAGCTCGCACGCGTGCGGACCTCGGATCGCATCGTCGACTTCGAGCACGTCGTCGACAACGACGGGGGATCGGAGATCGCGGACATCGACGAGCTCCGAGACGACGCGATCTTCCAGTACACCGGTGGGACGACCGGCACGCCGAAGGGCGCGGTGCTGCGGCACGCGGCGATCGCCGCGAATGCACACCAGGTGCGGCTCCTCCTGCCGACGTTCGAGGACGGCAACGAGTCGTTCCTCGGCGTGCTGCCGCTGTGTCACGTGTTCGCGATGACCGCGGTGATGAACCTCGCGATGACCACCGGCTCGCGCATGGTGCTGCTGCCGCGATTCGAGCTCGAGCAGGTCCTGCAGACCCTCGCCCGCGAGAAGCCGACGATCTTCCCGGCGGTGCCGGCGATCTACGGCGCCATCAACGAGGCCGCGCGCATCGATCGCTTCGACCTCTCGTCGCTCAAGTTCTGCATCTCCGGTGGCGCGCCGTTGCCGATCGAGATCAAGCGACGGTTCGAGAAGCTGACCGGGTGCAGCCTCGTCGAGGGCTACGGCCTCAGCGAGTGCGCGCCGGTCGCGGCGTGCAACCCGCTCGGCGGGTTGAACAAGGAAGGCTCGATCGGACTCCCGGTGCCCGGGACGTACGTCAGCATCCGATCGACCGACGAGCCCGATCGCGAGCTGCCGCACGGCGAGCGCGGGGAGGTGTGCGTCCGCGGACCGCAGCTGATGGCCGGCTACTGGAACAAGCCGGAGGCCTCGGCCGAGACGCTGCGGGACGGTTGGCTGCGCACCGGCGACGTGGGCACGATGGACGAGGATGGCTACACGTTCATCGTCGACCGCATGAAGGACGTCATCTTCCGCGGTGGCTACAACGTCTACCCGCGCGTGATCGAGGAAGCGATCTACCAGCACGAGGCCGTGGCCGAGTGCAGCGTCGTCGGCGTCGCCGGCCCGAAGGGCGAATACCCGAAGGCGTTCGTCCGGCTCCAGGAGGGTCGGACGATGACCGCCGAGGAGCTGCTCGCGTTCCTAGCCGATCGCCTGTCGAAGCTCGAGCTGCCGAAGGACATCGAGTTCCGCACCGAGCACCTGCCGAAGACGTTGATCGGAAAACCCTCGAAGAAGCACCTCCGCGAGGAGGACGCCGCGCGCCAGCAGCGCGCGTGAGTCCGGAGCGCGCGCTTTCAACCGGAGCCTCGGCCGCTACCGTCTTCGAGGACACGGCCGACAAGCGTCGCCGCCCCTCGTTCGATGCGCCGCCTGACCCGCCCGCCCGCCTACCTCGTCGTCGCGCAGCTCCTCGCCGCCTGCGGCACGCCCTCGGCGTGGGTGGCCGCGACGGCGCCGGCTCCGCAGGCGCCGGGGAAGCAGCAGCCGTGGCAGGCGCCGGCGCCGGGTCAGGACGACTTCGACTGGCTGAAGCTCACGTCCGGAGAGTGGCTGAAGGGTGAACTCGTCTCGGAGCGCGCCGATGAGATCGTGTTCGACAGCGACAAGCTGGACAAGCAGACCTTCGACCTCGAAGACGTCGCGGAGTTCCGATCGCCACGTCTGAACACCGTCGTCCTCGAGGACAAGGTGGTCGTTCGCGGTACCGTCCGGTTCCGCGACGGGGAGATCGTCGTTCGGGATGCCGACGGCGAGCATCGGTTTCCGATGACGCGACTGCTGTCGATCGTGCCCGGTGACGCCGTGTCCGCGACCCGTTGGGACGGGAAGGTGAGCCTCGGCATCACCGCGCAGCGCGGCAACACCAGCCAGTCGACGGCGAACGCCCGCGTCGACCTCACCGGCCGCTCCGCGTTCTCGCGCTACACGTTCGGCTACGTCGGCAATCTCGGCGAGGTGGACGGCGCGCAGAACGTCAACAACCACCGGGTGAACGGCGAATGGGACCTGTTCGTCAGCCGCAAGTGGTTCCTCACGCCGATCGGAGTGAGCGCGTACTCGGACCGCTTCCAGAACATCGACTACCAGGTGATCCCGGTCGCGGGTTTCGGCTATCACCTGATCGACCGGCCGTCGACCGAGTGGGACCTGAACCTCGGTGGTGGCTGGCGCTACACGCGCTACGACTCGGTGCAACCGGGCGAATCGATCGACGAGTCGACCGCCGCGATCGTGCCCGGCACCAACATCTCGTGGGACATCACCGACGACGTCGAGTACACGCTGTCGTACACGATCGGCATCGGCGTCCCGAACTCCGCGTCCACCAACCACCACCTGCTGACGGGCATCTCCATCGACCTGATCGGCGACCTCGATCTAGACGTGTCGTTCCAGTGGGACCGGATCGGCCAACCACGGACCAACGCCGACGGCACCGTGCCCAAGAAGGACGACTTCCGCACGACCATCGGATTCGGCTGGGAGTTCTGAGGACGATGGCGAGCCTCCGGAACGCGCTGCTCGTGATCGCGAGCGCGGCGCTCGTCTGGGGTCGCGGACTCGCCGGAGGGTACTGCGCGGACGACGTGTCGTACGTCGGCTTCGGCGCAGCGCTGGGACGCGTGCCGTTCTTCGAGTCGCTGCAGTACTTCTGGATCGAGCTGCCGAAGGCGATGGGGCTGCGGTTCTACCGGCCGCTGATCGGCTGGTCGGTACAGCGTCGAGTGCCGGCTGTTCGGTCTCGATCCCCTGCCGCGTCACCTGTTCGACCTCGCGCTGCACTGCGGCAGCTCGCTGCTGCTCGGCGGCATCGCCTGGTCACTGACGAGGTCCCGGCTCGCGGCACTGCTCGCGGCGCTGCTGTTCGCGATCTCGCCGGCCCATCCGGAGAGCGTGCTCTGGCTCGCGAGCCGCGTGAACCTGATGGCGACCTTCTTCGCGCTGCTCGCGATCCTCGCGTTCGCGAGGCGCAACGCGCACGGCGGCGGGCGCGCGTGGACCGTGCTCGGCGTCGCCGCGGCGTTCCTCGCGGCGCTGTCGAAGGAGACCGGAGCGATCACGCCGATGGTGCTGGCCGTCGCGTTCGGGTCCGGGCTGCTCGGCGGGCCGGTGGGGCGATCGATGCGCGTGCGCATCCGTGAGACGGCGCGCGTGACGTGGCCCTACTTCGCGGTGCTCGCCGCGTACCTGCTGCTGCGGTGGCACGCGCTCGGCGAGCTCGTGGGCTCCGGCTATCTGCAGCGCCCCGATCTCGCGTCTTGGGGCTACTGGGGCGGCCGACTCGCGGTGCTGTTCACGTTGCTGGCGCCGGTCCACCTCGTCGAGTGGCCGTTCGTCGTGAAGCTCGCGCTCTTCGGTCTGGTCCTCGGCGTACTCGCCGAGGCGCCTTCGGCGCTCCTTGGAGCGCGACCGGGGCCGTGCTCGCGATCCTCGCACTCGCGCTGCTGCCGGGGTTCGCCGCGCCGTTCACCGCCGCCACGCTCCAGGACTCGCGGCTCCTCTACGAGCCGACCGCGGTGCTCGTGATCGCGCTCGCGGTCGCGCTCGCGCGCATCCGCACGCAGCGGAAGCGCACCGCGACGGTGCTGGCCGTGGGCCTGGCGCTGGTGTTCGGCGGGATCGCCTGGCGCAACGCGGCGCCCTGGCTCCGCGCCGGTCGCGTCAGCGCGGGCATCCACGCCGGTCTCGTCGCCTGGCAGAGCGAGGATTTCGCGACCGGGCGCTGGGTCGTCGATCTGCCCGTCGTGCTCGACGGAGCCTACCTGTTCCTCGGCGACGCCGAACCGTTCCTCGATCCACGGCTCGACCCGACGAAGACCGCGCGGCTCGTCGGTGTGCGCGAGACCCGGTTCGCGAAGGTGCTGCACGAGGCCGAGCGCCGCGAGCAGGCGCTCGCCAGTTGGGACGTGTGGCGCCCGAGCTGGATCGACGGACGGCTCCACCGGGAGCGACCGGAGACGTGGCTGCTCGACTCCCGCACTCGCCAACGACTCGGCATCCACATCGCGCGCTTCGGACGGCGTGAGCTCCTGCCGGGTGAGACCCTGCCGCTCGAGGTGATCGCCGACGACAGCGATCGCCGGCCACAGCTCGAGCTGAGCGGACCGGCGGGCGACCTCGAATGCACGCCGATGCCGACCGGGTCCCCGCTGGATTCGGGCGCCGTGCGGTGGCCGTTCCGCGTGCCGGAGTCGGCTCCACCCGGCAGCTACGACGGGCTGCTGCAATCCGACGGGATGGAGCCGGTCATGCTCGAGCCGGTCGCGGTCGTCCGTTGACGTGGAAGCAAGCTCGCGCTGGCCGCGTGAGGGCGAATGACCGAAGATCTCGGCCCCCACACCATGCCCCATCCGTCACCAGGCCCAACGCGCCGCCGCGCGGGACTCGCCGTGCTCGCCATCGCGCTCGTCACCGCTGGTTGCAGCATGCTGAGTGGCGGCAGCGAAAGCGAATCCGCGCAGCGTGCGGCCAAGGAACGCGCCGACCAGCTGCTCACGCTCCGAACGGTCGTGACGGCAGTGACGTCCTCGGCGGCGGACCTCGGGCGCCGTGCCGCACTCGCGACCGACAACGTCGAGCTGAAGATGGAGTCCGTCGTCTATCGGCAGCGCATCGCTGAGGACGCACTCAACGCGCTGTGGTCCGATCCCCCTCTGATCGGTCTGCTCGACGTGTGGGCGCTGGTCGTGCAGTGCCAGGCCTTCAGCGAGCAGCAGGTGAAAGCAGACCATCTGCCGGAGGAGAACACCGCGTCGCTCGCCAGCCTCCGCAGCGAGGTCGACTCCGAGATGAAGCGCGTCTTCGGCGACCACTACGCCGACGCTCGGAAGTCGATCGAGCGGTTTGCGGCCGAACGCCCGATCCAGCAGGGCTTCGTCCGCGTCGGGGTGACGTCGGAGCTGTTCGAGAAGTCCGAGACCAAGTCGTTCTTCGCGTGGGTCCCGGACGTGAGCCTCAACCCGTTCTCGAGCGTGGGACAGGGACTCGGCGAGAGCGCGCAGGCGATCGAGACCGTGAGCCGCGCGGTCGACCGGTTCACCGACGTCGCCACCGCTCTGCCGTTGCAGCTCTCGTGGCAGATCGAGATGATCCAGTACCGCCTGTCGGACGATCCGCAGCTCACCGCGATCTCGTCGGGATTCCACGACACCGCGCAGGCGGCGAACGCCGCGGTCGCGTCGATCGATGCGATGCCGGCGCGCGTCCGGGAGGAGGTCGTGACGGCTCTCGACTCGCTCGACCCGAAGCTCGCCGAGGTGCAGGCGACGCTCGCCGGCGTGAAAGACGCCGCGGGCGCGCTGGAGCCGATGGCGTCGAGCTTCGACGCCGCGGCGAAGAGCCTCGGGGGGATGGCGTCCCAGCTCGACACGACGCTCAAGGCCTTCGATCAGACCTACACGATGCTCCAGGGCGACCCGAACGCGCCGCCACCGCCCCCCGACGCGCCGAAGGCCCATCCGTTCGACATCCGCGAATTCGAGGCGACCGGGCAGGCGCTGACGGCGATGGCCGCCCAGCTGCAGAAGACGCTGGACACGTTTCAGCAGGTGGTCAGCGATCCCGCGCTGGCCGGACGCATCAAGGAAGCGAGCGGCAGCGCTACCCGCACGGTGACGACGATCATCTGGACCGCTGTCGGCGGCGGACTCCTGCTCGCGATCGGCGTGGCGCTGGTCCTGCTCGGGTACCGGCGAACGAGCAGGCACGCCTGAGCGAGGAGTCCGGCGGAGGCCCGCAGCGAACGGAGCGCCACAGGGGACGACTCGCCCCTGCTGCGGGAGCCGTCCCTCGCCGGGGCTCACGCCCCGGCGCCGGCAAGCTGCTTGCGCGTGCCGCCGTCGCCTTTCAGCAGCGCGGCGGGAGCGAGTCGCTCGGGAACGGGCGCGTTCTCGGCGAGCTCGGTGAGGCGGGCGGCGATCTCGGCGAGACCACGCGTCTCTGCATAGCTCCAGACGCCGCCGCGGAACGGCGCGAAGCCCGTGCCCATCACGGTCGCGAGGTCGAGCTCGCGCGGGCCGGCCACGACCTCCTCCTCGAGGCAGCGTGCGGCCTCGTTGACCATCGTCAGCACGAGCCGGTCGACGATCTCGTCGTCGCTGAAGGTGCGCGCCCCGCTGCGGAAGCTCGCGAGATCGTTGGCGAGCTCCGGCTTCTGGCCCTTTTGGTGACGGTAGAAGCCGATGCCGGTCTTCTTGCCAAGGCGCGTGTCGCTCATCAGCTTGCCGAGCACGTCGCACGGCGCCATGCGCTCCCCGTAGGCCTCGTGCAGCGACGTCGCAGCGTGTCGCGCGATGTCGAATCCCGACCTCGTCGAGCAGGCGGAGCGGCCCCATCGGCATGCCGAAGTCCACGAGCAGGCGGTCGACGCGCGCGACGTCGGCGCCGGCGGCGAACATCCGCACGGCCTCGTCGAGGTACGGCCCGAGGATGCGGTTGACGAGGAAGCCGGCGACGTCCTTGACGACGACCGGCGTCTTGCCGAGACGCAGGGCCAGGGCGCACGTCGTCGTCACGACGGCGTCGTCGGTGCGCGAGCCGCGCACGACCTCGACGAGCGGCATCTTCCGCACCGGGTTGAAGAAGTGCATGCCGCACACGCGCTCGGGATGCGGCACTTCCGCCGCGATCGCGTCGACCGACAGCGACGACGTGTTGGTCGCGAGGATCGCATCGTCGGTCATCTGCGCGGCGAGCGTGCCGAGCACCTTCCGCTTGACGTCGATCCGCTCGGCGACGGCTTCGACGACGAGGTCGACGCGCTGGAACCCGACGAGCTGCTCGGTGACCTCGAGCCGGTCGATCGCAGCATCGACCTCGTGGTCGGCGAGGCGCCGCTGCTTGCGCTTCTTGGCGAGCTCGCTGCGGTGCGTGAGCTGCGCGGCATCGAGCGCCGCCGGCGCGAGGTCCGCGAGCCGCGCGGTCATGCCCTTCTCGGCGCACAGGCTCGCGATGGAGCCGCCCATCACGCCCGCCCCGACGACGCCGACGCGCCGGATCTCGCGCGCACCGTCGCCACGACCGAGCTTCTTGGCCTCCTCGCCGGCGAAGAACAACGCGATCAGGTGCTTGCACACCGAGCCGGTGGCGAGCCGCGCAACGGCCTTCGCCTCGACATCGGCCCAGAGCTGAGCAGGAACCGCGAACGACCCGCACACGACGTCGATCGCCTCGAGTGGCGCCGGATACTTGCCGCGCGTCTTCGACATCACCTGCTTGCGCGCCTGGCGTGCGATGACCGCGCGCGCGAGCGGGTTGTTGTCGACGAGTACCGGGCGAGGCCGCGGCTCTTGCGACGCGGTCGCTCACGGCCGAGCGCGATGTCCCCCGCGACGCGGCGGAAGGTACTCCGGCGGCGTCGCGCGGTCGATCATGCCGAGGCGCTTCGCCTGCGCGACCGTGTGCAACCGTCCGGTCAGGATCGCCTGCAACGCAGCGGGCACGCCGATGCGGCGCGGCAGACGATGCGAGCCGCCCCAGCCCGGCAGGATGCCGAGCTGGGTCTCGGGCAGGCCGATGCGCGTGCGCGCGTCATCGGCGGCGACGATGAAGTCGCAGCACAGGGACAGCTCGTACGCGCCGCCCGGCACCGGCCCACCGACCGCGGCGACGGTCGTCGCGCGGAGCCCGGCGATGCGCTCGAACAGTCGGTGCACGACGTGCACCAGCTCATCGACCTGACGGGCTTCCTTCAGCTCGGCGATCGCGCGGATGTCCGCGCCGGCGGCGAACTGGTCGGGGCCGCGCCCGGTGAACACGATCCCGCGCAACGCGGAGTCGCGCTCGAGACCGTCGATGACGGTCGACAGATCGCGGAGCAGCGGCGCGTCGAGCACCGCGAGCTTGCGATGAGGTGGATCGAGCACGACCACCGCGAGGCCGTCCTCGGGCCGTTCGATGCGGACGCACGTGCCCGGCTCGGGCGAGTCGGGCGGGAACGGCAGGCGTTCGAGGTCGTTCATGCGGCACACCTCTCGAGGACGACGGCACTTCCCTGGCCGCCGCCGATGCAGAGCGTCGCGAGACCGAGCTCGTGATCGCCGACGTGGAGCTCGTGGGCGGCCGTCAGGAGCAGGCGCGCGCCGGTCGCACCGACGGGGTGACCGATCGCGATCGCGCCGCCGTTGGGGTTGAGCCGAGCGAGATCGACGTCGCCGAGCGGCTCGTCGCGCCCGAGGTGCTCCTTGGCGAAGCGCCGGCTCCCGAAGGCCTCGCGACAGGCGAGCACCTGGGAGGCGAACGCCTCGTTGAGCTCGATGACGCCGAAGTCGTCGAGCGTGCAGCCGGTCTGCTCGAGCACCTTGGCGGTCGCGTAGACCGGTCCGAGCCCCATGCGCGCGGGATCGAGTCCGGCGTACGCCCAGCCACGGATGCGCGCGAGTGGCGTGAGGCCGAGCGCCTTGGCGCGGTCCTCGGTGGTGACGATCAGCGCGCACGCGCCATCGGTGATACCGCAGCTGTTGCCGACCGTGACGACACCATCGGGCTTCTCGAAGTACGGCCGCAGCTTGCCGAGCTGCTCCATGCTCTGACCATCGCGGATCCAGTCGTCGGTCCGGAGCGAGTGTTCGCCGCTCTTCGCGCCGAGCGGGAGGTGCGGCAGGATCTCGCGTTCGAACCGTCCCGCGTCACGGGCGCGCTGCGCGCGGTTGTGGCTCTCGCACGCGTAGGCGTCGAGCTGCTGTCGCGACAGACCGAAGTCGCGCGCGAGGATCTCCGCGGTGCGGCCCATGATCAGGCCGGTCGTCGGATCGGTGAGGCCCTCGATCAACGTCACGCGGGGCTTCAGCATTCGCGGGCGGAAGCCGGCCAGCGTCGCGATGCGCTGCGTGACGGTGCGGGCGCGCGCGAGCCGCGCGAACATCGCCGTCAGCTCCTCCCCCATCTGCAGCGGGTAGGCGCTCATCACCTCGACGCCGACGCACAGATAGAGCGAGCCGCGGCCGGACCAGATCGCTTCGATCGCGGTGGTGACCGACTCGATGCCGCTGGCGCAGTTGCGACCGACGGTACGCGCGGGCACCGCCTTCGGCACACCGGCGCGGAGCGCGAGCACGCGGGCGACGTTCGCCTCGTCGTGCGGCGGCCCGACGCTGCCGGCGATGACCTCGTCGAGGTCCGCCGGATCGATGCCGGTGCGCGCGATCAGCTCGCGGGCCACCCGCGCCGCGAGGTGTGCGTCGTCTTCGTGGCGGAACGCGCCGCCGGCCTTCGCCCACGGGGAGCGCAGGCCCGCGGCGATCACGATGGGAGCTCGTGTCGCGGCAGGATCCATGGCAACGGCGGAACGGCGGCGGGAATGCCGCGATCCGAGGTTCGGACGGCGGGGCCCGGCGGTCAACCGCCGCCCGACCTCGAAAGCAGTTATCGGCACAGGAACGCCGCGCGCCGTAGGAAGCGCGGGTTCCGGTGCACCCGAACCGGGATCATCGTCGAATCTCCCCTCAGCGCAGCTTCCCGTCGCGAAGCCGGCCGGCCGCGCGTCCATTCATGACCCGACGAACCACGCTGATCCTGGTTGTGACGGTCGCCATCCTCGGCATCGCCGCGGTGACCGTGACGAGCTGCGCCACGCCCGGCGTGCGAGTCGGGCAGCGCGCACCCGATTTCGAGCTGACTGCCGACGACGGCACGACCGTGCGGCTCCGCGAAGAGCTCGGCGGCCACCGCAGCGTCGTCCTGTTCTTCTACGCGGCCGACGGCACGCCTGGTTGAACGAGCGAAGTGCGCGCCTTCCGCGACGCCTACGCCGAGCTGGCGAAGGACGGCGCGGAGGTGTTCGGGATCAGTTCGGATTCCGTCGAGTCCCACGCGAAGTTCCGCGCCGACGAAAAGCTGCCGTTCCGCCTGCTCAGCGACCCGGACGGGAAGGTGCGGGAGCTCTATCAGGTGCCCGACAGCTTCCTCGGGATGGTGCCGGGGCGGGTGACGTTCGTCCTCGACGCGCAGGGGATCGTGCGCGACGTGTACCAGAGCCAGCTCGACTTCGCGGGGCACGCGGAGTCCGCCTGCTCGGCGGCCGGGTCGATCCGGTAGCGCGGCCCGGCGCGCCCAGATCCGCTCGCACGCGCCACCAGGATGGCGCATGATCGCCGCACTCGCTGGATCCATCGAGCCGTCCGTGCGCCTCCGCTTCGACCTCGAACTCAGGTCCCCCACGATCGTCCTGCGGGACCCGTCCGCACCCGTCACCCGGCGAGGCTTCGGGTGGTTCGGACTGCGCGGCCACCGCTACTCGGCGATCCAGGCCGCGCGTGCCCACGACCTGCTCCTGATCGACGTCACGACCGACGGCCCGCAGCCAGTCGACGTCATCGTCGACGAGCCGCTGCCGAAGCACCTGCTGGAGCGCGCGTGGCTGCGGGTCGATGATCTCGGCCTGCGCGTCCCGTCGGGCCGCATCGTGGCGGGTGGACTCGAGAACTTCGGTCGCCCGAACGTCCGCGGCGCCGCGCACGAGCTGCCGGCGGGAGGCTACGCGGTGACCGTGCTGGCACCCGACTGGTCGCTGGACGAGCCACCGCTCGGCACCGAGGAGAACGAGCGCGTCGGCTACGCGATCCTGCTCACCAACGCGCTGCTGGCGTTCGCCGCCGTCGTCGCCCTCGTCATCCTGGTGGTCGGCCTCCTGAAGGCCTGGCGCGGCTCGCTGATCGCCGCCGCCGGATCGCTGCTGGTCGCATGGTTCGCAGCGATGGTGATCAACCGCCCCCGCCGCGGCGAACGGGCGCGCATGCGGCGCGCGGCGAACGAGTCCCGCTACCCGGCCGTCGTGCTGCGGCTGCAACGACTCGAGCACAACGAGGATGTCCTCGACCTCCGCGCGGGCTACGTCGACCTCAATCGACCGATCGATCGCCCACTGCCGGCGCTCGACACCGTGCACTGACCCGCGTGTGCTTGTTCGAAACGTGCACGCTGTCCGCGCCGCGCTGGCCCTCGAACGAGCACAGCGAAGAAGGAACGGGCTCGTCGAGCGGACGCAACGGGGAGCACGGCGCGGCGGAAGGCTGCCGGCGAATCCTGCGAGTCGGCAGCTCTGAGCAACGGTCTTCCCAGGAGCGGGCAGATCCAGGGGACAACGGACCAGTGAAGAGCCGCGGGCCACATTCCCCACGGCTCATGCAGGCGCAGGCAAGCGCGGCGCGAGGCACGGCGGATTGCGCCGCGGTCGGGCCATCGCTCGCTGCCGCTTCCACTCCCCGGCGATGCGCTCGATCTCGGGCAACTTGTCCTGGCGGAGGGTGAGCTTGCCGTTCTCGGTGATGAGCCAGTCGAAGTGCTCGCGGAGGAAGCCCGGCGGTAGGTCGAGGCGAGCGGCGGGTCGAGATGGCGCGGGGGCGGCGCATTGCGCCGTGCGGAGTACCACCTTCGGGCCGACCGCGAGACGCAGGCCGACGAGATGGCCGTGGTGGTCGCGCATCTCGAAGGGGACGCCGCCCGCGGCGCATTGCGCCGGCTGCCGGGAGCCTGGCTGTTGCCGGCGCCAGCCGGGACCGTGGGGAATGTGGCCCGAGGATCTCCGTCCTTCGGTTGTCCCACGGCTCTGCCCGCTCCTGGGATGACCGTTGCTCACGAGTACCGGCCCGCAGGATCCGCCCGCAGACCACCGTCCCGCCGCGGTCCCGGTTGCGCCCACTCGCGGAAGCCACCCATTCGCCGTCACTGGATCGCGCATCCAGACGGATTCCTGACCCGCCAAGACCGATCCAACGGGACAGATCGTGCATCAGGCGCAGACCACCCGCGCTGGTGGCCGGCACGCGCTCGGCGATCTTGGCCTTCGCCTGGCTGCCGACACGCCGTCCCGACTCTCGTTGGTTGTGCGAGAGCACGTACGAAGACCGGAGAGTGGGTTTCGAAGGACTTCCGCTTCGCTGCGGTCGCAGGGTCGCTGGTTCAGGCGCCAGGGCGGGGAAGAAGGCCCGCGGACTGGACCTGGTCACCGGCCGTGACGGCTCGTGACTTCGTCGACGGTGGCAACCCCTTCGCTCCGCTACCCTGACCGCCATGGGAACCGACCAGGGAACGCGCCGCGCGCTCGTCACCGGAGCCTCGGGAGGGATCGGTCTCGCGCTCGCCGATCGGCTCGCGGGGCAGGGTCACGAGACCGTGCTGGTCGCGCGGAGCGCGGACGTCCTGACACAGCGCGCCGCGGATCTGGAGACACGCCACCGGGTGACGGTGCACGCGATCGCACTCGACGTCGCCGGCGCGGAGGGTGCCGACCGCCTGTGGGCGGAGCTCGAGAGCCGCGGTCTGTCACGCCTCGACGTCCTGGTCAACAACGCCGGCTTCGGCTCGGTCGGCCCGTTCGCCGACGCCGACCCCGACGAGGTGGAGGCGATGATCCGGCTGAACGTCTCCTCCCTCGTCCGCACGACCCACCACGCGCTGCGTGACATGCGTCCCCGCGGCTCCGGCCGGATCCTCAACGTCGCCTCCACGGCGGCCTTCCAGCCCGGACCGTTCATGGCCACCTACTACGCGACCAAGGCGTTCGTGCTGAGCTTCTCCGAGGCGCTGCACGAGGAGCTGCGCGGTACCGGCGTGACCGTGACGGCACTCTGCCCCGGCCCGGTGCCGACCGGCTTCCAGGAGCGCGCGGGCATGGGTGCCGACGGGCTGATGGCGAGCCCGCTCGTGCAGTCGATCGACAAGGTGGCGGACGTCGGGATGCGCGGGCTCGCGAAGGGACGGCGGACGGTGGTGCCGGGGGCCTTGAATCGGCTGGTGACGCTGGCGGCACGGGTGACGCCCCGGGCGATCGGACTGCGCGCGGTGCGGCGCCTCCAAGAGTCGCGAGATCCACCGAGAGATACTGGCCTCGACCGCTGGTGACGCTCCGAACGCAGGGAGGCTCGACCCGATCCGGGCCCACACCGCTCCCGATCAGCGGCCGCACGTGCAGACGGAGCGGTTCGGAACGGGCGGTGTGCGCGCGTCGAGCGCCGCGCGTCCCGCTGGTCGCGGGGATTCCTGGCCGAACCGCGTCACCAGCGGTCGAGGCCAGCATCCTTCGTGCATCCACGTGGCGCGATCGGGCGACTCTACGGGCAGGAATCGAGCCATGCGCACCCTGCACCTGCCCCTCGCCGTCCTGGCCCTCGCCGCAACCCTGCCCGCCCAGCTGGCGCCCCACCAGTGCCCGGCGCCACGGTTCGCCACCTGGTTCCGACTGGCCACACTGACGATGACCCCCGCTCCGAACTGGCAGGACCCGATCCCCGCCCGTTGGCGCACCGCCGCGAACGCGGCCGTCGCCGCGCTCGAGGACGCCCCCGCATCGGCGCTGCAGCCGGCGATCGACGCCGCCATCCAGGCCCTCGGCGACACCCATCCCCACACCGTCGCGAAGCTCCGCGACACTCGCGCCACCGAGGACCCCGCGAGCGTGGTCGAGGCGGTGATCGACGACTTGCGCTTCACCCCCTACTCCGAGGCGTCGCAGCCCGCCGGCTTCCCCGAGCCCGCGCCGGTCGGCGAGATCGTGCTGAAGAGCTACCCGCGCTACCGCATGGCTCGCACGGAGATGGCGAGCCGCGGCGGCATGAACATCTCGTTCTGGCGCCTGTTCCAGCACATCAAGACACACGACATCCAGATGACCGCGCCGGTGCAGATCGACTACGCGAACGCGGCGGGCACCAGTCCGGCCTCGATGGCGTTCCTCTACGGCTCGCCGACGCTGGGCGCGGACGGTTCCGAGCGTCAGGTCGACGTCGTGGACGTCGAGCCGTGCCTCACCCTGACGATCGGCGCGCGCGGCTACGAGACGGCGGAGACCATCGCCGCCCTCCACACGCGACTCTGCGAGTATCTCGGGCGGCACGCGGATGAACTCGTCGCTACCGCGCCGATGCGCACGATGGGCTACAACTCCCCGATGGTGCCGAAGAGCCGCCGCTTCTTCGAGGTCGAGATCCCGGTGAGGCGGCGCTGATCCAGCTCCCCGCCTCCCCACGTGCTGAGCGTCCGCGATCTGACCCGACCGGGTCTCCACCCGGTCACCTTCACCGTCGGTGCCGGCGAATGCCTCGCCGTGCACGGGCCGTCGGGTGCGGGCAAGACGATCCTGCTGAGAGCCCTCGTCGACCTCGATCCGAACGACGGCTTCGTGTCGCTCGGCGGCGAAGAACGCGCCGCGATGCCGGCCTCGGTCTGGCGACGGCGCGTGGCGTACGTGCCCGCCGAGCCCGGTTGGTGGGCCGCGACCGCCGGTGAGCACCTGAGCGACCGCGACGCCGCGCTGCCGCTGCTCGAACGCCTCTTCGTCGCGCCGGCGCTCCTCGACCGCGACGTGGCACTGCTCTCGACGGGCGAACGCCAGCGCATCGCGCTCGTCCGCGCGCTCGTTCGGGATCCCGAGGCCCTCCTGCTCGACGAGCCCACCGGTGCCCTGGATCCCGACTCCACATCCGCGGTCGAGTCCCTGATCGGCGAGCGCCGCGCGCAGGGCGCCGCCGTCGTCTGGGTGACCCACGACGTCGCACAGGCACGGCGTGTCGCGCAACGCGCGCTACGCGTCCTCGACGGCCGCGCCACCGAGGAGACCGTGTCGTGATCGCGGACGTCGGCACCGTCACGCTGAGCGCCGGCGACGTCGCGATCGCCGCGATCCTCGTCGTGATCCACGCCGGGCTGTCGATCGCGTTCCAGCTCGGGATCGCGAAGCAGGTGTTGATCGCGGCGACGCGCATGGTCGTGCAGCTCGCCCTCGTCGGACACGTGCTGCGCCTGCTGTTCGCGTCGACATCACCGATCTGGACCCTCGTCGCCGCACTCGCGATGATCCTGTTCGCCGGACGCGAGGTCGGGGCGCGCCAGGAACGGCGTCTCGCGCGCGGCTGGAACTTCGGCATCGGCACGTCGGCGATGTTGCTCGCGTCGATGCTCGTCACGATGCTCGCACTGACCACCGCAGTGCGCCCCGATCCGTGGTACGCCCCACGCTTCAGCGTGCCGATCCTCGGCATGGTGCTCGGCAACACGATGAGCGGCGTCGCGCTCGGCATGCGCGCGGTCACCGAACGCCTCACACGCGAGCGCCCGGGCGTCGAAGCACGCTTGCTGCTCGGCGCGACGCGTTGGGAGGCGGTGCGCACCGTTCTCCAAGGCGCGATGCGCACGGCGCTCCTGCCGATCGTGCAGACGATGGCGGCGACCGGATTGGTGTTCCTGCCCGGGGCGATGACCGGTCAGCTCCTCGCCGGCGCCGAGCCCGAGCAGGCCGTGCTCTACCAGATGCTGCTGATGTTCCTGATCGCCGGCGGCACCGCGCTCGGCTCGACCTTCGCGATCTGGGCGATGATCGCCCGACTGACCGACGCGCGGGACCGGGTCCGCGTCGATCGGCTCACCGGGCGCTGATCGGACCGTGCCATCGGCGGATCGGCCGCGACTCCGAACCGCCGCGGTGGCCCGCCTTCGACGTCGCCGGCGGATCTGGTACAGCCGTGCGACGTTCGCTGCCGATGCCCCGCTCGACCCGGTTTCGGAGGAGAACCACGATGCGCTCGCAAGCTTCACTCTGTCTTCTCGCGCTCGCCGTCGCCGCATGCAGCGGCGGCAGCAGCAGCAACGGGACTCCGGCGTTCCTGCCGACCGTTCCGAACGGCACCGGCCAGGTCCAGATCGCGATGGCCGGCGACTGGCAGGTCACCGACGTGCAGATCGTCGAGACCACCGATCCGAACGTGCAGCCGTTGACCGGTTCGATGCTGACGCTCTCCGACAGCGAGGTGGTGATGGTCGACGGTGATCCGGCGAGCCGTCAGGCGATGGAGACGAGCCTCGGAGTCCAGCTCAGCAGCTACGTCAACCAGGTCAACGGTCAGACGATCCTCTATGGCTATCGCGCCGAGGCGCAGGGCGTCTTCCTCGAGCTCGGCGCCGCCGGCGGTGCCGTCGACGACGATCACATCGCCGTCGAAGCGGTCACGAACTTCCGTCTGACGCCCGGCACCCCGGTCGTGACGGTGCGGACGCGCTACACGCTGGTGCGTCAGGTCGTGCCCATGCAGGTCGCCGATGCGAACCAGCAACCCAACCGCCACGGGATGGAGTCGTTCTTCGGCTGGCCGCAGGGCACCGTCCAGGGATTCCGCACCGAATCCCGCTGAACGCGCGCGAGCGGGACGACTCCGCGGTTGCGCTGCCGCCGGAGCCGCCCCATGTTGGGGGACATCTCGAGCGCAGGGCGGGTCGACGCACCACGCCGGCCGCGCGCTCGCGCTCCGTGGCGCCGCCGTCGCGGCGCCGCGCTGCCGCTGACGCATCGTCCCCTGCCGTCCCGTGTCCCCGCTCCCCCAAGGTCCGTGGTCGTTCCCGGTGTTCGCACCGGCCTCGCCCCAGGCCGCGGAGATCCACGGGCTGTTCGACACCGTGCTCTGGGTGTGCGGCGGGATCTTCGCGATCGTCGCCGGACTCGTGCTGATCGCGCTCTGGCGCTTCCGCGATCGCGAGAACCGGACGCCGAAGCAGGACTTCGGCAGCGAACGGCTCGAGATCGCATGGACCGCCGGTCCGCTGCTGGTCGTGGCCTGGCTCGCGGTGGTGACCGTGCAGATCGTGCTGACGATCAACGTCGTGCCGAATGCACAGGCTCCTTCGGGCCGGGACCCTGACCTCGTCGTCGTCGGCCATCAGTGGTGGTGGGAAGTCCGCGTACCGCGATCGAGACTTCGTCGACGCGAACGAGATCCACATCCCCACCGGCAAGCGACTCCTCGTCGAGCTGCGCTCCGCGGACGTCGTCCACAGCTTCTGGGTGCCGCAGCTCGCGCGGAAGATGGACGCGATCCCCGGCAAGGCGAATCGGCTCTGGCTCGAGGCGGACTCTCCCGGCAGCTACCGCGGATGGTGCTCGGAGTTCTGCGGGTCACAGCACGCGTGGATGACGTTCCGCGTCGTCGCTCACGACCCGGACGGCTTCCGGAGCTGGGCCGCGACGCGGACGCAGGAGCTCGCGGAGCCGCGCGACCGCGAACGCGCGAGCCGGCGAGCGCCTGTTCCACGCGGTGACGTGCGCCGACTGCCACGCGGTGGGAAACGCACCCGGTCAGCCGGACATCGGCCCCGACCTCACGCACGTCGCGAGCCGGGCCGAGCTCGCCGGCGGCGTGCTGAAGAACACGCCGGCGAACCTGGCCCGCTGGCTCGCGGATCCGCAGGCGGTCAAGCCCGGTTGCCGGATGCCGAACTTCAAGCTCACCGAGGAGCAGATCCAGGACCTCGTCGCCTGGCTGGACCACGCTCCGATGACGGCAGGCCCTGTCGAACGCGATCTGCCGACCGGCGCGATCACCCGCGGCCGACTGCTCTCGATCGTGGTGGCGATCGGTCGACCACAAGCGGATCGGCCTCCTGTACATGGTGCACCGCGCTGCGTGTTCTTCGGAGTCGGCGGGCATCGAAGCGCTGCTGATCCGTGTCCAGCTGGCGGTGCCGAACAACGACCTCGTGTCGCCGCACCTCTACAACCAGCTGTTCACGATGCACGGCACGACGATGATCTTCCTCGTCGGCATGCCGGTGCTGGTCGGCTTCGCGAACTACTTCGTGCCGCTGATGATCGGCGCGCGCGACGTGGCGTTCCCGCGCCTCAATGCGCTGGGCTACTGGCTGCTGCCGCTCGGCGGCTTCCTGCTCCACTGCAGCTTCCTGACCGGCGGCGCGCCCCGACGCCGGCTGGTTCGCCTATCGCGCCGCTCTCCGGCGCCCAAGTCCTCGACGCTGCAGGGCGTCGACTACTGGATCCTCGGGCTCCTGCTGCTCGGCATCGGGTCGGTCACGGACGCGATCAACCTGATCGTCACCGTCGTCTGCCACCGCGTGCGCGGCATGAGCATGCAGCGGCTGCCGCTGTTCGTGTGGATGGTGTTCGTCACCTCGTTCCTGACGGTCCTCGCGATCCCCGCGCTCAACGCCGCGCTGGTGATGCTGCTGCTCGACCGCATGCTCGACGCGGCGTTCTTCGAGCCCGACCGCGGCGGCTCGGCGGTGCTGTGGCAGCACTTCTTCTGGGTCTTCGGACACCCCGAGGTCTACATCCTCGCGCTGCCGGCGTTCGGGATGATCTCCGAGGTCATCCCGGTGTTCTCGCGCAAGCCGATCTACGGCTACGACGTTCGTCGCGCTGTCGACGGTCGCGATCGCGCTGCTGAGCTTCGGCGTCTGGGCGCACCACATGTTCGCGGTCGGCCTCGGCTCAGGGCGCCGACATCTTCTTCGCGATCGGCTCGATGCTGATCGCGATCCCGACCGGCATCAAGATCTTCAACTGGACCGCGACGATGTGGGGTGGCTCGATCCGCTTCACGACGTCGATGCTGTTCGCGATCGCGTTCCTGATCGAGTTCGTCATCGGCGGGCTGAGCGGCGTGATGTTCGCGACGGTGCCGATCGACTGGCAGGCTCACCGACACCTACTTCGTCGTCGCGCACTTCCACTACGTGCTGTTCGGCGGCACCGTGTTCGCGCTCTTCGCGGCGACCTACTACTGGTTCCCGAAGATGACGGGCCGGATGCTCGACGAGCGGCTCGGGCGCTGGCACTTCTGGCTGACGGTCGTCGGGTTCAACGTGACGTTCTTCGTGCAGCATTTCCTCGGCGTGATGGGCATGCCGCGCCGCGTCTACACCTACGCGGACCACCCGGGCTGGGGCACGCTCAACCTGATCTCGACGATCGGCGCGGTGATCCTCGGCGTCGGCATGCTGGTGTTCGTCGCGAACCTGCTGCGCAGCCGGCGCCAGCGGCGAGCGCGCCGGGGCCGAATCCGTGGGGCGGCTTCACGCTCGAGTGGGCGGCCGCGTCCCCACCGCCCGAGCACGACTTCGAGTCGCGTACCGCCGGTGCTCGACAGACGCCCGGTGTGGGACGCTCGATCACCCTGACCGCGCCGACTGGAAGGCGCAGAAGACGCCGGCGGACGACGGGCGTCGGCCGGGCAAGGCGCGCCTTGCCAGCGCGTGCTTCATGCTCTCGGAGGCGTTGTTCTTCATCCTGCTGCTGGCGGCGTTCGTCGTGTTCAACTCGCGCGGCGGGGAGGATCGGCCGCGGCGCAACACCTCGACGTCCCGCGCACCGCGCTGTTCTCCCTCTGTCTTCTGTCGAGCAGCGCGACGGTGTGGTTGGCGGAGCGCGCGCTCGCGCGAGGCGACCGACGGCGGATGCTCGCGTGGCTCGGCGGCACGATCGCGCTCGGCCTGGTGTTCCTCGGCGGACAGGGCTGGGAGTACTCCGGGCTGCTCCGCGAGCACGTGACGATGGCGCACAGCCTGTTCGGCGCGACGTTCTTCGCCGTGACGGGCTTCCACGGACTGCACGTGCTCGGTGGCCTGATCGCGCTGTCGCTGATGGTGTTCTTCGGACTGCGCGGCGACCTCGTGAAGCAGCGTTCCGGAGTCCTCGGCGGCGTGTCGATGTACTGGCACTTCGTCGACGCCGTCTGGATCGCGGTGTTCTCGATCGTCTACCTGGGGGCGCTGCGGTGATCGCTTGGATCGAGGCTTGGCGGTGGCTGTCCCCCGCCTTCGTGGTCGCCGCGGCGCTGATCGGGCTCCGCGCGCTTCTCGTGCGCCGGTACGGACGCGGTGATGGTCCCGGCCGCGCGATCCTCTTCGGCGCCGGGATCGCGGCATTCCTGCTCGCACTCGTCAGCCCGCTCGCGATCCTCGCCGATGGCACGCTGTTCAGCGCGCACATGGCGCAGCACCTGCTGCTCCTGTTGATCGCGCCGCTCCTGTGGACGCTCGGTCTGCCGCCCGAGGCGACGCGCCGGAGCTTCGATGCCGCGCGTGCGGACCGCATCGGCCGCGTCCTCGCAGCGCCGCCGCTCGGCTGGGTCCTCGGGATCGGCGCGATGTGGTTCTGGCATGCGCCGTCGTGCTGCGACTGGTCGATCCGGAGCGAATGGGTGGCGATCGCCAAGTACGCCTCGCTGACGATCGCCGGTTGCGTGTTCTGGTGGCCGATCTTCTCGCCGGTGCGCCGCTACCGAACCGGACCGGAGTTCGCCACGATCTACCTGTTCACCGCGTGCCTCGGCTGCACGCTGCTCGGCGTGTTCCTGACGTTCACGAACAGCATCGTCTGTCCGGTGTTCGCCGCACCGGTCGATCCACTGCATGTTCTGCCCGGGCTCGCGGCGCGCGGGTTCTCACTCGAGGTCGACCAGCGCCTCGGCGGCCTGATGATGTGGGTGCCGACGTGCATGGTCTATCTGAGCGCGATCGTCGCCGTGATGATCCGCTGGTACCGCGTCGAGGGGACGCCAACGCATGAGCGATCCACACAACACTGACTCTGACTCGAGCGCACCGGGCACGTGGCACGCGCCGCTGCCCGCGATCACTCCCGAGCCGACGTACGCCCCCGCCGCGCTCGCGCTCGGCGTCTCCCTCGGCGCGTGGGGCGTCATGACGCACTGGATCATGACGTTGACCGGCGCGGCGCTGGCGGTCTGGGCGCTCGCCCAGTGGTTCGGGGCGATCCGCTCGGATTGGCGGCGTGAAGAGGTGTGACGGAATGTCGGACGAAGTGAACGACCGGGACGTCGATCGTCGGAGCTTCCTGAGCCGGGTCAGCATCCTGCTGTCGGCGGGCATCGGCGCCGTCGTCGCCCTCCCACCGATCGCATTCCTCCTGGCGCCGGTGTTCCGCAATCCTCCGGAGCAATGGCGACGCGTCGGAACACTCGACGACTTCGAAGTCGGCAAGACCGTCAAGGTGCAGTACCGACGATCCGTCGTCGCTGCCGTGGGCCGGAGTCACCGCGCGCACCGCCGCCTGGCTGAGGCGCACCGGCGACGATGGGTTCATCGCGTTCTCCGTCAACTGCCGCCACCTCGGCTGCCCGGTGCGCTGGATCGACACCGCGAAGCTGTTCCTCTGCCCGTGCCACGGTGGCGTCTACTATGCCGACGGCAGCGTCGCCGCCGGCCCGCCGCCCGCACCGCTCGAGCGTTACCCGGTCCGGGTGCGCGGCAACCATGTCGAGATCCGCACCACCGCGCTGACGCTGTCGTGATGAAGCTCCGCTTGCGACAGCGCGTCACCGCGGTCGGGGAGTGGCTCGAGGATCGCACCGGCATCGCCGCGATGGTCGGGCCGATGCTGACCCACCTCGCGCCGCGAGATGCGCGGTGGTGGTACGTGTTCGGCAGCGCGACGCTGACCGCGTTCGCGTTGCAGATCGTGACCGGACTCGCGCTCGCGATGGTCTACGTACCGGGCGGACAGGAAGCGTACCAGAGCATCCGCTACATCACCGAGGACGCGATGTTCGGCAACCTCCTGCGCGGTATGCACGCGTGGGGCGCGTCCGCGATGATCGCGATGATCGTCCTGCACATGACGCAGGTGTTCCTCCACGGGACTTACAAGTACCCGCGTGAGATGAACTGGATGAGCGGCGTCGTGCTGCTGTTCCTGACGCTGGGTCTCGGCTTCACCGGACAACTCCTGCGATGGGATGCCAATGGCGTGTGGTCGGTCGTCGTCGCGGCCGAGATGGCCGGGCGCACACCGATCATCGGACGCACGGTCGCGGACTTCGTGATGGCCGGCGACACGGTCAACGGCGGCACGCTCAGCCGGTTCTTCATCCTTCACGCGGCGATCCTCCCGGCCCTCCTCGTCGCCGGCATCGCGCTGCACCTGAGCCTCGTGCTGCGGCACGGCATCGCCGAGATGCCGAAGGCAGGACGGCCGGTCGAGCCCGGGTCGTACCGTCAGGAATACGAGGCGCGCCTGCAGAAGACCGGTGTGCCGTTCTGGCCGCACGCGGCCTGGCGGGACGCTCTGATCGCACTCGTCGTCGTGCTCGCGGTGCTCGGCCTCGCGTGGCACTTCGGCCCGCCGGAGATCGGGGGGCCACCCGACCCGAGCAACCTGCAGACCAATCCGCATCCCGACTGGTACTCCTCTGGTACTTCGCGATCCTGGCGATGCTGCCGCCGAGCCTCGAGACGATCGTCATCCTCGGGGCACCGGTGCTCGCATTCCTCGCGCTGTTCCTGCTGCCGCTGGTGTCGAACCGCGGCGAGCGGGCGCCGTCGAAGCGCCCGTGGGCGATCGCCGCGGTGATCTGCGGCTACCTCGCGTTCGGCGTGCTGACGATCCAGGGCGTGCGGGAGCCCTGGTCGCCGCGCTTCGCGAGCGGACCACTGCCCGACTCGATCGTCGCCAGCGACGATCCCGACGTGCAGCGCGGCGCACGGCTCTTCTACGAGAAGGGCTGCGTCTACTGCCATCAGGTGTCGGGCCATGGCGGACTCCGCGGTCCGGACCTCACTACCGTCGGCCGGCGCATGACCACCGAACAGATCATCCTGCGGATCGACAACGGCGGTCACAACATGCCGGGGTTCGCCGGCGTCATCGATCGGCAGAACCTCAGCGGTCTCGTCGCGTTCCTGAAGTCACGCCGATGATCACCTCCTTGTTCTGGGACGTCGGCGGCGTGCTCTTGACCAACGGCTGGGACCACGTCGCGCGCGGCCATGCGGTGCAGCGGTTCGGACTCGACGCGGAGGCGTTCGCACGACGTCACGAGGCGGCCGTAGACGCGTTCGAGTGCGGGCGACTCTCGCTCGACGAGTATCTGCACCGCACGGTGTTCCACGAGCCGCGGTCGTTCTCGGTGCAGGAGTTCCGCGCGTTCATGTTCGCGCAGTCACAGCCACACGGGGAGGCACTGGCGTTCGCGCACCAGCTCGCGGCGACCGGCCGGTATCGGATGGCGACGCTCAACAACGAGTCGCTCGACCTGAATCTCCACCGCATCCGGCGCTTCGAGCTCGACCGGACGTTCACGCTGTTCTGCAGCTCGTGCTTCCTCGGCGTCGCCAAGCCGGACCCGGCGATCTGGCAGAAGGCACTCCAGCTCACGCAGCGGCGACCGGAGGAGTGCCTGTTCGTCGACGACCGCGAGGAGAATGTCGCGGCCGCGCAGAGTGTCGGGTGGAACGCGGTGCGCTACCAAGGGGTGGAGGCGCTGCGGACGGTCCTCGCCGCCGCCGGCGACCCGTGACACGGTGAGCGTCAGAAGCTGGGCGCCAGCGAGATCGGCAGCAGCGGATCACCGACCGGCGGCGTCGCGTCGGCCGACCACGGGCTGCCGTTCTGCCCCATGTCGCCGTTGTGGGCGAAGGTCGAGTAGCGCCCGAGGATCTGCGGCGGGTCGCCGATCTCGCCGAGCGGGATGACGAACAATTGGACCTGGCCCTGGAAGATCACGCGCGCACCGCTCGCGATCGCCTGGGGCGGCGTCGTCTGCGCGTTCACCACCGAGAAGATCCATCCGCCCGGGCTGCGGTACCTGGGTCGTGTACCAGGTGTCGGTGTCGTCGAACGGGTCCTTGTCCAGCGGCGCCTGGGGCTGGTAGTTGTTCGCCGGATCCTCGTCGCGGTCGGCGACGAACGCGTATTGCAGCACCTGGTCCGGACTGTTCAGCGGGATGTCGCCGACCACACACTGCCAGGTCAGCAGGTAGCGGCCCGGCATCATCGTCGACGAGCTGACCGCCCTGAGCGTCAGACCGGACGCGCTCAGTCCGACCGGGTAGGTCGGATTCGCGCCGAGGAACGCGGCATCGAGCTGCGCCTGATCGAGATCGGCGACCACCGAACCGACCTGGAACGTCTCGGTGTAGTCGTAGATCGGCACCTGCGGGTCGATCGTCGAGTTGGGGTTGTCCGTCGGCACACCCGTCGGTGTGTCCTGGCTGAACTGATCGAAGTCGGCGACATCCGTACCGAGGATCGCTTCGACCATCAGCTGCGGCGCCGACTTGATCGGCCCGGTCGGCGGGCACGTGTTGACGACGGAGAACGTGTGCCGGAGGCTCAACACCTGCAGCGACTGGTCGTCGACGCGCCGGCCGAGCACCTCGGCGAGGACCTCGACGTCGATGCGCGAGAAGTCGCAGTTGTCGACGAACACATCGATCTTGTTCGAGGCGAGGACGAGCGGGTCACCCGACGCCAACGACAGCCGTACCGACGGCGGCGGTATGTGCGACGGACCTGCGGGCAGATCGGTACGCGTGAACGAGCTCGTGAACGTCGCCGAGATCGTCGACGGGTCGAGGAATCCGAGCTGCCCGTCGTAGATCTGGATCCGGAACTCACCGACCTTCATCGGCAACGTGCCGTCCGGATCACAGCAGAACGCGATGTCCTGCGCATCGGTGACGATCCGTTCCCGTTCGCCGTTGCCATCGATGCAAGCAGCGAGCGACAGCAACAGCAGCGCGGCGGAGACGGCGGTTCGGAAGCTTCGCATCGATCGGTGTCTGACGGAGACGACCAGGGCGGGGTCGAGGTCGGACGCGTCGGTCACCGACTCTGCGCCGCGCGCTCGACCTGCTCCAGGTACTGCTGGATGTTGTCGCGTGGCTTCAGCTCCTGGGCGCGACGCAACAGCGGCAACGCCTCGGCGTACTTGCCCTGACCGACCAGGAGCTGTGCATGACGCACCTTGGCGTCTGCCTCGACGCCCTCGATGTTCTCGGCGCGCTCGTAGTAGAACACCGCCTGCTCGGCATCCCCTGCGCGCGCGGCATGCTGGCCCAGCAGGATCAGCGCCTCGCCGTCCATCGGATCGAGCTGCACGATCTGCTCGAGGACCTTCGCCTCTTCGTCACCCGCGCCTTCGGCGACCGCGATGCGGGCGCGCAACTTGAGACAGTCCTTCTGCTCGTCCGGATGGAGGGCGTCGCCGTGCGACTTCTCGATGCCGTCGAGCAGTTGCTTCGTCGCGTCGAACGCCGCCGTTGGCGCACAGATACTTCGCCGCGCGGAGCGGGCGATCGACCGGGCCGTCCGGCTTCTTCGCCATCGCGCGCATGTACGACCGAACCGCGAGATCGTAGAGCTCCTGGTTCGACGTAGATGTCGCCCAGCTGTTCAGGCTGGCAGTCGTCGCACTCGCCGAGGCGATCGACGACCTCGAAGTTCTCGCACGGCCTTCAGCGGCTGGTTGAGCCCGATGTAGGCGTTCGCCTGCAGCAGCCAGAAGTCGGCGCGATCGGGATGCTCGGCGATCAACTGGTCGCACAGCGCCGACGGCGTCGGCGTACCGCTGCTGCTTGAAGAAGCTGCGCGCGAGCCCGAGCTTCCAGTCGAGCGTGCTCGGATCGAGCAGGATCGCCATGCGATAGGCGGACTCGGCGGACAGGTAGTTCTCGACGTTCGAGCAGGCGAAGCCGAGCAGGCCGTAGGTGGTCGCGTCGCTGCCGCCGAGCTCGATCACGCGCGTCAACGACTTCGCTCGCGGCTTCGAAGTCGCTCTGCCGGACCTGGATCATGCCCAGGTTGCCCCACGCGCGGCGGAACTTGGGGAACTTGTCGACCGCGGCTCGGTACGCCGCCGCCGCCTCGTCGAACTTGTCCTGCTGGAAGTAGATGTTCGCCGAGCGTGAAATCGAAGACCGCGCTGGACGCCTCGCCGCGGTTGTCCTCGATCAGGCGCGCGGCCTCGTCGAGCTTGTCGGCCTTGATCAGCTCGAGCACCTCGAGCATCGTGTCGCGCTCCTCGGTCGTCACGCGTCGGCTCGATCTCGGTCTCGGCGACGTAGCTCTCGGCGAACTGCTTCTTGAACTCCGGATCGTTCCAGATCGCGAGCTCGGCGGCGCTCAGGCCGGACTCGCCCGCGGTCGCCGCGGCCGGCTGGCCCGTCGTCGCCGGGCGCGTCATCGAGGCCTCCGCCGGGACGGCGGTGGTGTCCGCGACGTCGTCGGCCGGCGACGACCGGCCGGGAACCGGTCGAGGCCGGTTCCTTCGACACCGTGGTGCAGGCGGTCGCCGCCAGAAGCAGGAGGCACGGGGCAGCTCGGGAGATCATCAGCTCATCAGTCCTTCGGGAATGTGATCGGCACGCGCATGCGGAATCGCACGGGCTGACCATTTCGCTTGCCGGGTTCGAACTTCCACTTCTTCACCGCGTCGAGCGCCGGGCGCTCGAAGACCGGGTCCGTCGAGCTTCTGCACGGTCGGGTTCTCGACCCGGCCGTTCTGGTCGACGATGAAGATGATGTAGACGGTGCCGCCGGCCCGCCGCTCGCGCATCTCGCGGGTCAGGGCCGGGCTCGGCTGGTAGATCGACGCGCGGCTTCTGGTCGAGGTCGGCGATCGAGAACAGCGCGTCCACGCCCTCGCCGCCGGAGGCGATGTTGTTGAGCTTGACGGCGAAGTCGCCCGGCGTCCAGCCGCCGCCGAAGCCGGGGTTGAGCGCCGAGCTCGAGCTGCGAGAGATCGAGCGGCGGCGCCTCCTCGCTGAGCTCGCGGCGGCTTCTTCTCGGGCTCGGGCTTCTTCTCCGGCTCGGGCTCCGGCGGCGGCGGCGGTGGCGGGATGTTCGCCGTGTCGACCCTGCACGACGAGGTCGCGCCGTCGGCGGCCTGCTGATCGCCTGCATCAGCGGCAGCACCAGGAAGAACGCCGACCGTCAACGCGACCGCGCCGACGACCACCGAGCAGGCGGTCGAACATGCGCCGCAACAGCGATCGCGTTCTTGCGACTGCTCACGACACTCCGGATCAACTCGCTCTGCTTGCGCGTGGCCACGCTGACCTTGGCTGCGCCGGCCGAGCTTGCGCCTCGTCGATGACGCGCACGAGCAGGCCGGACGGCGCCGCCGGGTCGGCCTGGATGATCACCGGCATCTCCTCCTTCTGCAGCATCCGCTTGACCAGCGGCTGCACGCCGCTGATGCCGATCTCGTGTCCGCCGTAGACGATCTCGCCCTTGGCGGTCAGGCGCGATCAGGATGCTGGTCTTCTCCAGCTGCACGGCGGATGCCGCCTGCGGCTTGTCCACCTCGACGCCCGTCTCCTCGACGAAGGTCGTCGTCACGATGAAGAAGATCAGCAGGATGAACACGCAGTCGATCAGCGGGGACATGTCGATCCCCGTCTCGCCACCGTCATCCGAACTCAGGTCACGAAAGCGTCCCATGGAGTACCTCGGTGTTCTCTTGCGATGGCGCGCGCCGCCGCCGGTGCGCCGCCTTGTAGAGCGTCTGGGTGCAGACCGTCTCCAGGTGCGCGAGGAAGGTCTTGTACCGCTCGTGCCGGCGCGCGAGCTGGTATTGGAAGAACAGACCCGGCAGCGCGATGACGAGCCCGGTCTCGGTCGTGATCAGGGCCTCGGAGATGCCCTTCGCGACGAGCCCCATCGTCTTGTCGCCGCCGGAGCCCGACGCGAGCGCGCCGAACGTCGCGAGCATGCCCGTCACGGTGCCGAGCAGACCGAGCAGCGGCGCCGCGCTGACGCAGATCTTCATCACCCTCAGATCGCGTTCGAACGGCGCGAGCTCGGTCGCACGGAGCTGATCGAACGCGAACGTCGTGTCCTGGATCGATCGCCCACCGAGGACGAAATCGCAGCAGCTCGCCGATGCGGCCCTGGCGCTCCGACGGATGGTCGATCCAGTGTCGCCAGGTCTGCTCCGGCACGGACGTCCGGGCTTTGCTCCGCAGCCGCACGTGCATGTGCATGCCGAGCGCGAACATCACCAGCGCCGTGATCGCGATTGCGATCATGGCCCAGCCGCCCGACACCCAGATCCCGACCGCCTGGTCGAAGATCTGACGAGCCTGTGCGAGAAGCGCGTCCATCGCGATCACTCGGCTCCGCGCGCACCACGCGACGAGGCCGCCTCCTTCGCACCGTGGTTGGTGTGCTCACCGACCTGCGCCGGTGGTCCGCCGTGGGTTCCCGGCTCGTGCCGCCGGGCCGCCGGCTCGAGCACGACGCCGCGACCGGCGCCGGCAGGACCAGTGGCCGGATCGTCGTCGGGCCCGCCATCGTCGGCGAACGGCGTCTTGCCGATCTGGTTGACCAGCGCGACCGCGCTCGTCTCCATCTGACCGACGACGCCACGCGCCTTGCGCGACAAGAACGCGTGCAGCAACAACGACGGGATCGCGACGATCAGTCCGAACTCGGTCGTGATCAGTGCCTCGGAGATGCCGCCGGACAGCATCTTCACGTCGCCCGAGCCGAAGACCGTGATCAGCTTGAACGTGTTGATGATGCCCGTCACCGTGCCGAGCAGCCCGAGCAGCGGCGCCGACGCCGCGGCGATCGCGATGAACGGCAGCATGCTCTCGAGCTCGAGACGGGTCTTGAGGACGGTCTCGTACATCACCTCCTCGATCAGCTCGCGCGGCTGGCGGAGGTGCTCGACACCGGCCTCCAGCATCCTGCCGACCGGCCCGCGGATACCCTTCGCCTGCTCGAGCGCGGCGGCCTCGTCGTGTTGCGCCACGGCGCCGAGCAGCGTCGGCGACCTGCTTGCGCGACGGACGCCTGAGGAACAGGAGGCTGATCCACTTGTAGAGCGCGACCAGCAGCGCGGCACCGGCGAGCAGGAAGATCGGCACCATCACGGGGCCGCCCTTCTTCACGTGCTCGACGAACGTCTCGTGCGTCGCCTCGATCTTGTGCGCGTTTCCGAGCGTCGGGTCGAGCGGGAACAGCCCCGCGCCGGACGTGGCGACGTTGGCCGCCGCGGCCGCGTCGATCGGATCCTCGAACGCGATCGGCGGCCGGCTCCAGCGAGCCGATCCGCTGCTCCGCGGCGCCGACCTTCGAGCCGTCGGCCGAACGGAAGATCGCCGCGGGACCGAGCAACACGAACGTGCCTTCCTTGACCAGGCCGTTCGGATCCACCGCCGTGCCCTCGAACCGCGTCCCGCCCAGCGCGTCCTCGAGGCGATCGAGCGAAACGCCCAGCAACGCGGCCTGCGTCGCGTAGACGTCCTGCTCGGAGAGGTTGCTGTTCTCGGGTGCGAGCTTGGCGGCGTCCAGCGGCTGCTTGTAGCGATCGAGCTCGGCGACGTGCAGCCCCGCCTCGAAGTTGCGGGCGTACTCGCCGAGCAGGTTCGAGAGGTACGTCGCCTCTTCGTTGCGCGACTTGATCTCCGACCGCAGGTTGCTGAGGTCCAGTGCCCGGCTGTCGAGCTGCCGGCTCTTCACCTGGAACTCGCTGCCGGACCTGGACCAGCTCCGCCTCGAGGTCGCTGAGCTGCCGGTTGAGCGGGATCTTCTCCGCGGCGAGCTGCTCGCGAAGCGCGCTCAGCTCGGCGAGGCTGGCCTCGAGCTGCTGCTGCACCTTCGAAGCGGCGTCGTCGAACGTCGCCTGCTTCGTGTCCTGCTCCGGCGCCTGCCCGGAACCGGTCCGGTCCTGCGCACGAGGCGCGCTCAGGACCGCGGCCAGGATCGCGAGGGCGACCAATGTTCTCTCGGCGTTCATGATGGTCGTTCCTCTGGTCACTGGATCTGCACGGGGAGCTGGACGAACGCAGCCACCTGCTCGTTCTTCAGGATCGCGATCGCCTTCGCGATCGCGGGAGCCGCGTCGTCGGCCGGCGTCCACGTCCAGCCGGAGTCGGTGGCGCGACCGACGCCCGCGGCCTTGCCGTCGGCACTCACGTAGTAGGCCTGTCCGATGCCGATGTAGAGCGCGGTGACCTCGGCGGTCGCACCGTCACCGAGCTTGCGCACCTCGCTGGTGATCGTGATGTTGCGGTTGAACTTGTTCACCTCGTTGAGGATCCCGACGACGTTCTGAAAGCGCTCGCTCAACGAGAGCTTGGTGTCGTCGGGCTTCTCCGGGATGCGCTGGCTCAGCGGTTGAACCCGATCGCGAACGGGTTCGGGCAATCGCTTCAGCAGTGCCTTCGTCCGCGTTTCGAGCTTCACGACGATGTCGGACAGCGACGCCGACGCGGCCTCGAGCTTCTCGTTCTCCGCGTCGAGATCGATCTTCTTCTTGTCAGCCTCGGTGATGCTCTTCGCGGCATCGTCGATCTTGCCGCGCAGGGAGTCGATCTCGCGTTTCACGAGCGCGATCCGGTCGTTCAGCATCTCCTTGCCGAGCGCCCAGTCCTGCTTCTCCTTCGAGATGACGCGGCGTGTCTCGACCCATTTGTCGAGCGCCTCGCGCGTCTGGTCGACCTTGGATTCGCCTCCCGACTGCGCGGACGACAGGCCCGACACCATCAGGACGGCAGCCGTGGCGAGCATGGCGACACCATGCCGGCGCAGCGCAGGAGCGGCGTTCGAGAGCGAACTGATCATCATCATCACGACTCGTGGAAGGTGTTAGATCGAATGTCCGGAGGCGCGCGTCTCAGAACGTGACCTGCCCCCCGAGGCTGAACGAGAAGTCGATCCCCTTCGAGTACGACGTCTTGGTGACGTCGTCGCCGATGTAGATCGAGCGATAGACCGTCTGGATGTCCGGATTGGTCAGGTTCTTGGCCTGGAACTGGAGGCGGACGTACTTGCCGATCGCCTGGGCCACGTTGAAGTTCAGCGTGCCGTAGCGAGCGGTGTAGACGTCCGGGACGAACCTGCCGTTCGCCTGACCGCCGCCGGCGACCAGCGTGTCGCCCTGGTAGTTGTAGAAGAGCCCGAACTCGGTTCCCGACGCGGCGATCGTGTACGTCGTGTAGAGGTTGAACAGGTAGTCCGGGGCGCCGGTCATGTCGCGCGTCGACTGCGGCGCGCGGATGTTGGGCAGATCGAACTCCGCCTGCTTCTCCTTCGAGAGCGTGACCTGGGAGTCGATGAATGTCGCGTTGGCGCCGATCGACAGGCCCTCCAGCGGATCCCAGAAGTGTCCGAGGCTCTGGCGCGTCTCCAGCTCGAACCCGTTCAGTCGACCGCTCGGGTAGTTGACCGCCGTCGTGTAGTCGAACGACGGGACGATCTTCCGCTCGTATTCGATCGGGTCCTCGATGTCCTTCTTGAACCAGGACGCCGAGAAGAACCCGCCCTCGTACGGCGTGTAGTCGACGCGAAGGTCGTAGTTCGTGACGTTGCTCATCTGCAGGTCGGGATTGCCGATGAAGATCGGGCCACCCAGATACTCCTGCTGGAGGATCGGCGTCAGCTCCTTGAACGTTTGGCGCGCGACGGTCTGGCTGTACGCGCCGCGCAGCGTCACCGACTCGACCGGCCGGTACTCGACCGAGACCGCCGGCAGCACGTCGGTCTGCGAGAAGTTCACGTCTGCGTCGCCGGGGTTGAGGTCCGTCTCGGTGTTGGAATCCGGCGGGAACCAGGTCGCGGACGGGCCGGGGTGGTTGACCACCCCGATCTTGGTCTTCTCCAGACGTGCGCCGCCGATGAGGTCGATCTGCGAGTTCACCGGCAGCTTCATCATCGCGTACCACGCGTTGATCCGCTGATCGCCGTCGTAGTCGACGTCGTACTCCGACTGCCGGATCGTGTGATCCTCGTACGGGAAGACCGCGCTCCAGGGCTGATCGAACTCACCCGGCGACGAGCTGTTGTCGTTGAAGTTGCTGAACGAGTCCTGGTTGAACTTGCGCTCGAGCTTGTCGCCGAACACACCGACCTTCACGTAACCCTCGTTCTCGCTCCACTGCTTGAACGGCAGCTTCAGGTCCGCGGAGTACTGGTTGCTGGTCTCGTCGATCTGCTTCCAGATGCGCTGCAAGTTGCCGAGCGAGAAGTTCGCCGCCGGCTTGTCGGGGTACCACGTCCCCGGCAACGTCAACGGTCCGGCCTGACGGCCGGGCTGCCAGAACGCGCCGAACTGACGCTTGTCCGGCTGGTTGAGACCGGCCGTGCTGTGCGCCAGGGTCCAGGAGAGCTCGGGCTTGGAGAAGATGCCGATCTTGCCGACGTCGAACTCGCTCCTGCCGTTGATCTGAAACGTCTCGGTCGTGCGTTCGGTGTATTCGAGCGTCTCGAGGCGGGTATAGGGCGCCGCGTCCGGGTGATCGTGACCCGGGCTCGTGAAGTCGGTCGGGTCGTAGCCCGGGAAGTAGTACTGCTTGCTCCGCGTGTCCTGAGCGAGGGTGGCGGTGTCCGAAGTCGCCCGCGTGTAGAGATAGACGAAGTTCAGCGAGTGGTGGTCCGTGGCGAGACCGAGCGTCGCGAGGCTGCCCCACTTGACCGACTGCTGGCCCTGCGTGACGTCGAACAGCTCCGACTTGAAGGCGTTCTGCTGAGGCGCGCCCTGGTGGTAGCTCGGGACCATCGGGCCCCTCGGCATCTCGACCCAGTACGAATCGTCGACCCCGTTGTCGTAGTACGAGCTGTCGCGCTGGTAGAAGACGCTCGCGAAGCCGCCGACCTCGAGGCCGTTGCGGAACACGTGGTTACCGCCGCCCGCGAACGACCACTTCGAGTCGCTCGGCGCGTGTGCGGTAGAGGTTCCGACGGCTCCGTCCCAGCTGTGACCGATGTTCTCGTACTGGATGTCGCGGCGGCCGTCGTCCTTGCCGAAGAAGCTGACGCCGCCACCGTCGTAGGTGAGGAAGTCGCTGCGGTTGCGGACCTGCGAGTTGTAGCCGGTACTGCGCCTTGAACTTGATGAAGAACGGATCGTCGGGGATGCCCTTCAACCGTACGTCCACCGCACCACCGGACGCATCGCCCTGCTGGTCGGGCGTGAAGGTCTTGCTGACGCGGACGCTCTCGATGACCTCGGACGGAAACTGGTCGAGTTCGACGGCGCGCTTGTCCTCGTCGGCGGACGGGAGTCGCACGCCGTTCATCTGCGAGCTGACGTAGCGATCCGGGAGACCGCGGATGACGGCCGTCTTGCCGTCCTGCACCGTGGCTCCGGGCACCAGCCGCAGCGCGCCCGCGGCGTCGCTCGCGCCCGCCTGACTCATCAGGTCGGCGCTGATCGAATCGAGCAGCGACGGGCTCTCGGCACGGATCTGCAGCAGTCCGGCCTCGGTGCTGCCGCCGATCGGCGGTGCCTCCTGGACCACGAACTCCTCCATGTCGGTGAAGTCCCCGGCCAGCGACACGCTGAGGTCGGTGAGCTGCCCGGACGACACGACGACGTCCGACTTGACCTGGCGCACGTAGCCGTCCTTCGAGAACACCAGCGTGTACTTGCCGGGCGGTACGTCGCCGAACACGAAGTTGCCCTGATCCGACGTCGTCACCTTCTTGTCGGATTCGACGATCATGACCTGGGCATTGGCGAGCGGCGCCCCGAAGTCCTTGTCGAGAACGACGCCGCGGATCGAGCCCGCCCGCTGTCCTTGTTGCGCGGTCGCAACCGCACCGAGGCAGAACATGGCTCCGAACAAGACAAAGCGAGAACGCCTCCGGCTCACCACGGAACGCCCAGTCCGTCACGGATCGCGGTGATTCGTCCCCACAGCGCCGAGTCGGGCTCGACGCCATCGACGGCCATCGACAGACAGGTCGCGGTCAGGTCCGCTGCCCGCGGCCGGGAATTCGGATTGTCGACGCCGACTTCAACCGCGCGACGGTAGACGGCCAACGCGTTCGCGCCGTCCTGCATCGACTGGTAGGCCTCGGCGATCGGCCGGAGCGCGCCGGCACGCCAGATGTCGACGATCTCCTCCTGCTGCTCGTCGTAGAGCTTCAGCGCCTCATCCAGCTTCTTGCGAGCCTCCGCCTTCTGACCGGCGCGGTAACGCAGCGCGGCGAGTCTCGCGTCGATCGGAATGCGATCTCGAGCAAGCCAGCGCGCGCCATCGACGATGCCCTGCGTGGTGTCGATGAGGCTCGTCACCTCGTCCGGATCGTGGTGCTCCAGGGCGACATCCGCGAGCTTCATCAGCATCTCGATCCGCATCGTGATCGGCAGCTTGGGATGCGCCGTCGTGACGGTCTCGCGCAGCGAAGCGCGCCGCCCGGCATCGTCGTAGAACCGATCGTAGAAACGGACGCAGTTGTCGAGCGCATTGTGGACCTGGTCGAGATCGCCGCTCGCGAACACCGAGTCCAGCTCGCTCAGTCGGGCGTCCGCGGCCTTCGCGTCCAGCTTGTCGGCCTTCGCGGCCTCGACCGCGCCGACTTCGGCGGTCTCGATGCCGTCCGCGAACGAAGCGGCCTTGCCCGGCTCGCCGAGCAGCACGTAGGCGCGCGCGATGCCCGCCCGAACCCGGTCGCCGCGCCACTCCTGCTGGTTCGGGTCCTTGTTGGTCCGGACCACCATGCCGTTGGCGAGGTCCAGGTAGTGTTCGACGTCCGCATCGACGCCATGCTCGATGCACCAGCTCGCGATGTCGGCGTAGGCGACGCCGCGACGCCAGTTGTCGATGCGCGTCGCGTAGCGGAGTGCGCGCTCGGGTTGACCGAGCGTCAGGCACGCGTCCACCACCGATTCCTGGAACCGACAGCGGTTCTTGATGTGTGGATCGGTCGGCGGCTTCGAGGCGACATCCATGGCCACCTCGAGCAGCTTGCCCTGGTAGTCCGCGAGCGGGCGGTCGGCGAGGGCGCTGCCGCGTCGTGTGTCGCCTTGCGGGGTCGCGGATGCGGTCGCACCGCCAGGGGCGGCCGCGACGTCCGAGCCCGAGCAGGCAGGGAGAGAGAACAGAACGACACCGCTCGCGGTCACGAGCGACGCCACGGAGAGCACGAGGGTCCGAGACCTCGGATTCATCGTTCGCGTCGGGGCAGGGGGAAAAGGGCTTCGGAGCCCAATCGCGTGACAGGCCGGAGGACGGGATCGGGCGGCCGCCCTCCTGAGCGGCCGCCCCGTCGGTCGAGCACCGAGGCTCGATGCTGTTGGTCGCGCGCGATCAGGGCGTCGTCGCGGCCAGACCGTTGGTGGCGCTCAGGAACCCGGTGTGACCCGCGGTGTCGAGCGTCCAGGCCTGGAGGTAGAACGTCGTCCCGGAGGGGAGCCCGACCGGCCAGTTGAACGGCAGGGTGATCGAGCCGCTGCCGGTCGGCACCGCGAAGACGAGTCCGGGCGGGGTGACGTCCGGGATCAGCGTGCCGCCGAACAGCGGCAGGTCGATGCGGTTGATGCCGATCGCGATCGCGCTGCCGGAGCCGGCCGGCACGTTGCTCAGCGACAGGGTGGTCGGCGAGCCCGGCATCAGCGTGCCGGTGCCGGACAGGATCGGATCGCCGTTGAAGCCCGGCAGCGCGCCGCCGAGGTCACACCAGCGGTCGTTCGGCGTGAAGCCGTAGGCCGTCGAGGCCGTCCAACCGGCGAGCCAGTTGTTGCCCGGCGCGAACGCGCCGCGGTAGTGAGCCGACGAGAAGAAGCCGTCGTAGGGCGCGTAGCCGACGCTCGTCAGGGCGTCGTTCGCGGGACGGGGGTCGAGGGAGATGACCTGCTCCATCACCTTGCCACCCTTGACGACCGCGGCCGCGCGAGTGATCGAGGTGATCGGCGAGTTGGCCGGCTCCTGGACGTTGTTGTTCGCGGGGGCGAACACACCGCGCGCGGTGGCCTCGGTGTAGGCGTTGGCGGCGTTGTTGTTGTAGAAGACCGAGTCGACGATCTCGGCGAGGTGGCCGGAGGTCTGCGACTGGTAGAAGGCGGCCGGGTTCGCCGGCGCGTTCACCGCCGAGGTCGCGGTGTACGGCGTCGTCCAGGTCTGCGCCCACGAGAGCGTGCCGTTGAAGCCGTAGCCGCTGGCGCCGTCGCCGTCGACGTTGTCGAAGCCGACGACTTCCTCGCCGCAGTCCATGAAGATGCAGTTGTGGTACTGCATGCGGCAGTTGTCGCGCCACGCGGTGCACGGTCGCCGTCGACCGGCTGGCCGATCACGGTCGCGTTGTAGATCGCGCCCGTCGTGACCGGCTGATCGTCGGAGTCCTCGGCGCCGTCGGTCTCGAAGCAGTTGTCGCCGACGCCCGAGCCCTGGCTCGCGTCCAGGCTGTAGCCCTGCACGATGAGCAGGAACTGGGCCTTGCCACGCCAGCCCTGGTCGATGTCGAAGCTGTCGTCGCCGATGTTCCAGATGCTGATGTACTTGTAGTTGACCGTGCCGCCCCAGGTCTCGATGCCGTCGTCGACGTTGTTCATGATCTCGACGTGGTCGACGTCGGTCTCGCGGCCGATGCCGCCCATCGACAGACCGTTGAGCTCGTCGTTGAGGCTGACGACCTTGCCGCCGTAGCGCAGCGAGAGGTAGCTGATCGAGCCGCTGTCGTCGTCGTCGTTGCCGCCGCCGTAGTAGATGCGGGTGTCGCCGGGGAACGCGGCGGTCAGGCCTTCCATCTCGCCGTAGTTGCTCGGGCTTGGCGTCGGCGTGTTGCTGGCGACGGCGTTCTCCGAGATGTAGGCATCGCCCATCAGCGTCAGGTTGCCCCACTCGAGGGCGGCCTCGCGCCACGTGCCGGTCTTCGGATCGCCGCCGTTCCAGGTCTGCACGTCGGCCTTCGACGTCATGATGACCGGACTCTGCGACGTGCCCTGGACGAAGATCTGGGCACCGCGGGTGACGGCGAGGCTGCCACCACTGTTCGTCGTGCTCGCCACGACGGTCCCCGCCTGGATGGTCAGGGTCGCGCCGGGCAGGACGTAGATCTGGCCCTGCAGGTTGTAGGTGTGATTCGCGGTCCAGGTCGTCGAGACCGCGATGTCGGATGAGACGAGGATCTCCTGCGCGTTCAGCGAACCGGCGATGCCGGCCGCCAGCACGAGCGGGATGAAGAGCATGTCAAGGTGCGCAAGGCGCATGGTTCTGGATCTCCTGAGGGGAAACGAGAAGGGTGGACAGAGGCAGCGCTCGAATCAGGCGAAGCTCGAGCCCTCTGCTCGACGGGGGGAAGCTAGGCGCGCTTCGTGAAGCGGATGGCAAGGGCTGGTTGAGTTTCAGTGGCTCGCTTGGACTCAACCTCGCCCGCGGGCGGCTCCGATAGCACAGCCCATGAGGCATGGGATTCGCCGGCGTCGTTCGGCTCGCACGTTCGCGAGCTTGCTCGCCCTCCTGGCTGCTGGCTGTGCGTCCACGATGGACCGCGGCTGGGAGGCCTACCGCGCCGGCGACTACGCGTCAGCGCTCGCGACGTGGACGCCCGTCGCCGAGTCCGGGGACGCCACCGCGCAGTACCTCGTCGGCTTGATGAACGACGAAGGCGAGGGCGTGCACGCCGACCCGAAGGAGGCCGCCCGTTGGTACGAGCCCGCTGCCGAGACGGGCCACGCCGCGGCACAGAACAACCTCGGCCTGCTGTACTACCAAGGCCGCGGCGTCGAGCGATCCCTCGAGCAGGCGGCCGCATGGTTCGAGCGCGCGGCGAAGCAGGGCTTCGCGCCCGCCGAGACCAATCTCGGCGTGATGAACCTGTTCGGCCAGGCGATGCCGCGGAACCCCGCCCGGGCCCGCGAGCTCCTTCGGCAAGCAGCCGATCAAGACCATGCAAAGGCCGAGCAGATCCTCGGCTCGATCTACGCCGAGGGCGTGGATGTCGAGGCCGATCCCGGTCGGGCCGCGTCCTGGTTCGAGCGCGCCGCGAAGCAGGGGAACGCCACGGCGCAGTACCGCCTCGGTCTCCTCCGTCTCGACGGCGATGGCGTGACGCGTGACGCTGCGGCGGCGCTGTCGTGGCTCGAGAAGGCCGCCGATCAGGGCATCGCCGGCGCGCAGTTCGCGGTCGGCTGGATCCACTACCAGGGGCAGGGCGTCCCTGCGGACCGGCCGCTGGCGGCCGTCTGGTTCCGCCGCGCCGCCGAGCAAGGCCTGGCGGTCGCGCAGACCAACCTCGCGCTGATGCTGCTGCGCGGCGACGGTGTCGCGCCCGACGACGCCGAGGCGGCGCGGTGGATGCAGCTCGCCGCCCAGCAGGAGCTGCCGCTCGCACAGTACGACCTCGGCCTGATGTGCCTGCGCGGGCAAGGCGTGCCGCAGAGCGCCGAGGACGCGGCGGAGTGGCTGAAGCGCGCCGCGGGCCAGGGCCTCGCGGTCGCGCAGGCCCGGCTCGGTGCGATGTACGAGAACGGCCGCGGCGTCGCTCGGGACGACGTGGCCGCCTACGTGTGGTACGACCTCGGCGCCGGTTCGGGTTCCGACGACGCGCGCACCGGTCGCGATCGCATCGGTCGGACGATGACCGAAGCCGAGCTCGCGCACGCGACGGGGTTGGCGCGAACGTGGCAGTCGGAGCACGGCGGCGAGTCCGAGGACGCCGGCGTACCGGCGGGCCCGGTGCGCTGAGGTCGCGAGACGGCGCGTCGACAGCGGGAGCGGGTTCGCTCTACGATCCGCCCGGTCCGTGACGAGGACCGATCGAATCGTGAAGCCGGACTCGAATCGCACCTACGGCATCGCCCTGCTGATGCTCGTCGTCGCCGCGTGGATCACGTGGCCACGCGGCACGTCGCCCATCGAGGCGAAGGCCGAGGTCGCCTCGGTTCCGGCACGACTCGCGGTCGAACGTGCGAACGTGCCGGCGCGCTCGCGCGAGCACGCACGGCCGGCGGCGACGCGTCCGGACGACGGGCCGGGTGCTCCGCTCGCGATGCGTGAAGGGCGGGTCGTCGATCCGAATGGCGCGACCGTGGCCGGCGCCGAGGTGTTGCGTCTCGACGACTGGGGATTCGTGCCGACGCGCGCGGGTGACGCCGTGCGCGTGCCGCGCCTCGACGGCGCGATCGCGGTCGCGACGACGGCGAGCGACGGGAGCTTCGCGCTCGGCGAGGCCACGACCAGCGAGCTGCTGCTCGCGGTGTCCGCGCGTGGCCTGGGCTGGACCACGCTCGCGGCGCACGCCCACCGGACGGAGCTCACGATCGCGCTGCAGCCGTGCGGTTGCCTCGAGGTCGAGGCCGTCGATCCGGACGGCGCACCGCGCGCGCACGCGGTGGTGACGTGCGAGCCGCGCTTCGCTCCCCTGTCGGCCGACACCGATCGCGACGTCTGCTTCGCCGGTCCGCTCGCGGCGCCGTTCGTCGCATGCACCGACTCGGCCGGGATCGCCCGGTTCCAGGCGTTGCCGTGTCCGCCGGGGGGTGCGCGGTACGACCTCCGCGTTCGCGACGGCGAGCAGGTGGTGCGTCGCAGCGGTGTCGCGATCGACGCCGGTTCACCCGCGCGCGTGCGCGTCACGCTCCCGTACGACGCGCACGTCACCGCCAGCGGCACCGTGCGCGATGTCCGCGGGGAGGCCGTAGCGGGCGCGCGCGTCGTGATCCGGTCCGGCAACACGCGGCAGACGACGGCCGATGCGGCCGGTCGATTCGTGATCGACGGGCTGCGACGTGGGCGCGGAGCCCTCGACGTACGCGTCGACGCGCCGGGGTTCGCGCCGCTCGCCGCCGAACGCGATGCGCCGGACGCCTCACGCACGGTCGACCTCGAGCTCGTGCTCGCGCCCGCGGTGCCGCTGTTCGGTCAGGTCCGCGATCGCGCCGGACGACCGGTGGCAGGCGCAGCGGTGCTGTGCCGCGCCGCGGACGAGCCACCGCGCCTGTCGCGTACCGACGCCGACGGACGCTTCCGGTTCGACGACGTGGCCGACCGACGGCGACACGACCTGCGCGTCGTCGGCGGCGCACCCGGACGCACCGCGCGGCCGCTCGAGCACGTCGCCGCGCCCGCGGACAGCCCGGTCGCCCTGGTGCTGGACCGCGAACCGCCGGGCCACGCGGCGCTGCGCGCCGAGATCCTCGATGCCGGTGGCGCACCGCTCGAGCCGGGCGAGGTCCGACTGCGACGCGCGGCCGGCGAGGCGCCGGTTCCGGTCCGCCTGCAGACGGGCGTGGTCACGGCCGGCGGCCTCGGCGACGGTCGATGGACGCTGTCGGTAGAGCCGCAGTTCGGGCCCTCGATCGAGCGCACGTTCACGGTGTCGCCCGAACACGACGTTCTGCGTCTGCGTCTCGTGCAGAGCGTCGGCACGGTGATCGAGGGCGAGGTCGTCGTCCCGCCTGAGCACGCCCCGGGCCCGGATCGCCTGCGCCTCGTCATCCGCGGCACGAACGTCGGCCACTTCGAAGCCGCGGCGAACGTCGCGTCGCTCGGCCACGTCGCGACGATCGATCTGACCTCGAGCCCCCGCTTCCGCATCGCCGACGTCGACCCGAGCCGACCCGTCGTGATCGCGATCGACGATCGGACCTGGACGGGCCGCGTGACCGTGCAGCCGGTCGCCGCGCGCACGGCGTCGTGCCGGGTTCCGATCGAACGCGCCGCCTACCTCCACGTCACGTCGGCGGTGCCGTGGCCGACCGACGCCTTCCTGCTGCGCTGGTTGTCGGACGGTGACGGGGAACCACCGGAGCCGATGCCCGTCGCCGGCGCGCTGGACAGGACGTCGCTGCTGATCGCTGCACTCCCGCCGGGATCGTGGCGTTGGCGAATCACCGTGCCGACCAGCGGCTCGACCAACGGCGGCGGAACCCGCGAGCTGCGCGGCGTCGTACATGCGTCGCCCGGCGGCACGTGCCGCATCGTGCTCGATCCGCGCGACCCCGACGCTCGATGAAGAGAATGTGAACGACGCGCTTGCCGGTGGTCGCGGACGGGCGATTGTGGGTCGGCACGCGGATCGGTTACACAAGTCGCCTCTCCGCCCCGAGTCCGACCACCGACATGTCGATCCGCCGTACCGTGCCGCTGTTCGCGATCGCGCTCGCCGCCGCGAGCTGCAGCGACAACTACGTCAACCCGCCGCTCGTGAAGGCCACGATCGATGCGAGCGGCGGCACGATCGAGATCACCGGCGACATCATGCCCGGAGCACGGATCGAGATCCCACCGGGAGCGCTCGACCAACCGACGGAGATCTCGATCACGACCGGTTTCGCCAGCTCGCACGCGGGCTTCCGCGTCGCCGGCCGCGGCGCACGTGTCGAGCCGCAGGGGCTCCGGTTCGCGTTGCCGGTGCAGGTCGTCCTCCCGTACGACGACACGACGACGAACATCTCGATGCTGTTGCGCGACCCGGCGGGGAACATCGTCGAGCTGGTCCGACGTCGGTTCCGGACCAGGCGTTCGTCTCGGTCGACACGACCGCCCTCGGCATCTTCTGGGCTGCCGAGCGACGGTTCGGCGGCGTGTCCACGTTCCGGTTCCTACCGCTCGGCGACGGCAACTCGTGGAGCTTCGACAGCGATGTGAACATCACGATGACGCTGACGCCGGACGAGCCGAACCTCGGCGGAATGCCCGTCTATCGGATGCTGTTCGAGCTCGGCCAGGAGAACTTCGGTCTGTACGTCCAGAGCGGAGCGCCCGGCACCGGTGAGATCCAACTGCTAGGTGAGTTCTCGACCGCCGGGAACGACAGCTACCAGCAGCTCCACGATCCGACGCTGTTCGTGCCGGGTGGCGTGACTGTGGGACAGCCGATGGAAGCCGACTTCGCGTACACCGGGTACTCGCCGTTCGGCGCGACCGCGGTGACGGCCTCCGGCGTGGCGACCGAAGGGATCGAGCCGGGCCACGTCGAGGAGATCGTCGCGCCCGCCGACACCTACACCGGGCTCACCGTCATCCGCACGCAGACGACGTTCCGCGGAAACGACGGCACCGCACGCGTCCTGAACTGGTCGTTGACGCTTGCACGCAACGTCGGCCCGGTGGCGGTCGAAGCGTTCGGAACCACCGGCCTCCTGAACAACGCGATGGTCGGCGGTCGCATGATCGGTCAGTGATCGCGGCGACCGTCGAGACCCGACAATTCAGACCCGGTCTGGATTGCCGCCGCTCGTCACCGCTCCACGACGGGGAGGCGGATGTGGTCGGCGAGCGCGTAGTTGCGCGCGTCGAATCGCGAGCCGGAACCGGTCCAGCAGACAACGGCGGTGTGAACGAACGGCGCCGCGCGGCGGCGATCGTCGCGCCACAGGTCCAGCGCGAAGTGCACGGCCGGGAATGCGAGCTCATCCCACGGGATCGCGTCCGCGTGCACGAACTTGACCTCGAGGCTCTCGACGCCCGCGTGGATCTCCGGCGCGCGCAGCCGGGCCCGGAACAGCGCGTACGACTGCCCGATGTGCGGCAGGTCGAGGAACGCCAGCGGCGCGACGACGTCGACGTCCGCGCCCGCCTCCTCCAGCGTCTCGCGCCGTGCGCCCGCGAGCGTGCCCTCGCCGAGCTCGAGGAATCCCGCCGGCAGCGTCCACAGCCCGCGCGCCGGTTCGATCGCCCGCCGGCAGAGCAGGATCTCGTCACCGCGCTCGACGATGCACCCGACGACCACCAGCGGGTTGCGATAGTGCACCCGCCCGCAGGCGGTACAGATCTTCCGAACCCGGTCGTCGCCCTCGGGCACTCGGTCCTCGAGTCCCCCGCCGCAGGCGTTGCAGAACCTCAGCTCGTCGTCGGTCACGGTGCGCTCGTCCGTCGCGAGTCGTAAGCCCGAGACCCTACCCTCGCCAGACCGCGTCCGCGATCGCCCCCGCCGTTCTCGACGCTCAGCGCCCCGGCCGCTGTCCGCTCACCGTCTCGTGCGTCGAGCGCACGACGCGCCACTCGCCGTCGATGCGACGCAGGCCCGCGGTCACGCGCAGCTCCCAGCCGAGGCGCTCGTCGGATCCCCGCCCTTCGTGGAGCCGCACGGGGAACTCGGCGGTCGCGGTGTCGCCGTCGACGGCGACCGTACCGGCCTGCTCCGGCAGCTCCACGCGCAGCAGGAACCGGTGCTGCGCGTCGCGACGATTCTGGAACGCCCAGATCACGGCTCCCCGCAACGTCGGAAGGTCCCACCCATCGGTGTCGTCGTGGTAGTCGAGCGCGAAGTGATCGAGCGTCGAGAACGCACTGGCCGAGTTGAACGCGGCAGCCTCGTCCGCGAACAGCCAGCCGATGCGCGTCTCGTCGCTGGCCATCGACACGTACAGCGCGCGCCCGGCGAGGAACGCGACGAAGATCAGTGCACCGATCAGCAGCAGTCGCTTCATGGAGTTCACCGTCGCCGGGCGCGTCGGCAGTTCCTGGAAACGGCCCGATCGCGCCAGGCATCGCAGGCATCACGGTATCCGTTGGCGCGCGACTGGCGAACGACGACGAGATCCCGGTTCGCGAGCCGCCGCACGCTGCACGCACGACTCGCCACGCGGCGGACGCGAACCGCACGGCGATTCCCTGCCCGATCGCGCGCGGCCGGGCCCGGACCTCGAGCGGCCGAGGGACCGTGCGGCGTCCGCGTGGCTCTGCTGTCGGGACTCCGGTCGCTGCACCGGCGGATCCGGGCGCGGCGGCCCACGGCCGGAGCGTCGTATCGCAGACATGCGCTGCCGCCATCGGCGTCACGCTCGCGGCCGCGGCGCAACGGCGGGGCGCTACCGCACCGCCCGCGCCGGACGGAGGCCGATGTAGCCGTTGTGGACGCCGGCCGGCACCGGGTTCCGCATGCCGCTGCGCGCGTCGCGCGCACGATCCGAGCAGCTGCCGCCGCGCTGCACGCGACCGCGCACGCTCGCCGGAGCGAGCAGCCGCCCGGTGCCGGACTCCAGCGGCACGGAGTAGTGTGCGGCACGATCGAGCGTCCACTCCCAGACGTTGCCGTGCACGTTGTGGAAGCCCCACGGGTTGGCACGCAGCGCGTCGACCGGCGCGTGCACCGGATAGCCGTCATCGAGCTCGGGCCAGTCGGCGATCGCCGCCCACGGTGAGCCGAGCCGCTTCGCGGCACGGTCGGCGACGTTGATCGCACCGATCAACGAGTCGCGCTCGGCGCCGGTCCACCACGGTGTGTCGGTACCGGCGCGGCACGCACACTCCCACTGTGCCTCGGTCGGCAGGGTCAGGCCGTTCTCGCGGCAGAGCTCGTCGCACGCGTTCCAGTCGACGTTCTCGACCGGATGCGCGAGCGTCAGCTCGTGGTCCCAGGTCAGCTTGCGGCCGGGCCGGTAGATGCTCGGGTTGTCGCCGTCGCCGAGGCGCATCCACTGGCCCTGCGTGAGCTCGTGACGGGCGAGGAAGAACGGCGCGAGCGTCACCTCGCGCGGCGGACCCTCGGCCGGACCGGCCGCGGGGTCGAAGTTCGGTCCGCCGGGATCGTCCCGCTGCGCGCCCATCACGAACGTCCCCCCCGGCACGTAGACGAACACGATGCCGGTGCCGGCGTCGACCGGCACGCGGCCGGACGTGGGGTCGTGCGCCGGAATCGCGAGCGGGTCGACCGCCGAGCGCAGGTGGTAGAACTCCCAGAGCCCGGTCACCGGGTTCTTGCCGATCGGCACGAGTCCGGTCTGCGGCGGGATGCCGAGGTCGTCACGGACGTCGTCCCAGCTCGCGCGAGCGTTCGGATGTGCCAGCGTCAGCCCGGTGACGCGTTCCGACCACGCGAGCCGCGCCGCGACCGACGCGACCTCGTGCTGCTCGAACGCGTCGAGGTCGTCGACGAGCTCGCTCAACGTCTCGAACAGGAACTGGTCCGCGCGGTCGTCGAGCGTGATCGGCCCGTCTGCCTCCGCCGTCGCGGGCCGCGCGCGCGACCGCAGCTCGTCGAGCGCCGCCTCGACACCCGGGCGAGCAGCCAGGAGCGGTCGCCACTCCTCGTCGAGCCACGCGCGCATCGCCGCGGTGCGTTCGGGCCACGGTGGATACAGATCGGCTTCGCGCGCGACGGCGTGGCGCAGCGACACGACGTGCTTGACCAGCTCGAAGTCGCGCGTGCGCTTCGCCAGTCGCGCCGCGGTGCCCTCCGCCGTCGCGCGCAACGCGGCCTCGGTGTCTGCCCGGGCTCGCTGCTGGAAGCCGAATGCGATCGGCACGCCGACGAACAGCACGACGCCGAGCACGCCGGCGACCGCGGCCGTAGGGTGTCGCTGCACGAGGCGCCGCGTGCGCAGCGCGAGACCGGCCGGTCGTGCGACGATCGGGCGGTGCGCGCGGACGTTCGCGAGATCCGCGGCGAGTTCTGCGATCGTCGCGTAACGGCGGTCCGGATCCCGATCCATCGCTTCGAGACACACGATCTCGAGGTCTCGCGGCACGCCGCGACGCACGCGTCGCGGCGGTGTCGGGGCGCTGGCGAGCACGCGTTCCTTCGTCCGCTCGGCGCCGTCCTCGAGGAACGGCGAACGGAGCGTCAGCAGCTCGTACAGCACGACGCCGAGCGAATACACCTCCTGACGCGGCCCGAACGCGCTCGACGTGCCGGACAGTCGCTCGGGCGGCATGTACGGCAGGGAGCCGAGCACCGACGTGCTCCGCGTCAGCTCCTGCGCGTCCTCGACGGCGGCGAGGCCGAAGTCGAGGAGCCGTGCGCGACCGTCGGCGTCCATCAGGACGTTCGACGGCTTGACGTCCCGATGGAACACGCCGCGATCGTGCGCGTGCTGCAGCGCGTCCGCGATCATCAGCACGACCTCGATGCACGCATCGACGTAGCTCCTCGCGCGCGGCGAGCTGCCGGTCGTGGTCGACCCCGTGCCGCGGGTGTACGCCCAGCAGGTCCTCGGCCGTCAGCCGCTCGAAGGGCAACGCCGACAATCGCGCGATGCGCTGCGCGAGCGACTCGCCCTCCACGAGCTCCATCGTGAAGAACGGCACGTGGCCGTCGGTGCTCGCGCTCAGCACGGTGACGATGCCGGGGTGTCGCAGCCTCGCCACGGCCTCGATCTCGCGCCCGAAGCGACGGCGGCTGTCGGCGAAGTGGAGCAGCTCGGGCCGCAGGATCTTGAGCGCGACGTCGCGCCCGACGGCGACATCGCGAGCACGGTAGACGATGCCCATGCCACCGCTGCCGAGCGTCTCGGCGAGCTCGAAGCCGTCGATCCCCGAATCCGACGGGGCTGGCGACGTTCGCGCGGAGCCCCCGAGCAGATCCAGGCGTCGCAACGACTCGAAGCCGCGCCGCAGACGATCGGCGTCCGCGGGCCGTTCCCGACACGCCGCTCCCAACGCGAGCTCCGGATCGTCGGCGGCCAGGATCCCGGCCAGGACCTCCTCCAGATCCTCTGGCGACGAGCGGTGTTCCGAGTCCATGACGAGGCGGCGAGCTGCCCGGCGAAACACCTCACCGGGCCCGCGAAGGATACGCTCTTCTCCGAGGACATGGGCGATCTGTCAGAGACGATCCACGGAGCATCGCGCGGCGACCGCGCCGCGCTCGAAGAGCTGCTGTCGCGATATCTGCCCGAGCTTCGCGCGTTCGTCCGCCTCCACATGGGCCCATTGGCACAGCTCGAGCAGAGCGGTGACGTCGTGCAGTCCGTCTGTCGCGTCGTCCTCGAGGACCTCGGCGCGTTCGACTATCGGGGCGAGGCAGCGTTCCGGAGCTGGCTGTTCCGGGCCTGCGCCAATCGCATCCGCGACCACCAGCGCCACCACCTCCGCGATCGGCGCGACGCACGCCGCGCGGTCGCACTCAGCGACTCGGTGGTCGAGCACGTCGATCGGATGCAGACCCCGAGCGGCGACTTGATGCGGCGCGAGGACCTCTGCCGGCTCGAAGCGGCGCTCGACCGACTCCCCGACGACTATCGGCGCGCGATCACGCTCCACCACTTCCTCGGCCTCTCCCACAAGGAGATCGCCGAGGAGCTCGGCCGCGGCGAGGGTGCGAGCCGCATGCTGCTCCACCGCGCACTCGCGCGACTCGGCCTCGAGCTCGGCGAGGAGAGCCGAGGTCAGCGGTCGCGGTAGCGCGCCGCGTCCGCCGCGCGTCCCTGCTGCTGGTACAGCGCGACCAGCGCCGCACGCGCGCGCCGCGCCCCGTCGTCGTCCGGATGCCCGGCCGCCGCGTACGCCTCGACCGCCTCGCGCAGCACCGGCTCCGCCTCCGCGCCGCGGCCCGATGCGAGCAGCGCCTGGCCGAGGACGCTCCGATAACCGGCAATGCGCTCCGCGGAGAACTTCACCGCCAACGCCAGCTCGAGCGCCGCTCGGATCTCGGTCACGGCCTCGTCCGCGCGACCGGCGGCCAGCAGCGTGACGGCGAGGTTGTAGCGGTCGGCCGCGACGTGCCGGTGACCGGCTCCCCAGTGCTCGACGTCGAGCGCGACCGCCCTCCGAAGCGGGTCGATCGCCGCGACCGGGTTGCCGGAATCGCGCGTCGCGACGCCGAGGTTGAACCACGCCTGCGCGAGGTAGTCCGTCGGCTCACTGAACGCCTTCTCGTAGACGATCACCGCCTCGCCGAACGCCTTGGCCGCGGCGGAGTCCTGCTGTGCCTCCTGGTAGCAGCGACCCAGCTTCATCAGCGCGTGACCGAGCTCTTCGCTCGCGTCCCCGTGCGCAGAACGCGTGACGTCGACGACGTGCTGCGCCTCCGCGATCGCCGCTTCGGGTTTGCCCGTGCGGAGGTACACCTCCGCGAGCATCAGATGGGCCTTCAGAGTGAGCGTGTGCTCCGGCCCGAGGCGCTTCTCGAGGTCCTGGCACGCTTGCCGCACCGAGGCTTCGGCCTCGGCCGCGCGGCCGAGGTGCAACGGGCACGAGGCCATGTCGATGCGGGCCTCCGCCGTATAGGGATGATCGGGTCCGTAGACGTCGACGAGTGCGGGCAGGAGTCCGGCGTACAGCTTCTCGGCGTCCTGGTATGCGCCGCCGAGCGTGAGCATCCACGCCAGGAGGTTGCGCGAGCCGAGGGAACCGGGGTGCTCCGGACCGAGCACACGTTCCTGGATCGCGAGGGTCTCGGTCAGCATCGCGCGAGCCTCCGCGATCTCGCCGAGCTCCGCGAGATGCACGGCGAGCTCGCTCCGGGTCGCGAGCGTGCGCGCGTCCTCGGGTCCGAACACGCGTGCGCGCGCCGCCGCGACCGCGCGGAGCTCCGCGACGCCGCGCTCGGGCTGACCCGCGGCCCACTGTGCCTCGGCGAGGCTCGCGCGGAACGTCAGCGTGTCCGCGTCGTCGCGACCGAACTGCCGCGTGCCTGCCGCCACGACCGGCTCGAGCATCGCCACGGCTTCGTCGGATCGATCGAGGTCGGTCAGCGAGTCGGCGAGGTGACCGCGTACCCGCAGTGCGAGGCGATCGTCCGCGCCTTCGCCGAGCAGCGCGAGAGCTCGGCGCGTGAGGCGCTCCGACTCCGCGGGCAACCCGAGCGCACGGTAGCTCGAGCCGACCGCGTCCAGCACCTCCGCCGCCACGCGCGGATCGTTCGCGAACGCCCGCTCGGCGGAACGCGCCGCCGGCGCCAGCACATCGACGACGCGCACGTCGCGGCCGAGGTGCTCCGGCGTCGGCGATGCGAGCACGTCGGAGAACAGGAACCGGTTGATGCCCTCGACGCGTGCGAGCGCCTCCCTGGCTTCGTTGCGTTGCCACAGCGCCACGGCGAGGCCGACGACGAGCGCCGCGAGCGTCGCGGCGGCGCCGCCGACCAGCGCCTTGTTGCGCGCGGCGAACCGGCAGAAGCGATACCAGTTGCTCGGCGGCTGAGCAGCGATCGGCTCCCGGCGCAGGAACCGCCGCAGATCCGCCGCGAGCTCAGCAGCGGACGAGTAGCGCCGCTCTTTGTCCTTCTCGAGGGCCTTGTGCACGACCACCGCGACGTCGACCGGTACACGCGGTGCGACCTTGCGCAGCGGCTCGGGCTCGTCCTCGAGCACGCGGCGCAACGCTTCGTGCATCGGCAGCCGCGAGAGCACGAGCGGTGGCCGCCGGGCGACGAGCTCGTACAGCATCACGCCGAGCGAGTAGACGTCGGTGCGCACGTCGATGGCATCCGGATCGGCGCCGGCCTGCTCGGGGCTCATGTACTGAAGCGTGCCGACGATCATCCCCGGGTCGGTGCGGAGCGTCGCGCGCGGCAGGTCGTCGTCGGTCGGACGCGCGATGCCGAAGTCGAGCACCTTCGGGCGATGCTGCTCGCCGACGAGCACGTTCGCGGGCTTGAGGTCGCGATGCACGATGCCGCGCTGGTGCGCGTGATGGACGGCGTCACAGACCTCCGCCATCAGCTCGAGGCGCGTCTCGAGCGGCAGCGCGTGCCGCACGCAGTAGTCGGTCAGCGGCTCGCCGTGGACGAGCTCCATCGCGAACCACGGCTGCGGTCCACGACCGGTGTCGCTCGAGCCGGCCTCGTAGATGCGCGCGATGCCGGGATGCTCGAGTCGCCCGAGCACCTCGCTCTCCAGCTCGAAGCGCCGCAGCATGTGCGGTGTCGCAAGGCCCGGATGGAGGACCTTCAGCGCCACGCGTCGCCGCGGCCGCTCCTGCTCGGCTTCGTAGACCGCGCCCATGCCGCCTTCCCCGAGGAGCTGCAGCACGCGAAACGGACCGAGCCGATCGGGTATCGGCACGCTCGCCGACAACTCGCGTGCGACTGCCGTCGACTCGAGGAAGTCGGGAGAGCTCTCCTCGAACGCGAGCATGTCGCGGATCTCCGCGAGCAGCGCATCGTCGCCCTCACACTGCTCGCGCAGGAACGCGTCGCGCTCGCCGGCCGGTCGATCGAGCGCCTCGTGGAACAGCGACTTCACTCGCTCGTGACGCTCGGTGCTCACGCGGGCCCTCGCGTTCCGCCGGCGCCCAGACGCCGGCCGAGCCACGCGCGCGACGCGCGCCAGTCGCGTTCGACGGTCGCCAGCGACACGTCGAGCGCGGTCGCGATCTCCTCCATCTCGAGGCCGCCGAAGAACCGCAGCTCCACGACGCGCGCGCCGCGTGGATCGAGCTCCGCCAGCTCCGACAGCGCCGCGTCGAGGTCAATGACGTCGACGTTCATCTCCGCTGCACGCGCGAGCGCCTCGTCCAGGGTCACCTCCGACCGGTCTCCGCCCCGCTTCTGCGACCGCCGGGCTCGCGCGTGGTCGACGCACAGCTGTCGCATCGCGCGCGCCGCGAGCGCGAAGAAGTGCTCGCGATCGTGGACCTCGGCGCCCCGATGGCCGAGCAGCTTCGCGTAGACCTCGTGGACGAGCGACGTCGGATGCAGGTCGTCGGGACGGCGAGCCCGGCGCAGGTGCGCTCCGGCGATCGCGCGCAGCTCACGGTAGACGACCGGCATGGCCGCGCGCTCCAGCCCGTCGCCGGCGCCACGCGGGTCGCGGAGGTAGCGCGTGAGCGCCGGGTCTTCGGGCGACGCGGCCATGGGTGCGTCAGACTACGGCGGCCCGCACCGGCCGGACAGGCGAGATTCGGCGCGAGCCAGCGGTCGGCAGGGGCCCGGAGCGCCGTTCACGGCATCGGACGAAGGCCCCGCTGGCGTAGATATGGCAAGGACTTACGGCAGCTCGACGGAATCTCGCGGAATCCGTGAAGGGTGGCGCGGCCGGCTGCCGTGGGCCCGGTTGAACGGAGCGCGATGGTGCGCTCCCCGAACCGGAGCCCGAACCATGGAACCGACCCTCGCCAACCCGAAGACCTGCGGCACGACGCGCCGCTTCCTGCTCGACATGGCCGTCGCCCTGACCCTGATCGGGTCGGTGGCCGTCGGCCAAGAGACCGTCCAGGCGAAGCCCTACGGCACGCCGTCCGAGTGCGCGCCCGGCGGCGCCGACGTGCTCGCCCTCTCCCTCGTCCGCGCCAACGGCGGCGCGACCGCGCTCCGGCTCGACGGTGGTCGGCCCGGCGCGTTCGGCGCGTTCTGCTTCGCGACCGACTCCGCCGAGACCCGGCTGCCGGGCGGCGGGCGGCTGCTCGTCAGCGGCTCGCCCAGCAGCGCATGCGGCAGCTTCGACGCCGACGGCGTCCTCGTGCTGTCGATCGGCACCGATCGCTTCGCCGATCGACCAGGACACGCTGTTCGTGCAGGGCTTCGAGGCGCCGACGGCGGACGGCAAGCACGGTTTGGAGCTGAGCGGCGGCCTCGTGCTGACGCTCGCGACCGAGCCGACGCGGCCGCCCGAGTGCGCGCCGCAGATGCCGCCGGTCGTCTTCGAGCAGTTCGCCGGGCTCCTGTCCGACGGGCAGATCGAAGCCGCACTCGATCGCGCGCTGAACTCGGACGGCGATGCGCTGCAGCTCGAGCTGAGCGGCAATCTCGAGGTCCCGGTGTTTCCCGCCGTCACCGCCGGTGGCCGCGCCGGATTCAAGGCCGGCGTGCAGCGCGGGACGAACAGCGCGGGCGCCGTCGTCTACGACGTGACGATCGCGGCCGACGCGGCGGCCTCCGCCGGTGTCGGCGCGGGCGTCGCGGGTGCCGGTGCGTCGTTGGGAATCGGCGACGAGATCGTCTGGCGATTCCTGACGACCCACGAGGTCGCGCATGCGCTGCGTTGCTTCGCGATCACTCAGGCGATCGGCCCGAACCTCGCGAACACGGCGGCCGCCCTCGACCGCCGCCTGGACGATCTCGACCGAGCCGTGCGCTCGACGCGTGCACTCATCGATCACGTGCGCAACGCGACGCGCGGCTGGCTGCCCTGGTCGCACACGGCGCTCGGCCGCCGCCTGCAGGCGACGCTGGATCGGTTGCGCACCGCGCGCCGCGCGCTCGCGGACCGGTCGCGAGACCGCCTCGGTGCGTTGATCGTCTGCGTCGCGGAGGCCAAGCGGTTCCTGGACGCGCACGCCCATGCGATCGAGCTCCACGCGACCTCGACGATCGAGGCGAACGCCGGGACGAGCTTCGGCGACGCGAAGACCTCCGGCAGCTACACGATCGCCAACGTCGGAGCCAGCGTCGCCGCGTCCATCGAGCGGCAGTTCGCGATGCGTGTGGAGCGCGTCGAGGAGTCCGGCGCGATGAGCGTCGAGAACAAGGTCACGTTCACGAAGTCGATCGTCGGCGCGGCCGGCGCCGGTATCGGCGCCGCGGCGGCCGGCAAGCGCGTGCTCGAGGTGAGCTGCAAGGCCCAGTTCGACGCGAACGGCCTGCAGCTGGGCGAGACCGGCACGACCGTCAAGCTGACGCTGGACGGCCGCATCCTCGGCGCGCTCGGTGCGGTCGTGACCGGCCAGTTCGGCGTCGGCGGTGAGGTCGTCGCCAGCCTGCGCCTGCGCGACCTGCTCGACTACAGTGCGGACGCGATGTCGATCGCACTCGGCGACGACGACGATCGGATCGTGCGCCTGCTGCGCGCGGTGCCGGTGCAGTTCCGGGCGCGCGGTCGCTACGAGGCGGGTCTGGCGCTGGGATTCGGCGTCGATCTGGACGGCGTGTTCAAGGCCGGCATCGGCGGCTCGGCGATGCTGATCGACTGTGGGACCGCCTTCGAATACCAGGGCTGCCCCGAGGGTCACGGCATCGGCGACATGCTGACCGCCGGGCCGCTGGCCGGCATCGTGAGCAGCGCCCAGACGACGTTCACCACGGTGCACGACCAGGTCGCCCACGTGACGCAGCCGTGAGGCGACGCCAGCACTCGCGGTGAACCGGCCCCGCACGCCTCGAGGCGCGCGGGGCCGGTTTCGTGGCGGGGCGACGCCGCCCGCTCAGGTGCCGACGCGCGCTTCGGCGGCGAGCCCGAACGTCAGGCCGAGCAAACCACGCGTGTTGACGCGCCAGTGACATCGGCTGCAGGAACACCGACACCCCCAGCAGACTCGGCGAGTTGGGGATCGCGAACGACGTCTGCACCGGCTGTCGCGAGAAGAAGAACGGCATCGTGAAGACCGCGTCGACCGAGACCGACAGCTCGCCGCAGGCGCCGGCGCCGATCGCCGCGCCGAACGTCTGTGAGGTCCACGGCAACGGCACGCCCATCCAGGTCGTCCTGGAAGCGCCGACCAGCAGCGAGCTCGCGGGCCCGCCCTCGTAGCCGCCGCCACCCCCCGACATGGTCTCGACGATGAACGTGGTCCCGAGTCTCGGCAGCGTCAACGCCGTCAGCGGCGGCGGACTGGCGACGCACGCATTGCCGAACGCGGTGAAGCTGGCCGTTTGGGCCGCGAGCGGTGCGGAGAGGAGGATGAGCAGGACGGCGGTTCGGATCATGTGCGCGCCTGGACAACGATCGTGCCGCGGCCGGGCGACGGCGATGCCCCAGGCGGACAACCGCGCCAGCGACGGCCCCGGCACCGCCGGATCGGCGCGCGGGGGCCGCGTGGGACACCGCGCTTCGCACCGGCCGAGGGAGGGATCGTAACCATCGAGTAGCGCTTGTGGCGCGGAGCCCCACTCCGCCCCGGGCCGACGCTTCGCGCCGACTGCGCGATGGACTCCGCGACGCGAGACACCTCGTCCCGTCCGCCGTCGGGCTGCGCCGGTCCCGATCTCGTGCAGGATCCGATCCGGGCCGCGTCGACGACCGGTCGCGGACGTTGCCCGGTGGTCGGGGGAGGGGAATCGCGACGGCGGCGCGAGAAAGCCGTCGTCCTCCGCGTGGCGGCGAAGCAGTCCGAGGACCTCGCGCGGCGGCCACCGGTCCGCGAGTCGTTCGTGCGATCCACCCGGCCGAACCGAGGGTCGGGCCGCGGTCGAACGGATGTCGATGCGGCGACGATGTGGTTCCGGCTCGTCGATGCGCGCCGGTCGCTACCCACGACCGCAAATGCGTCCGACGCATTGCCCGGACCCGCCGCACAACCGCGGGCGCCAGAGGACGACGGGACGACGTCGAGCCGTTATCCTGTGTCGCTCGAAAGGGCAACCATGATGAAACCTCCGATCCTCGCTCTCGCCGTCGCTGCCGTGCTGCTACCGGCCGCAACGGCTCAAATCTCTCTCTCCCCCATCACCACCGTCGACCTGAACCCGACCGCCAACCCGATGAACGCCGAGTACATCGGCACCAACCCGGCGTCGATCGCATGGGACGGCACGACGCTGTTCGTCGCCGGTTTCAACAACGGCGGATCCACCGACAACGTCGCGATCGTGCCCGTCACGACACCGCTCGGGACGCCGGCATTCGGCACGACGTTCGGTGTGCTGGCGGCACCCTCGCTGCGCGGCTACTCCGGCATCGCCGTCGACGGTGGCTCGATCGCCGCGGCCTACGACTCCGGCGCGACCGACGCGAACGGCCTGGTCGTCTACGACATGACCGGAACCCCGCAGTGGTCGAAGTCGATCCGCGGCGGCAGCAGCACGGCGTTCGATCCCGGCTTTCCGGGTGGGATGCCGGCGATGGGCCAGGGCGTCGCCTGGACCCAGTTCGGCTCGGGTCGTCGCGCGCTGCAGGACGCCGCGACCGGCGCCGACATCTGGACGACCGCGAACGGCATGATCATCACCACCGGTGGTGGGACGTTCTGGCGCGACATGGACTTCGATCCGGCGACCGGTGACATGTGGCTGCGCGAGTCCAATCGCGTCGTGAGAGCCGCACGCACCGGTGACAACGCCTGCACTGCGGGCGCCCTCGATCTGACGCCCGCGGGCGGGCTCGGCGCGTTCGTCAACCAGCAGAACATCGCGTTCGTCGACGCGCCCACGGGCTCGTTCGTGATCTACAACGATCGAGCGACCGCAGGCACGGGCCAGGCCTTCGGGACCGTCGTGCAGGCCATCCTGCCGGACGGCACGCCGGCGACGCTCGACTTCGGCGGGTTCACCGCACCCACCGGTGGCGGCAACTACGACTTCGCCTACGACAGCGGCTCGAACACGCTCGCCATCCTCGACGGGGCCAACCGCAAGGTCTACTTCTTCGGGCTCGCCTCGGCGCCGCCGAAGCTGCAGATCTCGCTCGGCATCCGTGAGACCGGGTCGGCCGCCGCGATCGGTGCCGACGGTGGCACCGCCGGCTCGATCGAATGGATCGACCTGGACGGCCAGGAACTGACTCTGGATGGGACCTGGCAGCAGTTCTCGTTCCACCTCGACCCGACGGATCCGATGGCGAGCCCGGTGTCCGGCTTCACCGGGGACGGCATGGTCACCGGTACCGCCGGCACGATCGAACACATCCGCATCAAGAACTTCGCCGGCATCACCGACGAGATCACGCTGTCGATCGACGACGTGACCGATACGGTGAACGGCGTTCCGACCGACTTCGGCACGTTCGAGGGGTACGCGGACGACACCGAGGCGATGTTCCAGGAGCCGAGCTTCTCGGGCTCGACGAGCAGCAACCTCGCCGCCGCGCCGGCACCGAACTCGTCCGGTGTGGACAACTACACCGCGTCGCGCATGGCGCCCGGCTCGGATCAGGTGCGGTTCCAATTCGTCGACAACTCGCCGACGCGTTGGGTGCGCCTGACGACATTCGCCGCCAGCAACCAGGCGAATCCGACGATCGCGTTCGACCAGGGCAGCGTCGTCAGCTTCTGGATGCGCGGCACGACGAAGCTGCAGCCGAACCTCGGCTCCCAGGGACCTGGCACCGCGATCGCCGAGCTCGTCGGCACCGGACTCGATGCACTCGAATCGTGCACCTACTACGTCGCCGGTGCCCCGTCCAACGGCGCCGGCGTTCTCGCGCTGTCGGGTCGCCGGCGGCATGGACGTGCCCGCCTTCGGTGGCAACCTCGTGTCGTTCTCGAACTTCCTCACCGTCCTCGCGCTCCCCGCGGACGCGAGCGGCAACGTGTCGTTCGTGATCCCCGGCATCGCGTCGCCGGCCGACGTCGTGCTGCAGAGCGTCTACTTGGACCCGAGCGTCGGCGGCCCGCTGCCGCTGGCGTTCACCAACGCGGTCGACGCGCGGGTCGGCCAGTGACCAAGCGCGTCGCGGCCCGAGGCCGTGACGATCAGCGCGCCGCGAGTCCGGTCGGGCTCGCGGCGCGTTCGCGTACTGGGCGACGGTCGGACGGTTGCCGCCGCCGCGATCGAATCGCCGACAATCCCGGACCAGCTGCCGCGGCGGGAGATCAGCGCTGCACTCGGGCTCTCCGAACCCACGGTGCGTGCGCGCTGGAGCCTCGCCAGGGCGTGGCTCGCTGAGTGCCCGATGCACGCCGATCCGGGGCTGGCGATCGTCACGCCGTATCCAGCGGGATGGCGCTTCGGCGCCATTCCGATCCCCGGCATCGTGGCGCTCGACGGCTTCACGTTCGTGATGCAGTGCTACGTGGGCTCGACGACGGTGTCGACCGCGTACGACTTCACGAACGCGGTCCACCTGCACCTCGGGTTGTAGGCGCCGATCGGCGCCGCCATCCTGGGGGTGCCGTGACCATGCTCGCACCCAGGACTGCGCCGGTACAACGTCTCTCCGCGTTCGCGATCGACTGGTGCGTGTTCGCGCTGTGGGCAGGGCTCTTGACCATCGTCGCGTTCGTCAGCCAGGGCGGAGATCCGGCGTGGCCGAGCGATCCGTGGCTCGGGCAGGCGCTCGGGTTCACGTTCGCGACGCTGCCGTTCGGGCTCTACCTCGCGCTGATGGAGGGCTCACGTTGGCAGGCGACGCTCGGCAAGCGCGCGCTCGCATTGCAGGTGACGACGCGCCATCGGCCGACCCGCTCGCGGACTCTCGGACGCGCCGCGGTCAAGCTACTGCCGTGGGAGGTCGGACACATGGCCCCCTACCAGCTCATCGCGCTCGACGACGCCGGCGCGGCGACACCCTCGTGGTTGGTCGCGGCGATCGCGCTCTGCTCGGCGGTGCCGTTGTGGTTCGTCACGTCGCTGTGGTCCGCGTCCGGGCGCACGCCGTACGTCGAATCGCCCGCACGTGCGTCGAGGGCGTCACCACGCCACGGGTTCGGTGACATGCGACACGCCGCTCCCCCAAACGCTTTCCCACAGAGCGGGCCGCACGAACGAACCCTGGCCGCCCATGTGACTTCGCGTGGCGAATCCCGCCGCACGCGTGCGCACCCCCTCGGCCGCCTCAGCAATCCGTCTGGGAGCGGAAGCGAGCAACGCCGGACGAATGGTGTTCTCGGGTGAGGGCGACGGGAGCCCGCCGCTTGATGCGAGACCGCGGGCGGATCCTGCGGGCCGGTACTCGTGAGCAACGGTCATCCCAGGAGCGGGCAGATCCAGGGGACAACGGACGAGTGGCGAGCCCCTGGCCACATTCCCCACGGTTTCGGCCGGCGCACGCAACCGCGGCGCGAGGCGCGGCGCATTGCACCGCGGTCAGGCCATCGCTCGCTGCCGCTCCCACTCCCCGGCGATGCGCTCGATCTCGGGCAGCTTGTCCTGGCGGAAGGTGAGCTTGCCGTTCTTGGTGATGAGCCAGTCGAAGTGCTCGCGGAGGAAGCCCGGCGGTAGGTCGAGGCGAGCGGCGGGTCGAGATGGCGCGGGGGCGGCGCAATGCGCCGCGCGGAGCACCACCTTCGGGCCGACCGCGAGATGCCGGCCGAGCCGATGGCCGTGGCGGTCGCGCATCTCGAAGCGGACGCCGCCGGCGGCACACGGCGCCGCGTTCACCTGCAGGAGCCCGGCGTGGACCAGACCGTGGCACCTGGCGCACAGCGTGATCAGGTCGTCGAGCACGGTCTTGCCGCCGCGGCTGCGCCAGATCACGTGGTGGCCATCGAGTCCGCGGAGCGAACGGCAGTTGCGGCAGCGGTCGTCCTCGCGGGCGAAGACCTTCTGGCGCAACGCGGGTGGCGTGGCACCGTCACTGGCCGCGGCCTCGTGGGTGCTCGCATCGATCGGCTCGCTGCCGGTCTCGGTCTCGACGGTCGCACCGCCGTCCCGCTCGGCGACGACGACCTTGTAGATCCAGCCGTCGACTGGCTTCCGGCCCGCCACCTCGCCGTCGGCGTCGGTCGCGAGCACGAGCCGCGCCATCTCGGCCATCAGGTCCTCGACGGTCACGTCGTCCGGACAGCCCATCTCGGCGCGCAGCTTGGCCATCGCGTTCTCCCAGCGCGGCCTCCCGCCGCTTGCTCCGCACCATCCGCTCGAGCTCCTCCTGCGTGGCCCCCGCGTCCGCCTCGAGCCCTTCGACCAGAACGACGTCCTCGGACGTCCCGCCTGTCCTGTCTTCCATGGGTGGAACACGGACGCGCGACTTCCTCAGTGCAAGGCGTAGGTCTGCTTGTTTCTGGCGTTCCCTGTTTGCGCGCGGCGCATTGCGCCGCGCTGCCGGGAGCCTGGCTGTTGCTTGCGCCAGCCGGGACCGTGGGGAATGTGGCCCGAGGATCTCCGTCCCTCGGTTGTCCCACGGATCTGCCCGCTCCTGGGATGACCGTTGCTGGCGCCCGCCGAAACGCAGCAGCTGCCCGCAACCGCTCGTTTCGCCGCGCTCCGGTTGCTTCCGCTCGACGAGGCCGGTTCCTTCGCCGTCGCTTGCTCGTGCACGCGCACCGGTTCCGGTAGCGCCCTCTCTTCTCCTCGCTCGCGACGGTCACGATCCCTCACACCTCGTCCGGCACGACGAACGGCGCCCGGTAGTGCCGCTTCAGCAGCGCGTTCGCCGGCGCCACGTCGTCGCCGATGAAGCGCTCCTTCTCCGGGTCGAACTCGAGGCGCGGGCCCATCGACACCTCGGTCCGATCGGCGGCGAGGCCGTTCGCGACCAGGTGGTCGCGGAAGCGGCGGAACGAGTCGTTCGCAGGCTCGACGTCGCCGAACGGCGTGTCGTCCGCGTCGAGCTGCTGCGGTTTGCCCACCAGGTAGGAGACGTTGGCGAGGTGGCACAGCGCCGCGGACCGATGGCCTTCGAGGCTCTCGGCGTGGAGGCCGGCGGGGTACCGGCCTTCACCGCGTCGAGGAAGTTCCGGAAGTGGTTGCCGCCACCCTCGAACACCTTCACCTGCTTGCCCTGCTCGTCGAACGCGACGACCTTCTCGTAGCTCGCGCTCACGAGGTAGCCGTGCTCGCACTGGAACACGACGCCGATCCGCGCGCCGCGATACGGGTCGGTCTTCAACCCGCGCACCTCGAAGATCAGGTGCTGGTCGCCGTAGTCGAACGACGAGATCAGCGTGTTGGGCGTGTTGCCGTCGTCGTCGTAGCCGAGGCGCCCGCCACAGCTCGTCACCGCCGCCGGCAGATCGTCCCGCCCGAGCCCCCAGCGCGCGATGTCCATCTGGTGCACTCCCTGGTTGCCGACGTCGCCGTTGCCCGTGTTGAAGTCCCAGTGCCAGTCGTAGTGCAGATGCTCGCGCATCAACGGGCGCATCTCCGCCGGACCGGTCCACAGGTCGTAGTCGCACGTCGCCGGTGGCTGCTGCGGACCGGCCACCTTGCCGATGCTCGCGCGCGGCTTGTAGCAGAGCCCGACCGCCAGCTCGACCTTGCCGAGCCCGCCACCGCGAAGCCACTCCATCGCCTCGATCGTCGCCTTGGACGAGCGCGCCTGCGTGCCGTGCTGCACGACCTTGCCGTGCTTGCGCGCGGCCTCGACCACCTTGCGCCCTTCGAACACGTCGTGCCCGATCGGCTTCTCGACGTAGACGTGCTTGCCGGCCTGGATCGCCCAGACCGCCATCAGCGCATGCCAGTGGTTCGGGGACGCGATCGAGATCACGTCGATCGAGTCGTCCTCCAGCAGCTTGCGGAAGTCGCGGACGTACTTCGCGTCGGGCGCCGCCTTCATCGCGCCGGAGATCACGCCCTCGTCGGCGTCGCAGATCGCGACCACCTCGGCGTCCTGCTGCTCTCGATACGCGAGCACGTGCGCGCGGCCGCGACCCCGGACGCCGACGACGCCGACGCGGATGACGTCGCTCGGTGAGGCGCGCCGCCGGTCGACCACCGGCGACAGCGCCGGCGACCTACCGGTCCCGGCAACGGCAGCAGCGGCCGCGGCGAGGAGCGAGTCGATGAAGAACTCCCGGCGTGTGCGTTGGGTCATGGCTCGTGTCCGTCTCCGTCAGTTGTGGATCGTCGCATCCGGCACGCGCACGATCCGGAATCCCAGCTCGGCGCCGTCCGGCACCCACCAGACACCCGGCGGGACGTTCGGATCCCGCAGGATCCAGAGGTCGTCGAACGCCTCGCGAACGTCCGGCCCCACGTCCTCCGCCGCATCCGCGAAGCTGCCGCCGCGCAGCGCGGCCCACTCCGGCGCGCTCGGATCGAACGGATCGCCCGTGTACTCCTCGGCGTTGCCGAGCATGTCGAACAAGCCGTGCGCGTTCGGCAACTTCTGCCCGACCTCGTGCGTCTTGCCGCCGCTGTTGCCGCGATACCACGCGTGGTCGTCGAGCGACGCGGGCATCGCACCGCAGGCCAGCCGCCACTCGGCCTCGGTCGGCAGCCGGTACTCGATGCCGGTGTTGAGCGACAGCCAGCGGCAATACTGCTTCGCGGCGTTCCAGCTCATGCCGATGGCGGGCCGGCGCCCGACGCCCCAGTCACGATCGGTACGGGAACGTCTCGAGCGGCTTCGACGGCCGTGACACGGCATCGACGCCGGGAGGGACGGTTTCGCGCTCGCCGAAGTCGCAGTACTTCAGGTACTCGTCCCACGTCACCTCGGTGCGTCCGATCCAGAAGCCGCCCTCGGGGATCCACACCATCTCGAACGCGACACCGGTTCCGCGGATCGACTGCGTGTAGCTGCCCTGCACGCCTCGCGGCGCAACGCTCGCGCAGCCGAGGAGCAGCAGGACGCACGAGATCGAGAGACTCCGCAACATCAGTGTCGGCCCGCCTCGAAGAAATTCGCGGTCATGTCGTCGTCGGCGCCGTCGGCCCACAGCCGCACGTGGTCGATGCGGCCCTCGTCGTCGAACGAGCCGAAGCCGACGAAACCGCTCGCGAAGGTCTGGTCGGTGACCGCCAGCACCGGCTCCTCGCCGCCGCCGAACCACACGCGCACATTCCCGCGCTCCGCATCGCGCACGACACGGACGTGGCGCCATGTGCCGCGCCCCCAGTCCACGCCCGTCGAACGCTGCGCCGTGATCGGCCGCCGCGCCGCGCCGTCGACGATCTGGACCTGGTGGGCGTTGTCGTCTGCCGCGCTCGCGAGGTGTGCGTAGTAGAGATGGTCCGGATCGCGGACCCCGAAGAACACGCACATGTCCCGGTGCCCATAGTCGCGTCCGGTCTGCATCAGGTCGACGTCGAGGACGAACGAACCGACCGCGGGAGTCTTGAGGATCGCGAGATTGAGCGGCGAACGGTGCTTCGGCTCGTAGGTGCTGCCGGGCGTCTGCTCGAGCCAGCGGTTCGACGCGTCGCCAACGATCTTCCAGGTTCCCGCATCCGAGAAGCGGTAGTCGTCGATGGCGCGCGGGTCCTCGAAGTCCTGCTCGTAGACGAGCCGGTACCCCCCGGGGATCGCACGCTGGTCCCGAATCCTCCCGACGACCGCGAGGTCGTAATCGGTGTAGCTGCGGTACTCGCCACGCAGCCACAGCACGACGTCCCACGCGCCACCGTTGCCGGCCGGAATCAGCGGACGGAGGTTGTCGGTGACCGAATCGCGCGTGATCGGCCGCCACTCGATCGCCGCGTCGCCACGCACACGGCCTTCGAAGATCTCATGGTGACGCTCTCCGTCGCGCGCACTGATCAACGGCGCCCCGGTGTCCGGATCCGCGTCCGTCGAGATCACGACACGGGCCGGATCCGCGGCATCGAGCGCGCCGAGCCCGGTGTAGTCGTCCTCACCGGCATAGAGACGCGTTCCCGCGTACGCGATCTCGCGAGTGCGCCAGCCGCCGTCGACGTAGCGGGCATGGACGTAGCGATGATCGAAGCCACCTTCCTTGCGGGGCTTGCCGGCGCCGTCCTTCTGCACCGAGAGCAGCGCGAACGGCACGCCGGCGGCATCGACCTCGAGATCGACGAGCCAGGCGACCGCGTCGGGAGCGCCCTCGAACACGGGAGTCAGATGGTCGGGTGCCGGAGCGTTCGCACCGACCTCGCCGACGACGGTGCCGTCCGAGCGGCACACGTTCCGTCCTCGCAGGATCCCGTGATACACCGAGTTGTCGAAGTCGCGCGGATGTTGATCGGTGGCGACGAAGTGCACGTCGGTGCCGTGGATCGCGGTACTTCAGGTACGGGCGCCCCGGTCCGGCGAGGAGCCGTCCGAGATGTGTCCACGTCTCACCGCCGTCGTCGGATGCGAGGACATTCGGATCCCAGCCCTCGCCGCGGTGCAGGTCGAGGATCCGCGCTTCGCCATCGGCGTCGACCGGCAGGGCGACGAGGTTCGAGTAGGTCACTCCCGCACCACCGGTGTGGAACACGCGCTCGTCGCTCCACGCGTCGTACCGTCCGGGCACGGTCGAGACGCGCGTGCGCACGGCGTCGTCGCTGCCGTGGCGCGCGAACGCCACCAGCACGCGTCCGTCCGGACGCACCAACAGCGCGGGTGCGGCGTGATCGTCGAGCTGGAGCCGGTCGTGCAGCTCGAACGTCGCCCGCTCGCCGGTCGCGAGCACGTAGCTCGTCACGTCGATGTCGCCGCAGCGCTCGGCGGTGCTGCGCCCGGACGCGACCGAGCCGAACAGCAGCACGCCGTCGTGGATCACCGCGCGCTGGTCCTGGAACCAGCACCAGCCGCCGTCGTCGTTCAGTACCACCGGGCTCTGGGACACGGCCGGCGCGGCGAGCACGAATGCGAGGACGGGACGGAGCGAAATCACGGGGCTGCGAAGCGGCGCCATTCCGAGGCGATGCCCGCGAGCTCGGCGTCGCCGGAGTGGATCAGGAACCGGTAGCGAAAGGTAGCGCTCGCGTCGGCGGGGATCACGAGGTCACCCGCGCCCTTCGGTCGCTTTGCGAAGTCGTGCGCGCCGAACGGATTGGCCGCGAACAGCCCGTAGCCACGCGCGTGCCAGTAGCACGGTGACCGGGGATTGGACGGGTGGTCGAGCAGCGCGACGCCGATCTCGGCATCGCCGATCCGGCCCGAGTAGTCGACCCAGCGCGCGCGCCTGCCCCAGACGTCGCCGTCGAGATCGCCCTCCGAGTCGACGATGTGACCGGTCGCGACCGTGCCTTCGAGCCGCAGCTCCGGGGCGAGGCGGATCGCCATCGTGCCCTCCTTCGTGTCGCCGAACCGCACGTCGCCTTCGCTCGCGACCAGCGTCACCGTGAAGTCGATCGCGCGCGCATCGCCGATGCGCCCGAACCGCAGCACGCGATGCCCGGTGAGCAGGGTCCGGTCCGACGCGTCGCGCCATGCGGTGTCGAGCTCGAGCATGTTCGGCGCAGGGACCCGCAGCGCGGTGACATCGATACGCCCACGCTTCGGTCCACGGTCGCTCCAGAAGTCGACGCCGTTGACGTCGCCGTGCGTGAACCATAGCCCCCGATGGTGCGGGTGGTCGTGCGTCTCGTTCGGCGCCTCGATCATCGGATACCCGCGCGTGACCCGGACGCCGCCGGGGCCGAGCACCGGATGCAGGATCGGCACGTGGTACGCCGTGGTCCACAGCTCGGTGAACGGCTCGCCGTCGATCGTGATACGCGCGCCGTCGTCGCTTCGCTCGATCGCGACACCGCTCGCGTCGATGTCGGGCCCGGCCTTCCGGTGGAAGGGCAGCGCGTCGTCACCGGCGAGTCCGAGCCGCCGATCGATCGCCGCGAGCTCGCGATCGACACCGATCTCGGCACCCGGCCGGAAACCCGGCACCGTGATGACCTGCGCGAGCACGCCACCGAGCCCGCGATGCACGACGCCGCGCGGCAGATAGACGAGGTCGCCGGCGTACAGGTCGGTCGAACGGAGCAGCGCCTTCGCCTGCTCACGCGTGACCGAGTCGGGGTCGAGGATCCGAGCCGTCCGCGCGCTCGTGAGGATGCGCGCACCGGGCTCCGCACCCTGCACCAGGTAGAGCTCGTCGAACCCGCCCTCGACCGGGTGGTAGTGCGTGAGCGAGTCGTCGACGCGCACGCGGTGCACGTTGATCGCGTGCCACACGTAGGGGCCGACGTCCGGCTGCCAGGTCAGCAGGATGCGGCGGTAGGCACCGCTCTCCTCGGCACACCCACCCGGAGTGTCGGTGAGCTTCGGATCGTGGTCGGGGCGGAAGAACGCCGGCAGCGACGCGTCCGGATCGCCCGGCACCGAGACGACGAGCGCGGCGACGTCGCCGGTGACTCCGAGCGTCTGACCGCGACGCACCAGCGCGACGTCCCCCACGGCGACGCCCGAAGCCGTCTCGCCGATCGTCAGCCGAGCGCCGTCCCCGGCGCGCTGCACGAGAACCACCCGCGCCGAGTCCCCGGCCGCCCGCTCGTCGAGCGCCTCGCACCAGTCCACGTCGTAGCCCGGATTGTGCGCGCGAAACGCATCGCGGATCGAATCGAACGCCGCTCGCGCTGCCGGCGCCCCGAGCCGGGCGACGATCGCGCCGTCCTGCGCCGACACGATGCCGACGCAGGACGACAGCACGAGGATCGAGAGCGAGGATCGCATCGGCTCGCGGCGATGGTAGCGGTCGGCGAGCCGGCCGCGACCATCGATGCCCGGCCGGTGGGGCGACGGCGTGGCCGGTGTGCACGTACCCGGAGGGCTGGAGATGTCGAGAGCTCTCGCTCGATCGTGTGTGTTCGAGACGAACCCGAGACAGACTCCCGCGGCGGCGAGAGAAATCGCCGGAGTGTGTCCGATTCGTCGTGCGTCCTGCGCCGCGAAACCTCGGTCCGACTCCGGCATACAGCCGGCGCCGGGATCGCCCCCTTGCTTCCCTTCTGCTGCAACCCGCGGCACCACTGATGCACGTCTTCCCCCATGGCCTGCTCGGCCTTCTCCTCCTCACCCCTGTCACGATCGCCCAGCAGTGGGTCCCGATCGCGACCCAGCCCCGCTACCGCGCCGGCCACGCGATGGCCACCGATCCGCGCACCGGTCGGCCGCTCCTGTTCGGCGGTGGTGGCGTCTACAACTGGTTCTCGGAAGCGATCTCCGACGCCGACACGTGGCGGTTCGACGGCAGCGCGTGGGTCCGCTGCGTGACGACGAGCGCGCCGCCGCCGCGCGACGGCCTGGCGGTGGCCGAGGACGTGATCCGTCATCGGGTCGTCGTGTTCACCGGTGGCTCCCCGACCGGCGAGACCTGGGAATGGGACGGCCGCGACTGGACGCAGCGAAATCCGGCGACGTCACCTCCGGGAACGGTCCTCACCTTCGACATGACGTACGACCTCTGGCGCGGGAAGACCGTGCTCTACGACGTCGGCTCCGGCAATCAGACCTGGGAGTGGAACGGGACGAGCTGGACCCTCGTCTCGACACCGCATTCGCCGGGCGCGCGCTACGGCTTCCGGCTCGCGTTCGATCCGACCCGCGGACGGACCGTGCTGTTCGGCGGCGACGACGGCTCGCGCCAGCACAACGTCCTCAACGACACGTGGGAGTTCGACGGCACGGACTGGACGCAAGTCACGACGCCACAGAGTCCGCCCGGGCGCAACGAGCACACGATGAGCTGGGACGCCACCGCGCTGCGCGTGCTGATGTACGGCGGCCGGAACGGTGCATCGCTGTTCCACGACACCTGGGAGTACGACGGAGTGACGTGGACGCAGCGATCCCCGGCGACGCCGCCCCCGCTGCAGGTCGAACCGCAGATGGCGTACGACGGCGTGTCGGGCCACACGGTGTTGTTCACCGCGAACGACTCGGTGAACGGCGCCGTGCCCGAGACGTGGGAGTGGGACGGCAGCAACTGGACGGAGACGGCGATGCCACCGTCGCCGCCGGTGCGCGAGTTCCACGGCCTGGCCGACGACGCCCACGGACACCTGGTGTTGTTCGGCGGCTACAACGCGGCGATCAGCGGGCTCGGTGGCGCGGTCTTCGGGGACACGTGGCTGTTCGACGGCGTGCACTGGCAGGTCGCTGCGCCTGCCTCCGCGCCGCTACCCCGCGGGCTGTTCGGCATGGTGACCGACACGGCGCGGCAGCGCGTCGTGCTGTTCGGCGGTGAGGACCCGAACACGCACCATGGCGACACCTGGGAGTGGGACGGCGCAGCGTGGACCCAGGTCGCGAGCGGCGGCCCTGCGCCGCGTTCGCGTCACGCGATGGTGTACGACGCCGCACGCGGCGTGACCGTGCTGCAGGGCGGCACCGACGGTTCCCAGACGTTCGACGACACCTGGCTCTGGAACGGCAGCCAGTGGACCCAGGTACCGGCCGCCGCCGGGACCCCGGGTGCGCGCACCGACCACGCGATGACGTTCGACAGCAGCCGCAACCTCGTCGTGTTGTTCGGCGGCGCGACCGCGACCGGCACGACGATGAACGACGTGTGGGAGTGGAACGGCAGCCAGTGGACGCAGGCGGCGGCATCGACTCCGCCGGCGCCGCGCGCCTACCACGACTTCACCTACGATCCCGCGCGTCATCGCTTCGTGCTGCACGGCGGCGACAACGCCTCGACGGTCAGCGACACGTGGGAATGGGACGGTGGCGCGGTCTGGACGCAGGTCACCGCGGGCAATCCGGTCGGCGCAGCGAGCGCCGCCGGAGCGGCCTGGGACCCTGCGCGACACCGCGTGGTGCAGTGGGACGGCTCGGGGTTGTGGGCCTTCACCGCCACGCCCGGGGCCACGAGTGCGTTCGGTACCGGTTGCGGCGCCACGACGCCTCCCGAGCTCGCCACGGCGGGCCGGCCGTTCCTCGGCAGCGACGTCTTCGCGTTCGAGGTCCAGAGCGACGCGGTCGGACTGCCGTGCTTCCTGTTCGCGGCAGGCGCCGCCGGCAACGTGCCGCTTCCCGGCGGCTGCACGCTGCTGCTGCAGAACCCGACGTACGTCGCGGCCACGCTCACCACCGGCAACGGCATCGCCACCTTCCCGGTACCGTTGCCGACGACGCCGTCCCTGCAGGGCATCACCCTCGCGAGTCAGGCCGCGGTGCTCCGCATGTCCGCCGCCCTCGAGTTGACGAACGGCTTGCAGCTCGTGGTCGGGGACTAGCGAGGAGCCGCCGGAGCATCGCGCGCTGCCCGTGGGCAGCGCGCGGGCTATCGTCTGCCGCCGATGGCCAACCCTCCGATCACCGTCTGGATCAACCCCGACTGCAGCAAGTGCCGGGAGGTCGTGCGCCTGCTCGAAGCGCACGACATCCCCATGCAGCGGCGCGAGTACCTGACCGATCCACCCTCTCGTGCCGAGCTCGAAGCGCTGCTCGCGAAGCTCGGCACCGACGATCCGCGCGTGATCATGCGCACCGACGAAGCACGCTATCAGGGAGCTCGGCCTCGACGCCGCGAAGCCCGACATCCTCCTGGACGTGCTCGCCGCCGAGCCGAAGCTGCTCCAGCGCCCGATCGCGGTCCGTCGCGGCCGCGCGTTGGTCGCGCGCCCACCCGAACGAGTTCTCGACCTGCTGTGGGAAGACGAGACGGAGAGCGACTGACGTCCGTCACGCCGGCACCGGTTTCGCGCGGCGCATGAGCGCCGCCACCAGCACGAACAGCACGAACAGCACGAGTGCGGCGGCGTTCGCCACGCCACCGGCCTGCCGTAGGTCCGACCGGGAAGCGAGGTCGCCGACGACGCGAGCCAACAACCCCACGTGCAGGACCAGGAGCGGGACGTAGAGCCACGGAGAGAACGGCACGCTCGCACGCGCCACGATCGGGAGGATGAACGGCGCGTGCGAGAAGACCATCGAAAGTACGTACCCGACGAACACGGCATGTAGCGCCGCGTCGTAGAGGGGGCCGGCGGGCGGGACCGCCGTCGTGGCGAACAGCACTCCGCTCAGGATCAACCACGACGTTCCGAGCAGCACGCCCACGGCGGCGAACCGGGAGAGTCCGGGTCGATCGAGAGTGCGCCTCGCCATGTCGAACCGGACCTGCCAGACTCCGACCAGGATCGCCGCGGCTCCGAACCCACGAAGCGCGTACGACACACCGAACGCGGCCGCGCACGCCGACGCCGCGAATGTGGCGATGATCCCCGCCACCCACAGCACCGTCCGGCGAGGCATCGGTCCGAGTCGCGAGATCTCGACACGCTCGGCGACGATCGTGAGCACGAGAAACGCCATCCAGGCCGACACCAACTGGTAGACCGGCCGGTCGAGCGCCCACGCGATCGCTCCCACGAGCAGCACGCCGGACCCCACCAGCATCAGCCACGCGAATGCAGTCGGCCGGCCCCGGACGATCGACGCATTGACCGCCACCAGCGCGAGTGCCGAGGCGATCGCGAATGCGGGGGCGCCGGGGAGATTCGCCAGCACGGTGACGGTGACGCACGTGCCGAGGACCGGCGCCGCGTATCCCCAGCGATGTCCGAGGAACGCCGCGCGCTCGACCTGGATCACCACGGCGAGTGCACCGAGCACGAACAGCGGCCCGTGCGCGGCGGCGTGGGATCCACACCACCCCGACACCACGCCGAGGCGCCCGAGACCCGCGAGCACCGCGACGACGGCTGCGCCCGCGGCGGCGAGCAGGAGCACGCGTCGCATCGCCAGCTCCGGACCGGACACGTGCGTTTTCGGATCGTCGGCGAGCGGCTTGGACACCCGTGCCGTGCGCTGCGAAGCCACGCCATCAGGATGCGTGTCGCGCGGTGGTACGCCAGCACCGATCGGGAGAACCTTATACCCGAGCCACCGCGTGGAGGAGCTGCACGTCGCCTGACGAGGTCGCGCATCGCGGGACATTCGGACCGCTCGGTTACGACATCGCTGCTGCCCGCGTACCCTCGGTGGCATGCCGCGTTCCCACTCCCGGTCCCGCTCCAGCGTCCTGCCGGCGATGATCCTGACCACGCTGCTCCCGACAGCACTCGTCTCCCAGACGCCAGCGTTCCACTACCAGCGCGGTGAGGTGCTCGTCGCGATCGAGCACGTGATCCAGCGCGAGGTCGATCCTCGCATCGGCTTCGCGATCACGAAGAGTCACGATGTCGAACGGCGTTACACCGTACTCGCGGTCGACGCCGAGGGCGGTGCCGAAGTACTGGTGGAGGAATCCTCCGGGCCGCAGCGACTCCACGAGTACCTTCTGCGTGGGAAGGATGCACGTGCGAGCGAATCGGGACACGGATTCGACCCGAACGCCAGCATCGAACAGCGCGTGTTGGTCGTCCGGTTCACTCCACAGCGCTTCCGGAGAGAACCCGCCCGCAGCGAGCCGGCGGTCTACTACCTACAGGAGGTCCCCGAGCTGCTCGCGCATGTACTCACGCTGCCAGCCGACGCTCGCGAACAGTTCGTCGTGCGGCCCGAGCTGCCGCGTCTCGACGTCGAGATGGCCGTGCATCGCGGCGGCAACACCTTCGACGGCACGGTCGAGATGGCGATCGACGACCCGCGCGTGCGCGACGGTGCGTCGGTCGACTGCCCGGACGGTGAGTTCCGGTGGACTCTCGATCCGGAGCTCGGTCTCCCGCGGAGCTGGCGCATCGCCCTGCGCTACCCGCGCTTCCCGATCGACCGCCCGAACGAGCTGGTCGTCGATGGTGAGCTGTTCCGCTCGACGATGCTCGGTGAGGAGCAGCTGGCAACACTTCGCGCAGACGTCGACGCATACCTGGCAGTGCGCGATGCGTTCTTCGCTGGCCGCTTCCCGGATGCGCTCGCCCGCGCGGAACGCTTCGTCGAGCAACGCCCCGACAGTCGACTTCGGGACGCCATGCAGCACGAGTTCGACACCTTCCACCGGCAGGTGCCGCGGTACGGCGAGCGCCCCCCGAGCCTCGCGATCGCGCACGTGTTCGGCGGCGACGTCGACGGCCTCGACGCGTTGCGTGGCCAGGTGGTCGTGCTCGATTTCTGGGCGACCTGGTGCAAGCCGTGCGTCGCTGGCATGGGGCACCTGATCGATCTCCAGGAGTCCCGCGGACCGGCCGGCCTCAGGATCCTCGGCCTGACCCGCGCGGACCGGCAACAGTCGGTGCAGGACGTGCAGCGGTTCTTCGAGACCGGCTACGCGGACAGCCACCACGACCGCGGGATCGACTATCCGCTCATCGTGCTCGGCGACGACCGGCTGCACGAGTGGTTCGGCATCCGTGCGATCCCGAGGCTCGTCGTGCTCGACCGCGACGGCCGCGTACGCTGGGAACGGACGGGCTCCGGTGGCGAGGCGCAACTCGACCGGATCCTCGAGTCAGCGCTCGAGGATTGACGGCGGGTCCATGCGCCGCGCCGCACGGCGGCGGAGCGCGCCGACCCCGTCCGTGCCTCGATTCGTGCACCGAGGTGACGAAACCGCGTCACAGCGCACGACCGATCGCATTGAGAAGTCACCGGCCGCCCGTCCGCGGACGCGCCGGAGAGACGCGATCCGATCACGACGTCGCGATGTCGACAGCCCTGCCACGAGGATGCATCGCCCCTCCACGGTGGTGTCGGACGGGAGTAAGCTCCCCGCCCTTGGACGAGGACACCCAGCGGCTGTTCGCTCAGGCCACCGGCGGCGACGAATCCGCCCTCGACGAGCTCCTGCAACGTTACCTGCCGCAGCTCCACGCCTTCGTCCATGCGCGCCTGGGGCCGGGGCTCCGCGAGCGTGAGTCCAGTCTCGACGTCGTGCAGTCGGTGTGCCGGCAGCTGCTCGCCGCGCGCGGTGTCTTCGAGTTCCGCGGCGAGGATCGGTTCCGGGCATGGCTGTTCACCGCGGCGCTGAACAAGGTGCGCGAGAAGCACCGCCGCAACCACGGCGCCCGCCGGGACCCGGGTCGCGAGGAGCACGCGCGCGACCTCGACGCGATCACGGCGATCGCGAGCGTGTTGACGCCGAGCCAGGAAGCGATCGGCAACGAGACCGCGATCGCGATGAGCGAGGCCCTGGGTGCACTGAGCGAGGAACATCGCGAAGTCATCACGCTGGCTCGCCTGGTGCGACTGCCCCACCGAGTGATCGCCGAAGTGATGTCGCGCAGCGAACCCGCAGTTCGCAAGCTGCTGGGACGCGCGCTGCTCGAGCTCGCCCGCCAGCTCCGGGCACGCGGAGTCGACCTCGACCAGTGGAACTTCGCGTGAGCGCGTCACCATGAGCGACCCGCGCCCGCCGGTGAGCCCCCTGCCCGATGATGTCGCCGACCTGGCGCTCGAGCAGTTGTTGGCAGTCGCTGGCGAACGGCGCACCGCGGTGTTGGAAGCGCTGGTCGCCGCGCATCCCCAGCACGCGGCAGCGCTGCACGCGCTGTGCAACGAGCTGAGCGGGACCGAGCAGCTGCTCGACGTGACGTTCCCGGGCGACGAGCCCGACGTACCAGAGGCGATCGGCGGGCACCGCGTCCTCCGACGCCTCGGCGAGGGGGCGTTCGGCGTCGTCTGCCTCTGCGCGCAGGAGCAGCCGGTCGCACGGCAGGTCGCGGTGAAGGTCCTACGACCGGGAGCCGGCGACCGGCACACGCTCCGTCGCTTCGAGGCGGAACGGCAGCTCCTCGCGTCGCTGAACCACCCGTCCATCACGCAGATCTTCGATGCGGGCCGGCTGCCGGACGGCCGGCCGTACTTCGTGATGGAGTACGTCGACGGCGTCCCGATCCATCGGTACTGCAGGGACCGCGGCTTGTCGTGCGACGAGCGGCTCCGACTGTTCGTCGAGCTCTGTCGAGGCGTGGAGCACGCGCACGGGCGCGGCATCGTGCATCGGGACCTGAAGCCGGCCAACGTGCTGATCGTCGACCAGGACGGCGTCGGCCAGCCCAAGATCATCGACTTCGGCATCGCCAAGGCACTCCATCCGACCGGCACCAGCGGCGATCGACCGGTCCTCGTGACCGACCTGGGTCGGGTGATCGGGACCCCGGGCTACATGAGTCCGGAGCAGGCCTCCGGGCAGGTCCGCGACGTCGACGCGCGCACCGACGTGTTCGCGCTGGGCGTGATCCTCTACGAGCTGCTGACCGGCGAGCTGCCGTGGCCGCTCGGTGCCGCGGCGACCGACCGGACCCCCGATCGCCCGAGCGCACGCGTCACCGGACAGACGTCCCGCGCCTCCGGCGAGCCTCCGGTCGGTGACCCGCCGCGCGCGTCCGAGCTGCGCGGCGACCTGGACTGGATCACGTTGACGGCGCTCGCACGCGAGCGGGAACACCGCTACCAGTCGGTTCGCGAGCTCGCGGCCGACGTCGAGCGACACCGGGAGGGTCGGCCGATCAAGGCACGGCCTCCGTCGCTGCGGTACCGGCTGTCGAAGTACGTGCGTCGCAACCGCGGCATCGTGTGGTCGGTCGGCGCAGCGGTGGCGATCGCGGCGCTGGCGGCGGTCAGCGCGGTCGCCTATGCGAAGGTCGCGCACGGCGAGACGCGGTCGGCCGAGGCGGAGGCCACGGCCGCCGTCGATGTGCTGCTGGCGCGGGTCAACGACGACCGCCTGAAGCACGCTCCACAGAGCGACCAGGTGCGCGAGGTCCTGCTGCAGGACGCGCTGACGTTCTACGACCGGTTCCTCCGCGATCGCCCGAGCGATCCGAAGCTCGAGGTCGGTCGCTGCCGCGCGCTGCTGACCTTGTCGGAGGTGTACCTCCAGCTCGGCCGACTCGACAACGCGCGGCAGATCGCCGACGAGGCGCTCGATGACGCGACGGCGGTCTGCAACGCCGCGCCCGGCGACCTGGCGTGTCTGGGTCTGCTGGCAGAGGCGGAGCGGAAGAAGGGGCGCGCGCTCGCGGCCGCCGGACAGCCGAAGGCCGCACTGCCGCTGTTCCGATCCGCCGCCGATCACCTCGCGACGTGTTTCGCGGCGCATCCGCAGGACTTCGACCTGTCGTACTCCAGCGTCTGGCGCGAGATCGCGACGTGTGAGCGCTCGCAGTCGCATGCCGCGGCGAGCGCCGATGCCTTTCGCCGTTCGGTCGAAGTCCTGGAGCAGGCTCTGCCGGGCACCGCGCATCCCGAGGTGATCCACAACGACCTCGTGATCGCCCGCGGTGCGCTCGCCCAGCAGCTGGTCTTCGCTGGCAAGACGGACGAAGCCGCAGCGGTCCTGGCGCGCGCCGAGACGGAGCTTCCGGACGTCACCGTCGACGCGGCACGGGCCGAGAGCATGATCGAGGCGCTGCTCGGCAAGGTCGCGTTCATGCATCGCGATTGGCCGGCGGCGATCGAGCACACGAACCGCGCGGTCGCGGCCGCGAGCGCGTGGCGAGCGCAGGAGCCCGACCGGCTCTTCCCACAGGAGTCGCTCTACCAGGATCTGCAGCTCCTCGGCAATGCACAGGACCGCGCGATGGCCTGGGACGATGCCACGGCCTCGTACCGGCGCGCCATCGAATGCGCGGAGGGCATGGTGAAGCACTTCCCCGAGGATCCGACACGCCTGCCGATGCTCTGCGTCGCGCTGCGCGGTTGCGCCCGCGCACTCTGGGACCGCTATCGGTTGAGCGACCTCCAACAAGCCGAGGACTGGGCCGCGCGCGCGGTCGCACGGGTCGACGACATCGACAGTACCGATCGACGCGCGTCGACGCGGCCAGCGCTGGGAGTACGAGACGGTGCTCGCGCTCGTCCGCGACGGGCTCGGCCGATCGGACCCGGCGCTGTGGGATCGGATCGCGGGCGAGCTACCGACCGACTTCGCGCACGCGCCGGAGCCGCCAGACCAGATCCTCGAAGCCTGGGTCGGTGTCGCGCGCAGCCGGCTCTCGCGCGCGCAGCAGGACGCAGCCGCTGCGGCGCTCGCCGAGGCGCGCAAGATCGTGGCCGGCGGCGAGCCGAACTTCGCGAAGAGCGCGGTCGAGGTCGGCTGGCTCGACGCGCGACTGGCGCTCGCGAACAACGACCCTGCCGGTGCCGCCCGCGCCGCAGAGGCGATCCTCGCCGCGCGACCCACCTGGCTCGGCTGGAACCGCGCCGGCGAGTGCTACTACCAGGCATGGCGCTGTGCCGAGGCACGGCCGGGGAACGACACGGCCGTCACCGACGGCTACCGCGAGCGGGCGCGGTCGCTCTGCCGTTCGGTCGTCGACGACCTCGCGCACGACGTGGCGGCCTCCCCCGACGACCCGTGGGTGGTGGTGCCGTGGGGGCAGAGCAGCGTGCGCCTCGCCGAGATCGCCGCAGCGACCAAAGACCCCGACACCGCGCGAACGACCCTCGCGAAGGCCCTGCCGGAGCTCGAACGCGTCGCGGAGCTGGCCCAACGCGATCAGCTGGACCCGACGATCGTGCATGAAGGTCAGGAGCTACAGCGCTCGCTCGCGGCCGGCGCCGGGCACTGACCAACGGGACTCGAGCAGCTGTGCTACCACGTTCGATAGCGCTGGCACGCGGGCGGCACCGGACCCTCGTCGCTGAGCAATGTGCACAAGACCGAGTCGGCGAGCACGTCGGCGAGCGCCATCGCGGCTCCGTCGACCTCGACGTCGCGCTGCACGAGCCGGATGCCGTGGCTGTAGTCGACGTAGGTCGCGATGTGACCGGTGTAGAGCGGCTGGATCGGCTCGCCGCCCGGATGGTGCCAGCCGAAGATCGCGACCTTGCCCGGCTGCTCGGCGAGGCGCGGCGTGATCACGACGTCCTTCTTGACGCCGTCGACCAGGAGCCCGAGCTGCTGTCCGGCTCGCGCCGCCTCGATGAGCCCGTCGTGCGTCACGAACGTCGCCACCGCCTGCCGCGGCTCGCCGAGCGGATGCGGCTCGAGCTTCACCGCGGCGTGGGCATGGATCTGGACGACCATCTGCCGCGTCGGCAGCGCGAAGCCGTACCGATCCAGCACCCGTTGCGCGGACATCGGCGTCAGCGGCACGCGCACGAAGTCGGCATCGCTCCCCACCGCGAGGTAGTCGGGCGCCACGCGATAGCGCACGTGATGACGCTTGCCGTCGCGGTCGTCCGCGTCGAGCTCGATGCTCACCGGGTGGCGCAGGAAGTCGGGCACGTTCCCGTGATCGATCTCCGCGAGGATGCGCGCCTCCCGGTCGAACAGCGACAGCTTCTCGACGGCCGCCATCACGGCGTGACCACCCGGCGCGTCCGAGGGCCGGGGCGGCAACGGCCGCGGTGGCGCCGCGGGCGCGACGTTCGGCTCGGCACCGGTGCCGGGGACGGGCTGGATCCAGTGGTCGTAGGCACGGGGTCCACCGAACGTCCCCCACTCGGTCGCATGGGTACCGCCGAGCGTGAGCGCCCAGAGCAGGCCGTTCATGTCGCCGACGAGTGCCGTGTGCAGGATCTTGTTCTCCGGGTTCAGACGACGGAGCACGGTGAATCGCCCGCCGAGTCCCTGCGCCAGCTCGAGCTCGCCGTCCCGGGATTGCTCGAGTGGAATCGCCTTGCCGAACGCGTCGAGCATCCGCTGGCTCGCCCGGAAGGTCCCGCCCGTCGGACCGACGATCTTCTTGCCGCGGAACTCGACCTCACGGTCGTCGTAGGCGAGCACGATGAGCCGGTTCGTCTCGGATCGCCTGAGCCACGCGAGCAGCTCGCGGCCGTGCCCCTGGTCGTCGGAGTAGCTGTAGTTCGCGTCGAGGAACGCGATGCGCCGGACGAACGCAGGGATCTCGTCGCCGTCCTCGAGGAAGCCGAACAGGAAGCTCCCGCCGCCGCTGTGCGCGCACAGCTCGACACTCGCACCGTCACCACCGGGAAGCGCCGCCAGGGCTCGACCGACGATCGCACGCACCCCCGCCCCGCCACCGCCGTGTTTCGCGCGCCATGCGGGCCAGCTCAGCCCGTCCGCCTGCACGCACACGAGAACGACGTCCTCCTCGGGCGCGATCTCGCGAAGCCGACGGATCTGCGCCGCCACATGCTGGATGTCGTAGTGCCAGTCGAGCCCGGGCGCGGCACGGCAGCCGAGCGTCTGCAGAATCGTGTTGCCGTTGGGCGTCGCGAAGAGCACGACGCGCAGCGGCCGATCGGCTCGCAGCTCGCGCGGTGCGTTGATCAGCATGTGCACGCCGTCCGCCGGCTGCAGCACGCACACCTGCTCGCCGAACCACGGACTGCGCACGAATCCGTCGAGCGGCTGCTCCTGCGCGACGGCCGGAAGGACGAGAAGCACGAGGGCGGCGAACCGGGCAATGCTCGAGGCGACGACGGTCACGGTCGCAGGATAGCGGCCGCGGCGCGGGGACGCTCGCCGGCCGATTCGAAGCCGCCGAGCACCGAGCTCGTCCACCCGCGATTCCTCGCGAAAGCCGCTCGCCGCCGGAGAACATCGCGCCGTAACGTGCGCCTGTGCCGCTACGCATGCTCGAGATGACGGTTCCCGACGAGGCGCTTGCGGGGATTCCGGAGCTGCTTCAGGAGACGCAGCTCGTCCAGCTCTGGACGCACCCGGCACCGGGTGCGAGCGGCCTCGTTCGGATCCTCCTCGACGCGAAGGACGCCGAGGCGTTGTCCGACCTGCTGGTGCGCCGGTTCGGATCGCAGGACGGCTTCCGTCTCGTGCTGCTTCCGGTGGAAGCCACGTCGCCCCCGGTCGAGGAGCCGTCGGCGGTGGCAGACGAGACGGGCACCAGGAAGCGGGGCCCGCAGCGCATCGGCCGCGACGAGCTGTACGACGACCTGGCCCAGGCGAGTCGACTGACTCCGGTCTACATCGTCATGGTGGCGCTGTCGACCATCGTCGCCTCGGTCGGTCTGATCCGCGGCGACGTCGCCGTCGTCATCGGGGCGATGGTCATCGCCCCGCTGCTCGGCCCCAACGTCGGGCTCTCCCTGGCCTGCACGCTGGGCGATCCGGAGCTCGCGAAGCGCTCCCTCAAGGCGATCGGTGCCGGCGTCGCGACGGCTGCCGCGCTGTCGCTGCTGCTCGGAGCGGTGCTGTCGGTCGATCCATCGGCCGCGGAGATCGCAACCAGGACACGCCCGGGCGTCGGCGACGTCATGCTGGCGCTCGCGGCCGGAGCCGCCGGCTCGCTGGCGTTCACGACCGGCGTGCCCGCGGTGGTCGTCGGCGTGATGGTCGCGGTCGCGCTCCTGCCACCGCTCGTCTGCGCCGGACTGCTCGCCGGGGCCGGACACGGGACGCCCGCACTGCGCGCTCTCGTCCTCGTCCTGTCCAACGTGACATGCATCAATCTGGCGGCCGTCGCGACGTTCCTGTTCCAGAAGGTGCGACCGAGAACCTGGTGGGAAGCCGACCGGGCGAAGCGTGCCACCCGGTTGGCCGTGACGACGTGGATCGTGATGCTCGCCGTGCTTCTCGGGTTGATGCTGTCGGGTCAGGTCGCGGGGACGTGACGAGCGACGATCCGCGCAATCGCCGCACCGACCTGACCTGCCGCGGGAATCCTGCGAGAATCCGCCGGAGAAGCGGCTCCGGCCGGTTTCCGTGAGTTCGACGACCCACGGAGCGATCACGTATGCCTCGTCTCGACCGCCAGACGTTCGACCAGCTCGTCCGCGAGCATCACGCCGCCGTCTACCGCAGCGCCCGACGCGTGCTGCGGTGCGACGGGGATGCCGAGGACATCGCGCAGGACGTGTTCGTGCGCGCGCTCGACGGCAAGGTGCCGCTGGGCGAAGGCGGCGACCGGGCCGCGCTGTGCTGGCTCGCGACGCGGCTGGCGCTCAACACGCTCCGTGGCAATCGTCGCCGAACCGAGAAGGAGCACCGAGCCACGATGCCGCACGTATCCCCCACCCCGATCGAACAGCTGGCCGGCGACGAGCTGCGCCGTTCGGTGCACCGCTCGATCGACGAGCTGCCCGACGAGCTGCGCCTGCCGCTGTTGCTGCGCTTCCAGGACCAGCTCACCTACGCCGCGGTCGGATCGACGCTCGCGGTGTCGGAGACGACCGCGCACGAGCGCGTGCAGGCCGCGCTGCAGAAGCTGCGCCGGCGTCTCGAGGGCGCCGGCTTCGCGGTGACGGCGAGCGGGCTGCCCGAGCTGGTCGCCGGAGTGCCGCCACACGTGCCTCCGGGACTCGAAGGCCGGCTGCTCGCGATCGGAACCACGAAGACCGCGGTCGCCGCCGCGAGCAAGCTCGCCGCGGTCGTGCTGCTGCTCGGCCTCGTCGTCGTCGGTGGGATCGCGTGGCTGCAGAGCGGTGAGCGACGAGTCGAACCCTTGTCCGCGTCGGGCACCGCGGCCCCGCGCGTCGTGGACGCCGGGGCAGCGGACCCTGTCGAGCGCACGCCGGTCCCGACCGCAGCGAACGCCCATGTGCCGGCGACCGACGGCGGCCCACAGGAGCCGGCCACGCGCGAACCGATCGTCTACCGAGGCGCCGTGCACGACGCGTCGGCGTGGCCGGTCGGCAACGCACGGGTGGTCGCGGTCGCGGCCGGCGGGCTGAAGCCGTTCGAGTACGGCGCGACGGTGACCGATGCGGCAGGCGCGTTCCGACTCGAGCTGCCTCTCGAAGGCGAGCCCGTCACGCCGATGACGATCCGGATCCGCGTGCTGGAGCAATCGCACCTGCTGCTGGAGACCGACGAGATGGTGTTGCCGCGCGGCGGGCAGCCGGAACCGCTGGAATTGGTGCTGCCGAGGAGCGCCGGGATCGAAACCGAGCGCTTCGTGCTGAGCGTGACGGTGCGCGACGACGCCGGCGCGCCGCTCGCGGATGTGCCGGTCGCGCTCTACGCCGCCGGGGACCCGCCACCGCGACCCGGCTCGACGCCGGCCGAAGCCGAGGACCGCACCGACGCCCTCGGCGTCGCGCGGCTCCCCGGCCGGCGACCCGGTGCGCGGCTCGTGTTCGCCGATGGGCGACCGCTCGGCCGTCGAGCAGCCACGTCGACCGTGCGCATCGAGCAACCCGGTCCGCAGGACGCGACGTTGACGATCGGACCGGGGCGCACGTTGCGCGGCCATGCGGGCGCCGTCGACGGCGCCGAGCTGCCGTGGGCCAACGTCTGGCTCCAGGACGAGACCCTGCACCTCCACCACCGGGGCAAGCTGCAGGCCGGCGGTGCGTTCGAGTTCGCCGCGCTCGGCGACGGACCCTACACGCTGCACGTCGACAGCCAGGACTGCTCGCCGGCGGAGCTGCGCGGCCTGAGCCCCGATCGAGAACCGGTCGACGTGCTGCTGAAGCGCAGGTCCGACACGCGCGACGTCGGTACGCACATGGCGGAGATCCACGGTCGACTGATCGACGCAGCGACCGGTGTGGTCGTGACCTTCGGTGACGAGGACGTGCAGGTGCGACCGGCACTCGACGGCGAGTCGACCTCGGTCTTCGATCGCATCGAGCCACCCCGGCCCGTGCAAGTCATGCTGAGCGACGCGCGGCACGACGCGTTCCACCTGGTCGGGCTGACCGCCGGACGTTGGGGCGTCGTCGTGCACGTCGAGGGCTACGCGACCGCTGCGGCGATCGTCGAGCTGCACGAGGACGAGCTGCGCGCAGGACTCGAGATCCCGCTGCAGCGCCCGGCCACCGTGCGCGGCCGCGTGGTCGACGCGACGGGAGCCGGAGTCGCCGGTGCGTTCGTGTCCGTCCTCGGCTACGGCGCCCGCGCCGACCAGAACCTCGCCGCGCTCGACGCGCGGCAGCAAGCGCCGGATCGACGGTACGGCGCCGGCGGCTCGCTCCCGTGCGCCGCGCGCACGGATGCCGACGGTTCGTTCACGCTGATGAGTGTCCCACCGGACGTCCGCCTCCGCGTGATCGCCGTCGCGACCGGCCATGCTCCGGCCACCGGTCCGGCGCGAACACTGCAATCCGGCGCCACGCAGACCGGTTGCGAGCTGCAGCTGGGATCCCGGCGCGCAGAGTCGGTACGGTGAGCCGGGCTCCCGATCCGGCGGCACCGGTTTGCCGTGGTCGTCGCCGCATCTCGTCATAGGTAGTCGCACCCACCGACCCCGCGTGCGCCGTTCGTCGCCACGCCGGCATCGATCCTGGTCGCACGAAATGGCGAAGACCGAGTCCACGCCCGCACCCGAGAAGATGAGCTTCCAGCCGACCTGGGCGATGGCCGTCGGCGGGATGATCGGCGGCGGCATCTTCTCGGTGCTGGGGGTGGTCGTCGCGATCGCCGGGAGCCTCGCCTGGGTCAGCTTCCTGATCGGCGGCGTGCTCGCGCTGCTGACCGGCATCAGCTACGCGCGGCTCGCGGACCGGTACGGCGAGGGTGGCGGGGCGTTCATGTTCCTGCGGAAGGTGCACCGCGAGAGTGCGGCAGGCAGCCTGTCCTGGGTCCTGCTCCTCGGCTACGTGCTGACGCTGTCGGTGTACGCGTTCACGTTCGGGCACTACCTCGACGCGATGTTCGGGCTCGGCGCGTGGTTCCCACGCGCAAGCGGCGTCGCGATCGTGCTGTTCCTCGTCGGAATCAACCTGCGCGGTGTCGGCGACGCGTCATGGCTCGAGCTGATCACCGTGTGGGGCAAGCTCGCGGTGCTCGTCGCGCTCGCCGGATTCGGCATCGCGGCGTTCCGCCCGGAGCGACTCGTCTACGCCGACGCCGAGCCGGGCGGCTTCGCCGGCGCGGTGCTGGGCGCGGCGACGATCTTCATGGCCTACGAGGGATTCCAGCTCCTCAGCTACGACTACGACGACATCCGGACCCCGAAGCGCGTCCTGCCGCGCGCGATCCTCGCGTCGATCGTCACGGTCATCGCCGTCTACGTCGCGGTCGGCATCGGCTCCGCGTGCCTGGTTGGCGCCGGCGTGCTGGTCGAGAAGGAGGAGATCGCGCTGGCGGTGGCCGGCGAACGCGCGTTCGGCACGGTCGGACTCGTGTGCGTCTCGGTCGCGGCGACGTTCTCGACGGCTTCGGCGATCAACGCGACGTTGTTCGCGACCGCGAGGTTGACGCGCGACGTCGCGAAGGACGACGAGCTGCCGCGATTCCTCGGCCATGAGAACTCGAAGGGCGTGCCCGATCGCGCGGTGATCCTGCTCGGCGTGTTCGGTGCCGCACTCGCCGCCGTCGGCAACCTCGGTGACCTGGTCGAGGCCGCCAGCTTGTCGTTCCTCTTCACCTTCACCGCGGTGAACGTGATCGCCGCGACGCGCGGTGACCGCGGCGTGATCGTGAGCTGGATCGGAGCCGCCGGAACCGGTGTCGCCACGATCGCACTCGCGATCCGGCTGGCTCTGCAAGCGCCGGCCGCGCTCGGACTGCTCGCGGCGTTCGCGCTGTTCGCGATCGTCGGGCGGCCGCTGATCCTGCGACGGATGAAGTGAGTGAAGCGCGGCTGACGTGATTCCGCACGTCGTCAAGATCGACTCGCGAGAGGCACGTACGGGGTGGTCGCGTTCGCACTCCTTTCACCACGATCGAGCCGGGCATCACAATTCCACCCGCTCACCGACCACCGCGATCCGGAAGCCACGAGCGTTGATCTCTCCGGCGAGCGTGGGGTCGTTGAAGGCCGGGTTCGTGTGGTTCAGATGAATGAAGCGCACACGGCCTGGGGCAGCACGGGCGACGTCCGCGAGCCGCCGCATCGTGTCGACCATCGGCGGGTGCGGGATCTCGGCGCGTGACCGCTCCGGTAGTTCGCGCCCGTCGTAGAACGTCGCATCGAGATACGCGACGTCCACGCCGTCCATCAGCCGCTCGAGCAGCCCGTCGTGCCGGTTCCACGCGTCGACGTCGGGACAGAACAACACGGTCCGCTCCGGGCCATGGATCTTGAACGCCACCGTGTCCGAGAACTCGTCGCGATGTGGAACGGCGACGGCTTCGACGTCGAGGTCGTCGAACAACGAGAACCGGCCGTTCTCGATCGGCCGCAGCTCGATCTGATCGAGCGCCACGAGCTGGCTCCACGGGCCGTTCGAGCGCAGGAACTCCGCCATCCGCGCCGTGCAGTACACGGGCATCCCCCGGGTCGCCGCCACCTCCCTCCCGAGCTGCGCGAGCCCGAGGTAGTGGCCGACGTGCGCGTGCGTCAACAGCACCGCGTCGACCGGCTGGCGCCCGCGCGGCGGACTGTGGGCGAGCTTGTGCAGCAGCGCGACCTGCCGTTCGATTCCGGGCGTCGCCTCGATCAGCGCGAGGGCCCCGGTCTCGGTGTCGAGGATGCCGAGGCACGCCGGGGTCTCGACCCGCCCACTCCGTCGCGCCGCAGCGCAGCACGCCTCGCGATCGCAGCCGAGATGTGGCAATCCGCCGTCCTGCGCCCGACCGAGCACGAACAGCTCGTAGCGGGACGCCTGTGGTGCCGGTGCCGTCGCGCACGCCGCGAGCCAGACGGAGAGGAAGACCAGCCGGAAGATTCGCGTGGCCACGCATCCAGCCTACTCGCCCAGGTGCGCGAGCACGTACTCCATCGGAGCCGGCGAGACCGTGATCATGCCCTCGAACGGAGTCTCCATTTCCAGGACCAGGAACACGGCACCGCCGACCGACACCGCGCACACCAACAACATCGAGAACACGGTCGCGTTGCGCGGCGCGAACAGCCCGAAGCTCCCGAACGTGATCACGAGCCAGAACGTCAGGATGGCGAGGAACGGAATCGGCACCGAGGCGCCCACTCCGGCGACGAACCGCCACCGCTCGTTCAACAGCGTCTCGCCGAGGTCCACCGCGTGCGCCTGCAGCCACTTCTGATCGTCGGTCTGCGGCGACAGATGCCGAAGCGCGGCCTCGAGCGATTCGGTCGCTCGTGCCGACTCGAACGGATCCGCATCGGAGCTTCGTGACGAGCCCTTGGGCCACATCGTGGCGACTCGATGCTCGATGGCACCTTTCAGGGCCTTGCGGATCGACGTGGTCTCGGGCCCGTACTGTGCGAGGATCCGGTCCAGCGACAGCACATCCACCGCGGCCACCTTGATACTCGCATTCAGGGAATCGAACGAGGTCTTCGCCGACGCGGTGACGAGCCCGAGGAGCAGTGCCGTCATCGTGGCGATCAATCCGATCCCCAACTTGACGGCGTCCCTCGACTCGTCGCTCAGGTGATGGTCGGGCAGCCGGCTGCGGAGCCAGACGCCGCCCAGCACACCGCCGAACGCGCACACGAACACGGTGATGCCGACAGTGACTGGATCCATGGTGGTCCGCGCCTGCTTCGCCCCCCAGGGGGAGCGCGAGTGTGCGACGCGACGGACTTCCGGTCAATGCGTGCGGAACGAGTCTCCGCGACGCCGACGACCGTCGCCGCTCGGTGCGGACACGACGCCCGGCTTCGTCTCGACGCTCGGCTACTGACCCGCCCATGGCGCCGGGCGCTCAAGCGAGCCCCGGCTCGGCTCCGAAAGAGAAGGAGAGGCGATCCGCCTGCCTCGCGGAGCGGTCGGGCCGCTCCGTCGACCGCCCTCCCGAGCGACCGCCGATGCCCCACGCGATCTCCATGCCGAACCGTCTCCTCGCGAAGGCCCTCGGGCCGTTCTCCGCGGCGCTCGGATCCGGGCAGCGCTTCGCGCACGCGATGGGCACGCTGCGCGGCGGGATCACGCCGCAGGAGGGGACGGCGCTGGCCGCGGCCGTCGGCGAGGTCCGGCGCGGCGTGGTCGTCGAGATCGGCAGCTACCGCGGCAAGTCGGCGGTCGCGTTGGCGCACGGTCTCGAGCACAGCGACCGTCCGATCTACTGCATCGACCCGCACGAGGCGTTCGTCGGTGTGCTCGGCGGGCAGTTCGGCCCGGAGGATCGCGCCGCGTTCTTCCGCACGATGCTCACCACCAAGGCGTACCGAGAAGGTCCGCCTGATCAACCTGCCGGCGGCGCAGGTCGCCGCGGCGTGGCACGAGCCGATCGGCTTCCTGTTCATCGACGGCGACCACCGCTACGAGGCGGTCCGTCAGGACTTCGAGCTGTGGTACCCGCACGTGCTCGCCGGTGGGATCATCGCGTTCGACGACACGCACCTCGACGAGCTCGGGCCATCGCGCCTGCTGCGTGAGATCCTGCCGAGCCGGCGGCTCCGGTTCGTGCAGAAGGTCGGCAAGATCACGTTCCTGCAGAAGCTCGAGCACCTGACGCCGCGGCCGCGCGAGCCACGCAACTTCCTGGTCGTGTGCCACGAGCTGCAGGCGTCCGGTGGCCTGATGCGCTTCGAGCGCGTCGGCCGGGAGCTCAGCAGGCTCGGCGATCGGCTCGCGTTCGTGCGCCTCGGCGACGGCTCGAAGACGGGTTTTCAGAGCGAGTTCCCGGTGCTGCCGATGGCTGAGGCTGCGGCGCTCCGTTGGGACGCGACGATGGTGCCGGGGCAGGGCTTTCCCGAGGCGATGGTCCGCCGGCTCGACGAGTTCGTCGATCCGCGCTTCGGCCAGCGCATCCAGCACGTGCTCAACGACCAGAGCCTGCGCGACGGCTTTCTCGAAGTGAACCGGCGCTTCGCGCCGCACGCGGTCGTGTTCAACAACCGCGCGTGGACTCCCGGTAGCTACACGGCATTCCAGGCCGACCGCTTCACGACGATCGAGGGTGCGGTCGACGCCGGGCGCTTCGCGGCCAAGGCGCGCGCGGCCGGGTGGCCGAGCGGCGAGGGGCTGCACGTCGGCGGCCTCAGCAAGGGGCCGTTGCGCGGCTTCTGGCGGGAGTTCGCCCGCCGGATGCCGGCGGACTGGACGTTGCACCTGTTCGGTGTCGATCCCGAGCTGCCCGCGGCGGACGCCGCACGCGTGCGCTACGTCGGCCGACTCGAGGACGCCGCTCTGCCCGGGTTCTACGCCGACCTCGACGCGATCGTCCACGCCGAGTCCTACGCCGGGTGGGCGAACGTCGCGGCGGAAGCGATGGCAGCACGCGTCCCGGTGGTGTGCACGACCGCGGGGACCGCGGCGTTCGCCGAGCACGGCGTCACCGCGCGCGTCGTCGGCGTGTCCCACGAGGACGACGCGGCCCGCGCCGAGGCGATGCTGGACGAGCTCCGGTGGCTCTCGGCTCATCCTGACGAGAGCCTCGCGATGGCCGAGCGCGCCGCCGACGCGATCGCCGCGTTCGATTGGCGGCGCTACGTTGACGCGCTGCGCGCGTTCTGCGTCGACGACGGTCGCTCCCACTACACGCTCGCACCCGAGCTCGGCCTGTTCGGCAAGTGGCCACTCGAGGGACGACTCGAGGGTCTCTCTCCGGTGCTCGAGCGCATGAAGGGCGCCAGCGTGCTCGACCTCGGCTGCGCCGAGGGGATCGTCGCCCGGGCGTGCCTCGACCACGGCGCGGACTCGGTCCACGGGTTCGAGCTCGACGCGTCGCGCGTCGCGACCTGCCTCGACCTCGATCCGGAGCCGCGCGCCTGCTTCGTGCCGGCGAGCCTCGTGCCGTGGAGTCGCTTCGCGCGCGAGCAATCGACGCTCCGCGACGCGTACGACATCGTGCTCTACCTCGGCATCCACCATCACCTGCCCGCGCGCGAGCGGCCGGCGGTGCTCGAGGGTGCGTTGTCGCGTTGCCGCCACCTGTTCGTCGTGCGCACGCCGGTCGAGGTCTGGGAGCGCGATCGTCTCGACGCGACGATCCGTGCGGCGGGGTTCGAGCTGACCGAGCGGAGCGAGCCATCGCTCGCGGCCCAGGGTCGGCTGGGCGTGTATCGCCGCGTCCGTCCGGAGCCGAAGCTCGAGGCGCGCGACCTGCGCTTCGTGTCGTTCCCCAAGTCGGGGCGGACCTGGATGCGCTTCGCGCTGGCGAAGCTCGGAGTCGCCGATCGGATCCGGTTCGAGCACGACGGCTTCGAATACAACGACGGCGCGCGTCCGCCGCTCGACTTCGATCCGTCACCGCGGTTCGACAAGTGTCACCGCGCGGACCGCGTCGTCTACATGTCGCGCGACCCCCGCGACGTCATCGTCAGCCTGTTCCACCAGGTCACCGGGCGCTTCAAGGACTTCTTCGGCTACGACGGCGATCTCCGCGCGTTCGTGCGCGACCCGTACTTCGGGGCCCGCAACCTCGCCGGCTTCCAACGCATGTGGCGCCGCGCGGTCGACGCCGGACTCGCCGTGCACGTGCGCTACGAGGACGCACATCGCGACTTCGAGGCCACGTTGCGCACCGTGCTCGACGCGTTCGGATTCTCGTTCGCCGACGACGCGATCCGCGAGGCCGCGGAGGCCGCGCGCTTCGAGAACATGAAGCAGGTCGAGGCGTCGGGGGCGTTCGACGAGCCGTGGCTGCGCCCGCGGAACGACGCGCCCAAGGTGCGGCGGGGAGAGGTCGGCGGGTTCCGCAGCGAGCTCGCGGACGAGGACGTCGCCTACCTCGACGAGGTGTTCGAGGGGTTGATCGAATCGTCGTCCGATGCGCTCTGAGGCGTGACCGCCGGCACGGCGGCCGAGCCGTGTGCCACGCGCCGTCGTCCCAGCACCGACGGATCGACCCCGAGCCGCACGAACACCGCGACCGCGAGCAGCAGGTTCCACACGACCGTGCCGGTGGCCGACGCCCAGGCCGCACCGACCGCACCGTGGTGCGGGATCAGTGCACAACCGAGAGCGGCCTGAGCGATCGCCGCGACCAGCAGCCCGGGCAACGCGTAGCGCGTGTTGCCGGTCATGATCAACAGCAGCACGACCGAGCCGAACGCGGCGTTGAACACCTGGCCCGCGACCATGATCCGCAGGGCGTCGTTGGCGAGCGGGAAGTCCGGCCCGAACCAACTCAGCACGTACGGGCCGATCCCCACCAGCACCAGCCCGGCACCGGCCGCGGCCAGCGTGGTCCAACGCGCCATGCGCGTCGCCAGCACCTGCAGCCCGCAGAGGTCGCCGCTGCGCGTGGAGCCGCGCGACGGCCGGCGCGACCGAAGCGTTCACCGCCAGCACGACCGCCACCACCGGTGCGGCGATGCGGCGTGCGGCCGCGTAGTGGCCGAGGTCGGCGTGATCGCCGACGAGATCGAACACCAGCACGTCGAGGCGCGCGACGCCGATCTGCAGGAAGGCGAGCGACCAGCAGCAGCCAGGACTGACCCCACCATTCGCCGAGTCGCACCGACCGCGACGCGTTCACGAGTTCGCGTGGGCGGCTCTGCCAGAACACCACGCCGACGGTCAGCGCGGCGACCAGCGCGCCGGCCACCTGACTCGCGAGCGCGTCGCGAGCACCGCCGGCGGCGCCGAGACTCCGGAGCGCGACGAACGTCGCGGCGAACGCCACCGGCAGCACGACCAGGTCCGCGACCTGACTCCAGATCACCCGGTCGAGACCCTGGAGCGCCGCCTGCAGCAAGCGCAGCAGCACCATCGCCGGCACCAGCACCATCCCGATCACCACCGCCTCGCCGCCCGGAACGATGCCGGTCCGTCCCGATGCCCACAGCGCGCCGCCGAGCCCGGCGACGCCCAGCGAGACCACCAGCACGACGCCCCCCAACCCGTACCAGAGCCCGCGCAGCGCACCCCAATCCCCGCGAGCGCAATACCCCGCCGTGTAGCGGACCACCATCTTGTCGGTGCCGAGCCCGAACGCGACCGACAGGAGCCCGACCCACGCCATCCACGCCTCGAATCGGCCGAATTCGGCCGCGCCGAGCGCGCGCGCCACGAACAGGCTGATCGCGAACGAGAGTCCGAGCGCGACGATGCGCACGACCACGAGCCGCGCGCTGCTCGCCAGGAGCCGGCGGGAAAGCGTCGCCCTCGCCGGGGCAGGGTCGGCGCTCGGCACGCGAACCGCGGCCGTGCCGTGCTCCGGGAGCATGGATTTCATCGCCTCGACGGCCGCCCTCCAACCAGCGCGCTCCGGGGCGACGGCTCGAAGTCTCTGATCGGCCGATCGCGTCGGGATCTTGAGCACGGACGCCGCCAGGACCGGCCCGCCCGACCCCACGTTCGCGGCTGCTGCAGGAAATTGGAGTGCGCCGGACGACCGCCCGGGCGCTCCTTCCTCCGGTGGCCACCTCGAGGCCATTCCGACACCCCACCGAACGAGGTCCCGCCATGCGTCCCCCGATCCGCCTCTCGAGTCTCTGCCTCTGCTCTGCCGGCTTCGCCGCGGCGTTCGCCCTCGCGATCCCAGCCCAGTCCCTGGTGCGCGACATTCAGCCGGCCGCAACGCGGGCGATGAACAGCGACCCGAGCCAGATCGTCGAACGCGCCGGCGTGCTGTACTTCGCGGCGAACGGCGCCCACGGCAGCGAGCTGTGGCGCAGCGACGGCACCGCGCCGGGCACGCGTCTGATCGCCGACCTCGCGATGGGCGAGCGCCCATCGACGCCGCGCGAGGTGACCGTGGCGGGTGGCTACGTGTTCTTCTCGGCCAACGTCGACGGCCTCGGCCTCGAGCTGTGGCGCACCGATGGCACCGCCGCCGGCACGATCCTGCTCCTCGACGCCCTTCCCGGCGACACCTCGGGCAATCCGCGGAGTCTGGTCCAGTTCGGGGGACTGCTGTACTTCGCGCTCAGCGACACCGCCGGCGGGCGCGAGCTCTGGCGCAGTGACGGCACCGTCGCCGGCACCACGATCGCGGTCGACCTGCGGCCGGGTCCGATCGGCTCGAATCCCGACGAACTCGTCGTCATGAACGGGCGCCTGTACTTCTCGAGCAACGGGCCGAGCGGCGACACCGAGCTGTGGACCAGCGATGGCACGCCCGGGGGCACGACCCTGGTCGCGAACCTGAACCCGTCGGGGCACTCGACGCCGCAGGATCTGTGCGCCAGCAACGGCAAGCTGTTCTTCTCCGCGACCACGCCCGCGACCGGTCGCGAGCTGTACGTCAGCGACGGCACGACCGCCGGTACGCATCTCGTCCTCGACGTCCGACCCGGCACGACCAGCAGCAACCCCCAATCGCTCGTCACCAGCAATGGCCGCGCGTTCTTCATCGCGGACGACGGGGTCCACGGTCGCGAGGTGTGGACCAGCGACGGCACGGCGGCCGGAACGTTCCTGCTGCGGGACGTCGATCCGGGGACGGCGAACGGCTCCTCCGGGGAGCTCGCGACCACCAATGGCCACGCGGTGTTCTCCGGGACCGATGCGGTTGCAGGGCAGGAGCCGTGGTACAGCGACGGGACTGCCGCCGGCACCGTACGCCTCGTCGACGTCCACCCCGGACCGTTCGGCTCGCAGCCGACCTCGATCGTGCCGGCGTTCGGTGGCTTCGTGTTCGCGGCCAGTGATCCGAGCTTCGGACGCGAGCTGTTCTTCACCGACGGCACGCCTGCCGGCACGCAACGATTCACCGACTGCGCGCCGGGAACCAGCTCGGGGTCCCCGTCCAATGTGGTCACGACCAGCGGTGGCATCGCGTTCCGCGCGGACGACGGCCAGAACGGCACGACGCTGTGGGTCTCCAACGGCACGCTCGCGGGCACCCGCAAGGTGACCGACCTGCGTCCCGACAACGGCGACTCGAATCCCGGACTGTTCGCCAATCTCGGCGGCAACGCGGTGTTCCTCGCGGACGACGGGTCGCGCGGACGCGAGTGGTGGACCAGCGACGGCACGAGCGCCGGCACCCAGCTGCTGGCCGAGCTGGCCCCCGGTGGAGCGGCGGGTGCGGTCGGCATCGCGACGACGTTTCGCGGCGCGGTTTGGTTCGACGCGAACCTGTCGGGATTCGGGCGCGAGCTCTGCCGAACCGATGGCACCACCGCCGGCACCGGCCTGGCCATCGACGTGGTGCCGGGATCCCTCAGCTCCAGTCCGGCCGACTTCGCGTCGATCGACGATCTCCTGCTGTACTTCTCCGCGGACACGGCCACCGGTCGCGAGCCGTGGGCCACCGACGGCACCGCCGCCGGCACGTTCCAGCTCGTGGATGCCGAACCCGGCGCGATCGGCTCCAGCCCGCACGACTTCACGGCAGCCGGGAACTCGGTGGTGTTCTCGGCGCAGACGACCGCACAGGGCCGCGAGCTGTGGCGAACCGACGGTTCGCCGGGTGGCACGTTCCTGCTCGCCGATCTGATGCCCGGCACCGCGTCGTCGCTGCCGGGCGAGTTCGCGGCGTACGCGGGACGCGCGTGGTTCGCGGCGAGCGACCCGAGCGGCGGCCGTGAGCTGTGGAGCACCGACGGCACGATCGCTGGTACCCAACGGTTCCTCGACCTGGCACCCGGGACCGGCTCGAGCTCACCCGTGGGTCTGGTCACCACGCGGACGCGCCTGTTCTTCGTGGCCAACACGCCCGGGTTCGGACGCGAGCTGATGGTGACGGACGGCACGACGTCCGGCACCGCACGCGTGTCCGACGTCAGGCCCGGCGGGCAGGATGGCAGCATCGTCGATCTGACCGCGGGCACCGACCGCGTGTACTTCCTCGCCGACGACGGCGTGCACGGCCTCGAGCTGTGGACCAGCGACGGCACGGTGCAGGGCACATCGCTGGTCGTCGATCTCGCACCCGGCAGGCGGGATGGCGTGCTCACCGGTTCGATCGCGCGGCTCGGCGTCGACGATCGCGTGTTCTTCGCCGGCACCGACGGCATCGACGGGTTGCAGATCTGGACCTCCGACGGCACCGCCGCGGGCACCGTGCAGGTCGGCCGCATCGGCACGGCCGCCGGCGTCGGCGCGGCCGAGCTGCGCGACTTCACGACCGTCGGTGACTCGGTGTTCTTCGCGTGTGACGACGGCACGTCGGGGCCCGAGCCGTACCGGTTCAATCCGCTCGCACAGGGACTCGCGGTGGCGCGCGTCTACGGCGATGGCTGCGCCGGCACGCCCGGCAAGCCGCACATCGGCGCGATCGGCCTGCCGCGCATCGGCAACCAGAACTTCACGACGACGCTGTCGAACGCGCTCCCGAACGCGCCCGCGTCCCTGCACTACGCGTTCGCGCCGGCCGACATCCCGATCAGCGGCTGCCGGCTGTTGCTCCAGGCACCGATCGGCGCCTCCCCGGTCGTGCTGACGTCGGCCGGCGGAACCGCCGGAATCCCGCTGCCGGTGCCCAACGACCCGACCCTCACCGGCGGCTCGGTGTATCTGCAGTGGGCGACGCTCGACCCGAACGGCACGCTGTTCGGCATCCTGGCGCTGAGCGACGGTCTGCAACTCGTCCTCGGGAGCTGATCGCGAGGCCAGCCGACCTCGCGGTCGCTCACCGAGCGACGTCCAGCACGACGCGGAAGCGGGCGTCGCCGCTCATCATCCGCTGGTAGCCCTTCGCGGCGTCATCGAGCGGGAACACCTCGTTGTGCGAGCGCACACCGGCGCGGTGCGCGAACGCCAGCGCGTCGGTCGAGTCGGTGGCGTCACCCGACGCCCAACCGCGCACGCCGGCGCTGCGGGAGATCAGATCGACAGCGCCGATCTGCAGCGGCTCGAACGGTGCGCCGACGATGACCAGCGTGCCGTCGATGCCGAGACCCGGCACCATGCTCGAGATGGCCTTCGCGTTCGGCGCGGTCGTCAGGATCACGCGCGCACCCCCCATCTCGGCGAGCCGCTGCGCGGCGTCCGTCGCGGCCGCGTCGAGGTACTCGTGCGCCCCGAGCTCCTTCGCGAACGACGCCTTGTCCGCCCCGCGCGACACGGCGACCGTGTGGAAGCCCATCGCTGCGGCGAACTGCACGCCGAGGTGTCCGAGGCCGCCGAGGCCCTGCACCGCGACGAGATCCCCTGCACGCGCGTCGGTGTGGCGCAGCGCGTTGAACGTCGTCACGCCCGCGCACAGGAGCGGTGCAGCCGACACCGGATCCATGCCATCGGGCACGCGCGCCAACGCGTTGACCGGCGCGACCGCGTACTCCTGGTAGCCGCCGTCGCGGGTCAAGCCGGTGATGCCGGCGTTCTGGCAGTGCACGAACCGACCGCGCTGGCAGCTCGGACAGGTGCCGTCGTGGCCACCGTGCCAGCCGATACCGACCGTGTCCCCCTTCGCCACCTGCGTGACCCCCTCGCCGAGCGCCTCGACGACGCCGATCACCTCGTGACCCGGGACGCGCGGCAGTTCGAGGCCCGGCCAGAGCGCATCGACCACGAAGTGATCGCTGTGGCACACGCCGCACGCGAGCACGCGGACGAGCACTTCGCCCCGAGCGGGCTTCGGGACGGGACGATCCTGGAGGCGGGGAAGCTCGCCGGGAGCGGTGACGACCATGGAGCGCATGGCGTCGGGTCTACGACCGAACGTTCGCGCTCACAACCACGGCGAGGGGATCCGCGCGTGGCACGTCCGCCCCCGAGCGCGGCCTCCCGGTGTCAGCGATCGCGAGCCGCTCACTTGCCGGTGCCCGCACGTGGTGGACGGTACGAGAAGGCGGGCGCGACTTGGCGCGTTTCGCGATGGCGACACCGCCGGAGCATGGCGGATGATCGGCGGTCGCCATGACCCGATCCCGCTGCACGGTCGCCGTTCTTCTCCTCGCGGTCCTCGTCGCCGGGTGTTCGAGCATCGGACCGGGATCGATTCCACGCGACCGTTTCCAGTACGGCGCGGCGGTCGCGACCTCGTGGCAGGCACAGACGCTGCTGAACATCGTCAAGCTGCGCTACCTCGACATGCCGATGTTCCTCGACGTCGGCCAGATCGTCAGCGGCTACACGCTCGAGGGCGCCGTGGGCATCGGCGGTTCGCTGTCGGACGGCACCCTCGGCAACACGCTCGCGCTCAACGGACAGGGTCGATTCCAGGATCGCCCGACCATCACCTACTCGCCGATGACCGGCGCACGGTTCCTGCGCGGCCTGCTGACGCCGTTGGAACCACGCGCCGTGTTCTCGATGATCCAGTCGGGGTACGCGGCCGACTTCGTGCTGGATCTGACGCTGGTGTCGCTCAACGGACTGCGGAACCGCAGGATCCTCGGCGGCGACGTGCAGCCGGCGGATCCCGGGTTCCAGACCGTGGTCGACACGCTGCGGGCGGTGCAGTCGTCCGGCGCGGTGGGGATGCGGACGGACACCTCGGAGAAGGCGCCGAGCGGCAGCGTGCTCTTCTTCCGCCAGGAAGGCCTTCCGGACGCGGTGCTCGCGCAGGTCCGGGAAGCCAAGCGGCTGCTGGGGCTGCCGGACGAGCAGCGGCAATACGAGCTGGTCTATTCGCCGGTCCGCGCCGAGCCCGGCAAGCTCGGGGTCGAGACCCGATCGATCCTGAGCATGCTGCTGGTGCTCGCCAGCGACATCCAGGTGCCCGATCAGGACCTGACGGATCAGCGGGCGTTCCCCGCGACAGCCGACACCGCGCGTATGCCGTTGCTCCAGGTCCACGTGTCGCCGAGCGAGGAGCCGAACGCCTTCGTGTCGGTGAACTACCGGGGGCAGTGGTTCTGGATCGACGATCGCGACCTCCGATCGAAGCGCACGTTCGCGTTCATCATGTTCTTGTTCACGATGGCGGACACCGGCGAGGAGGCCCAGGCACCGGTGCTGACGATCCCGACGAGCTGAGATCCGACAGGCGTCTCGCCGGGAGCGAAGCCCGACACGAGCCGCCACCACCGGGAACCGCCGTTGATGAACTCGCGAATCCTCGTCCTCGCTCTCGCCATCGGGTCGGCGGGCGCCGCGCGCGGCCAGGAGATCCGGCAGCAACTCGTGCTGTTCAACGTCGATCCGGCGAGTCACGCGGAGTGCCTGCAGCAGATCCGTCAGCGGTTTCCCGACCGGCCCGACCAGCGCATTCGCGTCGGCGCCGCTGCGATCTTCTCCTATCTCCATCAGCCGCGAGAACGCACGGTCGCGGACCTGGAGCGCTTCCTGGACGCCGCGGAGGAGACGAACACGCCCGTCCTCGTCGCACTCGACGGCGAGAATTGGTGGGGCGCCCGTCCCGACCTGTGGAACTGGTGGGATCCAGACCGGCCCGGCTTCTCCAGCGACAACCGCGCGAACGTCGAATGGGCCGGCTGGTCACCGAAGGACGCGATCCGGATCGCCTGGCGGAACTGGGGGCGACAGATCCGAGTGCTCCCTCCGCCCAACCTGATGAGCCCGCGGTATCGCGAAGCATGCCACGAGGAGATGCGCGTGCTGGTGCCGTTGATCCTGGATTGGTGGCACGCGCTGCCGGCGTCGAAACGCGCCCTGCTCGTCGGCATCAAGCTCGGCTGGGAGTCGTCGATCGGCGTCAACGCCTGGTACTACCCGAACGGCAACGGCCTGCTCGACCGACCCGCCGGCGACGATCCGACTTCCGGATTGAAGACCGAGGAACTCCCGGCACGCGGCGTCGCCCAGATCGGCTACGCGGCCGTCGCGACGGCGGGCATCCGCACCGAAGGAACGATCACCGAGAGCGACCTCGCCGAGGTCGTGCGCCGGCATCTGGAAGATCTCTGTCACCTCGCCGCCGACCTCGGCGTGCCGCGCGAACGACTGTTCACGCACGTCGCCGGGTGGCAGGAGAACGAGCTGCTCTACCAGGCCGGCGTCAACCGCTTCAGCTGTCCGGGCTGGAGCTTCTACCGGCACGCCGCCGACCCGGCAGAGGACCGAGGCGTCCGGACGGCGCTCGCGCACAGCGACGCCCCGTGCTGGGCCGCGGTCGAATGGCTGTTCCAGGGGCCACCGCACCTCGAGCCGTGGCGCCGCGCTCTCGACGCCACCCTCGCCCGACCACGTTGCCGCTTCCTGTGCATCTACAACTGGCGCAACGTCCGAGACGAGCCCGACGTGCTGGAGGCCGTGCAGCGCATCACCGAGGAATCGCGGGGCGATGCGGCCCTGCCGACCGGCGCCGGTGCCGGTGCCGCCACGACGGCGCGCACGCGGAGCGCGAAATAGTCCGCAGCGGTGCGGGATCCCGCGCACCCCCGACCGCCCCGCGCGTCCCGCACGCCGCGACCGCCGCGCGCCGGTGTCGCGCTCCGGAGCGGCCACGGCGAGCGTGCGGAGCCGACACGACCGGCCGGGACCGAGTCCCGGCGAGTCTCCGGCGCGCGGCCCGCCGCTTGCTCTCGGAGGGGCCCGTGCGGTCATGAAATTCGATCTGCGAACCGTGGCGCCCTGTACCGCTCTGCTGGGCATGCTGCTGGTCGGCAGCTGCGGTCCCGCCGCCAGCGAAGACGACCCGTTCCCGGGCACCGCGACGGAGCTGCCGCAGCTCCCGGGCGAGAAGATCGAGGTGCCACCGCCCCCACTCTCGGACGGGATCTTCCCGTGCACGATCTGCCACGACCCCGAGCTCCCGGTCAACACCAAGCGGCGGGAGCTCAAGCTCGCCCACGAGCGACATCGTGCTCAAGCACGACGAGAAGCACCGCTGGTGCCTGGACTGCCACGACAAGGACAACCGCGACAAGCTGCGGCTGGCGAGCGGCACGCTGATCGACTTCTCCGAGTCCTACCGGCTCTGCGGCCAGTGCCACGGCGACAAGTACCGCGACTGGCGGCAGGCATCCACGGCCGCCGATCGGGGCATGTGGAACGGGAAGAAGGAGTACCTGCTCTGCGTCAACTGCCACGACTCGCACGCGCCGCGCTTCAAGCCGCTCGCCCCCGAAGCCCCCGCCGCAAGCATCCCGGAGGAACTCGCGATGAGCGACGGCCTCACGCCGCAGGAAGTTCCTCTGCACGGTCGCCGGGTTGCGCGGCGGCCGCGGCCACGGGCGCCTGCGGCGACATCACCCACACGACTCGTTCTATCGGAACGAACTTCCGCGAGCTCTCGAAGGAGGAGCTGGACGCATCCTCGCGGTCTCGAAGAGGAGCACAGCAAGACGCTACGGCAAGAAGGTCACGGTGGGTGCCGAGCCGCCGATGCCCGGCGTCGAGTTCGGCTACGCCCTCGACCTCTCGCGCTGCATCGGCTGCCGCCGGTGCGTCTACGGCTGCGTCGAGGAGAACAACCAGAGCCGCGACCCGCAGATCCAGTGGATCCGCGTGCTGCGAGATGGACAAGGACGAGGGGCATCGACTTCGCGCATGCGAACGCCTACTACGACCCCGAGAAGGTGCCGCGAGCCAGGGCACTTCTACGTGCCGGTCGCGTGCCAGCAGTGCCGCAACCCGCCCTGCGTCAAGAGCTGTCCGGTCGGCGCGACCTGGCAGGAGCAGGACGGCATCGTCGTCATCGACTACGACTGGTGCATCGGCTGCCGCTGCTGCATGTCGGCCTGTCCGTACGGCGCGCGACACTTCAACTGGGCCGCGCCGGAGCTGCCGGCCGAGGAGATGAACCCCGACACGCACTACCTCGGCAACCGCCCGCGGCCTCGAGGGCGTCGTCGAGAAGTGCACGTTCTGCATCCAGCGCACGCGCAAGGGGCAGGTACCCGGCGTGCGTCGAGGTCTGCCCGGTCGGTGCACGCAAGTTCGGCAACCTGCTGGATCCGAACAGCGAGGTGCGCTACGGATCTTGGAGCACAAGCGGGTGTTCGTGCTGAAGGCGAACTGAACACGCGGCCGCGCTTCTTCTACTTCTTCGGCTGGGAGGAGCATGATCCCACGGCCTGCGCACCACTTCCGCGAGTTCCGCGCCTTCCTGGGTCAAGCCGTCCGCCTGCACGCTCCACGGCAACGTCTCTACTGGCCCTGGATGGCCCTGCTGACGGTGCTCATCGGCGTCGGCGTCTTCGGCTACGTCACAGCAGTGCCAGGTGGCCTGATCGCACCGCACATGCGCGACCAGGTCTCGTGGGGCTTCTACATCGGCAACTTCACGTTCCTCGTGGGCGTGGCCGCGGCCGCCGTCCTGCTGGTGATCCCCGCCTACGTCTACACTGGAAGCCGATCAAGGAGGTCGTGATCCTCGGCGAGCTGCTCGCGATCTCCGCGATCACGATGTGCAGGCTGTTCGTGACTCGTCGACATCGGCCGCCCGGAGCGGTTCTGGCACCTGATCCCCTTCATCGGCCGCCTCAACCTTCCCGTCGTCCCTGCTCGGCTGGGACGTGCATCGCGTTGAACAGCTACCTCCTGCTCAACCTGGTCATCGTCACCTACCTGCTCTTCACGCTGTTCCGCGGCCGCAAGCCCCGCACGAGGTTCTTCCTCCCGCTGGTGCTCTTCTCGATCCCCGCGGCGATCGCGATCCACACCGTCACCGCGTTCCTCTACAACGGCTTCGCCGCACGCCCGTTCTGGAACGCGTCGATCCTGGCCCCCGTTTCCTCGCCTCCGCCTTCTGCTCGGGTCCCGCGGTGCTGCTCGTTCTCATGCAGATCCTGCGGCGCTTCACGCGCTTCTAGATCGCACGACGCGCGATCTGGAAGGTCGCCGAGCTGATGGCCTACGCCATGGGCATCAACCTGTTCCTGCTCGGCGCGGAGGTGTTCAAGGAGTGCTACTCCGAACACCGAGCACCTGTGCACATGCGCTACATGTTCGCCGGCATCGGGGAACACCGGCCGATCGTGCCGTACATGTGGCTGTCGGTCTTCTGCTCGATCGCCGCCTTCGTGCTCTTCCTGGTCCCGAAGATGCGGAAGCAACGTGTTCACGCTGAATCTCGGATGCGTGCTGATCTTCATCGGCGTCTACCTCGAGAAGGGCATGGGGCTGGTGATCCCGGGGTTGACCCCGGACACGCTGGGCGAGATCTACGAGTACTTCCCTTCCAACACCGAGCTGTGGATCGCCGCGGGGATCTTCTCGGTGGGGTTCCTGCTGTTCACGGTGATGGTGAAGGTCGCGACGCCGATCATGCTCGGGGAGTTCCACTCGGCGCAGGTGAGCGACGCGGACGCGGTGCAACTGGCGACTGCGCACTGACGACGTCGGTCGCGACCGTTGGTGACCCCACGGGTGGTGCTGCCGATCGGGTGCGTTGCAGATCCGGGACGGCTCCATCTCCGACGAGCCGGGAGCGCGGCCGATTGCCCCGGGGCGTGCCCGCCCCACGTAGCTGTGCCCGTGCCGTCGCGGCGGGAGCCCGGTACGGACCAGGCCGTGGCACCTGGCGCACGCCGCGTGATGAGGTTGTCGCTGCGCACACGGTCGGACCGCCGCTGCTGAGTCAGTCCCGTTCCGGGCGAACGAACGGTTCCGGCAAGCGGCAGCAACGGTGGCGCGGAACGCGGCGCAATGCGCCGGGCGGATCGGGCTCGAGATGCGCGATCGGCATGGCCGCGTCGTCGGACAGAGGCTCGCGGTCGGTCCGAAGGTCGTGCTGCGGGCGGCGCATTGCGCCGCCCCCGAACCGTCCCGGCCCGCAAGTCGCCTCGAGCTGCCGCCGGACTTCCTCCGCGAGCACTTCGACTGGCTCGTCACGAACAACGGCGAGCTCACCTTCCGCGCCGACAAGCTCCCGGAGGTCCAGCGCATCGCGCCGCGCATCGCGCCGCGCCTCGCCCCGCCGTTGCCTGCGCCTGCCGGAACCGTGGGGAATGTGGCCCGCAGCTCTCCACTCGTCCGTTGTCCCCTGGATCTGCCCGCTCCTGGGATGACCGTTGCCCGGAGCTGCCGGCCCGCAGGATCCGCCCGAAGCCGCCCGTCGCGCCGTGGTCCCCGTTGCGCCCGCTCGGCGATGCCGTTCCTTCGCCGTCACGGGCTCGCGCATCCACCCGGACTCCTGAAGCGCTCGGCCGACGTCAGGGCAAGGTCCAGGCTGCGGGAGTCCCTGCGGGCGCGTGGCGCGTCACGGGGCTGCGCCGCCCCGTGACGCGGGTCCGGTCTCACCAGCGGTTCAGGCCGGGGGTCATTTCGGCTCGTCTTTGCCCTTCTCGCCTTCCTTCCCCTTCTCGCCTTCCTTGCCCTTCTCCCCTTCCTTCTCCTCGCCGTCCTTCCCTTCCTTCTCCTCCGCCTTCGGCTCCGTCAGGGCCTTCAACTCGGCCTCCGTCCTGGGCTTCTGTGGATCCAGGTGCCGGATCTGCAGCATGAACTTCTGGAACTCGAACGGCTTGTAGCTCGGGCTCTCCTCGTTGTGGCACTTCACACAGGTCGCCTCGTCCGGGCTCTTGATGATCTCGTCGTCCGGGATCGTCACGTAGCCCGTGGCGTCCGGGCTCTGCGCGGCCGCGACCATCCGCGCCCGCATGTGCTTCTCACCGGGCCCGTGGCACGTCTCGCATTGCACACCGAGCTTCGGGTCGAAGCCGCGGAGGACCAGCTTCGGATCGAGGCCGTACGCGGTCTCGTGGCACTTCAGGCACTTCGGGTCGGTCTGCGGGTCCTTCACGCCGCGCTCCTTGCCCTTGGCCTTCGCATCGTCCGATGCGAGGGTCTGTACGCCTTGCTGTGCTTGCTCTCCGTCCAATGACCGTACTGGTCGCCGGACTCCTTCGCCTGGTGGCAGTTCTTGCACCGCAGGACACCGATGTAGCGATTGGGCCTCTCGACCTTCTGGCCCTCGGTCCCTTGCGGCGTTCCTGGGACGGGTTCGGACGAGGCGAGCAGGAACGGCAAGGTGGGCAGCAAGAGCAGCGCGATGGACAGCACCTTCGGATGGTGCCTGCGACGCGCGCGCGGATTCGTGTCACGATTCATGGCAACGCCTCTCGAGACGGATTCGTGGACGGGGATGGCAGCGAGCGCTGCACACGGGCGTCCGATTGCAGGTCGGGCCTGCGGCACGGAACGCGCGAGTGTGGGCAACAAACATGCCGGAATTCGCCCGCGCTCTCCGTGGCGCGGCCAAAGGGCGCGCGACCGAACGGCTACAGGACGTCCCGCTCGCGATCCACCGCGAGGTCTTCGAGGTGGAACTTCGCGATGCGGTAGCGGATCTGGTCGCGATTGAGACCCAGGAGCCGTGCGGCCCGGGTGCGGTTGCCGTGCGCCCGATCCAGTGCCTGGCGCACGAGCTCCCGCTCCAGTTCCTCGAGCACGAGGCCGCCGATCGGGAGCGCCGGTGCACTGTCCGGTTCGGCCCGCGTCGGCGTGCCCTCGCGGATCTCGGCCGGCAGATCGCGACAGGCGATCGTGTCGCCGTCGGTGAGCAGGACGGCCCGCTCGATCGCGTTGCGCAGCTCGCGCACGTTCCCGGGCCAGTCGTAGGCGAGCATCAGTTGGCCCGCGTCCGGATCGATGCCGTGCACGGACTTCCGCATCTCGGCGTCGAAGTGCCGGACGAACGACTCGGCCAGCGGCAGGATGTCTTCGCGACGTTCCCGCAGCGGTGGGATCTCCAGCGGGATGACCTTGAGTCGGAAGTAGAGGTCGCGGCGGAATCTCCCCGCCTCGACCTCTTTCCCGAGCTCCTTGTTGGTCGCCGCGATCACGCGCACCGCAACGTGGATGTCGCGCGTCCCGCCGACACGCCGGAACACCTTGTCCTCGAGGAACCGGAGCAGCTTGCCCTGCAGACCAGGGGACAGGTCGCCGATCTCGTCGAGGAACACCGTGCCGCCGTCCGCGAGCTCGACGAGCCCCTTCTTCTGGACCTTCGCGTCCGTGAACGCGCCCTTCTCGTGACCGAACAGCTCCGACTCGAGAAGCGACTCCGAGAGCGCGGTGCAGGTGATGTCCACGAACGGGCGCTCCCGAGCCTCGCTTTCGAGGTGCAGCGCGCGCGCGACCAGTCCCTTGCCGACGCCGCTCTCCCCCAGGATCAGGATCGTGGAGGCCTCGCTGGCAGCCATCCGGGTCGTCAGTCGGACGACCTCGCGCATCGCCGGACTCACCGCGATGATGTTCGGCAGCCCGAACGTGCGGAGCGCCTCCTCCCGCTGCCGCGCGACCTCCTCGCGCAGCTTGGAGGCCTCGAGCGCACGCGCCACCGTCTGCAACACGTCTTCGATCTCGAACGGCTTGCTGATGTAGTCGTAGGCGCCCTCCTTCATCGCCTCGACCGCACCGCCGATGCTGGCGTGCGCGGTGATCATCACGACCGGCACGCGCGCAGAGGTCTTGCGCATGCTCCTCAGCACCTCGAGCCCCGACTGGTCGGGCAGGCGGTAGTCGAGCAGCACGAGGTCGGGTCCTTCGCGAGCGATCGCCTCCAGTGCTTCCTGCACGCTCGCGGCCTCGTCGACCGGATACCCGACGTCCTCGAGCGCCTGGCGCAGCGCCCACCGCACCATCTTCTCGTCATCGACGATCAGGATCCGCGAACCCATTCTCACCCTCGCAAGCGTCGCGCGGCGGATCGCAGCGCGGCGAAGAAATCCGCGGTAGCGCGAGATTTCTCTCGGTGCTCCGGACCGGCGAGCGGACCGCTCCCGGTCGGACCGGTCGCGTCACAAGCCGTGCCACACGCTTCGCGATCCCGCCGGCCCGGTGACTTCGTGCCGACCGACACGCCGGTCCCGCCGTCGGTTAGCCTGTGCGCGTGCCCCCGCCGCCGCATCCCGTCGCGACGGGCGCGGCCGCCCGCGTGCTGCCGCTCCCCCTGGCCGAGCTGGAACGGCTCTCCCGCTCCATCGCGGAGACCGCAGGCGCCGAGGCCGCCGACGAGGTGCTGTTCGGATTGGGACAGCGGCTCGGGGAGAGCGTGGCTCTGGAGCTTCGCGCCACCGGATCGGATCGGCACACCGCATTGCGCGACGGCCTGACCCGGGTCACGGACATGGGCTTGGGAGAGACGCGGCTGGACACGCTGGAGCTCGACGCTGCGACCGGACATTGCCGGGTGGTGGGCCGCGTGCTCGACACGATGCAGCTGCTCCGGAGAGAGGGAGAACGGAGCGGAGCCGTTTGCGAGGTCACGGTCGGCTATCTGACCGGACTGACCGCGGCCGTGACCGGGATCGACGTCGTCTGCAGCTCGTTCCATTGCGGCGGCGTCTGCGAGCAGTGCGAGTGCACGTTCGAGATCCGTCCCGGCGCACGCCGGCGGTCGGCCATCGGCGGGCCTGCACCGTCGGGAAGCGCTCGCTTCTTCCTGGCCAGCATGGGTCGCTCGCTCGCGGAGACCGACATCGGGCTCGACGCGCTGGTCGAGAACAACTCGGACGCGATCATCCTGATCGATGCGCACGACGTGATCCGGTTCTGGAGTCGGGGTGCCGAGCGCCTGTTCCTCTACACACGCGAGGAGGCCGTGGGCAGGGACATCCGCTTCCTGCTGCCCGCGGATCTGCTCGATCCGGACGAGCTCGTCTGGATCCGGCAGGAGCTCGCGCGCGAAGGCGCGCTCCGCAACCACGTGACGCGCCGGCTGCGGAAGGACGGCGTCGAACTGTGGGTGAGCTCGAGCCGCGCCGTGCTGCACGACAGCCAGGGGAAGCCGGTCGGTTCCACAGCCACGATCCGCGACATCACCGAGCAGCGGCGCACCGAGGAGGAGCTGTCGCGTTCGCGGAGCCTCGCCATGGTCGGCGAGCTGGCCGCACAGATCGCACACGAGATCAAGAACCCGCTGGCGGGCATCTACGCCGCCGTGCAGCTGCTGGGTCGGGATCTCGATCCGGTGGATTCGCGCAAGGAGATCCTCGACTCGATCGGCGGCGAGATCCGGCGCCTCGACGACATCGTGCAGGATCTGCTGCGCTTCGCGCGGCCACAGCAACCGAGACCGAGGCCCACCGATCTACGGACGTTCGTCGCCGAGCTGCTCGAGTCCATGCACCACAACCCGGACCTGCAGCGCCACGCGGTCTCCCTCGACATTCCCGAAGGGCTCATCGTCGCGGCGGATGGCCGCCTGTTCGCCGAGGTGTTCGGCAATCTCGTGCTGAACGCCGCCCAGGCGATGGAGCAGCCGGGCCGAATCACCATCACCGCCGAGAGCGCCGGCCAGCGGATCACCGTGGAGGTCGGAGACACCGGTCCAGGCATTCCGGAGGACAAGCTCCTGTCGATCTTCGAGCCCTTCGTCACCACGAAGGCGCGTGGCACGGGGCTCGGCCTGCCGATCGCGCGGCGCGACGTCGAGGCCCACGGCGGCACGCTCCGGGTCGAGAACCGCACCGACGGCGGCGCCGTGTTCCGGATCGAGTTGCCCGCCGCCACGGACTGAGCTCGGTGCACTCTCCGGCAACGCGAACGGTCGCGACTCGCGCTAGAGTTCGGCGATGCTCGCCAAGACCCTCCTCTCAGCCGTCGCGGCGATCGCCGTCGCCACCATGTCCACCACTTCGCGAAGCCCCGAGACCAAGACCGTGCGCTACGAGCTCGATGGCGTGACGTTCGAGAGCACGATCGTCCACCAGGGCGATCCGGAGACGCCGAAGCCGGGCATCCTGATGGTGCCGAACTGGATGGGCCCGACCAAGGAATCGCTCGAGAAGGCGGTCCGGGTCGCGGGAAGCGACTACGTCGTGATGATGGTCGACATGTACGGCGTCGACACCCGGCCGGCGAACGCCACGGAGGCCGGCGCTGCCGCGAGCAAGCTGCGCGGCGACCGCGCGCTGATGCGGGCCCGCGCGCGGAAGGCGCTCGAGGTGTTCCGCAGCGAAGGCAAACCGCTCGGGCTCGACACGAAGCGGATCGCCGCGATCGGCTTCTGCTTCGGCGGTGGCGTCGTGCTCGAGCTCGGCCGCGACGGCGCCGACCTCGACGTCATCACGACGTTCCACGGCGACCTCGCGTCCCCGACACTCGACGCAGACGCGGGCAAGACCAAGGCGAAGGTTCTCGTGCTCCACGGCGCCGACGACCCCTACGTCTCCCAGGACGACGTCCAGAAGTTCATCGCCGCGATGCGCAAGACGGACGTCGATTGGCAGCTCGTGCAGTACAGTGGCACCGGCCACAGCTTCACGAACCCGACCGCCGACTCCGACGGTGCACGCTACGTTCCGCGCACCAGCAAGCGGGCCTTCGCCGCGCTCCGTGCCCTGCTCGACGAGACCTGGGGCGGCGACCGGAAACCGGAGCCCCGGTGAGCGCGACGCCGAAAGGCGACCAATCTGACCGGGTCTGGTTGTCTGCCCTTCGCGAGCCGGCGGCGGCTACGGTGCGACGACGATCGCCCCCTGCGCCTGTCGCGACTCGAGATGGCGAAACGCGTCCGCGGTTTCGGCCAGCGGCCAGGTCCCGGCGACGATCGGCGTGAGGTCGTGCTGCTCGAGGAGTCGCTGCAGCGTGACGAGGTCGTCGAGCTTCGGCACCGCCAGGAACGGCACGAGCTTCCGGCGCGAGAACAGGGACAGCACGGCGGCACCGAGGACCCGGTGCATGCCACCGAGCCACCGGCCGCGGCCGCCCGAGACCATCACGACCCGTCCCGAGGGCGTGAGCACGCTGCGGTAGCGTGAGGGAGAGCGATCCCCGACCGTGTCCAGCACGACGTCGTAGCTCATGCCGCCTGCGACCGCGTCGATCTTCTCGGCATCGAGAACCCGATCCGCGCCGAGACTCCGGACCAGGTCCAGCTTCGCCGTGCGAGCGACTCCGGTGACCTCGGCGTCGAACGACCTGGCGATCTGCACGGCCATCGAACCCACCGCGCCCGACGCACCGAGCACGAGCACCTTCTGCCCTGCCCGCACCCGACCCGCGTCGCGCAACGCCTGCAGTGCCGCGAAGCCGCCATGGGGCACCGCCGCCGCCTGCTCGAAGCTGACGTCGTGCGGCCTGGCCGCGAACGCGTCCTCGCGTGCGCAGACGTACTCCGCGAACGCACCCTTGCAGCTCCCGAACACGTCCTCGCCCGGCCGGAGCCGCAACACGCCGTCCCCCACCGCCTCGACCGTGCCTGCCGCGTACTGACCGGGCACCGGGTGCTTCGGCCGGCGCAGTCCGAAGCCCAGGAGCCGCACGAGGTACGGCAGCCCGCGCATCAGATGCCAGTCCCCCTGGTTGACGGACGCAGCGCGCACGCGCACCAGCACCTCGCCGGCGCCAGGCTCGGGGCGGGCGACTTCTTCGACGCGGAGCGTGTCGGGCGACCCGTACTCGCGTTGGACGACGGCACGCATCTCGGTGCCATTCAACGCCGTGCGATCGCTCGAGGCGACCCTGAATCTCCGCATGCGCCGACCGGCCCGGATGCCGAGCTCGACGTGCCGCGGGCGCGCTGGATCAGTGATGCGCCAACACCTCGTGCGCGACGACGCCGGCCATCTCGGCATAGCCGCGGGCGGTGCAGTGACCGTCGGCGATGTAGAGCTCCTCGGACGGTTCGGTCTCCAGCAGTCGATCGAAGTGCGGAAGCAGGGACAGATACCGGGCCCCGGTCGACGCCGCGACCTTCTCGGCGACCCCCGCCACACCATGCACGTTCCACGGATAGCTGAGCAGGACGGGCTCGGCGCCGGACGCGCGAGCGAGTCGCACGATCTTCTCGAGGTGCCTCGCGAGCACCGCGCGCTTGTTCTCGAGCTCGGGGCCCATGCGCCGCGTGACCGCATCGATCGGTCGCTCCCCGGGAGCGCCGCCTTGCGCGGCTCCGCCGAGCTCCAGCGACTCACCCATCTCGGCGCCCTCCGCCTCTGCCGCGATCTCGGGAGATGTCCGCCCCCGGCGCAGCCGCAACGGCTCGTCCCAGTCGTCGCTCTCGAGCTGCAGCACGTCCCCGTCGCGCTGCCAGCGCAGTGTGCGCAGCGGCACTCCGCCATCGCGGATCTCGATTCCGCCCGCCGCCACGTGCCACTGCCACACGTTCGGCGCGAACAAGAGCTGACCGTTGCGGAAGAACGTGAGCTCGCGACCGTCCGCCGCCACCCAGGTGCCGAGGAACTCCGGTCCGTCCGCCGGCCGCTGCGGCGCGGCGCCGCCCGCCCATTGCGCGACGAGCGCGAGCAACCGGCCGGTACGCCAGACGAGCGGAAAGCCGTCGTCGGCACCGCGGCTCGCCGCGAGCTCGTCGTCCGTGACCTCCGGCGTGGCACGCCACAGATCGTTCATCCCGACCAGCACGAACAACATCGCCGGCCTGGCGCGCCGGAGCTGGTCGGGCAGTCGAAGCAGCAGCTCGCGGGAGTTGCGTCCCGGCCACGCGTCGGTGGCGACCCGCCAGGCGCCCGGTGCGGCCGCATCGAGGTCCCGCTGCAGTACCGCGGGATAGGACTGTTGCTGCGGATCCTCCGCGCCCAGCCCGTAGGTGTAGCTGTCACCGACGCACAGCACGCACGGCCGATCGTCGGTTCGGACGGCGGCGACGCCGGAATGCGCATGGCGCCACCGGAAGTACGCGATCGCCTGCAGGCACGCCTCGAACGCGAGCGCCGCCAACGACAGCCCGACGGCGATCAGCGCGAGCTTGCGGTAGCGGGACACGCCGGCAACCTACTGCCGCCCGCAGGAGCCGACAACCCGACCGGGCGCGACGGCGTCACGAACTCTGCCACGCCCGAGAGGGCATCAACGCCCGGCAAACGGCGGCGACAGCGACTACCGCTCGACGCGTCGCACCGACCGGATCGGCCACCGCTGCGCGATCCGTCGCGTGACGTCCTGCTGCGACACGGAGTCCGGATCGAACGCGACCGTGATCGACCCCTGACGCACGTCGACACCGAGCACCCGCACGCCGGTCACCCCGGCGAACGCCGCGTCGACCCCGACCGGGCACCAGAACGCGCAGTCGAGCCCGTCGACCTGGAAGACCAGCTCGGCATGGTCGGCGGGTAGATCCGCGGGCGGACGGTTCGACCACCATGCGGTGATCCCCACCACCGGCAACCCGAGCGCCACGACCACCGCGAACGGGGAAACGACTCGGGCGTGCTTGGAGCGGGCCATGGATCCGCATGTCTACTGGCTCCCCGGCCCGGAGTTCCGACCGTCCTCGAGCCATCGCCGGGCCCGCCGCTTCCGAGCTCCCCGCCGGCGCGGTGATCGGCCACAGCCGAGCCCGCTCAGACGTCGGGACACCGCGTGATTCAGAGCGCATACCCGCCCGCGATTCCGTTCCGTGGTCGCACCGCGGCCCTCGGTCTCTCCGAGATCGGAGCGACGCTGCGCCCGGTCGACTCGCGGCCGATCGTTCCGCGAGCGCGATCCGAGCGACGCAAAGCACCTTTCCTCCTGGCTCGAGCACTGGATCGCGACCTACGGCCACTCGCCCGAACCGGCACGGCTCAGCCGGGCCCTTGCTCGGCGCGCAACCGTGCACCCCACGATGCGGTCTGCTCGGCGTCGCCCAGCGCCTCGAACAACCGCACCAACGACTCTAGGTAGCGCACGCGCGTCTCCCTGGCCGCGTCCGGCACCTTCTGCAGCTCCTCCCAGCTGTCGAGCAGCGGGCCGCGCGCCTCGGCGTACCTGCCCTGTCCGGCGAACGCGACACCGAGGAAGTGTTCCGAACGCGCCAGGGCCACGGCGTTCTGCGGTTCGATCGACTGGACCATCGCCAGCAGCCGGCCCGCGAACGGCTCGGCGTCCGCGAAGCGTTCTCGTTCCAGCAGGAACTGCACGTAGTCGTTCAGGGAGAGCACGAGTTCTGGATGCTTCTCGCCGAACAGCCGCTCGCGCATCGCGAGGCCGTTCCGAAACGCTTCGTCGGCCTGCGCGGCATCTCCGGTGGCCGCCAACGCTTTGGCGAGACCGTTCCAGGCAGCGGCGATGTAGGCGCGGTCGCCGCCCTTGCGCTCGTCGTTCAGTTGGATGGCACGGCGATAGATCGGGAGCGCGGCGGCGTCGTCGCCGCTGTCCTGCGTGACCGCGGCCCAGTGGTAGAAGCTGAGCGCGACGTGCGGGTCCGAGTCGCTGCCGAGCTTCAGCACGATCTTCGCGACCTCGCCGAACATCGCCGCCGCCTCGTCGAGACGGCCCTGTGCGTGGAACAGGAGCGCGAGGTCCGAATACGACTGCGCGACCTCGCGGTGCTCGGGACCGTGGACCTGAAGGCGCAGCGCGAGTACCTGCCGCAATCGCTGCTCCGCCTCGTCGAAGCGCCCGAGTTGCTTCAGATCGACGCCGATGTTGCGCAGCGAGTAGAGCGTCAGCGCATGCTGCTCGCCCAGCACGCGGCACCGGCTCGCGTAGACCTGTTCGTTGAGGGCGAGCGCCTCCTCGGGCCTGCCAGCATCGGACAGGTAGCCCGCGTAGTTGTTCTCGACCTTCAGCGTCTGCGGGTGATCCGCGCCGAAGACGCGCTCGCACCGCGCGATGACCTCGCGGTGGAGACGCTCGGTGTCTTCGCGGTTCTTCTCGGGGCCGAGCATCATCACCAGATCGGCCATCGCGGCGATGGTCGAGGGGTGATCCGGGCCCAGCACGCGCTCGTGGATCGCGAGACACTCGCGAAACACCGCCTCCGCCTGGTCCCTCCGGTCGGTCTGGGAGTAGAGCACGCCCAGATCCATCGCGATCGAGGTGCACCTCGGATCGTCGGGGCCGAGCGCATCCTCTGCGCGCTCCGCCAGATCGAGCAGCAGCTGCTCGCCCTCTCCGGCCTTGCCTTGCATCATCAAGGCCTGCGCGAGGCGCTGGCCGGTTTCGAGCGTGTCGCGGTGCTCGGGTCCCAGCACGCGCACCTGATCGTCGTAGACGGCGCGTAGGCGCCGCTCGGCCAGCGCATGGCGGCCCTCGGAGTCCAGCGTCAGCGCCGCCAGCTTGGCCCGGCTGTGCAGGGTCTGCGGCGCTTCCGGACCGAGCGCGTCGGCGAAGATCGCTTCGGCGCGCGTGAGATTGTGCTCGGCGTCGTCATAGTCGCCGATCGAGCCGTACACGCGGCCGAGCAGGTCACGGATCTCGGCTTCGACCTGGGGCTGACTCGCGAGCTCGCTCTCGACCCTGCTCGCCGAACGATCGACGATCAAGCGCAGCAGCTTCGTGTCGAGGCCTTGCGCGGTCTCGGGGGTGATGCCGTCCAGCATCGCCGTGACGAACGACTTCACGCGCTCGGCCTTCGCCTGCTCCCGCGTCGCGCGCACCGCTTCCGCCTTGGCCTGTTCGGCGGCGATGTTGGCGCGCTCGGCCTCGGCATTGGCGCGTGTCGCGAACACGATGCTGACGACCGTCCCGGCGACCAGGATCAGGAGCGCGGCGGCGATCCCTGCGACGAGCCCGGTGTTGCGCCGCGCGAACTTGCGCAGCTGGTAGAACGTGCTCGGCGCGCGCGCAAGGATCGGTTCGTCGCGCAGGTACCGGCGAAGGTCCATCGCCAGCTCCTGGGCGCTCTCGTAGCGATGCCCGGCCTCCTTCGCCAGGCACTTGCCGACGATCGTCTCGAGGTCGCCGCGGAACTTCGCGTCGACCCGGCCGAGTGGACGCGGCTCCTGTTCCTGGATCGTGTTGATGGCGCCGAGGATCTCGCGACCGACGAGGTCGTAGGGCATCTCCCCGCTGAGCAGCTGGTAGAGCATCACGCCGAGCGAGTAGATGTCGGTGCGGTGGTCGACGCTCTCGCGGCGGCCCATCGTCTGCTCGGGGCTCATGTACTGGAGCGTGCCGACGATCGTGCCGAGCTCGGTGCTCATCGTGGCCAGCTCCATGTCGGAGTCGGTGACCCGCGCGATGCCGAAGTCGAGCACCTTGGCACGCCCGATCACGAGGCTCGTCGTCGAGTCGTGCTCCGCGGTCGTCGTCGCGTTCAGCACGAGCACGTTGTCGGGCTTGAGGTCGCGGTGGATGACGCCCTTCTGGTGCGCGTAGCTCACGGCGTCGCAGATCTGCGCGAACAGCTGCAGCCGATCGCGCGTCCCGAGTCCCGCCTCGCGCGCGTGTTCGAGCAACGGCAGACCGTCGATGAATTCCATCGCGAAGAAGGGCTGCGTGCCCTCCTCGGTCTCGAACGCGCCGGCCTCGAACACCTGCGCGATGCCCGGATGCTGCAGCCGCCCGAGGATCTCGGCCTCGTTCCTGAACCGCCGCGCCTGCTCCTCCCCCATCGCGCTCGGCCGTAGCATCTTGAGCGCCACACGCCGGTGCGGGCTCACCTGCTCCGCCTCGTAGACCGCACCCATGCCGCCCTGGCCGACCTTGCGCAGGATCACGTAGCGCTCGAGCTGGCGAGCGAAGCTCGGCAACGATCCACCAGCGACCGCGCCCGGCGGTTCGCCACCGACCCGACCGGCGCCTCCGACCTCGTCAGCCATGCGGCCACGTTAGCGGTCGGGACCCCGCGCCGGATGTCCGGAGCGATTGGAGCGCGGACACCGTGAGGGGTCCCTGCCCCGAGACTCGAACCTCCGTGCTCTCCGCCGTCGACCGGCAGCGCGTCGCGGCTCAGACCTGCCAGAGGCCGTGCTGCACGCCGCCGAGGATGTAGATCGCGAACGTTCCGTGGCCCGGGATCGCCATCGGCGGATGCGCGATCTCGCCGCCGGCCTCGACGGCGGCCTGCGCCGCCACCTCGATGTCGTCGACCAACACGTACGACCGGACCACCGGTGTCTCGGTCACGTGCAGCGGGCCGCGGACGCCAAGCTTGCCGCCACCGGCCAGCGCGGCGGTGCGCGCACCACCCAAGCCGGCGTCCGGCTCGCCGAAGCGCACACCGCACAGCTTCGCATGGGTCGAGCACGTGGCGTCGACGTCGTCGGTGACGATCTCCAGGGTACTGGATCTGCATCGGTACGTCCTTGCCGTGGTGCTCGGAATCTCGGAGTGTCGCGCCGGAGGACGGTAGCGGCCGCGGCACCGACCCACAACGTCGAGCGGCGCGAGTCGAACGGTGCCGGCGCCGGGCGCAACGATCCGGAAAACGAACGGATCCGCCGGGCACGCGTCGCTAGACTCCCGAACCGAGAGAGTCCCCCCGTCCATGCCGGCCACGGGCCTGGCCACGAGTCGAATGCCATGCAGCACCCATCGAAGTCCGTTCCCTTCGCTTCGGCTGTCGCGCTGACCGCAGCGGCGCTGCTCGGATCATGTGCGACCCCGGCGCCCGCGCCCCATGCCACGCCATCGCGGTGGCAGGAGCCGAAGCCGTCCGCGGACGAGCCGAACCACGCGCAGAAGCCCGGCGCGGCCACGTCCGAGGACAGCGGTGCGCTCAAGCAGGCCAACAACCCGATCGCCAACATGAAGGCGTTCAGCCTCCAGGACTACTACATCCCCGACGTGTCGGGCACCGACCAGTCGGCCAACACGTTCTGGGCCCGCTACGCGCAGCCGATCGGCGGCTTCCTGATGCGGGCATCGCTGCCGCTCAGCACGTTGCCCACCGGCATGAACCAGTCGGAGTCCGGCATCGGTGACGCGAACATCTTCGCCGCGTACCTGCTCGACAGCGGAGATCCGGACGTGAGCTACGGCATCGGACCCCTGCTCGGCCTGCCCACGGCGACGTCCGACGCGCTCGGCACCGACCAGTGGTCGGCGGGCGCCGCCGCCGTCCTGTTCGACGGCAGCTCGCCGAAGCTCCAGTACGGTGGACTCGTCACCTACCAGCACAAGTTCGCGGGCTCCGACCGGGCACCCGACGTCAACCTGCTCGTCGTCCAGCCGTTCGGCTTCCTCCAACTCGGGGACGGCCTGTACGCCCGATCGGCCGGGAGCTGGGCGTTCAACCTGCAGACCGGCGACTACTCGGTGCCGGTCGGCGTCGGCCTCGGCAAGATCGTCAAGCTCGAGCACGAGGTCGTCAACCTGTTCGTCGAGCCCCAGCTCACCGTGCTCCACGAAGGACCCGGGCAGCCGCTGTTCCAGATGTTCTTCGGCATGAACCTGCAGTTCTGACCGGCGATCCGTCACCTGTCGACGAGCGCATCGAGGCTCGTCGGGTAACGATCGCCCTGCACGTGGACCTCAGCGAGCGCGTCGGCGATCCGACGGCGGTCCTCCGCGGACAGCTCGACGGCCACGGCGGCGATGTTCTCCTCCAGGCGGTGTGGCTTGGTCGTGCCGGGGATCGGCACGATCCAGGGCTTCTGCGCGAGGAGCCAGGCGAGCGCGATCTGCGCCGTGGTCGCCTGTCTGGCTGTCGCGATCTCCCCGAGCCGATCGACGAGTGCCTGGTTCGCCTCGCGTGCTTCCGGCGAGAACCGCGGGATCAGGTTGCGGAAGTCGTCCTTCGCGAAGCTCGTGCTCGCGTCGATCTTGCCGGTCAGGAACCCCCTGCCGAGCGGGCTGAACGGCACGAACCCGATGCCGAGCTCCTCGCAGCGCCGGCAGCACCTCGTCCTCGGGCTCCCGCCACCACAGCGAGTACTCGCTCTGCAGCGCCGTGACCGGCTGGACGGCGTGGGCCCGGCGGATCGTCTCCGACACCCGCTTCCGACAGGCCGAAGTGTCGGACCTTGCCCTCGTGCGATCAGCTCCCGCACGGTGCCGGCGACGTCCTCGATCGGCACGTTCGGGTCGACCCGGTGCTGGTAGAAGCAGGTCGATGCGGTCGGTCCGGAGTCGCTTCAGCGACGCGTCGGCGACCTCGCGGATGTGCTCGGGCCGGCTGTCCATGCCCGCCCTGTGCGTTGCCGTCCTTGAAGCCGAACTTGGTCGCGATCACGACGGTCGCGGATCGGCGCGAGCGCCTCGCCCACCAGCTCCTCGTTGGTGAACGGGCCGTAGGCTTCGGCCGTGTCGAAGAACGTCACGCCCTTCTCGACCGCGGCGCGGATCAGGGCGATCATCGTCCTTCTTCGGCTTGGCCGGGCCGTAGGCGAAGTTCAGTCCCATGCAGCCGAAGCCGAGGGCCGAGACCTCGAGGTCCGCTGCGTGCCGAGTGTGCGCTTCTGCATCGTGCGTCTCCTTGGTTGCGCCGAGGAACTTCGGCTACTGCTGACTTCAGCGAGGCCATGTCGATGCAGAAGCGGTACTTCACGTCCGACCGCAGCAGCCGCTCGTAGGCCTCGTTGATCTTCTGGATCGGGATGACCTCGACGTCGGCGGTGATGCCGTGCTCGCCGCAGAAGTCGAGCATCTCCTGCGTCTCGGCGATGCCGCCGATCAGCGAGCCGGCCAGCGTGCGGCGGCCCATCAATCAGGTTGAAAGCGGAGATCGCGAGCGGTTTCTCCGGCGCGCCGACGAGGGTCAGCGTTGCCGTCGGGCGCGAGCAGATCGAGGTAGGCGTTGACGTCGTGCGTCGCGCCGAGACGGTGTCGAGGATGAAGTCGAAGCGTGCCGGCGCGCTTCTCCATCTCGGCTCGGCGTCGCGGCGAGACGACGACCTCGTCGGCACCGAGCCGCGACGCGTCCTCCATCTTGCTCGACGAGGTCGTGAACGACGACCATGTGCGCACCGAAGCGCGTGCGCGAACTTCACGCCCATGTGACCCAGCCCGCCGAGACCGACGACGCCGACCTTCGTGCCCTTGCCCGACGCCCCAGCGACGCAGCGGCGAGTAGGTCGTGATCCCGGCGCAGAGCAGCGGCGCGGCGCCGGCCAGGTCGAGGTTCGCTCGGGCACCGCAGCACGAAGTGCTCGTCGACGACGATGCTGCTCGGAGTAGCCGCCGTAGGTCACGCCGCCGAGGTGGCTGTCCGGCGCGTTGTAGGTGAAGACCTGGTTCGGGCACATGTTCTCGAGGTCGTGCCTGCACTGCGGGCACGTCGCGGTCGGAATCGACGAGGCAGCCCACGGCGGCGAGGTCGCCGGGCCTGAACTTCGTCACGCCCGCGCCGACCTCGGTGACGCGCCCGACGATCTCGTGCCCGGGCACGATCGGGTAGATCGTCGGCATCAGGCTCTGCCACTCGTCGCGCACCGAGTGCAGGTCGGAGTGGCAGACCCCGCAGAACAGGATCTCGATCTGGACGTCTCGCTCGGTCGGATCGCGCCGCCGGATCGTGGTCGGTGTCAGTGGCGCCGTGGAACTGGTGGCCGAGTAGGCCTTCGCGTCGAACATGGGGTCGCTCCTCGTGGGGTCGAGCTCGCGGTCCCCGCGACCGCGCTCTCGAACTCCGATACTGGGCCTTCAGGCCACGGGTCCTCAAGACGCGATCCTGCCGATCCATGGCCCGAGCCTGCAACGGGCCGGAGTTTTCGCGCGGCGGACCCCCGTGCCAGGCACGTCGGAACGGGACGCACCCGCCGGCACGCGTGCGCCGCGGGACGGGGCGCACGCGTGATGAAGAGTTCGTGAATCACCCCGCGACCGCATCCGATCGGTGGCGCGGCGAGTCGGCGTTTCACCGCTGCCGGCACCGGTTCGGGTGGACCAGACACCCCGAGCCGTGACCGACGCGGGCGGCCGCGCTTTCGATCTTCGGGGCACCGACGGCTGGCCCGCGAGCGACCAAACGACCCGCGAGCGGGCGGCACGTGCGCCGTCAGGATCGGACGTCGAAGCGGTCGAGGTTCATCACCTTGCTCCACGCCGCCACGAAGTCCTCGACGAACTTCTGCTGCGCATCGTCACCGGCGTAGACCTCGGCGATGGCACGTAGCTGCGAGTTCGAACCGAACACGAGGTCGACGGACGTTCCGGTCCACGCGAGCTCGCCGGTCTTGCGGTCGTGGCCTTCGTAGACGTCGTCGCTGGACGACGACTTCTTCCACTCGGTGTGCATGTCGAGCAGGTTGACGAAGAAGTCGTTGGTCAGCGTCTCCGGTCGCTTGGTGAACACACCGTGCTGGGACCTGCCGACGTTCGTGTTCAGCACCCGCATGCCGCCGATCAGCACCGTCATCTCCGGCGCGGTCAGCGTCAGCTTCTGCGCGCGATCGACGAGCAGCTCCGGCGCCGGGGCCCCTTCGCCCTTGCCGAGGTAGTAGTTGCGGAACCCGTCCGACGTCGGTTCGAGCACGGCGAAGGACTCCACGTCGGTCATCTCCTGGGTGGCATCGGTGCGACCGGGCGTGAACGGCACCTGCACGTCGTGGCCAGCCTGCTTCGCCGCGTCCTCCACGGCGGCACAGCCACCCAACACGATCAGGTCGGCGAGGGAGACTCGCTGGTCGCCGGACTGCGCCTCGTTGAAGTCCTGTTGGATGCTCGCGAGCTTCTGGAGGACCGTGGCGAGCTCGGCGGGTTGATTGACCGCCCAGTCCTTCTGCGGGGCGAGTCGGATGCGGGCGCCGTTCGCACCGCCGCGCTTGTCGGTGCCGCGGAACGTCGAGGCCGACGCCCACGCGGTCGAGATCAGCTGCGACGTGGAGAGCCCCGAGGCGAGGATCGTGCGCTTCAGCTCGGCGACGTCCTGCGCCCCGACCAGCTCATGATCGACCGCGGGCACCGGATCCTGCCATGGCTGCGGCGGCGGAACCTCCGGGCCGAGCAACCGCGAATACGGCCCCATGTCCCGGTGGGTCAGCTTGTACCAGGCCTTGGCGAACGCGGCCTCGAACTCCTTCGGGTGGTCGCGGAACCGCTTCGAGATGGACGCATAGATCGGGTCCATCTTCAGCGCGAGGTCCGTCGTCGAGCATGACGACCGGATGGCCCTTGGACGGATCGTGGGCATCCGGCGTGGTGCGCTTCGTCTGGCCGTCCTTCGGGATCCACTGGTGTGCGCCGGCCGGGCTCTTCACGAGCTGCCATTCGTAGCCCAGCAGGTTCTCGAAGTAGTCGTGGGACCACTGGACCGGGGTGTAGGTCCACGCGCCCTCCAGCCCGCTGGTGATCGTGTCGCCACCCTTGCCTGTGCCGAACGAGTTCTTCCAGCCGAGCCCCTGTGCCTCGATCGGCGCGGCCTCGGGCTCCCTGCCGACGTATCTGTTCGGGTCGGCGGCACCATGGGTCTTGCCCAGCGTGTGTCCGCCCGCGATCAGGGCCACGGTCTCCTCGTCGTTCATCGCCATGCGCGCGAACGTGATGCGGATGTCGCGGGCCGCGAGGAGCGGGTCCGGGTTGCCGTTGGGGCCTTCCGGGTTGACGTAGATCAAACCCATCTGCGAGGCGGCCAGCGGGTTCTCGAGCTTCCGGTCGGCGGAGAAACGCTGGTCGCCGAGCCACTTGGTCTCGGGTCCCCAGTCGATGTCCTGCGGCTCGAAGACGTCCACGCGGCCGCCGGCGAAGCCGAACGTCTTGAACCCCATCGTCTCGAGAGCGACGTTGCCGGTGAGCACCATCAGGTCGGCCCACGAGATCTTGCTGCCGTACTTCTGCTTGATCGGCCAGAGCAGCCGGCGCGCCTTGTCGAGGTTGGCGTTGTCCGGCCAGCTGTTGACCGGCGCGAGTCGGATGATGCCCGAGCCCGAGCCGCCACGGCCGTCGCTGACGCGGTAGGTGCCCGCGCTGTGCCAGGCCAGCCGGATCATCAGCCCGCCGTAGTTGCCGTAGTCCGCGGGCCACCAGTCCTGGGACGTGGTCAGCATCTGCGCGATGTCCTTCTTCAGCGCACCCAGGTCGAGCGTCGCGAACTCCTTCGCGTAGTCGAAGTCCTCGCCCATCGGACTGCCCGGCGCCGGGGTCCGATCGAGGACGCTGAGGTCGAGCTGGTTGGGCCACCAGTCGCGATTCGAGTAGGACCCGGTCGTCATCGGTGCTTGCATGCTGCCTCGCGGAACACCCTGGGAGGCGCCCATCACCGGACACTCGGCGATGCCGCCTGCGGTCTGGTCACCGGCCGTCGCGGCCGCGAGCAAGGCCGGCTCCGCGACCCGCCCCCGGGGCGACGTCGAGCAGGCACTGCTCACCGCCGACCAGCCGAGGGTCAAGGCGATCAGCGCGGCGGAACCCGCCCCGCCGAAGCGTCGCATCCGCCTGCTCGGAGTCCCCGCGCGCCGCGCCTGGCGCCTGTGTGTGATTGCGTTCTCGGACATGTGCTCTTCGTCGTGGTTTCCGGAAGGTCTGGCGAGGGCTTTCGAAGCCTCGGGCGGTCCGGATGCCGGGTTCGTGAACCGGGGCCCGCCGCGAACATCCGGCGCAGGTTGCCGAGCAGGAGAACTCCGCCGCGTCGATCCAGGGATCGGAGTCGGAGGCCGACGCGAAACCGGGCGCAACACCGGCGGCTGGACTCACGCGACCGGGCCACCGCGGAACCCCGGGCCCGTGCACCCGCAACCGGGGTTCGCTTGCCGAACCGCAACAGTCCGCCAGTCGTCGAACCCCTCGGGCTCTCGCGGCCGCAGTTCCTTCATCGCCCGCAACGATCTGCCGTCCAGACAGATCCTCACGACATTGGCCTCGCGATTCGCTTCGGTTGCCGGCACGGCAACCGTCGGCGCACCAACGCCGACTCCACCCGTTCGTCGCCGGCCGCTCGGCCGACGGCGACAGCGCCGCCCGAGCCGCGGCACGCCGCCGCGCTGCGCGCGAGAAATGGTCGGCCAAGCGGGACAAGGATTGAACTCTTCGTGGCCGGCGCAGCGCGGCTTGATCGCACTGTCATTGAGAGATTGCTCGCAGCATGAGGTTCCACGAGCACGTGCAACTATCCTTCGAGGCTGCCATGTCCGAGATCACGCAGACCGGAAGACCTGAGTTGCGGCCCTTCCTCCGCGTCGTCCGCAACCCCTACGAAGAGCCCTACCACGTCAACGTCAACCTCATCGTCTCCGCGAGGCAACGAGGCGAACTGGAGATCTACGCCAACGCGGAGGACCTGGAGACAGCAGCGCGACGCCTCACTGGGTTTCCCTCTGATGCAAGAGACACGTTCGTGTGGGAACTCGGCTCCGAGGATCCCCAGGACCGCTTCGCCTTCTACTTCCGGCTTCGAGTCTGGTGTGTGGCACCCAGCGGCGAATGCGGATTTGAACTGCGACTGAACAACAACGATTCGCCGCCTGAACGCGAGGCGACGGAGTTCTCGCTCTCGGCCTACCCCGCCGACATCGACCGACTCGCGGACTTGCTACGCGAGTTCAGCAAGCTGAAACACCGAGCCCTCGAATGGGCGATCACCGATGGATTCCTCGATGATGCGTCCTGGTGATTCCGGCCCTCAACCGCGTCCTTTGAACACCCCGGACGACTCGCGACGGCACGGCCTCGAGGCGGGTTCGCGCTCTGCGTTGACTCGTCGAGTCAGGACACGAGGAAATGGGGCGAATTGCATGGTGACGGGAGCCTCCCGCGCGGGGGGTTCGAGCCAGCGGCGGCTCGCGATGGCGCGGCCAGTCCGCGGCGGCGGTGGCGAATGCGGTGCACGATCACCTCACGTCGGCCTCGGCGCGGACCGACGACACCGCCGTGCGGGCATGCTGCTGCGCGACTGTGCGATGCAAACTGCTGATCTACTGCTGTCCCGCTCTCGTAGCTGGCCAAGTGACCGATATCCTGCCACCGTGTCCCCGGACCCCGCTGAGACCTGTTGGAGCATGGTCCGCGCCGCTTCCGCCGGCGACCGAACCGCCAAGTCGGTGTTCGTGCGCAGCTACACGGCACCGATTCGGACCTACCTGGGTCATCGTTGGCGCGACTCGAGCCAGGTCGACGCGATCGACGACGTCGTGCAGGACGTGTTCGTCGAGTGCATCAAGCCTGGCGGCGCTCTCGACGGTGCCGACCCGACCAACGGCGAGTTCCGCGCGCTGCTCTATGCCGTCGTGCGCAACGTGGCGCGACGCTACGAAGAGCGCGCACAACGCCCGGACCGCGACACCGCGGGCTCGGTTCACCTCGACGACCTGCCCGATCGGGCCGAGGCGCTTTCTCGGTTCTTCGACCGTTCGTGGGCCGAAGCCATCGTGCGTGATGCGATCCTGCGGCACGCCCGCGTCGCCCGCCACGGTGACCGAGACACCCGGCGGCGCTACCGCATCCTGCGGCTGCGGCACCAGGATGGCCTCGCCATTCGAGAGATCGCCGCGCGGCTCGAGGAGCCTTCGGTCGAAGCAGTGCACAACGCGTATCGCCGCGCCAAGCGCGAGTTTCGGGTGCATCTGCGGGAGGCGGTCGCGTGCCACACCGGCGCCGGCCCCGAGCCCTCGACGCCGAGTGCCGCCAGGTCACGACGCTGCTCGGTTCCTGAGGCCGCGCAGGATTCTGAGAGAATCCGTGCCCGAGAAGCGGGGGTCGCCGGATCCTGGGGCAACCACGGAGCCAGGCAATGACCGACCTCCACGACGACATCGACGACGACTCCCTCGACCGGGTCCTCGACCGCGGCTTCCAAGCTGCCGGTGACGAAGCCCGGCGCGATGACCCGCCGCCGGCGCCGAGCGTGATCGACCGCATCGGCAAGCTGACCGGCAGTCGACCCAGGGTGTCGCTGCGCGACGCAGAGCAGCCGGGTCAGACCCCGATGCTGAAGCCGCTCGGGCCGGACAGCGGGGCCCCTGACCGCGCCTATGCGGGCAGGGCGCGTGCTCGCGACGCCGGCAAGTACGTCGTGCAAGGAGAGCTCGGCCGCGGCGGCGTCGGCGCCGTGCACAAGGGCCACGACCAGGACCTCGGTCGCGACGTCGCGATGAAGTTCCTGCACGAGAAGCACAAGGACACGCCCGAGATCCTGCAGCGCTTCGTCGAAGAGGCGCAGATCGGCGGGCAGCTGCAGCACCCCGGCATCGTGCCGGTCTACGACCTCGGCATGGTGGACGGCAGACCGTTCTTCGCGATGAAGCTCGTCAAGGGTCAGACGCTGGCGAAGAAGCTCGCCGAACGCGAGTCCCCCACCGCCGACCGGCGCACGTTCCTCGCGATCTTCGAGGACGTCTGCCAGACGCTCGCCTACGCCCACGCACGCGGCGTCGTGCACCGCGACCTCAAGCCGGCGAACATCATGATCGGTTCGTTCGGCGAAGTGCAGGTCGTCGACTGGGGCATGGGCAAGGTGATGCCGTCCGGTGCCAATGAGGGAACTCAGGCGGATGAGAAGCCCGCCGCCGAGCGGCAGCCACAGCTCAGAGTGATCGAGACCGTGCGCTCGGGCGGTCACGGCACCCAGTCGGTCATGGGTTCGGTCATGGGCACGCCGTCCTACATGCCGCCCGAGCAGGCGCGTGGCGACGTCGAGCACATGGACGAGCGCAGCGACGTGTTCGCACTCGGTGCAATCCTGTGCGAGATCCTGACCGGGCAGCCCCCCTACGTCGGTGAACCCGACGAGCTGATCGCCATGGCCGCGATGGCGAAGCTCGACGACGCGCACGCACGCCTCGCAGCCTGCGGCGCCGAGCCGGAGATGGCCGAGCTGGCAACTCGCTGCCTGATGCCCGCACCTGCGGCACGACCGAGGTCCGCCGAGGTCGTGGCGAAGGCGGTGCACGATCACCTCGTCGCGGTCGAGTCGCGCGTGCACGAAGCGCGCGTCGAAGCGGCCGAAGCCAAGGTGCGCGCCGCCTCCCTGAAGCGCACGCAGAAGCTCGGCATCAGCCTGACCGCGGTGATCGCCGCCGGGCTGTTCGTTTCCCTGTGGTTCTGGCGCGCGGCCGACAAGGCCGCCGAGAACGAGAAGCTCGCCAAGCTCGCTGCCGTGGCCTCGGCGCAGGAAGCCAAAGACAACGAACAACGCGCCGTCGAGCAGACCGCCGTCGCCACACGCGAACTCGCGCGCGCCGTCGAGATCAAGCGCCTGATCACCGAGATGCTACAAAGCGTCACGCCGGAGCAGGCCAAGGGCGCCGACATCACGCTGCTCAAGGGCATCCTCGACACCGCGTCGGAGCGCCTCGCCGAGGGCGCGATCGAAGACGAGCTGGTCGCCGCGGAACTGCATGCCCTGACCGGGAATGTCTACCGCGCGATCGGCCTCTACCCGGAAGCCGAGCGGCACCTTCCCGTCGCGGTCGAGCTCCGGAAGGACGTGCTGGGCGACGAGGACCCGGACACGCTGTCGGCCATGAACATGCTGGCGATCCTCTACCGGGATCAGGGCCGCCTCGACGAGGCCGAAACGCTCCAACTCCAGATTCTGGAGATCAAGAAGCGCGTGCTGGGCGAGGAGCATCCGAGCACGCTGGATGGCATGGCCTTCCTTGCGGGACTCTACCGCGTACAAGGCCGCTACGCCGAGGCCGAGACGCTCGGCCTCCAGATCCTGGAGGTCCAAAAGCGGGTGCTGGGCGAGGAGCACCCGAGCACGCTGGCGAGCATGGGCAGGCGGGCGATGCTCTACCAGCTGCAGGGCCGCTACGCCGAGGCCGAGCCGCTCTACCTGAAAGTGCTGGATATCCAGAAGCGCGTGCCGAGCGAGGAGAACACGCTGACGTGCATGAGCAGCCTGGCAAACCTCTACCTGAAGCAGGGCCGCTGCACCGAGGCCGAGCCGCTCCTGCTCCAGACGCTGGAGATCAAGAAGCGCGTGCTGGGCGAAGAGCACCCGAGCACGCTGACGAGCATGAACCACCTGGCGAACGTCTACGCCATGCAGGGCCGCTACGCCGAGGCCGAGCCGCTCTACCTGGAGTCGCTGGAGATGCAGAAGCGCGTGCTGGGCGAGAAGCACCCGAACACGTTGATCAACATGGCCTGCCTTGCGAACCTCTACAACGCTCAGGGCCGCTACCCCGAGGCCGAGCGGCTCTTCCTTCAGACGCTGGAGCTCAACCGGAGCGTGCTGGGCGAGGAGAACCCGTACACGCTGATGAGCATGGATGCCCTGGCGCGCGTCTATTGGCAGCAGGGCCGCTACGCCGAGGCCGCGGGACTCTTCCTGCAGACGTTGGAGATCAGGAAGCGCGTCCTCGGCGAGGAGCACCCGGACACGGTGTCGGCCATGGGCAACCTGGCGAGCCTCTACATGAAGCAGGGCCGCTACGCCGAGGCCGAGCCGCTCATGCTGGAGACGATGGAGATCCAAGAGCGCGTGCTGGGCGAGGAGCACCCGGACACGCTGGCGGGCATGGGCAACCTGGCGCTCCTCTACCAGAATCAGGGCCGCTACGCCGAGGCCGAGCCGCTCATGCTCCAGACGCTGGAGATCAAGAAGCGCGTGCTGGGCGCGGAACACCCGGGCACGCTGATCAGCATGTGCAACGTGGCGGGCCTCTACGAGGCGCAGAAGCGCTACGCCGAGGCCGAGGCGCTCATCCTGGAGACGCTAGAGATCCAAAAGCGCGTGCTGGGCGAGGAGCACCCGATGAGGCTCGGCATGCTCACGAACCTCGGTCACGTCTACAACTCGATGGAACGCTTCGAGGAGGCGGCGGAGACGTTCGACGCCAGCCTCCCCATCCAGCGGCGCGTGCTCGGGCTGCAGCATCCGGAGACGGACTCCGCCATGAGTGGCCTCGTGACCGCCTACCAGGGGCTGGGTCGGACGGAGGACGCGGTCGCGCTACAACGTGAACTCATTGGGCTGAGAATCGCGGCAGCCGAAGCCAAAGACGCGAGTTCCCGCGTGCTCGACGCCGCCGCAGAGACGCTCCTGGAACCCGTCGCAGCGAGCCTGCGTGACCCCGAGCGGGCGCTGGGTTTCGCCAAACGCGCTTGCGCGCTCGAGGAGGACAATTGGAAACTGCTCGGCTCACTCGCGCGCGCGCAGCACCAAACCGGTGATACCAAAGCGGCGATCGAGACCCAGAAGCGCGCCATCGCTTTGATGCCCGAAGGCGCGGATCCCGAGATGGCCGAGCACCTGGCCGAGTACGAGGCCGCCGTGAAGGACCGCTGACAGTCGAGGTCAACACTCCGCACGGCCCTGTGGCCGGTTCGCCGCAACCGCGACGCTCAGCAAGAGATGTAAGTGGTCGGAGCGAGAGGATTTGAACCTCCGACCCCCTGTACCCCATGGCCTCCGGGAGGCTCGATCGGGTGGTTGATGCAGGTCGTTGCAGCAGCCGGAGATGGCGTGTTTGCAAGGAGTAACGGTGCCTCGTCTCGTCGCAAAGGGCCGCACCTGATCGCACTCAGTCGCACTTGTTTCGTGGGACCAGCAGGCGCCGCTCGCCCTCCTGCTCCAGGAACGCGCCGGCACCAACGCCACGCTGAAGCCGCGGCAGCAGCACGGCGAACGCGGCGTCGGGCGCGCAGCCCGGATCCCAGTAGTAGGGGCGCCGACCTCTCTGCGAGCTCCACGAGCGCTACCGGCCCAGTGCGTCGTAGAGCCACGCGCGCGCAAAAGTCCACTCGCGCCGGACAGTGCGCTCGGAGATGCCGAGCGCAGCAGCAGCGGCGACCTCGGTCAGGCCCGCGAAGAACCGTAGTCGGACCAGCCCGGCGGCGCGAGGATTGACGGTCGCCAGCGACTCGATGGCGGAATCAATCGCGAGCACCTGATCGAGATCGAGCGACTCGGCGGCAGTGACGAGATCGAGAGAAAGCTTGCGCAGGCTGCCGCCGCGCTTCTGGCGGCCGCGGCTGCGCGCGTGCTCGATCAGGATGCGTCGCATCGACTCGGCGGCGGCGGCGTAGAAGCGACCCGGGTTGTCGCGGGCCTCGATTACCTGGTCGCGCAGCCGCAGCCACGCTTCGTTCACCAGTGCGGTGGCCTGCAGCGTGTGCTCGGGGCGTTCGCCGGACATCTTCTGTCGGGCGATCTGCTTCAGTTCCGCGAACACGCGCGCGAACAGGGACTCGTCACTGGGGTCGGCGGAGGAGAGATCGCTCAACGGGTACTCAAGGGGCGCTGAGGACGCTTCGCCGAACTGAGTTCGGGCTCGGCAGGACCGGCGTCGAGTCTACCGGCTGAGGTGGACAGCCGCCGTCGCCCATCGGTTCGAGGTGCAGGTTGGCGAGCGAAGGAAAGCTGCGCGGCGGAGGGCCTGGTGACCTCGCCGAGCTGCCGCCGAACCCTCTCAGGGCGAAGCACATACGTCGGACACCTGGTCGGGCCGGCGAGAATTCTCCCGGCGCGAACCGCGAGTGCCCGTCCGCGCAGGAGCCGGCCCTGCGCGGACCCTGTAATCTGGCCGGTCCACGCCCGTCCTGGCGCACGGGATGGCGACGTCGCCCGAAACCCAACCACCCGACGAGCCCGTCGCGGACGCCCCGATGCATGCCGATTCTCGCCGCGCGCAGGAACTGTTCCACCAGGCGCTCGAACTGCCGCTGGCCGAGCACGTGGCGTACCTCGACGGCGCCTGTGGTCCGGACGCCGAGCTGCGGGCCCGGGTCCGCGCCTTGCTCGATGCACACGCGGCCGTCGAGGAGTTCCTCGCCGAACCTGCCCCGACCGCCGGCTCGGGCAGCGAGTCGCCCGGCGCCATGATCGGCCGCTACAAGCTGCTGCGAGCAGATCGGCGAGGGCGGCTTCGGCTCGGTCTACATGGCCGAGCAGCGCGAGCCGGTGCAGCGGCGGGTCGCGCTCAAGATCATCAAGCTCGGCATGGACACCAAGCAGGTGATCGCCCGCTTCGAGGCCGAGCGCCAGGCGCTGGCGATGATGGACCACCCCAACATCGCCAAGGTCCTCGACGCCGGGGCGACCGAGACCGGGCGGCCGTACTTCGTGATGGAGCTGGTCCGCGGCGTGCCGATCACCGAGTACTGCGACGCAGGCAGCGGCTGACACCCGGACGCGCCTCGAGCTCTTCGTCAAGGTCTGCCACGCGGTCCAGCACGCCCACCAGAAGGGCATCATCCACCGCGACATCAAGCCCTCCAACGTGCTCGTGACGCTGCACGACGGCGTGCCGGTGCCGAAGGTCATCGACTTCGGCATCGCCAAGGCGACCAACGGCGAGCTCACCGACGAGACGCTCTTCACCGAGCTCCGCCAGATGATCGGCACGCCGGCGTACATGAGCCCCGAGCAGGCGGAGATGACCGGGCTCGACATCGACACGCGCACGCGACATCTACTCGCTCGGCGTCCTGCTCTACGAGCTGCTGACCGGCACGACGCCGTTCGACCTCGGGCGAGCTGCTGTCGAACGGCTTCGACGAGATGCAGCGCATCATCCGCGAGGTCGAGCCGCCGACGCCGAGCCACGCGTCTCGACCGCTCGGCGACACGGGCACGCACGACCGCGCAACGGCGCCGCGTCGACCCGAAGCAGGCTCGGCACGCTACTGCGCGGCGATCTCGACTGGATCGTGATGAAGTGCCTCGAGAAGGACCGCACGCGCCGCTACGAGACGGCCAACGGGCTCGCGGCGGACATCGGCGCCACCTCGACGACGAGCCGGTGATCGCCGGCCCGCCGAGCGCGGGCTACCGGCTGCGCAAGTTCGTCCGGCGCAACCGCGCCACGGTGCTCGCGCTCGGAGCAGTGGCGGCGGCGCTCGTGGTCGGCATCGTCGCCTTCGCCTGGCAGGCCGAGGTCGCGCGCGATCAGCGGGATCGTGCGGTGCGGGCCCAGACGGCTGAGGCACGGCAACGGTTGGCAGCGGAAGCGGCGACGGTCGACGCCAGGAATCAGGCCGCCATCGCGGAGGCGGTGGAGAGGTTCCAGACCGACATGCTCGAGGCGGCCGATCCCAACAACCTCCTGGGCGACAAGGTGACCGTGCTCCAGACGATGGAAGCCGCGGAGAAGGAACTCGACAGTGGTGCGCTCGAGGACCAACCGTTGGTGGAGGCGGGCGTGCGCCGGGCCATCGGTCGGACCCTCTACGAGCTGGCTCGCTACGAGGCCGCCGAGTCGAATCTGCGGAAGTCGGTGACGCTGCTCCGCGAGGCTCCCTCCGCCGATCACCCGAGCATCCTCCGGAACCTCAATCTTCTTTCGATGGTCCTGAACGACCAGGGCAAGCGCGCCGAGGCCGAACGGTACCTCCTCGATGCGTTGAGAATCGCCCGCGCGGCTCTCCCGGTCGGGCATGATGAGATCGGGACCACGATGAACAACCTCGCGATGGTCCTGCATGCCGAGCACAAGTTCACCGAAGCCGAGGCGCTCTACCGCGAAGCGCTGGAGATCGCCCGCGCAGCCTTCCCGGTCGAGCAGTTGGCGACCGCTGCCGCGTTGAACAACCTCGCGTCGGTCCTGTCCGCCCAGCACCAGTTCGACGAAGCAGAGCCTCTCTACCGTGAGGCGTTGAAGATCGTCCGCGAGGCTCTCCCGGTCGGACACCCGGACATCGCCACGAGCCTGGGCAACCTCGCGGTCCTGCTGCAGAATGAAGGCAAGCTCACCGAGGCCGAGCCGCTGTCCCGTGAAGCGCTGTCGATCAAGCGCGCGACCCTCCCCGCAGAGCACCCGTCACTCGGCCTCGCTGTGTACAACCACGCGTGGCTCCTGGTGGCAATGGGCAAGGATGCCGAGGCCGAGCCGCTCCTCCGCGAAGGGTTGGAGATCACCCGCGCAGCCCTCCCTGTCGGACACCCGCGACTCGTCGCCATGGAGGATTCGTACTTCACCAGGCAGGTGACGAACGCCTGCAAGGCTGCCGGACCAACCAGGCCGGAGACCATCGCCAGCGTCGTCGCTCGGTTGCAGCAGTGTCTCGACCAACAGCGCGGCCGACTGGCGAAGAACAGCACCGAACTCGCGGGGCGACTCGCCACATGCAGCAAGGTGCTACTCGACTTGCAGGCGTGGGCCGAGGCCGAACCGCTGATTCGCGAGTCCCTGTCGATTCGCGAGCAGGTCCAACCCGACGATTGGAGCACGTTCAACAGCAAGTCGATGCTCGGTGAGGCGTTGCTCGGGCAGAACCGGCTCGTCGAGGCCGAGGCGTTCCTCCTCGAGGGCTACCGTGGCATGCTCGAGCGCCGAGCGAGCATGCCTGCCGGCGCTGAAACCCGCAATCGGGAGGCGCTCGAACGCCTCGTGCGGTTCTTCGAAGCGAATGGTGACGCGGTGGGGGCCGCAGCCTGGCGCAGCAAGCTCGAAGCCGCGCAATCGGAACCTCCGACCAGGAATGCAAGTCGAAGCAAGTAGTGCCGCACCACAGACCATCGCTTTCCGCGCTCAGGTCAGCCGCCGCACTCGATTCCTCAACGATCGCTCGAAAGACGAGGAAAGCTGGCCGGTCCGGATGAGCACGTGACGCATGAACAAGTGCCCGGGAACCACCCCCCGTCGGGCGGCTTCCCGTTTTCCGCACGAATGGCGCCCGAGGCGCCACATCACGCCATGTCACGATCCACACTGCTCGCGGTCGCGCTCGCTGCGACGTCTTCCATCGTCGCCGCTCAGAACTTCATCGTCGATGCCGCCAACGGACCCGGAACCAACTTCACCGACCTGCCGGCGGCGGTCGCCGCGGTACCCGACGGCGCGGTGCTGATGGTGCGCCCGGGCAGCTACGGGGCGGTGGACCTCGACGGCAAGGGTATGTCGATCCTGGCCACAGCTCCGGGCGTCCGGATCAACGGCCCATTCACGACGGCAGTGCGCGTGGTCAACCTCGGCCTGGGCCAGGCCTTCACGCTGCGTGGCTTCACCATCAACTGGTACGGTTGGTATTGGCTCGGGCCGTTGACGGGCGTCCACTTGCAGGCGTGCGCCGGTCCGGTGCTGTTGCAGGATCTGACCTGTCAGGCCTGGGCCGGTACCGGGGCCAGCATTGTCGCGGCGGCGGTCTTCGCCGACGCCTGTGCAGCGGTGACGCTTCGCGAGTGCTCACTGGCGGGGGGCGTCCACGCGCGCAACTCGCAGGTCGCCGTGGAGCACAGCACCTTGACCGGCATCAACTCGTGGGACCCGGGGTGCTTGTGGTGCCTCGGTTGGGACGCGGGCCTTGGCGTCCACGTCGAGGGCGGCACGGTCACCATGGCGAGGTGTCAGGTCCACGGCGGCAACGACTTCGCCGGCTTCGACTGGCCGTCGCCGGCCGTGATGCTGAATGGTGGCGAACTGCGTTTGTGTGAGGATCCGAGCGCCGTCTATGCCGCGGGTCACAGTGGACCATCCTCGCCTCCGACGCCGGCGATCGACGGTACCGCGGGTACCCGTGGTGCGCGCGCCCGGCGCCGTGCTGTCGGGCAGCCACGGCGGCCCGGCCGTGGCGGCGGCGTTGACCGACGTGGTGCGTCCACTGCCGAGCCTACGCACGCAGCCGGCCGGGCCGGGCGGCGCGGTGATCGCCGATGTCACGGCGCCACTCGGCGAGCTCGTGCTGCTGGCCGTTGCGCTGCCCGGTCCCGTGACCGCGGTGCCCGGTGTCGACGGCAGCCTCTGGCTCGACGCCGCGACGGCTGTTCCGGTCGCGGTCGGTGTGCCGCAGACGGGGGCGCCCGTCCAGCATGCCATCAACGTCCCGAACACACCGGCCCTGTTAGCGGCCCGCTTCTGCTGGCAGGCGGTGGCGTGGAGCGCAACCGACGGCCTGCGCGCCAGCAATCCGTCGACGCTGGCACTATGAGTTCGGGCCGCGCCAAGGCGCTGGCCCGGACCTTGCCATCTCTGCGTTCGTCTGGCTGAATCGCTTCGAGGGAAATGGTCGGAGCGAGAGGATTTGAACCTCCGACCCCCTGCACCCCATCGCGTCCAGGTCGTCAACTGCGTCGCCGCCGCAGGTCGTTGCAGCAGCCGGAGATGGCGTGTTTGCAGAGGTTAACGTCGAGCCGCGGAATCGCAAGCAGTCTCGCCTGCTCGCGACTGGTCCCACGGGTTTCGTGGTAGTCGTGCGACAGGATGAGAGCAGCTGCGACTCGACCGTTCCCGCGCACGGCAACACCGCTACCGTGCCGCCGTGGCCACGCCCCGACGCGAAACTTTGCTGGACGATGCTGCGCGCCGCTGCGGTAGGCGACGCGAGTGCGAAGTCAATGTTCGCACGCAGCTACACCGCGCCGATCCGCGCCTACCTCGGTCACCGTTGGCGCAACAGCCGTCTCGCAGCCGCGATCGACGATGCGCTGCAGGACGTGTTCGTCGAGTGCATCGAACCCGGCGGCGCGATCGAACGCGCGGACCCGACGAACGGCGAGTTCCGCGCGCTGCTCTACGCCGTGGTGCGCAACGTGGCGAGGCGACACGAGGAACGCGCCGCTCGAACGGACCAGGTGACCGGGTCGGTCCACCTCGACGACCTTCCCGATCGGGCCGAGGCGTTGTCACGGTTCTTCGATCGGTCTTGGGCCGAGGCCATCGTGCGCGAAGCGATCCTGCGTCACGCCCGCATCGCGCGCTGCAGCGACGTCGAAGCGCGGCGGCGCTACCGCGTCCTGCGGCTCCGACACCAGGACGGACTACCGATTCGAGAGATCGCAGCACGGCTCGAGGAAGCCTCCATCGAGGCCGTCCACAACGCGTATCGCCGGGCCCTGCGGGAGTTCCGCGAGCACCTGCGGGCGACGGTGGCCCACCACACGGGTGCAGCACCGGATGCCCTGGACGCCGAGTGCCGCCGGGTCACGGAGTTGCTCGGGCCCTGACGAATCAGGCGGAGCCAAGGTCCCCGAGCAGCCGCCGGAGCGGCTCGACGGGCTCCGGGACCTTGTTGGTTGCCGCATCCCACACGATCTGGCGGTCGACCTGGACGTAGGCGTGCGCGAGCACATCGCGCATGCCGGCGATCTTGCGCCAATCGATCTCGGGCGCACGTTGGCGGATGTCGTCGGGAACGCGCTTGGCCGCCTCGCCGAGGATCTCGAGGTTCCGCACGACGGCGTCGATCGTGCGCGGATCCTCTGCGAACCCGTCGAAATCGAGTCCGTCCGTGTAGCTCGCGAGCCGACCAGCGGCCTCGATCATGTCCTCGAGGTAGAGACCGATGTCACGCGGCACGGATCGCCTCGCCCAGGATCTTGTCCCGCACGCGCGGCTTCAGCCCATCGATAAGTACCAGATCCACCGGCCGCGCCAGGAGGTCCTCGAGCCGGAGCTTGAGGTCCATGTACCGATCGAACGTGTGCTCGTCGAGGTCCACGAGCAGGTCGACGTCACTCTGCTCGCCCGCCTCGTCGCGCGCAAACGAGCCGAACAAGGCGACGGACCGCGCACCGAGCGCGTGCAGCTCTTCCGCGTTCGCGGCCAGCTGGTCCAGGACGGTCTGTCGATCGAGCATTCCGCCAGCAGCTTGGCAGCAGCCAGGCCGGTCGCCCGCGGAACACGGCCGGACTTTCTCGGGGAATCCGTGCCCGAAAACGGGGTGCACCGGATCCTGGGGCAACCACGGAGCCATGCAGTGACTGACCCCCAAGACGATCTCGACGACGACTCCCTCGACCGGGTCCTCGACCGCGGCTTCCAGGCCGCCGGCGACGACGCCAGGCGGGACGACCCTGCCCCCGCCCTGAGCGTGATCCAGCGCATCGGCGAGGTCACCGGCAGGAAGCCGTCGATCTCGCTGCGCGAGGTCGATGTGGGCGGCCAGACGCCGATGCTGAAGCCGCTGGTCAAGGGCGAGGGGGTGGCGCGCGAAACCGGCAAGTACATGGTGCAGGGCCTGCTCGGCCAGGGCGGCGTCGGCGCGGTGCACAAGGGGCACGACACCGATCTCGGCCGCGACGTGGCGATGAAGTTCCTGCACGAGAAGTACAAGGACGAGCCCGCAATCCTGCACCGCTTCGTCGAGGAGGCGCAGATCGGCGGCCAGTTGCAGCACCCGGGCATCGTGCCGGTCTACGAGCTCGGCATGGCCGACGGGCGGCCGTTCTTCACCATGAAGATGGTCAAGGGCGTGACCCTGGCCAAGAAGCTCGCCGAGCGCCCCTCGGTCGCACACGACCGGCGCACCTTCCTGAGCATCTTCGAGGACATCTGCCAGACGATGGCCTACGCGCACGCGCGCGGGGTCGTGCACCGGGACCTCAAGCCGGCGAACGTGATGATCGGCAGCTTCGGCGAAGTGCAGGTGGTCGACTGGGGCATGGGTAAGGTGCTGCAGTCGGGCGGGATCGCCGACGAGAAGCTGGCGGCCGAACGGCAGTCGCAGCTCAGCGTCATCGAGACGGTGCGTTCGTCGGGGCACGGCACGCAGTCGGTGCTGGGCTCGGTGATGGGCACGCCGGCCTACATGCCGCCGGAACAGGCGCGCGGCGATGTCGAGGCGATGGACGAGCGCAGCGACGTGTTCGCGCTGGGGGCGATCCTGTGCGAGATCCTGACCGGGCAGCCGCCGTACGTCGGCGAGCCGAACGAGCTGATCGGCATGGCGGCGATGAGCAAGCTCGACGACGCGCATGCGCGGCTGGCGAACTGCGGCGCGGAGCAGGATCTCGTCGAGCTGACGACGCAGTGCTTGATGCCGGCGTCGGCGGCGCGACCGCAGTCGGCGACCGCGGTGGCCAAGGCGGTGCACGACCATCTCGCGGCGGCGGAAGCCCGGGCTCACGACGCCACGGTCCGGGCGCTCGCCCTCAAGCGGACGCAGAAGCTCGGCATCACGCTGACGGTGGTGATCGCCATGGGCCTCGCTGCGTCGCTGTGGTTCTGGCGGGACGCGGATGCGCAGCGTGGCTTCGCACTGGAAGCTGCGGCGAAGGAGAAGGCTGCCGCAGACGGTGAGAAAGAGGCACGAAACCTGGCCGATCAACGCGCTGCCGAGGCTCGCAAGGCACGGGACGAAGCGCGGGCCAATCTCGCCAACTTCAACCACCTCTCAAACGTGGTGCGGCTGGAGACGGCGCGGGCGGCCGAGAAGGCGCTGTATCCGGCGTGGCCCGACAAGGTCGCGACGATGCGCGAGTGGCTTGCCGGTGACGCGAAGGCACTGCGCGAGGCGTTGGCCGAGCTGCGTGCCACGCTGACCGGGTTGCAGGCCCGCGCGCTTCCCGCAGCCGCACCCCCTCCTGCCGCTGCGTTCGCACTCGACGAGACCAAGCTGCCGGCGACGGCGCGCGAGCTGAACGAGCTGGCCTGGCCGTTGGTCGATCCGGAGCGCTCGGAGTTGGGTCGAGAGGCGGAAGGGCTGGCGCTAGCGCGGCGGGCGGTGCCGGTGGCTCCTGCCACCGGCGAAGAGCGGGCGATGGTAACCCACACGTTGGCGTGGGCGCTGTTCGCCAACGGGCTCGAGGCGGAGGCGATCGAGCAGAGCAAGGCGGCACTGGCGGCGATCGGCGAGGGCAAGCGCGTCGAGTACGAAGGCTATCTGGAGAGGCTCGAGGCGGCTGTCGCACAGCGACAACAACCGACGTTCGCGGACGCATCCGACCAGTTCCTGCACGACACGTTGCGCAAGCTGGTCACCGACATCGAGGCGTTCGCCGCGCGTGAGGTCCCGGCGGTCGTGCAGCGGCTGTCGTGGGCGGAGCGGGTCGAGGAGTTGACGATCGCGCGCTACCGCAAGCAGTGGGACGAGGCGCGGCTGGCGATCCTGAAGGCCGACGGCGTGACGGCGAGCAAGCTGTACGGCGGCGCCCCGATCGAGCTGAAGCCCCAGATGGGTCTGGTGCCCATCGGTATGAACCCGGTGACGTTGCTGTGGGAGTTCTACCACCTGCGCTCGGCCTGGGACGGCACGTCGGATCCGGCACAGCTCGCGATCCCCGCCCACCGCGGGGACGGATCGATCACGATGACGGGCGACACGGGCATCGTGTTCGTGTTGTTGCCGGGTGGTACGTTCACGATGGGTACGCAGAAGGACGATCCCACAGGGCCCAACTTCGATCCCGCCGCGCAGATCAACGAGACGCTGCGCGAGGTCACGATCGAGCCGTTCTTCCTGGCGCGGCACGAGATGACGCAGGGGCAATGGGCGCGGCTGTGGAGTGGAGATGAGAGCCTGCGGCGGCCGAGCTACTACCTGGCGGGGGAACGGTGGGGTCCGCAACTTGCCACGCTCGCGAACCCCGTGGAGCAGGTCGACTGGTCGATGAGCACCGAGTTGCTGAGTCGTCAGGGGCTGGTGTTGCCGCTGGAGGCGCAGTCGGAGTATGGCTGCCGCGCTGGGACGACGACGGTCTGGTGGTCGGGCAACGACGTCAAGGACCTTGCGGGAAAGGCCAACCTGCTGGACGAGACCGCAGCGCGCGCATTTTCGGGGTGGGGCGAGCCCGAGCCGTTCGATGATGGGCACGTGGTGCATGCGCCCGTCGGCTCGTTCGCCGCGAATGCGTTCGGGTTGTACGACGTGCACGGCAACGTCTGGGAGTGGTGCCTGGACAAGAGTGGCTACTCCGACCGCGTCCTCCGCGGCGGCAGCTTCGACTACAACGCTGTGACCTCGCGGTCGGCCAGCCGCAGCTACAACGCACCGTCGATCCGCAACAGCCATTTGGGCCTGCGTCCCGCCAGGCTCATCACGTACTGACTTCTCTTCTTCACCGCTTCGCCGCTCCCATGCCCGCCGAGCGAAGCCGGCCGGCACGCATGCGAGGGGGCTTGGAACTGGCGCGGATCTCGGCGAGATCCAGCACCATCGCGCCGTGTACCGTGATGTCCAGATCCGCTGCCGGTACCCGCGCGCTTGGCGCTGGCCGAACAGCCAGAGAGAGTCGGGGGTCGTGTAGGTTGCGAAGACCGAGCCTCCCGGCGCGCTCGTCTTGACAGGCCATTGGCAACTGCGCACCCGACCCCCTGCGAACTCGGCAGGGGGTCGACGGTTCAAACGCCGCAAGTCGTTGCGGGGGGACGCCACCTACCAGCCACGGACACGGCTCTGACGAGTTAAGTGGTAGTCGGGCGCGGCAACCCCCGCGCGTCCGCGTTCGCATCGACGCCGCAAGCTCTTGCCTGCCAGCAAGATGAATGGTCGGAGCGAGAGGATTTGAACCTCCGACCCCCTGCACCCCATGCAGGTGCGCTACCAGGCTGCGCCACGCTCCGATCCGGGTCTTGCGGTCGCGCTCCGCGGCGCGACGGGGGAACGGGGCAGGATAGCGGGGAGGGGAGGGGAGGCAAGCCTCGGGCGGCGGTTCACATCAGGGCCATCGGGTCGACGTCGAGCGTGACGCGGAGGGTGCGGGTGGTGCGGTCCTCGACGGTGGCGAGGCGGGCCATCGCGTTCTCGAAGGAGGACGGGGTGCGGCACTTGGCCAGGACGTGGTAGCGGAAGCGGTCCTTGACGCGGGCGAGGATCGCCGGGGCCGGGCCGAGGGCGTCGAGGTCGGGGAGGTCCAGCAGCTCCTGCTTCAACGCGAACGCGGCGGTCTTGGCCTCGGCCTCGCGCTTCGCCTCGAACAGGACGCGCACGAGGCGGCTGAACGGCGGGTAGGCGGTGACGCGGCGGAACGCGAGCTCCTGCTGGACGAACGATTCGTAGTCGATCTTCGCGGCGGCCTGGACGGCGTAGTTCTCGGGACAGAGGGTCTGGAAGATCACGGTGCCGGGCTTCTCGCCGCGGCCGGCGCGGCCGGCGACCTGGTAGAGGAGCTGGAACGTGCGCTCGGCGGCGCGGAAGTCGGGGAGGAACAGACCGCTGTCGGCGGAGATCACGCCGACCAGCGTGACGTCGGGGAAGTCGTGGCCCTTGGCGATCATCTGCGTGCCGATCAGCACGTCGATCTGGCGGCGGCGGAACGCGTTGAGCACGCGCTCGTGCGCGCCGCGCTCGCGCATCGTGTCGGCGTCCATGCGCGCGATGACGGCGCTCGGGAACAGCTCCTTCACGGCCTGCTCGACGCGTTCGGTGCCGGCGCCGAGCTCGTGGAGGCGCGGGTGCTGGCAGTGGCCGCAGACCTCGGGGCGGCGGTGCTCGTTCTGGCAGTAGTGGCAGACGAGGCGGCCGCGACGGACGTGCCAGGTCATCGACACGTCGCAGTGCTCGCACTTGACGGCCGTGCCGCACGACGGGCAGATCAGGACCGGGGCGTAGCCGCGGCGGTTCAGGAACAGGATGACCTGGTCGCGCGCGTTCAGGCGTTCGCGCATCAGGACCTGCAGGGTGCGGCTGAGGACGACGCCGGCGACGGCCGAGTCCTTGGTCTCCTTGCGCAGGTCCTCGATCAGGATGTGCGGCTGCTTGCCCATGCCGGCGCGTTCGGGAAGCGTCAGGAGCTCGTAGACGCCGCGGCGCGCGCGGCCGTAGCTCTCGAGCGTCGGCGTGGCGGAGCCGAGGACGACGCAGGCGTTCTCGATCTCGCCGCGGGCGATCGCCATCTCGCGCGCGTGGTAGCGCGGTGTGCTGTCCTGCTTGAACGAGGTCTCGTGCTCCTCGTCGATGACGATCAGACCGACGTCGCGGAGCGGGGCGAACAAGGCGGAGCGGGCGCCGACGACGATCTTGGCGCGGCCGTCGGCGAGGAGGCGCCACTGGCGCGCGCGCTCGGCACCGGTCAGGCCGGAATGGAGGACGGCGACGTCGGGGAAACGCTGGGCGAAGCGGCCGACGGTCTGCGGCGTGAGCGAGATCTCCGGGACGAGCACGATCGCCGAGCGGTCCTGGGCGCGGACATGCTCGAGGATCCGGAGGTAGACCTCGGTCTTGCCGCTGCCGGTGACGCCGTGCAGCAGGAACGCGCGGTGCTCGCGGGCCTCGACCCTGGCGGCGACGGCGTCCACGGCGACCTGTTGCGCCGGGTTGAGCTCGTGGCGGACGACGGCCTCGGAGAAGTCGGGCTCGAGCGGTTCGGCTTCCTCGTCGATCAGCACGCGGCGGAGGGTGCCGTGCTTGACGAGGGTCTTCCACGGGCTGGAGCTGGTGCCGGTCTGGCGTTCGAGCTGGACGGTGGGGATCGGCGCGCCCCACTCGACGACGGCGCGCAGCGTGCGGGCGCGGGCACCTTCGTTCTTCTCCTCGAGCTGCTCGACCTGGGCGAGGGCGAGGTCGATCGGGATCACGAGCTGCACGTGCGGGATCTTGCGGACGCCGCGCTGCTTGGCCGCGGCCGGGAGCATCGCGTCGAGGGCCTCACCGAGCGAGCAGCCGTAGTCGTGGGCGACGCGTTCGGCGAGCTCGAGGAGCACCGGCGGGAGCGGCGTGTCGGCGTCGAGGACCTTCTGGACGTCGCGGATCCGACTCGGCGGGACCTCGCCGCAGTCGTCGGTGCGGCGGACGACGACGCCGGGCAGGTCGCGACCGTGGAACGGCACGCGCACGCGCGAGCCCGGCGACGCGTCGAGACCCGTGGGCAAGCGGTAGGTGAACGCGCGGCGCAGCGGCAGCTTGAGCACGACCTCGACGTAGCGCGCGGGTGCCGCGCCCTCGTCGGGAGTGGGTTCGTACGCGAGCTGTCCCTGGCCGCCCATCGGTGAGCCGCCATCTTCGCGGCGGAGCGGATGCGTCGCCAGAGCGGTCACGGTCCCGCGAAGCACGACGATCCAGGCCCGGTCTGGATGATCGCCTCTCACGGCGCGCGGCCGCCGGTGACGACGCTGAGAGGCAGCAGTTCACACCGGGTGTGGTTTTGCTGTGCTCGAACCGCGCGCGGGCCATCGCCTGGCGGGTACATGGACGAGCTGCCCACCACGGTCGGCGAACCGAACGGTATGCTCGGCGCTCCGAGGAACGTCTGATCCCTCGCGAGGATCCCCATGCACACGACCCGAGTCGCGGTTCTTCTCGGTGGGCGGCGTCGCCGCCGGTGGCCACGCCCAGCAGGTCATCGTCGTGCAGGGTGGCCACGACGCGTTCGTCGTCGCCGTGTCGCAGGCTCATGACGGGGATGTACCTCGTCGTCCGCGCCGGCACCTACTCCGCGGACGTGAGCACCGCCAAGGGCATCGCGGTGCTGTGCGATCCGGGCGCCATCCTGCAGGCGGACGGGATCCGCGGCAGCGGACTGGTGGTCTCCGGGCTGCCGGCGGGGCGCGAGTTCCGCATGCGCGGCGGCTCGTTGACGAGCACCCTGCCCATCAGCCCCTCGCTCGCCGTGTCCGGCGCTCGAGGCATCGTCGCGTTCGAGAACGTCGCCCTCGCAGCCGGCGTGGTCGTCGGTTCGAGCGTCGCGGTTTCGTTCCGCAGCTGCAACATGGCGCAGACGTCGGTCGGCACTTCGACGGTGGCGTTCTCAGACTGCTCGATGCAAGGCGTTGCGACGCTGACTCCGACCGGCGGCGCGGGCCTGACCGCGATCCAGTCCGACGTGTCGATCGCGGGCGGCAGCATTCGCGGTGGCGACCCGAACCTGTTCGTGTCGGCCAGCGCTGCCGTGTTCGTCGACCGCTCGCACGTCGTCATCACCGGCGATCCGACCGCGATGCTCAACGGCGGGAACGGGCCGGTGCCGGCGGTGGTGTCCACCACGGGCACCCTCCACCTCGATCCGAGCGTCAGCCTCACCGCGAACGGCCCGCAGTCGGTGACCGGCGGTGTGGTGGTCACCACCGGTCCGATCCCCGCCGTGTCGGCCGCGGGCGTGCTCGCCGGGCAGACGTTCACCGCCACCTCGTACGCTCCGCCCGGCAGCATCACGGTCGTTTTCGTCAGCCTGCCGGTGACCCCGATTCCCTCCCCGTTCGGCACTGTCTGGGTGCCTCCGGACGCACTCCTGCTCGATGGCGGAGTCCACGCCGCCGAGCGGTTCACGCACGGTATCTCTGTCGCTGCCGCCGGGTCCGCCCGCGACGACGGTGACGCTTCAGCCGTTGACGCTGATCGGGAATGCGCTGGCGTTCGGTCCACCGGCGCTGGTCGTGCTGAACTGACATCGCCATCGATCGGCGGTGAGGTGCAGAGCACGAGAGGCGATCATTCGGACCGGGTCTGGATCATCGCCTTTCGCGGCGTGTGGACGTGGGGCACGTCGGCGTCCATGCTGACGGGCGATCGCCCGGTCCATGCGCGTCCTCCACGTCTTCGATCACTCGCTGCCCCTCTACAGCGGCTACTCGCTCCGTTCGCGCGCGATCCTCGACGCGCAGCACGCGCGCGGGTGGGAGACGATCCAGCTCACCGGCGCCAAGCAGCAGAGCGGGGCGGCGCGGGAGGAGGAGGTGGACGGGCTGGTGTTCCAGCGGACGCCGTCCGGCGCGCTCGGTCGCGTCCCCGTGGTCTCGCAGTGGGATGTGGTGCGCGGGCTCCGGCGGCGGATCGCCGAGCTCGTCGAAGCGCACCGGCCCGACCTCGTACACGCGCACTCGCCGGCGTTGAACGGGCTCGCGGCGCTGCCGGTCGTCCGTCGCGCCGGCATCCCGCTGGTCTACGAGGTGCGGGCGTTCTGGGAGGACGCGGCCGTCGACCACGGGACGACCAGCGAGGGCAGCTTGCGCTACCGGCTGACGCGCGCGCTCGAGACGCGCGTCGCGCGGCGGGCGGACCGGGTGGTGTGCATCTGCGAAGGGCTGCGCGCGGAGCTGGTGCAACGCGGGATCGCAACCGATCACGTGCACGTGGTCGGCAATGCGGTGAACGTCGATTCGTTCTCGTTCGCGCCACCGCGCGATCTCGAGCTGGCCGCCGAGCTCGGCCTCGGGGACGGGCCGGTGCTCGGCTTCATCGGCTCGTTCTACGCCTACGAGGGCCTGCCGCTCCTGCTCGACGCGCTGCCGGCGATCGCCGGAGAGCTGCCCGAGGTGAAGGTGCTGCTGGTCGGCGGCGGGCCGCAGGACGAGGCGCTGCGCGCGCGGGCGAAGCACCCGGAGCTGGCCGAGCGCGTGATCTTCACCGGCCGCGTGCCGCACCAGGACGTGCCGCGCTACGCGAGCCTGGTGGATGCGTTCGTGTTCGCCCGGCAGCGGATGCGGCTGACGGAGCTGACGACACCGCTCAAGCCGCTCGAAGCGATGGCGCAGGGCGTGTTGGTCGTCGCCTCGGACGTCGGCGGACACAAGGAGCTGATCCGTGACGGCGAGACCGGGTTCCTGTTCGCCGCGGGCGACGCCGACGCGCTCGCGCACGCGGTGGTCGCAGCGCTCGGGAATCCGGCACGTGCGCAGAACGTGCGGGACGCCGGGCGCCGCTACGTCGAGACCGAGCGCACCTGGCCGGTGACCACCGAGCGCTACGAACGGATCTACGCAGAGGCCCTCGGGGCGCGATCACCGTGATCCGCGTGCTCGTCATCTCGACGCTGTACCCGAACGCGGCGATGCCGCAGCACGGGCTGTTCGTCGAGCGGCGTTTGCGGGAGCTGGTGCACAGCGGCGAGGTCGAGGCCGAGGTCGTGGCGCCGGTGTCGCGATGGCGGGCGACGGGAGTCCCCCGCACCGAGGTCCGCGGGGGCGTCAGCGTCGACCATCCGCGGTTCCTGACGGTCCCGGGGTTCGGCGGCCCCGTGCATCCGTGGACGCTCGCCCGGTCGTTGCTGCGCCAGGTGCGGCGACGGCCGAGGTTCGACGTGATCGACGCGCACTACCTGTTCCCGGACGGCTGCGCGGCGGCGTTGGTCGCGCGGAGGCTGAACGTGCCGTATCTGCTGACCGCGCGCGGCACCGACGTGAACGTCCACGCACAGCACGGGCTCGAACGGCGATGGGTGCGCTGGGCCGTGCGCCATGCATTCGCCAACATCGCGGTCAGTGACTCGCTGCGCGACGGGCTGCTCGAGCTCGGTGCGGAGGCCACGCATTGCAGGACGCTCCGCAACGGCGTCGATCTCGAGCTGTTCCGGCCGTTGGCGGCTGCCGAGCGCGCGACCGTCGGCGCGACCCGCAGCGGAAGCTCGTGCTGATGGTCGGTCACCTGACGCCGGTGAAGGGATTCGATCGCGCGATCGAGGCGATCGCCGGCATGCCGGATTGCGAGCTCGCGATCCTCGGTGACGGCCCCGAGCACGCCGCGCTGGAGGCGCTCGCAGCCCGACTCGGCGTCACCGAGCGCGTCCATCTGCTCGGCGCGCGCACGCCGGACGAGCTGCCGGCGTTCTACTCGGCCGCCGACGTCCTGTGCATCGCGTCGCACCGCGAGGGATTGCCCAACGTCGTGCTCGAAGCGCTCGCGTGCGGGACGCCGGTGGCCGGGGTCGCTGTCGGCGGCGTGCCCGAAGCGGTCACCGAGCCGGCCGCGGGCGCCCTCGTGCCGACCAACGCGCCCGAGGACCTCCGCCGCGCATTGCGCCAGGTGCTCGACACCCCGCACGACCGCGCCGCGACGCGCCGGTTCGCCGAGCGCTTCTCGTGGGCGGCGACGACGGCCGCACAGCTCGAGCTGCTCCGCGCCGCGAAGGGCAGCAGATCACACCGGGTGTGAATTGCTGTGCTTCAGCAGGCGCAGGGGGTGGCGTGGCACTTGGGGCAGCCGGCGCCGTACTGGTGAACGCGATGTCGTCGAGGCGGATGCCGTGGAGCGAGGCGAGGGTCGCAAGCCAGGCGTAGACGTCGGCGAACTCCTCCTCGAGGTTGTCGCGCTCCTGGCGGCGGATCGCGCGGACCAGCTCGCCGACCTCCTCGACGAACCAGAGCAGCGTGCCCGGCACGCCGCGCGCGGCATCGCGCTCGAAGTAGATCCGTTCGATCAGCGTTTGGAAGTCGGTGTCGCGTTCCATCATCCGACTCGCTTCGCCGTCACCAGCAGAACGTCCTCCCGCAGCCCTTCGGGCCCCGCGTCGCTCTCGAGCTGAGCCGAGGACCAGGTGCAGGAACGGCGCCGGTGTGCTTCGGCGAGTGCGCGCGCACGAGGTCGAGCAGGTCCTGGCTCCGCGCGCCCGCCTCGTTGGTCTGCACGAGGCGCACGCCGGGCTGGACCGGATCGCCTGCGAGCGCAGCCCCTTCTCGAACACCGGCCCCTCGTCGAGCCCGAGCGCGAGCCCCTTCGCCGCTGATCTCCAGCACCTCGCCGGCCTGGCAGATCCACAGCGGCGCGCGGAACCCCGCCTGGTAGAGCTTGACCTCGCCCGGCGACAGCTCGAGCAGCGCCGCCTTCGCGCACACGCCGCTCGGCAGCTTCTTGTGCATCACGCGATTGGTGTGCGCGAGTGCCTTGCGCGCATTCGCCCCGGCCTCCAGCGCGCGCGCGATCTCGTCACGCGCGGTCCGCGCCGCGAGCACCGACAGCGCCGAGCCACCCTCCGGGCTCACGACGTAGACCACGTCGCCGATCGCACCGAAGTAGTCCCCGCCGCCGCGCGTCCCGGCGCCGACCGCGCCGTCGACCTCGAAGCCCTCCGGCTCCGCCAGCGGCTCGGCGAGCGTCTTGTCGCGCAGCTCACGCACCTGCGGATCCATCGTCGCGCTCTGCCCGCGCCCCTGATCCATCTCCGCGAACACCGCCTGCAGATCGCTCGACAGGTACTGCAACGCCCGCCCGACCGCGGTCACCTCGTCGTTGCCGGTGACGCGCACGCGTACCTCCGACGCACCCCGCCCGAGCTTCGCCGCCGCGAGGCCGAGGTCGGTCAGCCGACTCCCCACGGCACCGCCCTGCGACCACGCGATCACCGCCACCACCGAACCGACCACCACCGACGCCAGCACACCGAACAGCCACTCCCGCGAATCGGCTGGCTGCATCAGCACGACGACCAAGGCGCTCCCGCACGCTGCCGCGATGCCGGTGCCGAGCGCGAGACGGACGGCGAGCTTCCCGGTCTTCCGGGACTCGGCTCGACTCAACGCGACACCTCCGACTCGGCAGCGGAACCGTACATGAGGCGCGATGCTACCCGCGAGCCGACCCGCGCCGACAGTGGAACCCGCGACGGCGCGACCGCCCTCACAGGAATCCCAGCGCGTGCGCGCCGAGCAGCACAGCCCCCGCCCACACGCCCGCTGCGACGTCGTCGAGCATCACGCCCGGCATGCCGTGCAGCTCCTCGAGCCGATTGGCCGGCGTGACCTTCAAGATGTCGAACACCCGGAACGCGACGAACGCCGCCGCCTGCACGACCGGCGTCGGATGCGGTGCGAACGCCGCGAACACCCCGAGCGTCACCAGGTAGCCCACCACTTCGTCGAGCACGACCTGCTGCGGATCCTCACCGGGAATCGCACGGGCGGCGAACCTCGACTGCGTGCAGCCGAACGCCAACAGCACCGCCGCGAGCCCCAGCAGCGCCGCGGTCAACGCGCCACCGTCGAGCGTCGCGCACAGGATCGCCCCCGGCACGACACCGCCGAGCGTGCCGAATGTCCCCGGCACCACCGGTGCGAGCCCGAGCCCGAAGCCGGTCAGCAGGAGCCAGCGCGAGCGATCGACGACTCCCAGGCTCGGCATCGGTCCTCACACGGCGCGCAACAGACGTCGCGCCTTCCACACGTATTGCACGCCCGACCACACCGTCAGCAGCAGCGTGACCCAGATTCCGATGACCGCGACCGACCGCCAGAACTGCGTCCCCGCCGCCATCGTCAGCAGCGCCGCCACCGCGACGCACTGCGCGACCATCTTGTACTTGCCGAGCCTGTCCGCGGGAAACGCGTGACCCTGCGACTCGGCGTAACCACGCACCGTCGTCACGAGGAACTCGCGTGCGACGATCACGACGACCATCCAGCTCCGCAGGATCTCGGCGCAGACCGGGTAGCGCAGCAACGAGATCAGCGCGCCGCAGATCAGCACCTTGTCGACGAACGGGTCCGCGACGCGCCCGAACGGCGTGACCTGCCCGTAGCGCCGCGCGACCCAGCCGTCGACGAAGTCGGTCCCGGCAGCGACGAGGAACAATCCGAACGCCGTCCACGCGAGCGCCGCGGGCACGACCGACGGATCACCCGGCAGCTCCAGCAGGACGATCAACACGGCCGTCAGCAGGAGTCGACCGATCGTGATCCAGTTCGGGAGGTTCACCCGTCACCACTTTCCGCCGCGAGCTGAGGTGCGCCCTCGGCGATCAGATCGTAGTCGTCGATGCCCGCGATGCGCACGTCGATCAGGTCTCCGGCGTGCATGCCGTCCTCGCCGAGCCGCACGAGCCCGTCGACCTCGGGCGCATCGGCGAACGACCGCCCCACGAACCCCACGCCATCCGGCGATCGGCCGTCGACGAGCACCTGCAGACTCCGACCGACGAGCGAGCGGTTGCGTTCGACGTGCACGCGCTTCTGCAACGCCATCAGCTCGGCGCGTCGCTCGTCGGCGATCTCGTGCGGGACCAGGTCGTCGCGCTCGTACGCCGCCGTGCCTTCCTCGTGCGAGTAGGTGAACACCCCCATCCGCTCGAACCGGTACTCCTCGACGAACTCCCGCAGCTCCGCCTGGTCGGCGTCGGTCTCGCCGGGGAACCCGGTGATGAACGTCGTCCGCACCGCGATGCCCGGCACCTCGTCGCGCAGCCGCCGGAGGATGTCGCGAACCTGCTCCGAGCTGACCCCGCGCTTCATCGCCCGCAGCATCGCGCTGCTGATGTGCTGGATCGGAATGTCGAGGTAGGGCACGACCTTCGGATGTTCGCGGATCACGTCGGTGAGCTCACGGGCGACGGTGTGCGGGTAGGCGTACATCAGCCGAACCCAGCCCACGCCGTCGACGTCGGCGATGTTCGCGATCAGCTCGTGGATGCGCCGTTTCCGGTCGGAGTCGAGCCCGTAGGCCGTGCTGTCCTCGGCGACGACCACGATCTCGCGCACACCCTGCGCGACGAGCGACACCGTCTCCTCGACGAGCACGTCCATCGGCTTGCTGCGGTTGCGCCCGCGCATCGACGGGATCGCGCAGAACGCGCACTTGTGGTCGCACCCTTCGGAGATGCGCAGGTACGCGTAGCTCCTCGGCGTCATCAGGAGCCGTCCGACGTCCGAGCGCGCCGACTTGGGCTTGCCACCGTCGATCGTCGCGGCCATGCGCCCGGCGGTACCGTTGACGATCCGGCGCACGAGCGACGGCACGCCGGAGTAGTCCGAGATGCCGAGCACCGCGTCGACCTCCGGGAGCTCCTTGCGCAGGTCGTCGGCATAGCGCTGCGCGAGGCAGCCGACCGCGACGACGCCCTTCACCCGGCCGTCCTCCTTCAGCCGACACGCATCGAGGATCGTGTCGATCGACTCCTGCTTGGCCTCCTCGACGAAACCGCAGGTGTTGACGACGACGACATCCGCGTCCTCGGGCTCGCGAACGATCGCGAGGCCCTCCTCGGCGACGTGTCCGAGGAGCACCTCGGAGTCCACCAGGTTCCGGGCACAGCCCAGGCTGATCAGCGCGACGCGGATGCCTTCGTTCAACGGGTCGGTCGCGGCCGGCGCGTGTGCCGCGCCGGCCGCGCTCTCCTCAGCTCGGCTTGGCCTGGACGACCCAGACCTTGATCTCGGCCTCGACGTCCGCGTGCAGGTGCACGGCGACGTCGAACACACCGATCTCCTTCAGCGCGTGTTCGAGACGAATGGAGCGCGCATCGATCGGGAAGCCCTTCTCGCGAAGCGCGTCCGAGATCTGCGACGCGGTGACCGACCCGAACAGGTGGCCTTCCTCGTTGGCGCGACCCTCGATCGTCACCGAGGTCTCGCGGAGCTTCTGCGCGTACTCCTTGAGTCCCTCGACGCGCTGCCGCTCCTCGGCGAGCGCCTTCACGCGCTCCTTCTCGATCTGCGCGAGGTTGGCCTTGGTGACCGGCACGGCGAAGCCGAGCGGCAGGAGGAAGTTGCGAGCGTAGCCCGGCTTCACGGTGACGACGTCCCCGATCCGACCGAGGTGCTCGATGCTCTGCTTGAGCAGCAGCTCCATGTCAGCTCCTCCCCACGAACGGCAACAGGCCCATGGTTCGCGCGTTCTTGATCGCGCGCGCGAGGCGACGCTGGTTCTGCCCCGAGAAGGACGTACGCCGGCGCGACTGGATCTTGCCGGTCGGCCCGATGAACTTCTGGAGGTAGGCGACATTCTTGTAGTCGAGCGGCTCCTCGGGCTCGACGACGCGCTTGGTGCGGCCGAAGCGCGCGAACTTGCCGCGCCGTCCAGCCGGTGCGGGCGCACGACGCGCCGAGCCGCCGTTCGACGTCCGGCTCTCGCTCTGCATCTCGGTGTTCTCGGCGGTCATCGGTCGTCCTCCTTGCTGTCGCTGTCCGTGTCACTGCCAGCGTCACTGCCACCTTCCTCGGCGCTCGAGTCGTCCCCCGAGTCCGCGCCCTCGTCGGACGCCTTCTCGGCCTTCGGCTCGTCGGACGCCTTCTCCGCCTTCGGCTCGTCGGACGCCTTCTCGGCCTTCGGCTCGTCGGTCGACTCGGACTCGTCGGCAGCCGGGGCGCTCTCCTCCTCGGTCGCGGCGGGCGCGGGGCCACGCTCCTCCTCGACGCGCACGGCGGACTCGTCGAACGCGCTCTCGGGCTCGAACGCGGTCTCCGGGACCTCGTCGCACGCGAGCGTCAGGTAGCGCAGGACCGGGTCCGCGTATTCGAGATCACGCTGGATCGCGGAGACCGACTCCGTCTCGGCCTTGCAGTAGACCAGCAGGTAGGTGCCGCGGAGCTGGTGCTTGATCGGGTAGGCCAGCCGCCGCTCGTCCCAGCGCTTGGCGCTGACGATCTCGGCACCGTGCTTCTGGAACAGCCCGGTGACGTTGTCCTTCAGGGCTTGCCAGCCCCGCTTCACCGCCCGGTTGTCCAGGAGGAGCATCGCTTCATAGGTTCGGGTTCGATTCACGTTTCGCGTTCTCCCGGGTCGTCGGGTCCGTCCCCTCTCGTGGAGGCGACGAAGCCGTTGTGCCGACCCATCAGCGTTTCGACCGATGCGCCGTCCCGCCACTCGAGGACGATCTCGGCACACCGGTCCAGTACCAGGACCGAAGAACCTCCCGTTCCTCGTGGAGAAAGCGAGCCAGGACGAAGTCGACCGTGTCCCGCGAGGGAGTGCTCGCGGTGACGCGTGGGTCGCCTGCGTCGGGCTGCCCGATACCGAGACGGAGACGGGGATACTCGCGCGTGCACAGCGCGTGCTCGATGGACTCGAGACCGTTGTGCCCGCCCGAACTCCCCGCCGGCCGGACTCGAATCCGGCCCAGCGGTAGGTTCAGGTCGTCGACGACGACAAAGAGCGACTCCGGCCCGAGTCCGGCCGCTCGCAGGAGCGGGCCGGCCACGTCGCCGGAGAGATTGACGTAGGTCAGCGGTTTGACGAGCAGGACGTCGCCGACCCGCTCGCCGCCGGTTCCCGCCGGAGAGCCCGGCAAGAGCGCGACGTGCGCCTTGACCTTGCCGCCGAATCGCCGCGCGCCATCGGGGCCGCGCCGTTCGAGTCGGTGGAAGGTCACCCCTGCCCGTTCGGCGACGCGGTCGAGGACCAGGAAGCCGGCGTTGTGACGGGTGTCCTGGTATTCGGGACCGGGGTTGCCGATCCCGAGGACGACGCGGCGGTAGTCCATCGACCTGCGCCTATGCGCGCGAGGGGGCGAGAAAGCTAACGAACCGGGGCCCCGGCGCCAACCCCGCCCCGGCCGGATTTCGTCGGCGCATGCCGGACGAGGCCGGAATCGAGGCGGCCAGCGGGGCTCATTCCGGCATGTGGCAGATCGGCGTCTCGGGATCGACCGCCAGCGTGACGCCCTCGGGCATCTGGATGTCCTTCGCGAGGATCTCCTGGCCGAGGTCCAGCGCGGCGACCTTGACCTCGATCTCGTGCGGGATCGCGGACGGCAGCGCCAGCACCGAGATGCGCTGGTTGTCCTTGACCATCACGCCGCCCTTCGACTGCCCGGCCGGGACGCCGAGGAAGGTCAGCTCGACGTCCACGGGCATCGGCTTCTGGAGGTCGATGCGGAGGAAGTCGATGTGGAGGCAGTCGTCGGTGACCGGGTCGTACCTGCACGTCCTGCAGGTAGACCGGTTCGCTGTTGCCGCCGAGCGCGAGCTGAAACACGCGGTGGTGCTTGCGCAGCTCGCGGACGACGAACTCGGAGTCGAGCGCCAGGTGCTCGACCTCCTTGCCGAGGCCGTACATGACGGCCGGGATCTTGCCGTCCTCGCGCAGACGCGCGGTCTCGTGGCGGCCTCGCGCGGTGCGCGGCTTCGCCTGGATCGTGGTGACTTCCATCTTCGTTCTCGGTCAGGCTTGGTCCGGTCGCCGTCGTCGCCTCAGCGCGACTCGTGGTCCCGGACGGATTGCTCGAACAGCGAGCTCACGCTCTCGCTGCGGTGGATGCGATCGATCGCGCGCGCGAGCAGCGGCGCCACCGAGGCGACGACGAGCCGCTTCGGTCCGACCTTCTTCGGGGGAATCGTGTCGGTGACGAGCACGATCTGCGCCGGGCACGCGTCGAGCTTGGCGACGGCGTCCCCGCACAGCACGGCGTGCGACGCGACGATGAACACCTGGTTCGCGCCCTTCTCCTTGACGATGCGCGCAGCGTCGGAGATCGAGCCACCGGTCGCGATCATGTCGTCGACGAGCACGACGTCGCGGCCCTCGCACCTCGCCGATGAGGTGCTCGGCCTCCGTCTCCTGTGGCCGCTGACGCGGCGCTTGTCGACGATCGCGAGGCTCGCGCCTTCAGCTCGTCGGCGTAGGCGCGCGCCAGCTTGATGCCGCCGACGTCCGGCGCGACGACCACCGGGTTCGTCAGCGCCCATCTCACGAAGTGCTCCATCGAAGACCGGCGCCGCGTAGAGGTGGTCGACCGGGATGTCGAAGAACCCCTGGATCTGCGCCGCGTGCAGGTCGATCGCGAGCACGCGGTCCGCCCCGGCCTCGGTGATCAGGTTCGCCACGAGCTTCGCGTTGATCGGCACGCGCCCCTCGTCCTTCCGGTCCTTCCGGGCGTAGCCGAAGTACGGGATCACCGCGGTGATCCGCGTCGGCGGAGGCGCGCCGCAGCGCGTCGATGAACGAGCAGGAGCTCCATGCAGGTTGTCGTTCACCGGCCGGCAGGTCGGCTGCACGACGAACACGTCGTGCGCCGCGCACGTCGCTCGTCGACCTTGACGTCGATCTCGCCGTCCGGGAAGCGCCTCGACGTGGACCTCGCCGAGCGGCATGCCCATGTGCGCGCGATGTCTCGCGCGAGCTGCGGGATGCGCCCGGCCCGCGAGATGACGCGCAGTCGCCTGAACGCCGCTGCTTCAAGATCGTTCACCTCCGTCGCGCTCCTGTCCGGAGCACGATGGGCAGGCACGCCGACCAGGTCTCGCCGGCGCCGACGTCGCGTCCGGCCGTGACGATCGCGCCGGCGCCGGTCGTCGCGCCCGTCGCCGATCGTCGACGCGGCGCCACGAAGACCGTGCCGCTGCCGACGTGAACGCCCCGTCCCCGATCGACGGTCCGGTGCTTCGCGCTTGCCGTCGTAGTTGGCGGTGATCGTGCCGCAGCCGATGTTCGCGCCGCGCGCCGATCTCGGTGTCGCCGAGGTAGGTGAGGTGCTTGGCCTTCGTGCCGCGCGCCGATCGCGGCTCTTCTTCACCTCGACGAAGTTGCCGACCTCGGCGCCGTCCTCGAGCGTGGCTCCGACCCGCAGGTGTGCGAACGGCCCGACCTCGCAGCCTTCGCCGATCGCGACGCCGCGGCGGATGACCGTGCACGGCAGGACGTGCGTGTCCTTCCCGATCGTCACACCCCAGTCGATGTAGGTCGTCGCGGGGTCCTCGATCAGCACGCCCGCGAGCATGTGCGCTTCGTTGATCTGCGCCTGCATGACCGAGCGCGCGAGCGCGAGCTGCACCAGCGAGTTGACGCCGAGGGCCTCGTCGGAGTCGAGCACCACCACGGACTCCACGCGGCGACCCTGATCGAGCAGGTGCTCGACGGTGTCGGTCAGGTAGAGCTCGCCCTGCGCGTTCTGGTCGTCCAGCCGTTCCAGCGCGGGACGGAGCGCCGCTGCGTCGTAGCAGTAGATGCCGACGTTGATCTCGTCGATCTCCTGCTCGATCGGGTCGCAATCACGCTCCTCGCGGATGCCGACCAGCTCCCCCTCGTCGTCGCGCAGGATGCGACCGAGTCCGGTCGGGTCGTCCGGGAACGCCGTCAGCAGTACCGCGGCCGCGTCTTCACGCACCTCGCGCAGCGCCAGGTAGGTCTCGACGCGTACGCAGCGGCATGTCGCCATAGCAGACGATCACGTCGCCGTCGAAGTCGCCGAGCGTCTGCATGGCCACCTGGACGGCATGGCCGGTGCCCCGTGGCTCGCCCTGGTCGACGATCTCGACACCGGGCCGGTCGCCGAGGGCGGCCTCGATGCGCGCCTTCTCGTGGTGCAGCACCAGCACGGTCCGCGCGGGCTCGAGCGCCGCCACGGTGTCGAGCACGGTCGCGACCAACGAACGCCCGCACAGCGACAGCAACACCTTGGGCGTGCTGACCTTGGTGCGCGTGCCCCGGCCGGCGGCCAGGACGATCACGGCGAGCGGTCGGGACATGGACGGAGGGTGTCGGCGGACGCGGGGACGGGCCTTCGGGCCGCTCCGCCGGAGAAACGGGGGGCAGGATTGTGCAGAGGGGGTCGGGGACGGTCAAGAGCGGGCGCGGAACGTCGGAACACGGGCCGTTCGCCCGAAGCAGCGGCGCGTTTCCGCACTGCTCACGGTGTTGTGCCCGAACGGGAAGAGCAACGCGGTCGAGCGGAGTAGTGACCTCGAACTCGCCCCCGTACCGCACTGTTCTTGAGGAACCGTCCATGATCGCTTCGACGACCCCGATCGCCGCCCTTTGCGCCGTCGCCCTCGCTCTCTCCGCGCCCCGTGCCCAGGTCGCGTTGGCCGTCACCAACAGCACCGGAAGCACGGTCGCGAGCTGCGGGTTCTCCCGCACCGTGCCCGATCTGAAGACCGGGGCCGGGGCCCTTCTCGGGTTCCGGATCGGCTCGACCGCCGACCAGCCGTACGTGCTGTTCGCGAGCCCGGGCCTCGGGAGCCCGGTCCGGATCCCGGGCATCGAAGGCATGCTGTTGATCGAGCCGAAGGACTCCGTCGTCGTCGCCGGCGGGGTCACGTCGCTGCAGATCCCGTCGCCGTGCGACACGGCGCCCGCGGGCGCGAAGCTCGAGCTGCCGATCCCGTCGACCACCCCGCTCGGCACGACGGTGTCGATCCAGGTGCTCGCCGGAGTCGGCGACGCCTCGACGCTGAAGCTCGAGTTCTCCGGCGCGTTCGTGCTCCGGGTCTCCTGCTGACGGCGCGGCGCGCGCACGCGCGGGCTCCCGGACCCGTCGGAATGTCCCGACACGTCCGGCGACGAGCGCTGGGAGCCCGGTCGCTGGTTCGCCCCGTGCGGTGACACGCACGGATGCGTATGGATGGGGACCGGATGCCGCAGGTCACCTTCGCTTCCGCCCTCCAGCGCCACGTGCCGCAGCCGCCGGTGACGGTGGCGGCGCGCACGGTCAAGGAAGCGCTCGAGGCGGTGTTCCGCGACAATCCGAGGCTGCGCGGCTACGTCATCGACGAGCAGGGAGTGTTGCGCCACCACGTCGCGGTGTTCGTCGACGGCAAGAGCGTGGCCGACCCGAAAGGACTCGCCGACGCGGTGACGGACCGCGCGCGCATCGACGTGATCCAGGCCCTCTCGGGCGGCTGATCCTCGTTCTCGCTCCACTCCACACCCGTTTCGAAGAACCCCCATGAGCGATCGCGTCCTCGTCGCGACCCGCAAGGGTCTGTTCACCGTTCGCCGTCGTGCCGCCCGGGATTGGCGCGTCGACGACGTCGCGTTCCTCGCCGACCGCGTGAGCCTCGCGCTCCACGACCCACGCGACGGTGCCGTCTACGCGGCGCTCAATCACGGCCACTTCGGCGTCAAGATCCACCGCTCGGACGACGGGGGTGCGAGCTGGGAGGAGATCGCCGCGCCGGCGTTCCCCGCCCGCCCCGACGACGCCCCCGAGGAGCGCAACTCGATGGGCAAGATCGTGCCGTGGAAGGTGCTCGACGTCTGGGCGCTCGAGGCCGGCGGTCTCGGACAGGACGGACGCCTCTGGTGCGGCACGATCCCGGGAGGACTGTTCCGCTCGGACGATCGCGGCGCCAGCTGGGAGCTCGTCCGCCCGTTGTGGGACCACCCGACCCGCCGCGACTGGTTCGGCGGCGGGGCCGACCAGCCCGGCATCCACTCGGTGTGCGTCGATCCACGCGACCCGCGCCGCGTCGCCGTCGGTGTGTCGTGCGCCGGCGTCTGGGTCACCGAGGACGATGGTGGGTCGTGGAACGTCCACGCGAACGGCATGCGCGCGGCCTACATGCCGCCCGAGCGCGCGTTCGACCCGCTGGTGCAGGACCCCCACCGCGTCGTGCAGTGCAGGCGCACGCCCGACCGCTACTGGGTCCAGCACCACAACGGGATCTTCAAGAGCGACGACGGCGGGCGGACCTGGACCGAGATCGAGGCGGCCGGTCCGTCCACGTTCGGATTCGCGGTCGCGGTCCACCCCGACGATCCCGACACCGCGTGGTTCGTGCCCGCGACCAAGGACGAGCGCCGCGTGCCCGTCGAGGGACGAGTCGTCGTCACGCGCACCCGCGACGGCGGGCGCACGTTCGAGACGCTCTCGGCGGGGCTCCCCCAGGAGCACGCCTACGACCTCGTCTACCGCCACGCGCTCGACGTGGACGACGCGGGCGAGCGGCTGGCGTTCGGCTCCACCACCGGCGCACTGTGGGTCTCCGAGGACCAGGGCGACCGCTTCGCGGAGATCTCCGCGCACCTGCCCCCGGTCTACGGCGTGCGATTCGCCTGACCGGAGGCGCGGGCCTCCGCGGCCAAATCCAGCTCACGGGCCTCGTTCCTCGACCTGGCGCCGCCGGCGCGGTGCGGACCGCGTGCGCCTTCCGAGAAGGCGCACGCCGTCAGTCCTTGTCGCCGCGCACGGCGCGACCGGCCTCGGCGGCACGGCGGGCCGCGGCGCTCTGCGGCGCACCGCTGTCGTCCGTGTGACCCTCGCGCTCGGCCTTGACGCGACGTGCGGCGTCGCTCATCTCCCGGGCACTCGGGTGCGCGATGTCCCCGACGATGTCCTCGAGGGTCGCCACGTCGTCGGCGGGCGACTCTCCCCGTGCCTCCGCCTCTTCCTTCTCCACGGCGCGCTCCTGCTTCCGCAACGCCTTGTCCTGCTTCTTCCTACGCTTGTTCTGCTCTCGCTTTCGCTTCTCGAAGGTGTCTCCCATTCGTGCGTGTCTCGGATTCGTCGAGCTCGCTCTCGGGTTCGCCCCCCCGCCACGAGCCCAACAGCATGGGGAGGCCTGGCAGCCGAACGCTCTCGTGCGCGGGCCGCCGCTCGTCTACGCGGGTGGGATCGTAGTCGATTTGCCGGTCCGCGCCCACCGCCCGGATGTCCGGGCTCGTGGGCGCCGGTCGGCCGAATGCGCGTGGCTCACGACGCGAACGCGCCGATGCGAGGCTCGACGAGCCGTTCGAAGTCGGTGAACTTCATCCGGATCGCCTCGGTGTGGCTCCCGGCGTTGAACACGATGTCCTCGAGGTGCGTCAACGCCGGATCGACGTAGACGTCGAGCCCGTAGAGGTTGCCGAACGGCGGCATCGCGCCGCGCTCACAACCGGGAAAGACGTCCGCGAACCGATCTTCGGCGGCGAGCGAGACGCGGCGTGCGCCGGTCACCTGCCGCAGCTTCGCGAGATCGACGTGCGCGGTGGACGGCAGGACCGCGAGGGCCATCTCGCCGTCGGCATCGACGACCACGACCTTGACCATCTCGCGTCCCTTGACGTGCGTCGAGGCGGCGACTTCGGGCGCGGTGAACGCCTGCTGGTGTGCCAGGAGCTCGTACCGCACCTTCTCCCGATCCAGGAACCTCCGCAGCTTCTCCACAGGCATGTCAGACCTCCACGCGTTCGATTCGGACAGCGACGACACCGCGAGTGGAACGCTCCCGCCGGTCGTTCAATTCCGCGCGGAACGACCTACCATTCCGCAGCGTGTCTCGCCCCGACCCCGCCCTGATCGGCGTGCTCGTGCTGGTCGCGCTCCTGTTCGCGACCGGACTCGGGGGTGAGTTCGTCTACGACGACCTCGTGCTGGTCGCGCACAACCCGGCACTGCACGACCCGTTCGACCTGGTCGCGCTGGTCACGAGGCCGCTCTACGGTGCGGAGCAAGGCTTCTGGCGCCCGCTGACGATGACCCTGCTGAGCTGGGGGCGGGCGCTCGGCGGAGGCGGACCGGTGGCGCTGCACGCGATCGCCCTGGCGCTCCATCTGTTCGCCGTCACGCAGGCGGTCGCGCTCGGCCGCGGGCTCGGCCTGTCCCGCCGGGCGGCGCTCGGCGGCGGGCTGCTGTTCGGGGTCTGCCCGCTGGTCGTCGAGCCGGTGTCGTGGGTGGCGGCGATCAACGACCCGCTGTGGGCGTGTTGCGCACTCGGTGCGCTGCGCGCGCACCTGCGCTGGCGCGCCGGCGGCGGGAGCGGCGTGCCTTCGGCGGCGGCGATCTGGCTCGCGGCGGGGCTGCTGTCGAAGGAGAGCGCGCTGTCGATCGGCCCGCTGCTGCTCGCGCTCGACCTCGCCGTCGCAAGCCCGCCACGACCACCGGCTCGCGCGTGGGTGCGCGCCTATGGCCTGTACGGCGTGGTCGCGGTCGCGTGGTTCGTGCTGCGCGCGATCGTGCTGCGGGATGCCGGGCTCGCGATCGTCGGTGCCCGGGCCGGCGACGTCCTGTCGCATGGAATCGCGCGCCGCGTCGAGATCCTCGGACGGCTCGGGATGCGCCTGGTGTGGCCGCAGGATCCGACTCCATTCTCCGCGCCTGCCGAGCCACTCGTGCTCGGCGGGATCGACTTCCTGCTGCCGGTCCTGACGTGCGCGGCGTTCGTCGCGCTGCTCGTCGTCGCAGTGCGGCGTCGATGGTCGCCGGTCAGCTTCGCCGTGCTGTCGTTCTTCGCGGTGGTGCTGCCGATCGTGCTGCGACCACAGGCGCTCGGACCGTATCCGATCGCCGATCGCTACCTGTACGTGTCGGCGTGCACGGCGTCGCTCGCGTTCGCGTGGGGCATCGAGCGCTCGATGCGCGGCTCACCGGCGGTCGTCCTTGCACTGGCCCTGATCGCGCTCGGCTGCGGCATCGACTCGTTCCTGCGGATCCGCGTCTGGTCGGACCAGGCGACGCTGATCGCCACCGGACACGCGCATCACCCCGACGACCCGCGGCTCGACTACATGGCCGGTCGGCTCGCGCTCGAGCGCTATGCCGCGAGCGGGAACGACCTCGATCTCGATCGCGCGCGCAAGCGGTTCGATCGCGCGGAGAGTCTGCTGGCGCTGCCGCAGTGGGGCGGTGAGGTGCTGATCGCGAAGCTCCGCGCCGACGTGGCACTCGGCCTCGCGTGGTGTGCGCTCGCCGACGAGAACCACTCTCCCGCGCCGCGTTGGGACCGCATCGTGCAGCGCTTCCAGGCGATCGTCGATCGATACCCCGAGCACGGACCGGCCTTCGTGGGACTCGGCGTCGCCGAGGCGAGCGCCGGTCGACCGCAGCAAGCACGCGCAGCGTTCGAACGCGCGGTGGCCCTCGACCCGAGGCTCACCGAGGCACGGGTGAACCTCGCACGGGTGCTGGCGAAGCTCGGCGACCGCGATGGCGCGCGCGAGCAGCTCGACGCAGCGCTCGAGCTGCGCCCCGACGACGCGCAGGCGCGGGCGATGCGCGACGCGCTCGGGCGTTGACGGGGCGGGGCGAGCTCAGGAGCCGCGGGCCCGTCTACCTGCCCGGCTCCACGCTGCGCAGGTAGCGAAAGTAGTCGGAGCCGGCATCGAGCATCAGCACGGCCTTGTCGCCGAGCGACGTCGAGTAGCTCTGCAGCGTGCGCAGGAACGAGTAGAACTCCGGATCCGCGCTGTAGGCGTCGCTGTAGATGCGGGTCGCCTCGGCATCCGCCTCGCCGCGGATCACCTCGGCCTGCCGGCTGGCCTCCGACCGGACCTCGGCCAGCTCCCGCGCGGTGTCGCCCTCGATGCGCGACGCCTCACCCGCGCCCTCCGAGCGGAACTGCTCGGCGATGCGCTCGCGCTCGGAGATCATCCGCTGGAACACCTGCTTCTGCACCGAGTCGATGTAGTTGAGCCGCTTGATGCGGACGTCGAGGAGCTCGATGCCGTACTGCGGCATCGCCCTCTGCGCCTCGGCGAGGATGTTCCGTTCGAGCTGCTGGCGTCCGACCTGGATCTTGCGCGTCAGGTCGACCTGGTTGTCGTCGGGCACGATCGCCCGTTCGAGGTCCGACTTCGGTGACCTTCCAGTCCGCCGAGCGCACGATCTCGACGAGGTCGGTCCTCGAGATCATGTCGCGGACGACCGAGTCGATGATGTCGTCGAGACGCGATTGCGCGCCGGTCTCGTCGCGGACGCTGCGCAGGAACATCAACGCGTCGACGATCCGCCACCGCGCCGTCGTGTCCACCGAGATGAACTCCCGGCCGCGCGTCGGGATCTGGTTCGGATTGCCGTCCCACGACAGCGCACGCTTCTCGAAGAAGCGCACCTCCTGCACGAACGGCGTCTTGAAGTGCAGCCCCGGCTCGGTGACCGGATCGCCGATGGCGCGTCCGAACTGCAGCACGACGGCCTGCTCGCCCTGGTCGACGGTGAAGGTCCCGGCGAACGCGACGATCACGCCGATCAGCACGACGAACGCGACGGCGATGCGAATCGCGACCTTGCGGATCTCGGGATTCACTTGCTCTCCCCCTTCGGCATCGCCCGGTTGAGGTCGAGGAGCGGCAACGGCCCCCCGGTCTTCGAGTCGATCACGTAGAGCGACTGGATGTTCGGCAGCACGTCGTCGAGCATCTCGATGTAGAGGCGCCGCCGCGTGACGTCCTTGGCCTTCTCGTACTCCGCGAGGATGGCCTGGTAGCGCGCCGCCTCGCCCTTCGCGCGATTGACGCGCTCGGCAGAGTAGGCCTTGGCCTCCGAGATCGTCTGCTGCGCTTCGCCGTGCGCGCGGGGGATGACCTGGTTGCGCTTCTTCTCGGCGACGTTGACGAGCTGCTCCTTCTCCTGGCGCGACTCGTTGACCTTGTCGAACGCGGGCTTGACCGGGTCCGGCGGCGTGACGTCCTGCAGCTCGACCGAGCCGACGTGCACGCCCATGTCATAGCTGTCGAGGATGCCCTGCATCTCCTCCTGGCACTTCGCGGCGATCTCGACGCGGCCGACGGTCAGCACGTCGCTGCCGAGGCGGTTGCCGACGATGCGACGCATCACCGACTCGGCGACGTCACGGATCGTGCCGCGCTGGTCGAGCACGGCGTGCAGCCAGCGCTCGGGATCGCGGATGCGATACTGCACGACCCACTCGACGTCGACGACGTTGAGGTCGCCGGTCAGCATCAGCGACTCGGGCGCGTACTTGGACTTGTCGTCGTACGACGTGCGGACGCCGGCCTGCCTGGTGCGGAAGCCGAACTCCTCCTTCAGCACGCGTTCGGTCGGCACGAACCAGACCTGATCGATGCCGAACGGCAGCTTGAAGTGCAGGCCCGGCTCGGTGATGTCGACGACGCGCCCGAAGCGTTTGACGACCGCGCGCCCCTCCTGCGCGACGGTGTACCACGACGAGAACGAAGCGATCAGCAGGACGAGGATTCCGGCGATCCACCACACGGCCGAGCGCTTCAGCGCGCGAAGCCGATCCGACGAACGGATGCGGCGCTGGAGCTCCTCGAAGTCGTCGGGTATGCGCATGGCGACCCGATACTGGACCCGTGAGGTGGGGATTCAAGGACGATTGACACCGATCGGAGGTGGCGCCGCACACCGGGCGCGGTTGCGGAGGGCTCGGTGCCGAGCGAAGTAGGGCGTTGGATGTTCGGCGAATCCGACCCACCGCACCCGGGATGACCCCTACGCCGAGCGTGGCGACCGAGATACCCTGACGCGTTCCGAACGCGCGACCGCAGGAGCCCCCGAAGTGACCGACAAGCCATCGACCGACAGGCCATCGACCGACAAGCAATCGACCGACAAGCCATCGAACCACGAGATCGGACTGATCGGCCTCGCCGTCATGGGCGAGAACCTCGCCCTCAACATCGCCCACCACGGCTTCTCGATCGCGGTCTGGAACCGGACGACCAGCAAGGTCGAGGACTTCGTCAGGGAGCGCGTGACGAACGAGCCGATCACCGGGACGTTGTCGCTGGCGCAGCTCGCCCAAGCGCTGAAGCGACCGCGCAAGGTGATGATGCTCGTCAAGGCGGGCAGCCCCGTCGACGCGACGATCGACAAGCTCCTGCCGGTGCTCGACGAGGGCGATCTGATCATCGACGCCGGCAACTCGCATCCCCGCGACACGCAGCGTCGTGCGAAGGAGCTGCGCGAGAAGGGGTTCCACTTCATGGGGATGGGCGTGTCGGGCGGCGAGGAAGGCGCGTTGCACGGCCCGAGCATGATGCCCGGCGGCGACGCCGAGGATTATGCGGCGCTCGAGCCGATCTTCACGGCGATCGCCGCGCAGACGGACGACGGCCCGTGCGTGACGCACGTCGGCCCGGGCGCGGCGGGGCACTTCGTCAAGATCGGTGCACAACGGCATCGAGTACGGCGACATGCAGCTCATCGCCGAGGTCTACGACGTGATGAGGACCGTGCTCGGCATGGAGCCGAAGGCGATCGGCGACGTGTTCGCGCGCTGGAACGAGGGGCCGCTCGAGTCGTTCCTGATCGAGATCACGGCGAGGGTCCTGCACAAGGACGACCCCGACACCGGCAAGCCGATGATCGACATGATCCTGGATCGCGCGATGCAGAAGGGCACCGGCCGTTGGACCAGTGAGATCGCGCTCGAGCAGGGCGTGCCACTGCCGACGATCCAGGCCGCGGTCGACGCGCGGACGTTGTCGTCACGCAAGGACGCGCGCGAGCGGGCCGCGAAGGTCTTGAAGGGGCCGAGCTCGCCGCCGGCCGTCGAGGACCGGGACGCGGTGATCGATGCGCTGCAGAACGCGCTCTACGCCGCCAAGATCCAGAGCTATGCGCAGGGCTTCGACCTGATGCGGACCGTGAGCCACCAGAACGAGTGGGGCATCAAGCTCGACGAGATGGCGCGCATCTGGAAGGGCGGCTGCATCATCCGCGCGCGCTTCCTCGACGAGATCAAGCAGGCCTACAAGGCGAATCCCGATCTCGAGAGCCTCGTGCTGCACGACACGTTCCGGGACGCGATCGAGCACGCGCAGAACGACTGGCGCAGGATCGTCGGCCTCGCCGCCGCACACGGCGTCCCGACGCTCGCGATGGGCGCGAGCCTCGCCTACTACGACTCGTGCCGCCGCGCCCAGCTCCCGCAGAACCTGACGCAGGCCCAGCGCGACCTGTTCGGCGCGCACACCTTCGAGCGCGTCGACCAGCCGCGCGGCAAGTTCTTCCACCTCGAGTGGTGACCCGAAGGGCAGCAGATCACACCCGGTGTGATTTGCTGCCTCTCGCGCATCAGCCGCGGAAGCGGCGGATCAGCTCGTTGGTCGAGCTGTCGTGCGAGAGCTCGGCGCCACCTGCCGTCAGCTCCGGGACGATCTTCTTGGCGAGCACCTTGCCGAGCTCGACGCCCCACTGGTCGAACGAGTTGATGCCCCAGATCGTGCCCTGCACGAACACGACGTGCTCGTAGAGCGCGACCAGCGCACCGAGCGCGGCCGGGGTCAGCTCGTCGCCGAGCATCGACGTCGACGGCCGATCGCCGGGGAACGTCTTGTGCGGCACGAGCGCCTCCGCCACACCCTCCGCCCGCACCTCGTCCGCCGTCTTGCCGAACGCGAGCGCCTCCGCCTGGGCGAACATGTTCGCCATCAAGAGCACGTGGTGGTCACCGATCGGGTTGCGGCTGTGGCGGAAGCCGATGAAGTCGCACGGCACCAGCTTCGTGCCCTGGTGCAGGAGCTGGTAGAACGCGTGCTGGCCGTTCGTCCCCGGCTCGCCCCACACGATCGGTCCGGTCTGCCAGCTCACCTCGCGCCCGTCCCGCGTCACGCGCTTGCCGTTGCTCTCCATCTCGAGCTGCTGGAGATAGGCCGGGAAGCGCGAGAGGTACTGCTCGTAGGGCAGCACCGCGTGGCTGTCGGCACCGAGGAAGTTGCCGTACCACACGCGCAGCATCCCGAGCAGCACCGGCACGTTGCGCTCGAACGGCGTGTCCCGGAAGTGCTCGTCCATCGCGCGGAACCCGGCGAGCATCTCGCGGAAGCGCTCCGGTCCGATCGCGATCATCAGGCTGAGCCCGATCGCCGAGTCGTAGCTGTAGCGCCCGCCGACCCAGTCCCAGAACCCGAACATGTTGCCGGTGTCGATCCCGAACTTCGCGACCTCCTCGCCGTTGGTCGACACCGCGACGAAGTGCTTCTCCACCGCGGCCTCGTCCCCGAGCCGCTCGACGAGCCACTCGCGCGCGGTCCGCGCGTTGGTCAAGGTCTCGAGCGTCGTGAACGTCTTGGAGCAGATGATGAACAGCGTCGTCGCCGGTTCGAGGTCGCGCAGCGCCTCGGCGACGTGCGTGCCGTCGACGTTCGAGACGAAGCGGACCTCGATGTCGCGCTGCGCGTAGCTCTTCAGCGCCTCGTGCGCCATCACCGGCCCGAGGTCCGAGCCGCCGATGCCGATGTTGACCACCGCACGGATCTTCTCGCCGGTGTGTCCCTTCCACGCCCCGCTGCGCACGCGGTCCGCGAACCGCCGCGCAACGGTCGAGCACCTCGTGCACCGCTGGCACGACGTCCTCGCCGTCGGCGACGATCTTCGCGCCGCGCGGCGCGCGCAGCGCGACGTGCAGCACCGCCCGGTCCTCGGTGGTGTTGATGTGCTCGCCAGCGAACATCGCGTCGATCCGCCCCCGCAGGCCCGCCTGCCCGGCGAGCTCCAGCAAGAGCCTCACCGTCTCCTCCGTGACGAGGTGCTTCGACCAGTCGAAGTAGAGGCCCGCGGCCTCGCCGCACATCCGCCGGCCCCGCTCGGGGTCGTTCGCGAAGAGCTGCCGGAGGTGCAGCGAGCCGCGATCGCGTTCGAGGTGGCGCGCGAGCGCCTGCCAGGCGGGGAGATCGGTCGGAGGCGTGAGGGTCATGGTGCGATGGGTGCGGATGCGGAGCCGGAGCGGCCCCGAGGATACCGAGGCGGGGCCGAGAGCCTCGGGGCGGCGGAGGGCTCCGCTGGGCGTAGGGCGGTGACCGGCGCGGGTCAACGCCAGAGGTCGGCATCGGAGTCCGGCCGTTCGCGTCACCGCTGCCCGTCACGGCTCGAGCCGGAGCTCGTGCCACACCGAGATCGACTTGCGCCCGCGCCGATCGCCGTTGCTGCCGTTCCAGATCGCGAACGACACCCGCGCCGCGCCGCCCGGCGCCAGCCCGACGCTCTCGCCGTCGCGAACCAGCTCCCGCACGAGCACGACGCTCCAGCGCCCGTCGCGCCACTGGGGCTCGGCGCGCATCGCGCCTTCGGCGACGGCACCCTCGCCCATGCCCTCCGAGCGCACCACGTCGGCTCCGTGTGCCGGCGCGGTCTCCCCCGGCGCCGGCTTCCCGGCGAGCGGCACCTCGATCACGCGGCCGTCCGGTCCGATCACCAGATCGAGCCCACCCGCCACGTCGCGGAAACGGAACGCCGACCAGTACCAGATGTCATGGGGTCGCTCGTGCGTGCCCATCCCGAACAGCGGCGGATCGGCCAGCCCACTGAGCTGCAACGCGCAGCCGTCGGGCCACTTCCCGGCGATCGCCGAGTCGTCCCGCGTCGCGTCGTTCCAGGACAGCCGCACCGCGAGTCGCGCACCGTCGTGGAACGCCGCGATCTGCGCGTCGGTCACGGATTCGGGCCGCGTCGCGAGTGGCATCATCACGACGTCGATCGATGCCGCGTCGTCCCACCGTGGGTCGTCCGCCGTCACCGGCAGCCCGCCGTCGGCGCGCGCCGCCGCCAGCACCTGCCGGTGCGTGACGCCGCGCTCCCCGGCATCCGGCGGCAGCAGCGACTGCACGTACGCGATCAGCGCCACCAGCCCCGCCGGATCGGCGAACCGCTGCGGCGGCATCGCGGCTCCCGGCATGCCGGCGACGATCCGTCTCCCGAGCTCCTCGAACGTCGCCCCACCCTCGAGCACGCCATCGGTCAGGTCGCGCGCCCATTGCAGATCCCCGAACTCGCGCCACCGCGCGTCGGGCGCCTGCCCCTTGCCGTCGGTGCCGTGGCACGCGGCGCAGCGTTCGACGTACGCCTGTCGCCCGCGCGCGAGCATCGCGTCGTCCACCGCCGCCGGCGCCTTCGGAATCGCGACGACCTCACCCGGCTGCATCCGCCACTCGGCGGCCTCGCGCGCCTGCGCCGGCGTCAGCGCCTCCCCCGCCGCGCGGTACCCCGCGAGCAGGTCGGCCGCGAGCCGCTCGACCGCCAACCCCCGCACGTGCCGCGCCAGCCCGCGCAGCGCGTCGTCCGACAGCCACGCGAACCCCGGCATCGCCGACCCCGGCAACCCGCGCCGCAACACGGAGACCAGGTCGTCATCGGTCGGCACCCCGTTCCACGTGCTGACGATCGCGGAACATCCCCTGCCCGAAATCCCGCGCCGGCGGATACAGCAGCGGACTCGCGACGCCGTCCCCCCCACCGTCCGCCCCATGACAGAACGCGCACTGCTGCGCGTAGAGCATCGCCGGATCCGCGCTCGCGACGGGAACGGCCCGCTGCGCCGACCCGGCGCTCCCGGCACATGCGGCGAGCCAGACGATGGAAGCCCACGCGACGCAGCGCATCGACTTCGCGAGGTCACGATCCATGGTTCCTCCGGTTCACACCGTGGCGCACGGCCACGACACCTGTGCAGGACGGGCATCGCGGTCCGCCACGGAAGGAACTCCGGATCGTCACCGGAATGACGGCGGAACCGCCGCAGGCGTCACCTTCCCGAGCGTCACCCGTAGCAGCGCCGAGCTGCCGATCTGGATCGGCGCGGCCAGCGCGAAGTCCGGCTGGAACAGCTGCGCACCGAGGGTGACGCCGCACAACAACGGGTCGTTCGGCACCGGGACGTCGAGCGACGAGGCGCCCGCGGCATCGGTCGCGACGGGGACGACCGCGTCGGTGGTCACGTAGAGCGTCGCGCCGGCGGGAAGGCCGATCGTCGAGAGGTCGAGCGGCATCGGCTGCAGCGCGCCGAGGACGACCGCGGCGACCGATCCCGGCACGAGGCCCGTGCCCTGCACCGTCAGTCCGCCACCGAGCACGCCCGGCAGTCCCGCGATGTCGGGCCACCGGTGCTGACCGGCGCCTTCTGCCCGATCACGTGCAGGAACGCCGGCGGAGCACGTCTCGATGTGCAGCAGGTCGACCGTGAGCGGACGCACCACGGCACCGTCCTCCTGGTAGCCGAAGTAGACGCCGCCCGGCGTCGCCTGCACCTGCATCTGGAAGAGCTGGCCGTCCTGCTGGCCGTAGGTGCCGCCGAAGCGCGCGGTGACCTGGCCGTTGGCGTAGCTCGAGCAGCAGGCGCTGCCAGCCGTCGGTCTGCCCGGCGACCAGCGGGATGCTGCCGAGGATGGTCGGCGTCGTCAGCGCGGTCGGCCCCCAGCCGCCGTCGTTGTGGTCGACGAGGTAGAGCGTCGCCGCGGTGTCGGTGACCTGGAACGTCCAGGAGATGCCGGTGTTGCCGTTGTCGACGTCGACCGCGAGGTTGGTGTTGCGGACGTCGGGCGCGTAGTAGAACTCGCCCGAGCCGCCCTGGATGCCGAGGGACCAGGTCTCCTTGGTGCCGGCGGCTTCGAGCGTCGCGTCGAAGTAGACGTAGCACTCGACGGTCGTCGCGGACGGACGGCAGCGCGGTCAGCATGTTGGTGTTGCCGCCGAAGCTCTCGTCCCAGAACACCGCGCACTGGCCGCCCTGCGGCGAGGCCGGGATCGCGAACGGGTTGAGCGGGCCGTCGCCGATGTCGGGGCCGACCATCGTCGGATCGACCACGTGCGCCTGCTTGAAGGTGCCGCCGAACTCCGGCAGCACGTCGCCGACCAGCTTCGTCTCGTAGGTGTCGATGTAGCTCCGGATCGCCGGTGCGTCGTTGGTCGTACCCGGCGTCCACGGCATCTTGCGGAAGTCCCGCGCGTTGTCGTCCGTGTCCCAGCCGTCGACGAGCCGCTGCCAGCTCGTCTCGTGGCCGCGCTGCATCCAGTCGTTGGTCCAGATGCCCTGGCCTTCGGCGAACGTCAGCCACGTCGGCGACTTGTTCACCTCGTAGGAGACGCTGTCGATGATCACGTTGTTCGCGTCGCGGAGCACGATCGCCTCGTTGTCGTTCTCCCAGAGGTTCGTCGTGCCGACGACCTGGTCGACGTTCGGGACGAGGGTCGAGCCGAGCACGTAGTGCTGGCCGGGCGCGAGGATCGTGCCGCTCGGGATCAGGTAGTCCGGATTGTTGTCCGGCACGGTCGCGTCGTCCGCACCTTCGACGAGCCAGCCCGAGATGTCGACGGCGGCGTTCGAGCGGTTGTAGAGCTCGACGTATTCGGTGTCGTCGGTGCCGGGGTAGTTGTCGTAGACGAACTCGTTGATGACGACCGGCGCGGCGGACGTGCCGGGGCCGGTCCACGGACCCTGCGGAGCGAGGGCGAGGATGAGCGAGGTGGTGAGAATCATGGGTCGGCTTGCTCGGGGAGTTCGGATTCGCAGTGTGAAGCGAACACCCTAAACGCCGGCGTCAGGTGGATGTGAGGACCAGTGCAAACTCGCATGGCGGGTTGCGGCCCGGCGCGGTCACGAGATGCGCTCGACCGGACGGAGCGCGGTCGGCCGGCGCCGCGGTTGCGTCTTTGCGCGCACCGGCTCGAGAGCCACGTCGCCGGTTGGATGCGGGGTTGGCGATGCGTCGCGGGCCACGCGAATGCACGCGAACGGGAAGGTGATCGCGAGCGACACGCCGATGGCGACGAGCAGGACGTGCACGGCGACGCGGAGGGCTTCGAGGGCGGCGCAGCGGGACAGGACGGGTGTGTGGGGTGTCATGGTCGGTCTCTCGAGGTCGTGGGTTCACCGCAGTCAGGGGCGTCGCACGCGAAACCGAAGCAGCGGCGTGGTCGCTTCCGCGAATCGCGAAATCGCGCGTCACCATCGCGCGCATCGGCACACCGGGTCCTGCGATGGATCCGGTACGGAGACCGCACGACGCGTTGTTCCGGCTGGCGTTCGGCGAGCCCGAGCACGCGGCGGAGCTGTTGCGCGGGGCGTTGCCCGAGGCGCTGGTGCGCGCGATCGACTGGGAGTCGCTGCAGCGGCAGGACGGGTCGTTCGTCGACGCGGGACTGCGCGGGCAGCAGGCCGATCTCCTGTTCGAGGCGCAGCTCGCCGGCGAGCCGGTGCTGCTCTACCTGCTGGTCGAGCACAAGTCGGGCGAGGACCGGTTCACCGCATTCCAGCTGCTGCGCTACGTCGTGCGCGTGCTCGAGCGCTGGCGGCGCGAGCATCCCGATGCGCGCGAGCTGCCGGCCGTCGTGCCGTTCGTGCTGCACCACGGCAAGCGGCCGTGGCGTGGGCCCCGGCGGGTCCGCGAGCTGGTCCGGGTCGGTGGGCTGCCGGCGGACGCGCGGCGCGTGCTGCTCGCATTGCAGCCCGACCTCGGCTTCGTGCTCGACGATCTCGCCACCGCCGACGAGGCCGACATCCGCGCACGCATGCTGTCGGCGGTCGCCACCGTGCCGCTGCTGTTCCTCCGCGTGCTGCCGCGCTGCGGTCTCGCCGAGATCCTCGACGCGATGACCCGCTGGCACGAGCTGCTGGTCGCGCTGCTCGCCCACCCCGATCCCGGCGACCTCCTCGGCGCCCTATACTGCTACCTCCTCGCGACCGCGAACGCCGACCCCGACGCCCTCCGCAAAGCACTCGAGAACACGCTGCCAGACACGCTCGAAGCCGCCATGACCAACAATCTCGAGAAGCTCCTCCAGCGCTCGGAGCAACACGGACGGGCCGAGGGCCAGGCCGAAGGACGGGCCGAAGGTCGAACCGAAGGTCGAACCGAAGGCCAGGCCGCCCTCCTGCTCCGCCAGCTCGACCACCGCTTCGGCACGCTGCCCGAATCCGCGATCGCCCGCGTGCGCGCCGGCACCGAGACCGACCTCGAGACCTGGGCCGAGCGCGTCCTCACCGCGTCGACGCTCGACGAGGTTCTCGGCGCGTAGCCCGACCTCGGCGACGCGAATCGCGAAATCGCGCGTCACCATCGCGCGCATCGGCACACCGGGTCCTGCGATGGATCCGGTACGGAGACCGCACGACGCGTTGTTCCGGCTGGCGTTCGGCGAGCCCGAGCACGCGGCGGAGCTGTTGCGCGGGGCGTTGCCCGAGGCGCTGGTGCGCGCGATCGACTGGGAGTCGCTGCAGCGGCAGGACGGGTCGTTCGTCGACGCGGGACTGCGCGGGCAGCAGGCCGATCTCCTGTTCGAGGCGCAGCTCGCCGGCGAGCCGGTGCTGCTCTACCTGCTGGTCGAGCACAAGTCGGGCGAGGACCGGTTCACCGCATTCCAGCTGCTGCGCTACGTCGTGCGCGTGCTCGAGCGCTGGCGGCGCGAGCATCCCGACGCGCGCGAGCTGCCGGCCGTCGTGCCGTTCGTGCTGCACCACGGCAAGCGGCCGTGGCGTGGGCCCCGGCGGGTCCGCGAGCTGGTCCGGGTCGGTGGGCTGCCGGCGGACGCGCGGCGCGTGCTGCTCGCACTGCAGCCCGACCTCGGCTTCGTGCTCGACGATCTCGCCACCGCCGACGAAGCCGACATCCGCGCACGCATGCTGTCGGCGGTCGCCACCGTGCCGCTGCTGTTCCTCCGCGTGCTGCCGCGCTGCGGTCTCGCCGAGATCCTCGACGCGATGACCCGCTGGCACGAGCTGCTGGTCGCGCTGCTCGCCCACCCCGATCCCGGCGACCTCCTCGGCGCCCTATACTGCTACCTCCTCGCGACCGCGAACGCCGACCCCGACGCCCTCCGCAAAGCACTCGAGAACACGCTGCCAGACACGCTCGAAGCCGCCATGACCAACAATCTCGAGAAGCTCCTCCAGCGCTCGGAGCAACACGGACGGGCCGAGGGCCAGGCCGAAGGACGGGCCGAAGGCCAGGCCGCCCTCCTCCTCCGCCTGCTCGACCGCCGCTTCGGCACGCTGCCCGAATCCGCGATCGCCCGCGTGCGCGCCGGCACCGAGACCGACCTCGAGACCTGGGCCGAGCGCGTCCTCACCGCGTCGACGCTCGACGAGGTTCTCGGCGACTAGCGCCCGCCGGGCGCCGCCGCGCCGAAATCCGGCACGCCTGCCGCTCTCGCGTGGCGTTCGGACGGTCCGCCGCCCATCATCTGCAGCTCGACATGCGGATCCCCCCGTTGCGGCTGCCGTTCGACGTGACCTTTGCGATGCCGGGGTCGAAGAGTCACGCGAACCGTGCGATCGTCGCCGCGTGCCTGGCCGAAGGGCGAACCGTGATCCGCCGTGCGACGCCGTGCGACGACGTGCGTCTCCTCGTCGACAACCTCCGGAAGATGGGCTTCGCCGTCGCATGGACCGACGAGCGCGACGGGGTTCTCGCGATCGACGGCGGGCTGCCGGTGGCCCCGCCCGAGAGTGATCCGATCGAGCTCGACTGCGGGCTGGCCGGAACGGCGCTGCGCTTCCTGACCGCCGTCGCGTGCCTCGTCCCCGGCGAATGGATCGTCACCGGCAACGCGCGCATGCGGCAACGGCCGATCGGCCCGCTGGTCGACGCGCTGCGCGCGCTCGGCGCCGACGTCGACGCCACCGACGGCCACCCCCCGATCCGCGTCACCGGCGGGCTGCGGACCGGCGGCACCGTCACGCTCGATGCGTCCGCCTCGAGCCAGTTCCTGACCGCGCTCCTGCTGATCGCTCCGCGCCTCGACGGCGGCCTGCGCATCGCGCCGAGCGCCGCCGTCGCGTCCCGTCCCTACGTCGAGCTGACCGCGAACGTCCTGGCGACCTTCGGCGCGACCGTGACTCGCGACGACGACGCGCTCCTCGTGCCGGGGACCGGACTCCGGAGCCCGTCCGACGTCGAGATCGAGGGCGACTGGAGCGCCGCGGGGGTCTGGCTCGCGATCACCGAGCTGACACGGTCGCGCTTCACCGCACCGAACCTCGACCTCGAGTCACCCCAGGGCGATCGCTCGATCCCCGTGCACCTCGCGATGATGCGCGAACCGGGCCACGTCCGGATCGACGTGCGCGACGTTCCCGATCAGCTGATGAACCTCGCTGCGGTCGCGGCACTCCGCGATGGGCGCACCACGTTCACCGGCGCCGCGAACCTCCGGCTCAAGGAGAGCGACCGGCTGGACGCCGTCGCGCAGGGATGGCGCACGCTCGGCGTGACCATCGACGCGACCGACGACGGGCTCGTCGTCGACGGTCCTGCCCGTCTCCGCGCGGGCGAGGTCGAGACCCGCGGCGACCATCGCCTCGCGATGGCGTTCGCGATCCTCGGCTCGCTCGTCGACGGTGTCGAGATCGACGACGCCGCCTGCGTGTCGAAGAGCTACCCGGCGTTCTTCGACGACTTGCGGAGCGCGCACGCACCGAGCTCCGCGCGCTGCGTCGCGGTCGTCGGCATGCGCGGCGCCGGCAAGACCACCCTCGCTGCGGCGCTCGCCGAACGGCTGGAGCTGCAGTTCGCCGACAGCGACGCGTTGTTCGAGTCGGCGCATGGCGATCTCACGGCCTACGTCGAGACGCACGGCTGGGACGCGTTCCGCGCGGTCGAGTCCGGCCTCGTCGCCGACTGTCTCGCCCCCGGCCGCGTCGTGGCGGTCGGCGGCGGCTCACTCGAGACGACGAGCACGCTCGACCTCCTGCGACACCGCGCACTCGTCGTCTGGGTGCGCGAGTCCGCCGACACCCTCGTCGAACGCCTGCGCGGGAGCGGTCGCCCCGCACTCACGGCATCGCCGCTCGAGCAGGAGGTGCGCACCGTGCTCGGCCGCCGCGAACCGTCCTGGGAAGCGGTGGCCGACCTCGCGCTCCCACCCGGCGGCACCATCGCCGAGCGCGTCGCCGCCGTCGAGACCTGGCTGCGCGAGCCGTTCGCACGCCACACCGGGTAGCATCCGCGCGATGCCCGCGAACTCGTTCGGCGAGCTGCTGACCGTCACCACCTTCGGCGAGTCCCACGGACCGGCGCTCGGGGTCGTGATCGACGGCTGCCCCGCCGGCATCGCGCTGGCCGAGAACGACTTCCTGCCGGAGCTCGCGCGGCGCCGGCCAGGCCAGAGCGCGGTCACCACCGCCCGCGCCGAGCAGGACCGCCCGGAGCTCGTCTCCGGGGTGTTCGAAGGCCGCACCACGGGAATGCCGATCACGGTGCTCGTCCGCAACGACGACCAGCGCTCCGGCGACTACGCCCGCCTTCGCGATCACCCGCGTCCGGGTCACGCCGACGCCGCGTGGCAGGCGAAGTACGGCCACCGCGACCACCGCGGTGGTGGACGATCCTCGGGACGCGAGACCGTGGCGCGCGTCATCGCGGGGGTCGTCGCGCGCAAGCTCCTGCCGTCCGACACGTCGATCGTCGGCCACGCGCTGAGCATCGGACCCTTCACTGCCGAACGCTTCGATCCGGAGACCATCGATCGGAACCCGGTGCGCTGCGCCGATCCCGACGTCGCCAAGCGGATGGAGCAGCACGTCCTCGAGCTGAAGCAGAACGGCGACTCCACCGGCGGCATCGTCGAGGTGCGCGTGCAGAAGCCGCCAGCGGGGCTGGGCGAACCGGTGTTCGGCAAGCTGAAGGCGCGGCTCGCGCAGGCGTTCCTGTCGGTCGGGGCCGTGCACGCGTTCGGTTACGGTGCAGGGTTCGACGCCGCGCGCATGCGCGGGCTCGACTACGTCGCCGACGCGGCGAACTTCGGCGGCATGCTCGGCGGCGTGACCGACGGCAGCGACCTGCGCCTCCTCGCGGCGATCAAGCCCACGACGTCGGTCGCCGACGTCGCGAAGCGCGGCCGACACGATCCGTGCATCGTGCCGCGCGTGATCCCGGTGCTCGAGGCGATGACGGCGATCGTGCTCGCCGACGCGCTGCTGCTGCAACGCGCGCGTACCGGCTTCGCGTGAGCGTCGTCGAACGTCACCAGAAACACGGACCGAAGCGTCGCCCACCGCCGTAGAGACGACGCGGCAGCACGGTGGATCGCGCCACCAGCGCGCCGTGACCGGCTTCCCCACCTCCGAGAACCACACCAACGACCCCCCCGGTCGGCCCGAGAGTCGCGACGCCCCGCTCGGGCGCGGAGCGACTCGCGGGCCGCTTCCATCGCGGGAGCCCCGCCGGCGGCCTCAGTGCCGCGGATGGTCGTTCCGCCACAGGTGGATCTGCGGTTGCGCCCAGGCGGTCGACACGAGGTCGAGATCGCCATCGCCGTCGAGGTCGATCAACTGCGCACCGAGATGGTTCGAGCGCTGCGAGATGTCGACGTACTCGACCTCGAAGCGCGCGCCACCGTCGCGATCGAGCAGCACCGCGGTGATCGTGTCCGGTGCCGCGGTTCTCCCGCCCTGGTCGGTGTGTTCACCGATCGCGAGATCCGGCCAACCGTCGCCGTCGACGTCGCCGACACCGAGGCTGTTGATCGATCGCATACGCAGCACCGAGCGCCCGTGCCACTCGCCGTGCGGATCCTCCGGCCCGTTCCACACCAGCAGATCGGTGTTCGGTTCCCAATCCTGACTCTCGGTCGTCGCGACGACGTCGAGGCGACCGTCGTGGTCGAGATCGACGAGCGCGACGCGGTCGAGCCACGCACGCGATCCGCCGATCTCCTTGTAGGACCAGGAACCGCGGCCATCGCCACCGGGGTTCTCGAACCAGAGGACGTGGTGACCCTTCTTGTCGACGGCGACCACATCCTGATCGCCATCGCGATCGACGTCACCCATCGCGACGCCCTCTTCCTCCGTGTGGTCCGAGAGCCTGACGATGTTCCACGGCGTCGCCGTCGGGTCGTCGGGCAGCGTCACGTAGAAGAGGTGCTTGCCGCGCGTGAACACCACCTCCTCGCGACCCCCGGCGACGAGCTGCCCGATCGCGCCACCCTGCGTCCGTCCCTCGGGAAGCGGCGCGGAGACGACGGTCTTGGTGAACCCGCCCCCGTCCTTCGCCTCGTACCAGACGAGACGGTCGGTGACGAAGCCGAGCAGGTCCTGATGCGCGTCGTGGTCGATGTCGACCGCGAAGTGAAGGTCGGCCTCCGCGTCGACCTCGGTCCGCTGCCACGCACCCGACAGGTCACCACCGGGGTTTCGCCACCAATGTCCGCCGCTGACGACGTCCACGCGACCGTCGCGATCGATGTCCGCGAAGCACAGCCCGGTCTTGCCCTCGTCGACCTTCGGTCGATCGGGTTCGATCTGGATCGCGGTCCATGGTCGTGGATCGGCGATGTGGTTGCGCCACGCCTCCAGCTTGCGACCGACACCACCGTAGTTCTTGCCGACGAGGTCGGGATCGCCGTCGGCATCCAGGTCGGCGACCCGCATGTTGTGCGAGCCCGTTCGCGCGAGGATCACGCGACGCCACGTGTCTGGCGCGTCCTGGTAGTAGACCATCACGCGCCGCTCGGGCGAGGTGTGCATCTCGGCGACGACCAGATCGGGATCCCCGTCGAGGTCGACGTCCGCGACCTGCAGCGAGTGTGCGCCTTCGAGCTGTTCCTTCTCGACGATGTGCGCCGGCCACGGTGCGATCAGCGGGTCCTTCGGCGCCTGGAACCAGGCGACGCGCCCAGATCCCTCCGAGACCGTCAGCACGAGATCGACGCGCCCGTCGCCGTCGATGTCGGCGATGCGCACCCGTGTGTCCTGAGGCCACGGTGGTGACACGACCACCCGCTGCCATGGCTGGTCGTCGGCGTCGGGATTGCGCAGCCACGACGCGCCGAACGCGACGTCGATGTGACCGTCACCGTCGATGTCCCCGCAGTCGATGCCTTCGCCCTCGTCGTCGCACAGCTTCCGGAACGAGAACGAGCCATCCGGCTGCTGCCACCAACTGTCGACCTCCTCCTTGTCGCAAGTGACGAGGTCGGGGCGTCCGTTGCCGTCGAGGTCGGCGACCTCGAGATCGTGTGCGTAGCCGTGCCCGACGAGGTGCCGCGTCCACGGTCCACCCGCCGGCCCCGGGTTCTCGAACCAGAGGATGTCATTGGCGTCCTCACCGTGGTCGCAGGTGATCACGTCCGCGCGACCATCGCCGTTCATGTCGGCGACCTTGCCGTCGGTGGTGAACTGGCCCGAGGCGATCGGAAAGCGGTCGAACCGCGGCGCGCGGTACCAGACCAGCCCGTCCTTCGGGGCGCGCTCGGCACCGAGCACGACGTCGGGCAAGCCGTCTCCGGAGAGGTCGCCGATCGCCAGCACGTCGGTGCAGCAATCGTCGCCGGTGTTCGGCGACGGGTCGATGATCTCGTGCGTGAACGCCGTCAGGACCGGACCCGGCGGCGGGGGCTCGGGACCGCCGCACGCGGCGAGGACGGCCAGAGCGAACGGTACGAGCGCGCGGCGATTCAACATTCGGTGACGTTGACCGCGAGCCCACCCTCGCTGGTCTCCTTGTATTCGCGACGCATGTCCGCACCCGTGCGACGCATCACGCGGATCACGCGGTCGAGCGAGACGATGCCCTTCTCGCCGGAGTTGAGCGCGAGCTGCGCGGCGCTCCAGGCCTTCGCGACACCCATGGCATTGCGTTCGATGCACGGTGCCTGCACGAGACCCTTGATGGGATCGCAGGTCAAACCGAGGTTGTGCTCGAGGCCGATTTCGGCCGCACGTTCGACCTGGTCGACGTCGCCGCCGAGGATCTCGCAGAGCGCGGCGGCCGCCATCGCGGTGGCGCTGCCGACCTCACCCTGGCAACCGACCTCCGCGCCCGACAGGCTCGCGTGGGTCTTGATCACCATCGCGATCGAGCCCCCGGTGGCGATCGCGCGGTGGATCTGGTCGCGCGACAGCTTCAGCCGGTCGGCCGCTTCGACGAGAACCGCCGGGAAGATGCCGGCCGCGCCGTTGGTGGGCGCGGTCACGACGATGCCGCCGGCGGCGTTCTCCTCGTTGACCGCGTATGCATAGGCCTGCGCCTGGGCGACGAAGCGCCACGAGGGCTCGACCCGGCCCGCGCGGAGCTGGGCCTGCAACGTCGCCGCGCGCCGCATGACGCCGAGTCCGCCCGGAAGCTGGCCGGTCTGCCGCAGGCCTCGCTCGATGCAGGCGCGGAACGCCTGCCAGATGCGATCGAGACCGGCCTCGAGGGTGTCGGGCGCGGCGCCCTCGGCCTGCTCCCACGCGCGTTCGTTGGCGAGGACGACCGCGCCGAAGCCACCGTGGTCGCGCGCCGCTGCGAGCAGGGTTCGACCGTCGCGGAACGGCGCCACCGCGGGTGCCGGGGCGTGCTTCTTGCCGCCCTCCTGGCCGACCGTCTGCACGAAGCCGCCGCCGACCGACAGCCAGGTCTCCTCGTGCACGAGGACGCCGGCCGCGTCGAACGCGCGACAGACCAGGGTGTTGGGGTGCGGCAGGTGCTCGGGCGAGTGGTCGCGCGTCGCGTCGAAGACGACGTCGTCCGGGCAGAGCCGCACCGGGACGCCGCCCCAGTCGATCTCGGGGTGCGCGGCGAGCGTGTCGGCGATCGCGAGGAACGCGTCGGGATCGATGGTCTCCGGCTCCTGGCCCGACAGCCCCGCGAGCACGGCGCGATCGGTGCCGTGGCCGCGGCCGGTGAAGCTCAGCGAGCCGCGGAGCTCCACCTGGAGCCGCGCGGGCACGAGGTCCCGGGCGAGGCACCGGCCCCGGAACATTCCCGCCGCACGCATCGGTCCGACGGTGTGGCTCGAGCTCGGCCCCGGGCCGATGCGGAAGATGTCGAGGAGGCGGAGCTCGATCGGGTCGGACACGGAGGTCATCGGCGGAGTATGAACGCTTCACCGACGCCGAACTCCCGTTCGAGCTCGTTCGCGATCGCTTCGGCGACCGGCATGCCGCGGTCGTCGTAGACCACCACCTCGCCGTTGGTCGTGGCGAAGCTCTCCACGCGGACGAGGTGCTCGCCCGGCCGTCCCTTCACCGTCGCCGCGTAGACGTCGTAGGTCTTGCGCGTCCAGCCGGTGACGACGAGCCGGAGACCGTGCCCGTCGCACAGGCGGTGGAGCAGCGCGTCGAGGCGTTCGTAGTCGGAGGGACCTTGGATCCGGACCATGCGGCGTCTTCGTTTCGCCGGTCCGGGGGTCGGATGCAAGCTCCCTCCGGCCGAGGTGCGGTCACTTGTCGCCGTCGTCCTTCGGCTGGTCCGACGGAACGTCCTTCGCCGCCTGCTTGAGCTCCTCGAGGCGCTTCTCACGAGCCTCGAAGTACTTGGCCGCGTTCGGATCGCTGCCGTACTCGGCGCGAATGGCCTCCAGGGCCGTTGCGAACAGCTCGGGATCGCTCGTGGTGTCCGCGTGGGCCATCACGGCCGACCAGAACATCGCGGCGCGCTTGCCGGTCGGCGCCTTGCCGGCCTTGGCCATCGCCGCGAGCTTCGCTGCGGCCTCCTGCTGTTGCTCCTTGTTCCGACCGGCCTCCTTCAAGATCGCGTCGGCCTCCAGCAGGATCATCTCGTTGTCGACGTGCTGCTTCTGCGCGTCGGACATGCCCTCGAGCTTGTCGACGCGCGCCTTCGCGTCGTCGAAGGAGAGCTTGCCGAGATCGAGCTCGGCGAGGAACAGATCGACGTCCTCGGCGGGCGTGCGGTCCTGCTTGGCGGCCAGTTTCTGCCAGCGCTCCAACGCGGCGAGCGTGGTCTCGAAGTCGTCGACCGAGCGCCCCTGTGGCTGCCCGATCACGTCGCCCTCCGCGTCCATGAACGCGAGCGACGGGAAGCCGCGGAACCCCTTCTCCTGCAGCAGCTTCGGATACGGCTCGTCATCGACGAGCGAGGTGTTGTGGAGGAAGAGGACGACCTTCTTCGCGAAGGCGGGGAACGCGTCGTCGGAGAGCGCACGGCTCTCCAGGGCCTCGCAGGGGCCTCAATGCGCGTAGCTGCGCGTGAAATACGCGAAGAGGAGCTTGCCCTCCTCCTTCGCCTTCGCGCGCGCGGCGTCGTAGTCGGTCATCCAGTCGGCCTTCTGGAAGACCGGCTTGGCGAGCTTCTCCGCGCGGAGCTGCTTCAGCTCGTCCTGGGACTTCGTGGTGCGCTGGGCGTCGGTCGCGGATGCGAGGAGCGCAGCCGCGAGGACCCCGACGCCGAGGATTCTCGTCGTGAGCATGGGGATTCCGGGTCGGATCGAGGGCGGACCGCGGGGGTCCGCCGTGGGGGAGATGGATTCGGATGGCTACTGTCGGGGGCTCGGGCCTCGAATGGAAGCACCTCGGGCCCCGCGCGTTCCCCTTCCGGCGGAGCGCCGAACTGCCGATCATGATCGTGGAGGCCTGATGAACGACGCGACGACCACCGGCAGCCGGCGCTGCATCGAGCTCGAGGCGCGCTACGCCGCCCACAACTACCACCCGCTGGACGTGGTTCTGGCGCGCGGCGAAGGGGTGTGGGTCTGGGACGTGGAGGGGCGGCGGTACCTGGACTTCCTGGCGGCCTACTCGGCCGTGAACCAGGGGCACAACCACCCGCGCATCGTCGCGGCGCTGGTCGAGCAGGCGAAGGTGCTGGCGCTGACGAGCCGCGCGTTCCGCAACGATCGGTTCGGGGCGTTCTGCAAGAAGCTGTGCGAGGTGACCGGCTACGACCGGGCCCTGATGATGAACACCGGCGCCGAGGCGGTGGAGACCGCGATCAAGGCGGCGCGCAAGTGGGGCTACGAGGTGAAGGGAGTGCCGGAGGGGCAGGCGCGGATCCTGGTGTTCGACGGCAACTTCCACGGGCGGACGACGACGATCGTCGGGTTCTCGACGGACGAGACGGCGCGCGAACACTTCGGGCCGTTCACGCCGGGATTCACGGTGTGCCGCTACGGCGACGTCGAGTCGGCGGCGCAGGCGTTCGGCGACGACGTCGTCGCGGTGTTGGTCGAGCCGATCCAGGGCGAGGGCGGCGTGATCGTCCCACCGGACGACTTCCTGCCGGGGCTGCGGGCCTTGTGCGACGAGCGCGGTGCGCTGCTGCTCTGCGACGAGATCCAGTCGGGGCTCGGGCGCGCGGGGGCGATGTTCGCCCACACGCTGAGCGGCGTCCGCGCGGACGGGTGACCATCGGCAAGGCACTGTCGGGCGGGCTCTACCCGGTGTCGGCGTTCCTCGCCCGCGAGGCAGTGATGGACGTGTTCACGCCCGGCACGCACGGCTCGACCTTCGGCGGCAACCCGCTGGCGTGCGCGGTCGCGCGAGGCGGCGCTGGACGTGCTGATCGAGGAGGACCTGATCGAGCGCTCGCGCGTGCTCGGCGACCGCTTCCTCGAGCGCGTCCGTGCAATCGACTCGCCGCACGTCGCCGAGGTGCGCGGCCGCGGCCTGTGGCTCGGCGTCGAGCTCCGGCCCGAAGCCGGCGGCGCACGCCGCTTCTGCGAAGCGCTCGAGGGCGAGGGCATCCTGTGCAAGGAGACCCACGTCAACACGATCCGCTTCGCCCCGCCCCTCGTCATCACCGACGCCGAGTTGGACGACGCGCTGGCGACGATCGCCAAGGTCCTCGCCTGAAGGGCAGCATTTCACACCCGGTGTGGTTTGCTGCCTCCCGCGAAGCACTGCAGTTCACACCGGGTGTGGTTTGCTCTACGCGCGCGCGCTCGATCGACCGGCGAGCGTCCCGCTCGTGCCGGGCAGCGTCGGCTTCCGCAGCATCGCCGCGTTCGCGGTCGGCCTGATCGCGACCGCGCTGGTCACGGGGCTGCTGCTGGCGCAGGTCCTGGTGCCACCGCGACGCTCGCTGTGATCGGCACCGGCCGGCGCACGAGCACGGCGACCGACGCGAGCAGCACCGCGAACGCCGTCCACGCCACCGCGCCGAACGCGAGCATCTCGTTGCCGAGCTCCCCCCCGACGAGCCCCTTCATCGACGCCAGGCCCATCACCAGCGCGATCGTCAGGCACACGATCGCCGGCAGACTCCGCCTGCGGAAGAAGTGCTCGGCGACGCAGAACGCGATCGGCAGCAGCAGCACGCAGAAGTGCGCCTTGCTGCTCATCGGCGACAGCAGCACCATCCCGCAGACCACCGCTCCCGCCTCGCCGACGCGGCGCCAGCCGAGCTCGATCTTCGACAGCCCACGCGACCGCCCCGGCCACGCGGCCCACGCGATCAGCGCGACGATGAGGAGCTGCGCCGCGATCGTGATCGCCTTGACGACTCCCGGCCCCGGGTTCCACACGGCGACCTCGACCGCGAACGGGCTGGTCGTCCCGGCCGGCACCGGCGTCGACAGCCGGAAGATCGCGCCCGCCAGGTTCTGGTTGAGCACGCTGTGCGCGAGCCAAGCCGCACCTTCGGCCGGCGCACCCGGCGTCACCGCACCGAGGAACCGATCCGCCCACGCGACGACCCAGAGCCGACCGTCCGTCCGCGGGAACAGCACGTCCGGCAGCAGCGTGGCGCCGACCGCCGCGAACGACATCGCCAACGTCGCGCGCACCCGCCGCTGCGCCGCGAGCACCGGCAGGAACAGGAGCGGCGTCGCCTTGCACGCGGCCGCGAGCCCGATGCACACCCCGCCGACCGCCTCGCGCAGTCGCGCCACCGCCGCGACGCCGAGCATGATCAGCAGGAACACCAGCAGATCATGGCTCTGGTTCTCGAACACCGCACTGACGTGGCGCCCCGAGATCAACAGCGTCGGCACCCAGAAGAACGCGAGGCTCCGCCCGGTCTCAGCGCGCCCCGACCTCAGCACCGGTCGCGCGACCCGCTCGATCAGCCACAGGATCGCGCCGAGGCTCGCGAGGTTGACGACGAAGAACATCGCCCGCTGCCAGTCCGCGCTCAGCGGCACGAACGGCAGGAACGGCAACGCGAAGAACGGCGGGTACGTGAACGGCTTGGCGTCGGTCGAGCGGTAGATCTCCTCGCGCGCGGCGATGCGCTGTGCCCCGGTGACGTAGACCGGCAGCTCGACCGTGTCCTTGCGCAACGACGCGAGGATGCCGATCGCCACCAGCGCGACCCCGGCGACGATCCCGACGGCGATCCAGAAGCGACGCGTCCGCCAGCGCGGCGCGGCGGGAGCGCCTCCACTCACCCGCGCATCCTCAGCATCGGGACCTTGCGCATCGCCTCGAGCGCGATCGAACGGTTCATCTTGCTGCGACCGGCATCGCGATCGACGAAGTGCACCGGGATCTCACGGATGCGTGCACCGAGCTCATGCGCCCGCCACGTCATCTCGACCTGGAACGCGTAGCCGTTCGACGTCACTCGCTCGAAGTCGATCGCGCGCAGCAACGTCGAACGGAAGCACCGGTAGCCCGCCGTCATGTCGTGCAGCGGCAGACCGAGCCACGCACGCGCATAGAAGTTGCCGAAGCGCGACACGAGGCGCCGGAACCCCGACCAACCCTCGGTGCAGCCGCCATCGACGTAGCGGCTGCCGATCACGAGCTCGGCCGACAGCGACGCGTGCGCGAGGCGCGGCAGATCCCACGGCGCATGGCTGAAGTCACAGTCCATCTCGAACACGCGCTCGTAGCCGCGCGCGAGCGCCCATTCGAATCCCGCGAGGTAGGCGCGGCCGAGGCCGCGCTTGCTGTCGCGATGGAGCACGTGGACCCGCGGGTTCTGCGTCGCGATGCGGTCGGCGATCGCTCCGGTGCCGTCGGGCGAGCCGTCGTCGACGACGAGGACGTCGCAGACGAGGTGACGTCCGATCGCCGCGATCAGGCGCTCGAGGTTCTCGGCCTCGTTGTAGGTCGGGACGACGACGAGCAGACGCTCGGGAAAGCGATGCGCCGCCGGAGGCGCGACCGGCTGCCCCGCCGGCCGCGCGAGCATGGCGCCGAGCCAGTCCGCGTCGACGTCCCCTGCGATCACCGCGACCCGCGCGCTGTCGACGCCGCGGCCGATCGCCACCTCGGCGACGTCGAAGTCCGGCGCCAGCACGACGTCACGCGGCCCGACGTCCGGCTGCTGCGGAACGTCCGCCGGCGTGTCGAACTCGTGCACCTCGGCCTCGCGCCCGGCGTCTGCGGTCACGCGCAGCTCGTTCGTCGAACGGGCGACAGGGGCCGACGGCGACTCGATCCGGTCCGCCGCCGCCGCGCGAGCACTCGGGACGTTCGCCATGCGTGGTTCGGGCGCGGATGATAGACGCTCGGCACCGCCCGATCCCGCATGAACTGAACGTCGTTCAGCGCGACTCCGGCCGTGCGTGCCAGGCCGCGAGCACGGCTTGCTCCTTCTCGGGCGCGAGCCCGGTGCTCCGGAACATCGGTCGCCGTCCCGCCTCCTCCTTCGCCCAGGCCAGCGTGTCGCGGATCGTGTCACCGACCGGGCGGAACGTCAGCCCCTTGGCAATCGCGCGATCGTTGGCACACATCCCGCTGTTCTCGGCCGGCATCCAGATCGGCACCTCCATCCACGGGCCGACCTCGTGCGCGAGCAGGAACGCGTCGTCGACCCACGTGAACTCCACCGGCGCCGACGTCGCGCAGCGGCAGCCGCCGAGCAGGTCACGCATCGTCAGCCGCCCGTTGAATCCGACCGCGTCGTAGACGCCGACGAACTGCCGTTCGACACAGTGCACGATCCACGCACCGAGGTCGCGGACGTCGATGAACTGCACCGCGGCGTCCGGATCGCCCGGCGCCAGCACCTCGCCGCCACGCGCGACGCGCACCGGCCACCAGGTGAACCGGTCGCTGTTGTCGCCCGGTCCGACGATCAACCCGGGGCGGACGACGGTCACCTTGCCGGGCATCGACGCTTCGGCCGCCTTCTCGCACAGCGCCTTGAAGCCGCCGTAGTACCTGCCGTTCTCGCGGAACGACTCGCGGATCGTCTTGACCGCGGCGACGACGTCGTCGGGTACGGTGGCGAGCGCGGAGCTCTCGTCGATGTCGAGCCTGCGTTCCCCGAACCCGTCATAGGCCGAGATCGAGGACACCAACACGTAGTCGCGCGCGGTCGTCGCGAACCTCGACGCGGTCGCCGTGACGTGCGCCGGCACGTAGGCCGAGGTGTCGATCACGACGTCGAACTCGCGGCCGTCGAGCGCCTTCAGATCGGCGGTGTCGCGGTCGCCGTGGAGATGCTCGAGGTCGGGAAACAGACCCGGGTTGGTCTTGCCGCGGTTGAACAGCGTGACGCGATGCCCGCGCTCGACCGCGACCCCGACGATGGCCGGACCGAGGAATCCGGTGCCGCCGAGCATCAGGATGCGAAGTGGCTCGCCTGCCGGGCCGAAGAGCGCGTCGCCGAGTCGCGAACGGCCGACGAGCGGTGCGGCGAGTCCGGCGCCGGCGGACGCGGCGAGGAACGAGCGACGGGTGGTGTGACGAGGCATGGCGGTGATACGTGCGCCGGCGTCGTGCGACGAGCTCGCCGTGCGCGTCAGGAACGCGGCCGTCCGGGGAGGTACTGTCCGGGCCAGAACTGCCCCTTGTAGCCGTAGCGCGCCGCGGCGTGCAGCGGTCAGGTAGGGATCGGCGAGGTGCGGCCGGGCCATGGCGCACAGGTCGGCGCGACCGGCGGCGAGGATCGTGTTGGCGTGGTCGGCGCCCAGGATCGCGCCCGACCGCCATCACCGGGATGCCGCCTCGTGGCGGATCCGCTCGGCGAACGGCACCTGGTACATGCGGCCGTAGACCGGCTGCGACTCGGGCGACGTTGCCGCCGGTCGAGACGTCGATCAGGTCGCAGCCGCGCCGCCTCGAGCAGCGCGCGCGACCTCGACCGCCTCGGTCCGCGGTCATGCCGCTCGTCGTCCGGCCCAGTCGCGTCGCCGAGATGCGCACCGACATCGGCTTCTCGCGCCGGCCAGGCGGCGCGCACCGCGCCGAACACCTCGAGCGGGAAGCGCATGCGGTTCTCGAGGATGCCGCCGTACTCGTCGTCGCGCCGGTTGGAGAGCGGCGAGATGAAGCTCGACAGCAGGTAGCCGTGGGCCATGTGGAGCTCGACCAGGTCGAAGCCCGGCCTCCTCGGCGCGCCGCGTGGCCGCGCACGAAGTGCGTCGCGCACCCGCGTCCATGTCGGCGCGGTCCATCGCGCGCGGCACCGGCCAGTCCGGGCGGTACGGCAGCGCCGACGGGCGCGAGCGTCGGCCAGGCGCCCTCGTCGGCGCAGCGGCACGTCGTCGCCCTCCCACGGGATGGCGCATCGAGCCCTTGCGGCCGGCGTGGCGCGAGCTGGATGCCGATCTTGGCCTGCGAGTGCGCGTGCACGAAGTCGACGACGCGCTTCCAGCGCCGCGACGTGCTCGGCGTCGTTCGTACAGGCCGGCGCAGCCGGGGGTGATGCGGGCCTCGGGCGAGACGTCGGTCATCTCGGTGATCACCAGGCCGGCGCCGCCGATCGGCGCGGCTGCCGAGGTGCACCAGGTGCCAGTCGTCCGGCATGCCGTCCACGGCCGAGTACTGGCACATCGGCGACACCACGACGCGGTTGGCCAGCTCGAGCTGCCGCGCAGCGCGAACGGCGTGAACATCGGCGGCGGCGCCGGCTCGTCCTCGCGGCAGCGCCGCGCCCGCGTCGCGCGAACCACTCGGTCGACGTCGCGCGACCAGCGCCGGGTCGCGCAGCGCGAGGTTGTCGTAGGTGATCCGCTTGCGAGCGCGTCATCAGGTTGAAGGTGAACTGCAGCGGGTGCTGGTCGCAGGTAGCGCGCGCGTGTTCTCGAACCACTCGAGGCTGGTCTGCGCCGCCTTCTGGAGCTTGACGCACGTCGACCCAGCGGGCCTCCTCGTAGGCCGCGAGCGCGCGCCGGCACGTCGCCGGTGCCGTGCTGCGTCGAAGGCGCGTCGACCAGCGCGATCGCGTCCTCCATCGCGAGCTTGGTGCCGGAGCCGATCGAGAAGTGCGCGGTGTGGGCGGCGTCGCCGAGCAGCACGACGTTGCCGTGGTGCCAGTCGGCTTGCAGCGCACCGGTCGGGAAGCGGCGCCAGATCGAGCGGTTCGTCGAGCAGCGCGGTGGCCGTCGAGGTGCGTCGCGAAGAGCCGCTCGCAGAAGGCGACCGTCTCCTCCTCGCTCGTCTCGGTCGAGGCCGGCGCGCCGCCACACGTCCTCGTGGCACTCGACGATCCAGGTGCCGAGCCCGTCCTCGAACGGGTAGGCGTGGACCTGGAACAGGCCGTGCTCGGTCGGCTGGAAGATGAACGTGAAGGCCTCGAGCGGCTGGTCGGTGCCGAGCCAGGTGAAGCGGCACCTGCGCCAGTCGATCGCGGGCCGGAAGTGCTCCGCACCGAGCTCGCGCACGCGGCTGTTGACGCCGTCGGCGCCGACGATCAGGTCGGCGCCGGCGAAGCGCGTCGAGGTCGCTCGATCTCGCTCTCGAAGCGCAGGTCGACGCCGAGCTCGCGCGCAGCGCTCGTGCAGGATCGAGCAGCAGCTCCTTGCGCGACATCGCCGCAGAAGCCGTGGCCGGTCGAACGCACCGGCGGCGCGTCGCCGATGAACGGTCTCGATGTCGTCCCAGTAGCGGAAGCTCGCGCGTGATGCGCTCGAAGGCTCGGCGGATCGGCCTCGCTCGAAGTCGCCGAGCGTCTCGTCGGAGAAGACCACGCCCCAGCCGAAGGTGTCGTCGCGCGCGGTTGCGCTCGTGCACCGTCGATGTGCGCGCTCGGGCATCGCCTTCTTCATCAGGATCGCGAAGTAAGGCCGGCCGGGCCGCCGCCGATGGACGCGATCTTCATGGTCGGCGCCATCTTCGAGAGCGGACGCCGGACGTGCAATCGAGCGCCCGGATGCGATGCTGTCGCGCGCCGTGCCGGAACCGCTCGCGATCGTTCTCGACGTGCTCGCCGCGCTCTGCGCGCTGGTGTGGGCGTTCGTCGCGTGGCGCGCCCTGAAGGGGCTGCGCTCGCTGCCCCCGCTCGAGCCGCTGGACGGTGCGGCGGAAGGCCGGATCGCGGCGATCGTGGCCGCGCGGGACGACGGCGAGGCGGTCGAGCGCGCGGTCGCGGACCTGCTCGCGCAGCGAGGCGTGCCCGGTCTCCGCGTGATCGCCGTCGACGACCGCTCGTCGGACGACACCGTGTCGAGACTCGGTCGCACGGCCGGGGCGGCGGCGCACTTCCGGCTCGTGCGGATCGACGCCTTGCCGCACGGCTGGCTCGGCAAGCCACACGCGTGCCAGCGCGGTGCGGACGCCGCGGGGCCGGACGCGGATTGGCTCCTGTTCCTCGATGCGGACGTGCGGCTCGGCGCGGACGCGGTCGCGCGCGCGCTGCGCACGGCACAGCGCACCGGCGCCGCACACGTCTGCCTCGTGCCACAGCTCGACGACCAGACCCTGCCAGGCCGCGCCGCGAGCCTGACCCTGACGATCGGTCTCGCGCAGCAGGCGTGCGGCGTCGAGGCCGACCGCGCGCGGGCGTACTTCGGCGTGGGCGCGTTCACGCTGATCCGACGCGATGCCTATCGGGCGATCGGCGGCCACGAGGCCCTGCGGATGACGGTGCTCGAGGACGTCGCGATCGCGCGGCGCGTGCGGGCGGCGGGGTACCGGACGCGGCTGCGGTTCGCGGTCGACGTGTTCTCGGTGCGCTGGATCACGTCGTTCGGCAGCGTGTTCCGGCTGCTCGAGAAGAACTACTTCGCGCTGCTCCACTACGACGTGGGGCGCTGCGCGGTCGCGTGCGTGGCGGGGACGGGGGTGTGGGCGATGGCGCTGCTCGGGCCGGTCGTCGCGCCGCCGGTCGGGTGGCTGGCATTCGCGGCGCTGCTGGCGTTGGCGCTGCCGGCGTGGGGGTTGGCGCGGCGCTATCGCTGGCCGCGGGCGCTGGCCGTGTGCGTGCCGTTGCTCGTGCCGATCGCGTTCCTCGCGCTGGCGCGCAGCGCGTGGGTGACGCTGCGACGGGGTGGCGTGATGTGGCGGGAGACGTTCTATCCGCTGGCGGAGCTGCGGGCCGCGGAGCAGGAGGAGCGACGAGGACGGGATGGCTTGCGCGCCCCGACAGCTCGAGCGAAGCACGCACGGGCTCGGTGAATGAACGCGACGGACGTTCCCTACGCCTTCACCGCCTCCAACTCCCGCACCTCCTTCGGGCACGCCGCCGTCAGCACGTCGCATCCGTTTCTCGTCACCAGCACGTCGTCCTCGATCCGGACTCCCAAGCCGCGCAGCTCCTTCGGCACCGATCGATCCCGCGTGTCGAAGTAGAGCCCCGGCTCCACCGTCAGCACCATTCCCGGCGCCAGCTTCACGGGCTTCCCGTCGGCATCCTCGTAGCGACCCACATCGTGCACGTCCATGCCGAGCCAGTGGCTCGTCCCGTGCATGAACCACGGCTTGAACGCCTCCTTCTTCACCAGCCTGGCGACGTCCCCGCGCAGCACGCCGAGCTCGACCAGCCCGCGCGTCAGCCACCGCTTGGCCGCTTCGTGCGCAGCGTCCCAGGCGCGGCCCGCGCGAACCGTTCGGATCGCCGCCTTCTGCGCCCGCAGCACGACCTCGTAGACCGCCCGCTGGGCATCGCCGAACTGCCCCGACACCGGCCAGGTCCGGGTGATGTCCGCGGTGTACATGTCGAATTCCGCGCCCGCGTCGAGCAGCACGAACTCCCCGTTCCGCAGCGCCCGGTCGTTCTCCGTGTAGTGCAGGATGCAGGCGTTGGCGCCGCTGGCGACGATCGAGTCGTAGCCGTTGCGCCGCGAGCCGTGCGTCCGGAACACGCCCTCGAGCACCTCCTGCACCTGGTACTCCCGCATCCCCGCCCGCGCTGCGCGCATCGCGGCGACGTGGGCCTCGGCGGACACGTTCGCGGCGTGCCGAAGCACCTCGATCTCCGCCGGCTCCTTCACCTGCCGCAGCGCGGCGATCGCCGGGCCGGGATCCTCCAGCACCGGATGGGCGGGCACGTTCCGCCGCCGCCGTGCGAACGCCAGCCCCCGGAACACGCCGAACAGTCGCCGGTCGAACGTCCGATCGTCGCCCAACCGCAGAACACCCGCGCGTGCGGGTCGAGCAGCTTCGGCAGCTCGTCGAACAGGTCGTCGATCGGCTTCGCCTCGTCGACGCCGAACCGCGAGACCGCGCCGCGCACACCGTGTCGACGACCGTGCCAGATCTCGGCGAGCTTGTCCTTGGGGCGCACGAACAGCACGGTGCGCACGCGATGCCCGCGCCCACGCGCCTCGCGCCACGCGACCAGCACCGCGTCCGGCTCGGGGAACCCCGTGAGGTACCAGAAGTCACTGCCGGGTCGGTGCGGGTAGTGGACGTCGCCGTTGCGCAGCACCTCCGGCGCCGTCCGCACGACGAGCAGCCCGTCGCCGAGCTTCGCCAGCAGCCGCTCGCGCCGCTTCGCGCACAGCGACATCAGCTCCTCGTGCTCGATCGTGCCGTTCATAGCCCGAGCGCCGCGTGCACCGCGAGCGTCGCCGAGGACTTGTTGAGGGTGTAGAAGTGCAGCCCGGGCGCACCCGCGTCGAGCAGCTCCTCACACTGCTGCACCGTCCAATTGACGCCGGTGGCGACCACCGCGCCCGGGTCGCCCTCGACGATCTTGAGCCGGCGATGGAGCTCCTGCGGGATGCGCGCGCCGCACATCTCGGTGAAGCGCCGCACCTGCGCGCAGTTGGTGACCGGCATCAAGCCGGGCACGATCGGCAGGTCGATGCCGGCGCTGCGCGCGCGACGCACGAAGGCGAAGTACTCGGCGTTGTCGAAGAACAGCTGGGTGATCAGGAAGTCGATGCCCGCCCGGACCTTCGCCATCAGGTTGGTCAGATCGACGTCGAAGTCGACCGCCTCGACGTGCTTCTCCGGATAGCACGCGCCGCCGACGCAGAACGGGTAGCCCTCGCCGCGGATGAAGTCGACCAGCTCGTTGGCATATGCGAAGCCGCCCTTCGACCGGTTTGAACTCGGTCTCCCCCTTCGGCGGATCCCCGCGCAGCGCCAGGACGTTCTCGACCCCGCCGGCCGACAGGCGATCCAGGATCTCGCGAATGTGCTCGCGCGTGCTGCCGACGCACGTCAGGTGGGCCATCGCCTCGACGCCGAGATCGCGCTTGATGCGGGTGACGAGGTTGATCGTGCGGTCGCGCGTGCTGCCGCCGGCGCCGTAGGTCACGGACACGAACGACGGGCGGCACGACTTCAGCGCCTCGACGGTGCTGTAGAGCTGCTCCGTGCCCTCGTCGGTCTTCGGGGGAAAGAACTCGAAGGACACCACCGGTGTGGCGTCCCCGAACAGGTCGACGATCTTCATCTGCGCCGCAACGATAGGGCAGCGCGGCGCACGGTCCAGGGTGCGGCGGCGCGTCGCTGCCGGCGACCGGTCAGGAGCCTTCCGCCGCCCCGGTCGCGAGCGTCTCGATGGCCGCGCCGCTGACGCGGCACGTCCGCCAGTCGGGGAGCAGCTCGGCGCCGTGGCGCTCGTAGAACGCGATCGCACCGCGGTTCCACTCGAGCACGTTCCACTGGAGCCGCGGGCATCGCCGCTCGTGCGCCACCGCAGCGACCCGGCGCAGCAGCGCCAGTCCGACGCCGTGGCCGCGGTGCCCGGGCACGACGTACAGGTCCTCGAGGTGCAGGCACGCGTGCGTCTCGAACGTCGAGTAGATCGGAAAGTAGAGCGCGAACCCGACCGGCTCGCCGGCCTCCTCCGCGAGCAGGACCTCGCAGACCCGTCGCTCACCGAAGAGATCCTCGCGCAGCGCGGTGGCGGAACCGTTCACCTGATCGGCCAGGCGCTCGAACTCCGCGAGCTCGCAGATGAAGCGGAAGATCGTGTCGATGTCCCGCGGCTCGGCCGGTCGGATCTGCATCGCCGCAGTTTGCCGTCAGTCCCAGTCCCGCGACAGGCGGAACGCCGCGTTGATGACCCCGACGTGCAAGTACAGTCTGGGGGAAGTTGCCGGTCAGCTCACCGGTCCCGGGCATGATGTCCTCGCTGAACAGCCCGAGTCCGTTGTTCTGCGAGACCAGGTATTCGAACAGCTCGATCGCCTCGTCCTTGCGGCCGACGTGCGCGAGCGCCTCGACGAGCCAGAACGAGCACACGGTGAACGCCGCCTCCTGCGCGCCGAAGTCGTCCTTCACGTCGTAGCGCCGGAGCAGCTTGCCGACCTGGAGCTCACGGCGCACCGCTTCGACGTGGGAGGCGGCGCGGGGATCGCCCGGGTCCCAGAAGTGGAAGTGCGTCGCCATCAGCATCGCGGCGTCGAGATTGGTCTGATCGGCGGCCTGCGTCAGAACGCCCCGCTCGTCGTCCCAGCAGCGCGTCTCGAGCAGCCGGCGACACTCGTCGGCGGCCCGGTGCGCACGCGATCGCATCTCGTCGTCGCCCAGCACGTTGGCGATCTCCACGGCGCGCATCGCGCCTGCCCAGTTCGCGAGCAGCGTGAACGAATGGAGCTTGGTCGTGTTGCGCAGCTCCCACAAACCGGCGTCAGGCTCCTCCATCCGCCGCTCGATCTGCCCGAGGAGCTGCATGACGATGCCGCGCACCCCGCCGATGCCCTCGGAGCCGGCGAAGCGCGTGTCGAGGACCAGCCGACTGATCGCGAGGATCATCTCGCCGTACACGTCGTTCTGGACGTGCTGGTGGCGCCTGGTTGCCGATCCGCACCGGCTGCTCGCCCTCCCAACCCGCGAGGTGCTCGAGCACCTCCTCGGCGGATGTCGGCCTCACCGTTGATCGCGTAGAGCGGCTGCAGCCGCACGTCACCCCACTGGTGGCAGAGGTTCTTCAGGTAGTGGAGGAACGTCTCCATCTCGTCGAAGTGACCGAGACGCTCGAAGGCGTGGAGCGAGAAGTAGGTGTCGCGCAGCCAGCAGAACCGGTAGTCCCAGTTGCGGCCGCTGCCGCGGAACTCCGGCAGCGCTCGTCGTGGTCGCGGCGATGATCGCCCCGGTGTCCTCGTACTGGTGGAGCTTGAGGACGAGCGCCGAGCGGATCACGTGCTCCTGGTAGTCGCGCGGCACGCGGGTGTGCTTCACCCACCGGCGCCAGTCCCGGATCGTCCGCTCCATGAACGATTCCGCCGTCTCCTCGAGCGGCTGCTCGAGCGGCTGACCCCAAGTCAGGACGAGGTGCTTGTTGGCCGACAGCACGAACGGCCGGCCCTCGTGGACGTAGGTCAGCGGGATGTTGGTCGTGAGCCGGAGCGGTACGGGCAGACCACGGAACTGGATGTGGTTGCTGCCGAGCCACGACGTCGCCGTCGTGCGACCGTAGTCGTAGGTCGGCTTGCAGGTGACGCGCACGAGCGGATCACCGTGCAGCAGCCGCAGCACGCGGACCAACGACGTCGGCTTGAACGAGCGGTCGTAGAGCTGGAAACGCGGCGCGAAGTCGATCAGCTCGAACGCGCCGCGAGGTCCGCGGAACTCGGTCCGGAGGACGTTGGTGTTCGGGATGTAGTGCTGCTCGACGTGCTCGGCATCGACCAGCTCGACCCGGTAGGTACCGCCCTTGTCGCGGTCGAGCATCGGACCGAACACGAACGAGCTGTCCATGCGCGGCCAGCACATCCACTCGACCGACCCGTCGAGCAGGAGCGCGTTGTAGGCGCAGTTGCCGATGATCCCGTATCGCATGGAAGTCTGCGGAGCCGCCTTGCGGGCGAACCATACCGATCGGCCGCGCTCACTCCAGCACCAATGACCGGCTACAGCGGGATGTAGCAGACGGTGTTGGAGAGCAGGATCATCACGAAGACCAGGCAGGTCGTGATCGGACCGAGGTAGATCCTGCCGGTCAGGCGGAAGAAGGCGCGGTTGAAGTACGGCAGGATGAACATGATCGGCACGACCGCGAACAACAGGTTCACGTAGAGCCAGCCGTCGGTCCAGAACACGGTCCCGGTGGCCGCGAGGATCGAGTACCTGGACGAGCAGGATCAGGATCAGGCCGAACGCGTTCGCGACGCCGGCGAGCAGCAGGTTCACCTGCTCGGACGATCCCCGGAACCGCATCGCCCCGTTCACCCGCAGCGAGTTCGCGAGGAAGAACACGAAGATCAGCGGCGCGTACATCGGCAGCAGCGGCAGCAGGATCGGCTGGAACGCGCGGACGCCGAGGAAGACGAAGCGGTAGTCGACGTGGAACAACCAGTGGACGAGGAACAGGAGTCCGAAGAACGCGCCGAAGAGCGTCACGCCGAGGACCATCGTCTTCCAAAGCTCGGCCACGCTCGTCCCGGTCCCCCACATCGCCGGCTCGACGCCGTGCTTCCTGCCGAAGAACCGGTGGGTCAGGAAGAACAGAAGGAAGCCGACGAGGCCGTTCAGCACCGCCCACATCATCACGGCGTTGTTCATCCGCTGCGGGAAGAACCACGTCTGCTGCCGGGTCGACGCGGCGACGAAGAGCTGCTGCGACCACTCGGCCAGCGGGATGTACGAGACGCAGGCGATCAGACCCGACACGGCGAACACCGCCCAGAAGACGAGCCGCCCCCTGCCCTGCGGACGCGGCAGGGCCTCGGGGATCGGGTGCACGAGCGTCCGGAACCACCGGAGCCGCAGCAGCAGTCGCCCGAGCGGGACCAGCATCGAGAGCGCCGCGACCAGAGCCACGAGGGTCGCGAGTTCCTTCCAGTACCAGATCTGGTCCTCGCTCGACAGGCCGCTGTCGAGCCCGAACACCCGCTCGAAGTACTCGATCTGATGAGCGGTGGCCTCCGGTGAGTACCGGCTGGAACGGATGCAGCAGCCTCTCGTTGTGGACCACGCGCAGCGTGCGATCCGCGGCGTTCCCGTAGTAGTGCCCGATGTCGACTTCGTCCGGAGTCGCGGCGGCACCGAGCCCGGACCGGAGCAGCCGCAGCGCCTCCGGCGCGCGCCGCATGTCGCCGTCGTGGTGCTCGTTGCGATACGCGCCCTCGTCGTAGAGCGCGTAGCTGATGCCGACGTTCGAGTGCACGTGTCTCAGCACCGCGTCGGTCATCGTCAGCACGTAGCCCGACACGAACACCGCGAACAGCTTGCTGGGCCGGCCGGTCTTCTCGGCCTCCCTGCCGAACCAGCTCGCGCCGCGGATCGCCGCGTTGCCACCGGCCGAGTGTCCGGTCGCGCCGATCCGGCGCTTGTCGACGTAGTCCAGGTTGTCGGTGTCGTGCGCGTAGTCCACGACCGCGAACATCCCGTAGCCCTCGTCGGTCGCCGCGCGATCGCTCATCGACGAGCTGGAGTCGCCCTGCGCGTACGGATCGATGGCGATGACGACGATGCCGCGCCGCGCGAGCTCGATCGAGATGCTGGCGAGCGTCTCCTTCGACCGCTGGAAGCCGGGCACGACGACGACCAGCGGTGCCGGGTGCTCACGCGTCGCACGGACCGGCTTGAACAGGTCGGCCGCGACCCACTGCCCGTTCTGCGTCGGGAGCGTGATGCCGCGAACCGCCACTCGACCGCCGTCGCGCTGGATCCACGAGGCGACCAGGCTCGCCAGCAGGACGACGCATCCGAGGACGAGGACGCGCCGCACACTCGATCGCGTGCGCTGCGCCTCCGGGACCGCCGCGTCTCGTGAGTTCGGTTCCATGCGTCGTCGAGTGCGCGCCACGCGCGTTCGTGGCCAGTCGGTCGGATCTCGCGTCAGTGATCGCGCCCGGGTGCCGCGCTCAGCGCCGCGAACGCCTGCTCCCGAACGGCCGCGGCCTTCGCAAGCCGCGCGCGGGTGTCCCTGAGCCATGCCCGGCTCGCCGCGAGCGTCGTGCGCCGCTCCTCGAGCATGCGCTGCACCTCGGCCGGCTCCGGACCGCCGGTTCCACGCCGGCCGGCGACCATACGCTCGGGATCCATCGCATCCCGGACGTGCGCGACGGGCACCGGGAGGTCCTGCCCGACCGTGTCGCGGTAGATCTGCTCGAGAACCTCCGGACTCAACTGCGTCGGATGCAGGCCACGCGCCCGACCGTAGTCGGTGATCGCGGATGCGTAGTGGTGCCCCGTGCGGAACGGCACGTCGCCCTCGCGCATCAGCACGTCCGCGATCTCGGTCATGGTCGAGTAGTCGGCGTCGATCTCGGCCCGCGCGCGCGCCGGATCCACGACCAGCCCCCGAACGATCTCCGCGAAGCGTGAGTACATCCGCCGCGCCTCCGCGGCCGCGTCGAACGCCGGAGAGGCGTCACGGTAGTCGTTCATCCCGGTGTTCGTGTTGTGCGCGCGCAGCTGCGCGCGTTGCGCCTCGGCGACGACATCGGTCGCCGACGTACGGAGCCGGTCGAGCGGCCGGGGGTTGCGCTTCTGCGGCATGATGCTGCTGGGGCTCGTCTGCGACGGGTCGAGCTGGAGCCAGGGATCCGGCTCGTGATACTGCGTGTGCAGATCCTCGGCGAACTGACCGACGTGAAGCGCCGAGATCGCGAGTGCGCTCGTGAACTCGATCTTCGAGTCCATCGAGGACACGAGGTTCGCGTCGTAGGAGTTCTCGACGATGTCGTCGAAGCCGAGGAGCTCGGCCAGCCGTGCGCGGTCCAGCCGGAAGCTCGACGTGCCGAGCGCCGCCGCTCCGAGCGGGCAGCGGTTCAGCCGCACGTACGCCTGCTGCAGTCGCTCGGCATCGCGCTCGAACGCCGCGGCGAACGCCAGCAGGTAGTGCGCGAGCGAGGTCGGCTGTGCCTGGACGCCGTGCGTGTAGGCCGGGACGACGGTGTCGACGTGCTTCGCCGCGAGATCGACCAGCGCCTGGCGCGGCGCGAGCATGGCCGCGTAGGTGTCGAGCAGCGCGTCCCGAAGGGCCATGCGCCGGTTCGTCGAGCCGATGTCCTGCCGGCTCCGACCCGTGTGGATGCGCGAGCCCGCGACGCCGACGAGCTCGTTCAGGCGGGCCTCGAACACGAGGTAGTCCTCCGAACGCGCGGCGCCGTCCTGCGCCTGCTCCTGCCGAATGGTCTGCATCGCGCGCGCGATGTCGCTCGAGAGCGGCGGCGACACCAGCCCGATCTCGCGCAGCATCACCAAGGACGCTTCATTGATCTGCATCAGCCGATCGAAGCCGTCGCTTCGGTCGGAGTTCTGCGCGACGGCGACAGGCGCCGACGTCCACGCCAGCGCGAGGAGAAGGGGAACGATTCGCAAGCTCGGCATCGGACACTTCACGCGGTGCCGAGAGGTTAGCGCCGCGGGTGTGGGCATCGCCAGGGAACGAGGCGGAGACGGATTCGTGCAGCACGACGCGCCGCCGGTAGTCTCTGGATCACCGCCGCCACGGAACTCTCGCCCGTTCATGAGTCGCTCGCGCCGAATCGGTCTGCCCCTGGGCCTCGTGACATTCGTCGCGATCCTCGTCTCGCCGCCACCCGCGAACCTCCCGGTCGACGGCTGGCGCACCGCCGCGGTCGCGGCGCTGATGGCGATCTGGTGGGTGACCGAGGCGATCCCGATCCCTGCCACCGCGCTGGCGCCGCTGGTCCTGCTGCCGCTGCTCGGCGTGCTGGAGATGCCGGCCGCGACCGCGCCGTACGCGAACCACCTCGTATTCCTGCAGATGGGCGGATTCATGATCGCCGCGGCGATGCAGAGCTCGGGACTCCACCGCCGCGTCGCGCTCGGAGTCGTGTCGCGTGTCGGCACCAGCCCCGCGCGCCTGGTGCTCGGCTTCATGATCGCATCGGCGTTCTTGTCGATGTGGATCTCCAACACCGCGACCACCGCGATGATGCTCCCGATCGCGATCGCCGTCGCCGAGCTGTTTCGCCGCGACGAGGATCTCCAGGAGTTCCAGTTCGGCATCTGTCTGATGCTCGGAATCGCCTACGCGTCGACGCTCGGTGGCCTGGCGACGCTGATCGGCACGCCGCCCAACGCCGTGCTCAGCGCCGCGGCCGACGAGATCCTCGGCGTCCAGATCGGGTTCGTCGATTGGATGATGGTCGGGCTGCCGCTGACGCTCGTGATGCTGCCGATCGTCTGGCTCTTGCTGACGCGCGTGCTGCACCCGACGCCCGCGCTGCCGGGCGACGCGGCCGCGGTGCTCCTGGCCCAGCGCGATGAGCTCGGCAAGCCGTCGCGTCACGAACTGACCGTGGCGGCGGTGTTTCTGGTCACGGCCTCGGCCTGGCTGCTGCGCGCACCGAAGAACTTCGGCGGATTCGAGATCCCCGGCATCCAGACGATCGCGCCGTTCGTCCTCGACTCCACGATCGCGATCGCCGCGGCCTTGGCGCTGTTCGTGATTCCGGTCGATTGGCGGCGCGGCCGGTTCGCGCTCGATTGGGACACCGCCAAGCGGATCCCGTGGGGCGTGCTGTTGCTGTTCGGTGGCGGGCTCTCGCTGGCCGACGCGATGAGCCGTTCGGGGCTGGCGGCCTGGATCGGCACGGAGGTCGCCGGCCTCGACTTCCTGCCGAGCTGGCTGATCCTGGCGGTGATCGCGACGACGTTCGTGTTCCTGACGGAGATCACGTCGAACGTCGCGACCGCGACGATGGCGATGCCGGTGATGGCTGGCGCCGCCGCCGGCCTCGGCCTCGATCCGCTGACGGCGATGGCCACGGCCGCGCTGTCGTCGTCGATGGCGTTCATGCTGCCGGTCGCGACGCCACCGAACGCCATCGTGTTCGGCTCGGGCGTCGTCTCGATCCCGCAGATGGCCCGCGCGGGGTTCCTGCTGAACCTGCTGGCGATCGTCTGCGTGACGCTCGCCGCGGTGTTCCTGGTGCCGCTGTTGCTGAAGTGACGCCCCGGACGACCGCGCGGAGCCGCGGCCGTCCGGTGCCTCCGGCGATCACTGCGACAACGTCAGGTTCGTCGTGCCGCCGACCGCGATCGTGCTCGAGCCGTACGGGATTCCGCCGACCTGCATCAGCAGGTCGATGTTGGACATCGTCAGCGGGTCGGGGAACGAGAGCTGGACGTAGCCGTTGGCGTCCGCCACGAAGTTGAACGCGCCCAGCAGCAGACCGGCGCCGTCCACCTCGAGGAAGCTGTTGCCGCCGAGGCCGAGTCCCGACGGGATCGGCAGGCCCAGCACGTAGGGCAGGGTGCCCTCGAGGTTCCAGAACGAGACCAGCACGGTGACCGGCGAGTTGGGAGCGACACGACCGATACCGACGTCGAACACACCGGCGACCGAGACGCCGCCGTTCGGCGACTGGATGCCGATCCAACCGGTCTGCTCGGGGATGATCACGAGGCCGCCGATCGAATCCGGATTCGCCGGAACACCGACGCCGAACACGCTGCCATCCGGCAACGCCATCGGATCGGTGTGCGCGATCGTCGCGCCGTTGATGACCGCCGGGCTGCCCGGCATCCCGTTGGTGTTGGCCGCGGTCGACCACAGCGAGTCGAAGAAGTTCGAGAAGTTCGAGCCGAACACGATGTTCGGCGCCGTCAGCGACGGGTTCTGCGGGCTGGTCCACGTGCCGCCGTTGGGATCGAGGTCCATGCCGCCGATGTCGACCACCGTCGTCGCCTGGTTGCCGTTGAGGCGATACGTCACCGCATTGGTCACCATCGCGTCGACGTCGGCCTCGCGGGCGAAGAACAGCGCCGAATCGGGAGCGATCGCCGTGATCAGCCCCTGTGCGTCGTAGGTGATCGCCGAAGCCGGGATGTAGACGATGTCACCATCGTCGAACGCCCCGTTCTGGACGGTCGCCCACGGCCCCATCGTCAGCGTCTCGTTGTCCTTGCCCGAGAAATACAGGTTTCCCTGGGGGTCCTGGCAGAGCGAGTCGAGGTCGAAGTCGAGGTTCGGATCGCCGAGCGCGGCCGACAGCATCGACTCGCGCACGAAGACCTCGATCTGGCCGTTGCGGGCGCGGAACGCGTCGCCGTCGTTCACCTGCACGTTGCCGGCGGTGGTGGCGATGTACACCGGGAACGAGTTGCGGGCGATCGCGCGGAACAGGTCGGACGGCTCGATCGGACCGGTCGGCGCGATCGCGCCGTGGCGGGGGACGAACAGACAATTCGTGTCGCCCTCGGTGTCGAACTCGCTCAGGTTGCCGTCCCCGTCGGTGTCACCGCGATGGACGTAGAGCTGGCGATTGGTCTGGAACGGCCGCGCCTGGTAGGGAGTCGTGGCGTCGGGCGTGACCATGATCGCCCCCGACTGATCGGCGGTCCCGATCGCGGGTGCGCCGGCCCCACCGAGCAACGGGAAGCCGTCGGCACCGTCCGGCGAGATGAGCAGGGAGTGGTTCTGCGCGAACGCGCACGGGGAGAATGCCGCGCCGAGCGCAGCGACGAGACAGAGGGGGAGCTTCTGCATGGGGGTTCGAGGCCTCGAAGGAGAAGAGCAGAGTCGATGTCGCGGCTCGACACGACATCGGGCCACTCAGGTTACCGCAGATCGCAGCGTGTCGCACGCCACGCGTGCAGACGCGCGTCGCGGCACTGCTGCTCCGCGAGTCGATGGCATCAAGCGAGCAGCAACTCGAATTCGGTGCTGGGGACGTGTGGGTCCCGTATAGTGCGCACGGTGTTCGACGCGGATCCGCGGGCCCCGGTGAGCATCGCCCTTGTCGAGGTCGCGCATCGGGTCGAAGACGGAACGGTCGCTCGCGCTGGTGAGCGCGTCCGCGCGACGGACGACCCCGGCAGAGTCGCGTCACGCTGGCACGCCTCCTGATGCCACCGATCCCTCCAGCATGAACGAGAGCAACCCAGACCGAAGTCCCCTCCCGAACCACGGCGAACCGCGTCCTGCCGAGCGGAGCCTCGTCGTCGCGAGCAACCGCCTGCCGATCAGCCTGCGCATCGAAGGTGACCAGTGGACGTCGGCGCGGAGCTCCGGAGGGCTCGCGGCCGCGCTCGAGGGACTGGCGAAGGAGGATCCGTTCACGTGGGTCGGTTGGCCCGGCTGCCAGGTGCCCGACGAGCTGCAACCCGACGTCGTCGCGGCGATGGGACAGGATCGGCTCGTCCCGGTGTTCCTCGACGAGGACGAGGAGCAGCACTACTACCACGGCATCTCGAACCAGGTGCTGTGGCCGTTGTTCCACTACTTCGCGGACAAGGTCGACTTCCGCGAGACGAGCTGGGACCACTACGCGAAGGTCAACCGTCGCTTCGCCGACCGCATCCTCGAGATCGCGCCGCCCGGCGCACGCGTGTGGGTGCACGACTTCCACCTGATGCTGGTGCCGGGCATCCTGCGCCAGCAGCGGCCCGACCTCGAGATCGGCTTCTTCCTCCACATCCCGTTCCCGTCGTCCGAGATCTACCGCCTGCTCCCCGCCCGCGAGGAGCTGCTCGAGGGTCTCCTCGGCGCCGACTACATCGGCTTCCACACGCACGACTACGCGCGCCACTTCCGCGCCTCGTGCCTGCGCGTCCTCGGCCTCGAATCGGAGTACGACGCGGTGTTCTACGACGGCCGGCGCATCGGCATCGGCGGCCATCCGATCGGCATCGACGTCAAGGGCTTCCTCGAGTCGATGGCGTCCGCCGAGGCGATGCGTCTGCTCGGCGAGCTCCGCGAGCGCTACAGGGGCCGGCGGATCGTGCTCGGTGTCGAACGCCTCGACTACACGAAGGGGGTCGGGCTCAAGTTGCAGGCGTTCGAACGCCTCCTGCAACGCCGCCCCGATCTCGCACAGCAGGTCGTGCTCGTGCAGGTGCTCGTGCCGTCCCGGCTCGACAACCCGGACTACGCGCGGCTCAAGCGCGAGATCGACGAATACGTCGGTCGGATCAACGGCCGCTTCGGCCGGCCCGGCTCGACGCCGATCGAGTATCTGCATCGCAACCTGCCGCGCGAGCAGCTCGTCGCGCTCTACCGTCTCGCGGACGTCGCGTTGGTCACGCCGATCCGCGACGGCATGAACCTGGTCGCCCAGGAGTTCGTGCTGTGCCAGTCCGACCACGAGTCGCTGCCCGACGCGTTTCGCGGGATGCTGGTCCTGAGCGAGTTCGCCGGCGCGGCCCAGGTGCTACCGCACGCGCTGCTCGTCAACCCGTGGGACATCGACAGCACGGTCGACGTACTCGAGGAAGCACTCGACATGGCCCCCACCGAGAAGGCGGAGCGCATGGGTCAGATGAGCCTGCAGGTCCGTGCGCTCGAGTGCGGGCATTGGGCGCGGCAGTTCCTCGCGCGGCTCACGCGTGCCGCCGACCGCCAGCGTGCGACCCGCGTGCAGAGCCAGGTACTCGACCGCGACACGGCCGCGCTGGTCCGTGAGCAGTGCTTCGAGGCCGATCGTCGCGTGCTGTTCCTCGACTACGACGGCACGCTGCGCGAGCTGATGCGCACGCCGGAGGAAGCGGCGCCGACTCCCGAGATCCGTGAGCTGCTCGCGGGCCTCGCCGAGATGCCGAACACGTCGGTCCACATCGTCAGCGGCCGCCACCGCGACAACCTCGACCTGTGGTTCGGCGACCTCGGCGTCCATCTCTCGGCCGAGCACGGCTTCGCGTGGCGCGACCCCGGCCAGTCGTGGCGCGAGCAGGGCTCGGTCGATCTGAGCTGGCTCCCGGTCGTGCAGGAGATCCTGCTCGACGTCTCGGAAGAGGTGCCCGGCACGCGACTCGAGCGCAAGCCGTGCGCGCTCGCGTGGCACTACCGCATGGCCGATCCCGACTACGGCACGTGGCGCGCGCGCGAGCTGCACAGCCAGCTCGAGCAGGACCTCGCCCACCTTCCGGTCGACATCCTCCACGGCCACCGCGTGATCGAGATCCGCGCGGCGGGTATCCACAAGGGCGGCTATCTGCGCCAGGTGCTCGTGCACGAGCCCGAGGGCGCGTTCGTGATGTGCATCGGTGACGATCGCACCGACCGGGACATGTACGACGCGCTCCCGGAGAACGCCGTCAGCATCCACGTCGGCCGCCCGAACGACGAGACCCGCTACACGATCGAGTCGCCGCAGCGCGTGCGGGCGTTCCTCGCGTCGCTCGTCCAGACGAGCGCGGACACCCAGCAGGCTCGCTGAGGCAGGATCCGTTGTGATGCACCGCTCCGACTCGTGCTCAGCGAGGCCGGCAGCGCCAGGGTGGGGCGGAACACCCTCGAGCCGGATTGGTCACGGGCCCTGGTCGCCTACCGCCCGCCGCTCTTCCTGAGCAGCAGCCGCTGGATGTCCAGCGAGCGGGGAGCCTCGAGCAGCCGGTCGGCGAGTTGGCGGCACTCGTCGATGGTCGTGCGCGCGGCGGCGTCGAGCACGCGCGTCAGGTGCACGGGGGCGACCGCGAACGAGCGGATGCCGATGCCGAGGTAGAACGGCAGCATCACCGGATCGCTGGCGGCCTCGCCGAACAGCACGACCTCCTTCTCCCGCGCCTCGGCCTCGCGCGCCATGCGCGCCAGCAGCTCGAGCACGGCGGGGTGCGGCATGTCGTAGTACTCGCGCACGAGCGACGAGTCACGGTCGGCCGCGATCAACAGGCTCTGGAGGTCGTCGAGGGACACGACGACGAAGTCGGTCTCGTTGAAGAACGCGCCGCACACGAACGCCGCCGCCGGCACCTCGATGATCGGCGCCACGTGCAACGAGTCGACGCACGGGATCTTGCGCTTCAGGAGCTGGTGATGCTCCTCGAGCACCGCGGCGCGCACCTGCTGCAGGTCGCTCAGGCTGGTGACGAACGGCACGAGCACCGCCGCATCGCGCCGCCCTTCGAGCGCACGGAGGAACGCGCGGAGCTGGAGGCGCAGCACCTTCCGGTCGCGTAGGAGCGCGCGCACCCCGCGCAGTCCGAGCGCCGGATTGCGCTCCTGACCCTTCGCGGCGCCGCTGAGCACGCCGTGATAGCTCGTCACGTCGAGCAGCCGGAACCACGCCGGCTGGTCCGCCGGCAGCTTCACCACGTCCTGGTAGTGCCGGACCAGCACGTCCTCGGTCGGCAACCGGTCCTCGACGAAGAACAGCAGCTCGGTGCGGTAGAGCCCGATGCCGCGCATCCCGAACGCCCGCGCCTGCTCGACCTCGGAGATGTTGCCACAGGCGCCGAGGAGCCGGATCGGCGTGCCGTCCCGGGTCTGCTGGCGGCGCTCCGCGTGCGGTGCGACGACGCGCGTGACCCGCTGGCTGTGCGCAGCGCGCTCGGTACTCCGCCCGCAGCCGCTCGTCCGGATCGACGTGCAACTCGCCCGCGCCGGCGTCGAGGATCACGAATGAGTCATTGCCGACCTTCGCCGCGAGGTCGCGGATGCCGGTGATCGTCGGAATCCCCATCGAACGCGCGAGGATGCCGGCATGCGAGCGGATGCCACCCTCCTCGGTGACGATCCCTTCGACCCGCTCGTTGTCGAGCCGGAACAGGTCGTTGACGGTCAGCCGGCGGGCCGCCAGGACGTAGGGTCCCTCGCGCTCGGGCCGCACCGGCTGCTCGGCCGTACCGGGTGCCGGCAGATTGCGCAGCACACGGACGGCGACGTCGCGGAGGTCGCCGGCACGTTGCCGCAGATACTCGTCCTCGACGAGCTGGAAGATCCGGTCGTAGCGGTCCGCGACGTGGTGGATCGCCGCGCGCACGCTGTAGCGCTCCTCGAGCACGAGCCGCTCGATCTCGTCGACGAACATCGGGTCGTGCAGGAACGCGATGTGGACGTCGAAGATGCGGAGCTCGCTCGCGTCGAGGTCGCCCTTGTGACGCGACTTCAGCTCCTCGATCTGCCGCCGGCTCGCCTCGAGCGCCGCACGGAGGTCGTTGAGCGCGTGCTCCACCTGGTCGGACGAGATCCGGCGCGGATAGTCGTCCTCCGCATCGAAGCCCTGCAGCCGGACGAAGCCGAGGGCGACGCCGGGAGCGACGGTCTCGCCTGTGTAGACTTTCACGGAGGGGATGGAGGCGGGCACGCGGCGGAGTGTTCGCGGCTCGGGAACGGGCATTCGAGCCGCCGGAGCCCGCGATTGGCAAGGACGGGTTTGCGAGATCGCGTCGTGGTCGATTCGCGCCCGGACCGTTGCCGTGTCCGCCGGAGATCCCCAGAATGCTCGGCGACTCCCCTCCGACTCCCCGCATTCGCCCTTGCAGATCCAGCGTTCCCGCATCCATCCGACGGCCCACGTCGCCGACGGCGCCGTGATCGGCGAGGGCGTGGCCATCGGCCCGGGCTGCGTGATCGGACCTCAGGTGCGGCTCGGGGACGACTGCGTCCTGCATGCGCACGTCGTCGTCGACGGCGACACGTGGATCGGCCCGAACACCGAGATCTTCCCGTTCGCGGTGATCGGCACCCTCCCCCAGGACAAGAAGCTGCGAGGTCAGGGTCGCGAAGGCGCCGTCGGGCGCCTCCGCATCGGCGCGGACAACGAGATCCGCGAGCACGTGACGATCCACGGGGGCACGCCGTTCGGCGACGGTGAGACGGTCATCGGCGACCGCAACATGCTGCTCGTCGGCGCGCACGTCGGCCACGACATCCGGATCGGCAACGACGTCGTGTTCACGAACGCCGCGATGGTGGCCGGCCACTGCGAGCTCGAGGACCGCGTGATCCTCGGGGCAGGCGTCGGCATCCACCAGTTCTGCCGCGTCGGCACCTGTGCGATGGTCGGCGCGGGCTCGATGGTCTCACACGACGTGCCGCCGTTCGCGCTCGTGCAAGGCGACCGCGCGAAGCTCATCGGCGTCAACGTGGTCGGCCTCCGCCGCGCCGGGTTCAGCCAGGAGCAGACCGCGACCGTCAAACGGGTGTTCCGCCTGCTCTACTGGCGAGGTGGCCTGCTCGAGGACCGGCTCGCGAACGCGCGCGCGTTCTCGGACGGCGACCCGCTGGCGCTCCGCATCGTCGAGTTCACCGAGGTCTCCAAGCGCGGCATCTGCTTCCCGCGAGGCCGCGGGGGACCGAGCGAAGAGCCGGGGATCGGGCGAGACTGATCGGAGGCCGCGCCGCATGACCGCCCTTCGAAACGCGTGCACGCCAAGAGCCGCCGCGACGCTCGTCGCGGTGCTCGCGCTCGTGGGCGGCCTGACCGCGCAGGACTTCTCGGGCCAGGAGTTCACGACCTTCCGGACGCCGGACGGCAGCCGCTTCCTGCTGGTTCCCGACCGCTCCGAGGAACCCTCGCCGATCGTCCACTGGGCGGTCGTGACCCCGATCGGATTCCGGGAGGACGCGCCCGGGCTCGAGGGGCTCGCGCTCGCCGTCGCCCGCGCGTCGCTGTTCGGCACCGCTCGCTACGGCGCCGAGGACGTGGCTCGCGAATCGGCCGCACTGCGCGCGCTCGACGCGCTGCAACGTCGCGTCGACGACGCGCAACGTCGCAACGAGACGGTGCCGGACGATCTGAAGTCCGAGCTCGCCACAGCGATCCAGACCGCGGAGCAGCTCGGCGACCCGTCGACCTGGTTGAGCGCGATGCGGAGCTCGCCCGCGACGATCGACGTGCGGGAGAGCGCGGATTCGTACGTGCTGGCGGTGACCACGCCCGCCGAAAGCCTCCCTCGCGTCGCGCTGCTGCTGCTCGACCGCCGCGAGAACGCGAGGCTCCGGTTGCGTCCGACGCGAATTCCACCGCGTGCGCGACGAGCTGCAGCACGAGCAGGAGGGCCCGCGCGAGACCGTCCGGCGCGAGGTGCTCGGCCTCGCCTACCTCGGCAGTCCCGCCGCGCGGACCCTCGGCGAACCCGCCGGGTTCACGCGTGACGACGCGCTCCAGCTGTGGCGGCGCATCGCGCAGCCGGAGCGCTCGTATCACGTGCTGACCGGCGGCTTCGACGTCGCCGAGGTGCGTGCGCTGTTGGAGAAGGTGTTCGCCCGCTCGGCGATCGCACCGGTGCCGGCCCCTGCACCGCCGGCGGTGTCGCAAGGTCAGCAACGCGCGTCGACGATCCCGACCACCGGCGCCGAGGCCTTCGCGCTCGCGGTGCCGGTACCGGCCGACGCCGACGACCGCGAGCTCGCGATCGTCGGTCGCCTGCTCGCACACGGCCGGTTCTCGCTGCTCGGCCGCGCGCTGCGCAAGACGGCGGGCCGCGACTTCGACGTCGACTTCACCGTGCCGTTCCCACACGACCGGCGGCCGGGGCTGTTCCTGCTCGAGGTCCAGGACAGCGCGGCGCCCGCGGCCGACTCGAAGCCGGGCCCGCGGTGGCCCGAGCTGATCCACGCGGCGCTCGCCGACGTCGGCAACTCCGACCTCGACGACGCGGCCGTCACCAGGGCGTCGAAGCAGGTCGAGAGCCGCATCGCGATCGCGCGATCGAGCCCGGCGGAGCTCGCGTTCGATCTCGCCGAGTGGTGCGGGGTTCGCGGCATCGATCCGGCGATGGCGCTCAGCCCGTTCCCGTCGCCGGACGCGGACTCGGTTCGGTCGCTCGTCGTGCGGCTGTTCGTCCACGGACCACGGGTCGAGGTCAGCCTGGAGAGAGCGAGATGACCAGGCGACCGGTTGCCCGAATCTGCGCGCTGCTGCTCCTCCTGCCGGCGGCGTCGTGCTGGTTCGACTCCGTGGCGCACGAGGTCGATCCCCTGATCCCGGAACGGCCGCCGACACTCGAGGACTGGCATCAGGCAGCCGAGCAGTCCGGCACGGCGGGCGCCGGTGTGGTCCCGGGCGAGGACGCGATCGAAGCCCTCGCGCTGCCCGAGCTCGATCAGCTCCCGGCGGTGCGCGGCGGCTCGTTCGAGCCAGCGCCCGCGATGCTCGGCCTCCTGCCGGGCGGCCTGCGCGCGGCGACGATCGAGGCGGGCAAGGATCTCGCATGGATCCGACTGACGGTGCCCAACCGCGCGCTGCCCGCTTCGCGTGCGGCACTGGCGCTGCTCACCGCTCGGCTGCTCGCGGAGTCCGCGCATCCCGAGCTCGAGAAGGGCTCACTGCGCCAGGCGGTGGAGAACGTCGGCGGCGAGATCGACGTCGCGGCCGACTTCCGCACGACGCGGTTCACGATCGCGATCCCCCAGCAGAGCTGGCGCTGGATCCTCGATCGCCTGATCGAATCGATCCGGAACCTGCCGACCGCGCCGGAACCGATCACTGCCGAGCAGGAGCGCCTCGTCCGCGACCTGACCGCCCGCTATTCCGACGAGCCGATGGCAGCCGCCATCGAACGCGTCGCGGCGTTCGAGACGGCAGGCCCCGCGAGCTGGATCGCCACCGCGCAGGACCTGACTCCGGCGCAGGTCGTGCAGTTCCACCACGACGCGTATCGAGCCAACGGCTGCATCCTCGCGCTCCGGGTGCCCGGCGTCGCTCCCGACCAGCAGCTCCGCGCGATCCGCGACGCCACCGCGCCATGGACGGCGAACGAACCCCGTCTCCTGCCGGACCCGGTGCCGACCCTGCCGACGGCGCAGGGTGTGTTCTGGGCCGACTCCACGGGCCAGAGCGACATCACGCTGCTCTTCGACGTCGCGTCGACGTCGGCACCGTCGGCCGCGGCGCGTCTGGTGGCGCTCGAAGTCCTGACCGAATCGGGTAGCGGTGGGCGACTGGGCAAGGCACTGCGCGATGCGACGAACGCCCCCATCGAATTCGAGCCCCGCATCGTCTCGAACGGCGTACATCGCCGACTCGAGCTGCACGCGAGCGTGCCGGCGGACCTGGTGGCGGTGGTCCAGAAGGCTTGCAAGGACGCGCTGCGGTCGTGCGTGCAACGCCCACCCGACGTCGCCGAGCTGACGGGCGCAGCGGCGCGCGCGCGACTCCTTGTCGGGATCGACATGCGCGAGCCGGAGCTATGGCTCGACGAGGTGACACGGTCGCTCGTCGGCGGCGCACGTCCGGACGTCATCGTCGACGAGAAAGGGCAGAAGCCATTCCAAGGCGAGGCACCCCATCCCTGGTTGACCGTGCTCCAGGCACTGCAGCGCCCGGCAGAGATCGATCCCGCACCGGTGTTCAAGGAGTGGGCGGCGCGGTCGCCGCTGATCCTCGTCGTCGGCGGCGAGCCAGGGGATCTGGCCCAGGCCAAGGACTTCACGCGCATGCCGGACGCGTTCCTCCCGTCGGCTCAACGCGAGGCGATCGAGGCGAGCCCGGCCGAGCAGAAGCAGTCCGGCCTGGAATATCTACAGCGCGCGATCGCCGCGATCGGTGGCAAGGACACACTCGCGGCGGTGCACGGCTTCCACGCGTCGGGCGTGATCCGTTCCGGCCGGGCGCCGGCCGTGCGCGAACAGATCTGGTTCCGTGACGACGGCTCGCTCCGCATGGTGCGCCGCGTGCTGGCCACGACGATCGAAACCGTCGTGACCCCCGACCGCGCCGTCGAGACCGCGGGCGGCGAGAAGCGCCCCCTCGGCCTCGAGGAGGTGCGGCCGTTGCTCGACGAGGCACGCCGCTGGCCACTGATGCTGCTCGCGGAGTTCGCTCGCGGCGACGCCGAATACCGACTCGTTTCGATCCGTCCGGTGGGCGACCGGCAGATGGCCGTTCTCGAGCGCGTCGCGGACACCCCCGATCGCGTTCGAATCGAGGTCGACACGGGCTCGGGTCTGATTCGTGCCGTCGTCGCCGGCGAGAAGCGCGACACCGGCCGCGTGTTCCTGCGCGAGGAGTATCGCGACTACCGCACGATCGACGGTGGCGTGCGGGTGCCGTTCTACCGGGCGTCGTTCGTGGACGGCGGAGTCCTCGGCCTCGCCACGGAGTGGGATGCCATCACTGCCGGCGCGCCGACCGACGCCGAGCTGCAGGCGGCGAGCGGTTCGTGAGGGCGGTCTCGCCGGCACTCACCCGGCGAATCACAAGCCGCCGAACCGGAGCTCGATCCCGGCGAAGAACTGGTGCTGGCCGTAGAAGTCCTCGTTGAACGTGACCGTCTGGCGGTTGGGGTTCGTCAGGTACGAGTAGTCGGCGTAGATCCGGACGTGGTCGCCGAAGTCGAAGCGGGTGCGTAGACCGCCGCCCCACCAGAGCTTGCTGTCGCTCGACACGCCGGACTCGTCCGGCGTCTTGGTCCACTCGCCTTCGACGTACGGGATCGCGCGGAACGGCCCGAAGCGCAATCGAAGTCCCAACCGGCCATCGGCCCAGAGGTAGCCGATCGGCTTGCTCGTGTCGTAGTTGTAGACGCGATCGTCCTTGGCGGACCAGTTGCCTTCGAGCGAGAGCTCGACGATCCCCAGCGAGGACGTCGGGACGTACGCCTCGAGACGGCCGACACCGCGGAAGTACTGCGTCGCGAGATCGCTCTGATTCAGCGACGTCCCGAACGGCGTGTCGCTGTCGTTCCGTTCGTACTCGATCCGCGCCGTCAGCACGTAGCCGCTGACGGGCTCCCGATACTCGCGATCGAGCGTCACGGTGTTCTGCTCGAGGTAGGTCCGGACTCCGTAGGCGTTGTAGGCCTCGGGGATCGTGAAGTCGTTCGACGTCGTGTCGTTCCGCTCGAAGCGGTACCGCTTGTAGTACGGCCCGCCCTCGACCGTGGTTCCTTCCTCCGGTGCGCCGCCGAAGCCGAGATACGCGCCGAAGTCAGTCCCCTGGTAGCGACCGGTCGGCACCCAGTCGTTGCCGGAGTAGAAGCCCTCCCGGTAGAACGGGAAGTAGCGCCACGTCAGATCCAGCCGACTCGTCGACTGTCCGGGCTGACCGTCACGTGCCGACAGGATGGCACCATCGGTTCCGGCATAGGCGTCGAGCGTGGTCTGCTTCTCACCGAGCCCCTCGGTGTGGAAGTACGCGAAGCCGTCGAACGCGAACTTCTGTGCGAGGCCGGCGGCCTCGTTCTCGTCGGCCGTCGAGGGCTGCGTGCCGGCGACTCCGCCGCTCAGCTCGAGGACACTCGAGTCACCGACCGGCGGGTTGCGCACGAGCTCGAACTCGCGATAGGTCGGCCGGTCGAGGCGCTGCGCGGTCAACGACCCCGCGCTGGCAGTCACGGCGACGAGGGCGAGCACGAGGCGGCCGGAGGTCATGCGCCGGACGGTAGCGGCCCGGTCGCCCGGGAGCGAGCACCGGCCCCGGTCAAGCCGCCGCGTACGACGAGAGCAGGCTGTCCACCTCGCCTTCGACGTCGAACCGGCGCTTGAGGTCCTCGCGCATGCGCACACCGAGTGCGCCCGCGGCGGAGCGGTTCTTGAACAGAGCGAGCACACACTTCGCGAGCGATTGGTCCTCGTCGTCGAAGAGGAGACCCGTCTCCTTGTGCCGGACGAGCTCGCGGTTGCCCGGCACGTCGCTCGCCACGACCGGGCGACCGAGGAGGCCCGCCTCCAGGATCACCGGGCTCATGCCTTCGGCGAGCGACGTGTTGAGCACGACATCGGCATTGAGGTAGGTCGCTCCCATCCGCTCGCGGCTCAGCGCCGGCAGGATGCGGATGCGCGGATCCCCCTCCGCGAGCGACCGCAGGTGGTTCGCGTAGTCCGGGTCCTGATCCGGACCGACGATCACCAGCTCGGCATCGACGCCGTTCTGTCGCAGGATGCGCACGAGCGGGATGGCGCGGTGCTGGCCCTTGATCGGCCGCAGCCCCCCGGCGAGCAGGATCAGCAGCCGGTTGCGTGGGATGCCGAGCGACCGCCGGAGGTCGGTCCCGCCGGTCGGCAGCGGCCGCACCGCCCGTGGCACGACGTCGATCTTGCCGACGGCGTCGGGGAGGCGATCCTCGAGCAGCTTGACCGTCGAGTCCGAGGGCACGAGAACGCGGTGGGCGCGACGCATCACCTCGCACACGAGACCACCGTGCTTGGGGTCGAGCATGTCCTGGTGCAGGTCGTCGCCACTGACCGAGACGACCCAGGGCAGCCGCATGCCGAGGAGCTGGAGCCCCGAGCGCCACACGTCGTGCGCGTGGACGAGGTCGGGTCGGAAGCGCTCGACGGTGCCCTCCAGCGACTCCTTCAGCGCACCGTCGTCGGCGCCACCGATGAGCTCGCACAGGTGCCCGCGCCGCTGCAGGCCCTCCCGATAGCGCAGCACCGTGGCCGCGGGCCCACGGTGGAGCTCCGTCGGGGACGGCGTGATCAACAGGACCTTCACACCTCCGTCTTTCGGCATCGGGTGGGTCGGCCCTTCAGCCGTGAGGAATCGGGAAACGGGTCTCGCGGGCGGTTGTCGGCTGAATCGGCCCGCTCATCCCGGCGCACAGGCCGCCCGCATCGCGGCGACCCTCGCCACCTCCACACCCGCACGCACGTCGCCTCCACGCTTCAACGCCGTCCCGACGATCGCGCCGTCCACCAGCGGCCACAGGCTCCGCGCGTTCTCCACGGTAAGCCCGGAACCGATCCACACCGGAAACGCGCCGACCGCGTCCCGCACGGTCGCGAGCAGTGCCTGGTCGACGGCTTCGCCGGTGCGAGCCCCCGACAGCACCAGTCCCGACGCTCCCGATCGCTCGGCGAGATCCCGCGCCGCGACCCGCGCATCGAGCCCGACCCCCAACGGCACCGCGTGCTTGACGAACAGGTCGGCGAGCACCGCGACGTCGCTCCCGAGCTGCCGCCGGTAGTCTCGCAGCCGCGCGGCCTCGCCCTCGATCACGCCCTGGTCGGTGACCATCGCACCGGTCAACACGTTGACGCGCAACCACGTGGCGCCGGCGACCAGAGCCGCGCCGAGGCCGGCGAGAGAGTCGTTGCGCAGGCAGTTGACGCCGACCGGCAGCCCGGAAGCCAGCCGCACCTCGCGCGCGGCGACGGCCAGCGCCGCGACCACGTCGGGCGGCACCGGATCGTCTCGTGTGCCCTTGTGGAACGGTGCGTCGCCGAAGTTCTCGACCAGGATGCCGTCGACGCCACCCTCGGCCAGCGCCCGAGCATCGGCGAGCGCGCCTTCGAGCGCGCGATCGAACGCCGACGCGTCGCCGGCCGCGGACGGACAGGGAGCGAGGTGCACCACGCCGAGCAGGGTCTTCGTGGAAGCCATGCGCCCATCATCCCGGAATCGCCGCACCGGCGACACACGCACTCGCCATCCGTAGCATTCGTTCGCGGATGCCCGCCTCCCGCACGCGCCGCGTTTGGATCGCGATCTGGATCGTGCTCGGCATGTTCCTCGTCGTGCGCACCGGCGGGCGCGACCGCGGGGTGATCACCGACCACCTCGAGTTCGGCCGCCGGCTGTTCGCCGGCGACGAACTCTACGCCCCCTACCTCGAGGACAAGCCGCTCCATCCGGTCTACCCGCCGTCGTTCGGACTCCTGACGGCGCCGTTCACGCTGATGCCCGAACGCGCGGCACGCTACGCGTGGGGAGTGCTCCAGGTCGGCGCGATCGGCGTGATCGGCTGGTGGCTCGCGGAGATGCTGCGTCGCGCGCGCCCCGAGCTCGTCCCCCGCACGCACGCGCTGCTCGCACTCACCGCCGTTCTCGCCGGTCGGTACGTGCTCCGCGACACGCACGGCGGCGGCGGCAACCTGATCAACCTCGCGCTCGCCCTCGGTGCGTTCGCGTGCGCCGAACGCCGCCACACGCTCCCCGCCGCGCTGCTGCTCGGCTTCTCGCTCGCCACCAAGCCGACCACCGCACTCCTCGTCCCGGTCCTCGCGCTGATGGGCCACGTGCGCGTCGCCGTCTCCGGCCTCGCGATCGCCTGCGGCTTCGTCGGCCTCGCGCTGCTCGTGCACGGCCGCGGCACGGAGCCGCTCGACCGCTGGATCGAAGGGGCACTCGCCTACAGCGCGCAGCAGGACGTGTTCGCGCCGCCGCACCTCGAGCTGCCACCGTTCACCTGGATGAACCAGTGCCTGCGCTGCGCGGTCGCACGCTACTTCGGCACCGTGCCGAACGAGTATGCCGCCGAGGTGCCAGGCTTCTTCCAGGGGCTGGGGCTCCCGGTCGCCGTCACCGCGTGGATCGCGCGCATTTTAGGCGCCGGCGTGCTCGGCGCGACCCTCCTCGCGGCGTGGCGTCGGCGCGCGACGCGAGCCGGTCGCATCGCGATGCTCGCCGCCGCGTTCGCCGCCTCGCTCCTCCTCTCCCCCATCTCGTGGAAGGCGCACCACGTCGCGCTGATCCCGGTGTTCTTCCTCCTCGTCGTCTCGGCGATCGACGGCTCGCGCCTCGCCCGCTGGCTCGCGATCGTCTACTTCGTCCTCTGCTCCGCCGGTGGTGGCGACCTCGTCGGCGATGCCGCGAAGGAATGGGAGCAGAGTCTCTACCTCGCGACGTTCGGCACGATCGCGTTGTGGACCTGGCTGCTCGCCGGCGACGGTGAACGCGCACTCGAGCCGAGCTCCGGCTGACGGCGTCACGCGCGCCAGTCGATCGCCCCCAGCAGCTCCTCGAGCCGGGCTGCACGAACCGGGTCGACCTGGCGTGCCCAGGCGACACGACCGACGAGCCGCGCGCGCGGATCCCGCTGCCGGCCGCCGAGCGCCAGGCCCGGCCCGCGACGCACGCAGTCGAACAGCATGGCCTCGAGCTTGTCGAACTCCGCCCGCGGCAGCGTCGGCCGCTCGTTGACGACGATGCCGAGCACCTGCTGACGCGCACCCTGCCCCATCGCGCGCGTCTTCTTCGGGTTCACGGCGAAGCCCTCGTCGCGGACGATGCGCGTGACGAGCCCGGCGAACGCGGCACGCCGGAGCGCGACCGGCCCCGAGAAGATCAGGTCGTCCGCATAGCGTGTGTAGCGGGCGCCGACACTCCGGGCGAACCCGGTCAGGCGCGCGTCGAGGTGATACGCGACGAGGTTCGCGAGCGCCGGCGACGTCGGCGCGCCCTGTGGCAGGTGCCGGCGCCGGTAGTGGTCGAGCACCGCGAGGTCGACCACGCGATCGGCCGCCGGCAGTACCCGGCACCGCGTCGTGCACAGTCGGGTCAGCATCCGCGCCGCACCCTCCGGATACCCGGCACGTTGCAGCAGCGCATGCACACGCGATGCGCGCACCGACGGGAAGAACGCGCGCAGATCCATCACCAGCAGACACGGCTGCTTCACGTGCGGCTCGACCGCGGTGCGCACCGACCGCGAGCGACGGAAGCCATGCGCGGCGTCGTGCGGTGGAACGCGCGACAGCAGCCCGTCGAGGATCTGCCGCTGCGCGCGGGCGAGCCGCCGGCCTGGTGCCTCGATGAGTCGGCCCCCGCGCCAGTACCGACGGTAATGACCGGCGACGGCGAGGCGATCGGCGAGCCATTCGAGCTCCGGCGCCGCGACGCCGAGCCATGCCGCGATCGATGCCCCCGTCGGCAAGGGCGGCACGTCCCAATCGCCCGGCGCGGCGGCCATCACCGGCGGATCGAACACGCGCCGACAGCGCGTGACCTTCGGCCCGATCCGCTGGAACGCCGCGTGCACCGCGATCGCCTCGGCGAGCGGCGCGAGCCGGCGCTCGTGCGGCTGATCCCGCAGCTCGAGGTAGAACCCCTCCGCCAGGAACCGCAGCGACCGCGGGAGCCGGTCCCGCGCGAGCATGCGCAGGAGCCGCGACTCCATCCCCTCGAGCGTCCACGGCCCTGCGAGCCACACCTCGGCGATCGCCCGGGCCGCGCTGCGCCGTGCCTCGAGGGCCGCAGGGTTCATTCGTCAAGAGTGGCGGGCGCCGCCCCGACCGATCCGGTGAGGTGCGACCGGGCATGCGTCGGAGGCGCATCTCGGGTCGCACTGGTCATGGCCACGTGTGGTTTCGTCCCCGGGGGAACCCCGGAGCGACCGCCCGCCACCGAAGCGGCGCGCGATCCTCTCGGGGCGGAGCACCCGCCGGGCGGAGGGTAGCTCGCGCCGTCGGGCCGATCCAGGCGTGCGCCGGCGGGTGGCCCGTTTCCGGCGACGCCTGCGCGCGGTACCCTGCTCCGCCCGCTTTCCCCCAGCAACACCACTCCATGGGCCTCTCCTGCGGCATCGTCGGCCTGCCGAACACCGGCAAGAGCACGATCTTCAACGCGATCACCCAGACCGAGTCCGGGGAGCGCGCCAACTTCATGTTCTCGACGACCGAGCCGGTGCGCGGCGTCGTCGACGTGCCCGACGAGCGGCTCGCGAAGATCGCCGAGCTGATCCCGCCGGAGAAGATCATTCCGGCCCAGATGACGGTCGTGGACATCCCGGGCCTGGTCGCCGGCTCGAGTCACGGCGAGGGCATGGGCATCGGCTTCCTCGGCGCGATCAAGGAGAGCGACGTGCTGCTGCACGTCGTGCGCTGCTTCGAGTCGGGGGACGTGCAGAGCGTGAGCGGGTCGATCGATCCGGCCGTCGACGCCGAGGTGGTCGAGCTCGAGCTCGCGCAGTCCGACCTCCAGACCCTCGGGCGCAACGTCGAGCGCGTCACCAAGAAGGGCCGCACCGGCGACAAGGAGGCGCTCGAGCAGAAGGTCGTGTTCGAGAAGGCCAAGGCGCACGTCGAGAGCGGTGAGCCGCTGCGCATGGTGGAGTTCACGCCCCGCGAGCTGGCACTCCTGAAGCCGCTGTGCCTGATGACGGTCAAGCCGGTGCTGTTCGTCGCGAACGTCGGCGACGACGACCTCGAGGGCAAGTCACAGCGCGTGCAGGAGCTGCGCGAGTACGCCGAGCGCACCGGCGCGTCGGTGATGCACCTCGCCGGCGACATCGAGGCCGAGCTCGCGCGCATGGACGAGGGCGATCGCGAGTCGTTCATGGCCGACTTCGGGCTGACGGAGTCGGGCCTCGTGCGCCTGATCCACGCCGGCTTCGACCTGCTCGGGCTGCAGACCTACTTCACCGCCGGCGAGAAGGAGGTGCGCGCCTGGGTCATCCACAAGGGCGACACCGCGCCGATCGGTGCCGGCGTGATCCACACCGACTTCGTCAAGAAGTTCATCCGCGCCCAGGTCTACCGCTACGAGGACCTGCTGGAGCTGAAGACGGAGGTCGCGATCAAGGCCGCCGGCAAGCTGCGCGTCGAGGGGAAGGACTACGTCCTGCAGGACGGGGACGTGTGCCACTTCATGATCGGGAACTGAGCCGCGAACCGCGGCGCGGACGAGTCCATTCCCGTGGCCCCGGCGCATCACGAGCCGTCCGGATTCCGGATCGCGGCTGTCACACGTCCGGTGTTCTGGCCTTCCATCGGAGGAGTCGCACGGGACGCGCTCGAAGGGTGAACGCGGTGCGCCGCCGCAGTCTGCGGTGCTACTGATCGTCGGCCAGCCGCTCGCGACGCCGCTGCCGATGTTCAACGTCACGCTGGATGTGGACGCTTCGGGCTGGTTCGTGCCGCTCGCCGTGAACGGCGACGGACTCTCGAGGCAGTCGATTCCCGTGCCACCGCAGGTGCAGCAAGGTGCCTCGGTCGGGTTCCAGGTCGCGTATCTGGGCGATTCGATGTGCGGCCCGCTGATCAGCACCGGCAGCCTGGCGGTCACCGTGAGACCGTGAGCGACGCCACCCGGCGACGACCGGTGATCGTCAGCAGCTGCGGTACCGGTCGTTCAGCCCGACGCCCTTGTCGATCATCGGCAGGATCTTCGCGATGCGTGCCGCCTTCGTCTCGGCGCGCTTCGCGGTGGCGACGTAGTCGGCATACTCGCGCTGTCGGCCCTTCGTCAGCGCGGCGAACGCCTGCTTCGCCCGCGGCTTCTTCGCGAGCGCCGCCCCGAGCTCCGGCGGCACGACCAGCGGCTTGTCGCGGTCCGGCTTGCGCGCCTTGCCCTGCTTGTGGTTCTCGATGGCTTCGAGGACGTAGACCTTCACCCGTCTCGGCGCGATCTCCCGCTCGCCCCGAAAGCGCCACTGTCGCAGCGCCTTGGTCGAGCCGTCCTGGGCGTTGACGAGCACGCCGTCCGGGTCGGTCAGGAACACGCCCTGGAAGAACCACAGGGCCACGTGCTCCGAGAACGCCCGGAAGCCCGCGACGTTCTTGCCGTCGATCGTGTAGCACGGCGCGCCCCATTTGACGGTCTCCTCGAGCTCGGTGCCCGCCAGGATCTTCCGGAGCTTCTGGAGGGCGGCCGCCCACTGCGGGTGCGCGGCGATGTAGGCGTCGACGGTCTTGGCGCGCTGCATGGTCGGACGGGACAGGCCAGTGCGGTCATCGTGGGCGCCGGAAACCCGCTGTCAACGGATCCGCGCGGCCCGCGGCCGGCGGCGGGCATGGATTTCCTCTCAAGGCGCCGGCGCGAACTGCCGATGCCACGGGCTGTCGGAGGACTTCTTCATGACCTCGGGCAGCCGCATTCTTCTGATCCTGGCCAGCAGCGTCCTGCTGTCGGCATGCGCATCGACCACCGGACTCGCGCCGACCGGCGTGGCCCGCACGCAACCGATCCCGCTCCGGGGCCATGCCCTCGACGCGACCGTCGCGGCGGCCCTCGATCCTCTGTCTGCTCCGGCCGGCCCGGTGGTCGACCGGGCAGAACCGACCGACCTCGTCGAACCCGAGCAGCCCGGCCTGTTCGCGATCCGCAGCGCACGGCGCCACGAGACCGACGGCGTCATCAGCCACGGCTACGTCACCGATGAACGCCGGTTCACCGAGCCTGGCGCCGGCGGTGCCGGCGTCGAGCTCGTGCTGTCGAGACAGATCACGCTGTCCGTCGGCGGCGCGATGGACGGCGAGCAGTCGGCGTTCTCGGGCGTGCTGATGCTCGGATCGCGGTGGTGACGCACGGCTCTGGTGCGACCGATCCCTGAGGCGCGGGTCGGGCGTCCGGGAAGGATTCCCGCGAGCCACGGTCACGCTCGCGAGTCGGCCACAACAGCGGCACACCCCCCCACCACCGGAGCTTCGACTCATGCGCTCGCTCGACTTCCTCGCCCGCCCCGCCCTCTTCGTCGCCTGCCTCGCCGCCGTCGGGACCGCACAGTCGGTTCTCGTCGTCGACGCCGCGAACGCTCCCGGCACGGACTTCACGAGTCTGCCCGCCGCCGTCGCCAGCGCATCGGACGGCGACGTGCTGATCGTGCGGCCGGGCGGCTACTTCTCGTTCGAGACTCAGAAGGGCATCACGGTGCTCGCCGAACCGGGGGCGAGAATCGTGCAATCCGTGAACCTGATCAACCCGCTGGTCCGCGTGCACGACCTGCCCGCAGGTCACACGTTCGTGCTGCGCGGACTGTCGTTGAGTCTCGGATTGGGCACCTCGCACCGCCTCGTCGTCGATCGATGCGCGGGCCTCGTGCTGCTCGAGTCGGTGGACGCCGAAGGGCCGCCGAGCAACGCGAGCGGCATCCGAGTGGTGGATTCGTCGGACGTGCGGATCCAAGACTGCCGCACCGGCGGTATGCCGGCGATCGACGTGATCCGCAGCTCCGTCGTGCTCACCGACACCGAGAGTCGCGGCTCTTCGTCGGTCGTGTTCACCGCCGGCGCCGGACTGCGCGTGCAGGACGGCCGCGCGATCGTGTCGCGTGGCTCGCTCCGCGGTGGCGATGCCGTCGCGCCGCAGAGCAGTGCCGTTCCCGGACCCGGACTCGAGCTCGCGAACGCCACGGTCACGCTCACCGGCGACGCGTCCACGATCGTCGCCGCCGGAGGGAATCACGCGCAGCCGGTCTCCGCGATCACCGGGAGCAGCGGGAACCTGCGGCTGCATTCGGCCGTGCAGATCGTGCCGAACGCCGGTGCGCCGGGGATCGCCGCGACCGTGTCGACCGCGATCGTCGACGTGCCGAGCCTCCGCGCGATCGGTGCAGGCCTCGGGGGCACCGTCCACGTCGAGCTGTTCGCCCGGGCCGGCTCCGTCGAAGCGCTGGTGCTCGGCATCCCCGGCCCGCTGGTGCCGCTCCAAGGCCTCGGCGACCTCGGCTTCGATCCCCTCGGGCCGATGATCGCGCTGGCTCCCGGCTTCGTCCCGCCGTCACGCGTCGTCTCGCTGTCCGCGACCGTGCCCAACGTCGCGTCACTGCTCGGTGCTCGCTTCACCTGGCAGGCGATCGACGTCGCCGTCCCTGCGAGCTTCCTGCTCAGCAATCCGGCGACCTATTCGATCGGGATGTGAATCCGGTCCTGCACGCACGGCGGCGCAGCCAACGGTCTCGGGGCAGGTCCACCGCAGGTGGGCATGCCCGTCCGATTGCCGCGGGAGTCCCTGCGCCTCGGTGAACGGTGGAACGCCCGGACGGCGGCGAGCTACCATCGGTCGCATGACCGATCGCAAGATCGCACAGAAGTCCCCCTACGTCCTCGAGGTCCAACCCGGGAAGTACGCGTGGTGCGCCTGCGGGCGTAGCGGCAGTCAGCCCTACTGCGACGGCTCCCACAAGGGCACCGGACTCGCGCCGGTCGTCGAGACCGTGACCGAGCCGAAGCGCGTCGCCTGGTGCGGCTGCAAACACACCGGGACGGCGCCGTTCTGCGACGGCACGCATGCGAAGCTGTGAATGCCCTCGAGCCGAACCGATGACGCACCACCGGTGCGCCTGCCGCTGAGCCCGATCTACCGCGGCTGTGTGCTGGCCGTCGCCGCGCTCGGCGGGATCACGGCCGTGCTCGCCGCGGCCGAGCTCGTGGGGCTCGCGGCGCGCGGCAGCGTCTTCGGGCGCGCGTCGGACGCCGAGCGCGTGATCGCGATCGTCGTCGGACTCGGCATGCAGCCGTTCCTCTGGTCGGTGCTCCACCACGGTGCGATCGGGATCGACGGCGAGTCGCTGTCGTTCCTCCGCCTCGGCATCTGGTGTCGCACCGAGCGCATTCCCCTCGCTCGCATCCGCCGCTTCGGTCACGGCGCACTGCAACGCCAGGGCCGGCCGGAGCTTCACCTCGTGATCGAGCTGGACGATCGCACACGGCACGACGTGAAGCTGTCGATCTATCGAGACCACGCGAACCTGCCCGTTGCGCTGGCCGAACGGCTGCACCGGCACGCGTCCGCGACGCGGGTCACGCTGTTCGGCGTGAAGTTCGCGGAAGACGAGTGAGCCGGATGCGCTACTCCTTGCGCGCGAGCACGACGATGCCGCGGAGCTCGGCGGCCTGCCGCACCTGCTCGGGCATCGCCGCGGTGTCGTAGTCCGACTCGAGCCGCTCGATCGCGCCCGGAGTGTTGTCGCGTCCCTCGGCGAGCACGACGAAGCGCGCGTGCACCTGCCGCGCTCGCTCCGCGAGCTCCTTCGCGGTGAAGTGCCGCGGCGGGAGCGGGCGCATTCCCGCGAACCACACGACGCGCGTCATGTCTCCGGTGACCACCTCTCCGGGTCGGAGCTGCGTCGCGAGAAAATCGCCGACGACGCGTTCGGAATAGCGGTTCGAATCCTGCAGGTGGAAGCAGAGCAGCAGGCTCGTCGCCATCGCGACGAACCACAGCGGAAAGCGGGCGGGTTCGGGCAGCCGCCCCAATCCGAGCGCGATGAACGGTGCCACTGCGAAGAACCATGACACCAGGAAGCGGCGGCGTGGCAGGAACAACGCGATCGCGATCACTCCGAGCAGCAGCAGGACGTAGAGCGGTCGGAGCTCGCGCCGCCGGCGTCCGGCGACGAGCCCGACGAGTGCGAACAGCCCGGGAATCGTGAATGCCTCGACCCACAGCCCCGGGAGCGGCAACAGGTTGGCGAAGAACCGGCCGACATGGATGCCGTCGTCGGACCAAGCCGCGTCGCCGCGCGCGAGGTTGAAGTCGAGCTTGGGAGTCAGCGAGAACGCGTGACCAACCGAGTGTCGCCACCAGGCGAGCAGCACGACGAGACCGGCGGTCGAGAGCAGCGACACCCAGGCCTTGCCAGGTCGTACGACGGCGAACGCCACGGCGATCAGCGCGCCCTCCGGCCGGATCCACGCGGCCGCACCGGCGAGGACACCGAGCCAGAGCCAGCGTTCACGCATGCCGGCGAGCACCGCGAGCCCCCCGACCAGGAGGAACACCGGCTCGCTGTAGCACTCACCGGCGAATCGGACCGGCAACGGCGCCAGTGCCAGCAACCACGCGACAGCGGTGGCATAGCCCGGTGCCACGCTCTGGACGATCCTCGCAGCGGGCCAGATCGAGAGTGCGCCGGCGATGGCCGCCACCAGCTGACCCATTCGAAACGCGTCGCCGATCAGGACGAATGGCGTCGCGACGAGCGGCCACAGCGGTGGGAACACCTCGTCGAGCGCAGCGCCTGCATGGCCCGCCGCGAACTGCTGGGCCATCCACAGGTAGTTCGCCGCGTCCTCCGCTGGCACGGGCGTCAGGAACGCGACGAACACCCGCAGCCAGAACCCCACCCAGAGGATGCGCCGCAGCATGCGCCGGTCGAGCTCGCGACGGATCAAGGCAGCAGCCCTCCCTGCGCCGGGTCTTCGCCGTCGCGCGCGAAGCCTCCGAGCTCGAACACGATGCGGCGATAGTTGTGCACGTCGAGGACCGACAGGCTCTGCACCGTGCGCACCGCGACCAGCTCGCGATCGGCCTCCCGTGCACGCCGCCACACCGCCCGCATCCGGTCGTACGCCGCCGACGCCGGTGTGACGCCGTCTCGGAGCGACGACCAGGCCTCGATCGTGCGGCGCAGCTCCTCGTCCCCTGCGTGCCAGGCTCGCACGAAGTTGCTGCGGCCGCGGCGGCTGATCTTGCGGCCGCGGTGATGGTCCCGCAGCCAACGTCGGACCGGGTGCGCGCGGAAGCCGCGCAGCACCCACAGCACGAGACGGCGCGGCAGGTAGCCCGGCAGCTCGGTGGCAGGATCCTCCATCACCGGGAGCGTGTCCTCGAACCATCGCCGCGCGCGGAGCAACGTGCGCAGGTCGCCGGCGTCGGTGGCGTAGGCGATCGTGACCGCGCGGCGCCCGGCTCTGCTCATCTGCGAGCCTTCGGCAGCGTGTTCCTCCGATGGGAGCTCCGCTTCGAACTCGGGCACGAGCTGCCGGAGCTCCTCGACGCGTGCACGGGTCGTCGCTGCCACGTCCTCGAGGTCGGCCCGCTCGCGGTCGCGCATGCCCAGGAAATCGAGATCGCGCTCGAGGTCCGAGCCACTGTCCATCGCCATCGCGTCCCAGTCGAGCGGTGCACCGACGTATGCCGGGTCGAATGCCGCCCGCATGTGCATGGCCTCGATCAGCACGGGCGCCTTCATCCGATGGATCTTGCGCAACGCGACCGCAAACGGCGCACGCCCGCGTTCGCGATGTGCGATCGCCCGCTCGGGCGCCAGGATCTCGCGCACGACCTGAACGGTCTTCGCCACCGTCATCCGGACTCCGGTCGCGGCGAGCCACAGCGCGTAGAGCGGCATCAGGAACACGCGGCCACCGGCGAGCCGCGCCTCGTAGAACTGATAGAAGTTCAGCGTGCGGCGCTCGCGCGGCAGTTTGTCGAGCGGCCGCGTGCCGAACAGCTCGCGGATCATGTGCTCGCGGTCGCGTCGGAGGAGCGCGACGACGCCGCGGCCGAACGCCCGCGCCAGGTGCTCCTCGCGGGTCGGATCGATCGTCAGGAAGTCCAGCGCGTGGAACTCCGTGGTTCGGTAGACCGCAGGTCGGTCCGTTCCTTCCTCCGCGCGCTCGAGCAGGTCGGCATCGGGCGATCGCCGGCGCCTCAGCCAGCGCGCGAATGCGGCGCGCTCGGCCGCGTCCGCGAATCGGCACTGCTCGATCGTCAGACAGTGGCGGTTGTAGTCGGTCACGCGGCGCGCGGTCTCGACCGCGATGCTGTCCGTGACGAAGCGGAACCACACCGACGGTCCGCGGAACAGCGAGCCCTCCCCCGGCGCCAGCCGCCGCAGCCGCCGGCGGTCACGCTTCGTCCATCCGAGCCACGCGTTGCGGACGTTCTCCAACGACAAGTTTGCGAGGAGCTGCTCGTTCGTCTTGACGTCGTTCTCGTGGAGCGGGGCGCCGTCGAGGAAGTGCAGATAGAGCAGTGCGACGCGGTGGAACGCGTCGTCGAGCATGTCGTCGTCGACCTCGGTGGCGATCGGTTGTGCGGTGCGCAGCGAACGGATGTAGCTGGCGACGGTGCCAGCCGCGATCCACGGATCGAGACGGTCGGCGAACACGCGGCGGCCGAGGAACTCGAGATCGTGGTCCTGCGTGCGACGCTTGACCAGCTCGACGAGCCCGTGGAAGTGCGCCTCGCTGGTCAACACGAGCGCGTCCGACGCCTGTCCGGCGAGCGACTTGAGCCAACGACCGAGCGCGAGCAGAACGAGGCACACGCCGCCGAGCACGACGAGGGGTGTCGCGACGAACCGCGCGAGGAACGTTCCCAGCAGGTTGTCGGCGCCGACGATCCACCGCACGAGCGCGAACAGCGCACCGAACAGCAGAAGCCTCACCGCTGGTCGCTGCGACACGCGGATCAGCCCGCTGGCGATGCGGTCGAGCACCTGCGGGCCACTGACGATGCCGTGCAGATCGGCGATGTGCAGAGCCCGATTGCGCCAGCGCTCGAGCAGTCCCGCGACCTTGCGACCGAACGCGACGACGCGCGCGTCCGCGGTCGATGCGAGACGTTCGACCCGCAGCGATCGGACGACCGGCAGGAGCCGCACGATCGGCGCGTTGAGGACGCGCACCATCCGGTCGAGCGCGGCCAGATCCTGGCGCGGCACCCACAGGACGAGCTCCGACGGCTGCAGCCGCCAGAGGAACTCGATCGCGTGCTCGACCGGGATCTCGCGCGCGCCGGCCACCGCGTCCGCGCGTCGATCGACGTCGTAGGTGACGCCGCCAGCGAGCGCGTCGAACCGTCCGACGAGCGCCCGCGCCCGATCGACGAGAAGCGGTTCGGCGCGCGCGAGCGGGAGGTCCGAGAGCAGCACGTGCTCCCGGCGCAGCGCCTGGATCGGGAGCGTGCGGGGATCGCGGCGGACCTCGCCGACGAGCGGCATCACGCCGCGCTCGAAGAACACGAAGTCCCGATTGAGCAGACCAGAGAAGCGCCGCACCAACGCGTCGGAACCGCGCACCAGAAACAACGTGAGCCGGAACATCCGTAGCGCAGGGCGCAACGCCTGCACGTACCGCGCGAACCATGCGATGCGCAGGAAGCGGAGCGCCCGGGCGATCGGCGTCAGCTCGCTGCCGGGCACGACCGCGACGAACCACAGCGCCGCGGGAATCGCGGGCAGCAGGTCGGTCAGCGCGTTGCGCAAGAACCAGGACATGCGGGCCGGCGCGAGCGTCAGCTTGAACGCGAACTCGACGATGAAATAGGTGCACACCGACGCATCGGCGATGACGATCCAGCGTCGCGCGCCGATGCTCGCCTCGATCGCCAGCAGGACGAACAGGCCGACGAGAAGCAGCAGGCTGGTCGTCTCGAGCGCGATCGTGCCCCGGCGGGTGAGCAGGGCTTCCATGCGCAGCTGCAGCACGCGGTCGCACTCGGCGCGGCGGAGGCGGCGCGCCAGGCGCGCGAACAGCGGATCCCCACCGACCTTCGCGTCGATGCGCTCGAGCAAGGTCCGCGTCTCTCGAAGGAGCAGCACCTGGTGGCGAACGCTCCGATCCTCCTCCTCGGTCGCCAGCGCCGCATAGCGTTCGCCCCCTTCGTAGCGCATGGCCTCGCTGACGACCTCGACCCGCTGGATGCGCGCGTCGAACTCGCCGACCACGCGCGCGACGCCGGCGTCGTCCTCCGCGAGTCGGAGCTCCGCGCAGAGCTCCGCGAGATCGAACAGCGCCGCGGGATCGTCCTCGGGCGCGGCGGCGAGCTCGCGTTCGCGCGCGCGCTGTGCGGCGCGCGCGGCATCGGCGAACGCGGCGCGCAGCGGGGCGGACGCGCGAGGATCGCCGGCGCGCCGTTCCAGATACTCGAGCTCGGCGCGCGCGAGCTCCTGCGCGAGCCGCGGATCGCCGTCCTCCGCCGCTTCGCGAGCGGCGCGCAAGTCATCGATCAGCGTGACCGGCTCGCGCTCGAGATCGGCGAGCAACTCTGCGAGGCGGTCGGACTCGGTCGGGGGGGCGGTGCGCATCGCCGATTCGGCACCGCATCATGCGGGTGACCGGACCCGGCATCCACCACGGCACCGCGGACCGGGCACCGGAGATCCCCCGAGAGTCCGTGAGCCGGGCCTGGCCGCGGACGCTCAGCGCGGCGGCGCGTAGAGCTTGTCGCCGCCGAGTGCCGCCGACACGAGCCCTTCGTACTTGAACACCAGGCGGAACTGGCGATCGCGGGCGATCGACGGGCCGTCCAGCAGGAACGCGAGCCGGTAGACCTCGGAGGTCTGCGGATCGACCCACAGCGACAACGACGTCAAAACGCCTCCCTGGTAGTCGATCGGATCGTCGCACTGCATCTGCTCGAGCTCCGGTCCGCCCGGGGTGGGCCGGCTCGTGCCGTCGGCGACGAGGTCCGCGTCCGCCGGCATCGCCGCCAGGATCTTGGCGAGATCCAGATAGCCGAGCTCGACGAGGCCACCGCCCCGGAGAAAGTCCGACAGCAGGTCTTTCAACTGCGACACCGGCCGGATCTCCACGCGTTCGGGGTGGTCACGGGGACACCGCCAGACCTGATCCCCGTCGACCCCCGCGTCCCACTTCCCGGTGCGCACCCCGTCGAGCTCCAACCGCAGCTTGCCCGGACGCGCCGTGATCGTGTGCGTCCCGCACAGCTCGAACTCCCCGCCCGGCTGCCGGTCCCAGATACGCAGCCGGTAGCGCCGATCGACGTCGCTTTGGAGCCGCTCGATCGCGTCGTTCACCATCGCGTGCAGCCGCGGCGATTCGTTCTGCAGAGTGACGATGAACGCGATGACGGCGGCGACCAACAGCGCTGCGGCCAGCGACAGCCATGGCCGCATGTGGAGGATGCGTCCGCTCGCCCGTACGGCGGGCATGGCCGCCAGGATCGCCTTGATCCGACGCTCCCGTGCACCGGTGCGGTCGGGCTGGAAGCTCTCGCGCAAGAGCCCGTGCACCAGCCGTTGCCGCATCAGCTCGGTGCGCAGCTCGTCGTCGAACGGCAGATCGTCATCGATGGGCGGCTCGTCCCCGTCCAGGAGCGTCTCGTCCCAGCGCGCGAGCTCGTCGTCCGGCACGTCGTTCATGCCTGTCCCGCCGCGCCGCGGAACGGCTCCGAGACCTTGCCCTCGATGCACCGCAAGAGCGCAGCCCTGCCGCGTTGCAGGTGCTTCTTCACCGACTCGAGCCCGAGACCGAGCTTCGGCGCGATGTCCTTGCACTGGAGGCCGGACTCGTAGTGCATCTCGATGGTCTGGCGCTGCTTCTCCGTGAGGCCGGCCATGCAGTCGCGCAGCGCCGCCATCTTCTCGTCGAACGTATCGCCCGAGAGCCCCTGGAGCCGGTCGAACTCGCTCTCGAGGTACTCGAGCGTCTCGTCATCGCATGCGAACACCTTCGAACGCGCCATCTTGCGACGGTGGCTCAGCACCAGCTTGCCCGCGATGCCACGGACCCAGGGCCCGAAGGGCCGGGTACGGTCGTATCGATCCAAGTTCTTCCACGCGATCAAGAACGCTTCCTGCAAGAGATCGTCGGCGACGTTGGGGTCCCGAACCGCGGAGAGGAGAAAGGCACGGACCATGTCCATGTTCTCCCGCACCAGGATTTCGAAGAGCTCACGGGACTGCACGGGTTCGTCTCTCGCTCGGCCGAAGGGACGCGTCTCGGCTGCTAGTGGACAGCTTGCCGGACACGGTGCAAGAGTTCGGATCCCACCCGGCCATGGCAAGGGGATGGCGACCGCTCAGCGACCCAGGGCGGCGCGGACCCGGGCGATGGCGTCGTTCACCGGCAACTCTGCCTTGCCACCCTCCTGGCGCACCGAGAACTCGACGACGCCGTCCGGAGCCCCGCGGCCGACCGTCACGGTGTACGGGAAGCCGAGCAGCTCGAGGTCCTTGAACTTCGGCCCCGGACGCATCGGGCGGTCGTCCAGACAGGCGTCCACTCCGGCGGTCCGGAGCTCGGCGTAGATCCGCTCGGCGAGCTCCACCTGCTCCGCCCGCTTCGGGTCGACCAGGACGACCGCGCACTCGAACGGCGCGACCGGCGCGGGCCAGCAGATGCCCTTGTCGTCGTGGTTCTGCTCGACGGCGGCCTGGGCGGTGCGGCTGACGCCGATGCCGTAGCAACCCATGACGAACGGCTTCGGCTTGCCGTCCTCCGCCATGAACGTCGCCCCCATCGCCGAGCGAGTACTTCGTGCCGAGCTTGAAGATGTGGCCGACCTCGATGCCCCGCGCGCGCTCGAGCGGTCCGGCGCCGGTCGGGCGACATCTCGCCGGCCCGCGCGAGCCGGACGTCGTGGAACTCCGGCATCCGGCAGTCGCGGCCCAGGTTGACGTTCAGGCAATGGAAGTCGGTCTCGTTGCAGCCGGTGAGCAGGTTGGTGCGTCCTTCGAGCGTGCGGTCGGCGAGCAGCCGCACGTCCTCGGACAACCCGATCGGTCCGGCGAAGCCGACCGCCGCACCGGTCGCGCGCCGCACGGTCTCCTCGCTGGCCAGCCGCACGACCAGGCAGTCGAGCGCGTTGACGAGTTTGACCTCGTTGACGTCGAGATCGCCGCGCATCATCACCGCGACGACCTCCTCGCGATCGGTCCAGACGGCCTTGTAGAGCACGGTCTTGGCCATCGCGCTCGCCGGCAGGGAGAAGAACGCTTCGAGCTGCTCGACCGTGCGCACGTCCGGTGTCGGATGCTTCTCGAGCGGCTTCGGCGCGCCGCCGTCCGGAGCCTTGGCCGGGATCGATTCGGCCTTCTCGACGTTCGCGGCGTAGCCCGATCCCTCGCAGTACGAGGATCTCGTCCTCGCCGCTGTCGGCGATGACCATGAACTCCTCGCTCCCGCTGCCGCCGATCGCGCCGGCGTCCGCCTGCACCGACCGGAACTCGAGCCCGCAGCGCTCGAAGACGCGCCGATACGCCCGGTCCATCTTCGCGTATGCCTCGTCCAGCCCCGCTTGGTCGGCGTCGAACGAATACGCGTCCATCATGATGAACTCGCGCCCGCGCATCAGGCCGTAGCGCGGACGGATCTCGTCCCGGAACTTGTCCTGGATCTGGTAGAGGTTGACCGGCAGCTGCTTGTAGCTGCCGATGCACTGATCGGCAAACGAGGTGATGACCTCCTCGTGCGTCGGACCGAGGCACATCTCCGAGCCCTTCTGGTCCTTCAGCGTGAACATGATCCCGTCGGTCACGTACCGGTCCCACCGCCCCGACGACACCCATAGCTCCTTCGGGTGCATCATCGGCATCATCAGCTCCTGCGCGCCCTCGCGATCGAGCTCCTCGCGCACGATGTCGATGATCTTCTTCATCGTCCGCCAGAGCAGCGGCCCGTACGTGTAGAGCCCGGACGCGACCTTGACGATGTAGCCGCCGCGCGCCAGGAGGCGATGGCTCGGGATCTCGGCATCGGCCGGATCCTCACGAAGGGTCGAGATCAGGAGCTGGCTGAGGCGCATCGCGGGCGGTTCCGTGACGGGGAAAGGCCGCGCAGAGTAGCGAGGAACGGGCGGCGGCTCCACTGCGCGGGGATCCGACCGAGCTTCGCGCCTGTGGACACCCGGCGCTACGCTGCCCGGCACCGTGGTCGAGATCGTTCTCACCGCCTTCGTGGTCGTCGCGCATGCCACTGCGATCTCGGTGCTGATCGCGTCCGAACGACGTCAGCCCGCCGCCACGATGGCGTGGCTCCTCGCGCTCGTGTTCGTGCCGGTGTTCGGCCTGTGCGCGTGGCTCCTGATCGGCCAGACGCGCTATCGCCGCACGGTCAAGCGGTCGGCGCGGGCGTCGGCCCGGATGGACCTCGTCCGCGAACGGTTTCGCGTCGAGGCTCGACTGAGCAGCCAGGGAACCGAGGCCGGCGGGCCGGGCGCACGGCCCAGCAGCCTGGATGCGCGCACCGAAGGCATCCTGCGCCTCGGCGCGAGGCTGGCGTCGACGCCGTCCAGCCGGGGAAATCGTGTTCGCATCCTCGTGGACGGCGCGGCGACCTACCGCGCGATGCTGCAGGCGATCGAACGTGCCGAGCATCACGTACACGTGCAGTTCTACATCGTGCAGCCGGACGAGACCGGGCAACGCTTGCGCGATCGACTGGTCGAACGTGCGAAGGCCGGCCTCGAGGTGCGGGTGCTCTGCGACGCGGTCGGGAGCGCCGATCTGCCGCGCTCGTTCTGGCGACCGCTGGTCGAGGCCGGTGGACAGGCAGCGTACTTCCGGCCCGTGCTGAAGGCGCTGGCACGCATCCGGCGACGCGATCGGATCGACTTCCGCAACCACCGCAAGATCGTCGTCGTCGACGGCCGCATCGGGTTCACCGGCGGCATCAACATCGGGCGCGAGTATCTCGGCCTCGACCCAGAGATCGGACATTGGCGCGACACGCACATCGAGCTCGAGGGGCCGAGCGTGATGAGTCTGCAGTCGGCGTTCGCCGAGGACTGGTGGACGGCGACCGAGGAGTTGCTGGACGACGAGCGGTACTTCCCGGACATCGAGGGCGCGCCGGGCGAAGCAGTCGTGCAGGTCGTGGACTCCGGCCCCGACAGCCGCTGGTCACCGATCGAGACGATGTGTGACTACGCGATCACCGCGGCAGAGCAGCGGTTGTGGATCACGAACCCGTACTTCGTGCCGTCGGCCGCGATCGAGAAGGCGTTGTGCGGAGCGGCGCTGCGGGGAGTGGACGTTCGATTGCTGATCCCGAGCCGTTCCGACAGCTTGATCGTGCAGCTCGCGGGGGAGTCGTACGTGCCGTTGTTGCTCGATGCAGGGGTGAGGGTGTTTCGCTACGAGCGGGGGTTCGTGCACGCGAAGACGATGGTCGTGGACGACTGGCTGGGGACGGTGGGGTCGGCGAACATGGACATGCGGTCGTTCCAGCTGAACTTCGAGCTGAATCCGTTCGTGCTGGACGAGGGGTTCGCGCGGGAGCTGGGAACGGTGTTCGAGGAGGATCTGCGGGGGGCGAGGGAGTTGGGCGGGGGGGATATGGAGAGGAGGGGGGTGGCGAGGAGGTTCGCGATCGGGGTGGCGAGGTTGTTGTCGCCGCTTCTGTGAGGGGGGATGCTGCGGTCGGCTGGACCGGGCGGAGATCCTGGGGCCGAGGCTGTCCTCTCGGCGCTTCAGGAGTTCGTGTGGGTGAGCGAATCCGTGACGGCGAAGGAACGGTCTCGTCGAGCGGACGCAACGGGGAGCACGGAGCGGCGGGAGGCTGCCGGCGAATCCTGCGAGTCGGCAGCTGTGAGCAACGCTCATCCCAGGAGCGGGCAGATCCCGGGGACAACGGACGGGTGGCGAGCCGCGGGCCACATTCCCCACGGCTTCGGCAGGCGCAGGCAACGGCGGCGCGAGGCGCGGCGCGAGGCACGGCGCAATGCGCCGCGGTCAGGCCATCGCTCGCTGCCGCTCCCACTCCCCGGCGATGCGCTCGATCTCGGGCAGCTTGTCCTGGCGGAAGGTGAGCTTGCCGTTCTTGGTGATGAGCCAGTCGAAGTGCTCGCGGAGGAAGCCCGGCGGTAGGTCGAGGCGAGCGGCGGGTCGAGATGGCGCGGGGGCGGCGCAATGCGCCATGCGGAGTACCACCTTCGGGCCGACCGCGAGATGCCGGCCGAGCCGATGGCCGTGGCGGTCGCGCATCTCGAAGCGGACGCCGCCGGCGGCACACGGCGCCGCGTTCACCTGCAGGAGCCCGGCGTGGACCAGACCGTGGCACCTGGCGCACAGCGTGATCAGGTTGTCGAGCACGGTCTTGCCGCCGCGGCTGCGCCAGAGCACGTGGTGGGCATGGAGTCCGCGCAGCGAGCGGCAGTTTCGGCAGCGGTCGTCATCGCGGGCGAAGACCTTCTGGCGCAACGCGGGTGGCGTGGCACCGTCACTGGCCGCGGCCTCGTGGGTGCTCGCATCGATCGGCTCGCTGCCGGTCTCGCTCTCGACGGTCGCACCGCCGTCCCGCTCGGCGACGACGACCTTGTAGATCGAGCCGTCGACTGGCTTCCGGCCCGCCACCGTGCCGTCGGCGTCGCTCGCGAGCACGAGCCGCGCCATCTCGGCGATCAGGTCCTCGACGGTCAAGTCGTCCGGACAGCCCATCTCGGCGCGCAGCTTGGCCATCGCGTTCTCCCAGCGCGGCCTCCCGCCACAACGGAACGGGCATGCCCACCTGCGGTGGACATGCCCCGAGGCAGTCGGCCGCGCTTCCGTTTCTCCGGGGTCGCTCCGGCTCCGAATCCTCGCGTCCCGCGAGGATTCTCCGACTTCGCGACCCAGCGCGGCCTCCCGCCACCACGGAAGGGGCATGCCCACCTGCGGTGGACATGCCCCGAGGCAGTCGGCCGCGCTTCCGTTTCTCCGGGGTCGCTCCGGCTCCGAATCCTCGCGTCCCGCGAGGATTCTCCGACTTCGCGACCCAGCGCGGCCTCCCGCCACCATGGAAGGGGCATGCCCACCTGCGGTGGACATGCCCCGAGGCAGTCGGCCGCGCTTCCGTTTCTCCGGGGTCGCTCCGGCTCCGAATCCTCGCGTCCCGCGAGGATTCTCCGACTTCGCGACCCAGCGCGGCCTCCCGCCACCATGGAAGGGGCATGCCCACCTGCGGTGGACATGCCCCGAGGCAGTCGGCCGCGCTTCCGTTTCTCTGGGGTCGCTCCGGCTCCGAATCCTCGCGTCCCGCGAGGATTCTCCGACTTCGCGACCCACGGTGCCGGCAGGCGCAGGCAACCGCGGCGCGAGGCATGGCGCAATGTGCCGCGGCCAGGCCATCGCTCGCTGCCGCTCCCACTCTCCGGCGATGCGCTCGATCTCGGGCAGCTTGTCCTGGCGGAAGGTGAGCTTGCCGTTCTTGGTGATGAGCCAGTCGAAGTGCTCGCGGAGGAAGCCCGGCGGTAGGTCGAGGCGAGCGGCGGGTCGAAATGGCGCGGGAGCGGCGCAATGCGCCGCGCGGAGTACCACCTTCGGGCCGACCGCGAGATGCAGGGAGAGCCGATGGCCGTGGCGGTCGCGCATCTCGAAGCGGACGCCGCCAGCGGCGCACGGCGCAGTGCGCCGCGCTGCCGGGAGCCTGGCTGTTGCCGGCGCCGGCCGGGACCGTGGGGAATGTGGCCCGAGGATCGCCGTCCTTCGGTTGTCCCACGGATCTGCCCGCTCCTGGGATGACCGTTGCTCAGGGGTGCCGGCCCGCAGGATCCGCCCGCAGACAACCGTCCCGCCGCGGTCCCGGTTGCGCCCACTCGCGGAAGGCACTGATTCGCCATCGCTCGCTCGCGTGCCCACAGCGATTCCCGGAGCGCCCAAGCTCGCGTCTTGCGCGGACAAGCTGCAGGAGATCGAGCGCGCTGCCCACAAGTGGGAGAGTCAGCGCGCGATGGCCTGACCCGGCGCATTGCGCCGCGCGCGGCGCGACCTTCGGACCGACCGCGGGCCTCTGGCCGACGACGCGGCCATGCCGATCGCGCATCTCGAACCCGATCCGCGCGGCGCATTGCGCCGCGTTCCGCGCCACCGTTGCCGCCGCTTGCCGCCGCTTGCCGGAACCGTTCGTTCGCCCGCCACCCCGGACTTGCCTCTCTTTGGCCGGCGGTTGCTCGCGTCTGCCGCAACGCAGGATCCGCCCGTGGCCGATCGACGGCATGCGCGATCGCACGCACGCGCAGACGTTCACCGACCTCACAGTGGCTCTCGCCGCGGACGCCATCCGCCCACACGAAAGCCGGACGAACCGTCCTTTCACGACGTTCCCCCGTCGCCCTCGGCGCGTCAGGCGACGACGCGAAAGGGGCGGATGAGGTTGGCGACGCTGCCGAGGCCGTGGCCGCTGCGGGCGCCGTGCCAGCAGAAGTTGCGGCCGTCGACGAGGAGGATGGGGACGCCCATGCCGAAGACGTTCTCGCGGAGGAGCTCCTCGCGGTGGTCGCGGGTGAACGCGAAGGGCGACGTGGGGAGGAGCACGAGGTCCGGCTTGAGGCGCAGCAGGCTGTCGGCGGCGAGGAACGGATAGCGCGCTTCGCGGTGTGCGCAGACGTTGACCGCACCGGCGCGGGTCAAGACGTCGTGCACGTAGGTCTGGCGGTTGATGCTGATCCAGGGCTGTCGCCAGATCGGGTAGAAGACCCGAAGCGGCTCGCGGCCGAGGTTCATCACCTCGGCGCGGAGGATCTGGGCCTCGATCTCGAGGAGGATCGACTCGGTCTCGTGGGGCACGCCGAGCAGGAAGCCGAGTTCGCGCACGACCTCCGCGGCCTCGGGGATGCTGCGCGGCTGGCTCTCGAGCACGCGGAAGCGGGCGCGGAGCCAGTCGACGTCCTCGCGCCGGTTCTCCTCGGAGTTGCAGAGGACCAGGTCGGGCTCGAGTGCGGCGATCTGCGCCAGGTCCGGGTTCTTGGTACCCCCCACGCGTGGCACCAGCTGCAGCTCGCCCACCGGCGACACGCAGAAGCGCGTGACCCCGACCAGACGGCCGGAGACCCCGAGATCGCAGACCGTTTCGGTCAGGCTCGGCACGAGGGAGACGATGCGACGGACGGGGTCGGACATGGGGGTTGCGACGTCCGGCGACCTCCGGACGAAGAAGGATACACGCCGCTCCGGGAGGAGGCGCGACCGCAGCGATCCGCGCGATGCCGCCGCGGGATCACCGCTGGTGTGGAACCTCGACCTCGATGTCGTCCTCGGGCACCCAGTCGGTACTGTGCGAGCGGCCGCCGCCCCGACTCGAGGAACAGGATCAGCCGGAGGGGTTGGTCCGGCACGCGGAACGTGAAGGCACCCTTCTCGTCGGTCCGCACGATCTGGCCCTTCGGCGGCAGGATTCGCCGCACGAGCTCGTTGCCCGTGGCCGCGTCGTCCAGCGCCCCCACCTCGAGTCGCGGCAGCGAGAGGGTCGTCTCGCCGGACTCACGTTGCGCGCGGGGCCGCGGTCGGGTCGCCGCGAACAGCAGTCGCAACGCGACGCCGGCCGCCGGTCGTCCCGCCGGATCGACCGCATGGCCGTGCACGACGCGCGCGTCGCTCAGCGTGATCGGCACGGTGAGCGGTTCGGTCACCCGGTCGCCAGCGGCAGCCGTCAGCTGCAGGAACTGCATGTCGCCCCCCTGTTCGATGCCGATCCCGACGGAGGCGGTCGGTGACAGCAACAACGCGAGCTCGCCACGGCGGTCCGCACGCAGATCGAGTTGCCGCGGCGGCCCGAGGTGACTCCCCTCGAGGATCGGCGAGAGCGCGACCCGGGCGTTCACCGCCGGTGCCCCGTCCGCGGCCTCGATGACGATGCGCACCGGCACGCAGTCCGCGAGCACCAGCGGCTCCAGCGCAACGGCGCCCGACCACTTCGGGCTGCCGGCGAACGCGGCGAAGACCACCGGCACGAGGCCGCCGGCGGTCCAGGCTTGCGGCAAGCCGCGCATGGTCTTCGGGCCGAGCACGACGTGCAGGCACGGTGGAAACTGGGCGAGCACCGATTCCACCTCGAACCGCCCGTCCGGTCCGACCGGGACCGCCCGCACCGAGCCCTGCAACGTCCGGCTGTTCTTCTGACGGTAGTGCATCGCGCGCTCGTCGATCACCACCGTGCAGTCCGTCGCCGGTTCGCCTCCGGTCATCTCGACCGCACCGCTCAGCGAGCAACCCGCCCCGAGATGGACGTGGAAGTCCGGCGCGACGCCGTCCGGGACCGGTGGCCAGGCGACGCCGGCGGTGTTCGCCGGCTCCACGCCCTCCTGCACTCCGGCGATCGCGCGCCCCGGTGCCACGACGAAGGCGTGCGATCGGAAGTTCGTGTCGAACGGCAGCCGCACCAGCCCTCGCGCGTCGGTTCGTGCGATCTCCACATCGACTCCACCGACGGCCTCCAGCACGCGCGCACCCGCGATCGGCGCCTCGCTGTCGATGTCGCGGACGAACAGCCAGTCGCCGGGCGCCGCGGGCGCGGCGAGCTTCACCGGTCCGTCGTCGTCGCCGAGCCGCAACCGCTTCGAGCAGATCGGCAAGCCGTCGTCACCGAGCACCATGAGGTCGGCGGACGCGCGCGGCAGCGCCGGCACGTGACTCGTTCCGTCCGCATCGAGGGCGCCGGCCGCGACGATGCGGTTGTCGCTCTCGACCTCGATGCGCCAGTGGAACGGGCCGTGCCCGGCCCATGCCGCGAGACCCTCGACCTCGATCGCGCGCAGCCCGGCGGCCGGCGCCGACAGGTCCGACACCACCGAGTCGTGGGGGAACACCGCCTCCTGCGGCGCCGACACACGCACGCCGCCATCGTCGTCGATCGACGCCCACGCGGTGTAGGCGCGCCCGAGCAGGATCTGGGCGCGGAACCGCCCCCGCTCGTCGGTGGTCGCCGTCACGCAGTCCGCCACCCCCACCGCCGGAAGATCGCCGAACGGGCGCGACAGCAGCTCGACGCGCGCCCCCGGCACCGGAGCGCCGTCGGCGCTGCGCACCATCCCGAACACCATGTCGCGGGGCAGCTCGCGCGCGGGTTCCTGGCATTCGACGGCGGTCGACGCCAGCACCAGGGCGACGCACATCGTCAGGGCCCTCATCGCCCCGATGATAGGGCCGGCCGTCTCACGACGGCGGCGCGGGTTCCGGTTCGAAGCGCGCGTCTTCGACGCGCACGACCGATCCGTCGGTGTCCACCCAGATCTCCTCGACCGATTCGAGGCGTCCCGCGCGCCAGTCCGTGCGCACGAAGTGATGGAGCGCCGATCCGCTGTCCCGGCGCCGGATCCGCGGCACGACCGCCGCGTTGATGTAGCGCGTGCCGCCGCGGTCGACGAATCGCCGTCGCAGCGCACCGCGCGGGTAGGACACCCGGTCGTGCATGTGGCCGGCGATCACCGCGCGGATCCGCTGTCCGCTTCGGCGGATCTCGTCGAGGGCCGCGGTGAGGTCGCGGTCACCCCAGTCGCCACCCGGCCGGCCGAAGTCCTTGCCCCAGATGTCGTCCGGCTGCGCGCCGAGCCCGCGCGGCCCGTTGTGCGCGAGGATCAGCAGGTCCTCGTGTCGCGCGCGCGACGCGAGGTCGATGATGCGCGCGGCCGACTCGTCGGGACTGCGCACGCCATAGAACTCGCCGTAGACCTCGGGGCTGCGGATGTCCCGCCCGCCCCAGCTGAACGGCCGCGCCCCGATCAGCGTGACGCCGGCCTCCGGCAGCTCGCGCCGCGAGTAGCCGAGATGGTCCTCGCCGAGCAGGTCGAGGCTCTGGCGCAGCGCGGACGTCGGCCGTTTCTCGTGGAAACTCTCCCACGCGTCGTGGTTGCCCAGGATCACGCCGAGCTCGACGTCGAGCTCGGAGATGCGCCGCACCATCGCCACGTCCTCGTCGCCGAGATCACCGACGAACAGCACGAGATCCTGGTCACCGGACTCGACGAACTGCGTGTCGACCTCGTCCCAGCGATCGTGCACGTCGCCGACGACGAGGATCCGGAAGCTGTCGCGAGTGGGCGGCATGAGCTGCGCGGACGCCGAGCATCGGCCGAAGTGCGCCCGGGCACAACCGGTGGCCGGCGCGGATTCCGCATGCCGTCAGCCCGATCGCGTCGCACACCGCGACGTTCGCGCTAGCCGCGCGAGCCGACGACGACGTCGAACTCCCGCTCTTCGCCCCCGCGGTCGACGACGACCTTCACCGTGTCGCCGATCTTCAGATCGGACAGGACCGACATGTAGTCCTCGAGGCTGTCGACCGCGCGATCCCCGACGCGCACGATGACGTCGCCCGGCAAGAGCCCCGCCTGCTCGGCCGGCCCGCCCTGCACGAGCTCCTCGATCGACACACCGACGACGTCGTCGCCGTAGCTCGGCCGGAATCCGAGCGCGGGCCGGCCGCCCTCCTCGGGCGGCGGGATCCGATGCGATGGCTCCGGTTCCGCCGCGGGCTTCTCGGACGTCTCGGGCTTCTCGGTCTTCTCCTCTGGCTGTTCGGGCACCCTCAGCACCCAATTCGCGCGATCGCCCCCGCGCACCGCGTTGGGGAAGCTCTCCATCGTCACGATGCCGATGCGCAGATCCGGCATGCGCTGCCGCAGGCGCGCGGCGGTGCCGAGGCCGAAGTCCGAGTGGAAGTCGCCGTTGACGTGCAGGACGAACGGGCGGTCCCCCGCCGGCGCGGCCGCAAGCAGATCGGCGATCGACTCGGCCATCGTGTCGTCCTTCAGGCACTGCGATTCGTAGAACCGCACCATCGTCTCGCTGGCGTCAACGCCTGCGTGGTCCGACATCGCGGCCTGGAACCGCTCCCAATACGCATCGCGCGGCGCGCTGCTCTCCCGCGGCGCATCGGGCTCGCCGATCACCGCCTTCGCACCCTCCTTCGACGCCTTGCGCGCCAGGTCGCGCGGGAGGTTCGCCGCGAGCACGTGCAGATGGTGCACGCGGCAGAACTCGACCAACGGGCGGTAGTGCTCCGCGTAGTTCGGCCACGGTCGCGCGCTCTCCAGGAAGGTCTCCTCGTCGAGCCGGCCCGACAGGTAGTCGTCGAGCATCGGCTGGACGTCGCGCTCGAACATCTCCATCGACAGCACGAGGTTCGGGTGACGCGCGTAGAGCATCTGCAGGAGCTGCAGCTCTTCCGCGTGGCCACAATCGTTGTCGTGCTCTTCGCCGACGAACACGACGTCGTTGGAAGCGAGATCGCCAGCGACCGACTGGATGCTGACCGGCGCCGACGCGCACGCTGCGAGCAGGGGAGCGAGACCGAGGAGGCGGAGATCCATCGCGCCGAAGGGTAGGCGGCGGGCGGTCAGGACTCCAGCCGACGCATCCGGACCTTGGCGATGGCGTGCACGCTCCGCGATACTGCGCGACCGATGCGCATCGCGACCTGGAACGTCAACTCCGTGCGCGCCCGCCTGACGCGGCTCGTGCCCTGGATCGAGGAACACCGACCCGACGTCCTGTGCCTGCAGGAGACCAAGGTCGTCGACGAGCTGTTTCCGTTCGAGCCGCTCGAGGACTGTGGCTACAACCTCGTGGTCCACGGGCAGAAGACCTACAACGGCGTCGCGATCCTCGCACGGCACTCGATGGAGGACGTCGTCAAGGGATTCCCGGACGACGACGAAGGCGCGCAAGCCCGCGTGATCGGCGCGACCGTCGCGGGCGAGTGGCAGGTTCTCAACCTCTACGTCCCGAACGGCGCCGAAGTCGGCGCGGAGAAGTACCGCTTCAAGCTCGATTGGCTCGCGCGGCTCCGGTCGTTCCTCGACGAGCGCTACGACCCTGCCGAGAAGCTCGTCGTCTGCGGCGACTTCAACATCACGTTCGACGACCGCGACGTGCACGACCCGGAGAAGTGGCACGAGAAGATCCTCTGCTCGACTCCGGAGCGCGAGGCCCTGCGGAGCGTGATGGATTTCGGACTCCACGACGCGCTGCGCAAGCACCATGACGAGGGCGGCATCTACACGTGGTGGGACATGCGCCAGGGAGCGTTCCAGAAGGACTGGGGGCTGCGCATCGACCACTTCCTCGTCACCGACGACGCGCTCGATCCGTGCACGGACGTGTTCGTCGATCGCGAGGCGAGAACCGGCAGGGGCCCGAGCGATCACGCGCCGGTCATCGCCGACTTCGCGTGACGCGATCGCGCCGCCGGGTCCTGGCGGAAGAACGCCCGCAGGTGCGCGTACACTTCCGGGTACTCGCCGATCAGCCCCCGCGGCGAGCAGAAGAACGTCTCGGTGAACACCGCGAATCCCTCGGCCTCGTCCTCGCCGGCGTACGGATCGACGAACGTGTCCTCGCCGCGCCGTTCGCGGCGCACCAGGTCTTCGCGCGCGGCGCGGAAGTCGCGTTCCCAGGCTCCGCGGTCGAGCCCCGGACCGAGCGGTGGCACACCGTCCTCGTAGCCGTCGAGCATGTCGATCTGGTGCGCGAACTCGTGCACGACCAGGTTGAACGGGTCGGCCTCGTCGCCGTGCCGGCGCACGTCCTCCCAGTTGAGCACCACCGGACCGTCCGACCACGCCTCGCCGAGCAGGTCCTCGCCGCCCTCGGTGACGATGCCGAGATGATCCTCGTGGTGATGCCGCGTCCGGAACCCCTCCGGATAGAGCAGGATCGTCGAGACGTTGGCGTAGGCGTCGTGACCGAGCTCGAGAATCGGCAGGCACGCCTGTGCGGCGATCGTGAGCCGCATCGCGTCGTCGACGGCGAGGCCGCGGCAGCCCTCGATCTCGGTCTCGTGCAGGAACACCACCGCCAGGTCGTGGAGCCGCGCGCGCTCGTCGGCGTCGAGAACCGCCAGCATCGGCACGGCGTCGAGCGTCGAACGCCAGCTCTCCGCGTCGAGCGGGTGGCGTCGTATCAGCCGCCGGCGGCGGGCCGCTTTGCCGAACCAGAACACGTGCCCCGAAGTTTGGCGCACGATCGGCGGACCGCGCTACTCTCCCCTCCCCGAGCGCGGCCATGCTGACCCGACCGTCGCACCGATGATCGAGACCCGGAACCTCTGGCGCACCTTCGACCGCACCGAAGCGGTGCGCGGACTCGATCTGCGGATCGAGCCGGGACAGATCTACGGCTTCCTCGGACCGAACGGTGCCGGCAAGACCACGACACTCCGGCTGCTCGCAGGCCTCATCGAGCCGACGCGCGGCGAAGTGCGCATCGACGGCCGCACCTACCGCGAGGCCGGCTCCGACCTGCGCCGGATCGTCGGATTCGCGCCCGACACGCCGCCGCTGCACGACTACCTGACCGGACGCCAGTTCGTCGCATTGGTCGCCGGGCTGTGGGGCATCCCACGCCGGCAGCGCGACGCCGAGTCGGCGCGGCTGTTCGAGCTGCTCGACCTCGAAGGCCGCGTCGACGAGCTGTGCAAGGGCTACTCGCACGGCATGCGACGCAAGATCCACCTCGCCGCCGTGTTGACGACGCGTCCGCGCGTGCTGCTGCTCGACGAGCCGACCAGCGGCCTCGACCCGCGCGCCAATCGCGCGCTCAAGGACCTGCTGCGCACGGTCCGCGCCGAAGGCGCGACGATCCTGCTCAGCACGCACATCCTCGACGCCGCCGAGGAGCTGAGCGACCGGATCGGCATCCTCGCGCGCGGCGAGCTGCGCGCCGAGGGCTCGCCAGCCGAGCTGCGCGCCGAACGTGGCTCGGGCTCGCTCGAAGACGTGTTCCTCGAGTTGACGGCGTGACCATGCGCGAGCTGCTCGTCGCCGATCTGAGGAGCACGATGAACCTCGCGCTGCACCGCGAGGGGCGGCGCGTGCTGCTCGGCGCCGGGCTGTCGTTGGGCTTCCTGTTCCTCGTCGCCGACGCGTTCGGTCGCATCCTGACGATGCATCCCGGCGCGACGTTCGGGCTCGACGCCGGTCTGCCCCCGCCGCCGCTGCCGGCGGTGCTCGGCACGGCGCTGTCCCCGGGGCTGCTGCTCGCCACCTGGTTCGGCTTCAGCGGCGGCCCCCGCCAGCTGTTCGAGCTCCCGCAGATCACGCTGTGGCTCACCGCACCGATGCACGCGCCCGCGATCCTGCTCGCGACCTGGCTGCGGTTCGGAACGCTGGTCGCGATCTGGTGCGCGGCGGTCTGCGGCCCGGTGGCGCGCAGGCTCGCGGCGGACGCCGGTGGCGCGCTCGCGTGGTGGCAGATCGCCTGCGCGGCGGTCGTGCTCGCACTGCCGGCGACCGCGGTCGGTACTCGGCCTGCAGGTCGTGCTGGTCCGCTTCTTCAGCGGTCGAGTCACGCGCGTCTTGTTCGCGACCGTGAGCGCACTCGGTTCGCTGACCTTCAGCGTGCTGCTGCTGCTGGGGGCGATCGGCCGTGACGACGCGGCGAGCGGGTTCCTGGCGATGGCGCGCGGTCGGTCCGCGTATCCGGCGGTGCTGGACGTGCCGGCGAGACTCCTCGCGGATTGGAGCCTCGGCGGGTCCGGCGCCGCGGAGCTTCCGAGCGCCGGCGCGCTCCTCGCCGGCGCCGCCGCGGGCCTCGCCATCGTGTCGATGCTCTATCGCCGTGCGTGGGGCAACGCACAACGCGCGGTCCTCCCGCTCAGGCGACGCGGAATCGCGCGACCGTGGCCGGCGTCGGCGACCGCCGTGGTGTTCCGGAAGGAGCTCGCGCAGATCGCGCAGCAGCCGGGGCAGCTCCTCGGCCTCCTCGTCTCGACGCTGTTCGTCGTCGTGCTCGCGGGGAGTCGCCTCTTCGGACGCGAGCTGTTCGCGGAGCAACGGCTGCCCGCCGACGAGCAGGCGGTGTTCGTGCTCATGGCGACGTGGCTCGTCGCACAGGTGACGATCGTCCCCGGTAGCGTGCTGCGCGTCGCGTTGCTCGACGGGCCGCAATGGCAGCTCTACGTGCTCGCGCCGGCGTCACGGGCCGCGATCCTGCGCGGCAAGCTGCTGTCGATCGCACTGCTCCAGGCGTGGCCTGCGGCCATCGCGGCGATCGTCGGCCGCGTGCAGCTCGGCGCGAGCGTCGCGGCCCTGGCGACGTTCGGCGCCCTCGTTCCGGTGGCGGTCCTGTGGGCGTCCTCGGTCAGCGTGTGGGTCGGCACGATCCCGGGGCTGATCCGACCGGGTCCGGAGCGCAATCCGGTCCTGGCGCTGGTGGCGGTCGCGCTCGCGATCTTCCTGCTCCAGCTCACCGCGGTGCCCGGCGCCTTCGCGTGGCTGTGGCTCGTCGAGCGACAGGCCGGCGCCGGGCCGCTGGCCGGGATGTCGACGTCCGGCGCGCACGCCGTGCTGATCGGCGCCGCCCAGGGGGTCGGACTGCTGGCCTCGGCCGCGGCTCTCGCGCTCGCCGGTCGCCAGCTCCGCCGGCTGACGCGCCCCGAGCACTGAAACTCGAACGACCCTGCCACGCTTCCGTTGCTCCGGGGCCGCTCCGGCTCCGTATCCTCGCGTCCCGCGAGGATCCTCCACTCCGCGACCCAGCACGGCCTCCCGCCGCCACCGAACGGGCACACCCACCTGCGGTGGGCATGCCCCGAGGCAGTCGGCCGTGCCTCCGTTTCTCCGGGGCCGCTCCGGCTCCGTATCCTCGCGTCCCGCGAGGATCCTCCACTCCGCGACCCAGCACGGCCTCCCGCCGCCACCGAACGGGCACACCCACCTGCGGTGGGCATGCCCCGAGGCAGTCGGCCGTGCCTCCGTTTCTCCGGGGCCGCTCCGGCTCCGATCCTCGCGTCCCGCGAGGATCCTCCACTCCGCGACCCAGCACGGCCTCCCGCCGCCACCGAACGGGCACACCCACCTGCGGTGGGCATGCCCCGAGGCAGTCGGCCGTGCCTCCGTTTCTCCGGGGCCGCTCCGGCTCCGTATCCTCGCGTCCCGCGAGGATCCTCCACTCCGCGACCCATGACCCACCACGTGATCCTGATCCCCGGCGACGGCATCGGCCCCGAAGTGACGGCGGCCGCCCGGCGCGTTCTCGATGCCGCGGTCGGTCCCGGCACGCTCGAGTGGCACGTCCACGAGGCGGGCGGCGAAGTGATCGGCCGCTACGGCAAGCCACTGCCCGACGAGACCGTCGACGCGGTCCGCAAGGCGGGTGTGGTGCTCAAGGGCCCGATCACGACGCCGATCGGATCGGGGTTCCGGTCGGTCAACGTCGAGCTTCGCAAGCGGCTCGATCTCTACGCGAACTTCCGCCCCGCACGCAGCTTCCAAGGCGTGCAGTCGCGCTACAGCGACGTCGACCTGATGGTGATCCGGGAGAACACCGAAGGCCTCTACAGCGGTCTCGAGCACGTCGTCGTGCCGGGTGTCGTCGAGAGCCTGCGCGTGATCACCGCACGCGGCTCGGAGCGCATCCTGCGGTTCGCGTTCGAGACCGCGAAGCTGCACGGGCGCAACAAGGTCACCGCCGTGCACAAGGCCAACATCCTGAAGCTCAGCGACGGGCTGTTCCTCGAGGTCGCGCGGCGCGTCGCCCGCGAGTATCCGGAGATCCGGTACGAGGAGGCGATCGTCGACGCGACGGCGATGCGGCTCGTGATCGATCCCGGTCAGTTCGACGTGCTGGTGATGGAGAACCTGTTCGGCGACATCCTCTCGGACCTGACCAGCGGGCTCGTCGGCGGGCTCGGCCTGACGTCGAGCGCGAACATCGGTGACGACTGTGCGATGTTCGAAGCAGTCCACGGGTCGGCCCCGGACATCGCGGGCAAGGGCCTCGCGAACCCGAGCGCGATCGTGCTCGCCGGCGCCCTGATGCTGCACCACCTGGGACTCGGCGAAGCCGGCGACCGCGTGCAGCGTGCGGTCGAGCGGGTCCTGGCCGAGGCCGAGTGTCGGACCGCGGATCTCGGTGGCACGGCGTCGACGACCGCGTTCGCGGACGCGGTCTGTGCGGCGCTCTGAGCGCCTCTCCGGGCGGCGGAGGCGGTTCCGAACACCGGCCGCGCGGCCGACGAAACCCGCCGCCCGGTTGCATTCGGGCTCCCGATCCGGTGGGATCTTCCTGCATCCTTCGAGGATCTCGCGTGTGGAGCTGCGCGCTCGCGCAGCCGCGATGCCGGCTGCTACGGTCGAACGTAAGATCGTGCGCGCCGCGCGGGCGGTTTGCCCGCCTCGCGACGCGTGGCGGCCCGGCCGTTGCGCGCCCACGCTCCCGCGCGGGCCGCCGACCGAGACCGATCGCCATGACCACATCCGAATCCCGCCACGCCAAGTCCCAGCCCGCAGCCGATGCTCCCGCCCGCCCGACCGGCGAGGATCTGCCGGACGCGATCCGACAGCGGCTCGACCGCATCTGGACCCGCGCCTACGACGCGCGGACGAAGGACGACCTGCGAGCGTTGTACGCGGATTGGGCGCGGTCTGTACGACGAGGACCACGACGCGGTCGGCTTCTTCGGGCACCGGACGGCGGCGGACATGCTCGCGCGCTACGTCTCGCAGGAGGCGGTGCGGCCGGTGCTCGATGCCGGGGCGGGTACCGGCGCGGCGGGCGAGGCGCTCGCGGCGCGTGGCTTCGGCAACGTGACGGCGATCGACCTCTCGCCGGAGATGCTCGAGCAGGCCGCGGCGAAGGGCGTCTACACGCAGACGTTCGTCGCCGATCTCGCCGAACCGCTCGACATCTTCCCGCGCGGCCACTTCCACGCGGCGATCCTCGTCGGCGTGTTCAGCTACGGGCAGGCGCCGGCATGGGCGCTGGACGAGATCGTGCGGGTGGTCGAGCCGGGCGGCGTGATCGCGTTCACCGTGCGCGACGACTTCTTCGAGGAGGATGCGATGGGCGTGCGAAGCCGCTGCAAGGAGCTCGCGGAGCGCGGCGCGTGGCGGCTGCTCGAGGTCAGTGAGTCGGCACAGTACCTGCCCAAGAAGGACCCGAAGGCGATGTTCCACGTCCGCGCGTATCGCGTGCTGCAACCCGACGAGCCGATCGCGCCCGAGGCGCTGCGCCAGGCGGTCGCCGATGCGGTCGCGGAGCGCCACGGCCGGGTGCTCGCGCTCGACCATGCGTTCATCTGGAACTCCACGGCGTCGCGGCTCTACAACCGCTACACGGAGCGGCCGGAGTACTACCTGACCGACTGCGAGGAGGAGATCCTGCGCGAGAACGCCGCAGCGATCGCCGGCGAGGATCGCACGATCGTCGAGCTCGGTTGCGGCTCCGCGCGCAAGATCCGCCATCTGCTGAACGTCGCTGCCGCACGAACCGACGATCGCCCGCTCCGCTACGTGCCGATCGACGTGTCGGAAGGCGCCGTCGCCGCGACCGAGGAGGAGGTGCTGAAGACCTTCGGCGACCGGGTTCAGGTCGAGCCGCTGTGCGGGATGTTCGAGGACGTGCTCGGCCACATCCCCGGCCGCGACCGCAAGCTCGCGCTGTTCTTCGGCTCGTCGATCGGCAATCTCGAGTCGATCCCCGACACGATCGCGTTCCTGAGGAGCATTCGCGACCGACTGACGGACGGCGACCGGTTCGTCGTCGGCGTCGATCTGCACAAGGAGGAGGACGACCTGTTGGCGGCCTACAGCGCCGGCGACGAGAATCTGTCGTTCTTCCTCAACATGGTGCGCCGGATCAACGACGAGCTCGGTGGTGACTTCGACCTGGAGGCGTTCCGCCTCGCACCGGTCTACCAGGAGGACCCGATGGTGGTCGATGGACTGCGGTCGTGGACCGTGGGCCTGCGCATCGCGACGACGACGCACCAACACGTCTACATCCGCGAGCTCGATCTGGAGCTCGACCTGAAGCCCGGCGACGCGGTGCAGGTCGGGCGTTCGCGCAAGTTCCGCCCGGAGGACGTCGAGCGGCTCGCGGAAGCGGCCGGCTTCGAGGTCAGGCGACAGTGGTTCGACAGCCGGCGGTTCTTCTCGCTGAACGAGCTCGTGCCGAACGGCGCCGCGGCGACGCGTCGATGATCCGCTTCGAGGCGGTCTCGAAGGTGTTCGCGGGCAAGGACGGCCGCGAGGTCGTCGCCGTCCGCGATGTGGACCTCGAGGTCGCCGAAGGTGAGACGCTGTGCCTGATCGGCACGAGCGGCTGCGGCAAGACGACGACGTTGAAGATGGTCAACCGTCTCGTCGAGCCGACATCGGGCCGCGTTCTCGTCGGTGAGCAGGACGTCGCCGGACTCGACGTGATCGCGCTGCGCCGTGGCATCGGCTACGTGATCCAGAGCGGCGGCCTGTTCCCGCACATGACCGTCGGCGAGAACGTCAGTCTCCTGTGCCGGCTCGAGCGATGGGACGGCGCCCGGACCGCCGCCCGCGTCGACGAGCTGCTCGAGCTCGTCAACCTGCCGGTGAGCCGCTTTCGCGACCGCATGCCGGCGGAGCTGTCGGGCGGACAACGCCAACGCGTCGGCGTCGCGCGCGCGCTCGCACTCGACCCGCCCATCCTGCTGATGGACGAGCCGTTCGGTGCGCTCGATCCGATCACGCGCCGTGAGGTGCGGCAGGAGTTCCGCTCGCTCGAGGACAAGGTGTCGAAGACCGTGATCCTCGTGACGCACGACCTCCCGGAAGCGTTCGACCTCGGCGACCGCGTCGCTTTGATGCACGTGGGTTCCGTCGTGCAGGTCGACACGCCGGAGAACCTCCGCAACCGGCCGGCGAACGGGTTCGTCGAGTCGTTCCTCGATGCGCAGGAGGTCGGCTGACCCTCATGCTGCGTGCGCTCGGTCTCGCCTTCGCGGCGGTGGCGATGACGGCGTTCGCGCCGCGCGGCGAGCCGAACCTACCCACTGACACGATCGCGATCGGCAGCAAGAACTTCACCGAGTCGCGCATCCTCGCCGAGATCTGCGCGCAGCTCCTCGAGGACCGGACCGACCTCACGGTCGAACGCCGCCTCGGCCTCGGCGGGACGCTCGTGTGCTACGCCGCGCTGCGCAGCGGCGACATCGACGCTTATCCGGAGTACACCGGCACCGCCTGGTCGATCGTGCTGCACGAACCGGGCAAGGTCACCGATCCGCTGCGCTGCTATCTCGACGTCGCGAGGCGCTACCGGAAGGAGCTCGGACTCGTCTGGCTCGAGCCGTTCGGGCTGAACAACACCTACGCGCTCGCGGTGCCGAGATCGCTGGCCGAGAAGCTCGGCCTCCGGACGATCTCGGACCTCGCGGCGAAGGGCAAGGACCTGCGGGCAGGCTTCAGCCTCGAGTTCATGAACCGTGACGACGGCTGGCCGGGCGTGCGCGAAGCGTACGGACTCGAGTTCGCATCGGTGCGGAGCATGGAGCACGGCCTCGCCTACGAAGGCATCGCTGCGGGACAGCTCGATGTGATCGATGCCTACGCGACCGACGGCAAGCTGCTGAAGTACGACCTGACCATCCTCCGGGACGACCGTTCGTTCTTCCCGCCCTACAACGCCGCCCCGCTGTTCCGCGAATCGGTCGTCGAGGCCCACCCGGAGATTCGCGACGTGCTCGCGGACCTCGCGTTCCGCATCGACGATGCGACGATCCAGCACCTGAACTACTCGGTCGAGGAGGGCGGCGAGACCTTCGCTGCCGCGGCACGTGGTTGGCTCGTCGACGAAGGGCTCGTCACGGGCGACGGCAAGAGCGCCGGAACCCGCTCGACGACCCCTCGTTCCGAACGCGGCTTCCTGCAGGTCATGCGAGCACGCGGGACCAAGACGCTGTCGCTCGGCTGGCAGCACGTGCAGCTCACGTTCATCGCGGTCGCGCTGGCGGTGCTGCTGGGCGTGCCGCTCGGCATCGCCGCGAGCCGGTTCCCGCTCCTGCGCCGGGTGTCGCTCGCCGGCGCCGGCATCGTGCAGACCATCCCGAGCCTCGCGATGCTCGCGTTCCTGATCCCGATCCCGGGGTTCGGCCTCGGAGTGACGTCGGCCATCGCGGCCCTGTTCGTCTACGCGCTGCTGCCGATCCTGCGAAACACCTACACCGGCATCGTCGAGGTCGACCCCGACCTGATCGAGGCCGCGCGCGGCCTCGGCCTCACCGACCGGCAGACGCTGTGGCGCGTGCAGCTCCCGCTCGCCTCGCGCACGATCCTCGCCGGCGTCCGCACCGCCGCGGTGATCAGCGTCGGTGTCGCGACGCTCGCGGCGTTCATCGGCGCCGGTGGGCTCGGTGAGCCGATCGTCACCGGCTTGCAGCTCAACGACGTCAACCTGATCCTGTCGGGTGCGGTGCCCGCGGCGGTGCTTGCGCTGCTCGTCGACGGCGCGCTGGGCCTCGTCGAGCGGTACCTGACGCCGGCCGCAGCGAGCTGACCACTCGAAGGAGCATGCGATGGAGCGCAGCCGCGATCGGATCCGTTGCGAGCTCGGCGACATCACGAAGGTCGCGACGGACGCGATCGTCAACGCGGCCAACACGACGCTGCGCGGCGGCGGTGGAGTCGACGGCGCGATCCACCGCGCGGCCGGACCCGAGCTGCTGGCGGAGCTGATCGAACGCTACCCCGACGGCTGCAGCACGGGCGACGCCTGCATCACGCACGGCCACGGGTTGCGAGCGAAGTGGATCGTGCACACGCCGGGCCCGGTCTGGCACGGCGGCGATCGCGGCGAGCCGGAGCTGCTCGCCGCATGTCACCGCAACGCGATGCGCATCGCCGCGGAGAACGGCTGCAGAACCATCGCCTTCCCCGCGATCTCGACCGGGATCTACGGCTACCCGATCGATCGTGCCGCCGAGGTGGCGATCCTGTACGGTGGCGGCGGAGCTCGAACGAAACACCGACCTCGACGAGGTGCGGTTCGTGCTGTTCTCCCGGGATGCGCTCGACGCCTTCGAAGCCGGGCTCGCCGGCCGCTGACGGCGACGCATCAGAGCGACAACCGCACTTCGTAGTCGCGCGGCGAGCCGTCGACCGTCACCTGCGCCTCCTCCTCGCGATCCCCGAACAGCGCGACGGTCCACGTGCCGGCCGGCAGACCGCTGAACCGGATCTTGCCGGCGAGGTCGGTCGCCTCGACCGCGATCAACTCATCGCCGCGTTTCAGTGCGATCAGGCGCAGGTCCTCCACCGGCTGATCGTCACGGACGATCTGCACGGCGATCGCCGAACCGCGCTCGAGCACGATCCGCAGTGGCCCGCTGCGCACCAGGTCGTCCGGAATCCGCAGCTCGCGCGTCGTGGGCGCCCAGCCGTCCGCGGCGACGACGATCTTCGTCGCGTCCGGCGACACGCCACCGAGCTCGAACTGCCCGTCGCGACCCGTGTGCGTGTGCCGCGCGTCCTCGTAGCGCAGGTCCTCGGGTTCGCCGAGGTGGACCCATGCACCGGGGATCGGCTCGCCTTCGGCGTCGGTGACGATGCCGTGCACGTCCGCACCCGGCTCGAGCCGGATGGTGCCCAGATCGAGCTCCTCCCCGCGCGCGACCGTCACCTCGGCGACGAACGGCGCCCAGCCGGGCGCCTGGATCTCGAGCCGCGATCGCCCCGCCGGAACGAGGTCGAGCCGCAGGCGGCCGCCCGGCATGTCGGCGCGGACCGACGTGATCGTGCGCTGGCTGCGCACGGACTCGTCGTCGGTCTCGCCGAGATCGAGCGGCGACAGGCGCACGAAGGCGCGCGGCACGGGATGCGATCCGGGAAGTCCGAGCACGCGGGCCGAGATCGATCCGTGCGGCACCCACGGCAGTCGGATGCGGACGTGGTCCTCGTTCACCGGGACGGGCTCACGGTATTGCGCCCGGAAGTTCGCGGAGAGGACCTCCAGCTCGATGTCGCCGTTCGGAACCTCCATCTGGAACGCACCCTGGGCATCGGTCGCGGTCATCGCTCCCGGCCGGCCGACGACGAGGATGCGCGCCTCCGCGACCGGCAGCCCGACCGAGTCGGTGACGAGGCCCTCGATCCGCCGTCCCGGCGGGAACTCGATGTCGACACCGTCGACGACCTTGCCGGACTCGACGTCGGCGATCTGTCCCGCGACCTGGAGCGGCAGCGTCGACCAGCGCGCGAGGATGCGGTAGCGACCCGGGGGCAGCCGGCGCAGCTCGTAGTCGCCGTCGAGTCCGGTCACCGTCGAGTCGTCGTCGGCGCGATCGCGGCCGGGGAACACCGCCGCTCCCGCGAGCGGCGCACCGCCACGCGTCACGTGCCCGCGGATCACGCCCGGGTCCGACAGCACGACGTCGCCGACACGCTTGATCTCGCCGGCCTCGCCGAGGTCCGGGGCGAGATGCATGACCGCGAAGTCCTCGTGCTCGACGGTCAGCTCGGCAGTGCCGACTGGCAGCCCGCGGAACCGGAACATGCCATTCGAATCGGTTGCGACCGCCCACCGCTCGGGGTGGCGTGGCTGCAGGCGGAAGCGCGGCGTCCATACGAGCACGTCCGGAAGCGGCTCGCCTCGCTGGTCGACGACGCGTCCCTCGACGACCGCCGGGGACTGCACCTCGAGCTCGAGCTCCGTGCGCGGCGCATCGTCGAGCGTCACCGTCACCTCACGACCCGTGGTGCGCGCGAACGCACACGTTCCTTCGATCGCGTCGATGCGCGCCGTGCCGACCGACAGCGGTGCCGGGAACTCGAACGATCCATCCGGCCCGACGATGGCGCGCGCGAGCTCCCCACCATTCGTCTCGATGCGCAATTCGACTCCGGCCACGTCCTGGTCGCCGACGAGACGCCCGCCCACGTGCGATCGCTGCACCAGCTCGAACGTCTGGTAGGCGGCACTGCGTCCGACCATCACCGCGCGCGACGACGTCGAGAAGTCCGGGTGCCGCACGACCACGGTGTGGCTGCCGACGCCGAGGCCGGTGACGCGGAAGCGGCCGTTGCGATCGGTCTCGGCGTGGTACGGCACGTAGAGGCCACCGTTCCAGGCCGTGCTCGGGAACACCAACACCTCGGCGTTCGCCACCGGCTTCGTCGGATCGGCGGACTGCACGATGCGACCCGTCAGCGCGAGCCCGATGTGCGTGAACTGCAGGCGCACCGGCTCGCTCGCCGTCACCGACTGCAACGACACGGTCGCGGGCGCGAAGAAATGGTCGCGAACGGTGATGCGCGCGACGCCCAGCGGACCGACCGACAGCCCCGGAAGCGTGAAGGTGCCGTCCTCGGCGGTGTGCGTCGAAGACGGAGATCGCGTGCTCCACGGACCCGGCTCGACGGTGACGAGCTCGCCTTCCGCGGGCCGTCCTTCGATGTCGAACACCACTCCGCGCACCGCGAATCCGTGGTCCAGTCGGATCGTCATCGCGTCGATTCCCGCGGGCGCCACGACGCGCTGGTGAGCCAGGTGCTCGTGATCGACATCGATCACGAGATCCTCGTCGCGCAGGGTGCGGAACCGGAACCGTCCATCGGGATCCGTCAGGACGGTCTCCAGCTCCTCGTGCGCCTGCTCGGGCCAGGGCGACGAGAGTCGCGACAGCGTGACGCGCGCGCCGAGCACGGCATCCCCGTTCGGCCCGACGATGCGGCCCGCCACGGTGCGCGCGGCCGCGGGCGTCTCTGCCGGGGAGCGCTTGGGCGCGCCGGTCGCCCGCGGCGCCGGCAAGTCGTCGGCGTGGGTCGACACCGGCGCCGTCGAGGACGGGCGTTCGACGTCGGTCGCGCCGGTCGCACGGTCGCGGAACCAGAGTGTCGCCACCGCCGCCAGCGCGACGACTCCGAGAATCCAGGCCAAGGCCTTCATCGTGTCCGCCTCCGGTGGCCGAGGGCGGCTCCCTGCATGTCGCCCGTCACGTTCCGCGCTCCTCGAACACGCTGCGCAGCCGCGTCCACTCCGCCGCATGCGTCGGGTCCTCGGTCTCGGCACGCGCGAGCTCCTGCGCGAGCTCACGGCGCAACGGAGTCGGGTCGATCGCGAGCTGCAGCGCACGACCGGCGTCGAACGCGGCCCACGTCGGATCGCCAGACCGCACGCGCGCGACGAAGCGGCACAGGTAGGCGGCAGGGTCGTCCGGAGCGGCCTCGACCCAACTCTGCGCCTTCGCCAGACAGGTCTCGACCGGCGCCGTGTGTGCCGCGAACCGGGCCTCGAGCCGCGCGCGGAGCGCCGGGTCCGCGTCGGTGGTCGCGAGGACGCGTTCGACGCGGGCGCTCATCGCGCGCAGGGCGACGGCCGGCAGGTCGAGATCCAGCAGCTCGTCGAACCCGCGAAGCTGGAGCGCGACCGGCATCGGCGATGCGTCGGGAAGCTCCGGCGTCGCGGCGCCGCTGTCCTCGAGCAGTGCGTAGACGAGCCGCCACGACTGCAACGGCGACGCCGGCGCCACGGCGTCGGCCAAACGCCGGCGACCGTCGGCGAGGGCGGCGCCGAGCACGGCTGCGTCGTCGATCGCGGCGGCCGCGCGTCGCGCGGCATCGAACAGCTCGACCTCGACAGTGCCGGCGAGCGTGGTCAGACCACGACCCTCGCCGCCCGAAGCGCCGAGCATCGTCAGCGCACGGGCGTAGAGCGTGCGTCGCATTCCGAACGGCATCGAGATGTGCATCAGGTGCGCCCGCTCCGGGCGGACGATGCCGGCGAAGGCGCGAAGCAGTGATCCGGCGATACGCTCGGACCCGGGCGGCGCGTTCACGAGGTACTCGATCGACGGACTCGAGCAGGGCCTCGGCCCCGACGCGCGGCGACCAGTCGACGAACACCGACAACAGCGTCGGCGCGAACGCACCGGGCCGGACGATCGACGCACGCAGCAGATCCTTGCTCGCGCTCTCCGGGTCGGACACCGACGCGGTGAGCGACGCGATCGCGCGCGACAGGTAGAGCCGGTAGAGGCGCAGCCAGGTGACCGAGTCCCGTTCGGCGAAGCCGGTGCGACGCTCGCTCTCGGCGATGCGCGCGTCGAGCATCTGCCGCGCCAGGAAGCCGTTTCCCACGAGCAGCGCCGCGGTCGCCTCGGGCAACGGATCGCGCTCGTACGCATCCCGGAGCGCAGCCGTGCGGGCCTCGCCCGGCTCGATCGATTCCGCTTCGCCCAGCAGCGCGACGACGTCATTGCCGCCGTGATCCCCGAGAGCCGGCAATCCGCCGAGTGCCTCGATCACGCCGCCGGGCCCGTCGGCGCGTCCCGGCTGGGTCTCCGCCCGCTCCACGGCCTGGACCAGCAGGTTCGCGTGGCGGGTCAGGCGCGCCGCGTGCTCCTGCTCGAGCGCCTGCCACCAGAGCACGCTGCTCGTCAGCAGGAGGACCGCAGCGACCGCGATGACCGAGCTGAGGAACTTGTGCTTCCGGACCTGACGCCATGCGAGCACGACGAGCGGCTGCCGGCGGATCCGAACCGGCTCGTCATCCGCGACGCGCAACAGGTCGCGAGCCAGGTTCTCGCCATCGGCGTAGCGATCCTCCGGCTCCTTCGCGAGCAGCTTTGCCAACACCGCCTCGAGATCGCGCGGCGCACGCGGGACGAGTCGACGGAGCGGCGCCGGCCGCCCGTGCAGCACCGACTCCAGCAACGCCTCGGTGGTGTCACCGTCGAGCGGCAAGCGGCCGGTCACGCACTCGAACAGCGTGACGCCGAGCGAGTAGAGGTCGCTCGCGGGACCGGCGCGCCGACCCTTCGCCTGCTCGGGCGCGGCGTAGTGGAGCGTGCCGAGGAAGCCGCCCTCCCGGGACAGGGCGCGCGACTGCTCGTCGAGGAACTTCGACAGTCCGAAGTCCGCGAGCGCGAGCGCACCGTCGGGATGAACGAGGATGTTCCCGGGCTTGACGTCACGATGGAGGATCCCGCGCCGGTGTGCGTGCGCGAGCGCGTCCGCCACGCCCGCGAACCGCCGCGCTGCCTCGCGACTGTCCATCGCGGCTTCGCCGAGCCGGCGCGTGTGCTGGATGTGCTTGTCGAGGCTGACACCGTCGACCTTCTCCATCGCGAAGTACAGCAGCCCACCAGCCTTGCCGTAGCCGTAGACCGGGACGATGTGCTGATGGTGAAGCGTCGCGGCCGCGCGCGCCTCGGAACGGAAGCGATCCCGCATGTTCGGGTCGGCGGCGAGCTGCGGGGGGAGCACCTTGAGCGCGACGATGCGTTCGAGCGACTCCTGCCACGCCTCGTAGACCGTGCCCATCCCGCCGCGACCGAGCACGCCGACGATGCGAAAGTCGCCGAGGCGCTCCGGCACGTCGGCCGGCACCTCTCCCACCAGCGAATCGACGTAGTCGAGCGCCTCCAGCCGCGCCAGCAGATCCTCCGCGTCGTCCGAACCCTCGTCCCGCAGCTGACGCCGGTCGTCGCGACCGGGTCGACGCGCTCGCGACAACAACTCGGCCATCCGCTCGTCGGCGGCGTTCGGCTCTCCCTCGTCACCGGTCGACGGCCGGATCTCCTCCATCAGTCCTGCAGCTCTTTGGCCAATCGCTTCAGTGCACGACCGAGCAGCAGGTGGATCGCGTTCTCCGTCTTGCCCATCCGTTCGGCGATGTCCTTGGCCTGCCAGCCCTCGATCCGGCTGAGCACGACGACCTCGCGGTGATGATCCGGCAGTCGCCCGAGCGCGGCTTCGAGGAGCGCGAGGCGGTCCTTGCGGTCCGCGACCGTGACGGGTCCCGAGCGGCGATCCGCGAGCGGCAGATCGGTCGGCACCGAGCGTTCCCGGCGCGGGTCCCGCGCGGCGACGCCGACCTGGTCGCGCAGGATGCGGGCCACCTTGCGGCGCGCGAGCGTGACGAGCCAGGCACCGGCGTTGGCGGGGTCGTCGAGCGTGTGCCAGGAGTGGATCGCTTCGATCGCGACCTCCTGCAGCACGTCCTCGGGATCCATCCGCGTGCGGAGATTGGGCCCCATCCGCAGATAGATCACCGACAGCAGGCGCTCGCGGTAGCGTTCGAACGCGACTTCGGGGGTCAACGACATGCAGGGGGAGCGCCGATGTGGCGGGACGGGAGGGACGTTTGCACCGGAGTCGGGTGCGTCGCCGGGCGAGCATACCGTGCGGTCGGGCATGGCGAAGCGGGGTGGGAGAAGCCGGGGGGCCGGGGGGCGACCACGAGGCGCGGAGCTACGGAGCGCCCGGATCGGAATTCCGCGATGCTGGCCCCGACCGCTGGTGAGGACTCCCGAACCCGAGTGCTCACCCGAGCTTGCGACCGCTTCGGACCGACACCCCCGGACGCACCCAACTCCGGACGTCCGAAGGGTTCACGTCGGATCGTCACCAGCGGTCGGGGCCAGCATCCCCGCGGGGAGCCGACGCAGGCGGCCGCCGCGATCGACGCAGGCGAGGGTCGTCGAGCCGGTCGCCACCAGCCGGTCGTCGTCCGCCCGCCGGGCCTCGTAGCAGAGCTCGATCGTCACCCGCCGGCGGGTTCCGACGCGCACCTCGATCCACATCTCGTCGTCGTAGTCGAGCGGACTCTTGTACCGGATCTGCAGATCGACGATCTGCAGCAGGACGCCGCGATCCTCGAGCTCGCGATACGTCTCGCCCTGCGCGCGCATCCACTCGGTGCGCGCCTCTTCGAACCAGTCCACGTAGCTGCCGTGATGCGCGACGCCCATCCGATCGGTCTCGCAGTAGCGCACGCGGATCCGGTGCCGAAACCTCGCTTCGCTCACTTGTCCCTCCTGCTCCTGCACCGAGGCAGGAAACGCTCTGGCGGCGCCGCCGCGACGCGCTCGCGCGCCAGACGCTCGGCGACGACCTCCGGTGGCACTCCCTGCGATCGTGACGCGTCGAGGATCTCGCCGACGCGGGCCCCGATGCGGCGGATCCTCTCGACCGGCGGCGACGCTCCCTCGAGATGGTGCAGGGCGCCGTGCAGCAGCGCCCCGGAGTTGATCACGAAGTCGGGCGCGTAGAGGACGCCGCGCTCGAACAGCGCCTGGCCGTGCTCTGGCCGGGCCAGCACGTTGTTCGCGGAGCCGGCGATGGCGCGCACTTTGAGGTTCTCGACGCTGAGGTCGTGTACCGACGCCGCCGAGGGCGCACGGCGCGAACACGTCGGCCTCGATCCCCAGCAGTCCTCCCGGCTCGACGACGGTCGCGCCGCAGCGACGGCGCACGGCCTCGCACGGCGCCTCGCGCACGTCGGTCACGGTCAGCCGCGCGCCCGCGCCGGCGAGCATCTCCGCGAGCCGCGAGCCCACCTCGCCGAGGCCCTGCACGAGCACGTGCACGCCGTCGAGGCTCGCGAATCCGAGCCGTTCGGCCACGGCCTCGATGCCGGCGAACACGCCGAGCGCGGTCGGTTCGGCGAGATTGCCGATCTCGGCCGGCACGGCGACATGGCCCGTCTCCTCCGCGACCACCGCCAGATCCGCGGTCTCGGTACCCACGTCCGGTCCGGTGAAGTAGCGACCGCCCAGCTCCTCGACGAAGCGGCCGATCGTCCGGTACGCCGCCTCGCGGTCGGTGTCCGGACGCCACCAGAGGACGGTCTTGCCACCGCCCCCCGGGACGTCGGCGGCCGCGCACTTCCAGGTCATCGCCGCCGCGAGCCGCAGGGCGTCCGCCAGTGCATCGACAGGGCGACGGTAGGCGAGGCGGCGGATGCCGCCGAACGCCGGCCCCAATCGCGTGTCATGGATCGCGACGAAGGCGAGCACCCCCGCTCGCTCGTCCCGCAGCACCTCGATCTGCTCGTAGTCGCCCAGCAGCAGGTCGGTGAAATCCATCGGCGCGGAGGGTAACGCCACACCGGCGCCGGACACACCACACGCCGCGGGGCGCGAGGATCCGGAGCCGGAGCGGCCCCAGGGATACGGGAGCGCGGCCGACTGCCTCGGGGCATGCCCGCCGCAGGTGGGCATGCCCATCCCGTCACGGCGGGAGGCCGCGCTACCCTCCGCCGGGACCGGTCGATCTGCTACAAACGGGCGGAAGAACGCGACGAGGCACGTCGTCCACCGCCGCCCATGATCCGGTTCGTCAGTCTCGGTGCACTGCTCCTGCTCGCCGGCGCGAGCTGCTCGACGACGGGGAGCGGCTCGGCGACGCCGGCGGCCGACGAGGGGGCATCGGTCGAAGAGAAGTTCAAGGCGCGAGAGCAGCAGTACCGAGGAATCGAAGGCGCAACGCGATCGGCCGGAAGAGGTGCTGCGCGATCTCGATTGGTCGCTCGACAAGTTCGCGGAGTTCGTCCACAACTCGGGCTCGATGCGGATGGACGCGAACGTCGAGAAGACCGAGGCGTTCCTGCGCCAGCAGGCGTCCGATCATCTCGACATGCTGCTCCACGAGGCCGACAACGTCACTGTCCCGCGCAACCGCGGGATCGCCGTGGCGGCGCTCGGCTTCAGCGGCAGCGAGGCCGCGCTCGATCCGCTGCTGAACGCGGTCAACGCCGACAACCCGGACGTCGTGGCGAACGCGGTGTTCGGGCTCGCGATGTTGCACGACAGGCGCACGCCCCCGTCGGCGTTCTCGACGATCATCGAGGATCCGGAGCGAAGCCCGGAGCTGCGCGCGAGCGCGGCCTGGGGGCTCTACGAGCTGCAGCAGGCGATCGTCGAAACCGCACCGATCGTCGCCATCTGGGTGCGCCTGATGTCCGGGCCGATCGACTCGATGCCGCCGGGAGTCGCCGTCCAGGCACTCCGCGGCCTCGGATTGACGCGGGATCCGAATCAGCTCGAGCTGGTCGAGCGCTACGCGGCGCACCCCACCCCGCTGGTGCGATGGGCCGCGGCGATCGCGCTCGGGCGTATCGGCGACGTGGGTGCGGTGCCGACGTTGCTGCGGCTCCTCGGGTCCGGCGAGCCCAACCAGAACGTCCACCTCGGCGCTCGCAAGGCGCTGCAGGCGCTTGCCGGGGGTGTAGACCTCGGCTACGACGTGAAGGAGTGGCAGAAGGTGTTCGATCGCGGAAGCTGAACCGAGCGGTCTGGGCTTCGGTCCTGGCGCTGCTCGCGGCCTGCGACGACTCACCGGCTCCGCCGAAGACCGACGAGCGCCCGCCGGCGGAGGTGATCGACGCGATCCTGGCGCACTGCCAGGGACACCGGCGCGGCTCGTTCGCCCGCTCGCTGATCGAGCTCGAGGGCACCGAACGCGACCGCGTGAGCTTGGATCTTCCCGCTCGCATGCGCGTCGACCGATCGAGCGGTGAGCACCTCGTGGTCGACGGCAAGACCGCGTTGCGCTGGACGACGGACGACGCTCCCCGAGCGCTCGAGTCCGACGAGCTCGACGAAGCCCTCGCCCTGCGCGAGCTGATCGGCATGGCCCTCCTGCAGCCACTCGTTTCGGTGAACAACCCCTCTCGGACCGGCGGCGAACGGATCGCATTCGATCGTGGCACCGGCGAAAGCGGTTCGAGCACGCGGTTCGAGCTGGTCTACGACGCGGCGACAGACCTGCCGGTGTCCCTCGAGGGCCCCGCCGGAACGGTGCGCTTCGTCGCGCTGCTCGACACCGGCAAGCTGCACGTACCGCAGGTCGTCGAGCTCGGCAGGCTCGGCCGCAAGACGCTGCAGGTCGTCGAGACGGACTGGCGGTTCGATGCGAGCGTGTTCCAGCCGCCCCGCCGCGAAGATCGGCCACCGGACATCGTCTTGGGGAAGGGCTCGGGCACGTCGATCCCGAGCATCGCGGAAACCACGGCGTGCAGTTGGTTGCTGCTGCCGGATCCGGGGAAGTGGCCGGCCCGACTCGAGCTCTACTCGCGGACCGGCATGCGCCTCGGTGCGAAGGGCTACACCAACGCCGGCGATCCCGTGCTGGTCGAAGAAGGCGAGAAGCACTGGTTCGTCGTGCAATTCCGCGGCAACCGGTCGGATCCGGAACCGGTACGTCCGACGTCGGGCGAAGCCCTTCGTGAGATGCCCGCACAGCGTTGCGTCTCGGTGCATCCCGAGGACGGAGACTTCGAAGACCGCGTGGCCACCGGTCGCGCCGCCGTCGAGAAGTTCATCGCGGACAAGGGATTGAGGGCGGCGGGACCGACACGCGTGGTCGTCAATCTCTTCGCGATCCGTGCGGACGACGAGGCGACCGGCCTGCGCATCGCACCACTCGAGATCGTGGTGCCGATCGAACCGTGACCGCACGGTGATCGCCAGCGTCTTCACCGCACCACGCGGAAGTGTTCGAATGCGAGGGTGATTCCTCGAACGCGCACCGACGCGACTCCGCCGCGCTGACTCGGATTCGAACGTGCGACGCTCGAAGAGGAATCCGTTCCGGAGACTGCTGGCGGCTCTGCTGTTCGTGGTGCTCCTGCTCGTCGACCTCCTGCTCGTCGGCTATCTCTCGCGTGACCTGTGGCTCGAACCATTGGTGCGCGACCGCGCTGCAGCATGGATCGGCGAGGCCCTCGGCCAGCCCGTCGAGCTCGGTCCGTTGCGGGGCAGCTGGATCCGCGATCTGAAGACGACGCTGCACACCACCGGCGCGGCGCCGGCGAACGCCGTGGTCTCGCGCATCGAAGACCTGCAGCTCGTCGTCGGCTTCGACCTGCCCGGGCTCCTTCGAGGCGACCTCGCGGGTCTGCGCGGCGTGCGCGCGGAAGCCGCGCGTGTCGACGTGCGACTCCCCGAGTCCAGCGCGTCCACGGAGACCACGACCACGCCCGAGTGGCCCGATCTCGCTCCGTTCGAGCCGTGGCTCGACGCGCTGCCGGCCGGCGCGAACGTCCGGATCCGAAGACTCGTCGTCACCGCGTCCGACGGTCGGACGATCCACGACGGCCCGGTCCGGATCGACGTGGAGCACGGACACGGAATCCGCATCGCGGTCGCACACGCGCGCGGTGACGTCGAGGTCCTGATCCACCGGCGGCCCACGCTCGAAGCGCGAATCACCGCCCACGTCGAGGATCCGGGTGAGCTGCTGCGCGGATTCGGCGTGCGGAACGATCTCCGTGCGGGGACGCTTCAGCTGATCGCCCACGTCGATGTCGGCACGCCGTCCGCACGGGCTCGACTGGCTTGGGAGGGGGGGCAGCTGCGAGGCCGGGGCGCAGCCAGCATCCACGCCGATGTCGCGGCGGACCGCTTCGCCGTCCGCGGCGACGTCGACGTCGATCTGCCGGGTCTGACGATCGAGGGCGATGCGCTACGCGTGCCGTTGCCCAACCCGGCCCTCGAGACGTTGCGCGGCGCGGTCACCGTCGACGTGCGCGGCACGGGTTCCTGGCAGACCTGGCTGCCGGACGAAGTACGGGGCTATCTGCCGGCAACGGGGCGGGTGCACGCGGAGATCGGCGGCGGGGTCCTGCGTGTCGGTCGCAGCCGGCTCGAGGGCAAAGATTGGGCGCTGACGGTCAGCAGCGGGGAGCTGCCGGCGAACGGGGCGGGCGGCCGGCTGTTCGTCACCGCCGAGCTCGGCGCGCCGCGACGATTCGCGCTCGGCGAATCGGACTCGATCGTCGTCCAGGGTCGTGCGACCGGAGAGCTGACCGGCTCGTTCGAAGCGCCGCGGTTCCGCGGCGGAGCCGACCTCGGCGGCGGCGGTGTGCTGGGCTGGGACTGGGAGAGTGCGAGCGCGACCGTGGCGTTCGACGGCCAGACCGTCTCGATCAGCGACGCCGACGTACAGGGCTTCCGGCCGACCGGCGAGCCGAAGGAGGTCGGTGCGCGCTACACCGGCGACGTCACCGTGCAGCTCCCCGATTCCACGGTGCCACGCCCGTTGGCGCTGGACGCGGACGGAACGCTCACCGCGGCGACGCTCGCCGCGGTGAGCGACGCACCGGCGTTCGCATCGCTGTCCCCGGGTGCGGTTCGTGTCGAGGGCCGGGTCTCGCTCCCGAGTGGCGAGCTCCCGATCGGGGAGTTCGACGTTCGGGCCGGCGACGTGCGCGCCGGTGCGGATCGTGCGCCGAGCGATCTCCACGTCCGAGGCAGCGCAAAGGTCAGCGACGGCAACGGGCGCTCGTTCGACGTCACCGCGAACGGCAGCGTCGACCCCGTCCTGGCCCGATTGCTCGGCATACGCGAACCACTCCTCGAGCTTGCCACCAACGCCAAGCTGGATGCGCATGCAACCGGGGCGTTCGCGGCGGGCGCGAGCTGGCCGCCGAGCGTGGAGCTGAAGCTCGATCTCGACGGTGTCGCACTCGGCGAGACTCCCGCGTCCCACCTCGTGCTGGACGCGAGCCTCTCTCCGACCACCCGCAACGTCGACATCGCCCGGCTCCAGGTCGACGGCCCGGCGACCCTGTCGGTCGAGGGCACGCTTCCACTCGGGAACGCGCCGGCCGATCTGACGGTGCACGCGAACGCACCGGATCTCGGTCTGCTGTCGAAGCTCGTCCCGTCCCTGCCTGCCACAGGTCACGCGTCGGTCACGGCGCACGTGAAGGGTCCACTGGAGCAACCGGATGTCGAAGCCGAGGCGACGGTCGCGGTCCCGAACCTCGGCGCGCTCGGCGTCGTCTGGCCCGCGGAACTCGGGGATGCGCCCGACGGCGCGGTCTCCGTGTCGGCGAACGGCAAGTTCGAGAACGGCGTGCTCACGTTGCACGACACCGCGGCGACGGTCGGCACGCAGGACGCACCCGATCTCCGTATCCAGCTCTCCGGTTCCCCGCCGCTCGGGTGGAACGGCTCGGATCTCGTGGCGCGCGGCGGCGATCCCGCGCTGACGGGCAGCGTCTCGGTGCGCCGCGAGATCCCGTCGCTCGGTGCGATGTCCGCGGACGCGAAGCTCGAGTGGAGCGAAGCGGCACTCGCGCTGAACGAGCTCGCGGTGCACACGCCACATGGCGACGCCAAAGGCACGTTCTCGGTCACTCGGCTCGCGGACGCGATCGCGAACGGCTCGATCGGACAGGCACCGCTCTCCGGCAAGCTCGACCTCGACGCGCTCGACCTGGGTGGCGTCCCAGCCGACTGGGCCCGATCGCTCGCCCTGACCGGCAAGGTCTCCGGGGAAGTGCGAGTGACGGGCAGCCTCGCCGCGCCTCGGCCCGAAGGCACGGTCTCGCTGCGCGGCGGGGAGGCGAAGCTGATGGCCGCGGCGCCGACGATGACCGACATCGAAGGCAAGGTCGAGCTGACCGACAGCAAGGTCACGCTCTCGGACCTGAAGGGGCACCTCGGTGTGGGCGTCATCCGCGTCTCGGGTGACCTGACGGCCGACCAAGGTGCGCTGCTCGACCATCTCGATCGGGCGAAGCTGCACATGGACATCGTCGCGGACAACGCGCTGATCGTACGTTCCACCGGCATGAAGATCCGCGCGGACTCGAAGCTCGCGGTGGACGGCCGGCTCGACTCGATGCTGGTGAAGGGCAACTTCGACATCGGCTACGGGAAGATCATCCGCCGCATCTCGCTCGTTCCCGACCTCGCCCGCCGCGGAGGCATGGGCGTGCAGGGAGGGCTGTCGATCCCGCGGATCCCGCCGCCTTTCGGACAAGCGTTGCGCTTCGAAGTCGAGATCCACACCAAGGAGCCGATCGACGTCGTCACGCACGTGCTCGATGCGCCGGTCGAGGTCGCGCTGCACCTGCGGGGCACGGGCGCCGATCCGCAGCTCGACGGAGCGATTTCGGCGAGTCGAGGCAAGCTCAAGATGCCGGCGATCACATTCGGCATCCAAACGGCGCTGCTGGCGTTCACGCCCGCGAACACCCGCTACCCCGATCTCCGCGTCGTCGCAACGGCCAGGCGGCAGAGCATCGACCTGACGGCGACGGCCTCCGGCCGAATCGACGCCGTCGAGGTGTACCTGAGCTCGATTCCACCGCTCTCGCAAAGCGATCTGTTCGTGCTCGCCTCGACGGGTCAGCTCCCCGCACAGCTCAACCAGGCCGGCGTCGCAGGGCAGGCAACCCTCGTCGGTGGCTATCTCGCAACCGAGATCTTCGACTTCTACTTCGGGAGCGACAGCACCGAGTCGGGAGCATCGTTCATCGACCGCTTCCACTTCTACAGCGGTCGTGAGATCGGCCAGAACGGCAACGAATCGATGACCGTGGACTTCGATCTGAACGACCGGTTCGCGTTGCAGGCCGAGCAGGACATCTACGAGGACTACAACATGGGCGTCGTCTACCGGATCCGCTTCTGATGACCGGAGGACGAGGCTTGGAACGGTCGGTCGCCGTGCGACGGCTGGTGGCGGCGGGTCTCGTCCTGTGGCTCGCGGGACTCGGCTCGTGCGGGCTCGGCAGCTCGATCTACCGGGCCGAGCCGCAGACACCGGGTGGCGAGCAGGGAGTACCCGTGGAGGTGGAGTTCCACGGCGCCGTCGGTCTGGAGGGCTTCCGCTTGCGTCGCGCGGTCGAGGACCGACTCTACGACTTGTCCCGACGACCCGATCAGACCGTTGTACTGCAGGACGCGACGTTCGATCTCGAGGACCTCTACCGCTCGAAGGGCTTCCCGGACGTGTCGGTGGATTACAGCGTCTCCCGGCCCGACACGCCGAGCGAGGCGCATCCGATGCTCGTCACCTTCGACGTCCACGAGGGCCCTCGCGTCACGGTTCGGAACATGGAGCTCACCGGCAACAACGCGTTCGACGACGGCCAGTTGCTGGCCTTCTGGCTTCGCGAGAACTCCGGAACGCTGGGGCTCGGCGCGCCCTACTTCGTCGCCGACGACGTCCGGGGATTCGCGACCAGCATCCGGCTGTTCTATCGAGGTCGGGGCTATCTCGAGGCGCACGTCATGGAGCCCGACGTCACACGCCTACCGGACGGTACGGAGGTCGACGTGCGTATCGAGATCGACGAAGGCCGGCTGTTCCACATCGAGGACGCCACCATCGACGACGCGCTGAAGCAGGCGCTGGGCGACCACACGCCGGAGCTGCCGACCGGCAAGGCGGCGACGGCGAACACCGTGTCACAGTTCCGCGACGACGTGTTGAGCAGACTGCGGTCGTCCGGGTATCCCGATCCGCATCTGTTCGTGGACATCCGGCAGGAGCCGACGGATCCGTTGATCCACCTCCACTTGAAAGGGCAACCAGGCCGCCGGGGTCGGATCGTATCGATCGATGTCACGGGCAACGCCGCGACCGAGAAGGGCGTCATCCTGAATCGGCTCGATCTCGAACCGGGCGACCTCTACGACGGCACGAAGATCGACGATGCGTTGCGCAATCTCTACCTGTCCGGGTTGTTCCGCACGGTCCGGATCCAGAAGAGCTGGAAGGACGGCAAGCCCGATGCCAAGAGCGAGGGCGATCTCGACCTGACCATCCAGGTCGACGAGGCCGAGACGAAGAAGCTCGAGCTGCTGGCCGGATATGGCAGCTACGAACGGCTCCGGGGCATGGTGCGGTTCGAGGAGAACAATCTGTTCGGCACCGGGCGGGCGTTTTCGGCCGAAGCTCGTGTCAGCACCAAGGGCGAACGTGGCGTCTTGTCGATCGTCGATCCGCGGCTGTTCGGCTCCGCGAACGTCTTGAGCTTGAGTGGCGACGCGTACCGGCGCGAGGAGCCGTCGTTCACCGACCAGGCCTTCGGCGGCACCGTCGCCCTGCAGCGCGAGTGGATCAAGAACTGGTCGACACGCGTCGGCTACTCGTACCGCAAGCACAACGGCTCCGACATCGACATCGATCCGGCCGAGGTCGCCGTGACCAGCTACTTCGAGGGTGACGTCTTCGCGGAGACCAGGCTCGATCGCCGGGACAGCCCGATCTATCCACGGCACGGCTACCAGGTGAGCCTACAGTTCGACGCGAACAACCCGGCGTTCGGCGCCAACATCGAGTTCCAGCGGTTTCGCTTCGGCGCGAGTGCCTACCTGCCGTTGTCTGACGACCTCACGCTCGCGTTGCGCAGCCAGCAGGGTCTGCTCTGGCCGGGTCAGGGCCCGGCGAACGTGCCGCTCCAGGAGCGGTTCTTCAATGGCGGACAGAACACGGTGCGGTCGTTCCACGAGTCCGATCTGGGACCGAAGGACTCGATGGGTCGGCCGCTCGGTGGCGAGTACCCTGAACGTCTTCAACGCCGAGATGCGCCTCCGCCTGATCGGCACCCTCGAGGGGGCGGTGTTCGTCGATGCCGGCAACCTCGGATCGGACGTCACGGACTTCGGCCTCCACGACATGCGCTACGGTATCGGGCCCGGTCTGCGGCTCGGCTTGCCGATCGGCCCGGTCCGCTTCGACGCGGGCTGGAATCCCGACCGCCGGCCCGGCGAGGACCTCTGGGTCTTCCACCTGAGCGTCGGCTATCCGTTCTGAGTCGCGACGGCAGAGCCCGGTTGTCGAGATCGGGCACGGACCGTACACCCTTTCTCCCCGCGTCCCGATGGCCTCCTCCTGCAACCCCGATCCCGGTCGATTCCTGCCGACGACGTCGGCCGAGGTCCGTGCACGCGGCTGGGATGCGGTCGACGTCGTGTTCGTCACCGGCGACGCCTACGTCGACCACCCGTCGTTCGCGATGGCGCTGCTCGGCCGGGTGCTCGAGGCCGAGGGCTTCCGCGTCGCGATCCTTCCGCAGCCGGACTGGCGTTCGAAGGACGCGTTCGCGCAGTTCGGGCGGCCGCGGCTCTTCTTCGCGGTCAGCGCGGGGAACATGGACTCGATGATCAACCACTACACGGCGAATCGAAAGCGTCGCAACGACGACGCCTACTCGCCGGGTGGCCGCATCGGTCTACGTCCTGACCGCCCGACGAACGTGTATGCGCAGCGTTGTCGAGAGGCGTTCGAGGGCGTGCCGGTGGTCGCCGGCGGTGTCGAGGCTTCGCTTCGCCGGATCGCCCACTACGACTACTGGTCGGACACGGTCCGGCCGAGCATCCTGGTCACGTCGAAGGCCGACCTGCTCGCATTCGGGATGGGCGAACGCGTGATCGTCGAGATCGCACGCCGTCTCGGCGCCGGCGAGAGCATCGAGGACCTGCGCGACCTGCGGGGTGTCGCGTATCTGATCGGGGCGAACCGAAGCGATCCCGGACCACGTCTGGACCGATGCCGCCAACGATGGCCGCTCGCTCGAGCTGCCGTCGTTCGAGGACATCAAGTCGGATCCTGTCGCCTTCGCGCGCATGACGCGGATGCTGCACGAGGAGACGAACCCGCTGAACGGCCGGCGCCTGACGCAGCGCCACGGCGACCGGACGCTGGTCGTCAATCCACCGAGCCTGCCGCTCGACGAAGCCGGGATGGACGCGATCTACGACCTTCCGTACACGCGTCGAGCCCATCCTCGATACGCCGAGCCCATCCCGGCGCACGCGATGATCAAGGACTCGGTCACGATCATGCGCGGCTGTTTCGGCGGGTGCACGTTCTGCTCGATCACGATGCATCAGGGTCGGATCATCCAGAGCCGCAGCCAGCGATCGATCGTCGGGGAGGTCGAGTCGATGGCGAAGGACCCCGACTTCAAGGGGCACGTGAGTGACATCGGTGGGCCCACCGCCAACATGTACGCGATGCGTTGCACGCGCCCGGACGTCGAACGGCTCTGCCGCCGGCAATCCTGCGTGCATCCGACGATCTGCAAGCTGCTCGGCACCGATCACGGTCCGCTGAAGCAGCTCATGAAGAAGGCGCGGGAGGTTCCCGGTGTGCGAACCGTGCGTATGGCGTCCGGCATCCGCATGGACCTCGCGGCGCGCGACGACGAGTATCTCGAGGAACTCGCTGCACACCATGTCGGCGGCCATCTGAAGGTCGCACCCGAGCACGTGAGTGCCGACGTGCTCCGGAACATGAAGAAGCCGGATGTCGCGTCGTTCGACCGCTTCGCCGAGAAGTTCGCAGCGGCGTCGAAGCGGGTCGGCAAGGAGCAGTACCTGGTGCCCTACTTCATCGCGAGTCACCCTGGCTCAGGGCCAGAGCAGATGATCGAGCTCGCGGTGTTCTTGAAGCAGCGCGGCTACCGCCCGCGCCAGGTGCAGGATTTCATCCCCGCGCCGATGGACGTCGCGACCTGCATGTATCACACCGGCATCGACCCGATGACGATGCAGCACGTCGACACTGCGAAGAAGCTGCGGGACCGGACGGTCCAACGCGCGCTGATGCAGTTCTTCGAGCCGTCGAACTGGTTCGTCGTGCGGCGCGCGCTGCTCGATGCGGGGCGCGGCGACCTGATCGGGGACGGCGACGCGTGCCTGATCCCGGCGAAGCCGCCGCGCGAGGCGCTCGAGGCGAAGCGAACCGAGGCGCGCGCGAAGCTCGGCGGCGAGACCTACGTCCATGCGCGCGAATCAGGCACCGCGCGTTCGGTCGGCTACCGGCCACATCGCAAGGGCGGCGGGGCCGGGCGCGGCCGACGGCGTTCGTCCTGACGGTCGCTTGGGCGTATGGTGCGCCGATGATCTGCTGGGTCGCCCTGGCCGCGTCGATGGTCACACTTCAAGCTCCGCAGGATCCGGCGCCGGGCATCTCCCAGCAACTCGCCGAAGCCCGCCGCGCCAGGCTCGGCGAAGTCGCCTACGAGTTGCACTTCACGCTCGATCCGGCGAAGGACGCCGTCGACGGCTCGGTCCGCTGCCGGTTCACGCTGGCTGCGGACGGCGAGCCGGCCGCGGACCTGGCCCTGGACTTCGGTGGCGAAGCGCTCGACGACGTGACGCTGAACAGCAGCCCGATGGACGCACCGCGTCGCGTCGCGGACCACGTCGTGCTGCCGCGGGACTCGCTCACCGCGGGCGAGAACGTGTTCGCGGCGCACTTCCGCTCGGCGGTCGCGGCCACCGGCACTCCGCTCAGTCGGTACGACGACGCGGCGGCCGGGCAGAGCTACGAGTACACGCTGCTGGTCCCCGCGGACGCACACCGACTGTTCCCGTGCTTCGATCAGCCCGACGTGAAGGCGTGCTTCTCGTTGACACTCGACCACCCGGCGAAGTGGGTGGTCGTCGCGAACGCGCCGGCGAAGGACACGCGTGCAGCAGGTGACGACCGGCGCGTGACGGCCTTCGAGCCGACGGCGCCGCTGCCGACCTACCTGTTCGCGTTCGCAGCGGGACCGTTCGACGTCGTCGAAGACGATGTCGGCACCGGCGCCGGCGAAGATCCCGAGCGCAACCTGCGCATCTTCGTCCGCCCCAGCAAGCGCGAGCACCTCGAGGCGGAGCGGGTGTTCGCGATGCACCGCGCGGCGCTCGCGTGGCTCGGCGACTACTTCGGGACGCCGTACCCGTTCGCGAAGCTCGACCTCGTACTCGTCCCGGGGTTCCCGTATGGCGGCATGGAGCACGCGGGCGCGATCTTCTATCGCGAGAGTGCAGTGGTGTTCGAGCGCGAGCTCACCGAAGTCGAGCAACACCGACGCAGCACGCTGATCTACCACGAGGTCGCGCACCAGTGGTTCGGTGACCTGGTGACGATGGTCTGGTTCGACGACCTGTGGCTCAAGGAAGGCTTCGCGACCTTCATCGCCTATCACGAGCTCGAGGCGTTGGAACCAGGTAGCGAGGCATGGCTGAGGTTCCTGCAGCGCGTGAAGCCCGCTGCGTACCGGATCGATTCGACGTCGGGCACGACGCCGATCTGGCAGCAGCTTGGCAACCTGGACGACGCGAAGTCCGCCTACGGGCCGATCGTCTACAACAAGGCCCCGGCGGTGCTGCGAGAGCTCGAGGCGCGGCTGGGACCCGAGAAGTTCCGAGCTGGCGTGCGGCTGTTCCTGTCCCGTCACGCGTTCGGCAATGCCCGCTGGACCGACCTCATCGCTGCGTTCCGCGAGGCGTCGGGCCTGAAGGGTTCGAGCTGGTCGGACCGCTGGATCCTCACCGCGGGCATGCCGCGCGTCGCCGCGGATTGGAGCGCGGAGCGCGGCCACATCACCGGGTTCGCGATCCGCCAGGAGAGCACGGACGGCGGGAGCTGGCCCTTGGCGCTCGAGATCATGCTCGTGTCGGCGGACGGGACCTCGGAGATCGTGCGAGTCGATGCGGACTCCGCACGGACGGAAGTGCCGCGGCTGATCGGCCATCCGGCACCCGCGGCGGTGCTGCTGAATCCGCGGGACATCGCCTACGGCGAGTTCCTGCTCGACGCGCGCAGTCGCGAGTTCCTGTTGCAGCACCTCGAGCTTCTCGACGATCCCGTCAACCGGGCCGAAGCAGTCGCGGCATTGTGGCAGGCGGTCCGCGACGCCGATCTCGATCCGGCGCGGTTCGCCACGATGGCGATCGAACGGCTGGCGGGCGAAGACGACCCGCTCACCCACGCATCGTTCCTCGGCATGCTCGGGACGTGCCTCGATCGCTACCTCGGCGGCGAGCAGGCCGCTCCGCTGCGGACGCGCGCCGAGGACGCGATCCGCGACGACCTCGTGCGCGGCCGCAAGGGGCTCGCGCTGCAATCGCTGCAGTTCCTCGAACGGCACGGGCGCAGCGAGCCGTCGCTCGCGATGTTGCGGCGCGTGCTGACGACGGCGCAGCAGCTGCCGGGACTCGAGCTGGACGACGGGGATCGATTCGATCTCGCGGCGGCGCTGCTGGCGGCGGGTCAGCACGATGCGGTCGATCTCGCGCGCGCTCGAGTCGAAAAGGGTCACGACGTGGCCAAGGAGGCCTTCCTCGCCGGCGCGGCCGCCGCCGATCCGGCCGTCAAGGCGCACTACTTCGCGACCTACCTGCAACTCGGCGAGCCGCCGGAGCAGTGGATGCAGGACAGCCTCGGCTACTTCCACTGGCCCGGCCAGAACGAGTTGATTCTGCCGTGGCTGGACAACGCGCTCGACCGGGTCCTGTGGGTGAAGGCGCACCGGCGCATCTTCTTCATGCCGGCGTGGATCGATGCGTTCGTCAACGCTCACGCATCCACCGATGCGCTGTCGATCGTCGAACGCTTTCTCGACCGCCATCCCGACCTCCCAGTCGACGTCCGGCGGAAGGTGCTTCAGTCCACCGACGACCTGCGTCGCGCCGTTGCGATCCGGAAGCGGTTCGCCAGCTCGGGGCGCTGAGCGACTCGGCGGCGGGTCGTCAGCGCTTCCGCTCGAGGATCTCGACGTCGTAGCCGTTCGGATCCTTGACGAAGATGTAGCGCGACCGCGAGTCGGGCTTGCTGCGCCGGTACCACATGTCCCGGCGTTCGACCTCTGCAACGACCGGTTCGAGATCGTCGACATGGAACGCGAGATGCCCGAATTGATCGCCGAGCATGTACTCGCGTTGGTCGTGGTTGTAGGTCAGCTCGATGTGGTAGGCGCCGCGTTCGTCGGTGAGGAACACGAGCGTCGCCTCGTCGCCGATCGGGCTGCGGCGCACCTCGTGCAGCCCGATCAGGTCCGTGTAGAACGCGAGCGTGGCGTCGAGGTCCTTCACGCGGATCATCGTGTGGGCCAGGTCCATACGCGGACTGTACCCCGATGTCGCAAACCGCCGGCGGCGGAATCCGACGGCACGCGTTCGGTCTTCCCCGTCGGTTCCGCGCGCTCGATACTCGTGCCGTGATCGAACTCGTGTTTCCGAAGACTCCTGCCGCGTTGCTGCGCGGGCTGGATTCCTTGCTCGTCGTCGCGCGGCAGAAGGCGTTCGCGCGGCGCGGCTTCCTGGCGGCCGTCTTGCCGGATCTGCTGCGGAAGGCCGCCGTCGACCTGGCCGCCGTCACGACCCCGGGCGATCTCGGCGACGTCGCGTCCACACGGACCGGCGACTCCCCCGCCGAGCTGCGAACCGGCGTGCTGCCCGAGGCGATCGGGCGCCACAACTCCCCGACGCGAGCCGAAAGCATCCGCCGCATCGCCGGTGCCGCCGGACTCGACCGCCCGGGCAAACGCGGGGTGGTGATCGTCCTCGACGATCCTTCCCACGCCCTCGCTGCCGTCAACGCCATCGCTGCCGCGCTACCGCTACTGACGCTCAAGACCGGCGCCGCCCCGGCCGCGAGCGCCAAGACGAGCGTCCGCATCGTCCTCCTCACCGCGGACGGCGATGCCGTGCCCGTCGACGCATGGGCGCGCGCGACCGCGGCCGCCACCCGAGAGGCGGCCCGCCTCGTCGACACCCCGCCGACGAACATGAACCCGAAGGCACTGGCGTCGGAAGGGAAACGGCTGCTGAGCGGAATCGACGGCGTGCGGGTCCGCGTCCTCGCCGGAGATGCGCTCCTCACCGCGGGACTCCGCGGGATCCACGCCGTGGGGCGCGCGGCCGTCGAGGCGCCGCGCCTGCTGATCGCGACCTGGGCGCCGCGCGGCGCAACCGGTCCTCACGTGGCGCTCGTCGGCAAGGGCGTCACCTACGACACCGGTGGTCTCCACCTGAAGGGTCGGGGATCGATGGAGACGATGAAGAGCGACATGGGCGGCGCGGCCGCCGTTCTCGGCGCGTTCCGCGTGCTGGCGCAACAGCGCACGCCGGTGCGCGTGTCCCTGTTGCTGTGCCTCGCCGAGAACTCGATCGGTCCATCCGCCTACAAGCCCGACGACGTGCTCGAGATGCACAGCGGCAAGACCGTCGAGATCAACAACACCGACGCCGAAGGACGACTGCTGCTGGCCGACGGAGTCAGCTACGCGGCTCGTGAACTCCGTGCGGACGTCATTCTCGACGCGGCGACCCTCACCGGAGCCCAACTCATCGCGACCGGCGACGTCCACGCCGCGATCGTCACCAACGACGACGATCTCGAGGACCGGCTGATCCGCGCGGGCCGGGCGACCGGCGATCTCGTGCACCCACTGCCCTTCGCGCCGGAGCTGTACCGGCAGGAGTTCAAGAGCCCGATCGCCGACATGCGCAACTCGGTCAAGAACCGAGCGAACGCCCAGACCAGCTGTGCTGCGATCTTCGTGCACTGGCACCTCGACGGCACCACGCCTCGCTGGGGCCATGTCGATCTCGCCGGGCCCGCCTTTCGCGCCGATCGCGGAACCGGCTTCGGGGTCGCGCTCCTCGCCGCCGTGGTGCGCGAGCTGGCCCTCGACGCCTGAGCGCACGTCGCCCGAGCGCGCCTGCCCTCGGAAGCGCCCCGGTACTGCGGTGCCTCGGTGGTCGGGAGTGGATCGGTACGTGCAACGGCGGAGCCAGCCGTGGGAGGCGGGCTCCGCCGTGCGGAGGAGATGACCCGGCGCTGACCTACTTTCGCCTTGCGACTATCATCGGCCCCGGCTGCTTAACTGCTGTGTTCGGGATGGGAACAGGTGTTTCCAGCCGGGTATGGGCACCGGGAATACGGTTTCCTTCCTGCGGCCGTGAGGCCGGAGGAAAGGGTATCGGGTGTGAGCGAAGCGGGTCGTGCGACGGGATCCCGGGTGGGAAGGTGGTCAAGCCGATCGACTGGTTAGTACCGGTAGGCTACACGTGTCGCCACGCTTACACCGCCGGCCTATCGACCTGGTAGTCTTCCAGGTGTCTCGAGGGATGGCTCGTCTTGGAGTTGGCTTCCCGCTTAGATGCTTTCAGCGGTTATCCGGTCCGGACATAGCTACCCTGCTGTACCGCTAGCGCGATAACAGGAACACCAGAGGTCCGTTCTTTCCAATCCTCTCGTACTAGGAAAGACTCTCCTCAACCATCCTACACCTGCAGCAGATAGGGACCGACCTGTCTCACGACGGTCTAAACCCAGCTCACGTACCGCTTTAATGGGCGAACAGACCAACCCTTGGGACCGCCTTCAGCCCCAGGATGCGATGAGCCGACATCGAGGTGCCAAACCTCCCCGTCGATATGGACTCTTGGGGGAGATCAGCCTGTTATCCCCGGAGTACCTTTTATCTGATGAGCGATGGCCCTTCCACACGGAACCACCGGATCACTAAGACCTGGTTTCCCACCTGCTCGACTTATGAGTCTCGCAGTCAAGCACCCTTATACCTTTACGCTCTTCACGCGATTGCCAACCGCGCTGAGGGTACCTTTGTGCTCCTCCGTTACCTTTTTGGAGGAGACCGCCCCAGTCAAACTACCCACCTACCACTGTCCCCGCACCGGATAACGGTCGCGGGTTAGACATCAAACACGTCAAGAGTGGTATTTCACCGGTGACTCCCCGACGGCTGGCGCCGCCGGTTCAACGTCTCCCACCTATGCTACACATGACGCGCCTAAGGCCAGTAATAGGCTGTAGTAAAGGTTCACGGGGTCTTTCCGTCTTGCTGCAGGTACGTGGCATCTTCACCACGACTACAATTTCGCCGAGTCCCTCGTCGAGACAGTGTAGGAGTCGTTACGCCATTCGTGCGGGTCGGAAATTACCCGACAAGGAATTTCGCTACCTTAGGACCGTCATAGTTACGGCCGCCCTTCACTGGCGCTTCGGTTCCCAGCTTCGCTTGCGCTAACCGGTTGCCTTAACGTTCCAGCAGCGGGCAGGCGTCAGTCCCTATACGGCGTCTTTTGGACTTTGCAGGGACCTGTGTTTTTAGTAAACAGTCGCTCCTACCACTTTCCTGTGACCTGGTTGCCCAGGCACCCCTTATCGCGAACTTACGGGGTTAATTTGCCGAGTTCCTTAACGAGGGTTCTCTCGAGCGCCTTGGTATATTCAACCCGCCAACCTGTGTCAGTTTAGGTACGGTCACCAAATCGGCTTCCGAACGAGGTTTTTCTCGGATCCGCTTTCAGGCAGTTCCCCTTACGGGTCCCCCCAGATCGGAGATCACGTGGACGGATTTGCCTGTCCACCTCCCCTCTCCAGGGACCGGAATCTAATCACCGGATGCCCTGCCACGGACCGTCACCCCACGGTGCAAACGCCAATTCGGTGGTGCAGGAATGTTGACCTGCTTTCCATCGACTACGCCTTTCGGCCTCGCCTTAGGGACCGACTAACCCTGGGCGGAATGACCTTCCCCAGGAATCCTTAGGCTTACGGCGAGGGAGATTCTCACTCCCTTTATCGCTACTCATCCCGGCATAATCACTAGGACTTCGTCCAGACGTCCTTACGGTCGTCCTTCAAACGTTGGTCCTACGCTCCCCTACCGATGTATCCGTTCACCAGATACATCCCAGAGCTTCGGTTCGCTCCTTGAGTCCCGATCATTTTCGGCGCAGAGCTGCTCGACTAGTAAGCTGTTACGCACTTTTTAAATGATGGCTGCTTCTAAGCCAACATCCTAGCTGTCTTAGCAGCTCCACTTCCTTTTCGACACTTAGAAGCGATTCGGGACCTTAGCTGCTGGTCTGGGCTGTTTCCCTCTCGACCACGAAGCTTATCCCTCGTAGTCTCACTGCCGTGATTTCGTTCATGGTATTCGGAGTTTGACTAGGCGGGGTACCCCGGGAAGGGCCCCCAACCAGATCAGTCGCTCTACCCCCATGAACTACCACACGACGCTAACCCTAAAGTTATTTCGGGGAGAACCAGCTATCTGCAGGTTTGATTGACCTTTTACCCCTAACCACAAGTCATCCGAGAATTTTTCAACATTCAGCGGTTCGGGCCTCCACGGACTTTCACATCCGCTTCACCCTGCCCATGGTTAGATCACCTGCTTTCGGGTCTGCTCCACGCGACTGGAATCGCACATTTCGCACTCGCTTTCGCTTCGGCTCCGGGCCAAAAACCCTTA
>CAWGKH010000007.1:0-87500 GCA_963823025.1 uncultured Planctomycetota bacterium | reverse complement strand
GGCAGTGTCTCAGTCCCAGTGTGGCAGACCACCCTCTCAGGCCTGCTACCCGTCGTCGCCTTGGTGGGCCGTTACCCCGCCAACTAGCTGATAGGCCGCAATCGCCTCCCCGAGTGGCAGGCCCCGCAGGGTCCCCACCTTTACCCGCCAGAACATGCGCTCCAGCAAGTCCATCCGGTATTAGCAGCAGTTTCCCGCTGTTATCCCGGTCTCGAGGGCAGCTCGATTACGTGTTACTCACCCGTCCGCCGCTTTACTCACACCCGAAGGTGCTTTCTCGCTCGACTTGCATGCCTCATCCACGCCGCCAACGTTCGTTCTGAGCCAGGATCAAACCCTTCACTTGTTGTTTCTTGTTCAGAGTTCTTACCCGGCATCCAATCACGGTCGCACTCGCACCTCACCCTACGGTCTCCCGTAAAGTGCGGCCGAGGCCATGACTTGGACCCGTGCTCTCGCACGCGTCCAGGGCTGCCCAAAATGTCAAAGATCTCACGCGCTCCCGGCTCCCGAAGGTGCCGTCACACACGCTCCCACGCCTCAGCGAGGGCCGGACAACTTACCCCCACCCACGCCACGCGCAAGACTCCCACCAAGATTTCTTCGCGCACGACACAAATGGCTACTGCACAACAGGTTGTGCTGGGGCCGGGATCACGTCGTGAGCACGCTGCCGGCGGGCGACCAGGCAGGGTGCGCCCGGGGTTCGGACCCGGCGTCGATCGGATCAGCCCGCCCCCGACCGGATCGATTCAAGAACGCCACCCGCCCGCGTCGATGGCCCGTTGGCAGGGGCCGATCCGCCCCCGTTGGGAGATGACGATGAACCCCTTCGACTGGTGGTCCGGCCGCTCGGTCCTCGTGACCGGCGGCAACGGCTTCCTCGGCCGCGCCGTCGTGCGGACGCTGCGTTCTCGGGGGGCCGAGCGCGTGTTCGTGCCCCGGCGCTCCGAGTACGACCTGACGGAGGCCGACGCGGTCGCACGCCTCTACCACGACGCCCGGCCGGACGTCGTCCTCCACCTCGCCGCCGAGGTCGGGGGCATCGGCGCCAACCGGGCCAACCCCGGGCGCTACTTCTACGCGAACCTCGCGATGGGCCTGCACCTGATCGAGCAGGGCCGTCGCTACGGCCTCGAGAAGTTCGTCCAGGTCGGCACGATCTGCGCGTACCCGAAGCACACGCCGGTGCCGTTCCAAGAGGCCGACCTGTGGAACGGCTACCCCGAGGAGACCAACGCACCCTACGGGATCGCCAAGAAGGCGTTGCTGGTGATGCTGGAGAGCTATCGCGCGCAGTACGGCTTCCCGGGCATCTACCTGCTCCCGGTGAACCTCTACGGCCCGGGCGACAACTTCGATCCCGAGACGAGCCACGTGATCCCGGCGCTGGTCCGGAAGTTCGTCGCGGCGCGCGATCGCGGCTCCGAGTGCGTCAAGGTCTGGGGCACGGGAGCCGCGTCGCGCGAGTTCCTGTACGTCGACGACTGCGCGCGCGGCATCGTGCTTGCCACCGAGCACTACGACGACGACGCCCCGGTGAATCTCGGCACCGGGCAGGAGATCACGATCCGCGATCTCGCCGAGAAGATCTCGGAGCTGTGTGGCTTCGAGGGCGAGATCGCCTGGGACGCGACCCGACCCGATGGCCAGCCGCGGCGCTGCCTGGACACGTCGCGCGCCGAGGCGGCATTCGGCTTCCGAGCCGAGATCGAGTTCGACGATGGACTCCGCCGCACGATCGATTGGTGGCTCACCCACCGGGACGAGCAACTCGTCGGCAGCGCGAGCCGCGCGGACTGACGAGTCGGGCGGCGACCAACGCCCCCCATTCTGGCGCGCGATGCCGGGCGACCGCATAATCCCGGCCGCATGCCCGTCCCTGCTCAGCCGCCCGGTCTCGAGCCCGCCCGCCGGCCAACGGGCGTCACGGAGCGCGCCGCGTGAGCTGGCCTTCGGGTCGGCTCGGTCGCATCGTCCTCGTGCTGCTGCTGGCGCACCTCGCCTGGGGCGTCGGGCGCATCCCGAGCAAGGTCTGGGGCAAGCGGCTCGATGAGATCGCCGAATACCAGCGTGACGGCGCCGCGGCCTTCCACCTCGACAACTCGCACCGCCACGGTGCCGGGATCGTGCGTCGTGTCGTGGCCGGGACCCCACCCGACGCGATCGTCCTGTGGACGGGCGAATGGAAGGGCGCGCTCGAGTTCGTCGCACCGCTGATCGCGCCTCGGCTCCTCGTCGACGCACACGAGGTCGATCCGCACGCCGGGACGTTCCTCGGCCGTCCCCTCGCCCGACTCGAACGCGCCGACGGCAATCCGGCGACGATCGTGCTGGTCGGGAGCGGTGACCGGGTCGAGCTGACCTTCCGATGACCGGTGCCGAACGCACCTACCGGATCGCCCGCGCCGTCCTCGTCGGCTTCGCCCTGTTCGGACTCGGCACATCGGCGCAGCTGCTCGCGACCGGTCGCTTCCACGCGTGGCTCCTGCCGGTCGGACTCGCCGGCGGCGCGCTGTGTTCTTGGCGACTCGGCCACGTCCACGCCGACGCCACCGTGCCCGCACCGCGCTGGGTGCGCCCCGTCGCACTCGTGATCCTCGTCGCCGTCGTCGCCGCGATCGCCTACGGCTCGGTCGCGACGCCCGCCCGCCACTGGGACGGCACGGTCGCGTGGGAACCGAAGGCGTTCTTCCTCACCCGCGAACCTTCGATCGATCAGACGTACTTCGCACGTCCCGAGGTGTTCTGCCACAGTCGGAACTACCCGCTCCTGCAGCCGCTCTCGATCGCGTCCGGCAACCGACTGCTTGGCGACGGCATCGGCCGCTCCCTGTTCCCGCTGTTGCTCGCGGGGCTCGCCGCGCTGGTCGGCTCGACGATCGCGCTGCGAACGCGCTCCGCCTGGTGGGCATGGTCCGCGGCGGTCGCCGTGACGGTCACGCCTGCGCTGGTCAATCCGGCGATGGGCGCGGCAGACTCGGGGTTCGGGGAGCTGTTCCTGCTCACCGCGGTGGCCGGCATCGCCGCGAGCCTCGCGCTGGAGGACCGCCTGCTGCTGCCGGTGGCGATCGTCGTCGCGATCCTGGTCAAGCCCGAAGGGGCGGTCTACGCCGCGCTCGCGATCGGCGTCCTGTGGGCACGCGGTCGACGCACACCGATGCGGTTCGCGCTCGCCGGCTGGGCGCTCGGCGCCGCAGCCTGGCTGCCGCTCCAACAGCATCTCCAGTACTTCGGCCATCCGCCGTTCGGACCGATCGCGATCTGGGCCGGGATCCTCGCGTTCGCGGCCGCGGCGCTCGTTCTCGACATGCTGCTCGACCGGTTGTCGATTCGCTCGCGCACCGCACTCCTGCTGATCGGGCTGCCGCTGTGCGTCCTCGCGATCCCCGCACTCTCGATCGCGTTCCGAAGCGGCGCCGGTGCGTTCGGCGGCTACCTCGGCGACCCGATCCGACCGTTCGAGCGCCTCGCGCGGCTTCCGGAGATGGCGTGGTACTGCCTGGAAGAGTCGTTCCAGCGGTTCCGATTCGGCACCACGTTCGTCCTCCTGGCGCTCGCGGTGTTCGCCCAGCGACGGGCCCGCCGCCCGCTCGACGCGACGACCTGGTGGACCGTCGTCGGCGTCGTGAGCCTGTTCGCGCCGTTCCTGCTCTCGCCGGAACCGGATCTCGAGCATCACGTGAAGTCGAGCATGACGCGCTTCCTGCTCCACTGGCTCGGTGCGGCCTGGATCGTCGCCGGCATCGGCCTCGCACCGGAGCTTCCCGCGCGGCTCGAGCGTGCCCGCACCGACTGACGCCGAACCGGCGTCGCGCTTGTTCCGCAAACGGTGGTCCGGTATCTACCACCGCGCGCCCGTGCAGACGTTCCTCGACACCTACCGGTACCGGTTCATCCTCGCGAACCTCGTCGCGAAGGAGTTCAAGACGCTCTACCGGTCGATGGCGCTCGGCCTCTTCTGGGCACTGCTCCAGCCGCTGTTCCTGGTCGCGGTGCTGAGCGTCGTGTTCGTCTTCTTCTACAAGCAGGCGGACTTCCCCTCGTTCGTCATCGTGTGCCTGATCCCGTACAACTTCATCTCGTACACGGTGTCGGCATCGGCGAACGTCATCCTGTCGAATCGCGGCCTCGTGAAGAAGGTCCGGTTCCCCCGCCAGATCCTGCCGATCTCGGTGGTGGCGACGCACGCGATCCACTTCGCGATCCAGTCGATCCTGATCGTCGGAGTGCTCCTCATCTTCCCGCCACACGCGCACGTGCTCGGCGTCCAGCTCCTGTGGCTGCCGGCGATCCTCGTCGTGCACCTCGGGCTCGCGGTCGGGCTTTCGCTCCTGGTGTCCGGGACCAACGTCGTCTATCGCGACGTCCACTACCTGGTCGACTCGCTGATGACGCTGCTGTTCTGGCTCTCGCCGATCCTCTACGACGCGCGTTCGTTCCTGTTGAACCAGGGTGCCCCGTCGGTACGCCGCGGGCATTCCGGACCCGCTCCGCTACGGCTACTACCTCAACCCGCTCGCCGGAATCCTCGAAGCGTATCGAGGCGTGCTCTACGACGGCCGCGCGCCCGACGCCCTGACGTTCGGCATGGCGACCGCCGTCACCCTGTTGATCGGCGTGTGGGGCGTGCGCTCGTTCTGGATCCACGAACGTGCGTTCGCCGATCTGGTCTGACCGGTTCACGAACCGTTCGACCGACCCCGGAGATTCTCGGGGTGAACGTCCTCGAGTGGCAGATGCGCGTAGGCACTCGTGCGCAGCGACGCGACGAACTCGTCGTAGTTCTCGATCCGTTCCGCGAGGGCCAGCGAGTTCTGCGGACGGAAGTCCGAACGAAGCCGTCGCGGCGGACGTACCCCGAGGAATCGGAAGATCCCGCGGATGGCGCCGGCCGGATCGTCCTCGCGCAGCTCCTCGGAGTACACGCTCAGGACGCCGTGACGTACCTCGCCGCTCCCAGCGAGGCGGGCCTCGATCGCGGCGTACCACTCCTGGTACTGGTCGCAGTACCAGAGGAAGTCCTCCATCCGGATCCGGATGGTTCCCGGACAGGGTTGCTCGTCGCCGAATCGCGCCCAGCGATTGGTCTTGACCGAGATGTGCAGCGACGTGAACGAGTAGATGTGGTTGCGCTTGATCAGGATCTTCGCGATCGACGGGTCCGACAGCACGTGGTCGAGCACTCGCTGGTCGTGCGCATGGAGCAGCTTGAACCCGACGGCTCGGATCGGCGCCCGCTCGAGCCCGTAGCAACGCTGCAGGAACGCCACCGGATCGGCGTCTCGCGCCGCGACATCGACCGCGGTCCCGACTCCGAGCGCCGCCTTCCGATCCTCCTGGCAGTAGATCCGGTCGTGGTGGAACAGCTCGCTGTGACACACGATCCGCCGGTGCGCGTCCAGCAGATCGACGAGCATGCTGGTCCGCGCGCGACCGACGCCGATGAGGACGAATCGCCGAGGAGCCCCGGAACGACGGAACGGAGCGAACATGGGCAAGGGACGGGATCCAATCTCACCAACGCCGGGGCGCAGATCAACCGTGGTTCGAGCGACGAAGCGCACTCTATGATCCGGGGCTCCGGCATGTCCGCGATCCGCTTCCAGAACGTCTCGAAGGCCTTCGTCCTCGATCACCAGCGGCCGTTCCTCGCCCGCGAAGTGCTTCGCCGGATCGTCTCGCGCGACCGCGCGGACCACCGCCACTGGGCCCTGCGGGACATCAGCTTCGAGATCGGCGACGGCGAGACGGTCGGTGTGATCGGGGCGAACGGATCGGGCAAGTCGACGCTTCTCGCGCTGATGGCGGGCACGTCCTATCCGACGTCGGGCCTCGTCGCGGTCAACGGGCGGATCGGCCCGCTGCTCGAGCTCGGCGCGGGGTTCCACCCGCTGCTGACCGGGGAGGAGAACATCGTCCTCAACGCGTCCCTACTGGGGATGAGCCGGGAGGAGGTCGAGAGCCGGCTCGACTCGATCATCGACTACTCGGAGCTGCGCCCGTTCATCGACACGCCGATCGCGAAGTACTCGACCGGCATGGTCGCCCGGCTCGGCTTCGCGGTGCTCGCGCACATGCGACCCGACGTCCTGCTGATCGACGAGGCTCTGTCGGTCGGCGACGCCCGCTTCAGCGCCAAGTGCGAGGAGACGATCCAGGAGTTCCTGCGATCGGGAACGACGGTCGTGATCGTGTCGCACAACCTGCCGTCGATCGAACGCCTCTGCCGGCGCGCGATCTGGATCGACAACGGCGAGTTGCGCGCGGACGGTCCCGCGCACGACGTGTGCACACGGGTACCTGGGAACACATCGACCAATCGCACGTCGAGCGCCCCGCGCCGGCCTGAGTTCCGCGGCCGGCCGTCAGCTCGGTCGTAGCAACAGCGTGTGGGCGTTGCCGCCCCAGATCGACGCGCCCTCGAGCACCTCGAAGCCCGCCGCCGACGCCATGGCCGCCATCGACCGTGCCGTGGGCAGCCACCACCACGGTCCGAAATCGTCCGGCGAGTAGCGCACCGGAGTCGTGATGCCGTGCACCTCCGCCCCCGCACCGCGCCAGTACTCGGCGAGGATCGCCCGCTCCGCATCGCCCAGCGCCGGGACGAACAGCACCCCGGACGGCGGAATGCGGTACGTGCCCTTCGCGTTCGACACGGTCTCCTGGGTGATCGCGGAGCTCAGCACGAGGTGCTCGCGCGTGAGCCGCCGCAGCGCACCGAGCAGCAGCTGCGGATTGGGATGGTGGTACAGCACGCCGGAGCAATGCACGACGTCGAAGGCGAGGTCTTCGACCGCGCACACGTCGGACGACACACAGCGGTGGTCCTGGATCCCGGCCGCCTGCATCCGCGCCTCGAACGCCGTCCAGAGCGCGCCACCCTCCTCGGTGACGTCGATCATCGTCAGCTCCGAGGCGCCGTGACCGTGGGCCACCGAGACCTTCTCGCTGACCGTGCCCCAGAGGCCTCCGACGTCGGCGAAGGTCTTGCCCCGCACGACCCGGCCGACGAACACATCTCGCGCATCTGCCATCGCGCGAGAGCCTATCGCGACCGATCGCCGATTCCTCCCGCGGTTTCGCGCCGGCGCGCGCTCAGCCGCGTCGCCCGGTCCGTCCGGTGCCCGAGCTCGTCCGCGGGTTTCGACCCGGCCCTGTCGGTCAAGGCCTCGAGTTCGGCGTCCTGCCACCCTCCGCCACCGGCGGACGCACCGCCAGCTCGCGCGCCTCAGCGGAGAAGAACTCGACGTCCGGCACCCGCCCGGTCAGCTCGCCGAGCCGCGCGGTGAACCGCCGGAACGTCTTGGCCTCCATCCGCGGCGTGCGGCAGTCGAGGTCGAACAGCGTGAAGTTGCTGTGCTCCTCGTCGGTGGACTCGCCCATACCGCCCGATCGCATCGTGTAGCAGAGCAACGCCTCCACGCGCTGCTTGCGCAGGTACTCCGGTGTCACCTGCTTCAGGAAGCGATCCCACTTGTCCTCCCAGACGATCGCGTGGATCGGCTCGGGAACCGCCGCACCGCGCCGGTAGATGAACAGGTTGCGGTAGGCCGCGAGCGCCGCGTTGGCGTGCGCGGCGTGTTTGGTAGGGATACCGAACTCGGTGATCCAGATCGTCTTCCCCGCCATGCCGTGGCTCGACTCCTCATCCGAGCGCTTCACGAGGATCGCGATCTCCTCGAGGAAGTCGAACCGCTTGAAGTATCGCTGCGCGAAGACCCGCGGCGTCACGTCGCGCCAGTCGCTCTTCGGTTCTCGCGACACGAAGTCCGTGTCGTGCATGTCGTGGCGCGGCCAGTGGTACGGATGGAGGCCGATCGCGTCGACGAACCGGAACACGCTCGGATTCGCCCGGTGCATGCGAATCAGGTAGTCGATGTTGTTGTGCGTCACGGCTCCCGACACGACGGTCAGCTCGACGCGCGCCCGCTGCGCCTCGTCCTTCGCCGCGTACGCGACGTGGGCGATCAGATCCGCGGCGCAGGCGACGTATCGATCGAACTTGCGACCCCAGGGGAACTCGAGAACCGGCACGCGCTGCCCCGGTGAGCCGGCCGGAAGGCTCGGATCGAGTGGCTGCTCGACGTGGTAGCCCCCCTCCTCCTTGAAGGTACGCCGGACTCGGATCCAGCGTGTCGGGAATCTGCGAGACGTGCAGCTCCGTGAGGTACTTGGCGAGCGGATAGACGTCGGGCCGCAGGGCCCGCTCGATCCGGTTCTCGTCGGGGAGCCAGTGATAATCGGGCTCGTTGACGATCTCGATCGCGCCGATGCACGCGGACTCACCGGTGCAGGACCCGGCGCACGATCGCCCGCGTCAGGCTGATGTGCAGGTGGACGAATTTGTCCCACAGCACGCCGGCCTCGATGTCGAAGCCGTCGAGCGCGTGCGGCGGCGGCATCTCGAGGATCGGTCGCGGCGGGAATTCGACGAGACAGAGCAGCACCCGGACGGTGGGCTCGGCACGCCCCGGAGCATTGCCGCAACGCGCCACGCCGCGGAGGAACGCATCCATCGTCGACCAGTCCAGCCGGTCCTCGCGAACGCGAGCCAACGCCTCCATCAGCGCCCGGTCGATCCACTGCAAGCGGGCGACCAGCTCGCCGCGCGGCAGCTCGTACGCCGGACGGTCGAGTCCGTAGAGCGCGGCGTGGAAGTCCCCGCCGAGGAACGTCGACGTCATGTACAGCGTGCGCAGGTAGTCGCCGCCGCAGCTCGCGACGCACCGCGCCTCGCGCTCGCCGAGCTCCTCGAGAAACGCCGTTCGCCCGGCCGCGTCCCGCCCCGCCAGCTCGCCGGTACGGCCAGTCGGGTCCGCCGACGCAGAGCCCGGCGTGCACGATTCCGTCACTCATGCGGCCGGATCCTACCGCTCAAGCGCGCACGAAGAAGCGCCGGTAGATCCGCGCGAGCTGCCGGCGGACCGGTGGCGGGGCCCTGAGCGCCATCCGATACGCCAGGCCGAGCACGGACGCGCGCCAGTCGCGATGCAGGCCGAGCCGTTGCTCGCGGGTGACCCACAGGTGGGTGGCGAGGTCCTGGAGCCTCACGTACTCGACCCCCTGGGTCGCAGTCTCGCGGGCATAGGCGCGCGGCAGGGTGAACGCCTCGCGCGCGTCGTGACGGCGTCGCGCGAGCTCGAACAGCTCCAGCATCCGCGCCCCCATCGCGTCGAGGGTGAACCCATCCGCCACGCGCGCGGCGGCGCGTTCGCCGAGCTGCCGGCGCAGCGCCGGATCGTCGATGCACTGCCCCAGGATGCGCACGAACTCCTCGAGCTCGGCCTTCTCGTCGCCGCTCGGAACGAGGAAACCCGTGTCGCCGTCGACGAGCTCGGACTGCCCACCGACATCGCTGCCGACGACCACGAGGCCCGCGGCCATCGCCTCGTAGACGCTGAGCGCGATACCCTCCCACTCGGACGGCAGGAACAGCACGTCGCTCGCGCTCATCGCCTCGCGCACGCGCCCCGCCGGCAGTCGACCGAGCATCCGGACGCAGTCGTGCAGGCCGTGCTTCCGGACGAAGCCCTCGAGCCAGCCGCGGTCCGGCCCGTCGCCGGCGACGAGCGCGACGAATCGACGGCCGTCTCTGCGGAGCCTCCGCAGGGTCTCGGCGAACAGCCGCGGCCGCTTCTGGTCGCACAGCCGCGCCGGGTAGATCAATACGCACGCGTCCCCGTCGATGCCGAGCTCGTGTCTCAACCGCAATCGTGCGGCGTCGTCACGCCGCCACTCGTCCGGATCGATCGACGTGTAGCAGACCTCGATCCGTTCGGGATCCGCACCACGGTCCGCCATCCAGTGTCGCAGGTGCCGGCTCGAGACGATGTTCAGATCGAGCAGTTCCTGATAGCCGACGCCGAACCGCGGGTAGCCGCCGTTCAGCCACTCGCGCTCCTCGATGTGGCAGTAGTCGACGAACGTCGCGCTTGGACAGTGCGCGCGCAGATACGGCAGCAGCAGGTAGCCGAACAGGCTGTGCGAGATGAACACGACGTCGATGCCACGCGACGCGATCAGGTAGCGGAGGAACCGCGGGTAGTCGCGCGTCCGGAGGAAGTTCTCGAGGACGAAGACGTCGGGTGTGTGGCGCTCGAACTCGTGCGACCAGTCGTTGCTGCCGTGCAGCGTCGTCGCGACGGTCACCTGCCAATCGCGCGCGGCGAGCTGACGAAGCACGTCCAGCCCGAACCGGTCGGAGCCGCCCATCGTCATCCACGGCAGCACGAACAACGCGCGCGAGCGCGTCTCGGCCAGCCGGTTCTCGCACGGCACGTCGTCGGGCACCGCCTCGAACGCCGTCGTCTGCCCGACCTGGACCTCGGGCATCCCACCCGACCACAGCGCCGGGTAGCGCTTCTTCAGCTCGGCGCGAAATGCCTCCTGCCGCGCTGCGCCGTCCCAATTGGCCCAACGATCGCCGTGGCTCTCACGGCGTCGATACCAGTCGAGGAACTCCGGAACGGTGCCACCCCAATACCCCTTCGACGCGGAGCGCAGCCAGAAGTCCCAGTCCTCGAAGCCCTCGCGATTGGCCTCGTCGTAGCCGCCGACCGCCGCGTGCACCGAACGGCGCACCATGCAGTTCGGCTGCACCATGTTGTGCGCGAGGAACTCCTTCGCGGTGTGGAACCCCTTGGTCCAGAGGTACTCCTCCGCCTGGAACCCGACCGAGTAGCCCTTCGCGAACGCGTACTCGGGATACGACAGCAGACACCACAGCCACTTCTCGATCGCGGTCGGCTCGAGCAGGTCGTCGGCGTCGATCTGGGCGACGAACTCGCAGCGCGCCTCGCGGAACGCCGTGTTGCGCGCCGCGCTCGGCCCGGCGTTGTCCTGGCGGATCACGCGGATCCGTGGGTCGAGCGCGTCGTAGCGCCGCAGCACCTCGAGCGAGCGCGGGTCGGTCGAACCGTCGTCGATGATCAGCCACTCCCACTGCTGGAACGACTGCTGCAGGACCGACTCCGCGGTCGCCTCGAAGTGCTCGGCGGCGTCGTGGAACGGCGTGATGATCGTGACGAACGGCGCCGCGTCCGGATTCTCCGGAGCGAACCCGTGGCGAGGACGCTCGGCGCTGACCGGCGTGCAGCGATAGTCGGGCGCGGCGGGATCCAGCATCAGCGCCTCGTCGCTTCCCCTCGGCGGCGCGTGAGGTCGGTCATCACGCGATCAGGCACACCAGTCCGCGATCTCCGCGACGACCCGTTCGATCTCCTCCGGGCGCAGCTCCGGGAAGATCGGCAGCGCGAGCGTCTCCTTCGCCGCGCGCTCGGATTCGGGGAAGTCGCCGGGACGATGGCCGAGGCTCGCGAAGCATTCCTGCAGGTGCAGCGGCACCGGGTAGTAGATCTCGGTGCCGATCCCGCGCTCGGCCAGGTGCGCCCGCAGGTGGTCGCGCGCGCCGTCCCCGAACACGCGGATCACGAACTGGTTGTAGGTGTGATCCGGAGACGCCTCGACCGGCGTCGCGATCCGCTTCGGCGTGCGTTCGCCGGTCGCGGCCAGCACACCCGCCTGCGCGAACAGCTCGCGATAGCGCGCGGCGTTCGCACGGCGCTGCCTCGCGGCGTCGTGGAGGTGTGGCAGCTTGACCCGCAAGAACGCGGACTGCAGCGCATCGATGCGAAAGTTGCCGCCGACGAGCGCGTGGTGGTATTTCGGCTCCATGCCGTGCACACGCATGCATCTGTCGCGCGCGCCGCGAGCTCGTCGTCCTCGGTGGTGACGAGGCCGCCGTCGCCCAGGCAGCCGAGGTTCTTGGTCGGGAAGAACGAGAAGCAGCCGAACGTCCCGATCGTCCCGGCGCTGCGGTCGCGCCACTTCGCACCGATCGCCTGCGCCGCGTCCTCGAGGATCGCGATGCCGCGGTCGTTCGCCAGCTCGAGCAGCGGCGCCATCTCGACGCTCTGCCCGTAGAGGTGCACCGGCATGATCGCGCGCGTGTTCGGTCCGATCCTGCGCGCGACGTCCTCGGGATCGCAGTGGAAGGTGTCGGGCTCGATGTCGACGAACACCGGCTTCGCGCCGACGCGCCAGATCGATCCCGCGGTCGCGAAGAAGGTGTAGCTCGGGCACACGACCTCGTCGCCCGGGCCGATGCACAGCGCCATCAGGGCGAGGATCAGCGCGTCGGTGCCCGACGACACCCCGAGGGCGTGCCGGCGCCGACAGCCATTCGGCGCACTCGCGTTCGAAGGCATCGACCTCCGGCCCGAGCACGAAGTAGCCGCTCTCGAGCACGCGCTCGAACGCCTCGCGGAGCCCGTGCTGGACATCCGGGGCGGTACGGGTGAGGTCGAGGAGCGGGACCTTCGGTGGAGCCATCGCGGGAGGTCGGAAGCGGCGGACGATACCGCTCCCGACAGGACCGGTCCAACGCGGAGCCGCTCGCGCCCTCAGCTCGAGAACACCAGCGCCGCGGCCTCCCGCGCCTCGGGCGTGTCCAACTCGAACGAGCGTCCGCGGATGCGGTGGGCGGCGAGCACACCGCCCTCCCGGACCACCATCGTGAACAGGTCGCGCTGGAGATCGAACGGCCGGTCGGCAGGGACGTGGTCGACGAGCTTCGACTCCACCACCGCGGCGCCTGCGCCGACAAGCTCGAGCTCCGGCGCGAGCGCCGGCGGCGACAGCCGCACGACACGCCCCGTGCGGTCGATCTCGAACCGCCAATCGTTCTCGCCGATCGGCTCGCGACCGGCGCGGTCGTACACCGCCATCGTCGCGATCGCTGGCCCCTCGGTGTGCTCGCGGAGCAGGGCCGCCAGGTCGAACGCGAACAACCGCCCGCTGTCGACGACGAGGATCGCATCGTCGCCACCGAGCGCACGCACGTCGCACAGCGCAGCCGCCGAGCCGGCCTGTGCCGGCCGCACGAAGTGGACGGCCTCGAGCCCGAACGAGCTCCCGTCGCCGACGAACTCCACGACGCCGGTCGCCTCGAGGGGCCGCACGTCGATCGCCACCTGCCGGATCCCCTGCGCGACGAGCCACCGCAGGTCATGCGCGACCACCGGATGCTGGCCGACCCGCAGCATCGGTCGCGAAGCCGCAGCCGTCGCGGGCGTCGTCGAGAACGGGGTGAGCAGTGCGATCATCGGATGCCCGGGCGAGGGCACGCGGCACCGCGCGAACCACCCACCGCTGACGAACAGGGCTTACGGCGCACGGCTTCCGAATCAAGCGCCGTGGCCCGACGGCGCCTGCGACGCATCCGATTCACGGAGGCACTTCCGTGGCGAGCGCCGATGGCATGGGATCGGGCACGCCCGCCGTCTGCTACCATGATCGGCCCTGAAGACGCCCTAGGAGGGGCCAAGTGACGCCGTCCGAGCTGTTCAACAATCGAGAGCTGTCCTGGCTGGAGTTCGACCGTCGCGTGCTCGACGAGGCCCGGGACCCCAGGAACCCCCTGCTCGAGCGGGTCAAATTCCTCGCGATCGCCGGCAACAATCTCGACGAGTTCTTCGAGATCCGCGTCGCCGGGACCATGGAGCTCGTCGACGCCGGGCTCGCCGCCGGCGAGAACCCCGACAAGCGGCCACCACGCGAGGAGCTCCGAGCGATCCGCACCGCGGCCCGGCAGTTCAACGAAGACCTGCACCACACGTGGAAGCGCGAGCTCGTGCCGGCGTTGGCGGAGCACGGCATCCGCTTCCCGGAGATCTGGCGCCTCGACGCGGAACGCCGCCGGTGGCTGGACCGCTATTTCGAGGACGAGGTGTTTCCGGTGCTGACCCCGCTCGCGGTCGATCCGGCGCACCCGTTCCCGTCGCTGCTCAACAAGTCGCTCAATCTGGCGGCACTGCTGCTCGACCCCCGCGAACAGCGACACGTGCACCGGATCGCCGTCGTCCAGGTGCCCCGCGTCCTGCCGCGCGTCGTGCGTCTTCCCCAGGTCGCCGGCGAGGAGGCCCATGACTACGTGTTCCTCGTCGACGTCATCGACGAGCACCTGAGCACGCTGTTCCCCGGCCTCTCGGTGCTGCACGCCTGCTCGTTCCGGGTCACGCGCGACAGCAACCTCGACCTCGACGAGGAGACCAGCACCGACCTGATCAAGGCGCTCGAGCAGGAGCTCAACAAGCGGCGGCGCGGCGAGCCGGTCCGCCTCGAGGTCAGCCGCGGCGCGCATCCCGAGATCGTGTCGCGCTTCCTCGAGGCCTTCGAGCTCGAGCCGGACGACGTCTACGAGTGTGACGGGCCGGTCAACCTCGGGCGGATCGTCGAGATCTTCGCGAAGGAGGACCGGCCGGATCTGAAGGAGCCGCCGTTCGTCCCGAACATCGTCGCGCAGTGGGACACGGCGGAGGCGATGTTCGCCGACGTGCGCACGCGCGACATCCTGCTGCACCATCCGTACGACTCGTTCACGACCGTCGAACGGTTCGTGCACCACGCCGCGCACGATCCGCGGGTCCTCGCGATCAAGCACACGATCTATCGCGCGGGCGAAACGTCGGCGATCGTCCGCGACCTGATCGCGGCGGCCGAGCAGCGCAAGCAGGTGACGGTGGTCGTGGAGCTCAAGGCGCGGTTCGACGAGGAGGCCAATATCCGCTGGGCCAAGCGCATGGAGCGCGCGGGAGTGCACGTCGTCTACGGCATCGTCGGACTCAAGACGCACGCGAAGGCGACGCTCGTCGTCCGCCGCGACGAGGTCGGCATGCGCCGCTACTGCCACCTCGGCTCCGGCAACTACAACCCGACCACCGCGCGCGTCTACACCGACGTCGGCCTGCTGACGGCCGACGAGGAGCTCGGCAAGGACGTCGCGGACATGTTCAACATGATCACCGGCTACGCGCAGGCGCCGGTGATGCGGCGGCTCGTCGTCGCACCGTTCGGGCTGCGCAAGCGCTTCGAGGAGCTGATCGCACGCGAAACGGCGAACGCGCGTGACGGACGCCTCGCGCGGATCCGCGCCAAGATGAACTCGGTCGTCGATCCCGGCATCATCCAGGCGCTGTACGATGCGTCCCGCGCCGGCGTGAAGATCGAGCTGTGCATCCGCGGCATCTGCTGCCTCAAGCCCGGCGTGCCCGGCATGAGCGAGAACATCTCGGTGGTGTCCGTCATCGGCCGCTTCCTCGAGCACAGCCGAATCTTCTACTTCGAGAACGACGGCGGCGACCCGGAGATCTTCATCGCTTCAGCGGACTGGATGACGCGCAACCTCGACCGCCGCGTCGAACAGATGGTGCCGATCCTCGACCCGAAGCTGCGCGCGCACGTCGTCGAGATCCTCGGCAACAGCCTGCGCGACAACGTCAAGGGGCGCGAGATCCTGCCCGACGGCAGCTACCGCATCCGCACGCCGGCCGCCGGCGAGCGACCGTTCGACAGCCAGGAGTTCATGCGCGCCCAAGCGATGCAGCGCGCCGGAGAGGCCGACGAGGAGGAGGATCGCTCCGACGAAGACGCGGCGTGACTCCGGCTCCGGGCACCCCCAGAATGTGCCCGGCACCGACCAAGACATGCGCGTCCTCCTCGTGTCCCACTGTGCTCCGCCGCACATCGGCGGCGTCGAGCAGCTCGTCGCCAGCGAGGCGCAGGCGCTGCTCGCGGCCGGGCACGACGTGGTCTGGGTGACGAGCGATGGGACCGGCGGCGGTCAGTCGCCGCCGACCCACGACCGGCTCCGCATCGAGCGCGTCCGCGCGTGGCACGGGCTCGATCGGCGGTTCGGCATCGCCTGGCCGCTGTTCTCACCGCGGCTCCTGTTCGTGCTACGACGCGAGGTGACGGCGGCCGACCTCGTGCACGTGCACGGCCTCGTGTTCGAGTGCGGCGTGCTCGCGGCGCTGCTCGCCCGATGGAGGCGTCGCCCGTGTCTGGTGACCGACCACGTCGGCATCCAGCACTACCGCTCGCGGCTCGCCACGTGGTCGCTGCGCTTGCTGATCGAGACGTTCGGAAGGCTGACGGCGCACTGTGCAACGCGGCTGATCGCCTACAACGCCGACGTCGAACGGCTCCTCGTGCGACTCTCGGGGCGCGCGGACAAGGTCCGGTTCGTCGTCAACCCGGTCGACCAGGAGCGCTTCCGGCCGCCGGCGGCGCGCGAGCGAGCAGCGGCCCGAAGGTCGCTCGGTTGGGACGACACGCCGCGCGTCCTGTGCGTCGGGCGGATGCTCCCGCACAAAGGCATCGAGGTGCTGCTCGACGCCGCCGACCCGAGCTTCGCGCTGGTGTTCTGCGGACCCGGCGACGAGCGACTGATCACGAGGATCCGGGCCGCCGGCGCCGAGTACCTGCCGCCGCGCCCGCAGGCCGACCTCGTCACGCTCTATCACGCCGCCGATGTGTTCGCGCTGCCATCGCGCAACGAGGGCTTCCCGCTCGTCGTGCAGGAAGCGCTGGCCTGTGGCCTGCCGGTGGTCACCAGCGACGCGCCTGCGTACACGCCGTACCGCGGGCTGCGCGGCCTCCACCTCTGCGCGCCGATCGCGAGCGAGCTTCGCGCGGCGCTCGGCGAAGTGCTGCGCACCGATCGCGGGGCGGCGGCGGACGACGAGTCGGCACGGCCGTCGGCGCGAGCGGCGTGGCTCTCCCGACTGCTGGACGGCGTCGCGTGCTGATGTCGACCCTCCGGATCGTCACGGTGCTGCCGTCGATCGACTGGCGCTTCGGCGGCAGCGTCGGCCAGGCGCAGCTCATCGCCGGCGCGCTCGCGCGCCGCGGACACGCGGTGTCGATCCTGACGACCGACCAGGGCCAGTCCGACGGCGAGGTGAACGCGTGGCGCGAGGTCGACGGCTATCGGGTGTTCGTCGCACGCGCGGGCTTCATGCACCGGCGACCGCCCTACCCTGCGCCACGCCGGCTGCTCGCGGAGCTCGAGGTGCTGCTACCCGCGACCGATGTCGTGACGACGCAGGTCGGGCTCACGTTGCTCAACGTCGCGACCGCGCGTCGGTGCGCGCGCCACGGCGTGCCGTTCGTCTACAGCGCGCAGGGCGCACTCGACCCCGACAGGCTCGCGCAGAAGCGGCTGCGCAAGCTGGTGTTCCTCGCGATGTGCGAGCGACCACTGCTACGACGTGCCGCGCTGCTCCAGGCGCTGACCGAAGCCGAGGCGGAGGACCTGCGTCGTCAGGGCGCCCCGGCGACGCGTGTCGCGGTGGTGCCGAACGGTGTCGACCCCGACGCGTTCCGGAGCGGCGACCGGGCGCGCGTGCGCTCGGGGTGGGGAGTCCCCGAATCGACGGTGGTGCTGCTGTTCCTCGGTCGGCTCGCGCCGGAGAAGGGGCTCGTCACGGCGATCGAGGCCGCGGCACCGATCCTCCGCGAGCGCGCCGGCGTCCACCTGGTGGTCGCCGGTCCCGACGGCGGGTCGGCGGACGACGCGCGAGGTGCGGCGACGCGCCTCGGAGTCGCGGAGCGCGTGACGTTCCACGGGCCGGTGGCACCCGCGGACCGGTGCGACGTGCTCGCCGCGGCGGACGTGTTCGTGCACCCCTCGGCGAGCGAAGGGCTGCCGCTGGCCGTGCTCGAGGCCGCCGCAGCCGGTCTGCCGGTGTGGATCAGCGACCGCTGCAACATCCCCGAAGTGCGCGAGTTCGCGGCAGGCGCCATCGCGGCGTTCGAGCCGGCCGAGCTGACGCGCGCACTCCGGCCCCTCGTCGACGACGCCGACCTCCGCCAGCGCGCCGGGACGAATGCGCGACGCATGGTCGCCGAGCGCTTCGCGCTGTCGCGCGTGGTGGACCGGCTCGAGGAACTCTACGCGGCCGTCACCGCTCGGGCTCACGAGTGATCCGCGCGGTTCGCCGGCTGCTTGCGGCGCGGCACCGCATCCTCGATCGCCGCCAGGATCCCGTCGCCGTAGTGGGCGATACGCCAGCCCTCGAGCGTCTCCCGCAGCTCGTCGGCCGTCCTCGGTGCCGGGTGGAGCCGCGCCAGCGCGAACATCGCCGCGCGTGACAGGATCAGCGCGGACTCGATGCCACGGCGCTCCGAGGTCGCCTTGCGCCACTGGCGCAATGACTCGGTACACGCGCCGCTCGGTCGGTTGCAGGCGGTCTTCGATCGCTTGTTCGGCCGACGGCATGCGATCGATCGGCCCGAGCGACTTCGCCTTGCGCAGCGCCTCGAGGATCGCCTTGCCGTGTCGATCCGCCAGGCTCTTCGGCAGGACGCCGCTCGCGACCAGGTCGGACATCGAGCGCACCCGCGCCTCCGCCAGCTCCATCAGGTGCCGGTTGCCGAGCACCTTGAACGGCGGCAGGTCGCGGCGCCGGGCGATCGACTCGCGCATCACGAAGAGCTGTTCGAGCACCCGCCGGGCACGCGGGTCGAGGCGACTCGCACCCTTCAGCTTCGCCCACTCGATCGGATCGGTCTCCCGGTGCTCGGCCTCGACGGTCTCGAGCCGCCGGCACTCGGCCGCGACCTCCTCGACGTGCGGCGACCCCGCGCGCCGCAGGTCGAGCCGCAGCTCGTCGGCGAGGTCGAGCAGGTAGTGCGTGTCGCGGCGCGCGTAGTCCTGCTGACCCGCGCTGAGCGGCCGGGCACCCCAGTCGCTGCGCTGGAACTTCTTGTCGATCGTCACGTCGAGCCACCGCTCGAGCACCGCCGCCAAGCCGGCGGCGGACATGCCGAGCGAAGCCGCCGCGACCCGCGTGTCGAACAGACCGGCGATCTCGAACGGGTGCGTGCGCTTCAACAGCAGCACGTCGAACTCCGCGCCATGCAGCACCTTGGTGATGCAGGGGTCCGCGAGGACCGGCCCGAGCCGCGCGAGGTCCAATCCGGCGAGCGGATCGACCAGGTAGTCCTTCGCGCGCGTGCTCACCTGCAACAGGCAAAGGCGCTCGCGGTATGCGAACATCGAGTTCGCCTCGCAGTCGAGAGCGATCGCCGTCTGCTTCGCCAGCGTCCCCACCAGCCGCTCGAGGCCGGCGTCGTCGTCGACATAGATCGGCTTTTGCAACGACGCGCTCATTCCGGATGCTTCGGAAAGACAAACGCGAGGCAGGCCCAGGAGGCCTGCCTCGCGCGCTGGCGAGGGCGACGGGACTCGAACCCGCAACCACCGGATCGACAGTCCGGTACTCTAACCAATTGAGCTACGCCCCCATGATGGGGCGCAGGATCCTACGCGCGCCCCGGGGCGATGCAAGCGGGGGCCGGCGATTTCGGAACCGTGCCCGGCGCTCGACCGGGCGCGCAACACGAGTGAACCGGAGAACGATGCGACGACCGCGACTCGAGATCGGCTTCGCCGGCGCCGCCGGCTCGGACCGCCCCCATCTGTCGGTGGACGGCATGACGCCCGCGGGGCCGAACCTCTCGCACTGGCCGGGCAACCGGACGCCGCGGCGCTACAAGGCCGACCTCAGCACCGGCATCTGCCTCGAGTTCGCACGCGCCGACGCCGCGGAGCAGCGCGCCTTCCTCGGCGATGCCGAGCTCTGCCTGAACGACCACTACGACACCGACGGGTTCCTCTCGATGCTGGCGGTGACGCGGCCGGAAGTCGCGCGGGCACGCGAGGAGCTGTGCCTCGCCGCCGCGGCGACCGGGGACTTCCAGGCGTTCCAGACACCGCGCGCGTTCATGGTCGACCGCATCGTCGCCCGGCTGGCGGCGCCGGAGTCGCCGGTCGCCGCGGAGTTCGCAGCGCTCGAGGGAGCGGAGAAGTCCCTCGCCCGCTACCGCTGGCTCATCGAGCACGCCGAACAGGTGCTCGACCGACCCGAAGCGCTCGAGCCGTGCTGGGCGGACGAACTCGCGGCAGTGACCGGCGAGCTACGCGCGGCGCGCGCCGGGGAGCTGGAACGCGAGCTGCTCCCGGCACTCGGACTGGCCGTCGTCACGTCGACGGGTCCGGTGCGACGCATCGTGCTGAACACGCTCGGCGGCGCGTTCCGGATCCTGCACGCGACGCCGGCGGCGGACGGCACCGCGTACCGCTACCACGATCGCACCGAGAGCTGGTTCGAGGTCGTCACGTTCTGCCCGCTGCCTCGCGCCGACCTGAGGCCGCTGGCGGCGCGGCTACAGGCGCTCGAGGGCGAGGCCGACGCCCGGTTCCGGTGGTGCGCCGACCCGCCCGGCGAGCCGGTGCCGGAGCTCTGGTTCGGTCTCGACGCGCCGCAGGCCTACGGCGAGGTCTCGCGGGTGCTCGGCGCGAGCCGGCTGCCGCTCGCGACCGTCCGCCAGGAGCTGGCGGCGCATCTCGATGCGGCGCCCCGCCACCGCACGTCTGGATGAAAAAAACTTCGCTCCGCGGCGTCAGACTCCCCTCGCCGCCGGCGGTCCGGTCCGCTCGAATGTGCGGTTCCTCGCGGGCGCTGCGGGACGTTGGAGCCGCGGCCCTTCCCACTCCCCCCAGAAGTCGAGAGCTTCCTCCATGCAGTTCCACCCCCTCGCCACCCTGATCGCTGTCGGCGCACTCGCGCTCGTGCCTGCTGCTCAAGAGCAGCCGAAGACCACGACGCAGCCCGCGCCACCCGCGCTCACGGTGCGCACCACCGACGCCGACATCATCGAGGGCCTTGGTCAGATGTTCGGCGAAGGGGTCGACATGCCGTCGACGGAGCTCGCCGAAGGGCAGCAGCTCCAGATGACGGTGGGCGCCGACAGGATGCCGGCCGTGTCGCAGGTCCAAGGATCCGGCTGGCTCGATGTCGATATCCGACCGGCCGCGCTGATGGCGATGTTCAAGGACGAGATCGCCCCCTTCAAGCAGATGGCCCCGTTCATGGCCGCCCAGGCGATGTCCCAGCAGGGCATCGGGATGGAGGACGCCGGCAAGATCATCGATGCGATGTTCGGCTTCCCCGACCAGCTCGACCGGCTGCACTTCGCAATCGCGGCGAACCCGGCCGAAACGAAGACGCTCGACATGACGATGGCGATCGAGCCGAAGGCGGACTCGTGGTTCGGCAAGCTCGTCGCGGACCTGCAGCCGAATCCGTCGGGCGTGCGCATGCTGCCCGGCGACTCGGCGCCCTTCCTCGCCGCGATCGACGTCGATCTGAGCCGCGCGCTGCCTCATCTCGAACCGCTGATGGATCACCTGACCGGGATGACGATCAAGGACGACAAGCAGCGCGAGCAGGCCATCGCCGTCATGCACGACTTCTACGACTCGCTGTCCGGCGCCGCGTCGCTCGCCGTGGATCCGGCGCACGGCATGTGCTGGCTCGGAGGGCTGGCCGATCCGGGCAAGGCGCTCGATCTGCTCCACAGCGACCGCTACGCGCAGGTGTTGGCGATGTCGCGCAACATGCCGATGGTGAAGGACGTCAAGATCGACATGAACGCGATGACCTATCGCGACGTGTCGGTGATGTCGCAGTCGCTGACGCTGGATCCCTCGGCGACTCAGCCGGGCGTCAGCGCGGACGTCCCCACGACCTCGCTCTACGCGGTCGTCGGCGACTGTCTGGTCGTGGACCAGGCGTCGATCGAGGACTCCCGCATGAAATCGATCATCGATGCGATGCTCGATCAGAAGCTCCCCAAGAAGAAGCTCGGGGACGGTGTCCTGATGACGATGGACGGTCGCCTCAAGGAGGCGGTCAGCGCGATGGTCGAGAGCCAGAGCCTGCCGATGAGCGAAGAGGACGAGAAGGAGCTCCCCGAGAACGCGCACATGAAGATCACGAAGCAGGGCAACGGCCTGCGGATCGAGGTGACGGCGAAATGACGGTTCCCGAGAACTGGCGCGATCAGCGCATCGAGCATCTGTCCCTGACCGCGTTCGACCCGGTGCCCCTGGTCGACGCGATGTCCAAGATGGCGTTCCAGGCCCGCAACACGGCCCGTGCGGCCCGCATCTACGAAGCGATGCTCCGCGACGAGGAGTGCAGCGTCTGGCTGTGCCTCGCCGGGTCGCTGGTGAGCTCCGGCTTGAAGCGCGTCATCCGCGAGCTGGTCGAGGCGCGCATGGTGGACGCGATCGTGTCGACCGGCGCCAACATCGTCGATCAGGACTTCTTCGAGGCGCTGGGCTTCCACCACTGGCACGGCGACATCGAGGCCGACGACAACCAGCTCCGCGAGCGCAACATCGATCGCATCTACGACACCTACATCGACGAGAACGAGCTGCGCGTCTGCGACGACACGACGATGCAGATCGCCGACTCGCTCGATGCCCGCCCCTACTCGTCGCGCGAGTTCATCCGCGAGATGGGACGCTGGCTCGTCGAGCGCGACCAGGGCAAGGACTCGATCGTCCGCGCGTGCTACGAGCGCGACGTGCCGATCTTCTGCCCCGCGTTCAGCGACAGCAGCGCCGGCTTCGGGCTGGTCGCGCACCAGTGGCGGCGCGGCCTCGGCGGCGAGCCACCATGTCGCTCGACTCGGCAAAGGACTTCCTCGAGCTGACGCGGGTCAAGATGGCGAGCGGCGCCACCGGCCTGTTCATGATCGGTGGCGGCGTGCCGAAGAACTTCGCCCAGGACACCGTCGTCGCGGCAGACATCCTCGGCGAGGAAGCCGACATGCACAAATACGCGTCCAGATCACCGTCGCCGACGAGCGCGACGGCGGCCTGTCCGGCTCGACCCTCCAGGAGGCGAGCTCCTGGGGCAAGGTCGACGACGGCACAGGAGCAGATGGTCTGGGGCGAGGCGACCGTGATGATGCCGTTGATCGCCGGCTACGCCTGGCACAAGAAGGCGGCCGCGAAACGCCGCCAGTGGTCGTTCAACAAGATGCTCGAGGCGGGACCGGTCGCGAAGTGACCGGCCCGCGCTCCGCGCGCGGGTGGCTCGGCTGCCCGGAGACGGGCACGCCACGTCCCGCCGCGGAGTCGCTCGCATGAGTTCGCCGTACGCGCAGGCGAAGCTGTTCTACGGGAGCCGATTCGTGCTCGCCGTGTTGGCGATGACGTTCGGCGCCGCGGTCGCACGGATCTCGCCGCCGATCGGCGTGCTGGTCGCGATGTTCGCGCTGTTCTCGGCGGTCGAGAACTTCTCGCGTCTGACGCGGGTGTTCAACGCAGAGCGGCAACTTCAGGGCAGCGGCGGTTCGCGGCTCCACGACCGGATTCGCGGCGAGTCGCTGCCCCGGCAGCTGTTCCGCCTGCTGTACACGATCGCGGAGGTCGACGGTCGGGCCGGGCCACGCGAACGCGAGCTGGTGCGGCAGTTCCTGCTCAGTCGCTTCCTCGACCCGGAGGTCGTCGCGGAGCTCGCCCACTGGAACGCCGAGCCCGTACCCGCCGACCAGTTCGCCGCGCTCGTGCACGAGATCCGCGCTCGGATCACACGCTCCGAGTGCACGTCGCTGTTCTACTGGTCCTGTCTCGTCGCGCTGATCGACGAACGCTTCCGCGCCACCGAGCACGAGCTCCTGCAGGTCGTGGCTGAGAACCTCGGCCTGGATGGCGTTCAGGCCCGCACGATCTTCCTGCACGCGAAGGCCCGCGTGATGTCCGCCCGCGGGTCGTACAGGCGGCGCGGGGGGCGAGCCGTTCCGCGAGTCGACGGTCGCTCGGCGGCAGCGAGCACTCGCCACGCTCGGGCTGTCGGCCGGCGCGACACCGGAGCAGATCCGCAAGCGCCACCGCGAGCTGGCGAAGAAACACCACCCCGACGCCCACTCGCACCTCGGGCCGGTCGCACAGCAGGAGGCGACCGAACGGTTCCGCGAGGTCCAGGAGGCTTACGAGATCCTGACCGGGACACGCTGACCGCGGGGGGTCGCGACGTCAGAATACGGGCATGGTCACGATTCGCGTCCGCTACGAAGACGATCTCCACTGCGTCGCCGTCCACGGCCCCTCCGGCGTCGAGCTGTCCACCGATGCACCGAAGGACAACGAAGGACGCGGCGAGTCGTTCTCGCCGACCGACCTCGTGGCGACCGCGCTCGCGACCTGCACGCTGACGACCATGGCGATCGTCGCCCGGCGGAACGGCATCGAGTTCGGCGCCGCCAGCTCGGTCGTCGAGAAGCACATGGTCGCCGACCCCGAGCGCCGGATCGGCCGCCTGCCGGTCCGCATCACGATGCCGCCCGGTCTCGACGCGACGCAGCGCCAGAAGCTCGAACGTGCCGCATGGCATTGCCCGGTGCACAAGAGCCTCGCCAGCAACGTCGACGCACCGATCGAGTTCGTCTATCCGGACGGGCCGTGACCCTGGTCGCACGTCATCCGTGCCAGATCGCGTTGACCTGCTCGAGCAGGAACGCCGAGCCGAAGCCACAGACGGTTCCGAGCACGTAGCCGCCGATCGCGAGCAGCGCCCCGACTGGCGCCAACGCCGGGCTGAACGCCGCGGCGACGATCGGCGCGGACGCAGCACCGCCGATGCACGCCGTCGAGCCGACGCCGACGAAGAACACCGGCGCGCGCATCAGCCGACGTACGGACGAGCATCGCGGTCACGTGCATCGCCATCCACAGCACGCAGATCGCGATCAGCGGCAGGTTTCGCGGGTCGGCGATGCCGAGGAAATCGGCCTTCGCGCCGATCGACGCGACGAGCAGGTACAGGAACATCGCTCCGACCCTGCTCGCTCCCTTGCCCTCCAGCCGCCGCAGCGGCGTGAACGACAACGCCGAGCCCGAGTGCGGTGACGAGCATGATCTTCCAAGCGAACGCGCTGAGGATGTCGTTCTTCGGCACGACGTCGACGAGAGCCTCCGCGCCGACGGACGCGAGCGCGGTCCCGCCGAACGACAGCGCCGCGATCGACAGCAGCGCCGGCAGATCCGTCGGCGCAGCGATGTCGCTGGCGAACGCCTCCGCGCGCGCCTGCACGTCGTCGACCGCGGACGAGTCCGCGCCGATGCTCGCGTCCATCGCGCGATGGCGATCCGCGAAGAACAGCAGCACCATCAGCCACAGATTCGAGATGGCGACGTCGATGACGACGATCACGCCGAACATCTCACTCGACATCTCGACGCTCCGGCCGATCGCCGCGAAGTTGGCCCCGCCGCCGATCCACGAGCCGCACAGCGCCGCGAGGCCACGCCAGACCTGCGAGGCGTGCACATCGTCGACGAGCCAGCCCAGCCCGAGGTAGGCGAGCGGCCCGCCGACCGTGACCGACACCGCCGCGGTCAGGAACAGGACCAGCGCCGGCTTGCCGAGGCGGAGGATCGCACGCACGTCGACCGCGAGCACGAGCAGCAGCAGACTGGACGGCAGCAGCCAGTCCATGATGAACGCATACAGCGGATACGACGGCGCCGACTCGGAAGGCGCCGACGACGGGATCACGCCGGTGTTCGACAGGATCGTCGGCACGAAGTAGCAGAACACCAGGATCGGGATCACCCGGTAGACCACCCGGAAGCGCGTGCGCTGCAGTGCGAAGACGGTCGCGAGAATCCCCAGCAGCAACGCGAGGACGTGGATCGGGTCGGAGATGAGAGCGTTCTCCCACCACGGGCTCGCCGGTGTCGCAGAGGGCATGGCGCACGAGTGTTGCCGAGCGCTCGCCCCGCCGCGAGTACCGGTTTCCTTTCCGGCGCGCTGCGCCGACACTCGGTCCCCTGCGCTCCATGCCCGAACCGAAGCCCGCCGAACCGATTCCGCCGCCTGGTCGCACGCGCAACCTCGTGACGCTCGCCACGATCGCGATCCTCGCACTCGCAGTGACGTCACCGTTGCTGTTCGAGGCGTTCAGCGCGTTGTTCGGCCCGTTCGGCGTCCACATGCGCGAGGCGTTCGGACCGGGGACGCCGGGCGTCACGTTCGACCACTCCGACCTCGATGCGGTGCTCCGCGCACACGTCGACGCCGAAGGGTGGGTCGACTACCGCGCCCTTTGGGAAGACCCGTCACGCCTCGACGCCTACATCGCGAAACTCGCGGCGGCGCCGTTCGACGCGCTCTCGCGCGACGAGAAGCTCGCGTTGCTGATCAACGCCTACAACGCGTTCACGCTGCGGCTGATGCTCGACCACTGGCCGATCGACAGCATCGAGGACATCCCGCCGGGCGATCGCCAGGCGGCGGTTCGGTGGCACGTCGGCGATCGCCTGCTCAGCCTCGACCAGATCGAGAACGACCTCCTGCACGCCGACTTCGTCGAGCCTCGCTTCCACTTCGCGATCAACTGCGCGAGCATCGGCGCCCCGCCGCTACGCAACGAGGCATACGTCGCGGGACGGATCGACGAACAACTCGGCGACCAGCTGCGCCGGGTGCACTCGTCTCCGCGCTGGGTGCAGTTCGACGCGGGGACCGGCCAACTCTCGCTGACCCCGATCTACCTGAGGTACTCGGCGGACTTCCGCGCGGTCGCCGGCGACCTCTTGACCTGGGTGCGGCGCTACTCGCCGGAGGTCGATGCCTTCGTCGCCGGCGACGGGCGCGTGCAGGTGACCTGGCTCCCCTACGACTGGCGGCACAACGGGGTGTCGAACAAGCCGTGACCCGGGCGCGCTCCGCTTCGAGCGCCGCCGGCTATCGGATCTCGTAGCGCAGGAAGCGACAGTCGATCGGCCCGTTGCGCACCGGTAGTCGACGGCTCGTGCGCAAGCCCAGGAAGCGCGTCAGCTCGGGATTGCCACACAGGACCCAGGCGGTCGCACCCGATCGTCCGCGCAGCCAGTCGCCGAGTGCCCGCCAGCTCCGCTCGAGGTCGTCACCCTCGCCGAGCCGCTCGCCATAGGGCGGATTGCAGACGACGAGCGCCGGCTCCACCGCCGGCTCGAACGCCCGCAGATCGCTCGTCGTGAATCGCACGACGTCCGCCATCCCTGCGGCGCGCACCGATCGCTGTGCGATCGAGATCGCGCCGCCATGCCGGTCGGCGGCTTCGAGGGGCGGGATGTTGCCGCGTCCCGCGGCGGCACGCTCCCGCGCGTCATCGCGTATCGCCGCCCAAGCGCGCCGCTCCAGGTCATTCCAGCGTTCGAACGCGAACTCCCGCTGGAGCCCCGGCGCGACGTCGCCCGCGAGCCGCGCGGCCTCGATCACGAAGGTGCCCGACCCGCACATCGGGTCGGCGAGCGGGCTCGCCCGATCCCAACCGGTCGCGAGCAACAGGCCGGCCGCGATCGCTTCGTTGAGCGGACTCTTCACCTGCACGTCGCGATACCCGCGCTTGTGCAGGCTCTCCCCGCTCAGATCGACATACAGCGTCGCGACGTCGCGATTGAGGCGGAGCTTGATCGGCAGATCGGGCGCGGTGCGTGCGACGTTCGGACGACGGCCGAACCGATCGCGAAAGCGATCGACGACGGCGTCTTTGACGAGCTGCGCGGCGAAGCGCGTGTGCGTCAGGAAGCTGTCTCGCACCGACGCGTCGACGAGCAGCGTGCCGTCCGCGTCGAGGAAGCGTTCCCAAGCCTGGTCGCGCACGAGATCGTAGAGCGCGCGCTCGTCCCGCACCGAACGCTCCGCCAGCTCGAGCTGGACACGCAGCGCCGAGCGCAGCCAGAGCGCGGCCCGATAGCCGGCCCGCCGGTTGCCGGTGAAGTGCGCGCCGCCGCGCGCCTCGCGCACGTTCTCCATGCCGAGCGCCTGGAGCTCGTCGCGCAGGACGGACTCGAGACCGAGCGTGCAGGCCGCGAAGTACCGCTGGTTCATCCGCCGCCCGACCCCGCCGCGCGGGAAAGCTCGTCGGCGAACACGTCGAGGGCGCTGAGCATCGGCGCCGCGGCCATCTCGATCAGCGAGCAGAACCCCTTGCCCCGCGCGAACGCGGCGATCTTGCGAACCTGCTCTGCGTATCCCGGGCCCTTGCCGTCGCGCACGCCCTGCAGCACGTGCACGAACTGGTTCGTTTCCATCCGGCACGGCGGACACTGACCGCACTGCTCGGCCATGAAGAAGCGCGCGACCTCGATCAGCCGTTCGAGCACGTCGTCACCGTCCTCGACGACGTGCACGCCGCCGCAGCCCGGGCTCGTCCCGAGCGGCCGCAGCGTCTCGAGTGCGATCGGCACGTCGATGTGCTCCGCACCCAGGAAGCCGCACGACATCGCCGGCTGGATCGCCCGAATCGCCCGCCCGCTGCGCGTGCCGCCACCGATTCCCTCGAGCAGCTCGCGCCAGGTCGTGCCGAACGGCGCCTCGTGGACACCCGGGTTCGCGAGCGTGCCGGGCAGCGTGAACAGCATCGTGCCGGGGCTCTGGTCGGTGCCGATCGCGCGATACGCGAGGACGCCCTCCCGCACGATGAACGGGACGTGGGCGAGCGTCTCGACGTTGTTCACCGTCGTCGGCTGGCCAGCCACGCCCTGCTCACCGGGATACGGCGGCTTCTTGCGCGGCTTGCCGGGTCCGCCGGCGATCGAATCGATGGCGGCGGTCTCCTCGCCGGCGACGTAGGTGGTCGGCGCGCGGTGGATCTCGACCTCGAACGCGAACCCGCTGCCGAGCACGTTCGGCCCGATCAGCCCGGCGTGCCGCGCCTCGTCGAGCGCCGCCTCTGCCGCGGCCAGTGGATCGGTCATGTCCTCGATCAGGTAGAGCCAGCCCTTCGTCGCGCCGGTCGCGAAGCCGCAGAGCAACATCCCCTCGAGCACGGCGTGCGGACAGTGCTCGACCAGGAACTTGTCCTTGTCACTCCCCGGCTCGTGCTCGCCACCGTTCGCCACCACGTGCTTGTGCGGTGCCTCCTTGGCGGCGGCGATGCGCCACTTGACCGCAGCAGGGAACGCCGCACCACCGCGACCGCGCAGGCCCGCCGACTCGATCGCGTCGATCACCTTGGACGGTGGCTCGCGCAACGCCTTCTCGAGCGCCGTGTAGCCGCCGGCCTCGCGGTAGGCCTGGAGCGCCTGCCGCGGCTCGTCCTTCGGTCGGGTCAGCAGGATGCGCGCGGTCATGGCGCCTGTTTTCCTCGCCGGCACGCCGTCTGGCAACGATCCGAACCGGCTCTCACGAGCGGTCGAGCTCCTCGGCCATGGCCTCGATCAGCCGGTCGACCTCGTTCTCGGTGTTGTAGTGCACCAGGCTCGTGCGCACGACGCCGTCGTCGGGCACGAGCCCCAGCGCCGTCGTCAGGCGATGCGCGTAGAAATGGCCGTAGCGGACGCCGAGTCCCTTCGCGTTCAGCGCCTGGGCGATCGATCGCGACTTGCGTCGAGCATGCACGAAGCTCACGGTCGGGACGCGCACGTCGGGATCGGCGGTGGCCGGACCGAAGATCCGCACGTCCGCCCGCGCGGACAGCCACCCGACCAGTCGCTCCATCGGCCGCTGCTCCCACGCGCGGAACCGGTCGAACGCCCGCTCGATCGCCGCACGGTCGAGGCCGTTCGCGGCGACGCCAGCGACCTCGGCCAGGTAGTCGGCGACGCCGAGCCAGGCGGCACAGCTTTCGTGGTTCGGCCCACCGAGCTCGAAGCGGTACGGCACCTCGTGCTCGGGCACGAAGAAGTGGTTCGGCCCGACCAGCTCGGCGAACGCCTCGTGCGTGCCGAACAGCACGGCCATGTGCGGGCCGTAGACCTTGTAGGTGGAGAACACGTAGAAGTCGGCGCCGAGCGCCTGCACGTCCACCGAGCGGTGCGGCGCGAACGCGACGCCATCGAGGCACAGGCGCGCACCGACGGCGTGGGCCCGGTCGGCAACGGTCCGGATGTCCTCGATCCGCCCCAGCAGGTTCGAGACGTGGTGCATCGCGACCAGCCGCGTCCGTTCGGAGAGCAACGCGTCGAGATCGCCGATGCGGAGCGAGCCGTCGGCATCCGGCACCCAGTGCCGCACGCGGTGGCCACGGTCGGCGAGCCGGACCCACGGCCCGATGTTCGCCTCGTGGCCGGCATCGCACACGACGACCTCGTCGCGACCCGGAACGAGCGCGCGGGCGTGACAATCGGCCAGCATCGCGCAGGCGACCGAGGTCGACGGCGCGAACACCACGTCGCCGCGGTCGCCGGCGTTCACGACACGCCTCGCGAACTCGCGGGCCGCGTCGACGGTCGCCACGGCACGCTTCGACGTCGCGTAGTCCGCGCCGAGCTGCACGTACGAGTGCAGCAGGTAATCGTGTACGCGGTCTGCGACGGCACGCGGCACCTGCGAGCCACCAGCGTTGTCGAGCAGCACGTCCGGACCTTCGAGGCCGGGAAACCGGGAACGCGCTTCGGAGTGGTCCAGCATGCTCAGAACTCGAAGCCGAAGCCCGCGGCGACCTGCCAGTGATCGGCATCCATCTGGCGTCCGAACAGCGTGACGTCCGCTCCCCAGATCCACCGACCGTCGACGAGCAACGTCATGCCGCTGTTGACGCCGAACCGGAGCCCGACATGCGCGTAGCGCGCCCACGTCCAGTCGGACTGGGATTCGAGTGTGCCGCCGAATCCGAACTCGTCGACATCCAGCCTGAGCTGCTCGACGCCACCTCCGGCATAGGCGCGAACGACTTCGAAAAGGGGGACCGTCACCCGACCGCCGGCGTGCCACTCGAACGTCGACGAGTGAGGTACGTCGCCGTAGTACCTCCCCCACTCGTCACTGGCATCGGCGAACGACAGGCCAACCTCCGGGCCGATCGGCCAGCCGAACGGTCGCGCGTTCACATCGACGCCGAACAGTGGCTGCCCGTGCCCGGTCTCGCCGAGGTACGAAGCGTTCCGACGGAAGCCGAACAACAGATCGGCCTCCCCTTCGGTGGCACCGGGGGCCGGAGCGTTCGACGACGACACCCCCGTCTCCCCGCGCGGCTTCGCCGTCTCGCCGCGCGCCAGCGGCTCCTGCGGGGCTCGCCCGGGTGTCGCACAACCCGCCGCGAGCGCCGCGACCGTGGCGCTCAGTACCGGCGAGTCGAGCAGCATCCACACCATCTCCTCGACGTCCGGCTTGACCTGACCGGTCAGCCGCTCGATCGGCGGCCCTTCGTTGCAGAGCTGCTCGACGATCTCCGGCAGGTCGTCGGCCGTGACCTTGCTGTAGAAGACCCGGTCGGGCCAGATCGTCACGTTGATTCCGCATTCACACCCACCGAAGCACGGGTAGCGCCTCACGCGAACGTGCTGCTCCTCGGGATCGCGCTCGGCGAGCAGCTCCCGGAGGCGCTCGTACAGATCGCCGGAGCCCTTCTCGGTGCAGTCACCACCTTCACAGACGTAGACGAGCTTCTGGTCGGACATCTCTTCTCCGGTTGGCCAGTACGCGACCGCGCGGCACCTCGGAACGGCGCCGCGCGGATCGGGACTCACGCGCGCGACACGGCTGTCTCAGTGGAGCTTCACGTACTCGAAGTCGAGCGCCTGGTCGTTGGCACCACGCGCCGGCGGGGCGATGTAGTTCGCGAACTTGCCGGGCTCGCGCACGGCCTTCATGCACGACTTGACGTAGTCACGGTCGGCCTGCGTCGGCAGCCAATCGGTGTGGCGATGGGTCCACTCGCCTTCGCTGATCATCTCGCCCGCGGGCGAAAACTTGTAGTGCGAGAAGACACCCTGGTTCCGGTTGAACTTGCGGTCGGGCAGCTCGATGCGGAAGTCGCAGCCGAGCTTCTCGAGATCCCGGTTCCAACGCATCACGATGCGCTTGCAGTCGGCGATGTACGCGTCGAGCAGCAACGCGTTCATCGCACGCCGAAGCGGGATGTCCTTCTCCTGGAGCTTGTCGCCGTCGGGCACCGCGATGCGATAGGTGTGCTCGAGCGCCTTCGGATCCTTGTAGATCCCGTCGCCTTCCCGGTAGCGGCCCTTCAGGCCCGACGCGAACGACTCGGCGGCGTTGGTCGAGTCCTCGCCGCCGAACAGGTCCATGCTGCGCGACGCCCAGAAGTTGACGTACTTCTGCAGCATCTCGCAGCGGAATCGCACCGACGGTCTTCGGGTCGGTGCCCTGCGCCATCAGCTCCGCCGAGCGGTGGGCGATGCGGCCGACGCCGTTCTCGCCGGTCTGCATGTGGTACGCCTCCTCGGTCAGCATGAACTGCGTGGTGCGCGCCAGTGGATCGAATCCGCTCTCCGCCAGCGACGCGAGCTGGTACTTGCCGTCGCGGTCGGTGAAGGTCGTGAAGCAGAAGAAGTCGAGCCACGTGTCGATCGGCTCGTTGAACGCCTCGAGGATGCGTGGGCTGTCCGGGTCCCCGCTGTGCCGCTGGAGCATCGCCTCCGCCTCGTCGCGGCCGTCCGCGCCGAAGTGCGTGTGGAGCAGGTAGACCATCGCCCACAGGTGGCGGCCTTCCTCCACGTTCACCTGGAACAGGCTGCGCATGTCGTGGAGCGAGGGTGCGGTGTGGCCGAGCATGCGCTGCTGCTCGACCGACGCCGGCTCGGTGTCGCCCTGCGTCACGATCAGACGCCGCAGTCGATTGCGGTGCTCCCCCGGGACATCGCTCCACACCGACTCGCCCAAGTGATCGCCGAAGTGGATCTTGCGGTCGGCGACCGGCTCGGCGAGGAAGATGCCCCAGCGGTAGTCGGGCATCTTCACGTAGTCGAAGTGCGCCCAACCACCCTGACCCACGCCAACCGCCGTGCGGAGGTAGATGTCGTTCCCGTTGAAGTCCGACGGGCCCCATCTCCTTCCACCACTCGAGGAAGGCAGGCTGCCACTTCTCGAGCGCGCGCAGGAGGCGCTTGTTGTCGCGCAGGCCGACGTTGTTGGGGATCTTGGCTTCGAGGTCGACGGTGCTCATGTCCTTCTCCAGTCGAAAGTCGCGGTCTCGGGCTTGCCGTAGCAGACGAGCGCGCCGTGGTCGCCGGTGGCGTTGGGCCGGATGAAGATCCAGTTCTGCCACGCGCTCAGCCGGCCGAAGATCTTGGAATCGCAGGTCTCGGCGCCGCCGAACCGGAGCGACGCCTCCATGCCGGTCAGCGCGTCCGGGCTCAGCGAGGCCGCGCTCCTCGATCGCGATGCGCAGGTCGTCGTCCCAGTCGATGTCCTCGACCAGGAACGTCACGAGGCCTTGTTCGTCGGCATCGGTCGTCCGGAGGCGCGGTCGCTCCTTCGCGATACGCGCCGCGTGCTCGGGATCGCGCGAGGAATCGGCTCTGCAGACGCGTGAGCCCGTTCGGCATCGGCAGATCGCCGTCGGCGAGCGGGCCGATCGCGATCTCCACCGGGTGGTCGGGATCGTCGATCGCGTAGATGCGATCGCCGGCGAGGGCGAGCTCGAACAGCACGCCGCCGAACGCGCTGTCGCGGTCGACGAGCGCGAAGAAGCTGCGCGCCGTCAGCTCGTAACGCCGCAGCACGCGCGCGACCAACGCGATGATCTCCTCGCAGAGCCAGAAGTCGCGGTTGTCGCAGAGCGCCTGCTCGGCTTCGAGGACCGCATCGATCGATCCCTCGGTGCGCAGCAGGACGAGACCGACGTTCTCGTGCTCGAACCGCAGATGACACAGCGCGTCGTCGAGCTCTCTGAAGCAGCGGAGGAACCACGCGTCGACGCCGCGCTCCTGGAACTCGTCGGCCGTCTTCGGCTCGGAATCGCCGGGCGTGCGGATCGTGAATGTCGCGACGCGGCGATCGGGCTCCACGAGCAGCGACACGTACCGGTAGCGATACTCGACCCTGCCCTCGTTCGAGTCGACCTCGCGCTCGAGCGGCTTCCACTCGATGCCGCGACGAGCTGACTTGTCGGTGCCCTCACCCGCGATCTCGGCGGCGCGCGCGGCCACGGCATCGGCGAACTTCGAGCGCGGCCAGACGTCGTCGACGAGGCCCCACTTCTTCGCCCGCTTGCCCTTGACGCCCTCGGCGAGCGTCGAGAACACGTCGGCCAGATCCCGTCGGACCTTGCGCTTGTCGACGAGGCGGGTCAGCCCGCCGGTGCCCGGCAGCACGCCGAGCAGCGGCACCTCGGGCAGCGACACCGACGAGCTGTTGTCGTCGATCAGGTAGATCTCGTCGCACGACACAGCCAGCTCGTAGCCGCCGCCCGCGCACGGGCCGTTGACCGCGGCGAGGAAGCGGATGTCGGAGTGCCGGCTCGCGTCCTCGATCGACAGCCGCGTCTCGTTGGTGAACTTGCAGAAGTTCACCTTGAAGGGGTGCGTCGACCCCGCCAGCATCCCGATGTTCGCGCCCGCGCAGAACACGCGATCGACGTCCGAAGTGACGATCGCGGCCTTCACCTGCGGGTGCTCGAAGCGCAGGCGCTGGACCGCGTCCTGCAGCTCGATGTCGACACCGAGGTCGTAGCTGTTCAGCTTGAGCTCGTAGCCCTCGCCGAACGGATGCTCGGGATCCACGTGGAGGGCCAGGCGCGCGACCGGGCCGTCGACGCTCAGCGTCCAGTGGCGATAGCGGTCGGGATGGGTTTCGAAGTCGATCATGACGGCTCCGGGCGGGTTCGGAGCGGAGCGAGGTTAGGGCTCGCCCCCACCCGACACAAGCAGCATAGCGCAGGGATCGGGGGGCCCGGTGCGGCGATATATGCAGTTTGTTGCCTGTTCCGTCCCGGCGAGGCACGCGGGCCGCGCCGCGCGAGGGCGGCACTCAGGGGAACAGTCGCTGGACCCAGCGCACGCGGGTCCCGACGACCGCTTCCGCCAGGTTCGACACCGTCAGCCCGCCCGGTGCGCCGGCGTCGGGCGTGAACAGCTGCAGATAGACCGTGCCGCCGACGATCGCGGGGTCGTACGGCACCTCGAGCGCCCACAGCGTCTGGCCGCTCGCGTCGGTCGGCAGCGGGATCGAGATCTCGACGCTCGTCTGCAGCCGGCATCCGCCGGCGCCGAGCAGCGCGAGGTCGAAGGGCAACGACGCGCCGCCGTAGGTCGTGTTCGACAAGCCGGCCAGTCCGACGGTCACCGAGTTGCTCGGCAAGCCGGCCGCATCGATCGAGAACGTCGAACCGATCACCGGCGCTTCGAAGGTCTCGCCGAACCCCGGGCTGACACGTTCGAAGATCGTCGGGATGCCGTTCGAGCCGGTGCAGCCGGTCCCGTGGAGGAGCAGCCCCGCGAAGCCGTCGATGCACTCGACCTGTAGCGAGTAGCCGCCGGTCGCCGTCTGGTAGCCACGGACCGCGGCGTAGTAGCGGCCCGGTGGCAGCACGCGCTCGACGCGCGAGTAGAGCGTGCCGTAGAACGCATCGTCGCTGGTGTCGAGCACTGCGCCGCTCGCATCGAGCAGGTCCATCACGGTGTCAAAGATCGGCATCGACGTGCCCGCGGGATCCCCGGTCGTGACGATGACGAGCGTGGCACGGGTGACGTCGAGCTGGAACCAGTCTTCGTCCATCGAGATCGAGATCGCCCCCTGGGCGACCGTGTCGCAACCGATCGGCGTCGGCGTGCCTGCCGGAGTGGCGCCCGGATCGCCGTTGGGCTCGGCCCCCTCGGTGGCGGACGCGAACGGCGCTTCACAGTCGACGAACAGCTGGTAGCCGCCGACGACGAGACCCTGGAAGCCGCCCACGATGATCGTGTAGGTGCCCGCCGGCAGGTCGAGGCTCAGCTCGGAATGCAGGCTCGGGCCGTCGATGTCGTCGTAGGCGAGCGAGTTGCCCTGGGAGTCGAGCAGCTCGAGCGTGGAGTCCTCGATGTCGGCGATCGGTCCCGTCCCGAGGATCGGCGGCAGCGTGCCGATGCGCAGGCGCAGCGGCGTCGGGATCGTCACGCTGTACCAGTCCTCGTCCCCGGGCGGCGAGATCATGCCGTCCGCCGACTGACCGCACTGGATCGGGTCGGCGTACCCCCCGCCAGCGGATCGCCGTTGGGCTCGGCGCCTTCGGGGATCCGGGGCCGCGCGCCGGCGACACCGGCGGGGGTGCACACGACGTCGAGCGTGTAGGTGCCGATGTCGAGCTGCGGGTCGAATCCCTCGACCGCGAGGTAGTAGGTGCCGGCCGGCAGCGGGCCTTCGATCTGCGAGAACAGATCGTGGAAGTCGTCGTTCATCTGGAGCACGACGCCGTTCTGGTCCAGCAGCGTCAGGACCGTGTCGTCCTGCGAATGGATCGCGCCGGGTCCGGTCCAGAACACGCAGTCGCCCGCGACCGGCAGATCGACACGCCACCAGTCGACGTCACCGGCGAGGTTCTCACCGTGACCTTCCGAACCCAGGGGCAGGACGGTCGGGACACTGCCCGGCGTCACCGACGGGTCGCCGTTCGGCTCGGGACCCTCCATCACCACGGCGTCGAGTCCCGGGCGCGCCGTGAGGTCGTGACGGGATGGCTCCGCCGGGACGAGGAAGCGTCCGTCGCCGATCGTCGCGCCACCGTAGGCCGCGTACTGACGCGAGAGGAACTCGGTACGCGCCTCGCGTAGCGTGCCGGCACTCGCGTGCGCGGTGACGAACGCGCAGAACTCGCGTTCCGACACCTTCCGGATCGCCGCGCCGGGCCACTGCTGGTCGATGAGCGCGCCCCAACCTTGCGCGAACGCGAGCGAGGGCAGACCAGCCGCGATCGCGACCGACAGGAGGAGGGTTCGAGGGAGCATGGGCAAAGGAGCGCGCGGGGTGCGGGAGGACGTCGCGGACGGGCGGGTCGATCGAGTCTAGCGGCCGTGCCGCGATCGTCGACCCGCCGGGGTTTCGGTCGTCCGCTCAGTAGCCGCCGCGGGTCACGAACCGCGCCCGGGTGCCGATGACCGCGGACGCGAGGTTCGAAAGCACCATTCCGAACGGCACCCCGGCGTCGAACGCGGCGACCTGCATGTGGAAGGTCGCGCCGACGAGCTGCGGATCGTACGGGATCTCGATGGGCCAGGTCACTCGACCGATGGCATCGGCCGGTAGCAACACCACGGCATCGACACTCGTCTGCAGCGCGCAGCCCGGCGCACCGAATGGAGTCAGGTCGAGCGGCAGCGACACGCCGCCGAACGACCCGTCCGACAAGCCGACCAGACCGAGGGCGATCGCGTTCGGCGGTAGCCGCACGACGTCGGTCGAGAACGTCGAGCCCATGACCGGCGACTCGTACACCTCGCCGAACGACGATCCCGTCCGCGGTAGGAACTCCGGATCCCCGTAGGTTCCGGCGCAGCCGCTGCCTCGCAGGATCAGCCCGGCGAAGCCCGTGCGACAGTCGATGTCGAGGCGATACGCCCCGCTCACCCCGCCGGCGCCACGCACGACGACGTACCACAGCCCCGGCGGCAGCACGTGCTCGACGCGCGAGTACGGATTGCCGACGAACTCGTCGTCGTTCATGTCGACGAGCGAGCCGTCGGCCGCACGGAGCTCGAGCACGGTGTCGGCGATGCCGGGGCCCGCCGGCGAGTAGGTCCGTGCGACCACCGTCCGACCGCGTACGAGATGAAGCTTGTACCAGTCCGCATCGCCCGCGCCGACGATGGCGCCGGAGGCGACCGAGCCGCACTGCACCGGACTCGGGTGCCCGGGCGGTGTACCTCGAGGGTCGCCGTTCGGTTCCGGTGCCTCGATCGCGCTGACGAACGGCGGCCCGCAGTCGACGAACAGCTGGTAGCCCCCGTCCTCGCGATCCTGGTAGCCGGAGACGACGACGTAGTAGGAGCCTGCGGGCAGGTCGAGGGCGAGCTCGGAGTGGTACGACGGGCCGCTCAGGTCGTCGTGTGCGAGCAGCGATCCGGAGGCGTCGAGCAGGTCGAGCGCCGAGTCGTAGAGATCGTCGGCAACCAGGGTCGGCGGTTCGGTTCGCAGCGAGAGCCGCGTGGGTGAGAAGATCGAGATCGAATACCAGTCGCGGTCACCGAGCGGCGAGATCAGACCGTCGACCACCACGCCGCACACGAGCGGTGAGGGCGTGCCGGGTGTGATCGGGTCGTTCGGATCCCCGTTCGGCTCCGGGAGTTCCATGAGCCGCGGCCGACCCTGGCCCGGCGGCGTACCGACGAGGTCGAGCGTGTAGGTACCGGTGTCGTGCTGCGGGTTCGCGCCGCGTACGACGAGGTACCAGGTGCCCGCGGGGAGCGTCGTCTCGACCTGTGAGAACAGCGTGAAGTAGTCGTCGTTGGCGAGCCGCAACACGCCGTTCTGGTCCCGCAGCTCGAGCACCGTGTCGGACTCGGCCAGTCCCGCGCCGGGGCCGGTCCACGCGACGATGTCCGTCGCGGTCGCGAGGTCCACGCGCCACCAGTCACTGTCGCCGGCGGTGATCGCGCCGTGCCCCTCGTCACCGCAGCCGATCGGCGTCGGCGTCCCGGGTTGGAGCGGATCGTTCGGATCGCCGTTCGGCTCGGCGCCTTCGAACGTCAGAGCGTCGACGCCCGGCCGCGGTTGCCACGCGAAACGAGCGGATCCACTCGGCACCAGGAACCAACCGTGGGACGGCGGCGGCAGACCGTAGGCCGCGTACTGTGCCTCGAGGAAGGCGTGCACGCCGTCGCGGGTGTCGCCCGCGTCGCCGAACCGCGCCGCGAACGCCCGGAACTGGCTCTCACTCACCTTCAGGATCGACCGGCCCGGCCAGCGCTCGACGATCCGCTCCTTCCAGGTCTGACCCGGACACGACGCGACCGCCAAGGCGGCCGTGGCGGCGGGCAGCAGGAGGCGGAAGCGCATGGGGAGCGTTGCGGAGGACCGGAGGGCGAGGACTCGGCCACTCGCCGCCCGCAGGTTAGCGCGGAGCCCGCTCCCCGGAAACTCCGCGACACCGCGCCCCGGCCGCTCGAGGCGACCGGGGCCCGGCCAAGCCGATCAATCGTAGTAGAACGGGTGGAACCAGACCTGCCGCCCGAGCACGCAGGCCGCCGAGTTCGACACGGTCAGGCCGAACGCGTTGGCGCCGAAGTCGACCGCGATGGCCTGGACGTAGAACCAGGCACCCTCGAGCGAGGGATCGGTACGGGACGCCGATCTGCCAGAGGGCGTCGCCCTGAGCATCGGCGGCGAGCGGCGACTGCAGCTCGATGCTCGTCTCGAGCATGCAGCCCGGCGCGCCGAGGAGACCGAGATCGAGCGGCAACGGCGTGCCGAGGAAGCTCGAGTCCGACAGGCCGGCAGCCATCACGCCGACGCCGTTCTGCGGCATGCCGGCGACGTCGAGCGAGAACGTCGACCCGAGCGCCGGCGCCTCGAACGACTCGGCGCCGTAGGTCGAGTACCGCGCGTAGATCAGCGGCGTGCCATTGCTGCCGGGGCAGCCCCCGGTGCGGTAGACGACGCCGGCGAAGCCGCTGCGGCATTCGACGGTCAGCTGATAGGCACCGCGGGCGTTCTGGTAGCCGCGCACGTCGAGGTAGTAGGTGCCGGCGGGCACGACCAGCTGCACGCGCGAGTAGGTGCTCTGCCCGTCGATGTCGTCGTTGTTCGCGAGCTCGTTGCCGGCCCCGTCGCGCAGATAGACGACGGTGTCACCGACGTTCTGCGTCGCATTGGGATCCGCATCGGTGGTGGCGTAGAGCAGTCCGCCGCGCGGCAGGACGACGCGATACCAGTCCTGGTCGCCCACCACGGCGAGGTTGCCGGTGACAACCGATCCACACGGGATCACCGTGGGGGTGCCGGCCGGCGTCGTGAACGGGCTGCCGTTCTGTTCCGGCGCCTCGGTGAACGCGGGCCAAGGACTGCTGCAGTCCACGGACAGCGCGTAGTCGCCGGTCTCCGCGTTGTTGTAGCCGCGCACCACGACGTAGTAGGTGCCCGCCGGGAGGCTCGCCGCGACGCGCGACAGATAGCGTGGTCCGCCGTCGTCGTCGGTCGCGAACACGACCCCACCCGGATCGACGATGTCCATCACCGAGTCGTACAGCTCCGAGGTCCCCGAGAGCGGCGGATCGACCTCTGCCGCGAGCGCCATCCCACCCGCGGGAACGGTGATCGGCCCCCACCAGTCGGTGTCACCCGCCTGCTGGAGGTTGCCCAGACCGATCTCACCGCAGTTGATCGGCGTCGGCGTCCCGAGGTTGTCGTTCGGCTCGGCGCCCTCCGGCACGGTCGTGCGGCCGAAGCTCGAGTTCGGCGAGCCCGCGACCGGCGCGGCGACGAAGTCGAGCGTGTAGTCCCCGAAGTCCGTCGCCGGATCGAAGCCCTCGACCGCGAAGTAGTAGGTCGCGCCGGCCTGCATCCGCATCGTGACCTGCGCATAGAAGTGGTGATAGTCGTCGTTGAACGCGACCGGGACCCCGGTGCTGTCGTAGACGGTCAGGACCACGTCGTCCGGCGCGGAGACGCTGCCCGGTCCGATCCACAGCATCGCGTCCAACGCGATCGGTGCCGTGAAGGTCCACCAGTCGGAGTCGTTCACCGCCAGCACGCCATGGCCCTCGTCGCCGAAGTTGAGGGGCGTCGGCGTGCCTGCCGGCATGCCGTTCGGGTCACCGTTCGGCTCGGGACCTTCCATCGTGATCGAGTCGACCCCGAAGCCCGGCGTGATCGCCGCCGAACGACCACTCGGCACCGGGAAGTCCAGCGAGGCGTCGGCCGGCAGTCCGTACGCGAGATACTGCGCGCGCAGGAACGCACGCACGGCCGCCTTGCGGTCGTCGGCGTTCGGTTGGTGCTTCACGAAGGCGAGGAACTCCGCCTCCGAAACCTTCCGGATCGAGGAACCGGGCCACTGCGCGGCGATCAACCGATCCCACGACGGCGCCTGTTGAGCGGCGACGGGAACACCGGCGAAGGCGAGGGTCATCGCCGCGGCCAGCGAGGAACAGAGTCTGGACATGGTGGGCTCGCGCTTCAGGGTTGCGCGCTCCGAGGGCCATTGGGAGAGAAGAGCAACACCCTGCGGTGCAGGGCGTGACGTGCATCGTCGCCGCTTCGGAGCGAAACGGCGAGAGGGGGAGCTCGCGCGGACCGTTCTCGCCGACCGGAAGACGCGACGACCGGGAGCCGACGAACGCGGCAGGTGCCAGGTTCCGTTTCGGTTCAACAGGAAGCGGGATTCGCGCCGTGCGCCGGGTCGCTCGGCACGGCGTCGAGCGCGATTCGGAACGCCGGTTCCGGCGGCCGGGACTCGTCGATCGAATCCTCGACGGATCGCGACAACGGGATACGTTTGCGCACCTGGGCCGGAACCCGCCCGCGAACCGCCGATTGCACGTCGCCGACCGTGATCCGCGAGCCGGGACGCAGCGGCAGGATCGCGTCGTCGCCGACGCGCGTGACGATCTCGGCCTGCTCCAGGTCGGAGGCGGCCGCATCGATCCAGTCCCGCGACACGTCGAGATCGGCTGCGAACCGTGCGAGTGCGAACGCACCGTCGCCGCGGTCGAAGTGCTCCACCGCGTTCTCGACGAGGCTCGCAGCGAGGCGCTCGCGCACCGCCCAGGTCATGCCCTCGAGTCCCTGCTCGGGTCCGAGGCGGTCGACGTTCTGCACCGCGTAGCCCACCTCCGCGCCGAGCAACACGACCGTCCAGGTGAGTTGCAGGTAGATCAGCAGGAGCGGGACGGCGGCGAGCGTCGCATAGATCGCGTTCGCCCGGGCCACGCCGATCTGGAAATGCACGTACACGCCGTTCATCGCCATCAGCCCGAAGCCCGCGAGCACGCCGCCGACGGCAGCGGCGCGCCAGTCGACGCTGGTGTTGGGCATCAAGAGGTACAGCGCGAACAGGGCCACCGATGCCATCACGTGCGGCAGGAGGAACAACCCGGCATCGTAGAGCTTCATCAGATACGGAATCTCCGCGCGGAGCTCTTCGACCAACGAGCTGCTGCTGAGCGCCGAAGACAACAGCACCGAGCCGACCGCGAGCACCGGCACGACGAGCAGCAGCGCGAGGAATCGCGTGATGCGGCGGATCAATGCGCGCGAAGCATGCGAGCGCCACGCGAAGTTCAGCGACTGCTCGAGCCGACTGAACAGCGACATCGCGGACCAGACGAGAACCAACGTGCCGACGAAGCCGAGCGCCTTGAAGCTGGTGCGGTCGACGAGCGCTTCGATCCGGGACACGGCCTGCTGGAGCTCCGCGGGCAGATCGCTCACGTTGCTCTGGATCCACTGGTCGAGGAGCTCGCGGAACTCGAACGCGTCGGCGAGAGAGAACGCGATCGCCAGCAACGGCACGATCGAGAGCAGCGTGACCAGCGTGAGCCCCCCGGCGCGGATGCCGACGAGGTGGCGGTCGTAGCTCGCGATCACGTGGCCGACCACGCGCAGCGCCCCGAGCCACAAGCGGCGGCCCGCACTGCACTCGCGCAGGTCGGCCGCCCACAATCCGTGCCGGAAGAACGCGAGGAGCCTGCGCAGCATGCGGTCAGGATAGGCCCCGCCGCGACGGACGGGCACACCGACCGCCGGTGGGCATGCCCCGAGGCAGTCGGCCGCGCTTCTGTTTCTCCGGGGCCGCTCCGGCTCCGGTTCCTCGCGTCCCGCGAGGAACCTCCGACTTCGCGACCCAGCGCGGCCTCCCGCCGCAACGGGAGGGGCACACCCACCTCCGGTGGGCATGCCCCGAGGCAGTCGGCCGCGCTTCTGTTTCTCCGGGGCCGCTCCGGCTCCGGTTCCTCGCGTCCCGCGAGGAACCTCCGACTTCGCGACCCAGTGCGGCCTCCCGCCGCAACGGAGGGGCACACCCACCGCCGGTGGGCATGCCCCGAGGCAGTCGGCCGCGCTTCTGTTTCTCCGGGGCCGCTCCGGCTCCGGTTCCTCGCGTCCCGCGAGGAACCTCCGACTTCGCGACCCAGCGCGGCCTCCCGCCGCAACGGAGGGGCACACCCACCGCCGGTGGGCATGCCCCGAGGCAGTCGGCCGCGCTTCTGTTTCTCCGGGGCCGCTCCGGCTCCGGTTCCTCGCGTCCCGCGAGGAACCTCCGACTTCGCGACCCAGCGCGGCCTCCCGCCGCAACGGAGGGGCACACCCACCGCCGGTGGGCATGCCCCGAGGCAGTCGGCCGCGCTTCTGTTTCTCCGGGGCCGCTCCGGCTCCGGTTCCTCGCGTCCCGCGAGGAACCTCCGACTTCGCGACCCAGCGCGGCCTCCCGCGCGGCATGATCGCGGTTCGAGGATCCTGCCGATGCGCTCGCTCTCCGCTGTTGTCGTTCTGCTCTCGGCGTGCACCGCGCTGCGAACCCAAGGGCGACCCGCCCAGGAGAGTCTCGAGGACGTGTTCGCGCGCGTGCACACGTCGGTCGTGACGATCCGCACCTCGGGTCGGACGATCGACCTCGACGACGAGTCCGGGACGATGACCTCGATCGCCGGTCTCGGCTCGGGCGTCGTCGTCTCGAAGGACGGCAAGATCCTCACGGCCGCACACGTCGTGCATCTCGCCGATGCGGTGTTCGTCGAGTTCGAGTCCGGCGAGCTGCGGCGTGCCCGTGTCCTCGCGTCGGATCGGTTCCACGACGTGGCGCTGATCGAGCTGACCGGGTCCATCCCCGACGACGTGCACGTCGCGAAGCTCGCCGACTCCGACGACGTGCGTGTCGGCCGCGAGGTGTTCGCGGTCGGTGCGCCGCGCGGCATGACGCACACGCTCACGGTCGGACACATCAGCGCGCGCCGCAAACCGCACGGAGGACCGCGCACGCTGTTCGACACCGAGCTGTTCCAGACCGATGCCGCGATCAACGAGGGCAACTCCGGCGGCCCGTTGTTCGACATGCGCGGCGAGGTGATCGGCATCGTCAGTCACATGCTGACGGCGTCGGGCGGCAACGAGGGTCTCGGCTTCGCCGTGACGTCGAACATCGCGCGCAAGAGCCTGCTCGAGAGTCCGTCGTTCTGGAGCGGCGTGGAGGTGATGGTGGTGACCGGCCCGCTCGCGCGCGTCCTCAACCTGCCGAAGGGTCGGTCGGGACTGCTCGTGCAGTACGTGGCGCGACGCTCGCCGTCCGAGGCGCTCGGGCTGCGCGGTGGCGAGGTGGCCGCGCGGGTCGGCGACCAGACGTTCGTCGCCGGCGGGGACGTGATCCTGAAGGTGCAGGACGTCGACATCGACGAGACCGGCAGCTTCGAGGCGATCCGGACCGCGTTCGAGCAGCTTCAGGACGGGGCCGACCTCCGGGTCGTCGTGCTGCGCGCCGGCGAGCTCGTCGAGCTCACCGCGACCGTCGCTCGATGACAGCGGCCGGTGACGGCACTTTCCTGCGCGCCCCCGTCAGAGACCTGCAGTAACATGCAGGCATGCGCGGTCCCGACCCCCTGCTCGCAGCGCTCGGCGACGAGGTTCGCCGTCGCCGCAAGGACCGCGGATGGACGCGCCGCGATCTCGCGACGCACACCGGCATCTCGGAGCGCTTCCTCGCGGACGTCGAGACCGGCCGCGCCAACCCGTCGATCGTCAAGCTGCGCGCCCTCGCCGAGGCGCTCGGCGCCGCACCCTCGTCGCTGCTCGCCGGCGCCGAATCGGGCTCCGCGCACCGCGCCTCGCGGCGCATGCTCGCGCTGCTCGGCCTGCGCGGTGCCGGCAAGAGCTCGGTCGGGCGCGCCGTCGCGGAGCGACTCCGGATGCCGTTCGTCGAGCTCGACGCCGAGATCGAGCGCAGCTCCGGCCTGCCGCTGGCGCAGCTCTTCGAGCTCAACGGCGAACGCGCGTTCCGCCGCGCAGAGCGCGAGGTGCTGCGCCGTCTGGTCCTCGACGCCGAGGATCGTGCGGTGCTGGCGACCGGCGGCGGACTGGTGACGGATTCCGAGACGTTCGCGCTGCTGCGGGCCCACGCCGTGACGATCTGGCTGCGCGCGCGTCCCCAGGAGCACTGGAACCGCGTGGTGGCGCAAGGCGACACGCGGCCGATGGAGGGACACGACGAGGCGTTCCGGGCGATGTGCGAGATCCTCGCCGAACGGGAGCCCGCCTATGCGCAGGCCGACATCACCGTCGACACGAGCGGGCGGACGATCGACGCGCTCGCCGACGAGATCGTGCGGCGCACGACGGTCGGGTCCGCCGGGTGAATCGCGCCGATCCGAAACCGCGGCGCGCCCGAGCGCTACGCTCTGGTCCATGGATCGGCCGGCCGTGATGTCCGTTCTGGCGGCACTCGTCCTGTGGGGCGGGGCGATCGCCCAGGGCCGTGATGCGGATCACCGCGACAAGGTGTTCCTCGCCGACGGCTCGGTCGTCGAGGGGCGCGTCGCCGAGCCGTTCGCCACCGACGAGATCCTCGTGATGCAGGGCGGCAAGCGCGTCCGCGTGCCTCGCGCGAAGGTCAAGGAGCTGCAGCTCGTGCGGCAGATGGTCGCCGAGTTCCTCGACCGACGACGAAAGGCCGCGAAGGACGTCGACGCCAATTGGGCCCTCGTCGGCTGGGCAACCGAGCACCAGTTGGACGATCTGGCCCGACTCCAGGCGCTGACCGTGGTGATGCTCGACGACGAGCACGAGGCGGCACAGACGTTCCTCGGCCACCGGCACCACCCGAAGCGCGGGTGGCTCTGGCCGGACGGCCACAAGTGGTACACCCGCAAGAGCTACGAAGAGCACCACGCGAGCTGGGGCCATGCTCTCGAGCTGCCGGCCGAACACTTCGTGCTGCGCACCGACGGTGGTCTCGCGCGCGGCATCGAGGTGCTGATCGATCTGGAGCGCCTCTACGTCCTGATGTTCGACGAGTTCGGGCAGTCGCTCGTGCTCGCCGAAGCGCTCCGCCCGATGCAGATCAAGGTCTGGAAGGACGAGAAGGAGTTTCCGAAGTGGGAGAGCGGTGCGCTGCCATACTTCGTGCCGGCACCGTTCGACGACGCGGGCAACAGCTACTACCCGGCGGACGGGGATCGGCCGGTCGGGTTGTTCGAGATCGGCACGCAGATGGTGCTCTACCGGTGCCTCGCGAGGGACGGGAACCCCGGAGGACCGCAGCAGCGCTACTGCGCGACGGCGGAGCTCGGGTTCGCGCGCTGGATGCAGTCGCGCATGAACGGCGCTCCCGGGCGCGCGGTGGCCGGCGAGCCGACCCTCGGCACCGACGAAGCGAACCTGGCACTCCACGCACGCGACTTCGGCGTCGAGAACCTGCTCCACCTCTCGCTCCGAAGCAGCTTCTACGGCGGGTTCGGCGACACACCGGCGATCAGCTGGGCGAGCGCGCATGCGTTCGTCGCGTTCCTGATGGATCAGGAGCTCCGCCCGTCGCGCCGGGACGCGTTCCTTCACTGGCTGCGGCTGGCGCTCGCCGAAGGCAAGGGCGACAGCAGCTCGGCATTCGACGACGCGTTCGGCACGCCGATCGAGTCGCTCGAGGAGCCGTTCAAGCGCTGGCTCTCGCACCGGGACGGTCGCTAGACGACGTCACCAGGGCAACGGCTCGCCGGTGCGATCGAAGAAGCCGCCGCTGTCGCGCGGAGCCTTGCGGTCGAGGGTGTCGACCATCGCCGCCACCGATTCCTCGATCGCGAGCGGCGCGGATTCACCCCCCATGCGCGTCCGCACCCAGCCCGGGTGGATCGCGATCGCCGTGATGCCGCGCTGCGCACACTCCAGGCCGAGCAGCGTACGGCCATGTTGAGCGCCGTCTTGCTCATCCGGTACGCGTAGCGGCCGCCGGAGCCGTTGTCGGCGATCGAGCCCATCAGCGAGGAGACGAACAGCAGCTTCGCGGAGTCGGCGAGACGGTCCCACAGCGCACGTGTGACCCGCAGCGGGCCGATCGAGTTGACTTGGAGAGTCGCCTCGAGCGCATCGAACACGACGTCCTCGAACCGCTGCTCGCGCGAGCCGCCGACGCCCGCGTTGTTGACGAGGATGTCGACCGAGTCGAACGGCAGGAGCTCGCGGAGCGCGAGGACCGAAGCGACGTCCTGGACGTCCAGTGGAATCGCCGTCAGCTGCCCCGGCGCGCCCTCGTTGGCGAGGGCCTTCAGCTCGGTCGCCTTGTCGGGATGGCGTACGGCGGCGACGACCCGGTCGCCTCTGGCGAGGTAGCGGCGCACGAACTCGAGGCCGAGACCACGGTTGGCACCGGTGACGACGACGTTGCGTGGGTGTTCGGAGGGCATGAACTCGATGCTACTGCTCAAGAGCCTCCCGTGCGGCGCGGCCCTGCACCGGTGCACCGGCGAGCTGCTCGCTCGCGACGCGGTTGCGGCCCGAGTTCTTGGCGACGTAGAGCTGGCGGTCGGCGGCTTCGAGCAAGCCGCGAGCCTCCATGCCGGTCCCCGGCCGCACGCTCGCGACGCCGATGCTGATCGTCAGGACGCGGCCGTTCGCGAGGCCCGGATGCGGGATGCGCAGCGCCTCGACGCGCGCACGGACGCGCTCGGCGAGCGATCGCGCCGCAGGCAGCTCGGTGTCCGGGAGCAGGATGACGAACTCCTCACCACCGAACCGTGAGCACAGATCACCGGGGCGTTGCACGGCCTGTTGTGCGACCTCGGCGACGGACTTCAGCGCGTCGTCGCCGGCGACGTGTCCCGCGCCGTCGTTGTAGGCCTTGAAGAAGTCGACGTCGAAGAGCAGCAACGAGAGACTCGATCCGGACCGCCGGGCACGCAGCCACTCGGTGTCGAGTTGCTCTTCGAAGCGCCGCCGGTTCGCGAGGCCGGTGAGCTGATCGATCCGGGCGACGCGCTGGAGCTCGAGATTCGCGCGCTCGAGCTGTTCGCGCGCGCGCTTGCGCTCCGAGTTGTCGACGATCGAAGCCAGCACGCGCAAACCCGACGGCGTGTCGATCGCGCTCATCACGAGCTGGACCGGGACCTCGCGCCCGTCACGATGCAGGCCGGACATCTCGCGAGGCGCGTGGCCGTGACGCGCGAGACGCCGTTCGCGGAACACACGCGCGCGCCACTCGGCCTCCTCTTCGCGGTCCGCGGCCGGCACCAGCACCTCGACCGGCTGGCCCTCCAACGCACCCTCCGCGTAGCCGAACATGCGTTCGAGCTCGCGGTTGCACATCTCGATCGTGCCGTCGCGGTCGATCAGCACCATGCCGCACGGCGCCTGCTCGACGACCTCGGCGAACGTCTGCTCCTCGCGCTTCTCACGGGTGATGTCGATGACCAGCCCGAGGTGATACTCGATCCGATCACCGGCACCGCGGATCGGGACGATCCGATCCCGCAGCCAGATCTCGTCGCCGTTGTCGATCCGCACGCGGTACTCCGCGCCACCGCGGGAGTGCCTCGTGCCGATACCGAGCAGGTCCCGCACTTCGGACAGGTCGTCCTCGTGGATCAGCTCCGACCAGTCGGCGAAGGAACCGCGGAACTTCGCCGCCGCGCTGCCGATCAGCGACTCGATGGCACCGCCGATGAACAGCCTTCGAAACGGATCCTCGGCCGGTGCCCGGTAGAGCGCGGTGGGCAACACTTCCAGCAGCAGCTCGAACTCTCCCGCAGTCCACTGTCCGTGCGGTGGTTCCAAGACCTCCGGTTCCTCGGCATCGCCCATCGAATCCGACTCCAGCGCCCGTTCCGAGGGGACCGCGATCGAGGGCCCCACTTCGCGTGCTTCGCGAGATGCTACCGGGAGGCCGGTCGCCGGTCGCGCGCCATGTGCGGGTAGGCGATCGAACCGGGTCAGGCAAACTCCAGGATCGCGTCGGCGACGACGGCCGCCTGCTCGACGTGTGGGTAGTGACCGGCATCCGGAACGATCTCGAGCCGCGCGTTCGGAATCCGGTCGGCGAACCGGCTGCCGAATTCCGCGACAGGGTAGGCGAGATCACGCGAGCCCCAGAGCAGCAGGACCGGCTGCGTCAGATGTGGGAGTTCGTTCGCGCGTGCGCCGTTCTCGTCGCGAACCAGATCGACCATCGCCCGCCAGTTCGTCGGACGAGAGCAGCAGATCACGAAGTCGTCGACTCCCGCATGTGGCGCACGGTCCGCGAAGTGCGGGTCGAGCGCGGAGCGGACGCGATCCCGTGAGTTCAGCACCCAACCGACGTCGGCGAGCGGGTTCTCTCGCATCTGCACCTCCTCGGACAACCATCCACCCGCCGGTCGGGGAAGGCCGGAGCTGTCGATCAGGACGACGCGGCCGATCAGATCCGGATGGTCGAGCGCGGCACGCCAGACGAATTCGCCGCCGTAGGACTGTCCGACGAGACACACGTCGCGCAGTCCGAGTGCGCCGATCGCCAGAGCCACCCAGTCCGCGCAGCGCTGGAACGTGCAAGGCGACACGACGGTCCGCGTCGTGCCGTGGCCCAGCACGTCGAATGCATAGACGTCGTGACCCCGCCCGCCGACGCCGCCGGCGCCGAAGATCACGCCCTCCCAGGCGACCAGCGCGTCGGGCGTGCCGTGCACGAGCACGATCGGGCGCGCGGGCGGCGCGCCGTCCGCGCGCGGCACGTGGCACCAGGTGAGCTCGGCGCGGATCGTCTCGCCCCCGGCGTCGAAGTCGAAGGCGCGGTGCTGGAGCCCGACGACCTGGAACGGGCGGTTGGCAGGCAGCGCGAGCAGGGCGGCTTCGACACCTGCGGCATCCAGCATCCGGGATCGACTCCAGAGACCCATCGCGAAGACCCCGGCGAGTCCGGCGGTGACGAGCGCGAAGGCGATGCGGACGAGTCTCTTCACGGCGGGTGCCTTCGGCGGCGCGGGTCGAACGGATGCCGGCGATCAGCCGACCGTCGCCCGAACCGACAGCCACGGCTCGCGTCCCTTCAGACGCTGGTCTGCCCGTTGTCGGATCGTCTCGAGTCCGCCGTGCCCGAGCAGATACCGCGGGTTCATCACCTTCGTGCCGACCGCGACGGCATGGACGCCGTGGTCGGCGTACTCGTCGACGTCGGCAGCGGCGCGGATCCCACCCCCGCCCAGGATGCGCAGTTGCCCGCGCACGTCCTCGGGCACCGACTCGAAGAGCCGGCGGATGCACTGCAGCGCGACGGGCTTGAGCGGCTGGCCGCTGAGCCCGCCGGCGGCGATCGGCAGCGTATTGCAGGCGTGGAAGGTGCGCACTCCCGCGCGCAGCGATCGGGCGAACATCTCCTCGTAGCGGATCGGCGGCAGCTTCACGACGACCGGCACGCCGGTCGCGACCGCACGGGAGAACAACGCGTCGGGCCAGTCGATCTCGCCGACGTTCGGACACGACATGTTCAGCTCGACTCCGAGCGGTCCGAGCGCGGCGATCGCGTCGAGGAGCCACCACCACTCGTCGGCGGTGAAGCCGTGCACGCTGACGAGCTTGTCCGAGACGTCGATCCGCCCACCGCGCACGCGCTCGGAGAGCCAGTCGATGCCCGGGTTCCGCAACCCGATGCGGTTGACCCAGGCGCGCAGCCGCGGGTAGTAGCGGACGGTCCGCAGGATGCGCCACAGGCGCCCGGGCCGTCGCTTCGCGGTGAACGTGCCGAGCGTCGCGATCGCGCCCTTCGGTTGCACGTAGTTGCCGAACGGCGCGGAGACGACCAGGCGCGGCAGGCGATCCAGCATCAAGGACCGCAGGATAGACGCGGCGTGCGGGTGGGAGAACCGGTTCTCCGAAGCAGGCCGGCCGGCACCGTCACTCGACGATCGCGAGCGGCGTCACGGTGCGGAGCACCTTGCGGGTGTCCATGTCCACCTCAGTGAGCCTGCCCTGCCAATCCGCGGCGAACAGCCGCGCACCGTCCCTGGTGAAGGCGACGCCGTAGATCCATTCGCCGATCGCCGGCAGGTCGCCGTCCTTGCCCCCGCTCGCGGTCCACGCCCGCAACGCGCCGTCGGCGCCGCCCGACACCAGGCCGCCGGGCTGCTCCCAGGCCAGGCACAGGGCCTCGTCGCCGTGTCCGCGCTGGTTCCAGGTCGGGCGGCCATCGCTCATGCGCCATGCGCGCACCGTGCCGTCGGCACCGGCCGACGCGACCACGTCGGACTTCGGGGAGAACCGCACCGCGTTCACGGCACCCGAATGCCCGGTGAGCGTGTAGACGTCACGCCCGGTGCGCGCCTGTGTGACCAGCACCTTGCCGCTGCGGTCGGCGCTCGCGAGCAGCTCGCCGTCCGGACTGAAGTCGCATGCGAGCACCCAATCGTCGTGCTCGATACGGAACGCGCGCTCGCCACCGTCGACGAGAAAGACGTCGACGCGCCGGTGCGTGCCGCCGACCGCGATGCGCTCGGCATCGGGACTGAGCGCTGCAGCCAGCACCGCGTCGGAGGTCTCGCCGTAGCGACCGAGGTCGATGCCGGTGCGCACGTCGTAGAGCACGGCGCCGCCGTTCTTGCCCGGCACGCCACCGGCCGCGAGCAGCTTGGAGCCGTCGGCGGAGAACCGCAGTACGTCGGCCATGCCGAACGGGAACTCGAGCACACCGAGCTCCTCGAGCCGGTCGGCGTGCCAGAGCAGGATCTGCCCCTGCCCCGGGATCGCGAGCAGCGGCGCGCTCGGGCTCACCGCGATCGCGCGGAGCGCGCCGGGTCGTGCGGGCAGGACGCGCTCGACGCGTGGCAGGCGCTCGGGCATCACGGCCTCGTGCGCCTCGCCCGCGGCCGACGCCGAGGCCTCGGCCATCTTCGCGGCTTCGGCGGCGCGCTCGGCGGCGAATGCCTTCGCCTGTTTCGAGTTCTCCGGCGCGCCTTGCGCGATCCATTTGCGGATCGCCTCGATCTGATCGCCTGGGATCGGTGGCTCGTCGGGTGGCATCGTCGGCTTCGCCTTGTGCGAGACGAGCATGTAGAGACGACTCGCGTCGGGATCGCCCGCGACCAACGTGTGGCCGGATCCCCCGCCCTGGATCACGCCGCGATAGCTCGTCAGGTCGAGCCCACCCTTCTGGTCGACGGAGTCGTGGCAGACCGTGCAGTTCTCCTCGAAGATCGGCTGGAGGTGATCCTCGAAGGTGACGAGCTGCTCCTCCTTCGCGCTCGCGGACTTCGATGCGGCGGCGGGCATCTTCGGCTTCGGCGCCGGCTCGGGCATCGGCTTCGCGGCCGCCGCCTCGGCGACGTCGCCGGCGGGCGCGGGTGTGGATGCTCCGCTGGCGAGCGCCACCACGGCCGCGCGCAGGCTCGTGAGGCGTTCGACGTCCGCGACGGCGGTGCGTCTGCGCCTGCTCGGCTGCCGCGGCTTTCGCTTCGAGGGCCTGGATCCTCGCGCGCAGCTTCTCGAGCTTCGCGCCCTCGGCAGCAGCCGCATCGCGCGCGCGCTTCATGCGTGCCTCCCACGCGGACGCGGGGACCTTCGCGAGCTCGGCGAGCAGCGCGTCGAGCTTGTCGGCTTCCGAGGACTGCTGCTCGGAAGCGGCGGCGGCGGGCTTCTCCTGTTTCGGTGCGGGCTGCTGCGCGCGAAGGCCGCTCAGCGGAATCGCGAGGCACGCGAGGAACCACGTGCTCACGAGACGGTCGCTGACGATGCGACGGTGCATGGATCGGTCCTCGTGGAGGATCAGTGTTGGAACAGGAATTCCTTGGAGTTCAGCATCGCCCACAGGAGGTCCTGCCAGGCGACGGTGGCGTCCGTCGCGCCGGTGATCTGCGCGAGCACCTTCTCGCGTTCCTCCGGCCGCGGCGCGCGCGCGTACGCGGCAAGGAACAGATCGTCGACGATGCTCGCTTGCGGCGTGTCCGCAGCGAGGAGCCTGGCCAGGCGGCTGTCCTTCGCGCGGACCTTGGCTTCGACCGTCTCGCCGTTGATCAGGTGCAGCACCTGGTTGAGCGTCGGCTCGGCGCGGCGTTCGCACGCGCAGGCCGAGGACCGGCGCGGGCGACCGAACAGATCGAGGAAACGGTTGCCGGGATTGGCGTCCGCGACGAGCACCGAGCTCTCACCGAGCGGCACGCCGCGCAGCTTGGTCGGCACGCCGGTGACGCAACCGATCGAGTCGAGCATCTGCTCGGCGCTCATGCGCCGCGGAATGCGCCCCGCGTAGGCGGCCGCCGGCGCGCCGTCCGGATCGGCAGCCGCTTGGTACGTGTTCGACGCGACGATCGTGCGGAACAGCGCGCGCACGTCGAACCCGTTGTTCGCGAGCTGCTCGCCGAGCCACCGATAGAGCTCGGGGTGCGTCGGTGGATTGCTGACGCGCAGGTCGTCGACCGGTTCGACGAGGCCACGCCCGAAGAGTCGCGCCCACACGCGGTTGGCGACGTTCGCAGCGAACCAACGGTTGTCCTTCGACGTCAGCCAGTCGGCGAGCACCTGACGGCGGTCGGTGCCGGCGGGGATTTCGGGCTCCGCCCCGCCGAGGAATCGCGGCACCGCCGTCTTGCCGGTGCGCTCGTTGCGGACGCCGCCGGCGCCGCGGTCGTAGACGATGGTCTCGCGCGCGTCCTCGCCGTTCTTGCGGCCGACCCGGCCGAAGAACGCCGCGAACCCGTAGTAGTCGTCCATCGTCCACCGCTCGAACGGGTGGTTGTGGCACTGCGCGCACTGCACCCGCAGGCCGAGAAAGGCCTGCGCGCAGTCTTCGGCGAGCACTTTCGGATCGGCGGTGACGACCCAGTAGTTGGTCTCCGGCACCGAGAAGCTGCCCCCCGAGCTGGTCAGCATGCGGCGCACCATCTCGTCGAACGGCACGCCGGTGCGGATCATCTCCCGCAGCCACTGCGAGTAGAGGACCATGCCCTTCCGTTCGAGATGGAACGACTCGATGCGCAGCACCTCGGCCCACTGCGACGCCCACACGTCGGCGAATTCGTCGCGCGACAGCAGATCGTCACACAGCTTGCCGCGCTTGTCGGCGTCGTCGTCGGCGAGGAACGAACGCACTTCGTCGGCCGTCGGTGTCCGCCCGATCAGGTCCAGGTAGAGCCGACGGACGTAGGTGTCGTCGTCGCAGATGCCCGCCGGCTCGAGCCGGAGCTTGCGCAGCTTCGCGTAGACGAGCTCGTCGACGTGGTTGGCCGGCGGGTGGAGGGCGGGGTCGAACGGCTCCGCGTCCGGGACGACCATGATCTGAGCGACCTCGGCGAGGCTGCCGAACCGCGCGAGCACGAACGCCTCACCGCGCGCGCCGGCGGTGACGATTCCCTGTCCGTCGACCTTGGCGACGGTCTCGCCCGTCGACGACAACAGCGCGAGGTCGGTGACGTCGCGGAGCGAGCCGTCCGCGTAGCGCGCGGTCACGACGAGGCGCGCTCGCCTGCCGTCGCCCTGGTCCAGGAACACCAGCTCCTTCGGCTCGACGGTCAGGCTCTCGAGCTTCGGCGCAGCGCCGCCGTCGTCGGGCGCGCCTTCGGCGATCCACTCCTGCAGCGTCGACTCGAGCGGGCCGCCGGGCTCGAGCCGTTTGCCGCCCTGGTGCCGGACGTTGCCGAGCGGCTTCTGCAGCATCAGGCTGTCGATCGGATCCGCGCAGTCGATGCGGCGGCCCCGTGCCTCACGGGTCAACGCACGGTGATCGTGGCCCGGATCGAAGCCGAACAGCGACAGCCCGAAGCCGTTCTTGCCGGCCTTGGCGCCGTGACACGAGCCGGCGTTGCAGCCGGCGCGCGTCAGCGTCGCGATGACGTCGTTGCGAAAGCTGACCGGTGGCGCGCTGGTCGCGTGGCGCACCTCGATCGCACTCGACGCCCGGAGGTCGCCCAGCACGGCATGGAGCTCGACCGTGCCGTCGATGAGCCCGCGGACGCGACCATCGACCAGCTCGACGAGGCCCTTCGGCTCGAACTCGATCTTCACCGCATCCGACACCTCGCGCGTCACGCCGTGCGCATCGGTCGCGATCACGACGACGCGGTGGCGATCCCGTGCCGAATCGAGCGTGATCTTCGCCGGATACACGGCGAGCGCCACGTCCTGCGCAGGCACGGCAGCCGCCGCGCAAAGCGCCAGCGCCACCGCGATGAATCGAACTTCCATCGCTTTCCTCCCTCGCGAAGCGCGGCCGTCACCACCCGTCGTCGCGCGCATGGTGCCGGTCACGGTAGCTGTGCCCTCGCGCCTGGACAACCCGACGGTCGGACCACGGACACGCCGCGCGGGTGGGTGTACCCATGATGTCCCGGGCGCGTGCGGACACCCGGATCGACCTCGCCGGTCGGCCTTCGACGGTGGTGTCGACACCGAGTCGAACGACAGCGTGTGGTCCACGTTCCGCGCCGCGACGAGGTCTTCGTCGGGGGCCGAGAGCACAGCCAACACGCTGGCCAGGGTGATCGACGATCGTGACCGCTGCGGCATGGTCGCTCCCGATCGGCCCCCGACGAAACCCGATCCACACCGGAGGATCGCGCGGCGCCGGTCACCGCCGAGGACGAGCACCGGCCAGTGCCGAGCATCCGGTCTGGCATCCGGGGAGGACCTCGCCTCCGCGCGTGGCCTCGCCCGGTCACCAGCCGCACGACCCTGGGCTCGCGAGCCCGGGATCGTTTCCCGGATGGATGTTTGCCTTTTGTTCGGGTGATCGGCGCGGCTAGTGTCGGGCGCCTTCGCGATCACCCGAGAAGTTGAGAACAGAAACGAACCGCAGGCTCTCCGTCCAATCCCTCTCCCTCTCGTTGGTCTGCCTGGCCGGCGTCACCGCCGCGCAGGACACGCCCAAGCCCGCCCCGGAGCTCCAGAAGCTCGCACCGCTGATCGGCAGCTGGCAAGGCAGCGGCACCGCCGTGATGGGGCCAGGCGAGCCCTCCAAGTGGGAGTCGTCGAGCACCTACTCGTGGGCGCTGGGCAACTTCTTCGTGCAGGAGGACACCACCGTCCGGTTCAGCGGCATGCCGAATGCGCTGGTGATGCGCAGCTACCTGGGCTGGGACGCCCAGAACGAGCGCTACGTCGCGGTCGTCGCGGACAACGACGGCGACGTCAGTGTCGACCGCGTCGAGCTCGCGGCCGACGGATCGATCGTGCAGCTCGACCACGGCTTCCACGACGGTCACGGCTTCACCGAGCGCTACACCACCAAGGTCGACGGCGACTCGATGCAGTTCTCGATCGCGCTGCTGATGGCCGAGGGCACGCCGATGGAGGCTGCCAAGGGAACGATGCGGCGCGTCGACGAGGCGGCGCCCGCGGCCATGGACGCGAGCTCCTTCACCGCGGCTCCGAACCCGGCGATCGTGCAGCTCGGCAAGTCCGCCGGCACCTACGCCGTCAAGGCGACGATGGTCATGATGCCCGGCACACCGGCGATGAACATCTCCGGGAAGGACGTCGTCACGCGGCTGTTCGGCGGCACGCTCGTGCACGTGCACACGACCGGTACCGCCGAGGGCATGCCGGATGCCTACGAAGGCCAGCTGTTCTACGGCTGGGACGCGGAGCGGAGCTGCATCAAGGCGGTCATGGTCAGCAACATGGGCGAGGTCGCCGAGATGTACGGCAAGCTCACGCCAGACCACCAGCAGTTCGTGCTCGCCAGCACCGCCGAGTACATGGGGCAGCTGTGCTCGCAGCGCACGATCATGGACTTCGATCCCGACGGTGCCGTGGTCAAGGCGGTCGGCCACTGCCTGATGGGGACCGCGGCGCCGTTCGAGAGCTGGAACGCGACCTACACCAAGAGTTAGTGGGACGCGGACGGCCCCGAGCGTGGTCTGGCGAGCGCGCAGTGGCCGCTCGCGGCGCGTCGTGCCACTGCGCGGGACCGCGGGAGAGCCACCCCCGCGGCCGCGCTCGAGCGGAATCGCCGACGTTGAGGACGTCAGCCGACGCGTCGGCTACTGCCCGATCTGCCCCTCGCCGGCGTTCGACATCACGGCACCGAACGGATTGGTGTTCGGATCGGGAGCGAGCACCTGGCTCATGAACGGAGCGCCGAGCAGCGTCGAGTCGTTGGGGACCGGCACCGGGAAGCTCGCCATGCCGCCGATGACGGCAAAGCCGTAGACGGCGATGTAGTCGACGTAGAGCGAGCAGCCGGTCATCCCGATCACGCTGAGGTCGAAGGGCAGCGGGCTTCCGGCCCACATCTGTGTGTCGAACCCGAACAGGATGAAGGCGAAGCCCGGCGAGGCAGGCAGGTTGCTCACGTCCAACATGAACGTGGTGCCGATCTTCGGCCAGCTCCCGGGTGCGGCGGCGAGGGTGGGGACTCCGTTGCTGCCCTGGCAGCCCTCGCCCAGACTCCCGTGCGTCGCGTCGGTGGGCGTGGCGTAGTAGATCGTGCCGTTCCAGACACGGGGGGTGAACAGCGTGCCGGTGAACAGGGAAGCCGTCGTCGCCCCGAGCTGCAGGCTCAGGTCGGTGTTGCCGTACGACTGGTTCGTGCCGGTTCCGTTCGTGTATCGAGTGCCGTTGTTGACGAAGTGGACCGCGAGTCCGTAGGTGCCTGCCGGCAGGACGAAGTCGGACGTGTCGATCGACGTGGCGAGATTCGAGCCCGCGCACACGCCGGTACCCGTGGCCGCGCGCAGCCATGCGGACGGCGTGAGCTCGTTCCCCACGTAGCTACCGGGGGTCACATAGACCTCGATGTCCTGCTGGACCCCGGCCGTACCGGAGGAATTGACGTCCAGGGCCACGATCCGCACGCCCGCGGGGTTCAGGACCGTGATGTCGAACATCGACGTCGGGTCCGGCGTCGTGCGCCCATTGTCGGACGTGAAGAGGGTCGTCAGGGTGCGCGCCTGCGTCGCGGCGGTCGGCGTCAGGATGCCGGCCACGAGCAGCGCACCGCCCAGGAGAGAGATACGGAGCATGGTGCAGTTCCCAAGCGAGCAGAGGAGGAGATGCCGGCGTCTCGGCGACGCCTGACACCGGCAACCATAGGGGAAGTCGCACGTCCGGAAAGCCCGGTGACCGGCCGTCGAACGTGCGGGATGCGGCGCACCGCCACCGCGCCACCCCTCGTCGACCCCGTGGGAACGGCCGGCGGCGGCGCCAGGGTCTGCTCCTGCCCGATCTGCCCCTCGCCGGCGTTCGACATCACGGCACCGGCCGGACTGGTGTTCAGGTCGGGAGCGAGCACCTGGCTCATGAACGGAGCGTCGCGAGGGACCGCGCCTCCGCCACAGCGGACGGCACGAGCATGCCGGCGAGCAGCAGCGCGCTGCCCGCCAGAGGGATGCGGCACATGCTCGACTCCGCTCGTCAGGCTCACTGGCCGATGCCGAACGAGACGCCGTTCGTCATCTGCGGAGTCGGCGGGCCGAGGATCAGGGCCTGGCTGAACAGCGTGGCGCCATCGAGATAGGGGAACGGCGGCAGTGGGATCGCGAACGACGCCGTGCCGCCGGCGGTGGCCGCGGCGCCGAGGAAGCCGTCGGCACTGCACTCCCAATCGCAACCGGAGAGCCCCGGCCAGACGACGCCGAGATCCAAGGGCAGGGGCAACCCGGACATGTCGAGCCGGTTGACGCCCAGCGCGAGCGCGCACAGCGCACCCGGGGCGGCACCACTGATCTGGAGCATGTAGCTGGCGGTGCCGAGCTGCGGCAGACCACTGCCCATGAGCGCCGCGCCGCCGCAGCCGGCGCCGTACTGGCTGTCCGCCGGCGACGCCTGCATCGCCCAGGTCGCGATCTCGGCAGCACTCGCGGCACGCAGTGTGATCCGGAAGTCGTCGATGTCGTAGAGCCCGCCGTACGACGCGAAGCCGGCGACGTGGAACGAATACGTGCCGCCGCTCGCGTTCACGCCGGTCGTGATCGACAGCGGCGGCTGGGCCACGCCGTTCACGTAGTAGGTGGCGGTCAGCGCCGTCGCGTCGACGACGAGCGCGATGTGCACCCAGCCGGAAGCTGCGGGCGTCTGGATGTCCGAGGTCAGGATCCAGTTCGCGTCCGTCCCGGAGGTGCCGTTGCGGAAGTAGAGCCCCTGGTTCGCGACGCCGCCGGTGAACATCCGCCAGCCGCTGTTCGAGTAGAAGAAGTAGCTGGTGCTGGACGGCGCCGTCCGCTGCTTCAGGAAGAAGGCCAGCGTGAAGTCGCTGCCCGTGAGGTTCGGGTGCCAGCCGGTGTCGACGTAGGTCGAGCCGGTGCTGCTCGTAGCGGTGCCGCCGGAGAGCGAGCTGACGCCGAACTTCCCGGGCGCGTACTGAGGCGAGTTGCCGCCGACCAGGTTGGCTTCGGTCGGCGCGATGCCCGAGCCGGACGCGTAGTTGATGGCCTTGGTCCCCCCTGCCTCGTCGAACTTGTAGTAGAGGACGTCCTGGGCGAACGCGGTGGCGGAGAGCGCCACGCAGGTGAGCGCGGCGAAGCAACGTGGTCGGTGCAGACATGAACGAGGCTCCGTGGCGAGAGTGGGGAGAGAATCCGAGTCGCACGCACTCTAGCCCGGGAAGGCCGTCTCGCGCCGGGTCATCGGCAACAATGGTGTCGCTCGGTTCTGCCGGACGCATGCGCGATGCTGCCGACCGAGTCCGCGCTCCGATGCGTTCGCCGAGGCTCACCGCATGCCGCCGCCGTCCGAAGCCGGCAGCGGCGTGTCGATACGGATCTCGCCGCCGTCGAAGACGTGCAGCACCGGACCGTGCGGGGACGGCACCCGCACGAACAGGCGATGGCTGCGGTGGCGACCGGGTGGCGCGTCGGGGGCCACGTGGAGCGACAGCTTGCGCGTGCCGAGACCGTCGAAGCCGATCTCCGGCAGGTCGATCGTGACGCCGCGCGGCAGCCGGTCGAACTCGAGGCCGAGCTTGCCGTCGAACTTCCGATCGCCCTTCACCTCGAACGCCAGCTCGGCGGACTGGCCCTGTTCGAGACGGACATTGCCGACCTTCGCGGTGATCCACGGCTCCGACACTTCGAGCTCGAACAACGTCGACGTGACGTAGCGCGCCACGCCGTCGATCGACGAGACGGCCGTCAGCACCATCGGGAACCGCCCGATCATCGCGTTGCCGCGCGCACTGAGGGGCACCTCCCCGCTCTTCGCGTCACCCTTCACGCGCACGGCACCCGCGCCGATACCCGGCGGTGCCCAGAGCGAGCGCACGATCACATCCTGGCCGAACGATTCGTCCCGCACGATCCGGAACGCGATCGCCAGCGACGCACCCTGGATGATCGGGACGGTGGGAGCGTCGACCTCGATCGCGAAGGGCGCGTGCTCGGTGACCGCGACCGGCAGCGCGTCGACGGCGACCGACGTGTAGACGCGGTTGTTGCGCACACGGATCAACGGCACGTCGTGATCGTGGACGATCGTGCGCGGCTCGTGATCCTCGCCGGCGGTCGCGGTCGGGCGCGCCGCGCGCGCGGCCAGCGGCGCGTGCTCATCGGCGACGAACAGCACCGGCACGGAATCGACGCCCTTGACGAACGGCGGCACCTCGCAGCGCACACCCGGCGGGAGATCCGCGAAGCCGAGCCGGACGTCCGCACCACGGTCGAGGTCGGACACGGCGATCATCGTCGCGTTGCGGTTGCCACGCGCAATCGCGACACCGAGCTCCTCGGGCCGGCGACCGGGAACGGCCTCGCGCGTGCGCATCGGCTCGCGCGTTCCGCCGGTTTCGACGCGGTAGAAGAACGTCGGGCCGCCGCGGCCGAGCTGGTCACGGATCGCGAGCACGTAGTCGCCGTCCGCGGGAGCGGTGAACCGCACCCGGCTGTCCGGCTGGCCGGAGTCGTCGTTGGCGGCGAGCTGTTTGCCCTGCGCGTCGCGCACGTAGAGCACCGAGTCCAGCGGCGAGCGCAGGTCGCGCGCGTGGACGGCGAAGGTCAAGCGTTCGCCCTTGCTGGCGGCGAACCGCAGCGAGTCCTCCTCGCCGGCCGCACCGACAACGCCGTGCCACGCGAACGGCGCGGTCACCGGCTGTTCCGGCAGATCGCCCTCGACGAGCACCGGCTCGTCGCCGACGCGCAAGCGGATCGGCGTCGGCGCCAGTCGATCGCCGCGTCGCGGATACCAGTCGTGGTCGCCCGGCGTGTCCGGCAGGTGGACGACCTCCTCACCGTCGTCGCCGACCCAGTGCACGTGCAACGCCTGGCCGGGCCGGCCGCCGCACGGCACGGCACCGACCGGGCGCGGGAAGTCGCCGATGTGCAGGCGGTAGTAGCAGCGGCTGTTCCCGCCGTAGCCGACGTCGCGCACGCGGGCGAACACCCGGCCGTCGGCCTCGGGCACCCACCGCAGGCACGGATCGAACCGACCGAGCGCCGAGTCGTCGGCGCGCACGATCGCCTGGCCGTCCGCGTCGAACAGCTCGAGCACCGGGTCGAACTCGACGTCACCCAGGCGGATGCCGACGACCTCGAAGTGGACCTCCTGACCGGCCTTGACGTCCACGGCACACCAGTCGACGTCCTCCGACGTGATGCGGCCGTCGATCGTGACGTCGAGCGGCACGACCTGGGCTCCGTCACGCGTGTCGTTCGATCCCTCCTGCTCGTCGACGGTCGGCAAGGGTGCCACGTCGAACGTCCGCACGTCGCTGAGCCCGCGCTTCGTGTGCATCATCATCGGGTGGAACCCGAGCGGGCAGTCCAGCGCGACGCGCAGGCGCACGCGCACGCGGTCGTCGCGTTCGGGCTCGGACCTCGAGCACCTCGATCCCGGGACGGAACAGCAGCACCGAGACGGTGTCGGCGAGGCGCCGGCCGTAGCAGGTCACGTCGAGCTCGGTGCCCGGCGTCGCGCCGCGCGGGCGGACGAGCGTCAACGACTGGGACGGAACCGGTGCGGCGAGCGCGGCCAGTGCGAGGGCGGCCGCGAGGAACGACGCGCGACGGGTCATGCCAGGAGCTCGCGGAGCACGCGGCCGTCGCGCACGATCTGGATCGGGCGATCGCCCGGACTGATCAGCCGCTTGTCGGGATCGATGCCGAGCTGCGTGTAGACGGTCGCGGCGAGGTCCGCGGGCGAGATCGCGTCGCGCACCGGCTCGCTGCCGTCGGGGCTGGTCTCGCCGTGCACGACTCCGCGCTTCAATCCGCCGCCGGCCGCGAGCACGCTGAACGCGCGCGGCCAGTGGTCGCGACCACGGTCGCGGTTGATGCGCGGCGTGCGCCCGAATTCGGTCGTCATCAGGACGAGGGTCGAGTCGAGCAGACCTCGTTCCTCGAGGTCGCCGATCAGCGCCGCGAGCCCGCGGTCGACCGCCGGCATCCGGCCGCGCATTCCGCCGTCGATTCCGCGGTGGAGGTCCCAGCCGCCCTCGAGCACGGCGACGAAGCGCACGCCGGCCTCGATCAGGCGGCGCGAGAGCAGGAGGCGTTGGCCGATGCCGTTGCGGCCGTAGCGGTCGCGCAGCTCCTTCGGCTCGAGATCGATACGGAACGCCTCGCGCGCCGCGTCGGAGCCGATCAGGCGCCAGGCTTGCTTGTAGAAGGTCTCGGTCGACGTGACCGCGTCGGCATCGGTCTCGAAGCTCGCGTCGAGCGTCGCGAGCAGCTTCTGGCGACGTTCGAGACGGTCGTCGTCGATGCCGTCGTCGGGGACGAGGTCGCGCACCTTGAAGTTGCGGTCGTTCGGCTCGTCGCCGAGGCTGAACGGACCGAACGCGGAACTGAGGTAGCCGGTGCCGAGGTCGGGCAGGCCGGCGTTCGGGATGCACACGTAGGGCGGGAGGTCGTGGCGCACGCCGAGCTCGTGGCTGACGACCGCGCCGAAGCTCGGATACACGACCGCCGGGCTCGGCCGGTAGCCGGTCAGGATGTTGGCCCGGCCGCGCTCGTGCGCCGCCTCGGTGTGCGACATGGCGCGCATCACGACCAGGCGGTCCGCGACCTTCGCCAGGTCGTTGCACAGCTCGCTGAACTGCAGGTCCTGGACGGCCGTGTCGATCGCTCGGAACGAGCCGCGCACCTCGACCGCCGCCTCCGGCTTCGGGTCGAAGGTGTCGAGGTGGCTCATGCCACCCGACAGGAACACCTGGATCACGGCCTGGGCCTTCGGCTCCGGTCCGCCCGTCCGCACGCGCTCCAGGAACGGCCAGCCGAACGCCGCCGCCCCCGCATACAGCCCGCCCTGCAGGAACCCCCGCCGCGTCGGTTCGAAGACCGGGACGCGCTCGGGCCCGTTCACTTCCGCCTGGTGCATGGATACCCCTCGGGCCCGACCACGAGAGCAGGTCGGACCGGTGCCAGGGATGGTAGCCACTTCCGCCCCACCCGCAGAACCCGCAGCGTGGCCGCGGGACAACGATGGGACGACCCGCGAAGCACGATCATCCGGACCGGGTCCGGATCGTTCGTCCTTCAGCGGCGGCGACGGGCGCCGGCGTTGCCGCGACGACGGCGTCGGCGAGCGCCGCCGCGGGGGCCGCCGGTGTCCTTGCGGGGCTCGGGCGCCGGTCGCGGCTCCGGACCCGGGTAGGCGTGGTCGCGGACCACGTCGACGCGGCGGCCGATCAGCTTCTCGATGTCGCGGAGGTACTCGTGCTCCTCGACGTCGCAGAACGACAGCGCGACGCCCTCGCGGCCGGCGCGCGCGGTGCGGCCGATGCGGTGGACGTAGCTCTCGGGCACGTTCGGGAGATCGAAGTTGATCACGTGGGTCACTCCCGGCACGTCGATGCCGCGCGCGGCGATGTCCGTCGCCACCAGCACCCGCGTCCGGCCGGCCTTGAAGCCCTCGAGCGCACGCTCGCGCGCACCCTGCGACTTGTTGCCGTGGATCGCGTCGGCCTTGACGCCGAGCCCGACGAGGTGCCGGGCGATGCGGTTCGCACCGCTCTTCGTGCGCGAGAACACCAGCGCACGCTCGACGTCACGGTCGGCGAGCAGGTCACCGAGCAGGTGCCGCTTGTCCGACTTCGCGACGAACAGCACCCGCTGATCGACCCGCTCGGCGGTGGTCGCCGGCGGCGTCGCCTCGACGCGCACCGGATCGTCGAGGAGCCTGTCGGCCAGCCGCACGATGTCGGGCGGCATCGTCGCCGAGAACAGGATCGACTGACGCTCGTCGGGCAGCTTCGCGATGATGCGCTGCACGTCCCGGACGAAGCCCATGTCGAGCATGCGGTCGGCCTCGTCGAGGACGAAGATCTCGACCCGGTCGAAGCGGATGTGGCCCTGCTGCATCAGGTCGATCAGGCGACCGGGCGTCGCGACGAGCACGTCGACGCCGCGCCGCAGCGCGCGCACCTGGTTTTGCTGCGAGACGCCGCCGAACACCGTCGCGTGACGGATCCGGAGGTTCTTGCCGTAGGCGACGAGGCTGTCGCCGACCTGCGAGGCGAGCTCGCGCGTCGGCGTCAAGACGAGCACGCGCGGCGCACTCGGCCGCGGCTCGTCGTAGTCGTCGGCGAGCTGCTGCAGGATCGGCAGCGCGAACGCCGCGGTCTTGCCGGTGCCGGTCTGCGCGACGCCGAGGAGATCCCGGCCGTCGAGGAGATGAGGAATGGCCAGCGCCTGGATCGGCGTCGGCTCGGAATAGGAACGCGCATCCAGCGCGCGGAGGAGCGGCTCGGAGAGTCCGAGATCGCGGAAGGTGACAGTCGACATGGAATGGCCCCTGCTTCAGGGGCATGCGGCGCGCATGGCGCCTCGTTCTAGGCGGAGACGTTCTCGTCCCGCGCGGCGCGTCGGGCGGCATCGATGCGAGTCCGCGGCACACGCCGAAGATCCCGCGCCAACCCGAGCCGCGCCATGGTCCAGACCCACCACTTGGTCGGGTCGAAGTGATACCACCGCACGCCGTTTCGATAGTCGATCGGGAAGCGGTGGTGAAAGTTGTGATAGCCCTCACCGAGGGTGATCAGGGCCGTCCACCAGTTATCGCGCGCCGACTGGCGCGGACCGTAGGTCGGACGGCCAAAAGTGTGCGCGACCGAGTTGATCGCGAAGGTCGCGTGCCACAGCACGACGAGCCGTAGCCAGCCGGCGACCAGCATCGCGCCGATCGGATCGCCCCAGGCGCTGCCGATCGCGGCCGGGATGCCGGCGCCGAACAGGATCGCGAGCGGCACGTAGAGCGCGTCCTGGAATCGGACCAGCCGATCGGACTCGAGGTCGCGCACGAGCTGCCGCCGGAGCCGCTCGTCGGGATGCGCGAACAGCACCCAACCGACGTGCGCCCACCAGAAGCCCCGCCGGATGTCGTAGGGATCGCCCTCGCCATCGGTGTGCGCGTGGTGCGCGCGGTGGTCGGCGGCCCAACAGAGCGCGGAGTTCTGCACCGCGGCGGCGCCGAACAGCAGGTAGAACAGCCGCAGCATCCAGTTCGCCCGGTAGGTCCCATGGGCGAACAATCGGTGGTAGCCCGCGGTGATCGCGAGCCCGCACAGCGTGGCCCACACCCAGGCGAACCCCACGGTCCACCACGAGAAGTGGATCGCCGCGAGGTAGACGACGGCGAACACCGCAGCGAGGTGCGCGGCCGTCAGGAACACGAGGTTCACCCACGCCAGCCGGCGCGGAGCCCTCGCAGTCGCGACGGCGACCGCCGCCGCGGGAAGATCGTTGCGATCCATGCTCGGAAGGTTCATGCGTGTCCGCCGGGCACGCGCGCTGGGAGTGCGCGATGGCCGGCGGCGTTCCGCTTCGTCTCGTCGGGGTTCAGGCCGGGCGAGGAGAGCGGCGGGGCCGGTCCGGTGGACCGCGCATCCCTCCGCCCTCCGCGGAGTGACTCCGCGCAGTCTTCGCCGCGTCGCTGAAACCGAGGGGCCGGCTCCGGTGCGACGGAGCCCTGATGGCCGGGATCGAAGGGCGGCGGACGGGGAAGCGGCGAAGGTTCCGACGTGGCGCCGAGGGGACTCGGTAGGTTCACCTCCGAGCCGTGAGCGGGGACGCTACGCGGTCGGAAGGGTCCTGTCCACCCCGTGCACGCCTCGCCGGCCAGCGCTACTTCAGCAGCACCGGCGGATGGGTGATCGCGATCACGGCGAAGATCACGCTCAGACCGAGGAGGAAGGCGAGCCCGGCGACGACCAGGAGCCAGGGCTTTTCGCGGATCTTCGCGATCATCGGCCGGGACCTTGGAGGGGAACTTCGATGGTCCGCTCGAGATCGGTGCCCTCGGCACGGACGCGGACCTGCACCTTCATACCCGGTCGCCAGTGCGAGCGCTCGATCTCGACGACCAGCGGCAGCTCGCGGTCGGCGAGGGTCGGGAGCGTCAGCCGGGAGATCGGCATCACGAACTCGACGCCGTCCATCGACACGGGCTCCAGTACCCAGGTCAGCTCGTGCGGCTGCTTGTTGGCGAGGTGGATCTGGAACGTGTTGCGGATCTGGTCGCCGTCCACCGTGAACGGCGCACCGGGAGTCCGCAGGACATTCGCCTCGAACGGTGTGCGGGTGGCGACACCGATGCTGAACGCGACGACTCCGGCGAGCAGGAAGGCGGCGTAGAGGAACAGCCGCGGCCGCACGAACCGGTGCTGCTTCTCCTCCACGCCCCGCATCGAGTCGTAGCGGATCAGGCCGGTCGGCTGCCCGACCTTGGTCATCACCTCGTCACAGGCGTCGATGCAGTTGGCGCAGCCGATGCACTCGAGCTGTGTGCCGTTGCGGATGTCGATGCCGGTCGGACACACGGCGACGCAGCGGAAGCAGTCGATGCAGTCGCCGCGCTCCTGCTTCGTGTACTTCCCGCGCGGCTCGCCGCGCGTGTGGTCGTAGGTGACGTTGACCGTGTCCTGGTCGTAGAGCACGCCCTGCAGGCGCCCGTAGGGACAGATGACGATGCAGAGCTGCTCGCGGAACCACGCGAAGTCGAAGTAGATGATCGCCGTGAACGCCGCGACGAACAGGAACGCGGTCGGGTGCTCGCCCGGTGGGCTCGTCACCGCCTCGAGCACGGTGCGAGCACCCATGAAGTAGCTGAGGAACGTGTGCGAGAGCAGCAGCGAGAGGACGAGGAAGATCGCCCACTTGGTGCCGCGTTTGGCGATCTTCACCGCGTTCCAGGCGCTCTGCTTCAGCTTCTTGCGCTGGGTCGCGTTGCCCTCGATCCAGCGCTCGATCCGCCGATAGAAACCCTCGAGGAACACCGTCTGCGGGCAGCCATAGCCGCACCAGATCCGCCCGAACATCGCGCTCAGGACGATCAGCCCGAAGCCGATCCCGCTGACGACGAAGAACGCGAGGTAGAAGTCCTGCGCGTTGAACGTCCAGCCGAACAGGTACGCGGCGCGGTTCGGGATGTCGAGCAGCACCGCGGGGTGGCCGCCGACCTTCAACCACGGCAGCACGACGTACACCGCGACGAGGATCGACCAGACGATCTTCTTGCGGCGCTGGTAGCGCCCCTTCACGTCGGCCGGGTGGATCGCGTTCCGGCTGCCGTCCGGGTTCACGCAGTACAGGCTGTCGAGATCCGGGTGCCGCTCGCGGGGGACCTGCCTCGGCGCGCTCTGGGTCTCGGTCGTCATCGTACGGAGTCTCGTCGCCGCGGCTGCCCTCGGGGACGGGGCCGCCGCTGCAACTGTCGGCACTCTACGATATTTCGCGCGGCGGGATCCGCGTCACTGACCCTCGTAGGGCTCGCCCTTCGGCGGTTGCCCGCCTTCGACGTTGGTGTTGCGGAGGGTCAGGACGTAGGCGACGACGTCTTCGCGCGCCTGCTGATCGAGACTCATCTTCCACGCGATCATCGCGGTGCCCGGCACGCCTTCGGTCACCGTGTGGAAGATGTCGGTCGGCTTGCCGCCGTGGATCCAGAACTTGTCGGTGAGGTTCGCGCCGAGGCCGGCCATGCCGCCCGCATTGGCCGAGTGGCAGGTCATGCACTGGCCCGGTGTGTGGAAGATCTTGTCGCCCCGCGCCACCGCGTCCTGGTCCTTGCTGAGCGCGATCAGCTGCTCGTCGGTCACCTGGGATGCCGCCAGGGCCTCCTCCTTGGCCTTCGCCGCCGCCATCTCGGCCTGGAAGTTCTCGTACGGCGTCTTGCCGATCGGCAGCACCTGGTACCAGGTCCAGTAGAAGAACGCGAAGATGCAGGCGCCGTAGAACGTCCACAACCACCACTGCGGGAGGCGGTTGTCGAACTCCTGGATCCCGTCGAACGAGTGCTCGCGGACCTCGTCCGCGTATCCGGCGCCGCCGGAAGCCTGCTTGTCGGTCATCGTCGTGCCTTCCATCCGTTCAGTCGTCGTCCAACGGCATGCGGGACATCTCGTCGTAGTGCGTGCGCCTGCGGCGGGAGAACACCCAGACCACGACGCCGACGAACACCGCGAAGAAGCCGAGCATCACCAGGACCGGGACGGTCAGGAGCGTGCTCGCGGAGAACAGGTTCTCGAACATCGGACACCTCCGTCACTTTCCGGCGACCCGCTCGGGCAGATCGTTGTCGCCGAGGCGCTGGAGGTAGGCGATCAGCGCCACGAGCTGAGCGTCCCACTCCATCGTGATCGACGAGTCCAACCCCTTCAGGTACGCGATGATGCCGTCCGCCTGCTTTCTGTAGTCGGCCTCGGCCGAGGCGATCTGGTCGTCGCCGTAGGGCACGCCCAGCGCCTTCAGCGCCTTCATCTTGCCCGGCGTGCCGGCGACGTCGACCTTGTCGGTCGCGAGCCACGGGAACGGGGGCATGTTGGACTCGGGACCCGAGATCGAACGCGGATCGATCATGTGCTTGTAGTGCCACATGTCGTCGTACTTGTCGCCCCCGCTCAGCGAGTGCCCGATCCGCGCCAGGTCCGGCCCGGTCCGCTTGCTGCCCCACTGGAACGGGTGGTCCCACATCGACTCCTCGATGCGGCTCGGCTCGCCGTAGCGCAGGTATTCGCTGCGGAACGGTCGGATCATCTGCGTGTGGCAGAGGTAGCAGCCCTCGCTGACGTAGATGTCGCGCCCCTGCAGCTCGAGCGCCGTGTAGGGCTTGACCGACAGCTCGCCGCTCGCGGTCAGCGGCACGTCCTTCTGGATGATGATGCCGGGGATCATCTCGACGATGCCGCCGGTGAGGATCGCGAGCGCCACCAGCAGCGTGAATGCGAGCGGCCGCTGCTCGAGGACGTGGTGCCAGTGCCAGTGGGTCTTCTCCGCGTGCCAGACCTTGACGCCGGTCGTGATGACGACCAGGCCGAGGAACACCATGCCGACGACGGCCAGCACGATGTTCCCCTTGAACGCCATCATGAAGCAGGCGCCGAGCCCGGCCACGGTCAGGATCGTCGGGATGCCGAACACCAGTCGCAGCGTCGACGGTCCGGCTGCGGGCTTCGCGAGCACCGCGACCTCGGCCTCGCCGTCGACCTTCCTGCCCGACCGGACCGTGGCCCAGATGTTCACGATCATCAGCACCCAGCCGCTGATGAACAGCAGGCCGCCGATGCTGCGGATGACGTAGAACTTCTGCGTCTGGGCGACGATCTCGACCCAGCTCGGGTACTTCAGCACTCCGGTGTCGGTCTCCGCGAGCTGCATCAGCCCCGAGTTGATCCCCGACGCCCACATCGACACGACGTAGAGCAGGATGCCGACCGTGCCGATCCAGAAGTGCATGTTGGCGAGCGGCTTCGACCAGAGCTTGGTGTTCCAGAGCCGCGGCGCGAGCCAGTAGAACATGCCGGCGGCCATGAAGCCGTTCCAGCCGAGCGCGCCGGCGTGCACGTGGCCGATGGTCCAGTCGGTGTAGTGCGAGAGCGCGTTGACGGCGCTTGATCGAGAGCAGCGGGCCCTCGAAGGTCGCCATGCCGTAGAACGTGACGCCGGCGGCGAAGAACTTGAGCACCGGATCGGTGCGCAGCTTGTCCCATGCGCCGCGCAGGGTGAGCAGGCCGTTGAGCATGCCGCCCCACGACGGCGCCCAGAGCATCAGGGAGAACAGCATGCCGAGGGTCTGCAGCCAGTCCGGCAGCGCGGTGTTGAGCAGGTGGTGCGGGCCCGCCCAGATGTAGATGAAGACCAGCGACCAGAAGTGGATGATCGACAGCCGGTAGGAGTAGACCGGGCGGTCCGCCGCCTTCGGCAGGAAGTAGTACATGATGCCGAGGATCGGCGTGGTCAGGAAGAAGGCGACGGCGTTGTGCCCGTACCACCACTGCAACAAGCGCGTCCTGCACGCCGCCGAAGATCGGATGTAGCTCTTGGTCGCAGCGCAGGTCGGCAGCGAGAGGTGGTTGACGATGTAGAGCATCGGCGACCGTGATGATCGTCGCGATGTAGAACCAGATCGCGACGTAGAGGTTCTTCTCGTTCCGGTTCGCGAGCGTCCAGAAGAAGTTGACCGCGAAGACCACCCAGATGATCACGACGAGCGATGTCGATGGGCCAGATCGAGCTCGGCGTATTCCTTGCCACTGCGTGAAGCCGAGCGGCAGGGTGATCGCCGCGGCCGACGATGATCGAGCTGCCAGCCCCAGAAGTGGATCTTCGACAAGCAGGTCCGAGGCCATGCGCGTCTTGCAGCAGCCGCTGGGTCGAGTAGTAGATGCCGGCGAACATCATGTTGCCGACGAAGGCGAAGATCACCGCGTTGGTGTGCAGCGGGCGGATGCGACTGAACGTCAACCACGACGTCTCGAAGTTGAGCTGCCAGAAGCTCAACTGCAGCGCGGCGAGCAGGCCGACGAGCATCCCGATCAGGCCCCACCCGATCGAGGCGATCATGAATGCGCGCACGGAGCCGTCGTCGTAGGTGATGCGCCGCGTCGCTACGGTTGCGGTCTCGGTCATGGAGTTTCCCCGCGCGCGTCGTCGCGCGCGTCTCGTTCTCTGGGTTGGTCTCGAGGATGTTCGGGTGGCAGGTCGTCCTCGAGCGGCAGCAACGACAGCCGGTCGGCATGCTCGTGGTCGTGATTGCGCACGCTGAACACGAACAGCAACACGCCGCACACTGCGAGGAACAAGCTGAACAGGACGAGGAGCGGCACGACCTTCATCGCGCGTCCTCCCCGATTCCGTGGCGCATCGCGAGCGCCGTGTAGCCGATCAGCACGAGCGAGCTCGAGGGCATCAGCACGGCACACAGGACCGGCGTCATCGTGCCGGCGGCGGCGAGGCCGACGGCCAGCACGTTGTAGACGACCGCCATCGTCAGGTTGACCGTGACGACGCGGTGGAAGCGCCGCGCGGTCGCGAGCACGCGCGCGACCGCACCGGTGCCGATGCCGGTGTAGAAGAAGTCGGCGCGCGCCGGCAGCACCGGCCGGTCGAGCGCCGGCGTGCCGGCGCAGAACGCTGCCTCGAACGCCGGTGCGTCGTTGAGCCCATCACCGATCATCAGCGTGTCGCCGTGGTCGAGGCGCGCGATCAGGTCGGCCTTGGCTTCCGGGTCCATCGCGCCGAACACGTTCTCCTTCCCGAACCCGAGGTCCTCGCCGGCGCGGACGACGCGGTCGCCGCGGTCACCGCTCACGAGGTAGAGCTCGTGGCCACGCGCCCGCAGCTCCGCGACCTCCTCCGCGGCGCCACTGCGATAGTCCTCGGCGACCTCCCAGCACCCGTCGACGTGCCCGTTGCGCGTGAACGTGCACAGCCCGTGACCGCGTCCTGCTCCGGCGTCGCCGAGCGTGAAGCGCGTGCCGCCGAGCCGCAGCTCGTCGCCGTTCGCGAGCCGCGCGCGCACGCCCTCGCCGACGTGCTCTTCGACCTCGAGATCGGCCAGGAACCGCGCGCCGTCCGCGGCGAGATCGGCACCGATCGCACGACTCACCGGGTGGTTGCTCGACGACACCATCGTGAACAACGCATCGCGCAGCTCGATGGGCACGTCGCGCAACGGCCGGACGCGCACGCCGCCCCAGGTCAGGGTGCCGGTCTTGTCGAACACGACGCGCCGGACGTGCCGCGCCTTCTCGAGGAGACTCGGCTCCCGCACGAACACCCCGCGGCGCCGCAGCGCGGCCAGCGCGAGATCGAACGCCAGCGGCGTCGCGAGCCCGAGCGCGCACGGGCAGGTCACGACCAGCACCGCGGTCGTCACCTCGGCCGCGCGCGACGGGTCGACGATCAGCCACGCGGCCGCAACCGCGAGCGCGATGAGCAGCACCGCCGCGACGTAGCCGCGGTTGACCAGGTCCCAGAACCGCCCGCGCCCGCGCAGGTCGTCGGCGCGCACCGGCGTCGCCAGGAGCCGCTCGAGCCCGGAATCGGCCGCCGTGCGCACGGCCCCGACCCGCACCGCGCGCCGCGCGGAAAGGAACGCGCCGGCCGGCAGCGCGTCTCCGGGCTCGAACGCCCGCGGCCGGGACTCACCGCTGATCCAGTCGAGCGAGAACGCGGCGCTGCGATCGAGCAGGCGCGCGTCGACCGGCACGAGGTCGCCGGGTGCGACCAGCAGCACGTCGCCGGGTCGCACGTCGTGCACCGGCACGCGGTCGACATGACCCTCGCAGTCGAGCCGCTTGACGCGCACGTGCTCGGTGCCGTCGTTCGCGAGCAGATAGTCCTGGTTGCGCTGCACGGCACTCCGCTGCAGGTAGCGACCCAGCAGCATCAGCGCGACGAACACCGTGACCGTGTCGAAGTAGCTCGCACCGGAGCCGGTGAAGAACGCCCAGGTCGAGCTCCCCCACGCCAGCAGGATGCCGAGCGAGATCGGCAGGTCGAGGTGCAGCACGCGGCGCCGCAACCCGCCGAACGCCGCTCGGAAGAACACCGGCCCGCCGACCAGCACCGCCGCGGTCGCGATGCCGAACGACAGCCGCCGGAACAGCAGGTGGAGAGAGCCGCCCTCGGCCGCGAGCCCGAAGTACTCGGCGCACGCGAACATCATCGCGTTCAGCGCCAGCGCCACGGCGATGCCGAGCCGCACGAGCAGCGAGCGTTCGACCCGCCGCTCGAGCTTGCCGGCCGGACCGACGCGGTAGCCGAGGCGTTCGAGCGCGTCGATCCAGTGCGGGAGCGCGCCGTCCGCGACCGAGTACGTCACGTCGGCGCGGCCGAGGGACGGATTGAGGTCGAGCCGAACGGCGCCCGGCGTGCGCCGCCACAGCTCCTGCAACAGCCACACGCACGCCGCGCAGTGGATGCCCTGCACGTCGCACGTCACGCGCGCGAGCGAGCCCTCGAGCCGCCCGCGCGCCTCGGCTTCGGCGAGCCATTCGTGCGCGCCGGGCGCCGGCACCGCCCCGACCGGTCGCCCACGCGCACCGCCGAGCTCGTAGAACCGGTCGAGCCCCTCCGCGTCGAGCAGCGCGCGCACCGCGCGGCACCCGGCGCAACAGAACTCTCCGAACGGACCGCCGGCCGGCAGCGGCAGCCCGCAATGCGCACACTTCGAGGGCTGATTCGATCCGTCCTCGCGGGGCAGCGCAGCCGCAACGGTGCGCGGTCCGGCGAGCGAGCGCATCCCGGAGAGACCCACGTCGCCACAATCTCCCCGCGCGCCGAGTCTTTCCAACGCGGCTCTGAAAAACCCCTCCGAACGGGACTCCCCACGAAACACGTGGCGCGCGAGGATCGTTGGCCGTGGACCTCCGGATGGCGACCGACCCGGGTCCTGACGACGCTCGTGACGCAGGGACTCGCGTTCGGCGCCGTCAACAGCCTGCACTGCGCCGGGATGTGTGGTCCGCTCGCCGCGTTCTTCCTCGACGCGCCGCGTGCCGCGATCGGCTACCACCTCGCGCGCACGATCGCCTACACCGCGATCGGCATCGGCGCCGGCGCGGCCGGCGCGGTGCTCGGCGCCAACCAGCTCGTGCACGCCGGCGCCTGGGTCGCGATCGTGCTCGCGGGCGCGCTCCTGCTGTTCGTCGCCGGGGTCGACAAGCACCTCGGCCGCATCCCCGGCGCCGGTCGACTCGTGAGCGCCGCCGTCGCGCGCACGCGTGGGCTGTCGCCGGCACTGCGCGCGACTTCGATCGGGTTCCTGACGCCACTGCTGCCGTGCGGTCTGCTCTACGCGGCGGTCTCGGCATCGGCGGTGTCCGGCAGCGCGCTGGGCGGCGGTGCGTCGATGCTCGGGTTCGCGGTGGGGTTGATGCCGGTGCTGGCGGTGACGCAGATGAATCTGGGGTGGGTGCAGCGGCGGCTCGGGCGGGGTGGGCTGCGGGTGTTCGCGCGGGTGGCGATGGGGTTGGCGGCGGGGGTGCTGCTGTGGCGCGGAGTGACGGAGCTGCGGGCGCACGGGGACGGGCCGGCCTGCCCGATGTGCACCGAATCGCGCTGATGCTGGCCTCGACCGCTGGTGACGCGCCTCGGCCGGGAATCCGCACGATGAGCGGGACGTGCCGCGCGCCTCGAGCGCAGAACGCCCGCTCCGAACAGCTGCGTGTGCCGCGAAGCCGAAGAATCCTCGCGGGACGCGAGGATGCGGAGCCGGAGGGGTAGCGGCGCGACCGAAGCACCGCCGACTGCCTCGGGGCACGCCCGTTCCGCTGCGGCGGCAGGTCGCGCCGTGCACGCGTCGCCGCGGATCGTCGGCGATCGGGCCCGATTCGAGTCCACCGACCGCACGCTCGAAGCGTCACCAGCCGTCGAGGCCAGTATCGCGAGGGGGACCGAACCGACTATTCTCGCGGCCTTGGGTACCGAATCCCCCGGACGTCGTCCGCCCGAGCCCGCCGTCGAGCTCGAGAGCCGACTGCAGCTCGACATCCTCCCGCAGCCGGACGACCGGACCTGCGGTCCCACCTGCCTCCACGCCGTCTACCGCTACTACGGCGACCCGATCTCGCTCGACGAGGTCATCGCCAACGTGCCGCAGATCCCGACCGGCGGCACCGTCGACGTGATGCTCGCGATCCACGCGCTGAAGCGCGGCTACCGAGCCAAGCTCTACACCTACAACCTGCGCATCTTCGACCCGACCTGGTTCACCACGCCCGGCGTCGATCTCGCCGACCGACTGCGACGACAGCGCGACGCGAAGCAGGTGCCGAAGGTCACGATGCTGTCCGACGCCTATCTCGAGTTCCTGGAGCTCGGCGGACAGATCCGATTCCAGGACATGTCGGCGAAGCTGATCCGCAAGTACCTGCGCCGCGGCGTGCCGTTGCTGACGGGGCTGAGCGCGACGTATCTCTATCGCGCCGCGCGCGAATGGGGCCCGCGGGACGACCCGGACGACATTCGTGGTGAGCCTCAGGGTCACTTCGTCGTGCTGTGCGGGTACCATCCGGACCCGCGCAGCGTCATGGTCGCCGATCCCTACCTCCAGAACCCGCTGGCTCCCGGGCATCACTACGAAGTGCCGCTCGAGCGCGTCGTCGGGGCCGTCATGCTCGGCGTCCTCACGCACGACGCGAATCTGCTGCTGATCGAGACTCGGGCGGATCATGCGTAATCTGGTCGTCGTCAACGACCCCAAGGACTGGCCGCTCGAGATCGAGGGCGCCGAGGTGATCGGCGCGCGGGACTACCTCGCGGATCCCACCTGGTCCACCGCGGCGAAAGTGCGGGTCGTCAATCTCTGCCGCTCGTACCGCTACCAGAAGAACGGCTACTACGTGTCGCTGCTCGCCGATGCGCGGGGCCACCGGCCGATGCCGAGCATCGGCACGATCCAGAACCTCAAGTCGCAGGCGGTGATCCAGATCGCCGGCCAGGAGCTGTCGGACCTGATCCAGAGCTCACTGGGCTCGATCCAGTCGGCCGAGTTCGTGCTCAGCGTCTACTTCGGGCACAACGTGGCGCGACGGCACGCGAAGCTGGCGCAGGGGTTGTTCCAGCTGTTCCCGTCGCCGTTCCTGCAGGCGTCGTTCGAGCGCTCGGCGCGCAGCGGCCGCTGGAAGCTCAAGAACGTCCAGCCGATCGCGGCCGGCGACATCCCGCCGACGCACGTCGAGTTCGCGACGCTGTGTGCGGAGGACTGGCTCGCGAAGAGCTACCACCGCACGCCGCGGAAGGCCGTGCGTCCCTACGACCTGGCGATCCTCGTCGACCCCGAGCTGGCCGAGCCGCCGTCGAACGAGAAGGCGATGCGTCGGTTCGTGCGGGCATTCGAGAAGGTCGGGTTCTCGGTCGAGATGATCGGGCAGGAGGACTACTCGCGACTCGGCGAGTTCGACGCGCTGTTCATCCGCGAGACGACCAACGTCAATCACCACACGTTCCGGTTCGCGTGTCGGGCGGAGGCGCTCGGGTTGGTGGTCATCGACGACCCGAGCTCGATCCTCCGCTGCACGAACAAGGTCTACCTCGCCGAACTGCTCGAGCAGCACAAGATCAAGCACCCGAAGACGATGATCGTGCACCGGATCAACGTCGACCGCGTGGCGAGCGAGCTCGGGCTGCCGTGTGTGCTGAAGCAGCCCGACAGCTCGTTCTCGCAGGGTGTGACGAAGGTCGAGACCGAAGCGGATCTGGAGCGCGAGGTCCAGTCGATGCTCGAGCGCTCCGACCTCGTGATCGCACAGCGATTCCAGCCGACGGAGTTCGACTGGCGCATCGGCGTGCTCGACGGGCACCCGCTCTTCGCGTGCCGGTACTTCATGGCGAAGGACCACTGGCAGATCTACGCGCGCGACGCGCAGGGCAAGATGCTGGACGGCGGCAAGGCCGAGACCGTGCCGGTGGAGATGGCGCCGACCAAGGTGGTGCGCGCGGCGCTGAAGGCGTGCAACCTGATCGGCAATGGGCTCTACGGCGTCGACCTCAAGGAGATCGGGGGCGAGGCGTACCTGATCGAGGTCAACGACAACCCCAACATCGACGGTGGATTCGAGGACGCGGTGCTCGGCGAAGAGCTCTTCCTGCGGATCGCACGGGTCTTCCTGCAGCGCGTGTCCCGCGCACGGAGCATTCCATGGACCCCGTGAAGGAGATGCCGAAGCTCGGGCTGTTCGAGGGGTTCGGGATCGAGCTCGAGTACATGGTCGTGGCGCCCGACGACCTGTCGGTGCGGCCGATCGTCGACGAGCTGTTCAAGCGCGTGACGGGCGACTACTCGGGGGAGTTCGACGACGACGACATCGCGTGGTCGAACGAGCTCGCCTTGCACGTCGTCGAGCTCAAGACCAACGGGCCATCGCCGACGCTGCGCGGGGTGGCGGCGGCGTTCCAGCGATCGGTGCGGCGGTGCGCCGCGGAGCTCGCGCCGCTCGGCGGTCGGCTGCTGCCGACCGGCATGCACCCGACGATGGATCCGCTGAGCGAGGCGCGGATCTGGACGCACGACTACAGCCCGATCTACGCGGCCTATGACCGCATCTTCGACTGCAAGGGACACGGCTGGTCGAACCTCCAGAGCTGCCATCTGAACCTGCCGTTCGACGGGGACCAGGAGTTCGGGCGGCTGCACCTGGCGATCCGCGCGGTGCTGCCGCTGCTGCCGGCGCTGGCCGCGAGCTCGCCGTACCGGGACGGGGTCGCCACCGGGATGCTCGACACGCGCCTCGACATCTACCGCCACAACCAGCGGAAGATCCCGGAGATCACCGGGCGCGTGGTGCCGGAGCCGGTGACGACGCACGAGGAATACGTGCAGGAGATCCTGCGGCCGATGTGGCAGGCGATCCGGCCGCACGACCCCGATGGGCTCTTGCAGCAGGAGTTCCTGAACTCGCGCGGCGCGATCGCGAGATTCGACCGGGACGCGATCGAGATCCGCGTGCTGGACGTCCAGGAGTCGCCGGTGTGCGACCTCGCGATCAGCACGCTGGTCGTCGAGACGTTGCGCGCGCTGACCGAAGAACGCTGGACCGATCTCGCCTCGTTGAAGGCGCTCGGCACCGGCGAGCTGGCGGCGATCCTCCTCGACGTCGTGAGGGAGGGCGAGCGCGCGACGATCGCGCACCCGGGCGTGCTCGCGGCGTTCGGCATCGAGGCGAAGCCGACTCCCGCAGGCAAGCTCTGGCGGCGGCTCGCCGAGCAGGTCATCCCGGGCCCCGCCGGCATCGACCCACCGGTGGCCGACGCCCTGGACGTCATCCTGAAGCACGGCCCACTCGCCCGCCGCATGCTCCAAGCGGCCGGCCCGAAGCCGTCCCGCGAGACCCTGCGCGACCTCTACGACCGCGTCGCCACCTGCCTCGTCCCGGGCGACTCCCCGGTCTTCCTCCCCTGAAGCACAGACAACCACACCCGGTGTAATTTGCTGCCCTCGGCGGGGCGTTGAGAACGGATGCTCTGAACCCTGAACTCGCCGCGGAGGATCGCGGTCGTGATCCTCGTCACCGGCCTCGGCTGGCTCGCCGAATGGCTCAGCGGGGTCGAGAACCTGCTGCCGGTCGCGCTGCTGCTGGGGCTTCTGATCGCGGCGTTCGTGCCGCCGAAGCGGAGCTGCGGGAGGCGTCGCGTCTGACCGGGTCCGGATCGTCGTGTCTCGCCAGGCGGCGAGGGTGGAACAGGTAGTGCGAGACGAACCACTCCTGGCCGTCGCGGTAGCTCCAGAGCTCGGCGCAGGCCATGAAGAACACGCGCCAGTAGGCTTCCATCTTCCGCGCGTCGGTGCCGTAGGTCGCCTCCAGCACCGGGCGTAGCTCGGCCCGGTGGGTGTCGAAGTTGCGGAGCCACGCCTCGGCGGTCTTCGCGTAGTGCGTGCCCGACACGCGCCAGTGGTCGTCGATCGCCACGTGGTCCTGGAAGTAGAGCAGCAGGTGGTCGGACGGCATCTGCCCGCCGGTGAAGAACCACCGACCCATCCAGTCGTCGTCGCCGTCGGTCTCGAACGGATACGCGAACTGCCGGTGCGTGAAGATGTGCACGAACAGCCGCCCGTCGTCCTCGAGCCAGCTCGCGACCTTCTCGAGCAGCGCCTGGTAGTTGCGCACGTGCTCGAACATCTCCACCGAAAACGCCCGCTCGAATCGCGCCTCGGTCGTGAACTCGTTGACGTCGCACGTCACGACCTGCACCCGATCCGCCACCCCCATCGCCGTGGCCCGCGCCTCGATGAAGGCCCGCTGGCTCGCCGAGTTCGAGACCGACGTCACCCGACACCCCGGGTAGTGCCGCGCGATCCACAGCGTCAGCGACCCCCAACCGCACCCGAGGTCCAGCACCCTCATGCCGTCCCGGAGCCCCGCCCGCTCGCAATAGAGCGCGAGCATCGCGTCCTCCGCCGCGTCGAGGTCGCGCACTCCGTCCGCCCACAGCCCGCACGAGTACTTCAGGTTCCGTCCGAGCACCCGCTCGTAGAGTGCCGCCGGCACCTCGTAGTGCTGCTCGTTGGCCGCGCCGGTCTCGACCGCGATCGGGCTCCCGCGCAGCTCGCGCACCCACGCCATCAGGGCGCCCTGCTGCCGGTCCACCCCGCCGCGCGCCTCCTCCCGGATCCGCGCCCGCAACAGCCGCCGGATCCCGATCCGGATCGACCAGTCTGGCAACAGCCCACGATCCAACAGCTTCGTGACGTTCATCCGCTCGACCTCCCACCGACCGCCTGCGCGTCGCCGCTCGGCTTCGTGAACCAAGGAAAGAAAGCGCTCACCTCGCGCTGATACCGCCGGTAGTCGTCGCCCCGCGATCGCAGCGACTGCGCCTCGGTGTAGGGAATGCCGGTCACCCTGGTGATCAGCACGTACATCACGACCGGGGCGATCAGCGCCCACGCCCCGCCCGGCGCCGGCCAGGCCAGCAGCGCGAACGCACACCACATCAGCCACTCGCCGAAGTAGTTCGGGTGCCGCGAGAACCGCCACAGCCCGGCGCGGCAGGTCCGGCCCCGGTGGCCCGGATCGCCACGCCAGCGCGCGAGTTGCCGGTCGGCGACGGCCTCGATCGTCCAGCCGATCCCGAACAGCACGACGCCCGCCCACTGCGACGGCGCGATCGCGGTCGCCGGGTCGGACGCCACCACCAGGAACGGCAACGACAAGAGCGCGGCCAGCAAGGCCTGCGCCTGGAAGAACCACACGAAGTGCAGGTCGGCCCGCTCGCCAAAGTGCTGCCGCAGGAACCGGTACCGCCCGTCCTCCGGCGCACCGACGACGCGATCGACCAGCAGGTGCCAGGTCAGCCGACCCGCCCACACTCCGGCGCACACCCCGATCAGCACGCGCTGCGGAACGCTGCCATCCCCGGCGACCGCGTAGCCGACCACCGCTCCGAACAACGTCAGCGCCCAGCCGAAGTCGACGACGTTGGCGTTCTGCTGCCGCCAGGCGACCACCCACAACATCGCCATCAACAGCGCCGATCCGGCCCACACCGTCAGTGCGGGGGTCCAGTCGAACGGTGCGCTCACGACGGCAACGGGCATCGGTGGTCCGCGTGGATTCGGCGCGGCGCGCGGTCCGGATTCGAGAGTCCCGATCGAAACCCACGTCACCTGCAACCGCCGCGCTCCCCGCGGCGAAGCCATGCGAGATGACGAACGCGACCCCGACCACGCTGCCGACCGAAGGCGACGAAGGACTCGTGGAGGCGCCCGGGCAACCGGGCGCCGGCCACGCGCTGCTCGGGTGGATCGACACCGCCGCGGTCACCGTCGACCCCGCCGACCCCCGCAGCGATCACGTCGACTGGCAACGCATCATCCCGTTCGTCGCGCTGCACCTCGGCTGCCTCCTCGTCCTCTGGACCGGCACCAGCCCGACCGCACTCGGCGTCGCGCCGGCCCTCTACGTCGCGCGGATGTTCGCGATCACCGCGTTCTACCACCGCTACTTCTCGCACCGCACCTTCCGCACGTCGCGCGCCGGTGCAGTTCCTGTTCGCGCTCGCCGGCAACTCGGCGGCCCAGCGCGGCCCGCTCTGGTGGGCCGCCCACCACCGGCAGCACCACAAGCACTCCGACACAGCCCGCGACTCCCACTCGCCGCGCCGCACGGGCCTCCTCTGGAGCCACATGCGGCTGGTTCACGACGCGGCGCAACTTCCGCGACCGACCTTCGGCAGGTGCCGCGACCTCGCGCGCTACCCCGAGCTGCGCTTCCTCGACCGCTTCGACGTGCTGGTCCCCGCCGCTGCTGGCGGCGCTCCTGTTCGCGCTCGGCGCGCGCTCGCCACGTCGCGCCCGGCGCTCGGCACGACCGGCTGGCAGCTGCTCGTCTGGGGCTTCTTCGTCTCGACGATCGCTGCTGTTCCACGGCACCTAGCACGATCAACTCGCCTCGGCCACGTCTTCGGCCGGCGCCGCTACGACACGCGGCGACGACAGCCGCAACAACTTCCTCCTGGCGCTGCTCACCCTCGGCGAGGGCTGGCACAACAACCACCACTTCTATCCCGGCGTCGGCGCGCCAGGGCTTCTACTGGTGGGAGCTCGACCTCACCTACTACGGGCTGCGGGCGCTCGCCGCACTCGGCCTGATCTGGGACCTGCGCCGGTGCCGGCGCATGTCCTCGCCGGGCACCGCACGCCCGAGCGCGCTGACGCGATGGCGCGCGACCTCTCCGGTTCCGCAGCGGATCGCCATCGTCGGCATCGGGCATCGCCGGCCTGTGCGTCGCGCGCGGGTGCTCGCCCGCCGGCACGACGTCACGGTCTTCGAGGCGGACGACCGCGTCGGCGGCCACACGCACACCGATCCGACTCGAGCTCGGACGGCCGCACGCTGCCGGTCGACACCGGCTTCATCGTCTTCAACGACCGGACCTACCCGAACTTCATCCGCCTGCTCGACCAGCTCGGCGTCGCCTCGCAGCCGAGCGACATGAGCTTCAGCGTGCGGCGCGAGGACAACGGTCTCGAGTACAACGGCACGTCGCTCAACGCCCTGTTCGCCCAGCGCCGCAACCTGCTGCGCCCGGCGTTCTGGGGCATGATCCGCGACATCCTGCGCTTCAACCGCGAGGCGCCGAAGCTGCTCGACCGTCCCGATCCGGCGACCTGACCGCTGGGCGAGTACCTGCGAGCGCGGCCGCTATCGGACGGCGCTTCGTCGACGACTACCTCGTCCCGATGGGCGCGGCGATCTGGTCGACCGACCCCGAGCGCATGCGCGGCTTCCCCGCCGCGTACTTCGTGCGGTTCTTCGCACAACCACGGCTTGCTGTCGGTCGACGACCGCCCGACGTGGCGCGTCGTCGACCGGCGGGTCGCGCACCTACGTCGACGCGATCGCGCGACGTTCCGTGGCGACGCATCCGCCTGTCGCAGCCCGGTCGAACGCGTCGAGCGCACCGACTCGCGGCGTGCTGCGTCACCGTCGCGGGCCGAGCCGCCGAGCGCGTTCGACGGCGTCGTGCTCGCCTGCCACTGCCGACCAGGCGCTGCGCACTGCTGGCCGACCCGAGCGACGCCGAGCGCGAGATCCTCGGCGCGATCCCCTACCAGCAGAACGATCGCGTGCTGCACACCGACACGCGGCTGCTGCCGCAGCGCGAGCTCGCGTGGGCCAGCTGGAACTACCACGTGCCGCGCGAAGGCCGGCCGACGGTCGCCGTCACCTACTGATGAACATGCTGCAGGGCCTCGACGCGCGCCGAGCAGCTGATCGTGACGCTCAACCGCGAGGACGCGATCGACCCCGCGCGCATCCTCCGCCGCATCGTCTACCACCACCCGCTCTACACGACCGCCGGCGTCGCGGCGCAGGCGCGCCACGCCGGAGATCAGCGGCGTGCGCGACACGTACTACTGCGGCGCCTACTGGCGCTACGGCTTCCACGAGGACGGCGTCGTCAGCGGCGCTCGCCGTCTGCCGCCAGCTGGAGATGGAGCTGTGACGATGGAGAGCTGCATCTACCGCGGGCCGCGTGCAGCACCGGCGCTTCGAGCCGCGTCGAGCACGCCTTCGGCTACCGGCTGTTCATGCTCTACCTCGATCTCGACGAGCTCGACGAGGTGTTCCGCGGTCGCTGGCTGTGGTCGGTCGCGCCGCCGGAACCTGGCGGCGTGGCATCGCGAGGACTACCTCGGCGATGCCGCGCGTGCCGCTGCGACGAGGCCGTGCGCGACGCGCGTCGAGGAGGCGACCGGCCGGCGCCCGACGGGGCCGATCCGGCTGCTCACGCACCTGCGCTACTTCGGCTACGGCGTTCAACCCGGTCAGCTTCTACTACTGCTTCGGCGCCGATGGCCGCACCGTCGAGGCGATCGTCGCCGAGATCACGAACACGCCGTGGAACGAGCGCCACGGCTACGTGCTCGATCGCGATGCCGCCGAGACCGAGACCGGCGGTGCGCAGCGCTTCCGATTCGGCAAGACGTTCCACGTCTCGCCGTTCATGGGGATGGACCACGATACGACTGGCGCTTCGGCACGCCGGGGCCGCGGCTCGCCGTCCACATGGAGAACCGGCACGACGGCGAGCGTTGGTTCGACGCGACGCTGTCGACTGGAGCGCCGCGAGCTCGACCGGCGCCGAGCTGGCGAAGGCGCTCGCTGGCATCCGTTCATGACCGGCAAGGTGATCGCCGGCATCTACTGGCAGGCGCTCCGCCTCTGGCTGAAGCGCGCACCGTTCCACGAGCACCCGAAGCACCGCGAAGCCCGCGCAGGAGGCGAAGCATGACCACGACGACGACCGGCTCCCTGACCCGATCCCACGACGTCCTCGCACGTCGATCGACGGCGCGGCCGGCACGCCGCGGCGGTCTCCGCGCTCGCGCTCGCACGCAAGCTGGTGCTCGCCCGGCTCGCGGCGCTCCGGGCCGGCCACGTCGAGATCGAGGACGCGCCCGCGGCGAGGTCACGCGCTTCGGCGCGCGACGACGGCTGAGCTCGCGGCACGCATCCGGGTGATCGACCCCGCCTTCTACGGCGCGATCGTCGCGCGGCGGCGTCGCTCGGCGCGGCCGAGGCGTGGATCGACGGCGCGATGGACCTGCGACGACCTCACGGCGCTCGTGCGCGTGATGGTGCGCAACCGGCGAGGTCCTCGACGGACGTCGAACGCGGCCTCGCGCGCCTCGCGCGGCCGTTCCTGCCGACTGTTCCACGCGACGAACGCAACTCACGCACCGGCTGCAGACGCAACATCGCGGCGCACTACGACCTCGGCAACGACTTCTTCGAGCTCTTGCTCGACGACACGCTGACCTACTCGTGCGGCGTGTTCGAGCAGCCGGACGCGACACTTGCACGACGCCCAGATCGCCAAGCTCGACCGGCTGTGCCGCAAGCTCGAGCTGACTCCGAACGACCACCTCCTCGAGATCGGCACGGGCTGGGGGAGCCTGGCGATCCACGCCGCGCGCGAGTACGGCTGCCGGGTCACGACGACGACGATCTCGCGCGAGCAGCACGACGTCGCGCGCACGAGCGGATCGCCGAGGGCCGGACTCGCCGATCGGATCACGCTGCTGCTCCGCGACTATCGCGATCTCGACGGGCAGCTCGACAAGCTGGTGTCGATCGAGATGATCGAGGCCGTCGGCCACGACTACCTCGACAGCCTTCCTCGCGAAGCTGCGCCGCGCTGCTGAAGCCGGACGGCGCTGATGGCGCTGCAGGCGATCACCGATCGCAGGACCAGCGAGTTCGAGCGCGCGGTGCGCGAGGTGGACTTCATCAAGCGCTACGTGTTCCCCGGCAGCTTCATCCCGTCGACGACGGCGATCGTCGCGGCTGCCGCGAAGGCCAGCGACCTGCGCCTGCGTCACCTCGAGGACATCGGTGCCGCACTACGCGACGACACTGCGCGCGTGGCGCGAGAACTTCATCGCAACGCCGACGCGATCCGGGCACTCGGCTACGACGACGCATTCCTGCGGCTCTGGGAGTTCTACCTCTGCTACTGCGAGGGCGGATTCGCGGAGCGCTTCCTCGGCGTCGGGCAGTTCCGCTCGACCCGCCCGCTGGCGCGGCTCAGCGGGCGCTCGAGCCGCATCCGAACGGTGCAACATCCTCGTACTTCGCGCTGTTCCAGCTCGGCTGGTTCGCGTGCGTGCTCGGCGGCGCCGGCGACGACGCGTGGCTCGGTCCCGCGTGCGCGGCGGTGATCCTGACCGCGCATGTCGCGCTGAGGCCGCGCGGCCGGCGCGCCTCGGAGCTCACGGCGATCGCCGCGATCACGGTGGCGGGATGTGCGCTCGACGCCGGGAACGTCGCGGCCGGATTCCTTTCGTACCACGGTGCCGGTCGCTCGGCATCCCGGCGTGGGTCGTCGCGCTGTGGGCGCTGTTCGCGTCGATGTTCGATCCGCCCTGCGCTGGCTCCGGACGCGCCTCGTCCTCGCCGCGACCTGCGCCGCGATCGGCAGCCCGCTCAGCTACGTGGCCGGCGAGCGTCTCGGCGCCGTCGCGATCCTCGAGCCGCGCACGACCAGCCTCGTCGCCGTGGCACTGAGCTGGGCGGTGTTCGTGCCGCTCGCACTGTGGGCGCGCGCGCGGCTCGGCGACGAGCCGGCGACCACCGCGCGTTCAACGTAGCTGCTCGAGGAATCGCTTCACGGCGTCGGTGTCCCACCGGAACAGTCCGGCCTGCGCGAACGAGAGCCGACCCTGCGCGTCGAGGAGATACGTCGTCGTCATCGTCTTCGATCGGATCGCCGCGAGCCCTGGCGGCAGCGGCTCGGACGACACGCAGTACCGGCAACCCCGGCGCGTGCTCTTTGACGAAGCGCCGGACCACGCTCTCGTCGCCATCGCCGACCAGCACGTACCACACCTGCGACACCTCCCGCCGCAACCGCTTCACACTGGCGAGCTCGTCGACGACCCCCGGCTCGTCCGAGTGCCACAGCTGCAGGAACACCGGCTGCCCCTTCAGCTCGCCGATCGTGCGCGCCTTGCCGCCGAGCACCGTGAACTTCCAATCCGCCAATCCCTGGATCACGGCTGCGCCCGGCTTGTCCGGCATGTCGGGCAACGGCATCGGCTCGCCGGTGCGCAGCAGAAGCCCCGCCGCCCACGAGAACAGCAACAGTGCCACCGCCGACACGAGCGCGAACATGTAGGCCGCGGCGAACGCCGTGCGGGACAGCCGCTCCGTCGGTTCCGCCGTCGCGCTGCCGGACCGTGGCGAGCACCAGCGCGAGCATCGCCCCGACGACGCCGGGCAGGAGCGGCAGGCCGACGACGTAGATCGGATCGATCCAACGCGTCCAGGTCTCCGGCGGCCAGACCCCGGACAGCCACCAGAACGCCACGCCGTATGCGAGCGCGAACGCGAGGAACGTCACGAACACACCGCTGACGGTCTCGACGACGCGCACCGAACGATGGCAGGACTTGCAGCGCAGGTGGACGCCGGTGACGTGAAACAGCACGCGGAAGAGGGAGTTCTTCTCGCCGCAGTGCGGACAGTCGACGCGGAGGGCTCGCGGCATGGCAGGTTCGTCGGGACCCGAGGCCTCGCACGGCACCGCCGCGCGACCTAGGAGTCCGGAAGTCCAGAGTGTGGAGCCCACCATGCGCCGGATCCAATCGATCCTGATCCCGATCCTGTTCCTGCTGCCCGCCTGCTCGACGCCGGACGTGTTCTTCGCGCCCCGCGAGGGCGGCGCCGCGCTGTCTCCGGGCGGCCAACCCGCCGCGTCCTACACCTTCGCGAACGAGGACGGCACCGGCCAGCTCGGCCGCCTCAGGCTGTGGGCCCAGGGCCAGCCGAACGACGCGACCAAAGCCGTCGATCTGCGCGTCGGCTTCGAGCTCCAGAACCTGTCCGAGCACGTGCTGAAGCTCGACACCAGCGCCGTGCGGCTCGTGTCGATCGACGTCGGCTCCGACGTGACCCAGCAGAGCTCGAACCAGGCGTTCGCCGCCGTCTCGGTCGAGGGCGAGACCGAGGTCCAGCCGCACGCCGTCGGGCGCGGCATGCTGGTGTTCGGGCTGCCGGCGAGCGTCACCACGCCGGACGACATCCGGGCGTTCACGCTCGAATGGAAGGTCGTCGAAGTCGACGGCCCCGGCAAGTTCCGCGACATGACGTCGTTCACGCGCATCCAGGCGTATGCCGATCCGTACCCCTACGCCTACGGCTACCCGGACCTGGTCCCAAGCCCGTGGTCCGGCCCTGGTACGGCCCCCACTGGTACGGCGGTCCTCGTCGCTGGTACTGGTGACGCTCAGGACCCCGCGCCGACCGTCGCGCCGCCCCAGGCGTTCATCCCGCCGACGACGTTGACCGCGTTGGTCCGGCCCGCGGCGCACAGGATCGAGACCGCGGTGCTCGAGCGCGAGCCCGACGCACAGACCACCCACACCGTGCCTTCCGCCGGAACCTCCGCAACCCGCTCCGGGAGCCGCATCAGCGGCACGTGGATCGCCCCTTCGAGGTGACCGGCGTCCCATTCGCCTGGGTTGCGCACGTCCAGGACGACGCCGCGTTCGCCGCGCGCCAGCGACTCACGCAACGCTTCGGTCGTGATCGCCCGTGTCCGGAGGACGAGCTCGGGGCGACTCGCGAGCGCGTCGATCCCGCCGTCGAGGTAGCCCTTCACGTGATCGATGCCGACGCGGCCGAGCCGCACCACCGCCTCGCGCTCACGGCCGGGTGACGCCAACACCAGCACTGGCGCACGGAGATCGAGCAACGCACCCGACCACGTCGCGAAGCGCCCGGACAGCGGCACGTGGATCGCCCCGGTCATCGACGACGCGGCGAACTCCTCGATCTCGCGCGTGTCGACCACCTGCGCGCCCGCGTCCCGTGCGGCGAGGAACGCGTCGAGTTCGAGCGGACGGAGCCCGGATTCGACGTCGAAGATGTCGCGCTCCTCGCGGTTGAGATTCGCGTCGTAGCCGAAGTACTCGGCGGCTCGGGCTGGTCGGCCGTGACCAACGCGACGAACTCCTCCTGCGACATCGGCTGCAGCGCGTAGTTGATCGCGCGCTGTTCGCCGATCGTCGAGACGGTGTCCGTGCTCAGGTTCTTGCCGCACATCGAACCCGGCGCCGTGCGCCGGGATAGACCAGCGTCTCGTCGGGAAGCTTGAGGAGCTTCTCGTGCAACGAGTCGTAGAGCTCGCCGCGCCAGCTCGTCGGCGCTGACGCCGATCGACGCCAGCAGGTCGGGCCGGCCGACGTCGCCGATGAACAGCGTGTCGCCGGTCAGCACCGCGTGCGGCGTCGCTCGCGTCGACCGGCCAGATCGAAGACCAGGATGCAGATGCCCTCCGGCGTGTGGCCCGGGCGTCTCCAGCACCTGGAGGCGGACGTCGCCGAACTCGATGCGTCGAGGTGCGCCGTCCTTGAGCGACGTGAAGTCGTACTCGGCCTTGCCGCGCCGCGCCCACGTGATCGCGCGCCCCGGTCGTCGCTCGCGAAGCTCGAGGTGCCCGGCCACGAAGTCGGCGTGGAAGTGCGTCAGGAAGACGTGCTTGATCTGCATCAGCCCTGCCGGCGCCGCGTCGTCCAGGTACTGTTCGACGTCGCGCTGCGGATCGACGACGGCGGCCGATGCGCGTGCGCTCGTCGGCGATCAGGTACGAGGCGTGGAAGCAATACGCTGAGTCGAAGCAGATCATAGACATG
>CAWGKH010000006.1:55000-147189 GCA_963823025.1 uncultured Planctomycetota bacterium | reverse complement strand
AGAAGTTCCGCGACTTCCAGGCCGACGGAGTCGACGTCGGCCTGATGACCGGCGACCTGACGCTGAAGCCCGGTGCGCAGGTCGTCATCATGACGACCGAGATCTTCCGCAACGCGGTGTTCGAGGATCCCGAGCGCTTCAACGACGTGGAGTTCGTGATCTTCGACGAGATCCACTTCCTCGACGATCCGGAGCGCGGCACCGTCTGGGAGGAGAGCTTGTTGTTCGCCCCGGACCACGTCCGCTTCGTCGGCCTGTCGGCGACGATCGCGAACCTGGTGCAGTTCGGGAAGTGGCTCGCCGAGGTCCGCCCCCACGAGCTCGAGGTGATCCGTCACGACAAGCGCCCGGTGCCGCTCGACCAACGGCTGTTCCACTCGGGAACCGGCCTGTTCAAGCTCGCGCAGCGCAAGCGCGCGATCCAGTCGATGCAGCGGCTGGCGGTCCGGACCGGCCAATCCGCGCGGCGCGCGGCACGGCCGCGATCGCCACGACCGCGATCGCCACGACCGCGACCGTCGTGGACCGCGCGGGCGCCCCGCGTCGACCGCGGGACCGCATCCGGCCCAGGTCGTGCTCGACGACCTCCAGCAGCAGCGGCTGCTGCCGGCGCTGTTCTTCTGCTTCTCGCGCAAAGAGTGCGAAATCAAGGCCGAACGGAATCTCCACCGCCGGCTGCTGAGCCGTGAGGAGCGCGCGAAGATGCACGGCCTGTTCGCGGAGATCTGCGCGAAGTTCGAGCTCGATCCCGAGAAGAGATCCGGTCCCTGCAAGGCGTCGAGCGCCGTGCCCTGCACGGCATCGGCTACCACCACGCCGGGATGCTGCCGATCCACAAGGAGGTCGTCGAGCGGCTGTTCACGTCGAGCCTCCTGAAGCTCCTGTTCACGACCGAGACGTTCGCCCTCGGTATCAACATGCCGGCGCGGACGGTGGTGTTCGATTCGCTGCGCAAGTTCGACGGCGTGTCGTTCGACTACATGAGCGCGCGTGACTACATGCAGATGGCGGGTCGCGCGGGCCGACAGGGCATCGACGAGGAGGGCCTCGTCATCTCGATCCTCGACGACGAGGCGCTGGTCGACGCGCCCCTGAGCGATCTGTTCGGCGGCAAGGTCGAGCCGATCCAGTCGCGGTTCAACCTCTCCTACTCCACGATCATCAATCTGTGGGAGCGAATGCACGAGGACCTGCTGGACGCGTACCGACCGGTCGTTCGCGTCGTTCCAGGCGCAGAGCGGGAGCCAGAAGAAGCGCGATCGGGCACGCGGGCGCGCGCGCGCCGCTCTCCGTGCCCGGATCGACGTGCTGCGCGAGGCCGGGTACTTCGACGAGGAGGAGGGCCTACTGTCACGCGGGCGGCTGGCGAAGCGGATCAACGGCTACGAGATCCAGTGCACCGAGCTGCTCCTGTCCGGCTGCCTGGACGAATGCGACATGCACGAGCTGGCGGCGATGTTCACCGCCATCGTCCACGAACCCCGCCGGGGCCAGGAAAGGGCGCAGGGCCACCGGGCGTTGCCTCGGCGGTCGCACGGCGGGCCGAGAACGCGGTGCGGCGCTTCATGGCCATCGAGCTCCAGCACGGCTTCCGGGACACCGTCAAGCCCATCGACTTCGGACTCTCCGCAGCCGTCATCGCCTGGAGCAAGGGCTGCCAGATGCGCGAGCTCGAGCGACTCGCCGGCGCCGACGGCGGCGACGTCGTCCGCACGTTGCGGATGGCGATCCAGATGATGCGGCAGATGCGGTCCGCACTCAGCGGCGACTACGGCCTGATCGACCGGCTGGCGGAAGCGATCGTCGCCGTCAACCGCGACGAAGTGGATGCGAAGCGACAGTTCGAACTCGGCTGATCCGTCCGGGTGAAGAGGCGAACCTCGATGAAGTCCTACGACGTCGCGGTGATCGGTGGTGGCACGGCCGGATCCGCGGCGGCACGCGCGGCGCGCGAAGCCGGTGCGAAGACGGTGATGTTCAACGCGGGCGAGCTCGGCGGGCTGTGCATCCTGCGGGGCTGCATGCCCACCAAGACGATGCTGCATTCGGCACACGTGATCCATCACGCGCGACACCACGGCACGCGCGGCATCGGTCACGCCGGACTCGAGTTCGACTTCGCCGAGCTGATGGCCAACAAGGACGCGAAGGTCGCGCGCTTCCAGGCGGCGAAGGTCGCCAGCATCGAGAGTGGTGGCTACGAGGTCGTCGATGCACAGGCCAGGTTCACCGGTCCGGACACCGTCGAAGCCGGCGGCGAGGCCTATCGTTTCGAGAAGGGCGCCGTGATCGCCGTCGGGTCCGTCGCGCAGATCCCGACGGACATCGACGGGCTGGATCACACGCCGTACATGACGAGCGACGAGCTGATGCGGCTCCGGCAGGCGCCGGAGTCCGTGCTGATCGTCGGCTCGCGCGCGATCGGCCTCGAGTTCGCACAGTTCTTCGCGCGCCTCGGGAGCCGCGTCGAGCTGGTCAGCCGACGGGAGGTGCTGGGTGACGTCGACCCGGAGATCGCCGCCGAGATGCGCTCGGTGCTCGATGCCCAGGAGAACCTGCATGCGCATCACCGCTCCCGCCTCCGGTCGGTGCGCCCGATCGGCGGCGAGGTCGAGGCGGTGTGTGTCGACCTGGACGGCCGCGAGACGACTTTGCGGGCGGAGCTGCTGGTGCTGGCGACCGGTCGGCGCCCGGCGATCGACGGACTCGGACTGGAGCTCGCGTACGTCGACGTCCGCGACCACCGCGTGCTGCACTCGGCGGAGATGCGGACCACCAACCCGAACGTCTTCGTCGCCGGCGACGCGAGCGGCGAACGGCTGCTCCTGCACGTCGCCAACTGGGAAGGGCGCGCCGCGGGCCTCGGCGCCGCACGCGTCCCCGGCGACCACTCGATCGATCACCGCCTGCACATGGAGGTCGTGTTCTTCGATCCGGCCTTGGCGACGGTGGGGCGATCGGCGGAAGAGGCGCGTGACCTCCACCACGACGTGGTGACCGCGTCCGCGCGCTTCCCGGAGACCGGCCGAGCCATCACGATGGACGTGGCACACGGGATCTGGAAGCTGGTCGTCGATCGCCCCACCGGCGAGATCCTTGGCTCGCAGATCCTCGGCCCGCGCGCCGACGACCTGATCCACGTGGTCGCGGCGGCGATGCACTTCCACGGCACCGCCCAGGATCTCCTGCGCATGCCGTGGTACCACCCGACCCTGAGCGAGATCCTGCTCGGCCTGGCGCGCGACATCGAACGGCAGCGGAACGGCTGACGATCCGGGCGCACGAGGCCGGGAGAATCGGACTCGTCACCGCGGTCGTCGCGGCGTGTCCGCCCAGCCGAACTTCTCGCGCAGGATCGCGAAGAAGCTCTCGGGCCCCTGCGTGAGGTGACGGAAACGCACCTCCGCCGGCTCGAGCACCAGGCGCTCGCCGGCCTCGACCGACCAGTGGACCTGCCCGTCAGCGGTGAAGGTCCCGTGTTCCTGGCTCCCGGTCTCGTCGACCTCCAGCTCGATGCCACCGCCGAGCGGAAGCACGAGCGGTCGCAACGTCAGCGTGTGCGGAGCGAGTGGTGTCAGCACGAGCGCCTCCATCTGCGGTGACAGGATCGGCCCGCCCGCAGCCAGTGAGTAGGCGGTGGAGCCGACCGGAGTGCACACGATCAGCCCGTCCCCGGGATACGTGGCGAGTTCGCTGCCACCGCGCCGGGCCACGATCGTGATGATGCCAGAGTTCGATGCGCGGGCCAGCACGCCGTCGTTCAGGCACAACGTGCTCGCGCGCTCGCTGCCGTCATGGGCGAACACCGCGCACCGCAGCATCATCCGCGGCTCCTCGACCAACCCGCCGGACAGCGCGCGATCGATCGCTTCGTCGGTCTCGTCGTCGCCGAACGACGTCAGGAAACCGAGGCGACCCAGGTTGATGCCGAGCGTCGGCATCTGGTTGCGCCCCATGCGCCGGGCTGCCGCCAGCAGCGAGCCGTCGCCACCGAACACGACGACGAGGTCCGCCGAGCGGTCCTCGAGCGACCGGTCGCGATCGACGTCGACGAGCACCTCGATCCCCCGCCGGCGGACCCGATCCGCCGCGTGCTCGACCAGCGAGCGGACACGCCCCTTGCGCTCGTCACCGAGTATCAGGACGCGTTGCATGGCGACGCGTGTACGGGATCCCGGAAGGCCTCAGACCGTGGCGGTCTGGTTGCTCAGGAAGCGCGCCGCGACGGCCGGTGCGTCGAGGCCGAGCTCGCGCAGGATCTCGCCACGACTCGCGTGCTCGAGGAACCGATCGGGAACCCCCATCAGCTGCACGTGCGCGCGCACCGGGCCGCGGGCCGCACACAGCTCGAGCACCGCGGACCCGAAGCCGCCCATGATCGCGTGGTCTTCGAGGGTGACGATTCGATCATGGCGGTCGGCCAGGGCCAGGATGCCCTCCTCGTCGAGCGGCTTCGCGAACCGCGCATTGACCACCTCGATCGAGATGCCCTTCTTCGCGAGCAGCTCAGCCGCCTCGAGGGCGGTCTGCACCATATGACCGTACGCGAGGACCGCGCCATCGGTGCCGGGCCGCAGGATCTCCATGCGGCCGAGTTCGATCGGCTGGCGATCGCCGTTCCAGCCGGGGAGGTCACCTTGCGCAGGCGCGCCGCCCCGCGCGTAACGGATGCCGCAGGTACCGTCGAGGGTCAGTCCGAAGCGCAGCATCTCGTGCAGCTCGGGACCGTCCTTCGGCGCCATCAGCACGATGTTGGGCAGCGTGCGCAGATAGGCGATGTCGAACAACCCGTTGTGGGTCATGCCGTCCTCGCCGACGATCCCACCGCGATCCATCGCGAACATCACCGGCACGTTCTGGATCAGGACCTCCTGGAACACGACGTCGTAGGCGCGCTGCAGGAAGGTCGAGTAGATCGCACAGACCGGTCGCATGCCGGCGGTCGCGAGGCCGGATGCGAAGCCCACACAGTGCTGCTCGGCGATCCCGACGTCGAAGAACCGGTCGGGGAAGCGCTTCGCGTAGTCCATCAGGCCGGTGCCGTCGGGCATCGCAGCGGTCAATGCGACGACCCGCGGGTCCTCCGCCGCGAGCTGCTCGAGCCCCTCGGCGAACCACTTGGTCCAGGCCTTCGCGTTCTTCTTCGGCGCCGGCTGCGCGGGCAACACGACGCAGGGTTCGTTCTTCTCGAGCGGCTTGGGAGCCGGCTTCGGCTGCGGCTTCGCCGCGTGAGCGCGGTCGTAGCGGTCCTCGGAGCCGGGCACGCCGTGCCCCTTCTTGGTGCGGACGTGCAGCAGGACCGGACCCTTCAGGTCCTTCACACGCGTCAGGTAATCGACGCACTCCAGCACGTCGTGGCCGTCGATCGGGCCGAAGTAGGCGAGACCGAGCTCCTCGAAGATCTGTCCGGGCACGACCAGCTTGCGCACGTTGTCGACGGCGTGGTCGAATCGCTCGTCGAGGTCCCTGCCGATGACCGGGATCGCCTGCAGCAGGTCGTGGAGCCGCTTCTTCGCCTGGTTGAACACCGGGCCGCTGCGCACGCGATCGAGGTAGCGCGACAGTGCGCCGACGGTCTTCGCGATCGACCACGAGTTGTCGTTGAGGACGATCAGCGTGCGGTCGTCGTCGAGCGAGCCGGCGAAGTTCAGCGCTTCGAACGAGACGCCAGCGCCCATGGCGGCGTCGCCGACGACGGCGACGACGCGACGATCGTGGTTCGCCAGACGATCGCCCGCGGAGATGCCGAGCGCGGCCGAGGTCGCGGTGCCGGCGTGCCCCATCGTGTAGACGTCGTACCTCGACTCGAACCGGTTCGTGAACCCGGACAACCCGCCCCGCTGACGCAGCGTGTGGAAGCGTTCCTTCCGTCCGGTCAGCAGCTTGTGCGGGTACACCTGGTGCCCGACGTCGAACACCAACCGGTCGACGCCGAAATCGAAGCAGTAGTGCAACGCGATCGTCAGCTCGACGACGCCCATGCCCGAGCCGAGGTGACCACCGGTCACCGTGACCGTGTCCAAGATGGTCTTGCGGATGTCCGCAGCGAGCGCCGGGAGTTGTTCCCGGGTCAGCGCGCGGACGTCAGCGGGGGAATCGATACGGTCGAGCAGCGGGGTGTTGGACATGCCTTGTATCTCCCGAGGGCTCAAGCCCTGCGGTCGATGACGCGGAAAGCGAGATCTTGCAGCAGCGCGACGGCCGAATCCACCCGCCGCCCGGCCGCCGCGACGATTCGCCCGGCGAGCGCGGCTGCCTCCTCGGCGAGACGCCGGGCCTCCCGCCGACTTTCCTCGAGACCCAACAACGCGGGGTAGGTCGACTTCTGATGGGCCGCGTCCTGACCCGGCTCCTTGCCGAGCTCGGCGGCAGTGCCGGTGACATCGAGGCAGTCGTCCGCGATCTGGAACGCCCGCCCGATGGCCCGCCCATAGGCCCGGACCGGCTCGCGGCCGCCAGGGTCCCCGCCCGCCGCGATCCAGCCGACCTCGAGACTCGCGGTGATCAGGGCTCCGGTCTTGCGGTCGTGAATCCACTCGAGTCGCGGCAGCGTCATGTCGGCAGCACCCTCGGCGGCCAGATCGGCGACCTGACCGCCGACCATGCCGAAGCTGCCCGACGCCCCCGCGAGCACCCGCACCGCCTCGGGGCCGCCGTCGGCCACCGCATCGAACGCGAGCGTCAGGAGCGCGTCCCCCGCGAGCAGCGCCGTCGCCTCGTCGAACGCCCGGTGGCACGTCGGCCGGCCACGTCGCAGCGCGTCGTCGTCCATGCACGGCAGGTCGTCGTGGATCAGACTGTACGTGTGCACGAGCTCGAGGGCGGCCGCCGGACGCAGCGCACGATCCGGCTCGTCCGCACCGGCGGCGGTGGCCGCGGCCATCGCGAGGAGCGGTCGGAAGCGCTTCCCGCCCGGGAACATCGCGTAGCGCATCGCAGCGTGCAATCGCTCGGGCGATTCCGAGGACGGCGGCAGCACACGCTCGAGCGCGTCCTCGATCCGCGGTCGCCAGTGGTTCGCCAGAGCCGCGAACGAATCGGGGGCCATGTCCATCGACGGTCGGTCGCTCATCGGGGTCGATCCACCACCATGCCGAGCATCGTCTCGATCGCCTGCTCGGCGGTCACACCGGGTAGCGCGATGCGATAGCCCGATTCCGGGATCGTGGTGTTCCCGGCCTTCCGGCGCAAGATTCCGCCGCGCAGCAGCAGCGACACGCGACCGGTCGAGCGGTCGACCTCGATCGCGGCACGCTTCGCCTCGGCGGCCCGCTCGAGCAGGCCGCCCTTTCCCGAGGCGAGCAGCAACGCGCCGGCGAACCAGCCGTCCTTCAGACCGCGCACGCGCGAGAGCTCCCATCGCGCGTCCGTGCCTGCCGCCGTGAGCAGCGAATCGATGCGCTCCTTCCAGTCCGCACGCGCGATCGAGTCGAGGCGCTGGTCGTCGGCGAGCTCGCTCTCCGGAACCGGATAATCGCCTCGCGCCGTCACGAGATACGGCAGGCGCGCCTCCCAGGCCGGACCATCGACCCGCGGGAGCGGAATCTCGAGACCTTCGCTCGGAAAATCCGCCAGCTCGCCATCCGTCAGCGCGTGACCGCCCTCGAGCCGGATCACCGCCGAGCCGTGCTCGCGATCGAGCTCGATCGACAGGCGCCCGGCGCGATAGTAGGTCGTGCGGTGCGCCTGCAGGTCGTCCTCGATCATCTCGGCGCCGACGAGATGGCCGTCCTCGAGACGGTCCGCCCGCAGCAGCCGGAAGCCGTCATAGCCGTCCGCACGCAACAGCTCCTCGAGTGTCTTCAGCGCGAGGCGGACGCCCTCGGGGACCGGCTTCGAGGAGCGGCCGCGCCGCGCGTTCGTCGCCTCGACGTCGGCCTCGAGCTGCTCCCGCTGCCGGGTGACCTGCTCGTTCAGCGCGGTCATCTGGTCGACCCGCGTCCGTAGCTGGCCTTCGAGCAGCGCGATCCGATCGTCACGTGCCGCGAGGTCCTGCTCGGTGCGATCGAGGCGGTCCTGCAGTTCGGCTTCGCGGGCCACCGCGAGCCGCCTCTCCGCCGCGGACCGCAGATGCTCACGGACCGCCAGCCCGGCAGCGAGCACGGCGGCGATCAGCAGCAGAGCGGCGATCGGCAGCAGCGCGGGCGACCAGCGTGAGGTCATCGGGCCGTTGCGACGCCAGAACCGCACCGGATCCTGCGCCAAAGCTCGGGAATTCGCACCCGGGGGTCCCCCGCCACCTCACTGCTTCCACATCTTCTTGTCGTACTTGGCCTCGTTCCACCACTTCTGCCACTCTTCGGCCGTCCGGAAGTTCTGACCGCTGAGCTTGCTCAAGGTCACGTTCCACGGATCGGCGATCGCGGCGAGCGTCCGTTTGCGAGTCGCGACGAGATTGTTGTTCGGATCGAGGCTCGACTTCGAATCGCCTTCGATCTGCCCGTAGTTGATCAGCAGCTCCTTGAAGATGTCCTGCCGGGTCTTCAGGTCGCTGTCCTCGAAGTAGCGGAGTGCCTTGCCGGCCGCGCGCTTCACCGAGTCGGTGGGATCGCGTACCGCTCGCTTGACGAGGAAGTCGATCTGCTTCTCGTCCTTCGTGCGACCGATGTTCTCGAGCAGATCCTCTTGCAGGCTCGCCCACTCCTCGGCTTCGAACATCTTCTTGTCGAAGACCTTCACGAGGATCTTGGCGGCGTCCTCCCCGCCGATCGTGCCGAGCGCGTGGATCGTGGCCTGGTAGAGGCCCGGCTGCTCCGGCTTGCGCTGCCGCGCGCGGAACACCGAATCGAGCGCCTTCAAGAAGCTGCGCTGGTCCTTCTCGTGCAGCTCGGGGTATCGCTGGAGCAGCTCGTCGATGATCTGCGTGGCCTCGGTGTCGCGTTCGAACTTGCGGTCGCGCAGGCAGTCCTCGAAGGTGTCGAGCTTCTCCTTGACCGCGGGATCGGGCTTGTCGGGCTTCGCCGGCTCGTCCTGGGCGGCGGCCGGTGCCGCGAGGAATGCGAGGATCGCGAACGCGATCGCGTGGTTTCGGAATCGTCGGTTTGCCATGCTTTGGACCTCGGCGCGGGATCGCCACCCCCAGAGGGGATGAGCATCCCACTCGGGAGACTCCGGGGCCAGTGGCTCCGGAGTCGGGAGTGCGCCGGCCACGGCGCGCGCATCACCGCCACATCTTCCGGTCGTACTTCGCCTTGTTCCACCATTCGAGCCAGCGGGCGGCGGTACGGAACTCCTGGCCACTGAGCTTGCTGAGGGTCAGGTTCCAGGAGTCCGCGATCGCGGCGAGCGTCCGCTTCGCGGTCGCGACGTCCGAGTCCCCCGGGTCGAGACTGGCCTTCGAGTGGCTTTCTACGGTCGCGTAGTTCGTCAGGAGGTCCTTGAACGTGTCCTGGCGCGTCTTCAGATCGGCGTCCTCGAAGTACCGAAGCGCCTTCCCGGCCGCGCGCTTGACGGCGTCGTGTGGGTCGCGCGTCGCTCGATCCAGCAGGAAGTCGACCTGCCGCGGGTCCTTGGTCCGACCGATGTTCTCCAGCAGCAGCTCCTCCACGCTCATCCACTCGTCGCTCTCGAAGATCTCCGAGTCGTAGACCTTGACCAGGATGCGGCTGGCGTGGGGTCCGCCGATCGTCCCGAGCGCGTGCAGCGTGGCTTCGTACATGGCCGCATGCGCCGGATCGCGCAGCGGCTTGACGAACACCGAATCGAGGGCCTTGAGCAGGTCGCGCTGGTTGCGCTTGCTCAGCTCGGCGTACTTCGGCGTCAGCTCGTCGAGGATTCGGATCGCCTCCTTGTCGCGGGCGAACTTGCGGTCGTGCACCGCGTGCAGGAATCGATCGATCTTGTCGCCCTGCCACCACTCGGCCCAGTCCGACGCGCCGTGGAAGCTCTTGCCGGTGAGCGCCGCGAGCGTCGCGTCGAACGGATCGGCGATCGCATCCAACGTGTGTTGCGCCGCGACCGCATCGGCGTCGTCCGGATCGCGACTCGCGTCCGCGCGCGTCTCGACCCCGCGGTAGATCGACAGCAGACCCTCGACGATCTTCGCTCGCGTCGCCGGATCGGCCGCCGCGAAGTTGCGCAGCGCGGTGGCCGCGGCGGCCTTCAGCGCGTCACGCGGGTCCTCCCCCGCGAGCTTCAGCAGGCGATCGATGTGTCGCTCGTCCTTCGTGCGACCGACGTTCTCGATCAGCTGCTCCTCCACCGGCAACCAGGCGTCGTCGTGGAAGACGCCGGAATCCTCGAGCTGCAAGAGGATGCGGCTCGCGTCCGCTCCGCCGAAGGTCCCGAGCGCGTGCAAGGCTGCCTCGTAGAGCTCCGGGTGCTCCGCGTCCCGTCGCGGCGCCCAGAACAGCCCGCGGATCGCCTGCAACGCGTCCCGCCGCTCGGTCTCGTCCAGACTGCCGGCCTTGGCCTCCAGATCGGCGAGCACGCCGACCGCCGCCGCATCGTGGCCGAACGTCCGGTCGCGCGCCGCATCGCGCAGGCTCTGGATCTGGTCCGCGACGGGCTGGTCGGCACCGCTGCCGGGCTCACCCCCCTTCGGATCCCCCTGCGCGAGACCCGCGGTCGCAGTCAGCGTGAAGAAAGTGAGCGCAATCGCGCACTCCTCGAGTCGTCGATGTGCCATCGGAGCTCCTCGGTCGTGTGCCGCCCCCGAAGTCCGCCGCACGGGGACATGCGGACGCCGGCCCGCTCGGGTGGATCCGTGCCCGGCTTCGTGCACCGACCCTCAGGGCCAATAGGACGCCGCGATCTCCTTCGCGATGCGCTGGACGGCGTCCGGCGGCGCTTGGTACCAGCGGCGCACGGCGGCGAACGGCGCGAGCTCGGGATCCGCGGCCATCTTCGCAATCAAAGCGCGTGCCAGTCGCGTGAAACCCTCGCCGTGGGTCGAGCCGTCGATCCCGGTACCGACGAAGCTCGCGATGTGGGCGAGCACGAGCCGCGGGTGGTCGCCAAACGCCAGTGCGGCGGCCTCCGCTCGGCCTTCCATCTCGGCTTCGATCGCGAACGAGCTGAACCAGTTCGAGAGCAGCAGCCCCAGCACGCGCCACAGATTCCGCTCCGGGGGCAGGTAGTGGAACGAATCCACGAGGTGCGCCCGCTCGTGCAGGCAGATGGTGTCGAAGATCGCGTCGTCGAGCGCACTGTCCTCCACCGGGGACACGCAGGTGAGCCGCCACTGCGCGTCGATCGGATCGAGGTCGTCCCCGCCCTCGGGCAGCGGATCGGAGAGGAGCGCGTCGTCGTCCTCGTGGACGATCCGACGCCGGCGGGCCAGGTCGGCGGCCCAGTCGCGCACGGCATCCATGTCGACCACGTAGTGGTTCAACAACGCGACGCCGGCGAGGTCGCCGCCGAGCACCCCCTGCAGGCTCTGCACCTGCCGGTCTTCGCCGACCACCTGCCAGCAGCGCGCCGGCACCGGCAGATCGGTCGACGGCTCGAGGAAGCGCAGGGACAGGCGCGTCAGCACGAGCCCCTCCGGGGGCAGGTTCGAGCGCTGGCCGAGCACGAGGTGCTTGTTGAAGTGCGCGAGGTACTCCGGCAGGCCCGGCCCGAACGGATCGACCAACCGACCGACCAGCGGGACCTGGAAGAACTTCGGCTGACCGACCACGTCCCGGCCGAGGATCCGTTTCGACAGCTCGCGCGCGTGCGCGAGGAACTGGTCGAGGTCAAACTTGCCGGTGCCCCCGTAGCCGCTGTAGAGGACGCGCCGCAGCGCGCTCTCGAACGCGAGCTCACGCTGGACCTCGTCGCGTACGGCGACGATGCCCACGGCGCCGGGATGGCGTTCGATGGCGAGCGTGGCGACGAGCTGCGATTCGTAGAGCAGTCCGACGTCGCGAAGCGCGGCCGCGAGACCGAGCGCGTGGTCGGGATCGGCCAACGGGTCCGTCGCGTTCATCCACGGACCGCGGATCACCGCGATCCACAAGCCACGCACCTGGTTGGCCTCGTCGTCGAGGAACCGCGCCGGCAGCTCGTCGCGAAGCGAGCGCAGGTATCCGGTGACGTCCCCGCCCGCCAGCGCGAGGCGCCGCAGCTGGCGTTGCGCCGCCGCCGTGTGGGGCGCCGCCGGATCCCGGAGCACCTCGCGAGCCTGTGGATCCAGGCCGGCGCGCTGGAACAAGGCGGCCGCGAGACTCGCGCCACCCCCGGACACGAAGTCGCGCAGCGTGCGCGGGTCCTCCCAGAGCTGCATCACGATCTGCTCGACCTGCGCATCGCCGAGCCCCTGGGCGAGGAACGCCTCCAGCAACCGGCGCACACCCGGATCCCACGGCCTTCGATGCAGCGCGTCGACCAGCGGCGGCCACGCCTCGCGCCGGCGATCGGCGGAGGCGTAGGTCTCGGCCAGACCGAGCGAAGCGATCCCCGCCTCGCGTTCACCCGCGCCGCGAAGCTTGCGATAGACGTCGAGTGCCTCGGCGTGATGCTGCGTCACGCGGAGGGTCTCGCCGTACGCGATGGCCGCGACGGGAACGCCGTCGGTGGCATGGTAGATCGCGTCGTAGATCGACAGCGCCTCGGCGAGATCGTCCCGCCGCGCGACGAAGGCGAGCCCCAGCCAACCCCAGAACAGATCCCGCTTGCGCGCGAGGGCGGCTTCGAACTCGGTGCGCTTCTCGTCCCAGTCGAGCACGACCCGACCGCGGAGATAGTGCGCCTCGGCGGCATCGTCCCACTCGGCGATCCGCTGGTCCGCCTCCCAGAGCACGCGACCCAGTCGCCCGCGGCTGCGCAGCAGATCCTGCCGCAACCGCTGCGCATCGACGTGGCGGGGGTTCGCCGTCACCAGGAACTCCGCGCTGGTGAGCGCGGCCCGGACCTGGCCGAGATCGGCGAGCTGGCGCGCGCCCTCGACCCCCTCATCGACCTCGCTGTCCGGCCACGGCACGTCCGTCAGCCGTGCAGGGACGTCCGCTCCCGAGAACGCCGCGCAGCCGGCGAGCAGCAGCCCGAGCGCAGGGACGAGTCGGCGAAGATCGAGCATGCCGCCGGCTCTAGTCCTCGCCGAACCCGGAATCCACGAGCTCACGGAGCGCCGCGATCTGCGCTTCGGCATCGTCCCCGTCGGACTCGAGCTCGAGAGTCGTCCCGTGCTCGGCGGCGAGCATCATGATGCCCATGATCGATTTGCCGTCGACGGCCTCGACCCCGTCGCGGCCGACCCGGATGTTCGATCGAAAGCGATTCGCCGTCTGCACGAACAGGTGAGCGGGCCGCGCATGGAGTCCGTGCGAGTTGCGCAGCTTCACGGACGCCCGGACGACGCCCACCTTCACCGGTCCCTCATCATCTGTCGGAGCAGGGCTCGGATGTCGGCCTCGCTGCGCGCACTCTGCACGAACCGGCGGAAGTCCGGATTGCGGGCGAGACCGGAGATCCAGCGGAGGAGCCGGAGGTGGCTCTCGGCGGCGTCCTTCGGCGCGACGAGGAAGAACACCGTGTGCACGGGACGGCCGTCGACCGAGTCGTAGTCGATGCCCGTGACGGATCGCCCGAGGACCATCAGCGTCTCGGTGACGCCCTCGACCTTCACGTGCGGAACGGCGACACCGTTGCCGATCCCGGTGCTGCCGAGTTCCTCGCGCTCGGCGATCTTCTTGCGGATCTTGGTGGCCCGCGCCTTGGTCAGACGTCCCGCCGCGACCACCGCGGCGAGGATCTCGTCGATCGCGTCGTCCTTGGTCGCGGCCTCGAGGGTCTCGAGGACCATCGCCGACTCGACGACGGCCTGCATGCCCTGGTCCGCGCCGGACGAGTCTCCGCGTGCGGTTGGTGTCACGTTCCCAGATCCTTCCGAATCGAGTCCTCGAAGCCCGGATCGACGTCACCGCCATCGCCTTGGGGGAGCGTGTCGGGGGGCGGCACCTCGCTGCGGGACTCGCCCTTGTGACGCTTGAGCTTCTCCTTGGCCTTCACGAGTTGCTTCTCGAGCTTCGCGACCAACACGTCGATCGCGGCGTTGAAGTGCTCGCCGCGACCGCTCGCGACGATCGGTGGGCGCTTGTCGATGTGCACGAGCATCTCGACCTCGGGCGCCTCGTGCGGCCCGTCGACGACGATCTCGATGCGCGAGATCTGGTCGTTGAAGCGCGGGAGCTTCGCGGCCTTCTGCGTCGCGTACTCCTCCATGCGCTGGGACACGTGGCCGCGCTTGCTGGTGACCTGGATCGAGACCTCACCGTGGTGGTTCATCGAGTGGTGCCTTTCGCTTGTGGCATCCGCCACTTGGGAATGAGCCCGGCGCGGACGTCGTCGTCCTCCGTCGGCGGGCCAGCCGCCCGAGAGGGCCGGGGCAGGATACAGTACCGCGCAACAGATACAAGCCCTCGGCCGGAGCGTTCTCTCCGGCGCGACGCCGGTCGCGCGAGGCCAGCACCTCGGCGACGTCGCCGGGCGCTCGTTTGCCGATGCCGGCCTCGATCAACGTGCCCGCGATCGCTCGCACCATGTTGTAGAGAAAGCCGTCGCCCTCGGCGAACAGATCGAAACCGTGCGGGCGCCGGACGACACGCAGCTGTCGGATCGTCCGAACCGTGCCGAAGCGTCGTTCGTACCCGGGATTGGTCGCGAACGCCGCGAAATCGTGGCGGCCGCGCAAGTGAGCCGCCGCGGCGCGCATCGGAGCGAGGTCGACCGGACGCCGGATCCAGTGGAACAGGCCTCGCCCGAACACCGGCAGGATCCGATCGACGAGGCACCGGTAGACGTAGCGCTTGCCGCTGGCCGAGAACCGCGCGTGGAACTCGCCGGGCACGCTCCGCACCGCGCGCACGCGGACCGAGTCCGGAAGGTTGCCGTTGATCGCGCGCAGCAACCGTGCACCGTCGAACGGCCGCGGCAGTCGCACGTGCGCACACTGGCCCGAGCGCGTGGACCCCGGCGTCGGTGCGCCCGGCGCCGTGCACGACGACCGCCTCCCCGACGATCGTCGCGAGCGCGTGCTCGAGCGCACCCTGGACGGTGGGGAACCCCGCCTGGCGCTGCCAGCCGGCGAATCCCGCGCCGTGGTAGGCGATCGTCAGCAAGTAGCTGTGCACGGTTCGGACGCGGACATCAGGCAGACGAGTGTAGCGGACGCCACGCGGACGAAGCTACGTGCGGCGCCGGCGCATCGACGCCGAGGGCACGCCGAGCTCGTTCCGGTACTTGGCGACCGAGCGCCGCGCGACATCGATCCCCTGGGCCTTCAGCGCCGCCCGGATCTCGTCATCCGTCCGCGGGTTGCTTCGATCCTCACCTTCGATCAGGGCGCGCATGCGCGCGAGCACCGCGCGTTTGCCCGCCGCGCCGCCGGCCACGCGACCGCCGTCGAAGAACGCGCGGAGCTCGTGCACGCCCTGGGCCGTGCGGACGTACTTGCCCGCGATCGGCTCGGCTCACCGTCGACACGTGCAGCTCGAGCCGTTCGGCCAGATCCGCCATGCGCAGCGGGCGGATCGCGGCCTCGCCGTGGCGCAGGAATGCCACCTGCTCGGCGAACAACGCCGCGCCCACACGCACCAGCGTCTGCTGGCGCTGCTCGACGGCCCGGATCAGGCTCGTCGCGTCGCGGAGCTTGTCCCGGAGGTAGCTCCGGACCGCGGGTGCGGTGTCGTCCGCGGTCGCGAGACTCGCGTAGTGCGCGTCGAGCTCGAGTGTCGGCACGACGAACTCGTCGACGAACACCTCGAGCCGGCCATCCTGCTCCCGGACCTCGAGCTCCGGCCGGACAGCGGCCGCCGGGCGTTCGCCGAAGCGTGCCCCCGGCCGCGGATCGAGCACGGCCACCCGTTCGAGCAACGAGCGCACGTCCGCCTCGGACAGGTCGAGAGCCCGTGCGACATCGGGCACACGCTGGCGCGCCAGGTCCTCGAGGTGGTCGGTGAGGAGCCGCTCGATGGTCTCGGTGTCCGGATCGTCGGGTCCGAGCTGAGCGATCATCGCGTCGATCGGCCCGTTCGCTCCGAGACCTCGCGGTTCCAGGGACCCGAGCAGTGCGCGCGCATCCATCAGCGCGTCCCAGCCGAGCTGCTCGGCGAGCTCCGATTCGGAGATCGTCAGGTAGCCGCACTCGTCGAGGCACTCGACGAGCGCCATCACCGAGGCCTCGCTCTGCGGATCGACGTCCAACAGCGCGAGCTGCAACCGCAAGTGCTCGACCAGATCCGGACCGGGCGCCACCAACTGGTGCAGGAGCTCGTGCTTGGCGTCCGCCGCGCCACGGTCGCGCGCACGCGCCGGGCCGGTGTCGTCGTCGGGAGGCGGCGCGGCAACCGCGAGTGTCTCGTTGCGAGCGAGCTCGGCGTCGATGCGGTCGAGGAGCTCGGCGGTGGTGAGCTGCAGCACCTCGATGGACTGCAGCATCGCGGGGGTCATCGCGAGGCGCTGGTCCTGGCGTTGGGAGAACTCGCTGCGCATCGGTCGCGGGTGTCGGGAAATCCGACGGTTCTCCTGCATCGACCGGATCCCCCGGTCGCTTGAGCGATGCCGGCCCCGACCGCTGGGCACGCCCGCGGGCCGAAATCCCCGGTGGATCCAACGGACGCGGGCTCCGGCCGACGCGCCGGCACCCGCGGTCGGCCGCCCGTCGGGCGCACACCCGCCGCCGATCGCGGCGGATCCCAGGCACCGCGCCCGATCCGGGATCCGGGCGTCACCAGCGGTCGGGGCCAGTATCCCTCAGGTGCGCCGGCGGGGGCGGCTCTCGGCCTCCGCCGTCCGCGGATCCTCCGGCCACGCGTGCCGCGGATACCTCCGCCTCAGCTCCCCCCGCACCTCCGGATACACCCGATCCCAGAACCCCCCCAGATCCCGCGTGATCTGCACCGGCCGGTGATTCGGCGCCAGCAGGTGCAGGATCACCGGCACCTGCCCGCCTGCGAGCCGCGGCGTCTCCACGAGCCCGAACAGCTCCTGCATGCGGACGGCGACGAGCGGCTCCTCACCGCTCGTGTAGTCGATGCGCACGCGACGTCCGGACGGCAGCGGGATCCGTTCCGGAGCGTCCCGCTCGAGCGCCGCTCGCTGCGCTCGGGTCCAGGTCGCGACGAGCGCCGGCAGCGAGCTTCACGGTCTTCAGGTCGCGGAGGGCGCGGCGGCCGGCGCACATCGCGGCGGCGGTGTCGGCGAGCTGCGCGTCCTCGATCGCGGGGACCTCGGTGTCCGGGTCGGCGACGCGCAGCCAGCGGACGCGGGCGCGGAGGTTCTCGACGGCATCCGCGTCGGCGAACGGCGCGACCGGCGCCTCGCGCACGGCCGCCGCGAGCATCCGCTCGACCGCGGCCGGGTCCGGCGCCGAACCGCCGCGGTGCTCCTCGAGCACGAGGTCGAACCACCGGGTGCGGCGCACCGCGACGACTTGCCGCTTCTTGGCGTCGAACTCCGCGACCTCCTCGGCGACGAGAGCCTCGGGGGACACGGCCTCGAGGTGCTCCCGGTGGATCTCCATCCCGAGCGTCACGCGCGTGCGGGTCCCGCCGGTGTCGGACAGCCGCAGGGCCACCTGCAGCTCGGCGTCGTCGCCGGCGCCGGTGGCCTCGAAGCGGAGCCCGCGGCCGCCGACCATCACGCCCTCGGGACGCGCGGGGTCGGGGCGTCGCGCGACGCGGTCGGGGAATCCGGCGAGCACCGCGCGCGCGAGACGGTCCTCGATGTCGGCGCCGTCGCGGACCTCGCGCCGGCGTCGCGCGAGGCGGTCGCGCAGGCGCACGACCGCGCGTGCCGCCCGCGCGTCGACGCCGCGTGCCGACGCGGCGGCCGGGTCGAAGCCGGCTCGCTCGACCGCGTGCAGTCGTTCGAGGTGCTCGTGGAGCGAGGCACCGAACGTCGCGCCGCGCAGCGGCAGCTCGCGCTCGGACAGGAGTGCGGCGACCTCCGCGGCCGCATGGCGGCAGTCGAGACGATCGGCCTCGACGAGCAGCCGAGCGAGGCGCGGGTGCACGGGCTCCGCCAGCATCGCCCGGCCGATCGACGTGAGCTCGTGATGGCCTCGTCGCAGAGCTCCGAGTCCGTGCAACAGCTCGTCGGCGCGCGACAGCGCAGCGGGCTCGGGCGCCTCGAACCAGCCGAACTCCCGCGGATCGCGGCCCGCGAACGCGCGCACGAGCAGCGCCGGCCCGGCCAGGTCGGTGCGGCGGATCTCCGGTGTCTCGAACGCTGCGAGCCCGCGGTCCTCGGCCGGGCTCCAGAGTCGGTAGCAGCGACCAGGACCGGTCCGGCCGGCCCGACCCGCGCGCTGCGCTGCGGAGGCGCGGCTGATGCGTTCGACACGCAGGGTGTCGAGCGCGCGGCCAGGGTCGTGCCGGAGCACGCGCGCGAGCCCCGCGTCGACGACTGCCGACACCCCCTCGATCGTCAGCGAGCTCTCGGCGACGTTGGTCGCGAGCACGACGCGTCGCCGGCGCGGGTCGGGGGTGAGTGCGCGGTCCTGCTCGTCGGCGGAGAGGCTCCCGTGCAACGGCAACACCTCGACGCCGCGCCGGCGGGCCGGGTCCGCCAACGCCGTCGCGGCCGCGCGGATCTCGCCGACACCGGGCAGGAACGCCAGCACGTCCCCGTGGGTCTCGTCCAGCGCCTGCAGGACGCCGGCGCGCACACGCTCCGCGAGCGGGCGTGCCGCGGGGTCGGCGACGTGCACGACCTCCACCGGATGGACCGCGCCGGCCGCGGTCACGATCGGCGCCCCGCCGAGGAACTGCGCGACCGGCTCGGCGTCGAGCGTCGCCGACATCGCGATCACCGCGAGATCGTCGCGCACCGTCTCCCGCACCTCGGCGAGCATCGCCAGCGCGAGGTCGGTCTCGACGTGCCGTTCGTGAAACTCGTCGAGCACGACCGCGGCGACGCCCTCGAGGAACGGATCGCGAACCAGCCGGCGCACCAGGATGCCCTCGGTCACGAACAAGATCCGCGTGGCGTTCGACGCGCAGCGTTCGTGTCGGACCTGGAAGCCGACCTCGCCACCGACCGCCTGACCGCGCTCGTGCGCCACGCGACGAGCCGCCGCGCGCGCCGCGACACGACGCGGCTCGAGCACGACGATCGTCCCGGCGGGGAACGCATCGGCGAGCGCCGGCGGGACCCGTGTCGTCTTCCCCGAGCCGGGCGGGGACGTCAGCACCAGTCGGCGACTTGCCGCGACCGCCGCCACCACCTCGGGCAGGACGCGGTCGACCGGGAGCATCACGGGTTGGTCAGCTCCCGCCGGCCTTCGATCGCATCGGCGAGGATCGCACTCGAGACCTGCGTGATCGTCGAGCCCGCGGGAATCCCACGCGCGAGCCGGGTGATGCGGACTCCGGTCCCGGCGAGTCGCTCGGCGAGCACGCGCGCGGTGCCCTCACCCTCCAGGTCGGGATTCGTCGCCAGGCAGACCTCGCGCACGCCGCCCTTGCCCACGCGCTCGAGCAGCGGCGCGACGGTCAACGCTTCGGGCTTGACGCCTTCGAGCGGTGACAACCGGCCCTGCAGCACGTGGTAGAGGCCCCGGTAGCCCGCGTCTTCGAACGCCGTCACGTCGCGTGGGTCCTCGACGACCAGGACGCGTGACCGTTCGCGTTCGTCGTCGGCACAGATCCGGCACGGATCGCTCTCGTCGAGGTTGAAGCAGATCGAACAGACTCGTGTCGAAGCCCGTGCTGCGCGGATCGCTTCCGCGAGCTCCTCGGCGAGCTTGCCGTCCGAGCGCAGCAGGAAGTACGCGAGGCGCTCGGAGGTCTTCGCACCGATGCTCGGCAGCCGCGCGAACGCGGCGATCAGTCGCTCGACCGCACGGGATCTGCTCACGCCGTCGCTTGGGTCAGAAGCCCATGCCCGGGAGGTTCATCCCACCGGTGATCTTCGCCATCTCCGCCTTGCGGAGCCGATTCGCCGCGTCCACCGCCTGGCGGACCGCGGCCGTGACGAGGTCCTCGAGCCCGGCGACGTCCGCGGGATCGACCGCGGCGGGGTCGATCTCGATGGCCTGCACCTCGAGCTGGCCGCTGATCCGACAGCGCACCGCGCCGCCGCCGGCCGTGCCTTCGACCGTGCGCTCCCCGAGCTCGCGCTGGACCTGCTCGCTGCGGCGCTGCATGTCCTGCGCCAGCTTGAGCAGGCTGTCCATGTCGCCGCCGCCGAAACCTGACACCATCAGATCGTGAGACTCCTGGTCACTCCGGGGAATCCGTCAGCGACCGAGGGTAGGGGGCCGATGCGCGCCTGGAAAGCACCGCGGACGATCACCGATCGCCCGCGGGGCCCGGCCACTCGCCGGCCGGGGGCGCACATCACTCGGCCCCGGCGGCCCCCTCGACGTCCACGATCTTGCCGTCGAACCGATCGACGACGCGCTTCACCTCGCGCGCCCGGTTGACGCTCCGCACCTCGCCCGGTCGGCGCCTCTGACGACACGCTCTCCTCACCCGGTGCCCGCACGACGATCTGCACCCGCCGTCCCAACTCCGCTTCGAGCACCTCGCGCAACAGGTCCTGGACCTGCGGGGACTCCAGACGATCCTTGTGCATCCGCCGCTCCGACCGGAGCTGGAACAGCACGCGATCGTTCGCGTCCGGACCACGCACGTCGCATGCCTCGACCGTCGCGACGAGCATCGGCTTGCGGTTCTGGAGCGCCGCGATCACGGCCGCGCGCAGCTCGCCGGCACCCGACGGCGCCGCTGCCGCGCGCGCGCCGGCGCCGCCACTCGTCGCGGGGGGCGCGCTCGCCACACCGCTCTCGAACGCGGCCACGAGGTCCCCCAGCGTCGCCAGTGCACCCGCCTGCGCGATGCGGAGCATGGTCAGCTCGAGCACGAGCCGCCGGTCGTCGTGTCGCCGCACGCGCTCACGGCCGACGAGGCCCGCCTGGATCATCGCGTCGAGACGTTCGACGGTGGTCGATTCCGCCAGCGCCACGAGCTTCGCACGGAGCGCACCGCGATGCGGAACCAGACCCGACGCCTCGCCGTCGACCTTCAGCAGCAGGATCGCGCGCAGCACGTCGAGCAACTCGCCGAGCGCCTCGCGCTCGTCGACACCCGCGGCCACCACCGCGTCGGCGAACCGCATGCCGGGCGCGGCCCGCCCCTGCAGCAGCTCCTCGACGACTTCCACCGTGCGGTCGAAGCCGACGCGATGGACCAGCTCGCGATAGGTCTCGAGATCGAGCCTGCCGCCGTTCGCACGTGCGACCGGCAGCACGCGCTCGAGCGCGGTCTCCGCGTCGCGCATGCCACCGCGGCAGGACGCCGCGATCTCGTCGAGGACCTCGTCCGCCAGCGCGACGCTCTCGTGTTCGCAGATCGCGCGGAGCCGGGTGACCACGTCCGACTCGTCGACGCGTCGGAACAGCAACACCTGGCACCGCGATCGGATGGTCTCCGGCACCTTGTGCAGCTCGGTCGTCGCGAGGACGAACACGACGTTCGCCGGCGGCTCTTCGAGGGTCTTGAGGAACGCGTTGAACGCGCTCCGCGTCAACATGTGGACCTCGTCGAGGATGTAGACCTTGTAGCGCGAACCCATCGACGCGAAGCCCACCCGTTCACGTAGCTCCCGGATGTCGTCGACGAGGTTGTGCGACGCCGCATCGATCTCGACGACGTCGGGATTGGTTCCGGCGAGCACCGTGCGGCACGGCTCGCAGACACCGCACGGGTCGGGCCCGACCCCTTCGGCACAGTTCAGTGCGCGCGCGAGGATGCGCGCCGAGGTGGTCTTGCCGACCCCACGACTGCCCGAGAACAGGAACGCGTGGGGCACGCGCCCGGCGGCGAGGGCATCGCGCAACGACCGGACCACCGCGTCCTGACCGACGAGCTCGTCGAAGGTCTTCGGACGGAAGCGGCGGGCGACGACCTGGTAGGGCTCTGCTCCGGGTGCGGACATCGGACGGCAACGGTAACCCGCACGCCCCGGAGGTGGAGACCTTCAGGCGACCCGGGCACAAGGAGCTGCATGCTTATGGCTGCTCCGTTCCCGGCCTGACCAGGTTCACACCGCCCCCTCGCTCGGGACCCGAGGGTCCCCACCTCCGGGACGCGCGGTCTTGGCCGCCCTGCCGGGAACGCGACCCAGTGGCGGAGAGGGCGGGATTCGAACCCGCGACGGGCGTGAACCCGTCACTCGCTTTCCAAGCGAGCTCCTTGAGCCACTCGGGCACCTCTCCCCGGGGGGATCGCGTCCCACGTCAGGGCGACCGGCCGGTGTCGCCACCGGCGACCGAGCCCGGGTAGTTACCCGAGCCGCGACGGTGCTGCAACCAGCGCCGCGGAATTCACTCGAAGGCCGGAGCCGGACGTCGTGGACGGAGAGGGAGGGATTCGAACCCTCGGTACGCTTGCGCGCACAACGGTTTTCGAGACCGTCCCATTCAGCCACTCTGGCACCTCTCCAAGGCGCCGGCTCCGGGAACTTCGAGCGCGGCATTGTGCCCGCGGGCCCGCCGTTTTCAACCCGGCGCCGAGCCGCGCAGGCGGCGGAAGAACGCACGCAGCTCGGCCGCGATCGCCTCGGCGGCGACACCTTCGTCCACCGGGCAACGGTGGTTCAACCGCGGATCTCCGGGCAGGTTCGCGAGCGAGCCGCACGCGCCGAACTTCGGATCGCGCGTGCCGAACACGATGCGCGCGACGCGGGAGTGGAGTGCCGCGCCGGCGCACATGAAGCAGGGCTCGAGGGTGCAGTACAGCGTGGCGCCGACGAGGCGGGCCTCGCCGCTGCGCGCGAACGCCGAGCGAAGCGCCTCCATCTCCGCGTGCGCGGTCGGATCCCCCAGCTCGACGCAGCGGTTGCTGCCCTCGCCGACGATTTCGCCGTCACGGACGACGACCGCCCCCACCGGCACCTCGTCGCGGGCCGCGGCCGCGCGCGCCAGCTCGAGGCAACGCGCCATGAAGCGCTGGTCGTCGTCGCTTGTCCCGCTCATGGCCGGGGTTCTATCATGTCCCGCTTCCTTCAACGAACGGAACGTGTCTTGACCAAGCGCGACCTGCTCTCCGCCCGCGACCTCACGCGCCCGGAGCTCGAGAACGTCCTCGAGCTCGCGCGCCGCAACAAGGGCAAGCGCTCGGCGCAGGTCCTCGCGGGCAAGGCGTTGGGCCTCCTGTTCTTCGACCGCAGTCTCCGCACGCGCGTCTCGTTCGAGGTGGCGACCGTCCAGCTCGGCGGCCACTGCATCAACATCTTCGCCGACCGCGAGATGTACGACCTCGAGCCCGAGGAACAGGTCGTGATGGACGGCCGCGCCGAGGAGCACGTGAAGGACGCCGCGCGAACGTTGTCGCGCTACGTCGACGCGCTCGGCATCCGCCAGCTCGCGCACAGCGGCAGCTGGGAGAACGACCGGCGCGAGAAGTTGATGCGCAGCTACGCACAGGTACGCGACGGTGCCGGTGATCAACCTCGAGTCGACGATGGAGCACCCGTGCCAGGCCGTCGCCGACGTCATGACGATGCAGGAGAACCTGCTGCAGCTCCGCGGCCGTCGCTTCACGCTCGCCTGGACCAACCACCCCGAGCCGAAGAACATGGGACCGAGCCACTCGGTGCTGCTGCTCGCGGCGATGCTCGGCATGCAGGTGACGGTGGCGCATCCGCTCGGCTTCGAGCTCGACCAGGAGATCGTCGCGGACGGCGAGCGACTCGCCGCGGAGTCCGGCGGGAGCTTCCGCATCGCGAACGCGCTCGAGGACGGCGTGCGCGGCGCCGAGGTGGTCTATTGCCGCTCGTGGGGCTCGACGAAGTACTGGGAGGAGCCCGAGCGCGAGGCGATGGTCAAGCGCTCGCTGCAGAGCTGGATCGTCGACCGTTCGACGATGGACCTCACCGAGAACGCGCTGTTCATGCACCCGCTCCCGGTGCGCCGCGGAGTCGGCGCGAGTGACGAGGTGCTCGACGGACCCCGCTCGGTCATCTACGACCAGGCCGAGAACCGCGTGCACGCGCAAAAGGCGCTGCTCGCGTGGCTGCTCGGCTGAGGTGGTCGATCAGGCCCGGCGTGAATCGATGCCGCTCGCGTCGAAACCACGTGCGTAGCGCGCGAGCGCAGGATCGTCGGCGAGTGTTCGCCGGAAACCGGTGGCGGTGTCGACGGACGCGGTGAACCCGAGTGTCCGGCGCGCCGGCTCCGCATCGCAGACCCAGCCGATCGCCGATGCCTCGCGCATCTTGTCGAGGTTGAAGAAGCTCGAACGATTGCGCAGGCGTGATGCGAGCTCCGCGAACGGTGCGATGACGCGCGGCACGAGCATCGGCACGCGCAGCAGACGCGGCCGCCGGCCGCACGCCTCGGCGACGCGCTCGACCAACGAGTCCGTGTCCAACCGATCAGGCCCGTCCACCGGCAGGAACGCGTGGGACGCCGCCGGCGACCCGAGCGCCGCGACCAGCGCCGCAACCAGGTCGTCGACGTGGATCAGCGACAACGGCCGCCGCCGCCACGGCACCGGGGCGATCGGCGAGCAGGCCTGGCGAAACAGCAGCCTGGTCCCGTCGTCGTGCGGTCCGTAGACGATCGGTGGGCGCACGACGACCCAGTCGAGTGCACCGCCGACGGCGAGCAGCTCGCGCTCGCCGGCGAGCTTGCTCCGGCCGTAGATCGACACGGGGCGGCACGCGTCCGGTGGCGCATCGGTGCCGGCGCCGTCGACCGTCGGTCCGGCGGCGGCCAACGACGACACGAGCACGAACCGTGCGTGCGGTGCGGCGCGCACCACGGCTTCGGCGAGGTTTCGCGTGCCCCCTCGGTTCACCCGATCGAACTCCGCCCGCTCGCGCGCCCGTGTGAGCCCGGCGAGGTGTACGACGGCATCGACCCCCGTCACGGCACGCTCGAGCACTGCCACGTCGTCGAGGTCACCTTCGACCAATCCGTCGGGCGGCAGGCCGATCGCGCGCGCGCGCTCCCGGCTGCGCACCAGCAACCGGACAGTCGTGCCGCGGACGCGAGGGTGGCCAGCCAGCGCGCGCCCGATGAAGCCGGTCGCGCCGGTCACGAGAAGGGTGCTGCTCACGGTCTCGGCATCCTCGCGCAGGCAGAGAAAGAATTGTGCAGGGAAAGGCGAATGCCTAACGTATCGGCGGCGCGACCCAGGCGGGGTGCGCCCCCCGCAACACCTCGAATCCCAGCCGGTGGACCTCTTCCACAAGTGCCAGAACTTCACCCGCGCCAAGCAGATCCAGGCGTCGGGGGCCTACCCGTACTTCATCCCGATCGCGGACAGCGAAGGGACCGAGGTCGGGATCGGTGGGCGCCGGCTGATCATGGCCGGCAGCAACAACTACCTCGGCCTCACCCACCATCCTCGGGTCAAGGAAGCGGCGCGGCGCGCGGTCGACAAGTTCGGCACCTCGTGCACCGGCTCCCGGTTCCTGAACGGGACGCTCGAGCTGCACGAGGAACTCGAGCATCGACTCGCACGGTTCTTCGACCGGGAAGCGGCGCTCTGCTTCTCCACCGGGTTCCAGACCAACCTCGGCGTGATCTCGTCCCTGTGCGGCAAGGACGACGTCATCCTGTGCGACCGGGAGAACCACGCCTCGATCTTCGACGGCTGTCGCCTGAGCTTCGCGGAGGTGCGCAAGTACCAGTCACGAGGACATGGACGACCTCGAGCGCCAGCTCGAGATGGCGTCGAGCAAGGGCGCACGCGGCAAGCTGATCATCGTCGACGGCGTGTTCTCGATGATGGGCGAGATCGCGAACCTGCCGCGGATCGCCGAGCTGGCCCACGCCCATGGCGCGCGCGTCCTCGTCGACGAGGCGCACAGCGTCGGCGTTCTCGGTGCGCACGGCCGCGGCGCGGCCGAGCACTGCGGCGTCGGACGTGAGGTCGACCTCGTGCTCGGCACGTTCAGCAAGAGCTTCGCGAGCCTCGGCGGCTTCGTCGCGGGTCCCGATTCGGTGATCCACTACATCAAGCACCACGCACGCTCGCTGATCTTCTCGGCGTCGATCCCGCCGAGCGCCGCGGCCGCGGCGCTCGCCGCCCTCGACATCGTGGAGACCGAGCCGCAGCTGCGCTCGGACGTGATGGCGCGCGCGAAGCAGGTGCGCGACGGGCTCATCGATCTCGGCTTCCAGGTCGGTCGCACGGAGACGCCGATCGTGCCCGTGGTCGTCGGCGAGCAGGATCGGCTGTTCGCGTTCTGGAAGCTCCTGTTCGAGGGCGGCCTGTTCACCAACCCCGTGACCGGCCCCGCCGTGCCGCCCAACATGGACCTGATCCGCACCTCGTACATGGCGTCGCACACGACGGCCCAGTGCGACGAGGTGCTGGCGATCTTCGAGCAGGCCGGCCGCGAGATCGGCCTGATCGGACCGCGCGCTTCGACGGCGACGCGCGCGGTGGCCGGCGATCGCTGATCGGCGCGCGCGTTTGTGCCACCGGCGGCTCCCGGCGGCAGGTTAGAATCCGCGCGGCGCGGGAGGGCCCGACCGGTCGCGAATCGATCGCGACGCGGCGCCGGCCGCGCGGTCGACCATGAGCGCTCCGGACTTCGTCCATCTCCGCACCCACAGCCACTTCAGCCTCCTGTCCGCCCCCGCGCGCGTGAAGGACCTGGTGCGCGCCGCCAAGCGCGACGGCCACGCCGCCCTCGGTCTGACGGACTCGGGCAACCTGTACGGCGCGATCGAGTTCTACAAGGCTTGCCGCGCCGCCGACCTCCGGCCCGTCCTCGGCATGCTCGCATGGACCGCGGAACGCACGCGGCACGAGCCGACCGCGGCCGACAACCCGACGCATCAGATCACGCTGTTCGCCGCCGGTGAGACCGGCTGGCAGAACCTGAAGAAGATCGCCTCGGTCGGCTTCCTCGAGGGCTTCTACTACCGGCCGCGCATCGATCGCGAGACGCTGCAGGAACATCGCGAGGGGTTGATCGCGCTGTCGGGCGACCTGTCCGGCGAGATCCCGCGACTCCTGCTCGCCGGTGACACCGCGGCGGCGTGCCGCGCCGTCGGCGAACACGAGGAGATCTTCGGCAAGGGCAACTTCTATCTCGAGCTGATGGAGACCGGCGTCGAGGGGCAGCGCCGCGTCAATTCACTGCTCCTCGAGATCCACCGGCGGCTGGGCACGCCAGTCGTCGCGACCAACGACGTCCACTACATCCATCGGGACGACTGGGTGGCCCAGGACATCATGATGTGCATCCGGAACGGGAAGGTCGTCAGCGACCCCCAGCGCTACCGGATGCCGTCGCGCGAGCTGTTCTTCAAGACGCGCGCGCAGATGGCGAAGGCGTTCGCCGAGGTGCCGCAGGCACTGGCCGCGACGCTCGAGATCGCCGAGCGCTGCGGCGTGGAGATCCCGTTCAACGTCTACCACCTCCCGATCTTCGAGACCGAATCCGACGAGTCGCCGGAGGACATGTTCGAGCGGCTGTGCCGTCGCGGCGCACGCGAGCGCTACGGCGAGCTCACGGCAGCGGTGAACGAACGCCTCGAGTACGAGATGGGCGTCATCCGCCAGCTCGGATTCAGCAGCTACTTCCTGATCACGGCGGACTTCATCGCCTACGCACGCAACCAGGGGATCCCCGTCGGACCCGGCCGTGGGTCGGCCGCGGGCTCGATGGTCGCCTACGTGCTGAAGATCACGAACCTCGACCCGCTCCGCTACAACCTGCTGTTCGAGCGGTTCCTGAACGCGTCGCGCATCAGCATGCCGGACATCGACGTCGACTTCTGCGGCAACCGCCGCGACGAGGTCATCGAGTACGTCCGCAAGCGATACGGCGTCGACTGCGTGTCGCAGATCGTCACGTTCGGCACGATGGCGAGCCGGGGAGTGCTCCGCGACGTCGGCCGCGTGCTCGAACTCGAGCTCGGCCAGATCGACCGCATCGCCAAGAAGGTGCCGCAGGGCCCCGGTGCCTCGCTCGCGAAGGCACTCGAGAGCGATCCGGAGCTGAAGGAGATCCGCGAGGAGTCCCCCACCAACAAGCGGCTGTTCGACCTCGGCTTGAAGCTCGAGGGGCTGGCGCGCCACACCTCTGTCCACGCTGCCGGTGTCGTCGTCGCGGACCGCCCGCTGCGTGACTACGTCCCGCTCTGCAAGAACGGTGACGACGTCATCACGCAGTGGCAGATGACGGAGCTCGAAGAGGTCGGCTTGCTGAAGGTCGACTTCCTCGGCCTCAAGACACTGACGATCCTTCACGAGGCTTGCAGGCTGATCCGGGAGGTCCATGGCGAGACGATCGATCTCGACGCGATCGCGCTGGACGACAAGGCGACCTTCGAGCTGATCACCCACGGCGACACGCTCGGCGTGTTCCAGCTCGAGTCCGGCGGCATGCGCGACCTGCTCGCACGCCTGAGGCCCGACTCGTTCGAGGACGTGATCGCGGTGCTCGCGCTCTACCGGCCGGGTCCCTTGAGCTCGGGCATGGTCGACATGTTCGTGCGCCGCAAGCACGGTGAGGAAGAGGTCGTCTACCCGCACGCGGACGCCGAGCCGATCCTGGACGAGACGTACGGCGTCATCGTCTACCAGGAGCAGGTGATGCGCATCTCCAACGTCATCGCCGGCTTCTCGATGACCGAGGCGGACTCCCTTCGCAAGGCGATGGGCAAGAAGAAGCCGGAGGTGATGGCGAAGTTCAAGGAGAAGTTCGTCCAGGGCGCCATCGACCACGGCCACACCGAGAAGTGGGCGCGCGAGCTGTTCGAGACGATCGAATACTTCGCCGGCTACGGCTTCAACAAGTCGCACTCCGCGGCATACGCGCTGGTCACCTACCAGACCGCGTGGCTCAAGACGCACTACCCGGTCGAGTTCATCGCCGCAAACATGACGGTCGAATCGGGCAACTCCGACAAGCTGAAGGAGTACGTCGACGAGGTGCGCCGCGTCGGCATCCACCTGCTGCCTCCCGACGTCAACGAGAGCGCGGAGTACTTCGGAGTCGACCAGGGTTCGATCCGCTACGGCCTCGGCGCCATCAAAGGCGTCGGCAGTCGGCTCGCCGAGTCGGTCCGCGCCGAGCGACAGAGCGGCGATCCGTACTCGTCCCTCGAGTCGTTCTGTGCGCGTCAGACGCCGCAGCTCCTCAACAAGGGGGCGCTCGAGGCGCTGACGAAGGCCGGCGCCTTCGATGCCATCGAACCGACGCGCAAGGGCACGATGGAGGGCCTCGAAGCCGCGCTGCGCGCGTCGGCCCAGGCCCGCGAGGATCGCCGTCGAGGACAGGGGAGCCTGTTCGGACTCGATGCGGCGCCACCGGCACCCACCGACCGCCGGCAGCTCGCGCGTGCGGAATGGAGCGAGATGGAGCGGCTTCAGCTCGAGAAGGAGGCCCTCGGCTTCTACCTGAGCGGCCACCCGTTCGAGCGCCGTGGTCGCTTCTTCGCGCGCATCGCGGGCCACACGTCCGCCGACATTCCGAATCTCGAGCACGGCACCGAGGTGCGGATCGCCGGGATGATCTCGGGAACGCGCCTGATGGTCGTCAAGAACGGACGCAACGCCGGCCGCAAGATGGCCCGCTGCCACCTGGAGGATCTCGAGGGGGTGCTCCCGGTCGTGGTGTTCGCGCGCACGTTCGAGAAGATCAAGGATCTGCTCGTCGACGACGCGATCGTGTTCATTCGTGGCCGCGTCGACCGTCAGGGCGAAGAATGTGGCCTGCTGTGCGACGATCTCGAGCTCGCCGATTCGGTGATCGCCCGCGAAGTCGACGGGCTCGTCGTCCGCCTGTCCGCGGCGCACCTGCACGATCGGACGCTGGAAGGCCTCGCGGAGCTCGCGGAGCGATCGCACGGCGAGCAGCGACTCGAGATCGAGGTCGCCGATGGCGACTCGACGTGGCGCATCCGGACCGACCGCCGCTTCGCGCTCCGCGTCTGCGACGAGGTGCTGGACGAGCTCGCCCTGCTCGTCGGACCGGAGAACCTGATGTTCACGCGGCGGTGAGGAGGCGTAGGATCCGGGGCGTCGGCCGTCGAGCCGCACCGGAGGTCCACCGTGGATCGTCTCGTCACGCTGCTGCTGCTCGCCCTCGCCTGCGCACCTGCCGCGGCCCAGGCTCTCGTTCACGAATGGGACTTCGGCGATGGCGTCGGCACTTGGACCGCGGCGCACGGCGTCGGGCCGCTGAGCGTCGAGGACGGTGCGCTCGTCGTGACGGTGACCGGCGACGACCCCTACGTCCACTCCTCGACGGGCAACGACCTCCACCTCGACGTCGATCCGAGCGAGTTCATCCGCATCCGGCTGCGCAGCAACATCACCGGTCTCGCCGAGTTCTTCTGGGCCGAGAACGGCGAGGGCGGGGATGGCGGGTTCGTGGCGGGCAAGGAGATCGGCTTCCAGGTGCGCGGCGACGACGCCTGGCAGGAGCTGGACGTCCATCCCGATTGGCGCGGCCACATCGTTCGCCTACGGCTCGATCCGCCGGGTGATGAAGCCGGCGACGAGACGCGCGTCAGCCGCATCGCGATCTACGACTGGGGCACCTCGCCGCAGCACGGACCGAGCTGGGACCTGACCCGCGATCACGGCAACTGGCTACCCCGCGGCACCACGCGCATGGAGCCGACGCCCGGCGGGCTCGAGCTGTCCGGCGCTACGCCCGAGGTCGCGACGACCATCGGCACCGCGCCGCCGGCGACGGGCTGGCTGACGCTGGAGGCCCGGCCGTCGGCTCCGGGCCGGGTGCTCTACCGCTGGACCGACGCCGCCGGTGCGCACCATCAGGTGATCCGGCGGCTCGACGCTGGCCGTTCGCGCCAGGTGATGTGCTTCGCCGACGGCGGCGCCCCGGTGGCGGCGGGTCGGCAACTCGACGTGAAGTTCCTGTTCGATCACCCGAGCGAGGTGCTGCTGTCCCACGTCACGATCGGGCCGACGCCCTCCGGCAGCGCGCTGCTGTCGATCGCCGGCGCGCACCTGGACCGGGCGTGCGCCGTCGCGCAGGAGCCGGTGAGACTCCGCGTCGAACTCGAGAACGACGGTGGCGAGACGCTGCCGGCCGGAAGCCTGCCGGTGCGCAGCGCCGCCGGCGGGCTCGACACCGCGATCGATCATCGGGCACTGAAGCCGGGCCAGCGAACCAGTGTCCAGACGACGCTACGCCTCGCCGCCGCGCCACAGGTCGCGATCGCCGTCGGGCCGCCGGCCGATGCGCACGTGCTGACGCTGTCGGTCAGCGAGGCGCCGGCGGACGCGCCGAAGCCGGGCGCTTCGGTCACCGGCGACACGGCCGCGCTGGTCGGGGACGCGATCCGGCTCCGCGCGGGCCGGGCGGGCGAGGATGTCTACGGCCCCTTGTGGCTGGAGCTGAAGGACGGGGACGCCTGGCGGCGCGTCGCGACGCTCCGCGCCGTGGGCCGGGTGATGTCCGGACCGGACGACGAGGTCGATGCGGCGCCGGCCACGGCCGCCGACGGCGCGCTGACCTTCCGCACCGAGCTGAAGGACGCCGTCGGCAAGCCGGCGTGGCGACTCTCTGCGACCTATCGGCTCGCCGGTCCGGACCGCATCGCCGTGGAGCATCGCTTGACCGCGTTGGCCAACGGCGAGGTGTTCCACTTCGGCGGGCCATGGGTGAGGGTCGGCGACGGCACCACGGGGGCGGCGCGCTTCGAGGGACTGTTCCCCGGCCTCGAGTACCTCGGCACCGACGTGCAGTCCGACGAGCGGAGCTCCTCCGACCGCGACGTCGCGCCCCAGCTGGCCGATCGGTTCGTGCCGCACCGCCGCGACATCACGATCCCGCTCGCAGCGATCACCCTGCCGAACCACGACCTGGTCGCGCTCCTTTGGCAGAACGATGCCGAGGGCAACGGACCCGCGGCGATCTTCGCGTCGCCGGACTTCCTCGAGGCCGATCCGCCGGAGTTGCAAGCCGTCCGTCCGCGCAGCGGCGCCGACCATCTGCTCGGTCTGTTCCTGCCCGAGGTGCCCGAGCACGTCGAGCCGAACCACGTCATCGCGGCGACGCCGGTGACGCTCGCGGCGGGTCAGTCGCTGACCATCCGCGCGCAGCTGCTGGCGCGGCCTCACGCGCAGGTGCTCGACGCCGTGGAGACCTGGCGACAGGTCCATGCGCCCGCACCGGCGGGAGACGTGGACACGCTGCTGCCAGCGACGCTGAAGCTCAGCCGCACCGCGTTCGAGCACGTGCTGTGGGTCGACGGCCAGGGCTGGATGAGCATCCCGGCGCGCAAGGTCGCATCGCGAGACCCGAGCGTCGCGCTGCTCTACCACTGGCTGGCCGCGCTCCTGCCCGATCCGAAGCTCCGCGATCTCGCCGAGCAGCGCGTGCCCACCACCGACGACCTTCCGCTCGCGCTGTGGCAGGGCAACGTGGCCAGCGCGCTGGCGACCGCGGCCGAGGCGGGACGAGCGCCGCTCGCGAGCCGCCGTTCGTCCCTCGATTGGGGCTTCGACCCCGACGACCAGCGCGCGATGCTGGGCCGCCGCGGCGACACCAACGTCGGCATCATCGCCCCGCCGCTCGCCACGATCTTCCGCAGCGCCCGCGCCGGCGCCGACGAGCGGATGCTGGCCGAGGCCATGAAGAGCCTGCCGGCGATGCTCCGTTACCGCGTGCCGCGCGGTGCCCAGGTGTGGGAGGTGCCGCTCCACGCGCCCGACATCCTGGCCTCGAGCCGCGCGTGCGAGGTGTTCTGTCTGGCCTACGAGTTGACCGGCGACGAGCAATGGCTGCAGCGCGCCCGGGACCTGGGCCGAGACCTCACTGCCGTTCATCTACCAGTGGCAGGCCGCGGGCGAAGGGCTCGCGCCGATGCGCGGTGGCAGCATCCCGGTCTTCGGGGCGAGCTTCTTCACGACGCCGTGGTTCGGCCGGCTGGTGCAGTGGAACGGCCTGGTCCTGGCGCGGAGCCTCGAGGAGCTCACCCGCATCGGCGGCGGCGACGAGTGGCACCGGATCGCCGAAGACCTGACCGTCAGCGGTCAGCGGCAGCAGACGGACGATCCGAAGAGCCCGCACATCGGTCTCTACCCCGACAACTGGAGCATGCACACCGGCGTGCCGGACTACTGGCTCAGCCCCGTGCTGCTGCTGTCCGCCGCGCTCGACGTCGCCGGCCACGCGCCGGGCGCGGTCTGGGCCTTGGCGCGGAGCCGGGGCAAGCTGGTCTCGATCGCCTCGCCGACGCCGTTGCGCGACCTGAACGCGGGCGGGGTGACGCTCGGACCCGTCATCGAGGACGTGCCCGCGACGTTCGACCTGTCGTTCGAGACCGACTTCCCCCTCGGCCCACGCTCGTACGTCGCCATCGTCGGCGTGGGTGAGCCGGCGGCGGTGAGCCTCGGCGGCGAGCCGTTCGCCGCCGTGCCCGACCTCGACGCCGCGGCATCCGGCTGGAGCTACGACGCGTCGCTACCGGCGGTGATCCTGAAGTTCGACCACCGCAGCAGATCACGGATCCGTGCGAGCCTCAGCGGCCTCGCGCCTGCGGAGCCGGGCACGAGCGGCCCGTCGCAGTGGTCGTTCGAGCACGGGCTACGAGGTTGGGGCGCCGACGCCAACATGGTCGAAGTCGGCCTGACGGATCGACACCTGGTCGCGACGGTGACGGGCGACGATCCGTACTTCAGCGGTCCACCGCTCTGCCTGCCGTGCGAGCACTACCGGCGGGTGCGCATCCGGATCATGTCCAGCGTCGCCGGACCGGTGCGGGTCTACTTCGCCACCGACGAGGGCGGCTACAGCGAGGACCACGAAGCGGCGACGGAACCCGTGCCGGCCGACGGCCGGTTCCACGACGTCGAGGCAACGGTGGGCGGCAACGCGCACTGGCGCGGCCGGCTGCGCAGGTTGCGTCTCGACCCGCCCGGTGGCGAGGGCGCTCACACATCGATCGAGTCGATCGCGCTGGAGCCCTGACGCGTGCCGGAGAACCGGATCCACGGAGCGCGCGACCGTTGGAGCCGATCCGCGCGTCCGCCGTCTTCGGAGCGGCTCAGTCCTCGTCGGCGGCCGACAGCTCGAGCTGGCGCTCGAGGACGTCGTTGTCGACGAGTTCGAGGATGGCCTTCTGGCTGCCGTCACCGATCCGGTAGCCCGACAGTCGCAGCACCCGGCTGTAGCCACCCGGACGATCGACGTAGCGCGGACCGAGCACGTCGAACAGCTTGCGCGCCGCGCCCTCGTCCCGGAGGTACGCGATCGCCCGACGGAACCGCGCCAGGTCCTTGCGCTTGCCGAGCGTGATCAGCTTGTCGAGGTTGCGGCGCATCGCCTTGGCCTTGGTCAGCGTGGTCACGACACGCTCGTGCTTGATCACCGAGCAGATCATGTTGCGCTCCATCGACTGACGGTGGGCCGTCGTTCGATTGAGCTTCTTGCCTAGGACGCGATGTCTCATCGTGGGTCCGCTCCGAGCGTGCTGCTGAGGGGTGCGATTCTGCCGTTGAAGATGGGATCGGCGGCGTTCAGTTCGTCAGCGAGTCCTCGACGCTCATGCCGAGCGTGAGCCCGAGCGCCGAGACCTTCTGCTTGACCTCCTTGAGGGAGGTCTTGCCGAAGTTGCGGAACTTGAGGATCTCCGCCTCATTGAGCTGCACGAGGTCGCGCAGTGTCTGGATGTTCTCGGAGTCGAGGCAGTTCTTCGCGCGGACCGAGAGATCGAGGATGTCGACCGACTTCGACAAGAGCTCCTCGAGTTCCTTCCGCTTCGCCGGCTCGTCGCCCTCGGGTGCGAGCCCACCACCTTCGATCGCCAGGTCTTCCTTGAGCTCGAAGTACTGGACGAACGGGTTCAGGTGCTTGCGGTAGATCTTGCTGGCCTCGACCAACGCCATCTCCGGGCTCACGGTGCCGTCGGTCCAGATCTCGAGGACCAGCTTGTCGTAGTTCGTGAACTTGCCGACGCGCGTGTTCTCGATCGCGTACTTGACGCGGTAGACCGGGCTGAAGATCGAGTCGACCGGGATCGTGCCGACCTCCATCTCCTCGGTGACGTTGTCCTCCGCGGTGACGTAGCCGCGGCCCTTCCGGACCTGGATCTCCGCGTAGAACCGGACGTCGTCGGTCAGCGTGCAGATCTTGAGATCGGGGTTGATGACCTCGACGTTCTGATCGGCCTCGATCAGCGACGCGGTCACGTCGCCCTTCTGTTGGACGTCGAGCCGCAACGTCGTCGGTGCATCGGTGTGCATCCGCACCCGCAGCTTCTTGAGGTTGAGCACCAGGTGCGTGATGTCCTCGAGCACGCCGGGAATCGTCGAGTACTCGTGGACGACTCCGTCGATCTTGACCGACGTGACCGCCGTCCCCTCGATCGACGAGAGGAGCACACGGCGCAGGCCGTTGCCGATGGTGGTGCCGAAGCCGCGCTCGAACGGCTCGACGACGAACAGCCCGTAGCTGTCGCTTGCCGTCTCCGGGTCCATCTTGACCTGGGACGGGAGCTCGAAGTTGCGCCAACGAATCCGCATCGATGAATCTCCAGTGTTTGGATCGGCGTCCGCCGGTCCGAAGTGTGTCGAGGTCGGCTACGAAGAAGCCCGCTGGGAGGTGCGGGCGATCACCGTGAGCAGAGCTCGACGATCAGCTGCTCGTTGATCGGGTGAGGAACGTCCTCGCGCTTCGGCAGAGCGACGACCTTGCCCTTCAACTCGGAGGGAGTCGCGTCGAGCCAGGCGGGAACCGCCTGACCCTTGTTGATCTCGATCGCCTCCGTGACCCGCTTCTTGACCGTCTCGTTGCCTTTGACGGTGATCTCGTCGCCCGCGCGCACGAGGTAGCTCGGAACGTCCATCCGCCGGCCGTTCACGCGCACGTGTCCGTGGCGAGACCATCTGCCTCGCATCGAAGCGCGACAGCGACAAGCCGAGGTTCAGCACCACGTTGTCGAGCCGGCGCTCGAGCAGGACGAGCAGGTTCTCGCCGGTGTTGCCCTTCTGCCGGTTCGCGGTCTGGAAGTAGCGGCGGAACTGGCGCTCGAGAACGCCATAGATCCGCTTCGCCTTCTGCTTCTCGCGCAGCTGCACGTAGTAGTCGGTCGTCTTCCGCGGCCGGGTGTGCACACCTGGCGGGTAGTCACGACGGTTGATGCCGCACTTCTCGGAGAAGCAGCGCTGCCCCTTCAGGAAGAGCTTCATGCCCTCCCGGCGGCAGAGCTTGCAGACCTTTCCAGTGATCCTCGCCATGTAGTTTCGAATCCGATAGCCGTGAGGTCTCGCCGTGTCAGACGCGCCGGCGCTTGCGTGGACGGCAGCCGTTGTGCGGCAGCGGCGTCCGGTCCTCGATGGTCTTGATCTCGATGCCGCTGCCCGCGAGCGAACGAATCGCCGACTCGCGGCCGGAGCCGGGGCCCTTCACGTGGACCTCGAGCTCGTGCACGCCCATCTTGCGGATCTTGTCCGACACCTTCTGGGCCGCGCGCTGTGCGGCGAACGGCGTGCTCTTGCGGCTGCCCTTGTAGCCGATCGTGCCCGCCGAGTCCCAGGCCAGCACCTGACCGTTGGTGTCGGTCACGGTGATGATCGTGTTGTTGAAGCTCGCCTTGATGTGGGCGATCGCCTTGCCGACGTTCTTGCGTGCCCGCTTCTTCTTCTCAGCCATTGTGTTCGTGCTCCCTGCCGGTGCTGCCGTGGTTGCCGGGCGTCTGCCTCACTTGCGGAGGATCTTCTTGTTCGCCACCGTCTTGCGTGGGCCCTTGCGGGTTCGCGCATTGCAGCGCGTGCGCTGCCCACGCACCGGCAGGCCGCGTCGGTGACGCAGACCACGGTAGCAGGCGATGTCCTTGAGGCGGTTGATGTTGGAGAGCACCTGACGGCGCAGCGCACCCTCGACCACGTGGTGTGACTCGAGGTGGCTCGCGAGGCGCGCGACCTCTTCGTCGCTCAGGTCCTTCGCCCGCACCTCCGGCCGGAGCGACAGCTGCTCGCACACCTTGCGAGCCGTGGTACGGCCAACGCCGTAGAGATAGGTCAGCGCGATGTCGATGCGCTTGTCGTTCGGGATGTCGACGCCGAGGATACGGGGCATGACTCAGTAGCTTCCGCGGTGCGGTGTTCGGGGAACGACGCTCAGCGACCCTGCCGCTGCTTGTGGCGCGGGTCGGCCTTGCAGATGACACGCACGACGCCACGCCGGCGCACGATGCGGCAGCTCTCACACATCTTCCGGACGCTGGCTCGGACCTTCATGTCGTTCTTCGCTGGGATCAGAATCGGGGTGGGTGCGTGGATGGATACGGGGGTTGCGTTCGCTGGGACGGCAGGTTCACTCGGTGGCGACGATCCGACCCTTCGTCGCGTCGAACGGCGAACGCTCGATCCGGATCCGGTCCCCGGGCAGGACACGGATGATCCGGACGCGCATCTTACCGCTCGCGTGCACGGCGACGCGATCCCCATTCTCGGTCTCGACGAGCACCATTTCGTTCGGCAGGGTCGCGAGGACCACCGCCGGCTCGCCGCGCCGCGGGGTGTCGCCGCGCGAGGGTCCGGGTTCGATCTCGGATGTCTCGCCGATCAGCCGACCTCCTGGGTCAACGCGTTCCAGACCGAATCGAGGACCTGGCCGGGTTCCCGGTCGGCGTCGATCTCGACGAGCCGCCCCGAGCCCCGGTAGTAGTCCAAGACCGGTGCAGTCAAGGAGTTGTATTCCTCCAGGCGCCGGCCGACGGCCTCGGGCCGGTCGTCCGAGCGCTGGGTGAGTTCGCCGCCGCAGCGGTCGCAGACGCCCGCCTGCTGCGGCGGGTGGAACTTCACGTGCCAGATCGCGCCGCACTTCGAGCACGTCCGGCGGCCCGTCAGGCGCTCGAGCAGGACGTCCTGCGGGACCGCGAAGTAGACGATGTGGGTCAGGCCCGTGCCCGAGCGCGCGAGGCTGGCGTCGAGCGCCTCGGCCTGAGGCACCGTGCGCGGGAAGCCGTCGAGGATCCACGCGCGCTCGTCGTCCTCGCGGCCGAGGCGGTCCTCGACCATCGCGATGATCAGGTCGTCGGGAACGAGCTCCCCCACGTCCATGAAGCCCTTGGCCTTCTGGCCGAGCGCCGACCCCTGGCGAACGTGCTCCCGGAGCATGTCACCGGTCGAGATGTGCAGCACGTCGTGCTGCTCCACCAGCTGCTTGGCCTGCGTGCCCTTGCCGGCTCCCGGAGGACCGAGGAACACGGCGCGGAACAGCGCGGTCTGCTCCCGCGACGCACTCACCGCTGCCGCCCCCAACCGCGCGCGGCGGGCAGGTTGGACTCCTTCATGAAGCCCTCGTAGTTGCGCATGATCAGCATCGCGTTCAGCTTCTCGACCAGGTCGAGGGCCACGCCGACGACGATCAGGATCGAGGTGCCGCTCATGAAGTAGATGAGCGTGGCGTCGAGACCGCCGAAGCCGCTGCCGACCAGCGACGGGAACACCGCCACGATCGTCAGGAACGCCGCGCCGGCGAGGGTGATGCGCACCATCGTCTGCTCGAGGAACTCGGCGGTGCTCTTGCCCGGGCGGATTCCGGGGATGAACGAGCCGTGCTCCTTCAGGTTGTCCGCCATCTCGTTCGGCTGGAACATCAACGACGTCCAGAAGAACGAGAAGAAGAAGATCAGCGCGCCGTACACCGTGATGTACCAGAAGCCGCTGTGGTTCTGGAAGTCCTTGAGGAACCCGATGTCCAGCGCGTTGCCGATGATCGGCGGGATGATCAACAACGCCGACGCGAAGATGATCGGCATCACGCCCGCGTGATTGACCTTCAGCGGCAGGAAGTGCCGCTGGCCGCCGTAGACCCGGCGCCCGCGCGTCTGCTTCGCCTGTTGGATCGGAATCCGACGCTGCGCCTTCGTCATGTAGACGACGGACACGACGGCGAACGCCCACGCGCCGAGGAACAGGAGGAGGGTCTGGTAGTCCTTCGCGGTCAGGCCGTCCTCACCACCGAAGTAGTTGACGAACGCCTTCGGCAGGTTCGCCACGATGCCGGCCATGATGATCAGCGAGATGCCGTTGCCGACGCCGTGCTCGGTGATCTGCTCGCCGAGCCACATGATGAACAGCGTCCCGGCCGTCAGCGCGATCATCACGAGGATGCAGTAGAGCAACCAGTAGTTGCGCACGCCCTCGTAGAGCATCTTCTGGCCGCCCTGACCGCCGGCGAGCGTGCCGAAGATCACGAAGAACGACTGCACCAGACAGATCGGGATCGTCGCGTATCGCGTGTAGCGGTTGATCTTCGCCTGGCCCGACGGGCCCTCCTTGGAGAGCTTCTCGAGCGACGGGATCACCTTGACGAGCAGCGACAGGATGATGCTCGCCGAGATGTACGGCATCACCCCGAGCGAGAACAGCGACGCGTGCTGCAGCTGCGCACCCGTCAGCACGTTCATGTAGTCGAACAGACGCGCCGCGCCACCCGATGCGCCACCGGCAGGCTTGAGGAACTCCGTCAGGTTCACGCCCGGCAACGGAACACGGAACCCGATGCGGTAGCAGAACAGGAGCCCGAGGGTGATCAGGATCTTGGTCCTGATCTCCTTGATGCGAACGAGGTTGGCGATCGAGACGTTCATCGGTGGCCGTTCAGCCCTCGGCGGGTGCCGACTGCCCCTTCTTGACGAACTTCGGACGCCGCCCGCGCTGCGGCAGCATCTCGACCGTGCCGCCAGCGGCCTCGATCTTCTCGCGAGCCGAGGTCGTGATGGCGTCGACGCGCACCTTTAGCTTCTTCGTGACGTCGCCCTCGCCGAGGATCTTGAACAGGATCGTGCCCTTCTTCTTGGACACGAGCCCCTTCGCGAGCACGGCTTGCACATCCACGACGGCACCGTCCTCGAACCCCGAGAGGTCGCGGAGATTGATCGTGGTGTACTCCGAACGGAAGTTCTTGTTGTTGAAGCCGCGCTTCGGCAGCCGGCGGAACAACGGCATCTGGCCGCCTTCCCAGCCGATCTTCCGCGACCAGCCCGAGCGCGACTTCGCGCCCTTGTGGCCGCGGCCCGACGTCTTGCCGAGGCCGGAGCCGATGCCGCGGCCGACGCGCTTGCGCGCCGTGTTCTTGAGCCCGAGGGCCTTCGCTTCGGCGAGATTCATCCGACACTCACTCCTCGCACGTGCTCGATCGTCTCCTGGTCACGGAGCTGCGCGAGCGCGGCCATGGTCGCCTTGACGACGTTCAGGGGATTGGTGGAGCCGTAGACCTTCGTCAGGATGTCGTGGATGCCGGCGAGCTCCACCACCTTGCGAACGGCCTTGCCGGCGATCACACCGGTGCCCGGCTGCGCCGGGATCAGACGCACGCGCGACGAGCAGTAGACTGCCTCGACCGCGTGCGGGATCGTGTTGCCGTCGCGGGTCACGCGCATCAAGCGCTTCTTGCCGTCCTTGACGGACTTCTCGACCGCCGACGGCACCTCCTTCGCCTTGCCGTAGCCGATGCCGACCAGGCCGTCGCCATTGCCGACGATCGTCAGCGCGCTGAACGAGAAGCGCCGGCCGCCTTTGACGACCGCCGCGGAGCGGTTGATCGCCACGACGTCGTCCCGGACGTCGACCTGGAGGGCCTCGTCGATCGGGATGCAGGGGTAATCAGGCTTCGCCATGGATTCGGGTTCTCGTCTTCGATGGAGTGTCTTCGGTTGCGCGGCTCGGGACGCGGGACTCAGAACTGCAATCCGCCCTCGCGCGCCGCATCGGCGAGCGCCTTGACGCGGCCGTGGTACTTGTAGCGTCCGCGATCGAAGACGACGCGCGTGACGCCGGCCGCCTTCGCCCGCTCGGCCAGCAGCTCGCCGACCTTCTTGGCGACGTCGGACTTGCGCATGCCGCCGAGCGAACCACGCACGTCCTTGTCGAGCGACGACGCCGACACGAGCGTGCGGCCCGCGGTGTCGTCGATGATCTGTCCGTAGATGTTCGTGAGGCTGCGGAACACCGACATACGCGGCCGGTCCGTGCCCTCGCGGACCCGGTGTCGGACACGGAGCGCCTTGCGGCGCTGCCGAATCTGCTTCCTCTTCGTTACGCGAACCATGGGATTGCTCGGGTCGACTGACTCAGGCTGAACCGAACGCCTTGCCGGCCTTGCGGCGGACGATCTCACCCTCGAACTTGATGCCCTTGCCCTTGTAGGGCTCCGGCGGTCTGAGCTTGCGGATCATCGACGCGAACGCGCCGACCTGCTGCTTGTCGCAGCCGCTGACCGACAGCGCCGTCGCGCTCGGGAGCTTGATCTCGACGGTCGACGGGATCGGCACGACGATCTCGTTGGCGAAGCCGAGGTTGAACACGAGGTTCTTGCCCTGCTGCTTCACCTGGAAGCCGACGCCGGTGATCTCGAGCTTCCGCTCGTAGCCCTCGCTGACGCCGGTCACCATGTTCTGGATCAGGGCACGCGTCATGCCATGGTAGGCACGCGCGTCGCGATCGCGGGCGGGCCGCTTGTTGGCCACTGCGACCACGCCAGAGTCGACGGACACGTCGACCTCGGGGCGGGTCTCGATCTTCAGCTCCCCCTTGGGTCCCTTCACGGTGACCTGGCGCGAGGCGGTGGTCACCGTCACGCCCTTGGGGATCTGGATGGGCTGATTGCCGATGCGGGACATGGTCGGTCAGGTCGTCAGTCGGTCAGGTCGTCAGTCGGTCAGGTCGTCAGTCGGTCGAATCGTTCGAAATGCGGGTCACGCGGCTCATGCCACGGTGCAGAGCACCTCGCCGCCCAGCCGCTTCTCGCGGCACTCGCGGTCGGAGAGGATGCCCTGGTTGGTCGACACGATCGCGATGCCGAGTCCGCCACGCACGCGCGGCAGCTCATCGGCGCCGCGGTAGCGCCGGCACCCGGGCCTGCTGAAGCGGTCGAGGCGCGAGATCACGATCTCGCCCTCGGGGCCGTACTTCAGCTCCACGCGGATGGTGCTCTTGGGACCGTCGCTGTGGACCTCGTAGGCGTCGATGTAGCCCTCGCGCTTGAGCACGTCGAGGATGCGGACCTTCATGGCGCTGCCCGGGACCGTGCACGAGCGGCCGCGCACACGAAGTGTGTTGCGGATCCGCGTGAGCAGGTCGGCGATCGGGTCGGTCATCATTGCAGGATTGCCTCGGCAGACAGTGTGCGCGTCGGGAGTCGGAGCTCGCGGTCGAAGGCTGGAACGGTCACTTGCGGAACGGGAAGCCGAGACCCTGCAGGAGCGCGAAGCCCTCCTCGTCGGTCGGGGCGGTGGTCACGATGGTCACGTCCATGCCCTGGACGAACTCGACCTTGTCGATCTGGATCTCGGGGAAGATCGATTGCTCGCTCAGCCCGACGGTGTAGTTGCCGTTGCCGTCGAACTTGCGCGGCATGCCGCGGAAGTCGCGGATGCGAGGGATCGCCACCGACACGAGCCGGTCGAAGAACTCCCACATCCGGGTCCCGCGCAGCGTGACGGCGGTGCCGACGGGATAGCCCTCGCGGATCTTGAACCCGGCGATCGCCTTGCGGGCGACACGCACGGTCGGCTTCTGCCCGGTGATCGCGGCGAGTTCGCGCGTGGCGTGCTCGATCCGGGCCTTGTTCTCGGTCGCGCGACCGACGCCCATGTTGACGACGATCTTCACCAGGCGCGGGAGCTGCATCGGGTTCGTGTAGCCGAACTGCTCACGGAGCGCCGGGACGACCTCTTCGCGGTACTTGATCAGCGCCCGCGCCGGGGGCGTCTTGGTCGGGGCTTCGGTGGTGCTCATCTCGATTCTCCGCGAGGGAAATGCAGGGTTGTCCGTTCGGCTCAGTCGAACCGCGTTCCGCACGGCACGCCGACGCGGACGCGCTTGCCATCGGTTCGCTCGACGCGCGTGCGCACGCCCTTCTGGGCCTTCTCGCTCCAGAGCAGGACGTTGCTCGCATCGATGGGGAATTCCTTCTGCGTCCGACCGCCGTTCGGGTTCTGTGGCGTCCGGCGCTCGTGCTTCCAGCGCAGGTTGACGCCCTCCACGATCACGCGGTGGTTCGGGACGTCCACGCGCAGGACCTCGCGGGGCTCGTTGGACTTGTAGGAGCCACTGATGACGACGACCTTGTCGCCCTTCTTGACGTGCAGGGTGCCGGCCATCAGATGACCTCCTCCGCGAGGGAGACGATCTTCATGAAGTTCTTCTCGCGCAGCTCGCGAGCCACTGCGCCGAAGATGCGCGTGCCCCGCGGGTTGTTGTCCTTGTCGATGATGACCAGGGCGTTCTTGTCGAACCGGATGTAGCTGCCGTCGCCACGGCGGACGCTCTTGGCGGTTCGCACGACGACACCGCGCACCACCTGGCCCGCCTTCACCTCACCGTTCGGCAGCGCCTTCTTGACGGCGCAGATGATCACGTCGCCGAGTGAGGCGTAGCGGCGGCGGGAGCCACCGAGCACCTTGATGCACTGTGCCTGCTTCGCGCCGCTGTTGTCGGCGACGTCGAGCATGGTCTGTTCTTGGATCATCGGTCAGATCTCCGGCTCGACGGTCAGTCCTGGACGGCCTTCTGGACGACGCGCACGAGACGCCAGCGCTTCAGCTTCGAGAGCGGACGGGTCTCCGCGATCTCGACCATGTCGCCGGTCCTCGCCTCGTTGTTCTCGTCGTGGGCGTGCACGCGCGTGCGCCGCCCGATGAACTTCTCGTACAGCGGGTGCTTCACCTTGCGGTTGGTCTCGACCGTGATGGTCTTGTCCATCTTGTCGGAGATCACCTTCGCGAGCAGGACCTTGCGCGCGCCGCGGCCCTTCTCGTCGACACCGATGCGCCCTTTCGCCGAGGTCTCGGCGACGAGGGGGGCATCCGATCCGCTGTTCATGGTGTCAGGCTTGCTCGTGTCAGACATGTTGGGAACCTGGCTCAGCTGGCGACCTGCTCACCGCTCTTGTTCTTCTCCGCGATCTCACGCTCCCGCAGCACGGTGCTGATGCGGGCGATGTCGCGCCGGAGCTCCTTGTAACGGGAGGTGTTCGAGATCTCCTCGGCAGCCGCGCGGAACCGCAGCTCGAAGATCTCCTTGCGCATCGACTGCACTTCGAGCCGGAGCTCGCGTGAGTCCTTGCCTCGGATCTCCGTGACCTTCACAGGTGCCTCCGGCTGATCATGCGGACCTTGATCGGCAGCTTGTGCGCAACGCGGTTGAACGCCTGCTTGGCGACGTCCTCGGTCACCCCGCCGATCTCGAACAGGACCGTGCCCGGCTTGACGACCGCGGTCCAGAACTCGATGTCACCCTTGCCGGTGCCCTGCCGGGTCTCGGCCGGAGTCGAGGTCACCGACTTGTGCGGGAAGATCCGAATCCAGATCCGGGCCTCCGGCGCACCGCGAGTGCACGCGATACGCGCGGCCTCGATCGTGCGTGACGGAATCCAGCCGGGCTCGAGCGCCTGCAGGCCGAACTCGCCGAACGCCACCGTCGCGCCCCGCGTCGCCTGACCGCGGATGCGTCCGCGGTGCTGCTTGCGGTGCTTGACTCGCTTGGGCATCAACATGGTTGTGTCTCCTGTGCAGGTGGCGGCACTCGATCAGACCCCGCCGCGCTCGCCGGCGCGTTCGACCGGCAGGAGCCCTGCCGTCGTCTGTCCCGGACCGTATTCGCCCTTGAAGATCCAGACCTTCACGCCGATGGCGCCGGCCTTGGTGCGGGCGATCACCTGGCCGTAGTCGAGCTTCGCGCGCAGCGTCGTGCACGGCACACGGCCCTTGCTGATCTTGCCGACGCGCGCCATCTCGGCGCCGTTGAGGCGGCCGGCGACCATGATCTTGACGCCTTGCGCACCCGCGGCCATCGCCTGGTCGACGGCCTTCTTCAGCACGCGGCGATAGTTCATGCGCTTCTGGAGCATCTCGGCGACGGACTCCGCCACGAGGACCGACTCCAGCTCCGGACGATGGATCTCGATGATCTTCATCCGCACCGGCGTGCCGGTGATCTTCTCGAGCTCCTCGCGGAACTTGTCGACCTTCGCGCCCTTCTTGCCGATCAGGATGCCCGGGCGCGCCGTGTGGATGAACACGGTCACGACCTCGCCCGCGCGTTCGATCTCGACCTTCGGGATCGCGGCGAACGCCCAGTTCTCGCGGATGTACCTGCCGGATCTTCTGATCCTGGACGAGGAACTTGGGGAAGTCCTTGCGGGTCGCGTACCAGCGCGAACGCCACTGCTCGGTGATCGCGGTCCGGAATCCGATGGGGTGGGTCTTCTGGCCCATGGTCAGTCCTCCTCGGCGCCGGCGCCGGCAGTCTGTGCGCGACCGGAGCCGAGGCCCGGATCCGCGACGTGGATGTGTAGGTGGCAGGTGCGCTTGCGGATCGGCATCGAGCGCCCCATCGACGCGGGGCGGTAGCGCAGGCGGCCGAACAGGAGCGGCCCCTGCTGCACGAAGGCCGGGACACGACGAGACGGTTCGGGCGGACGTCGGCGTTCTGCAGCGCGTTGGCGACCGCGGACGCGAGCACCTTGTGGATGTGGAACGAGGCGCGGTGATTGTCGTTCTGCAGGGTGTCCAGCGCGGTGCCCGCCGACATGCCACGGATCATGTCCATGACCAGCTGGGCCTTGCGCGGCGCCATCCGTGCGTATCGATGGCAGGCTTTGAACTCGACCGTCATCGTCGTCAGTCCCTCTTGGTGTGGCCGCGGAAGGTCCGCGTCGGCGCGAACTCGCCCAGCTTGTGACCGACCATGTCCTCGGTGACGTACACCTTCACGTGGACGCGGCCGTTGTGGACCATGAAGGTGTGACCGACGAACTCGGGCGTGATCGTGCACGCCCGCGCCCAGGTCTTCACCGGGTTGCGGCTGCCGGCCTCGTTCTGCTTCAGGACCTTGTCCATCAGCTTCAGGTCGACGTAGGGTCCTTTCTTGACGCTGCGACTCATCGTCCGGTGCTCCTGATCCTCGAGTCGCTGGATCGATCCGCTGGATGCGTGCTCGATCACTTGCCTCCGCTGTGCTTGCCCGGCTTGCGCCGGCGCAGGATGAACTGGTTCGAACGCGCCTTGCCGCTTGCGCGTCTTGCCGCCCTTGGTCGGCTTGCCCGCCCGGCGACACCGGGTGCCGGCCACCGCCGGTCCGGCCCTCGCCACCACCCATCGGGTGGGCGACGGGGTTCATCGCCGTGCCGCGGTTGTGCGGGCGGCGGCCCATGTGGCGCTTGCGGCCGGCCTTGCCCCAGCGCACGTTCTGGTAGTCGGAGTTGCCGACCTCGCCGATGCGTCGCGCGGCAGCGCACGTGCACCCGGCGCATCTCGCCCGACGGGCATGCACGAGCGTGGCGTAGTCGCCGTCGCGTGCGAGGAGCTGCACCGACATGCCGGCCGAACGCGCGATCTGGCCGCCCTTGCCCGGGCTGCAGCTCGACGTTGTGGACCTCCAGACCGAGCGGGATGCTGCCGAGCGGCATCGCGTTGCCGTTCGCGGGCTCGACGCGGTCGCCCGACTCGATCCGCTGACCGACCGCGACGCCCTTCGGGGCGAGGATGTAGCGCTTCTCGCCGTCGGCGTAGTGCAGCAGCGCGATGTTGGCGTTGCGGTTCGGATCGTACTCGATCGCGGCGACCGTCGCCGGCACGTCGTCCTTGTCCCGCTTGAAGTCGATCATGCGGTAGAGCTTGCGCGCGCCACCGCCGCGGAACCGGCTGGTGATGTGGCCGTGCGCGTTGCGGCCGCCGGTGCGGTGCAGGCGCTCGACGAGCGACTTCTCGGGGCGCTTCTTCGTCAGGTGCGAGTAGTCGAGCACCGACGAGTTGCGTCGCCCCGCGGACGTCGGCTTGTAGACCTTGATGGGCATCGGTTGGCTCCTGCTCGCTCCCGACTCAGACGATCTCGATCGCGTCGCCCTCACGGAGCGTCACGATGGCCTTCCGCCAGGGCTTCGTCCTCCCGGGACGACCGAGGATGCGCCGGAACTTGCCCGGCATGTTGATGACGTTGACGGCCAGGACCTTCACTCCGAAGAGGGTCTCGACGGCCTTCTTGATCTCGTTCTTCGACGAGCCGTTCCGGACGCGGAAGGAGTACTGGTTGCGGATGTCCTGCAGGACCGTCGACTTCTCCGTGACCAGCGGCTTCTCGATGACGTCGTAGTAGAGGTTCGGGTTGGCCATCGATCAGCTCTCCTCCCCGCTCGGCGTGGCCGCCGTGGCCGCCGTGGCCGACAATCGGGTCTTCAGGGCCTCGAGCGCCGTCGGCGTCAGCACCATGTTGCGGCGCAGGAGCACGTCGCGCGCATTGAGGTCGGTGACCGGGCGGATGGTGACGTGGGGCACGTTGCGCAGCGACAGCGCGAGGTTCTGGTCGTTCTCCGCGGTCACGACCAGCGCGCTGCGCTCGACGCCGAGCGCCACGAGGATCGCGAACGCCTGCTTGGTGCTCGGGGCGTCGGTGGGCCATCCCTCCGCGATCGCGACCTCACCGTCGCGGAACTTCGTGAACACGGCGTTGCGCAGCGCCGCGCGCCGCGCCTTCTTCGGCATGTGGAACGAGTAGTCGCGCGGCACCGGCGGGAACGCCACGCCACCACCGCGCCAGTGCGGCACCTTCTTCGAGCCCATGCGGGCGCGACCGGTGTGCTTCTGCTTCCACAGCTTCTTGTTCGGGCCGGCGACGGCGCTCCGCGTCTTGGCCTGGGCCGTGCCGGCGCGGAGGTTCGCCTCGTACATGACGACGGCGTCCTTCAGCGTCCGCCCGAGGACCTTGTCCCCGAACAGCGCCGGATCCACCTGCGTCTGGCCCAGCGAGCCGTCCGCGGAGTATGTCTTGACCTCAGCCATGTCGTGCTACCGTCGGAGGAGCCCCGCCGAGGGGCTCCGAACACCGGGGATGTCTCGGGGACCATCGCCCCCGTCGTCGAAAAGGCCGCCCAACCCCCGGTCGGAGTGGACGGCCTCGCGTCGTCACGCCTTGATGCGGATGTCGACGCCCGCGGGCATGTTGAGCTTGCTCAGCGCGTCGACGGTCTTCGACGTCGGCTCGCTGATGTAGATGAGACGCTTGTGCGTCCGGATCTCGAACTGCTCGCGGCTCTTCTTGTCGACGTGGGGGGACCGCAGCACGGTGTAGCGCTCGATGCGCGTGGGCAGTGGAATGGGGCCCGAAACGCGAGCTCCCGTTCGCACCGACGTCTCGACGATGTCGAGAGCCGCCTGGTCGAGGGCCTCGTAGTCGTAGGCCTCCATGCGGATCTGAATCTTTTCCTGCATCGTTCGGGACCGTCGGCCGCAATCGGGAGAACTCGAGGGGCCTGCTCTAACTCAAGCCGAATTCGAGGCTTACGCCGTACAAGGCCATCCTCGCCGACAAGGGGAAGGAGGAAGTTACCGAGGCGCTCTCGCCGGGTCAAGACGGCGTAGGCGTCTTTTTTGGCGCCCTGACGGCGATCGGGGCGGGCAAACGGGTTGTGGCGTGGCCGGAGTTCGAGCGCGCGCGCGCCGCGTCGACGCCGGCGGGTGGCGACGGCGAGGCACCCCGGTCAGCTCGACGCGAAGCCTTCGATCCGCAGCTCGAAGCGACCCCGTCCCCGGGTCATCGAGCGGAGCGCGGTAGCGTATCCGAGGAGCCGGTCGAGGGGCATCCGCGCCCGGATGCGCGAGCCGAGCTCGTCCCCCCCGACCTCGGCGATCTGCGCCCCCCGACTCCGCAGGTCGGCCAACACCGTGCCGGTCGCATCCAGCGGTGTGACGACCTCGATCCTCGTCCACGGTTCGGCGAACACGAGTCCGCCCTGGACCATCGCCCGCCGGCACGCCAGCGCGACCGCCTCGTGGATCAGCGACCGGGCCATGTCGGGCGGACCACCCGCGCCGAGCTCGCGCACTTCGATCGCGACGCCCCCCACGGCGTGCGGGGAGGCGAAGCCCGCGCGGGCGCGTGCCTCGAGCTCCGCCAGCACCTCGGCCCGGAGCTCGGGCGCCGCCCCCGATGCGGACACGGCCCAACGGAAGACCGGCGTGCTTCGGCCCGGCAACGGTTCCACCCAGACCCGCGCCCAGGCGCGGATCGACACCTCCCCGAGCTGGCGGGTGCACTCGGCCTCGGCCTCGGCAGCAGCGGCCACGGTCTCGAGGTGCACGACCGAGGGACGGCCGAGGCGCGGCGCCGACGACAGGACGCGGGCGAGCCGCTCGGCGAACACCTCCAGGTGCAGCTCCCCCATCCCACGGACGACGACCCCCCCGCGATCCTGGTCCTCCTCGATCCGGAGGGTCGGGTCCTCGGCGGCGAGCTCGCGTGCGTGGCGCAGGAGCTCCGGCAGCTCGTCCGCGCTCCGAGGTTCGACGGTGGTGGCGAGAACCGGCATCGAAAACGTCAACGGCTCCAGCTCTTCGTCGCCCCCCGGAGCCCGCAGCGTCTCGCCGGTCCGGAGCAGGCGCGGCGCCCGGATCGCGACGATCTCCCCTGCTCCCGCGGCACGGCGGTCCTCGCGTTCCATCGCGTGCACCGCCTGGACCCGGTCGACGCGGAACCGCTCGCCGCCGGCGGTCTCGATCTCGTCGCCGACCGACACACGATCGCGATAGACGCGGATCAACGCCTCCGGACCGCTGCCGTCGCGCGCGATCTGGACCTTGAACACCAGCGCCAGGAACCCCTCGCCCTGCGCCGATTCGACGCGTTCGAGCGGGGACGGCAGATACCGGCAGACGCCGTCGAGCAACGGCTCGACGCCACGGTTCCGGAGTGCCGAACCCCCGAACACCGGCGTCAGATCGCCGGCGAGCGTCGCCCGGCGGATGACCGCGTGCAGCGCGTCGGGATCGATGTCCCGACCGTCGACGAACGCCGCGAACACCTGCTCGTCGCGATCCGCGCACGCCTCGACGACGACTTGGTGACAGGCATCGATCCGCTCGGCGGACGGTGGCGCCCCGGAGCCCCAGGTCCGGAACCGCCGGCCGACCGCGTCGATCAGCCCGACGAACACGCCGTCTTCGAGGATGGGAACGACGACCGGCAAGGGTCGGGCAGCGAGGTCGCGGGCGAGCCCGGCGACGCAGGCGTCGTAGTCGGCGGTGCTGCGGTCGAGCTTGTTGACGAACGCGAGGCGTGGCACGGCGAGCCGCTCGATCGATCGCCACACGGTCTCGGTCTGCGTCTCGACGCCACGCACGCCGTCGAGCACGACGACCGCACCGTCGAGCACGCGCAGACTGCGCTCGACCTCCGCCGCGAAGTCGACGTGCCCGGGCGTGTCGACGATCTGCACCGCGTTGCCGCGCCACGAGACGCGGGTGACCGCGGCGGAGATCGAGATCCCGCGCTCCTGCTCCTCGCGCAGCCAGTCGGTGGTCGCGGTCCCGGCATCCACGTCCCCGAGCGTGCGCTGCCGGCCCGTGTCGAACAGGATCCGCTCGGTCAACGTCGTCTTGCCGGCGTTGATGTGCGCGACGATGCCGATGTTCCTCAGCCGGGCCGGATCGGCCGGTTCGCCATCGTCGTCAGCAGGTCCCGAGCCGGTCATCCACGCCCTTTGTCGCGACGCACGCGGCGGCGTCAAGCGAGGACCGGCGGCAGCGCCCGCCGACGTCGCGGCGAGCGGTCGGCGCAGGGCGCGCTTGCGAGCGCCGGCCGGCCGCGGTGGCCACCGGCGCAAACGCGGATCGGCCGGAGTGCCGACGACCGGCGGAGGTGCCGGCTACCAGGGGGGAGGCCTGCTACCAGACGGGAGGCCTGCTACCAGACGGGAGGCCTGCTACCGGGAGGACTGCCGGCTACCAGGAGAAGTGGCTGTAGGCGCTGTTCGCCTCCGCCATCTTGTGGACGTTCTCCTTCTTGGTGACCGCCACGCCCTGGTTGTTGAACGAGTCGAAGATCTCTTCCGCGAGACGCCTGGCCATCGGCTTGCCGCGCTTGGCGCGGGCGGCGTCGACGAGCCAACGGATGCCGAGGCTCTGCGAACGGCGGCGCTGCACCTCGCGCGGAACCTGGTAGGTCGCACCACCGACACGGCGGGACCGGACCTCGATGCGCGGCGCGATGTTGTCGATCGCCTTCTCGACGACCTCGAGCGGCTCCGCCTGCACCTTCTCGGCGACGAGATCCATCGCGTCGTAGAAGATCTGCTGCGCCGTGCTCTTCTTGCCGTCGAGCATCAGCTTGTTGATGACCTTCGCGCACAGGCGTGAGCCGTAGCGGGGGTCGGGCTTCAGGTGGACGGACGTGGACTTGTAGGAACGCGGCATGGTTCGTCGGACTGGTTCGTCGGACTGGTTCGCTCGCCCTCAGCTCTTCGGACGTTTCGTGCCGTACTTCGACCGGGAACGCCGACGGCCGTCGACGCCCGATGCGTCGAGCACGCCGCGCAGCACGTGGTAGCGCACGCCCGGCAGGTCGCGGACGCGACCGCCGCGGATCAGCACGATCGAGTGCTCTTGGAGGTTGTGGCCCTCGCCCGGGATGTAGACCGTCACCTCCTTGCCGTTCGACAGCCGGACGCGCGCGATCTTGCGCAGCGCGGAGTTCGGCTTCTTCGGCGTCATCGTCTTGACCTGAAGACAGACGCCGCGCTTCTGCGGGCACTGCTCGAGCACCGGGGACTTGCTCTTCGTCCTGGTCTTCGAGCGCGCCTTGCGGACGAGCTGGTTGATCGTGGGCATGCGGAGGTCTGGGGTCGATTCGGGCGGATCCCCGGCCGAGTCGACCGGGGAAAGGGCCGGAGAGTCTACGGAGCGGAAACGCGAATGCAAGCGCGGGCCGGGGCCGCCACCCGCGTTCGCGCGGAACGCGGGGGCGCGCCGGGCTCAGCCGTCGGCCTGCTCCTCCTCGCCGTCGAGGCGGATCGCCGGGCCGCCGGCGTCGACGTAGCCGTGCTTGCTGAGCCGACCGATCTCCTCGGCGGCCGCCTGCAGGTCGACGTTCTTCTGCACCTTGGTCTTCAGGTAGTCGCGGAAGCCGGTGCCGGTCGGCACGAGGTGGCCGAGGATGACGTTCTCCTTCAGACCGACGAGCTCGTCCCGCTTGCCGGCGAGGGCCGCCTCGGTCAGGACCTTGGTCGTCTCCTGGAAGGACGCCGCCGAGATGAACGACTCCGACTGCAGCGAGGCCTTGGTGATGCCGAGCAGCAGCGGCGAGCTGGTCGCGGGCTTCAGCTTGCCCTTGATCAGGCGCTCGTTCGCTTCGCGGAAACGGAACTTGTCGACCACCGCACCGGGCAGGAACTCGGAGTCGCCCGGGTCGTTGATCTGCACCTTGCGCATCATCTGCGCGACGATGATCTCGATGTGCTTGTCGTCGATGCTGACACCCTGCGCGCGGTAGACCGACTGGATCTCCCGCAGCAGGTAGTCCTGCACGGCCTTCTCGCCCTGGATCGCGCAGGATGTCGTGCGGCACGCGCGGGCCATCGACCAACGGCTCACCTTCGCTGACGTGATCGCCGCGGTGCACCCGCAGGTTCTTGCCCTGCGGCACCATGTGCTCGCGTTCGATCCCGCCGTCGCCGCGCACGATGATCGTGCGCTTGCCGCGCCGCTTGTCGCCGATCTCGACCATGCCCTCGATCTCCGAGAGCACGGCCGGGTCCTTCGGGCGTCGCGCCTCGAACAGCTCGGTGACGCGCGGCAGACCGCCGGTGATGTCCTGCGTGCCCTGGATCTCGCGCGGCGTCTTCGCGAGCAGCGTGCCGGCCTCGACCTTCTGCCCTTCCTCGACCTCGATGTAGGCCTTCTCGGGCAGCGGGTGAATCGCGGCACGCTCGCCGTTCTCGTCCTCGATGATGACCTGCGGGTGCAGCTCGCCCTTGTGCTCGATGATGACCTTGCGCGCGACGCGCGTCTCCGCGTCCTTCTCGAGCTTCATCGTCTTGCCCTCGAGGACATCCTCGAAGCGGACGATGCCGCCGACCTCGGCGAGGATCGGATTGTGGTGCGGGTCCCACTGGACGAGCACCGTGCCCGGCATGACTTCCTGACCGTCCTCGACGCGCAGGATCGAGCCGATCTGGATCGGGTAGCGGTCGCCGGCGTCCGAGTTGGCGAACATCTTGTCCACCACCACGATCTCGCCCTTGCGCTTCAGGACAACGCGCTGGCCGTCCTTCTTCTCGACGAGCTCGAGGTTGGCGAAGCGGACGATGCCGCCGCGCTTGGTCTTGATCTCGGACTCCTCGACCTTCTTCGAGGCGGTGCCACCGATGTGGAACGTCCGCATCGTGAGCTGCGTGCCGGGCTCGCCGATCGACTGCGCCGCGATGATGCCGACGGCCAGGCCCTGCTCCGCGATCTGGTTGCGGGACAGGTCCATGCCATAGCACAGCGAGCACACGCCGAGTGATGCTTCGCACGTGAGTGGCGAGCGCACGAGGATGCTCTCGGAGTTGATCGACTCCTCGATACCGCGCGCCTTCTCGAACGTGATGATCTCGTTCTCCTTGATCGACCACCTCGTCGGTGATCGGATCGACGATCGTCGTGCGCGCGGCACGGCCGCGGACGACGTCGACGAAGCTCACCGCGACCTTCTCACCCTGGTAGACCGTGCCCTTCTCGATGCCGTTGGGCGTGCCGCAGTCCTCCATCGTGATGACGACGTTCTGGGCGACGTCCGCGAGTTTGCGGGTCAGGTAACCGGAGTCGGCGGTCTTGAGCGCCGTGTCGGCCAGCCCCTTGCGCGCGCCGTGCGTCGACGAGAAGTACTCGAGGACGCGCAGGCCTTCGCTTGAAGTTCGCCTTGATCGGCGCCTCGATGATCTTGCCCGAAGGCTTCGCCATCAGGCCACGCATGCCGGCGAGCTGACGGATCTGCTCGACCGAGCCACGCGCCTTCGACATGACCATGCAGAAGATCGGGTTGACGTACGGCTTGCCGTCGCGCGTGTCGTTGCGCAGCTCGGCGAGCATGTCCTCGCCGATGCGCTCGCGCGCGTGCGTCCACGCGTCGATCACCTTCAGGTAGCGTTCACCCTCGGTGATGATGCCGCGGTCGTGCGCGGACATGATCTTCTCCACGATCGCCTGCGTGTCGGCGATGATCTTGGCCTTGGTCGGCGGCACGAGCATGTCGCTCTTGCCGAACGACAGGCCGGCCCGCGTCGCGGACTCGAAGCCGAGCTGCTTCAGATCGTCGAGCAACTTGAGCGTCGCGCCGCGGCCACAGTAGATGTGGCAGTCCGCGATGATGTTGGACAGCGACTTCTTGTCGAGCTCGAAGTTGTAGTAGGGCATCTCCGGCGCCAGGATGTCGTTGAGCACGACACGGCCCGGAGTGGTCTCGACGAGCGTCTCACCGTCGGTGGTGAAGGTGCGATCGCGGTCGCGAACCTCCACACCGGATGGCAGGGACACCTTGACGCGCGAGTGCACGTGCACCTGGCCCGTCGAGTAGGCGAGCCACAGCTCGTCCGCGCTCGAGAACACCTTGCCCTCGCCGCGCTCCCCCGGACGCATCAGCGTCAGGAAGTAGCAGCCGAGCACGATGTCCTGGTTCGGCGCGATGATCGGGCCGCCGTGCGCCGGCGAGAAGATGTTGTTGGTCGACAGCATCAGCGTCGAGGCCTCGATCTGGGCCTCGATAGCTGAGCGGCAGGTGCACCGCCATCTGGTCGCCGTCGAAGTCGGCGTTGAAGCCGGCGCAGACGAGCGGATGGATGCGGATCGCGTTGCCCTCGACGAGCACCGGCTCGAACGCCTGGATGCCCATGCGGTGCAGCGTCGGCGCGCGGTTCAGCAGGACGGGTGGCCCTGGATGACCTCCTCGAGGATGTCCCACACCTCCTCGTCCTTGCGCTCGAGCATCTTCTTCGCCGACTTGATCGTGTCCGACGTGCCCGAGCTCCTTGAGGCGGCGGATGATGAACGGCTGGTAGAGCTCGAGCGCGATCATCTTGGGCAGACCGCACTGGTGCAGCTTGAGCTCCGGACCGACGACGATCACCGACCGCGCCGAGTAGTCGACGCGCTTGCCGAGCAGGTTCTCGCGGAAGCGACCCTGCTTGCCCTTGATCATGTCGGTGAGCGACTTGAGCGGGCGGTTGCTGCTAGCCGAGCACCGGGCGCCGGCAGCGGCCGTTGTCGAACAGCGCATCGACCGACTGCTGCAGCATCCGCTTCTCGTTGCGGATGATGACCTCGGGAGCGTTGAGGTCGAGCAGCTTCTTGAGCCGGTTGTTGCGGTTGATCAGCCGGCGATAGAGATCGTTGAGGTCCGACGTCGCGAAGTTGCCGCGAGTCGAGCAGCACGAGCGGGCGCAGATCCGGCGGGATCACCGGGATGACGTCGAGGATCATCCACTCGGCCTTGTTGCCCGAGTCGCGCAGCATCTCGACGGTCTTCAGCCGCTTGATGATGTCCTTGATCTTCTGCTTGGCCTCGGTGCGCTTCAGCTCCTCGCGGAGATGCTCGCTCAACTCGTCGAGGTGCAGCCTGCGCAGCAGGTCGCGCGACCGCCTCGGCACCCATGCCCGCCGAGAACCCGTTGCCGAACTTCTGGCGTGCCTGCGCGGTACTCCTCCTCGGTGAGGAGCTGGTTCTGCTTCAGCGGCGTGTCGCCGGGATCGACGACGACGTAGTCCTGGAAGTACACCACGCGCTCGAGGCTCGAGGTCTTCATCCCGAGCAGCGTGCCGAGGCGCGAGGGCATCGCCTTGAAGAACCAGATGTGGGCGACCGGCGCGGCGAGGTTGATGTGCCCCATCCGCTTCCGGCGCACACGCGCGGTGCGTGATCATCACGCCGCACTTGTCGCAGATGATGCCCTTGTGCTTGATGCCCTTGTACTTCCCGCAGGCGCACTCCCAGTCCTTCTCGGGACCGAAGATGCGCTCGCAGAACAGGCCGTCCTTCTCGGACGGTACGTCCGGTAGTTGATCGTCTCCGGCTTCTTGACCTCGCCGAAGGACCAGGAGCGGATGTCCTCGGGCGAAGCGAGCCGGATCGTCACCGAGGCGTAGTCGTTGATCTTGTCGTAGATGGTGTCGACCATGAGTCAGTCGTTCGAGTAGCGGACCATCAGGGACGGAACGGACTGCGAGTCGGCGCCCTCAGGCGCCCATCGCGTCCTCGGTGGAACCGCGCTTGTGCAGTTCGATGTTGAGGCCGAGGCCCTTGATCTCGTTGCAGAGCACGCCGAACGAGACCGGCGTGCCGGGCTCGAGGATGTTCTCGCCCTTGACCATGGCCTCGTAGATCTTGGTGCGACCGTCGACGTCGTCGGACTTCACGGTCAGGAGCTCCTGGAGGATGTTCGCCGCGCCATAGGCCTCCAGCGCCCACACCTCCATCTCGCCGAATCGCTGCCCGCCGAATCGCGCCTTGCCGCCGAGTGGCTGCTGCGTGATGAGCGAGTAGGGACCCGTCGCACGCGCGTGCACCTTGTCGTCGACCAGGTGGTGGAGCTTCAGCATGTAGATCGCGCCCACGGTGACGTCCTGCGTGAACGCTTCGCCGGTGCGGCCGTCGTAGAGCGTGATCTTGCCGTCGGGTGCGCAACCGGCCTTCTGCAGCGCCGCCTCGATGTCGCTCTCGGTCGCGCCGTCGAACACCGGCGTCACCGCCCGGAAGCCGAGCTTCTTCGCGGCCCAGCCGAGGTGCGTCTCGAGGATCTGACCGACGTTCATGCGGCTCGGCACGCCGAGCGGGTTGAGCACGATGTCGACCGGCGTGCCGTCCTCGAGGAACGGCATGTCCTCCTCGGGCAGGATCTTGCTGACCACGCCCTTGTTGCCGTGGCGACCGGCCATCTTGTCCCCCACCGAGACCTTGCGCTTGGTGGCGACGTAGACCTTGACCATCTCGAGGACGCCGTTCGGCAGCTCGTCGCCGCGCGACAGGCGGTTGACGAGCTTGTTCTTCTCGGTCTCCGCTTCCTCGATCTTGTCGGTGTGGGCCTGCACCAGGTTCATCAGCGCGGTGCGGATCTTGGCGTCGTCGTGCGACCTCGGCCAGGTTGCGGACCACGTCGCGCACGCGGCGCAGATCGAGCATCAGCATGCCCGTCGTCGACCTCGATGGCGGTCTTGCCGTCGGCATCGAGCACCGGTCCGCCGAGTGCTTCGCGAGCCTCCTCGACCAGCACCCGCGTCGATTCGCGGTACTGGCGTGAGGAACTCGATCTCCGCGTTCTTGATCTCCTGCAGATTGCGCGCGCGCTCCTGCTCGGTGAGGTTGACCTTGCGGCTGAACTTCTCCGCGCGCGATCACGATGCCCTCGACGCCCGTCGGGCACCTCGAGCGAGTCGTTCTTCACGTCCTCGCCGGCGCGGCCGAAGATCGCGTGCAGCAGCTTCTCCTCGGGGGTCAGCTCGCTCTTGGACTTCGGCGCGACCTTGCCGACCAGGATGTCGCCGGCCTGCACGCGGGTGCCGATGCGGACGATGCCGGTCTCGTCGAGGTTGCGCAGCGCGCGTTCCGACACGTTCGGAATGTCGCGCGTGAACTCCTCGCGACCGAGCTTGGTCTCGCGGATCTCGATCTCGAACTCGTCGATGTGGATCGAGGTGTAGACGTCGTCCTTGACGAGCTTCTCGCTGACGCATGATCGCGTCCTCGTAGTTGTAGCCGTCCCAGGGCATGAAGGCGACGAGCGACGTTGCTGGCCGAGCGCGAGCTCGCCTTGGTCGGTGGCCGCGCCGTCGGCGATGATCTGGCCCTTCTCGACCTTGTCCCCGGGCAGCACCATCGGCATCTGGTTGAGGCAGGTGCGCTCGTTGAGGCCGACGAACTTGCGCAGCCGGTAGCGTCGTCGTCGCCGATCACGATCTTGCGCGCGTCGACGTAGCGTGACGGTGCCCGCCTTCTTCGGCGCGGATCACCATGCCCGAGTTGCGCCGCGACGACCTGCTCCATGCCGGTGCCGACGAGCGGCGGCTCGGTGACGAGCAGCGGCACGGCCTGCCGCTGCATGTTGGATCCCATCAGCGCGCGGTTGGCGTCGTCGTGCTCGAGGAACGGGATCAGCGCCGCGGACACGCCGACGATCTGCTTCGGGCGAGACGTCCATGTACTGGACGTCGTCCCCCTCGACGAGGGTCGAGGTCACCGTTGATGCGGGCGATGACCTTGCCGGCTCCGTCTCGGGCACCAGTCGGCCCTTGTCGTCGATCGGCGTGTCGGCCGGCGCGAGCACCGCGTGGAACTCCTCGTCGGCGCGCAGCCGGACGACCTCGTCGGTGACCTTGCCGTTCTTCACCACGCGGTAGGGCGTGGTCAGGAAGCCGTACTCGTCGAGCGACGCGTAGATCGCGAGGGTCGAGATCAGACCGATGTTCGTGCCTTCCGGCGTCTCGATCGGGCAGAGACGGCCGTAGTGCGACATGTGCACGTCGCGGACCTCGAAGCCGGCCCGCTTCCGGTTCAGGCCGCCCGGGCCGAGGGCCGACAGCCGCCGCTCGTGCGTGAGCTGCGAGAGCGGGTTCGTCTGGTCGACGACCTGCGACAGCTCGCCGCGGCCGAAGAAGTAGTCGATCGCCGACGAGATACGTCTTGCAGTTGATCAGGTTGCGAGGTGTGACCGTCGTCGGCGTTCTCGAGGTTCATCCGCTCCTGCGCGGTGCGCCGGAGCTTCAGGAAGCCCTTGCGGAACTCCTCGCCGGCCAGCTCCTGGATCGTCCGCACGCGGCGGTTGCCCAGGTGGTCGATGTCGTCGATCTCGCCCGGTCGCCGGCGCGCAGCCCGAGGATGTACCGGATCGCGTTGCACGAAGTCCTCGGGCAGCAGCGTCTGCCGCTCCTCGTCGACGTCCTGGTCCGAACTTGCGGTTCAGACGGAAGCGGCCGACGCGGCCGAGGCGGTAGCGGGTCTCGTCGAAGAACTTCTCCTGGAACAGCTCGCGCGCCTTGCTCGAGCTGCGGCGGGTTGCCGGGGCGGAGGCGCGCGTAGATCTTCAGCAGCGCCTCCTCGTGGCTGGCGGTGGTGTCCTCGCGCAGCGTGTTGAGGATCAGCAGGTCGTCGGGATCCCGCGATCACCTCGACCTCGCGTGATGCCCGACGCGGCGATCGCCTCCGCCTGCTCCTCGGTGATCTCGTCGCCGCTGTGCACGAACACCTCGCCGGTGGCCTCGTCGATGATGTCCCCGACCGCGTAGCCACCCTGGATGCGCTCGGCGAAGCTTGGCCTCGGGATCCGACTTGCACCGCGTGACCTTCTCGACGTCGTAGAACTGCGCGCAGGATCGCCGCGTCGGTCGAGAACTTCGGGTCCATCGCGCGCAGGAGCGTCGCGGCGGAGAACTTGCCCGACTGGTCGATGCGGACGGTGAGCGACGTCCTTCTTGCGTGACGTTGAGCTCGATCCAGCTCCCGCGCTCGGGGATGATCCAGCACGAGTGCAGCCGCTGCTCGCCGGAGTGCGACCTCCATCGAGAAGTCGACGCCCGGCGAGCGGTGGAGCTGGCTGACGATGACGCGCTCGGCTGCCGTTGATGATGAACTCGCCGCCGCCCGATCATGATCGGGATCTCGCCGAGGTAGATCTCCTCCTCGACGGGCTCGGGCTTGACCAGGCGGACCCGGATCTTGAACGGGTAGCCGTACGTCAGTCGAGCTTGCGGCACTCGTCCGGCGAGTAGCGCGGACGGCCGAGCTCGTAGCTCGACGTACTCGAGACAGATGGTCTTGTCGTACGAGTAGATCGGGAAGATCTCGCGAAGCAGCGCCTCGAGGCCCTGGTTCTTCCGCTTGTTCGGCAGCGTCTTCGGCTGCAGGAAGTACTCGTAGGACTTCGTCTGCATCTCGACGAGGTCGGGGATCTCCGCGACGGACTGATAGCGTCCGTACGTGACGGTCTGCATGCTCGACACCGGTCGGAAGGGGATGCGGTCAGCTGAGGGAGCCGCGGGGGGTTCGCGCCGCGCTTTGCCGGAGGAGTTGCCTGCGTACGGGAACGCTGGACGCCATCCTCTGCAAAAACCGAACCACCACGGAACGCATCAGGGTACGGCCCCACGCCACCGCCTTGCAACGGGAATTTGTGGCGCGGGCTGGAAATCGTGCGACTCAGGGGTATGGGCCGCGCACAGCCGATCGACGGAAGTCGGCGTCAGCGCGGTACGTGCGGAAGCTCGCCGCGGCCCGGACCGGGCGACGGCGAGGGTGCGGAGGACCGGCGGGCGCCCGCGGGGCGCGCCGCCTGCGACCTCACTTGAGCTCGACCTCGGCTCCCGCGTCGGCGAGCTTCTTCCTCAGCTCCTCGGCCTCGTCCTTGGACGCGCCCTCCTTGATCGTCTTCGGCGCCTCCTCGACGACGGCCTTCGCCTCCTTGAGGCCGAGGCCGGTGATCTCACGCACGACCTTGATGACGGCGATCTTGTTCGCGCCGGCGGCCTTGAGGATCACGTCGAACTCGGTCTGCTCCTCGACGGGCTCCGCGGCCGCGCCGGGTGCTGCCATCGCGACGGCGGCCGGCGCGGCGGCCGACACGCCCCAGCGATCTTCCATCGCCTTCACGAGCTGGGCGGCCTGGCCGAGCGTCAGGCCATCGATCTTCTGGAAGATCTCCTCGAGGGCGGAGTCGAGGGTGACGGTGGTCTCTTCGGACATCTTGGGTTCCTCCGGGGTCGGGATTCGATTCTGGGTTGTTCGCTCAGGGTTTCGGGCAGGGCTTCACGCGTCCTGCTCCTTGTCGATCTTGGCCTGGATGCAGCGCGCCAGGCCGGCGGGGACCGCCTGCACGACGGTCGCGAGCATGCGCGCCGGGCCGATGAGCGCCGTCGCGAGCATGCCGTTGACGGTGTGGCGGTCGGGCATGTCGGCGATGGTCGCCGCCGACGGACCGACGATCGCCTCGCCCTCGATGATGCCGCCGATCACGCGGACCGGAGCGGCCTTCATGGGCTTCATCGCCTCGCGCACGGCCTTCGCGGCCGAGATCGCGTGCTCCTCGGGTGCGAACACGACGCCGCACTTGCCGACGAACGTCGCCGTCATGTCGAGGTCGAGGGTCTGCTTGATCGCGCGCGTCGCGAGGCGGTTCTTGACGACCCGGTACTCGACGCCGAGGTCGCGCAGCTTCTGGCGCAGCACGCCGTCCTGCTGAACGGTGAGCTTCTCGAACTCCAGGACGAGGCAGGACCCCGCGTCGCGGAAGTCCTTCGTGAGCTCCTCGAACAGGCTCTGGTTGACGATGTTGGGCATCTCGGGGTCCTCGTTCCGGATCATTCGACGGTGACCTGGATACCAGGTCCCATCGACGTGGACACACACACCTTGCGGATGAAGTTGCCCTTCGCCTGGGGTGGCTTGAGCGCCTTCAGATGTTCGACGAACGCGGCGAGGTTGGCCTCGAGGTCCTCGACCGTGAACGAGCGGCGGCCGATCGCGGCGTGCACGTTCGCCCCCGCGTCCGTCCGGAACTCGATCTTGCCGGCCTTGAACTCCCGAACGGCGTCGCCGACGTTCGGCGTGACCGTGCCCGCCTTCGGCGAGGGCATCTTGCCCTGCGGACCGAGCACGCGACCGAGCTTGCCGACGTACTTCATCATGTCCGGCGCCGCGATGGTCATGTCGAACTCGGTGAAGCCTGCCTCGATCTTCTCGGCGAGCTCCTTCGAACCGACGATGTCCGCCCCGGCCTCCTGCGCCTCCTTCGCCTTGTCGCCCTCGGCGAACACGGCGATGCGCACGGACTTCCCGGTGCCCTTCGGCAGACTCACCGAGCCGCGGACGAGCTGATCGGTCTTCTTCGGATCGATGCCGAGTCGCACGGCGACCTCGACGGCTTCCTCGAACTTCGGTGCGGGGAAGTTCTTGAGCCGCTCCAGACCCTCGCGAGGCGAGAAGACCTTCGAACGGTCGAGGCTGTCGAGGCCCTTCTTGAATCGACGACTGCGCTTGCGTGCCATCTGGGTACTTCAGTCGACCACTTTGATTCCGGCGGAACGCGCCGTGCCTTCGATGATGCGCATCGCCGCCTCGACGCTCGCGGCGTTGAGATCGGCCTTCTTCATCTCCGCGATCTCGCGCACCTGCTCGCGGGAGACCTGACCGGCGACCTGGCTGCCGGGCGTGTTCGCCGCGGTGGCGAGCCCCGCGGCCTTCTTGAGCAGGACGGCGGCGGGCGGCGACTTCAGCACGAAGCTGAATGTCCGGTCCTTGTACACCGAGATCACGACCGGGATGATCAGTCCCGCGCGGTCACGCGTCTGGTCGTTGAACTCCTTGACGAACTGCCCGATGTTGACGCCGTGCTGACCGAGGGCCGGTCCGACGGGAGGAGCGGGCGTCGCCTGTCCGCCCGGACACTGCAGCTTGATGATCGCGGTGACTTCTTTCGCCATGTTCAGACTCCCAGCGGTTCTTGCGGAGGAGAGCGCGGTCTCCCCCTCCCACTTGCGAGAGTGGCACGCCGGCCAGGGAAGCGCGGCGGCCTCGCGTTGTTCTCAGCGCTCGACTTCGGCCTTCGGAATGTGGCCCCTCAGAGGGGTTCGACCTCCCAGTAGCCGAGGGACACGGGCGTCGAGCGCCCGAAGATCGTGACTGCGACCTCGAGGGTGCCCTTGTCGGGGTTCACTTCCTCGACGACGCCGTCGATGTTCTCGAACGGGCCCTGCTTGATCTTGACGCGGTCGCCCTTGGTGAACTGGACCGACATCTTGGGCTGTTCCTTGCTCTCGTCCATCCGGCCGAGCACGTTGTCGACCTCGTCTTGCGACATCGGCGTGGGCGTCCCGCGCCCGCCGACGAAGTCGCCGAAGCCCGGCGTCTCGCGCAGCGTGAACCAGACGTCGTCGTCGAGGTTCATCTGCACCATCAGGTAGCCGGGGTACAGCTTCTTCTTCTTGATGCGGCGCTTGCCCTCACGCACCTCGGCGATGGTCTCGGTGGGCACGACGATCTGCGGCACGCGCTCGTCGATCCCGGCCTGCTTGAGACGGGAGATCATGTTCTTCCGGATCCGGTCCTCGCGTCCGACCTGCACCCGTAGGAAGTACCACTCGAGCGTCATCTCAGCTCGTCACTCCCATCAAGCGCGGCAACACCGCGACGAGAACGAAGTCCGCGAACGAGAGGAACGCGAGGAGGACGGCCACGGTCAGCATGACCGCGAACGTGCCGCTGATCGTCTCCCCACCGGATGGCCAGGTGACCTTCTTGAGCTCGTTCTCCGTGTCGATCAGGAGATCGGCGCTCTTCGGCCGGTTCAGAACGTAGTGGATCGCGAACCCACCGGCAGCCAGCGTGCCGAGCGCGATCAGCTTCGCGGCGTCGAGCGTGCCGACGAGCGGCAGCGACTCCAGCGACGAGAACAGCGGTTCGCTCCCGATCCAGCCACGCAGCGTGACGACCAGGCCGCCGAGGCAGCCGTAGCCGAGCAGGAGGAAGAGCCCCCAGAACGCCGACATGCGGGCGTAGCGACCTTGGTCCTTCTTGTATGCCACGGCGATCGGGGTGATGTCAGGTGGACGAGCGGAACGGGAACACGGCAGGAAGGACTTGAACCCTCAACCTGCTGATTTGGAATCAGCTGCTCTACCAGTTGAGCTACTGCCGTACGCGAGGAATCGCTTCCTCCGAGGTGCGATCCACCGGCGCGACCGGCGAGCCGCGACGGCCGGACTCCGCCGGCCGTCGATTCGAAACAGGGGAACCGGCGTCACTTGATGATCTCGGTCACGCGACCGGCACCGACGGTGCGGCCACCCTCGCGGATCGCGAAGCGCTGGTGCGCGTCCATCGCGATCGGCGTGATCAGCGTGACCTCGATCTCCACGTTGTCGCCCGGCATGCACATCTCGGCGCCGACCAGGTTCGCGGAACCGGTCACGTCGGTCGTCCGGAAGTAGAACTGCGGGCGGTAGCCGGAGAAGAACGGCGTGTGGCGGCCACCCTCGTCCTTGCTCAGCGCGTAGACCTGCGCCTTGAACTGCGTGTGCGGGGTGATGCTGCCCGGGGCCGCGAGGACCATGCCGCGCGAGATGTCGTCCTTCTTCGCACCGCGGAGGAGGCAGCCGACGTTGTCGCCCGCCTGACCCTCGTTGAGCGTCTTCTGGAACATCTCGACGCCCGTGACGGTCGACTTCTGCGTGTCGCGGATGCCGACGATCTCGATCGCGTCACCGACCTTGATCCGACCACGCTCGACGCGGCCGGTCGCCACGGTGCCACGACCTTCGATCGAGAACACGTCCTCGACCGGCATCAGGAACGGCTTGTCCACCTCGCGCTGCGGCTCGGGGATGTAGCTGTCCACCGCGTCCATCAGATCGAAGATGCACTTGCTGTCCGGGTTGTCGCGGCTGGGCGCCTCGGTCTTGAGCGCCTTGTAGGCCGAGCCGCGGATCACCGGGATGTCGTCCCCGGGAAACTCGTACCTGCTCAGCAGCTCGCGGACCTCCATCTCGACCAGGTCGAGCAGCTCGGCGTCGTCGACCTCGTCGCACTTGTTGAGGAACACGACGATCGCCGGCACGCCGACCTGACGAGCGAGCAGGATGTGCTCCTTCGTCTGGGGCATCGGGCCGTCGTCGGCCGCCACGACCAGGATCGCGCCGTCCATCTGGGCGGCACCGGTGATCATGTTCTTGATGTAGTCGGCGTGTCCCGGACAGTCGACGTGGGCGTAGTGGCGCTTGTCGGTCTCGTACTCGACGTGCGCCGACGAGATGGTCACCACGCGGGTGTCGTCGCGGACCGTGCCACCCTTGGCGATGTCCGCGTAGTCCTTCTGCTTGGCGAGGCCCACTGCCGCGAGCGTCCGGCTGATCGCCGCGGTGGTCGTGGTCTTGCCGTGCGCCACGTGACCGATGGTTCCCACGTTGACGTGGGGCTTGTTGCGTTCGAAGACTTCCTTGGCCATTCTCAGCGGACTCCGTCTGGCATCCGCGGGGAGGCGGATACGTTCTTGACTGTATCTGTCAGGGTGTAGGTTCGGACCGCGGACCGCGCGCACCACCGAAGCAACTCGGACGATGCACCCGAAACCGCGAACCCTTCGGGGTGGAGCTGCTGGTGGGAATCGAACCCACGACCTCTTCCTTACCAAGGAAGTGCTCTACCCCTGAGCTACAGCAGCGGGGCGGACCGAAGCGGGACGACGAAAGAACAACTTGAGCGGGTGAAGGGAATCGAACCCTCACCACCAGCTTGGAAGGCTGGGGCTCTACCATTGAGCTACACCCGCACCCAGTGACGACGGCGCTCCCCCCGCCCCGGGCGGGACGGCTTGGTGGGCGGAGCAGGATTCGAACCTGCGAAGGCTGAGCCACCAGATTTACAGTCTGGCCCCGTTGGCCGCTTGGGTATCCGCCCGGCCCGAGGAACGCATCCGTCGCTGGATCCTCCCCCCTCCGAAACGCCTGCCGCTGGCCGTGGATCCGGCTCCACCGCTCCACGGACGACTTCGCGTAAGCTCGGTTCGACCATGGAGCTAGCGGAGGGAATCGAACCCACAACCGCCTGATTACAAATCAGGTGCTCTACCGTTGAGCTACGCTAGCAGGGCGCTCTGTCGAGGAAAGGACGGGGCACGATACCGGCGGGTCGAGGGAGGTCAAGGACGGCCGACCGCTTTTTTCCCCGCCGGAGCGCTGTCGATCGGGCGAGCGTCCGACCTTCAGGCCGATCCGGATGCGCCGCCTCGGCCGGGGTTCCCGGCCGCGCCCCCGAGCGCGACGGCTCGCTGGCTGAACGCCTCGAGATCGAACGGCTTCCGCAGGACTTCCCGCACCGCGGGGTGCCCGGTGAGCACCGCCTCCAGACGGGCGTCGACCCAGCCCGACACCACCATCACCGGCGGCACCGCGGGCCAGTCGCGAAGCTCGGCGAGCACCGCTTCGCCCGAGACCCGCGGCATGTCGAGGTCGCACACCAGCAGATCGATCCCGCCGGCATGGAGCCGCGCGAGCGCTTCGCCACCGTCCGCCGCGGTCTCGACCGTGAAGCCGGCGCGCTCGAGGAACGCCCGCAACACCGCGACCACGCCGACGTCGTTGTCGGCGATCAGGACACGCGGACGAGGTGCGGCGGACGAGCTCACGGTTCGCGGGCCGGCGCGGACGCAGGCCGGCAGACCTGCAGCGTAGGGACCCGCGGCGCGCGATCCAACTCGATCCGGATCCCGTCCGCCCGCCCGCGGCCGGCGCGCCGGTACGTGCAACGGCCCGGCCGCGTGGCGCGGTCGGGCCGTCTTCGCGCGCTGCGTCGCGAGGACGCAGCGCGGCGATGGTCACGAGTGCCTCAGCGGATCGTGAACCAGGTCGCGCCGGAGGTGTCCCAGCGGTCGTCCGACGGGTTCGCCGTCCAGAGCGCGAACTCCACGCCCATGTTGACACCGAGCAGCGTCGGGTCGGGGGTCGCACCGAGCGGGATCAGCGGGCTCTGGCCGAAGCCGTTCGCGTCGAGGAAGAACAGCGCGACGCCGCTGATCGCGCCGAACAGCGGGTCGGCGATGTTGGTCTCGAACGTCGGCGAGCCGAGCGGTCCACCCAGCGGCACCTGCACGGCGCCCGGGAAGATCGACGCGGAGATGTTCAGCAGCGGCACGGCGACGCCGTTCGCGAACTGACCCGCATAGACGTCGTAGGCCACGCCGGTGGTGGCGTTGGTCGTCGAGAGCTGCGGGTAGTGCTTGCCCGCGCCGGTGCCGTCGATCATCGTGCTCGCCGGCTGGAACTCGCGTCCGAAGTCCGCATTGATGTTCGCGGTCGGGTTGTCGAGATCCAGACCCATCACCGGGTGGCTGTCGGTCTCGAGGTAGAGCGACGGCTGCGCGGTGACGGTGCTGGTCGAATCGTCATAGCCGAAGAAGCCGTCCGGCCGCACCGGCAGCTGAGTGCCCGCCGCCGGCGGGTTCATCGTGTCGACCGGCGAGTAGACGGTGCCGTCGTACGCGCCCTGGGTGAAGCCCTGCGAGAACGTCGTGCCGGTCGCAGGCAACTCCTGGTGGTCGCCGCCGTGGTAGCGGAGCCCCATCGTGTAGTTGCCCAGCGAGGCGTCGACCTCGATGGCCGTCATCGGGTTCATCGGGTCCACGAACGTGTAGCCGAGCACGTAGGTGCCGCTCGACTGCGTGCTACCGATCGTCACCGTGGTCGAGTCCTCGGCACCGAAGTAGATGACGTTGGTGAGGTCCGGCGCCATCGCGCCGATGTTGGCACCGGGCATCCCCGAGCCGTTGGCCGGCGTCACGGTCGCGTCGGCCACGAGGACCGCGGGGAAGTAGAGGTTGGCCGTCGCGCCCATCGCGGTCGCGGGCGAGATGCGGATGACGGCCTCATAGCCGGTCATGCGCGAGACGTCGCCCATCGGCGCGGTCGCGCCGCCGATCGCCTGCCAATGCCGCGGGAACACCCGGTAGACCCAGGTGTTCGCCGCCACGCCCGAGCCGCCGAGGTTCGGGTCGGTGTTCGGGTTCGAGTAGTCCGGAGAATCGCACGACGCCGGGTAGTACCAGCGGTTCGTGATCGGGTGCGCGGTGCCGGTGCGCCAGACCACGTTGGTGTTCTCGTAGATCGGGTTGGCGTAGGGGCCCTGGGCAAGGAGGTTGCCAGCGGCGATGCCGCCGATGGCGAGGAGGAGGATCGATGTACGCATAGGACGAAGTCCTTCAGCTAGAGTCGGGACAGGGATGTGGCACGCGAGCGAGCGGGGGCCGGCTCGGCGCATGACGAGAGAGTGTCGTGGAACGGCACGGCGCAATCGCCGGCCGTAGAAGATCGCTGGGCCGCGGGTTCGACGGCGGCGGAATTCCCGGAGTTCCATCGAGTCATCGCGGATTCCCGCCGGTGCTCAGCGGTTGCCTCCGTTTGCGGACGGCGGGGCTGGCGGCGTCTCCCGGGCGCGCTCGGTGGTGCCCTCCGGCATCGGTCCGAAGTGCAGAGTGACGACCTGCTGCTTCGGTTCGCCGTGGACGATGGCGCGGCTCCACTTGGTCGTGGTGCGCGAGCCGTCGGCGTGGACGTACCACTCGATCCCGTTCGGGTCGCACATCTTCGCAACGACCGGCGGTAACGGGCCGAGCATGCGACTTCGAGAGATCGGACCGGCGACCGGCACACCGTTCAGCAGCGGCAGGAAGGTCCCGTCGGGGCAGCGGATCCCGGACGTCAGACCCTTCGGCACGGTCAGGGCGATCCGCTCGCCCGGTGCGAGCTTCTTGTAGAACCCCTCGGGCAAGCCCTCGGGCAACGGCGTGGGCGCGGGGACGTCTGCCGGATCCGCATGCGCGGCGTCCGCCTGCAGCTCGGGCGCGGGCTCCGGACTCTCCACGTTGGCCGGTTGGCCCGGCGAAGACGGCGCGACCGTGTCCTTCGAGGCGAGTGCCAGCCAGGCGACGAGCGCGAGGACCGCGGCTCCGCCGATCGCGACAGCGATGCGGTTCATGCAGGGAGGAAGAAACGACGTGAGGGAGTGCGAGGGAGAGGCGCCCCAGAGTTTTAACCCACGATCCCGCTTCGGGAAGGGGCCCAGGGATGGATCTTGATTACGGTGAGCCGTCGACCTCGGTCCAGCGGCCGGTGACGGCGCGCGACCGGGTAGCGGTCACGACACGTCGAGCGGCACGAGCCAGGAGACGTCCTCGAACGGCATCTCCAAGCGCAGCCGCCCGACCTCCAGCGTGATCACCTCGCGCACCCGGTCCACCTTCTTCACAGTGCAGCGCTTGCCGAGCCGCGGGACGAACACGACGTCGTCCTTCTTGAGGTGACCGACGAACCGCATCCGGCGGCGGTGCACGGACGCGGAGGTCAGCGTCCGGTCGAGATCGTCCAGCAGCCGGCGTGCGTCGTCCCCGAACGGCTTGGGGGCGTTCGCCAGCCGCTTGAGCGTCTCGTCGAGCCGGGCGCGCACCGCCCGCAGCTCCTCGGCGACGACGGCGTCGGCCTCCTCGCCGAGCCAGGCCCGCTGCCGGTCGACCGCCTGCTTCTGCGCGGCGACCGCCTCGCCGACGGACTCCGCCTCGCGCTTCAGCTCCTCGACGCGCCGCCGCTCGGCCTCGGCTTCGCGGCGCGCGACCTGGACCTTCTCGATCACTTCTTCGAGCCGCTCGTCGCGGCGACCGAGCAGCTCCCTCGCGCGGCGGACGAGCGCGTCGGACAGCCCGACGCGACCCGCGATGTCGAGCGCGTGCGATGCGCCCGGGATGCCGACGTCGAGCCGGTAGATCGGGCTCAGCGTCGTCCCGTCGAACGCCATCGCGCCGTTCTCCGCCCGCGTGTGGCGGAACGCGAACTCCTTCAATCGACCGAGGTGCGTGGTGACGACCGCGACCGCGCCCAGTCGCTCCAGCTCTTCGAGCACCGCGTACCCGAGGGCCCCACCCTCCTCCGGATCGGTCCCCGCGCCGAGCTCGTCGAGCAGCACCAGGGTGCGCGGCGTCGCGCCTTCGAGGCAACGGCCGATCCGCTTCACGTGCGACGAGAACGTCGAGAGGTTCTGGGTGATCGCCTGCTCGTCGCCGATGTCCGCGAACACGCCGTCGAACTCGGGCACCTGGCTCCCCTCGCTGGCCGGCACCGGCACGCCGCACGCCGCCATGATCGAGAGCAGTCCGACGGTCTTCAACGCGACCGTCTTGCCACCGGTGTTCGGTCCGGTGACGACGAGCAGGTTGTGCGGATCGCCGAGCGTCAGGTCGAGCGGCACGAGCGTTTCGCGCGACGTCCCACCGCGCGCCGACGCCGCGCGCAGCAGGACCGGATGCAGCGCACCGCGCAACCGGAGCGGTCCGCCCACCACCACCGGGACGGCGCAGTAGCCGTCCTCGGCGATCAGCCGCGCGCGCGCCGTGGCGAGGTCGAAGCGCTCCATCGCCAGCACCGCGCGCTCGATGTCCTCCTGGTAGCGGCGCAGCCCGCGGCACACGTGCGTCAGCACGACCTGGATCTCGTGATGCTCGTCGGCGCGCGCATCGGCCAACCGGTTCGCCGCGTCGACGACGACCTCCGGTTCGACGAACACCGTCGCACCCGACTGGCTGCGATCGTGCTGCACGCCGTGCACCTCTCGCCGCGATTCGAACCGCACCTGGAAGACCGGCCGACCGTGCCGCCAGGAAGGCTCGGGCGACTGCAGGCACCGCCGCATGCGCTCGTCGGACAAGAAGCGCGCGACCGCTGCCCGCACACCGGCCTCGGCGGCCTCGATCGACTGGCGCACCTCGGCGAGCCGTACCGACGCCGACGACAGCACTTCGCCGCGGTCGTCGACGACGCGTTCGAGCTCGTCGGCGAGATCGCCGACCGGCGCGAATTCACGCGCTCGACGCTCGAGCGCCGGCGCACCCGAGCGGGACGACAGCCAGGTCCGGCAGCGGGACGACGCGCGCAGCAGGCGTTTCAGATCGGCGAGATCGCGCGTCTCCGGTTGGTGCTCGCCCAAGAAGAACGCCGGGAGCCACGAGCGGACCTCCACCGCCCCCCCGACCGGCGGTCGGTCGTCCGCGAGGAGCCGGGTCGCGAGCTCGCCGGCGACTTGCAGCTCCTCGTTCGCGTCGTCCGCGGCGAGGGGCGCGAGCCGTTCGACCGCGCGTCGACCGAGCGTCGTCGACAGGCGCTCGAGCAGGAGCTCGCGCACGGCGCCAAACTCCAGCGGATCCAGGTCGAAGCGAACGGGGTCGGACACGGGGCGGAGGAGTGTAGCCGCGGCGTGCACGCGGTCATCGGCCGCGGTTCCGATCTTCGGAGCCACGAGGATTCTCCGGCTTCGCGGCTCGGTGCCGCTGGCTCTACACTCGGCCGCAATGAGCCAAGAACGTGAAGCCGGCTTCGGCACGCGCGCCGTCCATGCGGGTCAGCACCCCGACCCGACCACCGGCGCGATCATGACCCCGGTCTACCTGACCAGCACCTACGTGCAGGAGGCCCCTGGCGTCCTCAAGGGCTACGACTACTCCCGCACGCGCAATCCGACGCGCACCGCGCTCGAGGCCAACCTCGCGGCGCTCGAGGGTGGTCGCCACGGGCTGTGCTTCAGCAGCGGCATGGCGGCGATCAACACCGTGCTGAATCTGCTGAAGTCCGGCGACCACGTCGTGGCCGGCAACGATCTCTACGGCGGCACCTATCGACTGTGCCGCACGCTCTACGAGAAGCTCGGCGTCGACTTCACGTTCGTCGACATGTCCGACCTCGCCGCGGTGCGGGAGTCGTTGCGCGACAGCACGCGACTCGTGATGACCGAGTCGCCGTCGAACCCGTTGCTGCGCCTCACCGACCTGTCGGCCGTCGCGACGCTGTGCAAGGAGCGCGGCATCCTGAGCATGTGCGACAACACCTTCGCGACGCCGTACCTGCAGAGCCCGCTCCGGCACGGCATCGACATCGTCGTGCACTCGACGACCAAGTACGTCGGTGGTCACTCCGACGTCGTCGGCGGCGCCCTCGTCGTCGACGACGACGGACTGCGCGAGCGACTCGCCCATTTTCAGAACACCGTCGGCGGCACTCCGGGTGCGTTCGAGTGCTTCCTGCTGTTGCGCGGCACCAAGACCCTCCACGTGCGCATGGACCGGCACTGCGAGAACGCGCGGCGGATCGCGGAGGACCTCGAGAGCCATCCGCGGGTCAAGCGCGTCTACTACCCGGGACTGCCCTCTCACCCACAGCACGCGCTGGCATCGAAGCAGATGCGGGCCGGCGGCGGCATGGTCTCGTTCGAGTTGGACGCGAGCGTCGCGGACGCGAAGCGGGTGACGTCGAGCTTCCGCGTGTTCGCGCTCGCGGAGAGCCTCGGTGGCGTCGAGAGCCTCGTCGATCACCCGGCCACGATGACCCATGCGAGCATCCCCCCCGAGGAGCGACGCAAGGCGGGCTTCGAGGACGGCCTGATCCGCCTGTCGGTCGGCATCGAGGACGTCGAGGATCTGCGCGCGGACGTGACGCGTGCGATCGGCGTGCTCGATCGGTGAAGCGCGCGGCGCCGCCGGCGCAGTTCAGTGCGCGCCGTGGTCGGCTTCGGCACCGCGCTCGCGCGCCGGCGCGGGGCCCCGCGCGGCGCCGCCGCGCGCGGTGCGCCGCGGCGTGTCCTCGTCGTCGTCGTCGTCCGGGGTGTCGTCCCCGGACACACGCTTCCGCATCATGCGCCCCACCTTGAACTTGACGATGCGCTTCGCCGGGACGTCGACCTTCTCGAGAGTGCGCGGGTTCTGCGCGCGGCGGGCCGCGCGCTCCTTGGTCTCGAACACGCCGAACTCACGGAACTCCAGACGGTTGCCTTCGGCGAGCTCTTCGATGATCGCATCGAGGAAGGACTGGATGATCTCCTTCGCGACCACCTTGGTGACGCCGGTCCGCTCGGCGATCCGGTTGACCAGCTCCTTCTTGGTGACGGTGCGCATCCGTACCTCTCTGCGACTTCGCTCCGCGGGACAACCGCCCAGGACGAGGTGAATAACTTCCGCTGAAGCATACACTTGTGCTCACCCCGCCGCACCAGTTCGAACCCCCGGCCCGCGTCGTCCGGGCCGACCCGAGCGGCCTGGAACGCCTCGTGACCGCGGGGCTCGCGAGCCTCGACCGGCTCGCGGACCGCGATCTCGGCGCCGCGGTGACCGACCGCCCGACCTCCTGGGTCCGGCGAATAAGCGTTTGTGGGACAGACGTTTACATCAAGACCTACGACTATCCGACGGTGCGGGACCGGCGCCGGGGCATCGGCCGCACGACGTTCCTCGCGCGATCGCGCGCGGCGCGGGAAGCCGACGCGCTCGGTTGGCTCCGTGCCCACGGGTTCGCCGCACCGCTCGCATGGGCGGTCGTGGAGTCCCGGCGGTACGGCTGGTTGCGGCGCGCGGTCCTCGTCACCGAGGCCTGGCCGGGGCGGCCCATCGACCAGCTGCTCGGCGAGACGACCGACCGAGCCGAACGCCAACGGCTGGTCGAATCGGTGGCCGCATTCGCCGCGCGCCTGCACGCCGCGGGTTTCCGCGACCGCAATCTCGACCTTCGCAACCTCCTCGCGCGGCCGATCGCGGACGGGTTCGAGATCGCCAAGATCGACTCGCCCCGGTTCCGGCTCGTGCGACCGGGCCGTCCCGACGACCGGCTCGCGCGCGCGGACCGCGCACGGCTGACCGCATCGCTCCGCGCGGCCGGCGCGTAGCGGTCCCGCTCACGGATGGTCGACGCGCGCGTTGCCGGCATCGGGTCGGGCGAGGTCCTCCAACGTCGGCGACGGCACGTCGTCGGGCAGCGGTCCGAGGAACTCGTCGATGCGCGCGAGCCGGTACGGCACCGCCGTGTAGACGTCGAGCATGTCGTAGAGCTCTTCGGGCTTCGCGATCGCGAGGTAGACGCGGTACGCATCGCGCGCGTGCGGCCAGTCGCGTCGCTTCTCGTCGTCCGGGCGCTCCGGCGACGCGTAGTAGAGGTTGCCGAGGTTCAGCACCGCGCGCGCCACACCCGGGTCGAGGGCGATGACCTGGCGGTACAGCGCGGCGGCCCGGTCGCGATCCCCACGCAGCCAGGCGATGGCCGCGGCATCCATCCGCGCAGGCACGTCCTCGGCATCGTCCGCGAGCAACCGTTCGACCCATGGCTCGGCCTCGCCGGGCCGTCGCAGCGTGTAGACCAGGAGCCGAACGAACTGCCGCGTCGCCTCGCGGTCACCCGGCCGCTGCTCGAGGTAGTTGCGGAAGTGCGGTGCCGCCTCCTCGCCGCGGCCGAGCTCCGCGAGCACGCGCGCGAGTGCGAGGTTCGCGTCGGGGGATGCGGGCTTCGCCTGGATCGCCTTCTCGAGAACGGACAGCTCGTTCTGCGTACGGCCGAGGCCGTGCCACATCCGCGCCAGACCCAGGTTCGCGTAGTAGAACGACGGATCGCGCTTCAGCGACTCCTCGAACAGCGCCTGGCGGCGTTCGTCGAACTCGCCCTCGAGTCGACCCTCGACGTAGGGCCATACCGGGCCGTCGTCGTCGGGGAGCGCGGCGTAGGTACGCGCGCATGCGGGCCTCGTCGTCGCCGCCGGCCCGTCGCGCCAGATCCTGATAACGCTCGTGGCCGGGCACGAACCGCGGACAGGCTTCGACGAGCGCGCGATAGGCTCGAAGCGCCTCCGCCTCGTCGCCGCGCGCGAGCGCCTGCTCGGCGCGTTCCAGCTCGGGCGCATCGCAGACCTCGTATTCGGAGCTGACGCGCGCGACGGTGCTCTGGGTCTGGCAGGCCGCCAGCGCGAGCCACACCGAACCGAGCGCCGCGCCCGCAGCGAGCCTCACCGTGCCTGCTTCTCCGTCACGTGGTACGAGCCGTCGGCGATCCGGACCTCGTCGGTGTCCCGGCGCGCGCCACCCTTGTCGACGATCGAGACGTTGCCCGACAGGTCCGCCTTCAGGGTCATGTCGTTGCGGCCGCCAAGGACCAGCACGCGCGCGTTGTCCATCACGAAGAACCGCGTCTTCTCGAGCTCGAACTGCAGCGGCGAGCGCGCGTTCGTGTGCAGCACGTACTCGGTGCTGCCGTCGTCCAGCTTGTTGGTCTCCTCCGTCTGCACGCCCGGCAGCGTGCTCGGCAACGCCAGGCGGCTGTAGAAGTTGGCCGTCATCGTGATGTCGAGCTTGTCGGCGACCAGCGTCTGCTCGACCTGGAATGGCGAGAGCAGGCGTGCCTCCGCCCGCTGAACCGATGCGACGTCGACGCTCGGCGGCGAACCCTGGCAAGCCACGAGCAGCGCCGCCACCGCCCCGCCGAACACCATCGCCCGACCGCGTCGGGCACCCTCTCGCCTCGATCTCATGTCGGGGAGGTTAGCGATCGCGCGCCCACCGTTCCGCAGTCCACATCAAGTTCCTCGTCGAGTGGCGAGCGCCGCGCGCCGATCGCGTATGCTCCGCGCCGATGATCTGGCGGGGGTCGGTGCCGCGGGCGGACCGTTGGGCGTGCCGGACGGCGCGCCGCGGGTTCGTCGTGCTCGGGCTCGCCCTGCTCGCGCCGTCGGCCGGCTGCACCTGGCTGCCGGCGGAGTTCAACCTCTCGCCGGTCTACCGGCACCGGCTCGACGAGCGCGGCGACCTGCTCGAGCTCGACGTGCTCTGGCCGATCATCCACTACGAGCGCACCCCCGACGGCGGGGACGACTTCCGGGTCCGCCCGTTCTACCGGCGCGTCACGGAGCCGGTCACCGACATCGTCGGACAGGCCGCCGTCGAGCATCAGTTCCTCTGGCCCCTCGGCCGCATCCGGTACGACGAGCAGGAGAGCCGGAGCCGGTTGTTCCCGCTGTGGTGGCGGATGTCGCGCATCGACGACGAGGGGCTTCACGACGTCGACTGGTACGCGCTGTTCCCGTTCTTCTGGGGCGGCAGCCGCGAGGACGGCAACGAGAACTACTTCGGCTTCTTCCCGTTCTACGCGGACCTGCCGGACTTCCTGACCTACGAGCGGCTCCTGTTCGTGATGTGGCCGCTCTACACGCGAACCGTCAAGGACGGACGCGTCGGCAACGTCCTGCTCTGGCCGCTGATCGGCTGGGGCAGCGGTCCGGACGGCTACCTGTGGCACCGCTTCCTGCCGCTGTGGTCGTACGTCAACACTCCTCGCTACTGGCGTTGGGCGATCCTGTGGCCCCTGATCAGCTGGGGCGTCGAAGCGCTCGACACCGAGCGGCCGGTGCACGACTTCATGATCTGGCCGTTCTACGGACGCAAGTGGGGTCGCGGCGTGCACGGCTGGGCCGCGCTCTGGCCGCTGTTCCAGAACTACGAGATCGAGGGGCGCTTCAAGAAGGTCGACATCTTCTGGCCGTTCCTGCGCTTCCAGGAGGATCTGAGCGCCGCGCGGCCACTCTTGAGCTGGTGGTGGTGGCCGGTCGTGTCGCGGACGCTGACGGATGTGCAGTCCGCGTGGGTGTTCGCCTGGCCCGTCTTCTGGTGGGGCCGGTACAGCGATCCGGATGCCGAGCGCGAACGCGTGCGCTTCGAGCCGGTGTACTCGCGGGAGCGTGTCCACGGCGTCGACGGCACCGAAGCCGAGGAGCTCAACGTGTGGCCGTACGTGCACCGCGAGTGGAAGGCTCGCCACGGCGAGCAGTTCGAGGCCGAGTGGTGGTTCCCGTCGCCCTGGCCGTGGACCCGTGGCAACGCCTACGGTGTACGCGAGGCCTACGCCTGGCTCTGGACCGTGGCGGAGGGCCGTCGCCGCGCACCGGACGACGTCTCCATGCATCTGACCGCCAACCTCTTCACGACGCGGCAGCGCGGCTCGCGCAAGTCGATGAGCGTGCCGTTCCTGTTCAGCTACGACGCCGACGCGAAGGACGGCACGCTCTGGCTGTTCAACTTCCTGCCGATCCCGGTCGGACCTCGCGCGGTGGAGGGGCCGGTCCATTGAACCCGGTTCGCGCCATCGGCAGCTCGATCGGCGACGTCGCGGAGCGCGCGGGTTTCACGGTGAACCTGCTCCTGCGCACGTTCGGGTCGGTGCTGTACCTGCCGCGACGGCTGCGGTTCATGCTCGATGCCGCCTACGCGGTCGGCGTCCGCGCGCTGTTCGTGACCGCGGTGGTCGCGCTGTTCGCAGGCATGATCGTCGCGTTGCAGACCGGACTCGAGCTGCGCAAGTTCGGCCAGACGCAGCTGATCGGCAACGTGATCGCCCTGTCGATGTGCCGCGAGATGGGGCCGTTCATGACGGCGCTGATCCTGGCAGCAACGGTCGGTTCGAAGATCGCGGCCGAGATCGGCACGATGACCGTCTCCGACGAGGTCACGGCGCTCGACGTGATGTCGATCGATCCGACGAACTACCTCGTGCTGCCGCGCACGATCGCGATGACCATCATGCTGCCGATCATGACGATCTTCGCCGATCTGATCGGTATCGCCGGTGGCGCGATGATCTGCAGCCAGCATCTCGGCATCACGCAGTACACCTACTGGCACGCGGTCCGCGAGTCGCTGTTCACGGTCGAGACGCTGTTCCCGAAGGACGTCTGGGTCGGCCTGTTCAAGGCGCTCGTGTTCGGCGCGACGATCGCGATCGTCAGCTGTTCGTCCGGACTCCGCGCCTCCGGCGGGGCGCTCGGGGTGGGTCGCGCCGTGCAGCACGCGGTCATGATCTCGGTGATCCTGATCATCGTGCTCGGCTTCGTGATCACCTGGTTCTTCTACTACCTGCTCGGATGATCGAGCTGCAGAACGTCCACAAGACGCTCGGTGGTCGCGAAATCCTCCGAGGACTCGACCTCACCGTGCCGGAGGGGCTGAACTACGTCCTGATGGGCCGGTCGGGTACCGGCAAGAGCGTCACGTTGAAGCACGTGATCGGCATCCTGAAGCCGGACGAAGGCTCGGTGATCGTCGACGAGTTCGAGGTGCCGGCGCTCGACCGCAAGGCGCTGCAGTCGCTCCGCAGGCGGATGGGATACCTGTTCCAGAACGGTGCGCTGATCAACTGGCTGACCGTCGCCGAGAACGTGGCCCTTCCCATCCGCGAGAACACCGACGCATCGGCGGACCAGATCCGCGACCGGGTCGCGGAGGTGCTGCAGCTCGTCGGCATGAGTCAGGCGGCCGGACAGTACCCGGCCGACATCTCGGGCGGCATGAAGCTCAGGACCGGTCTCGCCCGCGCGCTGGTCTCCAACCCGGCGTACGTCCTCTACGACGAGCCGAACGCCGGGCTCGATCCGATCATGGCCGGCCAGATCCATCGGCTGATCGCCGAGGTCCGCGACCGGTTCGGCGTGACCGGCCTGATCGTCACACACAGCCGTGCGTGCGCGTTCGAGACCGGCGATCGGATCGGAGTCCTGGACGAGGGTCGAATCGTGGCCGAAGGGACGATCGACGAGATGCGCGGGTCGGATGTGCCGCTCGTACGCGAGTTCCTCACCGGCGGTGCCGATTAGAAGGACGGATCGATGACGATGGAACGAGGACGGCAGGACCTGTTGCTCGGGATCGTGTTCTTCGCGGCCCTCGGCGTGTTGCTATGGGCGACGATGAACGTGACCGGGCTCTCGCTCGGCCAGAAGACCCAGGAGCGGACCGTGCGCTTCCCGCAAGCGGCCGGGCTGCAGGCCGGAGACAACGTGTTCGTGCTCGGGCACCGGTTCGGTCAGGTGCAGCGGATCGAGTACGAACGCGACGCGCCGGCCGGCCGGCGGATCGTCGTGGACCTGATGTTCGAGCGCCCGGTCGTGCTGACGAATCGCTACCGCGTGCAGATCCGCGAGGGCAGTCTGCTCGGCGGCCGGCAGGTCGAGGTCGATCCGGGCGACGGCGACCAGATCGTCCCGCCCGGCGACACGCTGCAGGGCGAGGTGTCCCTCGGCGCGCTCGCGTCGCTCGGCGATCTGTTCGCCGACGGTTCGGTCGAGACCGACCTCAAGAGCATCGTGTCCGGACTGCGCTCGGCGATCGACCGCGCCAACCGCGGCGAGGGCACGCTCGGTCGCATCCTGACCGACTCCAAGCTGTACGACGAGGCGCTTGGCGCGGTGCAGAGCGCCCGCGCGTCGCTCGAGGAGATCCAATCGGGTCGCGGCGCGATCGGCAAGGCGATCTACGACCAGAAGGTCGGCGACGATCTCGCGCGCATCGTCGACAACGTCGACGCGATGGTCGCCGACGCGCGGGCCGGCAAGGGTCTGCTCGGTGCGGTGTTGACCGACGAGTCGATCGCCGACAAGACCCGCCAGATCGTCGACGACGTCTCGACGGTCACGGCGGATGTGCGCGCAGGCAAGGGCGCGGCCGGTCTGCTGTTCCGCGACGAGGCCACCGCCGCCGATCTCGAGCGGATCACCGGCGGGTTCGCCGACCTGGCGGACAACGTCAACGATCCCAACAAGGGCCTGATCGGCGCGTTGGTCGCCGACGGCGAGATGCGCGCCCGCGCACAGCGGTTCGTTGACGACCTCGCGGACATCAGCACCGAGATCCGCATGGGCAACGGCCTGGTCAGCCGCCTCGTCTACGACGACGAGCTCGGCGAAGAGTTCTCCCGGGTTCTGAACCAGGTGAGCCGCGCGATCGAGGATGCCCGCGAGGCCGCCCCGGTCAGCACGTTCTTCCAGGTGTTCAGCGGGGCGTACTGAGCTGCGCAAGGCGCCGCGCACCAAGCCCGAGCGAGCTCACGCCCCTTCCCCGCTACCGCGACTCCTCCCCTTCCCCTCGTCCCCCATCGTCCCCGAACCGCGCCGCGAGCATCCGCTCGACGTACTTGCCGATCACGTCCACCTCGAGATTCACCGGCCGGCCGACCGCCAGGCCTCCGAGCGTCGTCACCACGGCCGTGTGCGGGATGACCGCGATCGTCACCGCGCCCCCGTCGAGCCGCGCGATCGTCAGCGATACGCCGTCGACCGCCAGCGAGCCCTTCTCGACGCAGTACCTCCGGAGCGCGTCGGGCACCTCGACGACGAGCTCGCCCCCCGCCTGCGGATCGATCGCCACGAGCACCCGCCCGACCCCGTCGACGTGACCCTGGACGAGGTGTCCGCCGAGCGGGTCCCCCATCCGGAGCGAGCGCTCGACGTTGAGGCGGTCACCCGGCGCGGCACCGCCGAGCCACGTCCGCCGCAGCGTCTCCTCGGACAGCCGGAACCGGGCGAGCACGCCGTCGATCGTGGTCACCGTGCAGCAGACCCCCGAGAGCGCCACCGAGTCGCCGGTGCGGACGGCGCCCTCCGGCAGACCGAGGTCCACGTCCAAGTCGCGTTCCGCCCCGCAGTTCCGGATGCCGGCGACGGTGCCGGCGCGTTCGATCAGTCCGGTGAACAAAGCCCGTCCTCGCTTGCAGCCCGGCGGGCCGCTCCGTATGCTGCTGCGCTCATTTTCGGCCAGGCACCATGCTCTGTGCGCTGCTGACGCTCTTTCCGGGGGCCGTCCGACCCTATCTGGACGAGAGCATTCTCGGTATCGCGCAGGCGCGAGGGAAGCTCCACGTCGAGCTCGTCGATTTCCGTGAATTCACGCACGACCGGCACCGGTCCGTGGACGATCGGCCGTTCGGCGGTGGCCCCGGCATGGTGCTGAAGCCGGAACCGATCTTTGAAGCAGTCGAGGCGACGGAACGACGGTTCGGTTCGTTCCACAAGGTCCTGCTGTGTCCGCGCGGTGCGCGGTTCACGCAGGCCAAGGCGCGCGAGCTCACGCAGCACGCGCGCCTGCTGTTCCTGTGCGGGCGCTACGAGGGTTTCGACGAGCGCATCCGCACCGGCATGGAGTGGGACGAGATCTCGATCGGCGACTTCGTGCTGGCCGGCGGCGAGCTCCCCGCACTCTGCGTCCTCGAGGCGACGGTGCGCCTGCTCCCGGGAGTGCTGGGCTGCGCCCAGTCGGCCGAGCGCGAGACGTTCGAGAGCGAGCTGGTCGACCATCCGCAGTACACGCGCCCGCGGGAGTTCCGCGGGATGGCGGTTCCCGAAGTGCTGATCTCCGGGGACCACGGGGCGGTCGAGGCCTGGCGGCAGGCCCAGTCCGAGAGCCTCACGGCATCACCCGCGCAGCGCGCGGAACCAACGAGCGAGACAAAACCCGGTAGCGAGGACGACCGGCCCGATCCGGCCGAGTCCAAAGGTGACGACTGACATGGACCTGATCCGACAGATCGAGCTGGAGAACATGAAGACCGCTGTGCCCGACTTCGGAGCCGGGGACACGGTGGACGTCCACTACCTGATCCGCGAAGGCGAAAAGGAGCGCGTCCAGGTGTTCACCGGGACCGTCATCGCGATCCAGGGCTCCGGCATCCGGCGCACGTTCGTCGTGCGGCGGCTCGTGGCCGGCGAGGGTGTCGAACGGACGTTCCCGCTCCACTCGCCCCGCGTCCAGGACGTGCAGGTCAAGGCGAGGGGACGCATCCGGCGCGCGAAGCTCTACTATCTGCGCGATCGCATCGGCAAGGCCGTCCGCCTGCGTGCGAACTTCGGCAAGTCGCGCGGTCCGCGGTCGATCCCGACCACACCCCGCGAGGCGCAGGGCGAGACGTCCGGGTCGTGATCCCCCGTCGGGCCCGGCACCGACCACTCCGCTAGCGAACGGACCCGGCCGCCGAGTGCGGCCGGTGCTCCCATCCCACCGACCAGCATGCTCGAGAACGCTTTCCGCCAGTTGATCCTCGTGGTCCTGGTCACGGCCGGGGCGCTCGCCGCCCTCGTCTTCGTGCCGCCCCACCTCGGCCTGGACCTCTCCGGCGGCGTGCAGTTGATCTACGAGGTCGACGTCGCCAAGGCCGAGACGGACGGCACGATCCCGAAGAACGCCACCGAGGAGGAGATCACCGCGGTCGTCGATCAGACGGTCTCGATCATCGCCGAGCGCATCGACCCGACGGGAACGCTCGAGGCGGTCGTCACGCGGCGCGGGGAGACCGGCATCCTGATCGAGCTGCCGAAGATGACCGAGACCGAGACGAACGCCGTGCAGGCGCGGATCGAGAACCTCGGCTCGCTCGAGCTGCGCATCCTCGCGAACGACACCTACAACAAGCACGGGGTGACGTTCGATCTCGAGAAGGAGAAGGACAACCTGAAGGGGTGGCTGGACGCCGACGACGGGGTGAACCGCAAGGCGGTGATGGAGGACCCGTCCAAGATCCGGCTCTACAACAATCTGACCGAGGGTGAGCACCACAAGCTCAGCCAGGAGCTCCGCTGGTATCCGAAGGTCCTCGGGCCCTCGGTCGACGACCCCGAGCGGTGGAGTCAACCCGAGTCGTGGAACTACAGCGGTCCGGTCCAGGGGTCGGTCGCGGTACCGGCGTTCACCGCGGAGGATTGGAACGGCGGCCGCGTGAAGGAGGGCGTTTCGCACCTCGTCGAGTTCCTCCCCATCAACATGGACGAGGAGAGCTTCCGCGGCGAGGACATCGACCCGTCGTCGATCCACGCCTCGCACGACGAGCTCGGCAAACCGTGCATCACCTACAAGATGCGGACGGACGCGAGCGATCGTTACGCCGTCTTCAGCAAGGAGTACATCAAGCAGCGCTGCGCGATCATCCTGAACGGCGAGGTGCACTCCGCGCCGACGTTCGAGGGCGAGATCCGCGGGCGCGCGCAGATCACCTCACGGGACTTCACCTCACGGCAGGTCAACGAGCTGGTCCGCACGCTCCGCACCGGCTCGTTGAAGGTCAAGCCGATCCTCCAATCGAAGGACGTCATCGGCGCGACGCTGGGCGCGCGATCGATCAAGCTGGCGCTCTACTCGATGATCGGTGGCTCGATCGCCGTGCTGCTGTTCATCCTCGCCTACTACCGGCTCGCCGGGCTCGTCGCGTTCGCGGGCCTGATGCTCAACATGGTGATGATCCTCGGCGTGGTGGGCGCCCTGCGCGCCACGCTGACACTGCCAGGTCTCGCCGGCCTCGTGCTGACGATGGGCATGGCGATCGACGCCAACATCCTCATCTACGAGCGCATCCGTGAGGAGGTCGCGCGGGGCAAGGAGCTGCTGCAGGCGTGCCGCACCGGCTTCGACCGGGCGATCGTGACGATCGTCGACGCGAACCTGACGACGTTCATCGCGGGACTCGTGCTCTACAACGTCGGCGTCGGGCCGATCCGCGGGTTCGCGGTCACCCTGATGGTCGGCATCATCACGACGCTGTTCACGGCGTTCTTCGTCAGCCGGCTGGTGTTCCACTACCTGCTGGAGTCGAAGCGGCTCAAGGGCTTCAACGTCGCGAAGTGGCTCACGAACGCGAACTTCGACTTCATCAAGATCCAGCGGCCGGTGTTCACCATCAGCGCGCTCGTGGTGGTCGGCAGCATCATCCTGTTCGCAGTCCTCCCGGCCGACACCAAGTACGCGATCGACTTCACCGGCGGAGCGAACCTGAAGGTCACGGTCGCGCAGCCGATGACCGCACAGGAGGTCCGCGACCTGCTGGGCTCGGACAAGGAGTTCGACGCTCTGTTCCCGCACCCGATCGTCAACACGTTCGGCGAACAGGTCGAGAACGGCAAGGCGAGACAGTTCGCCATCCGCGTGAAGCTCACCGACGAGTTGCGCGACCAGATCAATGCGGCGCGCACCGCGGACCCGGACAACTACAAGCCCCCGTACTTCACCGAGCTGCACCGTGTGCTCGCCGACCGCCTCGTCGACGACGCCTACTCGGACGCACGCGTCGACCCGAACCTCGACCGCCCGAACTTCGCGTTCGCTTCGATCGATCTGCACTTCTCCGACGTCGTGAAGACCGACGAAGTCGTCGGCCACCTGAAGGGCGACTTCCCGGGCTTGACGATCGAGGCGCTGCCACCGGAGGGATCGACCCTGCAGCCGGGCGAGAAGCTCGAGTTGGCCAAGGACTTCAACGTCCAGTTCGACGTGTCGAGCGACACGAAGCCCGAGAACCTCTTCACGATGGTCGAGACGTACCTCACCGGCGTGAAGGACCTGAAGGGCGAGCCGGCGCCGCTGTCGCAGCCGATCCCGGAGTCGTCGGAGATCGGCGGCCGCATGGTCGGCGAGCTGCGCAACTCGGCGATCAGCGCGATCCTGATCTCGCTGTTCGCGATCGTGATGTACATCCGCGTCCGATTCCACGAGGTACAAGGTACGGCGTCGGCGCGGTCCTCGCGCTGATCCACGACGTGTTCGTCACGCTCGGCGCGGTCGTGCTGTTCAACTGGCTCGGACTCGTCGAGGCGGAGATCGACCTGGCGATGATCGCTGCGTTCCTGACGATCATCGGTTACTCCATCAACGACACGATCGTCATCTTCGACCGCATCCGCGAGAACCTCGGTGAGCAGGCCCGCCTCGGCGAGCGCATCGACATGTCCGAGGTCATCAACCGCTCGATCAACCAGACGCTGTCCCGCACGATCCTCACGAGTGCGACGACGCTGGCCGTGGTCGTGATCCAGTTCATCGTGAACTACCACGCCGGCACGGCGCTCGAGGGCTTCTCGTTCGCTCTCGTGGTCGGCTTGATCAGCGGCACCTACTCGACGATCTTCATCGCCTCGCCGATCGTGCTCTGGATGTGGAGGCGCGAGGGTGGCGCGACGGCATCCGGGAAGGCCGACGAGGCCGCGAAACGCGAAGACTCCGCGGTGCCCGCACCGACGGGCGCCGGGTCGTGACCGACGACGTCGAGCCCCGCTTCCCCTCCGCACTGGGCGCATTCGACTCCCGGCGGACGCCGGTTCTGCAAGCCGACGTGTTGGTGATCGGGGCAGGGATCGCCGGCGCCTCGGCGGCGTTGCGCGCAGCCGAGGACGGCGCGTCGGTGCTCTGCCTGTCGAAGACCCCGCTCGACGACGTCAACACCGCCTGGGCCCAGGGCGGCGTCGCGGCGGTCCTTCGCCAGAACGACAGCTTCGGTCTCCACCTCGACGACACCCTGCGCGTGGGCGCCGGGCTCACGTCGCTCGACTCGGCGCGAGCGATCATCGAGCGGGGTCCCGAGTGCGTGCAGCGGCTCATCGATCTCGGCGCGCGATTCGACGTCGAGCCCGACGGACAGCTCGCGCTCGGGCGCGAAGGTGGCCACTCCGTCAACCGGGTCGTGCACGCCGGCGGCGACGCGACGGGCGCCGAGATCGAACGCACGCTCGCGCAGGCGCTGCACGCGCACGAACGGGTGATCTGCCGGTTCGATGCGTTCGTCCGCGATCTGTTCGTGGTCGATGGGCGCTGCGTCGGTGCGGTGATCGAGAGCGAGGGCACCGAGTTGGCGGTGCAGACCGGCGCGGTGGTGATGGCCGCCGGAGGCTCGGGCCAGGTCTACCGCGAGACGACCAATCCAGCGGGTGCGAGTGGCGACGGTGTGGCGCTCTGCTTCCGTGCCGGCGCCGGGCTCGCCGACATGGAGTTCATCCAGTTCCATCCCACGGTGCTCTACATCGCCGGTGCGTCGCGCTTCCTCATCTCCGAGGTCGTGCGTGGCGCCGGCGCGCTGCTCCGGGACGCTTCGGGCGAACGCTTCATGCCCGGACTGCATCCGATGGCGGAGCTCGCGCCGCGTGACGTCGTCAGCCGCGCGATCCTGGAGCGCATGGTCGCGACCAACGACACGCACGTCTACCTCGACCTGTCGGCGGTGCGCGGCAATCCGCACGAGCTGTTCCCGTCGATCTCGCGCATCTGCCGTGCGTTCGACATCGACATCGCCGTGGACCCCATCCCGGTGCGCCCGGGAGCCCACTACATGATCGGGGGCGTCGAGACCGATCTGTTCGGGCGCACGTCCGTGGCGGGGCTGTACGCCGTCGGCGAGGTCGCGACGGTGCACCTCCACGGTGCCAATCGGCTCGCGTCCAACTCGTTGCTCGAGGGCGCGGCGCTCGGCTGGCAGACGGGGCGGACCGCGGCGGCCGAGTCGCACATCGTGCCGCTGCCGCGCAGCACGTCCGATCCGTGGCGCGCGGAGTTCTCGGCCCGCTTGCAGCTTGACGACATGCTCTACTCGTTGAAGAGCCTGATGTGGCGGCAGGTCGGGCTGCGGCGCGATCGAGCCGACCTCGCCGAGGCCGTCCACCGGATCGGACTCTGGAACCACTACCTCTCGCGAGCGCACCAGCGCGATCGACGAGCCTTCGCACTCGAGAACATGCTGACGACGTCGGCGCTGATGGCGACCGCGGCACTCGTGCGCGAGGAGTCCCGCGGGACGCACTTCCGCACCGATTTTCCGGAACGGGACGACGAGGAATGGTCGCGGTACGTCCGTCTCCAGCGCGGCGCCGACGGGAGGATCGAGCTGACCAAGGGTGACGTCTTCCCCCCCACCGACCGCGCCGGGGTCGAGGCGGAGTCTTGAGCGCCGATCGCAAGACGCTCACGACCGAGATCCGGCCCGTCGAGGCGATCCTCTTCGGAGTCGTGCCGCACGGCGAGCAGCGCGCGGCGCCGGAAGCCCTGGCCGAGCTGACGGAGCTCGCGGACACCGGCGGATTCATCGTCACCGGGTGTGTCGCGCAGCACCGGCGGCACCCCGACCCGAACAACTACCTGGGCGCCGGCAAGGTCGAGGAACTCGCCGAACTCGTCGAGGCGACCGGTGCGGGAGCGGTCATCGCCGACGATCCGCTGTCGCCGGCACAGGGCCGCAACCTCGAGAGCACCGTGAAGGTCCCCGTGCTCGATCGCAGCGAGCTGATCCTCCACATCTTCGGTGTGCACGCGCGCACGAGCCAGGCCAAGCTGCAGGTCGAGCTCGCACGCCTCCAGTACCAGATGCCGCGGCTCAAGCGGATGTGGACCCACCTCGAGCGCCAACGCGGCGGTATCGGCGTGCGTGGTGGCGCGGGCGAGAAGCAGCTCGACGTCGACCGCAGCGACCTTCGCGCGAAGATCGCATCCGTCTCACGACAGCTCCAGCAGATCGAAGCCCGCAAGTCGCGCGAAGTGCGCACGCGCAACGAGCAGTTCACGATCGCACTCGTCGGCTACACCAACGCGGGCAAGTCGACACTGATGAACGCGCTGACGCAGGCGGGGGTGTTGGCGGAAGATCGGCTGTTCTCGACCTTGGACACACGCACGCGCGCATGGCGCCTCCCGGGGGGGCGTACGGTGCTCCTCTCTGACACCGTCGGGTTCATCAGGAAGCTCCCTCACCAGCTCGTCGCCAGCTTTCACGCGACGCTCGAAGAGGCTCTCAACGCCGACCTGCTGTTCCTGCTCGTCGACGGCTCGTCCCACGAAGCGATCGAACACCTGCACACGGTCGAGGACGTGCTGGAACACCTCGGCGCGGATCACATCCCGCGCATCTACGTCGTCAACAAGGTCGACTCGATCGACGACATGTCGTTGCTGGCACCGGTCTATGCGCACGGCGGCACGTCGGTGCTCGTCTCGGCGCGAACCGGTGAGGGCTTCGACGAGCTCGCGGCGACGCTGCAACGCTACCTCGCCAACGTCGAGCAGCGGATCCAGGTCCTGGTCCCGCACACCGCGGGCGCGCTCCACGGCGAGATCCGCGGCTCGGCGACGGTCCTGTCGGAGTTCTACACCGAAGAGGGCTGCTTGATGGAGCTACACGTCAGCCCGACGATGCTCGGACGGATCCTCGCGCGAGGCGCGCGGCTCGCGGAGGCACGCGACCGTCCGCTGTGAGCCGCCGCTCACCCCTGGCCCATCACGACGTCGCGCACGCGTCGGATCCACGGCCGAAACGACGACAGCTCGGCCCGTAGGTCGCGAGGCTCGGTCGCACGGGTCCGCGCGCGCTCGCCGCCGGGCAGCTCGAAACGGCGGATCCGCATCGGATCGGCGTTCCGACGGTTGAGGCCGGCTCGCGTCGTGCACGCCAGCTCGAAGCCGGCGGCCTGGACGGCCGCGGCGACACGTGGATCCTCGTCGCCGTTCGGGTAGCAGAACGACGTCACCGTCTCGCCGATCATCGTCTCGAGATCCCGGCGGCAGCCGCGCAGCTCGGCGTCGAGACGCGCCGTTTCGAGTTGCGGGAGGATCGGGTGGGACACGCTGTGGCCGCCGATCTCGTGACCGCCGCGCGCGAGCTCCGCGACCTGCGCAGGGCGCATCGGCCGGAAGCCGTCCGCCGACGGCGCAGCCACTTGCCACAGGCGATCGACGACTGCCTCCCGGTGTTCGGGAGACCACGACTTGAGCAGCGCCGGTCGGAGTTCGCTCCCCGGGGGCAGCGGCGACCACGATTCGCCGAGGATCTCCTGCGCGATCTCGGCGACGCGGCGCGACCCGAGCAATCGGCTCGCGGCGCTGAACCGATCCCACCACAGGGGGTCGCCACTCAGCACGGTTCCGGAGGTCACGAAGAACGTCGCACGCAGTCCGTGCCGTGCCAGCGCGGGCGCCGCGAACTCGTGATTGTCACCATAGCCGTCGTCGAACGTGAGCACCGCGAGGCGCTCCGTGCCGCCACGGACGAATCGCTCCCATGCCTCCCGCAACGGCAGGACCGTGAACCGCGCGGCGAGGAAGGCGAGCTGTCGCTCGAAGACGTCGAGTGCCGTGCACAGGTTCGGCATCGGCTGCTGCTCGACGTCCGCCGCGGGAACGACGCGGTGGTACGTGATGACGACCAGGCGCTGACCCTGAAGCCGTTCGAGGCCTCGAATGATCCCGGCTCGGAACGCGAGGGTTTCGATCCAACGGGCTGGAATCATGGGCTCGCTGCCGCGGCGATGGCGCGTGGGCGGGGTAGGATTCTACTCGCATGTCCGCCCCGGTGCGCGAACAGGACGCTGCGCTCGATGCTCGCGTGGTGGCCTACCTGGTCAATCTGTACCCGGCGGTCTCGCACACGTTCGTCCGACGCGAGATCCGCGCGCTCGAGCGCCGAGGGTGGCGCGTCCACCGCTTCTCGATCCGACCCGGACCCGCGAGCGCTCCGGATGTAGACGACCGCGAGGAGTTCGCGCGCACGACCGTGCTGCTGCGGCCGGCACGACTCGTCCTGGACACGGTCTGGACCGCGCTGGCGTCGCCGCTGGCGTTCGCGCGCGCGATGCGCCTCGCGTTTCGATTGCGCCGGCGACGGCGCGGATCGTTGTCGCGCCACCTCGCGTATCTCTTCGAGGCGGCCAGTCTCGGACGCTTCGCGAAACGGCTGGGCATTTCCCACGTGCACTGCCATTTCGGAACCAACGCGGCGGACGTGGCGATGCTGGCATCGGTGATCGGTCCTCCGAGCTACAGCCTCACCGTCCACGCCGTCGAGTTCCTGCACGGCCACGATGCTGCACTCGACGAGAAGCTGTCGCGGGCGCGGTTCGCCGCAGCCATCTCCCACTACGCCCGGTCCCAACTCATGCGACTCTCCAGGCCGCTCGACTGGGACCGTATCCACATCGTTCCTTGCGGCCTGGACGACCGCTTCCGATCACCGGTCGTCGAACCCACGTCGACGCAACAGCTCGCCTGGATCGGACGACTCGCCCCCGAGAAGGGACTGCCGTTGCTGGTCGACGCACTGTCGAAACTCCGCCTCGAGGGCCGCGAGTTCGCGGTGGCGATCGTCGGCGACGGACCGCTGCGCGATTGGCTCAGGAGCCAGGTCCGTGAGCGTGGCCTCGAGCAGCACGTCCGATTGCTCGGCCCACTGGATGCGGTCTCGGTCGCCCGCACTCTGGACGAAGGCTTCGCGCTGGTGATCTCGAGCCTCAGCGAAGGATTGCCCGTGGTCGCGATGGAGGCGATGGCACGCGGACGTCTCGTCGTCGCCCCGCGCATCGCCGGGATCCCCGAGCTCGTGACCGACGAGGTCGGGGTCCTGTATCGAGTCGGCGAGGTAGCCGATCTCGCCAGGGCGATCGGCCAGGCACTCGACCTGCCGGAACCGACACGCCGAGGCATGGGCGAACTCGCAAGGCAGCGCGCGTTCGAACGCCACGACGTCGACGCATCCGCGGAACGGATGGAGCGGCTGCTCGCTGCTGCTTCCGTCACGAGCGCGCGTCCGCCCGCACCGGACTCCGCCCCGCGCCGAGCACCGCGCGGAGCATGACACCGGCTCGATCCGGCGCATGCAGGCTGGAAGCAGCAGCGGCTCGGCCCACGCTCCCGGCGAGCCGCCGCTCGCCCGCCGACATCCGCGCGACCCGAACCATCGCGCGCACCAGCTCCGCCGCATCTCCTGGATCGATCGCGAACGCCCCAACGGCATCGGGGAGCCACTCGAACGGATCGCCAAGCCGTTGGACGATCGCGCATCGTCCGTTCGCCACGGCATCGATCGCGCACGCAGGAGGCGCGAGTTCCAGCCGCGTCGACACGAGGCAGTCGCAGTCCTCCAGGTACTTCGAGCCACGCGTCGGGGGTCGCCGGCATCGTGTCGACCCGCGTGCCCGGCAAGACCTCGGTGGCCGCCAACGGCGCGCCGGCCACGAGCATCCGCAAGCGACATCGCAGATCCGACATCGCCTGGAGTTCGTCGAACGCACGCGCGATCAAAGGTGCGCCGTGCCGGGCGTCTCCGCCGCCGACCCAGACGAACCGGACCGCGGACTCCTCGACCGCCTCCTGTTCAAAACCCGATCGAACGAGAGCCACGTGCGGCATCACGTGCACCTTGGGCCACAGCTCCATCGGCAGGCCGTTCCAACACAACGCGCGCACATGGGACGACGGCGCACCGACCCACGCCGCGGCACGAACGGCGGAGCGCAGCTGTTCCGCCGCGCCGATCTCGAGCTCGCGATCGCCGCGCAGCCCGAAGCTGAAGGTCGCATCGCCACCCCGCACCGCCGCGGCGATCGAGGCCACCGCGTCCCCGGGCGAGCACACGTGCACGTGGCCGAGTCGCAGCTTCCGCAAGGCCGCCGCCGCCCACCCTCCCCAATTCGCGGCCGAACCGGACGGCACCTCGAGCATCACGGGCTCGACACCGGCGGCGCAGAGCGCCCGCCGACACCGCTCGAGGGCGAACGGCTCGGACACGTCGCTCGCGCCGTCCACCAGCCCGATCCGCACCGGACCGTCCTTGCCCGCGCGCTGCCTGGATCGGGTCTCGTCGCTGTGCGTCATCACGGAGGCACGGGTACGTGCAACGGCGGAGCCAGCCGTGGGAGGCGGGCTCCGCCGTGCGGAGGAGATGACCCGGCGCTGACCTACTTTCGCCTTGCGACTATCATCGGCCCCGGCTGCTTAACTGCTGTGTTCGGGATGGGAACAGGTGTTTCCAGCCGGGTATGGGCACCGGGAATACGGTTTCCTTCCTGCGGCCGTGAGGCCGGAGGAAAGGGTATCGGGTGTGAGCGAAGCGGGTCGTGCGACGGGATCCCGGGTGGGAAGGTGGTCAAGCCGATCGGCTGATTAGTACCGGTAGGCTGAACGTTGCCGCGCTTACACCTCCGGCCTATCGACCTGGTAGTCTTCCAGGAGTCTCGAGGGATGGCTCGTTTTGGAGAGGGCTTCGCGCTTAGATGCTTTCAGCGCTTATCCGTTCCGGACATAGCTACCCTGCTGTGCCGCTAGCGCGACAACAGGAACACCAGAGGTCCGTCCATCCCAATCCTCTCGTACTAGGGACAGACCTCCTCAACTATCCTACACCCACGGCAGATAGGGACCGACCTGTCTCACGACGGTCTAAACCCAGCTCACGTACCGCTTTAATGGGCGAACAGCCCAACCCTTGGGACCTCCTTCAGCCCCAGGATGCGATGAGCCGACATCGAGGTGCCAAACCTCCCCGTCGATATGGACTCTTGGGGGAGATCAGCCTGTTATCCCCGGAGTACCTTTTATCCGTTGAGCGACGGCCCTTCCACTCGGAATCCGCCGGATCACTAAGCCCTGCTTTCGCACCTGCTCGACTTATAGGTCTCGCAGTCAAGCACCCTTATACCTTTACGCTCTACGCGCGATTGCCAACCGCGCTGAGGGAACCTTTGGGCTCCTCCGTTACTCTTTTGGAGGAGACCGCCCCAGCCAAACTGCCCACCTAGCACTGTCCCCGCACCGGATTCACGGTCCCGGGTTAGAGTCCTAACATGACAAGAGTGGTATTTCACCGGTGGCTCCACGACGGCTGGCGCCCCCGCTTCAAGCCTCCCACCTATCCTACACATGCCAGGCCAAGAGCCAATACTAGGCTGCAGTAAAGGTTCACGGGGTCTTTCCGTCTTGCCGCGGGTACGTGGCATCTTCACCACGACTCCAATTTCGCCGAGTCCCTGGCCGAGACAGTGCCCAAGTCGTTACGCCATTCGTGCGGGTCGGAACTTACCCGACAAGGAATTTCGCTACCTTAGGACCGTCATAGTTACGGCCGCCGTTCACCGGGGCTTCGGTTCAGAGCTTCTCTCGCGATAACCCCTTCCCTTAACCTTCCGGCACCGGGCAGGCGTCAGTCTCTATACGTCCTCTTTGCGAGTTTGCAGAGACCTGTGTTTTTAGTAAACAGTCGCTCGGGCCATTTCTCTGCGACCTCCGAGTTCGATCACCCCGAGGCACCCCTTATCCCGAAGTTACGGGGTCATTTTGCCGAGTTCCTTAACGAGGGTTCTCTCGAGCGCCTTAGGATCTTCACCTCGCCTACCTGTGTCAGTTTTGGTACGGACACCCAATCGACTCCCTACGAGGTTTTTCTTGGAACCGCTTTCAGGCACTTCGCCCATAACGGGCTCGTCATCACCACTGGGATTCCGTGGGCGGATTTGCCTACCACCTCCCCTCTCAGGGACCGGAATTCTAACCACCGGATGCCCTGCCACGGCCGTCACCCCACTGTGCAAACGCCAATTCGGTGGTGCAGGAATATTAACCTGCTGTCCATCGACTACGCCTTTCGGCCTCGCCTTAGGGTCCGACTAACCCTGGGCGGAATTACCTTCCCCAGGAAACCTTAGGCTTACGGCGAGGGAGATTCTCACTCCCTTTATCGCTACTCATCCCGGCATAATCACTTCCACTTCGTCCAGATGTCCTTACGGTCACCCTTCAACCGTTGGTGGAACGCTCCCCTACCGATGTATCCGTTCACCAGATACATCCCAGAGCTTCGGTTCGCTCCTTGAGTCCCGTTCATTTTCGGCGCAGAGCTGCTCGACTAGTAA
>CAWGKH010000006.1:0-52500 GCA_963823025.1 uncultured Planctomycetota bacterium | reverse complement strand
GCTAGTGCCCATCGTTTACGGCCAGGACTACCGGGGTATCTAATCCCGTTCGCTCCCCTGGCTTTCGCACCTCAGCGTCAGAAACGGACCAGAGAGCCGCCTTCGCCTTCGGTGTTCCTCTTGATATCTACGCATTTCACCGCTCCACCAAGAGTTCCGCTCTCCCCTACCGTCCTCGAGCACGCCAGTATGCACAGCAATTCCACGGGTGAGCCGTGGGCTTTCACCATGCACTTGGCACGCCGCCTACATGCGCTTTATGCCCAGTAATTCCGAACAACGTTTGCACCCTCTGTATTACCGCGGCTGCTGGCACAGAGTTAGCCGGTGCTTCCTTCCGGACTTACGTCAACCGCAACGCTGTTCACGTTACGGCTTTCATGATCCGTGACAGGAGTTTACAACCCTAAGGCCTTCGTCCTCCACGCGGCGTCGCTCCGTCAGGCTTTCGCCCATTGCGGAAGATTCTCGACTGCAGCCTCCCGTAGGAGTCTGGGCAGTGTCTCAGTCCCAGTGTGGCAGACCACCCTCTCAGGCCTGCTACCCGTCGTCGCCTTGGTGGGCCGTTACCCCGCCAACTAGCTGATAGGCCGCAATCGCCTCCCCGAGTGGCAGGCCCCGCAGGGTCCCCACCTTTACCCGCCAGAACATGCGCTCCAGCAAGTCCATCCGGTATTAGCAGCAGTTTCCCGCTGTTATCCCGGTCTCGAGGGCAGCTCGATTACGTGTTACTCACCCGTCCGCCGCTTTACTCACACCCGAAGGTGCTTTCTCGCTCGACTTGCATGCCTCATCCACGCCGCCAACGTTCGTTCTGAGCCAGGATCAAACCCTTCACTTGTTGTTTCTTGTTCAGAGTTCTTACCCGGCATCCAATCACGGTCGCACTCGCACCTCACCCTACGGTCTCCCGTAAAGTGCGGCCGAGGCCATGACTTGGACCCGTGCTCTCGCACGCGTCCAGGGCTGCCCAAAATGTCAAAGATCTCACGCGCTCCCGGCTCCCGAAGGTGCCGTCACACACGCTCCCACGCCTCAGCGAGGGCCGGACAACTTACCCCCACCCACGCCACGCGCAAGACTCCCACCAAGATTTCTTCGCGCACGACACAAATGGCTACTGCACAATAGGTTGCGGCAGGGCCGGAAACACGTCGTGAGCACGCTGCCGGCGGGCGACCAGGCAGGGTGCGCCCGGGGTTCGGACCCGGCGTCGATCGGATCAGCACCGCCGCAGCGCCCGGCTGCGGTCCACGACCCCGCCGCAGCCGGCACCGGGGTCCGCGCCGCGAGCTGCGGCCCTTGCGGCCGGGCGGAGCGGGCCGCCGGCCGGAGCCCCGGGAGCCGGCCTCTCGGCTCCGGCTCCGGCGTCTAGCGGACGACCTCGACTTCCGAGCCGCGCGGCACGAGCTGGAAGTAGTCGGTGATGTCGTCGGCTCCGAGGCGGATGCAGCCGAGCGAAGCCCGGGTACCGATGCTCTCGGGCTCACTGGTGCCGTGGATGCCGAACCCGGTGTAGGAGGGGTGCTCGAACTTCACGAAGTGCGTCCCCAGCGGGTTGTCTGGATGCCCGTAGGGGATCACGCGGCCTTCGAAGTTCCAGTCCGGGTGGACGATCTTCGCCGAGACCCGGAACGTCGCCTCCGGCGTGTCGTGGCCCTCGCGGCCGACCGCGCACCAGTAGGTCTTGACGATCGAGTCGCCGCAATAGACGGCCATCAGGAAGCTCGCCTTGTGCACCACCGTGCGGATCGGGTCGAGCGGGATCTTCAGCCGCTGTCCCACCTGCAGCATGTTCGGGTTCGAGATCCGGTTGAAGACCGCGATCGTCCCGGCCTCGATCGGTACGCCGAGCTGCTTCCGCACCTGCGCCGCGATGCGGTCGAGGCTCTCACCCGCCTGCACCACGTGTTGCTTCGCGCCGGTCACGTCGGCGGGATCGAACGCCACCTGGCGTGCGACGATGCGGTGGCGCTCCCGGATCCGGTCCACCGCCGCGTGGGCGGCGGCGTCCGACCTCTCGATCGGGCCGTTCATGCACGATTCGACGAGTCGGGTGAGGTCCGCCAGCTGCTGGGGCCGATCCGGCAAGGACGCGATCGCCTGGAGCGTCCGGTCGGCGACCTGCCGGCCCTCCTCACAGTGCAGGAATGCGTTGGTGGTGCCGAGCAGCCCGAACAGGGCGTCCGGCGTGCTCGCGTCACGACCCGCAACCACCACGGCGGCCGCCAGCCGATCCCGCGCCCGGCCGTCGAGCCCGAGAAGCACCGCGAACGCACGGCCGCGCGCGTCCGCGTCGCCGGCCACCACCGCGTTCGCGAGATCGTCGATCGCCGACTCGTCCGGCCCGGGAACCGCACCCGCACCCGGTGGCGCTGCCGGCAAACCGGCGTCGGCGGCCGCATGCTCGGCGACGACCGGGGAACCCGATCCGTCACCTGCGTCGGCCCCTGCCACCGGCATCCCGCGGTTGCCCGCCGGGACCGGGAGTTGCCCCGCACGCGCACCGTCGGCGCGCCAGAACGTCTCGTAACCCCAGAACAGCGCCAGTGCGAACAGCACTCCGACCAGGAAGCGGCCCATGGTTCACGTCCTCGACTCGATCTGACCGTGCGGGCGCACGTCGCCCGCCCCCTCCTCGACCCGATCGTCACCGCCCACGGGTCTCGGAACGCGCGCAGAATATGCGATCCCGCGCCGTGATGCGAGGCCCGCGTGTCGCGCCGCGCACGCCCGCTCGGGGGTCCGCTCGCGCGTTCCCACGCGACGCCGCCCTGGCCACCGCGGAGTTGAGAAGCTCCCGCCACCTGTGTCGTGCGACGGTCGGTTGCCGGTTGAACCTTGAGGTCCAGGTGGGCACCCCCCGCGGGCTCGGACTCCGGGCTGGCTCGCGCCTCCCGGACTCGTCACGCCGTCGGGGTCGGTTCCCTGACGGAAGGCATTGGTTCACCCTTTGCGTTCGCCGTCGATCACGGGCACCGCAGCGGGAGCATCTCGAAGTGGAGTAGAGTAGCCCGCGAGACCGCGCAGGCAACGCCCTCTGCACGCCCGAATCCGACGGTCGAAGGCGATCACCACGGGTGCGCGCGGATCGACTCGAGCACCCGGTGCGCGGCATCGACCGCCGCGACACCGTCCTCGCCACTGACGATCGGGCGACCACGCGTGCGCACGGCCTCGAGGAACGCGGAGAGCTCCTCCCGAAGCGGGTTCTTCCCCGACACGTCGTAGCGCTCGACGGTCAGGAGTCCCTCGTAGACGAACTTCCAGAGGTCCTCGATCTTGCTCGTGTCGACGCCGGACACGTCGAGCTTGCCCAGGTCCCAACCGGGCGCCTTGCGGATCACGGTGCCGTGCGAGTCCTGGAAGTCGATGCTCGCATAGCCATCGCGGGAGAACACCCGCATCTTGCGCGACGCGGCCATCGCGACGCGGCTGGCGGTCAGGTGCGCCACCGCGCCGTTCTCGAACTTCAGGATCGCGCTCGCCATGTCCTCCGCGCCGGTGAACACCGCGCCGCCGAACGCATCGACGTCCCGGAGCGGGCTCTTCACGAGCGCGAGCACGAGGTCGATGTCGTGGATCATCAGATCGAGGACGACGCCGATGTCCGTGCTGCGGAACGTGAACGGCGCGATGCGTTGCGTCTCGATGTAGCGCGGCTCCAGGCTCCTCGACGCGATCGACTCGAACGCCGGGTTGAAGCGCTCGACGTGCCCGACGCCGAGGATCCGCCCGTGTGCGCGCGCCAGCTCGACGAGCTCGCGCCCCGTCCCGACGTCCGGAGTGATCGGCTTTTCGACCAGGACGTCGACGCCGTTCTCGAGGAAGAACCCGGCGACCTCCCGGTGCGCGATCGTCGGGACCACGACGCTCACGGCGTCCACGCGTCCGAGCAGCGTCCGGTGGTCCTCGGTGGTCTCGACCGCGTGCCGTTCGCCGGCCTCCTTCAGCGCCTCCGGTCGAGGTTCGGCGATCGCGACGAGATCGGCGGCGTCCATCTCGGCCAGCAGCCGCGCATGGTGTCGGCCGAGATGCCCGTAGCCGACGACGGCGATCCGGACGCGATCCATCAGTTCTCCGTCACGCGTCGATCAGGGTGAACTTGAGCTGGGCCTCGGCCATCAGCTTGCCCGCGACCTTGCAGCGCGCCTGCACGTGACCGAGGTTCGGCTTGCTGCGGATGGTGTCGACCTCGATCCGGAGCTGGTCGCCCGGCACGACTGCACCGCGCAACTTGACCTTGTCGATGCTCCACAGAACCGCGAGCTTGCCGGTGTTCTCGAGCTTGCGCAGCAGCAGCACACCCGCGAGCTGAGCCATCGCCTCGAGCTGGAGCACGCCGGGCATGATCGGCTGCCCGGGCCAGTGCCCTTGGAAGAACGGCTCGTTGAAGCTGACGTTCTTGATGCCGACCGCGCGCTGGAACCCCTCCAGCTCGATCACCCGATCGATCAGCAGGAACGGGTAGCGGTGCGGCAGCAGGTTGAGGATCTCGCGGATCTCGAGGCCGGTGTCGTGCGCGAACTCGCCCCGGTCCTCCGCCGTCTCGATCGCCTCGCGGAGGCGCTGGACGAGCTTCATGTTGAGCGAATGGCCCGACCGCGTGGCGATCACGTGCGCGTCCAGGTCGATCCCGACCACCGACAGGTCTCCGATCAGGTCGAGGATCTTGTGTCGCGGCAGCTCGTCGTCGCACCGGAGCGAGTTGTCCTTCACCCCGCTGGGCCCGATGACCAGCGTGTTCTTGTAGTTGGCGCCCTTGCCGAGACCCGCGGCCACCAGCGGCTCGACCTCGTGTTCGAACACGAACGTCCGACACGGCGCGACATCGCGCTCGAACGACTCAGGAGCCAGCTTGAACGACACCGTCTGCCGCGTCGCGCTCAGCATGCCGACACCGTCCGGAAAGTCGAGGTGGTAGTCGATGGACAGACCACCGTCGCCGGGCAGCGCGACGATGCTGCTCTCGCCCTCGCGCACGTAGATCGGCTCCTTGACGGTGAACCGGCTGCGCGACTCGCGCTGCTCGACCGTACCCGCCCGCCGGATCGCCTCGACGAACTCGCGTGCCGAGCCGTCCATTCCGGGCGGCTCTTCGCCGTCGATCCGAATCTCCACGTTGTCGACCTGCATGCCCGACAGCGCGGCGAGCAGATGCTCGACGGTGAACACGTCGGCGCCGCCGTGGCTGAGGCAGGTGCGGCGCTCGCGGGTCTTCAGGTATTGCCCGTCGACCCGCACCTCCGGCTCGTCGGTGAGGTCGGTGCGCACGAACCGGATCCCAGCGCCGACCTCGGCCGGACGGAGCACGATCCGGGCCTCGGCACCGGAGTGCAGGCCGACGCCCGCGAGCTCGATCTCCTGCGCCAGGGTCCTCTGTTGTCGTGCCAAATCGTCGCGTTCTCCGCCGGTGTCGTGCGTCAGCGCGTCACTGGTTCTTCCACGTCTTCAGGAACTGGATCACCGCGTCCGTGACGTCGGTCGACGCGTCGTAGAACAGGACGTCGCTCGCCTGGAGCAGGTCCAGGCGCGCGGCGCGGTCCTTCGGGATGCTCACGCGCGCGCGCAGCACCAGCTTGAGGTCGCGCCCCTTCGCGAACGCCTCGATGCCCTTCTCGACCTCGTCGTAGAGCTCCAGGTTCAGATCGACGTGCTTGCGCCGGGTCAGCAGATCGAAGCGCTCCCCGGTCTTGTCGAACTCCAGCGCCTTCAGCTTGGCCTGGAGGTCGGCGTCGAGGTACTCCGGCGTTCCCGGCGCGAGCCCCTGACGGGCCAGCTCCAGCGCGTCCTGCTCCTTCTTCAGGGCGTTCATCTTCTCGTCGAACCCCTGGACCAGCTGCTTCAGCTCGTCCTCCTTCTCCTTCGCGCCGGGGTAGTTCTGGAGCACCCGATCGAAGTCGACCACGCCGATCTCGGCGGCGATGCCCTTCGTCGCCGGCACGGCCGGTTGTCGGGCCGGCTCCTGCTGGAGCACCGCGGCCGCGAGCAGCGCGAGGGAAGCGGGAAGGCTGAGGGCGAGGACGTTCTTCCTCGGTGTCATCGTGATCTCGGCGTCGTCTCTCTGGGTCGCGCAGGCGAAGAATTCTCGCGACGCGCGAGAATTCGGAGCCGAAGCGACCCCGAAGATCAGAAGCGCGGCCGACTGCCTCGGGGCATGCCCACCACAGGTGAGCATGCCCTTCGGTTGCGGCGGGAGGCCGCGCTGGGGAGTGGAGCGGGCGCGATCTTAGGGCCGCATGCGGGGCATTCCACACCTGAGGGGGATCCCGGTCGGGTCCGCGCCGGGCTTCCGAGGGGATGCGGCCGGTAGCATGCCGGCGTGCAGATCGTCGCTCCGCCGTCGCTGCTCGCGCGACTCCGCGCGGCCGCCCTCGCTCACGCGCCTCGCGAGGCGTGCGGCCTGGTGCTCGGCTCGGGCGCCAGCGAGCCCGGGCGGGCCGCCGCCTACCGTCCGCTCCGAAACCGCGCCGCGAGCCCGGGCGATGCGTTCCGGATCGACGTGCTCGAGTTTCTCGCGGCCGACGCGGAAGCGCGCGCGGCGGGCATGCAGGTCCTCGGCGTGTTCCACTCCCACCCCTCGGGCGATCCGAGGCCGAGTCCGACCGACCTCGCACGGCCGTGGCCCGCGCCCACCGCATGGATCGCAGCACCGCGGGGACACGCGGTCGATCTGGCCGTCTGGGAGCGCGTGGCCGGCGGTGCACCGTCGCGCGTCCCGATCCGGGATCGTTGACACCGGCGGGTCGCTGCGTTCGACGACACGCGCCTCAAGCGACCGCGGACCACCGTCGAATGCTCCGACGACGGGCCCGCGTTCTGTCGAGCGCCCGGCCGGTCGTCGGACCCGAGACCCATGTACCGCCGTCGATTGCAACGCTCCAGGATCGGAGCGTGGAGCGCAGCCGCACTCGCGGCCCTGCTGGGCGGATGCGCGACGTTGGGGTCCGGGCCCGAACGCCGACTCGATGCGGAATCGGCAGCGGCTCCCGAGGTGCTGGCCTGGACCCTCGGCGCGATGTGCCGCGCGGTCCATCCCGGCGTCGACCCGTGGCCGGGAAGTGACCACGCACCGCTGCCGATGCTGCGCGAGCCGGACGGTGCGTTGGTCGTCGCGATCGGCGGAACCCCGGAGGGACCCCTGCGCATCGCGAGCAACGGCCGGCTCGCTCGGCCCTCGCGGTCGCTGGACGACGATGCCGGCGTCCGACTGTCGCCCGGCACCTTCGTTCCATCCGACCGCTGCACCGGCCACCGCGGACACCGCGCGATCGAAATCCGGGTGACGCCAACGGCCGGCGGCGGTTCGCACGTCTCGATCGTGTTGGACGACACCCCGTCGCATGGCCCGCTGTTCGAACGGCTGACCGCGACGGTGGCCACGCTGGACGCGCTGCTGCGCGGATCTGCATGCCTCGCGGCACGGCAGAACTCCGAGGCGGATCGCGTCGCGACGAATGCGCTCGTCCGGCTCCGTGACGGCGAGACGACCGGACTTGGCGAGCTCGAGGCAGGCCTTCACGTCGAACGCGCGATCGTCGCGCTCCGCGCCGGGGACCTGCTCTCCGCACGCCTGCGTCTCTCCAGCGCGGCATCGCTCGTGCCGGGGGACGGCGAAGTGATCGCGCGACTCGCGCAGCTCGACCAGCGGCTCGCCCGCACGACTGACGCGGATCGCTCGCTGCGGCTGCTCGCGGCCGGCATCGGCGATCCGGGCCGGGCGAACGACGCAACCCAGGAGCTGGCGCACGCCTCACGGATCGCGCGATGGACGCCCCCCGCCGAACACGCTGCGGCGACCGCCGTCCGCCTGCTCGCGGCCGGCGACACGACCGCTGGCCTGAGTTGGGCGCGCAGCGCGCGCGTGCTCGGCGGCGACTCGACGCGTGCCGGTTGTCTCGACGCGCACGCGCGCGCGCGCGGCGACCACCGGAGCGCGTTCGTGGTCGGCCTGGCGCGCCTCGATCGCATCGGCTTCGACCGTGACCTCGTCGTCGCGCTGTGTGCGGACGCGCTGGCGGCGGACGACGCACCGGCGGCGCTCCGGGTTCTCGCGGCACACTGGGACGAAATGCAGGTCGCCGATCCCGATGCCGCCGACTCGCTGTTCGACTCGGCCGTCGCGAACGCCGGCCCGAGCCTCGCCGCACGCGTGCTCAGCAGCGCGCGCAGTCCGGCGCTGGCCTCGCGAGCGCTCGACGCCTGGGACGAGCGATCCGGGAGCAGCGTCGCCGCCGCGACCGACCTGCTCGAACGGCTACCCGCACTGCGAGCGAAGCATCCGGCGATCACGCCGAGCGTCCCTCCGCAGGGCGACTGGCGTCAGGCACCGGGCGTCGCGCCGATGCGCTGACTCCGGCCCCACGGCGGAGTGCGCGATCGGGACCACTAGTGATGCCCGCGCATCCGGATCCGACGCACACCCATCGCCTGGAACCCGCCGAACCGGACGACCGGATCGATCCGATCGGGCGCGGGGACGCGGGCGGAGCACAGCTCACGGTCGCCATCGCCGGGCAGCGTCACGCGCACCGCGACGTCCTTGCCGCGCCGCTGCTCGATCCGGACTTCGATCTCGAGCCAGGCACCCGGCACGACGAACGGAGCGTCCCCCGCGGTGACGATCGGGCCGGCCATCGCTCGATCGAGCGCCGCCGGATCGAACGCCGCGGCGGCGGGAACGACGGCCGCGGCGACGGCACCCGACGGCAACGCGCACAGCGCGATCGCGAGTCCGTGGATGCCGACGACCACGACCCGGGGCTCCTCACTGACCCGCGGGAACGCGATCTCCGCGCGCAGCTCGACGTCGGCATCGGCGGCGAACGGCGCCGCGATCTCGAGCTGCCGATCGCGCGCAGCCGCGGGCTCGAGCCAGCCGGAATCCAACATCAGCCCGCCGTCCCGGACGACCCAGTCCTGCGGCCGCGCTCCCGCGGGAACGTCACCGGCGCTCCCCTCGATCTCGATCACACCGTCGTCGTCGACGCGGACCGACATTCCGCCGGTCACGCGACGCCGGATGTCCGCCTCCATCGACGCCCGGCGCTCCGCGACGCGTGCCCACTCCGCGAACGTCGACCGGACCGCGACGCTCTGCGCCGCCATCGGCGTGTCCTGGAACCGCTTCTCGAACGCGTCGAGCGACGCCCGCACCGTCTCGTAGTCACCACGAGCCTGCGCTTCCCGGATCTGCTCGAGCGCCGCGGTCGCTTCGGTGTCCGACGGCTTGCCGGCCCCGAGCTCACGCAGGTGCGGCCAGACCTGCTCGACGTAGAACCCGAGCGTGCCGTCCGACAACAGCGACTGCGCCCCGGCGGGATCGCCGCGCGCAAAGCGCCAGAACGCACGGCCCTGGCGAAGCTCGTCGTCCTTGGAGACCGCCTGCCGGAACGGCTCGGGCGCCGACGCCAACAACGTCTCCAGATCGAGCGCGAGCGACGGGACCGGCGCGCCGTCCGCGATCGAGTCGACCACCGGTCCGTGCTCGTCGGCGCGAACCGTGACGCCGCCGAGGCGGACCGTTTCCTGCCCGACGAGCAGCGCCGACAGCAGCTCGGATCGAAAGCGGGCCGCGTGTTCGAACACCGCAACGTGCTCGCGCCGTCGTGCTTCCACCGCCGGTGACAGCACGCGCGCCGAGGCGACGACGCGCGCGGCCGGCGTCGGGCCCGACTCGGCGAACACGCGATAGCCGAGCGCGAGGAACCCGTCGAGCACACCTTGGTCGAACCTTCGCTCGAGCGCCGCGAGGTCGCTGCGAAGGGCGCGCAGCCGGGACTCGATCTCGGGCCACGGGTCCACCGCCTTGTCTGGGAACGCGTCGCTCGTCGGATGGTGCCGGCGAAGCTCGCGCTCGGCACGATCGAGCGCCTCGCGCAGCGGACCCGGATCCGCTCCGCGTTCGGCGAGATCGTCGTGCATGCGCTGGATCGCGTCGAAACGAGCGGTCGCATCGTGGACCAGCTGCGCGGCAGCGCCCTGCTGGGCGACCCGGATCTCGCCCTCGAGCAGTGCCCGGACCGCCTTGCGCCGCGTTTCGAGGCGCTCGCGGAGGTCGGGTGAGAGCCTCGCGAGTGCCGGGCGATGGTCGTCCCCGTGGAACGCGTCGAGCCGTTCGTCGAGAAGGCGCTGGGCGGCCGCGAAGTCCTCGCGCTCGAGCGACGCGCGGACGGGACGCATCACGTCCTCGCGCGCGAACTGTTCGAAGCGCCGCGCATACGCCTCGTCGCGACTCGTGCACAGCGGCGCGATCTCCGCACGCAGCGCATCGAGCCGTCCCGCGACGGTCGCGCGGAGCCGTGCGTCCGGTAGCGCCGCCGGCGCGAAGCCGGTCAGCTCGCGGATCGCCGGCACGGCGACGTCGCGCACGAAGCCGGCCTCGTCGGTCCAGTGCTCGGGGTCGGCGAGCCATTGCTCGGTCTCGGCCCGTCGCTCTCCGGTGTAGCGATCGCACAGCGCATCGACCCGGCTGGCGACCTCGTTCGCCAGGCGTCGTTCCTCGTCGGCGAGCACCGCGAGTCGGGAATCGCCCGTCGTCGTCGCACGCAGCCGCTCCAGCGCCGCGAACCGCTCCGGGAAACCGGCGGCCGCATCGAGCCCGGTCAGGACCGTGCGCCGGAACGCCGCGGCGTCGCCACCCGACGGATCGCCGTCGCCGTTGTGGCGCGGCCAGTACACGACGGCGAGTGCAGCGAAACACAGGAACGCCGCGGCACTGCCCCACGCCAACCACCGCGAGCGACGGGACGTCCGGCGGCGTCGCTCGTGCGCGAGCGCCGAGACGTCCACGCGCGGGCGCTCGGCACGGCGCACGCGTTCGAGATCCTCGAGCAGCTCGCGCGGCGTCTGGTAGCGCAGGGCGGGGTTCTTCGCGAGCAGCTTCTGGATCACGAGGCTCAGCCCCGAGGAGAGCTCCGGATTCAGGTCGGTGGCGGACGGCGCGCGTTCGTCGAGCACCTTCGAGATCAGCTCGCCGATGCTGTCGGCGCGAAACGGCGGCTGTCCGGTCGCCATGTGGAACAGCGTCGCCCCGAGCGAATAGAGGTCGCTCCGCACGTCGACGCTCGACGGGTCGCGGGCCTGCTCCGGGCTGATGTACTGCGGCGTGCCGACGGTGGCGCCGTGCCGCGTCAGCGTCAGGTCGGTCGCGCCCTTGGCCAGCCCCATGTCGGTCAGCTTCACCCGGCCGTCCTCGGTGATCAGGATGTTGCCCGGCTTGACGTCCCGGTGGATCACCCCGCGCTGCCACGCGTGGTCGAGGGCACCGGTGACCTGGATCGCGACGTCGAGCACCTGCTCCTCGGGGAAGCTGCCCCACTCGGCGAGGAGCTGCCGCAGCGACCGCCCCTCGACGAACTCCATCACGAAGAAGTGGTAGCCACCCTCTTCACCGAGGTCGTAGCCGGTGACGATGTTCGGGTGACTGAGCTGCCCGACGATGCGGGCTTCGCGGCGCAGGCGGTCGACGTAGCGCGCGTTGCGCGCCAGCGCGGGCTTCAGCACCTTGAGCGCGACGATGCGGTCCATGTGCTTCTGCCGCGCCTGGAACACCGTCCCCATCGCACCCGACCCGACGCGTGCGAGGATCTCGTAGTTCGAGAAGGGCTGGGCGAAGCTCACGAGGACTCGTCGCTCCCGTCGGATCCGGAATCCCCGCCGCCGTCGGCGTCCGATCCGGACGCGCGAGACGAGCCGGCATCGAGATCGATCTCGTACTTCTCGAGCTTTCGCTGCAAGGCGAACCGGGAGACGCCGAGCATCTCCGCCGTCCGGCTCTTGTTGCCGTTCGACTGCTGCATGGCGTTCTCGATCTCGCGTACCTCGAGCTCGCGCACGAGATCGGGCAATGTCGTGCCCCGCTCCGCGGGCACGACGCCGCCTTCCGGACCTTCGACCGGACGCGGCTCGCGCACGTGTTCGGACAGGTGGGACAGCAGGATCACGCCGTCGGCGAGAATCGCGGCGCGGCGGATCTCGTTCTGCAGCTCGCGCACGTTGCCCGGCCACCGATGCCGCATCGAATGCCGACATCGCGTCGCCGCGCTCACGCGGGTACGCGTCGTGGCCGCGCCCTCGCGGGTCAGCTCGGCGAGGAACCGATCGACGAGTGCCGGAATGTCCTCGCGGCGTTCGCGCAGCGGCGGCAGGTGCAGATCGGCAGCACCGCCAGTCGGTAGTACAGGTCCTCCCGGAACTTCGCCGTCACGCACGAGCTCTTCGAGGTCGCGGTTGGTCGCGGCGACGAGCCGCACGTCGACCTTGACCATGTCCTGGCTCCCGAGCGGCCGCATCTCACCCTCCTGCAACACCCGCAGCAGCTTCTTCTGCACGATCGACGTGCATGTCGCCGATCTCGTCGAGGAACATCACGCCCGCCGGACGCCGCTACGAGCAGCCCCTTCCTTGCGGATCCGCACCGGTGAACGCGCCCTTCGTGTAGCCGAACAGCTCGCTCTCGAGCAGAGTCTCCGGCAACGCGGCGCAGTTCTCCGACACGAACGCCGCCTTGCTTCTCGGTCCGAGTCGATGGATCGCGCGCGCCACCAGCTCCTTGCCGGTGCCGGACTCGCCGGTGATCAGCACGGGGTCCTCCGCCGGCACGTACTTGTCGAGCAGCCGGAACACCTCCTTCATCCTCCGGCTGTTGCCGACGATCGCACGGTAGTCGTGGTCGAACTCCCCGCCCCGGCTCGCCTCGTGGAGCTGATGGCGGACGTCCGCGAGCTCGGCGTCCTTCTCCTGCACCTCACCCTTCAGCGCAGCGTTGAGCTGCGCGACCCGGTCGAGCGCCGATTCGAGATCGGCGGTCTTTCCGCGCAGCTCCCGCATCGTGCGTGCGTTGTGCAGCGCGATGCCGGCGTGATCGGTCAGCGAGATCAGGAGCTGCTTCTCGCGGTCCTTGAACACCTGGTTCTGCAGCCGGTTGTCGACGTAGAGCACGCCCTCGACCGTGCCGCGGATGCGGAGCGGGATACACAGCACCGATCGCAGCCGCAGGTCGGTCACCGACGCGAAGTCGCGGAAGCGCGCGTCCTCCTGCGCGTTCGTCGTCAGCTCGGGCACGCCGGTCTCACGGACCCGCTGCGCGATCGTGCGCGAGATCTTGAACTCGGGGGTGTGGACCTCTTCCTGCGCGAAGTTGCGCGCCACCTCGACGGTCGACTCCTCACCCTGACCGAGGATCAGGAAGCCCCGCTCCGCGCCACTCAGCGCGATCGCGGCGTCGACGATGCGCGTCAGGAGCCGGCTCAGGTCCTGCTCTTCGTTGAGCGCGCGGGCGATCGCGACGAACGCCGCCAGGTCCTTGCTGGTCTGCGCGCCCTCGAGCATCGTCTCCTCGAACGCCGGGCGCTCTTGGACGTCGGCGGAGAGCTCGACCTCGACGCCCCCCACCGTGAACCGGTCGCCCGACCGGAGCTCGGCCCGTTCGACGGGCGCGCCGCGCAACCTGGCGGGGTTCTGGGCGCCCTCGTCGATCAACGTGAACCCGCTGCCGTCGCGCACGAGGCGGCAGTGCCGGCGCGACACGAGCCGGTCGCCCAGCACGAGATCGCAGTCCTTGGCCCGACCGATGACGATCTCGTCCTGGTCGAAGTCGTGCGTCCGGATCTCGCCATCGCGGCGCACCACCAGCCGGAACGGATTCCCGTCGACAGTCATCGGCGAGCTATCTTAGGCGGCCGTGGACCAACGGTCACAGTCGACGCTCCGACCGGCTCTGCGACCCCTCGAGGTGCACCGCGTCGCCCGGGGTGTCGTGATCACCGATCCGCTCGGGCTCCTGACCGGTCAGGTGTTCGTCCCCGAAGGCCTGCTCCCGATCGTGGGCCGGTTCGACGGCCGCCGCACGGTCGCGGACATCGAGCGCGAGCTGGCGGCGCTCGAGGGCGACCTGCCCGAGGGACTCGTCGCCGACGTCGTCCGCCAGCTCGACGAGAACCTGCTCCTCGACGGCGAGCTGTTCCGCAACACGCTGGCCAGCACGATGCGGGAGTTCCTCGACGCGGACGCCCGACCGGCGGCCCATGCCGGCACCGCCGGCTATCCGGCCGATCCCGCTGCGTGCGCCGCAGCGCTCGAGGCGATCCTCGGCGAGCGGCCCGACGCCGCCGCGCCCGCGCCCGCCGGGTTGATCGCGCCGCACATCGACCTCGCACGCGGCCACGCCGGCTACGGCGCCGCCTATCGCGCGCTGGCCGCGCGCGAGCCGGCGGACCTGTTCGTCGTCCTCGGCACCGGCCACCAGGGTCCGTCGGCGCCGATCACCGGACTGCTCCAGGACTGGGTGACGCCGCTCGGCCGGCTCGCGACCGACCGCGACTTCGTCGAACGCGTCCATCAGCGCCTCGGTCAGCCCGCCGAGCTCGACCTCTTCCTGCATCGCGGCGAGCACAGCATCGAGTTCCAGGCGCTGTTCCTGACGCACCTGTTCGGCACGCGCGACGCCGGGATCGCCGGATTCCTGTGCGGTGCCCTGCCGTCCGGCGTCGGCGACCCGGACCGCGAGGGCTACGTCGCGGCGATCGTCGAAGCGTTCGCGGACGCCGCCAAGGCGTCCGGCAAGCGCGTCTGCTTCGTCGCGGGCGCCGACCTCGCGCACGTCGGCCCGGAGTTCGGCGACCCGAAGCCGATCGACGACGCACGCCTCGCGCAGCTCGCGCGCGACGACCGGGCGCGACTCGCCGCGCTCGAGGCCGGTCGTCCCGGTGCGTTCCACCGCGCCGTGATCGGACCCGGCAACCCCGACCGGGTCTGCAGCGCCACCGCGATCTACCTCGCGGCGCGCCTCGCCGGCGGCCCGGCGGAGCTGCTCCACTACGGTCAGGCGCGCGCCGAGGACGGCTCGCAGGCGGTGACGTTCTGCGCGGCGATGTTCGGCGCCGACCGCTTGTCCGAGGACTAGAGCGTCAGGCGGAGCGGCACCGCGTTGCTCGCAAACGCGAAGCTGCCGGTCGCGAAGTCGAACACGACGAACGCGTGATGCAACCGTATCCCGCTCCACGCGAGCGGCGAGTTCGGCGGGACGACCAGCGTGGACTGCGCGTGACCCGACGGGTCGAGCACGCCGAGCGTCATCTGCAACGACGGCGAGTTCGCGAGCACGACCGTGGTCTCGAACCAGGGATCGCCGAGCACGTTGAGCGGCAGCGTCACCGCCCCGAGCGGGGTCCCCGGCGAGGTGCCGCTGGCCGATCCGACGAGCAGGTAGACGCCGCCCGCGAGCGCCGCTCCGGCGTCGAGCCGGAAGCCGACCGCGCTGCCGAAGAACAACGACGCCGTGTCCCGATCCTCGGACAGCGGATCGCAATCGTCGAGCACGCCGTTCGCGTCGAAGTCGTGGGACGCACCGAGCGCCAGATCGCAGGTGTCGGGGATGCCGTTCGCGTTGCAGTCGTCGACGGCGCCGGTCGCGATCTCGCACCAGTCCGGCTCCCCGTTCGCGTTGCAGTCGCCGACCTCGCCGAATCGGATGCGCAGCACCCGCGCTCCCGCCGCGGTCGGCCCGGACGCCCCGGCGTCCCGATAGAGCTCGGTGAAGTAGAGGCCGTCCGGACCGGCGGCGAGCCCGACCGCCGTGGCGAACCCGTCGCCGACGTACTCGACGAAGGGCAGCGGCCCGGCGACCAGATTGCCCGACGGATCGAGCACGAACTCGCTGATCCGCTTGCCGGCGGACTGCTGTCCCTGCGCGTACGTCGGACCGGACTCGGTGACGAACGCGTGGTCCATCTTGCCCGGCGGGAAGCCGCTCCCGCCGAACGTCTGAGGCTGCACGAACGCGAGATTGACCGGGCCGCGCGCGGGCGACCAGTTGTAGATCGCCGACGCGAGCATGTCGTTGTCGGACCCGCTCCACTGGTAGTCGCGGCCACGGTCGATGCGCGCGAAGCGGTCGATGCTCGGGCCGTTCTCGACCATGTAGCGAGCGCCGTCGAGCGCGCGCCACGCGCCACCGAACGGATTGCGCACGCCGTACGCGAACACGTAGTCCCGCGAGTCGCGTGCCCCACCGTCGTAGAACGGATTCGAGGGCACCGGCGAGCCATCGAGGTTCAGCCGGAGGATCTTGCCGCGGAACGACCCGAGGTTGCGCGCCGTCGAGGCGAAGAACCCGTCGCCCATGTGGCAGAACAGCAGCCCACCGACGATCTCGAGGCAGGAGATCTGGTGGGACTGGCCCTGCGGTTCGCCGGTCATGTGGAGGATCGTCTGCTGCGACGCCGCGGTCCTACCGCCGTCGATGCTCGACATCCTGACGATGCGCGGGATGTGGTCGTGCGACACGCCCTCGTCCTGCAGGAGCGACACGAAGACGTCGCCCGAGGCCGGGTCGACGGCGATGCCCGTGACGCCCTGCTCACCGCTGCCCGGGAACACGCCGGACGGCGCGTAGTTCAGCAGGTTCGACGCGTAGGTCAGCACGGTGCCGTCGTTGGTGACGGTCTTCACCGACCCGTAGAGCTCGGTGACGTAGAACTTCGGATCGCCCGGTCGCGTGCCCGGGTGCGGCACGAACGCGATGTTCACCGGGAGCTGGAAGCCGCTGGCGGCGACGTCGACGACGTAGCCCGGCTCGCGCGCGACCCACGGTGGCAGGAGGCCCCGCGCCGGGAGCGAGAAGTCCGGCGTCGACTGCTGCAGGCTCGCGATGTAGGTCGCACCGTCTGCACTGACCCAGAAGACCACGCGCTGGAACGGTGGCACGTTGAGCACGGGCAAGCGGATCGTGACGTCCTCGCAGTCGTGCTCGAACAGCGTCAGGTCGGTCTCCGGCAGCACGAGGTTGCCGCCGACGTTGCCCGCATCGACGACGATGCGGACGGGCTCGTGACTCGGGAGCGGCGGCGGATTCGTCGTCGAGTTGCCCGCTGCGGACGAGGCGGCGATGCGCAGGAGGGACTGGCCGGTCGCGGACTCGAGCGAGAGCGACGGCATCGACGTGCCGGTCGAGAGGTCGACGTCGGCGCCGGACGGATCGGTCCAAGCTGGCGCGGGTGAGGACTGGACGTCGTCGAGGAGGAGCGGGTTCTTGACGTCGGCAGGGCCGGTGTCGAAGAGCACGGTCGACCACGGGCTCCACTCGGTCGCCGGATCGCCGCTGCTGTCGCGGTGCCGGACACGGAGCTGGAACCGGGTGTTCTCGAACAGCCGGGTCCAGCCGGAGTGCGAGTTCTCGAACACGCCGTCGCCGAGATGCGTGTGGACCTTCTCGAGGCCGGTGACGTCGTCCGCGTGCCACACGCGCTGGAGAGGCAGGGGCGCGACGGTCCAGATCTCCCAGTCGGAGGCGACGTGGGTGTCGGCGGGGTCCGGATCGGACATCGGCGCCGTTTCCATGTGGACGTCGTACGGGTTGACCTGCTGGAGGGGGGCCGGCTCGCGGATGGTCGGGGGGAGGGGTGGGGAGTTGGTTTGGGGGGCGGGGAAAGCGAAGGCCAGGGAGAGAGTGAGGGTGGCGAGCATCGGGCGACGGGGTGGGGTCGGAGGTGCGGGGTGGGCGGCCGCAGTCGGGGATGGTAGCGGGTCGGGATGGGTGTGGGGCGAGGGGGCGGGCGGGGGCATCCGGTGCACGTGACGCCGGCGGTGGGGAAGGGGTTGCCGAGCTTGCGGGCGAAGCGCGAGCGGCGGGTGCCGTTCGAGGTGTTCGCGGATCGGTGTGAGCGGGAGGGGTTTCGCCCGGTGGCGTTCTCGGTGCAGCGGGATGCCCTGCACCGGATCGTGGCGGCCGAAGATCGGGGGTGGTCGACGCGGGGGATGCGGGGGCGCGGGGTGGCGGCGGCGCGGAGCTGGTCGCTCAGGGTGGGATGGCGACGGCACGGGCTGCTCGAGTTCGGCGCGGTGCCTGGACCGCAGGCGCCGGGCGTGCCGCGGTCGTCTTGATCGGGCGGACATCGTGGGGCCGAGCATGTCGCGTCTTCAAGCCGGGGCCGGCGGGGCCTCCCCGGGGCTCTTCAGGAATCGCTGTGGGCGCGCGAGCGAGCGACGGCGAATGAGTGGCGTTCGCGAGTGGGCGCAACCGGGACCACGGCGGGACGGTGGTGTGCGGCCGGATCCTGCGGGCCGGTACTCGTGAGCAACGGTCACCCCAGGAGCGGGCAGATCCGTGGGACCACCGAACGACGGAGATCCTCGGGCCACACTCCCCACGGTCCCGGCTGGCGCAGGCAACAGCCAGGCTCCCGGCGGCGCGGCGCAATGCGCCGCGTGCAGACAGTGAACGCCAGACAAGAGACGACATCCGTCTCGGGCTCGGGCAGTCGAACGTCGATGTTTCGCCCACGGAAGACAGGACGGGCGGGACGTCCGAGGACGTCGTTCTGGTCGAAGGGCTCGAGGCGAATGGGTTCTTCCGGCTCTCGTGTGGGCGGATGGCGTCCGCCGCGAGGGTCACTGTGAAGTCGGCGAAGGTCTGCGCGTGCGTGCGATCGCGCATGCCGTCGATCGGCTACGGGCGGATCCTGCGTTGCGGCAAACGCGAGCAACCGCCGGCCAAAGAGAGGCAAGTCCGGGGTGGCGGGCGAACGAACGGTTCCGGCGAGCGGCAGCAACGGTGGCGCGGAACGCGGCGCAATGCGCCGCCCCCGAACCGTCCCGGACCGCAGCTCGCCTCGAGCTGCCGCCGGGCCTTATTCGCGAGCACTTCGACTGGCTCGTGACGAGGAACGGCAAGCTCGGGCGCTTCAGGAATCCGTGTGGGTGAGCGAATCCGTCACGGCGAAGGAACGGTCTCGTCGAGCGGACGCAACGGGGAGCACGGCGCGGCGGGAGGCTGCCGGCGAATCCTGGGTGAGCAATGGTCATCCCAGGAGCGGGCAGATCCAGGGGACAACGGACGAGTGGAGAGCCGCGGGCCACATTCCCCACGGTCGCCGGCTGGCGCAGGCAACCGCGGCGCGAAGCATGGCGCAATGCGCCGCGGTCAGGCCATCGCTCGCTGCCGCTCCCACTCCCCGGCGATGCGCTCGATCTCGGGCAGCTTGTCCTGGCGGAACGTGAGCTTGCCGTTCTTGGTGATGAGCCAGTCGAAGTGCTCGCGGAGGAAGCCCGGCGGTAAGTCGAGGCGAGCGGCGGGTCGAGATGGCGCGGGGGTGGCGCAATGCGCCGCGCTGCCGGGAGCCTGGCTGCTGGTTGCGCCAGCCGGGACCGTGGGGAATGTGGCCCGAGGATCTCGGTCCTTCGGTTGTCCCACGGATCTGCCCGCTCCTGGGATGACCGTTGCTCAGGGGTACCGGCCCGCAGGATTCGCCCGCAGACCACCGTCCGGCCGCGGTCCTGGTTGCGTCCACTCGACGAGACCGTTCCTTCGCCGTGACGGATTCGCTCACCCACACGGGTTCCTGAAGCGCCCTCCCCGGTTGCGTCGGGGTCCGAGCCCGTGAGCCTTCGAGCTGTCGCGGTCGACGTGAACGTCATCCCATCGCGACCCGCCGACGCTTGCGTGCAGCGCGCTGGGGACGAAGATCCTGCGGATGCCTCAACCGCCGACGGTCGCCGTCTCGGGTCCGACCGCCGTCGGCGAAGCCGCTGCGCACCCGACGGACTCGGGAGGGGCGGGGTCGGACTCCCGGGCGAAAGGGTTGGCGCCGCTGGTCGCCGGTGCGGTCGGGCTGCACGTGCTGGTCGCGATGCTCGCGCCGGTGATCGCGCAGGAGGCGTACTACGCGGAGTACTCGGAGCACCCCGCGCTGTCGTATCTCGATCACCCACCGATGGTCGCATGGGGCATCGACCTCGGGCGGCTCGTGTTCGGCTCTTCGAGCCTCGGGCTGCGGGCCGGGAGCGTGCTGTTCTCGTGCCTGACCATCGCGTTCGGGTTGCGGCTGCTCCGCGACTTCGGTGCGACGCGACGCGAACAGCGCCTCTGGATCCTGGCGTCGGTCGGGGTACCGCTCTTCGCCGTGGGCACGACGCTCGCGATGACCGAGAGCCCACTCGTCTGCTTCTGGACGCTGGCGATGTGGGCGCTCTGGCGGGCGCGCGGCGGTGCGCTGCGATACTGGCTGCTGGCGGGGGTCGGCGCCGGGTGCGCGCTGCTCAGCAAGTACACCGCGGCGTTCCTCGCGCCGGCCGGCATCGTCCTGCTACTCGTCGATCCGGCGATGCGTCGCCAGCTCCGGCGTCCGGGGCCATGGCTCGCGGCCGTCGTGGCCGCGCTCTGCTTCACGCCGGTCGTCGTGTGGAACGCCCAGCACGACTGGGCATCGTTCCGGCTCCAGACCGAGGCGCGCTACGAGGACGCACGGATCACCGCGAACTGGATCACGCAGCTCGTGCTCGGGCAGGTCGCGGCGCTGACCCCGGTGGTCATCGCCGCGTTCCTCGCCGCCGTCGCCTGGTGGTTCCGCCGCTGGCGGCGCGACGCTCGCGCGCTGTTCGTGCTGGCCTTCGGACTGCCGCTGCCGCTGTTCATGCTGTCCCAGTCGCCGTGGACGCAGGTCAAGCTCAACTGGATCGTGCCGGCGTACGTCGCGCTCGGCGTCGGTGCGCTCGTCTGGATCGGCGAGACCGGAGCGCGCACGCGCTTCCCGCGTTGGCAGCGGGTGGGAAAGCGCCTCTTGGTGGCGAGCGCGGCGTTCTTCGTGCTGACGCCAGCGCTTCGACTCGTGCCCTGGTCGTGGGGCAACACGTGGAGCGGATGGCGCACGATCGCCGCACGCGCGGAGCATTGGGAGGACTCGGTCGACGTCGAAGACGGCGTCGAGGGCAACGTGTTCTTCTTCTCGACCGACGACAAGGACTCGGCGCAGCTGGCGCACGCTCTGCGCTCGATCCATTCCGAGGCCAGCGATCTGGAGCCCGTGATGGCCGAGAACACCGTCGGGCAGCGAGCGCTCGCGTTCACGTTCTGGACCCGTCCGGCGTCGCGAAAGGGCCAGGCGGGGATCTGCGTCATCCGCCAGGGGTACGGCTCGGGCGACCAGCGGACGCTCCAACGGATCCGAGACCGGTTCGCGAGCGTCGAGTGCGTCGAGCACGTGGACGTCGTCGAGCTCGGCATCACGGTTCAGCGCGCGTCGATCTGGGTGTGCCGGAGCTACTCGGGCCCGTGAATCGCACCGGGTCGCCCGGTCGACATCGGCTCGTCGAGCCACGCCTCCGCCGAGGCGATCACCTCGTCGACGCTGATCCGACGCATGCAATCGTGGTGGCCGAGCGGGCACACCTTGCGCTGGCACGGCACGCAGGGCAGCTCCTTCCGGATCAGCGTCTGCCGCTCGAGGCAGTAGTTGGTGTAGCGCGGATCCGTGGGTCCCATCACACACACGATCGGCACGTCGAACGCGACCGCGAGGTGCCGCGGTCCGGTGTCCGTCGTGACCATCAGCGAGGCCCGCGCGCACAACGCCTTCAGGGTGCCGAACGACAGGGCCGGCGCAGCCACGGTCACCCCCGCCCCCGCCCGCGCACCGATGTCGAGGATCGGATCGAGCTCCTTCGGCCCCGCGAGCAGGATCGGCGCGTCGCCGCGATCGGCGAAGTGCCGGGCGACGGCAGCGAACCGCTCCGGCAGCCAGAGCTTGCTCGCGCCGAACGACGCCCCCGCCGTGATCAACACGATGCGCTGCTCGTCGCGAATCCCCTGCTCGCGCAGCCAACGCACGCACGCCTCCCGGTCGTCGTCCCGCACGTAGAGTCGCGGCCGCGCCGGGCCGGGCGGGATGTCGAGCAGATCGAGGAGCTTCGCGTAGTAGACCGGCATCGGGTCCGGGACCCGCCTCGGGCCGCGGCGGCGCCAGAACGGCCGGTTCGACTCGGCGCTGAGACCGAGCGTCATCAGCCCCGGGCGCGCCTGGCGGTAGCCGAGTCGCACCGGCACGCGCGCGAGGAAGGGCACGAGCCCGGTCTCGAACGAGTTCGGCAGCACGACCGCGAGATCGAATCGACGCCGGCGCAGCTCGCGGGCCTGGCGCCACACGCCGCGGACCCCGCGGGCGCGCGGCGCGTCCAGGATCGCGTCGAACCAGGGCGATCCGTCGCAGAGCTCGCGCAGGAACGGCCGCATCGCGCCGGTGATGTGCGCCGCCGGGAACGCGGCGCGCAGCCGCTCGAACGCGGTGGTCGCCATCACCAGGTCGCCGACCCAGTTCGGCGCGCGCACGTAGATCCGCTCGTAGCCCGGCACCGCGCCGGTTTAGAGGATCGGCACGAGCACCACAACACGGCTGGCAGCGCCACCGCACGGTGATACAGTCGCCCGTCCCACTCGTCTCCCCAGCATGGCCGCCGACACCATCCTCCAGCGCCTCGACGCGGAATTCGACAACCCGCCGGATCAGATCCGCGCGGTCGTCGCGCTGCTCGAAGCGGGGCTCCCCCCGCTGTTCGTCCACTTGTTCCGTCCGGACGAGACCGGCGATCCGGGGGAGGAGCGCATCGCGGCGATCGACGAGCGCCGCCGTTCCCTCGAGGAGTTCGAGGCGCGCAAGACCGCGCAGCTCGAGCTCGCCTCGGAGCGCGGCCACGACGTCGAGCGACTGCGCGCGCTGCTCACGGACTCGGTCGATCAGGACCTGCTCGACGACGTCGACCACCTGCTCCGACCGCACGAACACAAGGCGATGGCGCAGGTCGAGGCGATGGGGCTCTCGGACCTCGTGCAGAAGGTCCACCGGCACGAGCTCGAAGATCGAACTCCCCAGGAGGTGGCGGCCGAGCACCTCGCGCCCGAGCGCAGTCTGAACACGCCGGACGAAGTGCTCGCGCAGGTCGTGCTGGCACTCGCCGAGCAGGTACCGGCGAGGACCCGGAGCTGCGCACGCGGGTGCGCGCCGAGCTCTCGCGTGGCATCCTGCAGGCGAAGGCGACGTCCCCGAACGCGCCGACCGCCGACGCCGGCGACGGACCGAAACGCGGCAGGGGCCAGAAGCGCTACGAGGAGTTCTTCGGTCTCGAAGAACCGGTGCGGAAGGTGCCCGCGCAGCGCATGCTCGCGCTCCGCCGCGCGGAGCGGGAGAACGTGCTGACGTTGCGCCTCGTGCTGCCCCAGGGACGCGAGCTCGAGCTGTTCCGCGAACGCTTCTCGCCGGACGTCGCGCCGGACACGCCGCTCGGCCAGTTCCTCGACCTGCTCTACGGCCACGCCTACGACCAGCACGTGCACCGCGCGTGCGAGCAGACCGTGCGCCACCACCTGAAGGAGCGCGCCGACCGCGAGACGGTCCGGTCGTTCGGTCGCGCCGTGCGCGCGCAGATGATGGCACCGGTACTCGATGACGTACCGGTCGCCGCGCTGCGGGCGTCGGCCAAGAGCGCGTGGTTCGTGGCGCTCGCGGCGGACGGACAGATCGCGGCGAAGGAGACGCTCCCGGTTCCCGCCGGCGAGGAGGGCCGTGCGGCCCTTCGAAGCGCGCTGGCGGACTCGATCCGCAAAGCCGCGCCGAACTCGATCGCGATCCCACACGGACGACGGGAAGAGCAGGCGGCGAAGCTGCTGCGCCAGGTGCTCGACGAGCTCGAGCCCGAGGCGCGGCCGCGCGTCGTCGCGATCGACGAGACCGCTTCGGTCGTCTGGGCCACGAGCCCGAACGCGCGCCGGCGCCATGCGGGCACCGACACCGGGCTCCGTGCGACGCTCAGCCTCGCACGCCGTTTGCGCGACCCGCTGACCGAATTGATGCGCGTCGAACCGCGCGGCCTGGGACTCGGCCAGAATCTCACCGAGGTGCACCAGGGCATGCTCAACCGGCAGCTCGACTCGGTGTTGACGTCGTGCCTCGCCCGCATCGGCGTCGACGTCAATCGCGCGGATCCGGCACTGCTCGCGCGCCTGCCCGGCGTCAGCCGCGACCTCGCCAAGGCGATCACGAGCCACCGCAGCACGCAGGGTGCGTTCGATGCGCTCGAGGACCTGACCAAGGTCGAGTCGCTCGACGAGCTCGACCTCCTGTCGATCGCCGGGTTCCTGCGGGTGCGCAGCGGGCGCGAGCCCCTCGATGCCACCGCCGTGCATCCCGAGGAATACGCGGCGATCGGCGAGCTCGCCAAGGAGCGCGGTACCGAGGTGACCGGTTTGATCGGCAAGCGGCCGCTCGGCATGCCGCCGCACGAGCTCGCACGGATCACCGGCATCGGCCCGCGCCGCGCGCGCCGCGTCGTCGCCGCGCTGGAGAGCGGCGAGGGCGACCCGCGCGGGCGCCTGGATTCGTTCCAGAACGAGGGTGTCGCACGGTTCGAGGATCTGAAGCCCGACCTGGAGTTGCGGGGCCGCATCAGCAACCTGACGGAATTCGGCGCGTTCGTCGATCTCGGCGTCGGTCAGGACGGCCTCGTGCACGTCTCCCAGATTCCGGGCTACCGCCTGCGCGATCCGGACCGCCTGCTCCGGGTCGGCGAGATCGTGCAGGTCTACGTCGTCCACCTCGACGAGCAGGGTCGGCGTATCAGCCTGTCGATGCAGAAGCCGCGGCACCTCGCCGAGGGCCGGCCCGCCACGCTCGGCGAGCGCATGGCACCGGGTAGCGGCGGCGGGCGCCGCGACCGGCGCGGCGGCGGCCGGCGCGGGCGCGACGAACAGGACACGCCGGTCATGAACCGCGCGGCACGCGTGCCGGACGCCCGCCGCGGCGGCCGGCGCGGCCCGAAGCCGAAGGCTCGCCCGAGCGAGGGCGCGGACATCCTCAGCGGTGGCGGCGGCCGGCGGGGCTCGCGCCCCCAGGGTCAGCCACGCGTGATCACGGTCGAGAGCGAGCGGAAGACCGAGCTGGCGCGCGGCCACAAGGGCGAGCTGCGCTCACTCGCCGGACTCAAGGCGCTCCTCCCGACGCCGGAGCCCGAGGCGCCGAAGGCGCAACCGGCCCCCCCACCGCCGGCTCCGGAGCCGGCGCCCGAACCGACCCCCGAGGACCGTTCGGGGGAGTGAACGGCGGGGGTCGACAGCCCTCGGAGCGCGCCTAGTGTGGTGCGTCAGTCAGCCGGGTGTGGTCGGCGAATCCGTCGCGTCGCTCGCAAAGGCGCCTCTCCGCAGGCATGTTCGCGAACACGTCGCGGCGGGGCAACGCCGGTAGCGACGTGAGTGGCCGGTGAGAACCCCCCGGATTTCTGACGCGCCACACTGGGTTCCGTGCTGTCGATGCGTTCGCTCGTCTTGCTTCTGCTGCTCGCCGCGGTCGCCGCCGGTGGCCTCGCCGCCCAGGTGCCGCTCGACCTGTGCCGACCGCCCCTGGTGAGCGGGCCGACCCCGGTCGCGGAGCTCGGCGCCACCGCGTTCGGCGTCGCGGCGGTCGCACAACTCGCGGTCGTGCCGGACGGCTCCGGGGGCTTCGAGGGGATCGCCACCGTACGGCCGATCGGCGGATCGACCGGCTTCGACCTCGTCGACTTCACGTGGGCAGGGCCGGGCACCTGGCCCGTCGTGACCGCTGCCGCGAACGCCCTGAACGGACCCGACGACGAGTTCCAGGGCTCGCTCGATCGAAGCCGCCTGGCGATCCTGTTCGACTCCGGACCGAGTCATCCGATCGGTGCCGGCGATGCCTGCATCGCGTCCCGCGCCGGCCTCGGCGGCGCCTTCGGCAGCATCCAGCCGCTCGTGGGCGTGCCCGCCGGCCCGATCGACCCGGCGCTCGGCAGGATCGCCGGCACGGCCGTCGTCTACTTCGTCACCGCCCCGGACACGATCGCGGTCGGCGACATCGACATCGACCCGGTCTCGCCGGCCTACGGGCACGTGACGAACGTCCGCGATGCCGTCGTCGCCGGCACGATCGGGGGACTCGTGACCCTGCACTCGCCGGCACCGCAGTTCGACGCCGCCGGTGACACGGTCGGTCTCGCGCTGGCCGCATGGATCGCCGGGACCGGTTCGGACGCCTGGTACCAGAGCGCCGCGGAGTGCGCGGCTTTCCCCCTCGCGGCCGCTGCGGGGCGGCTCCTGTTCGCGCTCGACGAGCACGGCGCCGATTGGCTCGGCAATCCCCTGGTCGCACGCGGCACCGCGATCTACGCACACGGCCTCGGCAACGGGTACCTCGATCCAGAGCGCTACGACTACTTTCCGCTCACGTCGGCGAGCGTGCCGCAGACCGGCGGGATCGCGCACTTCGTCGCGCAGCTCCCGCTCGGCGAGAGCGCCCCGTTCGCCGGCGTGCTCGAGCTGGGCGTGCGCATGGCGACCCCGCTCGATCCACGCCTGCTCGGCTTTCCCGGCGCCGGTCTGCTCTGCGTCACCCCGATCCTGACGAGCCCGGCCGGGCTGTTCGCGGGCGGCGAGCTCGCGTTCGATCTCCCGGTGCCGGCCGTGGCGCCGGGCGCGGTGCTCGACGCCCAGTGCCTGTCCGTCGACCCGCTCTCCGGGCGCGTCTGGATGAGCAACGCCGCGGTCCTCGAGGTCCGTCCCTGAGGATCCGAGACCCCGTCCCGTCCACGAGCCCGCTGACCATGGAACAGGTACTCGTCGTCGATCGAGCGCACTTCTTCGCGGGTGACTGGCCACAGGGCTTCGTGGCGCTGGCGCCCGACGAACGCGATGGCTGGCTGGTACGACTGGCGGATGCCGCCCGGTTCGCCGACCGCGACGCCGCCGAGATCGATCCGTCCCGCAAGCAGCTCGTGCCCTACTGCGTCCTCCGGCACGGCGAGGCGGTGTTCTGCGTCGAGCGGCTGAAGGCCCACACCGAGGACCGCCTCCACGGGCTCCTGTCGATCGGCCTCGGCGGGCACATCGAACCCGCGGACGGGCCGATCACGGCCGGGATCGTCGCCCGGGCGCTCCGCCGCGAGCTCGACGAGGAGCTCATCCTGCCCCCGCGCCTGCCGGAACCGACGTTCCTGGGCCTCCTCAACGACGATTCGAACCCCGTCGGGGCCGTCCACGCCGGACTCGTGCACGAGCTGGTGATTCCGACCTCGGTGGCAGCGGACGAGGTCGGAATCCGCGAAATCTCCAAGCTCCGAGGCGGTTTTCGGGTCCTTGCCGGACCGTCAAGGGTGTGGCAAGATCCGCACGGGTTCGAGACCTGGTCGGCTCTGCTCCTCGAACGATTCTCCCCTCGCACGGAAGGTTCGAGTCTCTCACCCAAGCAAGGCACGCCTCCCCGGCACGGAAGAGAGGAAACTGGACATGGTGGAACGGAATGCGGTCAAGCCGTCCCGTGAACGCGTCTACGACCTGCTGATGAACGCTCGGCAGGCGGAATGGGTCACGTTGAGCTTGGAAGACGGCAGCTCGCTCTCGGGCGCGATCATCTTCAACGAGTTCAAGGGCACCGGGCGCCTGATCAACGTCGACGAGGAGATCAGCTTCGACTTCGAAGTGGATCAGGTCGTCGACGTGAAGTTGTGACGCCACCGCGCCGGCGCGCAGCGCCGGCGGAGCTCGAGTTGGGAGGGATGCGTGCAGCGGTGCGCTGCACGCCGGCGGCTTCGTACACCGATGCTGGCCCCGAACGATGCCGGCCCGACCGATGCCGGCCCGACCGATGCTGGCCCCGACGGTTGGTGAAGCACCCCCCAACTCCTTGCGGAGACCGGGCTTGTGCAGGTGCCGCGAGCTTGCTCGCGAAGCCACGCAAAGTCCTGCCGTGCCCGGACCTCCGGCGGGGCGTCACCAACCGTCGGGGCCAGTGTCCCACGGGGCCCGTGTTCGGGGGTACAGAACGCCGCCGGAGCCATCGGGCTCCGGCGGCGTGAGCTCTCGGGATTCCGGAGTGTGTCGAGGATCCGGCGTCTCGCAGACGGCGCCGACCGCGTGCCCGGCGGCCGGCGCCGAAGGAGAGAGCTCGACCCGGTCTGACCACCGGGTCGGCGTGCGTTCGGCCCTCCCAGGTCTGGCGACCGCCCGACGCCGCCGCTTTCTGTAGCCGACGACCCTGCGCTGGTCCAGTCTTTTTCCCCGACGACCACAACCGGTTGGGGTCACGGACATCCGCCGGCGCCAACCGGCAAGGGATCAGGCGCCGTCGCCGGCGCCGAGCCGCGGGAGCACCACCCGGAACGCGGTGCCGGCGCCGAGCACGCTCTCGACCTCGATCCGACCGCCGTGACGCTCGACGATGCCGTGGCTCAACGCGAGTCCGAGTCCGGTGCCTCGCCCGACGTCCTTGGTGGTGAAGAACGGGTCGAAGATCTTGTCGAGCAACTGCTCGGGAATGCCGACGCCGCGGTCCTCGATCTGGATGCGAACCTCATCGCGGTCGCATGCGGTCGAGATGGCCACGCGGGAGTCCGCCGGCGACGCGTCGCGGGCGTTCAGCAGGACGTTCACGAGCACCTGCAGCAGGTGGTTCGGCGAGCCCGAGACCGAAGGCCTCTCCGGCGCGAGACTCACGTCGAGGCCGAGCTCGGCGGACTTGAAGGGCACGCGCACCAGATCCGCACCTTCCTGCACGAGCTCGTTCACCGACACCGGCTGCAGCTCGAACGGCGTCTCGCGCGCGAACGCCAGAAGGCCGTCGGTGATCGCGGCGATGCGCTGTGTGTGCTTCTGGATGGTGTCGAGCTCGGTGAGCAGGCGGGCGGGCGGGTCCCCGTCCCCGATGCGGTAGCGGAGGATGTCGGTCTTCTGGCGGATGACGCTCACGGGATTGTTGATCTCGTGCGACACGCCGGCGGCCAGCGTCCCGACCGACGCGAGCTTCTCGCTCAGCGCGAGCTGGCGGCTGAGCCCGACGAGCTCCTGGTCGCGGCGGCCGAGCTGGCGGACGATCGTGGAGACGAGGTAGATCGACGCCGCGAGGACCAGCGCGATGGTCGCGATCCACAGGACGAGATCGAGCGCGCGCATCCGTTGGAGGTGGAGCAGCTCGAGTCCCAACGGATGGTGCGTCAGGATGCCACGGAACTCCAGCCAGCCCAGCGCGCCGACGAGGACGATCGAGAGCACGGCGACGGCGACCGCCGCCCGCAGCGACAGCAGGAACGCCGCGATCAGCGTGTGGAACAGGTAGGCGAGCACCATCGGATTGGTGATGCCGCCCGAGTAGTGCAGCAGCGCGGTCAGGATCGCGAGGTCGACACCGATCTGCAGGTCGACGTGTCGACGCAGGGTGCGCACAGACCGCTCGGCGTTGCCGCGCGCCCACCAGACGTAGATGCCGTCCAGTGCCACCGTGGCGGCGCCCAGCGCGTAGAGCGGCGCCGGGTCGACGAGGAGCCCACCACGCGCCGCGACGAACGTCAGCCCGAGCATCGCGAGCGCCGCCGTGAACCGCAGGCGATTGAACCACGCGATCTGCTGGGCGAGCCCGCGGCCGCCGAGCGACAGCAGAACGGGCGCATCTCCGACCACGCGGTCGTGTCTCATCGTCGTTCGCCGACCACCTCGGCAAGCCGCACGTCCACCCGCGCGCCGTCGGGTTCGACGGTGACGACGCACGACTCGCAACGGGTCGCGGGCCACCTCCGCGCGATCTCGGCGAAGAAGTCGTCGCCGGTCGGCCGGCACGGATCCGCGCACAGCACGGTTCCGCCACCACGGACGACGGCGTCGACGTGCCGCAGCAACGACGGGCCGTGCTTCCACGAGTAGAGCACGTCCCCGAGCAGCAGCAGATCGACGGGCTCCGGCAGCGTGTCCTCCGCCCAATGGAACACGGCGGTCGACCACGCGTCGAGGCGCGCCTGGCGCGCGTTGAACGCCGCGAACCGCAGGGCGTCCTCGCTGCGATCCAGAAAGCGCACGGCCGCACCGCGACGCCCCGCACCGATCCCCGCGACGCCGAGCCCGCAGCCGAGGTCGACCACCGTTCGACCTTCGAGCCGCTCCCCGCGCAGCAGCCGTCGCGCGAGCGCGACAGACGCCGGCCAGACGTCGGCCCAGTGCGGGAACTCGCCCCCCGCCGCGGCTCGCGCGAGTGCCGGCGAATCGGCGAGGAGTGCGTGCGACGACGCGGGGACGACCAGGCGAAGGGGCCCGCCCGCCGCGTGGATGATGCGCCGCCGGAGCGGGAACCGACGCAGGTGCGGATCCTGGCGTGCGACCGGAACACTCATGGACGGCCCGAAGTTAGGGCGCGCACCGGTCGGGTGCCATCGGGGTGGTCCGAACGCGTCGGTCGCTCGCTCGGCTTGTTCGTCCGCGGCGGCGTCCCGCAGGTAACATCGGCCGACCCTGCCGCGATGCGCCTGCTGGCCCGTCACCTCCCTGCGTTCCTGACCCTCCTGGTTTCCCTCGCGTTGCTCGCGTGGCTCGGGAGCAGTGAGCTGAGTCGTCTCGAGGTGCGCGCAGATCGGTTGCTCGACGACCAGGCACAGGGGGTGCTGGCCGAGGCCAGCCGCCGGATCGAGCGGCACGTGAACGCCCGCGCCGATCGCCTGCTGGAGACGCTGCCCGACCTGGGGCTGTACGGCCTCGTGCACGCGGCACAGAAGCTCCGTGAAACCGAGCCCGAGGCCCTCGATCTCTGCGTCGTCGACGATGCCGGCGGACTGCTGTTCCCGCGACTCTCGCCGGACCCGTTCGACGGCCTGCCCTACCACTGGAACAGCCCGGTCGGGGCGATCCGACGCGCGGAAGCGCTCGAGGCGTTCGGAGACCTCGCCGGGGCTCGGGACATCCTCGAGCAGTACCTCGATGCGCACGCATCCGCGAACCGCATTCACGTCGGACGGGAGGACGCGCTGGTGCGGGCGCGCTTCACCCTGGGGCGCGTCCTGCGGCGAATGGGCGCGCCGGATCTCGCCGCCGAGCAGTTCCAGCGCACCGTGATCTCCACGACACCGAGGCCGGGTCCGACTCGATCTCCCTCGCGACTCCAGACGACGGACGCGACCGTCGGCGTGCTCGCCGAGCTCGCGCTCGCGCAGCTCGACGAAGCCCGGGGCCGCGGCGCACACCGGGCGATCGTGCTGATGCGGGACATCGCCGCGGGCAGCCACGACGACGTGCCGGACGCCGTCGCTCGCCGAAGTGATGGCGCTGCTCGACGCCGGCATCCCGGCCGGCTCCCCGCTCCGGAACGCGGCGGACGAAGCTCTCCGCACCGATGCGATCCGACGCGAAGGTCGGTTGTTCGCCGACGAGTACCGCGCGTTCGTCCAGCAGGCCGTCGCGCGCAAGCTGCGGCACCTCGAGCACGGCACGCGGCTGATGCACGCGCATGCGAGCCCCGGACGGACCGTCACTCCTGGTGCTCCGTCGGCTCGACCGACCGCGAACGCCGCGACTCGCTCGAATACGTCGGCGACGGCGACTGGATCGGCGTGCGACTCGACCTCGACCGACTGCTCGACGACGCGCTCGTCGGCTGGAAGAACGAGGTGCGGTCCGGCTTCCGTCTGCTGCTCTCGGACGGCGACGGGGTACCGCTCGATCCCGTCGACGAGGCCCGCGGCGAGCCGCGCGCGGCGATCACCACCATCGCGGGCATCCGTCTCGCCGCGATCCCGATCGCACCCGAAGCGCTCGTCGCGGAACGTCGGCGGTCGAACCTGATGCGCGCCGCACTGCTCGTCGCCGTGTGCCTGACGGCCGCCGCCGGTGCATTCCTCCTGATCCGGTCGGTCGCGCGAGAGGCCGAATTCGCCGATGCACGACTGCGGTTCGTCAGCCAGGTCTCCGCACGAGCTACGCACGCCGCTCGCGTTGATCAAGATGTACGGCGAGACGTTGGCACTCGGCCGCGCCGCAGCGCCCGAACAGGCGGCGCGCTTCGCCAACGTCATCACCCGGGAAGCCGACCATCTGACCGCCCTGGTCGATCGCGTGTTGGATTTCTCCGGCGGCGACGCCGGCGCCGTCGGCCATCACGCCGCACCGCGAGCCCTTGCGCGCGATCGTCGAGCGGATCGCCGAGGACTATCGCCCCCACCTGACCACCGAGGGCGCGACACCTCACCGTCGACGCGGCCGAGGACGTGATCGCGTCCGTGGACGAGACCGCTCTCGAGAGCGCACTGGTCGCACGTGCTCGAGAACGCCGTCAGAGTACGGCGCCGAGAACGGCCAACCTCACGACATCCGGATCTCCCTCGACCCGCCTGGGCGACGAGGCCCGCATCGAGGTCGCAGACCGCGGCATCGGCATCCCCGCACGGGAACGCGAGCGCGTGTTCGAGGGCTTCTACCGGGCCTCGAACGCCGGCACGCGACGCGGCGCGGGACTCGGCCTGAACCTGGTCCGCCGATTCGCCGAAGGCCACGGCGGTCGGGCAGAGGCCTTGCCCCGCGACGGCGGCGGGACGATTGTGCGTATCTTCCTCCCCTCCCGCGACGAGACGACGGCCGATGCCGAAGACCTGCATCCTGGTGATCGAAGACGAACCCGACCTACGTGAGGGCCTGCGCCACAACCTCGAGCTCGATGGCTTTCGGGTCGAGACCGCGGCCGGCGGCCTGGACGGCCTGCGGAAGGCGACCGACGATCGCCCCGACCTGATCCTGCTCGACCTGATGCTCCCCGACCTTCCGGGGCTCCAGGTCTTGAAGCAACTGCGAGCCACCGGCCAGGCCACGCCGGTGATCATCGTGTCGGCCAAGGGCCAGGATCAGGAGAAGGTCGCGGGCCTCGACCTCGGGGCCGACGACTACCTCGCGAAGCCGTTCGCGCTCGGCGAGCTCGGCGCACGCATCCGCGCGGTGCTCCGGCGCGCCGATGCGCGCGCGGTGAGCGCCGCCGGCGTCCACGACTTCGACGACCTCACCGTCGACTTCAAGCGCTACACGGTCACGCGCGACGGCGAGGACTTCCAGCTCTCACGCTACGAGGCCGAGATCCTGCGGATGTTGATCGCGCACCGCGGTGAAGTCGTGACTCGCGAGGACCTCTTGCGCCGCGTCTGGGGTTACGTCCACCTCCCGACCACGCGCACCGTCGACAACCACATCGCGCGACTTCGCAAGAAGCTCGAGCGCGACGTCGAGCACCCGCAGCACGTCATCACCGTGCACGGCATCGGCTACCGGTTCGAATCGAAACCCGTGGAGTCATGAACGCCCCCACCACCACGGCGCTGCTCGCGCTGGTCGCCACCGCGCCCGTGATGGCACCAGGCCGCTCGGCGCAGTCGCCGACCCCGTCGTTGTTCCGTGGCTGGATCCTCGAATCGATCGGCGCCGACCGGGCCGCCGTGGGAGACGACTACCGGAACATCGTCGCCGACGCCGCGACCTCGCGCGAGATGAGGACGCTCGCGCTCGCACGCCTCGTGGAGATCGACCGGCTCGACGCCGCGGTCGACCGCCAGCAACGCGACGAAACGACCCTCGAACAGCTCGTGCCCGGCGTCCGAAGGCTCCCGGCCGGCGACTTCGCCGCGCTCCGCGCAGCGTTCGCCGACGCACTCGCAATGCCCGCCGGGTCCGATCGCGATCGTCGCCTCGGCGAGCTGCGCGCGGAGCTCGCGCGTGCGGATGCCGCCGCTTCCCTTCCGGTGCGTGGGGTCGTGGTCACCGTGGTGCGTGCGATGACCCAGGAACGCTCCGACCTCGAGCGCCGGCTCGAGCGTGAGCTCACCGAAGCGGACGCCGCCGGCAATCGCGCTCGGGTCGTCGAGTTGCGCCATCGCCTGCGCGAGATCTCCGGCAAGGGCGACAGCCGCAAGCGGCTGGAGCGCTGGGTCGGTTCCTGGCGGGTGCGCGTCACCCGACTGCTGGCCGAAGGCGAGCTCGACGAGGCCGAACGCATCCGTCGCCACTCGGAGCCCAACGCGGTCGATCAGCCCGTGCCCGCCGACCTCGACAAGGCGTTGTCCGCGCTCGCGGAGCTCCAGGATCGCCAGCACATCACCGCGGCGGAAAGGGACGCGCTCCGGGAACTCCACGCCCGGATGGACGAAGCCCACCGCGCGGGCGGCGACGACGAGGTCCGTGCCACGCTGGCGCGACTCCCGTACGCGCTACGGTGACCGGCGCGACGGCTCACCGTCGCACCGGCGTCGAATCCGCGAGCGAGGCCGCGCCAGAGCGACCGCGAGCGCGCTCGGGTCGAGCGTTCTCAGCGCGTCGCGCCGGCGGTCTCGGGAGCCGTCGCCGAGTCGGCTTCGATCTTCTCGCCGCTGTCCGCGTCGGTGCCGGACTCGCCGTGATCCGCGTCCTTGCCGTCGAAGAGCGGCATGTCGTAGTAGTGCAGCGGCTCGATGTCGGGCGCGTAGGGATTGAGGTCCGCCGGGCCGTAGACGACGAACAGCGGGATGTCGAGGATGTGGGCGCAGCCGTACACCGCGTGCTTCAGGAAGTTGTAGGTGAACGTGAACGGAATCGTCACCACTTCGGTGAAGGCGCCACCGCCGTAACCCTCTCGGGCGCCAGTCGCGGCGGCCATGCCGTCGGTCGCGCCGCCGTACAGCGGGACCACCGGAATGATCGTGCCAGCGCCGATCACGACGTCCTTGCCGAGTCGGCGCATCGCCCCACAGCTCGAGAGGGCCAGCAGCGATGGAACGAGAACGAGGAACGTGAGCTTGCGCAGGTTCAAGGAGGGACCTCTCTCAGGGTACGAACGCCGAGGGGCTCGAGGGGCCTCCGATCGAAGCGCCGGCAGCGGTCGAACTCAAGGTGCCGTGATCAGAAATCGCCGTACGGCGGACGGTTCGGTGGAGTGGCGCGCTGGATCGCCCCCCCCGGGATCGCTACCATCGTCGGCCGCCCGCCACGGGCGGAAACCCCTTTTCCACCCGACACCTGCCTTGATCACGAGCGACTTCGGCGCGGACGTCTTCGAACCGGACGAAACGCCACGGCAAGACCGCGGCGCGAGCGGCGACGATGCCGCGGCAGAGAATCCGCCGCGGAAGCCGGCGCGCAAGCCACGCCGCAAGAAGGCGACGCGGAAGGCTGCGTCGGACGACACGGGACCGACGGACACTGGGTCGACGGACACTGGGTCGACGGACACTGGGTCGACGGACACTGGGTCGACGGACACTGGGCCGACGGATGCCCGGCCGGCCGAGCCCGCTGCGCCCGAGACCGGTCCCGGCGACCGGGCCGACGCCGCGGCCGAGCCCGGGACGGACGCGGCACCGGAAGTCGCGGCGGAACGCCCGGCGAAGCGCGAACCCGCAGCCGAGGATGGGGTGTCCACGGCTCCGGACGAGGCACCGCGCCGCCGCCGCCGCCGCGGCCGTCGCGGTGGACGCAAGCAGGACGACGAGACACGGTCCGGCGACGACCGGCTCGACGCCGAGGACGAGGCCACTGCCGGCGACGATGTGCGGGACCACGGGGACGCCGACGACCCGGACCGCAAGTTCGACCAGGAGCGTGGTGGCGACCGGGAGCGCGACTCGCACGCACGCGGCTCCCGCACGCGCGACGACGAGCGCCCATCGCGGCGCGACGACGCGGACGATCGCCGGGGCGGCCAGCGGAGCCGTTCACGCCGGCGGGACCGCGGCAACGCCGCCGACGGCGCGGAACGACGGCCGGGCCTTCCCGCACCGTCGCCGGACACCGAGGTGCACGGCCAGCGGATCGCCGTGCTGCTCGACCTCACCCGACTGCGCCGCGAGGCCGAGGGCCGCGGCGCCGAGCTGTCGTTCGGACGCCTCCTCCGGCACCTGTCCCGCCGCCGCCACCTGATCCGGGCGATCGCCTACGTGACTCCGGACGACCTCACCACCGTCGCCTCCACGCTGCGCGGAAGCGGACTCGACGTGCGCGCGGTCGGGCCGGAGGAGCTTCCGGTCGCGATGGCCGTCGACGCCATGTCGGTCGCCCCGCGCGTCGACAGCGTCGTGGTCCTGCCCGGGGATCCGTTGCTCTCGCCGCTGGCCCACGGCCTCGATGGAGCCGGGGTCCGCATCGAGACCGGTGGGTTCGCCGAGGGTCCGGGCGACTCGTGGGGCACGACGCGCGTGCACCACGCGCTGGGTGACGAGTGCCTGATCCGGCCGTGAACCCCACGGACACCGCCGGCCGGGCTACCATGCGGCGCACCGCGGAGTGCCCGCGGCCCTTCCGGACGATGCGCCGACCCCTGCTGCCGATCCCCGCACTGCTGCTGACGACCGCGATCTGCGCGCAGGTGGTCCCGACGCGTCCGCCGTCGGCGACTCCACCCCCGACGACCACGCCGGCACCGAGCGCCGACCCGCAGCGCCCGGACATCGTGTCGGAGTCGCACTACGACCGCCAACGGAGCTGGGCGTTGTTCGCGGCCTGCGATGCCGACGCCGACGACCGCCTGACGATCTACGAGGTCCGCCGCACCTTCGTCGACCTCGGCGGCGCCGACAACCTGGACTCGTTCCGACGCATCGACACCGACGCCAACGGATTCGTCGAGTGGCCGGAGTTCGATCGCCGCTTCCGGCTCTCGATCGAGCAGTCCGGCTCGTTCCGCGTCCGCCCCGTGCGCCCGATCGAAGCCCCGCGCGACCCCGCTCAACCGGTGAACGAGGCCGATCCGGTCCAGCTCCTGATCGCGGCAGTCGACACCAACGGCGACGATCGACTCGACCTGACCGAATTCACGGAGCTGCTGCGGATCGCGAACGTCGACCCCTCTCACTCGCAGTTCTTCGTGCCCTTGGACACCGACCGGTCCGGCCAGCTCGACGAGAACGAGCTCGGACCGGCGCTGCAGTACCTCCCGGGCGCCTGGAAGCTGATGCCCGGAGAGAGCGGTACGCAGACCAACCTGCCGATCGAATTCCGACCCGTCGACCGCAATCTCGACGGTGTCGTGGACGTCAAGGAACTCGAATCCGCACTGCGCCGGACGTATCCGACGCTCGCGCGGTGGTCGGCGCGCATCCTGCACGACGCCGATCGCTCGGGCAACGGCTCGCTCAGCGCCGCCGAGATCCGGGCCGCGTCCCCGTGAGCCCGGTCGTGGGGTCGTCGCGAGGTGCGATCGGATCCCGGCGGGCGCGAGCCGTCGAGAATCAGACTTTCGGCGCACGCCACCGGCGGACGCCAGCGAGGAGAACCATGAAGCCCCATCCCTTCCGTCTGCTGATCCCGGCCGTGGCGTTGCTCGCCGTCGCAGGAGCCCGCGCCCAGGACCAGCATGCGCTCTCCGCCGCCGAGCAGAAGGCCTTCGAGGCGAAGTCCCAGGGTCGCTACGCGGAAGCGCGCGACGCCTTCTGGGAGCTCGCGACGAGTCCGGTCGGGGACGACGAGCGGAGCGCGGCGCTCCACGAGCTACATGCCAGCGTCGCCAGACTCCTGGCCGAACGCACCGGTGCGATCGACCTCCGCGCGCGCCTCGCCGAGCTCGCCGATCGCGCCGACGTCCGGGCCCATCCGATGCTCCGGGATGCGCTGCTGCTCGACGCACTCGACCTCGACCGCAGCGCCGGGGACCTCGGCGCGACCGTCGAGCACACGCAGGCGCTGGGCTTCCTCTCGCATTGGTGGATCGTCGGGCCCTTCGACAACGAGCGCGGCGCAGGTTACGCGCAGAGCTACGACCCCGAACGTGGCTTCGATCCCGAAGGCAGCTACGAGGGCAAAAAGCGCCCGGTGCGATGGCGACAGCTGCCCGTCTCCGAGCCGCCCGCCGGCATCGTCGACCTCGACGCGATGGTGCGGCCGAACGACCAGGTGCTGTGCTACGCCGCGGTCGCACTGAAAGCGGACCAGGACGGTGCGGTCGCGCTGCACCTCGGCAGCGACGAAGCGTTCCAGGTGTTCCTGAACGGCAAGCGCATCGCCGGTCGCGACGTGACCCGGCCGCTCGTCGCCGATCAGGACGCCGTCGTCCTCGACCTGAAGCGCGGCCCGAACCTCCTCCTCCTGAAGATCTGCGAAGGTGAAGGGGCGTTCGGATTCTGTGCGCGGCTACGCCGACTGGACGGCAGCCCGGTGGAGGGTGTGACCGAGAGTGACGCGGTCGACGACCTCGTCGCGGCGTCGCAGGTGCCGCCCGCCGAACCGGCGAAGGCCACCGCAGCGCGCGGCGCACTCGACGAGTTCACCAAGGGTGCCGACGACGGGTCGGCCGCGGACGCCTTCCGACTCGCGCTGATCCTGCTGCTGCGCCAGTCCGACGATCAGACCGATCGCCGCGACCGCCACTACGCGGAGCTCGCGGTACAGGGAATGCCCGACGTCCCGTCGGCCCGCTACCTGCTCGCCGCGACCCGCTCGACCACCGGACGCGCCGAGGAGAAGGACGAGAACACGCGCCGGCACGACTACGAGACGCTGCTCGCGAAGGCTCCCGACGAGGCCGAGGCGTTGGTCGCGCTCGGCGAGATGGACCTGGAGAGCATCGGCGCCGCCGAGCGCGCGGAGTCGCTGGCTCGCCGCGCGTTGAAGGTCGACGGTGATTTCGGCAAGGCCCGCCTGCTGCTCTCGAAGGCACTCGATCGGCTCGAGCTCCAGCCGCTCGCCGATCGCGAGCTCGAACGGGCGGCAGCCCCGACCGCGGACGGTCATCGCAACCCGGAAGCACTGGCGGACTGGACCGATCGGCTGGTCAAGCGCGGGGACTGGACCCGACTCGATGCCCCCCTGCAGGACCTGCTCGCCGAGAAGTTCGAGTGGTCGACGATCGACCGGTCGGGACGCCTGTTGCTGCGCCATGGCGACCGCGACGCGTGGATCGCGTTGCTCGAACGCGCCGAGCGGACGCTGCCGTTCGACAAGGAGCCGCGCGAGCGCCTGATGCACACCTACGAGGCAGGCGGCGATCCCGCGAAGGCGCTCTCCGTGCTCCAGGACTGGCTCGAGATCTGTCCGGAGGACGACGACGCGCTGGTCGACGCAGCGCGGATCCACGGTCTGCTCGGCGAGACCGACCGCCAGGTGGAGCTCCTGCGCCAGGCGCTCGATCTCAACCCCAACCGCAAGGCCGAGGCGCGGCTGCTCGAGTTCCTCGAGTCGGACGCGAAGCCGTTCTACGAAGCATACGAGCTCGACGCGGACCAGGTCATCGCGGCCGACAAGGGCGCGCCACCCGACGCGGCCGAGGCCAACGACGCCGACCAGTGGATGCTGCAGCAGGACGTCGTGCGCGCCTACAAGAACGGCACGACGAGCGTCTACCACCATCGCATCGTGCGCATCCTCAACGATGCCGGCGCGCGACGCTTCGCGCGTTGGTTCGTTCCCCACTACTACGGTGAGCAGCGAGCGCGCCTCCTGAGCCTGCGCGTCATCAAACCGGACGGCACCGAGCAGCGCCCGCGACTCTCCGGCTCGTCTGCCCAGCTCCCACCGTTGGAACCCGGCGACGTTCTCGACGTGCGCTCGCGCGTCGACGACACGGCGCCGACGTTCTTCGGCGACTACTTCGGCCTCGAGCACGAGTTCACGGCCGACGACGGCGCACCGGTCAGCCGCTCCGAGCTCGGTACTGGTCCTCGACGCGGGCCGTGACTACCGCTTCCAACGGCTGCACGGTGCACCCGAGCCCGTCGAGTCGAAGGACGAAGAGGGCCACCTCGTGCGCCACTACGCGATGAGCGGTATCCCGCGTCGCGAGCAGGAGGATCGGATGCCGGACGATCGCGAGTACGCCCCGCTCGTCCGCGTCACGACCTACGGCGACTGGAACCAGTTCGCCTCGTGGTGGTGGAACCTGATCCGCAAGCAGGTCCGCGTGTCGCCGGCGATGAAGGCGAAGATCGCCGAACTCACGGCCGGCAAGCAGAGCGAGATGGACAAGATCGCCGCGATCTACGAGTTCGTGACGACCGACGTCCGCTACAAGGCGTGGGAATTCGGCGTCCACGGCTACAAGCCCTACAGCACCGACGTGATCTTCGAACGCCGTCACGGGGACTGCAAAGACAAGGCGCTGCTGCTGACGGCGATGCTCGGCGACATCGGCGTCGAAGCGTACCCGGTGCTGATCAACGCCGAGGTCCCCCACAGTGCGGACGACCTGTCGCTCGCGATGGTGCAGCTGTTCAACCACTGCATCAGCTACCTGCCGCCGTCCGGAGACCGACCGGCGATGTTCCTGGACGGCACCGCGACGTGGCATCCCCCGCACACGCTGCCCGAGATGGATCGCGGCGCCTCGGTGCTCGTCGTCAAGGCGGGCAAGGCCGACCTGCAGGACATCGGCTGGCCCGACCCGGCGAAGAACGTCGCGGCCGAGCAGCTCGCGGTCGAGCTCGCACCGAACGGCGACGCCAAGGTCACGCTGGTCGACGAGCCGCGGATGAACCAGGCGGTGCCGCTCCGCGAATACCTCGGCAACGAGCCGGGCGAACGCCGCGACAACATGGAACGCTATCTGACACGGACCTACGGCAACGTGAAGCTGCGCGATCTGGACGTCAGCGATCCACTGGACCTCGACCAGCCGTTGCGCGTCCAGGCGACCTTCGACGTCGACTCGCTCGCTCCGCCGCAGGGTCAGGGGCTCGCGCTGAAGCCCGTGTTCGACGCACAACCGATGCAACGTTTCACGGGTGCGCCGAAGCGCGACTACCCGCTGCTGCTCGGGGTCCCCGAATCCGAGACGTCGGTGGTGCGCTACAAGCTGCCGGCCGGATGGGCGCCGGTCGAGCTCCCACCACCGGTCAAGCTGGACTCGCAGTTCGGCGCCTTCGAGCTGTCGTGGTCGTTCGACAAGGGCGAGCTGCGCGCCGAGCGCAAGCGTGTGCTGAAGAGCCCGCGGATCGAGACCGCCGAGTATCCGGACTTCCGCGAGTTCGCCGGCCAGGTCGATGCCGCCGAATCGCGCACGGTCGTCGTGCGGGAGGAGAGCCGATGAAGTGCACGCTGCACTCGATGTCGTTCCTGGTCCTGGTCCTCGCGGCCACCGCGCCGGCGCAGGTCGCCGCAACGCGGCAGACGCCGAGCACCGACACGACGCACGCCCTCGCCGATGCGTGGCTCGAAGCCCACGTGCCGGCGAAGGACGATCCCGACGCCCTGTGCGCGAAGCTGCTCGCGGCGGCGGCGACAGCACCTTCGAACCCGATCGCCGAGCTCCTCGTCGATGAAGCCGACGACGAGCTGTCGCGACTCGCGGACCCCGAAGCCGCGATCGAGCCGCTGAAGAAGCTCGCCACTGCCGACGCCCACGGTCTGGTGGAGCACCGCGCGAAGATCGCGCTCGCCGGTCTCTACGACGAGCTCGGTCGAGGTGACGACTGGAACTCGCTGCACGCGTACGCCGACCAGGCGAAACACTTCCTCGTCATCGGTCCATTCGGCGATTCCGGCGACTATTGGAACGGCACGCCGTTCCCGCCGGAGCTCCGCTTCCCCGGCCCCGACGAGGAGGTCACCGGGCGGTTCGGACCCGTGAAGCTCCGTAAGCTCGACCGCGACGACTGGCGCCGCGGCGTCGAGCTCGGCGGGGGCCCGCACAAGAAGGGTTGCTACTACGCGCTCCACCAGGTGCGCGCCGACGCCGCAGTCGCGTGTTGGGCGGAGGTCGTCGAGTCAGGGATCGTTCCAGCTGTTCGTCAACGGTGAGCAGGTCGCGCGCCTCGACCGCGTCGTCGATCGCGTCCCACAGCGACAGTTCGTGCCGATCCTGCTGGCACCCGGCGTCAACCACGTGCTGTTCAAGTCGACGCTCGAGGACTACGACGACGTGGCGTTGCGTTACGTCGATGCGGTCGGACGCGCCGTCGCCGGACTGACCGAGATCGACAGCGACCATGCCGAGCCGCGCACACCCGTCGCCGGTGGCGAGCTGCCGCCGGTGCCCCCGCCGTTCATCGACGGCCTCGACGCGCTGCATCGCTCGGCACAGCGCCGCGGCGACGAGACCGCGGACGAGTCGGTCGAGATCGCGAGCACGCTCGCGGACCTCGTCGGCGGGCAGCGAGATCGCGGCTTCGCGAGCCTCTGGCGCATGCGCGACGCGCATCCGTCCGACCCGAAGCTGTCCCTGGCACTCGCCGAGTGCTTCCGGCGCGCCGACGATCTGCCCAACGAAATCGGCGCGGCATCGAGTCGGAAACTCGTCGAGGGCGCCTGCGACGCACTCCCGGAGGGATACGCGGAGGCCACGTTGCAGAAGGTGGCGCTGCTGCGATCGGACGACCGTCTCGAGGACGCGGAGCGTCTGCTCGAGACACGCCTGAAGGCCGGGGACGTCGGACCGCGGACCTTCGCGGTGTTCGACTCGTTGCTCGACGCGCTGCACTACGACTCGCGGCAGGAGCAGATCCGCAAGCTGTGGATCGAAGCCGAGCCGTACGACGCACGCGCGCTCTCGCACGAGCTGACCGACGTCGTCGAATCCGGGCGCGCCGGTGACGCGCTGAAGCGACTCGACGCGCGCCTGGAGAAACGACCCGGTGACCAGTCCCTGCTCCGGATCGGCGTGCAGATCGCGGCCAACCTCGGCGACCGCGACCATGTCGAGCGGTACCTCGCCGCCCAGTACCGACACGATCCCGACTCGCTCGGCGCCCTCAAGGCACGCGCGGACGCGCTGTCGAAGCTCGGCGCAACCGACGACGCGTGTGCGGTGTGGAAGCAGGCACTCGCGCACGAAGACGCCGACGCGGACGACTTCTTCGCGATCGGATTCGATCTCTGGAGTGCCGGTCACGAGGACGAGGCGGTCCACGCGTTCCGACACTGCCTCTCGATCGACCCGTCCCGGCACGCGGTCCGGCAGATGCTGAATCGCCTCGCCGACCAGCCGGACATGCCGTACCTCGATCGGTTCCGCGTCTCGCGGGACGACGTCGACAAGCTCGTCGCGTCGTTCCAGCCGACCGAGCGTGAAGCCGGTGCGCCGTCGACCTTGATGCTCGACCGGATGACGGTGGTGTTCTACCCGGACGGGTCGCGTGTCGAAGAGACGCACCAGCTCCGCCGCATCAACGACTTGAACGGCGTGACCGCGAACGAGCAGGCGGAGAACGCCGCCCGAGCCGACGAGGTCGTCCGGCTGCGCACGATCGGTGCCGACGGCCAGAGCTACGTCCCGCAACGCGTGCAGGGATCGTTCGCGATGCCCCGGCTCGAACCCGGCGCCTTCGTCGAGCAGCTCTACCGCGACTACCATCCCGAAGCCGGCGCCGAGCCGTGGCGCGGTCCCGACTTCTGGTTCCAGGGGAAGGACGAGCCCTTCGTGCACAGCGTGCTGACGCTGGTCCTGCCGCCCGGCGCCAAGGGCTCGGTCCGGACGCGGAACTATGCCAAGGACCCGGAGGTCGTCGAGCTCGACGACGGCTGGCGCGCGCTGATCTTCGAGCGACGCGACATGCCACGGCTGCCGCGGGAGCCGCGAATGCCCGATCCGTCGCGCATCGTGCCGATCGTCACGTACGGCCAGGACCGTGCCTATGGCGAGCTGGTGCGGCGCACCTCGGTGGCGGGGCGCTACCGCGCGCACGTGACGGCGCCGGTGGCCGAGGCCACCGCCAAGGTGCTCGCCGACGTCGAGCCGAACGACACGGCCCGCCTCGCGGCACTGCACGCGTTCGTCAACGATCTCGTGTCCGAGGGTCGCGGGCGCTCCGATCGACGTCGATCCTCCTCACCCATCGCGGACCGCGGTTCTTCCTGCTGGTCTCGATGCTCGAGGCCGCGAACATTCCGTTCGAGCACGCGCTCGCGGAGGATTCTCGCGAGGAGCTCGACGACACCGCGCCACCGATGTTCCTCGGCGACGAGAACTTCGGGGTGCCGGCGGTGCGGGTGATGCCGAAGGGCGGAAGCCCGTCCTGGCTGTTCGCCGACGATCCGCGCCACGCGCCCATCGGCTTCGTGCCGGGGACGCGCATCGGCGCTGCAGCGCTCCTGCTCGACGACGAGGACTTCACCGTCGCGCGCATCCACAGCGACGAGCCCTCGGCGCCGGGATGGACCGTGAACGGCACGCTGTCGGTCCAGACGAACGGCGACGTGACTCTGGACGCCGGACTCGAGCTCGGCGACGCTGCGGGCTACGGCGTCGCCGAGCGCTTCCGCGACGCCGACGCGAACCGGCGCAAGAACGTCGGCCGCGGCCTCGCGACGCAGCTGTTCCCCGGTTGGACGATCGCCGACGCGCGACTGCCCGCGATCCCGAAGGGCGAACGGTTCCGCGCCGAGATCGAGGCGACGCGACGCGGCGCCGCACAACGTGTCGGCGATCGTCTCGTGCTGCCGCTCCCGATGCCGCCGTCCGAGATGTTCAAGCGCTACGGCGCGCCCTCGCCCCGCACGGAGCCACTCGACCTCCGCGGCCAGACCACCGAGGAATGGAGCCTCCTGCTGACACCGGACGAAGGGCTGGCGTTCGCGTCGATCCCCGACGACGTCCGCATCGAGCATCCACTGTGCGACTACGTGCTGACGTTCCAGCGCGAAGGCGCGGGCCTGCGCATCCGGCGAACCGTCCGCATCCGACCCGGTCGCGTCGAGCCGGGGATGTTCGCGGACTGGGTCCACCGACTGCAGACGATGGACCGCGCGGAGGAGTCGCGCATCGAGTTCGACAAGCGCTGAGTGCCCGTTCCGCGGCACCGCCGCCGCGTCGTGCGCTCGATCCGACCGCATGCGGTGAGTGGGCGACGACGACCCGGTGCGGAAGTTTGGCCATGCGCGCGTCTACAATCGTGCGCATCGCGTCCCCGCTCCCTCGGCCTTCTCGCGTCGCTCGTTCCTCGGGCTCGCTGCCGCGTCCGTGCCGCTCGCGAGAGCTCCGTTCCACGTCGGATCGCGGCGACGCATCGCGCTGCCGGCCGCCGTGTCGAGCGCCAACGGCCTGCACTCGGTCGAGATCGCGGTCCAGAAGATGATCGACGGCCTCCCGCCGGTGGACGCCGCGGTGCTCGGCGTCGAGCCGGTCGAGAACGACCCGAAGGACGACAGCGTCGGCTACGGCGGGCTGCCCAACGCCGACGGGGTCGTCGAACTCGACTCGTGCGTGATCGACGGACCCTCGTGTCTGGCGGGTGCGGTCGGTGCACTGCAGAACATCAAGAACCCGGCGCAGGTCGCACTGAAGGTGATGCGCCACACCGACCACATCCTGCTCGTCGGCGTGGGTGCCCTGAAGTTCGCACGCATGTTCGGCTTCGAGGAGACGAACCTGCTCACCGATCACGCCCGCGAGCAGTGGGTGAAGTGGCGCGAGTCGCTGAGCACCGAGGACGATTGGGTCGATCCGAAGGAGAACGGGAAGTTCGGCGAGGAGCACATCCACCGCAAGACCGGCACGATCCATCTCGGCGCGGTGAACGCGAACGGAGACTGCGGCGGCTGCACGACGACCTCCGGACTCGCCTTCAAGATCCCCGGTCGCGTCGGCGACTCGCCGCTGGTCGGCTGCGGCAACTACGTCGACAACGACTTCGGCGTCGCGGGTTCGACCGGTCGCGGTGAGGCGGCCATCATCACCAACGGAGCACACCGCGTCGTCCGCTACATGGCCGACGGCAAGAGTCCGACGGATGCGTGCGTCGCGGCGTGTCGCGACGCGGCGCGAATGACGCGCGTGCCGAGGCTCCTCGACGACAAGGGTCGCCCGAACTTCCAGCTCAACTTCTACGCGGTGAACAAGAAGGGCGAGATCGGTGCTGCGGCGCTGTATCCGTCGCGCCATGCGCGTGCGACGGCGGACGGTGCGGAGCTCGCCGATTCGGCCGCGCTCTACGACGGGCGGTGACGGGATGCGTCCACCCGACTCGGCCGGAACGGTCCGGAGCTCCCGGTCATCGGGTTCGGCGCGTGGGCGATCGGTGGCCGCGACTGGGGTCCGCCGCGCGACGACGACGACAGCCGCGGCGCACTGAATCGCGCACTCGACGACGGCGTCCGCTTCGTCGACACGGCGGACGTCTACGGGCACGGCCACTCCGAAGAGCTGATCGCGTCGGTCCTCGGCGAGCGCCCGGACGAGGGCGCGTTCGTCGCGACGAAGGCGGGCAACGACTTCTACCACGCGACTCCCGAGGACGACCACGGCTACGGCCCGCTGCGGCACAACGTCGATCCCGAGTACCTGCGCTTCGCGGTCGATCGCTCGCTCGCGCGCCTGCGCGTCGACCGGCTCGACCTTCTCCAGCTCCACAGCCCCCCGACGGCTCTGATCGAGCGCGACGAACCCTGGCGTGCGCTCGAGGATCTCAAGCGCGCGGGCAAGATCCGACTCGCGGGCTGGAGCATCCAGTCGTTCCGCGAGACCGAGCAGACGCCGATCCTCGAACGCCACGCCGGCGTGATCGACGCGGTACAAGTGCGCTACAACCTGCTCGAACGCGACGCCGAGCGGGCGCTCCTTCCCACCGCCGAGCGCCTGGGGACGGGCGTGATCGTCCGCATTCCGCTGCTGTTCGGTCTGCTCGCCGGCAAGTTCAACCGCGCGAGCCGGTTCGGACCGCACGACCATCGCCGTTTCAACCTCTCCCCGGACAAGCTCCCGTCGCTACTCGATCGCCTCGAGGCTCTCGAGTGGCTGTTCTCCAGCTACCCGGATCAGACCAAGGCCCAGGTCGCGCTGCGCTTCGTGCTCTCGCATCCCGCCTGCCACGTCGCGATCCCCGGGGGTCGGACGCCGGAGCAGGTGCGCGAGAACGACGTGGCCGGACGTCTCGATCCCCTGCCCGACGACGTGCTCGCGCGAGTGCGATCGGCTCCGTCCTGACCGGGCATCCGTACTCGCAAGTCCGGCGGCTCCCACGTAGCTGCCCGACCGCCCCCCGCCCCTCTCGAACCATGTACTCGACGACGCTCGCGGCCCTGCTGGTCGCTCTCTGCTCGCTCCTCTCGGCCCAGGACCGCACGATCCGCCTCCCCCTGGACGCGAAGATCGCGCCCGACGGGCGGCACGTCGTGTTCGCCTGGCGCGACGACGTCTGGTCGGCCGACATCGACGCCGGCACTCCGGCGCGGCGGCTGACCTGGAACCCCGCACGCGACCGGCACCCGATGGTCTCGCCCGACGGCCAACGCATCCTGTTCACCAGCGACCGCTCGGGGCAGGAGCAGGTCTGGGTGATGGCGATCGACGGCGGCGCGCCACGGCAGGTGACCTTCGACTCCGAGAGCAAGCGGCCACTCGAGTGGATGGCGGACGGCGGTGGCTTCCTCGCGATCCGCACCAGCGACCGCTCCCCGTTCCCGACCGAAGCCCGCCGGCTCGTCGCGATCCGCATCGAACGCGACCGACCCGAACAGATCCTGTTCGACGGCGGCGCCGAGGACGGCACGCTGTCACCGGACGGACACCGCGTGCTGTTCACTCGTGGACGCATCGAGCCGACCCGCAAGGGCTACCGCGGCTCGGCGGCGACGCAGCTCTGGCTGGCCGACCTCGCGGCGAAAGACGGTCCGAAGCTCGATCGCCTCGCCGAGGATCGCGAGCACTACCAGAACGTCTCGGAGCGCGATCCGATGTGGGCTCCCGACGGCAAGGGCTACTTCTTCGTCAGCGATCCGGAGGGGACCTTCGACGTCTTCTACCGCGCGTTCGACGGCGGTCCTGCGCGCCGCGTCACCGACCTCGGACAGGACGGATCCGACGACGGCGTGTTGTTCCCGAGCCTGTCGGCGGACGGCGCGCGGATGCTGTTCCTGCGGCGCTTCGACCTGCGCCTGCTCGACACGACGAACGGCGAGGTGCGCACGGTTTCGCTGACCGCCAGCGGGGACGAGCTCGCATCGAACATCGAGCGCATCCGCCAGACTCGCGCGCGCACGGTCGCGTTCACCGACGACGGCAAGCAGATCGCGATCGTGGCCGGCGAAGACCTGTTCGTGATGGATCGCGTCTTGCGCGAGCCGGTCCAAGTGACGGCGACGGCCAATGTCGAGAGCGACCCGGTGTTCGCGGACGGTGGCAAGCGGCTCCTCTTCGTCAGTGACGCAGGCGGCGAGGTCGACATCCAGGAGGCGACCTCCGATCGCGAGGACGGCGCGTGGTGGCGGAGTGGTTCGTTCGCGCTCCGCAAGGTCACCGACGACCACGCCGTGGAATCGGGTCTGAAGCCGAGCCCCGACGGCGCGCACGTCGCGTTCGTGAAGGGCGAAGACCTCTGGGTCATGGACGCCGACGGCACCGATCCGCGGCGCATCCTCGAGAGCTGGAACGCGCCGCGCTTCGACTGGTCGCCCGATGGACGGTGGCTCTGCTATTCGGTCGAAGACTCGAACTTCAACTCGGACGTCTTCGTCGTGCCGCTCGACGGCTCGAAGGAGCCGTTCAACATCTCCCGCCATCCGAACGACGACGTCGGGCCCGCATGGTCGCCGGACGGCGAACGCATCGCCTGGGTTGGCCGCCGCAACGGCGACGAGGTCGACGTCTACTGGGTGAACCTGCGGAAGCAGAAGGACGAGGAGACCGACCGGGACCGGAAGCTGAAGGAGGCGATCGAGGCGATGTCGGGCGACAAGCCCAAGAAGGGCGAGCCGAAGGCGAAGAAGAAGCCGGCGAACGGAGCGAAGCCGGACGAGCAGGAGCCGGAAGGCGCGCCCGAGAAGGGCAAGGACCAGGACGCCGAGAAGGCCGGAGCACCGAAGCCGGTCGAGATCGACTTCGACGGCCTCCACGAGCGCATCCAGCAGATCCGGGTGCCCGACTCCCGTGAGGGCAATCTGCTCTGGTCGCCGGACGGCAAGCAGTTGACCTTCAGCGCGAGCATCGACGGCGACCGCGGCATGTACGCGGTGACGTTCCCGGACGAGATGAAGCCGAAGAAGCTGTCGAGCAAGCTGCTCCGCGACGCGCGCTGGCTGAAGGCGGGCGACCAGATCGTCGGCCTGGACGGCGGCGAGCCCGCATCGATGAAGCCGAAGGGCGGCAAGGTCGAGACGTTTCCGTTCACGGTGCTCGAGGCACGCGACTGGAGCCAGGTGCGGCAGCTCGCGTTCGACGAGGGTTGGCGCGCGATGCGCGACTCGTTCTACGACGGCTCCCTCAACGGGCGCGACTGGGACGCGGTGCGCACCAAGTACCGCGACGTCGCGGGTGAGCTCCTCGGTGCCGCCGAGTTCTCGCTGATGATGAACATGATGCTCGGCGAGCTGAACTCGTCGCACATGGGTCACCGCGGCGGACGGGAACCGCTCCCCCGCCCGGACCGCGGGTCGACGTGGGCGCCGCGGACGTTCCAACTCGGTCTGCGATTCGACCGGGCCGCGGGCGGTCCCGGCCTCCTCGTCGAGAGCGTGATCCCGAAGAGCCCGTGTGCCGAATCCCGATCCCTCGTCCGGGCGGGCGAACGCCTGCTCGCGATCGATGGCGAGGACATCGGGACCGACACCGATCTCTATGCTCGCATGACCATGCCGCAGGCCCGGGACATGACGCTTCGCGTCCAGGGTCGCGAGGGTGAGGTGCGCGAGGTCGTGGTGCGTCCCGTGCCGAGCGTGTCCCGACTGCTCTACGACGAGTGGGTCGAAGGTGAGCGCAAGCGCGTCGAGGAGCTGTCGGGCGGACGGCTCGGCTACCTGCACATCCGCGGGATGAACGACAGCAGCTTCGAGCAGCTCGAAGCCGACCTCTACGCGGCCGGTGCCGGCAAGGACGGGCTGGTGATCGACGTGCGGTTCAACGGCGGCGGCAGCACGGCGGACCACGTCCTCACCGTGCTGACCCAGCCCCGCCACGCGATCACGGTCCCGCGCGGGGGCTCCCCGGGCTACCCGCAGGATCGCAAGGTCTACGCGTCGTGGTGGAGGCCGATCGTCCTGATGTGCAACGAGATGTCGTTCAGCAACGCCGAGATCTTGAGCCACGCGATCCAGACTCTCGGCCGCGGTCAGGTCGTCGGCATGCGCACCGCCGGCGGCGTCATCAGCACCGGCGCCCGCTTGCTCGTCGACGGCAGCCTCCTGCGCATGCCCTTCCGCGGCTGGTTCCTGCTCGGCGACGGTCAGGACATGGAGCTCAACGGCTGCCTCCCCGACCACGCGCTGTGGAACCGTCCCGATGGTCCGGACGACCAGCTCACGAAGGCCGTCGAGGTGCTGAAAGCCGAGTGCGACGCGATGCCGCCGGACCCGAAGCCGATTCCGAGGTCACAGCGGTGAGCCGTTCGCTTCCGCGAGTGCTCACGCGTAGCGGCCGATGATCAGCTGCAGCCGCCGCCTGGCGTCGGCGGAGATCGCGTCCTTCGCCGTCAGCAGCGCGTGCTCCATCACGCCCTCACAGGTGATCCGTTCGTCCAGCTCCGCGAGTCGAGCGGCCACGCGGGCGACGACCTGCTTCGCGCGTTCGACGTTCGCCTGCAGCACGGCGACGACCGCAGCGACGTTGACGTCGCCGGCGGTTTCGTGCCAGCAGTCGTAGTCGGTGGCCAGCGCGATCGTCGCGTAGGCGCATCTCGGCCTCGCGGGCCAGCTTGGCCTCCGTGGCAGGTTCGTCATGCCGATGACGTCGACGCCCCACGAGCGGTACAGCCGCGACTCGGCGCGCGTCGAGAACGCCGGCCCTTCGATGCAGAGGTAGGTGCCGCCGTCGTGCGCGGTGCGCCCGCAGTCGCGCGCCGCCGCGAGCGCGAGCTGGCGCGAGCGGCTCCGCACACCGGATCGGCGAAGCTGCACGTGCCCGACACAGCCGTCGCCGAAGAACGTCGACTCCTCGGTCCGGCCACGCGTCCGGTCGATGAACTGGTCGACGAGCACGAGGTCGCCCGGCGTGATGTCCTCGCGCATGCTGCCGACCGCCGAGATGCCGAGCACGCATTCCATGCCGAGCTGCTTCATCGCGTGGATGTTCGCGCGGAACGGCAGCTCGCTCGGCATGAGCCGGTGCCCGCGACCGTGCCGCGGCAGGAACGCGCAGCGCACGCCGGCGAGCCGGCCGGTGACGATCACGTCGGACGGCCTCCCGAACGGCGTCTCCAGATCGTGCCCCTCGCGCTGCTCGAGCCCCGGCAGGTCGTAGAGCCCGGACCCACCGATCACACCCAATGTCCTCTCGTTCGCGTCGTTCATGGCCGTCAGCGGTCGTCGTATCCCGAACGCCGCGGGGGTCGCCGGCGCCGTGCCGACTCCGCGTCCGCGGCGAAGAGGTGCTTGATCAACATCGTCGCGTACGCACCGCGTGGCAATCCGAAGGTGAGCTCGATCTTCGAACGTCCCCGGTTGCGCTCGTCCCGGCGTGATTCGCTCATCGAGAAGCGCCGCGGCACCACGACCAGGGAACGCGGCTCCTCCCGCAGCACCATTCCCGGCACCTTGTGATCGTCGAACGACGCATCGTCCAGCCGCGCGTCGCGCAGCACCTGTCGCATCGCGCGCGCGAACTCGGCACCCCCACCCTCGCCCCCGGGAGCATGGAGCGGCGTGCGCTCGTTGCGGATCTGCTGCTCGAGATCGGTGTTGAGCCGCCGCCAGGACACGTAGCTCCCCGCGCGGGTCTCGACGCGGATGCGCCGGTAGGCAGGCAGCTTGGACTTCAGGTAGAGGTCCACGGCGCGGTTCCAGAGGTACGACTGGTAGGCGTACGCGTGGATCAGCTTCTGCCGGGCCGGCAGGAGCGCCAACGCACCCCGGAAGTCGTCGGGCGAGCGCCGCAGGTGCTGGAACAGCCGATTCCACACCGGACCCCGCGCGATCGATCCGCAGCGCTCCCAGTCGCCCCAGTGCTCGCCGAACAGCCGCTTGAGCTTCACGTCGCCGGTGATCGCCGTCGGGGACGGCCGCGCGATCAGACCCTTCAGCGCGGCCTCGTAGCGACCGTGCAGCACGTCCTTCATCACGAAGCCCTGCCCGTGCCTGAGGCACGAGAAGCGTTGGTCGTCGAAGTAGTTGGCGAAGCCCTCCTTCGCGACGCGCGGGGCATGGCGCTCGAGCGCCTCGAGCTCGTCCCGCGCCAGATCGCGAACGACGATCTTGAACTCGTTGCCACGGCTGAGCTTGCTCGTCACCGGCTCCATCGAGCGGCCGACGAACCGGACGTCGATGCCCTGGCCTTTGAAGTCGACGCGCTTGCCCTCGATGCTGATCCACTGCTCGGTGACGCCCTGCCGGTCCTTCAGGCCTGCGAACGCGATCGTGCCCCGATCGACCTCGGCGATGCCGGCGAGGATGCCGAGCGCCTCGAGCGTGTCGCGCTTCTCCTTCCGCAGCAGGTGGATGAAGGTACGGCCCGTGCCGATCCTCGACGAAGTCGAGGCTCTCGCGGACGCGGAAGTCGCCGGGTGCGGCCTTGAGCCTCATGCGTCACCTCGCGCGTCGGTCCCGGCGAACCGGCGGAGCTGGCGCAGCGCGCGCGCGAGATCGTCGGGCAACGGTGCGCACGCGCAGAGCGACGCCTCGCCGTCGGGCATCGGCACGGCGATCCGCTCCGCGTGCAGGAACGTGCGCGCGAGCACCGGCGTCTCGGTCACGCCGCGTCGCTGCTTGTAGTCCGGTTTGAAGCTCGACAGGAGCAGCGGCCCGCTCGACCCGTACGCGACGTCGCCGACGATCGGGTGGCCGATCGACTGCAGATGGACCCGGATCTGATGGCCGCGGCCAGTGCGCGGACGCACGCGCACCAGCGTGTGCCTGCGAAACCGCTCCTCGACTTCGATCTCGGTTCGCGCAGCTCGCGACCGCTTCGCGCCCTCGCGCATCACGACGACCTTGCCGGGACGCGACGAGTCCGGCCCGAGCGATTTCTTCACCTCGAACCGACTGCGCGCGACCCGTCCCTCCACCAGCGCGAAGTACTCCTTTGCACCTCCCCGTCGCGAAACGCGTGGTCGAGCCATCGCGCACCGTCGAGACCCTTGGCCAGCGCGAGGCACCCGGACGTGCCGCGGTCGAGGCGG
>CAWGKH010000005.1:0-27769 GCA_963823025.1 uncultured Planctomycetota bacterium | reverse complement strand
ATCCTGCTGATCCCCACCCGGTGCCGCGCGACGAAGCGGTAGGCCGCCTCGATCCCCCACCGCGCGCCGGGCAAGGTCCGGTAGACCCACCACGCCCACCGCCACCGGCGGGTGAACTTGAGCGCCCGCATGCTCGCCGCACCGGCGCTCCACACGCGGCCGTCGGCGTCGACCAGCTGCACGGCCTGCGCGCACTGGTCGCGCGTGAGGCCGGGTCGCGGCAGCTCGAGCGCCTGGTACGGCACGAAGCGCACGGCCTCCCCGGTCCGCCGCCGCAACCACCCGACCGACCGGCGGCAGAATCCGCAGTCGCCGTCGAACACGACGGTCGGCTTGCCGCCGAGCCGAGCCTCCGCTTTGCCGTCGGTCGCGATCACGTCAGCCCTTACGCTCCGGGCATGGCCGAGCAAGAGCGCAGAACACTCTACCCAGAGCTGGAGCCGCGGCGCTCCGGGATGCTGAAGGTCTCCGACCTGCACTCGATCTACTGGGAGGAGAGCGGGAACCCGGACGGCAAGCCGGTGGTGTTCCTGCACGGCGGGCCCGGCGGCGGCACCGACCCGAGCACCGGCGCTTCTTCGATCCGGCCGCCTACCGCATCGTCCTGTTCGACCAGCGCGGCTGCGGCCAGAGCACGCCCCACGCCGAGCTGCGCGACAACACGACCTGGCACCTCGTCGCGCGACATCGAGACGCTGCGCGAGCATCTCGGGCATCGAGCGCTGGCAGGTGTTCGGCGGGTCGCTGGGGCAGCACGCTGGCGCTCGCCTACGCCGCAGACGCATCCCCGAGCGCGTCACCGAGCTCGTGCTGCGCGGCATCTTCATGCTGCGCCGCAGCGAGCTGCGCTGGTTCTACCAGGAAGGCGCGAGCCAGATCTTCCCCGACGCGTTGGACGCACTTCCTCGAGCCGATCCCCGCAGGTCGAGCGCGGCGATCTGATGAGCGCCTACTACCGGCGGCTGACCAGCGACGACGCCGAGACGCGCCTGGCGGCGGCGCGCGGCCTGGTCGATCTGGGAAGGCAGCACGAGCTATCTGTTCCAGAACCCGGAGCACATCGCCAACGACCGGCGAAGACACGTTCGCCGTGGCGTTCGCGCGCATCGAGTGCCATTACTTCGTCAACGGCGGCTTCTTCGAGGTCGACGGCCAGCTCTTGCGCGACGTCGGCGCGATCCGCGACATCCCCGGCGTGATCGTGCAGGGCCGCTACGACGTCGTCTGCCCGATGCGCAGCGCGTGGGACCTGCACCGGGCGTGGCCCGAGTCGAAGCTGATCGTCGTCCCCGACGCCGGCCACTCCGCCAATGAGCCGGGAATCGTCGACGCGCTGGTGCGCGCGACCGATCGCTTCCGCGACGCATAGCGCACGAGCCCGCAGCGCGGTATTCTGCCGCCATGGTCAGGACGGTCGGGAGGGACCGTCCCCGATGGTCGGGGCTCGCGGTGATGGCCCTGCTCGTCGGGGCGGGCGTGTTTGCGGCGAGTGGCCGCGGGTTCGTCGGGGCGCCGGTCCTGGCCGTGACGGTCGACGCGCCGCCTGCGCCCGGCCACGTCGACGAGCGGATCGGGCTCGCACCACCCCAAGAGTCGCCTCCGATCGTGCGCAAGCAGGTCGACTTGCCGACTCGCGACCCCGACCGCGAGATCGAGCGCCTGCCGGACCACGTCGGCCCGCTCGAGGTCCTCGGGTGGATCGCCGACCTGCGCGACGACGACGTCCCCTTGAACGCGACGCACGCCCTGTCCCGCCTGCGCGCCACCGGCCGCAGCACGATCCCGTACCTGCGTCGCGCGACACTGTCCACCGACTTCCAGCAGCGCCAGCTCGCCGCGCGGTTGCTCCGCGAGTTCCGGGCCGAACCGTCGCCGTCGTTGATCGAGGTCTCGATCGAAGCCCTGGGCGGCGACCGCGCGAGCGCGGGCGACTACCACAACGACGCGCAGGGATCGTTCCGCTGGCTGCTCTCCGCACGTCGAAGCCGCGCGCGCGCCGCTCGAGGCCCAGCTGGTCTCGAGCGACGCGCAGCAGTCATTCCTCTGTGCCGCGCTCCTCGCGAACAGCTCGCGCGTCGATCCGTTCCACCGCGCGATCCCGATCCTCGTGGATCGCCTGCGGGACAACCCGGTCCGCGGCGACGCGATCCTCAGCGCGAGCGCGCTCTACCACCTGGGCGAGCCGGTGCTGCCGACCCTGCGCGAGGCGCTGGTGCGCGCCGATCCACAAGCACGCCGACTGCTCGGCCTGATCGAGCTCGACATCAGCAACCCGCCACGCACGCGGGCCGAGCTCGAGGCCCGACCCTCGATGCGCACCGATCACGCATCTGTTCCGCGATCCGGTCGTGCAGTACGACCCCCGGACCGCCTACCTCCCCGCCGAGTGACCTGCCGAGGGCGATTGACCCGGCGGTCGGGCATCGCCGATGATCGCGCCCGATGACCCGCCGCAGCGCCAGGCTCCGTCTGCTCGCCCTCGCCCTGGTCGGGGCGTTCGGCTGCATCGCCTCGTCGTGCATCTACATCGAAGCGGCGGGCCGGAGCGTCGGGGAATCGCTCGGCTTCGTGGCGCCGCCGACTCCCAAGGACTCGTACGGCGAGCCGATCGTCGAGCCGATCCCACCACAGGCGACGACGCCGAACCGCTGACTCACGACGGTCCCGAGCCGCTTGCCCCCCCGGAAGCGCGTGGCCGCCAAGCGAACGCGCCGAGGGTCACGGCGACCACCGCCGTCATGGCGACCGCCGCAGCGTCCGTGACCGCGTGCACACGGATCGCCGCGACGCCGACGAATGCACCCGCGAGCACCGACAGAAGTCGCGAGAGTCCACGCCGCAGCTCCGCCGTCCCCGTGACCGAGAACGGCGCCTCCGCATGCCCCTGCCGCGCGTTCGGTCTTGCAGCGACGGCCAGTGCGCCGGCGCAGACCGCCAGGAAGCCCGCGTAGCCGCAGCAAAGCATCGTCGGGAACGTCACGCTTCGCCCTCCTCCACGCTCGCGAACACCACCGGCTCGGACTCCTCGAGCGTGGCCTTGCTGCGCTCGTACCGCACGCCGCGCCAGGCGAGGATCAGCACCGGGATCGCGCCGCCGACGATGAACACGACGTCGCCCGGGAAGCGCAGCCACTCGAGCAGCGTCGTCGTGCCACTGGTCAGGAAGCCGAGCGCACGCGCCTCGTGATAGCCGGCGCTGACGGACTCGTGGAGCTGCAGCACGCCGAGCGGGAACAGCGTCGCGAACACCATCCACGCGAGCCCGGCGTTCAGCGACCAGAAGCTCAGCTTGGCGAGCCGATCCGACCACCGCTCCGGTGGCATCGAGATAGCGCAGCGCAGAACAGCGCCAGGCTGACCGCGAGCATCCCGTACACGCCCATCATCGCCGCGTGCCCGTGGTTCGCCGTCAGCGCGGTGCCGATCTCGTAGTAGGAGACGATCGGGAGGTTGATCAGGAACCCGAAGACGCCGGCGCCGAGGAAGTTCCAGAAGCCCACGGCGATCAGGAACATCACCGCCCACCGGTGTGGGAACGGCTCACCGGTGTCGCGGCTCCGCCGCACCACCGATCCGCAGGAAGCTCCACGCCTCCACCGTCAGGAACGTCAACGGGATCACCTCGGCCGCCGAGAAGAACGCACCGAGCGCCATGTGCTCGACCGGCGTGCCGGAGAAGTAGAGGTGATGCATCGTGCCGATGACGCCACCCACCGAGTACAGGATGAAGTGGAGGTAGATGACGAGCAGCGCGACGCGCTCGCGTGACGACGCCGAGCAGCACGAACATGTAGGCCACCGCCACCGTCGTGAAGATCTCGAGGAAGTCCTCCACCCACAGGTGGACGACCCAGAAGCGCCAGAAGTCGGTGATGGTGAAGTTCCCGTGCGGGTCTGCCAGCAAGCCGACCGCGTAGAACGCCGGGATCGCCAGCGCCGCGAAGAAGAACAGCCACGGCATGTTGCCGACGTGCTCGCCGCGCAGTCGGGTCCGCAGTCCGCGGAACAGGATCACGACCCAAAGCAGCATCCCGAGGGTCAAGCAGCGATCTGCCAGAAGCGGCCGAGGTCGAGGTACTCGAACCCCTGATTGCCGAACCAGGAGTCCTTTCCGAACCAGCCGTGGATGCCGGCGAACTCACCGCCAGGCTCCCGATCACCACCACCGCAAGCGCGCCGAGCAGCACGAACGACGAGCCAGTTCGCTGCCCCTTCGGCTCGTGGCCGGCGATCATCGGCACGAGGAAGATCCCGGCCGCGAGAAACGACGTCGCCACCCACAGATCGCGAGTTGGACGTGCCACGTCCGCGCGAGGTTGAACGGCATCAGCTTCGCCAGGTCGATGCCGAAGAAGCTCGACAGATCCGCGCGGTAATGCTGCGACGCGCCACCGGCGAGCGTCTGCACGACGAACAGCACCGCCATCACCAGGAAGAACCATGCGCACGCCCGCTGCGCGGGGTGACAGCGACCTCCCCCGGCGGTCGAAACGCGATGCGCGCCCCTGACGCCCGTGCCAGCCGAGCTACTGCCGAACCGGCCGTACGCCGCGAACAACAGGCCGATCCCGCCGAGCAGCGCCGACCAGCGACAGCACGCTCCACAGCACCATCGCCGCCGTCGGGCCGTTGCCGACGCGCTGGCTCCGGCGGCCAGTTGTTGGTGTAGGAGTAGTCCTCGCCCGGGCGCTTCGCCGCCGGCCCACGCAGTCCACGCGAAGAACGCGGTGAGCCGACGCACGTCCTCCGCAGGGTCGCGGATCGCATCCGGCAGGAGGCCGAACTCGGTGCTTCGGCGTCCCGAAGAACTCGCGGTAGTGCGCGGTCGACCGCCCGAAAGCGTCGACCTGCTCCGTCGTGAACTCGAGTCGGCCGGTCGACGGCGTCGAACCGGTTCTCGCGGAACATCGCCAGGTCGTCCGTCGGCGCGCCGATTCGGAGCCGATCCGCCGCGAGCCTCGCCTTCACGGAGTCCGCCGCGCGTCGCAGGTAATCGGCCGTGAAGTCCGGCCCGAGATAGCCGCCGTGCCCGAGCACCGAGCCGTACTCCATCAGCCCCTTCCGGAGGAACAGCGCCTGGCCGGCGCGCAGGTCGTCGCCCGGTGAACACCACCGCACCGTCGGGCCCGACGACCTCCCGTGGAATCGGCGGGCTCGCCTGATAGGCGCGCACCGCGAGCCAACCGAGGCCTGCGAAACCGAGCAGGAGCACGAAGATCGCCCCCTGGAACCAACCCTTGCCGACGAGGAGCTGCGCGTTGTTGGCCGTGGCCATTCGGATCCGCCTTTCCGGGAAAGCAGCGCTTCGGCGCGGCGCGACGAGCGTGAGCTACGAGAGTAGCTCCACGCGTCACACGATCCATGCCGATCAGAGGGGGAGTCGCAACCGATGGACCCTCTCGCCCCGATCGCACTCGGCATCGCGCCCGCCCTGGGTTGGCTCCTGTGGGTGCGCTGGCACGATCGCCGCGCACCGGAGCCGCGGCGGTTGGTGCTGCGGGCGTTCGCGGCGGGCGCGCTCAGGACGTTCCTGGTGCTGTGGCTGCGGCCCCATCTGGAACTACGGCTACAGGTCGGCAACGACTGGCACGGCGCGATGGTCGATGCGTTCGTGCTGACGGCGCCGCTGGAAGAGAGCGTCAAGCTCCTCGCGCTGCTGCTCGCGGTGTTCTGGCATCGCGCGTGGGACGAACCTCTGGACGGCCTGGTCTACGGTGCGGCCGTCGGACTCGGGTTCGCCGCCGTCGAGAACGCTCGCTACCTGCTCGACTCGCAGGATGCGACGCTCGCGCTGATGCGCGGAGTGACGGCGACACTCGTCCACCTCGCGACGACGGGCGGTGCGGGCATCGTGCTGTGGCGCGCACGGCGCGGCGCGTGGTCGCGCCGCGTGGCGTGGTTCGCCGTCGCGTGGCTCGGCGCCGTGATCTCACACGGCGCCTACGACGTGTTCCTGTTCCACGGGCGCGGCGAATTCGGTTGGGTTTCGCTCGTGATCGTCCTGCCCTGCCTGCTCGCGCTGCTCGCGCTGGCGGTCGCCCGCGCACGGCGCCGGAAGCCGCTCACCGCGTCGTCAACGGACCGACGCGGATGATCTGATCGAGCAGGCCGCCGGCCGGGACCTCGATCTCCGCCGGTGCGCCCTCGCACTCGCCATCGCCGGTGATCAGCTTGACCTGGTAGCGACCGGGAGCGAGGTCGCTGAATGCGAACTCGCCCTCACCCTCGTGTCCCACGGACACGAAGTAGTTCACCCGGCCGCCGATCGGGGCCAGACCGATCATCTCCACCTTCTGCTCCGGCGTGCTCAGCACGTGACCCGTGAACATGCCGTCAGTCGTGAGCCGCACGTCGCGCTCGGCGTGACCGTCGACGTCGAACGCCGGCACCACCGTGTGTCCGGCCATGCCGCTGACTCGAATCGTGATCGTTCCCGCGAACGTGTCGAGCGTGCAGCGGCCGTCCGGTCCGGTGTCGCCGGCGTTCAGGAATCGACCCCCACCGGCATGCGTTCCCGACACGACGACGTGCTCGCCGGCGGCGGAACGGCCGTTCGGAGCGAGCACGCGCACCGACAGCGTGGCGCGCCGGATCGCGATCGTCAGGTTCACCGGCCCCTTCGACGGGTCGACCTCGGCGCTCCACGCATCGACGCGCGGCGCTCGCGGATCGCGCAGCACGAGCTCGAACGGCTTGGATGCCGCGTCGTTCCGCACGAAGCTCCCGTCGGCGCCGGTGACGGCGAAGTCGGACTCGGTCGTGCGCCACGAGTCGGTGGTCGTCCGGCCGATCACCTTCCAGCCCGCCGCCGGAGCCCCGTCGAGCGTGATCCGTCCCTTGACGGTCGCCGCTTCGCTGCCCGGCGCCGCCGCCGTCGGGTCGGCCTCCCACGCGACGTCGACCGTGCCCCCGGGCGGCACCTCGACCTGCTCGGTGAGCTCGGGGCCGGTAGCCCCAGCTCAGCGACGGCGTCATCGCCTCGATGAGTCCGCCGAAGCTGTTCGACGCGTCCTGCTTGTCGACGCGGTCGATGGCGACCTCCCAGCGACCCGGCGCCAGGTCGTCGAACCGGAACGAACCGTCGTCCGCGGGCACGGTGACCCGCGCGATGTTCGGTGCCGGCGTACCGGCGAGACCGTCGAGCGACGACGCCGTGAGCCGGAACGTGCCGCGCGCTGGCGCCGCACCGCGCAGCGTCAACCGACCGGCGATCGACCCCGGCACGCGAAGCACGACGCGCGCGCCCGCCTCGAGGCTCTCGTAGCGCAACGTCGCGACGCCGCGCGCGGGGTGGCGAGCGACGATCAGGCCACCACCCGCCGGCAGATCCCGGATCGTCGCCGTGCCGTCGGCCGCGGTGCGCACGCCGCCGCGCACGAGCCGATCCCAGCCTTCGACGCCGCCGTACGCATACAGCAGCGAACCTTGCCAGCCGGTGTCATGGTCACCGTCCGCGTCGACGAACACCTGGGCGCCCTCCACCGCGCCGCCGCTGCCGTCTTCGACGGTCACCCGCAGGTCGCCACCGGGCGCGAGCTCGATCGACAGCGGATCGTTGTCGCCGGCGTGCAGCGCACTCAACCGCACGCCGGCCGCACGACCCTCGGCGCTGACAGCGAGCGTCCACAGCCCCGGCGCGAGATCGTCGATCGTCCACACGTGCTCGCCGTCGACGACGCCGACGTGATGCAGCCGTTCGCGCAGTGGGATCACCGGCTGCAGGCCCGCGGCGGTCAGTTCGGAGAAGGGAGGTCCCTGCCAGAGCCGGAACCGGAAGGCCGACTCGTCGACGTCGGCCGCGCCGCCGATCGCGACACGGAGGGACGCGGTGGGCGGGAGGCGCAGGTCCACGGCCTCGTCGCTCCCGACCGGTCCCTGCGTCAGCCATGGCGCGTCCGGGCCACCGCGGTAGCAGACCACGACGTCGCCGCGCGGCAGCGAATCGACGTGCACCGTGCCGTCGGCTGCGGTCACGCACACCGGACCCGCGAACAGGATGCCGGTCAATCCGATGCGCGGTCGCAGCGCGACGCGCACCTCGGCACCGGCGACCGGCGCGCCAGTGGAGTCGACGACGCGCGCGACGAACGGCTCGGCTGCCGCGAGGCGGATGCGCCCGACGTCATGGACCTCCCCTTCCCGCACTGCCACGCGCGTGCGGCCGCCGTTGGCACAGCCGGGCGCGGTGACGACCAGGACGTTGTCGCCCCGCGCGACACCCTGCAGCTCGAAGCCACCGGCAGCGTCGGTCGTCGTCCGCTGCACGGGCAGTTGGGCGAGCATGCGCGACGCCCAGTCGGCCATCGGCAGCACCTGGAACTTCGCGTCGCCCTCGGCCTGCAACACCCACGCACCGAGGTGGTGTCTGAGCGCCTCGTGGTATTCCTGAGCGCTCCCGGTCGGCGCGCCCTCCGGCAGCGCGATCAACAGCGCGCCGCCGGGCACCAGACGATCGACCGGGGCGACGCGCAACGCCGCACCGGGAACGTCGGCAGCCCACACCTCGGCGCCGGCGACCGGCTGTCCTTGCGGGCCGACGACCGTGCCACGGATGGCGCCGCGAATCGCGAGTCGCAGCGTGCCGACATCGAGACGGCCGCCGGGCGGCGGCATCTCGTCCAGCGCGCGCCACGTCGGATTCGGACCGTCGAACGCCAGCCACAGCGCCGCGAGCCCCTCGGGCGAGACGCGATCGAAGCGGAACACGCCGTCCGCATCGGTGACGGTGTCCACCGACCGTGGGCCTGCGTCGGCAGGAGCGCCGAAGGGCTCGAACGCGCTGCCGAAGCCGACGACCGGATCGAACGACCACAGCCGACAGCGACGGTTCGCGGCCGGGGCGCCGTCCGGCGACACGATGCGTCCGACCAGCGTCGCGAGGCCGTCGTCGGCGGACACCGCGGGGCGACCGGCCGCGGTCGCGAGCTCGACCCGCTCGCCCGGCGTGGCGTCGCCAGGCGAATCCACGGTCCGCACGCGCTCGGCGTCGCCCGCGTCGCCGGTCGCGGTCGCCGCCGTGACCTGTTGCGGCGTGTGCACCGGAGTCGCGCGATCGTCCCGCGACCCGAGCCACCACGTCACGACGCCCAGCCCGATCGACAACACGACGACCCACGGCAGCGCCGCGCTCGTCGCCCAGCTCGCCCAGGTCGCACCCGCCGCACCGACCGCTGCGGCGCGTCCCCCGGGCACCGCGAGCGGCACGAGCGCGAGCTGCCAGCTCCGGCGGTCGCCGCCATGCTCGGAGTCGAACCGCTCGCGCAGCATGTCGAGCGCGCGGCGGATGCGCGTCGAGACGGTGTTCGCCGGTACGCCGAGCTGCGCCGAGATCTTGCGCGGCGGGAGGTTCTCGAAGAAGCGGAGCAGGACGACCTGGCGGTAGATCGGCGGCAGCTCGAGCACGGCTTCGACGACGTGCCGACGCTGCTCGGCGCGCTCGACCAGCTCGTCCGGTCCGTGCCCAGACTCCGGGATCGCGGCGGACTTCTCGCGCGCGCGACGCCGCGACTCCGCCCTTCGGAGGTTGCTCGCCCGGCTCCTCACGACGCGCGCGAGCCACGGCCGGCGGTGCTCGCCGTCCGGGACCGCGCGGCGCAGACACTCGAGCCAGGTCTGCTGGACGACGTCGTCGACCTGCGTGGCGTCGAACACGAGGCTCCGCGCGAGCGAGCGGACGAACGGCTCTTCGGCGGCCAGCGATTCGAGATCGGCGAGAGTGGGTGTCGTGCTGCTCATGACGACGGCGAAACACCGCCGGCGGCCGATCCCGTTCGGGAAATCCGCCGCGATGTGCGGGGACGCCCGACGGCGACCGATCCGCCGCCACACCCGGTATTGTGACCCGGATGAGCCGTCGCCAGGAGCGCCTCGACGCGTTGCGCAACACGATCCCCGAGATCGCGCCCGAAGCCGCCTTCGCCCTCGCCCAGGACGATGCGGTCCTGATCGACATCCGCGAGGCGGACGAGATCGCCGCCGGACGGCCGCTCGGGGCGATCCACATCACGAGGGGGTTCCTCGAGCTGCGGATCGAGGAAGCGGTGCCGGATCCGAAGACGCCGGTCCTGCTGATGTGCGGCGGCGGCACACGCTCGCTGCTCGCCGCCGACGATCTCGCCCGGCTCGGCTACCACGACGTGCGCTCGGTGGCCGGTGGCTTCCACGGCTGGCGAGCCGCGGCCTTGCCGGTGGAGGTGCCCCGCGTGATGACGCACGAGCAGCGTGAACGCTACGGGCGTCACATCGTGATGCCGGGCGTCGGCGAGGACGGCCAGCGACGTCTGCTCGACTCGACGGTGCTGGTCGTCGGCGCGGGCGGCCTCGGCTCGCCGGCGGCGTTCTACCTCGCGGCCGCCGGCATCGGCACGCTGCGCATCGTCGACGACGACGTGGTGGACCGCAGCAACCTCCAGCGACAGATCCTGCACACCGACGCGCGCGTCGGCACCCGCAAGGTCGAGTCGGCACGCGCGACGCTGTCCGCGCTCAATCCGTCGATCACGATCGAGACGCAGCCGACACGGCTGACCAGCGCCAACGTCGAGGAGCTGCTCGCCGGTTGCGACGTCGTGCTCGACGGCACCGACAACTTCGCGACGCGCTACCTCGTCAACGACGCGTGCGTGAAGCTCGGCATCCCGAACGTCCACGGCTCGGTGTTCCGCTTCGAGGGACAGATCAGCACGTTCTGGCCGCGCTACGAGCTCCGGCGCGGACCGTGCTATCGCTGCCTGTTCCCCGAGCCGCCGCCGAAGGAGCTGGCTCCCAACTGCGCCGAAGCGGGCGTGCTCGGCGTACTGCCGGGAGTCGTCGGCACCCTGCAGGCCGTCGAGACGCTGAAGATCCTGCTCGGACTCGGCGATCCGCTCGTGGGACGGCTGCTCGTCTACGACGCGCTCGACGCGCGCTTCCTCGAGCTCGAACAGCGGCCGGACCCGGACTGCGCGTACTGCGGCGAGGGCCGTGAGTTCCCGGGCTACGTCGACTACGAGGCGTTCTGCTCGGCGCGGTGACCGCGTCAGGAGCGGTACGGGGGCGGGAGGTCGTCGATTCCAAGGGGCGCGAGGAACTCGACGTCCGGTGCCGGCGAACGGCTCGACACGCGACGTGCCGGGGCGCGGCGATGGGCGGATGCTGCCGTCCCGCTGGCCAGGTCGGCCACCTCGGCGTCGACGCCGCGGGGCGCCGAGTGTCCCCGCCCGAGGACACCCGCGCGTCCACGGAGCGCGACGCGCTAGCGCCAGCTGTAGCGGCTGCCCGGATACGGCGGCGGCGCGGTCGGGATGTAGCGCCCCTGCACGCGGTCGATCACCGAGCGCTGGACGACCGGGCGGCTGCCGTAGACGAGGCGGGCGTCCTCGAGGTCGGTGTTGATCAGCACCGGCTTGTTGCCGGGATCGGTCTCGATCGGCGCGGTGCAGGCGATGCGCCAGCCCCAACCGTCGTCGTCGAGGTGCGCGTCATTGGTCGGCGCCTTGATCCACGTCGTGTAGGTGTAGCCGGGCCAGAACGGGAACCCGAGCGGGTTGACGAGCCGCACGGTGGTGGCGCCGGCCACCTGCCCCTTCGAATCGACCACCTCGAGGCCGACGAACGCCACCTCGACCGGGTGATCGGTGGTGTTCTTGTAGGTGATGCGCGCCTCGACCGAGACCTGCCCCGGCCAGCCGACGAGCTGCCAGCGCCGCACGGTCACCTCGCCCTGCCCTTCGAAGTCGAACACCTTGGCATCCCAGCCCTCGCGCCAGAGCGCGGCCTTCTGGGCATCGAGCTCGTCGTAAGGGCGCATCATCGTCCGCATCTGGGCGTCGGGGTCGGGCGGCCGGTAGGTCCCGCAGCCGGCCGGGACCATCAGGACCAGGAGGGCGGCGGTGAAGCTCCGCGGGGTCATGTGGACTCCTCTGATCGAATCGTGCTCGCCAGCGTAGCGCGCGCCGGCATGCCCGACACGCGCAAGCCGCGTGCCACCCGTCGACTTGCCCTCGGTCGCACCCGGCCGCATCGTCGGTCGGATGGGTCTCACGGTGACGACGACGACGGCGCGAGCAGTGCTGACGCGGACGTCGGGCTACCTCACGAACGTCACCTCCCATTCGCTCCAGCCCTACCGGGGTTGCTCGTTCGGCCACGCGCTGTGCGGCGCCGCCTGCTACGTGCAGCACAACCCGTGGATCACGAGAGGCCGGGCCTGGGGCTCGTTCCTCGAGGCGAAGGTCAACGCCGCCGAGGTCTACAGCCGGACGGTCGAGCGAGAGCGCGCATGGGCGCGGCGGGCGCGCGGGGGATTCTCGGTGTTCCTCTCGAGCGCCACCGATCCGTTCCCGCCGCACGAGGCCCGGCTCGGGGTCACCAGGCGCGTGCTCGCGGCCATGGTCGAGTCGCCCCCCGACGAGCTCGTCGTGCAGACGCACGGCGACGGCGTGCTCGAGGCCCTCGACCTGCTCGAAGCACTGGACGAGCGTGGCTCGGTCCGCGTCCACGTGTCGATCGAGTCCGACCGCGATCGCCTGCCCGGGCTCCCGCCCCCGGCATGCAGCGTCGAGCGACGGATCGCCGCCTGCGGGACGCTGTCCGACCGCGGACTCCGCGTCGTCGTGACCTGCGCGCCGCTCTTGCCGATCCGCGACCCGGACTCGTTCTTCGCTCGTCTCGCCGGTGTCGCGGACGCCGTGGTGCTCGACCACTTCGTCGAGGGCGACGGCACGGCCGACGGGTCGCGCACCCGCCGCACGCCGCTCCCGGACGCGATCGCTGCCGTCGAGCCCCGCGCGGTCGAGCTGGCGTATCGCGATGCGATGGCGGCGATCGCGCGGCGGCACTTCGCGGGGCGGGTCGGGATCGGCGCGGCGGGATTCGCCGGGCGGTTCGGCGACGCATCGACGGATTCCGGAGCAACGTCGTTCGCCCCGTGACCCGCGCGCGCTAGCGTTGACGGCTTCCGGTCTTTTCGAACCGAGTCCTCCGAGAGGCCCATTCATGCATGTCCGCGACGCGATGCTCCCGAACCCGCTGGTCGTCCCCTCGACGATGACGTGTGCGCAGTTCGTCCACGAGGTTCTCGACTGCAACCAGACGACGGCTGCGGTCGTCGACGACGGCAAGCTGCTCGGCATGGTGTCGGTGCGCGACGTCTTCCGGCGCATCCTGCCACACTACATCGACATGGACGAGCGACTCGTCAGCGTCATGCACGACAGCTACTTCGAGGACGAGTTCGAGCACCTCAAGCAGATGAAGGTCGGCGAGATCATGACGGCGGAGGTGGAGTCGATCGGCCCCGACGTCTCGGTGATCATCGCGGTCGCGCTGTTCGTGAGGCAGGACCGCAAGACGATCCCGGTGCTGGACGAGTCGGGGAAGTTACCTGGGGAGCATCACACGCCGCAGCGTGCTCGCCACCGTCACCCCCGACTTCCACGGCTGACCTCTCGACCCCGGAGCCAAGTCCTTGATCGCACTCCAGGAAGCCGTCGAGACGGTGACGCCGTTCCACTACTGGGCGGCAGCGGTGATCTTCGTCCTGACGTTCGTCGCGATCGTCTCGGAGAAGGTCCACAAGACGAAGGTCGCGCTGTTCGCCGCGGCCCTGATGATCGCACTGCCGATCGTCTCGCAGGAGGAAGCGTTCCACTCCAGCGAGTTCGGCATCGATTACAACGTCGTGTTCCTGCTGATCTCGATGATGATCCTCGTGAACATCATCTCGAGGACCGGGATCTTCGAGTGGGCCGCGATCCGCGCCGCCAAGATGGGCCGCGGCCGGCCGATGGCGATCATGGTCATCTTCGCGCTGCTCACCGCGGTCGCGTCGGCGTTCCTCGACAACGTCACGACCGTGCTGTTGATCGCGCCCGTGACGTTGCTGATCGCCGACGAGCTCGACGTCGACCCGATCCCGTTCCTCCTGACCGAGGTCATCGCGTCGAACATCGGCGGCACCGCGACGCTCATCGGTGATCCGCCGAACATCATCATCGCGTCGAAGGCCGACCTGACCTTCATCGACTTCATCTACCACCTGACGCCGGCCGTGATCGTGATCATGGCCGCGTTCCTGTTCTCGATCCGCGTGTTGTTCGGCAAGCGCCTGAAGGTCGCCGAGGACAAGCGCCAGCGCATCCTCGCGATGGACGAGCGCACGATGATCAAGGACGCGACCCTGGCGAAGAAGTCGTTGATCGTCCTCGGGCTCACGCTGGTCGGGTTCATGCTGCACGGCTCGCTCGGCCTCGAGCCGGCGACCGTCGCCCTGCTCGGCGCGTCGACGCTCCTCTTGATCTCGAGGGGCGACCCGCACAAGGTCCTCGCCGACGTCGAGTGGACGACGATCTTCTTCTTCATCGGCCTGTTCATCGTCGTCGGCGGCATCGTCAAGGTCGGCGTGATCCGCGACGTCAGCCACGAGCTGATCAAGGTCACGCACCCGACCGACACGAGCATGAAGACGACGACGTTCACGCTGCTGTGGGCGTCGGCCGCGCTGTCGTCGATCGTCGACAACATCCCCTACGTCGCGACGATGAGCCCGCTCGTGCTCGACATGGCGAACACGGTGTTCCACGGTGGCGCCGCCGACTCGGCGGCCCTGCCGCCGGAGACGCTGCACCATTCGGTGATCATGCCGGTGTGGTGGGCGCTCGCCCTCGGCTCGTGCCTCGGGGGCAACGGCACGGCGATCGGGGCGTCGGCGAACGTCGTGACGATCGGCATCGCCGCGCGGTCCGGGATCAAGATCAGCTTCGCGCGGTTCCTGCTGTTCGGCTTCCCGGTGATGGTGATGACCCTGGTCATCAGCCACGTCTATCTGCTACTGCGCTACTTCTGACCGTCAGCGTCCGCGCCGCGGTCGGCGCGGACGCTGCGACTGCCCTTCGCCCGGCTCGCCCCGCTCGTAGGCGGGCAGCTCGAGCATCTTGGGATCGAGCTCGCTCAGCGCCTGCTCGACGCGCGCCGCGAGCTCGGTCTCGTTGGTCGCCTTCGCCCGCGCGAGCAGCATCTTCGCCGTGTCGACCGGCGAGATGTTGAGGCCGTCCTGGCTCGCGGCGGCGTCCGGTCTCCGCGCGAAGCTCGCGACGATCTCGTCGACCGCCGCCTCGAGATCGCCTCGTTCGAGGGCAACGCGTGCTTTCCCGGCCAGCGCGAGCGCGGCGTAGTGGTCGGCGGTCGCGCGTTCGTCGGCGTGGCTCGCGATCCACTGGTCGTAGTAGCCGAGCGCACGGTCGTAGTCGGCCACGGCCTCGTCGTCCTTGCCGGCGCGCCGGTGGAACTCCGCGGCGACGATCGACGCCAGACCGGCGAACCACGGGAGGTTGGGAGAGGCGTCGGGCTTCGCCAGCATGCGCTCGTAGACGTCGACGAGTCCGGTCACGCCCTGCTCCCCGAGCACGCTGCTGCGCAGGCAGTCATGGAGTGGCGACGAATCGGGGAACCGCTCGAGACCCTGCGCGAGCACGCGCGCCGCCTGTCCCTTGGCCCCGAGCGACCGCAGGAAGTCGAAGTGTGCCGCGACCTGGACGGCGGTGCCGAGCGGGTGCTTCGCGAGCACGGCATACGCAGCGTTGACGTCCGTGAGCCACTCTCCGGGCCAGTCCCGCTTCTCGCGCAGCGCCTGCCGGATGTCGTGCTGCCGCGCCTGCGCGAACAGCGCGATCGTCGCGATCGCGCTCCAGCCCTGCTCGCCGGCCGGGATGTCCTTCGCGACCGCGGCCTCGGCGCGCGCGTAGGCGGTCGGCAGGTCGCCGAGATAGTACCGAAGCCAGCGCGACGACCGCGTCGACACGCCAGCCGGTCGCACCGAGCCTCTCCGCCTCGAGCGCCGCGCGCCGCGCATCCTCGAACATCAGCTTCGCGTACCGCGAGCCGGTCCGGCGATCCGCGGCGAGGATCTGCGTGGTCTTCGGGTCGACGGCGAGCCGGAGCGACGACTCGGCCAGCTCGAGCCTCGCGCCGGGATCCGCAGGCTTCGCGGCCGCCGTCTCCGCCTCCTGGTCGACCTTCGCATCGAGCTCCGACCACTCCTTCGGCGCCTCGTAGGTCGCGCCGCCCTGCCGGGCCGCGGCCCAGCCATCGACGTCCACCTCCTTCGGATCGGGCGGACAGACCGCGATGAACCACCGCGAGGGTGCGCGCGCGCGGCGACGACTCGCCGATGCGCTGGAGCGCGTCGATCAGCGCGTCGCGGTCCTGCTCCGCCATCGGCACGCGCAGCGCGTCGGAGATCAGGTCGACCGCGCCGTCCGAGTCGCTCTTGGCGAGCGCCGTACGCGCGCAGCTCGTCGAGCATCGGGTCGAAGCCGAACACGCCGAGCCGCAGCAGGTCGTCCGGCGCGCTGTCCGATGTGCTGGCTCGCGGCTTCGAGCAACCGCTGCCGCAGATCCGCGTCGCCGTCGCGTACGCGTCCTCCACCGCCTCGCGGTCGCACGACGTCGCGGCTGGCGACGCGCTCGACGATCGAGCGATCGCCGCGCACCGTCGCGACCGGCGGCGCCTCGCCGCGTCGCGATGCCGTCCTGGATCGCCTGGAACACCGACGCCGTGTCCCACGCGTAGTAGCACGTCGAACTTCTCGGTCGCCGTCGACCTCGACCATGATGTGCCGAGGCGCGATGCGCCTGCCCGTCGAAGAACTTCTCGTAGAGCATCGGCTCGATCGCGATGTGCTCGCCGCACGTCACGCTGCCGAAGCGCGGGCACAGGATCGCGGTGGCCGTGCTCGTCGTAGTCGCGCGGGTTGTGCCGGTACACCGACGCGATCACGCAGACGTACGTCGTCGAACAGCTTCGCGATGTCGGGATCGCGGTATGCGATGCCGGCGTAGTACTCGCTCGCGATCTCGCCGTCCATGTTGACGCAGATCATGATCGGCTTGCCGGTCTCACGCGCGACGGCCACCGCGTCGGCCCACGTTCGCTGGAAGGTGATCAGGACGGGCTTCTTCCAGTCCTCCGCGGTCGGCGCCGGCCACATCTTCTCGCGGTCGACGCCGCCCGCCGGACGCGATGCGCCGGGGTTCGGGACGGCGGGCTTCTGCTGCGCGACCACGCTGCGGGCGAACATCGCGGCGACCGCGAGACACGAGGAGGAACCGAGGGCGGCAGAGGTCGCGGAGATCGCGAACGCGAAGAGCCGTCTGTCATGGCAATCGGTCGGGCGGGAGGCGCCGATCGTAGTTCACGCAGGCGCGGGTGACGAGCCGCGCCGAACGGCGAACAACTGCACCGATCCACATGCGCGACGCGCGTTTCGCGACCGTGACGACAGGACGCCACGCGACGTCACGGTCGCCCGCGCGACACGCGAGGGTCCACCTTGCGTCCCCGACGTGCGAGCCGTCTAGTGACCCCGCAACGACCCGAGAGGAGCACGAACCCATTGACCGAAGTCGACGCCGCCAACGATCGCATCGAGCAGGACAGCGCGTTCCTCCGCGACGTGGTCCGCGAGGTCGAGTCGGTCATCGTCGGGCAGAAGCCCCTGATCGACGGCCTGCTGATCGGGCTGCTCGCCGACGGCCACGTGCTGCTCGAAGGCGTGCCCGGCCTCGCGAAGTCGCTGGCGGTGCAGTCGCTCGCCGACGGCGCTCGGCGGGACGTTCCGCCGCATCCAGTTCACTCCCGACCTGCTGCCGTCGCGACCTGCTCGGCACGCAGGTCTACGACCCGAAGACCGGCGAGTGGACGGTGCGCGAGGGGCCGGTGTTCGCCAACTTCGTGCTCGCCGACGAGATCAACCGCGCGCCGGCGAAGGTGCAGTCCGCGCTGCTCGAGGCGATGCAGGAGCGCCAGGTCACGCTGGCGGGGGAGACGCGTCACGCTGCCCGCGCCGTTCCTCGTGCTCGCGACGCAGAACCCGATCGAGCAGGAGGGCACCTACCCGCTGCCCGAGGCGCAGGTCGACCGCTTCATGCTGAAGGTCGTCGTCGGCTACCCGACGCAAGGAGGAGGAGCTGCGAGATCGTCGAGCGCATGGCGACGCACGGCGAGCAAGCCGCACGTCGCGCACGGTCGCCTCGCCCGAGCAGCTCGCTCGCGCGCGCGCGAGCTGCTCGACACGGTCTACGTCGACGAGCAAGGTGCACCGCTACGTCGTCGACATCGTGTTCGCGACGCGCGAGCCGGCCGAGGCCGGACTCGACGCGGCTGCGGCCGCTGATCCTCTACGGCGCGTCGCCGCGCGCGTCGATCGCGCTGACGCAGGCGGCGCGGGCCCGCGCGTTCCTCGAGGGCCGCGGCTTCGTCACGCCGCAGGACGTCAAGGCCGTCGGCATGGACGTGCTGCGCCACCGCGTGATCACCGACCTACGAGGCGGAGGCCGAGGGGGTCACCTCCGAGGACGTGATCCAGCGCGTCTTCGACACGCGTGCCCGTTCCGTGACGGCCCTGAGCGCACGCATGACCGGACGACGATCGCGAGATCGAGCTCGCCGAGCTCCTCGCCGAGGTGCGCCGCATCGAGGTGCAGGCAACCGCCTGGTCACCGGACGTGATGGCCGGCGGCTACAGCTCGGTGTTCCGTGGCTCGGGCATCGAGTTCGACGAGGTGCGCGAGTACGTCGAGGGCGACGATCCGCGCGCGGTCGACTGGAACGTCACCGCGCGCACCGGCCGGCCGTTCGTCAAGAAGTACGTCGAGGAGCGGGAGCGGACGCTCGTGTTCCTGCTCGACCTGTCGGCGTCGATGTCGGCGAGCGGCTTCGGCGTCTGGTCGGCGCGGCAGATGGCGGCGCGCGTCTGCGCGTGCCTCGCGCTCTCCGCAGTCAAGAACGACGACAAGGTCGGGTTCGTCGGCTTCAGCGACGACGTCGACCTCTGCGTGCCGCCGCGCAAGGGCGTGCGCCACGTGCTGCGCATCGTGCGCGACGTGCCTCGCGCTGCGCGGCTCGCAGCGCGACGCACCGACCTCGCGCCGGCGCTGCGAGTTCGCGTCGCGCGCGCTGCGCGCGCCGCGCGATCGTGTTCGTGGTCTCGGACTTCCTGCCGGCGGGCGACGCACCGGGCCTGGCAGAAGGCGCTCGACCCTGTGCGCCCGCCGTCACGACGTCATCGCGGTGCGCCTGCTGCCGCCCGAGCTCGAGGCGCCCGAGCGCGCCGGGCTGGCGCGCGTGCGCGATCCGGAATCGGGTCGAGCGCGCATCGTCGACTGGCGCAGTCCGGCCGTCCGCGAGGCGTGGTCGCGAGCGCGTCGCGACCTGGCGCCGGGAGCTCGCCGCAGTCGTCCGCCGCGCCGGCGTCGACCGGATGGACGTGCCCGTGCCGCGCGTCCCCGACCGGGACGCCGTCGCGCGGCCGATCCTCGAGTTCTTCCGCATGCGCGAGCAGCGCGAGATCAAGCGATGAGACCGTGCTCGTCGCGATCGCGCTGGGGCTCGCCGCGGCGGCATCCGCGCAGCAGGTGTCGGTGCGGGTCACCGTCGGCGTGTCGGAGGTCGAGCTCGGCGCGCCGTTCGATCTCGAGGTCGAACGCGTCTGGGACACCTCGCTCGAGCCCGAGCCATGGTCGGACGCATCGCTGGCGCCGCTGAGACTGTCGCCGGTGGACGATCGACGCCGCACCGTCGATGGCCGCGTCGAGGAGCTCCGGAGCTTCCGCGCACGCGCCTTCGTGCTCGGTGGCGTGACGATTCCGGCGCTCGCGTTCCACGCGACGCCGATCGCGGGCGGCGAGCCGCGCATCGCGACGACGACTCCGATCGCGATCCACGTCCGACGGCGCTCGGCACCGCCGACGCGCGCGAGCCGGAGCTGCCGGGCGTGATCCTGCATCACCCGATTCCGTGGGTCCCGTCCCTGCTCGCCGGCTCGGTCCTGCTGATCGCCTTCGGGCTGGCGTTCCGCGCGGCGACCCGACGTCTCGATCGCCGGCGCGCGACCCGTCGTGCCCCGCCCGAGCAGCTCGCGCTCGACCGCCTCGCACGCCTTCGCGCGCTGGATCCACGCACGGCCGACGAGGCTCGCGCGTTCCACGTGGAAGCCGCCGCGGTGTTGCGCGAGCTGGTCGCGGCCCGCGACGGCGTGCGCATCGCGCCGCGCACGACCGACGAGTTGAACGTCATCGGGCACGCGCCCGAGCGCCACGAGCGCCTCGTCGCGTTGCTCCGGCCCTGCGATCTCGCGAAGTTCGGGCGGCACGTGCCCGAGTCCGACGAGCGCGCGGACTGGCTCGACGCGGCCGAACGCTTCGCACGGGAGGACAGCGCCGGATGAGCGCGTTCCAGAGCCCGTGGCTGCTGTTGCTCGCGGCGCTGGTGCCGCTGGCCTGGTGGCTCCGCCGCCGGCGCGGTGACGCCGCCGTCCGGTTCGGACCGGCTCCGTTCACCGACGGGCTCCCCCATTCGCTGCGCGAGCGCCTTGTCGCCATGCCGCGCGGGCTCCACGTGCTCGGGCTGCTGCTCGTCGTCGTCGCGCTCGCACGGCCGGCGAGCAAGGAGCAGCTGCCGCGCACGTCCGAGGGCATCGACATCCTGCTGGCGGTCGACGTGTCGTCGTCGATGACCGCGAACGACCTCGATCCGCCGCGCTCGCGGCTCGAGCTGGCGAAGGCCGCCGCGACCCGCTTCGTCGATGCGCGGCCGGACGATCGCATCGGGCTCGTCCGCTTCGCCCGCTATCCCGACGTCGCCTGCCCGCTGACGCTCGATCACGACGCGCTCTCACGGTTCCTCGCGGGTCTCGACCCGGTCGCACGTGACAGCGACGAGGATCGCACCGGCATCGGCACGGCCGTCGCGCGCGCGGCGGAGGTGCTGCGCTCGAGCGCGGCGAGGTCCAAGGTCGTCGTGCTGTTGACCGACGGCGAAGAGAACGTCGCCTCCGCGGACACCCCCGACGAGATCGGTCCGCTGGATGCCGCGCGGATGTGCGAAGCGCTCGGCGTGCGCGTCTACACGATCGCCGCGGGCATCGGCAAACGCGGGCCGCACGGGGAGTGGCTACCGCTCGACACGAAGCAGGTCGAGCGCCTCGCCGAGCTGACCCATGGCCGTTCTTCACCGCGCGCGACGCCGGTGCGCTCGACGACATCTACGCCCGGATCGACGCGCTCGAGACGGTGCCGTTCGAAGAGCCGCGCTTCGCCTGGCGGGATCGCTTCCTGCCGTTCCTGTGCGCGGCGCTCGCGCTGTTCGTCCTCGGGCGACTGCTCGAGGCGACGGCCTGGAGGTCGCGCCATGAGCGGCGGTGCGTCGTTCCTGCACCGGACCTGCTGCCGCTCCTCGCCGCGGCGGAGTCGTCTGGGTCGTCCTGCTCCTGCTGCACCGGGCGCGCGCACGTCGCCTCGGGCGCGTGGTCGGACCGCGGGTCGCGCTCGTCGCCGGCGAGCTCGATGTCCCGATGCGGGCACGCCGGCGCGGTTGGTTCGCCGCGGCGCTGCTGCTCGGACTGCTCGCGGTCGCGGAGCCGATCTGGGGCACGGCCGAGCGCGCGGTCGAGCACCGTGGCGTGACATCGTCGTCTGCCTCGACGTGTCCCGCTCGATGCTCGCCGCGGACATCGCGCCGACACGCCTCGCGCGCGCACGGCATGAGGTCCGCGCGCTCGCCGGACGCGCGCGCGGCGATCGCCTCGCGTTGGTGGCGTTCGCCGGAGACGCGCGCCTCCTCGTCCCGCTCACGCGCGATGCGCGCACCTACGCCGACCTCGTCGGCGACGCCGATCCGTTCAGCGTCGCCGCGGCGGCACCGACCTCGGCGCCGCGCTCGAGTGTGCGCTGGGCGCGCTGGCCCTCGCGAGAGCGACGGCGGCACGATCCTGCTGCTCACCGACGGGGAAGACCTCGAGCAACGCGGCCTGCGCGCCGCGCAGACCTGCGCCGAGCACGGCGTCGTCGTCCACTGCATCGGCTTCGGCTCGCGGCGCGGCAGCAAGATCCCGATCCGCACCGCGGACGGTGAGAGGTTCCTGCGCGACCGGGATGGCCACGAGGTCGTCACCGCGATCGACCCGACGAGTCTGCGCGCGATCGCGGCGGCGACCGGCGGCCGTTCGTCGACGCGAACACCACCACCGCGCCGCTGCTGGCCATCGACGACGGCGCCGCCGCCCCCGCGTCGCGTGCCGCCACCGAGCTGCAGCGCGAACGCACCAACCGCTACCAGTGGCCTCTCCTGCTCGCGTTCGTCCTGTGGCTGCTCGAGCTCGCGGTGTCCGAGCGCCGGCGCGTCGGCCCCGCTCCGGCGGAGGTGAGCCCATGCTGAGGCACGTGCCCTCGTGCGCCGTGCTGGGCGCGCTCCTGCTACTCGCGGGCTGCGGTGACTTCGCGGACGGCGTCGCGGCCTATCAGGCCGGGCGCTATCCGAACGCACACGCGGCGTTCGCGGCTGCGGAGCGGCGGGCGGGCGACGCGGCGGACGCGGTCGTGCTCTACGGCCGTGCGTTCGCGGCGCTGCGCGGGCAAGCTCCGGGACGCCGAGTGGTCGATCGAGAAGGCCGTGGTCCGTGGCGGTGTCGGGATCGACGGCGTGCGGGAGTTCGTCCACGGCAACACCGCGTTCGCGCGCTGCCGGCGCGCCGAAGCCGAGCTGACGCTCACCGATCCGGAGCCGACCGCGTTCGACCGTGCGATCGGCCACGCGGAGGCCGCGAGGGACGCGTGGATCCGTGCGACGGAGATCGCGGGGGACTGGCCCGCCGCGCGACGCAACGTCGAGCGGGAGCTGCTCGAGCTCGCCGACCTGCGCAAGCAGCGCGACGAGGCGCAGCAGCGTCAGCGCGCGCGTCAGGAGAAGCAGCGGTGCCATCCCCGAAGCCCGAGCGGCCGGAGGACCAGCCGCGGGAGCCCGGCCAGGAGACCGAGCGCCCGCCGGCGCCGCAGGGCGATCCGGACGCGTTGAACGCGCAGCAGATCGAGGCGCTGCTGGCACGGCTCGCGGAGACGGAGCAGGAGAAGCGCGCCGTGCGGCGCGCGGAGCGGGCTTCGCGGTCGGCCGACGTGGAGCGGGACTGGTGAAACGCCTGCTACTCACACTCTGCCTCGGCAGCGCACTCGCGGCACAGGACGCGGTGCGGCAGGCGCACGCGTTCATCGAGACGGTTGTACTGGGCGCGACGTTCCGGGTCGGCCAGTCGATCCCGATCGTCGTGCGCTTCGGCGTCGACGCGGAGTTCCTCGCGTCGCACGTCATCCAGCCGTTCCAGGCCGAGCTCGACGCGCCGGTACGGGTGGACTCACCGTGGCGCGACGGACCCGATGGTGTGGTCCGGCTCGGCGCGGCGGAGCCGGGTCGCGTGACGTTCGTCCTCGACGGCGAGCTGGCGCGCGACACGCGCCGCGGACCGCGACGCCGGCGGGCGGCGGGTCACGGTGTTCGAGGTCGAGCGCCGCCTGGCCGCCGACCGCCCCGCAGAGCTGACACTGCCTGCGCCGCACCTCCACCTCGCGTACGCCACGCGATTTCGCGACGACCTCGTCGCGGGCCGCGTGCCCGAGGACCGGCACGAGCTGACCGTGGACGGCGCGCCGCTGGCGCTGCGGATCGAGCCGCTGCCGGTCGACGGGCAGCCGGCCGGGTTCACCGGCGCGGTCGGCCGGTTCACGGTACATGCGACCGCCGAGCCCGGCACCGTGGCCGTCGGCCAGAGCCTGAAGCTCGCGGTGCGCGTCGAGCCGACCGACGGCGCCAACCTCGGCTCGTTCGACGCACCGTCGCTGGACCGACTGGACGGCTTCCACGTGCTCGGCCACATCGAGTCCGAAGCGCCCGACCACCGGACGATCACCTACGACCTGGCACCGCTGCGAACGGACGTCACCGCCGTGCCGGCGATCGACTTCGCGTTCTTCGACCCGACACCTCCGGGCCGCTACCGGACGGTGCACACCGAGCCGATCCCGATCACGGTGACCGGGACGGACGACGCGGCCGTCGACGCGCCGGAGCCGAAGGGACCCACTCCGGGTGTCGACGACATCCACGGGCTCCTGCCGTTCGAGAGTGGTGACAGCGTGCCGCGCCCGGCGCTCGATCTCGGTGCGCTGCTCGCGATCCTCGCGGCGCCGTGGCTGCTCGCGCTCGCGTTCGTCGCGGTCCGGCGGCGACGCGCGCGTGACGACGGCGAACACCATGCGAGAGCGCGGCGCGCCGCGGTCCGGCTGCGCGCCGGCCCGGAGGCGCACGAGGCCAGCCTGGTGTTCGCCGACTACCTGGCGGCGCGGCTCCGGTGTGCCGAAGCCGAGGTGATCGCCCCGGAGCTGCCCCGGCGACTCGCGGCGTCCGGAATCCCCGCATCTCTCGCCGAACGCGCGACGACCTCGCTCGACGCGCTGCTGGCCGCGCGCTACGGCGGCCACGGCCACGGGGTCGATCCCGCGGCGCTCGGTGCGCTGCTGGACGAGCTCGAGGCGGCGTTCGCCGCGAGGAGCACGCGCCGATGATCGCCCTCGTGTGCCTCGTGCTGGCGACGCTGTCCGGCCCCGAGCTCGTGCGCGCCGAGCACGCCTATCGCATCGGTCGCTACCAGGAGGCGTTCACGCTGTTCGAGCAGGCGCTGGCGGAGCCCAATGCGCCGCAGGGCCCGGTGCTGTACGCGATGGGCAACTGCGCGTTCCGCCTCGGTCGCTCCGCGGAAGCGTCGCTCTACTACCGCCGCGCCGCGCTGCGCCTGCCGGGGGATCCGCGGTTGGCGTTCAATCTGCAGCTCGCCGAACGTCGGCTCGGCGTCGCGCACGCGCCGCCGACGGTCGTCGAACGCCTGCGCGCTGCTCTCGACGCACGGTCGCCGGCCGAGCTGCTCGTGCTGGTCACACTGCTGCAGACCGCCGGACTCGCCGGGGTTCTCGCGCTGCGGCGACGGGGACGGCTCCTTGCCACGCTCGGTCTGGCCATCGGCCTCGTCGGCGCCGTGTATCTGGTCGATCGCCGGACGTCGCCCCCACCCGTCGAAGGCGTCGTCCTCGACCACGACCTCCCGGTGCGCACCGAGCCCCACCCGGACCTGCCCGCCACGCTCGTGCTCCACGCCGGCGAGATCGTGCGCGTCGAGGAAGGCTCCGATCGCTGGCTGCGTGTCACCCTCCCGCGGGGCGGCGGGTGGGCCGAGCGCTCGGGCGTCGGCGTCGTCGAGTGACGGTCTACTCCCGCGGCTGCGGACCGTTCTCCCAGCCCTCGCGCGACCTCGCCTCGCGCCGGACGCCGTAGATGGCGAACACCAGGAACGCGAACGGCCCCCCGGTCGCGAGGGACATCTCCAGGGACCCGTGGAGGTACACCCGACACGTGAGCACCTGGACCAATGCGTAGGCGAGTGCCCCGAGGGTGCCACAGCCGAAGCGACCGGCCCTCAGATGATGCAGTGCCACGCCGAGCATCGGGCCGACCAGCATGAGGGCGAGCACCAGTCCACCCCACGTCCAGTAGCCGGCGGCCCAGCAGGGAACGATCAGCAGGAGCGCGCTCTCGACGACCGTTCGTCCCGATCGCTGCCGCTGCAGCGCCCGCCACCGCGCCTCGTGCTCGTCGTCGAACTCGACGTCGACGCCCGGCTGCGGCGGAACCGGCGGCGGCGGATCGCGCCGCTCCGCCCGCGCCGGCGCGACGACGACGTCGCGCCAGTCGTCGTTCACGGCCCCACCACGAGCGGCGAGCGCAGCGCCCCTGCCACGGCCTCCAGCGTCGGCCACGGCAGGAGCCCGAGCTCGTGGATGCGCACGCCCTGGCCGCCGCCGATCGCGACCGCGTCGAGCGCCTTGTGCAGGTCGTCGATGCTGCGGTATTCGGGCGCCGACGGTCGGATCGCCGCGCGCGTCGGCACCTCGCGCACCGGATGACCGCGCCATGCAGGCCCGATCGTCACCGGCGAGTCGCCGAGATGCGAGACGACGACCTCGTCGACCTGGGCCTTCACCGCCTTCAGCGGCGCGCCGACGGCCTCGCCACTGGTCAGCGAATGGAGCTGCACGCGCAGCGCGATCTTGGAGCGACCGGCGACGGCGCGCCGCAGGCGGTTGAGGAGCCGCATGTACACCGACAGCCGATGGCTCCACAGCGCGAACATCACCGCGCCGCCGAGGTCCTCCTCGAGGTGCCGGAACGTCTCCTCGGGCGCGCGCGGCGCCGGCGGTTCCATCGCGTCGACGTCGATGCGCCGTTCGGTCGCGAGCTCGCGCACGCGGTGGCGGATCGCGATCGGGTCGAGGCCGGTCTGACCGATGCGCTCGACGCACTGGTCGCAGAAGCATACGAGAGCAGGAAGTCCGTGTAGGGATCGGGCGGGAGCGCGCTGTCGATCCGGCCGAGGCGATGGCCGAGGAAGCCGAGCGTGTACAGCTCGATGGCCGCGAGCCCCTGGTGCGACGCGACCTGGTCGACGACGCGGGCGGCGTAGTCCTGCACCTCGAGCCGACCGGGACAGAGCGCGTGCGGATAGCGGTCGCCGAATGCGTTCTGCACGCACGACGCAGGTTGCTCGCGCCCGAGCCGCGAGCAGTGAAACGGACCAACCGACGCCCAGCCCTGATGCCCGCGGCCTTCGCGTTGGCGGCGTGCTCCTCGAGCGGCGTCGGCGCGTCGTCGACGACGAGCCGCGACGGCTTCGGCACGAGCGGGCCGTAACCGTCCCCCGGCCGGAAGTGCACGACCCCCTCTTCGAGGCACTGCACGGCGGACGTCGGGCTCCACGGTGTGACTCGTCGCCCACCGGATTGCGTGACGACCAGCGACACGTCCTGGAAACCCAGCTCGGCGAGCCGCGCGTAGCCGCCGTGCTGGGCCAGGTCGATGACGTCGGACGGGTGGGCGGTGATGCCGTGTCGCATGCCGGATCGAGCCGGTCGCACCGGCACTGCCGGAGCGTGGCCCCTGCCGGTCTATCGGCCGCGCGGCAGCTCGAACTCCAGCGTGACCGGGCAGTGATCGGAGCCCTCGACCGCCGTCAGGATCCGGGCGTCCTCGACCCGCGGCCACAGCCCCTCGTCGACGCAGAAGTAGTCGAGCCGCCAGCCGATGTTCTTCTCGCGGGCCGAGAACCGGTAGCTCCACCACGAGTAGACATCGGTCTCGTCGGGATGCAGCCGCCGCCAGGCATCGACGTAGCCGCTGTCGAGGAACCGCGACATCCAGTCGCGCTCCTCCGGCAGGAAGCCGGCGTTGTCGACGTTCTGCTTGGGCCGCGCGATGTCGATCTCCTCGTGGGCGACGTTGAAGTCCCCACCGAGCACGATGTGCCGGCGCTTTCGGCGCTGCGCCGCGAGGAACTTCCGCAGCGTCGCCCCGAACGCCAGCCGGTGGTCGAGGCGCTTGCCCTTCTGCTGGCTGTTCGGGAAGTAGATCGAGCCGATCAGCACCTTGCCGTAGCGCGCGAAGAGCACGCGGCCCTCGGTGTCGAAGGCGGCGTCGCCGATGCCCTCGATCCACTTGGCGGTTGGGCGCCCGCTTCGCGAACACCGCGACGCCCGAGTAGCCGGGCTTCTCCGCAGAGTGCATGCGCAGCAGGTAGCCTTCGAGGTCGCGCAGCTCGGACGGCAGGTCGTCCTCCTTGGCCTTGGTCTCCTGGACGAGCAGGACATGTCTGGAGCGAAGTCGAGGAGCCACTCGCGGAAGCCCTTCCTGGCGACCGCGCGCAGGCCGTTGACGTTCCACGCGAGGCGCACAGCATCGGACGGGCATCGTGCACGGAACGCGGCGCCGATCCACGGTAGGATCCGTTCTCCCGGCGCGGCCCAAGACCATGTCCACCTCGCTCTGGCTCGAACAGACACCCGCGCTCGCCCCGGAGCCCGCCCCACCCCCCGGCACGGCCCAGGTCTGCGTGATCGGCGCCGGCGTCGCCGGGGTGTC
>CAWGKH010000004.1:0-122302 GCA_963823025.1 uncultured Planctomycetota bacterium | reverse complement strand
AGGCCGATCCTCTCTCTGCTAAACTGCCTGTCCTCCTGTGCTCGCCGACCTCCATCACCCGCTGACCCAGAGCTGACCCCGCCGTGCTGAGCGAGCTGCACGTCCGCAACCTCGCCGTCCTCGAACGCGCCGCGATCGACTTCGGGCCCGGCTTCAACGTCCTCTCCGGCGAGACCGGCGCGGGCAAGTCGATCGTCGTCGACTCCCTGGCCCTGCTGGCCGGCGCCCGGGCCTCCGACGGACATGATCCGCTCGGGGTCCGACACCTTCACCGTCACCGGCGTCTTCGAGCCGGTGGGGGAAGGCTGGCGCGAGAGTGCGCGGCCCGGCCTGGACCTCGAGGCCCAGCCGGACGGCCAGGCGGGTGTTAATCGTGCCGCGCCGCGAGATCCAGCAGAACGGCCGCAACCGGGTCTACGTCGACGACCAGCCGGCGACGGTCCGCATCCTCGCCGACCTGGCGCCCGCCTGCTCCGCATCCATGGCCAGCGGGAGGCGCTGGCCGGGCTCCCGATCTCCAGCGCACCTGGCTCGACCCCTTCGGTGGCGCCGGAGGCGGCGAGGCTCCTCGAGCGGATGGCCGGCGCCTACTCCGCTGGGCGACGATCGCAGGAGCGCCTCGACGAGCTCACCGGCGACCGCCGGGTCCGCGACGGAGCGCCTCGCCCGCCCCCGCTTCCAGGCCGGCGAGATCGACGCCGCCGGCTCTCGCCGCCGGCGAGGACGACGATCTGCGCGAGGAGCGCGGTCGTGCTCCGCCACGCCGAGGCGATCGGCCAGGCCCTCGGCGTGTCGGCGATCCTGTTCCACGAGGAGGGCCCGGCGGTCGACCGCCTGGCCCAGTCCGAGGGCCTGCTCGAAGGGATCGAGGAGCCCTCCCGGAGGAGGCGCGAGCCTGGCGGGCCGAGATCGGAGGAAGTCCGCATCCGGGCCGAGGAGCTGGCCCGCTCGCTCCAGCGCCGCCTCGACGCCATCGAGCCCGACCCTGGGCCGCCTCGATTTCGTCGAGGACCGGCTGGCGACCATCGAGCGCCTGTGCAAGAAGCACGGCGAGATGCCGCCGCGGCGCTCGAGTCGGCGGCGCGAGATGGGCGAGGAGATCGAGCGCCTGGAGGGGGCGGCGGAGAGCCGCGAAGGGGCCCCAGGCGCAGGCGGCCGCGGCGCTCGAGACGTACCGCGGCCACGCCCTGGGAGGCCGGCGCGCCGCGCCGCCTGGGGCGACGAGCTGGTCGAGGCGATCCACCGGGAGATCGGCGATCTCGGCCTCGAGCAGGCGCGCATGGAGGTCGCCCTGGAGCGGCGGCGCCGGGAGGGCAGCTCGCTCGAGGTCGACGGCGTGCCAGTCGGCTGCTGATGGGATCGACCAGGTGGTGTTCCTGTTCGCACCCAACCCGGGCGAGGAACCGCAGCCGCTCGCCAAGATCGCCTCCGGCGGCGAGTCTTGGCGTCTCCCTCGGCCTCCAGCTCGCCACCCACGGCGACCGGGAGGCGAGCCCGACCCTGATCTTCGACGAGGTCGACACCGGCATCGGCGGGGCCCAGGCGGCGGCGCTCGGCCGCAAGCTCCGGCGGCTGGCGGCGTAGTGGCCAGATCCTGCCGGTCACCCACCTGCCCCAGGTCGCCAGCTACGGCCACCGCCACTACCGGGTGGTCAAGACGGTGGAGGAGGAGCGCACGGCGACGTCGGTCGCCGGCCTCGAAGGTGACGAGCGGGTCCAGGAGGTGGCGCGCATGCTCGCCGGCCGCAAGGTCACGGAGCTGTCGCTCTCCCACGCCCGGGAGCTGATCGACGGCGCCGACGAGGACGAGAGGGCGGCCTCTGAGCGACGACGCACAGAGCTGCCCCGCCGCGTCGCCCTGGACGCGGTCCTCGCCGACCCCGAGCTGCTCGGCCGGTTGTCCTCCCTGCTCGATCGGCCCGGCGTCCTGGTGATCCCCACCGAGTCGAGCTACGGCCTCGCCGCCGACCCCCGAAGCGCAGAGGGCGTGGCCACCATCTACCCGACGCCAACGCTACCGGTCAAGCGGTACGCGACACATACCCGCGCCCGCCAACACGTCCATCGACATCGCCAGCAACGGACATACCCTGCCCGTTCTCGTCGTATCTACTTGTTCGTGTTCGTCAACGAGTTCGCGGCGAATGACCACGATGCCTTCGCAGTCCGGTGCACGAACAATTTCCAGACCTGGTCCACGGTGTTGCGCTACACATCGGCGCTCGAGGACTCGACGCGCATCTCGACCGCGTACGTCGCGTCGCCGGCGCGCTGGGTCGTCGCGTTCGAAACGATGAACGCGACCAGATCCCGCATCGGCGTGTCGTTCCACGACTCGGCCAGCACCACCACCAACGGCGTGCTGACGTACCTCACCGCACCGAGCGGGATGCGGTACCGCGCACCCGACGTCGGCGGCACGGCACGCGGCACGACGGGCGACAACGCCCTCATCGTGTTCGAGCGCGAGCACGGGACCGTCGTGCGCTCGTACGGCATCAAGGCGAACGCGTCGACACGGGCTCTCGGATTCGCAGTGTTCGCGCTCGTCCCGAACCCGCTGCCGTTCTCCGGTAACGAGTCCTCACCCGCGGTCAGCCAGCTCTCCGCGGGAACCTCACCAGCGTGGATCACCTGTTGGAGCGAGCACGACCTCTCCGCCTGGGCCGTGCGTGGGGCGCGGGTCTCCTACAACGGCGGGCCGACGTCTGCTGTGACACTCGTGACGAACGGCCTGAGGCACGCTCTCGCTCCGGCCATCGCGGGAGCCAACGGCAGATACCTGCTGGCGTGGGGCTCCACGGCCGACGCCGTGAGCACCGCGATGACCGAGATCCGCGTCGCTCGGCTGAACTGGGGCAACACCTCGAGCGCGTTCAATCTCGGCCCCGCGCGGCTGGTCGACACGGCGGTGCCTGGTGTGTCCGTACTTCAGGCAACCGTCGCTCGCGTTCGACTCGCTGACGCAGTCGCACTGGGTGATCGTGTGACGGCGAGCGCGCGCTCCGGGAGTCGATCCGCTACGCACGGCTGGGGCAGGCCGGCGGAGTCACGGAATCTGGCAACGTCTACGCCTCGGCCACCTCGAACGCGTCCGCCGGTGCCGTGACCTTCGACGTCAACACCGACAGCTTCCCGATCGCGTACGAGGCGGGGCCGGCGAGCTCCGCGTACCACTCGACCTACGGGACGCGGTTGGAGTATCCGTCCGCCGCGACGTTCTCCACCTACGGCACCGGCTGCGGCGGCACGATCTCGGCGAGCTACCCCTACGCCGGGAACGAGTACTTCACTGTGCGCCTCGCAGGCGCACCGCCGACGTCCCCGGCCGTGCTGCTCATGTCGCTCGGGTCCGGCGCGATCGACCTCGGCTTCCTCGGCGCGCCCGGGTGCTTCCTGAACCTGGATCCGACGCCGGGGCTGTTCTTCGGCCAGCTGCCGTCGACGCCCGACGGATCGGGCAACGCGAGCGCGGTGATCTCCCTCCCCGACGTGCCGCTGGTGGTGGGCGACCTCTACTTCCAGTGGGGGTTCTTCGACTTCGGCACGATCCCAGTGACCCTGAAGACGACCCGCGGTGGCAAGGCGCAGATCCGCTGATCGCGCGCCGCGATAGACTGCATGGCCGTCCCGGGAGACGGCCATGCACGACGACGACGGCAATGCCCACCCAACCGGCGGGGACACGACGTTCCACGTCGGTCGCGCGATGGGTGGCGACCTCGCGAGCCTCGACTGGGTCGTGCGCCGCCTGGCACCGTTGCTCGAGGCGCACGCGGAGTTCCGGCTCGGCGCGCTGCGGCGCACCTGCGAGCCGGTCGAGCTCGTCCAGGAGGCGTGGCTCGTCGCCCTGCCGCGCCTGCCCGAGCTCGCGTCGCGCGCCGACCGGTGCACGCCGGTGCTGCTGGCATTCCTGACGACGACGATCGTGCAGCGCATCTACAACCTCGCGAAGAAGCAGGCGCGCGAGCGCGAACGACTCGACGACGTCGGCGTCTCGAAGGTCGCCGCCGACGTGAGCGGCGTCGTCACCCACGCGCTCCGCCGCGAGCGACGAGATTCGGTGCGCACCGCGCTCGACGAGCTCTCGCCGGACGACCGGCAGGTCATCCTGCTGCGTGGCATCGAGCAGCAGCCGACGAAGACCGCGTCCGTCGTCCTCGGCATCAGCGAGGACGCCGTCTCGAAGCGCTACCGCCGCGCACTGCAGCGCCTGCGCGACCGCCTGCCGGGATCGGTGTTCGACGAGCTGGAGGGGTGAGGCGCGGACGCGACCTTGTCGACAGGCTCAGCGATCCCGGTCGATCAGGCGACTGCGGAGGCGGTGCGCGCGTTCGATGGTGTCACGATCCGGTTGGAGCCACGCGGCATCGCGCTTCAGGGCCGTCACGGCCTGTCGCTGCCGGGCCAGCCGATCCCCCGCCGGCGGCGCAGGCAGGATGACGCTGCCGAAGACGTCCGAGGCCGCGACCTCCTCGGCGTGCGTCGTGGACTCGCTCACGAGCTGGAACAGCATCACCACACCCTCGAGATCCGGTGCGTCCGGAAGGCGGAACGCACGGCCGAGGCCCAGGCGGTTCGCGATCCGATCGTGGACGACGTCGATCGGGATCGGGTCCAGGAGCACCGCGCGATCGCCGAGTTCGGCGACCGGGTCGTCAGGTGCTCCCGGCCCCCGGTAGCCGAACCGGACCCAGAGCTGGGTCCGGAACGGGAGACTGGCCGGCGCGTCGTCGGACGGGCGTCGCCAACCCAGCCGGGACCCCACGACGAACTCCGGACCACCCACGCGGAGCGTCTCCGACGTGACCTGCCCGCGCTCGAACGCGAGCTGGGTGCCGTCGACCGGCGAGCCGTACCGCAACAGCGGTCGGAACACGTCCGAGGCCGCGATCCCGTTCTCACCCGCCAGCATGAACGCGGCTCCCGGCGTCTCGAAGAGCGCGCGCGGCCGCGACACGGCGACCGGCGCGTCGGCGACGACGACCCCGGTCCCGACGATCGCGCCGGTCCGCACGCTGCGGATGGCGAACGACGCAGGTCGCGCCAGCGAGTCGTCGCGACACTCGACGTGCACCGGATCGGCCACACCGGACGTGCGCCAGCAGCCCCTGGTGTCGATCGCCCATCGCGGCCGCGCGCCGCTCCCGGCGTAGCGTGCACGCCAACCCACGATCCCTGCCGTCACCCGACAGCGATACTGCCCGAGCGGACCACCGAGACACCAGAAGCTGCCGTCGACTTCGTCCGCGACGATCGACGGGTGCGTTCCCTGAGCGGCCAGGAACTCCGGCGTGTGCAGCGCGATCGTGAACGCATCGGCCGCCGGAAGCGCAACCGCCGCATCGTCGTGCGGCCATCCTGCGAACGGCGCGAGCCGCAACACGTCCTGCTCCACGTCGATCACCGCGAGCAGCCGGCGCGAGCGGCACCAGTCGATGTCGTAGGGATCGCAACCCGGCACCACCGACGTCTCGAGCACGTCCGCAGTGGCGTCGGGGTTCACCCGGACGCGGCAGAACACCCCGTCGGGTGCAGCCACGGTCACGGCGCGTCCGGAGATCAGCAGCCGATGGTCGTCGACGTACAGCGCGCCGCCGACATCGTCGAACGGCAGCTCGGTGACCACCTCCGCCGCCTCATGCCGAACGGTGATCGTGGCGCGACCACGCTCCGACGCACGGCTCTCGAGCGAGACCCAGGGCGACGCCGACCCGCTTCCCCCCGGGAACCACCGGTGGTGCTTCGTCCGTCCGACCGGCAACGAATCCGGTGCCGGCAACGACTGCGCCACCGCGGTGGTCAGCATCGCGAATCCAAGGACCGCGAGGGCGGCCGCGCGGCCGCAATCGGTGAAACCGGACATGCGCCTCGACACCCGCCGCACCCTAGCGACCGCCCACGCGCCGGTGCAACCAGTCGCGCAATGCTGCCAGATACGCCTCCGGCCGATCGTCGTTGGCGAGGTGCGCCGCACCTTCGATCTCGACGAAATCCGCGCCCGGGATCTTCGCCGCGTAGGCGCGGCAGGTCGGCGGGCGGGCCTCGTCGAACTCGCCGCAGATCACGAGGGTCGGCACGTCGATCTCGTGCAGGCGCGGGGTCAGGTCGACGTCCTTCAGTGTGCCGGTCAGCGTGAACTCGCTCGGGCCGCACATCCGCCGGTAGATCGACTCGTTCATCCCGGTCAGCGCGTCCTGGACCGCTTGCGGCCACGGATCGCGGCGGCACAGGTAGCGCTGATAGAACTGCCCGACTGCGGCCTGATACGCGTCCGAGCCGGTCGTGCCGCTCGCCTCGGCGTCCCGGATCGTCGCCTGCGTCGCCGGATCGAGCGTCGCGACCAGCGCGTTCGCATCCGCGGCCCACTGCGCCATGTCGAGTGCGGGGCCGGCGAGGATCAGGCCCTTCACGCCCTTCGGCTGCGTCAGCAGGTACTCGGTCGCGAGCATCGCGCCCCACGAATGGCCGTAGAGCACGACCTCGTCGAGGCCGAGCGCCGCGCGCACCTGCCCGAGCTCACGCACGAAGCGGTCGACGGTCCACAGCTCGACGTCGGTCGGCCGATCGGACCGACCACAACCGAGCTGGTCGTAGAACACCACCGGCCGCCCGTCGCCGAGCTCACCGAGGTTGTCGAGGTAGTCGTGCGGCACGCCCGGTCCCCCGTGCAGCACGAGGAGCGGCACGCCCGTCCCGTGCCCCACGACCTGGTACCACACCCGCCCGCCCTCGACCGGGACGAACCCCGACGATGGCTTCGCGAGGACGTGCACGGCGGCGGCCGACGGCTTCGGCCCGGCGGCACAGCCCGCGACGAGGAACAGCAGGATCGGACCGGACCAGCGCGGCATCGGATTCACGGGACGCTCCCAGGGACGACGAGCGAGCAGCGTTCGCAGTCTAGCCAACGCCACCGCGTCGTCCGCCGCCCCGATCCGCTAAGCTCGCCCCGGCATGGCCCGCTACGACGACCAGAACGTGTTCGCCCGGATCCTCCGCGGCGAGATCCCGGCCGACGTCGTCTACGAGGACGAGCGGTGCATCGCGTTCCGTGACGTGGCACCGCAAGCGCCGGTGCACTGCCTGGTGATCCCGCGCACACGGATCGCACAGCTCGGCGACGCCGATTCCGGGGACGAGAACCTCCTCGGCCATCTCCTCGTCGTCGCGGCGGAAGTCGCACGTCGGACCGGCTGCGGCGACGCGTTCCGCACCGTGATCAATCATGGCGAGGCCGCCGGACAGAGCGTGTTCCACCTCCACGTGCACGTGCTCGGCGGGCGCCCGCTCGGCTGGCCGCCGGGCTGATCCGGACGACCGCATGAGGGCCCACACCACCCGGGGACGAGTTTCCACGAAACGGCCCTGCCGGCTGGGCAGGGCGTCGGCGATCGGTGATGATCCGGGCGTGCGGGGTGACGCCTGCGTCACGGCGACCGAGACCCGGGGTGGGCGGAACCCCGATGGCGCCCGCGGTCCCGTCACCCCCATCGAGCCGGCAGCCGCTGAGGGGCGGCTCCGGATGCCCCGGCGACCCTCCAGGAGACCCAACCTCCATGGGTGACCCGCTGCCCCCCCAAGGGGCGCCTGAAGAAGGCACCGTTCCCGACGTGTTCCTGCTGCCCTTCGCCGTGCCTGCGGCCATCGACATCGATGGCATCGACGCGGGCGTCCTGGCCCGGCGGCTCCCCGACTTCCTCAACCAGCTCCTGAACGGCATGGGCGGCTCGCGGGTCGGCATGCTCGAGATCCAGCCGCCGCCGGACGACACCGGCGCGACCCCGCGTTGGATCACGCTCTCCGAGCCGCCGGAGCCGGAGGACGTGTTCCCGATGTTCGAGGACGGCGACCAGGTGCGCGCGATCGTCACCGGGTCGCTGCGCCACGAGGAGGAACACCTCGTGCTGGACCTCGGCGTGCACTTCGCGCCCGACGTCGAGGACGCGGTGCCGTCCGCGATCCACGGCCTCGTGCGGCTCGACGACCCGGCGCGATCGATGGTCGCGATCGCGCGGCATCTCGCGCGCGCGGCCGGCCTGACGTTCCCCGAGCCGTCGTCGACGATGCTCACGTCGAACGCCGAGGCGTTCTTCCGCTATCTCGAAGGCCTCGAGGGTGCCGCGATCCTCTCGAGCGACCGCGCCGACGACGGCGACGGCGCCGATGCCAACGCCGCGCTGGTGGCCCCGTTCGCCGACGCCTTGCGGCTCGACCCGCGGTTCGGCATGGCGCTGCGCTCGGCGGCGATGACGCTGTTCCTCGGCCTCGAAGGCGAGCGCGTCCACGAGTCGACCTGCTACCGGATGATCGACCGCTGCTTCGAGTCGCATCCGGCCGACGGCGAGGGCTGCGTCGTCGTCGCGGAGCAGCTCGCGCTGCTCGGCGAGGACGCCCGCGCGCTCGACTGGCTCCGGCACGCGGCGCGCCTCGACCCGCCGTCGCCGCGCGCGCTCGAGTCGCTCGGCGTGATGCTCGCCAACCGCGGGGAGCTGGTCGCCGCGCGCGACCTGTGGCTTCGCGGCGTGCAGACCGACGGACACCCGGACTTCTTCGCGCACCTCGCCCGCCTCGGCTTCGCCGAGAACGAGGATTCCGAGGCGTGGGACAAGGTCCTGCGCGGCCTGCGCCGCAAGTTCGAGCGCGCGGCGCGTGCGTCCGAGTGGCCGCTGGAGCCGCGCGGCGGTAGCATCCTGCTGCGCTACCTCGGCGACCACCTCTACGAGCACGAGCCGCCGGACGACGTCGTCGAGGCGCTGCTCGACCTCGCCAAGCTCCTCGACACGCCGGAGGAACGCGTCGAGCTCGGCCTGTGCCTGCTCGCGGTCGACCGCGAGGAGGAAGCGGCCACCGAGCTCGCGGCCGGCCTCGCGGGCGAGCTGACGCCGCTGCTGCACGACCGCGCGGTGCGCGCGCTGCTGACGATCGAGATCGACGACTTCGAGCGTCGCTTCGCGCTCGCTAGCGATCGCGCGCAGAACGGGCGCGACCCGCGCTCGGCGCTGACCGAGATGCAGCACTACCTCGAGATCCAGCCGACCTTCTGGCCGGCGCTGTTCTTCGCCGGCATCGCGCTGCGACGGGTCGGCCGCGCCGACGACGCGCTCGACCTGATGGCCGAGGTCCTGACGCTGCGCTCGGGTCAGCCGGATGCGCTCGTCGAGATGGCGCGGCTGTTCGACGAACGGGGCAACCCGAAGCGGGCGCTCGAGTGCGTCGACGAGGCGCTCAGCGGCGAGCCCGACGAGGCCGAAATGCATGCGCTGCGCGCGCAGTTCCTCGAGCACCTCGGCCGGCGTAGCGACGCCGCGAAGGCGCTGGAGCGCGCGATCCAGCTCGAGCCCCACCAGCCGAACCACCACCGCCGCTGGCGGCGGATGGCTGCGCCGTAGCCGCGCGCGTCACTTCGGCGGCGCCGCGAGCTCGGTGGCGTCGACCCGGTCCGCGCCCGCCGACTTCAGCACGTAGGCGAGGTGCTCCTTCTCGAGCCAGTCGTAGATCGTCGTGACCGGCATGCACAGGCCCATGTGCGGGATGACCACCGGGTTCCCGCGGCCGTGCGTGTAGATCTTCGAGAACACGCCGATCAGCTCGCGCGTGTCGGCGAGGAACACGCCGCCACCCGAGTTGCCGTAGTAGGTCGGCGCGTTGATCATCCAGTAGTTGGTGCCGTTCAGGACGTTGCGCGTGCTGCTGATCGCGCCCTTGGTCGGGATCGGATCGTTGCCCAGCGGGCAGCCGATCGCATAGACCTCGTCCCACACGCGGACCTTCTCGAAGTCGTCGCGCGGCAGCACGCGGGCGACGTTGTCGAACACGCGGTCCTCGCGCACCTTCAGCAGCGCGGCGTCGATGTCCTGCTCGTGCGCGACGACGTCGGCGTGCACCTCGATCTTGCCGTCCTTCTCGGTGTAGACCGTCACCGGGATGCCCTCGCGCGCGGTGCGCGGCGAGTCGGCGAGGATGTTCCGGACGACGTGGTTCGCGGTCAGGATCCACGTGTCCGCCTTGCCGGTCTTCGGGTCGCGGACCGAGCGCACGATCGTGCCCGAGCCGACGGTCTCCTGACCGCTGAGCTGGACCGCCGGCGCGAGGAGCTCGCGGGTCAGCACCCGCGGATCGGGCGCGACACGCGTCGTCAGCGCCTCGACGAACTCCTCGGTCTTCTCGGTCTTGGCGAGCATGTCCGCGTCCTTCGCGCGCAGCTCGTCGCGGTAGGTCTGCACGAGATCGCGCGTCTGCTTGACGTCGCGCGTGACCTCGGCGCGGACCAGCGCGGTCTCCTTGCGCGCCTGCTCGACCTCGTGCTCGAGGAACGACGCGTCCTCCGCGCGCTTGCGCGCCTCGTCGACCCGGACCTCGATCGCGCCGATGCGCGTGTCGACGAGCCCGGTGAGCTCGGCGCGGACCTGATCGATCGCCTCACGCGAGTTCGCGCGGCGATTGGTCTCTTCGACCATCGTCTGGAGCTTCGCGACGTCGGCCTGCTCCACCTCCAGACGAGCGATCTGGTGATGCAGTGACGCCATCACGACGACGACCCCCAGCGCGCCGAGGATTTCGAGAAGCGTTCGCTTCATGCTGCCTGTCCCACTCCCCAGGTGTCGACTCCGCTCCTCGCCTGCCGCGAGCGGTTCATCGACCCCGTCCGCGGCGCGAATTGAAGGAAACGGAACGACTTGCGTCGGTGAGCGGGCGCGCGTTCAGCGACCGTCCGGCGGCATCGGGGCTTCGGCGCCGGCACCCAATGCGACGACTTCCTCGACGACGTCGCCGGGTTCGATGCGTTCCACCACGTCGAGCCCTCGGACCACCCGACCGAAGGCGGTGAACTGCCCGTCGAGTCCCGGTGCGGGCAGCAACGTGATGAAGAACTCGTCACCGTCCTGGTCCCGGCCGGGGCGCCGCCACGCGCCGACCGTGCCCGCGAGGAACGGCATCGGGTCGATCTCGGTGCGCATCGATGCGGACACCGCGTCGTAGCCGTCGCCGCGCGCGTCGCCGCCGTGCACGACCTGGCCGGGCTCGACGCCGTGGAACGGCCGCTCGGCGTAGCGACCCTCGACCGCGAGCTGCAGCATCCGCCACGCGTGCACCGGCGCGAGGCCCGGCACCAGCGCGACGTCGAAGCTGCCGTGGCGCGTGACGAATCGCACGACCGGACGCCCATCGAGGAACTCGAGCGGGATGCCCGCCCCCGGCACCGGATCGGTGACCGGATCGCGCCAGCGGGCGGCGTCGGCGATCGGCGTTCCGCGGCGCTCCAGCGCGGCGTTCGCGGCGTCGCGCACGCTCTCGACCGGGTCCTCGGTGGCCTGCGTCAGCCACGGCCGCACGGCGTCGCCGCCGGCATCGACCGCGTCCGCAGCGCGCAGCAGCGCGACGCGTGCGTGCGCGAACAGCGGCCCCCGGCTGTCGTCGAACGCCTTGCGCAGCACCGGCACGACGGCGGGGTCGCCGGTGGCCGCGAGCGCTGCCGCCACCGCCTCGCGCATCGCCGGATCGCGTTCGGTGGCTGCCTGCACGATCAAAGGCCGCACCACCGGCGACGCCGCGTGCGCGACCAGCGCCTCGACGGCGGCGAGACGCACCCGCAGGTCCGGATCGGCGAGGCCGCGCCGGAGCGGGTCGACCGCCAGCTCGGCCGGTAGCAGGGCGCACGCCCGCGCAGCGGCCGCGCGCACGCGCCAGTCGCCGTCCTGCTCCCCGGTGCGGACCTGGTCGACGGCCGCCGCACCGCGCAATCCGGCGAGTGCGACCAGCGCCGCGCCGCGCACCACCGGCGACGGGTCACCGAACGCGGCATCGAGCACCTCGAGGGCGTCGTCGCCGTGGTCGCCGACCGCAGCGAGCGCCGCACAGGCCGCGGCGCGCAGCGTCGGCGACGCCTCGGACCCGACGCACCCACCGAGCGCGCGCGCGATCCGCGCCGTGCGCCCAGGATCGCCACCGGCTCCCTGGCGCCCGAGCGCGTCGATCGCCGCGGCCGCGATCGACGGATCGGCGTCGTCGAGCCGCGGCAGCAGCGCGCCGACCACGGCGTCCGACGACGGCAGCCGGCCGAGGCCGCGCAGCGCGAACGCGATCGCCGTGCGTTCGGGCGAGAACCGCGGCGTCGACGTCGACGCGGTGGCCGCCGCGATCAAGGTCGACTCGACGCCGGGAACGGCGAGCCAGGCGAGGCCGAAGACGATGCGCCAACGCACGTCGGCGTCGGACTCGGCGCCGAAGCGGGCGACCAGTGCGGCGCGCACCGTCGCCGCGCAACTGCCGTCGCCGGAGCGCGTCGCGATGCGTCCCAGCGCGATCGCGGCCTCGCCGCGCACCGGCCCGCGGTCGTCGTTCGCGAGCCGCGCGGCGAGGGATTCGACGTCGCCGGCCGCCCCGCCGTGGCCGACGCCGCGCACCGCGAGCAGCCGCAGGTTGCCGTCGTCGGCCGTCAGCAGCGCGCGCAACGGCTCGACGGCCCCGATCCGGCCGAGCGCGAACGCCGCCGCGTACCGGACGCCGGGCACCTCGTCGTCGAGTCGCGCGGTGAGCGCGGCCGCCGCGCCGTCCCCGCCGACCGAGCCGAGCGCCACGACCGCTGCGCGGCGCACCTCGGCATCGGGGTCCCCGCTGAGCGCCACCAACCGATCGGTGCCGGTACGCGCATCCCCGAGCCGCCACGCCTCGGCGATCCCGGGATTCACGTCTGGAATCGACCCACAACCGCTGATCCCGGCGGCACCGGCGATGCAGGCCGTCACGGCCAGCCGTAGAATCCTTCGCTTCCGCATCGTGTCCGTTCCACACGCCATGAGTTTCGCTGCCATCCCCGACGTCCTGGCCGAGCTGGAGAAGGGGCGCCCGATCATCCTGGTCGACGACCCCGATCGCGAGAACGAGGGCGACCTCTGCTTCGCGGCGCAGTTCGCGACCCCCGAGCTCGTGAACGTGATGGCCCGCGACGCGCGCGGGTTGATCTGCCTGTCGATGGACGCGGCGATCTGCGACCAGCTCGCGCTGACGGCGCAGGTCCAGGACAACGGCAGCCGCTACGGGACGGCGTTCACCGTCAGCATCGAGGCCCGGGACGGCGTCACGACCGGCATCTCGGCCGCCGACCGCGCGCGCACGATCCTCGCCGCCGCGGCAGAGGACGCGAAGCCCAGCGACCTGGTGCGCCCGGGGCACATCTTCCCGCTCCGGGCCCGCGAGGGTGGCGTCCTGGTCCGGGCCGGCCAGACCGAGGGCATCGTCGATCTCTGTCGCCTCGCCGGGTTGCGCCCGGCCGGCGTGATCTGCGAGATCATGAACGACGACGGCTCGATGGCCCGCGTGCCCGAGCTCGAGCAGTTCGCGCAGAAGCACGGCTATCTGATGTGCTCGATCGCCGACCTCGTCGAGTATCGCCGTCGCCGCGAGCGCATCATCGAACGGGTCGCGCACGCCAAGCTCCCGACCAAGTACGGCTACTTCGACAGCTACACCTACGAGGGCAAGATCGACGGCCGCACGCACGTGGCGCTGACCGCCGGCATCGAGTGCCCGAAGGAGGTCGGCGGGCGGTTCCCGCCGATCGAGGAGCCGATCCTCGTCCGGGTCCACTCGCAGTGCCTGACCGGCGACGCGTTCGGCTCGCTCCGGTGCGACTGCGGCGAGCAGCTCGAACGGGCGCTGCGTGCGGTCCAGGAGGCCGGCCGCGGCATCGTGCTGTACATCAGCCAGGAGGGCCGCGGCATCGGCCTCGCCCACAAGATGCGCGCCTATGCCCTGCAGGACGCGGGCATGGACACGGTCGAGGCGAACATCCGCCTCGGCTTCAAGGCCGACCAGCGCGAGTTCGGGACCGGGGCGCAGATCCTGCACGACCTCGGCGCGCGACGCCTGCGACTCCTGACCAACAACCCGAAGAAGATGTCCGCACTGCTCGGCTACGGCCTCGAGATCGTCGAGCAGGTACCCCTGATGATCGAGCCCAACCCGAGCAATGCCAGATACTTGGAGACCAAGCGGGCCAAGCTCGGGCACCTGCTCCGCAAGACCGACTGAGGCGGTGCGCGAAGACGCCCTCGATCGCCGGGAAGAAACGCGGTCCGAGGACCCTCCAAGCCCGCCGTGCACGCGCTCCGTTGCATGATCGAGCCCACCGACGCCGAGCTGATCCAGGCCGTTCTGGATGGCAGCAACGCCGCCTTCGCGGGGCTGATGGACCGCTACGAGGAGCGCGTGTTCCGGCTCTTGTCGCGCTACACGCGGGACCGTGCGGAGATCGAGGACCTCGCGCAAGAGGTGTTCGTCAAGGTGTTCAAGAAGCTCGACACGTTCCAGCAGGACTCGAGCCTCTACACCTGGCTCTACCGGATCGCCGTCAACACGGCCAACGACCACTTCTCGCGGCGCGGCCGTCGCCAGCTCCGGCTGGTCGGCGAGGAGGACCTGCTCGAGAACCGTGCGGACGCCGACGGCGACACCGCCGTCACGCCGCTGCTCGACGCCGAACGCCGCGAGGTCACGCGCCAGATCGTCGACGGTCTGCCGGAGAAGTACCGCACCATCCTCGTGCTCCGTGAGTTCGAGGAGCTTTCATACACCGACATGGCAGAGGTTCTCGGGATCAGCATCGGCACGGTCGAGTCGCGCCTGTTTCGCGCGCGGCAGCGGTTCAAGGAGGCGCTCGAGCGGCGCTTTCCGGAGCTCGTGCCCGGCGCCCGCGGGGACTTCGGAGGAGCAGGACGATGACACGCGTTCCCGAGGAGCGCGACGGCATGCTGGCCGGTCGCTACGTCGATGGTGAGATGAGCGCGGACGAGCGCCGTACGTTCGAGGCGCGCGCGGCCGACGACCCGAAGCTGGCCGGGCTCGTGCGCGAGCTGCGCGCCGTGCACGACTGGTTCGTCGACGGTCCCGTGCCCCGGCCGGGTCCGGACTTCCGCGCTCGCGTGCTCGCCGGCGCGCTCGGCGGCGAACGGACGCCACGGGACGACGACCGGCTCGTCCGCTGGTCGCGGCGCGTGGTCTACGCGGCCGCGGCGCTGATCGTGCTCGGCGTGCTGGTCGCGTCGGGCCTCCTCCGGCCGGCCTACAGCGGCAAGCTCGAGGCCTCGCCGGCCGAGGTCGATCACGCGATGCAACAGCTCGACCAGAAGATCGCGACCGAGGTCGGTCGCGGGGACGGCCGGTGAGCGGGAAGCGCCTCGGGACGTGGTTCACGGCGGCGGTGATCGCGAGCTTCGCCGCGGGGGTGGCCGCCGGGCTGGTGCTGCCCCGCGCGATCGAAGCGTTCGCCGGCAGCGGTGAGCTCGGTCCCAACGAGGCCTATGTGCGCGAGCTGACCGAACGCTACGGTCTCGACACCGATCAGATGCGGCTCCTGCGGATGGTGCTCGAGAGCCGCGAGCGCGAACTGGCGAGCCTCGACCCCCGCTCGAAGGCGGACGAGTCCCGTGCACTCGCGGTCAACCTGCGCGCGCAGGAACGGATCAAGTACGTCTTGAACGGCGACCAGCGCGCGCGATTCTTGCACGATTCCGAGCTCGACGGATCCAGGTCCGGCGCGCGACCCGGCGTCGAGGACGCGCCGAAATGACCCCCCTCTCTTCCTCCGCGCAGCGGAGCAGGCCTTCCGCGCAGCGGAGCAGGTGAACGATGGCCAAAGGTGTTGGACTGGATGCCGGTGCATTCGAGGTGAAAGTCGTCGAGCTCGACGGCTCGTACCGGAAGCCCCGGCTCGCGAAGGTGAACATCGACCGTGTGCCCGCAGCGGGCGCGAACCTCGAAGGCCACGAGCAGGAAGAGGCCGAAGCCGCCCTCCACGCGTTGAAGGACGCGCAGATCGGCCGCGACGGCGTCTGCCTCGGCTTCCCGTGCCGCGAGGCGGTCCTGCGCGCGATGACGGTCCCGTTCGTCGGCGACGACCAGATCCGCAAGGTCCTGAAGTTCGAGGCCGAAGGCGAGATCCAACACCACAACGTCGATGACATGGTCGTCGACTTCCACGTGCTGGAGCGCGGCCAGACCGACACGCGGGTGCTGGTCGCGGCCGTGCCGAAGAAGTCGCTCGGCACGCTGCTCGACGCGCTGGCGGAGTTCGGGATCGACCCCGAGCGCGTGGACCTCGACCTGATGGCGCTGTTCCGCGCCGCCGAATGGGCCGGGTGCTTCGGCGAGGACGTCGCCGAGGCGGCCGCGGCCGCGGCGGAAGAAGCGGGCGAGGAAGAGGACGCATCCTCGCTGCCGGTCACGGCCACCGGCAACGCACTGATCAACGGCGGTGGTCGCCGCGTGCGGCTGATCGTCGACGTCGGTGCCCGGTCGACACGGGTCCTCGCGGTGGACGGCGGCAAGCTGATCGACATGCGCGCGCTGCGCGTCGGCTTCGAGAGCCTGGTCGACGAGATCGCGGCCCACTGCCGCATCCCGCAGGACGAGGCCCGCGTCGCGGTCTGGCAGGCGATCCGCACCGGCACGGACGTGCAACTCGAGACCCCCGCGAGCGCCACCAGCGCCGCCGGCGAGGAGCTCGTCGACGCGGCCAACGCGATGACCGACGTCGAGACCGGCCCGGAGATCTCGCCCCGGGCCGAGATCGTGCTGTGGGCCGACGTCGATGCGGCGCGCGAACGACTGTTCCATCGGCTGAAGCGAGAGCTGATGCGGTTCCTCACCGCACTGCCGCAGATCGCGTCCGTCGAGCGGGCATTCATCACCGGCGGCGGCAGCGCGGTGCCCGGCGTGTCGGAGCTGCTCGCCGAGACCTTCGATTGCGCGGTCACGCCACTCGACGTGCTGACGCGCCTCAGCCACAACCTGCCACCCGAGGAGGCGGAGGCGATCGGCCCGCGCATCGCGGTCGCGATCGGCCTCGCGCTCGGCACGATGGGCGGGCCGGGTGGCTTCGACTTCCGGCAGGAGGAGCTCGCCTATCGGCGCCGCTTCGACCGCATCAAGTTCCCGCTGGCGATCGCGTGCATGCTGTGCGTGTTCCTGCCGTTCATCTACGGCGTCCGCCAGTCACAACCAGCTCAACCTGCTCGAGCAGCAATACGGTCAGCTCTACTCGGTGTCGGACGCGAGCGGCAAGAGCGGCCGCGGCTCGGCGACCACGCAGGCGTCGTTCGTCGGCTACGTCGGCTCGGCCGTGAACCTCTCGACGGGCAGCAACCAGCTGATCCGCCTGCTCGGCCCCAAGACGTTCGAGGAGATGATCAAACAGCTCATCGACACGGACACGTTCGGACGACTGCCGGTGATCCGGAGCTACCTCGAGAAGGAGCTGAAGAAGCAGCAGGAGGAGACCGGCGTCTACGAGGACCTGCGGGTCCCGTCCGGCGTCTACGTGCTCTCATACTTCGCCAACATCGTGCAGCGGAACGAGAAGGAGCTGGCTCCGTTCCTCGTCACCGAGATCGATCTCAAGCTCGACGAACGCCTCGGCAACATGACCTTCAAGATCGTGCTGCGCGGGCCCGATTACCGGCGACGCTATGCGATGTTCCAGGAGGCGCTGCGCACGACGTTCGCCGATCCGAGCAGTCCGTTCGCCGCGTTCGGCAAGGCGGCCGGCGAGGACGTGTTCCAGAACAGCGACGAAGAGGGCGCGACCTTCGAGGTGCGCCTCGACCTCAAGAGCGACTTCGACGCAAAGGTGGAGTGATGGGCTTCTTCAAGAACATGGACCTGAACAAGGCGATGATCCTGGGCTCGTTGCTGCTCCTGCCGGTGGCGCTCGGGTTCGTCTACTGGGTGCAGGGCCGGCTCGAGGTGGCGCAGCGCGCGGTCGCGTCCGCGGAGCGCTCCGGCGGCGAGCTCGAGAAGATCGGCAAGGCCGAGCAGCAGCTCGAGACGATCCGGCAGAACGTCCAACGCGGCGGCCTGACCGAGAATCACCGCCTCTACTTCGAGCAGCGGATCCTGAGCTCGGTTCGCGACGGTGGCATCAAGTCCACCGACTTCGAGATCAGCAACCAGGTCCCGCACAGGGTCTCGAAAGCTTCGGCCATCGACCAGGAAGTGACGATCCAGTTCCGGCGTGACGGCAAGGAGCTCGACCTCAACCGCGACTTCATCTACGCGGTCCTGTTCAACTGCGAGTCCGGAGGCTCCCAGGTCTGGAAGCTGCGCGAGCTGCGCATCGCGAACACCCCGGCAGCCGAAGCGAGCCGATCCCGCGGCCGACAGATACCCCCGAAGACCGTCGACGACCTGTGGCAGGTCAAGAAGCTCGTGTTCGTGCGGCGCGAGCCCGACTCGTCCGCCCACCGCCGCTGACGGGGATGCCTCGCATCGCCCGTCCCACGCGCCGCGCCGCGTCGCTGCTGGTGTGCCTCGCCGCCACCACCGCCTGCAGCCAGCTCGTCGAGTACACCGACGAGCTGACCGACCCGTCGACGGGCCGGACCGCGGTCACGCGCACCACGGCGACGATCACCGGCGCGGTCGGCTTCACCGTCGGCCTCCCGGTGTCCCTGGTCGCGCTGCCGGTGACCTACCCGCTGTACCGCTACCAGTCCGGCGAGAACCCCACCACCGCCGACCCGGCCTCGGCGATGCTGTTCCCGTCGTTCGTGCTGTGGCGGGCCGGCGCGTTGCTGGCGGCGCCGGTGGATCTGGTGGAATTCGGGGTGTGGCGGGCGTGGCAGCCGCCGAGGGAGCCGACGCGGGAGGAGCAGGAGGCGATCGAGGCGCGGATCGACGACGACATGCTGCCGGCCTACCGCGTCCACCGGATCTATCCTCACGCCGATCCTGGCCCCGACGGCTGGTGACGCTCGACGGGCCGAGGGCCGCCTGCCGTCCGGGAGGCGATGCCGCGGACCTGCGGAGCTGCACGACCCGACGCGAGCCGTCGAGCCGACCACCGACGCGAGACGGCTGCGCACCCCCGTGCGCAGGCACCGCGGTGATGCTCTGCTTCGATCCGCGTCGCTGGCGTCACCAACCGTCGGGGCCAGTATCGGGCACCGGAATCCGCGCGCGGTTTCGCTACACTGCCCGGCGCATGCTGCGGAGGGCCGGATCGCTGCGTCACACGCCGCGAGGGCGAGGTTGAAACACCTCGACCCGCTGATCGCGCGTTGGCTCGAGGAAGCGCTCGAGCACGAGGGGCGGCTGTCGCTGGCCACCCTTCTCGAACGCGCGGTGCCGATCGAGACCCTCCGCGAGCTGGCGCGCCGCCACGACGTGGCGTTGAAGGGCTACCGCATCGAGCGCGCCCCGGCCAAGCGCCTCGTCACCGCGCTGACCGACATGCGTCGACCGGAGGTCGTCGAGGCGGTCTGCGCCGCGCTCGTCGAAGGGGTGGCGGACCGCTCGGAGAGACCGCCCTCGAAGCCCACCGGCGACGCCGAGGACGTCGCCGCCCTGGTGCGCAAGCTGAAGCTCCGCGAGACCGAGCTCGAGACCGCGCGGAGCCAGGTCCAGCGGCTCCGCGAGCAGTCCGCGCGGCACCGGGACCGCGAGGCGGAGTCGCAGCGCCGGCTCGACCAGGAGGCGGAGCGCGGCGCACGGTTCCGCGCCGAGGCGGAGGCCCTGCGCCGCCAGGTCGACGCGACGACACCGAACTCCGCGGGCGGGCGCGTCCGCGACGACCGGCGGGTGCGCGAGCTCGAGCGCGAGCTCGATGCGGTGATGGAGGCCGACGACGGCCTGCGTCGGCTGCTGGCGCTGCGGCAGGCGCGCATGCGCGAGCTCGAGGAGACGATCGCCGAGCTCGAGGCGCTCGTGCCGAAGGGCAAGCGCAAGAAGCAACCCAAACCGGAGGCTCCGGCGCTGTCGGACACGTTTCGGCTGCCGCACTTCCAGCCGTCGTTCTACAAGTCGCTCGAAGGCAAGGAGCGGCGCTCGATCGAGAAGGCGCTCCAGGCGGCGCTGCTGTTCTGCACCGAAGGACCGGCCTACCCCGGCCTCGAGACCAAGCCACTCGAGGGACAGGACCTGTGGAGCATCCGCGCGTCGTTGAAGCTGCGCGTGTACCTTCCGGTGGCGCGCCGACGGCGACGTCGACTTCGTGATGCTCGCCGATCGTGAAGACCAGCACACCGCGCTGCGGCGGCTGAAGGAGCGTTGACCGTGCGCGCGCCGGCAATCGCGGCCGTTCTCTGCCTCGCCTCGTGCAACTACCTCCAGCATCGGGTGGAGGACTTCGGCGATTGCTTCCGACTCGGCATCGGTGTCGGCGTCGGCCTGACGGCGGACGCGCAGATCACTTCGGCATTCTCGCCCGGCATCGGCGCGGCTTCGTACACCTACGACATCGGCTGGTTACAACCGGGAGGTGCGTGGTACGTGGATCGAAGGCACGGTCGTCAACACGCCGCGGCTCGCCTACGAGGCGTTCGAGAGCGACTACCAGCAGATGCCACAGAACCAGGTCGACGAGCGCTCGGTGTTCGCGCGGCTGGCGCTGGACAGCCTCAACCTGCCGAACGAACGCTGGCTCAAGTTCGGCCACACGGTGACCGTCGAGCACTACTCGCTCTTCAACGTGTTCGACACCGCGCCGCGGGGTGACGCCTGGTGGATGGCGGAGATGGTCGCGGATCCGGACATCGGCGTGTTCGAGCCCCAGAAGTCGATCTGGCAGGCGAGCATGGTCGAAGTCGGCGCGACGGTGCTGTTCGTCGGTGGTCGGGCCGGATTCAATCCGCTCGAAGCGTTCGACTGGCTCGCGGGCTGGTTCGGCTTCGATCCGGCGGGTGACGACGGTCGCAAGCCCTACTACCGCATGACGTCTGTCGCGCGCGACGAGCGTTGACCGCATCACGACGAACGGAGACGCGACCATCAGCTACCTCGACCGCATCGCCGAGTGCAACCGCCACGCGGCCGAGCGCTACGCGCCGTTCCGGATCGGCGCGGAGCTCGTCGGGCACGTGCGCCGCGATCGCGTACCCGCGCTGCTCGCGGCGGGGATGCCGTTCCGTGGCTCGGGAGACGGGCTCGAGCTCCGCGCGGCCGCGGACTTCGCGGCGCGCACGACCGCGCTCGCCGACGCGGTCGACCGCCTCGCGCGCGATGGGCTCGTGCGCAAGGCGATCGGGGAGCCGTATCCGGTGGCGCCGCGCGTCCGCGAGACGCCCCTGTGCACGGTCGACCGGGCCGCCGTCGCGTTCTTCGGGATCGCCGCCGCCGGTGTGCACATGAACGGCTTCGTCCGGCGTGCGGACGGCGGCATCGAGCTGTGGATCGCCGAGCGCGCGCACGACAAGCCGACCTACCCGGGGATGCTCGACAACACCGTCGCCGGCGGTCAGCCCCACGGACTCGGCATCCGCGAGAACCTCGTCAAGGAGTGTGGCGAAGAGGCCGGGATCCCGCCGGCGCTCGCGGCGACGGCGCGATCGGTGGGCACGGTCGGCTACGTCGCCGAGCACGATTCGGGGCTGAAGCCCGACACGATGTTCTGCTTCGACCTCGAGCTGCCCGACGACTTCGAACCACGGTGCCAGGACGGCGAGGTCGGGCGATTCGTGCGGATGCCGGTGGCGGAGGTCGCCTCGATCGTCGCCGAGACCCGGCGATTCAAGTTCAACTGCAACCTCGTCGTGATCGACTTCCTGGTGCGACACGGCCTCCTCGACGCCGACGATCCCGACTACGCGCGGGTCGTCTCGGGCCTGCGACACCGTGGCACGGTTTGAGCCGCAGATCCTGATGCCGGGCAGCCGCCCGGAATTCCCCGATCCGCGCCACGCGGACGCCGAGGGCCTGATCGCGGTCGGCGGCGACCTGTCGGTGCCGCGCCTGCTCGCCGCGTACCGGACCGGGGTGTTCCCGTGGTTCGACGAGTCGACGCCACCGCTCTGGTGGTCGCCGGATCCGCGCGGCGTGATCGTGCCCGAACGGCTGCACGTGTCGCGCAGGCTGGCGCGACTCGTGCGCCGCGAGGCGTTCCGGCTGACCTGGGACAAGGCGTTCGCCGCCGTGATGCGCGCGTGCGGCACGAACCGCAGCGACGGCACCTGGATCGTCCCCGACATGTTGGCCGCCTACACCGCGATGCATCTCGTCGGCCACGCGCACAGCGTGGAGGTGTGGCTGGGCAACGAGCTGGTCGGCGGGCTGTACGGCGTGCAGATCGGTGGGCTGTTCGCCGCGGAGAGCATGTTCCGGAGGGTCGACGACGCCTCGAAGGTGGCGCTCGTCGCCGCGGTGCGGTCGCTCTCAAGGGCCGGCATCGAGCTGATCGACGTGCAGTTCGTGACCCGGCACCTCGCGAGGTTCGGCGCGGAGCGCTGGCGACGGAAACGCTATCTGGACGCGTTGTCGGCGTTGGTCGCGAAGCCGGTGGACCTGGCGGGGATGGTCGTGGAGGTGTGACGGAGTCCGGCGCGTCAGGAGCTCGCCCAGATACCCCGCCACGATCCGCTGCGCGTCGTCGAACGTGTAGCCCTCGCCGAGGTCGCGTAGCTCCTCCGCGGTTCGGACGAACAGCGCGAGCGCGACCTTCACGATGCGGCCCATGTGATCGCGCGCGTAGCTCTCGATCGTCGCGACGTCCTCGGTCGTCGCGTGTGCGCCTTGCGGATCGAAACCGTGCGCGACGACGGCGACCTGGACGAAGCGTTCCGACATCCACTCCTGGTCCCGGCTCTTCGTCGGTTCGACGATCATCAGCGCCAGCATCCCGCCGGCGATCTTGCGCTCGCGATCGTCCAGCTCACGCACGAGCTCGCGGACCTCATCCGGCGTCGGGGGGCGCTGCATCCGCGCCACGATGCCGCGATCGGCGGGGGATCGCCAGTCGCGAACGTCGCCGCGCGCTCACCCCGAGACGTTCTTCACCGCTCCGCGCGCGTGGAAGTCCTGCAACGGCGCGACACCCAATGCCTGACGCCGCACCCACTCGAGCCCCTGGATCGTCGCGGCCGCCGCCGCGAGCGTCGTGATGCACGGCACCTTGAAGTTGACCGCCGACGACCGGATCTGGCGGTCGTCGCTGCGCTCCAAGCGACCCGAGGGCGTGTTGACGATCAGCCGCACCTCGCGGTTCTTGATCAGGTCGAGCACGTGCGGCCGACCCTCGTGGATCTTGAACACGCGCTCGACGGGGATGCCCTGGTTGGCGATCGCGCGCGCGGTCCCGCTCGTCGCGATGAGCTGGAAGCCGAGATTGACCAGGCGGGCGGCGTGCGCGATCACGAACCGCTTGTCCTCGTCCCGCACCGAGATGAACACCGCGCCGCTCTTCGGCAGATCGATGCCGGCACCGAGCTGCGCCTTGGCGAATGCCGCGCCGAAGTTGCGGTCGATGCCCATCACCTCGCCGGTCGAACGCATCTCCGGGCCGAGCACGGTGTCGACGCCCGGGAACTTGTTGAACGGGAACACCGGCGCCTTGACGCTGAAGTAGCTCGGGCACGATCGGCGTCGGTGAAGCCGAGCTCCTCCAGCCGGTCAGCCGAGCATCACCTTGCGCCGCCAGCTTCGCGAGCGGCACGCCCGATCGCCTTGCTGACGAACGGCACCGTGCGCGACGCGCGCGGGTTCGACCTCGAGGACGTAGAGCCGCGCGCCTTGCACGGCGTACTGCACGTTCATCAGGCCGACGACGCCGCAGCTCCTTGGCCAGCCGCGATCGTCGCGTCGCTGATCTCCGTCGAGGATGCCGTCGGAGAGGGTGTAGGGCGGCAGCGAGCAGCTCGAGTCGCCGGAGTGGATGCCGGCCTCCTCGATGTGCTCCATGATGCCCGCCGATGACGACGGTCTCGCCGTCGGAGATCGCGTCGACGTCGACCTCGATCGCGCCTTCGACGAACTTGTCGACGAGGATCGGGCGCTCCGTCGACACCTCGGCCGCGTTCTCGCGCATGTAGCGGGCGAGCCCTGCTGCTCGTAGACGATCTCCATCGCGCGCCCGCCCAGCACGTAGCTCGGCCGCACGACCACGGGTAGCCGATCGCGCTCGGCGATCGCGACCGCCTCGCTCGAGGCTCGCGGCCATGCCGTTGGGCGGCTGCTGGATGCCGATCTTGCGACAGCACCTTCGAGAACAGCTCGCGATCCTCGGCGGCTCGATCGACTCGACGCTGGTGCCGACGAGCGGCGCACCCGCGTCCTCGAGCCCACGCGCGAGGTTGAGCGGCGTCTGGCCGCCGAACTGCACGATGATCCCCTTCGGCGTGACGCGATCGACGACGTTCATCACGTCCTCGTGCGTCAGCGGCTCGAAGAACAGCATGTCCGAGGTGTCGAAGTCGGTCGACACCGTCTCCGGGTTGCTGTTGACCATCACGGTCGCGTAGCCGAGCTCCGACAGCGCGAACGCCGCGTGCACGCAGCAGTAGTCGAACTCGATGCCCTGGCCGATGCGGTTCGGACCGCCGCCGAGCACGATGACGCGCTCCTTCGCCTCGTCGGAGTCGGCATGGGTGGGGAACCGCACCTCGTCCTCACCCGCCTCGTAGGTCGAGTAGTAGTAGGGCGTGTAGGACTCGAACTCCGCCGCGCAGGTGTCGACGAGCTTGTAGTTCGGCAGCACGCCGAGCGACTTGCGATGCGCGCGGACGTCTGCCTCGGCGACGTCCTTCAGCGCGTTCGCGAGCTGCCGATCGCTGTAGCCGAGCGCCTTCGTCTCGCGCAGGAACTCCGCATCGAATCCGGCGAGGCCGTCCGCGGCTCGCTCGACGATGCGGCGCTCGTGCTCGACGAGCTCGGCGAGCTGGTCGAGGAACCACGGATCGATGCCGGTGTACTCGTGGATCTCCGCCACCGCGATCGTCATCAGCATCGCGGTGCGGATCCAATCGATACGATCCTGGCGAGGAGTCGCGAGGTGTGAACGGATCTCCTCGCGGTCGAGCTCGTCGGTGAGCACGTGCGGCACACCCGGAACCCGTCCGAACCCGACGCGCCCGGTCTCGAGAGAGCGCAGCGCCTTCTGCATCGCCTCCTTGAAGGTGCGCCCGATCGCCATCGCCTCGCCGACCGACTTCATCTGCGTCGTCAACGTCGGGTCGGCGGTCGGGAACTTCTCGAACGCCCACCGCGGAAACTTCACGACGCAGTAGTCGATCGTCGGCTCGAAGCACGCCGGCGTCTCCTGGGTGATGTCGTTCTGGATCTCGTCGAGTGTGTAGCCGACCGCGAGCTTCGCGGCGATCTTCGCGATCGGGAAGCCGGTCGCCTTGCTCGCGAGCGCCGAGGACCGCGACACGCGCGGGTTCATCTCGATGACGATCATCCGGCCGCTGTCCGGATCGATCGCGAACTGCATGTTGCTGCCGCCGGTCTCGACGCCGATCTCGCGGATCACCGCGCTGCGACGCGTCACGCATCAGCTGGTACTCGCGGTCGGTGAGCGTCTGCGCCGGCGCGACGGTGATCGAGTCGCCGGTGTGCACGCCCATCGCGTCGAAGTTCTCGATCGAGCAGATGATGACGACGTTGTCCTTGCGGTCGCGCATCACCTCGAGCTCGAACTCCTTCCAGCCGATGATCGACTCCTCGATCAGGAGCTCGTGGTTCATCGACAGCTCGAGACCCTGCCGCACGATCGCCTCGAACTCCTCCATGTTGTAGGCGATGCCGCCGCCGGTGCCGCCGAGCGTGAAACCCGGCCGGATCACGCAGGGCAGGCCGATCAGCTGGACGGCCGCCCGCGCCTCGTCCATCGAGTGTGCGAGCTCGGACCGGGCGACCTCGAGCCCGCACCGAGCCATCGCCTCGCGGAACTCCTCGCGGCCCTCCGCCTTCTGGATCGCGTCGCGGCTCGCGCCGATCATCTCGACGCCGAACTTCGCCAGGACCCCGGAGTCGGCGAGCTGCATCGCGCAGTTGAGCGCGGTCTGTCCGCCAAGGGTCGGCAGGATCGCGTCGGGCCGCTCCTTCTCGATGATCTTGGCGACGATCTCCGGCGTGATCGGCTCGATGTAGGTCCGATCCGCGGTCTCCGGATCGGTCATGATTGTCGCCGGATTGGAGTTGACCAGGATGACCCGGTAGCCGTCCTGCCGCAGCGCCTTGCACGCCTGGGTCCCGGAGTAATCGAACTCGCAGGCCTGACCGATCACGATCGGCCCGGACCCGAGGATGAGGATCGACTCCAGGTCTGCGCGGCGCGGCATTTCGGGGGGAGGACTACAGCAAAGAGGGCGCGGTCGCGCGAGCGTTTTCTCCCGCAGCACCGCCGGCGGCACCGTGCGTCCGCAGCGGACCGGCCGTCGGCCGCTCAGGGCACCGTGGCCAGGAACTCCTCGGGGGTCATCGGGACGGTCCGGCACGACCCGATCGCGTCGGGGAGGACCGCGTGCACGAGCCCGCGCTCGGCCTTCTTGTCGGCCCGGACGAACGCCAGCAGCTCGTCGCGCGGCGGCAGCGGCCCCGGCACGAACCCGTAGCTCGCCAGCAGCTGGCCGGCGCGGTGCGCGTCGCCGGGCGCGAGCAACTCGCGGGCGGCGGCGAGCGCGAGCGCGTGATGCAGCCCGCGCGCCACCGCCGTGCCATGGGGCACGCCGTAGCTCGCCCGCGCCTCGAGCGCGTGCCCCAGCGTGTGGCCGAGGTTGAGCAGCCGCCGCTCGCCGGTCTCGAGTGGATCGGCCTCGACGATGCGGATCTTCGCGCGGAGCGCGCGTTCGACGATGGCGGCGATCGACTCGGGGTCTCGCGCGACGATGCGTTCGCGCTGGCGTTCGCAGAGCTCGAACAGCGACCCGTCGAGGCCGATCGCGACCTTCAGCACCTCACCGAGTCCCGACCGGAACTCCGCCTCGGGCAGACCCGCGACGAACCCCGGATCGATCCACACGCGCGACGCCGGCCAGTACAGCACCGACGAGGTTCTTGCCGCGGGGCACGTCGATCGCGGTCTTGCCCCCGACGCTGCTGTCCACCATCGCGAGCAACGTCGTCGGCACCATCGCGAGCTCGACGCCGCGCAACCACAGCGCCGCCGCGAGACCGGTGACGTCGCCGACGGCACCACCGCCGATCGCGACGACCACCCCGCTCCGATCGACGCCGGCGTCGGCGAGTGCGCCGAGCAGGGACACGAGCGTGTCGACGGTCTTCACCGTTTCACCGCCCGGCAGCCGGACGGCCACGGCCGGCGGTTCGGCGAACGCGGCCAGCGCGTTGCGGTCCGCGACGACGAAGATGCGCCGGTCGCCGTAGCGCGAGGCGACCAGCTCGGTCCATCGCTCCCGGACGGGCGCGCCGATCTCGATGTCCGTCGGCGTCCGCGCCGGCGGTTCGCAGCGCAGCCGCGTCACGACGTGAGGCTCGCCTCGCGCGCCCGTTCGCGGCGCCGACGGCGGCGCTGCACCATCGACTCCTCGAGGGCCTCGGTCGCCCGCCGGTCCTTCCTGCCCGACCAGAACAGCAGACCGACCAGCGAGGCGACGAACGCCGCGAACCCGCCCTTGAGCCAAGCCGCCATCGGATGCTCGGGGGCCGGGACGTAGCGGTCGAGGTTCGCGGCGACGAACAGGGGCGTGAACTTCGTGTCGCCCTCCTGGGTCTCGTAGATGTAGCGCCGGAAGTAGTAGGCGCGCACTTCGAGCGGCTCGTTGAACTGCACGTCGCTCGGCTCCTCCGGGCACCCACACCGGCACGACCTTCCCGCCCAGGTCGCGGATCTGCACCCACGCCTCGGTCCAGGTGTCGACGCCGATCGGATTCGGGCGGGCCGCGAACGATCGCGACTGCACGAACGTCCCGAGCAGCCGCATCGGCGTACCGCGCGGGATCTCGCCGCGCTTCGAGGCATCGAGCTGGTCCTTGGTGACGAACGCCGGACGCTCGTGCCATTCGGCATCGCTGTCGGCGCCCGTGCGCGCGCGGTGCATCGCGAAGCTCGCGAGGTGCCACAGCGGCACGGCCTCGGACTCGCGCAGATCCTGCTCGGCGTCGCCCCGCGACACCCATTCGCCGCCCTGGAACTTGCCGTCGTCGATCTGCCCGAGGACGCCCGGATCGAGCTGGGTCACCGGCGCCCACGGCTCGTAGTCGCGGTAGAGCTCCGGCCCGATCAGCAGCGGCGCCTGCTCGACGGTCGGTGAGTGATGGCTGTCGCGCAGCTTCAGGAAGAAGCCCTCGACGCGCACCGTGTCCCCCTCCGCGATGTCACGCGGCGGCTGGCTCACGCGGAACAGCACCGTCTCTCCGTCCCCGGTCTCGATCCAGCCTTCATAGACCTGGTAGCCGTCCACCGGATGTCCGGTGCGGCCGGGGGACACGTGCTTCAGCACGCCCCGATACCAGGGATACGCGCCGCGGTAGCTCGACGGTGACGCGCGGAGCAGCGCGATCGGAATCGGATGCTCGGGCATGCCGAGCTCGCGGGCCACGGTCGGCACCACCTCGAGCGACGCCTCGAGCAGGTGCGGCCAGCGGCTTCGGCTCGAGGATCAACCGTTGCTGCCGCGTGTCGTCCCGCACGGTCTGGAGCAGCGCGTGATCGATCGCGGGGATCGCGACCCGGGCCGGCCCGCTGACCGGCTCCTTGACGTTCGGCACCGGCTGCTGGCCCTGGAAGAAGAACGCGAACCAGACGAGTCCGGCCAGGAACACCCCCATCACGATGATCCGCGTCCAATCGCCGAGGCGGGGAGTCGAGACCGGGAGCTTCATCGGGTTGCGCATCGAGATCCGTCGCACCTTGGGTCCGTCGGCGCGGTGACGGTCGTCCGTGTCGCCATCGAGCCGTGCGCCGACTCAGGCAGGATAACGGGAATGCAGACGTTCGGTTCGCTCCCACCCTCCCGTGCCGCGAAGGCCGAGAAACCTCGCGGGACGCGAGGACGAAAAGCCGGAAGCGCGGCCGACTGCCTCGGGGCATGTCCACCGAAGGTGGGTATGCCCGTTCCGTTGCGGCGGGAGGCCGCGCCGGGCCGCGAAGGCGGAGAAACCTCGCGGGACGCGAGGATTTCGGAGCCGGAGCGGCCCCGAAGAAACGGAAGCGCGGCCGACTGCCTCGGGGCATGCCCACCGAAGGTGGGTATGCCCGTTCCGTTGCGGCGGGAGGCCGCGCCGGGCCGCGAAGGCGGAGAAACCTCGCGGGACGCGAGGATTTCGGAGCCGGAGCGGCCCCGAAGAAACGGAAGCGCGGCCGACTGCCTCGGGGCATGCCCACCGAAGGTGGGTATGCCCGTTCCGTTGCGGCGGGAGGCCGCGCCGGGCCGCGAAGGCGGAGAAACCTCGCGGGACGCGAGGATTTCGGAGCCGGAGCGGCCCCGAAGAAACGGAAGCGCGGCCGACTGCCTCGGGGCATGCCCACCGAAGGTGGGTATGCCCGTTCCGTTGCGGCGGGAGGCCGCGCCGGGCCGCGAAGGCGGAGAAACCTCGCGGGACGCGAGGATTTCGGAGCCGGAGCGGCCCCGAAGAAACGGAAGCGCGGCCGACTGCCTCGGGGCATGCCCACCGAAGGTGGGTATGCCCGTTCCGTTGCGGCGGGAGGCCGCGCCGGGCCGCGAAGGCGGAGAAACCTCGCGGGACGCGAGGATTTCGGAGCCGGAGCGGCCCCGAAGAAACGGAAGCGCGGCCGACTGCCTCGGGGGCATGCCCACCGAAGGTGGCTATGCCCGTTCCGTTGCGGCGGGAGGCCGCGCTGGGGACGGGCCCGGCAAGGGCCTTCACTCGGGCTTCTCGAACAGCCCGCCCAGATGGAAGTTCGCAATGTCGGACCGATCGACGATCGACGCCGCATTGACGCCCAGCGTGATCGCGATCACCTCCGAGATCTCCTCGGTGGTTGCGCCCTCCTTCTTGGCCTTCTTCAGGTGCCCCTCGAGACAGCCCTTGCAGCCTGCGACCAGCGAAGCCGCGATCGCGACGAACTCCTTGGTCTTCAGGTCCAGCCGCGACTTGCCGTACGTCGCCTTGTAGAACTGCATGTAGAGCTGCTTCAGATCCGGCGTCAGCAGCGCGTAGCTGCGCATCGTCGAGCTCGGCAGGCGGCCGTCGCCGAGCATCGTCGGCTCGGCACCTGCTGCCTGGTCGTCGCGGGGCTGGTCCATGTGGGTCAGCGGAATCGTTCGAGGTGGAGGGCGGGCGCCCCGTCCGGGCGCAGGATGGGCGCCCAATGTCGGCCCCCTCCTGCCGGAGCACAAGGCCGCGCGGCGCAAGGCGTTCGATGCACGCGGCCGGCTGCCGCCTCGCCGGCGTCAGCCGGCGATCCGGAGCTGCAGGCGCACCAGCGCGTCGCGGTCGCGTCGCGTCTCGATGCGGTGGAAGGCCTCGTCGAACCGCATCCACGCGTACTCGCCGACCATCGGCCCGGGCGTCAACGTCTCGACGGGCTGGTCGGGGGTGCCGGCCTGGTAGGCGAACGGCCACTCGACGAGGCCCATGTCCCCGAACAGCTCCTTCTGGGGGTGGGAGAGGTCGATCACGTGGTGCGGCCGCCGCAGACCGGTCTCGGCGCGAACCTCACGGAGGACGGCGTCGGTCAGGTGTTCGTGGATGGCAACGGCACCGACGACGGGGCCGAGGGGCCACTCGGAGCGGGGTTTCTGGCGGAGGAGGAGGTACTGGACCTCGGAGTCCAGGACCTGGAACACGAACACTCGCACGCGGTGCGCCAGCTCGAACATGCCGCTCAACACCTCCGGTAGTGTAGGTATCGACACGGGTTGCGAGGACGGGACGGCGAGTACCGGCAGGAATCCTCCCGTTCCGAGACGATGCTGGCCTCGACCATTGGTGACGACGCGGCCGGACCGCGAGGTCCACCGGCCCGGCCGCCCCCAAGAGCCGGCCGGCAGCCCGCCTGGCCGGCGGGCCCGGGCCGGCGGCCCCGCCGGAGGGGGGCAGCTCGCAGGCAGGACGACCGTGGCCCACCCGAGCTCGCGGAACGGCCGGCCCGGAACCGGCCCCGGAATCCCGGGGAATCCGCGCCGGAATCGTCACCAGCCGTCGAGGCCAGGATCAGTGGGACTTCTCGTGGGGCGCCATCAGGCCCTGCAACCCCGCCCGCCCGCGCTCCAGCGCAAACTGCCCCGCCACGAACTCCAGCGAGTGCGGCAGCTGCGCCTGGTTGTACCCCGACCGCCACCCATGCTCCCCACCCGCCACCAACCGCCACGTGTGCGCCACCCCCCGCTTCTCCAGGATCTCGTGCAGCTTCGCGTTCTGCACCTGGAACCGGTACCGATCCTGGTCCCCACAATCGAAGTAGATCGCGAGGCTCGACAGCTGCTCCTTCGGCTGCTCCTCGGCGAGCACCAGCACGTTCTCACGGCGCCATTTCTCGACGTCCAGCGGGTCGCCGAACACCTGCGCGACGAGCGCCTTCGCCCGCCCCCGCACCCACGGGAACTCGGCCTCGAGCTTCGCCGGGTCGCGCGGCAGGATCGCCGCCGAGTGCGCCGCGACGATGCCGAACTTCTCGGGCTCCTTGAACGCGATCTTCAGGGCGCCGTAGCCGCCCATGCTGACACCCATCAGGGCGCGCGAGGCGCGGCCGGGCTCGATGCGGAACTGGCTCTCGACCTCCTTCAGCAGGTCCTTGGCGACCATGTCCTCGTAGGCGCGCCCCTCGCCCTCGCCGTTGGTCCAGAACGACGAGCGGTCGCCCTCGGCGCACACGAACACGCACTTCGGCATGCGGCCGTCGCCGACCATCTCGTCGAGGATCGGTGCGCCGCCGCGCTCCTCGAAGCGGTCGTGATCCTCCCAGAGGCCGTGCAACCAGACGACCAGCGGATACCTGGTCTCGGCGTTCTCCTTGGCGTCGTAGTCCTTCGGCACGAACACGCCGTACTCGACCTCCTTGCCGAGCGCCTCGCTCTGGAAGCGCCGCTCGGCATACGTCAGGTGCTCGAGACCCGCGTCGTCCGGCTTCTGCTCGGACGCCGCCGGCTTCGCCGCCTTCGCCGCCTTCTGCGGCGGCTGTTGGGCGACCAGGGGAACGGCCGCGAGACAGAGGACGACCAGGACGGATGGCGGGGATGCTCGGTGGCTCATGGGTCGAGAAGGCGGAGGGTGCTCGCGGCACGCGCGGAGTCGGCGCCGAAACAACCCCGAAGATCGGCAGCGCGGCCGACTGTCTCGGGGCACGGGAGACCGCAGTTCTAGGCTCTGAACGGGGGCTGCGGGCGGCAAAATCCCGAGGCGCCGCCAAGTCCTTCCATGGACGACACCACCGCCACGATCGCCGCCCTGCTCGCCCCGCTCACCAACTGGGAACGGACGCGGACCGACACGCCGCGGTTCGACCTCGAGGCGATGCGGCGGCTGCTCGCGCGTCGCGGGGCCACGCCCCGCGCGGCCCCGCTGCTGATCCAGATCGGCGGGTCGAAGGGCAAGGGGACCACGGCGGCCTACGTCGAGGCGCTCGCCAGGGCCGCGGGTCGGTCGACCGGCGTCTACGCCTCGCCCCACGTGTCCTCGATCCGTGAACGCGTGCGGATCGACGGCGCACCGGTCGACGGGCCGGCCTTCGTCGCCGCGATCGAGGCGTTGCTCGCGTGGCTCGCGGCGAGCGGGGGTAGCGCGAGCGCGTTCGAGGTGCTGACCGCGGCCGCGGTCGAGCTGTTCGCGGCGGCACACGTCGACGTCGGCATCCTGGAGGTCGGCCTCGGCGGACGGCTCGACGCGACGACGGCGGTGGACGTCGATGGCAGCGTGTTGACGAGCATCGAGCTCGAGCACACCGCGATCCTCGGCGACACGGTCGAGGCGATCGCCACCGAGAAGGCCGCGATCCTGCGGCCCGGCAAGCTCGCCGTGTCGGCCGTGGAAGCGCCCGGCCGCGCGGTCGTGCGGGCACGCGCCGACGCGGTCGGGTGCCGGCTCCTCGAGCTCGGCGCCGACCTGCGCGCAACGGTTCTCGGCGTCGAACGGGACGGGTAACGTGCGCCACGTCCGGATCGAAGCGCCCGGACGCCGCGCCGGTGGAACTCGCCCTGACGGGTGCGCCGGCGCACGAGGTGCAGGCTCTGGCGCTCGCGCACGGCGTGCTGCACGCGCTCGGGGTGACGCGGCGCCCGGCGCGGCTCGACCGCCCGGAGCTGCCGGCCCGGTTCGAGGTGATCGAGGACCTCGACGGGGAGCCGCTGGTCCTCGACGGCGCGCACACCGCCCGCTCGGCGCGCGCGCTGAGCGAGGCGCTGCACGAGCGGTTTCCCGGCAGACGCGCGGCCGTGCTGTTCGCGAGCGCGGTCGGCAAGCGCTGGCAAGAGGTCTTGAGCCCGCTGCTCGAAACTGCCGATAGCTTCGTCGTCACGGAGCTCTCCGGCACGGCGTCGGAGGACCCCGAGGCGATTCGCGCGTGGCTGGCCGGTCACGCGGCGCGGGCCCGGGCGGTGCCCGACGCCGCGGCCGGCCTCGACGCCCTCCGCGAGTGGCGGGGGCTGCGGGTCGTCACGGGATCCTTCTACCTCGCGGGGTCGATCCGTGAGCGACTGGCTCCCCGCGCCCCACGCAGCGGATGAACACCGACCCGAGACACGGTCAGACCCCGGCGGCCCCCGGCATGGTGGAGGACCTGTTCCTGACCGACGCGTTCCTGATCAAGGGTCGGCTCGCGAGCAATACCACCGGCTTCGGAAGGTCCTCGAGGATGCCGGACGGACGTTCCTGACGATCGAGGACGCGACGATGATCTCGCTGCGCGGCAGCGACGTCGTCCGCACGCCGAGCGTCCTCGTCAACACGCGCGAGCTCGTCCTGGCGCACGAGCTCGTCGACATGGCCGGCGACGACGCACAGCGATCGCTCGCCCGGAACAGCAAGAGCACGCGGATCCGGGCGTTCTACAACGGCGGCATCCAACTCGAGATCGCCGGCAAGATCGAGCCCGGCGCCTACGAGCCGTCCCGCACGAGCGGCCAGCGCTACTTCGTCGTGCAGGAGCCCGCGATCCGGGGACTCAACCTGGACGCCAGCCCCGAGCTCAGGCTGTTGAAGAGCCTGAGCTATGCGATCGTCCAGAAGGACCGCCTCGCCTACGTCTACGACTTCAGCTGAGACCGCGCGCGCGGATCAGAGCGACGTCATGCACGACGGCGCGCGTGAAGCAGTAGCCCGGCGCCCCGGAGTTCAGCACGGTGCCGCAGAACGCCTGGAAGCCGACGCTGCACGCCGGGCGGGATCCCCGGCGGGATCTGGAACAGGTCGCCGAGGAACACGTAACCGCCGTTGCAGCGCCCGTGATCCGCCACCGTCATGAATCCGGCAGAGACCGTGAAGGTCGAGCTGTTGATCGGCAGGATCAGCGAGTTGACGAGGCCCGGGATCGGGATCGTCGTGCACTGCAGGTTCTGGACGTCGGAGGTCACCTGCACGACGAAGATGTCGTTGATCTTCCCGAGCAGGGAGATGTCCACGAAATCGCCGACCTGACACGTGAGCTGCAACGGAGTGCACGAGAACGTGTCACTGCACAGCGACTGCACGGTGTTGGTCACCGGCGAGACCCCGTCGGCTCGCATGAAGATGCTCGCCATCTCGGGATACTGCGCCGCGGCCGTGCCGGCGAGCGCGAGGGTCAGGAAGGCACTGGTGAAGACCTGGGGAACTCTCATCGTCTTGCTCCTGGACTGGTGCCGCCTGCCGAACCGTCGCCGGCACCGGTCGTCGGTGCCGCGCTCAGGCCCTGCTGGACGAGCTTCGAGATCGTCTGCTGATTCGCATCGCCGCCGCCGACCACGTGACCGAGAACGCGTCCGTCCTTGCCGATCACGAACACCGTCGGGATGCCCCGAACACCGTAGGCCTCGTGCGCGACGTCCTGACCGGCGAACACGATCGGATAGCCGAGCTCGAACACCTTGGCGAAGGTCTGGTTGATCGCGATCTCGTGATCGCGGTCGAGGCCTCGGACCACCTCCCCGCCGTGCGGCAGCTTCACGTCGGGTGCGGAGAAGTCCATGCCGTAGCCGTAGAACCGGGTCGCGCCGACGACCTGGACGGTGTCCGGATGTTCGCGCTGCAACGCCGCGAGCTCGGGCACGACACCCCGGCACGGCCCACACCAGGTCGCGAAGAAGTCCAGCACGACGACCTTGCCGCGCGCCGCCGCGAGCGTGAACTCCGCGCTGCCATTGACGACGGCCTGGACGTCCAGCGCCGGCGCGGGCTGACCGGTCAGTGCGTCGCGCACCTTCGCCGAGGCGTCGACCGGCCGGGCACGACCGGGCCTCGCATCGGCATCTCTCCGTCCCGCCCCGCCATAGAGCGCCTGCAGCATCGCGTCGACCTGATCCGCGTTGGCGGAACCCGCCAGCGCGCCCCGGACCGCGGCGAGTCGGATCGCCTGCGCGGGCTCGCCCTCGATGCGGCCGATCACGGCCCCCAGGGTGCGGAGATCGGGATAGAGCCGGGCAGCCTGTTCGGCACGGCGCGCGTCCCGAGCGACGTCGAGCTTGCCGGTGCGCGACGCCTCGGCCAGCGCCGCGAGGTAGATCCGACCGCACATCGTCGCGTGCTCGGCGATCGGGACGGTCCGGTCGGTCGCGAAGTACCGGTCGAGCTCCTCGGCGGCGGCGGCCGGATCGCGCTGCAGGTAGCGGAGCAGCGCCGTCACGTAGCCGTAGTCGCCGAGATCCTCGCCCTGGTGCGCGCGCACGAACTCGGCGAGCCGATCCTTCTGGGCGTCGCGGATCGGCGTGCCGGCCGGGCGATCGAAGATGTGGGTCAGCTGGTCGCGGATCGCTGCCGGGTCCTGATCCTGCGCGATCCCCGCGATCGGGAAGGCGAGAACGGCGACCGCGAGCGCGATCGAACGGGACGGGAATCGGGGGATTCGGTGGTGCATCGGTGTTCTCGGTCGAGACGGGACCCCGCCTCGACGGCGGAGAAGTAGACGTTCCCGGGCCCGCGACAGGGTCGCACTTTCCCCGGCAGGCCGCGAAGGGCGTCCAACCAGACCCGGTCTGGTTGGACATCCTGCCGCGACGCTCAGCGGCGGAGCGTCACGCGCGAGTCGCTCTGCACCAGCGTGCCGCGGATGTTGCCGAGCCAGCGGACGCGGAGCAGCCCGGCCGGCATGCCGTCCACCGCGAACTCGCCCCGCGCGTCGGTCATGACGAACCGCTCGACCGGGATCGCGTCCGGATCGGCCGTGTATGCGGTGCGAAGGATCAACGGCTCGTGCGCGCGGGCGTGCCCGGACGCGTCGAGAACCCGGCCACTCAGCGCGTGCCCCGCAGCGAGTTCCACGTCGACCGGCGCCGGTTCGGCGGCCGCGAACACCGCGCGAACCGAGCGCCCGACGAGAGTCGGGTCGACGGGTTGCACGCGCAGCTCGTATTCGGCGGAGAGCAGCGGGCCGAGGTCGAACCCACCATCGTCCCCGGTCTCGGTGCGTGCGACCGGATCGGTCGGTTCGGACAGCGTCCAGGCGGTCACGACCGCGCCGGCGACCGGCCCGGACGCGCTGCGGACGTGGCCGGCGATCCGCGCCGGCGGGTCGAGCCTCGCCTCGACCCGCAACGCCGGGCCGATCGCCGCGGGAACCCGACACGTCTTCGGCGCGAAGCCGGCGGCACCGAACCGCAGCTGCATCGCGGAGTCCCGTGGCACGTCCGCGAGGCGGAACACGCCCGCGGCATCGGCCGGCAGGTGACGGCACACGGTCCAGCTCCGCGCACCGGACGCGATGTCGCAGGTCTCGAGCAGGCGCGCGAACGCCGCATCGGCGACACCACCGTCCGGTCGCGTGACGTCGACCGCGATCGCCATCAACTCGCGCAGCGCGAACCGCTCCGGCGCGGGGCGCGGCGCGCCGTCGGCGACACGCTCCACGGCGTGCGGTGCCGAGCTGCGGCCGCCGACGAACGCCTGCGCCACCACCGGCACGCCCCCCAGCGGAATGCGGAACCGACCACTCGCGTCCGCCCGCGCGACGTGGACACCCTCCGCCGGCACCACCGTGTCGGTCGCATCGGCGGCAACCAGGTGGATCGAATCGTCGTTCCCGGGCGCGACCCACAGCACCGTCGCGCCGGCGACGGGCTCGCCGTCGACGTCGCACACGACGCCATCGAACGGCTGTGCGCGAAACGCTCGGAGCAGGAACGGCCGCTCGGGATCGACGCCGGCCAACGCGCCGAGCCCGCACCAGTCGGACTCCGCGAACCCGTTGCCCGCCAGCGACCGACCTCGAACCCCCACCGCGTCCACGGGCACGGCCACGGCAGCCACGCCGTGCTCGTCGGTCGTCGCCCGCACCGCACAGCGCTCGCCGAGCGCGCGCCACTCGAGCTCGACGTCGATCTTGCCGACCGCGCTCCGGTCGGCCGGATCGAGGACCAGGACGTGGATCATCCGCGAGACCGAGGTCGCGACGGGAGCGGTCTCGACCAACCGTCGCGACAGCTCGCCCGCGGACCCGGCGCCCGCCGTGGCCGACGGCGCGGCCGGCGTCTGCATCCGGATCTCGCGCGCGAGGAAGGCCCACCGGCCCGGCACGATCGGGCGCTCGCCGTCGCCGACCACGGTGCCCCGGCCCTCGCTCAGCAGGATGCGGGCCACCCATCGGTCGTCGTCCGGTCGTTCGACGTCGAGCTCGAACCGCGCGTGCTCGAGTCGGATCGTGCCACACGGTGTGTCGATCGCACCGGTGAACGCGGACGTGCGGTGATCGACGTGCCCGGCATCGCGGACCACGAGTCGCGCCGGGTCCGCAGGCGCCCGCTCGGGCCGGGCCGACACCAGCACGTCGGTGACGACGAGTCCGGCGACGACGACCGCGGCCGCAGCGAGCAGCGCCGACAGCCGGAACCAGCGCACCGGTCGTCGTCCGCCGCGAACGAGCAGATCGTCGTAGTCCGGCACCGAGTAGGTGCCGAGCCCCCGCAGCAGTCGACCCAGCCGGCCGGTCACCACTCGCCTCCTCGCAGGCGCTTCAACCGCCGTGCGAGCCGTGCTCGCACACGCTTGTGACGCGCGCGCAGCGACTCGACGCTGATGCCGAGCTGCTCGGCGGCGTCGCGATAGTGGACGCCTTCGACCGCGGTCAACATCAGCACCGCGCGATCGAGCGCCGGCTCGCCGAGCAGCAGCCGCCGGACGGCCTCGGACTCCTCGTTGCGGATCGCGACGAGCTCGGGAGCGTCGTTGGCGCCGCCGAACACCGGCGTGAACACCCGGTGCAGGCGCCGTCGACGGCGACGTTCGCGGGCATGGTCGATCGCCATGCGGATCGCGACCGTTCGGAGCCAGATCCAGAGCGACGAACGGCCGTCGAACCGCGCGAGCCGATCCGGCAAGCCGAGGAACAGCTCCTGCAGGCAATCGAGCGTCGCCTCGCGCTCGAGCAGCACACGGCCGATCACGTGCGCGAGCCGGCCCGCGTAGGCCCGGTAGAGCGCCTCGATCACCGGCGGGCGACCCGCCTGCAGCGCGGCGAGACCGCCGGGATGCGTGGGCTGGAGGAACTCGGGGAGCGGGAGGGACATCGACGGCAGCTTCTGGACGACCGCCGGAGCGCGGCGGGTCGTCGATTTCGACGCGTTCGCGCCGGAGCGCCGTGCGCGAACGGCCGTGCGGAAACCGACGGCCACAGCCGTCACGGTTTCCAGGTGAGCCAGACGAAGCCCCAAGCGGCGAGCAGCAACACGATACCCACGGCGAACAGCGTGCCATAGGGCAGACGGGCGAGTCGCTCGACGAACGACTCCCGGCGAACGAGCGACCAGCCGGCGAGCGCGGCCAGCCAGAGCCCGAAGCCGGCGAGCGCGGCACCGAACGGCTGGGTCCACACGGCCTGGATCGGGTGCAGGTGCACGAGCCAGGTCGCGGCGGTCGTCACGCCGCACGTGGGACACGGATAGCCGAGCTGCGCCCATCCGCACGGGGCCATGCCGAGGGCTTGATGCGTGCCGTGCCCGGTCGGATCGGGCTGGATGCCGGCGAGCAGCCACACCACCGCGGCCGCCGCGGCGACGAACGCCAGCGCCGCCAGCCGATCGATCCACGGCCCCGCTGGGCTCTCGGCGACCGGCAGGCCCTTGCGAACGCTCAACGCGCGCTCCCGAGCTCGCGCAGGAACTCCAGCCACGCCGCGCGCGCGCCGGCGAACAGGCTGTCGCCGTCGCCGAGCACGATCGCCGCGAGGTTCAGGTCGCGCAGCGCCAGCACGTCCCGCACCACAGCCGCACGGTCGGCGAGCTTGTCGTCGGGCAGGAGCCGCAGCCGCCCGATCGCGTGGCTGCGCACGACGTCGCCGAACACCAGGACGCGCACCGGCCGCAGGTGGAACGCGGCCTCGAACGGCGACTTCCCGCCGCGGATCCAGTGCACCTCGACCTCGTCGCGCAACGCCTCCGGCAGGTCGTCTGCCGTCTCGAACCAGACGTCGACCTCGTCCGCCCGCGCGCCGAGCCGCTCACGCTCGGCCGCCGGCGCCAGCACGGCGGCGGCGAAGCGCCGCTTGACGTCGCTCGTCGCCCGCCAGTGATCGGCGTTGGTCAGCAGGACGAACCGCGCGCCGCCGTCCCGCGCGACGATCGCCGCCTGCTCCTCGGCGAGCGGCATCGGATCGATCAGCACGGCCCCGCCTTCGCGCCGCCACCACGTGCCGGAGAAGTCGATGCGTCGGTCCGGCTGGTACACCGACCAGAGGCCGAGCGCGTCGATCGCGGTCCGCTTCATCGGTCGCAGCGTCGGACCGGAGCCCGGTCCCCGCAAGACCTGCGCGAATCCCGCCGCGTCGCTGGCGCCCCCGACGCACCGGTGGCTAGGCTGGCGGCGTGCTCGACGAACCGGAACCACCCGATCTGCGCCACCCGTCCTGGCTGCCCCCGATCGCGATCGGCGCCCTCGCGACCGCCGCCGGCACGATGCTGCTGCTCGGCCTCGTGTTCTCGGGCATCCCCAGCGCGTCGACACCGGCGCAGTGCTGCTGCTCGATCGCGTTCGTGCCGTTCGGCGCACTGCCCGCCTGGCTCGCGTTCCGGCGAGACCGGCGCCTGACACCCGGCCAGGGGTTCGCGGTCGCGTTCATCGCGGTCGGACTCGGCAGCGTGCTGTGGGCAGGCAGCATGGTGCTGACGCACGGCATGCCGGAGTTCGATGCGGCGGGACTCCGCAAGACGCTCGAGGAGCAGGAGCAGAAGAAGCCGGAGAACGAACGCGTCCCGCAAGAACAGGTCGACCGCGTGATCGCGTTCATGCAGCAGGTCTGGAGCTTCGTCCCCGCGGTCGTGGCGCTGCTGCTCACGGTGTTCGGCGGACTCTCCGGCCTGATCACCGCCAGCATCCTGCGCTCCCGCGCACCACCGGCGACGAGCCCGCCCGAAGCGTGAGGGGCAGTGCGCACGGGCCGGTGGCGCTTTGGACCACCGCGGTCGAGCTGCTCGCGCTCGGTGCGAACCCGGCCGATCCCGCCGCGCTGATCCCGAGGTTCTGACCGGCCGGCGCCACACGCGGCTCACTCGTCCGACAGCTCCTCGAACAGCTTCTTGTAGCTCGCGTAGCGGCTCCAGTGGATCGCGCCGGCGTCGAGGGCCGCACGCACCGCGCAGTCGGGCTCGCCGCGATGTGTGCAGTTGCGGTACGAGCAGTTGAGCGCGACCGGGGCGAACTCCCGGAACCAGAACGTCAGCTCCTGCGGGTCGACGTGGAACAGGCCGAAGTTGCGGATGCCCGGCGTGTCGAGCACGTGGCCGCCGCCGGGCAGCGGGATGAGCTGCGTGTGCGACGTCGTGTGCTTGCCCTGGCGGATGCGGTTGATGCTGCCGATGCGCAGGCGAAGCCCCGGGATCAGGTGATTGATCAGCGACGACTTGCCCACCCCGGAGAGCCCGGTCAGCACGGTGACGTTCTGGTGCAGCAGCGAACGCAGCTCGTCGAAGGCTCCGGGCGTCTCGTGTCCCTCGACGAGGGACGTCTCGAGCACACGGGTACTCGAGACTCTGGTAGAGCTCGACCCACTCCTGCCCGCGACCGCGCTTGTCGCGGTCGGCCTTCGTGAACACGATCGACGCCGGCAGGGACTGCCGTTCGGCGCCCGCGAGGATGCGATCGATCAAGGCCGGCTGCAGCGGCGGCTCCGCGAACGAGGTGACGATCAGCACGAGGGTGATGTTCGCGGCGATGACCTGCTCGCGTTCTTCTTCACCCTTCGCCCGCCGCGCGAGCTTGCTGGTGCGCGGAAGCACGGCCTCGACGGCGCCGTCCCCGTCCTGCTCGAGCACGATCCGGACGCGATCGCCGACCGCGACCGGACTGCGCTCATGGGAGCGCTGTTCGAAGAGCCGCCCGCGCAGCGGCACCTGCCGCACGACGCCGTCGACCTCCACGTGGCAGACCTTGGCGTCGACGCGTAGAACGAGACCGATGGCTTCGGATGCGGGCATGGGAACGCGAACGGGTACCGCGGTGGTCGGCCGCCTCGCTCCGAGTCCGACCGGTGTGCTGCACCTCGGCAACGCACGCACGTTCCTGCTCACCTGGCTCGACGTCCGCGCGCGTGGCGGGACTCTACTGGTTCGCATCGAGGACATCGACGGCCCACGCGTCAAGCCGGACGCCGAGGCGAGCGCGCTCGAGGATCTCCGTTGGCTCGGTCTCGACTGGGACGGAGAGATCCTGCGGCAATCGGAGCACGGGGCGCACTACGCCGCGCTGGTCGATACGTTGCTCGAGCGCGGCCTCGCCTATCCATGCACGTGCACGCGCAAGGAGGTCGAGGAGGCGGCGTCGGCGCCGCACGAGAGCTGGCTGGACGCAGCGCCGTACCCCGGCACCTGCCGCGGGCGCTGGCCGTCGCGCGAGGCCGCACGGCGCGCGACCGGCCGGGAGCCGGCAGTGCGGTTCCGCGTCGACGTCGACGCGGCGCCGTTCCACGACCGGTTCCGCGGCGACGAGCCCGGCAAGGTGCTCGGCGACTTCGTGATCGAGAAGCGCGACCGGGGCCCCGCCTACCAGCTCGCGGTGGTGGCCGACGACGTGCGCCAGGGCGTCACCGAGGTCGTCCGCGGGGACGATCTGATCCCGTCGACGCCGCGTCAGCTCCTGCTCTACCGGGCGTTCGACCGAGGGCCGCCGTCGTTCGCGCACCTGCCGCTCGTCGTCGGGCCGGACGGCCGCCGCCTCGCCAAACGGCACGGCGACACGTCGCTCCGGCACTACCGCGAGCTGGGCGTACCGCCCGAACGCCTCGTCGGGCACCTCGCCGCGATCAGCGGCCTCGCACCGCGGGGCGTGGACCGGCGCCCGGCGGATCTGCTCGACGGCTTCGAGCTCGGGCGGATTCCGCGGGACCCGGTGGTCGACACCGGGGCCGGGCTCCTCGCCTGAGGGATCGGACGATCGCGCGGTCAGATTCCGGGCGCCGCCGGTGTCCAATGGGTGCCGATGACCACCTTCGCCGCCGTGCTCCAGAGTCTGCCGTTGGACGGCACGGCGACGACCGACCAGGAGCGCGACCGGTTCGCCCGCGCGCTGTTCGGCCTGCAGCCCGAGATGACGACGCTGGTCTGGCGGCTGCTCGGCTGGTCGGCCCACGCGAGCGAGGTCGAGGACGTGCTGCAGGACGTGTTCCTCAGCGCCTGGCGGCACCGCCGGACGCTCCGGGACGGCGCTGCGTTCGGCGCGTGGGTGCGGACGATCACCCTGCGTCAGGCGCGCAACCACGTCCGCGGTCGGATCCGGCTGCGGACGCTGCTGGCGTTCGTCGGATTCGGCCCCGGTGACGAGCCCGGCGACTCGACGCACGGCGTCGACACGCCGTCCGACGTGCGCGAATCGCTCGGTCGCCTGCGGCATGGCGATCGCGAGGTGCTGGTGCTGCGCTACCTGGAAGGACACACGGTCGAGGAGGTCGGGACGCTGCTCGGGATCCGACGCGCCGCCGTCGACGCGCGGCTCAGCCGCGCGCGCCAGCGCCTGCGCGACGTGCTCGGCGAGGAGGAGCGATCGTGACCGACGAGCTCCACGAGCTGCTGCGGGCGGCCGAGGACCGCGCGCCGCGACCGAACGTCCGCCCGATCCGTCTCGCCGACCTCGAGCGACGGGCCCACCGCGCTCGTCTGCGGCGTGCGGCGACCGGGGCCATCGCCGCGGCGACCGTCGCGGCGTTGTGCGCGTTCTGGCAGCTCCGGGAGGTCGCTCCCCCACCGTCGCACGAGCCCGACTGGGATGCCGCGTTCGCGTGCGCCGACGCGGCGCTCGCGACCACCGCCGTCGACGCCGTCGACCTCGCCCGCATCCGCGCCCTCGAGACCGCGCGCGTCCGCGCGCTGATCGCCACCGCACGAATCGAACACGAATAGCCACCGACCGACGGAGAGCCACCGATGAAGTGCCCGAGAACCACCCTCTTGCTCGCGAGCGCCCTGCTCGCCGGCGCCCCGCTCACCGCCCAGCGCGAGCTGCGCACGGTGTTCGTCGTGCGCCACGACCCGACGCTGATCCAGCTCGACGTGTCGATGCTCGATGCACTGCTCGGTCAGGACGCACAACGCGCGGCGATCGCGGGCGTCGAGGGACTGTCCGCCGAGACCAAGGACCGCTTTCCGTTCCGCGTCGGTCTGGACACCCCGGGGGACCAGGACGTACGCCAGCCGGCGGGCGTGTTCGTCGGTCGGCTCGACCTGTCGTATCCCGAGGACGTCACCGCGGACCAGGCCCGATCGGTGACCGACGCGCTGCTCGGCGCGCTGCGGGACGCGCTCCAGCAACGGCTGCACGATGCGCCGGCGCAGGCCCTGACCCAGGCGCTCCGCTCGATCGAGATCCAGCTCCAGGCCGTCTCGCAGCAGCACGCCACCGAGCGCGAAGCCGCGAGCCAGCGCGATCAGGCGGACTCGCTGCAGAAGGAGCTGTTGGGGGCGACCCTCAAGCTGAGGAGCCAGGACGCGGTCGTCGATTCCCTGAAGCAGGAGCTACAGGACGCGAAGCGGGCCGTCGAGGAGGTCGAAGCCGCCCGCAAGGACAAGGAGAACGTCCTCGACTCCGCGCGGGCCCAGGTCGAGGACCTGCGCGCCCAGCTCCAGAAGTTCCGCGAGGCGCTCGAGGACGCGAAGCTCGATCCGAACGACGCCGAGGCCAAGCGCCGGAGCGCACAGGAGATCGCGAAACGGATCGACGCCCTCTCGGTGTTCGTCAAGCAGGGCGCCGCGCAGCACGACTCGCACACTCGCGAGCAGATCGCCGCGGAGCAGCGCCTCGCCGAGCTGGCGAAGGCCCTCGACACGTCGCGCGTGGAGATGGTGCGCGTTCAGTCGATGCGCGAAGCCGTCGAGCAGCGGCTGAAGGCCTTGCAGACCGACGCCACCCGAGAACACGTGGCGGTCGCGCACACCGCACTCGACCACCGCATGAAGCTGCTCGAACGCCGCCGCGACAAGCTCTCCGAGCGCCTCGCCGCACTCCGCCCCGTCGAGCTCGAGATCTGGCGGTGACCGGCGGTCACGGAGCCGCGCGCCGGGCCGGGGCCGTCGGGTCCGAGCGTCGCACGGCCCGGTGAGAGCCGGGATCCGTCGGCCTCCTGACCTTCGCCCGCGCTGCTGGAAGCCCTGTGGGTGCACGGGCGACCGACAGCGCGGTGCCGAAGCCCGCGCCCACGGGCCGCACGGTCCGAGGCGAGTGGCACCGAAGCAGGTTCTCCTTCGACCTCCTTACGGAGACGGCGGTGCGGAGGCGGACATCGACGTCCACCTGCTCGTTGGCGGCTCGCGAACGCTGGCCGGCGTGTGCCTCGATGCCGGCTTCGCGAACGGGATGGCCGCCACTCCGACGTTCGTCGAAAGCGTGCGCTGGCCGCCGAACGCACCGAAGAACGACGAGTCGGGAACCGGCAGCGGGCGACAGGCGTTCCGGTCCCCGCACGCACCGGTTCCCGACACGGTGACGGGCGTTCCGACTCGGACAGATCGGTGACACCAGAGCGTGACCGCGGCACCCCACCCCGGGGTCTGATCTCCAGAGACCTGCGATGACGGCGGCGCACGACCGGCGACCGGACACGACGAGCCACTCCGGACGCGGCCAGACTCGCTGGACGCGGCGGCTGCTGGCGACCATGGCCCTGACGACCGCGGCGGTGCCGGGCCAGTGGCACCCTAGCACCTACGCCGGCGCGACGCTCTCTCAGTGGCTGGGCGAGGACTTCCGCGTCCACACCGACGGCCTGCCGGCACGGTTCGAGCGGCCGGATCGGGCGCGCGCGCTGGCGGCGTTCGGCATCGAGACGCCGGCGCGGCCCTTCCTGCATCGTGTCCTGCGCGACGACGAGTTCCGGCCCGACCTGGTGCCAACGGTGCTGTGGGCGTTGTCCGCCGCCGAGGACGCGACCGAATTCGCTGCGGACCTGCGCGCTCGGTGGCAGCGCCATCCGCAGGATGGGTCGACGATCCCGGCGCTGCTGGCTGCGGATCCCGACGCCTGGGTCGACGTGTCGCCCGTGCTGCGCGCGCAGGTGGTCCGAGAGTGCGAACGCGACGAGCCGCGGCGAATGCTCGAGCAAGGGATCGTCTTCGTCGTCCCGATCGCAGCCGCCGCCGATGACGAGTGGCGCATGCTGTTGCAGCGGCTGGTCCAGGACACGACGTGTCTGCCCCCGCTGGAAGACCTGCCGCGCGCGGTTCGAGAACCCGCGGTCCTGGTTCCGGCGCTGGTCCGTCGCAGCCACACGAGCTTCCCGCCGATCGAGTGGATCGGATTCGTGGCCGCGCACCCGACGACCCTCGCGCCGGCCATCCCCCGGCTGCGCGAGGCCGTGCACGAAGCCGTCGAACGGCACGCGAAGGTGCTCGCCTCGTGGCGCATCTTCCCGGACACTCCCGCCCCGGGAGTCGACCTCCGGCCGGCCCGTCTGCTCGGCGCGGCCGGCGTCGGCCAGCTGCCGTTCCTACAGGGGTTGCTCGACGACACGGAGCTCGATCTGCGCCACCAAGGCTACACCGGGATCGGTCAGATGGCCCGGTGGCACGACGCAGCCCGCGCGGTCCTGATGCAGCGGCTCGCGGTGGTCGCCGCGCTCCCGGAGCCGGACATCGCGGCGCGCTCACCGTGGATCTCCGTGTTGGCCGAAGCCTCGCATCGATGGCGCGACCGCGCGTTCTTCGTCGAAGCCTGCGCGATGGCAGGCCCCGCGATGGTCGCGCCCCTCGTGGAGGCCCTGGACCCGGCGATGCCGAGCACGTCGCGTCTCGCGCTCGAGGCCTTGCGGGAGCTGTGGGGGCTGCCGCGCACGAGCTTCGCCTGGTCGACGCAGCTCGTCGACGCCGGAGAGGCGCCACCGCAGCTCGCGCCGGTGCGCGCGCTGCTCGACGCCGACGACGTGGCGCTACGCGAGACGGCGCTGACCTGCGCGATCCTCTGCGCGCGAACCGAGCCGATCGATGCCGGGGAGCTCCCGCTGCTCGCCGACGAACTCGCCAAGGCGAGCGAGCCCACTCCGCAGCTGCGAGTCCGTCTCTGGCAGTGTTGGCGCGATCGAGGCGCGTGGCTCGAAGACCGAGCCGATTCCTGCAAGCCCGCAGTACGCGAGGTCGTCCTGGCAGTGGCGCGAACCAGCCCGACGGCAACACATTCGGCGTGGCCGCGTCGGCCGCCCTCCGAACCCGACTGGCGGCAGCGTGTATGGAACATCGTGGGGATGGCCCGCCTGGCGGACGAATCGCCGGCCGTGCATCGGCGACTGGAGCAGCTCGCGAGTGTCGACAGCGACCTGTTCGTCAGGCAGTGTGCCGCGGCGACAGTGCGCGATCTGGCGAAGTGACCCGACGTGCGAAGGCAGGTGCCGACACCGGCCTCTGCCGGCAAACCTCGTTCGGCACGTGCGCACGGTCCGGGCCCGGGACCGGCGCGCCGCTCTTCACGCCACGCTCTGCACGTCGGTCTCGTCGACGTCGAGGGGCTCGGGCATCGCGTAGCCGCGCGTCGCGCCGAGGAAGTGCGCGGTCACGAACACCGTGCTCGTGAACGCCGCGGCGAGCACCGCGATGCCCGACACGAGCCGGTCGGTCGTGCCGAGCACGAACGGGAAGTGGTTGAACGACAGCGCGGACGCGCCCTGGCCGAGCGCGATCGGGTTCCACCCGAAGATCTCGTCGAACGGCTGGAACGGCAGCGTCGGCGCGAGCGCGCGCCCCCACAGCACGAACAGCCCGACGAGGAACACCGCCTCCGCCGTGATCAGCCGGCCGACGAACCACATCTCGCGTTGCACGATGCCGAACGTGTCGCGCAGCGCCGCCGCCGGGCGATTGGGGTGACGGGCCGTCGCGCCGAGCACCGGCGCGAGCACGAGGCTCGGCACGAGGCAGACGACCAGCAGGACCTCCCTGCCACCGTCGCGCGTGAGCCAGCCGAGCACGACCGACACGAGCAGCGCGAGGAGCACCTTCGCGAGGAAGATCGTCGCGGTGTGCCGGCGGATGCCGGCACGGAACGCGTCGCTGCTCGGCTTGTCGCCCGCCACGTGCGCCTCGAGCAGCCCGACCAGCCCGGCGAGCGCCACGCTCACGATGCCGAGCCCCGCCCAGCCGAGACCGGCGCGCAGCTGTCCGGAGAGCGTGCTGAACGGGTTCTCGTGGAGGATCGTGTGGGGATGGAGGCCCGGCAGCGACTGGCCGAACATCGTCGTCGCCGCGATGCCCACCACCGCCATCGCCGCCGGCACCAGGTAGGCGGGGTGCGACATCACGAGGTGCAACGCCTGCTTCGCCAGCCGCGGGCGGGTGACGACCCAGATCAGCACGGCGGACGCGGCAGCGAACCACAGCGCCGGGGGAATCTGGTTGAGCGCAGCGACCGGAGCCATCGAGCGTCAGCCTACGGGCGAGACGGTCGGGATTTCGGATTCGGCCCCACCCCACAAGGCGCTCGACCCCGTTCGGCCTTGTGCGCCGGACCGACGCGCACGATCGTGGCGCGCCGCATGCCCCGCATCGTCGAGATCACCTCCCCGAAGAACCCGCTGGTCCAACGCGTGCGTGATGCCGGGTCGGGCCGGATCCCCGGCGAGATGCTCGTCGACGGCTGCCGCCTCGTCGAGGAGGCGCTGACGACCGACCTGCAGGTGCGGGCGGTGATCCTCGGCGAACGCTTCGAAGAGCTGCCGGAAGCCGACGTGCTGCGGCGGCGCATCGACGAGCGCGCCGAGGAGATCTACCTCTGCACCGATCCGGTGATCGGGCGGATGTCGTCGCTGACGACGCCGCAGGCGTTGCTCGCGATCCTCGCGACGCCACAGGCGGCGCCGCGGATGCTGCTCGGACCGACGCCGTCGCTGGCGCTCGTCGTCACGGCGGCCGGCGTGCGCGATCCCGGCAACCTCGGCGCGATGATGCGCGCGACCGAGGCAGCCGGCGGGACCGGCTTCGTGTCGCTGCGCGGCAGTGCCGATCCGTTCCGCGACAAGGCCGTGCGCGGGTCGTCGGGGAGCGTGCTGCGGGTGCCGTCGCTGCGCGGGCTCGAGCCGCACGAGCTGGTCGGGTTCGCGCACGGACACGAGCTGCAGGTCGTGGTCGCGGACGGGCACGGGGACGTCGACTACCTCGACGTCGACTGGAAGCGGCCGACGTGCGTGGTGCTCGGCAACGAGGGGGCGGGCGTACCCGCAGGAGCTCGTCGACGCGGCGAACGTCCGCGCGCGCATCCCGCTCAGGCCGAGCGTCGAGAGCCTCAACGTCGCGGTCGCCACCGGCGTGCTGCTGTTCGAGGCGCGGAGGCAACGGCGGTGAGCCTGTTCGACGAGCCACCGCCCGAGCGCGGCAGGGGGCCGGAGCGGTTGCGGCCGCTGGCCGATCGGATGCGGCCGAAGCGCCTCGACGAGATCGTCGGGCAGGACCACGTGCTGGCGCGCGGCAGTGCGGTGCGCGAGGCGATCGAGCGCGGCGAGCCCGGGTCACTGCTGCTGTGGGGTCCGCCCGGCGTCGGCAAGACGACGCTCGCGCTGCTGATCGCCGAGCAGTCGGGCTCCACTTCGAGCCGTTCTCCGCGGTGCTGTCGGGCGTCAAGGACGTGCGCGAGGCGACCGCGCGCGCCGAGCGCATCCGCAGCAGCGACGGACGCGGGACGCTGCTGTTCGTCGACGAGATCCACCGCTTCAACAAGGCGCAGCAGGACGCGTTCCTGCCGCACGTCGAGAGCGGCGCGATCGTGCTGGTCGGCGCGACCACCGAGAACCCGGCGTTCTCGATCAACCAGGCGCTGCTGTCGCGATGCCGCATCGTCAACCTGCGGCCGCTCGACGACGCGGCGATCGGGCTCGTCATCGACCGTGCGCTCGCCGACGAGCGAGCACGGCCTCGGCGCGATGCGGCTCGAGCTGACACCACGAGGCGCGGGAGCGGCTGTGCTGGTTCGCGAACGGCGACGCCCGCCGCGCGCTCAACGCGCTCGAGGCCGCGGCCGCGATCGCCGCACAGAGCGGTGCCGCGATCGACGTCGAGCAGATCGCCGAGGCCGCGCAGCAGCGTGCCCTCGCGCACGACAAGTCGGGCGACCACCACTTCGATCTGCTCAGCGCGTTCCACAAGTCGCTGCGCAACTCGGACGTGCACGCGTCGGTCTACTGGCTGGCGCGCTTCCTCGAGGCCGGCGCCGATCCGTTGCAGGCGGCGCGCCGGATGCTCGCGATGGCCGCCGAGGACATCGGCCTCGCCGACCCGATGGCGCTGCAGATCGCGACCAGTGCACTGCTCGCGTTCCAGAACCTCGGCCTGCCGGAAGGCCGTCTCCCGCTCTGCGAGGCGGCGATCTACCTCGCGACCGCGCCGAAGAGCCGCGGCGTCGTCGACGCGATCGACGGCGCGCTCGGCGAGGTGCGCGAGCGGCCGCCAGCACCCGATCCCGCTCCACCTGCGCAACGCCCCGACCCGACTCGCGAAGGAGCTCGGCCACGGCCAGGCCTACCGCTTCGCGCCCAGGGAGCCTGGCCACGTCGCCGACATGGACTGCCTGCCGGACGCGCTGATCGGCCGCGCGTTCTACGCCGCCGGCGACTGGGGCTTCGAGCAGAAGGTGGGCGAACGCCTGGCAGAGATCGAGCGACGCCGCCGTCGAACCGACCCATGACCGGCCCCCCCGAGGACCCCGCGCAACGCCCCGGCGCCAGCCTCTGGCTCGCCGCCCTCGTCGGTGGCCTCGTCCTCTACGTCCTCAGCATCGGCCCCGCCGCCGCGCTGGTGAGCAACCGCGCCGCCCTGACGATCCTCCCGAAGGTCTACGCCCCGGTCATCTGGCTCCACGACCACACCTTCCTCGAGAAGCCGCTGGAGTGGTACGTCGGGTTGTTCGGCCGGCAGTAGCGCGCGCAGCTCACCAGAGCGTCTCTCCCGGCGGCCGCATGCCCCGCGCCCGCAGCTTCACCAGCAGGCGCGCCTGCGCCTCGACGAATGCCTGGCGGGCGGTCTCGGCAGACGCGTAGCCGAGCTTCGCGGCGATCGAGGGGAAGGTCTCCTCGTCGACGACGCGCATCGTGACGAGGGCGCGGGCGCGGGTGGGGAGCTCGGTGAGCACGTCGCGGATCAGTGCGGCCTGCTCGGCGAGCTGGGCGGCGAGCTGCGGGGTCGCCGCGCGCTCGTCGGCGTGCGATCGTGCGATCGCCGTGTCACTGCCGGACACGTCGCGGCGCGCGTCGCGCTTGTGCGCCTCGTGGAAGCGCACGGCGTCGAGCAGGCGATTGCGCACGATGGTGCTCAGGTAGCCGATGAACGCGTCTTCGTCGGCGAAGTCCGTGGTCTCGAGCTCGTCGACGACCGACGCGAACACGTCCTGCACGACGTCGCGTGTGCTGAACAGCGGCAGGATCCAACGGTGACGTTGGCGGAAGTCGCCTTCGAGCTGCCGGTGCACGCGCGCGCGGACCTTCGGGTAGAAGGCCTCGACCAGCTCGTCGCGCGCCGCTGCATCCCCGGCGACGCACCGTCCGACGAGATCGGCGAACGCACCGTTCATCCGCCGTCCTTCAGAGCCGCACGCGCAGCGGATACGCCTCGGCGATCTCGGTGATGGCCTGATCGGCGACGAACCAGCGCAGGTCGACCGCGTCGGCGGACAGCGCCAGGCTCGCCGGGATGTGGAGATCTGCGGCGAGCGGGTTGCCGCAGACGAGATCGCCCGGATTGCGCATCAGGATCGGACCCGGCAGCCATGTGCCCGGTGCCGTCGGCGACGACAGGAACAAGACCGCGAAGCCCGCGGCGGGACCGCTCGGCGTCCAGCCGGACACGATCGTGCGCACGCCGGCGCCGCTCGCGTCATAGGTGCGGAACGCGCTCGCGGAGACGTCCGACGCGGGGAACGGATACGCCTTCGGCACCGGGGTGCCCATCGCGTACCAGAACGCGTTCAGGCCGCCGGTCGTCGTCACACGCACCGACGGATCCATCGCGCAGATCGCATCGATGTCGTCGTCGCCGATCAGACCGATCTTGTCGCTGATCGGGATGGTGTCGACGTCCTCGTACGGCAACAGCGTCAGCGTGTCGTTGCCGAAGAACGCGAACAGGATCGGATTGCGCGTGTGCGACGTCGTCGACAGCAGCACGCGCTGATTGCGCACGTCGACCGCGAGCGCGTCGACGTCGTCGGCCGCGGTCAGACCGAGCTGCGCGTAGGACTTCCAGATGCGCGGGCACGTCCACTGCCCGGTGGCCGCGCTGAAATGCGCGAGGAAGATCGTCGCCCCGCTCGGCGTCGTGCCGCCCCACCAGGTGGCGGGGACGTTCGACAACGACGCGTTCGAGAAGGAGAAGTACCAATCGGGCGTCGGCAGCATCGACGCCTGGAGAGGCGGGTCGAGGGCCTCGATCGGGATGAACTGATCGAGCGCGTCGACGTCGTGCGCCCCCGGGCCGAGATCGATCTCGCGCCCGCCGTTGACGCGCTCGGTGCGCCCGACGAGCGGCTGCGGCATCGCGCTGCCGGGGAGGACGTAGCTGAACACGTCACCGGCGGCGCCCTCGGGGGTGAGCGTCGAGTCGCGGATCACCGATCCGGCCCGGCCGTTCGTGCCACGCGTCACCGAGAAGGTCAGGCCGCCCCAGTTGACGCCGGGCACCGACACGCGTCCGGTCGCGTCGTCGGCGAGGATCCAGTCCTCGCCGAGCGACATCGCGTCGACGTCGGGGAACGCGGTCGGCGCGGCACCGCAGGAGCGGAAGATCACGCGGAGGCGGAAGTCCGGGACCCCGGTGATGGGCGCCCACGAGCCCGGCGCCGTCGTCTGGAAGCCGGCGGCCTTCTGATAGGCGTAGCTGGCGTTGAGCGACGCCCCCGGCTCGTCCGCGACCGACAGATCGAAAGGCGCGCCGACGAACGGTCCCGCCGAGCATTGCGCGGCGAGCGGTGCCGCCAGGCTCAGGGCGAGCGGTGCGGTGAGTGCGATGCGGGTGAGTTCCACGGTGACCTCCTGAGCGAGCGGCCGGACATGGTAGACGAGATCCGCGCTCAGCGACCCTCCTCGGCCGAGAGGATGGAATCTTGCCGCTCCCGGAACGCCGGATCGCCCTTGGCGAGGGCGATCGCGAGTCGGCGCAGCCACGCACGCAGCCAGGTGGTGGCCGTCGCATCGAGGCCGTCATCGGGCAGGATCGACGCGAGGTTGGCGATCTCGTACGGGTCGTCGGGAGTGAGGCGGAGCAGGTTGACGAACGCGCGGGTCGCGCCGAGGTCGTCCGCGTCGGCGACGTAGCGCGCGACCTCGCGGCGGACCTGGAGGCGTGCGCGGATGCCGCTCGAACGCACCAGGCCGAGGGCCTCGTCGAACGCGGCGACCGCTCGCTCGGCGTCGTCGTGCCAGTGCTTGGACGTCTTGCGCGTGTCGATCGCGCGGCGCAGCAGGATCGTCGCGCGCAGCTCCGGACGGCGCCACGCGTGTTGCGGGGGGATGTCGTCGGGCAGCGCGTCCGCGAGCTCGAACGCGCGGTCGAACTTGCCGCGGTCCTTCTCGAGCAGCGCCAGCATGTAGGTGGTGTTCCAGAAGTGCGCGCGCAGCGCGTGGGCCTGCTCGAAGTACCGCTCGGCGCGGTCGGTACTCGCCCAGCCGGCGCATCGCGACGCCGAGGTTGTGCAACGGGCCGTGGCGATCGGGGCGGAGACGGAGGGACTGCTGGAGCAGCGGCACGGCCTCCTCGAAGCGCGCGAGCCCGACGAACGCCGCACCGCGCAGCGCGAGGGTGCGTGCAGTCGGGTGGCCGTAGAAGCCCTCGAGGCGGATCGTCTCGTCGGCGGCCTGGCGGAACAGCGCGGCGCTCTTCTCGTTCTCGGCGCGGGCGAGCAGCGCGATCGCGAGGAGGTCGCGGGCGGGCGGGTAGCGGTCGGCGATTCCGCCGAGGTCGTCGTAGGCGCGTCTGGCGAAGCCGTCGCGGTCGCGGTTGCGCAGCTCGTGGAAGCCGGCGACGAACTTGTCGAAGTCGGTTCGGGGTTCGGGGAGCCCGTCGAGGTCGATCGCCTGCGTGCCGCCGCGCGCGGGGTCGGCGTCGAGGTAGGCCTGCGCGACCGCGCGGAGGTAGGGGCTGTCGCCGGAGCGGACGACGATCTCGTGGAGGTCGGTCGCGGCGCGGTCGAGTGCGCCCTGATCGGCGAGGAGCGCGGCGCGCCAGAGACGGCTCGGCAGGTCGTCGGCGTCGAGCTCGATGAGGCGGTCGAGCACGGCGAGGCTCTCGGCGCGCTCGGTGAGCGGTTGAAGGAGTCGTTCGCTCGGCTGACCCTCGAGGGCGAGGAGCGCGGGCAGGCGGGCTTGGAGGTCGGCGCGTTCCTCGGCGCGCGCGTGGGCGGCGTGGCTCGACCACAGCGGCACGACGGTGACGGCGAGGAGGACGGCGAGGGCAGAGGCGGCGATGGCGACGGGCTTGGCCGGAGCGCGGCGGATGCGGCGGAGCTGGCGCGCGAGCGGCGTGAGCGGACGCGCGGTGACCGGCCGGTGCGCGAGGAAGGCGCGGAGATCGGCTTCGAGGGCGGTGATCGTCGGGTAGCGGCGACGTGGGTCGCGCTCCATGCCCTTCTCGACGATCGCGCAGAGGTCGCGCGGGAGGTCGGGCCGGATCCTGGCGGGGGGATCGGGATCCTCGGTGCGGAGCTTCGCGATCACCTGCACGGCATCGCCGTCGAACGGCGGGCGGCCGGTGATGAGGTGGTGGAGAGTGGCGCTCAGGCCGTAGACGTCGATCGCGGCGGACGTGCGCTCGTCTCCCTCGGCCTGCTCGGGGGCCATGTACCACGGCGTGCCGAGCGCGGAATCGCCGGCGGTGAGCGTCGGATCGCCGGCGCGGGCGGCGATGCCGAAGTCGAGGAGGACGGCGTCGAGGTCACGGCGGATGACGATGTTCGACGGCTTGACGTCGCGATGGAACACGTCGCGCGCGTGCGCTGCGCCGAGACCGGAGGCGACGTCTGCACACCAGCGCACGACCGAGCGGAGCCAGGTGGTCTCAGGGGGCGGCGCGTCGGTGCCGCCCATCGCTTCGTCGAGCCAACCGGGAAAGGCGGAGTCGGTCGGGGGATCGTCCTCGGCGCGCGCGAGGAGCGCGGAGAGCGGGACGCCGGAGAGGCGTTCCATGACGAGGAACAGCGTGCCGTCCTCGCTCTCACCGCGGTCGTGGATGCGGACGACATGCTCGTGCTGGAGCGCGGCGAGGGCCTCGGCTTCGCGACGGAAGCGCTCGCTGGCGTTGCGGCCGGGACGGCCGAGCGTCTCGAACAACTTGATCGCGACCTCGCGCTGGAGCTCGAGGTCGGTGCCGGTCCAGACCACGCCCATCGCGCCGCGGCCAAGGCGCGCGTCGAGGCGGTAGCGGCCGGCGAGGACGCGACCGGCGGCGGGGTCCGGGTGGTCGGCGGACCGCAGCACCGCGATGTCGTCGCCGAGGCCGAGGACCTCGCGGACCACGGGGAGGAGGTCGGGACGCTCGCTGCAAAGATCGCGGGGATCGAGCTCCTCCCCGCGCTCGCGCGCCTCGAGCGCCCGGCGCACGTATTCGACGAGGAGATCTTCGTCGTCCTGAACGTGTTCTTCCGGCATCGGTCGGATCTCCGGCCGCGAGTGTAGCCGCGCGGACTCGGTCATCTGCCTTCAGCGTGACCTCCGCCCCGATCCCAAGGCGCAAACGCAGACAACCACACCCGGTGTGAACTGCTGCCTTTCGCGAGCATTCCGACCCGGCCCGGATGTTGGTCCTTCGGATCAGTCGACGACGATCACGGCGGGGTTCGAGAGCTCGAGCGCGTTGCGCGTGCGGTCGAGCCAGCCGGCCTGGAAGGCGACCGCGATGCCGCGCAGGTTCGGGTCCATCGGGACGGGGATCGTCGTGGTCCAGAATCCGGATGGTCCCTGAGGGCCGACGATCAGCGGCACGACCGTGAACGGATCGAGGCAGACGAACCCTTCGGGCAGAAGCGCCGGATCGGCCGGACGGCTCGCGAGGACGGCGATCGGGTCACCCGCGGGCGCCACGAGCTCGACGTGGGCCGTGCCGCCGATCGGCGCGCCGTCGGCCCGGAGCGAAGCAACCGGACGCAGCACGACCGTGGCCGATCCGCTGAACGCCGGTGCACCGCCACTGCCCGCGACGCCGATCGCCGGGTCGACGAGCAGGCCGCCGCGCGTCGAGTCGACGGCCGACGTGGGCTGACCGCCCGACCCCGCGACCACCAGTGTCGTGGCGTTCCCGGCCAGCGTGACGGCCGAGTCCGTCTCGACGATCGCGGACGACGCGCCCGGGAACAGCAGGCTGCCGCTGCCGCCGGCGACGTCGGTGCGCGACAGGAGCAGCGCGCTGCGGGTGGCCCGGATCCCTGCGGCGGGACGGGTCGATCCGCGCGGCGAGTTCGAGGCGCTGCCGCCGACCACCTGCGTGCCGACCAGCGACACGAACGAGTCGCCGCACGACATCGCCGGCCAGCCGTCGAGGCGACCGCCGGTGACGGTCACTTCGGTGCAGGACGCGGCGAGGAGCCCGGTCGGCATCTGGACGAACGCCGTGAACCCGTCGACGTGCACGTCCTCGAGGTGGATCCGCCCGGCGTCGAGCGCGAGAGCCAGCGCGCTGGTCGAGAAGACCGCCGTGAGCTGCAGGTTCTTCATCACGAACGTCTTCCCCGACGCCAGTCCGCGGACCTCGACGGCGGGCGCGCCGGGCGGAACGAACGGCGCGAACACCTGGACCAACCCCTCGCCGAGGATCGTCAGCGCCTTCGCCGTCGTGAAGCCGGTGTACGTCCCGGCGCGCACGATGAGCCGATCCCCATCCGCGGCCTGCGCGACGGCCTGAGGCAGGTCGAGGAAGTTCGTTCCGGGCCCGTTGGCCTGATCCACGACGAAGGTCCGACCCTGCGCCGCCGCGAGGCCCGCCAGGACGAACACCAGGGCGATCGAGCGCAAGGTCATCGGGCAACCTCCCGAGTGCAGACAACCACACCCGGTGTGAACTGCTGTCCACGGCGTGAGAGGCAGCATTCTACACCGGGTCAGATTTGCTGCGTCTGGAGGCGGAACGCCAAGTCCGGCACTTTTCGGCGGTGGATGCTGTGCGCGACCTCGTCGACGAGGAGCGGACGTGCCCGATCGAGGCGGCGCTGGCAATCGGCCGGGTCCGCGTCGGGTGGCAGCTGGAGCACGACCTCGAGACGGCTGGCGTCCGGGGCCGGTCGCACGTCGAGGACCATCAGATCCTGGAGAACCGGGTCGGCGCACACCCCGACCAGCGCGAGCTCGAGCGCGCGGCGGACCTGGGCGCAGAGCTGGAGCGTCTTGCGGCCGCCGTGCGCCGCCTGCGGTGAGAGGTCGCGGAAATCGCGACGCGCGGGCACTCCGTCGTCGAAGCGCGGGTCCTTGGGATCGTTCATGGGTGGCTTGCGAGGTGCGCGCGCCGTGACGCTGGTGCGAAAGTCGTCGATGATGGGCGCGTGGGACCGCGCGTGCAGATCGGTGTGTCCGGTTGGTCGTACCCGGACTGGCGAGGCATCGTCTACCCGAAGGGGTGCAAGGACGAGCTGCGGTTCCTCGCGAGTCTCGTCGACTTCCTCGAGGTGAACGTCACGTTCTACCGCGTTCCGGACCCGGAGAGGACCGCGAGCTGGGTCGAACGCGTCGCGGAGCTGCCGACCATGTTCACGGCAAAGCTGCCGCAGGCGGTGACGCACGAGGGGCGGATCGAGCGCGGGACGGTGTCGGCGTTCCACGCGGCGATGGCGCCGCTCTGCGCAGCCGATCGGCTCGCGGCGCTGCTCGCGCAGTTCAGCTACCGGCTCGAAGCGGATGAACGCGCGTTCGCGCTGCTGGCAGATGTGGCGTCGGCGTTCGGCGAGCTCGCGCCGCTGGTGCTCGAGGTTCGGCACCGGTCGTGGCGCGAGCGGCAGGCGCAGGAGCGTGCAGCGACGCTCGGGTTCCGCATCGCGCATCTGGACTGGCCGGGCATGGCCAGTGGCTTCGCCGGACCCGATCCCGACGTCGGCGGACCGCCGGGCCCCACCTACTTGCGTCTGCACGGCCGCAACACGCGCGCGTGGTTCGACAAGTCGGCCGGCCGCGACGCGACCTACGACTGGCACTACGGCCCTGGCGAAATCCACGACCTCGAGACCCGTATCGGCCAGCTCGTCGCGCTTGCGGGCACGAGCCCAGTGATGGTCGCGGCGAACAACCACTTCCGCGGCCAGGCCCCGAAGGTCGCGCTCGAGCTGTTGTCGCGCGTGCGCGGACACGCGGTCGACGTCCCGCCGACGCTGCTCGCGGCGTTCCCCGAACTGGCGCGCATCGCGCGCCGAGCGCAAGGAGAGCTGTTCTGATGACGATTCGCGAACCGCGGCTTGGCGCGATACTCGCAGCCGCCGCCCTGCTGTTCCCCGCCTGCGCGAGCAGCACGCCGGTTGCCGTGGCCCTGACGCGCAAGTCCGAGCTGCCGGACCCCGATCACGACGTCACCGGCCTGCGCCTCGGCCTCCTGTCGAGCGAATATCACCGGGTCGCCGGCCTCGACGTGAACGGCTTCTGGGGATGCACGCGCGCGCCGAGCGGCGGCCTCGCCGTCGCGCTCGGCGGCAACGAGGCCAGCGGATCCTTCGCGGGTCTGCAGCTCGCTGGCGGCGTCAACTTCGTCCAACCGCTCTGGAGTGACGAGCCGCGCACGATCTCCGGCGCGCAGATCGCGCTGCTCGGCAACTCGGGTGACCTGCGCGGCCTGCAGGTCGGACTGTGGAACGGACTGCCGTTCACGCACGACACGCGCGGCGATCAGATCTACGGCGCGCAGCTCGGCCTGATGGACCACGCCGGCGACCTCCGCGGTGTCCAGCTCGGCATCGTGTGGTCCTGGGCAGGCGACGCCGATGGGGTGCAGGTCGCGGCGTGGAACACCGCGATGCACCTCCGTGGAGTGCAGGTCGGCCTGCTCAACGTCACGAAGCGCGGTGGGGTCCAGCTCGGCCTCTTGAACTACAACCAGCACGGGTTCCTGAAGTTCTTCCCCATCTTCAACTTCGGGTGGTGAACGCGAGGGGCAGACAACCACACCCGGCGTGGTTTGCTGCCCTTCGCGATTCCCGCGTTCGGCTGGCTGGCGATCGGCATTCCACTCCGCATGGAACCGATGCAATCGCTGTTGCTGCCGATCCTGACCGTTTTCGCTGCGCCGCTCGCGGCGCAGTCCGTGCCGCTGCAGGGGGCGTTCGACGCGCCGATCCACGCCGCCGACGAAGACGGCTCGCTGTGGGCGTCGCGCGACGCGTACAAGGTCGACTTCGGCGTCGACGGCCCGATGTTCTATCCGGTGCTCGGAGCGGACGCGCCCGAGCACCTGCCCGTGGGCTGGCGGACCACGGCCGTCACCGCGGACGGCGAGCCGTTGCCCATCGAGTCGACGGCGACCCGCCACGACGACTGGCGGCTCGATTACGACCGCGGGTCCTGGTGCGAAAGCTACGACGTCCGCGCCGACGGCCTCGAGCAGAGCTTCCTGATCCGCGCGCTCCCCGCCGCCGGCGACCTCGTGATCCGCGGCGAGCTCACCGGCGCGCTCCACGCGAAGCCCCGGAGCCCGCGTCACGACCGGCTCGAGCTCATGGACGCGAACGGCCGGACGATCGCCCATTACGGCGAGGCGATCGCAGTCGACGCCGCGGGTCGCGAGACCACGGTGACGACCGCGGTCTCCGGCGACACCGTCGAGCTCCGCGTCGACGGCGCCTGGCTCGCCGGAGCCGAGCTGCCGGTGACCGTCGACCCCCTTCTCGCGGCGCACGCCGTCGCGTCGGGCGTGAGCCCGGTCCTCGCCACGGCCGTCGCGCACGACGACATCAACAACGAGCTGCTGTTCGTGTACGCGCGCGCAGTGACGACCAGCGATCAGGACATCTACGCTCGCATCGCGCCGGACGACTTCAGCACCAGCTACACGGTCTACACCGACCTGCTGGCAACCGTCGACACCAGCAACCCGAGCTGCGCGTTCGTCGGCGCGACACGGCGGTTCGTAGCGGCGTTCGAGCGCACGCTCGTCGGCAGCACCTACACGAGCATCACGGTGGCGGTCATCCCGGCGCGCAGCCGCTCGGTGACGTCGATGGTCCTGTCACGTGCACCCGCCTCGAGCACCGTCGAACGCCACCCCGCCGTCGGCGGAACCTACGCGCAGAACCCCGGCAACTACGCGGCCATCGCCTACGAGGTCGAATACACGTCGACGCCGCAGAACACCCGCGTCTACGCGATGCGGTTCGACTCGTCGGCTGTGGTCTGGCAAGGGCCGCCCGCCGCGCTGTCGCCGAACGGCGTCGACGCCGAGCGGCCCGCGATCAACCAGACCTCGCTCGGCGGCACCGCGCCGTGGTTCGTCGTCTGGCAGGAGTATGGCAACGTCGCCGGCGACGATCTCGAGATCCACGGCACGCAGTTCCGACCCAACGGCACGGCGGTCCCGAGCCTCGAGTTCGGTCGCTCGACGACCAACGACCACAGCTTCGCGCCGAAGATCGGCGGCAACGACGGACGCTACCTGATCGCGTTCGTCGCGAGCAGCAACGGCGGCTCGCGGCCGACCGGCACCTTCGGCTCACGCATCGAGGCCCAACGCATCGACTGGCCCGACTTCGGGGGCTACGCGAACTACGTCGACCTGCGGACCCTGCGGTCGTCGGGCGGAGGCCTGCTCGGCGGAGTCGGCGTCGACGGCATCAGCTACGACGAGCAGCACCGGAGCCACTGGAACGTCCTCGTGCGCGACCAGTTCGGCTACCTCAATGCACTCCGCGTCGGCTACGAGCTGTCGATCGCCGAAACCGCCTACGTCAACGACGGCGGCGTCGGCTCGGCGTATGCGAGCGGAATCACCGATGTACCGCTCCACGACGCGGTCATCGGCTACGGGACGAGCGGCGCTTCGGACACGGTCTACGGCCGATTCCTCGTCAGCCCCCAGATCCTGCCGGCCTTGTCCTACGGCACGTCCTGCGGTCCGACACTCGCCCAGTCCGACTATGCGTGGGCCGGGAACGAGTTCTTCGGGTTCGACATCACGTCCGCACCGACGAGCATCCTGATGGTCGCGATCTCGCTCGCGCCCGGCAGCGTGCCGTTGAACTTCATCGGGATGGGCACGTGCACGCTCGCCGTCGGCCTGTCGCCCAGCGCGTTGCTCGGCGTGTTCCCCGACTCCGGGATCCTGATGGGCAGCGGCGTGCACACCTACCACTTCCCGTTCCCGCTTCCGGCCCCGCTGAGTGGCTCGATCTTCTGCCAGGCGATCACGTCGGGCCCGACGCCCCTCGGGCTGCTCAGCTCGAACGGCATCGAGGTGCGGATCCGCTGACGCGGCGCGCCCACGACCCGCGAGCCTGGTACCTCACTCGTCCGCGAACACCTGCTCGATGCCCTCCGCATCGAGCACGCGGAGTGTCCAGCGCTCGAGCCGCGCTGCATCGGCGCGCGCGATACGCGCCCCGACCGCGTCGGAGAGCGCGCCGAACCGCTTCGTCAGCATCTGTCGGAGGATGGCGACCGACGCTTCGAACCGGCCCTCCTCGCGACCCCGCTCGCGGCCCTCGTTCAGCAACTGGTCGTAGGTCGACGTCATCGCAGCCTCCATCTCGGGTCCCAGCTCGACACGAATGATGCGCCGCAGCTCTGCGTGCGGCACGTCCATGACCCGCGCGATGTGGCTTAGCGCCGCGGACAGGGCCTCGCCGGTGTCCGGCGCGCGCCGCGCCGCATCGAACGCCCCGCGCAAGCGGCGCAGCTCGGTCCGGGCGTCGTGACCTTGCCGCATCCGCTGCATGCACCCGAACGCCAGCCGCCCGAGTGCCGTCAGCGTCCGTGCCGCGAGCTGCGCCGGCGTCGCCGCCGACAAGCCGTCCAGGAGGAACCGCAGCCGCGGCAGCAACGGCGCCAGCACCGGCCGCGTCGTGTCGTCCAGGTCGAACAGATCCACGAGCTCCGTGCTCCGCAACGACCCTGTGTCGAATCCGCCGCTTCGGTGACGGGCAATTCGGATCCGCCGCCCCAATTCGCGCCGAGTCAGTCGCCGCTCGGCTCGACCTTCTCCAGCACCGTGTCGACGCGCAGCGGCCAACCCGCTTCGGAGAGGGCCAGTGCGGCGTCGAGCAGCGCCTGACGCGCGCGGACCTCGTCGCGGCGCGTGGTCAGCAGCTCGTCGAAGTTGACCTGACCCGCTTCGAACAGCCGCTCGGCGCCGGCGCGCAGCGCCGTGCGCTTCGCCGCGACCGGCTCGGCGTGATCGTGGAGGAACGCACGCGCCGCGGCCGTGCCCTGCGCCGCGGCGGCGACGTCCCGCGCGGTCGCGTGCGCGACCTTCTGCAGCTCCGCGGCAGCCAGGAGCAGCCCCGCGTCCCGCGCCGCGACCTCGGCGCCGCCCGCGTCGAACAACGGCACCTGGAACTCGATCGACGCGACGCCGAGGCTCATGCCATCGAGCGAGCGATACGCGGGGAGGATCGTCGGCAGGAACTGCACCCGGGACGCCGCGAGCTGAAGGCGCTCGAGCTCCGCGCGATAGCGCGCCTCGGCGGCCGCGATCTCCGGCCGACTCGCCGCGGCCGCCTTCAACAATGCCTCGAGATCGTCGACCGGCAGCCCGATCGTCCACGACCAGGTCGTCCGCGAGCTGGAGCTCGACCGGACGCGTGAACCCGAGCGCGAACGCGAACGCCAGCTCCTGCGCGCGCGCGTCGTTCTGCTGCTTCGCGACCTCCGCCTCGGCCTCGGCGAGCTCGGCCTCCGCGCGGCCGAGCACCAACGGCGCCTCCTCGCCGACCGCGACGCGCTGCTGCGCCGCGTCCTTCTGGCGCGCGGCGATCGCCGCGAGCTCCTGCGCGAGCGCGACACCGCGCCGCGCCGCGACGAGCCGGTCGTAGGCATCGCACACCGCGACCGCGAGGTTGCGCCGCTCCGCCAGCAGGTCCGCGATCACCGCGTCGCGCTCGAAGCGCGCGGCTCCCGCGCGCCGCGGCCTCGCGAACAGATCCGCGAGCGCATAGCCGAGCGTGTAGGTCGTCTGCAGCGCGCGAGCCGGTCGCCGAGAGCAGCCCGAAGTCCTCCCAGTTGATGTTGAACGTCGGGTTCGGGAGCTTCGACGCCTGGGAGAGCTGAGCCTCGGCACCGTCCAGCCGCGCCTTCCACGTCGCGGCGTTCGGTGCGAAATCGACCGCCAGCCGCACGCAATCCTCGCGGTGCAGCGGACGGGCGGCCTCGGCCGGCACCCAGCCGGCCGCGACGACCGGCTCGTGCACGCTGCCGCACGCGACCAGCAGCACGAGCCCCGCGATCGCCACGTCACATGCGCGCATCATGCTCCTCCGGCAGCAGGTGTCCGCGCGCGAACAAGGCGCAACCGATCGGCACGACGATCAACGCGAACGTGGTCGACACGATCAACCCGCCGATCACCGCGATCGCCAGCGGCCGCTGCAGCTCGGCACCCGCACCGACGTTCAGTGCCAGCGGTGCGAGCCCCGCGATCGCCGCGAACGTCGTCATCAGGATCGGCCGCAACCGCACGCGCGCGGCCGCGACCACCGCCGCCATCTCCTCCATGCCGTCCGCCCGGAGCTGTTGCGCGTACTCGATCAGGATGATTCCGTTCTTGACGACGAGGCCCACCAGCATGATCAGCCCCATGCCGGAGCTGACGTTGAGCGGCACGTCGAACAGCTTCAGCGCCAGCAGCCCGCCGACCTGACCGAACGGCAACGCGAGGAACAGCACGCCCGGCAGCCGCAACGACCGGAACTGCACGACGAGCAGCAGGAACACGAGCCCGGTGCCGATCCCGAACACGATCAGGAGCCGAGAGAACGCCGCCGCCTGGCTCGCCGCCTGCCCGCCGATCTCGAAGCTCACGCCCGGCGGACGCGACAGACCCGCCACCGCCGCCGCGACGTCGCGGCTCGTCGAGCCGAGGTCGCGCCCCGACACGCCCGCCGTGACGCGCACCATCGGCACCTGGTTCTCGCGCTCGAGCTCGTTCTCGGCGAGCCGCCGCTCGAACGTCGCGATCGACGCCAGCGGCACGCGCTTGCCGCTCGCCGTCGTGACGAACACCGGGGGGCCCTCGCCCCCGACGATCGCGTCGGTCCGCCACGCCTCCGGGTATCGCACACGCAGATCGACGAACAGCTCGCCCTGCTGCACGCGCGTCGCGACGTCGCCGAGCTGCTGCGCCGCGACCTGTGCGGCGATGGACTCCGTCGACAGCCCGACTCCGGACGCAGCGGCCCGCATCGGGTCGCCACGTCAGCTCCGGACTGCCGAACGACACGTGGTTCTTGATGTCGACGACGCCGGGCACGGACTCGATGCGCGCCGCCACGGCGTTCGCGAACTGCTGCAGCGACTTGTAGTCGGCGCCGAGCGCCTTGACCTCGATCGGCGCCGGGTTGCCCGCGAGGTCGGCGATCGTGTCCTGCATCACCTGCACGAACTCGATCTCGATCTGCGGCACCTCGCGGGAGAACCGCTCGCGCAGCCCGTCGAGCACCTCGAACACGCTGCGGTCGCGCTGCCCGCGCGGCTCGAGTCCGACGAGCATGTCGCCGGTGAACTGCTCGGTCGCGAAGAAGCCGAGCTCCGCTCCCGTCCGGCGCGACAACGCTGCGACCTCGGGCGTGTCGAGGAGGATCGCCTCCACGCGACGACACATCGCATCGGTCTCCTGGAGGCTCGTCCCGACCGGCATCGCGTAGTCGAGCACGAAGCCGCCCTCGTCCATCTCCGGCAGGAATCCCGAAGGCAATCCTCGCAGCGCGCCGGCACCGACGAGGACCAGCGCGACGAGGGCGAGGCCGACCGGAATCGCGTGGCGTAACGCCGCGCCGACGACGCGCTCGTAGCCGTCCTGCAACCACGTCACGAACCGCCGCGGGCGGATCGCGCGCCGCGGCGTCAGCGCCGGCAGCAGCAGGAACAACGGCGCGAACACCAGCGACACGAACATCGACACGACGATGCTCACGCCGAGTGCGAGCGCCAGGCTGCGGAAGAACTGGCCGACGACGCCCTCCAGCAGGACCAGCGGCAGGAACACGACCACCGTCGTCAACGACGAGCCGACGATCGCACCGACCACCTCGGCCGTGCCCTCACCGATCGCGTGGAACGCGCCGCGCTCGCGCTCCGCCGCCAGTCGCCGCGCCACGTTCTCCACGACGACGATCGAGTCGTCGATGATCAGGCCGATCGCGACCGCGAGCCCACCGAGGCTCATCAGGTTCAACGACTCGCCGACGACCGGGAACAACGCGACGGTGAGGATCACCGAGATCGGGATCGCGAGCCCCGCGACCAGCGTCATGCGCCAGTTGCCGAGGAACAGCGCCATCACCAGGACTGCCAGGATCGCGCCGATGCCGATCGCGTCGCGCACGCCGGCGATCGACTCGTTGACGAGGTGCGCCTGGTCGTAGACCGGCTCGAAGTGCCCGCCCTGCGGGATCGAGCCGGCGAGATCGGCGAGCTCGCGCGACACGTCGTCCGAGAGCGTCGTCACCTTGCCGCCGTCGCGCAGGAACACGCTGACGACCACGCTGTCGATGCGGCCGCCGGTCACGATCATGGTCTGGACCGCAGTGGTCTCGACGACGCGTCCGAGCGCACTCAACGGCACCGCGGACTTGCCTGGGCGCGGCACCGCGACGTCCAGCACGGCCTCCGGATCGTCGAATCGGCCATCGACGAGGAGCTGGTACTGGAGTCCTTCGACCTCGGATCGGCCGACGGCCTCGACCCGCTGCACGCTGCGAATCGCGTTCTCGACGTCGAGGACGTCGATGCCGGCGCTCGCCAGCACGTCGGGGTCGGTCTCGAACACGAACTCGCGCGTGTCGCCGCTCTGCACCGTGACCCGGAACGCGTCGGGCAGCCGGGCCAGCCGTGGCGCCAGTTCGATCTTGACCCACTCGGCGAGCCGCGCGCGCGCCACCGGATCGTTCGCGGCCATCTTGCCCGGCACGACGTTGAAGCTCAGCACCGGGAACACCGCCGGCGTCTGCTGCTCGATGACGAGGCTGACGTCGGACGGCAGCCCCGCCTGCGCCGCCCGCGCACGCACGTAGCTCAGCGCCTCGAGCATGTTCGTCGACGGGCTGAAGTCGAGCGAGAACTCCGACGCGCCGCGCACGGTCTTGGACCGCATGCGCACGAGCCCGGGCGCGAGCACCGCCTGCTCGAGCGGTCGCGTGACCTCGATCAGCATGCCGCGCACCGGGGCCTCGCCGCGCTCGGCGATGATGACGATGCGCGGGAACGACACCTGCGGGTAGATCGACCGCGCCAGCGTCGTCGCCGAGTAGATGCCCGCGACGATCGCGAGGCCGAGCAGCACGAACAGCGCGCGTCGGTGGCGATGGAGGAACGGCAGCGTGTTCAATGCCCGCTCCCGTCGGACGTGGCACTGCTCGACGAGCCGTTCGACTCCGGCACCACGTGCGCACCTTCCGGCAGGTTGTAGGCACCGTCGACGATGACCCGATCGCCGGCCTTCAGCTCACCCTCGACCGCGGCGACGCCCTCGTGCCGCGTGCGCACCGTCACCGGCACGATGTGCGCGACACCATCGGCGCTCGCGACCACGACGGCCTGCTGGTCGTTCGACCGGATGATCGCCCGCTCCGGCACGAGCAACGCACCGCTGAGCCGCTCGACCTCGAGGCTGCCGCTCACCGCGAGGCCTGGCTGCGGCGCGTGCTTGCCGTCGTCGGCGCGCACGTACACCGCCACGAGCCCCGAGTACTCGTCGACGACCGCGCCGATCGACTCCACCATGCCCGTGCGCTCGATGCCGCCCCGCCCGGTCCACTGCGCACGGGCGCCGACCGTCAGGCGAGCCGCGTCATGGGGCTGCACGTCGAACTGCACGCGCCGATCCTCGTTGACCAGGAGCCGCGCCAGCGCGCGCATCGGGTCCGTCGTCTCACCGGGCCGCACCATCAGTGTCGTGACGACACCGTCCAGTGGCGCCTTCACCTCGACGTCCGCGCGCACCGCCTCCGCATCCGCGACGCGGGCCGCGGCCGACGCACGCTCGGCGACCAGGCGCTGGCGCTCGAGATCCGCACCCGACGACCGGTAGGTCTCGAGCGCCTGCTCGGCGGCGGTGTGCTCGAGCTCGCGCTGTGCGACCTCGAGCCGCGTCTCCTCGACGGTGCGATCGGCGACGAGACCGTCCTTCTGCAGCGGCACCAGGCGCGCGAGCTGGGCCGACGCGACGTCGGCCCCCGTCCGCGCCCGTTCGAGGTCGACCTCGAGCTTCCTTCGCTCGGTGTCCCGTCCGCCGCGATCGAACGCCGCGAGCGCCGCCTCCGCGCGCGCGAGGTCGGCGCGCGCCTGGGCGAGCGTCGCCTCCGACGGCGTCGGGTCGAAGCGCACGACGACGTCGCCCTTGCTCACGTGCTGTCCCTGCACGACCGGCACCTCGGCCACGCGCCCGCCGGCGCGCGAGGTCAGATCGATGCTCGCGCTCGGCGTGGCCTGCACCATGCCGAGAGCCGCGACGAGCACCGGGAAGTCCGCTTGCCGCACGTCCGCGGTCGCGACGGTGACCGCCATGTCGGCCGGCGAGACGGACGGTGCGCTCTGCTCGTCGGACTGGTCCGAGCTGACACCACCGAGGAAACCGTGCAGCGCCCAGCCACCGGCGACGCCGGCCACCAGCACGAGCACACCGGAGATCCACGTCGAACTCTTCATCGCGGTGTCGTGCGCACGAACATGCAGCGCCGGATCATGCAGCGTCGGCCCGCGGGAATCGAACCCGGACGCGGAGCCCCGGCGCGGCGTCCTCGAGCGCGCACGCGGCGCCGTGGACCCGCGCGATCGACTCGACCAGCGCGAGGCCGAGCCCGGCACCGGCCTGCCCGGCGGCGCCGGCGCCGCGGAAGAACCGCTCGAACGCGCGCCCGCGCTCCTCGGCCGGCATGCCGGGGCCGTCGTCGCGCACCACCAACTCGACTTCGTCGCCGGCCGTCGCTGTGACCGCAACCGTCACCACCGAGCGCGCGTGGCGCACGGCGTTCGCGATCAAATTGTCGAGGAGGATACGGAGCAGGTCGCGATCCCCATGGACCGTCGCGTCCGCGTCGCCCGCGACCTCGATCGTGATCTCGTCGCGTCCGTGCGTCCCGGCCGCGGCCTCGCGCGCGAGCTCGACCAACTCGACCGGTTCGCCTTCGGAGCGCGCGCCGGCATCGAGTCGCGTCAGCGTCAACAGCGCTTCGAGCGTGCGACCCATCCGCTGTGCGGTGTCGAGGATCTCCGCGAGAGCCTCCCGGGTACCCGCCGGTGTACGGTCCCGACGCAGCGCGACCTCGGTGTGGTTCTGGACGATCGAGACGGGGGTGCGGAGCTCGTGCGACGCGTCCGCGGTGAACCGACGCTGGCGATCCATCTCGTGTCGCAGTGCCGCGAACGCCTCGTCCAGGATCGACGCGAGCCGGTCGACCTCGTCGCCGGTCCCACGACTCGGCATCGGGGCGTCGCCGCCGGCGCGCACCGCGACGGCGGCGCGGCCCAGCTCGTCGAGCGGCCGCGTGACGCGCCGCGACACGAAGGCCGCGAACGCGAGCACGACCAGGACCGAGACGCCGATGACGGCGAGCACCGACCAGCGGATACGCGCGAGCTGCGCGTGGAGCGGCGCGAGCGACGTGCCGACCCGGACCTCCACCGCGTACGCCGGATGCGCGCTCTCCTCCTCGGACGCCACGGCCGCCGGGAACGCGGCGTGGAGCGAGCAGACGCGACGGTCGGCACCACCGTTCACCGGACAGGTGCGGAAGACGGCGCCTGGCTCACGGTCCGCGCTCGCGGCGACGTCCGGAGCCGGCAGCTCCGGTCCGTAGCGGCGGACGAGCTCCTGCCCGGGCCAGCTCCGGATCTCGATCGCGTAGTCGGGTCCGAGCAGCGGCAGATCGATGCCGGACTCCGCGACGCCTTCGAGCTGGATCGTGTCGTCCTCCCATTCACACAGTGCGGCGACGCCCTCGGCGCGCGCGCGGAGCTGGGCGTCGAGCCCCTCGAACAACGACGCGCGCACGCCGAGGTAGAGCGCGGCCGACGCACCGCCGAGCACGACGATCGCGAGCCCGGCGAACCACAGCGACAGGCTGGCCCGCAGCGTCAGGGACCTCAACTCTCCTCCAACTCGAGCACGTAGCCGACGCCGCGGCGCGTGTGGAGGAGCCGCGTCGCGGGCGGCGCGTCGATCTTGCGGCGCAGGTTCGCGACGTGCACCTCGAGCGCGTTGGAGCCCGGCCCGATCTCGTCGTCCCAGAGCGCGGCGGACAGGCGTGCCTTCGTCTGCACGCGACCTGCGTGGCGCATCAGGTGCTCGAGCACGCGGAACTCCATCTCCGTGAGGTCCACCGGCTCGCCGCCGCGCCACGCGCGCCGCGCGGCGACGTCCAGCTCGAGATCGGCGATCGACAGTCGCGCCGAGGTCCCGGCCGAGCCGCGCCGGACGAGCGCGCGCAGACGCGCGAGCAGCACCGCGAACTGGAACGGCTTGGTCACGTAGTCGTCGGCGCCGGCGTCGAGGCCCGCGACGATGTCTTCGTTCGCATCGCAGGCGGTCAGCATCAGGATCGGCAGACGGGAACCGTCGTGCCGCAGGCGCCGGCAGACCTCGCGGCCGTCGGGCCTCGGGATGCGGACGTCGAGGATCATCGCGTCGTGCAACGTGCTGCCCGCGGCCCAGAGCGCCTCCTCGCCGTCGCGCGCGTGGTCGACGACGTAGCCCTCCTCGCGCAGGCCGCGGATCAGCGACCGCGCGAGCGCGTCTTCGTCTTCGACCAGGAGGAGCCGGACCACGGGAGAAGCGTACTGCTCAGCCTTGCCGCTCGCCGCGCTCCTCGTCGGCTTCCTCGTCCTCGCCGCGCTCCTCGTGCTCGCCGGCTTCCTCGTGCTCGCCGGCTTCGCCTTCCTCGGCTTCCTCGCCGCGTTCGCCGCGTTCGCCGGCCTCGCCTTCCTCGCCGTGCTCGCCCGCTTCCCCGCGCTCGCCTTCCTCGCCGTGTTCGCCGTGTTCGCCGTGCTCCGACTTCAGGCCGAGCTCGACGAGTTGGCCGGCCCGCGCTTCGATCTCGGCCGAGATCAGGTAGCGGGTGTGGACCAGGCGGATGCCGCACACGGGGCCTTCCTCCTCGAGCTTCAGGGACGCGTGGACCGGCGTGCCCTTGACGACCGCCTCGGCCTTCTCCACGAGCGTCGCGAGGTCGAGTTCGGCGTAGCGCAGTGCCGCGACGAAGCCGGGGATCTCGTCGGCGTCGTCCTCGGCGTTCTCGCTCTCGCGCTTCTCACCGGTCGCGGGATCGAGGTGGACCTCGACGAGACCGCCCGCGTCGGTGAGCACCATGACCTCGAAGAACACTTCGCGCTTGCCGTTGTTGATCTCGCCCTCGAGGTCGGCCTCGACGGCACGTCCTGGTTGGATGGTCAGCGCGCGAGCGATCGCGTCGCGCAGCGAGATGCGGGCCTCCTGCACGATGTCGCGGGGATCGATCTCGCCGCTGGCGACCGGCGCAGGGGCGGTGCGCGGCAGCGGGGACGTCGGCGCGGGGGTCGACGGGGAGGAAGGGGCCGACGCAAACGCCAGCAGGATTGGTGCGTAGATACCGATGTTCATCAGGGTCACCTCGTTTCCGTGGTTCGAGCGCGGGAGACTACGGACGGGTGCTGAAGCGACGCTGAAGGTCGGCCAGTGCAGATGAGCGACTCGCAGTGGACGCTGCCGAACGCCAAGGGCTAGCCTGTCCGATCCCCCGCCGGTGGCGCGCCGCCGGCTCCCCGCAGATCGAACTTCGCCGATGAGCGCATCCCGCCGCCGCAAGCCGAACCGTCCCGCTCGCGAGAAACCCCAGAAGCGAGGCCCCGCGAAGCCCGCCGAGGAGCTGGAGCCGGTGGAGGAGGAAGAGCTCGAGACGTTGGAGTTCGCCGACGACGAGGAGCTGGCCACGCCCGAGCCCGCCGGCGACGAAGAGCTCGAGACGCTCGAACCCGCCGACGACGAGTCCCCGGTGACCGTGTCGCTCGGTCCTGCCGACGAAGACGGTTGGGATCTCCGGTTCACGGTGACCGTGCCCGCGATGGAGAAGGACGCGATCGCCGGTGCCGTCGAGGGGCCGCTGGCGCGCGCCGCACGTGGCGCGAGCAAGCAGCTGCGCTGGCAACGCGTCGCGGTCGAGTTCCAGGGGGACGCGCTGATCCCGAGCGCGATCAAGGCGGTCGTCGCGCGCGCGCTCGCGCCGGTCAAGCCGCTGCGCGTGATCGTCCAGCGAGGCTATCCGAACGAGATCGTGCACGAGGACACGATGCCGACCGTGCGTGCGACGACCGACCTCCACGGTCACGCGGTGCGCGTGTCGATCGACACCGGTGACCTCGATCCGGCGGACCTGCCCGGTGCGATGCAGCCGGAGCTCGCGCGCCTCGGGATCGGCGCCCACGGCCGGCAGTTCTCGTTCGCGTTCTCCGGCAACGTGCGCCCCGACGCCGAGGTCAACGACCTGATCCGGGTCGCCCTGAGCAAGGCCGGCGCGGTGCGTGCGGTGATCGCCGACGAGGAGGGCGCGGAGTCGGTGCTGTTCGATCGCGAGCTCGAGACTCGCGTCCGGATCGAGGATCGCGACGGCAACGTCGCGGTCACGGTGTCACCGGCCGAGGACCCGTCGGTGACTGCGGCCGCGCTCGGTCTCGTGCTGCGGGGTGCCCGCGAACGGATCGGCGGCCGGAGCGTCGAGGTGCGCTTCGACGGCCATGCGGCACGCCCGGAGGAGGTCGCGACACTCCTCGAGCTCGCCGCCGCGCTCAAGCCGCAGCAGATGGAGTTGGCGCGTGCCGACGGCACGCCGGACCTGCTGTGGCCGAGGCTCCTGCGCGTCGCGGCGAAGGGCGATCGCATTCTCCTCGGCGTGCAGCAGAGCGAGCGCGACGACGCGTCGAACATCGCGGCGTTCCAACGCGAGGTGGCGAAGCTCGTGGACACCATCGGCGGCAAGCAGGTGACCGTCGACTGGCCGGCCGGGTTCGCGTTCGAAGCCGAGGTCGAGCGCCGTTGCATCGATGAGGCGCTCGGGCCTCTCGCGCCGAAGAGCGTCGCGTGCACGTTCGGCGGCGAACAACGCGAGCCGTTCCTGCCATCGCCGGTCACGTTTCGGACCGATAGCGACGGGTTCGGTGAGCTGCGGATCGTCCGCGTCGACACCGACGCGGGCAAGCCGGCGGAGCTCGCCCGCGCCATCGAGCGGCGACTCGCGCGGGCTGCGCGGGGGCTGCGCGATCAACGCGTGCGCGTCGAGATCGCGGGCTCCGGTGCGCTCTCGCGCACGATGCAACGGACGTTGTACGAAACGATCGAGCACGCGGGCACGCGGCGGCTCGAGCTCGACGATCACGGCACGCTCGACGTCGTGTTCCCGAGCCTCTTGACGATCGAGCGGACCGGGGAGAAGGCGTTCCAGATCACTGCGGACGCGACCGACCGCGACGATGCACAGCTCGAGAGCTCGATGCAGCGCGAGCTCGACGCCGCGGAGATTCCCGAGGGCTCGACCGTTCGCGTCGCACCTTCGGCGCTCGCGGATCGGCTGGTCGAGCGCCTCGTCGAGCTCGGTGCCACGCGCGTGGTGGTGGACGGCGAGCCTCCCGTGCAGGTGCATCCGGCGCTGTTCGCCGCACCGGTGCGCGACGGCGACCGGCTGCGCATCACGGCGGATCCCGGCTCGGAGGACGAGCTGGTCCTCGCGCAGGTCGAACACGAGCTGCCCGGGCTGCTGGCGCGCGAAGGCCAGCTCGCGGACGTCGACGTGACGCTCGTCTGGCCCGGGGCCTCGCAGCCGTATTCGCTGCCGCTGTCGCGGACCATCGACGAGCTGTCGACCGCCGGGCCGCGCAAGCTGACGCTCGACGCGGGGGACGGCCATGCGGTCCAGCTCCTTCCCGAGGTCACACCGGAGTACGTCACCGTACTCGGGCGCAACGACGGCGCGACTCCACCGCTGCTGCTGCTCGGCGTCGATCAGGGCTCCGATGACGAGCACCTCGCTGCGATCGGTGCGCGGCTCGACGAGCTACGCCCCGACATCGAGGGTCGCCGCGTGCTGATCCTCGTGACCCATCACGGTCGCGAATTCGCCGCCAACGAAGACCTGGCGGTCGTGCAGGCCGCGCGCGAGAAGATCGACGGGATCGCGGCCGCCACGCTGCTGCGGCGACGCGATCACTTCGAGGTCGTCCACTCGACGCTCGAATCGCTCGCGACCGGTACCAAGGTCCGCGACCCGCGACCCGGCCGGTGACAGGCGTCGAACCAGACCCGGTGTGATTTGACGCCTCTCGCGATCGCCGCCGGCATCGACGTGCTCGCGTGGGCATGGCTGCTGGCGTTCCGTGGCGGGTTCTGGCGCACGCGCGAACGCCTGACCGCGTCGCCGGCGCCCGCGCACTGGCCCGACGTCGTCGCCGTGATCCCGGCGCGCGACGAGGCTGACGTGGTCGCACGCACGATCGGTGCGGTCGCAGCGCAGGACTACCCGGGCCGGCTCACGATCGTCCTCGTCGACGACCAGAGCGAGGACGGCACCGCGGACGTCGCGCGCGCGGCCGTGCCCGACACCGACCGGCTGGTCCTCCTCCGCGCCGCGCCGCGCCCCGACGGCTGGGCGCCCAAGGTCTGGGCGATGTCGCAGGGCCACGCACGCGCGGCCGAGGTCGCGCCGGCCGCGCAGTTCGTGTGGCTGACCGACGCCGACGTCGAGCACGCCCCCGACACGCTCCGCAACCTCGTCGCGAAGGCCGAGCACGACTCGCTCGACCAGGTCTCGCTGATGGTCGAGCTCGCGATCGAGAGTGCCTGGGAACGGCTGCTGATCCCGGCGTTCGTGCTGTTCTTCCAGAAGCTGTACCCGTTCGCCTGGGCCAACGATCGTTCGCGCTCGACCGCCGCCGCCGCCGGTGGCTGCATCCTGCTCGCCCGCGACGCGCTCGACCGCGCGGGCGGCTTCGCGACGATCCACGACGCGCTGATCGACGACTGCTCGCTCGCGCGCGCGATCAAGCCGGTGGCCAGTGCGCGCGGCCGCGGCACCTGGCTCGGTCTCACCGAGAGCAGCAAGAGCATCCGTGGCTACGGCGGTCTCCGCGGCGTGTGGAAGATGGTCGCACGCAGCGCGTACACGCAGCTCGGCTACTCGCCGGGGAAGCTGCTCGGCACCGTCGCCGGCATGCTGCTGCTCTACCTGCTGCCGCCGCTGCTGCTCCTCGCCTGGCCCCTGCACCGCGACACGCTCGCGGCCGCGCTCGGCGCGAGCGCGTGGACGCTGATGGCGGTCAGCATGCTGCCGATCCTGCGGTTCTACCGGCAGCCGCGGCTCCTCGCGGCCGCGCTGCCGCTCGCCGGCCTGCTCTACACCGCGATGACGATCGACTCGGCGCTCGCCCACGCACGCGGCCGCGGCAGCGCTTGGAAGGGCAGGCGACTGCTCCGCGGCGACTGAGCCCGCACGCCACGCCGATCGTGCTACACTGACCCGCCCTGCGGACGGCACGCACGGCCGCAGATGGACCAACGCGCGATGCCGATGCCGATCCAGATGATCCTCGCCGCCCTGCTGCTCGGCGGCTTGCTGTGGTGGGCGCTTCGCGCATCCGGCCTCGGCATCGGCAAGCGCTCGAAGTGCGCGGACTGCGTCCATTGCCGCAAGCTGTTCGACGACGGCACGCTGTGCGGCTTCGGTCCGCGCGAGGTCTTCAAGAACGAGGTCCAGGTGAACAACTGCGTCGACCACCGCGCGCGCCTCGGCCGGACCGCCGCGCGGACCCGCGGACAGACCTGACGGCATGGATGTTGCCTTCGTCGCGCGCATGCGCTGGACGCCGCGTTCGCTCCTCGTCCTCCTCGCGGCCCTCGTCGCGCTCACCTGCGCAGCAGCCCCTCGCTGCCAGCAGACTCCGACCGCACCCGCTCCGTCGGCCCAGCAGGCCGGCGGGCAGCAGGCCGGCGGGCAGCAGGTGTCGGTCGACACGCTGCAGCAGCTCGTCCAGGACATCCAGGATCCCGCGGAACGCCAGAAGCTGATCGAGCGCCTGCAGGCGCTGATCCGGGCCGCCGAGGAGCCGGCACCGTCCGGCGCGGCGACCGCGCCCGAGTCGACGCTCGTCGAGAAGCTCGTCGCGTTCTTCCGAGGCCTCAGCGACGAGGCCAGCAACACGATCGACGGCGTCGTCGACCAGGTCGCCACGGTGCCCGATCGCCTGCGCGCGTTGCAGGCGCGTCTCGCGAATCCCGAGCAACGCGCGGCGCTGCTGACCCAGACCGGCCTCTCCGCGGCGATCGCCGCTGCCGCGATCGCGGGCTACCTGCTCGTCTGGTTCCTCCTGGGCCGCGTGCGCGCGCTGTTGGGTCGGCACGCGCAGGACCGCCCGCTCCGTCGCCTCGAGCGCATCGGTCGAGTCACGCTGCGCCTGCTCGTCGACCTCGCATCGCCGGCCGCGGCGCTCGCGATCGCGTTCGCCGGCATCTCGTTGATCCGCATCGACCCCGCGGGCGGTGCGATCGCGCTCGCGGTCGCCTCGGCGGTGGCCCTGCGCGGGGCGGCGCGCGCCCTGCTCGGCGCGGTGCTCGCGCCACGCACACCCGAGCTGCGGGTCGTGCCGGTCGGCGACGCACCGGCTTCGGCCCTCGCCCGCTCGCTGCTGCGCGCCAGCGCGCTAGGGATCTACGGGTACTTCGCGATCGTCGCGGTGCGGGCACTCGGCGCGGATGCCGCACTCGTCGACGCATTGCGGAGCCTGTACGCGATCGTGCTGCTGATCGTCGGCGTAACGCTCGTGCTGCGTTACCGCGGGTGGCCCGCGTCGGCCGCCGACGACGAGCCGAGCCAGGAGGCTCGCAGCGACGCGCCGACCGCCCCGTCGGCCGGATCCGAGCACGAGCCCGCTCGAAGCTGGGTGTCCGCCGCCCGAGCCGTGCTCGGCCTCTGGTGGATCGCCGCGCTCGTCTACATGTTCGGGCTCTACACCCTGTGGATGAGCGGCATCCAGGGCGCGTTCGGGCGAGCGCTCGCGTCCACCGGCATCACCCTCGGCTGCGCCGCCGCCGCGATCGCCGTCTACGCGCTGGCCGACGCCGGCCTGCGCAAGCTCGGCTCGCGGCTCGCGTCGCTGGCGAAACCGCTGCCGACGATCCGCCGCCGCATCCCGCGGTATCTGTCCGGCGCGCGCATCGTGCTCGGCATCGTCGTCGGCATCGTCGCAGCGGGGTTCGCGTTCGAAGCGTGGGGCGTCGGCGCGATCGAAGCCCTGCAGTCGACGCTGCTGCGCGACGTGCTGACCACCGCGCTCGTCGTGCTCGCGATCGTGTTCCTCGCGTTCGCGACGATCGACGTGTCCACGGCCGTGACCGAGTCGTACCTCCGCCGCAAGCAGCTCAGCAACGACGACACGGCCAAGCTGCGCACGCTGCTGCCGCTGACGCAGAAGGCGATCAAACTCGTCGTCTGGGTGCTCGCGTCGCTGACCGTCCTCGGTCAGCTCGGCGTCAACCTCGCGCCGGTGGTCGCGTCGATCGGCGTGCTCGGCCTCGCGATCGGCTTCGGCGCGCAGACCCTCGTCAAGGACATCATCACCGGCGTGTTCATCCTGCTCGAGGACGCCGTGTCGGTCGGCGACATCGTGATGATCGACGGCACCGGCGGCCTCGTCGAAGCGATCAACATCCGCACGATCCGCCTGCGGGACCTCTCCGGCAACGTCCACACGATCCCCTACAGCACGGTCGGCCAGTTCGCGAACCTGACCAAGGAGTTCAGCTGCTACCTGATCGAGTGCGGCGTCGCCTACCGCGAGGACGTCGACGAGGTGATCGAGGTGCTGAAGGAGCTCGGGGAGGAGATGCAGAACGACCCCGACTTCGGCTCGAAGATCCTCGAGCCGATCGAGATCTTCGGCCTCGACCGCTTCGAGGACTCTGCCGTGATCGTGCGCGCGCGACTCAAGACCGCACCGAGCCAGCAGTGGTCGGTCGGCCGCGAGTTCAACCGGCGCATGAAGCGCACCTTCGACGAACGCGGCATCGAGATCCCGTTCCCGCACCGGACGATCTACGTCGGCGAAGACAAGCAAGGCAACTCACCGCCGCTGCACCTCGCCGGCCAGGACGGCGCTCTGGCGGCGTCCGCGCGGAACGGCGACGCCGGACGCGAGCGCTCCGAGTAGCCGTCCCGGGTTCGGAACCTGGCTCGCCGAACGATCGGCTCCATCCCCACCGAGCAATCGCCGGTCCGACGGCATCGGCCCCGCACCGATGTCGGCACGGCGGTTGCGCACTCCGGCGCGCATGGTCGGCGAGGATGCAGGCTTTCGGGAGGCCCGGCGACGGCAGGTCCGCGAGTGGCTCGACGCGCTGCGGAGCCACATCGATCGCTACGGCACCGAGGCCGGTGCCGATCTGGTCGAGCAGCTCGAGCGCGCCGCGGCCGCACACGGTGCCGCGCCGCCGGCGCCCGTACGGACGACGACGCCACCGGTCAACTCGATCCCGCACAACGCCGAGCCCGTCCATCCGGGTGACCTCGAGATCGAGCACCGGATCGACGCGCTGGTCCGGTGGAATGCGATGGCGATGGTCGTCCGGGCGAACCGCGAGCATCCCGGACTCGGTGGCCACATCTCGACCTATGCGTCGGCCGCGATGCTGTTCCAGGTCGGCTTCGATCACTTCTTCCGCGGCCGCGATGGCGATGTTCCCGGGGACACGGTGTTCCTCCAGGGTCACGCATCGCCCGGTGTCTACGCCCGCGCCTTCGTCGAAGGCCGACTGACCGAAGCGCAGCTCGCGGGGTTTCGCCTCGAGCTCTCCGAGAACGGGCTGCCGTCGTACCCGCACCCGCGCGCGATGCCGGACTTCTGGGAGTTCCCGTCGGTGTCGATGGGCCTCGCGCCGCTGATGGGCGTGCATCAGGCGCGCTTCGACCGCTATCTGCAACTCCGTGGCCTGGTCGAGGACATCGGCCGCGTGTTCGTGGTCTGCGGGGACGGCGAGATGGACGAACCCGAGTCGCTCGCCGGCCTCGACCTCGCGGTGCGCGAGAACCTCTCGAACCTGACTTTCGTCGTCGACTGCAACCTGCAGCGCCTCGACGGACCGGTGCGGCCGAACGCCAGCGTGATCGACTCGCTCGAAGCGCGCTTCCACGGCGCCGGGTGGAACGTCATCAAGGTGCTGTGGGGTGGCGCGTGGGATCCGGTGTTCGAACGCGACGTCGATGGCGCGCTCGTCGCACGACTCGAGCGGACGGTCGACGGCGACTGGCAGCACTGGGCGGTGGCGGACGCCGATACGTTCCGCGACGAGCTGTTCGACTCGCGCGCACTGCGTGCGCTGGTCGACGGTCTGGACGAGCGCAAGCTGCGTGCGCTGGCGCTGGGCCGCGGTGGTCACGACCGCGTCAAGGTGCACGCCGCCTACGCCGCGGCGCTCGCCGAGGAGCAGCGGCCGACCGTGATCCTCGCCCACACGATCAAGGGCTACGGCCTCGGCCGCTGGGGCGAGGGCCGCAACGCGACCCACAAGCGCAAGACGCTCGACGAGGAGGCGCTGCGGTACTTCCGCGACCGCTTCGAAGTGCCGCTCGACGATGACGCGGCGGCGGACGCCGCATTCGTCGCGCCCGAGAAGGGCTCGCCGGAGGCACGCTACCTGGAGGAGCACCGGCGCGCGCTGGGCGGACCCGTGCCGCGCCGGGCGAACCGGGTTCCCGCCGACGCGAAACCGTCCCTGCCGGACGACGACCTGTTCGCCCCGTACCTCGAAGGCTCGGGCGACCGCGACGCCAGCACGACCGTGATCCTCGTCCGGCTCCTGACTGCGCTGCTCCACGACGACTCGGTCGGCGAGCTGCTCGTGCCGATCGTCCCCGACGAGGCACGCACGTTCGGGATGGAGCCGTTGTTCCGGAGCGTCGGCATCCACGCTCCCGACAAGCCGCACTACGAGCCGGTCGACGCCGGCACGCTGACCGAGTACCGCGAGACGCCGAAGGGCCAGCTGATCGAGGCGGGCATCACCGAGGCCGGCTCGATGGCGACGGCGATCGCCGCCGGCACCGCGCACGTCACGAACGGCGTGCCCTGCATCCCCTTCTACTTCTTCTACTCGATGTTCGGCTTCCAGCGGATCGGCGACCTGATCTGGGCCGCGGGCGACGCGCTGGCACGCGGCTTCCTGATCGGCGCGACGTCGGGTCGGACCGCGTTGAACGGCGAGGGCCTCCAGCACCAGGACGGACACAGCCATCTGCTGGCGATGGGGTACCCGGGTGTGCGAGCCTTCGACGTGACGTTCGGGTTCGAGCTCGCCGTGCTCGTCCGCGAAGGGCTGCGGCGCATGCTCGGCGAGGGCGCGGAGGAGCTGTTCTACCTGACGGTCGCCAACGAGTCGTACCCGCACCCGAAGCTGCCCGACGGCACCGAGGAAGGGATCGTGCGCGGCTGCTACCGGCTGTCGGACGCGGTGGACGACGACGGCCGTGTGCGGCTGCTCGTCAGCGGCCCCCTGGTGTCGGAGGCGCTCGCCGCCAGGCGCATGCTCGAGTCCGACCACGACGTCCCGGTCGAGCTGTTCATCACGAGCTCGTGGAACGCGCTCTACCTGGACGCGCTCGCGGCCGACCGCGAGGCGCGACTCGAAGGCGGCGACCGCGAGCCGTGGATCACCCGGGTGCTCGGCGACGACAACACGCCGATCGTCGCGGTCTCCGACTTCGTCCAGCATCTGCCACACGTGCTGGCGCGATGGCTGCCCGGCGACCTGATCGCACTCGGCACGCACGGCTTCGGGCACAGCGACACACGCGATGCGTTGCGCGCGCACTTCGAGGTCGACCGGAGCCACATCGTGCACGCGGCGCTGTGCGGACTGCAGCGCGCCGGCCGCCGAAGCGCCGGCGACGTGCGTGCGGCCGCGAAGGCGCTCGGCCTCGCGGCCGGTGCGCCGCCCTATCCCATTCCCCCGGAGGTGACCTCGTGAGCCAGGAAGTGAAGCTGCCGTCCCTCGGTGAATCCGTCGAAGGCGGCACCGTCCTCGAAGTCCTCGTCAAGCAGGGCGACCACGTGAACGAGGAGGACCCGCTCCTCGAGATCGAGACCGACAAGGCCACGGTCGAGGTGCCGAGCCCGGCGAGCGGGGTCATCGAGGAGATCCTGGTCGGCAAGGGCGACGAGATCGAGAGCGGTCAGAAGATCTGCGTGATCGGCGAGGACGAGGGCAGCGCGAAGACCGAGGACACGAAGTCGAAGCCGAAGCGGTCGAAGGCTCCGAAGCGGACGCAAAAGAAGAAGCCGAACGACGAGCCGAGCGAACCCGAACCGAAGGCGGCGCCGGCGGAGGAGACGTCGGAGACCGCGCCGGAGCCGGAGCCCGCCACCGAGGAGTCGGCGACGGCCGAGGAGCCCGAACGCGAACCACCCTCGCGCCCCGCCGCCCCGACCCCGCCCAAGGCCGAGCCCGCGAAGCCGACCCCGCGCATGTCGCGCGCCGCGCCCCACGTCCGCCGGCTCGCGCGCGAGCTCGGCGTCGACCTCGACGACGTCGCCCGAGCGCACGCCGATCAGGTCACCGAAGAGGACGTCAAGAGCCACGTGCGCGATGCACTGCGTCGCAGCGGCGAGCTGACCGAGACCCGCGCCGAGCTGCCCGACTTCACGCAGTGGGGCGAGGTCGAGCGCGTGCCGCTCGGCGCCGTGCGGCGCGCCACCGCCGAGACCGTGTCGGACTCGTGGAAGAGCGTGCCGCAGGTGACGCACTTCGACCGCGCCGCGATCGCCGGCGTCGAGGCGTTCCGCGCCCGCCACGGTGACCGCGTCGGCGCGGAGAAGATCTCCCTGACGGCGATCCTCGTCTGCCTCGCCGCCGAGGCACTGAAGAAGTTCGAAGCGTTCAACTCGAGCATCGACATGGCGAACGGCGAGCTCGTGCTCAAGCGCTACTTCCACGTCGGAGTCGCCGTCGACACGCCACGCGGCCTGCTCGTCCCGGTCGTACGCGACGTGCACCGAAAGGGCCTGGTCGAGGTCGCCGAGGAGCTCGCCGGCCTCCTGGATGGCGCGCGCACCGGCGACCTCGCCCCGGACGACCTCACCGGAGCGACCTTCACGATCACCAACGTCGGGCCGATCGGCGGCTCCCACTTCACCCCGCTGGTCGTCTGGCCCCAGGTCGCGATCCTCGGTGTCGGCGCCGAGCAGCCGGCCCTGATCGACCGCGACGGCGAGATCGCGCCGGCTCGCGTGCTGCCGCTGTCGCTCAGCTACGACCACCGCGCGGTCGACGGCGCGGACGCGGCGCGCTTCACGCGCTGGTTCGCCGAAGCCCTCGAGGATCCGCTGACGATGCTGCTCGAGAGTTGAGCGGGAACGTGTCGGCACGACGCACCGACCGCTGGCCGACACCGCGTCGCGGCCGACCGATGCTCCCATCCGCCGCGAACGCCAGTCCGTCGCGTCGGTGAGCTTCGCGATCGGCGCGAACGCAGTTTCGGAGGACGCAGGTCCATCGAGCGACGACGTCGTCGAGCGGGACATCCTGTTCCACGACGTCGTTCGCGACCACGAGGACTCGGGGCAGCTCGACGACAGCGAAGGATGGGTGTCCGGCGATCCGGCGCAGACATCCAGCCGCCGCAACGTCGGCGAGGCCGCCAGTGGTTGCGGCGGGTCTTGTGAGACGGACGCCAAGAGCGTGAGCTGCTTGTGACATGAGTTCTTCGATCTCACGAACGCGTCGCCACATCCTCGTCGCTGCGGCCCTGACGGTCGCGGCGGCCGTGATCCTGGGCCTGGTCCTCGGCGGGCCGGGCACCGGCCCGTCGAGCACGGTCTCGAGCGACGCCGCTCGACAAGTTCGTGCCCCTTGGCCGTCGGCGACCGGCGGTTCCGGACGGCGCGAGCCGGTTCCAGAGTGGACAGCCCGGGAGCGCTCGGTCACGTGTGGCTGAAGACGGCGGACGCTCGGATCCCGGCCGCCGGCGCCGAGATCCTCTGGTTCCGAGACGTCGACGGTGCGGCCGAGGACGACGAACCGGACGATGCGATCGCCAAGACCGTCACCGGACCCGATGGGGCCTTCGCGGTGGACCTGCCGATGGACGAGCCGGTGCACTTCGGTGCCCGACACGAATTCGGTGTGCTGACGACCGGGATCGTCGAGCCCGGACGTGAAGACGTCCACATCGAGATGACGCCCGCGGGGGCGATCCGGATTCACGTCCTCGGCGCCGCCGGTGCCGAATGTCTCGCCGAAGCCACGCCCGAGGAGGGCAAGCCCGGACTCGGCAACATTCGAACGCGCGGCGCCCTGACGTCGGACGCCCGAAGGGTGACGAACTACTCGTGGCGACCGGTCGAGGATGACGGGACCTTCGAGTTCGAGGGGGTGGCCGATGGGCAGTGGCTGGTCCACGCCACCCGGTCCCGGAAACGGCGCCGCGTTGGCGAGCGACCGTCCTGGTCCCGCCAGATCGTGGAGGTCCGCGGCCGCAATGTGGACGGCGTCGAGATCCGGCTCGGCGGCGATCGGCCCTGGGGCGGCCGCATCGTCGGCTCGGGCGACGCCCGACTCGTCGGCCATGTGGTCGATGCAGTCGGGATCCGATCGCTCCGGTACTCGATGGGGTCGGTCGTGGATCGCGTCGGAAAGACCGATCTGACGATCGGTTCGGGACCGTTCCGTCTCGGCATCCATATGCACCGGCCGTACGGGGGCCTGCGTTGGCTCGGCGTCGTCGGGGGTGACGAGAACGCCGTCGTTCCGGACGGGACGTTGCTCCTGCACAGCGAACGGGGATTCCCCTCCGACTTGCGCGGTCTCGACCTCGTCTACCTGCGCGGGCAGCTTCCCGAAGAGCTGATGCCCATCGAGGGGAGCAGCGGCAACTCCGGGGGAGACCGCCGGACGTGGAACATCGACGGACGGCTCCCCGGACGATACCGGGCCCGGATTCTGTGGGCCGACGGCCACAGCGACGACTTCGCGTTCTCGATCGCGAGAGGCGCGACCGAGCTCCGGGGATGGTCGTTCTGACCGGCGCGTGCCGCCGCCGACAGTCTGGTCGCCCGACAACGCGTCGCGCCAGTCACCGACGCCGACGTCGCTCCGTTCGTCAGCTCGCGCTTCATGCGATGGTCCGCGGCAGCGTCGGAGGATGCGATGACGATGCGGCCCGAGCGCTGATGAGCGGCCGCGGCCGGAGCACGTGCCCGTCGCTGGAGACGACCGCGACACCACCGGCGGAGGTCCGCACGTCTGGCTCGCCGGGCACGATGCGTTCGCCGCTCGGCACCCGCATCTGCTCGTCGACGATCGTCCTGCGCAAGTGCGCGAACGGACCGATCTGAGCGCCGGGCAGGACGATGCACCGGTCGAGCACCGCGCCCGCCGCGACGTGCGCACCCCGGCACACGATGCTGTCGACGACGTCCGCGGACTCGACGACCGCGCCGGGACCGACCAGGACGGTTCCGCCGAACGACTCGCCAGCGATCTGCGCACGCGCCTCGACCCGCGCCGGCAGCCACTCGCGGAACCGGCACCCGAGCTCCCAGGCCGGGTCCCCGAGCTCGAACCGTGGCGGCGCGCCGAGCAGGTCCATGCTGGCCGCGAAGTAGCCGTCCACGGTGCCCACGTCCCGCCAGTACACATCCGTCTCGAACGCACGCAGCCGGCCCGCGCGCGCGAGCGCCGGCAGCGCTCCGCGCGACAGATCGTGCTGGCCGGCGCGCGCGGCCCGTTCGAGCGCCTTGCGTACCGCCACCGGCTCGAAGCAGTAGACGCCGAGGTTGACCGAGCACTCGCCCCCGCGTGACCAGCATCGCGGGTCCACCGGCTTCTCGACGAACTCCTCCACGCGAGCGCCGGCGCCGACGCGGAGCACGCCGAACGCCGACGCGTCCGACATCGGGACACGACCGGTCAACACCGTCGCGACGGCGCCGCTCGCCAGATGGGCCGCGAGCATCGGGCGATAGTCGAGGCGATAGACGTGGTCGCCCGAGAGCACCAGCACGACCTCGGCGCGCTCCTCGAGGGCGACGTCGAGGTTGCGCAGGATCGCGTCCCCGGTGCCGCGATACGGACGATCGTCGTGCTCGAAGCGCGGGGACACGACGTGACCGTCACGTCCCGGATCTCCTGCCAGCGCTCTTCGGCGTGGCGCGCGATCGAACGCGCGGCCACCTGCACGAGGACGTGGATGTCGCGCAATCCCGAGGTCGCGCAGTTGATCCACGTGAAGTCGATCAGCCGGAAGCCCCCGCCGAACGCGACCGCCGGCTTCGCGCGCTTGTCGGTCAACGGTCTGAGCCGCTCGCCGCGGCCTCCCGCGAGGACCATCGTCGTCACGCGCACCGGGCACCTCCTCGTCGTTCGGACCGCCGCCGATTCTACGCGTTCTCCGCGACGAACCGCGGCACCCTCGCGGCCCGCTCAGCGCGCGGGCTGCACACCGTTTTCCACAACGGCGGTGCGACCCCCTTGGACCCCGAGCAACCGGACGACGAGCGCCGTCCAGCCGGTCTGGTGGCTCGCGCCGAGGCCGCGGCCGGTGTCGCCGTGGAAGTACTCGTGGAACAGCACAGCTCCCGCCAGTGCGGATCGTCGCGAAGCGCGGGTCGCCGCCGTGGCAGGGACGCGGCCGTCGGCGTCGCGGCGGAACAGCGCCGACGAGCCGCGACGCCAGCTCGTCGCGACCTGCTGCAGGTTCATCCTGCGACCCGAGCCGGTCGGACACTCGACCTGCAGGTCGTCGCCGTAGAAGTGGTGGTAGCGCTCGAGCGCCTCGATCAGCAGGTAGTTGAGCGGGAACCAGACCGGACCGCGCCAGTTCGAGTTGCCGCCGAACATGCCCGTCCGCGACTCGCCCGGCTCGTAGTCGATGCGGTACTCCTCGCCGTCGAGGTCGAGCACGCAGGGTGTTCGGCGTGCTCGCGCGACAGCGAGCGCATGCCGAAGGGCGACAGGAACTCGCTCTCGTCCAGCAGTAGCGCGAGCACGCGCTCCAGGCGCTCGCGGGACGGGATCGCCAGCAGGCGATGCCCCCGTGCTCGCCGCATCGCCGTCGCGTTCGAGATAGCGATGTGCGGTCGCAGGTCGGTGCGGTGCTCGAGGAACCACTCCATCCGCTTGCGGAAGCCGGGCAGCCGCTCGAGCACGGCGCCGTCCAGCACCTCGACGGCGAACAGCGGGATCAGCCCGACCATCGAGCGCATCCGCAGCGGCACGTGCTGGCCGTCGACGTGCAGGTGGTCGTAGTAGAAGCCGTCCTCCTCGTCCCACAGCCCGTCCCCGCCCAGGGTGTTCATCGCGTCGACGATCGCGACGAAGTGCTCGAAGAACTTCGAGGCCATGTCCTCGTACGTCGATGTCTTGCTGCGCCAGCTCGAGCGCCATCGACAGCATCGTCGCGCAGAAGAACGCCATCCACGCCGTGCCGTCCGCCTGCTCCAGATGCGCGCCGCCCGGCAGCGGCTTGCGAGCGGTCGAACACGCCGATGTTGTCGAGCCCGAGGAAGCCGCCCGCGAACAGGTGCTTGCCGTCGAGCGTCCTTGCGGTTCACCCACCAGGTGAAGTTGAGCAGCAGCTTGTGGAAGCACGCGCTCAGGAACTGACGGTCGCGCTCGCCGCGGGCGCCGGTCGATCTTGTAGACGCGCCAGCACGGCCCAGGCGTGGACGGGCGGGTTCACGTCGCCGAAGGCGAACTCGTAGGCCGGCAGCTGCCCGTTCGGGTGCATGTACCACTCGCGCAGGAACAGGATGAGCTGCTGCTTCGCGAACTCCGGGTCGATCTCGGCGAAGGCGATCATGTGGAACGCCAGGTCCCAGGCGGCGAACCACGGGTACTCCCATTTGTCGGGCATGGAGATCACGTCGCGGTTGAACAGGTGCGGCCAGTCGCGCTTGCGCCCGTGCCAGCGCTCGGCGGGCGGCGGCGGCTGCGTCCGGGTCGCCCTCGAGCCAGTCGCGCACCGACGTAGTGGTAGAACTGCTTGGTCCAGAGCAGCCCGGCGTAGGCCTGCCGCACGATCGCCTGTCTTCGGCGTCGAGGCTCGGGCCGGAGTCGCGCGGCGTAGAACGCGTCGGCCTCGTCGATCCGCGACCGCGAACGTCTGCTCGAAGCCGTCGCCGAACGGCTCGTCGCGGCGCGCGCGCCGGCCGCCGACAGCCGCAGCCGGAGCTCGACCCTCGCCTCCGGCCGGGACATCGAGCAGGTAGCGGCAGGCGGCCTTGGTGCCGCTGCCGCCGGGTCCACGCGCCTCGCGCCGACCGTCGACGACGTACTCGTGGAAGGCGTCCTTGACGTAGGGCCGTCGTTCGGCGCGCCGAACAGGCGCTCGACGTTCGTCTCGTTCTCGGTGAACAGCAGCTCCGGGCCGCGCGCCGTCGGGTCCGGCGCGGCCACGAGCCGGAGCGCCGAGCGTCGGCGTGCTCGGTCCGCACTCGCCGCCTCGCCGGCCACGATCGCCGGCTTCGGCTCGGGCCCCTCGATGCGGCGGCCCCAGGACCAGGTGTTGCGGAACCAGAGCGTCGGCAGCACGTGCAGCCGCGCCGCCTCGGGGCCGCGGTTCGCGACGGTGATCCGGATCAGTGACGTCGTCCGGCGCCGCCTTTGCGTACTCGGCGAACACGTCGAAGTAGCGGCCCTCGTCGAACACGCCGGTGTCGGCCAGCTCGAACTCGCGCTCGTCGCGTCCGCGGCGTGCGTTCTCCTCGACCAGCCGCGCGTAGGGGAACTCCGCCTGCGGATACTTGTAGAGCGCCTTCATGTAGGAGTGCGTCGGCGTCGCGTCGAGGTAGAAGTACAGCTCCTTGACGTCCTCGCCGTGGTTGCCCTCGGGACCGGTCAGGCCGAACAGCCGCTCCTTCAGGATCGGATCGCGCCCGTTCCACAGCGCGAGCGCGAAGCACAGCCGACACTTCCGGTCGGAGATGCCGAGCAGCCCGTCCTCGCCCCAGCGATAGGCGCGGCTGCGCGCGTGATCGTGCGGGAAGTAGCTCCAGCACGTCCCGTCCGCCGAGTAGTCCTCGCGCACCGTCGCCCACTGCCGCTCGGCGAGGTAGGGGCCGAAGCGTCGCCAATACGCCGTGCGCTCGCGATCCGCGGCGAGCCGCTGCGTCTCCGCGTCGATGCCATGGGTCATGCGGCCGATCACGGTAACCGGACCGGGCGGAACGGCGATCGTGCGGTTCCGTCGTGCCGGAGCGGAGGCTACCACCTGCCTCCCCAGGCACCCTACGATGCGAGGGTCGCCGACATGTCCGACCTCGATTCCCAGGCCGTCACCATGCTGCTGCGCCAGGCGCGGGACGGCGACAGCGATGCACGCGAACGGCTGTTCGCCCACGTCTACGGCGAGTTGCGTGAGCTCGCGGCTCGACAGCTCCAGAGCGAGCGCGACGCGTTGACCTGGCAACCGACGGCGCTCGTCAACGAGGCGTATGTCCGGCTGATCGATCCGGCGGCGCTCGAGCTCGCGGATCGTTCCCACTTCTTCCGGCTCGCGGTGTCGGTGATGCGCCACGTGCTCGTCGATGAACACCGTCGCCGGAACGCGGAGAAGCGCGGCGGCGATCGCCTCCGCATCACGCTCGTCGATTCGGACCTGGCGAAGTCGGACGACCGCGAGTTCGACGTGATCGACGTCCATGAGGCGCTGGAGCGCCTCGCGCTGCTCGACGAACGCAAGAGCCGCGTCGTCGAGCTCCGGTTCTTCGGTGGCTTCGATCTCGACCGCGTCGCCGAGATCCTCGGCGTGTCCCGCAGCACGGCGAAGGCCGATTGGTTGATGGCCAGAGCCTGGCTCAAGAGTCAGCTCGACCGCACGTGATCGATCCGATGGACTCGGCGCGCTTCCAGAGACTGGCAGACGTCTTCGAGCGCGTGCACACGCTGGCTCCCGAGAAGCGCTCGCGCGCGCTCGACGAGCTGTGCGCCGGCGACGAGGACCTGCGCCGCGAAGCCGAGGACCTCCTCGCGCGCCATGACGTCGCAGAATCGGCGGGCGAGGACCCGCTCCTTCGCGCTGCAGATCGACGCATGGCGGGAGGTGACGGATTCGGGTTCGCCGGCGCAGGCGCTGTCCGAGCCCGAGCAGCCTCCCGAGCGCATCGGTCGCTTCGAGGTGAGCGGCGAGATCGCGCGCGGTGGCGTCGGCATCGTGTTCCGCGGCGTCGACGCCACGATCGGCCGGGACGTCGCGCTCAAGGTGCTCCGCCACGGGCACGACAAGGACGAACGCCTCGCGCGTCGCCTGCTCGAGGAAGGGCGCATCGGCGGACAGCTCCAGCATCCGGGCATCGTCCCGGTCTACGAGCTGGGCGCGCTCGACGGCGACCGACCCTACGTGGCGATGAAGGTCGTCGAGGGACGGACGCTCGCGGAGCTCCTCCGGGCACGGCCCGCGCCGATGCACGAGCTGCAGCGCTTCCTGGCGATCTTCGAACAGGTGTGTCAGGCGATCGCGTTCGCGCACGCGCGCGGGGTCATCCACCGGGACCTCAAGCCGCACAACCTGATGGTCGGTTCGTTCGGCGAGGTCCAGGTGATGGACTGGGGCCTGGCGAAGGTCGTCGGCGTCCAGTCGTCCGCGGACGACGCAGCGGAAGCGACGCCGATCGCGTCCGCCGACCTCGTCGCGGCACCGGGTCCGCTCACCGACGCGCTCTCGATGGCGGGATCGGTCCTCGGGACACCCGCCTACATGGCTCCCGAGCAGGCGCGCGGCGAGCTCGCGCTCCTCGACGCGCGCACCGACGTGTTCGGCCTCGGCGCGATCCTCTGCGAGATCCTCACCGGCCGCCCTCCCTACGCCGGCCGCTCGACCGGCGAGGTGCTGCGGAAGGCGAGGGAGGCCAGCCTCGACGAAGCGCTCGATCGGCTGCGCTCGAGTGAGGCCGACGCCGAGGTCGTGCAGATCGCCGAGCGGTGCCTCGCGCCGGAGCAGGACACCCGCCCGAGCGACGCCGGGGTCGTCGCGCGCGAGCTGCGCGGACACTTCGACTCGACGCAGGAGCGGGCACGTCGGGCCGAGCTCGCGGCCGCGGCCGAGCGCGCGCGGGCCGCCGGCGAGCGCAAGGCGCGCCGGATCACGACGGTGTTCGGCGCGTTCGTGATCCTCGCCCTCCTCGGCGGTGGCGGCCTCTGGATCGCGCTCGACCGCGCGGCACGCGAGCGCGCGAGAGCGGTGGAGACGCGCGTCGCAGCTCGTTGATCGATGCCGAACGTCTGGCGTCGGCCGCCGGGGCGTCGACCGGACGCGACCTCTCGGGCTGGGAGGCCGCGCTGGTGGCCGCGAATGCGGCGCGCGACGCGGCGGCGGGCGCGGACATCGATCCAGACCTGCGGGCCCAGGCGGAGCGCCGGGCGAAGGAGATCGAGCACCGTCTGGCGGGGCTGCGCTTCGTCGCGAAGCTCGACGCGATCAACACCGACTACCGCTTTCTCGACACGTTCGATCGCGGACCGCAGGCCGAGGCGTACCGGAAGGCGTTCGACGCGGAGCTCGGAGCTCCCTTCGACGAGACGTCGGAGCAGACCATCGCCGCGAAGCTCCGGAGCACGGACTTCCGCGAGCAGATCCTGCTCGCGATGGACCTGTGGGCACGAGTCGAACGCGAGCTCGACCGCCACTCGCCACGCATGATCCAGATCTTCCGCGTCGCGGAGAGGCTCGACGACGATCCATGGCGAATTCGCATCCGGCGCGCGTGTGCGACGGACGACGGCGACGAGCTCGTGCAGCTCGCGAAGTCACCCGAGTCTGCTCGAGCGTCCGCGACGACGACCTACCTGCTCGCGATGAGCCTGATCACGACCAACGAGCAGGCCGAGGCGCTCGCGTTGCTGCATCGCAACTACGATCGATTCCCGGGTGACTACTGGATCAACCACACGCTCGCGTTGCTCCACGTCCAGTTCACCGCGGACAAGGACGCGACGGAGGCGCTGCGCTTCGCGACGGCGGCCCGCGCACTGCGACCGGATGCCGCGTCGCCCTACTCGCTGATCGGCGAGTGCTACGCGCTCCGCGGCGACCAAGAACGCGCACTCCAGTACCAGGAGCAGGCCGCGAAGCTCGCGCCGGCGGACCCGGTGTCGAACTTCTGGGTCGGCCAGTCGCTGTTCCGGCTCGGGCGATTCCGCGATGCGCTCGGCAAGTTCCAGGACTGCCGCGACCGTTGCCCGCACAACCACTCGGTGTATCCGGTCTGCGTCGCCTGGATCGGCAACTCGCAGCTCGCCCTCGGGGACGCCGATGAGGCGATGCAGTCCTTCCGCCAGGCGGTGATGGCGCCGTTTCGCGGCCGGGAGGATCCCGTGTGGTATCTGACCGATCCGGCGTTCCACGCGCCGGCCCTGGCGGCTGCACGGCGAGCCGTCGAACGCACGGGCCGAAAGGACGCAGCCGCGCTGTTCGTCCTCGGCGACCTCCTGAAGGTGCTCGGACACTGGCGCGAGTCGATCGCGGTGTTCGAGGAGCTGCAGGCACTCGACCCGGACTTCCGCTTCGTCGCGAGTCGGATCCGGGCGCTGCGCAACGCGCTCGGGGACACGCTCGCCAGCTATGGCTCCGTCGACGAAGCCGTCGACGCACTGCCCCCGGGTCTCGACCTCGCCGCGAGCCGCGCGCGATTCACGGTGCTCGCGAGCGACGCAGGGCAGGGGCGCGACGCGCCGCGGCGCGAGTATCTCGAGGGGCGACTGTACGAGCGCGCCGGCCGGTACGGCGAGGCCGCACGACACTACGAGGCCACCATCGACGCCGACCGCGACGCGATCGGCGCGTGGAACCGCCTTCACCGCTGCCTGGTGGAAGCACACGGGGCCGAGGCAGGCGACGCCCGGATCCGCGAGCTGCTCCAAGGCGGCACGCTGCCCCCGCACCCGGTCGAGGGTGGGCTCAGGAGTCGGAGCCCCTGTCCGGCTCCGACGAGGACACCGCGATCGATCCACCGGCGATCCTCGAGGTGGCGCCGCTGGTGGCGGTCGATCCGCGCACCGAGCTCGACGCGATCGACTGGGAGGTGCGGGACACGAACGGCGGCACGTTCGATCGCACGCCGCTGCTGCGCGTGTCGCCGGAGGACGGGCCCGAGCGGTTGTCGATTCCGCGCGGGCTGCTGGAGGCGGATCACGTCTACGCGTGGCGTGCGCGCTACGTGACCCGCGACGGGACCCGGACGCCGTGGTGCGCCGAGCACACGTTTCGCGTCGCGCGTAGCGGCGACGTCGCGGTCCCGATCGACCTGTCGAAGCTGTGTGACGAGGACGTCGTCGTCGATCCCGGCGACGACGCGAACGACTGGTTCGACGCGCAGAACGAGTTCTCACTGATCGTCGACGGCTTCGACGGCAGCCGCACCGGCGACGAAACGGTGCAAGGGCTGCCGGTGGACCGCCGGATCGGCGTGTTCCGCCTCGCCCCCTACTCCGGAGACAACGCGCTCCGGATCGCCCCGGGCTCGGGGGCACCGATCCGAGTCGATCTCCCGCCCGACCACTACGACGCCGTGCGCGTGCTCGCCGCGTCGGTGAACGGGACGACCGCGATCACCGTCGCCGTGGACTACGAGGAGCGCGAGTCCGACCGCTGCATTCTGCTGGCCTCGGACTGGTTCGAGAACGTGCATGCGAGCTCGATCGCGGCCGGTCAGCCCGGCACTCCGGCGATCGATCGGATGGACCGCATCGGCCCGCGCGGCGTCGAGCAACGTGACGAGGCTCGGCTGTTCGACCTCTACGTGCCCACCGATCCGAAGCGGCGGGCGACCGGCTTCGTGATCCTGCCGTCGATGGGACAACCGACGGCCGCGACGACGCGCATGCACGTGCTGGCCGTGACCGCGATGCGCCACGGCGGTTGACGGCGGACGTGACTCGGCTGGACGGTGACCGGCAAGTGTCGGCGAGTCCTCGCGCCGACGTCAGGCGGGCTTCTCGTCGTCGTCCGGGCGGTCGTCCTCGTCGGCCCGCCGCGCGCTCTGCAGCAGCAGCTCGCGCGCGCTCATCCGCAGTCGTCCGTCATCCTCGTCGTGGGCGCGGGGCACGAACGCGTAGGCGACATGCTCGGCGCGGAAGGCGCGATCGAAGCGCGACTGCACCTGGAACTGGAGCGCCTCGCTGAGCTGATCGACGGTGATCGAACCGTCCCCCACGAGGATCGCACCGAGCGGCTTCGACTGCTTCCGGGCCTTCTTCAACGCCGCCTTGCGAACGTCCACCGTGACGAAGTCGAGCTCGACCAGCACGTCGCCGAGGCGCTGTCCGGGCGGCGGATGGTCGGTGGAGGTCGCGACCACGAACCCGCGATCGAACTCGAACTGAATGTGTTCGACCGGTGTGCGCAGGTGGAGCATGCCGGTCTTCTTCGAGCCACCGATCAGCTCGATCAACGCCTGGATCGGCAGACTGGTCGACGTGCCCTGCAGGGAGGCGCGCCCATCGATCTCGTCGCGCAACGTGTCGGACAGGCGGCTCGGTGGCAGCGGCTCGCGCTCCTCCTCCGGCTCGTCCTCGGGCTCGTCGTCCTCGTCGTCGGGGTCCTCCGCCGCACCGGGTGTGCGAACGCCGAAGCCGCCCGCACCGTGCGCGAACGGATCGAACGGCTCGTCGTCGAGATCCGCGAAGTTGCCGGGACCTTCACGCAGCGTGTATGGGCTCGCTTCCTCTGCCGATCCCGCGAGGATCTGCGACACGGACGCCGTGACCGCGGGCCGGCACATCTCCGCGACTGCGGGACGACACATCTCGTCCACGGCGAACACCCCGAGCGGACTCCGCGTCGCGGGGACACAGCCCTGCGGGGCGGTGTCGACCCGGCAGCCCTGGATGTGCGACGCGATCCGCTCGATCAACGGCGCGATGCGCTCGAGGGCCGCACTGTCATCGGCGGCGGCGCCGTCCACGCCGGGGCGCGCGACGTCCAGCAGATCGGCGAGCGTGCGCGCGAGCTTGCCGAACTCCTCGCAATAGGCGGTCAGTATCGAACGAGGCGGCATGACACTGTCTCGGGCTCCCACCATCTCCATCCCGAAATGGGTATCGGCCGCTCGACTGGCGGAACTGTCGCGGTTTCGAAGGCACGACGGAGCGGGTCCGGGCCCGGGCGGCTCTCCGCCGCCGATTCCGGATGGAGCCCATGTCACCGGGCCTCAGGCGTCGCCATCCCGACCGGCCGGCCGCCGCCCGCGGTCGCGGAACACCAGCGCGACCCCGCCGAGGATCGACGCGCTCGCGACCGCGAGCCGCGCGCTGAGCGACTCGCCGAGAAACGCGATTCCACCGAGCGCCGCGATCGGCGGAACCGTCAGCTGGACGATCGCGGCCTGCGTCGCGCGGAGGTGGCGAAGCGCGGCGTACCAGATCACGTAACCGAGGCCGGACGTGATCGCGCCCGACACCAGTCCGGCCGCGATCCCTCGCGGGCTCGCCGGCCCCGCGCCGCCCGATCGCAGCCAGAGTGCGGCGGCGATCGGCACCGCGAGCACGGCGGCCCGGGCGAAGTTGCCGGCCGTGGCCGCGATCGGATCGACGACCGCACGGCCGCGGAGGCTGTAGACGCCCCAGCCGACCCCGGCCGCCGCCATCAGCAGCGCCCCGACCGGCGCCGGCGCCGTGAGCCCGGGCAGGACCAGCAACACCGTGCCGGCGAGCGCCCAAGCGACGCCGGTCCACGCGAGCGGACGCGGACGTTCACCCCGCACGATGCCGGCGCCGATCATCGTCGCCTGGACCGCGGCGAACAGGATCAGTGCGCCGGTGCCCGCACTCAGCTCGAGGTAGGCGATCGAGAAACCGAACGCGTAGATCGAGAGCATCGCCGCCGAGCGCCAGGAGCCACCGCGCCAGCCCGCGCGTCGCCGGGCGAGGACGATCGCGATCAGCACCGCCGCGCCACTGCCGATGCGGAGCAACGTGAACGACGCGGCATCGAGGTCGCGCTCGGCGAGGGCGAGGCGACACAGCACCGAGTTGGCGGCGAACGCCACCATCGCGAGCGCGGTGAGTGCGACGGTCGACCACATGGTCCGGGGTGGAGTCCGGTCGGAGCCGGGCGCGCGAGGTTAGCCGGGCGGCCGGCCGACGCCCCCCTCCGCTTTCCTGTGGCCGACTGACCAGTCGCGGACGTAGAACCCGCGCGACGCCCGGCCCCCCCGCCGGGCCGCCCCGGCTCGAAGAGAGAGGCTCCCCCATGCGAACGACCCTCGTCTGCGCCCTCGCGCTGTCCCTGCTCGCCGTCGACGTCGCGGCACAACGTCCGGACGGCGGTGGGCGGCGCGGCCGCGGCCGACCGATGCCCGTCCGCGAGATCGAGCTCGTCCACTTCGACGTCAAGCAGATGTCGATCGAGGCGCCGAGCCTGACGAGCGGCACGATCGACTGCATGGTCTACGTGCCGAAGACGGCGAAGCCCGAGGTCGCGGCGGCCGGCGAGGACGCGGCTGCGGAGCCGGCCGCGGAGGAAGCGACCGCGAAGACCACCGCGAAGGACGCCCCGGCGGCGACGTACCCCTGGGTGCTGTGGCTCCACGGTCTGAACGACGGCTACTTCCGCTTCCAGAACGAGGGCGGCGCCGAGACGCTCGACGCGCTGCGCGACTCCGGCAAGATCCCGGACATGGTCGTCGTCGTGCCGACGATCGCCCGCGCGACGCTCTACGTCGACGGCGAGGCAATCGGCAACGTCGAGACGGCCATCTGCACCGACGTCGTCACCTGGGTCGAGAAGAACCTGCCGGTGAAGAAGGGCGCCGCGCACCGAGCGCTGATGGGTGTCAGCATGGGCGGCTACGGCGCGCTCAAGATCGCGATGCGGCATCCCGACGTGTGGAGCATCGTCGCCGCCCACTCGTCCGCCATCTTGCCGTCCGATCCGACCGAGCTGCCGCCGGAGTACCGATCGCTACCGCGGGCGCATGGGGCAGATGCTGGGGCTCGACAAGGCGTTCGGCGACCCGATCGACCCGAAGAAGTGGGCCGCCAACATGCCGCTCGGCATCGTCGCCGACCACGACGCCGCGTACTTCGCGTCGATGCAGATCTACTTCGACGTCGGCACCGACGACCGCTACCACTTCAACGCGCCGAATCAGGAGCTCGATCGCGAGATGACCGCGAAGCACATCGAGCACACGTTCCGCCTCGTCGAAGGCGGCGGACACTCATGGGGCTCGGCATCGATGCGCGACAACATGAGCCACTCGCTCGAATTCGTCGCGCACGCGTTCGCGGCCGCCGATCAGCCGAAGGCCGAGGAGCCGCCGGCGACGCCGGAGCACGCGGAGCCGGTCGAGGTGAAATGACGCGGATCGGCCCGAAGGGCAGACATCCAGACCGGGTCTGGTTGTCTGTCTTTCAGACCGACCGCCGGGTCGCGCCGGTGTAGATCTGGCGCGGACGGCAGATGCGGCCACCCGCCGTCTTCGCGCATCTCCTTCCACTGGGCGATCCAGCCGGGCAGGCGCCCGAGCGCGAACATGACCGTGAACATGTCGGTCGGGATGCCCATCGCCCGGTAGATGATGCCGCTGTAGAAGTCGACGTTCGGGTAGAGCTTGCGCTCGACGAAGTAGTCGTCGCGCAGCGCGACCTCCTCGAGCGTACTTCGCGATGTCGAGCAGCGGGTCCTCGACGCCGAGCTCGGCGAGCACGTCGTCCGCGGCCTTCTTGAGGATCTTCGCGCGCGGATCGAAGTTCTTGTAGACGCGGTGGCCGAAGCCCATCAGGCGGAAGCCGGAGTCCTTGTCCTTCGCCATCGCGACGTACTTCTTGCACGTCGCCGCCATCCCGCTGGATGTGCTCGAGCATCTCGATGACCTTCTGGTTCGCGCCGCCGTGGAGCGGCCCCCACAGCGCGAGCACGCCGGCCGAGATCGACGCGAACAGGTTCGCCTGGCTGCTGCCGACCATCCGCACGGTCGAGGTCGAGCAGTTCTGCTCGTGATCGGCGTGCAGGATCAGCAGCAGGTTGAGCGCTCGCGCAGCACCGGGTGAGATCTCGTAGCTCGTCGGCGGGCACCGCGAACATCATGTGCAGGAAGTTCGCGCAGTAGTCGAGCTCGTTGCGCGGGTAGATGAACGGCTGGCCGACGGACTTCTTGTAGGAGAACGCCGCGATCGTCGGCGCCTTGGCCATCAGCCGGACGATGTTCATGGTCGAAGTTCGCGTCGTCCGGCGGAGTAGTAGGTCGACAGCGAGCCGACCATCGAGGCGAGGATCGCCATCGGGTGGGCGTTGCGGCGGGTAGCCCTCGAAGAACTTCTTCATGTCCTCGTGGATCAGCGTGTGCAACGTGACCGTGTCGACGAACTCGGTCCTGGTCTTCTGCGTCGGGCAGCTCGCCGTAGATCAGCAGGTAGCGACCTCGAGGAAGCGGCACTTCTCGGCGAGCTCCTCGATCGGGTAGCCGCGGTAGCGGAGGATGCCCTTCTCGCCGTCGATGAAGGTGATCGCGCTCGGCAGGACCCGGTGTTGCCGTAGCCGGAGTCGAGCGTGATGTAGCCGGTCTCGCTGCGGAGCGAACGGATGTCGATGGCCTTCTCGCCCTCGGAGCCGACGACGACCGGCAGTTCGATGTCCTTGCCTTCGAGGTGCAGCTTCGCGACCTGATTCTGCGAGCTCATGGAGGTGACTCGATCGGATGTTCTTGGCGGGGGTGCGAAAAAAACGGGCCCCGTAGTGTACAGGAACGGCCGCCAGGAATCGCGCACGAGTGTGCGTCCCGACGCCTCGGCGTCCCGGGCGCGGTATGGTCCGCACGATGTCCACGTCCGACGCGATCGTCCTCGAGGGCCTCGGCCGCTCGTTCGGCAACAAGCGCGTGCTGCAGGGGATCGACCTCCGGGTGCCGCAGGGACAGGTGTTCGGGTACCTCGGCCCGAACGGCGCCGGCAAGAGCACGACCGTGCGCATCCTGGTCGGGATGCTCGGCGGCTTCGAGGGCCGGGCCGTGGTCGCCGGGCACGACGTCGCCCGCGAGCCGAAGCGTGTCAAGCAGCGCATCGGCTACGTCCCGGAGAACGCCACGCTCTACGAATCGCTGACGGTCTTCGAGCACCTGCTGCTCGTCGGACGCCTGTTCGGACTCGACGACGATCTCATCACCGCGCGCGGCGGCGCATTCCTCGACGCGTTCGATCTGACCGCGCGGCTGCACTCACGCATCGGCTCGCTGTCGAAAGGCATGCGGCAGAAGGTCGTGATCTCGTCGGCCATGCTGCACGATCCTGAAATCCTGTTCCTCGACGAACCGTTGTCGGGCCTCGACGTGCACTCGACGGTGCTGATCAAGACGTTGATCCGATCCCTCGCGGACACGGGCCGGACGATCTTCTACTGCTCGCACATGATGGACGTCGTCGAGCGCGTGTGCGATCGCATCGTCATCCTCCACGGCGGTGCGATCGCCGCCGACGGGGACGTTCGACGAGCTCCGCGCGCGGAGCCAGGACGGCGGGACGCTCGAGCACGTGTTCTTGGAGCTGACGCAGGGCGGTGAGGCCGTCGAGCGCGCGAAGGCGATCGTGGACGTCCTCCCCGGATCAGTCGCCCCGTGACTCGACCGGTCCGCCGCACTCCGAGGGGCCACGAGCGGCCGTTCGAGCCCGGTTTCAGCGGAGCGGTCGCGCTCGCGCTCGCACGGCTGTGCCGGCATCCGCTCACCGCGCTCGGCATCGATCAACCCACGTTCCGCCAGCTCCTGTTGCTCGAGTTCGTGCTCGCCAACCGACGCGGCCGCGACTCGCGGACCGGCGCGCGACAAGCCGCCTCCACCGTCGCCAACGCCTTCACGTTCCTCTTGTACTTCCTGTTCGGTGCGTTCGCCGGATTCGCGCTGGGCCAGTCGGACGACCCGCTGTGGGGCATCGCCCTCGCGCTCTCGTTCGCGATGGTGGTGGTCACGCTCTCGCTGATCGCGGATTACCTGCCGGGCCTCCTCGACACGGCGGACGTCGAGCTGCTCGCGGCGACGCCGGTCGACGATCGGGCGGTGGTCGCCGCACGCGTGTTCCGAGCCGTCGTCTACATCGGTTCGTCGGTCGCGTGCCTCGGCTTCGTGCCCGCGATCGTCGGATCGGTCCGCTTCGGCATCGTGCCGTTCCTGCCGATGTGGATCCTCGGCTGCGTGCTCGCCACCGTGACCTGCGCGGCTCTGGCGTTCGGCCTGTTCCTGCTGCTCCTGCGCGTGCTCGACGTCGAACGGTTCCGCGACGTCATGATCTGGGTGCAGACCGTGGCGATGGTGATCATCGTCGGTGGCTTCCAGATCGCTCCGCGCGTGATCTCCACGGCGGATTTCGAGGCCATCACTTCGGGGCGACCCGTCTGGCTGCTCGCGCTGCCGCCGTTCCACGCGGCCGGGCTGATCTCGTGGACGTTGGGCGACATCGATCGACTGACGCCGTGGCTCGCGGCACTCGCGGTCGGCGTGCCGGTGGCCGCGTCGCTCGTGCTGTTCCGGTTCGCGGCGGGCGGATTCCTCGCCAGGCTGTCGGCGATGGCGACCGGCGCGCGCTCCGCCGTGCGACCGAGGCTCGGACGCCGACCGGTGCGCGATCTCCTGCTGCGCGATCCGCGAGCGCGCGCGGGCTACGACTTCGTCGTGGCGCTGTCGCGCCGGGAGCGCGAATTCCGGATGCGCACGTATCCCGCGATCGCGTTGTCGTTCGTGCTCGGCGGGAGCCTGATCTGGTCGAGTCACCGCGGGCTCGATCCGAGCTGGGCCTGGGCCGCGATGTACTACCTGGGTCTGTACACGCCGATGGTCGTCATGGCGTCGCGCTTCAGCGACGATCACGAAGCACGCTGGCTGTTCCGCACGGCGCCGACGAGACGGGCCGGGACCTTCCTCCTCGGCGGATTCACGGGACTGATGGTCGCCTTCTTCGTGCCGATCGTCCTGTTGGCGACGCTGGTACTCGTCGTGAGCGCGGGGCCGACCCTCTTGCCGGACGCGCTGTTCGCCGCCGAGGCGATCCTCGCGATGACGGCGCTCGCCGCGCTCGTGTTCGGGCGGGAGGTGCCGTTCACCCAGAAGCCGGTCAAGGCAGCCGGCGGGAGCCAGACGGGCGCACTCTTCGGCCTGATGTTCGTCAACTTCGCGTGCGCGGGCGTGCAGGCGCTGCTCCGGCTCTGGCCACCGGCGCTCTGGGCGGGGATCGTCGCGCTGCCGTTCGTGACGTGGGCGATCCTGAACGGGCTGCGCAACGTCGAACCGGCGTTGCCAAGGGACTGAACGCTCGCGCCGAACTGGCTAGACTGCGATCGCTGGGGAACGATCGCGTCCAGCCAGAACGCCGCTCGGAGATTCACGTGGCCGGCTACTCCGGAACCCCTCTCGCGAAGAAGCTCGGATTCGGGCCGGGGCTGCGCATCGCCGTGTGCAACGCGCCGGACGACTACGAGGACCTGTTGGCGATCCGCGACGTGCGGATTCGCCGCCGCGTCACGAAGCACCTCGACGTGATCCACTTCTTCACGCAATCGCGGCGCGAGCTCGAACGACGTCTCCCGGACTTCGCCGGCCGGATCCGATCGAACGGTGCGATCTGGGTGTCCTGGCCGAAGCGGTCGTCGAAGATGGCGACCGACGTCACCGAGGACACCGTCCGGGCCGTCGCCCTCCCGCTGGGTCTCGTCGACGTCAAGGTCTGCGCGGTCGACGACACCTGGTCGGGATTGAAGCTCGTGATCCGCAAGGCGCTGCGCCACGGCGAGTAGCATGCTCCGCCCCGACCTCCGAACGTGTCTGCCATGCCCCAAGACCTCAAGGCCGAGCTCGCCGCGGCCGGCCTCGACCGGCTCGCCGCGCCGCTGGCTGCCGCCGCCCGCCCGGCGATCCGACTCCTGACCGTCCCCGCGGACGGCGCGACCCTGCGCGCGCGTGCGACCCGCATCGGCGGCGCGCCCGATCTCCGCCCCGACGCGGTCTGGCCCGAACGCGACGGCCGGCCGCTCGCGTTCCTCGCCCAGATCGACCTCGCATCGGTCCACCGGCAGCCCGCGGCCCGCGAGCTCCCGGCCGAAGGTCTGCTGCAGTTCTTCTTCGACCTCGACCGGTGCCCGCGCGGCACCGATCCGGGCGATCGCGGCAGCGCCGTGGTCCGACTCGAGCCGCGACGCGCCGGCACCGTGACCCGCCGATCCCCGGCGGGCGTCGATGCGCTCCGCGCGTGTGCGGTCACGACGGTCCCGGAGATCACGCTGCCGCCACCCGACTCCGCGGTCGTCGATGCGCTCGAGCCGGACGAGGCCGAGCTCGCCGCCTACGCGGAGTTCTTCGCAGCGCGCGACCGCGCCGCGGCCGCGGACGGTCTGCCGCAGCACCGGCTCCTCGGCCATCCGTCACCCCTCGCCGGTGACATGCAGCTCGACTGCCAGCTCGTGACCCACGGCATCCGCTGCGGCCGCCCGGACGCCTACGCCGATCCGCGCGCCGCCGGCCTCGCGCTCGGCGCGCCGGATTGGCGGCTGCTGCTGCAGCTCGACACCGACGACGCGGCCAGGACCGCGTTCGGCGCGCGTGGCCGGTGGTTCGTCTGGATGCAGGAGGCGGTGCTCCGGCGGGGCGAGTTCGAGCGCGTGTGGGCGATCGTGCAGGGTCGCTGACCGCGGGTCCGGCGGCACGGCCGGGCGCCCGCTTTCGGCGAGCCAGAAACGAGCGGCGGGGTTCGCCCAACGCGTTCATCCACCGCTGTCGCGCGCGGGATACGCGGGTATCCTTCCCGGTCGCTCGGCTCCTCTCTCCCGTTTCTCCCGGCCCTCATGACTCCCACCCATCTTCTGCGCTCCCTCGTCGCTCTCGGCGCGCTCGCCGCCCTCGCCCCCGCGCAATCGACGATCACCACCTTGTTCTCCGGCGGCAACGGCGGCTCGGCCGGTTGGACGAACATGTTCGACCTCACGGCCAACAACGGGATCTCGATCACCGCGCTCGACCTCAACATCTCCAGCGGCGCCGGCGCCACCGGGACCGTCGACGTCTACATGACGGCACCCGGCGGCACCTATCTCGGCAACGAGCTCACCGCCACGCCCTGGATGCAGGTGTCGAGCAGCGCGACGTTCACGGCGTCCGCCGCGAACTCACCGACGCACGCGACCTTGAACACACCGATCGTCGTCGCTCCGGGAACCTACGGGGTGGCGATCCTCTACAACGGCGTGTCGATGAGCTACACGAACGGCAACGGCAGCAACCAGACCGTGTCCAACGCCGACCTGTCGATGCAGTTCGGTTGCTCGACGACGGCGGGCTTCGGCGGCACGATCAACACGCCACGCGTCTGGAACGGCACCGTCTACTACTTCGTCGGCGCCAACTACGCGTCGGCGACGCCGTTCGGGACCGGCTGTGGCGGCGGCTTCCCCTCGAGCTTCTACGAGGTGTTCGGCGGCACCAACGCGTTCGATCTCTCGAACAGCGGGTTCACGATGCTGGCCGCCGGCAGCAACTACGTGGTGACTCCCGGCGCGACACCGATCGTCACACCCACCGGCGCGCCACTGACGATCGCCGACGACCAGACCCTGCCGATCGCCCTGCCGTGGCAGATGCCCTACCAGAACGGCGTCACCGCGAACATCTGGGTCTGCTCCAACGGGTTCGTGTCCTTGGAGTCGACGGCCGCCACCGACCTCACCGAATCGGTCTCGTTGCTGACCTCGGGTCTGCCGCGCGTCTGCCCGATGTGGGACGACCTCAATCCGGGCACGACCGGCGGCGGCACCGTCAACGCCGAGCAGGATCCGACGAACCCCGCGCTGTTCCACGTCACGTGGACGGGGGTGCCTGAGTATCCGGCCGTCGGCGCCAACACGTTCCAGGTCACGTTCGCGCAGTCCGGCCAGATCGAAGTCCAGTACGGGAGCTGCAGCGTCGGCGACTGCATGGTCGGCTACAGCCGGGGCGGCGGCGCCCTCGACCCGGGGGCCACCGACATCTCGGCGATCACCGCCGTGCCGATCGGCGACGATCGCCCGAACCTCATGCTCGCCTCGGTCGCCCGGCCCGTGCTCGGCCAGACCGCGACGATCGAGACGCGGAACATCCCCACCGGCAGCCTCGGCGGCGTCGTGGCCTATGGTCTCGCCCAGGTCACGCCGCCGGTCGATCTCTCCTTCCTCGGCATGACCCGCTGCTCGCTGCTCGTCGGCTTCGATGCGCAGCTCGGGCTCCCGATCAGCGGCTCCACGGCGCCGCAGAGCCTGCCACTCCCGTCCACCCCCGGACTCGCGGGCGCGCACCTCTACCTGCAGTCGTTCGTCGTGGCGCCGGGCGTCAACTCGTTCGGCATCGCGGCGACCAACGGCCTCGACTGGCGCCTCGACGTGCAGTGAGCGCGCGGTGATCCGGGGCGCCGTATTCGCGCGGTCTCTCGGCGTCTCTCCGCCCGAAAAATCCCGGCGACCGACCGGCCCCACGGAACACCTCCTCGACGGCATCCGTCTCCCCACCGGCATTTGTGCCCGGGCAGCTCCGGAGTGTCTCCGGCCCCGCTCCTCCCTCTCCCCCTACTCGCGAGATCCGATGAAGACCACCCACGTCCTCCGCTCCCTCTCCATCCTCGCCGCGCTGGCGGCCGTCGCTCCGGCGCAATCGTCGATCACGACCTTGTTCGCCGGTGGCAACGGCGGCAGCGCCGGCTGGATGAACATGTTCGACATCACGCCGAACATCGCGGTCACCATCACCAGCTTCGACCTGAACCTCTCGAGCGCCGCCGGCACCGGCGGCACGATCGACGTCTACATCACCGCCGCGGGCGGCACCTACGTCGGCAACCAGAACAACGCCGGCGCCTGGACGCTGGTGTCCAGCAGCGCGTCGTTCTCGGCCGCCGGCACCGGCTTGCCGACCAACGCCGTGCTGAACACGCCGATCGTGTTGACCCCGGGCACCTACGGGATCGCGATCCTGTTCAACGGCGTCGGGATGAACTACACCAACGGCAACGGCACGAACCAGAGCTACTCGAACGCCGACCTGTCGCTGGCGCTGGGCTCCTCGACCACCGGCCTGTTCACCGGTCTCTACGACCCCCGGGTGTGGAACGGCACGATCTACTACCAGCCGGGTGCGAACTACGCGTCGGCCACGCCGTACGGCAGCGGCTGCGGCGCAACCCCGAAACCCTCGCTCTACGAGCTGTTCGACGGCACCACCAACGCATTCGACCTGTCGAACAGCGGCTTCACGCTCAACCGCGGCCCGGGCGCGTACGCCTTCGTGCAGGGCGCGAGCCCGATCGTCGCGCCGACCGGCGCCGCGATCACGTTCGGTGACGACGACACGCAGCAGATCGCCCTGCCGTGGGCGATGCCGTACGCCAACGGCATGACCTCGAGCGTCTGGGTCTGCTCGAACGGGTTCATCAGCCTCGAAATGTGGAGCGGCGCGTCGTTCACCGAGAGCGTGACCGAGCTGCTGTCGAGCCCGCCGCGGGTCTGCCCGCTGTGGGACGACCTCAATCCGAGCGCGGCCGGCGGCGGCACGATCAACGCCGAACAGGATGCGGGCAACCCGTCGCTGTTCCACGTGACCTTCACCGGCGTGCCCGAGTACACCAATACCGGCTCCAACACCTTCCAGGTCACGTTCAGCCAGTCCGGCAACATCGAGGTCAAGTACGGCGCGTGCTCGAGCCTCGACTCGATCGTCGGTTACAGCCAGGGCGGCAACGCGTCCGACCCGGGTTCGAGCGACCTCTCGACGCTCATGGCCACGGCCCTGTCCGACGGCTATGCGGCTCTCGCGCTCGCTCCGGGCGCACGGCCGGTGATCGGCACCAGCGGCAGCGTCGAGACCCAGAACATCCCGGCCACCGCGCTCGGTGGCGTGCTGGCCCTCGGCGTGGCGCCGGTCATGCCCCCGATCGACCTCTCGATCATCGGCATGCCCGGTTGCACGCTCAACGCCGGCTTCAACGCGCAGTTCGGCTTCGCGACATTGGGCGCGACGGCGAGCAGCAGCATCCCGGTGCCGATGGACCCGTCGCTCGCCGGCGTCCACGTCTACCTCCAGTCGCTCGTCGTGGCCCCCGGCGTCAACCCGCTCGGGATCTCCGCCACGAACGGCATCGACTGGAAGCTCGACGTCAACTGATCGAAGGGTGAGCGTCGCCCGGCCGGCCCCGGTCGGGCGAGCGATTCCCATACCCGCGGCCGCGCCCGGATCTGCCGGGCGCGGCCGCTCGCGTTTCATCCCGAAGCTCGCCCGGGCGCGAGCGGCCGGCGGCGCGCGTTGCGGTGACCGCCACGGGCCGGGGCACGGTCGGAAAAAATCCGACGCGCGGCGCGGTCACCCCCTTGCAGTGACCGACAGCGGATCTATGGTCCGCGGCCGCTTCGGTGCTCCTCCGCGGAAGGAACGGGACCTGTCAGGTCCCCGCGGCCGTAGATCGCCGAGGCAATCGCTCGACCCAGAGCACTGATGACACCTGCTCATCGCTGCGATGCCCTGGCATCGCACGTCCGTTCGGACACCCCGTCCTCGTCGGCCGAAGCGGAGACGACGAGCGACGAACCCCCGGATCCGGGAGAACCCGAGGTCGCTGTGCCTTCGACGCTGCGCGGCGATCTCGTCCTGCGAGGCCCGTGGCGGGCGACCCCCGCGCCGCTGCACGTCGCACACCCCGCGTTGCTGGCCCGCGCCGAGGACGACGCGTTCGTCGTCGGCGAACCCACGCGCGCGTTCCGCGAACGGCACTTCCCGCTGGCCAGCGACGCCGAGTGGCACGACTGGAAGTGGCAGCTCCGCCATCGCGTGCGCGAGCTGCCGGCCCTCGAGCGCATCGTCCGGCTGACCGACGACGAGCGCGCGATGGTCGCGTCGCTCGGCGACCGTCTGCCCGTCGGCATCACGCCCTACTACGCGTCGCTGTTCGCATCCGACGATCCGAGCGACGGCCTGCGCCGGACGATGGTCCCCGTCGGCAGCGAAGACCTCGAGTCTCCCGGCGAGCTGGCGGACCCGCTCGGCGAGGACCACGACATGCCGGTGCCGGGGCTCGTCCACCGCTATCCCGACCGCGTGCTGTTCCTCGTCACGAGCTTCTGCGCGGTCTACTGCCGCTACTGCACACGCTCGCGGCTCGTCGGCAAGACCGGCGAGTACCACTTCAACCAGGCGCAGTACGAGCGCGCGATCGACTACATCGCGAGGACACCGGCGATTCGCGACGTGCTGATCTCGGGCGGCGACCCGCTGACGATGGCGGACGATCGCATCGAGTGGCTGCTGTCGCGGCTGCGCGCGATCCCGCACGTCGAATTCATCCGCATCGGCACCAAGGTCCCGGCCGTGCTGCCGCAACGCATCACGCCCGCGTTGTGCGCGATGCTCAAGCGCTACCACCCGTTCTGGCTCAGCGTGCACTTCACGCACCCGAACGAGGTCACCCCAGAGGTCGCGCAGGCGTGCGAACGGCTCGCCGACGCCGGCATCCCGCTCGGCAGCCAGACCGTCCTCCTGAAGGGCGTCAACGACGACGTCGACACGATGAAGGAGCTGATGCACAAGCTCCTGAGGATCCGCGTGCGGCCGTACTACATCTACCAGTGCGATCCGATCCCGGGCTCCGCGCACTTCCGGACGCCGGTCGAGAAGGGCCTCGAGATCATCGAGGGTCTGCGCGGCCACACCACCGGCTATGCGGTGCCGCAGTTCGTGATCGACGCGCCCGGCGGCGGCGGCAAGATCCCGCTCTTGCCGAGCTACCTGGTCGGTCGCGACGGCGACGACGTCGTGCTGCGCAACTACGAAGGCAAGACCTTCCGCTACCCCGACCCGCTTCACGGCGGGCCGAACGGCGGCGCGCGGATCCCGGCGATCGCCACCTCCGCGCGGAACGGCAACGGCCACGGGCCGCGCTGCGGCTGATCCGATGACCGACGAACTCCACCCCTGCGCGCGGTGCGCCCGCGTGCAGCGGACGTGCTGCCAGCGCGCGGAGATCCTCGTGACCGGCGGCGACGTCGAACGCATCCGCGCGCACCTCGGAGGTCGCGACGACTTCCACGAGCGGCGCGTCCCAACCGATCCCGCGTATGTCGAGCACGACCCGCGGGATCCGGAATGGCGAGCGCTCACCGTTTGCGCCGACGGCCGGCGGCACATGCTCCGCCGGCGGGACGACGGCGACTGCACGTTCCTCGGCGCGGCAGGTTGCACGCTTCCGGAATCGGTGCGGCCGCTCGTCTGCCGCCTCTATCCGTGGACCTACACCGCAGCCGGACTCGACGGCGAGGACCCCGACTACTGCCCCATCGCGCTGTTCGGCGGCGCATCGACGTCGATGCTCGCCGTGCTCGCGATGGCGCAGGCGGACGCCGACCGCTGGCGGACGCGCCTCTACGCGGAGTTGCACGCCGACGCCGGCACGATCGGAGGCGCGGCATGAAGATCGGACTGACCTACGACCTGCGCGACGACTGGCTCGCCCGCGGTCATTCGCTCGAGGAGGTCGCCGAATTCGACAGCCCGGCGACCGTCGACGCGATCGAGAGCGCGATCGTCGAGCTCGGCCACGCACCGGATCGCATCGGCAACCTGCACGCGCTCCTGCCGCGGCTCTGCGCCGGTGACCGCTGGGACCTCGTGTGGAACATCGCCGAGGGGATGCACGGGATCGGCCGCGAATCCCAGGTCCCGGCGCTGCTCGACGCCCACGGCATCCCGTACACGTTCTCCGATCCGCTGGTCTGCGCGCTGACCCTCCACAAGGCGATGGCGAAGCGCGTGCTCAGGGACCTGGGTGTGCCGACGCCAGCGTTCGCGCTCGTCGAACGCGTCGCGGACGCCGCACGCGTCGAGCTGCCGTTCCCGCTGTTCGCGAAGCCGGTGGCCGAGGGCACGAGCAAGGGCGTGCACGCCGATTCGCGGGTCGACGACCGCGCCGGTCTCGAACGCATCTGCGCGAAGCTGCTCGCCAACCATCGGCAGCCGGTGCTCGTCGAGCGCTTCCTGCCCGGTCGCGAGTTCACGGTCGGCGTGATCGGCACCGGCGAGCACGCGCGCGCCGTCGCCGTGCTCGAGGTCGTGCTGCTCGCCGGCGCGGATGCAGGCGTCTACACGCAGCGCAACAAGGAGGACTGCGAGTCGCTGGTGGAGTACCGGCTCGCGCACGGCCCGCTCGCCGGAGAGGCCGAAGCCCTGGCACTGACCGCCTGGCGCGGCATCGGCTGCCGCGACGGCGGACGCGTCGACGTCCGTCAGGCCGACGGTGGCCGACTCGAGGTGCTCGAGCTGAACCCGCTGCCCGGCCTGCATCCCACCCACTCCGACCTGCCGATCATGGCGGGCCTCGCGGGCATCGCGTACCGCGATCTGATCGGCCAGATCCTCGACTCGGCGAAGCGTCGCGCACGCGCGAACGAGCCATGCGCGTCCTGATCCTCCACGACGACGTCGACGCCGATGCGCGTCCCGACGAGCTGGACGTGCTGGTCCAGCGTGATGAGGTCGCGGACGCGCTGCGGACACTCGGCCACGTCGTGAGCGCGGCGCCGTGTGGACTCGACCTGGAGAAGCTCGTGCACGCCGTGAACGGCGAGTCTCCCGATCTCGTGTTCAACCTCGTCGAGTCGATCGCGCGCACCGGCCGGTTGATCCACTTCGCGCCCGCCCTGCTCGACGCGCTCGCCGTGCCCTACACCGGCGCGCCGGCCGACGCGATCTACACGACGTCGAACAAGGTGCTCGCCAAGCGGCTGCTCCGCGGCGCCGGCCTGCCGACCCCCGACTGGTGCGAGGCGCACGGCAGCACCGACGTGGTCCCGGGTCGGCACCTGATCAAGTCGGTGTGGGAGCACGGCTCCCTGGGTCTCGACGCGGACGCCCTCGTGGACGCCACCGACGAAGCGATGCTGCGCGCGGCGATCGCGGCCCGCCGCGTCGAGCTCGGCGGCGAGTCGTTCGCGGAGCGCTACGTCGACGGTCGCGAGTTCAATCTCTCGGTGCTCGCGAGCGAGGACGGACCGGAGGTCCTGCCGCCGGCGGAGATCGACTTCATCGACTGGGACACGGACCGACCGCGCATCGTCGATTGGCGTGCGAAGTGGGACACGGACAGCCGCGAGTACCACACGACGCCGCGGCGCTTCGACTTCGCAACCACGGACGCACCGCTGCTGCGGGAGCTCGAACGGCTCGCGCTCGCGTGCTGGCACGCCTTCGGTCTGCGCGGCTGGGCCCGGGTGGACTTTCGAGTGGACGCCGCGGGCAAGCCGTGGATCCTGGAGGTCAACACCAACCCCTGCCTGTCCCCGGACGCCGGTTTCGCGGCTGCGGTGGAGCGAGCGGGACTCACGCTGCCGGACGCGATCGCGCGCATCGTCGCCGACGCGTCACGCTGAGATGTTCCGAATCCGCGAGGTCACCGACTCGTCGCTCCCGGCCGATCGCCGGGAGATCGCGACCGTGCAGCGCATCCTGAAGGAGCGCCTGCCGGGGATCCCCACCGAGGAGATCGACGAGCTCCCCGACCGCCTCCGCGACCCGCTCGCGCATCGGTTCCGGGCGCTGCTGTTCGTGGCCGACGACCTGCGTGGTCGCCACAAGGGCTTCGCACTGCTCTCGCACGCTCCCGACATCGGCTTCTGCCTGCTCGACTACGTCGCGGCGGCCAGCGGACTGTCGGGCCACGGCGTCGGCGGCGCCCTCTACGAGCGCATCCGCGAGGCCGCGCGGGCGATCGCGCCGCTCGGGCTGTTCTACGAGTGTCTGCCCGACGAGCCCGAGGCCGTCAGCGACCCGAGCTTCGTCGAGCCGAACCAGAAGCGCCTCGCGTTCTACGAGCGCTGGGGGGCACGCCCGATCGCGGGCACCGACTACGAGCTGCCGCTGAGCGCGGGACAGCTCGACATGCCGCACCTGGTGTGGGACGGGCTCGACCGGGAGGCACCGCTCCGGCGCGACGATGCGCGGCTGGTCGTGCGCGCGATCCTCGAGCGCAAGTACGCGGCGCTGTGTCCGCCGGCGTACGTCGAGCGCGTCGTCGAGTCGTTCCAGGACGATCCGGTGCGGCTGCGCGAGCCGCGCTATCACCGGAAGCCCAAGCCGCCGCGGAACCAGCTGACCGGCGAACGGCTGATCGCCCTGGTCGTCAACACCGAGCACGACATCCACCACGTCCGGGAACGCGGCTACGTCGAAGCGCCGGCTCGCGTGCGCTCGATCCTCAAGGCGATCGAGCCCAGCGGGATGTTCTGGCGCATCGAGCCGAAGAGCTTTCCCGACGCTCACGTCCTCGCCGTGCACGACAAAGGCCTGTTTCGCTACGTGAAGGCGGCGTGCGAGACGGTCGAAGCCGGCAAGTCGATCTATCCGTACGTGTTCCCGGTGCGCAACCAGGCGAGGCCCCCGGAGGATCTCGCGTACGCCGCGGGCTACTGGTGCATCGACACGTTCACGCCGCTGAATCGCAACGCGTGGAAGGCGGCACGTCGCGGCGTCGATTGCGCGCTGACCGCGGCCGATGCCGTGTTGAACGGCCAGCGCGTCGCCTACGCGCTGGTGCGTCCGCCCGGGCACCACGCCGAGCGAAAGGTGTTCGGTGGCTTCTGCTACTTCAACAACGCCGCGATCGCCGCGCACTATCTCAGCGCCCACGGCAGGGTGGCGATCGTCGACGTCGACTACCACCACGGAAACGGGCAGCAGGACATCTTCTACGAGCGCGACGACGTCCTGACCGTGTCGCTGCACGGCCATCCGCGATTCGCGTATCCGTTCTTCTCGGGGTTCGCCGAGGAGCACGGCGCCGGGCCCGGTCTCGGCTGCAATCACAACTTCCCACTGCCCGAGCAGGTCGACGGCGAGCGGTATCGGAAGGAGCTGAAGAAGGCGCTGCGCGCGGTGCAGGAGTTCGGCCCGCGGTTCCTGGTGATCGCGCTCGGCCTCGACACGGCCCAGAAGGACCCGACCGGGACCTGGTCGCTGAGGAGCGCGGACTTCGAGAACAACGGGCAGCTGCTCGGCGCGCTCCGGGTTCCGGCGCTGGTCGTCCAGGAGGGTGGTTACCGGACGACCTCGCTCGGGCAGAATGCGCGGGCGTTCTTCGCTGGGCTCGTGTCCGGAGGTGACCGATGAGCGAGGCGGTTCCCGAGTTCGTCCTGCGCGAGGCAGTGCGCCCGTCCGACGTCGCAGCGGTGCGCGACCTCGTGCGCCGCACCGGCTACTTCAACGACGACGAGGTGCGGATCGCCGCGGAGCTCGTCGAGGCGCGCCTCGCGAAGGGCCCGGCGAGCGGCTACGAGTTCCTGTTCGCGGATCGCGGGGACGCGCTGCTCGGGTACTCGTGCTGGGGTCACGTCGACGGCACACGCGACAGCTACGACCTCTACTGGATCGCCGTAAGCGACGAGCTGCGCGGGCAGGGCATCGGGCGAAACCTGCTCCACGAGACCGAAGCGCGGATCGCCGCACGCGGTGGCGGGCGCATCTGGGTCGAGACGTCCGGGCGGGCCCAATACGCGCCGACGCGCGCGTTCTACGAGCGCTGCGGTTACCAGCTCGAGGCCGAGCTGCGCGACTTCTACGGGCCGGGCGATTCGAAGCGCATCTACGCCCGGTCGATCGCCGACGCACGATGAAGGTCCCCCGCGAGATCCGGACCGAGAACCTGCGCCTTCGCCGTCACCGCGACGACGACCTGGACGCGTTCGCGCGGTTCCTGGCCGACGACGAGGCGACGCGGTTCATCCCGTTCCCGGCGGAGCAGCGCACGCGCGCCGGCGCGAAGCAGATCCTCGACTACGTGATCGAGTCGTACGACGGGAAGGACGCGGTGTTCTCGATGACGATCGCCGATCCCGACAGCGACGCGTATCTGGGCTCCTGCGGCCTGCAGCCACTCGCGGACGAGGGTGGCGTCGAGGTCTACTTCACGGTGCTCCCCGAACACCAGGGCCGCGGGGTCGCGACCGAGGCGCTGCGGGCGATCGCCGACCACGTGTTCGCCCACACGCGTGTCGCGAAGCTCGTCGCGTTCGTCGCTCCGGAGAACGCTGCGTCGGTCCGCGTCGCGCAGAACCTCGGCTTCGTCGACGAAGGGCCGGCTCCGCGCCACGCCTCGGCCGGCACACCGGAGCAAGGCCGGCTCGCCGGTCGCCGGTACGTGCTGCGGCGCGGCAAGCGCTGAGTCAGCCACCGCGCACGTGCGCGGCGTACTGATCGATCAGGAAGTGTCGCCAGACCTGCTCGACGGTCTTGGCGATGTCCTGATCGACCTTGCCGGTGACGTACGTGACGAGGCGCACCTGCGTCTGGTCGCCGTCGCCGAGGAACCGCAAGGTCGTGTCGATCTCGACCCCGTGTCCGACCAGGCCGAACGGCCCGACCAGGCGCAGGAGCTCCCCGCGAATCGCGTGCGTCACGCGGGCGTGTTCGACGCCTTGACCGTCGTCGTCGAAGATCTCGAGGAACGACCCGCCGGGCTTCCGCGCGATGACCAGCGACTTCGGGGACTTGGCGAAGTGGTGGTCCCACCACGCGGAAACGTCGCCGGTGAACGCGTCCCACGCAGCGTCGGCCTTGACCGGCACCGTCACCTCGAGGTCGAACTCGTAGCCGCCTGGCGCGAACGCCTTCGGCGCCGGCTCGGCGTCCGCGAGCTGGCGCGCGCCGGCGGTGAAGCCCACGAGCAGGGCGAGCGCAGGGAGACAGAGGGAGCGGGAGAGGAAGAGCATGGACATCGCGGGGCCTCGGTCGGGGTGGCGCGCCATTGTGGCGGCGAGCCGCACGGGGCGACCGAGGAGATCGGCCCGACCGCGTCGGCCCGCGCCGCGCCCGTGCCGCCGCCCCGGACACGCGTGTCGCCCTCACGCGACATCCCGGGCAGCCCCACCGGCGCCGGCTCGCCCGCATTCCCCGCTCCCACCGCGCCCCCCGCGCGATCCCACCCGCTGGCACGCCGTTTGACTCGGTTCACCCATGCGCCGACTCCTCGCCTCCGCCGCCCTCACCCTGCTCGCGCTCCCCGCGTGCACCGAGAACAACACGGTGGTCGTCGCCCCGCCGCCGTCGCCGGTCCCCGCCGAGGTCGAGATCGAGGTCTACGACCCGGTCACCAACGGCGTCTGGGAGAACGTCGGCGTGCGCGTGGTGTCCGCCTGGAACGAGTGGTCGGACTGCGTCTGCGAGAGTCCGGACGTGCAGTACCAGCTCACCGACAGCTACGGCCTCGTCTACTTCTCGCCGTTCTACCTGGCTGCCGCCGAGGTCGGCTTCGCCGAGGACGTCGACGGCCGCGCGGTCCTCGGCCCCGACTACGACGCCGACGAGGCGGTCGTCCGAGTCGAGATCAGCGCACCGGGATTCACGTCGGTCCTGGTCGACGTCCCCGTGAGCTGGGACGAGCCCTACGGATTCGTCTCGGTGCCGTTCGAGGCACCGCCGGGGTTCTGATCCACGACGGCTCGAGGTCGCCGAGCGACGCGGGGGCGCGTCTGTTCATCGGGCGGAGCCGCGGATGACCGGCGAGGCGAGCGGGCCGCACGACGGATCGCAGGGTCACCGCACGGATCCTCCACCCCGCAACCGCCCCGCCAGCCCCGTGTGCCGCCGCGCTTCGTCGGCGTTCCGCACCGCCAGCGCCAGCGCCTTCGCCGGGCCGACCAAGACGCACAGGCGCTTCGCCCGGGTCACGGCGGTGTAGAGCAGGTTGCGGCGCAACATCACGTAGTGCTCGGTCACGAGCGGGAGCACGACCGCCGGATACTCGCTGCCCTGCGCGCGATGCACGGTGATCGCGTAGCCGGGGACGAGCTGATCGAGGTCGGCGAACGGGTACTCGATCTCGCGCTGGTCGAAGCGCACGCGCAGCGCCTGCGCTCCGCGGTGGATCGCGGTCACGCGGCCGACGTCGCCGTTGAACACGTCGAGGTCGTAGTCGTTGCGCACCTGCAGGACCTTGTCGCCGACCCGGTAGCGCTTGCCGCCGCGCTCGTGCTCGTCCCCCTCGGGGTTCAGCGCCGCCTGCAGGTCGTCGTTGATCGCGTCGGCGCCGGCATCGCCACGGTACATCGGACACAGCACCTGCACGTCGCGCACCGGGTCGAGGCCGAACGCCTTCGGGATGCGCTCGGTCACGAGCGTGCGCACCACCGACCGTGCGTGCGCGCCACTCGGCGATTCGATGACGAAGAAGTCGCCGCCCTCGCCGGCGCTGACCGGGACCTCCCCGGAACGGATCGCGTGCGCGGCTTGGACGATCGCCGAACCGCCCTCCTGCCGGAAGATGCGCGTCAGCCGGGTCACCGGCACGAGCCCCGACTCGATGACGTCGCCCAGGACCTGGCCGGGGCCGACCGCCGGCAGTTGATCGACGTCGCCGACCAGCACGAGGCGGAGTCCCGGCGGCACTGCGCGCAGCAGGTCGTAGGCCAGTCGCACGTCGAGCATCGACGTCTCGTCGACGACGAGAACGTCGCCCTCGAGCGGATGGTCCGGATCGCGGAGGAACAGCCCGATGCCGGCCTGGGTACTCGAGCAGTCGATGGATCGTCGAAGCGCCGTGATCGGTCGATTCCTCGAGCCGCTTCGCCGCGCGTCCGGTCGGTGCCGCGAGCCGGAGCCGCAGTCCCTTCCCCGCGCAGATCGCCGCGATCGCGCGCACGATCGTCGTCTTGCCGACGCCCGGCCCGCCGGTGACGACGCTCACCGCATCCTCGAACGCGTGCCTGACCGCACGCCGCTGCTCTTCGGGAAGCTCGAGCCGCGTGCGCTGCGAGAACGCGGCGAGCTCGTGCTCGACGTCGAACCCGAGCGGCTTGCGCGGTGTGCGCACCAGCATCGTCAACATGCGCGCGACTCCGTTCTCCGCGGCGTGCAGCGCGCTCGGGTAGATGCCGCGGGCCACCTCGTCGCGCACCACCCGTCCCTCCCGTTCGAGCACCGGCAATGCCTCGGCGACCGACTCCGGCGGCAGCTCGAGCAACCGCGCCGTGCGTTCGACGAGCTCCCCCTCGGGCAGGAAACAGTGGCCGTCCCGCGCCCCCTGCGACAGCGCGTGCAGCAGACCCGCCCGGACGCGCGCGGGCGCGTCGTGGGCGAGCCCGATGTTGCGCGCGAGCTGGTCCGCCGTGTGGAAGCCGACGCCGACCACCTCGTCGGCCAGCCGGTACGGGTCCGACTTCAGGATCGACGATGCCCCCTTGCCGAGCCGCTTGACGATCCGCGCCGCCAGGCCGGGACCGAGGCCGTGCGCCCGCAGGAACACCATCACCTCCTGGACGTCCTTCTGCGCCCGTACCGCCGCAACCAGCTCGTCGATCCGCTTCGCGCCGAGCCCCTTCACCTCGCGCAGCCGATCGGGCTCCTCCTCGACGACCCGCAGCGTGTCCGCGCCGAACCGCGCGACGATGCGCTCGGCGGTCGCCGGCCCGATCCCGCGCACCAGGCTCGACGCCAGGTACGCCTGGATGCCGGCGGCGCTGGTCGGCAGCACGGCCTCGACGGTGTCGACCTCGACCTGCTCGCCGAACCGCGGATGGACGTGGCGCGTCCCGCTCACCCGAACCTGCTGCCCCTCCGCGAGTTGCGCGAGGGTCCCGACGAGCGCGAGCGCACCGCCACCGACCTCCGGCCGGAACCGGATCACCGCGAAACCCGAATCGGGGTCGCGGTAGGTGAACCGCTCGACGGTCCCGAGGAGGCCGTCGACGCGCTCGCCTTCCGGCGACTCGTGGGGGCTTCTTGCCAAGAGAACGTTGCCCCGAGGACGATGGTCGTTATCGTGTTGCGCCCCGCTGCGCGGCCGGCCGTCGATCCGGACCGGCAAGGCGTGCTGCGCCCGGGGTGCGCTGCGGCGACACGCCGCCGAAGAACAGGAAAGCCCGCTTTATGATCAAAGTCCAGGTCCGCCCGAACGAGCCTCTCGAAGCCGCGCTTCGACGCTTCAAACGACAGTGCAACTACGCCGGCATCTTCCGGCTCGCGAAGAAGTACGCCTACCACGAGAAGGCGAGCGACAAGCGCCGCCGCGAGGACCGCGAGCGGATCCGCAACATCCAGCGCGCGATGCGCAAGATGGAGGACCGGGGCAAGGGCCGTGGCCGGCGGAAGTCGCGCGTCCGCGCCGGCGGGCAGAGCCACGACCAGGGCGACGGCGACGATTCGGACGACACGACGACGGCGTCGGCGGTGGCGTCGAGCAAGCGCCCCGCCACGGTCAGCGCGGCCGCCCGCGAAGGCTCGTCGGACAGCAACGACTGATCGACCGTCACGAGGTCCGTCCGACGGACTTCCGCATGCTCGTCGCGCCCGCCCGGTGGCGACCCTCCGTCGCGCATCGCGAGGAGGCCGAGCGATGATCCCGCACTTCCCGGGTGAAGCCCCACGCGATCTGAGCAAGCCGCTCGAGCAGCTACGGCTGCTCGCGGACGAGAAGCACGACAGCCTGCGCCTGGACCAGGCGCTGTGCGCGTTCCTCCACTGGCGTTCGCGGACCAGCGTGCGCCGACTGATCGAGGACGGGCTCGTCACGTTGGCAGACGGTCGGTCGCCGCGGCCGTCGACGCGGATCCGCAAGGGCGACGTCCTCGTGGTGCGCGTGCCGCAGCCGGCCGAGCCGGTCGACGTCGCTCCCGGAGGCTTCGAGATCCCGATCCTCTACGAGGACCTGTGGATGGTCGCGGTCGACAAGCCCCCGGGCCTCGCGGTCCATCCGGCGGGGCGGCGCGTGCACGGCACGCTGATCCACCACCTGCACAAGCGGTATCGGCACCCGGAGGATCCGGCACACGACGTCGTGCCGCGACTCCTGCACCGCATCGACCGGGAGACCTCGGGCGTCGTCGCGATCGGTCTCGACGAGCGGTTCCACGGCGAGGTGCGGCGGCAGTTCGAGGACCGCGAAGTGACGAAGGTCTACCAGGCGGTCGTCCACGGCTGCCCGATGCCGACCGAGGGCACCGTCGATCTGTCGATCGGCCCGGCGCGGCGCTCGCGCATCCGGCTCAAGCTCGAAGCGCGCGCCGACGGGTCCGGACTGAGCGCGCGGACGCGCTACCGCGTGCTCCGCCACACCGCCCATCGCGCGCTCGTCGAGCTGTTCCCGGAGACCGGACGTACCCACCAACTGCGCGTGCACATGCACGCGATCGGCTGCCCGTTGGTCGGCGACAAGGTCTATGGCGTCGACGAGCACGTGTTCTTCGAGTACCTCGACGGCGCGATCTCCGAGGCGAGCCGCGCCGCACTCGTGCTGGACCGGCACGCGCTGCACGCGGCGCGGCTGTCGTTCCGTCACCCGTTCCGCGACGAGGATCCGTTCACGATCGAGGCACCGCTGCCGGCGGACATGCTCTCGCTGCTCGACGGGGACACCGACACCTGACGGCCGGTCACCGCGGCTTGAAGCGCCCGTCCTCGAGGAAGCGCTCGAGGAACCGCGTGCGCTGTGCGTCGAGTCGCAGGAAGTCCATGCCGACGATGTGGACCCCGTTCCCCTCGGCGTGAACCCGGCGGACCTGCATCGTCAGCTCGAACACGTCCTCGCCGACGCTGATCCGCAGGAGCACGGTCGATGGCACCACCGGCGGCTGGGGCGTCTCGATGCGGACGCCGGTCTCGGACACGTCCCGGACGACGCCGAACGCCTGGTCCGAGCCGGCGAGACCTTGCACCTTGAACGCGGCGAACACCTGCTCCGCGCCCATGCGCCGGCTTCGCCTGCGATCCTCGGTGCGTCCCTTCATGCTCGGCCCATCCGAAGCGCCTCTTCGGAGCGGCCGGCGGGCCGGCTTGAGACGATCTGGCGGGCCGCGGGCGCGGCGGCCCTCGGAAGCGCGCGCCGATCAGATCCGCCGCGTGTACGGCTGGGTCAGCCGATAGCGGTCGGTCGAGACGAGCGGATCGGGGCTGCTCCGGTGCGCGGCCGGTGCGCTCGGCTCACTGTGATCGCTCGACGCCGTGGTCGAATCGGCGGAGCGCGTCGTGTTCCCCCCCTCCGGACGGGCAGGTCGAGCCAAGCCGGTCGAGTCGAGGCTGGTCATGGGCTTCCTCCTGGGGCACCTCCCGGATCATCGGCGCCGACGGTGGCTCCTCGCCGAGAAGTTCGCGCCAAGTTAGGGGTCCGTCCGCGCCGCCGCAAGGGCGGCTGGGCTCACCGTGGCCCGAATGCGATCCCGATCAGGATCGGCAGGATCGACAAGGCGAGGTAGAGGAACAGGATCGCCCACAGCTCCCGCCGCAGCGTCGGTGGACCGGAATCGGGGGTCCGGCCGGTCATCGGGCGAACCTCCGCCGCCCGCGCCCGAGCCGCAGCACTGCGACGGCGGCCAGCGCGAGCCCGGCCACCGGCCCGACGACGCCCACGGGAATCAGCGCGAACCCGCCACCCAACACCGCCAGCACCATGGCCGGGCCGATCATGCCGCCGAGGTCGGGCGCCGGCTCGTCCCCCTCGGCGACCGTGAACGGCGCGAACTCGAGGCGCCCCATCGACAGCGCGGCGACCAGTACCGCCAGCCCCCACGAGAACGCCGGCAGTCCGATCGCGACCGATGCCTCGAACCCGAGGGCCAACGACAGCGCGATGGCCAGCACGTGGATCGGGAGGAGCACGCGCACCGCGAGGGCGATCAGTGCACCCTCGCGCGCCAGCGTCAGGTCGTGACGGGGGCTCGTGACGAACACGTGGCCCGCCGCAGGCTGGTCGACGTACGGCAGGAACATCACGAGGAACGGCAGATAGATCGCCGGGAACTGCAGGGTGACCCCGAGCAGCACCTGCTGCTGCCGCCCCACGGCCTCGCCGGACGCGAGCAACGCCAGCGCCGCCGGCACACCGAGCAATGGCAGCACGCGCGCGCGAAACGACGTGCTGCGCCGCATCATGGTCGACGTGAAGGTCGTGGCCGCGAGCAATGCGCCCCCGCCGGCGAGCCGGTTCTCGAGACGGTTCAACGGACCGTGACGCGGCGGCATCACGCGAGAGCGTTCGGTGCTCGCGCGATCGCCGACGAGCAACGCCGCACCGAGCACGAGCGCGCCGAGACCGAACACCCCGAGCCCGAACACCGCGCCGCCGATCGGTGCGGCGAGCCAGCGAGCTGCCCAGTACGGGGGCCACGACAGCGCCGCCGCGCGCCCCCCCGGCAGCGCATCGGCGGTCTCGTCGAGATGTGACAGACACAGCGCGAACGCGACCGTGCCGGCCGCCAGCAGCAGGGCACGCGCGCTCCCCGCGGCGAGCATCGACCCGCGCGCACCGATCCGCGCCGCGAGGATCCGCATCGCGAGCGACAACGCTCCAGCCAGCGTGCCCGCGAGCACGACGGCAACGAGCAGGTAGGCGAACACGACGAACACGTTCCCGCCGCGCAGGAACCCCGAAAGGATGGCCGGCGGCAGCGCGACACCGATCGTCACGAGGCCGAGTTGGAAGCCACTGTGCAACGCACGCGCCAGCGGCCAGACGGCGCGCGGCACCGGTGCCGTCCCGATCAACGCCCGGTCGGCGAGCTCACGGTCCCGTCGGTCGGTGCGGCCGAGCGCACCGAGGCCGAACAGCAAGGTCGACAGCGAGAGGTTCGCGGCGACGAACGGCACGAGCGCCGCGTCGGGACCGAACAAGAGCGCGCCGGCGACGAGCCCGACGAACGACTGCGCGAAGATCGTCGTCGTCAGCGTGCTGCCCTCGCGGTGCTCGCGCCGCCCCCGACCGAAGAAGTCGATGACGAGCCAAGCGTGGACGAGCGAGACGATCGCCCGCTTCAATCCGACCGCTCCCGCAACAGCGCGAACGAGGACGTGTAGCCGTGCAGATAGGTCGTGCTGCCCACCGGTCCGATCTCGCCGTTGCAGAAGAAGCCGCCGAGCGGCACGTCGCCGAAGCGCGCCTGGAACGCCTCGCTGTCGAACCCCGATCGGCCGTAGAGGTTCGCGCCACGCCCGAGACACGCGAACATCAGCGCTCCCCGCGGCGCGGGCGTCCTGGTGGCGCGGCGCAGCGTGTCCGCCAGGTCCTGCGCGCTCGTCTCCGCATCGCGCAGGTGGAACTGCACCGCGCGGCCGACGCCGAGTTGCTCGCCGATCGCCATCATGCCGGTCGACGGGTCGTAGCCCATGATGTTGCGCACCAGGAAGTCGCCCGGGCCGGGCGCCTCCAACCGGAACGGATCCATCGCGACCCCGAGGAACACCGGGGACCGCCGCGCGAGGTCGCGTTCGTCGGCGCCGAGGGTGTCGAGCTGCACGCGCAGGAACTCGAGCGCCGGCTTGCCATCGACGGCGATCAGGTAGTTGTCCTCGCACTGCGTGATGCGACCGACCGCACCGATCGGCCGGCACCCCTGCGCGACGAGCGCCTGCACCGTCACGTCGCCGCCGAGTCCGAGGACGACTGCGCCGAACGGATGCGCGAGATCGCCTTCGAACACCACCTGCCCCGCCGCTCCCGCCCCGCCGCTGGCCAGGCCCCCGACCTTGGGCACGCCGGGCCACGCGTAGTCGAGTCCGACCAGCAGGCGCTCCGCCGGCAGCGAGAACGGATCGGCCAGCACGACGAAGCCACGGGCGTCCTTCGGGTCCAATCCGAGGCACTCGACCCACGCGCTCGGCGGATCGTCGGAATCGGGGAGATCGTCGTCGGTGAGATGGCGTGGCAGCAGCCGCGCGCCAGGGAGGCGACCGGCGAGCACCGCCAGCGCGGGCGCGCCTTCGATCTCCCGGCCGGCCCCGACGAGCCCGCCGGCCGAGCAGCCCACCAGCACCCGCGCGCCGGTGCGCTCGCGCAGCGTCGCGGGCAACCGCTCGAGCTCGCCGAGCGCCGGGGACGCGAACACCAGGCACAGGTCGACCGGTTGGTCGCCGAGTCCGCGACGCAGTTCGGTCACGACGTCGTCGATGGCGACGCCGAGGTCGTCGGCGGTCGAGAGAGCGGCATGAAACTGCATGGCAGCCGGGCCGGACGATACCCGATCCTGCAGGGGCCGACCGGCCAAAAGCGGTGGCGGAAACAGCGGCACGCGCGGCGCGAAAGCGCGCCGCCGCGCGGCTATCCTGCCGCGGCCGATGGACGTGCTGCTGGTCTCCGCTCGATCCAAGACGCGCACCCCCGAACCGAGCGTCCGAGCGGTCCGCACGCTCGCGTCGACGCTGATGACCGCCGGGGCGACCCGGGTGCGCTGGCTCTGCCCGTGGCCGCCGGACGCGCCACCACCCGACGTGCCCGCGGGCGTCGCGATCGAGCTGGTTCGATCGTCGGCGCCGCCGTTCCGGAAGGTCACCGGACAACTCGTCGACCTGCGGACGGAGACGCGGCTCGTCGCCGCCCTGCGCGACGACCCTCCCGACGTCGTGCACGTCCATGGCTTCGGCGGCGCGAGCTCCTACCTGATCGCATGGACCGCGGACCGGCTCGGCGTCGCCACCGTCGTCGAGGCCACGCCCCGGGAGGCCGTGCTCTGCCACCGCGGCACCCTCGTCGACTGGACGGGTTCGCCCTGCGAGGTGTTCGACGATCCGCTGCGCTGCCGGCGCTGCACGACCGCGGCGGATCGCGGCGCGCTCGGACCGGTCGGGGCGTTCCTCGCGAAGCTCCTGCGTCCGCTGCGAGGGCTGTCGCCGTTCCCGTCCCGGGTCGAGTTCGTGAACCGTCTGGACATGATCGCCCACGGACTGACGCCGGTGACACGGGTGTTCGTCGCGAGCGAGGCGGACACCGAAGCGATGAAGCGGATCGGAATACCCGCTCGAAGCGTTCTCGGGTCGGGCCACCATCTCCCGACGACGCCGAGGGTTGGCTGGCGGTCTACCGGGAAATCCTCGGGGAATGCGCGTGACCAAAGCGCCGCTCGCTCCACTGGAGCATGCAGAACGACGACGCGGTCGACTGCCTCGGGGCGCGCTCACCGAAGGTGCGCATGCCCATCCGTTCGAGCGGGAGGCCGCGTTCTGCCACCCGAAGAGGATCGGTTCTGATATGGTTCGCGCCCGACTCCGCCCGCCCCCTCGTCATCCATCCGCCGTGCTCCGACCGTCGATCTGCCTCGCGCTGCTCGCCGCCACCGCCGTGGCGCAATGCCCCCGCCCGTCGGTGCCGCAAGGCGGCCTCGTGACCGAGATCCGCCCCGCGGAGACGGTGACGTACACCGACGGCGTGATGACCGAAGGGCACCTGATCGTGCCGACCGCCCCGCCCCGGCGTGCGGCTGGCCCCTCGTCGTCTACGTGCATCCGCTCGGCGCATCGAACGCGCACGACCTCGGCTGGCAGCAGCGGATCGCGTCGATGGGCTACGCGGTGTGGGCATACGACGTGCGGGGTCAGGGCGCCGCGCGCGTGCTGAGCCCGGCGGCAGGGACCACGCTCTACGGCGGCAATGCAGGCTTCGATCTGGCGAGGAGATCGAGTTCGCGCGCACCGCGCACCCGGGACTCGTCGCTCCGGACAAGGTCGCGATCACCGGGGACAGCCAGGGCGGCATCCACGGTTGGATGGCCGCGGTCCAGTCCGGTCGATCGCTGACCGTTCCGGGCCGGGGCACGATGCAGTTCCCGGTCATCGACGCGGTGGCCGGGGCCGAGTTCGTCACCGAACCGCTGCGCCACCGGATCCGCGGGGGCACGCTGTTCAGCTCCTACTTCATCGACATCGCGACCCTCGATCCGACGACGCTGCCGTTCGCGGTCGACTCGACGTTCTCGAGCACGGTGGCGAGCTACTTCGCCAACCAGGATCCGGCCGGACTCGAGACGTGGATGCGCAACGATCCGGGCCGGATGGTCGAAGACGACCTGCCGCAGGTGACGGTCCCGATCCTGTTCAACCAGGCATGGCACGACGCGATCTGCGGACCCGGACCGATCCTCGACGCGATTGGGCAGATTCCCGCGACGACGCCGGTGCGCGTGATGCTGTCGACGCTCGGGCACTCGGTTCCGGCCAACGACTACGAGCTGGAGCTCGAGCGCGAGCTGACGATCCGCTGGTTCGATCGCTTCCTGTGGGGCGAGCAGAACGGCGTCGACCTCGAGGCACCGTTCGTGGTCGCCAACATGCCGCTCGACCCGGTCGAGTTCGTGGACGCCTCGCATCCGTGGGAGCACGTGTTCGAGTCGACCTGGCCTTCGGCCCAGACGTCGTCGCTCCGGCTCTACGGTCACGACGACGGGACGCTCGAGGAGTCCGAGCCGGCCGTCGCGGGTTCGCCGAGCCATGTGCTGACCACCACGTCCAGAGCGGCTTCACCGCCCAGGACTACCTGCAGGATCCGGGCGTGCGGACGCTCAGCTCGGTCCTCGATCGCATCCCGCTGTCGGAGGTGACGTTCACCTACACGCTGACCGACGAGGTCGATCTCGAGGGCTCGCCCCTCGTCCACCTGCACATGGACAGCTCCGCGCCGCAGTTCACGGTCGCGGCGCTGCTCTCGGCGCGGCTGCCGGGTGGCATCGAGGACCGGATGCTGACGCACTGGGGACGCGGCTACCTCGACGCGCCGACGAGCACGCCGATGGACGTCGAGTTCGACATGGGACCGATCGCGACGATCCTGCCGGCCGGGACGGTCCTGACGTTGAGCATCCGCAACCTGTGGCTGACCGAGTCACCGCACCTGCGCGGGCTGGTGACGGTGCCGATGTTCGTGGATGCCGATCTGGCGATCGATCTCGGCAACGGTCCCGAGGCGACGTGGATCGAGCTGCCGCTGCGCACCGAGCGTCCGGCGAGTCTCGTCACGACCACGCACACGATCGATCTCCTGCAGCCGGGGACCGCGCCGTTCACGATCGACGCCGGCGCCGCTCGCGAGGGCTGGGTCTACCTGCTGGGCTGCAGCTTCTCCGGTCAGACTCCAGGACTCCCACTGCCCGGCGGCACGCTGCCGCTGGCGATCGACGACGTGACCATCTACTTCGCGGAAGCGATCAACACGCGCGAGCTCCGGCAGTTCGCGGGACTGATCGACGCGGCAGGCAAGGGTTACCCGGA
>CAWGKH010000003.1:0-218199 GCA_963823025.1 uncultured Planctomycetota bacterium | reverse complement strand
TCGACGGCGCTCTGATTCCGCCTGATTCCGGCGGTTAGGGCTGGTTCTGGTTCGTCGTCCAGCAGCGGAGCTCTTGGCTCTGGTTCTCGGCGACGGCGCCGGAGTTGTCGGGCGCCGCGCGCGAGCGGTGCTTCCGGCCCTGGGCGTCGCTACAAGGGGCGGCGGCGATCGAGCCAGGTACAAGACGGAAGCCCGGCTGATGTGTGTAGCAGCACGCCGGGCTTCCTCGGAACACACGGCAGCGGCTGTCGCCGTTGCGTCTGTCGCGGGGGAGTCTCGCGTGGACCGCCGTGGGTGTCCAGGGCCTCGATCGGAATCGTCGCCATGGACAGCCACCGGGTCTTCTTGTGCGCCCTCTGCAGGGCCTGGGTCACCATCTGCCGGAGGTGCGATCGGGGCAACCGCTACTGTGCGGGCGACTGCGCCACGACGCGCCGGCGGGAGTTCCAGCGCCGGGCGGAGGAGCGCTACCGGAAGAGCGAGCTCGGGCGCCGCAACAACGCGGCCCGCCAGCGGCGGCATCGCGCTCGGCGCCGCCGCGCGAGGGAAACCGTAACGCATCAGGGTCCACTCCCGGCGGCGACGGCGGCAGAACCGGTGTCGAGGCCAGCGGCCTCACACCATGAACACGATCAGACTGCTCTCGCGCCCGACCGGGCGCCTTCCCCGTCCGTCCCGACCTGCGAGTTCTGCGGAGCCGAGTGCGGCGCCTATGGCCGCAACAGCTATCTGCGCCGCCGCGGGATGCCACGCACCTGGCCTTGAGGGTCGCTGGAGGTGCGCATGGTGATCCGTGGCGAGATCGAAGCGGAGATCCTGCGGCTGCATCACGTCGAGAAGTGGCCGGTCGGCACGATCGCGGCGCAGCTCCACGTGCACCACGACGTCGTCGAGCGCGTGCTCGCTGGCGAGGGTGCTCCGGCCGCGCGGCGGCAGCGTCCTGCGCGCATCGACAGCTACCTGCCCTTCATCCTCGACGTGCTGCGTCGCTATCCGCGGGTGCCGGCGAGCCGGCTCTACCAGATGTGCAAGGCGCGCGGCTACCGCGGCAGCGGCGATCACTTCCGTCACATGATCGCGCGCCACCGGCCGCCGCGCCGACACGAGGCGTACTTGCGCATGACGGCTCTGCCCGGCGAGCTCGCCCAGGTCGACTGGGCACACTTCGGCAAGGTCAAGATCGGCCGGGCGGAGCGGCCGCTGCTGGCCTTCGTGATGGTGCTCGCCTACTCGCGGCGGATCTTCCTGCGCTTCTTCCTCGGCCAGCGGATGGAGAACTTCATGCGCGGGCACGTCGCGGCCTTCGAGGCGTGGGGCGGGCTGCCGCGCGTGCTGATCTACGACAACCTCAAGAGCGCGGTGCTCGACCGGCGCGGGGATGCGATCGTGTTCAACCCGCGGTTGGTCGAGCTCGCCAAGCACTACCGCTTCGACATCCGTCCGGCAGCGGTGCGTCGCGGTAATGAGAAGGGCCGCGTCGAGCGCGCGATCGGCTACGTGCGGACGTCCTTCTGGCCGGCGCGGAGCTGGCGCGATCTCGACGACCTCAACGCCCAGGCGAGCACCTGGTGCGAGGGCGAGGCGCTGGAGCGGCCGTGGCCTGACGACCGGACCAAGACGGTCGCGATGGCGTGTGCCGAGGAGCAGTCGCGGCTGCTGTCGTTGCCCGACAATCCCTACGTCACCGAGGAACGGCAAGGGGCGAGGGTCGGCAAGACCCCGTACGCGCGCTTCGACGGCAACGACTACTCGGTGCCGCACGAGTACGTGCGCCGGATCGTCGAGGTCCGGGCGACGCTCGAGCATGTGCGCGTGATCGCCGAGGGTCAGGTCGTCGCCGAGCACGGGCGCAGCTTCGACCGCGGTGTGGTGTGCGAGGATCCGGCGCACGTCGCGGGTGTGAAGAAGAGCAAGGGCGAGGCACGCAAGCACCGTGCGCTCGACCGCCTGGCGCAAGCCGTGCCGAGCAGCCAGGCGCTGTTCGTCAAGCTCGCCGAACGCGGTGAAAACCTCGGCCGGGCGACCCAGCACTTCGTCGCGCTGCTGAACGAATTCGGCTCGATGGCCCTCGAGCAGGCGGTCCGCGAGGCGTTGGCCAACGACACCCCGCACCGCCACGCCGTGCGGCACATCCTCGAGCAGCAGCGGCGCGCCACCGGGCGGCCGCCGGCAGTCGCTGTCGACCTCCCTGACGACGCCCGCGTCAGGAGCGCGGCGGTCACCCCTCACGACCTCAGCAGCTACGACACGCTGCTCGAAACCGGCGAGGAGGTGGACGATGACGCCGCGCGCTGAGGCCGAGATGAAGGAGCGAGCCCGGCGGCTCGGGCTGTGGGGACTGCTCGCGAACTGGGAGACGCTGAGCCGCGAGCCGTGGGTGCGCGACTACCTGACGACCGAGGAGGACGAACGCAGTCGACGCAGCCTCGAGCGCCGGATCCGCGCCGCGCGGCTCGGTGACTTCAAGTCGATCGCCGACTTCGACTGGGACTGGCCCGAGTCGATCGATCGCGACCACGTCGAGGACATCCTGCAGCTGTCCTTCCTGGACGAGGCTGCCAACGTCGTGTTGCTCGGTTCGAGCGGCACCGGCAAGACGATGATCTCGCAGAACCTCGGCTACCAGGCGCTGCAGCACGGTCACACCGTGCTGCGGGTCACCGCCAGCGAGATGCTCAACGACCTGGCCGCGCAGGACTCGTCGTCGGCGCTGGCGCGTAGGTTGCGCCGGTACTGCGGCCCGCGTCTGCTGATCCTCGACGAAGTCGGCTACCTCTCCTACGACGGCCGGTACGGCGACCTGCTCTTCGAGGTCGTCAGCCGCCGCTACGAGCAGAAGTCGACGGTGCTGACGACCAACAAGGTCTTCTCGGAGTGGACCCAGGTCTTCGAGACCGCGAGCTGTGTCAGCGCGCTCGTCGACCGCATCGTGCACCGCGCCGAGATCGTCACGATCGCCGGTAGGTCCTACCGCGAGAAGGAAGCCAGGGAGCGCACCGAACGGCGTGCCCGCGAGCGGAAGGCCAGAGCGAAGAAGCGGAGGCCGTCATGAGCCGCCGCGCATCCCCCGTGCCGCCGCATCCCGAGCTACAGCGTCGACCGACCGGCGCCTTCGGCTGGCTCGAGGCCGAGCTGCTCCACGGCGGCGTCCTCGCCGAGCTCGGGGCTCACGCGACTGCGGTGCTCGTGCTGCTGGCGCTGGCCGCCGACCGCCGCGGCGCGTCGTACTTCGGCCGCGACCGCATGGCCATGGCACTGGCGATGGACCGCCACGACGTCGAGCAGGCGCTCCAGCGCCTGCTCGACCTCGAGCTCGTCGCCTTTCGACCCTGGCGCAACGGGGCACGCGATGGCGTCTGGCAGCTCCTGCCCCCCAAGCGCAGGCAGCCGCCAGAACGATCCGGCCGCACCCTCACCGCAGCCGACGTGCTACGCAGCCTCGGCCTCGGCGGCGATCCACGGCCAACCGCCGAATAGACGCGGATCGTGGCAGCCGACGACAGTAGTCGTCCTCGGCGGCGTCGACCCGCCGGAACGCCGCGTCGAACTCGTCCAGCACCCGCTCCGCCTCCGCCGCGGACAGCCGCGGATCCTCCGGGATGTGAACGCCGGGTTCCAGCTTCCCGGCGAGCTCGCTGATGTTGTCGAATGCGGCGCCGACGCGCCCCGCGAGACGGCCGGGTAGGTCGTCGATCGGGACGCGGGTCCGGAGGCCGGCGGGCGAGACGTCCGGTGCCGCGGGTTGCGCCCCCGTGCCGGTCCGTTTCGTCGCGGTGGCGGCCGGCGCCTTCGGGCTCGAGTCCGCCGGCTTCTCGGCAGCGGTCCGGGCGGAACCGGTCTCGATCGTCCGCCGGCTCAGGGCAGCGGCAGGCTGCGGCGCAGGCGACCGGGTGACGCCGTCGGTTCCGGCGGCCGGCGCGCGCGCCGCGCCGCCCCACCTGCCGTGGAGCATCATCAGCCCGGCGCCGAGCACGATACCGATTCCGAGCGTCAGCGTCCTCCGCATCCCTGCATGACACCGATCGGCCGGCTCGGCGGCAATCCCCGCCCGGCGGTGCGCGTGACACAGACAACCGGACCCGCCGCGATCTGCCCGCGGAAGGCCTCGGTGGTGAGAGGACGGATGAGCACGGCAACACTCCGCCGCTCCGGGCGGTCTTCAGCGCTGAGGCGCGGGGAGTGTCATAGCTCGCCGTATGAGAGCCACCCTCGGTTCGGCGAAGCGGAGCCACCTCCGGTTCGGCCAAGCGGAGCCAGGGCAGTTCGGCCAAGCGGAGCCACCCTGGTTCGGCAGAACGGAGCCACCGCGGCTGCCGGCCGGGAGCCCGAAGTTGTGACTGGGTGAGCCCCCTGCCGCCCGGGATCCTCGTGGGTGTCCAACACACACGAGGAACACATGGGCTTCAGGAGGCTCACGATGCATCGTCTACAAGATCTCGTCCGGCTGCACCGCCAGGGTCTGCGGGTTCGCCGGATCGCCCGCTCGCTGGGCATGGGGAGGAACACCGTCTCCCGCTACCTGGCCGCGTTGGAAGCCGCCGACCTCTTGGCCGGCGACCCACACGACCTTCCGGACACCGCCGTGCTCCGGGAGGCGGTCGATCGGCACCTGCCACCGAAGTGCCCGCCGCAGCAGCAGTCGTCCATCGAGCGGTGGCTGCCGATCGTCGACACGAAGTTCGACGAGGGGGTCGGCCCGACGGCGATCTTCGACTTCCTCCGCCAGGTGCACGAGGACTTCGACGGCAGCCTGTCGGCCGTGAAGCGGCGTTGCGCCGCACTGCGCCGCGCGATCGGCGTCAAGCCGGGGGACGTGACCATTCGCGTCGAGACCGATCCCGGCGACGTCGCCCAGGTCGACTTCGGCTACGTCGGCAAGCTCTACGACCCCGACCAGAAGGTCATGCGCAAGGCGTGGGTCTTCGTCATGACGCTCGGCTACAGCCGGCACATGGTCGCGAGGATCGTCTTCGACCAGAAGGTCGAGACCTGGATCCAACTGCACATCGAGTGCTTCGAGGAGCTCGGCGGCGTGCCGCACACGCTCGTCCCGGACAACCTCAAGGCCGCGGTGATCCGCGCCGCGTTCGGCATCGACGACGAGACGGCGCTCAACCGGAGCTACCGCGAGCTGGCGCGGCACTACGGCTTCGTCGTCGACCCGACGCCGCCGCGCGACCCCGAGAAGAAGGGCAAAGTGGAATCGTCGGTGCGCTACGTGAAGTCGAACTACTTCAAGGCGCACGCCCCCGAGGACGTGCGAGACGCACGCCGGGGACTGCAGCAGTGGCTGAAGACCGATCGCCGGTCAGCGTCGCCACGGCACGACCGGTCGCAAGCCGGTCGAGGTCTTCGAGCTCGAGGACAAGCCGTACCTGCTACCGCTACCGCCTCAACGTTTCGAGATCGTCGTGTGGCACCGCGCGAAGGTGCACCGCGACTGCCACGTCGTGTTCCGCGGCGAGTTCTACTCGGCGCCGTGGAAGCTCGTCGGCCAGAGCCTCGAGCTGCGTGCGACCCGCAGCGAGATCGCGCTGTACCACAACGACGAACACCTCTGCACCCATCGTCGCGTGCACCGCGGTCAACGCGCGACGTTGGAGTCGCACCTGCCCGACCGGCGTGCTGCGCTCCGCGAGCGGAGCCGCGCACACTGGCTGTCGCTCGCCTACGAGATGGGCGAGCCGGTCGGCGACTACGTCCGCGCGATCTTCGACTCCGACGACGTGCTGAGCAAGCTGCGTCGGGTCCAGGCGATCGTCTCGCACCTGAAGACGTTTCCCGAGCACCGCGCGCGGGCCGCGTGCGTGCGCGCGCTGCACTACCGCAACTTCACCTACGCCGGGATCAAAGACATCCTCCGGCGCGGCCTCGATCTGACTCCGCTCCCCGGCGGCGGCAAGAGTCTGTTCGACCACTGGCAGACGAAACCGCGCTTCTCCCGTGTCCCGTCGCGAACCCACGATGACGACCCACCAAGACCTGATCAGTTTGCTGAAGAAGCTGAGGCTCTCCGGAATCCTCCAGACGATGGAGCTGCGCACGCGGCAGGCGATTGACGACAACCTGTCGCACCGCGACTTCCTGTTCCACGTGCTCCACGACGAGGTCGAGCGCCGCGAGGCGAAGCAGCTGCACCTGCGGCTGCGTCGCGCGTCGTTCGACAGCGAGCGGACGCTCGAGGACTTCGACTTCACCTTCAACCCCCGCATCCCCAAGGCCAAGCTCGTCGAGCTCGCGACCTGCAACTTCGTCGAACGGCACGAGAACGTCCTGCTGGTCGGGCCGACGGGCGTGGGCAAGTCGCATCTCGCCCAGGCACTCGGGCACCGTGCGTGCCTCGCCGGCCACACCGTGCTCTACGTCTCCGCCCATGAGATGCTGACGCGCCTGCGCGCGTCGCGCGCCGACCAGAGCTATGACCGCTGCCTGGCGCGGCTGACCTCGCCCGATCTGTTGATCGTCGACGACCTCGGTCTCCGGCCCCTCGAGAACGAAGAGCCGATCGACCTCTACGAGGTCATCCGCCAGCGGTACGAGCGCGGCGCGATGGTGATCACGTCCAACCGCGCGCTCGAGGAATGGGCCCCCCTGTTCATCGACGAGCTGCTCGCCAGCGCCGCGCTGGATCGGGTGATGCACCACGCCCACGTCGTGGTCATCGACGGTCGGTCCTTCCGACAGCGGGACGTCGGGTGACGAGTGGCTCCGCTTGGCCGAACTGCACGCGATTTCGCTCGAGCCGGAGATGCGCTCCGTGCCGAACGGAAATCACCCGGCGTGCCGGACCGAAACCGGTCCCGAAAGTGGCTCCGCTTGGCCGAACTGGGGGTGGCTCCAAGCAGGCGGTCCTTGACACCATCGGAAGTCATCGCCCCCGGATCACGAGAAGTTGCATGTCACACAGGGCCTCGGGAATGGCGACCCGGTCGATCGAGGCACCGCGATTGTGACTGACTCCTTGGCCCGAGGCAATCCCCCCGTCGCTCGCGTTCGGCCGCACGACGGCGCTCGACCTCGGCGACTCGGTTTCCGCGAGCAAGCGCCCCACCATCGCCGACCACCCGCCGGCACGGGCCACGGACAGCTACGGCTCCTCTGGGAGAGCTCTACTTTCTACGTAGGGCGCTGCCCCGGGATCTGACCGAGGTCGACGCTTCTTGACGCTCCGCAAACCACAGAAACGCGTCTCGCCCCAGCCGACACAAAGTGTCAAATACTAACGCGCCCAACACTATCATGACCACCCAGTTCGCCGGGGGTTCCATCGACGCGTGACACATCAATACCCACACTATTAACATGGAGGCGTTTGCGAGACGACCCCACCTATTGAGAGGGCGGACAATTCGCGTCGCGCATTTCGGACAACTAAACCTGCGGCTTCCTGTACCGCGTTCGTTCGGAAACCCCAACGAAACGACAAGAGCATTTCGGACAATTGAGTTCCGTACGAGGCTTGGAAACGAGAGAAAGATACCAGTCCACACCGACGAAACCACTCAACATGAGGAATACTGCGCCGCCCACCCAGCGCGACCACGTCGCGCCCGACAGCAGAAGCTCACGCAATGCGTACGACATCGCAACGGCGATAACCACGTATCCGACCAGGGCCGCCGTGACTTCCAGCCATAGCCTCCGCCTCGTGTACGACTGGCTTGACTTCGGTTTCGTCGTTCCGCTTTCCATGGATTCAATCACCTCTCGGGTCTAGCATACCGAAAAGCGCCCTCGTTCTCCCTTGTACCCCACTGGAAATTCTGCACGTCGCTGACGCCGGTTCCTCCATCGGAAGTCATCGTCTCCGGATCACGAGAAGTTGCATGTCACACAGTGTCTCGGGGATCGCAACGCGATCGATCGAGGCGCCGCGATTGTGACTGACCCCGTCCCCCGAGGCAATCCCCCGTCGCTCGCGTTCCGCCTGGCGGCGGCGTTCGACCTCGGCGAGGAAGGCGTCGCGGATCCCCTCGCACGACGAGCGTTGCTGCCAGACCTCGGCGCGCGTCGGTGACGCGACGCTCTCGAAGAGCAATCGGTCGTTGAGGATCCGGACGGCTTCGGCCAGGTCCGTGTCGTCGGGCAGCCGCCGGCCGCGGTCGTCCGCACAGCCCTGCGCGAGCCGCATCAGTCCGGTCATACCGGCCTCGCACGCGCCGTTGTAGCGCGGGCAGCCAGGCGGCGAATACAGCATCAGCACCCCATGACGCTCGACGAACAGCTTCAGCTCCGCCGACCGGAAGCCCGGGCCGTTGTCACTCTTGATCAGAAGCGGCCGGCCGTGGCCGGCGAACAGCACCGCCAGCACGACGACCACGTCCGCCGCCCCCTCGCCGCAGATGCCGGCGAACAGCACGGCCTTCGAGCCGAGGTCGCGGATGCACAGCGCCACCGGATCTCCCTTGTGACCGAGGGCGGTGAAGTCCATCGCCGACACCGTCGCCGGCTTCGTCCACTGCTGCCGCTGACGCCGGCGACGCCGGCGCGCGCGCGCGTGACGCCGCCAGCCCCGCAGCATCTTCTCGAGCACCGCCCTCGGCACCTCGGGATACCGCTGCTTCAACTGCGCGACCGTCGTGCTGCCCTGGCAGGCGCGCAGCTCGCGCAGGATCCGCGCGCACCGCTCGCGGCTGACGGGCTGACGCGGACGCCCCGGCCGGCGCGGCTCGGTCCTGAGCCACCGGCGAACCGTACCCGGCGTCACCTCCAAGCCCTCGGCAACCGATTCGATCGCGCCACCGGACGCGACCTGCTCGATCGCCAGCTGCCGCAGCGCGGCCCGTCGCGCCGTCGGCCCGTTGGCCGGCGGCGGCACCAGCGCGGGGTCAGTCAGCCGCGCCCGCGGCGCCGTGGCATGGTGAGAGCGCCGCCCCTTTTTTCGGGCGCCGTGTCCCGCTGCCCCCACAAGGCGGCCGCCTCCGCCCGGACGTTGGCGCGCGCCACCTCCGCGCGCAGCCGCGCGACCTCCTCCCGCAGCTCCCGCACCTGCTCGGACTCCTCCACGTCGCACAGCCGCGGCCGGCCCGGCGGGCGCGGCACCAGCGCATCCGCCGCCCCCTGCAACGCCCGCTTCCGCAGCGCGGCGAATTGCGCCGAGCGGATGCCGAGGTCAGCCGCCGCGGCCTCGACCGACCGTTCGCCGCCGAGCGTGCGCAGGATCGCCCTCAGCCGCGCCTTCTCGCGCGGACTGCCCGCCACCGCGTCGACGTGACCCACGCCCTTGTTCGGACGTCCCATCACCATCACGCACCTCCCTGACCGGAGGCCGGCATCTTCGCCGGCGGCGAGGCGTCGGGCGACAGGCTTCTCCGCAGGCCTCGCACCACCCGCTCGCCGCGACTCTCGCGCCTCGGCCGACGGGTCTTGGTGGTCTTCGCCGCCGCACCCTGCTTCGGCTTGTGTCGCTCGCTGTCACGCACCCCGAAGGCCCGCTGCGAGGTGCGATACAGCGCCTGCAGCCGCAGCACCTCGCGCTGCAGCCGGCGGTGGTCCTCCTCGAGCGCCCGGCGCGATGCATCCTCGCTGCGCTTGCGACCGCGGGCCCGCGGCTCGAGGGCCGTGACCATCGCCTGCAGCATCCGCGTCTCCAGCACGTAGTAGCGCACCAGCGCGATGCCCAGCTCGTCGCTGGCGGACTGCGTCGTGCGCAGCCCCGCCAGCGCCTCCAGGATCACCGCCGCCTTGCGCCTGGCCTCGACGCTGCCCTTCAGCGCCTTCGGCCCCGCCGGCTGCGGCCGCGGGGCGCGCGTCATCGCGCGCCCTCCGCGTCGTCCACGTCCTCGGCCGCCGGCGGCTCGTCGTCGCCACCGAGCTCACGGTGCAGGTCGCAGAGCGCCTGGTCGAGCGGCGAGGTGCCCGGCGCCACCGGCCCGTCCTCGACGCTCGCCGGATGGTCGGGCAACCGACCCTCGACCGACACCGGCTCCGGCAGCGCCTGCGCCACACCCGGCTGGTCCGCGCGCCGACCCGGCGCCGTCAGGTCCACCTCCTCGCGCGAGCCGTCGCTCTTGGTCAGCACCACCCGCTCGCCCTCGGCGTGCAGCGAGATGTTGGCGTCGCCCACCCGCCCGGTCAGGTAGAAGCTCTTGCGCGGCATCCCGTGCTGCGCGAGCTCCTTGGCGTTGGCCTCCACCCGCGACCGCAGGGTCGCCAGCACCTGCGGTGCCGCGGCGAAGTAGCGATCGGCCGGCACCAGCCCGTCGATGCCGCTGTGCGTGCGCTGGAAGTTGTAGTGGTCGACGAACAGCCCGATCCGCCGCCGCGCGTCATCGATCCCGACGAACACCGCCCGCTCCACGCACTCCCGCCACAGCGTGCCCCAGAAGCGCTCGATTTTCCCGAGCGTCTGCGGGTGCCGCGGCCGCGCGACGATCTGCCGGATCCCGCGCCGCTCAAGCAGCTGGCTGAAGGCGCTCTTGCCGCGCCAGGTCACATACTGCGAGCCGTTGTCGGTCAGCACCTCCTCGGGCGCGCCGTAGTTGGCGACCGCCGCCTCGAACACCTCCCGCACCATCGCCCCCGAGCTACTCGCGTGCAGCCCGTAGCCGACCACGAAGCGGCTGTGGTCGTCCATGAACGCCACCAGGTGCACCCGGCGGTTCTCCCGCTTCATCACGAAGGTGAACAGGTCGGTCTGCCACAGCTGGTTCGGCCGCGCCCGCTCGAAGTGCCGCACGTGGTCGGGATGCGGCCTGGTCCGCACCTCCTCGACCACGTAGCCGACCTCCTCCAGCAAGCGCCCGATCGCACCCGGGCTCGCCGAGAAGCCCGCCGTCCGCGACAGCATGTCGTGGATCCGGTCCTGACCCCACTCGGGGTGCGCCTGCTTCATCAGCAGGATCGCCCGCCGCGTGTCATCCGCCAGCCGGCTGCCCCGGCCCGGGCCGCGCGGGCGGTCCTGCAGACCCGCAGGACCCTCGTCCTGGAACCGCTGCCGCCACTTGTACAGCGTGTACGCCGACACCCCGACCAACGCCGCGACGTCGTTCGCCGGCAGCTTGGACCGCTGCCAGATGTCGAGCAGCAGCAGCCGCTGGCGCGGCGTGAAGATCGTGCGCGGGGCCGGGTCGTCCGGCGAGACCCGACGCCGGCCACGCCGCCGGCGCGGCGGCGGCAACAGCTCCTCCAACTCGGCGGGCGAGGGCAGCGCCGCAAGGTGCTGCCCTCCGGGGATCCGGTCGTCGGCTACGCCGCCGACCTCCTCCCCTCCGGGCAGCACCTTCTCACTCGGCGGGGTGGGCGGGGGTACGCGGTACGTACGCTCCGGATCGGGAGCGTCGGGTACGTACGTGTCGGTCATCGTTCTTCCTCTGCGGCTGTGCTGCCGCGGTCAGGGAGAGCGGTGACTTCCGATGGGCGTTTATCGGCTCAGGGTGTGCAGGGTTTCGGGGAGGGGGACATTCTCGAGACGGCGGAGGCCGACGCGGAGGACGAGGTGGTTCGACTGGAAGGAGGACCGGAGCCGTCCGCCACCGGAGTCGTGGCCTATCACCCAGACTTCGGTTGGAGCGGAGTCGTTCCGATCGATCGGATACTGGCAAGCGGCGGCGCCGTGCCCGCGGTTGAAGTCGACCGACCGCTGGGGGTGCTCGATGGCCAGCTGCTCGACTCGACCGGTCGGGGGATCGGTGGCGTCGAGGTCACGGTTTCGCAGCTCTCGTCCGATGGCGACGACGACCGACCTGCTTGGCTCGCGGGAGCCAACCACGTCGAAACCATCAGGACCCGATCGGACGGGGGCTGGCGAGTGTGTGGGTTGATCCCGACTGGCGAATACGAGATCCGCGCGACGGGGCAGGTCGGACCGCCGAATTCGGACCGCGACCTGGCGAACGCGACGGCTGTCGCCGGTGGGCCGCCGGTGCGACTTGTGACGGATCTGGTGCGCCTTGTCGTCCTCGGACGGCTCGGCAATCTCGCGCAGGCCGATGGCAGGATGACCGTGGGTGTGGAGGCTGCTGCTCCGCGGAGCCGTGACGGTGCGGGCCGGCTTCCGGAAATCGCACGTGTCCGGGATTGGCAGGTCGTTGAAGGCGAGACCTTGTGGGTAGGCGCGGGTCGTCGTTACCGGATCGAGACAGACGAACCTTCTCGCGCCTACGCCGCTACTTGGATCGATGTTCCGGAAGCGGGCTCGATGCGAGTGGAACTGCCGTTGGACCCGATCGATCGCTCAGCGGCCGTTCGTGTCGAGGTCCGCGGCAGCGACGGGAAAGGCGTCACGCCGATTGCCGTCCGTGTTGAGCGCCGCTACTCCGGCCGGGGCTTCGAACTCCTGGACATGCCATACGGACCTGATCGGTACTGGTGGCTGTCGACCAATGGGAAGATCCCACTCGAGCCGGGAAGCTACCACATCGACGTCGTGCCGTCGTGGAAGGGATCCGGTTGGTCCGGTGACGACTGGCATCCGACGCGCTGGGCCGCGCTCCAGTTCTCGGTCGATGTCGCGGCAGGCGATACGGCCAACGTCTCCAGGGCTCTGCGCCAGGGAGCTCCACTTACGGTCGGAGTCGTGCTCGCGGACGGGGCTGCTGCGGCGATGGGTTTGGTGTCGCCGTATGCAGTGGACATCATCTCGGCCGAAGACCTTGGCCTGCGTGCCGAAGCCGCCGATGGCTGGCGCACCGCGGAATGGCACGCCTGCGAGCGACCGACCGACGACTCCCTGAGGAAGCAAATCGATTCGATTCGCGGACAAGCCCACTGGTATCGAACGGTCTTGTCCATGCCGTTCGGCGATGCCGTGCTCTCGATGGCGCGCGCCGCCAACCAAGAGCGTTTCCCGTTCGAGTTTCGGGCGTCGGACACGGCGGTCGTGCTCTTCGTAGATGCACGGGGTGGCGTGCACTTGCTGCGGTGAGAGGCGTGGGGCGTCAGAGTTCGGTCAACGGAAGTTCGTCCCGGTACAAGGGTGATCCTGGTCCGGGTGCATGGTCAACACGGGAGCATGACTGCGGTGGCGAGTTCCTGCGCGACGTGCGGATGCCGGGCCCTTGGCGCGAGCGAGCCGTCGATTTCCGCCGGCGCGTCGCATTCCCTGCGGCATGGGACGTGCGTGGCGCGTCCGCTTGCCGGCGCCGGAGAGTCAGCAACGTGCCAATCCAGAGCGAACCCTTCGTCGGGCAGGGCCAACTGATCGCCCGCGAGCGCATCGGTGGAGTGCTGAAGCACTACCACCGTGCGGCGGCGTAGGGAGAGGGCTGGCGCGACAGCTCGGTCGGGCGGGTGAAATCGGGCTCGAGGTGCGTCCCGCGAGCCCGAATCTCGGTCGAGTGGGCGGAGTGCGATTCGCCCTGAGGAGCGTGAATCTGGCAGGGAACCGCCGGATCGGTGTCGTTCGAGTTTTCGGACAGGACGGGCTGTGGTTCGCGGCCACTCGCACTTACCTCACCATAACGAACCAAGGCCCCCACAAATGGTGCACCCGATCCCGGGAACGGTCAATGAAACTCCAGAATGACTCCGAACTTCGCTTTTCACCTCGCCACGCGCCATGCAGACTATCACTCAAGCTGTCACCAATGGTGTGGTCATATATGAACCAGTAGCTATCGAAAATATCATCCACCATCGGATACACAATCACAGTCTGCTGAGCAAAGCGTATTACATCGTAGGCTCGACCCAGTTTACCACTGTCCCCCGCCATGAGAGACATCAATTCCGCCTGGTGACGCCAAACGAAAGAGCGTGCTGGCACCTCTAGTAATGAGTTGCCGACTAATACAATGATACACGCCACCGATAGCATGCCATATACACTACTCCTCCGGCCTCTTCCCCGCGAACGAGACAGGCAACCCAGCAATTCCCATGCGCCCACGAGACCTCGCACCACCATAACAGCGATGGCTATAGCTATCACAGCCCACATGACCAACTTAAGCACCGCCCCGGAACAACTTGTCCCAAGATCCACAGACAATAGTGCTAATACAATCTCCGCGCCCAGTGCAACGGAAGTCATCACAATAGCACCATTGCGCATGATACTTCTCCGAGTCTGATGAAACGGGTGACGGCTCCGCGGACTCGAATGCGATGGATATAGCATACCAACAATAATGCGACCTACAACGCTGACACCCGCCTCGCACTATATCTAGTCGACGCTATTCGCACGGTCGACATGGGCAAAACAGATATGGCGCACGCCGTCTTAACTTCTTGACGGATGCACATACCGCCTTACGAAGACGGTCTAGGGCGTCGCGCCCCCCGCCAGGACCGACGATGTACCCCACTGGAAATTCTGCACGTCGCTGACGCCGGTTCCTCCATCGGAAGTGGCGGCGACTTCCTCGTCGACGGGTCCTGCGGGGCTCTGCAGGTGGGGACGGCCATCTGTGCGCTCGGTTGTTAGAGCTGGGCAGAGACTTCCTGTTATGGCGAGCACAGCTCGCAAACGCCCAAAACCACCCAGCAGGCGACCCCGAACGCCAGCAGGCCGAAGATTGCGCGTCTTCGTCCGACCTTACATCCAGCGCTGGAGCGATTTACATAAAGAGCGGACGCAACAAGTAACGACATAGCGCTGGTGGCTATAATCACTAGAGGCCATAGCGGCACCAAGAAATCAATGACCGCTACGCTCGGAACTGACACGGCAGAGATTTCACCCATATCTAGCCGCCGAATTTCTCGCCGCAGGCTGCGCAGTTCATTTTCAGTTTCATACCACCGATATGCTTCTTGATAGCCTTACACAGGCTCGCCGTAGTGACTTTTCCTCCCTTCCCGGCCGCAGCGCCAGCGCTTATGCCCTCATGAGCCTCTGCCGAGTCCGCGGTACCCCATTTACTCTTCGCTGCCTGATCCGCGCCCCACTGGCAGAACTCGACCGGGAAAGCCGACGCGCACACCGCTCCGAACGCGACATCCTCCACATTGTCGCCCACCACGCAGAATCCGCATAGCGTTGCTGTGTCCCGACAACTGTCGCCTGTCGGACAGCCTTTGGACTTGGATATGCTTTTGCCACTCTCAGAGAAATCGAAGTACCCTCGGCGCACCATGAGTCTAAGCGAATCGCCTCCCATTAGGTCACCCACATTGTACTTACCAACGCCCAACCACCCTAGGTAACGGGCGAAATCTGGGATGCCTGCCTGAGCTGCAACCGCTAGTGCCTCGTTGATCTTCTTGGGCAGCCAACGAGTAATGTCCGGGCCGCACTTTTCTGCACCTTCCTCAGGAGGCGGTGGAAACACAGGGCGTTGAGTCCGAGGCGGCGGGCACGGCGGTGGAACGCACCGTTTCCATACAGGCGATTCATACACCTTTTCACCGTAGTGGCCGTACATACAGATTATCCATTGCCGCTGCAGCCACTCACAAATATCGACGACCTTCCAATTGTACAGGTCATCGGTCAATATATCCAGGTGGTCGTGTATCCACTGGATCTCGTCTCGTATCATGTCTGCTATGAAGTCGCAGTAGCAATCGCCCGGCGGCCCGCCGCCGGTTGTCGTCTCGTCCTCAGGCCACCTGTGATCCGTCGCACTCCACCAAAGCTGCGCCGTCGACGGCGAGTGGTTACAGCCGCTCGCCGGCTGCGCCCCATCTTCCGGATCCGCCGTGATCGCTTCCGGCATACTCACCCTCCCGGTCTCGATCACCCGGTGCAACTGCACCTCGCCTCGGACCCCGGTGACGGCCCCCCAGCCGTTCTCGTAGGCGCCGGGTCCCCGATCCGTCGCTGCCACGCCTCCCGAGCAACCGCACGATCCCCCGCAACCGCCGCCACACCGGCACCCCCCAGAGCATCCCCCGCTCTTCCGACTGAACGACTCCGCCGGCCGCACGAGGTTCTCCAGGCTCCGCCCGAACTGCCCCATCGAGCGGGGGATCTCGCTGATGTCGAGCGTGGTCATTGGTTCGCTCCGCTGCTGGCTATCGACCTTCCGGGAACGCCGAACGACGCGGTAGTCGACTCGGTCGATCGACTTCGTCGTTCCGTACATGTCGGTCCTGTATCGCACGCTCGCTTTCGACTGCTCGCAGATGTGCGCAAGCCGGACGGGATGCGGTCCCGCGCGTCCGCACGGCGCCGCTACATACATAGAGTTGAGGGGTGTTCACTTTTGCTTGCCGTTCCGTCAAGCTCGTCCGCGCAGAACTCCGCAAGTCGGGTTCCAATCGCCCGTTGCGGGCGCTCAGTTTTTCTTGGATTTTTCGGCCCCCTCGCCCGCGGAAACGCCTACAGCCCCGTCGACCGCCGGACGCCTCGCGTGCTCCGGCGAAGGCCGTCGCCGGATGCCCAAGTCGGCCGTGAACCTCCGGGCCTCCACCACCGACACGCCGTGCCGCCCACCCACGCCGGGGGCGCGGGTGACCGCGGACGCCCCCGGATGGACGGGCAGCTCGAGCCGGCGGTCGCAGGGGCGAACACGCGCCGCACGTTCCCGCCGGCGGCCGTGGTGAGAACGCCGGCCGCCCGATGCCGGGCCTCGCTCGCTGGCCCCGTCGGCCCCGCACGCGCCGCCGTGGTGCCCCGACCGTCCACGATGGATCCTGCAGGATTTCGCAGGACCCCTCGCAGGACTCATTCGGGGCCTCGGCCATGCCGGATCGTGCCACGCTGCGCCGGGGCGTGCCGCCGGACCGGACCCGACCCCGACGCTCGGTGCCTCCGAACGCGCACCCCGGCCTCGCAGGCCCCACCTCGCGATTCGCGGCCGATCATGCCCTGCCAGATCGTGCCAGGCCGTGCCACCCGGTGCCCACGTGTGGTCACCGCAATCGCACGCTCTGTTGCGCACTAGGCTCGAGCCGTCGACCGCGCCAGCGAACCGGAGGCTTGCGCTCGGTCGACCCTTCGACCAGCGCGAGGATTGCGGCGCGGTTTTCATTGCCCGCTCGTTGCGATCTGCAGCCCCCCGGAACCTATCCCCCGCGGCCTGCGGGCACCGTCCGACTACCCACCAATTCGGCTAGAGCAGCCGTTATCCCTTGGCTAGCCTCGACAGTCGATACGCAACATACATCACCACTCCCACAAGCAACGGAGAGGCGCACATCACGCAGCCCGACCCGATGGCAGCCCCGGTGACTTGGTGGTGTTTCCAGTAGACGTACCCACTGTAGTAGTAAAGCGCCCAGAGGCCGGTCGTCACAAGGCAGCCCGAAGCCGCAGCGACGAGCAACGCGGTGCTGATCCCGCGAGCCTCGGCCTGCAGCCGGCTCGGCGCTATCAAGGCCAGCGCCGCAAACGGAACAGCTACGAGGAATGCCTGAAACACGGTTCCGCCAGGATCGACCATGTACAGGGTCGGTCGATCCGTAGCCCGCCAAAACACCCAGCTTCCAAAAAACACGCACGCCATCGGCATTAGCCCCACAAGCGCCCACAAGCACACGATCATCTTCGACTTCATGACAGAGCTAAGCCTGGCTCAACGAACAGATTCCTTGGTCGCCGTACTCCGCCGCAGCGAGGGTTCTAGGCGCGGGCGGCGGCGTCCCCGTGGTGTGAAGCCTGTCGGGGGGCCGATACCGACACGGGCTCTTCGGCGACGTCGGTGTAGGCCTCGCTCTGTCTCGCACGGCCAAACCTCCAACCAGCCTAGGCATTCATTATCTAAGGACTCCTGAAGCACTCTAGTCACTTGTTAACCTCCCGACCATACTCACCCCGGCGCAACAGTTTCAGGAACGCAGGGATATCGCGGACTCTGATCGATACCGCGCGAACCATTCCCAAGTCTCTCGCAGCTATCTCCCGCCGTGCGAATGATAATTGAAGTGGGCACTCCCCAAGCGACGCACGAACGCCCAATAAATCCACGCCATGGCGTGACTCATCGGGTATAGACATTTATAGAAATCACTGTCACACTGCCGCCGGTCTGCCTCCGTGCCACCCTTCCCGTAGCATTTATCATGCAAATAGCAGCAGTGCTTCCATTCGAGGTTCCAATCCGGAACAAACTGGTTGCTCCAAGCGCCTCCGCACCAGTGCTTCCATGGATCCCAGTTTGTCGGCGGTGGAGGGTTAATAGGTAGGGGTCTCGGGCTGGGGCACGGCGGTGGAACGCACCGTTTCCATACAGGCGACTCATACACCTTCTCACCGTAGTGACCGTACATACAGATTATCCATTGCCGTTGCAGCCACTCACAAATATCGACGACCTTCCAATTGTACAGGTCATCGGTCAATATATCCAGGTGGTCGTGTATCCACTGGATCTCGTCTCGTATCATGTCTGCTATGAAGTCGCAGTAGCAATCGCCCGGCGGCCCGCCGCCGGTTGTCGTCTCGTCCTCAGGCCACCTGTGATCCGTCCCGCTCCACCCAAGCTGCGCCGTCGACGGTGAGTGGTTACAGCCGCTCGACGGCTGCGCCCCAATGTTCCGCTTCGCCGTGATCGCGTCCGGCACACTCACCCTCCCGGTCTCGACCACTCGGTGCAACTGCACCTCGCCTCGGACCCCGGTGACGGCCCCCCAGCCGTTCTCGTAGGCGCCGGGTCCCCGATCCGTCGCTGCCACGCCTCCCGAGCAACCGCACGATCCCCCGCAACCGCCGCCACACCGGCACCCCCCAGAGCATCCCCCGCTCTTCCGACTGAACGACTCAGCCGGCCGCACGAGGTTCTCCAGGCTCCGCCCGAACTGCCCCATCGAACGGGAGAACTCGCTGATGTCGAGCGTGGTCATCGGTTCGCTCCGCTGCTGGCCGTCGACCTTACGGGAAGGCCGAACGACGCGGTAGTCGACTCGGTCGATCGACTTCGTCGTTCCACCCCGGTCGGTCCTGCACCGCACACGCTCCTTCGACTCAGTGGAGATGTGCGCCGGCGGTACGGGATGCGGTCCCGGGCGTCCGCATGACGCCGCTACATATGTAGAGTTGAGGGGCGGTCGCGTTTGCTTGCCGTTCCGTCAAGCTCGTCCGCGCAGAACTCCGCAAGTCGGGTTCCAATCGCCCGTTGTGGGCGCTCAGTTTTTCTTGGATTTTCTGAGCGCCGCGCCCACGGGAACGCCTACGGCCCCGCCGACCCCCGCCCTTCGCCGGCTCCGGCGAAGGCCGTCGTCGATCTCGCCCCCCCGTCGCTGGATGCCCAAGTCGGACGTAGGCCCCCGCGGGATCCACCTCCAGCACGTCGTGCCGCCCGCGCTCGCCGAGACGGATCGCGGACGCCCCCAGATGGACCGGCAGCTCGAGCCGGTGGTCGCAGGGGCGAGCGCTGTTCACGGCGGTGCCAGGATCGAGCTAAGGCGACACCCAGATTTACGAGGGTGACGCCCTGACGAGGGGTCTCCGGTGAGCTTCGATTCGCCCTCATGGGAGGGCGTAGCCGGTGACCAGACTCGATCTGGAGGCAAGGATGACGATCAAGAAGTTGCACGCCCAGGGCGTGCCGAACACCGAGGTCGCGAGGATGCTCGGCGTGAGCGAGGGCTCGGTGCGCTACCACGTGCGTCGACAGGCCCAGCGCGCTGAGGACGGGCGACGGAGTGCGCAGCGGAGCTGCGTGGCGGACCTTCACGAGGCGATCGTGGCCTGGTTGGCGAGTTGCGAGGGCCGGATGAACCTGGCCGCGCTGCACGACCATCTGGTGGAGGAGTACGACTTCACGGGCAGCCGGCGGGCGGTGCAGCGGTACGTGGCCAGGAGTTTTCCTCGGCCGCGGATTCGCGCCCGGCGCCGGGTGGAGACGCCGCCCGGAGCGCAGGCCCAGGTGGACTGGGCCGAGTTCCGCGACGTCTGGCTCGGAGGTCAGCGAACGACCCTGTACGCCCTGCACATGCAGCTCAGCCACTCGCGCTTCGGGGCGATCGTGTGGTCGCGCCACAAGGACCAGCTGTCTTGGCAGAGCGCGCACAACGACGCGCTGCGGCGGCTCGGCGGGGTGCCGGCGACCTTGCGCATCGACAACGAGAAGACCGCCATCGCGCGCGGAGCCGGGTCGTGGGGCGAGATCAACTCCTCGTATCGCCGCTACGCCCAGACGGTGCGCTTCCACGTGGATGCGTGCGAGCGGGGCTGCCCGGAGCACAAGGGCAAGGTCGAGCGGCGCATCCGCGACCACCGCTTCGGTCTCGATCCCCGGCACCGCCATTGGAACGACCTCGCCGAGTTGCAGGAGTGGACCGACCGCAAGTACCAGGCGAGCGCCGCACGCCGGCGCTGTCCGGCCACTGGGCGATCGGTGCTCGAGTCGTGGGCGGCGGAGCGAGCGTGCTTGCAGCCGCTACCGGTCCTGCCCGAGCCCTTCGACGTGATCGTGCGGCGGCCGGTCGGCATCGACTGCATGGTGCACTTCGAGTCGCGGCAGTACTCGGTGCCGTTTCGACTCGTCGGCCGACACGTGGAGGTGCGTGGCTGCGCGGGGATCGTGCAGGTCCTGGCCGAGCACGAGGTCGTCGCCGAGCACCCTCGTGGCACCCAGTCGCTCATCGTGATCGACCCCTCGCACTTCGAGGGACCCGCCACCGACCAGGTGCTGCCGCCGTTGCCGTTGGGCAAGATGGGCCGCCGCCTGCAGGAGATCGCCGCGATGGCGCCGCAGAGCCGGCCGATCGACCTGTACGCGAGCCTGGCGGAGGTGGCGCGATGACCAACCGCAAACCTGCGCCGAAGGTCGACGTCGACGGGACCCGGACGCGGCTGACGCAGCTCGGGCTGAGCACCGCGGCGGAACGGCTCGAGGCGTTGCTCAGCGACGCGGTGAAGGACGACGAGCCGCCACACCGCTTCCTGGATCGCCTGCTCGAGGTCGAGGCCAACACCCGCGAGGAGCGCCGGGTGCGCACCTCGCTACGGCTGTCGAGCCTGCCGCACGACATGACGCTGTCGAACTTCGACTTCGCCTTCCAGCCGTCGGTCGAGCGCAGCCGGATCGAAACGCTGGCGACGTGCGCGTGGATCCGAGACAAGGCGACCGTGCTGATCCAGGGGCCGCCCGGCGTCGGCAAGACCCACCTCGGGGTCGCGCTCGGCGTGAAGGCCGTCGAGAACGGCTTCAGCGTCGCCTTCTTCCGCCTCGAGGAGCTCCTGAACGCGCTGCGCACCGATGCCGAGCACTCCCCCGCGCGGATGCGGCGGAAGAAGTACGTGAACGTCGCCCTGCTCATCATCGACGAGGTCGGCTTCGAGCCGATGACGCGGCAGGAGGCGAGCCTCTTCTTCCGTCTGATCAGCTACCGCTACGGTCGCGGCAGCGTGATGCTCACGACCAACAAGGGCATCAAGGACTGGCCCGAGCTGTTCGCCGGCGACGAGGTCCTCGCGACCGCGATCCTCGACCGGCTGCTGCACAACAGCCACGTGCTCAACATCAAGGGTCGCAGCTACCGCCTGCGCGACCTCGAGCACGACGTCACCGCCCGCGGCTGAGTCGGGCAAAACGCCCGAACGCCGCCCCCATGGGGGCGGCCCCAGCCCCGCTGGGGCTGGGGCACGGGCTGCGCCCTACCGCGGCTCCGCCTCGGCAGGGGCCCCGCAGCCCTCGTAAGAGTAGGTGTCGCCTTAGCTCGTAAAACTGGGGGTCGCTTGACAAGCGCGCGCCGCACGTTCCCGCCAGTGGCCGCCACGGGAACGCCGGCAGCCCGATGCCGGGCCTGGCTCGCTGGCCCCGTCGGCCCCGCACGCGCCGCCGTGGTGTCCCCGACGTCCACGTTGGATCCTGCAGGATTTGGCAGGACCCCTCGCAGGACTCATTCGGGGCCTCGGCCATGCCGGAGCGTGCCACGGTGTGCCAGGGCGTGCCGCCGGACCGGACCCGACCCCGACGCTCGGTGCCTCCGAACGCGCACCCCGACCTCGCAGGCCCCACCTCGCGATTCGCGGCCGATCGAGCCCTGCCAGGCCGTGCCACCCGGTGCCCACGTGTGGTCACGCCGATTGCACACTCTGTTGCACACTCGCCCGCGGCGAACTGCCGATCGCGCCGAAACCGCGGGTTCTCGGCCGAACTCGGGCACGTGTGGGATGGGTCCTGCAGGACTCGAACCGTGATGGGCCGGTCGTGCCAGATCGTGCCACGCTGTGCCAGACCGTGCGCAGGTGTGCCACACGTCGGTAGTTGCGGCACTCCGGGAAGCGCGCGGTCGTGCCAGGTCATGCCAGATCATGCCGGAGTGTGCCCCGATCGATTGCATACTCCGTTGCACACTCGGCCGGGCTCTCCCCGCTCCCGCCCCAGCGAGCGTGGGACCCGAGCTGCCGAGACATGGCGTAGACAGACCCCTTCGGTCTGTATACACTTTGTCCCGTGCCCTCCGCGCCCTCCCTCCGCCGGCTTCCCGCGGTCATCACCCGCGCGGATGCCACCCGACTCGGGGTCTCCAAGCGCCAGCTCTACGCCTGGCGCGACGAAGGCGCCATCACCCCGCTGGGCCGCGGATTGTTCCTCAAGGCGGGCACTCCGGGCGATCCCGACCTGATCGAGGTCGCGGTCCGCGCCCCCGGGGCCACGCTCTGCCTGGCCAGCGCTCTCGCCCGGCACGGTTTGAGCGACGAGATCCCCGACGAGATCCACGTCGCCATCGAGCGCGGTCGCCGGCCGCCACGCACGCAGACCCCGGTCACCTGGCACCAGTTCGACGCGACCACCTTCGCCGTGGGCCGTGAGGAGTTTCGAGTCATCAACCGCCTCACGCTCGGCATCTACGGACCGATCCGCACGATCATCGACACCTTCCGGCTGCGCCATCGTGAAGGGCAGGACGTCGCCATCGAGGCGCTGCGCCGCTGGCTCCGCAAGCGAGGAAGCCAGCCGAGCGATCTGCTCGCGATGCTCCGCCACTTCCCGGTCGCCGAGACACCCATCCGCGCCGCGCTCGAGGTTCTGCTGTGAAGCCCAAGCCGACGCGCAACACGACCGCGGGCCGCGCCTACCTCGAGCTCCGCAGCCTCGCCGCGCAGCGAGGCAGGACCACCGCGGAGCTGCTGCAGCTGTACGCCCTCGAGGGCTTCCTCGCCCGACTCCCGGCCTCACCGCACGCCCATCGATTCACGTTGAAGGGCGGGCTCCTGCTCGCGGCTTTCGACGTGCGACGTCCGACCAAGGACGTGGACCTCAGCGCAGCGGCGCTGCAGAACGACCCCGACACCATTCGACGCGCGGTCCAGGATGTCGCGATGGTCGAGATCGATGATGGGCTGGAGTTCGATGCACTCGCGGGATCCGCGCAGGTCATCCGCGAGGACGACGACTACAGCGGGGTGCGGGTCACCGTGCCGTGCGGCCTGGCGACCGCCACCGTCGACTTCCATGTGGACGTCAACGTCGGTGACCCGATCTGGCCCGGACCGACCGAGGTCTTGATCCCACGCCTCCTCGGTGGCGAACCCCTGCACGTGCACGGTCACCCCGTCACGATGGTGCTGGCGGAGAAGATCGTGACGGCGCTCCAACGGGTACGGCGAACACACGGTGGCGAGACTTCGTCGACGTCCTGGCACTGTCGCAGCGGCACCCGATCGAAGCTCGAGAACTCGCGCGCGCGATCCGAGCGGTCGCCGACCACCGGCATGCCACCGTGCATCGGCTGAGCAGCGTGCTCGAGGGCTTTTCCGTCATCGCCCAGCCGCAGTGGATTGCGTGGCGCCGCCGGCGACGCATGGAAGCAGCGACCCCGGCTTCCTTCGCGCAGGTCGTCGACGACATCGTCGCGTTTGCAGACCCAGTCCTCGGCGCGGGCGAGCTCGATGCGACATGGGACCCCGCGACAGCGAGCTGGATCGAACTCTCGTAGCCGCGCGCTGCCCGACAGCTCGAGCCCCCTCCAGCCGGCACGTTACACCTCTGGCGAACCGAACGCCGATCTACGCCGGATGCCCGACCCGGTCCTCGGCATCCGAGCCCTGCAGTTCCTGCTCTTCACTTTCGCGGGCTGGGTCCACCGCGAGCAGGCGCAAGCCATCGCGTACCTCGTCGAGGAGAACCGCGTCCTCCAGGAACAACTCGGCACGCGACGTCTCCGCCTGACCGACGATCAGCGCCGTCGGCTCGCCGCCAAGGGCGCCGTCCTCGGCCGACGCCTGCTGTCCCGCGTCGCCACGATCGTCACGCCCGACACGATCCTGCGCTGGCATCGCCAGCTGATCGCAGCGAAGTGGTCCTATCCCCCGAGGCACCGGGTCGGCCGACCCGGCATCATGAAGGCGATCCGCGAGCTCATCGTCCGGATGGCCACCGACAACCCAAGCTGGGGATACTGCCGCATCCAGGGCGAGCTGAAGAAGCTGGGGCATCAGGTCGCGCGATCGACGATCTCCAAGACCCTGAAGGAGCACGGCGTGCCACCGAGCCCGGCGCGGCCGACGTCGTGGCGGACGTTCGTCCGTGCGCACGCCGACGTGATCGCCGGTGCCGACTTCTTCACGGCCGAGGTGTGGACCGCGCACGGGCTGGTCACGCACTACGTGTTCTTCGTGATCGACCACCTGACCCGCGCGGTGGAGGTGGCGGGCATCACGACCAACCCCGACGGCGCGTTCATGGCCCAGGTCGCGCGCAACCTGACCGATCCGTTCGACGGCTTCCTGCGGAGGAAGCGACACCTGATCCTCGACCGCGACACGAAGTTCACCGCGCAGTTCCGCGCGATCCTCGAGCGAGCCGGTGTGCGCGTCGTCCGCACGGCCTTCCGGGCGCCGAACATGAACGCGATCGCCGAACGCTGGGTGCAGTCGGTGAAGCGCGAGTGCCTCGATCAGCTGATCCTGTTCGGCGACGATCGCCTGCGGCGCGTGCTGAACGACTACGTGACGCACTACAACACCGAGCGCCCGCATCAGGGCATCGGCAACGTGCCGATCGACGGCGAGCCCGACGTCGGGCAGGGCGACGTGATCGTGCGCGAGCGCATCGGTGGGGCGCTGAAGCACTACCACCGCGCGGCGGCGAGGGAGAGTGCGGGCGCCACAGCTCGGCCAGGCGGGCGAAATCGGGCTCGAGGTGCGTCCCGCGAGCCCCGAGTTCGGTCGAGTGGGTGGAGTGCGATTCGCCCTGAGGAGCGTGAATCTGGCAGGGAACCGCCGGATCGGTGTCGTTCGAGTTTTCGGACAGGACGGGATCGATATCGTCCAAGTTTTCGGACAGGACGGGATCGAGCCGGCGGCCTCAGCGGCGGGCACGTGCCGGACGCTGCCGCCAGCAACGCGAGGCTCAGGAAAAGCGCGTAATGCACGAATCCACCAGTCCGCCGTCACACTGGTTTTGTGGCCTGGGTCCCAGCCCCAATACTCCTCGTATCATTCTCTGCGGAACCGACGGAGCATCACTACCACGGCGGTGGCTGGGCCGCGACCAATCCGAGAGCCGCGCCCCACGGCAGAAGCTCCCCGAATGACCGCGCATCGTCGTTTGCAATCACCAGGCCAGCAAGAGCCGCTACTGCGCCACACCAAATGACCTCTACGACTATTCCTACGCCCACCGCCTGCACGAAGATTGACGCTATTTCTGTCCATGGCAGGCGAGACGTCGTGCGTTTTTTTTCTTTCATCCTTCTACTCATAATTCACGTGCCGATCCGCCGGAACCACGGAGCATTTGCGCCCGTGCCTCGGCAATCGCAGCAGAATCGCACCCCAGCCGCCGTATCCACCGACCAGCAGCCGTCTCCAACAGCCATTCCCACCCTCGCAACCCGACTAATTGTGCATTGCGCTTGCACAACGTGATCACTCGATCGTGCCGCCCCTGCCTCGCGAACCCACCTCCATGGCTGCCACGAAAACCTAAATACCCACCATGCCGGGCGAGATCGTACTCGGACTCGGTCGACATCTCAGCCCCACTCCTCACAAAACAGCCTGATCCACTCCTCCCAGGCAATATGCCTGCATTTCTCCCAGGCATCGTCATCGAACGCCGCCAGCTTGAACAATGAGGCGTTCGCCAGAAGACACATGTACAAGCGGTACATCGCCTGGAGCGACACGCGATCTGAGTAGAGCTCAGCCTTCCGTTCCTCCCTCGCGGCCTCCGACTTTTCGGTTACCATCTCCTCCCAATCCTTCGCCATCTTGATACTGGCGCCCGACAAGCCCCAGGCCATTACGCCTGCGTAATGCGCAACGTTCTGCTCTCCATTAGCCTTTGAAGGCCGGTTGAACCCATCTTTCCTCGGGTTGTTTGGGTGCGCACGCGGATCTGACTTCAGCAGATTCATGACTGTAATGAACTCAGTCCAATCTGAGCAATGCTCCGCGATATACTGGATCTGCTTACCCCATCGCCGGCAGGTCGACAGAGCAACTCGCGGAGTACCTCCAAGCGATCCGACCGGCGCACCGGAGCACTCGCACCAACACTTTCCGTTCTCTTGCTTCTTCTGACAACTCCCTGTCACCGCAGGCCACCGTTTAAATGGCTCATTGGGGTCGCCGAGCCCCCGCCCTGCGCTGCCTGCCTGTGCATGTGGAACACCGCAAGACGAGAAACGGGCTTGTCCACAGCCGTCGTCGCCGACCCGAACACAGCGCGGATCTCCTGAAATCCACTCGCAAGGCTGATTGCGAGCTCCGCCGCCGGTCCGACCCTGCGCGCCGTTGTCAACCACGGTCGCAGCGGCCTCGATCCACACGACGGGAGCCCCAACGTCGGGGGACGTGCAGCCTAAACTGGACGTTTGGCGTCGATCGGAGCGTCCACGGGACCCCGACTGCTTCAGCCCGCGGTACCGTATCCGCCCCAATGTTCCGATTCGCCGTGATCGCCTCCGGCACACTCACCCTCCCGGTCTCGACCACTCGGTGCAACGGCACCTCGCCTCGGACCCCGGTGACGGCCCCCCAGCCGTTCTCGTAGGCGCCGGGTCCCCGATCCGTCGCTGCCACGCCTCCCGAGCAACCGCACGATCCCCCGCAACCGCCGCCACACCGGCACCCCCCAGAGCATCCCCCGCTCTTCCGACTGAACGACTCCGCCGGCCGCACGAGGTTCTCCAGGCTCCGCCCGAACTGCCCCATCGAGCGGGGGATCTCGCTGATGTCGAGCGTGGTCATTGGTTCGCTCCGCTGCTGGCTATCGACCTTCCGGGAAGGCCGAACGACGCGGTAGTCGACTCGGTCGATCGACTTCGTCGTTCCGTACATGTCGGTCCTGTATCGCACGCTCGCTTTCGACTGCTCGCAGATGTGCGCAAGCCGGACGGGATGCGGTCCCGCGCGTCCGCACGGCGCCGCTACATACATAGAGTTGAGGGGTGTTCACTTTTGCTTGCCGTTCCGTCAAGCTCGTCCGCGCAGAACTCCGCAAGTCGGGTTCCAATCGCCCGTTGCGGGCGCTCAGTTTTTCTTGGATTTTCTGGGCGCCTCGCCCATGGGAACGGCAACACACCCCGTCGACCGCCGGCGCTTCGCGGGCTCCGGCGGAGGCCGTCGCTGGATGCCCGAGTCGGTCGTGGACGTCCGGGCCTCGACTCCCGGCACGCCGGGACGCCGGTGACCGCGGACGCCCCCAGATGGACGGGCAGCTCGAGCCGGCGGTCGCAGGGGCGAACACGCGCCGCACGTTCCCGCCGGCGGCCGTGGTGAGAACGCCGGCCGCCCGATGCCGGGCCTCGCTCGCTGGCCCCGTCAGCCCCGCACGCGCCGCCGTGGTGCCCCGACCGTCCACGATGGATCTTGCAGGATTTCCGAGGACCCCTCGCGGGACCCATTCAACGCCGGCCCTGCCAGATCGTGCCAAGCCGTGCCACCCGGTGCCCACGTGTGGCCGAGCCCATTGCACACTCTGTTGCACACTCGCCCGCGGCGCAGAGCCGATCGCGCCGAAACCCCGGGTTCTCGGCCGAACTCGGGCACGTGTGGGATGGGTCCTGCAGGACTCGAACCGTGATGGGCCGGTCGTGCCAGATCGTGCCGGAGTCTGTCCCGACCGATTGCACACTTCGTTGCACACTCGACGGGCGGCACCGGCGTGCGCGACTCGGCGAGGAGCCCGCACGCCGCGTTTCGGCGCCCACGAGATCCGCGTGAGCGGGACGGCCGAGCCCCCTGATCGCGAAGCCCCGGCGACGGCGGAATGGCGGCTCGCTGAAGCGCGCCATGAGGCCGCAGCGGTCGGGGCTGCCGACGCCGCGCTCGGCCACCCTGTTGTCCAGTCGGCCGGGACGTTCCACGCGAGCGGTACGGCGGCGTTGGCGCGGACGACCAGCAAGCCCGGATCCGCCGGAAGCGTGCCGGCGGTTCACGACGTCGGGCGCCGATCGCTCCCCAGCCCCTGCGTGAATGCGGACTTCGCGGACACGCGGTACGGGCAACTCGCCATCATCGCGAAGTGGGGTTGGCCCGGGCTCGCTACTCCCGAACGGGCTAGTCCCGGGCACTTGGGGCACTCGAGCGTAGCGATGTGGCCGCGAACGGTCTGGTGGGCGGATGCCGTGGAAGCGGATGGACTCGGTGACCGGGGGACGGAGACTCTGGATGGCCGCGGGCCTCGATGTTCCGCACCATCGATTCCCGCGATTCCGGCGAAGCGTCCCCCTGCTTCATGTGCCTGGTGTCGCGCTGCAGCATGCGGAGACGCGGGGTCCTGATCCTTGCCATGGCGACGGTCGTGGCCGTCGTCGGCGCCCTCGTACACGATTTCGAGAACAACGTGCCGCATTGGGCCGTCGTCGGGTCGGTTCGCGACGCCGACAGCGGTGCTTCGATTCCGCACGGCGAAATTGCTGTGACGCTGCGGATCGGCGTGAGCGGCTACGCGGCTAGCCCGACGTCGGGAGAGCGGCTGCCGCCGATCTGCGGCCGCGTGAGGGATGGACGTTTCCGCGTGCCGCTGCCCGTTCTCGATGGCGTTGCGTCGCTACCGGAGGAGCGGTCGGGGGTGATCCGGCTCGATGTGGTCGTGCGTGCTCCGGGATACAGGCCTGAGAACTTCTCCTGTTCACTGGTCGGGAAACAGAGTGGCGGAGAGTGGCTCGTTCGGGCGGACGAGGAACTGGCGCGCTGGCCAGCGGGGACTCGTTGCGTCCGTGTCGTCGCACCGGGTGGCGAGTGGCTCCGCGGCGCGACGCTCTATTGCGTGAGAGGAGACGCGATTCTCGAGACGGCGGAGGCCGACGCGGAGGACGAGGTGGTTCGACTGGAAGGAGGACCGGAGCCGTCCGCCACCGGAGTCGTGGCCTATCACCCAGACTTCGGTTGGAGCGGAGTCGTTCCGATCGATCGGATACTGGCAAGCGGCGGCGCCGTGCCCGCGGTTGAAGTCGACCGACCGCTGGGGGTGCTCGATGGCCAGCTGCTCGACTCGACCGGTCGGGGGATCGGTGGCGTCGAGGTCACGGTTTCGCAGCTCTCGTCCGATGGCGACGACGACCGACCTGCTTGGCTCGCGGGAGCCAACCACGTCGAAACCATCAGGACCCGATCGGACGGGGGCTGGCGAGTGTGTGGGTTGATCCCGACTGGCGAATACGAGATCCGCGCGACGGGGCAGGTCGGACCGCCGAATTCGGACCGCGACCTGGCGAACGCGACGGCTGTCGCCGGTGGGCCGCCGGTGCGACTTGTGACGGATCTGGTGCGCCTTGTCGTCCTCGGACGGCTCGGCAATCTCGCGCAGGCCGATGGCAGGATGACCGTGGGTGTGGAGGCTGCTGCTCCGCGGAGCCGTGACGGTGCGGGCCGGCTTCCGGAAATCGCACGTGTCCGGGATTGGCAGGTCGTTGAAGGCGAGACCTTGTGGGTAGGCGCGGGTCGTCGTTACCGGATCGAGACAGACGAACCTTCCCGCGCCTACGCCGCTACTTGGATCAATGTTCCGGAAGCGGGCTCGATGCGAGTGGAACTGCCGTTGGACCCGATCGATCGCTCAGCGGCCGTTCGTGTCGAGGTCCGCGGCAGCGACGGGAAAGGCGTCACGCCGATCGCCGTCCGTGTTGAGCGCCGCTACTCCGGCCGGGGCTTCGAACTCCTGGACATGTCATACGGACCGGATCGGTACTGGTGGCTGTCGACCAATGGGAAGATCCCACTCGAGCCGGGAAGCTACCACATCGACGTCGTGCCGTCGTGGAAGGGATCCGGTTGGTCCGGTGACGACTGGCATCCGACGCGCTGGGCCGCGCTCCAGTTCTCGGTCGATGTCGCGGCAGGCGATACGGCCAACGTCTCCAGGGCTCTGCGCCAGGGAGCTCCACTTACGGTCGGAGTCGTGCTCGCGGACGGGGCTGCTGCGGCGATGGGTTTGGTGTCGCCGTATGCAGTGGACATCATCTCGGCCGAAGACCTTGGCCTGCGTGCCGAAGCCGCCGATGGCTGGCGCACCGCGGAATGGCACGCCTGCGAGCGACCGACCGACGACTCCCTGAGGAAGCAAATCGATTCGATTCGCGGACAAGCCCACTGGTATCGAACGGTCTTGTCCATGCCGTTCGGCGATGCCGTGCTCTCGATGGCGCGCGCCGCCAACCGAGAGCGTTTCCCGTTCGAGTTTCGGGCGTCGGACACGGCGGTCGTGCTCTTCGTAGATGCACGGGGTGGCGTGCACTTGCTGCGGTGAGTGGCGTGGGGCGTCAGAGTGCGATCAACGGAAGTTCGTCCCGGTACAAGGGTGATCCTGGTCCGGGTGCATGGTCAACACGGGAGCATGACTACGGTGGCGAGTTCCTGCGCGACGTGCGGATGCCGGGCCCTTGGCGCGAGCGAGCCGTCGATTTCCGCCGGCGCGTCGCATTCCCTGCGGCATGGGACCTGCGCCGCGGCGTCCCTCGCTGCTCACATCACGGAGTCGGGAGCGTGTCGATCGAGGGGAGTTCGACGGTGCAACCCGGCACATGGGTAACAGTTTTGACCGGGCACATGGGTGACACCGTGCCCACGGTCCGGGACCCGTCCGAGCGCCGGTGACGGGATCCTGGAGGAGCTGCAATCCGAGGAGCGGAGCGACGAGGTTGCTGCTCCTCCAGGATCCCGCGGCGCCGCCGGGGGAGGCCATGGAGCGTCGGCTGGCGGCATCCGCGTCGCCGCTCATGCTTCGCCGTGTCCGGGCACATGGGTGACACCCTGCTCGAGAGGGACGATTGTCCGCGACCTGCCGTGCAGCACTCCGAGCCGGAGCGGACCGAGGTGCACGTGCCAGAGGTCGTCGTCGACCTGGTCGAGACCGACCACCTCGCCCGCGAACGCCTCGCCGACGAACACCGACCAGCCGCCCCATTTGATCCCGCCATCGGGACGGACGCGGCGTGACTCGAATCCGTCGGGGTAGCCGTGGTGCGGCGGATCCACCGGCAGCTCGCGCGGCGAGAGCTCGTGCACCTCGGCCGGCGTCTTCATGTCGAGAGCCTCGTGCGGGCGAACTTCGTTGTACTCGCGCTGGAAGCCGTCGAACGACGCCTGCTGCGCTCGGATCGATGCGCGCGGTGGTGAAGCCGTCTCGGCCTTCAGCGTCTCGTGGAACCGCTCGTGACGGCCATTCTGGTCGGGCCGTCCCGGCTGGGTGAGGATCGGCACGACACCGATCCGCACGAGCCAGACTCCCAGGCGCGACAGGCGGCCGAGACCCTGTGAGCCGAACGGTGGTCCGCCATCGCTCAGCAGGAACATCGGCATACCGAAGCCGCGGAATGTCCACTCGAGGCGGCGCCGCACGTCCATCGACTTCGGCGACACCATCGCCCGACACTCCAGCGACACGCGGCTGAACGCGTCGTTGATCGTCAGAGGATCGCACCGGGTGCCGTCGCCGACGCGGAACCAGCCCTTGTAGTCCATCGACCAGACGTCGTTGGGCGCAGCGGCTTCCACGAAGGGCGGCGCAGACGGCTGACGCCGACGCCGGCGGCCACGTGGCGTGACCACACCGGCTCGCTTCAAGATCGCGTCGATCGTGCTGCGGACCGGCCAGTCCTCGTCCGGCCGCTCCCGGTCCAGCGTCGCCAGGAGCTTCTTCGAGCCCCACGTCGGATGCACCTTGCGCACTCGCAGCACCGCCGTTTCGACCTCAGGAGGCGCCTGGTTGGGGTGCCTCTTCGGCGCCCGCGAGGCATCGGCCAGGCCCTTCATGCCGAGCTCCGCGTGCCGCGCCAGCCACTTGTAGCCGGTCTTCCGGCTGATGCCGAACCGCTCGCACGCCTCCACAACCGTCAGGCGCTGCTTCAACACCGCGAGCACGAACTTCTGCCTCTCGTTCACCGGGTCCGTCTGCGTCCATGGCATCCGAACACCAGAACCTCAGCGGCCACCGCGGTCACGCTCGAGTGTCACCCATGTGCCCGGTCAAAACTGTTACCCATGTGCCGGGTTGCACCAGGATGGAGCCTTGGGACGACCGAGGACGTTTTCAGCCGAGGTGCGCGAGCGCGCGGTTCGGATGGTGATGGAGCACGCCGGGGAGTACCCGTAGCGTCCGGACCCTTCCCCCTTCTCTGCTCTGACTGAGAGTTCCAGAGCACTGCGGGGCCCGATCCGGCGCGCGTCACCCGAGACCTGGAGTCACGGTCAGAGCGCCGCGCCCGCGAACCGCCTTCGCAACCCCGCCCCACCGCGCCACTTCCCCACCCCCGTACCAGCAAGCCGCCCCCAGGCTCTTCACCCGGGGGCGACTCCATCGTCGTGACGGTTAGACCGAGCCGAACGCTCTTCGTAACCGCAACGGTTACGAGGAGCGTCGGGACCGGGTAGAGCGATCCGGACGCCATCGGCCAGGCCGAGAGGCGAAGCCTCCTGAATCGGACGTACGGAGTAGCCGTGACGTCGGCTGCCCCTCACCCTCGATGGACGAGGGAGCCGGTCGACTCGACCGACCCCGGCAGCAGTCGCAGCTGCCCGAACACCGCCGCGAACCGCCGAAATCGGCTCGTTCCAGTATTCGGACGGGACGGGCACGAACGGACTGAAGCACCACTACCAACGCGCCACGTTCGAAGCCCTCAGGCAGTCAGATTCCGATTGACCCGGTTCGAGGATACCGCAGGCCAGCTGCGCTCTTGCGACTCGCGCTCCATCGCCTCACTTGGACCGCCGACTATCGGGCTTCGACCCGTCGTCGTTCGATTTCGCCTGCATTGCAGCTAACTGTTCGGCCACCGATCCGCCCGGCATCACCGGTCGAAACGCAATGATCCATGAACGGCCGCTGATAGACACGACTTCGTTCGGTTTCACCGATCGCATGAATCGTCGTAACGCCGCCTTCATCCGTCCGTCAACAATGATAGATATCATGTCGCCATTGCGAAACACAAACTCGCTATCCAAATCCGGCCAAGACGTCGGCCAGCTCACTGTCTCGTATTCTGGACTTGCCGGCCACAGCATCACCTCTAGGAACCGCTCACGCCATTCCACTGAGTTTTGAGGCTTCAATTCAACGAGTAGATTGTAAAGGCGAGAGAACTCTCGAAGGGCATGAATCTCCTGGACGCTTGCTGAGCGTTCCTCATTCACGCCTCGCTCCGAATCATAGCCGCGCACTTCCACGGTTTTTGCTTCGCGCCCAGATCTCCGGCTGATCTCAACAGTGGGTTCATCCCTTGCGCCCGGCGACATATCGTAAGATGCACTCATAGATTGCAATCGGTCGATAGGCCCAAGAGCATTACGTACGCGCAACAGCTCTAACGCCGTTAGTCGTGCAGTCGTGAAAATGGTTCCTTCGCCCTCCACAACATCCCAACGAATGACCGTCCCATCATCATAGAGCGACGCACGCGGCAATTCAGCACCGATTACTGTTGCCCATGGATCATGCGTCGTAACTTTCGCGATCGGCGCATCCTCCGGCCAGGGAGAATCGCGAGGGTGCGCCACCCCCTCGGTATGAACAGTTCGCACCGTCCCAGGATCTGGCAATGCGGAACACGATAATCCGACGATCGCACTGAGAAGACCGCACACCAGCGCGGCACCGATGCTTCCGCAGGCCTTACGGGCTGAACCTGGACTCGCCACCATTGGATTAAGCAGAGAGGGCATAAGACCATCCATTGTCCATGCACGAGTCGTTGTCGCACGCTCGAAACGGACGCTACTTTCCGTGACCACAATCGCACGCCTTGCCCGATTTCCCCAACCCAGCGGCGATCGACCCATCTTCGAGATTCGAGACCTTCCTACCACCATACGTTATCCTCTCTGGACTCGGTGGAGTTTGTGCTTGACGAATCAAGTTCACGAAACGAACGGTCGGATCCTCGATGGCTGAGTCGTTCTCATCATTATCAACGGTGAGTTTCCCAGTCTCCCACTGGACCGCATGTGACGCCTCGTGAGCAAGGAACGAGTTTGCCGACGGGCGGCGCAACGTACTCGAACGCCGCCCGGCCCCGCCCCTCGCGCTGAATCTTCGCTTACATAGCTACTTCGCCATTCTATGATATGCACTTTATGGGCGCCATCACCCCCATCCTGCCCGTGATCGCTTTGGCTTTTCATCTGATTCTCATCCCACGGACCAGACTTTGTGCGGTAGCTCCACTTTGGACTCCCGGGCACCTTGTTTCGATCCTCGCGGTAACGGTCTTCGGAATAGGCCTGAATGACGACGGGGCTTTCGAGGCCGAAAAATAGCTCTATAAGGGTACATCCAGCTATGTGTTTGCAGTAGCATTTACAGAACTCCTTATGCCCTAAGGCCCGGCTCTCTTCCGAACTCATACCTGTGTATGCCGGAAGCGTAGGTGTTGCTACGATTCTCGAGACCCCCTTACCCGCCGGCACTGTATCGTAGGTATAGCACGGGCACGCCCACTGCAGCGCGATCGCGACGTCTCGAGATTGCTTTCCGGAATCGCGCCCGCCTCCGCCTTCAATGATATATACGCCTCCACCCTGATGTGCCGACTCAGGACCGTTTGAGACCGTGCCGGCACCGGCGAATCGACGTGGACCTGCGGCATTCACGTTGGTCTCCGGATTCACGGCATCAGCAACGATCCCCTTCGGCACACGCAGCCTCCCGGTCTCGACCACGCGGTGCAACTGCACCTCGCCTCGGACCCCGGTGACGGCCCCCCAGCCGTTCTCGTAGGTGCTGGGTCCCCGATTTCTGGCCGCCACGCCTCCCGAGCAACCGCACGATCCCCCGCAACCGCCGCCACACCCGCACCCACCGGAGCATCCCCCGCTCTTCCGACTGAACGACTCAGCCGGCCGCACGAGGTTCTCCAGGCTCCGCCCGAACTGCCCCATCGAACGGGAGAACTCGCTGATGTCGAGCGTGGTCATCGGTTCGCTCCGCTACTGGCTGTCGACCTGCCGGGAAGGCCGAACGACGCGGCAGACGACTCGGTCGATCGACTTCGTCGTTCCGTAGATGTCGGTCCTGTATCGCACGCTCGCTTTCGACTGCTCGGAGATGTGCGCAAGCCGGACGGGATGCGGTCCCGCGCGTCCGCACGGCGCCGCTAGATACATAGAGTTGAGGGGTGGTCGCTTTTGCTTGCCGTTCCGTCAAGCTCGTCCGCGCAGAACTCCGCAAGTCGGGTTCCAATCGCCCGTTGCGGGCGCTCAGTTTTTCTTGGATTTTCTGGGCGCCTCGCCCATGGGAACGGCAACACACCCCGTCGACCGCCGGCGCTTCGCGGGCTCCGGCGGAGGCCGTCGCTGGATGCCCGAGTCGGTCGTGGACGTCCGGGCCTCGACTCCCGGCACGCCGGGACGCCGGTGACCGCGGACGCCCCCAGATGGACGGGCAGCTCGAGCCGGCGGTCGCAGGGGCGAGCACGCGCCGCACGTTCCCGCCGGCGGCCGTGGTGAGAACGCCGGCCGCCCGATGCCGGGCCTCGCTCGCTGGCCCCGTCGGCCCCGCACGCGCCGCCGTGGTGCCCCGACCGTCCACGATGGATCTTGCAGGATTTCGCAGGACCCCTCGCGGGACCCATTCAACGCCGGCCCTGCCAGATCGTGCCAGGCCGTGCCACCCGGTGCCCACGTGTGGCCAAGCCCATTGCACACTCTGTTGCACACTCGCCCACGGCGAACTGCCGATCGCGCCGAAACCCCGGGTTCTCGGCCGAACTCGGGCACGTGTGGGATGGGTCCTGCAGGACTCGAACCTGCAACCCACCGGGTATGAGCCGGCTGCTCTGACCAATTGAGCTAAGGACCCGGGATGGCTCGCGGAGGCTATACCATTCGCTGGCGATGCCCAAGAACCCGCCGCACGAGCGCCGTGTCGCGCGTCTTGTCGCGATGCAGGAGCGCATTCGCGACGCGATCCGACGGAGCCTGGCGGAGCGGGAACTCGCGCGGACGAGCCGCGTGGCGCGCGATGACGACGGCGACACGATCTTCGGGATCGACGTCGACGCGGAGGCGATCGTGCTCGAGGCGTGCGAGGCGTGGGGTCGAGAGGAGCCGTTCGTGCTGATCGCCGAGGGCGTCGAGCCGAGCGCCGGACGACCGTTCGGTCCGAGCGGCGAGAGCGGGCCGGCGTTCCGCATGATCCTCGATCCGATCGACGGCACGCGCGGACTGATGTTCGACAAGCGCAGTGCTTGGAGCCTCGGCGCGATCGCGCCCGACCGCGGCGATGCGACGCGCCTGTCCGACATCGAGGTCGCGGTGATGACCGAGCTGCCGACGACCCGTCAAGGTCGCGTCGACCAGCTCGTCGCGGTACGCGACCAGCCGGTGAGCGGCAGGCGGACGTCGTTGTTCGACGGCTCGTCCGAACCGCTGGCGGTGCGACCGTCACGCGCCACGGATCTGCGCCATGGCTTCGCGACCGTCTGCAACTTCTTCCAGGGCGGCAAGGAGCTGATCGCTCGCCTCGACGAAGATCTGATCGGTGCCGCGCTCGGCGGTTGGAACTCGGCGAAGGCCGAGGTCTACAGCGACCAGTACATCTCGTCCGGTGGCCAGCTCGCCGAGCTCGCGCTCGGGAGGGACCGCTTCGTGCTCGACGTGCGGCCTCTGGTCCACCGCGCGCTCGGACATCGCAGCACGCTGTGCGCGCGGCCCTACGACCTCTGCACGGTGCTCGTCGCCGAGTCCGCAGGATGCGTCATCACCGCACCGGACGGAACCGCACTCGACGCGCCGCTCGACACGACGACGAACGTCGCGTTCGCCGGCTACGCGAACGCGGCGCTCGCCCGGGTCGTCCAGCCGCTGGTCACCGCCGCGTTGCGCCGGCACGGGCTGCTGCCGAGCTGAGTGGTCACAGTCCCGGCACCTGCACGATCCGATCCTCCTCGGGGATCCATGCGCTCAGCGCGCGACCGTAGACGCAGCCGGAATCGAGGGCCGTCACCGTGTCGGTGACGTCGAGGCCACGCCGCGCCCAGTGGCCGAACACCACGCGTTTCGTGCCCGAGTAGAACGTGTCCCACGGCGCGAACGGCTGTGCCGGCGGCGGCCAATCGCGCGGCGGACGCTCGCCCTCCGCCGTGCAGTAGCGGACGTTGACCGCGAAGTCGACGTCCGCCGAATCGAGCTCCGGCGACGCCAGCTCGGCGAGCATCCGCTCGTCCCAGTGCGGATGCAGCGCGGCGTGCACGACGATCACGTCGTCGAACACCCGCACGACCGGCTGCGCGCGCAGCCACTCGTCGAACGCCGGGTCGACCGCGTGCGCGTTCTGCAGCCACCACAGGTCGTGGTTGCCCAGCACCGGCTCGGCGCCGAGCTCGATCATCCGGCGGAGCACGCCGTCGGAGTCGGGACCGCGGTTGACGAGGTCACCGACCGGATGCAACACGTCGGTTCCGGGTCGGAACTCCACCGCCGCGAGCAGCGCGTCGAGCTGCACGAGGCAGCCGTGCACGTCGCCGACGAAGATCCGTCGCATGCCGCGTCAGCCGCGCCGGTCGACCGGAACCCACTCCCGCGGACCGGGGCCGACGTAGTTCGCACGCGGTCGGATCAGCCGATTGTCGGCGAGCTGCTCGAGCACATGGGCGACCCAGCCGGCCATGCGGCTCATCGCGAAGATGCCGGTGAACAGATCCGGTGCGATGCCCATCTGGTAGTAGACCGAGGCCGAGTAGAAGTCGACGTTCATGTCGAGGCCCTTCTTCTCGTGCATCGCGCGCTCGACACCTCGCGAGATCTCGAACCACTTGGACTCGCCCGAGCTCTTCGCCATTCGCTCGGAGAACGCACGGAGGATCAGCGCGCGCGGATCGACGACCTTGTAGACGCGGTGACCGAAGCCCATCACCTTCTGGTGTCTGCCGATCAGCGCGTCGATGTGGCTCTCGGCCCGCTCGGGCTCGCCGATCTCGAGCAGCATGTTCATCACGGCGGTGTTGGCCCCACCGTGGAGCGGGCCCTTGAGCGTGCCGATCGCCGACGTGATCGAGGAGTAGACGTCGCTCATCGTCGCCGCGGTGACGCGCGCGGAGAACGTCGACGCGTTGAACCCGTGCTCGGCGTGCAGCACCAGGCACACGTCGAGCATGCGCTCGACCTCGGGGTCCGCGCGCTGGTCGTTGAGCATCCGCAGGAAGTCGCCGGCGAGCGTCGCCTGCGGGTCCGGCACGACCGGCGCGAGCCCGCGACGCACGCGGTCGTAGGCCGCGAGCACGGTCGGCAACGCGGCGATCAGACGCACGCCACGCCGGCGGTGCACGTCGAGGCCGTCGTCGTTCTGCGGCACGTCGACGGCCGACATCGCCGAAACCAGCGTCCGCAGGCAGTCCATCGGCGCCTGCGCGGGCGCGAGCGTGCGCAGCAGATCCATCACCAACGGTTCGATCGTGCGCGCGCCCGCGAGTTCCGCCTCGAACGCGCGGAGCTGCTCCGCGTTCGGCAGCTCACCCTCGAGCAGCAGGAACGCGGTCTCCGCGAACGTCGAGTGCTCCGCGAGGTCGCCGGCGAGATATCCGCGGTAGCGCAGCTCGCCCTTCTCGCCGTCGATCCGGCAGATGGACGAGTCGGCAGCGGCCACGCCTTCGAGCCCACGCTTCGCTGCGGTGTTGGTGTCGGTCATCGGGAGCTTCGAGCCAGGGGGGTGTTCGGTTCGGACGGGGGAAGGGCCTGCGTAAAAGGAGAAACCCGGCGACGTCCCGCCCCGTACGCCCCCGGAATGTCGCGGGCGGCTCGCATTCCGCCGTGCGACCGTGGCACCTCGCCGAGCGCGAACCGACCGATCAACGTATCGACGCACCGGCGGGCGGACAACCCGAATCGATCGCACCCCGCGAGCTTGCGCGCCGGCGACCGCGCCGGCTATGACTGCGCCGATCATGTCGGTGGGGCCGGGCGATGCAGCGTGCGCGACCGCACGCTCAGCGGGGTCGGACGACGCGCAGGGCGGTGCTCGCCAGAGCCTGCTGCGAGCCGCCGGATCGATCTCGGCCTGGACCCTCGTCTCGCGTGTGCTCGGGCTGGTCCGTGACATCCTGACGACACACGTCCTCGGCGTGAACTGGGTGTCCGGCACGTTCGTGCTGGCCTGGATGCTCCCGAACATGCTCCGGCGCCTGTTCGGCGAGGGCGCGCTCGCGGCGTCGTTCGTGCCGGCGTACACGCGGCGCATCACCCATCGCGACACCGACGGGGCGCGGGGACTCCTCGCTTCGGTGACCGGCGTCGTCGCCGTGACGCTCGGCGGGCTCTCGCTCGTCGTCGTCGCGGTGGCCCTGCTCGCACCGCCGACGCTTCTCGGCCTCGACCCGGTCGATGGCGCGAGCTCGGCCGAACGCGGCCGGCTGCTCGCCGATCTGCTGGCGATCCTGTTCCCGTACGCCCTGCCGATCTGCCTCGTCGCGATCTACGCCGGCGCCGGGCATGCGCTCGGGGTGTTCGCGCCGTCCGCGGCGGCGCCGGCGCTGCTCAACGTGTTCTGGATCGGGGCGCTGGTCTTCGTCGCCACCGACAGCGACGCCGATCTCGAACGCGCGGTCCGGATCGTCGCCATCGCGCTGATGGCGGGCGGCATCGCGCAGCTCGCGCTGACCTGCCGGCCGCTGGCGCGACGCGACCAGCTCCCGCGGCCGCGCTGGCCGAAGCCGGGAGACGGCACGCGGCAGGTGCTCCTGGCCATGGGCCCGACCGTGCTCGGGTTGTCGCTGGTGCAGGTCAACCTGCTCGTCGACCAGACGATCGCCTACGGCCTGATCGGGCCCGAGGCGAACAACTACGTGTTCCTCGCGAACCGCCTCTTGCTGTTTCCCCACGCCCTGATCGCACTGCCGCTCGCGACCGCGGTGTTCCCGCGTCTCGCCGCCGAGGCGTCGCGGGAGAACCTCGTGTCGCTGCGGCGGAACCTCGACCGCGCGCAGGCGGTCACGCTGTTCATGGCGCTGCCGGCGACCGCGGGGCTCTGTGTCGTGGCCGGCAACCTGATCGACGTCGCGTTCGTGCACGGCCGCTACACCGCGGCCGACGCCGCGACGACGACATGGACGACGATCGCGCTGGTCGTCGGTCTGCCGGCACTCGGCATCGCGCAGCTCCACGCCCGCGCACTCTACGCGATGGGTCGCGCGAGCGAGCCGGCGAAGGTCGCGGCGATCCTCGTCGTCCTCAACCTGGCGCTCAACCTCACCTTCGCGATCGGGTTGGGACTCGGCGTCGCGGGGCTGACCGCCGCCACGTCGTGCTGCACGGTGGTCAACGCCTGGGCGCTCGGCCGCGCCGTCACACGCGCGACCGGCAAGGGCGAGTCGCACGGCTCGTCGTGGCTGCGCCTCGCGATCACCACGGCGCTGATGGTCGGCGTCCTGCTGGTGCTGCCCGGACCCGGCGCCGACGCGACCCGGCTGGCGCGATTCCTGCTCGGCGTGATGCTGCCGGTGACCGCGGGCATCGCCGTCTACGGCGGACTGCACGTCGCGCTCCGGAGCCCCGAGTGGCGCGCCGTGCAGGAGCGGCTCCGGGCCCGGCGCGCGTGAGCGGTCACTCGATCCGCTCGAACTCCATGTAGCGATCGTTGCCCTGCGTCACCCGCAGGGTCGCCCCTGAAACCTGGAACCGCCGGCGCTCGACGAACCCGGGCGCCTCGAAGCGCAGCTTGCCGTCCTCGTGGTTGTCGAACCCGACGAGCGCGGTCGTCACGAGCTCGTCGTCCTCGATGCGGTAGTCGCGGAAGCCGGACTGGACGAGCGGCTCGCCGTCGCCCTCCTGGACGATCTGCAGCGACAGGTGCGTCCGGCCGATCGCGAGATACCCGCGCGCCTCGTCGGTCAGCTCCCGCCCGCCGATGCCGATCGCCCGCAGGCGCCAGATCCCGGTCAGCAGCGTCTTCGGCACGAACCGCTGCAGCAGATCGTCGCGCTCGATCCGCGTCGGCGGCGGATCCTGGACCGGCGGCAGCAGCTCCGCGTCGGTCGGCGGTGTCGGTGGGTGGAGCGGCCCCTTGCCCTGCGGCAGCCCTTCGAACGCGGCGAGCGCCGCGCACATCATCCCGGTGATCAACACGACGCGCATGTCACTGCTGGCGGTACTCGCCGCCGTTCTCCGCCGCGAGTTGTTCGAGGAACGGGGCGTTCAGCTCGCCACCGATGCCGATCGTGTGGATCGTCACGCGTCTGAGCGGATTCCACTCGCGCACCGCGACGAGGATCTTGTCCGTGCTGTCGAGCGCACCTTCGGGGGTGGTCGGCGCACCGTCGGTGAGCAGGAACACGGTGTCGAGTCCGACGCCGTAGTGCTTGTCCTTGAGACCCTGCCCGACGAGCCCGAACGCGAGGCGCAGCGAGTCGTAGATGTTGGTCGACGACACCGGCTGGAGCTTGCGCACCCACTCCTGCGCGTCGGCGATCTGGTCTGGCGACGCACGCAGCATGGCCTCCTGGTAGAGGTGCGGCTGGTCGTTGTACCAAATGACGTTGAACTGCTGTTCGGGCGAGAGTCGACCGAGTGCCGCGATGAGCTCCGTCTTGCAGGCTTCCAGCCTGGACGTCATCGCGCCCTTTGCCGTGCTCGTGGCGGATGGGGCGAGGTCGATCTCCTTCGACATCGAGCCGGAGGCGTCGATGATGTAGAGCATCGAACGGCCGTCCTGCGGGATGCCGAAGTAGTAGTTGCGGTCGCCGTCCTGCTTGTGGCTCGGCTTGCCCTTGCCGAGCTCGTGACGACCGGCGAGGTAGTCCGCGCCCTCCGCCGACCACCACGCCTTCCAGCTCGCGATCTGGGTGCCGTGGTTCTGGCCGGTCAGGATCTCGAGTGCCACGGCCACGCGCTTGCGCGCCTGACCGGTCTCCCGTTCGAGCAGGGCGATCATCGGCTCGATCGCTTCGGGCGCCGCGATCCGGCTGAGGCACCACGCGGCGTGCTCGCGGACCACCTCGTGCTTGTCCTCGAGCATCTCGATGATCTGGTCGGCAGCCTCGCGCGACGCCTTGCCGGCGAAGCCGAGGCCGTCGAGCACCGCGCAGGCGTCGGCCGGACACCGGACGCGCTTCAGCGTGTCGACGAGGGCCGGCACCATGCGCTCGCCGCGCGAGCCCGCGGACTGCGCGATCTGGAGCTTGAGCAGCACCGGCAGGCGGCGATCCTTCAGACCGTCGGTGACGAGCCACGTCAGCCCGTCCTCGGAGCGGACCCTCGCGATGCGCTCGCGCATCTCCACCTCGAGCTCCTGACGCGCGTCGATGAAGCGGCGCATCTCCTCGCTGTTCTTGACGAGCTGGTCGTAGTGCTGCAGCTGCTCCTGAGTGGTTTCGCGGGCACGCGAGCCGCCGTCGCCCGGGCAGAGGCCGCGGATCTGACCGTTGATCTCGTCGCGCTGCGCCGTGAGGTCTTCGACCTCACCGTCGACCTCGCGATACGCCGCCACGAGCGCCTGGGCGACGGCCTTCGAATCGAAGCCGTCGAGCCATTGGAGCGCGTCGCGGCGTTCCTTGGTGGTCTTGGTCTTCTTGCCGGTGGCGAAGAAGTCCTTCTTGAACGACCGGACCGCCGACCCCTCGTTCTGCGCGCTGAGCGGCGCCATCAACAGCAACAGGGGAACGGCGAGCAGGAGGTGCAGGCTGCGCATGTGAAGCGATCGGAACCCCGCGAGGGGAAGCGGGGTGCAGGTGCAGGGGGAGGGGCGTCGGGCATGATAGCGTCCGGCCGCACCGGAGCGGCTGCACGATTGGCGGTGAATCGGCCGTCCGGCATGATCGGCCGTCGATGCCGACGCCGATCCGAACGACCCTCGCGGCGCTGACGAGCGCACTCGGCCTGCTCGCCGCTGGCTGCCACCGCGAGCCGCCGGCGACCTGGACCGCGGCGGATCCGACCGCACACGGCGCCGAGCTGCCCGACGGAATGGTCGCGGCCGCGGGGCTGACGGTGCGCGGCTTCGCGCAGGATCCGCTGCTCCGCAACCCGGTCGCGATCGCGCTGGACGGCCGGGGGCGCCTGTACGTCGCCGAGACGCATCGCTACCGGCGCTCGGTGTTCGACATCACGATGCATCCCGCGTGGCTCGGCGACGATCTCTCGCTCCGCACGGTCGCGGACCGTCGCGCGTTCCTGCTGCGTACGTTCGCCGACGATCCGAAGGCGCTGACCGCCGACTCCGAGCTGGTCCGGCTCGTCGTCGACGACGATGGCGACGGCCTGGCGGATCGGTCGACGGTGTTCGCCGACGGGTTCGACGATCCGGTCTCGGGCGCCGCCGCGGGCATCGTCGCGGCCGATCGGGACGTGTGGCTCGCGTGTGTACCCGATCTGTGGCGGTTCCCCGGCGGTGTCGACCACGCGACCGCCGTCGAACGAGCGCGGGTCGCAACCGGCTTCGGAGTGCACGTCGGCGTGTCCGGCCACGACCTGCACGGACTCACCCTCGGGCCGGACGGCCGCATCTACTTCAGCAACGGCGATCGCGGCGCGCACGTCACGCTCGACGGCGGTGCGGAGATCGACCTGCCGGACACCGGCGCGGTGTTCCGGTGCGAACGCGACGGCAGCGGTCTCGAGGTGTTTGCGACCGGCTTGCGCAACCCGCAGGAGCTCGCGTTCGACGAGCTCGGTCATCTGTTCACCGCCGACAACGACACCGCCGGCGACGACCACTCGCGCGTGCTGTTCGTCGTGCCCGGTGGCGACTACGGCTGGCGCATGTCGTACCAGCACCAGCAGGGCTTCGGTCCGTGGGTGCAGGAGGACGTGTGGAAGGGCGGCATCGACGGCATGCTGCCGACGTCGGGCTACGTCGCGCAGGGGCCGTCGGGTCTCGCGCACTACCCGGGCACGGGCTTCGCTCCCGAGCAGGACGGTCGGTTCTACGTCTGCGACTTCCCGCAGGGCGTCCTGTCGTTCCGCGTCGAACCGCACGGCGCCGGGTTCGCCACGAGCGACGTCCGGCGGGTGCTGTGGAAGCTGTGGCCCACCGACGTGACGTTCGGACCCGACGGCGCGCTCTGGGTGTCGGACTGGGTCTCGGGCTGGGGGCTCCCCGAGCGCGGCCGCATCTACCGCGTGTTCGCCGACGGTGCGCTCGACGCGGACCCGGCGCAGCGCACGCGGCGCATCCTGTCCGAAGGGTTCGATCGACGCCCGGTCAGCGAGCTGGTCGCGATGCTCGCCGACGCCGATCAGCGGGTCCGGATGGGCGCGGAGTCCGCGCTCGTGGGACGTGACGACACCGGCGCGACGCCGGCGCTGATGGATGCCCTCGACGCGGCGAACGCGCCGCGCATGCAGCGTGTCCATGCGCTGTGGACGCTCGCCTGGCGAGCGCGTCGCGGGCGCGGCCCGGATCGGTTCGTGATCGGTGCACTGAGCGACCGCGAACCCGCGATCCGCGAGGCGGCGGCACGCGCGGCCGGGGAGCTCCGCGTCCCTGCGGCGCGGACCGGGCTCGTCACGTGCTTGACCGATCCCGCCCCGCGCGTGCGGATGGAGGCCGCGCTCGCGCTCGCACGTGTCGGCGACTCGACCTCGATCCAGCCGATCCTCGCGATGCTCGAGGCCGGCGGCGCCGACGATCCGTTCCTCCTCCACGCCGGCGTCGAAGCGCTGCGGCGCCTCGCGCCGGCCGCGGCGCTCGGCGACCTGCATGACCATGCATCGGCTGGCGTGCGCCGGGCGGCGCTCCTCGCACTGCGGCGGCAGGCCGCGCCCGAGATCGCGAGCTACCTCGCGGATCCGGAACCGCGGCTCCAGATCGAGGCGGCGCGCGCGATCCACGACGTGCCGATCGAGGGAGCGATGCCGGCGCTCGCGGCATGGGCCGCGGACCCCGCCTGTCCGGCCGCCGCACGGTCCCGGGCGATCGACGCGGCGTTCCGACTCGGCCGGCCGAGGGATGCCGAAGCCCTGGGCCGGTGCGCGGCCGACCGGAGCCTCGCCGCGCCGCGCCGCGTCCAGGCGCTGAACGCACTCGCGAACTGGGCCGCCCCCGATCCGGTCGATGCGATCGTCGGACTGTGGCGTCCGCTCCCGGCGCGGGATCCGACTCCGGCGGCGAACGCGGTCGGGAAGATCGCCGACGACGTCGCGACGACGGCCGATGACGCGCTCGTGATCGAGGCGCTGGTCGATGCCGTGCGCAGACTGAAGGTCGCAGCCGCCGCGCAGGCCCTCGCACACCTCGCCTCGGGCCCGAACGGGGCGCCGGCACTCCGCGCCGCGGCGCTCCGCGGGCTCTCGGCGATCGGCCGGCGCGACGAGCTCGCGTCCGCGGTGGAAGCCGCGTTCGACGGCGATGCCGCCGAGCCGCGTGCGGTCGCGTGCTCGTTGCTGCCGGAGATCGATCCGGCCGGCGCCGCCGCACGCTGCGCCCGGCTCGCGCGCGACGACACCGACCTGCGCGTGCGGCAGGCCGCGGTGACCGCGCTCGGGGCGCTGACCGACGAGGCCTCGGTGCGCGCGCTCGCCGATCTGCTCCGCGGGCTCGACGAGCTGCCGGCAACCCTGCACCTCGACGTGCTCGAGGCCGCCGAACATCGGGACGCACCGGAGCTACGGTCGCTGCTGGCCGAGCGCGCGGCCGCGCTCGATCCGAACGACCCGCTGGCGCGCTGGCGCTGCGCGCTCGCCGGTGGGGATCCAACCGCCGGCCGCCGGATCTTCGAAGCGCGGGCCGACGTGCAGTGCCAGCGCTGCCACATGGTGCACGGCGTCGGTGGCAACGTCGGGCCACCGCTCGACCACGTCGGTGCCCAGGATCCCGCCGCGATCCTCGAATCGGTGATCGTGCCGAGCGCCCGCATCGTCGACGGCTACCCGCCGGCGATGCCGCCCGTGGCCGCGCAGTTCCTCACCCGGCACGAGGTACGCGACCTGATCGCCTGGCTGTCGTCGCTACGCTGAGCACGTCGATCATCCGTCATCATCGCCGACCGTCAGCTCGTTCTCCACGTGCTGCGCGCCGGCACGATGCGCGCATCGCTCGGCGGCCAGCAACGCGCGCCAACCGTGGACCGCGCCGGTCAACGTCACGACATCGTTCTCCACGCGGACCGTCACGTGGTCCGGGTCGACGTACGGCGACCACCGGAGTCGCCGGCGTACGGCGTCCCGGATCTCCCCGTCGGCGAATGACGCACCGGAATCCGCCACCTCGAGCCGATTCTCGATCGCGGCGATTCCTCCGACCGCGGCGACGACATCCTCCGCGCGCGCCTTCTCGAACCCGGTGTCGACCTTCCCATAGATCCATACGCGGGCGTTGAGCACGTCGACGGTGATGTCGCGACGATCGGTGTACGGCGACCGCTTCAGCGCGGCGGTCACGCGCTTCTGCAGCTCGGTGTCCAGCCAGTCGCGGTCGCTGCGCACCCCGAGGAGATTGTGGACACCGCGCACACCACGCGTGTTGCTCGCATCGTCGGTCGCGGCACGCTTGGAGCGCAGATCGCCGACATGTCCGAGCAGCGAGACGACGCCGTCCTCCACGGACACGATCGGCTCACCGAGAACGCGCGGGTCGATGCGCAGCGCGAGGTCGACCGCACCGGTGATCTCCTCGTCCGACAGCGCCGGCGGACCCGGGTACGCTCGAGGTCGAACCGAAGGTGCTTGTTCACTTCGACCCCCGAGTCGTCGACGTTCGACACGCCCTCCACCCAGGCCCGCCAGCTCGCGCGCTCCTTCTCCTCGACGCTTCCGACCTGCCCGGACAGTGTCACCGCGCCATCGTGCACCGCGACCGAAAGCGAGTCCGCATGAATCCAGACGTCCGCGTCGAGCAGACGCGTGACGTCACGTCGGATCGCAACATCGTCGCGCTGCTTCGGTGGCTCGACCTGCAGTCGGTCATCGACCGTGAGCACACCGTCAACGCCGCTCACGACCTGACCGGCGAGCATCCGCTCGGTCTGCGACGGCACCCTGCCGACGAGCGTGATCGCGCCGTCGTGTGCTTCGACCGTGACGCTCTGGCCGCCCAATGCGGGATCCTCGCGCAACGCAGCGCGGACGTTCGCTGCGAGCGTCTCGTCGTCGATCCCCGGTGGCGGCATCACCTGGAGCCGGTCGACGACCGCCTGGACACCACGAATCCGCTGGGCATCGTCCACGGCCCGTTGCCGCGCGAGCAGATCGTCGACACCACCGCGCAGTGTGACGACGCCGTCGTCGACGTCGACGTCGATCAGATGCGCCGGGACGCCATCGTCGTCTTGAAGGTCTTCGGTCACCGCGATGCGGATCGCCGTGTCGGAAATCGCTTGGGGCAACGCGTCGGCGGGTTCGTGCTGCGCGGTCGCGCGCCCGCAGCAGGCCACGGCGACGAGCACTGCGCCGAGTGCATGCAGCGTGTTCGGGACGGGGTGAGGAGCGAGATGTCGTCCAGTCATCGATGCCTCCGGCACATCGCACCGCAATGCACATGCCGGCGACGGCACCCGTCCATCGACTCCTGCAGATCGGAACCTCCGACCCCGATCGGGGGGCGGCTCGGGTTCCGATGTCGGCCACCCACCCGCTCAGGCATCCGGTCGCCTGCCGCGACGTGCGCGGAGCGCCATGGCGCGCGCGTCCTCAAGGAGTGTCTGCCTCGCGCGCTCCAGATCCTGGATCGCACGCTGTCGCTCTCGACCCTGCACGCGCTCGACGAGTGCGAGCTTGATGCGCGCCGCATCGAGCTTGTGCCGCAAGCCATCGAACGCCGCGCCATCGCCGTTCTCCGGGCGAATCGCCGCGAGCTGCGCGTCGATGTAGTCGAGCTCGGCGCGTCGCGCGTTCAACCAGTGCGCCAGATCCGCTTCGGTCAAGAGGCGCTCTCGGCGGGCGCCGTGCGGAGGATTCGTCATGTTGTCGGACTCATGCTGACATCGCGAGCAGCGGCGGCCTGTCGCGACATCAAGATGCGTGCCCGACCGGCCGCACGCGCACCGGACACCGAGGGCGCGTGCGGGGGGGATCGATGCCACGGGAGGGATCGGTTAGCCTCGTGCGTTCGGTTCCGGTGCGCCCCTCGCAACCGACCGCCCTCATGCCCGCCCCCACGGTCAAGATCGCACTTTCCGATCGCAAGCTCGCCGGCCGCCTCGCCGACCTCCTCGGCCGCCGTCGGATCCACGTCGAACAAGTCGCCGAAGGCGACACCCTCTGGAAGACCGCGCACGACGCCGACGTCATCGTCGTGCGTCGCGGCGAAGTCGACCCGGACCTGCTGCGGCGCTTGGACCACGACCGCGAGGCCCCGGGCGTGGTCGTCGTCAGCGACCACGACGACCCGTACGAACGCGCGCAGCTCGTCGCCGCCGGTGCCACGCAGGTCGTCTGCGACACGATCGACCTCGAGGCCCTCGGCGAAATCGTGTCCGCCATCGCTGACGCCGATGGCGAGGTCGAGGGTCCGACGGTCGGCGGGCACGACGCCGAGCCGAAGCTGGCCGACTTCGCCTCCACCAACGAACGGATGCGGGAGTTCCTGTCGGTCGTCGAGCGCGTCGTCCAGACCGATGCGACGCTGCTGATCACCGGCGAGACCGGCGTCGGCAAGGAGCGGCTCGCGCGCGCGATCCACAACGAGAGCGAGCGCGGCAACGGCCCGTTCGTCTCGGTGCACTGCGGTGCGTTGCCGGAGCAGCTCCTCGAAGCCGAGCTGTTCGGCCACGAGAAGGGTGCGTTCACCGGGGCGGAGCGACGCTATCGCGGCCGCTTCGAGCAGGCGGACGGCGGCACGATCTTCCTCGACGAGATCGGTGAGATGCCCCAGCACCTCCAGGTGAAGCTCCTCACCGTGCTGCAGGACCGACGCGTGCGACGTCTCGGCAGCGAGCGCGACACCGCGGTCGACGTCCGTGTCGTCGCGGCGACCAACAAGGATCTGTCCCGTTCGGTGGCCGATCACGAGTTCCGCGAAGATCTGTTCTACCGGCTCAACGTCGTCCGCTTGGAGATCCCGCCGTTGCGCGAACGCGCGGAGGACATCCCGGTGCTGGTCGGCCGGTTCGTGAAGTACTTCCGCGATCTCCTCGGCTCGCGCGAGTCCGACGCGCCCGACGGCATCTCGGAGGCCGCGCTCCAGGCGATGATCTCGCACCCTTGGCCCGGCAACACGCGCGAGCTGTCGAACGTCATCGAGCGCGCGATGCTCCTCGGCCGGGGCAAGCTGATCCGCGTCGACGACCTGCCGGCGCCACTCGGTCGGCTGGAGGCACCCCACGTCGCCGATCTGTCCAAGGCGATCGACGAACGCCGCGGCTTCGGCGACGTTCCGGCGGAGTGCCTCGACATCTCGCTGTCGGAGTTCCGGCAGCGCGTGCACGATCACTTCGAACGCCTCTACCTGATCGGTCTTCTCGATCGCAACGAAGGCGTCGTCGGGCGCACGGCACGCGATGCCGGCATCAGCCCGCGCTCGCTGTACGACAAGATGCGCCGCCACGACCTCCGCAAGGAGGACTTCCGGCCCGCGCGATCGTGACGACGGCCATCCGTCGATCCGGAATCAGTCGACCTGGATGACGAGCTCCTGCTCGGGCTCCTCACCCGGCACCACGAGCGTCTGGACGCTGCCCTGCAGCATCACGGTGCGGGCGCGGCCCTCGGGCCGCGCGGCCTGCGGCACCTCCGCGCGCGGCACGTCGAGCGACGCGAGGATGCGCACCGGCCCGGCCGGCACGAGGGGTATCGCGAACCGGCCGTCGGCATCGGTCAGCACGGTCTCCTCGCCGCGCGGCCCGTGCTCGTGCGTCACCGCGGCGTTCGCCGCGGGTCGCCCGCTGTAGCCGTTCAGCACCCGGCCGTGCAGCGTCTGACCGGGCTCGATCTCGATCCGCACGTCCTCGTCTCCGGGACTCGCTGCGGTTCGCCGGAAGGTCTCCCCGTCCGGGAGGTTCGGGACGACGAGGAACACCTCGGGATAGGTGTCCGGCACGTCATCGAGCTCGAACGTGCCGTCCGCCCGGATCTTCGTCCCGACCCCGGGCAACGCCAGCACGCGCAGGTCGAGACCGGCGTAGCGGGTCGGATCGGTCGCGATCAGCCGGCCGCGACACGGCCTGGTCCGGCTCACATGGACGACGAGGCCCTCGCTGCCGTTGGTCGGCCAGTCGTACGACGCGGTGCCGAACCCGGCCTTGCGCACGCGCATCGTCAGCACTTGGACCGTCGACGCCACGCCGGACACGGTGAAGTGACCGTCGTCCCGGCTGTCGGCCTCGGTCAGCAGGACCCCGCGATCGCCACCGCCGAACACCTCGATGTGCGCGCCACCCACCGGTTTCTCGAGGGCGTCGAGCAGCACACCGTCATGGTTCGCCGGCGGACCGAGCGCGACGCGGGTCGGCGCCGCACCGAGTCGGACGTAGCCGTAGTTGACCCCCTGTCCTTCGGCGACGATCCGCACCAGCGCCTCGCCCGGCACGAGATCGCGACCGACGACGAGCCCGGAGCGGGCGTCGACGTCGCGCTCCCCGATCTGGGCGCTCGGGGACGGGGCCCACGGCTCGTCCCGGTAGGCGAAGAACTCGAGCTGCGCACGCGGCAGCGTCAGCGCGTGACCGCTCGCGTCGACGAACGCCAGCTCCGCACGCGTCGCGCGCCAGGCGTCCCAGGCGAACCACGCGATCGCGACCAGCAGCGCGAGCGGCAGGCCGTAGCGGAACGTCACCGGCAGCCTGGCCCGCGGCGCAGGTCGACGCGGGCGCCGCGGTGCACGGGGGATCGTCGGGGTCTCGTCCAAATCGGGATCTGCGGTATAGCCTGCGGGCCCTGCGGCCGGAACCCCGCACGGAACGCGCGGTCGGAACCGTGCTCGCGCCGCCGCCGCCGGCGTATCCTCGGGGCGCATGACGAACCCGCAGGACGATGCCAAGCGCGCCGCCGCGCGTGCCGCGGCCGACACGGTTCCCGATGGCGCATGCATCGGTCTCGGCACCGGCTCCACGGTGGCCCACGTTCTCGATCGGCTCGCCGAGCGCATCCGGGACGAAGGCCTGACGATCGCCGGCGTGCCGACGAGCGTGCACACCGCCGAGCGCGCGCGCGCGCTCGGCATCCGACTCACCGGGTTCGACGAGGTCGAACGCCTCGACCTCACGATCGACGGCGCCGACGAGGTCGATCCGGATCTCGAGCTGATCAAGGGCGGCGGCGGTGCGCTGACGCGCGAGAAGATCGTCGCGGCCGCGTCGGCGCGGCTCGAGGTCGTCGTCGACGAGACCAAGCTGGTCGAGCGCCTCGGGGCGACGTTCCGCCTGCCGATCGAGGTGCTCGAGTTCGGCTGGCGACCGGCGGCCGCCCGCGTGCGCGCGTTGGGACTGGTGCCGAGCGTGCGGCGCGACGCGGCCGGCGCGGCGTTCCGTACGGACAACGGTAATCTGGTCCTCGACGCCGAGCTGCCACCGCAGGACGACCTGTCCGGCCTCGAAGCGGCGCTCCACGCGATCCCCGGGGTCGTCGAAGTCGGCCTGTTCCTCGGCTATGCGCAGCGGGTCTTCATCGGCACCGCGGACGGTCGCGTCCGCACGCTGGTCCGCGCTCGAAAATCCGACCGAACCGAGCCACCCGGCGGTCGGCCCTCGTAGATACGGGGCGCGGCGAGGCCGAGCTCTCCCCCCAGGAACGGACGATCCGACGGCCGCGTCGCGCATCCTTTCTTCCCCCCACACAGCATGCGGGCGAGCTTCGTTCCGGAGCTCGTCCGCGTGTCTGTACGGGTGGTGTGCCGGTCCGGGGGCACGCGACGATCACTTCGCGATGGCGACGCCGTAGGCGAGGAACCTCACCTGCGTCCGTGGCTCGGTGACCTGCTCGGCTTCGGCGTCCTTGCCCTCGTCCTCGAGGTAGTGCTTGACCTCGTCGACCGACATCGTGTCGACCGAGACATAGCCCTCGACGATCGCCTCGCCCGATGCGTCCTTCGGGAGGAAGAACGCGGAGTCCTTGAACCTGGTCAGGACGTTGTCTTCGGCACCGCCGATGCGGACCCAGCAGCCCCGCTCCTGGCACACGGCGTCGATCGGCCCACGCATGCGGACGGGCCGGCCCGAGAACTGCTCCGGGTTCGCGAGCACCGCCGCGACGGGCACCGCGTCACCTTGATGCACGCCGCTGCCGTAGAGCGTCCACGCGGCCGAGTCGAGCCGCGGTCCGTCGAACGGCGCGGCGACCCCGGCCCCGGGGACGTCCATGCCGGTGGCGCACAGGGCGCTCTCCTCGGCGGTGCCGCACGCGAACAGCGCGACGGCGAGAATCGGCAGACCAGCGATCGGTGTCTTCATGTCGGGGTTGCTTGCACAGACGGACGCGCGCACGGACGCACACCGGCGCGCGAGGGGCGAGGAGTGTAGCGAGCCGCGCGCCGCGTGTCGCGCACGCCCGATCAGCAAAGGTCGCGCAACGCGGCCTGGACGTCCCGGCCCTCGGCGAGTCCCTGGTGGCGGGCCATCCACTCCTTCATGAACCGGCCGGTGTCCTTCGGTCCGGAGTAGCCGATCTCCGCCGCGAGCTCGCGGACCGTCGCAGCGAGCTGCTCGGCGGACATCGCCTGCGGGAGGAACTCCTCGATCACGACGATCTCGGCCGCCTCGCGATCGACGACGTCCTGCCGACCGACCTTCTCGGCCTGGTCGACCGAGTCGCGTCGCGACTTCACCATCTTGCGCAGCACCGCCTGCTCCTCGCCGAGCTCCATCGCATCGCTCGAGCGGTTGAGCTGCGCGTCCTTGAGGCCCGCGATCATCAGGCGGATGACGCCGAGGCGATCGCGATCGCCTGCCTTCATCGCCACCTTCATCGCCTCGACCAGTCGCGCCTGGAGTGCGTTCATGCTTCCTCCTCTTCGTCGGTCGGGACCTTCGCGACGGCGACGAGCTGGTCTCCGTCGTTGAGGTTGATGCAGCGCACGCCTTGCGTGTTGCGGCCGATGACGCTGATGCCCCCGGCGGACGTGCGCACGATCTGGCCCTGGCGCGTGATCAGCATGATGTCGTCGCTGTCCTCGACGGCGACCATGCGGACGACCTTGCCGTTGCGCTCGGTGGTCCGGATGTCGATCAGCCCCTGGCCACCGCGCCCCTGCAGCCGGTACTCCTCGATGCGGGTGCGCTTGCCGTAGCCGTTCTCGCACATCGTCAAGAGCGTCTGAGTGTCGTCGAACATCACCAGGTCGACGACCTGGTCGCCCGACCGCAGCTTGATGCCGCGCACGCCGTGAGCCGTGCGCCCCATCGCGCGCGCCTGGTCCTCGGCGAAGCGGATCGCCATGCCGTCGCGCGTGCCGAGCACGATCGTCTGGCCTGGGCGCGCGAGGCCGACGCCGATCAGCCGGTCGTCGTCGTCGAGGCCGACGGCGATGATCCCGCCACGCTTCGGTCGGCTGTACGCCTCGAGGGGCGTCTTCTTGATCAGCCCCTTCGCGGTCGCGGTGATGACGAACCCCGGATCCTCGAAGCTCGGCACGCGCAACACGTCGGTGATGCGCTCGCCCTCGACCTGCGTCTGCACGACGTTGACGAGTGCGCGGCCGCGCGCAGTGCGGGCGAACTGCGGGAGCTGATAGACCTTGCGCCAGTAGACGCGCCCGCGGTCGCTGAAGAACAGGAAGTAGTCGTGCGTGCTGGCGACGAAGATCCGCTCGAGGAAGTCGCCTTCCTTCGTGTCGCCGGCGGACACACCCTTGCCGCCGCGACCCTGGCTCCGGTACTGATCCAGCGCGGTGCGCTTGATGTAGCCGTGGTGGGTGACCGTCACGACCATCAGCTCCTCGGGGATCAGGTCCTCGGCGATGAAGTTGCCGACCTCCTCGTCGGAGATCGTCGTGCGGCGCTCGTCGCCGTACGCCTGGACCATCTCGTCGATGTCCTGGCGAATCAGGCCGATCAGGATCGTCCGGTCGCGCAGGATGCTGAGGTAGTACGCGATCTTCTCGCGCACCTCGGCGTACTCGGCCTCGAGCTTCTCGATCTCGAGCCCGGTCAACCGCGCGAGCCGCATGTCGAGGATCGCACGGGCCTGGATCTCGCTCAGCCCGAACCGCTCGGCCAGCCGGGCGCGCGCCTCCTCGACCGACCGCGACGTCTTGATGATCTCGACGACCTCGTCGATGTTCGAAACCGCGATGCGCAAGCCCTCGATGACGTGCAGTCGCTCTTCGGCGCGCGCGAGGAGGTAGCGGGTGCGGCGCGTGATGACGTCGATGCGGTGATCGCGATACGCCTCGAGGAGCTGCTTGAAGTTCAGCGTCCGCGGGCGACCGCGGTCGATCGCGAGGTTCATCACGCTGAACGTCGTCTGCAGCGGACTGAGCTTGAAGAGCTGGTTGAGCGTGACCGCCTCGTCCTCGACGCCGCGCTTCAGCTCGACGACGAGCCGCAGCCCGACGCGCTCGTTCGACTCGTCGTTGACGTCCGCGATCGTGTCGATCTGACCGGTCTTCGCGAGCGTCGCGATGCGGTCGAGGATCGTGTTCACCTTGACCTGGTACGGCACCTCGACGAACACGAGCTGCTTGCGGCCGCGACGTTCCTCGACCTTGTAGTTGGCGCGCACGGTGACCGCACCACGACCGCCGCGGTAGGCGTTCATGATCCCCTGACGGCCCATGATCGTGCCGCCGGTCGGGAAGTCGGGACCCTGCACGACCTCGAGCAGGCGGTCCATCGTCACGTCGCGGTCGTCGAGCAGGAGCCTCAGCGCCGCGGCGACCTCACGGAGGTTGTGCGGCGGCAGGCTCGTCGCCATGCCGACCGCGATGCCGGTCGAGCCGTTGCAGATCAGTGCCGGAAACTTGCCCGGCAGGACGACCGGCTCGGTCTTGGTGTCGTCGTAGTTCGGGATCTTGTCGACGGTGTCGAGGTCGAGGTCGGCCAGGACGTCGACCGTCGGCCGCGTCATGCGCGCCTCCGTGTAGCGCATCGCCGCGGGCGGGCTGCCGTCGATCGCGCCGAAGTTGCCCTGGCTGTCCACGAGCGGGTAGCGCGTCGTGAACGGTTGGGCCATGCCGACGAGGGTCGGGTAGATCACCGACTCGCCGTGAGGGTGGTAGTTGCCGGAGGTGTCTCCGCAGATCTTGGCGCACTTCCTGAACTTCGCCCGGGGGCCGAGGTTCAGTTCGTTCATCGCCACCAGGATGCGCCGCTGACTCGGCTTGAGGCCATCGCGCACGTCCGGTAGGGCGCGCGAGTAGATGACGCTCATCGAGTAGTTGAGGTAGCTCTCCTGCATCTCCTTCTCGAGCAGGAGCTCGGAGATGCGGCCACCTCCGGGGGGCACCGTCGGGTCGTTGGTCTCGCTCATCACGTCTGGCGGAAGGGGCCCCCGGGCGGGGCGGAATCGGGGGATTCTCGTGCCTCGTCGAGTCGCTATCAACAGCGCGACTCGATGCGGTATGCTGGGCGGGCCGTGGCCGGCCGGCTCACCCGCCGGGATGCCGCTCCGCGCCCCGGTGCCTGGCCACCCGTCTCACCTCCTCACCGTGAGCCCCAGCTTGTACGACCGGACCACGATCATCTTCTGCATGGGCCGTGAGCTCCTCGAGGGCATGGTCCTGGACAGGAACGCCCACTTCATGGCGAACCACCTGACCCAGCTCGGGTTCCGGGTGCGCACCATCCAGGTGCTCGACGACGTCGAACAGGAGGTCGTCGCGGCGTTCCGGCAGGCCTTGGCCCTCGAGCCGAGCTACATCCTCGTCACCGGCGGGATGGGCCCTGGCATCAACGACATCACGCGCCAGTGCGCGGCGGAGGCCGCCGGGCTGAAGCTCGTGCTCGACGAGACCGCCCAGACCTACCTGCAGAATTCCTATCGGCGGCTGTTCGCCAAGGGCGTCGTGGACTCGCCCGATCTGGACGAAGAGCGCCTCAAGATGGCGACGATCCCCGCCGGCGCGACCTGCTTCGAGAACGCCAGCGGCACCGCCCCGGCGGTGAGCTTCAAGACCGGCAAGACGACGTTCTTCCTGCTCCCAGGCCAGCCCGAGGAGCTGCGTCGGCTGTTCACGCAGTTCGCACAACCACATCTCGAGAAGGACGGGCCGAGCGGCTTCCGCGAGACGGTCCACATCGACTATCCGGGCGGCGACGAGTCCGTCGTCTCGCGGTTGCTCGGCGATCTCGGCCGCCGGCACCCCGACGTGCACTCGCGCGCGCGGCTGCAGGGCAACGCCGAGAACCTGACGATCCGGATCGTGCTCTCGGTCGAGGGCAACGACAAGCAGGCGCTGCAGAAGGACCTGCAGGCGGCCGCCGCCGACCTTCGCGCGCGGCTCGGACTCGAGACGACGACGCAGCGGCGCAACGGCGAACGTCAGGTCGATTGAGCACGACGTTCGCGGCGCGGCTGCTCGCGTTCTACGACGCCCACCGGCGTCGACTGCCGTGGCGCGACCGCCATGACCCGTGGGCGACCTGGGTCAGCGAAATCATGCTGCAGCAGACGCGCGTCGAGGCGGTGCTCGACGCGTTCGAACGCTTCCTGCAGCGCTTCCCCGATCCGCGCGCGCTGGCGGCAGCCGACGACGATGCGCTGCTGACCGCGTGGCAAGGGCTCGGCTACTACCGGCGCGCGCGGCTCCTGCGGGACGGGGCGCGCACCGTGGTCGCGCGTCACGGCGGGACGGTACCCGATGACCCGGACGCCCTCGGGGAGTTGCCCGGCATCGGCAACTACACGCGGGGCGCGATCGCGTCGATCGCGTTCGGACGCGCGGAGCCGGCGATCGACGGCAACGTCGAACGCGTGCTCGCGCGGCATGCCGGGATCGACGACGACGTCAAGAAGTCGCCGGGGCGACGACGCATCGAGACGCTGGTGCGCGAGCGCATGGACGCCACACGGCCCGGCGACTTCAACCAGGCGATGATGGATCTCGGCGCGACCGTGTGCACGCCGCGGAGTCCGGAGTGCCCGCGATGTCCGGTGGCCGAAGACTGCGTCGCGCGGATCACCGCCCGCACCGCCGAGCTGCCCCGACTGCCGGCACGACGCGCCGCGGTGGAGGTACGGGCCAAGGCGGTGTTGGTGAAGGACCTCGCAGGACGCGTCCTCGCGTCGCGGATCGCGGCGGGCGAGATCAACGCCGGCCAGCTCGAGTTGCCGGGACCCGGCGTGCTCGTGGATCATCCCGAGACCGGAACGGCGCTCGCCGACGCGGTCGAGCGGCGGCACGGCGTGCGCGTGGTCGTCGGCGATCGTGTCGCACGCGTCCGGCACGGCATCACGCACCATCGCATCGTGCTCGACGTGCACGAAGCACGGCTGCTGGACGAGATTCGGAGCGGCGTGTCGTGGGTGCCGGTGCACGGCGATCCGACGCCGTGGAGCACACCGAGCCGCAAGGCGCTGCGCGCGGCCGCCGGTTCGCGCGTCACCGGTGCCTGAACGGGACACGAGCAGAATTGCCCCATCCCGGGACAACGCGGGTCCCGCGCACCGCGCGTTCGTCGATGCGGTCGGGAGATGCACGGTCCAGCGACGGGACGGCGGACGCGCGAGGTCGGTGGCACGTGACGGAGATGCTCAAGCGCATCGAACCGGTCGACGATGAGCGCCTCGACCAGGACCCGATCAGCGAGGACCGCATCATGGGTTGGGGCAAACGGAAGAGCCGGACGAAGGGCAAGGCCGCGGAGACGATCCCCGAGATCGACATCGATCCGATGACGGAGGTCGACGGCGAAGAGGAGGCGGCGGCCGCGGAAGCTGCGCGAGAGGACGACTGGTCGCCCGAGTCCGCGATGCCCGAGGAGCTCTCGACGATCGGCCACGGCATGCGCATCACCGGCGAGCTGACCGGTGACGAGGACGTGGTGATCGACGGCACGGTGGAGGGCACGATCTCGCTGTCGCAGAACTGCGTGACGATCGGGCCGGCGGGGCGCGTGCAGGCGGAGATCCGCGCGCAGTCGGTGCGTGTCGAGGGCCGCGTCGTCGGCAACATCACCGCACACGGCCGCGTCGAGATCACACCGACGGGCTCGATCCTCGGCGACATCCGCGCCGGGCGCGTCGTGCTGGCCGAGGGTGCCCGGTTCAAGGGCAGCATCGACATGGGACCGGACGTCGAGATCGAGAAGGAGCCGGCGTGGGGGTTCCAGAGCGAGTCGCAGGACGAACCGGTCGCCGCGACGACGGAATCGCGGGACGAGGCGCTGTCGGGATTCGACTTCGCCGGCGACGAGCCGCCGTTCTGAGCCGAGTGGCGAGGCGACGCGCGCATCGCGCGGCTGCCGAGCGGACAATGCCGGGATTCCGATCTCCGGCACTTCCCCGCCGTCGCTCGCCATGCGGTCACTCGCTCCTACGATCCTCACCCTCCTCGCGGTCTCGGCTCACGGCGCGCACGCGCAGGAGGAGGCGAAGGCTCCCGCCGTGTCGCCCCCGCGCGACGTGACGGCCGCAACGCTCGCCAACCAGGACGAGCTCGCACGCCTTCAGACCCCGGGGCAGGTGCTGTTCGAGGACGGGTTCGAGAGCGAGAAGTCGCTGCAGAACTACTTCGAGGTGCGCGGCGAGGACGACGGCCGCGCGACGATCGACCTCACCGACGGCGTCGCCCACACCGGCCACGGTGCGATCCGGTTCGTCGCGCCGGCGCGGGACGGCGCGTCGTCCGGTGCCGGCGCGAGCGGCTGGCTCGGCGAGACGGGTCACGATCGCGTCTACTACCGCCGCTACGTGCGCTTCGCGCCCGACTACGACCAGGGCAGCCTCAACCACACCGGCGGCGGACTCGCCGGCATCGCCGGCACCGGCAAGTGGGACGAGATGGGCAAGGCCGGTGTGCGGCCGAAAGGTGACGACCGGTTCACCTGCGGCTTCGAGCCGTGGCGCGACTGGGGTCGCGTGACCGCGCCGGGCTACATGTTCCTCTACGTCTACTGGGTCGACATGAAGCGGGACCGCGACGGGCACTGGTGGGGCAACATGCTGGAGCCACCGGCCGAGCGCCGCGTCGTCCCGCAGCGTGGCGAATGGGTCTGCCTCGAGCAGATGATCCGCGTCAACGACGTCGGCCAGCCGAACGGCGAGCTCGCCGCCTGGATCGACGGCCGGCTCTACCTGCACTTCGAGGGCATCCGCTGGCGCACCGACGAACGCGTGCGCATCAAGCGCTTCGACCTCGGCATCTACGTGCACCAGGCGCGCCGGGAGAACGTCGTGTGGTACGACGACGTCGTGCTGAGCACCGGCTACGTGGGACCGCTGGCGGCGGAGAAGCAGGACGAGGCAGAGCGCGCGAAATGAGACGCGAAGCCCGAACATCCGGACCCGGTCTCGAGCTGCGCCGTTCGCGAACGTCCATTCGGCTTCGCGCGGGCCGGTGAACAAGGATGCGATGCGCCGGCCGCCCGGCCGCGTTCACCGCAGCGCGTTGCTCGCCGTGAGGGGCCCCGGGCCGCAGGTGCTCGGCGTGATCCACAGGCTCTGCAGCGCGAGTCCAGAGATCCACGAGAAGCCGACGGGCAACGGCAGCGCGATCGCGGCGAAGCCGTTCGCGTCGGCGCTCCACGGGACCGCGATGAACGGCGGGGCCAGGTACAGGTCGGCGTTGATCAACGCGATTCCCGCCGGCAGCGGCGTGCCGAACGCCAGGGCGCCGAGCGCGCCCGCCGGCGCGTCGTGGGTCTCGACCGCGAACGACGCGTTCCCCGCCAGCGGCGCGCTGTTCGTCTGCAGGAACGTCGACCGACCGCAGGGACTCGTCGCGTGGCCGAAGCGCGTCACGACCGCAGGCAGCATCCGGTGGACGGCGAGGAAGCCGTCGCGCACGCCGCCGAAGCTCTTCTGGAACGCGTTGCTCGTCACCGGGATGTCGACGGACACCGTCGGGCCGGCAGTGACGGCGCCGCCCTGACCGTCGGGCTCGATCGCGAGGATCCCCTGGTTCAGCGTGCCGCCGAACCAGGTCGAGTACAGCAGAGCCGTCGAGTCGGCTTCGGGTCGAAGGCGGGTCAGGAAGCACTGCGCGTTCGACGTGAGCCGCAACGGCTGCGGCGCACCCGGAGTGATCGGGAAGTCCGGGGAGGTACCAGTACCCGGCGACGACGAACGTGCCGTCCGATTCGCGGTAGACCGCCATCGGATCGTCGTGCGCCGACCCGCCGAGACAGGTCGCGTAGAGGAGGCGGTCGTGCACGACGTCCAGATGCACGACGACACCGTCCGCGACGCCGGCGTTGACCTGCAGGCGATTCGGGGTCACGGGGAAGTCGACGGAATCCGAATAGCCCACGAGCACGACGCCGTCGCCCCCGTCGGCGCGCAGCTCGGTGCACCGTTCGTCCGCCGTCCCGCCGAGGATCGCCGAGTAGAGCAGGCTGGTGCCGATTGCGTCGAAGCGGCTGACCGCCAGGTCCAGGCCGCCGGTCGGCCCGAAGGCCCGCCCGTTCGGGTTCGGGTAGTCGATCGAGCTCGTGCTCGTCGCCACGGTCACGCGGCCGAGGTCGTCGACGGCGAGATGCACCGAGCGCATCCGGAACTGGGCGATGGGGTTCGGGTAGTTGTCCGAGCCTTCGTCGCTCGATCCGCCGAGGTAGGTCGAGAACAGCGGGCTGCCCGCCGGCGACAGGCGACAGACGAACAGGTCTCGCCCGCCGGCGAGGTTGGGCTGCCAGGCACCGGCGGTCGGGAAGTCGCTCGACTCGGTGATCCCCGCGATCGTCGGCAGGCCGTTCCACTCGTCGACGCTCACCGCGACGTCGTCGGCGGTGCCGCCCAGGTAGGTCGCCCACAAGAGCTGCGCCGAACCCGTGCGCGACGGGTCGAACACGGCGACGAAGCCGTCGCGACCGCCGCCGAGCTGCATCTGCCACCCGGAGCGGACCGGGAAGTCGGTGGACCTCGTCGAGCCGACGACGATCACGCGAGACCCGGACGGATCGACGTGGAGGTCGCAGGCCAGCTCGTCGCCCGTTCCGCCGATGTGGGTCGACCACACGAGCTGCTGGGCCGCGGGCAATCGCGGGTCCACGCAGGCGACGAATGCGTCGTAGCCGCCGGTGACGCCCGGCTGGTAGCAGCTCGCGGTGACGTGGGTGGCGAGGTCGGTCCGCCCGCAGACGTAGATGCGGCCGAGCTGGTCGGTCGTCATCGCCATCAGGAACTCGTCGCCGCCGAGACCGAAGTAGGAGCACCAGTCGGTCTGCGCGGGCAGCGGCGCGGCCAGGGCGAGCAGGACGCAGGAGGCGGCGGAGCGGACGAGCATCGAGACCTTTCCGCCGGTGCGTGGATCACCCGAGTTCGGCGAGAAACAGCAGGTCGCCCGGCCGGCGAGGCGAGGATCGTAGCACGATCGCCATGACGCATGGGCCGAGCCTCGGCGCGCTACTTCCGGATGATCATCGCGGGCCGGAGTCCGATGTCCGGGAGCCTCAGCTCCGGGGGGTCGTCCATGCGGCGGGCGACGCGCGCTTCGTTGACGCCGTACCTGAAGCTGCCACCGCGGAACACGCGGAACGGGAGATCGATGAGACTCTCGGGGTGGCGCCAGCCGGGACGGTTGCGGCACCACTCGGCGACGTTCCCACTGACATCGAACAGTCCGAACCGGTTCGCCCGGTAGCTGCCCACCGGCGCGGCGCCGAAGTCCTCGGCGACGAACCGCTCGTGCTTCTTCGCGTCGAGCCATTCGGCAGGCTCCACCCTCGCCTTCTGCGGCCACCACGATGCGGCGTGCTCCTCGTCGGCGGTCCTGTCGTAGACGATCTCGGCACCCATCAGCGACTTCGCGTCGGGCCCGGTCCACCAGGCGGAGTCGGTTCCGGCGCGTGCTGCGTACTCCCACTGCTCCTCGTCGGGGAGGACGAGACCGAGCCGCCGGGTGACCTCGTCGCACTCGGTCCAGCTCACCCGGTTGACCGGCTTCCGTGGCGAGGTCGTGGGTCCGCTCGGGTTGTGACCGGTGAAGCGCTCCCACTGGCCTTGGGTCATCTCGTACTTGGAGAGGAAGTACGGCTCGATCGAGCGCACCTCGTCGTCCTCCTCCCAGCCGACCATCGCGTTCTCGTCGTAGTTCGGCCTGGATTCGTCGTCGTTCTGCGCGCCCATCCAGAACGTCCCGCCGGGGATCAGCACCAAGACGAGGCCGGTCGCCGGCCACGGTGAGTTGCCGTCGAAGCGCAGCGTGTCGCGGGCCCCGTGGCCGGCCGGCGGGATGTCACCGACGTGCGTCTCGAACAGGAGGAACTCCTCGAGCCCGGAGTCGGGGTCCCTGCCCATCGGTACGAGTCCTTCCTGCGGCAGAAGGACCAGACCGTGGTACCTCTCGTTCTCCTGGATCCTGTCGATGGCCGCGTCCCAGTCCGCCTGCCGGTCCGTGACCGTGGCCTTGCGGATACGCAGGGCCAGCTCGCGCCGCGACTTCATCCGTGCGAACAGGCCATCGTCCGCATCGAACGCCCGGAGATCCGCGACGAGCTTCGCGAGCACGTCGTGCTCCAACTGCAGCAGGTCGTCCTCGAACGTCCAGTGCACGCCGTCGGCTGTGACCCCGCGGCCACGGAGGCTGGCCAAGGCAAGCTCGCGATCCTGCAGTCGCTTCGGGTCCGTGAGCGGACGGAACTCCCCGATCCAGTCCTCCATCGCGCCGGCCAGCGCCTCGCGAGCCGGCCAGAGGGCATCGGCCCGGTTGCCAGCCCGCTCGAGTCGCTTCGAATCCGCGATCAGCTCGAACTCGTCCAGCGCGGCCTGCACCTCGCGGTTCTTGATCAGGAGCACGGCAGCCACGGTGAGGAGTGCCAGCACCGCGCCGAACACCGAAGCCGCCAGGGCCGGCTTCCTGCGCGCCCACTTCGTGAGCCGGCGCAGCGGTCCGGCCGGCCGCGCCAGCACGGGCTCGCCCCGCAGGTGTCGCTCGAGGTCGGCCTGCAGGGCCGCAGCGTCGGCGTAGCGGTGGCGGGGCTCCTTCTCGAGCGCCTTCGCGACCACGGCCTCGACGTCGCCGCGGTACTCGGGACGGATGACGCCGATCAGCGGTGCGTCGGTCGTGGTCACGACGGCGAGCGCCCGGGTCAGCGTGACGCCGTCGAGCTCGTGCGGCAGCCGGCCGCTCAGCAGCTCGTAGATCAGCACGCCCAGCGAGTAGACGTCGGCCGCGGGTGCGAGCCCCTCGGTCCTGCCGGCGAGCTGCTCGGGTGCCATGTAGCCGAGCGTGCCGATGATGCGCCCCTCCAGCGTACGCAGCGTGTCCGCTCCGAACCCGCCCGCGGTCTCGACCTTGGCCACGCCGAAGTCGAGCACCTTCGGCGTTCCGGACGCGTCGATGAGCACGTTGTCGGGCTTGAGATCGCGGTGGATCACGCCGTGTCGGTGCGCGAAACCCACGGCCTCGCAGACGCGTGCCATCAGCTCGAGCTTCTCGCGGGCGGTGTGCAGGTGTGCTCGCGCGTGGTCGGTGAGCGACTGCCCTTCGACGAACTCCATCACGAAGTACGGGCGCGCGCCGCTCTCCGGGCTCGTCGTCCCGGCCTCGATGATCCGTGCGATCCCGGGGTGGTCGAGCCGCGCGAGAAGCTGCGCCTCGAGCCCGAATCGCCGGGCGCGTTCGTCGGTCGCTCCACCCGTCCGCGCGACCTTGATCGCCACGCGGCGTCGCGGGTTCTCCTGCCGTGCCTCGTAGACGACGCCCATGCCGCCGTGCGCGATCAGCCGGACTACGCGGTAGCTGCCCAACTGCTCGGGGACCGCGGGTTCGCCGACTCCCGCGAGCTTCGACAGCGCCGCGCGGAGGGGACCCGGCTCCGCCGGGCCGCCGGATCGCGGGTCCTCGGAGTCATCGCGTGCGAGCATCGCCTCGACGTGCCGGCGGAGCTCCGCGTCCCCGGTGCAGGCGCGGTCCAGGAACGCCGCACGCTCGCCCTCGGGCAGCTCGCAGGACGCGCGGAACAGCGCCAGCGCCGGCCCGATCCAGTCGTTGCCCATCATGCCCTCGAGTCTTCGAGCACGTGGCGCAGGTAGGCGCACGCGGAACGCCAGTCCATCTGCACCGTGCGGGGCGTCACGCCGAGCACGGCGGCCGTCTCCGCGTGCGACAACCCGGCGAACATCCGCAGCTCGACGACGCGGGCATGGCGCTCGTTGGCCTCGGACAGCCGTTGCAGGGCGTCGTCGATGTCCACCAGGTCGTAGTCCCTCGCGGGATCGGCGAGGCCGTCGTCGAACGTCACCCTGTGCCAGCCCTTGCCCCGCCGGTCGGTGCGCCGCGCGCGCGCGTGGTCGGTCAGGACCTGGCGCATCGCGCGCGCCGCGACCGCGAAGAAGTGGCTCCTGCCCTCCCAGCCCTGCTCGGCTCCCGCGAGCTTGATCCAGGCCTCGTTCACCAATGCCGTCGGCTGCAGCGTGTGGCCGTGAGGCTGGCGAGCGAACACCGCGTTCGCCACGGCGCGCAGCTCGTCGTAGACGAGCGGCAGCAGCTCCTCCGCGACCGCGGATTCGCCGTCGCCGAGTCGGCGCACCAGGTCGGTCACGCGGTGGGCATCGGGGTCGGGCACGACCAGCAGTCTACGCCGTTCGAATTCTTTTCGGCCGCGAGGCCCGGTTGCCGTGGTTGGAGGTGTACCGACTCCCCGCCCGCTCCAAGGAGACCACGATGTCCGTCCCCCGAACCCGTTTCGCGCCGCTCGGCGCCGTCTGGGCCGCTGCCGCGACGTTCGCGCTCGGCGCCGCCGTGCCCTTGGCCGCGCAGTGCACCGATCCCCCGGCGCCGCCTCGCGGATTCTCCCTCACTCAAGTGCTCGACCAGCCCGTGACGTACGGCGACGGCGCGATGACCCGGATCGACGTGCGCTACCCGAGCGCGCCTCCCGGGTCCTGCGGCTGGCCGGTGGTGATCGTGGTGCACGGCCTGGGCAACACCAAGAGCGATCCACCCATCCCGGTCCTCGCCGGGTTCCTGAGCGGGCAGGGATACCTGACGGCCGCGTACGACGTCCGCGGGCAGGGGGCCGCGGGCGCGAACCCCGCGTCGATGGGCTGCACGCTGGTCGGCGAGGCCGAGCGGCTCGACCTCGCCGAGATCGTCACGTATCTCGCGACCACCTATCCTGGCGTCGCCGACACCAGCCGGCTCGCCATCACCGGATACAGCCAGGGCGCGGCCCATTCCTGGGCGGCAGCGGCGTGCTCGGGCAGGACGCTGCCACCGAACAACCGCGGCATCACGACGTTCCCCGTCTTCAAGGCGGCGTATCCGATCTCGCTGTCGCCGATCGACGCGGAGTTCCTGATGCCCGAAGGCAAGGCGTTCACGTTCCAGGACGTCGTCGCGGCCCGGAGCAACATCCCCGGCCTCGTATGGGAGCCGACGTTCTTGAGCGCGATCCGCAACGCGATCGCCGCCGAGGACTTCAACGCCCTCGCAGCGATCTGGGCCAACGATCCTTGGCGTCAGGACCTCGCGAACCTCGCGACATCGACCGTGCCGGTCCTGTTGCACGTGCAATGGAACGACGTGTTCGCGCCGGTCGATCTCGCGGTCCGCGCGCTCGATGCGATGCCGAGCACGACGCCGACGCGCGCGATCCTGTCGACGATCTTCATCCACGGCAACCCGCTGAACTTCGGGCAGCGGGATCTGAGCTTCGACGCCGCATTGCGGTGGTTCGACCGATTCCTGAAGGGGGCCGCGAACCAGGTCGACACCGAGCCGAGGTTCGTCTCCGGCGTCGTCAGCGGTTCGGAAGTGGAGTACCGCAACGCCGCCACGCTGATCTGGAACCGCTACTCGGACACCTGGCCGCCGTCCGGCACCGTCGTGCGCAGCTACTACCTGCGCCAGGGCGGCGTGCTGGACTCCAGCGCGCCGGCCACGACCGAGTCCGCCGACACGGTGCAGCACATCGTGCCCGCGGGTGCGTCGATGACCGCGCTGCTCGCGGCCGCCGATCCCACCGCGCAGGTGGCGGCGTGGTTCCCGGAGAATTCCGCGGTCTACGACACGGCGGCGCTGCAGAGCGACGTCGAGATCGTGGGCTCCCCGCGCGCCGAGATCGAGGTCACGCCGAACGGGCCGGACTACCAGCTGCACTGTGCGCTGTACCAGGTTCACCCGGATGGCACCGAACGCTACCTCCAGACCGGAATGGCGCTGGTGCGCGGCGATGGGTCGACCAAGCGCCTGGCCGTCGACTTCCATGACATCCGCGCGCTCCTGCCGGCCGGTGAGCGGCTGCGGCTGAAGGTGCAGGACGTGACGAAGCTCCTGCTCCCGGTCGCCCCCGGTGCGGTCAGCTACCAGGTCGCGCCGTACTTCCAGAGCGTGGCCGTCGACATCGAGCACAGCGCGAGCCGGGTGTCGCGGCTCGACATCCCGGTCGCCGGCGAGATCCTCCCCGCCCTGTCCAGCCACACGGTGTCGTACGACACGCTCGGCGGGAGCGACATCGACTTCCAGCTCGAGAGCACGCCTGCGCTCGCCGGGGCGCCGTACGTCGTGCTGTTCGGCGAGTCGGGGATGACTCCGGGTTTCGCGTTGCCGGGCGGTGGCACGGCCTTGCTGAACGTGGACGCGGTCACCACCGGCTTCCTGTCGGCGCTGAACGGACCGTTCACGCCCGGCACCCTCGGCGTGCTGGACGCGGGCGGCTCGGCGGTACCGAGCCCGCGACTCGTCCTCAGCGCATTCCCGCCGCTGACGCCACTCGTCGGCATGCGGTTCAACGCGCTCGGCGTCGTGCTCACGTCCAACGGGCGCGACGTGGCGACGAACCCGCTCGGTTGGGCGTTCCGCTGAGCCGGCCGGTCGCGAGCGCCGGTGAAGGCCGCGGGTGACGCTCGGACCGCGCTGGGACAGACATCCACACCGGGTCTGGTTGTCTGTGCTTCGGCGGGGCCTGCTCGATTCGCGCGGGCCTCGCGGGCCGGCATCCGCTGGCTTCTCCGGAGCACGAGCCACGCGGCGAGACCCACGGCCGCCACGCCCGACGCGGCGATCTCCGCAGCGAGCCTCCGGTTCGGCGAATGCGGGCGGCCATCGTGCGCTTCTTCGATCCGCGAACCCTCGGAGCGCCGAGGCCGCCTCCCGTCGTATGGACGCCGCCACCCCGCCCCCCTATCCTCCCCGCCCCTGAATCCGGATCGAGGAATGAGCGCATGGGCCTGATGGACGGCAAGGTCGCGGTGATTTTCGGCGTCGCGAACAAGCGATCGATCGCCTGGGGCATCACCAAGGCCCTGAGCGGGCACGGCGCGAAACTCGCCCTGAACTACCAGAACGACCGCATGGGCGACGTCGTGACCAAGCTCGCCGAGGAGCTGCCGGTGACGCCGTGGATGGCGCCGTGCGACGTCACCGACGAAGCGGAGATCGCCACCTTCTTCGGCGGCGTGAAGGAGCAATTCGGCCACGTCGACGCGCTGGTCCACTCGGTCGCGTTCGCCAAGCGCGAGGAGCTCGGCGGCACCTTCAGCCAGACGAGCTGGGACGGCTACCAGCTCGCGCAGCACGTCTCGGCCTACTCGTTGATCCCGCTCTCGCGCGCCGCCGCACCGCTGATGGCGGAGCGCGGCGGCTCGATCATCTGCCTCACCTACTACGGCGCCGAGAAGGTCGTCCAGGGCTACAACGTGATGGGTGTCGCGAAGGCCGCGCTCGAAGCGAACACGCGCTATCTCGCCGCCGACCTCGGCCCGCAGGGCGTGCGCGTCAACGCGATCTCGGCCGGCCCGATCAAGACCGTGTCCGCGATGGGCGTCTCGGGGTTCAACGAGATCATCGGCGCCGTGGAGCAGAAGTCGCCGCTCCGCCGCAACGTCACGCAGGAGGACGTCGGCAACGCCGCGCTGTTCCTGCTCTCGGATCTCTCGACCGCGATCACCGGTCAGACGCTCTACGTCGACTCCGGCTACTCGATCCTCGGCGTCTGACGGCCGACACCTAACGCTCGTAGCGCAGCAGCGCGAGCGACCGCGCGGCGAGGAGCACGCCGCCGTCCTGGACCGCCTCGTCCAGCTCGAACGCGGGCTGCGTCGCGGTGTCGAGGATCTTGACCCACGACCGCTTCGCGACCGGCTCCGGGATCACGAACTTCATTCCCTCGTGGTGCGCGTTGATCAGGATGTAGAAGTCGTCGTCGACGATGCGCTGCTCGTGCTGGTCGAGGCTCTGGATGCCCTCGCCGTGGAGCAGCACGCCGAGCGTCTTGGCGAAGCCCACCGACCAGTCCTCCTGCGTCATCTCCTCGCCGTCGGGCTTGAACCAGCCGATGTCCTGACCCGCCTTGCCCCGGATCGGCCGGCCCTGGAACCATCGCCTGCGCCGGAACACCGGATGCTCGCGCCGCAGCTCGATCAGCGCACGGGTGAACGCCAGCAGATCCTCGTCCAGCGCCGACCAGTCGATCCACGAGATCTCGTTGTCCTGGCAGTAGGCGTTGTTGTTGCCGCCCTGGGAGCGCCCGATCTCGTCGCCGGCGAGCAGCATCGGCACGCCCTGCGACAGGAACAGCGTCGCGAGCAAGTTGCGCAGCTGCCGCTCGCGCAGCGCGAGCACGTCGGCGTCGTCCGTCGGGCCTTCGGCCCCGCAGTTCCAGCTCCGGTTGTGCGACTCGCCGTCGCGATTCTCCTCGCCGTTGGCCTCGTTGTGCTTGTCGTTGTAGGAGACCAGGTCGCGCATCGTGAACCCGTCGTGGCAGGTCACGAAGTTGATGCTCGCGTATGGACGCCGGCCGCCCGACTCGTACAGATCGGAGCTCCCGGTCAGACGGTTGGCGAGCTCGGCCAGCGTCTGGTCCTCCCCGCGCCAGAAGTCGCGCACCGTGTCGCGGTACTTGCCGTTCCACTCCGACCACAGGTACGGGAACAGCCCGACCTGGTAGCCGCCCTCGCCGAGGTCCCACGGCTCGGCGATCAGCTTGACGCGCCCGATCACCGGATCCTGGTGGATGATGTCGAAGAACGCCGACAACCGATCGACCTCGTGCAGCTCGCGAGCGAGCGCCGACGCGAGATCGAATCGGAACCCGTCGACGTGCATCTCCTGAACCCAGAAGCGCAGACTGTCCATGATGAGCTGCAGCACGAACGGCTGGCGCATGTTCATGCTGTTGCCGCAGCCGGTGAAGTCGACGTATGCGCTCGGATCGTCGGGTGAGAGCCGGTAGTAGGCCGCGTTGTCGATGCCGCGGAAGCACAAGGTCGGGCCCTTCGGGCTCCCCTCGGCGGTGTGGTTGTAGACGACGTCGAGGATCACCTCGATGTCGGCGGCGTGCAGCGCCTTGACCATCGCCTTGAACTCCTGCACCTGTCCGCCGGTGTCGCCGGAGCTCGAGTACTCGTCGTGCGGCGCGAAGAAGCCGATCGAGTTGTAGCCCCAGAAGTTGCGCAGCCCCATGTCGACGAGCCGCTGGTCGTGCACGAACTGGTGCACCGGCATCAGCTCGACCGCGGTGACGCCGAGACTCTTCAGGTAGTCGATCGACGACGGATGCGAGAGGCCTGCGAACGTACCGCGCTGCTTCTCCGGCACTTCGCGGCTGCGCATCGTGAAGCCCTTCACGTGGACTTCGTAGATCACCGTCTGGTGCCACGGTGTGCGCGGCGGGCGATCATGACCCCAATCGAAGTAGGGGTTCGCGACGACACAGCGCTGCGCGAACGGCGCGCTGTCGCGCTTGTCGGCCCGATCCGCGCGTTCAGGCTTGTAGCCGTAGACCGCCGGATCCCAGCGGACAAGACCTGCGATCGCGCGCGCGTACGGATCGAGCAACAACTTCTGGGGGTTGCAGCGATGCCCGCGTTTCGGATCATGGGGTCCGTGCACGCGGAACCCGTAGCGCTGGCCCGGTTGGATGCCCGGCGCGTACCCGTGCCAGACGTGGCCCGTCGCTTCGGGTAGCTCGACCCTGGTCTCGGCCCCGTTCTCGTCGAACAAGCAGAGTTCGACCTCGGTGGCGACCTCCGAGAACAACGCGAAGTTGGTTCCGCTGCCGTCGTACGTCGCCCCGAGCGGGTAGAAGTTGCCTTGCCAGATGTCCATGCTCTCGGTCACGAGGAGAACCGCCGCCGCGCTCCGCAACGAAGCGCGCCCTCGAAACCGCCATGTTCACCAGAGCGTCCGCTCGGGTCCAGGCGGAGTCGCTCGGACTCTCGGATCGGGGCGCGAGGAGAACGTCCGGAGATCATCGTGAAGACCAGGAAGAAGACGGCGACACACCGGGACGAGCAAACCTCGACCGCGGTCGGACGGTGGAGTCGCGTCCGCGTCGCGGCCGTGACACCCGAGATCGACGGCGGACGCCACCCGATCAAGCGCGTCGTCGGTGACGTCGTCGAGGTGGAGGTCGACCTGATCGTCGACGGCCACGATGTTCTGGACGGCCGGCTGCTCCACCGCCCCGCCGGTGCTCGCCATTCGAAGAGTCGCCGCTCGAGCCACTCGTCAACGACCGCTGGCACGGTGAGTTCACGGTCACCGAGATCGGTCGCCACGAGTACACGATCGAGGCCTGGATCGACGAGTTCGCGTCGTGGCGCCAGGGGCTCCGGCGCAAGCTCGACGCCGACGAGGACATCGCGGTCGATCTGCTGGTCGGCGCGGAGCTGTTGAGCGCTCGCGCCGCCATCGCCACGGGCGTGGACGCGCGCGCGATCGAACGCGCGGCTGCGCGGCTCGCGGACCAGACCGTGGGCATCGACGAACGCTCGGTGATCGCACTCGACCGCACACTGGCGAGCGCGCTCGCCCGGCATCCCGACCGCTCGCGCGCAGCCCGCTACGAGCACGTGCTCGAGGTCGTCGTCGACCGGCCGCTCGCGCGTTTCAGCGCGTGGTACGAGTTCTTCCCGCGCTCGTTCGGGCATGCGGGCCGGCACGGCACGTTCGCCGATGCCGAGCGCATGCTGCGCTACGTCGCCAACCTCGGGTTCGACGTCGCGTACCTGCCGCCGATCCACCCGATCGGCGAGAGCTTCCGCAAGGGCAAGAACAACTCGCTGGCTGTCGAACCCGGCGACCCGGGCAGCCCGTGGGCGATCGGCTCACGCGCCGGCGGCCACAAGTCCGTGCATCCGGAGCTCGGCACCCTCGAGGACTTCGACCACTTCGTCGCGACCGCGCACGAGCTCGGGCTCGAGGTCGCGCTCGACATCGCGTTGCAGTGCTCGCCCGACCACCCCTACGTCAAGGAGCACCCGGAGTGGTTCCGCTCGCGGCCCGACGGCACGATCCAGTACGCCGAGAACCCGCCGAAGAAGTACCAGGACATCTGCCCGTTCGACTTCGAGTGCGCGGCGTGGGAGAGCCTGTGGGAGGAGCTCTGCTCGATCTTCGAGTTCTGGGGCGATCGGGGCGTCCGCATCTTCCGCGTCGACAATCCGCACACCAAGCCGATCGCGTTCTGGGAGTGGTGCATCGGCCGCATCAAGGAGCGGCACCCGGAGACGATCTTCCTCGCCGAGGCGTTCACGCGTCCGAAGGTGATGTACGCGCTCGCGAAGGTCGGGTTCTCCCAGTCGTACACCTACTTCACGTGGCGACGCTTCAAGGACGAGCTGACCGAGTACGTGACGGAGCTCACGCAGACCGAGGTCGCCGAGTTCTTCCGCCCGAACTTCTGGCCGAACACGCCGGACATCCTCCCCGACGACCTGAAGGATGCCGAACGGGGCGCGTTCCTCGCACGTCTGGTGCTCGCCGCGACGCTCGGCGGCAACTACGGCATCTACGGACCCGCGTTCGAGCTGATGGCGAACCGCGGGCGACCCGGGTCCGGCGAGTACCTCGACAACGAGAAGTACGAGCTCGCGCAGTGGGATCTCGAGCGCCCGGACAGCCTCCAGCCGGTGATCCGTCGCCTCAACCGGATCCGCCGCCGACACCCCGCGCTGCAGCGGAACGACACGCTCCACTTCCACGCGTGCGACAACGACCATCTGCTCTGCTACAGCAAGACGTCTCCCGATGGTGAGGACGTGCTGCTGATGGTCGTCGATCTCGACTACCACCACCGGCACACCGGTTGGATCGAAGTCGATGCCGAGGCGCTGGGTGTCGCCGACGGTCGAGCGCTTCCAGGTGCACGACCTCGTCAGCGACGTGCGCTACGAATGGCGGGGCGGCCGCAACTACGTCGAGCTCGATCCGGTCGTGATGCCCGCGCACGTCTTCCACGTCCGGCGGTTCCTCCGGACCGAGCAGGACTTCGACTACTTCGCTTGAGCCGAGGCAGCCCGATTCCAACCGAAACCGACTCCATGAGCCCAGCCGACCCGCGCGAGTCCCTGCCCGAGGATCCGCTGTGGTTCAAGGACGCGATCGTCTACGAGCTGCACGTCCGTGGGTTCGCCGACAGCAACGGCGACGGCATCGGGGATTTCCGCGGACTGATCCAGAAGCTCGACTACCTGCAGGATCTCGGCGTCACGGCGATCTGGCTCCTGCCGTTCTACCCGTCCCCGCTCCGCGACGACGGCTACGACATCGCCGACTACTTCAGCGTCAACCCGGCCTACGGGACGCTCGCGGACTTCCGCCGCTTCTTGCGCGAGGCGCACCGCCGCGGCCTGCGCGTCATCACCGAGCTGGTCGTCAACCACACGTCGAACGAGCACGCGTGGTTCCAGCGCGCACGCCGCGCGCCGGCCGGCAGCCCGCAGCGCGACTTCTACGTCTGGAGCGACACGCCGGAGAAGTACGCGGACGACGCGCATCATCTTCAAGGACTTCGAGCCGTCGAACTGGAGCTGGGACCCGGTCGCGCACGCCTACTACTGGCATCGCTTCTACTCGCACCAACCCGACCTCAACTTCGACGATCCGGCGGTGCACGAGGCGCTGTTCAAGGTCGTCGACTTCTGGATGGACATGGGCGTCGACGGCATGCGGCTCGACGCGGTGCCCTACCTGTACGAGCGCGAGGGCACCAACTGCGAGAACCTCCCGGAGACGCACGCTTTCCTGCGCAAGCTCCGCACGCACCTCGACTCGAAGTACCACGACCGGATGCTCCTCGCCGAGGCCAACCAGTGGCCGGAGGACGCGGCCGCAGTACTTCGGCGACGGCGACGAGTGCCACATGAACTTCCACTTTCCGCTGATGCCGCGGATGTTCATGTCGCTGCACCTCGAGAACAGCTTCCCGATCCTCGACATCATGGCGCAGACGCCGGAGATCCCGGAGTCGTGCCAGTGGGCGGTGTTCCTGCGCAACCACGACGAGCTGACGCTCGAGATGGTGACCGACGAGGACCGCGACTACATGTACCGCGTCTACGCCGACGACCCCCAGGCGCGCATCAACCTCGGCATCCGCCGCCGCCTGGGCCCGCTGCTCAAGTCGCGCCGCGGGATCGAGCTGCTCAACGGTCTGCTGTTCTCGCTGCCGGGCACGCCCGTCCTCTACTACGGCGACGAGATCGGCATGGGCGACAACATCTATCTCGGCGACCGCGACGGCGTGCGGACGCCGATGCAGTGGAGCAGCGATCGCAACGCTGGCTTCTCGCGCAGCAACCCGCAGAAGCTCTACCTGCCGCTCGTGATCGATCCGGAGTACCACTACGAGTCGGTCAACGTCGAGGCGCAGCAGAACAACCCCGAGTCGCTGCTGTGGTGGATGAAGCACCTGATCGAGCTGCGCAAGCAGCACGAGGTGTTCGGCCGCGGTCGCGTCGAGTTCCTCCATCCCGACAACGGCAAGGTGCTGGCATTCGTCCGCAGCAACGAGCATGAGCACGTGCTCGTCCTCGCCAACCTGTCGCGGTTCCCGCAGGGCGTCGAGCTCGATCTGCAGGGATTCGAGGGCCACGTCCCGCTCGAGCTGTTCGGCCGGAGTCGATTTCCGGCGGTCACGGACGGGCCGTACTTTCTCTCCCTCGCCGGTCACGCCTTCTATTGGTTCCTCCTCGAAGCACCGAAGGCGGCCGTCGGCGAGACCGAGCCGGAGGAGCTGCGCGTCGTCGCGGTGCGCGGCGACCTCCAGGATCTGTTCCGCGGCGCGACGCGCCGGTCGATGCTCGGGGTCATGGCCGAACGCCTGCCGAGGCGGCGCTGGTTCCGCAGCAAGGGCCGCGAGATCAAGAGCGTCGAGATCGCGGACGTGCTGCCCATCCCGCGCGACGAGGGCGCGACGTTCGTCGTCATCCTCGACGTCGCCTTCTTCGACGGCGAGCAGGAACGCTATCTGTGGCCCGTGTGGTGTGCGTTCGGACTCGACGCCGAACGGCTCGCGGAGGAGCATCCCGGGGACCTGATCGCGCGGCTCGTGCGGCGTGACGCTCCGGAAGGAGCGCCCGATCGCGAGGGCGTCGTCATCGACGCGGTGCTACGACGCGCGCTTCGGCCAGGGCCTGCTCGACATGCTCGTGCGGCGCCGCACGCTGAAGGGATCGGCCGGTCACATCGAGCCCGAGACACGCCGCGGACTGCGCCAGGCGGTGGCGTCGAAGGACGGTGATCTCGATCCTTGGCCACTCGCCGCGGAGCAGACGAACACGACCATCGGGTTCGGCTCCAGCTACGTGCTCAAGCTCTACCGGCGGCTCGAGGACGGTGTGAACCCCGACCTGGAGATCGGTCGCTTCCTCACCGAGCGCGCACGGTTCCCCCACACCCCGGCGGTGGTCGGCTCGCTCAGCTACGCGCGGCCGGACGGTACACGGGCGGCGGTCGGGATCCTGCAGGAGTACGTCGCCAACGTCGGCGACGCGTGGCGATTCACGCTCGACTCGCTCGATCGGTTTTTCGACTCCGCGCTCGGCTTCCTCTCGCAGGGCCGCGAGCTGCAGCGCGCGAGCGCACCGCTCGCGCAGCGTGCACGGCAGCCGATCCCGTCGGACGCCGAGGCGCTGATCGGTGCGTATCTCGCGCAGGTCCGCCTGCTCGGCCAGCGCACGGCCGAGATGCACCTCGCGCTGGCGTCCGACCGCGACGCTCCGGACTTCGAACCGGAAGCGTTCACGACGTTGCACCAGCGCTCGCTGTACCAGTCCGCGCGCACGCTGCGGCGCCAGAACCTGCAGCTCCTGCGACGTCGCCGCCGCAGCCTGGCCGACGCCGACCAGACGTTGGCCGATGAGATCCTCGAGCACGAGACGCTCCTCGATGCGCAGCTGCGCAGCATCATGGAGCGCCGGATCAAGGCCGAGCGCACGCGCGTGCACGGCGACTTCCATCTCGGCCAGGTGCTGTACACCGGTGGCGACTTCTTCATCATCGACTTCGAGGGCGAGCCGGCCCGCACGCTCAACGAGCGGCGCTTCAAGCGTTCGCCACTGCGGGACGTGTGCGGCATGCTGCGCTCGTTCCACTACGCGCGTGAGTGGGCGCTCCGGCGCGGCCGCCGGCGCGAGCAGGACATCCCGGTCCTGGTCGAGCCCGCGGCAGCGTGGGTCGACTGGGTGTCGGCGGCGTACCTGTCGAGCTGGCTCGAGCACTGTCAGGGTGCCGACTTCCTGCCGAGCGACCCCGGCGAGTTCACGGTGTTGCTCGAGTTCTACCTCCTCGAGAAGTGCCTGTACGAGCTCGGCTACGAGCTCAACAACCGACAGGACTGGGTCGGCATCCCGATGGTCGGCCTGCGCGACCTGCTGGCCGGCGCGGAGGCGCGCTGACGCGTGGCCGATCCGCGCGCAGCCCTCGTGGAGCTCGCACGACTCCACGGCGTCGTCCCGGTGTACCGGGCCAACGATCAGAGCGTGTGCGAGGTCGGGACCGAGACGCTCCTCCGGATCCTCGCCGCGCTCGGCACAGAGCTTCGTGATGCGGGTGCCGCGGCGGACGCCGTCCGCGCACGCCGGCAGGCGATCTGGCGGCAGGTCGTGTCGCCGGTCGTCGCGTCGTGGCTGCCCGGCGTGATCACGATTCCGCTTCGACTCCCCGCGGATGCGGGCTCCACCGTCCGCGTGCGCGCCGTGCTCGAGAACGGGGATGCCTGGCAGGACGACCCGCACGAGCCGACGACGCTGCGCGTCCGCGAGGTCGAGGGCACGCGCTTCCGTCGCGCGGAGGTCGCGGTCGGCCGCGCGCTGCCCGAGGGCTACCACCGGGGCACGATCGAGGTCGACGGCGACGCCCACGAGTTCTCATGGATCGTCGCGCCGCGCCGGGCACACGCTCCGGACCCGCGCACGTCCGGCGTGTTCGTGCCGCTCTACGCGCTGCACTCCGCACGCCGGCAGGACTGCGCCGGACTCCGCGAGTGGGAGGAGCTGGCCACGTGGGCCGGCGAAGCCGGTGTGCGCTTCCTCGGCACCCTGCCGCTGTGCGCGGCGTTCCTCGAACCTCCGGTCGAGGCGAGCCCCTACGCGCCGGTGAGTCGGCTGTTCTGGAACGAGGTGTACGTCGACTTCGAGGCGCTGCCGGAGTTCGCGCATTCGCGGGAGGCGCAAGCCCTCGCCGCCGCCGTCCGCGATGCACCGCCCGACCCCGACCATGTCGACTGGCCCGCCGTCGCCGAACACCGCCGCCACGTCCTCGCCGCGTGTGCCGCGCGCCACTTCGCCGACGACCCCGAGGCCATGGACCAGGGGCTGCGCGCGTTCGTCGCGCGCCGGCCCGAGGTCGAGCGCTTCGCGCGGTTCCGCGCGATGAGCGAGACGAACGGGCGCAACTGGCGGGACTGGCCGACGCCGGCCCGCGACGGGCGGATCGTCGAAGACGTCGAGCCGGAGGTCTTCCACCGCCACCTCTACGCGCAGTGGCGCATGCAGCAGCAGGTCGACGCGATGCTCTCGCGCATGCGCGCCGGCGGCACCGAGCTCTACCTCGATCTCCCACTCGGCGTGCACCCGGACGGCTACGACAGTTGGGCGTTCCGCGACGAGTTCCTGGAGGGGTGCTCGGCCGGTGCACCACCGGACCCGTTCTTCACGAAGGGTCAGGACTGGGGTTTCGCTCCGCTCGACCCGGTCGCCTCGCGGCGGAGCGGTCACGGCTACTTCCGCGCGTGCCTGCGCCACCAGCTCGCACACTGTGGTCTGCTGCGCGTCGACCACGTGATGGGGCTCCATCGCGTCTGGTGCGTGCCCCACGGGATGGCGGCCGATCGCGGTGCCTACCTGCGGCAGCCGGCCGAGGAGCTGTACGCGATCGCCACCCTCGAGTCGAATCGCCACGCCTGCGCGATCGTCGGTGAAGACCTCGGCACGGTGCCGTTCGCGACCGCACGCGCGCTCGAGGAGCACGGCATGCTGTCGATGCACGTGCTGCAGTTCGAGCTCGCACCGGGACAGGTGCGAAAATCGTTGACGCCCGGCGCACGCAGTCTGAGCGCACTCAACACCCACGACATGCCGACGTTCGCGGCGTACTGGAACGCGGCCGACGTCGCCGATCGCGAGGACCTCGACCTGCTCGACCCGGCGGCGGCCGCGAAGGAGCGCCACCGGCGGCAGCAGCTCGAGCACGCGCTCGCACTCGCACTCGCAGAACACGGGGAACACCTCGACGGCGGGGACAGCCAGGCCGCGCTCCGCGCCACGTTGCACGCGCTCGCGCGCAGCGACGCCGCGGTGCTGATGGTGTCCCTCGAAGACCTTTGGTCGGAGACACGGCCGCAGAACACACCCGGGACGAGCGCCGAACGCCGCAACTGGCAGCGCCGCGCGCGCCCGTCCCTCGACTTGATCCGCTCGCAGGACGAGCTTCGAGCCCGGCTCGAGGATGTCGTGCGAGCCCGAGGAGGAGCATCCGATGGCGGCTAGGAAGAAGAAGACCGAGGCGAAGCGCAAGACCAAGAAGGCCACCGGGTCGAAGGCCGCTCCCCGCGCGAAGGCGGCTCCCCGCGCGAAGGCGGCCAAGATCGCGACCAAGACCGCGCCGGACGCGGCGCCCCCCGAGCCGTCGCGCGGCCTGCCCGCCGATCGGCCCTGGTCGCTGCTCGGCGAGCTCGATCTCTATCTGTTCAACGCCGGGGAGCACGATCGCGCCTACGAGAAGCTCGGCGCACACCTGCACCGCCACGGCGGCGAGGACGGTGTCTACTTCGCGGTGTTCGCCCCCAACGCAGCGTCGGTGCACGTCATCGGCGACTTCAACGACTGGGACAAGGACGCGACGCGGCTCGCGCTCCGCGCCGAGTCCGGCATCTGGGAAGGGTTCGTGCCCGGTCTCGAGCGAGGTGCTCGCTACAAGTACCACATCCGCTCGCGACTCGACGGCTATCGCGTCGACAAGGCCGACCCGTACGGATTCCGGCACGAGACTCCGCCGGAGACGGCGTCGATCGTCTGGGACCACGCGCACGAGTGGGGCGACGCCGATTGGCTGGAGCGGCGCGGGCGCGAGCACGGACTGGACGCGCCGATGTCGATCTACGAGCTGCATCTCGGCTCGTGGATGCGGCCGGACGGCGAGCTACCGAACTACCGCGAGATCGCCGATCGCCTCGTCGACCACGTGACCGACATGAGCTTCACGCACGTCGAGCTGATGCCGGTCATGGAGCATCCGTTCTACGGGTCGTGGGGCTACCAGGTGACGGGCTACTTCGCGCCGACGAGTCGCTACGGATCGCCGCAGGACCTGATGTATCTGATCGACCGGCTCCACCAGGCTGGCATCGGCGTGATCCTCGACTGGGTGCCGTCGCACTTCCCGACCGACGAGCACGGGCTGGTCTACTTCGACGGCACGCACCTCTACGAGTACGGTGACCCGCGCAAGGGCTATCAGCCCGACTGGGGGTCGATGATCTTCGACTACACGCGCCGCGAGGTCGTGTCGTTCCTGACCTCGAGCGCGCGCTTCTGGCTCGACGTCTTCCACGTCGACGGTCTGCGCGTCGACGCCGTCGCCTCGATGCTCTACCTCGACTACTCCCGGCGCGAGGGCGAGTGGATCCCCAACGAGAGCGGCGGCCGCGAGAATCTCGAGGCGGTGGCGTTCCTGAAGCAGCTCAACCAGCGACTCTACCGCGACTTCCCGGACACTCACACGATCGCCGAGGAGTCGACCGCGTGGCCGCTGGTGTCACGGCCGGTCGACGCCGGCGGTCTCGGGTTCGGCATGAAGTGGGACATGGGATGGATGCACGACACGCTCCGCTACATGTCGACCGACCCGCTGTACCGCAAGTTCCAACACGGACAGCTCACGTTCCGCTGTCTCTACGCGTGGCACGAGAACTTCGTGCTGCCGCTGTCGCACGACGAGGTCGTGCACGGCAAGGGCTCGTTGCTGCGCAAGATGTCGGGCGCCGACGACCGGCAGCGCTTCGACACGCTGCGGATGCTCTACGGCTACATGTTCGCGACGCCGGGGAAGAAGCTCCTGTTCATGGGCGCCGAGCTCGCACCGTGGACCGAGTGGAACCACGACACGGCGCTGCCCTGGGAGCTACGTGACGACCCGAGCCATGGCGGCGTGCTCGCGGCGCTTCGCGACCTGAACCGGCTCTACCGGGACCATCCGGCACTGCACAGCCGCGACTTCGACCCCGGCGGGTTCGAGTGGATCGACGTCGAGAGCGCAGAGCACAGCGTGCTGGCGTTCGTGCGGCGCGGGCACGAGCCGGACCAGCAGATGCTGATCGCGTTCAACTTCACGCCCATCGCGCGTCGCAACTACCGGATCGGTGTGCCGACCGACGGGGTGTGGCGCGAGGTCCTCAACACCGACGCGACCGTCTACGGCGGCTCGGGTCAGGGCAATTTCGGCCGCGTCGAGTCAGCACCGGTGCCATGGCGCAACCGGCCGTTCTCGTTGACGCTGACGCTGCCACCGTTGTCGGCGATCTTCCTCGACCTCGCGGAGATGGCGCCACCCGTCGACGTCGAGGACGACGACTCCGAGGAGGGCTGAGATGACCGCTTCCCGCCTCGGGGCCACACCGCGCGCCGGCGAGGGCTGCGAGTTCCGCGTGTGGGCGCCGGGCGCGCACGCGGTGCACATCGTGATCGAATCGCCGCAGCCGCGCGAGATTCCGCTGCGCCCGGCACCGCGGGGATACCACGAGGCCATGGTCGGCGATGTGCACGCCGGAGCTCGCTATCGCGTGCGCGTCGACGACGGCGAGCCGCGGCCGGACCCGGCGTCACGCTCCCAGCCGGACGGCGTGCACGGCGCGTCGGAGGTGGTCGACCTGACGTTCCCGTGGTCGGACGACGCGTGGCGAGGCCCCGCGATGGAGAACCTGGTCGTCTACGAGCTCCACGTCGGGACGTTCACGCGTGACGGCACGTTCGACGCGATCGTGCCGCGCCTCGCGTCGCTGCGCGAGCTCGGCGTGACCGCCATCGAGCTGATGCCGGTCGCACAGTTCCCGGGCACGCGCAACTGGGGCTACGACGGCGTGTGTGCGTTCGCCGTCCAACATTCGTACGGCGGCGTGCGCGGTCTGCAGCGGCTCGTCGACGCGTGCCATGCGACCGGCCTCGGCGTCTTGCTCGATGTCGTCTACAACCACCTCGGCCCGGAAGGGAATCACCTCGGCGAGTTCGGTCCGTACTTCACCGACGCCTACCACACTCCGTGGGGCCCGGCGATCAACTTCGACGGCGCCCACAGCGACGAGGTGCGGCACTACTTCATCGAGAGTGCGCTCCAGTGGATCGACGAGTGCCATTGCGACGGCCTCCGCCTCGACGCGACGCACGCGATCCACGACCGATCGGCACGGCCGTTCCTCGAGGAGCTGCCGGAGACCGTCCACGCACGCGCGGAGCGGCGCGGTCGCCGCGTCCTGGTGATCGCCGAGACCGACCAGAACGACCCGCGCTACGTGCGTCCGGTCGCGAACGGCGGGCTCGGCATGGACGGGATGTGGTGCGACGACCTGCACCACACGTTGCACACCGCGCTCACCGGCGAGCGATCCGGCTACTACCGCGACTTCGGCGCGCTGGATCTGCTGGCATCGGCGTGGGCGAGCGGCATGGGCTACACCGGACAGTGGTCGGAACACCGGCGTCGCCGGCACGGCCGCCCGCCGATCGGCGTCGCGCCGTTCCGGTTCGTCGTGTGCTCCCAGAACCACGATCAGGTCGGCAACCGCGCGCAGGGCGATCGCATGTCGGCGCTGGTCGATCCGCGCGCATTGCCACTCGCCGCGGCCGTCGTCCTGACGTCGCCGTGCACACCCTTGCTGTTCATGGGCGAGGAGCACGGCGAGCGCCATCCGTTCCTCTACTTCACGAGCCACGGCGACCCGGATCTGGTCGAGGCGGTGCGCAAGGGGCGGCGCGAGGAGTTCGCGGCGTTCGGCTGGGAGCAGGACGTGCCGGATCCGCAGGCCGAGGCGACGTTCGACGCGAGCGTGCTCTCCGAGCCGGACGCGATCGGACGCGAGCTGCGCGAACGCTACCGCGAGCTGCTGAGCCTGCGTGACGACCTGCCGGACGGACCGAGCAGCGCTCGCGCGATCGGCGACAACCTGGTGCTGGCGGAGCGCGGGGAGGGCACGGCCGCAATCCGCATCGCGTTCCATTTCGCACCGGAGGCGCGCGACGTCGATCTCGACCTGCCCGACGGCCGCTGGCTGCGCCGTTGGGACTCGGCGGGCGCCGCGTCGGCGGTGCCCGATTCGCTCGAGGCCCCAGCGCAGCAGTCGGTCCGGCTCGCCCCGTGGCAGGCGGTGGTGTTCGCGCGCGCTCAGTGACGACGGAGCAGCGCGACCGGGAAGCGCGCGAACAGCTCCTCGGCCGTCGGGTCACCGGACACGACGGCGCCGTGCAACGCGTCGGTCCACGTTCCGCTGGGGAGCTCGACGTGCGCGGCGCGCGGCATTCCGCCCGCCACGACGAGACGCGGCACGACGACCGCGACGCGCTCGCCGCGGCGGAACGCGACGATGCGCTCGGCGTGCTCGCCAACGACCGCGAGCGGCGCGGGTTCCGCGGCTTCGCCGAACGCGTCCGGATCGTCACGCAGCAGGCAGAGCACGCGGTGCACGAGCCACAGCTTGGCGTCGTCGCGATCGCGGATCTCCTCCGCAGTGCCCTCGGCCACGCTTCGCAGCCGCTCGTGCAGGCCGTCGAAGTCGACCGGCCGCCGGTTGTCCGGATCGGTGAGGCTCTCGCGCCAGGCCTCGCAACCCTGATAGACGTCGGGGACGCCGATCGCCGTCATCTGAAGCAGCGCCAGCGCGAGCGAGTGCACGAGGACGCCCGGGTGGAGATCTCTGACGAAACGCGTCACGCGCTCGGTGACCGCGTCGTCGGCGAGCACCGCGGACACGAACCGCTCGAGCGCCTCCTCGTAGGCGACGTCCGGATCGAGCCAGGACGTGCGCAGCTTGGCCTCCTTGGCCGCCTTCTGCATGTGGGTCATGACGCGCTCGGGATCGCAGGGCCAGCAGCCGACCAGCGTCTGCCAGAGCAGGTACTCGGCACCGCGTGACGGCCGCGTCGCGCTCCGCCGGTGACGCGTGGCGAGCTCTCGCCAGGCGAGAACCTCCTGTCGCCAGCGCTCCGGCACCTCGGAGAGCGCCGCGATGCGCAGCCGGACGTCGGCGCTGCGCTTCGTGTCGTGGGTCGACAGCGTCGTCATCGTGCGTGGCCAGTGTTCGTGCAGGCGCCGGCAGAACGCGTTGAACCCCGACGGTGTGGTCGTGAAGACCGCCGGATCCGCGCCGACCTCGTCGAGGCAGACGAGCCGGCGATCGCAGTAGAACGCCGTGTCCTCGAGCCCCTTCGCCATCACCGGGCCGGTGAGCTGTTGGAACCGGGCGCGCAGCTCGGCGCCCGCGCGGCCGCCGGACTCGTCCCCGCAGAGCATCGCGTGGAGCCGCTCGAGGATGGCGGGATCGATCCGCGTGTCATGCGCGATCGCGCGCGTGCAGGCACGGTCGATGAATCCGCGGTCGCGGGTGTCGGCGGTCCGACCCTCGACGACGTAGGTGCGGTAGACCGGCATCTCGACGAGCACGCCCTCGAGCGTGCGGCGCAGCGCGGGAGTGGACACGTCCTCTGCGAACGCCGCGCGTGCGAGTCGGGCAAGCCGCTCGGACTCGCCGACGAACAGCTCACGCACGACGAGGCGCTGCTTCTCGCGGCGCAGCGACTCGAATCGCGGGCAGCTCCCGGTGAGCTCCTCGCACAGATCGGACAGCGGCAGCTCGCCGGCGTCGTCGACGAACAGGTCGCTCGCCGCGTTCAGGAAGTCGTAGCCGGTCGTGCCGTCGACGGGCCATGCCGCGGGCAGCGATTCCTCGGGTTCGAGGATCTTCTCGACGACGATCCATGCGGCGGGTGCCGCGGCCCGCAGACGGGTGAGATAGCCGGCCGGGTCGCGCAGGCCGTCCGGATGGTCGACGCGCAGGCCCTGGACCAGACCGCGCTCGACCCACTCGAGGATGCGCCGGTGCGTGTCGAGGAACACCGCCTCGCGCTCGACGCGCACGCCGATCAGCTCGGCGACGTCGAAGAACCGCCGCCAGTTGACGCGCTCGATGCCGGTTCGCCACAGCTCGAGGCGGTAGTGTTGGGCGTCGAGAATCGCGTCGAGTGGACCGTCGAGAAGCCCCGCTTCGATCGACTCCGGCGCGAGCGGCAGGCGCCGGTCGTAGACCGCGAGTGCGGGCGGATCGTCGCCGGTGCGGACGACGTGCACGTGTCCAGCCGCGACCGCCACCGCGAGCTCGTCGCCGAGGATCGGCAACAACACGCGATCGGTGAGCTCGGGCTCCGGCGGGTTCCAATCGATGTCGAAGTACTCGGCGTAGCGGCTCGCGCGACCACGGGCGAGGACGTCGCACCACCAGGGGTTCTCTTCGGACACCGCGAGATGGTTCGGGACGATGTCGAGCACGACGCCGAGGTCGTGTTCGCGTGCGGCCCCGAGCAGCCGCTCGAATGCCGCCTCGCCGCCGCGGGACGCGTCGACCCTCGTCGGGTCGGTGACGTCGTAGCCGTGGGTGCTGTCGGTCACCGCCATCAGGCACGGCGACAGATACACGTGGGAGACACCGAGCTCCCGCAGATACGGCAGAACCCCGCGCGCGGCGTCGAACCCGAATTCGGGCGTGAGCTGGAGGCGATAGGTGCTGCGGAGAGTCGTCACGGCGGGACGACTCATCGTACCGGACACGGCGCGAAGCAAGGACGGCGCCGGTTCGAACGACGATCGGGCCGCGCTACGATCGGGACCCGGGCGCAATAGCGCGCGCCGGCCTGCGTTCGCTCCGCGGGCCTTCGACCCGGCCCGGAGATCCGTACATGAGCAAGCACGACTCCCGCTCTCCCTCCCGCCGCGAGTTCCTGGCCCATGGCGCAGCCGTTGCCGGCGCCGGCGCGCTGCTCGGCGCTTGCCAGTCGCCTGGCGCCGCCGACACGCGGGCGATCCCGCGGGCCGCGCCGCGTGTTCCGCTCGCAGAGGGCCAGCCGATCCGCATCGGCGTGATCGGCACCGGCGGCATGGGCACGGCGCATTGCGAGTCGTTCGCGAAGCTCGCGGCCGACGGTCAGGCGAACGTGCAGATCGTCGCGCTGTGCGACGTCTGCGAGCCGCGGCTCGACGCCGCGAAGCAGAAGCTCGCGGAGAAGCAGCCCGGTGTGAAGGTCGACACCTACGGCATCCATCACGACCTGCTCGCGCGCGACGACCTGCACGGCGTGTTGATCGCGTGTCCCGAGCACTGGCACCAGCAGATGGCCGAGGACGCGATCGCCGCGGGCAAGGACACCTATCTCGAGAAGCCGATGACGCTGCGGCTGGATCAGGCGATGCGGCTGCGCAAGGTCGCGCGGGCGAACGAGGACGTGATTCTCCAGATCGGCACGCAGTACGTCACCGAAGGCAAGTACGACGTCGTGCACGACCTGGTGTCGCGCGGCGAGATCGGCACGCCGACGTTCTCCCAGACGAGCTACTGCCGCAACTCGAAGGAAGGCGAGTGGAAGTACTACGCGATCGACCCGGCATGGGAGCCCGGCGTCAACCTCGACTGGGAGCGCTGGTGCGGGCCGCTCGGCGTCCAGCCGTGGGATCCGGAGGTCTACGCGCGGTGGCGGCGCTACCGGAAGTTCTCGACCGGGATCATCGGCGACCTGCTGGTGCACATGATGACGCCGTTGATCAAGGCGATCGACCAGGGCTGGCCGAAGCGCGTGGTCGCGACGGGCGCACATCTGGTCGACAAGGAGATGGAGAACCACGACCAGGTGAACATCGGCGTCGAGTTCGAGACCGGTCACGTGTTCGAAGTCGTCGGTTCGACGTGCAACGAGCGCGGGTTGGAGGTGATGGTCCGCGGCCACGAGGCGACGCTGTTTCTCGGCGGCAAGGACGTCGCGCTGAAACCGGAGCGGATCTTCGCGGACGTCATCGATCCGCAGGACATCACCTGCGAGGCGGTGGAAGCGCAGGACCGTCTGCGCCTCGACTGGCTCAACTCGATCCGGACGCGTCAGCCGAACCTCAGCACCGTGGAGCTCGGCACGCTGGTGATGGTCATCGTCGACCTCGCGACGCGGTCGCTTTGGGAGGGCTCGGCGTTCACGTTCGATCGCGAGACGATGACGGCGCGGGCCGTGTGATGGCGACCGAGGTCGGCAGCGCGCCGCAGGCGGTGCAGCTCGCGCTCTACGCGATGGCGACGCGGTTCGAGCTGCTGCTCGCGGGCGACGACCCGGTGCGCCTGCGCGCGGTCGGCGAGGAGGCGCTCGCCGAGATCACTGCGTGCGAGCTGGCGATGAGCGCGTTCCGGCCGGGAAGCGTCGTGTCGCGCGCCAATCGACGGGCGCGGCGGGAGCCGGTCGAGATGGACGCCGACACGTTCGAGCTGCTGGAGGAGGCGCTGGCGATCCACCGCGCGAGCGGCGGGGTGTTCGACGTGACGCTCGGTGCTTTGATGCGGCGGCTCGGGTTCCGCGGGCGGACGCAAGCGATCGAGGGCGGCGTCCACGGGTGCGATGGCCTGGAGCTCGATCCGCATGCGCGGACCGTGCGCTTCCTGCGCGACGGCATCGAGCTCGACCTCGGCGGGATCGCGAAAGGCCACGCGCTCGACCGCGCGGCCGACGTCGTGCGGCAGCACGGCGTGGCGTCCGCACTGCTGCACGGTGGGACCAGCACCGTGGTCGGGATCGGCGCGCCGCCCGGCGGCACGGGATGGCGCGTCGGTCTCGGCGCGGCGCCGGATGCGCCAGTGGTGGAGCTTCGCGATGCGGCGCTGGCGGTGTCGGCGCCGCACGGGCGCGAGGTGGTGATCGACGGGCGACGGATCGGCCATGTGCTCGATCCGCGAACCGGGCGGTCGGCGGACAACGGTGTCACCTGCGCGGCCGTGCTCGCGCGGTCGGCGCGGACGGCGGATGCCTGGTCGACGGCACTGCTGGTGCTCGGCGAGGGCGGCGCGTTGCCGCTCGGGCTCGCGGCACGGGTCGCGCTGCGCGAGGCGGACGGCGTGCGTTGGATCGCGCGAGGAGCGACGGCGCTCGGAACCGCGCGGTTCGTCGATGGGCCGACGGCGAGGAGGTGTGAGTCATGACCGGATCGGATCGCCGGGAGTTCCTGCGCGCGACCGCGGAGACCATGGGCGCGTTCGCGCTGCTGCCGGCGTGGACCGATCTCGGCAGGCTCGTGCCCGAGGGCGAGCCCGAGCTGCGCATCGGCGTGATCGGTGTCGGCCGGCAGGGGCGCGCGATCCTCGCCGAGCTGCAGAAGCTCGAGGGCGTGAAGGTCACCGCGGTGTGCGACATCGCGCCGGCACGGCTGCGCGCGGGCATCCGGCGCGCGGGTGGCGCCAAGGGCTACGACGACGCGAGGCAGGTGCTCGGCGCGAAGGACGTCGACGCGGTGATCGTCGCGACGCCGACGCATCTGCACGCGGACATCGCGATCGACGCGATGGCGGTCGGCAAGCACGTCTACTGCGAGGCGCCGCTCGCCGCGGCGCTCGACGAGGCGAAACGGATCGCGGCGGCGGCGCGGGACGTGAAGGTCGTGTTCCAGACCGGGATGCAGGCGCGCACCAATCCGATCTACCGGCTGGCCTGGGGGTTCCACCGCGCCGGCGTGCTCGCGGAGATGGTGTCGTTGCGCGCGCAGAACGACCACAAGACGAGCTGGCGTTACCCGGCGGACGATCCGGCCGAGGACAAGACGATCAACTGGCGGCTCGATCCGGACGTGTCGCTCGGGCTCGCGGGCGAGCTCGGGACGCACCAGTTCGACGTGTTCCACTGGTACCTCGCGCAGTATCCGGTGAAGGTGCGCGGACATGGCGACGTGCGGCTGTGGAAGGACGGCCGGAAGATGCCCGACACCGAGGGCTGCGAGCTGTGGTGGCCCGACGGGCTCGTGCTCGACTGGCATGGGACGCTCGCCAACGGCTACGAGGGCGAGTACGAGCTGCTGATCGGCGCGATGGGCGCGATCCGGCTGGCGGACGATGCCGGGTGGCTGTTCAAGGAGGCCGATGCGCCGACGCAGGGCTGGGAGGTCTACGCCAACCGCGAGAGCTTCCACGACGAGCAGGGCATCACGCTGATCGCGGACGCGACCAAGCTCGCCAAGCAGGGCAAGCTGAAGGAGGGCGTCGGATTGCCGAACCCACCGCTCTACTACGCGCTGGCGGCGTTCGTGAAGAGCGCTGCGGGTGGCGAACCGGTGGCGTGCACGGCGGAAGAGGGAGTGCGCGCGGCGGCGGTCGGCATCGCCGCGCACCGTGCGGTCGCGAGCGGCGAGGAAGTGACGATCGATCCGAGCGACCTCGAGGTGAAGTGATGTTCGAGCTACGCGCGACGAACGTCGGCTTCCGGCTCGGGCTGAGCTGCCTCGTGCTCGTGCTGCTCGGCGGACTGGCCGCGTCGGCGACGCACCTGTGGCAGCACCACGAGATGCGTGACGAGCGACCGGGCCTGTCGCTCGACGACCTGACCGGCGCGTATCACGGCATCCGCTCGCGCGCGCCGCTGCTCGTCGCGCTCGAGGGCGGACACCCAAAGGGGCTGCCGGCGCAGGACCGCGAAGCGTTGGTGAAGTGGCTGCGGGGCGACCGCGTCACCGAGGACTACGACAGCCTGGCGCTCGGTGAGCGCGCGCCGGCGGAGATCCTCGACCGGCGCTGCCTGTCGTGCCACGCGCGCGACGCCGAGAACCCGATCGGCAAGCGCGTGCCGCTCGAGTACCTGGGACGACGTGCAGAAGCTCGCGCTGTCGCGCGACATCGAGCCGACGTCGTCCGAGATCGTGATCTCGTCGGCCCACACCCACGCCCTCGGCATGGGCGTCGTCTCGATCGTCACACTGCTGCTCGCCTGGTCCACCCGCTGGCCGCGCCCGCTGATCGGCGCGCTCGCCCTCGGCTCGGGCCTCGGCCTCCTCCTCGACCTCGCCGCCTGGCTCCCGGCCCGCGACGCCGCCTGGCTCGTCCCGGTCCTCGCCGGCGCCGGCGCCTCTGGATGACCTCGACGCGCTCCTCCTCCTCACGACCCTCGCCGACCTCTGGCTGCCGAAGGGCAGCAGATCACACCCGGTGTGATTTGCTGCGTTCCAGCGCGGCGAGGTGGCGGGTCTTCTCCGCTTCCGGCAGGAACGAGGCCTCGATCGAGTTGCGGGCGCAGGTCCTGAGGTCCTGCTCGGTGAGGGCGAGGGCGTCCGCGGCGGCCAGGTAGTTGTCGAGCAGCGAGCCGCCGAAGTAGGCGGGATCGTCGGAGTGGATCGTGACGCAGGCGCCGCGGCGCAGCAGGTCGCGCAACGGGTGCTCGGCGAGCGAGCGGCAGACCTTCAGCTTCAGGTTCGACAGCGGGCACATCGTCAGCGGCACCCGCGCGCGAACCACCCGGTCGAGGAGCGCCGGATCCTCGACGACGCGGACCCCGTGATCGATCCGCTCGACATCGAGCACGTCGAGCGCCTCCGCGACGTATCCAGCCGGCCCCTCCTCGCCCGCGTGCGCGACGCGGTGCAGCCCCACCGCCTTCGCGCGTGCGAACACCTCCCGGAACACACCCGGCGGCCGCCCGCGCTCCGCCGAATCGAGCCCGACGCCGGCGATGCGATCCCGGAACGGCAACGCCGCCTCGAGCGTCGCCCTCGCCTCCGCCACCGGGCGGTCCCGCAAGAAGCAGAGAATCAGCCGCCACGTGATGCCGAGCTCGCGCTCACCACGCTCGAGCGCGGCGACGATGCCTTCCATCACCGCCTCGAACGCCACCCCGCGCGCCGTGTGCGTCTGCGGATCGAAGAACGGCTCGACGTGCACCGCCCCGTCCGCCTTCACGCGCCGCAACCAAGCCCACGTCAGCTCGTGGAAGTCCGCTGCTTCCCGCAGGACCCCGCAGCCTTCGTAGTACAGATCGAGGAACGACTGCAGGTCGTCGAACTCGTACGCCGCCCGCAGCGCCGCCACCGACCCGAACCGCAATCGCACACCGTGTCGCTCGGCGAGCGCGAACGCCAGCTCCGGCTCGAGCGTGCCCTCGAGGTGCACGTGCAGCTCGGCCTTCGGCAACGCGCGCGCGAACGCTTCCACGCCCTCAGTATCCCAGCACCGCCCGCGCCGCCGCCAGCCGCGCGACCGGCACGCGATACGGCGAGCACGACACCGAGTCCAACCGGCACCGCTCGAAGAACCGGATCGAGCTCGGATCGCCGCCGTGCTCACCGCACACGCCGGTCTGCAGGTGCGGCCGCGCACGCCGCCCGCGGTCGACCGCGGTCTCGACGAGCCGCCCGACGCCCGCCTCGTCGATGCGCGCGAACGGGTCGAACGGCAGGATTCCCTGCTCCAGGTACTCCGGCAGGAACGTCCCGATGTCGTCGCGCGAGAACCCGAACGTCATCTGCGTCAGGTCGTTCGTGCCGAACGAGAAGAACTCCGCGTGCTCGGCGATCAGCTCCGCGCAGAGCGCCGCGCGCGGCACCTCGATCATCGACCCGATCGGAATCTCCAACGTGTTCCCGGCGGCGAGGAACTCCCGTCCGACGACCGTCGCGATGCGCTCGCGCAGGAGCTTCATCTCGGCGCCGGTCCCCACCAAGGGCACCATGATCTCCGGCCGCGGATCGCCGCCTGCGGCCGCCCGCGCCAGCGCCGCACGCACGATCGCCGACACCTGCATGTCGTAGAGCCCGGGCATCGTCATCCCGAGCCGACACCCGCGGTGCCCGAGCATCGGGTTCGACTCCGCCAGCGACTGTACCTTCGCCGCGACTTCCGCCGGATCGATGTGCATCTGGTCGGCCAGCGCACGCACCGCACGCGCCTCGCGCGGCAGGAACTCGTGCAGCGGCGGATCGAGCAGCCGGATCGTCACCGGGAACCCGTCCATCGCCGCCAGGATCCCCTCGAAGTCGCCCTGCTGGACCGGCAGCAGATGCTCGAGCGCCGCCGTCCGCTGCCGCTCGTCCCCGAGGATCACCTGCCGCATCCAGCCGATGCGCTCGTCGCCGAAGAACATGTGCTCGGTCCGGCACAGCCCGACACCCTCGGCACCGAGCGCCCGCGCGACCTCCGCGTCGTGCGGCGTGTCGGCGTTGGCCTTGACGCGCATGCGCCGGCCCTCGTCCGCCCATCCGAGAACGCGCAGGAATCCGTTGGCGTCGGGATCGTCCGACTGCACGCCCTTCAGCGCCGTCGCCAGCACCGGCGACTCGCGCGTCGGCAGGGCCATCCCGATCACCTCTCCGGTCGTCCCGTCGAGCGCGATCTCGTCGCCTTCGTGCAGGACTCGATCGCTGCCCTTGATCGCGATCCGATGCTCGTCCACCGACAGGTCGGCAGCCCCGACGATGCACGGCTTGCCCATGCCGCGCGCCACGACCGCCGCGTGCGAGGTCATCCCGCCGCGCGCGGTCACGATCCCCACCGCCGCGTGCACGCCCGCGATGTCGTCCGGCGAGGTCTCCGCACGCACGAGCACGACCGGTCCCTTCTTCGCCATCTCGACCGCCCGCTCCGACGTCAGCGCGACCCGCCCCGACGCCGCGCCCGGCCCGGCCGGCAACCCGCGCCCGAGCAGCTCCCCCGCCTCGACGGCCCGCGCCTTCTGCTCGAGATCGAACGCCGGCGCCATCATCTGCAGGATGTGCTCGGGCTCGACGCGGGACAGCGCCGTCCGCACGTCGATCAGCTCCTCCTCGACCATGTCCGCCGCGATCCGCACGGCGGCGCGCCCGGTGCGCTTCCCGGTGCGCGTCTGCAGCATGTAGAGCTTGTCACTGTCGATCGTGAACTCGATGTCCTGCATGTCGTGCCGGTGCTTCTCGAGCGTCTCGCAGATGCGCCGCAGCTCCTGCGCCGCCTGCGGAAACTCCTCGTCGAGCCCGACATCGCCCTTGGCCGCCACCAACGGCTTCGGCGTGCGGATCCCGGCGACCACGTCCTCGCCTTGCGCATTGACGAGATACTCGCCGAACAAGCCCTTGCCGCCGGTTGCGGGATTGCGCGTGAAGCACACGCCGGTCGCGCAGCGCGCGTTGCGGTTGCCGAACACCATCAGCTGCACGTTGACCGCCGTGCCCGAGTCCTCGGACAGACCGTGCAGCCGCCGGTACTCGACCGCGCGCCGCGTGTTCCAACTGTCGAACACCGCGCGCACCGCGCTCCAGAGCTGCTCCTTCGGATCCTGCGGGAACGGCCGCCCCGCTTCGGCGATCGTCTCGAGGCCCCGCTCGATCACCCGCGCGAGCCCGGCCGCCGAGATCTGCGCGTCGTTCTCGACGCCCTCGTCGGCGCGCACCTCTTCGAGGATCCGCTCGAAACGCGAGTGCGGCACGTGCAGCACCACGTCGCCGAACATCGTGACCAGTCGCCGGTAGCAGTCGCGCACGAACCGCGGATCACTGCCCTCGGCGATCAGCTGCGCGACCATCGCGTCGGTGAGCCCGAGGTTCAGCACCGTGTCCATCATCCCCGGCATCGACACCGGCCCACCCGAGCGCACCGACAGCAGCAGCGGCTTCTTCGCGTCACCGAACCGCCGGCCGACCAGCGCCTCGAACTGCTCCAGATGTGCGCGGAACTCCTGCTCGAGCCCCTCGGGGTAGTGCCCCGCGTTGCGGTGGTAGTGGATGCACGCCTCGGTGGTGACCGTGAACCCCGGCGGCACCGGGATCCCGAGGCCGCTCATCTCGGCGAGCCCGGCGCCCTTGCCGCCGAGCAGATCCTTCTGGTCGCCGCGCCCCTCCGCGCTGCCACCACCGAACGCATAGACGTATTTCTTGCTGGTCCTGGCCATGGTCGTCCCAGGGTACGCGGTCCCTCGGTCGGAACCGCAACGCTCGACGACCGCGCCTGCTTTCGCCGTGCCTGCCTCGCGGCCGGCGTCCCCGGCGCCGCTTCGCCGGACCGCGACGGGCTGCTGGGCATGTCGATCGGTCCCGCGCCGAGCGAAGCGCTGCGCGAACGCCACCGGCGCGCCACCGGCCGCGGCGAGCCCCGAAGCAGGCCGCTGACGGTCAGCCACCGGCCGCGCTGCCGGCGACGAACCGTTCGACGGCCGTGCGTTCGCTCGGCGACAGCTTCAGCTCCAGCGCCCGCCGCGCGAACACCCGCGCGTCGTCGTCCTTGCCCTGGTCGTGGAGGTTCGCGGTGAGGTTCAACAGGCTCGGCACGTGCATGGCGTCGTGCGCGAGCGCGTCGCGGTAGGCCTGCTCGGCACCGGCAGCGTCCCCCGTGCGATCGAGCACCACCCCGCGGCCGAACGGTGGTTCCGGAGACTCCGGGTCGACGTCGGCCGCCTTCGCGTGACAGCGCGAGCACCTCGGCGACCGCCGCGTCGTCCGGCTCGTCCTCCCATGACGCGATGCGTGCCCGCGCCTCCCCGAGCCAGCCGTCGACGTCCGCCGGCACCAGCTCCCGATAGCGGCGGAACGCGTCGATCGCGCCCGGCTCGAACTCCTCCCGCTTCGCCCGCTCGGGCTCGGACAGCACGATCCGCAGCCGGGCGTCGCCGAGGCGCCACAGCGATTGCGTGTCGTCCGGCGCGACGGCCAGCACCCGTTCCAGGTGCGCGATCGCCGCCCGCTCGTCGCCGAGGTCGTAGCGCAGCGTCGCCGCCAGGCGCTGTGCCTCCAGATCGTCGGGATGCACGGCGAGCACCTGCTCGATCCGGTCGGCCGCCGCCGTCCAATGGCCATCGGCCTGCAGGAAGCGTGCGTGGAGGAGCCCGACCAGCGCGTCGTCCGGCGCGAGCCGGCTCGCGCGCCGCAGCTCGCCCTCGGCCCGCCGCCACGCGACGAGCTCGGGCGGATCGGTCTCCTGGGCCTCGTGCTGGAGGACCGCGGCGCGGATCGCGCGCGCGCGCCCGGAGCGGGGCTCGTTCGCGATCACCGCCTCCGCGAGCGACCGCGCCGCGTCGAACTCGCCGTCCGCCAGCCGCGTGGCGGCCTCGGCGAGTCGCTGATCGTCCTTCGCCACCGTCGCCGGATCGACGGGCCGCGCAGCCGGCAGGTCCGCCGCCATCCGCGCCGGGTCCGGCGACACGCCACCGCACGCGGCGGACGCGACTCCGAGTACGAGCAGTGCGACGGACGACCGCATGCCGTCATCGGAAGGTTCCGTAGGGGGGAATGCAATCGCGCGGGAGCTATCATCGCCTGCTCGGCGCGGCCTCCCGCCGCGAGGACTCCGACCCCGTAGCTCATGGCGAGCATCGCACGCGACGTTTCCTGGTTGATCGGCCGAACCCCGCTCGTCGAGCTCCGGCGCCTCGCGCCAGACACTCCCGGGCGGCTGATCGCGAAGCTCGAGGCGTTCAACCCGACCTGCAGCAACAAGGACCGCGCCGCGCGATCGATGATCGAACACGCCGAGCGTGCCGGCTTCCTGCGACCGGGCACGACGATCGTCGAGTGCTCCGCCGGCGACACCGGCGTGTCCCTCGCGATGATCTGCGCGGTGCGCGGCTACCGGCTGGTCTTGACGATGCCGGAGGGCACCGCCGGCAGCCGCTATCACCTGCTGCGCGCGCTCGGCGCCGAGATCGAGCTGACCGACCCGGCGCTCGGCATCCGCGGCGCGCTCGAGCGGACCGAACAGATCCAGCGCGAGATCACGCCGTCGTTGATCCTGCAGCCGTTCTCGAACGCCGCCAACGCCGCGGCCCACGCCGAGACCACCGCGCGCGAGATCTGGGACGACACCGACGGCGAGGTCGACGTCGTCGTCTGCCCGGTCGGCACCGGCGGGACGGCGGCCGGCTGCATCCAGTTCTTCCGCAGCGCACAGGTGCCGGTCGCGGTCGTCGGTGTCGAGCCGAGCGCGAGCCCGGTGCTCGCCGGCGGATCGCCCGGTGCACACCAGCTACCGGGACTCGGCGCGGGCTTCGTCCCCGACATCCTCGCACCTGGCGACCTCGACGAGATCATCGCCGTCTCCGCGGACGAGGCGTTCGTCGCGGTGCGTGAGCTCGCGCGGCGCGAAGGCCTGCTCGTCGGGCCCGCGTCGGGCGCGGTGCTGCACGCCGCCCGGACCATCGCCGCGCGCGAGCGCTCCGCCGGAACCACGATCGTGGCGATCCTCCCGGATCACGGCGAGCGCTACGACGATCACCCGTCGTTCGCCGGGAGCGCGCGGCCGTGAGCGAGGTCGATGCCTCGGTGGCCCTCCAGCGCCGCGTCGAAGAGCTCGCGCCTCGCGTGAAGGCGCTGCGCGCGAACGTCCGCCGCACGATCCTCGGACAAGATCGGCTGATCGAAGACCTGACCGTCGGCCTGATCGCCGGCGGACACGTCCTGCTCGAGGGCCTGCCGGGGCTCGGCAAGACGCGTCTCGTGCACACGCTCGCCGGCGCGCTCGGCCTGCAGTATTCGCGGATCCAGTTCACTCCCGACCTGATGCCCTCGGACGTCACCGGGACGCGCATCGTCGAGGAGCACGGGGACAGCCTGGCGTTCCGCTTCCAGCCGGGCCCGCTGTTCGCCAACCTCGTGCTCGCCGACGAGATCAACCGCGCGACGCCGAAGACCCAGTCCGCGCTGCTCGAGGCGATGCAGGAAGCGAGCGTGACGGTCGGCGAGACGACGCACCGGTTGCCGAAGCCGTTCGCGGTCGTCGCGACGCAGAACCCGATCGAGTTCGAGGGCACGTTCCCATTGCCCGAAGCACAGCTCGACCGGTTCCTGTTCCATCTGGTCGTGCCGCGCCCGAGCGTCCCCGACGTCGTGGCGATCCTCGACGCGACGACCGGCGTCGAACCGGAACCGCCGCCGCCGGTCCTGACCGGGGCGGAAGTCCTCGAGCTGCAGCGGCTGGTTCGGGAGATTCTCTGCGGTCCGCACCTGCTGCGATGGGTCGCGGAGCTCTTGCGGGCGACCGATCCGCGGGACCCCGAGGCACCCGAGACGACGCGCCGGCTGGTGCGCTACGGTGCGAGTCCGCGCGCGGGACAGGCGATCGTCCTCGCGGGCAAGACGCGCGCGCTGCTCGCCGGCCGGCCGTCGGTCGACCGCGCCGACCTCGACGCCTGCATCCTGCCGGCGCTCCGGCACCGCGTCGTGCTCGCGTTCGAAGCCGAGGCCGAGGATCGCGACGTCGCGAGCCTGCTGCCCGAGTGGCTCACGCTCGCCGATCGGCGCGCCCGCTAGCCGTCGGGTGGACCGGTTTTTTTTGAACCGGTCCCGAAAAGTCGCGCCGCTCGAACGTCTACTCCCCCGCATGGGACGAGCGGTTCCAGCCCGGGTTTCGGACGCTGCAGGGAAGTCCGGAATCCGTTTGTAAGCGAGAGGGCTTGCTGGAACCCGCGTGCGGCCGGAGGTCGGCGAGAGCCGGCCTCCGGCCCGCTTTTTTTGGCCGCAGGACCCTACCGCCATCGCCCGCCGTGGCTACACCACACACCATGAGCGACGACCACGACTTCGCCCGCCGCGCGGACGCGTTCATGGAAGCGGTCTTCGCGCAAGCTGCAGGACGAAGACCCCGACGAGCTCGACGCCGACCTGGCGATGGGCGTCCTGACGATGGAATTCGCCGACGGCTCACGCGCGATCCTGAACCGCCAGACGGCGGCACACCAGATCTGGCTCGCGCAGGGAGCGACAGCGTGGCACTTCGCCCCGGACGAGGAGGGCGAATGGGCCGACACCAAGGGTCGCGGCAAGCTGATCGACGTGCTGCGCGAGGTGCTGGCGGCGAAGCTCGGACGGCCGGTCGCACTCTGACCCGTCTCGGCGTGCAGTTGATATCCGCGGACTTATTCCCGGATCACGGCCTGAGCTCGGCTTCCGGCGGCAGACACTCGACGGTCACCACCTCGTCGCGGCAGGGGTGCGGAAGGGTCAGCCGCCACGCGTGCAACAGCGGCCGACTCGGGCGCACGCGCTTGCCCCCGCGCCCGCCATCCGTACTTCCGATCCCCGACGATCGGGCAGCCGAGCGCGGCCAGATGCGCACGGATCTGGTTGCGGCGACCGGTCTCCAGGCGGCACTCGAGGAGCGCACCAGCCGGCCGGCGGTCGATCAGGCGGTACTCGGTGATCGCGAGCTCGCCGCGCCGGTCGGTCGTCGGGCGCATCACGCCGTCCGGGCCCTCGACCAGCCTGGACTCGACGCGGCCGGCGGGCGGCGATGGCACGCGGCTCGCGAGCGCGAGGTAGACGCGCTCGGCGCGGTGCGCCCGGAACACCGATTCGAGCGGCGCGCGGCTCTCCTCGCGACGGGCCAGGGCCAGCACACCGGTCGTGTCCTCGTCGAGCCGATGGACGGCGAACACCCGGTGACCGAGCTGCCGCCCGACCAGCTCGACGACGGTCGGACCGGTCCGTCCCGGCGCATCCACGACCAGCGTGGCGGCAGGCTTGTCGACGACGACGAGATCGTCGTCCTGCCACAGCACGCGGATCTCGCCGGATGCGCTCAATCGCCGACGACGTCGTGCCAGAAGCCGGTGAACCGCAAGTCGAGCAGGTTCGACGACGCGAGTGCGGCCGCCTGTAGATAGACGTCCTGACCGATGAGAGCGGCCGACGCCGGGATCACGAACGGATACCGCGCCACGCCGGTCGCGGGATTCACGGCACGGAAGCCGGCGTTCAGCGGTTGCGCGTCGCCGAGGAAGTAGTCGCCGAACGGCGCGAGACGGATCGGCGAGGTGAGTCGCGAAGTCGACAGCCAGAGCCCCGCGACCGCCGGTCCCGGGGTCGAAGTGACGCTGACGTCGATCGGCCAGTCCTGACCGATCCGCGCGACGTACGGCGCCGAGATCTGACGCAAGCGGTTCACGAGCAGCCGGTCCTTCTGGAACGAGCGGTTGCCGAAGAACACGTCGAGATCCTGATCGCCGTCGACGTCCGCGAGCGCGACCGCGACGGTGGCATCGACGACGTTCGGCTGGATCGTCGCCGACACGTCGGTGAAGACCCCGGCGCCGTCGTTGCGGATGACGACATTGTGTTGGTCGCGTCGGCCGACGACGACGTCGAGATCGCCGTCGCCATCGAGATCGCCGAGCGCAATCGCATAGCTGGAGCTCGATGCCGTGCCGGGCAGGTAGAGCGCGAACGTGAATCGCCCGGTGCCGTCGTTCCAGTACACGAAGTCCGGCGCGCCCTGGGCGTGCACGGTGGCGAGGTCGAGGTCGCCGTCGCCGTCGAGGTCGCCGAGCGCCAGACCAGCGGTCGCCGCGAGATCCGGAGGCAGCTCGCCCGCGGTCGCCTCGGTGAACCGCCCCGTGCCATCGTTGTGCAGCAGGACGTTCGGCTGCGCGGGATTCGGCGGCAGCGGGATGTTCCAGTTGCCGACGATGACGTCGAGGTCGCCGTCGACGTCGACGTCGCCGACGACGAGTGCGTAGGAGAAGTCGGATCGCGTGGGCAGGCGGGCCGCCGTGACGTCCGTGAACGACCCGGATCCGTCGTTGAACCACAGCGCGTTCTGCTGTGCGAACAACGGCGACGGTCCGGCATTCGCGAGCATGAGGTCGAGGTCGCCGTCACCGTCGAGATCCGCGAGGACGAGAGCTTGCGTGTCGCCGGCCTCCTGCGGCAGCCGCGTCAGCGTGTCGTCGACGAGGCGCCCGGTGCCGTCGTTGATCAGCAGCGCGGACTGACCCGACACCGCAACGGCCACGTCGAGATCTCCATCGCCGTCCACGTCCCCGATCGCGAACGCGTGCACCGTGCCGTTGACCGCCGGTGCAGCGCGCGCGGGATCGATCTCGAGCCGCCCGGTGCCATCACCGAACCACACGTCGATGACGCCGCCGACACCACCGTCGAGGACGTCCATCGCCCCGTCGCCGTCGAGGTCGGCCGCCGCGACCGCGAGCGTCTCGCTGTCGCGCGACGGCCAGAGCGTCTCGGTCGCGTCGATGAACGCACCCTGACCGTCGTTCAGCAGCAGGCGACGCCGACCGGGTGCGCTCGCCGACCGTCCCCCACCGGTGACGATGTCGAGGTCGCCGTCGCCGTCCGCATCGAAGGCCAGCACCACGCTGGTCTCGTCCAGCACCGTCGGCCAGCCCGCGCCGACGATGCGCGTGAACATACCCGCGCCGTCGTTGCGCCACAGGATGTCGGGGCCGTCCCGATCGCCGACGCACAGGTCGTCGTCGCCGTCGCCGTCGAAGTCGCCTACCGTGACGTCGGAGCCGCGCTCGTCGGAACCGGGCAGCGCCTGCGCGTTGAGCGTGAACACCCCGGTGCCGACGTTGATCAGGAGGTGATCGGGGACGCCGTAGTTGACGACGACGAAGTCGACGTCGCCATCACCCTCGAAGTCGATCGCCGCGATCGCGGTCGTCGACGTCGTGTCCGCCGGGAGGTGGGTGGCGGTCACGTCGGTGAAGTGCCCGAGGCCGTCGTCGAGGAGCAGCCGCTCGGGGCCGAGGGCGTTCGCCAGCAGCAGATCGGGATCCTGGTCGCCGTCGACGTCCGCGACCACCACATCGACGATGAAGTCCGCCCCGGACTGCGGCAGCGCGTTCCCGGCGACGAACACGCCCTGGCCGGTGTTGAACAGCACCGGGCTGGCCCCGCTCGCGTTGACCACGATCAGGTCTTGGTCGCCGTCGCCGTCGACGTCGGCCGCGACCGCCGCCCGGGAGTCGTCCTGCGCGATGGGAAGCCCCGCCGCGGTCGCGTCGGTGAAGTGCCCGGCGCCGTCGTTGAGCCACAGCCGGTTCTGCTGGAAGTCCTGGCACGCGATGAACAGGTCGACGTCACGGTCGCCGTCCGCGTCGAACGCGACGATCGCTCGGACCGCGAGGCGATCGGGCGGCAACGCGTTCGGCGGCCCGTCGAAGCGGCCGTCGCCACGATTCGTGAGCAGGCGCAGCGCCACGCCGGGGTAGGCACCCTCCGGAGCGGCGATCAGATCGACGTCGCCGTCGCCGTCGACGTCCGCCGCGGCGATGCACGCGGTGCGCTCACGCGCGGTCGGCAGCGCCAGCCGCTCGAACTCGGCGAGCTGCTGGGCCGCGAGCGATCCCAGCGCGAGGCCGAGCGCGAGGACGCACGCGGGGAGAGAGCGGAGGGCAGACATCGAGGGGGCGGAAGAGCCGGATCCGGCGGCAACGAGCGGGACGGAGTGTAGCGCGCCGGCCACGCAGCGGGAGACCCGCGTCGCCGATGCGGTGCGGCGGATCGCCGGGAACGCACGACTACGTCAGCCGTCGCAGCGCGATGTCGAGCGGCAGCAGCAGCGCCGCGGCGAGCACGCACAGCCGCCACAGATCCTCGAGGCCCCGTGCCGGCGGCGTGTCGAATGCCATCGCCGCGCCGGGCTCGGGAGCCTGCCGTCCGCCGGTCGCCGTCGCAACGCGCTCGAGGAACTCCGCATCCGGCGCCGCTGCGCGGTACTCGGGCGGATAGGACTCGATGACCGCGTAGCGCAGCAGGCCGACCAGCTGATCGTCGAGGCGGGTCTCGACGCGGAGGCGGACGAACTCGCCGTAGCTCTCGAGCGGGAAGCTGGCCTCGAACTCGCCGGGGGCCGTGTGCGACACCGGCACCGGCTTCGTGTCCCCGGATGCGGCGACGATGGACAGCTCGGGCTTCGCTTCGTCGATGAAGCGGCCCTCGCGATCGCGGTTGTCGATGCGGACGTCGACCTTGCCGCGATCGAGGCGCACGTCGGCGGTCTGCTGCAGCGCCGACGTCGTGCCGCGCGACATCACGCTCCGCACGACCTGCGACCAGAACTTGCCGAACTGCGGCCACGAGATCCAATCGCTCGCCCAGCGGTTCTTCGCGTCGGAGGTGAACGCCGCCGAGCGACCGAGGCCGTAGTTCCACTCGGCGAGGATCGGGTCGCCGTACTCGGAGACCAACAGCACCTTCGCGCGTTCCTTCGGCGTCGTCGACACGTAGCCGAGCAGGATCGGCGCATCGGCGAGCTCGACGCCACGCAGCATCTGGTCGTCGACGCCGGTCGGCACCGGCACGAACGGCTCCTCGACGAGCATGCTCTTGCTCGCGCGCAGCGTCTCCTTGGTGAAGATCTGCGGGATGTTGCCGAAGTCGTTGGTGAAGTAGCTCTCGCCCTCGCCGGCCTGGGCCATCGCCGACAACAGCGCCTGGTCGGCGTCGCCGATGCCGACCGTCGACACCGTGATCGACTCGGCCGCCATGCGCTGCACGATGTCGATGTGCTCCTCGCGCGTTCCGGTCGTGTGACCGTCGGTGAGGACGATGCAGTGCTTGAGCTTCGCGTTGCACTCGCTGAGCGCGCGATACGCGTAGTAGAGGCCCGCGTAGATGTAGGTGCCGCCGCCCTCCATCACGCGCGAGACCTGCGACACGACCTCCTCACGGTTGCCTGCCGGCTGCAGCTCGACGACCCAGTCGGCCTTCTCGTCGAACACGACGACGCCGATCATGTCCTTCTTCTTCAGGAGCTCGGCCGACGCGATCGCCGCCTCCTTCGCGAGGGCGAGCTTCTCACCCGCCATCGATCCGGAGCGGTCGATGACCAGCACCAGCGCGAAGCTCGGCTTCTCGATGGTCTTCTTGATCGGCATGCGCACCGGCAGCGCGTCCTCGACCGGCGTGCGGTAGTAGCCGCCGAGCCCGAACGAGTGCTCCCCGCCGATCATGATCAGGCCACCGCCGAAGTCCTTGACGTAGCGCTTGACCAGCTCGAGCTGCGAGCTGTGCACCTCGGTCGCGGAGACGTCGCTGAGGATCAGCAGGTCGTAGGACAGCAGGTCGTTGAGATCGGACGGGAAGCCGACCGGTGGCCGCACCTCGACGACGATGTCCTCGTCGTGCAACGCGGCCTCGAGGTAGCGGGAGTCCCGCTCCTGGCCCTCGATCATCAGCACGCGCGGGCGACCCTCGACGACGACGACGGCGCGCGCGGTGTTGTTCTCGGGACGCGGATCGCCCGGTGCGTCGATCTTGACCTCGAACTCGTGGAAGCCCTCCTCGAGCTCCTGCTTGGGGATGCGGATCACGTTGTCGCCCGCTTCCAGGCTGATCGGATCCTCCTTCAGCAGGAAGCCGTCGCGGTAGAGCCGCATCGTCACGTCGCGCTTCTCGGCGGAGTCCACCTGCACCTCGAGCTCGACGGGCTCGCGGATCCGCGCGTGGCTCGGCGCGATCAGGCGCTCGGCGATGACCTCCTTCGGGCGCACCGACGCCAGCTCGACCGTGTCGACCGACACTCCGGCTTCCTTCAGGAATTCCAGCTCGCGGCCCGGATCGTTGCGCGTCCAGTTGCCGTCGGTGAGCAGCACGACGCGCCGGCGCGCATCCTCGGGGAGCACGCTGCGCGCGAGCCGCAGCGCCTCGCGGACGTCGGTTTCGGTCGTGACGAGCTCCTTCTCGACCGCCTCGAGCGTGCCGATCCGCTCGCGGAGCTTCGCCAGCTTCTCCTGCGCACCGTCGCCCGACAGATCGCGCTCGACGGCCTGCCGTTCCTCCTGCGCTGCCTTCTTCCGCTCGCGGTGGAACACCGCGTCGGCGATCTCGGTGTCGGCGTGGTCGTTCGACTCGCCGTCCGCGCCGCCGTTCGACCCGGTGCCGGCACCGTCGTCGGCGGTGCGCCCGAAGTAGATCGGCTCGTTCGAGGGCTGCCGCACGACCTTCGGCCGCCCGCCGAAAATCACGAGCGAAGCCTGTTGGTCAGGCGCGAGCTCGCGCGTCGCCGCGGTGACGAAGTCGACGCCTTTCTGGAGCGCGTCATGCTCGAGGCTGTCCGACACGTCGAACGCGAATACCACCGCCTCCTTGTCGGTCGTGTGTCGCCACACCGGCCGGCACAGCGCGAGCACGACGAACGTGAGCGCCACGAAGCGGATCAGGAACGACGCGATGCGCACGCGACGCGAGGCGATCGCGTAGCTCTTGAACGCAGCCCAGATCAGGAGCGGCAACGCCGCGACCACGATCCAGAGGAAGGCGGGATGCTCGAGCTGGATCTGCATCGCCTACTCCGTCAGCCTCCGGTGGTAGAGCCCCCATTCGAGGATGGACAGGACCGCGGCGAGCAGCAGGAGCAGCGGCCACAGATCGCGGCCGAACAGGAACCCCGCGCGCTCGATGTCGAGGTCGACGTCGCCGCTCGCCTCCGGCATCGTCAGGTCCTCCTCGTTCGGATCGAACAGGTTGACCGTGGTCCGATGGAGCCCCGTCGTCGAGGCGATCGCGTAGCAGCCCGGCTGCAGCGTGTCGGCGAACCAGAACCGACCGTCCTTGCCGACTTGGACCGTCGTTCGCCCCTCGGTCAGCTTGCCGAATTCGCCACGCTTCCAGGCGATCTCCACCGACTTGTCCGGCAGGGGCAGCCGCGGGCGCAGCACCTCGCCAGGCGCGAGCGTCGGCGGGAGCAGCTCGGTGCGCTCCTCGTGGAGCCAGGCGAGCGCGTTCCGCACGACGATCGGGAACGACACCTGCAGGAAGAACAGGTCCGACAGCATGTCGAAGCCGAGATACACGACCTGTCGATCGCCGTCGCGGAACGCCACGCCGACCGGACCACCGAACGTCGACAGGAACGGCCGACCGCCGGTCAGGTCGAGTGGCCGGGCCGCCGGCGGCATCAGGCTGCGCGCGTCGAGGAAGCGGTTCATCGGGTGCGTCTCGTCGATCGAGCGGACCCGTGGCGACTTCTCGATGCCGGCGACCTTCGCCGGCAGCCCGCCCGGCAACGCATTCAGGCACAGGAAGCGCCCCTTCGGGGGCAGCGACTCGGGTGCCCAGTTGACCATCACGACGAGATCGTGCGCGGCGATCGCGTCCGCGGACAGGCTCGCCCACTGCTCCGGTCGCGATGAGCTCGAACCCGCGCGGTCGACCAGGTCGCCGAGTGCGTCGAGCGCGGCGAGGAACGGAGCCTCCTCCGCATCGTCGCGCGTGACCAGCAACACGCGGTACGCGCGCTTCGGTGGCACCTCGGCCCATGCGGTGTCGTCCAGTGACAGCCCGTCGTGGCCTGGCTTGCCCTCGGCGGTCTTCGGGTGCACGACGCGCGCCGAGAGGAAGCCGCCTTGCGGCACGCTCAGATCGCGGCGCAGGTTCTCGACTCCGCGCGGTTCGAGCTGGACCGGCAGGACGTTCTTCAGCGTCCCCTCGACCGACACCTCGACCTCGACCGAGGCCTTCTCGTCGGACTCGTTGGCGACCACCAACAGCATCTCGTCGCTGCCGGTCGCGTCGTTGCGGCGCACCTGGAAGCGCCGGATCGCGACGTTCGGCACGCTCTCACCGATGCGCACCCAGCGCACGCGCTCGTCCTTCGCCGCGACGTCGGCAGCGGCGCCGCCCGCGGCGTCGCACAACAGCAACACGCGCGGATGGTCCTTGCCCTGCAGCACGTCGCCCGCGAGCCGCACCGCCGCATCGAGATCGCCCGATGCGCTGGTCGGCGCGATCTGGTCGAGCGCCTCGCGCAGGCGCAGCGTCGATCGCGTGAACCCCTGGACGAGCACCGGCTCCGGACCGGCGGCGATCACCGCGAACTCGTCCTCGCTCGACCGCCCCTCGACCAGCTCGCGCGCCTTCTCGAGCCCCGCCTGGAACCGCGTCCTGGTGCCGTCCCGTGACGCGAGACCGTGGGTCGATGCGCTCGTGTCGAGCACGAGCACGACCGACTCCTCCTGCAGGAACGAGTCGGACAGCGTCAGCACACCGAACGCGCCGACGAGGCTCGCGACGATCAGCAGCTGCAACAGCAGCGACAGCCAACGCTGGAGTCGCCGGAACAGCGTCGTGACGCGCTTCTCGTCGACGAGGTCGGCCCACAGCCGCAGGTAGGGGACGGTGCGGCGGTGACGCTTGATCTTCAGGAAGTACAGCGCGACGACCGGGATCGCGATCAGGCCGAGCCAGAGCCCCGAGAGCGCGGCGAAGTTCACGCGACGAGCCCTCCGCGCTTCAAGATCTGCAGCACCAACGCCTCGAATGGCACCGTCGTCGGCGCACGCACGTAGCCGATCTCCTTGCCGCGACAGAACGACTCGACCTCGCGGGCGTGCCCTTCGAACGCCTCGACGTAGCGCTTGCGCAGACCGTCGGTGATCGTGAGATCGCGATAGCTCTGATCCTCGGCGTCGACGAGCCGCAGATCGCCGCGCAACGGCGGCTCCAGCTCCTGCGGCGCGACGACCTGGATCACGTAGATCTCGTGACGCCGGCTCTTCAGGTAGCGCAACGCCGGCAGCACGCCGTCGCGGTCATAGAGGTCGCTGACGACGACGACGAGTCCGCGCCGCGGCTCCTTGGCGATGAATCGACGGAACGCACGCCGCATGTCGGTCTCGCCGGTGTGCGGCAGGCTCTCGAGGAACGAGAACAGGTGCCGCACCTTGCCCTTGCCGCGCATGCGCCCGGTCGTCTCGCCGAGGTCCGGCCCGTACGCCTGTACCTGCGAGTCGTCGAGGTTGCTCATGCCGATGTAGGCGACCGCGGCAGCGACCTGCAGCGAGTAGCGGTACTTGTCCGGCTGCCCGAACGCCATCGACTCGCTCTGGTCGAGCAACACCGTGAGCCGGAGGTTCTCCTCCTCCTTGTAGAGCTTGAGGAAGAACTCCTCGAGGCGGCCATAGATGTTCCAGTCGAGGTAGCGCAGGTCGTCCCCGACCGCGTACTGCCGGTAGTCCTCGAACTCCACGCTGGTGCCACGCCGCGCGGACAGCCGGTCGGCCCGGATACGGCCCGCCAGCAGCTTGCGCGCGACGACGTCGAGATACTCGAGCTTGTGGAGGAACTCGCGGTCGAACATCGGGGGACGGCTCGACGCCAGGCTCAGACGGCCTGCCCTTCGCGGATCTCGGGGACCGACTTCAGGACCTGGTCGAGCACGTCGTCCGGTCGGACGTCCTCCGCCTCGCCCTCGAAGTTGAGGATCAGGCGGTGTCGGAGCGACGGCTTCGCCATCGCCGCGACGTCCTCACAGCTCACCTGGAAGCGACCCGACGCCAACGCCCGCACCTTGCCGCCGAGCACCATCGCCTGGATGCCGCGCGGGCTCGCGCCGAACTTGACGAACTGGTTGACGGTGTTCGGCGCGACGTCCGATCGCGGGTGCGTGGCGCGCGCGATGCGCACCGCGTAGCGCTTGACGTGATCGGCGATCGGCACGTGCTGGACGAGCTCGACCATCTCGAGGATGCGGGCGGCGTCGAGCACGGGGGTCACACTGCTCTGCTTGCCGGTGGTCGTGCGGTCGACGATCTCGACCAGCGCGTCCTCGTCCAGGTAGTCGACCAGCACCTTGAACAGGAAGCGGTCGAGCTGCGCCTCGGGGAGCGGATAGGTGCCCTCCATCTCGAGCGGGTTCTGGGTGCCGAGCACGAAGAACGGCTCCTCGAGGACGTGGGTCGTGTCGCCGACCGTCACGCAGTGCTCCTGCATCGCCTCGAGCAAGGCCGACTGCGTCTTCGGCGTCGCACGGTTGATCTCGTCGGCGAGGACCACGTTCGCGAAGATCGGCCCGGGTTGGAACTGGAAGGTCTTCCTGCCCGACCCGTCCTCCATCACGACGATCGTGCCGACGATGTCCGCGGGCATCAGATCGGGGGTGAACTGGACCCGCGAGAAGTGCGTGTGGATCGCGGCGGACATCGCCTTGACCATCTGCGTCTTGCCGAGGCCGGGCACGCCCTCGAGCAGGACGTGGCCACGCGCGAACAGCGCGGTCACGAGCAGACGGATCAGGTCCTCGTAGCCGACGATCTCCTTCTGGATCTCGGTGACGAGGCGGTCGAAGTCGGCACGAAAGCGGTCCACCTGCTCGCGGATCGCGGCGGTCTCCTGGGTCACGGCGCTACCTGAAGGGTCGGGGGGATGGTCCGAAGAGAGAAGGGCGCGGACGCGGCCGGCGTCACTTGCCTTCCTCCGCGTCGCTCGGCGGAGGCGTGTCGGGCTGCATGCGCTCGAAGTAGTCGTGGATGTAGCGCCGGTAGGCCGGCGGCACGTCCTGACGGTAGATCGCGTCGTCGGCGGCGCGCTTCGCGGCCAGGTAGGCCTCGCGATAGCCGGTGCGGCTGCGGCTGCCGTCGTTGGCGGTCTTCACCTGGCCGAAGGAGGACTTGCCCGCGCCCTCGCGCATGCGCACCTCCTTCTCCTCGCCATCGCTCAAACTGCGGCGCTGCGGGCCGAGCACCTTGTTGCCGTGGCCGACGCCGGCGTCGTTGGACGGCGAGGCGAACAGCTTGTCCGGCTGCTGGCCGTCCTGCGGCTGACGCGGTGCCTGCGGCGCACGACCGACCTCGATGTCGTCGAAGTCCATGCCCTGCGCGTCGCGGAGGTCGCCGAGCTCGCCCTCGATGCGGTCGAGGACGTCGAGCACCTCCAGCGAGAAGCCGAGTTGGCTGCCGAGCGCGTCGAGCTGCTCGAGCTCGGCGAGCAGCTGCCGCATCTTCTCGAGACGCTGGCGGAGCTTCTCGATCTCCATCTTGTCCAGCTTCTTCTCGATCGCCTCCTGCAGCTTCTTCTCGAGCTCGCCGATCTTCTTCTTCACCTTCTGCGCCGCCTCGCGGTAGCGCCCGGCCTGCATGTCGTCCTGCGCATCCTTCGAGTCCTCGCCGGTCGCGAGGCGCGCAGCGTTCTTCTGCACGGCCATCGCCTTGCGCTCGAGCTCCTCACGCTCCTTGTCGAGCTGCGAGGCGAGGCGCGCGACCTCGGCCAGCGCGTCGCGCCGCGAGACCTGCTCGCGCTTCAGCTGGTCGGCGAGGTTCTTCAGGCGCTCGATGTCCTGCGCGGTGAGGTTCGACACGTCGGCGTGCTCGGTGTCCTTCAGCAGATCCTCGAGCGACGCGGCCGCAGCCAGCGCGCCCTGCGAGAGCGGCGGCTCGGGCACGGGCATCGATCGGATCGTCTGCACCGCCCAGAACACCATCGCGAGGCCGGCGACCAGGAGCGGCACCCACGTGAAGCGGGCGAATCTCGGCCACTGCACGGGGAACAGGTCGCGCACGTCCCGGCCGGCGGCGAGGGACGCGTCCTCGTGCACCGCGGTGACGAACGCACGCTGCCGTTCGTCGGTGCGCGTCGGATCGAGCTCGAGTGCGCTGCTCAGGAGGTCCTGGCTCCGGATCGCGTCGTCGTAGCGCTTGGCGATCGCCACCTCGTCGACCGGCGCGGCGAGCGCCCAGATCGCCGCGACCGCCACCGTCAGTGCGGCGAGCACTCCCGACGCCACCGCCACGGTGGCCGGCGCGACGCCGCCGAGGGCACAGGTGACGGCGAGGATCGCCAGGACCAGCGCCGCGACGAACGCCCCACCGCCGAGGGTGGCCAGGAATCGCGCGCGACGGCGGCTGCCGAGCAGGCCTTGGACCTGCGCCTTCACCGGAGCGAGCTGGTTCGGGTCGGACATGGAACCTCCGTCGACGCCTCGCCGGGGATCGATCTTCCCGCGAGCGGGCCCAGGCTAGCCGAAGCGACCGCGGATCGACAGGGGGCCACGTCCGACGGGTCGGGCCATGGCATCGGCGCGATCGACAGGCGACCCGCGCACCGGCACGAAAATCCGGCACCGCGATGTCCTGACGACACGGCTGCGGTCGCAGTGCCTCGGTCCCCTTCCTGTTTCCGACCGAACCGACTCCCCGATCATGCTCCGATTCTCCACCTCCCTGACGGCACTCACCCTCGCGTCCGCACTCGCGGCACAGGGCATCCCCGAAGGCCCCGACGCCGGCAATGCCAACGGCACCGCCGCGGGCGCGACCGCGGCGGCGGTCGGCACCCAGTGCTACGGCTCGTTCGACATGAACGGCACCGACAACGACTTCTGGTCGTTCACCGTCCAGGCCGGCGATCGCGTCGTCGTGTGGACGACCGAACGCGGTGGGTTCACCTACCTGCCGACCGTCTCGGACAACCCGGCGCTCGAGCTGATCGCCCCCGACGGCGTGACCGTGCTGGCGTCGAACGACGACTCGAACGGGATCCTACACGCGCAGATCGCCTACTCGTTCACGACGGCGGGCACCTACTACATCAACGCCATCGCGATGAACGGCGACACCGGCGACTACGCGCTGGACTTCCTCGGCGGCCAGATCAACACGAACCTGTGCAACGGCACGTTCGCGACGGCGGCACCCGAAGTCGAACCCAACGACGATTGCGCGAGCGCGACGACGTCGAACTGCTGTGATCAGCACGTCAACACGCTGCAGACGGCCGGTGATACCGACTACTACCAGCTCGTGTTGCCGACCGACAGCGTCGTGACGTGGGAGACGCACGCATCCACGGCGGTCACGGGCGCCGCGTGCCCCGACACGAAGGTCTGGCTGTACGACTCCACCTGCACGCAGATCAACAGTGACGACGACGGCGGCGCCGGCCTCTACTCGAAGCTGACCCAGACGTTGACCGCGGGCACCTACTACCTCGAGGTCAGCGACTGGCAGCGCAGCGGCACCGGCGACTACAGCCTGACGATCGATTGCTCGGTCGTCTTGCCGACGGTCCAGTCGACCCTGCACACGCCGGTCATCCCCGACAACATGGACTTCACCCCCGTTTCGGCCTGCGGCGGCAACTACAACACCGCCCCCGCCGAGGTCGAGCCGAACGACTCGTGCATGACCGCGACGCTCGCTGCCCTCTGCGACGAGCACCTGAACACGCTGCAGTTCGCAGGCGACGTCGACTACTACCTGCTGCCAGTGGCTGCGGCGACGACCGTGACCTTCGAGACGTACGCATCGACCGCGACGACCGGCACGAGCTGCACCGACACCAAGCTCTGGCTCTACGACTCGACCTGCACCGAGATCGCCAGCGACGACGACGGCGGTACCGGCCTCTACTCGCGGCTGCAGCAGACCCTGTCCCCCGGCCTCTACTACCTGGAGGTCAGCCACTGGCAGCGCAACCAGGCCGGTGACTACCGCCTGACGATCGACAGCGCCGCGCCGACGACCTGCTACGGCACGAGCGGCCACGAGCTGCGTCTCGGCGAACGCCTCGGCGAACGCTCGCACATCGGCACGCAGTACACGACGGACATCGAGCAGATCCCGTCGACGAACATCTGCGTGATGCTGCTCGGTCTCACCAGGATCGACCCGCCGCTGAACCTCGACGTCGTCGGCATGCCCGGCTGCCCGCTCGGCGTGAATCCGGTGATCGTCCTCCCGGCCGTGCCGAGCGTGCCCGGTCAGGACGAGTTCGGGATCTTCATCCCGTACGACAACGCGCTCGCCGGTGGCCAGCTCGTGCTGCAGGCGCTCGCGATCGACCCGGGTGCGAACGCCCTCGGCATCATCACGTCGCGCAACCGACTGACGCTGACGATCGGCAACGAGAACTACTGAGTCTCGGCGCCCGCACCGTTCCCCCGCCGCCGGTGGGTCGCCCTCGGCGACCCACCGGCGGCGTCGTTCCAGGACGGGTGATCCGGTCGAGCGCCATGCGCGCGCGGCAGCGACCCTCAAGAAAACGACGGCCGGGTGAACCCGGAGAGGGGATTCACCCGGCCGTCCGTCACGCACTTTCACTCTCTCTCAGTCGCTTCTCTTCAGCACCTCGACCCCACCGCCCCGAGGGACGAGCGGAGCGATTGCCGAGCAGCCGAGCCGTGGGGTCACGCGGCCGCCCGCGGCCCGCTTGTCGCGCGCCACGAGTGCTATGCTTGGCCTGCGCCGGGATCGCCCGGACCCGGACAGGCTCGCTCAAATTTTTTTTCATGACCGGCGAGGGCCCCATCGATCGCGACGAGTTCGGCGCGCTGCTCGAACGCGCGGCGTCCGGTGATCCGGGAACGGCATCGGAACTGGTGCCCCGGCTCTATGACGAGCTGCGGCGCATGGCTCGCGCGCAGCTCCGCCGTGTGCCGCCCGGCGACACGCTGCGGGCCACGGTCCTCGTCCACGAGGCGTATCTCCGGCTGGTCGGCGGAGGCGATCCGGACTTCGCCGGACGCGCGCACTTCTTCGGCGCGGCCGCGCGCGCGATGCGACGGATCGTCGTCGAGCACGCGCGCCGCAAGCTCGCGCGGAAACGCGGCGGCGACCTGACCCGACAGGAGTTCGACGAGGTCGCGATCGAGCTCGGCGCGCCGATCGAAGACCTCCTGGCGCTCGACGAGGCGCTCGACCAGCTCGAGCACACGCATCCGCGCTGCGCGAAGACGGTGATGCTCCGCTACTTCGGTGGCCTCACCGAGGTCGAGGCTGCCGATGCGCTCGGTGTCGACGAACGGACCGTGCGGCGCCACTGGGCGCAGGCGAAGCTGTTCCTCGCGCGTGCCATCGGCGAGGAACCGGCGTGACGTCGCAGGCCGAGGAGCTGTTCGTCGAGATCGCAGGGCTCGAGCCGGAGGACCGCACCGCGGCGCTGGAACGGATCCGCGTCGAGAACCCGACGCTGCACCAGCAGATCCTCGCGCTGTTCCGATGGTCGGAACACGAGTCGGTGAGCTGGCTGGACCGGCCGCTGCTCGCGAGCGAGACCATGCGCGACTGGCCCGAGCACATCGGGCGCTACCGGGTGATCCGGAGGATCGGCGAGGGCGCGTCGGGATTCGTGTTCGAGGCCGAGCAGCACGAGCCGCACCGGCGGGTCGCGATCAAGCTGCTGCGGTCGTCGTTGGCCGCACGCACCGAGGCATCGCGACTGCGGTTCGAGGCCGAGGTGCTCGGCCGGTTGCGTCACGCCGGGGTGGCGCAGGTCTACGAGATCGGGACGTTCGAGGACGGCTTCGCGTCGGCGCCGTTCCTCGCGATGGAATTCGTCGACGGGCTGCCGCTCGATCGGTTCGCGGCGACGCGTTCGCTCAGCGTCGACGACAAGCTCCGGCTCGTGCGCAAGATCTGCAACGCCGTGCACCACGCACATCAGCAGGGCGTGATCCATCGCGACCTGAAGCCCGGCAACGTGCTGGTCGACGCTCAGGGCGAGCCGAAGGTCGTCGACTTCGGCATCGCGCGGGTGCTGCGCGCCGACGCGATGTCGTTCACGGTCCCGACCATCGGCGGCATCTCCGGAACGCTGCCCTACATGAGCCCGGAGCAGGTCGGGGACGACCCGCTCGCGACCGATGCTCGCATCGACATCTACGCGCTCGGCGTGATGCTCTACGAGCTGCTCGCGGGGCGCCTGCCGCTGGAGGTGACCGGCCTCGCCATCCCGGCCGCCGCACGCGTGATCGCCGAGCAGGAGCCGAAGCCGCTCGGACAGATCGATCCCGAGCTACGCGGCGACGTGACGACGATCGTCGCGACGGCGATGGCCAAGGACCGCGACAAGCGCTACCCGTCCGCGGCGGGGTTCGCCGAGGACATCCGCCGCGTGCTGGCCCACGAGCCCATCCTCGCACGACCGGCGAGCGCCTGGTACGCGTTCCGCAAGCTCGCGCGCCGCCAGCGTGGCGCGATGGCCGCCAGCGCGATCGCGCTGCTCGCGGTCGTCGGCGGCGTCATCGCATCGATCCAGTTCGGCGTCGAGGCGAGCGCGCAGGCGGCGGACTCGGAGCGGCGGCTGACGCTGGCACGCGACTCGTTGGACTTCCTCTACGTCGACGTGATCGAGGAGCTGCCGCACTACGTCGGCACGAGCCGGTTGCTCGAGGACGTGCTCGAGCGCGCGACCGAGGTACTACACGATGCTCGCCGACGAGGCGCCGGGGGAATACGTCGAGCAGCGGCGGATCTGGCGTGCCCTCGAGCGACTCGCCGAAGTGCGCCTCCAACGCAACGACGAGGCGGGCGCGCGCGCCGCCGCCGAACGGTTCCGCGCGATGGTGGAGGGCACCGAGCCCGACGACGTGAACCGGGCAGAGCACGAGTTCGATCGGTTCCGCGCCGTGTGGCTGTCTTGTCGAGCGGGCGACGAGGAGCTCGAGCCGCTCGCCAACGAGCTCGCGAACCGGTTGCTGGAGGCCGAACCGGATCGGCCCGAATACCTGCTGGCGGTGATCCGGATGTTGATCTTCCGCCCGCTCGGCATCGAGAGCCCGCAGTTCCAGCGGGCGCAGAAGCTCTGCGATCACCTGCTCGAGCTCGAGCCCGACAACACCGCCGGCCTCGCCGCGCGCTGCGTGCTCGACGACCACGCCGGCAACGTGCTGGTGCGCGACGGCCGGTTGGAGGAAGCGCGCGCTGTGCGCCAGGGTCTGGTCGACCGCTCGACGAAGTTCCTCCAGTCGCACGTCGACGCGTTGCAGCTCAACAATCTCGCGGTCTCACTCGGCAAGCTGGCCGACGTCGAGCGGCTGTTGGGGCGGGACGCGGAGGCGACGCGCCACGCCACCGAGGCGGTCAACCGCGCGCGCGAGCTCGTCGCGCTCGAGCCGGCCACGATCCGCAACCGCAACACGCTCGCGTCGTCGCTGATCACGCTGGCGGACGTGGTGGGCGAGAACGACCGCAGCCGGGAGTTCGACCTGCGCAAGGAGGCGTTGGACCACGTGCTCGCGCATCGCAGCAACGAGGTACTGGTCGCAGTCGGCGGTGGAGACCTGCCTCGCGGCCGTGGAGGCCGGCTGTGCGGCGCGGCGGGACGCCGAGGTCGCGGCCCTCGAAGCGACCGTTCGTGACCGGATCCGCGACGGCGTGATCGTCCCGGAGAAGGTGTTGGTGGTGGCGCGGCAGGTGCTGCGGGACGGGGGAGTGGAGCGGGAGCAGGTCGCGTTCCTGCGGCAGGCGGTGGCGGCGGTCACGGAGTCTGTTGCGGTCGACGAAGCGGTGTCGCGGGAAGCGACGGAGATCGGGAGACAGTTGGCGGTCGCTGGGCGGTGAGGGGGTCGACCCCACCACACCCCACCGTGTGATCCACACGTGGATCTCCGCCGCCGTCACCTGCTCGGCGATCTGCTGTGACTCCTTCGAGCGACAGTTCTTCGGAGCATCGACGTCGGTGACGATCGGTTCGATCCCGAGGTCCTCCCCGGGTGCTCCCTGCTCCGCCACCGGCTTTCGTTCCAACGGCGGCGACCCGGTGACCAAGGCGCCGATCCACCGGACGACTGCCACCGCGAGCGCGGCGCAGAGCGCCAGGCGGGCCGGATCGAGCCTCGAACGCCTGACACCCGCGACTTCCGTGACCTGCAGCTCGCGCCGAGCGTGGCCACGAGCGCCCGACCCTACTGCAGGCGCAGCTGGTAGATCTGGATCTTCCGATACAGCGTCGCCCTGCCGATGCCGAGCAGCTGTGCCGCGCGGCGGACGTTGCCCTTGGTCGCCATCAGCGCGCGCCCGAGCAGCCGCTTCTCTTCCTCGTGGAACGGCAGGATGTCCTCTTCGCCGAGCTCCTCGTCGTCGTCGTGGAGCGCGTCGGTGAAGCCCTTGACCCCCGGCGGGGGTTTCAGCCCGGTCGCCGGACCAAACACGTGGACGCGGTCGATCGGGCCGCCGTCCGCGAGACTGTGTGCACGCATCACCGCGTGCTCGAGCTGGGAGACGTTGCCCGGCCACGGGTGGGTCTCCAGCACGATCATCGCCGCGGGGGTGAAACCCTTGTCGGGCAGGCCGTTCCGCTCGCTCGACCGGCGCAGGAAGCGCGCGGCGAGCAGCGGGACGTCCTCGCGGCGCTCGACCAGGGTCGGCACCGCGATCGGGAACATGTTCAAGCGGTAGTCAGAGGTCTTCGCGGAACGAGCCCTTCGCGGTCAGCTCCGCGAGCCGCGCGCTGGTCGTCGCGATCACGCGCACGGCTCGGGCCCGCGAGCCGGCGTCCTTGAGCAGGCGGACGAGCTTCGACTGGCAAGCCGCGGCGAGTTGCTCGACCTCCTCGACGACAGAGCGTGCCACCGGCGGCGGCGTCGAGCGCACGGTCGAACCGCTCCTCGTCGGCGCTCTCGGCCTGCAGCACGACGAATGCCTCGGCCGCGCGACGCCCACCGCGGTGGATGCACCGCGCGACCAGCGTCTTGCCGGAGCCAGGCTTGCCCTCGATCAGGACCGTGGCGTCGTTCTCCGCGGCGCGGCTCACCGCGCTCATCAGGCGACGCATCGCCGGGCTGTGGCCGATCAGCTCGTCCTCGGCCTCGAGGGCGGCGAGCCGTCCTTCGGCGACCGACAGGCGCTGCGTGGCCACGTGGGTCTCGGCCGCGAGCGAGAGGGTGGTGGCGATCTGCTCGGCCGAGGTCGAGCCGACGAGGTAGGCGCTGGCGCCACGTTCGACGGCGTCCACGGCTTCCGCCTCGCGTCCGACCGGCACGCGGACGACGACCGCGCTGTGGCCGATGCGCTGCTCCAGGAGCTCGTTCTGCCACGGCTCGATCTCCTCGCCGAGGTCGAGCAGCATGGCATCGAACGGCTCGCGCGCAGCAGCCGCGAGATACGTCTCGTGATCGCCGATCACCTGGAGCTGCGCCCCGCGACGCGACAGCGACGCGACCAGCGCACGCTCGAGCGCAGCATCACTCGTGCAGACGAGGATCCTTGCGCTCTCCTCGGAGTCAGTGCCAGCTCCGTGAAACGTACCCTCGTTTCAGTCCCACGCTCATGTCCTGCCGGTTCCATCGGCAGGACGGCCTGCGAGATGAAGGCCTCCTCCGATGCCGCGGCCGGACGGGGCCCTTGGGCCCCGCCCGGCGGTCACCCGCGGGCTGCTTCAGCGCCGATGACCTCGTCGCGCGTACGGCTCTGCCGCGACAGCTCGTCCACCGCGCGCTCGAGCGCCGCCTTGCCTCCTCGGCGCGGCCGAGCTTCAGAAGGCGAGACCGAGGTCGCAGTTCCTCCGCAGGCGTGCGATCGCCGTCCCAACGGTGCCGTTCGGACAGGGCCTCGAGCTGCTTCACCGCCTCGTCGGCGCGCCCGAGGTCGAGCAGCGCCCCGGCCCGCGTCGCGAGCCAGCCGGTCTGGTTCGGACGCAGCGCCAGCATCGCATCCAGCTCGGCGATCCGTCGGCCGGCCGGCCCGCATCCTGGATCAAGAGACTCGCTCGGACCGACCGCAGCGTGAACGCGTTCGGGCCGGGCTCGGCCGCGATCCGCGCTTCGAGGGACTCGAGCCGGCGCTGCACCGCGGCCGCGAACGCATCGTGGTCGTCGCCGTCTCGCAGCGCCGACACGAGCGCGCCGAGCAGCGAGTCCCGCTCCGCCGGCTTCAGGTCCGCCTCGGGATCATCCAACAGCGCCCGGAGCACGCGAGCCGCCTCGCTCGGCAGCTTCCACCGGTCGTAGGCCTGCGCGAGGCTCCGCGCCTGGCTGAGCCGCCGGTCGGCGGTCGGCTGGTCGAGCAGGTCGCGCTCGACGGTGTCGGCCCGCGCGCCGTCGCCGGCCAGGCGCAGCGCGGCTGCGGCGGCGCGTCGCCAGTCGTCGAGGTCGGTGACTGTTCCACGACGACCACCAGCTCGATCCGCCGCCGCCGAAGTCGAACGCGAACGGATTGTCGGTGTCCGAGCCGCCGTCGTAGTAGCGACGGTACGAGTGCCCGCGATCGGTCCGAGCCGCCCGGTCGAGCGCCGGGCTGTCGAAGTCCAGCACCTTCTGCAGCCACTCGAGCGCGCGCTGCGGCTCGCCGGCGTAGAGCCAGTGCTCGGCGATGCGATACGCGTCCACGCCCGTCGGCTCCTCGTGCTGCTCCGTCGCCTCCTGCTCGGCGTGCTCGGCCAACCAGCGGTGGTCGGCCGTGAGCTGAGCGATCGACGCCATGATCTGCCCGGCCTGGCGCCGCGTCTCCGGCTGCTTCATCAGCTCCTCGGCCCGCGTGCGCAACGCGTCGAGTGCGCCGCGACGCCGGTAGGAGTCGACGAGGAACTCCTGCATGCCGGTGGTGCGCCGGGTACTGGCCGTCGAACCAGATCCACGAGTACCAGTCGGAGCGCACGCCGTACAGCTCCAGCGGATCGAGGTGCCGTTGCCATGCGAACGCCTCGACCTCCTCGACGCGGCCGAGCTGCTCCATCGCCCGGGTCCACACGTCCCACGGCGCGGACTCGTAGAGCAGGAACTCGTCCTTCAGCGCATCGAGCGCACGCTGCGGCTCGCGCACGTCGAGCCACTTCTGCGCGACGAACCGCGTCGACCAGTCGCTGCGCCACACCCCCGAGGCGCTGGTCTCGGCCTCGCGACGGAGTGGCGGTGCCCGCCAGGCGGACTCGGCGGCAGCGACGTCACCGAGCTCCGCGTCGACGCGGCCGATCTCGTCCTGGAGCTGCTCGGCGCGATTGCGCCGCCGCCAGTCCCCTTCGACGATGCAGTCGTACTCGATCGCGGCGCGGAGATCCTCGATCGCCTGGGCCAGGTCCTTCAGGCGGCCGAGCCTGCGAAGCGCGATGCGACGGATCTCGAGCGGCAACAGCGACGATGAGCCTCCGGCGATCGCGGCATCGGCCTTCGCGAGAGCTCCCTCGGCGTCGGCGCGCGCCAGCCGCAGCACCGCCGCACGGACCAGGCTGCTCGCGTCATCCGGATCGCCGTCGAGCAGCTCCTTGGCGCGCTCGGGTGCGAGGCCGTCCAGCGCGTCGAGCAACGCGGCATGGTCGCTCGCATAGGCGAGCGGCTCGTACTCGCCGCGCTGCTTCTCGAACTTCTCGACCGCGACGTCGATGGTGCGCTCCCAGTCCCTCATGTGCCATGCCGCCGTCAGCAGCGGTGCGAGCACGGAGTCGAGGTCGGGATCGAGACGTCGCGCGTCCTCGAGCAAGGGCCGCGCACGCTCGTACTGCTCGTGATCGACCAGCCAGTCACCGAGCGTCTGCTTGCCCTCGGCGGTGCCCGGATCGATCGCCTCCCGGAAGTGGGCCACCGCCGAATCGACGTCACCGAGCTCCATCTGCAGGTTCGCGATCTGCCGGTGCAGCGACTTCTCCTTGGATCCTGCCGCGTGCTCGAGCTGCTTCTCGATCACGCCGAGCCGTTCCTGGATCGCTCCGTGCGCGGCGTAGAACGACGCGAGTCCCGACAACCCGTCCTCCCGCAGGTCGTCCTGCTCGACCATGCGCTCGAGGATCGCCTTGCGGTCCGCGTCGCGATCGAGCTCCTGGTACAGCGACAGGAGCGTCGACCGGACCGCCGCGTCCCGGAAGTCCTTGTTCAGCTCGCCCTCGAGCCGTTCGACCATCTCGGGCAGCGTCCCGAGCTCACGGTGGATCTTGACGAGCAGGTCGCGCGTGCCGTCGCCGCCGCGCGCCATCACGTACGCCTCTTCGACGAGCGGCTTGGCGTCCTCCACGCGGCCGAGCTCGAGCAGCAGGTTGGCCTCGGCCGTCAGGTGCTGCAGCTCGCGCGTGCCGAGCTTCTTGTGGTAGCGCTGCAGCCACTCGAGCGCGCGCTCCTTGTCGCCGCGCTGCTGGTACACCGCCGACACGCGCTGCAACGACGACGGGTCCGTCTCGTCGGCGATGCTCTCGATGAGCTGGCGTGCGTCGTCGGGCTTGCCGAGCTTCTCGAGCAGCTCGGCGCGGACGAGCTTGAGCCGGTCACGCTCGCTCAGCGACACGCCGTCGGACCATCGCATCGACTCCGAGCCGCCATAGACCTTCGACATCCGATCGAGCACCGTCAGGGCGCCGTCGAAGTCGTCGTGCAGGCGCTCCATGCCGAGCAGCAGCGGGAACAGGTAGACCTCCTTCGACGACTTCGCGAGCGCTTGCTCGACGTCGGCCAAGGCCTCCTTGTCCTGACCGCGCGCGAACTCGAGGGCGGTCATCACCAGCAGGTCGCGCACCGACTCGCGCTTGCCGAACACCGGTTCGAGGCGCGCGGCGAGCACGTCCGGATGCGGGTGCTCCTTGGCGCGCAGCAGCAGCTCCTTGAAGCGGTCCTCGCGCTCCGACAGGGACGCCGCATTCTCGAGCGCGTCGAGCAGGCGGTTCATCCCCGCCACCTCCTCACCGCTCGCGAGCTCCAGCCGGGCCGTGCGGAGTCGGAGCTGCTCGACGTAGTACGGATCGCTCGTCATCTTCTCCATCTGCCGGCGGAAGCGCTTGATCGCCTCGGCCACGTCGCCGTGGTCGAGGAACCAGTTGCCGGCCGAGAAGTCGTTCGAGCCACCTGCCTGCTCTTCGACCTCGTCGATCAGCTTCCGCGCGTCGTCGCGCCGTCCGGCGGCCCACAGCCACTGCGCCAGCTCGACGCCACGCCACAGCTTGCTGTCGTGGTTGGTCTCCTCGTCGTAGCGACGGCGCTGCATCTCGATCGCGAGATCGTCGTGACCCGATGCGGCGGCGAGACCGACGTACATCTCCTTTGCCTCGTCGAGATACGGCGCCTTCTCCACGATCACCTGCACCTCGGCGAACGCCTCGGCGTAGCGGTGGTCGTCCTTCAGCGCGTGCGCGAGCTGCACGCGGTGGCGGACGTTGTCCGGCTCCTTCTCGACGCGAGCGCGCAGCTCGTCGACGCCGGGTGGCGGCACGCCGAGGCGCTGCAGCACGCGATCGAGCTCGTCCTGGAACTGGTCGACGTAGCCGCTGCCGGTCGCCGCGGCACGCGCCAGCCCCTTCTCGAGCACCTGCCGCGCCTCGTCCAGCTCGTCCTCGTCTCGGCAGGCGCGCGCGTACTCGAGCGTCAGCCACTCGTCGTCCGGCAGCACGCCGCGGAGGATGCGCAGGATCGGCAGTTTGCGCTTGCCGAGGTCCTGGTTCTTCAACGCGTTGAGGATGTCCCAGGACATCTTCCGGAACGACGCCGGATCCTCGGCGACGATCCACCGGAGCGTCTCGAGCACGCCGTCGGAGTCGTCGCGGGACGTCTGGATCCGCAGGATCTCCTGGTAGCTCGACGAGACGTCGTTCTGGTCGCGATAGCCGCCGTAGTAGCGGCCGGGGTAGTACCGCCCGGGTAGTACGACCCCGAGTAGAAGGTCCCCGACCCGTAGTAGACGTTGTTCCCGTTCCCGGACTCGTCCGGCATCATCGGCCGGAGCCGCGTCGGCGGCACCGGATCGTCGCCGCCGCTGGTGCGACGACGCCGCCGCTTCACGTCGACGATGTCCTTGTGCATCGCGATCGCCGCGGCCGCGTCCCCGCGCCGTTCGGCGAGCTTGGCGACCACTTCCCGGATGTCGATGTCATCGGGCAGGAGGTCGAGCGACTTCCGATAGACCGCCTCGGCCTCGTCGTAGGCCTTCGCTCCGACGTGCACGTCCGCCAGCTCGATGAGCGCATCGCGGTAGTCGAGCTCCGCGGACCGCAGGTCTCCGCCGGCCTTGGCCCGCGCAGCCTCGAGCGCGGCGCGTGTCGTGTCGATCTTCGCCTGGAGCTGCGCCACGAGCGCTTCGCGGTTGCCGCTCCGCTGCATCAAGAGCTCGGCCTTCTGGCTGCTGCCGAGCTCGCGCAGGATGCGGCACGCGCCGAGCACGTCCCCGTCCGCCGCGAGCACGTCGCCGAGCTCGTCGGCCACGCTGCGGACCGCGCTGACGTAACGCTGCCAGAAGTAGACCTGCAGCGGATCGGTGCGGAGTGCCGTCAGCTCGTCGCGCAAGCCGAGCAGCACCTCGCGCGCAGCGTCCTTGCACTCCTCCTGGAACAGCACCTGACCCAGCGACGCGCGCCGTGCGAGGTTGCCGGCCAGCGCGCGCGCCTGAGCGACCGCGGCAGCGAGGCCCTGCTCGTCGCCGGCCGCGTGTTGCAGACGGATGAGCTTCACCGCGCACGCGAACGCATCGGGTGCAGACTCCGGGTGCGTCAGGCAGTTCGGCGCGCTGAACGTGCTCGACCGGACCCGCTCGACGACCGCCCGCAGGTCGTTCTCGTCGATGCGCCGGCGCACGTGCCGCGGCAGCGCGTCGAGCATGTCGCGAAGTCCCCGCGCGAACGTCTCCGCCCGCCGGCGCTCGATCTCCGCCGCCAGGTCTTCGTGCGGCGCCTGCCAGAACGCCAGCATCGCCTCGACCTGGGGCACGGCGTCCGCGTAGTTCTTCTTCTCGACGAGCAGGTCGACGAGCTGCGCGCGCGCGAGGATCGCGTCACCGTCCTTCTCGATCGCGGCCCGGAGATCCGCGATCGCGTCGTCGAGCCGGCCCATCGCCTGCTGCGCGAACGCCCGCTCGAGCAGCTCCTGTGGCGTCGCCGCGTCCGCGAGCTGCTGCACGCGCGCCTCGGCCAGTGCGGTGTCCTGGCGGAACAGCCCGAGCCGATCGCGCTCGATCATCTCGTGGTACGAGCGCTTCGTGTAGCCGGGCGGCACACGCGCGTGCTCGAAGTCGGACGCGAGCAGCTCGTCGAGGAACGCGAGCAGCTTCTGTGGGGAACGGTCCCGCCACTGGAACTGCTGCTTGACCGCCTGGTAGAGGTTCTCGTCGGCTGGCCGGCGCTTCGCCTCGGCGAGCAGCACCCGCCCCCACTCGTCGTCGAGGCCGAGCTGTTGGAAATAGCTCTGCGCGGCCTGCAGACGCCGTTGCGTGAACGGCATCTTCGACGGATCCCAGCGGCTGCGGTAGCGCGACTGCATGCCCTGCATCTCCTGCGCGCGCTCCTCGTCGCGGGACTGCTCGACCTCCTCGCCGCGCATGCCGAAGAGCTGGAGCCCGATCCGCACGCCCGCGCTCCCGGCGGCCCGACTGCACGTAGAGCTTGCCGAGCATCTGGAGCGCTTCGCGGTAGTAGGGCTTGAGGTTGAGCGCGTGCTCGAGTGCCTCGATCGCGTCGTCGGGCTTGCGGAGCTTCTCGAGCTCGGTGGCGAGCCGGTAGTACGAGCGCGCGTCGGACGGGTCGCGGGCGATCTCACGACGGTAGTACTCGACGGCCTCGTCGTGCAGCTTGTAGCGCTCGTAGAGATCCCGCACCCGACCGCGGTCGCGGATCTGGCGGAACAGCTCCTTCGCCTCGTCGGCGCGGCCGAGCTCGTAAAGGGCACGCCCCATCCCGGCGAGGTGCGCGTCACGGTCGGCGCCCGGGAACTTCAGCAGCTCCTCGTGCTGGTCGTGGGCCGCCTGCCATTCCTCGAGCGACTCGAGGATCTCGGCACGACGCGTCAGCAGCTCCTCGTTGCGCGGCTGGAAGCGCACGGCCTCGTCGACCATGTCGAGGCCGAGCACGAAGTCACCGGTCCGGATGTAGAGGTCGGCGAGAAGCTGCGGGGCGTCCTGGTCGTAGGGGTTCTCCTCGATCTTGGTCCGCAGCGCGGCCATGCGCTGCTCGATCTCGCCTTGCTCCGCATAGAGCTGGAACAGCCGAGCACGCGCGAGCTCGCGGTCGCGCGGATCCGCGCCCTTGGTCGCGACGTGCAGCAGGTTCTGCTCGGCCTCGTCGGTGCGGCCGGTGCGCTTGAGCGCGTCGGCGAGCTGCATCAGGATGTCGGGATCCTCGCTCTTGAGGCGCGCCGCCTGCCGGAACGCGTCGAGCGCCTCCTGCACGCGATTGACCTGCAGGAACTCCTTGCCGACCTGCACGAACACCGCGGCGTTGCCCGGGTTGTCGCGCATCGCGCGCTGCCACGTCTCGATCGCGGAGTCGAGGTCGTAACGCTCCAGATGAAGACGTGCGACCTCGCGGAAGTTGTGGCGCTCTTCGCCGGGCGCGACCATCGCGATCTGGTGGTAGGCCTCGAGCGCCTCGTCGTAGCGACCGTCCTCGGCGTAGAGGCGCGCGAGGAGCCGGCGCGACTCGACGTCGAGCGGATCGCGCTCGACCGCGAGCTGGTAGGCCTGGATCGCACCGTCGAAGTCACGGGCACGCGTCTTGGCACGGCCGACGACGAACGCCGCGCCGGCGCTGTCGTGTTGTTCCGCCTCGGCGATCAACGCCGCGCGCTGCTCGTCGCCGCGCGCCAGGCCGGCCAGGGTGTTCGCCGCGAGCGTCCGTTGGCCGCTGGCCGGCGGACAGCGATCGACGACCTCCCAGAGCAGCTCGCGCGCGCGGTCGGTCTCGCCCTGGACGAGGAGGAGATCGGCGAGCGCGTACCGGATCTCGTGGTTGTCGGGCTCCGCGGCGAGGATGCCCTCGAGCGCGGTTCGCGCGCGGTCGGTGAGCTCGCACTCGCGCAGCGCCGGCACGAGGATCTCGAGGCGCCGCGGCTTGCCGTCGGCCGCCTTCAAGGCGTCGTCGAGCACGGCGATGCCGTCGTCGCGCTTGTCGTGTGCGATCAGGAACTGCGCGAGATCGACGTAGCGCGGCATCGAGTCGGGCTCGAGCTCGACCGCGCGGCGATAGAGCCGGATCGCGTCGTCGATCTGGTCGTAGAGCGCGTAGGTGGACGCGAGGCGCGCGCACAGCGACGCGTCGGTCATGCGCTTGGCCAACGCCTGCTCCCATTGGAGCTTGGCCTCGGCGAAGCGGTCGCTGCGCGCGAACAACGCACCGAGCTCGAGGTAGAGATCGAGCTCGTCGGGCTTCTCCTCGAGGATCCTCTGGTACTCGCGGATCGCGGCGTCGAAGTCCTCGCGCTCGACGTGCAGCTCGGCGATGCGACGCGCGAGCGACACGTCTTTCGGGAAGCGCGGCGTGAGCTTCTGCAGCAGCGCGACCGCGCGATCGAGCTCGCGCATGCCGGTGAGCACCGCGGCGCACATCTCGGCCGTGGCGAGATCGTCGGGCGACTCGGTGAGCTCCTTCTCGAGGCGCTGGACCAGCTCCTCGAGCCGTCCGGTGCGCCGGTAGACCTGGACGATGCGCCCCTCGATCTCCTTGCGCATCCAGTGACCGCGGGCGGTCAGCGCGAGGATCTCCTCGGTACTTGGCCAGCGCGTCGTCGAGATTGCCGCGCTGCTCGTCGAGCCTGCCGACGTCGCGGAGCACGCGACAGTGGTGCTCGGGATCGTCCTTCGTCTCCTCGAGCAGTGGTCCGTAGAACTTCTCCGCTTCGTCGAGCAGACCGGCGTCGACGCACAGCTCGGCGACGTGCAGGCGCCGGAAGAAGCTGCCGCCGTCGAGCTTCGCGATCTCGCCCCACGTCGCGAGCGCCTGCTCCTTGTTGCCGAGCGCGAGCTCCGCCTTGCCGAGCTTCTCGTAGACGACGCGCTTGTCCTCCGGCGTGCGCGCGCCGGGCAGCGCCGCCTGGAACGCGCGCCGCGCGCGGTCGAAGCGCGCGAGCTTGAAGTAGATGTCGCCGAGGACGCCCTGGATCGACGGATCGTCGGTGCCGGCACCTTCGAGCACCTCGAGCGCCGCCTCCTCCTTGCCCGCGCGCAGCAGCAGCCGGCCGAGCACGACGGACACCCCCGACTGGTCGGGATCGTCCTTCAGCCGCGCCTTCAGCGCGTCGATCTCGCCCTCGACGGCGTTCGACTCGACCAGCAGCTTGAAGTAGCGGTCGAACAGCGCGGCATGGGTCGGGCGCTGCTCGAGCAGCTCGCGGGTCTTGGCCAGGACGCGGGCGCGATGCTCGGCGGCATCGTCCTGGGCGGCGAGCGCCGGGAGGAATACCGCGAGTGCGAGGAGGGCGAGCAAGCGGTGCGGGCGCTCGTGGTGAGACATGCCGTTCTCCTGGGGGTCCCCGTGCGAAGGCCGATTGCGCGTCGGCCGGGGTCGCCGATGATAGCGACAGTTCGCGACGACTTGCTTGGAGCCGCAGATGCGCCGACTGATTCCCGCCGTTCTCGTTTTCTCGGTCCTGGCCACCGGCGCACGCGCGCAGCAGGTCCAGGACTTCCACTTCGACGTCACGACGCTCGGCGGCCTGAAGCTGACCCAGGAGGATTTCCACGAGTCGGTCCTGCTCGTCGACTTCTGGGGCACGTGGTGTGGCCCGTGCGTCAGCGCGGTGCCGGTGCTGCAGGAGATGTACACGAAGTACCAAGCAGTACCGGCTTCGAGGTCGTCGGTCTGACCTACGAGAGCGGCGACCAGGAGAAGGCCGCGGCCAAGGTGCGCGAGTTCGCGGCCGGCAAGGGGCTGACCTACTCGATCGCGCTCGGCACGCCGGCCGAGCGCCAGCAGGTGCCCGACTTCCGTGGCTATCCGACGATGCTGTTCTTCAAGAAGGGGCTCGCGTTCGACCACCTCGACGTCGGCGTCGGGCCGGGGTTCAAGGAGAACCTCGAGGTGTGGATCCGCGACGCCCTCGGGCTGCCGCCGGAGGACGGCGCCAGGCCCCGGGCCGAGCCGACCGACGTCGCCCGGGCACCGGCGAACAACGATCCGCCGCCGCTGCCGCAGGGCGTGATCTTCAAGCCCGGCGATGGCGACAAGGGCTTCGACTTCGACGTCGTCGACTCCGACGGTCAGGCGCTCGCCTTCAAGGACCTGCGCGGCAAGCCGGTGATCCTCGCGCTGACGTCGACCTGGGACGCCGAGGCGGAGAAGACCGCGCAGATCCTGCAGCGCTTGCAGGAGCACTTCGCCGACCAGCAGGTCCCGGTGCTCGCCGCGAGCCTCGAGATCGAGAAGCAGGACGCCGCGAAGGTCGCCAAGATCAACAAGTTCAAGACCGACCACGAGCTGACGTACCGGGTATTCCCCGCCGGCCTCGGCTTCCAGAAGAAGATCCACCTGTTCAGCGGCATGCCGCTGTTCCTGGTGTTCGACGGCGAGGGCGTGCTCGTGCTGCGCAAGTCCGGGACGTCGGAGGACACCGAGAGCGCGGTGCAGACCGCGGCGGAGAACGCGAAGTAGCGGGACGAGCGGGATGCCCGGACTCACACCGAAGCTCACGCTCGCCCTGGCGCTCGCGTGTCTTTGCCAGACGGGCGTGATCGTCTGGGTGCTGGTCGCGGAGCGCGGCACGCCGACGCCATCCCCCGCTGCGCGAGACGTGTCGCTCGACGCCGACCTGCGGCAGACGCTCACGGCACTCGCCGAACGACAAGAGCGCCTCGAGCGGCAGCTGGACGAGCTCGGCCGGTCGGCGGCGACCCCCGTGCGGCAGCCGGTCGTACCGGAGCAGGGGGGTCCGTCCCCGGCGCTCGATGCGGCGATCGCGACGCTCGACGAGCTCACCGACCGCTGCCTGACGATCGTCAAGGCGTTGCCGCCGTCGAGCGACGCGAACGCCGAGAAGCTCGCGGCCACCGCACGGCGTTATCCCGAGCCGAACCTCGCGAATCTGACCGCTTGTTGCACCGCGTTCGAGCGTGAGGGGGAAGAACGCGCGAGTCGTGAGTGGCTCTTCCGTTCCGCCCGGGAGGTACTGGAGACGTTCGGTCGACCGACCGATGCCAACGAAGCATGGTGGCTCTACCAATTCACCACCTCGGACGGTGCTACCGGCGACGTCGAATTCCAGATCTCGAACGGTCTGGTGATCCGGTGCTATGCGCGCCTGAACTGACGCGTACGGCCGACACTGCGTGCTCCTCGCAGACGAGGCTCCACGGCGGGACGGTGGTCTGCGGGCAGATCCATCGGACGACGGGCGGCTGCGGATCCGCGGACCACATTCCCCACGGTTTCGGCTGGCGGCGTACACACCACCGCCGCGGGCCTCTTCGACCCACACGAGATCCGGAGCAGTTCAGCAGATCAGCGGTCGCGCTTCGCCGAACGAGTCACGCCGCGCTGCGCGCGGGCGGAGACTCGCGGCACGCGTGAGGGCTCACCCCCGCGGCTGATACGCCTGGCCCGGCGTGCCCCCGATCACCAACAGCGTGGCGCCGTCTTGGCCGGGCACCAGCTTGCGCTTCTCGGCGGCGCCGACGCGCACGTAGGCACCCGGCGCGAGCACGATCTCCTCGCCTCCGGCACGCAGGGTCGCCGCGCCGGCGATCAGGACGTAGACCTCCTCCTGACCGTCGCGCTGGTGATCGTGCTCGGGATAGCCGGCGCAGCCGGCGTCGATCTCGAGCACGTTCATGCCCCAGGCGGTGACGCCGAGCGCACGGCCGAGCGGGCGGAAACGGATGCCCGCGATCGCGTGCGGGCCGGAGTAGGGTTCGACGTCGTCGAGCTGCTTCGCGGTGTGGTCGGCCATGGTCCGTGGGATACCACGAACGGCCGGCGTGCACGAGCCGCGGCTCGCGCTCAGAGTGCGCCGAACACGAGGTCGCCGCGCGCGGTCAACGACAGGCGGCCCCCGCCCGTCGGCTCGAAGACGATGCCCTGGGCGTAGAGCGTGCCGCCGAGCAGCACCGGGTTCATCGGAATCGGCAGCGAGATCCCGGGGTGACCGGTGACCGGGGACACCGGCAACGATGCGATCGCGAGCGGGTCGGCGAGCACGACGCAACCGGGGACACCGATCGCGGCGAGCGAGATCTGCACCGGCATGAAGCCGGCGGCCAGCAGCGCGACCCCACCGGGCGGAACACCGGTGACCTCGAACTCCAGATCGGTGCCGATCCACGGCAGCGAGCGCGCGTTCAGCTCCGGCAGGCCCGTCGAACTCGCGCAACCGGTGCCGAACCGCGCGTAGGTCGCCGGTGCGCTCGTCTGGTACGCCCACGTGTCGATCAACGGCGACGGCGAGGAGCCGCCGAACAGGAAGGTCCGCCCAGCGTTACGCACGTAGGCCATGCCGGCGCCGAGACGCCCGGCCGGCGGTGCGGCGATCGCCCGTTGGTGCCAGTCGCTGCCGTCGAACTCCCACGTCGAATGGAACCGGGTGTTGCCGTCCGGGGTGCCCCCGAACATGACGGTGCGGTCGCGCAGCTCATCGTAGGTCATCGCGAAGTCGTAGCCGCCCTGGCCGAACGGCACGGTCGGCGTGGCGACCTGACTCCAATCGACACCGTCGAACACCCACGTGTCGGTGAGCGGGAGCCCCACCGAATCCAGGCCGCCGAACAGCACGCTGCGCTGCGCACGCCAGTCGTAGACCATCCGCGAGAGGTCGCGAGGTCCGGGCGAATGCGCCGGCGCGAGCGGCGTCCAGGAGTTGCCGTCGAAGGCCCAGGTGTCGTTGAGGTAGTTGAAGTTCGAGTCGTAGCCACCGAACAGGATCACGCGGCCGGTGTGCACCTCGTAGCTCATGCAGGCGCCGCGGCGCGGCGACGGGTGCGGAGTCAGCACCCGTTCCTGCCATTGGGTTCCGTCCCACTCCCACGTGTCGCCGAACGCCGACCCGACCGTGGTCCCGCCGAACACCACGAGCCGGCCGCGGAGGAAGTCCCAGGCCGCGGCGGCGCGTTGGCGCGCCACGGGCGCCGCGGACGTCGCCGGCTGGAGCTGCGTCCAGCCCTGCCCGTCGAACCGCCACAGCTGGTTGGTGAACGTCGGGTTCGCGAAGCCCCCGACGTCGCCGCCGAACATCAGGAGCTCGTTGCTGCTGGCCGCGAATGCCGCGCCGTCACGCGAGATCGGTGGTGCTGCGGGCGCGAGCATCGTCCAGTCGGCCTGCGCGCAGACGGCCGCGGGGAGGACGGCGAGGAGGAACGCGGAGCGGAGGAGACCGTTCATGGAGACACGTGCGCAGGGACCGGGAACCCGGGGTTGGACCCGTTTGCCCTCGAAACGGCCGGGGGGGACCGGCCGAAATCTCCCCCCGGGTCAGTTGCCGATCCCGATCGCGAACGCGTTGCTCAGCACGAAGCTGGAGCTGCCGACGTCGATCCCGGGGGCCTGGACGTAGATCGTGAGCCCGGCCAGCGAGGCGATGTTCGGGATCGGCAGCGGGATCGTCAGCGGCCCCGCCGGCTTCACGCCCGAGGCGGACGCGAGATCCTGGTCGGCCTCGATCGAGCAGCCGCTCGCCCCCGGCAAGAGGGCGCCGAGATCGTAGGGAAGCGCCAGGCCGCCGAGCATGCACCGCGACGAGCCCACGCCGATCGTGAACGGCGCGACGTAGCCACTGTCGAGCACCAGGGCGTAGCTCGCGTTGCCGACGGTCGGCGGCCCGCCGCTGCTCGCGAGCGAAAGCCCGCCACAGCCGCCGAGTCCGTACGGTGCGTCCGCCGCACGCGGCGTCGTCGCCAGCGCCATGACCTCGTTCGCGCTCAGCGCGCGATGGGTCAGCAGGAACTCGTCGAGATCGAAGATGTTGGGAGAGGACAGAGTGCTGTTCTTGCCGACGTAGAACGTCGTCGCGGTCCAGTTGACCCCGCCGCTCAGCGTCACCGGTGCCTCCGGGACACCGTTGATGTAGTAGGTGCCGGTCAGGTTCGTGCCGTCGAGCACGCACGCGAGATGCACCCACGCGGCCCGCGCGAGCGTCTGGATGTTCGCGACCGTGTTGACGTTCGAGCCGCCCCAGCCGGCGGTCAGGAAGAACCCACCGCCACCGGTGAACACGCGGAAGTTCGTGCCGTCACCGAACAGGTACGTCAGGCTCGGCGTGGGCGCCGCCGGGTCCATCTTGAGCCAGCAGGCCCAGCTGAGGCTGCCGGTGATCGTCCCCGCGTTCCAGCCGGTGTCGACGTAGTTCACCTGCGCGGGAGTCGGGCTCAGCACGCCGCCCGCCAGGGCACCGCCGTAGACGCCGGCCTTCCAGGAGGTGGCGGGGGCACCGGTCAGCGTGCTCGTGATCGTCCCATCGCCGGTGGTCGCACCGGCCGCGAAGTTGATCACCTTGTCGTTGCAGGAGCCGTCGAACTTGTAGTGCAACAGGTCCTGTGCCGAAGCCGACGCGACGAACAGAAGACTGGCCGCAGCCAGAGCATGGAGAGAGGAGCGCATGAAGAACCCGAAAGAAGCGAGGAATGCGAGGGCCCGAACGCTCGTCCTGAGAGCCCGGAGCCGGACACATGCTAGCCGCGCGACGCCGTCGCGCCGAGTCCGGCCGATTCGCCGCTCCGCATGCCTTACATCGCCCCCTTCATCGGGATCAGCTCGACGCGGTGCTGGTGATCGACCGCGATGCAGTGATTGGGCGGGATCGGCGTCCAATCGGCGGGATCGCGAGTGAGCTTCTCCGAGACGATCAGCACCGCGCGCTCGCCCGACGCCGGGTCCTCGACCATGCGCCCGCAGCCGTCGGTGCAGTCGAAATGGCTGCCTTCCGCGCAGTAGAGCGTCGGCGTCGCCCGCTCCGGGTCGGTGCTGTAGCGCGTGCCGACGATCTGCTCGCCGTCGGTCACGAGCATGTTGAACGCGCAGGGCTCCTCGATGCCCCGCTCCTGCACGAGGTGCTCGAGCACGTCGAACGTCGACTGGAAGCAGCCGGCGAGGTCCTCCAGCGTCAGCGCGTGCGGATCCTCGCCCTTGCCGAGGTTCCGCACCATCTGCACGAACAGCGCGAACACGTGCTCGGTGTCGGTCTGTCCGGCGATCCAGAGGTAGAGATCCTCGTCGAGCAGGTCGACGACCGTGCGCTTGATGTGCCCGAAGTTCGGCACCCCGCCGTTGTGCATCATCAGGTAGTGCCGGTAGTGGAACGGATGGCAGTTCTGCTCCGCGACGCTGCCTTCGGTCGCCGATCGCACGTGCGCGAAGAAGCACCGCGACCGGATCAGCGACGCGTTGTAGAGCAGGTTCTGGTTGCTCCACGCAGGCGTGACCGAGCGAAACAGCCCCGGCTCACGACGCACCTCGGGGGCGTACCAACCGAGGCCGAAGCCGTCGGCGTTGAGCGGCTGATCCATCTCGAGCGCTTCACGGCTCTGACGGATCAGTGAGTGCTCCGGCTGCACCAGGAGCCGGTCCGCGACGACGGGCGGACCGACGTAGGCGAGGAAGCGGCACATGCCGCGAGCATGCCGCGCGGGCCGCCGCAAGGCGACAACCTTGCGGCGTGCGCGCGAGCGCTCAGGGCAGGTTGAGACTCCAGACCAGCTTCGACAGGAACAGGCAGCCCCACCGTGGCTGGATCGGGCCGTTGATCAGTGCATTCGGATCGATCATGTCCTCGAAGTCGAGGAACACCGGGAAACTCGAGTTCGGCGTCGCGAACGGGATCCCCGGCGCACCGCGCGTCGACACGCCTTGCACGAAGGAGTACGGCGGATGACCCGGTTGGCACGGGTCGGGATGGAAGATCACGCCCCAGTGCGCGACGAGCTCGCGCGGCCCGGGGAACGTGCCGGGAGCGCCGGTCCATGCGCCGATCGGCAGCGCGGTGCAGCCGTTCGGCAGCGGTGGCAGCGGCGGCGCCACCGGCACACAGCGGAACGGCGCCACGAGTCCGACGCAGCCCACGACACCCGAGATGTCGTAGTTCGTCCACGCCTGCGAGCCGGGCGTGATCGTCTGGCACCGGCAATCCTGCGATTGCAGCGTGATCGCGCCTTGCAGCACCGGCGCCTCTCCGAGGCAACCGTACACCGGAACGAACTGGGCGCTGCGCACCGATTCCCCGCCGATCGAACCGGCCGGCACGGGCGCCGCGCCGAACGTGAACGTGCCCGGCGCAACGAGGTGGTAGCTACGGTCGTCGTGCGCGGCCGCACCGACCGCGGGCGCGCAGCTGAACAGGTTGTGCTCGATGCACCCCGGCAGGTGGTTGAGGCTGATCGCGACGCTGTAGGTCGTGACACCCGACGTGCCGGTCTCGCACGCGTAGTCGATGCTACCGTGGAAGTTGGTCGTGGCGCCGGCGGCGTGCGGCGGGATCGGGCACGGCTGCGCGCCGGCGTTCGGCGTCAGGTCGCCGTTCACGAGGAAGCGCCAGACCTGGCGCGTCGGCAGACCGTTGGGATCGATCTCGATCCAGGTGCGCACGTACTTCGCGACGAGAAGACCCGTGAAGCCGGGTGACGTCGCGGTGCCGGGCGTGACGGTGATCTGCACGATGTCGATGTCGCAGAGCACGGTCAGGTGCACGGTCGAGATTCGCACGGGGAACGTGGCCTCCACCGCGCAGTCCTTGAAGCAGGCGTAGCTGCCGGAGACCTGGAAGCCCGGGAAGTGCGGCAGCGCCGTCTGTGCCGCGCCGCAGCAACCGAAGTTGGCGAGGCCATCATCGCCGAAGTTGCACGGCGACGACTGGGAAGTGAGGGGCGCGCAGAGCGCGAGAGCGATCGCGATCGAGGTCGCGACGCGGCGGAACGAGAAGAGCATGGTGGAACCTCCTCGAACGAATGGCTCCGGCGGGCTCGATGGAGTTCCGAGAGCCGGGCCAAGAGACGAGAACGCGCAATTCCTTCGAGACCCCCGTTCCCGGTCTCGGCGCTTGCTAGCCCCGAAGCGCGCGATGTTACCGCCGCGATGGGGCGATGGGGCAATCGATCAGTGATCACCGAACTCGCGCACCAACCGCAGCGTGCGTTCGACCTGGTCGTGGAGGGTGCGCCATGGCGCAGCGAGCGGGTCGCCGGCCGCGGGCACATCGGCGGCGGCCAGCGTCCGATGTGCATCGGCCGGCCGTCCCCCCTGGAGCTGGGCGGTCGCCAGCATCATGGCTTCGGCCACGGTCAGCCGTCGCTCCGCGGCCGCCGATTCGAGCAGTGCCACCGCTTCGCGCTCGCGTCCGCCGCGCACGAGCGTCAGGAACATCTCCGCGGCCGAGCCCTTTGGCGCACGATCGAGATAGCGCGCGGCGAGATCGTCGCGACCGAGCGCCGACAGCGCCTGGATCACCGCGCGCCAGCGTTCGGGCACGTCGGTCCGGTCGCCGAGCGCGTCCAGCAGATCGAGGATGTGCCCGACGGCCGCCTTGCCGTCGCCCGGAAGCTCGAGCGCCGCACGCGCCCGCTCCCGATCGCCCGCGGCGAGCCAAGCGAGCGCGAGGTCGCGCGAGGCCCGCGGGTCGCCGGCGCGCGCCGCGGCGGCGAAGGCCTCGGGAGTCGGCGCGAACACCAGCCAGGCCGCGGAGTGATGGTCGATCGGCTCGAACCGGTCGAGCCAGTGCCAGGTGTGGCCGGGGCGCTCGGGATCCGGCGGCGCGAGATCGAGGACGTACGCGGCGACCGTGCCGAAGCAGGGTCCGTCCGCCGGGCCGAGGAACCGCACGTCCGGATGGCGCGCCGCGATCGCCTCGCGCCCGGCAGCCCGCTCCTGTCCCCAGTCGCAGTTGATGTCCTGGAACCACCGCCAGCCGCCGGCCGGGCCGCCGACGAGCTCGTTGAACGAGCCGAGCTCGTGCGGGTGACCGCGCAGCGTTCCGACCGCGAGCCAGAGGCACGCGAGCGCGATCCCGATCCGGCCCGGAGTCGTCGCCGCGGCACCGGAGCCGGCGAACGCGCCGGCGCGGACGATCATCGCGGCGAGCACGGGGAGCACGTACCGGACGCCACCCTGCAGCGAGTTCGCGAACATCAGATAGCCGAGCAGCACGAGCCCGACGCCGCCGAGACACAGTCCTGCGAACCGCGCGCGTGTCGCCGGGCGCCAGACGAACGACGCGCCGAACAGCAGGAGGATCGGCAACGCGACCTTGGTCAGCAACGACGCGGGGTAGTAGCGGACGTCGCCGCCCATCGTGTCGAGGAACCGTCCGCTGTAGGCCACCGACGCCACCGCCTGGAAGTCGGCGCCCCGCACCAGCGGGTCGGGCAGCACGGCGAGCAGCAACGTGCCTCCGGGAACGCGGGCCACCGCGCGGAGCGCAGGGGATGCGAGGTCGTGCGCAGCCGCGAAGCCGAACGCCCCGCCCCGGAACAGGTACGCGGCGTGCAACACGACCAGTGCGACCACGCCGGCGAGCGCGAGGTGCACGACCGCGAGGCCGACCGCGGCCGGGCGGCGACCGCCCGCCGGCCGGGGATCGAAGCCGCGCACGAGGGCGATCGCGACGACCAGCGGCACGCCGGCGGCGATCACGAGTGCCGAGAACTTCGTCGCCAGCATCGCGCCGAGCGCCGCGCCCAGCGCCAGCGCGCGGAGCCAGGACGGATCGAGGAGCCAACGCCACAGCAGGTAGCCGGAGAGGAGTGCCGTGGTCGCGAGCGCGACGTCGTTGGCGAGCAGCGCGCCGTTGCCGAGCACGGTCGGCGAGAGCGCGACGAGAACGGCCGCGAGCAGGCCGGCTCCGCTGCCCCACGCCTGCCGCGCGAACCGCTCCGCCACGAGGAGCAGGCCGACCGGGAACAGCAGCATGCCGAGACGCGCGCCGAACATCGCGGGCTCGATCGCACCCGCGAGGAGCTGGTTCGCGAGCAGACCGAGCGGCCCTTGGAGCCGCTGCTCGGGCACGACCCAATCGTCCCCCCGCACGAGCGAGCGACCGACGAGGAGCCAGGTGCGCTCGTCCGCGGTCTCGGCGACGCGGGCGGCGAGATCGACGAGGAGGCCGACCTGCAGGCAGACCAGCAGCGCCAGGACGACCCGGCGGTGTCGGAGCAGGAATCGGGCGACTGTGTCGAGCACGGAGCGACGGTCTCGGAAGGCTGAGCGCCGGCCGCCGATCGGACGGCACCGGACGAGGAACGGTATCGCAAACCGACGGATCGGCGTCGAGCAGGCGGGGCGCCGCGAGGACGGCCGCTGCGGATCGACCCGTGTGCGATCGCATCGCTGCGGGTAGGTTTCGGACCTCGACCGCCCGTGACTGCCTCCTCCACCGAGACGCCGCCCGAGACGTGCTCGACCATGCCGTGCGTCGCGTGCGGGGCGGTCGAGCACCGGGTCATCCTGCGGGCGCGGGACTTCGACCGGGGCGAGACGCCGTTCTCGCTCGAGCGCTGCACCGGCTGCGGCCTCGTGCGCACCGCGCCCCGACCCTCCGGAGCCGAGCTCGCCCGCTGGTATGCGCACGACTACTACGGCGGCGGCACGCGCAAGTTCGCGCGCCCGGTCGAACGGCTCGTGCGCGCGCTGCAGGGCGGCAGGGCCCGGTGGCTCGCGAAGCTCGCGCGGCCGGATCGCGGCGCCGGCCGCGTGCTCGACGTGGGCTGCGGGAGAGGGACGCTGCTGACCGGATTCGTCGAGCTGGGGTGGGAGGCACACGGCGTCGAACGGGCGGAGTTCGACGCGGCCGCGCTTCCCCGAGGTGCGACGATCCACCGCGGCGACCTCGAAGCGCTGCCGCTCGACGAGGCGAGCTTCGATCTGGTGGTGTTCTGGCACGTGCTCGAGCACCTGCCGGACCCGGCAGCGGCGCTCCGACGTGCCAGCGAACTGCTGAAGAACGGCGGACTGCTCGCGCTGGCGGTGCCGAACCACGGCAGCTTCCAGGCGCGCCGGTTCGGCAGGCACTGGCTCCACCTCGACCTCCCGCGGCACCTCCACCACTTCGAGCTCACGACGCTCCGCGCCCTCGTCGCCGAGGCGCACCTGAAGCCGTGCCGCACGAGCACGCGCGCGTTCGAGCAGGACGTGTTCGGGTTCGTGCAGAGCTTCCTCAACGCGGTGACGCCCGGCCGCCCCAACCGGCTCTACTCGCGGCTCGAGGGCCAGCGCGTCGATCTCGGCGTCGTGCAGCCGCTGCTCGCGGTGCTGGCGTCACCGATCGCGGTCGCGGAGCACCTGGTCGCGGGAGCGCTCGGTCGCGGCGCGACGCTGACGCTACTGGCCAAGAAGGAGATCGCGTCGTGATCGAGGGTCGTCGCATCGTCGTCGTGATGCCGGCGTACAACGCCGAGAAGACCGTGGAGCAGACGTATCGCGACCTGCCGCTCGACGTCGTCGACGACGTCGTGCTGGTGGACGATGGCTCGCACGACGAGACCGTCGACTACGCGAACCGCCTCGGCATCCGCACGATCGCCCACACGCGCAACATGGGCTACGGCGCGAACCAGAAGACCTGCTACCGAACGGCGCTGGCGCTCGGCGCCGACGTCGTCGTGATGGTGCACCCCGACTACCAGTACTCGCCGCGACTCGTCACCGCGATGGCGTCGATGATCACGTCCGGGCACTACGACGTGACGCTGGGATCGCGCATCCTCGGCGGCACCGCTCGCGGGGGCGGCATGCCGTTGTAGAAGTACGTCGCCAACCGCGCGCTGACCGCGTCCCAGAACCTCCTGATGGGCGCGAAGCTCTCCGAGTACCACACCGGCTTCCGCGCGTTCCACCGCAAGGTGTTGGAGGCGCTGCCGCTCGAAGAGAACTCCGACGACTTCGTGTTCGACAACCAGATGCTGGCGCAGGCGCTGTTCTTCGGCTTCCGCATCGGCGAGATCAGCTGCCCGACGCGCTACTTCGCGGAGGCGTCGAGCATCAACTTCCGCCGTTCGGTGCGGTACGGCCTCGGCGTGCTCCGTACCGCCGTCGGCTTCGCGATGGCGAAGCGCCGGTGGCGGATCCCGCCGGTGTTCCGATCCGACGGCCGCCGCCTCGAACGCTCCTGAACGCGACCGGCGGATGGCGCCGGCCGGTCAGCCGAGCGGCGCGACGCGATCCGCGAGCGTGCGGATCAGCTCCACCGACTCGTAGATCGGCTGGCCGTCGAGCACGAGACACGGGGCCTGGTCCTTGCCGCCGACACGCTGGAGCTCGGCGGCGGCGGCGGTGTCCTCGGAGACGTTGCGGATCGACAACGCATCGCGCAGATGCAGGTTGTCGACCGCGAGCAGCGCGCGGCGTGAGTGGCCGCAGTGGGACTTGACGTAGAGCACCATCGACTTCGGGAGCGACGCCGTGGTCGGACTCGCGGTCGCGCCACCGCCGTGGACGCGCTCGGCCGCGGCGACCAGGTCGTCGATGTCACGCTTGCCGCCCGGCGTCACCGACTCCGAGTAGCGCACCACTCCGTCCTTGTCGAGGATGACGGTCGCACGGTCGGTGATCCCCGCGTCTTCGAGGTAGCGCCCGAACGATGCCGCGACGGCGCCCTTCGGCTGGAAGTCCGACAGCAACGGAAACGACACGCCACCGAGATCCCGCGCCCAGTTGGCGTGGCAGTGGACGCTGTCGACGCTGACACCCAGGACCTGGGTGTCCGCGGCCCGGAAGCGCGCGAGCGCCGCTTCCACCGCGGGAACCTCCTGGCTTCAGGTGGGTGTCCAGTCGAGCGGATAGAACAGCAGCAGGACGTTTCTGCGCCCCCGGAACTGCGAGGCACGCACCTCGCGTCCGAAGTGGTCCTGGAGCGCGAAGTCCTGCGCGGGCTCACCGACGTTGGTCGTCATCGTCTCCTCGTGTCAGCCCATCAGCCGGGTGCTGAGGCTCTGGACCAGATCGCGGAACATCCGGTCCTCCTTGACGCGCTTGCCGACCTTCTGCACCGAGTAGAGCACCGTCGTGTGGTCCCGGTTGCCGAAGAAGCGGCCGATCTCGTCGAGCGACTGCTCGGTGTGCTGGCGGCACAGATACATGCAGATCTGGCGCGGCAGGCTGACCGCCTGCGTGCGGCCCTTGCCGGTCAGCTCGCGCGCCGAGATCGAGAACTCGCCGGTGACGAGCCCCATGATGTCCGGCAGCGTGACCTGACGGTTGCGGACCACCGCGACGCCGCGGAGCGCCTCGTCGGCGAGATCGACGGTGATCTCCCGTTCGGTGATCGACGCGACGCCGACCACCTTGATGACCGCACCCTCGAGCTCGCGGATGTTGGTGTCGATGCGCTCGGCGATGCAGTAGGCGACGTCGTCGGGCATCTCGACCTGACGCGTCCGAGCCTTGCGCTTGACGATCGCCACGCGCGTCTCGAAGCACGGCAGCTCCATCTCGGCGACGAGTCCCCACTTGAACCGCGACACGAGTCGTTCCTCGATCGTCGGGATCTCGGTCGGCGAGCGATCCGACGAGATGATGATCTGTCGGTTGCTGTTGTACAGCGCGTTGAACGTGTGGAAGAACTCGTCCTGGGTCTTCTCCTTGTTCGCCAGGAACTGCACGTCGTCGATGACGAGCACGTCCACGCTGCGATGGAACTCGCGGAACTCCTCGAGCTTGCCGGCACGGATGCTCAGGATGAAGCGGTTGGTGAACGCTTCGCAGCTCAGGTAGAGCACGCGCGCGGCCTCGCCGCGCCGCCGGCGGATCGCGTGGCACGTCGCCTGCAGGAGGTGCGTCTTGCCGAGGCCGACGTTGCCGTGGATGAACAGCGGGTTGTACGCGCGGCCCGGGTTGTCGCCGACGGCCAACGCCGCGGCGTGCGCGAGCCGGTTGCACGGCCCCACGACGAACTGCTCGAACGTGTAGTTCGTGTTCAGCGTGCCGAACGAGTCGTCGCGCGGGTTCCGCGACCGGCCGAAGTCGTCGGCGAACGAGCCGTCCCCGGGCGAGCGCGACCGCCCCGCACTCCCGCCGGTCCGTCCGTGTCCGTAGGCGTCGCCGGAATCGGCCTCGCCGGCCATGTCCAACGGCTCGGCCGGAGCCCCGTGGCGGTCGAGGCGGTCGTCGCCCTCGATCGTCTCGGCACCCGGCAGCCCCTCGGCCGCGAGCCGCGCCTCCTCACCCGCCAGGGCCTGGTCCCCCGCGACGGACTCGTACCCCGCCAGCGCGCCTTCGCTGCGTCCGGGCCCCTCCCGGCCCGCCTCACCGCGATCGAGCCGGAGGACGACCTCGCACTTCGGCAACCCGGACGCAGTGCGCGCCGCGGACTCCATCAGTCCGAGGTAGTTCCGGCGGAGCCAGTCGCGCACGAACACGCTGGGCACCGTCATGACGAACCGCGTGCCCTCGACTCGTTCGAGTCGGACGCCGCGGAACCAGGTTTCGAAGTGCTCGCGGCGAACCGCGTGTCGCAACTCCTTCAGGATCTTCTGGTGCAGGGTTGGAAGAGGGACGAACGAGGAGTCGGTCGACGATGGCACGCGCGAGTCCTCCTGGGCGTGAGAGGTTCGCAGGACTGCCCCAGTTCCCGAGCGGAAGCGAAGCGAGACGAGAACGAACGTTGGTTCCTTCGGTGCGGCCAGGCACTCCGCACCGGGGATCCTCGACGACTCTCTTCTACCGTCGCGTGCGCGTTCTGCAAAGCGACCTTCAGCGGTTCGCGACGGTCGACGTGTCCAACTGCTTGAACGACAAGCATTCGACACTCGAACTTTTTCGATCACGAGCCGCGCGCGTCGAGAGTTGCCAGACGAACGACCGCCGAAACGATGCGTCGCGCGGCTTCGCGCACCTCGTCGAGCGTCGTGCGATGCGAGACGCTGAAGCGAACGCAACGACGCGATCGGGCCACGTCCATGCCCATCGAACGCAACACGAGCGGCGGCTCGGGGCTGCCCGACGAGCATGCGGTGCCCTGCGAGGCATGCACACCGAGCAGGTCGAGCGCAGGCAGCAACGCCCGACCGTCGACGCGTTCGAAGCACAGCGTCGCGATGTTCGGCATATGCTCGGCGCCGTCACCCCCGACGACGGTCACGGCTCCCGGCCCGGCGCCGGCGCGCACCGCGGCCACCAGCGCGGCCCGCGCCGCCGCCATCGCCGCCGCCCGCTCGGCCCGTTCCTCGACCGCCAACCGGATCGCCCGCGCGGTCGCGGCTGCCAGACCCGGGCTCGGCGTGCCGGCCCGACGCCCCCGCTCGTGCCCGCCGCCCACCAGGAGCGGTGCGAACACCGCGCCGCGCGGGGCCACCAGGACCGTGCAGCCCCGGAGCCCCCCCGCCTTGTGGGCGGAGAGCGCGACGGTGTCCGCGGCCGCGAGCACGGGGGTCAACGGCAGCCGGCCGAGCGTCTGCGACGCGTCGACGTGCAGCGGCACGCCGGCGCGCCGCGCCACCGCCGCCGCGGCCTCGACCGGCTGGACCGTGCCGATCTCGCTCTGAGCGTGGGCGAGGCAGACGAGGCCGATCGGCGCCTCGGGGTCGACCACGGCCGCCCGGCCGTCCGGCGTGACCGCCCACCCGACGACACCGCGCCAGCGTTCGGCCGCCGCCGCCACCGACGGGTGCTCGATCGCCGGTGCGAGCAGCACCGGCCGGTCGACGACGCCGGAACCGCGCACGATGGTCACGTTCGCCTCGGTGCCGCCGGACACGAACCACACACCGTTGGCCGGCACGCCGAGCGCGTGCGCCGCCTCCCCGCGCGCGGATTCGAGCGCCTGCCGCGCCGCGCGGCCCGCCGCGTGCAGGCTCGCCGGATTTCCCGCGCAGCGCCGCTCGACGTCGACGAACACGTCGAGCACCCGCGGGTCGACCGGCGTGGCCGCCGCGTGGTCGAGGTAGATCGGTGCGCCGGCCTGGCTCACCGCGCGACGACCCGCTCGTAGAGCGCGAAGTACCGTGCCATCACGTCCGGCAGCGCGAAGTGCTCGCACGCTCTCCGGCGGGCCGCCTCGCCATGGCGGCGGTGGAGCGCCTCGTCGGTCAGCAGGACCAACGCGGCGCGCGCCATCTCGTCGGGATCCGCGAACGGCGTCAGGGCGCCGACGTCGGCGAGCACCTCCGCCACGCCACCGACCCGCGTGCTGATGCACGGCACACCGCAGCTCATCGCCTCGAGCATCGACAGCCCGAAGCTCTCGGTCGCCGACGCCGAGAGGAACAGGTCGGCGTCGGCGAACAGCCGCTCGAGGCCTTCGTGACGCAGCCCGCCGAGCACTTCGATGCGATCGCGAACGCCGAGATCGGCGGCCACCGCGATCGCATGGTCCCGGTCGGGCCCCTCGCCAGCGAGGAACAGCCGCGCAGGCACCGCGCGGGCGATCCCGGCGAACGCCCGCACGACGTCCGCGACCCGCTTCACCGGTCGGAGGTTGCTGGCGTGAACGATCTTGCGCTCGTCGTCCGCCCGCTCGTACCAGCGACCGGCGCCGCCCGGCCGGAAGCGCCCGGTGTCGACGAAGTTCGGCACGACGTCGATCGGCTTGTCGGTGCCGAACGTGCGCACGGTCTCCTCGGCGAGGAAGCGGCTCACCGCGGTCACGGCGCTCGACTGCTCGATCGCGAAGCGCGTCGGCCGCGTGTAGGCCCGGTCGGCGCCGACGACGGTGATGTCGGTGCCGTGCAGGGTCGTGATCCAGCGCAGTGGCTCGGCCGACATCGCGTTGGCCAGGAACGCGCTGACCGCGTGCGGGATCGCGTAGTGCACGTGGAACAGGTCGACGCGCGACTCCTCGTGCACCTCGAGCATCCGCGTCGCCAGCGCCAGGTCGTATGGCGGGTAGCGGAACAGCGGATAGGCCGACACCTGGACGTCGTGGAACGTCAGGTTCGACACGACCCCTTCGAGCCGCGCCGGGCGGTCGTAGCTCAGCAGGTGCACCTCGTGGCCGGCGCGCGCCGCGTACATCGCCATCTCGGTCGCGACCACGCCGCTGCCGCCGACCGTGGGGTAGCAGACGATGCCGATCCGGAGCCGCACGGCGGGATCTTACGCGCGGACGTGCCGCGGACGCGATCCGTCCGATCGGGCGTCGTTCAGGCCTCGGAGTCCGGCTCGCCGCGCGGCTGGTCCGCGCGATCGGGCGCGCCCGTGCCGGCCCACAGGCGGATGCCCAGCGCGACCCTCTCCGCGGAGTCCGACAGCGTGAAGCGACCACCCATCTCGCTGACGAATTCCCCGAGCGCACCGGCAGCGCACCGCCAGCAGCTCGAACGGCTCACCGGTGCCGTCGCGCAACGCCGGCTCGATCTCGATCTCGAGCAGGACTTCGTCGCGATCCCGCCCGGTCCGGAATCGGACGCGGTCCCCGGGACGGGCGTGGCGGGTGATCAGCGAGATGGCGCGATGCAGCAGCGACTGCAGGGACTCCTCGGAGACCGCCGGATACGGCAGGTCCGGCTCCCAGGTGCGCCTCGATCGCCAGCGGCTTCTCGAGCTCGAGGAGGATGCCGTCGAGGATCGCCGACGTCGTCCGGTTGAGGTCGATCGTCGCGACGTCCGCGAGCCGCGTCAGCGTGCAACGCAGCACGTCGACCCGGTCCTCGAACTCGGCACGGCCCTGGTCGAGCTTGCGCAGCAGCTCGCCCTCGGCTGCTCCCCCCTTCAGCGCGGACTCGACGACCGACTCGATCTTGGCGAGCGTACGGCAGAGCAGCCGCTGGACCTCGTCGAGGCTGGGGGACGGGGCTGGCTCCTTCTGCGGCACGACAACGACACTATCGGCGGCCGTGGCGGCAGAATTCAGTCCGCCGCGGCGCCGGCCGCGAAGCCGTCGTCGCCGCGCTCGGCGGATCGACCCGGCGCGATCGGGACATCGGCGGCAGGGGCCGACTCCGAGGGCGTGATCTCGGCGTTGCCATCGAGCGCGGCGGCCGCGGTGGCGGACTCGTCGAGCTCGCCGGCCGACTCGACCGGCGGTGGCTCACCGGCCGCCGCCGCGAGGCGGTCGTCGCCGACGATCTCCCCGTGCCGGCGGAGGAAGTCGCGGGCGAACTCCCAGTAGTCGAGCGCCCCGTTGCTCGCCGGCGCGTGGTCGAAGATCGTCGTGCCGAAGCTCGGTGCCTCGGCCAGCTTCACGTTGGTGCGGATGAAGTGCTCCGACAGCCGGTCGCCGAAGTGCATCCGGATGTTGTCCATCACCTCCCCGGTGAGCCGCGTCCGCAGATCGACCATGCACGGCAGGACGCAGAGGATGTCGAGCTCCGGATTGAGCCGGCGCTGCACGAGCTGGATCACCTCGGTCAGCTTCGCCATGCCCTGCAGCGAGAAGTACTCCGCCTGCATCGGCACGAGGACCTCGTTGGCCGCGACCAGGGCGTTCGCCGACAGGACGCCGAGTGACGGCGGGCAATCGATCAGCACGTAGTCGAACCTGGTCTTCCCGTCGTAGGCCTCGAACGCCTCGCGCAGCACGGTCTCGCGGCCGATGCGGTTGGCGAGCACCTGCTCGACGCCGCCGAGCGAGGTGTCCGCCGGAATCACGAGCATCCCCGGCGTCGACGTCGGTTGGACCAGCTCGGCGATCGGACGGTCCTCGACGAGGAGCTGCGTCATCGTCGCCGTCTCGAGCTCGGGTCGGCGGTCGACATGCAGCGTCAGGTTGGCCTGGGGGTCGAGGTCCATCAGCAGGACCTGCTTGCCGAGGCGCGCGAGCGCGGCGCCGAGGCTGACGGTGGTCGTCGTCTTGCCGACGCCACCCTTCTGGTTGATCACGGCGACGATCTTCATGAGGGACTCCGGGCGAAGAGCGGGGCGAGCAGGTCGAGAGACACGGGTCCGGCGGTCACGTAGGGCTCGGCCGCCGCGACACCGCTGAGTGCGCCGAACCAGCCGTCACGCGCCGCCGCACGCTCGAGCGGATCGAGCCCCCGCGCGTAGTGCGCGCGCGGGTCGTCCGGTCCGGGGATCTGCGAGGCGTAGCACGCGATCGCCGCGCGCTTCCGCGCCGCGACGGCCGAGACGTCGATGCAGAAGGTCGGCTCGACGGCCTCGATCGAGGGATAGTGGAGCAGCACGCGGGGTCGAGTCGGCGCGCCGAGCTCCGGGTGCACGTTCTTCAGCCCCGCGTGGAAGAACGCACGGCGCGCGACGCGCGCGGCGGCCGCGTGGTCGGGATGGATGTCCCGCTCGTGCGGCGCCAACAGCAGGGTCGGCCGCAGGCGGCGGATCACGCCGATCACCCCCACCAGCGCGCGCTCGTCGTCCGCGAGTCCACCGTCCGGCAATCCGAGGTTCTCGCGCGTCGCGATCCCGAGCGACCGCGCGGCCGCCTCGGCCTCGCGTGCGCGCTGCTCGGGCGTGCCGCGCGTGCCGGTCTCGCCGCGGGTGAGGTCGACGATCGCAACCGAGCACCCGGCGTCGGTGCAGCGCAGGATCGTGCCACCGCAGCAGAGCTCCGCATCGTCGGGATGCGCGGCGAGCACGAGCAGGTCGAACGGCGCGGTCACAGGTTCAGCACTCCGTGGTGGACCGAGAACGGATCGGCGGCGTCGACGAGATGTCCGGCGAGCTCCTGGCCGTGCGCGACCAGGAACGGCAACGCGTTGAGCACACGCTCCTGCATGCGCCCGCGCGGGCGCAGGTTGCTGCACAGGCGCCGAATCTGCCGCAGGCCGGTACCCTGGCGGTTCTGACGCGAGTTGCGCACCTTCTGCGCGAGCTTGTCGAGCTCGTCGAGCAGCTTGCCCCGCGATCGCTCGATCGGACCGAGCATCGCCTTGTCGGTCTCTCGGAGCTGCTCGGCGATGCCCTGGAATTGGGTGCGCACCTGGTCCGTGAGCTGCTCGAGATCCTGCTCGGGCCCGGCCACCGCCTCGTCGTCGAGCACGCGGGCGAGCTCGTCCGGGCCGCGCGCCAGATCCGGCACGTCCCAACCGAAGCGGTCGAGCAGCTTGGCGAGCGACGGCTCGACGAGTGTCAACGACGCGCGCGGCACGAACGCCGGCTTGGGCACGCCGAGCGTCTTGTAGACCGGACCCGCGACCGACAGGTAGGCGAGCTCGCCCGGCCCGACGACGAAGCCGATCGAGGGCAGGATCGCGTCCTGCCACAAGGGGCGCATCAGCGCGCCGGGACTGAGCTGGCGCGGATCGTCGCACGCGTCACCGTCGGCCAACGGCTCGCGCCGGCGCCCGGGCACGCACTGGAACATCATCGTGAAGGCCGGGTCGAGCGTGACGTCCACGCCGACGTCCGCGAGGTGCTCGGCGATGCCGCGCACGCGGCTGCGGATCTCGTCCGACTGCGCGTGCCAGCGCGGCAGCACGTCGAACGCCGGTGGCGGCAGGTCGCGCGGCTCGATCATCAGCAGCCCGTCCTCGCCGAACATGCCGAACAGCATCCGCGCCGTCCCCGCCGCCAGCGACTCGTCGGCGTGGCTCGGCCGGAACAGCGAGAACGCCCAGTCACGGAACTCGCTGCGCGGCAGCAGATCGCTCGCGGCGGCGAGCGCGTGCTCGAGCGCACGGCCGACGGCGACGTCGCGGATCGGCTCGCCGCCGTGCTCGAGATCGAGACGGATCCGCTGCAGGTCCTGGTTCGGGTTGACGAGGAACGCGCGGTTCACCTCGTCGAGGTCGTGGTCGTCGCTGTGGTTCCAGAACAACGGCACGACCTTCGGCGCGCCGGGCTGCGCGGACAGATCACGCGCGAGCCGCACCGCGGTCGCGACCTTGTGCACGGTGTAGAGCGGCCCGCCGAACAGCCCGGGCTGCTGCCCGGTGACGATCACGAACGCTTCGCCGCTCGCGATCGCCCGCGCGTTCTCCTGCGCCGCGTCGGGAGCACCGAAGCGCGCGGCGTATTCGGCGAGCGCACCACCGAGCGCCTTCGCGTCGAGCAGGCGGCGCGCGTTCAGCGGCGCGTGCTTCAGGAGGCCGTCGAGGCTGCGCGGTCTGACCCCGAGGACCTGCTGGAGGTCCGGGTCGTCCTCGAGATAGCGGAGGTGCACCTCGGAGGTGCCGAGTCGCCGGAACGGGATGTGGCGCAGGCTGGGATTCACGTCGGGGGAGGGTCGGAGGTGCGGAACGCCACGCGGCGCAGATCGGCGGCGAACGCCGTGAGCGCGCCGTCGATCTGGTCGAGCCAGTCCGGGGATTCGGGCGGGAAACACTGCAGCACGCCGCGGCTCTGGTTGACGATCGCGCCGAGACCGCGGGCGTCGAAGGCCGCCGCGGTGTCGTCGACGCGTCCGCCCTGCGCGCCGACGCCGGGCACGAGGATCCACGCGCGCGGCATGCGCTCGCGCAGCCCGGCGAGCTGCTCCGGAAACGTCGCGCCGACGACCGCGCCGACCGCCGAGTAGCCGTGGGCGTCGACGAACGCCTCACCCCAGGCCTGCACGGCGTCCGCGACGCGTTCGGCCATCGTGCCGGCGCCGGTCTCGACGTCCTGAAACTCCGCGGCGCTCGGGTTGCTCGTGTGCACGAGGACGAACACCCCCTTCCCCCCGGCGCGGCAGCCGGCGAGGAACGGTTCGATGGAATCGCGGCCGAGCCACGGATGGAGCGTGATCGCGTCGGCGAGCGCGAAGTGGGCCTCCGCGTATGCCTGCGCGGTGCTCCCGATGTCGCCGCGCTTCGCATCGGCGATCACCAGCAGCCCGGCCTCGGTCGCGAGCCGGCACGTCTTCTCGTAGGCGGCCCAGCCGGCCGCGCCGAGCCGCTCGTAGAACGCGACGTTCGGCTTGACGACCGGCGCATGACGCGCGATGCGCGGCAGCACCTCGCGGTGGAACGCGACGATGCGCTCGGGCGCCGGATCGTCGGGGCACAGATGCGTCGGCAACGCGTCCGGTCGCGGGTCGAGGCCGACGCACGCCGGCGCCGTCCCTCCCGCGACGCGCTCACCCAACCGCTCGGTGAAGCTGCCGCCCATCAAGGCGTGAAGCGTAACGACACCATGCCGGCCGGTCACGCCGAGCGCCGGGCCACGCGAAATTCGACGCGGCACGATCGTGTCGAGAAAGGGCGGACTCACCCTTGTTCCCGCGTGCCCCTTCGTCTCTCTTTCTTCGTTCGCTCGACGCAAGAACCACACCCCTGATCGAGCAGAAGAGGACTCCATGGCGCTCGTGTTCGTTCGCAAGGAGAGCGAGCCCGGGGAGACCCGGGTCGCCGCGACTCCAGAAACCGTCAAGAGCTACGTCAAGCACGGGCTCGACGTCGCCGTCGAGTCGGGAGCCGGCCTCGCAGCCGGCTTTCCCGACGCCGAATACGACGAGGCCGGCGCCAGCCTGAGGGACGCGCTCGGCGAGGCCGACCTCGTCCTCTCGGTGCGCACCCCGCCGAACGACGCGATCGCAGCGATGAAGGCCGATGCGATGCTCGTGTCGAGCCTGGTGCCCGCGTTCCAGGAGGATGCGGTGAACGCGCTGGCCCAGGCGAAGGTGACGGCGTTCGCGATGGAGTCGGTGCCGCGCATCACGCGCGCCCAGAAGATGGACGTGCTGTCGAGCCAGGCGACCTGCGCCGGCTACCAGGCGGTCCTGATGGCCGCGGTCGCGCTGCCCAACATGTTCCCGCTGCTGATGACCGCCGCGGGCACGATCCGGCCGGCCAAGGTGTTCGTGCTGGGCGCCGGCGTCGCCGGCCTCCAGGCGATCGCGACCGCCAAGCGGCTGGGCGCCCAGGTCGAGGCGAACGACGTGCGCCCCGCGGTCAAGGAGCAGGTCGAGAGCCTCGGGGCCAAATTCGTCGACACCGGCACGCCGCCCGACGCCGAGACCGCCGGCGGCTACGCGAAGGAGGCGAGCGAGGAGTACCCTGGCGAAGCAGCGCGAGATCCTGACCAAGCACGTCGGCGAGAGCGACGTGGTCATCACGACCGCGCTGGTGCCGGGGCGCAAGGCGCCGCGCATCGTCACCGCGGACATGGTGAAGCGGATGCGGCCGGGCTCGGTGATCGTCGACCTCGCGGCCGTGACCGGCGGCAACGTCGAGGGGACCACGCCCGGAGACACGGCGAGGGTCGGCGGTGTGACGATCCTCGGCGAGACGAATCTGCCTGCGCTGCTCGGCGGCGACGCGAGCCGCATGTGGGCACGCAACGTCGCGAGCTTCCTCGATCTGTTCCTGAAGGAAGGTCGCCTCGAGCCGTCGTTCGACGACGAGATCGTCCGTGCGACGTGCATCACGAAGGGTGGCGAGATCCGGAGCGAGAACGACCGGAAGCCACTGGTGAAGGACGAGCCGCAGGCTGCGCCGGCCGGCTCGAAGACGGCCGAGAGCGGCAGCGCGTCCTCGGGAGGAGCATCTTGATCGCAACCCTGCTGTTCATCTTCGTGCTCGCGTCGTTCGTCGGGTTCGAGATCATCACGAAGGTCCCGCCGACGCTGCACACCCCGTTGATGTCGGGATCGAACGCGATCTCCGGCATCACCATCGTCGGCGCGATCCTGGCGATGAAATCGTCGGAGCCGACGCTCGCGCAGATCCTCGGCTTCGTCGCCGTGGTGTTCGCGATGATCAACGTGGTCGGCGGCTTCCTCGTCACCGACCGGATGCTGGGGATGTTCGGCAAGAAGAAGGCGAAGAAGGACTGAGCCGTGCACATCTACCTGTACATCCTCTCGGCGGTCCTCTTCATCCTCGGGCTGAAGCGCCTCGCGAAGGTCAAGACCGCGCGCTCGGGCAATCAGCTCGCCGCGGTCGGCATGCTGATCGCGATCGTGGCGGTGCTGTTCGAGGCGCACGCCTTGACGTGGCCACTGCTGATCGCGGCGCTCGTGATCGGCTCGTTGATCGGCCAGCAGCTCGCGACGCGCGTCCAGATGACCGCGATGCCGGAGCTGGTGGCGGCGTTCAACGGCTTCGGCGGTGCGGCGTCGGCCGTCGTCGCGCTGGCGGAGCTGTCGACGCGAGGGTCGATCGCCGGCATGGACGTGACGGTCGAGCTCCAGGTCGCGCTGCCGTTCACGATCTTCGTCGGCATGGCGACGTTCAGCGGCAGCGGCATCGCCTACCTGAAGCTCGCCGGCAAGAAGGCCGTGCACCCGCTGAAGGGTACGTCGCGACACCTGGTGCACGCGGCGCTCGGCATCGTCATCGTCACCGGTGCGTTGCTGCTCGCGAACACCGGTGACACCGCCGGCGTGGTGCTGCTGTCGATCGCGATCACGGTCCTGTCGGCCGCTCTCGGCGTCCTGCTGGTGATGCCGATCGGCGGCGCGGACATGCCGGTCGTGGTCGCGTTGCTCAACTCGCTGTCAGGCGTGGCCGCTGCGGCGAGCGGGTTCGTCGTCGAGAACCAGATGCTGATCGTCGCGGGTGCACTGGTCGGCGCGTCGGGTCTGATCCTGACACAGATCATGTGCAAGGCGATGAACCGGTCGATCGTCAACGTGCTGCTCGGCGGCATCGGGGACGACACGGTCGCGGCCGACGCGCGCGAGTACGCCAACATCAAGTCGACCTCGGCCGAAGAGGTCGCGATGCTCCTCGACGGTGCGGCGTCGTGCATCATCGTGCCCGGCTACGGCCTCGCCGTGGCCCAGGCCCAGCACGTGTGCGCCGAGCTCGCGAAAGAGCTGGAGAAGCGCGGCTGCGAGGTGCGCTACGCGATCCACCCGGTGGCCGGGCGCATGCCCGGGCACATGAACGTGCTGCTGGCCGAAGCGGACGTGCCCTACGACAAGCTGTGGGAGCTCGATCGCATCAACAACGATTTCCAGAACACCGACGTCGCGATCGTCGTCGGCGCGAACGACGTCGTGAACCCGATCGCCCGCGAGGACCGGCCCAGCCCGATCGCCGGCATGCCGATCCTCGACGTCGACCACGCGCACACGGTCGTCGTGATCAAGCGCAGCCTCAGCCCGGGCTACGCCGGCATCAAGAACCCGCTGTTCGACAATGACAACACCTTGATGCTGTTCGCCGACGCGAAGGTGGCACTCACCGACCTCGTCAAAGAGGTCAAGGAGCTCTGACCGCGTGTGAGCGCGCCGCGGGTCACACGCGATCCGCGCAGCGCGACCAGGGGTCGACTCACGGGATCACGAGGCCGCCAACCAGCGCCTGCCGCAGATCGGTCGGCGCGGGCAGGAGCGGCGAGTCGAGCTGGATCGGTCCGATGTCACGGGCCAGCCACAGGTGGAACACGCTCGTGGAAGAGTCCGGCCGGTCGTCGACGCGGTCGCCCTCGATCTCGACCTCCAGCACGTCGTTGAACTGTCCGAGGGATGTCTGGTATCGCCCTTCGGTCAACAGCCGGACCGTGATCGTCTCGTCGCCACGGAACGTCGACATCGTCGTGCCGATCGGGGTGTAGCCGTCGTAGCCGTCCATCGAGACGACTTGGTCGCCGAGCCGCATCGTCGCCGGCAACAGCACGAGCCCCTGGTCGTACAGATCCTGCTCGGTGGTCGCGTAACGCCCGTAGCGCCCGAACACGTCGGTCTCCCCGCCGACCCGCTCGAAGTAGAACCCTTCGTCGATACCCGAGCCCACCAGCGAGAGACGCGTGACCAGGGTGGGCAGGTTCGGCTCGCTGTTCGACTCGGTCACGGTCACGGCGAAATTGTCCACGAACTCCCACCGGTCGCCGGCGGCCATCGGCCAGTAGTCGAACATCGCGATGTCGCCGCCGCTGACCTGCCTCGCGACCCAGAACGAGGCAAGCGTGGAGACCTCGGCGGTGACCGTGCCCGCGGTCTGGTCGACCGCAGTCGGCACGATGTCGATGATCCGCCCGTCGCGCTGGCGCTGCTTGATGACGATGCCTGCCGGAGCGGCGCCTTCGGGGGGAAGCTGCGCGGCCATGACCGGCGTCAACGCCAGCGTCAACGTCGCCGGTGTCGCGAACGTTGTCCCATCCGGTGAGAACGCCGCGGCCGGCCCGATCGCCGACGCGTCCGGCACAGCGGTGACACCGGTCATGTCGATCGACACCGTCACCGGATCGACGACGGCGCCGGCGGGAACCACCAGCATCGTGCCGGCGAGAATCCCGCTGTCGACGGCGATCGTGCCGCCGCTCGCGTCGATCTCGACCGACGCGAGCCGCGTCGAGCTCTTGCTCGAGCAGCCCGCGAGCATTGCGAGTGCCAGAACGGCGAACGCCCGGGCCGGAACGAGACGATGGACGGGCTCACGTGAGGACATGGATCGGGCTCCGAGGCACGAAGAGGATCGCGGGCGGGCCGATCATACCCGCGGCGCGGCTAACGCCACTCGATCACATCGAAGTGCTGCACACCACGCGCGCGCTCGTCCTCGGACACGACGACGGTCTCATCACGGCCATCGCCATCGAAGTCCGAGGAAAACATCCCGACGATGTAGGCGTCCGCGTGCACGGGGAGCACCACGCGCGCATCCGGATCGCGCTTGCCGGTCATCGAAGACGTGCGTGCATCGAACACCTGTGCGGCGAGCTTCAGCAGGCGATCGACGTCGAACACGGTGTCGGGATCCTCGAAGAACAGCTTGCGCAGCCACACGTCGATCTCGCGACCTTCCGGTGGTGCGCTCTCCGGGCTGCGCCAGAGCTCCATCGCCGATTCGTCCTCGGTCACCAGCGCGAGGTCCTTGTGGCCGTCACCGTCGAAGTCGCCGACCGTCGACCACCGGAGCTTCGACAGCACCCCCATGAAGTCCTGCACGAGATCGGTCGCCTCGCTCAGCAGCCGCGCGATCGACGGGATCCGCAGCGTGAGCGTGCGCTTCCAGGTCGCACGGCGTTCGAACGTGCCGTCCTCGGCCGTGCGATAGCCGATGCAATGGATCGGCACGTCGATCGAGCTGACCAGGCCGAGGACCAGCTCGGCCGCGGTGGGCGCATCGACCTTGAAGATGAACAGGTCGTCGCGGTCGTCGTCGTCGAGGTGCATCAGCAGCAGACCACTGATGTCCTCCGCGACGACGCGCGTGTCGGCCTTCTTGAACTGCGGCCCGTGCGCATCGGCGAGGAAGCTCCAGACCTTGCGGCGGTGCGCGATCACGTAGTCCGGGATGCCGTCGCCGTTCAGATCACCGGCCTGCATCTGCTGGTGCTTCTCGAGCACGACCGTCTTGCCCAGCTCGACACCCGCCTCGGGCGTGGTGTCGCGGAACATCGACAGGTCGACCTCGATCGGCGTGGCCGCGAAATGGCCGTTCTGGTCCTGCAGGAAGAATCGTCGCACCGAGCCGTCGCGTGCCCGCAGGTCCGGCCGACCGTCGCCGTTGACGTCCGCGATGTCGAGGCGCGGGATGCGCACCTTGTTCTCGAGCAGGTCGGCGAGGTTCGACGCACGTTCCTCGACCCGGTGCGCGACCGGTACGGGCACGGTCTGGGCGAGCTCGAAGCGCGGCGCCGTCACCGACGCGTCCGCGACCCCCGAGGAACCGTCCGGCCTGGCCGGCTCGCCGCCACCGCGGTTGAGCCAGAGCTGGCAGGTGTCGAAGATCGGCAGCACGAGGTCGGGGAGGTCGTCACCGTTGAGGTCGCGCACGATCGCCGCGAACGTCGGCCGGCCGACGCGGATGCGCATGCGGCTGTCCTCGACCAGCGTCAACGGCTGACCGCCGAAGCTGCCCGATCCATCGAGCGCGTACGCCCGGACGCCGCGATCGTCGTAGACGATGAGCTCCTCCCGGCCGTCACGTGTCAGGTCCGCGAGCGCGAGCACCGAGTGCTCGGGACGCGGCAGCACGAGACCCGACGCGTGCGGCACCGGTGCGGTCGCACCGTCTTCCTGCTTCCACACCTCGACGTCGCCGTCGACGCCGACGACCAGGAGCTCCATGCGGCCGTCACCATCGAGGTCGGCGGCACGGCTCGAAGCGATCGGCCGCTCGGGCGTGAACGACGCCCGCACCTTCCCCTCGATCGCCGCGCGCTGCGCCGCGAGCCCCGCGGTGACGCCGCACGCGACCAAGGACATCGCCAGCCGCGTCCGCCACCGGTGTCCGCGCGTCGCCGTGATGCTCGATGGACTCATCGAAACTCCGCGTAGACGACCTGCTCGTCTTCGATCGCGATCAACGCGACATGGCCGTCGGCCTCGGTCACCGGCACGACCCGGGCCCCGGCATCGACGTGCATGTCCCAGACCGGATCGCCGAGCGTGAAGCGCGAGCCGTCGATGTTCGTCAGGCGCACGACCACGCGCTCGGGATTGGTTCGCTGCAGGAAGTCCGGGCGACCGTCACCGTTCACGTCGTGGAAGAACGTCGCGAGCATGCGCTCGCGGAACCGCCCTTTCATCACGTCACCGGTCAGCCCGACCTTCTCGACCATCGCGACCGGCCGGCCGAAGCGGCCACCGTCCGGCGTGAACTCGTTGCGGAACACGTTGACCTGCCCGTCGATCGACCCCGTCCCGCCGGCGGAGATGGTGCCGATCAGGTCGGGCCGCAGCGAGCCGACGACGAGCTCCGGCGCGCCGTCGCCGTCGACGTCCTCGATCCGCGGCACGTCGACGAAGCCCTGGAGCATCAGGCGGTCGGCCGGGGCGTCGGCGATGGCACCATCCTCGCCCTGCACGTAGATCTCGACGTAGCTGACGACGTCGTCGTCCTTGACCCGACCGGCGACGAACACGACGTCGAGCCGATGGTCGCCGTTGACGTCGGCGACGCGGACGAAGTTCGACGGGTTGAGGATCGATCCCTCGAACGGCGGCAGCTCGTGCTCGAGTGTCGGCGCGGCGGCGAACCCGCCGTCGTACGTCCAGACGCACAGGTCGCGGTCGGCCAGCGCGACGACGTCGATGTCGCCGTCGCCGTCCCAGTCGGCCAGCGCCGGCGGCGGCACGCTGTCCGCGCATTCGAGCAGCGTGAACACCTGCTCCCGTTCGTCCTCGCGAAGGCGCAGCCGCAACGTGTCGGCCTGCGCCTTGAGCCGCGTCTCGCCCTCGTCGCGCTTCGTCGCCCGTCGCTGCGGCACGGCGAGCTCGAACGTGTCCCAGTGGACGTCACCGTCCTCGCCGATCCGCTGCATCAGGACGCGATAGCCGTCCGGCTCGGGGATCAGCAGGTCGTCGTGGCCGTCGTGATCGAAGTCGACGACGAAGTCCTGGAGGTCGATCGTCTGGACGCGGCGTGCCGGCTGCCACAGGAGCCGCACCGGCGCGATCTTGAACACCGTGGGCTGCGTCTTGTCGGCATCCCAGTAGACGCCCGCCGCCAGCGACGGCGAGAACAGCACGAGTTCCTTGCCGGGATGCGGGTTCACGTCGGCGACCGCGTACGCCACGACGTCGCGCACGACCTCGAAGTCGTGATCGGGAACGGCGACGAACGGCGGCGAACCCTCGCGCCGCAGGTGCACCTGCAGCCAGCGGCGCGGCGGCCCCGGAGTCTCCGCCGGCAAGCCGGTGGCGATCACGAGGTCCTTCCTGCCGTCGCCGTCGACGTCGGCGTGGATCGCCTCCTTGACGCGGCGACCCTCGACCTGCACGTAGGTGAGATCGGCGCGCGGCGCCTGCGCGTTCGCGAGCGCCACGAGCAACGACGCCATCGCCGCCACGCGGAGCACCGGCCGGCCGATTGGAACACGACGTCTCACGAATCCACCTCCAGGAGCTCGTCCGCGTCCCCGCCGCCGAACCGGATGAACCAGAACAGACGCACGCGCCACGCCGCCTTCGTGCGCACGTGCCGGAACAGCCCGAGCAGGATCGACGTGTCGGACTTGCCACGGGTGCGCTCGTAGTCGACGAGCACCGGGATCCACAGCTCGCGCAGCTCCTGGGCGCGCCGCGTCAGCGGCGTGACGACGCTCGACCGCCGGCCGTCGCGCACGAACTCCACCGTGATCCGGTCGCCCGCCGCTCGGATCTGCTCGACGACGACTTCGGGATCGGCGACCTCGTGACCGTCGACCGCGACGATCAGGTCGCCGAACTCGAGACCCGCCGTGCGCCACGGGCTCTTCTTCGCGAGCCCGACGATGACCGCACCACCACCCGGACCGAGACCGGCGGCACGCGCCTCGACTTCGGTCGCCGTGCGGAGGACGACGCCGACGCGTTCCTCCTCACGGATCCTGCGCACCGCGCCGCGTTCGGGCGCCGCGACGCGGGGGACGACGACCATCGTCGTGCGGCTTCGCCGGTTCGCACGATCGAACCGCACCGCGACCTCGTCCCCCGGTTTCGCGTCGAGCTCGACCTTGCGCCAGTCGGCGGGTCGCTGGAGCTTGCGCGGCTCGCCACCGGCGATCCGCGCCTCGATCAACAGGTCGCCGACCGCGAGACCGGCGACCGCAGCCGGCGAGTTCTCGACGAGGCGGACGACCTCGACGCCTTCCGCGTCGCCGAGCAGCGACTCGAGCGATTGGCGGGATTCGCCGACGTAGCAGCCGGTGAAGGTGCCGAGTGGCAGCGCCTGGCGCGCCTGCTCGTCGGCCGGTTCCTGGAAGTACTGGAGCGGCTCCTCCATGTCCGCGAGCGGCGGCGGCGCTTCCGGGAGCGGCGTCGCGCAGCTCGTGCAGAGCGCGACGAGACCCACCATCCATCCCGCGATCGCGGCGAGGGCGCGCATGCGCGTCACGGAATGCGCCTCCGGAGGAGGACGACGGTGGCGAGTCCGAAGGTCAAGAGGATCCAGGCTGCGGGAACGATCTCGGCCATCGCACGGTACTCGAAGAACGCGTCCGCGCTACCCCGCGAGAGGTCGGTGAAGAAGCCGAGGTACGAGGTGTCCCCGAGCGGGGATGGGACGTACGCCGACGGCAGCCATGCCTCGAAACCGAGTGGCCGCGCGATGGTGCGGCCGACGTCGAGTGAGAGGACGGCGCCGATCGCCAGGGCGAGCGCCCACATCGACCGTCTGACGATCGCGCCGGCGAGGAAGCCGATGCCCGCGTAGGCGAGCAACGGCAGGACCGGCGCCAGCAGCGCGCCGGGAAGATACGGAGCGACCTCGGTGGCGGGCATCAGCACGGACTGCGGCGCGTCGTCCTGGCCGATGTCGAACAGATCGCCGAAGTCGAACGACGACGAGGCCGCCACCAGCGTCGCGACGGCGAGCAGCAGATACAGCGCGACGGCCCCGACGTTGACCGCGACGGCCTTCCCGCCCGCGATCTCGCGCCGGTGCAACGGCCTGAGCATCACGTTGCGCAGCGTGCCGAGCGAGTAGTCACCGGCGATCGACTGACTCGCGAGCGCGGCGGTCAACACGACGACGACGGGCAGTCCGGCGGTGAGCCCCCGACCGACGGCCTCGAACGCCGTCACCTGCGAGAAGTCGAACTTCTTGCCGGCTTGGACCAGCGCGCGTTCGGCGGACAGCTTCGTGGCGAGCTCCCCGATCCGCCAGATCGCGATGCCCGCGGGTACGCAGGCGAGCGCCACGACCGAGGGACGCAGCCCGCGGTCGAATTCGAACCGCGCCATGCGCCAGAGGCCGCGGCGCGGAGCGAGGCGCCGCTCGGGGGCCGGTCTGCCGACCGGCACCGGCAGCGCCGAGCTCGCGGATTCGCCCGCCGCCTCGCCGAACTCGGCCGCACCGCCGTGCTCCCCCAGCCGGAGATACACCTCCTCCAGTGTCGTCGGCCGGGGAGCGAAGCGCGCCACGCCCACCCCGGCGTGCACCAGCTCTCGCACGACGTCGGCGGCCGGCGTTCCGGCGATCTCGACGAAGCGGGAACGGTCGCCGCACGGCCGATGCACGAGTCCGAGCCGGCCGAACGTGGCGTCGGCGCGCTCGACGTCGTCGACCGTGACCTCGTAGCGCTCCCGAGTCGAGCGGAGCAGCGCCGTGGTCTCGGCCTCGAGCAGCATGCGGCCCTCGCGGAGGACGCCGATCCGGTTGCAGAGCTGCGCGATCTCGTGGAGCTGGTGGCTCGAGATCAGCAGCGTGATGCCCTCGCCGGAGAGCTGTTCGAGCAGCGCGCGCAGCTCGGCGATGCCCTCGGGATCGAGGCCGTTGGTCGGCTCGTCGAGCAGGACGTAGCGCGGACTGCCGATCAGCGCCTGCGCGAGGCCGAGCCGCTGGCGCATGCCCTGCGAGTAGCCCCCGACGTCGCGGTCGGCGCTGCCAGCGAGACCGACGACGTCGAGCAGCCGTTCGGCCTCCTTGCGCGCGTCCTGCACTTTGAATCCCTGCAGCCGGGCGAGCTCGACGAGGTTCCGCCGGCCGGTCGCACCGGGATAGAACCCGGTGATCTCGATCATCCCGCCCATCCGGGCACGCGCCTCGCGCGGGAAGGCGAGCGCATCGAAGCCGTCGACGAAGACTCGTCCACGCACCGGGCGGGCCAGGCCGAGCGCGATGCGCATCGCGGTCGTCTTGCCCGCGCCGTTGTGGCCGAGGAAGCCGTAGCGGTCCCCGGGCGACACGTTCAGCGACACCCGGCGCAGGCTCTGGTGCTTTCCGTAGGCGTGGTCGACGTCGGCGAGCTGCAGCGCCATGAGCGGAGCATGCTACCGCGCCCACCCGACGGATGCGCCCGTCGCCCGGTCCGATCGGAGGCGCGCCGGTGACGTCGAAAAATCGTCACGGCGCCCTAGAATCGCGGCGTCCGCGAGGCGATTCCATGCCGACGGAGCTCTGGAGCGTCAAGTACACATCGTCCTGCTGCTGTTCGTGGCGTCCGCGTGCTACGTGCACTTCCGCGGCCGCGTGCGGCACAAGTTCCTGCGCCAGCTCACCGACCACTCGACGTTCACGGCGCCCTACAACGCGTTCGTCTACCTGTTCTCGGCGGTGCCCAACCGGCCGATCCTCGATCGCGAACGGTTCGGCGAGCTCGACCTGCTCAGCGAGCATTGGGAAGCGATCCGCGACGAGGCACGGGCGCTGTACGAGGGCGGTCACATCAAGCGGGCCGACTGGTACAACGACCTGGCGTTCAACTCGTTCTACAAGCGCGGCTGGAAGCGCTTCTACTTCAAGTGGTACGGAGACTTCCTGCCATCGGCGCGGAAGCTCTGTCCGAAGACCGTCGAGCTGCTGGAGCGGATCCCGACGATCCACGCGGCGATGTTCACGCTGCTCGCTCCGGACAGCCGGCTCGTCAAGCATCGCGACCCGTTCGCGGGCTCGCTTCGCTACCACCTCGGGCTGATCACGCCGAACTCGGACGACTGCCGGATCTTCATCGACGGCGAACCCTACGCGTGGCGTGACGGCGAGGACATCGTCTTCGACGAGACCTACATCCACCGCGCGGAGAACAAGACGGAGACCGCGCGCGTGATCCTGTTCTGCGACGTCGAGCGGCCACTGCGCAGCCGGATCGCGACCAGGATCAACCGGCTGGTGATCCGCCACGTCGTCAAGCTGACCCAGACGCGCAACGAGGTCGGCGAGAAGGTCGGACTGTTCAACCGCATCTTCGACGTCCTCTACCGGATCCGACTACCGTTCAAACGGCTCAAGAAGCACGACGAGCGCATCTACTATTCGCTGAAGTACGCGGCGCTGATCCTCGCGCTCGTCGCGATCGTGGCGTGGCTCTGACGCCTCCTGCCCTCTCCCCGAGGTCGAAGCAGCCGTGCTGCGAGTGCGCAACGCGCGATCCACACCGAACTCGGGACCGACATCGGTGGCCATCTCGGCGATTCGGTCGACGCGCTCGGTGATGTGGATGGCGACGGCATCGGCGACTTCGTCGTCGCCGAGCTCGAGAGCGGGCCGGGCGGCACACCGATCGGCCGCGTGATCGCTGACGTGGATCCGCTCGGGACCTGAGCTCGTGACAAGGGGCCGATACGATGGCGATTCCGCATTGCCGCTCCGCCGCGATGACCTCGATCGAACGTCCCGAGCCTGAAGATGATCTTCCGTCCGATCTGGAAGAACGGTTGTTCGAGATCCACTTCAGCCTCCCTCCCGAGGAGCGAGCCGCGGCGTTCGAGGCTCTGGTGGCCGCAGCACCTGCTCACGAAACGGCGCTCCGCCGGAGCTTGATGCGGCTCGTCGGCGCCGAGGCCGCGTTCGGTCGCCTGCGCCGATCCACCGGCGACGCGCCGTCGGCACAGAGCTCCGACATCGGGCCCTACCGGATCGTCCGGCTCCTCGGCGAGGGCGGAATGGGCCAGGTCTACCTCGCCGAACAGTCGGAGCCCGTGCGACGGCAGGTGGCATTGAAGGTCATCAAGCTCGGCATGGACAGCCGCCGCGTGCTGTCACGCTTCGAGGTCGAGCGCCAGAGCCTGGCGATGATGCGGCACGACCACATCGCCAAGGTCTTCGACGCGGACACGACGCAGGCGGGGCAGCCGTACTTCGCGATGGAGTACGTCGACGGATCGCCGCTGACGACGTACTGCGACGACCATCGGCTGGACACTCGGCAGCGGCTCCGACTGTTCATCAAGGTCTGTGCCGGTGTCCAACACGCCCATCAGCGGGGCGTCGTGCACCGCGACCTGAAGCCGACCAACATCCTCGTCGTCGAACAGGACGGGCAGCCGGTTCCCAAGATCATCGATTTCGGGCTGGCCCGAGCCACCGACCGGGAAGCGCTCCAGGCGACGCTGTTCACCGAGATCGGCGTGATGGTCGGCACGCCCGAGGTACATGTCGCCCGAGCAGGCCGAGGGCGGCGAGGTCGACACGCGCACCGACATCTACTCCCTCGGCGTCGTGCTCTACGAGCTGCTGGTCGGTGAGCTGCCAATCGCCGTGCGCGACGCGCGCCGCACGGCCCCGGGCGAGCTTCACCGGCTGCTCCTGGAGACCGAGCCGGCGCCACCGAGCCGCAGACTGACCACCGCCCCGGACCGTGCGGCGATCGCCGCGCGCCGATCGACCAGCGTCGAGTCGCTGCAGCGGGCGCTGCGCGGCGACCTCGATTGGATCGTGCTGAAGGCGATGGACAAGGAGCCCGACCGTCGCTACGCGTCGGCCAACGACCTGCTCCGGGACATCGAGCGTCATCTCCTGCACGAGCCCGTGCTCGCAGCGGCGCCGAACCGGTCCTATCGGCTGCGCAAGTTCGCGCGGCGGAATCGCGGCGTGCTCGCCGCGGCCGGCGCGCTGCTGGTCGCCCTGATCGCCGGGATCATCGGCACGTCGCTCGGGCTCGTCGAGGCGCGCGGCGCCGAGAAACGGGCGACCGCGGCGCGCACCGAAGCCGAGGGCCATCTCGCGCGCTACGACCTGCTGCGCAACGTGGTGCTGTTGCGCGACGCGCGGGAGGCGATCCCGGACCTCTATCCCGAACGGCCCGAGCGCGCCGCCGCGATGCGGCAGTGGATCGAGCAGCAGGCCCGGCCGCTCGTCGATCGACTCCCGGCTCTGCGTGCCGCGCGGGACGAGCTCGATCAGGATGCCGTCGCCGGACGGGATGCCGCGGCCAACCGATTCCTCGGCGGTGCCCTGACCCGGCTGATCGCCGACCTCGAGAACTTCGCGAAGCCGGTGGTCGGTGACCTGGCACGCGTCGAAGACAGCCTGGCGTGGGCCGAGCGGGTGCGGCACGAGACGCTCGAGGTCGATGCGGCGGCGTGGGACGAGGCGATCGCCGCGATCGCCTCGAGCGGCGGAGAACGGGCCAGCGAGCTCTACCACCACCTCCGGATCACACCGCAGCTGGGCCTCGTTCCGCTCGGTCCCGATCCCGACTCCCGCCTCTGGGAGTTCGCATTCCCGCGCTCAGGGCGCGTCCCTGCGCGCGGGAGCTCGGGCCAACTCCAGTTCGACGGGGACTCGGCCCTCGTGTTCGTGCTGCTGCCGGGCGGCGAGGATCTGGTCGGTGGTCAGCGTGATCCGAGCAAGCCGAACTTCGACGCGCAGGCTCGGAAGCTCGAGGGACCCGTTCGACGCGTGCGGTTCGATCCGTTCTTCGTGTCGAAGTACGAGATGACGCAGGGGCAGTGGATGCGGCTCGACGCCGGCCGCAATCCGAGCCGCTACTCCGTGGGGAAGTCGTACCAGCGGGTCCTGGGTCAGCGAGGCGTCATCACCGCGGCGCACCCGGTCGAGTTCGTGAGCTGGAACGAGTGTCACGCCCTGCTCGGGCGCCTGGGACTCGACCTGCCGACCAGCGCTCAGTGGGAGTACGCCTGCCGAGCCGGACGCGACACCGCGTGGTGGACCGGCGCCGATCGCGAGTCGTTGCGCGGTGCGGCCAACATCGCCGACCAGTCCGCGGGTCCGTTCGCGGATCCGGCCGCGGTCGCCGATTGGCCGGAGCTGAACGACGGCTGGCCGATCCACGCGCCGGTGAACACGCTGCTTCCGAACCCGTTCGGCCTGCACCACGTGCACGGCAACGTCTGGGAGTGGTGCCGCGACCGGCTGAGTCCGGGGGTCGCGCCGCGCGACGGGGACGGCGACCGCGGTCCGGGTCGCACCGGCGAACGCGCGCATCGCGGCGGCGGCTTCATGAACGCCGCGGTCGTGGCGCGGTGCGACTCGGTACGCGAACTCGCAACCCTCGGGCCGCTGGTCCGATCTCGGCCTGCGGCCGATGCGACGCGTCGAGGGGCTGCCGGCGCCGCAGGGTCGCTGACCGATCCGGCGGTCACCGAGGTTTCGGACCGGGGGCTTGGCGTGGCGCGTTCGGCTCGGGCGATCCGCGCGAAATGCGTCCTTCCCGCGTTCGCCCTCGCCGGGACTCGCATTCCACCCCCAGCGGGCCGCCGAAGGCCCGGCTCCCCGAGGTTCGACGCCATGCAACACCGATCCGTCTTCGTGCCGTTCCTGCTGCCCGCGACCGTCCTGCTCGCCGGCAGCCTCGCCTCCCAGACCCTCGTCAAGGACATCCGGACCGGACCGGCCGTGCGCAGCAACACCGGGGCGTCCCAGATGGTGGTCGCCGGCGGCCGCGCCTGGTTCACGGTCGGGCTGCCCGACGGGCACTCCCGGTACGCCCCACGAGAGCTGTGGTTCACCGACGGCACCGCCGCCGGAACCCAGCGCGTGATGGGCTGGAACGACGGACCGATCGCCGGCGGCGGGGAGCTCACGACCGGCATTGCCCTGTTCGCGACCGAGAACGGGCACCTGTGGCGCAGCCAGCTCACCGCCTCGACGACGGTCCGGCTCGAGCCCAACGGCGTGCTCCCGACTTCGATCCATGGGCTCGGGTCGAGGGCAGTGTTCTTCGCGGAGGGTGGGCTCTGGACCACGAACGGTACGAACTCTCCGACCGGGACCTTCCTTCTCACTGGTGCGAGGACGTTGGGGCTGGGAGTGTTCGGTGGCCGCGCCGGGTACTCGGGTAGCGGCTGTCTGGACTCGACGGACGGCACGCTCGCCGGAACGATCACGGTGTCGTGCGCCGTCACCGATCCGTGGCGGTTCGCCGATGGCAGCCTCCACCTCTACTTCACCGACGACGCTGGAGACCTCTGGACGTCGAATCCGAGCGGAAGCACCGTCACCCGGCAGATCATCGGCCGGAACGTGGGCTGGCCGGCGACCATGGGGGACGTCGCGTTCTTCGCGGCGGACCATCCGCTCGTCGGTCGGGAGCTGTACCTGGTACACGGCCGGCGGAACTCCCGCCGCGTACGACCTGCGCTCCGGGTCGGCGAGCGGCAATCCGGAGATGCTCGGCTCGGCATTGTCGCGGATGTTCTTCGTGGCCGAGTACGGCGCGGGACCCGACACGCTGGCGCTGTGGTCGAGCGACGCGACCCCCGCGGGCACGCATCGCCTGCTCATCGACCAGCCGCGGGCGGCCTTCGAACGGCTTCTCGTTCGCGCGGGCGGCGGCGCGCTCGTCGGTGGGCAGGTCCTGCTGATCCTGCGCGATCCGGCGACCGGTCGGCGGGCGCTCTACGCGACCGATGGCTCCGTCGCGGGGACGTCGACGGTGTGGGTCGCGCCGAGCGGCTCGGAGCCGGTGTACGGGTCGGTCACCGAGCTCGGGTCGTCCGTGGTGTTCCTGGTTCGCGAGGTCGACGGCACCCACCCATGGATCAGCGACGGCACGGCGGCCGGCACGCACCGCATCGCGCGGGTCGGGGTCATGGGCACGCCCTCGAGCTCACCACGCGGCGGCGTCGAGCTGCTCGACGGTTCGCTGCTGTTCTTCGCCGACGACGGCTCGCACGGGCTCGAGCCATGGCGGAGCGACGGAACCGCCCCGGGCACGGTGATGATCCGCGATCTGGATGGCGCGCCGACGAGCTCGGTGCCCGACCCGATCGATCGCGTCGATCCATTCTCGCTGCCGCCGTTCGACTGGGACCCTCGCGACCTGGGGCATTCACCCTATGCCGTCACCTTGGACGGCCGTGCGCTGTTCGTCGCATCGGACGGCACGCGCAATCGGCTGTGGATCAGCGATGGCACCACCGCGGGAACCCGAACGCTCGGCAACGTCGAGCCAGAGCCGGGCAGCCTCGTGATCGAGCTCGCCGACCTGGACACTCCGGGCAGCCGCGCGTTCTTCTATGGGCGCGACGCGACACACGGACTGGAGCTATGGTCGACCGACGGAACGGGCGCAGGGACCCGGTTGGCGGTCGATGCGAACACGGGAAGCGCGGACGGCGTCGAAGCCGGCCGGTGGGCGTTTCCGAGGATCGGGGGGGTGCTCTTCCCTGCCGACGACGGCGGTACGGGCTTGGAGCCATGGGTCAGCGACGGCACGGCGGCCGGTTCCCGGCTCCTCGGCGACGTCGTGGCGGGGGCCGATTCCTCATTCATGATCGGCCTCGGCAATCTGCCCGATGGCCGCACCGTGTTCTCGACGCACGAGCCGGTGGCGGGGATCGCCATCGTGTACCGGGTCTACGTGACCGACGGCACCGTCGGCGGAACCACCGTCGTGGAGACGAACAACCCCCCCCCCCCGGAACCGGTCTCCCGCTCGGAATCGTGCGGGGCGGGCGGTCCTACCTTGGTCAGGTCCTCTTCGATCGGGCCCTCCCCTACGCGACCGCCATCGTACGCACCGACGGGTCGGTCGCGGGCACGGTCCCCGTCGCGTCCGACCATCCCGTGTTCTGGCTCGGCAACGCGGGCGGGGGCTCGCTCTACGAGCGGGAGGACGGCGAGCCGGGAATCGCCTATGCCTCCCCGTGGGGCGCCGGACGCCTGCTGGACATCGAACCGGGAGACTTGCCATCCCACCCTCGTGAGCTGGTCGCGTTGAGCGGCGGCGACCTCGGCGTGTTCGTCGCGACGGAGTCGACCGATGGCCGCGAGCTGTGGGTGACCAACGGCTCGGGCTTCGGCACGAACCTCGCGCTGAACACCGGACCGGGCGACAAGAGCGGTGACCCGCAGTGGCTGGTGCAGGCCGGCAGCTCGCTCTACTTCACCGCCGACGATGGCGCGACCGGATACGAGCTGCACCGGATCGACGTCGACACGCTCGGCGGCTACGTCGCGGAGCGGATCGCCGGCGGTGGTCCGGGCTCGACCGGCCTCGTGCCCGGCCTGCGCGTGATCGGCGTCCCGCGGATCAGCAACTCGCAGGGGTTCGGGGTCGAGCTGTTCGACGCGACCCCCGCCTCCATCGCCGCGTTGATGCTCTCGAACGTCGCGGTCCGCACACAGATCGGCCCCGGCTGCGCGGCCCTGGTTCCGCTGTCGACCCCGCCGGCCCTGGCCGTGATCGCCGGGTCGCAGGGCTACGCGAGCGTGAACATCCCGCTGCCGCCCAACCCGGCACTGATCGGCAGCGAGGTGGACATGCAGTTCTGGGTGGTCGATCCGGGAGCCTGTGCACTCGGCATCGTCGCGCCGAGCGACGGATTGCGGATCGTGTTCGGCACGTGACAACGTGCGGGCTCGGCGACGGCACGGCCTCGAGCCGTGCCGTCCGCCACCTTGGGGGGACCCAGCGACTCACGGTCTCGTTCCGCTTCCGCCGAGTCTCGGCGCCTGAAGAACATCGCCTCCAGCCTTCCCCTCCCGAGCCGGGCCCCAGCAACCGCCTCGGGCCCTCGTTTGCCCGATGATCGGCTGGACGGTGCATTTGCGTTCATTCGCGTTCATTTGCGGTTTTGAACTGGTACGACCTCTCTCTCGACCAGCGACGCGCCGCGAACGGCCCCCAGCAGCCGACCACGGGTTCGCAGCCCGGGCCGGGACTCCCGTCAGCGCTCGAGCCGCGCGGCGAGGGCGGCGAATTCGGGATCGGTCGTGAGGACGGCGAACACCGGGTCCTTCGAGAACGGCGCGACCTTGACGCCGAGGTCCGCCGCGCGGCGAAGATGCGCCATCGCGTCGTTCGTGCGCCGCTCGGCCGCGGCGCAGAGCGCTGCGGCGACGAGCCGCTTCGCGCTCCCGGCCGCGTCGCGCACCGTCAGGGCTTCGGCCGTCAACGCATTCAGATCCTCGGCCTTCGCCAGCTCGCCGAGTTCGGCGTAGGCGCTGCACAGCGTGTCGGCGGTCTCGACCGTGCGCGGATCGGCGGCGCCGAGGTCGTCGCGCTGATCCTCGAACAGCGGCTCGAGCTCGGCGACCGCGTCCGCAACGCGGCCCTCGTCGAACAGCACGAACGCGTGCGTCTGGCGCGCGGACAGGAGCCGTGGGTGGTTCGACGCGAACGCCTGCCGCGACCCCTCCAGCGCTTCACGGGCGAGTGGCTCCGCCTTGTCGAACTGCTTCTTGCGCGCGTACACCTCGACCAGGTTCAGCATCGCCGAGAGCCGGGCCGGATGGTCGTCGCCGTAACGTCGTCGCCACGCTTCGATCACGTGCGTGAACACGTCTTCGGCGGCATCGAGGTCGCCCTTGCGGAGCAGGATGATGCCTTTCGTGTTCCACGTTGCGAGCGTCTCGGGGTGCTCCGGCCCGAACACCTGCTTCCTGAGCCGCAGCGCCGTGTCGCACAGCGCCGTCGCATCGTCCAGCCGGTGCAGCTCGATGTACGCCCGTATCAGGTTGTGCATCGCGGCGAGTGGCGTCGGATGGTCCTCCCCGAACACCGCCTGCTGCCTCGGAATCAGCTTCTCGTAGCGCGCCGCGGCCGCTTCGCGCTGGCCGGCCCCGAGCTCGGCGAGCGCGAGCAGACCCTCGAGCGAGAGCGTCTGCCGCTGGTCGTCGCCGAGCACGCGCCGCTCGCGTTCGAGCAGCGCCGTGCCGCGCTGGATCGCCTCGTCGTCCCGGCCCTCGTCGATGTCCGCCTCGATGAGGTTCTCCTCGAATCCCATCGTCTCGCGCGCGTCCGGCCCGAACACGCGTGGCGCGGCCTCGAGGACGGATTCGAGCAGGCGTCGCGCTTCGCGGTAGTCGCCCGAACGCGCACAGGTCTGCGCGAGCTGGCCGGCGAGCCAGAGCGTCACGCGATGTTCGTCTCCGAGGTGCTCGCGGCTCAGCTCGAGCGCCTCGACGAGCAGCTCGCGTGACTCCTCGTAGCGTCCGATGCCACGGTGCACCGCGCCGAGCGTGCCGAGCAAGCGCACCTTGACCTCCGGTTGGTCGTCGAGCTCGGTGCGCACGCGGCGCACGCCGGTCGCGAGGATCTCCCGAGCCGTCAGATCGCGCCCGCGCGCGACGTCCGGACTCGCGACCTCGAACACGCTCGCGAACAACGCCGTCACCTTGCGCGCCGTTTCGGCCTCCGCCAGCGCCCGCGTGGTCGCTTCGTTCGCGCGGTCGCGCTCGTCGGCGATGATGCGGTTCTTCGCCGCCATCGTCACCGCGAACACCATCAGCGCCATCAGAGCGGTCGCCGCCAGCCCGACGCCGAGGCGGTGACGGCGCACGAACTTTCGGACGACGTAGGCGGTGCCCGGCGAGCCCGCCAGCACCGGCTCCCCGCGCAGATGGCGCTCGATCTCCGCGCCGAGCTCGGCGGCCGACGCGTATCGACGTTCGCGCTCCTTCTCGAGCGCACGCAGCGCGATCCAGTCGAGGTCGCCACGCAGCGCGCGCAGGAGCACCGGCACCGACGTCGCACGTTCCGCCGCCGCGTCGCGCGCCGCCTCGGGCGTGGCCGCGGCGAGCCGCGCACTCGGCGCCGGCGCATCCACGGTCTGGATCGTCCGCTGGATCTCGGCGATGCCCTTGCCGCTGCCGGAGAACTCGAACGGCAACGCGCCGCACAGGAGCTGATACAGCACGACGCCGAGCGCGTAGACGTCCGCGCGCGTGTCGATGTCGCGCGCGAGCGGATCGGCCTGCTCGGGGCTCATGTAGTCGGGCGTGCCGACGAGCTGGCCGAACATCGTCTGGTAGGCGTCTTCGACCGCGTCGGGCTGCTCGACGGCCTTCGCGACCCCGAAGTCGATGATCTTCGGCGTCGGCTTGCCGTCGAGCTCGGACACGAGCACGTTGCTCGGCTTCATGTCGCGGTGGATGACACCCTTCTGGTGCGCGTGTTGGACGGCATCGCAGACCTGGCGGAACAGCCCGAGGCGATCCCGGAGCGGCAGGCGGCGCGCGTCGCAGAACGCGGTGATCGGCTCGCCGGGCACGTACTCCATCACGAAGAACGGCAGTCCGTCCTCGCTGGTGCCGGCGTCGAGGATGCGCGCGATGTTCGGGTGCGTCATCCGCGCGAGCGCCTGGCGCTCGGACTCGAATCGCGCGAGCACCTGCCGGCTGTCCATCCCGGCCTTCACGAGCTTGAGCGCGACCATCCGCCGGATCGGCTCTTCCTGCTCGGCGAGGTAGACGACTCCCATGCCACCCTCGCCGAGCCGGCGCACGATCCGGAACGGACCGATGCGCTCGGGATCGGGCGCGGCCGCGGTTCTCGGTTCGGTGAACGGAGTCGCGATCGAGGTCGCCGGGTACGCGTCGAGCACCCCGGATCGCTCGGCGCGGGCGTGCGACGTCAGCAGCCGCTCGATGCGCCGCAGCAGGGCCTCGTCGCCGCCGCACTCCGTACGGAGGAAGTCCGCGCGCTCCGCCTCGGGCAGGTCGAGGGCGGCGAGGAACAGCTCCTTGGCCCGTGGGTGCGGAGACTCGCTCATCACGTCGTCCGTGCGAGACGGTTCGGTGCGCGCGATCGCATGAAGGGTGCGAGAGAGACGTGTCGCGCTTCGGGCCACGGCCCGTCGCGCTCGGGGGCCTCACGCCGTGGGACGCGGAACCGACCGGGAACGCGGCCCAGGGGAGCGGCGTGGGGCTCCCGGTTTTTTTGACGGGGGCAGGTTAGCAGATCGACCGCCGATCGGGCGTCCCGACGTCAGGCTCGCCACCACGCGAACGGCAGGACCCTGGCGCTCCAGAACACCGTCGCGAGCAGCAGGAGTCCGGCCGAGAGCCCGATCCAGAGCAGCCGATGCAGACCGTCGACCTCCGCGGCGACGCGGCCGGCGAGCGCCAGCGTCATGCACAGCCCGAAACCGATGACGCCGGGCGAGGCCCGATCGAGCCGCTGGCCGGCACCCCCGTGCGCCAGCGTGACGTGCATGCCGATCGTCAGCGTCAACCACGCGAAGCCGCCGAGGAACGCGGTGTGGAGCCCGATCTGGCGATCCGCCGGCCAGATGGCCGCGAGCGTGTACCCGATCGGCAGGAGCCATGCGGCCAGCCACATGTAGCGCCGGTGCAGGCCCGGGACGGACGGCGACCGGTGGATGCGCGCGGTGAGCTCGAGCATCGCCAGCACGAGAGCGGCCCGCAGCGCGTAGCCGAGCCGCATCGAGACGAAGCTCTCGAGCGCGAACGACGCGATCAGGACCAGCGCGCCGAAGACGTGCGCCAGCAGCACGCCCGGCCGCGCCGGATCGGCGTCCGGTGCCGGCTCCTTGCGCGTCATCAACGGGAGCGCCAGCCCGCCGACGCCGATCACGAGGCCGAGGAACATGCCCTGCAGCAGGAGTCCCCGGCCGACGTCGTGCCAGCGGAAGTCGGCGGTCGCGTGCATGCCGTAGAGCGCGATCAGGGCCGACCCGAGAACGCCGATCGCGAACGACATCGGCACCCACACGAAGCTCGCAGGCGGTCGCCGTTCGGCCTTCCGAAACCGCCGCAGCGCGAACCCGGTCAACGCGATCACCAACGCCAGCCACGGCACCTGCGACGCACCCCACAGGTGGAACCACGCGAGCACCGACGTCCCGACCGGCGCGGCGATCGCGATCGCCATCGTCACCGGACCCGGCGGCGCCGTGCAGGTCCGGCGCGGGATCGCGGTCAGCAGGAACCCGGCGGCGAACGCCGTCAGGAAGCCCTGGATCTGCACGATCGAGTGGAACACCGGCTCGTAGCGCGTGATCCACTGCAGCGCGAACAGCACCCAGTGCAGGATGCCCGCCCACAACAGCGCGATCCCGAGCGGGAACAGCACGCGGAACGGCTCACGCCGCCACGCCGGCGCGTCGGACAACGACGCGTTCGACCGATCGGGCTCGGACATGTCGGTCCCATGCGACGGCCACGCGCGGTACCGTGCAAGCACGCGATCCTCGGACCTCATCCGCAGCGGCGCGCGGTGCGAACCCCCGGCTGCCATGATCGACATCGTCCTCCCGCCAGCCCGAGCACGCACCGGAGCTCCGCCGACGTGACCACCGAACCCCCGGTCCGGAGCGCCGAGCCCGAGCGCCGTCCCCATCGCCTCGCGTTCCTCGGCACAAGCTCGAGAGCCAAACACCTGCTGCTCGGTGCCGGCGCCATCCTGCTCGCCGTCGGCACGTGGCAGAACGGCATCGAGCCCGACGGCTTCACGCGCGCCGGCGCCGGCATCCTGCTGGGCTACGTGATCGGCCGGGTCGTCCGCCACTTCGTGAGGTTCGCGCTGCTCGGCGCCGCCGTGCTGGCGACCGTCGCGGCGGTCGTCGCGTTCAGCGGAATCGTGCCGGCGGCGGAGGTCGACGCGTGGGCGAACGATGCGCGCGACTGGCTGACGGGTGCGGGCCAGAGTCTCCGCACGCTCCTGCTCCAGGTCGCACCGGCGGGCGTGCTGACGACGGTCGCGCTGGTCGCGGGCTTCTCGCGCGGCTAACGGGCGAGCGGCAGACGGTCGATCGTCACCCAGCGCTCGGCGAGCTTGCCGTTCGCGATGCGCCAGATCATCACGCCGCGCAGCTCGAACCGCGCGCCGGTCGGCGCGACGCCGAGCAGCGTCCCGGCGTGTGTGCCGCGCAGCACGCAGCGCGTGACGACGCGATCGCCCTGCGCGATCAGGTCCTCGACGGTCACTTCGAGATCGGGGCACGCGGCGAGCACCTCCTCCGCCCACTGTCGCCACGCCGCCGCACCGCGCGGGCGGTCGCCGGCGCTGTCGTGGTCGCGAAAGTCGGGCGCGACGTCGGCGTCGATCACCGCGAGGTCGCGCTTGCCGAACAGCTCGTCGAGCTGCCGGCGGACCAGGGTCTCGTTCTGGAAGGTCGACGTCAGGAACGCCATGCAGCGCAGATGCTACGCCCCGGTCGATCGCGCGGAAATCGCCCGACGACGGCGGGCGTTCCACACCCGGAGGTGCCCGCATGAACCGCGCGATCCCGATTCTCCTGTGGCTGTCGGCCGGCGTTCTCCCGGCGCAGCGATTCGCCGAGATGCCGGTGCGGACCCACCTGCCGCCGACCGGCGCACAGGGGGCCGAGGACGTCGTCCTGGCCGACCTCGACGGCGACGGGAATCTGGATGCCCTGTTCGCCGGTCGCCCGGGCCTCCTGTGGCTCGGCGATGGCCGGGGCGGATTCGTCGACGTGACCGAGACCCACCTGCCAGCCGCCCACTCGGGTTCGGCGATCGCCGTCGGCGATCTTGACGGCGACGGCGCTCTCGACGTCGTGCTGGTGGACTACTCGAGCACGCATGTCTGGCAGAACGACGGCGCGGCCCACTTCACCGACGTCACCGCGACCCATGCGCCGCCCGCCCCGTTCGCGGCGCGGTGCGCCGTGCTCGGCGACGTCGACGGCGACCTCGACGTCGACGTCGTGATCGGGCGCATCGGTGCCGACACGCTCTGGTTGAACGACGGCACCGGGCGACTGGTCGAGGCACCCGCCGGACGATTGCCGGCCGATCCGGTGAGCACGTGGTCGGTGCTGCTCCGGGACGTGGACGCCGATGGCGACGCGGATCTGATCGCCGGCGGCAACGGCAACGAGCTGCTGTACCGCAACGACGGGACCGGGACCTTCGTCGCGGATCCGAGCGCGATTCCACCCGACAGCGAGACGACGAGCGTGATCCTCCTCGGCGACGTCGACGGCGACGGCGACCTCGACCTGTTCTGCGCCGATTGGACGCTGTCCCCGTCCGGAGCGCCGAACCGCCTGCTGCTCAACGAGGGAACGGGTCACTTCACCGACGTCAGCGCGACCAACCTGCCGGCCTCGACGTGGTCGACCGAAGATGCGGCATTCGGCGACATCGACGGCGACGGCGCGCTCGACGTGCTGCTCGCGACTTCGCGCGGCGACACCAACCGCGTCCTCAGCGGCGACGGCTCGGGGCACTTCGTCCTCCGAAACGGCGTGCTGCGCGACGCCACGACGTCGTCGACGTCGGTCGCCCTCGGAGACGTGGACGGCAACGGCGCGCCGGACGCGATGCTCGGCAATCAACTGCTCGCGCCGACCCTCCTGCTGAACGACGGGCACGGCACGTCGTGGTCGGCGTCCGAGCACGCGTTTCCGTCGTTGCGTGCCGAACCGACGCTCGTCGTGGCGGGCGACGTCGACGGCGATGGCGACCTCGATCTGTTCGACGGCGTCTACGATGGTGAGAACGCGCTCTGGCTCGGCGATGGCGAGGGGCGGTTCGTCGAGGGCGACTTCCCCAGGGACCGCAACGACGTCGGCGATGCCGCCTTCGTCGACGTCGATGGCGACGGCGATCTCGATCTGTTCGTCGCGACCGGACCCGACTTCGATCACTTCGACGGCCAGGACCTCCTCTACCTGAACGACGGACTCGGGAACTTCAGCAACGTCACTGCGACCCATCTGCCAGCGGACAGCGAGCTCGACGTGCAGGTCGAGGTCGGGGACGTCGATGCCGATGGCGACCCCGACATCGTCGTCGGAGCAATCGACGCGTGGCTCGTCTACGGCCGCTCGGGTCAGCCGCGGCTCTACCGGAACGACGGTACCGGACACTTCACCGACGACACGCTCGCGTCGTTGCCGGTGCATGCCGAGAACTCCGCTTCGATCGTGCTCGCCGACATCGACGGCGACCGCGACCTCGACCTGCTGATCGCCGGCTACACCCGGCTGCGCGTGTGGCTCAACGACGGCACCGGCCACTTCACCGACGAGACCCTCGCCCGCGCGCCTTGGGCGGCGACGCGACCGCTCGACGCGATCGAGATGCTCGACGCGGACGGCGACGGTGACCTCGATCTGGCGTGCGCGGTGAGCCTGCCGATCGGCGTCCGGGCAGAGCTCCACCGCAACGACGGTGACGGCCACTTCGCGAGCGCGGAGGCCGGCGCGATGCCCGACCTGGCGGCGGACGGAACCCTGTCCCTCGCCGTCGGCGACGTCGACTGCGATGGCGATCCGGATCTGCTGCTGGTGGGTGAGATCGCGGACCTGCTGTTCGCCTGTGAGCAGGGCGTGTTCGTCGACGCCACCGGCGACCTGCCGCCGAGCGCGAAGAGCCGCCGCGCGAGCTTCGCCGACCTGGACCGCGACGGCGATCTCGATCTCCTCAGCAAGAGCCACGTGTTCACCAACCGCACGCGGCAGCTGCGCGCACCACGGCTGCCGGGTCTCGGCGGCGCGCTGTGGCTCGAGGCGTTCGCGGAGCCGGGGACCGGCACGTGGCCGACGGTCGTCCTGCCGATGCTCGCCGCCGGGCTGGCGCCGGCGCCGTTGCCGGTCCCGGGGCTCGGGAGCGTGCGCATCGATCCGAACACCAGCGTCCCGCTGCCGTTCGTCGCGACGCCCCCCGGATTCGGCACCGCCGCCGTCGCCGTGCCGGTGCCGGTCGACCGGAGCCTGATCGGTGTCCGCGTGTTCGCCCAGGCACTGTTCCTGCCGCTCGAGCCAGGACGGCCCATGCACGTCTCCGCGACCGTGGATGCCGTGTTTCTCGGCACGACGAACCCGTGACTCGCAGCGACCCGAAGACTAGCCTCCGACCTCCGGTCGCACGCGTTTCCCATCGCGGCCTCCCGCCGCCGGCAAACGGGCACCGTCACCTGCGGTGACGGTGCCCCGCGGCGGCTCCTCGGGGCCGTTCCGGTTCCACCCTCGTCGCCCATGTTCCCTGCACGGCATGCATGCCCGTTGCTGCTGCTGCCGTTCGTCGCGATCGCGGCGGCGGCGCAGCAGCCGGGCACGCGTCCGAGCGCCGATTCCCCTGAGTTCAGGAAGCTCGTCGAGCGCATGGACGTCGTGCAGCGCCGCCTCCAGGAGCTGAACGCGCTGGGCGATCCGACGCCGGAACAGGCGCACGAACGCGACCTGCTGCGCGCGGAGTTCCTGCAGCTCACGGCCGCGATGGCGCAGCGCCTCGCGCCGGCCATCGACACCGCTGCGGAACCGGACCCCGAGCGAACGCTGTCGACGCGCGAGCAAGAGCTCGCGGCGCGCGCGCTGGCGCTCGCTCGCGAGAGCGACCTGCCGCAGCGCGACGACGGCGCCGCCGGCGGCGGCGAGCTCACCGCGAAGCGCGTCGTGTTGCTCGACCATCCGGCGCTGCTCCGCGCGCTGCCCTCGCACCGTTACTACGCGCTCGAGCTCGCGCCGCGGTCGGCGGACGACGCGACCGGCGAACCGCTGCGCCACACCTATTACCTGCTCGAGTTCGATGTCGAGGCCGACACCGCGCGCGTCCACCCGCGGGAATCGCGCGGGACGAACGCGTGGAACGCGGCGTTCGCCGGTGCACGCGCCCGCACCGTCGCCGAAGTGGAGGACGTGTTCGCCGCGCGCGAGGTGCTGGCCAACGCCGAACGCGGCGCGACCGTCTTCCGCCCGCCGGACGACGATGGCCGCTCGCACGCCGCACTCGATCGGCGCTTCCTCCTCGGCCGTCATGCCGACGCCGCCGGCGCCGGGCCGCACCGCGTCATCGGCTCGCCGAACGCCCTGCACCTCGTGACCTGGCGACTGAACGCGGATGACTTCGGCCTTCCCGCCGCGCTGCACTTCGACGTGCTGTCGTTCCGCGAGTCGGATGGCGAGTGTCTCGGTGCCCGCACCGAGGCCGCAGGCTCGGTCCCGCCGAACGCCAAGCCGGACGGCGAGGCGGTACGCGCGAAGCTCGAGGCGTTCTGTGAACGGTTGGCGAAGGGCGACGCGCGCGAGCCGCGGTGACCCGGGGTGGCCTCGCCCGGGCGCGGCCGCCGCGTCGGGCGCGGTGGGCGCTCAGTGGCCGGGCACGAGCACGTCGGCCGCGAGCTGCGCGAACGCGCCCGAGCGGACCGCGGCGACGAGACGCGGCAGGCGCGGGTCCGGCGACCGCGCGTAGACGAGGTGCACCGGCAGGCCGAAGCGGGACCTGACCGAGACGCACGGCGCCGAGATCCGGCAGCACGCCGTCGATCGCGAGTCGCGCCGCACGCGCGCGCTCGGCGAGCGGCAGCGCGACGACGGTCATCGCCGCCGGGTCGGTGGCGACGCGCCGCAGGCGCTCGAGCGGGTCGGCGACGACCGCACCGGCACCGAGCGCGTCCCCGGGCAGCAGCGTCCGGGTGATCAGGTCCGCGCGCGGACCCTCGGGCGGCAACACCAGGTGGATCGGGCCGGCGGCGCCGGCGACGTCCGACCAGTCGTCGACCGCGCCGCGCAGCACCTCGCGGACCTGCGCCGCGCTCAGCGTGCGCAGCGCGTTGTCCGGGTGCACCACCACGACCGGGACCCACGTGCCGATGAACTCCTCGGCGATGCCGCCCTGCACCTCGCGCGTACTGGGTGGGCGGGTCGTGAACGCGGCCGCCGCGGTGCCGGTCCACACGCTCTCGATCGCGAGGCGGTCGGGCGCCGGCTGACCCTTCACCGGGAAGCCGAGTGCGCCGCCCGCCAGCGACTGTGTGACGCCGTTTGCGAACGCCGCGTCCAGGCCGGACTCGACCATCACGCAGAAGGGCTCGGGCGTCGCCGCGACGTCGAGGCGCGCCGCGCCACCCGGCGCCGCCGGCAGCGCGTCCGGCTCGACCTCACCGGACGCCGTCGACGCGAGGACCCGCGGCTCGGCCGCGTACGCGTCGCGGGCGTCCCGCCCGTGGTCCGCCTGCGGCGGCAACGCCTGCACCGGGTCGAACGACGGCATCGCGGCCAACGCCGCAACGCCCAGCGCCGATGCCACGGCCAGGACTGTCGTGGTTTTCGTCCACATCCCCCTGCTCCCGTTGCGTCGCACGACACCGCGACGCGCACTGTCGGAGTATCGAGCGGTCGGACCGACGTGGGCGAGGGAGGGTCGTGGAGGCGGGCCGGCCGCGCCGTGGCGTCGGCCGAGCCCACCGTGCGACGGCGGGTTCGGCCACGGTCCCGAGTCGGGATTTCGCGAAGGGTGCGGCTGCCCGGCGCGCGGGGCGGTCCGGCACCGCGCGATCGACGCCCGCTGTTTACAAATTGTCTCGATTGACCCGAGGGGATTGTCCGGCTAGACCGACGCCATCCCATGGCCGTCGACCTCCCGACCGTCCGCCGTGGCGCCCCGGCGCCCCTGGCCGAACAGATCGCCGCACACTATCGCGCGGCGATCGCGGCCACGCGTCTGAGGCCCGGGGACCGGTTGCCGACGATCCGGGCGGTGGCCGACGGCATCGGCACGACGCGCACCACGGTGCAGGCCGCCTACAAGCGACTGGCCGACGAAGGGCTCGTGCACGCGGTGGTCGGGCGCGGCACGGTGGTCGCCGAGCCCGCGAGCGGCATCGCCCCGTCGCCGCTGAGCCCGGCCGCCGAGGCGGCGTTCCTGCTGCTGCAGAACGCGCCGTCGCTGCCCGAGCCGACCGGTGAGCTGGTGGCGGACTTCGCGCGCCTGCAGCCGGACCCCGCGCTGTTCCCCGTCGATGCGTTCCGCGCGGCGATCGACCGCGTGCTGAGGCGGCACGGCGGCGACCTGCTCGGCTACGGCGACCCGCGCGGCCGCGAGGAGCTGCGAGAGGTGCTCGCCACGCGGCACTCCGCGGTTCCGGGCCGTGCCGTCGACGCGTCGCGGGTCCTGATCACGAGTGGCGCGCAGCAGGGCATCGAGCTCGTGCTGCGGACCTTCGCACGACCGGGCGACGCGGTGGCGGTGGCGATCCCCACCTACCACCAGCTGTTCGGTGCGCTCGAGGCACTCGGACTGCGCATCGTGCCGATCGAATCGCCGCGCGGCATCGCCGATCCCGCCGCCGTCGAGCGGACGCTCGCCCGGCCCGACGTCCGACTGCTCTACGTGATGCCGACGTTCCACAACCCGACCGGCGAGACGCTGTCGGTCGAGGCACGACGCACGTTGATGGACGTCGTGGCGGCGACCGACGTGCCGGTGCTCGAGGACGAGTTCGAGTGCGAGCTGCGGTTCGAGGGCGACGAGCTGCCGACGCTGCAATCGATGGACCCCCGCGGACTCACCGCGACGGTGCGCACGTTCAGCAAGGGACTGTTCCCCGGCGTGCGCGTCGGCTGGGTCGAGGCGCCCGCGCCGGTGCTCGGGCCGATGACCGCGATCAAGCGCTTCAGCGATCTCGAGAGCAGCTCGCTGCTGCAGGCGGCACTGTTCGAGTTCGTGCAGAGCGGTGCGATGGACGACTACCTCGACCGGCTGCGCGCCGAGCTGCGCACACGCCACGTCGCGGCACGCGAAGCGTGCGCGGAGCACATGCCAGACGGCACGCGCTGGACGACGCCCGCGGGTGGGTTCGCGTTCTGGCTCGAGCTGCCGCCCGGCACCGACGGCGACCAGGTGACCGAACGCGCCGCCCGCGACGGCGTGCTGGTCACGCCGGGTCGCTTCTTCGATCCCCTCCACCGGCCGAGCCGCGGCCTTCGTCTGGCGCTCGCGCGCACCGACACATCCCGGGTTCGCACGGGCATCGGGATCCTCGCACGTCACGCGTTGGATCCGACCGCGACCGGTCACGAGTCCCTCTCCGATCCACCTCCCCTGATCCTCTGAACAACACAATGAACACCAAGCCCCAGATCCCCGGGTTCACCGCCGAGGAGGTCCGCTCCAAGATCGGCTTCTGCGAGCAGCTGAAGGGCGGCGTCATCATGGACGTGATCGACGCCGACCAGGCACGCATCGCCGAGGAAGCCGGCGCGGTCGCCGTGATGGCGCTCGAGCGCGTACCGTCCGACATCCGCCGCGACGGCGGCGTCGCGCGCATGTCCGACCCGGCGATGATCAAGGCGATCCAGGCCGCGGTGTCGATCCCGGTCATGGCCAAGGTCCGCATCGGCCACTTCGTCGAGGCGCAGGTGCTCGAGGCGCTCGAGGTCGACTGCATCGACGAGTCCGAGGTGCTGACTCCCGCCGACGAGGAGTTCCACGTCGACAAGCGCGGCTTCAGGACACCGTTCGTCTGCGGCTGCCGCGATCTCGGGGAGGCGCTGCGGCGCATCCACGAGGGTGCCGCGATGATCCGGACCAAGGGCGAGGCGGGCACCGGCAACGTGGTCGAGGCCGTGCGGCACATGCGCGCCGTGACCTCGGGCATCCGCGCGTTGAAGGGTCTCGACGACAAGGACCTGCACAAGAAGGCGGTCGAGTATCGCGTCCCCGACGAGCTCGTCGCGTGGGTGGCCCAGGCACAGAAGCTGCCGGTGCCGAACTTCTCGGCCGGCGGCGTCGCCACGCCCGCCGACGCCGCGTTGATGATGCAGCTCGGTGCCGAAGCGGTGTTCGTCGGCAGCGGCATCTTCAAGTCCGGAGAGCCCGTGCGCCGCGGCCGCGCGATCGTGCAGGCGGTCGCAAACTACGAGGACCCGATGTCGATCGCCGAGGTGTCGTCGGGTCTCGGCGCGCCGATGAGCGGCCTCGACGTGCGTACGATGCCCGAGGCGGAGAAGCTCGCCACCCGTGGCTGGTGACCGCATCGTCTGCGGCGTGTTCGCGCTGCAGGGTGACGTGCAGGAGCACGAACGCGCCCTCGCGTCGGTCGGCGTGACGACGCGCCGCGTCCGGCGTCCGCGCGACCTCGACGGCCTCGGCGGCCTCGTGCTGCCAGGCGGCGAGAGCTCGACGATGCTGAAGCTCCTGGCCCTCCAGGGCCTCGAGGCACCGCTCGGCGCGTTCCTCCGCTCGGGCAAGCCGGTGCTCGCGACCTGCGCCGGCCTGATCCTCTGCGCGAGCGAGGTCGCCGAGCCCGCGCAGCGGAGCTACGGCGTGCTCGACGTGAAGGTCGCGCGCAACGCCTGGGGCCGGCAGATCCACTCCGGCACGATCGCACTGACGACGAACGGTGCCGCCGGACTCCCCGAGCCGATGTCCGGAGTGTTCATCCGTGCACCGGGCATCCTCGAGGTCGGACCGGAGTGCGAAGTGCTGGCGCGTCGCGACGGCGCGCCCGTCCTGGTTCGGCAGAGACATGTGATCGGCGCGAGCTTCCACCCCGAGCTCGAGGACGCGCACCCGGTCACGCGGCTCTTCGTGTCGGCGCTGCGAGCGGCGCGGCGCGACGTGCCCGCGGCACGCTGACGAAACACACTGCGACGCGAAGTCGGAGAATCCTCGCGTCCCGCGAGGATTCGGAGCCGGAGCGGCCCCGGCGACAGGGAAGCGCGGCCGACTGCCTCGGGGCATGTTCACCGCAGGTGGGCATGCCCGTCCCGTCGCGGCGGGAGGCCGCGCTGCGACGTACCACCGTTTCGGTCGAGAGCAGTCACGCGACGGAGACATCGACGTCAGCGGGGCGGGATCCGGACTTGGGATCGGCGAGCCACGTCGGGCGGTCGCATGACGCAGACCATCCGCTAGGATCCGAGATCTCTCTCGTCGTCCATGCGCGCGCTCGCCGGACGGTCCGGCACGCTCGCGGGGAAAGGACTCTCACCACGATGCGATCCACGCTCTCTCGCCTCGCGGGCTCGTCCGCACTGGCCTTCGCTCTCGCTCTGCCGCTCGCCGCGCAGAGCCCTCTCTGCACCCCCACCGCACCACCGTGGTCGTCGAACAACCAGGGTAGCTCTGGCTGGGTCGTGATGTTCGACCTGCAGGTCAACACCGCGGTCATCGTCAACCAGATCGACGACAACTGCGCGACGTCCGGTGCATCCGTCTCGCTACAGGTCTACACGACGCCGGGCTCGTACGTCGGCAACGAGACCAACGCCGCGGCCTGGACCCTCGCGGCGCAGGATGCCGGCGGCGTCGTCGCCGCCTCCCAGGACAATCCCACGGCGTTCCCCCTGGCGAGCAACCTGGTGCTGCAGCCAGGATCGTACGGCATCGGCATCGTCCTGACGGGGTCGAGCCACCGGTACGCGGGCACCGGCACGGGTGCACAGGTCACGACGTCGACCAACGAGATGACGCTGACGTCGGGCGCCGCAATCGCGGGCTTGTTCTCCGGAACCATCTACAGCTACCGCAACTGGACCGGCTGTCTCCATTACGTCCCGGCCGCCGGTCTCTACCCGGCGTTCAGCGCGTCGCCGACCATCGGTCTCGCGCCGCTGACGGTCCAGTTCACCGACCAGACGTACACCTCCGATCCCGGCGGCGTGCTCGGTCGAATCTGGGACTTCTACAACAACGGCACCGTCACCTCCACCGCGACCAACCCGAGCTACACCTACACGACACCCGGCACCTACTCGGTCAAGCTCACGGCCGTGGACAACCAGCACGGGATGCAATCGGTGACGAGGACGAATCTCATCACCGTCGTCGACCCGTCCGCCGGCCCGGGCACGGCCGACATCGCCGAGTTCCAGTTCAACGAACCCCGCGGCAGCGCCGTCGCCAACTCGGCGACGATGGCCCCGGCGCCGTTCGGCACGGTGACGAGCAATACCGGGCCGGCGAACTCCGACTGGCAGGCCGACCCGAATCGTCGGGCGTTCGGGCCGAACGAGCCCGGCTTCGGCTGCCTCGGCCACGACGCGACGTCGCCGTACGAGAGCCGCGTCGACACCGGCGTCCCGCTGACCATCACCGGTTCGCACACGATCATGTTCTGGCAGCGGCCGGTGACCCCCGGTACGTCGGGCTACTACTACGCGTTCGGCTCGTCGACCGGCTCCGCACGCTGCTACAACGCCGGCACCTACCTCTCGCTGCGCAGCTGGGGCAACCTGACCGGCTTCATCGACTCGGCCACCGATCCGGACTCGCTGCCGGGCTGGAGCCACTGGTGCGTGGTCGTCGACGACGCCGCCGGGACCGGCCAGTGGTACGTGAACGGCGTCGCGGATGGTGCACCCCTGTCGTTCACGCCGGGCACGTTCACCTTCAGCGGTGGCAACCTGATCATCGGCGTGTACGGAACGACCTCCACGAGCCTTTACACCCGTGACTTCGACATCGACGACTTCCGGGTCTACGGTCGCGCGCTGACGCCGTCGGAGATCCTGGTCGCCGCGTCGTCCGCCCACGAGAACGCGGCCGCGACGACGTTCGGCAGCGGCTGCCCCGGACCGGGCGGCGTGCCGACGATCGGCACCTCGGGCGGGCTGCCGCAGAACGGCAACGCGACCTTCCAGGTCGACGTCGCCAACCTCGAGAGCGGCGCGCCCGCGGTGATCGTGTTCGGCATCCAGGCGGATGCCGGCGGCCTGCTGCCGTACGCCATCAGCTTCCTGATCGGCGCCGGCTGCGTCGCGGAGACGGTCCCGCTGGCGACGGTCGGCTTCATCAGCTCCGGCACCGCGTCGGTGCCGCTGCCCGTCCCGATGGGCCCGCCGCCGCTCGCCGGCGACCACCTCTACGCGCAGGTGGTGGTGCTGGGCTCGATGGGCGCCGCGAGCCCCGCGCTCGACATCAACCTGCAGCCGTGATCGATGCGGCGCGGGCGCACCTGCGCCCGCGCCCGTCCGTGTCGGCGCCGCCAACATCGCGCCGACGCCGGCGACCGGAACTTTCTCGCCTGACCACCTGGCGCCGGACGGAACGCACTGCGCCGTACCATCGTTTCGGTCGAGAGCAGTCACGCGACGGAGACCTCGACGTCAGCGGGGCTTCGGCGGGCCGCGCTCGCGCATCGCGTGCACGACCGCGGCGCTCAGACCGGATCTTGATTCGGCGGGGCTCATCGGGCGGTCGCAACACGCGGAGAATCCGCTAGCATCCGGAGCCTCTCTCCTCACTGACATACGAGCGCGCCGGATGGTCCGACACGCTCCCGGGGAAAGGACTCTCAACACGATGCATTCCACGCTCTCTCGCCTCGCGGGCTCGTCCGCACTGGCCTTCGCTCTCGCTCTGCCGCTCGCCGCGCAGAGCCCTCTCTGCACCCCCACCGCACCACCGTGGTCGTCGAACAACGGCGGCTCGGCCGGCTGGGTCGCGATGTTCGACCTGCAGGTCAACACCGGAGTGATCATCAATCAGATCGACTGCAACATCTCCGGGACCGCAGGCGTCACGCCGGCCAACCTGGAGGTCTACATGACGCCGACGACGTACGTCGGCAACGAGCTCAACGCCGCGGCGTGGTCGCTCGTCGCAACCGACGCGGGCGGAGTGCTCTCCGCCGGCCGCGACAACCCGACCAGCTTCCCGCTCGCGGGCAACCTGGTCCTGCAGCCGGGCAGCTACGGCATCGGCATCCGCACGCTCGGCGGAGGTCCGGAGTACACCGGGACCGGCACCGGCGCGCAGGTCATGACGTCGACCACCGAGATGACGCTCACGTCGGGCGCATCGGTCGCCGGCTTCTTCACCGGCTCCCTGTTCAGCTACCGCAACTGGAACGGCTGCCTGCACTACACCCCGGCTACCGGTCTCTACCCGGCGTTCAGCGCGACGCCGACCACCGGTGCGTCGCCGCTGATGGTCAGCTTCACCGACCAGACCTACACGTCCGATCCGGGCGGCCTCCAGGCCCTCGCGTGGGACTTCGACAACGACGGGACGATCGACTCGACGGTGGCCAACCCGACCCACACCTACACGGCGCCGGGCACCTACTCCGTGTCGCTGACGGCGTTCGACATGCAGCATGGCATGCAGACGCTGACCAAGACCGACCTCATCGTCGTCGACCCGGTCACCGCGGACTTCACCGCGAGCACCCAGATCGGTGGCCTGCCGCTGATGGTGAACTTCACCGACACGTCGACCGGCCTCGTGACGAACTGGGCGTGGGACTTCGACGGGGACGGCATGGTCGACTCGAACCTCCAGAACCCGAGCCACACCTACACGGCCGGAGGCTCCTACACCGTCAGCCTGACCGCGTCCAACTCCGGCAACATCGACACGGTGACGAAGACCGACTTCATCGTCGTCGTCGACCCGGCCTTCGCTCCGGGCACGGCCGACATCGCCGAGTTCCAGTTCAACGAACCCCGCGGCAGCGCCGTCGCCAACTCGGCGACGATGGCCCCGGCGCCGTTCGGCACGGTGACGAGCAACGCCGGGCCGGCGAACCCCAACTGGCAGGCTGACCCGAACCGCAACGCCTTCGGGCCGAACGAGCCCGGCTTCGGCTGCCTCGGCAGCGACTCGACGTCGCCGTAACGAGAGCCGCGTCGACACCGGCGTCCCGCTGACCATCACCGGTTCGCACACGATCATGTTCTGGCAGCGGCCGGTGACCCCCGGTACGTCGGGCTTCTACTACGCGTTCGGCTCGTCGACCGGCTCCGCGCGCTGCTACAACGCCGGCAGCTACCTGTCGCTGCGCAGCTGGGGCAACCTGTCCGGCTACATCGACTCGGCCACCGATCCGGACTCGCTGCCGGGCTGGAGCCACTGGTGCGTGGTCGTCGACGACGTCGCCGGGACCGGCCAGTGGTACGTCAACGGCGTCGCCGATGGTGCACCCCTGTCGTTCACGCCCGGCACGTTCACCTTCAGCGGTGGCAACCTGATCATCGGCGCGTACGGAACGACCTCCACGAGCCTTTACACCCGTGACTTCGACATCGACGACTTCCGGGTCTACGGTCGCGCGCTGACGCCGGCAGAGGTCGCCGCGTCGGGCCTCGGCGAGAACGCGGCCGCGACGACGTTCGGCACCGGCTGCCCCGGACCGGGCGGCGTGCCGACGATCGGCACCTCGGGCGGGCTGCCGCAGAACGGCAACGGGACCTTCCAGGTCGACGTCGCCAACCTCGAGAGCGGCGCTCCCGCGGTGATCGTGGTCGGCATCCAGGCGGATGCCGGCGGCCTGCTGCCGTACGACATCAGCTTCCTGATCGGCGCTGGCTGCGTCGCCGAGACGGTCCCGCTGGTGACGGTCGGCCTCATCAGCTCCGGCACCGCGTCGGTGCCGCTGCCCGTCCCGGTGGGCCCCCCGCCGTTCGCCGGCGACCACCTCTACGCGCAGGTGGTGGTGCTGGGCTCGATGGGCGCCGCGAGCCCCGCGCTCGACATCAACCTCCAGCCGTGATCGACACGGCGCGGGCGCACCTGCGCCTGCGCCCGTCGCACGCGAGGCCGGCGGCCCAAGGCGGGTCGCCGGCCTCGTTCGTCTCCGGAGCGGTTCGGAGGACGGCCGATGCCGAGGCGCGATCGCCGCAGGCTACGATCCCTCGATGACCGGCTTGCGACCGCGCGCGGCATTCGTCGCGACGCTCGTTCCCCTGTTCGCCGCATGCCTTGCTCCCGACGAGGACCGCGTCGCGCCCGACGCGCCGGTGCAACTCGTCGCCGCCGAGACCGGCGCACTGCAGGGCCATCCGCTCGCCGACGTCCTCGACACGGCGCGCGAGACGGTCGCGAACACGACGGTGACCACCGAGCTGGTGCGCGAGATCGCCCAGCGTTCCCGCGACGCCGTCGTCAGCCTCTACGTGAAGGGCTCCGCGCCGTACCGCCTGCGGCTGATCCCGATCATCGGTCCCGGGGTCCGCATCGACCTTCCCGGGGAAGCGCTCGGCTCCGGGTTCTTCGTGCACCCGTCGGGCTACGTGCTGTCCAACGCGCACGTCGTCCGCGGCGGGCGGGAGATCCGCGCGCGTACCAGCGACGGCACCGACTACCGATTGACGGTGATCGCGCGCGATCCCGTCTACGACCTCGCGTTGCTGCGGGTCGTCGATCCGGATCGAGAGTTCCCGACGCTGCCGATGGGCGACTCGGCCGCGGTCGACGTCGGCGAGATGGTGCTCGCGATCGGCAATCCGCTCGGTCTCGGACACACGGTGTCGTTCGGCATCATCAGCCAGACGAACCGCAGCCTTTCGGCGCTCACCGACGAGGACAAGAAGGGGCGCGAGATCGAGTTCCTGCAGACCGACGCCGCGATCAACCCGGGCTCGTCGGGTGGCCCGCTCCTGACCCTCACCGGCGCGTGGATCGGCGTGAACACCGCCGGCATCCTCAGCGCGCAAGGGCTCAGCTTCGCGGTACCGAGTTCGCAGGTGCGGGAATTCGTCGGCGCCGTGCTGGCGGGGAACGGTCAGCGCGTCGAGCGCTGATCCGCGGGCCGGCTCCGGAGCCGGCCGCGCCGCGCGGCCCACAGGAGCCCGAGGTGACCGAGGCCGGCGTGCAGGACGCGCATCTTGCTCTGTCCGACCCGGCGCCGGTGCAGCGTCGCCGGCACTTCGGTGACCCGTGCGCCCTGAGCCAGCGCCCGCAGGAGCTGTTCGGCGACGCCGAGGAATCCGCCGCGCTCAGGCAGCGTCGCCGCGAGCACCTCCCGGCGCTGCACGCGCACCATGCATGTGAACGTGTAGAGCTCGGGGTGCCCGGCGGCGCGGCGGTAGAGGCCGGAGGCGAGCCGCGACAGGCTCGCCCGCCAGGGCGACACACCGACCAGCTGCCCGGCCGGATGATGGCAGGAGGCCCACGCGAGATCGGCTCCGGCGTCGACCGCACGTGCGAGTTCGAGCAACACCGACGGGTCGTAGGTGAGGTCGGCGTCGAGCCAGCCGACGCAGGCGTGCCGTGCCGCCTCGCTGCCGGTGCGAAGAGCAGCGGTGAGGCCACGGTTCTCGGTGTGTCGGAGAACCCGCCAAGGCCCGCCGCCCGCGGGAAACGCCGCTTCGAGCCGGTCCAGCGTGTCGTCCCGCGAACCGTCGTCGACGAGCACGAGCTCGATCTCGCGATCGGCGCCGCGCAGCAATTCGCCGAGCGTCGACGCGAGCGCGGGCACACCGGGCGCCTCGTCGTGGAGCGGCACCACCACGCTCAGCGAGTCGGGAGATCGCGAGTTCACGAGGGGCGTGGCCTCGATGGGTCGCGAGCGCGGAGAACCCTCGCCGCACGCGAGCATGCGGATCGGAACCGCGGCCGACTGCCCCGGTGCACGGCGACCCAACGTGACCATGCTCCGCCGGTCGTGGCCGGAAGCCGCGCTGGGAAGGGAGGAATCTGCTTCATCCAGGGGTTCGCGCTGGCCGATCGAATCGATTGCTGCGTAGGGACCGCGAGAGCCCGACGGCGTTGCGGGATACGCGCGTGGGGCAAGTCCTTCTGTTATCTTCACCTCGCCGCCATGAATCGACCCTCCCACTGGATCCTGGCGTTCCTCGTCGTCGGCGGCGGGGCGTTGTGGGCGACGGGTGGCCTCGAGCGCATCCTCGAAGCGAGCCGGTCATCGCACGTCACCCGCGCGGCGGCGAGCCGCAAGGATGTCGTGCAGCTCAACCGGACCCCGCCCGCGCCGGCCTACGCGGAGGTCCGAGGACGCGTCGTCGATCGGATGGGGTGGCCGGTGGTCGCCGCCGCGGTCGACGTGCCCGGCAGCGACCGGGCGCCGGTCCTGACCGACACCGACGGACGGTTCCGACTCGAGCTTTCCGGAGCGGTGCGTCGCGCCCTGCGCATCACTGCGCCCGGTAGGCACGACCCGGAGCTGGTCCGTGGCTCACTCGACGAGATCGAGGTCGTGCTGCAGGACGCCCTGCCGTGGACCAAGGCCCCCGAAGCCAGCCCGGTCACGAGCAGCCTGCTGGTCGGCGAGGGCTATCTGAAGGACGGTACCGGAGCACCCGCCGCCCATGCGCGCGTCGTCGTCCGACCGAGCGGCGCACTGGCGGAGACCGACCGGACGGGCCGGTTCGTCGTGCCGCTGCCCGAGGGCCCCGCGTCCCTGGTCGCATGGAATGCGGAGGGCCAGGTCGCGGTGTCGGACGAGCTCCGCTTCGCGCGCCGCGAGGGCAAGGTGCCGCTGCCGGACCTGGTCATCCGGCCCGGCGAGACCGTCCGGGGTCGCATGGTCGACGCGGACGGAGAACCGGTGTCGGGCATGGCGCTGGTCGTCGACAACATCGGCGCGCGGCACCTGGCGCACAGCGCGCCCGACGGTTCGTTCCTGGTCCACGGACTCGCTCGCGGCGAGACGACGCTGACCGCAATTCCCGACCGCGGGATGCTCGGGTTCCGGAAGTCGCTCGACGTCGAAGGGGATGCGATGCTCGGCGACGTCACCGTGGCCCGGGTGCCGCAGCAACCGCTGCGGGTGCGCGTGGTGGATGGGGCGGATCGGGGGCAGGGGTACGTGCATGTGGTGGCGGAGCAGGCGGAGGGGTTGCGGCGGGCGTACGGGTTGACGGATGGCGCGGGAGAGGTGGCGCTGGCGGGGCTCGCGGTGGATGAGGCGACGTTGTTCGAGGTGCGGGATGCGGGGTTCGCGCCGGTGTCGATCCTCGGCTACGAGCCGGCACGCCACGCCCTGATCGTGTCCCGCTGATACCGGCCCCGACGGCTGGTGAAACGCGCCGGGGATGGCGCCGGATCCCCCGCCGATTCCGCGCGCCCCGTTCCCCCTGGAAGTCGCGGGGCCAGGACGGCTCCGCTGCCGGAACCGGCTCGTCCCCCGCAAGCCGTGCCGCGTCCTCGAAGCGCACCTGACGCCGTGGCTGGCGCACCGGAACCACGTGGGGGCCTCGGAAGATCCGCCGGCACCCGTCGCCGGCGTCGAAGCGCGGTCTCGCCGATCGCCGGACGTGGCCCCACGCGGGGATGGGCTGGCGGCAGGAGTTCAGCCCCGAGCGCCCGATCCACCCGCTCGGACGCGGAAACGAGACGGTGGCGGCCCCAGCGACCCGGATGACGGACCTGCGCGCGCCATCCGCCGCCGGCGGGACCAAAGGAGCGCGACCGGCTCGGAACGCGGCCCGACTCTCACCAGCGGTCGAGGCCAGTATCAGGCGTGGGAGAAGGTCGGCTTCGAACGCGGGCCGTGCTTCAGGAAGTTCTCGACCCCGATGCGCATGTCCTTGGTCCCGCAAACCTCCCCGAAGCACCGCGCCTCGAACGTGATCCCCTGCCGCAGGTCCATCCGCGCCCCCTCCAAGATCGCCCTGCAGAGAATCGCGTCCACCGCCTTGCTCCGGTGCCCGATGTCCACCTGCGGAAGCTCCGCCGGGACGTCCTTCATCGCCAGCCGCCACAAGCTCGGCCGATCCCGCTTCCCCTCGGCGATCTCCTTCGCGATCTCGATCGCGCGGCCGACCACGTCCTCGTCCACCAGCTCATCCACGAGACCGATCTCCTTCGCCTCGTCCGACGACACGGGCCGTGCCGTGCGCATCAGCTCGGCGGCCTTCTCGAGGCCGACGATCCTGGGCAGCCGCTGCGTCCCGCCCGCGCCGGGAAGGATGCCGAGATTGACCTCGGGCTGGCACGCCAACACCTTCAGGCCCGCCTTCGCGACACGCATGTGGCAGGCCATCGCCAGCTCGTTGCCCCCGCCGAACGCCAGGCCGTTCATCGCGCACACGACCGGCTTGCCGGCGTCCTCGACGGCGTTCAACGACGACTGCGAGGCCGCGGACGTACGTTCGCCTTCGCGCACGCTCTCGATCCTTGCCAGGAAGCCGACGTCCGCACCCGACACGAATGCCTTCCTGCCGTGCCCGGTGATGACGATCGCCTCGACGTCCGAATCCATGTCCGCCTCGCGAACACGCTCGGCGATCTCGTCGAACACGCCCTGATCGAGCGCGTTCAGGACCTTGGGCCGCCGGATCGTCAGAACCGCGACTCCGTCGACGTCCGTGCGCAACACGTCGTGTACCTGCCAAGGCTGGTCGTGCTCGGCTTGCCGGCGGAGGCACTCCGGCACGACGAACGCCGGGTAGCGCTTGTGGTAGGCCTCCACCAGATCGAGGGCCGCCGCGGTGCCGATCTCGTTCATGAACCGGAACGCCGGCTTCATGTCGAGCGCGATGCCGAGCGCCATGTCGAAGTCGGAGAGGTCGATCAGTCCGGCGTCGATCACCTCACAGACGAGTCCGAAGTAGGCGCCGCGCAGGAGCCGCGTGACCTCGTCCCGCAGATGGTCGGGGACGTCGACCTGCTCGCCGCGGGCGGGCACGTCCCATGGCTCACCGCTCTCGACGTGCTCCTTCAGGCTCTTCGGCGTGCCGAACCACGCGTTGATCTTCTGCCGGTAGTTGTCGAGTCCGACCGCGGTGATGGGGTTGCCGCCGGTCAGGTTCATCGCGGTGAACGACCCGACGGTCAGGCCGAGCGCCTTCGTGGCGATCGCGTCGATCTGCTTGGTCGTGGCCATCCCCTCCTCCGCGAGCATCGCCGAGGCCTGGAAGAGTCCTTCGAAGATCGGGTCGAGCGCGTAGCCGTAGCGGGACTTCACCTCGATCGGCACCTTGCCGATCGATTCGTAGAACGACAGCAGCCAATCGGTGATCGCACGATCGGTCTTGTCCTGCGGCACGACCTCGACGATCGGATTCCGCTCGGCGGGGAAGAAGTAGTGGATGACGGTCGTGCGCTCCCTGCGCTGTGCCTCGGCGAAGATCACCTCGGGCTCGAGGTGCGAGCTGTTGCTCGCGAGGATCGCGTCGCTCGGCACGAGCTGCTCCACTTGCGCGAAGATCTTCCGCTTCAGGGAGTCGTTCTCGGTGGCGGCCTCGACGACGAGCTCGGCGCCGCGGATCGCGTCGTAGTCGGTCGTCCAGCGGACGTGCGACAGCATCTGCTCTTGCTGCTCTGGCTTGAAGGCACCGGAGTCGACGCCCCGCTGCACCTTCTTCTCGAGCTTCGCGCGACCCTTCTTCAGCGCCTCTTCGGAGACGTCGACCACCACCGTCTCCACACCCGACGGCGCCAGGACCTTCGTGAAGTAGAGCGCGATGTCGGGGCCGATCTGGCCCGAGCCGACCACGGCGACCTTGGACAACGTGCTGCCCTTGTGCGAGAAGCTCATCAGCGGGATCCGGGTGGGATGGAAGGGGTCCGAGGGGAAAAAGGGGCGACAGTATAGGCGCCGGCCGGTGCCCGGCGCACGCGCGCACCGGGAGGGCGCGCTCCGCAGAGTGGCTGAGGGAGCGCGCGCGAACGCGCGTGGTCGACGGCGCCGCGCGACGGCGCGCGTGCGTTGCCGGCATCGTGGATCCCACCTCGGCATCGGCGAGGTCTGGGCGCGGAGCGAACAGGGCATCCGCCGAGCTCTTCCGCCCGGTGGATGGCGAGCCGCGAAGCCGGCGATCCACCGCCACCGTCGGGCCTTCCGGCGCGCCACCGCGCGGCCGAGACGCGCGACGTCGAACACCGTGATCCCAACGCCGCTTCGATTACCGTCCGACGTAGTGGATGAGTCGTCCCTCCCCAGGGTTTCCGCGCACCGCTCCGCTATCATCTGCGGCATTCTCTTCACGCCGCGGAGACGCAACGCCCTCCGCGATTCGCTTCTCTCCCCCACGCTCCAATCACGGAGAATTCATGATGCGTACCTTCAGCATGTTCTTGGCGATCGGCATGACGTCCATCGCCGTCGCCCAGGCTCCCCAGGTCAAGATCTCGATCGGCGTCCGCGAGACCGGCTTCAACGGCGACGTGTTCACGACGATCGGTGGCGCCGGCTCGACACTCGGCGGCATCGAGTGGATCAACCTCGATGGTCAGACGCTGACGCTCGACGGCACCTGGCAGCTGTTCGCGTTCGACCTCGCCAACGACCCGATCACCTCGTTCGTCGGCGACGGCATCCTCGACGGCACGTTCGGCACGATCGAACACATCCGCGTGACGAACTTCCAAGGCATCACCGATCCGATCCAGCTGTGGGTGGACGACGTCAACGACACGATCACGCCGATGGGCGGCTCGCCGACGCCGAACCTCGTGTCGGACTTCGAAGGCTATCCCGACGCTGCCGAAGTGATGTTCCAGGAGCCGGCGTTCTCCGGCTCGACGAGCGGGAACGTCATCGCTCCCGGCGGCACGTCCGAGGCCGACAACTACGTCGCATCGCGCCCGACCGGTGCGCAGATGCTCGGCCCCTTCCAGTTCGTCGACAACACGGTCACCCGCTGGGTGCGCCTGACGACCTACAACGTCGCGAACAAGGCCAACCCGCAGATCCGCTTCGACCAGAGCAGCATCGTGACGTTCTGGATGCGCGGCGGCAAGGGTCAGGCGAACCTGGGCTCCCAGGGCCCCGGCACGGCGATCGCCGAGCTCGTGGGAACCGGCCTCGCCGCCGGTGACCTCAGCACCTACTACATCGCCGGAGTCCCGCCCGGCAATCCGGGCGTGGTCGCCCTCTCGCTGAACAACCAGCCCGACGTACCGTTCCTCGGTGGCAACCTCGTGTCGTTCGCCGGTTATCTCGTGAGCGTCCCACTCGGCACGGATCCGATGACCGGCCAGGCGAGCATCCCGATTCCGGGCGACGCGTTCCCGGGCGACCTCGTGATCCAGTCGGCGTTCCTCGACCTGTCGCTCCCGAACGCGCTGACGTTCACGAACGCGGTCAACGCGCTCGTGGGTCAGTGACGCGCGGAGACTGACGCCTTCGGGCAGACCTTCGACGGGCCGGTCGTTCGCGATGCGCGAGCGTCCGGCCCGCGTTCCAGACGGCGCCCTGGCGCCGCCCGCACGACGCGAACCGCGTGCGCCTCCGAACAAGGCGCACGCTGTCAGTGGCTACGCAGCACCGCCCGCACGGGCGCAGAGTCGCCACCCACGATCTTGAGCGGCAACGCGATCAGTTCGTAGTCCCCCGGCGGCACGGCGCTGAGATCGAGGTTCTCGAGGATCGCGACGCCGCCGCGGTGCAACACGTGATGCCCGGCGAGGTCCTTCGACGTCGCATGGTCGATGCTCGGCGTGTCGATGCCGACGAGGCAGACGCCGGCCTCGACGAGCACGTCCGCGGCCGCCGGTCCGACCGCCGTGAACTTCGCGTCGAACACCGTCGGATCGTGGCGACCGCGCGTTCGGAAGAGGATCCGCTCGCAGTCCGCCAGCACCTCGTCCGTCAACGCCTCGGCCGGTACGTGCGGCGGGTCCCCGACGCCGCGCACGTCCACCACGCGGCACGGGCCGAGGTACGGCGCGAGCGAGACGTTCGCGATGTCGAGGCCGTCCGGATCGAAGTGCAGCGGCGCATCGGTGTGCGTGCCGCAGTGCACCGACATCTCGACCGTCGAGACGTTGCACGACGCCCCGTCGGCCATGCGCATGACCCAGCGCTGGGAGAACGGGGTGTCGCCCGGAAACACCGCGATCGCCGGCGAGAGCGGCTCGGACACGTCGAAGATGCGGCGCGTCATCCGGGTTTCCGCTCCCCGCCGAGGTAACGCTCGTAGCTGCGCGTCGCGAGCGCATCCGCGATCGCGTCGACGGCCGCCACCGCCTCTTCGTCCCTCGTGTAGAAGTGCGGGCTCAGGCGGATTCCCGCGTTCGGCCGGAAATCGCATACGACGTCGCTCGCGTTCAAGACCTGGCAGACCTCGTATCCGTGAGGCACGTCGATCGATACGTGGTTCCCGCGAATCACCGACTCGCGCGGCGAGCGCAGCGCGAAGCCGTGTTGATCGCAGCGATCGATGACCTTCTGCGTCATCCGCAGCGACTTCGCACGGATCGCTTCGACACCGATCTCGTCGACGATGCGCACGCCTTCGATACCGGCGTACAGCGCTGGAACGTTCGGCGTGCCGTTCAGGAAGCGTCCACCGTCATCGCGGTAGTCCTGCCCCGCAGGCGAGAAGGCAAACGGGTCCTTGTGCGCTGCCCAGCCGGTGAACGCCGGCTTCAGCGCGGCGCGCTCCTCCGGATCGACGTACAGGAAGCAGTTGCCCGGTCCGCCGCACAGGTACTTCAGGGCGCCACCCACGGCGGCGTGCACGCCCCACTCGCGAAGCCGCAGCGGAACGGCGCCGACGGACTGGAACACGTCGAGGATCACGAACGCGCCGACGTCACGCGCGCGGGCGACGATCGACGCTGCGTCCTGGACGAAGCCACTGCGGAACAGCGTGTGGCTGATCGGCACGATCGACGTGCGCTCGTCGATCGCGTCGCACAGCCGCTGGGTATCGATCGTGATGCCGTCGCTCGACTGCACCCGGACCACTTCCGCACCACGCCGCTCCTGCTGCTCGTAGAGATACATCACCGACGGGAAGTTCAGGTCGGTGTAGACGATGCGGTTGCGCCGGCCGGTGAAGTCGAAGCACGACAGGATCGTCTGCGAGGCCATCGCGACGTTCTGGTGCATCGAGACGGTGTTGGCATCGACGCCGAGGATCCGCTCGATCAGCCCGGCGAACTCGAACTGCAGGCCCCACCAGCGGTCGCCCCAGGCGCGCACACCGCGTTGGTCCCACAGGTCGGCGTAGGTCATCAGGCTCTCGCGAGCCTTGGCGGGCATCGCGCCGAGCGAGTTGCTGATCTGGTAGTTCGTCCGCTCGGCGATCGGGAACTCCGGTCGCCAGCGCAGCAGGGGATCGTCCATCGCCCGACAGGGTAGGCCGCCGGGCGCTGCGCCGGAACGAGTTGGCCTCCGGGAGACCACTCCCGCTTCGACGGGGTCCATGTCTGGCCGGGCCGCGAGCTCGGGACACGCCGAGGACCTGGAACGGCGCGGCCGACTGCGATGGGCGACCAGCACCTCGGCTGCGGTCTCCGAGCTCGATCCGGGCAAGCAGGTGTTTCCGCACCTCCGGCACGGAGCCGACGAGGAAGCGATCTAGCCGCTCGCCGGCTAGGGCGAGCGCTGCCTCGGGCACGACCGCCATCGCATCCGGGCCGGGGACCACCTCCGCTTCTCGACGAGGCCGGCACCGTCTCCGGGTTCCTCTCCCGTCCCGCGCGCATGGACCACCCCGAGGCGGAGTCGTGAGTGCGGCGGATCAGCCCAAGAGGAACCAGCCGATCAACGCGGCGAACAAGATCCAGTCGTAGGGCAGGTCCTTCGAGCGGACCCGCGTGCGAAAGAGGCGCGTGGCGCGCATCATGTTCTCCTCGAGAGGGCAGCGGGGCCGGATGGTCCCACGTTCGCCGACCCCTACGCCAACGCGCGTGGAGGCGGCTCGCCGGATCGCGAGAATCCGAGCAACCGCCCGTGCCACCGAGCGCCACGCTCGAGCAAGCATCGGCAAAGGCAGTGCCGCCGCTCGAACCGATCTCGATCGACCGCGTCCCGGACGACGGCGCGGCGTTCCCATGCGCCGCCCATCGGCACCGCCCGAGATCTGCATCGTCGACACCCGGATCTCGCAGCGATCGCGCGATCGATACACGCCGAGATACTCCCCGGAGACATTCTTGATGCATCGCCACACGTGCCTCGCAGGGTTCACTCGCAGCGTCCGACGAGGCCACCTTGAGCACCGGACCTCGCAGCGCTACAAGCGGGGATTCCGCCCGCTCTCGCAGACCCCTCCCTAACGATGACGAGCGCACCGACAATTCTCGAAAAGCAATTCCGCAGTGTTTTGGAATCGCACGTGGGGAAGACCTTCATGGTGGTCAACCCGGACACGTTCCAGGACACCGGCGTGGGACACGCCATCAAGCCCGATTGGTACGAGGGCAAGCTCGTGGCGATCGGCGACGACTTCATCGTGCTGGTGCTCCGGTTCCAGCATGGTGGTGGGAAGAACGCGAAGCTGGAGCCGGTGGAGCAGTACGTGCCGCTGCATCAGATCAAGCGCGTCAGCATCCTGAAGCACGACCGCTTCCTGCACCTCTGACCGATACCGGTAGCGACCGCTGGTGACCGCCGCCGGCGGTTCCGTCGGATTTCCTGCCCGGATTCGAGCACCCCATTCCCCTCAGAAGGCCGAGCCCGCCGAGCGGCGGGCTCGAGAACCGTCTTCCGGAGGGGAATCCGATGTTCGTTCCGCCCTGCTGCCCGCGCGTGGAGTGCCCGATGCACACGGCTCCCGAGCCGGGCTTCTTCCAGCGCGACGGCTCCTACGAGGTGTCCTGCCGCTCGCAGCTGGTGCCGCGGTTCCGCTGCAAGCACTGCGGCAAGCGCTTCTCGCGCCAGACCTTCCGGCTCGACTGCCACGCCCGCAAGCCTTGGCTCGAGCCGCAGATCTTCGAGCGGCTGTGCAGCGGGACCGGGCTGCGGCGGATCGCGCAGTGCCTCGGCGTCAGCCGGAGCACCGTCGAACGCAAGTTTCACAAGCTCGGTGAGCAGCTTCGCAAGCTTCACGAGAACACCCTAGGGTCGTTCGCCGAGTGCATCGAGATGCTGCTCGACGAGCTCGAGACGTTCGAGACCTGCCGGCTGACGCGGCCGCTGACGGTGCCGATCCTGATCGAGCGGTCGTCGTACTTCGTGTTCGACGCGCAGTGCGACACGTTGCCCCCGCGCGGGCGGCTGACGAAACCGGACCGGGCGCGGGTGCGCGCCGACGCCAATCGCTTCGGCAAGCGGAGCAATCGCTCGGCGAAGGTCGTGGCGCGCGTGCTCGCGACCGCGACGCGGTGCCTCGGGAGCTGCGCGAAGATCGTGATCGACACCGACAAGAAGCGCAGCTATCCGGGCCTGATCGAGAAGGCGTTCACTGGCCACGCCGTGACGCACCTGACGACCTCGTCGAAGGCGCCGCGCACCACGTGGAACCCGCTGTTCCCGATCAACCTGTCCAACGCGATGGCGCGCGATCTGATGGGGCGGCTGCACCGGCGGAGCTGGCTGGTCAGCAAGGAGCGCCGCTACCTCGATGCGCACCTGGCGCTGTGGATGGTGCACCGGAACTACGTCCGGCCCTGGCGCAATGGCGAGCGGGACACACCGGCGGCCAAGCTCGGGCTGGTCGATCGCCGGATGACCGCGGAAGAGGTGGTGGCCTGGCGGCAGGACTTCGGGCCCGAGCGGTCGATCCACCCGCTCGGGAGGGGGAACGAGACGGCGGCGAGCTACGTCAGGGCGATGGCGAGGGTGCGGGAGTTCCTGCGGGCGGAACGGGCGAAATTGCGCGACGTGGCTTCGTGACGCGGGTCGGGTGTCACCAGCGGTCGAGGCCAGTATCCGATTCAGGGACTAGACTGAGCACCCCCGCCTCCCGGGCCGAGTCCCCATGATCCGCACCCTCGCGATCCTGCTCGCACTCACCGCCCCCGTGCTCGCCCACGGCGGCATGTACCTCGGCCCCGGCAACGTCCCCGTCCCCCCCGGCACCACCATCCCCGGCGCCCCCTCCCCCGGCGGCCCCAACACCGGCGGCGCCAGCTACGGCGACAACACGAGCTGGCAGGCTTGGTGGGAGCACAACAAGGACCCGTACCTACGCGTGAAGGAGCACGTGCGCGAAGCGCCGGCGGGCGCGCCGTTGACCCAGCCCGAACGCGGCAAGCCTGTCGAGGACTCGTTGGCCCCCGGGGAACGAATGCGGGAGAACGTCGTGCTGCCGGCGTTGAAACGGCTGCTCGACGAGCACGAGAACCCGGACGTGCAGACCGCGTGCATGGTCGCGATGGCGAAGATCGGGGTGGTGACCGATGCCGTCGATCCGTTGCAGGTCTTCCGGAACAACCTGACCCGCGGCAATCAGGAAGTGCGTGAGACCGCTGCGTTGTGCTTCGGGATCATGGGCCTGCCGCAAGCGCTCGACGATCTGATCGCGCTCGTGCGCGACGAGCGGGACGGACGCGCGTTGGTGTCACGGAGCACGGTGGACCACCGGACCCGGGCGTTCGCGGCGTACGGAGTGGGCCTCGTCGCGGGTCGTTCGTCCGACATCGCGATCAAGCAGCGCGCGTTCGAGGTGCTGTCCGAGCTCCTCGGTCGCGAGGACCTGGAGAGCCGGGATCTCGCGGTCGCGCTGATCCAGGGCATCGGCCTCCTCGCGCCAGGAGACGCCGACTCGCTCGGCAAACGGTTGCGCTGGAAGTGCCTCGCTGCGCTGGAGGCCTTCTGGCAGCGTGATCTGTCGAAGAGTGACCAGGTGGTGCAGGCGCACGTCCCGACGGCGATCGCGCGGCTGCTCGGCCGGGGGAACACCAGTGACCACGTGCGGTTGAAGAAGGAATGGGCGGAGGAGCTCAGCAAGCGCGCGCGCGAGGACGTCGTCGACGAGTCGATCGCGCTCGCGCTCGGCGAGATGGCCCTGCCGCGCGAGACGCTCGAAGACGACGGGCCGGTTTCGGATGCATTGATGCGATACGCCGAGCGCGGAAAGGACGTTCAGACGCGCTACTTCTGCCTGATCGCGCTCGCGCACATCGGCGGCGAATCCAATCGGAAGTTCCTGCTCGAGCGCTTCGCGAAGGGACGCAAGGGCACCGACAAGCCGTGGGCGGCGCTCGCCCTGGGTGTGCTCGCCAATGCGGAGCGCGCAGTGACCGCCAAGGTCGACGAGACGATCGGTCACGCGCTCCTGGAGGGGCTCCGCGAGGTCGCCAATCCCGAGCACCGCGGTGCCGCCGCCGTGGCCCTCGGCCTGGCGGGATACCAGGACGCGATCCCGGGGATGCGCGAACTGCTGTCCCACAACCAGAGCAACGAGGTCGTCGCGGGCTACCTCTGCATCGGCCTCGCGCTACTCGGTGCGGACAAGGCTCTCCCCGACCTCCGCAGCACGATGCGCGACTCGGTGCGCAAGCCACTCCTCCTGAACCAGTCGGCGATCGCGATCGCGGTGCTCGGCAGCAAGGAAGGCGTGGACGACCTCTTCGCGCTGATCGACGACGGCGACACGAGCCTCGGCCGCCTCGCCGGCATCGCCTCGGCGTTTCGCTACGTCGGAGATCGGCGCGCCGCGGTCCCGCTCGTCGAGCTCTTGTTCCGGGATGGCTTGACGACGCTCGCCCGGGCCTTCGTCGCCGCGGCGCTGGGCGGCATCGCCGACAAGGACGACCTGCCGTGGAACACCGACCTCTCGGTCGGCATCAACTACCGCGCGGTCGTCGAAACGCTGAGCGACGGCGTCAACGGCGTGCTCGACATCCTGTGAGAATCGGGCGCCCCCGCACCCACGAGCGGGGTTGCGTCGTTCGCGGCATGGCCCGTCCGGAACGCTACTCCGGGAGCCGCTTCGCGACGATCACGCTCCGCGTCGGATCCCCGATTCGCGGGTTCATGTTGAGCTCGGCGACCGGCTTCCAGGGGAACGGCAGCTCACGGGTTTCGCCGAACGAGGCGTTCAGCGCGAACCATACGACATCGCTCGGAACGTCCGCCGCACGCTCGGGCCATGGCAGGATCGGGATCGGCTCACCCCAGAAGTAGACGAATCGGTGGTGCAGTGGCTCGAAGCTGACGAGCCGGGCGCCCGCCGGCAGCCGCTGATGCACGGCCTGGACCTCCGGACCGAGGTGCTCGGTGCGCTGGACCAGGATCTGCAGCACCGGACCGTTGAACAGTCCGGCGAGCAGGAAGGCGAGTCCCAACGCGCTCGCGGCGACCGGGGAGGCCTCGTTCGAACGCGCTCGCCGCCAGACGAACGGCACGAGCACGACGACGAGCACGCCGAACCCGGCGAGGATCCACCACGGTTGAGCGAGCGCGTCGCTCCATCGCGCCTGCGCTCGGGGTTTTGCGATCGTGGCCGCGAGGACCACGACGAGAAAGCCCGCGCACACCGTGGACCAGCCTCGCGCCGTCCAGCGCCACAGCTCGCCGAGCAGCCCGCCGTGACCGACCGCGAGCACGCGATCCACGACGACGCCGCACAGCACCGCGACCAGCGGATAGGTCGCCATGATGTAGCGCGGCAGGCCGTCGGAAACCCAGACCGGCCCCACGATCGTCACGATCCCGAGCAGCAGGAAGACGACTGTCGCACGGTGCCGCGGCTCCTGCCGCCAGAATCGCCGATCGAGCCCGCCGAGCAGCAAGACCGACCACGGCAACATCGCGCCGAGTACCTCGAACGGGAACTTCGCGAAGTGCCTCACGAGGACCGACGTCTCCACCCCGACGCGGCTCGTGCCGGGATCGAACCACGTCATCCGCGTGCCCTCCCAGCCGACGCGTTCGAAGAACGGCACCTGCCAGATGGCGATCGGCACGGCGAACGCGAGCAGGCCCACGAGATGCGGCACACGCAGCAGCGATCGAAGCTCGCGCCGATAGGCGAGGAACAGGTACACCGTGCCGAAGAACGCGATCGGCGCCTGCATCCCCTTGGTCAGCGCGGCGAGCGACGCGAGCAGCCCCCCCGCGACCCAGGTCGTGGTCCGCCGCCAGCCCGTGTCGTAGCCGTGATGCCAGACCAGCAGCGCCGCCGCGAGCAGCAGCGCGAACAGCCCGTCGGTCTCCGCCCGCCGCCCGAGGTCGAAGACATGCCCCATCGTCGGGTAGGCGAGCCCCGCGACGAGCGCGCCGGTCGACGACAACAGCCGCCGCGCGTACCACCAGACCGTCAGTGCCGCAACGAGCGTGACGAACGCCATGAACAGGCGCAGCGTCAGTGGATCGAGCGGATGCACGAACCGCTGCACGAGCGCGAACGTCCAGGTACCTGGAGCGGCGGCCGGTCGAGGATCGGCACCGACTGGTTCGTCGCGACCAACCAGTCGCCGGTCCGCGCCATCTCGATGCCGTGCAGCGCCCGGCATGTCTCTTCGCCGATCAGCGGCAGGCGCGTCGGCGTGATGGCATAGCCGAGGACGACGACCGCGACGATCCCGAGCGCGTGACGCAGGTCGCGCGCACGGTTCGGCGTCTCGTTCGCCGCGACCGCAGTCATCGCATCCGTTCCTGCAGCTCGGCCGGGATCGCGAGCTCGCCCTTCCGGTTGGAGACGATGTACGTGTCGCCGTAGTGTGCGACGATGAACACCGGCGCACCGCTGTTCAGAGCTTTCTGGATGTCGTCCTGGTCGACGAGGCAGAACTGGCGCCCCGGCGAGTTCATCAAACGCACGAGGTCCGGTGTCTTCGGCAGGATCTCGACGTGACGCGGCGTGTAGAACATCAGCGCGTCCTTCATGTAGCAGAACACCGGTGCCGACTCACCCGGTGGCAGCACATGGTCGATCAGGAGCGCCATCTCCTTCGAGGCGCGGTGTGGGTTCAGGAGCGGCGCCAGCAGATGCACGAAGGCCGCGACGAGCAGGACCGGAATCGCGACATACGCGGCGAAGTGCCAGCGATACGCGCTACGCCGGATCGCCACGAAACCGACGACCGCCAGAACCGCCACCGCGCTGACGAGGCCCGCGAGCAAGGCCGGCGCGATGTCGTACTTCTGCTGGAGGCGAGTGATGGGCACGAACCAGAGCACGGTCCCGCCACCGACGAGGACCACCGTGAGGAACGAGGACGCGCGCAGGAATGCCCGGCGAAGGTCTTCGGCCCGTGTCTCGAAGAGCTCCCCCCAGACACGTCCGAGCAGCAACGCGAGGGGGAGGATCAACGGCAGGATGTAGGTGGGCAGCTTCGCCGACGACAGCGAGAAGAACGTGAATCCCGCGCCGAACCACGCCAGTAGGAACACGAGGTCGCCGCCCGCTGCGCTCTTCCGGTCGCGGATCGCGCGCCACAGCGCCGTCGGCAACAGGAAGGTCCACGGCAGCATGCCACCGAGGAGGATCGGGACGTAGGTCCAGATCGGCTTCGAGCCCTTGACGTCGCCGTGCAGGAAGCCGCCGAAGTGCCGCTCGACGAAGAAGTAGTACGCGTAGCCGGGCACACGGGCATCCATCGCGACATACCACGGCGCGGCCACCGCGGCGGCGATCACCAGCCCGAGCACGGGACGCATCTCGCGGATGAACGAGAAGCGCCGGTCGCGCAGGATCAGGATCCCGATCGGCAGACCGGGCACGACCAGACCGACGAGCCCCTTCGCGAACACCGCGAAGCCGAGCAGGACCCAGAACAGGATCACCGAACCGAGCCGCGGCCGTTCGCTGCGATAGATGACGTGGAACGCCAGTAGCGTCGCGGCGACGAAGAACTCCAGGCTGACGTCGTGCACGACGACACGCGACATCAGCACCTGCAACGCACTGGTTGCGAGCACGGCCGCGCCGAAGAACCCCGCGAGCCTGCCGAACATGCGTCGCCCGAGGACGTACGCCAGCAGCACGCAACCGGTGCCGAGCAGGGCCGCGGGCAGCCGCGCCGCGAACGCGGTGAACCCGAGTGCCAGGAACGCCAGCGCGATGAACCAGTTGTGCAGGATCGGTTTGTCGAGGAACGGCTCGCCGTTCACGTACGGCACGATCCAGTCGCCGGACTGGACGATGTGCTTCGACGCCGCGGCGTGCTCGCCTTCGTCGATGTCCCAGATCGGTCGGCTGCCGAGACCGTAGAAGTACGAGAATGCGCAGAGCGCCAGCAGGATGGCGACGAGGACCGCGGTCCGCGGGGCGCGCGCGACCGCGACCGGACTCGGCGCGGACTCGGAATCGAGGGCAGGGGAGGAGTCGAAAGCCATGTAGGGCCGGATGCGGGGCGAGCCGCGCTTCCGTGCCAAGGTGCCCGCTTGCAGCGCACCCGCCCGACCGTCGCGCCGGCCGCGATCTCGCGCACGCACCTCGCCGCTGGACGAAGGCGCACGCTTCACGAGAGCGCGGCATTGTAGGGATCGGGAGAGCACCGTCGCCAGAGTGCGGCCGGTCCCCCGGGAGCCCCTCGGACCGTGGCATTCAGTGGCACCCGGCCTACGATCCCGGGCTCGGATGAACTCCAGACTGAACCGTCTCCAGGTCCACCCGACCCTCCGCCTCGAGGAACGCAAGGCGGAGCTGCGGGAGCGTGGGCTCGAGGTGTTCGACTTCGGCACCGGCGATCCCCCGGAGCCCGCGCCGGACTTCGTCCGGCAGGCGCTGATCGACGCCGTGCCCGAGTTGAGCGCGTATCCGGCCGTCGACGGCACCCCCGCCCTGCGCGAGGCGGCCGCGACCTATCTGTGGCGGCGGTTCGGCGTCGAGTTCGACCCGGCACGGGAGGTGCTCGCCACCTGCGGGTCGAAGGAGGCGATCTTCCACCTGCCGATGGTGCTGGTCGACGCCGACTCTTCGCGTGACCTGGTCGTCTACGGCGAGCCCGGCTACGCGGCATTCGAGATCGGCGCGTGCTTCGCCGGCGCGACGGCCCACACGGTGCCGCTCGGTGCCGAGTCGAGCTATCTGTTCTCGCCGGACGACCTGTCCCCGGACGTGCTGGCGCGCACGGCGATGGTGTTCCTCAACTACCCGCACAATCCCACCGGCCAGGACATGCCGCCGGAGGTGTTCCGGGAGTGGATCGCGGCGCGCGACGAACACGGCTTCGTGATCGTCTCCGACGAGTGCTACTGCGACCTCTACTTCGGGGAGCCGCCGCACTCGCTGCTCGAGTTCGGGCGCAAGGGCTGCATCGCGGTGCATTCGCTGTCGAAGCGCTCGGGCATGACCGGCTACTTGTCGGGATTCCTCGCCGGTGATCCGGAACTCGTCGCGATCCTGCGGCGCTACCGCGCGGGGATGGGCGTGGCCTCGGCCGTCTGGAACCAGGCGGCCGCGACCGCCGCGTGGCTCGACGAGTCACACGTCGAAGAACGGCGCGCGGTGTTCGGCGAAAAGCGCCGCATCCTGGGCGAGGTGCTCGCGTCCCGCGGGTTGCGCGTCTATCCCGGCAACGCGTCGCTGTTCCTGTGGGTCGAGGTGCCGGAAGGAGACACCGACGTCGGGTTCTCGGCGAAGCTCGCGGAGGCCGGCATCCTGGTGGCGCCCGGCTCCTACTTCGGCACCGGCCAGGACCGCTTCGTGCGGCTCGCGCTGGTGCCGAGCGCGGAGGAGTGCCGCGCGGTCGCCGACGTCTGGCCGTGAGAGGCAGCAGATCACACCGGGTGTGGCTTGCTGTGTCTCAGGCGCCCGCGCTCGGCTGAAAGGCCGGCCCAGGTGCGGATCGTCCGCGCGATGCGGCGCATCTGGTGCTGCGGCACGATCGGGTAGACGCAGATCTCGAGCACCGATGCCTCGGCCGGCGGATGGTCCGCGGTTGCCGCGCCGCGCGCGTCCTGGAACGTCGCGAGCGCGGAGCACTCCGACATGTCGGAGCGCTTCGTGTCGATGCCCGCGCGCAGCAGCGCGAGGCGCAGGTCGTCGCGCTTGCTCGGGTCGACCGTGATCGGGTAGTAGACGTAGATGTTGTCCGCGGTCAGCGGCGGCACGCGGATGCCCGGCACGTCACCGAGCTCCTCGGTGAGGATCCGCGCGTTCTCGCGGGCGCCGGCATTGAAGGCGTCGATGTGGCGGAGCTGCGTCAGCCCGATCGAGGCCTGCAGGTTGGAGAAGCGCTTCACCTTCGGGTTCGACGACGCGAACTTCTGCAGCAGCTCGTCGCCGACCGCCGAGTCCATCAGCGGCTGGCCACGCCACGCCTTGAGCTTCAGCACCTGGTAGGCGGTGAGGCCGAACACGAGCGGGCGCGTCGCGAGCCACATCGCCCAGATCGACAGGCCCTGTTTGACGAGCTCTCCGGTCGAGGGCATCGCCGCGGATGAGAGCACCTTGCGCGCCCGCTCGGCCAGCTCGTTGTCGTTGACGGCGATCGCACCGCCGCCGAGGCACGGCATGTTCTTGCCCTCGGCGAAGCTGAACACACCGATGTCGCCGAACGTCCCGACGTGCTTGCCGTCGACCGTGACGCCGCAGGCGTGCGCGCAATCCTCCATCAGGCGGATGCCGCGCGCCTTGGTCAGCTCGGCGATCTCGCGGATCGGGCACGGCAGGCCGAACAGGTGCGTCGCGAGAACGGCGCCGGTGCGCTCGGTCAGCACGGCCTCGATCTCCGCGGGACCCGAGTTGTAGGTCACCGGGTCGACCTTCGAGAACACCGGCCGGTAGCCGAGGATCTTCGCGACCATCGGCATCACCGGAAACGTGAACTCGGGGAACACGATCTCGCTGCCCTCCGGCAGGTCGAGGGTCTCGAGCGCGAGCTGGAACGCCGAGCGCCCGCTCGCGGCACCGAACACGTGCGGTGCGCCGAGCCACTTGCCCATCCTGGCGTAGAAATCGTCGACGGCCGGGCCGTCCTGCACGCGACCGCGCAGCGTGCAGCCGAGCAGCGTGAACAACGCGCTCGGCCTCAGGTTGACGCAACGACGTGGAACGGAGCCGATGAGTGCCATGGTTCAGTGCGTGGTCGTCCGACCGAGGTTCTCGGCCTCGGTGCGGGCGGGACTCTCGCCGTCGGGGTTCGCGGAGCGTGCGCCGCTGGACGCGGGCGCGACACCCGGCAGGAGCACCGCCTTCTCGGCCTTGGCCTCCAGGGGCAGCTCCGCGTCGGACGGCGTCTTCATGATCTTTCGGATCCCGAGGAGGGTCCAGAAGATGTCCGGGTTGTGCAGATAGAAGCGCCCGTGCTTCCACAGGTGCCGGAGCGCGAAGCCCGGCCGGAACAGATAACGCCGGTAGAACTTCGACCGCAGCTCGACGAGCTCCTTCGGCGTCACGGCCGACAGCGAGAACTGCGGAATCGCGTAGTGGAACATCTTGGTCGGGTCGTAGCCCGCGAAGGTGTCGCGGTACTCGTCCCAATCCGACGAGCCGGGATACGGCGTGTGGAAGTGGACCTGGATGCTGTCCGCGTCGAGCTCGAGCGCGAGACGGATCGTCTCCTCCATCTCCTCGCGCGTCTCGGTCGGGCTGCCGAGGACGTAGTAGGCGTTGGTGCCGATGCCGAGCTCCTTCGTCCACGCGAACACCTGCCGCGCGAGCTCCGCCCACGGCTTCGGCTTGTAGGTCTTGTGCACGCGGTCGATCATCCGCTGCGCGCCGACCTCGACGCCGATGCCGAGCATCACGCAGCCGGCGTCGCGCATCAGCTCCAGCACGTCGTGCTCGAGGTCGTCGAGTCGGACGCGCGCCATCCACGGGATGTCGAGCCCGCGGCGGATCAGCTCGTCACACACCGAGCGCACGAGCTTGCGGCTCGACGCGAAGCTGTCGTCCTGGAACGAGATGATGTTCGCACCGAGCCTCACGAGGTGCTCCATCTCGTCGACGACGTTCGCTCCCGAGCGGACGCGCATCTTCTTGCCGATGCTGACGCGCATCACCTCGCTGCAGAACGAGCACCCGTACGGACAGCCTCGGCCGGCGATCAGAAAGCCCCAGACGACCCGCTTCGGCACCGCGACGGGATAGATCGACCGGTAGGCGAGCAGCTCCTCCCTCGTGTAGCTCGGGAACGGCAACGCATCGAGGTCCTCGACGACGAACCGGTGGTTGTTCGCGTCCAGCGCGCCGTAGTGCTCGCGCCAATCGCCGTCGTCGGCACGGATCCGCGCGAACAGCCGCATGAACTCTTCCTCCGGCTCGCCGAGGAGAATCGCGTCGTAGTGCCCACCGCTGCCGTCCTCGCCGGTTCCGTCGAGGTGTTGATCGTGGTTCAAATACTGACCCTGGCCGATCCCGATCACGACCGGTGCGTGCTGCCGCGCCTTCAGCCCGGCGGCGAACGCGTTCGCGACGTCCGCGTCGAAGCTCGAGCAGTGAATCACGACGAGGTCCGGGTCGACGCGATCGGCGATCTCGAGCAGGCCGGCGATCGGCGTCGGATGGATCCAGCAATCGTGCGCGTGGATCGCGACGTCGCCGAGCTTCGCGAGGCCGGCTTCGATGTACTTGAGCTGATACGACGGGTCGAAGAACTGCGGGTGATCGACCTTGTCGATCACCGACGAGACCCGGACGAGCAGAACGGTGCGGATGTCCACGTGGGCCCCTCCTAGGCGGTGGGTTCGAACGCCTCGCCGTCCCCCTGCTCCGGCTCCTCTTCGATCGGCACCTCGCGCCACGTGCGCAGACCGAGCTGATGGCGCATCGCCCACACGACGAGTCCGAGCGCGATGTGCAGCCAGAAGTCGATGAGCCGATTGAGGACCGTGACCGATGCGGCGAGCGTGCTCGGCGTGCCGAGCGCGACGAGGCAGCCCCAGAAGCTCGCCTCGACGACGCCTGCGCCCGACGGCGTCAGCGGGAAGGTCGAGGCGATCAGCGGGATCATCGTCAGGAACACCACCTGCATCGGGCCGAGGTGGATTCCGAACGAGGCCGCGAGCAGGAAGATCCAGAGCGTCTCGAGCCCCCAGATCGCGATCGTCAGCCCCGCGATGGTCGCGAATTCACGCCGCCGCGGCCACATGCCGGTCCGGAACGACTGGATCCGGCCCTGCAGCGCCTCGGGCAGCTTTCGGAACAGGGGGTTGTTCGTGGCGCCAAAGAGCACGAGCGGCAACGTCGTCGCCGCCGCCAGAATTCCACCGAAGATCAGCGCCCACAGCACCGTATCCGGCAGCGTCTCCGCGAACACCGCGAACGACGAGACCGCGGCGAACACCAGCACGAACCACGCGTCGATCATGCGCTGGAACACGATCGAACCGAGCGCCGCCGAGCGCCGCACGCCGAGGTTGATCCGGGCGAGGTGCGCGCCGTAGACGTCCCCGAGCTTCGCCGGCACGACGTTGTCGACGAAGTTGTAGAAGAACACCAGCAGGCCGTACGAGAGGTAGCCCGACCGCGAATCGAGGTGCCGCAGCACGCGCCGCCACCGCGCGCCGCGCACCGGGTAGGTCGAGTAGTGCGCGATCAGGCCGAGCAGCGCGAGACCCTTGTCGCACTTCACGATCTCGTCCCACACGGCGTGCAGGTCGATCATCGTCGCCATCACGCCGAGCAGCGCGACGGTGATGACGATGCTGAGGATCGTGTTGCGGCCGAACAGTCGGGGCGCCGGCTGATCCTCGACGCGCACCGCCTCCGGCCGGCTGCCGGCGGTCACGCCGGCGCGGCCCGATGCGGCTTCGACGGCGGGCGCCGTGCTCTCGGTGTTCCCAGGCGTCATCCGGCGGAGTCCCCTTCCTGCGGTTCTCGCTCAATCCTCGCGCTTGCCGCCGGCACCGCCCGGTGCCGTCTCGCGGTCGCGCACGCGCCCCGGTGTGGTACCTGCAGCGACGCCCGGGATCTCGACGGTCTTCTCCAGGGCTGCGGCTTCTCGTTCGCGCGTGCGCAGCACGCCCTGCACGGTCGCGAACACCGCGTCCACGTCGATGCGGCTCATGCACACGTTGTCCGTGCACTTGGAGACGCGGTTGTTGTAGGCGTTGACGCACGGGCTGCACGGCGTCGCCGCCCACATCACGTGGCTGCGCGGTGACGTCACCCCGAACAGCTTCGGCGTCTCGGGTCCGAACAGCGTGACGACGTCGATCGGCGTCAGCGACGCGAAGTGCGCCGGGCCACTGTCGTTCGTGACGAGCACCTCGGCGAGGCCGTAGAGCACGAGGAGTTCGCGGAGGGTCGTCCGTCCGGCGAACGACACGCAGCGGCGCGAACCGATCCGCGCGACGAGGCGCTCGATCGGCGATGCTTCGTCGGGCGCGCCGGTGAAGCCGACGATCAGCTCGGGATCACTGTCGAGGAGGCGCTGCGACAGCTCGACGTAGCGATCGTCGGGCCAGCGGCGCAGCGGCAGCAAGTCGCTGCAGTTCGCGTTCAGCAGCACGATCCGCGGCGGCTCCTCGCGGCCGGTGACCTCCCGGACGATGCGGCGCACGGTCTGCTGCTCCTCGTCCGTCGGGCGGAGACGGCCCCGCGGAAGGGTCTCGAGCGCCGCCACCTCGGCGTCGAACGCCGGGAACCGGTCGGCCGGCTGCTCCAGAGCGTCGACCTCCAGCCGGAACAGCTGGCTCGTGTGCAGGTGCGGGCTGTAGATCATGCGGTGCGTCAGGAGGTCGCCGCGCCACGGCCCACCGCCGGCGAACGCATGGAGCCCGACGCGCATGCGCGCGCCGCTCAGCCAGGTCAGGATGGCCGTCGACCGCGCGAAGAACTCGAGGTCCACCGCCGCGTCGAACTTCAGGCGTCGCATCCGTGCGACCGCGCCGAGGGTCGACCGCAACGCGCCGAACACCGACTTCGCCCGGATCGCGAGGACGTTCGCCTTCGGGATCACCTCCATCGCGTCGAGGATCGCCCGGTTCTGCTCGAACACGAGGAAGTAGACGTTCTCCCGACCGACCCGGTCGACCGCCCGCTGCAGGGCCGGATGCGCGAGCACCGTCGAGCCCTGCTCGGCGAGCTTGACGAACAGGATCCGTTCGACCGGTCCGGACGGAGTGCGGGCCCACGGTGCCGACAGCTTGCGCAGCACCGTCAGGAAGGCGCAGGCGGGCACGCCCAGCCACGCGTCGACCCTACGCATGGTCGCGACGTTCACGGCGAGGATGGTAGCGAGCGCGCCGCGGTCGCTCACGAAAGATCGGCTCCTGCCGATGCAATTCCCCGCGCGCGGACGGCGCCTTCGAGTGGCCCGTTCGGCGCCGGTCCGACGGTGTCAGCGGCGGATCGGGGCCAGGCCCGACGCCGCCCCGGTGCCCGGCTCAGGACGCCTTGAACACGAGGTAGCGGTACCGTCCGCCGACCAGCTCGCGGACCAGCCGCGCGCGCCAGTCGACGGTGGTGCTGTCGAGCAGGACCGCGGCCTTGCTCTCGTGCACGAGCACCACCGACTGGGGGTGTTCGCGGAAGAAGCGCTCGACGTCGGCCTCGGTTGCCAGCAGGTCGACCAGCACGTCCGCGTAGTAGCTGAACGCCCCCATCTTGTGATGCCCGAGCTCGGGCCAGAGCATGCCGATCGTGTGCTCGCCGTCGATCTGCGACCGGATCCAGCGGCTGGCCTCGCCGTACGACTTGGTCGGCCCGAGCGCCGGCAGCAGCAGCGAGAACAGCAGCCCGTAGAACCCGACCGTCACGCCCGCCACGCGCAAGAGCCCCGGCATCGGCGACGGCGACCGGCGCCCGCGGAAGATCCAGAGGCCACCGGCCAGCAGCGCGATGCCGCTGACGATGCCGGGGACGCGGAAGTTCCTCGCGACCTCGGTCGTGAGCTCGTCGAGCGGGAGCCGGGACAGGTAGAGATCGAGCGTCGCGGCGGCGAGGACCGCCACCCCACCGACCACCGCGAACAGGAGCCCGACCGCCGCGGCGAACACCCGCGCCGGCCGGGGGTCCGGCCCCGTGGCCTCGCCCGCGGACGCCGCCGGCTCCCCGTCCCCGAGCGCCGCCAGGTAGAGCCCGAGCAACAGCGCCGCCGGGGCATACGCGGGGATCAGGTAGACCTCCCGTTTGGTCACTGCGATGGTCCAGAACACGAACCACGTGCCGAACCACCACAGCGCCAACTGCACGAACCGATCGCGGCGTCGCTCGCCGCGCGCCACCCACCAGATCGCGAACGGCAGCAGGAACGACCACGGCGCCAGGTCGACCCACACGCGCGAGAGGTAGTAGTGCCAGGGGCGGATGTGGCCCCGCCCGCCCTCGTCGAAGCGCTGGAAGTTCTGGGCGTGGATCTCGTGCCACATGTTGTCGAAGCCCATCGCGTGGCCGCACGCGAGGTACCACGGCAACGCGACCGCGATCGCGACCAACGTCAGTGGCGCCAGCGCCGCGATGCGCGACCACTCCCTGCGGCTCGCGTGCCACAGCACGAGCACGAGTCCCGGCAGCAGCAGGCCGACCGGCCCCTTGACGAGCACCGCGACGCCGAGCAGCGCGAATCCGCCGATGCGCGGCCACCAACGCGCGCGCTCGCCGGCCCCCGAAGCGTAGAGCAGCGTGCCGCAGCCGATCGCCATCCCGAACAGCATGTCGGTGCGGTAGGCGACGGCGTTCTGCGCGAACTGTGCGAACGTCAAGAGCAGCAGACCCGACCAGAACCCGGCGCGCGGGTGGAACCATCGCGACACCGTGGCACAGGTCACGAGCGACAGGAGGATCGCACCGAGCGCCGACGGCAGCCGCAACGAGAACTCCGTCATGCCGCCGAGCAGGTGCGACGACACGCAGCCGGCCCAGTAGAGGAACGGCGGGTAGTCGATCCAGATCTGACCCATGCTCCGCGGCGCGACCCAGTCGCCGCTGACGTACATCGCCCGGCAGACCTCGGCGATGTCGGGCTCGTCCGGATACCAGAGCTCGCGCCGGCCGAGGAACGCGACGTAGACGACCGCCCCGACCAGGACCAGCACGAGCATCCGGTGCCGGACGAGCCAGGCGAGGGCGGGGTTCTCGGTCACGGGCGAGGGTGTACCGCCCCCCGTCCGCGGTTTCCACGCGCGTCGGGTTCGGCCACGCTCAGGATTGCACGCCGGAGAACGACGCGACGCCGACCGAGCCGAACAGGATCGTCGGGATCCACGCTGCCAGCACCGGATGGAGATAGGACTGGCCGAGACGTTGGCAGATCAGGTCGGTGACGAGGTAGACCGCGCACACGGCCACGGCCATCACGACGCGTTCGACGCGGCTGCGGCGCTCGAAGTGCACGGCGAACGGCAACGAGAGCAACAGCAGCACGACGTTCGCCAGCGCGTAGGTGATGTGCGCGTGGAAGGCGAGGACGTACTCCCGCCGCCCGGGACGGAGCTGCTGCAGCAGGCGGAGATCGGAGTAGGACAGCTCCATCGTCTCCCGCCCCTCCATCGCGGTCTGATCGAGCAGCTCGGGCGTGAGGCCGGGCAGCTTCAGCGTCTTCTGTGGAGTCTCGCGGGACTTCGACTCGCCGGTCGGGTCCCGCTCGAGCAGCTTGCCGCCCGTCAGCTCCCATTCCTCCCGCTCCGGATTCCACGTCGCCGAGTCCGCGGACAGCACGACGAGATCCGCGGGTCCCTCGCCGCTCCGCAGCAGCCGAACGTGCTCCATGCGCAGCCGCTCGAAGTCGTAGCGGGAGCAGAACAGGGTCCGTCGCTGGTCGCCCTCGTCGAACTTCAGGATGATCCCGTCGATCGTCGTGCCCGCGTGTCCGCCACTGAACACGAGCCGTGCGCTGCGCAGCGACTCGGTGGTGTACGGCACCACGAACTCCCAGGTCGCCGCGGTCATCAGCGCGGACAGCACGCCCATCGCCAGCACCGGTCGCAGCACGCGCACGATCGGCCGCCCGGTGAACAGCATGGGCACGACCTCGTTCTGCGCCATCAGCCGCGAGACCGCGAACATGCCGGCGATCACGGTGACGAACGGACTCACCGTGACGAACAGCACCGGCACCATCGACGCGTAGGTCCTCGAGCAGCACGCCCACGATCTGCATGCCACTGAGTCCGTGCTCGCGGCCGGAGCCGACGTAGCCGATGACATTCATCACCTGGTCCATCAGGATGGACAGCAGGAGCAGCGCGCCGAGTGCCCCGGCGTAGGAGCTCCAGGCGGCGCGGGCGATGTAGCGATCGAGTAGCCCCCCCATCGTCGGTCGTCAGAAGCGCCAATACTGCCAGCAGAACGGCAGCCCGAGCGCGGTGAGCATCGCCGCGGGCAGCCAGCCGATCCAGGCGATGCCGGTCGGTCGCAGCAGGTTTTCGGCGACCACGTCGCAGGCGTAGGCGAGCAGCACCGGGACCAGCGCGAAGACCAGCGCCGTCATGCGACCGCGCGCGCGCGAGAGGATGCCGATCACGAATCCGATCGGTGCGAACAGACTCGGCAACGTCGCGAGACAGCTCCGCCGGTGTGCGATGTAGTGCGCGCGAAGCGCGTCGGTGCGAACGCCTCGGTAGACCTCGGACAGGAGCTGATCGGTCGAGAGGTCCTTCTCGTCCTCCGGCCTGCCCCAGCGTCTCGCGATGCTGCGCAGATCGACCGCGATGCGAGGCTCACCGATGGCGACCTTGTTCTCGCCCCCCCAGCTCCGTGCGCCCTTCAATACGAGGCTGAGCTCGTTCCGGTCCTTCGACGTCTCGAGCCAGGCCTCCTCGGCGGTGACGAGACCTTCGCCGGCGAGCGCGCCCTGCTCGAGCCGACTCCGGTCGAAGACGATCTCGACGTCCTCCCATCGCCCTTCGGAGTTGAGCTTCGCCCACGTCATCATCACGCCGGAGAACTCGAGCTTGTCCTCGAGCATGCCGGTGTGGATCAGCGCGGTCTTCACGGTCTCGGGCACGACACGGAACTTCTCGTAGTGCGCCCACGGCACGATGTAGTTGAGGGTCACCGACGTCAGCAGGCTGAACAGCAGACCGACGAGCACCGCCGGGACCATCGCGACGCGCGGGCTGATGCCGGCCGCACGGATGGCGGTGATCTCACGCTCCTGGCTCGCCCGCGCGTAGGTGAGCACGATCGCGAACAGCGGCGAGACCGGCAGCAGGTGCGGAATCGTGTCGATCGTCCAGAGGAACGTGATCTTCAGCGCGTCGAGCAACCCGAAGCCGGTCGCCTTGTCGAGACCGCGCGGCACGGTCGAGATCATCACGATCCCGAACAGGATCGTGAACACGAGCACCGCCCCCAGCAGGGTCTCCTTGAGGTAGTAGCGGTGGATCTTCCACATCGCGGTGCGCGGCTCGGGGACCGCCCGGCACGGACGTCGCCGGGTCTGCGCGTAGCGTAGACGGCCCCGCGATCGCGATCACCCCCGCGCCGCGGACCGGAGTCGACTCAGCCCTCGGGCGGGAAACCGTCGAGCAGCTTCTTGACCGCGTCCTGAACGACCTCGTCGATGCGGTCGGGACCCGGCGGGCGATCGAAGACGTGCGACGCGGTGCCACGCCACACGAGTCGGTTCTCGGTGGGATCGATCACGTCGACGACCAACGTGCCGACCGCGTAGTACTGGGTGCCGGCCGTTCGGGGGCCGTAGTAGCCGGTCCAGTACCCGGCATTCGGATCGCGATACCCGTAGTCGGCCGTCGCACGCATCTCGTCGCGCTTCTGGACGTGCCAGGTCACCTGGAAGTCCGCGTTCGACTCGACCTCGCGATAGCCGCGCGCCGCGAGCTCGGACTCGATGGCGGACCGCACGCGCTGCGTCACGAGGTCGTCGGGTGCGGCGCCCGGCGATTTCGCGAGCCACGTCCACGTGTGGAGCTTGGTGAAGTCGAAGTGCCGGTCCCAGTCGAAGTGCGTGGACGTCGCGGCGCATCCCGCGACGAGGACCAGGATCGGCAGACAGGCGATACGGACGCAGGCGTTCATCGGGGACTCTCCTGATAACCGGTCATCTCGAGATACCCGGTGCCGGGCGCGGAGCCCAGAACTTCGACCGCTCCTTCCCAGTACCCGGAACGACAGATCGAGCTCCTGGTCGCGAAGGCGCGGGCGCACCTCGAGGTCGAGGCCGGCGCTCGGGACGCGAACGCGCCAGGCGACCGGGTAGCGCGCCCCGCTACGCGGACTGGTCCAGTGCTCGAGCGGCTCGAGTTCGACGTCGCCGGCGGCGAGATGGCGCGTCGACGCATCCGGCGCGACCAGCGTGCCGGCGCTGTGCGGATCGGCGGAGCCGTCCTTGCGGCGCAGCCGATAGAACATCAGCTCGCGCCGGTCGTCGAGCTGCAGCGAGAACCAGTCCCATCCGATCTGGTCCGGAGCGAGCGCGCTGGTGCCCCGACTCGCGGTCGATCCAGCCGAGCCCGGTCACGGCACTCGCCGTGCCACCGGTCGTCACCGCGCCACGCACCGGTAGACGCGTGAACGAGTAGTAGTAGGACGCGTTGCCGGGCGCCGCGCTCTTCCGGCTCAAGCCGTCGTCGCCCTGCAGGACGACGGGCTTGCCCGGATCGAGCGTCAGCTCGACCGCGACGTCGCCGTCAGCCGCGTGCAGTGTGAGCGGGAACAGCGCATCGGGCTGCGCCGAGCGGGCCGCCCAATCGTCGAGCCACACACGGAACGGCCCGGTCTCGGCACCGGCGAGGCCGAGCGCGCCGCGCTCGAAGCGTTCGGCTGCGTGGACGGTGCCGCCCGCGACGTCCGCGATCGCGAAGTGGGCCATCCACACCTGGCGCGTGCGCCACGGCGAGTCGCCGGCGAGCGAGACGCCCGGTGGTGCCACGGCGGCGCGGAAGAACGTCAGGTCGTAGCCGAAGCGGCGACCGTCCGCGGTCGTGAGGTTGCCCGTGAAATACCACCACTCGCTGCGGAAGTCCGGGTGCGCTCCGTGGTCTGTCGGAAACACGAACGGCCGCGGCTCGAACGCGCGTGCATATCCCGCGACGTCGCCGCCGGCGAGCACCACGGCGACCTCGCCGAGCCGGTCGCCGCGGGTTCGCACGTCGCCACGCGAGCAGGCCGAAAGGCACGCCGCGACGACGATCACGAGCGCGCGGCCGGGATGAGGACGCGACGGTTTCATTCCGAGCGCAGCACCTCCGCCGGCACCGTGCGCGCCAGGCGCCACGACGGCAACGCGCCGGCCAGGACCGCCGCGAGCACCGCGACGACCACCGCCTCGACGAGGACGAGCGGCGAGAGGTCGATCGACAACAGCGTCCAGCCGAACGACCGCCGGTTGACGACGTCGACCAGGAGCCATGCGAGGATCGTGCCCATCGGCAACGCGAGCAGACCGGCACAGAGCCCGAGCAGCGCGTTCTGGAGCGTCAGGAGCGAGGCGATCTGCAAGGGCGTCGCGCCGATCGCCCGCAGCACTCCCATCTCGCGCCCGCGCTCGAGCTGCATGGCGGTCAACGCACTCCAAACGCCGAGGAACGCCACGACGATGCAGAGCGTCCTGAGCACGTCGGTGATCGCGAACGTCCGGTCGAAGACCTCGAGCGAACCTTCGCGCAGCGCGCGGTTCGAGCGCACCGACAAGAGTTGGTTGAGGCCGGCGACCGCGACATCTGCGGCTTCGAGCAGACGTTCGGTCGAGACACCCTCCGCCGCCCACAGCGCCATCGACGCGACCGCCCGATCGTCGAACATCGCGTCGTAGCCTCGCCGCGCGATCAGCGCGTAGCCGCGCTCCGATCCGTAGTCACGGAACACGGCGCCGATCTCGAGGACGCGCCAGCCACGGTCGCTCCGCAGCGCGAGCTCGTCGCCGGCGCCGAGCCCGAGACGGAACGCGAGCGGCTCGGACAAGAGCAGCGAGCGCCCGGTGCGCAGCGCTTCGGCGATCGCAGCGCGCGAACCCTGCACCGGCACGAGTGTCTCCACGGTGCTCGGTGCCGGCTCGACCGTCGCGAGCTCGATCGGACCCTGCCGCGTGTCGACGTCGACCCGACGATACGTCGAGACCTCACCGACCTCGGGAAGCGCGCGCAGCCGTTCGACCGCGCCGGGCGTCATCCGCAGCTCGGTGCGACTCGACATCGGTCCCGGCACCGACACGTAGACGTCCGCGGCGAGCGTCGTCGTGAGCCACGACGACACCGTGTTCCGGAAGCTCGCGATCATCACGCCGAGTCCGACGGTGGTCGCGATCGCGAGCGTCAACGCGGCGGTCGCGACCGCGGTGCGGCTGAGTGCGACTTCCCCACCCCGTGCAGCCCATCGCCCCACGGTCCCCGCGATCCGGCCGAGCGGAGCACGCATCAGGCGCAGCAGCAGCACGGTCGCTTCGGGAACGAGGCACGCGGCGCCGACCAGCACCGCGAAGATCGCGGCGTACGCGGTGACGATGTCGCGGTCGCCGAACGCGAGGAGCGCCAGGCCGAGCACCGCGCTGAGGATGCCCACCGGCACCGCGAGTCGGACGCCGCGCGAGACGTGCGCCTCGAGCTCGGTGCGCATCAGCGCGGCACGCGGCTCCACGCTGGTCGCCTCCACTGCCGGACCGAGCGCCGCGGTGACGCTCGTCACGATGCCGAGCATGATCGCCGTGATGAACGGCCAAGCCGTCAGCTCGACCGACGACACGGCGGCCGCGAAGTAGAAGTCGCGGACCGTCGCGGTGACGAGCTCGACGAGCCCGTGCGCGAGCACGATGCCGAGGACGAGTCCGATGAACGTGCCGGTCGCCCCGATCGCGGCCGCCTCGAGGATCACCGACGCGAACACCTGACGACGTGTCGTACCGATCGCGCGCATCACACCGATCCACGCCCGCCGCCGCACGACCGCGAACTGCATCGTGTTGTAGATCAGGAACGCACCGACCAGGAGCGCGAGCAGGCCGAGCGCCTGCAGATTGAGCCGGAACGCACGCGTCAGATCGGTGAGCACGCCACTCCGACGCGGATCGGACTCGAGGACGAGGCCCTCGGGCAGACACTGCACGACCTCCGCGACCGCGCCCGGATCGTCGAGCACGAGATCGATGCGGTCGAGCCAGCCGATGCGGCCGGTCAACTCCTGCACGGTCGACACGTCGGCGATCGCCACCCGCGCGAGGCCACGCCGGGCGGTGGGCTCGGTCGGCTCGAGCTCCCCCACCACGCGCGCATCGATCCGCCGGCCGTCGACCTCGAGCTCGATGCGTCCGCCGCGCTCGACACCCAGCTCGTCCGCGGTCTTGCGCAGCATCGCGACGCCGCGATCGTCGAGGTAGCCGCCCAGATCGAAGCGATGTTCCCCGGCAGCGAACGACAACCACGGCCGTAGCGGCGCCTCGGCGAACGGATCGACTCCCAGGAGCTGCAAGGTCGTCCGGCGTTCGTCCCCGACGATCACGCGCGCGGTCGCGGCGATCACCGGTGCACACGTGCGGATGCCGTTCACGGTCCGCAACCGGACGTAGAAGTCCTCGGGCACGCCCTCCGGCCCACCGACGATCCGGTGCGTCGCCAGCCCACCGACCGCGTCGATCGTGCGGTCGAATGCGCGCGACGCGCTCGCGCTGGCGAGGTCCACCCCCACCACCACGGCGACGCCGATGGCCACACCGAGGACCGCGAGCGCGAGCTGCCACGGGTCGCGGAGGAAGAACCGCAGACCGACGCGGAGCAGCGCCCTCATGGACTCGTACGCTCCGCGGCGTCGACGGGCTCCTGGAGCCGGCCGTTCTCGAGCCGCAGGACGCGATCACACCGCGCTGCACACCGGATGCTGTGCGTCGCCATCACCACCGCGGCGCACTCCTCGCGGCACAACTCGGTCAGCACGTCGAGCACGCGTCGCGCGGACTCCTCGTCGAGGTTGCCGGTCGGCTCGTCGGCGAGGACGAGCGCCGGACGGCGTACGAGTGCACGCGCGAGCGCAACCCGTTGCTGCTCGCCGCCGGACAGCCGATCGGGAAACGCGTCCTGGCGCTCGCGGAGGCCGACGCGCTCGAGCAACTCGTCGACGCGCGCGCGGCCGTCGGCGTCGAGTGCGCCGTCGAGCTCGAGCGGCAGCGAGACGTTCTCGGCGATCGTCAGCACCGGCACGAGATGGAACGCCTGGAACACGAACCCGATGCGCCGGCGGCGGAGCAGCGTCCGCTCGCGTTCGCTCACCGCGAGGAGGTCGTCGCCACCGATGCGCACGCCGCCCGAGTTCGGCGCGTCGAGCCCGCCGATCACGTGGAGCAGTGTGCTCTTGCCCGAACCGCTGCGACCGAGCAGCGCGACCAGCTCGCCGCGCCGCACCGTCAGGTCGATGCCGCGCAGCACCTCGTGCTCCCGTCCCCCCTCGCGATAGCTGCGATGGACGTCGACCAGCTCGACAACGGTCTCGGCGGGGCAGGGAATCATGGTCGCGGAGTGGAGGATCCTCGCGGGAGGCGAGGATACGGAACCGGAGCGGCCCCACGGATACGGAAGCGCGGCCGACTGCCTCGGGGCATGCCAACCGCAGGTGGGTGTGCCCCTTCCGTGGTGGCGGGAGGTCGCGAGCATCGTCGACGAGGGACCGGCTTCGCATCCGCCGGGAGCGCGGATTCGAGACCCGGCGCCGATCCCGCCGGTCAGTTCCGCGGGCGGAACAGCCGGTCGGCGAACCGGCTGTCCGGAAAGCGATCGGCCACCGCGCGTGCGCGCCGCATCGCCTCGTCGACCGGGACGAGCACCGCGCCTTCGGGCACCGGCAGCCAGGCCGCTTGCGGCTCGCGTTCGGCGACCATCGCGTCGAATTCCTCGGTGGTGCGCGCGGTCGCGAGCCGCTCGAGGAGCCCCCGGTCGAGGACCACCGAGCCGGGGACGACCGGCTGCCAGGGGTTCCCGAGCAGCTCGTCGCAGCTGACGCCGAGCAGCCGCGCCAGAGCGACGAGGTCGGTCAGGGTCGGCATCCGCGCGCCGCTCTCCCAGCGGCTGACCGCCGATTCGTGACAGCCGATCGCGACCGCGACCTGATCCTGGGTCAGGTCCCGGCGGGCGCGCAGCTCGCGGATCCGGGCCGCCAGGTGGGCGGCGAGAGTCGGGCGGTCGGGGGAGTCGGCCACGGGAGACGTTCCGCCGCATTCTACGTGCGGTGCGCGCACCGAGGGTGACCGAGCGGCAGGGAACCGGACGGCAATCTGGATGGTAACTTGACATATCGTCAAGTTTCTGGAAGAACGGGCACGTCCAGCCTCCGGACCTGACCATGCCCAGCCCGTTCTCCGTCTCCGCGTCGTCGATCGACGATCTCTTCGCCCGCTACCACCGCCTGCGCGATCCGGCCGACCTCGACCGGGTGCTCGCGGCCGCGCGCCCCCGGCTGGCCCGGGCCGCGCGGCGCTGGGCCCCGGACGCCGCCACCGCCGAGGATCTCGTGCAGGCGACGCTGCTCGCCGCGCTCCGCGCGATCGGGACGTTCGAGCCCGGCCGCCGCGTGCTGCCGTGGCTGATCGGCATTCTCCACAACCGCGCGTTGCGCGCGCGCCGCGCGATCGAGCGCACCCCGGACCCGTGCCGGTGCACGCCACCCGCGGCACCTCCCGACCCGTTCGCGTCGGCACGCGCGCGCGACTTCGAGGCGCTCGTCGACGCGGCGATCCGCGCGGCGCCGGCGCCGAGCCGGGCGGTGCTCGAGTTGCACCTGCGCCATGGCCTGCCGCCGGCCGAGATCGCGCGGTGGCTCAAGCGCTCGCCGAGCACGGTCCGCACGCAGCTCCAGCGCGGCCTCGAGCACCTGCGGCGCGAGCTGTCGGTCGCCGGGTGACACGAGCGGGCTCAGCCCGGCGCGCCGGCCGGGCCATTCATCAGCCAGTGCACCGAGATCGACGCGGCGTAGCCGCCGGCGATCGCCGGTGTCCAGCGCAGGTGCGAGAAGAACGTGTACTGGCCGCGCGCGGTGCCCATCAGTGCCACGCCGGCCGCGGAGCCGACCGACAGCAGCGAGCCACCGACGCCGGCGGTCAGCGTCACGAGCAGCCATTGATAGAGGCTCACGTCGGCGGTGGGGCCCATCTGCGGATCCATGCCGAGCACGGCGAACATCACCGGCACGTTGTCCAGCACGGCGGAGATCAGGCCGACGCCGATGTTGGCGGAGGTCGGACCGAGGTCTTCGTAGAGGACGTGGGAGGCGACCTGCAGATGGCCGAGCTCGGTCAGACCGCCGACGCAGAGGATCACCCCGAAGAAGAACAGCAGCGTGTCCCACTCGACCTCGGCGACGTTGTCGAACACGTCGACCGCCCGCCCACGGCCATGGCGCGCCGCCCGCATCCGGCGGGCGTAGCCGTAGAGCATGAAGTAGCCGAGCCCGGTGGTCATGCCGAGGAACGGCGGCAGGTGCAGCCAGACGTGGAACGACACCGCGGTCGCGATGGTCGCGAGGAACAGCACGATGACCGTGACCCAGCCCTCGCCGAGCTCGACGGCTTCTTCGTGCGGCGCCGGTCGCTCGCGCGGCACCGCGAAGCTCATCGCGAACGCCGGCACGAGCCAGTTCACGAGCGACGGCACGAGCAGCCGGAAGAAGTCGTCGAACGGGACCTTCTCCGCCGCCCACACCATCAGCGTCGTGATGTCGCCGAACGGCGAGAACGCGCCGCCGGCATTGGCCGCGACGACGACGTTGATGCACGCGAGCGCGACGAAGCGGGGGTTGCCGTGACCGACCGACATCACGACCGCGCCCATCAGGAGCGCCGTCGTCAGGTTGTCGGCGATGGGGGAGATCCAGAACGCGAGCAGCCCGGTCGTCCAGAACACGGTCCGCAGCCCGTATCCCGAGGACACGAGGAGCGCCTTGATCTTCTCGAAGACGTTCCGCTCCGCGATCGCGCTGATGTAGGTCATCGCGACCATCAGGAAGAGGAACAGCTCGGCGAAGTCCGCCAAGTGGTGAGCGAGCCGCTCCTCGATGTGGTAGCCGTCGACGCCGTCCGAGGCCAACGCCGTCAACACCCAGATCAGACCCGCCGCGAGGATCACCGGCTTCGACTTGCGCAGGTGGATGACGTCCTCGGCGATGACCAGCGCATAGGCGACGACGAACGTCACCAGCGCGGCGATCCCGAGGCCGGTCGAGGCGAGATCGAGCGGGCCGTCGGCGAACAGGGGCACACTCGTGGCCATGGCGGTGGCTGCGGTCATGGTCGCTTCGGAGGACGGCGGGCGGGGGCCGGTGGCGCTTCAGTCTTCGGCGCGAGGAGCGGCGCGGAAGCGTTCGAGCGCCTTCGCGACGACGCCGATCGTGCGCGCCTGATGCGCGCCCAGGAGACTTCGGATCTCGCGGTTCGACAAGGCTTCGTCGAGATCCCCAGACTCGCCCTCGGGCAGCAGGATCGGCTCCTCGCGCGCGCCGAACGGCAATGCCGGCAGCTCAGCGTCGGCCGGCTGGCGCGCCGCCTGGTCGAGCAGCTCGCGGAGCTGCACGCCCCGCATCACCAGGAGCTGCCACGGCTGCTCCTCGAGGCGCCGCGCGAACAGCTCGTGCAACGCCAGGATGTGTCGGCACGGGCGCTCCGGCTCGCTGCAGGTGCAGGCCGACGTCACGCGGCGGGCGTCGGGGAACAGCGCCTCGCCGCTGACGCGCGCGATCAGGCGGTCGAAGGAGCGGGGGACGAGTCCCGCGCGCAGGCCTTCGATCATGCTGTGCGACCGTCGCATCACGCGCAGCACCTGCGGCCAGATGCGGTTCGGCAGCGTCGGCACGTGCACGCTCACCTCGTGCAGCGCACCCATCGAGCCTTCGAGCTCGGTCTGGATCGACCCCGGCTGGATACGGATGCGCGGGCTGCCGATCGACGTCATCGACGCGAGTGCGCGCTCGAGCTCCTCGAAGTCGACACCCGTGCTGGTGACGCGCCGCCAGCGCTCGCCCATCGATGCGGGTCGGCGTTCGGCGCTCATGCCAGCGCCTCGTTGCGGTCGAGCACGAGCAGGCGACGCAACTCGTCGTTGCTCAGCTCGGTCAGCCAGCTCTCGCCGGCGCCGAGCAGCACGTTGGCGACGTCGCGCTTGCGCTCCAGCATCGTCTGGATGCGTTCTTCGAGCGTGCCGGTGCACACGAACTTGTGCACGAACACGT
>CAWGKH010000002.1:0-66636 GCA_963823025.1 uncultured Planctomycetota bacterium | reverse complement strand
GCGCGAACAGGATCGGGCGGTCCTTCGGCGCGGCTGCCAGGATCTTCTTCGCATTGCTCGACGTGCAGATCAGGTCCGACTCGGCCTTGACCGCCGCCGTGCAGTTGATGTAGCTGATGACGAAGTGGTCGGGATGCTTCGCCTTCCACGCGCGGAGCTGGTCGGCCGGGCACGAATCCGCGAGCGAGCATCCCGCTTCCATGTCCGGGATCACGACGACCTTCGACGGGTTCAGGATCTTCGCGGTCTCGGCCATGAAGTGGACGCCGCAGAACAGGATGACCTCGCAGTCGTCCTGCGCCGGGCCTTCCGCGCCAGATCCAGCGAGTCGCCGAGGTGGTCGGCGATGTCCTGGATGTCGGGATCCTGGTAGTAGTGCGCCAGGATCACGGCCTTGCGTTCGGTCTTGAGCCGCTCGATCTCCTCGAACAGGTCGAGGGCGGGGTCGATCGTGGTCGTGGTCATCGGAGGGAACCCCCCATTCTCCGACATCCGCCGGCAGGAGCCAAGGGTCGGAGACCTTCGCGTGAACCGCGGCGCACCGCTCAGCTCGGCGTGAAGCTCGCGAGGTCCGCGAGCCCGAACTGTGCCTCGATCTTCGCGATGTCGCGCACCGCGTGCTCGAAGCCGCCCTCGCCAAGCATCTCGACCTCGCGCTCCTCGAACCGTTCGCCCATCTCCAGGTATTCCTCGTCGCCGACGAGTTCTCGCATCGCCGGGAACAGCACCGTGTCCTCACGGGCCGCGTGCGGGCGGTACATCCGGTTGAACTCTTGCAAGGCCCGCGCCAGCTGCTCGCGATCCGCGTTGCCGGTGATCGTGCGCGTCGTGAGCCGCAGCACCTCGTCGGTGATCTCGCGCCCCTTCTGGTGCTGCTCGCGCAGGACCGTCACCAGATCGACCAGCTGGCCCCCGCGCTCGAATCGCGGGAACACCAGGTCCTCCTCGATCTTCTCGTGATACTCCTCGATCACGCGCCGGATCATCTCCGCAGCCGACGCGAGCGCGTCCTGCGGCACGGGCTTGCTGCTCTCGAGGCGGGTCCGCGCGTCGTCGTAGACGAACAGGATGCGGCGCAACACGCCGTGCTCACGCATCAGGTCCTCACCGGGCGTGACCTCGGGTTCGCCCGCGGCGGGCTCACCGTCGGTGCGCGCGGCGCCGTCGCCGGTCGCACAGCCCGTGAGGAAGAGAGCAGCGCCTGCAGACGCCGAGAGGAAGTGTCGGCGATCGCTCGTCATGTCGGCTCCGTCGAGGGGGAAGCGGACGAGCATAGCGCGCCCGGCGCCTCGGACTAACGCCCGCCGTCGGCCGGCGGTGGATCGCCCTCCCACGGGAGCTGGAACGTCTCCTCCTTGCGGGTCTGCGCCTCGCGCTCCTTGACCGGCACCGCTGCGAGGAACACCGTCACGCCGATCTCCTCGTCCCCGCGCCGCACCTTCAGGTTGACGGGATCGCCGGCCATGTGCGCTCCGAGCAGGGTCTGCAGGTGGAACGTGTTGAGCACGTCGGTGCCGTCGACCGCGACGATCACGTCGTCCTTCCGCAGCCCGACGCCGGCCGCGGGGCTCTCGGGCACGACCTGCGCGACCTGTGCGCCCGGTCCCAACCCGGACGAATCGAGGGCGATGCCGAGCCACCCGCGATCGAGCTCCTCGCCCTGCTTCATGCGCTCGAGCAGCTCGCCGATGTCGGCGATGGTCGTCGCGAAGCCCACACCGGAGTCGTACCAGTCGACGCCCGCGTCGCGACCGGACGGGGACAGTGGCACCGCGACCCCCATCACGTGGCCGCGCACGTCGATCACCGGGCCGCCGTAGTTCGCCGGCGACGTGTAGGCGTCGATCTGCACCGCACGTCCGAACAGGCGTCCCACCGCGGAGACGATCCCGACGTGCACGCTCGGACGCCCGGTCGGCGCGAACGTGCGGCCGGCGACGAACGCCCACTCGCCGACACGGACCGTGTCCGGCGCGACGAACTCGGGCACGGGCAGGTTCTCGGCATCGATCTTGATCAGCGCGATGCCGCGGCTCGTGTCCTCGCCGCCGCGCCGCGCGGTGAAGCTCCTGCCGTCGGCCAGCGTCACGAGGATCGTCGATGGGTCGAAGTTGAGTGCGAAGCGTGACACGACGATCCAGCCGTCGCTCGTCAGCACGACGCCGGTCGTCGCGCCCTGCGCCTGCAGGAAGCCGGGCGGGCGCAGCGGGCCGGGCTTCTTCTGGTCGCCGCCGCCCTCGGGCGGCGTCTTGCCGGGCTCGATGCCGTATCGCTCGAACAGCTGCTTCAGCGTCTCCTCGCCGAGCTTCGACAGATCGCGCGGCTCGAACGGCTCACCCTCCTCCTTCGGCTCGAGGCCCTTCTCGCGCCACAGGCGGTTCAGCTCGTCGGGATCGATCTTGTCGAACAGGTCCTGGAGGTCGCGCGGCGTGTAGCGGAACCGCTGCGCCGGCGCGACACCGTCGGCGGGCGCCGCGTCGGGACCCAGCACACGCCGTGCGCCGCCGAACGTCTCGATGCGGACGACGCTCGGCGCGATGTGGTCGAGCGCCTGCTCGAGCACCGGCTGCAGTCGCACGAGCTCCATCGGGTCGGCGACCTTCTGCGCCACAAGCGGCGTGGCCACGAGTGCGAGGACGGCGAGCAGACGCGCGATCATGGCTTCTTCGGCTCCGCGAGCACGAACGATGCCTTGTGGACCTCGGTGCCGCGCTTGTAGGTGATCTCGATGGTCTCGCCGGCGGTGTGCTTCGCCATCTCATCGCCGAACTCGGCACACGTGCGGATCGCACGCTCGCCGATGCGGACGATCAGGTCGTCGGGTTTGAGCCCGGCTTCGCGCGCCGGCGACCCGCGCCGAACACGCTCGATGTACGCCGGCGGGGAGCGCCGCCCGCCGTGGTCGAACAGCACGATACCGTGCACGCCGGGCTCCGGCGGCGGCGCGTCGGGCGTGGCCGGCACGATGCCGCGGACCCAGCGGTCGAGGTAGGGCTTCAGCTCTCCGGCGGGAATCGCCGCCGACACCAGCGTGTTGGTCTCCTTGGACTCGACGATGCGCGCGTTCAGGCCGACCCAGTCGCCGTTCAGCGTGAACAGCCCCCCGCCGAACTGACCCGGGTTGTTCGGCGCGTCGGTCAGGATCAGGCGGCCGTCGTATTCAACGTCCTGCAGTCGGTAGCGCAGCCCGGTCGTCGCCGTCGCGGTGACGACGCCGAACGTCGCCGAGAGCTTCTCGGAGAACTCGGCGAGCCGGAAGCAGTTGCCGATCGAGACGACGAACGTGCCGTTCTCCGGGATCGCGGCGGACGGCTCGAGCGGCACCAGCGGCGCTTTCAGCTTCGAGGTGTCGATCTTCAGCAGGCGTACGCCGAGCTCGGGCTCGGGCGGCAGGAGCTCCGCGTCGTGCACCGAGCCGTCGGCGAGGACGACGCGCGTCTGGCCCGGCTGGATCATCACGAGGTCGAGCGTCAGCACGTAGCCGTCGGCGCTGACGATCACGCCGGTCGCGTACGGATCGATCGTGCTCAGTCCCGACGCGCCGTGGATCTTGACCAGGCTCGGCAGCTTCTCGTCGATCAGCGTCTCGAGCCGGGTGCGCGGCTTGCGGTCGGCGAACGCGTAGGGCGAGCCCTGCGCCGCGAGCGGCGTGACCAGTGCGAGCAGCGCGAGAAGGTGGCGGAAACGCATCAGTCGACCGGCCTCGCGAACAGCTCGGCGGTGGGGACTTCGTAGCTCGGGGACTTCAGCGACCATCCGGCCTCGGGTTCGCCGTCGCGCAGCAGTCGCGTGTGTCCGTCGAGCGAGCGCAGCTCGATCTTCGCGCGCCACACCGGATCGCGCCACACGCACCCGGCCGGCGCGCCGGCGAGCGAGAACCAGATCTCGCGTTCGCCATCGCCGTCCAGCGTGGCGCGGAACACCGGCTCGCCGCCCACCATCGCGCCGCCGTCGAGCGACGCGTCGGCGAGGCGCGCGCGCCACTGCTCGCCGCGCCACAGCCACGGCACGCAGGTGAACAGGCGCTCGAGGCGCGCCTGCTCCTCGGCGCTCAGATCGGCCGTCGAGCCGTCCTTCGCGACGCGGAAACCGATTCCCGGCCCGGTGCGCACGAACGCGACGTCTTGCTCCTCGACGCGCAGCATGTCGCCGCGCCGCCGCAGCACGAGGCGCCGACCGTCCTCGTTGGTGAGCTCGACGACGGCACCGTCCGCCGGGTCCCCGTCGGGAATCGCGCGCCCGAGGGCACGCAGCGCGAGCTGCCGCACTGCCTTCGGTGCGAGGCGCCCCTCGTCGCGGCTCGAGCCGGTGTCGAGCCGTCGCAGCGGGAACTGGATGCGGCGCTCGGGCCCGAAGCCGCCATCGGTGTTGCGCGACCGGAACCCGAGGTCGACCCAGGTGCCCGCCGGCAGCACACCGACCAGCGTGGCGAGCTGGTTGGCGCTGCGGATCCGCACGCCGTTGAAGCTCGTGAGCTCGTCACCGAGCTGGACGCCGAACGCCGTGACCCGGGAGTCCTCGAAGATCGCCTGGACGTAGACGCCCTGGCCGTTGCCGTCGGGTGACTCCATGAACCAGGCGTTGAGGTCGAGCGTGCCGTGCTCGGCGTGCCGGCCCGCCATCAGGTCCGGGAGGAAGTTGCGGATCTGGCCGCTCGCGACCGCGAAGCCGACGCCGACGTTGACCCGGCCGCGCTGGCCCTGGATCGAGATGCGTCCGTTGATGCCGACGACATGCCCGCCGCTGTCGAACAGTGGGCCACCGGAGTTGCCCGGGTTGATCGGCACGTCGACCTGGATGCAGTCGGGGTAGACGAGCGCGCGGTTGCCCTGCCCGGGCTGGTAGCGGTGCGTCCCCGACACGATGCCCCACGTCACCGTCGGCCGGAAGTCGGTTGCGAGCAGGAACGGGTTGCCCATCGCGAACACCTGCTCGCCGACCAGCAGATCGTCGCTGTCGCCGAGCGGCGCCGAGGGCCACTGCGGATCGTCACCGGTGTGGTCGAGGAGCAGCACGGCCAGATCCGAGCCCGGATCGATGCCGACGACGCTCGCGCCGTGCAGGTGACCGTCCGGCAGGCCGATCTTCATCCGCTTCACCTTCAGATCGCCGACGACGTGGAAGTTCGTCACGACGAAGCCGAGCGGATCGAACACGACGCCCGAGCCACCGCCGGGCGAGTCGGTACGCATCACCGCGCACACCGCCGGCATCACCGTCGCCATCACGTCGATCCGGTGCTGCTGCGCGGCGAGCACGGCGTCGAGGTCGGTGCCCGGGTCCTGCTGCAGGGACAGCGTCGCGAGCAGCGTCGTGGCGAGTGCGAGCATGTCGGATCAGCTCTTCAGGAGTCGCGGGTCGACGAAGTCGCAGTGGTCGCCGAGGTCGAGATCCTTGCCGAAGTCGACTTCGATGGTCAGCGTCTTCGCGTCGCCGAGCGGCACGCGGATCTGCTGCGGTGCCGTGCCGTGGGCGACGTCCGGCAGCTCGGTGACGACGGCGCCGTCGAGCCGGACGCGCACCACGCAGTCCGCGAGGCGATTGTCGCTCCGATCGTCGATGCCGACCAGCGTCTCGAACCGGTCGAACGCCCCTGGCTCGAGCGCGAAGGTGAGCGCGGTGAACGGCAGCAGGCAGAAGCCGTGAGCGTAGGTCCGTCCCCCGAGGACGAGACCGGGACCGCCGGGAGCCGCGTCGCGCAGCCAGGGTCGCACGCGGTCGAACGCCGGCTTCTGCTCGACGCCGATCGGGTCCGTCGCGGACAGGCGCATCACGCGGCTCGACGCGATCGTCACGTTCGCGACGTGCTCGGCCGCGAAGCGCAGCGTCGGCCCCTCGGCGATGCGCAGCTCGACGATCCCACCGCGCCAGCCGGCGAGGCGACCGTGCAGCGTCGGCGCGCCGTCCAGCTCGATCGACGCGAGCGGTCGGGGCAACGGATCCGGACGGGCGCCGCGGTCGGTGCCCATCACGATGCCGTGCACCTGGTCGGCCGGGAGCGAGCGTTCGCCGTGGAAGTCGACGCGCACCGTCTTGCCATCGAACCCGAGCACGTGGACCGACAGTCGCGTGAGCTCGCCGCTCCGCTTGTTCCACGCGAACAGCAGGTCGTCGGTGGTCGGCGGCGCCTCGACCGCACGGTCGAACGCCTCGGCGCCCTTCGCGTCCGCGGGACCGATGCGGAGGGCGGCGATCGTGCGGAGATCGAACGGTGCCGGTCTGCCCGGCTCGGCGACGCCGACGTCGAGGCGCGCTTCGGTGCCGGCTCCGCCTTCGAACGCGACCGGCAGCGACACGCCCGAGCGCAGCCAGACCTGTCCGGGCACGTTCCGCACCCGGATCGGCTTCGGGTCCGGCATCGCGATCTGCTCGACGTCGTCGAGCGCGAGCTCGCGGTGGCTGCCGTCGGCGAGCGTCAGCGACAAGCTCTGCTCGTCCGTGACGGCGTCGATGCTCGCCGCGACCGTCTCACCCGTCAGCGTCGTCACGCGCGGTAGCTCCTGCGCGACGCCGCAGGTCGCGCACAGCAGCGCAACCGACGCGAGCCTCACTTCTTGGCGCCCTTGCCGAGCTTGTCGTAGTAGTCCTCGATCAACGCGCGCATCCGACCCGGGAGCTTGACCGCGACCTCGGACTCGATCGCCTCGCGCTCCTTGTCCTTGACGTCGCCCCAGCGGTCGGCGACGCCGGGCACCTTGTGCAGGTTGCCGACGCGCGACGCACCCTCGGGGGTCGCGGACTTGGCGGCGGGCGACGTCGACGGGCTGTTGCCGCTCGGGCTGCCGGACGCCTGCTTCTCGCGCTCCTCGAGCTGCTCGATGATCTTCTGCAGGCTCGTGACGATCTGATCCTGCTCGTCCTGCGTCGGCTTGCCGGTCTTCTGCTTCTCGAGGCTGCGCTTGACGCCCTTCATCTCGTCCGCGATCTCGTGCAGTGGATTCTGGAACTGCGCCTCGAGCTCCGCCTTGCGCTGCGCGGCGAGCGCGCGCATGCGTTCCGGCGCGTTCGGGAACAGCTCGAGATAGTCGCCGAACGCATGCGCCGCGCCGTCGACGTTCGGGATCTCGGCGAGCGCGGTCGCATAGAAGAACGCGACCTCGGCATCGAGCGGGAGCCGGTTGCGGTCGTTGCGCAGGTAGTCGGTGAACAGCTCGACCGCCTTCTCCGGGTCGTCGGCGTCGAGGAACACGCGGCCGAGGTGGTAGCGCGCGTCGCCGCGCACGAAGACGTCCTGGGTCGTCGAGACGATCTCGGCGAGCGCCAGCGCGGCGCGCGGGTCGCCGTCGAGCGCGAGTTCGGTCGCGGTGCCCAGTGCCTCGTCGAGGTCGCCGAGCAGCGTGTCGGCGGCGATCCCCACCGACGAGTCCTCGCACTCCTTCTCGAACGCGGTGATGCGCGCGTCGTCCGCGCCCATCTGACGCGCGTGCTGCTCGAACGCGGTGCGGTCGAACGGCTGGAAGGGGTTCTGCTTCGCCGGCTGCTCGCCCTGCGCCGCGAGCGACGCACCGAGCAGCAGGCAGGCCGTCAGGGTGCGCGGCATCAGAACCCGTCCTCGCCTTCCTTGCTCATCTTGTCGGCCATCTTGCGCAGGAGCTCTTCGACGATCCCCTGCTGGCGCGCCATATCGCGCGACTCGGCCTTCGCCTCGTCGGTGACGCGGAGCTGGTCGGGCACGCTGCTGTCGAACTCCTTGGTCCGGCGGTTCACGCGCTTCTGCTTGATCATCACGAGCTTCAGCTCGGCGGACGTCGGCACGAGCACCGGCTGGCCGTTGCAGTTGCAGGCACCGCCGCCCTGGTTCTGCTCGATCTGCCGGCGCAGGCCTTCGATCAGATCGGCGAGCGTCTGCTCGATCTCCGCTTGCGCGAGCTGCGTGCGCTTGCCGGTCTCGGTCTTCTCGAGTCGCGCGGCGACGCTGTCGAGGTCGTCGCGCAGCATGCCGACGAGCATCGGGTACGCCGCCGACGTGCCGTCCTCTTCCAGCAGCTTGATCGCGTCGGACGCTTCGCCCGACAGCTCGTGTTCGCCGACGGCGACCTGCGAGGCGCGCTGCACGACCTGCGCGGGCGGACCGTCGTTGGCAGCGAGCGCCTCGGCGCGCACCTGGTCGGCGGCCTTGGTTCGTGCCGACAGCTCGCGCTGCTTGGTCAGCATCGCCGCGAACCGCTCCTCGAGCGCGCGGAGCACCTGGTCCTGCAGCTCCTGCCGGAGCTGAGCGAGCGCGTCCTCGAGCTGCTTCTGGGCGTCCTTCAGATCCTGGACGGCCTCGTCCTGCTGGTCCTTCGCGTCGCCGGGCTTGATGTCCTTGAGCTGGCCCGCGGCCGCCTTCTGCTTCGGCACCGCCTGCTGGATGTTCTTCTTGCCCGGGGTCTGCTTGCCGCCGCCGTCGCCGTTCTGGCCGCGGTCGTCCTTCTCCATGTCCTCCGCGAGCCGATCGGTCTGGACACGCGTGCGCTCCTGCGCGCGCACCTGCTGGTCGAACGGGAGCTGCAGCAGCTTGCGCCGCGCTTCCTCGCTCATGTCCTCGAGGCGGTCGATCGCGGCTTGGAGCTCCTGCTCCGCGCGGTCCATGTCCTCGAGCGAGCGCTCGGGCTTGTTCTGACCGAGCTTGTCGCCGGCCTTGCCCATCGCGCCCGAGGCGTTCTCGCCGGCCTTCGCCGACGCGCCCGCGGCCTTCGAGCCCTGCTTGCCGCCGGTGCCGAGCTTCTCGCCGTCCTTCTCGATCTTGCGCAGCTTCGCGGTCAGGTCGTCGGTGCGCTGCTGCAGCTTCGACTCCGTCGCCGCCATCGCCTTGGCCTTGCTCGCCTCGGCCGAGAGGCCGGCCTGATTGGCCTCCGCGTGGAGGTCCTGCTGCTGCTTCAGCACCGCCTTGGCCTCCGCCTTCGCGGCGTCGAGCTCCTGGAGGTGGCGTTCGAGCGCCGCCGAACGGGCGGATGCGTCGCGCTCGGAGGTCTGCTGGTCGAGCAGCTCGTCGACGCGCTTCTTGTAGTTCTCGAGCCGTTTCATCTCCTCGAGCTTGTCGCGCAGTGCGGTGTCACGGTCGAGCAACAGGTCGAGCAGCGACTGGAGATCGGTCTGCAGGTCGTCGATCTTGCCGAGGGCCTCGTCGTACTGACCCGACTCGATCAGCTTCTTGACGTCGGCCATGCCGCTGCGGAGCGCGCGCTCCTGGACGAAGCGATTGCCCGCCTCGAGCCGCGAGCCCTCTTCCGGCTCGGTGCGTGCGAGCACCGCCTCGAGGTTCTGCATCCGTTCGTGAAGGTCCTGGAACTGACGCTCGGCCTCGGTCTGCAGCGTCTTCGCCCGCTCCTGGGCGAATGAGCTGCCGAAACAGAGCAACGTGGCGCAGAGCGCCCACAGGACGAGCGCGCGTCGATTGATGGCGTGCATGACTCGTTCTCCTCGGCTGGCAAGGTGCCGGGCGAAATGGCCCAGGCGCCAGAGGTTAACGGTTTTTCCGCTCCCCGTTCTCCCCCCCGGGTTTCTCGCCCGGCTTCTGGTCTTCGTCCTTCGTGGACCCGGGACCGAAGACCCCCTCGCCCTGCTCCTGGCGCAGGCCCTGGATCAGGTCGTCGACCTCGCGCTCGGTGCGGATCACGCCCTTCAGCGACTCGACCAGCGCGGCGATGCTCTCGGTGGTCTCCATCTGGTCGATCAGCGCCTGGAGCCGCGCGATGATGTCGTCGTAAGCGGCTAGGCAATCGTCTCTTGCGCTCTCCTCGCCGGTGTTCGCGAAGGTCTCCACCAGGGTCGCCGAGCGCGGGAAGTCTTCCCGAGCGAGCTGCCCGAGCGGTTCGACGATGCGGGCAGCGAGGCTCCGCGTGACGGCCGGCTCGAACAGTCGGTTGTTCACCATCTCGTCGACGATCCGGCCGTAGCGTTCGCCGATGCCCTGCACCTTCTTGCCGAGGGCCAGCTGCTGGCGGGCGAGGCTCTCGACGCGCAGCTTCGCGCTCGAGGCCCGTGGGTCGGCGGAGGTGCTCGACAGGATGTCGCTGAGCTCCGCGCGCGCCTCGACTTCCTTCTGCCGGACGCGCTCCAGCTCGGTGCGCTGCTCGAGCTGCCGGCGGGTCAGATCCTCGAGCAGCTGGTCGCGCGTCACGATCCGGAGGTTGAGCACCTCGCTCTGGCCGCGATGGGCGTCCGGCGCGTGCACGTCGGTCGCCTCGAAGCGTACCGACAGCAAGGTGCCCGGCTGGATGCGGTTCTCGGGCGCGCCGGGCTCGGCGTTCGGCGACAGCGGCAGCAGGTCGAACACGACGCCGAGATCCGCCTCGGTTCCGCCGACCTCGAGCTCGTCCTGCCAGACCACCGGCGCCGCCTCGAACGCCGGCTCGGGCGGCTTCTCGCCACCATCCGGGGCGGTTGCGGCCATCGTGCGGAAGCTCGCGGTGACGGTCGCGATGCCGTAGTCGTCGCGGACTTTGAGGACGCCCGGGATGCGGGCGTTCGCGGTGATCGACGAGCCGATGCCCGAAGTCTCGAACTCGAGCGTCGGCGGCGCGTCGTCGACGACGCTCAGGTGCAGCATCGGCGGCGCCGTCGGGCCGAGGTCGTCAGTGTCGAGGACCTCGAGGAGCAGCTCGCCGCCGGTCTCGGGCGCGAATCGCACCCGCATCGCCCGCGCGTCGGGACCCTCGATCTCGATCGGTGTGCGATGGTCCTGCCCGAACACCAGCTCGGCCTTGCGCAGCGGCTTCGAGCTCTTCCCGACCAGCGTCAGCGTCGAGCCGCGCGGCACGCGCACGTCCCCGCCGGTCGCCGACAGCTCCTCCGGCTGCTTGCCCATGTACTCGGGGAACTCGACGGTGATCGCCAGCTCGGTGACGCGCGGCCGCGCGACCAGCCGGATCGCCAGCGGCGGCGTCTCGCCGTCGCCGCCCACCGCGCGCACGTCGGCGTCCTCCAGCAGCGTCTCGAGCGTGACCGCGAAGCGATCGGCGCCGATGCGGTCCATCGGCCGCACGAACTCCTCACCGCCGGCGAACCGGCCGCGCAGCTCGACGCGTTCGGGCACGATGCCACGGACCGCGACGCGCAGGCGCAGGTCCTCGCGCTCGGCGATGCGGAGCGGCGCGGAGGCGTCGATCTCGTCCCACGACAGCCAGGTGTTGCGCGGCCACGCCTCGGAGCCGAGCAGCAGGTCGCGGCGCGCCCAGAGCCGCGCCTCGGCGCCGCCGAGGACGAACCACGAAGCGAACGCCACGAGCCCGAAGCCGGCGAGGCCGAGGAAACGGGCGACGCGGCGCGCGTCGAGCGCGCGGAGGAACGCGATGGCGCCGACGCGCCGTTCGACGTCGTCGATGACCGACCGCATCATCGCCGCCGACTCGCCGTGGTCGCGGCCGGCGCGCAGGTCGTCGTCGAACTCGAGCGCGCTGATCAGCGCCTGGTGGAGCTGCGGGTCCTGCCGCTCGACCGCGAGCGCCAGCTCCCCGTCGTCGAGCGTCGTGCGGAGCGGCGCGACCAGTCGGCGCGACGCGATGCGCCAGAGGAACAACGCGAGGGCGATCAGCAACACCGCGCGGAACGCCACCTCGAGGTGCAGCCAGCGGTCGAGCGTGTAGCTGACGACGCCGTGCACGAGGAACGCCACCGCGATCGCACCCGCGGCCTCGATGACGATGCCTCCCCGCGCTCGCGCGCGGATGCCGGCCAACATCTGTCGCGCGGACTTCACAGCAGGTTCGACCTCTTCCGTAGCCACCACTCGACGGACAGGATGCCCAGCAGCAACGCGACCGTGGTCCACGCGTCCCACAGCGCGGCGCCGCTCGTGAACGACTCGATGCGGGTCTCGCTCTCGATCTGGTCGAGCGCCGACCGCAGCTCGGTCGGCCGCGCGACCAGGACACCGCCATCGACCGCGGCGATCGCGCCGAGCTCGGCGAGATCGACCGGGCCGGGCTTCTCGAGCGCGGCGGGCACGACCGTGACGCCGGCCTCGGCAGGCCGACCGTCGGTGCCGGTGTCGGCGACGACGCGGAACCAGCCGGTGTGGCGTGGCCGGAGCCAGGTCTCGAACTGGCCGGGTGCGCCCTCGACCGCCGACGCGACGATCGGCGTCTCGTTGCCGTCCTGGTCGACGACCGTCAGCGGGAACTCCTCGGCGATCTGTGGCTGTCCGTCCGGCGTGCGGGCCTCGACGAGCACGCGCACCGCTTCACCGAGCTCGATGCGTTCTTCCGCGATGACGACGTGCACGCGGCCGCCACCGGCCGCGATGCGACCCTCGTAGAGGTAGCGGATGCCCTTGACCCAGTAGCGGTCGTAGGCCGACTCGAACGCGAATCGCCAGCGGTAGGTGTCGTCGGTCGCGGAGAACAGCACGCGACCCGCGCCGACGAACTGCGTCGCGATCAGCGGCTTCTCGCCGGTCGGGTCGCTGACCGAAGGCCGGGCGTGCTCGACGAGCACGACGGCGACCGGTTTCGCCCGTTCGACCGGGAACGCGAAGTAGAACCCCGGCAGGCGCGACCAGATCGCCTCGCTCGCGGCCCGGTCGTCCGCGATGCGCGTGACCTTGTGATCCCGGCCGGCGGACGTCAGCTCGAAACGCCACGCGCGCGGCATGCCGCGCGCGAGGCCGACGGACTGATCGGCCTCCTGCACGTCGGGGATCACCGGCAGCAGCTCGACGAGCGGGGCGGTGGTCGCGCCATCGCGCACTGCATCGAGCGTGTGCTTCTCCCCGCAGACCCACCACAGGCCGACCCCGTCGTGCGTGACGAGATCGGCGAGCATCTCGCAGAAGCCGCGATCGAGCTTCCGCGAGTCCGGGTCCATCATCACGACGACGTCGTACTTCGCGAGCTTGTCCCGCTCGGTCGGCAGCGATTCGATCGAGACGTTGCCGTCCTGCGGGAAGTCCGCGTCGGCGCTCTGCAGCCAGCACGACACCTCGATCGTGTCGTCGCGGATCAGCAGGCTGCGCAGGATGCGGTACTCGGGGTTCGGGCCGCCGGCGATCAAGAGGACGCGCGTGCGCTCGTCGAGCACCTCGATCGCGACGCGCTGGACGTGACGTTCGGGCGCGAACGCCTCCAGCGCCGGTGGCTCGATCCGCACGCTGAAGATCGCGCGGCCGGGGCGATCGTCGGTCAGGCCGCCGAACGTGACCGTGGCCTCCGGCTGGCCCTTGCCGACGTGCACGGTCTCCGCGCGCAGCTCGGTCGGGGCGGACTCACCCTCGCGCTGGCGTGCGAGGTGGACGGTGACGTCGGTGTCGTCGTAGCCCTCGCCCTCGATCACCGCGCGGATCTCGAACGGGTCCTTCTGGAACACCTTGTCCGGGGCCTCGACGCGTTCGATCTGCAGCGAGCGCGCAGGCGACGGGTCGCCGATCGGGACGACGATCGTGTGCGGCACGCCGCGGTTCTTCAGCAGCCGCGCGACCTCCGCCCCCTGCGGACCGAGGTTGCGGCGGCCGTCGCTCAGGATCACGACGCCGGCGACGTTGGCGCCGGAGCTGCGCGCCAGCGATTCGCGGACGGCGGCGCCGAGGTTCGTGTAGGTGCCTTCGGCGGTGAGCGCCTTCAGGTCGAGCGGCGCGGCCTGCTCGCCCTTCTTCGCGGCTTCGGCCGTGACCTCGTCGGAGCTGCGCAGCGGCAGGACGCCGAGCGGCTCGACGTCCGCGGCGAAGCCGTAGACGAGCACGTCGTTGCGCGCTCGCAGCGCGTCGAGCAGCGCGCCGTGGTCGGATTCGAGCAGCTCGCGCGCGAGGTCGATGCGCCGCGTCTGCTCGGGGTGGGCGACACCGGCAGCGCGCCAGTCGTCGGCGAGCCCGGCGATCGCCGGATCGGCGAACGAATCAGTGCCCCCCATCGACTGGGATCGATCGACGAGGAGCAGCGTGTGTCCCGGGTGCGCTTCGCGGCGCACGGCGATCACCTGTGGATCGAGCAGCAGCGTGCACGCGAGCAGCACTGCGAGCAGGCGCAGCGTCATCAAGAGCGCCCGGCGTCCCTTGGTCAGACGGTGGGCGTCCCGCCGGTACGAGTGCACCACCACCCAGACCGCGGCGATCACGCCGAGCAGCACGAGCAATCCGAGCCCGCCGGACGGGAACCCGGCGAGCGCGAGGTGGAGCTCGGTGCCCGGTTCCAGCTCGAGCCCTTGCCAGTGGGCCAGCCAGCGGAGGATCTCCTGCATCACGGTCTCGGGCGGCTCAGCGCCGTCCGAACCTCCAGGCCAGGACCGTTTCGAGCAGCATCGCCGCGAGCATCACGAGACCGAGCTGTCGCCAGAGGCTGCCGCCCCCGGCGATCTCGCCGAGCGAGACCGGACCGTTCCGCTCCTGCACCGTCACGCGATCCTGCACCTCGGCCGGATACGTCGCGCGGAACGCGGCCGCGGTCAGCGGCTGCAGCCGGCCCTCTTCGAGCAGCGGATTGCGCGCGATCCAGGTGACGTCCTCACCGCCGCCGTGCCGGGTCCGCGCGACCTCGAGCAGGCCGTACTGACCCGGGAGGTCGTGCATCGGCAACTCGACGGTGACCTTCTCGCCGCTCTGCGAGGCCGCGGCCAGCGTGCGGATCACGTCGCCCTCCGGCGTCCGCACCTGGACGTCGGGGCGGTGCACGCCGGGGTCCAGCGTGAATCGGAACGCGCCGTCCGGGCCGAACGTGTAGCGCGTGAAGTCCTGCGGCTTCGCACCCGCGGCGTGCAGCTCGTGGCAGAGCAGCGGGAACTCCGGCCACTTGGGCAGATCGGTCCACGCGATGTCGACCGTGGTGCCGAGCAGGAACACCAGGCCCCCGTCCTTGTCGTAGGGCCGCGAGGTCAGGAGCGGCGGCCCGTCGGCGTCCTTGACGCGCAGCAGCACGCGCGCCGGATCCTCGGGTGTCACGCGCTGGTCGATCCAACGCTCGACCTGCACGAACTCGGCGAACATGAAGCGCTGCTCCTCGGTGTTCCGTTGGAACAGCGGATCGTCCGGCGCGGCGAGATAGACGTGAGGGCGATCGTCGGGCTCGCCCTGCACGCCGGTCAGCGGCGCCGGGAGGAGACCGTGGCCGTCCTTCCACAAGGCCCTCGCGTAGCGGTCGAGGTCGATCCGGTCGCCGCACGTGATGACCAGTCCGCCGCCGGCGGCCGCGAACCGTTCGAGCCGCGCGACCGTGTCGTCATCCGGGCTCGACACGTTGCACAGCCAGATCTGGTCGGTGTCGGCGAGCTCCTCGTCCTTGACGCTCGCCAGCTCCTGGTCGGCCACGACGCGCACGTCGATGCCGGTCACCGTCTCACCGCCGGGCTGGAGCGCGACCGTCGTGAAGTAGGTCTCGGACTGGTCGAGCTCGTCGCGGGGATCGCCGTCGACGAGCAGCACGCGCGACGCCGGACGCACCTCGAGCGCGAGGCTGCGGACGTCGTCGGTGGCGTAGCGATCGGGGGACAGGTGGGCGTCGATGCCGTGCGTGCCCGGTTCCTGGAACGTCTGCGTGAGATCCACGCTCGTCGACTCCCCCGGCTGGATCGGGGGCACCGGTCGCACGATGCGGCTCTTGGCGTCGACGCCGAGCATCAGCTCGGTCGGTGCCGAGACCGCGTCGCCGCGGTTGGTCACGTCGATCTCGACGTGGACCGGCACGCCGGCGATGCACAGGCGGTCGGTGCAGCGGACGTCGCTGACGGCGAGGTTCTCGGCGTCGGGAGCGCCGACGGCGATCAAGGTCACGTGGTGCGTGTCCGGATCGAGACCTTCGAGCCACTTCGCGACCGCGGCGTCGGCACGGCCGTCGGCGGTGACCCAATCGCGCCGGCGCAGGTCGGTGACGACGTGGAACTCGACTTCGCCCGACGCCTTGTCCTCGTCGGCGCGCGCGCTCGCGGCTGCGAGGAGCCGTGCGGGCGCGAGATCGCCGTCGCCGATGCGGCACGCGGCGAGCTCCTTGTCGACGCGCGACGGCAGATCGGCGCCGACCGGGACACCGGCGAGCAGCGGCCGGTCCGGGGCGCTCGCCGTGATCAGCGTGAAGTGATCGCCGGAGCGACTGCGCGCGAGCTCGGTCGCGAGCTGCTCGATCGCCGCGCATGCGCGCGAGAACGAGTCGTCCGCACCGCCGCGCTGGGCCATCGACGCGGAGTCGTCGAGCAGCACCACGTGGTGGCGAACGCTCGTGCCGAGCACGCCGCTCTCGAGCTCGGGACGCGACACGAGCAGCACCAGCAGCAGCACCGCGAGCGTGCGCAGCAGCAGCACGAGCCACTGCTCCATGCGGAGCTTCTTGCGGTTGCGCTTCATCGCGCGCAGCAGGAACTCCATCGCCGCCCAGCGCCGCGTGTCGTAGCGCCGCTTGTTGAGCAGGTGGATCACCACCGGCACCGCGGCGAGCGGCAGGCCCCAGAGGAGCAGCGGGTTCAGGAAGCCGAGGGCCAGGATCATGAGCCGTTCCTGCGGCCGGGCTCCTCGGGCCGGCGCGGGGCCGGCAATGTAGCCGATCGCCCCGGTCGCCAGGAGCGGTTCTCGGTGGGGGTCCTCACCGCTGGTAGATCGGGAGGTATGCGTACGGGAGCTGCAGGATGATCAACGCGATCGCGGTGCCGTAGGTCGTGCCGACGCCGTCGCCTTCCCAGCTCCCGTCCCGCCGCTGCTGGCTGAGCAGCCACTTCGACATCCGCGCGTAGTAGTCGGTCCACGCGTCGCCCCCGCGCTGATAGAGCGCCTGTGCGAGGTAGAGCTGGGCGTAGTAGTGGTGGCCGTTGCCCGAGCCGTTCACCGGGAGGGTGCGCAGCGCGTATTGGAGGGCCTTCTCGGCCAGCGGGTCGTCGTAGCGCCCCGCGTTGTAGAGCACGGCGACCGCGGCGGCCGTGATCGCGGGACGGCCGTTGCCGCCGGAGTTGGCGTTGTAGCGGATGCTGCCGTCGGGATTGGCGCTGTTGCGGATGTAGCCGACGGCATTGTCGATCGTCTTCGGCGGCACCGAGATGCCTGCATTGCGGCACGCGCGGAGCGCCTGGATCTGCGTGACCGTCACGCTGCCCTCGTCGCCGTTCGACTCGGGCGTGTAGAGCCAGCCGCCGAGTCGGGACTGCGAGCGCGCGGTGAGCTCGACCGCCTTCTCGAGCACGCCGTGGATCGTCTCCTGGCGCCGGACGTCCTCCTCCATGCCGAACACCTCGGCGAGGAACATCGTCGAGAAGCCGTGCCCGTACATGCTCCGCCCTTCCTCGGACGGGGCGGTGATGACGCCGTCGGGCTGTGCGCAGCGCAGTAGGAAGTCCGTCGCGCGCCGCACCTGCAGCCAATAGGTCCCGCGCGTCGGCGTCGACCCCGAGCACAGGAGCGCGGTCCCGGCCAGCGCCGACATCGCGGTCGGGTAGCTGCCGTAGTTGCCCGCCGAGCGCCAGGAGCCGTCGACGTTCTGCGCGCGCGCGAGGTACTGCAGACCGCGCTGGATCGCGTCCTCGATCTCCTTGGAGACGCCCTCCGGCCGTAGATCGGCGTCTTGCGCCGCCAGTCCGGCGCCGAGCGCGGACGCGAGCAGGAGCGCGGCGGTTCGCGAGATGGCCATGGTTTCACTCCTTCCGGGGCAAGGTCAGCAGGACGTCCTGTTCGCGTTGGACCGCGTCGAGATCGCCGAGTGCGCGGAACACCTCGATGCGGTCGAGGTGCCAGCGGCTCTGGAGATCGGGCAGGGTCAGGCGTTGGTAGCAACGGTCGAGCGTCGCGAGTGCCTGTTCGCGCTCCCCGTGGCTCGCCATCGCGAGCGCGAGCTCGCCGCTCCAGGTCAGGAGGCGGGACTCCACGGGCTCGCGCAGCTCGGGCCGCGCATCGAGGTCGACGGCCTCGAGTGCCGCGATCGCACTGACCAGGTCGCCGAGCTGGACGAGATGGCGCGCGCGGTCGAACGGGTCGTCGTCGGCGTCGGCGAGCGATTGCAGCGCTTCGACCGTGCTGAAGACCTGAACGCCCCCGGCGTGCACCGCGACGATCCACGGCACCGTCGAGCTCGAGGTTGAACGATCCCTCGAGCGGCTCGCGACCGAGCCCGAACGCCGGCATCTCGAGCGTCGTCCAATGCGTGTCGCCGTCGAGTTGCAGCACGTGGATCGCGTGATCGCCGGGCAGCGCGAGCACGTGCTCGCCGATCGCGCCGCGACCACGCCAGTCCATGCTGCGGTGGTGCGACGGCAGGTCGCGGCGCCACCGCCGCACTCCGGAACGGAGGCCGATGCAGTAGACGCCGTCCGGCGCACCGACGAACAGGTCGTCGTCGGTCGCGCCGATCACGTATTGCATGTCGTCGCGGCTGAGCATCCACACCGGCTCCCCGGTCGCGCCGTCGAGGCAGATCAGCACGTCGCCGTCGCACGGCGCGAGCACCACGAGGCCGTCGCGGACGACGAGGTCGCTCGGCGCGAAGCCGGTGATGTCCCGCTCCTCGAACATCGCCGCGCCGAACATCGCCCGCCCATTCCCGGGCGCGCCCGCACCTTCGGCCGCGGCCGCAGCGGATGGACCCGCTCGTATCGCCGGATCCAGCGCAAGCTGCCGGTGTGCACGTCGATCGCGCCGAGCACGCCGGCGCCGGTCAGCACGTAGGCGATGCCGGAATCCACCGCGACCGGCGGCGCGACCGGCCGCGCGAGGTCGGTGCCATCGCCGTTCAGCGGGACGCGGAACAGCAGCGCACCAGTGGCCGAGTGGATGCAGTCGACGCCGAAGGTGTTCGAAAGCTGCGTCGGCACCAGGAGTCGATCGCCGGCGACGGTCGGCGCCGCGAGGAACGTCACGTCGGCGAACGCGCTCTGGCCGCTCGTCGTCCACACGCGCTCGAGTGAGCCGCGGCGATACGCCTCGAGCTGGTTCGACAGCACGGGCTTCATGCCGCTGAGCTGCGTCCGGCCCGCGCCGATCACCGCGTAGAACCGTTCGTCGTCGGCGATGACGCGCTGCGCGACGGTGTCGTACGCGGCGATGCGCACGCGCGGCACACCGGGGCGTGGCGTGGGCTGCTCGACCGGACCGTCGGTCGCGGCCAGCGCCTCGCCGGTGGTGAGCGAGTCGAGCCGCATCCGGAAATGGTCGAGGAACGCGATGCGATCCCCACCGAGCCACGCGGAGGTGCCGGGGGCGAACTGCGCCGGTCGAGGCGTCGCCGCGACGCCTTGATCGGTGCCGCCGAGGCCGATCACCAGCCGCCGCTCGTCGGAGCCCTTCGCGGGCCGATACGGATCGGTGTCGACGAACCGCTGCTCCCAGATCGGCACCAGCGTCTCGTGCGGGCTCCGCAGCGCGCCGACGCCCGCATCGTCCGCCGGGCGCCGGCGCGGCGAGCCGGCGCCGGCGTTCGCGAACCAGGGCGCCTTCCCGAGGTCGTGCGCGGCGTAGAGCTCCCCGCCGATGCGAAGGGTCGCGTCCGGTGCGGACTTCGCGAGGGCGTCGAGCTCCGCGCGCGCGCTGTAGGCATCGCCGAGGAGCTGCAGACAGAGCGCGGTCTTGAAGCGGAGCCACGTCGCGTCGATCCCCGCCTCGGTGCGACCGGCGTCCGGATACACCTGCAGCAGCAGCGCGTAGTCGCGGATCGCGGCGCGGTACGAGCCGTCGTCCATCCGCATGTCCCCGGCGAGCTCCATCGCCGACGCCGCGGCGCGGGTGACGAACCAGGTCTCGAACACCTGCTCGACCGCCGCGACGTCATGGTGCGCGCGGGCCTCGGCGAGGGCCTTCTCGGCCGGGACCTCGAACAGCGTGCGGTAGTAGGTCACCGCCTCGGCCGGCAGGGCGGCGAGCAGCTCCTGGCAGAGCCCGCGGACCGGCCGGTAGAGGCGGCCATCGGTCGAGAACACCGCGTGCTCGGGGTCCTCGACGGTCGCGGCCGCGGTCGGCGCGGGGGCCGGGTTCGAGTTCGGGTTCGGACGCGAGTTCGAGTCCGGATGCGAGCTCGCCGCGGCCGGTGGCGCGTCGCCGGGACCGGTCGGTTGCGCGGGTGATTCGGCCGGGGCCTCTTCGAGCGTGCGGCCTTCGATGACCTCCTGGAGGATGCGGATCGCCGACGGGAAGTCTTCCCGGGCGATCGCCTGCTGTGCGCGCCGGAGGAAGCGATCGACGTTCGCGCTCTCGAGCAGCCGCGGTGCGCGGCCCGGATCGTCGGCCGGAGGCTGCGCGGGCTTCAGGCTCGGCTGCACGGCGATCGGTGCGCGGAGGCCGCGCTGCGCTGCGGCGGGTAGGACCAGCAGCGCCACGGCGAGCAGCCCCGGGATCGGTCCCGGGCCGCGGAAGTGCGAGGATCTCGACGTCGGCACGATGCTGGACGGGGGGTCGTTCTCCGCCGCGGGGCGCGTCGGGCAACGCCGAATCTACGGGCTCGGTTCCGAACCGGCGAGGGCCCCGGACTGTTATGTTGGCGATCGGCGAGCGGATGACTCGCCCGAAACCTCCCGACGATGCCGATTCCGAACCGTTCGGCCCGCGTCGCCTTCGGCGTCGTGCTGGCCCTCGCCCTCGGCGCGTGGCGCGCGCCGCTCCTCGCGCAGCAGTGGACCGTCGAGCAGCTCCGCGATCGCTGCCAGGGCTTCCACGAGCCGGGCGTGCTCCCGCGCCTGAGCCAGATCGCCGACCTCGTCGCGCACCAGGATCAGGCGTTCCCTGCGATCTGCGTGACGATCCAAGGCGACCACCGCGAGTACCAGCTCCGCATCGAGAAGCTGCTCGATCAGCTCGCCGACGATCGCTGGCTCGCGCGGGAGGACGCCGAGCGGACGTTGATCGAGATCGGCGGTCGTGCGCTACAGCAGATCCAGGATCGCGCCGACTCGGGCAAGACGCTCGAGGAGAAGATCCGCGCGCGGCGTGTGCTCGAGGCGATCGCGGCGCGGGGCACGGAAGCCGAGGAGGCCGAGACGCGCATCCTGCGTGGGCTGACCGCCGCGGCGTCGTATCTGCGTCCGGATCCGCGACTCGAACGCGCGCTGGTCAGCGCGCTCGACCACCCGGACCAGATGGTCCGGGAGAACGCTGCGCTGGCGCTCGGCCGAGCGGCGGACGCGGACGTCGCGGCGCGGCTCGTCGAGCTGATCCACGCGGGATCGGCGGGGGATCCGGAGCGCAGTGCGGCGCTCGCCGGGCTCGGTCGAATGGCCGGCGCGCCGGCGCTCGATGCGGTGCGCGGGCTGTTGAAGGAGGCGGACACGCTCGGTCCCACCGAGCAAGCGGCGCTGGTCCGCGAGCTCGCGCGGCGTCCGGACGGTGGACCGGTGCTCGATGAGCTGGGCCAGGGCGACGGCCTGCTGGCGCAGCTGGCGCGCACCGCGCGTGCAGCGAGCATCGACGGAGCGCCCGAGACGGCGACCTTCGACCTGCCGCTGGACGTGCAGCTGAAGGCGCCGTTCCTCGGGGTGACGGCGGCGGGGTTCCTGGTCGGCGAGCCGGTACCGGGTCTGGACCGCGCCGAGCTCGTCAACGCCGACTGCAACGTCGTGGAGTTCGAACGACCGAAGGTCGCACCGCTCGCGACGCGGCTGTTCCTCGTCCAAGGCAGCCTGATCGGTGGGGACCTGCTGGGCATCGACCAGAACGAGGTGCGGTTGTCGTCACCGGAGTTCGGCGAGATCCACCTGCCGCGATCGATCGTCCAGGGCATCGCGATCGATCCCGCGCTCGATCGCATGGTCGGCGCATCGACCGATCACGACCGCGTGCGGCTGCGCGAAGGCGGCAAGCTCCTCGACGGGCGCGTGCTCTCGCTGGTCCAGGACAAGCTGCATCTCGAGGGTGCGGACGGGAAGGACCAGGTCATTCCGCTCGCCACGGTCGCGGGGCTGATGTTCCAGCGACCGACGCAGGTCACGCACGATCCCGAGCTCTACACGCGCGTCGATCTCGTCAACGGCGATCGCCTGTTGTCCCACGTGGTCGCCGGCGGGCCCGCCGGTCTGGCGCTGGTGGTTCCCGGCATCGGCGGAGCGACGGTACCGATCTCGAACGTCAAGCGCCTCGAGAGCGGGCTCGGCGGCGGCGCCGTGTGGGGCTTCACGCTGATCGCCGACTACTCGAACAACCGCGTGCTCGAGGTCGACGACCAGGGACGCGAGGTGTTCGCGCTGGAGGAGGTGTACGGCGCGTGGGACGCCGAGTGCCTCGACAACGGCAATCTCCTGATCACCGAATTCGCCCTCAATCGCGTCGTCGAGGTCACGCGCGCGGGTGAAGAGGTGTGGTCGTTCGGGGATCTTCGGAATCCCTACGACGCCGACCGCTTGCCGAACGGCAACACGCTGATCGCCGACACCTTCGGCGACCGCGTCATCGAGGTGAACCACGACGGCAAGATCGTCTGGAAGCTCGAGGGCATCGTGAAGAAGCCGTACGACGCCGATCGCCTGCCGAACGGCAACACGCTGGTCGCCGACGGCCGCAACGACCGCGTCGTCGAGGTCGACCACGACGGCAACATCGTCTGGGAGGTCGACAACCTCGAGGGCGTTCACGACGCCGACCGCCTGCCCAACGGCAACACCCTGATCACGCAACGCACGAAGCACCGGGTCATCGAAGTCGATCGCTCCGGCAACATCGTCTGGGAGATCGACAACCTGTCGTCGCCGAGCGACGCCGACCGGTTGCCGAACGGGCACACGCTGGTCGCGGAGAACGGCTGGGTGCGGGAGTTCGACCGCCGCGGGCAGGTGGTGTGGGAGGTCGAGGTCGCCTGGGCGGTCGAGGTGAATCGGTACTGAGTCGGACGCGACGCCTTCCAGCCCGGTCAGTCTCCTCGCCCGACCCGCGCCGCCGCCCGCAACGGCTCGGGCACGCCGGGCAACTCCCGCAGGTGGGCCGCCACGCGCGCCACGCGCGGCTCGTCGCCCGCCGCAGAGGCTTCGCTCCACAGCCACGCCGACTCGCGCACCGCGTCGTCGTCCGGCCCGAGCGTCGCGAGCGCGAACCACGGCCGCGCCGCCGCTGCGCCTTGGCTCGCGGCGATCGCGACCCCGCTCCGCCAGGCGCGGTCGGCGAGCTCGGGGGCGATCCGTTGCCAGTCGCCGCCGGGCCCCATCAGCTCGGTGGCGACGCGGACCTCTTCGGACAAGGATTTCGCGGCCGCGCCGTCGACGCCGGCAGGGATCGGCTCGAGTGCGGCGAGCCCGGCCTCGGCACCGGCGAAGTCGCCGGTGTAGAAGCGCATCACGACCGCGTCGAGCGGCCACGCGCGGAGGTGGGCCCAGCCGCTGAGGCCGGCGGCCACGAGCGCGATGCCGGCGACGCACGCCCGCACGGCACGCCCGCGCCGCGCGAACGCGACCCGGTACGCGGGATCCGCTTCCCACGCGAGGAGGCTGCGGACGCGTTGGTCCTCGCTCGGATGCCGGAACGACGTGCGCGTGCGGTGGCCGGGGAACAGATCGCCGACCCGGCGCAGGGCGTGGATGCACGGCATCGCGCCGCCGAGCGCCGCGGCCGACAGCTGGTCGGCCTCGTATTCGAAGCGGTGCATCAACCAGCGCAGCGAGAAGAACGCCATCAACGCGAGCGCGGCACCGGCGCCGACGAGCATCTCCGGCGGCCACGCCTCGGGGTCGATCGTGACCACCGGCTGCAGCAGCAGGATCGGCACGGCACCGAACACGACCAGCAGCAAGGCCGGGTGCCCGGCGCGTGCGTGACCGACCTCGTGCGCGACGACGCCCTGGAGCGCGTAGCCGTCGAGGCACGAGAGGATACCGTCGGTCAGGATCAGGTAGCGCGGCCAGCGCAACGGTCCGACGAGCGCCGCGTTCACCATCCGGTGTCGCGTGTCGAGCGCGAGGATCTGCCCGAGTGGGAAGCCGAGCCGCGCCGCCGCCGAGCGCACATCGTCCGCGACCTGCCACGGCAGCGTCCGTCGCGTCGGCAGCACGAACCGGAACAGGATCGGCAGCGCGGCGGACAGGGCCGCGACGGTGACGAGGAGCCCGACCGTGGTGCCGACCGACGTGCCGTGCAGGAACACCGCCATCGTGCGGTCGGATTCGACGACGTCGAGCGTTGCCGCGAACAGGAGAATCGGCAGCGCGACGAACACGGTCATGCGCGACCATCCGGTCGCGAGCCCCGCCGGCACGGTCACGCGTGCCGCGTCGAGGGCCCGGATCGTCCGCCGGTCGATCGTGCGTCGTCCGGTTTCGAGGGCGAGCAGCGCGGTGAGCAGGATCGCGAACTGCGCGAGGTGCGAATCGCCGCCGGCTTGCTCCGCGAACGCGACCAGGCCACCGCGATCGACCATCACGAACATCCCCGCCGGCACGCTGAGCACCCCGAGTCGGCACAGCGTCCGCAGCGCGGCCCCCGGCGGCTCACCGAGACGCGCGAGCTTCTTCAGCCGCGTCCCTGTCCAGGCGGCGACCAGCACCGGGATCGACAGCGCCACCGCGAACCAGAAGTACCGCGCGGGATAGGCCTGGCCGGGCAGCGGTGCGAGCCAATGGTCCGCGAGGACCAGGACGATCAGGCCGAGGATGAACGAGGGCGAGAGGTTCACCGGCCGTCCGGCGGCTCCTTCTGCTTCTCACCGTCCTCGTCCGGCGGGAACGTCTTGTCGACCGCAGCCGCGAATCGGGGGCGCACGCGGATCGCGCGCAGGTCCGGGTCGGTCTCGAACATCTTGCGCGAGAACTTCTGGCTCGTGTCGAGGTCGTGGTCGGCGATGCGCTGGCAACACCCCTCCACCGCGCCGAGAGCGGGCTCGACGCGGCCGGCGCGGCTCAGGTTGCAGGCCGCGTTGTAGAGGTCCAACGCCGAAGGGCGACTGCCGAGCGCGCGCGTGCCGTCGAGGTACTTCTGCCACAGATCCGCGGCGTGCGCGTAATCGCGCAAACGGTAGTAGACACCGGCCAGCTCGCGAACGAACCACAGCTCGTCGCTGGTCTTGCCTTCGCCCGCGTTCTGCTCGAGCTCGTGGATGTGGCTCTCGACGAACTCGCGGCGGCCCCACTGTGCGAGTGCGTACGACACCGCGATGCGCAGCTCCTCCGCCTCGAACCGATCGTCGCGGGCGATCTCGGCCATCGCGTTGATGACCGCACTCGACGGGCCGTCCGGATAGACGTCGCGCAGCGCCGGCACGACGGCGGCGCGCTCGTCTTCCGGAAACCACGGTGGCGTGTCGATCACGAGGCTCGCGAGGAACCGGCCCGCCTCGGGCTGCAGCACGCGGAGGTCGTCGAATTGGCCGGCGTAGATCAGGTCGGACTTCTTCGCCTGTTCGAGGACCCCGAGGATGACGTTGCTGAGCAGCGAGTCCACGCCGATGCGCCGTTCGCGGTCCGTGGCGGGCGTGTCGTGCATCACCTTCGCGAGTGCGCGATAGCCCGGCGTGCCGGCGTCGAGGACCGCCTTCACCGCGCGGTCGAGGAGCGCGCGGTCGGCATGGTCCGACGTGAGCCAGGTGTTCATCGCGCGCTCGTAGGCCGGCGGCTCGTCCGGCTTCTGTGCCGGGGACCGGCCGGCGAGCAGGGTCGTCGCGACGATCACGGCTCCGAGCACGCGGTGCATGGCGCCGAGGTTACCGCTTCCGCGCGCCGCCGTCGGGCGCCAGCCGATGAACCGGATCGACGGCGCCGGGCGTGGCCCGTGCGGCGGCGCCGAGCAGCGCATCGCAGAGGCGATCGATCGAGGTCCAATCCGACCGGTCGGCGTCGGGCATCGCCTGCCGGTTCGCGTCGGTGTCGACCACGCCGGGGGCGATCACGGCGACGGCGATCCCCACCGGCGCGAGCTCGTTCGACAGGCAGCGCGCGTATTCGTGGAGTGCCGCCTTGGTGCCGAGGTACAGCGCCATGTTCGCGCCGCCCGCCGTGCCGACGGCTGCTGCGCCGGTGAACACCAGCGCGCCCTTCTCGCGCCGCCGCATCGCCGGCGCGAACGCCCGCACGAGGTTGTGGAGCGACAGCCAGTTCGCTTCGACGAGGTCGAGCTCCTCGCCGGCACGCTCGCCGCCGATCGCCTGCATCGAGAACGCACCGGCCGTCGACACCAGCGCGGTGACGGCGCCGAGGGAGTCGGCTACGCCTTTCGCGAAGCCGGCGGCGGCCTCGCTGTCCCGGTTGCCGACGACCGCGACCAGCCCCTCGCCGCCGTCGAGGCGGCCGCGGAGCTCGTCGACCTGCCAGGCGCGGCGGACCGGCACCGCGATGCGGGCGCCGGCCTCGCGAAGACGTGCGAACACGGCGGACCCGACCGCCCCGGTCGCACCGTGCAGCACGACCGTCGCGTCGCGCAGCGTGGCGGGATCGAAGGGGAGGAAGCGGTCGGTGCTCGCGGTCATCGCCGACACGGTAGGACGCGGCAGGCGTCAGATCACGAGGCGCCCGGCGAACACCGTCCGGGCCGGCCCCTCCATCACCGGGCCGTCGGCGCCGACGTGGATGCGGAGCTCGCCGCCGTTCAGCCGCACGCTGACGATCGGTCCTCGGACGCGACCGGTTCGGACCGCGGCCAGGGCGGCGATCGTCGCGCCGGTGCCGCATGCGAGCGTCTCGCCGGCGCCGCGTTCGAAGGTCCGCTGGCGGATCGTCGACGGGCCCTCGACGCGGACGAACTCGACGTTCACGCCGTCGGGGAACGCCGGATGGCGCTGCAGCGCCGCCCCGACCTCGGCCACGGGGGCCGACTCGACCGGCTCTTCGACGAACACCACCGCGTGCGGGTTGCCGGTGTCGCCGGTGTGGATCCGGACCGTGCGGCCGGCGACCTCGAGGGCGCGCGGCTCCGCGTCGACGCGGGCGTTCGGCATCGGCACGCGCGCGCCGATGACGTCGCCGGCGGGGTCGACCAGCAGCTCGACGTCCAGGACGCCGCTGTCGGTCTCGACGGCGACGTGCGGACCACCGACCACACCGGTGTCGTGCGCGAGTTTCGCCAGGCAGCGCAGCCCGTTGCCGCACATGCGCCCGCGCGAGCCATCGGCGTTCCACATCACCATGCGGCAGTCGGCGACCGTGCTCCGGGCGAGCAGGATCAGCCCGTCACCGCCGATCCCGAAGTGGCGGTCGGCGACGCGCTGCGCGAGCGACGCCGCGAGCTCGATCGACACGTCCTGATGGACACCGTCGACGTAGACGTAGTCGTTGCCGGCGCCCTCCATCTTGACGAAGGCGAGCTCGCGGGGGGCGGTCATCGGTTGCGGGTTGCGCGCTCGGTGTTCTTGAAGTGCATCTTCGCGACCGTCTCGAGCAGTGGGCGGCCGCCGATCTGGTACACGCGGCGCGCCGATGCGTCGGTCGGCGCGCCGGCGCCGAGGTGCAGATCGGTGCCGCACGCGTCGCTGCAGGCAGCGAGCCCGTCGAGGAACGCGGTGCGTGCGAGCAGCGACGCGGCTGCCACCGCCGGGTGGCGCTCCGCGCGCGGGACCTGCACGAGGCGCGGCACCGTCACACCCTGTTTCGTCAGTGCGTCGGCCACCAGTCGTTCGGCGCCGAAGCGATCGACGATCACCACCCCGACGTCCGGATGGCGCCGCACGAGCGCGGCGATCGCGCTGGCGTGGAGGTCGGCGAGGAGGAGGTTCAGGTTGCCGCGACGTGCGTGCTCGCGGTTGTAGGCCTCGGGCGCGAGGGCCGTGATCTCGTGGTCGAGCAGTTGCTCGAGCGCCCCGGCGAGGCGACGCGAGCGGTCGTCGGTGACGGTCTTCGAGTCCGCGACGCCGAGCTCGGCGAGCCTCGCGGCCTGGGCCGGCGTCGCGTGGACGGCGGCGACGACCAGCGGCCCGAAGTAGTCGCCCTTGCCGGCCTCGTCCGACGCGATCGTGACGACGTCGAAGGGCAGGTCCGGATCGCCGGCGCGGGTGCCCTTCGCCGCGGTGCCGCCGCTGCCTGCGACATCGCCCAGGAACCGCTCGGCGAACAGGTCGAGATCCTGACCCTGCACGACGAGCTTGCCGCTCTGGTAGCACGTCGTGACCACGCCGAGTGCCTTCACCGAGAACCGCGCATAGGGCACCGGGCGCCATTCGGCCTCGGGTGGCAGGCGTTCGCGGAGGGTCCGTTCGAGCGCGGCTGCGGCGCGCGGGTCGGTGACCCGGTAGACACGGGTCGCCTGGGTCACCGGTACACCGTGACCGTGCGCGTGGTCACCGTGAAGGGCAACAGGAGCGGGAACAGCAGCACGTCGGTGAACGACTGCTCGGTGACGATCTCGTAGGCCGTGCGGTCGCCGGCGAGGCTCTGCGAATTGACTTCGTTCAGCCGGAACAGCCCGAACAGGATGTGGTACTGGCGCGCACTGGTCTGGCCGAGTCCCTCCGGGCCGGCGCCGACGATGTGCTCGTGGGCCTTGCAGCCGACCGTCGCGAATGCCAGCAGCAGCGTGGCGACAGCGAGTCTGGGCAGGTGCCGGGGTCCGGACATGGGGCGCCGTTCTACCACCTCGAGACCTCGGACTCCGCAAGCGCTTCGGTCTCGAGCAGGCGACGCCCCGCCTCGAGCGCGAGCGCTTCCGCCGCTGCTTCGTCGACGTCGGGTGGGACGAACAGCGGCTCGCCGAAGGTCGACAGGATGCGTGCGAACGGCCCCGGCAGCGTGAAGCGGTCCCAGGAGTCGAACTGCTTCTTGCGGTGCGCGACGAACGACATGGGCACGAGCGGCACGCCCGCGATCCCGGCGAGTTGCACGAGTCCGGGCTTGACCGAACCGCGCGGCCCGCGCGGGCCGTCCGGCGTGATGGCGACCGGCGTGCCACGCCACTTGCGCAGGATCTCGAGTGCGGCGCGGGAGCCACCGCGCGTGCTGGAGCCGCGGATCGGCACGTAGCCGAAGCGCTGCGCGATCGCGGCGATCAGCTCGCCGTCGCGGTGCGTGCCGATCAGGATCGGGTAGCCCTTGCCGCGGTGCGTCCACGTGGCCAGCAGGATCTGTCCGTGCGGGAACATGTAGAAGCCCGGCAGGATCTTGTCCGGCCACCGGATCTCGACGCGCCAGGTCACGCCGAGCGACCGGATCATCGCCGCACCCGCGAGCGAGGCGAGCTTCCGCTGCCACGGCTTGCGCAGCTTCACGTGCGGGGCTCTCCGTCGTGGTCCGGGTCCTCGAGCTCGTCGAAACGGTCGAACTCGGAGAACGACTCGTCGCCGGTTGCCTCGTCGTCGGCCATGCGCTCTTCGCGTTCCAGCTTGTCGCGGTGCTTCGCGTCCTGGCCCCAGCGGCGGATCCCCGCCAGCGCGAGCAGGACGAACGCGCCGATCATCAGGTAGGAGAAGCAGTTGTTGAAGATCACGCGCCAGCTCGCGCCCGACTCCTGGCGCAGATAGAGCCGCCATCGCTCGAGCTCGTCGCCGAGCGGGTAGCCCGCCGCGCGTGCGAACGCTCCGCGATACCAGTCCACGTCGTCGCACCCGCGCAACGCGCGCACGACGATCGGCGTTCCGGTGCGGCGGCACAGGAACCCGATGAACGAGTACGACTGCGCATACGCCTGCCGCCGCAGCACCTCGTCCTCGGGAAACGACGTCCGCAGCTCGGTGAAGTCGAGCAGTCGGTCGGTCGCTGCCGGGTAGTAGAGGTCCTCCTCGCGCGCGCCGAGATACGTGTCACCGCTCAAGACCTGCGCGAGCCCCTCGTGGACCCAGCGGGGCACCCAGCGTGCGGCCGGACCCGCGTACTGGTCGATCAGCTCGTGCACCACCTCGTGGGCGACGACGGTCGCGAGCGCGTTCGGACCGCGGGCCTCCACCTTGTCGAGGACGATGTGGATCTCGTGGCGACCGAGCAGCGCCATTCCCGGCGTGCCGGGGTGCAGTCCGCGGCGGGCGGCCTCGGGCAGCGAGGCGTCGGTCGAGTGCGCGAACACGGTGAACGGCTGGCTCGGCGTGCCGGGGAAGGTCTCGGCGAGACGGGTGACCGATGCGTTCGCGTCGCGCTCGACCGCACCGAGCCTTGCGGCGGTCACACCGTTGTCGCCGGCCCGGACCGTGACCATCGGCTGCTGCGCGCGCGCCGCGAGGCCGAGGAGCACGACCGCCGCGACGACCAAGGCGGTCGCGGGCTTCACCGTCCCGCGTCCCGCTGTGGCGACACGAGGTTCGCCAGCAGCCGGCATGCTCCCGGGTGCATCTGACCGAGCTGGCGAAACAGCGCCAGCGCGCAGTAGACGTCACTCCCCACGGCCGGTGCGCGCATAGAGCAGCGCGCCGTGCTCGGGTGGCTGACCCGGGTCGGCCATCTCGAGCAGCGGTGTGTAGCCGTTCGCCCAGTCGTCGGGGAAGTAGAGGCCGCGCTCCTGGATCCAGCCGTCCCAGTCGTCCGGCTCGATCTTGTTCGGATAGAGGAGCAGCGGATGATCCGGTGCGAGCACGTGCACCGGCGCGTCTTCACGCGTCACGCGGCCCTTGCCGATGTGGAGCGGCAGGCCGTCGGGGTAGAAGCGGATACCGGTCGACTCGACGTTGATCTCGGTGTCCTTGTGGTAGAGGACGACGAGTCGCCCGCCGTGCGCGGCGAAGTCGAGTAGCCGGTGGAACTCCGCGCGCGCGGCATCGTGGTGACGCAACGCGCGGATGTCGACGAGGACGGTGTCGAGGTCGTCGAGCGAGCGCGTCGGCAGCTCGTTGGACGTCAGCTCGACGAGCTGGCAGCCGAGCTGCTGCAGCACGGTGCGCGCGGCATCGTCGACGCCCTCGATCAACCCCACCTTCAGGCTCCTGGGCACCACGAGCGGGACGCGGCGCACCGCGACGCGGTCGGTTGCGCCACCCATGCGCACGCGAAGCGACGCAGGTCCCGGTCGCATGCCGTCGGGGAGCTTCAGCGCGAAGCGGAAGCCTTGCTCCGGTTCCGTCACCATGTCGACGTCGACGATCGGCGACGGCTCGACCACGAGACCGGGCGGGGCATCGATGCGCATCGGGCCGCGCAGGCGATCGGTCGTGTTGCGCCGGACGCGCACGTTGAACACGACTTGCTGTGCGTCGTCCGGGACGATCAGGGCGTGCGGATGGATCCGCACTGACACCGGTGGCGCGACGGTCACCGGCAGCTCGAGAGGGAACGAGAGGGGCTCGGACGTGCTGCGCGACGGCAGCTCGACGCGGAAGTGGAGCTCGCACGCCAGGGGCAGCTCGAACGTCTCGTGGTTCCACAGGTCGTCGAACGGATCGCGCCTCAGCGCGTCGTCGGGCACCTCGAGCTCGGCCTCGAGGGTCCACGGCGGCGGTCGGGACGTGTCCCACGACCGCGTCACGTGGAGCGTGCCAGCGCCGTCGGCGGCGACGAGCTCGAGGTCGCGGATCGGCAGGAGGCCGCTGGCGTTCAGCTCGACGGTGAACCGCAGGGTCTCGCCGGGGACCGCCGGCTGGCCGGACGGCACCTCGACGCGCGCACGGATCGCGAGGGCGTGGAGGATCACCCGCGACAGCGCCTCGGCGCGCGCGGCGACGCGCCGGCCGGCATCGCTCTCCGGGTCGGTGTCCAGCGCGGCGAGCCGCGCCCGCAGATTGAACGCCGTCTCGACGAGCTGCGAGCGATTGCTCGCGACCGCCGGCAGGATCTCGTCGAAGCCGTCGCGCAGCTCCGCGACGGCCGATCCGTCGTCGCCGTTCGCGGCGAGCTCCGCGAACAGGTTCGGCAGCCCCTCGTAGAGCGTGTCCGAGACCGGCGAGCCGGCGATCGACATGCCGACGAACCGCTGCGAGTTCTCGAAGAACTCGTCCGACGGCTCGAACGGCGCCTGGCTCCGGTGCGAGCTCGTCAGCGCGCGATAGGCGATCTCCCGGTAGCTCTCGCCGCGATCCGGATCGATGCCGTCGGTCGGCAGCGCGAACCAGCCCGGCTCGGCTTCCGGACTGCCGCGGAACACGCGCGGCATCGGGATCGCCGGCGCGCCCAGATCGACCTTCGGATCCGCCGCGCGGGCTACGGCGTCGGGCAGCACGTCGAGCAGCGCGAGGTCGTGACCGTGCGTCTCCGCGGGGTGGTGCGTCGTCAGCACGACGTCGGGCCGCAGTCGGCGCAGCATCGCGGCGAGATCGTTCACCGTGCGCTCGCGGCCCCACAGGTCGAGCGCCTCGCGCGCGGTCCGGCAATAGCCGGCGTCGATGCGATTCAGATGGTGGATCTCGAGGCCGAGCTTCCGCGCGCATTCCGCGGTCTCGAGCGTGCGCAGCTCGCCGAGCTCGGCACCGGTCTCCGGACCCGTGCTGTTCTGGCCACCCTCGCCGCGCGTGAACAGGATCACGCTGACGCGATAGCCATCGTCGAAGCGCAGGAACGCACCCGGCAGCACGTACTGGTCGTCCGGATGGGAGGCGAGGATCGTGACGCGGATGTCGTTGCGCGCGTCGCGCACGGCCTGCATCACGCCGAGATAGCCGCCCTCGGGGATGTCGCGCGCCGGTCCGAGCCGCGCCAGTCCGCGCATCAGCTCCCCGTCGACCGGATCTTGCGCGTCGACGATGGCCAGCAGCGCGGCCGCCGCGCACGCGACGGCGGCGGCTCGCGCGACAGTACCGAGAAACCGCGGCCCGCGCGAGGCGAGCCGCGGTCGCGGCAACCGAGCGTTGCCGTGTCCGGCTCAACGAGGCCGGCGCGTCGTCGTCCCGGGCATCCCCGGCATCGGCACGCGCGCGGTCGCGAACCCGACCGCGCCCAGGCCGAGCGTGCCGCCGAGCACGACCAGTTCCGGTCCGAACGGGCTGATCGACTCGACGACCGTGCCCTCGTCGGTCTCCTTCGACCAGCTGACGGCGGCGAACAGGTGCTGCGTCAGCGTCGACGAGTCCGGGAGCAGCGACAGATCGAACGGGATGTTCTCGTTCGGCGGGATGAACGCGAGCACGCTCGTGACCATCTGGTAGTAGCTCTCGAACATCGACTTCCAGTCGGTGAACGACAGCGCGGACAGGCCCTCGCTCGGAATCTGCTTCAGGCACGGTGCGAACTCGGGATTGCTGCGGATGTCACCGCTGGGGTCGTCTTCTCGCTCCATGCGCGCGAACGCGCGCTTCACATCGCCCGTCGAGAGTCCGACGACCATGTACCCGTCCTTGAAGCCGATCGTCGGCGTGAACATGTCGGCCGGGTTGAAGGTCATCGGCGCACCGGCACCGAGGTCCAGGTCGAACCGGATCTGGTGCACGGTGATGCCGCGTCGCTCGACGGTCTCGACCGTGATGCTACCCTCGGACAGCTGCGCGATGGTCTGCAGCGTGTGGACGAGTTGGTCGGGGTCCTTCACCTGGGCGATCAGCGCCATCTCGGGGAACGCGCCGAACGCTGCCATCGGCATCTGCCAGAACGCGTACTGGTTCCCGAACGCGCCGAACAGGTCCTTCTGCAAGGAGATGCCGACCTGCTCCTCCATCTTGCCGAGGTGCTCCAGCAGCCTGGCGCCGAGCTTCGGGTCGTAGGCCATCAGGGCCGCCGACAGCGAGTCGTAGATGTGCGGGAGATCGACCCGACCGGCCTGGAACGAGACCGCGTCGGCCGGGATCCAGCGCAGGAAGCCCATGTCGAGCGTGCCCGCGTCGCAGGCGGTCAGACCGGTGCGCGCGGCCTTCGGGATCGCGCTGAAGGAGTGCGTCACGCAGCGACCGTTCTCGTAGCTCGACGTCATGCCCACCGCCTCGATCGAGCGGATGCCGAGTGCCGTGATCGCGCGGTCGATGCCCTCCGGGCTGATCTGCGACGGGAAGTCCGGCTCGGTGTCGCGGGCGGTCTTCAGGATGTTGAGCAGCGAGTCCATCGCGACGCCGGGTCGAACGTAGAGCTCGGCTTCGGCGCCCTGGGTGTCGAGTTTCTTCGCGACCGCCTGGTAGGCGGGTGCCGCGGTCAGTCCCGCTTCCTTCGACTGCATGCGGGTCAGCATGCCTTCGACGTCGGCGGTCTGGGTTCCGATCAGGACGCCGGTCCCGACGAACGCGACGTTCAGGCTCGCGTCGACTTCCGGCTGCTTGGCGGCCTCGAACACATGGAGCTGCGTGCCCCCGACCTCGCGCAGGCTGCGCTTCATCTCGTCACCGGCCTGCTGGGTCATCATGTCGAGGGCCGTCGTCAGCACGTTGTTCCAGATCGGCGCGGTCGTCCCGAAGTCGAGGTAGGCGACGACGCCGATCTTCAGCATCGGGTCGGCGTCCTCGACCGGGGTGACACCGAGCCCGGTCAGCGCGAACGACATGCTCTCGAGCCGCGCCTTCAGCAGCTCGTCCGGATCGAACGGGAGCGCGCCGGCCTGGTACTGCTGGCGCGCCTGGTCGAGACCCTGATTCCAGCTGTCCTTCGCCAGCTTCAGGGCGTCGGCGAAGAAGTCCTGCACCTGGTCCTCCCGCCACATCTTGGCGAGGGGCATCTGCTGGAACTCCTGGAAGGACTGCTTCAGGTCCGGGAAGGAGACGAAGGCGATCGTGTCGGCCGGCAGCGCCGCGGCGAAGCGGTTCTGCGCGACCGCCGGCATCGCGAGGACGGCGCACAGGAGGCCGAACGCGGGGCCGCGGAACGAAAAGGAGGTCGTCGACGGGATCATGGGTCGTGTTTGGACGGTTCTGACGTCTCCCGGCGGCGCCGGGACGGTGAGGCGTATCCGGCGCGAGACCGGCTCGAGCCGCGGAGCGGAGCATCCTCGCGGCACGCGAGGCCGGGGCGGCCCCGCAATTGGACAGCACGAATTGGACAGCACGGCCGACCACCGCGGGGCGGCGGGCGCCCGTGCTGCGGCGGTAGTGGACGGCGCCCGCAGCAGCCTGTCACGCACATCCTGCGCCGGGGAGCGGGCGGGGGCGCGATCCGCGGTCGTCAGTTGGCCTTCTGGGTCAGTTTCTTCAGGGTACTCGCGCACGTCGCTCTCGGCGCGGGTCAGCAGCTTCTCGAGCTTGTCGACCGCCTTGCCGAAGTCCCGGCGGTCCTTCTTCTGGACCGCTTCGGTGACCGCTTGGAGTGCGCTCGTGCAGTCGGCGTTGCCGCCGTCCATCGCGAACGACAGCAGCAGCGCGGCCTGGTAGACCTCGGTGTCCATCTGCTTCCACTCGAGGCCACCGTGGATCGCGAAGTCGTCGAACCAGCCCTTCAGGTCCTTCATCCCGCCGGCCTGGATGAACTGCTTGCCGAACCACCCGGCGATCTCGGGCTTGAAGAAGCGCTCGCCATAGCCGGCGACGCCGCGCCGGAGCCACAGGGGAGCGTTCGCATCGAAGTCGCCGAGCAGGGTCTCGACGTACACGAAGGCCGCGGCGTGACGGATCCAGTAGCGGACCCAGTCCTTGTTGTAGTTGCAGATCGCCGGGCGGACCTCGCCGACACCGGGGAGGTCGATCACCGCGTCGGCATAGAACACCGAGTAGGCCGAACCCTCGGCGCCGACCCGCTCGCCGTAGGCGCGGTACTCGTTGTCGTCGGCGGGCAGGATGACGACCGGACGTTGTTCGGGCGGCAGGCCCTCGCCGGCGAAGACGCGGGTGGCCGCCTCGTAGCCGGAGTCGGCGTCGGATGCGAGCTCCTTCACCTGGTCGAACGGCTTGCCGGTGATGATCGTCACGTGGGCCGTGCGGTAGATCCACGGATGCTCCGGCTGCGCGTGGTACTCGTCCGCCTCCTTCTGCTCGACCCAACGGCCATCGTCGAGGAGGAACAGCCCGGACTTCGCCTTGTCGAGGTCGGTCGGGTCGATGAACTCGCCGGTGCGCGGATCGCGCACCATGCCGGAGTTCAACTGGAGCTTCTCCTGGCGGGTCACGCGGTTGCCGTCGTCCCAGAAGATGCCCTTCTTGGCGTCGTCGGCGTGCTCGGGCTCGACCCAGACGCCGTGGATCTCGGTCCAGCCCTTCCCCTTGAACTCGGCCTCGCGCGCCTTGGAGCGTTTCTCGGCGGCCTCGTCCTTGGTCATCCAGGCGCCCTCGGTACTGGACATGACCCAGCATGCGGTGCGCGGTCTCGTTGTCGGGCGCGGCCTTCAGCACGCCTTCGAGGATGCGGCGCTTGTCGCTCGTCAGCCCGTGCTCCTGCGCCCACCGGGCGACCTCGATCAGCGCGTCGACGTCGTTCTTGGCGGCGCGCTCCTTCTTCTTCAGGTCCTTCTTCAGGTCCGCGACGCGTCCCTGTGCGAGCACCGGCGACATGGCGAGGGTCAGAGCGGTCAGGATGGACAGGATTCTCATGGGAAGTCTCTCCGAACGGGCGGCGTGCGACCTCAGCTGCCGGTCGCACGCTCGCGCAGGCCCCGGGGCACGAAGCGCGACCACGCATCGTTCCATTCCGAGGGCATCAAGTTCAACTGCGGCGTCCAGCGCGGTGCACGCGGCGGTCGCAGCAGGTGCAGACCCGCGCGTCGCAGGTCCCGGTCGCCCTTGCGTGCGTTGCAGCGCGTGCAGGCGGCCACGCAGTTCTCCCACGTGGTCCGTCCGCCGCGCGAGCGCGGGACGATGTGGTCGATCGTGAGTTGGATGTGTGGCGGCCGCACGCCGCAGGTCCTGGCACTGGAAGCCGTCCCGCCGCAGCAGGCGCTGCCGGGTGAACGGCGCCTGGAACACCGGGACGCGATCGTAGTTGAGGAGTTGCACGACGTCGGGCGCGCCGATCGACGAGCAGCTGGTCCGGATCAGGCGGTGGCCCCGCGGAACCCGGGCCCAGTCGCCGAAGTCGTGCACGCTCAGCGTCTCGGCGTCGACGACGTGGGCGATCCCGCGGAACACCATCCCGATCGCCCGCCGGACCGCCGTCACATGGACCGGCAGCCAGGACCGGTTCAGCACCAGCGTCGGCTCGTCGAGGACGCCGCGCTTCGATCTGGCGGACGGATCCATGCGGGCGGGACGGGAGTCTACGCGATCGAGGCGGCACCGCCAGACCCTCGCCGTCGGGCGTTCCAAGGCGAAAGTCGCGAGATCTCGGGTGTTCCCTTGGCTGGTCGACGCCCCTAGACTCGCCGCATTTTCCCCCGCCAGGTTTCGCCGAGACCCATGAGCCACCGACCGCATCGCCGTTCGTCGGCCGCCTTCGCCGCGGCCGCGTTGCTCGTCTTCGCCGCGTGTCGGTCCGCGCCGGACCAGGACGGCTCCGCCGAGAGTGCATCGGGCCTGACGCCGGTTCAATTCGCGGACATCCCGATTCCGGACGGGATGGTCCTCGAGACGCAGATGCATCGGAGCTTCACCTACGAGGTCGGCGACTTCCGGCTCGGGGATCTCTACTACTACGGCAACCTCCCGATCGACAGCGTCGCCAGCTACATGTCCGAGCGCATGGCACTGCACGGCTGGAAGCAGGTCGGCGAGGACCACACCGAGCGGGCGACCGACCTGCACTTCGAACGTCGCCCACACCGCGCGGACTGCCGGATCTGGAAGGACGACAGCGACGTGACCCGGATGCACATCGCGGTGAGCACCGCGAAGCCCGGCCAGGAACCGTGACCGTCTCCGCGCAGCCCCTTCCGGGCGCCGAGGAACCATGAGTCAGACCACCCCTCCCCCCCACGGCCAGATCGACGCTCCCAACCCGCTGGAGCTGTTCTGGGAGAAGAACAAGCGGATCGTGTTGTTCGGCGCGTTCGCCGCGGGCGTGGCGATCCTGCTCAATTACGGTTGGCAGTATATGAAGCGCCGGGAGCTGGCGCAGCACTGGAGTCAGTTCGCCGAGGCCTCGGCGCTGGACAAGGGCTACGCCGAGAACGCCTCCTCGTGGGAGATGTACAAGCAGTTCCTGATCCCGCGCAATCCCGGCTACCTCGTCCAATACATCGAGGGGGCGCGCGAGGATCTGGTGCGGAAGCTGCCGGACGACCTGGCCCACGCCGACACGCCGGCACTCGAGCGACTGGCGGAAGGCAAGGATGCGCGGGCTCCGCTCGCCCGCTGGCTGCTCGCCAACCAGGCGATCGCCAACGCGCAGTGGGACGAGGCCGAGCAGCACCTGCACCGCCTGCAGACGGACTTTCCAGAGCACTTCCTGTGTGTGGAGAGCCCGTTCCCGGTGCAGTACCGCGAGCCCGTCGAGCACAAGGACGAGAACGGCAAGGTGATCGAGCCGGACAAGAACCGCCCGCCCGAGCTCGAGCCGGCCCAGGCCGGGAGCGCCGTGGGCCGGATGCTGGCGGCGGTCGCCGCCGAGCGGAGCTTCCGGCAGGAGCACCCGGCGCTCTACCAGCCGACCGAGCCCGAGTCGGCCGAGACCGTCACGATCCAGTTCAAGGACTACGGCGCCGTCAAGATCCGGCTGTTCACGAGCCGCTCGCCGAAGACCACCGAGAAGTTCCTCCAGCTCGCCAAGGACGGCTGGTGGAAAGGCCAGCGCGTCTACCAGATCCAGCGGCCCGCCGAGGGCGCGCCGCCGCAGATGGCGGACGCCGGGGAGATGCACTTCGGCTGGCCGAGCACGACCAACGACGACACCTCGACGTGGAAGGCGGCCGATCCCGATCCGGACCACCTGGTGGTCTGGGAGGACAACGACCTCAGCAATTTCCCGGGCACGGTCGCGGTCGAACCGGCGAAGGAGGGCAAGTCCGACGTCGAGCGGATCGTGATCACGAGCGCCGATGAGGCGCGCCAGGACGGCAGTCGGGTGATCATCGGGCGCGTCGTGGAGGGGCTCGACGTCGTCAAGGAGATCGTGAACACGAACTTCGCGGACGAGCAATCGGCGCAGTCGGGTCGAGGCCGGCCCGACGAGAACATCACGATCGAGTCGGTGACCGTCGAGCAGTGAGGCTGCCGGCCCCGCCCGCCGGCGCCATGCGTCGGCTGGGCGGGCGGCGCCAGTGTCAGCTCCGCCGCTGCTTGAGCTGCTCGTAGACCCGTTCGAACTCGGCCCGGCCCTCGCACTCGATGACGATCTTCGAGCGCTTCCGGCCGTAGCGGACCTGTACGGTCGCCTCGAGCGCCTCGGTCAGCGTGTCCTCGATCTCCTTCAGCCAGAGCGGCTGCTCGGGCTGGCGGCGCGTCCCGCCGGCGCCTGGCGCCGAGGGTTCCGGGGTCGGGGCCTTGGCGGCCGCGGCCAGCGCTTCGAGCTGACGCACGCTGAGCCGATCGCGGATGGCCCGCTCCGCCAGCTCGGTCCGGAGCGTGTCGTCGGCGAGCGAGAGGATCGCCCGCGCCTGGCCCATGCTGAGTGTTCCACGTGAAACATGGGCCTGCACCTCGACCGGCAGCTCGAGCAGCCGGAGGAAGTTCGCGACCGTCGAGCGCTCGAGGCCGACCTGCTTGGCGATCTCCTCCTGGCTCGCCTTGCTCATCTGCTGGATCCGCTTGAACGCCCTGGCCTTCTCGATCGGATTCAGGTCCTCGCGGTGGAGGTTCTCCACCAGGCCGAAGATCGCGGTCTGCTCGTCGGTGAGGTCGCGGACCAGCACCGGCACGTTGGCCAGGCCGGCCGTGCGGGCGGCGCGCCAGCGCCGTTCGCCGGCGACGATCTGATGGCGGCCGCCGATCTTGCGCACCAGGATCGGCTGCAGCAGCCCCGCGCTGCGGATCGAGGCCGCGAGATCGCGGAGCTCGGCCTCCGCGAAGTCGCGGCGCGGCTGGAACGGATTGGGAACCAGCGCATCGATCGGCAGCTCGCGGACCCCCGCCTGCGGCGCGGCAGCGGCGGTGGCCGCCTCCTCGCCGCCGGGGCTGGAGAGGAAGAAGTCGAGGCCTCGGCCCAGTCTACGCTCGGTCATGCAGTACCTCCCGAACCAGCTCGCCGTAGGCGAGCGCGCCCTTGGCGTCGAGATCGTAGTCGAACAAACTGCGCCCGTGGCTCGCCGCCTCGACGAACCGCAGGTCGCGGAAGATCTGGGACTCCAGCATGCGGGGGCCGAGGTTCCGCCGCAGGTCCTCGAGCACTTCGAGCGTGATCGACTCGCGGGCGTCGACCATCGTCGCCAGCACGCCCAGCAGGGCCGCTCGCTGTGGGAGTCGGGCGCGCGCCGCGTCGAGCGTGCGCAGCATCTGGCTGAGGCCGTGCATCGCGAAGAACTCGGCCTGCACCGGGAGGATCACCTGCTCGCAGAGCTCCAGCCCGGCCCAGCCCCAGGCGTCCATCCGCGGGGGGCAGTCGACGATCAGCCAGCCCAGTCCGGCCTCGGCCAAGGCCCCGGCGAGGGCCGCGAGCTTCGGGGTGTTGGGCACGGTGTCGCGCTCGATGTTCCGCTCGGCGCCCGGCGACGGCAGGATCCAGAATCCGGCGGCGAGCGGTTGGAGTGCGGCGAACGGGCCCTCGTCGACGTCCGCGGGCTCGCCGGGGGCGTCGCCCAGCATCCCCTGCAGACCGAGGGTCGCGTTGCCCTGCGGATCGAGGTCGATCAGCGCGACCTGCTCGCCGGCCAGCGCCAGACCGTGCGCGAGGTGCACGGCGGTCGTCGTCTTGCCGACCCCGCCCTTCTGGTTCGCCAACGCAATGGACCGCAACGCGAGCTCCGCCAACGACCCCCCGCCCGGAGGACCGCGCCCATGATGCGCGGCAACCGGTCCCCGGCGCAATGCACCCCCGGCGAAAATCGTGGTCGTCGCCCGGATGCGGTCGCATGATGGCGGCGTGGCTCGGGTGGTCGACCTCGCGCGCGCCGAAGCCGTCCTGCTCGGCCGGCGCGGTGCCCTCGGCACGTGGCTCGTCGCGGTGCTGTGCGGCGCGCTGGCGATCGGTCAGGAGCCGCCGTTCGAACGGCAGCAAGGCCTCGACGCGACCTGGTCGAGTGTCGCCGTCTGGCTCGCACTGTGCGCCGGCGGTGTGCTGCCCTGGATCTGGCTGTCGGCCCATGCGCGGCCGTCGTCGTCCCGTTGGATCGTGCGCGCGCCGGTGCGGCCGGCCAGCCTCGTCCTCGGGGCCTGGTCCGGGCTGGTGGCGGTGGCGGCACTGGTGACCGGAGCCGCGATCCTGACGTTGTTTACGTTGGACCGAATACTAGGGCACGGGGTGCCGGTCGGGCGGACCGCGGCCGCCGGCGCGCTCGCGCTGGTGCACGCGGCGGCGCTGAGCGCCTGGGCGTTGCCGCTCCGCTGGCTCGAGCCGGCGCTCGCGACCCGCGGCGTGCTCTGGCTCGTGGTGCTCGCGGCGGGTGCCGGGGCGTTCGGCGCTGGCTGGCCGAGTGCGTTCCGCAGTCGCGCCGACGGGCTCGCGCTGTTGCTCGCGACCGCCGCCGGGCTGCTCCTCGCGCACGCCCTCTTGCTGCGGCGCCGCGCACTCCGAAACTGAGGCATCATGCGGATCGGCATCCTCGGTGACGTGCACAGCAACCTCGAGGCGCTCGACACCGTGCTCGAGCACCTGCGCGGCGAGCGCATCGACCATTGGGTCCAGGTCGGCGACGTCGTCGGCTACGGCGCGGATCCGATCGCCTGCATCGACCGCATCCGCGAGCTCGGCTGCACCGTGTGCATGGGCAACCACGACGCCGCGGTCGTCGGCTACCTGCCGACCGACTACTTCAATCCCTATGCGCGCGCCGCCATCCTCTGGACGCGCGAGCAGCTCGGCGAGCGGGAGATCGAGTACCTGCTCGGGCTGCCGCTGACCGTCGAGCACCAGGAGGTACTCGCTGGCGCACGGCTCGCTCCACCTGCCCGAGCAGTTCGGCTACGTGTTCTCCAAGGTCGAGGCGGCGGAGTCGCTCGCCAAGCAGCGCACGCGGCTCGGGTTCGTCGGGCATTCGCACGTGCCCGCGGTCTACCTCCAGCGCCGTGGCGCCGCCCCGCTCGACCTCGACGTGATCTATGACGCCTCGATCCAGACCAACCTGGAGGGCTACGAGCGCGCGTTGATGAACGTCGGCAGCGTCGGCCAGCCGCGCGACGAGGACCCGCGCGCGGCGTATGGCCTGTACGACACCGCGACCGGCGAGATCCGCATCGGCCGGGTGGAGTACGACATCGCGGCCTGCCAGGCGAAGATCCGCGCCGCAGGCCTGCCGGGGGCCCTCGCCGACCGGCTCGCGCTCGGCACGTAGGCGCACCCCGTCGGTATCACAGGAACGCCGCGCCGACCTCGTCGGCATGGAGCAGACCCGCCGCCGTGAGGCGCAGTCGTGGACCGTCGAGCTCGACGAAGCCGCGTTCGCCGTAGTGCGCGATCGTGGCCGCGTGCCGGCTTCGGGGATCGTCGCCGAGCCGGTCCGCCACCGCGTCGAGGTCGACGCCGACGGTCCGGCGAAGCCCGAGCCAGACCGCTTCGCCGAGTCGTTGCGCAGACGTCAGCGTCTCGGCCTCGCCGGTGGCCGGTTCGCCGCGCTCGACCGCGAGCGCCCAGGCCTCGACCGGCTTCAGGTTCGTGCCGCGCCAACCCGCGCGGTGGCTCGCGGCGCCCGGCCCGACGCCCACGTAGTCGCCCTGCTGCCAGTAGTGCTCGTTGTGCCGGCACGCGCCGCCGCGACCGGCGAAGTTGCTGATCTCGTAGGCGTGGAACCCGCGCGCGGCGAGCCGTGCGCGCGTCGCGACGAACATCTCGCGATCCACGGTGTCGTCGTTCGGCGCCACCCGACCTTGGCGTCGGTCGCGATCGAGCCGCGTGCCGGCCTCGAACGTCAGGTTGTAGCAGGACAGGTGATCGGGCTCGAGTTCGAGCGCGGCGTCGAGATCCCGCTCCCACGCGACGAGGCTCTGCCCCGGCAGGCCGAACATCAGGTCCAGCGACACGTTGTCGAACCCCGCTGCGCGCACCGCCGCGACCGCCGCGCGGGTTCCGGCGCCGTCGTGCGCGCGATCCAGGAACCGCAGACGCGCGGGGTCGAACGACTGCGCGCCGATGCTGACGCGCGTCACGCCGGCCGCGCGCGCGAGCCGTGCCTTCTCGAGCGTCGTGCTCTCGGGGTTCGCCTCGATCGTGACCTCCTCGCACGCGTCGAGGTCGACGTGCGTGCGCAGGATCTCCATCAGACGCGCGAAGCGTCCGGCGTCGAGCCAGGTCGGCGTGCCCCCGCCGACGAACACGCTGGGCGGGTGCCGCGGCGGCCTCGACCGCGCCAGTTCCAGGTCGAGCGCTGCCAGGAAGCGGTCGACGACGCCGAGGTCGTCGGTGCGGTAGCTGTTGAAGTCACAGTAGCCGCACTTGACGACGCAGAACGGGACGTGGACGTAGACGGTCGGCGGGCTCAAGCCGACCGATGCTAACCCGAGCGCTGGCCGGTGCGCCGGCGAGCGGCCGCCTTCGACCGCTTCTTGCCGTGTCCGCGCTGGCGGGCCTGCGGGCCGGGGCGTTCCTCGCCGAACTCGCGTGCCATCGTCTCGTGCAGCTTCTGGAGTGCGTTCCGCTCCATCTGACGCACGCGCTCGCGGGTCAGGCCGACACGCTCGCCGATCGCCTTCAGCGTCATCGTCCGACCGTCGTCCAGGCCGTAGCGCATGCGCAGGATGCGACGCTCCCGCTCGTCGAGCACGCCGAGCAGCTCGAGCAGCCGTGCGATCTCGTGTGCGGTGAACAGCTCCTCTTCGGGCGAGCGGGTGCGCGGGTCCTCGAGGTGATCGGTGAGGATCGTCGACGCGTCCTCGTTCATCGAGAACGTCGGTTGCGAGTTCGCCAGGACGGTCTCCCGCACGACGTCCCAGTTGTTCTCCGGCAGGTCGAGCTCCTCGGCCACCTCCGCACTCGTGGCCTGGCGGCCGAGCCGGTAGTTGAGCTCCATCGCGGTGGCCTTCCAGCGCGAGACGATCTCCGACATGTAGCTCGGGACGCGCACCGTCTTGACGGTGTTGACGAGCGCGCGGCGGATGCCCTGCTTGATCCACCAGGTCGCGTAGGTCGAGAACCGGCAACCCGCCTCGGGGTCGAACTTCTCGACGGCCTTCATCAGCCCGATGTTGCCCTCCTCGATCAGGTCCATGAACGAGAGGCCGCGGTTCACGTAGTTCTTCGCGATCGACACGACGAGGCGCAGATTCGCGCGGATCATGTGCTCGCGTGCCGCCATGTCGCCCTGCTGGACGCGCTCGGCGAGCTCGATCTCCTGCTCCGGCGAGAGGAGGGGAACCTCGTTGATGTCGGTCAGGTAGGTGTCGAGTCCGTGATCGCGCATTGGGGGCGTCCTTGAATCGCTCTTGTGGAACGATCGGACACCGCCGGTATCGGACTTGACCGGGTGTCGAGGAATGCGACGCGCCGCGTCTCGGTGTCGCGGGACTCGACGATGGCAAGGGGCGTGACGCCCCGAGCTCGTGACGGCCGCGCTGCCGTTTCTCAGGGGCCGCTCCGGCTCCGAGTCCGCGCCGGACGCGGCGACTCTCCGACTTCGCGACTCAGAACAGCGCGTAGATGAACGGGGCCGCGCCCGTCGCGCCGGCGATCAGCAGGACGCCGAGCAGCACGAACACGATCGCGAACGGGATCAGCCACCACTTGGCGTTCTCCCGCATGAAGCTCACGAACTCGCCGATCAGGCCCTGGCGCGCCTGCTCGCCGGCGTCCTCGAACGACTGCTGTTTCTCGATCTCGTCCTGCATGGGGCGCTCCGGGGCCAAGGCCCGCTCGGGATGCGTCAGTATAGCTTGTAGTAGTCGGCGGCGGCGCGCGGTGCACCGCGCACGTGCCAGTAGCTCTCGACCGCGGGATCGGGTCGCTTGTGCATCGTGTCCCGTCCGAACAGGCGCATGGCCAGCCCGACCGGCGTGAACAGCCCGTAGTAGATCAGCGCCATCAGCACGAAGGACAGCACGAAGCCGATCGGCAAGGCGATCAGCATCATCGCCAGGAAGATCGGTTTGACGAGTCCCGCGCGGATCCGCGACAGGCCGAGCGTGGTGACGCCGACGCCGACGAGCGTCCACAGGACCCATTCCGGTGCGCCGAGCCTCGCGTGCGCGACCCAACCGAACATCGGGAAACCCACCAACGCGAACCAGCCGAACTGCCGGAGCTGGTGGTCGGGCGGATGCCAGTCGATCTTGATCATCGGTGGTCAGTCGAGGGCGAACGCCGACAGGTACTTCTCCCGGTCCACCCGGGTCAGTGACTGATCCTGCGCCGAGCGCAGGATCACGAAGTTCTCGAGCACGAGCACGTCCATCTCGGTGCCTAGGAAGCAGCGCAGTGCGTCCTGCGGCGTGCAGACGATCGGTTCACCGCGGATGTTGAAGCTCGTGTTGATCAGGATCGGCGAGCCGGTGCGCGACTCGAACGCGCGCAGCAGCCGTGCGAGGCGCGGGTTGCGCCGATCGTCGACGGTCTGCAGTCGCGCCGAGTAGTCGACGTGCGTCACCGCCGGCACCACCGAGCGCAGCTGCTTGAGCTTCTCGAGCCCGTGCTTGCCCGGGTCGACCGCCTTGCGCTTGTCGTCGCGCACCGGCGCCACGATCAGCATGTACGGGCTGTCCTGGTCCGGGCGGACGTCGAAGTACTCGTGCGCGTGCTCCTTGAGCACGATCGGCGCGAACGGCCGGAACGACTCGCGGAACTTGATCTTCAGGTTCATCACGCTCTGCATCGACGGCGAGCGCGCGTCGCCGAGGATGCTGCGCGATCCGAGGGCTCGCGGCCCGAACTCCATCGGCCCGTGGAACCAGCCGATGACGTGCTCCGACGCGATGAGGTCGGCGACCCGATCGACGAGCTCGGTCTCGTCGCCGTGCTCCTCGAACACGACGCCGTGCTCGGTGAGCACGGCGTGGATGTCGTCGCGCTTGTAGGCGGGTCCGAGCAGGCTCGCCGACTGTCCGTCGAGCTGCGCATCGACCTTGCGCTCGTTGTCGAGCAGGTGGTACCAGAGGAACTGTGCCGCACCGAGTGCGCCGCCCGCGTCGCCGGCTGCCGGCTGGATCCAGATCCGGTCGAACGGCCCCTCGCGCAGGATCCGTCCGTTGCCCACGCAGTTGAGCGCGACACCGCCGGCCAGGCAGAGATTGCGCTTGCCGGTGACCTGGTGTGCGAACCGCGTCGTGCGCAACATCACCTCCTCGGTGACGTCCTGGATCGACGCGGCGACATCCATGTAGAACTGCGTCAGCTCGCTCTCCGGACCCCGCCGCGGCTGGCCGAACAGGCGCTCGAAGCGCTCGTTCGTCATGCGGAGACCCTGCGCGTAGCGGAAGTAGCGCATGTCGAGGCGGTAGCTGCCGTCCTCGCGCAGATCGATCAGATGCTCGCGAATGCGGTCGACGTACTTCGGCTCGCCGTAGGGCGCCAGACCCATCAGCTTGTACTCGCCGGAGTTGACCTTGAACCCGCAGTAGTAGGTGAACGCCGAGTAGAGCAGCCCGAGCGAGTGCGGGAAGCGGATGTCGTGCGTCAGCCGGATCTTGTTGCCCTCACCGACACCGATGCTCGTCGTCGTCCATTCGCCCACCCCGTCCATCGTCACGATCGCCGCGTCCTCGAACGGCGACGGATAGAACGCGCTCGCGGCGTGGCTCTCGTGGTGCTCGGGAAACACGAACGGCCGCTTCGGCTTGCCGCCGAGCCCCTTCGTCAGGATGCGCCTGGTGTGCAGCTTGTCGCCGAGCCACATCGGCAGGAACTTCGAGAACGACGAGAACCCGGTGGGTGCGTACGCGAGGTACGTCTCGATCAGCCGGTCGAACTTCAACAGCGGCTTGTCATAGAACACGACGTAGTCGAGGTCCTCGACCGCGAGCCCCGCCTGGTCCAGGCAGAAGCGCACGGCGTGCTCCGGGAACCGTTCGTCGTGCTTCTTGCGCGTGAAGCGCTCCTCCTGCGCGGCGCCGACGATCTCGCCGTCGCGCAGGAGCGCGGCGGCGGAGTCGTGGTAGAGCGCGGAGATACCGAGGATGTGGCTTGGCATGGCGGGCGCCGGTCGCGCGAGATCGAGGCGGACCGGGCGTCGAGGCCGAGGGGAACCGGCCGCAGGAGGTTACCCTCCGGCCGCCAGTGGGCGGCGGCGTGGAGTCGGGGAGTGATACCATTCCGCGCCCGCCCGAGAAGGCAAGCCCCGTGCGTCCGATCTTCCTCCGCCTGCTGCTGGCGCTGACCAGCACCGTCGTGTTCTTCCTCCTGGCGGAGGGGATCTATCGATGGCTGCGGCCCGACGAGGTCACCGACCGCAACCTCCACGAGCGCTACGGGATCGAGTACCTCGACGCCGACCGGCACCCGATCGACATGGGCACGGCGGCGGCGCGCGGACTGATCGTGCCGGTACCGTTCGCGCCGCGTCCGCGGTTCGCGTTCGCCCCCGGGCTCACCTTCTACCTGCGCTACACCGGTATCGAGCAGCCGTGGTTCGACGAGCACGGCTGCGTCGCGTGCGTGATCAACGGCTGCGGCATCCGCGACCGCGAGGAACTCTGCGCGAAGAAGCCCCCCGGCCAGCGGCGCGTGCTGTGTCTCGGCGACTCGTTCACGTTCGGCTGGGGCGTGCCGGTGACGGCGGCGTGGCCGCGTCGCGTCGAACGCCAGCTGCGCGCCACCGACGACGGCATCCGCACGGTCGATTGCGGGCTGGCGTACGGGCTGTATCTCGACGAGCAACGCGCCGGGCTCGAGCACGACGCGTCACGGTTCGAGCCGGACGTGGTGCTCGTCACCGTGTGCCTCAACGACCTGCTGCCGACCAGCCAGACGCTCGCCGAACAGGAGCCGATGCCGTGGGCGCTGCGGCAGTCGCGGATCCTGCGCGACCTGTTCCAGGGTTACGCGCTGCAGGCGACCCTCGCGCTCGACCCGTCCCGCGACGTCGTCCAGGAGCTGCTCGAGCTGCCCGAGACGAGCTACCCGCCGTGGGCGCAGCCCGGCGGTGCCACGCAGATCGGTCGCGCGGCGCTGTGGCCCGGGGGCGGGCCGCAGGCCGCGCTCATCGGCATGCGCGACTGGTGCCGGCAGCGCCACCTCCCGTACGGCGTCGTGCTCTGGCCGTACTTCCAGGGCCTCGGCCGCGGCGAGCACTACCCGTTCGCGAAGATGCACCGGCTCCTCGCCGAGTTCTGCAAGGCGCACGAGATCCCGTTCCTCGACGTGCTGCCCGAGCTCGAGGGCTCGGTGCCACGCACCTCGGACCTGTGGGTGAGCCCCGCCGACTACCACGGCAACCCGACCGCGCACGAGCTCGCGACGCCGGCGATCGCCACCTTCGTCGGGCGCCTGCTCGGGCTCGGGGACTGAGTTCGGGCGCGTTCCGGCGCTCGCCCACGGCGTCGTTTCGGCCAGGTCGCGAACTGACGATCCGTCTCAATCGATCCGAACATCCCGATCCCACGGGAGTTGCGAAGACAGCCCCTTTTTCGTGCGACTCTGAAATTGACCGGGAGGGGTCGATCTTGTAGGTCGATGCGTCCGCGTCCGGCCGACCCCCTCGGTCCGCAATTCCCGCGCGAGGCGCCGTGAGTCCCATGTCGAGCGACGCTCTTCGGAGCGTCGCCGCGAAGTCCCACGGCCGCCCCGGTCTCGGCTCGTACGCACCCCCGGATCCTCCTCCTCGGCGCACGGGAGGGGTCTCCTCAGAGGTCTCGCCTTGACGGTCAATTTCCCGAAGTGGACGAATCGGCTCCCAGCCATCGCGCTCGGCGTGGTGCTGGTCGGTGGCGCATTCGTCACCTGGTTCGTCTGGTACTACTTCTCGCCGAAGTTCACCGACGTCGGCTACCAACCGATCCAGCCCATCGCCTACAGCCACCGGCTGCACGCCGGCGCGATGGGCATGGACTGCCGGTACTGCCACACGAACGTGGAGGTCGGTCCGCACGCCAACGTGCCGGAGACCCAGACCTGCATGAACTGCCACAAGTCGGTGCGCACCGACCGGCCCGAGATCCAGAAGCTCACCGCGGCCTACGAGTCCGGTGAGCCGATCCGCTGGAAGAAGGTGCACCTCCTTCCCGACTTCGCCTACTTCACCCACGCGCCTCACATCCGCGCCGGTGTGGGCTGCGTGAGCTGCCACGGTCGCATCGACCAGATGGAGGTCGTGCGTCAGGTGGAGCCCTTGAGCATGGGGTGGTGTCTCCAGTGCCACCGCAACCCGAAGCCCCACATCCGCCCGACGAGCGAGGTGACGAACATGCACTACGTGCACGATGACGCCGTCGCCGAGAAGCTCATCGCGGAGAAGAAGATCAACCCGCCGACCCACTGCAGCGCCTGCCACCGATGACGGACACGAATCTCGCGCCGCGGACGGGCGCGCCGACGGAGACGTCGCAGCAGAAGTCGGTACTGGCGAAGCCTCGACCAGCTCGCCGGCTCCCCCGAGTTCCAGGCGATCGTCGAGCGGGAGTTCCCCGAAGGCATCGCCGAGCACTCCGGGCTCGACGATCCGGTGTCGCGCCGCAAGTTCCTCGGCGTCGTCGCCGCGTCGGTGGCGCTGGCCGGGCTGACGAGCTGCCGCAAGCCGGGTCGGGAGATCCTGCCCTACAACAAGCGCCCGGAAGGCATCGTGCCGGGCATCCCGCAGTTCTACGCGACCGCGCTGCCGCGGCGAGGCTACGGGCTCGGCGCGCTGGTGCGCAGTCACACCGGCCGGCCGACCAAGATCGAGGGCAACCCCGGGCACCCGGGGTCGCTCGGCGGCTCGGACCCCTGGATGCAGGCCGAGATCCTGCAGCTCTACGATCCGGGGCGTTCGAACCACGTGGTCGAGATCGGCAAGGCCGCGCCGTCCCACCAAGCCGCGGCGGAGCACGAGGAGTCCGGGCACGGCGAGCACGGCGAGTCGGCCCCGACCGGGCCGACCTTCGAGGACTTCCTGGCAGCGTGGCGGCCGATCGGGCAGAACCTCGGCGGCAAGCAGGGTGAGGGTCTGGTCGTGCTGATGACGCCGACCACCTCGCCGACGATGCGCGCCATCGTCGAACGCCTGCACACCGACCTGCCGAAGGCCAAGGTCGCGGTGTGGTCGCCGGTGTCGCGCGACCAGGCGGTCGAGTCGACGCGGCTCGCGTTCGGCCAACCGCTCGACGTGCAGGTACGCGTTCGACAAGGCGAAGGTCGTCGCGGCGTTCGACAGCGACTTCCTCGGGACCGAGCAGCTCTCGCTCGCGTGGACCAGGAACTTCGCGAAGACCCGCAAGGTTTCGAGCCGGCAGGACCCGGTGTCGCGGCTCTACGTCGCCGAGGCGTCCTACACGCTGACGGGCAGCAACGCCGACCATCACTTCCGCCTGTCCAGCGCCGAAATCGCGGAGGCCGTCCTCGGACTCGCCTCCGACCTCGGCGTCGGCGCCGGCGACGCGAACCTCGCCAAGGCGCTGGTGCCCTACGCGGCGAGCAACCGCGGCGGACGGTTCCAGAAGCACGGCAAGGACTGGATCGCGGCGATCGCGGCCGACCTGCGCAAGAACGCGGGGGCCTCGATCGTGGTCGTCGGCGAGCGCCAGCCCGCGTTCGTGCAGGCGGTCGCGCACGCGATCAACCTGAAGCTCCAGAACGTCGAGGCCGACGGCACGGTGGCGTTCACCGCCACGCCATGGGGTGTCGTCCCGAGCGCCGAAGGCGATCTGCCGACGAGCTCGATCGCGGACCTCGTCGCGTCGATGAACAAGGGCGAGGTCGACACGCTGGTCGTGCTCGGCGCGAACCCCGTCTACGCCGCGCCCGCCGATCTCGGGTTCGCCGAGGCCTACGCGAAGGTGCCGCACCGCATCCACTGGGGCCAGTACTTCGACGAGACCGCGAAGGCGTCGACGTGGCACCTGCCGGCGACGCACCCGCTCGAGGAGTGGGGCGATCTGCTGGCGATCGACGGCACGGCCGCGGTCGTGCAGCCGCTCGTGTCGCCGCTCTACCCGGACGCGAAGTCTCCGATCACGCTGCTCGCGACGCTGCTCGACCTCGAGACCACCGAGGACTACGAGTGGGTCCGCAAGACCTGGCAGGCGAACAACGCGCAGCCGTCCGGCACGGACTTCGAGAAGTTCTGGAAGCAGTCGCTGAACGACGGCCTCGTCGCCGGCACCGCGGGCAAGCCGGTCGCGGTGACGTTGCGCGGCGATGGCATCGCGACGGCGATCGAGGGGCGCGAGCGCGCCGCACCGCCGAGCGCGTCCGACCTCGAGCTCAACGTCCGCCCGTGCCCGTCGGTGTTCGACGGCAGCTACTCGAACAACGGGTGGCTGCAGGAGATGCCGAACCCGCTCGACAAGCTGACATGGGACAACGCGGTGCTGATGAGCCCCGCGACCGCCGCGGCGCTCGGCGTCCAGAACGACGACGTCGTTCAGCTCCACGTGGAGGGGCGCGAGCCGGTCCACGGTCCGGTGTGGATGGTGCCGGGACACGCCGACTTCACGCTGACCGCGTACCTCGGCTACGGCCGTCGCCTCGCGCCCGAATGCGAGGTCGCCGAACGCACCGGCTTCGACGTCTATCCGCTCTGCACGACGGCGGCGCCGTGGTTCGCTCGGGGACTCACGATCGAGAAGACCGACCGGACCTACCGGCTCGTCACGACGCAGAACCACGGTGCGCTCGAGGGTCGCGAGCTGGTGCGCGAGACCGACGTCGAGACGTACCGCAAGGACCAGACGTGGACCGCCGCCGGCGTCTCGCCGCTCGCCCGCACCGCCAAGGCCGAGGGCAAGACCGAGGGTGACTTCCTGCACTCGCTCTGGAAGGAGCGCGACTACACGCAGGGCTACCAGTGGGCGTTGACGGTCGACATCGGCTCGTGCACGGGCTGCTCGGCGTGCGTGATCGCCTGCGTCGCGGAGAACAACATCCCGGTCGTCGGCAAGCAGCAGGTCGGCAACGGCCGCGAGATGCACTGGGTGCGCGTCGATCGCTACTTCGGCGGCCGCGACGCGCACATCCGGGACAAGGCCTCGGCGGTCGAGAAGGACGGCGAGGTCGTCGGTGACCCCGAGGTCCTGCACCAGATGGTGCCGTGCATGCAGTGCGAGAACGCGCCCTGCGAGTCGGTGTGCCCGGTCGGCGCGACGATGCACAGCCCCGAGGGCCTCAACGACATGGCCTACAACCGCTGCATCGGCACGCGCTACTGCAGCAACAACTGCCCCTACAAGGTGCGCCGGTTCAACTGGTTCAACTTCCACAAGCACCTGCACGAGTCCGAGAAGCTGGCGTTCAACCCGGACGTCACGGTGCGCTCGCGCGGCGTGATGGAGAAGTGCACCTACTGCGTGCAGCGCATCAACGCCGGCAAGTTCCAGGCGAAGCAGGAAGGGCGACGCGTGCGGGACGGTGAGATCGTCACCGCGTGCCAGCAGGCGTGCCCGGCCGATGCGATCGCCTTCGGCGACATGATCGATCCCGAAGCCCGGGTCACGAGGCTCATGAAGAGCGACCTGAACTACGCGATGCTGTCCGAATTCAACGTCAAGCCCCGGACCACCTACCTCGCGAAGGTCCGCAACCCGAACCCGGAGCTGAGCTGACCCGATGACCGCGATCACGATCATCGACGAGCCGGAGAATCCGCTCCGTCGCGCACCGCTGGTCGAGCACGGCCGGACGTTCTCGGAGATCACCGACCTCGTCGCCGCGCCGGCCGAGCACAAGACGCCGCGCGCGTGGTACCTCGGCTTCGGACTGAGCGTCGCGATCCTGCTCAACCTGGGCGCGATGATCGGCTACCTGGTGTTCACCGGCGTCGGCGTCTGGGGCAACAACGTCCCGGTCGGCTGGGGCTGGCCGATCGTGAACTTCGTGTTCTGGATCGGCATCGGTCACGCCGGAACGCTGATCTCCGCGATTCTCTGCCTGTTCCGGCAGAAGTGGCGCACGTCGATCAACCGCGCGGCCGAGGCGATGACGATCTTCGCGGTCATGTGCGGCGGGCATCTTCCCGGCGATCCACGTCGGCCGCATCTGGGTCATCTACTGGGTGTTCCCGATCCCGAACCAGATGTCGATGTGGCCGCACTTCAAGAGCCCGCTGCTCTGGGACGTGTTCGCGGTCTCGACCTACTTCACGGTCTCGCTGCTGTTCTGGTTCGTCGGCCTGGTGCCCGACCTCGCGACGTTCCGCGACCGCGCCTACCGCAAGGGTCGCAAGGTCGCCTCGCGGTCTACGGCTTCTTCTGCATGGGCTGGCACGGCGGCAACCGCCACTGGGTCAACTACGAGAAGGCCTACCTGATCCTCGCCGGTCTGAGCACGCCGCTCGTGCTGTCGGTGCACTCGATCGTGTCGTTCGACTTCGCGGTCTCGAACCTGCCCGGCTGGCACACCACGATCTTCCCGCCCTACTTCGTCGCCGGCGCGATCTTCTCCGGGTTCGGCATGGTGCTGACCCTGATGATCCCCGCGCGCTCGTGGCTCGGTCTGCACGACCTGATCACGCTCAACCACCTCGACAACATGGCGAAGATCATCCTGCTGACCGGCACGATGGTCGGCTACGCGTACGGGATGGAGTTCTTCATCGCGTGGTACAGCGGGTCGGAGTACGAGCAGTTCTGCTTCATCAACCGCGCGTTCGGACCCTACTGGTGGGCCTACTGGACGATGCTCTCCTGCAACGTCTTCATCCCGCAGGTGTTCTGGTTCCGCAAGATCCGCCGCACACCGGCCGTGCTGTTCATCGTGTCGATCTTCGTGAACATCGGCATGTGGTTCGAGCGGTTCGTCATCTGCTGCACGTCGCTGCACCGTGACTTCCTGCCGTCGAGCTGGGGCTACTTCTCGCCGACGATCATCGACGTGCTGACGTACATCGGCAGCTTCGGCCTGTTCTTCACGATGTTCCTGCTGTTCGCGAAGTTCCTGCCCGTGATCGCCATCAGCGAGGTCAAGAACGTGCTGCCCGCGGCGAGCCCGCACGCACGCGGGCCGCATCCGCATGGCGCACCGACCGATGGAGGTGCCGCATGAGCGCGCTCACGAAGAGCGAGCCCGTCTACTGGGGCGTGGTCGCGGAGTTCGAGACGCCACGCGCGATCTTCCAGGCCGCCGAGAAGACCACCGCTGCCGGATACACGCGCGTCGACAGCCACACGCCGTTCCCCGTGCACGGCATCGAGAAGGCGCTGCGCCATGGGCCGAGCCACCTCGGCTGGTTCGTCGCGTGCGGCGGCGTCGCCGGCATCCTGACCGCACAGATCATGATGTGGTGGACCAACGCCGTGGACTATCCCTTCTGGGTCAGCGGCAAGCTCCCCTACGCGTGGCCGGCGACGATCCCGATCACGTTCGAGCTGATGGTGCTGTTCTCGGCGATCACCGCGCTGATCTCGATGTTCGCGCTGAACAAGCTGCCGCGCTGGAACTCGCCGTTGTTCCGGCACGAGACCATCCACCGCATGTCGGACGACCGGTTCTTCCTGTCGATCCAGGCCACGGACCCGAAGTTCGACCGCACCAAGACGATCGAGTTCCTGCAGGGTCTCGGCGGAACCCATGTCGAGCTGCTGGAGGAGTGAGCCGATGATGAACGCACACGGAAAGCGCGCGCTGCTCACGTCCCTCGCGGTCCTCGCGGCGCTGTTCGCCGGCTGCCGCGGCGGCATCAGCCACGAGCCGCCGATCCATCCCGTGCTGGACATGGACTTCCAGCCGAAGGTCAAGGCGCAGATGGAGGTCGGCTTCGCGCCCTGGAAGGCCGCGGACGGCCTGCCGGGCCGCGGCATGCGCGTCCCGCCGGCCGGCACGGTCGCGCGTGGCGAGCTCGCACGCGAAGCCCTCGACGTGTGGAAGGACGCCGACGGCAACTACCTGGACGATCCGCTGCCGGCGACGATGGAGGTCCTTCGCCGTGGCCAGGAGCGCTTCAACATCTACTGCGCGGTGTGCCACGACCGGTCGGCCAGCGGCCACGGCATGGTGCTGCAGCGCGCGAACGCCGGTGCGTTCAACCCGAAGGTCCCCCACCTCGGCAAGGAGCCGCGCCTGCAGCAGCAGAAGGACGGCTACTTCTACGAGGTGATGCGCAACGGCTTCGGCACGATGCCGAGCTACGCGCATCAGATCCCGGTCGAAGATCGTTGGGCGATCGTGCACTACGTGCGCGCCCTGCAGACCCACTACGAAGAACAGTGAGACGCGAGCCCCGATGACCGCCAGCGAACCACTTCCGGTTGCCCCGGCTCTCCCGGCGACCGCACCGTCGATCGAGCAGCTCGCGCCCGGCGTCCAGACGCGCGTGCCCGAAGGCGCACTGCGCAAGGTGATGCTCGCGTGCTTCGGCGCGGGCATCCTCGCGTTCGCGATCAGCCTCGTCGGCATGCTCGGCGGCGCGGAGCTGCGCGACCAGGCGCTGTTCTCCTACCTCGTCGCCTACATGTTCGCGCTGGCGATCGCGCTGGGTTCGCTGTTCTTCGTGATGTTGCAGCACATCACGCGGGCGGGCTGGAGCGTGGTGGTGCGACGCATCGCCGAGAACGCGATGGCAATCCTCTTCCCGTGGATGCTGCTCCTGTTCCTGCCGATCGCGCTCGGCTTCCACCACATCTACCACCACTGGGTCGATGCGGAGCTGACCCCGGGCGCGCCCCACTACGACCCGGTGCTCGCGGGCAAGGCCGGCTATCTCAACCCGACCTTCTTCTTCATCCGCGTCATCCTCTACTTCGTCGTGTGGGGTGGGCTCGCGACGTTCTTCCGCCGCGCGAGCCTGAAGCAGGACCAGAACGGCGATCCCGCGCTCTCGCTCCGCATGTCGCGCGTCGCGGCGCCGGGCATCCTGCTGTTCGGGATCACGATCACGCTCGGGTCGATCGACTGGATCATGACGCTGAGCCCGCACTGGTTCTCGACGATCTTCGGCGTCTGCTACTTCGCCGGCTCGGTGATGTCGTCCCTGGCGTTCCTCGGCCTCGTCACGATGTTCCTGCAGCGGATGGGGATGCTGCGCGACGTGATCAACGAGGAGCACTACCACGACATCGGCAAGCTGACATTCGCGTTCGTCGTGTTCTGGGCGTACGTGAACTTCAGCCAGTTCATGCTGATCTGGTACGCGAACCTCCCGGAGGAGACGAGCTTCTATCAGAACCGCGAGGCCTGGGACCCGATCTTCAACGTCCTCGCGTTCGGCCACTTCCTGATCCCGTTCGCGTTCCTGATGTCGCGGCACACCAAGCGGAACCCGGTGACCCTCGGGATTGCCGCGGTGTTCCTGCTGGCGATGCACTGGGTCGACATGCAGTACCTGATCATGCCGACGCTGCACGAGAACGGGTTCTCGCCGTCGTGGCTCGACGCCACCACCTTCATCGCCGTGCTGGGCCTGTTCTGCGGCTTCGTGCTGCGGAACATCGCCGCCACGCCGCTGCTCCCCGAGCGCGATCCGCGCCTCGCCGAGTCCCTGCACTTCCACAACGTGTGAACGACGCCCACCCGTCCGATCCGCACAACACCGATCCGATGGACACCGCCACCACCGAACTCACCCACGCGCACGGCGACTCCGCGCGCGACGTCCCTGCGCAGGACCCGGATCACGACATCGACGTCAAGAAGACCGTGACGGCGCTGGTGTTGTCGGCCGTGTTCGTGTTCGTCTGCGTCGGCGTCCTGCACGTCGTGTTCTCGCGCGTGATCTTCCAGGCGCGCCAGCAGAAGGTCGACCGCGCGCCGACCACCCAACTCGACCAACTCCGCGCCGACGAGAACGCGGCGCTCTCCACGAATGGCGGCATGGACAAGGCCATTCAGGACTACATCAACAAGCACCGCTGACTATCCGACTCGAGGTCCTCTCATCATGACGCACACCGACCACGTCGATCGCACGCCACGGTTCGCACCGCGCCTGTCGCGGATCGCGGCCGTGCTCGCGTTGGCGGCAGTCGGAGCGATGCCCCTGACTGCCCAGCGCGGGCTGTCCTCCACGGTCGTCGACGCAGGCGCGACGGTCGATCCGAAGCTCGGCCAGCAGGCCGCGCTGGACGAAACGTTTGTCGACGAGACCGGCACCCCGTTCTCCCTCTCGGAGCACCTGACCGGCCAACGCCCGGTCATCCTCAACCTCGCGTACCTCCGCTGCCCGGGGATGTGCGGCTTCGTGCTGAACTCGTTCCTCGACAATTTGACCGACAGCGGCCTCGAGCCGGGCAAGGACTTCGATCTCTGGACGATCAGCATCGACCCGACGGAGACGCCGAAGCTCGCGCACGACAAGAAGGGCACCTACCTCGACTCGCTTGCCAAGCAGGCGGCGACCGCCCAGCGCGTCGACCACGCCGACGCGCCGGCGTGGACCGCGACCTGGCCGTTCCTCACCGGCGAGAAGGACTCGATCGACAAGCTCGCACAGAGCGTGGGCTGGCGCTTTCGCAAGGAGCCGGTGTCGGGCAACTACGACCACCCACCGAGCCTCGTCGTGCTGTCCCCGAAGGGCGTCGTCACGCGCTACCTGGACGCCCGCTACCTGACGCCCTCGACGCTGCGCACGGCGGTCGTCGAAGCGGGCGAGGGCAAGGTCGGGACGTTCGTCGAGCGGCTCCTCGTCTCCTGTCTGACGTTCGATCCCCGCACCCACGCCTACTCCCTCACGGCGATGACCGTGATGCGCATCGGCGGTCTCGTGACGCTGTTCGCGCTGGGCGGAATGATCTTCTTCCTGTGGCGTCGCGAGCGTGCACGCCAGCGCCTCGTGGAGGCGACCCCCTGAGATGCTGACTTACTTCCCGATCCCTCAAGACCCGATCGGTCAGCTTCCCCCGGCCGCCTCGTCGTTCGCAGGCGAGATCGACGGGCTGTTCCTGTTCCTGTTCTGGATCAGCGTGTTCTTCTTCGCGCTGATCACGGGGCTGCTCGTCTACTCGTCGATCAAGCACCGGCGGAAGTCCCCCGATCAGGTCGCGGCCTCGAACGTCACGCACAACACGCCGCTCGAGGTCGTCTGGACGCTGATCCCGACGATCATCCTGATGGTGATCTTCGCGTGGGGATTCAAGGGCAACCAGGACCAGCTGATCGCGCCGGCCGACGCGCTGCAGGTCCAGCGTTCATGCCCGGCAGTGGGCCTGGCAGATCTACCACCCGGACGCCAAGGAGCCGGTGCAGGAGATGTGGGTGCCGGTCGACACCGACATCAAGGTGACGCTGACCAGCGAGGACGTGCTGCACGCGTTCTTCATCCCTGCATTCCGGATCAAGCGCGACGTCGTGCCCGGCGTGCGGCAGCTCGTCTGGTTCCGGCCGACCCGCCTGGGCGACTACGACCTGTTCTGCGCCGAGTATTGCGGAGACAACCACTCGGGCATGCACGCGACGGTGCACGTCGTGCCGAAGGACCAGTTCAACGAGAAGCTCTGGAACAACGTCCCCACCGATCCGGTGGAGCGCGGGCACTACTGGTACCAGAACAAGATCTGCTTCAGCTGCCACACGACCGACGGCACGAAACTCGTCGGCCCGTCGTTCAAGGGCATCTGGATGCGCAAGGGCAAGCTCGCGGACGGCAGCGACTACGTGGCGGACGAAGCCTACATCCGCCATTCGATCCACGAGCCGAGCGCCCAGATCGTCGCCGGCTTCGGCGTCGCCGGCCAACCGTCCCCGATGCCGCAGCTCGATGTCTCCGACGACCAGATCAGTGACATCATCGCGTGGATGAAGACTCTGAAGTGAGGGATCGCGAGGCACACCGATGACGACCTACGACACCACTGTCGACACGACCCCCCCGCCGGTCCGCAAGGAGCCGAGCTACCTCGACGCGTCCAAGGGCTTCTGGTCCTGGGCCGGCACGCTCGATCACAAGCGGATCGGGCTGATGTACCTGGTCGGCGTGACGTCGGCGTTCGTCGCCGGCGGCATCCTCGCGCTCCTGATCCGGATCCACCTTTGGGAGCCGGACGGGATGTTGTTCGACCACGCCACCTACAACCAGATCTTCACCATGCACGGCGTGTTCATGGTGTTCATGTTCATCATCCCGGCGATTCCCGGCGTCGCTGGCGAACTTCGCGCTACCGCTGATGCTCGGCGCGAAGGACGTGGCGTTGCCACGGTTGAACCTGGCGAGCTTCTACCTGTGGCTGACCGGCACGCGCTCGCGATCTACTCGATCATCATGGGCGCGGTCGACACGGGGTGGACGTTCTACACGCCGTACAGCATCCGAACCGGGCACTACGTCGTCGCGATGGGGCTCGGGATCTTCGTCCTCGGCTTCAGCTCGATCTTCACCGGCCTGAACTTCATCGTCACCGTCCACAAGCTGCGCGCGCGCGGGCAGACGTGGTTCAAGATGCCGCTGTTCTGCTGGGCGATCTACGCGACCAGCATCCTGCAGGTGCTGGCGACGCCGGTGCTCGGCATCACGGTGCTGCTGCTCGCCTTCGAACGCATCTACCACATCGGCATCTTCGACCCGAAGTTCGGTGGCGACCCGGTGCTGTTCGAGCACTTCTTCTGGTTCTACAGCCACCCGGCCGTCTACATCATGATCCTGCCCGCGATGGGCGTGATCAGCGAGGTCGTGACGGTCCACGCCCGCAAGGCGCTGTTCGGCTACAAGCTGATCTGCTTCTCGTCGATCTCGATCGCGGTCATCAGCTTCCTCGTCTGGGGACACCACATGTTCACGAGCGGCCAGTCCGGCTTCGTGATGATGGCGTTCTCGTTCCTGACGATGCTGGTCGCGATCCCGACGGCCATCAAGGTGTTCAGTTGGGTGGCGACGATCTGGGGAGGGTCGGTCGCGCTGACCGCACCGATGCTGTACGCGATGGCGTTCATCATCATCTTCACGATCGGTGGTCTGACCGGGCTGTTCCTCGGCGCGATCAGCCTCGACATCCACCTGCACGACACCTACTTCGTCGTGGCGCACTTCCACGCGGTGATGATGGGCTCGACCGCGCTGGCGTTCTTCGCCGGCATCCATCACTGGTGGCCGAAGATGTTCGGCAAGATGTACAACGAGACGCTCGCGAAGATCTCGGCGGTGACGATCCTCATCGGCTTCAACGTGACGTTCCTCCCGCAGTTCGTCATGGGTAGCCAGGGCATGCCGCGCCGGTATGCGAGCTACGTTCCGCGGTTCGAGATCTACCACCGCATCTCGACGATCGGCGCGGTCACCCTCGGGCTCGGCTTCGCGCTGATGCTCGGCTATCTGATCCACTCGCTGTTCGCCGGTCGCCGCGCGAAGCCGAACGAGTGGGGTGGTGTCACGCTCGACTGGCGGTGCCCGACGCCGCCCAACCAGTTCAACTTCGACGAGGCCCCGGTCGTCACCGGAGAGCTCTACGACTACAGCACGCTCGACATCCGGGAGACCATCTGAGGATGAGCGGACACGCGACGATCGTCACGCCGACGCCCGAGGGTGGGTTCCAGACCCACGCCATCGCGCACCACTTCGACACCGCCGAGCAGGAGCTCCAGGCGTCGAAGCTGGCGTTCTGGCTGTTCCTGGCCACCGAAGTCATGCTCTTCGGCGGCCTGTTCGCGGCCTACATCATCTACCACGACCACTACGCCGAGACCTTCCGGCAGTGCGGCCGACTGCTGGACTGGAAGCTCGGCTCGCTCAACACGTGCCTGCTGCTGACCAGCTCCTGGACGATGGCGATCGCGGTGCGCGCCGCGCAGCTCAGCCAGCGCAGGCGGATGGTGACGTTCCTGTCGCTCACCATCGTGTGTGCGACGGGCTTCATGGTCGTCAAGTACATCGAGTACCTCGACCAAGTACGAGCACGGCATCTTCCCGTTCATCGGCCTGTTCCACCCGACCGGCCACTACGCCACCGCGATGGAGGGGCTCGCGCATCCGCGCATGTTCTTCACGTTCTACTTCACGATGACGGCCATCCACGGCCTCCACGTGTTGATCGGCATGATCGCGATCGGCTGGTTGATCTGGCGCGGCTCCCAGGGCCGCTTCCACTCCGGCTGGTACATCCCCGTCGACCTGATCGGCCTCTACTGGCACATCGTCGACGTGATCTGGATCTTCCTGTTCCCACTGCTGTATCTGGTGCCCTGAGATGGCGAACACCGCACAAGAAGCCCACGCCCACGCCGCCGAGGGCGGCGCCGAGCACGGACACGAGACGGTGGTCGACCACTCGATCCACACGCACGTCTGTTCGGTCGGCATGCTCACGGTGAATTTCGCCGCGCTGCTGTTCCTGACCTTTCTGACGGTGCTCGTGTCGCGGTTCGACTTCGGCGAGATGAACCTGTTCATCGCCGTCGCGATCGCCGCCGTGAAGGTCGGGCTCGTCGTGACCATCTTCATGCACCTGAAGTGGGACACTGCGATCAACAACATCGCGTTCCTCAGCTCGCTGCTGTTCCTCGCGCTGCTGTTCCTGTTCACTCTCGCCGACGTCGCGACGCGCGGTGCCGAGGACCCCGGCTACAGCCAGGTCGACACGAACTTCCAGTACACCCCCGAGTCGTTCGGCCACAGCGGCTGAAAGCCGGTGACAGCTCGTCGCTTCCGGCCCGAGCCGCGCGGCGCACGGGTCGCCGGTGGTGCCGCCTGTCCGCGCGGAACGCACACCGACTGCCTGCTCCCTCTGGACAGCCTTGCCGACCGCATCTCCCCACCACGACGCCGTCTACCTGCACGCGCGCCTGTCGCGTGACGCGAGGGTCGCGTTCTACGCGGTGGGCGGCCCCGCCGAGATCGCCAGGGAGCTGCCGACCGAGCTCGCGCGACCATCTCGAGGACGTCGAGCTCGAGGTGCTGCTGCCGACCGAGGAGTCGACGCTCCGGCCGCTGACGGCCGCGCGCCGCGCCGAGGACCGTGACCGCGGGCGGGTCGTGCCCGGCCTCTGGCGCATGCCCGGCCGCGCGCTCCCGCTCGACGTCGCGATCCCTACCTCGCGGAGCTGCCGCACGCGCTGGATCGCCCGGGGCTGTGCTTCCTGATCCACGCGTCGAAGCTCGTGATGGCCCTCGCGGAGCGCGGCGACTTCGCCCCCGCCGACGAGAAGAGCTTCCTCGACTGGCTGCCGGTGCTCGACGCCGACGCGCTCCGGTGTCTCTGGGCGGTGGCGGAGCTGGTTCCCGACTTCGCGAGGACCGCGCGCTTCGCGACGCAGGACGACCCGGTCTACTCGGTGACCGCGCGCAATCTCGCGTGGGCGTTCGTCACGCATGGCCTCGACGCGATCGCCGCGTCGTACGTCCCCCGCCACGATCACGCCGATCGCCCGCCCCAGGCCGTCGGCAAGATCCGCCCCGAGCCGGTCGTCGAGATCCTCGCCCCCGAACGCGAGCTCGAGGAAGGCGTGCCGTGGGGCGTTCAGCTGTCGTTCCGGCCGGTGCCGGGCCTCGACCTCGGCTACCCGCTCGAGGACCTCGAGGACCGGCTCGAGCACAGCCTGTTCCCCGACCCCCTGGCCCGCGAGGCGCTGGTCGAGATCCGCCATCACCTCGAAGAGGTCTCGGCGCGGATCCCGGCCCTCCATCGCGCGATGAACATGGCCGACGGCCGGGCATCGCTCAATCGCGAGGAGCTCGACTCGGTTCTCGACCACCTGACGCTGCTCGAGAACGAGGGCTTCCGCGTGACCTTGCCCGGCATCGAGAGCATGCAGCGGCTGTCGGCGCGCGTGACCCTCTCGGAGCGCGCGGGCGAGGAGGCCGGGCCGCGCCCGTGGTTCGACTTCCGCTGGGCGATCGCGCTCGGCGACCAGGAGCTCAGCACGCGCGAATTCGAGACGCTCGTCGAGGCGCGGTCGCCGCTGGTGTTCCTCGATCGCGGGCCGGTGCTGCTCACGCCGAAGGACCGCGCCGCGCTCCAGGCGTTCCGCAAACGCCAGGAAGGCGAGGGCGAGCGGATCAGCTTCTTCGAGGCGCTGCGCCTGAAACTCGGTGGCGCGACGCACATGCACGGTCTCGCGCTCGAGACGCTCGATGGCGGCCCCCGCCTCGAGGAGCTGATCGCGAACCTCGAGACCGCCCGCGCCGTCGAGGAGCGCGCGGTCCCCGCCGGCTTCGTCGGGGAGCTGCGCCCCTACCAGCGTCGCGGGCACGCGTGGATGTACTTCCTGGTCGACCAGGGCTTCGGGGCGTGCCTGGCCGATGACATGGGGTCTCGGCAAGACCGTGCAGGCGATCGCCGTGATCCTCGACTGGCGCAGCAGCGCCGGGCGCGCGGCCAGGAGCCGGCGCCGATCCTGCTGGTCTGCCCGGTGAGCGTGCTCGGCAACTGGCGCCGCGAGCTGCTGCGCTTCGCACCCGAGCTCCGCGTCGTCCTTCACCACGGCAAGACGCGCGCACGGCAGGAGGACGAGTTCGCCGCGATGCTCGCCGAGACCGACGTCGTGCTGACGAGCTACAACCTGCTGCAGCGCGACCAGGAGCTGTTCATGGCGCGGATCTGGGAGGGCGTGGTCCTCGACGAGGCGCAGAACATCAAGAACCCGGCCACGCGCCAGTCGCGCGCCGCGCGCGACCTCAACGGCCGGTTCCGACTCGCGCTGACCGGCACGCCGCTCGAGAACCGTCCGCTCGACCTGTGGTCGATCATGGACTTCCTCAACGAGGGGCTGCTCGGCACGCGGACGAACTTCCTGCAGACGCTGGAGCATCCGATCGTCAGGCAGCGCAACCGCAGCAAGGCGTCGATGCTCGGCCGGCTCGTGCGGCCGTTCGTGCTGCGCCGGCTCAAGACCGATCCCGAGATCATCAGCGACCTGCCGGAGAAGTCGGAGCAGGTGGTCGTGTCGTCGCTGACGCGCGAGCAGGCGGTGCTCTACGAGGCTGTCGTGCGCAAGGGGCTCACCGAGGTCGAGAAGGCCGGCGAAGGCATCCAGCGGCGTGGCGCGATCCTGACGACGCTGCTGCGCCTCAAGCAGGTCTGCAACCACCCGGCCCACTACCAGGGCGACGGCTCGTCGCTCGCCGCACCGGTCGGGCAAGCTCGATCTGCTACCGAGATGCTCGAAGAGGCGCTCGACGAGGGCGATCGCTGCCTGATCTTCACGCAGTTCAAGGAGATGGGCAGCCTGCTCAAGACGCACCTCGAAGAGGTCTTCGGGCAGGGCGTGCTGTTCCTGCACGGCGGAGTGCCGCAGCGCGACCGCGAGCAGATGGTCGACGCGCTTCCAGGCGCGCGAGAAGGATGGCCCGCGCATCTTCGTGCTGTCGCTGAAGGCCGGTGGCACGGGCCTCAACCTCACCGCGGCCAACCGCGTGTTCCACTTCGATCGCTGGTGGAACCCCGCAGTCGAGGACCAGGCGACCGACCGGGCGTTTCGCATCGGCCAGCAACGCAACTGCCGCGCGCTGATCGTGCGCAACCGGACCCAGGTCCGCGGCGCTCTCCTGGCGGCCTGCGAAAAGCTCGAGGTGGTCGGCCGGCTCGGCGTCGGGCTCGACAACATCGACCTCGCCGCCTGCCGCGCGCGCGGCATCGCGGTGCTGCCGGCAACCGGCGCGAACGATCTCGCGGTCGCCGAATACGTCATCGCCGGCATGCTGATGCTGCTGCGCGGCGCCTACGGTGCCAGCAGCCAGGTCGTGGCGGGCGACTGGCCGCGCGGCGAGCTGATCGGACGCGAGATCACGGGCAGGCGGCTGGGCCTCGTGGGGTTCGGTGGCATCGCGCGCGAGACCGCCAGGCGCGCCACGGCGCTCGGCATGACCGTGCTGGCCCATGATACCCAGCTGGCGGACGACCACCCGGCGTGGCGCGAGCTCGCAGTTGCAAGGGCCAGCCTCGAGACGCTGCTCGCGACCTGCGACGTTGTCAGCCTGCACGTGCCGCTCGACGCCAGCACCCGGCATCTGATCGATCGCGACGCGCTCGGCCGGATGCGCAAGGACGCGGTGCTGATTAATGCCGCGCGCGGCGGCGTGGTCGACGAGCGGGCCCTGGCCGCCGCACTGCGCGAAGAGCGTCTCGCAGGCGCCATGCTGGACGTGTTCGAGACCGAGCCCCTGCCGCCGGGCAGCGTTCTCGAGGACGTGCCGAACCTGATCCTGACGCCACACATCGCGGGCGTCACGGTCGAATCCAACGTCCGAGTCAGCGCGCTGATCGCCGCCGGCGTCCGACGCGCCCTGATGCCGGCCGCCTAAGACGGGTACGAAAGGCGACCAGGCTCATTGGGTCGTCGAGGCAGGTTGCACTTTGCCCGCGCCATCGGCCTGGGCGGCTTCGTTGAGTTCCATGTTGCTCAGCACCTTGGCGCATAGATCCGCCGACTGCCGTGCGGCCTTGTCCTTGCTCGGCATCGTTGCCCAGCCGCCGTCCTCGATGAACTGCCGCTGGGCATAGGAGCTGCCGATCGCCTTGAGCTTCGTGAGCTGCGCCGTCGCATCCGGTGCGGCCAGAAACTTCTCGACGCAGATCACCGAGGCGAGCTCGTAGCGCAAGTCTTTGCCGGCGGTCTCAGCCATCTTCTGAGCCGTGCCGCCGGTGACCCATCCGCCCCAGGTGAAGCCCACCACGAGCGCCACGGCCACAGAGCCGACGCAGGACCAGACAAGCATCGTCTTGGACGGTTGCAAACCGTCCCAGCGCTGCGTGATCGATCTCTTCTGCGGGTCTGCCATGTTCATTCCTTCCTTGTCGCGCTGAGGTATTTCCTTTGCGCTCAATGCGCCAAGCGCACCTCCAGCGTCCTTGACCGCGAGTCCTAGCGCAGTCGGCGAGCCGCTGCGCTAATCTGCATCAGCCACGATGCCGCAATTCGGCTCAACGGCAGTCGGTGACGCCGAGCGACGCCGAGGATGAAGCCCGGGTCTGGTCGTGTCGGAATGCGGAGATCAGCAACGTCCGGGCCTCACGAAAGCTCTGGACCCGGCAGCAACACACAGCGCCGCGTTGACCGAGCACTTCGTCGAGCCCGGGCGGCGCCGCGCGGAATGGCGACAATGCAGCGCGTCCCGCCCGTCACGCTGGGAATGTCCAGCTGTCCGTCGTGCCGCAGGAGCAGCAGCCGCGCGATCGTCAGGCCATTGTCGCGCTTGTCATCGGCTGGCGTGGCGATGCCACTGTCCTCGACGACGAGCTGCCAGGCCTCCGGAGCAGCCGTGAAGGACACGGTGATCCAGCCGGCCAGCCCCGGCGGGAACGCATAGATGAATGCGTTGGTGATGAGCAGGTCGGCGACGAGCCTGAGCGTGACCGCGGTGCCGATGGGCAGGGCGGCATCGGCGGCCGCACAGGTGAGCGTGGGTCCGCTCGATCCGCCGAACGTTGTCGCAATATCTTGGCAAAGGTCGTGCAAATACTGGCCAAGACGCACTTGGGTCGAGCCCGAGATCCGTGAGAGCACCTCGCTAAGCGTCGCCACGGCAATGACCCCGGCCGGACGCTCGCAGAGGGCAAGCAGGCCGTTCATCGGTCGATAGCGTTTCCCGGCAGGGGGCGGAGGCCGCGCAAGGAGACTGGTCTGACCCGCGGTTGAGCGGGCGGCGACGGTAGGCATCAGGCGTCTCCGAGATCAATCTGTGGTTGGGACAATCTACGCGGCCGGAGACGGCGCTACACTAACCTGGATTAGCAGCTGGAGCTTGCCTGCCGCGCCGTGGCGCTGTTCAGATCCCGAGCCCGTTGTTCTGGTCGAGATAGCCGCTGTGGTACTCGGCGAGTTCTGCGCAGGCCGGCGAGATCGTGGAACACCACGGAACCCTCCCGGAACGTCACCAGGCAACGTTCGCGCAGCTGCCGCAGGACGCGGTTCACGTGGATGGCGGTGAGCCCCAGCGCGTCCGCCAGGAGGTACTGGTTGAGCGGGCAGGCGAAGCCGCTGTCCGAGCCGAGCCCCACGAGCTGAAGGCGCAGCCCGAGCTCGAGCAGGAGATGTGCCGTGCGCACCAGGGCGCTGCGCCGGCCGATGTTGATCAGATGCTCGACCACCATCGCCTCGTCGCGCGAGGCCGCCCACGGATCGCCGCGCCCAGTCGCGGCACGCGCTGAAAGGTGTGGAACACGACCTGCTGCGCCGAGACCTCGGCGACGACGACGTCGCTGATCGCCGCGAAGGCGTGGTCCGAGGTACGCAGGAGCACGC
>CAWGKH010000001.1:0-195956 GCA_963823025.1 uncultured Planctomycetota bacterium | reverse complement strand
CGCCCTCCGCGACATCGATCTCGACGTCGCGGCCGGCGAGTACGTCTCGATCATGGGCACGTCGGGGTCGGGCAAGTCCACGCTGTTGAACGTGATCGGTCTGCTCGACCGCGCCGATGCCGGGCGATACCGCCTCGAGGGCCGGGACGTGATGACCCTGGACGACGAAGCACAGGCACTCGTCCGCCGCGAGAAGATCGGGTTCGTGTTCCAGTTCTTCCAGCTGGTGCCGCGCATGAGCGCCGCGCAGAACATCGCGCTCCCGTTGGTCCTCGCCGGCGCCGCACCGCACGAGCGCGAGGAGCGCATCCACGAGCAGCTCGTGCGGTTCGGACTCGTCGATCGGGCGCATCACCGGCCCGACCAGCTCTCGGGCGGACAGCGCCAGCGCGTCGCGATCGCGCGCGCGACGATCACGCGGCCGCGGATGGTCCTCGCGGACGAGCCCACCGGCAATCTCGACCGGGCGACGGGAGAGGACGTGGTCCGAGTCCTCGAGAGCCTGCACGGCGAAGGCATCACGTTGCTCGTCGTCACGCACGACCCAGCACTCGGCCAACGTGCACACCGGCGCCTCCGCATGGACGACGGCCGCATCATCGGCGACGAGGGTGAGCCGGCATGAGGGCGTTCGACACGCTCGCGTTCGCGCTTCGTGCGCTGGCGAGCGCGCGGCTGCGGTCGTTCCTGATCCTGTTGGCGATGTCGATCGGAGTCGGTGGCGTCGTCGTCCTCACCTGGCTCGGTGACGCCGCGCGACTCTACGTCGTCGGTCAGTTCAGCTCGCTCGGGAGCGAGCTCGTCATCGTGCTGCCGGGACGATCGGAGACGAAGGGTGCCGCGCCGCCGATTCTCGGCGAGACACCTCGCGACCTGACGCTGCAGGACGCGCTCTCCTTGCTCAAGTATCCGTCGGTACGCCGCGTCGCACCGGTGATCGTCGGCGATGCACCGGTCGCCGTCGGTCGCTATTCGCGGCAGGCGACCGTGCTCGGCACGACGCCGTCGATGTTCGAGGTCCGCCATCTGCGCATGGCGCAGGGTCGCACGTGGTCGGACGACAACCCCGAGCGTGCGCAGGCGGTGTGCGTGCTGGGCGCGACGCTCCGGCGCGAGCTGTTCCGCGATCGACCGGTGCTCGGCGAATGGGTGCGCATCGGCGAACGACGCTTCCGCGTGATCGGCACCCTCGCATCCGAAGGCCGTTCCCTCGGCACCGACCTCGACGAGATCGCCGTCGTGCCGGTCGCGTCCGCGGCCGCGCTGTTCGATTCGCCGGCGCTGTTTCGGATCCTCGTCGAAGCGCAGGGCAGGGAATCGCTCGATACCGCCGTGCGCGACGTCGAGACCGAGCTCCGCGTACGCCACGACGGTGAGGAGGACGTGACGGTGATCACGCAGGAAGCGGTGCTCGGCACGTTCGACAACATCCTCGGCGTGCTCACCGCGGCGGTCGGCGGCATCGCTTCGATCAGCCTCCTGGTCGCCGGCATCCTGATCATGAACGTGATGGTCGTGGCGGTGGCGCAACGTCGTGAGGAGGTCGGGCTGCTCAAAGCACTCGGCGCGTCGCAGCGCCGGATCCGGGACCTGTTCCTGACGGAGGCGGCGATGCTCGCGCTGCTCGGCGCGGGAGTCGGTCTGCTGATCGGCCAGCTCACCACCGTCGTGATGTGCCGGGTGTTCCCGGTTCTCGAGCCCGGAGCGCCGTGGTGGTCGACGATCGCGGCCCCCGCCGTGGCCCTGCTGAGCGGCGTCGGCTTCGGACTCGCACCGGCTCGGCGTGCAGCCCGGCTCGAACCCGTCGAGGCCCTGTCCAAGCGATGAGCCATGCGCGTCCGTGACACACTCGGCTTCGCGTTCGACGCGGTTCGCGCACATCGGCTGCGCTCGTGGCTCACCGCATGGGGCATCGCGATCGGCATCGCCGCCGTCGTGCTGCTGACGTCGCTCGGCGAAGGCGTCCGGCGCTACGTGCTGATGGAGTTCTCGCAGTTCGGCGCCAACCTGATCCAGATCACGCCGGGGAAGCACACGACGCTCGGTCTGTCGGGCGCGGTCGTGAACACGGTCCGTCCATTGACCATCGATGACGCGGAAGCGCTCGCCCGGATGCCGCAGATCGTCGCCGTGGCGCCGGTCGTCAGCGGCAATGCGGAGGTCGAGGCCGGGCACCGCAGCCGGCGCACCTGGGTCCACGGAGTCGGCAGCGACATGCCGCGGGTGTGGGCGTTCGATCTCGCCGCCGGGGAATTCCTGCCGGACGACGACCCGGACGCGCCCCGGGCGCTCGCCGTGCTCGGGTCGAAGCTCCGTGACGAGCTGTTCGGCGAGGACAATCCGCTCGGTGAGCTCGTCCGCGTCGGCGGCGATCGCTACCGGGTCGTCGGTGTGTTGCGCTCCAAGGGACAGTTCCTCGGCTTCGACCTGGACGACGCGATCTACGTCCCGACGCAACGCGCACTCGGACTGTTCGATCGCGAGGGCGTGATGGAGATCGACGCCGAGGTGGCACCGGGCGTGGCTGTCGACGAGGGCGCACGAGTGATCCGCCGCGTGCTCCTCGCCCGCCACGGTGACGAAGATTTCACAGTCGTGCCGCAGCAGCAGATGATCGACGTGCTCGGTTCGGTGCTGACGGTGCTGACCTTTGCCGTCGGTGCGCTCGGGGGCATTTCGTTGGTGGTCGGCGGTGTCGGCATCCTGACGATCATGGCGATCGCCATTCGCGAACGGACCGGTGAGATCGGCCTGCTGCGCGCGCTCGGCGCGACGCAACGGCGCATCCTCTCGCTGTTCCTCGTCGAGTCGGCGGCTCTCGCCGGTGCCGGCGGACTGCTCGGCCTGCTGCTCGGCGTCGGTGCGGCGATGGCGATCGGCGCGGTGTTCCCGGCGCTGCCGGTGCAACCATCGTTCGCGCACGCGGCGATCGCCGAGGCGGTCGCGGTGGCGATCGGCCTGCTCGCCGGCACCGTACCGGCGATGCGGGCAGCGCGCCTGGACCCGGTCGAAGCGCTGCGCACCGAGTGATTCCGTGGACCGCGAATGCGGGACAAACGCGGCTGGAAGTTTTCCCATTCGATGCCGCACGAGTGCGACTCGGGACTGATGGGACGTAGCAGCTCTGTCCGACCCCCGGACCGGCGTTCTCTCCGTCACCCGAACCACGATGCTCCACTCCCTCCTGCTCGTCGCCGCGGTCGTCGCACCGCAGTCGAACCCGCCCCAGCACCGACTCTCGAAGCCGGTCGCCCGGATGCACGCCACCGCAATGCAGCCGGCGCCGGTGGCGCCGGTGGCGGCGACCAACCCCGCGGAGCGGGAGTACAACGGGTCACGCGGCTGGGCCGATCCGATCGGGCCCGGAACCGTGCTCGGCACCCTGACCGACTCGTTCGACCTCGACTACTACCGCATCGAGGTCGCGTCGCCGTCGGTCGTCACCGCGACGATGGCCGCCAACGGTGCGATGCCCGCGCAGACGCCGTCGCTGACGCTGTTCGACGCCGATCGGTCGATCATCGCCACCGCCTTCGGCCGGCTCTTCCCGGGCGGCTTTCCAGCCGTCGCGGCGACCGTACCGGCAGGGACCTACTACCTCGAGTGCCGGACGCTCCTCCCGGCGGGCGGCGGTGACTACTCGCTGACGGTCGCCACCGCGCCGGCGGGCGCGCTGCCCGCGCTGCCGGTGAGCGGGACCGTCGCCGGTACGCTGGCGGCCGGCGGGGCCGACACCTGGATGCTGACGGTTCCGGGCGACACCAACGTGCAGGTCCAGGCAAGCGGTGGCCCGCTCGACCTGTTCTTCGACCTGCAGGGCGCGTCGGGAGGTTCGCTCTTCACGGTCGACGATTCGGCCAGCGGTACGGATCCGGTGCTCGACGCCGACCTGCCGGCGGGGACGTATCGGCTGGTGGTGACGGAGAACTCCGGCGCGGGCGGGATCGGCCTCCTTGCAGGTGTTGCAGGCGCCGACCGCCATCCCGCTGGTCAGTTGCGGATCCAACCTGACGGCCACGCTGCCGGACCTCGGGTCACTCCGGATGTTCCGGATGGGCCTCGCGTCGGCCGACTCCGTCGTGCTGACGACGCAGGGCAGCGGCGCGTCGCCGATGCAGGACGGATTCATGACGGTCTACGACAACCGGCTGGAGCCGCTCGCCATCGCCGACGAGGACGTCGCGTCGTCGAATCCGATCATGAGCATCCCGCTGCCCGCCGGGCTGTACCGACGTCGGGGTCAGCGCGTTCGACGCCCAGCCCGCGGACTTCGATCTCGCGGTCCAGTGTGCACCGGTGCCGACGCTGCCGGCCCTCCTCCCTGGCCGGCAGTCCGGGTCGCTCGTGAACAACGGCGACCATGCGGCGTGGGAGCTGACGCTCGAGACGCCGGCACCCTTCGACGTGACGCTCACGGGCACCGGCTTCACGCCGCTTCCGGACGGCATGATGAGCCTGATCGACGCCCAGACCGGCTTGCGCGTCGATCTCGACGACGATGCGTTCGGGTTCGATCCGCACGTCGGTGCACTGCTGCAGCCCGGTCACTACTGGCTCGTGGTGCGCGAGTACCACGACGACGTCGGCACCTTCGACCTGAACGTCGAGGCGCCGATCCGCTACGAAGACCCGGTGAACCTGCACACGTTGCGCGGACTGGCCAAGGAGGGCGACCTGCTGGCGATCTGGGCGAGTGCGTTCGAAATCCCACCGGTGCCGTTGCTGCCGGGGTTCATCAACGGCTTCCTGCAGATCGACCTCGGCTCCGCGTTGCTGGCCGATGCGCAGTTCGTCGGACCGAGCGGACGGACGACGGGACCGACGCTGCCGTTGGGGTTCGTGTACGTGGCGCAGGGTGCGGTGTTTCCGGGGGGGAACTTCCCGATCGACATGACGGAGTTGCTGCGGTGACGGAACAGGACAGCGAGTGAGGGGAGCGCCCCTCTGGCCTCGAAGTCGGCGCCCGTGAGCTCTCGGGGAGGGGCGCCGGTGCACGTCGCGCTCGCATGCGGCGCGAACGGCCGTAGCATCCGGGCGGATGGCCGACTTCCTCGTGATCGCGGGCGACGTGGATCCGGTGCTCCGACGTTCCCTCGACCACGCTCGGGCGCTGGGTTGGGGGGAGCCGTCGGGCGTGCACCGGACCGCGGCCGCCGCCGCCGTCGCCTGGCCACGGCGACATGCTGCGGGCGCACGAATCGCGGTCGACGGCGAGGCCTGGCTGTGCGCATCGGGGACCTGGTTCCACCGCGAGGGTCTCGGCACCGGCGACGAAGCCGCGCTGCTCGAACGATTCCGGCGCCGCGATCCCCGCCGCGCGGCGCGGGGACTCGATGGATTCTTCGCGATCGTCTGGAGCGACGGCGAGCGCATCGAGGCCGTCACCGATCTCGTCGCGAGCCACCAGACGTATGCGCGCACGATCGGGGACGCGACGGCGATCGCCGGTTCGGCGTTGCTGCTCGCCGGATTGGCTCCCACCGAGCCGGATCCCATCGGCAGCCGCGAGCTGCTCGCGACCGGCGTCGTCTACGAGGATCGTTCTCCGTTCGCCGACGTGCGGAAACTCGGTCCGGGAGCCGTGTTCGATCTCCGGGCCGAGGGCGTTCGTGAGCTCTATCGCTACTGGTCGTGCGCCGAGCTCGAGCCGGAGTCGCTCGAACGCGAGCGCGCGGCCGAAGAGTTCGCGCGTGCGGTGCGCGACGTCGCGGCCCGGCTGACGCGCGCCTTCGCTCGCCCGGTGTGTGACCTGACCGCCGGCTGGGATTCACGCTTGCTGGCGGGACTCCTGCGCGCGGGCGGGCTCCGGTTCGACACGACCGTCACCGGTCCGGCCTCGAGCCCGGACGTCGTCCTCTCGGCGCGCGTCGCGGACCGCGCCGGGTGGCGACATCACGTGATCGAGCCGGCACCACCGCCCGACTTCGGCGCCGTCGAGAACGCGTTCCGGCTCTGCGACGGCGAGATGGACGTGCTCGAGTACGCGCGCATCGCCCATGTGCATGGCCAGCTCGCGACGCGATTCGACATCAGCCTCAACGGGTCGTTCGGTGAGGTGGCGCGCGGCTACTGGTGGGAGATCCTCGAGCCGACACCCGGCACGCACGGACCGCTCGACGGACGCACGATCGCCGAACGCCGCTACGCCGCCGGCGCCTCGGCCGCCGCCGTGAAGGCACTGTGGCCCGACGACGATTTCGATCCGAACGCGCACTTCGCCGCGGTCGTCGATCGGATCGACGCGGACCTCCCCGGAGATCCGACGCGCGCGTTCCGTCTCGACCACACCTATCTCCGGATGCGCATGCGGTCCTGGCAGGGTCGCATCGCGAGCACGACCGACCGGCTCTGGCCGTGCCTGTCCCCACTGCTCGACCGGCGCGCGCTCGAGGTGCTGTTGCGATGCGAGTGGACGGCGCGGTGCGGCAACCGCCTCGCGCGCGCCGTGCTCGCCCACGAGGCTCCCGACCTCGCGAAGCTGCCACTCGAATACGGCGGCCCCGCGCTCCCGCCGCGACCGTGGAACGCGTGGCGATTCGCGCCCGCGATCGCGCCGCTCTGGCGCAAGGTGCGGCGCCGAGTGTCGCGCGGTTCGGCGCGACCCGACGATCGAGCCATCGAGGCACGGCTCGGACTCTGGCAGGACGAACGGCTCCGCACCTTGCTCGATCCCCGTCGGATGGAGCTGGCGAAGCACTGCGATTCCGACGCCCTCGCCGCGCTGATCGCGCGCACGCGGCAACACGAGTTCGGACCCGAGCCGTTGTTCGGGCGGCTGATCGGGATCGAGATGGCGCTACGCTCCGCGACTGGCAACGCCGTCAGCGCGAGCCAGCCGACAGGATCGCGTTGAACAGCAGCTTGTGCGTGCCGGTGGGCTGTCCCCGGAAGATCGCATCCAGACCGAACAGCACCACCTCGCCGTCGCCGAGCGGCACCCGCACGACCGCCGCCTTGCCCCGGAGCCGGTCGTCGCCGATCGCCCAGCCGCTCGCGAGCGGCCGTTCGCCGTCGACGTAGTTCACGGGTGCGCTCGCGCGCGTGCGATCGGTGATCTCGAACACCGGACCGCGGCGGAACATCACCGCCTGGCGCGACGACATGCCGAAGCACAAGGGATCGGTCGTCTCGACATCGGCCCACAACAGTGACGCGGGCACGAAGAACTCGTCCCGTCGCGCGGGCCGATCCTTGCCGTCCGCCTCGGGGACCCAGACGCCGGTCCGCACCGGGAGCTCGAAGTGCTTCGCGACCCGTTCTGCCTGGTTGCCGAATGCGAGCAGCCTCCCCCCCGACTCGACGAAGCGACGGAGCGCGGGAATCGCCTTCTCGACCGACGGTCGCACGGCCCGCGCTTCGAGCGTGCTCCAGTCCTCGAAGGGCGGCAGCGCCAGCCGCAGTTTCCCGATCGTCTCGGCGTCGACGGCATCGGGACGACCGCCCTGTAACGCGGCGTCGCGGCGCCCTCGCCGCGTCGCGGCCGGCAACCCCCCGAGCACGATCAGGACGTCGAAGTCCTTCTCCAGGTCGCCGGCCTCGAGCCGCGCACCGAACACCTCGGTGAATGGCACCTCCGCGCGCTCCAGCACCCACTCGGTCCACCCGGTGTCGATGCCGCCTCCCCACGGCACGAACACGCCGACGCGCGGCATGTGGAACGCCGCCGACACCGCCTCGGGAGGTCGGTCCGTGCCGACGAAGTCGAGGCCGAGATCGACCGCCAACGCCGTGAGCTGCGCCCTGCGGCCCGCCGCGGCGGGCACGAACATCGTCCCGGCCGGCCACTTCCGACCGGCCGCGGTCGTCGACTCGAGGAGGCGACGGGGTTCGACACCGGATGCTCGCAGCCGCTCGACGGCGATCACCTGATTGCCATCGCGCGGACCGACCAACCAGCCGGCCGCGCCGTCGGTCACGGCTCCGGGCGGGAACCCGACCTCGACGTCGTCGATCGGCTGCGCGTCGCAATCGAGTGCGTCACGCACGCGGACGACACGAACGTCCATCTGCATCGACAACGTCCAACCCGCCGAGTCGTAGGGCTTCACCGGATCACCACCGTCGCGATCGTCCGGGTGCCACTGCGGCTCGAGCATGTCGCGCACGTGCGGGCGAAACGCCTGCGACGCAGGAATCACGTAGCTCCCGGGCGGCGCCGTCGAGTGGTCGGGCAGCTCGACGGCATGGCGCGCGCGCCACACCTCGACGCCGGTGCGGCGCAGCGCGCGCACCAGCCGCGTCGCCGCGGCCGCGTCCGGTTGATCGGCCGGCAGCACGTACGCGCGCGCGTCACGCAGCATCGGATCTTCGAACGCGTCCACCGTGTCGTCGGCTGCTCCCGCGTGCTCCCGCTCGCGCGCGGTGGCGACGAGCCGCGGAGTGACCGTCCAATGGTCGGTGGCGCCGCGTTCGATCGAGTTGCGCGCCATGCGCCACATGCCGAACAACACCTCCTGGCGGTAGCGCGAGACGTAGTCGAGGATCGCGAAGTTCGCGGTCTGCAGGTAGTCGATCGTCTGACGGGCGTGCCAGATCTGGGTCGGCACCGGATCGGGATAGTCGACGTTCGGCAATCGCCGATCGAGCGTCTGGCTGATCGGTGTCGGATCGGGCCGACCGAACGCCTCGGTCAGGATGCCGATCATGTTGTGGAAGTACGCGGTCGTGCGAAGCCCACCGTTCCACCACGTCGAGTAGCTCGCGCCACCGCGCGAGATGACCCCCGGCTTGCCCTCGAGCGCGAACCGCTCGTTCATGTGCGCCGCGACGACGTCGATGCCGCGGACGATCAGCGGATCGAACTGGTAGTTGAATGGGCTGCGGAACGGCGGTGTGAACAGGATCGTCCCGTGGGGCGCACTCTGGTGCTGGTTGTAGACGACCTGCGGGAACCACTCGTGGTAGAGCACGTGCGCGACGTTGCGCGACTCGACCGTGTTGCAGGTGTAGTAGTCGCGGTTGTTGTCGTGCCCGCAGTACTTCTGGTAGAGCACGGGTAGGCCGCCGACGCGCCCGGTCGCACGGTAGGCACGCGAGACCATCTCCATGCCGTCGGGGTTCGTCGGACACACGAGGACGACGACCTGGTCGAGGATGCGTCGGACCTCGTCGTCGTCACGGCTGACGAGCTGCCAGACGAGCTCGAGGAGCTGCTGCGCCGCGAGCGTCTCGGTCGCGTGCATGCCGCCATCGATCCACACCACGGCGCGGCCGTCCGCGGCCATCGTGCGCGCGACCTGCTCGTCCGGGTCGGTTCCGTGCGCGAGCCGTTCGGAGAGGACGCGGAGCTCGTCGCGGCGTGCGAGATTCGCCGGCGAAGACAGGACCGCGAGCCACTGGACCTGGCCGTACGCCGTTCGCCCGATGTTCTCGAGCTGCATGCGTGGCGACGCTTCCGCCAGCTCGTGCCAGTAGCTGTCGAGCTCCGAGTAGGTGACGAGCGTGCCGTCCGCACCGATCCGATGGCCGAGGAACTGCTCGGGGCTCTTCGGCGCTTGGGCAGCGAGTCCGACCGCGAGCGTGACGGCGGCGAGGACGCAGGTCCGCAGCATCGTGGAGATCCTAGGGTCTGGGACCGATCGCGGAAGCCTCACTCCCAGCGGTGCGAGAACGCCTCCGGCTCGACGTCGCTTATCAGGCTCGTGCGCCCTCGTTCGACGTCGTCGCCAACCTCCGACAGCAGCGCGCGCACGCGATCCATCGCGCGAAGTCCACCGACGAGCCGGATCGCGCGGAACTCGTCCCGAAGCCTCTCGCACTGCAACGCCGCGACGCGCTGCTGCGTCTCGTCCTGCTCCGCGCCGTGGTGGCAGAGCACCAGGGTCGACACGAGATGTTCGATGCGCTTGCCGAACCGCTGCAGTGGGATCTGCGCGCGCGTGAGCTCGAGCTGGAACCACAGGTTGACGAACAGGTACGTCCAGCGCTGTGCGCGGAGACGCCGTTCGGCCCAGCGTGCATGAGCGCGGAGTCGCGGCGGCAGGTGCCGGTAGCGCGAGATCCAGGACGACGGGACGAGCCGGCCGGGGAGCCGCAACAGATCGAGCGCCGCCTGCCCGATCGTCCACGCCTTCAGGCGCCAGAACCCGGCGTTGCCGAGGAGCCGGAACGTCGCCGCGAGGCAGCGGCCCGGGTGACGGAGCATGGTCGTCGGACCGATGCGGAGGATGCGATCCTCCTTCGGCACCGGCTGTCCGTTCGCATCGACGTTGATCGATTGGATGACGCCGAGCAGGCCCGCCATGTAGCGATCGACGAAGCGGCCGGTGACGTCCTTGACCATCCCCATCAAGATCAGGTCGTCCTCGCCCTCGACGACGCCGAAGACGTGCATGTTCGCCCGCGCCGCACTGACGCGGGAGCTCTCGTCGAAGCTCCGGCCGCCGAGCACGCGCTCGCACGCGGTCAGCGAGGCGAGCGCCGTCCCCGCCGCGGCGGACTTGGTGAGGTCGCGCAGACCCGCGAGATCGACGCCGTCCGCGTCCTGCTGCAGCGACAGATGCGACAGGGCACGCGATTGCAGCGCACCGCCGAGCATCCGGCCGAGCGCGAGCCGTGGCAGCTCGTGGCGCACGACGCGACCACCGACGCCGTCGCGTTGGCGCGCGTAGTTCGCCGCGTCCGCCGCGAACATCCGCTGGTAGCCCGCCGACATCGCCGCCAGCATGCAGCGACCCATGCGCAGGCAGTAGAAGAGGACCTCGACCCCGTCCGCCTCGATGCGGTTCTGGCGCGGGATCGGAAAGTTCTCGAAGTGGAGCTGGGAGTTGAAGTTCGGGTGGAACGCGTCGACCCCCGACGGCCGGCACCAGAATTCGTGATCGACGCCCTCCTCACCGGCGATGTCCCGCTCGGGGAGCTCGATCACGAACAGTCCGACCTGCTTGCCGTCCTTGCCGATGCGGGCGACGAGTCCGGCGAGCGCGCCGTGCGTGGCGTTCGTGATCCACAGCTTGTTGCGCGCACCACCGGCGAACAGCCGCCAGCAACCGTTGGCCTCGTCGGGCTCGACGTACGCCTGGACCTTCTTCGCGTTGACGCCGACGCCGACCTCGGTCAGCGCGAACGCCATCAGCCGCCCCTCCGCCACCATCGGCAGGAAGGTGCTCTGCTGCTGCGCGGTTCCGTACGCGAGCAGCGAGCCGGCACCGATCGTCAGCTCTCCCGAGATCTCGACGGCGAGTGCTCCCAGCCCATTGGCCGCGAGCGACTCCTCGACGACGGCGAGCTCCGGATAGCTGCCGCCGACACCACCGAACTCTGCCGGCACCGTGAACCCGTAGCCGCTCTCGTCGGACACGGCGCGCCGAAGTGCCGAGCTGAGCTTGCCATCGGCCGTGAACGCCTCGCCCCGGGCGATGCAGTCGAGCGCGGCCGAGACGACCTGCGAGCCCTTCGCCGCCGACGCCGCCCCGATGTGCGCACCCGAGCGCAATTCGCGAGGGGCCGGCGCAGGTCCGTAGATCAGCCGCTCGACCAACCCGCGTCGCGCGCGCCCCAGGCGCTTCTCGGCCGCGAGCGCGGCGTCGTCGAGTGCACCGACGTCCCGAGCCTGGTCGAGGTCCCCGGCGGCGGCCAAGGCCTTGGCGGCGGTCGAGGTGTTCGCCGGCTCGCGGACGGAATCGGGCGCGTTGCTGCTCATCAGGGGGATCCGGGGGAGAGTTCGATCGTCGGCGACACTCCGGTTCGACGACTCTCGCCGGCGCGGATTTCGAGGCGGCTCACCAGCATCAGCTCCAGGAGTAGAAGCCCTGGCCGGTCTTCTTGCCGAGCTTGCCTTCGGCCACCATGTCGCGCATCAGCTGCGGCACGTCGAAGACGGCACTGTCGAGCTCCTTTCGCAGGTAGTCGGCGATCGCCATGCGGACGTCGAGGCCGACGAGATCGGTCAGGCGCAGCGGCCCCATCGGATGCCGGTAGCCGAGCTCCATCGCCTTGTCGATGTCCTCCGGGCTCGCGACGCCGGCCTCGACCATCCGGATCGCCTCGAGGCCGATGCACACGCCGAGACGGGAGGTGGCGAATCCAGGGCTGTCCCGCACGACGATCGGTTCCTTGCCGAGCTGCGCCGCGTAGCGCTTGACGCGCACGAATGTCGCCTCGGCGCCCGCGTCCGGACGCACGATCTCGAGCAGGGCCATGATGGGCACCGGGTTGAAGAAGTGCATGCCGATGCAGCGCCCGGGATGCTCGATGCCCTCGAACACCTTCGCCAACGAGAGCGACGAGGTGTTGGTCGCGAGCACCGCCTCGGGGCGCGCGACGTGAGCGACCTTGCGAAACACGTCGCGCTTCAGCTCGAGCGACTCGGGCACGGCTTCGACCACGAGGTCGGCGCCCTCGACCGCGGAGTTCTGGTCCAGCTCGACGCGTACGCGCTGCAGCGCCTCGTCACGCTCCTCGGGGCCGATCTTGCCGCGATCCGCGAGCTTGTCGAGGGAGGTGCGCATCGTGGCCATGCCGCGTTGCACGTATTCCTCGCTGAGGTCGTGTAGCACGACGTGGGAGCCGGCCACGGCGCAGACCTGCGCGATTCCGGCCCCCATCGTGCCGGCGCCGAGGACCGTCACGTTCCGGAACTCGACGCCCTCACCGGCGCTTCGCTCGTCGTCTCGAGTCGGATTCGTCATGGGATCGCCCCGTTCACTTGTTCTTCTTGCGTTCCAGGAATGCCTGCATGCGGCGTTGCTTGTCCTCGCTGTCGAACAGCACGGCCTGCGCCGAGCTCTCCATCGCGACCGCCATCGACTCGTTGGGGCGCGCGAGAGCGTTCATGGTCGACTTCGCGAGACGCACGGCAAGTGGGCCGTTGTGCGCGATCTCGGCCGCGAGCTTGAGCGCTTCGTCGAGCACGGCGTCGTCGGGCACGACCCGATTGACGAGTCCGATCCGTTCGGCCTCGTCCGCGCTGATGATGCGACCCGTGTAGATCAGCTCGCGCGCACGCCCGAGACCGATCAGGCGCGGGAGGCGGTACGTGCCGCCCGCCGCGGGGATGATCCCGAGAGACACTTCCGGCTGGCCGAGCTTCGCGCCGCGGCCGGCGACACGGAGATCGCACGCGATCGCCAGCTCGCAGCCACCGCCGAGGCACCAGCCGCGGATCGCCGCGAGCATCGGCACCGGGAACTCCTCGACGCGCTCGAACAGCGTGGAATTGATCGCGCGCAACGCGTCGGGGGCCCGGCGCTGCTCGAGCTGCGCGATGTCGGCGCCCGCGGCGAACGCCTTGTCCCCCGCCCCGGTCAGGACCACCGCCGCGAGCTCCGGATCGCTCTGCAGCGCGTCGAGATCGGCGTGCAGCGACTCGACCATCTCGCGATCGATCGCGTTCCGACGCTCGGGTGCGTTCAACGTGATCACCGCGATCCGGTCACGGCGTTCCAACAACGTGCGTTTGATCTCGCTCATGGTTCCACCACGATCTTCCCGAACACCTCCCGCTGCTCCAGGAGACGATGGGCTTCCCGGATCTCGGCGAGTGGCAACCGCCGGGACAGCACCGTCTTGAAGCGCCCGTGTTCGAACAGCCCGAGGATGCGCATCACGTCGGCCTTGCTGCCCATCGTGCTGCCGAGCACCTGCAGGTTCTTGAAGAACAGCCGGCGGAGCGACAGCTCGACGTCGCTGCCGGTGGTCGCACCGCAGGTGACGAGCCGGCCGCCGCGCGCCAGCGACCGGACACTGCCCTCGAAGGTCGCCTTGCCGACGTGCTCGAAGACGACGTCGACGCCGCGACCGCCGGTGAGGTCGCGCACGCGCTCCACGAAGTCCTCGGTCGTGTAGTCGATCGCGTGGTCCGCGCCCAGCTCGAGCGCACGCTCGCGCTTCTCGTGCGAGCTCGCCGTCGTGAGGATCGGCGCGGCGCCGAGGAGCCGCGCGATCTGGATCGCGGCACTGCCGACGCCCGACGCTCCGGCCTGCACGAGGATCGACTCCCCCGCACCGAGTCGCGCCTTGCGGACGAGCATCGACCACGCCGTCTGGAAGACGAGCGCGATGGTGGCCGCCTCGGCGAACGAGAGGTTGCCGGGTTTCGCGGCGACGTTGGCGGCCGGCACGACGACGAACTCCGCGCACGTTCCGTCGCGTGCCTCGCCGAGGATCGCGTAGTGCCGGCACAGGAAGTCCTCCCCGGACAGGCACCGCCGACAGACGCCACAGGACACACCCGGCAGGACGACGACGTCCTGACCGATCTGGACGTTTCGTACGCCCTCGCCGATCTCGTCGACCACACCCGACGCATCCGAGCCGAGCACGAGGGGCAGCGGAAACCGGTGGCCCGGCACGCCACGGCGCACCCAGAGGTCGAGGTGGTTGACGCCGGCGGCCATCACCCGCACCCGCACCTCGCCGGGTGCCGGCCCGGGCGACGGGCGGTCTTCGAGCTCGAGTCGTTCGAGCCCACCGTGCGCGCGCACCACGACCGCGTTCATCGGCCGGTGAAACGCGGCGGGCGCTTCTCGTCGAAGGCCGCGAGGCCTTCGCGTGCGTCGTCGCTCGCGAACAGCTTCGCCTGGAGTTCGCGCTCGAGGGCCAGACCGGACTCGATCGAGACCTCGGCGCCGGTCTGGACCGCGCGCTTGGCGTGGCCGATCGCCATCGCGGCGGCGTTCGGAGTGGTGAAAGACCGCGCATGGTCGAGCGCCGCGGCGGCGAACTCGCCCGGTTCGCTGTCGATCACGCGCGTGACGAGGCCGAGCGCGTGCGCGGCATCGACGTCCATGTTGGTGCCCTCGGCCATCAGCTCGATCGCCTTCGCCTTGCCGACCAGCCGGGCCAGGCGCTGCGTGCCGCCGGTTCCAGGCAACACACCCAGCTTGACCTCGGGTAGACCGATCTTGCCGGCGCCACGTCGCGCGATCCGCAGGTCGCAGGCCAACGCGACCTCGAGGCCGCCGCCGACCGTGTGCCCGTTCAACGCCGCGATCACGAGCTTCGGCGTGTGCTCGAGCCGGGAAAGCGTCTCGTTCGCGTGCAGGCAGAAGTAGTCCTTCCAGACCGGATCGGCCTGCCGGAGCATCTCGATGTTCGCCCCGGCACAGAAGAAGCGGTCGCCGGCCCCGGTCAGCAGGATCACCTGGATCTCCGGATCCATGCGCGCGGTGAGGACATGCGCGTCGAGCGCACGCATCATGTCGTAGCTGTAGGTGTTCGCCGGCGGATCATCGAGCGTGAGGACGGCGATGGCGCCGACCTGCTCGTAACGGACGAGGGTGTCGGGGGCGGACATGGGTCTCGGAGGTGGAGAATCCTCGCGAACCGGGAGGATTCGGAGCCGGGGAGGCCCCGAGGATCGGGAGCGCGGCCGACGGCCTCGGGGCATGTTCACCGCAGGTGCGCATGACCCTTCGGTTGCGGCGGGAGGCCGCGACGGGGGGGACGAATCGTAGCCGCGCCGCGAGCCCGTTCCCAATCGGCAGCACCGGCGCGCCTTGCCCATCCCGGCCTCGGGACTACAGTGCGGGCCGCCCGTGGCACGCATCCGCAAGGTCTGGATCGAAGCGGGCTGCATCTCGTGCAGCCTGTGCCAGGACCTCTGTCCGGAGGTCTTCGACGTGCAGGACGGCGAGGACTGCGTCGTGCGCCCGGACGGTCCGCGGCACTTCGAGTCGAAGGACGAGGAGATCCGGGAGGCCGCGCAGGATTGCCCGGTCGAGGTGATCCAGTTCGCGGAGGCGCCGGCCCCCGAGGCCAGTGGCGCCAGCACGGCCTCCCGGCAGGACGGATAGCGCCGGCGAAGACAGCCTGCGACCGCGCTCGGCCACTTGCACCCGAGCCCACCGTGCCCGCCCGTCGATCTCTTCTCGTGTGCCTCGGACTCGCGACCGCACTGGTCGCGGCGATGCTGACATGGCCCGGCCGGACACCGGCGCCGCCGAAGGACGGCGCGCCGTCGCTGCCGAGCACGACACCCGCGGACCGGATCGCCGCGACCGCGGCGGCGACCGCGGACGACGCTCGCGCGCCCACCGACGACTCCACAGCGCCAGCCGATCGCGCGCTGGTGAACGCGGGCAACGGCTGGCTCTACGTGCACCCCGCACTCGGCCCGCTGCCGATGGCGAACGGTGGCGTTCCGGCGAACTCGGCATGGATCGCGATGCGTGCCGAGCCGGCCGACGACGAGCCGGGAGAACGGTCACCCGTCGATCTCGAGTGGATCGAGGGGGAGGGGCTCGGCGCCGAGCTCGCCAGCGGATCCTGGCGGATCCGCTGCATCCACGGGCCGGGGGACCCTCCCGGGACCACCGTTTCGAGGGCCTGGGTCGTCGACCCCGACGACGTGGTCGGCGTCCCCGCGGGCGGCGCGGCGCGGGTCGTCGCTCGCATCGTCCGGTCGAGCGAGGGCGACGCCGAGGGTCGCTCGACGATCGTCGGCGTCGCGTTCGTCGACGGCCGGCCGGCAACCGAACACGTCGTCCTCGTGGTGCCGCTCGCCGACGCCGCGATCGCGCGCGTTCGGCCGGACGGCTCGTTCCGCATCGACGACGCGCCGGCAGGTTGGCACGAGCTCCAGCTGTGGTCGCGCTCCCGCCGGGGGCCGATGCTGTTCGCACGCTCCGCGATCGCGCCGCGTGACGGCGAGGTTCTCCGGGTCGAGATCCGCGGCGAGACGAGCGGGATCGACGGTGTGATCGTGGACCCCGACGGTCGCCCCGTCGACGGCGCGCAGGTGGAGCTGTGGCGCGATGAGGCCCACGTCGTCGCCGGTACGCTCTCGCAGACCCGACGCCACGCGTGGAGCGACGCCGACGGACACTTCTCGTTCACCGGCCTCCCGCTGGGCGGCTATCGCGTCCAGGGCAGCGACGGCGACGGTGAGACCGGCGTCGAGTCCGTGTCGGCGATCGCCGACACGATCTCGTCGGTTCGGATCGTGCGCAGCCCGTGGGTCAGCGTCCGTGGCACGATCGAGTGGGCAGATGCGACGGATCGGCCCCCGTGGCCCGTGGTCGAGATCCTGCTCGATGGCCCGGTTCGAAAACGGCTCCGCTGCCAGGACGGCCGCTTCGCGGTCTCGTGGCTGCTCGCCGGGACCTACCGGGTGAGCGCCCTGACGATGCGCGGTCGTCTGCCCGCCGAGAGTCCGCTCGTCGTCCCGAGCCACGGACTCGACGACGCCCGCATCACGATCCGCCACCGGCGATGAGCCGGTCCTCGGACAGTCGCGGGTTCCGGTGTTAGGATCCCCCGGTCGTGATCCCGCTCCAGAAGCTCCTCCTCACCGCGGCGCTGATCGCCGTGCCTGCGGCCGTCGCAACGCAGGTCGTCGACTTCGCGACCCTGTCGGACTTCAAGTACGTGGAAGGCATGGACCTGCCACAGCACGTGAAGGATCTCGACGGCAAACAGGTCAGCATCTCCGGCTTCATGCGCCGTGAGGACGGCAGCCAGGAGGACAGCGACACGTTCATGCTCGTCAACGATGCCTGCGGGTGCAGCGGCATGCCGTTCCTCAACGAGATCGTGTTCTGCACGATGCCGTCCGGAACGACGACGCCGATCCAGCCCGGCGTCGTGACCGTCACGGGCACGCTCTACGTCGGGGAGACGAAGGAGGGTGGCGTCGTGGTCAGCCTCTACACGATGGACGTCGACACGGTCGGCAGTTGAGCCCGATGCTCCGAATCGGCCGCTGCGCATCGCGTTCCGCGTGGGCCGCGCTCTTGCTGGTCACCGCCGTCACGGCGCAGTCGAAGGACGACGCGTCGGCCGAAGACTGGCCGAAGGTCGTGCGCACCGCGGTCGAGCACCCGCGCTTCGCACTGCGGCGAGCCGCGGCCGGTCGGATCGCGCGGGCGGGTGACGCCGCGATTCCGGCGCTGCGCGACTACATGCAGCAGCAGGGGGCGCGCCCGGTGCCCCTCGAGCTGGTCGACGCGATCGGCGGCGCCGAGAGGCTCGGGCCCGAAACGCGGTTGCTGCTGGACTCGTGGGCCCGCGACCCGAGCTTCTACTGGCGCTCGCAAGCGCTCGACGGACTCGCGCGACACCCGACCGAATCGACGCGCGTGCTGTGCGAGGCGGCGCTCCGCGATCCGTCGTACCTCTACCGGATCGCAGGTGCGCGGGGTCTCGTCAGCTCGCCGCTGAAGCCGCAGCGCGGCGAGGTCGCCGGGCTGCTCGACGACCCGGACCCACGGGCGCGGCTGCGTGTCGCGTTGATGCTGCTCGAACAGCACGACGATGCCGGACTCGCCGAGATCGTCGCGGCCTTCGACCGGATCGACGCGACGTTCCTCGACGACAGTTGGGGCCGACGCGAGGTGATGTTCGCGGTGCGCGAGCTCCAGCGGATCGCGAAGCAGGACTTCGGCAAGGCCCTGTCCGACGACCAAGGCGACCGGACCGAGGCGCGCAAGGCGCTGATCGCATGGGCGGAGTCCCTCGACCCGAAGCTCGAGCGGCTGCCCGCGCCCGAGGCGGTGCCCGCGGCGTCGGGCGGGATCGAGGTCCGCTCGTGCCAGAACGGTGACCTCTACCTGCGCTGGACCTCCGATGGCACCGTCGTCGAGGGGCTCGCACCGACGCACACCGCATCGATCGACCCTGCCGACCTGGCGACCCTCACGTCACAGCTCGGCCCGCTGGCCGGGCGCAAGGTCCACGGCCACGTGATCTGCGACTATCTCCGCGTGTTCGTGCCGAAGGCCGACGGACACGAAGAGGTCCATCACAAGGTCGCTCCGGACGCGCTCCCGGAACCGCTGGCGGAATGGCTCAAGGCGTTCGGCCGGGCCCTCGAAAAGGGCGGTAGCGTGAACCTCGAACGCGAACTCGAGGCGCGCCTTTCGCAGTTCGCCGGCGCGCGCAAGGAGTAGCCCGATGTGCGGAATCATCGCCGTCCTCCGGCGGCGCACGAGCCGGGCCATCCCGGAACGCGCTCGACTCGAGGCCGCGGCGCTGGCCGTCGCGACCGATCTGCCGTCGTTCGAGGGTCCGGATCCCGCCGGCGACCTGCGGGCGGTCGCCGAACGCGTCGAGGCCCTCGACCGCCTGCTGGTCGGCCCTGCGGGAATCGCTGCGCTGCTCGCGGCACCCGACCTGACGACGCGGATCACCGCCACGCTCGACTCCGTCCGCCAGCGCATCGACGCCCTCGAGGCGGCGCTCGATCGCGGCGATCGCCCGCTCCCGGCCGCACGCCTCGAGGCGATCAACAGCGGCCTCGTCCGACTGCGCGACGCGAGCTGGTCCGTCGGTTGCGACCGCGTGCAGACCGCCGAACGGGTGGCGGAGCTGGCTGGCGACGCGACCGCACCGCACGCGCTCGAGAGCTGGTGCTCGATCCAGACCACGCTCGCGGCGCTGGACCGGCTGGAGGTGCGTGGCCGCGATTCGGCCGGTGTCCACGTGCTGGTGCGCGACCACGGCCTGGCGCTCGACGATGCTTCGCTCAAAGACGCCGTCCGAAGCCGGTCCGGCGACCGGCTGTTCCGGAACCGATCGATGCGAATGCTGGATGACGGTCGCATCGCGTGCTTCGTCTACAAGCGCGCCGCGGAGATCGGCGAGCTCGGCGACAACGTCGCCGCCCTGCGCGCGACGATTCGCGCGGACGACCTGCTGCGACGTGCGCTGTCCGCACCCGGTGCGGAGGCGACGGTGCTCGCGCACACGCGCTGGGCGAGCGTCGGAATCATCAGCGAGGCAAATGCACACCCGCTCGACCAGCGGGAGCTCGACGGCGACGACGAGCCGTACGTCGTCTCGGCACTGAACGGCGACGTCGACAACCACCTGCAGCTCGTCGCCGAGTTCGCACTGCGGCCGCCACCGGAGATCACCACCGATGCCAAGGTGATCCCGGCACTGGTCGCACGACGGCTCCGCGACGGCGACACGGCAGTCGAAGCGTTTCGGCGCACGGTGGCGACGTTCGAAGGATCGGTGGCGATCGCCACGAGCGCCGCGGCGGCGCCGGACGACCTGATGATCGCGCTGCGCGGGAGTGGCCAGGCACTGTACGTGGGACTGAGCGAGGACGCGTTCGTCGTCGCGAGCGAGCCCTACGGTGTGATCGAGGAGTGTCGCCGCTATCTGCGCCTCGATGGCGAGACTCCCGGCAACCCCGACAACGCCGCGATGAGCCGTGGGCAGATCGTGCGACTCCGCCGACGCGGCGCCGGCACGGTCGAGGGCATCGAGCGAGTCGCCTACGACGGCACGCCGTTGCCGGTCCGTGAAGACGAGCTCGTCGAGGCGACGATCACGACGCGCGACGTCGACCGCGGGTCGTTCCGGCACTACCTGCTGAAGGAGATCTCCGAATCGCCGCGCTCGTTCCGCAAGACGCTGCGCGGCCGCATCGCCGAACGCGAGGGTCGGCTGAGCACGTCACTCGACGACGACGCCCTGCCGCGCGAAGTGCGGCGGCGCCTCGCGAACGGCGACGTGCGGCGTGTCGTCGCGATCGGGCAGGGCACCGCGGCCGTCGCGGCGCAGGGCCTGGCGGCCGCGCTCGAATCCACGCTGCGCGACGCGCCGGCTCGCCGTGCAGACGATGCCCCGCGACCGAGCTGTCCGGCTTCCACATGCGCTGCGGACATGTCCGACACGCTGGTCATCGCGATCAGCCAGTCGGGCACGACGACCGACACCAATCGCACCGTCGACCTCGTCCGCGGCCGCGGGGCCGCCGTGCCTCGCGATCGTCAATCGCCGCGGCCAGCGACCTCGACCGACAAGGCCGACGGCGTCCTCTACACTTCGGACGGGCGCGACGTCGAGATGAGCGTCGCATCGACGAAGGCGTTCTATGCGCAGATCGCGGCGGGTTTCCTGCTCGCGTTCGCGATCGCGCGCGAGGCGGCCGCAGCTCGCGGTTCGGACGGCGCCAGCACGAGCTCCTCTCCGGACTGCGCGGTCTGCCGGATGCGATGACCGCCGACGCTCGCCCGGCGCGACCTCGATCGCCGCCGCCGCACGCGACACGACGCCGCCGCGCGCTACTGGGCGCTCGTCGGGAACGGACCGAACCGCATCGCCGCAGAGGAGATCCGGATCAAGCTCAGCGAGCTGTGCGACAAGTCGATCGCGTGCTGACGCCACGGAGGACAAGAAGCACATCGATCTGTCCTCCGAGCCGATGATCCTCGTGTGCGCAGCGGGCCTGACGCGGTTCGACGGCGGACGACGTCGCCAAGGAGGTGGCGATCTATCCGCGCGCACAAGGCGATCGCCGATCGTGATCGCGAACGACGGCGAGGACGCGCTTCGGGCGCGCCCATCACGTCATTCGCCGTTCCCGGCGTGCATCCGTCGCTGGCGTTCGTCCTGTCGACGGTAGCTGGCCACCTGTTCGGCTACGAGTGCGCGTTGGCCATCGACGCGCTGGCGCATCCGCTGCGGCAAGCGCGCGCCGCGATCGAGCGGCGCCGCCGGCGCGGCGCGTCAACGGCGAACGACTCTTGGACGCGCTCCGCTCCCGATGCCTCGCCGTGTGCGCGGCCTCGTTCCACGAGGAACTGCGCGACCGGCGGCTCGACGGGTCGCTCGAGGCCTCGCACCGCCGCGCACCTGGCGTCGTCTGCTTGCGATTCGCGACCGGCGTCGCACCGCGTCGAGACCTATCAGCTCGAGCATGGCAGGAGCGGAACACCCGGAATCGTGATCGACGAGCTGACCCTGGCCCTGACCCGCGCCATCGAGGAGCTGACCCGACCGGTCGACGCGATCAAGCACCAGGCCAAGACGGTGACGGTCGGCATCTCGCGTTCGGACGAGTCCCTGATGACGGAGGCGCTCGTTCGCGAGCTGCTGGCGACCGGCGCACCGCGCGACGCGGTCGGCTACGCGGATCTGCGCGCGCTCGCCGCACTCGGCCCGCTGGTGCGCGCCGTGCACGGATATAGCCGCTACGTGATCGACGAGGAGCGAGGCGTGCAGACGATCCGTCAGGTCGCGAGCGGTGGATCGGCCACCGGGCTCCGCTCGCGCACGCTGCAGGACCCGGAGCTCCGGGGCACGAAGCATCTGGTCGCCCGCGAGCGCCGGATCCTGGTCGCGACCGGACGCAGCGACGGTCGGACGGTCCTGTTCGTGCCGGAGGTACGGAACGGCCGCACCACCGGCATCACCCTCTTGCACGTCGACCTCGTCGAGCTCGCATCGGGTGGCGACGCGCGCTGCGCGCTCGAGGCCTACCGCAACCGCTACGCGGCGCTGCGCGACGTCGTACGCGAGACCGAGCCGGTGTTCGACGACTCGTTGCTCGCGACGATTCCGGTCCTCGAACTCCTCACCGCGCCGGTGCACGAGCTCGCGGACAGCTGGCGCGGGCTCGGGCGACCCCGCGCCACAGAGCTGAGCACAGCCGGCTGCACGGCGACCTCCGGTGCTTCGCGGCGCGGAGCCGCGGCGCTAACCTCGTGCGCATGCAATCCGCCGCCGCCGCGCTCGCCGTCGCCTTCGCTCTTCCGTGGGCCGTCGCGCAAGATCGCGTGGACCCGGAGCGCGTCCCAGTGCTGCTGGTCAGTGGCGCCAACAACCACGACTGGAGCTGGACGTCGGTGTCGCTGCGACAGATCCTCGAGGAGACCGGTCGCTTCGACGTGACCGTGACGGAAGAACCGGCGAAGACCCTGGCCGATGCGGAACAGCTGGCGACCTACCGCGCGTTCGTGCTCGACTACAACGGCCCGCGATGGGGCGAGCCCGCCGAGTCGAACTTCCTCGCCGCGGTGCGTGGTGGCACCGGCGTCGTCGTCGTGCACGCGGCGGACAATGCATTCCCGGGCTGGAAGGACTACGAGGAGCTCGTCGGACTGCTGTGGCGGGACGGCACGGGACACGGTCGCTTCCATCCGTTCGATGTGACCATCGACGACGCCGATCACCCGATCACGCGCGGGATGCGCCCGCTCGTCCAGCACCCGGACGAGCTCTACCACCGGCTCGTGAACGTTCGGGGCGTCGAGAACCGCGTGCTCGGTAGCGCCTTCTCCGATCCCGGCACCGGCGGCAGCGGCGAGCGCGAGCCGATGATCATCGTGCGGAGCTACGGAAGGGGCCGGGTGTTCCACACCCCGCTCGGTCACGTGTGGCGCGGCGTTCCCGAGACGCGTGTCTCACAGCTCGATCCGCAGTTCCGCCGGTTGATCGCACGTGGCACCGAATGGGCCGCGACCGGCGCCGTGACGCTGGATCCGGTCCCACCGAACCTGGTGTCGCCGGAGGAGCGCAGCGCGGGATTCGTGTCGATCTTCGACGGCCGCACGCTGGAGGGCTGGACCGCGAATGCGGCCGAGGACGGCTGGGACGTCGACCACGCGTCGCTGCACTGCAAGGGGGGCGACCATGCGAGTGCACTGATGACGGTCGCCGATCACGGCGACTGCGAGCTTCGCTTCGAATGGGCGGTCCGCGACGGCGGCGAGGCGGCCGTGCTGCCGCGCGTCGAACCGAACGTCGTCGACGGGGTGACTGCGCTCGCGCGGCTGATCGTACCGGGCGATGCCACTGGTGAGGCGGCCGTGTTCCGTCGTGGTCGCATCATCGTGCGCCACGGCAAGGTCGAATGCTGGATCGACCACCGGCAGGTCGCGGCGGCGGACGCGGCTGCGCCGCTCACGGCGACCGGACGCATCGCGCTACGTTGCGTGAAGGGCGACGCCTTCTTCCGAAGCCTCCGCATCCGTCCGTGGAAGGACGATGCGGACACCGGCGACGGAACGAACAAGAAGTGAAGTGAGCGGGGTGCCGGGGGCGAAGGCGCTCGGGCTCACACGCTGGCGAGCACGCCGACGCCGACGCCGACCAGCACTGTCAACACCGTGACGACGAAGCGCCAAGTCGCGGCGTGACTCTCGGCCTGCTCCCGGGCGAGACGGTTCTGTTCGTGGCGCTGACGGAAGCGGGCGCCGAGTCGTGACAGCTGTGCGTGGTTCATGTCCTGACCTCCTCTGGGGGGCCATACGTCGGCGCCGCGCGGATCCTTCCCTCGCCGGGAAAAACTGTGCGTCCCTTGTCGCGACCCTGACGTCGCGGGCCGCGCGGCACGGTCGAACCCGCCCGGCTCCCGGCACGCGCCCGCGGCGTCCCCGCCGCGGGCGCCACGCGATCAGTAGATTCGCCGCAGTCCGACGCCGGAGACGTGCCGTGTCGGATCCGACAACAGCAAGGACAGACCGCCCTGGGTCCCGGTCTGCACCGACAGCACGAGGTCCTTCCGCCCGTCGCCGTTGACGTCCACGGCGGCACCGTGGAACACCTGCGTCTCGACCGTAGGCGATGCGTTGAACGCCCGCGTGATCGGATTCTCACGCAGCGAGAACGCCTGGAACTGACGCCCGGTACGGATTCGGATCGGTCACCGCGACGACGTCCCCGAGCACGCCGAGCTGCCGTTCGACGATCACGGCCTCGTCCGCCCCGTCGCCATCGTAGTCGGCGACCGCATCATCGAGCAGGAAGCCCCGCTGCGACGTGTCGATCCATGCTCCGGACGGCGCGACGAACGGTTCGACGAAGTCCGCCTGGAACGAGATCGTCGGACCGGGGAAGAACGTCACGACCGGTGCGGCGAGCACCGGGCTCGGCGAGAAGCACCCGTACGCACACGGCGCCCATGCATCGACCCAGCCCCCCTGGCGGACACTCGGAGCATGGGTGTACCACGTCTGACCCATGACCCGGATGTCGTTGGGCAACACCTTGAGGGTGACGAAGCCGAAGCGATCGAGCGACGTCGACGGCAGCCGCGAGACGACCATCAGCAGCTCGTCGGTCGGCTGCGCGAGATTGCGCGTCGGGTAGAGACCGGCGAACTGGATCGAATCGACGGGCCCGCCGGTGAACTGGAGGGTGATCGGCGAATCGATCCGGTTCCACGACAGCGTGGCCGCACGAAACGTCTCCGCGGTCGCGCGTGGCGACTCCGACCACACCGCGATCACGTCGGGCACGCCGTCGTTGTGGATGTCCATCGGCAACGCCGCGATGCGCACCGAGGTGACGATGCCGCCCGGCTGGAGCGGATCGAGTCGAAAAACCCCTGCCGATGCGAGCGAGCCATCGGTGTGGATGTCGAACACTTCGATCCCGCCGACGGGCTGGAAGAAGTTGCCGATCATCGGCACGAACAGATGGCGCCCCACCACGATGGGGCGCGTGACGCGTCGATCGAACTGGGTCGTCACCGACGTCATGGGCTGCACGTACGGCGCGGTCGTCGTCCCGCGCCAGCTGTAGAGCCCACGCCCGTCGTAGACGAAGAAGTCTCCCTGCGCGTCACCGTCGATGTCGGCCGGAATCACGATGCCGGACTGGTGTGCGACAGGCATCTGCGCCTCACACCATCCGGTCGTCACGAGACCAGCCAAGAGCAGCATTCTGGTCCATCTCATTGTCAACCCCCTTTGCCTGCGAGACTCCCGGGGTCCGGGAGCCGCCGACTCCCCCTTGCTGGCGCTGATCGACCGCGCCGCGAACGGAGCCGTAGCGAATCCGCCGTCGCGACCGGCGCTTTCGCGCGCGGCCTCGGCGAACCACCGGTGTGCGAAACTCGCCGGAGGTTGCGCGCCGATCCTCTGAGATCGGTTCTCGTCTTTGTGGCGCCGCGACTTACGTTGGGCGTCCGCGCCGCCTGCCGGGCCGCTCGACCCGGCCCGGACCGGCCGCGCGGCAGCCGCGAAAACTCCTCGATCGATGACCAGCCCGAAGCGATCCACGCTCGCCGGCACCCACTCCGGCGGCTTCCACGCCGACGACGTGCTGGCGCTCGCGCTGCTGCGCGAGTTCCACGATCCCGACACCCGGATCGTCCGGTCGCGCGACCCCGACCAGCTGGGCGAGTGCGACCTCGTGTTCGACGTCGGCGGCCGGTTCGACCCGGCGAGCGGGCGCTTCGACCATCACCAGCAGAGCTACGCCGGCGCGCTGTCGTCGGCCGGGATGGTCCTCGACTGGCTCGAGCAGCAGCAGAAGATCGTTCCGGAGCTCGCCGCGCGCCTCCGTGCCGAGCTCGTGGACTACGTCGACGCGGTCGACAACGGCAAGCGCACGCCGGATCCCGGCGTGCCCTGCTTCACCAGCATCGTCGGCGCGTTCGTCGAGGACGTGGGGGACGGCGCGTCCGTGGACGAGCGCTACCTCGAGGCGGTTCGGTTCGCGCAGCGGTACGTGCGGGGCATCCGCGCGGGACTCGAACGCGCGCTCGCCGCACGCGAGACCGTGGTCCGGGCGATGGCAACGGCGCGCGCGTCCGGCACCCGCGTCATCGAGCTGCCGGACTACATGCCGTGGAAGGCGACCTACTTCGAGAACGGCGGCATCGACCATCCGACGGACTTCGTGCTGTTCCCGGCCGAAGGTCGCTGGCGCATCGTCGCGATTCCGCCGGAGCCCGGGAGCTTCGCGACCAAGGTCCCGCTTCCCGAGTCGTGGGCCGGTTTGGAGAACGATGCCCTCGACGCCGCCGTCGGCGTACGGGGCGCGCGGTTCTGCCACAAGAACCGGTTCCTCGCGGTGTTCGACACGCGCGATGCGGCGCTCGAGGCCCTGCGGCGTTGGCATCTCGATCGACGGTGAACGCGCCGCGCCGACGCCCGCCCACGGACGTCAACCGGCGGCGATGCCCTGGATCTCGATCCGCGCTTCGGGATCGAACAGCGAGACGACCATGAACATCGCCATCGCCGGGTAGTGTCGCCCGCAGAGCGCCTTCCAGATGCGGCCGAACTCCCGCCTGGCCATGGCGTAGTCGTCGCGGCTGGTGACGTAGAAGTCGAGCTGGACCAGGTCCTCGTAGCCCATCCCCGCTTCGCGCAACACGGCGCCGACGCTGCGCATCGCACCGTCCATCTGTCCCACGAGATCGCCGGGGTGCTGGATCGAGCCGGTGCGGTCGTAGTCGCACTGGCCGGCGAGGTAGAGAGTGCGCAGCTCCCCGGACTCGACGAGCCAGCCATGCGCGAAGCCGATCGGCTCGGGCAGGTCGGCGGGATGGATCGGTCGCTTGGTCGCGGTCATGGCGAGGCCCCGGATCTTCCCCCGGGGGCGAGCCCATCGCCAGTCGATCAATGCGGCGGTGGATGGCGATCGTACCAGAGCTGGAACCACGGGCTCGCCAGTGCGCCACCGCGCCGCGGATCGTCGAGGGCGTGCAGCAGGAACTCGGCGCGATCGCGGAACAGGCGGCGGTCCGCCTCCGCGCGCGCGGCCTCGCCGGCGAGCACGTACGCGTCGAGCGAGTACCACGCCGTCCCGACGGTCGGTGCATGGCCGACCGGCAGCGCGTGGAGCGACGGATCGCGCGTCGAGAAGAAGCTCATCGGGCCGACGTCGTCGACCCATCCCTCGACCGCCATCGTCCGCGCCACCCGCACGATCGCCCCGCGCACGTCATCCGCTCCGGTCGCGCGCCAGAGCGCGGACAATCCCTCGACCAGTGCGGCCATCTGCCACGGCGCATCGAAGGGCTCCGTCACGCCGAGCGCGTCGGCGTGCGGCGGCTGGGACACCGCCCAGGCCGGGCCGAGTCCCGGGATCAGGGTCTCGCGCACGCGCTCGAGCAGCGCGTCGAGCAGCGCGCGGTTCTGCGTCGCGCGCGCGATGAGGACCCCGCCTTGCAGGCACCAGCCCTCGCCGCGCGAGGTGCGGAACGGCAACGCGTCCAGCAACGGCAGCAGGCCGGTACCGGCGCGCGCGAGCTCGCAGCGCGCGAGCGGGTCCCCGGTGAGCCAGTAGCAGTCGTGCAGCAGATCGACCGAGAAGTGCTCGTAGTCGAGCGCGGTCCACCCGTGTGGTGCCTCGATCGCACGGGGACTCATCCCGCTGCGCCACGGAGCGGTCGCCGCCGGCTCGCGCGGCCGCGTGGCAGGTGTCGGTCGAAGTGTCTGCTGCAGCGCGGCGGCCTCGGCCAGCCGGAGCAATGCCGCCGACCGCCACCGCAACGCGTCGTGGAGCGCGCACGGTCCGTTGCGCGCCGCGGCCTCGGCACCGACGTCCCGCACGTCCCCGAAGTCGCCGAACGGCCCACCGGACAGCGCCGATGACGACCGCCACTGCTGCACGAGTGCGTCCCCACGGCCCGGCATCGGCTCGGGAACCGGCGCCGGCCCGCCGTTCGCTCCGAACGCGCCGGTCGCGCGGACCCAGTCCAACGCCGGCAATGCCAGGATCGGCTGCTCGACGGCCAGCCGGGCCGCCGACCGCTCGTCGGCGGTCGCCGCAGGGCCATCGAGGAACAGGTCGAAACGGAACGCCTTGCCGGTGCGGTCACCGAGGTAGAGCTGATCCGAGGGTCCGAGCAGCACCTGGCGCCAGCCACCGTCGCTCGCAGGTGTCGGCGGCGCGAGGAGGTTCGCCTCACGCAACCGGGGTCGGATGCGGACGCTCGACCCGTGGGTCGTCAGTGCGAACTCCGAGAACCGCACCGGGCCGATCACCGGCTCGTCCGGGAGTGGGTCGTTCTCCAGCACCACGGTGAGCTCGGCACGTCGCTCCCCGGCGAACTCGACGAGCCAACCGCGCACCGACATGCAGGCCTCGATCGCATCGCCCGAGCGTCGGGTGTGGACGCCTCGCAGGCGCCGGACGCGCACCCTCCCGGTCGACGCCCAGGCCTCGACCGGCCGTCGCGGATCGGATTCGAGCCGGGCCACGAACCGCTGCCCCCACGGATCGACGACCTCCGTCTCGATCGGCAGCTCGGCCGGCCACCGCCACGGACCGTCCTCCCCGGCGGCGGCGGCGACCGGCTCGACCGGGAGCTCGCGCGTCTCGGCGGGCCCCAGCCGGATGCGGGTGTGTGCCTGCGCGAGCGCGACGCTGCCGTCCGCCCAGCGCTCGAGGACCGCACACGGCGCGACGTCGGCGCCGATGCGAACCGCAGGCAGCTCGGCGTGTGCGCCGCGCGGCCACGGCACGCTGACGCGGATCAGCTCGGTGCGCGGCGCCGGTGCAGGGTTGGTCACCGTGACCGCGGCGGAGTCGCCTTGCGGACCGGCGAACGATGCACAGAGCGCGAGCAGCGCGAGCATCCGCGCATTGGGCGACCCCTGGCGCGTCGGCGCAACTCCCGTCCGTCAGCGCGGTCCGGCAGGCGCGGATGGCGGAGACGCCGCAGACCGCGACTTCGCCGGTGCGCCCGAGCGGCGGGGGGGATCGAGCGGCACTGGCACCGCATTCCGCGAGCCCGGGGGCGGGACCTGGAAACGCCGTACCGAATCGTCGGCGCGCGTGCAGTCGACGACGACGGCGAACAGCGCCGAGCGCCGCTTCCACACGAGGTCCCCCACCGTGGCCGCAACGTCCCGAGGCGTGCTGTCCGTCGCGAGCCGGAGCCGAACGAACGCGATCGGCCGCCCGCCGATGTCGACCTCCTCGTAGTTGCAGGAGCCGACGGCGGCGGTGCCGAGCACGCGATCGATCTCGGCCGCCACCGCGCTGGACGGCCGCCGGTGGTCCGCCACGCCCACCGCGTGCTGCATCATCACCACCATGGCCAGGCAGGCCAGGATGCCGATCGCCAGGATGCTCGCATTCGCTCGCCCCACGGCTCCGGTTATCGGCAACCGCGAGGATCGGACTGCTCGGTTTTCTCCCTGCCTCCCCTTGCGTCGGAACCCTGCCGTGGTAGGACTCGCGACAGACCGGGCGTGGAACCGCCCGCCCGGTGGTTCAGACGAGAGCGAAGGACGAAATGGGCAAGACGGTCCGGTGCCCGGAGTGCGGCGAGGTGTACCGCTCCCTCGAGCGGATCGAGGACGTGCGCGACAACGACGGCGTGTGCCTCGTCTGCAACGCCCCGATCGAGGGCACCGATTGGGACAAGGTCCTCGCGAGCTACGAAGACGACGACATCGACGACGTCGATGATCTGGAGGACGTCGACGACCTCGACGACGACGAGGATCTCGACGAGGACGACGAGCTCGACGACGACGAGGAGGAGTTCGAGCTCGACGAGGAGGACGACGACGACGCGGAGTTCGACGAGGACGAGGAGGAGTTCGAGCTCGACGACGACGACGATCGTTGAGGGCCGGAACCGCCGCCGGCGCGCGACATCCGTGACACCTTGACAGAGGGCCGCTCGCCCCGTCCTGCCACGCTGACAGCCGCGCCGAGGTGCTCGGCGACGCCGCGATCTCCTCGTAACCGCCATCTCTGCGGCGACTTATGCCGCGCCCTCGGCCCCGGCACGCGCCTTGCTCGCGGCGCGCCGTCCCTGCCCGTCCCGCAGCCGATGTCGAGGCCCTTCTCGGTCCTACTTGTCGAAGACGACGATCCGCTTCGCAACGTGCTCCTCGAGCTGTTGCGGCAGCGCGGCTTCCTCGTTCACGCCGCCGCGCGGGGCGACGACGCCGTCGAGCTCGCGCGCCGCGTCGAGATCGACTTCTCGCTCCTCGACCTTCACCTCCCCGGCCTCGACGGCATGGAGGTGTTCCGGCTCATCAGCCAGGAGGTCCGGCCGCTGCCGGCGATCCTGATGTCCGGTGAGGCCACCGTCGAGGAGGCCCGGCGAGCACTCGAGCTGGGGATCGTCGAGTTCCTCCGGAAGCCGCTGGATCTCGGCGTGCTCCGCCGGACGCTCGACGAGCTGGTCCGTCGACATCTGGCGCTCCCGTCCAGCCGACTCCCGGTCCGGCTGCAGGACATCCAGGTGGCTCGCTGGCTCCGCTACCTGACGCGCCCCCCGTCGTCCCGTGGCGACTGAGCGCGCACGTTTCGACCTCGTTTCCTGTCCAGAAATCCCAACAAGCCCCGATCCGGGAACACCTCATCCTGACTGCCATGGCCAAGACCAAGTCCGCGACCAAGATCACCCCCATCGGCGACCGCGTCGTCATCAAGCGCGTGGAGGCCGAAGACACCACCAAGGGTGGCATCATCCTCCCCGACTCCGCCAAGGAGAAACCTCGCGAGGGCATCGTGCTCGCCCTCGGCAGCGGCCGGATGCTGAAGAGCGGCGAGCGCGTGCCGTTCAGCGTCAAGGTCGATGACCGCGTGCTGTTCACCTCGTACGCCGGGACCGAGGTCAAGGTCGACGGCGACGAATACGTCGTCCTCAGCGAAGACGAGATCCTCGCCATCCTCGGCTGATCGCACGCCCGCACACCGCATCGAATCCAAGAAGGAACAACTCACATGGCCATCAAGAAGATCGCTTACGACCAAGAGGCGCGCGAGCGCATGCGCGACGGCGTGCGGCAACTCGCCCGCGCCGTGAAGGTCACCCTCGGCCCACGCGGCCGAAACGTCATCATCGAGAAGAGCTTCGGCAGCCCGACCGTCACCAAGGACGGCGTCACGGTCGCCAAGGAGATCGAGCTCGAGGGCAAGTACGAGAACATGGGCGCGCAGCTCGTGAAAGAGGTCGCCAGCAAGACCTCCGACGTCGCCGGTGACGGCACGACGACGGCGACCGTCCTCGCGGAGGCCATCTTCGAAGAGGGCCTCAAGAACGTCACCGCCGGTGCGAACCCGGTCGCGCTCAAGCGCGGCATCGAGAAGGCGGTCGATGCGATCGTCAAGGCGCTCGCGAAGCAGGCGATCAAGATCAGCAACAAGAAGACCGAGATCGCCCAGGTCGGTTGCATCGCCGCCAACAACGACGAGGAGATCGGCCGCATGATCGCCGACGCCATGGAGCGCGTCGGGCAGGACGGCGTCATCACCGTCGAAGAGGGCAAGACGCTCGCGACCGAGGTCGACTGGGTCGAGGGCATGCAGTTCGACAAGGGCTACCTGTCGCCGCATTTCGTGACGAGCCCCGAGCGCATGGAGTGCGTCCTCGAGGACCCGTGGATCCTCGTCCACGAGAAGAAGATCTCGTCGATCAAGGACATGCTCCCGCTGCTCGAGAAGATCGCGCAGTCCGGCCGTCCGCTGCTGATCGTCGCCGAGGACGTCGAGGGCGAGGCCCTCGCGACGCTGGTCGTCAACAAGCTGCGCGGCGTGTTCAAGTGCTGCGCCGTCAAGGCGCCGGGCTTCGGCGATCGCCGCAAGGCTATGCTCGAGGACATCTCGGTCCTCACCGGCGCGAAGGCGATCTTCGAGGACCTGGGCGTCACGCTCGAGTCGGTCACGACGGCCGACCTCGGCACCGCCAAGAAGGTCGTCGTCACGAAGGACGACACCACGATCATCGAGGGCGCCGGCAAGAAGAACGAGGTGCAGGGCCGCATCGCCGCGATCAAGGCCGAGATCGAGAAGACGACCTCGGACTACGACCGCGAGAAGCTCCAGGAGCGCCTCGCGAAACTGTCGGGCGGCGTCGCCCAGATCCTCGTCGGTGCCGCCACCGAGGCGGAGATGAAGGAGAAGAAGGCTCGCGTCGAGGACGCGCTGCACGCCACGCGTGCCGCCGTCGAGAGCGGCATCCTCCCGGGTGGCGGCGTCGCGCTGCTGCGCTCGCAGACCGTGATCCAGAAGCTCGACGTCACCGGTGACGAGCGCATCGGCGCGGACATCGTTCGCCGGGCAGTCGAGGCGCCGATCCGTCAGATCGCGATCAACGCCGGTGTGGACGGCTCGATCGTCGTCCAGAACCTGCGCGACTCCAAGAACGCGAGCTGGGGCTACAACGCCGCGACGAACGGCTACGAGGACATGATCAAGGCGGGCGTCATCGACCCCGCCAAGGTCACGTGCACCGCGCTGCAGAACGCCGCGTCGGTCGCCACGCTGCTCCTCACGACCGAGGCGCTCATCTCGGTGGCGCCCGAGAAGAAGAAGGGCAAGGGCGGCGGGATGCCCGACATGGACGACATGGACTACTGATCCGTTCGCCCCCCGGCTGCGGCCGCAACGCCGCAGCGCCCCCGAGAGGCCGCATCGCCCGCATGGGCGGTGCGGCCTCGCGCATTCGTGGCGGACCTCGCGCGCCCGTGGCACGATCGGTGTTCCGATGACACGAGAATCCGACCCCGGTGCCGATTCGCGCGCAGCGATCCCGGATCGCTCGGGTCGCGTCTACGAGGCCCTTCGCGCCGCCGGACACGGCACGGTCTCGAAGGACGTCGTGCTCGCGGCGATCGGCTGGGCTGGACTCGGTGCCGACGATCCTCGGCTCGCAGAGATGGTCCAGCGTGTCGGCGGCACCTCCGGCGAGATCGATCCGCAGTCGTTCGCGAACGCGACCGCCGATGGCTTCGGACTCCTGGAGCGCGCGGTCCGCGGGCGCCTCGCGATCCCGGACTTCCCGCGCTTCCGTCAGGAGATCGAGCGCATCCATGCCTCGGCATCCGCGGACGAGTCGGGCGCGGTCGCGAACTACATCCCGCAGCTCGCCCGCGTCGATCCGCGCCGGTTCGCGTCGTCGGTATGCTCCGTCGACGGCCAGCGCATCGACCTCGGCGACGCACGGGAGACGTTCTGCCTGCAGTCGTGCTGCAAGCCGATCCTGTACTGCCTCGCGCTCGCCGAGCACGGTGAGGAGGGCGTCCATCGGCACGTCGGGTGGGAGCCGAGCGGCAAGTCGTTCAACGAGCTGACCCTCAACCGCGACGGATTGCCTCACAACCCGATGATCAACGCGGGCGCGATCATGAACTGCGCGCTGATCCGCCGCGACCTGCCGCCGGCCGAGCGGTTCGCGCAGGTGATCGAGAAGCTGCAGGCGTGCGCCGCGGGAATCCGACCCGGATTCGACAACGCCACCTACCTGTCCGAGCGCCGGACGGCCGACCGCAACTTCGCGCTCGGCTACTTCATGCGCGAGCAAGGCGCGTTCCCCCCGGACACCGACCTGGTGGAGACGCTCGAGTTCTACTTCCAGTGCTGTTCGATCACGATGGACGCGCACGGACTCGCCACGGTGGCCGCGACGCTCGCGAACGGCGGCACGTGCCCGTTCACCGGCGAGCGCGTGTTCGACTCGTCCACGGTGCAGAAGTGCCTCAGCCTGATGTCGTCGTGCGGGATGTACGACTTCTCCGGAGAATGGGCGTTCGCGATCGGCCTGCCTGCGAAGAGTGGGGTCAGCGGCTGCATCCTGGTCGTCGTCCCGAACGTGCTCGGCCTGTGCCTGTGGTCACCGCGGCTCGACCGCAACGGCAACAGCGTGCGCGGGATCCGATTCGCGAGGGAGTTGCTGCGGACGTTCGCATTCCACGCGTTCGACGTCATCCGCGACGGATCGCACGCCAAGATCGACCCACGGCTCCCGGCTGGACGGACCGACGCCGACACCCCCTGTCACGCGGCCAGCCGGGGTGACGTCGACGCGCTACGCCGTCTCGCCGCGGGGGGCGTGGACATCGGCGCACCGGACTACGACCACCGCACGGCTCTGCACCTCGCAGCGGCCGAGGGGCACGTCGATGCGGTCGAATTCCTGCTACTCAGCGGCGCGGATGCGAACGCCGTCGATCGCTTCGGCAATCGCCCGGTCGATGACGCGCGGCGCGAAGGTCATGCGCGCGTCGTCGAGTTGCTCGAGCAGCCCTGACGTTGCTCACGAGATGCCGGCGGTCACCGGTGCGGGCTCGAGCTGCGCCGTGAACGCACGCAGGATCGGCGCCTCCTGCCGGATCCGGTAGCCGGGTAGCTCGTGGCGACGCGCGACGATGTCCGCGAACGTCTCGACGACCCAGTCGAAGTGACTCTGCGTGTAGACGCGCCGCGGCAGCGTCAGGCGCACGAGGTCGAGCGGCGTCGGAATCGCCCAGCCGGTCTCCGGATCGGTGCTGCCGAACATCAGGGTCCCCACCTCGACCGCACGGATTCCGCCCGCGAGGTAGAGCTCGCAGACCAGGCTCTGACCAGGAAGCATCTCGGGCGCGATGTGGTCGAGGAAGGCCCGCGCATCGACGTACACCGCGTGGATACCCGATGGCTTGACGGTGGGAACGCCGAGCTCGTCGAGCCGGGTCGCGAGGTACTCGGCACTCGCGTGGCGGTAGTGCAGGTAGTCGCGATCGAGCACCTCCCGGAGGCCCTGCGCGAGCGCAGCCATGTCGCGACCGGCGAGGCCGCCATAGGTCGGGAAGCCCTCGGTGAGGATCAACAGGTCACGGACCTTCGCGGCGAGGGCATCGTCGTTCAGCGCGATGAAGCCTCCGATGTTGACGAGGCCGTCCTTCTTCGCCGAGACCATGCAGCCGTCGGCGAGCGAGAACATCTCCCGTGCGATCTCGATCAGCGGCCGGTCCTCGAAGCCGGGCTCGCGCTGTTGGATCAGGTAGGCGTTCTCGGCGAAGCGCGCGGCGTCGAGGAAGAACGGCACCCCGTGCCGTCGATACAGCTCGCTGACGGCGCGGATGTTCGCCATCGACACCGGCTGACCGCCGACGGTGTTGTTCGTGACCGTCAACATGCCGAGCGGCACCGTGCCGGTCGCGGCGCGCGCGAGGAGGTCCGCCAGCGCGCCGACGTCCATGTTGCCCTTGAACGCGCTCTCGATGGCCGGGTCGTGGGCGTCCGCGACCGGCATGTCACGCGCCTCGGCACCCGAGTATTCGATGTTCGCGCGGGTCGTGTCGAAGTGCGTGTTGCTGGGCACGACCTTGCCGTGGCCACCGACGATGTGGAACAGGATCCGCTCAGCGGCCCGACCCTGGTGCACCGGAAAGACGTGCCGGTATCCGGTCAGGTCGCGCACGACGTCGCGCAGCTCGAAGAACGACTCGCTGCCCGCGTAGCTCTCGTCGCCGAGCATCATCGCCGCCCACTGCTTCGTACTCATCGCCCCGGTTCCGGAGTCGGTGAGCAGATCGATCATCACATCTCTCGCCCGCAGCCCGAACACGTTGAAGTGGGCGTCGGTCAGTGCCGTCCGCCGTTCCTCGGCGGAGGTCATGTGAATCGGCTCGACGGTCTTGATCCGGAACGGCTCGATGATGGTCTTCATGGCGCTCGGGCGTTGCGGCGGGGCGAGGAACCCCCACCGGAGACCCCCGCCCAACGCCCGGGAGCCGCCTCGCCTTTCGCCCGATCGCCGGCCGTGGCCGGACGTCAATCGTCCTTGTTGCGATAGGCCTTGTGGCAGGACGAGCACGATTGCTGGAGCTTCGTCGCCAGCACCATCGCCTGCTCGCCGGCGGTCGCGTCGCCCCCCTGGTACTTCGCGAGCAGGGCCGCGAGTTCCTCGGATTGCGTCGCCGCCTCGCCGAGCCAGGCGCGGAAGTCCTCGCCGTGCTCGGCGACGGCCGGCAGCGACTTCAACTGCTCGAACGTGCCTGCCATGCGCTCGGCCTCGTTGCGCGCATTGGCATCGGGGTGCTCCGCCATCGCCTTCCAGTCGCGCTTCGACAAGGCTTCGATCGTGTCCCACGAACGGCTGATGTCGATCATCCCCGAGCGGAAGCCCGTGAATCGGTGCTGTGCCGGGAAGTCGAACGGGCAGCTCCCGGCCTCCGCCGGTGTCGGCATCTCGTCGAAGGCGATCGCCGCATAGAGCCCCTCGTACTTCGCCGACGTGCCGCTCCACTGCCGCATCTCGGCCAGCGCACGCTCGCGAGACACGCCGTCGAGCACGACCCGGCCGATCGCGGCCGCCGTCGGGCCACGGTGCTTGCCATGGAAGCAGTGCACGTAGAACGGGCCCTCGAGCTCGTAGAAGGTCTTCGAGATCTCGAGCATCTCGTCGCGCGTGACGCCCTTGTAGCGGATCGGGATGTGGACGTAGCGGATCCCGTGACGGGCCGCGGCCGCCGCGTCGGGCGCCTTCCCGTCGACCGACAGGATCGTCTTGATCCCCATGTCGTGGAGCTCCTGGAACGCCTCCTCGCCCTCCGGCTCGGCGCCCGACACGATGTCGTCGCTCAGCCGGTAGACGTTGTGCAGGCCGGGCTTCGTCTCCGGCGCCTCCTCGGGCAACGTCACCATCCCCGCCTCCGCATACGCGGTTTCGGTGCCGCGCGGCAGCGGCGACTCGATCTCTTTGGTGGGGCGAGAGGTTCCGGTCGCGCAGGCGGCGACCGCGAAGGCGAACAGCAACAGGGTGCTTTTTGGGCTCATGTCCCGTCCGAGGGGGAAGGAAGTCCGGGCAGGGGGAGGCGCGCGCTGGGCAACCACCGTGCCAGACCCGGACCCGCGGGATTCCGGGACTCGCACCGGTCAGGACACGTCGATGTGACGCCGCCGGGACATGCGCGTTACGAAACGGTAACCCTTCCGTCGCAGCGATCACGCGAGCAGGCGCAGCAGCCGGTCGCACACGTCGGTCGCCGCGACGCGGTCGACGGCGCCGTCGCGCCGCGAGCAGACGAACACCGGGCCGGCCTCCGGATCGTCGAACAGGCGCCCGTGCGAGCCTCGGACGAGCGAGGGATCGGTGCCGATCACGTCCATCAGGTAACGGAAGCCGCACAGCTTCTGGGCGAGGCGACGCGCGACGCGCAGCTTCGGAAACCGGAGCGTGGGGTCGACGAACAGCTCCGTCGGGTCGTAGCCCGGCTTCCGGTGGATGTCGACCGTCGTCGCGAAGTCCGGCCGGCGCGCCTCGTCGAGCCAGTAGTGGTAGGCGAACCAGCACCCCGGCGCGGCGATGCACACGAGCTCGCCGCTGCGTTCGTGGTCGATTCCGAGCTCGCGCTGCGCGCCTGCATCGAGCACCCGCGCGACGCCATCGGTTCCGGCGAGCAGCGCCCGCACGCCGGCGACGTCCTCGGGATCCCGCACGTAGACGTGCGCGCACTGATGGTCCGCCACCGCGAACGCTCGCGACGCGCCCGCGTCGAGGAGCTGGCCATGGCTCGTCTCCTGGACACGCAAGAAGCCGCGTTCGTGGAGCACGCGATTGATGAACACCGCACGCTCGACGCGCTCGATGCCGTACTCCGACATCACGACGACGTCGGCGCCTCGCGCCATCGCGGCATCGATCAGCCGTCCTGCCTCGGTGTCCACCGCTGCCACCTGCGCGACCGACCGCGGATCGTCGGGTCCGAACCGCTGCTGGTCGTAGTCGAGGTGCGGCAGGTAGACGAGCGCGAGCGTCGGATCGTGGCGCTCGACGACGTCGAGCGCGGCGTCGGTGATCCACCGCGTCGACAGGATGTCGGCCATCGGGCCCCAGAAGTGGAACAGCGGAAACGCGCCGTGTCGATCCTGGAGCTCGCGCGCGAGCTCGGCCGGCTCGCTGTAGAGACCCGGCCGTTTGAGACCGTCCGCGTGGTACTCCGGTCGCGGCGTCACCGACCACCGCACGCGCGCGTACATGTTGAACCACCAGAACAGCTTGGCGCACGAGAACGACGGATCCCGTTCGGCCGCCGTCTCGTACAGCTTCGCCCCCTGCACGAGGTGGTTCGACTGACGCCAGAGCCACACCTGCGCGAGGTCGCGGAGGTACCAGCCGTTCGCGACGATGCCGTGCGCACTCGGCAACCGTCCGGTGAGGAACGTCGCTTGGACGGTGCACGTGACGGCCGGGAAGACCGTGTCGAGCGGTGCCGCGAAGCCGCGCTCGGCCACGGCGCGGATGCGCGGTGCGTGCGCGAGGTCCTTGGGCCTGAGGCCGACGACGTCGAGGACGAGGAGCTTCATCTGGGGGCGGACGATCGGACCGCCTCGAGCACCCATTTCCAAGGCACGCTCGCGGCGCGGCGGCGTAGGATGCCGACCCCATGGCATGCCAAGACACCCCGCGAGACCCGGCGCCCGACACCGAGCGCGCGGTCCTCGACCGCTACTCCGCAGGGGCGCAAGACCGGCAGGAAGCGCTCTGCTGCACCGTTTCCTTCGATCCGCGCTACCTGGCAGTCCTGCCCGAGGAGGTCCTCGAGCGCGACTACGGTTGCGGCGACCCGACGCCCTGGGTCCGTGACGGCGACGTCGTGCTCGACCTCGGCTCCGGCGGCGGCAAGGTCTGTTGGATCGCGGCGCAGATCGTGGGCCCGAAGGGGCGCGTGATCGGTGTCGACATGAACGCCGACATGCTGGATCTGGCCCGCCGCCACCACGCGGGAATCGCGCAGCGCGTCGGTTGGGACAACGTCGCGTTCCACCGCGCGATGATCCAGGACCTGCGCCTCGACCTGGACGAACTCGAGACGCACCTGCGCGACTCCCCGGTCGCGGACGTCGACGGCTGGCTCGCGTTGCGCCAGCTCGAGGATCGCCTGCGGCGCGACCACCCGATGATCGCGGACGAGTCGATCGACGTCGTGCTGTCGAACTGCGTGCTGAACCTCGTGCGCGCGGAGGACAAGGTCCGGATGTTCGGTGAGATCCACCGCGTCGTGAAGGACGGCGGTCACGCCGCGATCAGCGACATCGTGTCGGATCGAGACGTTCCCGAGCGCCTGCAGCGCGACCCGGATCTGTGGTCCGGCTGCATCAGCGGCGCGATGCGCGAAGACCGCTTCATCCGGGCGTTCGTCGACGCTGGCTTCCACGACGTCGCGGTCGCCGCACGGGACGACGAGCCCTGGCGGGTCGTCGAGGGCATCGAGTTCCGCTCGGTGACGGTGCAGGCGCAGAAGGGCGACGCGACCTCGAGCCGGAAGTTCGCCGCGACCGGGAAGCGATCGTGCGGTCCCTCCGATTGCTGCTGAATCGCGCCGCGGCCGCCACGCGGCACTTCCTGCGCACGCAGGTCGCGCGTCGCTGGCGCGGACTCGACCGCCGCCAGCAGTGGATCACGATCGCCGTGCCGATCGGACTCCTCGCGCTGGCGCTGGTGACCCCGGAACGCGCCGAAGCCGATGCGGCGGAGAGACATACCTGGCCGCGCCAGGAGATCCTCGACGCCATCCGCTTCGTCGAGAGCAGCGACCGCCCGAATCCACCGGATGGCGACGATGGCCTCGCGATCGGTCCCTACCAGATCCACGAGGTGTACCTGGCTCGGCGCGCACGCGTTCGATCCGTCGATCGGCGGTGACTACCAGCGCTGCCGCGACCGCGCCTACGCCGAAACGGTCATCGACGCGTTCATGCGTCACTGGGTGCCGGAGGCGTGGGCCGACGGCGACGCGGAGGTCATCGCACGCACCCACAACGGCGGGCCGCGCGGCGCCGAGCGCGCTGGCACGCTCGGCTACTGGCACAAGGTCCATGCAGAGCTGCTGAAGCTCCGGTGACGCGCCGTTAGACTCCCGGCCGATGCCGTCGTTCCGCGTCATGGCGCTCTGGTGGATCGCGCTGTTCGGCGTGTTCGGGCTGACCGCCCACGGCTACATCGAGAACACCGACGCCGAGATCACGCTCAACGCCGCGCGGGCGTGGTGGCTGCGCAACGACCCGGGCCTCCTCACCGCCGACCAGGCCGCGCTCCGGCCGGATGCACCGACGTGGCCCGCCGAGCACCAGATCGCGGCACTGATCTCGAATCCCGAGCAGCCGCTGTACGGGCGCACCGGCGTCAACGGGCTGCAGTACGTTCTGGTTTCCGATCGGCCATCAGGCGCTGTTCGTGCCGGCGGTCGCTGCGGGGGAGCTGTTGGACCGCTGGTTCCCTTCGCCGGCGAAGCGGTTCGCCGCCGAGCGCGGGCCGCTGTTCGGCGGATTCTTCTGGAGTCGCTTCGTGGCGAGCTTCCTGTCCCCGTTCTGCGCCGCCGGTTCAGTCGCGCTCCTCCTGTGGATCGCCCGGGCACTCGGCGCGGCGCCGATGGATGCGTTGATCGCCACCGGTGCGTGCGTCGTGGCGACGCAGTTCTGGCCGGGCGCGTCGGAGACGATGTCGAACGTCCCCGGTGCGCTGTTCCTGATCGCGACCGTCGCCGCGGTCACCGGCTACGCGATGGGCGTCGCCGGACGGGTGTCGCTGTTCGTCGCGGGTCTGACGAGCGGCGCCGCGATCCTCGTGCGCTACCCGCAGCTCGTTCCGCTGGTCCCGATCTGGACGTGGGCGGTGATCGCCGCGTGGCGGCGCGCCCGCATTCGGGACCTCGCATGGCTGATCCTCGGCGGCCTCCCCGGACTCGTCCTGCTGCTGTGGGCGAACCACGCACGCTTCGGCGCGTGGACGGAAACCGGCTACACCGAGAACGCCGGCTTCTTCTCGTACCCGTTCCCGCTGGGTTTCGCGTCGATCCTCGCGTCACCCGGGAAGGGCCTCCTGTGGCTCTCACCGCTCTTCTGGATCGTGCTCTGGAGCCTTCGCAAGCGCACGGTCTGGGGCGCCGGGACGCCCGCCGTGTTCGCCGCGTTCGTGTTGCCGCTCTGCCTGTTCTCGACGGTGTCGTACTGGGCCGCAGGCCAGTGCTTCGGCATCCGGTATCTGACGGCGCCGCTCGTCGTGCTGTGCCTCTTCGTCCTCGTGCGTGCGATGCCGTGGCGTCGGACTCCGCGCACCTTCGCCGCGGTCGTCGCACTCGGCGGCCTCGTCGCGCTCGGTGGTGTCCTCGCGCCGTACACCGGTCAGCAGGCGCTCGCCTACCGCGCGGCCGAAGTCGTCTACGGCCCGCAGGAGAACCTCGACAACAACGTCAACTGGAGCGTGCGCCTCAGCCCGGTCCACAGCGACTGGATCTACGCGTTCCAGGCGCTGCGAGGGCGCCTCGGCTCGGGACACTCCGCCGACACGACGGAGGCGCTGTTCGGCGTCCGTGTCGAGGATCCGGTGACGCTCGCGGTCACCGACACCGGCTTCCGTCATTTCTGGTGGCGTGCCCTGACGCATTACTGGATCGGTTTTCCCGGTGCGATCGTCGCGATCGCGTGGTCGCTGTTGACGGCCTTGGCGGTCCGCCTCGCGTGGCGCCGTTGGCATCGGAGGTGAACGATTGAACGCCCGTTACACAGTCTCGCTCCTGGCGGTCCTGGTCTGGCTCGGCGGCTGCGCGACCGCGCCGCCAGCACCTGCCGGCCGGCTCGTGATCGTCGGCGGCGCGCTGTCCCGCGAACACGGCGAGGTGTTCCGCCGCGTGCTGGAGCGCGTCGGCGCGGACGGAACGGTGGGCGTGCTGCCGACCGCCAGCGGCGTGCCCGACGAATCCGGTCCCTACTGGCGCGACGGCTTCGACGCCTGGGCCGCACGGCCGGTGGCCGAGATCGTCCCGCTGACGACCGCGAACGCCGAGCGCGCCGAAGCGCCCGAGATCGCAGCGGAGATCGCCGCGTGCCGCGGGCTGTTCTTCACCGGCGGGGATCAGTCGCGGATCACCGCGGTGTTCCGGCCCGATTCCGGCGACACGCCCTGCTACCGCGCGGTGCGCGAGCTGCTCGACCGCGGCGGCGTCATCTCGGGATCCTCGGCCGGTGCCGCGATGATGAGCGATCCGATGATCCGCGGTGGCAGCAGCATCGGCGCGTTGCGGTCCGGCGCGCGGTTCGGCGACCAGGAACCCGAAACCGGCGTGTGGATCGGCAAGGGCATGGGGCTGTTCCCCTACGGCATCGTCGACCAGCACTTCCTCGCGCGCGGGCGGCTCGGGCGATTGGTCGTCGCGCTCGTCGCGACCCACACGCGCTTCGGCTTCGGGATCGACGAGGACAACGCGCTCGTCGTCGACCTCGGCACGGGCACGATCGAGACCGTCGGCCCGCGGGCGCTGCTCCTCGTCGATGCGGGCGGGGCCAATCGGGACGAGTCGGGCTACACGGGCCTGCGGATCGACCTGCTCGGGGACGGCGGCATCGCCGACGCCACCACCGGGGAGGTCCGCCCGGCCGCGCACGAGCGCCGGCTGTCACCACCCGCCGCGGAGGGCACGCTCGACGTCGCGGCCAAGCCGTTCGATCGGGATGCGCTCACCGGCGCGATCGCCAGCCTCGCGAACGGCGAGGCAGGCACGGTCCGGATCGGCAGGGCCGACTGGTTCGTCGAGCTGCGCAGGACGCCGTCGACGCGCTTCTACTCGGACGGGCGCACGGAGCCGGACACGATCCACGTCGTCGGGCTCGAGCTCGCCATCCGGTCGGCGCGCGCGCCGTGACGCCGATGCTCAGACGCCGACCTGGACCTGGGCCCCGTTCGAGAACACGAAGAAGTCCAGCGTCGTCATCCCGAGCGTGTTGAACACGATCGTTCCCCACTGGTGGAAGACGGAGGCACCGAGCACCGTCGGCGTGTTCGGGATCGTGTAGCTGACGCGATCGAGGTAGTTGGCGGTCGACGGCGGCATCACGAACACCGCGATGTCCGGGTTGACGAGCAGCGAGCACGATGTCGACATCGACTGCGTCAGGCGCGGCACCGGGAGGTTCGCGCTGCTGAGACCGCTGATCAGCACGGGCACCGACTCCGTCCAGAAGCCGCTACCGTTCTGACCGACGTAGCGAAGGGTCACCGTCGCGCCGGGCTGGGGCATACCCGTCGTCGAGTTGGTGACCACGACCGTCATCACCGGGACGATCGCGGTGCCGCCGGCATCGGAGCAGCCGTTTCCGTAGTAGGTCACGGATCCGGCGGCCTGGGCGACGGCGGGAACGGCCAGGAGCGACACAGCGGCCGAGGCCGCGAGAACGAGGCAACGCATCATCGGAAGACCCTCTCGGGAGTTGCTCCCGAAACGTGAAAGGAAAAATCAGTCGGCACGAGTCCGCAGGTCCGGCACGCGCGGGGACTCTCGGGAAGGACCGGAACCGCGCTGGGATGGCCGGCTCATTTGCGGTCGGATCCGGTCTTTCGCAGCACCGCAGGTTCGGGCCGGGCCTGTCCGAGCGGCCGGACGAACACGTTCTTGAACCGCAGCCACGCGGGAGCGTCGCCCCCCGCCTTGGCCGGAGCGTGCCGCTGCAGGCCGATCGCGCCCGAGCGGGCACGCTTCCGGAACGGCTCGCCCTTGTGCGCCTCGACCGTGTCGGTGTCGACGTCCCAGAGCTCGACGCCGTTCAACTCGCACCGCATCCGCGAGCCCTCGCAGCGGATCTGCAGCGAGTTCCAACGGCCGGTCGGGTAGAGCGCCGAACGGTCGCCCGGCGCGACCGCCGCGTAGAGACTGCCGGTGAACTGCCACGGCTCGAGCGAGGTCTTCGCGTCGGATTCCCAGTGGAAGTCGTCGAGGAGCTGGACCTCGGTGGCACCGCGCAGATAGACACCGGAGTTCGCGCCCCGTGCCATCTGGAAGTCGAGGCGCAGCTCGAAGTCCCCGTACTCCTCGCGCGTCCAGAGCATGTCGCCGTCACCCTGCGTGCGCACCTCGAGGACCCCGCCGGCGTAGGCGAATCCCGACCCGTCCCCCCCGTCCGTGCGCCACTGCGACAGGTCGTCGCCGAGCAGAGACTTCCAGCCGGAGCCCTCGTTGGCGGTCAGGAAGCCCTCGTCGTCGCAATCGAACTCGTCGACGTCGAACACCGGCAGCTCCCGCATCCGGATCGCGCGGAACCGCGCCGACTGGCCGTTCGCCTCGAGACCCGGGTGCACCTGCAGACCGATCTTGCCGGTCGGTGCATAGCCCTCGGTGCCCGGCGGCAGCCGGTAGTCGGTCAGCGGCTCCCCGTTGATCCACATCTGGAGCCGGAAGTCGCGCCCCGTGCAGCGCACGCGCACGTCGTTCCACTGCGCTTTGTGGAACAGCGCCGCCCCTTGGGGGCAGTGCTGCAGCCAGCCGTCGGAGTAGACGCCGCCGATCTCGCCATCGGGACGCCAGTCGAGCGTCAGCTGCGCGCCCTTGCCGTGCGGGGACATGCGCACGAACACGCCGGAGTCGAACGGCCAGTCGATCATCGTCTGCAGCTGCAGATCGAAGCTGTGCCAGTCGCGGTCGGTGTAGATCAGGCCGCCGGCCTTGCCCGGCCCCACGCGACCGACGATCGCCCCGTCCTCGACGGTCCAGATCGCCTTGCCGTCGTAGCGCCCGCCCTTCGTCACCCATCCCGACAGCGTGGCGCCATCGAACAGATCGAACCAGGGCAGCTGCTCGCTGGCGATCTTCGGTGGCGCGGCGGCAGGCTCCTGGGCGACCAGCGCGATGGGTTGCGCGACGAGCGGAAGGAGTACGGCGACGGCGATCGGAGCGGGTCTCATCGTTCGGTCGATGCGCGGGCGGAGGACGGGAGGGGGCATCGTAGTGCCGCCGCGCCGAGCGCGGGCACTCGAAGGGCCGCATCCCCCTCAGCGAGAGCGCATTCGCGCGATGCGATCGGCGACGTCGGCGCGGAATCGATCCACGTGCACCAGCACGTGATCGAGCGGATCGAGGGACGGATCGGCCAGCAGCGGGGAGAGGTCGATCGCGAAGTTGAGGCCGCTCGACCGGTCCACCCCGTGCGACGCGAAGTAGGTGGCCTGGGCGCGGCGCCGCCCCATCGTCGCCAGGTCGTATCGCTTGCCGCCACAGATCTGCGAGTCGAACACGCCCACCAGCGCCGCCTGCAGGTTCTCGTGCATCGACGCATCGAGGACGACCTTGTCCTCGTCACACATCCAGTCGAGATCCCGCCAGACCTCGCACCCGAGCACGCGCTGCGGGCGGTCGCCCGCCGGCAGCTCCCGCAGCGCCGCGATCAGCTTCAGCGCGACGCCGACGTGCGTGTCGTGCTTGTCGGCGAGGTTGTGCGTGTAGACCACGCGTCGGTCGCGTCGCGCTGCAGCACGAGCAGCAGGTCGTCGACCGGCGCGCGGGACGCGCCGTCCTTCACGGCCTTGCTCGGGTGATCGAGCAGGACCTGGGCGGCGTACTCGCCGATCACGGCGGCCTTCTTCTGCTCCTTGCGGCGCACGGCCCGCATCCGATCGTCGTCGAAGTCGGCGTACAGCCCGTCGCGCGGTGATCCCGCGCCGTCGGTGACGACGACGCCGGTGAACCAGCGGTCGTCGGCTTGAAAGCACTGCGCGATGCCGTCGAACGCCATGATCTCGAGGTCGTCCTGGTGCGCACCGACGGCGAGGTGGGTCGTGCGCGCCGAGTGCTTCGGTGGGCGCCAGTCCGTCGGGGACGAAGACCTCTGCTGTCGCGTTCGGAGAATCGCATCGCGCTCACTTCCGGATCTCCGGGAGGCTCGCCGCGGCGATCGACTGACCGACGCGACGGCTGCGTTCGTCGGGGAGGTGGATCTGCACCTCGGCGAGCTCCGGGAACTCGCCGTCGATCACTTGGCGCGCACCCTCGAGGATCAGGTCGCCACCGCGTCCGGACGTGCACCGCCCCAGCATGAGCACGTGCCGGAGATCGTAGAAGTCGGCGTAGTGCGCGATCGCGTAGCCCATGTAGATCCCGATGGTGCGCCACACGTCGATCGCCCCGGCATGTCCGTCGGCCAGCTTCGCCTGTGCGACCTTCAGCCGCTCGGCATCGGTGACGTCGCTCGGAAGCTCGATTCCGGCCGCCGGCGCGAGGCGGAACACGCACTGCTGCGAGAAGTACAGCGCGCCGTTCCCGCGATCGCCCGACCATTCGTCGATCGGGGCGTCCGGGGAGTAGTCGACCGGCGCGAACGCGAGCTCGTTGAGCCAGTTCGTGATCGTGCCGTCGAGCGTCACGTAGCCGGCCGCCTCGCTGGATCCAAGCGCGACGCCGAGCACGCCGTTGTCCCCGAGCGACATCGATCCGGCGAGCGCGGTCACCTCGCCGTCGTTGACGATCTCGAACGGCACGCCGAGCGCTTCCCGCATCCGCAGGAACATGCTGCGCACCTCGTCGAACCGCTCGGCGGTCACGCCGCGGAACAGCGACGCGACCATCGGCCGGTTGTCCACGTAGACGCCGGCGGAGCTCCCACCGATCGCGTCGACGCGCGGCATCTTCGAAGCGGCGGTGCGCAACGCCGTCATCACCTCGCGGTAGTGGTAGTCGGGATCGGACTGCTTTCGCGGCTCCCAGACGACCTCCTCGCTGTAGATCGCCTCGCCATCGACCACTGCGGACACCTTCCGGTCGGACGCGCCGAGGTCGAATCCGATGCGACAACCGTCGAGATGCCGGCCGAGCGGCTTCGCGATCTCGTTGGCGGCAGGCACGTCCCCGGCGCCGCACGCCATGACCTCGAACGGTCGCTCGTAGACCTGCTCGCCCATGAACCGTGCATCGAATGCGCGCTCGCCGTCGGGCGAGTAGGCGCGCGCGATCAGGCCGCCGAGTCGCGGCGAGCCACCGATCCAGAGCCTCGGTGCACCGCGGCTCCAGAGCAGGAACTTCACGATCCGCTCGACGTACGGCAGATTCGCCGCGGCCCGCGCATGGTCTTCGGCGAACACCTCGGTGTCGAACCGCGAGACGCTGCCGTCCGGGCGTTCGAGCGCGATCGAGAGCGGTTCGGCGGCACCGCTGGCACGGACGTCTGCGCGGAACGCGCGGTTGGCCAGGACGGCGGGGCGGAAGCCGGCGTCGAGCGGAGGCTCGAAGCGAGGCGGGACGAGGCGGAGAGCGTTCGGCGACATCACGTGTGCGGGGAACGGGTGACGCTCGGCGACTATAGCGGCGCGCGAACGCGGCCACGAACTCAGCGGAACCCGTCCGGATCGAGCCCGAGCGACTTGAGCTTGCGATGGAGATGACCGCGGGAGATTCCGGCGAGGCGTGCCGCCTCGCTGACGTTGCCACGCGTCTGCCGCATCAGCTCCTGGAGATACTGGCGCTCGAACACCTGAACGGCGTCCTGGAGCAGCACGTGTCGCTCCGCGAACGCGCCCGCCGTGCGCACCGGCTCGGCGGCCGGCTCGATCGGCAGATCGGGCGCGTCGAGCTCGACTTGACCGGAGTGCAGGACGAGCGCCCGTTCGACCGTGTTCTGCAGCTCCCGGACGTTGCCGGGCCACTCATGACGCGTCAATGCGAGCATCGCGTCCACCGTGAAGCCGGTCGTGGCCGCACCGTGCCGTTCGGCGAGACGCTCGAGGAAGTGCAGCGCCAGGACGCCGATGTCCTCACGCCGGTCGCGTAGCGGCGGCAGGTGGATCGGGACGACGTTCAGGCGCCAGAACAGCTCCTCGCGAAACGTGCCCGCACGCACGGCCTCGCCGAGGTCCCGGTTGGTCGCGGCCACCACGCGCGCGTCGACCTGAACCGGATCGCCGCCACCGAGCGGAACGTACTCGCGGTCCTGTAGGAACCGTTCGAGCTTGATCTGGATCGGCAACGGGATCTCCGCGACCTCGTCGAGGAACAGCGTGCCGCCGTCCGCGCGCGAGATCACGCCACGGTGCCGGCCCGTGGCACCGGTGAACGCGCCGGGCTCGTGACCGAACAGCTCGTTCTCGATCAGTCCCGCCGGCAGCGCCGCGCAGTGCACCGGCACGAACGGACCGGCCGCGCGCCGCGACCCGGCGTGGATCGCGCGGGCGACCAGCTCCTTGCCGGTGCCCGACTCCCCGGTGACGAGCACCGTGGCGTCCGATCCCTGCACGAGCTCGATGGTCTGGAACACCGCGCGCATCGAGGGACTCTGCCCGATCAGCCCACCGAATGCGGTGCGGTGGTCGACGAGGGCTCGCAGGTTCCGGTTCTCGCGCAGCGTCGCTCGCTGGGCCAGTGCTCGTTCGATCGACAGCACCAGCTCGTCCATCTCGAACGGCTTCGTGACGTAGTCGAATGCTCCGCGACGCATCGCCTCCACCGCGGTGGCGATCGTGCCGTGCGCCGTCATCATCACCACGATCGCCTCGGGGTCCGCCGCACGCACGTGCGCCAGCACCTCGAGCCCGTCGACGCCCGGCATCTTCAGATCGGTGACGACGACGTCGAACGGCCTCGCCTCGAACCGTTCGATCGCGACCTCACCACGCTCGACGCCCTCGACCTCGAAGCCATGCCGACGGAGCCCGCGGCGCACGAACCACAGCATGCTCTCCTCGTCGTCGACGACGAGCACGCGAGCGACGGCCGCGGGCTTCGGCTCGGTTCCGGTACCGGCGGAGTCGGCGCCGCTGGGCTCAGTCACGCCCCGGGCCTCCGCGTTTCGGACCACCGACCGGCAACGTCACGGTGAACGTGGTGCCCCGCCCGACCTCGCTCTCGACCTCGATGCGACCGTCATGGGCTTCGACGAGGCCGTAGGAGACCGACAGTCCGAGCCCGGTCCCCACGCGCGCGCCGTCGTCGGCACCGTCACGGCTCGTGAAGAAGGGGTCGAACACCTGCTCGATACGCTCGGGGGGGATGCCGACGCCCGTGTCGGAGACGCGGACGACGACCGCGTCCGCCCGGCGTTCGGCGGCGACATCGAGCCTACCACCGCGCGGCATCGCCTGCAGCGCGTTCGTCAGCAGGTTGAGGAACACCTGGTGGAGCGCGCCGGCGTCGGCCACGCACTCGAGATCGCCATCACGTCGGAGCGACAGCGCGACGTCGTGGCGTCGCGCCTGCGGTTCGACGAGTCGCGTCGCCTCGTCCAGGATCTCGCCGACCGACACCGGTTCCATCGCCCCGATGCGACGTCGCGCGAAGCTCAGGAGTTGCTCGGTCACCGCCGCACCGCGGTTCGCGGCACGGAGGATCACCTCGAGCGGCTCGCGGCGATCCTCGTCCGTCTCGTCCGCCAGCGCCTCCGCCGCGCAGCCACGGATCCCGCCGATCACGTTGTTGAACTCGTGCGCGACCCCGCCTGCGAGGGTCCCGAGCGACGCCATCTTGGCCGCGTGCACGAGCTGACGCTGCGCACGACGCAAGTCGTCGAGCGCCGATTCGAGATGCTCCGTCTTGCGCGCGACCTCCGACTCGAGCGTCTCGTTCCAGCGCTGGAGCTCCTCACGCGACTCGCGAAGCTGACGGACCATCTCCGCGAAGTCCGCGGCGAGCGCCCCGACCTCGTCGTTGCGCCCGGCATCGACGTGCACGTCGTAGTCGCCCACGGTGACCGCACGCGTCGCACGACGCAGCTCGCGGATGGGTCGGACGACGACCCGCCAGGTCCCGAACCCGAGCAGGATCACGAAGACGCCCAGCACGCCACCGGCGAGAGCGAGGTACGACGTCCGCAGGTCGGACGCGAACCGGCGACCCATGTCCGCCTGCTCGGCGGAGATGCGGGCCACCTGTTCGTCGATCCTCGCCATCGCCCGCTGCTCCATCTCACGGCCGAGCAGGTCGGCATTGCCGCGCAGGCGCGCGCCACGTGCCGAGTCCTGGTCGAGCACGGCCTCGCGCAGCCGCGCGGGATCGCCGACGTAGAGCGAGAGCGGCAGGTCGGCGAGATCGCGGCGCCGCGCGTCGGTCGTGTGCTCGATGACCTCGAGGAGGATGTCGCGGCTCTGGCCGGCGTCGGCACGGGCGAGCCGCCGCATCTCGTCGGCGCCGCGCGCGACCAGCGCGTCCGCCGATGCGAGGAACGCGCGCGTGGTGTGCGGACCGACGAGCAGGACGAGCGCCGCGAGCATCGCCAGCACACCCGCGACGAGAGCGACCGAGAGCTTCCACGCGAGCGGGAACCGCGCGCGCCGCGGCTCGCGATCAGCGACGTTCGACACCGATTCCCCCCCCCGTCCCCGGCTCGGGACCGTCGCCGTACTCGAGGATCACGTCGGCGACGGCGAGCAACGACAGCGGCAGCTCGTAGCCGCACCGCGTCGCTGCGGCGAGATTCACGACGACGCGGTAGCCCTGCATCGTGCCGACCGGAATCGTGCCCGGATCGGTACCGTGATCGAGGATGTCGAGTGCGATCAGCACGGCGCGTTCGCCGAGCAGCTCGTAGTCGACGACGACTCCGGCCACCGCACCCTGACGCGCGCCACGCAACGACGAGGACACGAGCGGCAGGTGATGCGGGCGCGCGGCGGCCAGCACGCGGTCGATGCTCTCGTAGACGACGTAGTCGATCGGGATCCAGATCGCCTCGACACCGCGCCGGGCGAGCCGTTCGACGGCCGGCGCGATGCCATCGGGTCCGTCGACGATCTCCTCGACGAGCTCGATCTTCGGCGCGCCCTCGCGATCGAGCGCCTTGCGCACACTGCGGAGCTCCGCGCCGCTGACGACGTCGCCGCGTTCGGAGCGCAGGACGCCGAGCCGCCCGAGATTCGGCACCGCGAGGCGGAACACGCGCAGGATCGTCTCCGGTGGCAACCAGTTGCTGTTGCCGGCAAGCCGGCGGCCCGAGCCGGTCCACGACGTCACCACGCCCGACTCGACCGGGTTGGTCACCGCGGTGTAGACGACCGGCACCTGGCCGAACGCGTCTTTGCACAAGAGCGCGGCCTGCGTGCCCATCGCGAACACGAGGTCGAGCGACTCCTCCCGCATCTCCGCCAGGATCTGCGCGGCGCGGTCCGCGTCACCACCGGCACTGCGGACGATCAGATCGAACGGATGGCCGCGTGCAGCGAGTGCCGCGCGGACGCCGTCCAGCGCGACCTCGTCGTTCGGTGACTCGTGCCAGAAGAACGCGCCGAACTTCCAGGTCCCGGTCTCGCGAGCCGGACTCGGACCCGGATCGACCTGCGCCGAGCAGAGCGCGCCGGACAGAAGCCACGCGATCAGCATCCCTCGCTGCACGCGGGGCAGGTTAGCAGATCCGCCCGCCATGTGGCTCGAGGGCCCTACGGAACGCCGATCCGCAGCTCCGCGCCTCGAGTCAACGCGATGCCCGCGAGCGGTGGCAACGGCAAGCCTTGCGGGTCGTCGATCCACCACTGCGTGAACAGCGAGACACCGATCAGCGCCGGGTCACCCGGCACCGGAATCACCACGCTCGCGCTACCGGACGCATTCGTACCGAGCACGATCGGTCCGAACATCCGCAATGGATCGATCGCGAGCGCACACCCGCCGCCGATCGGGAGCTGTGCGGCCCCGAGACTCGTGAACAGCGTCGCCGGACTCGATGCGCGCGCGTCGGTGACCCCGAGCCGGAAGCCCTGGTTGCCGACCCACGGTGTGCCGTTGGTCCGCACCGACGGCACGCCGGACGTTCCCGGACAGCCGACGCCGTACGCGCGCACTGCGGCGCGCAGGATCCCGCCGGTGCCGACGTACCACGGTCGAGCCGTCGGGTCGGTGGTGAAGTGCGTGTTCAGCATGTCGGCGACTTTCTGACGCGCGGTCGGGCCCGGGTGGGTGCCGTCCGCCTGGAAGTCGCTGCACAGCCACACGAGGCCGTCGCTGCGCGGGGTCAGCCCGTCGGCCCACGTGTACGGCCCCCACGCGAGCCAGGGTGCGTGGACGGCGCCGTGCGCCGGATCGGAGTTCAGCGACGGATCGCCGGCGATCTGGTCCTCGATGAGCCACTTCACCGCGAACCCCGACTCGTAGGCGTAGGGCTCCGGGTTGAGCATGCTCGTCGCGTAGCCGGCATAGATCCGGCTCGAGACGTAGCAGATCGCGAGGTTCGGATACCGCGCCTTCAGGTTGCGCGCGATCGCCGCGAGCAGGTCGCGCAGATGCAGCGCGTGCTGCGGGAACGGATCCTGCGGTCCCGCAACGGCCTCCAGGAGCCACGCGACCTGCACCTGCTGCGGCGTGACTCCTGCCGCCGCGAGGCGTTGGTCGACGATGCTCCAGAACACGGCGTTCGGATCGGCGACGATCTCGGCGTCCTGACCACCCTGCGCACCGTCGACGACCGTGACCGGCGCCGCGCGGTTCGGATCCGCGTCGCTGAGCTGCACGAACTGCGAGAACTCCTGCGTCGTGTTCGACATGCCGATCGACACGACGACGATCCGGCCGTTCGGGTCGGCGACGCCGTTCGCATCGCGGGGCGTGACGTTCGCGGCGGCGGCGGCGCCGGCCGCAGCGTGGGCGGGCGGCGGCACGTTCTGTCCGTTCGGGTAGAGCCCGCCCGGGTGGCCGAGGTAGGTGCCGGCACCGAGATCGATCAGCGGCGTCGCGCCGATCGACGTGCCCGAACAGTCCTGTGCCCGGAGCGAGCCCAGGGCGGGAAACGCGGCGAGCAGACACGCCGCGACGAAGTGGGCCACGCGAAACGAGCGCATCGGAGCCTCCGGGGTCACACGAGGGACGGCGCGCAGTGTATCGCGGCGCGGCGCCGGAGAGCGGCCGCGACCGATCGGCGGAACCCCGAGGTGCTACGCTGCCGCGACTCCATCGATGAAACGCGTCCTCTCGATCCACCGCGCGCCGCCGATGCACTGGGTCGGCGACGGCTTCCCCGTCCGGAGCCTGTTCGCGTACGACCGCTTCGGCGACGTGCTGAGCCCGTTCCTCCTGCTCGATTACGCCGCACCGGCGGAGTTCGCGCCGACCGCGGAGCCGCACGGTGTCGGCGTGCACCCGCACCGCGGCTTCGAGACGGTCACGATCGCCTACCAGGGACGGATCGCACACCGCGACTCGGCCGGCAACGAGGGCGTGATCGGCCCCGGCGACGTGCAGTGGATGACGGCGGGACGCGGCATCCTCCACGAGGAGTTCCACGAGCGGGAGTTCGCGGCGACCGGCGGCACGGTCGAGATGGTCCAGCTCTGGGTCAACCTGCCACGCGCGGACAAGCGGACACCGCCGCGTTACCAGGACATCGGGACGGCGCAGATCCCGACCGTGACGCTCGCCGACGGCGCCGGCACCGTGCGGGTCATCGCGGGCGAGCTTCGCGGAGTACGCGGTCCGGCGGCGACGTTCTCGTCCCTGAACGTGTGGGACGGCGTGCTGCGCGGTGGCCGGAGCACCGAGCTCGAGCTGGCCCGCGACCGCACCGGCGTGGTCGTCCTCCTCGACGGCGAGCTCGAGATCGCGGGGACCGCGACCCTGACGGAAACCGGCTTCGCGATCCTCGATCCCGCGGGCGAGGGGCTCGGGCTGCGCGCCGCGCGCGACGCGCGGTTCCTCGTGCTCGACGGAGCGCCCCTCGGCGAGCCGATCGCCGGCCGCGGTCCGTTCGTGATGAACACCGAAGCGGAGATCCACGAGGCGTTCGAGGATCTGCGCGCGGGACGCTTCCCGTGACCGCGATCCGCCACCACCGCGCGGTTGTCGTCACGCGAGCGTGACGGTGTCCGATCCGTGCCGCCCGCCGTTGCCCGCCGCGCACCCGGGTCCGCGGAGATCTTCCGAGGCGTCGCATGGGCTCCAACCCCTGGCATGCAGCTTGCGCGCGGCGCCGGCTTCTCCAACCCTCACATCCAGAAACTATGCTCCACCCCCGTTCCCTGCTTCCTGCGGTCGCGCTGCTCGCGACCGGTCTCACCGCCCAGACGATTCCCACCGTGCCGGTGCAGAACGTCTCCCAAGAGGGCTTCTCGACGAGCTTCATCGTCGCGCGCCCCGGCTATCAGCTCACCCAGACCATCTACGAGAGCCGACTCGTCTACCACTCCGTGCAGCGGTACTCGACGGTGCTGCTGCGACCCGATGGCGGCGCGCCGGTGCTGCCGGTGCCGGCGATGAGCCGACACCTGACGTTGCGCATGAGCACCGACGGCGTGCCGAGTCCCGAGCTGGCCAGCCGGACGAGCTTCGCGGCGAACCGCGGGCGGGACTACACGACGGTCCTCAACGATCGGCTCGTGTCGTTCCCGGCCGAAGCGAATCGACCTCAACCGGCCCCGTACGACGTCACGATCCCGCTCGACCAGTCGTTCCCGTTGACGACCTACGGCCATCTCCTCGTCGAAGCCGAGACACGCGCCGAGGCCTCGACGCCGACGCAGTGGTTTCCCGACGCGGAGTTCTATCCGGCCGCCGACTGGACGATCTTCACGACGATCCATGGCTCCGGCTGTCCGGCGGGCACCGTCGGCTTCGGCGGCAGCTACCTGTCGCCGCTCGACGAGATCCAGACCGTGATGAGCATGGCGCGCTCGCCGAACGGGCCGCCGACGCATCCGGCGGTCGCGATCGTCGGCACGAGTCTGTCGAACGCCGGACCGATCCCGCTTCCCGCAGCGCTCGATGCACTCGGTGCGCCGGGTTGCTCGCTCTACACGAACCCGCTGCAGACCTTCGTCGGCATGACCGGCGGAGCCAGCGCCGAGCGGTTCTACTTCAGCCATCCGGTCCCTCGGAACTTCGGCCTGCTCGGCCTCCAGCTCCACAGCCAGAGCTTCGTGTTCGACGCGAGCGCCAACGCGCTCGGCCTGCGCGCGTCGCCGGTCGCGACCTTCTACTTCAGCTCGCCGCCGGATCCCTACCGGTCGCTGACGCTGTCGAGCACCCGTGCCGGCGACCAGCCGATGAGCGTGCAGCCGAACATCGCGCTGGTGTTCGGCGTGCGGTGACGTCGGTCTCGCCGCGAGCGGCGTGAGTGGCCGGTGAGAACGCTCCGGATTTCTGACGCACCGCACTAGACTCGGGGCGATGAACAAGCTCGAGGGAGCGATCGCCGGGGCGTGCGTCCTCGGCCTCTCGTTGCCACTCCTGCTCGGTTGGTTCGAGATCCATCTCCGCGGCGGTGCGCCGGGCGACGTTCGGCTGCCGTGGCTGAGCCTCTGCATCGGGACACCGCTCGGGATCGGCCTCGGCGCGATGCTCGGGGCAAAGCTCTCGAGCCGCGAGACGCGGTGATGCCCCGGCCGTTCCGCAGCGTCCTGCAGGGCAGTGGGTGGCGCCCACGCCGCGACACCTGATGCGCGTCCCGCACGGCGCGGAGACGTGTGCCGCACGCCGCGGCGCCCTACGCTCGCGGGCATGACCGAGGACCGAGGCGCGTCTCGCCGCATCTTCCTCACCGGCGGACTCGCCGGAGCCGCGGCCGGGGTCGTCGGCGCGTCGGCCGCCGGCGTCCTGAGGAGCGAACATGGCCGCGGTGCCGGCACCGCGAGTGGCCGACCACGCGTCGAGTGGCGGCTCGCGTCGAGCTTCCCGCGCACGCTCGACACGATCTACGGCGCCGCCGAGGTGCTCGCCGAGCGCGTCTTGCAGATGAGCGAGAACGCGTTTCGCATCCGGGTCCACCAGGCCGGCGAGCTGGTGCCGGCGATGCAGGTGATGGACGCCGTGCAGAAGGGTTCGGCGGAGGTCGGCCAGACCGGCGGCTACTACTACACCGGCAAGGCGCCGGCGCTGGCGTTCGACACCTGCATCCCGTTCGGTCTGACGTCACGCCAGCAGAGCGCGTGGCTGATGGAGGCCGGCGGCCTCGAGCTGATGCGCTCGGTGTATGCGGACTTCGGCATCGTCAACTTCCCGTCGGGAAACACCGGTGTGCAGATGGGTGGCTGGTTCCGCAACCCGGTACCCTCGCTCGCCGAGCTGAAGGGGCTGCGGATGCGCATCCCGGGCCTCGGCGGCAAGGTGATGGACCGCCTCGGCGTGTCGGTGCAGGTGCTCGGCGGCGGCGACATCTACCCCGCCCTGGAGCGCGGTGCGATCGACGCGACCGAGTGGGTCGGCCCGTACGACGACGAGAAGCTCGGCTTCTACCGGGTCGCGAAGAACTACTACTACCCCGGCTGGTGGGAACCCGGTCCGTCGCTGTCGTTCCTCGTCGCGAAGAGTGCGTGGGACAAGCTGCCGAGCGACTACCAGGCGATGTTCGCGACCGCCGCCGAAGAAGCCGCGGCGACCATGCAACGCCGCTACGACGCGAAGAACCCGGCCGCATTGCGGCGTCTCCTCGACCACGGGGTCGCGCTACGGCCGTTCACCGACGACATCATGCAGGCCGCGCGCGAGGCCACCGACGGTCTGCTCGCCGACGAGGCCGCCGCCGACCCGACCTATCGGAACATCCTCGAGCACTGGCGGAAGTTCCGCGCCGAGTCGTTCCGGTGGTTCGGCACCGCCGAGCTCGCCTACGCGACCTTCGCCTGGCGGTGACGGCCGAACAGGCCCGCGTCCAGCGAGAACCGACCAGGCCCGGTGAGGATCAGCGTGAGCGCGGGGATCAGGAAGAGCAGCGCGGGCTCCTTGCTCGCCCACGTCTTCGCCGCACCCGACGTGAACAGCACGTAGCCACCCTCCATCGTCCACGGGTTGTCCGCGTGCGCGACGAACGCCGCGACCGCCATCCCGATGCCGATGGTCGCCGCGGCGATGCGAGTGCCGAACCCGACGATCACCAGGCACGAGCCGACGAACTCGGCCAGCGTGATCAACACCAGGCTCAGCTCCTTGCCGAGCCCGATCGGGTCACCGAACATCTCGGCTTGCCCGCCCAGCAGCATCTCGAGCTTGCCGAGGCCGTGCGTGAGGAGATACCCGCCGGTGCCCGCCCGCAGGACGAGCAGACCGAGCGCGGTCGTCGTGTCTCGAAGTTCGGTCTTCATCGGAATGCGCGTGGGCGGGATCGTCGAAGCAGGGATCCCGGTTGTCGAGCACTCGGTGCCCACGGTCGTCGCCTCGTGACCGATCGCCGCGGGCACTTCAGGGATTCGTGTGCGTGCGCGAGTCCCTGACAGCGAATGAGCGGCTTCGACGGATGAATGCAACGGGTGCCCCGGCGGGACGGGGACAGCGGGCCGAGCGACAGGATCTTCCGGCTTTCGTGTGGGCCGATGGCGTCTGCGGCGAGGGTCGCCGGGTCGCGGTGAGGTCGGTGAGGGTCTGCGCGTGCGGGCCATGGCGCGGGTCGTCGATCGGCTCCCGGCAGATCCTGCGTCGCGGCCGACGCGAGCGACGGTCGGCCAAGGAGAGGCAAGTCCGGGAGAGCGGGCGAACGGACGGTTCCGGCGTGCGGCAGCAACGGCGACGCGGAGCGCGGCGCAATGCGCCGGGCGGATCACGTTCGAGATGCGCGACCGCCACGGACGCCTTGTCGGTCGGAGGCTCGCGGTCGGTCCGAAGGTCGTGCTGCGGGCGGCGCAATGCGCCGCCCCCGAACCGTCCCGGCCCGCAGCTCGCCTCGAACTGCCGCCGGAATTCCCTCGCGAACACTTCGACGGGCTCGTCACGGAGAACGGCAAGCTCACCTTCCGCGCAGACAAGCTCCCGGAGGTCGAGCGCGCCGCCCAGGAGTGGGAGAGGCAGCGTGCGACGACCTGACCGGGCGCATCGCGCCGCGCGCCGCGCCGCCGTTGCCGGCGCCTGCAGGAACCGTGGGTCGCGAAGTCGGAGAATCCTCGCGGGACGCGAGGCTTCGGGGCCGGAGCGGCCCCGGGGAGACGGAAGCGCGGCCGACTGCCTCGGGGCATGTCCACCGCAGGTGGGCATGCCCGTTCCGTTGCGGCGGGAGGCCGCGCTGGGGAATGTGGCCCGCGGATCCCCACCGGCCCGTTGTCCCACGGGTCTGCCTGCTCCTGGGATGACCGTTGCCCAGAGCTGCCGGCACGCAGGATCCGCCCGCAGCCGCCCGGCTGCTGTGCCGACCGCCCGACACCCGGAGACCATCAGCCGATCGGCTTCACGGCCCTTCTGGTGTCAATCCGCGATGAGCCCGGTCACCAGCTCCGGGAACGCGATGACGAGCACGAGACCGATGAGCTGGATGCCGATGAACGGCACCACGCCGCGGTAGATCGTCGTCGTCTTGACCTCCGGCGGCGCCACGCCGCGCAGGTAGAACAGCGAGAACCCGAACGGCGGCGTCAGGAAGCTGGTCTGCAGGTTCATCCCGATCATCACGCCGAACCAGACCATCCCCGGCCCTCGATGCCGAGCGCGCGCGCGGCGGGCGCGATCAGCGGCAGGACGATGAACGCGATCTCGAAGAAGTCGATGAAGAAGCCGAGCACGAAGATCGCGAGGTTGGCGACGAGGAGCAGGCCGATGCGGCCGCCCGGCAGGTTGGTCAGGAAGTCCTCGATCCACAGGTCGCCGTTCAGGCCACGGAACACCAGCGTGAACGCGGTGGAGCCGACCAGCAGGAAGACCACCATGCACGTGATCCGCAGCGTCGACTCCATGGTTCCGCGTAGCGCCACGAGATCGAGGCGCCCGGTCGACCAGCGCGAGCGCCGTCGCCCCGAGCGCCCCGAGCGCCCCGGCCTCGGTCGGCGTCGCCACGCCGGCGAAGATGCTGCCGAGCACGACCAGGATCAGCACCAACGGCGGCACCATCACCTTGCAGCACCTCCAGCCCGAGGTGCTCGCACTCCTCGCGCTCGGCGCGCGGGATCGCCGGCGCCCACGTCGGCCGGAGCCACGCGGTGATCGCGACCCATACCGCGTAGAGACCCGCGAGCATCACTCCCGGGATCAGCGCGCCGAGGAACAGATCCCCGACGCTCTCGCCGAGCTGGTCGGCGAGCACGACGAGCACGACGCTCGGCGGCACGATCTGCCCGAGCGTTCCCGCGGCACAGATCACACCCGTGGCCAGCTCGTCGCGGTAGCCGTAGCGCCGCATGATCGGCAGCGAGATCAGCCCCATCGCGACGACCGACGCACCGACGACGCCGGTCGCGGCAGCGAGCAACGCACCGACGAACACCACCGCGAACGTCGAGTCCGCCACGCATCGGCCCAAACAGGAGCCCGATCGTCCGCAGCAGATCCTCGGCGAGCCGCGACCGCTCGAGCATCGTGCCCATGAAGATGAAGTAGGGCACCGCCAGCAGCACCGAGTTCGACATCACGCCGAACACGCGCTCGGGAAACAGCTCGAGGTACTCCCAGCCGAAGTAGCCGCCCTGCACCCCGAGCCACGCGAACACCAGCGCCACACCGCCGAGCGAGAACGCGACCGGGTAGCCGAGGAAGATCGTCAGGAAGACGACGACGAACATCAGCGGCCCGAGCACGTCGTGCCCCGCGTCCACGGCCACCGGCAGCCACCCGGACAGCACCATCTCAGACGACGCCTTCCTCGCCGGGCGGCGGATGCTCCTCGTCCAGATGCACCTCGGTCTCACTCGCACCGCGTAGCAGTGCGACGCGTTTGATCGCCTCGGACACGCCCTGCATGGCGAGCAACGCGAAAGAAATCGGCACGACCAGCTTCAACGGGTAGCGCGGCAGCCCCCCCGGATCGTTCGACAGCTCGTGCTGCGCCCACGAGTCGACGACGAAGTCGAACGACGCGACGATCGCGAAGCCGCAGAACGGCAGCAGGAACAGCAGCGTGCCGAGCAGGTCGATCCAATGACGCCCGCGCGCCGGCAAGCCGGCGTACAGCACGTCCACGCGCACGTGCGCGCCCTGGCGCAGCGCGTAGGGGGCCCCCAGCAGGAACACGAGGCTGAACAGGTACCACTGCAGCTCGAGCAGCGCGTTCGACGACAGTTGCAGGCCCACGTCCCGCTCGACGTAGCGCGCGACCGCGTTGTAGGCGCCGACCAGCACCATCACGGCCAGGAGCCACGCCACCACGCGCGCGAGCCGGCGCTGCTGGCGATCGATCCACAGGGACAGGCGCAGCCAGCCTCGCATCGAAGGGCAGGATAGCTGCGCGGGATCCTGGGACCACCGCGAACCGGGTCGCGCGATGCCACCGCGACACATCGCGTGGAATGAACCCGTACGATGCGCGTAGGCGCGGCCTTCCCGACAGTCGCTGCCTCCCCACGGCCACGTGATCCACGCATGTCCCGCTCGATCCTGCGCTCCTCGCTCCCCGCGCTGGCACTCCTGCTCGTCGTCGCGCTGGTGATCGTCTTCGTGGTCCAGCAAGGCGGCTCGCCGTCGACGGCGGGCTCGCCGACCGCCGGCGCGAACGGCACCGCCGGAACGGCAAGCGGCGCACCGGGGGTGACGGCGGAGAACGCCGGCGAGCCACCGGCCGCGGGCGACGCCGCGCAGGCCGCGGCCGGCGCCCCGGACCGGACGCGCGTCGCGCCGAGCACCGTGGTTCACGGGGCGTTCGCGGGACCGCGCGGCGTGTGGCCGGGTGGCGGGACCGCGGAGCTGCGACCGCATGCCGATCCGCCGCCGGGCGGGATGTTCGGACTGTTCGACCTCGGAATGAGCGCGGCGCGCCAGACCGAACACGGTGCGGACGGCCAGAGCCAGGTGCTGGCGTTCCTCGACCGGGCGCCGGCGGTGGCGTCGGCCCGGGTCCGCGCCGACGGCAGCTTCCGGTTCGAGGATCCGCCGCCTGGACGCTACGCGGTGCGGCTGACACACCCCACGCTGCGGGCAGCGGACCACGCGGTCGTCACGGTCGAAGCCGGTGCCGACGACGACGTCGGCACGATCCCGACCGTGCCCGCCGCCAGCGTGCTCGTGCTCGTCGCCGACACCGAAGGGCAACCGATCGTCGGAGCGCACGTCGAGCTCGGCCGGAAGATCGATCCTCGCGAGTTCAGTGACCCGACGAAGATCGCGGACCTGACGTCACTGCTGGGCAAGATCGTCCCGCTGGACACCAACGCGGACGCGCGCGGCGTCGCGCGGTTCGACGGGCTGGAGGCGTCGGGTCCCTGCGTCCTCTCCGTCGAAGCGAAGGACCGTGTCGCACAGCGACAGTCGCTGGCGCTGAACGCCGGGCAGGAGAACGTCGTCCGCATCGAGCTGATCTCGGGGGCGGCGCTCAGCGTCCGCGTGCTCGATCCCGACGGCGCATCGATGCCGGAAGCACGACTCGAGCTGCGCTACCCCGATCTGAAGCAGCCGGCACACGTCGCCGCCGGCCCGATGGGCGTGCAACAGCAGGACGAGACGGTCAGCTTCCGACTGGCTTGCGGCGACGATGGCACGCTCGAGCGACGGGGCCTCCCGGCCGGGCGCGCCGAGCTGCACGCGCGCACACCGGGCTTCAAGCGCACGTCGCAGCCCGTGACGCTGCGGCTCGACGAGACGACGTCCGTCACGGTGAAGCTCGACGCCGGGGTCGCCGTGCGCGGCCGTGTCGTCGACGGCAGCGGTCATCCCGTGCCGGATTCGTTCGTCCTGAACGTGCCGATGGTCGGTCAGGAGATCATGGGCTTCGACATGGGCGACATGCTCGGTGCCGATGTGCTGACCCTCGGCGCCAAGGAGCGCGGCGTCCGCTGCGACGCGGAGGGGAACTTCGTGCTGCGGCGGCTTCGACGAGGGCGACCAGGCGCAGCTCGATCGCGACCGCGCGTGGCTTCGACCCGGTCGTGCGTCGCGACGTGCCCGCGGGATCGGTCGATGTCGAGCTGCGCCTCGCCCCGCAGTGCACGCTCACCGGCCACGTCGTCGCCGACACCACCGGCGAGCCACCGGCGAAGTTCTCCGTCTCGCTCCGCAAGCGCGCGTTCCTCGTGATGGACCGCAAGGTGGTCGGTGACACGTTCTCGAGCACCGACGCCGGCGCGTTCTCGCTGGGCCCGTGTCCGCGCGAGAAGCTGGAGCTCGTCGTCGAGGCGGACGGGTTCGCGCGCACCTCACAGAGCGTGGACCTGACCGAGTGGCTCCACCGATGCCGGCGAGATCCGCCTGCTCGCGCCGGCCGCGATCGACGGCACGGTGCTCGATCCCGACGGCGCGCCGGTCGAGGGCGCGAGCGTCCGCGTGTCGAAGGGTGGGATGTTCGACTCGCAGATGATGGCGCAGATGACCGGTGAGGCGCCGGTGAAGACGGACGCGCGTGGCCACTTCCACGTCGGCGACCTCTCCGGGCGGGCCGTGCGACTGATCGCCGAGAAGCCGGGCCTCGCCCCGGTCAAGGGCGACGCGGTGCGCATCGCGCCCGGCGAGACGGTCTCGGACGTCGTGCTGCAGCTCGGTCGCGGCGGCGAGATCCACGGGCACCTCGTCGACGCCAGGCAGCAACCGATCGCCGGCTGGCGCGTGCAGTGCGCGCACACCAACGGCTCGTCGATCGCGATGGGCGAGACCGGGCCCGACGGCTCGTTCGCGTTCGACGGGCTCGCCAGCGGCACCTACAAGGTCGACGCGATGAACCTCGACGACATGCAGGCGTCGCAGATGGGACAGCGCGACCTCGACGCGAAGTTCGACTTCGGAGCGATGATGAAGAACGTCCTCGAGCGCACCGTCAGCGACCGTGTCGTCGTGCGCGAGGGTGAGACCGCCGAGCTGGAGCTCGTCTACGAGGGGCCGAGCAGCGCCGACGTCGGTCTCTGCGACGTCGAGGGCACGATCCGCGTCGGGTCCGCGCCGCTGCAGGACGGCACGACGCTCTGGATGGCGCCGGGCGCCGCGGTGCCGCGCTACGTCGGCGACGTGCACGACGGCAAGTTCAAGATCACCGGCGTGCGCCCCGGCACCTGGCGCGTGCAGGTGCAGTCCGGCGTGTTCACCGGTGCGCTCGGCTCGCCGCAGATCGTGACCGTGCCGAAGGCGCCCTCCGTACGCGGTCGCGCTCGACCTGCCCGGCGGTCGGCTCGCCGGCCGCGTCGTCGACGCGGACGGAGAGCAAGGCGTGTCGCGTTGCGTCGTCGCCCTGGTCCGACCGGACGCGGCGATCGCCGGTGCCGCCGAGCGGCTGGACTTCGGCGAAGGCACCGCGCTGACGGACGAGAACGGCCACTTCTCGTTCGCGGGCGTGGCGCCGGGCGACTACGAGATCACCGCCAAGCAGCTCTTCGGGACGACCGGTCGGACCGGGCGCCTGTCGTCGATCACGCTCGGTGCGGGCCAGGAGCAGGACGACCTCGAGGTCGTGTTGGAGAATGGCGGCACGCTCCGCGTGCACGTGCGCGATGCGGGCGGCGGCGTGCGCGCGAACGCGCTGGTCACGATTCTCGGGGACAGCGGTGCGCCGCTCGACCTCTTCCACCGCACGCTGACCGACGTCGACGGCACGGTGACGTTCGGCGGGCTGCCCGACGGCAGCTATCGCGTCGCGGTCGATGCACCGGGCGCGGCGCCTGCCGTCGCCGGACCGGTCGCGATGGCGAAGGGTGCGACCCGCGAGCTCGAGGTCTCGCTCGCACGCGGCAAGCCCGTTCGCGTCGTCGTCACCGGCGGTGTGCCCGAGTTGCTCCGCGGGCAGCTCGTCCTCTACTCCGTGTGGCGCGGCGACGGATCGCTCGTGCGCACCGGCCGCGTCGTCCTACCGGACTCCCCGGAGGCGAACGCGTCCGTGACGATCGGCCGATTGGAGCCGGGCGAATACCGCGCGCGCCTCGAGGCGCCGCGACTCGGCATCGTCGACGTCACCCGAACGGTGCCCGAGGGTGGAGACGCCGTGTGGAATCTCGAGCTGCCGCGGTGATGTCGATCGCGTCCGGAAACGCACTCGTGCTTGATCCGCGCCGACCCCTCCCGGATCGTCTGTGCCGAACCGAAGGCCCCGATCGGAACCAGGAGAGTCCGCCGTGACCGGAACCAAGTACTACGTCCAGCACATGGGTCGCGAGGACGGCCCGCTCGAGTTCTCCCAATTGCGGCAGATGGCGCGCATGGGCCAGGTCCGCTCGGACACGATGGTCCGCCAGGAGGACGGCGAGTGGTTCTTCGCGAACGAGGCGGACGGCCTGTTCTCGAGCCGCGAATGGACGGTGGCGCTGATCCTGTCGATCCTGCTCGGCAGCCTCGGTGTCGACCGCTTCTACCTCGGCCAGATCGGGCTCGGCATCCTCAAGCTGGTCACGGTCGGCGGCTGTGGGATCTGGGCCATCATCGACATCGTGTTGATCGCGATGAACCAGCTGCGGGACGTGGACGGCCTGCCCCTGCGCAAGTGACGAAAGCGCCGCTGCGCGGCTGGCCGTCCGCGGATCGCGTATGCTCGGGTGCGTGGCCCCGCACCGCTTCGCAACCGTCGCCGCTCTCCTGACCCTGCTCGGTGCCGCGACCGGGCAACGACCCGTGACGGACGTCCACCGCGCCGAGGCGTTCTACGCGAAGCTCGGCGTCGACGTCCACGTGGCGAAGGGCCAGCCGGAGCAGGACCCGGCGCCGCTCGTGGTCCTGAAGCCGGACATTGCCGCCGTCGAGCGGAAGTTGAAGCGCGCGTCGATGCGGTTCGACGAGCTGATCGCCAGCCCGTCGGGGGCGCGCTCGCTCCGGGTCGTCGACGCCGATGGCTACGCGACGATCTTCCGGACGCCTCGAGACGCGGACGCCGCGGTCGTGCCCCGTCCGGGCGAGCTCAACCCGCTGGTGCTCGAGGTCATCGCCCGCTACCCGACCGACGGCACGCACCGCTACTGGTGGCCGCGCGGAGACGACGCCAAGGGTTGGATGGGGTGCACGCAGGATCTCGAGGACGGTGGCGAGGTGTTCGCCAACGGTGATCCCGAGGGGCGTGCGTTCTGTTGTGGGCTGACGTTCGAGGTGTTCATCGAAGCCTGGCGGCTCTGGTGCCACCGCAACGGCCGGCCGTGGCGCATTCGCGATCTCGACGTCGACGGCGTGCGGCGGCTGCAGCACCAGTGGTTCGGCTCGGCGAGCGACAAGACCTGCCTCCGAACCGCGATCGTCGACAACGCGCTCGGGACGCGCGTCGAGGATTGGAAGGACGCGCGCGCCGGCGATTTCGTGCAGCTCTGGCGCGCCAGTGGCTCGGGGCACTCGGTCGTGTTCCTCGACTGGGTGCGGGAGAAAGGCGAGATCGTCGGGTTCCGCTACTGGTCGACGCAGACCTCGACCCGGGGATCGGCGAGCGCGTGGAGTACCTCGACCGCGGCGAGAAGCACCTGCTCCGCGACCGGTTCTACCTGTGCCGCGTCGGCGTCGAGCCCCGGCATTGACCGCGGCGCCGGCGGTTCGAGCGACCGATTGCGCATCGGCCTCGCTTCGGTTGGGATAGGAGGGAAGTGACCGACTCGACGTCCCCCGCCACCAAGCCCGCCGGCATCACCGCCACCGCCCGCTTCGGAGTCGTCGACATGGGCTCGAACGCGATCCGGGTGATGATCGCGGAGGTCGGCGGCTCGGACCGTGACGTCCGGATCATCGAGAGCCATCGCGCACCGGTGCGACTCGGCCGCGACGTGTTCCTCACCGGGCAGATCCCCGAAGCGTCGATCGAGGCGACGGTCGAGGTGCTGACGCGGTTCCGCGAATCGTGCGATCGCCACGGCGTGGCGTCGATCGAAGCGATCGCGACGTCGGCGATGCGCGACGCACAGAATCGCAACGAGGTCCTCGAGCGGATCCGCGCCGCGACCGACATCGACGTGCGCGTCATCTCCGGAACCGACGAGGCGTACTACCTGCTCAGCGCGGTCCGCCAGGGTATCGCGATCGAGACGGGCCGCTCGCTGCTCGTCGACCTGGGCGGCGGCAGCGTGGAGATCGACCTCGTCCAGGACGGACAGGTCGTGTCCTCGGACAGCTACGGGCTCGGTGCGCTCCGAGTCCTGCGCGCGCTCGAGAGCGACGGCGTCGAGCCACGCGGGGGCGCGTCGTTCCTCGCACTCCTCGACGAGTACATCGGCGCGGTCGAAGGCCGCATGCGCGACCACTTCGGCGAGATCAGCGTCGACCGCTACGTCGCGACCGGCGGCAACATCGAGACGATCGCCGACGTGCTCGCCGGCGAGGGCAAGGTCGTCCGCGAGGAAGGCGTCGAGGTCTGCAGGCTTGCCGACCTCGAGGACCTGACGCGGCGCCTGGCGGTCCGCAGCTACGCCGAACGGATGCGGGACTTCCAGCTCCGCCCCGACCGCGCCGACACGATCCTCCCGGCCGCGGTCGTCTACTACCGGATCGGCCGGGCGGCGCGCGCCGAGACGGTCCTCGTTCCGCGAGTCGGCATGCGCGAGGGCGTGTTGCACGAGCTCGCGACCCGCCACGACCAGGCCGCGCTCGCCGCCGAGCACCGCGACACGTTGCTCGCCGCATGCCGTGCGCTCGGGCGCCGCTACCACTACGACGCCGAGCACGCGGAGATCGTCCGCCGCATCGCCTCGTCGCTCTTCGACCAGACGACGAAGCTCCACGGGTTCCGCGAACGCGAGCGGACGCTGCTCGAGGCCGCGGCCCTGCTCCACGACATCGGCGTGTTCGTGAACAACGCGCGACACCACAAGCACTCGTGGTATCTGATCCGCGCGAGCGACATCGTCGGCTTGTCGGAACCGGAGCGCGAGCTCGTCGCACTGATCGCGCGCTACCACCGCCGCTCGCACCCGAAGCCGGAGCACTTCGGCTGGGGCGGCCTCACGGCCGAGGAGCGCGAGCTCGTCTCGCGCCTCGCCGCGATCCTCCGCCTCGCCGACAGCTTCGACCGCGGCCACCAGCGCAAGATCGATGACGTGTGCGTCGAGGTCTCCGACAAGGCCCTGATCGTGCGCCCGATCCGCCGCCCCGGCATCGACTCCGACCTGATGCTCGAGAAGCTCGGCGTCGCCGAGAAGGGCCGCCTGTTCCAGCTGGTGTTCGGCCGGAAGGTGCGCCTGGACGTCTGACCCCGCGAAGGGCATCGAACCAGACCCGGTCTGGTTCGACGCCGTTCGCCGCAGGCGGCGGTCAGTCCCGCCGCTGGTTGTTCTCGAAGCAGGTGAAGTCGATCAGGAACGTGGCGCCGAGCAGCACCGGGCGCATCGACTCCAGCTCGTCGATCGAGAGGTACTCGAGGCCGAACACGTCGGCGTCGGTGAACACCTCCTTCAGGATGCCGCCCCACTGCTTGCTGATCCGGCCGACCTCTTCGCCCTGGAACAGGATCTTGAAGGTCCAGATCCGGAAGAACGGGCTGAGGATCTCGAACACCGGCTCGCCCCTGGCGTTCTCGATCGTGAACTTGCGGTGGAAGATCGAGAACCGGCGCTGGATCGCGCCGGCTTTGCGGTCGCCGGCGAACACCTCCATCCGCTGGAACCAGAGGCGGAACGGCTTCTCGCCGCGCCCGATCTCATCCCCGTCCGGCCCGTAGACGTGCACGGTCGCCTTGCGCATCGGCCCGAAGAGCTGGCGGCCGAACATGCGCATGAGGCCGCCGCCTTCCTCCGCCGCCCAGCCGATCCGGCGGTCGGCCGCGTCGAACAGCTCGTAGCGATTCACTGACTCGAACCCGAGCAGGATCTCCCCCCACTCCTTCGACTGGCGCACGAGGATGCGCCGCTTCTCCGGCATCGACATCGCTCCCGGTCGTACACCGACCGGCGCTAACATGCACGCATGCTGTCCCTCGCACTGACCCTGGCGCTCCTCCCGCAGGCGCCGGCCACGACACCGCCGCCCGCGACCGTCGCGACGCACTACTTCTACTGGTACCGCTACCCGGACGAGCACTTCGGCGGTCCCGGCCGGGAGGGCCACCTCCACCACTTCGTCGACCCGAAGAAGGTCAGCTACGAATCCGCCGACTGGCACGAGAGCCAGTTCCGCGACATGGCGGCCTGCGGCATCGACATCGCATTGCCGGTGTACTGGGGTGCCCCCGGCGCGTACGACCGCCCGAACCTGCGCTTCTCGCGGGCCGGGCTCCAGCCGATGGTCGAGGCCCTCGACCGACTCGCCAAGGCCGGCGAGCCGACCGTGAAGCTCGGCCTCTTCTACGACACGTCCACGCTCCGGAACGGCACACGCGGCGTCACGCCACCGAACGAGGGCGCCGACCTGAAGACGCCTGCGGGCATCGATCTGTTCTGCAACACCGTCCTCGACTACTTCGCGGCGATCCCGAACCGGTACCTGGGGTCGTCATCGCGGTCGGCCGCTGGTCGTGTTGTACGTCAGCGCGTTCGCCAGCAAGTGGAACGACGACCTCGCCGAGGTGCTGCGCAAGCGCTTCGCCGATCGGTTCGACGGGGAACGTCCGTTCGTCGTCGCCGACGCGTCGTGGGGCGAGATCGGACAGGACGCCACGACCGCATGGGGCGCCGCTCTGTTCGGCCCAAAGCTGTTCCCACGCGTCGCCCAGATCGGACCCGGCTACGACGACTCGGCGGTTCCGGGCCGGCACACGCCGCTGCGCGACCGCGAGGACGGCGCGTTCTACCGCTACTCGTGGCACGCCGCGATCGCGTCCCATCCCGAGCTCGTGCTGATCGAGACCTGGGACGAGATGCACGAGGGCACCGAGATCTGCCGCACGGTCGAGACCGGCACGCGCTACCTCGATCTGACCCGCGATGGCGTGACCCACCTGCGCGCGAACGATCCCGGACCCGCGATCGAGCTCCAGTATCCGGACGTGCGCCTGCGGCCGGACCTGTCATGGGGGGCGGACGCGAAGGGACGCGACTCGGTGTCCTGGGTCGCTGGCGAGGGCGAGCACGGCATGGAACCGATCGAGTGGGAGGACGGCCCCATCGCCATCGGCGTCGGTGCCCTCTACGCCGCGCCCGAGCGACACCCGTCGACCTACGTGTATTTCCGCGTCAGCGACCACTGGCGGTTCGACACCGATCAGGACCTCATGCTCGAGATCGAGCGCGCCGACACGCCCGAGACCCAGTGCGTCGTCGAGTTCGACTGCCGCAACACCAAGGGGCCGAAGAACGGCGCCTACACCCGCGCCGAGCCGCGCGGTGGCGAGCCGCGTGAGGGCGGCATCCGTCTCGAGCGCTGGCTCCTGCGACACGCGCGCCTCGGCAACCGCGAGAACGGCGGGGCCGACCTGCGGCTGGTCGTGTCCGGTGCGGCGCTGCGCGTCCGGTCGATCCGACTGCAACCGGCGGAGTGAAAGGACCGCGGCGGGCCACGCGTTTTTCCCTCCTGAGCGCGAGGAGGCGCCTGACCCATGAAGCTCCAGAAATGGCTGCCGTTCCGCTTCGATCGGCCCGAGGGCACGAACAAGCCGGCGACCGCCGAGCGGGAGCACCCGTTGGCGGTCTTCCAGAGCGAGATGAATCGCCTGTTCACGCGGTTCTGGAAGGAGCCGTTCGCGGACCTGGGATCGCTCGAGAGCTGGTTCGGTGACCATCGGCCGGCGTTCTTCCGGCCGGTGGTGGACGTCATCGACGAGGCGAAGACCCTGAAGGTCGTCGTCGAGCTCCCCGGAGTCGAAGAGAAGGACGTCGAGGTCGCCGTCGAGGACGGCATGCTCGTGATTCGGGGCGAGAAGCAGCTCGAGAAGGAGACCGAGGAACGAGGGGTCTTCCGGATCGAGCGGAGCTTCGGCAAGTTCGAGCGGAGCATCCCACTGCCTCACGAGGTCGCGACCGAAGAGATCCACGCGAGCTTCAAGAAGGGCGTCCTCACCGTCGAGATTCCGAAGCAGGAGGAGGTCAAGTCCGACAAGCAACGCGTTCCCATTCACGCCTGACGAACTGATGACCATGGCCGCGGCCGCACGGGCGGCATGCCGAGGCGAGCTGGCGAGCGAGAGGGCATCCCGGTCTCGCCATACGCCTCGGGGACCCCGGGACGGACGCGGGCGCGTGCGAACGGCCCGGATGTCGCCGGGGCCGCGGCCGTGGTGCTCTTCTCCCTGAGACCTCCCTCACTTCATCCCCGTGCCGCCGCCGTGGCCTCGCGCCACGGCGGCGCACGTCTTCCTGGAGGGCCCGGTCAGCGCGGCGTCTCGGACTGCGGCGGATCGGGCGTGGGCTCGGGCTTCGGCGCCGGCGGCAAGCCGAGCAACGCGCGCCCATCGGCCCCGAGCGAAGGGAGCTTCGCCGTGCCCCAATCGGAGAACGTCACCCGAACGAGGCGGCGTGCGATGTCGTCTGCCTGCTCGCGCACCGGCAGGCCATTCTCGTAGGTGAGCTCCTCGGGCTTCTCCGGCTCCGCGGCCTCCTCCTGGCCACCGACCTGCAGGACGCCGCCCTGGCCGACACGGACCGCGATCTGGCCGGCCGCGCCGCCGAAGATCGACGGCTCGAGCATCTGCATGCGCAGGTCGACGACGTGCTCGGTGGCGGGATCGACGGCGATCGCGAGGTCGGTGCGCACATTGGGCTTCGGAATCCGCAGCGCAGCACCGCCCCCGCCGCGCGCGAGCATCGTCGCGAAGGCGAGCCCGAAGTCGTGGTCCATCGGCAGGAGCCCGGCCCACAGGAGCTCGCCCACGTCGTCCCGCGACAGCGTCACCGTGTAGATCTCGACCGGACGGCCTTCGATCTCGCCGACGTCCGCGTGCGACACCACGGGCTCGAGCCGACCGAGCGCCCGGAAGAACACCTGCTCGTCGAACACGAACGGTCGCTTGGCCCCCCCGTACAGCCGGTCGTCGCGCAGGGCCCAGTCGCCGTTGGCCTGCCTGGCGATCGACGCGCGGCCGGCGGTCGCGATCTCGTCGGTGTCCCCGATGGCCACATGCAGCACGCCCTCGGCGAGGACGACGTGCGTGTCGGCGACCTTCGGGCCGGCGGGCAGACCTCCGGGCTGATTCTTCGCCGGGAACATCTCGATGCGCGTCGTCACCGCCACGGCGTCGAGCCCGGCCATCTTGGTGCATGCGCGGCGCAGGCGCTCGGTCTGTCGAGCGAACGGCGCGTCGTCCTGGGCGGTGACGGTCGGGAGCGCGACGGAGAGCAGAACGATCGGAACGATTCGGTGCATGGCCATGACTCGATACCGTGTCGAAGAGACGACGACCCGACGGCGAGGCTCCGGGAATCCTTCCGATCCAGGCGAAGAACCCCGGTCGCTCCGCGCCGCGAGATTAACCGCTCGCCCGCTCACCGGGGCATCCGCGGCACCATCGCGTCACGCTGCGCCGCGTGCCAGGCGAAGCTCGCGAGAATCGTCGCGGCCTGCTCGAGATCCGCTTCGACCGCGTGATCCCAGCAGTCCATGTTCGAGTGGTGGGTGCGGTTGCCGTAGGCGATCGGATCCTGGATGAACTGGAAGCCCGGTACGCCGACCTCGTCGAACGACAGGTGGTCGGTGCCGCCCGTGTTCCCGAGCGTCAGCGTCGCGGCGTCGAGGTCGTGGAACGGGCGAAACCAGGCCCGGAAGATCGGTGCGACGCGGTCGTTGCCCTGCAGGTAGATGCCGCGGATCTTGCCGGTGCCGTTGTCGAGGTTGAGGTAGATCGACAACCGGTCGAGTTCGGGCTGCGCGTCGAGAAGCTCGCCGTTCGGGCCGCGCTTGCGGAGATGCTGGGCGACCCACGCCCTCGAGCCGAGTAGCCCCTGCTCCTCGCCGGTCCACAGCCCGATGCGGATCGTCCGCCGCGGCTTCACCCCGGTCTCCTGGACCAGCGCGGTGAGGAGCCGCATCGCCTCGATCATCACGGCACTGCCCGCGCCGTTGTCCGTGGCACCGGTGGCCGAGTGCCACGAATCGAAGTGTGCGCCGAGCATGACGATCTGCTTGCCGATGTCGGGGTCCGCGCCGGGCAGCTCGGCGAGGACGTTGTGTTCCATCGGGTCGTCGTCGAAGAACGTCGTGCGGAGCCGCACGGCGAGCCGAACGGGCACGTCCTTCTCGAGCAGGCGACAGATCCGGTTGTAGTGCTCGACCGCCAGCGTCGCTTGTGGAACGACCGTCGCGCCCGCCTGCCAGGGCTTCGGCGTCGAGCCGTCCGCGCCGGGCATCGCGTTCGCCGCGGCGACGAACACCGTACCGTAGTCACCCTTGTAGGACCGGTCGAGGATCATCAGCGGGGGGTTCTTCCGCAGCGCGTTCAGGATCGCCTCGCGCTTCTGGAACCCGGCGCGGAAGTCGGGCCGCGGCGGTCGGGGCGCCTTCGTCTCGCGCGGCCGCGGCTTCGTCCCGTCCGCCATCGAAAGGAGTCGCCCGTCATCCAGCCGCTCGGCCAGTCCGTCGAACCACTCCGTCGTTGCGCGCGGCGGCTCGAGCAGCACGATCTTGTCCGAGAGGTCCATCGCCAAGAGCGCGTCCGCAGGCGTCGTGGCGGCGTTGACGACCTCGGCGTCGACCTCGCCATCGAGGCTCGGCGACCAGGCCTTCGGCCACGCGAGCACCGGCCACGGGTTGTCGCCGTCGACCCGCATCGTGAACTCGTCGAGCCGCCAGCCGCGCCCGAACGGCCCCCACTCCTCGAGGTGGGCATTCGACAGCCCGAAGCCCTTCAGCGTGTCGACGGCCCACTTCTCGGCGCGGTGGAGGTTCGGCGAGCCGGTCAGTCGCGGGCCGTACACGTCGCACATCCAGGAGAGGTGCTCCATGACGCGGCCTTCCTCGAGACCGAGCCGGCGCAGGATCTGAACGGCTTGTTCATCGATGGGCTCGGCGTCCTGCGCGGCCAAGGGCGGCGCGAGCGCCAGCCCCAGGGCGGCGAACAGCGAGAGCGACGAGGGCGAGTGGGCCATGCCCGAAAGCGAACCGCACCGGGACTGTTCGCGCACCGAGAATCCTCGCGTGATGCGATGCCCGCACGTCGCTCCGTACGCCGCCATCCGCCGGGTCGACGACGTGAAGCCCCCCCACCCGTCAACGGGAACGCACTGCGCGGGCCTGATCGGTCAGGTGGCGGCGCTGAAGCTCCGACAGCGAAGGATTGGTGGCTGCACGCTGAAGCGCGTCGGCGAACTCCGCATTCCTCGCCGTGATCCGCGCGATGTCGATGATCGTCGACAGAACCGAAGTGTCGCCACCGGCGCCCTCCTCGAGGAGCTGCATGCACAGCGCGGTCGCACGGTCGTGGTCGCGCAGATCGGCGAAGTCTCCGCTCGCGGTCGCGCACAGCCAGGCCAGGCTCGCCTTGGCCTGCCGATGTCCCGGTTCCCGTTCGAGCAGCTGTTCATAACGCGTTCGCGCCTCGCGGACGCGACCGGAAGCATCGAACGAGTGCGCGAGATTGAAGAGGTATCGTCGATCGTCAGGAAACTCGGCGCACAAGTCCGTCAGGATCGCCTGCGCCTCGTCGCCTCGGCCCAGTGCGTCGAGCATCGCGGCGCGCAAGTTCCGGAGCGATGGGTCCTTGGCATCGCCGAGCGCGAGGGCGCGGTCGACGGCTTCGAGCCCCCTCTTGTACTGGGCAAGCTGGTAGTGAGTGCGCGCGAGCCCCGCCCACAACGAGACGCTCTCGGAGCCGTCTCGGATCGCATCGTGGTACGCCTCGACCGCCTCCGGGAGTCGACGCTCGCGAACGAGGCGCGCAGCACGCGCCGCGGCGCTCTCCTCGCCAGTGCTCGGGCGATCGCCGCCCCAGACCAAGGCCACGGCGGCGACTGCGACGAGGAACCCGGCTGCCACCACACTGCGGGTGTGCCCCACCAAGCGGTCGAGCGCCCGAACGACCGGTCCCGGCGGCGACGCGAGGACCTTCTCGCCGCGCTCGAACCGCGCGAGATCCTCGACCAGTCGATCGGCGTCGGGATAACGCCAACTCGGTCGTCGCGCGGTGGCTCGGGACACGATGTCGACGAGTGCAGGCGGCAGATCGAGACCCCGGGGCAACCGGCCGATTCGACCTTGCGCCGCCTCGATGAGCATGCGTTCGCGCGAAGCCGTGCTTCTCGCGGGGACGCCGGCAAGCCACTCGAACAGCATGACACCGAGCGCGAACACGTCGCTGCGTGCATCGGCGACTTCGCCGCGTGCCTGCTCGGGCGCCATGTACCGCGGCGTGCCGATCACGGCGCCGGATCCTGTCAGAGTCCCGTCCTCGTCGACGCCCCCGAGTCCGAAATCCAAGAGCACCGGGCTGCCGTCCGCGCGCAGCATGACGTTGGACGGCTTGAGGTCGCGGTGCACGACGCCAGCCGCGTGCGCGGCGCCGACTGCCTGCGCGAGCTCCCGCACCACACGCACCGCGGTGGCGACGTCGAACCGCGAATCGGCGAGTGTCGAGCCTTCGATGAGCTCCATCACCAGGTAGTGCAGTCCGCCGTGTTCCCCGTGATCGACGATTCGCACGATGCCTGGATGCGCGAGGCGCTCGAGAATCGCGCACTCGCGCAGGAATCGCGCGTGACCGTTCGCACCGAGCAACACCGAACCGCCCAGCCACTTCAACGCGTACCGCTCATCGCCGCGTTCGACCTGGTACACCACTGCCATCGCACCGCGCCCGAGTTCCCGCACGACGTGGTACGGCCCGATCGTCGCCGGTCGCGAGGGTGCGTCCGGTAGCAGAGCCTCGGCCTCCAGAGCAGCCGCGATCGCGTCCCGCAGCTCGTCCGCGCGGGCCCCGTGAGCAGTGACGAAGCCCGACGCCGACAGGGCCGGATCCGACTCACGTGCCCGCAAGAAGTCCGCGACGAGCATCTCGAGCTCGTCATCCATCGCCACGGTCCTCGCGCAGCAGTCGGCCGAGCCGTGCCATCGCTCGACGGTGTAGCTGGGCGGTCGCGGCCTCGCTCTTGCCGATGTGCTGCGCCACTTCCACGTTGCTGAGACCCTCGATCCGCCGCAGCAGGACGACCTCGCGCATCGTCTCCGGCAGACGCGAAAGCGCGCTCTCCAGGCGCTCGAACCGCTCCGCCTCGAGGTAGCCGGGTGCCGTGCGCCCCGCGATTCCGCTGGCGACGCTGTCGGTCAGCGGAACATCCCCGTCGCGCTTCTGGGCGCTGTGCCATGCGGCGAGGCCGCGGATCTTGTTCACGACGCAGACATGCAGCCAGTGTTCGAGGGATCCCGGTCCCCGCGATTCGAAGCCGCGAAGGTCGAGCATCGCCTGTCGGACCACGCTCTGGAGGACGTCCTCCGACTCGAGTCTGGCTCGCAGTCCCGAGCCGAGTCGGCAACGAATCGTCAACAGCAGGCGGTCGCGATAGCGGCGGTAGAGGTCCGCGAACGCCTCGCGATCGCCGGCGTGGATGCGGTCGACCAACTCCACCGACAGCGTCACGGCCCAGATCCTACGCGGATTCTCGGGATTCGTGTCATCCAGCCGGTGACCCGGCTCCTGGGGGGATGGCGGGCAGGTGCCCGCCACAGGAGCTTCGACCATGAACGTCCACCTCGTCCCAAGCTGTCTCGCCGCCTGCGCTCTGTGCGCCGCGGCACACTCCCAGTCCGTGATCTACTCCCAGCGCGGCGAGGCCGACGATCGTCTCGGTCGCGCGGTTGCCGACCTCGGCGACGTCGACGGTGATGGCGTCCGCGATCACGCCGCGGGAGCCCCGCGTGACGGCGTCACCCCGGCGGGAACCGGGCGAGCCGTCGTCTACTCGGGCCGAACCGGCATGCCGCTGTACACCGTCGCCGCCACCACGGCGGGCACGGCGTTCGGGCGCGCCCTGCGCGCCGCCGGTGACGTCGACCTGGACGGTCGACCCGACTTCCTGGTCGGCGCACCGGACGACGCCACTGCGGGCGCCGATGCGGGGGCTGCGTTCCTCTACTCCGGCCGCGACGGCAGCCTGATCCGAACACTCCTGCCCTCGAGTGCCGGCGAGAGCTTCGGATTCTCGGTCAGCGGAACCGGCGACACCAACGGCGACGGCACGCCCGACCTGCTGGTCGGCGCGCCGACCGCGACCGGCGGCGGCGCGGTCTACCTGTTCGACGGCAGCGACGGTGCGTTGTTGTTCCGTTTCGTCGGTGATCTGGGTGACACGGACTTCGGCTGGAGCGTGCGCGAGCTCGGCGACGATGCCGACAGCGATGGGTACCCGGACTTCCTGATCGGAGCACCCGGTGGCCGCACCCTCGTCGCGCACGACGCAACCGGTTACGTGCGCATCATGTCGGGGCACTCGGGCGCGATCCTGTGGATGCTGTTCGGCACCTCGACCGGCGCGCGTGCCGGCACTTCGATCAGTTCGACCGACGACTACGACGGCGACGGCGTGCGCGATGTCCTGGTCGGCATGCCCGGCCTCAGCCCGGGTGGCACGTACTCCGGCGCGGCGCTGGTCTATTCCGCGCGCACCGGTGCCTTTCTGCGTTCGTTCCCTGGCTCGTCGGCGCTCGACCGGCTGGGCACGATCGTCGCCGGACTCGGCGATGTCGACGGTGACGGCACTGGCGACGTCTTCCTCGCCGAGGGACGTGCCAGCGGAGCCGAGGCCGTGGTGCTGTCCGGCGTCACCGGCACGACGTTGTTCGCCGTTCCCCGACTGACGGGTGACAGCGAGTTCTACGACGGCGCCTCGGCGGGCGACATCGATGGCGATGGGCACGCGGATCTGATCGTCGGCACCGCGAACTCGTGGAACGCTTCCGATCGCGGCGTCGCCCACGTCCTGGCCGGGGCATCACTCGCCCTGACCACGGACGTGCATGCGGTCCGCGTGCACACGACCGACCGGCAACGGTTCACCTTGAGCGCGGGTGTCGAACACGCCGGCAAGCCGTACTTCCTCGTGGGATCGTTCACCGGCACGTCGCCCGGCGTGACGCTGGGTGCGGTGACCATCCCCCTCAACTACGACGCCTACTTCGACATCCTGCTGCAGGCGCCCAACGTCGTCGTCAGCAACTCCCTCGGCACGCTCGACGCGAGCGGCAATGCCACGGCCAGCTTCGACTACGCGAACTCGATGCAGCACTCGATGGCGGGACTGATGCTGGACCACGCGTACGTCGTGTTCGGCGCGGGGTTCGCGTCCATCGACGAAGTGAGCAACGCGGTGCCGCTCACGATCTTGCCGCGGTTCTGAGGCCCGGCCTCGCGATCACAGCCCCAGGTAGAGAATCGCGAGGCCCGATGCGGCGATGACCGAGCCGCTCAGCGAGTGCATCCAGCGCTCGAGGAACCCGGACCGGAGCTGTGCGAGGCCGGCGATCGCGGTCGCGGTGATCACCAGCATCGTCACGATCGTCACCAGCGAGAAGACCACCGCCGACGCGATCGCGACGTCCCACCGGCCCTCGCTGACCGGCACGACGAAGATCGGGATCAGCGGCTCGCACGGGCCGAACACGAAGATCGTGAACAGCACCCAGAACGTCATGCTGGCGCTGCCACCGTCCCCGTGCGCGTGACCGTGACCGTGACCGCCCCCCGCGTGGATGTGCACGTGCCCGTGCGCGCCCCCGTGCGTGTGGATCGCGTAGCCGCGCTTCGCCCTGAGCCCGACGCGCAGCCCCCAGAGCGCGTACGCCAGCCCGAACGCGACGAGCCCCCATGCCGCGAGGTCGCCCCGGTGTCCCTCCCAAGACTCGACCGAACCGATCGCCGCGCCGACCGCGATACCGATCCCGCCGAGCACGATCGACGACGACACGTGACCGACGCCACACACCGCGGTGATCAGGAGCGTCTTCCGCCGTGACCACTTCCGCGCGCGCGACATCATCACGAACGGCACGTAGTGGTCGGGTCCGGCCGCGGTGTGGAGCAGCGCGACGGTCGCCGCGACGGCGAGCATGCTCAGCGAGAGCTGGTCGAATTCCATCAGCAGATCCTCGGCAGGTCGGCTCCGGACAGCAGATCGAGCGGACGCGAGCCACCGGCCGCGCTCTCGAGGCGCACCGGCGCGCGCCCCCGGACCGCCGCTTCGGCGCGGCCGATGCGCGCCGCCTCGCGCCCGAGCGGATGCGAGCGCATCGCGTCGAGCAGGCGCGAGCAGTCCTGCGCCGCCACCCAGATCAGCACCCGCCCCTCGCACGCGAGGTAGAGCGGATCCAGCCCGAGCAGGTCGCACGTCGCCGCGGTCTCCGGCCGCACCGGCACACGGTCCTCCTCCAGAACGATGTGGACGCCGGCACGGGAGGTGACCTCATGGCACACCGTCGCGGTTCCGCCCCGCGTCGGGTCGTGCATCGAGTGCACGTCGGCGCCCGATCCGAGCGCCACCTCGATGAGCGACGCGAGCGGCGCGCAGTCCGACCGCAGTCCTTCGCCCGACATCTCGTGACGGCACGCGAGCACCGTCGCGCCGTGATCGCCGATCGGCCCGCTGACCACCAGCGCGTCACCCGGGGACACGCGGTGGTCACCGAGCGCTCGTTCGATCGGCACGACGCCGAGTCCCGAGGTCACCGCGAACACCCGATCGCCCTTCCCGCGCGGCACGACCTTCGTGTCGCCGGCGACGAGCTGCACCGCCGCCTCTTCGGCCGCGCGCGCCGCACCCCGGACGACCGTGTCCAGCAGGTCCGACGGACAACCCTCCTCGAGGATCAACGCCCACGTCAACCACAGCGGCCGCGCACCGGCCACCGCCAGGTCGTTGACGGTGCCACACACCGACAGATAGCCGAGGTCCCCGCCGGGGAACACCGGCGGATCGACGACGAATCCGTCGGTCGTCAACGCCGGCCGTCCGGGCGGCAGCGGCTCGAGCACCGCGGCGTCCGTCAGGGTCGCCAGGTAGCGATTGGACAGCGCCGGCAGGAACACCTCGCGCACGAGCTCGCCCGTGAGCCGTCCCCCGGAACCATGGGCCAGCAGGATCTGCTCGTGGCGGCTCACGCGGGGCCTCCGGCGAGCAGGCGCTCGTGACGGTACCACGCTGCACACGTGCCCTCGCTGGACACCATGCACGCGCCGAGCGGCCGATCGGGCGTGCACGCGCGCGCGAACAGCTTGCACTCGGGCGGCTCGATCGTGCCCTTCAGGATCTCGCCACAACGGCAGCCAGGCACGTACTTCGGCGGCGGGACGTCGACCGCGACCCGCGACGCGTCGCGATGCCCCCACTCCGGTCGCAGTGCGAGCCCCGAGAGCGGGATCTCGCCGAGTCCGCGCCAGCCGGTGTCCGCCGGTTCGAAGAACTTCTCGACCAGCCGCCGCGCCGTCGGATTGCCGTCGTCGCGCACGACGCGGCCGTAGAGATTGACCAGACGCGGCGCCCCGCGACGGATCTGCTGCACGAGCTCGAGCACACCGCCGAGCACGTCGTTCGGCGCGAAGCCCACGACCACCGCCGGAATGCGGAACTCGTCCTCGAGGAAGCGGAACAGCCGCGCGCCGACGATCACCGACACGTGCCCCGGCAGCAGGAACCCGTCGACCGCGACGTCGGGATCCTGGATCAACGCCCGGAGCGGCGGTTCGATGAGCTTCGCACCAGGCAGGACCTGGAAGTTGGGGACACCGGTGATCTCCGCCTCTTCGAGCGCCGCCGCGATCGTCGGCATCGTCGTCTCGAAGCCGACCGCGAGGAACACGACGCGCCGATCGGGGTTCTCCCGGGCGACGCGCAAGGCATCCCGCGGCGAGTAGACGATGCGGACGTCGGCGCCATCGGCGCGCGCCCTCTCGAGGCTGCCGCGGCTCGACGGCACCCGGATCAGATCGCCGAACGTGCACACGATCGTGTCGCTCCGCTTCGCGAGCGCCTCGGCGCGATCGACGTAGTCGATCGGCGTCACGCACACCGGACAACCCGGCCCGGAGATCAGCTTGACGCCGTCGGGCATCGCCCGCCGCAGGCCCGCCTCCGCGATCGCGTGCGTATGCGTGCCGCACACCTCCATGAACGTCACCGGCCGCTCGAGCTCTGACGCCTCCTCGGCGAGTCGCGCGGTCAATCCTTCGCGCACATCGGGATCGCGGAACGGTGCGTCGCGCTTCATGGCAGCTCTCCCACGGCCGCGCCGCCGGCTGCGGCTTCGCGCAGCAACAGCAGGGTCTTCTCCGCCTCGTCGTCGTCGATCGTGCCGATCGCGTAGCCCGCGTGCACGAGGACGAACCCGCCGACCTCGGCTTCGGGGCACAGCATCAGGCCGACCTCTCGTCGGACACCGTCGATCTCCGCGGTGCCAGCCAGCTCACGGCGCTCGACCAATCGCATCGGAATCGCGAGACACATCACGAACCTCCTCGCAAACGCGGTTCATTGCCACGGGTCACGGCCGCGGATCCGAGCACCGCTTGACCATACGCGAGACCGCCGTCACCCGGCGGAACCGCTCGCGGCAGGAGCGGCTCGCGGCCGACCGCGCGCAGCTCCTGAGACAAGGTGCGCCGCAGGAGGCGGTTCACCAGACAACCGCCGCCGAGCGCGACGTGCGTCACGCCGGCGGGGAACACGCGTGCTGCGAGCTGCGCCGCCAATCGGGCGAACGTCGCGTGGAAGCCGGCCGCGGCCGCGGCCGGATCCTCGCCGCCGGCGCTCCGGCGCGCGAGCGCCGCGAGCAGCGCCGTCCCCGGCAGACGCGCGGCGCGCTTCGGGAGGCGGACCTCGGGCCACGGCCGCAGCGCCGCATCCTCGGTGGCGGCGAGCGCCTCGAAGCGCACCGCGAGCTCGCCCTCGTAGCCGTTCTGCTTGCCCATCCCGAGCATCGCGCCCGCGGCCTCGAACAGCCGGCCCGCACCGGACGCCAGCGGGAAGCCACCCCGACTCGCGAGGCGCGCGACGGCGGCGAGACGATCGGCCTCGATCAGGCGGGCGAGCGGAAGTCGCGCGAGCACGTCGAGCGCGCCCTCGGCGTTCAGCGCCGCGATCGCGACCCGCCACGGCTCCCGCACGGCGCGCTCGCCGCCGACGAGCGGCAACGGTTCGACACAGCCGACCCGCGCCCAGTGGAGCGCACCGTCGAGCACGAGCCACTCGCCACCCCAGGCGGTTCCGTCCGGCCCGTGGCCGGTCCCGTCGAGCACGATCGCGCCGACCCGCGCGGCGGGGCTCTGCGGGAACGCGCCGTTCTCCGCCAGCACGGCCGCGGCGTGCGCGAGGTGGTGCTGCACGCGGAGGACGCGCCCTCCGCGCTCGGCCGCGAGACGCTCGCCGAGCCAGACGCTGGGGTAGTCGGGATGCTGGTCGACGACGACGATCCGCGCCTCGCACTCGAGGAACTGCTCGAGCCCGCGCGCGACCTCGAGGAGGAAGGCGCGTGCCTCGTCGTGGTCGAGGTCGCCGACGTGCTGCGACGTCACCGCGTCGTCGCCGACCGCAAGGCACGCGGTGGTCTGGAGGTGCCCACCCAGCGCGAGCACGGGTTCTCGCACCGGCACCGGCAACGGCAGGACGGCGGGCACGTAGCCGCGCGAGCGGCGCACGACCACCGGTCCGTCGTCGGTCGCCCGCACGACCGAGTCGTCGACGCGACGCACGACGTCGCGATCGTGCGCGAGGATCCGGTCGGCGATGCCGCCGAGGCGTTCGATCGCCTCGCGATTGGCCTTGCAGATCGGCTCGTCGCTCAGGTTGCCCGACGTCATCACGAGGACGCCGTACGGAGCGTCGCGGAACAGCTCGACGTGCAACGGCGTCGTCGGCAGGAACACGCCGAGATCCCCGGTGCCGGGCGCGACTCCCGCCGCGATCGGTGCGCGCTGCCGCCTCGGCGCCAGCACCACCGGACCGTGCGGCGAGCGGAGCAGCCGCTCGTCGTCGGAACCGAGTGCGACGAGATGCCGGGCGGTGTCGACGTCCCGGACCATGACCGCGAGCGGCTTCGTCGGCCGGCGCTTGCGCAGCCGCAAGCGCAGCACGGCGATCTCGTCGTCGGCGCGGCACGCGAGCTGGAAGCCGCCGAGACCCTTCACCGCGACGATGCCGCCGGCGGCCAGCGTGCGCTGGGCATCGACGATCGCGTCGGCGCCGTCCGCCAGCACTCGGCCATCGGACGCGCACATGAACAGCCGCGGACCGCAGCTCGGACAGCACGTTGGCTCCGCATGGAACCGACGCGTCCTCGGATCGGCGTACTCCGCCGCGCACTCCGGGCACATCGGGAAGCGGGCCATCGACGTGCGCTCACGGTCGTAGGGCAGCCCGAGGACGATTGAGAATCGGGGCCCGCAGTCGGTGCAGGTCGTGAACGGATAACGGTGGCGCCGGTTCTGCGCGTCCTCGAGCTCGGCGCGGCAAGCGTCGCAGAGCACTGCATCCGGCGGGATCAACGCGCGCTCACGCGGTCCGCCGCGGGAGACGTCGACGCGGAATCCGACCTCCGTGGTCGGCGGCAACGGCGAGGTCCGGATGCCGGCGAGCGACGCCAGCGGTGGCAGTGCCGTCGGCAATCGACGTTCGAAGCTCTCGACGCGTGCCATCGCCCCTTCGACCTCGATCGTCGCACCGTCCGGATCGTTGCGCACCCAACCCGAGAGCTGCAGGGCCGTCGCGAGGCGGTACACCGCCGGCCGGAAGCCGACTCCTTGAACCGTTCCTCGACACACGATCCGGCGCCGGATCAGGTCGTCGCCATCGTGGCGCGCTTGTGCGTCAGGGCGTCCTCTAGCAGCCGACACCATTCGTGCAGCCCTTCCCCGGTCTTGACCGAGGTGACGAGTACTTGGCCGTCCGGGTTGAGCGCGCGGATCTGATCGCACGCACGGTCGAGGTCGAAGTCGACGTGCTGGAGCAGATCGGCCTTCGTGATCACCGCGACATGGGCCCGGGAGAAGATCGCGGGATACTTGAACGGCTTGTCGTCGCCTTCCACGACCGACAGCAGCGCCACCTTGAAGTCCTCGCCGAGGTCGTAGGACGTCGGGCAGATCAGATTGCCGACGTTCTCGACGAACAGGATGTCGAGCGGATCCGGGAAGTTCGCGACCTCCAGCGCGGCCTCGATCTGGCGTGCATCGAGGTGGCACGCACCGCCGGTCAGGATCTGGTACGCCGGCATGTCGGCCTTGCGCAGACGATCGGCGTCGAGCTCGGTCGCGATGTCACCGTCCAGCGTCGCCATCGACCAGTGTTCGCCGAGACGCGCAGCGGTCGCCTCGAGCAGCGTCGTCTTGCCGGAGCCCGGCGACGAGATCAGGTTCGTGACGAGCGTGCCCGATTCGAGGAAGCGCGCGCGCAGGGCGGCAGCCGCGGCCTCGTTCGCGGCGAGGATCTTCTGCTTGACGTCGATCGATTTCATGGGGTCACCCGTTCGGCATCGGTGACGGGACGGAACGCGAGATCGCGAACGTCGAGCTCCTGACCGCCTTCGAGCCGGAGCGGGCCCTCGCACTGCGGGCACAGGCGGAGCCAGGAGCCGGGCTGGCGTTCGCCGATCTCGCCGCACTCGGCGCAGATCTGCCTGGATCGGCACCAGTCGATCGTCAGCTCGGCACCCTCGTCGGGGGTACCCGCCAGCAATCCGGTCCACGCGAACTTCAGGAGATCGGGCTCGACCGCGGAGAGCTCGCCGACCTGGACGCGGACGGACTCGAGCGCACCGCCGCCCTGGCGATCCACCTCCGCGCGACAGACGCGGAAGATCTCGGTGGCGATGCTCATCTCGTGCATGGCTCGACTCCGCCGATGGTCTTCGCACAGAGCTCCGTGAGCGCGTCGGCCGCGCACGAGACCGCCTCGGAAACCGACTCGGCGACACGCGGCGTCAGACCGACGTTCAACCTCGTGTCTTCGGGCTCGATGCCGACCAGCACGATGTGGGGGGGCAGCTCGCCCAAGAGGAGCGCCGCTCGCAGGAGCTCGCCGGCGTTCGCCTCGTGCGCGCTGGTGGCCCTCGGTGGAGCGACGCCGAACGGCTCGTCGATGCGGTGCACGGTGCCCGGCGCGGCGCCGAGCTCGATCGCGTCGAGCACCAGCAGCGCTTCGCGCGAAGTGATGCGTCCCAGCAACGCCAGACCCTGCGTGCCGCCGTCGACGAACTCGATCCGCGGATCCGGGGACCAGCGCTCGCGGAGCCGCTCGAGCATCGTGAGCCCGACACCGTCGTCGCGCATCAGCAGGTTGCCGAGCCCGAGCACCAGAACCGGAGCGGATCCGCCTCGCGGGTTCATGACTCGTCCTTCCCGTCGTCGCGCTCGAACTTCTCGCCCGAGATCATCGATTCGATGATGCCGTTGCGATAGGCCCACGAATCGACCATCACGATGTAGACGTGGATGATGACGAAGAACGCGAACCCCCACGCGAACAGGCGATGCCACATGTGGGTCGGGAACGACCCGCCGAACAGCGGGATGACCCAGCCGGTCCAGTGCTCCCAGAACCCGCCTTCGTGGTCCTGGCCGTAGAGCGCGAATCCCGTCAGGATCAGCAGGATGCCGAGGCCGATCGGGAAGATCACGTAGGCGAGTCCGGCGAGCGCGTTGTGCCCGGGCTTGGCCTCCTTGATGTCGAGCGTCGCGTACTCGTGGGCCTGCTGGAACAGCGCACGCCACCAGTCACGACGCCACACGTAGGGGAAGCCCGAGCGGGCGTACTTGTTCCCGATGAAGAAGTAGACCGCCCGCCACAGGAACGCGACGAGGAAGATGTAGCCGGCGGCGAAGTGGATCGTCCGCACGCGCGCGAACACGAAGGTGTCGTACGCCTCGCCCGACGCGCTGAACGCCGGCCACGCGATCCAGAGCCCGGTGCCGAACAGCACGACGGTCGCGAGCGCATAGACCCAGTGGAAGACTCGGATCGGGCGCTGCCACACGTAGCGACGAACCCAGCGGTTCGGCTCGGTCTGCCCGGCCGACTCCGAGCCCGGATGCACGTTGGTGGTCATGGGACACCTCCTACCGGATCTGGACTTCGGCCAGCTGCCGACCGTCGGGCCCGTAGACGTGCGATGCGCAGGCGAGACACGGATCGAACGAGTGGACCGTCCGCAGGATCTCGACCGGCTGATCGGGCACGGCCATCGGCGTGCCGATCAGCGATGCCTCGTAGGCGCCGTGCTGACCGGCGCCGTCACGAGGCGACGCGTTCCACGTCGACGGCACGACGCACTGGTAGTTCTCGATCTTCTGGTCCTTGATGTGGATCCAGTGCCCGAGCGAGCCGCGCGGCGCCTCGGTGAACCCGAAGCCCTTGCACTCCTTCGGCCACGTCTCCGGATGCCAGAGCGTCGTGTCGGCCGTCGACTCGTCACCCGCCTTCAGGTTCCCGATCAGCTTGTCGTACTCGGCCTTCAGCCAGTGCACGGCGAGCTTCGTCTCGAGGCCGCGGGCCGCCGTGCGGCCGAGCGTCGAGAACAGTGCCGTCAGCGGCACACCGAGCCTGGCGACGGCGTCGTCGACGACCGCCTTGATCTCGGACTGACCGCTCGCGTAACCGACGATCAGCCGTGCCAGCGGGCCGACCTCCATCGGCTTGCCCCGCCAGCGCGGGGTCTTGAGCCAGGAGTACGCCCCGTTCTCGTCGAGCTGCTCGTAGGGCGGCTTCGGACCGGTGTAGTTCGGCTCGGTGTGGCCTTCCCACGGGTGCAGTGACTTGGGACCGGTCGGATAGCTGTACCAGGAGTGCGCGATCTCCTCGCGGATCTGCTCCGGGTCCTTCGGGTCGACCTCGTGCACCTCGGACAGGTTGCGATCGAGCACGATGCCGCGCGGGAACCGATAGCCCGACACGTCGGCCAGGCCGTTCTGCGGCACGTCGCCGTAGCACATGTAGTTCGACAGGCCACCACCGATCGACGCCCATTCGGGGTAGAACGACGCGATCGCGAGCAGGTCGGGCACGTAGAGCTGATCGACGATGTCGATGGCCTCGAGGATCTTCTCGCGGACCAGGTTGAGCCGCTCCATGTTGATGGCGCTCGCACCCTGCAAGTTGATCGCCGACGCCATGCCACCCACGATGTAGTTGGGGTGGGGATTCTTGCCGCCGAAGACCGTGTGGATCTTGATGATCTCCTTCTGCCACTTCAGCGCCTCGAGGTAGTGCGCGACGGCCATCAGGTTGGCTTCGGGCGGAAGCTTGTAGGCCGGGTTGCCCCAGTAGGCGTTGGCGAAGATGCCGAGCTGCCCCGAATCGGCGAAACGCTTGAGCGTCGCCGCGATGTCGGTGAAGTAGCCGACACTGCTCTTCTGCCAGCTCGGCGACACCTTGTGCGCGAGCTCGGCGGTCGCCTTCGGATCCGCGCTGAGCGCGGAGACGACGTCGACCCAGTCGAGCGCGTGCAGGTGATAGAAGTGGATCACGTGGTCCTGAACCATCTGGGTCAGGTACATGATGTTCCGGATCGACTCGGCGTTGGCCGGCACGTGGATGCCGAGCGCGTCCTCGACGCAGCGGACCGACGCGAGCGCGTGCACCGTCGTGCACACGCCGCAGATCCGCTCGGCGAACGCCCAGGCATCGCGCGGGTCACGGCCGCGGAGGATCACCTCGATGCCGCGCCACATCGTTCCGGAGGAGATCGCATCGCGAACGACGTTGTCGTCGCCGAGCATGGCCTCGATGCGCAAGTGCCCTTCGATCCGCGTGATCGGATCGACCACGACGCGCTTCGCACTCATGACTGTTCACCTCCGCTCGGCTTCTCGGCCTTCGAGCCGTGTCGCATGTTCTTGGCGAGATACGCGGCGCCATGGACCGCCACGCCCGCGCCCGCCGCGAGGACCGCGATCTTGCCGATCTGGTCGGCCGTCGCATCGATCCCCGGGACCACCGCCTTCGCCGTGCGCGAATAGAACGGCCCGTTGTCCCAGAAGCTCTCCTCGGTGCAACCGATGCAACCGTGTCCCGAACCGATCGGGAAGGACACGCCGTTGTTCCACTTGAAGGTCGCGCAGGAGTTGTAGGTGGTCGGCCCGCGGCAACCCATCTTGTAGAGGCACCACCCGTTCTTGGCGCCCTCGTCGTCCCACGACTCGACGAACAGACCCGCGTCGAAGTACGACCGCCGGTAGCACTGATCGTGGATGCGGCGGCCGTAGAACATCTTCGGTCGCCCGATGCGGTCGAGCTCCGGGAGCCGGTCGAAGGTCAGGACGTAGGTCAGCACGCCGGTCATGACCTCCGCGATCGGCGGGCAGCCGGGCACGTTCACGACCGGCTTGTTCGTGACGATCTTCTTGACCGGCACCGCACCGGTCGGATTCGGGTGGGCGGCCTGCACGCAGCCGTTGCTCGCGCAAGAGCCCCACGCGATGACGAAGCGGGCCTTGTCGGCAGTCTCCTTCAGGACGTTCTCGAAGGTCTGCCCGCCGACCGTGCAGTAGACGCCGCCGTCCTTGGTCGGCGCGTTGCCCTCGACCGCGAGGATGTACTCGCCGGGGTGGTTCTCGATCAGATCCTTCCGGATCTCTTCGATCTGGTGCCCGGCCGCCGCCTGCAGCGTCTCCTGGTAGTCGAGGGACAGCATGTTGAACACGATGTCCTGCACGATCGGGTGCGACGACCGGATCAACGACTCGCTGCAGCAGGTGCACTCGAGACCATGGAGCCAGATCACCGGGATCCGGGGCTTGGTCTCGAGCGCATGGGTCACCTCGGCGATGGCGGTCGCCGGCAAGCCCATCGCGGCCGTCGTCGCGGTGCAGAACTTGAGGAAGTCCCGGCGATCGACGCCGTGTCGCCGCAGCACCTCGTAGGTGGACGGCCTCGTCTCGGTGGAACGAACCATGGAGCCTCCTTGCGCGGTGCGGACACGGGATCGCTCGACCCCGATCGGGTGGCGAACGATGGGGGGTTTGTGTCAATTGCGCGGAATTCGAGTGTCGGCGCGCGTCATTGAGCACCAGCCGCGGGCGGTTTGAGTGGTGGCAAGGGATGGGAGAGGCAGGGCTCGGGAGCTTCGGAACCAGCAGGGGGTCGGTCCCGCCGATCCGCTCACCCACTCACGCCGCACCACACCCGCTCCACCCGCTCGAACACCGCACGCCAGCCGAACGCCCGCAGCGCCGATCGCGACACCCGCGACGGCCCCAGCTCCACCGCCCGCCGGACCCCCCTCGCGAGCGCATCGACGTGCTGCGCATCGAGCGTGCCGGTATCGCCACCGGGCAACGGGACCACCACCACCCTCTCCCCCAACGCCGGCACCAGCACGCGCGTGACGGGTTCCAACGCCGTCGCCACCAGCCGGCATCCCGACGCCGCCGCCTCGACCAGCACCAGCGGCAGCCCCTCCGCGAACGACGGCAGCACGCACACGTCGCACTGTCGCATCCGCTCCGCGAGTGCCGCGGGCGACAGCACGCCGTGCTCGATCACGCGTGGCGCCATCGATGCCATGCGCTGGCGCAGCGCTTCCCCCTCGTCGCCGTGCCCCGCGCCGACGACGTGGAGTCGTGCGTGCGGCATCGCCTCCCCCAACACCGCGAACGCATCGAGCAGCCACGGCAGCCCCTTCGCCGCCGACAGCTTGCCGACGAACAGGACGTCGACGGCCCCGTCGCCACGGCTCGCTCGGCGTCCCTCGGCGTGGAACAGCTCCTCGCGGTATCCCGCACCGACCACGGTGATGCGCTCGCGCGGCACGCCGAGCACCTCGACGACCTCCGCCACCTGCCCCTCGTGCAGCACGACGAAGCCCGCGTGCCGCGCGCACCCGGCCCGCACCTCCTGCGCCAGCTCCGGACACGCGCGCATCTGCCGCAACCCGGTCGAGTGGACGTGCACGACGGTCGGCAGCTCCGGTGCCACCACCGCGAGCATCGCCGTCGCGATCCACGCGTGGTGCGCGTGGACGACATCCGGCCGGACGCGCTGGATCACCGCCGTGAGATGCTGCCGCCACGCGTCGCGGTACCGCGCGAGATCCGCGGCGGACAGCTCGCCGAATCGCGAGCTCGCGTACGGCATCACGTCGCTCATGCCGGGCACGTCGAACGGGAGGTCGCTGCCGCCGAACCGCAGCGCGTGCACGCGCTCGCCGGGAAGCTCGGCGACGTCGGGCTCGAGCTCGTCGACCGGCACACCGACGATCGCGTGCTGATCCCAGCCCGCGCGCGACGCCTCTCGCACCAGCTCGTGCAATGTCGTCCCGCTGCCGGTCCGGCCGGGCCGTTGCGCGAGGACGTGCAGCACCCTGCCCGATCTCGACGGCGCCATGCCTATGCGCGCCGACTCCGCTCGGCGACCCGGCGGAGGACTTCGGGATCGTCGTTGTGGGAGTGCGTGAACCCCCAACCGCGTTCGGCATCGACGGTCGCACGGCTGCGGAATGCCACGACGTACGCCCTCCGCCAGCGCTCCGAGGTGTTGCCCCCGGAGCCGTGGATCACGCGCTCGCAGTGCACGGTGACGTCGCCGCGCCGGATCTCCGCGCAGCGCACCTCGTCGCGCGCTTCGTCGACGTCGGCGACCAGCGTGTGCGACTTCGAGCGATCGCCGTGGAGCGGCCGATGCGGCCGGAGCTCTGCCTCGCGATGCGAGCCCGGCACGAAGCGCATGCAGCCGTTCGCCACGGTCGAGTCGTCGAGCGCGAGCCAGACCGTCGCGGTCCGCGGATCCGGCGTGTCCGGCCAGTAGCCCATGTCCTGGTGCCAGGCGAACACCGCGTCCTCCCGACCCGGCCGCTTGGCGAGGAGCTGGTCGTAGTCGAGCACGAGATCGGGTCCCTGGAGCTGCTCCGCGATCGACGTAGCCCGTCGCTCGAACAGGTTGCCCTGCCACTCCGGCAGGTAGCGACGCGGCAGCATGACGTTGACGATCGAGAACTCCTCGATCGCGCGACCGTAGTCGCCGGACATGTCGCAGAGGTCCTTGCCGGGCACCGGGATCTCGCCGCGCACGAACCGGTCGTAGACCACCTCGATCGCGCGCAGCTCGTCCTCATCGAGAACGCCGCGGAGATGCACGTAGCCATCCCGACGAAACGCCTCGACCTCCGCGTCCATGACCCGGTAGGCAGGCCCGTCACGACGTGACGCCTCCACCATTGGCCGGGACTCTAGCAGAAGCGCATACTGCGCACATGAAGGACCGCCGCGTGGTCTGGGACAGCGACGCCGGCGCCGTGCGCCGGAAGCCCGCACCGAAGCGGACGCCGGCCGGCGACGGCATCGTCCGCATCCGTCGTGAGATCGGCGGCCGGCGCGGCAAGACCGTGACGACGATCCACGGCGTGCGCCTGCCACCGGTGAAGCTCGACGAGCTGGCGCGCGACCTGAAGCGCCGGTGCGGCGTCGGTGGCGCCGTGAAGGACGGCGTGGTCGAGCTGCAAGGCGACCACCGCGACGTCGTCGAGGCGTGGCTCGTCGAACGCGGCTACGTCGTGAAGCGCGCCGGCGGCTGATCGGGTTCCCGTACGGCGCGCGTTCAAAGAGCGCACTTCTGGTACCGTATCGCTCTGCAATTCACCTGGAAATCTGGCCTTCGGAACGGGTTGCGATGCGCGCGACCCGTCTCGAAGATGCTGCGCCCGTCCGACACTCGAGGTAGCGAGAACCCGCCGTGCCCGAATCCGAAAACCATCTGAAGCCCATCGCGCCGAAGGCGGGAACCGCACGCCGGTTCATGCTGCTGATTCGCACGAACTGGATCTCGTCGTTCGGCGCCGCGCTCGTGTTCCTCGCTGGTCTGGCGATCGCGACGCTCGTCTTCATGCAGTTCACGGGCCGGTCGGCGGGCCCGTACGACGCGATCCTGACCTTCTTCCTGCTACCGGCTCTCGGGGTCATCGGCCTGCTGCTGATCCCGTTCGGTCTGTTGCTGCACCGCAAGCGGTTGAAGCACCGGCTCGAGGAGCTCGCCGACAAGCCGCTCTACCTCGCGCGTGCGGTCGTGATCCTGACGATCGTCAACTTCGCCGGCATCCTGATCGTGGGGCAGGAGGGCTACCACTACGTCAGCTCGAACGGCTTCTGCGGCAAGACGTGCCACGACATCATGACGCCGGAGTACACGACGTTTCAGGACTCCGTGCACGCCAACCTCGAGTGCGCCGACTGCCACATCGGCCCCGGCCTCAGCTCGCAGATCAAGGCCAAGCTGAACGGCATCAACCAGCTCGTGGAGACGATCAAGGGATTCCATCGCGCGATCCCGACGCCCGTCCACCAGCTCCGGCCGGCCAAGGAGATCTGCGGCGTCTGCCACTGGGGCAACCGCTACGTCAACTCGGACATGCTCGTCCGCACGCGCTTCCGCGAGGACAAGGCGAACACGCCCTACACGAACGTCGCGCTGCTGCGCATCGGCGGCACGCACCCGACCGGCATGGCGACCGGGATCCACTGGCACACGAACCCCAAGGTCCAGGTGGAGTTCATCTCTCGCGACGAGAAGCGCATGGACGTGGTCTGGGTGCACAGCCGGCGCGAGGACGGCAGCGAGAAGACCTTCACCCTCGAGGGCATCGACGCGGCGAACCCGCCGGAAGGGCACAAGCGCGCGATGGACTGCACCGATTGCCACAACCGCATCGGGCACGACTTCCAGAACCCGCACGACGCGGTCGATGCCGCGATGACGGCGGGGCTCATCCCGCGCGACCTGCCGTACGTGAAGAAGCTGTCGCTCGAGGTTCTGCAGATGGAGCGCGCGCGAGCCGCCGCGGATGAGGGCATCCGGACGACGCTGACCAAGCGGTACGAGGAGCTCGCGAAGGACCCGAGCGCCGACTTCCAACTGGACGACGCGATGCGTCCCGAGGATCGAACAGACCGCGACCGAGCTCGCCAAGATCTGGAAGCGCAACGTCTATCCCGATCGCGGCGTGTTGTGGAACTCGTACCCCTCGCTCGCGACCCACTACGGCTGCTTCCGCTGTCACGATCCCGGCAAGACGTTCCGTGACGCCGCCGGCGATCAGATCCCGAACCGCTGCAACGTCTGTCACGTCGTGCTGAGCGAAGAGCAGGAGGACCCCGCGATCCTGCAGACGCTCGGCATTCCCGAAGGCCGTTGACGACGACGTCCTGCCACTCGTGGCACCTCACCGACACGCTCCGTGCTCGCTGACCCTTGCCGCCGCGCTCGCGCTCTGGAGTGCAGCGGGTGCGCAGCAGACTCCACCGCAGGGCCAGCCCCCTCCGCCGCAGCAGACTCCGCCGCAGGGCCAGCCCCCTTCGCCGCAGCAGAATCCGCCGCAGGGCCAGCCCCCTTCGCCGCAGCAGAATCCGCCGCAGGGCCAGCCCACTCCGCCGCAGGGCCAACCACCCGCCACGCCACCGCAACCGCAGCAACCGCCCGCCACCACCGGCGACCAGACCAAACCCCCGCCGGCGCCTGACGAGAAGCCGCTCGATTCGACCCAATCGGCCGCCGAAGTGCTGCTGCGCGCGTTGCGCGGGGAGACCAAGCCGGTCGACGGGCCGCCGCGCATCGATCCGACCGCGGCGCCGCCGAACGAGCCGCTCCCGCAGCAGGCCCCGCCCGGGGGACCGCCGCCGCAGGGCGAGACGCCCCAGGGCGAACCGCAGCAGCCGGAGAAGCCGAAGCCGGTCGACGAGACCGGCAACGCCGCCGGCATGATCGAGGGCCGAGCTCCCGGCATCGAGCCGCGTACCGAGCTCCCGCAGGGCGCCGACGCTCAGCACCCTGGGCAGGTGCCGCCCGAGCAGCCGGTCGACGAGACCCACGCGGCCGCCGAGGTCATCGAGGGACAGCCGGACGCCGCTGCGGCACCGCTCGAATCCGGCCTCGCGGTCCACGGCTCGCTGTTCTTCGAATGGCGTCACCGCGATGCCCAGAGTGGCGACCAGGACTCCGATCTGCTCGGTGCGCTGTCCCTCGACGTCGGTGATCCGACCAAGGACGACGTGTCGGGACACGTTCTGGGGCGCGCGCAACTCGACCTCGACGACAAGCAGTCGCCGAGCCCGTTCAACGGCATCGACGAGACCTACTCCAGTGCGCTGACCGGATTCCTCTACGAGGCGTACGCGGACTTCCATTCGATCCCGGGGCTCGCCGTCGCGCGCGTCGGCCGCCAGACGTTGTGGGACACGCCGGAGATCCTGTTCCTCGATGGCGTCCGCGCGGAGACGAAGGAGCTGGGCGAGTTCGGCCTGCAGCTCGGCGGCTACTTCGGTCTGCCGACGCAGCTCTACAATTCGATCGACACCAGCGCGCGGCTCGAAGGTGCGATGGTCGGTGCGCGGCCGTGGCGAGGCGGTCGCCTGCGCTTCGACTGGACGCACTCCGAGGACCACCGCGACGGCATCGAGTTCAACGACGACCTGTTCGGGATCTCCGGCTGGCAGTCGATCGACTCCGTCGCCACGCTGAACGCGCGGTTCAACTGGCTGAACTCCGATCCACGCGACCTGTTCCTCAGCGGTGAGACGTATCTCTCCGACCTCGATCTGCAAGCCCGCGTCTCCTACCGCGAGCTCCTGACGACGCAGAAGCTGCAGACGGTCGAGCTCGACCCCTACTGGACTTCGGCATTCGACTACTACCCCTACCGGCAGCTGTCGCTGCTGCTGAGCAAGGGCCTCACCGAACATCTCACGGCGAGCGGCGGCTTCGACATGCGCCGCCTGAAGGACAGCGGCGACGAGGCGCAGTTCAACCGCGACTTCGAGCGCTACTACCTGACCGGCGCATGGGCGACGCTCCATCCGTTGGATCTGGCGGCGAGCGCGACCGTGGACTGGTGGAACAGCGGCGGCGAGGAGACCTTCGCGGTCGGCGCCGACATCACCGTGCGGCCGATGCCCATGTTCCGCACGAGCCTCGGCACCTACTACTCGCTCTACAAGTCCCGATTCGTTCTCCCAGGAGGAGCGCGTGAACGTGCGTACGGTCTACGCGCGCTTCGACTACGACCTGTGCGACGAGCTGCACTGGAAGATCGACTACCGATTCGAGAACGACAGCTCCGACCGCTACTACGAATTCGCAGTCGCACTGACATGGAACTTCTGACCAGACTCCGCCTGCTGGTGCCGCTGGCGGCCTTGCTGGTCGCCTTCGGCTGCCACGTTTCCGAGAGTGAGGAGCAACCCTCACGGTTCAGCCACGCTCGGCACGTCGGCGAAGAGATGCTCGACTGCAGCATGTGCCACGCGCGCGCCAAGACCGCGGACCAGCCGGGCATGCCGGGGCCGCAGGTCTGCATGGTGTGCCACGAGGGTATCCAGGAGGAGAAGCCCGAGACCGTCCGGATCGCGACCCTGTTCGACGCCAGTGGCCACTGGACCGGCGGTGTCCCGCGTGCCCAGCTCCCCGAGGAGCTCCACTTCTCGCACAAGGCACACGCCAGCGAGGACTGCTCGAAGTGCCACGGCAACATCGCCGAGAGCGCCGGCATCCCGGCGCCGCACCTGAGCATGGACGAGTGCATGTCCTGCCACGCCGAGCGCGGTGCGTCGCGAGACTGCTCCGTGTGCCACCAGACGATCAGTCGCAAGTGGGAGCCCCCGACGCACGAACTCGGCTGGGAGCAGGTACACGGCAAGATCTTCCGCGCGAAAGACCCGGCACTCGTCAACCGCTGCTCGCTCTGCCACGACGAGGAGACGAGCTGCCGCGCCTGCCACGCACTGAAGAAGCCGCGCGACCACACGACTTTCTGGCGCATCGGCGGCCACGGTGTCGCCGTCTCGATCGACCGCTCGCGTTGCTTCGCGTGTCACCGCACGGATTTCTGCGAACGCTGCCACCAGAACACGCAACCGCTCACGCACACCGCGGGCTGGGGTTCTCCGATGAACCGGCACTGCACCGCTTGCCACTACCCGTTGACGGAGTCCGGGTGCATCACGTGCCACAAGGGCACGCCGAGTCACGCGTCCGCGCCGCCGATGCCGGGGTGGCACGATCCGGCGATGAACTGTCGCCTGTGCCACGGCGCCGGTGCGCCGCTCCCGCACCCCGACCCCGGCACACAGTGCACGGTCTGCCACCGCTGACCCGCGTCGCCGGCCCGGCCGGCGCGCGCCCGCCACGCGCCTTCACTTCCAAGGAAGAGTCATGTCCGCCAATCGCTCCCGACCACGCTCGCGCCGCGCGTGGATCGCTCGCTTCGCCGCACTCGGACTGCTGTTCGCCCTGCCGGGCTGCAGCGACGGCAGCGATGGCGAGCCCGGTCAGGGCGGCACGCCGTCGGAGCCGCCCCTGACGCAGGGCGACCCGCTGCCGGGTTTCCACGTCGAGATCCTCGGCGTCCGCGGCGGTACCGGTGAGAACGGCAACGTGCTCCCAGGAGATCACGTTCGCGTCGACTTCACGGTGACCGACGACACCGGTGCGACGATTCCGCCCGCGCAGTGGAGCCGCGGCGCCATCCTCGTCTCGGGTCCGAGCTTCAACTACCAGCGCGTGATCCCGATCCTCGGCGATCTCGCCGCCCGCGTGACGACCAACGGCGACGGCTCGTTCACCTACGAGTTCGCCGACCCGTTCCCCGCGACGTACGCAGCCCCCTACAACTACACCGGCGCGCAGCCGGCGGGCGTGCTCGCGGGTCAGGCGCTGCTCGACGGCACCTACACGGTCTCGATCGAAGCCCGGCAAGACGTCCAGGTCGGCAACCGGCTGGTGCACGACGGCGACAACCAGGTGCAGAGCTTCCTCGTCGGCGGCGCGACGCTGATCGAGGAGCGTGCGGTCGTCGGCATGGCGAACTGCATCGAGTGCCACAAGCAGATTCGCGCGCACGGCGACAACCGGACGAACCTGACCGGGTGTCTGCTCTGCCACACCATCGGCGCCGAGGACCCCAATCCTCCGGACGTCGAGGGCGGCACGCCGGGCGTGTCGATCGACTTCCGGGTGATGATCCACAAGATCCACACCGGTCGTAGTCTGCCGAGCGTGCTCGGCATGACCACCAACCCCGACGGCACGCGGGACTACGCCGTCGCCGAGAAGCCGTACCTCGTGCTCGGCTACCAGGACAGCGTCCACGACTTCTCGCACATCGCCTGGCCCAAGTGGCCGGTCGTTTCGCAGCCGATGCCACGCGACGGTGGCTACCAGATGCTGAGCCCGACGGACCAGGAGAAGGAGGACCTGCAGCGGTCGGGTCCGACCGACTGCTCCACATGCCACGGCGACCCGGACGGCAGCGGCCCGGCCCCGGCGCCCGCACAGGGTGACATCATCTGGAGGCAGCAATCTCGCTCGGCCTGCGGGTCGTGCCACGAGGACGTCATCTGGGACCAGCCGTATCGCTCGAACAGCCTGATCATGCCGCCGCAGCCAACCGACGCGAACTGCATGCAGTGCCACCTGATCGAGGGCACGCCGCTCTCGGTCATGGACGCACACCGGCATCCGCTCCTCGACCCCGCCGTCTCGAAGGGTGTGAACTTCCACCTGACGTCGGTGTCGGAGGCCGGGACCAACGATGGCGACGGCACGTTCGATCCCGGCGAGCGGATCCAGCTCGAGTTCACGATCGAGGACGTCGACGGCGCTCCGGTGGATCCGACCACGCTGTTCCGCGGTGAAATCGCGATCACCGGCCCGACCGAGAACCCGCAGCTCCTGCACCTGACCACCCTGCCGACCGGCGCAATCGGACCCGGTCCCACCTACACGATCCACGTGCCCGAGACGCTGCAGCTCGAGCGCGTCGGCACTTCCACCTCGGCGTCGAACGAGTCGTTCATGACCAACCGCTCGCCGCTGTGGCCGGGCACGACCGTGTGGCTCCGCACCGCCTCCGGCAACACGAGCACGCTCGACGCGGCTGCGCCGAAGTGGCAGAACTTCGTGGACGTCGCCGACGGTTCGCAGTTCGCCCGCAACGACATCGTCGCGATCGACGGCGGCACCGAGGGCGTCACGATGACGGAGTACCTGAAGGTGCAGTGGGTCGACGGCGACCGGCTGTGGTTCTCGTCGAAGAACAACGCCAGCTACAAGGCCACGCTGCGACTCGACCACCCGATGGGCGCCAACGTGCAGGCGGTCTCGCTGACGATGCAGTCGCCCGGGACCAACTACACGCTCGACGAGCAGACCGGCACGATCCACGAGGTCGGCGACATGGGCAGTGGCGACGTGGTCGTGACCTACACCTCGGACTTCGAGGTGCCACCCGTCTACACCGGCACGATCAACGACTCCCCCGATCTCGACTCGGCGGCGGGCGACTGGCTCGGCCTCTCGCTCGTGTCCGGGACCTACTCGATCGGGATCTGGGCGGTGAAGTCACTGCCGGTCACGTTCCCACCCGGCGGCGGCGACCCGACGCTCTACACCGAGGCCGCGCCGGCCGAGGTGCAGAACGTGTTGTTCGGCGACGCGACGACGATCGAACCCGACATGCGGATCAGCTCGGCCGACAACTGCTACGCGTGCCACAGGGACATCGACGCACACGGGGCCGGCCGCCGCGGGTATCAGGGTTGCATCCTGTGCCATGGCGCGGCGGGTGCCGAGGACCGTCCGCGCTACGTCGCCGCGGACGCACCGCCGACGACCGGCCTGACCGTCGACTTCTGGACGATGCTGCACAAGATCCACGACGGTGACATGCTGGCCGAAGGTGCCGGCTATCAGGTCGTCGGCTACGCATCGAGCGCGTATCCGCAGAACTTCTCGATCGCGACGTTCGAGGAGATCGCCTTCCCGGCCTGGCCAGGTGGGACCGCGCAGTGCGCCGCATGCCACGGTGCGGACAACAACGCGTGGAAGCGACCGGCTCCACGGGTGCACCCCGGCGGGCAGCCCGAGCCGACGCGCGTGTGGAGCCCGACCTGCGGCTCGTGCCACGATTCGACCAGCGCCGAGGCTCACATCCTCGTCAACACCTCGACCGAAGGGTACGAGGCATGCGGGGCCTGCCACGGCGAAGGACAGCAGGTACTCCGTCGAGCGCGTGCACAAGTCCTACTGACCGGCTGGCCGCCTCGCCGGCGCGAGCCCGGGTACGCACAGCGACCGGTGACCGACGCGAGTCGGACACCGGTCGTGTTCGAGCGGACCAGTCCGCGAGTCACTCGGTCGGCATCACCACCGCCTCGAGGACGTGGATGACGCCGTTGCCGGCGATGATGTCGGTGCGGATCACGCGCACGCCGTTGACGGTCACGTTGCCGTCCGCGTCACGCACGATCGTGAGCTTCGAACCCTCGACGGTCTTCGGCTCGGCCGACGGCTTGCCGCCCTTCGACTCGGGGATGTCCTCGGCGAGGATGCGCCCGGGCACGACGTGGTAGGTCAGCACCTTCTTGAGCTTCGCCGTGTCCTTCATCAGCATCGCGAGCTCGTCGGCGGACAGCTCGGCGAAAGCCGCGTCGTTCGGTGCGAAGACCGTGAACGGGCCCTTGCCGGACAGCGTGTCGGTGAGGCCGGCGGCCTTCACGCACTTGCAGAGAGTGGTGAACGAGCCGGCGTCGCTCGCGATCTTGACGATGTCCTCACGCGGCATCAGGACCTGGTCGATGACGTGGATGACGCCGTTCTTCGCCTTGACGTCCGCCTGCACGACGGTCGCGTCATCGATCATGATCGTGCCGTCCTCGTCCTGGACGCGCAGCGCCTGACCTTCGGCGGTCTGGAGCCACTCCTTGTCCTTCAATGCACTCGCCGGAACGTTGCCGGCGACGACGTGGTACTTGAGGATGCTCGCGAGCTTCTCCTTGTCCTTCAGCAGCGCGGGAACGGTGCCCTCCGGCAGCGCGTCGAAGGCCTTGTCGCTCGGCGCGAAGACCGTGAACGGGCCTTCGTTCGCCAGCATGTCGGCGAGGCCAGCGGCCTTGGCGGCTGCCAGCAACGTCTGGAACTGACCGGCGCTCGACGCGGTCTCGACGATGTTCGTGAGCTTGGCGTTCGCGTCCTTCGGCTCTTGTGCGAAGGCGGGAACGACGAGCAGGGCGCACAGCGAAGTGCAGAGGGGGATCGTGCGTAACATGATGGCTCTCCTGGGGCAGGAAGGGGTCTCTCGGCGGGCCGCGAAAGCGGCGAACACGCCTGTCTCCGTTCACGGGGCATCGCCGGATGCAGCTCATGGCGAGGATCTGGCGGCCCGTCTCCGTCGACCCCTACGTGCGCGCTTCGCGCGCGGGCTCGGTTTCCGATCGGAATCCGGACCCGCGCACGTTCGGTGCTCACACGGCCCTTCGTCGGCCCGTGATCAAGGACACGACGAGCAACACCAGGAACACGAAGAACAACACCTTGGCGATGGTCGCCGCACCTGCGGCGATGCCACCGAAGCCGAACACGGCGGCGACGACGGCGAGGATCAGGAATGCGATGGTCCAGCTGAGCATGATGGGACTCCTACGGAGTTGGGTGAGCGATCGGAGCAACGCTCCGATCCGTGGGTCGCACGCCACCGACAAGCGGCATGCCGAACCGATGGAATTCGTCAGCACCGACTCGGGAGACGGACTCTGCCCGTCGCGGACGAACTCGACATCCGATCGGCACGATGCGCTCCGATCGCCTCGGCCTTCGACACGCCAAGAAACCGCTTCGTGTCGCGTGGGTCACCGTGCCTTTCCGCGGCGGCCACGACGCCACATGGCCGTGAGCATGACCCCCGAGCCAACCAGGAACAGCGTGGATGGCTCGGGGACCGCTGCGACGGGAGCCCCGCCGCGTTCGTCGTTCGCAGCGCCCCGGGACACGCTCGGAGCGATGCCGGTTCGGGACGTGTCGGCAAATTGGCCGTGGTGGACCGGCGCGGCCCGGTCGACGGTTCCCTGCCCCATCCCACGATGCCCGTGGGTGTCGCCGCATCCGACGAGCACACACGGAACGAGGACGAAGAGGCACGAGAGGGTCCATCTTCTGCGGAACATGGCAGTCACCGTCCAACGCGAGTCGAGTGCGAACACGAATACGGTCCTGCCGCGATCGAGGGGGCATCACTGGTAACGCGGGTGACTGAACGCCGTTTGAAATGCGCGTGAACCGGCGCTCATGCCGGTGTCGGACCGGGCGACGGCGGCGAGCGCCGAGTGGGCGACTCGACGAGGGCCTGCGCGCCGCTCCGCCACCGCCATGAACGCGTCGTCATCCGCTTTTCAGACCGCGCTCAGCTCGGGGCCCTAACGTGCGCCGTCGGGGGTCACCGCATGAGCACAGCAGCCACAGCACCGAACGACCGGCTTGACGACGATTGGTGCGCGAGCCCGACTCGAGCCTCCGAGCGGAGGAAGGCCTCGATCAGGGAAGCGTTCCGGATGCAGCGGCTCGCACGCGCACACCGGGGTCTCTGGATCTTCTACCTGGAGCACAACCTCTTCGGCGAAGCGGCGACCGCGCGGAGTCTGGTGATCGAGTACCTGTGTGGCGCCTGCCGGCAATGGCGTTCGGCGCTTGGCATCGAGCGATGAACGACTTCGGGAACCGCTGGTGTCTGGGTGGGACCCTCGAATCCCTGCAGCCGCCGCGATCGATCGACCACAGGGCGAGCAGCGCCGGCAGCGTTCACGGTGTCTTCCCCGCGGCCCGGTCGGTCGCCGTGCCGCGAGCCGATCCGAAACGGGCGCGCTTGCTTCGCGCGGCGGCACGCCAGCTCGGCACCGGCGACATGCGCCGCGAGTTGTTGGCCGCGCCCGGCCGCCGAGACCGTGCGAGATCTGCAGTCGACTGCGTACGGTTACCGCATGCGGTCGCCCACTACATCGAGTGGACGGGCGATCGCGCCGCGCTCCACGCGGCGGTGCGCTTCCGCGACGGGCCGGCGCCGCGAAGCGGTGAGGGAGGATCGTTCTTCCGGCCCATGATCGCAGCGGAGACGAGCACGCTGTTCGAACACTGTGCCCGAGCGCTCGATCGCGCCCTCGCACTCGGCGAACACGGCCTGCCCATCGCCGACACCGGTGACTGGCGGAATCGCGAGAACCGGGACCGGGTTCGCGGTTCCGATCCGCACGCGTCGTTCGCCCGGCGCTTGTGCACCACGCTCGTGACCTTCGCGCCGCTGGCCGACGCCCACGGCGAACGGGTCCGTGCTGCGGCGTGGCGGCAGCACATGGCGATCCTGGCGACCGCGCTCGGGCTGGAAGCCGGGGACGGCAGGTAGCGAGCCGGCCCGAAACTCGCTTGACCGGAGGCCCGCTCATTCGTATTTCGTCGAACTACGCATGACGACGCAAGCGCCCTCCTCCAACGCCGCGGACGCCGAGCTGGCCCGGCTCGCCCGCGCGCTCGGCCACCCCGCACGGGTCAAGATCCTGCGGCTCCTCCTCGCGCGACAGACCTGCATCGCCGGCAGCCTCGCCGACGAGCTGCCGCTCGCGCCCTCCACCGTCTCGCAGCATCTCAGCCTGCTGAAACGCGCCGGACTGGTCATCGGCGAGGTCGACGGTCCGCGGCGCTGCTATTGCGCGAACCGCGAGACGCTCGCCCGGCTCGCGGAGTTGATCGAGTCGCTCGGCCCGCTCACCGGAGGCCTCGAGCCGGAGTGCTGCCGATGAGCACCGTCGAACGCCCCGCTGGAAGACTGTCGTTCCTCGACCGCTTCCTGACGCTCTGGATCTTCCTCGCGATGGCATTCGGCGTCGCGCTCGGCCGACTCGTGCCCGCGGTGCGCGACTCGCTCGACGCGATGAGCGTCGGCACGACATCGCTGCCGATCGCGATCGGCCTGATCCTGATGATGTTCCCGCCGCTCGCGAAGGTCCGCTACGAAGAACTCGGCATGGCCTTCCGCGACAAGCGCGTGCTCGCGCTGTCGTTGGTGCAGAACTGGATCATCGGACCGGTGCTGATGTTCGTGCTCGCGGTGCTCTTCCTGCGCGACCGACCCGAGTACATGGTTGGCCTGATGCTGATCGGGCTCGCCCGATGCATCGCGATGGTCATCGTCTGGAACGACCTCGCCAACGGTGACCGTGAGTACTGCGCCGGACTCGTCGCGCTCAACTCGATCTTCCAGATCTTGTTCTTCTCGGTGTACGCGTGGTTCTTCATCACGTGGCTGCCGCCACGGCTGGGCCTCGAGGGCGTGGCGGTCGACGTGACGATCGGCGAGATCGCGACGAGCGTCGCGATCTACCTCGGGATCCCGTTCGCCGCGGGCTTCCTGACGCGCACCTTTCTCGTGCGCGCACGCGGTCGGGACTGGTACGAACGCGTGTTCAGCCCGCGCATCGGACCGATCACGCTCGTGGCGCTGCTGTTCACGATCATCGTGATGTTCTCGCTGCAGGGCGACGCGATCGTGCAGCTCCCACTCGACGTGCTACGCATCGCGATCCCGCTGCTGATCTACTTCGTCGTGATGTTCGTCGTGTCGTTCCTGATGAGCGCGAAGCTCGGCGCCGACTACCCGAAGTCGGCGACGCTGTCGTTCACCGCCGCGTCGAACAATTTCGAGCTCGCGATCGCGGTGGCGATCGCGACGTTCGGGATCCACCATGGCGCGGCGTTCGCCGCGGTGATCGGCCCGCTCGTCGAGGTGCCCGCGCTGATCCTGCTCGTGCACGTCGCGCTCTGGTTCCGTGGGCGGCTGTTCCGGAGCGGCGGCGATCGCGATGCGGTCACCGCCACGGAGAGCGCGCCGTGACGCGAGGCATCCTGTTCCTCTGCGTCGCCAACTCGGCGCGCAGCCAGATGGCCGAAGGGCTCGCGCGCGCGATGGCTCCCGCCGGCGTCGAAGTGTGGAGCGCCGGCTCGCAGCCAGGCACGCTGAACCCGTTCGCGGTGCGCGCACTCGCCGAGCTCGGCATCGACATCTCGCAGCACTTCTCCAAGCCGATCGACGCGATCGACGCGAGTCGCGTCGACACGGTGGTCACCCTGTGCGGCGAGGAGGTGTGCCCGGTGTTCCCCGGTCGCGTGGAACGCCTGCACTGGCCCCACGACGATCCGGCGGCGGCGACCGGGGACGACGACGCGCGACTCGCGGCGTTCCGTCGTGTGCGCGACCAGATCTCCGAACGGCTCCAGGCGCTGCTCGGTCCGACGCGTTAGCTTCGTGCGCGTGGACGAGCGACCGCGCGCCGACGAGCCCTGGCACAGCATGGCCGCTGCCGCCGTCGGCGAGCGGCTCGACGTCGATCCCGCACGGGGCCTGTCGAACGGTGCCGCGACCCGCCGCCTCGGCGAACACGGACGAAACGTCCTCGAGGACCGCAGCTCGACCTCGTGGCTGCACGTGCTCGTGCGCCAGTTCATGGATGTGATGATCGCGATCCTCGCCGTCGCCGCGGTCGTCGCATGGCTCGTCGGCGACGTCACCGACGCGCTGACGATCCTCGCGATCGTCGTACTCAACGGCGCACTGGGCTTCTTCCAGGAATGGAAGGCCGAGCGCGCCCTCGAGTCGCTCCGGAGGATGCTGTCGCCCAGGTGCACGGTCGTCCGGGAAGGCCGCGAACGGCAGATCGACGCGGTCGAGCTCGTGCCCGGCGACGTCGTCCTGCTCGAGGCCGGCGACTCGGTCCCCGCCGACGTGCGCATCGTCGAGGGACTCGACCTCACCACCGACGAGTCGGCACTGACCGGCGAATCCGTGCCCGTCTCGAAGGAACCGGACCCGGTCGCCCGAGAGGCGGCGATCGACGAGCGATCGTCGATGGCGTTCCTCGGCACGGTCGTCACCAACGGCCGCGCACGCTCGCTGGTCGTCGCCACCGGACCCGCGACCGAGCTCGGCCACGTCGCCACGCTGACCGCGGCGATCCAGGAGGAGACGACGCCGCTGCAGCGTGCGCTCGGGCGCCTCGGCAAGCGTCTCGGGCTGGTCGCCGTGGCGGTGTCGCTGTTCGTCGCGCTGGCCGGGTGGCTCGCCGGCCATCCGCTGGTGGAGATGTTTCTGACCGGCGTGTCGCTCGCGGTGGCCGTCGTTCCCGAAGGGCTCCCGGCAGTCGTCACGATCACGTTGGCGCTCGGCGTCCGGTCGATGGCGAAGAAGCGCGCACTCGTCCGGCGCCTGCAGGCGGCCGAGGCGCTCGGCGCCGCGACCGTGCTGTGCACCGACAAGACCGGCACGTTGACCGAGAACCAGATGACGGTGCGCGCGGTCTGGCTGCCCGCGAGCGAGGTCTCGGTGTCCGGCGCCGGCTACGCCCTCGAGGGCGGGTTTCGCGAGGGCGAACGCATGATCGACCCGGCATCCCGCCCGGATCTTCGCGCGCTCCTGCACACCGCGCTCTCCTGCAGCCACGCGCGCATCGAGCGCGACGAAGGCGGCGGTTCTCGGGCGATCGGCGACCCCACGGAAGCGGCCCTCGTCGTCGCGGCGCACAAGGCCGGCATCGAGATGGCCGGCGATCCCGAGCCGGTCGCGGAGGTCTCGTTCGACTCCGAACGCAAGCGCATGACGATCGTTCGCCGCGAACCCGAGCGGCTCGTCGCACACGTGAAGGGCGCGCCGGAGGTCGTGCTCGTGCGCTGCTCGTCGTGGCTCACCGCCGACCACGAGGAGGCGCTCGACGACGAGATGCGCGGACGCGTCGAGCGGGCGTACGAGTCGCTCGCGGACCGCGGTCTGCGCGTGCTCGCGTTCGCGCGGCGCGAGCTGCCGGACGCGCGCGTGCCCCCGGCGGCCGAGCTCGAGTCCGATCTGACGCTGCTCGGGCTCGCCGGGATGGTCGATCCACCCCGATCCGAGGTGAAGGGTGCGGTGCAGAGGGCACGCGATGCGGGCATCCGGGTGTTCGTCGTCACCGGTGATGCGGGGCCGACGGCTGGCGCGGTCGCGCGGGAGATCGGGCTCGGCGTGCGGGAGACGATCGTCGGCAAGGAGCTCGACGAGCTCGATGACGACGCGCTGCGCAGGCGGCTGCGGGAGGGCGACGTGCTGTTCGCGCGCACCACTCCGGAGCACAAGCTGCGCCTCGTCGAGCTGCTGCAGCGGGACGGCAACGTCGTCGGCATGACCGGCGACGGCGTCAACGACGCGCCGGCACTGAAGAAGGCCGACGTCGGAATCGCGATGGGCCTGCGCGGCACGAGCGTCGCGAAGGGCGCCTCGGATCTCGTGCTGACCGACGACAACTTCGCGTCGATCGTGGCCGCCGTCGAGGAAGGGCGGCGGCAGTTCGACAACGTCAAGAAGTTCCTCAGCAACCTGCTGTCGTCGAACACCGGGGAGGTCGTCGCGATCGCCGGGACGATCATCATCGGCGGGCCGCTCGTGTTCCTGCCGGCACACCTGCTGTGGATCAACCTCGTCACGGACGGGCTCACGTCCCTCGCGCTCGGTGTCGAGCCCGCGGAACGCGACGTGATGTCGCGGCAGCCTCGCAGCCAGCGTGACGCCGTTCTCGATCGCACCGACACGCTGGTGATCGCGCTGCAGGGAGCGTGGATCGGGCTCGCGACCCTCTTCTTGTTCCGCGGGCAGCTCGCTGCCGGTGAGCCGATCGAGCACGCGCGATCGGTCGCGTTCACCGGCATCGTCGTCGGTGAGCTCGTCAACGCCTGGAACTACCGCACGCTCCGCGCCCCGCTGTCGTCGGTCGGCTGGCTCTCGAACCCGTGGTTCATCGCCGCGTGGATCGCGTCGCTCGGCCTGCAGGTCGCCGCGATCACGGTGCCGTTCCTCCGGACCGCGTTCCACGTCGTGCCGCCACGGGCCGACGACTGGCTGTGGATCGCCGCGGCCGCACTACCGGTGTTCGTCCTCACCGAGATCGCCAAGCGCATCCGTTCGAGACGCGCCGCCTCAAGCGCGGCGTGAGCTCTCGCGCGTGATCGCATCCAGCGTGAACGGGATCGCGGTGTCGTACGAGGTGGCCGGAAGCTCACCGAGCAGAGCCCTGAGCTTCGACGCGTCGAACGCCAGCGGCCGCAGATAGGTCGGTACCATCGGCAGGAACTCGCGGAGGTCCTTCGCGAACAGCGCGATCAGGCGGAGGGTCCAGAGACCGGCGCCACGCGCCTTCACCGTGCGGCCGAGGTGCGCTCCGGCGATCCGACAGATCTCGCGCGGTGTGATCGTGCCCGACCCGGGCACGAGGAAACGCTGGCCGAACGCCGCGTCCTCGATCGCAAGGTCGGCGACGACGCGCATCGCATCGGGCACGTACGTGTACTCGCGCGAGGTGTCCAGCCGACCGACCCAGTTCGTCATCTTGCCCGCGGCGGCCTCACGCAGCGCATTCTGCAACGTGCTCACGTGCACGCGCGGACCGTAGAAATCCGGAAGCTGCGCGATCACGGCGCCGGCGTCCAACAGCACGTCCTCCGCTTCGCGCCGCGCGCGGATCGGCGCCGGACCACCCTCCCGTGGGTGGGACTCGTCGAGGCGCTCGCAGCGGAGCGGCGCGTACGACCAGTAGCTCGACACCTGCACGCATCGGGCACCGGTCGCACGCAGCGCCGCGGCGAGACCACGCGCGTGCTTCGGAAACTCGTCGACACCACCGGGGGCCATGCCGACGCAGTCGAACACCATGTCGCAGCCGTGAAGCGCCGCCTGCAGTGCGGCCGGATCGCGCGCGTCGGCCTCGCGGAACTCGACGCCCTCGAGCTCGCCGAACGCCGCCACCAGATGCGGTCGACTGCGGGAGATCGCCAGGACCGGCACACCGCGCCCGGACAGGACACCGGCGAGCTCGCGTCCGGTCGGGCCGGTGGCGCCCACGATCGCCGCGCGGTCGATGCTCGTCATCGGCGCGAGGGTACCGCGTCGGTCGGACCGACGCTGCCGGATCACGCCAGGTCAGGGCCGCACGACCCAGTACTCGCAGACGAGGTCGTGCTGCAGCTCGTGCCGCGACCAGTCCGAGAAGCCGGCCTCGCGCAGCATGCGCTCCGCGGTTTGATGACCCCAGCACGCGCCGAGCCCCGGCCCGCCGCGCTCGAGCGACACGCTCATGCAGTACATGCACGAGATCGTGTAGAGGAACGGGCCGAACGGATGTGCCAGGTTCTCCTCGACGCGGCTCGACGCGCTCGGCTCCTGCATCAGGAACACGCCGTCCTCGCTCAGCGCACGGCGGATGGCGCGCAACGTCGCGTCCGGCGCGGCCTGCTCGTGGATCGATTCGAACGCGGTGATCAGATCGTGGCGTGGCTCGTCCGCCAACGTCGTGGAGTCCCGGACGTCGAACCGGACGTTCGTCGCACCGTGCCGGCGAGCCTCGATCCGCGCGGCCGCGATCATGTCGTCGGCGATGTCGATTCCGGTGAAGCGACTCTTCGGGAACCGGCGCGCGAGGTGCACCAGCACGCCGCCCGTCCCGCACCCGACGTCGAGCACGTCGATGCCGCGCTCGAGGCTCGCGACGAGCCCGTCGACGAGCGGCAGGATCTGGCGGTCGAGGGCCGTGACGACCCGTTGCGCGCTCTCCTCGGCCATCACGGCGTGGAACCGAGCGAACGAGTCCTGCGTGACACCGCCGCCGCGGACGAAGGCGTCGACCACCCGGTTCTCCGCGCTGCCGAGCACCGCGACCCATTGCGCGGTGACCGCGAGGTTGCGCGGGGTCGCCGCGCGGGTCAGGCACGCCGCGTGCTCGGCCGGGAGCCGGTAGCGACGCGTCGACGGCTCGTAGTCGATGACGGCACCGGTGACCATCGCGCCGAGCCACTCCCGGACGTAGCGCTCCTGCAGCCCGGCACGGGCGGCGATCTCGGCGCTGGTCGCCGGCGCCATGCTCGCCATCGTGTCGAACAGTCCGGTGCGATGGCCGATCGCGGTCATCAGGAGGATCGCGGCGCCGTTCAGGCGATCCAGCATGCGTTCGGCGAAGCTCGAGACACGCGCCGGATCGAGGGGGAGGGTGGTCATGGGTCGGGGGAGGACTCGCAACCATCCACGGCGCAAGAACCGCCCCGGAGCCGACAGACTGCGACGCGAGGATTCCGGGACGACGACAGGATCGCCGGATCGGATCGGCTCGCCCGAGGCGAGCCGGGCGCTGCCCGGTCGGCCGGGTCTCAGGCCCCGAACCGGGCGCGGTACATCGCCACCGAGTCCCGGAGCACCACCATCGCCTGCTCGACGTCCTCGAGCTCGTCGACGATCACGTCCTTCTCCTCGAGGACCTTGTAGTCCTGGAAGAAGCGCCGGATCTGCGTCAGCACGTGACGCGGCAGCTCGCGGTGGCTGCGGTAGTGGTTGAACGCGGGGTCGTTGACGCTGACGGCCACGACCTTGTCGTCCTCCCCGGCGTCGTCCCGCATCCGGAACACACCGATCGCGCGGGCCTCGACGATCGTCAGCGGCACGACCGGTTCCTGGCCGAGCACCAACACGTCGAGCGCGTCGCCGTCGCCGCACAGCGTGCGCGGCACGAAGCCGTAGTCCGCGGGGTAGTGCACCGCGCTGTAGAGCACGCGATCCAGCCGCAGCATGCCGGTCGCCTTGTCCAGCTGGTACTTGTTCTTGCTGCCGCGCGGAACCTCGACGACGACGGGGAACCGGGACTCCAGCGACGTCTCGTCGAGCGGAATGTCGTGCCACGGATGCATGTCGAAAGGCGAACCTCCGGACGCGGCCGGGATCATCGTCCATCGTTCCGGCCCACCGGAACGAAACCCGACCATTCATACCGGGTCTGGATGTCTGGGTCTGGGGAGCGGTTCCCCATCGTCGTCATCGAGCAGGACGACGGTGCCCCGCACGCGTTTTGCTGGCCTGCGCGCATGCACGTCGCCGGGATCGAGCTGTCGAACCCCGAAAAGGTCCTGTATCCGAAGCCCGGGATCACCAAACGCGAGGTCGCCGCGCACTACGAGCGGGTCGCCGAGCACATGCTGCCACTGGTGGCGCACCGGCCGCTGACGCTCGTCCGGTGTCCCGACGGGGTGGACGGCGAGTGCTTCTTCCACAAGCACGCCGGCGACGACATCGAGTCCGGTCTCGACGCGATCGAGGTTCCGGAGAAGCGCGGCAAGGCTCGCTACCGCGGCCTGCACGACCTCACGGGCCTCATCGCACTGGTGCAGCTCGGCGCCCTCGAGATCCACCTGCACGGCGCGCGGGCGGACGACCTCGAGCGCCCCGACCGCGTCGTGTTCGACCTCGATCCGGGGCCCGGGCTCGGGTTCGCCGACGTCGTCGAGGCCGCGCGCCGCGTCCGCCACATCCTCGACGACCGCGACCTCCGGTCGTTCGTGATGACGACCGGCGGCAAGGGTCTCCACGTCGTCGTGCCCGTCGAACGACGCCACTCCTTCGACGACGCGCGCGCCTTCGCACACGACATCGCGACGCGTCTGGCGGAAGAGGACCCCGGGCGCTACGTCGCCCGCGCCGCCAAGGACGAGCGCCGCGGGAGGCTGTTCGTCGACTATCTGCGCAACTCCGCCGGCGCGACCGCGATCGCGCCGTACTCGACGCGCGCGAAGCCCGACGCCACGGTCGCCACGCCGCTCCGCTGGGACGAGCTCGGCCATGTGGACTCGGCCGGTGCCTACCGCATCGACAACCTCGGCCGCCGGCTCGCCCAGCTCGACGACGATCCCTGGCGGGGATACTCCGATCTCCACCAACGGCTGCCGTCGCTCGACGGATGAAGGACCCGCTCGCGATCCTCTCGGACGAAGAGCGCGGCCTGCTGCGCGATCGACCGGTGCCTTCGTGGACCGAGCCGATGCTCGCGACGCTCACCGACGAACGGTTCTCGGATCCTCGCTGGATCTACGAGCGGAAGTTCGACGGCGTGCGTTGCCTCGCGTTCAAGGACGGTGCCGAGCTCCGACTGCTGTCGCGCAACAAGAAGTCGCTCAACGCCGAGTTTCCCGAGATCGCCGATGCGCTCGCCAAGCAGCCCCGCGAACGATTCGTCGTCGACGGCGAGCTCGTCGCGTTCGACGGCCCCCGGACGAGCTTCCAGCGCATCCAGCAGCGACTCGGCCGGGATCGACGCGACGCCGCTCGTCCGATCCATCCGGCGGTGTACTACTACGTGTTCGACGTCCTGCACGTCGATGGTCGCGACACGACGCACCTGCCGCTCCGCACGCGGAAGGAGGTCTTGCGGCGAACGTTGGACTTCGACAACCGCGTCCGTTTCAGCCGGCACCGCAACGAAGACGGCGAGCACGAGTACGAGGAAGCCTGTCGCAAGCACTGGGAGGGCATCCTCGCCAAGCGCGCCGACGCTCCCTACGCACACTCACGGTCGAAGGACTGGCTCAAGTTCAAGTGCGGCGCGCGACAGGAGTTCGTCGTCGGTGGGTTCACCGATCCGGAAGGATCGCGCGAGGGCTTCGGCGCCCTGCTGCTCGGCTACCACGAGGGCGGCGGGCTGCGCTACGCGGGTCGCGTCGGCACCGGATTCGACGACGACACCCTGCGGTCGATGCACGCACGCCTGGCGCAGGCCGAGGTCGACGATCCGCCATTCGCCGATCCACCGCGCGGCGACGGGCTGCACTGGACCCGACCGTCGGTGATCGTGGAGGTCGGATTCACCGAATGGACCGATGCCGGCAGGCTCCGGCATCCGCGGTATCTGGGCGAGCGCACCGACAAGCGGGTCGAGAACGTCGTGCGCGAACGTCCGGCATGATCCCTGGCACGCGCGTTGCCGACGCGGGCAGCATGATCCGCTTCGCCCGCAGCACCGCTCTCCTGCCGATCGCGCTCCTCTTCGCGTTCGGCGCATGCGAACAGCACCCCGACGGCACCCGGATGCCGACCGAGCGCACCCCGGGGAACCCGATTCCCGCCCCTCACCACGCGGTCTGCATCCTCCGACCCGTCGGCGACTCCGGCGTGACGGGCCTCGTGAACTTCTGGAACATGGAGAACGGCGTGCGTGTCGTCGGCAAGGTCACCGGCCTGACGCCGGGCAAGCACGGCTTCCACGTCCACGAGTACGGGGACCTGCGCGACACCGCGACCGGCAAGTCCGCCGGCGGCCACTTCAACCCCGAGAACGCCCCCCATGGGGCACGGACCGCGGAGCAGCGCCACGTCGGCGACCTCGGCAACATCGAGGCGAACGACCAGGGTGTGGCCGAGTTCGACTTCCGCGATCAGCGCATCGCGATGAACGGCGGCCATTCGATCCTCGGCCGCGGACTGGTCGTCCACGCGAAGGAAGACGACTTCGGTCAACCGACCGGCAACGCGGGTGCGCGCGTGGCGTTCGGCGTCATCGGAGTGGCCGATCCGGCCGAGTCCCCGAGCGCCGAGTCTTCTGGCAAGTGACCGTCGCTATCGGAACCCCGCGCTCCGACGCCTCGGAGTCTTCGCCGCTGAATCCCCGCAGAGACCCCACGCATGCCCCCGCGGACACTGACCGAGAAGCTGATCGGCGAGCACCTCGTCGAGCGGCGAACCCCGCGCGGGCGACGAGATCGCCCTCCACATCGACCAGACCCTGACCCAGGACGCGACCGGCACGCTGGTGATGCTCGAGCTCGAGGCGATGGGCCTCGATCGCGTCAGGCACCGAGCTGTCGGTGCAGTACGTCGACCACAACCTGGTCCAGGAGGACCACAAGAACCCCGACGACCACCTGTTCCTGCGCAGCGCGTGCCGCCGCTTCGGCATCTGGTACAGCCGCCCGGGCAACGGCGTCAGCCATCCGCTCCACCAGGAGCGCTTCGGCCGGCCCGGCAAGACCCTGCTCGGCTCGGACAGCCACACGCCGGCGGCCGGCGCGATCGGCATGCTGGCGATCGGCGCCGGCGGGCTCGAGGTCGCGCTCGCCATGGCCGGCCAGCCCGTTCCACGTGCAAGATGCCGCGAGATCTGGGGCGTCGAGCTCACCGGGCGCGCTGCCCGACTGGGTCAGCGCCAAGGACGTGATCCTCGAGCTGCTGCGCCGTCATGGCGTCGAGGGCGGGTCGAGGCCGGATCCTCGAGTACTACGGGCCCGGGCTCGAGCACCTCTCGGCGATGGATCGCCACGTGATCGCCAACATGGGCACCGAGCTCGGCGCCGACCAGCACCGTGTTTCCCGGCCGACGACGAGGTCCGCGCGCTTCCTCGCGGCCGAGCGGCGCGAGGACGCTTCACCGCGCATCGCCGCCGACGACGGCGCCGACCTACGACGCCGAGGAGGAGATCGACCTCGACGAGCTCGAGCCGCTGATCGCGATGCCGTCGAGCCCGGGCAACGTCGGCCGGTACGCGAGGTCGCCGGCGAGCCGATCTACCAGGCCTACATCGGTTCGTCGGCGAACCCCGGCTACCGCGACTTCGCGGTCGCGGCGCGCGATCGTCGCGCGGACGCCAGGTCCATCCGAGCGTGTCCTTCGACGTGAACCCGTCGACGCGACAGGTCCTCGAGAACCTCACCCGCAGACGGCGCGCTGCTCGACCTGCTCCGCGCCGGCGCGCGCCTGCACCAGTGCGGGCTGCAACGGCTGCATCGGCATGGGCCAGGCGCCGGCCACCGACCGCATCAGCCTGCGCACCGTGCCGCGGAACTTCCCCGGCCGCTCGGGCACGCCGCGAGGACCGGGTCTGCCTCGTCAGCCCCGAGACGGCCGCAGCTTCGGCGCTGACCGGCGAGATCACCGACCCGCGCGACACTCATCCCCGAAGGGCTCGAAGAGGTTCGCGACCCACAGGAACCGGTGATCGACCGCGAGCTGTTCGTGCCACCGCTGCCGATCGAGGTCGCGCGCGATGTCCGGCTGCAGAAGGGCCCGAACATCGTCTCCCTGCCGGACCTCGAGCCGCTCGACGATCCGCTCGAGGTCGCGGTCGCCCTCGTCGTGGGCGACGACCTGTCCACCGACGAGATCCTGCCCGCCGGATCCCGCGTCCTGCCCTACCGCAGCAACGTGCCGAAGATCGCCGAGTTCGCGTTCCGCGACGTCGATTCCGAGTATCCCCAGCGCGCGCGGGACATCGGTCCGCATGCGATCGTCGCCGGGCGCAACTACGGCCAGGGATCGAGCCGCGAGCACGCCGCGCTCGCGCCACGTCACCTCGGCTTGCGCCTCGTCATCGCGCGATCGTTCGCACGCATCCACGCGCAGAACCTCGTCAATTTCGGGGTGTTGCCGCTGTTGATGACCGAGGATGCGATCGCTCCTGAACGCGGCGATCGCCTGCGCATCGACGACGTGTGGTCACAGCTCGAAAACGGCGACACCGTGACCGTGCGCGTCGGCGATCGCACGATCACGTGCCGGCAGGAGCTCTCCGATCGTCAGCTCGAGGTGTTGCAACACGGCAGCCTTCTCGCGGAGGTGCGCGCGCGCTTGCAAGACTGACCACCGGCACGGTGCTTGCTCTTCCGGCCCGCATGCAACCGATCCACCTGAGGCTGTCCGCATCGCGTCTGCCGCTCATCGGTGCCGGCGTCGTTTGCGCGGCTGTCCTGCTACTCTCCGGCGTCCGGGGTCCTGCGACCACGACGACGCGCGACCCCGCAGCTCAACAGGAGCACGTGCAATACCGGGGCACGGTCACGGGATGGTCGATACTTGCCGACGGGACGCTGCGCATGCGTATGCTCGTCGGCGAGGACCAGCAGCCTCGTAGTCTGTGGTTCACGACCGCTCCCGATCTCACGGAGACGACGCAGTTCGAGTTCATGGTGCTCGAGGCGATCCTCGAATCACCGCACGGTGACGCGCGCGGACCGCGCTTCACGGTGCGGGCGAACACCGACGAGATGGCGAACGGCGAGAGCGCGGACCATCCCCTGGAGTTGATCTCGGTGTCCGAACTGGACTGAACAGCCATGACCAAGAACGACTCACGGGGCGACGGCAGCCCCCCGGCGAAGCCTGCCGAGGACTGCGCGATCGTCGTGTTCGGTGCGACCGGCGACCTCGCCCATCGCAAGCTGTTCCCGGCGATCCACGCGTTGCACCGGCGCGGCCTGCTGCACGAGGACACGGTCCTGGTCGGTTGCTCGCGCTCGGTGAAGGACGACGACTCGCTGCGCGACCACATCCGCGACGCGGTCGACGGCGACGACACCTTCCTGAAACGCGTGCACACCGCCACCGTCGATCTGTCGGATCCACCGAAGCAGGCGCTCGAGCCGCTCGTGAAGCGTCTGCGTGATCTCGACCACACCGAGAACATCCTGTTCCACCTGGCGACGCCACCCGACCAGTTCGGCCCGGCCGCAGATGCGATCGCGGCCGCGGATCTCGCGCGCGGCTCGGGCTGGCGCCGGCTCATCATCGAGAAACCGTTCGGTGACGACGAGCAATCGGCGCGCGAGCTGGACGAACGACTGCGGCAGGCGTTCGACGAGGACCAGATCCACCGCATCGACCACTTCCTCGGCAAGGACCCGGTCCAGAACCTGCTCGTGTTCCGCGGCATGAACGCCGGGCAAGAGGCGATCTGGAACCGGCATCACGTCGACCATGTCCAGATCACGGTGGCCGAGCAGCTCGGCATCGGCTCGCGCGCCGGGTTCTACGAGGAGACCGGCGTCGTCCGTGACATGCTGCAGAACCACTTGATGCAGCTCCTGACGCTGACCGCGATGGAGCTACCGGACACGTGGTCCGCGGACGCGTTGCACGAGCGCGCCGCACGGGTGCTCGAGGAGGTCGCGACGATGGACGCGGCCAAGGACCTCGTGCTCGGGCAGTACACCGACGGGGAGATCGACGGCCGGGCCGTGCCGGGCTATCGCGACGAGAAGGACGTCGCCGACGATTCGACGACACCGACGTTCGTCGCCGCGCGCTTCCGCATCGACAACGACCGGTGGTCGGGAGTGCCGTTCTACCTGCGAACCGGCAAGCGACTCGCCAAGGGAATCGGCGAGATCGTGCTGCGCTTCCGGTCGGAACAAGCACCGTTCGGCAACGGCGGGGAGCGTCCCGGCAACCAGCTCGTGTTCCGCTTCCAGCCCGACCCGGGCATCGCGAACAGCTTCTGGGCGAAGGTGCCCGGCTACTCCGAGCGCCTCGAGCAGGTCGAGATGTGCTACGCGCAGGCGCAAGCGTTCGGCATCGAAGACCCGCCCGGCCCGTACCGAGCACCTGGTGTACGACGCACTGACCGGCGACCGGTTGCTGTTCCCGCGAGCGAAGGAGGTCTACGCCGCGTGGCGCGTCGTCGCACCAGCACTCCGGGCGCAGGCGGATCGGACCCCGGACAGCTACCGTGCCGGCAGCTTCGGACCGCGGGCCGCTGACGAGTTGCTGTCGGCCGACGGGAGGCAGTGGCATCTCGGCGCGACCCACGCCGCGCACAAGGTGGCCCCACTGCCGAAACGTCAGAACAGTGCGGTGACCGCGTAGGCGACCGCGGCGAACGCGATCGCGATCCCGATCAGCAGGAGCACGCCGCGCGAGAGGCGTGCGCCCTCCTCGGACTTCTCCCGCGCGATGCGCTCGACGTCGTCCTCGGATTCCGGGTCTGCAGAGGCCATGGCTCCTGGCCATCAAGCCGCGTGCCGGCCCCGAACACGAGGCGGCGGCACGTGCGTTGCGCGACGGACCTCGAATCGCGCGCGGACGACGCCGCGCGCCGCAACCTGACGAGGATCCACAGTGAGCTTCTCAACCAGCGTCCATCGCAAGGCCATCGACTTGACACGGCTGTCCCTCGAGATGACGGCGGAAGCCGGCTCGGGGCACCCGACCTCCGCAGCGAGCCTGGCCCACGTCACCACCGTCCTGCTCTACGACCAGATGCGTTTCGATCCCGCCAGGCCGGACGCGCCCGAGGCCGACCGACTGGTGCTGTCGGAGGGGCATGCCTGCCCGATCGTGTACGCCGCCGCCGCCGATCTCGGCATCGCGATCGGCACGGGCGACGATCGCCGGCCGATGACGCGCGACGACGCGATGCGCCTGCGCCAGATCGACAGCGTGATCGACGGGCACCCCAATCCGGAGGTCGGCTTTCCGTTCTTCCCGGCGGCAACCGGCTCGCTCGGCCAGGGTCTGTCGATCGCGGCCGGGCTCGCGCTGGCGGCACGGCTCGACGGCGTCCAACGACGCGTGTTCTGCATCCTCGGCGACGGCGAGAGCCGTGAGGGCCAGGTCTGGGAAGCCGTGGACTTCCTCGTCGACCAGGAGCTTCGGAGCGTGTGTCCGATCTTCAACTGCAACGGCTACGGCCAGACCGGAGCGGTGTCCATGCAGCAGTCGGCAGAGTGCAACGCGCAGAAGCTCAGGGCGTTCGGCATGGACGTCGAGGTCGTCGACGGTCACGACCCCGAGGCGCTGCGCGAGGCGATGAGACTGCACGCCGACCGCGCCGCGACCGAGAGCGGTCCGCCGCTCGCATTCGTCCTGCGCACGACCAAGGGCTGGGGCTCCCCGTCGCTGCAGGGCGGTCACCACCACGGCAAGCCGGCGACCGGCGACGAGCTGACCACGGCGCTCCGCGAGCTCGACGAGACCGCCGAACGGCTCGGCGCCGCCGCGGTCGAGCCCGCACTCGCGCCGCGGCGTGCGGACCGGCCCGCTGCCGCACCGAAGGCCGGATCGGGGCCGGATCGCTCCCCACCTGCCAACCTCGATGCCGCGCTGCGCGTGCTCGACCGTCTCGACGAGATCGAGAGTGGCGAGATGGCGACTCGCGATGCCTTCGGTGTGGCCCTGAAGTTCGTCGGCCACGCCGATTCCCGAGTCGTCGCACTCGACGGCGACGTCGGCAACTCGACGCGGACCGACGACTTCGGTGACGATCCCGACCTCGCGCACCGCTTCTTCCAATGCCGCATCGCCGAGCAGAACATGATGTCCTGCGCGGTCGGGCTCGCGTCGGGCGGCAAGGTGCCGTTCGTCACGACGTTCGGGAAGTTCCTGGTCCGGGCCTACGACCAGCTCGAGATGGGCCTGATCGGCGGGTTCCCGCTGAAGCTCGTCGGCTCGCATACCGGCATCAGTCTCGCGGCCGACGGTCCGAGCCAGATGGCGCTACCGGACGTCGCGTTCTGTCACGCGCTGTCGAAGGTCCGTCGCGCCGACGGCGAGCCGCTGCTGTACGTCCTGAATCCCTGTGATCCGCGTTCGGCGTATGCGCTGACGATCGCGGCGGCCGACCACGACGGCGCGGTCTACCTGCGGACGATGCGGCCGGAGGTGCCGCTCGTCTACGCGGCGGAGACGCGCTTCGAGCTCGGCGGCTTCCACGTCCTCGAGCAGGGCAACGACGTGATGATCGCGACCTGGGGCTACCTCGTCCACGAGGCGAAGGCCGCGCGCGACGAGCTCGCAGGCCGTGGCATCCACGCCGCGCTCGTCGATCTCTATTCGCTGCCGTTCGACACCAGATCGTTCGCCGACGTCGCCCGCTCGGTCGAAGGTCGGGTGTTGACACTGGAAGACAACTATGGTGCCGGTCTCGGCGGCGAGGTCGCGGCCGTCCTCGCGGCGGCCGGCGTGTCGCACGATGTGGAGCAGATGTACGTGCGACGGGTTCCGAAGTCCGGACGCACGCCGGAAGCGGTCGTCGGCTACGTCGGCCTGTCCCGCGAACGCATCGCGAATCACGTCGAGGGCATGCTGTCCAGACACTGAGCCGTCACGCTTCGGCAAGCGCGTCGCGTCGATTCGGAGGACTTGCCTCCGTTCTCGGTGCGTCGTGCCTCCGGGTCCGCGCGAAACGTCCGCGTGCAGCACGTTCGGCTTCCGCGACGATGGCATGGATCCTGCACTTCCCCGGGTGATGGGATACGTCCTCCACGACGACGAAAGCGCACGATCGGCGCTGCGCCGGATCGCCCGGGAGCAGGTCGAGCGCGCCCTCGAGGAGCTCCACGACGAGCACCTCGACACCGGCAAGGTCGTGCACCAGGTGCGCAAGCGCTGCAAGAAGGTCCGCGGTCTGTTGCGTCTCGTCCGCGGCTCGATCGGTTCGGACTACCGCGAGGCGAATCGCTGGTTCCGCGATGCCGCGCGAGTGCTGTCCGAACAACGCGACGCAGACACCCGGCTGGCGACGTTCCAGGCATTGGGTGACGTGGAGCCCGCGTTGCGTCATGACGACGCGGCACCGCTGCGGGATGCCCTCCAGCGCGAACGCGAGGAGATCCGCTCGGCTGCCGGCAAGGAGCTGTTCCGAGACGTGACCGAACGCATGGAGGCCGCGCTCGGGCGCATCGACGACTGGAGCCTCGAGCACGACGGCTTCGACGCATTCGGCGAAGGCTTCGCCAAGACCTACCGGCGGGGTTGCAAGGCGATGGAACGGGCGACCCGAGAACCGTCGCCCGAGGCCTTCCACCAGTGGCGAAAACGCGTCGAGTACCACGGCTATCACGTACGGCTCCTGCGGCGCGCATGGCAGCAGGTGCTCCAGCCGCAACGCAAGGCGGTCGAGGAGCTCGCCGATCTGCTCGGTCTCGATCACGACCTCGCGGTGTTGCGGGCGCACGTCGTCGAGTCCCCCGAACGCTTCGCCCGTACGCCCGCACTCGCGAGCTGCCTGCTCGCGATCGATCGACGACGCTCCGACCTCGCGTCCCGCGCACGGCTCCTCGGCCGCCGCGTCCACGCCGAGTCCGCGCGATCGCTCTCCGACAGATTCGCCCGCTACTGGCGCGCCTGGCGCGCCGAGCGTGGCCCGGCCGGCGTCCAGGCCATGCGCGCCTGAGCGCCGCTCCCTGCGCACCGACGCCGTGTGGCGCGGTGCCCTCGAGTGAACCCGCTTCCGCAGGAGCAATCATGCTTCGTTCCAACATCTCCCTCCCGCTCACCCTCTCCATCGCGCTGTCGATGTCGTGGACCGGCGGGTTCTGCGCTGCGCAGGACACCGCGGATGCGACCGCGACCAGGTCCGTCCGGCAGATCCCCGACTCGCGCATCACGCAGGCGGTCGAGGACGCGTTGCGCAAGGACCACGGCGTCTCCGCCCAACTCGTCGACGTCGAGACCGACTCCGGCGTCGTCTCGCTGTCCGGCAGGGTCGACAACCTGCTCGCGAAGGACCGCGCCGAAGAGCTTGCCGCGTCGATCAAGGGTGTGCGCTCGGTCGTCGACCGTATCTCGGTCGCATCCCGCGGACACCGTCACGGACGACGAGCTCGCCAAGCGTGTCCGCACCGCGCTGATGATGGACCCCGCGACCGACAGCTACGAGCTGAACGTGGCGGTCGAAGGTGGCACGGTCACACTGACGGGCAAGGCACAGTCGTGGGCCGAGCGAAGCCTCGCTTCGGACGTCGCGCGCGGAGTCAGCGGCGTGAAGTCCGTCGACAACGAGGTCGAGGTCCGCTACGTGGAACGCCCCGATTCCGAGATCGAGCAGGACGTCCTCGGGCGACTGCAGCAGAGCGTCTGGATCGACTCCGGCGCGATCGTCGCGGACGTCGACGCTGGCGTCGTGACCCTGACCGGCGCGGTGGGCAGCGCCGCGGAGAAGCGTCTCGCCGCATCGTTGGCGTACGTCGATGGAGTCCGCCGTGTCGACGACAGCGGCCTGGAGGTTCGCTGGTGGGCCCGTGACGAAATGCAGCGCAAGTCGCCGGTCGCGATGACGTCCGACGACGACATCGAGCAAGCGGTGAACGACGCGTTTCTGTTCGATCCGCGCGTCTACTCCTTCCAGCCGCACGTCGAGGCGGCCGATGGCGTCGTGACCCTGACCGGCACGGTCGACAACCTGCGCGCGAAGCAGGCGGCCGAGGCCGATGCCCACAACACCGTGGGCGTGTGGCGTGTGCGCAACCATCTGCGCGTTCGCAACACCGACAACCCGACCGACGCCGAGATCGACCAGCGTGTGACGCAGGCCCTGAAGCGCAATCCGTACGTCGAGCGCCACGAGATCGATCCGGTCGTCGTGAACCAGAAGGTCTACCTCTACGGCACGGTCGACTCGCTCTTCGAGCGGCGACAGGCCGGCACCGTGGCCGCATCGGTCAACGGCGTCGCCAGCGTCGACAACCGGCTCGACATCGCTCCGACCTTCTTCTCGTCGAACGAGCGCGAGCTGCAGAGCGACATCGAGGATGCACTCTGGTGGAGCCCCTACGTCGACTCGAACGACGTGACGGTCACCGTCGACGGCGACACCGCCGTGCTGACCGGGACGGTCGACGACTGGAGGGCGTGGAGCAAGGCCAGCGAGTATGCGCGCGACTGCGGCGCGCGGTCGGTGATCAATCGCCTCGACGTGCGCGGCTTCCAGGACACGCCGCGGTGAAGGGCTGCAGCGTCCGGACCGGATGCACCCGGCGAGCGTGCGGCGTATGCTCGTCGGCCCAGGCGAAAATCGTGCTCCTCGGCACCGTGTCTCGCGAGGATCTCGTCGTAGGAAGCGGATCCGAGGAGTGCGTGGCCACGTCCTCGGGCCGGTTCGCGCAAGAACCGGCGAACCGACTCGAGTGGCCCGCCACCAACCCGGACAGCACGCATCGGAACCTCCCATGACCGACAAGAAGAAAGCCAAGCAAGACCTGGCACACGGCCTCCGTGAGGCCGTCCACGGGACGCAGGAGTTTCTGTACCTGGAGCGCGACGAGGTCGAGCACCAGACTCAGGATCACCTGGAGCGGATCGAGAAGGAGCTCAAGGACATCGAGCACGCGATCCACGACGCCAGCGACTCGACGAAGGTGGCGGTCAGCGAGTCGCTCGGCTTCGTGCGCAGCAAGCACGCGGAGGCGCTGCGCCGACTGCAGGAGTTGAAGAACGCGAAGGACGAAGCCGTCGAGCCCGCGAAGCAGACGCTTGCCGAAGCGTTGAGCGATCTGCAGCACGGCGTCAAGCACATGTTCGGCGGCGACGAATGAGCTCGACCTCCTCCGCCGCCGAGTATCCCCCGATCGAGCACCACGGCGTCATCGGGGATCTCGATACGGTCGCGCTCTGCGGTCTCGACGGCAGCATCGACTTCCTCTGCTTCCCCAAGTTCGACTCGCCGAGCGTGTTCGCGTCGTTGCTCGACGAGGAGCGCGGGGGCAGCTTCCGCATCGAGCCGCAGCTCGGCGATGCTCGCCACCGCCAGCTCTATCTGCCGGACACCAACATCCTGCTGACTCGCTTTCTGTCCGAGGACGGCATCGCCGAGATCTCGGACTTCATGCCGGTCGTCGAGGCCGACGGTGTCCGGCAGAGCATCGTTCGCCGCGTCAAGACGGTGCAGGGCGAAGTGAGCTTCCGCGTCACGTGCGCGCCGCGATTCGACTACGGTCGGGCCGAGCACGAGCTGGAAATCGATGGCAGCGTGGCTCGGTTCTCGGGAGCGGACGGCACCGAGCTGGAGCTGCGCAGCGCACATCCACTGACGAACGAGGGTGGCGACGCGACGACCACGTTCACGCTCCGCGCCGGAGAGTCGGCGGTGCTGATCCTCGAATCACCCGACGACTCCGGCGAGCGCGACGAACGGGATCTCGACGCGCTCGCTGCCGACCTGTTCAAGCGCACGATGAACTACTGGCGGTCGTGGATCGGCAACTGCTCCTACCACGGACGCTGGAGCGAGACCGTGCGCCGCTCCGCGCTCGTGCTCAAGCTCCTGACCTCGCGCGAACACGGCTCGATCATCGCCGCGCCCACGTTCGGGCTTCCGGAGAACGTCGGGGGCAACCGCAACTGGGACTATCGCTTCACGTGGATCCGCGATGCGTCGATGACCGCCTCGACGTTGATGCGTCTCGGCTTCGACGAGGAGGGCGAGGCCTTCCTCCGCTGGCTCCAGCAGGCGCGCGCGTCCGACGGCGACACCGGACCGTTGCGCGTGCTGTACGCGCTGGACGGCAGCGAGAGTCGCGCCGAGGAAGACCTCGAGCACTTCTCGGGCTATCTCGGCTCGAAGCCGGTCCGCATCGGCAACGGCGCGCGCGATCAGCTCCAGCTGGACATCTACGGCGAGCTGTTCGACATGCTCTGCGAGATGGACCATTTCGCCAAGCCGACGAGCCACGAGTTCTGGGACGAGATGGTCGAGATGATCGAGTGGCTCGGTGAGCACTGGAGTGACAAGGACCACGGCATCTGGGAGTCACGCGTCGGACGCGCGGACTTCCTGCACTCTCGCGTCTCGTGCTGGGTCGCGTTCGACCGCGCCATCGAGCTCGCGACGCGACGTTCGTTGCCGGCGCCGATCGATCGCTGGCGCGACACGCGCGACGAGATCTTCCGGCACATCTACGCGGAGTTCTGGAACAAGGATCTGAAGGCCTTCGTCCAGCGGGCCGGGACGAAAGTCGCCGACGCGTCGACGCTGTTCATGCCGCTCACCAAGTTCATGGCCGCGACCGATCCACGTTGGATCAGCACGCTCCGATTCCTCGAGAACCGACTGCTCGACGATTCGCTGATGAAGCGTTACGACCCCGGCGAAGACCAGGACGCCGGGCTGACCGACAAGGAGGGCACGTTCAACATGTGCTCGTTCTGGTACGTCGAGTCCCTCGCGTGCAGCGGTGACGTCGATCAGGCGCGACTGGTGTTCGAGAAGATGCTCGGCTACGCGAACCACCTGGGCCTCTACGGCGAGGAGACGGGGAGACGCGGTGAGCAACTCGGCAACTTCCCGCAGGCGCTGACGCACCTCGGTCTGGTGCGCGCCGCGCTGTGTCTCGACGACGCGCTGGCCAGGCGCGGCCGCGCCCCCGACTGACCCGATCGCGACTCAATCGCGCGCGATGCGCAGATCGCGCGCGAGCTGCCACGTCCGCGCCTTGCCGTCGACGCGCACGACGATCGGGCGCTTCGGGTCCTTGCGCGCGGCGATCCGCACGTCGGACGGTGTGACCTCGATGCGCAGGACGCGATCCTGGACCCGGATCCCGTCCACGGTCAGCGACGGCCAGCCCACGGGCAGGCGCGGATCGAGCGCGAAGCCGTCGACCGTGGGCCGGAAACCCAGGAAGCCGTCGATCATGACCTGCGGCAGGAGCGCGCTCTCGAAGAACTCGCGATCGAGGCCGAGGCCGCCGGCCTTCCCGCCGCCTTGCAGCGTGCCGTCGTGGCTCCCGTCGTAGTACGCGCGATAGCCTCCGGCGTCGCGCACCTCGGCGAACCAGTCCAGGATCTCGCGGTACCGGCGCCACGCGTCGTCCGGACCGCGCATCTTCAGCCGCGACATCACGTCGAAGTAGCTGAACCCGAGCACGGCGCCGCCGTCCTGGACCTGACCGCCCCACGGAATCGACTCCGGGGCACTCCAGTACCAGCCGTACCAATCGACGTTGCGCCGGGTCGAGGAGCGGGGTGCGAATCGCCAGTGATAGATGTCGTCGCCGGTCGACGTGTCGGCCGCGACGGACCGCAACCCGTCGATCCAGTCGAGGATCGAGTTCGCCTGCTGGACGTCGGCGAGCCCGTAGTGGATCGCATCGAGGTTCAGGAACGTGTAGCCGTAGTCGTGAGCGACGCCGTCCGCGTCGATGCAGGCGACGAACCGGCCGGTCTTCTCGTTCCAGAACGTCTTCCCCGAGACGCGACGGATCGCGTCGGCCAACGAGTCGAGTGCATCGGGCTCGAGGCGGCGGTCCTCGGCCGGCGGGATGTGCCAGTCCGGGTGATCATCGGCCTCGCGTTCCAGCCGCTCGAGCGTGCACACCGCGTCGAGGGCGAGGATCGTCGCGTAGGCGTCGCGGTTGCCGAACGGCAGGAGGTCCCAGTAGTTGTCGCCGATCCCGTGACCGGGTCGCAGCACCTTCGTGCCGTCGGGCCGACGTTCGAAACCAGAGCGACCGTCGTGACCCGGCCACGTCGTCACGACCATGTTCTCGCGCTGCAGCGCGTGTCGATCGAGCAGGTGCCTCACGGCGCGACGCAGCCGCGGCATCTGCGCGCGCAGGAAGTCGACGTCGTGGGTCCAGTAGAAGTAGTCGGCGCTGCCGCGGACGAGGGCCTGCGAGTTGACGTTCTGGCGCGTGTCGTACTGGCCGAACATCGCGCGGAACACGACCTGACCACCGGCATCGCGATTGCCACACGCGAGTCGCAGTCGGACCACGGTCCCGTGCCAGTGCGGATCACCGTCGAGCGGCACGACCTGCGTGGTCACCTTCGGGCCGGGCGTGGCGAGCGGAACGCGATACCAGCGCGGGTCGTTCTCGAGTTGCCACTCGAGAGCGGGCTGGAGGCGCGCGCCGTGATTCGCCCAACGGATCTGCATGAACGGCGCCTGGAAGGTGTCGAGCGCGATCTCGGGCGACGTGATCGTGGTCTTCCGATCGCTCAACGAGATGCGCCAACCGTCCTCGGGATCGACGCCGAGCGACTGCGCGCGCTCCAGCGACCAGGAGTCCGGCGCATCGACGTCGCGCTTGCGCCACGGCGGGCCCGGCGTGCCCGCGAACGAGAAGTGCCAGCCGACGTTGCCGGGACCCTGATTCCAGAACGGAAATGGCCAGCCGTCGGGATGTGCGATCGACGCGTGCTGGTGCGTGCTCACGTAGCCGCCGTCGTCGATCTTGCGAGAGAGCAGCGCCTCACGCCACGCCGCGCGCAGCTGATCCGAGTCCTTGGTCGCCGGCCACAGTGCCGGGGGCACGAGCCACTGGTCCCAGAGCGTCGCCTTCGGTCCGGTGCCCGGGTGGTGCAACGCGAGCAGGTCGCGCAGCGCGGCCATGCGCGCTTCCTCCCCCGGCACGACGATGTCGGGCAGGAGGTCCTGCGCCTCGAGCGGAAGCGCGAGGAACGCGAGGATGCCGCCCAGCCAGATGCTGTTTCGCCGCTGTGTCACGCCCTTCTCGATTGCGCAACTGAGAGCATCGGCAGCGCCGACGCCAGCCTGAACCGGTCCGATGTCATCGTCCGCCGGTGGGACGGACGGTATCGCGCTCGAGCGGCCGCAGCTCGTCCCGGATCGGGACCGCAGTGCGCGGCCCCCGCGCGCCGGCCGGTCCCCGCGGTTCTCGCGGATCAGGAGGACCGCGCCGGACCCGGCCTCCACGTCGATCCAAATCGAGCGGCGTCAAGTCAGACCGGGTCTGGTTCGACGCCTTTCAAGGGCGGAGGGTGACCTCGGCCACCGGCAGGAAGCGGCGATCGAATCTCTCCACGAACTCGCCGAGCAAGACGGCGGCGTCGGGCTTCGGGCGGAACTTGCGCGTGCGGGACCCCACGGTCACGGCGAGCCGGCCGTCGGGGTCGAGCATCTCCTCGGTGAGCAGCAGCCGGACCCGGCGCACGTCGCGGGCCTCGAGCTCGATCGCACCCGGCGCGACGAGGCGGGCGGCGAGGCGCGCAGTGTGCTCGTCGGCCGCGTCGGCCAGGAACCGCCGCCGGCCGCCGTCGTCGAGCGCGTTCCACTCGGCTGCCTGGACGCGCAGCCGGAACGTCTCCTTCACCGCGCGCGGATCGGTCGCGAGCACGTCGACCCAGAACGCCCGCCCCTCGCCGTTGCGCGCCGTCATGCGCACGACCCGCTGCGGCACCGCGTTGCGTCGCACGCCGGCGAGGAACGACACCCAGTCCACCGCCGTGAAGTCGAACGAGTGCCCCTGGTCCGGGAACTCGACCAGCTTCGCGTCCACGGCGCTCAGCTTCGCGAGCCGCTCGAACGCGAGGTGCAGGTTGAACAGGAGCGCCGGATCGTCCTGCGAACCCTGCAGATCGCGGATCGGGAGCTGCACGACGTTCTCCAGGTAGCGCAGGTTGTTCTGCGCCTCGCTCGGGTTGAGTCGCGGCCCGCCGATCATCGGCGCGATGGCCGCGAACCGATCCGGAAAGCGCAGCGCGACGTCCCAGGTGAGGTGGCCCCCGCGACTGATCCCGCTGAGGAACACGCGATCCTCGTCGACGTCGAACCGCCGTCGCGCCCAGCGGATCGCCGACAGCGTCACCGCCCGCTCGCGGTCGCTGTAGGCATAGCCCTCGTTCTGGCCCGACTCCGACGGCGCGATCACCACCATCCCGAGCCGCCCCGCCACCTCGCGCCACATGCCGCACAGCCCGTGGCCGCTGCCGCCGGTGCCGTGCGCGACCAGCATCAGCGGCACCGGTCGCTCGAACGTCACGCCTGGCGGCACCAGCCAGTCGACCTCGGTGTCCTCGAGCGCCTTGCCGTTCCACAGCGGCACGGTCTCGCGACCCTCCCCAGGCGCCGCGCGATCCGGCGGGGCGAATGCCCGCATCGCGTCGAGCCAACCGTCGATCGACACGTCGAGGTGCGACAGCTCGAGGGCGGCCTTCGCCCGTGCCCCCGGATCCGGCAGGTCGACGACCCGCGCGAGCTCGGCGCCCGGATCGACCGGCGGTGCCGGCGGCTCCTGCGCGCACAGCGACGACGGGAGCAGCGCGGCCACGAGCAGGACGGGCAGCCGGGCGAACATGACCTCGAAGCTAGCCACGGAGGCCGTAGCCGTCACGCCAGCGGAACGTCCGCCAGCGCGCCGGATGCGCACCGACGACCTCACGGTGGTCAGCCGCACGTTCGCCGTTCCGGGCCGGTTCGAGGTCATCGACCCGCGGTTCGCGATCGACGCCAACCGGTACCAGATCCGTCGCTGGGCCGCGACTTCGGAGAATCGTCGCGGGACGCGAGGATGCGGAGCCGTGGCGACGCCGGAGGGACGGAGGCGCGGCCGACTGCCCCGGGGCATGCCCCCGCAGGTGGGCATGCCCATTCCACTGTCGGCGGGAGGTCGCGATGGGAGCACCCGACGATCGAGCGCACGCAGTCGATCCGCCCGCCCGGAACCCCGATCGCCGACGCCGCAATCTCCCGATCCACCGGCCGCATCGCCATCGCGACCGCGAACGGTGTGTTCCTCCAGGAGCTGCGTCGGACCGGCTCGCCGCGCGGATCCGGAGCGGCCCACCGGATCCGCCGCCGATCCGCCTGCCGCGTGCTAAGTTGCTCCGGTGACGCGTCCTCCGATCGCGCGCCGGCGCCGGATCCTCTTCCGGGTCGTGCTGGTGCTGTCGCCCCTGCTGCTCCTCCTCGCGGCCGAAGGGGTGGCCCGCCTGGTCGTCCCGAAGGACGACGAGGACCCGTTCCTGAAGCTGAACAACCTCACCTCGATGTTCAGCGAGGTCGAGGTCGACGGCGAGCGCTACTACCAGGTCACCCACGCCGACGGCTACAGCTACGAGAACGTCCGGTTCCCGATCCGGAAGGAGCCCGGCACGCTGCGGGTGTTCTGCCTCGGCGGCTCGGCGAGCGCCGGCTGGCCGCACCACGACCCGCACGCCTACAGCGACTTCCTCCGCACCGCCCTCCACCACGCGTATCCCGATCGCAAGCTCGAGGTGCTGAACGTCAGCGCGCACGCCTACGCGAGCTACCGCGTGCGCTACATCTTCGACGACGTCGTCCGCTTCGACCCCGACCTCCTGATCCTGTGGAGCGGCAACAACGAGTTCGTCGAGAAGCGCAGCTACCTGCCGAGCTCGGGCATGCGCCGCCTCGCGCAGGGCCTCGCCCGTCACTCGCGCCTGTTCGAGGTCCTGCTGAGGTACGCCGGTGACCTCGCGTCCCCGACCACGCAGCTCAGCGGCAAGGGCCGGCAGGGTGACGAGTACTTCGTCTGGTCGCAGGTCGAGCAACTGGCACTCGGGCTCCGCAGCGACCCGAACCAGCTCCGCGAAGTGATCGACCACTACGCCTACTCGATCGAGCACATGGTCGCGACCGCGGAGGATCTCGGCGTGCCGATGCTCGTGTTCACGGTGCCGGTCAATCTCCACGACTGGCATCCCAACGTCTCGAGTCACTCGGTCAGCGGCGCCGAGCTGGCGACGTGGCGCCAGCACTACGACGCCGGGTGCCGTCACCTGCTGCTGGGAGAGAACCCGGCCGCCGTCGACGAGCTGCGGCTCGCGACGCAGGCTGACCCCGAGCACGCGGAGACCTGGTTCCGCTTCGCGCGCGCACTCGAGGCGGCCGGCGACATCGAGAACGCGCGCGCCGCCTACATGCGCGCGAAGGACCTCGACCAGAACCCGTTCCGCGCGATCTCGCCACTGAACGACGCCGTGCGTGCGTCCGCCGCCCGGCATCCGGGGGTCCGGCTCGTGGACATGGAGAAGCTCGTGATGGCTGCGACGTCGCTCACGGTTCCGGGCTTCGACATGTTCCTCGACTACGTCCACCCGACGCGGGAGGGCAACCTCGTGATCGCACAGCGGACGTTCGAGGCGATCCTCGACCTGAACCCGTTCCACGAGGCGCCCGCGACGCGCGCGTTCGAGGTTCCGGACGACGGCTACCGCGACGCCCAGGACTTCGCCGTGCAGCTCCACGTCCTGACGCTGACGTTCTTCATGCACCAGTACGAGGCGTTCGTCGGCCACGCCGACCGCGTTCTCGAGATGCTGCAGGGCAACGCCGACGGCGCACCGCTCGCCGCGCTGATCCGCGAGGGCCGGGCCGGCATCCAGCGCTACCTGGACAACCGTCGCGAGGAGCTCCGCGGCGAGCCGTTCGAGGCCGACTATCGGGACCAGCTCAAGACGTTCTATCGCGAGTTCTTCGGCGAGATCGTCAAGATGAAGTCTCTTGGTGGACGCTGACTTGCGCGGCGCACGGCGCGCGGCATCTTCGCATGTCATGCGACTGATTCCGCTCGCCCTTCCGCTCCTGACGCTCGCCGCCGTCGGCGCGCAGGACGCACCGCCGGTGCGGCCGTTCGACGACAAGACGCTCGCGGGCTGGCACGGCGATTCGCGCTACTGGTCGGTCGAGGACGGCACCATCGTCGGGCGATCGACCGCCGCGGTGCCGCTCACGCGCAACACCTATCTCGCGTGGGACGGCGTCGTCGGTGACTTCGAGCTGCGGCTGCGCTTCCGAGTGGCGAACGGCAACTCCGGCGTGCTCTACCGCGGACGCGTGGTCTCGCCCTGCACCGTGGCGGGCTACCAGGCCGACATCGAATCCGGACCGAGCTACACCGGGATCCTCTACGAGGACGGCGGCCGTGCGATCGTCGCGCAGCGCGGCGAGCGCGTGCACCTGACGGCCGACGGCCAGCGCAAGGTCGAGCGGTTCGGCGATCCGGCGAAGCTGCAGGCGTCGATCCACGCGAACGACTGGAACGACTACGTGATCCGCGCGGTCGGCGATCACGTCGAGCAGTGGATCAACGGCGAACGCATGGTCGACGTCGTCGACGAGGATCCCCAGGCGGCTCGCACCGGATGCCTCGCGTTCCAACTGCACGCCGGCGCGCCGATGGAGGTGCGCTTCGCCGATCTCCAGCTCGTCCACCTCGCGCCCCCGCCGCAGCGCGAGGCGCAGTGGATCTGGCCGGAGTCCGCGCCGAAGACCGGCGAGATCGCCCGGTTGTGGACGACGTTCGAAGCCGCGTCGGTGCCCCGTGCCGCGCTGCTCGTCGCGACCGCCGACGATCACTTCCGGCTGTGGCTCAACGGCGACGAGGTCGCACACGGCGACGACTGGCGCCGTCCGGCCGCGCTCGACGTCGCCGCGCAGGTGCGCCCGGGCACGAACGTCCTCGCGATCGAGGCCCGCAACGAGGGCGGACCCGCGGCCGCGGCGATGCGCCTCTCGATCGAGAGCGCGAACGACATCCCGCGGACCGTCGTGACCGACGCCGGCTGGCGCTCGGCGCCAGTCGACGGCGACAGCGCGTGGCGCACCGCGACCGACGGGCGCGCGTGGCCGGGTGTGCACGCGTTCGGTCCGGTCTCGGCCGCGACGGCACCGTGGGGTGACGTGTTCGCCAGCGGCGAAGCGACGCCGGCGAGCGAGCTGACGGTTCCCGCTGGCTACCGCGTCGAGCTCGTGCACTCCGCGCGCATCGGCGAGGGGTCGTGGATCGCGATGGCGTTCGAGCCCTCCGGGGACGTGCTGGTCGGCCGCGAAGGGATGGAAATCGCCCGCATCGAGCTGCCCCATGCACCCGGCGACGCACCGCGCGTCGTGCCGCTGCGCGGCACACCGATCACGTCGATGGGATTCTGCAGTGCGTTCGACGCCCTCTATGCGCAGGGCAAGGGCGCCGAGGGATACGGCCTCTATCGCATGCGTGACCTCGATCACGACGGCCAGTACCGAGCGTCGTGAGCTGCTGGCGGCGTTCGGCGGCGGGGGCGAGCACGGCGCGCACGCGGTCGTCGCCGGGCCCGACGGCGCGCTCTGGCTGATGAACGGCAACATGTCGAGCCTGCCGCCCGGGCTCGACGAGGCCTCGCCGTTCGCACACGCGGCCGAGGACGTGTTGCTGCCGCGCCTCGACGATCCGCGCGGACACGCCGTCGGCGTCCGTTCCCCGGGCGGACGACTGCTGCGCACCGACCGCGACGGCAAGCACTGGGAGATCATCGCCGCGGGAATGCGCAATCCGTACGACGTCGCATTCGGTCCGGACGGTGAGCCGTTCGCGGTCGACGCGGACATGGAGTGGGACATCGGACTGCCGTGGTATCGCGCGCCGCGGGTCGTGCATCTCGTCTCCGGAGGCGAGTTCGGCTGGCGTAGTGGCTCGGCCAAGCTCCCGGCGGACACACCCGACACGCTCCCCGCGGTCGCCGACCTCGACCTCGCGTCGCCGACCGGCGCGACCTTCGGTACCTCGCTCCGGTTCAAGGCCTCCGATCGCACCGCGCTGTTCGTCGGCGACTGGGCCTACGGCCGCATCCTCGCGATCCACCTGTCGCCGAACGGCGCATCGTGGAGCGGCCACGTCGAGACGTTCGCGACGGGACGGCCGTTGAACGTCACCGACCTGGCGCCCGGTCCCGACGGCGCCTTGTGGTTCGTCACCGGCGGACGTGGCACCCAGTCCGGACTCTACCGGCTCGTGTTCGACGGCTACGACGAGGGGGCGATGAGCGCGCGCGACGAGAACGCCGCGAGCGCGCGATCGAGGCGCCGCATGCTCGCGACGTTCCATCGCGCGCCGGATCCGAAGGCGGTCGACGTCGCATGGCCGTCGCTCGGCGCGGGCGATCCGTTCGTGCGGCAGGCCGCCCGCGTCGCGATCGAGCATCAGCCGGTCGGCGCGTGGCGCGACCGCGCGCTCCACGAACCCGACGCGGCCGCCGCCATCGAGGCCCTGATGGCGCTCGCCAGGACCGGCGACGCGAGCGATCGGACCGCGGTGCTCGACGCGCTCGGACGCTTCGCCTGGAGCTCGCTCGACTCCGACCTCCGGCCTCGCTGGCTCCGCGTGTACGCGATCGCACTGGCGCGCGGCGCGACGTCGAACCCCGGGCTCGTCGAACGACTCGACCCGCTGTTCCCCACCGGCGACTTCGGTCTCGACCGGCAGCTCCTCGAGCTGCTCGTGTACCTCGAAGACCGAGACGTCGCCGAACGCGCACTCGCACGCCTGGAGTCGGTCTCGCCCGCCGACGCGATCGCGTTCGCGCTGCCCCTGCGCCTCCTCGTCGCGGACGCCTGGACACCTACGCAGCACGAGCGCTTGTTCCAGTGGCTCGCGAGGGCGCGCGCGACCAAGGGCGGCGGGCTCAGCTTCGGGGGATATCTCGACCACATCGCGAAGGACGCGCTCGCGCGCGCGCCCGAGTCCGCGCGCAAGGCGCTCGCGACGCTGGGCGAGCGGGCGCCGACTCAGCCATCCCCGTGTTCCCCGTACCGCCCGCGAACACCGGCTCACACGCCTGGACGCTCGACGAGCTCGTCGCGGCAGCCCCGGCCGCGTCGGGCCCGGGCCGATCGTTCGACCGCGGCAAGCTCGCGTTCCACACCGCGCTCTGCGTCGCCTGCCACCGCATCGCCGGCGAAGGTGCCGACGTCGGTCCCGATCTCACGGCGGTCGCGTCGCGCTTCTCCAGGCGTGACCTCCTGCGCGCGATCCTGCAGCCGTCGGCGGACATCTCCGATCAATACGCCCTCGTCACGCTCACGCTGAAGAACGGCACGACGGCGACCGGTCGAATCGTCGCCGAGGACGACCGGCAGATCGAGCTCCTCGTCGATGCCACCGCGGACACCCGGCGTTCCGTCCCGGTCGACGCCGTCGTCCGGCGCGACACCTCGACGACGTCGATGATGCCCGAAGGACTCCTCTCGAGCCTCTCTCTCGACGACGTGATCGACCTGATGGCCTACCTCGAGTCGGGCGGCGACCCCGACAAGCCGGCGTTCCGCGCGAGACACTAGGCTCGGCGAGCCCGAGATAGACTTCCGCCGATGGACGAACCGAGCGAGCCGACCACCACGGCGCCCTTCCGCGACGCCCTCGCGCTCGGGCTGATCGCCCTCGTGCTCGGCGTAGCGCTCGCGCCACACGTGCTGTGGGGACCGGACGCTGCGGCGCTGTTCCAGATGGTGCAGCAGGGAACCGAAGCGCACTGGATGCACCTGCTGTACGTGCCGATCGCACGCGGCGTGCTGCACCTCGGGACCGCGATCGGTCTGGCGCCGTTGCGCGCGATCGCCGGCGCGTCGGCACTCGGTACGGCGATCGGAATCGTGCTGTTCCATCGCGCGGCCGCGAAGCTCGGAGCGACCCGCAGCGAGGCGCTCGCCACCGCGCTGCTCACCGGCACGGCCCCCGCGGTCGTGTTCTTCGGCGTGCTGCTCGAGATCCAGGGCGTGTTCGTCGGCTTCGCGGCGCTCGCATGGCTGGCGGCGGTGTCGTTGGCACGCCGGCCGGACGCGATGCACGTCGCACTGCTGGGCCTCGCGACCGGGTTCGCCGCGATGGCGCATTCGAGCGCGCATCTGCTGCCGATCCTGCTCGCGGCGTTCGTGCTGACCCGCATCCCGCGCGAGCTCCTGCGGCCCGGGCGACTCGCCGGCTGGGCCGCGGTCGGCGCGGTGGCCCACGTCACTCCGGCGCTCGTCATCGCGGCGACGACGCACCTCCCGGCGATCGAGAATCTACGGCTGTCCTTCGGCTACGCGAACTCACCGATCATCGACGGCGGCCTCCCGCCATGGCACGTCCTGACGCACGATTGGCTCCTCGCCTTCGCGCCGATCGCCGTCACCAGCTACGCGGCACTGCGGTCGGCCGCCTGGCGCCGCACGCTGCTGTGGCTCCAGCTCCCGCTCGTGCTCTACCTGATCGTGAGCTGGCGGATCCTGTCGACGACCTGGACCCAGCAGGACACCGAGCACGGCGCGTACCTGCTTCCGTTCGTGTTTCCGTTCGCATGGTTCACGGTGCGCGGCCTCGGCGCCCGCGTCGCGCCGTGGCTCGCGCCGATCGCGATGATCGTCGCCGTGGCCACACTGCACGGCGAGCTCGCCACACCGCCGCCGTCGGCCGATCCCGCGGGAGTGGTCGCCGCCGTCGACGACCCGCGAGGCGTCGTGATCGTCGCCGATGCCGCGACCGCCGACGGTGTGCTGCTGATGGCTCCCGACATGGTCGCGCTGCGCCTCGATCAGCTCCTGCAGACGCCCGACTCGATGGTGCAGGACCCCGCGCGATTCGACGAGCAGTTCGCGGCGCTCCAACGCGCAGGCCGGACCGTCGCATTCGAGGAGCAGGTCTTCGCTGCGCTCGACGCCGGCGGACTGCCGCTGGCGTCGCACCTGCGGAACACCTACCGGCTCGAACGCCGCGAACGTCTCGGGGTCGCCCTCGTGATCGTCCGGGCGCGCGACTGAGGTCGCCGCCGCGTCCCGATCCGGGACCGATCCCGAACCTGCGTCGAGCCAACCGGCCACGGTGGCCGAAGCCCCGGAGAACGGAGGCATCCTCGATGGGCAAGAACGGCAAGAAGAAGGAGAAGGGCGGCGCCGGCAAGACGCTGATGCTGCTGGGCGTGGTGGTCGTCGGCGGCATCGCCGCGGCCTGGTTCGTCGCTCCGGACTTCGTCCGCGAGCAGCTCCACGCGCTGCGCGGGCTGATCGGCGTCTGACACGGCGGCGCTGGCGGCGCCAGGCCTCGGGAGAAGGCCCGTGAGCCGGACTTGGTTGCGGGCCTTGAACGACTGCTGACGCCGCGCTGGACCGCGCGCCTCGCGGGTGGAAGATGTCCACCGCATGCGCGTGCGGATCCTGTCCTGGAACATCCACAAGTGCATCGGCGGTCTCGACCGCCGCTACCGCCCGGACCGCGTGGTGGACACGATCGCGCACCACGCGCCGGACGTCGTGATGCTCCAGGAGGTCGCCAACAGCGCCGGACGCAAGCGCTGGCACAAGCAGATCGACCTGCTGGGTGACGGGCTCGGCTACCGCCACCGGACGTGGTTTCCGAACCACCGCTTCAGGCACGGTGGGGAATACGGCAACGCGATCCTGTCGCACTGGCCGATCACCCACACCGAGAACGTCGACCTGACGATCCCCGGCCGGAAGGCCAGGAGCGTGCTGCACGCGCGCGTGCGCGTCCGAACGGCGGAGCGCCGTTCTCGCACGGTGCACGCGTTCTGCCTCCACCTCGGGCTGACCGAGACGGTGCGGCAGCAGCAGCTCGAACGGTTCCTGCGGAGCGGCTCGTTCGCGGGGCTGCACCAGAAGACGCCGACCATCGTCGCCGGTGACTTCAACGACGTCTGGGGCAGCCTCGGCGAGAGCCACCTCGAGCCCGCCGGCTTCCGCGGCATGCCGAGCCGGATCCGGACGTTTCCGGCGTGGGCCCCGATCCAGCCGCTCGACTCGATCTACGTCCGCGGCGACCTCGACCTGATCGCGGTCCAACGGTCCCGGATCCGGCTCGCAACGCGTGCCTCGGATCACCTGCCGCTGGTCTGCGACGTCGATCTGACGAGCTGACGCGATCGGCCCGGCCGCCGCCGGCGGACACCGCGTAGGGGGCTCGGGACCGTGGCGGTCGCGCAGGAGCCGGCCGTGCCCGCGCCGTCGTCCTGGCCGGGTCGCGGCGATGCCGATACTGTCATGGCACCGCGTGCGGAAACACGCCGGGACCGAGTCGAACGCGATGGCGCCGGAAGAGTCGAACGACCAGAGTCAGAAGCAGCTGCCCCCACCGTGGGACCGGATCTTCTCCCTCGGCACGCGGGTGTTCGTGTGGGGGCTCTTGTTCGGCGTCCTCTACCTGCTGAGGCCGTTCTTCCTGCTCGTGTTCCTCACGTTCGTGTTCGCGTACATCCTCGAACACGGCGTGCAGGGGCTGAGGCATCGAATCCTCAACCGGCCGTTCCGCGTCGTCATCGTGACGGCGGCGTTCCTCGGCACGCTGATCACCGCCGGCGTGGCACTCGCGCCGTCGTTCCAGGAGCAGGCCGGCAAGATCGCGCGCGAGTACCCCGAATACCTGACCAAGATCGACACCGAGATCGGCAAGGCGCGCGACACCTATCCCTGGGTGAAGCGTCTGGTGCCGGAGGATCTGCGCGCGATCGACGTCATCGAGCACCTGCTCGGGCTCGTGAAGGACCAGGAGACCACGGGCGGCGCCCCGACCGAGGGGGCTCCGAGGAGCTGGACGCTCGGCCCCGAGCAGCAGGGCCCGCCGGCACAACCGGACCAGGTCTCGCCGGTGATGGCGGTGAACGTCCGCCAGGAACGCACGCGGGCGGACATCGCTGAGGCGATCGATCTCCTGCAGAACGTCGCCAGCCCGATCCTCGGCGTCGGCTCGGCGTTCCTGCTCTCGCTGTTGTTCTCGTTCCTGATCGTGCTCGACCTGCCGCGTCTGAGCCGCGCGGTGAAGGGACTCGCGAACACCAAGATCGGCTTCATCTACGACGAGGTCGGGGACAACATCCGTGACTTCGGTCTGATGCTCGGCCGTGCGCTCGAAGCGCAGCTGCTGATCGCGCTGTGCAACACCGTGCTCACCGCGATCGGGCTCTGGATCCTCGGCCTCACCAGCAACCTGGTGTTCCTGTCGATGATCGTGTTCTTCTTCAGCTTCATCCCGGTGGCCGGCGTGATCATCAGCTCGATGCCGATCGCGCTCGAGGCGCTGTCCCAGGAGGGTGCGCCGCTGCTGCTGGCGGTGGTGGGCATGATCTTCGTGATCCACATGATCGAGGCGTACGTGCTCAACCCGCGGATCTTCGGGCATCACCTGCACATGAACGCCGTGCTCGTGCTGATCGTGCTGACGATCGCCGGCAAGCTGTTCGGCATTTGGGGGCTGATCCTGGGCCTCCCCGTCGTCAACTACGTGTTCGGGCACGCGATCCGGAGGAAGAAGGCGCCGCTGCCCGACCTGGCCGGGCACACGCCGGAGACGCAGCCCTCGTCGGCATCGCGTGCGTCCGCCTGAACGCGCTCGGCGAATCTCGCGACGCGAGCTGGCTCTCGCCCGCCCGTTCCCCGCAAGCACCCGGAGAGACCATGATCGAGATCGGCAAGCGTGCCCCCGCGTTCACCCTGAAGAACCAGGACGGCGACAAGGTCAAGCTGAGCGACCTGAACGGCCAGTGGGTCGTTCTCTACTTCTACCCGAAGGACGACACGCCGGGCTGCACGACCGAAGCGTGCGAGTTCACGAGCGGCCTGACCGACTTCGAAGCACTCGAAGCGACGGTGCTGGGCTGCAGCCCCGACTCGTCCGAGAGCCACCGCAAGTTCATCGCGAAGCACGACCTCGGCATCACGCTGCTCTCCGACCCCGATCACGCGGTGATGGAGAAGTACGGCGCGTGGGGCGAGAAGAACATGTACGGCAAGAAGACCACCGGCGTGATCCGCTCGACGGTGATCATCGATCCCGACGGCAAGGTCGCGCACCACTGGAAGAAGGTGCAGGCCAAGGGCCACGCCGAGAAGGTGCGCGAGACGCTCGCCGGGCTGCAGTCGGCGTGAATCGTCAGCGCAAGCCGACGTCGTAGCCGGGCGACAGCGTCACGACCGGCGACGTCAAGATCGGACCACTCGTCACCGCGACCCCCTGCACGAGGAAGTGGAGCGGCGGCAGCCCGCTCGGGATCGGCAGCGAGAACGTGTCGCCCTGCGCCAGCACGAGCACGACGAGCGGCCCAACCCACAGCGTGCAGCTCTGGCCGAAGATCGGCAGCGGCACCGGCGTCTGGTTGGTACCGATCACGAGCGCCCGCGCCATCACGTGGACGCCGCAGCAGCCCTCGAGCTGGTGGACCGTGAGGTCGAGCTGGCAGGCGGTGACGTCGAGGTTGCCGCTGATCGTCGCCGGCGCAGCGGCGATCGCGCAGCAGCCGGTCGGACCGCTGTTGCAGCCCGGCGCGAACTGCTGGAGCGTGAGGACACTGAACGGACACTGAGCGGTCGCGGCAACCGCCAGCATCGCGGCCAAGAGCGCGGCGAGAACTGAGCGCATCGGAACCTCCGTCGAACGGGAATGCGAACCCACCCAGGATAGCGAACCGGGGACCCGCCGGCTGGCGTTCGACGTCGCGGGCTCGTCACCCCGCCCCGGCGCTGACGACCACGACCCGGTCGGGATGCAGGTGCCGTTCGGCCGCCGCGCGCACGTCGTCGCGCGTCACGCCGCGCACGAGATCGGGGAAGCGGTGGACGTGGTCGTAGCCGAGCTCGAAGCGCCGCGCGCGGATCGCGTAGTTGACGAGGCTGGTGTTGCGCTCGAGGCCGAGGACGAAGCTGCCCGTCAGGTACTCCTGCACGTCGGCGAGCTCCTGGGCGGTCGGCGCCGTGCCGCGCATGCGGGCGATCTCCTCGAGGAAGCCCTGGATCGCGCGCTTCCGGTGCTTCGCCGACGTGGCGATGTACGCGGCGAAGGTCCCGATCTCCAGGCCGGCGGACGGTGTGATGCCGGCGTGCACCGAGTAGCAGAGGCCCTCGTCGTCGCGGAGGCGCCGCGCGATGCGCGACGTGAAGCCCGGGCCGCTGCCGAGCACGTGGTCCATCGCGAGCAGCGCGTAGTAGTCCGGGTCGTTCCGGCGGATGCCCGGATGGCCGAGATACACGTGCACCTGCTCGCGCGGCATCGGCACGTGCACGTCGCGGCGGCGCGGCGGGAGCGCCGGATCGGCGGTCTCGGGTCGCGGACGCGCCTTGCCCCGGAACGAGCGGAACGCCTTCGCGCACAGATCGAGACCGACCTCGACGTCCTGAGGGCCGGCGACCGCGACGTAGCCCTCCTGCGGCACGAACCACGCGCGGTGGAAGCGCCGGAGATCGGCGGGCTTGTACTCGGCGATTCGTGCGCCATCGCCGTGGCGGGGACGGGCGTAGGGATGCGTGCCGTAGACCTCGGCACGGAAGCGTTGGCGCGCGACCGTCCGGGGATCGGCCTGCTCGGCGGCGATCTCCGCGAGGATCTCCTGCTGCACGCGGCGCACTTCGCGCATCGGGAACGCCGGCTCGAGCACGAGCTCGCGCAGCAGGCGCACGGCCTTCGACGCCTCGTCGGCAGGGCACTGCACGAGCCCTCCCGATGCCGCGGTCTCGATCGAGCCGCCGATCGACTCGATCGCTTCGGCGAACTCGTTGGCCGAGCGGCGCCGCGAACCCTCGTCGAGGCTCTCGCCGACGAGGTAGGCGAGGCCGTACCTCGTCCGGCCCCTCCTCGATCTGGCCGAGCCGCAGCGACACCGCCGCGGCGAACGTCGGCGACGCCGGGTTCTGCACGGCGATCGCGACGAGCCCGTTGCCGAGCACGCGCTCACCGATGTTCAGTCGGACCTTCGTCGCGGTCACGACGGCGAGCCTCCGGAATCGCCGGAGCCGCGCTCGTTCTTCGACGGCGCGCCTTCCGGCTTCGACGGCCGGCCAGTCGAGGGCTTCGCCACGCGTCGCTTGACGGTCCGACGCTTCGGTGGCTTCGTCGTCGAGTTCTTCTTCGCCGAGTTCTTCTTCGCCGACTTCTTCGGCTTCCGCACCGCCTTGCCGCGTGCCGGAGCGGGAACGGTCTTCACGCCACCGGATCGGCCTTCGGCGACCGCGACCTTGGCCTTGCGCTTGCGCACGGTGCGGCGCTTGGTGCCCGGCCGCGGCACCGCGACGTCGCGGGGCAGCGACCATACGGCGGTCCAGCGCTCCGGGGCGAACAGCCGGGTCGCGACGTCGCGCAGCTCGCGCCGGCCGAGCGAATCGAGCGTCGCGAGCGCCTCGTCGAGCAGACGGTGACCGCCGCGCGCGAGCAACGCGAACCGACCGATGCGTTGTGCGGTGTCGAGGCAGGTCTCGTCCTCGAACAGGAACGCCGCGCGCACCTGCACGCGTGCGCGCTTGAGCTCGTCGGCACCGATGCCGTCCGTGCACAGCCGCGCGAGCTCCTCGCGGACGAGGGCTTCCGCGCGTTCGGGATCGGCGCCGGGGCGGAGCTCCGCGGCGATCCAGAACAGACCGGGATCGAGCCGCGGCTCGTTGTGCGTGCCGACGTACGTCGCGACCTCTTCGTCGAGCACGAGCCGCTGGTGCAGGCGCGAGCTGCGGCCGCCGGCGAGGATGTGCGCGAGCAGATCGAGGGCGAAGTCGTCGCGCTCGCCGAGGCGACACGTGCGCGTCGTCAGCGCGATGCGCGTGAGGTCACCCGGAGCGCGCACGATCCCACGGCGCTCGGCGTAGGTGTCCGGCTCGTCGAGCACCGACTCGCGGTCGGTCACGGGCGACAGGCCGCCGAACAGCTCGTGGATGCGCCTGGTCGTCTTCTTGGTGTCGAAGTTGCCGATCGCGACCAGGCACGCGCGGTTCGGGCCGTAGTTGCGCCGGTAGGTACTCGCGCATGCGCTCCGGCGTCGCACGCTCCAGGTCCTGCCGGTAGCCGATGACCGGATGGCGATACGGATGCACGTCGAACGCCAGCGACTCGCCCGCATGCCACAGTGTGGTCCACGGATCGTCCTCGCCCATCGCGAGCTCTTCGAGGACGACGCTCTTCTCCGCCTCGAACTCGGCCGGATCGAGCAAGCAGTCGACCATGCGATCGGCCTCGATCTCGAGCGCCGTCTCCCAGCGGTCCGACGCGAGGTTGAAGTAGTAGGCGGTCCAGTCGTGGTCGGTGAACGCGTTGTTGGAGCCGCCGAGCTTGCCGGTGATCGCGTCGATCTCGCCCTTCGCGTAGCGCCGCGTGCCCTTGAACATCATGTGCTCGAGGAAGTGGCTCAGCCCGGTCTCGCCAGTGCGCTCGTCGCGCGAACCCGTCGAGTAGCAGATCATCGAGGCGACGAGCGGCAGACCGCGGCGCTCGACGAGGAGCGCACGGAACCCGTTGTCGAGCCGAACCTCGCGGACGTCGGAACCCATCAGTGTGTCGAATCCCCTCCTGTGAGCGCGAGCAGGTCGTGCACCTCGTCCTTCTTGAGGAAGCGATAGCGGCCCTGACCGAGGCCGTGCAGCGAGAGCTTGCCGATGCGGACGCGCTTCAGTGAGATCACGGGGTGGCCGAGCTGCGAGAACACGCGGCGGATCTCGCGGTTGCGGCCTTCCCGGATCGAGACCTTCATGTAGGTGCGGTCGCGACCGCGACGCTCGACGACCACGCGCGAGCCGGACGTCTTGCCGTCGGAGAGCCAGACGCCGCCCTGGGCCTTCTGCACGACTTCGGGTTCGACGCGACCCTGCACGAGCACCGCGTAGGTCTTGGCGAGACCGAAGCTCGGGTGGGCGACGCGCTGCGCGAAGTCGCCGTCGTTGGTCAGCAGGATCAGCCCTTCGGAGTCGGCGTCGAGACGGCCGACGGTGTAGACGCGGCCCTTGACCTCCGGTAGGTAGTCGATGACGCGCGTGCGCTGCTCGTTGCGCGCGTTGGTGCAGACGACGCCCTTCGGCTTGTTGAACAACACGTAGACGTGAGGCTCCTCGCGGATGCGCTCGCCGTCGTGACGCACGTCGTCGGTGTGTGGATCGATGCGTGTGCCGAGCTCGCGGACGACCTCGCCGTTGACGTGGACGCGGCCGGCGGCGATGTGCGCGTCGGCCTCGCGCCGGCTGCAGACACCGGACTGGGCGAGGAAGCGGTTGAGGCGGACCTTGCCGTCAGTCGGGGTGTCGGCGGCGAGCGGCGTGACCTTGATCGCACGCGTGCGCGACGGGCCGCGTGTCGGGGCGCGGGAGCCGGGTTTGCGGCCGCCGGGCTTGCGTGCGGGCGGACGCGCGCCGCCGCGGGACGGCTTGCGCGCGCCGCCCGGCTTGCCCGACTTCGAACCCGGCTTCGGTCGGCGTTCCTTCATGCTGCCGCTCCGGGATCGATCCAGAGGAAGTCGAGGCCGCCGATCGGCGACACGAACACGATCTCGGTGCCGGCCGGGATCAGCGCGGTGTCGCCGCGCCGGAGCTGCAGCGGCGGATCGTCGCCGCCCGAACGCCAACCGACGGCCGCGAAGCCGTCGAGCACCGTCATGATCTTGAACGTGCCTTCGGTGGAGAGGGTCGCGGGTTCGGCGAGGCTGCAGCGGCGCACGCGGAAGTGCGGCGAGCGCACCAGCCAGCTCGCGCGTTCGTCGATCGGCTCGGGCGCGAGGGTCGCGGGCGACGCGTCATCGACGCGCGTCGCGCGCAGCGCCTTCTCGACGTGGATCTCGCGCGGGCGGCCCCAGTCCCAGAGGCGCCAGGTGGTGTCGGAGTTCTGCTGCACTTCGAACACCACGACGTCCGGGCCGAGCGCGTGCACGACGCCGGCGTCGATCGACACGACGTCGCCGGCCTTCGGGCGGAAGTCGTGCAGCAGCGCCTCGATCGAGGCCGAGCCGGCGGCGGCGACGACCTGCTCGTGGGTCACGCCCGGGCGGAAACCGCGGACGATGCGCGCGTCGTCGCCGGCCTGCAGCACGAACCACGCCTCGTTCTTCGGGCCGTCGTCGGTCTCGGCGGCGAGCTCCTCGTCGGGGTGGACCTGGACCGACAGCGCCTCGCCGGCGTCGATGAACTTCAGGAGCAGCGGGAAGCGGCCGCCGGGGCCGGGCTTCACGCCGCGGCCGAGCCAGGCGACCGGGTCGTCGGCGAGCAGATCCGCGAGGGTCGTGCCCGGCTCGCCGCGGATCGCGCTCGAGCCGTCGGGGCGGTCGTAGACCTCCCAGGTCTCGCCGATCGGCTCGCCGTTCGGGGGTTCGACGCCGAACATCTCGGCCAGCGCGAAGCCGCCCCAGACCTTGGGGAGGACGCGGCGTTCGAGCAGGACGGGACGGACGGCGGGCACCCCCATTGCATAACGCCCAGCAAGCGGGACCGCTACACCACCGCTGGATCCCTCGGGCGGGTGGCCTACTGTCGCGGCCATGGGCGAGCGGATCCTGGTCGTCGGCGGGCTGTCGGGCATCGGCGCCGGGGTCGTGGCGCGGCTCGGGGCGGAGCGGTGCAGCGTGTGGTCGCGGCGCGCCGGGGGGGTGGACGTCACCGATGCCGGGTCGGTGGCGGCGGCGGCGCGGGCGTTCCTCGAGGAGCGCGGGGCGCCGTTCGGGCTCGTGCACGCGGTCGGCGACTTCGACGAGCGGCCTCTGCTCGAGACCGACGACGCGTTCTACCGGCACCTGCTCGACAGCAACCTGACGAGCGCGTTCCTCGTCGTGCGGGCGCTCGTGCCGGCGATGGTCGCGGCGGGGCGCGGACGGGTCGTGCTGTTCGCCGCCGCGGGTGCGGGCGATCCGACGGCCAAGACCCGGGCGCCGGTCTACTTCGCCGCCAAGGCCGCGGTGCTGTCGCTCGCCCGCTCGCTGGCGCGCGACGTCGCGCGAAGCGGGGTGACCGTCAACGTCGTCTCCCCCGGCGTGATCCGGCATCCCACCAGCCACACCGTGAGCCAGGACCGCATGGAGTCGAAGGTCCCGGCCGGCCGCTCGGGCACCGTCGCCGACGTCGCCGCCGCGGTCGCCTACCTCCTCTCCGACGCCGCCGCCTACGTCACCGGCGACGAGCTCACCGTCGACGGCGGCCTCCGCCTCTGAAACACAGCAAACCACACCCGGTGTGATCTGCTGTGTTTCAGCGGCGCTCGGCGGAACGCAGCGCCTCGACGTCCGCGCGCCAGCCGTCGCGCAGGTCGATCGAACGGACCGCGGGAACGTCGGCATCGATGTCGGCGGTGCCCAAGGGGATGGACTTGCGGCCCGGGACGAAGAGCTCGAGCCGATGCTCGCCGCTGACCGCGACCGACACCGCGACGTGACCCTGATCGTCGAGCAGCACGATCGGCGCATAGAAGGAGCTCCCATGCTTGGCCCGGCCGACGTGGGCTCGCGTCGGCGGCCGGAGCTCCGGCGTGAGCAGTCCGATCCGAGCGGCGAATCCCTTGCCGAGAGCGCGGCGGACCTCCGGCAGCGCGACGTCGACGATCGGTGCGGGGTCGAGCGCGATCGTCGACTCGCCGCTGCTCACGACCGCGGTCCGCGCGCGACGACCGGGCACGACCACCCGCGCGGTGACGCGCGGGACCGGCGCGGCGAAGGCGATCGATCCGTCTCTCGCGAATACGCTCCACGACGCATCGGCCTCCGGTGCATCGATCAAGACGAGACCGTTCGCCTCCCGCAGCGGTTGGCCGTGCTCGTCGACGAGCTGGATCGCGAACCGCATCACGTCGCCCGCGAGCGGGATGTCCTGCAGCCGTGGGTCGTCGGCGCGACTCCCGGCGCGCACGACGATGCCGTCGACCGTCGCGAGCGGTGGCATGGCCGGCTCCAGGTTCCAGACCACGTCGAGTCGGTAGGTCCCGGCCTTGACGGCCGCGAAGTGCACTTTCGGCGGCCTCCCGCGCAGCGTCTGCGGGTACTGGCGGCGCATGCTGCCGTCCGACGGTTCGAGCGTCGCGGCGATCGGCTCGAGGCTCGTCGCGCGGTCGACGCGGAACGTCGCTTCGACGTCGCCGGTGTCCTCGCCCTCGATGGCGATCTCGATCCCCTGCGTGGCGAACGGATACACGTCCGACGACGGCAGGTGGCCATGGATCGGTCCGATGCGTGCCCGCACGAACGCCGCGCGGCTCCCCGTCCGCAGCTCGAACCGCCCGTCGGCGTCGGTGTGGGTGTCGGGGATCGGCAGGCTCCGCCAGGCTCGCGAATCGTCCGGATCGGAATGCTCGGAGCCGGCGAGCCACACCTGCGCGTGCGGAATCGGCGTGCCGTCGCCGTCGACGAGCCGGCCAGCCAGCGCCAGCTCGCCGGTCGAGAGCCGAGCGTCGCCGATGTCGAACACCTCGCCCCACGGCGGCTCGGGCACCGCCCACTGTGCGAAGTTCCTCGCGCTCTGCGCCGGCGCCTCGGGACGGAGCTGCAGGTCGAACGCGCAATCGTGCACGTCGCGGTGCAGCAACAGCGCGAAGCGACCCACGGCGGTCCAGACGATCGGCGGCAGCGTTGGCAGGTTCGAACGAATCAGGAACGAGTGCGCCGACGCGGGCTTTCCGCCCTCGCCGAGCACCCGCCCCGTGGCCACCGCGAACCGCTCGTCGAGCCGCACGCGGATCGTCTCCGGGGTGGTCCCCGCGCTCGCCGCCGGACCAGGCCGCCACGGCGCGTCGACGGTGACCGAGCTCGGCGCCGCCTCCCCGCTGACGCCCGCCAGGCGGTAGGACACGCCGATCATCCCGCCGGTCGCCACCAGGCCGAAGTGCACCGGCCCCGCACCGGCCTGACGCCGCCGCTGCACGCGATCGCCGAACTCGGGCACGCGTTCGTCGAGCAGCCCACCGGGCTCGGCGTGCCGCGCACCCACCCACAGGTCCGCCGTCAGCGGCACCGGCACGTCGTGCGCATCGACGAGCTCGACCGCCACCGGCGCGACCGGCGGCAGCACGAGCTCGACCGGTCCCGGCGGCGGCGCCAGCACGTCGAGCACCGCCGCGACCGGCCGCGGCGCCGGCACGCGCACGATCACCGCGAACCGCGACCCGAACTCTGCCTCGGGCTTCGCGCGACCCGGCAGCTCCGGCGCACGCAGCACCCCGCTCGCGTCGGTCCGCCCGGTGAAGATCGGCGTCCGGTGATACGCATCCCGACTCTGCCAGACCGCGAGCGGCACATCGGGAGCGGGCCGGCCGTCGGCGAAGGTCGTGTGGAACACCCAGATCCCGGCGCCGTGCCCTGCGAGCGCGCTCCCTTCATCGGCCGGCACCGGCCGTCGCTCGGGTGGCGCCGGGGCGTCGTCGGCGTTCGCGACGCCGGTGGTCGCCCGCGGCGCGTCGACCGCCACCCCCGGCCCCGCCCCGGGCACAGCCGGTTCCGCGAACAACGCGGACTTCGCCCAGAGTCCGAGCACCACGATCGCGACGACGGCCAGGAGCAGCGCACCCTTCCTCATCGCCGGATGATACGTGCTTCGCGAGAGGCAGCAGTTCACACCGGGTGTGATCTGCTGCCCTTCGCGCGGGCGACGAGGCGGCGGGCCTCGCGGATGGCGGTGGCGTCGGCGTCGTCGCCGGCGGCCATCGCGGCGAGCTCATGGTCGGCGGACTCGCGGTCGAGGCGGCGGACGGTGGCGAAGGTGCGGCCGTCGCGCACCGCCTTCTCGACCTTCCAGTGCACGTCGGCGAACGCCGCGACCTGCGGCAGGTGCGTGACGATCAGCACCTGGTGATGGCGCGCGACCTCGGCGAGCTTCTCGCCGACCTGCAGGCCGAGGCGGCCGCCGATCTCGGCGTCGATCTCGTCGAACACCACCGCCGGCACGCGGTCCTGGTCGGCGAGCGTCTTCTTCACCGCGAGCACGATGCGCGCGGCCTCGCCGCCCGACGCCGTCTTGCGCATCGACATCCACGGCTCGCCGGGGTTGATGCACACCTCGAAGTCCAACTCGCCCGGACCGTGCTCGCTCGCACCATCGACGAGCGCCTCGCCGGTCGCCATCGCCTCGGGCATCGCGACGCGGAACTTCGCGTGCGGCATCGCCAGCGACCGCAGCTCGGCCTCGATCGCCGTGACCAGCCGCGGCGCGGCCTTCCGGCGCGCCCGCACGAGCTTCCGGCCGACGTCCTCCAGCGCCGCCACCGCCTGGCGCCACGCGTGCTCCCGCGCCGCCACGGCGTCCTCGCCGTCGTCGAGGCCCTCGAGCTCGGCGACCAGCGCCGCCCGCCGTTCCAGCAGCTCCCGCTCGGTCGGCCCGAACCGCTGCAGCGCGCGCCGCACCACCCGGAGCCGCTCCTCCACCACCGACAGCCGCTCCGGATCGAGGTCCAGATCCGCCAGCCGCGACCGCACCGCCCGCGCCGCGTCGTCGCACAGCACCGCGGCCTCCTCGACCTGCTGCGCCGCCTCCAGGAGCCCCGCGTCGATCGCCACCGCCTCCCGCAGCACGCGCGCCGCCCGCCCGAGCGCGTCCCCGGCACTCGCCTCGTCCTCGGCCAACGCCGCACCCGCCTCGGACAGCCATTCCCGCATCCGATCGAGATGCGCGAGCACCCGGTGCTCCTGCTCGAGCCCCTCGACCTCGCCGACCGCGAGCCCGACCCGGTCGATCTCGTCGAGCTGGAACTTCGCGAACCCCACCCGCTCGAGCCGCGCGCTCTCGTCCCCGGCCGCCCGCAGCATCCGCTCCCGCGCCGCGCGGGCCTCCCGCAGCGCCGCCGCGAACCGCTCCCGCAGGTCCCCCGTCCCCCCGAACGCGTCGAGCGTCTCCGCCTGGATCTCCGGCCGCATCAGGGCCCGCGTGTCCCCCTGCCCGTGGATCTCGAGCAGGTGCGCGCACAAGGCCCGCAGCTGCGCGAGCGTCGCCGGCCGCCCGCCGATCCGCACCTTGCTCCGCCCGCCGCGGTCGACGATCCGCGTCACCAGCAGCACGCCGTCCTCGGGCTCGATCGCGCACGTCTCCCGCAGCTCCTGCGCGACCGCCGCCCACCGCCCGTCCGTCCCGAGCGCGAACTCCCCGTCGATCCGCAGCTCCTCGGCCCCGTGCCGGATCAGCTCGGCGCTGGCCCGCTCGCCGCGCAGCAGCTTCAACGCCGTGACCACGAGCGACTTGCCGCCCCCGGTCGCGCCGGACAGGACGTTGAGCCCCGCACCCAGGCGGATCTCCGCGGCGCCGAGCAGCGCCAGATCGCGAATGAACAGACTCTGCAGCAAGGATCCCCTCCGGATCGTGGAACGCCGCCGCCGGCTTTGTATCACGCGACGGATCGCGGTTCACGGCGCGCGCGGCGTGGATCCTCGGCGCATGGTTGCTACATTCGGGAGATTCCCGGCGGGCGGTGCCGGGACACGGCTGTTCTCGCAACCCAGGGAGGGGGCCACGCCCCCGTGCAGCGATGCGCACTTCGTCGAAATCGATCTTCTCGCGCGGGGCGTTCTTCGCCCTCGTCTCCTCGATGGCTCTCGGCGTGTCCGGCGCCGCGGTCGCCCAGTCTCCGGAGCGCCCGGCGTGGGCCACGCCCGACGCCCCGCCGATGCCGCACGCCCGCACGACGCACCTTCGCGTGCCCGACGTGCGGACGATCGACCCGCAGGACGTCCGCGCGCTCGACCTCGACAGCGGTGAGTCGTTGACGGCCGACGAACGCTTCGCGCAAGGCGTCGGCACCGCGCGCTCGTCGGCCCAGAACGGCGACGACTACTCGGTCATCGGCATGTTCAGCCGCCTCCACGGCAAGTACATGCAGGACCGCCGTCGCTTCGAGCCGAACGTCGACGTCTTCGGCGGCTACCAGGCGAAGGCCGGGCTCTCCGGCGAGACCGGCAGCTTCGAGTTCTACGAGGTCGGTGCGCGCGCCGATGCCGAGATGCCCGTCGATCCGGACACGTTCCTGATCTACGGCGGCCTGTTCACGATGCGCCGCTACGACATGGATCTCGCGACCCTCGTGCCGGACACGCGGCTGTACGAGGCGTTCCTCACGATGGGCATCGGCCGCTTCGTCAACGAGGACTTCCTCGTCGAAGGGCGGTTCCGCCCGGGCCTCGCGAGCGACCTCGACGGCACGTTGAACCGCGACGACTGGAAGTTCTACGGCGACGTGCTCGCCACTTACCGCACCAACGAGCAGCTCTACTGGAAGCTCGGTGTGCGCGCCGACAGCGTGTTCGAGGGTACCCCGGTCTATCCCGAGCTCGGCGTCTCCTACCTGATCAACGAGAACTGGCGCGTCGACATCCTCGCGCCGCTCTACGGCGAGCTCGCGTACATGCCCGACCCGTCGCTGATCCTGAAGGCCGGGCTGTCGCTGCAGGGCGAGGAATACCACTACCGCATCGAGCAGCCGGGCGGCAACGACGTGCAGGCCGACTGGCGCACGCAGGAGTTCCGGATCTACGGCGACGCGACGTGGCGCCTGACCGACCAGGTCTCGCTGCACGCCCGCGCCGGCGCGACGCTCGCCGGCAAGTACGTGATCGGCCGCGGACCGGGTGTCCCGGCGTACGACGGGCAGATCGATCCCGTGTTCTTCGGCGAGATCGGCGGCTCGTTCACGTTCTGACGCGCACCGGCTCGACCTCGCGACCCGCGTCCGCCCGCACGGCGTGCGCGGGTCGTCGCGCGCTTGGCGCTACGCTCCCCGGATGCCGCTCGACGACCAGGACCCGTGGGCGCAGCTGCTGCGACCGTGGGCCGCGACGCGGTGGTTCGACGCCTCGCCGCTCCCGGCACTCGAGCCCGAAGCCGCCGAGTTCTCCGCCGCGAACGCGTGGTGGCTCGCCGAGCTGAGCCGGCTCGTCTACCGCAACGCCCACCGCGCACCGGTGCTCGACGGCGCCGGGCTGCACGAGGTCGCGTTCCTCTCGCACGGCGGCACGCAGTGCCTGATCGCCGTTCCCGTCGAACCCGATCCGCCGGCCGCGCTGTGCGTGTTCCGCGGCAGCGACGAGGCGCGGGACTGGTGGTCGAACTTCCGCTTCGTGCCCGCCGACTGGCCCGCGGGCGGACGCGTGCACAAGGGCTTCCGCGATGCGCTCGACGACGCGTGGTCCGCCGTCGCGTCCGCACTCGAACGCCTCGGGCTCCCGGTGCTGATCGGCGGCCACAGCCTCGGCGGCGCGCTCGCACTGCTCGCCGCGTCGCGACTCCGCCCCGCGGGCGGCTACGCGTTCGGCGCACCACGGGTCGGGGACGAGGCGTTCGCGGCGACGCTCGACGGCATCGCCGCGTTCCGGCTCCGCCACGGTCGCGACATCGTCCCGAGCCTGCCGCCGTCGAGCCCCGCGCTGCGCTTCGGCTCTCCCGGCACCGAGGTTCTCCTCGACGGCGTCGCGCCGCGCACGGCCTGGAACGACCCGCCGGCACCGATCGGCGACCACGCGCCCGCGCGCTACGTCGAAGCGTTGCGGCGCCGCCTCACGCCTGCGTGACGCCGGCTCCGCCGCAGCACTTCTTGTACTTCTTGCCGCTGCCGCACGGGCACGGGTCGTTGCGACCGACCTTCGGTGCCTCGCGTCGATAGGTCGGCTGGCCCAGCATCCGCCCGTCCATGAAGTACCACTTGCCGTCGACCTTCTCGAACTGCGCGAGCTCGTGGTGCGCGAGCTCGTCGCCCTGCAGCTTGTAGTGCGCGATGAACTCGATGGTGCCGGTGTCCTCGTCGACACCACCGCCCTCGCTGTCGATCAGCTCGAAGCCGAGCCACTCGGACTGCTTCGACCAGGTCTCCGTCTGCTGGCGATCGAGCTCGTCGCGCGACCCGGGGTCGTAGCTGTCGTGGATGAAGTCGACGTTGCCGGTGGCGAACGCGCTGTAGCGCGCGCGCATCAACGCCTCGGCGGTCTCGGGCCACCTCTCGCCGGCGAGATAGGGCCCACAGCACTCGGCATGGGTGCGGCCGCTGCCGCAGGGACAGTCCATGGCGGGATCTTCTCGCAAGCCGTGGGGCGCCGCAACGGCGCGTGCGTCACATCCGGTAGAGCATCAGGTAGACGACGACGCCCGTCACCGACACGTAGAGCCAGATCGGCGCCGTGAACTTCGCCCACCGCTTGTGCTGCTCGCGCCGGTCTTTCAGCCCGAGCCAGATCGTCCGGAGGATCAGCGGGACCTGCACGATCGCGAGGAACACGTGCGTGATCAGGATCGTGAAGTAGACGACGCGGATCGGTCCGTGGTGTCCGAACGGCACCGGCTCCGCGCTCAGGTGATAGGTGAGGTAGCTCGTCAGGAACAGCGCCGACACGACGGCCGCCGACAGCATCAGCGCCTTGTGGAGCTTCTCGTTGCGCCGCTTGATCGCGATCAGGCCCGACACGATCAGCACGAGCGCGATCGAGTTCAGCGTGGCGTTGACGTCGGCGAGGATCCGGATGTCGAAGTCGGCGAGCATCGTGGCGGTGTGCCCTTCAGGCAGCGTCCCGGGAAGTGCGGCGCAACACGACCGCGGTGCCGGCAGCGAATGCCGCGAGCGCGAACAGGACCGTCACGATCAGGCAGGTCCACACCGACGGCAGACCCTGCGTCGAGCTCGACGTCGTGCCGTGGAACGCGTAGCGCAGGAGTGCGACGCCGTAGGTGAGCGGGTCGATCCGCATCAGCCACGCCAGCGCCGGATGCGCGCCCTGCGCCGGGAAGAACGCTCCCGACAACAGCAGCATCGGCATCAGGAACAGCATCATCACGCCGTGGTAACCGGCCGTGCTGTCCATCTTCCACGCGATCGTGAAGCCGACGCCGGTCAGCGCCAGCGACAGCAGCACGAGCACCCCGACCGCGGCGAACACGCTCGGCACCGTCAGCGGCAGGCCGGCGAGGGGCGCGAACACGAAGAACACCAGTGCGTTGACCAACGCCAGGGTCGCCCCGCCCGAGATCTTGCCGAGCGCGATCGCCGCGCGCGGCACCGGTGCGATCAGCACGCCCTGGAGGAAGCCCTCCTTGCGGTCCTCGATCACGGTGATCGTCGAGAAGATCGCCGTGAACAGGACGATCATCGCGAGCGTCCCGGGGAAGAAGTACTCCCCGTAGTCGACGCCGCCCGGACGGAACGACGAGTGGAGCGCGCCGGCGAACAGGAGCCAGAAGATCACCGGCTGTCCGATCGAGCTGAACACGCGCGACCGGTCCTTCAGGAAGCGCAGGACTTCGCGGTGCCAGAGCGACCAGGTCGTGAGCAGCATGGCGGACGGTTCAGCGGTCCTCGAGGCGGTGACCGGTCATGTCGACGAACACGTCTTCGAGCGTCGGCTGTCCGAGGGTGAGGCGTTCGACGCGTTCGCCGAAGCGCGAGACGATCTCCGGGACGAGGCGATGCGCCTCGGGATGCTCGATGCGGACGACGTGCCCGACGACGCGGGCCTCGGCGCCGTCGATGCCCTCGACATCGCGCGCGAGCGCCTCCGGATCGCCGGTCGTCAGCTCGAGGACCTCGCCGCCGACCGTGCGGCGCAGCTCGTCGGGCGAACCGTCGGCGACGACGCGCCCGTCGTCGAGGATCGTCAGGCGGTCGGCCTCGTCGGCCTCCTCCATCAGGTGGGTCGTGAACAGCACCGTCAGACCGGACTGCTCGCGCAGGAACCCCCAGAGATCCATGCGGGCCGTCGGATCGAGCCCGGTCGAGGGCTCGTCGAGCAGCACGACGTCGGGCCGGTGCAGCAGCCCCTTCGCGATCTCGACGCGCCGGCGCAGTCCTCCCGACAGATGCTCGACCGCGTCCTTCGCCCGGTCCTTCAGCTTGCCGATCTCGAGCATCTCGTCGATGCGCTTCTCGAGTGCCGGCCCGCGCAGTCCCTGCAGGTGACCGCCGTACCGGAGGTTCTGCCGGATCGAGAGCTTCTTGTCGAGCGCCGGCGACTGGAACACGACGCCGATGCGCTTGCGCACCTCGGCGAACTGCGTCGCGAGGTCGAGGCCGAGCAGCGTGACCGTGCCGTGCTTCAGCGGCAGGATCGTCGCGAGCAGCTTGAACAGCGTCGACTTGCCCGAGCCGTTGGGCCCGAGGAAGCCGTGCACGCCGCCGGGTGGCACCGTGAACCCGACGCCGTCGAGCGCGCGTCGTTCGCCGTACGAGAACGCCACCTCGCGCGCTTCGACCGCGACATCTCCTGGGGCAGCGCGATTCGTCATCGGTCGTCTACCGGAACGCGGACGTCACGTGCGGTCCAGCACCATGACGAGGAACAGGAGCGGGAGGTAGACGATCGACGTCAGGAAGACGGCACGCATCGCCGACTCCCACCGGAGCACCGACGCGAGGACGACGGGCACGAGGAACAGCAGATCGAGACAGACCGCGGTGCCGGCGTAGGCCTGCCCCGACAGCCCGGTGCCGTACGGCAGCAGGGACGCGATCACGAGCGCGAGCGTGTAGATCAGCATCTGCCGCCGCGTGACCGTCCCGTCGGGATCGTTCGCCGGCAGCATCTTCATCCCGGCCGCCGCGTACTCGTCGCGGTAGCGCCACGCGATCGACAGGAAGTGCGGGACCTGCCAGAAGAACAGGATCAGGAACAGCACCATCGCCCCGGCGTCGATCCGGCCGGTCGCGGCCGCGTAGCCGACGACCGGCGGGAGCGCGCCGGGCACGGCGCCGACGATCGTGTTGAGCGGTGTGATGCGCTTCAGCGGCGTGTAGACGAGCACATAGGTGACGAACACGAGCGCGCACAGTCCGGTGGCGAGCGCGTTGGTGTTCGCCGCGAGCACCGACAGCCCGAGCAGCGCACAGCCGACGCCGAACACGACCGCCTCGATCGGGCGGAGTCGGCCCGTCGGCAGCGGGCGCCCCTGGGTCCGGCGCATGTGGCGGTCGTGCTCGCGCTCGATCGCCATGTTGAGCGCGTTGCCCCCCATCGCGACCAGCAGCGTCCCGAGCGTCGTCGCCACGACCAGTCCGAACGTCGGGTCGAAGGGCCGGCCGAGGTAGGCGCCGGCGATCACGGCGAAGATCGCGAGGCTCGACAGCCTCAGCTTGCCGAGCTCGAGGTAGGAGCCCAGTCGCGAGCGGAGCGTCTCCCGGCTCGGGGTCGTTTCGGTGACAGCGGTCATCGGGCGATCTCCACGGGCTCGAGGTTGCGCCACGCACGGGCGACGAGCAAGGTCGCGGTCAGGAACAACGTCGCGCCGACCAGCACGTGGCTCGACACGATCAGGCTGCGGCCGATGTACTGGATGTTCGACGGATCCTTGAACCGCCGGACCGCCAGCGTCACGAACCCGAGCGTGAGCTGCAACAGCAGCAGCACGTAGATCCAGCGGCCGAGCTTGCGGTAGCCCGGCACGGCGCCGCCGAAGCGGGCGGTGCCGTGGGCCGTGGCGATCAGGATCGCGACCGAGACCACGATCGCCATCGCGACATGGACCCACAGGACGTCGGTGACGTTGGTGTGGCGGAAGGTCGCACCGACCAGCAGCTGCACGAACACGCAGCCGAGCGCGAACCCCGACAGCTTGCGGGCCGTGCGGACGGTCGGCTCCGTGGCCCGGATCCGGGTCCGCCACGCGTCGGACAGCGCGAACGCGACGAACACCTGCACGCAGAGGGTCACCTGACCGAGCACGCCGTGGGCGATCGCCATCGGCGCCCAGGTGCGGCCGCCGGCCTTGCCGAGCATCACGCCGAGCCCGCCGAGCACGCCCTGCACGACGATCAGCCCGAGCAGGATCCACGCCACCCGGACGAGCCACGGCCGCCGGTCGGTGCGGCGGATCCACACCAGCAGGACGATCCCCAGCACGCCGACGGTCGCGCCCATGATCCGGTGCAGGTGCTCGAACAGCCCGTGCAGGTTCATGTGCGGCGGCCACAGGGACCCGTCCGCGAGCGGCCAGTCGGTGAACGCCATCCCCGACCCGGTCGAGACCACCATCGCGCCGCCCTTGATGTGGAGCAGCGTGAACGCCGCGAAACACACGGCGAACCGGAACAGCCCTCGCGAGGTGGCCGCGCGCGCGGCGGCGGCGTCGGGGATCGTCGTCGTGGTCATCCGGGATCGGGGGCCGGGCGGACCGCAGCCGGCGGGCGTCCGGGCGCGGCCGCGCGCGTGGGCCGCGGCGCGGGGGGCGCCGGTTCCACGCGGAGCCGTTCGGGAACGGTACGGAGCCCGACGATTTTCACTTCCGTCCCGGCCGCGGTCGAGCGGGGACTGCGGGAACCGGCCCGCCGGTCCTGCGGGCGGCCCGTACGTGCGCGCGGGCCGGCGGTGCGAACCGCCGACCCGGGTGTGCCCCGCGCAGACTTCACGGCACCCGCGGCGACCGCGGGCGCCTCGCGCTCACCGCTGCGGCGCGGCGGCCTGGTCGTCCTCGAACGCCTCCCACATCGGGCGCTCGGCGGGGCTGACGCTGCTCCGATCCACGGCGCGGTCGAGCTCCTGCTTCGGATCCTTGGCAGCGGCCCGCGCGAGCTCCTCGGTCTCGTGGTCGGGCTGATCCATCAGCTCCTGGGCCGACTGCAGGTGCTCCTGGGCCACACCGGCCTCGCCGATGCGCAGGTAGCAGATGCCGAGGTCCTTGTGCACCGAGGCGCGCACGAAGTCCGGCACGTTCTCGCCCGGGGCGAGCGACAGCTCGGAGATCGCCTGCTGCCACTCCCGCCGGTTCATGTGGAGCTCGGCCCGGTAGAGGTGGGCCAGCGTGGCGGTGTCGACCTGCTCGTCGATCGGCTCGAATTCAGTCACCTCGATCCAGGGCTTCTCCTGGAACGTGTTCTGCACCACGCCCGTGCACATGAAGCGCTGGTAGGTCTTGAACTTGTAGAGCTTGCCGACCTCGGGGTTGTCCTTGCTCATGAAGAGGCAGCCGAACACGTCGTCGTAGGCGTCCCGTCGCCAGATCGGCTGCGTGGCCGACCAGGCGTAGAAGTTCGCATACTCGCTCGGCACGAACTGCGTGAAGAACGGGTTCGAGATCCGCCCCATCGAGGAGAACTGGATCGGGAACTTCACCCACACCTCCTTGAAGGCGTCCGGGCGTTCGCGGATCGCATCGAGCGTGGTCTCGACGACGACGCCCGACTTGTTCTTCAGAAGAGTGAGCGAGGACTGGGCGTCGACGACCGAGGCCAGGCCGGGCGCGACGAGCATCGCGAGGATGAGTGCTCTGTTCATCGTGAGATCCACTGATTCGGACTGCGCAGGGCGACCACGGACTCAACCGCCACGCAACCGCTCCATGAGTCGGTCGAGTGCGGCCTCCAGCAGCTCGTCCGGTGCGTCGGCCTCGGCACGCACGAGCTCGCGGAGCAGCTGGATCCGCTCGCCCTTGGAGAGCGGCTTCGCCAGCAGTCGTTCCACGATCTCTTCGACACGTGCGTCGGCTTCGGTCATCGGCGGCCCCTGGAGGGTCCGTGGAGAAGACCCGCGTCCGCAATGGACGCGACCCTCCGCCGTCCCTATCGGTCGCCGGCCGGCCCCGGCTTGACCTTGTTCCCGCGGGTGCTCGCCGGGCGGGTTCCACCCGCGTCGTGGCCCGGCCGGATCCGCCCGTCCGTCGGGGGCGCCCGTCAGTCAGTGGCGCTGAGGAAGGCGATGACGCTGCGACCCCAGGTCCGGAGCTCGACGTCCCCGTCGAAGTCGTCCTCCTCCAGGTGGCCCTCCTGGAAGTGGAAGCACATCGTCCCGCCCGGGGCGAGCCGCGCGGCGAGCTTCTGGGCGCGGCAGACCGCCTTGACCGGGTCCTCGCCGACCATCGCGTAGGGCGGATCGAAGAAGATCAGGTCCGGCGGGACCTCCTCGTCCTCCCCCTCCGGCGTCAACGGCGGCGGATCCCAGGCGTCGACGCGCAGGAGGTGACAGCGCGCGGCGACGTCCTCGCCGAGCATCCGGACGTTCTCGCGGAGCACCGACAGGGCCTGGTTGCTCTTCTCGACGAACAGCACGCGCCGCGCGCCGCGGGACAACGCCTCGAGTCCGGACGCACCGGTGCCGGCGAACAGGTCCCAGACCTCGGCGTCCGCCACCGCATCGCCGAGGATGTTGAACAGCGCCTCGCGCACCTGCCCGAGCAGCGGTCGGGTCATGAACCCCTTCACCGCCCGCAGGACGCGCCCGCGATGTTCCCCGCCGATGATCTTCAGGCTCATGGGTCTCCCGTCTGGTCCCGAGCGCCTCGGCACCCGGGCGAGTTTGCCGCGCGGACGAACCCGGTTCCGCGCCGTCCCCGCGCGCGCGTAGACTGTAGCCGACGGAGGCGGTCGGCGAACGATGGAATTCCGAGGCAACCTGGTGGCGCTGGTGACGCCGTTCCGGCAGGGCGGCGTCGATCGCGAGGCGTTCGCCCGACTGCTCGATCGCGCCGTGGCGGGCGGCGTGTCGGCGCTCGTCCCGTGCGGCACGACCGGTGAATCCCCGACCCTCACGCACGGCGAGCACGATGCGCTGATCGGCCTGACCGTCGAGCTCGCCGAGGGCCGCGTGCCGGTCGTCGCCGGCACCGGCTCGAACTCGACGGCGGAAGCCATCCGTCTGACGCGCGCCGCCGCGAAGGTCGGCGCCGCCGCCGCGCTGGTGGTCACGCCCTACTACAACCGCCCCTCGCAGGCCGGTCTGCTCGCGCACTTCCGTGCGGTCGCCGACTGCTCCGAGCTACCGGTCGCGCTCTACGACATCCCCGGGCGGACCGGCGTCGCGCTCGGGCTCGACACGATCGCCGCGCTGGCCGAACACCCGAACATCCGCGCGGTGAAGGAAGCGAGCGGCCAGGTCGAGAACGTCACGCGCATCCGCAACGCGACCGGCCTCGCCGTGTTGAGTGGAGACGACGCGCTGAGCCTGCCGATGATCGCCCTCGGAGCGACGGGCGTCGTGTCCGTCCTGTCCAACGTGCTGCCCCGCCCGGTGACCCGCCTGGTCGATTCCGCCCTGGCCGGTGACTTCGACGGTGCACGCGCGATCCACGATCGTCTGCACCCGCTGATGCGCGCGCTGTTCGTCGAGACCAATCCGGTGCCGGTCAAGGCGGCCCTCGCCGCGCTCGACCTCATCGGCCCCGAGCTCCGGCTCCCGCTCGCCCCGCTCTCGCCGGCGAACCGCGAGCATCTGCTCGCCGTTCTCGATCGTTACCGCGACGAGCTGTCCGTCGCCCATGAGTGACGCCCCCGTAGCGAGCCCGGTCGCGATCCTGCGCATCGGCACGCGCGCGTTCCCGGTCGAGCCCGACCGGATCTACGTGATCGGCAGCGGGGAGCGCGCCGACGTCCGCATCCGCCACGACTCGGTGGCCGCGTATCACGCGACGTTCAGCGCGCACGCGGGACAGCTCCGCCTCGAGGACCTCGGCGGCGGGCTCGGCACCTGGCTCGGCGACGAGCCGCTGCAGGGCGCGACCGACGTGCCGGCCGGTGCGCGCGTGCGTCTCGGCGCGATCGAGCTGTCGGTGGAGACCTCGGACACGGCCGGAGTCGGCGCGATCGCGGGGGAGTCGAGTGCGAAGCGACCGGAAGCGGGCTTCGCCGAGCTGATGGCCGAGGAGCTGCGGCGCGCGCCGTGGCTCGCCGCTTCGCTGGTGCTCCACGCCGCGGTGTTCCTCGCGCTGTGGCTGCTCCTCGCCGACCAACGGTTCGGTCAGCCGGGACGGCGCCTCGTGGCGGTGGTCGAGCCGACGCAGGACGAATCGATCGACGTCGGCCCGGTGGCTCCCGAGGCGGAGAAGTTCGAGATCGAGAAGGTCGAGACCAAGGAGCTCCAGCTCCAGGACGTCGAGTTGCGCGAACTGAAGGAAGACGTGCAGGCCGATCTGCCGGCGTTCGACGAGCCCGCGTCGTTCGAGCCGGGCGCGCTCGGGGGCGCCTCGATGTTCCAGCGCATCGGCGGTGGTGACGGCGGCGCCGACATCCTGCAATCGCTCGGCGGCGGCGACCAGGGCGGTGGATTCCGTCGCACGGTCGAGGGTCTGCGCGAGTCCGGGCTCGAGATCGTGTTCGTGTTCGACAGCACCGGATCGATGGGACCGGTGCTCGACGCGACCAAGCAGCGCCTCACGCGGATGCTCGAAGCGCTGGTCGCGCTCGTGCCGGACGCGCGCGTCGGCGTCGTGACCTACCGCGACCACGGCGACCGCGAGGGCTACCTGACGCGCAGCGTCCCGCTCGCCCGCGACCTGTATCGATCGATCAACTTCATGAAGACCGTCGAGGCCGGCGGCGGTGGAGATCGACCCGAAGCGGTCTACGACGGGTTGAAGGCCGCGACCGAGCAACGCTGGCGGACCGGCGCGCGCCGCGTCGTCGTGCTGGTGGGTGACGCGCCGGCGCACGAGGAGACCGATCGCGACATCGACCGCCTGCTGCGCCGGTTCACGCGCGACGGGCACAGCTTCGTGCACGCGATCATGACGTCGCCGGGCGTGATGGGCGGCATCGATCCGAAGACGCGGCGGTCGTTCGAACGGATCGCGAAGATCGGCAAGGGCATCTGCCTGCCGGTGGAGCGCGAGGAGTCGATCCTCCGCCAGGTGCTGACGCTCGCGATCGGCCAGGACTTCCGCGAGCAGGTCGATCGGGTCTACGAGCTCCTCGACACGCGCGAGATCCCCGTGTCACGCACGGTGCGCGACGCGATCGCCAACGCCGATCGGACGGTTCTCGAGCACCTTTTGTCGCGACCGACGGTGCCGCCCGAGCTGATGCAGGCGCTCTGCAAGAGCCGCAGCCTCGACGTCGCCGAGGTGCTGATCCAGGCGTTGACCGAGAACCGCGTCCCCGAACATGGCCGCCAGGCCGCGGCGTTCGCGCTGCAGCAGATGCTCGAGCTCCCCGAGCCGCCGGTGCAGGTCGAGGTCGGGGCCCGCATCGGTCCCGAGGACGCGAAGCGGCTGCATCAGATCGCGCGCGAGGTGCTGAAGTAGCGGCGCGCGGCGCGCACGACGTGGTTGCCCGCTCGGGCGGGGCCGCCATGATGCGTCGATGATCCTCCGCACGCGGCCCGCCGCATGGCTTCTCGCGTTCCTGCTGCTGCTCGTCGCGCGGGACGCGTGGGCCCAATCCGGACCGGCGCCGGGTGACGCGACGCGCTCGTGGTCGGTCGAGGCCGAGCACGGCCCGACGAAGACCGTCGAGCTCGACCTGACCGAGGGCACGTGGATGGACCTCGACGTCAGCCCGGACGGGAAGGCGATCGTGTTCGACCTGCTCGGGGACATCTGGTCGGTGCCGATCGCCGGCGGCGAGGCGACGCCCGTCGTCACGGGGCCGGCGTTCACGGTGCAGCCGCGCTTCTCGCCGGACGGCAAGCACATCGCGTTCACGAGCGACGCGGGCGGCGGTGACAACCTGTGGATCGCGGCGGCGGATGGCAGCGACGCGCGGCAGATCACGAAAGAGACGTTCCGGCTCCTCAACAATCCGGCGTGGACGCCCGACGGGAAGTTCCTGATCGCGCGCAAGCACTTCACGGCCGAGCGGTCGCTCGGTGCCGGCGAGCTCTGGATGTACTCGATCGACGGCGGCGAGGGCGTGCGGCTCACCGAGAAGCGCGACGACCAGCACGACGCCGGCGAGCCCGAGGTCTCGCCCGACGGCCGCTTTGTCTACTACAGCGAGGATGTCAGCCCCGGCGACCGGTTCGAGTACCGACCGCGACCCGAACGGGTTGATCTACGCGATCCAACGCCTCGATCTCGTCACCGGCGAGAAGACGACGCTGCTGCACGATGACGGCGGGAGCGCGCGGCCGGAGGTGTCGCCGGACGGACATCGGCTCGCGTTCGTGCGACGGGTGCGCGGCAAGACCGTGCTGTTCGTGCTCGATCTTCGGACCGGTGCTCAGCACGCGCTGTGGGACGGCCTCAGCAAGGACCAGCAGGAGTCGTGGTGCATCTTCGGGGTGCACCCGAACTTCGCGTGGACACCGGACGGAACGTCGATCGTCGTGCAGGCCGCGGGCGGACTGCATCGGGTCGACGCAGCGAGCGGCGAGGTGGGCGCGATCCCGTTCCACGTGAAGGCCACGCATCGCATCCGCGACGCACTGCGCGTGCGACAGGACATCGGCAGCGCCGAGCTGACCGCGAAGGTGATCCGCTGGCCGTGCGTGACGCCCGACGGGTCGCAGGTCGTGTATCAGGCGCTCGGACACCTGTGGATCCGCGCGCTGGCCGGCGGCGAGCCGCGACGGCTGACGGACGCGGCGTTGTTCGAGTTCTGGCCGACGATGTCGCGGGACGGCAAGAGCATCGCCTACACGACGTGGGACGATCGGGCCGGCGGGCGCGTGATGCTGCTGAGCCTGGTGACCGGCGAACGGCGCGCGGTCGTCGACCTCCCGGGGCACTACGTCGAGCCGAGCTTCGACGCGACGGGGCAGAAGCTGCTCTACCGGCGGCTCGGTGGCGGGAGCACGCGCGGCAACGCGTTCGTGCTCGATCCGGGTGTGTACGAGGTGGAGCTGGCGACCGGGGCGACCCGGCTCGTGACCCACACCGGCACGCTGCCGCGCTATCACCCGACCGCGGATCGCATCCTCGTGTTCGCGCGCGAGAACGGCGATCCCGCCCTCGTGTCGCTGAGTCCGCTCGGTGACGACCGCCGCGTGCTCGCGACGTCGCAGCGCGCGACCGACATCGTGCTGTCGCCGGACGGCGCGACGGTCGCGTGGGAGGAGCTCTTCCACGTGCACCTGAGCCCGATGCCGCACACCGGGGCGACGCCGGTGCGGCTCGCGCCCGATCGCAAGGACCTGCCGGTCGTGCGGCTCACGCGGGACGGCGGTGAGTTCATCACCTTCTCGCCGGACGGACGCACGGTGTGGCACTCACTCGCATCCAGGTTGCAGAAGAACGATGTCGGCGCGGCGCTCGGGTTCGCCGGTGGCGGGGTTCCCGATCACGAGGCGTTCGACCTGGCGATGACGGTGCCCGCCGACGTGCCCGCGACCGACGTCGTGCTCGAGGGCGCCCGCGTCGTGACGATGAAGGGCCGCGAGGTGATCGAGGACGGTGCCGTGTGGGTCGTCGGCAACCGCATCCGCGCGGTGGGCGCACGCGGGTCGTTCGAGGTGAACGGGTCGACGCACCACCTCGATTGCACCGGGCGGACGATCCTGCCCGGCTTCGTCGACGTGCACTCGCACATGTCGGCCGGCCGCGACGGCATGATGCCGCAGGCCAACTGGCCCTACCTCGCGAACCTCGCGTTCGGCGTGACGACGACGCACGATCCGAGCAACGACACCAAGCTCGTGTTCGCGATGCACGAGCTGGTCGAGACCGGACAGGTGCTCGGGCCGCGGATCTTCAGCACCGGCACCGTGCTCTACGGCGCGGAGTCGCCGACCAAGGCGGTGATCGAGAACCTCGACGACGCGCGTGCCCACCTCCGCCGGCTGAAGGCGTTCGGCGCGTTCAGCGTCAAGAGCTACAACCAGCCGCGCCGCGACCAGCGGCAGATGATCATCGCCGCGGCCGCCGAGCTCGACATGATGGTCGTGCCCGAGGGCGGCAGCATGTTCTTCCACAACCTGTCGATGGTGCTCGACGGACACACGTCGATCGAGCACGCATTGCCGGTGGCGCCGCTGTACGAGGACGTGCTGTCGCTGTTCGCGGCGAGCGGCACCGCCTATCACCCGACGCTGGTCGTCGGCTACGGCGGCCTGTGGGGCGAGAACTACTGGTATCAGATCGACGACGTCTGGAAGGACGAGCGCCTGATGCGCTGGACGCCGCGGGCGATGGTCGATGCGCGTTCACGCCGCCGCCTGAAGGTCCCGCCGGAGGAGCTGCAGCACGTGCGCCTCGCCGAGAGCGCCGCCGAGCTCGCGCGCCGCGGCGTCCCCGTCGCGGTCAGCGCCCACGGTCAGCTCCAGGGCCTCTGCAGCCACTGGGACCTGTGGATGTTCCACCAGGGCGGCCTCGACGCGCTCGACTCACTGGCCTGTGCGACGATCCACGGCGCCCACAGCCTCGGCCTCGACGCGCACGTCGGCTCGCTCGAGAAGGGCAAGCTCGCCGACCTCCTGATCCTCGACGCGAACCCCCTCGAAGACCTGCGGAACTCGACGTCGATCGCACTGGTGATGAAGAACGGCCGCCTCTACGACGCGCCGACGCTCGCGCAGATCCTGCCCGCGGAGGAGCCGGCCCCGCGGCTTCCGGCGATCGGCACCCTGACCGACGACGGCGCCCACTGCGGCGGCTGCGCCAGGGACTAGCCCGGCGCGGCCGAAAGGCGTCAATTCACACCGGGTCTGATCTGCCGTGTTTCGGCCGCGCCGGTGCGGGCGCGCACGCGCTGGCACAGGGACCAGGCGACGAGATCGGCGAGGTGGCGCAGGTCGTCGGCCGACAGACCGCGGCCGATGCGGTGGAAGGCGACGTCGCGGATCAGCGTGACGCCACCGCTCGCGATCATCTCGCCGAACGGCCCTCCGGCCGGTGGTGTGACGACGATCTCCTCGACGGTCGGTCCGTCGAACTCCACCACGCGCCGCCGGCCCGGCCGCTTCCGCTCGATGCGCACGTGGTCGGGGTCGACGTCGACGTGCACGGTCTCGTTGCCCCGCACGAGCGCGACCGCCGCGAGCGCCAGCGGCGGTCCGAGCAGGATCAGGAGGAACAGCACGAGGAATCCGGCCGGTGCGGCGTGTCCGAAGACGATCACCAGCGTCGACGCGAGCAGTCCGCCAGGCATCGCCAGCAGCATCAGCATCAGGCCGCTGCGCAAGGCACCGGGCGCCGGCACGTCGATCGACACCGTCCCGCCGTGCTCGCTCACCGAGAGCTTCGTGTCCGTTGGCGGCTCCGGCCGCGCGGGCGGACTGCCCGCATCGGCCAGCCGCTGAGCGAGGCTCCAATCGAGCTCGTCGGGCGGGCGCACGACGACCTCGCCGGCGACGTCGCAGCGCATCGGCAGCCAGGTCACGCGCGCGATCGCCTCGCCGAGCCGCCGCGACGCCGCCGGCTCGGTGGAGGTCACGATGCGCAGCTCCTGGTCGTCGCCCATGAGCCGCACCGGGTAGTGGACCGTGGTCCGATTGTTGTTGCCGCTGCGCACGATCTCCTTGCGCACGTCGACCTCCGCGAACGTGTCGAGCCGCTTCACCACGGCGCGTCCGAGCGGTCCGACACGCCACCACTTGGTGATCGTCCGCCCGTTCGTGTCGATCGAGATGCCGTCCCGCGTCGTCGCCAGCAGCACGCCGACGAGACCCAGCAGACCGGGCGCCAGGATCCAGCCCGCCTGCGCCCGCAGCTCGGGCGACGAGACCTGCCACAGCACGATCGCGAACGCCGCGAGCGCCGCGCCGACGATCCGCCGCGCCACCGCCGCGCGCACGAGCTCGACCGAGCTTCCCTCGGTGCGCACGCGCAGACCCCCGACACCGGCCATGTCGAGAGAATCGACACTCGGGGCCCCGCGACTTGACCGCGAACCCGGTCCGTCACGCCGTGCCGGCGTCCGCCGCCGCGTCGGCGACCGACCAGGGCCGCTGACGCGAGCCGGCGAGCATGTGCAGCGCGACCACGGTGACCGCGAGCGCCAGGCCCGGGAACACCCACAGGTGCCACGCCCCGGTCCACGCGTGCAGCTTGCCCTGCTGCAGCATCGCACCCCACGACACCGTGTCGAGTCCGGTGCCGAGGCCGAGGAAGGTCAACGTCGCCTCGACGAGCACCGCCTGCGCCGCGAGGAACGCCGCGGTGACGAGCACCGGCCCGATCAGGCTCGGCCGCACGTGGAACAGCAGCACCCGGAGCGGTCCCGCCCCGAGCCCGCGCGCCGTCTCGACGAACGCCCGTTCGCGCAGGGACAGCAGCTCCCCGCGTACGACGCGCGCGAACGCCGTCCACTGCACCGCGGCGAGCACCGCGACGACGATCGTCCGCGATCCGCCGAAGAACGCCGCGGCCGCCAGCACCGCGACCAGCGCCGGGAAGCACGCGAACAGCTCGATGAGCCGCAACACCAGCACGTCGAGCACGCGTCCGCCGAGTCCGGCGAACGCGCCGATCACGCAGCCGAGCGACAGCGCGAGCACGACCGACCCGGTCGCGACGATCACCGCGGTCCACGCGCCGTGGATCAGCCGCGCGAGCTGATCCCGCCCGACGTCGTCGAGTCCGAACGGATGCGACGCGGTCGGCCGCTGCGACGCGGGCAGCCCCAAGACCTCGAACGGGCCGTAGGGCCACGGCGGCATCCACGCCCACGACGACGAGTCGCCGGCCAGGCCGACCCACCACTGCTTCCAGGTCGTCGCGCCGTCCGGTGGCCGCGGCGCGGCGCCGACATAGGTCGCGAGCGCCGGCGACGTCAGGTGGCCGTCGACGCGCGCGAGGACCGGCACGTCGTTGGCGAGCAGCGGCGCGAGCGCACCGAGCAGTGCCACCGCGACCAGCACGACGATCGCGAACCGCTTCACCGCAGCACCACCCGCGGGTCGCTGCGCCGGTGCAGCAGGTCGGACGCGAGCAGCCCGAGCAGGACCAGCACCGCGGTGAACAGCACGCTCGCCATCACCACCGACACGTCGCGTTCGATCACCGCCTGGAACGACAGGTGCCCGAAGCCCGGCAGCCCGAACACCGTCTCGACGACCACCGACCCCGCCACCAAGGCCGGGAGCAGCGTGCCGAGCAGCGTCCACACCGGGCCGAACGCGTGCCGCAGCACGCGCCGCCGCACCTCGCGCTCCGGCGTCCCCCACGCGCGCAGCGCCTCGGCGAACCCCTCGCGCGACAGGCGTCCGACCGCCTCGCGCAGGTAGCGCGCGACCGCCACCGTCGGGCCGAGCGCGAGCGTGGCGACCGGCAACGCGAGGTGCGCCGCGAGGTCGAGCCCCTGCGGCACGACGCCCCACGCCGACGAGCCCGGCGTCCGGAGCCCGTTGCCCGGCAGGAGCGCCGGGCCGATCCCGCCGCCGACCAACAGGATCAGCAACGTCGCCACGAGGAATTCCGGCATCGCGCTCGTCGCGATCAGCGGCGGGCTGATCCATCGATCGGCGGCGCCGCCGATGCGCGCGCCGAGCCACGCGCCGACCGGCACCCCGACCGCGAGTGCGACGAACAACGCGGCGGCGCCGATCAGCGTGCTGACCAGCACCGCGGACCAGAACCGCCGCCGGAACCGTTCCGGCGCCTCGTCCGGCGGCGCGAAGTCGAGCCGCGCGGCGTGTGCGAGCCACTCGCCGTAGCGCGACCAGAACGACCGTTCCTCACCCGTCGCTGCGTCGACCAGCCCGTAGCGTACGCGCAGGGCCTTGACCGCCGCCGCGCGCTCGGCCGCCCCGCGCTGCGCCGTGCCCTGCGTCGCCGCCGCCGCCGCGCGCTCGACCGGCACGAGGTCGAGCAGCAGGAAGGTCAGCAGGCTGATACCGAACAGCATCGGCACCGCCCACAGAAGGCGCCTCACGACGTGACGCAGCATCCGCCGGGGATCGTAGCCCGTCGAGCGCCGCTCGCGACTGCTTCGAAGTCGCAAGCGGTGGTCAGGTCGTCACGAATCGCACGATCGGCAGCTCGGGTCGCGCGCCGACGCGCAGCGGCAGGATCGTCACACCGATGCCGCGGCTGACGTAGAGCCGCGAGGCCCCGCGATCGCAGGTGAACGCGCCCGCGACGAACCCGTGTCGCGTGTGCTCGATCGGCGCCCAGCCGCAGAGCTTCATCTGTCCGCCGTGTGTGTGGCCGCTGAGCGTCAGGTCGACACCGTGGCGCGCGGCCTCGAGGAAGTGGTCGGGCTCGTGCGCCAGCAGCACGGTCGGCTCGCCGTCGCGACGGCCGGCGAGCGCCCGCCGCACGTCCGGCCGCCCCTCGCTGAGATCGTCGACGCCGCACAGCCAGAACGAGTCCCCGCCGGCGGCGACGCGCACGCCGTGGTTGTTGAGGACCTGCACACCACGCGCCTCGAGGAAGCCCTGCCACTCGCCCATGTCGTGGTGCCAGCGGTGATCGTGGTTGCCGGGCACCGCGTACATGCCGAGGCGCGGGGCGAGCCGACCGAGCGCGCCATCGAGCAGCCGGAGCTCCCGCGCCCGCGTGTTGATCAGGTCACCGCCGAAGCACACGACGTCGGGATCCGCGTCGAGCAGCCGGTCGACGACACCGGCGAGCTCCCGCTCGGCGAGGTAGCTGCCGAGGTGGAGATCGGCGAGGAACGCGACCCGGAGCCCGGCCAGACCCGGCGCCGCGACCGCGAGCGGGACGTCGGACACCTCGAGCGTCCGCAGCACCCGGCGGTGGACGAAACGGGTGCCCGGCACGCGATCGAGCACGCGGTTCATCCGCAGCGCGAAGAAGTCGACCGCCTCGCTGAGCACGCCCCGGAAGCGTCGCGGCACGGAGCGCAGCCGTTCGACCCTCGGCGCCCCCTCGACGGTCGTCGGTGCTGGGGCAGTCGGCTCGAGGATCGTCATCGTGGGGCCTTCATCGGGAACGCCCGCTCGGGGACTTCACCCCGCTGCGGAGCGGCCGCTGCGATCGAAGCGGCGACGCGCAGCAGAGCACGATCCGGCCGCCGATCAACCGCCTGTCGAGTTCGTGACGATCTCGAGAACCGGCACTTCGGGGGTCGCGCCGATGCGCAGCGGCAGGATCGACGCGCCGACGCCGCGCCCGACGTAGAGCCGCGCGTCGCCCTCGACGTGGAGCCCGCGATGCAGCCCGCGCGACGAGTGCCGCATCAGGATCCAGCCGAACGGCGCGAGCTGGCCGCCGTGGGTGTGGCCGCTGAACACGAACACCGGTGGATGACCGGCGAGCTCCGGGAACAGGTCGGGGTGGTGCGACATCACGAGCGCCGGCTCGCCACTCCGCCGGCCGGCGAACGCCCGCTCGACGTCGGGCCAGCCCTCGGTGAGATCGTCGACGCCGGCGAGCCACAGGCTCGCGCCGCCGCGTTCGATCCTCACCCCCCGATCGAGCATCACCTCGATGCCGAGCTCGGCGAGCCGTTCGCACCAATGCCCGAGATCGATCCCCGGATACCGCTCGTGGTTTCCCGGCACCGCGAACACCCCGCACGGCGCGCGGAGCCGCGAGAGCGGCTCGACCAGCGCGTCGATCTCGCGGGATCGCGTGTGCACGGTGTCGCCGCCGATCAGCACGACGTCCGGGCGGCGCGCCGACACCTGTTCGCACAACCTGGCGAGATCGTCCGCCGTCAGGTAGCTGCCGAGGTGGATGTCGGACAGGAACGCGGCCGTGAAGCCGGCGAGACCCCGGTACACGTCGGGAACGACCCACTCGAGCCGCGTCCATGCGAGGCTGCGTTCGAGCTGGGCGCGGTAGACGGCGCGCAGCGGCGGAACCACATCGAGCGCGCGGTTGCACGCCGCGACCGCCCGCGCGACGGCCCGCCGCCAGCCCGGGGTCCGCCGGGTGAACCAGGTGTCCCGCCGCGGCCCTCGGCCCGGCCCATCGTTCGAGATCAACGTCGTGGCCAGCGGATCGTGTCGACGTCGACCGCCGGAGTCCAGCCGCCGGTGTCGTCGAGCCAGCGCCGCACGGCCAGCGCCGTGCCCGCAGCGCGGCCAAAGGGGCCCGTGCGTGCGTCGTCCGCCGTGGTCGACGGATCCGCGTCACGGGTGACGATCTCCTCGAAGAGCGCGCGCGCCGCGTCGTCGTGACCGAGCGCCTCCTCGCAACGCGCGAGACCGAACAGGTCGGCGAGCGGTGCGTCGGGCTCCGCCGCCGCCGGAGCGAACGCGGCGCGCGCCTTCGCGAGATCGGTCTCGGCGGCCGCACGGCGTTCACGGGCAGCGCCGTGGTCGCCGCGGCGCTCGAGCTCGCGCGACTCCGCCAACGCGGTGAGCCCCGCGAGCAGGGTCGCCTGAGCCCCGAACGGGCCGGCGGCCGCGTCCGGCGCGACGTGCGCGTCGAGCGCCGCCGCGGCGATCGCCGCATCCGCGCGGGACTCGAGGTTCGCGTCGCGGATCGCGGCCGCGCGCTGCGAAGCCGCATCGATCGCCGCCGCGAGCGCGATCGTGCCCTGCGCGCGCGACAACCCGGCCTCGACGCGCACGAGACGCGCGCGGTCGCCGAACCGATCGTCCCGACCGTCGAGCGTCGCCGCGACCTCATCCGCGCGCTGCATCCGCCCACCCGCCAGGAGCCGCTCGGCGAGCATCACCGCCAGCTCGGGCACGGACTCCGACCGCAACGCGTCCTCGAGCACCGTGTAGCCCCGCTCATCCTCGCCGACCGCGAACGCGACGCGCGCTTCGAGCGCGGTCGCGCGCGCCCGCCACTCGTCGTCGAGATGCTCGCGGGCGGCCCGCGCCGCCACACTCGCGCTCGCCGCATGCACGGCGCGTCCGGCGAGCAGACAGGCCTCGCCGAGCCCGACGTAGGCCTGCGCTCGTTCGTCGGGCGCGGTGCCGGCATCCCCCAACAGCTCGGTCAGCGCCTCGATCGCGGCCAGCGACGCACCGCGCGCGACCTCCGACAGACCGCGCAGCAGGAGCTCCTCGCGACGCTGCGCAGGTGGCAGACTCGCCGGCGACCGCACCGCGGCGAGCTGCCGCAGCGCGGCCCGCGCCGCATCGGCATCGCCGAGCCGAAGCTGCGCGCGCGCCATCAGCAGGTAGGCCGCGGCGAGCTCGGGCGTGCCGGTCAGACGCACGTATGCCCGTTGGATCGTGGTCGCACACTCGCGCGCGTGTCCGGTCGCGAGCAGGAGCCGGCCGAGCAGCAGCACGCCGTCGATCGCCTGCGGCGACTCGGGGTGCATGCGGGTCAGCTCGCGAACCTGCCGCTCGGCGTCCGGCCAGTGCTCCGGACCCATGTCGAACTCCACGCTCGCGAGCTTCAGCAGCGCCTCCGGCACGAGCGTGTTGCCGTCCTCGGCGGCGATCGTCGCGTAGATGCGTGCGGCCTCCTCGAGATCGCCCTCCCCTCGCAGCAGCTCGGCGATCTGCCACCGGACGCGCACCTCCTGGTCATCGCCGGTCATGCCGCGAGCGATGCGCTCGGCGAGCCACGTGCGATACCAGGTGAGCGCGTGACGACGGAGACGCGCTCGGCCCGCGTGGCTGTCGGCGGACGGCGGCGGGACGATCGTCACGTCGACCTGCCGGGCGCCGTCCAGCTCGCGCTCGTGGAACACCGCATCGGCGTCCCCGGCGGTCGCGAGCAGGGTCGCGAGCGTGCGCGGGCCCTCGTCGTGGAACGCGAGGTCGACGATCTGCTCGGCGAGCTGCCCGCGAAGCGACTCGGGCTGGAACCGCAGGGTCCAGTCCATCTGCTTCGCGAGCTCGGTGATCGCGAGGTCGCACGGGGCGCCGGCGTGGTTCGCGGACACGCGTGCGGTGTCGCCGTCGCGCTCGACGCGCAGCAGCGGCTCGGTCCCTTGAGGAGCCATCGCCGCGAGCGCGATCGTGAGCATCGCGCCGGCGAGCATCACTTCGATCGCTCCTCGCCTGCCTCGGCCCCGACGCGGTACGAGTCCCCGAACTCCAGGTAGGCCTCCTGGATCAGCGCGCGCATGCTCGGCGAAAGCTGGTCGCGCTGTAGCAGGAACTGTGCGTACGCGCGTCGCATCGCCTTGCCGTCCCCGCTCTTCTCCGCGGCGCGCGCCGCGTCGAGCAGGTCCTGCGGCAACGACGCCTGCCCGGCCAGGGCACGCATCGCGTTCTCGTGCTCGATCGCCTCGCTGACGCGTCCCGCCTTGCGCAGGTAGTAGCCGAGATGGGCGTGCACGAGCTGCTTCAGCGCCGGGTTGAGATCGGGGTGCGCGGCGAGGAACCCCTCGAGCGAACGGCTCGCCTCGTCGAAGTCGCCTTCCATCGCCTGCAGCAGGGCCTGCTCGTAGAGCGCGTCGTCCGGCATCCCGAGCTTCGGCGCCGGCGCCGTCGGGGTCACCGGACTCGGCGTCGCGACGCGCGGCGCGGGCCTCGGCACCGACGCCGGTGGCGTCACCGGTGCGGTCGCATCGACCGCGCCGTTGTCGGGCTGCTCCGACTGATACTCGGGCCGCGTCTCCAGCGGATGCGGGAGTGCCAGCATCAGGCCGATCATCACGAGGTTGCCGATCAAGAGCAGCCGCAGGAGCTGGAGCTTGCGCGTGTCGACGGGCCGCGGCGGGTCGACCGGCGATCTCGGCCAGTCCACGGCGGCGCCCGCGGTGTCCACGGGCGGCTCGTCGGACGGCGGCTGCTCCGGTTCGGGATTCTCGGCGGCGCGCGCGGCAGCCGCGCGCGCGTCGTTCGCGGCTTGCTCGGCGCGAGCGACCGCGAGGTACAGCTCCTCCTCGAGGGTCCACGACTCGGCGCCCTCCGCGCTCGGCGCGGGCGGCGCCTCGTCCTCGGCCGCCTCGCCGGCCGCCGCAGCGTCCGCGGCCGCGTCGGTCGATTCGAACTCGAAGACCCCGCGCGCGGCGGCATCGACGCGGGAGATCGCGTCGAACAGCTCGTCCTGCGTGTCGTTCGGCCGCGGCGGTGGCTTCGGGCCCCAGGCCATCAGCTCCGCGGCGCTCGGATTGTCCGCCGCGGGCGAGGGATCCTCGCCGTCGACCTCGCGCCGGGTACGTCGACGCGCGGCGTCCCCCACCGGGTGGTCCCAACCCAGCGGGTTCTCCCGGTCCTGCCGGTCGCCGTCGTCGTGAGAGTCGCTCATGAGGCCCCTCCGCAGAGGTGCGTGGCTGCGCCGGGCCGGCGGCGCGGCCGAGCTTTCATCGGCATCCGGAGCGTGGATCCGGAGGCCCGGCGGGCTCGCCGGCGAGGGCCGCCCGGCCGGCGGGCACCGAGTCGCCGATGCCAACGCGGATTCGACGCGCGCACGACGTCACGCCGCGACTCGCGACCGGCCGGCTCCGCGGGGCCCCGGACGCGACGCGTCTCCCGGGTGTCCGACAGCGCGGCCACGGTCGGCGCTCACTGCGGTCCGAGGCCGACGCGCTTCCGATCCGGACGCTCACCGAGGTCGTAGAGGCGGATCTTGTTGTAGAGCGTCGTGCGGTTGATGCCGAGCTCGGGACGCCGCCTTGCTGATGTTCCAGCGGGTCTGCTCGAGCACCTTGCGGCAGAGCTGCTCCTCGAGCGAGCGGATCGAGCAGTCGTTCGCGTCCAGCGTGACGACGTTGCGCAGGATCTCGTCGCGTCCGTCGAGCAGACCGCCGGTGAACTTCGGCAGATGGCATTCGTCGACCATGCCGCCCTGGCACGCGATCGCCGCGTGCAGGATCGCGCTCTCGAGCTCACGCACGTTCCCCGGCCACGCAGGTACTCGCAGAGCGTCTCGGTCGCCTCTTCGGTGAAGCCGGTCAGCGCCTTGCCGACCTGACGACCGAGTCGATCGAGGAAGTAGTGCGCGAGCAGCGGCACGTCCTCCGGGCGCTCGCGCAGCGGCGGCACCTCGATCGCCATCGCGTTCAGCCGGTGGAACAGATCCTCGCGGAGTCCGACCGGCGTCGACCTCGGCGCGCAGGTCGCGCGTCGTGCCGGCGACCACACGGACGTCGGCGCGGCGGTCGTCGAGGCCGCCGACCCGGCGGTACGACCGGTCCTGCAGCAGGCGGAGCAATCGCGCCTGCAACGCGCGGCCGGTCGTCTCGATCGCGTCGAGGTAGATCGTGCCGCCCTCGGCGCGGGCCAGCAGTCCCTCGCGATCCTCGCGCGCACCGTCGGTGAGGACGAGTGGCTCGTGCCCGAACAGCGCGACCTCGAGCTGGCTCTCGCTCAGCGCCGCGCAGTTGACCGTGACGAACGGACCGTGACGTCGCGCGCCGACCGCGTGCAGCCGCCGTGCGACGAGCTCCTTGCCCGAGCCGGCCTCGCCGCGCACGAGCGCCGGCGAGTCCGGTGCCTGCGCCGACCTCGGAGATCCGTGCCTGCACCGCGCGCAGCGCGCGTGACAGCCCGACCAGCTCGGTGGCGGTCAGCTCGTGGAGGCGATCCTGGGAGCGCGTCAGCTCGGCGCGCATCTGGCGCACCTCGAGACACCGGCGCACGGTCGCGAGGACCCGACCCGGGACCAGCGGGAGCTGGAGCACGTCGGCCGCGCCTTCGCGCATCGCCGCGACGGTGTCCGCGTCGACGTCCAGCAACACGACGTCCGCGGGGTCCGCACCGTGCCGGAGGCGCTGCAGCGCCGCGAACCCCGACCCGCCGGCAAGGCGTGCGTCGAACAGTGCGACGTCGAACGGCCGCCGGGCGACGCGTTCCGCAGCGGTCTCGAGGTTCCCCACGGTCTCCACGGCCGCACCCTCGCCCTGGAGGATGCTCCGCACGTCGGCGACGAGTCGTTCGTCGCCGCTGGCGACGAGCACACGAGGAAGACCCGGGAAGTTCAGGTTCTTCATGATCCGTTCTCCGGTCACAGCCTGTCGTCGATCGCCGCGACCCGAGTGCCCGCACCCGTGGATTCGCCCACGATCACCTTGCCATGCGGTGTATCGGCACCGGACCCTGTCGACCTTTTGGGCGGTTTCGCGGCCGGGCCCGAGCGGGCGATGCGGAAGCCGACGTCCCGAGCTCGCGCTCCTCTCCGGCCGGCCGGTGCGATTAGGATCGAGCCGCCATGTCGCCATCGTTCCGCCCCCTCGTTCTCGCCGCGTCGGCGCTCGCCGCGGCCCTGCCGTCCACGCCCAGACGACCCGACGCGACGCGTGACCCGGCGGCGGCCCTCGACGCCTTCGTCCAGGACCCGAACCTGAAGGACGCCCGCGTCGGCGTGCTCGTCCTCGACCTGGCGAACGGCGAGGAGCTCTGCTGCGAACGACGCGGACAAGGGCTTCATGACCGCGTCGAACATGAAGCTCATCAGCTCCTCGGTGGCGCTGCTGACGCTCGGCCCGGACTTCCGCTACGAGACGCGGCTGATCGCGACCGGGCCGATCCGCGACGGCGTCCTCGAGGGCGATCTCGTGCTGGTGGGGAGCGGCGATCCGACGTTCGGCGGACGCGAAGAGGACCATCCCGAGGCCGTGCTCGACGCATGGTCGTCGAGGCGATGTCGAAGCACGGCCTCTCAGCGCATCGACGGCCGCGTGCTCGGCGACGACGACTGTCAGCCCGACGAGGTCATGGGCGACGGCTGGGCCTGGAACTACCAGGGCGCCGACTACGCGGCCCAGGTCTCCGGCCTGTGCTTCGCGGAGAACTGCGTCGCGCTGACGGTGACGCCGGCCGCCGCCGGCCGCGCGCCCGCGGTGTCGCTCGTTCCCGCACTGGACTGGTTCGACGTCGAGAATCGCGCCACGTGCTTCGACGGCAAGGGCCGCCGCGCGCTGTGGGCCGACCGCAAGCGCGCGACGAACCGCCTCGTCCTCGGCGGCCGCATGCCGGTCGGCAGCAAGGCCTGGCACGAGAAGCTGTCGGTCGAGAACCCGACCGCGTTCGCCGCGAAGGCACTCGCCGACGTGCTGGCGAAGAAGGGTGTCGAGATCGGCGGCGCCGTGCTCGACCGCGACGACGTCGAGGATCGCCCCGAGGGGCACGGCGACGACACGGTGCTCGCAACGCACCAGTCCGCGCCCTTGCGCGACATCGTCCACACGCTCGACAAGGTCTCGCAGAACCTCTACGCCGAACAGGTCATCCGCACCGCCAGCCGCGTCGCCGCCGGCGACGGCTCGATGCGAGGCGCGAGCGCACACGCGAAAGAGGTGCTGGCCGGCCTCGGCATCGACACCAGCGGTCTGCGCATCGCCGACGGCTCGGGGCTGACGCGGCTCAACCTGGTCCACCCGCGTCACCTCGCCGGACTGCTCGCGGCGATGTGGCGCAGCGAGTGTCGCGATGCGCTGTTCGACGCGCTGCCCGTCGCCGGCGTGGACGGCACATTGCGCACGCGCGCGAAGGACAGCCCCGCGCAGGGACACGTGCACGCGAAGACCGGCTACATCGGCGCGGTGGTCGCGCTGTCCGGCTACGTCGTGCGGCCGAAGGCCGACGAGGATCCGATCGTGTTCTCGATCCTCGTCAACAACTTCACGTGCCGCACGGCGGACGCGAAGGCCGCGATCGACAGCTTCGTCGAGGCGCTGTGCCGGCACGCGGGGTGGTGACCGCGGGCCGCCGCCGGCCCCGTCACTCCTTCGCGGGCTTGTAGTTCATCTCCATCGACCGCTTCGGTGCGCCGGTGCCGGCCATGTCGTCCGCGACCCAGCCCTTCGGTCCGTGCTCACCGAACTCGGTGATACCGCGGGACGCCGTCGGCGAGCCGTACGCCGAGGCCGGCGCCGATCGACACGAAGTGGTGGTCGTCGACCCAGTAGCCGTCCGCCGACGAGAACTCGCCCATGTTGCTCATCATCACGACCCAGAAGCGGTTGCGCTCGGCGTTCCAGGCGATGTAGGTGTCGCCGACCCACCGCCCCGACGGCATCGGATCGCTGGTGGTGTGCGAGCGGATCACGTGGCCGCCGAGGATCGTCTCGGTGTGCTCCTGGCCGCCGATCGGCGTCTTCTCGTCGGTGCCTGGCATCCGCATCCAGCCGTCGACGCGCCAGTCGCCGCACATCGGCTCGAGCTTGCGCACGGGCTCGGCCACCGGCCGGTTCATGAACGATGCCGGCATCGCGTCGATCGAGACGTCGTCGGTCTTCTGGAACGAGCCCTCGAGCGCGACGAACCACGCGCCGGCCGCGTCCGCGCGCTCGTTCTTGAACTCGTACTTGCCGTCGCCGAACGACCACGTCGAGCGGCCGACCAACGGCGTGCCCTCCATCGCGGACGCGTAGTTGACGACCATCGTGTGGTCGTCGACCCAGTGCGGCTCGGCGACGTAGGCTTCGCCTTCGTTGCCGGCGGAGAACATCACGTACTGCCGGTTCTCGGCATCCCACCTGTACACCGAGCGCATCGTGTAGTTCGACTCCATGCCGACGTCGACGTCGATGTCCTCCTGGACGAAGAACTCGTCGAGGATCCAGCGGACCTCGCTCTTCGCGGTCCACGGTGGGGCTCGGCGCCGGCTTCCTGCCGCGAGGTGCCCTCGCCCTGCCACTTGCCGATCAACTGGGCGAAGTGGCCGAGCTGCGCGGCGAGTTCGGTCCCAGCCTGCTCCTGCGCGACGAGCGGCAGAACGGCGATGAGTGAGGCGAGACTGATTGGGTGAAGCTGGTGTTTTCTCCTGCGTGACGGCCCCCCGGGGCGCGACAGCGTAGACGGCCGAGCGAAGACTGCACAGCGGCGCGACACCCTGCCCCGATCGCCTAGTCCGGTTCGCCGCTCGCGACGACGACATCACGACCTATGCGAGCTTCTACGCGAGCGATTCCGTATCATCGCGCCCGATCAACGCTTCCGGATCGCGTGAGACCTGCACTCCACCTCGCCGTCGCAGCCCTGCTCCTCGTCAGCGGCCTCGCCGTCACGCCCCTGCTGACGTTCGGGCGGAGCGGCTCCGCGCCGGTTCCTGGCCAGCAGGCGGACGAAGACCGTCGCTGGCACGGCCTCGGTCGCAACCGGCACCGCCGATGAGGGCTTCGACGAGCCCGAGCCGAGCTTCGACGACGACGTCGAACGGCGGGCGGTCGGCGAGACGCCGGCGGATCTGCCGGCGGCCGCGGACGGCGGCGACCTGATCGCGATCGTCGTCGACGGCCCGGGCGGCCCGCCGGTGCCGGGGGCGGAGGTGTGGTTCGTCGAACGCGACGACGCCCGCCGCGAGCAGCGGGAACAGAACGGCCCCTGGCAACTGCTCGCTCCGGAGCTCGCGGAGCACTTCGGTGAGGAGCGCCGCACCGACGATGAGGGGCACGCAACGCTGCCGGCACCGCGGAACCGGCTCTACGTCGCCGCGCGTCACGGGGACCGGTTCGCGTTCACGGTCGTCGGGGACCACGCGCCGGAGGAAGTGACGCTCGAGCTGGTGCACGACGAGGTGCTGCAACTCCTCGTGCTCGACGGGGCCGGGCAGCCGGCACCGCACGTGCCGATCGCCGTGTGGTGCGCCGACGCGAAGGGTCGACCCGACCGGATCTGGGAGGGAAACAGCGACGACGCAGGTCGCGCGCAGGTCGCGCACTTCCAGGTCGCGCGACCGAAGCGCGCGGTGCGGTTCGGCGCGGCGTTGCGGTTCCCGCTCGCGGACCCGACGCCGACCGAGTTCCGCGGCGACCCGGTGCCGAACGAGCCCGTCGTCGTGCGCATGCCCGCATGCGGCTCGGTCGAGCTCACCGTCGTCGATCGCACCGGCGCGCCGCTGCTCGCGATGGTCAGCGTCGCGCTGCATCCGGTGCGCGACAAGAGCCAGCGATCGTGGCTGCCGGACTGGGCGGACTCGTCATGGACCCGCAAGCCCGAGGGTGCGGAGAGCGTGACGTTCACGCCCGTCGCCGTCGGCACGCGGCTCCGTGTCGGCGCACGCCTCGAGGATCGCAACACCGGCTGGCGAGGCGACGAGGTGTACCAGGGCCGTCGCATCCCGGCGAGGTCGTGCAGATCAGGCTCGAGGCGCCGGAGTGGCTCGCGCTGATCACCGGCCGTGTCGTCGACGAGAACGGCACGCCGCTCGCGCGGTCGAGGCCGCTGTTCTCGCTGCACGCCGGCACGCGCACCGTGTCCGAGGATCGGCTGCGCACGACCGACGACGGGCGGTTCGAGCTCGGCTTCCGCATGCGCAACGTGCAACCGCCGTACGCGCTGGACGTCCGCGACGACCATCGGGCAGAGGGTCCACCCGCTGCCGGAACCGCGTACGTCGAGCGGCTCGTGCCCGGCACGCGCTCCGACGTCGGCGACGTCCGGCTCGCGGCCCTCGTCCCGATCGCGTCCGGTCGAGTCGTCGACGACCGCGGCGAGCCGGTCGCCGGTGCGACGGTGCGGCTCGAACGACTGCTGCTCGAGAACGGCAAGGAGCGCTGGCGCACCGACCAGCTCTCGCGCGTGTCCACCGCGGACGACGGTGGCTTCGCGCTGTTCGACGAGACGGGGGATGCCACGCTGCGGGTCCACGCCCGCCAACGCGGCTACGTCGATGTGCGGTCGGAGCCGTTCGTGGGCCAGCACCATCTGCCCGACCTCGTGTTGGTGCGCACGGCCGGCCTCGAAGCCTCGCTGCTCGTGCCGGACTGGCTGCCCGATCGCGCGCTCACCGGCGCGCTCGTGGCGGCGGGCAGTGATCGCCCGGTCGATCGCCAGAGCATCCGCGCGCGCAAGGGCCGCGGCCGCCTGCGGATGGGCGGCATCGCCCCCGGCACCTACGACCTCCGCATCGATCTGCGCAACTACCCGGCGCCGGTGCTGGTCCTGCCGGGCGTCGTGATCGATCCCGATGCGACCGAACCCGACCCGCGCCTGCAATCGATCGATCTGACGACGATGCTGTTCGCGTTCGAGGTCCATGCGGTCGACCAGGGGGGGAAGCCGATCAAGAACGTCACGGGCGCGGTCGTCGGCCGCGTGTTCGTCCCGGGCGGCGGGGAGCGCTGGATCGGCATGCAGTGGCGAGGCGGCACCGCGCGCTTCATCAGCACGCACCCCTCGGCCGAGATCTGGACGCTCGGCATGGGCCACCGCCCGGTGCAGACCGTGATCGCACCGGGCGGCACCGACGTCGTGTTGCCGTCGCTCCACCCGGTCGAGGTCGTGATGCCCGGCGCGCGCGCCGCGGTCGGCGAGGGCCGCCGCGTCCGCGTCTCGCTCGTCCTCGTCGGCGACACCGGCCTGCCCACATCGCTCGGCGGCGTCGATCCCTGGTCGGGCCGCCGCTACTCGTTCGAACGCGCCTGGCTCGGCAAGTCCGGCGGCGCCTGGCTCGGCAAGGGCGACAAGGTCCGCGTCGACCTGCAACGCAACGGCCGCTACCAGGTCGTCCTCCGGCTCTACGAGAAGGGCGTCAACGGCCCCGCCTCCCGCGTCATCGACACCGTCGACGTCGTCCTCGACGCCCCGAAGGTCCAGACCGTGCGCGCGAACGTCGACCTGGCGGCCGTGCAGAGCGCCTTGATGGAGCTCCGGCAGCGCGCGGAGCGGTGAGGGGCTTCAGGAGTTCGTGTGGGTGAGCGAATCCGTGACGGCGAAGGAACGGTCCCGTCGAGCGGACGTAACCGGGAGCACGGCGCGGCGGGAGGCTGCCGGCGAATCCTCCGAGTCGGCAGCTGTGAGCAACGGTCATCCCAGGAGCGGGCAGATCCAGGGGACAACGGAAGAGTGGAGAGCCGCGGGCCACATTCCCCACGGATTCGGCCGGCGCAGGCAACCGCCGGGCTCCCGGGGGCGGCGCATTGCGCCGCACGCGGCACGACCTTCGGACCGACCGCGAGCCTCTGGCCCACGGGGCGGCCATGCCGATCGCGCATCTCGAAACCGATCCGCCTGGCGCATTGCGCCGCGTTCCGCGCCACCGTTGCTGTCGCTTGCCGGAACCGTTGGTTCGCCCGCAACCGCGGCGCGCGGCATGGCGCAATGCGCCGCGGTCAGGCCATCGCTCGCTGCCGCTCCCACTCCCCGGCGATGCGCTCGATCTCGGGCAGCTTGTCCTGGCGGAAGGTGAGTTTGCCGTTCTTGGTGATGAGCCAGTCGAAGTGCTCGCGGAGGAAGCCCGGCGGTAGGTCGAGGCGGGCGGCGGGTCGAGATGGCGCGGGGGCGGCGCATTGCGCCGTGCGGAGTACCCACCTTCGGGCCGACCGCGAGATGCAGGCCGACGAGATGGCCGTGGTGGTCGCGCATCTCGAAGCGGACGCCGCCCGCGGCGCATTGCGCCGGCTGCCGGGAGCCTGGCTGCTGCCGGCGCCGGCCGGGACCGTGGGGAATGTGGCCCGAGGATCGCCGTCCTTCGGTTATCCCAAGGATCTGCCCGCTCCTGGGATGACTGTCGCTCACGAGTACCGGCCCGCAGGATCCGCCCGCAGACCACCGTCCCGCCGCGGTCCCGGTTGCGCCCACTCGCGGCGGGAGCCACTTCCATGAGAGGGTCGGTCGCGCGCCCACAGCGGTTCCTGAAGAGCCGGGACCTGGTCGTGGGACTTCACGCGCCGCATCGGCTGGGACCATTCGAGCCCGGCGCAGGCCCGTTCGTCAGCCGTTTCGGCCGCGGCCGAGTTTCCCTTGCTGGTCCACGGGATCCGCGCGTCGCGGGGTCGTCGTTGCGTACCGAGTCGCTCTGGCCATGACCCTGTCTCACGACCGGACCCCCCGCCCGCTCCGACACACCCACAGGAACCACGCCGCGAACGCCGGTGCGCACAACGCCAAGCTCGCGATCACGACATCCGACACGGTGCGGATGTGCGCCGCGTTCCAGGCGACGAGTTGGACGATGCCGAGCGTGAAGTCGGTGGCGGCCACCCACGCCAGCAGTGTCGCCAGGCCGGTGCGCCAGAGTCGGGCCAGGGTCAGCAGGCCGGCGAACAGGACGATGTCCCACGCCACCCAGCCGGCCTGGACCCAGCGGTCGGGGAACCAGCGCTCGGCATTCGCAGCCGACAGCAGCAGGGTCCACGGCACCAGCAGCCACGCGAGGATCGCGACGACCAGGCGCGCGCGGTGACGCAGCGTCTGCCAGCCGAAGCGCAGGAAGCTGCCGTGTGCGAACGCGGCCAGTGAGTCGAACACCGCGAGCCACGCGTGGTCGCCCCGCGGGAACGCCAGGTACACCGGGTGCCACGACGCCGGCAGGAGCTTGCGCTTGAAGCGCGCCAAGCCCTCGAAGTCGTAGAGCGGACGCGACACCGCACGGACGAAGCGGAGCACCCGCGACGGCGTGCCCGCGAGCGGCGCCAGCCCGAACGTCACCATCCGCGCCCGTTGCGCCGCCACCAGCCGCAGCGCTGCGTCGAACAGCAGTTCGACCGTCCCGTTCGGCGCCGACGGGTCGCGCAGCACGTGCTGGATCAGCCAGCCGTCGCGCGCGTAGATCGGCGCGGCCACCAGGAACCCGACCAGCCGCCCATCGCACTCCGCCGCGAGGAACCGCCGTTCCTCCGGCAGCTCGAACGGGGCGACGTGCACGACGAACCCCATCGGCGCCATCGACCGTGCGCCGAGCCAACGCTCGACCAGCGCGTCCACCGCCCGCCGGGTCGCCCCCTCGCGATCGCCGATCTCCGCCGCGTGCACGCGCCGGATCGTCACGCCCTTCGCCCGCGCGCGCCGCAGCTGCTCACGCAGGCTGCGCTTCTGGCGCAGCGTCGCGTTCCACTCCGCCGGATCCCACACCGGCTGCTCACCGAGGTGCAGCACGTCGAAGCGGACGTCGGCCGCGAGCTCGTGCTCGACGCCGAAGAACCGCACCCGCCGCCCCGCCGTCCGCGCCGCCGCCGCGAACGCCCCCATCACCTCCGCCTCGCGCTCGACCGCGGCGATCGGCCCGCCCGCCGCGACCCACGCCCCGCCGGTGTCGACGTACGCGACGCACGCGTCCGGACCGTGGAACCAGTAGCGGAAGCGCGACTCCAACGTCAGGAACGACATCGTGTCGCGACCGTGCCGCTCGAGCAGCGCCATCACGCGCCGCCGCGTCGCCTCGACGAGGCGTTCCACGCTCAGGACGCGCCTTTCCGCTTCGACGACCGAGCCTTCTTCGGCACGCGTTTCATGAACAGGCTCGACGCCGCGACCGCCGTCCCGAGCACCGCCATCGTCCACGCCGCGCGATCGCTCTCGCGCAGCACGCCGTCGGGGATCTCCTCGAGCCAGAGCGCCGCCTGCGTCACGTCGTCCTGATAGAAGAACGTCAACTGACCGATCGCACGCCAGAGCACGAACACGCTGTCGACCTCCTGCTTCGCGTAGCGGGCACACGCGATCTGCCCGTGCAGCACGAGTCCCGCGCCGAGCAACACCCCACCGACCAGACCGACCCACCAGCGAACGAGGTGCGAGGACATGGCCGCGAGCGTACGCCCGCACCGCCGACTTCCGGAGCGCGCGTTTGGATGCTCGGCGCGCGGGGTCCATGATCCCGGTCCGCCATGCCCGACTGGCTCCTGATCGTCACCGGCTTCGTGCTGCTGATCGGCGCCGCCGAGCTGCTGGTGCGCGGCTCCGTCTGGTGCGCACTGGCGCTCGGTGTCGCGCCGATGACGGTCGGTCTGACGCTGGTCGCGTTCGGCACGTCGGCACCCGAGCTGTTCGTCGGGCTGACTGCGGCATGGAAGGGCTCGCCGGGCATCGCCACCGGTGCGGCGCTCGGCAGCAACGTCGCCAACATCGGCCTGATCATCGGCACCGCGGCGCTCGTGCGTCCGATCCATCACACGCCGGGCAGCGCACGGTTCGAGTGCCGGTTCCTGCTCCTCGTCAGCACGCTGATCCTCGTGCCCGTCCTGCTCGGCCAGCTCGAGCGCATCGGCGGCATCTGCCTGCTCGCGCTGCTCGTCGTGTTCAGCGCGACGCTGGTCCGCCGCGAGACCAACCGCCGCGCCGACCGCAAGCGCGCGATCGCCGCCGGCGACGACGCCGATGCGCACGTGCCCGCGCACATCCGTCGCGGGCCGGCACAGGCCGCGCTCCACGTCGCGTTCGTCCTGAGCGGGCTCGCCGGCCTGAAGTACGGCGGCGACTTCCTCGTCGACGGCGCGTCGGGCATCGCGCGCACGCTCGGCATGAGTGAGTTCCTGATCGCCCAGACGGTCATCGCGGTCGGCACGAGCCTTCCGGAGCTCGCGACGTCGGCCGTCGCCGCGCGCCGCGGCCACCCGGAGATCGCGCTCGGCAACGTCCTCGGCAGCAACATCTTCAACGTGTGCATGGTGCTCGGCGCGACCTCGCTCGTGCTGCCGCTGCCGATGTCGACCCACGACGAGGGTCCGACGGCGCTGCTCGGCCTCGCGATGGCCGTCGCGTTGACCCTGCTCCTCCGCACGCGCGGACGCATCTCGCGCGCGACGGGTCTCGCGTTCCTGTTCGCGTGGATCGGCTACGTCACCCTGTCGATTCGACTAGGCTGACAACGATGACCGCCGACGGTCCCGACACCATCGAACCTGCACCGAGCGAGAACGCCCGCAACGTGCTGCTCCGCCACGCGCCGTGGCTCGCGGAGCCGCGCCTCGGCACCTGCATCGTCGGCACCGCGGCGCTCGCCGAGGCCTGCCGGCGGGCTGGTGTCGATGCACCACGCACACACGACGTCGACCTCGCGTGGGCGCTCGACGTCGACGCCGGCGCGCGCCTGCTCGCCGACCGGAACGCGGCCGCGACCGTCACCGAGAACAGCCGCCAGCGCGGCACACTGGCGTTGCGCGTCGCCGGCCACCGCTTCGAGGTGACGACGTTCCGCGGCGACGGCGACTCACTGCGCGAACGCATCGGCGCGGACCTCGCACGCCGGGACATGACGATCGGCGCGATCGCCTGGCAGATCGAGACCGACGCGATCCTCGATCCGGAGGGCGGCCTCGAGGACTGGCGTGCGCGCCGCATCGAGCCGGTCGGCGACGCGGCGCTGCGCATCGTCGAGCACCCAGTGCGCTTCCTGCGCTACTACCGCCGCGCGCACGAGCTCGACTTCGAGCTCTCGACGCGCGTCCGCAAGCTGGTGTTCGACCCGGCGTGGTCCCGCGCAGTGCCACGCGAACACGTCGCCGCCGAGTTCCGCCGCGCGCTGTTGCGCACGCCGTCACCCGGTCGCTTCCTGCTCGAGCTCTTCGAAGCCGGCGCGCTCCCACACTTCGCGCCCGAGCTGGCGGCACAGTTCGACGGGCGCGCGGCAGGTCCGGTCCGACACCATCCCGAGGTGTCCCAGGCGCTCCATCTGATCCTCGCACTCGAATGGGTCGCGACGAAGAGCCGCGACCTCGGCGAAGACGACCGCGCCGCGGTGATGGTCGCCGTGCTCTGCCACGACCTCGGCAAGGGTGCGACACCGCGCGACCAGCTCCCGACGCACCCGGGCCACGAGCGCCGCGGGCTGCCGATCCTGCGCCGGCTGCTCGACTCGCTGCCGGGTCTCGCCGACGCGGCCGCGCGCCGCCTCGCGGAGCAGGTGTGCGCGCTGCACCTCGAGAGCCGGCGCCTGCGCTCGATGCGCCCCGGCACGCTCGCGAAGCTCTACGACGAGCACCTGCGCAGCGGGGCGTTCCGCACCGACCTGTTCGCGCTCGCCGTGGGCGCCGACGCCGGCGGCCGGCTCGGGCGGGCGGCGGACGGCGATCGCGTCGCGGAGCGGGTCGGCGAGGACCTCGCCGCGGTGCGCACGGCCTGCGAAGCGGTCGATGCGGGCGAGCTGCGAGCGCGCTTCGACGACCTCGAACGGTTCCGGAACGAGCTTCATGCCGCGCGCGTTCGAACGCTGCGCGCGGCGGGGTTCGGCTGAGCGGCGATCAGCTCGCTGCGGCGCGCACGGTCCTCGCGAGATCCTCGGCGCTGCCGGCCAACGACGCGCGAACGCGGCAGAGCTCGCGCTCGAGCCGGGCGACGTCCTCCTGCACCGCGTCGCAACGGCGCCGCGCCGGCTCGCCCGACACGTCCCCCTGCACGCAGGCGAGCCACGCGGCGCGCATCAGGCGCTCGAGGTCTGCCTGGCGCTCGGCGAGCGCGTCCGCGACCACCGCTTCTTCGGCCACCAGGCGACGGTGGCGGACCAGACGCTGCGCCAGCGGCGAGGTCGCGAGACCGACTTCGGAATCGTGCATGCGCTCCCTTTCGGCCCCGGCGATCAAGTTCGGGCCGACTCCGGCGTGAAGATCCTGCGCAGGCGATCGCCGCGGCCGGTATCGGTCCGATCGATGGCAAGGCGGGGATCGAGCAGCGGTCGAACCGGGCTTTTCGGGGTGTGACCGAACCGTGTCATCGAGCTACCCTGGTCGTGGGGCGCGCAGGGAGGTGCTCGTCGCTGCCAGAATGCTCTCGTTCCGCACACTCCCGCTCGTCCTCGCGCTCGTCCCGCCGGCCGCCGGACAGATGCTGCTGCCCGCGACGCACGCGGGGGCGGCGCCGGTCGGGTGGACGGAGCAGGTGCGCACCGAGCTCGCCGCCGATCTGATCGCGCGCGGTCGCATCCTCGAGCGCGACGCCGGCAGCCTCGAGCGGGCGGTGGTCGCTGGCGGAGCCTACGTGCGGCTCGAGCTCGAGGTCCGCGAACGGCTCAAGGGGGAGTTCGGCGGCCGCCGCGTGCCGGTCACCTTCTTCGCGGCACCGCGCGAGCATCCGCACCACTACGTCCCGACCGCCGAGGACATGCGGCGGCTGATCGGCCAGGATCGGGTCTTCTACCTGCTCCGGTACACCGACCATCACTACTTCCTCGCCGATCGGTTCGGCGGCACGGCGATCCGTCCGCCCACGCCGGCCATCCTCGACTCGATCCGGAACAGCGTGGCCGAGCACGAGGCGATGGCGACGTCCGAGCCACCGGCCGATCCGGATCTGGCACCGGAGATCAAGACGCTGCTCGACTTCGCACTCGAGGGTCCCGATCAGCAGATCCGCGCGTTCATGCAGCTCGATCGCCTCGGCATGGCGTCGATCCCGACCCTCGTCGCCTGCCTCGACGACGACCGCAAGCTACCCACGCAAGCGGTGATCCTGCAGGACACGACCGAACGCGCGATCCCGGTGTTGCGCGAGTATCGCCCCCAGGTCGTCAGCGACGCGATCTGCACACTCCTCCACCAGCGAACCGGCGAGCAGTTCGGCCTCGACTACTCGCGTCCGCGGTCCGAGCAGCGCTGGCGCGAACACGCCTGCTGGCGTGTCTACGCGCACTACGTCGCGGCCGACCCGGCCTACGGCGTCACCCCCGGCATCGATCTGCTCGCCGGTGCGGATCTCGACCGCACGCTTCCTGCGGTCGTCGAGGAGACGCCGCCCGCAGCCGACACGCCGGTCGCCGATCCCTCGAAGGACTAGTCGAGCGGCGCTACGCGATCTCGAGCACTGCCGCGCCCTCGAGCCCGCCGTCGCGCAGCCGGCTCAATGCCTCGTTGGCCTGCTCGAGCGGGAAGCGCTCCACCGACGTCTTCACCGGGTGGCGTGCGACCGTCGCGAAGAACGACTCGCCGTCCTCACGCGTCAGGTTCGCAACCGAACGGATCGACCGCTCCTCCCAGAGGATCCGGTACTCGAACTCGGGAATCGGCGACATGTGGATGCCTGCGCAGACGACCGGGGCACCGCGATCGACCGCTCGGAGCGCCGTCGGCACGAGCGGCCCGACGGGGGCGAACACGATCGCCGCGTCCAGCGGTTCCGGCGGCATCTCGTCCGAGCCCCCGGCCCACGTGGCGCCGAGCCGACGCGCGAACGCCTGCCCCGCGTCGTCGCCGGGTCGCGTGAACGCGTAGATCTTCCGGCCGTCGTGCACCGCGACCTGCGCGAGGATGTGCGCCGACGCCCCGAAGCCGTAGAGGCCGAGCCGCTTGCCGTCACCCGCCAGGCGATACGAGCGGTAGCCGATCAGCCCAGCGCACAAGAGCGGCGCGAGCTCCGCGGCCGGGGTGTGGTCGGGCAACGGAAAGCAGAACCGCGCATCGGCGACGAGATACTCCGCGTAGCCGCCGTCCCGCGTGTAGCCGGTGAACAGGGGCTCGAGGCACAGGTTCTCCCGGCCGGACCGGCAGAAGCGGCACTTGCCGCACGTCCGACCGAGCCAGGGCACGCCGACGCGTTGGCCTTCGTCGTACGACGTCACGCCCTCGCCCACGGCGTCGACGCGCCCGACGACCTCGTGGCCCGGCACCAGCGGCAACTTCGGCTCGGTCAGATCGCCGTCCACCACGTGGAGATCGGTCCGGCACACGCCGCAGGCGCTCACCGCGATGCGGAGCTCACCGAGCCCGGGTTCCGGTCGGTCCAGATCACGCGCCACCAGCGGTTCGCGCGGACGCTCCAGCACCATGGCTCTCATCCCTGTCACTGTAGCTCCAGCGCGACCCGGCGCGGCGGTGGGTGGTTTTGCCCGAGGAGGCGCTCAAGATCCCGCGAACGAACTGCCGAAGAGCGATCAGTCGACAAAGACGCCGCCGACCATGGCCCGCCACCAGCCGATGAACGACGCCGACGCGAGCTACGAGCTCTCCGACCGACTCGAGGAATCCGAGACCGGCGAGCTCCAGGACGTCGAGGTCGTCGACGCCGACGCGCCGGCGAACGTCGGCCCGCTGATGCGGCGCCAGGACGGACCGGCCGCGCCCGATCCGGTGGAGATCACCAAGCAGATCGCGGACGCGGATTTCGAGGGCCTGATCGGGGACACCGACGAGCGCGAAGCGGCACGGCAGAAGGCGCGCACGCTTGCGGACCGGCTGACGTTCGACGACGTCAAGCGGCCCGCGCCGACCCGCCGACCCGCACCGAGCGCCCGGGAAGCGGCGCCCCGCGGCTCGGGGCTGGGCCGGTGGTTCCGCCGGCTGCTCGGGCGGCGCTGACGGTCCCGGGCGGATCGAGCTGACGCGCGAGGGCGCGATCGCCGAAGATCGGACCCGCGGGGAACCGCCCCGAGTCCGACCCGTTCCGTGCGCACTCGCGCCGACGGGCGGCGTGACTCCCGCGATCGCAGAAAGCCCATGTTCCGTCTCTCCGCCGCACTCGCAGCGCTCGTCTGCGCAGCCACTCTGCTTCCCAACCGCCCATACCAGCAGGCCGCCGACGACGGTCGGGCCGGCACGGTCGTCGACCGACAAGGACTCGCCGTCGTCCAGCCAGCGGGCCGCACCCGCTGGACGCCGCTCGGGTCGCGCGCGGTGCTGCTGTCGGGCGACGACGTCCGCACCAGCAGCCACGGCGCCAACGCGGTCGAGATCGGGCTGGCGGGAGACGGCGACGGCACCCTCTTGATCGGCCCCGGCAGCCGCGTCGAGGTCGGGCGACGCAGCGTCCATCTCCTGCGCGGGTCGTGCGAGATCGACCCCGGGTCGGGCAAGGTCGCGGTGAAGGGACCCGGCGGCTACGAGCGCGAGGTGACGAAGCGGGTCGTGCTCCGGAGCGACGACAACACGACGACCGAGCTCACCGAGGATCCGCGCTGGCTCACCGGCTATCGCTCGTCGACGACGGCGGAGTGGATGGGTTCGCTGATCGCGCAGGTCGACGGCCGCGACGTGCCGCTGTTCGTCGGCTACCACAAGGTGAACGTCGTGATCCGCGACCAGATCGCGGAGACCACGATCGAGCAGTCGTTCGTCAACCCCACCAAGCGAACGGCTCGAAGGCGTGTTCCGCTTCCCGCTGCCGGCCGACGCGTCGATCAGCGGCTTCGGCATGTGGATCGGCGACGAGCTCGTCGAGGGCGACATCGTCGAGAAGCAGCGGGCGCGCGAGATCTACGAGGACCTGAAGCGACGCAAGCGAGGATCCGGGCCTCCTCGAATGGAGCGGCGGCAACCTGTTCACCGCGCGGGTCTTGCCGATCGAGCCGCACAGCGAGAAGCGCATCCGCATCCGCTACACGCAGGTGCTCGCCGCTCGGGGCGGCGACGTTCCGCTACCGCACCGCGCTCCGGAGCGAGCTGCTGCAGAAACATCCGGTCCGGCAGCTCCAGATCCACGTCGACGTGGCGTCGGCGCATTCGATCGCGAAGGTCACGTCGCCGAACTACGAGGTGCAGAGCACCGTCACCGATCGCACCGCGACCGTCGAGTTCGATGCGGAGGACTTCCGGCCCGAGCGCGACTTCGAGCTCGCCGTCGAGCTGAAGGAGGCGCCGCCGCTCACGGTCGTCGATCACGTCCGCGGCGACGAAGGCTGGTTCATGGTGATGATCCAGCCTCCCGCATCGGGAGACGCGTCGGCGGGCTGGCAACGCGAGCTGGTGCCGGACGGCGATCCGCTCGATCTCGTGCTGCTCTGTGACACGTCCGGCTCGATGCACCAGGACGCGCGTGCTCGGCAGGCGGACTTCGTCGATGCGCTGCTCTCGTTGCTCGGACCGGCCGATCGATTCTCGCTCGCAGCGTGCGACCGCAACGTCGTGCTGGCTGAACGACGAGCGCACCGCAGCCACCGACGCGAGCCGAGAGGCTGCAGCAGACTTCCTCCGCAAGCGCGCGTCCCTCGGCTGGACCGATCTCGACGGCGCGTTCGGCGCGGCGTTCGAGCGCGCGAAGCCGGGCTCGACCGTGATCTACGTCGGCGACGGAATCCCGACCACCGGAGACGCGGACGCGCAAGCGGCGGCGACGCGGCTCCGTGCGCGTGGCGAGAAGGCCGGCGTCGTCTGCCACGCGGTGGCCACCTCGAACACCTACGAGAAGCCCGTTCTCGACGCGATCGCGTCGATCGGCGGTGGCTCGCGTCGCGAGGTGACCGACGATCCCGGCGGGAGTCGCCGGTGAGCTCCTGACCGAAGCCGCGCAGCCGAGCCTCAAGAACGCGACCGTGCGCTTCGAAGGCCTGCGGGTCAGCCGCGTCTACCCCGCCGTGCTCCCGAACGTGCCGATCGGCATGCAACAGATCGTGGTCGGTCGGTTCCAGCCGAACGGCGAGGAGGTGACGGGGCAGATCGTCGTCGAGGGTCAGCTCGCCGGGAAGACCGTGCACTACACGCGCGGCGTCGCGTTCGGCGCGACCGGGACCGGCAATTCGTTCCTGCCGCGGCTGTGGGCACGCCGTCACGTGGACGCACTGCTCGAACAGGGCGCGAGTGCGGCCATCCAGGAGCAGATCGTCGCGTTCAGCGAGGAGTACGGCATCCTGACTCCGTACACGTCGTTGCTCGTGCTCGAGAACGACGAGGAGCGCGCCCGCTACGGCGTGACCCGCCGCGTCAAGATCCGCGACGGCGAGGCGTTCTTCGCCGAGGGCCAGGACGAGGCGCGGACCGAGACGCTGCGCACCGCGATGCGCGATGCGCGGTCGTGGCGACTCCTGCTGCGCGAGCAGGCGCTGCGCGAGATCGCCGCGCTCGGTCGCGACCTCTACTCGTGGACCACGACGCGCGGGATCGCGCTCGGCGGCCTGGCCTCGCTCGGGCGTGCGAAGGCCGGGCTCACGGCCGGCATCCCGCTGGCCGGTGGCGGCGGCGACCGCAGCCGTTATCGCGAGTCCGGAGCCTGGGGACCCTCGTCACCAGGACCGGTCACGACGACACGGGCGGGCTACGACGCCGAGTCCTTCGATACGGCCACGGCGTTGCCGTCGTCCGAGCTGCCGGAGCTCGACGATCTCGCGTATCTGCCGCGCCAACAGAACGAGCAAGGCGAGTTCGGGCCCGCGGACAAGATGGTGTTCGAGCGGAACGTGGAGTTCGGGCGGCGCGCGCTGCGGTCACGTGTTCGGCCCGCCGCACCGTCGATCGCGACACCGTGGGCGCCGCCCGCGCCGGCACCGGGTGACTTCGCGACCTTCGGCTTCCCGTCGCTGGGACAGGCGATCGACGAGCAGGCGCCGGAACGACCTGCTTCCGCCGAGTGGTCGAAGAGCGTCGTCTCGCTGCTGAAGAGTCTGGATCGGCGCGACCGGCTCGTCGCGGCGAGGCTCGCGCTCGACGTCGAACGCACGACGACGAACCTCGACGAGCACGACGGCGCCGTGCTCGACGAAGCGCATGCAGCGATGGTGTTCGCGCCAGGGCAATGGCTCCTGCGCACGCAGTCGTCGCGCGCGGGACAGCCGTTGCTGCAGTGGGTCGCGGACGGCAAGCGCAGCATCGTCGCGCTGGGCCTCGGACTCGGCCGCACGCGCCCCGCATCGGCGAAGGAGAGCAACGAGCCGCCGGCGGGCTTCGGCGACTTCACCGCCACCGACCTGATCGAACGCTATCGCGGCTGGCAGATCACGTCGTCGCCCTCGGAGAAGGGCATCGCGACGCTGACCCTGACCGCGCCGCGCCCGTCGCGCCGGGTCGAGCTGCTCGCGATCGACACGACGCGACGCGTGCCGGTCCGGCACGAGGTGCGCGACGGCGCACGGACGCTGTCGACGACGACCTGGTCCGACTTCGTCCAGATCGGCGACGAGTGGTTCGCGCAGCAGGCGGTCGTCCGCGGGACGGAGGGTGGCGACCAGCGGCACATCGCACAGAAGTTCACGCAGCTCGACGACGATGCGCTCGCAAAGCGGATGCAGTCGGGCACCGCGGACGGCGACGGTGCGGTGATGGTGCCCGCGGAGGATCCGAAGCTCGACGCGGCGCGCGAGGCCGTGCACTCCGGTCACGGCACGTTCGCGGACTGGTTCCGCGTGTGCGTCGTGGCGGACGCCACTGGCCGGCACGACCGCGCACTCGACCTGTGGAAGACGGCGGCCGCGCTGATCGAAGGCCGGCGCGGCGCGCAGTGGCTCGAGCTGCAACTGATCTCACGCTCGCGGCGTGGCGAACAGCGACTCGACGCCCTCGGCCGCATGGCGGACGCACTCGCCACACAGACGGACGCGGCCACGGTGTTCCGCGCCGAGATGCTGATGAACGTCCTCGCCAACGGCCTCGGCGCGCACGAGCTCCTCGCGCTCCATGACCGCGTCGCCGGCGCGTACCGCGCCGCGGGCGACGCCGCCGTCCGTCTCTGGAACCGGCGCGAGGCCGGTCTCCTCGAGAATGCGGGCGAGACCGAGCGAAGCCTGGCGTTGCGCGAGCAGTTGGTCGAAGCCCGCCCCGGCGACGTGACGGCGCAGATCGAGCTGGCGAACGCCAGACGCGGTGCCGGACGCAACGACGCGGCGATCGCCGGCTTGCGCGCCGCGCTCGACCTGAAAGACACGTTCGGTCAGCAAGAACGCGATGCGCTCTGGTCGCGACTCGTCGATGTGCTCTGGGGCACCGCGCAGCTCGACGACGCGCAGGCGGCGTTCGACGCGTGGACCGGCGAGCCGGCGCACTCCCAGGAGGCATGGCTCGGGCGCTGGTCCGTGCTCCTCTACCGCGGCAAGGTCGAGGACGCCGACGGCGCCGCACTCGCCGCCGCGACGACGGGTGACCTCGATCTCCGCAATCGGCCCGAGGACGTCGCACGCATCTCCGCGGCGACGAGCTACCTGCTGGGCAGCGGCTGGAACTGGTCGACCGGGGTTCTGCTCCCGGAGCTCGTGCCGAGCGTCGACGCACTCTGCCGCCGGCTCCTCGCGGCGGACGGTGGCGCGGGACGCGCGATCGCGATCCTCAATGGCGCCTTCGGCGGCACGGACGCCGGCAAGGCCTTGGGCGCCGAGCTGGTGAAAGGGCTCGTGGACGGCGACGCGGTGACCGCGCTCGCCACGGAGGCGCTGCTCGCGCAACTCGGCGCGGTACGGCCGAAGCAGCTCGACGACGACGCCTGGGCGAAGCTCGCGAATGCGCTGGCGGCGCGCGCCACGCGCGAACCGGACGACTGGGGTCGGACGTCGGTGTGGCGCTCGCTGATCGGCCTGTGCGACGCTCGTGGCGACCGCGCGCGCGCGATCGACGTGCTGCGCGCATGGCTCGCGAACGATTCGGCCGCGGACACTCATCCAGAGGCCGCCTCGCTCCTCGTGCACCGACTCGCGGACAGCGATTGGAGCGACGGACTCGCGGACGAGATGTTCGCGCTGATCCCGCAGGCGGCCGATCCGTGGGCGACCCCGAGCGCGCGCCGATCGACGCTCGCCGGCGCATCCCGGTTCGTCGCCGACGCGCTCGCAAGTCGCCGAGTCGCCGCCCTTCTCGGGCCGACCGACGAGCTCGAGAAGCTCGAACGTCGCGAGCGCCGCGAGCGCGAGAAGGCCGCCGAGCAACAGATGCAATCCGAGCTCGCGCTGCGGTTCGCGTCGGCGGCGGACGCGGCGCCACCCGAGCTCGCGCCGTGGCTCCGGATCGAGGCCTTGTGCTTCGCGGTCGAGGCCGGTGACTCGCGCGACGACGTGCTCGCGCGCACCCGCACGCTGCTCGATGCCGTCGTCGACCTGCCCGCGGATGCGGAGCTTCCGCGCGATCTGCGCGAACGATGCTCGCTGGTCGTGGCGCATGCCGCGACCGACCGGGGCGCGGATCCCGCGTTCGTCGACGCGGTGCTGTCGCTCTACGACACGCGCGCGAAGGCGCACGCCGACCTGCTCGATTGGCGCGGGCAGACGTTGCGGCTGCTCGCCGCGCTGGATCGACCCGCGGACATGCTGTCCGCGATCGATTCGTGGCTCGACCCGAAGCGCCTCGACGTGCGTCTGCGGATCGCCCGTGCGAAGCTGCTCGCCGAGGTCGGCAAGGTCGACGACGCGATCGCCGAGGCCGAGCGCGTGCGCGCGGCGGCCGAGCTCGATCCCGGCGATCTCGAAGCGTTGGCGAACTGGTACCTGGTCGCGGGCGACGACGGCAAACGCGCGGACGCGATCGCCGCGCGGTTCGCCGCGATGACCCGGTGGCAGCTCCAGAACCTCGCGGTGCAGGAGATGAACCGGGTGTCCCGGCGCGGCAGCGGCGTTCCGGACGATCTAAACCCGACGGTGCTGGTCGCGCTGCGCACCTGGGTGACCGAGCTCGACGATCCCACGGACGCCGAGTGGGTCGTGCGTTCGATCTACGACTCGACCAAGGACTACCGCGTGCTCGCGGCGTTCGGGTACGGCGTGACCGGACACGCGCCCGAGCAGGTCTACCGGTTGCTCCAGCGCATCGAGAACGTGCTCGACCATGTGCACGAGGAGGCGACGCTCGACGCGCTGAAGAACGTCCTCGACCAGCGCGCGGAGGACGCCACGACCAACACCGACCACCGCGCGCTCGCCATCGCCGAGCTCCTGGTCGCGCGCCGCGGGATGAACGTCACGCACGGTGCCGACACCTACCGCCCGGCCGCGATGCACGCCCTCGATCTCGTCGAGGCGAGCGTTCGCGAGCACGGTGTCGTGCCGGGTGAGGTCGTGCCACTGGCGGATCTCCTCGCCGACCTCGGCAGCCTGCCCGACGCGGCGCTGCACGAGCGGCGCATCGCGATCCTGACCGACCTGGTCGACCTGGCGGCCAAGGGCTCCGCCGTGCAGCTCGAGGTCGCACGCGCCCGCGCCCGCGCGATGTGGGCGCAGGGCGACCAGGCGAACGCGATCGACGCGCTGGCCGAGGCGCTCCGCGTGCGCGCCACGGCGAACGGTGGTGTCCTGCCGAAGGACGCGCTGACCGCGGCCTCCCAGCTCGTCGGCTGGTGGAACAGCCCCGGGCACTACCGCGACGCCGAGAGCTGGCTGTTCGCAGAGCGCGACGCGCAGCCGGACGCGGACGGCCGCCGACCGTTCGAGGATCGCCTCGACGATGTCTACGTGCAGTGCCTCTCCGGAGGCGGTTCGGTGTCGCTCGGCTCCGGTGACGATCTGTTCACCGCCGCGAAGGCGCGGCTCCTCGGACGGCTCGACGCCGAGCCGCCGTGGGTGCGACCCGGGCTCGCGAGCTCCTACTGCGCGCTGCATCGCGCGGCGAACAAGGCCGGTGTCGGCCGCCCGTTGGAGTCGTTGCGACGCTTCGCCGTCGGTCCGCTGCCCGGTCTGCTCGACGGCCTGCCGACGCTCCATCAGGGCGTCCTGTACACCGTCGCCGACACCCTCGCCGACCTCGGCGGGCCAATCGACGCGCTGCGCCTCACGGTGAGCCGCTGCACGACCGAGCCCGCCTGGCACGCCCGCGTCGGGCAGGACGTCTGGAACCAGCTCGCATGGAGCATGGCCGAATGGCGATCGAAGTGCGGAAGCCGGCTCGACGACGTCGAGGCACCGCTGCGCCAGCTGGTCCTCGATCACTTCGAGAGCTACCTCGTCGATCGGAGTGGCAATGGTGAGGGCTTCTGGACCCGAAGCAACGAACGCTACTGGGCCGCGCTGACCGACGACTATCTGACGGTCGCGCGTCGGGTCCTCGAGCTGCATGCCGAATCGACCGCGATCTGCAGCTACACGGCGAACGTGATGTGGAGTCAGCTCCAGCGCCACTCGGCCGCGATCGACGCGATGCTGGCGCTCGACGCCCGTCACCCGCTCGATCCGGCGAATCGGCTCCAGCTCGTCCGCTGGCTGCAGTCGGAGAAGCGCTGGGCCGATTCGTTGCCGCACGCCGAGACCGTCGCCAACGCCTGGCCCTCGAACCTCGAAGCGCAGCTCGTGTACGTCCGCGCGCTCGGCGCCACCGGTCACGGCGACCAGGCGCGTGCCGCGATCGCGACGGCCGAGAAGCGACTGGACGACGCCAAGGCGCTCAACCCGCAGGCGCTGTCCCAGCTCGCCGGCGCGGCCGTGGTCGCGAAGCTCGACGATGTCGCGGCGCCGCTCTACGAGCGCGCGATTCGCGGCCGTGAGCGCACCAACCCGAGCGGTGCCGACTGGTGGATCGCCCAGTGGTACGGCGAGTGGGCGAAGGTGCTCGCCGGTCTCGGCCGCACCGACGAAGCGGTCGACGCCGCGAGCGCGGCGATCGTGCGTTGGGACTCGCGACAGGACCAGCGCAAGCAGGCGATCACCGACCTCGAGACCGTGCTCGCATCGATCCCCGACCTGAACGCCTGGATTCGGAGCTACGACGCGCAGGTCGCGAAGACCGGCCTCGATGCCCCCGTGCTCCGCCGCGCGCTCGGTGCCGTGCTGGTGCGAACGCGAGACTTCGAAGGCGCGCTCGCGCAGTATCGCGCCGCGCGCGACCTCGAACCGAACGACCTCGGCACGTGGCAGCAGATCGTCGCGATGCTCGACGCGCTCGGGCGGCCCGCCGACGCGTGCGACGCGCTGCTCGGCGCGATCGAGGCCAACCCACGCGAGCTCCAGCTCATCGCGGAACTCGCACGCCGCTACGACCGGATCGGCGACGAGGCCCAGGCGGAGCGCGCGCGCACCGATCTCGTCGAACCCCTCCCTCACGAGCCGGAGGGCCACCGCACGCTGGCGCAGCTCCGCGAGCGCGCGAAGGACTTCGGCGCGGCGGTCACGCAGTGGCGGCAGGTCGTGCGCACCGACCGCGAGGACGCGGAAGGTTGGCTGTCCCTCGCTCAGGCCGAGCTGAAGGCCGGCGATCGCGACGCGGCGCAGAAGACGGTCGACGAGATCCTGAAGCGCAGTTGGGACGCGCGCTTCGAGAACGTGAAGGCGAAGGCGGCGAAGCTCCTCGACTGACGCGGGTCACCGGAGCGGCACGTCCACGTCGGTGAACCCACCGGCGTGGACGGTCGCAGCGGTCCACGGCCCGAACGATCGGTCCGGACCGGCGCCGAACGCCCGCGCACGCAGCTCGTAGTCGCCGGGCGCGAGCTCGCCGATCTCGAAGTGACCGCCCATCGCCGCCTCCCGACGCGGGTCGTCGCTCGAACCCTGCTTGCGCAGCTCGAGCATCGCGCCGCGCATCGTGTCGTCATCACCGAAGCCGGTCACCTGACCACGCACACCGCCGGCCTGGGTCAGCTTCACCGGGCCGACCTCGACGACCTGCTGATCGGCGACCACGACGTCGGCGACGGTCTGCCGGGCGCGATCGGGATGCGTGACCTCGACGGTGTAGCTGCCGGGCGGCACGTCCTCGATCACCGCGACGCCGTCCGGGCCCGCGCGCTTGCGGCCCGACCCCGGCCGCATCTCGATGCTCTGCGTGCTGTCGCCGCCACTGTCGTTCGAGGTCGTCACCATCATGATCGAGGGCCCGGCACGGCGAGGCCCGCCGGCGGCGCGCTTCACCTCGACGAGCGCGTTCGCCACCGGCGAGCCATCGGTCGCGTCGACGACCGTGACGCGCACCGTCCCGCCCAGCAGCAGCAGGTCGCGCTCGAGCTCGGGAGTGGCGGGTGGAACGTCGAGGGAATCCAGCTGCGGCACCACCTGGTCCTGGCGACCGAACTCCACGCGGTAGCTCCCGGCCGGCACGTCCTCGATCGAGAACCGTCCGTCGGCGTCGGTGTCGGCCGAGCGCCCGCCCAGCCCCAAGCCGTCGTCGCCGTTCGCGCGCAGCGTCACCCGCGCGCCTCGAACCGGTCCCGAAGCGTCGCCGACGGTCCCGGTGACGCGCGTCAGCACCGGCCGCCGCAGCTCGACCTCGGTGGTCTGCCCGGCGTGCACCTCCGCGGCCACGCGCGTCGACTCGAGGGTCTCCCCCGAGTCGCCGACCACGATGAAGTTTCCCGGCCCGCCGAACGACATCCCGAGTGGCTCGAGCTCGACGAGCACCTCGTAGGTGCCGGCGAGCAGCGGGCCGACCTCGCCGATGCCCTCGGCGGAGCTCTTGCCGCGATGTTCGTCCTGGTCCGGGCCCTCGGGCCCGCGCACGACGAAGCGGACGCCACCGAGGGGCTGACCGGCGGCGTCGAGGGTGTGCAGCGAGAGGAAACCCGCCGGGCGCAGCGTGACGATCGCCTCCCGCTTGCCGACGCGTGGCAGCGCGACCTCGGTGTCGCGGGCGGGCGCGAACTTCGCGTGCGAGGCTCGCACGACCGCCGGTCCGGCGGGCAGGCCGGACAGCAGCACGTGCCCGTCCGCACCCGACTCACCACTCGCGAGGGCATCGCCGTCGTCGCCGAACGGCGAGAGCCCACCGCCGCGAAGGGAACGCGTGATGACCCCGGGCTGCTTCGGCTCCGGCGGTCGGAGCGCCGACACCTTCGCGCCGGCGACCGGGTTGCCGTCGGCGTCCACCACGAACACGTCCAGAGCCGCGCCGACGTCGGCGACGAGCATCACGTTCTCGGTCGGCGCGCCCGGCAAGACCTGCACGGTGCGCCCCTCGACCGGGAGGTGGCCGTCGCCGCGCGCGGTCAACGTGACGGTGCCGGGCGGCACACCCTCGATCGAGAAGCGACCCTGCGGGTCGGTGGTCGCCGAGCTGGAGCGGCTCGGGTCGAACATCGCCGCCGCCGGTCGGCCGGAGGCGAGCGGCTCGCCGGCCGCCTCCGCGGTCACGGTGCTCCCCTCGATCGGGGCACCGCTCGCGTCGAGCAGGAGACCGCTCACGCCACCGAGACGCGGCAACCGAAGGACGACGTTGCCGGTGCCGATCGCGATCTCGCTCGCGAGGTCCGGACGGTGGCCCTTGCTCGACGCCCGCACCGTCGCACGGTCACCCTGGATGCCCGACAACACGAAGTACCGTTCGAGTCGGTCGTGACGGCCTCGCTCGAGTCGAACCCCTGCACGCGCACGCCGGGGGACGCCTTCCCGATGACGGAACGCGACGACCTTCGCTCCTTCGATGGGCGCACCGCGATCGTCGATGACCGTGCCCGCGATGCTCGCACCGCGCTCGAGCACGATCTGCACGTCGTCGCTCTGCTTGCCCGTGGTCAGCTCGATCTCGCGCGTCGTCGGCACGAAACCGGGCGCCAGCGCCCGACCCGGTGCTTGCCGCCGCCGAGACCGTGCAGCGCGGACACACCGTCCTCTCCGGTCGTCACGCCCTGTCCGGGTGCCCAGAACAGCCCGGAGCTCGGGTTCGCCCGCACGAGCGCGCCGGCGATCGGCTGGCCGCTCT